>NZ_CM175007.1:4777500-5369490 GCF_057924895.1 Bacillus sp. LH1 | reverse complement strand
AGGTGTCCCTCCTTTACTAAGTTGGTAAAAGAATAAGGTTGCGCAACAAATGTACAACCTAATAAATATAAAATGTATATTTATACGAAACGTATTTTAAAACCTAAAAACGTCGTTTGTATATGAGATAGGGTTTTCGACAAAAAAAGCAAATGTGGACAACTATTTACCCACATGTGATTAAAACTGTCCACATGTTATACACAAATTGTGGATAAGATAAAGATGTGGAAAACTTATTCAAAGTGAAAACACAACTATAATATCAAAAAAAAGTGGCTATAGCAATGAATTTAAGAAAGTTATCCACAAAATCAATACCTTGTGGAATAAACTTGTCCACAACACGATATACTGTGTAAAAGTGCGAAAAAAGTTTGTGGATATAAAAAGCGCGAAAAAATATTTATCCACAAGGAAATATAGGTGCTGTGAAAAAGTATGTGAATAGGTTCAAAATGAATATTTGATGAAAATTTCTAGAACCATTGACATTTTCCTAGTTAATTAACTATAATTTATAGGACTGTCTTTAACAGATATTCCTCAGGGAGGTGTCATATAATGAAAAGAACTTACCAACCAAATAAACGTAAGCGCAGCAAAGTACATGGTTTCCGCAGCCGTATGAGCACAGCGAACGGACGTAAAGTGCTAGCAGCTCGTCGTCGTAAAGGAAGAAAAGTATTATCTGCGTAGACCACTGATCGTTCAGTGGTCTTTTTTTCTAATAATAGTGAATTTCCGCTGATGAAATACAGGAGTGTCAATTGATATGAAGAAAAAACATCGTATAAAGAAGAATGATGAATTCCAGGCGGTTTTTCAAAAAGGAAAATCAAATGCAAATCGTCAGTTTGTTGTATACCAATTAGATAAAGAAGAACAGCCAAACTTTCGCATCGGCCTTTCTGTTAGCAAGAAAATAGGAAATGCAGTAGTTCGTAATCGAATTAAGCGCATGGTCCGTCAGGCTATTACAGAGTTAAAAGATGAGATAGCTTCTGGAAAAGATTTTGTTATAATAGCAAGGAAGCCTTGTGCAGAGATGACATATGAAGAAGTAAAGAAAAGCTTAATTCATGTCTTTAAACGCTCTGGTATGAAAAGAATAAAAAAGTAGCGTAAGGAAATGAATTACACTATATACATACCGATACAAGGAGGAGTAGGCTTTGAAAAAGAAATTAGGTTTACTAGCCATGCTTATTGCATTAATGGCGATTACTGCTGGCTGTAGTGAAGTAAATCAGCCAATTACACCAAAAAGCACTGGAATTTGGAATGAATACTTCGTATACCCGCTTTCTCAGTTAATCACGTATTTTGCAAACTTATTTAACAGTAATTATGGTTTAGCAATTGTTGTTACGACTCTTATCATTCGTTTTGCGTTATTACCATTAATGATTAAACAAACGAAGAGTACGAAAGCGATGCAAGCGTTACAACCGGAAATGGTGAAGTTAAAAGAGAAATATAGCTCTAAAGATCAAGCGACACAGCAAAAACTGCAGCAAGAAATGATGCAGTTATACCAAAAAAATGGTGTAAATCCATTAGCTGGTTGTTTACCAATCTTTATTCAAATGCCAATTCTGTTCGCTTTTTATCATGCAATTATGAGAACAGCTGAAATTAAACAACATAGTTTCTTATGGTTCGATTTAGGACATGCAGACCCGTTCTATATCTTACCAGTCGTTGCAGCAATTACGACATTTATTCAGCAAAAGCTTGCAATGGCAGGAACAGCTGGTCAAAATCCACAAATGGCAATGATGCTTTGGCTTATGCCGATTATGATTTTAATCTTTGCAATTAACTTCCCAGCTGCATTATCACTTTACTGGGTTGTTGGTAATATCTTTGGTATTGCTCAAATGTACTTTATTAAAGGGCCAGAGATTAAGGCTAGTAAGGCTGGTAAGGCTGGAGGCTCAAGCAAGTGAGTGTAATTACTGCTAAAGGACAAACAGTCGAGCTGGCAGTAGAGGATGCTTTAAGGCAATTAAATACATCAAAAGATCGAGTAGATATAAATATTGTCGATGAGGGTAAAAGGGGATTCTTAGGTTTATTTGGGAATCGCCCTGCAGTAGTAGAAGTTGTATTGAAGAAAGATCCAATTCAAGAATGTGAAGAATATTTAAGAAATGTTATTCACGATATGGGTGTGGAAGTCGAGATTAGTAAAATTGTAAAAGGACGCGAAATCGAATTTACAATTTCTGGTGATAATGTAGGTGTTTTAATTGGTAAAAGAGGTAATACATTGAACTCTTTACAGTATTTAACAAAACTTGTCGCGAATCGTAACACGAAGCAGTATATCGGTATTACACTAGATGCTGAAAATTATCGTAGTAAAAGAAAAAGTACGTTAGAATCACTTTCTTATCGATTAGCGAAACAAGTATTTAATACGAAAAAAAGAGTTATTTTAGAACCAATGCCATCTTTTGAACGAAAAATTATTCATCAGGCATTATCAAATCATCAAGGTATCAATACAACTTCTGAAGGAAATGAACCACATCGGCATGTTGTAATATCTCCTAAATGACCGGTTGCTCAAATGAGTGCCGGTTTTTTTGAGCGGAAAATAGATGTGGATAACTAAAAAACACTAAACTTATCCACTGTGAATAAGTTTAGTGTTTTTTACATGGGGATATAATAAAATGAGTTATTCTTCTTTTGTAGATAGGTTCGTTATGGTATCCTAATAATTTAGTGAAAGAAATAATCATGTTGAAATAGAGATAAATAAGCAAGTGAGGTGAAAGGACATGGAATTTGATACAATTGCTGCGATTTCCACAGCGCTTGGAGAGGGTGCAATTGCCATTGTTCGAGTAAGTGGGGATGATGCGGTTGAGAAAGTTGATCGTATTTTTAAGGGGAAGGATTTAACAAAGGTTCCTTCTCACACTATTCATTATGGTCATATTGTTGATTTAGATACAAATCAAGTTATTGAAGAAGTTATGGTGTCTATTATGCGCGCACCAAGGACTTTTACACGTGAAAATATAGTGGAAATTAACTGTCACGGTGGACTTGTTTCAGTAAATAAAGTATTGCAACTTATTCTAGCACAAGGAGTACGATTGGCAGAACCGGGCGAATTTACAAAACGTGCTTTTTTAAATGGACGTATCGACTTATCACAAGCAGAAGCTGTTATGGATTTGATTCGAGCAAAAACAGATCGTGCGATGAATGTAGCAATTAATCAAATGGAAGGGCGATTATCTAAATTAATTGGTCTTTTGCGTCAAGAAATATTAGAAACATTAGCTCATGTTGAGGTAAATATAGATTATCCAGAATACGATGATGTAGAAGAGATGACACATAATATTTTAATTGAGAAAGCGATGCATGTTCGTTCGGAAATCGAAAAAATATTAGAAACATCAAAACAGGGGAAAATTTTACGTGAAGGTATTGCTACAGCAATTATCGGTAGACCTAACGTTGGGAAATCATCGTTATTAAATAGTCTTGTTCAGGAGAAAAAGGCAATTGTAACTGATATTGCAGGAACAACTCGTGATGTTATTGAAGAGTACGTTAACGTGCGTGGTGTACCTCTTAAACTTATAGATACAGCCGGTATTCGGGAGACAGAAGATGTTGTTGAACGAATTGGTGTGGAACGTTCAAAAGAAATGATGAGCCAAGCGGATTTAGTATTAGTTGTTGTCAACTATAGCGAGGCTTTAACAAATGAGGATGAAGATCTATTCCGTGCGGTACAAGGAAAAGACTTTATTGTTATTGTGAATAAGACTGATTTACCGCAAGCGATTGATATGGAACGTATTACAGAGTTAGCCGCGGGAAATCGTATTATTACAACATCCTTAATTGAGGAACAAGGAATAGATGAACTCGAAAAGGCAATAGCTGATTTATTCTTTGAAGGAACAATCGATTCTGCAGATATGACATATGTTTCTAATGCGAGACATATTGGATTATTAACACAAGCAGGAAAAACAATCGGTGATGCAGTTGAGGCGATTGAAAATGGTGTACCAATTGATATGGTACAAATTGATTTAACAAGAACGTGGGAAATACTTGGTGAAATTACTGGGGACACAGTGCATGAAAGCTTAATTGACCAGTTGTTCTCTCAATTTTGTTTAGGAAAATAATATAGTGAAGTTGTAGAAAGATAGAGATTATTAGGAGGAATAAACAATGGGATACAATGCCGGTTCATACGATGTCATAGTAATCGGTGCAGGTCATGCAGGATGTGAAGCTGGTCTTGCGGCAGCACGAATGGGCTCAAAAACATTAATGTTAACAATTAATTTGGATATGGTAGCATTCATGCCATGTAACCCTTCTGTTGGTGGACCAGCAAAAGGGATTGTTGTTCGTGAAATTGATGCATTAGGCGGAGAAATGGGACGTAATATTGATAAAACTCATATTCAAATGCGTATGCTAAATACAGGTAAGGGACCAGCCGTACGTGCACTTCGAGCGCAAGCTGATAAATTCGCTTACCAACATGAATTAAAGAAAACAATTGAAGAAACACCAAACTTAACGTTGTTCCAAGGAATGGTAGAGCGTTTAATCGTTGAAGAAGGTGTATGTAAAGGGGTAGTTACACAAGCTGGTGCAGAATATACAGCAAAAACCGTTGTAATTACAACTGGAACATTTTTACGCGGCGAGATTATCATGGGCGACTTAAAATATTCAAGCGGTCCAAATAATCAGCAACCGTCTATTACATTATCTGAGCATTTAGAGGAACTTGGATTTGATCTTGTTAGATTTAAAACAGGGACACCTCCGCGTGTAAACAGTAATACAATTGACTACAGTAAAACAGAAATTCAACCAGGTGATGATAAGCCACGTGCGTTCTCTTTTGAAACAACGAAATTTATTATGGATCAAATTCCATGTTGGTTGACATATACAAGTACAGAAACACACCGTTTAATAGATGAAAATTTACATCGTTCAGCTATGTATTCTGGTATGATTAAAGGAACAGGCCCTAGATATTGTCCTTCTATTGAAGACAAAGTAGTAAGATTTAATGATAAACCACGTCATCAAATTTTCTTAGAGCCAGAAGGGCGTAATACACAAGAAGTATATGTACAAGGTTTATCCACAAGCTTACCAGAAGATGTACAACGTGACATGCTTAGAACAATTCCAGGCCTAGAAAATGTTGAAATGATGCGTACAGGTTATGCAATTGAATATGATGCAATTGTGCCAACACAACTATGGCCAACACTTGAAACGAAAAAGATTAAAAATTTATATACAGCAGGACAAATTAATGGAACTTCTGGTTACGAAGAGGCGGCCGGACAAGGGCTTATGGCTGGAATTAATGCAGCATGCCGTTCTTTAGGTAAAAAAGAAGTTGTTTTAGGTCGCGAGGATGCTTATATTGGCGTCTTAATTGATGATCTTGTAACGAAAGGTACAAATGAACCATATCGTTTATTAACGTCTCGTGCAGAATACCGTCTATTATTACGCCACGATAATGCTGATCTTCGTTTAACTGAAGTTGGTCGTGAAATTGGATTAATTAAAGAAGAGCGCTATGAGCGATTTACAAATAAAAAATTACAAATTGAACAGGAAAAGGAACGTTTAAGCAGCATTATTATTAAACCACGTCCTGAAGTTCAAGAATTAATTCGCAATATTGGCGGAAGTGAATTGAAAGATGGAATACGTGCAAGTGACTTATTACGTCGTCCAGAGATGACATATGAGCATATTCATCTTTTAGTACCAAGTGAAGTAGAATTAAGTGATGAAGTTAAAGAACAAGTTGAAATTCAGATTAAGTATGAAGGGTATATTGAAAAATCTTTACAGCAAGTAGAGCGTATGAAGAAAATGGAGAGTAAAAAAATCCCTGTAGATATTGATTATGATGCGATTTCTAGCCTTGCTTCAGAAGCTAGACAGAAATTGAAAGATGTTCGTCCACTTTCAATGGGGCAGGCTTCACGTATTTCTGGCGTAAATCCAGCGGATATTTCCATTTTACTTGTGTATATAGAACAAGGAAAAATTGCACGCGTATCGAACCAATAAATAGTAAGGAGATATTGCTAGATGAACATAGAACAATTTCAATCTATGCTAGAAGAGAAGGGAATCACCCTCTCTTCTAGACAGTTAGAGCAGTTCAAAATCTACTTTGAAACATTAGTAGAGTGGAATGAAAAAATGAACTTAACGGCTATTACAGAAAAAGAAGAAGTATATTTAAAACACTTTTTTGATTCCATTACAGCTGCTTTTTATTATGATTTTTCAAAACCATTCTCAATTTGTGATGTTGGTGCAGGGGCTGGATTCCCAAGTATTCCTTTAAAAATTTGTTTCCCGCACTTAAAAGTAACAATTGTAGATTCATTGCAAAAACGTATTAATTTCTTAAATCACTTAGCCCAAAAGTTAGAATTAAGTGATGTTGCATTTTGTCACGATCGTGCTGAAACATTTGGGAAAAAAGAAGGTGTACGTGAATCATACGATATTGTAATGGCACGTGCAGTTGCGCGTCTTTCTGTATTAAGTGAGCTATGTTTACCACTTGTAAAAGTTGGAGGAACATTCATTGCAATGAAAGGTGCAGCAGCAAACGAAGAAATTGAAAATGGCAAGTATGCTTTAGAGGTGCTAGGCGGAGAGTTGAAAGAGATGTCTACGTTCCAATTGCCATTTGAAGAGAGTGAACGTAATATTTTATTAATCGAGAAAAAGCGCAAGACACCAAAGAAATATCCACGCAAACCGGGAACACCCAATAAATTACCTATTGAAAAATAAATCTTATTAGACGTAAGATTAAATTATATAAATGAAAACGTAAATGTTTCATAGGAAACATTTTATGGAGAATAGTCAATAGGCCTAAAAGGTGGTGGAATATGTATGAAAAATACGTTTTCTCGTTTATTTGGCTTTGGAGATAAAGAGAGCGAATTCGAATTACAAGACGAAAGCCATGAAGAGATAGATAAAAAGGTATATGAAGAAATACAAGAAATTCCGATAGTAAATATTACCCCTAACCGTTATCAACCAAGAACAGTTTTTGATGATGCGCGTATTGATGAGCTAGCATTAACAATTCGTACACATGGACTTATTCAACCGATTGTTGTAAGGCAATATGAGGATGATAAGTACGAGATTATTGCTGGAGAAAGACGTTTTCGCGCGGCAACAAAGTTAGGTTGGGAAAAGGTTCCTGCAATTATAAAGAATTTAAATGATACAGAGACAGCTTCTGTAGCTTTAATTGAAAACTTGCAACGTGAGGAACTAACGGCAATCGAGGAAGCTGTGGCATATCAAAAGCTGATTGAGTTACATAATTTAACACAAGAAGCATTGGCACAAAGACTTGGAAAAGGACAATCTACAATCGCAAATAAGTTGCGCTTGTTAAAGTTGCCTGAAGAAATAAAAAGTGCATTATTAGAAAAAAGCATTACAGAACGTCATGCCCGCGCTCTCATTCCTTTAAAAAATGAGGAATTACAACTGAAGGTTTTACAGGAAATTGTTGAGAAACAACTAAATGTAAAGCAAACAGAAGAACGAATTGCGAAGTTACTAGAGGAAGCGAAACCGAAGCGTAAGGCAAAGCAAAAAGCAGTAAGTCGAGATACGAGGATTGCTATGAATACAATTAGACAATCTTTACAAATGGTTACTGAAAGTGGTTTGAATGTTAATTCTGAGGAAGAAGAATTTGATGAGTACTATCAAATTACAATTAAAATTCCAAAGAAAAAATAATAATGACGTGCTAGAGACCTTATCCTATTGGAGAGGTCTCTTTTACTATATTTTCTTGTTAAATGAAGAAGGAGTTTAGAAATAAATTTTGAAGTTTAATAAAGGACGTAAAAGAAAAAGTTTTATTTCATGTTACAATAAACGTAATTGTTACTAGAATAAGATAGAAAGGTTGAAAGTAGGTGACATCATGGGAAAAATCATTGCTATTGCTAATCAAAAAGGCGGTGTTGGAAAAACAACAACATCTGTTAATTTAGGGGCTGGATTGGCGCAAGTAGGTAAAAAAGTCCTTCTTGTAGATATTGATGCTCAAGGAAATGCAACGACTGGTGTGGGAATTGAAAAATCTGAATTAGATCAATGTATTTACAACGTTCTTGTGGAAGATGCAGATGTTCAAGGGGTTATACAGAAAACCGCAACTGAAAACTTAGATGTTCTACCCGCTACAATTCAATTGGCTGGTGCTGAAATTGAATTGGTACCGACTATTTCCCGGGAAGTACGTTTGCAAAGAGCATTACAGCCAGTTCGTGATGAATATGACTATATTATTATCGACTGTCCCCCATCTTTAGGGTTATTAACGATTAATGCATTAACAGCAGCAGATTCTGTTATTATTCCTGTACAGTGTGAATATTACGCACTAGAAGGGTTAAGTCAGCTATTAAATACAGTTCGACTTGTACAAAAACATTTAAATAAAAATTTAGCAATTCAAGGTGTATTGTTAACAATGTTGGATGCCCGTACAAATTTAGGGATTCAAGTTATAGATGAAGTGAAAAAGTATTTTAGGGATAAAGTATATCGCTCGATTATTCCGCGTAATGTACGCTTGAGCGAGGCTCCAAGTCATGGGAAACCTATTATGCAGTATGACGCTAAATCAAGAGGAGCAGAAGTGTATATAGATTTAGCAGAGGAAGTGATTGCAGGTGGCTAAAGGATTAGGAAGAGGAATTAATGTGTTTTTTCCTGATTTAGATGTGAAAGAAGAGGAAACAATTCAGGAGATTCTTGTAACTGAATTAAGGCCGAATCCATATCAACCGCGTAAACACTTTAATAAAGAGGCGATTCAGGAATTAGCAATTTCGATTAAGGAACACGGTATTCTACAACCATTAATTGCTAGGAAGAGTATTAAAGGATATGAAATTGTTGCAGGTGAAAGACGATTTCGTGCTGCAAAAGAGGCTGGTTTAGAAAAAGTACCTGCGGTTGTAAGACAATTAACTGAACAGCAAATGATGGAATTTGCTTTGTTAGAAAACTTACAACGAGAAGATTTAAATCCTATGGAAGAGGCAATGGCATACCAGATGTTAATGAATGAGCTAAATGTAACGCAAGAACAATTAGCGAAACGTCTTGGTAAAAGCAGACCTTACATTGCAAATTATACTCGGTTATTAAGCCTACCTTCTTTCGTACAAGATATGATTGCAAATGGTCAACTTTCAATGGCTCATGGGAGAACTTTACTTACGATAAAAGATGAAGAACAATTGAAGTCCTTATTGAAACGCATTGAAAAAGAAGGATTAAATGTTCGTCAATTAGAGAAAATTGTCCAAGAGATTAATCAACACGTTTCACGTGAAACAAAAAAAGTGAAAAAAGAGCGAAATATATTTTTCGTAGAACGTGAAACGTTCTTAAGAGAAAAGTTTGGCACAGATGTGAAAATTAAAGAGACGAAAAAAGAAAAAGGTAAAATCGAAATTGAATTTTTTAATAAAGAAGATTTAAATCGTATTTTAGAACTATTAGCACAGAAAAATTAAAAAGCAAACCATCTTATTATTTATAGATGGTTTGCTTTTTTTAATGCGGATAATTTTTGATCCGTCTCTTTTATACTTTTTGCGATTACATCAGCCATTTTCATGACTAAACTTAATCTTGTATTTTGAAGAACGAAAAACTCCATAAACCCATTTAGATTGACGATACCGTGTATGTGCAAATCACCAACTGCAGGTAATTTCTTATTCATAGCAGCTCCAGGTTTACTAGGTCCCTTTCCAGTAGTGATTGATCCGATATTTTGGGACTTTCCTAAACATGCATCAACAGCAATTATAAATGCAGTAGGATATTCTTTCTGTATATTCTGGATTTTCTCTTCTAAATTTAGCGCATGTACTGGCTCATCTAGTGTACCGAATACTTGGAGGTTTTGGATGTCTATTTGTTCAAGTTTTGTACCAACTAATGGGCCGAGTGCGTCACCTGTAGAGCGATCTGTGCCGATACAAACGAGAATGAGTGGTATATTAGTTTTAATAGGAATATGGGTAAGTAAGAAATTACTGATTATCTCAGAGGCTTCTAGATCTTGGTGCATAACGTTTTGAGTTTCTTTCTCAAAAAATGGTAAGCGAAAACTTCCAATATTCATGAAGCACCCATCCTTTTAATAAATTTTCAATATATGTTATATGGTGAGGAAAATGGAAAGTTATAAGTGCGTAATTTTTGCAAAATGTGAATGAAAACGGAAATAATAGTACTAGTATATATATATTCGTTCCATTTTATACCTGGATGTCGGGGATAAAATAGGATTAAAATCATAAAATTTTTTCAGCAATTAGGGGACTTCTGATACAATAATAAGGGTAACTAAAAAGAAATTTTAGCTAGAGAGGTAGAGGTACATGGATTTATTAGCGAAGTGGTTTAATTCTATGAAACAGTATTTATTAGATGCTGATCGTTGGGCTCATATTGGAGTGGCGACATTAAAAATATGTATTATTTTAACAATTGGTGCAGTTGTTGTGCGAATTGCAAGGGCGGTTGTACGAAATGCGTTTCGTATGGGGAGTCGTTCTCCAATTCAAATTTCAGAACGTCGTACAGTTACAGTAGCGAAATTACTTGAAAATATTGTAGCGTACGTTGTTATGTTCATTATGCTAATTGCGATTTTAGGTGTGTTTGATATTAATGCATCAGGTTTATTAGCGGGTGCTGGGGTAATTGGTTTAGCAGTCGGATTTGGTGCTCAAAGTTTAGTGAAAGACGTTATTACAGGTTTATTTATTTTGTTAGAAGATCAGTTTTCAGTTGGCGATTATGTTAAAATCGGTCAATTTGAAGGAGTCGTTTTAGAAATTGGACTTCGTACAACGAAAGTAAAGAGTTGGACAGGTGAAATTCATACTTTACCAAATGGAAGTATTATTCAAGTTACTAACTACTCAGTTAGTAATAGTGTAGCGTTTGTTGATGTATCTATTTCATATGAGGCTGATATTGCGAAAGCAGAGCAAGTTATTGAAGATTTATTAGTAGAATTACCTTCAAAGTACGAAAAAATGGTAACAACACCTCAATTATTAGGTGTGCAAACATTAGCTGCATCAGAAGTTATATTACGTGTTATTGCTGAAGTAGAACCGATGCAACATGCAGTTATTGCAAGGGCACTTCGTAAAGAGATTAAAAATCGTCTTGATTTACATGGAATTGAAATTCCATATCCACGTATGGTTTTATATAATCGTGAAGAATTAGTTAGTGGAAAAGCAATTTAGTATGGAGAGGAGTTTGGAGAATGGAGCAAAAGGAATATAACTTGTATGATGTTGTGGAAATGAAGAAAGCCCATCCATGTGGCGAGAATCGTTGGAAAATTATTCGTATGGGAATGGATATCCGCATTAAGTGCGAGGGGTGTGACCATTCAGTAATGATTCCTCGAAGAGAGTTTGATCGTAAGGTGAAAAAAATACTTGTGAAGCACGAAGAATAGAGGGAGAGTAACAGTTACAGTAGGTAACTGTTACTTTTTTTCGTTTGGCGGAAACTTGTCATTTTTTTCGTTACTATCTATAATGATGAAAGATTGAGACATAGGAGTGAAAAATATGGGATTAACGGCTGGGATTGTTGGATTACCTAACGTAGGGAAGTCCACTTTATTTAATGCAATTACACAAGCAGGAGCAGAATCTGCGAACTATCCATTCTGTACAATTGATCCAAACGTAGGGATTGTAGAAGTACCAGATGAGCGTTTAAATAAATTAACGGAATTAGTAGAACCGAAAAAGACTGTTCCGACTGTATTCGAGTTTACTGATATTGCAGGTATCGTAAAAGGTGCTAGTAAAGGTGAAGGTTTAGGAAATAAATTCTTATCTCACATTCGTCAAGTAGATGCAATTTGCCAAGTTGTTCGTTGTTTTGAAGACGAAAATATTACGCACGTTTCAGGGAAAGTAGATCCAATTGATGATATTGAAACAATCAATTTAGAGCTAATTTTAGCGGATTTAGAGTCTGTTGATAAGCGTATCGAGCGTGTTGCGAAATTAGCAAGACAAAAAGATAAAGAAGCGGTATATGAGCATGAAATTTTAGTTCGTTTAAAAGAAGCTTTTGAAGAGGGAAAACCAGCTCGTACTGTTGAATTTACAGAAGAGCAGATGAAGATTGTTAAAGGCCTTCATTTACTTACAACAAAAGAAATGTTATACGTAGCGAATGTAAGTGAAGACGATATTATCGATCCTTCGGAAAATAAATACGTACAAATGGTAAAAGAATTTGCAGCAAATGAAAATTCTCAAGTAATCGTTGTATGTGCAAAAATTGAATCAGAAATCGCTGAATTAGACGAAGAAGAGAAAAAAGTATTCCTTGAAGAATTAGGAATTGAAGAGTCTGGTTTAGATCAATTAATTCGTGCAGCATATGACCTATTAGGACTTGCTACGTACTTTACAGCTGGCGTTCAAGAAGTACGTGCTTGGACATTTAAACAAGGAATGAAGGCACCACAATGTGCTGGTGTTATTCATACAGACTTTGAGCGTGGATTTATTCGTGCAGAAACAGTTTCTTACGATGATTTAATGACAAACGGTTCTATGACAGCTGCAAAAGAAGCTGGAAAAGTACGTTTAGAAGGAAAAGAATATATCGTAAAAGACGGAGATGTTATGCACTTCCGTTTTAACGTTTAATTTAATATTTCCTAGGAAAAATAAAGATATGAACTTGGCAAATATATTATATGTTTGCCAAGTTTTTTATGTATTGGTGAGTTGATTCATATAACTTACTATGATATAATCTAAACTCGTGAGTAATTACTATAAATTAATTGCTCCTTGCCCATTACGGGCCGTTTAGACCAAAAGGAGGTGAAAGTGTAATGAGAAAGTACGAAATTATGTACATCATTCGTCCTGGCGTTGAAGAAGAAGCTCAAAAAGCTTTAGTTGAACGTTTTGCAGGTGTTTTAACAAACAATGGTGCAGAAATCATTAACACGAAAGAGTGGGGTAAGCGTCGTTTAGCTTACGAAATCAACGACTTACGTGAAGGTTTCTACATGATCTTAAACGTGAAATCTAACGCAGAAGCGATTAACGAATTCGACCGTTTAGCTAAGATCAACGAAGACATCCTTCGTCATATCGTTGTTAAAGAAGAAGAAAAATAATTGATATATAAGGGAGAGTGGTTCGATTGATGAATCGTGTTATCCTCGTTGGTCGTTTAACTAAGGACCCTGACTTACGTTACACGCCCAATGGTGTCGCAGTAGCTACTTTTACGTTAGCTGTGAATCGCGCATTTGCCAATCAGCAAGGTGAGCGTGAAGCTGACTTTATTAATTGTGTAATATGGCGTAAACAAGCAGAAAACGTAGCAAATTATTTGAAAAAAGGTAGCTTAGCAGGCGTAGATGGGCGTCTTCAAACTCGTAATTACGAGGGACAAGATGGTAAACGTGTATACGTAACAGAAGTTCTTGCGGAAAGCGTGCAATTTTTAGAGCCGCGTAATGGCGGTGGGGAGCAACGTGGTTCATTTAATCAGCAACCATCAGGAGCTGGTTTCGGTAACCAAGGCTCTAACCCATTTGGTCAATCTAGTAATTCAGGTAACCAAGGTAACTCTGGATTTACGAAGAATGACGATCCATTTTCAAATGTAGGTCAACCGATCGACATTTCCGACGACGATTTACCGTTCTAATACAGTAAATTTGTTAGTTTTAACAAAGAATGGAGGGAAATAGACATGGCAGGACGCAAAGGTGGACGTGCGAAACGTCGTAAGGTGTGTTTCTTCACAGCTAACGGCATCACTCGCATTGACTATAAAGATGTTGATTTATTAAAACGTTTCGTTTCTGAGCGTGGTAAAATTTTACCTCGTCGTGTAACAGGAACAAGCGCAAAATACCAACGTAAACTTACAGTTGCAATTAAACGTGCTCGTCAAATGGCACTTTTACCATATGTTGGTGAATAATAGCGTATGAAATGCACAGTAGAGTCGGACTCTACTGTGCATTTTGCTATGCTTTTCTTTTTGAAAGAGAGGTTAAAATGTGAAACAAACAAAGTTTATTACAGAAGGTGCAGCATTATTAGCTATATATGCAATTTTATTGCTTATATCTATGTATGTTCCGATTTTGGGTACAGTTGTAACTTTTGCGTTGCCGTTACCATTTATACTATTAATGATAAGACATAAACTATCTAATGTGCTCGTGGTTTTTGTAGCAGCACTTTTTGTTACTATTATTGTGAGCCAACCGCTGAATTTAGTGAAGACAATTATGTTTGGATTGATAGGGATTGTTTTAGGATATATGTATAAAACAAGAAAAAAGCCAGTTGAAATCTTAATAGCGGGGACGCTTGCATACTTAATTGGTTTTGTACTTATTTATGTTGCGAGTATAAAGTTTTTCAACATAGATATAATGAAGCAAATGCAAAGTATGTTTAGTGAAAGTATGGCGAAAAGCGAAAAGATAGTAAGTGCTACAGGTATGCCGATTAGTAAGGAACAAAAAGAGCTACTTGCACAAATGAATGATATATTACAATCGTTACTTCCAAGTATACTTGTGCTAGTTTCAGTATGTTTTTCTTGGATTACAGTGATAATATCAGGTAGTGTTTTGAAAAAGTTAAAACATGAAGTTATATCTTGGCCTAAATTTAAAGATATACAATTACCAAAGAGTATCATTTGGTATTACGTTATATTTATTTTGTTAGCAACTTTTATAAAAGTAGAACCAACATCATATTTACATATGGTATTTTCTAACCTAAATGTCATATTTGCGCTATTGCTTGTACTGCAAGGTCTGACATTTATCGCCTTTTTAGCGTATAGAAAAGGTTTTACTAAAGGGGTTCCTATTATTAGTTTTATTGCATGCATGTTTATTCCGATGCTGTTTCCTCTTGTGACAATCTTAGGTATAATTGACTTAGGGATTTCATTGCGTTCTAAAATAGGGGGATAAAATAATATTCCTTATACTATTTTAATCTGTTTAACTAACTGGAAGGTAAGTTAGTTTTACTTTATAGGAGTTGTATACATGCCTGAATTTGATAAGAAACAGTGGTTTTTATATCCTGTTTATGTATTGGCATTTTTTGTGTTTGTGCTCATTTCAATTCTCTGTTATTTTCATTTAATTATGGGTATAGCTGCTTTCGTCATTTTTTGTATCGTATTCTTTATCGTTATACGATTTGAACTTAATTTTCAAAGGAATTTCGAAAAGCATACGACAGATATGATTACAAGAGTAAAGAAAGTAAGTAATGAAGCATTTAACCAAATGCCGATTGGTATTTTGTTATACAATAAGGATTATGGGATTGATTGGGCAAATCCTTATTTATCTTCATGTCTGGGACAGCACGCATTAGCTGGATGGCACCTTTACGATGTATCAGAAACATTACTTCTTTTCATTAAAGGAGAAACTTCTGATGATATAGTCTCTTTAAATAATCGAAAGTTTCGCGTTTTTGTAAGGAAAGAAGAAAAGTTAATTTATTTCTTTGATGTAACGGAACAAACAGAAATCGAAAAGATGTACGAGGATCAAAGGACTGTTTTAGCTGTCATCTATTTGGATAATTATGATGAAGTTACACAAGGATTAGATGATCAATTACGTACGAATATAACAAGTCTTGTGACATCGCGACTAAATGAATGGGCACTTAAGTATGGTGCTTATTTAAAACGTGCATCTTCAGAAAGATTCTTCGTTGTGCTAAATGAAAGTATTTTGACGCAGATGGAGAAAGGGAAATTTAACATTTTAGATCAGGTGCGTGAAGAAACATCTAAAAGGAATATACCACTTACATTAAGTGTGGGTGTCGGATCAGGTGATTTACCTTTATCAGAGCTTGGAGCAATGGCTCAATCTGGTTTAGATCTTGCGCTTGGGCGTGGGGGAGACCAAGTAGCTATTAAACAAGCGACAGGTAAAGTTAAGTTCTATGGAGGTAAGACAAATCCGGTTGAAAAACGTACCCGTGTACGCGCCAGGGTCATTTCGCATGCGTTAAAGGATTTAGTATTAGAAAGTAGTAATGTCATTATTATGGGGCATAGGGCTCCCGATATGGACGCAATTGGTGCTGCGATTGGTATTTTAAAAGTGGCTCAATTAAATGAGCGTAAAGGATATATTGTGTTAGATGAAAATGATTCCGATAAAGGAATTAAGCGTTTGATGGACAAAGTGAAACAAAATGAGGAGTTATGGTCTCATTTTATTACTCCAGAGCAAGCGATGGAATTTGCAAATGATGAGTCGTTACTTGTTGTTGTCGATACGCATAAACCTTCTATGGTGATGGAGCAAAAACTGTTACATAAAATTGAAAATGTAGTAGTTATTGATCATCATCGCCGTGGAGAAGATTTTATTGAAGACCCATTGCTAGTTTATATGGAACCATATGCTTCTTCAACGGCAGAATTGGTTACAGAATTACTTGAGTATCAACCTAAAAATTTAAAGATGACAATGTTAGAAGCGACGGCATTGTTAGCGGGTATTATTGTCGACACGAAAAGTTTCACATTCCGGACAGGGGCTCGTACATTTGATGCTGCTTCTTATTTACGCTCACATGGTGCAGATACTGTACTTGTACAAGAACTTTTAAAGGAAGATATGGATCAGTATTTACGGGTTGCAAAAGCTATAAAAAATGCGTACATTTATAAAAATGGAATTGCGATTGCTAAAGTTGATAGTGATGATTACTACGATCAAGTGCTTATTGCGCAATCGGCAGACACGTTATTAACGATGACAGGGATTATTGCATCATTTGTTGTTGCGAAACGTGGCGAGAATCTCATTGGAATTAGCAGCAGGTCTTTAGGTGAAGTGAATGTGCAGCTAATTATGGAAAACTTAGGCGGTGGCGGGCATTTGACGAATGCAGCCACACAGATGAAAAATGTTACAGTAGATGAAGCTGAGGAGAAGCTTCGATTTGTTATTGATGACTATTTACAGGGAGGCACACAATCATGAAAGTAATTTTTCTAAAAGACGTAAAAGGTAAAGGTAAAAAAGGAGAAGTAAAAAACGTACCAGATGGCTATGCAAATAACTTCTTACTAAAACAAGGATTAGCTGCTGAAGCAACAAATAGCAGTATGAAAACTTTAGAAGCTCAAAAGCGTAAAGAAGAAAAAGATGCAGCAGCAGAGCTTGAAAATGCAAAAGAGTTAAAAGAGACTTTAGAGAAATTAACTGTAGAATTAAAGGCGAAATCTGGAGAAGGTGGCCGTTTATTTGGTTCTATCACAAGCAAACAAATCGTAGATGCAATGCAAAAATCACACAAGATTAAACTTGATAAACGTAAATTTGAAATGGACGATGCAATCCGTGCGCTAGGTTATACAAACGTTACTGTGAAATTGCATCCACAAGTAACAGCAACAGTAAAAGTTCATGTTAGTGAACAATAAAAATAAATTAAGCAAGGAGGATTGCGTATGAGTGATGTACTTGCTGATCGTACCCCTCCGCATAATATAGAGGCTGAGCAGGCGGTTTTAGGGGCCATATTGATTGATCAAGATGCGTTAACTTCAGCATCAGAGTTATTGGTACCTGATTCGTTCTATCGAACGAAACATCAAAAGATTTTTGAAGTCATGCTTGGGCTATCTGATAAGGGAGAGCCGATCGACTTAGTAATGATGACATCAGCAATGGCTGATCAAGGGTTACTAGAAGAGGTTGGTGGGTTTTCTTACTTAGCAGAGTTAGCAGAAGTTGTGCCAACTGCAGCTAACGTAGAATATTACGCACGCATCATCGCTGAAAAGGCGCTTTTACGTCGTTTAATTCGCACGGCGACTCATATTGTATCGGATGGATACGAGAGAGAAGATGATGTGGATGGTCTTTTAAACGAGGCTGAGAAAAAAATATTAGAAGTATCCCATCAAACGAATGCAAAAGCATTCCAAAACATTAAAGATGTTCTTGTAGATGCTTATGACAAAATTGAACTTTTGCATAATCAAAAGGGTGAAGTTACTGGGATACCAACTGGGTTTACTGAATTAGATAAGATGACAGCAGGTTTCCAACGAAATGATTTAATTATCGTGGCAGCACGTCCATCAGTAGGGAAAACGGCATTTTCATTAAATATTGCACAAAACGTAGCGACGAAAACGGATGAAAATGTAGCGATTTTTAGTTTGGAGATGGGTGCTGATCAGCTTGTTATGCGTATGCTTTGTGCAGAAGGGAATATTGATGCACAAAGACTTCGTACTGGTTCATTAACTTCCGATGATTGGGCAAAATTAACAATGGCAATGGGGAGTCTCTCAAATGCTGGTATATATATTGATGATACGCCAGGTATTAAAGTAAATGAGATTCGAGCAAAATGCCGTAGATTAAAGCAAGAACAAGGTCTTGGTATGATTTTGATTGACTATTTGCAGCTTATTCAAGGAAGTGGGAAATCAGGAGAAAACCGTCAGCAGGAAGTATCTGAGATTTCTCGTACCTTAAAAGGGATTGCGCGTGAATTGCAAGTGCCTGTTATTGCTTTATCACAGTTATCTCGTGGTGTAGAATCTCGTCAAGATAAACGCCCGATGATGTCTGATATTCGTGAATCTGGAAGTATTGAGCAGGATGCTGATATTGTAGCTTTCCTATATCGTGAAGACTACTATGATCGAGAAACGGAAAACAAAAATACAATTGAAATTATTATTGCAAAACAACGTAACGGTCCAGTAGGTTCAGTGGAACTTGCATTCGTCAAAGAGTTCAATAAGTTCGTTAACTTAGAACGTCGTTTTGAGGATGGACATGCTCCACCGGCATAAAGGCAGTATAAAAAAGAAACACATTTCTTATAATAAGATGTGTTTCTTTTTTTTTATAAGAAAGATAAGGCTTTCATAAGTTAAATATATAATTCTTACGAACGAAAATGTTTTTTTGTGAAAAAATGTTCGCTTTTCGGTTGACTTCTCTTTCGGTTTTGGTACAATTATATTGTTTGAATAGATCGTTTGAAAATTGCGGAGGTGCTTTAATAATGTCTTCAGTAGTAGTTGTAGGAACACAATGGGGCGACGAAGGAAAAGGTAAAATCACTGATTTTCTTTCTGAGCATGCGGAAGTAGTTGCAAGATATCAAGGTGGAAATAACGCGGGACATACAATTGTTTTCGGCGGAGTTAAATATAAATTACACTTAATTCCATCTGGTATTTTCTATAAAGAGAAAATTTGTGTAATCGGAAACGGATTAGTAGTAGATCCAAAAGCATTACTTGAAGAGTTAAAATACTTACACGATCGTGGTGTAAGTACTGATAATTTACGTGTAAGTAACCGTGCACATGTTATTTTACCTTACCACTTAAAACAAGATGAGTTAGAAGAAGCAAGTAAAGGTGATAACAAAATCGGTACAACGAAAAAAGGTATCGGTCCTGCATATATGGATAAAGCTGCTCGTATTGGTATTCGTATGGCTGATCTTTTAGACCGTGAAGCATTTAAAGAGAAGCTTGAGCGCAATTTAGTAGAAAAAAATCGTTTATTTGAAAAAATGTACGATACAGAAGGTTTCACTGTAGAAGAAATTTTCGAAGAGTACTTCGAGTACGGGCAACAAATCGCGCAATATGTATGTGATACGTCTGTTGTATTAAATGATGCATTAGATAATAATCACCGTGTATTATTTGAAGGTGCGCAAGGTGTTATGCTTGATATTGACCACGGTACGTACCCGTTCGTTACATCTTCTAACCCAATTGCTGGTGGTGTAACAGTTGGAACTGGAGTTGGTCCTGCGAAAGTTACTCGCGTTGTAGGTGTATGTAAAGCATATACAAGCCGCGTTGGTGATGGTCCATTCCCTACTGAGCTTCATGATGAAATTGGTCATCAAATTCGTGAAGTTGGTCGCGAGTATGGAACGACAACTGGTCGTCCACGCCGCGTAGGTTGGTTCGATAGCGTTGTTGTAAGACATGCACGTCGTGTTAGTGGTTTAACGGATCTATCATTAAATTCTATCGACGTTTTAACAGGTATTCCAACTCTTAAAATTTGTGTAGCTTACAAATACAATGGCGAAGTTATTGATGAAGTTCCAGCTAACTTAAACATTTTAGCGAAATGTGAGCCTGTATATGAAGAGCTTCCAGGTTGGGAAGAAGATATTACTGGTGTAAAATCATTAGATGAACTTCCTGAAAATGCACGAAAATACGTAGAACGTGTTTCTGAGTTAACAGGAATTCAAATATCTATGTTCTCAGTTGGACCAGATCGTAACCAAACAAATATTGTACGTAACGTATACGAAGCTTAATTAACATTTTTTGAAAAAAAACTCATGTCTGCATGAGTTTTTTTCTTATTCTTTTATAAAAAAACAAAAAAAGTATTGCAATAAATACAGAATACATGTTATGATACATCTTGTCGTCACGAAAATATGACGTTGGTGAGTATGAGCCATTAGCTCAGTTGGTAGAGCATCTGACTTTTAATCAGAGGGTCGAAGGTTCGAGTCCTTCATGGCTCACCATTTTATTTTTCGTGGCCCGTTGGTCAAGTGGTTAAGACACCGCCCTTTCACGGCGGTAACACGGGTTCGAATCCCGTACGGGTCATGTTTTTTTTTGCTTATTTTTGGTCCCGTGGTGTAGTGGTTAACATGCCTGCCTGTCACGCAGGAGATCGCCGGTTCGACCCCGGTCGGGACCGCCACTTTTGTTTATACCACCATTAGTGGTTTTATATATAGTTTTGGCTCGGTAGCTCAGTCGGTAGAGCAGAGGACTGAAAATCCTCGTGTCGGCGGTTCGATTCCGTCCCGAGCCACTCTCAGGATATTAAGTGGGCCCACTTAATATCCTTTTTATTTATGTAATTTTACAAAACTGAGTAGTTATTTTAAAATAGAACGAGGAGCCTCTAGCAGTTGAAGCTAGAGGTTTTTCTATAGATCGTATAGGATGCCGTGTAAAAGTGGATCATACATGAGTCTATGAGAATAGAGGAGAAAATACTTAAACAAAGGATGCGGTCATATAGGACATACTATGTAAACATCAATATGTTTAGGGATTATTGACCATATTTTTATAAGGAGGAAATAGACGATGATGGGAAAGAAAATTTTAGTAGTTGATGATGAAAAGCCGATTGCAGATATTTTGAAGTTTAACCTAGAAAAAGAAGGTTTTGAAATAGTAATGGCGCATGATGGTGATGAAGCAATTGAAAAGGCTAATGAAGAGCAACCAGATATGGTTTTATTAGATATTATGCTACCAGGTAAAGATGGCTTAGAGGTTTGCCGTGAAATACGTAAAAGCTCAGAAATGCCGATTATTATGCTTACAGCAAAGGACTCTGAGATTGATAAAGTATTAGGGCTCGAGCTTGGGGCAGATGATTATGTAACGAAGCCATTTAGTACGAGGGAATTACTTGCTCGTGTGAAGGCGAATTTACGCCGCCATCAACAAGGTGGTGCTGCGGAAAAAGAAGAAAATACAGAAATGGTTATTGGACCAATTGTGATCAATCCAAATGCATATAGTGTAACGAAGCGCGAGGAAAATATCGAGCTTACACATCGTGAATTTGAGTTGCTACATTATTTAGCGAAACATTTAGGACAAGTTATGACACGCGAACATTTATTACAAACAGTTTGGGGTTATGACTATTTTGGAGATGTGCGCACAGTAGACGTTACAGTACGTCGTTTGCGTGAAAAAATTGAAGATAATCCAAGCCATCCTACTTTAATTGTAACTAGACGTGGAGTAGGGTATTACTTGCGTGACCCAGAGCAGGAATAGTATATGAAGAAAGTTGGTTTTTTTCAATCTATTCATTTAAAATTTGTGCTTATATATATGCTATTAATATTAATAGCGATGCAAGTTATTGGAGTATATTTCGTAAGGGAATTAGAGAAGAGTTTAGTACAAGGTTTTAGGGATTCTTTAACGCAGCAAACAAACTTATTATCATATAATTTGAAGCAAGAGTTTAAAAAAAGTTATACAAAAGCAGAAACAGAGTCAACAGATGAAACGATTAAAACTTCAATTCGAAAATTTGCCTCTGATCAGAAGAAAGTTATACAAGAGGTAAGTGTATTTGATTCGCACAGAAAGTTACTGGCTATTTCAGATGAATCAAAGCAGAATAAGGTGAATCGAACATCAACTGATATAGCTGTTCAGCGAGTGTTAGTACAAAAAAAGCCGGAAGTGAAAATTGAGAAGGATGGTAGTACAGGTCATCGTGTTCAAGTTATGCTTACTCCGATTCTAGATGATAACGGTAAGGATGCGCTTGGTGTTATTTACATTGTGGCATCTATGGAAGATGTATATAAACAAATGAAGGATATAAATCAAATTTTTGCTACGGGAACAGTAATTGCTTTATTAGTAACGGCCGTACTTGGGATTTTATTGGCTCAAACAATTACAAGACCAATTTCAGATATGCGGAGACAAGCAATCGAAATGGCAAAAGGAAATTATTCGAGAAAAGTAAAAGTGCATAGCCATGATGAAATTGGACAACTGGCATTATCCTTCAATAATTTATCAAAAAAATTACAACAAGCTCGTTCTTCTACAGAAAGTGAAAGGCGTAAATTATCATCTGTTTTATCACATATGACAGATGGAGTAATTGCTACTGACCGAAAAGGGGATATTATTTTACTAAATGATCCTGCGGAAAAGATGTTAAATGTTTCTCGTGAAACAGCGCTCGATCAATCTGTTTTAGAGGTATTAGGGATACAGGAAGAATTTACGCTCGATCATTTATATGAAGAGCCAGATTCTGTTTTATTAGATTTTAGTACGAGAAACGAACCATATATTTTACGTGCTAGTTTCTCTGTTATTCAAAAAGAAACAGGGAAGGCAAACGGCTTAATTGCTGTACTATATGATGTAACAGAGCAGGAGCGTATAGAACGGGAACGCCGTGAGTTTGTGGCGAATGTCTCTCATGAATTAAGGACGCCATTAACGACGATGCGCAGTTATTTAGAGGCACTTACAGATGGAGCATGGCAGGATCCAAATATTGCACCACAATTTTTAACGGTTACACAAGAAGAAACAGAAAGAATGATTAGACTTGTAAATGCGTTGTTACAGCTATCTAAACTTGATAGTACAGAGCATCGTTTAATGAAAGAATGGGTCGACTTTACTGATTTCTTTAATAATATTATTGATCGCTTTGAAATGTCTAAAGAGCAAAATGTAAGTTTCAAACGATCTTTCTCTAAGAAATCTAGATTTATTGATATGGATACTGACAAAATTACTCAAGTGCTGTATAACATTATTTCTAACGCATTAAAGTATTCACCAGAAGGTGGAACAGTAACATATCGTTTACGTGATCGCGGTGATTTATTAGAAATTAGTGTAAGTGACCAAGGAATGGGTATTCCAAAAGAAAACGTTGATAAAATCTTTGAACGTTTTTATCGCGTAGATAAAGCTCGTTCAAGACAAATGGGTGGTACTGGGCTTGGATTAGCAATTGCAAAAGAAATGATTGAGGCACATGGTGGCTCTATTTGGGCGAAGAGTGAAGAAGGAAAAGGGACAACTATTTATTTCACGTTACCAATGGCAGCAGATGAAGAGGACGATTGGGAATGAGTATGGAAAACTTTAAAACAATAGTTTTAATTAACCTAGTTGTAATTAGCCTATTTCTTACTTTTAACCTATGGACGTATGTGCCAGATTCTACATCCATGCAAAACGCGAAATTTGTGCAGGGAAATGAAGGAATGAACCAAACTAAAATTTCCGATGTTGTCCGTCCTACTTCTATCATCGTGCATAAAGATAAAAATCATTATGGGAGCAGAAGAGAGGCAGATATAGAATCAATCTATAAGCCTCTGGAAGTAGGGGAACTACATGATTTTAAAGAGATATCAATCACTAAGGGTGATTTCCTTTCATATGTGCATGGTGAAGGGAAAGTTGAACTTGTTTTCCCTACCGATATCCCATTTGATGCAGTAAAATCCATGTTTAACATGAAAGAGAAGAGTACAGATAAGCCTAAACATTTTAATCGTATTCTCCTCGATCCTTCTCGAAGTAAGGATCAAGAAATTAAAATTAACTTTGTTTCTGATGGTGATAACTTTAAAATATACGAGGCAAAATTAAGTGGCGTGTATTTAAAAGATATTGTAAATGCCCAAAATCAATTTATAGTATCAGCAAAGCCTTATTTTGATTATCAACTTAATGATATGAAAAAGTTATTTTTACCAGATGGAACGACAGAGTTAAACAATATAACATATATTTCATCTAATTTAGCAGTTGATACGTTTAAGAATGCTCTGTTTAGTGATCCTCGTTATTTAAGTCCGATTACCGAGATGTCGAAAGAAACATTTACAGATGGTATTAGATCCATGGAAATTGAAAACGATCGTCACATGCTAAAGTATAAAAACTCTTCTGTCTTAACTGAGAAAACGATAGATAATTTAATGCTTTTACAAAAAAGCTTTGAATTCGTAAGTGGTCACAGTGGAAGTTTGGATTCATATCGTTTGGACTATATGAATAAAGGAGAGACAGTATTTCGTTTAAATGAAGATGGATATTCAGTATTCAATGAAGATGGATTAGCTGAATTGAGACAAATATGGGGATCAGAAGAAGTAATGGAATATGAAAGACCGTTGCTGTCTTTAAATACTAAAGGTATAGAACAGAAGGTTACTCTTCCGTCAGGGCATGTTGTAATAGCATCCCTAGAAAATAATCCAGAGATAAAGAAACAAGTAATTAAGGATATTAGTATTGGATACAAGTTATCACTAGATGGACAAGTAGTTCGATTACAACCAATTTGGTATGTAAAGCTTGTTGAAGATGAAACAGGTAAACAGAAAATCTATGAGTGGAGTGAGGGAGGACTAAATGGATTGGGATCGGATTAAAACCATATTTATTGTGACCTTTTTTGTTTTGGACCTCTTTCTCATTTTCCAATTCATTCAAAAGCAAGATAGTAATCAATTGGAGCTTATTGCAGAAACAAAGATAGATCAAGAATTAAAAGCAAACAAAATTACGATGGGAAATATCCCTAAAGAACCGAAAAAAGAGTCATTTATTAGAGCAGAAAATAAAGCTTTTAAAGAAGAAGATATACAGTCTTTGAAAAATCAAACGGTGCATATACAAAATATGTACAAGATAGAAAGTAAGCTAAAAGAGCCTTTTTTAAATACGAAATCATTATCAAAAGATAAGTATAATGAATTTTTGAAGAACTATGTATTGGATGGACAAAAGTATGAATTTGGAGCGGTGAAAGACTCTAAAATTTATTTCTTCCAAAAATATAAAGATAAGCCTATTTTCTATAATAATCAGGCGATGATTGTTGTGGAATTAAATGAAAAAAATGAACTTGTTTCATATACGCAGACAATGCTAACTGATTTAAAAGAAATGGGCGAAGGTGAAAAAACGAAAGAGCAAGAAATTATTACGGCTCAAACAGCTTTAGAAAATTTGTATTTAAAAAATAAAATTCATGGAAATACGCATGTTAAAGAAGCGCAAATTGGTTATGCCACTCTTACCGCATCTACTTCTAATAACCAAGTACTGGCTCCAACGTGGAATTTGAAAACGGAGCAGAAGCAGGACTTCTTTGTGAATGCAATTGAAGGACAAGTTATGGAATTAGGAGAAAAGGAAAATCAAGTGGTTGATGAACATACTGGAGTGAGAAAGAATGGGGTTGCATTTTAGCGTACTTGCAAGTGGAAGTACAGGAAATATGCTATACGTAGGAACCGATGAAAAAAAATTACTAGTCGACGCAGGTTTAAGTGGTAAAGCAACAGAGGCTTTATTTAAACAAGCAGAACTGAATATAAATGATGTATCAGGTATTCTTGTAACGCATGAGCATAGTGATCATATTAAAGGTTTAGGTGTACTGGCACGTAAATATGATTTACCTGTTTATGCGAATGAGAAAACATGGAATGCAATGGAACATTTAATAGGAAATATCCCAACTGAACAAAAGTTTATTTTCTCAGTTGGTGATGTGAAAACCTTTGGTGATATTGAAGTCGAGTCATTTGGAGTTTCTCATGATGCGGCAGAACCGATGTTTTATGCTTTCCATAACAATAATAGGAAGTTAGCGCTTATTACAGATACGGGATACGTAAGTGACCGTATGAAAGGCGTTATTAAGGGAGCTAATGCTTTCGTATTTGAAAGTAATCATGATGTAGAAATGCTTCGTATGGGACGTTATCCATGGAGCATTAAACGACGTATTTTAAGTGACGTTGGGCATGTTTGTAATGAGGATGCTGCATTAGCGATGGCAGATGTAATTACAGATGAGACAAAGCATATTTATTTAGCCCATTTAAGCTTAGATAATAACATGAAAGAACTAGCGCGTATGTCAGTATCACAAGTACTAGAGGAAAAAGGATTTGGAGTGGGTGAATCCTTTGAAATTCACGATACAGATCCAAAAATGCCTACAAAAATTCAATACGTATAATTCTTCATTTTAGTAAACAATAAAGGTGAATATAGTTGTTTTCAGGAAGATAGGTGAACAAATATGTCCTTTATTGATGAAGAAAATTATCGTATGAAACGTGCAGGAAAAAAGAAGCACAAAGGTATAGTTCTTTCTAGTATAGCGGGAACAATTGTAGGAGCTTCTTTATTCGCGTTTGGAGCGCCTTTATTTTCAAATTCTGCTGATACGCTTCCGCAAGCTGAAGCAAGCGGAAGTAATATGGCCGAAACTCAAGGGATTAAACAGATTAGCTTTGTAGATGCTGTTGATCGTGCATCTGAAGCTGTTGTGGGTGTTATTAACATTCAACGAGATAACTTTTCAGAGGCAGATTCAGAGGCCGGTACAGGATCAGGAGTAATTTATAAAAAGACAGATGGTCAAGCTTATATTGTAACGAATAATCATGTTGTAGCTGGAGCGAATCGTATTGAAGTAAGTCTAAGTGACGGTAAGAAGGTTCCTGGAAAAGTATTAGGAACCGATGTAGTCACAGACTTAGCTGTATTAGAAATAGATGCAAAGCATGTGAAAAAAATAATTGAAATTGGCGATTCTAATACTGTTCGCAGAGGAGAGCCAGTTATTGCGATTGGAAACCCGCTTGGACTGCAATTTTCTGGAACAGTTACACAAGGTATTATTTCAGCTAATGAACGTATTGTCCCTGTAGATTTAGATCAAGATGGACATTATGATTGGCAAGTAGAAGTGTTACAAACAGATGCAGCGATTAATCCGGGGAATAGTGGCGGTGCGCTTGTAAATGCAGCAGGACAATTAATTGGTATTAATTCAATGAAAATTGCTGCAAAAGAAGTAGAAGGAATCGGCCTTGCTATTCCGGTGACTAGAGCTGTTCCGATTATGAATGAACTTGAGAAGTATGGAAAAGTAAGAAGACCATATGTTGGGATTGAACTTAGGTCATTAAATGAAATTCCAAACTATTATTGGTCAAAAACATTACATTTACCAGGTACTGTAACAGAGGGAGTTTGTATTTTGGATGTGAAAAGTCCTTCGCCAGGTGCGGATGCTGGTTTAAGAGAACATGATGTTATTGTGGCGGTAGATGGAAAACCGATTCGCGATATTATTGGATTCCGTACGGCCTTATATGATAAGGAAATTAATGATAAAATGACTCTTACGTTTTATCGTGGCACAAAAAGAGTAACAACAACAGTGAAATTAGGCATTCAAAAGTATTAAAAACAGGAGGGCCTACCTCCTGTTTTCTATTGTAGAAAAGTGAGGTGAAGAAAATGAATTTACCTTGTTGTTTAGAGCATGTTGAATTAGCGTTAGATATTATTGTGGATGAGTGTGAAGTTGCGCCAGTTATCAACAATGTGGATAACTCGGAAAAAGAGAAAAAAACATGTGAATTTTGTCAAAATGAGGCGACATATGTTGTATCGAACACAGATTCTCACACAATATGTGGGTAGTATTTGTGGATATGTGGATAAGTTTTGTGGATAACATGTTTGTAAGGTGGAGGATACGTGTGAATATCTCGATTATTTCAATTGGGAAATTAAAAGAAAAATATTTGAAACAAGGTATAGCAGAATACTTAAAACGATTATCTGCATACGCAAAAGTAGAAGTAATTGAATTGCCTGATGAAAAGGCGCCAGAAAATTTAAGTGAAGCAGAAATGTTAATTGTAAAGGAAAAAGAAGGTATACGTATACTGGATAAAATTTCTGATGACACACATGTGATTGCATTAGCTATAGAAGGAAAGCAAAAGTCATCAGAAGAATTCGCGATAAGTCTAGATCGCCTTGCTACATACGGAAAGAGTAAAGTCGCATTTGTAATTGGTGGATCACTTGGACTAAGCTCAGAAGTGATGAAGCGTTCAAATGAATCACTTTCTTTTTCAAAGATGACATTACCACACCAATTAATGCGATTAGTGTTGCTTGAGCAAGTGTATAGAGCGTTTCGGATTAATCGTGGGGAACCGTATCATAAGTAATGTATTCTATATAAAACACTGATATTATCATATTTATTTTATTATGCCTATAACTGGAGGCTATGTGAATGGTAAGTGATCAGACGAGATATTCTAGGCTCGCGAATATAACAAAAATAATAAATACGAAATTAGAACTACGTGACGTATTGCAGCGTGTGACAATGGCGATATCAGAGGAGATTGTTAGGTGCGACGCTGTTGGAATTTATTTACCCCAGGAAGATGGAACATTTAGAGGGTTTGCAGGAAAACCAGAGACTATAAATGGTGTAACGCTCGATACTCAAGTAATTGATCCTGAAATAGACTTACTGGCAAAAGAAGTTATTGAAACGAAAAGAACCATCTATATTCCTGATACCTCAAAGGATCATCGACCAGATCCGAGACCGGTTAATGCATTCAAAATTAAGTCCTTATTAGCTCTGCCTATCTCATTTGGGCAAGAGTTATTTGGTCTGGTTTTTTTATTTGATTATGGAATTCCGATGAACTTAACAGATTCAGAAATTCAAAGTGTTGAAGCTTATGTAAATATGGCTGCGGTTGCAATTCAAAACGCAAATAATTTAAAACAAAAGGAAAACCTTATTGCTGAGAAACAACTGTTACTAAATGTTACACGTGATTTATCGATGTGTTCCTCGATACAGGAGAGTTTTGATAAATGCTTTTTTTACCTAGAACAGATTTTAGAGAGTAAAAATATGACTGCTCATCTTCTAGATCCGCTAGACAAAACAACAATTAAAACAACGAAATTAAGTAAGGACTGTCATTGGACAGAAGCGGATTGGACAGAGAAAAGCTATGAAGCCAAGATCCAAGAGGTTATTCAAACAAAAAATATAGATAGTAAGGGTCTATTGATGATTCCATTGGTTTCAATGGGAGAAGTATTAGGGGTAATAGTCGTTGGCAAAGAAGGAAAAGCTCACAATTATGATGATTCCCAACTTCAACTAGCAAAATCTATCGTTGATGCCACAGCCCCTACGTTTTCGAATTTGTTGTATATGGATCAACTAGAGAGCATAGTGGAAGAGCGAACGAGAGAGCTAGCTGCTGCTAATGAAAAAGTTACAAGTGTGATTGAATGTATTACGGATGGATTTTTTATTTTAAATAATAAATGGGAATTTACGTACGTAAATAAGCACCAATATTTTCCGAAAAGAAAAACAGCAAAAGATGTATTAGGAAAGAATATATGGAATGTTTTCCCGAGTGAAATTGAAACAGTTATGTATAAGGAATTTCATCGTGCGATGTCAGAGCGAACTACAGTTCATTTCGAATTTCTTTCTACTGCAGATGAATATTGGCACGAAGTTATTGCATACCCATATGATGATGGTATTTGTTGTATTTTTAAAAACATAACGGAAAAAAAGAAATATGAACAGGAATTGAAAAGATTATCCAATATAGATTTAATAGGGCAAATGGCAGCAGGTATCAGCCATGAAATTAGAAATCCAATGACAACAGTACTGGGATTTTTACAGTTATTAAAAGAAGAGAATACCTATGAGAAACATAATAAGTACTTTCATTTAATGATTGAAGAACTTAACCGTGCCAATTCTATTATTACTGAATTTCTCTCAATGGGTAATACAAGGAAATTGGATTTGCAGATGTTAGATTTAAATTCAATTATCCGCGATATTATTCCTTTAATAAAGATTGATACGTACAATCAAAATAAATATATTCAAGTCGATACAAATGACATTCCAGAATTACTTTTAAATCGTAATGAGATACGGCAATTATTAATGAATCTATATCGTAATGGCTTAGAAGCGATGAATACAGGGAAAGTTCTAACCATTAGCACTTACAAGGAAGGTCAAAATTGTGTGGTGCTTGCAGTGCGGGATCAAGGAAAAGGTATCAGGCCTGAAGTATTAGAGAAACTGGGTACGCCGTTTTACACGACCAAAGATAATGGAACTGGATTGGGGTTAGGTGTATGTTATGCCATTGCTGCCCGCCATAATGCAAAAATAGAAATTCAAACAGGATCGGAAGGCACTACCTTTTTTGTTAAATTTAATTATGAAAATAATAAAAAATAACCTTATTTAGAATAGTTACGATGAGCCGTATCATAAATAAATTTATTCTTTGTATATAAAAGGATAAAAAGACCATTGGACAAAAATTACCGATGGTCTTTTAAATATTATTAGATGGTGTGTAGATTTCCTAAAATAAGTATGTTTCTATTTCCATAAAAATATGCTGTAATATGAAGAGGAAAAAGTATAAGTAGTTAGAGAAGTGAGGAATTAAAGGTGAAGAAGTTTAAGAAGTTTTACTTGGAGATTACGAGTGTATGTAATCTTGCGTGTAGCTTTTGTCCGCCGACGGAAAGGCAGAAGCAATTCATTTCTGTGGAGGATTTTGCTAAAAGATTAGACCAAATTAAACCTCACACAGACTACATTTATTTGCACGTGAAGGGTGAGCCGTTGCTCCATCCGAAAATAGATCAACTATTAGACTTAAGTCATGAAAAAGGATTTAAAGTTAATATTACAACGAACGGAACGTTAATTAATAAGAGAAGACATAGGCTGTTAAATAAGCCTGCGTTAAGACAAATGAATTTTTCACTGCATAGTTTTGATGGACATCCAGGTTCGCAAGATAAAGAGGGCTATGTAAGGAGTATACTTTCCTTCATTAGGGAAGCGACAAGTCAATCAGATTTAATTGTATCGTTAAGGTTATGGAATTTAACTCAGGATAATAAAACAAATGCTGAAATCCAGAAAAATAGAGAGTTATTATCTATAATTGAAAATGAATTTGATCTAGCTTATCAAATTGAAGAGAAGCTTACACCAGGAAAAGGTATAAAAATTGCAGAACGTGTCTTTATTAATCAAGACTATGAATTCCAGTGGCCAGCATTACATGAGGAAGAGGATGATGGGAAAGGATTCTGTCATGGACTTCGTAATCAAGCGGGTATTTTAGCGAATGGAACAGTTATTCCTTGTTGTTTAGATGGTGAAGGGATTATTAACCTTGGGAATATTAATAATGATTCATTTTCTAACATTATTGAAGGTGAAAGGGCAACAAACATTGTCGATGGATTTTCGAAAAGAGTTGCGGTTGAAGAACTTTGCAGGAAATGTGGATATCGCAAACGTTTTGGGAAGTAAATATGAAATAAGCCCTCATTAAAGCGAGGGCTTATTTTTTTATTCTTGATAAGAATGCTCTAATTCATCAATTAATGAACCAACGTAAGAAACAGCTTTACGGATTGCATCTGGTTTTGACATATCTACCCCGGCATGTTTCATTAGTTCAAGTGGTTTCATTGTACCACCAGCACGAAGCACATCTAACCAGCGATCAATAGCAGGTTGTCCTTCCTCTTTAATCATTTGAGCTACTGCAGTGGATGCAGTGAGGCCTGCGGAATATGTATAAGCATATAGACCCATATAATAATGAGGCTGACGCATCCAAGTTAAGCCCGCACCTTCATCGATTTCTACAGAATCTCCCCAGAATGTCGAAAGGACATTTGTTTTAATTTCAGTTAAAGTTGTAGCTGTAAGGGCCTGTCCTTTTTCTGCTAGAGCATATACTCTACGTTGATATTCACCCTCAAGTAAATGAGTAACAAAGTTGTGATAATATGTGCCAAGTAGTTGTAGAATGACCCATCTGCGCATTCTCTTATCGTCAGTAGTCGCTAGTAAATGCTGAGCTAATAGTAATTCATTCATGGTTGATGGTGCTTCAACAAAGTACATAGATGGGCGTACGTTCATGATACGTTGGTTTTTATTTGCTAAATAGAAATGACCAGCATGTCCAAATTCATGTGCTAATGTAAAGCATCCACGCATCGTATTTTGCCATGTAATTAAAATATAGGGATGAGAGCCGTATGGACTTGAGCAAAATGCCCCTGTTGATTTGCCTACGTTATCTGCAAGATCTACCCATCTTTCTTTGAATCCTTTTTGGATTATGGAACTATATTCATCGCCTAATACTTTTAAAGAATCTTGAATGAGCGTGCCTGCTTCTTCATAAGTAATCGCCGGATTAAATTCGGGATCTAAAGGTGCATGTAAGTCACAGAAAAGCATTTGATCGAGTCCTAATACTCTCTTTTTTAAATCTGCAAAACGGCGCATATGAGGTGCTAGTTCTTTATAAATAATATCAAGTTGGTTGTTATACATTTCAAGTGGAACCTTTTGTGGTTCTAATAGCATATGAGTAACGGATTCATATTTACGTAAACGAGAAAGTGTTACTTGTTTTTTTACTTCAGTAGCATATGTTGTGGCAATTGTATTTTTATATCGTTTCAGTGTGGAAACAAATGATGAATATGCTTTTCGACGTATATATGTGCTTGGAGAAAATTCATATTTGCTTTCAAATAATGAGAATGAAACAGGAAGTTCGTTTCCTTGTTCGTCTTGTATAGAAGTGAAATCCATATCGGCCAATTTAGTCATGCCGTAAATTTTGTATGGAGAACTATGAACTTCGCCAAGTGCAGCAAGTGCTTCTTCTGTTTCAGGAGAGAGTGTGTGCTGTCTTTTTTGTAGTATTTCTAGTAAAGATTTACGGAAAGGTTCGAGTTTTGTTTCTTCAGTTAAACATCTTTCAATTGTTCCTTCGTCGAATGAGAGGATTTCATTATGAATAAAGGATAGTGCAGTATGTACTTTCGTCCATAAAGCGGAAATTTTGGAAGAGTTCGCTTGAATACTTGGATTTGTACGATCAGTAGCTTCTTTTAAATTTGCATATGAGTACAGTTTTGTTAACGTCATTAAAAGCTCTTCTTCTAAAAGTAGGCAATTTAATAAAGTGTGGGAGCTAGTATGTAAATGCCCTTTAAATGAATCAAGTTTCTGTATATCATTTTCCAATGCGTTTAATGCAGTATGCCATTCGGCATCAGAATTATACAAATCGGATAAATCCCATGTTAGTTCAGCGGGTACCTCTGCGCGATTAAGGCGATTTTCTATTACATTTTTCAAGTTGTATCTCCCCCTTATTAAGACTATCTAAACACATAATACTAGAAAATTCAGTTAAATTAAAATGTTTTACATTTTCATATACAAAAAAGAAGGACAAGCATGAAAATGCTTGTCCTTCGAGTTAATTTAAGAATTAATATACTTTGTCACCATTGAAAATCGAGTTTTTCACGACAACATAATCTACAGTACGAATAGCGTCTAATTTTGTTCCGCCAGCGTAAGAGATAGAAGATTGAAGATCTTGTTCCATTTCGATTAACGTATCTTCTAAAGAACCTTTATGCTCAACGAACATTTTCTTACCTTCAACGTTTTTCTTCTCACCCTTTTGGAATTCAGAAGCAGAACCGAAGTATTCTTTATAAAGTTTTCCATCTCTTTCAATTGTTTCCCCTGGAGACTCTTCGTGACCAGCAAATAGAGAACCGATCATGACCATAGTTGCCCCAAAGCGAATAGATTTAGCTACGTCGCCGTGTGTACGAATACCACCATCAGCGATAATTGGCTTACTTGCAGCTTTTGCACACCAGCGAAGCGCAGCTAGCTGCCAACCACCAGTTCCGAAGCCTGTTTTAATTTTAGTAATACAAACTTTACCAGGTCCAATACCAACTTTTGTTGCATCGGCACCAGCATTTTCTAATTCTCTTACCGCTTCTGGAGTTCCAACGTTTCCAGCGATAACGAAGCTCTCTGGTAAATGTTTTTTAATATGTTGAATCATGTTGATCACAGCATTAGAATGACCGTGTGCGATATCAATCGTGATATATTCAGGTGTAAGTTGCTCAGCAGCTAATTGTTGTACGAATTCATATTCGTCCTCTTTTACACCAACGCTGATAGAAGCGATTAATCCACGTGATTGCATATCTCTAATGAATGAGATTCGTTTCTCTGGTTGGAAACGATGCATGATATAAAAGTAGTTGTTCTCAGCTAAATAAGTTGCAATTCTTTCATCAATAATCGTTTGCATATTTGCAGGCACGACAGGTAATTTAAATTTATGTTTTCCTAAAGTGACAGTTGTATCACATTCAGAGCGGCTATTTACAATACATTTTGCAGGAATTAATTGAATATCTTCATAGTCGAATACGTTTTCCATCATTTACACCCCTAAAATACGAATATTTTATTTTTATTAATCAAAAATGTTCGTCCATAGGATAATTTACATTATTTTTATTAAGAAGTCAAAGGATTTCTTAACATTTTTTAAAAAAATAGATTTTATACCTGAAAAACAACGTTAAAAACGAATTTAAAACATTTTTTTGTTTTTATTGTTCGTTTATAGGAAGGGTTGAAAAATTAAGATAATTATAGAAGGTTGTATGTATTCTTTTTATTTTTTTAATTGGATGTAGGATACTATAAAAAGGTTAATGCTAACAATACGAGCAAAAGATGTTATCAAGTAGTTGAACAATATATGAAATGAAAAGGTTTATTTCTATATAAAAAGATGAATCTGGCATGATTCACCTTTTATGTGAGGTTTCAAGTATAATAAGTAGGGTGATAGTAACGTATACAAAAGATAAAAAAGAAAATAATACAGAATAAAATGAGGTTAATATATGAGTAAAAAAAGTTTTTCTGATTATAAATTAAGTAAGGAAATTGTAAGGGCACTTACTGGGTTAGGGTATGATCATCCAACAGAAGTACAAGGTGAGGTTATTCCAGTTGCATTACAAAAGAAGGATCTTGTTGTGAAGTCCCAGACTGGAAGTGGAAAAACAGCTTCATTTGGTATTCCACTTTGTGAAATGGTGGAGTGGGAAGAGAATAAACCACAAGCATTAGTTTTAACACCAACGAGAGAGCTTGCGGTACAGGTAAAAGAAGATATTACAAATATAGGTCGATTCAAGAGGATTAAGGCTGCGGCAGTTTATGGGAAATCTCCATTTGCACGTCAAAAATTAGAATTAAAGCAAAAGACACATATTGTAGTTGGGACTCCTGGTCGTGTGTTGGATCATATTGAGAAGGGTACCCTTTCTTTAGAGTGTTTGAAGTATTTAGTTATTGATGAAGCAGATGAGATGCTAAATATGGGCTTTATCGATCAAGTAGAGGCAATTATTGATGAATTACCTACAAAAAGAATGACGATGTTATTTTCAGCAACACTTCCAGAAGATGTTGAGAAATTGTCTCGTACATATATGAATTCACCAACTCATATTGAAATTAAAGCGGCTGGGATTACGACGGATAAAATTGAACATACTCTTTTTGAGGTGATAGAAGACGAGAAGCTTTCACTACTTAAAGATGTAACAACGATTGAGAATCCTGATAGCTGTATTATTTTCTGCCGTACACAAGAAAGTGTAGATCATGTATATAGACAATTAAAACGAGCTAACTATCCCTGTGACAAAATACATGGTGGTATGGTACAAGAAGATCGTTTTGAAGTCATGGATGATTTTAGAAAAGGAAAATTCCGTTATTTAGTAGCAACAGATGTAGCTGCGAGAGGAATTGATATTGATAATATTACACATGTTATTAATTATGATATTCCACTTGAAAAAGAAAGCTATGTACATCGTACTGGAAGAACGGGACGAGCTGGAAATAGTGGAAAAGCTATTACATTTATAACACCATATGAAAATAGATTTTTAGAAGAGATTGAGGAGTATATTGGATTTGAAATTCCAAAGGCAATTGGACCTTCAAAAGAAGAAGTTATGAAAGAGAAAGCTGCATTTGAAGAAAAGATACATGCTAAACCAATTATAAAGAAAGATAAAAATGCAGACATCAACAAAGGCATTATGAAGCTGTACTTTAATGGCGGGAAGAAAAAGAAAATTAGGGCGGTAGATTTCGTCGGTACAATTGCTAAAATTAAAGGTGTTACAGCAGAAGATATAGGTATTATTACGATACAAGATAATGTTTCTTATGTTGAAATATTAAATGGAAAAGGACCACTCGTCTTGAAAGTCATGAAGACTACAACGATTAAAGGGAAACAACTAAAAGTTCATGAAGCAATTAAGTAAATAAAAAACTATCCACTTTAATAGGTGGATAGTTTTTTATTTATGATTCTTTTAAATCATCCACTAGTTGCTCCGCTAAACGTCTATACATATTACTCATAGTCACGAAGGATGTTAGTAGTAGAAATTTTTCTAGCTTTGTATCTTCTAAGGAAGAAATCACATTTACTTCTGTAACACGGTTATTTACGTCTTGTTTAAAGCTTTCGACATTGCTTTCAGTAAGAGCAAGATAATTTTTGTATAACGTATTTAATTCGAATGAATCATCATTTAATAAGGAGTCATTTATAGTTTCTAATGAACTTTTTATGTCGTTAATGGAGAGAGCTCCCTTTAATTGATAAATTAGGCTAATTAAAATCATATGCTCTTTTGAATACTTTTTATTTTTGATGGGGATGAATAGTTTTCCTTTTGCGTAATTATTAATCATCGTTTTGGTTAATACTTTTTCATCATCAGTTCTCGTTGTATCTGCATAAGTATTCTCAAATAGTTGAACAACTTGATCTACATATAAGTCAACATTTGGAATATCCTCAAGTTTAATGTTTTTTTCTAAATGCAATGTCTCAAGTAATTCATTTATATTTTCCACGTAGAATCCCTCACTTTTATAACTTAGTGGAACTTAATGTTTAATATATCTTTAAATATGGTATTACGAAACAAATGAATTGTAAATGTTGACCTTAAAAAGAAATGTGTATATAATTACATGTAGTTATCAAAACTACATGTAATTATATGAGGGGTGTTATTATGAATACTTATGTAAGGGAACCAGTTAATGCATTTACTCACTTAGGTGGAGCAATATTATCATTTATTGCCTTATTAGCTATGCTTGTGAAAGTTTCTATCAAGATGCCATCATTTGCTGCAATTACAGCTGTTATTTTGTTTGGTATTGGAATGATGGTCCTTTATACGGCGTCAGCTGTGTATCATAGTGTTGTGGCCAATGAACGTGTTATTTACTTCTTTAGGAAGCTAGATCATTCTATGATTTTTATATTAATTGCAGGTACATATGCACCCTTTTGCTTAATTACATTAAATTCAGCAAGTGGTTTACTATTATTTTGTTTAGTCTATGCAACTGCGATTTGTGGCATTGTATTTAAAATGTTTTGGTTTAATTGTCCAAGATGGTTATCGACAGCAATTTATATTACGATGGGTTGGTTAATTGTGTTATTCTTTGCACCGTTAGCTGAGAATTTAAGTACAGGAGGCATTATTTTCTTAGTACTTGGGGGCATTTTTTATACAATTGGTGGATTTATTTATGGAATAAAGCCAAAATGGTTAGAGTTTAAATATATGGGGCATCATGAAATTTTTCATGTTTTTGTATTATTAGGTAGTCTTGCGCATTTTCTAAGTGTATATTGTTATGTAATTTAATAAAAAAAACGCCACATAATAAAAATTATGTGGCGTTTTTTTATTACCTGATTAGAATCGTATATGTTATAAATTTATTATGGGATAAAATGTAAGTTTCTGTGTTCGCATGTTAAACATAGGATAAGAAATATGTGATATACTTTGAGAAGTTTATAATGAATGAAATATGGAGGACTATAATTATGGCAATACTTGTAACAGGTGGAGCAGGATATATTGGTAGTCATACATGTGTAGAATTACTAAATAGCGGTTACGAAGTTATAGTAGTGGATAATCTTTCGAATAGCTCGGTAGAATCTATAAATCGAGTGAAAGAAATAACAGGAAAACAATTTAAGTTTTATAAAGAAGATGTTTTAAATCGCGAAGCGCTTGACGCAATTTTTGAAGAAAATGCAATTGAAGCAGTTATTCACTTTGCAGGATTTAAAGCTGTAGGGGAGTCAGTAGCGATTCCATTAACATATTATCATAACAACATTACAAGCACGTTAGTGCTATGTGAAGTAATGCAGAAACATAATGTAAAGAAGATAATCTTTAGTTCATCTGCAACTGTATATGGTATCCCGGAAACGTCACCGATTACGGAGGAGTTTCCATTAAGTGCAACAAATCCATATGGTCAAACGAAATTAATGATTGAGCAAATTATGCGTGATGTAGCATTTGCAGATGCAGAATGGAGTATCGCATTACTTCGCTATTTCAATCCATTTGGTGCACACGAAAGTGGGCGTATCGGAGAAGATCCAAATGGAATCCCAAATAACTTAATGCCATATGTAACGCAAGTAGCGGTAGGTAAGTTAAAAGAATTAAGCGTATTCGGAAATGACTATCCAACGAAAGATGGAACAGGAGTCCGTGATTACATCCATGTTGTGGACTTAGCAAATGGTCACGTAAAGGCGCTTGAGAAAGTACTGAGTACAACGGGAGTAGATGCTTATAACCTGGGAACAGGTATGGGCTATAGTGTACTAGAGATGGTTGAAGCGTTTGAAAAAGTTTCGGGTAAGAAAGTTCCTTATAAAATTACAGAGCGTCGCCCAGGTGATGTGGCAGTATGTTTTGCTGATGCATCGAAAGCAAAGCGTGAATTAGGCTGGGAGGCAACACGCGGATTAGAAGAAATGTGTGCAGATTCTTGGAAATGGCAATCAAATAATAAAAATGGCTATTTAAAAGTTTAATGATGAATATAAAAAAATGACCTTTGCATAAAAGCAAGAGGTCATTTTTTATTAATTTTATTAGCGAACCTAGAAAAGAACGTTCGCTGTTTTAAATGATGCGATTTTACAATATCTTATGCTAGAAGGTAGTAGAATGAGATAGAGGAATGTATTATTTTATTAATTTTTTATAGAAATTGAAAGCGTATTATTGAAAAGTATTCCAACACTTGTATCATTGATAGAGTCCGTTTATAATCAAGGAATCCTAGTTCATGTTTTGATAGGATTATTTATTATTGAAAGCGTTTTAAGTTCGCTCCTTTTTGAGGTAGGAGGTCTGACTTATTTGAATGAAAAATTATGTATGTAGTTTTAAATGGGAAGAAAAATAATATAAGTATCACTTTATAGTGTGGGGAGGTTAAAAGTGTGAAAGGTAAAGATTTTCACACGAATATATATGGGTTATGTAGGATTATTACTTTCAGGGGCAGCTTTATTTTTAAATAGTCTTGTTATATTAGGGAAAGCAGAGATGAAAAGTGCGGGTGTTTTTAATTTATTTGTGGGTGCACTACAAATTATTATTCCGTTTTATTTGATCATGATTTCTGACCAAAGCAATTGGACAGTGTATTCATATGCGGCTACTTTCTTATTTGGATTAACTTATTTATATGTAGGTGTTACTTTTATAAAAGGAATGGATAGTAGTGGTCTAGGATGGTTTTGTATTTGGGTAGCAATTATAGCCTTATTCTATATGGTTGTTTCATTTGTTCAATTCCATGATGTTGTTAATGCGTTAACGTGGTTTATGTGGGCATTACTTTGGTATTTATTCTTTGTATTAAATACACAAAAGAAGAACATTAATCAATATCTTGGAAGGATTGCCTTCGTACAATCATGGGTAACATTGACTTTACCTTCACTCTTTTATTTTATGGGAGTGTGGGGAGAGGGATTTGTATATGAACTATGGGTTTATGTATCAGTAATTTCTATTTTGTACTTCTGTTATTGTATTTATAAATATCGAGTACGTTAATATATTTTCTGTAGAAAAGCATGGAATCGTTAAACGAATTCCATGCTTTTTATATGTTGGCACTTATAATAGAGAGGTAGTATTTTACAATTTGCTAAAATGGGGATGATGAAGTTGAAAAAAGTATTGGTGCTAGGGGGAACAAGATTTTTTGGTAAACATTTAGTAGAAGCACTTTTGCAAGAGGGGCACGATGTAACGATTGCGACGAGGGGAGTTACTGAAGATTCTTTTGGTAGCGCAGTAAAAAGAATAATTATTGATAGAGAAGATGGAAAGCTACTAGAAAAGTGTCTAGAAGGAAAAAGTTATGATATTGTATACGATAATTTATGCTATAGCTCGAATGCAGCGAAGATAACATGTGAAGTGTTACGAGGGAAAACGAAGAAATATGTTATGACATCTTCAATGGCCGTCTATGAACCTGCCCTAAGCTTATCAGAAGAAGACTTTAATCCGTACGATTATGCAATCGCGTATGGAGATAGGAATGACTTCAATTATGGTGAAGGAAAGAGATTAGCTGAAGCCGTTGTATTTCAACAAGCAACATTCCCAGTTGTTGCAGTTCGTTTTCCAGTTGTTATTGGAGAAAACGATTATACGAAAAGGTTACAATTTTACGTTGAATGTATTGTGAACCAAAAACCTATCGTTGTGGATCATGTAGATGGAACTTTGTCATTTATACATGAAAAAGAGGCAGGAGAGTTTCTAGCTTGGTGCGGAATGGAAAATGTGAAAGGGCCAATTAACGCCTGTAGTAACGGGGTAGTTTCTACGGAAGAAATTATTCATTTCATAGAAGAGAAGACAGGAATAAAAGCACTCATTCAGAAAGCTGGGGAAAATATAGCTCCTTATAATGAGGTAACTAACTGTACATTACATAATGGAAAGGCTCGTGAATTCGGATTTTTGTTCCGAGAGCTGAAACTAGAAATGAAAAATGTTTTAAAACATTATATAAATACAATGAAGTAATCATAAATCCCCCGGTGGCAATCCGGGGGATTCTGGAGGATTTCGACAATACTGATTTTACATTACCAAATTTACCTTATACGTACGACTAATGTTTTTGTGATTGAATTGCTTGTAAATACTTCTCGTTTACTTGGTCCCAGTTTACTGTATGCCACCAGTTGGTAACAAACTCTGGGCGCCTATTTTGATACTTTAAATAATAAGCATGTTCCCATACATCAATTACGAGTAAGGGGATTTTCCCTTCTTGCAAAGGCGTATCTTGATTTGGTGTACTCATAACAGAGAGTTCCTCACCGTCAAGAACAAGCCATCCATAGCCACTTCCAAAACGACTAATAGCTGCTTTGGAAAGTTGATCTTTTAAGTTGTCAAAGGTATTGAAATAATAATCAATTACTTTTGCAACGTCTCCATTAGGCTCACCGCCACCTCGTGGGCTCATCACTTCCCAAAAAAGACTATGACAATAGTGACCGCCACCGTTATTTCGTACAGCTGTAACAATTTCCTTCGGTAAAGTATCTAAATTACATAGCAATTCTTCTAAAGATTTATTATGTAATTCAGTATAATTTTCTAAAGTAGCATTTAAATTGTTTACGTATGTCGCATGGTGCTTTCCATGATGAATGGAAAGTGTATTGCTATCAATATGTGGCTCTAGTTCATCATAGTCATATGAAAGCTTTGGCAATTGAAATGAAGACATAACATTACCTCCTTTCTATTTAAAAAGTTGGTCTAGGTAAAAATACTTTACCTGAGTCAAAAATACACCCATTTTCCATATAAGTCAATAGTAAGTCCATTAATTTTCTGAAAAATATTACAATAAAAGTAACACTCTCACTTTCATTTGTGACTCCTATCCTTTTTGCTTATACTGTAAAGTAGCAGGGCTTTGTTGAAATAGAAGGAGATTGTTTATGAGTAAAACGAAACAATTAATAGAAGAAGCAAGTAATTTTATTACGATTTGTTATAAGGAGCTTCATAAAGAACAATTGATAGAAGAACGTATAAAAGAAATTCAAATTGAGATAGAGAAGACAGGGACATATGAGCATACATTTGAAGAACTTGTTCATGGTTCACGAATGGCATGGCGTAACAGTAATAGATGTATTGGAAGACTATTTTGGAGTAAGATGCACATATTAGATGCGCGCGAAGTAAATGATGAAGAGGGTGTATATAATGCATTAATTCATCATATTAAATATGCAACGAACGACGGGAAAGTTAAACCAACCATTACGATTTTTAAGCAATATCAAGGTGAAGAAAATAATATAAGAATTTATAATCACCAATTGATTCGATATGCAGGATATAAAACAGAAACGGGAGTGATTGGTGATTCTCATTCCGCTACATTTACGGACTTTTGTCAGGGGCTTGGTTGGCAAGGAGAAGGTACGAATTTCGATGTATTGCCACTTGTGTTCTCTATAAACGGGAAGGCACCTACATATAAAGAAATTCCGAGAGAAGAAGTAAAAGAAGTGCCAATTGAACACCCAGAATACCCTATTTCATCACTTGGAGTGAAATGGTATGGTGTTCCAATGATTTCAGATATGCGTTTAGAAATTGGCGGTATTTCTTATACAGCCGCTCCGTTCAATGGATGGTATATGGGAACAGAAATCGGGGCGCGCAACTTAGCAGATCATGATCGTTATAATTTACTTCCGGCTGTTGCGGAGATGATGGATTTAGATACATCGAGAAACGGTACCTTATGGAAAGATAAGGCGCTAATTGAGTTGAATATTGCCGTACTACACTCCTTTAAAAAACAAGGAGTTAGTATTGTTGATCACCATACTGCTGCACAACAATTTCAGCAATTTGAGAAGCAAGAAGCTGCTTGTGGTCGTGTTGTAACAGGTAATTGGGTATGGCTTATTCCGCCATTATCTCCAGCTACCACTCACATTTATCATAAACCGTATCCGAATGAAATTTTGAAGCCAAATTTCTTTCATAAATAATATTTAGTGCAGTTTTTTTCTGCAAAATATATTTTTTTTAATTACTGTTATGTAGCAAATGGAAGCCTTTACTCTCGGTTATTTTTGGAAGAGGCTTTTTGAACCAAGGAGTACCTTATGTTATAATCAAATTTCTGTTTCGAAGACCTTATAGAAATATAAGGTCTTTTGTTTTGCTTTTTTATGTAAGAGGAAGAGAATTTTTCTTTTTAATAAGGGATTTGGCATATTTTTAGGGACAACATAAGTATGTGGGAAGTCGATAAAATGTTATGCATATATAATTATTATGTTTTAGGTTTAAACAATAAAACATAATAAAGTTGTTTTTTTAGATTGCTGAGGAAGGAGGAAGTATAAATGAGGATGAAGAGTCGAAAAACTGATTGGCCTGTATTTATTATTAGTGGTGGTTCACTTTTATTATTTGTAATTGCAGTTTTTTTGAACAAGGATTATGTAGAGAGTGCGATTAATAAAAGTTTCGCTTTTTCAATTAAATATTTCGGTGCCTTCTGGCAAGTTTTATTATTAGGTACATTTATTGTTGCGATGTGTATGGCTTTCTCCAAATATGGGAGAGTTAAGCTTGGGGGATTAGAAAAACCTGAGATTAGTACGGCAAAATGGCTTGCTATTATTATGTCTACATTACTTGCTGGAGGTGGCGTTTTTTGGGCAGCAGCAGAGCCAATGTATCATTTGATGACGGTGCCACCAATACATGATGGTATATCTGCTGGAACGAAAGAAGCAGTCATGCCTGCTTTAGCACAAAGTTATATGCATTGGGGATTTTTAGCATGGACGATTTTAGGTACAATTAGTGCGGTAGTTATGATGTATGGACATTATCATAAAGATATGCCGCTAAAACCTCGAACACTTTTATATCCTATTTTTGGGGAAAAATTAAGAAAGAGCCTGCTTGGAACGATAATTGATGCAGCTGCAATTATTGCAGTAGCTGCAGGTACAATTGGCCCAATTGGATTTTTAGGTTTACAAGCAAGTTATGGATTACAAGAATTATTTGGAGTTTCTGATGTGTTTACTACTCAATTAGCAATTATTGTTTGTGTGGTGGCCGTGTCTACCATATCGGCAGTAACAGGTATTGATAAAGGGATTCAAATTATAAGTAATTTAAATGTTAGATTAGCAATTGTGTTAATGGCATTCATATTACTATTTGGGCCAGGTGGATTTATTATTGATTCGTTTGTTTCTTCGTTTGGATTTTATGTAAATGAGTTTATACCGATGAGCACATACCGTGGTGATACAAGTTGGTTAGGATCTTGGACAATCTTTTTCTGGGGATGGTTTATTGGATACGGACCAATGATGGCAATTTTAGTGAGTCGAATTTCAAGAGGGAGAACGATTCGAGAAATCATCGTTGCAATTGGAATTATCGCACCTATTATTACAACATTTTGGTTTACTATATTAGGTGGATCAGGCGTGTTTTATGAGTTGATGAATCCTGGGTCTATCTCGGACGCATTAAGTGAATCTGGTATGCCGGCAGCTATGATTGCAATTACAGGGCAATTGCCACTTTCTAATATTATTGGACCAGCATTTCTTTTATTAACAATTTTATTTGTAGTGACAACAGGAGATTCAATGGCGTATTCTATTTCAATGGCAGTGACTGGAGACGGAGATCCTAGAATTAGTTTGCGAATTTTTTGGTCGCTTATTATGGGCGCAGTTGCAGCAATTCTTTTATATATGGGTGAAGGAAGTATTAATGCGCTACAATCGTTTATCGTGGTGACGGCAGTTCCGGTATCAATTTTGTTATTCCCAATGCTATGGTTAGCGCCTAAAGTTGCGGGAGAATTAGCATTAAAACAAGGTATTGTAAAAGAAGAAGATAAAACTGCATTCTTATTTCAGAAGGCTAGTAAATCAAAATAAATAAAAACGTAAAAGAGGAAGCATCTTAAATGAGATGCTTCCTCTTTTACGTTTAATCTAATACTTTTCCCTTTGTTTCTGGTACACATAGTAGCATTGTAATTAACCCGATTGGGTAGATGATAAAAATCAAGGACAATGCTCCAAGTAGGTTGCCACCTGTAGCAAGTAAGCCAATAATAACAGGCCCAAATCCAGCTAACCCACGTCCTGTACCGAAAATAAAGTTTTCGGCGGTAGAGCGAGCTTCAGCAGGATAGTTTTCAGCTAAAATTGCTCCAAATCCTCCCATCATTCCATTTGCAAAGAATCCAAGCAATGCACTTCCCCATAATAATAATGTTGAATCTGTGAATAAGAAGAAGTAAATGAGACAGTATACTGTACCGCCAATATAATAGATTGCAAAAGTTTTACGGCGACCAATTTTATCAGCTAGAATACCAAAGATTGCAATTCCAATTAGCATACCGATGGTAGAAATGAACATCCAGCCACTTGCTTTTGCTAATGTATAGTTATATTTATTTGCTAAAATAGTGGGCATCCATGTGAAGATTCCGTAATATCCGAAGTTTTGGATGAACGACATAATAATAAGACCAATTGTTGTAATTGTTACTTTTTTATTGGTAAATAACTTTCGAAGTGGAAATTTTTTTATATGTTTTAGTTGTTCTGCTTCAGTAGTTGTTAATTTACCTGCAGCTTCTTTTTGCAATAGTTCCTTTTTGTAGCGTTGTTTTTGCTCCCATATTTTCGGTTCACTTAAACTTTTACGGACATAGACAGCTAGTAAAGCTGGAATTAATCCAAATAAGAAAACGGCTCTCCATCCAAAGTGTGGGACAATAAATGCTGGAAGGAGTGAAGCAATCAGTACACCAAATTGCCATCCAAGTGCAACAACAGATGTCGCTTTAGCGCGCATTTCTTTAGACCATGTTTCTGTTACGATGGCCATTCCGATTCCGAATTCACCACCAACTCCCATTCCAACTAAAAAGCGCAGAATTAATAATTGCCAGTAGTCTGTTGCGAAATAAATGAGTGCGGTTGCTAGTGAAAACAGTAAGATTGTGAAGGCCATTGTACGAATACGGCCAAATAAATCAGCAATAAATCCAAATAAATAAGAACCAATTAACATTCCTATTGTGGTAGCTAAAGTTAAGTTTCCACCTTCAACAGGACTTAAGTGAAACTCTTTTAAAATATAGACAAGTACGAAAGATAATAGCAACATATCTAAACCTTCTGCTGCATATCCTAGCGCAGAACCAAATAATGTTTTATATCTTTTCGCTTTTGTCTCCTCTGTTGTTTGTTGTACATCAGTAGTGACGTTCATTATTACTCCTCCTTATTTTCTACAGTCGCTATGGAAGAATAACAAAAGGCCTTCTCACCTGATATGATGAGAAGGCCAAAAAAGCATACGTATCCCCAAGAAAAGAACATACGTATATTGTATTCCGACTTCCTTCTCAACCTCACGGGGTTGGGTTAAAGGACTGTATTATATTACTTTATTTTTAGCACTCTTCTATATGTATTGTCAAATAAAGAGGAAGTTATTATGTGTAAAATATTTCAAAAAACATTTCGTTCTTCTTGACGCCGACTTCATTATTTTCCCATAATAAAACTAACTAAATAAAAAGGAATGAATCAAAGATGCTAAATTTAGTACTCATGATGATTGAACGAGTCGGACTTATAGTTATTTTAGGATTTTTACTCTCTCATATTAAAACTTTCAGACGCCTCCTTCATAAACAGGATGGCTATGTAGATAAGCTTAAGCTTATTTGTATTTTTTCGGTATTTACAATTGTAAGCAATTACACTGGGATTGAAATAGCAGGAAATACGATTATGAATGAAAATTGGTTACAAGGTGTTTCATCATCGAGTACCATTGCAAATACACGTATTATGGGTGTTGGAATTAGTGGATTGCTTGGTGGTCCTATCGTCGGAATTGGGGTAGGATCAATTGCTGGTATTCACCGTTATATGCTTGGAGGGACGACAGCTCTAAGTTGTGCAATCTCTTCAATTTTAGCAGGCGTTATAACTGGTTATATCGGATACATTTTTAAAAAATATAACCGTACAATTACCCCTAAGTTTTCAGCGATTTTAAGTGTTTTTATCGTTTCTTTAGAAATGATTATGATCCTATTAATTGTAGAGGATGGAATGAGCATTGTGAAAACAATTGCGATACCAATGATCCTTGTAAATAGTTTTGGAAGTTTTATTTTACTTTCTATGATACAAGCTATTTTGCGTCAGGAAGAGAACGCAAAGGCACTTCAGACTCATAAGGTATTACGTATTGCAGATAAAACGTTACCATATTTTCGCCAAGGCTTAACAGAAGAATCGTGTAAGCATGTGGCACAAATTATTCACCGCTTTACAGGAACAGATGCGGTATCCTTAACAGATACAGAGAAAATATTAGCTCATGTTGGATTAGCATCAGATCACCATATTCCGTCACATAGTTTAATAACTGGTTTGTCGAAAGAAGTGTTACACACAGGGAAAATAATGAAAGCAAAATCACGTGAGGTTATTAATTGTCAACATGAAGGCTGCCCTTTGCAAGCGGCGATTGTTATTCCACTAACTTCACATGGAAATACAATAGGGACATTAAAACTGTATTTCAAAAATCCTAACCAGTTAAGTCGTGTGGAAGAGGAATTAGCAGAAGGATTAGCAAAAATATTCTCTACACAACTTGAATTAGGTGAAGCTGAGTTGCAAAGTAAATTATTGCAAGATGCGGAAATAAAGGCATTACAAGCACAAATTAACCCGCATTTTTTATTTAATGCGATTAATACAGTATCAGCTTTATGCCGAACAGATGTAGAAAAAGCAAGGAAGTTATTATTACAGCTTAGCGTATATTTCCGATGTAATTTGCAAGGGGCACGTCAGTTATTGATTCCACTAGAACAAGAATTAAACCATGTACAGGCATATTTATCCTTAGAACAAGCAAGGTTCCCAAATAAGTATGAGGTAAAGATGTATATTGAGGACGAGCTAAAGACAACTTTAGTACCACCATTTGTTCTTCAACTATTGGTTGAAAATGCATTGCGACACGCTTTTCCGAAGAAGCAACCAGTATGTGAAGTAGAAGTGCATGTTTTTGAAAAAGAGGGTATGGTTCATTTTGAAGTAAAAGATAATGGGCAGGGAATTGAGGAAGAACGTTTAGAACAATTAGGAAAGATGGTAGTTTCGTCAAAGAAAGGGACTGGAACAGCTTTATATAATATTAATGAACGTCTTATTGGATTATTTGGAAAAGAAACGATGCTTCATATCGAAAGTGAATTAAATGAGGGGACAGAGATTACTTTTGTTATTCCAAAAAAAGTAGGGGAGGAAGAACAGATTGTTAAAAGTATTAGTAGTTGACGATGAAATGTTAGCACGTGATGAACTAAAGTATTTATTAGAGAGAACGAAAGAAGTTGAGATAATTGGTGAGGCTGATTGTGTGGAAGACGCATTAGAAGAACTAATGCAAAGTAGACCAGATATTGTGTTTTTAGATATTCAATTATCCGATGATAACGGATTTGAAATCGCCAATATATTAAAGAAGATGAAAAATCCACCTGCAATTGTATTTGCTACTGCCTATGATCAATATGCGCTGCAAGCATTTGAAGTAGATGCGTTAGACTACATTTTAAAACCATTTGATGAAGAGCGTATTGTGCAGACATTAAAGAAGTATAAAAAACAAAAACAATCGCAAATAGAAACGAAGCACGAAATAAAGGGGACAGATGTAACAGTAGAGATGCATAAGTTAGCATTACCAATTGAAGAATCAATCGTACTTGTTAATATTGAAGATATTGTATATGTAGGACTTGTGGACGGAAAAGTGACAGTAAAAACAATGAGGGAAACATATGTAACACACGATACACTTGTGATTTTGGAAAAGAAGTTGCCGCAAGTAAGTTTCATGCGTGTTCATCGTAGCTTTATTGCAAATATTAATCATATTACTGAAGTTCAGCCATGGTTTAACTCTACTTATAATTTAATTATGAAAGAAGGATCAAAAGTACCTGTTAGTCGTACATATGCAAAAGAACTCAAGAAGCTGCTTCGTATTTAAGAAGCAGCTTTTGTATTTCATCCTTTTATATTTGTAACTGATTCTGTATATTTGACGTTCCGTTATGTAAACGCTTACTTAGGCGGTTATCTCCTATACAATAAAGGTACCAAATCGAAAGAGGTGGCCAAAATGAGTACGAAAAAAGTATATAGTTTCTTATCACAAGCATTCATATTCTCAGCTATTATGTTAATTTCTAATATTATTGCAACACATTTACCAATTCCAATGCCTTCATCGGTAATCGGGTTAGTTATTTTATTTAGTCTATTATGTTTAAAAGTTATTAAATTGGAGCAAGTTGAATCACTCGGAACAGCTTTAACAGGTATTATTGGATTCTTATTCGTCCCATCAGGTATTTCAGTTATTAATTCTCTTGGTGTAATGGGACAATACTTTGTACAAATTTTAACTGTAATTGTTGTAGCAACAGTTATTTTACTCGCTGTAACAGGATTATTTGCACAATTTATTTTAGGAAAAGATGAAAAAGAAACAGAAGATACAAAAGAATTGAAAGTAGTAAATAAAGGACGCAAGCACGGAAAGGTTGCGTAACCATTGTATTTATATATTGTTGGGAGGTAATGAACATGGCAAGCACAATGACTCCATATTTCGGAATCGTCGTTTCATTAATCGCATACGGAATCGGAACATTATTATTCAAGCATTCAAAAGGGTTCTTCCTATTTACACCATTATTCGTGGCGATGGTATTAGGGATTGTATTTCTAAAGGTAGGTAACTTTACTTTTGAAGAATATAATACTGGCGGAAAAATGATTAGTTTCTTCTTAGAGCCAGCAACAATTGCATTCGCTATCCCACTATATAAACAAGTTGATAAGTTGAAAAAATATTGGTGGCAAATTTTATCAGCTATCGTGGTTGGATCTATTTGCTCAGTAATTGTCGTGTTCATTGTTGCAAAAGCAATCGGTTTAGATACAGCAGTAATGAATTCAATGCTACCACAAGCAGCAACAACAGCAATTGCGTTACCAATTTCAGAAAGTATTGGTGGTATTCCAGCAATTACATCGTTTGCAGTTATTTTCAACGCAGTTATCGTATACGCATTAGGAGCATTATTCTTAAAAACATTTAGAGTGAAACATCCGATTGCAAAAGGTTTAGCACTTGGAACAGCGGGTCATGCATTAGGAGTTGCAGTAGGAATTGAAATGGGTGAGGTAGAGGCAGCGATGGCAAGTATTGCTGTAACGGTAGTTGGGGTTGTAACAGTAGTTGTCATCCCAATGTTCATGCCATTCATTGGATAGTAAAACTTACTTAAAAAATAAGAAAAGCAAGCTATTTGTAGGACAGATTTCTACTGATAGCTTGCTTTTTATGTTACAGTAGTGGTAAGACCTATTTAAAAAAATGTAAGTTTCCTTAAATCTTCATTAATACTATGTAGAATACGTTTTGAATTAGGTCATTGTATTGTAAAATAAGAAGTAAGCTACTATATACCTGTTAAAGTAGGCATATAATGAGTTTATAAAAATCTTAATATGAATGAATAATTAAAAGTAGAAAAGAGAGAGAAATCTACTTATTAACGTTTTAGTTTATAGGACAGGAGAGAGTATTCGTCGATTATGCAAATAAAAAACCTGTTTCAAAGCAAAGGATTCCAGAGGTTACTCGTATTAGTAATACTTGCTCTCGTGTTATACGGGCTGCAAAGTATGTTGAATTTAATATTAATTACGTTTATTCTCACGTATTTAATGGATCGATTCCAAAAGTTTATTTCACGCAAATTAGATCATTTCATGCCTATTAATCGAAAAATTATTATAGCGTTTCTATATGTAATGTTAATTGGTGGAATTGCTATTACGCTATTTAAATATTTACCAGTATTGACGATACAAATTTCACAACTGATTTACCAATTCAATGTATTTTTAAGAAACCCACCAGATAGTGAACTAATTAAGTATGCAGTTAATGCTGTCAATCATATGGAGCTTTCTAAATATGTAGGACAAGGCGTAGACATTTTGTATAAATCGATTACGAATGTTGGTAAATTTGGCCTTCAAGTTTTACTTTCTTTAATTTTGAGTTTGTTTTTCTTATTAGAAAAATCTCGTATTGTCGGTTTTACTGCAAAGTTTAAAGAAAGCAGGCTTGCAATTTTCTATACTGAAATTGAGTACTTCGGAAAGAAATTTGCACGTTCATTTGGAAAGGTAATCGAGGCGCAATTTTTAATTGCTGTTGTTAACTGCGTTCTTTCAGTTATCGCATTATGGATATTAGGATTCCCGCAATTATTAGGTTTAGCGTTAATGATTTTCTTGCTTGGCTTAATTCCAGTAGCGGGGGTTATCATTTCGTTATTCCCACTTTGTATGATTGCTTACAATATTGGCGGTATCATGTACGTTGTTTATATTTTGGTTATCGTAACAGTGATTCATGCGCTTGAAAGTTACGTATTAAACCCGAAGTTTATGTCGCAAAAAACAAATTTACCGATTTTTTATACATTTATGGTATTAATCTTCTCAGAACACTTCTTAGGTGTATGGGGATTAATTATCGGTATTCCAATCTTCATCTTCTTATTAGATGTTTTAGATGTGACAAGTGATGAAATGGAGAAGGATGTTGGAAAAAATAAAGTGAAGTAAAGAAAAAGCATCGATGTTCGGTGCTTTTTCTTTTATAATATGATGTTTCTTATGCCATACTGTAAGCAGAACATAGAATAGGGGTGAAGTAATGGCTGTAAATGAAAAGGTAGAATTGGCTACATTTGCTGGAGGGTGCTTCTGGTGTATGGTTTCACCATTTGAAGAGATGGAAGGGATTATAAAGGTTGTTTCTGGCTACACAGGTGGTCATAAAGAGAATCCAACGTATAAAGAAGTATGTTCAGAAACGACGGGACATTATGAGGCAGTACAAATTACATTTGATGCAAATAAAATGCCGTATGAGGAATTGTTAAATATATATTGGAGACAAATTGATCCGACCGATATTGGTGGACAATTCCACGACCGCGGACAGTCTTATGAAACGGTGATTTTTTATCATAATGAAGAACAACATAAAAAAGCAGAGGCCTCAAAAGAAGAGCTGGAGCAGAGTGGACGCTTTTCAAAACCAATTGCGACAAAAATACTACCAGCAGCTACATTTTATCCAGCTGAAGAATATCACCAAGGATACCATAAGAAAAATACATTCCGCTATGAGTTATATCGTAAAGGCTCAGGACGAGATGCTTTTATTAAGCAACATTGGCCAAAGGATAATGCTCATTTAAAAGAAAAACTCAATGAGATGCAGTATTATGTAACACAGGAAAATGGTACAGAACCACCATTTCGAAATGAGTATTGGAACCATAAAGAGGAAGGTCTTTATGTCGACATCGTTTCAGGTGAGCCGTTGTTTACTTCTCTAGATAAATTTGATAGTGGATGTGGATGGCCTAGTTTTACAAAACCAGTGATGTCAGCAAGTGTGAAAGAAAAGATGGATGTGAGTCATAATATGACACGTACAGAAGTGAGAAGTAAAGAAGGAGATTCACATCTTGGGCACGTATTTCCAGATGGTCCAGGACCAAATGGCCTTCGTTACTGTATTAATTCCGCAGCTCTTCGATTTATTTCAAAAGAGGAATTAGAGAAAGAAGGCTATGGCGATTTCCTAATCTTGTTTGGAAATAAAAAATAACCTCGCAGTTAGCGAGGTTATTTTTTTGTTATTTTGTTTTTTTCTTTTTAAATTTGCTTAATACTTCATAAACGATTGGAACAATAAGAAGTGTTAATAACGTTGAACTTGTTAATCCACCAATTACCGTTACGCCAAGTCCTTTAGAAATTAAGCCACTACCTTCAAATCCTAATGCAAGCGGAATAAGAGCACCGATTGTTGCAATTGCAGTCATTAAAATTGGACGAAGGCGTGTTGCACCAGCTTCTAATAAAGCTTCACGTGTTGATAGTCCTTCATTTTCCTTATGAATAACGCGGTCGATAAGCACGATTGCGTTTGTTACAACGATACCGATTAACATAAGCGCACCAATCATTGCAGATACACTTAATGTTTCACCAGAGATTAATAAGGCAACAAGAGCCCCAATAATTGTAAATGGTAGCGAGAATAAAATTGCGAATGGTGCTAGGGCACCACCAAATGTAACGACAAGAACGAAGTATACAATGGCAATCGCAGCTAACATCGCTAGGCCAAGTTGCTTGAATGATTCTTGAATATCTTTAGTAACACCGCCCATAGAAACATCTACACCAGAAGGAAGATCCATTTTATCTACTTCTTTTTGTACTGCAGCAGATGCTTTTGAAACGTCATCAGATGTTAATTTGGCACTAACCTCTGCATAAACACGTCCATCTCGGTGTGTTACTGTATTCGATGTTTCACCTTCTTTTACAGTCATAACATCTTTCACAGCTACTTCATTACCAAGTGGTGTTGTAATTTTGCGATTTGTTAAGTCATCGATTGTTTCATAATTTTGTTTTTCAGCTTCTACATATACATTGATATCTTTACCGTCTTTTTTAATTGTTGTCAGAACAGGGCGATCATGTTGATTAGAAAGTCCCATTCCAATTTGAGCAGCCGTTAAGCCCATTTTACTCAGCTTTTCTTGATCTGCGACTAAAGTGTACTCTGCATATGTTTTTGCAATACTAGAATCTATATCTTTTAAGTCTTTATTTTTCTTCATGATATTTTGAATATCTTTTACGACAGGCTTAATGTCTTCTGAGCTATCTCCATAAACGTATAGTTTAATTTCGTTACTACCGCCACTTGCTCCGAAGTCTTGGTTTTTCCATTCGCCTTTGCCAGACATCTTCTGTAAATCTTTAACGACTTGTTCTTTCTCTTTTTCAAAGTTTTTCGTGTCGTTATCATATTGTACGAAGAACATTGCTTGGTTTGATTGACCAGGACTCATTGGATTCTCTCCACCTAATGAGAACTGAATTGTTTTGACGTCTTTATTATCTTGGAAGTGCTTCTCAGCTTTTGTTGCAATTTTTTCAACGTCTTCTAACGTTTGACCTGGTTCAGGATTATATGTTGCAATAATCATTTTTTCTTCTTCAGAAGGTAAGAAACTTACACCGATAACTGGTACAAGTGCAAGGCTACCAACTAATAGAAGGACAGCGATACTTGATGTAATAATTTTGTGATTTAAAGCCCATGCAAGTATGCGTTTATATCCATTTGCTAATTTACTTGGTTTTTCTTCATGATGTACTTCTTTTTCCCTCATGCTCTCTTTCTTAAATAAGGAATGAGCTAGCATCGGTACGATTGTAACTGCTACTAGTAATGATGCTAATAAAGCAAAGACGATAGTTAAGGCGAATGGTAAGAACATTTCACCAATCATACCTTTTACTAGTCCAAGCGGTAAAAATACAGCAATTGTTACAATGGTGGAAGACATAATCGGGATAAACATTTCTTTCGTAGCTTCACGAATTAAATCTTTTCCACGTAATTTCTCTTCTGATAACGACATACGTCGGTAAATATTTTCAATAACAACAATTGAGTCATCGACAACGCGGCCTATAGCAACGGTCATTGCTCCAAGTGTCATAATGTTAAGCGTAATATCCATTTGCTTTATGACTAAAACAGCAATTAATAAAGAAAGTGGTATTGAAACGACAGAAATTAACGTTGTTCGAATATTTCGTAGGAACAGCATAATAATAACAATCGCAAAGATAGCACCGAAAATTGCTTTGCTCAGCATTGTTTCAACTGATTTTTCAATAGGTGCACCTTGGTCGAATGTTGAAATGATCTCTAAATCTTTATATTTTTTCTCAAGATCTTTTACTTTATCTTTTACTGCATTTACAACATCAACTGTATTTGCATCAGAGGCCTTCACAATTTGAATTCCAATTGCTTCTTTTCCATTTGTTCGAGAAATAGATTCTGCTTTCCCAACTTCTTTAATGTCAGCAATTTCGTCTAATGTAACTGTTGGAATCCCGTTCATAGCAGCTGGATTCATTTGCGGCGTTTGTGCACCAGCGCCAGCATTTTGACTACCTTGACCGTTAGGTGAGGAAGGTATAGCTGGGATTTTAAGTTCTTTTAACGCTTTAATCGTTGTAATATTGCCATCTACAACAACTGATTTTTCCGTGTCTTTAAATGTGTATAAGCCAAGTGGTAAAGATACATCCGATCCCTTAATCACATTTTTTACGGTATCTTCACTTAGTCCTAGTTCTTTCATTTTATCTTTCTTGAAGACAAGCTGTACTTCATCTACTTGTTGGCCAGCAATTTGAACAGATGCAACACCATCAAGTCCTTTTAATCCTGGTACAACATTTTTTTCTACATTTTCAGTTAAGGTAGCTAAAGATTCATTCTTACTTGCCACGCTTAACGAAATAACTGGAAAGGCATTGAAGTTTACTCGTGAAACTTTAGGATCTTTAACACCTTCTGGGAGTTTTACATTTGTGAGAGCTTCTTTAATTTCTGTTTCTGCTTTTTCCATATTTTTATCAAAATCGTATTCTACTTGGATAGAAGATGCGTTTTGAAAAGATGATGAACTCACAACGTTAACACCGCTTAAATTTTGTAGTTGTTCTTCCATCGGCTTTGAAACTTTATCAGCTACTTCTTCTGGTGTAGCACCAGGATAGACCGTAGTTACTGTCACAATCGGTGTTGTAATATCAGGGATTGTTTCCAGCTTCATATTGAGTCCAGAGTAGATCCCCGCAATAGTAACAATAATGGTTAGTAGCCAAACTGCGAACTTATTTTTTAACGAGAAATTGATGATTTTGTTCATGTTTGCGCTCCCTTTTTATTATATTGACCAACTGGTCAGTCTAATACATAATATAACTGACCGTTCGGTCAATCGTCAATAAAAAGAGATGGTATAATACATTTATAATAAGATGCGAGATTAAATTTAGGAGAGAAGATATGAAAGAAAAAGAGCGTTTAATTATAGAATCGGCTATGAAGTTATTTGCTACTAAGGGTGTAAATGCGACATCAGTGCAGGAAATTGTGACAGCTAGTGGTATATCTAAGGGAGCTTTTTACTTATATTTTAAATCGAAAGATGAGCTTTTATTAGTGACACTTCGATATTATTATGACAAAATCCAAAAAAAAATGCTGGATATTGAACAAGAGTCTTTATTACCACGTGAAAAATTTGCAAAACAATTACATTGTCAGTTTAATGATATACAAAAGCATAAAGAATTTATTATTATGCATGCGAGAGAAAATGCGATTCCGTTTAATAAAGAAGTAGAAGAATTTATGATGCGGATGAAGTTAGAGTCTCATGCATTTTATCGGGATAGTTTATTGTCCATTTATGGTGAAAAGGTTATGCCATATTTATTGGATTTAGTAATTATGGTAGAAGGCATATGCCGTGGGTATTTAGAATTAATTATTTTACAAGCACCAGAAATTGATTTATCGTATGTAGCTGCTTTTATTTTAAAAAGAGTAGATAAATTAGTAGATGGCTTAGTAGAATCTTCGGAAGAACCTATTTTACATGAAGAAAAGCTTGGAGAATTCCTTTGTAAATCAGAGCTTATTAAGGAACAAGTTAAAGAACATTTTTTAAAAGAGATTATTGTATTTAAGCGCACTTTAGCTGATCAATTAGAGGATGATGAGCTGTTGGTTACATTAGATGTTTTAGAGGCGGAAATACGATTGCTTAATCCAAGAATTCCGGTAATTAGAGGTATGTTAGCAAATTTAGAGGCGTATCCGGAATTAAAAGAATTTCGATTACGCCTTATAGGATACTACAATATAAAAAATTCTTAATAAAAATAAGTAAAAAACTCCTTGTCTACACAAGGAGTTTTTTCTTAAAGACTACTTACTATTTTGAGACCATTCTTCAACATCCCAAACTTTTGTGATCCAATCTTCATAGAAGTCCGGTTCGTGACATACAAGGAGAATTGTTCCTTTATATGCTTTCATAGCCTTCTTAAGTTCCGCTTTTGCTGTAACATCAAGATGGTTTGTCGGCTCATCAAATAATAGCCAGTTACTTTCCTCACCCATTAGCTTACATAAACGAACTTTTGCTTGTTCTCCACCACTTAATTGACTTAATGGGCGAGAAATATGTTCATTTTTTAATCCGCATTTTGCTAACATCGCACGAATTTGATGCTGGTCTAGGCCAGGGAATGTATTCCATACATCATCAATTGGTGTTATATTATCAGCTTTAACTTCTTGTTCAAAGTATGCAGGCTCTAAGAAGTCACCAAGACTTGTTTTACCGCTTAAAGGTTTAATTTTACCTAAGATTGTTTTTAGCAACGTTGATTTACCAACACCGTTACATCCAACAATAGCAATTTTTTCACCACGTTCAATCGTCATTGATAGCTTTGGTAGTAGCGGATGTGTATATCCGATTTCTACATTTTCACCTTCAAAGACGAAGCGACTACTTGCACGACTTTCTTTAAATGAGAATTCCGGTTTAATTGCTGTTTCCGGACGATCAATAAGCTCCATGCGATCAAGTTGTTTTTGACGACTCTTTGCACGACCTGTCGTTGAATAACGAGCTTTGTTCTTTGCAATGAAGTCTTCTTGCTTTTTGATAAACTCGCGCTGTTTTTCATAAGCGTTTATATGTTGATTTTTATTGATTTCTGCTAGTTCTAGGAATTTTTCATATGTCGCTGTATAGCGTGTCATTTTTGTGAATTCTAGATGGAAAATAACATCAACACATTTGTTCATAAATTCCGTATCATGAGAAATTAATAAGAATGCATGTGGATATTCTTTCAAATAATTTGTTAACCAATGAATATGTTCAACGTCTAAATAGTTAGTAGGTTCATCAAGCAATAACACTTCTGGCTGTTCAAGTAATAGCTTTGCAAGCAATACCTTTGTACGTTGTCCACCACTTAATGCTGAAACATCACGATCTAAACCAATTGCATCAATTCCAAGACCACGTGCAGCCTCTTCAATTTTCATATCTAGTAAGTAGAAACCACCTGCTTCAAGTACATCTTGTATTTCTGCCATTTGCTCAAGAAGTTCTTCTAGTTCTTCTGGTGTAGCAGTTCCCATTTTTTCTGTAACTTCATTTAAAGCTTTTTCCTTTTCGAATAACGGTAAAAATGCATCCGCTAGTACGTCACGGATTGTACGCCCAGGTGTTAAAACAGTATGCTGATCTAAGTAGCCGTAATGTGTGCCCGGTGTCCATTCTACGCGACCTTGGTCATGAATAAGCTGACCAGTAATGATATTCATGAATGTTGATTTACCAACACCGTTTGCACCAACTAATCCAACGTGCTCACCTGCTAATAATCGCATAGATACATCTTTAAATAATGTACGATCGCCAAATGTATGTCCTAATTTTTCAACTGTTAATAAGCTCATAGTATCCTCCGTCCAACTTGAAATAGTACCTTGAATCATGATACTAAATTCTTTCATATAATGCTATCATTTCAAAATGTATATTTTTTCAAAAGAAGTGTTTGTAAATGTTAGTATATAAAAAAGTTACTTCTCCTACAGAAGTAACTTTTTGGTTATGCCTTTTGTTTAACTTCACTAACTTTCTTTTCAGCTACAATAAAATGCGGTCTACGTTTTGTTTCATAATAAATACGACCGATATATTCACCAATAACACCTAGGAATATGAGTTGAATACCGCCAATAAATAGTATAGCGGAAATGAGAGTAAAGTAACCAGGAACTTCCACACCACCGAGGATGATTTGAACGAACGTAGTGATTACGTATAAAAGTCCTAAAATGGTTGTTAGTAATCCAAGATATATAGATAGACGTAACGGTTTATTATTGAATGAAATTACACCATCAATTCCATAATTTAATAATTTCGAGAAGGTCCATTTACTTTCTCCATCAGAACGTAATACATTTTCATATTCAATGATTAATTCGTTATAACCGATCCAAGAAAATAAGCCCTTTGAAAATCGGTTGTATTCACTTAAAGATAATAAAGAATCTACTGCTCTTCGACTTAAAAGTCTAAAGTCACCAATACCGTCTACTAATTCAATATCTACAAATTTATTCATCACTTTATAGTAAAGACGAGAGACGAAAGAGCGAACGGGTGAATCACCAGTTCTTGTTCTTTTTGCAATGACTTGGTCGTAGCCGTCGTTATATCCTTCTAACAGTTCTTTTATTAACGTAGGAGGGTGTTGTAAGTCAGCATCCATAATAACAATTGCATCGCCTGTAGCATATTTTAAACCAGCTAACATTGCAGCTTCTTTTCCGAAGTTTCGACTAAATGATATGTAGTGTACCGATGAATCTACACTAGCTAAATCACGTAAAATATTTAATGTAGCATCTTTACTACCATCATTAACAAAAACAAATTCATAATCGGTAGTTAATTTATGAATTTCAAGGGAAGTCTCTGAATAAAAGGCTCGAAGCACCTTTTCTTCATTGTAGCATGGTACAACTATTGAAAGGGTCATGTTTGACACTCCTTGTTTGTAGTGGATTAAAATAATATTTAGATATTATTTTAGGAAGCTATCTAAATAGATAGCTTCATGATTCATTAAGTGCTCATTATTGCTTTTTAAAAGAAAATTTTCGTCGTGCTTTTGGATTTTTGAAAATTAGTAAAGCTATACAGATAATTAGTGAGATGATTGATATAGTCATACCTAATTTGAAGTAAGGTGTAACGTAAGTCATTTCGATTACATGTGAACCTTTTGTAATTGGAACACCGATAAAGGCAGAATTCGCTTTCGTAAATTCTGTTTCTTTCCCATCAATTTTTATAGTCCAGCCTTTACTATATGGGACAGATAGATATAAGAGCCCGTCTTTATTTGATTTGATATCCCCTTTTAAATAATTGTTCTTATAATAAATATTTTCAAGTCTATTTTCAGTTAGTTTTTTTGTTTCTTTTTGTATACTTTCATAGTTTACAATATTTGCTTGCAAGTCACCTAATTCATACTCACCTGCCATATCAATAGAGATAGTTAGGTTTTCTGGACGCTCATTGCCCAAATTGTAAACAAACCTTTCTAACGGATAAGAGTATGCACCAGCATCGTCCCCTTTTCCTATCGTTTTTCCATTAACAGTTGCATTGAATGTGCCTGCATTTTTTAATTTTAATTCTATCAGTAGATCACCAGGTGTATCAGGATAATTGATAGGTACAATCATATTTCCAAAGCCATGAACAATTAGTTTATTTTCTTGTTTTTCCATGTTTTCGAATTTTGCTTTTTCCGTTTTAATAGATACTGCCTTTGATTTAAGGTCTTGTTTATTAAAATGGTTTAATGAAAATTCTTTTGTATTATTAACGACAACAGCATGTAATAATAATTGATCACGCTGAGCAAAGTTTAATTTAGAAAATTCTTCTTCACTTATAGCCGAATCATATACATATCCTAACGGTAAAGCATAGTCATTTTTGTAAATATTATATGGTCCTACTTGCTGTAATAGTTTATATCCATAAGGTACATTCTTTGAATCTGTATCAGCACTTAATACGCGATATTTTATACCTAGCATATTTTCGAGTAGTAGTCGACTATCAGCTTGATAAAACATTGAAGGTGTATCGTACATTTGGAATACGCCATATTTATTTTTCATAAAGTCATGGACATAATAATTAACCAAGCTTTGATACGTACTTACGCCATGATATCCTTGTAGCATTGGTGTGTTATATTCGCTATATGGATTAAGAATACGATAAAAGTCTTTATCATTTTCTTGTATGTAGCGAATTGCAGCAATTTCTTCTTGATTATCATAGCCTGGTTCGTGTAACTTTTCAGTTGAAATCTGGCTCTGTCCGTAAACTGTGCTAAGTATATTATTCGCATACATATAATTCATAGAAATTGTGCTAACGAGTACGTTCAATACAACTAAAAATTGTATGAAAGGTTTAGAAATATAACGCCATAAACATACTGTAATAACAGAAAGAACGACAGTTCCGAGTAAAATGTTATCAACGTCTTGTAAAGGTTTATCAGTTACATTTATATTTGCCTTTCTATAAAATGCATAAATGAATAATCCAATAGACACTAATAAACTTATTAAATAAGGTAATTTGTAGTCTTTCTTATGAATAATCATCCAATCTAGAATGTATGCAATTGTTTGGGCAATTACAAATACAAATAAATAAAACCATCTAGATTGCATTGCTGAAAAACCATTAAACATAGAATATGTATATGGAAGCATAAACAGAATGAACATGAATAACGTAAAGAATACTTTATTCTTAACGAGTTTATCACGTATAAACATTCCAAATACGATTAAGAATAAAATTAAAGCTGGTAAAGCTAATTGATGATTTTCAGCATTATACATGAAGAAAATATTTTCCATTAAATCTTTATAAAATTTATCTTCAAATAATAATGGTATCTCAAACTTTTTTGATAGTCGATCAGCGCTAAATACGGCATTAACTGATGGGAGGAAGCAAACGGCGGCTAAACCGAGTGATAATCCGTACAATAAACCGATTCTAATATAATAAGTTAGAAAAGAGACAATCGTTTTATTTTGTTGTGTCGCAAAGTATTGGAATAATGCATAAATAAATATGAAAATACTTGTGATAAAAGCAAAATAAAAGTTTGATGCTAACATTAAAGTAGCAGCGATTAGGAAAAGGCCGTGCTTCTTTTCAATAATATATTTATCAAGTCCCCATATTACTAATGGTAAAAATACAATGGCATCAGCCATGAAATCCCATAGTAAAGAGTGGCGGATGAAAGTAATACAGCCACCATATATAATAGCAGCAACAAAAGATGAGAATGCTGTTTTATTATGGTAACGTAAAGAACCATACATGAATACCATAGCTAAAAAGTTTTTTAAAATACTCATGTATAATTTCACGTCATATACTTGCTCAAGACTTAGTTTAGGTAGTAACAGTGTAATCCAGAAAAACGGTGATGTGCTGTAATAATAACTAAACTCTCCAAATAAATCTCCACCTAATCCATAATCAAAAGACCAAAAAAGGTTGCCATCTTTAAAGGCATGTTGTAGAAGAAACGTAAAAAAGCCAAATTGACGTAACGCATCCCCTGTACCAGAAAAGGCTTGATTAGATGTTAAAAAGAAATAATGAAAAGCAAAAGCGCACAATAATAATATTGGCATAATTATCATTGTTTTCTTGGAAAAGAATTTATTATTCGGCTTTATGCTCATAAAAATTGATAATCCTCCTTTGAAAGTCGTTACATGTAACAACTAGTTTTTAGGTAGCATATAAAAACACACCAATTTTTAAAGGTGTGTTCTTTAGTTTTAACATGAGAAAATATATATTTTTGTTGAAGCATATATATTTTTACAAGCGTTGAAGTTCATAGTTTACATGTAATTTAGTATAAGGCATTTTCAGAAAGTAAGTCAATTTGAGCTGGAATATATAGCATTTTTTTACTGAAGAAAAATGATGGTATATAAAAAAAGCAAAAAGCTTTTCCATTTTTAAATAGGAAAAGCTTTTTGCTTTTAAGCATGTTTGCGAATGAGCTTTTGTTTTATAAACCCTAAAACAAATCCACGTATTTGAGGATCAATTCCAATTCCAATTATACCGTATAGTATACCAGTAAGAGTTAAAGCAATTAGTGGCGGTAAGTTGATTAATGCAATTCGGTATATACCGTAACTAATAATAAAGGCTAAGGAATTAAATATAACTCCTTTAACTAATAATTGCATGCCTTTACGAATAAAGAGGGTAAATCCGATTAATAGTGTAATTTCGGTAAGGATAGCTGCGGCAGCTGCTCCCATCATTCCATATTTACTACCTAATACAATATAACCTATGATGGCAACAACTAATCCAATAGTCATTGTTGTTGCACGTTTCCATTGCTGGCCAATCGTTGTTAAATTATCGGCTAGTGGATAGTTAATTGATTGTAAAATAACCATAAACGCTAGAATAGCAAGAGCGTCACCGGCGGGAGCGTATTCTTCTCCTAATAAACTAACAATCCAGAAACTTGGATCCGCAATAAAAGGGATAGAAATTCCCATTCCTAAAAAAGACATAAGTTTTAATTCAAAACTTGATAATTTTCTATGTTCTTCAATATTTTTCTCATTACCAAAAGCAAAAAGCCTTGGATAAAAGGCCGCTGCAATTACCCCAGGTATTTGATATAGTACAGCAGGTATTTTAGATGCAGCACCAAAGAATCCAACTTGATTATACGTTGAAACCTTTTCTAATATAATAGGGCCCAATTGTGGTAAGAGCATAATGATGATGCCATTGATTGTAAAAATAAGTAGTTGATCTAAAATGCCTTTATCCCAACCCTTATGGACCTTCGTATAACGTATTGTCATTATAAAGGCGATAACACCTGTTACAAGACTAGATACCCCGTACATGGCAGCAACCATCATAAGTGACCATTGGAAAGACATCCCTAGTAATAGGGCAGCAGCAGCAGTTACACCTTGTAGTACAGAAATAATAGCTGTAAATTGCATGCGTTCTGTTACTTGGAAGTAAGCCATTCCAACACCTTGTAAGGTTGCTCCGAACATTGTTGGTAGAACAACCCAATATACCATCGCGCGTAAGTAAGCATCGGGATAGAAGAACTGGGCAAAAATAGCGAAAAGTACAGAAATTACGATAGCTAATATTAAACGAATACGTAAGTAACTACTTATTAGTACGCTAATATTAGCATCGCTTCTCGTTCCTTCACGCATAAACGTATGTGTTAAACCTGCATCTGTAAAGTAACAAATAACAGCTGAAACTGCTAACGCAGTTGTAAACATACCGTAATCACTTGGAGAAACATACCTTGCAAAGAAAATTGTTGCAATAGCCAGTACAAAACGGACAGTAATGTTTCCTACAAACAGGTAGGATGCGTTTTTTAGAATTTTATTTGTTTTCATGAGAAAAGACCTTTCTATTCTTTAGGACCCGGTTAGCTTGTCCTATTTGTAAATTTGATTTGTTCACAGAAAGAGAGAGTATCGTTATATTTTCAGTTTAAGAAAACAGAAATTTAATTCGTACAAACCAAAGCATTGCATATAGTTTTTTACTACGTTTTCCATTCTTTGAATAGACTTTACGGCAATATTTCTTTATATCTTTTTTGATTAATTGAACTTGTGATTTATCTAATTGAGAGTTTTCTTTAATATATATACAAGCGTTATTGATGACTGTATAAGGGAATAAATAAGTCTCAAGAATTTCAATAAGTAACTGAGAATCTTTTGTAATGAAATCTTGAGATTTATTATGTACCCATTCCTTCATACGATTGAATACTTCCAGCTCTTTTGTCGTTTTTAATTCATAATCTTTATACTTAGAAGAAAGATTTCCTTCTGATAAGATTCTATAATAAGTTAAGTATTCATGGACATAACATACATTTGTCACACTCATAAGTTTAAATAAAAACTCTAAATCTTCGCCCCAACTACATTCTGGTGTAAAACGAATGTTATGATCCATTACGATGGATCGTTTGAAAATCCAAGTACTTGTTTGAGCAACAACTTGATGCGTTAGGAATGCTTTTGCCATATCACCTTTAATAAAGTTTGTTGTATGTTCAACCTTCTCACCTGTTTCTTCGTAGAAATTCATATAACCACAATAGCAAGCGTCCATGTTGTTTTTATGCATACTTTCGACTTGCTTCTCAATTTTAGTTGGATGCCATAAGTCATCGCTATCAAGAAAAGCGACATATTCTCCACTAGCATTTTCAATACCCGTATTACGAGCTACTGAAACACCTTGGTTTTTTTGATGAACGTATTTTACTTGCCCTGGATATTTTTCAGCAAGGTTTTTCACAATAGAAGGTGATTGATCTTTACTTCCATCATCTACAATTACAATTTCGATATTTTTATATGTTTGATCTAGTATTGACTGCATCGTTTCTTCAATATATTTTTCCGTGTTATACAGGGGTATGACAACAGAAACAAGTTGCTTTTGTTCCATCATAGAATTTTTATCTCCTCAAGTTTTTTATGTCTTGCATCATATATACAAGCCTTTTGAAAGGAAGAAGATTACAAGAACATCTGTATAAGTTTAACGCATATAAACTTTGTAAATCAACTTTCTATTAAAAAGGTGGCGGGAAGTTAGATTCTTATGGTTAATTCTCGTATTTCAAACAGCTTTATCATGTCTATTGCATATAACTTCTTATTCATGTCATTTTAACTTATTAGTTAAGTAGGATGTATCTATCTTAACGATTGTGAAGGCGAATAAATTATTATTAAGAATAAAAAACCTCTTAATTTTTGCAATAAATTAAGAGGTTTTTTATATTAGCTATGAAATATTAGGTTAGTCTTTGTCTGGCTCAGTTGCATTTAATTTTTGCTTTAGTAACGCATAATCTTGCGTTAATGTTACAAGTTGATGATGTTGTTTAGAAATTTTTCTTGTTAGGTCAAAAATTAAGATGAAACAGAATAATAGTCCAAATAAGAATAAAATGGAAGGGGGATATTCTACTTTTAATAGTTTTCCAATCCAGTTTATAATTTTATCGGTAGAACTTAAAATAGCCATTGCAATACAAACAAAAATCCATAAAACAGCATATTTCGTTTCTAAAGTTCCACGGCGAATGGAATTAATAATTAATAATAATAATAATAAAATAAAGATGAATGAAAAGGTAATTATAGGCATTTATTATCAACCTTTCACGATTTTTTGCATCAATATAGCAAGACTTACTTTAATCATGTAATATGCAGATTTAAAAGGTGTGATAGAAGATTGTCCACCTTGTCGCTCTTGCATATTTACAGATATTTCATTAATGCGAAGTTTTTTCTTTTTTAAATGAATAAGAACTTCTGGTTCTGGATAATCTTTTGGATAGTTGTGTGCAAAAATTTTAATTACTTCTCGATTGATAGCACGATATCCAGAAGTTGGATCCATAAATGTTTGTTTTGTTAGTACTTTCAATAGGGCAGTAAAATAAAAAATACCGATCCTTCTGGAAATACTACCTTTATATGCTGTTTTTTCTGTAAAACGTGACCCTAGCACCATATCGCATTCATCTTCAGCGATTGGCTTTATAATTTTATATAAATCATCTGGATTATGTTGTCCATCAGCATCGAACTGAATCGCAATATCATATCCGTTCTCATATGCGTATTTATATCCAGTTTGTACAGCTGAGCCAATACCTAGGTTATATGGTAAATTCACAAGGTGAACAGGAAAATCTTGTACGATTTGAGCTGTTTTATCGTGTGATCCATCATTAATAACACAAATGCTTAATCCTGTAAAATGCTGTTTTAGTTTTAATAATCTTGTTAATGTATCTGCAATTGCTTCTTCCTCGTTATACGCTGGAATAATAATTAACGTTTTTGGTATTGAAATTGGTACTTCAATAGTCATTACCGCACCATCCCTTATATACTTAATCATATTATGGTTATTTTTAAACGAACTTTATTTAATATACCATTAACAGTATAACAAAATAAAGGAAAAGCTGGTGCATGATTTAGGAGAACAGATTGAGAATAAAATGGTAAGAGGTGATATTTTGTATAAAAAAATACATGCAAGGAAGAAAAAATCTGTGCATGTATATGGAAGAGTATTGTATTAAATATTCCAAGGTTTATTTAAAGTTAAAACCTCAGCCATTTCTTTGCTTTTTAAACGTCCTTTTTTTCTATTTTCCGCACGTTCTGAACCGGTTGTGTATAACCAATGTTCTTCCTCAGTTTCAGGTAGTACTTGTGGTACCGACGAAGGTTTTCCATCTTTTATTGCTACAAATGTAATGAAGCAAGTAGCAGCAATTCTACGCTCGCCTGCTAATAAATTTTCTGCGATTACTTTTACGAAAACTTCCATTGAAGATTTCCCTGTATAACATACAAATGCTTCATAACAAACAGAATCAGCCTGGTGAATTGGAGTTAAAAAATCAACTGAATCAATAGATGCTGTTACGCAATGTTTACGACTATGTCTTGCAGCCGCAATCGAAGCAATACTATCAATTTCTGCTAATAATTTCCCTCCAAAAAGTGTTTGGTGATTATTTAAATCGTTAGGAAAAACACGTGTTGTCTTAATTGCTTTAGATTCTCGCATGAATTTCTTTTCCATATATTCAGCCCCTATAGTCTGTTTTCAATCAGAATAATATGTGTAAGCGGATTACTCATATTAGATATTTAATGAAGTAAAGTGTATTCCAAAAGAGGATTATTTAAACTTCTGTATTTGTATTCATGTAACTGAAAGAAAATTTATTTTATCTAAAATGTAGTGTAAAAGAGGATTCGCTTACATTGCAAGTAAAAAGTAATGACTATGTATTTGTCATAGAAATTCTCTATCAGCCGTGTACTCATTCATGATAGAATCGTTTTGTTATGAATGGAAATAGAGGTGCAATGGACATATGAATCATATACAAACAAATTTTTCATCTTTCTTTAATAAAATTACAATCGGTGCGATGCTCGCATTTTTTGTTTATAGTTGTTGGGCAGCATTTGAGAAAAGTAAGCAATTTTTTGGAGGAAGTACAACAAGTGTAACAATCATATTAGCAATTTTTATCATACTCATTTTGTTAGTGGCATCAATTCTACAATATCGTTTTACAGATAAACAATTTCTTATTTTTCTTATAAGTATATCTATAGTTGTGAGACTTAGTATGCTGTTATTTGTAGACGCTCCAATAATTGGTGATCTGAAAGTGATGTATGAGTCTGCAAAGCAGATTGCAATTGGTAATAATATAGAGACTGTAACTCATTTGCCTTTTATTATATATGAGTCAGTAATTATTCGTATATTTGGTGATACATTATTCGCTTTACAACTATTTAATGTGTTATTTTGCGCAGGAACCGCATTTTTTATTTATCGTATTGCAGCAATGGTTTTTGGAGAAGAATGCGGTCGTATTGCTTCTATCTTTTATGCTCTGTATATTCCAAATATATTCATGAGTTCCGTATTAACTCCTGAGTCACTTGCAATATTTTTATTTTATTTTGCTTGTTACATACTTTTATATAAAGGATTAGATCATCCTTATATGTGGGTATTTTCAGCGATTTTATTTGCATTTAGTAATATGATTTTCCCAATGGGATTATTTCTTCCTATTTTTATCACGGTATATGTATTATTAATCGAAGTATTTCAATCAGCAACGAAACAAAAGGTGTTACTAAAGATGATAGGGATACTTATTCTATTTTATAGTGCCCATTTTGGTGTGAATTATGGAATTAAGACAATGGGAATGTCACAATATACGATTGCGAATGAGACGTATGTTCAATCTGTTTTAATTGGAAAAACGCAACATGAAGAAAAAATATCGAAAAATCAAAGTGTAACAGAGCATATTGATCAAAAGTTAAAAGAGATTGAGGGAGAAAGATTTAAACTTTTAGAACCGATGATAAATCAGTTTTCAGATGAGGGGATAAATTCTATTCTTTTCAAATATGAAAAACTGATATATATAGCCGTAACATTGTTTATGACTATAGCTCTATTACACTTCCTTATTAAGAAACAACAAAATGAGGGATATATGTTGTTCTTATTTTTAATTAGTGGATACGTATTGTTAAAGCTCTTCCAAGTAGATATGGCATATTACAATGTAATTATGCCAGCATTGTTTATTTTGCAGAGCTTTGGTGTTTATATGAGTTATGTGTATTGTCAAAAAATATTTTTCAGAAAATAAAAAGAATCCATTCTGGATTCTTTTTTTTGATGGAAGATGAAATTTAGTAGTTAGTACAGATGAAAAGTATGCTTGACTACTAAATTTCATCTTATCGATTTAGTTCTAGTTGCAAATTATCGGCTGTTAGAGCCATTTGTGAGGAATCATCTTGAATTCCTTTCATTACTTGTGAAATAGCTTGTAGTTCGTGTTCAATTTTCTTATTCTGTTCTTTTGAGTTAGACATATCTTTTACGATTTCTTGGAAGTATCGATCTGTTGCCGACATACTATCTGTTCCTTCCGATACGAGAGAGCTAATTTGTTTCACAGAAGACGAGACACGAGTAATTTGTTCATTTGTTTTTTCGACGAGCTTTGTAACGTTAAATATAGATTCTTTCGTTTGCTCTGATAATTTTCGGATTTCGCCAGCAACAACAGAAAACCCTTTCCCAAATTCTCCAGCACGTGCAGACTCGATAGCAGCATTTAGTGCGAGTAAATTTGTTTGCTCCGCGATTGATTTAACGATATCTATGATTTCGTTAATTTTGTTAGAAATATCAAGAAGTTCATGAGTATCTGTAATAATTGTTTCCATATTCATTTGAATAGATCCCATTCGTTTGTTTTGCTGGTTTAATTGTTCTTTCCCTTTATTCGCTTTTTCTTCAGATGTTGTAGCTAATGATGTACCTGTTTTAGCAATCTCTACAATAGTTTCAGACTTAGCGGTTAGTTTTTGAATAGAAGAGCTTGTCTTTTCAGATACAGCAGCTAGTTCTGTTGCGATATGCGTAATTGTCATAGCAGTTAATTCTTTTTCTTTCTCATGCTCTTTTTGCATTCTTTCATATTCAGATTCATAAGCTGCAAGAACAAGTTCTTGTTCAAGAGTGAATAATTTATTTATGACATTTATAGAATAGGAAAAATCATCGATTGTTGTTAATTTTGTTTGTAAAATCTTCATGATAGAGCGGAATAATTCTTGATAAGCAGCAGTATACCATTTTCGATGTAAACCAATTTGTACATGCCTTTTGGCAATCCTAACACGCTGTTCAATAAAATCTTCATGCATATTGCCGCTGAATAATTCTTTAATATGTGTTTTTAAAGTTTGTTTTAGTTTTGGAATAGAGCTGTAACGCTCAATAATAGTAATTAAATTAGGTTGTTTTGTAATGTTGGCATAGAATTTTTCAGTAATCCAATCAATTTCTGCATAAATAAAAGGCTGTAGTACTTTTACAACTTGTAAATCTTCTTTTGAAATATGTAGCATATCCATTTGAATTTTTAATTCAGAATTAGTAGGTACATTAAAAGTTATTTGTTGGTCCTTACTTAATTCGATTATACTGGCATTTGTTTTATTAATATTTTTTTTGAAAACCCCAAGCATCATTCTTCCCCCTGTATATAAAACGTTTTCAATTTTAAAACTAATATAGAGTAATTATATATGCTTATATATAATTACTCTATATTAGTTCGTTGAATAGTATATAAATTAAGAGAATTCTAGATAGAATTCTCTTAATGGCCTTTATTAATTTTAGCATGTGTTTTAAAGAAAACAGGGAAATGCACATTATATATTACAGTGACGACACGAATAACGAATGTTACTAATAAACAAACATAGAAAGCTAATACGTGCGCCCCCATAGCGTGTGTGATTAGGAAGCTAATTGCTCCTAAGATAGAAGCGATTGCGTAAATTTCTTTTCGGAATACGTAAGGGATATCTTGAGCACAAATGTCACGCAAAATACCGCCTCCAATACCTGTAATGACTCCCATTGAAACAACTAGAAATGAGGCGTCAACATGATGTGACATTGCCGCATTTGCACCAATAGCTGTAAAAACGCCTAAGCCAACAGCATCAGAAAGCATAATAACGACTTGAAGTTTATTGATGCGCTCAAAAAACATACAAGTAAATAATGCTGATAATACACTTACGAAAAAGTAAATGGGTTTTACAAATGCGACAGGGGGCAGGTTACCAATCATGATATCACGAATAATACCGCCGCCGAGCGCAGTAGCTACAGCTAAACAAAGGACACCAAATAAATCTAAATCTTTTTTTAAACCAACTAATGTACCAGAAATGGCAGCGGCGATAATGCCAAGAAACGTAAATATATCGATTAATAACATGGCCTTAATCCCTTCCTCTTAAAGATGTTCCAGAGAAAAAATATACACTAAAGTATTGGAAATAACAATTACTTTTCGTTACATGTAGAAAAACGGATAAAATACATAAAGAAAGCGTTTGAAAATGTTTAGGGGAAAATGAAGCAAAGTTAATCTTTAGTTGTAGGATAGCCGAGTAGATGTCATTTTGTAATTATTAAATTTTATATATTAATACAAGGATTAATAAATGTTACTATAATGCTGATAATAAGTGAAAGGGTGTTAGATAGTTTTTATAGAGATAGGGAAGGATAGCTAAAGGATAATATTTTCTATTGTTACTTAAGGTGGAGTGGCTAGTTTCGGTATAAAAATAGTTCTCAATTTAAATATGAGTTATGTTATAATTGCTAGGTGTGTTTTAACGATAATAAATTATGATTAAAAGATAATGTTAAGATTTTGTATGGAGGTCTTGGAATGTTAGCAAATCAAGCTAGGGTTAGATTTGAGCATTTTTTGCTCTTTTTTATTATTTTACAGCCTGTTTTAGATTTATTAACGTCTCTTAGCATAACTTTATTAAAGTCAAATGCTACCGTTGGAATTTTAGTAAGATTCCTTATTATGGCTGTTGGTGGTATTTACATTTTAATTCAGGCAAAAGAGAAGGAAAATAGAAAGTTTTTAATTTATCTTATATTATTAGCCGGAGTTTTAGGGATAGGGTTTATTAATAACAAACTAGTTAAAAATCCTATTGTACTTGGTGAAGAGGTTAAATTCGTTGCGAAAGCATTATATATATATATCATGCTGGGATCATACATTTTAGCTTTAAAATCATTGAAAAAGACAGTTAATATTAGTGATAAGGTTCGAAATAGTATTGTATATTCTACATTAATCATTAACGCAATTATGGTTATTTCTATTTCAACATCTACTGACTTTGGTAGTTATGAATGGATGAAGGTTGGTTCTCGAGGTTGGTTCTATGCAGGGAATGAACTAGGTTCAATCTTAGCTATTATTTTCCCTATTGTGGTACTATATTCTATTCAAAAAACAAAGAGCTGGAAACACATTTTATATTGGATTCCATCACTTTTAATGATTTATTCGCTAATTCAAGTCGGTACAAAAGTTGGAATGGGCTCAATTGGTGCTACGTTAGGGGCAGCAATCGGAATCATTGTACTACAATTATTATTTGATAGAAAAAATCCGAACAAAAAATCCCTTGCGCTTAATGCAGTAATTGCTATGGTCCTATTAGCTGGTGTAGTTGGGACGTTTAAACAAACACCATTAGCACAAAATATGGGTATTCACAATAATTATTTATCAGAGCAAAATGTGGCACAGCAAGGTCAAAAAGAAAAAGAAATTAAAGAGAAGCTGAAAAAAGAGCAAGAACTTAAAGAAAAAGAAGAAAATCATCATAAAGTTGAAAAGCCAGAAGAAAAGGCGAAGATAGAAGAGGAAGTTAAGAAAGAGCTTGAGAAAGAGCAAAAGAAAGAAAATCAAGAAAATCTTATTTTCAGTGGACGTCAAGTATATGAAGAAAGACATAAGCAGTTCTTTAAAGAAGCGCCAATGTCACAAAAGTTATTAGGAATGGGTTATGCAGGTAACTTTAAATACAATGAACAAAAGCAGCCAGATCCAAAACTAATTGAAATGGACTTCCATGATTGGTTTTATGATTTCGGGATTATTGGCTTTGTATTACTAATGATTCCATTTATTTATTACGGGCTAAGAATTTTACTAGCATTTGCTACGAGATTTAAGGACATATTCAATATAAAATATGGAATGATTTCAGCAAGCTTATTGTTAGCGTTAGGTATTGCTTATATTGCAGGACATATTTTAACAGCACCAGGAGTTGGGATTTACTTTGTAGTGGTGTTAGCTTATCTAATAGTAGACCTAGAAATTGAATGATAAAAATAAAAGCTAACTTTTGTTAGCTTTTATTTTTTAGTACAGTAAAATAAAAATAGATGGAAACGTAGCGAGGATTTAAAGGAGGAAAAAATATGAGAATATTGCATATGAATGCAGGAGCAGAAGATGGGGGAGGGAAAACACATATTATTTCACTTCTCGATCAGTTTCCAACTGGTGAAGTAGAATTAGCAGTATTTGAAGATGGAATTGTTGCGAAGGAAGCAAGGGAGTTAGGGATAAAAGTCCATGTGTTTTCACAAAAATCGCGCTATGATTTATCCATTTTAAAGAATATAAGTGAATTTATTAATAAAGAAAAATTTGATGTAGTTCATACACATGGCCCTAGGGCTAATTTCTATGTTTCTTTAATGAAAAAGAGAATAAAGGCAAAATGGGTAACGACTATTCATAGTGATCCATTTCAAGACTTTACTAAACAGGGCTTAAAAGGTTGGATTTTTACGAAATTAAATTTGAAAGCCTTAAAAAATATAGACTTATTTTTCGTTGTAACAAATAGATTAAAAAAAAGCCTGGCAGCATTAGGTATTTCAAATGAAAAGATGCATGTTATTTATAATGGAATTGAATACGATAAGGAAAAAGCAGAAGGCTATAATAAAAAAGAAATGTTCAATATTGATGAAGATGTATTTACGGCAATCCAAGTAGCACGATTACATCCTGTCAAAGGACATGAAGTTTTATTCGATGCGTTACAACAAACAAAATTAGAGAAAATTAAAGTATTATTAGTTGGCGATGGCCCATTAGAAGAAAATCTAAAGTCATTAGCTACTGAAAAAGGGATTAACGATAAAGTAGAGTTTTTAGGACATCGTCAAGATGTAAAACAATTATTTGCGTCGTCACATGTAAATTTATTAACTTCCCATAGTGAAGGGTTCCCACTAGTTTTATTAGAAGCGGCAAATCAACGCGTACCATCAATTGTGACTAGGGCTGGAGAAATTGAACCATTAATCGTAGATGAAACTTACGGATGGATTGTGCCAACAGGTGATGGAAAGGCATTAGCATTAGCTTTAGAAGAAGCGTATGATAAGTGGAAAACTGGAGAGTTAGCAGCAATGGGTAAACATATTTATGAGCATGCTACTATGAACTTCTCACTTCAAAAACTATATGAAGATACAAAGGAAACATATAAGCAATTAATAGCGAAAAACTTGTAATGATAGAGAGGATAGTTAACTATGGCAGTACAAACAGTTGATATTCTAGGCGTTCCTTTTTCTACAATGACAATGGATGAAACGGTCCAATATTTAAAAGAACAACTAGAAGCGGAGCGAACTCATACGTTTCAGGTAGTAACAGCAAACCCTGAAATTGTTATGTGCGCAAAAAAGGATGAAAAGTTCTATCAAACATTATTGAATACAGATTTAATTACACCTGATGGTATTGGGGTTGTAAAGGCAAGCGGGATGCTTGGTACACCTTTAAAAGAACGTGTAGCAGGTTTTGATTTAATGTGTAATTTACTTGCGAAGTTATCAGAAGATAGTAAGCCGGTATCTGTTTTCTTATTAGGTGCAAAGCCGCATGTTGTACAAGCTGCAGCAGATCATTTAACAAAGACATATTCAGCTGTATCCATCGCCGGTATACAAGATGGTTATTTTAAACAAGAAGACGAAGAGAATATTATTTCTCGCATTCAAGAAGCAAAACCAGATTTATTACTTGTTGCACTTGGTTTCCCGAGACAAGAGAACTTTATCCAAAACAATAAGCATCGTTTAGAAACGAAAATGGCTGTTGGAGTGGGTGGAAGTTTAGACGTATGGGCTGGAGAGGTAAAACGTGCACCAAAATGGATTCAAGCGATTCATTTAGAGTGGTTTTATAGATTATGCAGTAATCCAACACGCTGGCGTCGTCAGTTAGTATTAGCGGAATTTTTAAAAGAAGTAATGCGTTCGAAAAAGTAGCGAAATATCGCTGCTTTTTTTATTTGTTCATTTTTAATAAATTGAAATTTTAATTAGTGAGGCATCCCCACTGATTATTAGCTCTCACCAATCGGGATAGACGTTTTACTTTTTGGGAATGATGAAGGAGAATTTTTTACACAAAAGTATTTTACTTATACAATTCACACATGTAAAATGATGTGTAAAGACACCTGTGTGAGGAGGACTTCTAGTGGGCAAGGTAAAAGAAATTTCGAAGCGCAAACTACTTGGTATAGCTGGGCTTGGATGGCTATTTGATGCGATGGATGTTGGAATGCTTTCATTTGTAATGGTAGCCTTGCAAAAGGATTGGGGATTAAGTACGCAAGAAATGGGCTGGATAGGCAGTATTAACTCAATCGGTATGGCAGTAGGAGCGCTTATTTTTGGGATACTATCAGATAAAATAGGGCGGAAATCAGTCTTTATTATTACATTATTGTTATTTTCTATCGGTAGTGGTTTAACTGCATTAACAACAACACTTGCAATGTTTCTCGTTTTACGCTTTTTAATTGGTATGGGGCTTGGCGGAGAGCTTCCAGTTGCCTCTACACTAGTATCAGAGAGTGTTGAAGCGCATGAGCGTGGGAAAATTGTTGTGTTATTAGAAAGTTTTTGGGCAGGTGGATGGCTAATTGCAGCTCTTATCTCGTATTTTGTTATTCCTAAATATGGTTGGGAAGTTGCGATGGTATTGAGTGCAATTCCAGCACTATATGCTTTATATTTAAGATGGAATTTACCGGATTCCCCAAGGTTCCAAAAAGTTGAAAAAAGGCCATCTGTTATTGAAAATATAAAATCAGTTTGGTCTGGGGAATATCGTAAAGCAACAATTATGCTATGGATTCTATGGTTTTGTGTTGTCTTTTCCTATTATGGAATGTTCCTTTGGTTACCGAGTGTAATGGTGCTAAAAGGATTTAGTTTAATAAAAAGTTTCCAATACGTACTTATTATGACATTAGCTCAACTTCCAGGATATTTCACCGCTGCTTGGTTTATTGAACGTCTCGGTCGTAAATTTGTTTTGGTTACGTATTTAATTGGGACAGCTTGCAGTGCTTATTTGTTTGGGGTTGCGGATTCATTAACAGTATTAATTGTGGCAGGTATGCTACTATCCTTCTTTAACTTAGGTGCTTGGGGAGCATTATACGCCTATACACCTGAGCAGTATCCAACGGTTATTCGTGGTACAGGTGCAGGAATGGCAGCAGCATTTGGTCGTATCGGTGGTATCCTTGGGCCACTATTAGTGGGATATTTAGTTGCCTCAGAAGCTTCACTATCATTAATATTTACGATTTTCTGTGGATCAATTTTAATTGGTGTATTCGCTGTAATAATACTTGGACAGGAAACGAAGCAACGAGAATTAGTATAAAGTGAAAATTTAAACGTATCCTGGATCGTTTATCATCCTACACTACTTGTCTCTTTATAGGCAGTTAGTACGGGATAAAGGGGGAGAGGAAACCGAAGTGGTTTCCTTTTTTCTGTTTTTTTAGATAAATAATGGTATAGTAAGAAAAAGGGATTATTTCTTATAAAAGCGAATGTATACAACAGGACATATGGACAAAGAATTAGGTGGTTGAAGAAATGAAAATTTTACTGATTATGGAAGAGGCAGAAGAGAGAAGAGAGTTAGCTGAAAATTTCACTGAAAATATGAGAAATGTAGAATGTTTTGAAGCAAAGACAGGAACAGAATCTTTATTTATGATGAAAAAACATATACCAGACTTTGTTTTTTTAAGTTCCAAATTACTAGATGGTACTGGTTTTGAATATGCAAGTTTATTACGAGAAATAAATTGCTATACAAAATTTATTTTTGTAGGTGAAAACATAGAAGAATCTATTACAGCTTTTCGTTTTCAAGCATTTTATTATTTATTGCGACCATTTCGTGAAGAAGATTTACAATTTCTTTTATATAAAATAGGTAAAGAACAAGGTGAGAAAGCAAAGAGTTATTTGCGAAAACTACCGATAGAAAGTCAAGAGGGCATACGATATATTCTTCCAGAAGATATCGTATATGTAAGTAAAAATAAAGAAAATAAAACTGTTTCAATTTACACAACGAATAATCAGTATATTTCAACATATACACTTCAGGAATTAGAAAATAAGCTAAATGCATATGATTTTTTACGTGTACATAAAAGCTATTTAATTAATATGTCATATGTAAAAGAACTGAAACCTTATTATAATGGCACGTATAATTTGTATTTAGATAGGTATGATGAGCAACCGATTCCAGTCAGTCGTAATTATGTAAAACGCCTTCGAAATAACATTGAATTATAGTAGATAATGAGAGTATTTTAACATGATAAACTGAAAATCCTTCATGATAGGGAGGATTCAAGTTAAATATTCAGAAAATTTAGTACAATCTCCACTAAGAAATAGTATTGGGGGAATTGTATGTGAAGACATTGAAATCGATTTTACTTTGGGGCGTTATTACAGCAGTAGGAGCAGGTGCTTTTGGGGTAATAGCTTTATCACAAGGTGAAACCATTAATGCTGTATGGCTCTTAGTAGCTGCCGTATGTGTATATGCAGTTGCTTATCGCTTTTATAGTAGATTTATAGCGAGAAAGGTTTTTAATTTAGATGATAATCGGCAAACACCAGCCCATACATTAAATGATGGGAAAGACTATGTTCCAACAAATAAGTGGGTATTGTTTGGACATCACTTTGCAGCGATTGCTGGAGCGGGACCTTTAGTAGGACCGATTTTAGCGGCACAAATGGGGTATTTACCAGGGACCATTTGGATTATTGTTGGGGTAGTTGTTGCGGGGGCTGTCCAAGATTTTGTTATTTTATTTGCTTCAATGAGACGTAATGGTAAATCGTTAGGAGAAATGATTAAAGATGAGATTGGACCTGTTACAGGACTAATTGCAATGATAGGTATTTTAGGAATTATGATTATTTTATTAGCAGTATTAGCGTTGGTCGTAGTAAAGGCACTAATCGGAAGTCCTTGGGGAATGTTTACGATAGCAGCAACGATTCCTATCGCTATTTTAATGGGAGTTTATATGCGCTATATTAGGCCTGGTCGTGTTGGAGAAGGATCAGTAATTGGTATTATCCTACTTATTTTATCTCTTGTTGGAGGACAGTATGTAGCAGAAAATCCAACACTTGCAAGTATGTTCACATTTAGTGGTGAAACAATTGCTATTATGCTTATTGTATATGGATTTATTGCATCTGCATTACCAGTTTGGATGCTTTTAGCACCACGTGATTATTTAAGTACATTTTTAAAAGTCGGAACAATTGTAGGGTTAGCAATCGGTATCTTAATTGTAGCACCAGATTTACAAATGCCAGCAGTTTCGAAATTTATTGATGGAACTGGTCCTGTGTTCTCTGGAAACCTATTCCCTTTCTTATTTATTACTATTGCTTGTGGTGCAGTGTCTGGATTCCATGCTCTTGTTTCATCAGGTACGACGCCGAAGATGATTGAGCAAGAGGGACACGCACAGCCAATCGGTTATGGAGCAATGTTAATGGAGTCGTTTGTAGCAGCGATGGCGATGATTGCAGCTTGTGTATTAACACCGGGAACGTATTTTGCAATTAATAGTCCGGCAGCACTTATCGGTACAGATGTCTCGCAGGCAGCTCAAGTTATTTCCTCATGGGGATTTGCTATTACACCAAATGAACTAAAAGATCTCGCTGTAAATGTTGGAGAGCAAACGATTTTATCACGTACAGGTGGTGCGCCAACATTAGCGATAGGTATGGCATATATTTTCTCACAAGTAATAGGTGGAACGGCCATGATGGCATTTTGGTATCATTTTGCGATTCTCTTTGAAGCCCTATTTATTTTAACAACGATTGATGCCGGAACGCGTGTCGGCCGATTTATGATTCAAGATATTTTAGGGCATGTATATAAGCCATTTGGGAAAACGGATTCTACATTAGCAAATGTAATCGCTACAACATTATGTGTATTAGGGTGGGGATATTTCTTATACCAAGGGGTAATAGATCCGCTCGGTGGAATTAATACATTATGGCCACTTTTCGGTATTGCAAATCAAATGCTAGCAGGTATTGCATTATTACTTGGAACGACAATTTTGTTCAAAATGGGAAAAAAGGCGTACGTTTGGGTAACACTTATTCCAACTGTCGGGTTGCTGATTGTAACAATGACGGCGGGGTATCAAAAGCTATTTCATGAAAATCCTAAAATTGGATTTCTATCGCATGCAAAGGTATTTCAGAGAGCATTAGATGAGGGAAAAGTGTTAGCGCCAGCTAAAAATGTCGCTCAAATGAAGCAAATTATTTTCAATGATTATATTGATGCAGCGCTTTGTGGGATTTTTATGATAGTTGTAATCGCTGTGTTAGTTTCAGCACTTCGAATTTGGATACAAGTATTAAGAAATAAGCCAATGCCGTTAAAAGAGGCACCATATATTCCTAGAGATGAAAGTGAGTCGAGGAACTATGCTTAAAAAGCTGTGGCAAGTATGGGGGGAAAGGAAGCGCTTTATTAGTTTGCTCGTTGGGGTACCAAGTTATGAAGTATATGTGGAGCATATGAAAAAGCATCATCCTGAAGAAGAGGTTTTATGTCAAAAGCAATTTTTTGCTGAGGCACAAGAAGCAAGATTTAACGCAAAGGGTGGAAAAATATCACGCTGTTGTTAATGAAAAAGGGCGAGTTTTCGCCCTTTTTATTTTTTGCTGTTTCACGTGGAACAGCAAAAAATAAATAAAAACTTTGGGAATTATAGGGATTTCGTATACAATAAAGTAAGGAAAGGGATAGATAGAAAAGTAAGGAGATCATTTTATGTTAAGGGACTTATTTGTAAATACAACAATTATTCTTTCCTTTATTTTTGTTGGAGGTCAGCTTTTAAGAGATAAGCCGTTAAAAGAAGGATTCTCTTTTGGGCAGAAATGTGTAGTAGGCATTTTTACTGGGATACTAGGTATATTACTAATGTATTTCGGTGTTCGTGTTGGTACCATCCTATTGGATTTACGCTACTTAGCTGTTATTCTAGCTGTTATTATTGGAGGGCCGATAGCGAGTACCATAACAATTATTATGATTTTAGTAACTAGACTGTTGTTTATGGATTATTCATTAGCTTCTCAAGTGGCCTTTTATACAATCATTGCGATAGGAATAGGGAGTATCTTTATTTCGCGTATGAAGCTTTCTTTAGGGGAAAAGTGGGTATGGTTACACGCATATATTTTATCTATTCTAATCCCAGCGTTATATATATGGTTAATTAAAGAGATCCACATAGTGGGATTATATTTAATTTCTAGTATTATTACAGGTTACATAACATTCATAAGTGCAAATTATGTTTTACAATCCAATGAGCTATTTCAAACGATGAAGCAATACGCAACGATAGATGCATTGACAGGTCTAGGAAACGTAAGACAGTTTGATTTAGAAATGAATCGTCATATTAGTAATAAACACTTGAAAAACGATTCACTTTGTTTACTACTTATAGATATTGACCATTTTAAGCATGTAAATGATACGTATGGGCACCCAGCGGGAGACGAAGTGTTAAAACAAGTAGGGCATATTTTGCGAGAAATGTCAGCATTTCCGGATTTGGTTTTTCGAAAGGGTGGAGAGGAGTTTGCGCTTTTGATACCAAGGAAAGGAATAGCTTATGGAATTCATGTTGGGGAACAAACTCGTATAGCTGTTGAAAAACATTCATTTGAATTGTTAGATGGAACAAAAATAAAAATTACAGTTTCGGTAGGGGTTTCAGAGTATGAAGGGGCATCAGAGCAATTTATTCAAGCGGCGGATGATGCGTTATACTACTCGAAACGAAATGGTAGAAATAAGGTCAGCTCTGCATCTTAAAGATAAGATGACCGGAAGACATAAAGCTTATAAAAAACACTCACAGAGGCAATGTATGAACCTTGTGAGTGTTTTTATTTATATATTAGACAAGTTCTTTTGATACAACGAATTTACGATATGCACCATGGTGAGTTGGACCTACGTATTCGTTAATTTTGAATGAGTAACGAATAGCAGCTGTGATGAATTCTTTAGCAGTTTTTACTGCTTCTTTCACAGGTTTTCCTTTTGCAAGTTCTGCTGTAATTGCAGCAGAATATGTACAACCTGCACCGTGTGTATTGGTTGTATCGATTTTTTCTGATTCTAGAAGTTCGAATGTTTCTCCATCATATAGGACGTCGATTGCAGTTTCCGTACCAAGTTTGCTTCCGCCTTTAATTAGTACGTATTTGGGACCTAAAGCGTGAATTTTCTTCGCTGCTTCTTTCATGTCCTCAAGAGAATTAATTTTCACACCACTTAATTGGTAAGCTTCAAATAAGTTTGGCGTTACAACTAATGCCTTTGGCACAAGAACGTCACGTAAGCAATCGTTCGTTTCAGGGTGTAATGCTTCATCTGCACCTTTACATACCATAACAGGGTCAACTACTACATTTTTGAAATTGTGCTTTTCGATTGTTTCTGCAACCATTTCAATAATTTCTACTGATCCAAGCATACCTGTTTTTAAAGCGTCTACGCCAACACCTTCAATTGTTGTTTCTAATTGTGGTTTTAATGTAGAAGCTGGGATTGGAAATACGTTATGTGCCCAACCGTTATGTGGATCCATCGTTACGATTGTTGTAAGAGATGTCATTCCGTATACGCCCAGTTCTTGGAATGTTTTTAAATCTGCTTGTATACCAGCACCGCCACTTGTGTCAGAACCAGCGATAGTAAGTGCTTTATTTAATGTCATTATGAAAGCCCCCTCGAGTGATATAATGAAAACTATGTTTTCACCATTATATCAATGTTACGAATAAGTACAAAGTGAAAAGTAGATGATTTATTTTAAGAGCTATTTAAAATCTTGTATGCAGGAGAATGAGTATGTTTCGAGATAATCGTACGAATGAATTAGTTATATTAAAGGAAATTGCAGAAACATTAAATACATCAAATGATACATATCATGTATTGCAAGCTGTCCTCGAGAAATTGCTAAGTGTAACAGGTTTAACGACAGGATGGATTTTTCTTGCGGATGAAAATGGGAAGTATACGAAGTTAATTGATTATCAATTACCAGAGGCACTTACATATGAAAATAAACGCCCGATGTGCGAAGGTGAATGTTGGTGTTTACGAGGTTTTGTAGATGGAAAATTGGAGAGAGCCGTTAATATTATTGAATGTAAAAGAATTAATAATGCAATTGAATATAATTGGGGGGATACGGAGGGCATTCTTCATCATGCTACGGTTCCTTTAAAAGCTGGGGGAGAAAAATTTGGGGTGTTAAATGTTGCAAGTCCGGGTAAAACACATTTTTCAGAAGAAGAATTAGTATTACTCCAATCGGTTGCCTTCCAAATTGGTACGGCTTTAAAGCGAACAAAATTATATGAAAATGAAAAGAGAAGAGCACATTATTATGTGAAATTAGAGCGTTTCATTCAAGATTTAAAAATGATTCATAAGTTTAATGTACTACCTGAAAAGGTGGTAAATCACGTAGGTGAAGTATTTCAATGGAATCAAGTAGCGCTTTTTATTAGGGAGGAAAAAGAATTATCTCTGCGAGCGTCTTACGTTCAGGAAGAGTTACAAGAGGATGTAAAAGAGGCGGCCAAGAAGGCGTTAGAACAAGATGAACCAGTTCTAATAAAACATCAAATAGGACATAATGTACATCTAAATCGAGCTGTTATTGCTACACCAATACATATTCAAAACCATATATTTGGTGTTTTATGTGTTAGTTTGAATAATGGAGAGTTTGATGCTAATACAATAGATGTAATTCAAGCATTATCGAACCATGTTTCGTTAATAATAGAGAATTTGAGGTTAAACGAGCAGCGCCGTGAACTTGTACGAATGGAAGAAAGAAATCGGTTAGCAAGAGATTTACATGATTCTGTTTCGCAAAAATTATTTTCATTAACCTTCATGACAAAAGGCGCCGAGGCAGTTTTAAAAGGTAAAAATGAAAAGGTAGATCAATCTTTGCATGAGATGCGTGAACTTGCGCAAGGAGCTTTGAAAGAAATGAGGACATTAATTTGGCAGCTTCGTCCGGCAGGATTAGAAAAAGGATTATTGCCAGCTCTAAAGCAGTACGGTGAAAATTTGGGACTGAAAATTAGGGAGCAAGTTACGGGTGTTCGTGATTTACCTCGTGTAGTAGAAGAAGCTTTGTGGCGCATAGGCCAAGAAGCACTGAACAATGTAAGTAAGCATGCAGGTGTAAAAGAAGCGACGATTTATTTTACAGTGAATGAGAAAAATGTATCATTAGAAATAGTTGATCAAGGAAAGGGCTTTGTGGAAAAGAATATAAAAGAAAAGAAATCACTAGGTATGACTACGATGCGTGAAAGAGTAGAATTAGTTGGTGGAACAATTAAAATTGTAAGTAGTAATAAACGAACGAGCGTAAAAGTAAATGTACCATTATGATGTGAAAATGAGGGAAGTTTGTGAAAATAAAAGTATTGTTAGTTGATGATCATACAGTCGTTTTAAAAGGATTAGCATTTTTCTTAAGTACACAGGAAGATTTAGAGTTAGTTGGAGAAGCGAATAATGGGAAAGAAGCGTTAGTGAAAGTAGGAGAAACAAATCCCGATGTTATATTAATGGATTTATATATGCCTGAAATGGATGGTGTTGAGGCGACGGCATATATAAAAAAAGAGTATCCAAATGTGAAAGTAATTGTATTAACTAGCTTTTCTGATCAGGCGCATGTGTTACCTGCATTAAGGGCTGGAGCAAGTGGGTATATTTTAAAAGATGTAGAACCAGATCAGCTTGTTGAGGCTATTCGAAGCGCATATAAAGGTAATATTCAATTACATCCGGATATAGCAAATGCTCTTCTCTCTCAAACATTACCTGTAGAAGAAAAGGAAGAAGAATCTTCTATTCAAGTGGATGTGCTAACAGCGAGAGAAAATGAAGTATTGCAGCTATTAGCGAAAGGGATGAGCAATAAGGAAATTGCATCTGTTTTAGTTATTACAGAAAAGACGGTTAAGGCGCATGTAAGTAGTATTTTGAGTAAGTTGAATTTATCTGATCGTACGCAAGCGGCATTATATGCAGTTAAAAATGGAATTGTATAAGACGAAAGTCGTAAGACCAAGTTCGCCTTTAGAAGGTGGACTTTTTTTATGGAAAAATACGTCTATGTGAGGACGAAATTGTCTTTATATAAAGATAAAATATGTTTGTAAGCAACAAAACAACAATTACAAGGGATACCTTTTTTGAAAGCATATAACAACATAAGAGTGAGTACTAGGAGGAATAAATAATGGCAACAGTTTTATTCGTTAAAGCAAATAACCGTCCAGCGGAACAAGCAGTTAGTGTAAAATTATATGAGGCATTTTTAGCAAACTATAAAGAAGCACACCCAAATGATACAGTAGTAGAACTTGATTTATATAAAGAAGAATTACCATACGTAGGCGTAGACATGATCAATGGTACATTCAAGGTAGGTAAAGGATTTGATTTAACAGAAGAAGAAGCAAAAGCAGTAGCAGTTGCTGATAAGTATTTAAATCAATTCCTAGAAGCTGATAAAGTTGTTTTCGGCTTCCCATTATGGAACTTAACGATTCCAGCAGTATTGCACACATATATTGATTATTTAAACCGTGCTGGTAAAACGTTCAAATATACGCCAGAGGGTCCAGTTGGCCTAATTGGAGATAAGAAGATTGCATTATTAAATGCAAGAGGCGGCGTATATTCAGAAGGTCCAGCAGCTGAGGTAGAAATGGCTGTTAAATATGTAGCAAGTATGATGGGCTTCTTCGGCGCAACAAACATGGAAACAGTAATTATTGAAGGACATAACCAATTCCCAGATAAAGCAGAAGAAATCATTGCTACAGGTCTTGAAGAAGCAGCTAAAGTAGCAAGTAAATTTTAATTAAAATGATAATCGTCACTCGAAAAAGCAGCATTAACATGTAAACGTTAATGCTGCTTTTTTTATATTTTTAGTTCATCAGCAAGTTTTTTTAATTGAATTCGATCTCGTATGTAATAGGTTCTTCCGTCTTTTTTTAAGTAATTTTGTTGGCAAAACTGATTTAATACATATAAAAGATGACGGTAGCTGACATTTAAATATTCCGAGGCCTCAGTATGCTTTTCTATATAACAATTATTTTGTTCTGTTAATAAAATAAAAGCAGCTAATCGATTTTCAAAAGGATAACTATAGTTTTTTGCGTAATTTTCAGTGCGAGTAATTGTCTTTTCTCCAATAAATTTGCATAAGTGCTGTAAAAATGTTGCATCTTGTAATAAAAGTTGCTGACAATCTTTAAGAGGAAGTGCCAAACAAACACAATCTTCTAGTACTTCAACGGACTTAGTAATATTTTCTACTCCTATTAATCCTAATTCCCCGATAAAAGATGGTGCTTGAATAAAATTAATTAATGAAACCTTCCCGTTTTTATGACTCATATATATTTTTGCCTTCCCAGAAATTAAGTAATAGAGATAAGGGAGAGTATTTCCTTCGCTACATATCATCTCTTTCGTTTGAAAAGAATGTAGCTCTACATATGGCAAGACATGAAATGAAAATAGGGTATGGAATTGATGGATTTGCATGTATTGATAAATTTCTTCCTCATTTTTGCTGATTTTCATATTTTCACCTCTATTTATAGTATGAGATATCTCCTATTATCTTTACAAGAAGGAATGATACGATTTATGTAAATTTGTTTTTGTAGAAAAGAGAGTGTGATGAGTTTATGAAAAAATATAAAACATTGCTATTTGATGTAGATGATACATTATTAGATTTCCAAAAGGCTGAAAAAGTGGCTTTACGGGTGCTTTTTGAAGAGAAGGGAATCCCTTTAACAGACGAGATAGAGGCTCGTTATAAAAAAATAAATAAAGGTCTTTGGGATGCTTTTGAAAAAGGTGAACTATCACGCAATGAAGTTGTAAATACACGATTCTCTCTGTTGTTTAAAGAGTATGGAGAAGAAGTAAATGGAATATTATTCGAAAATAATTATCGTAACTACTTAGAAGAAGGAAATCAACTCATGCAAGGTGCATTTGAATTTATAAATCAAATTCAAGGGGAGTATGAATTGTATATAGTGACAAATGGTGTTTCTAAGACGCAAGATAAACGTTTGCGCAATGCAGGGTTACATTCATTATTTAAAGATGTCTTTGTTTCGGAAGATACAGGTTTTCAAAAACCGATGAAAGAGTATTTTGATTATGTTTTTGAACGGATTCCTAACTTTGCACCTGAAGAAGGGCTGATTATTGGAGATTCATTAAGCGCTGATATTAAAGGTGGATATGTAGCGGGAATTGATACTTGTTGGTTTAATCCAGAAAGGAAATTAAATGATAGTGGGATTATACCGACATATGAAGTGCATAATTTTGAGGAGTTAGAAGCGTTATTGAAGCAGCATGTGTAATAAAAAAATAGACAGTGGAGCTTTCGTCCCCACTGCCTATTTTTATTAATTTTTATTTTCGTTATGTTTTGGGAGTGGAAAGGCATTCCCGATAGCAGCTGCACCAAGCATGGGCAATAGTAAATTAAGCGGGAAAAACATAAGTAATAGTAATGTTATAGCTATTGGCTTTCGTAACGCATAGCTTGAAATTGCTGTTGTTACGATGGCAACAGATGCTACTGGATCTATAGGAAGAATAGATGCTACAGCGTATCCGATACTTGACCCAGAAAATATAATTGGGAAGATATGTCCACCTCGCCACCCTGTGTTCAAACAAACGGCAGTAATGCACAACTTTAAAATCCCTGAAAGAAGTAGTATCCAAAAAGATAAATGGCTCCATTCAACAACTAATTCTTTTAATTGATGTTCCCCTGAAAATAATGTGTACGGAAGAAAGGTTCCCGCAATTCCTAATAAAATACCACCGATAATTCCGAGTGTCAGCTTGTATTCTCTAAAAGGGTGAATTAACTTTTCTAATGTGAATTCTAACTTGAAATAAAAGAAACCAACTATAGCACCGATACTAGCAAGTGGAAGAAATGCAATCCATTCATTGAAAGAAAGTGTACCTTCTCCGAAATCAACAATAAAGGATCCACGATTATCAAGTTTACTCAGTAGTAAATAAACAGAAAAACCTGCGAAAGTAGTAGCTAAGTATACAATCGCTTTTTTTCCTTTAGAAAAAGCAGCAATTTCTTCCCCCTCATTTTCATTTGGTGCTAAATAACCGAATAATGGTGCGTTAAAAATGACACTTAAAGTAGCGCCAATTCCGATCTCGGTTAGCTCATTCATACCCTTTAAGGCAAATTTAAAGCGATCCCCTACCCATGTGCACAGTCCGCCTATAATTCCAACTAGTGCGGCTTCTGGACCAAGACTAGCACCGAAAATTAAAACAATAATCGCTGTTAAAGTAGCCCGATGGACAAAGCGATATTCGATTCGACCAGTTTTTTTATATTCAGCCATTACTTCAGGCATAAGGCGTGGGTATGTACCGAAATGTTTTTGTGATAGACCAACAAGGACCCCGCCAATTATTGTTACGCAAAGGGTGTAATAAGAGGGAAAAGAGAGAACTTCAGGCAAGTATCCCCAAATAAAGTGGATTCCAATATTTATTGTGACTAAAAATAACCAGACTGTAGCTCCTACTATAGATCCTAGAAGAATGCCATATAGAGCAAGTATGTAATGCATATCTTTTTTATTTGTCATGTTATACCTCCGTTATGTAAATCTTAGTAGGGAAAAAAGTGAAATATACTAGTGAAAAATGGATTGAATATATATAGTATCTTTTTGAGAAGATGGCCTATTCAACATATAGGCTAACTTTTGGGGAATTTGAATTTATAGGTTAAATTACTTATTTAATTTTATAGACTGATTTGAGGTTTTTAAAGGTCTTTTTTGAAATAGACTAGAATATATTTCTTTTGTTGCTTTATATGAAACTGTTAACATTTATTTTAGAACATTCAGAAAAACTGTTTGACATTAGGAAATTATTGCTATAAAATCAACGGTAATTGTATAGTCTTATCAAGAAAAGGTGGAGGGACAGGCCCGATGAAACCTTGGCAACAGCCGTATAACGGAATTGTGCCAAATCCTGCAGGTAGTAATCCTGAGAGATAAGAAAGAGCCTTTAGAGCGTGTTTTCAAACTGCTCCTTTCTTGTTTTCAGGAAAGGGGCAGTTTTTTATTTTGTATAAAAGAAAGGAGAATGAGAGATGGGAGAATCATGGGGAAAAGGAACAATTTGTGTGCAAGGTGGCTATACGCCAAAGAATGGTGAACCACGTGTTTTACCACTTTATCAAAGCACAACGTATAAATACGATACTTCGGATGATTTAGCAGCTCTATTTAACTTAGAGGCAGAAGGATATATTTATACACGTATTGGAAACCCTACTTTAGCAGCATTTGAGCAGAAGTTATCAGATTTAGAAGGCGGTGTAGGAGCTGTTGCAACGGCTTCTGGGCAAGCAGCTATTATGCTCGCAGTTTTAAATATTTGTAGTAGTGGGGATCATTTACTTTGCTCTTCAACTGTTTACGGGGGAACGTTTAATTTATTTGGGGTGAGTTTACGTAAGCTTGGCATTGATGTTACGTTCTTTAATCCAAATTTAACGGCAGATGAAATTACGGCACTTGCTAACGATAAGACGAAACTTATCTATGCAGAATCATTAGGAAATCCAGCGATGAATGTTTTAAATTTCAAAGAATTTTCAGCTGCCGCTAAAGAATTAGAGGTACCTTTTATCGTTGATAATACATTAGCAACTCCTTATTTATGCCAAGCGTTTGAATATGGGGCAAATATTATTGTTCATTCTACGACGAAGTATATCGATGGGCATGCGAGCTCTTTAGGCGGTATTGTAATTGACGGTGGAAACTTTGATTGGACAAATGGAAAATATCCTGAGCTTGTTGAACCAGATCCAAGTTATCACGGTGTAAGTTACGTTCAAAACTTTGGTGCAGCAGCATATATTGTGAAAGCACGTGTTCAACTATTAAGAGATTATGGAAATTGTATGAGCCCATTCAATGCATATATTAGCAATATTGGCTTAGAGACTTTGCATTTACGAATGGAGCGTCATAGCGAAAATGCTCTGGCAGTTGCTAAGTGGCTTGCTAATCATGAACGTATTGAATGGGTGAATTATCCAGGCTTAGATAGTAATGAAAATTACTCATTAGCACAACAGTACTTGAAAAAAGGTGCTAGTGGTGTTTTAACTTTCGGTATTAAAGGCGGATTAGAAGCAGCAAAAGAATTTATCGCAAATGTAAAACTAGCAACTCTTGTAACGCACGTAGCTGATGCACGAACTTGCGTTATACATCCTGCTAGTACGACGCATAGACAATTAAATGCTGAAGATCAGCGTTTAGCGGGTGTTACATCTGATTTAATTCGTTTATCGGTTGGTATAGAAGATGTTTCTGATATTATTGCAGATTTGGAAGCAGCTCTAGTTGGAGGCAAAACACATGCCGATCATAATTGATAAAGATTTACCGGCTCGCAAAGTGTTGCAAAAAGAAAATATTTTTGTAATGACGAAGGAGCGGGCAGAAACACAAGATATACGTGCTTTAAAAATTGCTATATTAAATTTAATGCCAACGAAGCAAGACACAGAGGCGCAATTACTTCGCTTAATTGGAAACACACCGTTACAATTAGATGTTCATTTGCTTCATATGGAATCACATCTATCGCGTAATGTAACGCAAGAACATTTAACAAGCTTTTATAAAACGTTTCGTGATATTGAAAATGAAAAGTTTGATGGGCTCATTATTACAGGAGCGCCAGTGGAGACCCTTGCTTTTGAAGAGGTAGATTATTGGGAAGAGCTTAAACATATTATGGAGTATTCAAAAACGAATGTAACATCTACGCTCCATATTTGCTGGGGGGCACAGGCTGGCTTGTACTATCATTATGGTGTTCCAAAGTATCCCCTTAAGGAAAAAATGTTTGGTGTATTTGAACATGAAGTTTGCGAGCAACATGTGAAATTATTACAAGGATTTGATGAATTGTTTTTTGCTCCGCATTCTCGTCATACAGAAGTACGAGAGAATGATATTAGAGGAGTGAAAGAATTAACATTGTTAGCAAACTCTGAAGAAGCAGGTGTTCACCTTGTTATTGGGCCAGAAGGAAGGCAAGTGTTTGCTCTTGGACATAGCGAATATAGTTGTGAGACGTTAAAACAAGAATACGAACGAGATCGTGACAAGGGATTAAATATTGATGTGCCAAAAAACTATTTTAAACATAATAATCCAGATGAAAAGCCGCTTGTTAGGTGGAGGAGTCATGGTAATTTATTGTTTTCTAATTGGTTGAATTATTACGTGTATCAAGAAACCCCTTATATATTGTAAAGAAAGATTGTGTAACACGTGGTAACGTTTTCCTTGTAAAGATTAACCTTTATTTTTCCGAATGTTCAAAATACATTGTTTTTCAGATTTTTTACTCATATAATTTCATCTAAACACAATTTTTGAGGGGTGGACAGTACTATGAAAGAAATTCAAGTTGGGTTATTAGGTCTTGGGACAGTTGGCAGTGGTGTGGTTCGTATTATTACGGATCATCAAGAACGACTCATACACCAAGTAGGTTGTCCAGTGAAGGTAACGAAAGTATTAGTGCAAAACATTGAGAAAGAGAGAGAGGTAGAGGTACCTTCTACTCTATTGACACAAGATGCAAATGAAATTTTAGATAATCCAAATATTGATGTTGTCATTGAAGTGATGGGTGGCATTGATGATGCAAAATCATATATTTTACAAGCTTTAAAAAGCGGAAAGCATGTTGTAACTGCAAATAAAGACTTAATGGCATTACATGGAGCTGAATTATTAGCGACAGCAAAAGATAATAAGGCTGATTTATTCTATGAGGCGAGTGTGGCAGGGGGAATTCCAATTTTACGCAGTATCGTAGAAGGACTTTCTTCAGATCTTATTACGAAAGTAATGGGAATTGTAAATGGAACAACAAATTTTATTTTGACGAAAATGTCAGACGAAGGGAGAGCATATAACGACGTGTTAAAAGAAGCCCAACAACTTGGATTTGCAGAAGCAGATCCAACATCAGATGTAGAAGGTTTAGATGCAGCAAGAAAAATGACGATTTTAGCTACCCTCGGTTTCTCTACAAATGTAGAGCTTGGAGATGTGAAAGTAAAAGGGATTACCTCTATTACAGAGGAAGATATTGAATACAGTAAGAGCTTAGGTTATACAATTAAATTAATCGGTCTTGCAAAACGAGATGGTGAAAAATTGGAGGTTACAGTTGAACCAACTTTACTTCCAAATACACATCCTCTTGCGGCAGTACAAAATGAATATAACGCTGTGTATGTGTACGGTGAAGCAGTTGGAGAAACGATGTTTTATGGACCAGGCGCAGGAAGTTTACCGACAGCGACAGCTGTTGTTTCGGATTTAGTTGCTGTAATGCAAAATATTAGATTAGGGGTAACAGGAAATAGTGCTGTAGTCCCACAATATCAAAAAGTATTAAAAGAGCCAGACGAAATTGTCGTGAAAAAGTTTTTAAGACTGCATGTAAAAGACGAAATTGGTGTATTTGCAAAAATTACTTCATTGTTCTCTGAGCGCGGAGTTAGCTTTGAGAAAATTATTCAAATGCCGCTTGAAGAGAAAGGAAAGGCTGAAATTGTAATTGTAACGCATCGTGCGTCTCTTGCTGATTATGATTATATTCTACATACGTTGCAAGGGTATGAAGAAATAGATTGTTTGAAAGCGAACTATCGAATTGAAGGGGATGCTAAGTAGTATCTCTTACCATAAAACAGAAAGAGCCTATTAAGCAGCTTGCTTAATAGGCTCTTTTCTATTTAAAATCTGCGTACCAACTTGAATAAATGCTTGGATAATCCAGCCTGTTGTAAAGGATAAGATGATTGTTCCAAAATAGATAGGTCCATCTAATAAAAAGCTTAACGTTAAAAATAAAAAGGCTAATGAAATCTCTGTTCTTCTAAACGTCCATTTTTTCTTCTCGGCAACCGTTAAAACGAAAGCTTCTTGAGGCGCTGCACAAAGGTTTGTAGAGACGTAAAGACCAATTCCAGCTCCAACGAATAGATTTCCGCAAATAAGTGTTATATATTTTGGAAGAGAGCGGATAGCGTCCATAATAGTTGTAATGGAACCAATCCAATCAACAAAAAGAGAAATAAGAACCATCGTTACAATTGTACCGATTGTAATTTGTTTTCCATTCCAAAAGAGTACGATAAGTGTAAAGGCAAAGTTAATCATGAAAATCCAAAAACCAATACTTATCCCAAAATTTTGATATAGTGCAATAAAGAAGGAATCATAAGGGCTAAGTCCAAAGGAAGTAATTGTCGTCATCATATTAATACCGATGGCAAGAATGAGTAAACCGCCAATGAAAAATATATATTCTAATTTGAATCGAAGCATAGTTGTATATCCTTTCTAAATGTATTTGCTAGGAAAGGATATATTGTGGAAAGCTTACCAGGTCAAGGAAGAATTTTTGTGAGAAGGGGAAAATGAGATGACAAATATAAGAAAGATTGCTGAACTTGCTGGAGTATCTGTTTCAACTGTTTCACGTGTACTAAATAATCATCCGTACGTAAATGAACAGAAACGAAAAGAAATTTTAGCGATTATAGAAGAATTAAATTACACGCAAAACGTGAATGCAATTCATTTAGTGAAAGGAAAAACGAATGTAATTGGCGTTTTATTGCCACACGTAAATGATCAATATTATAGCGCTATTATCGAGGGGATATCAAAAGAGACAGCAAAGAATAATTATAATATGATGCTTTGCCAGACGAATTATAGTGAAGAAAGAGAACTAGAAATTTTGAATATGTTAAAAATGAAAAAGCTTGATGGGGTTATTATTTGTTCTCGGACAAATAGTAAGGAGAAGCTTGAAGAATATACGAAATTCGGCCCGATTGTTATGTGTGAAGAAATAGATTCGAAGTATATTTCAAGTGTCCATATCGATTACTACAAAGTATTTTCACGTGGGATGAAAAGCTTAATAGATGCCGGTCATACACGTATTGGATATTGTATTGGAAGAAGTAATAGCGTTAATAGCCAAAGACGAAAGAAGGCGTACGAAGATTCGCTTCAACAGAGTATCGTAACATCGTTAGAGACCTGGAAATTTGAGGGATGTTTTACAGTGGAAGATGGACGCAATGTAATTAGAGAATGGGCTCATATGTCAGTAAAACCGACGGCGTTCCTTGTATCTTGTAACCATATTGCAGCGGGGATGGTTACAGAAGCAAAAAAACAAGGAGTTCGTATTCCAGAGGATATTACGATTATCGGGTGTGATGATCAAGAGGTGGCAGATATATTGGGTATAACGACGATTTCGCATTCTAGTAAAAACGTTGGAGTGAAAGCGTTTGAATTATTATATGAAAAGATTAATGAAGAGAAATTAGATGTGAAGCATATAGAGTTATTACCAGAGTTAGTAGATAGAGAAACGACATAATTGAGAAGGTGTGAAAATCGCTTTTCAAAATTTCGTTTGGTATAATTATGGACAATCTATGAGGGCTAAAAGGGGTTTTGATATGAGATCAAAAGTAGTAAAAGTAATTCTACTCATTACAATTGTATCTTTCTGTTTATTTGCATATGGCTTTGTTTCAGGTGTAAATGATGTATTAAATCCGAAAGCTTCAAATTTAATTAAAAAGACCGATGTAGTGGCAAAAGAGAAAAAGAAAATGGGAACGTTACAAATCGTTAGTTTAGGTGATTCATTAACGCGTGGCGTTGGTGATAAAGAAGGAATTGGCTATGTTGGGCGAATGAAAGAGGATTTACAAAAAGATTATAAGCAAAAAATTGCATTAACAAATTTAGCAGTTAGTGGTGCAAAAATGCCCGATTTATTAAAACAAATTGAAAGTAATGGCGCTCAATATTCAATTAAGCAAGCAGATGTAATTGTGTTAACGATTGGTGGAAATGATTTGTTCCCAGGCTGGGAATCACTTGGGAAAATAGATTTAGAGACGTATCGTCCTGACACAGAGACGTTTCAAAATGAAGCAAAGAAAATTATAGAAGAAATTCGTAAATTAAATACAGATAGTCCGATTTTTTGGCTTGGTTTATACAATCCTTTTGAAGATGTAGAAGATTTAAAAGGGTCTTCAAACATTGTTGTGGACTGGAATGCATCTTTAGAGAAATTAGCGCTAAACGATAAAAATGTGTATATTACACCGACATTTGATTTATTCCAAAACCGCGGGAAAGATTTATTATACTCTGATCATTTTCATCCGAACGAAGTAGGTTATACGTATATGGCAGAACGTTTAGTTCAAAATGTTGTAAGTAAATTAAAACTAGAACAAGGAGGGGTAAAATGACGACGATACTTTCCGTACGAGACTTGAAGAAGGTAATTGGAAAGAAGACTCTTGTAGAGAATATTTCCTTTGATGTAAAGCAAGGAGAAGTGTTCGGGTTCTTAGGACCAAATGGTGCTGGAAAGACGACTACCATTCGAATGTTAGTCGGATTGATTAAGGCGACAGAAGGTACGATTTCTATCGGTGGTTATTCGATTAAGGGAAATTTCAGAGAAGCGATGCGTCAAATTGGGAGTATCGTTGAAAACCCAGAGTTGTATACATATTTAACGGGATGGGAAAATTTAAAGCAATTTGCTCGTATGTTAGGTGATATATCAGATGAACGTATTATCGAAATTGCTGAAATGGTTCATTTAGATGAAAGAATTCATGACAAGGTAAAAACGTACTCACTTGGTATGAAACAACGCCTTGGAATTGCACAGGCGCTCCTTGGGAATCCGAAATTGCTCATATTAGATGAGCCAACGAATGGTTTAGATCCAGCAGGGATTAGAGAACTTAGGGAATTTATACATAAGCTTGTGAAAGAAGAAAATATGAGCGTGTTTATTTCAAGTCACTTGCTAAGTGAAGTGCAAATGATATGCGATCGCGTTGCTATTATTCATAAAGGAAAGATGATAACAGTTGCCAAGGTTGAAGAATTAATTAAAACAGCAAGTGATCGTGTAGAATGGATTGTTACACCGATTTCTAAGGCGAAAGATATGCTAGAAGCGGCCGAAGAAGTAAGGGAAGTGAGTGTAGAAGGCGATCGATTACTATGCCGCATGGATATTGCATCTATAAGTAGTTGGAATAAACACTTTGTCGCAAATGAAATAGATGTACATAGCGTTAAGGAGCTTGTATTTACGCTAGAAGATTTATTTATTGAACTCACAAGGGGTGAGCAGCATGCGTGAATTTGCGAATCTAGTTTTAAATGAATCAGAAAAGATTTACCGCAAGAAACGTATTTTTGTTGTCATGCTTATTTTAGCAATCTTGATCCCGCTTTTTGTGTACGCGCAGTATCGTGAAATAGAAACGACACAAAAAAGACTCGGTACAACTGATTGGAAGGTTTCATTGCAACAGCAAATTGTTGATTCTCAGAACCGGTTGAACAATTCTAGGTTGCCAGAAGAATGGCGTGATTGGTTAAAGGTAAGAGTTGAGCAACAACAATATTATTTAGATCATAATATTAATCCGATGGCACCGGGTGCACCGACTTTTGTCAGAGCATTTATTGAACAAGGAATTACATTATTTATTCCGCTTCTCGTAATGATTGTCGCCATTGATATCGTTTCAGGAGAACGAAGTGATGGGACGATGAAGATGTTACTTACGCGGCCGATTCGGCGCTGGAAAATACTCCTTAGTAAATACGTGACGATGTTATTTTTCATTTCGCTCATACTGTTTCTTGTAGGTTTGTTTGCTTACATATTATCAGGGCTTGTATTTGGGTACTCGGGATGGAATTTACCTGTTTTAACAGGATTCGTCATTGATAAGGAAACGTTAAATACGAACTTTGTACATCTTATTCCGCAGTGGCAATACATCTTAATGGCGTATGGACTAGCCTGGTTTGTTGCTATCGTTGTCGGAACTATATCATTTATGGTCTCTGTTTTAATTCGTAATACACCAGCTGGTATGGGCGTTATGCTAGCTGCATTAATTGCAGGCGGTATTTTAAGCTCGTTCGCAACATCTTGGGAAGGCGCCAAATATATTTTTAGTGTGAATTTATCATTAACGGATTATTTATCAGGAAAATTACCTGCATTACAAGGTTTATCGATGGGATTTTCTTTGATGAATTTAACTGTTTGGGCAGTTGTTTCTCTTGTTATTTCGTTCGTAGTATTTACAAGACAGGATATGGTGAATTAATTAGACAGGAAGTGACAGTATGGAAAATGTTTTAAAGAATGATTGGGAGCCACTATTGGCACCAGAATTCGAGAAAGAGTATTATCTTACTCTATCCAGTTTTTTGACAGAAGAATACAGCACGCATGTTGTTTATCCGAAGGTAGAAGATATTTTTAACGCTCTTCAGTATACAAGTTATGAAAATACAAAGGTTGTCATTTTAGGGCAAGATCCATATCATGGACCGAATCAAGCGCATGGTTTAAGCTTTTCTGTGCAACCTGGTGTTAAAACACCACCGTCATTGTTAAATATGTATAAAGAACTTCGAGATGAATATGGTTATGAAATCCCGAATAACGGTTATTTAGTAAAATGGGCGGAACAAGGAGTATTATTACTAAATACCGTATTAACAGTTCGTCAAGGCGAAGCAAATTCTCATAAGGGAAAAGGATGGGAGCACTTCACAGATCGTGTAATTGAACTATTGAACGAACGTGAAAAGCCAGTTATTTTCATATTGTGGGGGCGCCATGCGCAGGCGAAGAAGAAATTAATTACGAATCCGAATCATCATATTATCGAATCTGTACATCCAAGCCCATTATCGGCAAGACGTGGTTTCTTTGGTAGTAAGCCATATTCTAAAATAAATACAATTTTAGCTAATATGGGCGAAAGAGAAATTGATTGGGAAATTCCAAATTTATAAATAGAAAAGGTAGTTAACAGTTGTTAACTACCTTTTTATTATCATTGTTGCTCGTTCTTTAATTTTGCATCTAGTACAAAAGTACCAAATGGGATAACTGATGAAACGAATGCTCCAAGTGCCCATAAAATTGATTTACGGTGTACGATTGTTACTTGAATTACTGCAAAGATGAATAGAATAAATAGAACACCATGAGCCATGCCTGTAATTTTAACAGCTGTTGCAAATCCTGCGAAATATTTCAATGGCATTGCTACAAATAATAGTAATAGGAAAGAAATACCCTCAACTAGTCCAATTGCTCTTAATCGTCCGATTGGTGTAGATAACATAAAGTAGCCTCCTTTAACGTATGCTTGTATATAGTAAATTTGTATTCTTTTTCAAAATAAAATAGTCTATTTTGTTTCATTATATACAAAAAGAAAGTTTACACTACGAGAATAGTGCAAAGTTCAAAATATAGTCACAAAAGCATGAGAATTTAAATAAAAACCTATTTGAAGTATTTGACTTCAAATAGGTTTTGTGAATGAAAATATTAAACAAGTACATCCGTTTTTAAAACGAATTTCTCTACAACTTTTGCAACACCATCGTTCATATTTGTATCTGTTACGTAGTTCGCAATTTCTTTAATATCATCAGGTGCATTGCCCATTGCAACGCCAAGACCAGCAAATTCAATCATTGCTTGGTCGTTATAGCTATCGCCCATTGCGATAACTTCTTCACGCTTAATGCCAAGCTTTTGAATCAGTTTGTTTAAGCTCGTTCCTTTTGTAACACCGGCTTCTGTAAATTCTAAGAAGAATGGTTTCGAACGCATCACGCTTAATTGGCCTTCTAGTTGTTGTTGAAGTTTCTTTTCAACTTCAACAAGGCGTTCAGCTTCTTTATTCATTAATACTTTTACTACAGGCTCTTTAACTGCGGCTTTAAAGTCATCTACTACAACAATTGGCATACCAGTAATATCGCCCTCAATTTCAGTATAAGGATTATTTTCTTCCGTTACGATATCATCGCCCATATAAGTATGAATCCATACATCTTCAGTTTTACTAATTTCAAATAGGTTGTGAACGATTTCAGGAGATAGTGTACTACTAAAGATTTCTTCGTTTGTTTTACAGTTAATAATTTTTGCGCCATTAAAAGATAGAATGAAACTGCCGTATTCTTCTAAGCGAAGTTCTTTGGCTACATTGCGCATACCAAACGTTGGACGTCCAGAAGCAAGTACAACCTTTACCCCTTGCTCTTGTGCAGTCATTAACGCTTCTTTCGTACGAGGTGAAATAGTATGGTCATCACGTAATAAAGTATCATCTAAATCTAAAACAATCATTTTATAAGTCATATAGAAAATTCCTTTCTTTAATTGAAATCAAAATACATGTTCATGAAGATGTTGAGGAATAATAGTAAGACATCAAACCTCTTTGAAAAGAAGTAGATAAATTATTATGAGTTGTTGCTCATAATATTGGTTAATAATCATTGGGGAAGAATAAAACCCCAATGATTAAAGTTTGATTTTATCGTAACAACTCTAAAGGTAGAGTGCAATAATGGAAGTTTTCCAATTTACGATATTTGTTTTGCAGCGGAACGAGAAAATAGTATTTCTAGCAAGATTGCCATTACAGATCCAAGAACGAGACCATTACTTAAAAACGATGCTAGAAATGGTGGAAGTGTGGAATATGCTCCTGCTGGAACAAACATAACTCCGACTCCTGTAAAGATTGAAAGACCGGCTACTTTAAATAATCGTTCTTTATCCTGGACAGTTTCGTATTCTCGAAAGGCGAGACCAATCATGCTTGCGAATACAGGATAAATAGCGGCATAACCAACTGCAACAGGGATTGCTGCAAAGAATGAAGTAATCTTTGGAAATATACTAACGACAATAATAAAGCTTGACCCTAATATAAACGGGAGACGTTTATAAATATTAGTCGTTGCAATAAAACCTGCTGATCCAGAAATAGCGACAGGCCCAATAGCTGAAAATAGGCCGCCTAGCAATTGGTTGATTCCTGTTATAATGCCAGCTTGTTTAAAACGATCTGATGCAGCGTTTTCTTCATATTTAGAGACAACCTTTTGTACAACGCGAATACTTGCTAACATATTTGTTAGAAGTAAGAGTGTAACGAAAATGACCGTAATTACCATGTTCCATTCAACACGAGGCATTCCGAAAACAAATAAGGATGGAAAACGGATTATGTCTGTCACTGGTGTTATTGGATTAGATAATCCGAAACATGCGAATAATATCCAGCCGCATACGATACTGAAAAGAACGGAATATTGTCCAATAATAGGTAGCTTCATGATGAAAAAGGATAGTAAAATAACAATGAGTGAAAGAATAAATACGTTAGGTTGTACTTCTGTATGTTTTCCATCAAGGCCAAACATTCCCTTTAAGAAGGAGCCACTAAGCTGCGCGACAAGAAGAAATAAATACGTTCCAATGACTGTCGGTGTAAAATAGCGAACAAGTTTATCAATAAGTCCAAAAACGCTAAGAATAATACAAATAATACCGCTTAATAAGAAAGCATATTGAAGAACTTTAAGTGTCTCATTGCTTGATCCAAATAATACGACGCCTAAACTTGCGTAAAGGGAGAAAATTCCCCACCAAAGGCCAGCAGGACCTTCTTGAATAGGAAGTTTATGCCCAAATATAGCTTGCAAGAGACCAGCAAAGCCTAGAACAAATAACGTTCTTTGTACGAATGCGATAGCTTCAGCGCCATCAAGACCATAACTAGTTGCGACACTAATTGGTACAATAAGGCTTCCAGCTAAAATAAATAGTGCCCATTGTAAGGCGGAAAGAAATGTCTTCATTATATCAACCTCTTTCATAGATTCCGTATCTAGTATATACGTATTTTATTTCCACTGGCAAAGATTGTAGATAGAGAAAAGAGTTGAAACACGGTATGAATGCACGTAAGCAATTATGGATAGCAGTTATATGTATGACTTTTGTTGTAATTCTAGGAACGATAGGATTTATGACGATTGAAGAGATTAGTTTGTTTCAAGCATTTTGGATGACAATGATTACTGTATTGACTGTTGGATACGGAGATGCTGTTCCTGTAACGCAAGCGGGGAAAGTATTTGCGCTTCTTATTATTCCTGTTGGCGTAGGTATTGTTACGTATGCAATTGGGGTAGTGGCCGCTATGATTATTGAAGGGAATTTATTTCATGCAGTACGGAGGAAGAAGATGGATAAACAAATAGCGCAGTTGAAAAATCATATTATAGTATGTGGTTGCGGTAGAGTGGGGCTTCAAGTTGTACATGAATTGCAAGAAAAGAATATTCCATTTGTCGTTGTTGATAAAGATGAAAGTATATTGGAGCAGGAAAAGCTTTTATTTGTACATGGAGATGCAACGGAAGATCAAGTATTACATAATGCCGGAATTTTAAAAGCAGCTGGTTTAGTTGCTATTGTTGCAAATGATGCCGAAAATGTATTTATTACATTAACAGCAAGAGGGTTAAACGATACGATTAAAATTGTGGCGAGATCTGAAAAGCCAGAAACTGAAGAGAAATTAAGGCGTGCCGGTGCAAATAAGGTTATTAATCCATCTAGTATGGCGGGTATTCATATCGCAAAAGGTATTGCAAATCCATTAACCGTTCATTATATTGATACAGTGTTGTATGGAATAGAACAGTCATTTGTCATTGAAGAAATTCTAGTTGGAAAAGATTCAATATTAGTTGGTAAATCGTTACTAGAGAGTAATGTAAGGAATCAGTTTGATGTAACAATATTAGCGATTTCAAGAAATGGGGATATTATACATAATCCAGCAGGGCAGGAAAAATTGAAAGAACGTGATATGATAATAGTATTTGGTTCAGTAGAGAAATTGGGGCAATTCGAGAAAGAATTACAAAGTACGAGGTGAGAAGAAATGCAAATATCTAGCGACAAGATTTTAAATAAAATGGCGAATGAAATTGCGAAGGCAAAAGGTAGTGAAGGACAAAAGTCAAAAGAACATTTATTAGTTGTGCGTGCTTTATGTGACTTATTATTAGATGAACAAGTTGAAACATCTACATATAGAGAACCGCAAATTCCATCGCAAGTAATTGGATCACAACCAGTAACAACTATGCAACCAATTGCACCTGTTTCTGGGGAGCCAGTATATATAAAAGAAAGTGATGCAAACGGTAATTCTTTATTTGATTTTTAGAAGATAAATCGTTTGGCTTATATGCAAAAATTGCTTATGATAAAGGTAAAAAAGGGGAATTAAGATGAAAATTTTCTTTTTACTAGGTTGTATTGCAGCGGGGCTATCTGTTGCATTAGGGGCCTTTGGAGCACACGGTTTAGAAAATAAAATTTCTGCAAAAATGTTAGAAGTGTGGAAAACAGGCGTTACATATCAAATGTTTCATGCAGGTGGACTATTCGTAGTTGCTTTATTGATGGATAAGGTTCAATCATCACTTTTAACTACTGCTGGTTGGCTAATGGTAGCTGGAATTATTATGTTCTCAGGTAGTTTGTATGCATTAAGTACGACAGGTATTAAGTTCTTTGGTCCAATTACACCTCTTGGTGGTGTAGCGTTTATTGTGGCGTGGATCCTAGTAGGGACTGCAGTTGTAAAAGGATTATAAAAAAACAAAAGCTGGCATTTGCCAGCTTTTTTTATGGTCTTGGAGTATAAGTTGCTTGTTGACTAGGTAAATACGTAATTTCTTCTGGAAATTCTACGTAATCTAAGTAGATCATTAGTAGTAAATAGCGTTTTCCTGATTGCGGTTCACTAATAACGATATGGTCACGGCCAGCTGCTTCAATAATACCTGTATAAGATTGTGTGCCAAGGGAACTGCCACGTTCATAGGTCATTACAACCGTAGCTTGCTTACCTTTGTTTAAACGAAGGATATTTTCAATATAGGATTGCTCTAGAGGTAACATGCCTTGAGAAATTGCATATTGAGCTTGCGCAGCTTGAGCTGTTTGTTGTTGCATCGCTTGCTGCTGTTGTTGAGTCATTTGTTGCGGTTGTACATAAGTTCCAGATGGTTGATAAAAACCTGTTCCATAGTACGGATTTTGTTGCTGTGCCATTCAAAAATCCCTCCTCATTTTCATCTCTTAATATACGCTAGGGCAGTCTTCGCCAGATGGTTGGAAGAAGCAGTGCTTTTTGAAGCGACCAGAGTTTTGTTGGTTATACCAAGTTGGCGGACAAGGACCTTCAGGTCTAAAGAACCATAAGGCAAAGTTAGCGGGCCAAAAACGTTGTCCTTGAATAGTTCGCCTTGCTAAGGCGATATCTTGTTCCCTGGCTCTTTGATAAAAATACCCTTTTTGTGTTGCCTCAAAACCACCAGGATTTTGATAAACCATTTGACGTAAATTACGTATTTTTCTAAAATCTAAACAATTTCCGCGGACACGATTTACTCCAACGTTTCCGACCATTAACATTCCTTGTTGCCCTTCTCCTTCGGCTTCAGCACGCATCAGTCTAGCCAACAACTTTACATCTTCTTCGTTATAAGCAATAACGCCCATTATGTGTCACCTCTCTTTTTGTAATACCTTTTGGAAAGAGGTTTATCCCGCATTAACGGGCAGTAAGACTCCTGCCCTAAAATTTGGTTGAAGTAAAGAAATTAGATGGGAGATCAAACTGCCCGTAAACGCCCGATTGGTTCAACTAATAATCAGCGGGGGATTCCCCCACTGATTAAAGTTTCACTTTATTTCTAGATGAAGTGTGTAACAATTACTAGTTCATACGTATGAGAAAAAGGACTCAGATATGACAACCAAACGAAGTTTTACATTGAGAGTGGAAAATAAAAAAAGCTAGCGTGAGCCAGCTTTTTTATTAAAAAATTTTAGACCATAAGTTTGAGAAGAAATCACCAATAGAGCGCATTGTTAACACAAACCAATTTGCTTTTTCAACTTCCTCTGTCGTTTTTGCAGTAACTTTCATACTTTTACTACCGTCTAAGAAACCATATTTATCAGTTGATTCTAAAGTAATTGAGCCTACTTTGGTATCTTTCTTAATAGGGGCAACTAAATGTCCATCTTCAGAAAGAGATTTATCTAATTCAGTTCCAATTTTATAAGGCTCTTTGCTACCTTTTTTCGCAATTACTGTTATTTCTTTTTCGGGTGCAACAGTTACTTGGTCTTCTTTCCCTTTTACTACAGAGATTGTATTGTTTTTATTAACTTTTAGTTTTTGTTTTTCAAAGTTATTAAATCCATATTCGATTAATTCACGAGATTCCGTGAAACGTTCATCCATTGATTTTGTTTTAATAATAACCGAGATAAGACGTACATCACCACGTTTAGCAGTAATGGTAAATCCGTATCCAGCTGTATCAGAACTTCCGGTTTTTAAACCATCAGTACCTTCATAAGCGAAAGCGGCTCCTGGTAACATCCAATTCCAGTTTTCCATACGAATTGGTTTTGGGTGATTGTCTGGGAAGTTTCTAAATCTTTGTTTTGTATCCTCTAGCATTTCTGGATACTTTGTAATCATTGCTTTTGAAAGCATACCCATATCACGAGCTGACATAGAGTTTTCTGCATTTGGATCAGTACCCTCAGGATGTTTTCCTTTTAAGTCAGCGTTATTTAAGCCAGTAGCGTTTACAAATTTATATTTCTTTAATCCTAGCTTTTTAGCATGTTCATTTGCAAGATTTAAGAAGTTTTTCTCACTTCCTGCAAGAAGTTCTGCTAAAGCAATACTAGATCCATTTGCAGAGAATATAACAATAGAATGATATAATTCTTTTACAGTATATTGACGTCCTTTTTCGAACGGTACATTAGAGAATTCATTATTACGAGAGACTTCATAAGCGTAATCAGAAATATTTACTTTCGTATCCCATGTGATTTTTCCTTCTTTAATTGCTTCTAAAACAGCGTAAACAACAATTAATTTTGACATACTAGCAATAGCTAGCAATTCATCTGGATTTTGCTCGTGAAGTATTTTTCCTGTATCTGCATCAAATAAAAGTGCAGCAGCCGCCTCAATATGTATTTTTTCTTCCGCATGGGATGTTGTTACTCCTAAGGAAGAAATTGACAATACAAGCAATAGTAAAATAGACAAGATTTTTTTCATATAGATTATCACCTTCGCATCGTTATTTAGCATATAGCTCGTATCATTTTAGCATATCTTTACATATAAAAAGGTTACAATTTTACAAGAAATTTGAAAAAATGTTGGTTTTTCTTCAAAAGTGTAGAAAAAAGGAGATTTTTGAGGATAAATATAGAGAAGAATAAAAAAAGGAACGAATTTCGTTCCTTTTCACCATTTATATGTGTAAAAATTTCTCTACTTTTTCGTCTGGTAAAATGTTTCCAACGAAGAATGTTCCAAATTCACCATAACGAGCACTTACTTCATCGAAGCGCATTTCGTATATAAGTTTCTTAAATTGAAGAACATCGTCAGCGAATAATGTTACGCCCCATTCGAAATCGTCGAATCCAACAGATCCTGAAATCACTTGGCGTACTTTACCTGCGTATTGACGACCAATTTTACTATGGCTGTACATCATTTTTTTACGTTCTTCCATAGGAAGCATGTACCAGTTGTCATCACCTTGGCGACGCTTATCCATTGGATAGAAGCAAATATGATTTGCTTTCGGTAATTCAGGATATAAACGAGCTAAAATTTGCGGGTTTTGGTATGGATCCTCATCAGCTGGAAGGTAGTTGCTTAATTCAACAACAGATACGTAAGAATATGCAGGAACCATATATTCAGCTAAAGTTGTTTTATTCAATTCTGTCTCAATTTCATTTAACTCTTCCATTGTTGGACGTAAAATCATAAGCATAATATCAGCTTTTTGGCCAACAACTGTATACATTGCGTGACTACCTTTTTTCGCAGTAGCTACTTCGTTCCATTTTTCAACGACATTTAAAAATTCAGACACTGCTTGTCCGCGTTCGTCGCTAGATAATGTTTTCCATGCAGCCCAATCAATAGAACGTAAATCATGTAAACAATACCAGCCATCTAACGTTGTTGTTGCTTCACTCATTCTATTCACCTCAGTTAATGATAGTTTTACACGTTAACTATAGCATATATAGTTTTAAAATCATCTATATAAAACCTTGGCGCATAAAATTGTCACATTTAAGTGTTTAAGCAAGGTGAATTTAACGGCTGAATTTTATGAAAATATAATCATTTTTATTTTATCTATTTTTTGGGAGCTATAAGTTTAAAATATAGAAGAAAAGCAGTATTCTTAAAGATAGAGTTTTTTTAACATATGTAGGAGGGTTTATTCGTGAGCAACTTATTTACAACAGTAAAAGAAAAAGTTCAAGGAAAAGGCATTTCTATCGTACTTCCTGAAGGAACTGATGAAAGAATTTTAGGCGCTGCAGAGCGTTTAGCGAAAGAAGAGTTAGTAAAACCAATCTTAGTTGGTAATAAGGAAGAAATTAGCGCAAAAGCTGCTAGCATGAATTTAACATTAGCAGGCGTTGATATTTACGACCCAGCTACATACGAAGAAATGGATGCAATGGTAGCATCTTTCGTTGAACGCCGTAAAGGTAAAGCAACTGAAGAAGACGCTCGCAAAATCCTTAAAGACGAAAACTACTTCGGTACAATGCTTGTATACATGGGCAAAGCACACGGTTTAGTAAGTGGTGCAGCTCACTCTACAGCTGATACAGTTCGTCCAGCACTTCAAATTATTAAAACAAAACCAGGCGTTACAAAAACTTCTGGCGTATTCATCATGGTACGTGAAGAAGAGAAATATGTATTCGCTGATTGCGCAATTAACATTGCACCAAACAGCCAAGATTTAGCTGAAATCGGTATCGAAAGTGCGAAAACTGCTGAGTTATTCGGCATTGATCCACGCGTTGCTATGTTAAGCTTCTCTACAAAAGGTTCTGCGAAATCTCCAGAAACAGAAAAAGTTGTAGAAGCAACTCGCATTGCAAAAGAAATGGCTCCTGAGTTAACTTTAGATGGAGAATTCCAATTCGATGCTGCATTCGTACCATCTGTAGCTGAGAAAAAAGCTCCAGGTTCTACAATTAAAGGTGATGCTAACGTATTCGTATTCCCAAGCTTAGAAGCTGGTAATATTGGCTACAAAATCGCTCAACGTTTAGGTAACTTCGAAGCAGTAGGACCAATCTTACAAGGCTTAAACATGCCTGTAAATGATCTATCTCGTGGATGTAACGAAGAAGAAGTGTACAAGTTAGCTTTAATTACAGCAGCTCAAGCACTTTAATTCTATAATGAATTGAAATAAAGACCGTCGCTATAATAGCGACGGTCTTTATTTTTCTAAGCCAAGTGCTTTATTATTACGATCAATAATACGTTGTAAATTCGTCTCATATAAAGGAATCTCGTCTATTGTTAATTGAGATGGTGTTAACTTTGAAGCGAATTGCTGCAATGTTTTTAAAAGACGCATCATTAAATCTTGTACTGTAATGGTTTCGCCAAGTAATTCTGAGAGTGAGGCCATCGTACTTGGTACAATTTCAGGGTACGTAAAGCGTGTTTCTTCTCCTTGAATTGCTAGGTTGTAGAAATCACGAACGAGTGCGGCACGCTCAGAGCCACTTCCGGTAGCACAGAGATAAATTTGGACAGCGACCCCCCCGCGAATACGACGTTGTGAAATACCAGCGAATTTTTGATCGCGAATACTTAAGTCATAACTACCAGGACAGTAAGAGCCAACAATTTCTTTTGCCTCGATAGTAACGTCGTAATCCTTTAACATCTCCTTAATCAAATGCCACATTGTATCGTATCCAAGATCAATATCGATACCTTTTTCTGTTTCTTGGAATAAAAGTGATACGTTTAAAACACCTTCATCAAGCACGACTGCAAGCCCGCCAGAATTACGAACAATAACATTGAAGTTGTGTTGTTTTAAAAAAGAAATACCTTCTTCTAAATGCGGAAGGCGTGAATCTTGAATGCCAAGGACAATTGTATTGTGATGAACCCAAGAACGCATTGTTGCGGCTGACTTGCCATTTCCAATGCTTGTGCATAATGTGTCATCCATTGCGAATGACTGAAGTGCATGGAATGTTGGTCCCAAACTAGACTGATCTACAATGCGCCACTCTGGCTGAGATAAAATGGAACGGGAATTGCTCATATAACTAACCCCTTATCTTTAAAATGACAATCTCTATTATAGCAAAAAATGAAGAATGGAGTTTTCTCACATATAAAGGGGGAGCTTAAAGGTGAAATAATAAAAAGGATGCATTGCATGCATCCTTCTTATTCTGCAATTTTTTCTAAATTACCGTTTCGGTCCATTCGGAAAGATGTTTGAGAACGTTCTTCGTCATCCATGACTGCCAATTTACGAGCACGGTTCATAATGTTCATAAGTGTTTCGTAATCTTCTTGTACAGTATGAGATTTCTTTTCTAATTTTTCTAGTTTCTTTTCTAGTTCCTCATTCCGAAGGATTTGTGCTTTAATTTCTTGTTTCAATCTCGTATTCTCGTTTTCAAGAGCTGTCACTTTTATATTTGAAGATCCGACTGTTTGTAAAAAATAAATAACATCTTGCATTGTCATAGAGCCTCTTGCAGCAGGAGCAGTAGATTCTTGATATGGAATAGCTTCTTTATATTGTACGATTGATTCTTCTTGTACTAATTCTTCATAATCAGTTATCGAATCTGAAGCTGGTGGTGTATAAAGTAAACGTTTTTTCGCTTGTTCACCGCTTGCAGCACGCATTTTATCTTTACGATGTTTTTTTGCTAGTTGAAGAGCTTGTTCATAGCTATAGCGAACAACAGCATTCCAGCGGAAACCACAAGCAGCAGATGTACGATTTAACTGATCCCCTACTTCCTCAAATGCATTTAATTGCGTACTTCCTTCTCTAACATGACGAAGTACCGTTTCAGCAAGTAATAAATCATCCTCATCTGTCCAAGCATCTTGTCTTACTTTCATAGATTCAACTCCCTTTCTTTTTATGAACTTCCTATTTTTATAATGGGCAAAAAAATAAACTTTTATACAAAGCTTTTAAAAATATGGTAGATTTCGATGAAAGGTAAAAATTTTCCCATGAATGGTGAGCGCTTCTGTAGGAGAGCATATAAATATGTATCATTATGTAGAGAATAGGCTTTGTAGGGAAACTTGCAACGAGCTTCAAAGAGCGGTAAAATACCATTTAGTGTTTATTTTTAAATGTACTTGAGAAAAGTTTAAAATAGAGGAAGTGTTATGTAATGGGAAACGAGTTTCGCGTGTGCGATGACTGTCAGGCAACGAACATTAAAACGTTAGTTCCGAAGTTAAAAAAAGTAGATTCATGTGCAACGATTGAAGTTGGATGTCAGTCTTACTGTGGTCCTGGTCGTAAAAAATCATTCGCATTTGTAAATAACCGTCCAGTTGCGGCTCCAACAGAAGATGAGTTAATCGTGAAAATTGAAGCAAAGTTAAATAAGTAAGAAAAAGAAGAGTGAAAAGATTACTCTTCTTTTTTTATGCCCATAAGAGGAATGATTTATTCTGCGAAAGTACTCTTGTGTGGACGAACATTTTCTAAAGGATGAACATAACTTTTGTATTAAAATACCAATTTGTATAAATTTATATTTCAAAATAATGGTTGACAGTCTTTTAAAGCGATAGGTAGAATAGAAGTGTCTGATTCTGAGAATCATTATCAGGGAAATAACAATTCACCTAATTTTTTTATTACTATTTGAGAATAAATTTCATTTCAATAAATATATGTTGTTGGTTAGGATGGTTGAGGGATGGAAGCGAGCGCAAGCAGTATAGAACAGCAAGAAGAGAATGTTAAAGAGATTAAGAGCAGACCGCTCATCGCTTCTATTATTTTAGTAGCGGGTACAATTTTGTTAGCTTTAAGCATGGCAGTTTCTATTTCTTTTGGGGCTGCAGATATTAGTTTAAAGACTGTATGGCAAGCTGTATTTCAGTTTGATGGATCTATTACACATCATAACGTAATTCAAGAGCTTCGCATGCCTAGAGCAATAGGGGGCGTAGTTGCAGGTGCCTTTTTAGCGGTATCAGGAGCAATTATGCAAGGTATGACGCGAAATCCACTTGCTTCACCATCGTTAATGGGGATTACAGATGGAGCTGTATTTGGAATTGCAATTATGTATGCATTTTTCCCTAATTCACCTTATTTAATGTTTGTTATCGCATCTTTTATTGGAGCTGCGTTTGGTGCAAGCATTGTATATGGAATTGGATCTTCTTCACCAGGTGGATTAACACCTGTGAAATTAGCTTTAGCAGGTGCAGCTATTAGTGCTTTATTAGGGGCAATTTCATCTGGAATCGCATTGTATTTCAATCTTGCCCAAGAGGTGAGTATGTGGAATGCAGGCGGAGTCGCTGGAGTGAAATGGCAAAGTATTAATATGTTAGTGCCAATTGGCCTTGTTTGTCTTTTTATCGCAATTATGATGTCGAGATATATTACAATTTTGAGCTTCGGTGAAGAAATTGCGATTGGACTTGGTCAAAATACGACATTGATTAAATTTATCGGAACAGTACTTGTTCTTGTTTTAACGGGTTCCGCAGTTTCCATGGCAGGATCAGTTGGATTTGTTGGTCTTGTAATTCCGCATATGACTCGTTTCCTCGTAGGCTCGGACTATAGATGGGTTATTCCATGTTCTGCGGTCTTAGGTGGGCTGTTAATTGAATGTGCAGATATGTTATCTCGCGTTATTAACCCGCCATTTGAAACGCCAATTGGAGCAATTACAGCGCTAATTGGGGTTCCATTCTTCCTCTACTTAGCACGTAATGAAGGGAGAGGAAAGATGTGAGGACGAGTGTCTTAACAAAAAAGAACATTTCTATATTAACGATTTTAGTAGGACTAATCGTTTCTATATTTCTTATTAGTTTAAATACAGGAACTTTTAAAATCCCGCCAATGGACGTATTAAAGTCATTGGTTGGACTAGGGGCTGAAGATCAGTCTGTTATTTTATTTGAATTCCGTATGCCGCGTATGGTAATTGCTATACTAGTCGGATCTGCTTTAGCTATGTCAGGCGCGATTTTGCAAGGTTTATCACGAAATCCTCTTGCTGATCCAGGTATTATAGGTATTAATGCTGGAGCGGGATTAACAGTTGTTATATTCGTCTACTTCTTCTTCGGGAAAGTAGGGACTGGTACATTTTTATCTGTATTCATTCTCCCATTCTTCGCACTAGTTGGAGCAATATTAGCAGCGGTAATTATTTATTTACTAGCATGGAAAGACGGCGTTTCATCGACTCGATTAATACTAGTCGGTATTGCCGTTGCAGCTGGATTTGGAGCTGTTAGTTTAATTTTCTCTATGAAGATGACATCTAACGATTTTCGTTTTGCTACGATTTGGCTGGCGGGAAGTCTATGGGGTACAGATTGGAAATTCGTATTAAGTGTACTTCCATGGATGGTTATTTTCTTACCGCTTGCTATAAGTAAAGCACACATATTAAATGTAATGAACCTAGGCGATTCTACAGCAGTTGGCCTTGGTGTAAACGTAGAAAAAGAAAGACGTAAATTATTATTTATTGCAGTTTGTTTAGCAGGGGCATCTGTTGCTGTTGCCGGCGGAATTGGCTTTATCGGTTTAATGGCCCCGCATTTAGCAAGGCGCCTTGTTGGTGGTAAACATCAAATTATGTTGCCCACAGCTGCGCTAATAGGAACGTTTTTACTTTTATTCGCAGACGTAATTTCAAGAAGTGTACTAACAACTTCAGAAATACCAGTCGGTCTTGTTATTTCTGTAATTGGTGCACCGTATTTTATTTATTTACTTATGAGGACAAAATAAAGGGAGGCTTTTCGTATGGCAACTTTAGCGGTGGATGCGGTATCGGTTGGCTATAATGAAGGTTTAATTATTGATGGATTAACAGTTGAAATTCCGGAAGGGAAAATTACAACAATTATTGGACCAAATGGTTGTGGGAAGTCCACATTATTAAAAACGGCGTCTCGTATTTTGAAGGCAAAGCAAGGTACTGTTTATCTTGACGGAAAAGCAATTGAGAAACAGCCAACGAAAGAAATTGCAAAGAAAATGGCGATTTTACCACAAACTGCAGAAGTGCCAACGGGTCTTACTGTATTTGAGCTTGTGTCATATGGAAGATTCCCTCATCAAAAAGGGTTTGGCACGTTGAAAGAAGAGGATTATCGCTATATTAACTGGGCACTTGAAGTGACAGGAATGAAAGAATTTGCGAATCGTCCAGCAGAAGCGCTATCAGGCGGTCAACGTCAACGTGTTTGGATTGCAATGGCTCTTGCACAAGGAACAGAATTACTTGTATTGGATGAACCAACGACGTACTTAGATATGGCTCATCAATTAGAAGTATTAAACTTATTGAAAAAGTTAAATGAAGAAGAAGGTAGAACGATTGTTATGGTTATCCATGACTTAAATCACGCTTCTCGTTTCTCCGATCATATGATTGCATTAAAAGCAGGTAAGTTAATGAAACAAGGAACGCCAGATGAAGTTATGACAAGTGAAACACTTCGTAACGTATTTGAGATTGAAGCTCAAATCGTTCCATGTCCAGTAAACTGTAAGCCAATTTGTTTAACATATGATTTAGCGATGATTAGTAATCAATTGCGTAAAAAAGCATAAGTAGAACCCCCTCGTGAAGAGGGGGACTTCTAATGGACGTTGAGCTTCTTATATAAGAATGGGAAGTTGAACGCCCGTTAGAATGGGTTATTAACAACAATTAATAAATATATATTAATTATTTGTTATCTTTGTTTCTTATAGTTCGTTGTAACTTATAAGATAAATACAGCTAGAAGGAGTGGGAACATGAAGAATTTTAAAATGGCACTATTAGCAATGGTACTAGTTGTGACTTCTGTACTATTTGCAGCTTGTTCTAACAAAGAAGAAGAAAAGAAAGCAGATGCAAAGACTGAAGAGCGCACTGTAAAACATGCAAAAGGGGAAATTAAAATTCCTGCAAACCCAAAGAAAATTGCTGACCTTAGTGGTTCAACAGAAGAATTATTAATTTTCGGTATGAAACCGGTTATTACTGCTAATACATCTCAAGAAAAAATTGATGCACATATTGAAAAGAAACTAAAAGACGTTAAACCAGTTGGTTCTGCTTGGGGCGATAAAATTAACATCGAAGCAGTAGCTGCTGCAAAACCAGATTTAATTCTTGTAAATAATCGTCAAGAAAAGATTTATGATCAATTATCTAAAATTGCACCAACAGTTATGTTAAACACTCCATTAGATCAATGGCGTCCAAAATTTGAAGAAGTAGGTCAAATCTTCGGTAAAGAAAAAGAAACAAAAGAATGGTTCAAAAAGTATGATGAAAAAGCAAGCAAATTACATGACAAAATCGTCGCTAAAACTGGTGAAGCAACATTTATGAAAATGGCTGCATATCCAAATGCTTTCCGTGTATACGGTGACTACGGTTACGGTAGCGTAATCTTTAATGATTTAAAACTACCAGCAGTTAAAGGTACACCAACTGATAAACCGTTAGTACAAGTACAAAAAGAAGCTTTAATTGATTACAACCCAGATTACTTATTCGTGTTTACAACTGGTGACGGTTCTCAGCGCTTGAAAGAATTCCAAGAAGAATCAATTTGGAAAAACATGAACGCTGTTAAAAACAACCACGTATTTACAATTAAAAATGAAGACTTAAACAAAGGTTACTTCCCACTTGGGAAAGATATGATCTTAGACGAAGTTGCTGAATTCGTTTTAGGTAAATAATGTATAAAGGAAATCACTTTTACTTCGGTAAAGGTGATTTTTTCTTTTTATAAAGGGAATTAATACAGTCTTTCATTTCTTTCTGTTTCTCATTTCGTTTATAATATAAAGTAAGAATGTAGTAAAGAAAGGGGGATGTCGGAAAGTGGTATATTTAAACGACAAACTCAGCGAAACAAAAGTGTTTAAAGACCCAGTACATAAATATGTGCACGTGCGTGATCGTGTTATTTGGGATTTAATCGGAACGAAAGAATTTCAACGCTTGCGCCGTATTAAGCAGCTTGGAACGACATTTTTTACATTTCACGGTGCAGAGCATAGTCGCTTTACTCATTCGTTAGGTGTATACGAAATTATTCGTCGTATGATTGATGATGTGTTTGATGGCAGACCAAATTGGAATGCTGAAGATAGATTGTTATGTTTATGTGCGGCATTACTTCATGATGTCGGCCACGGCCCATTTTCTCACTCGTTTGAAAAAGTATTTTCATTAGATCATGAGAAATTTACGCAAAAGATTGTCGTTGGCGATACGGAGATTAATGATGTATTAAGTCGTGTTGATAAGGAGTTTCCACAAAAGGTAGCAGATGTAATTGCAAAAACGTCTACTAATAAATTAGCAATTAGTATGATTTCGAGCCAAATTGATGCGGATCGTATGGATTATTTATTAAGAGATGCTTATTTTACAGGCGTAAAGTACGGAAACTTCGATATGGAACGTATACTGCGTGTAATGCGCCCGTATGGGGATCAAGTAGTCATTAAAAATAGTGGTATGCATGCTGTTGAGCATTACATTATGAGTCGTTATCAAATGTATTGGCAAGTATATTTCCACCCAGTAACGCGAAGTGCAGAAGTTATTTTAACGAAGATTTTACACCGTGCGAAATCACTGCACGAGAAGTATTATACATTTAAAAATCATCCTGTTCATTTCTATTCTTTATTTGAAGAAGAAGTAACAGTAGAGGATTATTTAAAGTTAGACGAGAACGTTATGTATTACTACTTCCAAGTATGGCAGGAAGAAGAAGATCCAATTTTAAGCGATTTATGCCGCCGTTTTATGAATCGAAATCTATTTAAATATGTAGAGTTTACAGATAAACACGGTTTAGATAATTGGATGGAATTAAGTAGTTTATTTAAAAAGATTGGACTTGATCCGGAGTATTATTTAGTAGTTGATTCAACATCAGACTTACCGTATGACTTTTATCGTGCAGGAGAAGAAGAAGAGCGTCTACCAATCCTACTTCTTATGCCAAACGGAGAGCTTAGAGAGCTTTCACGTGAGTCGGATATTGTTGAGGCGATTACAGGTAAGAAAAGAACGGATCAAAAGCTATTCTATCCACATGATTTAATCTATGAAGATGGAAGAAAAGGAAAATATAAAGAGAGAATTATTGAGTTGTTAGAAGGAAAGAAATAAGAAGCAGCTAATGGCTGCTTCTTATGAAAAAACTTGAAATTATTTGTCGCTTAAGCGTTTTCCGCCAACTGCATAATGGTTTTTAGACATTTCTTCGATGAAAACAACGATGTTTTCTTCAGGAGCACCAGTTGTTTCGCTTACTGCTGCTGTTACTTTCTCAGCAAGAGCTTTCTTTTGTTCTTCTGTGCGTCCTTCTAGCATTTTCACTGTTACGTATGGCATGTACAATCGCTCCTTTTATGTAAGTTACACTCTTATTATAGCGGATTATGGGGAAGAACAATCGAAAAAACAAATAATTTCTTTTTTTGACATATGGAAGAGGAGATGAAGTATGGATCAGTTATTTAGATATCCATTGCACGAAATTCCGTTAGTAGCAATGGCAATTATTATTGCACTATCCGTTCATGAATTTGCACATGCATATGTTGCATATAAATTTGGGGACGATACAGCAAAGAGACAAGGGCGTTTAACGTTATCACCGATGGCCCATTTAGACCCTATCGGTTTGATTGCAGTATTAATTCTTGGATTCGGTTGGGCAAGACCAGTTCCTGTTAATCCATATAACTTTAAAAGACCGCGTCTGGCAGGTATATTAGTTTCAATTGCAGGGCCGATTAGTAACTTAATTTTGAGTGCAATTGGTTTAATTATTTGGTATAGCTTATTAAAATTTGGTGTATTATACTCAATTCCATCTGCAGTGGCAGATACGTTAGCTCAATTTTTCCAGATTTTTATTATGCTGAATATCGTTTTACTTGTATTTAACTTATTACCGATCCCGCCACTTGATGGATATCGAGTTGTGGAAGATTTAGCGCCAGCAAATATTCGCGCGAAAATGACACAGTATGAAAAATACGGGGCAATTGCGTTATTAATTCTCGTTATTACACCGCTTAGTAATTACACAATTCAACCTATTTTCCAGGTAGTTATTCCGCATGTGTTTGTATTTTTAGACAGCATCATTGCGCCTATTTTTGGCCTTTTATAATTTTTAAGTGAGGAGGATTTTACATATGACAGAGAAAAAGAAAAAAATCGGTTTTAATATCGTGAAAAATGATTCAACAGATGGACATGGTGGGTTTGGTGTTGGAGCATTAAGCTTAGAAAACATTTCACCTGTATTTGTTGATGTACTAGAGAAGACTGCATTCGTTGATATCGGTGCAATGCATGCGCGTAGTACAGTAGAAAAAGGTATTAAGTTTTTAACAAATAAAGATGAAGTTCCAAATGGAAAACCATTTTGGCTTGTTTGGGTAACAATTGAAAGAACTGCGACAGGTGCGTATTACGCAGGTGTAACAGCTTGTGAAATGACAGTTGACCGTGAGATTCGCCGCGGATATAAATCACTTCCAGAACACGTAAATAAAATGGATAAATCATTGAAGCGTCACATTATGGTTGACCATATGGATGAATCATCTAAAAAGGTACTTGGTACGTTCTTGAAAGAACATAATGAAGCGATTTGGAACGAATCTAGTGAAGAATTGCGCCGTGCATTATTAAGTGAATAAAAAATAGCTGACGGATGCCCGTCAGCTATTTTTTTTACCAAGGAAGATATTTTTTCCACCAACTTGTTTTTTTCTTTTCTTCAGTTGTTTTTTCAAATTCTTCTTTATCATCGACGTGATCCATACAATATTCAGTCGGTTCGGTACCTTTAGCGAAATACATTTTCACAGAAATAGGACAATTTTTTGTAGCAATTTTACCGTTCTCTGGATTGATATTAACCGCTACGACGTCACTTGGTTGTTTAAATTCTTTTTTAGGCTGTCCATCTAAGCCCTTCTCCATCGTATCAGTCCATATTTTCTTCGCATACCCCTGTTCTGCTACGTTTGAAATAGATTTAGGTTGATCATATCCGACCCATACACCTGTTACGATTTGCGGAGTAAATCCGATCATCCAACTATCCGTTTCAGTAGAACCAGATTTGCCGGCATATGTTCTTGATAATTTTGATAACATCGATTGGCCAGTTACAGCAGCATAACTGCTTAGTTTCTTATTAAACATACCAGTCATCATTTCTTCCATTACAAATGCTTTGCTCTTGTCGAGAACTTGTTTACTCTCTAAATGAGCATCGTATAATATATTTCCTTCATGATCCATAATGCGGCGAATGAAAGTAGGTTTTACTTCTTTTCCACCGTTTGCGAACATGCTATAAGCGTTAACCATTTCAATTGGTTTTACTGGTGATGTACCGAGAGCTAGAGAAGGCACATCTTTTAATGCACTTTTAATTCCAAATTGTTTCGCTGTTTTTGCTAGCGTGTCATCTCCTAAAAACAAATTCGTTTTCACAGCATAAATGTTATCAGAGACTGCGAGAGCTTGTGCCATCGTTACGAAATCATCTGCATAATAATCTTTATAGTTCTTCGGTTTATACTTTGAAACGCCGTCACCTAGGGTGAATACAGTATATTCGCTTTTTAAGCGCGTAGCAGGCGTGAATCCTCGTTCTAATGCCGCATAATATAGAAATGGCTTAAATGTAGAACCAGGCTGACGAACGGCTTGTGTAGCCCTGTTAAATTGACTCATATTATAATCAGTTCCACCAACAAGAGCAGCCACTTCACCTGTCGTTGGATTCATAGAGACGAGAGCAGTTTGTATGTTTGTTGTGTCAGGTATATGATCTTTTACAGCTTGTTCTGCTACAGCTTGTAGTTTAGGGTCTAGCGTTGTATAAATTCGTAAGCCACCTCGTTGTAAAGCTTGTTCGTCTAATCCAACATCACGAAGAAGCGAAGCTTGTACAGCATCTTGGAAATATGGTGCGACCTCTGCTACTTTTTTCGTATCTAATGAGGCAAAAGTTAGTGTCTCTTTCTTCGCTAAGGTTGCTTGTTGCTTCGTAATATATCCTTGCTTCACCATTTCATCTAATATGAGAGCTTGTCGTCCTTTAGCGCGATCCTCTTTCAAAAAGGGAGAATAGACACTTGGCCCTTTCGGGATACCTGCCAGCATACTAGCTTCTGCTAATGTTAACTCTTTTGCCGTTTTATCGAAATATAGACGGGACGCAGCTTCGATGCCATAAGCGCCATGTCCGTAATAAATTGTATTTAAATATCCTTCTAAAATATGATTTTTATTATAGTTTACTTCAAGGCGGATAGTGTACATTGCCTCTAATAATTTTCGTTTCCACGTTTTATCATGATCTAAATACAGATTACGCGCGTATTGTTGTGTAATTGTACTAGCTCCTTGTACCTTTGCCATCGCTTTTAAATCAGCAACAATTGCACCTGCAATCCGTTTCACATCGAAGCCGTGATGTTTATAAAATCTTTGATCTTCAATAGAAAGGGTCGCTTCTTTTACATAAGGTGAAATTTCATTAAGAGAGACATTGTAACGTTTTTGAATTTCGTTACTTTGTCCAATAACAGTATCATCGTTTGCGTAAAAGACGCTTGTTTGCGGGACCGCAACAGGAGGAGGTCCCATAATTTTTGCAACTATAATAATAACAAAAAAAGAAAAAACGAAGAAAAGGACGCACGAAAACATTGCGGTGAAGAAAAGACGTTTATATTTTTTAAGTTTTGGATTCATAGTTTGATCCATCTTTTTTCAGCCCCTCATTAATACAAGCGTTATTGTATTAGTATTGAGGGTTTTCGTTTATTTTAAACAATGAAATTTCGAAAATAAAAAGCTCCTTCCATTAAGAAAGGAGCTCAAAGGCACGTGCTGGCCAATCGGTAATGATGACATCTACACCATAATCAATCATAGTTTGTAAATCTTTGTATTCGTTAATTGTATATGGACGGAAAACATATCCTTGCTCTTGTGCTAACTGCACAAATTCTTTCGTTAATAACTGGAAGTTTGGATGTAATCCACTTGCTTCTCTATGTTTTGCTTCGGAAATTGGATCAGTAAGTGGTGTATCATATAAAATTGCTCTTGGGATTTCAGGAGCAATTTCTGCTAATAATGAAACAGAGTCATGGTTAAATGATGAAAATACAATTTGATTAGAAAGATGATATTCACGCACAAGTGCAACAGCTTTTTCCTCAATATTTGGGTAATGAATAACATCTGTCTTTAATTCAATATTTAGTTGTAAGTTCGTTGTGGAAAGCCAAATGAAAACCTCACGCAACGTTGGGATTTTTGCTTCATGGAAAGAAGGGTCTTTATAGCTACCAGCGTCCAATAATTGTAGTTCCTCTACCGTTTTTTCAGAAACAAGTCCAACGCCATTTGTTGTACGATCGACGGTTTCATCGTGAATTACGACAAGTTCACCATCTTTTGATAAGTGGACATCGAGTTCAATTCCGTGAGCACCAATGCGTTCTGCTTCTTGGAAGGCAATCATCGTATTTTCGGGATGTGTTCCTTTTACTCCGCGGTGAGCGAAAATAAGTGGTTTACTCATGTGAAATTCTCCTTATTATCTCTTTTCTTTTATTATGAAACTGCTTTAGGGAAAATACAATTGAATATGACAAACATTTACAAAAGTCTAACAGTTGCAGAAAAGTTAACGTTAACGTAAAATGTAATAATCAAGTGAAGGGAGGAATAAACATGTATAAAATTGATGAAGTAACAAAGCAAGTCGGTTTAACAAAACGTACACTTCGTTATTATGAGGAAATTGGTTTAATTCATCCCCCAGAACGTAGTGAGGGAAATATCCGTCTGTATACGGATGAGGATATTGCCAGAATTAAAAGAATTGTAGAAGCGAAAGAAGTGCTAGGAATCACACTTCAAGAAATGCAGCATTTCTTATCACTAAAAGAAAGAATGGAGCAAAGAAGAAATAGCGAAAATCCTCGTGATCGTGAAGTGATTCAAGAAATTAAAGATATGCTTGAAAAACAAGTGCAAACGTTAGACGAAAAAATGGAGCAAATGCAACGTGTAAAGGCAGAACTAGAAGATAGTTTACATCGTGCAGTAACATTTTTAGAGAGCACAAAAGGAGAGTAATCAAAATGGAGAGCAAACAAAAACTAGGGAGATTGATTACAGTGGTGGCTACCTTCCTTGCCTTTTCGGGTATAGGAGTAGTCGACCCAATTTTGCCGATTATTGCAGAGAAAATTGGTGCATCGCATTGGCAAGTTGAAATGTTATTTACCGCTTATATTTTAACGATGGCAATTATGATGTTACCAGCTGGTATATTTGCATCGAGATTTGGTGATAAACGGATGATGACAATCGGTCTTGCGATTGTGACTGTATTTGCGTTTATATGTGGTATGTCACAAACGATTGCTCAATTATCTCTTTTCCGCGCTGGATGGGGATTAGGGAATGCGATGTTCTTCGCGACGGCGATGACTTTATTGATTGCATTAAGTAAAGAAGTTCATGAAGCAGTAGGATTATACGAAGCAGCTATCGGCTTAGGTATGGCTGGCGGACCGTTATTAGGCGGGATATTAGGTGGTCATTCTTGGCGTTATCCGTTTTTCGCGACGAGTATTTTAATTTTCTTAGCATTTATTTTAGTATTCTTTTTTGTAAAAGAACCAGAACGAAAAGTGAAGCGTAAGGCTGCTGGCGTAGGGGAATTACTTAACCTGGTGAAGTATAAACCATTTATGCAAGGTGCCATTTCAGGGATGCTATACTACTACGGATTTTTTGTCGTGTTAGCATATTCACCACTTATTATGCATTTATCAGCTATTCAATTAGGCTTTGTATTTTGCGGATGGGGACTCGCGTTAGCTTACGGTTCTGCAATTTTAGCACATAAGCTAGAAGGGAAATATGAACCAAAAACATTATTGAAGGGTAGTTTACTCGTATTTGCGATTTTCTTAATTGCACTATTCTTTGTGAAAATTATGTGGTTACAAATTACTCTTATCGTTTTATCAGGATTGGCGTCTGGCTTAAACAATGCATTATACACAAGTTATGTAATGGATATTTCACCTTATGAAAGATCTGTTACGTCAGGTGTTTATAACTTTGTTCGTTGGTTAGGTGGTGCGATTGCTCCGATTTTATCAGGAATTATCGGTCATACTGTTTCACCACAAAGTCCGTTTTTAGTAGGTGGAATTGTGGTGTTAGTTGGTTGTATTATGATCCTAATTCCAATTCGTAAACCAGTAGAAATAGAGACAAAAGCCCTTTCTTAAGAAAGGGTTTTCTTTCCTTTTACGGTGCAAACCCTTTCCGCACATATGTTAGAACCCTCTGACTAAAATATATTTTCGGTATTTTTGTACTTTTAACTATACATTTTGGATGTTTTGTTTTATTTTTGTTAGGGGACATTAATGATGTCCCTATTATAAATTTGCATTGAAAGGCGTGATTGTACGATGGAACTATGGTTCACTGAAAAACAAACAAAACATTTTGGGATTACGGCGCGTATTAACCGCACATTACATACGGAGCAAACAGAATTCCAAAAACTTGATATGGTTGAAACGGAAGAGTTCGGAAACATGCTTATTTTAGATGGCATGGTTATGACAACAGAAAAGGACGAGTTCGTTTATCACGAAATGGTAGCGCACGTACCTTTATTTACACATCCAAACCCTGAAAACGTATTAGTTGTTGGTGGCGGTGATGGTGGTGTTATTCGTGAAGTGTTAAAACACCCAAGTGTAAAGAAAGCAACTCTTGTTGAAATCGATGGAAAAGTAATTGAGTACTCTAAACAATACTTACCATCAATTGCAGGCGCATTAGATAATGAGCGTGTAGAAGTAAAAGTAGGAGACGGTTTCCTACATATCGCAGAAAGCGAAAATGAATACGATGTAATTATGGTAGATTCTACTGAGCCAGTAGGACCAGCAGTAAACCTATTTACAAAAGGCTTCTACGCTGGAATTTCAAAAGCGTTAAAAGAAGATGGTATTTTCGTTGCACAAACGGACAACCCTTGGTTCACACCAGAGTTAATTACAACTGTGTTTAAAGACGTAAAAGAGATCTTCCCAATCACTCGTTTATACACAGCAAACATTCCAACTTACCCAAGTGGTCTTTGGACGTTCACAATTGGATCTAAAAAACATGATCCATTAGAAGTAAGTGAAGAGCGTTTCCACGAAATCGAAACGAAATACTACACAAAAGAATTACACAATGCAGCATTCGCATTACCGAAATTTGTTGGCGATTTAATTAAGTAAGAGAATTGTATCAAACAAATAAAGTGTAAGTAGCTCATTTAAGGTGTTTGTCCAGAAGACTTGAACATGCTAGCTACTTACACTTCTGTAGAGAAAATCGTCTTCTTGTTGTTAAAAAGAAGACCCGGTAAATCGAGAAAGAGGAGCAATTCGCTCCAAATTTGAGAAATAGTGAAAGGTTGGGATACCTTAAGTTCCACATAAGGAGGAAAAGAATATGCGTTTTGATGAAGCTTATTCAGGTAAAGTATTTATTAAAAGTCATCCAAGTTTTGAAGAGTCAAAGGTAGTTATTTATGGGATGCCTATGGATTGGACAGTAAGTTACCGTCCGGGATCTCGTTTTGGCCCTGCACGTATTCGTGAAGTATCAATCGGTCTTGAAGAATATAGCCCGTATTTAGATCGTGAACTAGAAGAGGTAAAATATTTTGATGCGGGTGATATCCCATTACCATTCGGAAACGCACAACGCAGCTTAGACATGATTGAAGAGTATGTATCAAAACTTTTAGATGCCGATAAGTTTCCACTAGGTCTCGGCGGTGAGCACCTAGTGTCTTGGCCAATTTTTAAGGCAATGGCAAAAAAATATCCGGATTTAGCAATCATCCACATGGATGCTCATACTGATTTACGTGAATCGTATGAAGGGGAGCCTTTATCCCACTCTACACCAATTCGTAAAGTGTGTGATTTAATTGGTCCGGAAAACGTATATTCTTTCGGAATTCGTTCTGGAATGAAGGAAGAATTTGAATGGGCGAAAGAAGTAGGTATGAACTTATACAAATTTGACGTATTAGAACCGTTAAAAGAAGTATTACCGAAACTTGCTGGCCGCCCAGTCTATGTCACAATCGACATTGATGTATTAGACCCAGCTCACGCTCCAGGAACAGGAACGTTAGAAGCTGGCGGTATCACATCTAAAGAATTATTAGATTCCATCGTAGCAATTGCAAATTCAAATATAAATGTAGTTGGAGCAGACTTGGTAGAAGTAGCTCCAGTCTACGACCATAGTGATCAAACACCAGTCGCAGCAAGCAAATTCGTGCGGGAAATGCTGCTCGGTTGGGTAAAATAAAAGTGAAGCCGACTGTTTAGACCCGGTGACTAAGGTTCTTTCCTGCAAAAGGTGCTTTTTACCTTTTGGCAGGGAAGGTTCTTAGACGCAAGGGTCTAGGAGGCGTAACTGGATAGAAATAAAAGCGGAAGCGGCTCGCTCAGAATGTGAGGGGGATGGAGCTTCAGACGTAGAGGCTCTTTTTGCCTCGAAGGAAGAAGCGAAGCAACCGATCATTCTAGCCACTGCAGCTAGATAAAATAAAAGCCCTCTATATGATTAGAGGGCTCTTATTTTTTCGTTATGTGTCGGTAAGTCGATATATTAAAAAAATCGCCGATATAATTTTATTTACTGTTACGCGACACAAAAAAGAGCTATTCCTAAACGATGGGAATAGCTCTTTTTCTTATGCAACCTTCTCTTCCGAAGTAACTCCGCGAATTTCATCAGCAGAGCGGATCGGATATTTATGGAACACAATAGATCCGATGTATCCGACAATAGTGGTAACGATCCCACATAATATAGCAGCAATTGTTACTTTTACAACGTCATTAAATCCGAATAAGACAAGAAGTCCTGGGATTGGTGATGCTGTTCCTGGTGCATTATTAACGAGCTGGAACAGAGAGGTAATAATACCAGCAAGTGCACCGCCAACGAAGTTTGTCGCATAAATTGGAATCGGATTTGCTGAAACAACATCGGCTTGTGTTAAAGGCTCGATTGCTACAGCAATTGTATCTTTCTTTGAACAAATTTTTAAGCGTTTAAAGAAAATAAAGTTCATTGGGGCTGAAGCTGCTACAGCCAGACTACCAATTGCCATTGGTAAACCTGTTAATCCAAGCATTGCAGTTAGTGCCATAGAACTCAGTGGAGAGGTAGAAATAACTGTTATTAATCCACCAAGCATAATACCCATAATGATAGGACTTTCTGTAGTTGCAACTGAAATCATAGAACCTATTTTACCAAGTGTGGCGTTAACGAGCGGATCCATAAGCATTGCCATTCCGCGTGAGATTGGTGCAGCGATAAATAGGATTGCTAAAAATTCCACACCAGCTGGTAATTTCTTTTCGAGAAATTTCACGACGAAGGCACAAACGTATCCAGCGAAAAATCCTGGTAAAATACCAAATCCACTAGTAGCGATACCAATTAAAACAGCATATACGGGGGAAACACCGATTGCTAATGCGACTAAAATCGCTGCTGCGACACCGCTCATACTACCGGAAGCTTTTCCTACTGATTGTAAAAAGTCATTATGAAACATTTCTCCACCTATATAACGGTGAAATGCTTCAATAAGAAAACTTGCAATTGCTGCATTAGCTAAAGCGCCCATCGCCTTCATTCCGTAAGGCGCACGGTAACTGAAAAGTGTAAATAGACAAAGTACAACAAGTAATAGTGCTAAACCTTGCAAGATAGCCATTTGAAAACTGTCTCCTTTGATTTTTGTAATAAAAATTCGTATCATTCAATAATAATATAAAAGTGTATGAAACGGAAAAATTTTTTCTTGGGAACTGGTTGTAAGAAAAAATCCCTTACAATAATGTAAGGAAAGTGTAAGACTTTTAGATAGAGTATAGTATGCTCTTTTCCGTATAATACAAGTATAGATATAATACTAGCGAGAAAGAAGTGCAAACAGGAGGTTCATGTATGAAATTGGTAATTAAAGTTTTAGCTGTATTCGCCATTATTCTAGGTGGAACAGCGTATTATTTGAACACAAAAACAGAAGGTGTACATGCTTTTGTAGACAACTTCTTTTCAAATAAAGAAATACAAGATTATTATGCGGTTATAGATAAAGGTGAGAAAAAAGACGGAGAATACTTGTATACTTTTAAAGGGTATACAGAAGATGGAAAGTTACAAGTTATTAAAAGAATGATGAACCGTGAATTGCATACGGGGGCGTTTATAAAAATTTATGCAAAAGGTATGCAAGGAAAAGGATGGGCTGAAATCCCGAAAGAATCCATTCCGCAAAAAGCGTTGGAAAAAATAGAAAAACCATAAAAGGAGCGACTCATTCGCTCCTTTTTTAGTACGTTAAAATAGTGATAGATGTCTTCTCTTTGTGAGAAATAATTTTTGCATGTCCACCAATTGGAAAAGTGAAAATCGGGGTTGTATGCCCGAAACTTGCGTTTGCAATGATAGGGATATGTGCAAGTTCAGGTTTTGAAGCAATCATTTCTTGAATGTCTTCTATCGTACATTCTGCACCTTTTTGCATCTTTCCTATAACGATTCCCTTTATGTATTCAAAACCTTGCTGCTGCATAAGGGAATGTAAATAACGATCAAAAGTTTTAAGAGTAGATGTTCCAGTTAAACTATCTTCTTCAATAAATAAAATTTTCTCCTTTAAATTTGGCATATATGGTGTACCTTGCAGTAAGTTAAATGTGCTCATATTGCCACCGATAATATCTCCCGTAGCTTCTCCTTCTTGAATTGAAACATATCCTTCATTTTTAATAAATTCTCGATTTTCCTGATCTATATACCAAGAATCATCGCTCCATGTTTCAGATGGAAGGACTTCAATAGGCTCATTAGAAGTTAAGCACTTTAAAAAGTAATCGGTTGTATATCCGAGCCCTTTCTCCATTCCAAACGAAGAGAAATGGGGTCCTGAATATGTAACAAGCCCTGTTTTTGCGTAAATTGCATTATTTAAGGCAGTAATATCAGAATAACCACAGAAAAATTTCGGGTTTTCACGAATTAAATCATAATCGAGATGTTTCAATAAACCATTTGAGTTGTATCCGCCAAGTGTAGTCAAAATAGCTTTTACATTAGAGTCTCGAAATGCTTCATGGAGGTCTTGAATGCGGGAAGAAATAGAGGAGGAAGCAAATCGATCTATCTCATCAGCATATTTTGAGAATGTAACTTGAAAGCCCATGTCAGTTAATCTTTTTATAGCAAGATTTCTATTTTCATTTGAAACAATACTTAAACTACACGATGGTGAAATCACTCGTATTTCAGCACCCTTTTTTAACTTTGTTGGTATCACTACATTCACCTCTTTAATTGAAAGAATATTTAGATTTAAAAAATATTTTATCATATGAAATAAAGTAGAAGTGAATTATTTTTTGAAATGGAGTTTTCCTGATTTTTCAGCAGACAGACAGAGTCTTTTTTTGATATGATAGGAAAAGTGATTTATTATAAGTAGTATTTAATATCTATAACATTTGAAAGGTGTGCAAGACGTGGAGAAACAACTTGCAGGCTTGCCGGTACACGTTCATTTCGTAACAGAAATCCGTGAAGGGGCGAGGAAGGAAACCGTTGCTTTTGAAGCAAATGGTCAATACTATGTAAAAGGTCAAGGTACATATGTAACATTCCAGGAGCCGAACGAACAAGGCGAAGTGAAAACAATTATTAAAATTCAAGATGAACAAGTTCTTATTATGCGTTCAGGTGCTGTTTCTATGCGTCAGACGCATGTGAAAGGTGAATGGACAACTGGTACGTATACGAGTGAACTTGGTACGTTTGCATTGCAAACAAAGACTGATAACGTTCTTTTTAAATGGTCGGATGAAAAGAAAAAAGGACAACTCTTCTTAACGTACGCATTGCTTCTAAGTGAACAAGAAGCTGGCAGATATATTATTACAATTAATTTGAAGGAGGCAAAATAATGAATTCCTTAGAACAGGTAAAAGGATTGATTAAAGAAGAAATTCAGGCTGCTGTATTAAAGGCAGAATTAGCGACAGAAGAACAAATTCCAAACGTTGTATTAGAATCTCCAAAAGATAAAACAAATGGTGACTTCTCTACAAATATGGCAATGCAACTTGCACGCGTTGCGAAAAAAGCACCTCGTATGATTGCAGAAGAACTAGTTGCAAACTTCGATAAAGCAAAAGCTTCTATTGAAAAAATCGAAATCGCTGGTCCTGGTTTTATTAACTTCTATATGGATAATAGCTACTTAACAGATTTAATTCCAACAATCGTAAACGCTGGTGAAGCTTACGGTGAAACGAATACTGGTAAAGGTGAAAAAGTACAAGTTGAGTTCGTATCTGCGAATCCAACAGGTGACCTTCACTTAGGACATGCACGAGGTGCGGCAGTAGGTGACACTTTATGTAACCTATTAGCAAAAGCAGGATACGATGTATCTCGTGAGTACTACATTAATGACGCTGGTAACCAAATTCATAACTTAGCTCTTTCTGTTGAAGCTCGTTACATGCAAGCTTTAGGCTTAGAAAAAGAAATGCCAGAAGACGGATACCATGGTGCGGATATCATTGGAATTGGTAAACGTTTAGCAGAAGAATTCGGTGATCGTTATGCGAAAGCTGATGAAAAAGAAAGCTATGAATTCTACCGTGAGTACGGTTTAAAATATGAATTAGCAAAACTTCAAAAAGACTTAGAAAGCTTCCGCGTTAAATTTGATGTATGGTTCTCAGAAACATCATTATACAAAAACGGGAAAATTGATCAAGCACTTGCTGTATTAAAAGAGCGCGACGAGATCTTTGAAGAAGACGGTGCAACTTGGTTCCGTTCAATGACTTACGGTGACGATAAAAACCGTGTATTAATTAAAAATGACGGTTCTTACACATACTTAACGCCAGATATCGCGTATCATCGTGATAAATTAGAGCGTGGTTTCGATAAGTTAATTAACATTTGGGGTGCTGACCATCACGGGTATATCCCACGTATGAAAGCTGCTATTCAAGCACTTGGTTACGATAAAGACACGCTTGAAGTAGAAATCATCCAAATGGTACAACTATACCAAAATGGTGAAAAAATGAAGATGAGTAAGCGTACGGGTAAAGCAGTTACACTTCGTGAGCTTATGGAAGAAGTAGGCGTGGACGCAATGCGTTACTTCTTCGCAATGCGTAGCGGTGACTCTCATTTAGACTTCGATATGGACTTAGCTGTATCAAAATCTAATGAAAACCCAGTATACTATGCACAATACGCTCACGCTCGCGTATGCAGCATCCTTCGCCAAGGTGAAGAATTAGGATTAGCTACAGGCGGAGACGTTAACTACAAACTTGTTACTTCTGAAAAAGAAGTAGAGTTACTGAAAAAACTTGGTGAATTCCCAGCGGTAGTTGCGGATGCAGCACAAAAACGTCTACCACACCGTATTACAAACTATGCATTTGAATTAGCAGCAACATTACACAGCTTCTACAATGCAGAAAAAGTATTAAACCAAGATAATTTAGAATTAAGTAAAGCTCGTTACGAGTTAATGAAAGCAGTACGCACTACACTTCAAAATGCATTAGCAATCGTAGGAGTATCTGCACCAGAAAAAATGTAATTAAGAAAAGCGGAAGCGGCTCGTTTAGAATAGGAGGGGGATGGAGCTCCTGACAGAGAGGCGTACTTTGCCTCGGAGGAAGGCGCGAAGCCACCGAGTATTCTAGCCGCTGGAGCTGGACAATAAAGAAAAGCGGAGCCGACTGTTTAGTCCCGAAGGCTAAGGTTCTTTCCCACAGAAGATGCATTTTATCTTCTAGTGGGGAAGGTTCTTAGACAGAAGGGGCTAGGAGGCAGAGCTGGACATAAAGAAAAGCGGACTTTCGTTTTTAAATAAAAGGCAATCACACGATGTTGTGATTGCCTTTTTATGTGGAGATAATAAAAAAATAAAATTTTATCAAACAAAAAGGGAATTTGCGTCGTCTTATATAAATGACAGGAGGCTTATGATGGAAGAAAAGGTAGAAGAATTAATTGATATATATAAGAAGCAAATATATTCCTTATGCTATAAGTTAGCAAAGACGAAAGAAGACGCGGAAGATATTTTTCAAGAGACATGGATAAAAGTTTTTTCATCGCGGCACCAACTTTCTTACGTGGAGAATTATAAAAAATGGATTACTACAATTTGTGTTCGTACGTTTTATGATTTTTATCGTAAGAAAAAAAGGTGGAAAGATCGAATATTGGATTTGTTTCATAAAGAGGATGGTGGAGAAATAGATTTCGCAGATGATGTGAATATATCAGAAGAATTTATTCAAAAAGTGGAAGCGGAAATGATACGGGAAGTTATACAGCTATTGAATGAAAAATATAAAACCGTGCTCGTACTCTACTATTATGAACAATACTCTTATAAAGAAATGAGCGAAATATTAAATATACCGATTGGTACGGTAAAGTATCGGCTTAATTATGGGAAAAAGAAAATGCGAGAACATTTGGAGGGGTTCGTTCATGAAGGAAGATAAATTTGAACAGAAAATAAAGAGCAGTTTAGCAGAAGAGATAACTCCAAGCGAAGAGCTAATAAATAACACGAAGCAGGGCGTGCGAAAGGCTCAGAAGTTAGAGAGGAAATGGATGATTTGTATTCACACCATTTGGATTGTTTTGCTAACAATTGTTATAGAACAATTTGTCACTCATTTGGATTATAAAATTCCTATGTTAATAGCCATTGTGATTATGATGCATGTATACATTCCGATATATGTTGTAATACAGTCATTTTTAAAGAAGGAGTATAAATTACATGAATGAGTTCGCTAATCCGTTTGTACTATTTGAAGTAGCTGGAGTGACGATGTTTTTAGCTTTTATAGCACTTTTAATATGTGTTGCATCATGGGTATATACAGATGCTAAAGCACATCAAATGAGTAAAGGATGGAGTGTCTTAGCGGTTATATTTCCATTTTTTATCGGTTTTTTGTTATATATGGTAAGAAGAAGTAAAAAGAAAGTTGAAGGAGAATATAAGATGAACTTTGTTAAAAAACAGAAAGTAACATTAGTTGCGATATTGGCAAGTACAATGTTTGTATTACTTAGTGGTTTTGCTTTTGCACAAACGTTAGATGACGCGTGGAAAGCAGGAGATATATATTTAGAAAATGAGAAGCAAGGGGAGACAAGTTACGAGGCGAAATTCTCATCATGGGATATTGCCGGTAAAGATATTGAACTTCAGTATGAGAAGGACACAGAAGTGACATTTTCTTATGAGACAGATGCAAAACGAGGGAACTTATGCTTTAGCGTGTATGAAAGACGAGGAGAAGGTATAAAAGAGTTAAAGGAAATCTGTGAATCGAAAAAAGGTAGTTTTACAGTTACTTTAAAAGCAAATGAAGAGTATGTATTGAATATAAGCGGATTAAAAGTGAAAGATGGATTCGTAAAAGTGAATTGGCAAGAGAAATAAAAGGGGCCCTATAAAGGACCTCTTTTTTATTGAATAGTATAAGTAACAGAAAAACTAACAGGACTATAGTAAACGTAAGGTGCATGAAATTGAACATACATATTTCCATCTGTTTTTGCAGTGAAAATTCGGCCGTAACCATCAGAATAACGTCCAATTAGGTTATGATTTGAGTCATAAACACTGTAACTAGGAGTTTTGCTGTTAGGATGAATTGTTAGTTCTTGTCCTTTTTGAAGGAAAATAGGTTCTTGTTCAGAACTACCTCCAGTTTGCAAAGAATAAAATTTTGTAAAGCTTTGTTCTTGAGCGGCAGCAGCGACTTTTGTTTCAGGAATAAACGCAGTAGCTCCAGTAATTCCTGCTAAAGTTAATGCACCTGCTAAAATTATTTTTTTCATAATAGAAAAAGCCTCCTTATTAGTTGTAATCGGTGTTGTTACAATTAATATTGTATACGATAATGGGTAGGATAAAATATGCTTTTATGCATATATATTTTTTCTCAATAAAAGACCACTGATAAAATCAGTGGTCTTTTAAATGATTAAGCAGCTTTCTGTTCAGTTTGAGGAACAGGTTTTTGAAGCGAGTTATAAACTCCTGTTCCGATAACGTCTAATGCCATTCTCATTCGTTCAGGTGAAATGTTTTCTAATACGTTATCTTGAGGTGTATGGTATACCTTCTCAATATGATAGATTAATGGATTCCAACTATCGACACCCATCCAAATGAATAGAGCAGCAGGAATACCAGCTTCAGCAAATGGAACATGATCACTAGAACCAAATTTACCTTGTAGGACGAGGTCATTATTTAGTTGTTTACTTGCTTGCAAGGCAGCGTCTGTTACAAAGTTTGTAGAGCCATCAGGTGTCATAGCGTATAAATTCTTTGCTTTATCATAATTTGTTGCAACCATGTCGGCGTTAAAGACACCTAAAATACGGTCGCGTTCTTTCTGGGATAGACTATTCACGTAATAATCCGAACCAAGTAATCCAGTTTCTTCAGAACCAAAGGTAATAAAGCGAATTTCTTTATCAGTTTCTACATTTTGAAAAGCACGAGCTAGTTCTAATACTAATCCAGTTCCAGAAGCATTATCATTTGCGCCAGGTGCTCCGACAACACTATCATAGTGCGAGCTTACAACGACTGCTTTCTCATTACCTGTACTCTTTTTTGGTTTCTTTTTGGCGATAACATTTAGAGATGTTAATTTAGATTCATGTCTCGCTTTTAGGGAAAGAATTGTTGTCCCTTTTTTAGCGATTTCTTCTTTAAATGCATTTCCTTGCGCATAAGCAAGACCAAAGACAGGGATAGACTGCTTTTTCGTTAGGCGGGGATTGAAGGTTTGTCCATAATTTCCGCGTCCGCCAATTAAACTGTATAAAAGAACACCTTTTGCACCTTTGCTAACAGCATTTTCAACTTGTTTATTATAGTCTGTAACTGTCGTTCCTCTTTCAAATAAAACAATTTTACCGTTTACTTCATTTGGAATATCTTCTAATTTTGTCCCACCTTGAACAAAGATAAGGGGGGCTGTAATAGCTTCTGTAGAAATGAGTGCATTAGGAGCAGCACCAGCTTGCCAATTACGTTTTGTTGATAGTGGTGATTCAATGAATCCAACGTATTGATCGGGCACCTGAAATGGTTGATATTCTACGTCATAGCCCATTGATTTAAGCTGCATACCAATGTAACGAGAAGCCCATTCTTCGGATTTTGTTCCACCGGGGCGAGGACCAATTGTTTCAGATAAGAAACGAACATGTTCAATCGCGCGGTTTGGATCAATCTGTTTTGTAATAGATGGAGTTTGTGTAACCTCTGACGTGGAATCCGCTTTTGCTTGCCCAATTGGAGCTAAGCTAACAGCGAGTGATACAGCAAGCAAAGAGCTTACTATTTTTTGTTTCAATGATTTTCTCATTTTTTCCTCTCCTATTCTTCTATTCTCTGTGACTGACAAAAGAAGACGGATAATGACTTTATTTTACCTTCGAGTCTTTTGTTTTTCAATATTCTGACATTGAGAAATAAAAACAATATATGCATATTTGCATATTTTTGAGGAAGATATGTATGCTATCATTTTAAACGAAGGTTCGCTTTCTACTCTGAAAGCTCCTACATTGCATGAATCTAGTGTACCCAAACTTTAGATTATGTAGAGAAATGGAACCACTGTAGGGTTTCATTTCTCATGTTTGAATCAGTTGATGGTAATTATGTTTCCGCATTTCATAATTATTATCAGTGATATATGTAAGGCATCCATATGAAAATAAGAGGCTGTTCAAAGGTTTTCCGTACTTTTGGGCAGCCTCACCCCGTTAAAAGGACGATACTTTATGTATCGTCCTTTTTGTATAAAAAAACATCCAATCAATTGAGAGATTGATTGGATGTGAAAAAATTATTAATAATTTTTTTTGCGTTTTGTAGCCAAAATACTTAATAATCCAGCTAGTAGAAGAAGGATACCTACTGTTTGTGTAGGGTCTTCTTTATGACCTGTATTTGGAAGGTGTTTATCCGTATTTCGATCATCTTGCTGTTTGTTATCTGTTTTATTCGATGTTTCTTCGGAAGTTCCGTTTTCGTGTTTCTCAGATGTTTCATTGCCTTTGTTCTCTTCTTTATTTGGAGGAGTAACTGGCTTGTCATCTCCACCTGACGAAGATTCAATCTTTTTATTTGAAACTGTAATTTGTAGTGGTGTAGCTTGGGCTTTATCAATTGTAAAGTTTATTGGTGATGCATCTAATTGATAGCCTTTAGGAGCCTGTGTTTCTACTAATTGATAATTACCAGGTTTCAAATCATTTACGATTACTTTTCCGTGTTGGTCTGTTTTTAAACCTTCTCGGATGATTTTTCCATCTTGGTCTAAAATATTGAAAATGGCACCTTCAAGTGTTCCATGGTGATCAATATCAACTTTAGTTAACTCAATTGAACCTGTTGTTAAACTATTTAAAGCTGTAACAGAGGTAATCTGAGATTGTCCTTTCGTAATTGTGAAAGGAATTGGTTTAATGTTTAAATCATAGCCAGTTGGAGCTTTCGTTTCAATGAACTGATAATCTCCCGGACGTAAATCAGAAACAGAAATCTTCCCATCTTTATCAGTAGTTAAATCAGAACGAACATCCTTGCCGTCCATATCTACAATTTTAAAGATTGCTCCTTCAAGAGTAGTACCATCGATGTCATCAACTTTAGTTAATTCAACTGCGCCTTTAGTTAAGCTGTTAGTAGCAGTAACAGAGGCGATTTTTTCTTGTCCTTTTTTAACTGTGAACTTAATAGGTGTTTTGTTTAAGTCATAGTGTTCAGGAGCTTTCGTTTCGATAAACTCATAGTCTCCTGGCGGTAATTCATCCACAACTAAACGGCCGTTTTTATCAGTAGTTAAATCGGTACGAACATCGTGTCCATCCTTATTAACAATTTTAAATACTGCACCTTCAAGTGTTGTGTTTTGCTTGGCATCATCAACTTTAATTAACTCAACACTACCTTCCGTTAAGCTATTAATAGCTGTAACGAAGACATGCTTTGTTTGACTTCTTTCGATTGTGAACTTAATTGGTTCTTCATTTAAGTCGTAATGTTTAGGAGCTTTTGTTTCAATAAATTGATAGTCTCCTGGTTGTAAGTCTTTAGCGATGATTTTTCCGTCTTTATTGGTAACTAAATTCGTACGAATGTCGTTACCGTTCAGATCAGTAATTTTAAATACCGCACCTTCTAGCATTTCTTTCTTATCTATAGAGTCAACTTTCGTTAATTCCACGCCACCTTTTGTTAGGCCATTCTTAGCAGTAACAGAAGCGTGAGTTAGTTGACTTCTTTCGATAGTGAAGCTAATAGGTGTTTTATTTAAATCGTAATCTTTCGGAGCTTTCGTTTCAATGAATTGATAGTCTCCTGGGCGTAAGTTCGTAGCAGTAATCTTCCCATCTTTATCAGTAGTTAAATCAGTGCGAACAATTTTACCTTTCGCATCGATGATGTTAAACACTGCATCAGAAAGTTTTGTATCTGGATTTATATCATCCACTTTTACTAATTCTACAGCACCCTCAGTTAAGCTATTTGTAGCAGTAACTTGGAGCTTTTCTTTTTGGCTTTTCTTAATTGTAAACTTAATAGGTGTACTATCTAATTTATAGTGTTCAGGAGCTTTCGTTTCAACAAACTGATAGTCCCCAGGACGTAAATCAGAAACAGAAATTTTTCCGTGTACATCTGTTGTAAGCTCAGTACGAATGTCGTTACCATTCAGATCAGTAATTTTAAATACCGCATCTTTAAGAGCAGTACCATCTACATCATCCACTTTAGAAAGTTCCACAGCGCCTTTCGTTAAGCTATTTGTAGCTGTAACGGAGATAGGATCAGCTTGGCTCTTTGTAATTGTGAATGGAATTGGCTCTTTGTTTAAATCGTAGTGTTTCGGAGCCGTTGTCTCGATGAATTGATAATCACCAGGACGTAGGTCAGAAACGCTAATTTTACCTTGTTGATTCGTAACAAGATTTTTGCGAATTACAGTACCATTCATATCCACAATTTTAAATACTGCGCCTTCAAGAGTAGTGCCATCGACGTCATCCACTTTAGAAAGTTCCACGCCGCCTTTTGTTAAACTATTTTTCATAGTAACGGTAGCAATATCTTTTTGGCTTTTTTCAATTGTAAATATAATTGGTTTTTTGTCTAAATCATAGTGTTCAGGAGCCGTTATTTCAACGAATTGATACGTACCAGGACGTAAGTTTTCGATAACGATTTTACCTTCGCTGTTTGTTTTTAAATCTGTTTTAAGTACTTTGCCATCTTGATCCAGTAAATTAAATACCGCATCAGCAAGTTTTGTTTGAGTGTTTAAATCATCAACTTTAAGTAATTCGATACTACCTTGTTTTAAGCTATTTGTAGCAGTTAAAGAAATAGCTTTCTTCTGTCCTTTTTCAATAGTGAATTTGATTGGTGTTTCATCTAAAACGTAATGCTTCGGAGCTTTCGTTTCGATAAATTGGTAATCACCAGGACGTAGGTCGTTAATTTCGATTATTCCTTGTTCATTTGTAACAAGGTCTTTATGAACTACATCACCATTCATATTAACAATTTTAAATACTGCATCTTTAAGAACAGTGCCATCAACATCATCAACTTTAGAAAGTTTAACTGCACCCTTTGTTAAAGTATTTGTAGCAGTGACATGAAGAGTTTCAGTTTGGCTCTTTTTAATTGTAAATACGATAGGTCTTTTATCTAAATCGTAATGTTCAGGAGCAATTGTTTCAACGAATTGATACGTACCAGGACGTAGGTTTTCAACAACAATTTTACCTTCATCATTTGTTTTTAAGCCTTCTTTAACTAGCTCTCCGTCTGCATCTAATAAATTAAATACGGCGTTAGCAAGTTTTGTATTTATATCAATATCGTCAATCTTTGTTAGTTCAACGCTACCGTTTTTCAAAGCATTTTTGCCTGTAACATTGATCTCTTTCGTTTGACTTCTTTCAATTGTAAATGGAATCGTTGTTTCATCTAATACATAGTGCTCAGGAGCTTTTGTTTCAATGAACTGATAGTCTCCAGGGCGTAAATCAGAAACAGAAATTTTACCGTTTTTATCTGTAACAAGATTCGTATGAACTTCCTTACCATTCATATCAACAATCTTAAAGATTGCACCTTCGAGCATCGTACGATCGATGTCGTCAATTTTTGTTAATGTTACTGCACCTTTCTTTAAACTGTTAGTAGCAGTAACAGTAATATTCTCTTTTTGACTTTTTTCGATAGTGAATGGAATAGGGTCTTTGCTTAAGGTATAGTCTTTTGGAGCTTTTACTTCAATAAATTGATAGTCTCCAGGACGTAAATCAGAAGCAGAAATTTTACCGTTTTTATCAGTCGTTAAACCTTTGCGAATTACCTTTTTAGTATCATGAGCGTCAACGATTATAAATTCTGCACCTTCAAGAATAGTGCCATCAACATCATCAACTTTTGTTAAAGTGACGCCACCTGTAAGTAAACTGTTTTTTACAGTAACAGGGATAGGAAGATCTTCCTTACTACCTTTTTTAATTGTGAACTTAATAGGTGTTTTGTCTAATTTATAATGTTCAGGGGCTTTTGTTTCGATAAATTGATAATCCCCTGGTGCTAAATCAGGAATAACTAATACTCCGTAATCATCTGTTGTTAAATCTTTCATAATTTCTTTGCCAGTTGCATCTTGCAATGTGAATACAGCGCCGGCAAGAGCTTTACTACTTTCCACATCATCTTCTTTAATAAGTTTAACTTTTCCTTTCGTTAAACTATTTTTAAATGTAAGTGGAAGGAGTTTTTGTTGTCCTTTTTCGATTGTAAATTCAATTGGTTCTACATTTACATCGTAATAAGTTGGAGCCTTTGTTTCGATAAGCTTATAGTTACCAGGACGTAAGTCATCTACAACTAGCATTCCTTTACTATTCGTAACAAGGTCCGTACGAACATCTTCATTAGTATCTCTATTAACGATTTTAAATACTGCACCTTCAAGTGTTTCCTTTTCATCTGCAGCATTCACTTTTGTTAACTCAATACCGCCTTTTGTTAAGCTGTTTTTAGCGGTAACAGTAGCCTGAGTTGTTTGACTTTCTGTAATCGTAAATTTAATTGGTTTTGTATTTTTGTCGTAATACTTCGGTGCTGTTACTTCGATAAATTTATAATCGCCAGGGCGTAAGCCAGTAGCGATAGCTTTACCATCCGCACCAGTTTTTACATTTTCGCGAATAACTTTCTTTTCATCATTTGCATCAACAATTTTAAATACAGCACCTTCAAGAGCTGTACCATCGATATCATCAACTTTTGTTAATTCAACATCTCCTGGTTTTAAAGCATTTTCAGCTTTCACAAGTAGAGTTTCTTTCTGACTTCTATCGATTGTAAATTCAATAGGTTCTGCTCGTAAAACGTAATGTTCAGGAGCAGCTATTTCAATAAATTTATACGTACCAGGACGTAGGTTACTAACTTTAACTTTACCGTGTTTATCAGTAGTTAAGTTAGTGTGAGGGGAAACGTCATTATTATTTGTATCGACAAGTTTGAATACCGCACCTTCTAGTGGTTTTTTCTCACCAAACTCATCAACTTTTAATAATTCAACCTCGCCCGTTTTTAAGCTGTTATTTGCCGTAACAGTAGCAAGAGCTTGTTGGCTTTTATCAATTGTAAACTCGATAGGGTTTGTACTTAACGTATAATCCTTAGGAGCTTCTGTTTCGATAAATTTATAAGCACCAGGCTCTAAATCTTTAACGGTAACTTTTCCATCTGAACCTGTTTTTATATTTTCACGAATTACTTGTTTCTCGTCATTCGCATCGACAATTTTAAATACAGCACCTTCAAGGGCAGTGCCATCGACATCATCGACTTTCGTTAAAGTGACACCACCCTTAATGAGGTGATTTGTCGCTGTAACAGTAAGTGCTTTCTGTTGGCTCTTTTCAACTGTAAATTTAAGCGGTTTTTTATCTATTTCATAATGTTCAGGTGCTTTTTCTTCAACAAATTGGTACTCTCCAGGAAGTAAATTTTTCGCTTCGATTTGTCCGTTACCATTTGTCGTTAATTTGGTATAACCAGGAATTCTTTTGTTATTTCGGTCCCGTACACTAAATACTGCACCTTCTAAAGTATTACCCTCTTTATCAACTTTTGTTAGGATAACTGAGCCTCTAATCAAGTTGTTTTGGGCCTCTTTATTAATTACTGTTGTTTGATCTTCCTCGATTGTAAATTCAATAAGTCGATCATCTAATTGATAATGTTCAGGAGCCTTTATTTCTTTTAAGTAGTAAGTTCCTGGTTTTAAATTATCTACAGTAATTTGTCCTTTATCATTTGTTATTAATTCTTTATGTTCAGGAATGACATTATGGTTTTGATCAAGCAGAGAGAAAACTGCATTTTTAAGCTTTTCTTTGTTATGAGCATCAGTCTTTGTAAGTACTACTTTTCCAACAAATTTCTCGTTTTTAAGAGTATATGTTGTAGTTTCTTCTGCACCAAGCTTAACAAGTTTACCTGCTTTTAATTCTTTACTAATGACATAGCCATCAAGAGTTTTCATTTCTCTGAGCAGATATTCATCGCGTTTTAAGTTGTTAAACTGAGCGATACCATTTTTGTCTGTTGTAATTGTTCGAATAGCAGTTGTACCTGTGCGATCGAATAAAGTAAATACTACGCCAGATAAAATTTTATTTGGATCTGCATTATCTACTTTTTTAATTTGAAGGTTTCCGCGTCCCTTAGTAGCAGAACCGCCTCCAGATCCAGAAGATACTTTAACTACTATTTCTTCAATTTTTTCAGTTTCTGTTAATTTCAAACTATTACCAGTAATCTTCGCTTTATTGCTTACCTTTTCATTATTATCTGCATTAATGAGTGAACGGTATTCTAAAATATAAGCTCGATCAATAGTATGAAGAAATTCAATTGTAAATTGTTGTTTCCCCGTATTGTTGTCTGTTGTTATTTTGAGTTTATAGTCTTTTCCTTCTTTTAATTCGTTTGTTGTATCTTTCGTTAAAGTGCCATCCACGGCTACTGTTGTCCCATATAGGTGGAATGACTTTTCATCGAGAATTTGATTGTCTGTCGGATCGTCTGTTACGACAGCATTTTCAATCGTTGATTGACTTGCATTAATAGAAACGCTCCAATCAATGTACTTGTCATTTTGTTTTGCTTTTTTCGTAACGCCGCTACCACCATTTTTGATCTCGAATGCACCATGAATATTGGCGATAGTTTCCGATCCATCTTTTAATTTGGCGTAATTATCATAGCGCTTATTAATTTCTTCACCTGCAAGTGAAGTTTTAAAGCTGATATGGTACGCTGTTTTAATTTCATTTTTAAAATGAATCGTTAATGTATTTTTATTATCTTTCGTTGCATTTTCTACCGTATATTCGTCAGGGGAAACAAGTGCCCCTAATTTATAACCGTCTGCACCACCAGTTAATTCCATATGATGAATCTCAATGGAGTCTGGTATAAGTTTTTGATTGTTTTCTAGTACGTCAACGATAGAAGGGTCTTTAATAGTCCTGTTATTATAGTTAAACCCTATGTCCCATTTGATTTCTTTCGTTTGGGCATTGTAAGAACCGTATTTAAATCCGTTTCCTTTTGTATAGCCGTCAGGATTGAATCTATCATGAGATTTACTATTTTTATCGTTCCCATTTATATCTTTCCATGATAACTCAGCTGTATTTTTGAATGATTTATTATCATCCTTTTTAGATAGAGTCTCGTAATTAAAGTCTGTTGTGTACGTGATGGTTAAAGTTTTATCCATATTAGACTTATAACTACCAGCTAGTGTTACTTTGAATCCGTCAGCTGTTACATCAAGTGTGTAATCAGAGTCTAATTTCAGTTCAGTTGATCCATCAGTAATTTTGAAACTATCTTTTTGTAATGTAAGTCCACTATAGTCAAACGTATCAGTGATAACAGCATCATTTAACACGTAATTGTTATCATTTACAATAATTGTCCATTTCGTTGTTTTCTTATTGTAATCTGTATCGTTTGCATTTTTATTATGTTTCTTTATGATGTTTTGTTGTTGTAATGTAACTTTGTTTGTTTTACTCCATTTTCCATCTGCAATAATTGTATTTTCGATTTCGCCATCTTGTATAACATCATTCTTGGCTTTCGATGTATAAGTAATCACATAGGCACTATTAATATCTTCATTAAATTGTAAATCAAATCCCTCATCGGTTTCTTTTACAGTAAAGTTTGTGGCGTTGTCACCTGTAACAAGTTTTCCGTTATTATCATAAGAAGCATTTTTAACCACGATAGAACTTGCATCAACTTTATGAGATTTGTCCAAGATGTCTTTTAAAAGCGCATCAGATTGTTTAATATCTCTTTGGTCACCGTTGAAAGTAATTGTCCATTCAATTGTTTGTGTTTTTGGATTATATTTACTAGTTTTCTCTAGATGTGTACCGCGTGAAACAGTTACAGTTGCATTTGCGGATACATCTCCTTGATTCTTGCTGGATACTTTTGCTTCATTTTTGAAACTAGTAACACTTTCGTCAGTAATTTTTGTCGCATATTCAATTTGATATGCTTTTTTCGTTTCATTTTTAAAAGCGATATTTAATTTATCGGAGGATGAAGTGAGTGTATATTCTTCTTTACTAACTTCGGCTCCACGAGTCGTTTTCCCGTTAATATCTACTTCTAACTCATAAACCTTAATAGAATCTTCATTGAGACTGGCTCCATTTGGAATATTGTCTTGGAAGACAGCGTTTGTAAGAATGTCTTTTGTTTTGTTCATTTCGACTGTCCAATTGATTTGATTCGTATTAATCGGTCTATCAGGTATACCTTTTTTATTCATAGATTTCTTTACATTAGGTTTGAAATCAAGCTCGATAATAACGTCTTGTTCTTTAATTGGGAAAGGAATTTTTTGTTCCGTAGTCCCTTTAATTTTTGTTTTATTGAATTCCGTACCAACTTTTAAATGACCATCTATATTAGGATTGTCTTCAACGTACTCGTTAAAAGTCATAGTTACTTTTCCGTTTAAGTCAACAACGAACGTCCCAATTTCATGTCCTGTTCCATCAACTAAAGGCTGTGTAATGGTGTTGTGGACGATAAAATATTCCGGAAGTTGGAAAATATAGTAATCTCCCTTTTTTACTTTTAATGATTCTAAAACTTCCCATGTAAAATCGATATTGGCAGCAGAATCAGGATTTGGACGATTATCTGTATCATTAAATGGTTTTCCGTCTTTATCTGTTAATTTTACGCTTGTTAAAATATTTTCTTTAATTTGCTTAGGTGATGGGTCTGGATTTTCAACAGGTTGCCCTGTTGTGTTATCACCAGGGTTCTCAGTAGGTTGCTGTGTCCCGCCATCTTTTGGCTGTTCAGTAGGCTGCTGAGGATTCCCGTCTTTCGGCTGTTCCGCAGGTTGCTGAGTGTTCCCGTCTTTTGGTTGTTCCGCAGGTTTCTGCTGTGTCTCACCATCTTTTGACTGTTTCGCAGGCTGCTGAGGATTCCCATCTTTTGGTTGTTCCGCAGGTTTCTGCTGTGTTTCACCATCTTTTGGCTGTTCAGTAGGTTGCTGTGCGTCACCGTTCTTTTGCTCTTCGGTAGTCTGCTTAGCATCATCACTATTAATAGTAGGTGAAGTAGGGTTATCTACTTGAACAGGAACTGAGATAGTCTTAGCTACTGTACCTAGAGGGAAAGTGAGTGGGACGGCTTTTATGCCAGGTTTTAAATCTGGATTGAATACAGTGTCAAATTTAATTTTTCCCTTAACACCTTTTGAATCTTTTACTGAATTGTTAAAGACTATTTTCATTTTGTTATCGTTTGCCGTAACAAAATATTGACCAATAATTTGTTGATCTGCCATCAAGTTTCCTTGTTGGTCATTTTTTACTTTTAATGCGTTAGGTATTTGAAGAACTGTTGCATCTTTTTCTTGTGCAATTTGATGATCTTTTATTGACCAAGCATATTCTAGGTGAATGATTGATCCTGCATTTATTAAGTTTTTAGGATTTAATGCTTCGTCAATAATATGATTCGTTGCATCTTTCATTTCAACAGTGTCAAATAAGGAATCTCCTGTTAAGGTTTCCGCTTTTACTTGATTGTATGGAAAACTAGCAAGTTGCGAAAATAGTACGAATACAATTAAACATACATTGAAAAGTTTTTTCATTTTTCCTCCTCTGAACATTCATTTGTCCATTGGGGACTTATTCCACATGAACAAATGGAATATTAAAAGTATTTGTTATAAGCTATTTATTTTTGCTATCCCTCCGTTTCTATACGCGTTCTCAGACAAACAGGATTATGTTCAAAGTAAAATTGTTTAACGTAAAACAAAATGTATATTTACACAGTTCTATGGAAATATACACAATTCGACAAAAAATGTCGAAAAAAATACTGATATAAAGAATGATATCAGACCTTTATATGTGAGATAGTTTTCATGTATATCTAGTAAAAAAGAATGGTTATAAAGGTAAGTTTTACGATACATACTAACCAATGTAGTGTATCCCTTTGTGAAGGCTTATTTTTGCCTTAAAGTTATGTGGAGATAAAAAGCTAGATAGGGTTGGTTTTGGTCAGAATGAAGACAATACGTACTTTGAAAATAGTCATTTATTTTGTCTAAAGAGAGTTGTGCGATTAGTGGACCGAAGTTGAAAGATGATAGTTTCTTACATTGTTAGAGGAATATAAGGATTACAGAATATTCGACTAACACGTTACTACGGTCATTTTTGAGACTGTTTAAACAATAAGAAAGAAGGTGTTTTTAGTTACAATATCTTTTTAGTAAAGATAAGCTTAAGTAACCTCCGCTAAAGATTATATACTTAAATGATAAAGAGTTCAACAGTAGTTCACATATTTTCCCAAAAATAAAAACGGCTGTTTTATGTGGAATAAATCTACAAAACAGCCGTTTTTGGTATTAGATTTCTGTTAAAATTATTGGTTCGCCGCGCGTTACGACAACCGTATGTTCACATTGTGCAACAAGACTTTTATCGGGTGTAACGAATGTCCAGCCGTCGTCACCACGTTCAATAATATGATCAGCTTTCATAGAGATGAACGGTTCTACAGCGATAACAAGACCGTCTTTTAGAAGCGCATTATCCATTGGATCATAGTAACTTAAAATGTGATTTGGTGCTTCATGTAAGCTAAGACCAATGCCGTGACCAGTTAAGTTTTGAATAACATTGTATCCACTTTTATGTGCGAAGTTTGAAACAGCACGACCAATTTGATTTTGTTTTGAGCCAGCTCTAACCTTTTTCATTGCTGCCCAAAATGCATCAACCGCTGCTTGGCAAAGCTTTTCTTTTGCTTCGTCTTCTCCAAGAACAAATGAGATACCTGTATCTGCATAATAGCCATCAAGTGCAGCAGATACATCGACGTTTACTAAGTCGCCTTCTTTTAATACGCGATCTCCTGGAATACCATGAGCAACTTCCTCATTTACACTAATGCAAGTTACACCTGGGAAATCATATTCTTTTTCAGGTGCAGAAATAGCACCATGCTCATCTAATACTTTTTTACCGATCAAATCAAGCTCTTTCGTTGTCATACCTGGCTTCGCTTGTTTTTTCATTTCTTCACGTGCAAGCGCAACGATGCGGCCGATTTTTCGTAAGCCTTCTAAATCTTGTTCATTACGAATAATCATGAAAACCACTGTCCTTCCTCGAATATATATCTTATCCGATTGTATCATGTTTATTTTCGTCCTGCTACTCGCTTGCGGTATGCGGGTTGATTCCTCTCATAAAGAATACATGACAATTGTCATATCGATGTCATGACGCATCATACTGTTTCCTAAGTTTTCCAAGTAATACAATGTAAATATAAGAAACAGCGGGGGTGGAGAGATGGAAAAGATTATTGAAGTAAATGGTGTTTCTAAAACATTTAAACATAAAAACGCAGTAAATAATGTTTCATTTCATGTAAATAAAGGGGAAATAGTAGCGTTACTTGGTCCGAATGGTGCGGGGAAAACAACGACGATGTCGATGATGCTTGGATTAAAGGACCCGACAGAAGGTAAGGTCTTTATATTTGGAAAGAGTCCAAAGCATAGAGATGTTCGTAATAGCCTCGGTGCGATGCTGCAAGAAGTAAGTGTCATTGATAGTATTACGGTGGAAGAGGCAATCGAGTTATTCCGTAGTTATTATACGAATCCTATAGCGAAAGAAACGTTACTGCAGTTATCAAATTTAGAACCAGAGCGAAAGCAAAGATGTGAGAAGTTATCAGGTGGGCAAAAAAGAAGGTTGAATTTTGCGCTTGCACTTGCGGGAAATCCAGATTTGTTATTTTTAGATGAGCCGACAGTCGGAATGGATATTACGTCTCGAAGAATGTTTTGGGAAACGATTCGAAAGTTAGCAAGTGAAGGGAAAACAATTATTTTAACGACGCATTATTTAGAAGAAGCAGATGCTTTAGCAAATCGTATCTTATTATTTGCGAACGGAAAGATTATCGCAGATGGTACACCAGACGAAATGAAAGCGACGATTTCGCGAAAAACAATCACATTTTACTCGAAGGAAAGCATTCCTACAAAATTACTAAAGGAATTACCAAATGTAACAGAAGTAAAGTCAAGCGAAGGACGCTTCATTTTAACAACGGAGGATACGGATACAACTTTAAAAGCCATTTATCAAAAGAGTTTACCTGTAACAGATGTTTCAGTTGAACGTGGAAGTCTTGATGAAGCATTCGAACAGTTTGTCGCAAATCAGAAGGAGGAAATGGCATGAGAGCATTATGGATGCAATGCAAAATAGAAATTTTACGTACATTCCGCAATAAATTATTTATCTTTTTCTCATTATTAATGCCTGTTATGTTTTACTACATTTTCACAAATGTTGTTCAAGTACCACAAAACGGAGATGCGTGGAAAGCACATTATTTAATTTCGATGGCAACTTTCAGTATTGTAGGGACTGCACTCTTTAGTTTCGGTGTGAGACTTTCTCAGGAAAGAGGGCAAGGATGGACACATCTTCTAAAAATTACACCGCTTCCAGAGGGAGCATATTTAACAGCAAAAATTATCGCTCAAACAGTAGTAAATGCTTTTTCAATATTAGTTATTTTTATTGCAGGAATACTAATTAATCATGTTGAGTTAACGGTAGGGCAATGGATAGGTGCGGGATTATGGTTATTGTTAGGGGTAACACCATTTTTAGCGTTAGGAACAGTAATAGGTTCCATTAAGAAGGCGGACGCAGCTGCTGGCTTAGCAAATATTTTAAATATGAGTTTAGCTATAGTTGGCGGGTTATGGATGCCGATTGAAGTATTCCCCAAAATATTAAGAACGATTGGTGAATGGACACCGACATACCATTTCGGAAGTGGTGCGTGGGATATTGTAGCTGGAAAATCAATTGGATGGGAAAATATCGCGGTATTAGGAGGTTATTTCCTTATATTTGTTGTAGTATCAATATATATAAGAAAAAGACAGGAAGCGGTATAAATGATAGAGAAGAAGAGGATTGAGATTTTTCCGAAACATATGGGATTCTTCCCGTATATGTGGTTTGTTTATCTGTTATTTCCAATTTATCACTTAGCGCAGGCATCAGGATGGAAGCTTGTAATAGGAAGCGGTATGTTGATAATTTTTATCGTCACATACCGTCAGCTTTATTTTGTTCAGAGGACGTTTGTTTTTTGGGCGTGTATTCAAATGGTACTCATTTTTTTATTTGCTTTATTTTATAATCCTTTTATGATATTTTTTGGCTTTTTCACAGCAAGTGCGATGGGATTTGCGCCAAATAAGAAAGTATTTCGAGTGCTGTTATGTTCGTTAGTTATCATGCTTGGAGCATTTTTATTTGTAAATATGAATCAACTAACAACTACAAGTTTAGTAAATATCGTTCCAATGTTTATTCTAATGCTTCTTACGCCATTTGGTATGCGCAATTTTAATCAGAAAAAGATGTTAAGAAATCAATTGGATCAGGCGAACGAGCAAATTAAAGACTTAGTAAAACGTGAAGAACGGCAGCGGATTGCAAGAGATCTTCATGACACATTAGGGCATACGTTATCTCTTATTACTTTGAAAAGCCAGCTTGTAGAGAAGTTAATTGTGAAAAATCCAGAGCGTGCAAGTGCGGAAGCGAAGGAAATTACACAAACGTCTCGTACAGCTTTAAAACAGCTGAGAGAATTAATTTCTGATATGCGTATGATTACGGTAGAAGAAGAGCTAGAGCAAATAAAAGCGATCTTACAAGCAGCTAATATTGAATTAGAAGTGAGGCAAGAAGCAAGATCGAGCTCGTTATCACCAATTGAACAAAATATTGTCGGGATGTGTTTACGTGAGGCCGTTACAAATGTTGTAAAACATAGTAAGGCAACGCGGTGCGCAGTTTCTGTATTAGAATCACAAGGTGAACTGATTTTGAAAGTAGAAGATAACGGAATCGGTTTAACAGATCAAAATCATGATGGAAATGGTATTCGCGGCATGAAAGAACGAATTGCTCTTATTGATGGATTTGTTGAACTAGGTACAATCAATCCAGGGACGTTATTAACGGTAAAAGTTCCAGTTGTTATTAGAACAGGAAAAGATGAGGTGAGGGCATGATTCGAATTATTATTGCAGAAGACCAGCGGATGCTTCGTGGTGCATTAGGGGCCCTGCTTGATCTAGAAGATGATATCGAAGTAATTGGGCAAGCTGCGAACGGGGAAGAGGCGTTAGAATTAATTGAATCGTTAAAGCCAGATGTAAGTATTATGGATATTGAAATGCCGATTCAAAGTGGATTGGATGTCGCTGAGACTTTAAAGAAAGAAAAATCATCATGCAAAGTAATGATTTTAACAACATTTGCACGGCCGGGATATTTTGAAAGAGCAATGAAAGCTGGTGTGCACGGCTATTTATTAAAGGATAGCCCAAGTGAAGATTTAGCGGCAGCAATTCGTAATGTAATGAAGGGGAAACGAGAGGTCTCCCAAGATTTAATGTTTGGCTTATGGCAGGAGCAAAATCCGTTGTCAGATCGCGAAAAGGAAGTATTGTTGCTTGCGAAAGAAGGAAAGACGGCAAACGAAATTGCGAAGGCACTTTATCTTTCGCCGGGTACAGTACGTAATTATATTTCTGAAGTATTAGCGAAGCTTGATGCGAAAAATAGAATTGAGGCAATTACAATTGCGGAAGAAAAGGGTTGGATATAAAAAGAAGGTTACCTATGAGAGGTAACCTTCTTTTTATAATTATTGTACTTCTATTACTTGATTTACTTTTTGTAACGGTTTGTAACCGTGTGCTTCAAATGCCTTTGCAAATTCATTTGATACGGCAGTGCCATATAAATCTTTTGCAGCTTGTACGATATGAGATTGAAGTGATTCAAAGTCTTCAGCGGAAGTTGCATAATTTTGCAATGCACGCATAACAACTTTACTTACTTTTTCATTTCCTTGTTTTTGAACAGCAACACCGTTATATGTTTTACCTTCAGCTAATTGATATAATACGTGACTGATAATACCAGAATTCACGTGTGATTCTTGATTATTACCATCGTTATAGAAATCTTGTAAATTTGTATATAGTTTATGACCGCCGTCACCAATTTCCCTTGGGATATCACGAATTGTTAGGCCACCTAATGTATCGCCCATAATCCAGTTTCCTTTATCTTTCTTTACGTAATATTCGATTTGTGTACCCCAGAAATCCGCTAATCCCTCGTTTAGTGCAGATGTTTCAGCGCTTGGATATCTCACGACTTTATTTTTCGTCGTGCCACTGAATACAGCATGTCCAAATTCATGAGCTGTTACATCAAGAGCGGATGTTAGTTTTCCGTCTAAACCATCACCAAATACCATTTGGTTCCAAGCGGGATGCCAAAATGCATTTACATAGTCTTCTTTTACACCATCACTAACTTCAGTAGAATCAAAACCGTGTACACTAGCAACAACTTTTGAATCTTTATTGTCGTAACTTTTTAGATTATGTTCTTTCTTAAAGTAATCGTAAATATCACTCATGTTCTTCATAGCGCCCGCGGCTTCTTTATCTGCAAAATTAGGAGTACTACTTGAAATTAGTGTCCCTGGATAACCAGCTTGACTATATCCTCCAAGGGAATCGGCGTAGTTTGCATTATAAATATAAATACCATTTCCGCGTGATAAATCCGCTAAATAAAATTTTCCATCAGTTCCTTTGGCAATATTGAAAGAGATGTTTTCTTGAAGTGCATTTTTCCCAGTTCCTTGCTCACTTGCAGGGGATAATCTAGGTGATGTTACTTGATTTATAGTCTTATTCTCTTTGTTTTTAATGAACTTTTCTTGGAAAAGTACTTCTCCAGTTTTTAAATCAACGATAGCATTGCCGTTTATAATTTGTTCATTGTTTTCATAAGTAAATGTAATAACAGTTGCGAATGTATAATAGCCATCTTTTTTCTTATAAACAACGGTTTCGCTAGAGAATTCTGTCTCAACTGCATCGCTTGGAATTTGAACTATATCGCGTAATTTAGATTTTACTTCATTTTTCGACAAAAAATTTGTTATAGTAAGATTAGGTTGTTGATTTAAATTTTGAACAACTTTACCACTAACAGTTGTGATTACTCCATTTTTATCTACTTTTACAATGAGATCTTGGCCATATACTTTATAGTTTTTATATGTTTGTGCAAGGCGAACTTCGGTTTGATTTTCTTTGGTTTCTTTATTTGTAGGTTGGAAATCTACATTTTTTTCAGTAGTGACTTGTTCTTGTTGAGCTTTCGCCCCATTTACCTCACCTTTTAAATACTTTTTAGCAATATTTTCTTTCGTATCATTTTGAGGTTGTGTTAATTTCCCGATTGTTAAACCAGGCTGAGCAATTTCAACTTTGACTGCACTTTTGTCTAATTCTTGAGCATGAATAGCTTCTGTTGATAAAGGGCAAAGAAGACCGAATGTAACGAAAGCACTAGCAAGTTTTCTATAATTCATCTATAACACTCCTAATCTATTATTGTATGTGAGATGAATTGTATGAAAAATTTGCCGAATTTTATATATATTATGCATTATTTCATATCAAAAATTGTCGAATTCACATTATTGTAGTGGTATGACAACTCAAAAAATTAGATTGTTCTAATGGGATGGTGAGTAAGTATGCACGCAGAAAAATTAGGAAGTGAAATTAAGAAAATTAGGGTGATGAGAGGATTAACACAGAAACAGTTATCCGATAATATATGTCATCAATCGGAAGTGAGTAGAATTGAATCGGGTGCGGTATACCCAAGTATGGATATATTGCAAGGTATCGCAGCAAAATTACAAGTTCCTATTATTCATTTTTATGAGGTACTCATTTATTCCGATATTGAAAGAAAAAAACAGTTTAAAGATCAAATCATTATGCTTTGTAAGCAAAAAAGATATAAAGAAATTTATAATAAAGTATGGAATGAGCTGAAAAAGGAAGAATATCATCCTGAATTCCAGCAATTTCTTCAATGGCAATATCATGTAGCAGCTTACATATTAAAGAAAATCGATTACGAATATTGTATTTTAGAATTAAAAAAATTGTTAAATCAACAGTTAGCTGGAATAGACGTATACCAAAATCTTTATATAGAAAATGCGATTGCAAATATTTATGCTGAAAATAGCTATTTTAAGAAGAGTATTGAGTTATTTGAAGATATATTAAAACAATTAGAGGTATTGCATGATAATGAAGAATTTGAAGTGAAGGTAAGATATAATCATGCGAAAGCATTATATTTAGATAATCAATATGAAGAGTCACTTTATCAAGTAAATAAAGCGATTGAAATATCATGCCGAATTAATAGTATGGCATTAATTGGACAGCTATATTATCAAAGAGGTGAATGCCTAGGGAAGTTGGAGTACGATGGGGCAGAGGTTGAAGATGCATATAAAAAGGCAAGCTTCTTTTTTGATATATTAGAAATGCATACATATAAAGAAGCTCTCGTAAATAAAATCAGTAGATAAATATCCTAAAAAATGGGTATGCATAATTGCATATAATAGAGATAAATTTTCATGATATATTAAAATAAAAAATGTGGGTGATGGAATATGAAGAAATTACTTATTGGTAGTTTATTAACGTTAGCGATGGCATGGGGTATTTCATTAGGCGATACGGCATTAGAGAAAAGCCATATAATTTCTCATAACGATCAAGAGGTACAATTAGCTAAAGATTTACCTTTTGAATATTAAAAAACAACCGTCTTACTTAGGCGGTTGTTTTTTTATGGAGTAACATCCAAACGTCTTTACTAGAAACAGGTTTGCTAATAAAGAATCCTTGAATGTGATCACAATTTTGTTTATGTAAAAATTCCCATTCTTCTTCCGTTTCTACACCTTCTGCAATCACTTCTAAATTTAGTTGTTTTGATAGTGTAATAATGGAAGAGACAATTGCTTCTTCTAAAGGGCTAGTTGTAATTCCACAAATAAACTCTCGAGCGATTTTTAATGTGTTGATTGGATATTTTGTTAAATAAGCTAAAGAACTATAACCGGTTCCAAAGTCGTCGATTGAAATTTGAATACCGAGATTTTGAAGTTGTTCTAGTTTTGCAACTACAGATTGATTTTGATTAATTGCGATGCTTTCCGTAATTTCAATATCTAGTGCTTCTGGTTTCAGTTCTGTTTCTTCCAATACCTTTGAAATAGTTGGGATTAAATCTGCATGGTTAAATTGAACAACAGATAAATTTACACCAACTTTTAAGTGAGAGAAACCTTGATTATGCCATCTTTTTGCCTCTAAACAAGCAGTACGTAAAATCCAATTGCCAAGTTCAATAATAAAACCAGTTTCCTCTGCTAGAGGGATAAATTGGGCAGGAGATACGATACCGAGTTTTGGATGCTTCCAACGTATTAATGCTTCAAAACCGATAATTTGTTTTGTTTTTGTACTTACTTGTGGCTGGTATTCAAGGAAAAATTCATTTTGTTGTAATGCTTTTGAAAGTTCACCTTCTAAGAATTGAATTTCATTTTGAGCGATACTCATTTCTTTTGAGAAGAAAACAAATCTGTTTTTTCCATTTGCTTTCGCACGATACATAGCCATATCAGCATTTTTCATTAACTCATTTACATCAGTTCCATAATCAGGGTACATCGCAATTCCGATACTTGGTGTAATAGAGAGTTCTTCGCCTTGAATGAAGAATGGTTTGTTTAAAATAGTTAAAATCTGTTCAGCTATAAAAATTGCACTTTTTTCTGAGTACATTTCTGGTAATAGAATTGTAAACTCATCTCCACCTTGGCGAGCGACGATATCTTTTGAACGCAAGCAACCGCGTAATCTTTTTGCTACTTCAATTAATAATAAATCTCCGACGTCATGACCAAGTCTATCGTTAATTTTTTTAAATCGATCTAAATCAAGGAATATGACGGCGACATCATTTGCGTTAGTTTGAGCTGTATTTAAAATGGCTTTTAAATCTTTTTCGAACTTTCGACGATTTGGTAATCCAGTAAGTGCATCGTGAAAGGCTAAATGTTCTACTTGTTTTTGTTTTTCATATAAAGTGGTAATATCACGCGCTATCCCAAACATTCCGACCACTTCTTTGTTTATAAAAGTAGGGATAAGTGTAATATGGAGATAATAATAATAGCCTTCTTGTTCTTTTGTACGAACTTCTAACGTTTGTGGCCTACCTTCCTTTGTAATTTGTAAAGCCTTCTTTAGTAGTTCGTGGTCTTTTGAATCAATGAAGTGTACCAGAGAATAGCTTGCCACTTCGCAATAATAGGCAGTAAATAAGCTTTCGCACGCCTTATTAGATTGTTGAAAAATGCCATTCATATTTAAAGAGAAAACGGCATCGGGATGGTCCTCGAATAAAGATTTATAACGTTGTTCACTTTTTGATAATGCAAATGCACCTTCTTCAACTTCGTCCTCTAGTTGTGTAGTCAACTGTTCATATGTATGAATTAGTGCTTGATTATCTTTCCACATGTAAAGTTGCCGCAAGAATAACAAAATAAGTGATAATACGAGACCGATTAACATGAATTTATCATCCCAAGGTTGAATGATAATAAAGGCAAAAGTAATAATTATACTAAAATAAGGTAGTATAAAACGTACATAATCGAATCGGTAATATTTTGCTTTCGTTTCATGCTGCATTGGTTTATCTAAAATATATAGTATGGAAGAAAGTCCAATTAATAAAATAGAAGCAGTGTGTATTAAATAATTAATTTCAGCAGAAGTTTTCATCCCAAAATTCAATTGAAACAGATGAATGTAACCGTATACGAGTATAATAGTGAAACCGATAATTAATGCAATTCTACTAGAAGAATATTGTTCTCTTCTATATAGGCTAATAACGGCGTAAATTACTAATGATTGTGCAATGAAATACCCAATTAAAATCCAAGTATCCTTTGTTAACATGCGGAAGCTTGAAAGGTCTAAGATAAAAGTTAAGGTGAAATAAATGTTCATAATAATAATAAAGATGCTATCGAATGAAAATTGAGAAAGCCCCTTAATAGAATAATTTTTTATAAACTTTATAGCAAATCCAACAAAGAGCAAAATATATTGTATGATAAAAAAAGGTAATGCTTTATATGAAAATATAGATTGATCATGTATAGAAAGTGAACTAAGAAATAGGGTTATCTCCATAACTAACCCACATAGGCAAGTACATAGTAATAAAATCCAAAATAGTTTATCACTGCGTTTCATTCTCTTAATAGCTTTATATAAACAGTGACAAGAAAAAAGTGCAGCGAAACAGAATAAGAAAAGAATTCCAATCTCCTTTATATGCGACTCATTTGGAATAAAGAGTATCCAAAGAGCAAATATAGATATGTATATTATGACAAATTGTACATATTTTTTTTGATTAATCATATTATGACTCCGTTTCAATAAAGTTGAATCTCGAGGGAATGCTAATTTAAATAATAGCATATAAAATAGGATGTTTTTTACTATAAAAATTACTTTTTTGAAAAAATGGTGCAAAGTTACAATTTACCACTGTAACATTGCACCACTTATTCTTTTAATTCCTCTTATAGCAGAAAGTTCATCTATTAATTGGAATAATGCTAAGTCTTTTTGTTTACTTTCAATCATAATATCGAAATTATGATTGTGTTTTTTTGCAATGTGTAAGAAAGGCTTAATAAACTCTAAATCGATATATTCAGCATGAGCCCTAAATTCTTTTTCCGATCTCGGGGAGGAAATGTGAACTTTAGGAGAGATATTTGTATGTGACCAAGTTTCAAAAATTGCAGGAAGCAACTCTTCTAGTGGTTCCTCGCAAAGATTGGCCATATGATGATGATAATCAAATACAAATGGAATATTTTCTTTTTGGCAAATTGATAAAGTTTCAGCGGTTGTATAGGTTTTATCATCATTTTCAAGAGTCATTTGTTTTTTTATATGTGTAGGAAGTTTTTTTATGTTTTCATGGAAGCGCTCAATTGCCTTTTCTTTATTTCCATAGGCTCCACCTACATGAATATTAATGTAAGAAGAATCTGCAATGCCTATAGCATCCAATATTTTATAATGATAAGTCATATCCGTAATAGCGTTAGTAGTAATATGTGGCTTGTCGCTTGTAAATAGCGTAAATTGATTTGGATGAAAACTTATTCGTAAATTGTGTTCTTTAATTAAAGCCCCTATTTTACGCCAAAGTGGTGTGAATACCCCAATATAGTCAAACTCGACTTCGGGATGTGTTGCAAGTGGGACGATGGAAGACGATAGGCGATATAGTGGGATTTCATGCGCTATATTGTAATGAAGGATACGTATTGTGTGCTCTAAATTTTGCCTTATAACATGGTACAGTTTGTCTTCTCGCTCTTGCTTGCTGAGTTTCTTAAAGCTTGTAAACGTCATTGTTTTGGCAGGAGAACAGTCCCAGAGTGCCATTGCATGTGAGACATATCCAAACCGTATAAGCATATGAGATACACCTCTTTTATTCATTGTCTTTCCTATAAAAAGAAAGCAAACATTGTTCCAATCCATTCCTTTCCTCTATCGATAAGAGAAGGCGGGTTTACATCGCTATAGGAAAGTACAGATGCATTCTCTAGATCTTCATGGAATTTCTTTTTTACTGTTTGAATGAAATGTTTATTATATAACAGGCAGTTTATTTCATGGTTAATATATAAACTTCTCATATCAAAGTTTGCTGTTCCGATATCGCAAATATCATCGTCTACTATAATAATTTTGGCGTGAAAAAAACCTTGTTGAAATGCATAAATATTGCAACCAGCCTGTATTAATTTTCGGCAGTACGGAAATTTGGCTTCTCGAACAAGAGGGTGATCAGCTTTTTCTGGAACAAGAATTGTGATTTGAACCCCTCTTTCTCTTGCTTTTAATAAGGCATTCATAATTTTTTTTCCAGGAATGAAATATGGTGTACCGATACAGATTTCTTTTTTTGCCGCGTTAATTAAATGTAAAAAAGTATGCTGTAAATAAGCCCCATCAGTCGGAATAAATTGATGCAGGATGGTACCTGGGTTTTGTTTTGGAAAATAAAGAGAAGCATCTAATACATTTTGTTTCGTATCATCAAACCAGTCATGCAAAAATTGCTTTTGTAAATCTTGAACCCCTTCTCCTGTAAGACGTAAATGGTAGTCTCGCCATAATCCTAAATATTCATTATGCCCTAGATACTCTTCACCGATATTAAATCCCCCGATATAGCCGGTTTTCCCATCAATCACTGTAATTTTCCTATGATTTCGTTGATTGGCAGAAAAGAAAGGCAGAGGAAATTTTACCTTATGACAAAATGAAAAAGATACACCATGTTTTTGCAGGGAGCGAATAGCTTCGTTTGATAAAGAATGGCTGCCAAATCGATCAAGTAAAAGTCGTACTTCAATTCCTTCCTGAGCCTTATCAATCAGCAATTTTAAAAATTCACGACTGATTTTATCGTTTTTTACAATGAAGAATAAAATATGAATGTGATGCTGTGCTTGTTTTATATCAGTAAATAAAGCGTCATACAAATCTTTCCCGTATGTATAAAGGTGAAAATCACTTTGACGTAAAGGGAAAGTGCGAGAGCTTACTCGTTTTAAATGAAGAAGTCTCCCGTATGAAAGGTCAATTGTAATCCAAAGAGCAATGGATATTAACAAAAGAGATAAGTAGAGCATTAGTGAATTCCCTCCTTCGCATTCTTTTCACCTTCAGTGTGTTACAAATGATACGGGTAGCACGGCTGTTATTATAAATTTCTTTAGAGGATAGATCTTGTACTGGTTAAAGTTTCACTTTATCCCGTTTTAACGGGCAGTAAGCTTCCTATTTCAAAAATTGATGAATAAGCAGAAGCTAGTTTGGAAATCAACTGCCCGTAAAAGCCCGATTGGTTCAACTAATAATCAGCGGGGGATGAACCACCCCTGCTGATTAAAGTTTCACTTTATAGTTTCACCGAAATAAACAGCTTTATGAAAAAATGTGTTGTTCTATAACAAAAAACTGTTGACTGAATGCTCACTCATTATATAATGGGGATAGGGGATATAATTCAGAAAATTATATATTTTTGAAGATTCAAAAAAGAAAGAGGGCTTACAAAGAGAGGGGTAGCATAAAAATGAATAGCTTACTGATCATTAATTGGCTGGCTGCCATTGCTGTTATTGCTTATGCAGGATATTTGTTTGTATATCTTATACGGACGAGAATGGCCTACATACAATTAGGAAAAAAAATTGAATTTGACCGTCGTTTTAAAGAGCGTTGGGATCTCCTTAAGGTCAATGTTTTCGGTCAAAAAAAGCTGCTGAAAGATAAGAAAAGCGGCATCATTCACGTTATGTTCTTTTACGGATTTATTCTTGTCCAATTTGGAGCAATTGACTTCGTTTGGAAAGGACTCGCACCAGGATCACATCTTCCACTTGGACCACTATACCCTGCATTTACATTCTTCCAGGAAATTGTCACACTTGTTATTTTAATTGCAGTATTTTGGGCTTTTCATAGACGTTATGTAGAAAAGCTTGTTCGTTTAAAACGTAACTTCAAATCAGGTCTTGTTCTTATCTTTATCGGTGGCTTAATGATTTCTGTGCTACTTGGTAACGGTATGGGACTTATCTGGCATGGCGAGGAGCTTTCATGGAGTGAACCAATTGCTTCTGCAATCGCTTACGTTTTTAGCGGGATAAATGAAACCGTAGCCATTTCAGTGTTCTATTTTTCTTGGTGGGTGCATTTACTAATTTTGTTAACGTTTTTAGTGTATGTTCCACAATCAAAACATGCGCATTTAATTGCAGGACCAGCTAATGTATTCTTCGGTCGTCTTTCAAACCCAGGGAAGCTTGAAAAGATTGATTTTGAAGATGAAACGCAAGAAACATTTGGTGTTGGTAAAATTGAAGACTTTAGACAAAATCAACTTATTGACTTATACGCTTGTGTAGAGTGTGGCCGTTGTACAAATATGTGTCCGGCAACAGGAACAGGAAAAATGTTATCGCCGATGGACTTAATTTTAAAACTTCGCGATCATTTAACTGATAAAGGAGCTGCGGTAACATCAAAAGCACCGTGGGTTCCAGTAGTTGCCTTCAATAATACACAAGGAAATCAGTTAGCGATGATGGCAGCTGGAAAAGGACAACAAGAATCAGCGTCTACAACGCTCGCTTACGATCCGAGTTTAATCGGAGATGTTATTACAGAAGAAGAGATTTGGGCATGTACAACGTGTCGTAACTGTGAAGATCAATGCCCAGTTATGAATGAGCATGTTGACAAAATTATTGATTTACGTCGATATCTCGTTTTAACAGAAGGAAAAATGGACGCGGAAGCACAACGCGCGATGACAAATATCGAGCGTCAAGGGAATCCGTGGGGTCTGAACCGTAAAGAGCGTGAAACATGGCGCCAAGGTGATGACGAAGTAACAGTTCCAACTGTAAAAGAAAAATCAAAAGCTGGGGAGGAATTCGAGTATTTATTCTGGGTTGGTTCAATGGGATCATACGACAATCGTAGTCAGAAGATTGCGATATCGTTTGCGAAGTTAATGAACGAAGCAGGCATTTCATTCGCAATTCTCGGTAATAAAGAAAAGAATTCTGGAGATACACCACGCCGCCTCGGAAATGAATTTGTATTCCAAGAGATGGCGACAAAGAATATCGAAGAATTTGAAAAGGCAGGAGTGAAGAAAATCGTTACGATTGATCCTCATGCTTATAACACATTTAAAAATGAGTATCCGGACTTTGGCTTGCAAGCAGAAGTCTATCATCATACAGAATTGTTAGCTCAGTGGGTGAAAGAAGGGCGCTTAAAGCCTGTTCACGCTATTGAAGAAACAGTTACGTACCATGATTCCTGTTATTTAGGAAGATACAACGAAGTGTACGAAGCGCCACGTGACATTTTGAAAGCGATTCCTGGAGTGAATCTTGTAGAAATGGCACGTAACCGTGAAACTGGAATGTGCTGTGGCGCAGGTGGTGGCTTAATGTGGATGGAAGAAACAACAGGTTCTCGTATTAACGTTGCTCGTACAGAACAAGCATTAGCTGTACAGCCATCCATTATCGGTACAGGTTGTCCATATTGCTTAACGATGATCAGTGATGGAACGAAAGCGAAAGAGGTAGAAGAGAAAGTTCAAACTCTTGATGTGACAGAGATTTTAGAACGATCTGTTATCGGACAGAAAAAAGAAGCAATGTAGTTTGTAAGAATGTATACAACTTTAGAAGGAGGTGCAATGATTGCACCTCTTCTCAACGTAGGGATACCGAGCGAGCGCTCAGTGTTAAAAAATGAAATGGGGGAAAGAAACATGAGTAAAACAGTTATTTTAAGTGCTGCAAGAACACCAGTTGGAAAATTTGGAGGATCTTTAAAGGATGTAAAAGCGACGGAACTTGGAGGAATTGCAATTAAAGCAGCACTTGAAAGAGCAAATGTTGCGGCTAGTGATGTTGAAGAAGTTATATTTGGAACGGTTATTCAAGGTGGGCAGGGACAAATTCCATCGCGCCAAGCTGCGAGGGCTGCTGGAATCCCTTGGGAAGTGCAAACGGAAACAGTGAATAAAGTTTGTGCATCAGGGCTTCGTGCGGTTACGTTAGCGGATCAGATTATTCGTACTGGCGATCAATCACTGATTGTAGCTGGCGGTATGGAGTCGATGAGTAACAGTCCTTACATTTTACGTGGAGCAAGATGGGGATACAGAATGGGCAACAACGAAGTTATTGATTTAAACGTTGCTGACGGTTTAACATGCGCATTTTCAGGTACACACATGGGCGTTTATGGTGGAGAAGTTGCAAAGGAAGATGGAATTTCTCGTGAAGCACAAGATGAATGGGCATATCGTAGCCATCAGCGTGCGGTTTCAGCGCATAAAGAAGGGCGTTTTGAAGAGGAAATCGTGCCAGTAACGATTCCGCAAAGAAAAGGCGATCCTATTGTCGTTGCAAAGGATGAGGCGCCACGTGAAGATACAACGATTGAAAAGTTAGCAAAGTTAAAACCTGTATTTGATAAGACAGCGACGGTGACAGCTGGTAATGCGCCGGGACTAAACGATGGTGGTGCCGCACTTGTATTAATGAGCGAAGACAGAGCGAAGCAAGAAGGAAGAAAGCCATTAGCGACAATTTTGGCGCATACAGCAATTGCAGTGGAATCTAAAGATTTCCCAAGAACTCCAGGTTATGCAATTAACGCATTGCTTGAAAAAACAGGAAAGACAATTGAAGACATTGATTTATTCGAGATTAATGAAGCCTTTGCAGCGGTAGCAATTGCAAGTACAGAAATCGCAGGAATTGATCCGGAAAAATTGAATGTAAATGGCGGCGCGGTAGCGATGGGACATCCAATTGGAGCAAGCGGAGCGCGCATTATCGTTACACTAATCCATGCACTTAAGCAGCGCGGCGGCGGAATTGGAATTGCTTCGATTTGTAGCGGTGGCGGTCAAGGGGACGCAGTGATGATTGAAGTTCACTAATTAAAGTTCGAGGGTATAAAATTTATTAACAATTAAGGGGGAAGAAAAAATGGGTGTACAAAACATTGTTGTAATTGGTGCAGGGCAAATGGGATCAGGAATTGCACAAGTATGTGCAATGGCAGGATATGACGTGAAGGTACAAGATTTAAAGCAAGAGCAATTAGATAGAGGATTGGCTATCATTACGAAAAACTTAGCACGGCAAGTAGAAAAAGGACGTATGAAGGAAGAAGAGAAGGAAGCCATATTAAATCGTCTTACAGTAACGCTTGATTTAGATTGTGTGAAAGAAGCGGATCTTATTATTGAAGCAGCTGTTGAGAAAATGGATATTAAAAAGAAAATCTTTGCGAATCTAGATGAAATTGCTCCAGAACACGCAATTTTAGCAACGAATACGTCATCTCTGCCAATTACAGAAATTGCAGCGGTAACGAAGCGTCCGGAAAAAGTAATCGGTATGCACTTTATGAATCCAGTTCCAGTTATGAAGCTTGTTGAGATTATTCGTGGTTTGGCTACCGATGATGCGGTATATGAAGCAATTGAAGATATTACGAAAAAAATTGGGAAAGTACCAGTTGAAGTGAATGATTTCCCAGGTTTTGTATCAAATCGTATTTTGCTACCGATGATTAACGAAGCAATTTATACGTTATATGAAGGTGTAGCGACGAAAGAAGCAATTGATGAAGTCATGAAGCTTGGTATGAACCATCCGATGGGGCCTTTGACACTCGCCGATTTTATCGGTTTAGATACGTGTTTATACATTATGGAAGTGTTGCATGAAGGATTAGGAGATAGTAAATATCGCCCATGTCCGTTATTACGTAAGTATGTGAATGCAGGATGGTTAGGGCGTAAAACAGGTCGTGGATTCTACGTTTACGAATAAATGCCCCCTTTGTTACAACATAGTGGTCTTACCAAATTATTTAAAGGATATATAGCAAATGGAGGCGGAATATATGAACTTTCGTTTTAATGAAGAGCAGCAAATGATGAGGAAAATGGTTCGGGATTTTGCACAGAAGGAAATAGCTCCCTTTGTTCCTAGTATGGAACAAGGGGTGTTCCCGAAAGAGATTTTGCAAAAGATGGGTGAGCTTGGATTAATGGGTATTCCAGCGCCTGCAAAATACGGTGGGGCAGAAATGGACTTTATATCTTACATTCTAGCAATTGAGGAAATCTCAAAGGTAAGTGCAACAGTTGGTGTAATTTTAGCTGTACATACGTCAGTTGGAATGAATCCGATTTTATATTTCGGAACAGAAGAACAGAAGAAAAAATATGTTTCTAAACTTGCAACTGGGGAATATTTAGGTGCATTTGCTTTAACAGAGCCAAATGCAGGATCAGATGCAGGGAGTTTGAAATCAAGAGCTGTGAAAAAAGGTGATCATTATATTATTAATGGATCGAAAGTGTTTATTACAAATGGTGGTGAAGCAAGTACATACATTGTATTCGCTTCTACAAATCCAGAGGCAGGAAAAAGTGGTATTTCTGCATTTATAGTAGAGAAAGATACACCTGGTTTAATCATCGGAAAAGATGAACATAAGATGGGACTTCTCGGTTCTCGTACAGTACAACTTACTTTTGAAGATATGAAAGTACCAGCTGAGAATTTACTTGGGGAAGAAGGACAAGGATTTAAGGTGGCAATGGCGAATTTAGATGTTGGGCGAATTGGAATCGGTGCGCAGGCGTTAGGAATTGCTGAAGCGGCGCTTGGCTGTGCAATTGATTATGCAAAAGAAAGAGAGCAATTCGGGAAGCCAATTGCGGCGCAGCAAGGGATTGGCTTCAAGCTTGCAGATATGGCAACAAGTGTCGAAGCAGCAAGGTTACTCGTATATAGAGCGGCATCTCTTAGGGCACAGGGATTACCATGCGGTAAAGAAGCATCTATTGCGAAATTATTTGCTTCTAAGACAGCGGTTGAAGTCGCGATTGAGGCGGTGCAAGTGTTCGGTGGTTACGGTTATACGAAAGACTATCCAGTAGAACGATTTTTCCGTGATGCGAAAATCACGCAAATATATGAAGGAACAAGTGAAATACAGAAACTTGTTATTAGCCGTGCTTTATAAAAGGGCGAGGGGGAGACGGAGATGCATTTTAAACTATCAGAAGAACATGAAATGATAAGAAAAATGGTTCGAGATTTTGCTAAAAATGAAGTGGCACCAACAGCAGCTGAGCGTGATGAGGAAGAGCGATTTGATCGAGAATTATTTGATCAAATGGCAGAGCTTGGTTTAACCGGTATTCCGTGGCCTGAAGAGTACGGTGGAATTGGAAGCGATTACTTAGCGTACGTAATCGCTATTGAAGAATTATCCCGCGTTTGTGCTTCAACAGGCGTAACACTGTCCGCGCATACTTCACTTGCGGGATGGCCAATTTTTAAATTTGGGACGGAAGAGCAAAAGCAAAAGTTTTTACGACCGATGGCTGAAGGAAAGAAAATTGGTGCATACGGCTTAACGGAGCCAGGATCTGGATCGGATGCTGGTGGAATGAAGACAATCGCAAAGAGAGATGGAGACCATTATATTTTAAATGGATCAAAAATTTTCATTACAAATGGCGGTATTGCTGATATTTACGTTGTTTTTGCGCTAACTGATCCTGAATCAAAGCAGCGCGGTACGAGTGCATTTATTGTAGAAAGTGATACACCGGGATTTTCAGTTGGGAAGAAGGAGAGCAAGCTAGGGATTCGCTCTTCACCAACGACTGAAATTATGTTTGAAGATTGCCGTATTCCTGTAGAGAATCTACTTGGAGAAGAGGGGCAAGGGTTTAAAGTTGCGATGCAAACATTAGATGGAGGTCGTAACGGTATTGCGGCGCAAGCTGTTGGTATTGCACAAGGGGCTTTAGATGCTTCTGTAGAATATGCAAGGGAGCGCCATCAATTTGGAAAACCAATTGCGGCGCAGCAAGGGATTGGCTTTAAACTTGCGGATATGGCAACAGATGTAGAAGCGGCACGCCTTTTAACATATCAAGCGGCTTGGCTTGAATCAGAAGGGCTTCCGTATGGAAAAGAGTCAGCGATGTCAAAAGTATTTGCAGGAGATACAGCGATGAGGGTGACGACTGAAGCGGTGCAAGTATTTGGTGGTTACGGTTATACGAAAGATTATCCAGTAGAGCGTTATATGCGAGATGCAAAAATTACACAAATATATGAAGGAACACAAGAGATTCAGAGGCTTGTAATTTCTCGTATGTTAACGAAGTAGGAACGAAAGCGTAGGTATTTTCCTACGCTTTTTCCTTCCAAAAAATAATAGAGAGAGGTGAAGGGAATGGTTAAACATAATGTACATGCATCGGTGAAAGATGAAAAATTAGTTGCGTTAAGACGTGAGCAAATGATTAAAGGTGCGGTGCAACTGTTTAAACAAAAAGGATTTCCGCGTACAACAACGAGAGAAATTGCAAAAGCGGCTGGATTTAGTATAGGGACACTTTATGAGTACATTCGTACAAAAGATGATGTTTTGTATTTAGTTTGTGATAGTATTTATGAACATGTAAAAGAAAGATTAGAGGAAGTAGTTTGTACAGAAAAAGGGAGTGTAGAAAGTTTAAAGATAGCAATAACGAATTACTTTAAAGTGATGGATGAATTACAGGAAGAAGTATTGATAATGTATCAAGAGGTACGCTTTTTACCGAAAGAATCACTTCCGTATGTATTAGAAAAGGAGTTTCAAATGGTAGGAATGTTCGAGAATATTTTAGAACAGTGTACGGAAAATGGAACATTTACATTAAATAAAAAAGAAATACAGCTTCTTGCCCATAATATTTTTATACAAGGACAGATGTGGGGATTTAGACGCTGGGCGCTGCAAAAACTGTATACGCTCGAAGAATATACAGAAATGCAAATTAGGTATGTATTGCAAGGGGCCCATATGCTTCCGAAATAAGGAACAGACAAATTATAATTTTACTACCCTATAAAAGTTTCCCGTTTTTTTTGTAGCATATTTGTGCGACTTTTGTTTATAATGAATAGTATGGATTTTTTTAAGCAGGCCGTTATATATAAGGTTATATTTGATGAAAGGAAGTGCCGCATAAGTGGATTTTAAGCAATATTCACCAGAAGAGCTAAAAGAATGTTCAATGATTGAAGTTGTACATAGCGTTTTAGGGGATAAAAAACAAGCAACGACATTCAACGAGTTGGTTCAAGAAATCGCTCAAGTGCTGGGACTATCTCAAGAGCAAGTTAATGCGAAAATCGCACAATTTTATACAGACTTAAACATCGATGGACGTTTCATTAATTTAGGAGAAAATCGTTGGGGGCTACGCAGCTGGTACCCATACGAGCAAATTGATGAAGAAATCTTGCCTCAACCAAAACCGAAGAAGAAACGTAAAGTTGAAGAAGACGGTTTTGACGACTACATTGAAGAAGATGAAGATGACTTCGACGATGCAGATGTAAATGAAGACGAAGATGATGATGTAGAAGATTTGGACAAGGTTCTTGAAGAAGAAGACGGAGATGACGACGATCTTGATGATTTAGACGAAGATGACGACGACTTCGCTGAAGAAGAACTTGAGTATGACGAAACTGAAGAAGAAGAAGAGGAAGAACTGTAGTTCTTGACTTTTCATTATCGTCCATGTAGAATCATTTTTGGGCTCTTTAAAAAAGGACGATAATACTTTTAAAGTGTAAATATAAAAGAAAATTGCTCCCTACTTATTACTTTTTGTGATGAGGGGAGCAATTTTCTTTTTTGTTTTTTGTTTAGAAAATAAAAAGAGTCTAACAATAAGATGGATACAGTGTTATCTACATACGTTGCGCTTTGCAACGGTGATTATATAACAGCAAAATAGAAGGGAGCTTTTTCATGACTAAGTATATTTTTGTAACAGGCGGTGTAGTATCGTCTTTAGGAAAAGGTATTACAGCAGCATCTCTTGGAAGACTTTTAAAAAATCGTGGTTTAAACGTAACGATTCAAAAGTTTGATCCATACATTAACGTAGACCCAGGGACTATGAGCCCATATCAACACGGTGAGGTATTCGTAACAGATGATGGCGCAGAAACTGACTTAGACCTTGGTCACTATGAGCGTTTTATCGACATTAACTTAAACAAATACAGCAACGTAACAACAGGTAAAATTTACTCTTCAGTTCTTCAAAAAGAGCGTCGCGGTGAATATTTAGGAGGAACAGTTCAAGTTATTCCTCACATTACTAACGAAATTAAAGAACGCGTATATCGTTCTGGTCGTGAAACAAATGCCGATGTTGTTATTACAGAAATCGGTGGAACTGTTGGTGACATCGAGTCTCTACCATTCTTAGAAGCAATCCGTCAAATTAAGAGCGACATCGGTCGTGACAATGTAATGTACATTCACTGTACGTTAATCCCGTACTTAAAAGCAGCGGGTGAAATGAAGACAAAACCAACACAACATAGTGTTAAAGAACTTCGTAGCTTAGGTATTCAACCAAACATTATCGTTGTTCGTACAGAAATGCCTGTTTCTCAAGATATGAAAGACAAGCTTGCATTATTCTGTGACATTGATACAAAAGCGGTTATCGAAGCTCGCGATGCAGATACTTTATATGCGGTTCCATTATCTCTTCAAGAACAAAATATGGACCAAATCGTTTGTGACCACTTAAAATTAGACAATCCAGCTGCAGATATGACAGAGTGGACTGCTCTAGTTAACAAAGTGCGTAATCTTTCTAAGAAAACAAAAATCGCTCTTGTTGGTAAATATGTAGAACTTCAAGATGCTTATATTTCTGTTGTAGAAGCACTTCGTCATGCTGGTTACTCATTCGACACAGATGTAGAAGTAAAATGGGTAAATGCTGAGCACGTAACAGCAGAAAACGTAAAAGAATTAGTTGGCGATACAGACGGTATCCTTGTACCAGGTGGCTTCGGCGATCGTGGTGTAGAAGGTAAAATCGTTGCGATTCAATATGCTCGTGAAAACAAAGTTCCATTCTTAGGAATTTGCTTAGGTATGCAACTTGCATCAATCGAATTCGCACGTAATGTATTAGGTTTAGAAGGTGCTAACTCTTCTGAAATCAACCCTGACACACCATATGCAATCATCGACTTATTACCAGAACAAAAAGATGTAGAGGACCTAGGTGGTACACTTCGTCTTGGTCTATACCCATGTAAGCTTGCTGAAGAAACAAATGCTTACAATGCTTATAATGAGCCGGTTGTATATGAGCGTCATCGTCATCGTTATGAGTTCAACAATCAGTTCCGTCCGGATATGGAAAAAGAAGGATTTGTATTCTCTGGTACAAGCCCAGACGGTCGTCTAGTTGAAATCATTGAATTAAAAGATCATCCTTGGTTCGTGGCAGCACAGTTCCACCCAGAACTTGTTTCTCGTCCAAACCGTCCACAACCATTGTTCCATGACTTCGTAAGAGCTTCTATTACGAATAAAGAGAGCAAGTAATAAAAAAAGCGCCTGAAATAAGGCGCTTTTTTTAATATTCATTTAACATTTCATCGATTGTAAATTTAATCCCGTGATAAGCAAATAAAGCTACTATTAAACTTGGGAATCCGTAGCGATTACCTTCATCGTCTGGAATAAGACCTTTTAACAGTTTTGTATCAATATGTACGTCTGTATATCGTTCCAGTGATTCTGTCCCTTCTTGAAGAGCAGAAATGCCCACAATAGAGTGTCCCTCTTCTTGTAGTTTTTTTGCAATTTCTACAACCGCTTCATCTGTTGAAAAACGGCTAATAAGAAGTACACGATCCGCAGAGGTTACTTCTGCTTCTTTACCATTTTCAAATAAGCGTTTTGCTTGCTTCATTGGTTCAGCACCGAATAGTGCCTCGGCAACAACGCCCTCCATTTCATTTGTACCATGTAAATAAATGAAACCATCGCCAACTAGTGCTTGAGCAAGTAAACGAGCGCTATCTTCTATATTCATTTCTTCTTTTTGAGAAACTCTGGAGAAATAACCACTTAATTGAGTTGAAAAAATTTTTAACATAATGTTACTCCCTTCGTACGTGTTTGCCGGCTTTCATTATAATTTATTTTTTTAGAAAGGTGAAATCGTAGGGTAGCATAACAAAATAGGAAACGGTAAAATAAGAAAGAATAGGAAGGAATTTGCCAAAGAATAGCGAAATTAAATCGTTAAGATATAAGAAGCTTTAAATCTTGTACTTACACAGAAAGGTTGGGAATTATGGAAGGTAAAATTTTAATCGTTGATGATCAATATGGGATTCGTGTGTTATTACATGAAGTGTTCCAAAAAGAAGGTTATCAGACATTCCAAGCAGCGAATGGATTTCAAGCTTTAGATATCGTGAAAAAAGATAATCCAGATTTAGTAGTGTTAGATATGAAAATTCCAGGCATGGATGGTATAGAGATTTTAAAGCATGTAAAAGAAATTGATGAGAGTATTAAAGTAATTTTAATGACTGCTTATGGAGAGCTTGATATGATCCAAGAAGCAAAAGATTTAGGAGCTTTAATGCATTTTGCTAAACCATTTGATATTGATGAAATTCGTCAAGCTGTGAGAAATGAGCTCGCTGTAGAGGCATAAAAATGAATTTTTTATAAAAAATATGGAAAAAAGCGTTTACATGGACTATTGTGCAGGTGAATACGGTTGAGTTTTTGAGTACAAGTTGTTATCCTATTGAGTGTAGAAAAAAGTCCGGTATGTAGATATACATATTTTACCTTATTCTGGTCATACTACCAGCGATAAGAACTTATCGGATACAAAAAACGTTTTTTAGGAGGATTCACCATGCCTTTAGTTTCTATGAAAGAAATGCTAAACAAAGCACTAGAAGGAAAATACGCAGTTGGTCAATTCAACATGAACAACTTAGAGTGGACTCAAGCTATCTTAGCTGCTGCGGAAGAAGAAAAATCTCCTGTAATCCTAGGTGTATCTGAGGGTGCAGCTCGTCATATGACTGGTTTCAAAACAGTTGTAGCTATGGTTAAAGCTTTAATCGAAGAAATGAACATCACTGTTCCTGTAGCGATTCACCTTGACCATGGTTCAAGCTTCGAAAAATGTAAAGAAGCAATCGATGCAGGTTTCACATCTGTAATGATCGACGCTTCTCACCACCCATTCGAAGAAAACGTTGAAACTACTAAACAAGTAGTAGAATACGCACACGCTCGTAACGTATCTGTTGAAGCTGAGCTTGGAACAGTTGGCGGACAAGAAGACGACGTAATCGCTGAAGGCGTAATTTACGCTGACCCAGCAGAGTGTAAGCACCTTGTTGAAGCAACAGGTATCGATTGCCTAGCTCCAGCTTTAGGTTCTGTACACGGTCCTTACAAAGGTGAGCCTAACTTAGGATTCGCTGAAATGGAACAAGTTCGTGACTTCACTGGCGTACCTTTAGTATTACATGGTGGTACTGGTATCCCAACTGCTGATATCGAAAAAGCTATCTCTTTAGGTACTTCAAAAATCAACGTAAACACTGAGAACCAAATCGAGTTTACAAAAGCTGTTCGTGAAGTATTAAATAAAGACCAAGAAGTTTACGATCCTCGTAAATTTATCGGACCTGGCCGCGACGCTATCAAAGCAACTGTTATTGGTAAAATTCGCGAATTCGGTTCTAACGGTAAAGCGTAAGAATAAAATTCCGTTTTGGAAACCGTCTAGTCTTTTAGACGGTTTCCTTTCGTTGTATAATGAAAGCGTGAACAAGTCTAAAGATTTTATCATTTTTGGTTTTTAAATAGAAAATAATGTGCATAGTCCTATTAATAAATGTGATAACGTATCTAAATTGATAAAGTAAATTCGATGAATAGTTGATCTTTATCTATTCGTGCTACAGGAGAAATGAAGATAATGGTTTCCTATTTATTGAGTTTTGGGATGGAAAGAGTAATTGAGATTCTTAAGGGGAGCTTTCTATAAAAAGATAGAAAGTAAATACATTCACAAGAAGGGAGCTCAATATGGAAAAATTGCTAATTGAAGGCGGAAGAGCTTTAAATGGAACAATTCGAGTAAGTGGTGCAAAGAACAGTGCCGTTGCATTAATTCCAGCGACAATTTTAGCAGATACTCCAGTAACTATTGGTGGTGTCCCTAATATTTCGGACGTGAAAATGTTAGGAGACTTACTAGAGGAAATTGGAGGGAAAGTAACTTATGGACAGGAGGAAGAGATGGTAGTCGATCCTTCTAACATGGTTGCAATGCCTTTGCCAAATGGAAAAGTGAAAAAATTGCGCGCTTCTTATTATTTAATGGGTGCAATGCTTGGCCGTTTTAAAAAAGCTGTTATTGGGCTTCCGGGTGGATGTCATTTAGGACCGAGGCCGATTGATCAGCATATTAAAGGGTTTGAAGCGCTAGGTGCACATGTTACGAATGAACAAGGTGCCATCTATTTAAGAGCAGATGAGCTACGCGGGGCACGTATTTATTTAGATGTTGTTAGTGTAGGAGCTACGATTAATATTATGCTAGCAGCTGTACGAGCGAAAGGTAGAACTGTTATTGAAAATGCAGCGAAAGAGCCTGAGATCATTGATGTAGCTACATTGTTAACAAGCATGGGAGCACGTATTAAAGGTGCTGGTACTGACGTAATCCGAATAGATGGTGTTGACTCTTTACATGGTTGTCACCATACTATCATCCCAGATCGTATTGAAGCTGGTACGTATATGATTCTAGGAGCTGCATCAGGAGGAGAAGTAACGGTTGATAACGTTATTCCTCAGCATTTAGAATCAGTTACTGCAAAGCTAAGAGAAGCTGGTGTTCAAGTTGAAACGAACGATGATCAAATTACGGTGAACGGTAATAGAAAGTTAAAAGTAGTTGATATCAAAACGCTTGTATATCCAGGTTTTCCAACGGATTTACAACAGCCGTTTACGACGCTTTTAACAAAGGCACACGGGACGGGAGTTGTAACAGATACAATTTACGGTGCCCGTTTTAAACACATTGATGAATTACGTCGTATGAATGCTCAAATTAAAGTAGAGGGTCGTTCGGCAATTGTAACTGGTCCTGTGTTACTGCAAGGTGCAAAAGTGAAGGCGAGTGATTTACGAGCAGGAGCGGCACTTGTTATTGCAGGGTTAATGGCAGATGGAATTACAGAAGTAACAGGACTTGAGCATATTGATCGAGGTTATGAGAATATAGTGGACAAGCTTAAAGGGCTTGGTGCAAACATTTGGCGAGAACAAATGACAAAGCAAGAAATTGAAGAAATGAAGAACGCATAAGTGATACTTCCGCAAGGGGGAAGCGAAGCATCACTACTTGCGGAAGTACACTTTATAGAAAAACACGGTTCACAAAATACGGCAGAAATATAAAGGCTTAAAGGAGAGGGATTATCGTGGAAAGAAGTTTATCTATGGAGTTAGTACGTGTAACAGAGGCTGCAGCTTTATCATCAGCGCGTTGGATGGGGCGCGGGAAAAAGGATGAGGCAGACGGTGCAGCAACATCAGCTATGCGTGATGTATTTGATACAATTCCGATGAAAGGTACAGTTGTAATTGGTGAAGGTGAGATGGATGAAGCACCAATGCTATATATCGGAGAGAAATTAGGTACAGGATATGGACCACGTGTAGACGTTGCGGTTGATCCTTTAGAAGGGACAAACATCGTAGCAGCTGGTGGCTGGAATGCTCTTGCTGTCATTGCAATTGCAGACCACGGTAATTTGTTACATGCCCCTGACATGTACATGGATAAAATCGCGGTTGGCCCAGAAGCAGTTGGGGCGGTCGACATTGATGCGCCTATTATTGATAACTTACGTGCAGTTGCGAAAGCGAAAAATAAAGATATTGAAGATGTTGTAGCGACAGTTTTAAATCGTCCACGTCATCAAGAAATTATTGAAGAAATTCGTAAAGCTGGTGCGCGCATTAAATTGATTAATGATGGAGATGTAGCTGGAGCGATTAATACAGCGTTTGATCGTACAGGTGTAGATATTTTATTTGGATCTGGTGGAGCACCTGAAGGTGTATTAGCAGCAGTTGCTTTAAAATGTTTAGGTGGAGAAATTCACGGAAAACTATTGCCACAAAACGAAGCTGAATTAGCACGTTGTAAAAAAATGGGCATAGAAGACATTAATCGTATCCTTCGCATGGAGGACTTAGTAAAAGGTGACGATGCAATCTTTGCAGCAACAGGCGTAACAGATGGAGAACTATTACGCGGTGTTCAATTTAAAGGTAGCGTAGGAACAACGCAATCCCTTGTTATGCGCGCAAAATCAGGCACAGTTCGCTTCGTAGATGGTCGTCATAGCTTAAATAAAAAACCGAACTTGGTTATTAAGTAAAAGGTGGAAGCGGCTCGCTCAGAATCGCAGGAAACTTTCAACTCTCGACCTTGAAGCGCTCTTTGCTTCGAGTGAGAGAGTAAAATGACCGGAGCTGGATTAAATAAAAAGCGTAAGCAGCTCCTTCAGAAAGGTTAAAATGGTCGATCTTTCTAACTATCGGAGCTGGAACTAAATTAAATAAGAAGCGAAGACAAATTTTCTTGTCTTCGCTTCTTGTATTTGTGTTCCAACGTATTGATTAAAACTAGATAAAAGGGTTACAATAGTGAATATTACCCTACTTGAACTTATTGCCTTTCATTATTAATTATTTGCCTTCCGTATTTTTTCCCTTTACCCATGAAAAAAGAGAATAACGTTAAAGTGTGGTGTCTGAATGAATTTGTCAATTGCAGCATTAGAAAACATGAAATTAAAAGAGTTATACGAGCTTGCGAAAGAATTTAAGATTTCGTATTATAGCAAGTTAACGAAAAAAGAGCTGATTTTTTCTATTTTGAAAGCTCGAGCAGAAAAAGAAGGTTTCTTTTTCATGGAAGGCGTATTAGAAATTATTCAATCAGAAGGATTTGGATTCCTACGTCCTATCAACTATTCTCCAAGCTCAGAAGATATTTATATCTCAGCTTCGCAAATTCGTCGTTTCGATTTACGTAATGGAGATAAGGTTTCTGGTAAAGTACGACCTCCGAAAGAAAATGAACGCTATTTTGGGTTATTACAAGTTGAAGCTGTAAACGGAGATGATCCAGATTCAGCAAAAGAGCGTGTGCATTTCCCTGCATTAACACCATTATACCCAGATCGCCAAATGAAATTGGAAACGGAACCGAAAAAGTTACCGACACGCATCATGGATTTAATCGCACCAGTTGGATTTGGACAACGTGGTTTAATTGTTGCGCCTCCAAAGGCTGGTAAAACAAGTCTATTAAAAGAAATCGCGCACAGTGTTACAACAAATCATCCGGAAGCAGAACTAATTGTACTTTTAATTGATGAGCGTCCAGAGGAAGTAACAGACATTGAACGTTCTGTTAAAGGAGATGTTGTAAGTTCTACTTTTGATGAAGTACCAGAAAATCATATTAAAGTAGCTGAGCTTGTGTTAGAACGTGCGATGCGTCTTGTAGAGCACAAGAAAGATGTTATCATTTTAATGGATAGTATTACCCGTTTAGCTCGAGCTTACAACCTCGTTATTCCACCAAGTGGTAGAACATTATCAGGTGGTATCGATCCAGCTGCCTTCCATAGACCGAAGCGTTTCTTTGGAGCTGCACGTAATATTGAAGAAGGCGGTAGCTTAACAATTTTAGCAACAGCCCTTGTTGATACAGGATCACGTATGGACGATGTTATTTACGAGGAATTTAAAGGAACTGGAAATATGGAACTTCACTTAGATCGTTCATTAGCTGAACGTCGTATCTTCCCAGCGATTGATATTCGTCGTTCTGGTACACGTAAAGAAGATCTATTAATTCCAAAAGAACATTTAGACAAGTTATGGGGCATTCGTAAGACAATGCGTGATACACCAGACTTTGTTGAAAGTTTCTTACGTAAGCTTCGTCAAACGAAGACAAATGAAGAGTTTTTACAAAACATTGTTGCAGACTCGAAAAGGTATGTAACAACTAAGTAAAGGGAAAAAATCAAGACTCGCTTATTTTATAGTAAGCGAGTTTTTTATGCTGTTTAGGTGATATTAAAGAGAGAAATAAGTGAAAGAACCTGAGTTAGTCAGAGCTGGATGAGCTCCCTCCAGCGGCTAGAATGGTCGGTGGCTTCGCGTCTTCCTACAAGGTAAAAAGCACCTCTACGTCAGAAGCTCCATCCCCTCCCATTCTGAACGAGCCGCTTCTGCTTTTAAATTGTATCTAGTTCCGACGGCTAGCTCTTCGTGTCTAAGAACCTCTCGCCCTAAAGGTAAAAAGCACCTTTAGGGCGAGAGAACCTTAGCCGGTCAGAGCTAAACGAGCCGTCTACACTTTTAATTTCAAAAGACAAAAACAGGTAGTTGCAAAATGAAGTTAGCCTTGTTATAATTTCATCATATGTGTTTCATCAATATAGTTGTGTATGCAGCTGAAGATGAAAAACTCTGTTTCGAAAATGATTCAGGGCGGAAGGAGATGAAAAGAATGAAAGCAGGAATTCACCCAGATTACAAGAAAGTTGTATTCATGGACACAAACACAGGCTTCAAATTCTTAAGCGGATCTACTAAAGGATCTAACGAAACTGTTGAGTGGGAAGATGGTAACACTTATCCATTACTAAAAGTTGAGATCAGTTCTGATTCTCACCCATTCTACACTGGACGTCAGAAGTTTGCTACTGCAGACGGACGCGTTGACCGCTTCAATAAGAAATACGGTCTTAAGTAATAAAAACATAAAACAGGCAAGTGTATGTATTCGCTTGTCTGTTTTTTTTGCGAAAATATTATACCTTTACCCTACTTTTAACTGAAAAGTAGATGAAAGGAGAGCTTCATGTACTTAATAAATCAAAATGGCTGGATTGAAGTGATTTGCGGTAGTATGTTTTCTGGCAAGTCAGAAGAGCTAATCCGCCGTGTGCGCCGTACGCAATTTGCAAAACAACATGCAATTGTATTTAAACCATGTATTGATAATCGATATAGTGAAGAAGATGTTGTATCACATAACGGATTAAAGGTAAAAGCAGTTCCTGTTTCAGCTTCAAAGGATATATTTGAACATATTACAGAAGAGCTGGATGTTATTGCAATCGATGAGGTGCAATTTTTTGATGGGGACATTGTGGAAGTGGTGCAAGTATTGGCAAATCGTGGCTATCGTGTCATTGTAGCTGGTTTAGACCAAGATTTCCGTGGTCTACCATTTGGACAAGTTCCTCAGCTGATGGCGATTGCTGAACATGTGACAAAACTACAAGCAGTATGTTCTGTATGTGGATCTCCAGCAAGTCGTACACAACGATTAATTGATGGAGAACCAGCGGCATTTGATGATCCAATTATTTTAGTTGGAGCTTCAGAATCGTATGAACCACGTTGTCGTCATTGTCATGCAGTACCTGCAAACAAAGATAAGTAAAACTCGCTGCGCAAGGCGGGTTTTTTTCAAAATAGAGAGTGTGAGTGGTGTGATCCGCTGCTTTTAGATATTATCTAGCTCCGCCTCCTAGGTCCTTGCGTTTAAGAACCTCCCGCACGAGAAGACAAAAAACGTCTTCTGTGCGAGAGAACCTTAGCTGGTCAGAGCTGAAAGAGCCACTGCCACTTTTAAATATATTATCTAGCTCCAGCGGCTAGAATCGCAGGCCATTTCGCTCTCTCGCTCGAAGCAAAAAGCGCTTCAAGGTCGAGAGCTCCAATGGCCTGCGATTCTGAGCGAGCCGCTTGCGCTTTTAAATATATCTAGTTCTGGTGGCTAGCTCTTCGCATCTAAGAACCTTCCGCCCGAAAGGTAAAAAGCACCTTTAGGTCGAAAGAACCTTAGCTGGTCAGAGCTGAACAAGCCACCACCACTTTTAAATATAATTTGCGTTTTTTTGAGTAAGTACCATATACTATTTGTATTAGATACTAGGATGTAGAGGTGAATGATGTGTTAGATCGTTTGCAAGCTGTAGAAAATCGTTATGAGAAGTTAAATGAATTGTTAAGTGATCCAGCGATTATTAGTGATTCAAATAAGCTTCGTGAATATTCAAAGGAACAGTCTGATATACAGGAAACGGTAGAGGTGTATCGTGAGTATAAGGATGTTCGTGAGCAATTAAAAGATGCGAAAGCAATGTTAGAAGATAAGTTAGACGCAGAAATGCGTGAAATGGTAAAAGAAGAAGTTTCTGAGTTAGAATCACAAGATAAAACATTATCAGAGCGTCTGAAAATTTTACTTGTTCCAAAAGACCCTAATGATGATAAGAACGTTATCGTTGAGGTTCGTGGAGCTGCTGGTGGAGACGAGGCAGCTTTATTTGCTGGTGACTTATACCGTATGTATAGCCGTTACGCTGAGGTACAGGGCTGGAAAACGGAGATTATTGAGGCTAGCTATACAGAGTTAGGTGGATATAAAGAGATTATCTTTATGATTAATGGTAAAGGTGCTTTCGCGAAGCTGAAATTCGAGAATGGTGCTCACCGTGTACAACGTGTTCCTGAAACGGAATCTGGTGGACGTATTCATACATCTACAGCAACTGTAGCTGTATTACCAGAGGCAGAAGAAGTAGAAATTGATATTCATGAGAAAGATGTTCGTGTTGATACATTCGCTTCTAGTGGACCTGGTGGACAGAGCGTTAATACAACGATGTCAGCGGTGCGTTTAACGCATTTACCGACTGGTGTAGTTGTATCTTGTCAGGATGAGAAATCACAGATCAAGAATAAAGAAAAAGCGATGAAAGTATTACGCGCACGTGTTTATGATAAGTTTAGACAAGAAGCGCAAGCTGAGTATGATCAAAACCGTAAACAAGCTGTTGGTACGGGAGATCGTTCAGAGCGTATTCGTACGTATAACTTCCCGCAAAACCGTGTTACAGACCATCGAATCGGTTTAACGATTCAAAAGCTAGATCAAATCTTACAAGGTAAGTTAGATGATTTCATCAATGCCTTAGTGATGGAAGATCAGGCTCAAAAGATGGAGGCAGCTGAGTAATGCGTGTCTATGAAGCCCTGAAATGGGCTTCTTCTTTTTTACAGGAAAATGGACGAGATGAAAATGCGGGAGAAATTGTCCTTTGTCATGTATTAAAGGTGAACAGAACAGGATTACTTATGAATATGCGTGAAGAAATAACTGAGGAACAAGAGAAAAGCTTTACGGAGTTTATCCATAAGCATGTAGAAGGTATTCCTATTCAATATATGATTGGTTATGAAATATTTTATGGACGGTCTTTCTTTGTGAATGAAGAAGTATTAATACCAAGGCCGGAAACAGAAGAGCTTATAGTGGGAGTATTAGAAAGAATCGAGCGCCATTTTGGTGATGAGAAACTACATGTAGCAGATATAGGTACAGGTAGTGGAGCGATTTCTATTACGCTTGCTTTAGAAAATAAAAATCTTCATGTGTATACAGTAGATATTGCACAAGAGTCGATTGAAGTTGCAAAAGAAAATGCAAAAGCTTTAGGTGCAGAAGTAACGTTCTATCACGGTGATTTATTGTCACCATTTCATAAAACGGGTCAAAAGCTAGATGTTGTTGTTTCAAATCCTCCATATATACCGGAAGAGGATTGGCGTGGTCTTTCTCCTGTTGTGAAAGAGCATGAGCCGAAGAGAGCACTTGTTGGTGGTGAAGACGGATTAGATTTCTATCGCCGTTTTATGGAAGAATTGCCGAATGTGTTGCAGAAGAAAGCGATTGTGGCGTTTGAAATTGGAGTAGGACAAGGTGAGGATGTAAAAAGATTGTTACAACAAGCTTTTCCACATGCTCATGTTGAGGTTGTTTTCGATATTAACGGAAAAGATCGTATGGTATTTGCAGAGATGGAGTAAGGTTCACACCTTACTCTATTTTTTTGTGGGAAAATTCATATAGATTTTGAATTTAATAGTTTAGAAAGATGAAAGTCTGTCCACACTGTTTGTAGAAGGGACGGTGGAGGAAATGAAAAAACAAGTTATTGCTTATCTTCTTATACTATTAATTGGTGCACAGTTACTTGTGCAGTTTGGATATATGAAAGCTGATGCGAAAGGGCCTTCAGTTATTCCGAAAGAGGCCGTTCGATTACGAATTTTAGCAAATAGTGATTCAGATAAAGACCAGGCATTGAAGCGTAAAGTGCGTGATGAAGTAAAAGCACAAATTGATGGATGGGTAGCGGATTTAACTTCATTTGAAGAGGCACGCAAAGTAATTCAAAGTCATATTCCAGAAATCGAGAAAACGGTGGAAAATACGTTAAAAAGAGAAGGAAGTAAAGATTCATTTCAAGTGAAATTTAGTAAGAATGTTAAGTTTCCTACAAAGGTATATGGGAATTTTATTTATCCGGCAGGGGAATATGAAGCAGTCTTAATTACAATTGGGGAAGGTGAAGGGGCAAACTGGTGGTGTGTATTATTTCCACCGATGTGTTTCTTAGATTTTTCAAGTGGTACAGCTGTAAGGAAAGAAGAACATGTTGTGAAGGCTGAATCTCCTGAAGAGGAGCAAGTAAAACAAATAGATAATGAAGAAGTAGTAAATGTAGAAGAGAAAAAAGAGGATGAGGTAAAAGAAACGAAAGTTGTAAAGCGGGAAGCAGTAAAAAAAGTAACAGCTTCTGAAAAGAAAGTAGTGAAAAATGAAACAAAAGTCGAAGAGCAGCCTGTAAGTAAAGAAGAAACAAAAAATGTGGAAAAAGTGGAGAAACCTGTGGAGAAAAAACAAGAAAAGCAAAATGAGTATGTAAAAGTAGAAGAGGAAGAAGAAAAGCCAGAAGTTAAATTGTTTATTGTAGAAGCTTTTACATCTTTATTCTCTAAATAGTACTATTAATAAATCCCTCCTCATATATAAAAATGAGGAGGGATTTATTATGAAGAAAGTGTATTTTGCTACGAAAGCAGATGTGGAAAGATTACATTCTTTTTTCGGACAAGCTAATAAAAAAGATGATAAAATAAATGAGTTGTACGCACAATTTATGATTTTGGAAGAGGCGGAAGAAATACGAGCTGTAATTGGTTATGAACAAAGTGGGGAAGATGTACTTATTCGTTCTTGTTTATTCACACCTCATGTGGATAAACAGACTTTCTTATATTTTTTTGAAATGTTTTTGCAGTATATGAAAGAAAAAAGTGTTCAACAATTGTACTTACTAACAAATCATCCACAATCTGTACCGATCTTTCAGTTCTTTGACTTTTTTACTATAGAAAAGGATGAGGTTCCAGAGGGAATTCAACAGCTAGAACATTTTTGTAAAAATATAAAAGAGCAGAATGCAATAATACTAAATTGTCAGCTATTCACAAAGTTATCCACGGATTAATTAGGTTTATCCACATTTTGTGGATAAACCTTGTTTGTCTTTTGGATAAATCTCATAGTAAACTAAAAATAGACAAGTATTTAAGGCTAGAAAAGGACGTGGAAAAAAATGCATACAAATATGTGGGTTGTGGATAATGTTGTGGAAAGAAAAAAATATTATCCACAGTTACAAGAAGCAGCAAAATTATTAAGAGAAAATGAGGCGGTTGCTTTCCCTACGGAAACAGTATATGGGTTAGGGGCAAACGCGATGGATGATGAAGCAATCGCGAAAATTTTCGAAGCGAAAGGAAGACCGAGTGATAATCCACTCATTGTCCACATAGGTACAAAATCTCAGTTAGATGGGATTGTGAAAGAAATTCCACCAGTTGCAGAGAAGTTAATGGCGCATTTTTGGCCAGGACCATTAACAATTATTTTGCCGAGAAAAGAAGGAATTTCAGAGAAGGTGACGGCAGGACTTAATACGGTTGGAGTAAGAATGCCTGATCATCCAATTGCACTTGCTCTTATTGAAGAGGCGAATGTACCTGTTGCGGCACCAAGTGCGAATCGTTCAGGGCGTCCAAGTCCAACATTAGCTTCTCACGTATATGAAGATTTGAATGGGAAGATTGCAGGTATTGTTGATGGTGGTGCAACTGGAGTAGGCGTTGAATCAACTGTAATTGATTGTACAAGCACGGTTCCAACAATATTACGTCCAGGTGGGATTACGAAAGAACAATTAGAAGCGGTGATAGGTACTGTTTCTTTAGATCCAGCTTTAAAGGATGAGAAGGAAAAACCGAAATCGCCTGGAATGAAATACACACATTATGCGCCGAAAGCACCACTTAGTATTGTTGAGGGCTCACGTGAGTTTATTCAGCATCTTGTGGATGAGAAAAAGAAAGAAGGATTTAAAGTAGGCGTATTAACGACAGAAGAGTACCAGTATGTATATAGTGCAGATGTTATATTATCTTGTGGTGTTAGAAGTGACTTAGCTAGCGTTGCGACTAAATTATATGATGTACTTAGAACATTTGATGCAAGTGAAGTGGATGTTATTTTTAGTGAGTCATTCCCTAATGAAGGAATAGGGAATGCAATTATGAATCGTTTAACAAAAGCGGCAGGACATCATATTATTATTGAATGATAAGGTAAGATTAGCAAACAGAATATTTCTCCTTGGATAAGCATATTTTGAAGTAGCACGTCCAAGGAGGGGCATGAATGACGTTTGAACAGCTAATACCTTTAATAATTATGGCATTCGCCTTAGGGATGGATGCGTTCTCGGTGAGTCTTGGTATGGGGATGATGCCCCTAAAGTTAAGACAAATCCTGTATATTGGTATGACGATAGGGATATTTCATATTATTATGCCGTTTATAGGAATGGTACTAGGTCGTTTTTTATCAGAGAAATATGGAGATATCGCACATTTTGCGGGTGCTATTTTATTAATCGGACTAGGGTTTTATATCGTATATTCGACCATTTTACAAAATGAAGAGACTAGAACTGCCCCTATTGGAATTAGTTTATTCGTATTTGCATTTGGCGTCAGTATAGATAGTTTCTCAGTAGGGCTTAGTCTTGGTATTTATGGGGCACAGACAATTATTACGATTTTACTGTTTGGATTTGTTAGCATGTTATTAGCGTGGATTGGTTTATTAATTGGGAGACATGCGAAAGATATGCTCGGTACATACGGTGAGATAGTAGGTGGTATCATTTTGGTTGGGTTTGGATTATATATCCTTTTTCCTATATAATTTTATGTAGGAGGGAATTATGAACAAGCTATTGGAATGGTATGTTAAATTTTTAACCTTCTTTCCTCGATGGCTAAGAAGACTTATAATTTGGGGTATTATTTTGCAAATTTCGATGTTAGGTTGGATTAAGTTAATTCGTGAATGGTGAGATAGTTCCTTTCTGTGAATATTTTGTTTGTACTATATTTATTACGCTAAAAATTACAGATATAGAAAGGATGAGATGAATGACGAGATTGAAGCAAGTTTTTGGTATTATTATTAGTTTTTTTGTTTTTTGGTTTAGTATGCTCGGTGTACAAATGTTTGCTGAGTTTTTAGATATTGAGTCATTGAAATTTGTTGCGGGAAAGACTGAGGCGGCGCGTGCTTTTTACTCTCCGTACCCGTTTTTAATTGTTTTTCTTATTACATTGCTTTCCCTATACTTCTTCGTAATTAAGCTAGGGAAGCCGAAAAAAGAGAAAATGCCTACTTTAGAGGAAAAGAAGGAAGAATTACAATGATAAAATCCCCTGCTAAAAAGCAGGGGATTTTATATTTGAGTGATGGGAGGAATCTAGCTGCCTCCACTTTTAGATATTATCCAGCTTCAGCGGCTAGAATGGTCGGTGGCTTCGCGTCTTCCTGTGAGGCAAAAAGCGCCTCTACGTCAGAAGCTCCATCCTCCTCCCATTCTGAACGAGCCGCTTCCGCTTTTAGATATTATCCAGTTCCAGTGGCCAGCTCTTCGCATCTAAGAACCTCCCGCACGAAAGGTAAAAAGCACCTTTTGTGCGAGAGAACCTTAGCTGGTCAGAGCTAAACGGGCCACTTCCACTTTTAAACTGGCCTAACTAATTCAAATTGTTCTCCTAATTTTGCATAGTTGTGTCCTGCTAGGCGGCTTATTGGTTTGAGTCCTTCTGCGTGAATGCGCCCTTTTTCATATAGATGTTCGGCAACGTGGAAACGAACGACGCGTCCAATTAGTAGATCACAAGCTGGTGAGTCTTCCGTTCCGCCAAGTGGAATTGCACGTTCTAATACGCATTCCATTCGAATATTTGCTTCTTTTACACCTGGAACAGAGATGACTTCACTTTCGATTGGTGTTAGTTTTGCTAGTTCAATTTCACTTTCATTTGGCGGGAGGTTAGCTGCTGTTTCGTTAATTGCTGCTACATATGATTCGTCAGAAATATGTACGACAAATTCTCCTTTTTCAATTGCGTTTCGGGAAGTGTCCTTTCTTTCTCCTGCTTTTCGTTGTACAGATACTGAGATAAGTGGTGGATTAGCAGCGACAATATTGAAATAACTATATGGTGCTCCGTTTAGTACACCTTCTTTTGTTACAGAAGTAACGAATGCGACAGGACGAGGGATGATACTTCCGGTAAGTAATTTGTAATTATCTTTTTCAGTTTGTTCATTTGGATTAATGGATAACATGCTTGTAATCCCCTTTCTAAATATGAATACTTATTGTTTGTTTACAAGATAACGATGAGAAAATCCTGCTGGAAATAATATTTTGTTTCATAAAAAGAACTTACTTCAATTGTAATGAAGTAAGTTCTTTTTCAAGAATCTCAAATTTGAGATAAAAATTAAAGTAAGACGTATGCGCCAGGTCCAATTAAAGCTACACCAACAGCGACAGCGATTAACATTAAGTTATATTCATATCCGTTTTGTGTTACCCAGTAACCATTTTTTCCGTGAACAGTGAAGATAGCCATTAACATTGTTCCAACGATAAATAATGAACCAACTACAATGAAAATACCTGATGCGAATAAGAAACCACCTAGTAATTCAGTTGCGCCAGCCATAAATGCCATAAATACACCAGGACGTAAACCGATTGACTCCATCCAGCCACCTGTTCCTTTTAAACCGTAACCGCCGAACCAACCAAATAATTTTTGAGCGCCATGACCCATGAATGTAATTCCTATAATAAGACGAATAATAAGTAGACCGAAATCCATCATTTTTAAAACCTCCTAAAAGTTATTAACTTACCTTACGTAAGTAATAATAAAATAGTTACTTACTATAGTCAAGTGGATTTTGAAAAAAGTTTGAATTAAATTTTACAAATTAACAACAAAAAATAAAATGTAGTAAAGACCTCTAGACAAGTTGGACAAAAAAAGAGAAAATATAAATAGAAGTTAACTTCTTATTGTTATTCAGACAATCAGAATTGACTGGAATTTTGTGAAGCGCTACAATAAGAGTCTATTAGTAATGACATAATTTATTTCGAAAGCGTTTTTACAGTATAATATTCGAAGTATGAAGTCTTACATGTATCCCGAGTTTTACTAGGGATTGCCCTATAAACTTTTAGGTAAATTATAAGGAGGACTATCCTATGTTTAAAAAATTATTCGGTCTTGGTTCAAAAACAAATGAAGAAACAATCGTAGCTCCATTAACTGGAGCAGTGAAAAATATTGAAGAAGTACCAGATCCAGTATTTGCTGGTCGTATGATGGGTGACGGTGTTGCAATTGATCCTACTGAAGGTGTAGTTGTATCTCCAGTTGATGGTGAAATCGTACAATTATTCCACACAAAACATGCTATCGGAATTAAAGCGAAAAACGGTACAGAAATTTTAATCCACGTTGGATTAGAAACTGTAAAAATGGAAGGTGAAGGTTTCGAAGCTCACGTTTCTGAAGGCCAAGCTGTAAAAGCTGGAGATAAATTAATCTCATTCGACTTAGAATTAATCCGTGAAAAAGCGAAAAGCACAATTACTCCAATTGTTATTACAAACACAGATGCAGCTGAGTCTATTAAGACAACTGTAGGCGTAGCAGCTACAAAAGGTTCAACAGAAGTAATGAAAGTTACAATGAAATAATTGCAATATAAGAGGAATCCGTTTCGTATGAAATGGATTCCTTATTTTTGTTGCGTGTTCAGTATGTATGTTAAAATACTCTAGGCACTTGGAAATAGGGTTTCACATATATGTGGATAAGGCGCATTTTTCTTAGAAAAAATATAAGAGAAATGCGCCTTTTGTATATTCACATTTCTTTTGTTCTATTCTAATGTAAGTTATGATGAATGATAAGAAATCGAATATAGGGGTGGGTTTGAATGAAACGAGTGTTATTTGTTTGTACTGGCAATACATGTCGTAGTCCAATGGCTGAGGCGTTGCTTCGTCATCACGGAGGAGATAAGTTTGAAGTGCAATCTGCTGGTGTTTTCGCCTATCCTGGGAGCGATGCATCGGTACATGCGAAGGAAGCTTTAGCTGAAAAAGGAATTTCAATTGATCATGCGGCGCAGCAAGTAAATGAAACTTTGCTTGATTGGGCTGATATTGTCGTAACGATGACAGAAAACCATAAGCAAATTGTACTTGGGCATTATCCGAGCGTTGAAAAGAAATTAAATACGTTATATGGATTAACTGAAGGTATAGGCAAGGACATTTCAGATCCATTTGGAGGCTCGCTTTCTATTTATAAAGAAACGTTAGATGAGATGGAAAAACTTGTACAAACTTTACTGAAAAAACATTCAGTAGGTTGATGTTTCGTGTATAATACGATATTGGAGATCACTTCTTCCTATATGAGGTAGCGAGTGTGAAATGAAGATAATTGATTGAAACTTTGGAGGGGTAAAAATGAAAGTAGTAATAGCATCTGATCACGGCGGTATGAATATCCGCAAAGAACTTGTAAATTTATTAGAAGAGTTAAATATTGAATATATTGATTTAGGTTGTGAATGTGAAGCTGGTTCTGTTGATTACCCTGACTTTGCGTTTCCAGCAGCTGAAATGGTAGCGAATGGTGAAGTAGATCGTGGTATCTTAGTTTGTGGGACAGGCATTGGTATGTCAATCGCAGCAAACAAAGTAAATGGTATCCGTTGTGCGTTAGTTCATGATACTTTCAGCGCGAAAGCGACGAGAGAGCATAATGACACTAACATGCTAGCAATGGGCGAGCGTGTAATTGGTGCTGGTCTAGCGCGTGATATCGCGAAAATCTGGTTAACAACTGATTATGAAGGTGGTCGTCACGAAAACCGCGTAGGAAAAATTAAAACATACGAAACAAAGTAATAGATTCTAACTATCAGTAGTGTGAAATATAATTTGGTGAACCAACCTGTGAAAGGAAGAGGCGTAATGACAGAAATCGTAAAGGTAAGAGAACAGCTACAAATGTCGCTTTCTGATTTCCAAGAACAAGCTTCATTACAAAGCGGTCAAATTTTTGTAGTGGGTTGTAGCACGAGCGAAGTGCTAGGCGAAAGAATTGGAACATCAGGAACGATGGAAGTAGCAGAGGCGATTTTCTCTGAGTTAAAACAATTTCAAGAGCAAACAGGTATTGAATTAGCGTTTCAATGTTGTGAGCATTTAAACCGTGCTTTAGTAGTTGAGAGAGAAGTAGCGATAAAATATCAATTTGAAATTGTAACAGTTACGCCTGTTAGATCAGCAGGTGGTGCATTGGGGACATATGCGTATCACAATTTGAAAGATCCGGTAGTAGTTGAGTTTATTAAAGCTGATGCAGGAATGGATATTGGTGATACATTTATCGGTATGCATTTAAAGCATGTAGCTGTTCCGGTTCGTACAAGTGTGAAGGAAATTGGAAGTGCGCATGTAACGATGGCCAAAACACGTGGAAAACTAATTGGTGGAGCACGTGCTGTCTATGCGGCAGTGGAAGAGACTACCACTTGCCGTTAAATATGAGAAATTAGAAAGTCATATAGTACCTGTTTATCATAAGGTAAAAGGTATGTTGTCTGACTTTATAATAGTAGAAAGAAAAGACCGATTTTCGGTCTTTTTTTTCTTTTATGATATAGAAAGTCATGTTAGAATGTAGTTGAAAACATGAAGGTTCGAAAGAATTACAACCTGAATTTTCGTTTTTTCTGAATAAATAAGAAAAAACTGTTGGGAATCGATGTAATTCGTTCAGAAAAGGGGGATTTTGGTGGATCATTTAAAACGTCAAGATGAAAAGGTATTTGCTGCAATTGAGGCAGAACTAGGAAGACAGCGTTCAAAGATTGAGTTAATTGCTTCGGAAAACTTTGTAAGTGAAGCAGTAATGGAGGCACAAGGTTCTGTTTTAACGAATAAGTATGCTGAAGGATATCCTGGAAAACGTTACTATGGTGGCTGTGAACACGTAGACGTAGTAGAAGATATCGCACGTGATCGCGTGAAAGAAATTTTCGGCGCAGAGCACGTAAATGTTCAACCACACTCTGGTGCACAAGCGAACATGGCAGTATACTTCACGATTTTAGAGCAAGGCGATACAGTACTTGGTATGAACTTATCTCATGGTGGTCACTTAACACACGGAAGCCCTGTTAACTTCAGTGGAGTACAATATAATTTCGTAGAATATGGCGTGGATGCTGACTCTCACCGTATTAATTACGATGATGTATTAGCAAAAGCGAAAGAACATAAACCAAAATTAATCGTTGCAGGTGCAAGTGCATACCCTCGTGTTATCGATTTCAAGCGATTCCGTGAGATTGCAGATGAAGTGGGCGCTTATTTAATGGTTGATATGGCACATATCGCAGGTTTAGTAGCTGCTGGTTTACATCCAAATCCAGTACCACATGCACATTTCGTTACAACGACAACACATAAAACGTTACGTGGTCCGCGTGGTGGTATGATTTTATGTGAAGAGCAATTTGCAAAACAAATTGATAAATCAATCTTCCCTGGTATTCAAGGTGGTCCACTTATGCACGTAATTGCTGCAAAAGCTGTTGCATTTGGTGAAGCACTTCAAGATGATTTCAAAACATATGCACAAAATATCATTAACAATGCGAACCGCTTAGCTGAAGGTCTTCAAAAAGAAGGACTTACACTTGTTTCTGGCGGAACAGACAATCACTTAATCTTGATTGATGTTCGTAACTTAGAAATCACAGGTAAAGTAGCAGAGCACGTATTAGATGAAGTTGGTATTACAGTGAACAAAAATACAATTCCATTTGAAACAGCAAGCCCATTTGTAACAAGTGGTGTACGTATCGGTACAGCAGCTGTAACATCTCGTGGTTTCGGTTTAGAAGAAATGGATGAAATTGCGTCACTTATTGCTTATACATTAAAAAATCATGAAAATGAAGCTGCGTTAGAAGAAGTACGTAAGCGTGTAGAAGCGTTAACTAGCAAATTCCCAATGTATCCAAATCTATAATAGATTGAAGAAGACTGCTGAGACTTAATTGTTTTGGCGGTCTTTTTTTTGGACATATATTATTTTTAAAGTATGTATACAAATGATGAATAAATTTTGGCGATATAATGAAGGATACAGCTCCCATAATTGGTAAAGATACTAGATAGATTCATTGTAAAATCATGATTTTGCCAAATTTGCCCTTGAATATTAGTAGCGTTTTCTTTACAATCGTAAATAGTGTAAAAAAGCGTGCAAACGCATGAATATCATCTAAAGGAGAGATTCACATGGGAAAACTGTATGTATTTGATCACCCGTTAATTCAACATAAGATTACATATATTCGCGATAAGAATACAGGTACGAAAGATTTTCGTGAATTAGTGGACGAAGTAGCAAGCTTAATGGCTTTCGAAATTACTCGCGACCTTCCACTTAAGGACATTGAAATTGAAACACCTGTAAGCAAAGCGACAACAAAAGTGATCGCTGGTAAAAAACTTGGTTTAATTCCGATTTTACGTGCAGGTTTAGGAATGGTTGATGGAATTCTGAAATTAATTCCAGCAGCAAAAGTAGGACACGTTGGTTTATACCGTGACCCTAAAACATTGCAACCGGTAGAATACTATGTGAAACTTCCAACGGATGTAGAAGAGCGTGACTTTATCGTACTAGATCCGATGCTAGCAACAGGTGGTTCTGCGGCTGAAGCAATTAACTCTCTGAAAAAGCGCGGTGCGAAACAAATTAAATTAATGTGTATCGTTGCAGCTCCAGAAGGGGTAAAAGTAGTACAAGAAGAACATCCTGATGTTGATATTTATGTAGCAGCATTAGATGAGAAATTAAATGACCACGGATATGTAGTACCAGGTCTTGGTGATGCTGGTGACCGTTTATTCGGAACGAAGTAAGACAACTGACGAGCAGGGGAGATTCCCCAGCTCGTCTTTTTTGCTGTAAGCAAGTAGGGGAGGGGGAGAGGATAAATATACATCGTATATACAACATAAGTTGCATACACCTCACATATAATATAGAAGTCTTACGTCTGAGGAACACTATATTATGGAAGAAAAGCGTTATATCTCGAAAATATAATAGTGACAAACTTGTGAACATTTCCTTCTATTATAAAGAGAAAACTGTTAGAAATTGCATATATGTAACCAGTATTTAGAAGGGGAACGTTTTCATTTTTGGGAGGAAATGCCTAATACTCAAATTTTTAGATTTTTTACGATTTCTCGTTGACACTGTTAATACCCTATTGTATGCTAACAACGGGGATAGATGGTAGGGCTTTCAGTGACAAAATTACATCTATTCCGTGACGAAAATGTAAACTTTTTGTTTTGTATAGGATTTATGCAAAAAAATGAGTTATTATTAACACATCGTGAATGAGGGTTACATATTGGAGGGATGAATCCTTGCAAAAAAACGATCGCAGCCATATAAAAGCTTATGCTTTAATGTCAGGTATTCTTGCTCAATTAGTCGGTTCTATTCTTGTTGGAATCTTTGGTGGGCAGTGGATTGATAATAAGGTTGGAACGTTTCCGTTGTTTCTTATTATAGGGTTATTACTCGGACTAGGAACAGGGGTATACGCAATGATTCGACTCATTCGACATTACTATTCGGGAGAGCAATGATGATAGACGTACATGGACTTGTCCAAAGACAAAAGAAATATATGTACTACTTGCTTGCGCTTCTAGTGCTAGGATGGGGATTTACCTCTTACAAGGATGTATTTCTTGGACTGATTATCGGTACGATTTTCAGTTTTCTTAGTTTGCGCATCATTGCACGTAGAACAGACAAGCTGCTAGATCGCGTAACAAATGGAGAAAACGTGAAGTTCAAGGCAACAGCGGTAAGTACATATTCAAGATTCGCCACGATTGGGTTATTAATTTTATTTGCAGCCAAATATCAAGAGTTAATCGCGATGTGGGGCCTAGGTGTAGGATTGCTGACAGGATACCTTGTCATGATCATAGATTTTCTTTATTTAGAGTATAAGAGCAGGGAAGAGAGGTGAATTACTAGTGGAACACGGTAAATTAGTTGAATTTCTAGGTTTAACGTTCGATTTGTCATCAGTTATGATGGTTACTGTAGCAGCAGTTATTGTTTTCTTAATCGCTGTTATCGGAACTCGCAGCTTAGCTCTTCGCCCAACCGGGATGCAAAACTTCATGGAATGGGTGTTTGACTTCGTGAAAGGGATTATCAATAGTACGATGGACTGGAAAACAGGTGGACGTTTCTTAACGCTTGGCGTTACGCTTATCATGTTTATCATCGTATCGAACTTCCTTGGTTTACCATTCATGTATTCAGCAACTGAAGCTGGCGAACATATTGCATGGTGGAGATCACCAACGTCTGATCCAGCAGTTACATTAACATTAGCCGTGATGGTAGTTACCCTCACCCATTATTATGGAATTAAGATGAAGGGTACGAAAGAGTACGTAAAAGGTTATTTCCAACCTATGAAATTCTTATTCCCATTAAAGGTTATTGAGGAGTTTGCTAACACATTAACGTTAGGTCTTCGTTTATTTGGTAACATTTATGCAGGTGAGATCTTATTAGGATTACTTGCTAAGTTGGGCGGAGCATCAGTCCTTGGGGCATTAGGTGCGCTTGTACCAATGTTAGCATGGATGGGATTCAGTGTATTCGTTGGATCAATCCAAGCATTTATTTTCGTTATGTTAACGATGGTTTATATGGCTCATAAAGTAAGCCATGACCATTAATATAATTTAAGTAAGAAAAAATTTATTTTTTTATAATACAAAGGAGGACAAATTAAATGAGTTTAGGTGTAATCGCAGCTGCAATTGCAATTGGTTTATCAGCATTAGGTGCAGGTATTGGTAACGGTCTTATCGTATCACGTACAATCGAAGGTGTTGCTCGTCAACCAGAATTAAAAGGCGCACTTCAAACAATTATGTTCATCGGGGTTGCTTTAGTTGAGGCACTTCCAATCATCGGTGTAGTTATTGCATTCATCGTAATGAACAAATAAGGGAGACTCCCCTTACATAGATGGCGAAGAGTGTTTTTCCGAACTTTCTTCGCCATTGCTTTATGAACGAAACGTATGTCTTTTTTTTTCATATGATCAATTTAGATATTTTGAAGGGAGTGAATCCTTGTGCCAACTTTATTATTAGGAGCTTCCATTCCATTTGGAACGATTGCTTATACATTGTTCATTTTCTTACTTCTATTAGTAATGCTACGCAAATTTGCGTGGGGTCCTTTAATGGGAATTATGAAAGAACGTGAAGAGCACGTTGCTAATGAAATCGACGCTGCAGAAAGAAATAATGCTGAAGCGAAGAAATTAGTAGAAGAACAACGTGAGATGTTAAAACAATCGCGTGTTGAAGCACAAGAGTTAATCGAAAGAGCGAAAAAGCAAGCTGTAGATCAAAAGGATGTTATTGTTGCTGCTGCGAAAGAAGAAGCAGAATCAATTAAAGCATCTGCTGTACAAGAAATTCAACGCGAAAAAGAGCAAGCAATTGCTGCTTTACAAGAACAAGTCGCTTCTTTATCTGTTCAAATTGCTTCTAAAGTAATTGAAAAAGAATTAAAAGAAGAAGATCAAGTGAAGTTAATTCGCGATTATATTAAAGAAGTAGGAGAAGCGCGATGAGCAATGGGATTGTAGCAAAACGTTATGCTGTCGCTCTTTTTAAAATTGCAAAAGAAAAACACGTATTAGAAATGTTTGAAGAGGAATTACGCCTTGTACAAAACGTTTATGTAAAGAACGGAGAACTACATAGCTTTTTAACGCAACCGAACATTTCAAAGGAACAAAAGAAAACGTTTCTTGCAAACGTATTCGGATCTGTTTCTGAATCTATTTTAAATACGTTATATATTTTAATTGATAACAAACGCATTGATATCTTACCTGAAATTGCAGATGAATATGTTGTTCTTGCTAATGAAGAACGTAACGTAGCGGATGCAACTGTATATTCTACTCGTCTTCTATCAGAAGAAGAGAAGCTTAACATTGCTGAAGCATTTGCAAAGAGAACGGGAAAAGATGCAATTCGCGTGAAAAATGTTGTAGATGAAGATTTACTAGGCGGAATTAAAGTACGTATTGGAAATCGCATTTATGACGGAAGTTTACAAGGAAAATTAGCACGTATTCAGCGTGAATTAATGAAGAATAGATAGGGGTGAAGCACATGAGCATCAGAGCTGAAGAAATTAGCGCACTGATAAAGCAACAAATCGAGAACTATCAGTCTGAAATCGAAGTTAGTGATGTTGGTACAGTTATCCAAGTTGGTGACGGTATCGCGCGTGCTCATGGTCTTGATAACGTTATGGCTGGTGAACTTGTAGAGTTCTCTAACGGCGTTATGGGACTAGCACAAAACTTAGAGGAAAACAACGTAGGTATTATCATTTTAGGACCTTACACAGAAATCCGTGAAGGTGACGAAGTTCGTCGTACTGGTCGCATCATGCAAGTACCAGTAGGAAAAGAACTAATTGGTCGTGTTGTAAACCCATTAGGTCAACCAGTTGATGGTTTAGGCCCAATCAATACAACAAACACTCGTCCAATCGAAAGTCCAGCACCAGGTGTAATGGATCGTAAATCTGTTCATGAGCCACTTCAAACAGGTATTAAAGCGATCGATGCTCTTGTACCAATTGGCCGTGGTCAACGTGAGTTAATCATTGGTGACCGTCAAACTGGTAAAACAGCAGTTGCACTTGATACAATCATTAACCAAAAAGATGAAGACATGATTTGTATCTACGTAGCAATTGGACAAAAAGAATCAACTGTACGTAACGTAGTAGAAACACTACGTAAGCACGGTGCATTAGAGTACACAATCGTTGTAACTGCATCTGCTTCTCAACCAGCTCCATTATTATACCTAGCTCCTTACGCTGGTGTAACAATGGGTGAAGAGTTCATGTACAATGGTAAACACGTATTAGTAGTATATGATGACTTATCAAAACAAGCAGCGGCTTACCGTGAGCTGTCATTACTATTACGTCGTCCTCCAGGTCGTGAAGCTTACCCAGGGGATGTATTCTACTTACACTCTCGCTTATTAGAGCGTGCAGCAAAATTAAGTGATGCAAAAGGCGGCGGTTCTTTAACTGCACTACCTTTCATCGAAACACAAGCAGGGGACGTATCAGCATACATCCCAACAAACGTAATTTCTATTACGGATGGACAAATCTTCTTACAATCTGACCTATTCTTCTCTGGCGTACGTCCAGCGATCGATGCGGGTACTTCTGTATCTCGTGTAGGTGGATCTGCTCAGATTAAAGCAATGAGTAAAGTATCAGGTACACTTCGTCTTGACCTTGCATCTTACCGTGAGTTAGAAGCGTTCGCTCAGTTCGGTTCTGACCTTGATAAAGCAACTCAAGCGAAATTAAACCGTGGTGCTCGTACTGTTGAGGTATTAAAACAAGGATTACACAAACCGTTACGTGTAGAGAAACAAGTTATCATTCTTTACGCTTTAACACGTGGATTCCTAGATGATATCCCAGTAGTAGATATCACTCGTTTTGAAGAAGAATTCCATGCTTGGTTAGATTCTAATGCGACTGACTTATTAGAAGAAATCCGCACAACTAAGAAACTTGCGGATGACGACAAATTTGCAGCAGCAATCAATGGATTTAAAAAAGTATTCGTAGCTTCTGAATAATAAAAGCGGAAGCGGCTCATTCAAACCGCTGGAGCTAGATAGTATATATAAAAGGCATCTCGGGCTCTGAGATTGCTAAAGGTCATGTAAAGGAAAAGAGTAGGTGCACCTATTCTTTTCCTTCAATCATGAGCAAGAATATCTTGCAACGTAGATTAGGAAGAGGATTCTTACTAATCGTGCCAACTTCCGGAAAAAAGGTGGTGAAAACCTGTGGCATCTTTACGCGATATAAAAGCGAAGATTAACTCGACAAAGAAAACGAGTCAAATTACGAAAGCGATGGAGATGGTATCTGCATCTAAGTTAAACCGTGCAGAGCAAAATGCTAAATCTTTCGTTCCGTATATGGAAAAGATTCAAGAAGTAGTAGCGAGCATTGCGCAAGGAAGCAAAGGGATTAATCATCCAATGCTAAATGCGCGTCCTGTAAAGCGTACAGGATACATCGTTATTACGTCTGATCGCGGACTAGCAGGTGGTTATAACAGTAACGTATTACGTACAGTAAGTAACGTAATTCGTGAACGTCATAATATGGATTCAAACCAATATTCTATTATTGTGCTTGGACGACTAGGACGTGATTATTTAAAACGTCGCGGCTTTAACATTATTGATGAAGTAGTTGGATTATCTGACCACCCATCATTTACTGATATTAAAGACCTTGCTTCTCGAGCAATTGCGATGTTCGCAGATGGTGCTTATGATGAGCTGTACATTTACTACAACCATTACGTAAGTAAAATTTCACAAGAGGTAACGGAAAATAAAATTTTACCGCTTACTGATGTGGCGTCTGACAAACCGACGACAGCTTATGAATTCGAACCTTCTGAAGAAGAAATTTTAAAAGTACTATTGCCACAATACGCAGAAAGCTTAGTGTACGGTGCATTACTAGACGGTAAAGCAAGTGAGCACGCAGCGCGTATGACAGCAATGAAGAGTGCTACAGACAACGCAATGGAAGTTATCGATTCACTTACACTTTCATTCAACCGTGCGCGTCAGGCAGCGATTACGCAAGAAATTACGGAAATCGTTGGTGGAGCAGCAGCGTTAGAATAGTATTAAAAAGCGGAAGCGGTTCGTTCAGAATGAGAGGGGGATGGAGCCTTTTGACGTAGAGGCGATTTGTGCCTCGTAGGAAAAAGCGAAGCCACCGAACATTCTAACCGCTGGAGCTGGATTCAATAAAAAGCGGAAGCGGCTCTTTCAGGAGAGTCGCGTAAGCTAAACTAATAAAAAATTAAAAGCTAACCTCTCTGATAGAGGTAGCTAATTAAAAGAAAGCTAGGAGGGAACCCGATGAATAAAGGGCGCGTTACGCAAATCATGGGTCCGGTTGTAGACGTTAAGTTTGATGGCGGAAAGCTACCAGAAATCTACAATGCCCTTACGGTAAAACAAAGCAACGAAAACGGAAGCATGAACTTAACATTTGAAGTTGCACTTCATTTAGGTGATGATACAGTTCGTACAGTTGCGATGTCTTCCACAGATGGACTTGTTCGTGGCACAGAAGTAGAAGATACTGGTAAAGCAATCTCTGTACCAGTTGGTGATGCAACACTTGGACGTGTATTCAACGTATTAGGTGATGCAATTGACTTAGATGGTGAACTTCCTGCGGATGTACACCGTGATCCAATTCACCGTCAAGCACCTGCATTCGAAGAATTATCTACTAAAGTAGAAATTCTTGAAACTGGTATTAAAGTAGTAGACTTACTTGCTCCTTACATTAAGGGTGGTAAGATCGGCCTATTCGGTGGTGCCGGCGTAGGTAAAACAGTATTAATTCAGGAGTTAATCAATAACATCGCACAAGAGCACGGTGGTATCTCTGTATTCGCTGGTGTAGGTGAGCGTACTCGTGAGGGTAATGACTTATACCACGAAATGAGCGATTCTGGCGTAATCAAGAAAACTGCGATGGTATTCGGACAAATGAACGAGCCACCTGGAGCACGTCAACGTGTTGCATTAACAGGTTTAACAATGGCTGAGCATTTCCGTGATGAGCAAGGACAAGACGTACTTCTGTTCATCGATAACATCTTCCGTTTCACGCAAGCGGGTTCTGAAGTATCTGCCCTTCTTGGTCGTATGCCATCTGCGGTAGGTTACCAACCAACACTTGCAACAGAAATGGGTCAATTACAAGAGCGTATTACATCTACAAATAAAGGGTCTATCACGTCTATCCAAGCGGTATATGTACCAGCCGATGACTATACTGACCCAGCACCAGCTACAACGTTCGCTCACTTAGATGCAACAACAAACTTAGAGCGTCGTTTAACGCAAATGGGTATTTACCCAGCCGTAGATCCATTAGCATCTACATCTCGTGCACTTTCTCCAGAAATCGTAGGAGAAGAGCATTATGAAGTAGCTCGTCAAGTACAGCAAACTTTACAACGTTATAAAGAGCTTCAAGATATCATCGCTATCTTAGGTATGGATGAGTTATCTGAAGAAGATAAGTTAGTTGTACATCGTGCTCGTCGTATTCAATTCTTCTTATCTCAAAACTTCCACGTAGCTGAGCAGTTTACAGGTCAAAAAGGTTCTTACGTACCTGTAAAAAATACAGTTAGTGGTTTCAAAGAAATTCTAGAAGGAAAATATGATGACCTTCCAGAAGATGCATTCCGCTTAGTAGGTGGCATTGAAGAAGTTATTGAAAACGCGAAGAAAATGATGGCGTAAGGCCTTAGGAGGGACGAAGTATGAAGACATTTCCAGTCAGTATTGTAACTCCTGATGGACCGGTTTACGAAAAAGAAGTAGAAATGGTAAGTGTAAAAGCAGAGAGTGGGGAAATGGGGATCTTACCAGGTCACATTCCAACTGTTGCACCATTAAAAATTAGTGCAGTTCGTCTGAAAAATGGTGGACACACTGATTATGTAGCAGTAAGCGGTGGCTTTATCGAAGTTCGTCCAGATAAAGTGACTGTATTATCATCATCTGCTGAAGAAGCAAACCATATCGATATCCATCGTGCAAATGAAGCGAAGCGTCGCGCTGAGCAACGTCTGCAAGATAAACAAGCACATGTTGACTTTAAACGTGCAGAAATGGCATTACAACGTGCTGTGAACCGTTTGAACGTTTCCGATATGAAGTAAAAAAATCCGTAAGGGCTTTGCCTTTACGGATTTTTTTTTGTGTATTTTATGGATAATTTTACAAAACTGGTATAATTATATTGATGCTTGTATAAGTAGAAGTGTACAACAATTTATATTTCATAAAGGGGATGGATCAATGATTGGTGAAATGAAGCGAGAAGCATTGTACTCTTTAAAGGGAAAATGGGGACTAGGTGTTGGATCAACAATTTTATATTTTATTTTAAGTTATGTTGTTTCGCTGGCTGCAATGCTTATACTATTAATTCCAGGAATTATTATATTTCTCTCAGTTGTAAGCTTAACTGGATCATTTGAAGAGGAAACGATGTCAATTGGAGCAGGTATTACCTTTGGAATTTTTTATTGCATTATGATAATTTTGAGTAACGCATCGTATGGGATTACGTCATATGGTTATACAAATGTATTTTTACAGATTAGTAAACGAGAAGATGCTAAAGTAGATTACTTATTCGAAGGATTTCGTGGCTTTAAAAGAATGATGAAAACAATGTGGGCAACGCTTGCGATTTTGTTATATACAGGTACATGGATTCCGATGCTGTTAATAGGCTTATTTGCATTGTTAGGTGAAGAAGGGAATACGTCATTTGCAATAGCTTTCTTCGTACTATTAGCAATTTCAATTGTTGGTATGATTGTGATGTATTTTTCTTATGCACTGACGTACTATGTGATGATTGAAAATCCAGAATATAGTGTTTCGCAGGCGATGAAGGAAAGTAAGAATCTTATGAAGGGTCATAAGTTAGATTTGTTTCTTTTATGGCTGAGCTTCATAGGATGGGCTATTTTAGCGCTGCTTACTTTTGGAATAGGATTTCTTTGGCTTAGTCCGTATATGAGTACGACGACAGCACACTTTTATCGCTACATTTCAAAAGGTGAATTTCAATAGGAACATGCTATACTAATAGAATTATTGTGTATAGGAGGCGAGGCTACGCATGATTAGTGATTTAAAAGGAGAAGCACTAGATTCATTAGAAGGGAAATGGGGATTAGCTGTTGGAGCTACACTACTCATTTCAATTCTTATCACGGCTTTTAGTTTTAGTGTTGATTGGGGATTTTCTTTAATTTTCGGTTGGCAAAAAACAAATGGTTCACTTTCAACGAATATTCTTTCATTTTTTGTAACTGGACCGTTAACTTTAGGTGGATATTACCTTGGTTTAAATATCCTTCGTGAAAAGCAAGCTAGTATTGGTAATGTATTCATTTGGTTTTCAGAGGGAAAGAGATTTCTAAAATCATTTTTATTATATTTATTAGTAAATCTTTATCTTTTCTTATGGACGTTATTGTTCATTATTCCAGGTATTATTAAATCATTTTCTTATGCGATGACATACTTTATTATAAACGATCATCCTGAGTATTCACTGAACCAAGCTATTACAGAAAGTCGTCGTATGATGGATGGACATAAGATGGAGTATTTCATTTTATGTTTAAGTTTTATTGGCTGGTTTATATTAAGTTGTATTACGTTAGGGATTGGATTCTTATGGTTAATTCCATATTTCTATACGACATCTGCAGCTTTTTACGAAGAGATTGCAGAAGAATATTATGAGAAAAAAATTTAGCACTATAAAACCCCCAGTATGAATTATTTGTTCATACTGGGGTTTTTTTGTAGAAATTTTATAAATTGATTACTAGTAAGTGGTTTACTGAAATAGTAACCTTGCATATATTTACAGTTATGTTTTTGCAGAAACTTAAGCTGTTTTTCGGTTTCAATTCCTTCGGCAACGACTGAAAGATTTAAAGTATTTGCGAGGGAAAGTATTGTAGAAACGATGGCTCGTTCTTCAGGACGATGATCAGCTAATTGTGTAAATTCTCTCGGTACTTTTAATGTGTCGATTGGAAAAATTGATAAATAAGCAAGAGAAGAATACCCAGTACCGAAGTCATCAATGGAAGTTTGGATACCGTACTCTTTTAATTGCTTCAGTCTCAATAACGTTTCTTTCTCGTCAATCATTGCAATTCTTTCTGTTAACTCAAGGGTTACATATTTTGGGTCGACTTGCACGTCGTTTAATATTTGTGAAATGTTTTCGATTAATTGATCTTGCCGGAATTCTTTTGCGGATAAATTAACACTTATTTTTAAATTTTGGTAGCCAAAGGTATGCCATATTTTTAATTGGAGACAAGCTTCTTGTAATACCCAATGTCCAAGTGGGACTACTTGTGGCGTCTCTTCTACAATTGGAATAAACTCACATGGTGAAATGTCACCTAATAGCGGGTGTTTCCATCGTATTAAAGCTTCAGCACCGATAATTTTATTTGTTGTCGTATCAATTTGTGGTTGATAAACGAGATAAAATTCTTTGTTTACTAAAGCGATTGGCAAATCTTTTTCAATTCGAGCTTTTCGTTCCATTTTTTTATATAGTTCTTTCGTGTAAAGAGAGCTACCGTTTTTTCCTTTATTCTTTGCTTCGTACATGGCCATATCAGCATGCTGCAAAATGGATAGCGCATCTTCACCTGCTTCAGGATATATTGCAATTCCGATGCTCGGTGAGATTTGTAAATGTTGATTTTCGATTTCAAATGGCTCATTCATGGCCGCTACAATCCTATCAGCTATTTTTTGGACATCTGGCTTTTTTTTGTAATTCTCGATAAGGATTGTGAACTCATCCCCAGCTAGCCGCGCGAGTTTCATATTTGATGTTGCTATTCTTTCGAGCCTTTTTGCTACTGCGATGAGCAATAGGTCTCCTACTCGATGACCGAGGGTATCATTAATAACTTTAAAACGGTCTAGGTCGAGAAACATAACAGCAAAAGGCTTTTTCGATATTTTTGCTCGCGCAATTGCCTGTTCTAAATGTTGATGAAATGCACGACGATTTGCAAGCTCTGTTAAAGTATCATGGTATGCTAGGAAGTTGATTTGTTCTTGTTGTTGTTTGCTTTCCGTAATATCTTTAATCATTAAATAAACCCCAGAAATTTTCTCCTTTAAAAAGATCGGTACGGCGGTAACGTGCAAGTAGTAAATATCTCTGTTTTTATGGTAAGCCCGTATTTCTAAAGAAATCGAATATCCCTTTTTCACGCGATGAAAGGCGTTAATCATTTCTTCTAAATCTTCTTCGTATATGAGTGAATAGTAAGGCTGGTTTAATAATTCATTCGTTTGATAACCGAGTAAAGTAGTACCAGCGTTATTTACTTTGAGAAAATTACCGTACAAATCTAATGTGAAAATTGGATCTGGATGATGCTCGTATAAAGATTTAAACATTTGTTGATTATGATAGAGTTCATTTTTCTGTTCTACTAAATCTTCTGTACGTAGTTTAATTTGTTTCTCGAGTTCTGAGTTGAATTGCATTTGAGCGATCAATAATATTTTATTTTGTTTTCGAACTAAACTATGACGTATGAGAACGAAAGAAAAAGTTATTATAAGTCCGATTACTATAATAGGCGCAAAAACGTATTCAACTAATATAAAAACAATAAGCATTACTACAGAAATATACGGTAATGATAATCGGATTGATTCGCCAATCTTAGGTGTTAGTAGTACTTGTTCTTGTTTTTCAGGCTTTTTTGTATGGAGAATACAGGCGATTGCTACTAGTACTAAGGTTACTTGATAGAAAGGAGTAACTGTAAACATAGAATACTCTGGTATGAAGTATTTTATATAAGCATAAATCGCATCTGTAGTAGCATATAAAATTAAAGCACTGCCAAGAAGTGCACCGACCTTTTTAGGTAATAAGGATAGTGGTTTGAATAAAAGGTTGATTCCTATTAAGAGAAAGAGTAAATCAGCCATTGGATAGGTAAGTTGAACAAATATGTCGATATAGGATGTTGTAAAGATATGAATAGTTCGTTCAATAAGTAAGTAGTAACTTAAAGTAAATTGGGCTGTAACGATAATACAAATATCACATAGCATAAAAAGTTTTTCTAATAAATCTCGGTTATAAATGATTTCGTATAGAAAGGCAAACGTAAAGCTAACTAAAAAAAGTAAGTAAAAAAAGTCAGATGGATCAACGAACGTATAGAAGTCCTTTACAATTAAACGCTGATAGGCAACGACTATATCACCGATAAAATAAGAGAGAGCTCCAACAGATAATATGATCCAAAATAAACGAGATAGCCCTTCTTTCATGTTTGAAAAATAAAGTATATAACTACAAGCGATAATATCAATTAATAGGGTGCTCGTTCCGATTAATAGCTGAAAAGGAAATGAGTATTCATATACAAAAGGCATTGCTACATAGTGAAGCGTTATAGACAGCAATACAATGCTTATAAGAATACTTACATGTGTTTGTTTTTTCATTTATATCACCTACGGTTTCTTGAAAAGCATATATAAGTTTTATATTTATTTTGCACAATTATAGCAAGTTGTAAAGATAGATTTTAATAATTCTTGTTTCTGTCTCCCAACATATCGACATAGGAATTTGAAGTTTGCTATAATGATTAGAATAGTTGCATTATTTAGAAAAATTTAAAAATAATAATTACTGCAACTAGGACATATTGTTTACTATGTGAACTTGTTCTTAATTTAGGGGGGAGGGTTTCACAATGGTAAGTGTATATGAAAATAGTTATATGATCGTTTTGATTTTCTTGCTATTAGGTATATTGCTGCCGGTAGTGGCTCTTACATTAGGAAGGATGCTGCGCCCAAATAAACCAAGTGCAGCAAAGGCGACGACGTATGAGAGTGGAATTGAGCCTTTTCATGATGCAAATATTCGGTTTCATGCTCGTTATTATATTTTCGCTTTATTGTTTGTGATCTTTGATGTAGAAACTTTATTTTTATATCCTTGGGCTGTTGCGTATGACAAGCTAGGTTTATTTGCATTAATTGAAATGCTCATCTTTGTTGTAATGTTGCTAGTTGGATTAGCGTATGCTTGGAAAAAGAAGGTGTTACAATGGTTATAAATTTTGAGGAATTACATCCAAATGAGCGAGCAGAATTAGAACGAAATATCTTTTTTTCTACATTGGAACAGTTGAAAGGATGGGCGAGGAGCAACTCTTTATGGCCGATGACATTCGGACTGGCATGCTGTGCAATTGAAATGATGGGGGTAGGCTCATCACATTACGATTTAGATCGATTTGGGTCATTTTTTCGAACTTCACCAAGGCAATCGGACGTCATGATTGTATCGGGAACAGTAACGAAGAAGATGGCTCCTATTGTTCGGCGTTTATATGATCAAATGCCCGAACCGAAATGGGTTATTGCGATGGGATCTTGTGCGACAGCAGGTGGTCCGTATGTAAATTCATATGCTGTTGTGAAAGGTGTAGACCAAATCGTACCAGTTGATGTGTATATTCCTGGTTGTCCCCCAAATCCAGCTGCTTTAATCTATGGAATTAATAAATTAAAAGAGAAAATTCGTTACGAGGCAAAGACCGGAAAGCAGGTGACGAATAAATGAGTAATCCAAATAAAGATTTAGAGGATCTAAAAAAAGAAGCAGCTAGGCGTGCGAAAGAAGAAGCGAGAAAACGCCTTGTAGCGAAACACGAGGCGGAAATAAGTGAACTTGAGGAGGAAGATCAAGAAAAAGAGAAAGCGCTACCAAAAAATGATGATATTACTATAGAAGAAGCAAAACGACGTGCAGCAGCAGCCGCAAAAGCAAAAGCGGCAGCATTAGCAAAACAGAAAAGAGAAGGGACAGAAGAAGTAACGGAAGAAGAAAAAGCGAAAGCGAAGGCAAAAGCGGCAGCGTTAGCGAAGCAGAAAAGAGAAGGAACAGAAGAAGTAACGGAAGAAGAAAAAGCGAAGGCGAAGGCGGTGGCGGCGGCCAAGGCAAAAGCGGCGGCGTTAGCGAAACAGAAAAGAGAAGGGACAGAAGAAGTAACGGAAGAAGAAAAAGCGAAAGCCAAGGCGAAGGCGGCAGCAGCTGCAGCTGCAAAAGCAAAAGCGGCAGCGTTAGCGAAACAGAAAAGAGAAGGGACAGAAGAAGTAACGGAAGAAGAAAAAGCGAAAGCCAAGGCGAAGGCGGCAGCAGCTGCAAAAGCAAAAGCGGCAGCGTTAGCGAAGCAGAAAAGAGAAGGAACAGAAGAAGTAACGGAAGAAGAAAAAGCGAAAGCCAAGGCGAAGGTGGTGGCGGCGGCCAAGGCAAAAGCGGCAGCATTAGCGAAGCAGAAAGCCTCGCAAGGTAATGGGGATTCGGGAGATGAAAAGGCCAAGGCAATTGCAGCTGCAAAAGCGAAAGCAGCAGCGGCTGCAAGAGCGAAGACAAAGGGAGCTGAAGGTAAGAAAGAGGATGAGCCGAAGCAGGAAGAACCGTCCGTAAATCAGCCGTATTTAAATCAGTATGTTGAGGCTATTAGGGAGAAGTTAGGAGAGGGTGCATTAGTAGATTCCTATATTAATAAATTGTCAAAGGATGTGCCAACTCTTGTGGTGGATCCCGCAAAATATTATGAAGTGATGGAGTCACTGCGATTCCATGAGGGACTTGCTTTTGATTATATGTCAGAGCTACATGCGACGGATTTTGTGACACATATGGAAGTGTATGTTCATTTGTTTTCATATGGCAAGAAACAATCGGTAGCGGTGAAGGTAAAGCTAGACCGGGAAGCGCCGCAAGTCGAGTCTGTGACAGCGCTTTGGAAAGGGGCTGACTGGCCGGAGAGAGAAGCATACGATTTGCTCGGCATTGTATTTAAAGGGCATCCGAATTTAACGCGTATTTTAATGCCAGATGATTGGGTAGGATATCCGCTTAGAAAAGACTATGAACCGTATGATGTGGAGGTGTAGCTATGATCCGCACGGAAGAGATGCTTTTGAATGTAGGACCTCAGCATCCGAGTACACATGGTGTGTTCAGGCTCGTAATTAAGATTGACGGGGAAATTATTAAAGAAGCTACACCTGTTATTGGATATTTGCATCGCGGGACCGAAAAGATCGCTGAGAGCTTACAGTATACGCAAATTATCCCTTATACAGATCGAATGGACTATTTATCAGCCATGACGAATAATTACGTCATTTGCCATGCTGTGGAGACGATGATGGGGCTTGAAATTCCGGAGCGTGCCGAATACTTGCGAGTACTTGCGATGGAGTTAGGAAGAATTGCGAGTCATCTCGTTTGGTGGGGGACGAATCTTCTTGATATAGGAGCGGTCAGCCCGTTTTTGTACGCGTTTCGTGAACGAGAGATGATTATAAATTTATTAAATGAATTATGCGGGGCACGGCTTACTTTTAACTATATGAGAGTTGGTGGTGTGAAGTGGGATGCGCCAGATGGTTGGATTGAAAAGGTGGAAGAGTTTGTTCCGTATATGAGGGAGCAATTAGCAGGTTATCATGATCTTGTTAGCGGTAATGAGATTTTCTTAAATCGTGTGAAAGGCGTTGGTATATATAGCGCGGAAGAAGCAATCTCGTATTCTTTAAGCGGAGCAAATTTGCGGTGCACTGGAGTAAACTGGGATCTTCGCAAAGATGAGCCGTATTCGATTTATGATCGTTTTGATTTTGATATTCCTGTTGGAAGCGTGGGAGATGCTTGGGATCGCTACGTTTGCCGAATGCAAGAAATCGAGGAGTCTTTAAAGATTGTTGAGCAAGCGGTTCAGCAGTTCCCGAAAGATGGAGCTGTGCTGGCAAAAGTACCGAAAATTATTAAGGCACCTAAGGGAGAAGCATTTGTACGTATCGAATCGCCGCGCGGAGAGATTGGTTGTTATATCGCAAGTGACGGAAAGAAAGAGCCGTACCGTTTGAAGTTTCGTAGGCCATCTTTTTATAACTTGCAAATTTTACCGAAGTTATTGAAAGGTGAAAACATCGCTAATTTAATTACGATTTTAGGTGGAGTTGATATTGTACTTGGGGAGGTTGATGGCTAATGATTGAGGCGCTCTTACAATCACCTTCAAGCTGGACGAATTTCTTCATTTTTTTCGGATTAGCGGTGCTTCTACTATTTGCAGTCCTTGGCTTCGTTACATATGGAATTTTGGCAGAACGGAAAGTGATGGGGTTTATGCAAGGGCGGATTGGACCAAACCAGGTTGGAGGCCGATTCGGTTTACTGCAAACGGTAGCTGATGTTTTAAAACTATTATTGAAAGAAGATAGTATTCCGAAAGCAGCAGATAAACCGCTGTTTATATTAGCGCCTGTCATTGCATTTGCACCAGCATTTATGGTGCTTGCGGTTATCCCGTTCACTGATAAATTTCAATTTGCAGATATTGGAGTCGGGCTACTTTATTATATTGCTGTTTCCGGTATTACGACGATAGGTGTTGTAACTGGGGGATGGGCATCGAATAATAAATATTCCCTTTTAGGAGGGATGCGTGCGGCGGCGCAAATGATTTCTTATGAGATTCCGCTCGTAATGAGTGTAATTGGTATCGTTTTGCTAGCTGGTAGCCTGAATTTAAATGAGATTGTAGCGGCGCAGGAGAAAGTCTGGTACATTTTCGTACAGCCAATTGGATTCGTCGTTTTCTTAATCGCAGCAGTTGCAGAGTTAAATAGGACGCCATTCGATTTGCCGGAAGCGGAGTCAGAACTTGTTTCTGGATATCATACGGAATACTCAGGTTTTCGCTGGGCGTTTTTCATGCTTTCAGAGTACGTATATTTCTTCGGGATGGCATCGTTAATTACAGTGCTCTTTTTAGGCGGATGGAATCCAGTCATGTTTCTTGGATTTATCCCAGGTGCCGTATGGTTTGCTTTGAAATTTAGCAGTGTAGTCTTTCTATTAATTTGGTTCCGCGTTACGTTCCCGCGTATAAGAGGTGACCAGTTAATGGAGTTTGGATGGAAAGTATTATTGCCGATTGCACTTGCAAATATTTTCTTAACGGCATTGATTAAGGAGTTATTCTTCTAATCTATGAGGGGGGTGCCAGTAAGAGATGAAAGGACTATTTAAAGGGTTAAAATATACATTAAGTAATTTGAGCAAGAAGAAGGTAACGTATGATTATCCAAATCAACCGTTGCCGTTGCCAGACCGTTTTCGGGGGATTCAAAAATTTTATCCGGAGAAATGTATTGTTTGTAATCAGTGCTCTAACATTTGTCCGACAGACTGTATTCAGTTAACAGGAAAGAAACATCCGGATCCTACGAAAAAAGGAAAAATTATCGACACGTATGATATTAATTTTGAAATTTGTATTCTTTGTGATTTATGTACAGAAGTTTGTCCGACAGAGGCAATTGTCATGACAAATAACTTTGAACTCGCGGAATATTCACGTGATGACTTATTTAAAAATTTGCAGTGGCTTGACGAAAACGACGAAAACGTCAGGAAGGAGAATAAGGCATGAATGGCGAGTTTGTAGCATTCTTTATACTATCCTTGTCTGCAATTATCGGCGGTGTTCTTATGTTGAACTTAACGAAAGTTATGCACATGATGCTAGCTCTCGTTCTGACATTTCTCAGCATTGCAGGTTTGTATTTTCTTTTGTCAGCCGAATTTATAGGCGTTGCACAAATTTTACTTTACTCCGGTGCAATCACAATTATTATGATTTTCGGCATTATGTTAACGAAACATAACGCGGAAAATGAATCGCGTTTTACTCTTCGAAAATGGATTATCTTCTTTGCAGTTGTAGCATTTGGAGCGGTTATGTATTTCGCTGTTAATAATGTTGATTTTGCAAATGAAAGCACACAAGGAAGTTTACCTCTCCATGAAAACAACACACTTCAAATCGGTACGCTTCTCTATTCAAAATATATTATTCCATTTGAACTAACTTCAGTTATTTTACTTGTAGCACTCGTTGGCGCAATTATACTTGCGAAAAAGGACGAGAAAGAGGAGGATTCCAATGAGTAGCGTTCCAGCTTCTGCATATTTAACACTTGCGATTATTTTGTTTTGCATCGGTCTATTTGGAGCTTTAACAAAGCGGAATACAGTAATCGTATTAGTTTGTATCGAATTAATGCTGAATGCTGCCAATTTAAACTTAGTGGCGTTTAGTAAATTAGGCTTATTTCCGAATTTAACAGGTCAAATTTTCTCACTGTTTACGATGGCTGTAGCGGCAGCGGAAGCGGCGGTAGGACTCGCTATTTTAATTGCTTTATATCGTAATCGTACGACAGTTCAGGTGGATGAAATGGATACGCTCAAAGGATAGCATTGTGACCGAAAAAGGGGGAAGGAAACAATGATCGATTATGCATGGCTCATACCGCTTTTCCCACTCGTTTCGTTTTTGTTACTTATTATATTCGGGAAGAAAATTAGAGAAGGAAGCAGCGTACTTAGTATTTTTTTCGTCTTTCTCTCCTTTATACTTGCGGTACTTGTGTTAATAGAAAGGTTTTCAGAAGCAAGCGTGAAGCATAAGTGGGTGTGGCTTAGAGCTGGAGATGTGGATATATCATTCGGCTTTGAAGTGACTGCATTAGGAGCTTTAATGTTATTTATCGTGACGCTTGTGAGTCTACTTGTACATGTGTATTCGAAAGGTTATATGAAAGGTGATGAACGATTACCGACCTTTTACGCATATTTAGGACTCTTTACATTTGCGATGTTAGGGCTTGTTATATCAACGAATTTATTACAACTTTATATATTTTGGGAATTAGTTGGCCTTGGCTCATTTTTACTTATCGGTTTTTATTTCTTTAAAGAAGAAGCGAAGGCTGCTGCAAAAAAGGCTTTTATTATGACCCGTATTGGGGATGTTGGTTTATTTATCGGGATGATTTTAATTTTTTGGTACGCAGGTAGTTTTGAATATGACGCAATATTTAGGGCGATTTATACAGGGGATCTACCTCCTTACATGATTACAATAACAGCGATATTAATTTTTATCGGGGCGATGGGGAAATCAGGTCAGTTCCCGCTTCATACGTGGTTGCCAGATGCAATGGAGGGGCCAACACCCGTTTCGGCACTTATTCACGCGGCGACGATGGTCGCAGCTGGCGTATATTTAGTAGCGACGATGTTCCCTCTATTTTCAGCAAGTACAGTGGCGATGCAGACAGTGGCAATCGTTGGAGCTTTCACTGCAATCTTTGCGGCCTCTATCGGTCTTGTGCAAACAGATATAAAGAGGGTGCTTGCTTATTCTACAGTTAGCCAGCTCGGGTATATGATGCTCGCGCTAGGTTCTGCCGGTTATGTAGCTGGTATATTTCATTTAACGACACATGCTTTTTTTAAAGCACTACTATTTTTGGCGGCAGGAAGTGTAATTCATGCTGTGCATACGCAAAACATTAATAAAATGGGCGGTTTACAGAAGAAGATGAAAGTAACTGGTACGCTATTTTTAATAGGTACCCTTGCCATTAGCGGTGTTCCGCTGCTTTCCGGTTTTTTCAGCAAAGATGAAATTTTAGCGGCGACGTGGATGAATGGCAATTACGTTTTATTTACTTTAGCAGTAATTGCGGCGTTTTTAACAGCGTTTTATATGTTCCGCCTTTACTTTCTTGTCTTTACTGGAGAAACGAAGACGAAGGAAGAAGTGCATGAATCGCCTCGCGTTATGACGTATCCAATGATTGTTCTCGGCGTTCTCGCAGTAGTGGCAGGATATATAAATACACCATGGTTTGGGACGTTTCTCGGAGATTGGTTGACGAAAGATGTAGGGTTTAAGGTTGAAGAAACGCATGGACCAGTTTGGATTATGATTGTTGCGACACTCGTTTCATTTGCGGGAATCGCTCTTGCATATTTCATATATAGGAAGAAATCAATTTCTAGGAATTGGGCTGGGGGTACGGAAACATCGCTTTATAATCTTTTGAAAGAAAAATATTATGTGGATGAACTATACAACATGACGGTGATCCCTATTACGAAAGGAATCGCTCATGTGCTTCGCTTATTTGAAGTGTATGTAGTCGAAGGAATTGCAGTTTTAATTGCAAGTGTAGTGAAGGGCACAAGTAACCTTGGATCGAAACTTCAAAACGGGAATGTACAAGTGTACGGTACTGTAACGGCGGTTTCGCTCGCTGTACTCGTCATTATTTTGCTCTATACGGGAGGGGATTTACGATGAATGATTTGTTGTTAACGTTCTTCATTTTTTCCCCGCTTTTAGGAATTTTATTGCTTGTATTAACACCGAAAAAGGAATTGCGTACAGTGCGAGCGCTTGGCTTATTTGGGACGGCACTTCCATTTGGAATCGCTATCGTCCTCGCTTGTACATATGCTTCTGGAAAGAATTTGTCACTATTCGATGAAAAGATGAAGTGGATTAAGTTCGGCGATTTTACAGCGGTAGATAAAAGGTGGTTTTCTATTTATTACGAGCTCGGTATTGATGGTTTGTCGCTTGTCATGATGGTACTGACGGCTCTTCTAGCAACGCTTGCAGCAATTGCAGCCTTTTCTATTAAAAGAAATTTAAAAGCATTTTATATGCTGTTACTCATGCTAGAAATAGGAATGCTCGGTGTCTTTGCTGCTCAAAACTTAATGTTGTTTTTTATCTTCTTTGAAATTACGTTGCCACCAATGTTCTTATTAATTGGAAAGTGGGGAAAATTGTCGAGTGAAAAGGCTGCGTATAGTTATTTAATATATAACGGTATTGGCTCAGCTATTTTGCTCATTATTTTCTCAATTTTGTTCGCGAAAACAGGTACAACAAATATTGTGGAGCTGAAAGAGATATTAAGAAGCGTAAACGTAGAGGGAGCACTCGTCATCCCAGGTAGTTTGCAGCTTAGTGTATTTATTGCCATAATGATTGCTTTTGCAATTAAACTACCTGTTTTTCCGTTGCACCGCTGGATGGTCAATGTACACATAGAAGCGCATCCAGCTGTAGTTATGCTTCATGCGGGTGTTTTGCTGAAGATTGGAGCGTACGGTATTATTCGCTTCGGGAAAGGGCTATTCCCGGAATATTTTCACGATGTTGCAACACTAATTGCGATATTAGGCGTAATTAATTTATTATACGGTGCCTTTTTAGCGCTCATCCAAACAGACTTTAGGAAAGTACTGGCTTACTCTAGTATTTCGCATATGGGAATTGTGTTAATGGGACTTGCGTCACTTAATGCACCTGGTACACAAGGAGCGTTATTCCAGGTTGTATCGCACGGTTTAATTGCAGCCTTGCTGTTTTTCTTACTCGGTGTTATAGAACAACGTTTCGGAACATCAGACATTACAGCGCTTGGTGGACTCGCAAAAAGTGTCCCAGTACTTAGCGGCTTCTTCTTAGCAGGAGGAATGGCATCGCTCGGATTACCAGGGATGTCTGGGTTTGTTAGTGAATTTCTTGCCTTTCTCGGTTTATTTCAAGGAGAGCCCGTCATTGCTGCAGTCGGTGTGATTGGCATCATTTTAACCGCTGTGTATGTATTAAGGGCGACACTTCAAGTGACATTTGGAAAGAAAGAGTGGGAAGCAAAATCTGATATACACGGATGGGAGTATGTCCCTGTTTTACTACTTATCTTTTGTATTATTGCAATTGGAGTTATGCCAGAGATACTAGGGGATCCGCTTCAAAATACATTGAAAACATTGGGGGTGAAGTAGGATGGATATGAATACGTTATTTAGCTTATCGTGGCATCTAATGGTGCCAGAATTTATTATTCTCGGCGCCGCCATCCTCCTTTCCATATGTGATTTGTTTTTTAAGCTGAACCATAGATATGTAGCTCTTGGTGCGATTGCTGCCATCGTATTAGCAATCGTGTCATTAATTACTCTATATAGCGAACCGGCAGGAGATATTTTAAATGGATCGTTTGTGTTAGATGGATTTTCAAAAGGGTTTAAAACGTTGCTATTAGGTGCCTCAGCTCTCATTTTATGCACCGCGATGAGCGATGATAAGAAGAATCCAATCGAAGATAAGGGCGAATATTATTATTTATTTTTAATGGCGCTTCTTGGTGCGATGTTCATGGCTTCTAGTGTTGATTTTATTACCCTTTTCGTTGGTTTGGAGTTACTTTCACTTTCTTCTTATATTTTAGTAGGAATACGAAAAAAGAGCCGTGCATCAAATGAAGCGGCAATGAAATATGTCATTAGCGGAGGAATTGGAACGGCGATTACGCTCTTCGGAATGAGTTATTTATACGGTATTACAGGTTCAACTAACATTGTAGATATGCAAAAGGTACTCACTGGGGAGCTCGCTAGTGGTATTCAGTTATTGTTAGCTCTCGCATTTCTTTTATTGCTAGTTGGTCTCTCATTTAAAATTGCCACAGTGCCGTTTCATATGTGGGCACCTGATGTGTATGAAGGAGCGACTACACCTGTTACTGCTTTTCTTGGAACGATTTCTAAAATTGCTGGGTTCCTACTCATTATTCGTTTGTTCCTTATGATCTTTGCAAGTGTATTAATACAAGGAGATATGCAATCTTTATATGGGCATATGAGTATATATATTGCAGTGCTAGCAAGTATTACGATGATTGTTGGGAATGTAGTCGCGTTAAAACAATACAATATAAAGCGTTTATTTGCTTATTCAGGCATTGCACATGCGGGGTATTTACTCGTTCCACTTGTGGCATTATCACCATTTACGATGGATAGCATGTGGTTTTATATGCTGGCATACATGCTTATGAATATAGGCGCATTTGCCATTATCCACGGCTTAATCTTACAAAATGATGAGGAAAATATAACAATTTTCACAGGTTTATATAAAAGGTCGCCATTTACAGCGATAATGATGACAATTTTTATTTTATCGTTGGCTGGGATACCAGGAACGGCTGGATTCATTGGAAAGATTAATATCTTTTTAGGCGCACTTCATGTAGAGCCAGCACATTACGTACTAGCTTCGATTATGATGGGTACGACAGTTGTTTCATTCGTATATTATTTCCGTATTTTACAACAAATGTTTTTCCGCACCGGAGAGACAGAAGAGAGAATACGGTTACCGTTAAATATAAAGGTTGTTATGAGTCTTTGTGCAATTTCGATTGTAATACTAGGGATTATGCCGATGATTGGGTACAATTTCTTTTATGAATATTTTCCATTAATGAAAGATTTCTTCTTCTTAGGGAACGTGGTACAATAGTGAAAATAAAAGGTGTGGAGTCAGTACTCTGCGCTTTTTATTTTGTGTTAACTTGTAATGTAGATATACGTTTTTGGAAAGAAAATCACGATGTAAAATGTAAGATGTCTATGTGCATTTGAAAAAGTGTAGCTCCTACTTATTATGGTATCGTTTTTATATTCTTTCATAAGTAGTAGCTGAGTAAAAAGGGGTCGATTTTTTGGCACAACTTTTAGGGCAACAAGCACTGATTGCCATTGTTTCGCATTTATTGTTTATTACCATTACGTGGTGGGCCTTACAAGGCATTCACATTGAGCGTTTAATGAAGTCCGGAAAAGTGCTGCAGACGCGAGTATTACTCATCTTAATTACAATTGCAATTGGGACATCTGTAAGTAACTTTTTCCTTGATTATTTAGGCTATTCGAAGAGTTTAACGTATTTAGTAAAGTAAGTGTATAGAACCTCAAATCTCCGTTAACAATGGGGATAGGAGGGGATGAAATTGAAGCTTAAAGCCATTCTTATTGTTGCACTTAGTGTTGTTTTATTTTTGGTTGGATATAGAGAGATGAAACCGATAAGCGATGAACATAAAATGGAGAGCATGATCAAGGCTTTAGAGAAAAATGATGCTAAAGTAGAAAAATGGTCATGGTTAGCGAGAGAAACAAAAACAATTTCTAACATACATACGTTTCAAAAGTTGTTAAACGATGTGAAGGAAAAGGCAAATATTCAAAAGTGGGAAGTAGAGCAATCTCCAGATGGATATAAAGCTACATCCTATAAAAAGCTTTCTTCTTATGAAGAACGAGTAGTAGTAACTTGGAGTAAAGAAAATACTAAAGAAAACACTTTCATTATCTTTGAAGTAAGTGGGGCGAAATGGGACCCGAAGTATGTTCAAAACATGAATAAAATTTTTAGTGAAAAACCTATAATTTACACTTGTGTTCAAGGTGTACTGAATGATAAGATTGAAGGTGTTTTGCAAAATAAAACCAATCAGGTTTTGAAAGATCTTTCAGCAAGAGCGATCGAACAAGTAGAAGAAAGAGCATTTGTGTCAGTCTCCGCATACAATAAAAAGTGGGATGACGCTCTTTCAACAAATAGAGAGAAAATAAATGTGCAAATAGCAATACGTTCTACAGACAACAAAGATACAATTGTGGTTGGCACACCGATCATAACTTCTGAGTATTGAGTGAATAGATACTGAAAAAAGGACACGGAGGGGAATAATTTGGAAAAGATCATCGTCCGTGGCGGAAAGCGGTTAAACGGCACAGTGCGTGTTGAGGGCGCAAAAAATGCTGTATTACCTATAATCGCTGCAGCCCTATTAGCGAGTGATGGAAAGAATGTACTATCTGAAGTACCAGTTTTGTCTGATGTATACACAATTAATGAGGTATTACGTCATTTAAATGCTGAAGTCGTATTTGAAAATAATCAAGTAACAATCGATTCTTCTAAAGAACTAAACATTGAAGCACCATTTGAATATGTACGTAAAATGCGTGCATCTGTTCAAGTAATGGGACCATTATTAGCACGTAACGGTCGTGCTCGTATTGCACTTCCTGGTGGATGTGCAATTGGTTCACGTCCAATTGACCAACATTTAAAAGGCTTCGAAGCAATGGGAGCAAAAGTACAGGTTGGTAACGGTTTTGTTGAGGCATATGTTGAGGGAGAACTAAAAGGAGCTAAAATCTACTTAGACTTCCCAAGCGTAGGCGCGACAGAAAACATTATGTCTGCAGCTACATTAGCAAAAGGGACAACAATTCTTGAAAACGCAGCGAAAGAACCAGAAATCGTTGACTTAGCTAACTTCTTAAATGCGATGGGAGCGAAAGTACGCGGAGCTGGAACTGGAACGATTCGTATTGAAGGCGTTGATAAATTATATGGTGCAAACCACTCTATTATTCCTGACCGTATTGAAGCGGGAACATTCATGGTTGCAGCAGCAATTACTGGTGGAGACATCTTAATTGAAAATGCTGTACCTGAACATTTACGCTCAATTACAGCGAAAATGGAAGAAATGGGTGTTAAAATTATTGAGGAAAACGAAGGTGTACGTGTTATCGGCCCAGATAAGTTAAAAGCGGTTGATATTAAAACTATGCCTCACCCAGGTTTCCCAACAGACATGCAATCACAAATGATGGCATTATTACTACAAGCTGATGGAACAAGCATGATTACAGAAACGGTATTCGAAAACCGCTTTATGCACGTTGAAGAATTCCGTCGTATGAATGCTGATATTAAAATTGAAGGTCGTTCTGTTATTATGAACGGTCCAAACAGCTTACAAGGTGCTGAAGTAGCAGCAACTGACTTACGTGCTGCAGCTGCATTAATCTTAGCTGGTTTAGTATCAGAAGGTTATACTCGTGTAACTGAGTTAAAACATCTTGACCGTGGCTATGTAAACTTCCATAAGAAATTAGCTGCATTAGGTGCAACTATTGAACGTGTAAACGAAAAAGTAGAAGAAGTGAAAGAACAAGAAGTTTCTGATCTTCACGCTTAATTAAAATAGTCTCTATGTCTTTTGACATAGGGGCTATTTTTTTTGGTTATTACTGTTATAGTCAATAAATTCTATACTTATGCACGTACCAGTAAAAATATTTAGAAAATTTCTGTTTTATACTCTTCCCCTTAAGTATGTTCTAAAAGAAAGAGTTGTTCCATAAGAATGAATGGAGTAAAGCTTTTATATTGGAGGAAAATAGGATGAAATTTTCAAAGCCACTTTTTATTACAGTAGCGCTCTTAATAGCGCTCGTTATCATTGTACCTGCAGCCCTTGTTATTCCATTTGCGAAAGCAAAAGTAGGGGAAGAAACGGCCTCTAAAACTCCTCCAGCGATAGAAAGCATACCAGCTCCAGGAAAAGTAGATACAGCTGTTCAAGTTGCTGTATATCGCGAAAAACAGAAGAAGGTAGAAACATTACCAGTGGAGGAGTATGTGACAGGTGTAGTAGCTTCTGAGATGAATGCCAGTTTTGAAATAGAGGCACTAAAGGCGCAGGCATTAGCAGCGAGAACATTTGTAGTACAACGTATGCTAAGCGGAGGAAAGAAAAATAATGCGGACGTGACAGATACGGTGAAAGATCAAGTGTACAAAAGCAAAGATGAATTGAAGAAGCAATGGGGTAATAACTACGAAAATAATTTGAAGAAAATCGAAGAAGCCGTTTCGAAAACAGCAGGACAAGTTTTAACGTATGATGGAAAACCAATTTCAGCATCCTTCTTTTCAACGAGTAATGGTCGAACAGAAAATGCAGCTGACTATTGGGGAAATGATTATCCGTACTTGAAAAGTGTAGATAGTCCGTGGGATCAAGCCTCTCCAAAGTTTACGAGCGAGCAAACATTTACAGTAGCTGATTTTCAAAAACGTCTCGGTGTGAAAGTGCTAGCAGACGGGAAGGTTGGAAATATTAAAGACCTTACGGAAGGAAAGCGCGTAAAGGATGTAGCTTTTCAAGGAAAAACATTAACTGGAAAAGAAGTTCGTGAAAAGTTAGATTTACGTTCTTCTGATTTTACGTGGAAACAACAAGGAGATAAAATCATCGTTACGACGAAAGGTTTCGGTCACGGCGTTGGTATGAGTCAATACGGGGCGAACGGCATGGCAGCGGAAGGAAAGAAATATACAGATATTGTCGCTCATTACTATAAAGGCGTTGCAATAAAGACGATGAATGATTATGAAGGAAAATTGATGGTGAAGAAATAGGTGTCAGAACTCTGGCACCTATTTTTTTCTGTTTAAAATATCATAATTTTCCATTAACTGTTTGATATAATAGGATAAAAAGGCATTTGGGGGAAATGAAATGGCGTTACTAGAGTTGAAACAATTAGGGAAGGCGAACCAGTTACCGGAAATGGAGCTAAAGGTTGAAAAAGGGCAATGTATTGTTTTGCAATGCAATAATCATACAGCTAAAGTGTTACACCGCATTATTATTGGTCAAGAAGAAGCTTCAACTGGCAACGTACTGTTTGAAGGGGAAGCAATTGGAAAGAAAAATTATTCCCGCATAGGCTTTTGTTTTTTGAAGGATGAAGCATATGATCGTTTGAAGGTGAAGGAATACTTTAAGTTTTTAATAGGGCTTTATGAATCAAAGATAAGTATAGAAGAAGTTGTGCAGTCTGTTGGTCTCCTAGATAAGCTAAACGTTAAAGTAGAAAAACTATCATTTTCAGAGAAGCGTCGTCTTCATATTGGGCGAGTGATGATTCATAATCCGGATTTAATCATTTTGGAAGAACCGGAGCAAAATGTAGATATAGAGAGTACGGTTATTATTCGAAAAGCAATTATGAAAATGAAAGAACAAGGAAAGGCAATTTTTATTACGTCATCTTTCCTATCGGATGCCCTTTCGTTAACAGAGGATGTATACATATTAAACAACGATGGTGTGAAAAAAGTAGAAATTGAACAAGAGGAAGTGGAAGAAGTCGATGAAGAGAAGGTCGTTCAAATAATTCCGCAAATGAAGTTAGAAAGAATACCTGCGAAAGTGAACGATAAAATCATTTTACTTGATCCGATGGAAATCCATTTCATTGAAACACAAAACGGAGTAACACATATTCACGTTCGTGAAGGAGATTTCGTATGCGCTTTAACATTAGGTGAACTAGAAGCAAGGTTAACAGGTTTTGGTTTCTTTAGATGTCATCGCTCGTACCTTGTGAATTTACAAAGAGTGCGAGAAGTGATTACTTGGACTCGTAACAGTTTTAGCTTAATTTTAGACGACGAAAGAAAAAGTTCAATCCCGCTTTCAAAAGGACGAATGGATGAATTAAAAGGTGTTATTGGACTATAAAAGTGCTCCAATAAGCTCAACATGCGATTCATTCACCGGTAAAAATACTCCTTTTACCGGTATTTTAATGCGCCTCCCCTTTGTTTTTCATATGATTGAGTCAAGAAAAGCGAAACAAACGAACGAAAAGCGCTAAAGCGACTTTCATCTATAAAGAAGAAAAACAAAGGGGATGAAGAAATGACATTGGCAATTGAAATGAAAGATGTAATGAAAAGTTTCAGTGGAAAAACGGCACTTCGAAATGTAAATATTGAGGTGAAGCAAGGAGAGATATTCGGATTCCTCGGACCGAGTGGATCTGGTAAGACGACAACAGTAAAAATTTTAACTTCTCAATTGCTTCATAGTGTTGGAACGGTAAGAGTATTAGGGAAAGATATTACAGGACCAAGTAGCATCGATTACAAACGAATTGGTATTTTAACAGATAACAGCGGCTTATATGAAAGACTTAGCATTTATGATAACTTACTATTATTTTGTGACTTATACGATTGCAAAAAAGAACGAATCGATGAAGTACTAACACAAGTAAATTTATTAGATGATAAAAAAACACCAGTAAAGAAATTATCAAAGGGAATGAAGCAACGCGTCACACTAGCGAGAGCAATCCTTCATAAACCAGATATCCTCTTCTTAGATGAACCAACATCTGCACTTGATCCAGTAAACGTACAAAACATTCATAAAATCTTAAAAGACTTAAATGAAGAAGGAACGACGATTTTCTTAACGACTCACAACATGGATGAAGCAGAAACGCTTTGTAACCGCATTGCCTTCCTTTGTGGCGGAGAAATTGTAGCACTCGATACGCCAGAGAACCTGCGCTTACAATACGCTAAGGATCAAATAGAGGTCGTATTAAAAGGTAAACGAAAAGAAGTAGTGCAAAAAGATGAATTAGGCGCAAATCGTATTTCAGAATGGATGAAAAAGGGCGAACTGTTATCTATTCATTCACACGAACCAACGCTAGGCGATATTTTTATTGAAGTTACTGGGAGGGGATTATAATGACATTTTCAATGAGACGTGTATCAGCTATTTTTAGAAAAGAAGTACAAGATTTTAAGACAAATTCACAAGTGTTGTTAATGGCATTTTTACCAATTATACTTTCATTTTTGTTTAGCAGATTTGGAGTGGGAAAGGAAATGTTAGGTATTACTACTATAACGGCCTTCCTATTTGTCGCAGGCTTTGTTCAATCTATGGTAATTGCAGAAGAAAAAGAAAAACATACATTGCGTGTATTAATGCTATCACCGGCATCTTCGGTTGAAGTTCTACTTGGAAAGAGTTTATTAACCTCGGGTCTGACGATGGTCATTTGTATTGCAAATTTATTCATTTTAGATCAGTTAAATATTAACCTTCCATTGGTAGGATTGATATTCTTATGCGGAACTATTTTGTTTATCGTACTTGGAACAATGATCGGATTACTTGCATCTTCTGTACCACAAACATCAATAATTGGAATGCCGATATTAATGACGATGTATTTGGCTGTACAGTTTGAGCCAATGGTTGAAAATAAAGTAATTAAGACGATGATTGGATATCTTCCAACATCTCATATTGTGAAAGCACTTAAAAGCTTAGTAGGTGGGTCGGGATTTAGTAGTATTAGTGGGCATGTATTAAATGTTGCAGTTTGGCTTATTATATCGCTCGTTGTATGTTTAATCGTATATAAAAAGAAACAATTAGACTAAAAACTGAGCTAAAAGTGCTCAGTTTTTTCTTTTTTCTATCATTTCCTCGGAAATTTTACAGTTCTTATACATATTTTTACAGATTTTGTCGAAAAGTAATTAGTTATACGTTGTATAGGATACGTGAATATTGTTCAAAATGATTGCTGAGGTGATGATGGAATGCGAGGAAGAAATAATAAAAAGTCGCAAAAGGTAGTACATTTATTTCAAAAAAGATGGGTGTTTCCGGCACTATACATTGCTTGTGCAGCGGTAATCTTAATGGTTGCGCTATGGTTCCAAGGAGCTAATCCGAAGAAGACTCCAAACCACGATCAAGCAACACCGTATACACAATCGGAAGATCCAGCAGTACCAGTAACGAAATCTTCAGAAGTAGTGAAAATGCCAGCTGCCGCGAATGCGGAAGTAGTCGTACAAAAGAAATTCTATGAAGATGCAGCAACTGAGGCGGAACAAGAAAAAGCACTTGTCTTTTATAACAACACATATTCCCCGAACAAAGGAATTGACATTGCTGCGAAGAATGGAAAAGAATTCAATGTTGCTGCTGCTTTAAGTGGTACAGTAACGAAAGCTGAAAAAGATTCACTTCTTGGTTATGTTGTAACAGTTGATAGTGGAAATGGTGTAGCGGTATCTTATCAAAGCTTAGGCAGTGTGAAAGTAGAAAAAGGTGCAAGAGTTGCACAAGGTGAAGTATTAGGAACATCCGGTCTAAGTGCAATGAATAAAGAGGCAGGCTCTCACGTTCACTTTGAAGTACGTAAAGACAATGTGGCTGTGAACCCTGAACGTTACTTAAATAAATCAGTAACAGAAATTAAAGCTGATGCAGGTGCTGCAAAGGCTACGAATGCTTCTGGTAAAAAAGCTGATGACAAATCTCAAAAAGAAGAGAAGTCAACGAGCACGAAACCAGAAAGTAAAACAGAAGACAAGTCTCAAAAAGAAGAGAAATCAACAAGCGGTTCAACTAGTGACAAAAAAGAAGAACCGAAGAAAGAAGAAAAATCAACAAATGGTTCTACAGAATCATCTAACGATTCTTCTTCACAAGAATAAGAAAGTGAAAAAATCAGTTCCCACTAGGGGAGCTGATTTTTTTATTTTTATATAAAAATACTCAATTTCGAGAAAAAAGTTGCAAAAACAAGGAAAAATGACGAGATTCTCGAATATATATTACAAAAGGGAGGGGATACTGTGTCATTTTTATTTGTTCTGTCGACTGCTATTATTTTATTGTTTGTTTTATTTACTTTATATTATTATATTGCCGGTAAGAAAGAGGTTCCCCACCATCAATTATTAGAAGAAGAGTTTGAAAGAGAAGAATGACGCCTTATATATAAGGTGTCATTTTTTTTCGCTATAATAGTTAGTTTTAACGTATTTCTCACAAAAAAACGTAATTTTTCTTAACTTAGTCCGCAAAAATAGTGAACATGTAGCATATATCAGTAGTGCGGGCAATACAATGGTATAAACCAAAGCAAAGAGAGTGTTTGAGGTGAGAAATCGTGAATCATTTCATTATAAATCCAAGAATGTTTAACGCTTACAAACAGCACTCACACTTACTTCTTAGTCGTATGCAGCGAGGCTCATTTCACCCTTCTCACATCCAAATTAGGGAGGCGAGTGGTGTGCACGATTACATCAAAGAGAGAACTATCAAGATTGGTAAGTATATCGTGGAGACAAGAAAGACAGTGCGTGTCATTGCAAAGGAATTTGGGGTATCAAAGAGTACAGTCCATAAAGATTTAACAGAACGTCTACCAGAAATTAATCCAGAGCTCGCAAATGAAGTGAAAGAAATTCTTGATTACCATAAGTCTATTCGTCATTTAAGAGGTGGAGAAGCAACAAAGCAAAAGTATAGAAAAGAAGATGTAGAGAAGCCTGTACGTCAATAATGTTACAGTAGCAAACATTCCGTTCACATTCGGTAATATTTTTCAGAAGAATTCTTTTTGCGAATATTACGTTTCTGTTAAATTTATGATAAAATCAGAAATTAGGTGAAAAGAATTCGGGTGTAACCTGATTTTGAATATCGAGGAGGAAAAAACGGGAATGTTTGCGCGAGATATCGGAATTGACCTAGGTACGGCTAACGTATTAATTCATGTTAAAGGTAAGGGTATTGTATTAAATGAGCCATCTGTTGTGGCAATTGATCGTAATAGTGGTAAAGTATTAGCAGTAGGTGAAGAAGCGAGAAGCATGGTGGGACGTACACCGGGTAATATTGTAGCAATTCGTCCACTTAAAGATGGTGTAATCGCAGACTTCGAAATTACAGAAGCAATGTTAAAGTATTTCATTAACAAATTGGACGTAAAGAGCTTCTTTTCAAAACCTCGTATTTTAATTTGTTGTCCAACAAATATTACATCAGTAGAACAAAAAGCAATTCGTGAAGCTGCTGAACGTTCAGGTGGTAAAACAGTATTTTTAGAAGAAGAACCAAAAGTAGCCGCAGTTGGTGCTGGTATGGAAATCTTCCAACCAAGCGGTAACATGGTTGTTGATATTGGTGGAGGTACAACAGATATCGCTGTACTATCTATGGGTGATATTGTTACCTCTTCCTCTATCAAAATGGCTGGCGATAAGTTTGATATGGAGATCTTAAACTATATTAAACGTAAGTATAAGCTATTAATCGGAGAACGTACTTCAGAAGATATTAAAATTAAAGTTGGTACAGTATTCCCAGGTGCACGTAGCGAAGAGCTTGAAATTCGCGGACGTGACATGGTAACAGGCTTACCACGTACAATTACAGTATGCTCTGAAGAAATTACAGAAGCATTAAAAGAAAATGCAGCTGTTATTGTACAAGCTGCAAAAGGCGTATTAGAGCGCACACCACCAGAATTATCTGCAGATATCATCGACCGCGGTGTTATTCTAACAGGCGGTGGAGCTTTACTACACGGTATCGACATGCTTTTAGCAGAAGAACTAAAAGTACCAGTATTAATTGCTGAAAACCCAATGCACTGCGTTGCGGTTGGTACAGGTATTATGTTAGAGAATATCGATAGATTACCAAAGCGTGCTTTGAGATAATTTGAAAGAACTAAGGCTGACGCCTTAGTTCTTTTTTTTCGTTTTTATATTTTTTTATTTTGATTTTTTGCGAAAATGGAAGGAAAATAGAGAAATGTGAAGGAAACAGGTAAAATATTCATATATATGGTTAAATTTAATATTTCCTTAATTGAAAACGTTTATAATATAATGAGTCGAATACGACATTAAGGCAAATAATGTTTCAATACATATTGCCTTTCCCTAATTTGGGCATACACTCCTTTCCACCTCCGTGTCAGTTGCAAAAATGTGCAACTATTTTAATGGAATAGAGTGTGTGCATTTTTTTTTAGGAAGTTGTACTAAATATAAAATGTTACTTTGTAATGACAAACAATAAACAAAATGGGATAATAGCAATATGTCCAAGTGGTAAGACCAATATTACAAAAGGGGCGATTGTTACATGCTAAATATAGAACAAATTAAAGAAATCATTCCTCACCGCTATCCATTTTTACTTGTTGATAAAATATTAGAAGTAGATGAAGGTAAAAGAGCGGTTGGGATTAAAAATGTATCCGCAAACGAAGAATTCTTTAACGGACACTTCCCTGACTATGCAGTTATGCCTGGTGTACTTATTGTAGAAGCATTAGCACAAGTCGGAGCAGTTGCAGTATTAAAGAAAGAAGAAAACCGCGGAAGACTTGCTTTCTTTGCAGGTATCGACAATTGCCGTTTCAAAAAACAAGTACGACCAGGTGATCAGCTTCGTCTAGAAGTAGAAATGACACGCGTACGCGGCCCAATTGGAAAAGGAAAAGCAATCGCAACAGTAGATGGTGAAGTTGCATGTGAGGCAGAAATTACATTTGCGATTGGTGATAAAAAAGAATAGATAGTACTAAAAAATCTCCTTGTGAAAAGACAAGGGGATTTTTTAATTTCTGTTATATAACGATGAAACGATAATATACAAACTAATCAGAAAATATCTTGTAAATAGATGGTAATTACCATATACTTACTTTATTATTTATCTAGAAAACAGGATAAGTGATAAAGGTAATAAAGAAATAAGGCCATTGTCATATTGTTAAGGTACTTAAATAAGACAAAGTAGGATGTTATTGATTATGATGAAATGTGGGGAACTCAGCAAGAATATTAATTAGACGTATGAAATCGAGCATAAGAGAGAGAAAAGGGAAATGTCGCATTTCACAAAAGGAGATTATGAATATGTTCGGGAGAAAGAAAAGAAAACCATTACGACAATTAATTACACATAAAGAGCCTAAATCGCGTATTACAGAACAATACCGTAACATTCGTACAAACATTGAGTTTACATCTGTAGATAACCATGTTCGTTCTATTATTGTTACTTCAGCAGATCCAGGTGATGGGAAAACAACAACAATCTCAAACTTAGCAGTTGTTTTCGGACAACAAGGAAAGAAAGTTTTATTAATTGGAGCTGACTTGCGTAAGCCGACGATACAAAACTTATTTGCCATTCATAGTTCAAATGGGTTAACAAACTTATTATCAGGACAAGCAAAACTTATGCAATGCATTCAAAAAACAGATATAGAGAACGTATACTTAATGGCAGCAGGTCCAATCCCGCCAAACCCAGCAGAACTATTAGGGAGCCGGGCAATGGACGAGGCGTTGCTAGAAGCATATAACATGTTTGATATTATATTAATCGACACACCACCTGTCCTTGCGGTTACAGATGCACAAATACTTGCAAATAAATGTGATGGAATCGTACTCGTTGTACGAAGTGAAAAGACAGAAAAAGATAAAATCGTAAAAGCGAAACAAATATTAGATAAAGCATCAGGTAAACTACTTGGAGTCGTTTTAAACGATAAAAGAGAAGAAAAAGAGCAGTATGGTTATTATTAAAATATGAAAAAGCCAACAAATTTTTGTTGGCTTTTTTGTTTTCTGAAAATTATTTATCAAGATATACATTGTAAAAAGCATGATATGATAAAATTTTTGGGAAATCATTGGAATGTGTTGTCATATTTAAGATTATTTTGTAAGATTAAACTTGTTTCTTGTGAACAAATATAGAACTGAATTATTAAAAATAAAAAATGTAAGATTTATATGTTATAATTTTTCCTATGTGTAAATTTTAGAAAGTTGGAGGAACTTATGGAAGAAACAATTAATTTAAAAGAGTTATTTCATATCTTAAAAAAACGTTTAGCAATGATCCTCGTAATCGCCTTTGGTGCAGCTATTGTAAGTGCTATCTTTAGCTTTTTTATTATGACACCAATCTATCAATCTTCGACACAGATTCTTGTTAATCAGAAGAAACAAGAGGGGACAGCTATTCAATTTAATGAAGTGCAAACAAATATTCAATTGACCAATACATATAAGGTTATCATTAAAAGTCCTGTTATTTTAGACCAAGTGAAAGAAAAATTAGGTCTAAATATAACAACGCAAGAACTAAACAAGCAAATTGAAGTGACGAATGAAAAAGATTCACAGGTTGTATTAGTGACTACGAAAGATAAAAATCCGAAAATGGCTCGTGATATTGCAAATACCACTGCAGAAGTGTTTAAAAATGAAGTTGCAAAAATTATGAGTATTGATAATGTAACCGTATTATCAAAAGCAGAAATTGTAGAGAAGCAGGCACCAATTAAACCAAATCCGATGTTAAACATAATAATTGCTTTCGTAGTTGGGCTAATTGCTTCAGTTGGAATGGCATTCTTACTAGAATACCTAGATAACACAGTGAAAAAAGAAGAAGATGTAGAGAAAGTGCTTGGTTTACCAGTGTTAGGTATTGTAGCTCGTATGGATGAAGAAACAATGAATGTAAAATCACACGCTCCATCATCAAGAAAAGTGAGGGGACAAACAATTGGCTCTTAATTTATTTAAAAAGAAAAAAAATCATCGTCAACGTCGTCAATTAATTGCTCATCAACAACCGAAATCACCGATTTCAGAGCAATATCGTAATATTCGAACGAATATTGAATTTGCAGCTGTTGATACAAATTTGCATTCGTTAATGGTAACATCGGCAAACCCAAGTGAAGGGAAAACGACAACGACAGCTAATATGGCAGTTGTATTTGCTCAACAAGGAAAGAAAGTACTATTAATCGATGCGGATATGCGTAAACCAGCGATGCATCAAATGTTCCAACTAGATAATATTTTTGGACTAACCAACGTATTAACAAATAGTGAACGTTTAGAGAAATGTATACAAGCGACTTCTGTAGACAATCTAGGCTTTTTAGCATGTGGTCCAATCCCACCAAATCCAGCAGAATTATTAGGTTCGAAATCAATGAAAGAACTTCTTGGACAAGCATACAGTATGTACGATTTAGTTATTTTCGATTTGCCACCTATTTTAGCCGTTACCGATGCACAAATTATGGCAAATGTATGTGATGCTTCTATTCTTGTTGTACGTAGTGAAGCAACGGAAAAAGAAACAGCAGTAAAAGCAAAAGGATTGTTAGAATCGGCTAAAGGTAAATTATTGGGCGTTGTTCTCAACGATCGTGAACGTGAAGAAGGCTTATATTATTATTACGGTGCAAACTAATTAAAAGAGTGAGATATGGTTGAAACATATCTCCTTTTTTCCCTTGAATATGAGAAATCTCTCATATTCAAGGGAAAAAAGATCTTTATAGGAGAGAGGGAGGATGAAATAAATGATAGATTTACATTGTCACATTTTACCTGGTATCGATGACGGTGCACAGACAGTAACCGATAGTTTAGTGATGGCACAACAAGCCGTGTCAGAAGGAATACATACCATTGTTGCTACACCACACCATCAAAACGGAAAGTATATAAATGAACGTACTTCAATTATTCATGAAGTAAAACAACTAAATGATGCACTACAACAACATAATATCCCACTTACTATTTTACCTGGGCAAGAGGTCAGATTATATGGTGATTTATTAGAAGACTATGAAGCTGGTAAAGTTGTTACTTTAAATGAGACAAATAAATATATATTCATTGAATTTCCATCGAATCACGTACCGCGTTATGCTGAACAATTATTATACGAATTACGTGTAAAAGGAATGGTTCCAATTATTGTTCACCCGGAACGTAATGCCGAGTTAATCGAGCGGCCAGATAAGTTATATAACCTTGTTAATAAAGGGGCACTGACACAAGTAACAGCAGGAAGCTTATTAGGAAAGTTCGGGAAGAAAATTAAAAAGTTTTCACTACAACTTGTGGAGCATAATTTAACGCATATGGTCGCTTCAGATGCACATAACACAACGTCAAGAGGATTCTATCTAGCAGAAAGCTATGAATTAATTGAAAAGGAATTTGGAATGAATGTTATGAGCGACCTAAAAGAAAATCCGTACTTATTAATTAGCGGGAAAGCGATTTATAAAGAAGATCCGGAACAAATTCGTCGTAAAAAATTGTTCGGTATTTTTTAAATAAAGAACTGGTGATGTCTCCTAACCGTTATCAACGGGGGCACTCGATCGTGCTGTGGGTAGAAATTTTTTTGCGCCTACCTTAGACGCTTGTCGTCGGGAGTATGACGTGAGGGTGGGTTAGATGCCCATAATTTATTTATGACAGAAACTCTACCTATGGAGTTATAACTATGATGAATTTATAGGTAGGGTTTTTGTTATTGTTACATATAAATAAATAAATTTGGGGGACTGAAATTGAAAAAAGTAAGAAAAGCAATTATTCCAGCTGCTGGTCTTGGGACGAGGTTTTTACCAGCAACGAAAGCGATGCCGAAAGAAATGTTACCAATCGTTGATAAACCAACTATTCAATACATAGTAGAAGAAGCGATTGAGTCGGGAATTGAAGATATTATTATTGTTACTGGAAAAGGAAAGCGTGCCATTGAGGACCACTTTGATCATTCTTTCGAGCTTGAGCAAAGCCTTTTAGAAAAAGGAAAGTATGAAATGCTTGAAAAAGTACAAGCGTCTTCAAAAATTAACATTCATTACATAAGACAAAAGGAACCAAAAGGGCTGGGACACGCAGTATGGTGTGCACGTAAGTTTATTGGAAATGAGCCGTTTGCTGTATTATTGGGTGATGATATAGTACAAGCTGAAACACCTTGTTTACGTCAATTGATGGATCAATACGAAGGGACACAATCATCCGTAATTGGTGTACAAACAGTACCTGAAAATGAAACACATCGCTACGGTATTATTGATCCGGTTGAAAAAAATGATCGTCGTTATCAAGTGCGTCAGTTTGTTGAAAAGCCAGCTCAAGGAACAGCACCATCTAACTTAGCGATTATGGGGCGCTACGTATTAACACCAGAAATCTTTATGTTCCTTGATAACCAACAGAAAGGTGCAGGCGGAGAAATTCAACTAACAGATGCGATCCAACGCTTAAATGAAATTCAACGTGTGTTTGCGTATGATTTTGAGGGGATTCGTTATGATGTTGGAGAGAAGTTTGGATTTATTAAGACAACGATTGAAATGGCGCTTCAGCATGAAGAATTAAAAGATGAGTTAATTGAATATATGAATGAGATCCTGGTCCAAAAAAACGTATATATATAAAGTGAGGTGGGATTATTTTGACGCTGGTAAAAATGCCAAGTGAAGGTATAAAGAAAGAGAATAGTTTAGTAGTTGACCTCGAGAAATTAAATAAACGTAAAGGGTACTGGATAGTTAAACGTTGTATAGATTGTATAGGGGCTCTATGTGGAATATTATTACTCTTTCCCGTCTTTTTAATTGTATCACTAATGATTAAATATGAAGACCCAAAAGGTCCTGTGCTTTTTAAACAAATCCGGGTCGGAAGAAACGGTAAAGAATTCAATATGTACAAATTTCGTTCTATGGTTACAGATGCTGAAGAGAGACTCAATGATATACTAAAATATAATGAGGTCTCTGGGGCTATGTTTAAAATGAAAGAAGACCCTAGGGTGACAAAGATAGGTAAATTTATTCGAAAAACTAGTCTAGATGAATTGCCACAACTAATTAATGTTTTAAAGGGTGAAATGAGCTTAGTTGGACCAAGACCACCATTGGTTAGAGAAGTAAGAGAGTACGATTCATATGATATGCAACGATTAATGATAGTACCAGGTTGCACTGGATTATGGCAAGTGAGTGGTAGGAGTAGTTTAAGTTTTAAAGATATGGTGGAACTGGATATAACTTATATCAATAAAATGAGTTTTCTATTTGATTTAATTATTATTTTTAAAACCTTTAATGTAATAATGGGTGATAAAGATGCGTATTAAATTTCGTACCTAAAAAATGAACTATGAAGTAGGAGAAGAGTAGCATAATGGAAAAAAAATTAACTATTGCAATCTGTACATACAATAGGGTGAAGTTACTTTTAGAAACAATGGAATCACTAGCAATGTTGAATAGTATTAAAAAGGCTGAAGTATTAATTGTTGATAATAATTCAAGTGATAATACTGAAAGTGAAGTGGCCAAATTTATTCAAAACGCAAATTATGAAATACGATATATTAATGAAAAAAGACAAGGCCTTTCTTTTGCAAGAAATACAGCTATAGAACATTCTGAAGGTAAGTATATTGCTTTTTTAGATGATGATGCAATACCTGATTCTAATTGGATTGAAAGCATTATTCAGTTTTTTGAAGTGAATGATGAAGTTTATGCTGTAGGAGGGAAGATTATCCCTAAGTTTGAAACTGAGAGACCTTCATGGTTGGTTGAAGGTTTAGAATATTCATATACAATTGTAGATTTAGGGGAAGAAAGAAGAGAATATCCAGGAAATTTATACCCTTTTGGGGCTAATATGGCATTTAGGAGATCAGTACTAGAAAAATATAAGTTCCCTACTCATCTAGGAAGAAAAGGTACGACACTTATTTCTGGTGAAGAGACATGGCTGTTTAATAAATTAAAAGAGGAAAATTGGGAATATTGTTATATACCTAATATGGTTGTGAAACACTTTGTACCGGTGGAAAGATTAGAAAAAGATTGGGTTTTAAAGCGGTTTTATTTCCAGGGAGTAACTAAGAAACTGATGTGTACTAACAGAACCGAAAATGTAAAGTCAGTAATTGAGATGTTCTTGAAATATATCTATACGTGTGTAAAAGGGCCTTTTTTGCAAGACGAAGGAGAAAAATTATTAAATCAATGTCGTCAAAACAGTATACGAGGCTTTTGTAATTATTTTTTCAAGAAATCTAGTTAATATCATAATGGATATGGGGATTTAAAAATGATAAAAATAAATTTATTGAACAATAACATACAAATGAGAGGGATACTATTGTCTCTATTTGTTATTGCGTTTATAGGGGTGCTAACCCCTGTAAATTATATATTGCCCATAGTAATCATGTTATTTTTGGTGATTTCTTTGATGATTATAAAATTCCCGGATAATTATGGATATTTTGTATTAATCATTAGTTCAATATCTTTACAATATATTATCCATGTTTCTTTGGGCCCGTTGGATATGGCATCTATATATAAATTATTACTATTATTAATGATAGTAATGGCTATTTTTCGTTTGGGATATAATATATCTTTTGTATATTTGCCAATTATCTTTTTTATAATTTTATTAAATAGTATTATTTTTTCAAAGTTGCCAATAAATTTATCATATATTGATATTATGAAAGCATTTATTGGATTAGTTACTCCTTGGGGGCTACTACTAATTAGATGGCCACGATATACTTGGAAAACTATAATTAATTTAATTTGTCTTTTGCCAATTATTAGTGCCTCTGTGGGAGGCGTACTAACGTTACTTGGAGTATACCAATTTTATTCATATGAATATACAGGTGTAATGAGGTTTCAAGGTTCAAATATTCCAGCGCATTTAGCAATGCTTGCATACATAGCATTTGTAGTCGCGCTTATTGAAGGGAAACGAAGTCATAAACGATATTATATATTGGCTTTAACAAATTTTTTAATATTATTACTAACGGGGACAAGAGGCCCGTTAATAGCTACTATATTACCAATTTCAGTGTATTTCTTAGATAATATTAAAGCATTTTTATCAGGGAAAATTAAATATTTAATGTCACTGATGATCTTTCTGGGTGTGTTAATAACGATGTTTATCCTAGAAAAAGATAAATTACTAGCACGTAGCAAATCAGATGGAGGAACTGTTTTGAATTTATCAGGAAGGGATGAAGCTTGGCAATTCTTTCTTGATAAAGCACATGATTCTTCATTATTTGGTAAGGGAATAGGATCAATTTTACTAGCGAACGATGGTTCGATTTTTGGTGGATTTGTTGTTCCACATAATGAATATATACGTTTTTATTATGAAACAGGTTATGTGGGCTCAATATTATTATTAGGAACCTTTATTTTTACCTTTTGGCTTATTTATAGAGAGCTTGATAAAAAGATACGTCTGTATTACATCTCCTTTGTTATAGGGACATTAATTTATTCTTTTTCAGATAATACGTTTTCAACAGTACAGTACACTGTACCGTTCTGTTGGTATTTAAGTGTAATGTATTCAGCGTCTATAAAGCGTCCGATATCTAACTAGAATAATTAATAATTTTTATATAGCATATCATTTTGGAGGAAAATACAATGAAATTATTTCTGGTAGGACCAGACTTTCATGATTATAATACTTCTTTAGCATTAGCATTTTCTAATAATAATTTTAAAACACATGTTATGGCCTATCAAGATCGTAACAAGAGTGGGAAAGAAATATTAGAAAATAAGATATTTCCTAAAATAGGGTTATATAAATATCAGCAAGAAAATTTAAAACGTTTTAATGATGAATTTGTTGAAGAAGTATTAAAATATAGACCAACGGTATTAGTTGTTATAAGAGGAGATTATATTTTAAAAGACTCGCTCCTAAAAATTAAGAGAAATATCCCAGAAATAAAATGTGTTTTATGGATGATGGACTCATTATCAAGATTTCCTAAAGCACTAGAATCTTTAGAAATGTATTATAAGGTGGTATGTTTTGAAGAAGATGATAAGAAGTACTTTGAGGATGTTAATAAGAGGATATACATACCGATGGGATATAATTCAAATACTTATCAGCAAAGTCAAGAAGATAAGGATATAGACATATGTTTTGCAGGATATGGATATCCAAAAAGGAAAAAAATATTAAATGGGCTTATTAAGCAACTATGCGATGAAAATTTAAAAATCATTATTATTGGTGAATATGGAAATATAAGAAGGCCATTGACATATATGTATCAAAAGATTAAATATAGATATTTATATAAAGCTGTAAAAAATTATAATGTTACGCCTGAAGAGTTAAATAAACTTTATAATAGAAGTAAAATTTGTCTTAATATAAATTTTGAAGGCCATCATGGGATAAATCCTAGAACTTTTGAAATTGCAGCAACCAACTCTTTTCAGCTAACAGATTTTAATAAAGGATTAAGTGATTTTTATGATATACAAGAGGATATCATTGTATATGAAGAAGTTAACGATTTAGTAGAAAAAGTACGATATTATTTAAAGAATGAGAAAGAAAGAAACCGTATTGCAAATAATGCATATGAAAAAACTGTAAATAAACAATCCATGGAAAATAGGGTGGAAGAATTTCTAAAACAGATGAATAACAGAGGATGAAAATGAAAGAGAACTTTATAGGTGATATTAAGGTTACAGTGACGGATGAAGTACATGTATTTAATTATTTGGGGGAGAGAATAGAAAATAAGATAAAATCAAAGGTGTTTTTTTTAAATGCACATTGTTTCAATGTTGCTCAAACCGATTCTATGTATAAAGAAAATTTAAATAGTGCGGATGTAGTTCTAAATGATGGAATAGGAATAGATATAGCTGCAAAATTATTTGGTTTTCAATTTCATCAAAATATGAATGGTACAGATTTCACTCCAAATTTATTGAGATACGCTGAAGAAAAAGGTTATACAGTATATTTATTAGGCGGTAAACCGGGAGTTGCAGAAGAGGCAGGAAAAAATCTAACAAACGATTTGAAGAATTTACAGATCATTGGAGTTAAGGATGGTTATTTCTTTAGTAATGAGTCAGATGTGTTGCAAGATATTAATCAAAAAAAACCCGATATTTTGATTGTAGGATTAGGTGTACCTTTGCAAGAAAATTGGATTTCTGAAAAAATTTCTCAGCTAGACGTAAACGTCGTAGTAGGTGTAGGGGCATTTTTAGATTTTTATTCAAAGCGAGTTACTCGTGCACCAAAGTGGATGAGGAACTGTAAATTAGAGTGGTTATTTCGATTATTAATTGAACCGAGAAGGCTATTTAAAAGATATGTAATTGGAATACCTTTATTTTTTATCTATATCTTAAAGGGGAAATTTATCAAATAGAAAGGCATTAAAATATGATTAAAGAAGTATTTTTTTTGAGAGTTGTTGCTTGTCTAAGTGTGGTTTTGTTACATAGTATTACATCATATTTAGATTTAATAGATTTTAATCAAAAAGGATTCTTAAATAATTTAAGAATCCTTTTATGTTTTGGAACACCGATGTTTATTTTTATCTCAGAGTTAGTAATATCCAAGGTATATAAAGATGGGGTTCCAAAGCACTTTTTAACAAAAAGGATAAGGTATATTTTAATCCCGTATACAGTTATGGGATTATTTTATGCTTTACAGTATACATATCAGGAGGAAGATTTTCTACATGCTTTTGTATTACAGTCGGCAAAAAATATATTTTTAGGTGATTTTCATGGCTATTTTATTTTGATTATAATGCAATTTTATATTCTGCATGCGGTATTATTTGAATTTTTTAGGCGTGCAAATGTAAAAAAAGTACTATTAATTGCATTTATTATAAATGTAATCTATTTAGCTATCTTTAATTTCATTCCAGTTCCTGATAATGCTATAGGAGAATATATTTGGTTGCGTTTTTCATGGGTGCCTTTTGTTGGATGGCTATTTTATTTTTGTTTAGCATATTATTGTGGGATATATTATACGGAATTCAAAGAAAAGGTAATTCGATATAAAAAAGTTATATACTTGATTACATGTTTATCTGCTTTTTTAGTGGTACTTTTGAATAACAGTGGTATTTTAACTCTGGTTAGTTCCAAAAGAGTAGATATTTTAATTTTTACTACCATGTCAATTTTAGCGTTATATTCTATATTTAGTCGTATGGATAGTGTACCAAATTTAGTGAATTTAATAAGTAAGTATTCATTTAGTATTTATTTATTACACGTTTTCTATATAAAAGTATTTGAGAAGATTTATTCTTATTTTACTAACGAAAACTCGCCTTTAATTATTGTAGTTCTATTTATAGGTAGTATTGTGGCCTCTGCTATTTCAGCACATATTTTGAATTGTTTTTGGTGGGGGAAATTTATAGTTGGGAAATTAGGTAGGGATTATCAAATCAAACGATAGCTTTAAATATATATGCTAAAAAGAAATTCAAAGCGAGCTTTATAGATGGAGGAGAGAATAGTTTGTACCATAATATTAAGCAAATGATCTTTTTTATGTTTGGACCATTTATAGCTAGATTATTTTCATTTGTCTCATTACCGATAATTTCTTACTATATTACACTCGAAGAATTTGGTACGTTTACTTTATTTACAATTTTAGTGATGTACTTGACACCTATGATTACTTTGGGAACAGAACAATATTATTTAAGAACATACAATCAAGAAGAAGGGGCATTAGTTAGAAATAGATTACTCGGATTATATAGTGTGATCTCTATTATCATCAGTCTAGCAGGGGTAAGTTATTATATTCTTTATAGTGAGGAAGGTCTTGGAAATTCTTTATACTTCTTCGCGTGCGCGGTGATAGTGGCTGCTTTTACTGCCCTTCAAGATATATATACTAGAACTATACGTTTTCATGGCTTGGGTCAGATATATTCATTAGCGATATTTCTTAGTCAATTTTGTACATTTGTAATTACAATTATTTTAACAATGGTGTTTAAAAGTATAATGGCCCTCATTATTTCAACTGTTCTTTCAGCTGTTTTCAGTATGATAATTAACATTATATTATTTAATAAAAATGTTAAAAAACTAGAAAAACAGTCTATTAAAAGTAAAAATGTGATCAAAAAGTCTTTAAAATATAGCTTACCATTACTGCCTTCTATATTTTTATGGTTATTGCAGTCTACGATAGATAGGCTAATAATTTCAACTTACCTAAGTAGTGAGGTACTAGGTGTATTTTCTGTAGGGTTAAAATTTGCTTCAATTACAATTTTATTTGTTAATTCATTTTTAGTCTTTTGGGAACCCAAGTTGTACAATTACTATGATAAATATAAGGGAGATATAGAATTTGAAAATATCGTAAGAAAGTATAAGAATTTTTATGGTATTTTTATGCAATTAGTGATTTCAGGTTTATTTTTAGTGTTACCGTTATTAGTGGCCACATTGTCTACATCTTACAGAGAAGCACTTTACATTATTCCATTAATGATTTTACCAATATATATACATGGTTTTAATTATTTTTCTGGATTTGGACCACAGCTTACAAGGAAAACCACATATTCGCTATACCCATTGGTTGTTTCAATTACTATAAATTTAATGTTGAATCTATTATTTGTTAATAAACTTGGATTAATAGGAGTAATATTGTTTAGTAATACAGGAATATTAATTTTATTAATTTGTAATACACTAATTTCAAATAAATTGATGACAAGGAATATCAATATTAGCTATGATTTATTCAAAATTTTAGCGAATAATGTGATAGCTGTATATTTTTTCATAACGCATAATTTTCTTGTTTCTGCTTGTAGTATAATTTTATTAATAGTTGTAGATTTGTTTTTTAATAGGAAGGATTTGAAGGAGTATTTCGAAATGGGAAGTACGGTAATAAAAAATAAACTAAAAAAAAATAAAACTAATAAGATATAAGCTTAGAGGTGAAGAATAGGTGAAAATAAACTTTATACTTCCCTTTACATATGCAACAGGGGGAATTAGGGTTGCGTTTGAATATGCAAACCGTTTGCAGGAAAAGGGGCACGACGTAGTTTGCTATGCTCCGATGTTAGCATATAAATTTGATAATTATGGAGTCAAGGGAAATTTAAGAAGAATAAAATCCAGTATTGGCAACTCTATTAAAAGACGTAATAAAGTAAATTGGTTTGATTTAAATGTTCAAATTAAATTGGTTCCCTATATAGGAGACACTTTTGTACGTAAGGCCGATGCTGTAATTGCGACAGCGTGGCCTACGGCGTATTCTGTATATGAATTAGATAAGGATAAGGGTGAAAAATTTTATTTTGTGCAAGCATATGAGGATTGGAGTGGTCCTAAGGAATTGGTAGACACCAGTTACCGACTTGATCTCCAGCATATAACTATTTCAAATGAACTTCGGAATTTATTAATGAATAATTTTGATAGCCCGAGAGTGCATGTTGTTCATAATGGTAATGATTTTGGTACAGAAAATATTAGAAAAGGTTTTAAAAAGGGCACAAAAATCCTAATGATGTATCATGAGTTAGAATTAAAGGGCTATATAGATGGTTTAAAGGCTTTTGAAATAGTGAAAAAGAAATATCCACATGTAGAGCTAACTTTATTTGGAACAAGTGATAATGCTAAAATACCTGATTATGCTAAATTTTATAAGAAACCGAATAGGAAAACCTTATCGGATTTATATTCTAATAATGATATATATATATTCCCAAGTAGATATGAAGGATGGGGATTAACGGCTGTAGAAGCTATGTCTTGTCAGTGTGCAGTTGTTGGGACTAACGTGGGATGTATGAAAGATATAGGTGAGCATCAAGAAACAGCTCTTTTATCAGAACCTTATCAAATAGAGGAGATGGCAAAAAACATCGAATTATTGATACATGATGAGAAATTATTAAAGAAAATTTCCATTGGGGGCTATCAGGCTGTAAAAGGAATGACATGGGAGAACGCAACAGCTAAATTTGAGAAAGCAATTTATTCGAAATAATAAAACTTGTTTAATTTAAATATAGCTGTTTTATATTTGGAATTATAATTTTTTGACGGAGGTAAGATTAATAATGAAAGGTATTATTTTAGCTGGCGGTAGTGGAACACGCTTATATCCACTAACACAAGCAGTATCGAAACAATTATTACCTGTATATGATAAGCCAATGATTTATTATCCATTATCGGTACTAATGCTTGCTGGTATTCGAGAAATTCTGATTATTTCTACACCACAAGACACGCCTCGTTTTGAGGAGTTACTGGGAGATGGTTCACAGTTTGGAATAAAGCTTGAATATGCGGTACAACCTTCCCCAGATGGATTAGCTCAGGCATTTATTATTGGAGAAGAGTTTATTGGCGATGACTCTGTAGCTCTTGTTCTTGGTGATAATTTATTCTATGGACATGGTTTAACAAAATTATTACAAAATGCTGTAGAACGTCAAGAAGGAGCAACTGTTTTTGGATATTATGTAAATGACCCAGAACGTTTTGGGGTAGTAGAATTTGATGAAGATGGAAGAGCTATTTCTATTGAAGAGAAACCTCAAGAGCCAAAATCGCATTATGCTGTAACGGGTTTATATTTTTATGATAATCAGGTTGTGGAAATCGCAAAGAATATTAAGCCATCACCTCGTGGTGAATTGGAAATTACTGATATAAATAAAGTTTATTTACAATTAAAAGAGTTGCACGTTGAAATTCTTGGTCGAGGTTTTTCTTGGTTAGACTCTGGCACGCACGAGTCATTATTAGAAGCATCTCAATTTATTGAAACAATTGAAAAACGTCAAAGTTTAAAAGTAGCTTGTTTAGAGGAAATAGCATTTAGAAAAGGATATATTACCCGTGAGCAACTATTTGAATTAGCAGAGCCGATGAAAAAAAATCAATATGGTCAATACTTGATTCGATTGGCAGAACAAAGTAAACAAAAACAACCAATTTATCAATAAAGGAGTACTTATAATGAAGATTGTTGAAACTAAAATTCCTGATGTAGTTATTTTAGAGCCTAGGGTATTTGGCGACCATCGCGGGTATTTTATGGAAAGTTATAATAAAGAAGTCTTTGATAAGCTTGGTTTAGATTACGAATTTATTCAGGATAATCAATCTTTATCTGTACCAGCCGGAACATTACGTGGATTACATTTTCAGTTAAATCCTAAAGCACAGACAAAGATAGTACGCTGTATCACAGGTGCTATTTATGATGTAGCTGTTGACATTCGAAAAGGTTCACCTACATATGGACAATGGGTTGGTGTTATTTTAAGTGAACATAATAAACGCCAATTAGTCGTACCGAAAGGATTTGCACATGGATTTTGTACATTAGTGCCAAATTCAACAGTGGCTTACAAAGTAGATGAATACTATTCTCCTAATCATGATGCTGGTATTCTATGGAATGATCCAGCCTTAGGAATTGATTGGCCGGTGAGTGAACCAATCCTTTCAGAAAAGGATACTAAACATCCATTATTAGAAGAAGCAAATATTAATTTTGTGTACGAGAAATAAGGAGGAATAATATGAAAGTATTAGTAACAGGTGGCGCAGGGTTTATTGGAAGTAACTTTGTTCGATATATGGTGAAGAAGTATCCGGAATATAATATTGTAAACTTAGATTCGTTAACATATGCAGGTAATTTAGAAAATCTAAAAGATATTGAGGAATTATCTAATTATAAATTTGTCAAAGGCGATATAGCAGATCGTCAGTTTATTAACCAATTATTTAAAGAAGAAAAATTTGATTATGTGTTAAATTTTGCAGCAGAATCACATGTTGATAGAAGTATTACAAATCCTGATATCTTTATTCAAACGAATATTCAAGGTACACAAGTATTACTAGATGCTGCTAAAAATGCGGAAGTAAAAAAATACTTGCAAGTTTCAACAGATGAGGTATATGGAACTTTAGGCGAAACTGGTTACTTTACGGAAGAAACACCTTTGGCATCAAATAGCCCGTATAGTTCAAGTAAAGCGGGTGCAGATTTATTAGTTCGTGCTTATCATGAAACGTTTGGTTTACCAGTAAATATTACACGTTGTTCAAATAATTACGGACCATTCCATTTCCCAGAGAAGTTAATTCCTTTAATGATTATTAATGCACTAAATGATAAACAATTACCTGTATATGGTGATGGTTTAAATGTACGTGATTGGTTACATGTTGAGGATCATTGTCAGGCAATTGATTTAGTACTTCATAAAGGTAAAAATGGTGATGTGTACAATGTTGGTGGAAATAACGAACGTACAAATATTGAAATCGTAAAAACAATCTTAAAAGCATTGGATAAACCAGAATCTCTAATTAAGTATGTTACAGATCGTCCAGGTCATGATCGCCGTTACGCAATTGATGCGACAAAACTTCGTGAAGAATTAGGTTGGTCACCAAAGTACAATTTTGACACAGGTATTGGGCAAACTATTAAGTGGTATTTAGAAAATCAAGATTGGTGGAAAAATATTATTTCTGGAGAATACCAAGAATACTTCAAGAATCAATATGCTAATAGATTAGAGGTATAAAACATGAAGGTATTAGTAACAGGAGCTAAAGGTCAGTTAGGACAAGATGTAGTAAGTTTATTAAAAGAACAGACATGGGAAGTCTTTGGGTTCGGCAGAGAAGAGTTAAATATTACAGATGAAAAACAAGTAAGCGAGAAAGTATTACTAATTCAGCCCGATATTATTATTCATACGGCAGCATATACAAAAGTAGATCAAGCGGAAAGCGATGAAGAAGCTGCTTTTAAAGTCAATGCTGAAGGAACAAAATACTTAGCTCAAGCTGCTGAAGCAGTAGGGGCAAAGTTTTGTTATGTAAGTACTGATTACGTTTTTGATGGAACAAAAGATACTCCATATAAAGCGGATGATCAAACGAATCCTCAGACTGTATACGGTAAATCAAAATTAGTTGGAGAACAGTATACACAAGAGTATTGTTCAAAAAGTTATATTGTTAGAACGTCTTGGGTATTTGGCTTATATGGTAATAATTTTGTGAAGACGATGCTACGTTTGGCAGAGGAGAATAAAGAATTAGGGATTGTTCATGATCAAGTGGGTTCACCAACTTATACCACTGATTTAGCAAGATTTATTATTAGTCTTGTACAAACTGATAAATATGGAGTATATCATGGTTCTAATTCAGGGGTGTGCTCTTGGTATGAGTTTGCAAAAGAGATATTCAAGCAATCTAATATTGAAATAGTGGTCAATCCACTAAAGACCGAAGATTTTCCAAGGCCTGCCGCACGTCCTAAGTACTCAGTACTGGATAAAGGGATGATTGAAGAAAATGGATTTGAATCGCTTCAAAATTGGAAGGAAGCTTTAAAAGATTTTCTCAAGAAGCTATAAGATAGTGGAAGAATCAGTAGTTTACAAATGATTTGTAAATCTGTATAGTTTTATGTGGAATAATAGTAAGAATAAGGTTGTTGAATTTGTTATTTGAAAGAAGGAAAAACGATGAAGAAAAAGATTCTATTTTGGATTCTAGGTATCATTGGTGTTCTTGTTATTGCTGGTGGTGTATATGCATATACTGTTTATTCTAATGTATCTAATACGTTAAAGACAGTGCATAAGCCTTTGGATCGTGATAAGTCTGATAAACGAGATAAGAAAGTAGAAATTGCGGATAATAAACCTGTATCTATTTTACTGATGGGTGTAGATCAAGAAGGTAATGGAACAGGTAGATCCGATTCACTTATGTTATTTACCTTAAACCAAAAAACAAAATCTATGAAAATTACAAGTATCCCACGAGACTCTTATACGGAGATTGTAGGGAAAGGGAAAAAAGATAAAATCAACCATGCCTATGCTTTTGGTGGCATTGATATGGCTGTAAAAACAGTAGAGAATTTTCTTAATGTACCAGTCGATCATTACATTGAGGTAAACATGGCTGGATTCAAAGATATTGTAGACGCTGTTGGTGGTGTTGATGTAAATAATGATTTGGAGTTTACGTCAAGGGAGCAACATTTTGCTAAAGGTAACATCCATTTAAATGGTGAAACAGCATTAAAGTATACTCGTATGCGTTATGAAGATCCACGTGGTGACTTCGGTCGTCAAATGCGCCAACGTCAAGTTATTCAAGCTGTAATTAAGAAGGGTGCAAGTGTATCTTCTCTAGCAAGCTATGGTGATGTATTAAAAGCGATTGAGAAAAACGTTAAAACAAGTTTAACGCAAGATCAAATGTTTGATATTCAAAAGAACTATAAAGATTGCATGCAGAATAGTGAAGAAATTCAAATCCCAGGTGATGGTCACAAAGCCGCTGATGGTATTTGGTATTACTATGTTCCAGATGCAGCGAAACAAGATTTAACGAATAAGTTAAGAGCGCATCTTGAATTGACTAAGTAATATGTAACAACCCAACTCCTTTGGAAGGAGTTGGGTTTATTTTTGCATGGATTTATATTAATATTATATGTTGTGAGATTAATAGATGAGGTGAATTGATGAATAAGAAAGCAGTACTTGTTCTTGTTGTTTTTGTATTGTTTGTTGCTTCGATTGTGAGTGGTAAATTGTACTGGAATAAGAAGATTGCAAATGCAACAGGACAGACAAGTGAAGTAACGAAAACAAAGGCTGAAGTGAAAGATAGCGGAGCAAAGAAAGAAGAGAAAAAAGAAGAGAAAAAACAAGATGCGAAGTCATCTTTTAATGAGGCATACGCGAAGAACTTGCCAGATGCAGTGAAAGAGAAGTTAAAGAAAGCTGCTGAGGATAAAAAGGCAGTAAATCTTGTTATTGTTGGTGATGAAGCCTCTTCATCTGAAAAAAGTGCTTGGGCAGCTAAGTTAACAGCTAATTTAGAAACTGCTTACGGTAAAGGTTTATGGAATGTGACTGTAAAGGAATATAAGGGTGAAAGCACAGAAGAGTTAATCGTGAATAAGCGTGATAAAGAGATTGCGAAAGAGAATCCAGATGTAATTTTATTTGAGCCACCATTTATTACTGATAACGGTAAAACTGGTAATGGAAACTCTGTCGCAAATACACAGAAGTTCGTTCAAGCACTCTCTAATAGTGCAAAGGGTGCTACAATTATGATTCAACCATCAAATCCAGTTTATGGTGCGAAGAATTATCCGAAATCGATTGAAGCATTAAAACAATTTGCGACGCAAAATAATTATACATATATTGATCATTGGGGAGCATGGCCGGATGCTTCAACGAAAGCAATTTTACCATACCTACAAGAAGAATTCGGTTTCCCAAGTGCAAAAGGACATGACGTTTGGGCGAAGTATGTAACTGATTATTTTGTAGCTAAGTAATGAAGGAGAGATAAAAGGTGTACGAGTTATCGTATACCTTTTCCTTTTATAATTAAGATATCTGAAATAGTAGGAGGCAAACAATGAACTCAATCCTAATCTGTGGCGGAGCTGGCTACATCGGTTCTCACGCTGTGAAAAAATTAGTAGACGAAGGTTTATCTGTAGTAGTAGTAGATAACTTACAAACTGGTCATGAAGATGCAATTATGGAAGGCGCGAAGTTTTATAATGGCGACCTTCGTGATAAATCCTTTTTAAGGGATGTTTTTAAACAAGAAAATATTGAGGCGGTTATGCACTTTGCAGCCGATTCTTTAGTTGGAGTTAGTATGGAGCAGCCCCTTCAATATTATAATAACAATGTGTATGGTGCACTTTGTTTATTAGAGGTAATGGATGAGTTTAAGGTAGATAAGTTTATTTTCTCTTCTACTGCGGCAACGTATGGTGAGGTAGATGTTGATCTTATTACTGAAGAAACGATGACGAATCCAACGAATACGTATGGAGAGACGAAGTTAGCAATCGAGAAGATGCTTCATTGGTATAGCCAAGCTTCTAATTTACGTTATAAGATTTTCAGATACTTTAACGTGGCTGGTGCAACTCCAAATGGTATTATTGGGGAAGATCACCGTCCAGAAACACATTTAATTCCTCTTGTGCTGCAAGTGGCTTTAGGTCAACGTGAGAAGATTATGATGTTTGGTGATGATTATAATACGCCAGACGGTACTTGTATCCGTGATTATATTCATGTTGAAGATTTAGTAGCGGCTCATTTCTTAGGGCTTAAAGACTTGCAGAACGGCGGAGAGAGTGATTTCTATAACTTAGGAAATGGTAATGGTTTCAGTGTAAAAGAAATCGTTGATGCAGTTCGCGAAGTTACAAATCATGAAATTCCGGCTGAGGTAGCACCGCGCCGTGCGGGCGATCCAGCACGTTTAGTTGCTTCTTCTAAGAAAGCGAAAGAGAAGCTAGGATGGGATCCTAAGTATGTAAATGTTAAGACAATCATTGAACATGCTTGGAATTGGCATCAAAAGCAACCGAATGGATATGCTAAATAAATATAATAAGTGAAAGAGAGAGTATCGTCGACAAAATATGTTCGACAATACCCTCTCTTTTTTTGTACGATTTTTGCTATACTAAACTGTACTATAATACATGATGGAAGGAGGAGAATGATGAAAATACTTGTGGTTGATGATGAATCGAGTATTCGTAATTTGATTCGGATGCAGTTGGAGATGGAAGGTTATGAAGTGTTGGCAGCGGCTGATGGGAGAGAAGCTTTAGAGCGATGGAATGAAGGGCCGGATGTATTGATTTTGGATGTTATGCTTCCGGATACGGATGGGTATGAGTTGCTTCGTTTGTTCCGTGAGAGGGATAGGGATATTCCGGTACTTATGTTAACGGCAAAGAGTCAGATGAATGATAAGTTGCTTGGATTGCAGCTTGGTGCTGATGATTATGTGACGAAGCCGTTTAATTATGCGGAGCTTATTCTTCGGGTTAAGAATATGGCGCGGCGTGTAAAGAAGACGGAGACTGCTGTAAGTCATGAAGTAATTGAGGCTGGAGAGATCGTGATTTGTCCTAAGGAAAGAAAGGTACATGTGAGTGGACAAGAGATTCAGTTAACGTACCGAGAGTTTAATTTATGTCAGTTATTTGTTTCAAATCCGCAGCGTGTGTTTATGAGGGATGAGTTGCTTGAGAAAGTATGGGGATTTGAGTATATCGGAAATACGAGAGCAGTTGATATTATGGTGCAGAGACTTCGCAAGAAGCTTGGGACGAGTGGAGAATATATTAAGACAATTTATGGCGTTGGCTATAAACTGGATTGTTAAGTGGTGATGGTATGTCTTTAAAGCGAAATATGGTGTTCGGAATAGTTGGGCTGTTAATTCCGATTTTTGTTCTTTTATATGCAGTTGTTTATATTACGTTAGAAAAGAATATGTATCATAATGCAGCAGATTCTTTAGAAAAGTTAAGTGTAGAAGCACAAATTTATACGATGAATTATTTAGAGAAGGAAGCAGAAGTAGATACGCTTGGTCCGAATTCACTTTTAATTGCGTCGTATTTAGCGAAGCGTATGGATGTCCGTGTGCAGATGATTGGGAAGAATGGCGATGTTGTTGCAGATACACAAAAAGGAGCATTGCTTCACCGTAACATCGACATTGAGAGTTCTTTGAAGGGAAAGAAGTCTTATGTTTTTGAGGAGGCGGATCCAGCTCCTATTCTTTTGTTTTCAAGCCCGGTTTATTATGGAAACGATGTCATTGGAAGTATTCGTTTTATAAATGAGTTAACGGGTGAGAAGGAAGTTTTAACAAATGTGAGCTGGACGTTCTTAATGACGTCTCTTTGTTTAGTAGCTACCGGTATTTTCTTTGCAATTCGTTTGGCGAAGTCTCTTCATAAACCAATTGATCAGTTGAGACAAATGGCACAGCGGCTCGCGAATGGTGATTATAAGAGTAAGATTGAGTTAAATGAGTACGTGGAAATCGCTCAGCTTTCAGCATCTTTTAACGCGATGGCTGATGGAATTGAGCTGCATATTAAGCAGTTGCAGGAGGAGAAAGAGAAGCAGAAAGATTTCCTAGACCGCATTACGCATGAGTTAAAAACACCGCTAACGGCAATTATCGGTTATGTTGATTTAATTCCGAAGTTACAATCGAAAGAAGATGTACAGGAAAGTCTCCGTTATGTGGCTGTGGAAAGTGAGCGTTTATTATCACTTGTAGAGGAGCTGCTTAAGTCCTCGAAATATGGAACGAGTACGTTTGAAGTGTCACCTACAGTTGTGAACATAAAGGAATTGGCAGAGGAAGCAGTTTCAATTGTGAAACCTCGCCTAAATCAGTTTGAAATTGAAGTGATAAATGAGTTAACAGATGTACATGTTGTTGCGGATTTTGATAAGACGAAGCAAATTTTCTTAAATGTGCTTGATAATGCAATTAAGTATAGTGATGCTTCTCACATTCGTATGAATGTAATTGTAAATGAGCATGAGGCGAAGGTTTTTGTTCATGATGATGGGATCGGTATAGATGAAGTGGTGCTTGCAGAGTGGAATGAATCTCCGAAAGGAAAGGCACTTCCTTCTAGTTACGGGAATGGTTATGGTTTGTATATTTGTCAGGAGATTATGAATAAGCAGGGCGGAAGCATGCGGATTGAGAGTAGTGAAGAAATAGGTACTACAATATTCATTACATTTTTGCTTCCGAGAAGGATGGAAGACATAAAAAACTTGAAAGCGGTTAAATGATACATTTATGAAACAATTATGCGGTATTTTCGAAACAACGTTTTTTTATCTTGGAGGTAGGCAGAAATGAAAAGGCTATCATTTCAAATTCTTATGTTTGTCATTTGTATGATTGTTTCTCTTGTTTTGTTTTATGTTATGGAGAAGCAAATCTATAATCGAATTAACATTGTAAATGATAAACAAGCCGTTTTACAAAGGGTGAATGAATCTCTTCCCATTGAAGTGAAAGTAAGACATGAAAAGTGGGGAGAAATCGTTGTAACGGATGAAGTTCGTTTGCATACGATTGTTTCATTCTTTGACCGAATTCGAATAGAGCCTGAGGGCGTTAAGAGCCAAGAACAAGTATTTACTGGAGAAGTAACGTACTTGAATGGACATAAGCGTACTTTTGCAGTAGGTGACTTGTTCCAGTATGGGGAAAATGTATACGGAAAGAATGGCATGGATCCGATGATTTCAGCACTTCAAACGTATTTATTAAGCCTGTATTACACGCCAGAGCGTATTAGTGATTTCTTTGCTTCAGCAAAGGATGTCGTAGTACGTCAAGGTGATGTGGTACGTACTATCAATCTTACGCACATACTTGATTCTATTCGATACGCAAAGCAAATTACAGATTACGGAGAAATTCAGAAGTTATTACAATCGCAGAATGAACCGATTGCTTATATTACAGCTTATAAAACAGGTAAGCGTGTAAAGAATGATCGTGAAGATATTCTTACGATTTCTGTGTATCCATCGTACTTTGTTGTGCAATATCTCGGTGATAATAACGGAAATGTCATGTATATGAAAAGCTCTCTAGCAGAGTTATTCGTAAAGGAGAATGCGTCATGAGAAAGATAGCCTTTTTCTTCTTTTTGCTAGTAATTGGAGGAGCGATGTCTAGTTGCTCTCGAGATACAACCTCTATTAAATATAGTAAAAATGGTCTCCCTATTTTGGATGATCGTCATATTGTTGCGTATGTGGCGGCTCGTGAGGAAGTTGGTGAAGCGTTACTTTCATCATTTTGTAAGCCGCGCGGATGTACGTATGAATTTATTCGTCTTTCAACAGAAGAACTTCTTCGTAGAGTGGAAGAAGAAGCTGGAAATCCGAAGGCGGATATTATTATTGGCGGTACAGTAGATGCGCATCAAATGATGAAGCAAAAAAACCTTTCTATTCCTGTGATAAGCCAACATGCAAATCGTATTTCAAAAACTGTTAAAGATAAAGATGGTTATTGGTACGGTTATGAAGTGGAGAAGCTGGCAATTGCGATTAATAAAGAGCGGTGGAACGAGGAAATAGCGCCGCTCGGTCTCTCGTATCCGTTAAGATGGAAAGATTTATTGAATCCAGTATATAAAGGAAAGATTGTCATGCCCGATCCAAATGTTTCAGGTACAGCATATACGTTTTTTCAATCACTGATTGATACGTTAGGTGAAGAGGAAGCGAAGGAATATGTGAAGAATCTGGCGGAACAAGTTGGAGAAGTAACAGTGAATGGTTACATCCCAGCAGAACTTGTTGCGAGCGGTGAATATATGATAGGCATCAACTTTATGGGAGATCAGAGAATGCTTCAAAAACAAGGCTTTCCGATTTTAAGTAACGAACCTGAGCAAACAGGGTTATCTGTTAATGCGATTTCGAAACTAAAACGTGCACCGAGTGGTATTATTGCGGATTTATTTATTGATTATTGTTTATCAGAAGAAGCGGGGCATATTTTAGAAAAAGTGTCGTTTGGCGTACCAACGATGTTTGCGAAGAATGAGAAAGAAATAGAAGGACAGCCGGTTAGAAGAACAAACCAAAATATATCAAATAGCGGAATAATCGAGATATGGAATAGACAGCGTCTCTCTCTGAAGTGAGAAAAGGAGACGAAAATATATGTTTAAATGGCTCAAGCCAGCACCTGCAATTGAAAGATTGCCAGCGGATATGATCGACCGTGTATATCGATTACTACGTATTCGTGTGTTAATCGGCATTTCAGTTGGATATGCTGCTTATTATTTAGTTCGTAGTAACTTTACGTTATCAAGTACGTATTTAGTACAAGAATATGGTTTTAGTACAGCTGAAATTGGTCTACTAGGTTCAGTAATGGCAATTGTTTATGGATTTAGTAAGTTCTTTATGGGGAATTTATCAGATAAAGCTTTCGCCCAGCGCTTTATCGCAGTCGGTTTATTCTTATCAGGGCTTGTAAATATTTGTTTCGGTTTTGCCTCATCATTTGGGATGATTGTTACATTACTTGTTGTTAACGGTATTGTGCAAGGTATGGGAGCACCACCTTGTAGTATTGTTATGACGAAATGGTTCTCGAAGAAAGAACGTGGTACGAAAACAGGTCTTTGGAATATTTCACATAACGTTGGTGGAATGCTTGTGCCACCACTTGTCGGAATTGGTGTAGGTATTTTCGGTGAAAATCATTGGCAAGGCGGCGTATTTATTTTCCCAGCGATTATCGCAATGGTAATTGCAGTTCTTGTTTGGATCAATGCGAAGGATACACCAGAATCTGAAGGTCTTCCTCCAATTGATGAGTATCGTAATGACTATGAAAATCTTGAAAAAGCAGATAATGCTAACAAGATGTCACCAAAAGAAATTTTAATGAAGTATGTAGTGAAAAATAAATTTGTATGGTTCTTATGTATTGCGAATGCTTTTGTTTATTTAATTCGTTTCGGTGTTATTAACTGGGTTCCACTTTATTTAACGACAGTTAAAGGATTTTCAAAAGCAGAAGCGCATGCGGCATACGCAATCTTTGAAGGTATGGCAATTCCAAGTTCATTAATCGTTGGTTTTTTAAGTGATAAATTATTTAAAGGAAAACGTATGCCATTATGTATTATTAGTATGGTTGGAGTTGTTATTGGTACGTTTATATATTGGCAAGCAACTAGCGTACTTGTTGTAAGTATTGCAGTTTCTATTATCGGTTGTTTAATTTATGTACCACAGTTCTTAATCGGTTTAAGTGCGATGGAATTAGTACCGAAATTTGCAGTAGGTACGACAGTTGGTATGTGTGGTCTATTTGGTTATGTAGGCGGAAGTCTTGTAGCTAACGCAGCAATTGGTGTTATTGTTGATAGTTCTGGCTGGGATGGTTGTTTCATCTTACTATTAACAGGAGCGGTTTTATCAACAATCTTCTTATTTATTGTTCAACGTGGACATGAGAGAAAAGACCCTAAAGTAGCATAATATTTTGTTTGAAAAAGCTATCCAATTATCATTTTGGATGGCTTTTTCTATATAATATAATCTTTCCTTAAATCTATCTTAAAAGATATAATGTCATATTTCTAATCATTGGAATTTTTGTTACAATATAAATGGATGTGTAAAACTTTGTAAAAAGATTGTAATAATATACAGTTTATTTTCAGAAAGTTTTATACAATTATGTTATTTATTAAACTATTAATTTATAAAGGGAGAGAGAATATGTTACCAAATACGGTTCGTACTCCAAACAAGAAGAAGAAATGGATTATTATTGGGGTTATTGCACTAATTGTTATTGTAGCGGCAATTAATATTTTTGTTATGCAAGGTAAGAAGAAGGGCGCATCAACAAATGCTGATGCTGTAAGTTTTGAGAAAGTGACAGAGCGTAAGCTGAATAATACGAAGTTAATTTCTGGTCAGGTGAAGCCTGGTAATATTGAAAGCTTCTATGCAGATCCGGCCAAAGGGAAAGTGAAAGATATTGAGGTAAAAGAAGGGCAAGAGGTAGAGAAAGGCACGAAGTTATTCTCTTATGATAATGAAGAGATTAACCTTCAAATGAAGCAAGCTGAGCTTGATCAGAAGATGGCGGATATGCGTTATGATCAAGGGAAAAAGAAGATTGATTCGTTGAAGAAAGAAATTAAGAAGGCGAAAGATAGCGGAGCGGGGAAAGAAGTAACAGATCCGATGGACGAGCAAGTAAACGAGTTAGAGATAGGACAAAAAACAATTGACCTTGAGAAAGAAAAAGGAAAGTTGCAGAAAGAAGAGTTAAGTAAGAAGCAGAAAGAACTTACGATTTATAGCAATTTTGCTGGTGTTGTTCAAAAGTTAGATAAAGATGCGGCACAAAGTTCATCTCAAGCGTTAGGTGGTCAAGGAAAAGCGTTTTTACAAGTAGCTTCTAAAGATCCATTCCAAGTTCAAGGTACGTTAACTGAGCTTCAAAAGTCACAAATCCAAAAGGATCAAACATTCACTGTAACTGCAAAAGCAAATAATAAGAAGAAGTGGACAGGTAAGATTACAGAGGTAAGTGAGTTCCCAACAAGTGCAGAGATGGCGCAAGCTGGCGGCATGGGTGAAGCAACTCAAAATATGTCTCAGTATACATATAAAGCTAGCCTTGATAGTCAAGATGGTTTATCTCCAGGTTATCACGTTTCTCTGCAAGTAAACTTAGAGAATAAGACGATGATTGCTGTTCCAAGTAAAAGCATTGTAGAAAAAGGCGATGATGCATTTGTTTATGTTGAGGAAAAAGGAAAGCTTCGTAAACAAAATGTGAAAAAAGGTTCTACTGATGGAGACTGGACAGAGATTACTGAAGGCGTAACAGTGGGGCAAAAGGTGGTTAAAAATCCTTCCGACGATGTGTATGACGGAATGGAAGTGAAAGAGAAATGATTACGTTAAATAATATTGCTAAAACGTATTATCAAGGGAAATTGGCAGTGCCGATTTTGCATGGTATTAGTTTAACAATTCAGAGCGGTGAGTTCGTTTCGATTATGGGACCGTCTGGTTCTGGTAAGTCGACACTTATGAATATTATTGGTTGCTTAGATCGTCCAACAGAAGGCGAATATATGCTGAACGATGTGAATATCTTAACAGCAGACGAGTCAAAGCTTGCTTTAATTCGTAATGAATATATTGGCTTTGTATTCCAGCATTTTAATTTACTACCTCGTCTTTCCGCAGTGGAAAATGTTGAGCTTCCGCTCGTATATGGTGGCGTGAAGAAAGCGGAGCGTCGCAAGCGTGCTTTGGAGGCGTTAGGTAAAGTTGGATTGGCAGATCGCGTGCATCATTTACCAAATGAGTTATCAGGTGGACAGAAGCAGCGTGTAGCGATTGCAAGAGCGATTGCAAATAATCCAACGTTCATTATGGCTGATGAACCGACTGGTGCACTTGATACGAAGTCTGGTGAGCAAGTTATGGATATTTTCACGAAGCTTAATGCAGAAGGTACGACGATTGTTATGGTTACGCATGAAGAGGAAGTAGCAGCGTATTCTTCCCGCCGCATTGTACTGCGAGACGGGAAAGTTACAGAAGATAGAAGGTGTGCGGTATGAGTTTACTAGATAGTATAAAAATTGCCCTATCTTCTATTTTAGCTCATAAATTACGTTCAGCTCTTACGATGCTCGGTATTATTATCGGGGTAGGTTCGATTATTACAGTCGTTGCAATTGGGCAAGGCGGAGAAGCGATGCTGAAGTCGAAATTCGCAGGTTCTGGTGGTAATAACCTTATGCCAATTCAATTTAAACCAGATATTAATGATGAGTTTGCTATAGGTGGATTTGAAATGCCGAAGTTAACGGAAGAGGATATTTTGGAAGTAAAACAAGTGAAAGATGTTTCACATGTTATTACGACAAACCAGACGACAGAGGTGCTTGATGTAAATGATAAAAAAGCAAATTTGAATGTTATTGGTCTTGATAATGAATATTTTGCGGTTAATAAAGTAAAGGTCGTAAAGGGACGTACTTTAAATGAATCAGATATTTCTCATGCAAATAACGTTGTGATGATTAGTACAAAAACAGAAGAGACGTTATTTAAGGGTGTAAATCCAGTAGGACAAATTATTGAGATGAAAGGACAACCGATGCAAATTGTCGGTGTGTATACATCTGATAATGAATTTATGGGATTTGAAATGGAAGAAGCGTTAATCCCTCTTACGTTATGGCCTGTTTTATACGGAACAGATGAAATTCAAAGTATCGCAATTCAAGCTAAAAATGTAGACGATTTAGAAGCAGCAGGGAAACAAGCTGTTGATGTATTAAATAGCCGTAAGCCAAGTGAAATTCCGGGTAAATATGAACTGGTTAATTTAAAAGAATTCCAAGAAAATGTTTCTAAAGTTACTAACATTATGACAATGATCATCGGTGGTATCGCTGGTATTTCATTAGTCGTTGGTGGTATCGGTGTTATGAACATCATGCTTGTATCTGTAACGGAGCGTACGCGCGAAATTGGGATACGTAAAGCGCTTGGAGCAACGCGTAGTAAAATTTTATTACAGTTTTTAATTGAAGCAGTTATGTTGACGCTTCTAGGTGGTTTAATCGGAATTGGCCTTGGGTATGGCGGAGCATATATCGTTTCTACATTCGCAAAATGGCCACCACTCGTTTCATGGGAAGTTGTCGTTGGAGGCGTACTGTTCTCGATGACACTTGGTATTATTTTCGGATTAATTCCAGCGAACAAAGCTGCGAAATTAGATCCAATTGAAGCATTGCGTTATGAGTAATTAATAGTGTAGTAGAACTACACATTACCGTTCTAGTGGGCGGTTCGTAGCCTCTTGCGTGAGGAAGTGAACCGCCCGTTAGAACGGGTTATATAAATAGAAGGAGGCGTTATAATGGAAGCAAATATTAATACGCAAGATGTAGGTGCGAAGAAGCCATCATTATTAGGAATGATTACTTCTCCAGGTGAGCAATTTGAGAGAATGAAGACGAAAAGTCCAGTATGGGGGGCATTTTTCCTTTTCATTATATTAACAGCTGTAATTGCAGGGATTAGCATGTATCAAGTAATGAATCATCCTGATGTAATGAGTGAGGTGCCTGATGCTGAAACGGCTAAAGTTGTTGGTTACTTCGGAATAGGAGCAGGTATTGTTGGAGGGCTATTTGGTACTGCGATTTGGTTCTTCATTGCGGCAGCTATTTATAAAGTGATTATGATGTTTATGAGTAATGATACTTCATACATGAAATTATTATCTATTTATGTCTACACATATACGATTTCAATTTTAGGTGCAATTGTGAACTTTATTATTAGAATGATTCTTGGTGGAGATATTGAAACTTCTTATACAAGTTTAGCAACTTTATTTGAGCCAGGTACAGTTGCTCATGGTGCTGCTTCATCATTCGAAGTTTTCAATATTTGGACATTAGTTGTAATGGGATTAGGATTACATATTACGGCTGGATTAAGTAAAAAACAAGCAACGATTTTAATTGTTATTTTCTTTATTCTTTCAGTTGGATTTACTAGTTTAAGTGGTCTAGCTCCAAAATTTGGTGCATAATTTATTCTTTTAGAAAAAGGTGGCTCTTCCAAGAGTCACCCTTTTTATTTTTACCCTTACTTCAAATACCACCAACAGAATTTCAAATTCTACATAGTGTAATTTCAGATTCCGTCGGTAGTATTTGAAATGACTCACAGTGAAATCTTTTCTTTATTTTTATATTGTGAAGGTACCGCGGAATACTAGAAAGGTATACCTTTTAGAAACGGGTACTGTGTGAAGCCAGCGACTTTTAAAGAGGCAGTTGTTTTGTATGAAGGGATGATTGTAAATCAAATAAAGAAATTAGGTATTCGTAAAGATTATGAAGAGTATTATCAATGTGGTTTAATTGGTCTTTGGCATGCGTATGAAAGATTTGATGCAAAGAAGGGGTATTTCCCTGCATATGCAGTTGTAACGGTGCGTGGTTATATATTAGAGAGATTGAAGAAAGAGTTCGCAGTGCAGGAGAGATGTGTATGTGTAGGTGAGTATGAGGATATCTTTCATTTTGAGGATGTTGAAATAAGAGTGAAGGATTTTATGAGCGTGTTAGATGAGAAGGAGAAGTATATTATTTTTGAACGTTTTTTTGTAGGGAAGACGATGGGAGAAATCGCTTTAGAGACGGAAATGACATATTATCAAGTAAGATGGATGTATCGGCAAGCACTTGAGAAAATGAGAGATAGTGTAAGAGGATAAATATTAATATAAGAATGGAAGGCAAGAGATGTTGCTTTCCATTCTATTTGTTAGTTTAATGTAGTAAATGTAACAAGGGGTTTTTAAATTGTAGTGAATCTTGCATGTTCATACGAGATAGTATGTATCCAGCTTTTAATAATTGTTGCTGCAATTTATGGGGACTGATAGATATTGTTGTTGTAGTGCCATTTGAAAAATGTATTTTAGCCTTTTTAATCTTTTGGCAAAAGTCTATATCGTGTATGTGGTTATAAAATAGCCATATACAGTTTGGAGATGAAGGAGATTCTGTTGGAAAAGTACAAATGTATTCCCGATGATTAATTGGAATTGGAACGTTTTGTTTGAATCTAAAATTTGTTTGGACTGCATTACGTCTACCTTGATAAGTAGAGTGAATATGGGTTAAGCAAGATTTTTTGATAAGTTGTAATGCGGTTTGGCAGGAACGAAGATCATTTCCGCTACTGTCGATAAGTTTTGTACGATAATAAGGGTGATTGTATGGAACAAGCATCATAGTAGAACTAGAAATAATAATGTTATTTTCATCATTCATGATTTTAAGTCCTCCCTTATGAAATTAATATTTCGAATATAATTATATACGGAATAAGTAAACTCGGTGTTAATATTTTGTTTTGTATTGTAAATTTTGGCTATTCGTTTACAATCAATAGGTGATAGTCTTTCTAATTTGCATCGCTTGTACATATATATGAAAATAGAAAAGAGTAGGCGGTGATATAGTATGAAGAAAAAGTATATTATTATGGCTTTAGTTGTCGTTCTCCTAGTATATTTAGCAAACAGTAATCCGAGTAAGGGCGAATATACAGAATGGGCAGCGAAGCAGTTTATGAAGCGTAATGATGTGAGTAAGAAGCTAGATGAAGTTCAAAAAGAGAATGAAGAGGGTCTCCTTGGCGACTTGGCATCGGCCGGTAAAAAGTTAGCGAAAAAGTATGTTGAGCCACAAGTTGGGTTATTAATTGATCATTATACGAAGCGAAATGATTATATATTCTTCTCAACATATACGACTGAGTTTGATATAGGTGAAGAACATTATAAGTACGTATGCGTCGGTTTCTCAAAGATTTTTATTCCGATTGAAATGCCGAAGAAAAAAGACGAATCTGCAAAATGATGCAGATTCGTCTTTTTCATTTTATAGAGTAATTGGAACTTCAGATACATTTTTTTCTACAAGGCGAGCTCCCTTTTTTCGTGTATTTTCATCAATGGATGAAAATACAGATGAGGCGAGGATTGTATCCATTACTTGATTTACGACTTGTGCATCGATTGGTGTGATGGGCGTATCGATAGAAAAAACGACTGTTTTTCCATCTTCTTTTGCGAAAATCAACTCTAGTACTTGCATGTGTTATTCCCTCCTTTGTATTTATCAAGCTATTTATGGGATTTGGGTCTGCCGGTTAAATTGCGGTCTAATAATCAGCGGGGATGATTAAAATCCCCACTGATCCGAGTTTTACTTTATAGTTTAGAAAGATCTGATGTGCTTACAAGTTGTACAGCGTGAAGTGGTGATGCTTGTAAGGAAGCTAGAGCATGAGCTACGTTGTGTACTTGATCTAAGCTCGCATTTGTTTTAACACGTTTAAATTGTTTGCTCTTGAAAACTGTTTTGCCGTTCTTATCTAATCCGTTGTTTAAGACAAGACGTAAAGTTAAATCCATTACGATTGTTTCAATTGCCATGTGTATCACCTCCTTTCACTTTATAAATAGGGTACAAATGTCATGTTTTGGCGTGAAATTTTTTCTTTTTTTTGGTACCCTTAAAAGATTAAGAGAGGAGAATTCTGGATAATGAATCGTAAATGGTTATTTTGGATTCCTGTATTACTATGGATGGGGCTGATTTTCTATTCTTCGGCACAACCATATAAAAAGCAGGATATGCGTTCAGATATTGAACAATATGTAAATGTTGAATTTGTGAAAGAGCATTTTTCATGGGTATCTATTGATTATGGTGGAGGAACCCCTGTTAGTATTGCGAATAAAGGTGTAGGCGGATTTATTGAGTTTTTCCTTCGTAAAGGTGCTCATTTTATGGTGTTCTTTATGCTAGGTTCATTGATTTATTACGCTTTTCATCGATCAGGTCATTCGAGGAAAAGATGTTTTATATATGCCCTTCTTTTCGTTGCGGGTTATGCAACATTTGATGAAATTCACCAATGGTATACGGGAGACCGCACACCAATGTGGCAAGATTCATTGCTTGATACGTGCGGCGGATTAACGGGAATTATAATAAGTAATTGGTTTTGGAATAGAAAAAAGCGCTAATCTCATTTCGAGATTAGCGCTTTTTTTGCGGGGAGTAAAACCTCCACTGATTAAAGTTTCACTTTATACACCAAGTAATTCTTTTAGTTCGTCTGTTGATAGTTCAGTCATCCAGCTATCGCTTGTGATGACCGCATTGTTTAGAGATTGTTTTCTTTCTAGCATTTCATCAATTTTTTCTTCTAATGTTCCTGTTGTAATGAGTTTGTGAACATGAACAAATCGTTTTTGACCAATGCGATATGCGCGGTCTGTTGCTTGATTTTCCACAGCTGGATTCCACCAACGGTCGTAGTGAATGACATGGTTGGCAGCGGTTAAGTTTAATCCTGTTCCGCCAGCTTTTAAGGATAAGATGAAAATGTCATACGTTCCGTTTTGGAACTCCTCAATCATCTTGTCGCGATCTTTTTTCGGCACACTACCGTTTAAGAAGAGGACACGCTGGCCGAATTTTTCTTCTAGCACACGTTTTAGCATGTTCCCCATGCCGATGTATTGAGTGAAGATTAGGCAACTTTCATTTTGATCTTTTATATTTTCGATGAGCTCCATTAACGTTTTTGTTTTCATAGAGCGTTCAACGACATTTTGTGGCTCTTCTTCTTTTAAATAAAGAGCTGGATGATTACAAATTTGTTTTAGCTTGTTCAGCATAAGTAATATAAAGCCGCGTCTTTCAATTCCACTTAATCCCTCAACATTTTGCAGTGTATCTTGAACAAGTTGTTCATATAAGGAAGCTTGTTCACCAGTAAGGGGACAGTAAGCTTTTTGTTCTTGTTTATCTGGTAAATTTAATGCGACCGTTTGATCTTTCTTCGTTCGGCGCAGTAAAAATGGTGAGATAAACCGTTGAACTTGCTGGATTTTTCCTTCATCACGATCCTTTTCAATCGGTGTGACGAAGCGGCGTTGGAATTGCCCTAAGCTTCCGAGATATCCATGATTAATAAAGTCGAAAATGGACCAAAGTTCAGCGAGGCGATTTTCCATCGGCGTACCAGTTAAAGCGATTTTGTGATTTGCTTGTAAGTTTCGTACTGCTTTCGACTGTTTCGTATGTGGGTTCTTAATATTTTGTGCTTCATCCAAAATAACAGCATCCCAGCATAATGAAGTTAGTTCTTCCTCATCGAGTTGGGCCAATGCATAAGATGTTAATACAACATCTGCTGATTGAAGGAAATCTTCAAAAGAATTGCCCTTATCTCTATTACTTCCGTAATGTAATTGAACACGTAAATTCGGTGCGAAACGCTCAAATTCTTTTTGCCAATTTCCAAGAACAGATGTCGGCGCTACGATTAATGCAGGGCCTGTTTTGAGATTGTTTTCTTTTATATATAGTAAGTAAGAGATTGTTTGAATACTTTTCCCGAGTCCCATATCGTCAGCTAGCAATGCTCCAAATCCAAGCTTTCGTAAATATAACAACCATTCAATGCCGTGTTGTTGATACGGACGAAGTGTTGCGTTTAGTGAAGCAGGGACATCTACTTTTGGAATATCTCCAATATGAAGTAGCTTTTGGAATAGTTCCTCATAATATCCATCTAGTTCGATTTCAATATCAGTAAACGGACTATCATCTTCTACAATTTCTGTTTCAGCCGTATTTGATAAATGTTGCTGCAGGACATCTTTCATCTCTAGTCCGTATTTATCGGCACGGTTCATGAGTTTCCTTACTTCTTCGATAAAGGCTGGATCTAGTCGCATCCATTGACCGTTTATATTAAATAGACGTTTGTTTTGTTCAACGAGTTCAAAAAATTCGCTTTCTGATAAATCAATGCCGTTCGTCGAAATTCGCCAGTCAAAATTAACGAGCGTATTCATACCGAAGAACGATTGTGTTTGTACTGTATTTTGCTTCAGCTGGACACGTAATTTCGGTTTTGTTGCTTTTAAATTTTGCCACCATGATGGTAGTAAAATTGTAATGCCGGCTGCAAGTAATTCATCGCTTGCTTCTGTTAAGAAGTTCCAAGCTTCTGTTTCAAAGAGCTCATTTCGGAATGTATCTCCTTCTTTTAACCACGGTATGAGCTTACTAAAACCTTCTTGTGTTTCTGTAATCCGTTCTTCGTAATCGTGCCATCTTTTCGGTAAGGAATCGATGTTTTCATATACATATATGCGATGCGCCCCGCGCTTTGGTGTCACGATTGTTTCAAGTTTCCACATTTCAAATTCTTCTTGTGGTTCTTGCAGTCTTAGTCCGATTGTAAACGGAAGATCATCTTCAATATAACCAATTTTTCGAAGCCAATCTTCTTCATGTAGTGCTGTTTCCAATTGTCTTTTCGTAAAGTCGTAATGTTCATATAGTCTTTTAGCATCTTCCCAGCCGTCATTTGAGCGATTATCTTGTAATATGCTTTCATTAACTGCTGCTGAGAAAAGAGATGCTAATGTGTCATCTTCAATTGGCGTATTTTGAACTTTCCAAGATGGTTGTTTGGGCCAGTGCTCGATATCTGGTACGAAGCTACCACTCGTAAAGGCATCCCATAATTCATTTGCATCTTTTGTAAGTGCTGTAATAGGGCCGTTCAGTTGAATATGTGCAAAGGAATTCATTGGTTTGTTTGCAATGTATTCAAAGGCTTGTGCATTTGTTAGTAGCACACCTTGTTTTCCTTCGAAGGTTGCTTCTTTTAGAAACGTACCGTAGAAAGAAGTGGAGTGCCATGTGAATGCATTTCGTTTCCAACTTGTTACGGATAATGGAGTACCGCTGTCATCTTCTCCCCAAAGGAACCAACCTTGACTAACATGCTGGAGCCTAATTGTTACTTCAGTTTGATTGATCATCGATTAATTTTCCTTTCCGTAATTCCTCTTGTAGTGCACGCAGACGTGAATGGAGATTGGCGATGTGAATAATGAAAGCATCCCATTCATCGGTGCGTTTTAATCGTTTATATAATGTACGTAATTTCTTTAAGTAACGAACTGCGCGTCTATATGATTTACGATTTCGTTCTTCAATTGCTTCTACAGCAGCAAGATGATAAAGAGGAAGTGCTGCTTCTGGCGCTTCTTTTTCAATATCTTTCAGTGGTTCTTTTAACAGTTCAATTGCTTCAAACCCATATAAGAGATGGAGCTCTGCCCATGTACGATACTGTTTTTTCGCGAGTACGTACTGTTCATAGTTTGTGAAACTATACGGTAATAGTTCCTGCAAGATCATTTCAAAACCAGCTTGTTCATTTGTATGTGTTGCGTATGTTTCATACATGATTACAAATAGCCGAACGATATCTTTTATAAAAATCGTATTTTCGTGATCTTGGATCGTTTTCTTTACTTGTTTATACGTAAAGGAAAGCCAGTTTTTCGCACGATCCCACTGCATGGCACTTAATAGTTCTTCTAACCAATAGAAGTATAGACTCACAACAGAAGCAGGTTGTTTCTTTAGTAAGTCCATCGCTAGTAGATCTTCTTCATTTAAAAAGAGAAGGTGAGAAGACGCTAACGCTTTAGATAGTGGATTAATTTTCGTATCGATTCGTTTTTCTTCCTCTTGCATTTTCTCTTTATTGTTTAAAAGTTCACTCCATATGTGGCGATAAATGAAAAATCGCTCTTGCGTATAAGCGTCGGTAGAGAAGAATACTTCATGAACGAGACGAGCTGTTTCTTGCAAAATTATTTCAGATTCTGAAGGAATCGCTTCTGATTGTAAGTCCCGAACGATGGATTCCACTTTATCTACAAATAGGCGAACGACATTAACAGGTTGGTGATAAGAATACGTTTTGTTTGCTTCGAATGCCTGAATTTCTTCTAATAATTTTTGAAAGCAGTAAAGTGCTGCATGTAACCTGAATAATTCATGTATGGCGATGACGCGCGGAGCTTTCCGCTCAAGTTTCGTATAGAAATCTGTAAAGATACTCATAAGAAAATACATTTGTTTATAAGTAAGGCGAGCTTGTTCTTTTTTAAATGATTCATATTCTTTTTCAAAATATGATTCCCAACTTTTATAATCCGTTTCTTCAAAAGCTGATGATTGCAATACTTGTCTTGCAGTTCGAATAGGAGGAAGGGAAGGTTTCGTATTATTTTTAAATAAAGTTAATACATCTCCTACTTGCCCGAAACTAGACGCTGCAGATAGTAATACAGCGAGCATATGCTCACATTGTGTTGGTGCGAAGCAATCACAATAACTTTCAGCGACATTACGAATCGGAATATGAACGCTATATACGTTGCCTTCCGCATCTACAGTTCCTGATAGTGTATAACCATCAAAGTCAACGTTGTAGACAACACCACTACGATATAGGTGCCGAGCTGTAGCGACATGTTCCTGATCAGCTGTTTGCTGTGGATCTAGTCCTTGAACGAACTCATTCGCAATCATCATAATTTCATCTTTCGTAATTGAGTGTTGCAGCATAATATTCCTCCGTACACATATTTCTTTCCTTTACCATTATAAACAAAAAATGCTCAAAACAGAAAAAATGAAATTTGGATTACATAACTTGAAAATCATGGTAATATATAAAATGTTAATTTCATATATAAATATATATGTATAGGAGGAGAAATGATTTGTCAGATTTACAGACGAAGTTAGGTAGTGGAATGAATAAGTTACAAGAAGGAATAGAACAAGGGAAAATGAAGTTGCAAGTTGCACAAGAAATTGCTCAATTGAAAAAGGGAATGCAAGTGCAAATGCAGAAAAAAGCAGAGGTTCTATTAGAGGTTGGACAGCAAGTGTATGTTCAATTAAGAGGAAGTGGAGTAAATGAAGCGAGCTTAAAAGAAATGATTGCTCCAGTTCAAGAATTTGATGTAGCTATTTATCAAGCAAGAAAGCGCATTGTTGAATTGCAAAAACAACAAGGTGAAAAAGCTACATGTGAATGTGGTGGACCTTTATCAATAAATGATAAGTTTTGTGGTTCGTGTGGAAAGCCTAACCCGATGTTAACAGTAGAAAATGAAGGTGAAACGGTAAATTGTATTTCATGTAATGAGCATATCGATAAAAACTCTACTTACTGTCCAGTTTGTGGAATTAAGCAAAGTGGGGAGTGAATTAAATGTATTGTCGCACATGTGGAAAACAACATGGTGAAGAAGTAAATTATTGCCCAAATGAAGGTAGTATGGAGATTGCAGGAGCTATAGATGCAGTAACATTAGAAAAAGATACTGCAAAATACTGCAGAGGTTGTGGCAGTGAAAATGCTCAAAAAAATTTATATTGTCAAAAGTGTGGGTATTCTTTATCTGTTGTGAAGAAAAAAGAACAAACTGTAAAATTGCCTACAATGGATGGTGCTCCTAAAGTTGAATTTAAAGCAGATAAAGCCGTTTTACAAAAAGGTTTTATTGGTGGGGCTGTTGCAAGTATTCTCATGTTAATTGCTGGTTGGATTGGTAGTTTATTATTTGCCTCTATGTTAAGTGAGATGTTTAGCAAATTTGCGAAAGAATTAGAAGTGTTGCCAAGTTTTTATTCGAGTGCAACTTCTACGATGTTAAGTTACCATTTACTTGGTTTTACAGCTAACGATGATAGTGGATTGATATTTTCTTTATCTTGGCATACTCCATTTACATTATTATTAATCATTCCATTTATTATTTTCGCTGGTACAGGAATTTGGTTAGGGAAACAGCATGTTGCGAAAACGATTAAAGATCAAATCTTTATGGCAGCAACAGTTGGTATTATTTATGGAGTCTTTTTATTCATTATAAGTTTTATAGCATCACAATCTTTTACAATCCCATTCTCAGAAGCAGGTAAGATTACGGTTGGCTATTCAGCGATGAAGAGTTTATTGAGTGGTTTTGTATGTGGGACATTATTTACCTTATTAGGATTTATTGCTCATACAAGCAAAAACAATATGGCAGCAGCATTTCAAGAGTTAATGCCATATGGAGCGTCTGTTTATTACGGTGTTTCGGCTATGATAAAAGGACTTTTAGTAACAGCAGTAGCGGTTTGTATTATGGCGTTAGTAAGTAAGGAAGACGGTATTGAACCATTAAAAGAAATAACAACTTTAAAATCTGAAAGTACATTATTAGCATTAGAGTTAACACCTCAATTATGGAGTATGGCTCATTTTGCGCCATTAGAAGTATCAAGTCCAGCACTTAGTAAGGAATTTACTAGAATTGGTAAGAAATCAAATGCATATGAGAGCACACTATCGTTTTCATTTATATCAGGCGTCTCTGTAAATGGCGTAGAGCTTAGAGAGATATTGATTTCAAAAGGAGCAAATGAGGGAAGCCTTGCAGAATTTGATAAAGTGAATAACGTATTCCATTACGGTTTATTACTGCTTATTATTCCATTGTTCTTTATGTTTAGAGCGGGAAGAAAGTTAGCTAAATTACCGACTGCCAATATATATATTACATTAGCGGTATGCAGTGGTTCTTACACAATTATGATGATTGTAATGAATATGATTTCTAAGTTCCAAATTAATGTTTCAGGAACGGTAACAAGTTTATTTGGAACAAGCGGAACAGTACTATCTATGCAAAATTCATTTACATATTTAATTTTGTTTAGTTTTATTGTGACATATGTAGCAGCATTTGCTGGAATGAAATTAGCTAAAAAATAGGAGGAGAGCACGTTGAAGTTTTGTGGAACATGTAAAAAGAACGTTGCAGACCATTTGAACTTTTGTCCTGAGTGTGGGAGTAAAGTAGAAGTAATCGTTGATAACACTGCTGCTTCATATACAGAATTACAAAGCGAGACAAAACCAGTGAAAAGTAAGAAAAATTTATTTTTAATCATTGGTTTTGCCATTATTGCTGCATTATTATTTGGGGCATATAAATTTGGAGCATATAAGTTTTCAAAAGAAAAGCAAGTAAATGTAATGATTGAAGCATTCCAAAAGAAAGATATTAATGCAATTGATGAGTTTGTAAAAGCAAATGATTCAAGCTTAAAGATTAAGACAGAGGATATTAAAGCGTACATGCGTTATTTAAAAGAGAATCCTTCTTACAATAAACAATTACTGTCTTATTTACAGAAAGAGACAGTAGATCAAAAGTTAACAAAAGATAAACCTGCATTTAAAGACGGGGAAATAGTAGAAGAGGGAAAAGAGTGGTTCTTATATCCAAAGTATAAGTTCAGCATGAAATCTTATTATATGAATGTAAGTACAACTGCAAAGAATGCAGAAATATATGTGAATGACAAAAAAGAAACAGAGCTTTCTAGTGATAAAAATTCGAAAGAGTTGGGGCCATACTTCCCAGGTACATATGTTGTAAAGGCAACGGCGAAGACAGAACTTACTGAATTAGAAACAGAGAAAGAAGTAGATTTAGCGGATGAACAGAGCGAGAAGGTGAAAGTGGATTTATCGCTTGAAGGCAAGTATGTAAGCATTTCTTCTGATGAAAGTGATGCAACTGTATTTGTGAATGGGAAAAAACGTGGAAAATTAAATTATGGAAGTTATAAGCTTGGCCCTGTATCCACAGATGAAACAGTAGAAGTACATTTAGAGAAAACTACTGATTTTGGTGTGATGAAATCTGAAAGTGTTAAAATTGGAGACCAAAGCACATATTACTTAAAATTCCCGAAAGAAACATCAAGTTCAGCAGTGGGCGAATTTGTAAGAAATCATATTTATGATAACGTACGTGCAATTTCATTAAATGATTTTAGTTTAATTGAAAATAATTATGATAAGAGCGGAAAATCGTATAAGGAAGACCGTGATTATATACAGTATTTACACAAAAAAGGAATTACAGAAGACTTATTAACGATGGAAGTTCGTAATGTAGAGCGTCAAAGTGCTACGAAATATAAAGTAACGACATATGAAGAGTATCATATTCGTTACGGTGATGGATCTGTGAAGTTCAAAAGTTTTAATAACGAACATATTGTAACTGTGAATGGAAATGGAAAGATGTTGTATCATTCTCTTGGTGCAAATAATACGTTGAAATCAGAAGATGTATCTGGTCCAACTCGTTAATATGAGAGAAGCTGTTCAATATTTGAACAGCTTCTTTTTTGTAGCTAAATCGATATTTCGTGTCGAACCGTTGATATATCGTAAGTTATGATAGATATAATCGAAAAATCGTTGATATATTGCGATTTATGATAGATATAATTGAAAAATCGTTGATATATTTTTTTACAATTATGAGTGTGTTTCCTTTAGTATCGCTTGTACATATGGATCATGTAATATTTGCTCTATAATTGGCAACATATTTTGTTCAAATGGAATGTCGATAGGAAATGGCTTTTGAGAGCCTGGTTTTATTCCATATTGCACAATTTTGTAATGTGTATTGTTTTCAGACTTGAGCACAATTAACTTATAGCGGTTATCATCGCCAGCGAGTGAAAAATCAATAGAAGTAGCGTTATATGTTACTTCATCTTTATATATGTACGGTTTTGGCGTACCAATCCAGTCTACTTTTGCTTGTACATTCATGGGCGTAGCCTCCTTATATGTATTATAAATAAATAAAAGCCAGCTCTCAATAAAGAGAACCGGCTTGTAATTTAGCAGTCATTGGTTATTTTAAAATTTTCACTTTAACAGTTTTGCGTCCCCATTTTTGAGCAGCGCTATCTGATCCAAGTAAGATATCAATACGGTTACCTTTAATTGCACCACCAGTATCTCCAGCGATAGCTTCTCCGTAACCTTCTACCCATACTTTAGATCCTAATGGGATTACTTTCGGGTCAACAGCGATCATTTTCATGTTTGGATTCGCAGTTAAATCATGACCCATTGCAGTTAATACACGGCCGCCATATGTGCCACCGTTTTCGCTCGGGTGAGCTGTATATGCTGTAGCTACAACTGTTAACTCACGACCACCAGATGGTGTGTTAGTTTCAGCAGCTTTCACAGCAGGCTTAGCAGCTGGTTTTGCTTGTGCTACAGGTGCTTGAGCCTTAGCTGGTGCTGCAGCTTTAGCAGGAGCAGTTGTTTCTTGTTTCTCAATTACAGGTGCTGTACCTGTTAAGAAAGGAACATGAACATAAGCTGTTTTCCCGTTATATTCAAATTGTAACCACTCATTTTGTACTTGGTTCGTTGTTTCGATTACATCGTCTTTCTTCAACTTTCCAAGAACCTCTGAGTTTGTGTTCGCTTCAGCACGTACGTTTAATACGTTAGCTGTTACGTAGTAGATGCTTTTTGTGAACTCTGCACTTACGAATGCGTCTTTACCGTCTAAAGTAATTTTTGACCATCCGTTCTCTGTATTTTGAACATCTATTTTATTACCGTTTAGTAATTTACCGACAACTTTTGATTCAGTAGTAGGGTTTTCGCGTACGTTTAGTACGTCTGTTGTTACAACAGTTTCTGCATTAGCAGATGATGTGAAAATCCCAAGACCAAAAACTGCTGCTGTTGCTATACCAATTAATTTTTTCATGATAGCCTCCATTGCGTTTGTTTTCGTGTCCTCATTATAGCAACAGATTTTTTCGGATTTGGGGAAAACACACAATTACAAACCATTCGTAATAAGTCGTTAACATCCTGTAATATAACAAAAAATATAGGAAAGCGTTTTTCATTCTATATGACTCATAGGTTTCTAGTTATATTCAAAATATTTAATACAACATGTTTTTTTCGACGTAAATAAAAATATTACAGGAATGTTACATGATGTTTACTAAACGATTACATTCCTTGAGTATTTTACCGTTTTATGGGTAATATAGTTATATAAACATAAACATTTTGTTTGTGAAGCTATAAACACGTGCTATATACTAGCAAAAAAACCGCATAATTGTTACAAAATGAAAGGGTTGCAAGGAAGAACTTTGCCCTTTTTTACATATGTAACACATCCTTTTTTTAGGAAAATACATTCCTATCCGCGTTTTTCTCACACAATTTGACAGCAGTATTTCTAACTTGTAGCTCTTGCAGAGTGAAAAGGTTATACGAAAGGTAAGGCTGTCCATAAGAATTCGAATTGGTGAAGGTGAAAGTAAGAAAATCACCGCAAAATTATAGTTTTCTATCCGATTTTACATATCGGAATTTATGTTATTTACAAAAACGAAACCTACGAAGGGGGATTTGATGAGGAAACTGACAAAAACATTCATCGTTTCATTAACATTATGTATTGCATTTACAATTTGGGGGATTATTCCCGAATCTATTATTGGAAAAGGTAGCTTAGGAAATGTAACAACCGCAATTCAAACTGCATTAGTTAGTAAGTTCGGGTGGTTTTATATTATTTCAGTGTCTATTATTTTAGGTGTTTCTATCTTTTTAATTGTTTCGAAATACGGTTCTATTCGTTTAGGTAAAGATGATGATGAACCTGATTATAGTTATATGACATGGTTTGCTATGTTATTTAGTGCTGGTATGGGTATTGGCTTAGTTTTCTGGGGCGTTGCCGAACCATTAAACCATTTATACGCACCTCCGTTTGGAGATAGTGCAACTGAGGAAAGTGCGCGCCTTGCACTGCGTTTTTCATTTTTCCATTGGGGATTACATCCTTGGGGACTATATGCGTTTGTAGCGTTATGTATTGCTTACTTTACCTTTAGAAAAGGAAAAGCAAGTACGATTAGTGCGACAGTAGGTCCGTTATTTAAGGGCGGGGAACACGGGCGTATTGCTCATTCATTTGATGTGTTAGCTGTTTTCGCAACTGTATTTGGTGTTGCAACGTCATTAGGTCTTGGTGCGAAACAAATTGCAGGTGGTGTTAGTTATTTAACGTCTATCCCGAACTCATTAACGACTCAGTTAGTTATTATTGCAATCGTAACAGTATTATTTATGTTATCTGCGCAAACAGGTCTTGATAAAGGAATTAAATATTTAAGTAATACGAATATTATTTTTGCATTTGCACTTATGATCATTGTATTATTTGCAGGTCCAACAAACTTTATTATGAATTACTTCACTTCAACAATCGGTTCTTATATTCAGGAATTGCCAAGTATGAGTTTCCGTTTAAGTCCATTAGACGAAGGTGGGAATCAATGGATTCAGTCATGGACAATTTTCTATTGGGCATGGTGGATTGCGTGGTCACCGTTCGTAGGTACGTTTATTGCTCGTGTTTCACGAGGTCGTACGATTCGTGAGTTTGTTATCGGTGTGTTACTTGTGCCGACCGTAATTGGTGCACTTTGGTTCTCTGTGTTCGGCGGTACTGGTATTCATATGGAGCTGTTTGGTGATGCACATATCTTCGACAAAGTGAAAGAAATGGGAACAGAAGTAGGATTATTCGCTATGTTCGATCAGATGGGTAGCTTTGGATCAGCTTTATCAGTTTTAGGTATTTTACTTATTGCAACATTCTTTATTACATCGGCAGACTCTGCAACATTTGTTTTAGGAATGTTAACGACACATGGTAGTTTAAACCCACCAAATCGTATTAAAATGATTTGGGGTATCGTTCTAGCCGCGATAGCTTCTACGCTATTATATATTGGCGGATTAGAAGCCTTACAAACGGCAGCTATCATTGCAGCATTCCCGTTCGTCTTCGTTATTTTCTTTATGATGGCAGCATTATTTAAAGAGTTACAAAAAGAAGGGCGTATGAAGCGTCATTAATAATAGAAGGAAAAGAGCTGATTTCATATCAGCTCTTTTTTATTTCTCTATTTGCCTGTAAAAGTACAATTGGTGATGGCTAATGAAAGTTTCACTTTATATAGAAGGAATTTGAAATGCGGGTAGGGGAAATAAAATACTTTACCATATAAGTAGTATGCCTTTTATACGAAGAAAAAACGATAGGTTTCGACAATATTCGATACCTTACGAATTCTATTCGTATTTTTGTCAAAAATATGTCGGAAATGTGTTGTCACGTTTATATATATGTGCTATATTATTTCCTGTAAGCGATTTCAAATAGTTTTAAAGCGCATTCAAGGGGGACATCTAGAATAATGAAACGTTACGAAAGAAAGTGGAAGCATATTTGTTTGAAACGTGTGGCACATCGTAGTGTCCAAGAAAGCACGGAACCTAAGACTGAAACGCGCAAAGAACAGCAAGAGAAGCAATTGGTTCTACAAAAATAGCAATCACTTTTTCGTATATAAATGAAGGTCGATCGTTCGTTGGGGGATGGACGTGAAATTACTTTCAGCTAAGGGGTATTGTCTGATATATAATTTATACGGCAATAAATAAGCACAGAGCATACGGCGCTCTGTGCTTATTGTTATTATTTCTCTTTTTTGAATCGAACTGTCTTATCCCAGCCAATGACTTGTTTCTTGCTCTTTGCACGTAAGTATAAGATTAAGCTACGAATAAATAAGTACGTAAAGAGCTGTGCGTACGTAAAGTACATAATAACGCTAATAAAAATATTAGTCGGTGTAAAGGTTCGTTCGACACTCTGGGCACTAAATAATTGAGAAACATATGTAATATATGCGACATACCACATAAATAGTAGCGGAATGCTATATTGAATTTGGAATATCCCGAGTAGCCCAATTACAAACCAAACGTTTGAAATGATTAGGAATAGCCAAAATACAACATACACTAGAACTTGTTGTAAGGAATGGACGAGAAGTTTTCCTTTAAAGAAACTTAATGACGAAAACATTTTTTCTAAAATGTATAAATTCCCTTGGAGCCAACGTGTACGTTGTTTAATAAGAATTTTTAAATGCTCTGGTTCTTGTTCCCAAGTAACTGATTCTGGGACGATTGGTAAGAGATAACCTTTTTGTGTAATTCTTAATGTTAATTCAGCATCTTCTGCAATTGCATAAGGGTCATAGCCACCAAGCTCTTCTAGTGCGGAGCGACGAAGAAGCATATTTGTTCCTGTCAGTGAGCCTGTTTGGAATAGTAACCAGCGTCCAGATTGCATAAGGAGCTGGAAGATTTGAAATTCCAGTGAAATCATTCGCGTCAGCCAGTTTCGCTTTTCGTTTACTGTACGAACATGTCCAACAGCTCCAACAGCATCTTCAGTTGTTTCAGCGTGCTCTACAAGCATTCGCAGTGCGTGTGGTTCAGGTTGGTTATCTGCATCGTACACACAGAAGTATTCACCATCTGAAATACTAAGCCCATAGTTTAGTACACGTGATTTACCCTTCGGTTCACCGGGGGGAACACGAATATGACGAATATGAGCATAAGCTTTGTCGAAATCATCGCCGATTTCAGGTGTTTCATCTTGAGAGTTATCATTTAATAAATAAATAGTTAGCTTTCCAGGATATTCAATCTTCGCCATCGCCTCTAAAGTATCTTTAATAACGACGCCTTCATTATGGGCAGGTATGAAAATATCGACGCTCGGATAATGTTCTAGCGTACGATCTTTTCGTTTGCTATTTCGATGAATTAAGCCCGCAATTGTTAAGAAAGAGTAGTAAACGAGTAAGCCAGAGAATAGAAAGGCCGTAAAAATCAGTACATATTTAATTGAAAATGTGATACTAATCCAAAAAACGAGTACGCAAAACAGAAGGAATAAAAGAAGTATAACGAGAGTCATCATAACAGTGTCTGTCCTTTGTTTCCAATGTGCTCGCGTGAAATTTTTATATCTCGGATTGCTTCAGCAGCAAGCCATTGCTCCATTTTTGGCTTTAGGCGGTTCATTACAATGTCAGCACCAGCTTCATTTGTGTTTTGTAATAAAATAACTAGCGTATTATTATCATATTCAGCAGCAAGGTCAAAATCATTCCTTACCGTTTCAACTAATAAGGAAGCTACACGGTCCATAACACTTTCCTTCGTATATTTACTAAAGGAAGTGAAATCAAAGTAAATGATAACGCCTGTTTCATTACGACGATTCATTGCAGTCGTTAATAACGCTTGGCGTCTCTCGAATTCTTGTCTTGTTAGTAATTTGGATTCTCCAATATATTGTTCCAATGTTCTCACACGCTCAGTTAAAGTTTTATTTTCATGAATCACTTTTTTCAATAGGTGAGTTGTTATATATACAATGAAGAAGTTAGCTGCCATCAGGAAGTGGGTAATCATATATTGCCATTGATCTGATGTACTCCATAAGTGAAGCCATGCTTGATAGAACAAATAAAATACGGAAATAATGGTTCCTAGTATGAAGAAAACAAATGCTGTTTTGTCAGCTAAAAATAAGAATAGTACATTTACGATTACGTATATTATTGTAAAAATGAGCGCATGCTCATATTTCGTCACATGTACAGTAGTAAAATAAAATACAATTTGTAAAATCCACATAGAGAGGATTTTATAGAACTTATCTTTCACAAAACTTTCCTCCTTAAAGCTATTTCATCAATAGATACTTGTAGTATGCACAATTATTAAGAAATTGACCATGTCGTTACATTCTTTTGAAGGGCAACGACAAGTAGTATCGCTATTTTCATTAGAAAAATAAAAAGACTTGAACATTATTGTATCATAATGTTCTTATATTTGGGATAAATTGATTAATAGATGCACAAAAGACGCTTGGATTGCATGAAAAAAGTCTCCTCTTGTAGAAAGAGAAGACTCTATATAAGTTTATAGGAACATCATACCTGCAACTGCTGCATTTAAGAAGTTCGCTAATGTACCAGCGATAACTGCTTTAATCCCTAATTGTGCAATTTGTTTACGGCGAGTAGGAGCTAACGTTCCTGTTACACCTAATTGAATTGCGATAGAAGAGAAGTTTGCGAATCCACAGATTGCGAATGTTAAAATTAGATTTGTTTTGTCAGAGAACTCTGCCATGTGTGGTCCTAAGTTTGCGTATGCAACGAATTCGTTGATTGCAAGTTTTTGACCGATAAAGCTTGCTGCTTGTACAGCTTCACCAGGAGAAACCCCGATTAAGATTGCAAATGGTGATAATAAGTAACCGAAGATTAAATCAAGGCTAAGTTTAATATCGAACCAAGAACCAATCAATCCTAATAATCCATTTAATAAAGCGATTAATGCGATGAAAGCCATTAACATTGCTGCTACGTTAATAACAAGTTGCATACCTTCAGATGCACCGCGTGCAGCTGCGTCGATAACGTTTGCGTCTTCACGTTCTGTAGAAAGTTCAACGTTATTATCTACTTTTTCTGTCTCAGGCATAATCAGTTTCGCAATTAATAAGCTTGATGGAGCTGCCATTATTGCAGCTGCTAATAAGTGCTCTAACGGAATACCCATTGCTGCATAACCGACGAGAACAGATCCAGCAACAGCTGTCATACCGCTTACCATAATAGCGAAGAATTCACTATTTGTTAAACGTGCTAAGTAAGGTTTAATTAAAATTGGAGCTTCAGTTTGTCCTAAAAATACAGTCGTTACTGAGTTTAAGCTTTCTGCTTTAGAAGTTCCAAGAAGTTTACTTAATGCGCCACCAACGACGCTAACAAATTTCTGCATAATACCAAAATGATATAAGATTGCTACTAATGAACTAATAAATACGATTGGAAGTAGTGCTTGAATAAAGAATACAAATCCCCAAGGTCCTTTTGCGTTGACTAAATCCCCAGCAACGAACTTAATTCCCTCGTAAGAAAAATTAATTAATCCTTGAACACCGTCAGCAGCGTGTTTTAAACCTGCTTTACCAGCATCCCATCGTAATACGATAAATGAAAATGACATTTGTAATGCTAGCGCGATTAAAATTGTGCGCCAATTAATAGCTTTGCGGTTGGAAGATAGTAAGAATGCAATTGCTAATACTCCAATCACGCCGCCAATTCCCCATAAAAGATTCATGCAGTGTATGCTCCTTCCTCATAGTAAAAACAGTGTATAAACCAGTTGTCTATACGTTTACGAATATAACATCTTAAGTAACTTATCATAATGGACATCGGAGGTCAAACGTCTAATGAAAAGTTTAAATAAAAAGAAAATTCTTCAAAAAAACACATATGAAATAAATAGACATGAAATAGGTTATGTTTTTTATGGGAATATATACATTATGATAACGTTATGCATTGTTTTTGCAGAATAAAGTGTATGAAATGGAAGAATGGATACATTATTTTTGTAGAGAGAAGGTAGGAGAAAGGGAGTAATATGTTGAACTCATAGCAAAAAGCCTTCTAGTAAACTAGAAGGCTTTGAAACTATTAATTAAGGTGCTTTCGTGTATCCTAAGAAGTGGCTCTTCCAATAAGATTTACTTAATGAATCGATTGCTACACCGTTATCTCCAGCTTGGATAAATGATCCGCCCCCAAGGTAGATACCCATGTGAGAAGGACCAGATTTATAAGTGTTTTGGAAATAAATTAAGTCACCAGGTTGTGGACTTGAAGTTTTTGGTAGGCTACTCCAATATCCTGCAACACTTTGGCGGCTAATGTTATGACCAAATTTCTTAAATACGTGGTAGATGTAACCACTGCAGTCAACACCGTTAGCAGAACTTCCGCCCCAAACGTATGGTACACCTTGCATTGATTTTGCATATGCAAGTACGGAAGAACTGTCGCCGCTATTATTACCTGTATTATTATTGTTGTTATTGTTTTGATTGTTATTTTGGTTATTGTTAGGCTTATTATCTACTGCGCCTCCAACTGGTGTTTTAGATAGGTAACGTGTTCCGATATAACCAGTTTGACCGTTGTAGTTAATTTTGCTCCATCCAGAGTTTTCAGAGATTACTTGAACCTTCTGACCTTGTGGAAGTGCGCCTATGATTCTATAATTTGTACCTTCGCCGCTACGTACATTTAGTGCAGAAGCATTAATGTAATAGTCGCCAATTGCACCTTGGTTAGGTTTTTCAGGTTGTTTTGGTTGCTCAGGAGTAGTAGTGCCACCTTTAACGAATTTTACAAATTCGCTGCTAACAAAGCCTGTTTTTCCTTGGTAATTTACTTTAAACCAACCGTTTTCAGATCCAACTACGTTTAATGTTGTACCGTTTAAAACGCCACCAATTACACTATGGTAAGCGGCAGGGCCTGTACGAACACGTAAAGATGTAGCGTTAACTACATAAGAACCGCCAGTTTGAATAGTTCCATTATTGTTTTGCTCTTGTTTGTTGCCTTCTGTAACGTTTTCGTTAGAACCGCCTTTTGTTACGTAGTCTTTGCTTATATAAGCAGTTTGTCCTGCGTAATTGATTTTGAACCAATCTTGAACTTCGCCAACAACTTGTACTACTTGTCCTTTTTTGACAGAACCTACAGTTGTGTGAGAAGTGCTAGGACCTGTACGAACACGAAGGGAAGATACATTTACTGTATAGTTTCCGCTTGCTGGTTTTACTTCTTGGTTGTTATTATTCGTATTGTTGTTTGAAGAACCCCCAGTAGAAGAAACGCCAGATACGAATTCGCCACTTACATAACCTACTTGTCCATTATGGTTAATTTTCACCCAACCATTTTCTTGTCCAATTACGTTTAATGTTTGTCCTGCATATACACGTCCAGAAACAGAACTAGAAGTGTTAGGAGCTGTACGTACACGTAATACATCAGCGGTAACTTTATTGTTTCCACCTGTGCTTACATTGTTGTTTGCTGCTCCACTTTTTGATACAAATTCGCCACTAACAAAGCCTGTTTTTCCGTTAATGTTAATTTTGAACCAACCATTTTCTTCGCCAATCACGTTTAGTGATTGACCGTTATAAACGCGTGAGATGATGTCGTGAGAAGTGCTTGATCCCGCACGAACATGTAAGACGCTCGCGTTTACCGTATAAGATGAGTTGTTTGACGCAGAAGCTTGGACAGTTGTAGCAGCTTTTTGTGTATTTTGTTCAGGTGCAGCTTGAACACTATCAAGTGTAGGTGCTGCTCCTCCTGCTACAGACACTGCCGCAAGACCGGCAAGATACTTTTTCATAATTTGTCGATTCCTTTCTGTCTGTAATGTAGTGAAGAAATATTTACCAACTGTTAAAAATTCTAAAGAGCATGTCGATTACTGTCAAGGCTTATGTGGGAATCTGAATATGACAAAAAGATTACAAGAAAAAATCAAGGCATAAATTTACACCTTGATTTCCATTTAAATGCATATATTGAATGTGAAAGGACAGAAATTATTCGGGTTTAAGAAGATGCCATATTGGATTGTAACAAGATTTGATTAAATGATTTTTGCAGTTTTTTGGTGATAGGCCCAACTTGCCCATCTTGAATCGCGGTTCCATCAAGGTGGGTCATTGGTAAAATTTCAATCGTTGTGCCTGTAAAAAAGCATTCATCTGCTTGATAAACGTCACGAACGCTGAAAAGTTCTTCCTGTACAGGTATGTGAAGAGTATTCGCTAAAGAAAGGACATATTGACGAATAATGCCATTTAAAATAAGGTGATTGGCTGGATGTGTGTAAAGAGTTCCGTTTTTAATTAAAAAGAAGTTGGAATGGCTTCCTTCCGTTACAATACCATTCCTTACGAGAAGTGCCTCTTTACAGCCTTTTCGTTCAGCTTTCGTAGCAGCTAGTACGTTTGGTAATAAATTTAATGATTTAATGTCACAGCGTAGCCATCGAGTATCGGGTTCTGATATAGCGCGTATACCATATTCAATCCATAAGGCTGGTCTTTCTTTTTTTGTAATATAGGCATAAATTGTCGGAGGGGTGTCATATGAAAATACATGTGTGCGAGCTTGTACACCACGAGATACTTGCAAATAAATTGTGCCATCTTCGTGGAAATGGTTTCTTTCAATTAATTTGTAAAGTAAAGTGATGAGCTCAGCTTTTGAAAAAGGGAGCGATAATTCTATTTCTTCCATGGATCGATATAATCTCGTTATGTGAGGATCTAATAAGTGAAAGTTCCCTTTATATAGGCGAATAACCTCGTAGACACCATCTCCGAACTGCAAACCTCTTTCTTCAAGTTCTATGTACGTTTGTTGTTTTGTTGTATCAATAACTTCATCATTCCAAAGTACAAATTTTTCGTATGCCAATTTCCGTCCCATCCTTTCGTAAGTACGTAAGTAACGTGAAACTTTCATTCATGCGAGATAAGAATCACTATAGTAATTTTTATGTAAGTAATTCTCTACATATGACCGTATATGTATTTGTAAATCATAGAGAAGTAAGGATGATTTACCCCGCATTAACGGGCAGTAAAACTCCTACTTAAAAATTCGGGTGGAGCAAAGAAGTGAATTGGGCGAATAACTGCCCGTAGCTGCCCGATTGGTGAGGGCTGATTAAAGTTTCACTTTACAGCATTTTGTATATACAAATTCGAAAATAAGAATGAGAATCCTGCTTTTAAATAAAAAAAAGCAACATTCTTATGGAATGCTGCACAAGGAGGGTAGCTATCTTTCATAGGGACATTGTCTCGTTGAATGTTTTGTGTATGGAAACAAAACATGTTGAAAGACAATTATAAGAAAGTAGAAACAAAAGATTTACACACTTCTTTAAGGGATCTTACGAAAGATGAGAGATAAGAAATATGTAGAACCTCGTTTACATATTTTATTATAGAGATTTTTCATTAACACTATGTGAATATTTGGTAAAGGTTATGTAATTTTAAAGTTAATGAATATAAGTAGTTGTATGGAAGAAAATAAAAAAAGAGGCTGAGATTACTCAGCACTCTTCTTTTCTTCTTTAATAACTGTTTTTACTTCACCAGTTTTGATCTTATTACTTTCAGAGAAGCGAAGTAAGTCACCTTCAATGATTTTATCAGACATGTTCAATTCATTTTGGGCGCGATCAATTAGTGGTTGAGATTCTTCTTTCGGTAATTGTACAACTTCGCCAGTAGCACGGTCATAGAATGTACTGTTTGTGTACATGTATTTATCTGTAACGAAGCTACCGTCACGAAGAACAACGAATCCTTTATTATCAGGTGAGAATACATCATGACCGAATCGAACGTCATTTGTAGAATCTACACCAAGTAAGTTTAGAATAGTTGGTTTAATGTCAATTTCACCAGTTGGTTTCGAAATTGTTTTACCTTCTTTTTGACCTGGAACGTGAATAAACATCGGTGTTTTTTGTAAGTTCATATGGTCAAATGCAGTGATTTCTTCTTTTCCTAAGAACTGTGCCATTGCACGGTTATGGTTTTCAGAAATACCGTAGTGGTCACCGTAGAATACGATTACTGAGTTGTCGTAAATACCTTCTGCTTTTAGACGCTCAATAAAGTGTTTCATTGCTTCGTCTAAGTAACGAGCAGTTACCATGTAACGGTCAAATACTCCATCACCAGAATTGTATTCGTCGATTAATTTTGTACTGTCATCGTAAGTGAATGGGTAGTGATTCGTTAAAGTAAGGAAGCGAGTATAGAATGGTTGCTTCACTTGTTTTAACATATCAATAGATTGATCGAAGTACTCGATATCTTTTAATCCCCAGTTTAATTTTGTTTCTGGCGTAATCTTGTAGTCAAGTTCGTTGTAGTAACGATCATAACCAAGTGCTGGATACATAATGTTACGGTTCCAGAATGTTGCGTTGTTTGCGTGGAATACCGACGTGTGATACCCTTGCTGACGTAAAATTTCTGGAGTTGCTGTATATTCATTGTTACCGTGTGTGAAGAATACAGCACCGCGGTCTAGTGGATATAACGAAGTATCTACTAGGAATTCAGCATCAGATGTTTTACCTTGACCAGTTTGATGGAAGAAGTTATCAAAGTAATAACTTTCTTTCGTAAATTGGTTTAAGAATGGTGTAACTTCTTGTCCGTTAACTGTTGCACCAATTAAGAATGTTTGTAATGACTCAAGAGAGACAACAATTACGTTTTTCCCTTTTGCAGTACCGAACATATTTGGATCTGGTTTACTTTGTGTTGTTTTTACGTAGTTTTCTGTTTCTTGTAATTTACTACCGTCAGCGAACGCTTTTTGTGAACTTGATTTTGCTTGTAAGCCAAGATCGTATACTTGGTGTACATATAATCCTAAGTTTTTAACAAGCATAACGCGGTCGAATGAACGTGTTAATAGTTCTGGGCGTTCAGCTTCTGCAAGTCCTAAGTTTGCGAAGAAAATAGCAACTGTTGATACGAAGTATAGAGAACGCATCGGGCGTGCTACACGCTCTGTAGGTGCAAAGTTCTTCATTTTCTTTAATAGAACGAAGAAAACGATAATGTCTGCAAATGCAAGGATAATTTTGTAGTTAAATAATTCTTTCACACTAGAACCTAAACTTCCGAAGTTAGATGTTTGTCCTAGCACCGGTAATGTAACGAAGTCATTGTAGAATCCGTAGAACATTACGTTACCAACAAGAACGATTGTTAAGACAAAATTAATTCCAAGTGCTATATAGTTACGTTTTTTCCCTTTTGCAAATAATGCAAGACCAACAAGCAGTAATGATGCTGCTAATGGGCTAAGGAATAAAATGAATTCTTGCATGAAAGATTCAAGTTTTAAGTCAAAGCTTGTGCGTGTAATAAGGTAAGTTTTCAGCCATAAGGCTAAAGCTACGAATACAGTGAAACGCACATTTTGAAATTGTGATTTCAAGGTTTCTTTCATTCATTTCCACCCTTTCTCTATCAGGCTTGGTCGATTTTGGAGCGAAAAATGCTAAAATAAAAAATACATAGTTTTCTTGGCCATAATTAAAGGTTCTATATTCACCCATATACGACTATAACTATGCATACCCTTTTGGTTTCTTTTGTTGCTCATAAGCATAACGTCATTTCTGTATTATACAACAAAATTCATTTCTGAGAAACACTATAACATTTTACATTTTTTGTATAAGATTTGTCACTACCAGAGAAAACTTTAACATTCGTTTATATGTCCGTCAACTAGAAAATATAACAAAGGTAGAGCAGAATGTTAAGTAGAAGTGAAAATTTTCTTTGTTGAGAAATAAGAAACGAAGATGGGTAAGGGTTATCTAGAAATCTATTATATGAAGGAAATCGTGTAAAAATTAACGAACACTTGTTCTTTTTTAGTTTGTTTGTTACAATAAAAGTTCATTGATAGGTTTTGTGTAATTTCCATGAACTTTTACTGATAACATATTGTAGCTTATTTCTTTTTAAAAATAGGGAGGCTTTTTACATGAAACAAAAATTTTCAGTTGAAGCGTTTTGGAAGAAAGTAAAACATGTTGCAAAGCAAGCAGGGCAGTCGGTCATTTATGCAAGTTTATTACTGTTTTACGTTTTGCAAAGACCAGATGTTCCAAAACGAGTGAAAATTATTGTAATTGGAGCACTTGCTTATTTTATTGCACCGATTGATGCGATTCCAGATTTCATTGCTGGAATTGGCTATACGGATGATTTAGGGGCGTTAACGGCCGCACTAATACAGGTGTCGTTATACGTCAATGAAGATGTGAAAGATAAGGCACGAGTGAAGTTGGCAGAATGGTTTGGTTCGGATATAGACACAACATTTATCGATCAGAAATTAGGTCAATAGGTGAAACCTGTCATAAGGTGACAGGACGAACGTAAGCGAGGAAGTGCATTATGCCATCAGGAAGAACGCATACGAAAATAAACTTAATATCCCTTCCGGTTGTTTTGTTTTTTCTCTTTTCGTATGGATTAACAAATTTTGATTTTTTATTAACTTTTGCAATTGGTTTTTTAGTAGGTACTTCATTTTTAACACCAGATTTAGATACGTACAGTAATGCTTATAACAAATGGGGTTTCTTACGTATATTTTGGTATCCTTATAAAAAAGTAATGCCGCATCGATCTTTCTTTACGCATACGATTATACTTGGTGATGTGATTCGTATTGCGTACATGTTAATCGTCTTTTCTCCATTTTTATTTCTATTAAATGTAATCGCACTGGATGGTAATTTAATAGAAATTGCGAAGAAACATGAGGTTGAAATTGTAACGTTCTTAATGGGAATTGTTGTGGCAAGTACGCTTCACATTATAGCGGATAAAGTGAATACGCGCCGAAAGAAAATGATGAGAAAAAAGAAGAAACGCAGAAGATAAAGTGAACGAATTAGGAAAAGGACCCTTGCAATTTGCAAGGGTCCTTTTTTAAACAAACGTTTGTTTAAAATTAAGCTTTCAGTACTTTAATTCCTTTTACAATGTTCCAGATGAAGTAGTATAAGCTGATGATTCCGCAAATAGCTAAGACAATCATTGATCCAATTCCAAGTGTTACATCTGCTTGGTCAGATCCCATGCCCATAATTCCTAAAATGGCTACACCGATAAATGTAGCAATACTTGGAATGATGTGTGTCCATAGAGCACGTTTTGCATGTGGCTTTGTTTCAGCGTCCCCCACAATCCAAACGATAATTGGGAATAAGATAGGGGCAAATAGTACACTAAAGTACGATAAAGCAGCTAATATTTTGTTTCCATTCATATATATCACCTCATAAATAATGTCCGTTGTTATACTATTATTATGCAATAAATTTTGCAAGCTTTCTATCGATGAACATTACAGGAACATGACGATTTTGTAAGATTTTTTCGTCAAATGATAAAATTTTCAAAAAAATCTTTTTTAATGGAAATTGTTATGGTACAGTATAAATGAAAGTTGTTGAAAACGTTTTCTTAAACGTTTTTTTATTTTAGACTTAAAGGTATGATGACCTGATAGTCTATTGATGAGGTTATTCTATTTAAAAGGGGATTCTTTAGGGGGAGAGAACAATGAACACATGGACACAAGTTTATGATCCATTCGGAAACATTTGGATTTCGGCAGCGGTAGCACTTATTCCGATTATCTTTTTTTTCTTAGCTTTAGCAGTTTTCCGCATGAAAGGGTATGTGGCAGGATTTATTACAGTTGTACTTACAGTTTTAGTAGCGTTATTCGCTTATAAAATGCCGTTCACGATGGCAATGGCAGCGACCGGATATGGTTTCTTATACGGATTATGGCCAATTGCTTGGATTATCATTATGTCGGTATTTTTATATAAAATTTCTGTGAAAACAGGTCAATTCGATGTGATTCGTGCATCGGTATTATCGATTACGAACGATCATCGTCTACTTGTTATTTTAATTGGATTTTCATTTGGAGCATTTTTAGAAGGAGCGGCAGGATTTGGGGCACCAGTAGCGATTACAGCAGCACTTCTTGCGGGGCTTGGGTTAAATCCTTTATACGCAGCAGGTCTTTGTTTGATTGCAAATACTGCACCAGTGGCGTTCGGAGCGATGGGAATTCCGATTACAGTTGCTGGACAAGTAACAGGTATTGATCCACATAAAATTGGACAAATGGCTGGGCATCAATTACCGTTCCTATCATTATTTGTGCCATTCTTTATCGTATTTTTAATGGATGGATTTAAGGGGGTACGACAAACGTGGCCTGCGTTATTTGTAGCGGGTAGTTCATTTGCGATTACGCAGTTCATTACAGCGACATTTTTAGGACCAGAACTTCCGGATATTACATCGGCACTTGTAAGTTTAATTAGTTTAGCGCTGTTCTTAAAAGTTTGGCAGCCGAAAGAAATTTATCAATCCGGGCAAGCAAATAGTGAAGTAGCAGCAACAACGACAGTAGCATCGATGCCGAAATTAACGTTTGGAAAAGTAGTGAAGGCATGGTCTCCATTTATCGTATTAACGGTTATGGTAGTCATTTGGAGCCAAAGTTTCTTTAAGGCATTATTCGCTCCAGGAGGGGCTTTAGCAAGTCTTGTATTTAAGTTTGAAATTCCAGGTCTGCATAATCTAGTAATGAAAGCAGAGCCGATTGTAAATAAATCAACGCCTTACGAGGCAATTTTGAAGTTTGATGTATTATCAGCAACCGGAACGGCGATTTTAATTGCTTGTATCATTTCCATGTTTATTTTGAAAATGAATGTAAAAGATGCAGTAGTGACATTTAAAGAAACGTTAAGCGAATTAAAAATGCCAATTCTATCTATCGGATTCGTACTAGGGTTTGCATTTATCGCAAACTATTCTGGTCTATCTTCTACGTTAGCGTTAGCATTAGCCGGAACTGGCGGCCTATTCCCGTTCTTCTCACCATTCTTAGGCTGGATTGGCGTATTCCTAACAGGGTCTGATACGTCTGCGAATGCACTGTTCTCAAATTTACAAGCCATTACAGCGCAGCAAGTCGGCGTATCTGAAGTGCTTCTCGTTGCAGCAAATACAACAGGCGGTGTAACAGGTAAAATGATTTCCCCGCAGTCGATTGCGATCGCTTGTGCAGCGGTTGGTCTTGCTGGAAAAGAATCGGATTTGTTCCGTTTTACAGTGAAGCATAGCTTATTCTTCGTAATTATTGTTGGTATTATGACGTATGTGCAGGCGTATTATTTAACGTGGATGATTCCGTAAAGAGCAAAAGAAATAAGCTTTGAATTTTTCAGATTATGGTGTATGATGGGAAAGTATTGAAAATTAAATCAGTGATAAACTAGGGGTGCCTAACGTATGCGTAGGCTGAGAGAGAAGCGCGTGAACTTCTTAACCCTTTGGACCTGATCTGGCTCGTACCAGCGTAGGGAAGTTAACGGCTTTACATAATGATGTCTTTATGAGCCAGGTCCTTATTTTTTTATGGACCTGGCTCTTTTTATTTTGGCATGCGCTGGCCATATCTCGTCCTTGTCACGAACAGGGGGGCAACAAAAATTATGAAACAATCTGTTTCAGCTGAGCAAATTGAATTGAAATCGAGTTTACCAGGGAGTAAGAAAGTATATGTGGATGGGCCACGAGAAGGCATGAAAGTACCGATGCGTGAGATTGAACAAAGCGAAACAAATGGCGTTCCAAATCCGCCAATTCGTGTGTATGATACGAGCGGCCCTTATACGGATCCTGAGTATAAAGTGGAGTTAGAAAAGGGGATTCCAACGCCGCGCCATTCTTGGATTATGGGGCGTGGTGATGTAGAAGCATACGAAGGGCGTGAAGTGAAACCAGAGGATGACGGTGTGAAAGTGGCTTCGAAACATACACCTGTTTTCCCGCAGATGGATCGCAAGCCACTTAGAGCAAAGCAAGGTGCAAACGTTACGCAAATGCACTATGCACGTAATGGCATTATTACGTCTGAGATGGAGTATGTTGCGATTCGTGAAGGGGTAGAGCCGGAGTTTGTTCGTAAGGAAATCGCAGAAGGCCGCGCTATTTTACCAGCGAATATTAATCATCCAGAAGCTGAACCGATGATCATCGGGCGTAATTTTCATGTGAAGGTAAATGCGAATATCGGAAACTCAGCTGTATCTTCTTCGATTGCAGAAGAAGTAGAGAAGATGACATGGGCAACGCGCTGGGGTGCAGATACGATTATGGATTTATCTACAGGTAAAAATATTCATACGACGCGTGAGTGGATTATTCGTAACGCACCTGTACCAGTTGGAACTGTACCGATCTATCAAGCGCTTGAAAAGGTAAACGGAATTGCAGAAGATTTAACGTGGGAAGTATATCGTGATACGTTAATTGAGCAGGCGGAGCAAGGCGTTGATTACTTTACAATTCACGCTGGTGTATTGCTTCGTTACATTCCAATCACGGCAAAGCGTACGACAGGTATCGTTTCGCGCGGTGGTTCGATTATGGCGCAGTGGTGTCTATTCCATCATAAAGAAAACTTCCTATATACTCACTTTGAAGAGATTTGTGAAATTATGAAGCAGTACGATGTTTCGTTCTCTCTTGGAGATGGATTACGTCCAGGGTCTATTGCAGATGCAAATGACGAAGCACAGTTTTCTGAGCTTGAAACACTTGGTGAATTAACCAAAATTGCTTGGAAACATGATGTGCAAGTTATGATTGAAGGACCTGGACACGTACCGATGCACTTAATTAAAGAGAATATGGAGAAAGAGCTTGATATTTGTCAGGGCGCGCCGTTTTACACACTTGGGCCGCTAACGACAGATATTGCACCAGGTTATGACCATATTACATCTGCAATTGGAGCTGCGATGATTGGCTGGTTTGGAACAGCGATGCTTTGTTATGTAACGCCGAAAGAACATTTAGGTTTGCCAAACAAAGATGATGTACGCACGGGTGTTATTACGTATAAAATTGCAGCGCATGCGGCTGATCTTGCGAAAGGACATAAAACGGCTCATCAGCGTGATGATGCACTTTCAAAAGCACGCTTCGAATTCCGTTGGCGCGATCAATTTAATTTATCTTTAGATCCTGAACGTGCGATGGAATATCATGATGAAACGTTGCCTGCAGAAGGGGCAAAGACAGCTCACTTCTGTTCAATGTGTGGACCGAAGTTTTGTAGTATGAGAATTTCGCATGATATTCGTGAGTATGCAAAAGAAAATGATTTAGAAACGACAGAAGCAATTGAAAAAGGAATGAAAGAGAAAGCAGAAGAATTTAAAGAAGCTGGTAGTCATTTATATCAATAATATGTTACACCTCTTTACTTGATTGATCACACTGTAGTACCTAACTTTATTATAGAAGAAGCCCCATTTGCTAAGACGGTAGCAAATGGGGCTTCTGTTGTTTATAAGGCAAAGAAGAGATGTACCCAGTAGAATAAGAGGAATAGTGTGACGACTGTTGTGAGCGGGATAACGATAAGGGATACACTTAAATAGTCTTTCCATTTTACTTTAATTTTGTTTTGTTTCAGAATATACATCCAAATGAGTGAAGCTAGTGTACCAATTGGTAGTAATAGTGAACCGATGTCACTACCAATGATGTTTGCAAGATAGATTGTTTTTAATGTGACTGGATCTAGTCCCATTTCTGTTAATGTGATTGTACCAATCATAAGGGCAGGATGGTTATTGAAGACGTTAGAGAGGATGGATACAAGTCCGCCCATTGCAAAGCTAGCATAGAGTAGATGCTGATTCACAATTGGCTCGAGCCATTGTACAAGTGCAGCTGTTAATCCTGCGTTGTGGAGTCCGTAAATAATGACGTACATAGAGAAGGCGAAAATTAAAATGTGCCACGGTGTCTTTTTCAAAATGTCGACAGGATTTGTTCGTAAGTAGTACCATCTCCAAATGAGAAGAACGAGTGAACCAAGTACTGCAACGATTTCAATTGGGATGGATAAGAAGGATGCAACGAATAGAAGACAGCGCATCAGGAAGACGAAACCTAATACTTTTAACATGAATCTTGTCCGTTTTTGTTTCGTATCAACAGAATTATTTCCTTTTAGTGGATGGAAGTTTTTCGTGAAGAAAATTTCTTCAATATCATATGAAGAAACAGGTAATTTTTTCGGAAGTTTTTTCTTCAAAACTGTATACATGAGCCATGACATAAATAATAAGCCTAATGTTGCAGGTACAAACATCATAGCAGTATGCATATAAAGAGTCATATTAACGATATTTAATGCAATTAAGTTTACGATATTACTTACACCAATTGGTGCACTAGATGCGGTAGCGATTAAAGCTCCGCTTAATAAATAAGGAATTTGTTGATGTGGTTTTAATTGAAGATTTTTTAGAAGAAGAATTAAAATGGGAGTTGTAATTAAAATACTACCGTCGTTATTAAATAAAAGAGTCATAAGAAAACATAATAATTGAATATACCAGTATAGACGGCGTCCAGAACCTTTCGCTAGATTTGCCAGTTTCGCTGCGGACCAATGGAAGAAGCCGAAGCTTTCTAATATAACTGCCATAACAATAGTTGCTAATATTGTTATGGAGGCCCCTCCTATTTTACTAACAATATCTATGACGTCTGGTTTTGACACAAGTCCAGTGATTAGGATAATGCCAGCACCAATTGCTGCTGGCCACGCCTCATTTAGACCGCGAGGCCGCCAAAAGATAACAATCATCGTTAAGAAGAATACAATAATAGTAATCCATATTTCAATGCTCATATTTTGCCTACCTTTCTATTTTCCCTTGAACAGATGTAGCTTGTCTCAAGTTTATATTGGTAGTATATTCAGCAAAAAATAAGAAGAACTAGACGTATAACGAGATGAACCGAATATGTGTTTTTCATGCTAAAGGACAAGTGTCACGAATAGTGAAATAACTATTATGAGAGGAGTCTATAAATTATTGGGGCAGTAAAATAGTAAATGAAATTTATATGGGCAATTATGGAGATATATTGGCGCAACTTAAAATATATCAGCGATTATTGAAATATATTGGCGATTTTTAAAATATATCGACTTATCGACAAAACATGACAAAAGGAGTCTATTCCAAAATGCCTTTTGGGACAGACTCCAAGACTATATTATTTTTCCTTCAAAAAAGTACGATCCTTCAAGAATAAATTCCAGAAGAAAATAAATCCTGGTAATAAAATTGCAATCCCAATTGCGTATAGAATGAGCAGTGCATAGAACGTTTCTGTCGTTGTAAAGCTTGTAAATACAGTTACGTCAGGATAAATAATATACGGTAAATGGGCGACGCCGTAAGCGTAGCTTGCAAATGCATATTGAGCGACGACAGCTAAAACGGCAATGCGAGGGTATCCTAGTGTATTGTATTTTTTGTTTGTCCACCAAAGGGACGAGTATCCGATAACGAATAAAACAATAGAAACTGTAAACCACGGGAATTGCTTTATTAATCCTTGCATAAGCCAATGTGTTTCTGGATCCATTACAACGAGAGCGATGATCGCTGTAACGAGTGTTGCAGGACCAAGGATGATGGCATTTCTTCTATAAATTCTATACGTATCTTCTGAACTTTGTTCTCTCGCAAAATCAGCGAGAAAGAGAGAGGAGAGAAACAGTTCAGACGTTAGTCCGAAGAGCATATAACAGTAGATAACCGGGCTAGAAAGAAGTTTTCCATACAGGAGTACTTCTTTTCCTTCAGACATTGTAATATAGGCTCCCTCTGTAACGGGTAAAACGGTAATTAATAGTGCTGGAATTAAGAGACCAGTAATACCTGAAATAACCCGAAGAAGGTACTGATATTTTGGTAAGGAGTAAGCAAATACCATAAATGTACTACGTACTGCAACGAGCACTAAAATTAACATAACTGGTACGAACATTACTGTCGCAAGAGTAAAGGCCGCTTTCGGAAAGAAGCCGAGAAATGCGACAACGACGAAAACAAGAAACGTATTTGTTACTTCCCAAGTGGGTGATAAGTACCGATTCGCAAGTTTGGCAGCGAGAGTTGGATGTTTGGCGTATACCATGCCCCAAAAACCAGCTCCAAAATCGATGGACCCTAATATACTGTATACGAAAATAAGGGCCCATAAGATGATGATTGCAATACTTTCCTCATGCATGAGAATCGCCTCCTTGGTGTTGTAAATCATTCTTTAATGGATGTCTTCTAAAGAATGTCCGTAGAACAATGACTGTTAAAATAGCGAGTCCAATATATAAAATGATGAACAAAACAAATAAAGGACCGACGAAATCGGCGCGTGTAGATGCATCGACGGTACGTTGCATACCATAAATTGTCCATGGTTGACGACCGCTACAACTGAAAATCCATCCGAATTCAATACCGAGCATCATAATTGGTCCGCATGCGGCAGCCCCCCAAAGTAGCCACTTCGGTAGTTCTGTTCCCTTTTTTCGGTAAACGAAGTACCAATATAAGAGCGCAATTGCTGCAACTGCAAAGGTAAACGCAGCGGTGCCGACCATTAAGTTGAATAGTGTATGTGTATAAAATGGTGGCCATGTTTCTTGGGGAAATTCCTTTAGACCTTTTACGACAGTGCTAGGGTCTAGTCCCACTAATAAGCTAAGCATGTTTGGGATTTCAAGTGCATAGTTTAGTTCAAGTGTATTAGGATCCACAACCCCGCCAATGGATAGCGGTGCGTGTGATGTCGTTTCAAATAAAGCTTCAGCAGATGCAAGTTTTTCAGGTGAGTGTTTATGTAGGGCGATTGCCGATTCGTGCCCTGAAAGCCACATCGTAGCGCCTGTAATAAATGTCACGACAAGCCCTAATAGTAGCCCCTTTTTATGATAAGCAATTTCACGTGTACTTAAATTTTTCTTCAATAATTTAAATCCAGCGATAGAAGCAATGACAGCCGCACCAGTTGCATAAGCCGTAATAACGACATGGAATGCACTTGTGCCAAAACTCGGATTAAAGAAAGCTTTCCAAGGATCAACGTTAAAAACAGATCCATCTGGATTCATTGAAAAGCCTGCTGGTGTATTCATCCATGTATTTGCTGATGTAATGAGCACGGCGGATGCCGTGGCACCAAGCATGACGAAAAATAGCGAGATTAATCTCATAAATGGAGGAAGTTTATCAGCTGCATATACGTAAATCGACATGAATAAAGCCTCCAAAAAGAAGGCAAAAATCTCAATTTGGAAGGGAACAGAAATAACTTGCCCAACAATTTTGGCGAAACCAGGCCAAAGAAGTGAGATTTGCACACCAACAATTGTTCCAGTTGGAATTGCTACACCGAGAAGAATAGCAAACGCCTTTGTCCATCTTTTCGCCATAATGGCATAGTCGGAGTCTTTCTTCCAGTGATAGAGTATTTCGCTTATAAAAATCATCAATGAAAGACCGACCCCAAGTGTTGCAAAGATAATGTGGAATGCTAATGAAGAACCAAAAAATGCTCTTGCTAATGTTACCGTATCCATATGTAAACTCCTCTTCTTTTTTGCCATTATTTTCTGATTGAATTGGAAGATTTATTCAAAAAAACTACCAAAAATATATATGTATTTAAAAAGTGAATATGATAATATAATGTTGTAATATTTTGAATAGAAAGAAATAAATAGTTGGTCATGTTTTGTTTGTTTTTTGCTCAGGAATCTTTTATAATCTTTTATGCGAACATAAGTTCTGTTTTTCGGAATCAAGAAGTTTATGTGAAATGGAGAGGGTGTTTTATGTATCCTGAAGTCATTAAAAAGATGGCATTTTCAAAAGAGCATAGAGATTTATTATTGAAGCTATATAATAAAGAAATTACACGTCGTGAATATGATCGACTTGTACAATCGCTATATAAACCTTCTAAAGAGGTTTGCGGGGGATAGAAATGCGGGAGACAATCTAATAGATTGTCTTTTTTAAATTTATGTATGTTCTGATAAAATTAAGGTTAGCCTTACTAGGGAGGTGAAAAGATTGCGGAAACGTTTATATATAGGGATTGGAGTTATCTTCTTAATCGCTTTAGGTGGAATTGTATTTTGGTCAGCTTTACAAGGAAACCGTACAGAAAATTTTATTTTAAGACATATGGTGAATGACAATGGAACACTTGCCACGTATCGTTTAGTAGATACTAAGGCAGGTACGGGTGAAGCTAAGGGACATGAAGCTTTATCAGAATCGGCGGGATTATGGTTACAGTATACACTTGATAAAGATGATCAGGCGTTATTTGATGAGCAAGTAAAGGTTATTCAAGATAATTTTATATATAAGAATCATATCGTTTTATGGAAACTCTCTGAAAAGGGAGAGAGGCAGTCAGCTACAAATGCACTTATAGATGATCTTCGTATTATAGAACAATTATATCGTGCTTATGAAATGTATAAGGAAGAGCGTTATAAAAACCTTGCCGATCAATTAAGTGATGCTGTACTTCGTTATAATAAAAAAGATAATTATTATGTTGATTATTATGATGCAGATGCAGGAAAACAAAATAATTTTGTAACAACATCATACATAAATCCGCGTGCATTCTCCTATATGAAGAAGTACGGCAAAGTTTCTGCTCAGCAATATCAGGAAGTCGTTCAATTTTTAGCAGATTATCCAAGGCATGGCTGGGCATTCCCAAAAGAGTATAAAGAAGATGGTACATTTACGTACGATAAAGAAGTGAATCTTATTGACCAATCATACGTTGCATATCATCGAAGTTTAGGTGGTCTTTCATCAGCTGCTTATTTGGAATTTATAAAGAAGAAGTTCCAGGAGGATGGAAAGCTATACGGTCGTTACAATTTAGAAACGGGAAAACAAACTGTGAATTATGAATCGCCGGCCGCGTACGGACTAACGATTTTGTACGTACTACAAACAGGTGATACAAAGTTTGCGAAGGAATTGTATGATCATATGGCCACATTCCGAAATGACAACGTATTTAGTAGATATTACGGTGGATATGTAACAGGTGAAAATAATAATACGCATATTTTTGATAACGTATTGCCGCTTTTAGCGGAAATGGAATTAAAAAAGAGTGAACAATAAAAGGTGCCACCATATGAGGGTGGCACCTTTTATTTGTTCATATAATTTTATGTCCTAATATTAGAGAAGTAGTCAATCACGAATTCACGGAATTGCTGAGCAGTTTTCGATAAGTAGCGTTTCTTCGACCAACTTAAGCCGATAGTTCGCTCACAATTTGGTTCAATAATACGTAACTTATTTAATGCTAAAGTAGAGTTTTTTAATAAAGTTAAACTTGGAACAAAAGCGATGCCGAGACCTTGCTTAATGAGGTCGCTAATCACGGTCGGTTCATCGACTTCAAAAGCAATATGCGGAGTGAAACCAGCTTCTTTACAAAATTCATCTGTTAAGTGTCGAAATCCATAGCCAGTGTTCATACTAATGAACGGTTCGTCCTTTACTTCATGGAGGTGGATATTTTCTCGGCCTGATAAACGATGGCCTGAAGGGACGACTAAGAAAATTTCTTCTGTAATAAGTGGTTCCCAAACAATCTCCTCACCTTCAATTGGCACAGAGGAGATACAAAAGTCAATTTCTATATTATCTAGTTGTCGTTTCATAGAAGGAGTAGATGCAAGAAATTGTTGAAATCGAACGTTAGGATGTTCTATTAAAAAAGAGCCAAGTAGTTCTGGTAATATTCTCGGAATAGAAACGGCCAGTGTAATAGAGCTTTGTTGTAATTCGGCTAAATCTTTAATTTCTCGTTCCCCTTCACTTAATTCATGAAAAATACGCTCTACTCGTTTTAAAAATACTTTTCCGAAAGAATTTAAAGTAATCTGTCGGCCTTGGCGATCAAATAAAGGGACGCCTAAATCCTTTTCGAGTCTAGCGATTGTTTTGCTGAGTGAAGGTTGCGCGATATGCAATTCTTCAGCTGCCTTTGTCATATGTTCTAGTCGTGCAACTGTCTGAAAGTATTTTAACTGGAGCAGTTCCATTTCGAATCTCCTTTCTATAGACCAAAAGGAATGAATTGATAATTAAAGATGTATTATACAGTATGGAAAGTGACGTGTATAGTAAATCTGTTAAACCATTCTAATGGTGTTAAATTCGGAGAAGGAGTATGTTTCATGAAGGGAATTCAACTTATATTTAAAGATTGGAAAGCGATGTGGCACCATAAACATGGACGTATCGCTTTAATTTTTTTATTAATCGTTCCGTTAATTTATTCAGGATTCTTTTTAGCTGGATATTGGGATCCGTACGGAAGATTAGATAAATTACCTGTTGCAGTTGTGAACTTAGATAAAGGTGCTGCGATGGATGAAAAAACAATTCATGCAGGAGACGATTTTGTTAAAAATTTAAAAGAGAATAAGGAACTAGCTTTTCATTTCGTATCAGAAAAAAATGCAGATGAAGGGTTAAAAGAAGATAAATATTATATGGTTGTTACGATTCCAGAGAATTTCTCTAAAAAGGTAAGTACACTTATGGATGAGAAACCAGAGCCGGCACAATTGCAGTACAAAGTAAATCCGGGTAAAAACTTTGTAGCAGCGCAAATTGGAACGACAGCTGTTGAAAATATGAAAACAAAAATCTCGAATAGTATTACGAAATCTTATACAGAAGGTGTCTTTTCAAAGTTTCAAGATTTGGCACAAGGATTGAGTGATGCAAGTAATGGTGCTGGGAAGTTACATGAAGGAACGACAGATGCAAGAAATGGGGCAAATCAGCTTGCAGATGGTATTCATCGTTTAAGTGACGGGACATCAAAAGTGAAAGAGGGAAGTGAAAAACTTGCTTCTAGCAAATCAGCCTTAACTGACGGAGCGAATGAGCTAAGTCAAGGAGCAACTTCACTTCATAGCGGTATGGAGTTATTAGCACAAGGTGAAAAAACGTTACAATCAGGGGTTAGTGAATTAAGTGCTGGTACAAATGAATGGGTGAGCGGAAGTGAGAAGCTTGCTGAAGGGCAAGCGAAAGCGGACAATGCGGCAAATAGTGTAAAACAACAATTAGAAGAGTACGTGAAAAATCATCCAGAAGTGCAGCAAGATCCCGCTTTTCAAAAAATTGTTGCTACGTCTAATGGACTAGCTAAAGCAACAAGTACTTTAAATAATAGCCAACAACAATTGACACAAGGTGCGAAGAAGCTTACTGACGGTCAACATAAGATTGAAGAAGGCATAAATACATTCGGAGTTAAGTTAAATGAAGCTACTGCTGGAACGCAAAAGATAGCAGATGGTGCATCGAATTTGGCTGATGGATTTACGAAGTGGGGAAATGGGTTTACATCATTGCAAGAAGGTGTAAATCAGCTTGCGAGTGGTGGAACGGAGCTGAATAACGGTGCTGGTAAATTAACAAATGGACTTGTTAAACTTGATGATGGTGCGAAAGAACTTTCTACGAAATTGGGAGAGGGCGCAGAGAAGATAGCGAATGTTCGTAATGATGATGCACGTAATACGATGTTCTCAGAGCCAGTTCAGTTAGTGAAGTCAACAGTTTCTGACGTGCCTAACTACGGTTCAGGCATTGCGCCATATTTCTTATCACTTGCATTTTATGTTGGCGGAATTATGGCATCGAATATTTTACCTCTTGGCCGCAGACAAAATATGAAGGTAAGCGGAACGGTACATTTTATTAATAAACTAGGATTGGTATATTTAATTGGACTTATTCAAGCGCTACTCGTAGATGTAGTTGTGCTAGGTGTTATGAAATTAGAAGTCGCAAGTGTGCCACTCTTTGTTTTATCAAGTATTGTTATTTCCTTTACGTTCATGACATTTATTCTTATGTTAGTAACAGTATTTGGTCTTGTTGGAAAGTTCTTAGCGGTAACCCTTCTTGTCCTGCAATTAGCGACGAGCGGAGGTACTTTCCCAGGAGAATTAAATATAGCTGTTCTTAGTAAAATTGGACAATTTCTCCCAATGTCCCATTCTCTTAGAGGATTACAAGATGTTATTTCTTTAGGAGATTGGTCGCAATTACAAATGCAAATTTTAATATTGTTATGTTATCTCGTTGTTGCCGGTGGAATTGCTTGGATCACGAGTCATATACAGCATAGAGAAACGAATGTAGAACAAGTTTCTTAAGATGAAATAAGCTATCCGATTTTTTCGGATAGCTTATTTTTATTTTGCAATTTATTATATATTTACATTTATAGAAGTTTGAATATTCTAAAATTGAAGTATGCCAATTGTTAGAATATTGTGGAAATGTTTTTTTGAAATAAATATAATGAACGTACAAATTAAATATTGGCATTGTTTTACATGGAAGGAAAGGTATTCAAATGTTTTTAGGGTAGGAAGAAAAGGCGTACATAGTTTATATGTTAGATTGTTTGAACTTTTGACTGGATGCTCATTCAGTAAATTTTCTTATACGTATAATGATGAACCGTTCCTTTGCAAACTACCAATTCTCACTCTTAATGATGTAAATTAATTTTCCTTTTTGAAATGGAAAGTACAATGCACATGACGTAGTAACAAGTCGAGAAATCTGGGGAGGAGTGGGATATCGTATATGAACATATGGAGGCGAAAAAAGAAGCTAAGAAGACAAAAATCCTTTTTAGTATTGTTAATGCTTTTATTAGTGTTCGCGGATATACCTATCAGTTTAATTGGCAACATAACAATGCACGCAGAGACGGAATCTATACCGAAAGATAAGGGAATAGATTCTACAGCAGAACAACCGAAAGATACGAAGACAGATTCTGCGATAGAGCTATCGAATCCGGAAACTGTGAAAGATTTTGACCCAGGTCCGCCGTATGGAAAAAATGTAGCAAAAAATATTCCTGCAGAGGTTCAAGAGGAGAGACTTGGAACATTTTCTTGGATAAAAGATATGAGACCAGCAAGTTTGGTAGATAATACATGTGCTAAGCAAAATAGAGTTGTACTTAAAAATGGCGGATTTGAAAAGCCAAAAATAACTAGAGACATTTTTATTGATCAAGACAAAGTAGAGGGCTGGAGAACGACAGACCGTTATAAAGTAATAGAGATTTGGAGAACGAGAGATAGAATACCATTGGCTTCACCACTTCCAGCAGAAGGTGAGCAATTTGCTGAATTGAATGCAAGAGAGCCTGGTATGTTATATCAGGATGTGAAAACAACACCAGGGCAAACAATTTATTGGCGGTTAGCTCATAGAGGAAGAGATGGTAAAGATACGATGCGAGTTCGTATCGGATCAGCAAGTACAAATATATCTTCTTTACCTACTATTCAAACAATGGAAGATGATAATAAGGCGTGGGGACGTTATAGCGGAACTTATACAGTTCCAGCTGGCCAAACGTTAACTCGATTTGGTTTTGAGGCTGTTAAATCATTTGGAAATGTACTATCAGTAGGTAACTTCTTAGATGATATTTTTCTTGGAACAGAACCTTGTGTTACAGCAACAAAATCTGTAAGCCCAGAAGGAAAAGTGTATGCGGGAGATGAGCTGACATACACAGTGAATGTTAAAAATGAAGGTGGCGACATTGCCGGTGAAGCGTTATTCACTGATATGATTCCAGAAGGAACAGAATATGTACCTGGTTCTATGAAGATGAAAATAGATGGAGTTGAGAAAACATTAACAGATCAAAATGATAATGATGCAGGTTCTTATAAGGATAAGATGGTTAATGTTAAATTAGGGGATTTACAAAATACTGAAGAGGATCCAGATGGAATTACGGTCCAATTTAAAGTAAAAGCGTTGCCGACTTATATTGGAAAGCAAGTGATAAATAAAGCAAAAATAGATTATGGAAACTTGTTGAAGGGTGTAAAAGAATATACAAATTCTAATGAAGTTGTAAATGAAGTCATAGCAAGAAATCCTGAAATAGAGTCAGTTAAAGAAGTGAAAAATCTGCAAGGGAAAAGTAGGTATGAAGTAGGAGATACGATTGAATACACAGTTAAAATGCGCAATAAAATTGCAAATAGCATTGCAAAAAAAATTATAATAGAAGACTCATTACCAAACGGAGTAGATTATGTACCAGGAACCATTAAGGTAGATGGAAAAGCGGTGACGGACGCTTTAGATCAAGATAGCGGCCATTATACGACAGGGAAAATAATTGGGAATTTAGGCGATATCACAGATACAGGATGGCATACGGTCACCTTCCAAGCGAAAGTAAAATCGAATCAGTTAGATAAGACAATTCGAAATGTCGGAAAAGTAATGGGAGAAAATATTCCCCCGCAAGAACCAGAGGCATCTATTGTGATAGAACCGAAAGATCTGAAAATGGAAACAGTGAAAGAAGCAAAAAACTTACAGCAAGGCAAAAGCAAATATGAAGTAGGAGATACGATTGAATACACGGTAAAGATGCGTAATAGTATGACAGATAGTGTCATAAAAAATGCTAGCATTGAGGATCCGTTACCAGAAGGTGTGGAATACGTACCCGGAACGATTCGGGTGGATGGAAAAGTGGTAACGGATGCTGAAGATGGGGATAGCGGTCATTATAAGTCTAGCAAAGTAATAGGAAAGTTCGGAGATATTCGAGATACAAGCTGGCATACGATTGTCTTTCATGTGAAAGTGAAGTCGGAGCAAGCAGGGAAAGAAATAGTAAACAAAGGTAAAGTAACAGGAGAGAATGTTACACCTCAAGAACCAGAGAAACTAGTGAAGATAGATTATAAAGATCCGAAAATTGAAGCAGTGAAAGAAGTAAAGAACACGCAGCAAGGTAAGAATAAGTACGAGGTAAAGGATACGATTGAATATACGATTAAGGTGCGTAATACAGTGAAAGATAGCATCTTAAAAAATGGTGTAGTAGAAGACCAATTACCAGAAGGTGTGGAATATGTACCAGGGACAATTCGAGTAGATGGGAAGACAGTAACAGATGCTGAAGATGAAGACAAAGGTCATTATAAGAGCGGGAAAATAATAGGGAAACTTGGAGATGTTCAAGATACAGAATGGCATACCATCGTATTTCAAGTGAAGATAAAAGATGGTTATGAAGATAATAAAATACTGAACGTAGGTAAGGTAACGGGTGATAATATTTCTCCACAAAAACCATCAGTAGAAATAGTGGTGGAACCTCCTCCGTCAGGAAAGATTGAAATTGAAAAAGTAGATGCAAAAGATAATACATTGAAACTGAAAAATGCAGAGTTCGAAATTATTGATAAAGATGGAAATGTAGTAGGGAAATTATTAACCGATGAAAATGGGAAAGCAATTTCTGAACCGCTAGTATTCGGTAAATATGAAATTAAAGAAGTACAAGCTCCAACAGGCTATATGGTTTTAAAGGAGTCAATTCAGGTAGAACTTATATCACCTTTGCAAAAGTTGAAAATAGAGAATAACAAGAGTGAATGGGTAATCCCGAATACGGGAGGAGTAGGGACAAACTTCCTTTATTTATTCAGCACTATATTACTAGCGTTAACGTTATTTCTTTATTTCCGAAAAGGAGATAGTAATTTATAAAATACAAAGGGGGCAATACAAGTATGAAAAAGGTATTTAGTATGGTTTTAGCATTTATATTAATGTTTTCAACGCTGCCGAGTGCATTCGCAGCAAATGAGGCCAAAACAAAGGGGTCTTTAACAATTCATAAATATGCGCATGAAAAAGACGGACAGAAAGGTGAAGAAGGAACTGGTGAAGATGGCCAGAAAATTCCTGATGGGGCAACACCAATAGAAGGCGTAGAATATGAAGTTTTACAAATTGAATCTTTTGAAGTAATGACAAAGGATGGAGAAGTTGTAAAAGAAGCTGTAAAGAAAGTTGAAAATGCAAAGCCTTTTATTGCTAAAACAGGTAAAGATGGTACTGTGAAATTTGACAATCTTCCAATCGGTCGTTATTTGGTAAAAGAAATTAGTGGTCCAGCAAACGTTAATTTAAATACTGAACCATATACAATTGATATCCCAATGACTGATAAAGAAGGTAAAAAGTTAAACTATGATGTTCATATTTATCCTAAAAATGAAATTAAACGTGGAGCAGTAGAATTAACGAAAAAAGATGATGCAGGCAAGCCATTAAAAGATGTAGAGTTCACGTTATATCATAAAGAGACTGATAAAGTAGTAACGACGCAAGATGGAAAAGAATTAAAAGGTTTAAAGACAGATGCAGAAGGTAAAATCCGTGTTGACGGTTTACTGTATGGAGAATATTACTTCAAAGAGTCGAAAGCGTTAGAAGGATATGTTTTAGATCCTAAAAAATATGAATTCAAAGTTGAAAAATCAGGTGCATTTCCTAAAGATGGTCAAGCAGGTTATGGTGAAATCGTAAAATTAAAGGAAATTACAAACTATAAAAAACCGACAATTGATAAGAAAATCAATGGTAATTTAAGTGGACTACCAATTAACGTAAATGAAGAATTCACATATGACATTAAAACGACACTACCAGGTGATATTCATACGTACAAGAAATACGTTGTAACAGATAAAGTTGATCCAAGATTAACGATTATCGGTACACCAGTTGTTACAATTGATGGTAAAGAAGTACCTTCGGATGTAGTAAAAGTAACATTAGGTGCAAAAACGGCTGAAGGTCAATTGGTGACAGTTACTGTAGAGAACTTTGAGGCTTTAAAAGGTAAAAAGGAACTACACTTACAAATTAAGGCGAAAGTAAATGCAGATATTAAAGGCGGAGAAAAAATAGAGAATATCGCGAATATTGATTATGAAACTGGTGATAAAGTAACACCAGAGCCAGGGGATAAAACAACAACACCTCCTGTAACAGTTGTAGTAACTGCCGGTAAGATTTCATTGAAAAAAATTGACGGTGAAAGTAAAGAAGTATTAAAAGGTGCAAAATTTAAACTTCAAGATAAAGATGGTAACGTTATAAAAGTAAATGGTGTGGAACAAGTGGGCGAATCTAATGCAGAGGGTATGATTAATTGGGCAGAGATTCCTTATGGTGAATACGAAATCGTCGAAATTGAAGCACCGACTTATAAGAATGATAAGGGTGAAGTGAAATCTTATCAAAAATTAAGAGAGCCAATTAAAGTAACAATTAATAAAGATAACCAAACGGTAAATTTAACTGTAGAAAATAATAAGAGTGGTTGGATCCTTCCTGCAACAGGTGGAATCGGGACAATCCTATTTACAGTAGTTGGCCTTGTATTAATGGGGGCGGCGTTTATGTTCTTAAGAAGGAAAGCTCAATAAGTGCACTGATATAGGTTGAAAAGAGGAAGAAAGAATATCTTCCTCTTTTCTCTATTTTCTATTTCTACATAATAGAAGGGGTATATTATGAAACGTAATATTATTTTTGGATGTATTTTTTTAGTGGGACTTAGTATCTTTTTATACCCGACGGTGAGTAATTGGTTAGCGACACGAGCGCATTATTCTGAAGTGAGTACATATGACGAAAAAGTGAAAGAGTTGCAAAGAGAAGAGATTGAACGTAGAGAAAAAGAAGCGAAAGAGTACAATGAAAAATTACAAAATGAGAAAAGGACAGTTACAGATCCATTTAGTTCAGACGGCAGTGGAAATTCAAGTTCTTATGTAGATATGTTAAATATCGGCGAGGTAATGGGGTATGTAGAAATACCGAAAATTAATGTAAAATTGCCTATATATCATGGAACTTCAGAGAGTGTTTTAAATAGAGGAGTAGGTCATATAGAAAATTCATCCTTACCAGTTGGTGGGGAAGGAACGCATTCTATCTTGACTGGGCATAGAGGTTTGCCTTCTGCTGTACTATTTACAGACTTGGATAAATTAGAGAAATCAGATGTTTTTTATATTCATTCTTTAGATAAAGTACTGGCGTATAAGGTGGATCAAATTAAAGTAGTGCTACCGGAAGAGACAGATGATTTAGCAGTTGTTGAAAATCAAGATTATGTGACGTTAATTACGTGTACGCCATATGGTGTGAATACTCATAGGTTACTAGTTCGTGGTCACCGTGTTCCGTATGATCAAAAGGAAAAAGAGGAGATTAAGGAAGTTGTTGGAGTAGATAAACGGATGATTGGAGCTGGTGCAATTATTGTCGGTGCAGTTCTATTTGCTTTATACAGAAGGAAAAAACGTAAAACGATAGAGAAAATATAAAGTGAAACTGTAATCAGTGGGGGGGCATCCCCACGCTGATTACTAGTTAAACCAATTGGGCTTTTACTGCCCTTTAATGCAGGAAAAAATGGTTAACCTTTCAAGTAATACGTATGAAAGGTTAACCATTTTTTAGTTCGCTATTTGCGTTCCATTACTGCAAAGTAATTATTTTCATTATCAGCAAAGTTGAATGCTCTACCAGTAGGTAAATCTACAACCTGTCCAACTGTGACATTTTTCTCAGAAAGATCTTTATATAGACGGTCTAAGTCATTTGAGAAGAACATAAGTGAAGGTGTATTTAGGTTTAGTTCAGGTTGCATCTTCGCGATTAACGCTTTATCGTGAAGGACGATGCTTGTTCCTGCTTCTTTCGCCGGTGCAATTTCAATCCAGCGGAAGCCATTTCCGTTATTTTCTTCCGCAATGATTTGGAACCCTACTTTTTCTGTCCAAAATTGTACTGTTTCGTCTTGGTTATTTACATATAGCATAATTTGTCCAACTTGATTAATCATAGGTGTCTCTCGCTTTCTTTTTATATGCGTATCATTATATCAAATATATGGCTTGAATAGTTTTTTATGATTTTTTCGGAATACAACCTTCGTCCATTTCATCTTTGTTGTAGGAGAAGGACCTGTAATCCAAGTATGAAATGGTATTGTGCTACAAATGACCATTGTTGAAATAGAGATAATAGCCGTTAACACAAATAGTAATAGGCTATATAATATAGTATTTTCTTGCAGTGTGAATAAAGAAAGAAACTTTGTGCATAGTTGCAAGAAGAATAAGTGAGCTAAATAAGCACCATACGTGTAATTTCCAATGAAACGTAACGTTTTATATAAGAAACCACGACGCTGTACTATCATAATAGATAACACATACAGTATGATAATTTCGCATACGATATATAAAAACATAGATGGTTTTAAATAGGTAGAAACAGTTAAATGAATAGAGTTTGCTCCGTAAAAACTAAACAACTCATAATTGATGAATAAAAATAAGATGAAAAATAATATTGTTATAAGCGGGATATGTTTCATGACGAATAGACGCCAAGTTTTTAGTGCTACAGCGGCAATGCCACCCATAACGAAATAGAATGAGTAGAATAGAAATGATCGATCTGTATAATGTAAAATTGTTGAACTTGTTAATTTTTCTCCATTAAAAATATAGTGAGAAGAGAACCACATTAATAGAAAATATAGGCAAGCGAAAAAGGTCATATATTTATATATGTCTTTTTTATTTTCTGTTCGTTTTTGAAACCAATAAAAAAGTGTGCATAGTAAAGGGAACAATAAGTGAATTTGGAACATCATAATAACGTACCAAAGATGGGGCGCGGCTGTTCCGAGTAATAAACTTTTTATTCCGCCTTGTAATGTAATAAGATCATTTGTTGTTAATAAGTAAAGAATAGACCAAAAGAAATAAGGAATGAGTAAGTGTGTCGCTTTTTCAGAAATATATTCTTTATATACTAATTGCTTCGTATAGTGACGAATTAAGTGAAATCCAACGATAAATATGAATGCTGGTGCTGAGAATTTTGCAAGATTAAATAGCATGCCCATAATGAGGGATTGCTCAAGTAAGACATTTCCTTGATTCATTGTATATAATAAGGAACTTTGCAAAACGACAGCGAGAAATGCAATGCTTTGCAAAACTTTAAATTCAGGTGCGCTTTGTGTCATCGTTTCCATCTCCTTTTCCATACATGATTATAGTACGGAGAATGGATAATGGATGTGGAATATTTGTGAAGATTTTAACAAATTTGTGGCGAGAGAGAATGAGTGGTATCGACTAATCAATAAATAAAGACAAAAAGAGGATGCTCTAAACGAGCATCCTCTTTCTATTAAGCAAATTTGTTTTTGATCCAATTCTTACCTTCTACAAGGCGAGCTGTCATTACCGCACAAGCGTTATCTGCTGTTACGTTTAACATCGTTGCAGGTGGATCAATGATTGTACTAATTGCTGCGATAATTGGCAGTGCTTCTGGCGGGAAACCGTATAGAGATACGATTAACATTTCACCAATCATACCACCGCCTGGAATAGCACCCATTACTGTTCCTACTAATAAAGAAACAACAAGTGCGATTGCTAATGTTTTCGGCCCTTCGAATTCCATGTTGAAAATACCGAATAAGAAAGCAATTTTTAATACGCCACCTAAAACAGAGCCGTCTTTATGAAGTGTAGAACCAAGAAGGACAACTGTTTCACGAACGTCTGAAGAAATACCCATTTTCTTCGTTGCTTCTAAGTTCGCTGGAATACTTGCGGCACTACTACAAGTTGCAAGTGATGTAACTGTAGGAGAGACCATGTTCTTCCAAAATATTTGTACACCTTGCTTGCGACCTGCAAGGTATGCATAGAATGTGAAGAATACAAAGAAATAAATTAGAGAAGCTGGATAGTATACCATTGCCGCTCGGAAGTAAGTTCCAAGAAGTTGTGGTCCGAATTCACCAACTAATGCTGCGAAGTAAGCAGCAAGTCCGATTGGGGCGTAGTACATAATGAAAGATACAACCTTCATTGAAATCTCTGCACCAGCCTGTAGGAATGTAGCGAATGGCTTTCCTTTTTCGCCAACTGCTGAAGTTGCAATCCCCATTAAGATAGAGAAGAAAATAAGAGCTAACATATTTTCACGAGATAGTAACTTCGAGAAGTCAGATACTGTTAAAATACCGACGATTTGATCTGCAACACTAACAGCTTTGCCGGCTTTGTCAGGTTGTGTTAGTTCTAGTACAACACCTTGTGCTGGCGGGAATATTTTCACAACAATAATCATAAAAATAGCAGCTAAAATACTTGTAAATAAGAAAGTCCCAGCCATACTAGACATAATTTTACCGAAACGTTTTAATCCATCCATATTAGCAATAGACGATGCGATGCTAAAGAACACTAGAGGTACAACAATCGTAAACATTAAGTTTAAGAAAATGTCACCAAGCGGCTTTAAAGCAACTGCATCGGCACCCATGAAATAACCAATGAAACCACCAATTAGGATAGAAGATAATAAAATAAGTGGAAAGCGATATGCCTTCATAAATATATCCTCCTATCAATTAAAAAAAGTCATACTGAATCATTATAGCGAGTTAGAGTTCTCTTTACTAGGAGAATACGGATAGATGGAATAGCGCGAAAACCAAGAAATTTTTGTTTTTAAGCTCGGCATACAGCAGGAAATCTAGACATATATATTTGTAACCTAGTGGTGGCAAGGAGTGCACCATAATTTAGGTAGAGAAAAAAGGGGAGGGAAGCGGGATGAATATTTTACTTTGCTGTGCAGCGGGAATGTCTTCCAGTTTGATTGTTACAAAGATGGAGAAAGCAGCAGAGGCAAGAGGGATAGAAGTGAAAATCTGGGCAGTATCAGGTTCTGAAGTGAATAGTCATATTGATAAAGCTGATGTCCTTTTACTTGGACCGCAAGTACGTTATTTATTACCGAAAATGAAAGAATTATGTAAGGATAAAGGGATACCTGTTGATGTCATTCAATCCGTTCATTACGGACTTTGTAATGGAGAAGCTATCTTGCAAGCAGCTTTGTCAATGAAACCATGAGGAGAGTGGGATAGATGATACGGTTTTTAGAGAAGTACGTGATGCCAGTAGCAGGGAAGGTTGCAGAGCAGAGGCATTTACAAGCAATTCGAGATGGAATTATTTTAACGATGCCTTTCTTAATTATTGGATCGTTTTTCCTCATTATTAGTGCACTGCCAATACCCGGATATAACGAGTTTATGGCAGGTTTGTTTGGTGAGAATTGGCAGAGAGCTTTAGGGTATCCAGTTAGTGCAACTTTTAATATAATGGCTTTAATAGCTGTTTTTGGAATCGCTTACAGGCTTGGAGAGTATTATAAAGTGGATGCTTTAGCATCCGGGGCATTGTCGCTTGTGACGTTTTTACTTGCGACGCCATTTCAAGTTGCATATATTATACCAAGTACAAAAGAAAGTGTACTTGTAGAAGGCGCTATCCCAGCTGCATTAATGGGAAGCCAAGGGTTATTTGTAGCAATGATTATTGCACTTATATCTACTGAACTGTATCGATTTATTGTACAAAAAAAGATAATTATAAAGATGCCAGAGACAGTTCCACCAGCTGTCACGCGTTCATTTGCAGCACTTGTTCCAGGATTTATTGTTGTAACAGTTATTTGGATTTTACGCTTAATTATAGAAAATACTTCTTTTGGCAGTATCCATAATATTGTGGGACAAATTTTACAGGAACCACTTAGTGTACTTGGTGCTAGTCTTTGGGGCGCAATAATAGCAGTTATTCTCGTTCATGTTCTTTGGTCGTGTGGAATTCATGGTGCTACTATTGTTGGTGGTGTAATGAGCCCCGTTTGGTTGTCGTTAATGGATCAAAACCGAGTTGCTTTTCAAGCTGGGCAAGATGTACCAAATACGATTACGGCACAGTTTTTTGACTTATGGATTTATATGGGCGGTTCTGGTGCAACGCTTGCTCTAGTTGTTGGAATGTTACTATTTGCACGAAGTCAACAATTAAAAAGTTTAGGGAGATTGTCAATTGCACCTGGTATATTTAATATTAATGAGATGGTAACTTTTGGTATGCCGATTGTGATGAACCCACTTTTACTAATTCCATTCATATTAGTTCCAGTTGTGTTAACAATTGTTTCGTACTTTGCAATGGAATGGGGATGGGTCGCACGTCCGAGTGGGGCCGCTGTACCTTGGACGACACCTATTCTTTTTAGTGGATATTTAGGATCGGGCGGGAAAATTTCAGGTGTTATTTTACAACTTGTTAACTTTGCGCTAGCATTCTTCATTTATTTACCGTTCTTAAAAATATGGGATAAACAAAAACTGGCGGAAGAAAAGGGGGAGTAAAGAACTAAAATGGATACGATAGAGACGAAAGCTTTTCATTTAATCTTGCATGGGGGAAACGCGAGAAGTTGTTCAATGGAAGCAATTGATTGTGCGAAGCGTGGGGAGTTTACAGAAGCTGAAGCTAAATTACAAGAAGCACTAGAGGAATTAAAAGAGGCGCACCGTGTACAAACGGAGCTTATCCAGAAAGAAGCTGGTGGTGAAAAGACCGAAGTTACTCTTTTAATGGTACACGCACAAGACCATTTAATGAATGCAATTACGGTGAAAGAATTAGCGAGTGAGTTTGTAGAGTTATATAGGAAGATGTCGGTGGATGAATGAACCTTGCTTATGCAAGGTTTTTTTATCTCGAATTAACGGGCAGTAAAACTCCCACTAATTAAAATTTCATTTTATGTATGTGCCTGTACCATCAGTGGAATGTTCATCCCACTGATGGTATTTTACAATCCTCCTTTTTTCGGATGAGTAAGAGTTATAATTAATCGGCAGTAACAATTTCTCCTATACCACGAATTAATCTTTTTATATGCATCCGTTCCGGTTTTAATATATTTACGATATAATCAATCGCTATTTGTGGTTCAACGGTTGTACCGCAAGTATAACAGTCAATAGCCGCAAAATTTTGTTCCGGGTAAGTGTGAATGGAAAGATGGCTTTCTGATAATAACACTAATACAGTAACACCATATGGCTGGAACTCTTTTTTACTTACGTTTAAAACATGGGCACCAGAGCAATCTGCAGCGTTAACTAAATGGTATTCTAAAAAGTGAATATCATCTAATAGGGAAAAATCCACTCCCCATAAATCCACTATTATATGCTTGCCAAAGGTAGAGTATTCCATAGGGCAGCACTCCTTACTATTAATATCGTCAAAACTTCATTTCCTGTTTGTAGCATTGATGTAAGATAAGATTTGATTCTGAATTTAAAAGAGCGAGGTTACGTTGTTCTAGATGTTCTTCTTTAAATTGAAATAAAGGAAAAAGAATAGCAGGCAATGTTCGAGGAGTTGGTACTACATATAATTGTTCAATTTGATCGAGTACATGTGCAGAATTAGTAGCAAGATGAAATCCCCAGTCAGTTCCGAAAGAAGGAACGATTGTATGATAGCTTTTTACAGTTAATCCAGCGTGTTCAATTGTATTACCGATACTCCAATATACTAGAGGTGCATCAGCAGGTGAATTAGATTGACAGACGAAAGCACCATCTTCTGTTAAGAATGTAGCTATACGAGCAAATAGTTCGCTTGTATATAAAGTACTTAACAACTCTGTCGCTGGGTCTGGAAAATCAATAATGATTACATCGTATAAAGATGAAGGTGAATTTAGAAATTCTTTTGCATCGCATACGTGCACGTTCACTCGATTATCAAAAAAAGCATTTTTGTTTAAAGATACTATTTCTGGAACATTACGTGCCATATTAATCATCGCCTCGTCTAAATCAACAAGGTCTACATGTAGCACAGTTTCATATTTCAAAACTTCTCGTAAGGCAAGACCATCGCCACCACCTAATATGAGAACACGTTTTGGATCGATTACTTTTGACATAATTGGATGTACAAGTGCTTCATGATAAATTTGCTCATCGACGGAGCTGAATTGTAGTTGCTTGTCCAAGTATAAGCGAACATCGTTTACTTGGACTAAATTAATATTTTGGTAATTACTTTTTTCTTCAAATAGGTTCGTATGTTCACCAGCTTGTATTTCCTTTAGAGAAATTTCATCCCACACATCTAAGCTGTGTGAATCTGTAGGTACTATAATTACATTTTCCGATTGTACTTGCTTATCTTGCTTATTCTGCTCATCCTGTTTGTCCTGTTTATCTTGTTTTTCTTGTATATCATGCTTGTCCTGCTGTTCTAGTTCAAATTTGTCAGAGTCTAATTCAGAACGCTTGTCTTTTTTATAGCTTGTTATTCTATAAATCTTTATTTTGCTTTGTTTTCTATGTTTTGGCATAGGAATCCCCTTTCGAATTGTGTTATTTTATTCTATTTTATTTTATGTAATCTAGTAGAGTTTGCTTGGACAATAGAATAGATAGAAGACTGAGCTCAAGAAAATGTTGTTTTTTACTAGATTCCTACGATAAAAAAGTTTTTTAGTGTTTTTTCATATTAAACACAACTAGACAACTAAACACTAATCTATTTTCATACAGTTATGTGTTAAAAGCGTGTTGTTTTATAACACACTGTGTGTTTTTTGAACGACACACTAATTGAAAGCGTTAACACACAAAGAAAACAGTCGAAAAAGCACTGATTTTAGTGGTTTTAAAAAGTTGGCACGCTAATTGCACTAATAAATAGCGTAAAGAAAAATAAATAAAACATAAATTTTTTATACTACACAAGGGGGATTTTCAAATGAATATTTTATTATGTTGCTCAGCAGGGATGTCTACAAGTTTACTAGTTACAAAAATGGAAGCGGCTGCAAAAGCTCGCGGTCTAGAAGGAAAAATCTGGGCTGTATCTGGGGATGCAGTAAAAACAAATATCGATCAAGCAGATGTATTATTATTAGGACCACAAGTTCGTTACATGCTTTCTTCAATGAAAACGCTTGCTGATGAGAAAAACGTTGGAATCGACGTTATCAATCCAATGCACTACGGCATGATGAATGGAGAAGCAGTTTTAGATCATGCATTAACACTTAAAAAATAATTAGGGGGGAAGCGAAATGCAAAAATTTATTGCATTTATGGAGAAGTACATGGTTCCGATTGCTGGTAAAATCGGGTCGCAACGTCACTTAGCTGCGATCCGTGACGGATTTATTGCAGTTATGCCACTTATTTTAGTGGGTTCTATGGCAGTACTAGTTAATGGTTTACCAATTCCAGCATTCCAAGATTTTATGAAAGATTTATTCGGTGAAACTTGGACACAAATTGGTGGTGGCATGTGGACAGGATCCTTTGGGGTATTAGCTCTGATGGTTGCGGTTACCACAAGTTATAACTTAGCAAAATCTTACGGTGTTGATGGATTGTCAGCTGGTATTATTTCATTTGGTGCTTTAGTTATTCTTACACCAACAACACCAAAAGAGGGCGGTTTAAACTTAGCTTGGACTGGTGCACAAGGTTTATTCGTATCATTAATTGTTGCAATCTTAGTTACAGAGGTATTTAGATTCTTCGTACAAAGAAACATTACAATTAAAATGCCTGACGGTGTACCACCAGCAGTAATGAAATCTTTCGCTGCGTTAGTTCCAGCATTTGTGATTTTAACAGGTGTTGCAAGTATTCAATTAGCAGTAAAACTAGCAGGTACAAGTGTTCATGAGTATATCTTTAATACGTTACAAGTCCCATTACAAGGTTTAGCGGGTACGTTACCAAGTGCAATTGTTATTGCATTATTAGTACATGTACTTTGGTTCTTTGGTTTACATGGTCCAAATATTGTTGGGGGTATTATTGAGCCACTTTACTTACCGGCATTAGAGAAAAATATTAAGTTATTCCAAGATGGTACATCTGCATTTGATGTTCCAAATATTGTTACAAAACCGTTCTTTGATACTTTCGTATATCTTGGTGGTTCTGGTGCAACATTAGCATTCTTAGTTGTTGTATTAATTGTAGCGAAAAGTGCACAATTACGTGGTGTATCTCGCCTATCGATTGGGCCAGGTGCATTCAACATTAATGAACCAGTAATCTTTGGTACACCAATTGTTTTAAATCCAATTTTATTCATCCCATTCGTATTAACACCTGTTGTGTTAGTTATTACATCTTATACAGCAATTTACTTAGGATGGGTACCAAAAACAGTAGCGATGGTTCCATGGAACGTTCCACCAATTATTAGTGGATATCTTGTAACAGGTTTACATCCTTCTGGTGCGATTTTACAATTATTCAACTTTGTTATTGCAATGGCGATTTACTTCCCATTCGTTGTCGCATGCGATCGCTCAGTTATTCGTACTGAAAAAGCAGCACAAGGAAATAACAACTCTGTACCTATGTAACATAATAATTGTTCTCACAGACAACATGATCTGTGAGAACAATTACCTTTATATCATGTTCAAAAAGATGAAACTCATCTACAAGAACACCAAACTATCATTCATAAAATAATAATGTAATAGAAATGTTCAAACTGAAGGGGTATTTAAATCGGTTGAACCTTATAGAGAGGGCGGTAATTATGATGACTACAGCAGAACAAATTCCATTCCAATTGATTTTAAATAGTGGTAACGCACGAAGCTTTGCGATGGAGGCACTTCAATTTGCCAAACAGGGGAAAATGGTAGAAGCAGATGAAGCGATGGTAAAGGCAAAAGAAGCGATTAATGAAGCGCATCATTTCCAAACAGAGCTCATACAATCAGAAGCAAGAGGAGAAAAAACAGAGGTTAGTGTTCTTTTAATTCACGCACAAGATCATTTAATGAATGCGATTACAGTGAAAGAATTAGCAGCAGAGTTTATCGATCTTTATAAAAAGCTTGAAGCGAAAGGGGAATAAAACATGACTGGAATTAAAATTGCTACAATCGGCGGTGGATCTAGTTATACACCAGAGTTAATTGAAGGATTTATTAAGCGTTATGATGAACTGCCTGTTCGTGAAATTTGGTTAGTAGATATTGAGGCAGGAAAAGAAAAGTTAGAAATCGTTGGTAACTTAGCGAAACGTATGGTGAAAAAATCAGGTTTACCAATCGAGGTACATTTAACACTTGATCGTCGCGAGGCATTAAAAGATGCTGACTTCGTAACAACACAACTTCGCGTTGGTTTATTAGAAGCACGTGCAAAAGATGAAGCAATCCCATTAAAATATGATGTAATCGGTCAGGAAACGAATGGTCCTGGTGGTTTATTCAAAGCGTTGAGAACGATTCCTGTTATTTTAGATATTTGTAAAGATATGGAGGAGCTCTGTCCGAATGCATGGTTAATTAACTTTGCAAATCCAGCTGGTATGGTAACAGAAGCTGTTCTTCGTTATACAAATATTCAAAGAGTAGTTGGTCTATGTAACGTTCCAATCGGAATTCGTATGGGTCTTGCAAAATTACTTGAAGTAGATGCGAGTCGTGTTCACGTTGATTTCGCAGGTTTAAATCATATGGTATATGGATTAGACGTATATTTAGATGGCGTGAGTGTAATGGATCGTGTGTTAGAGCTTGTGACAGATCCAGAAAAGCAAATTACGATGGAAAATATCGCAGCGCTTAACTGGGAACCAGACTTTATTCGAGGACTTCGTGCAATTCCATGTCCATACCACCGTTACTACTACAAAACACGTGAAATGTTAGAAGAAGAGAAAGAAGCTTCTGTTGAAAAAGGTACACGTGCAGAAGTAGTAAAACAATTAGAAAATGATTTATTTGAGTTATATAAAGACCCGAACTTAGATATTAAACCACCACAATTAGAAAAACGTGGCGGAGCTTATTATAGTGATGCAGCATGTAGCTTAATTACGTCTATTTACAATAATAAAGGTGATATCCAGCCTGTTAATACACGAAACAACGGAACAATTGCAAGCTTACCACATGATTCAGCTGTTGAAGTGAACTGTATTATTACGAAAGAAGGCCCAAAACCAATTGCAGTTGGAGACCTTCCAGTACCAGTTCGCGGTTTAGTACAACAAATTAAATCATTCGAGCGCACAACAATTGAAGCTGCTGTTACAGGGGATTATCATAAGGCGCTGCTTGCTATGACAATCAATCCACTTGTACCATCAGATAAAGTTGCAAAACAAATTTTAGATGAAATGTTGGAAGCACATAAAGAGTATCTTCCGCAGTTCTTCAAAAAGGTAGAGAAGTAAAAGCGGCGCTATTTAGCCCGCTTTTTTTATTCTATTAGGAGGTATTATGATGATTAAGTTAATTGTAAATGCAGATGATTTCGGTCTTACAGAAGGTACAAATTACGGCATTATTGATGGGCATATAAATGGACTTGTAAATTCAACGACGATGATGATGAATATGCCAGGAACAGAGCATGCGGTACGCTTAGCGAAAGAGTACAACCTACTCGGAGTAGGCGTACATCTCGTATTAACGGCAGGAGAACCACTGTTAAAGGATGTACCGTCACTCGTAGGGGAAAACGGATCGTTTCATAAACAAAGTGTTGTAAGGGAAGGGAATATAAATCCAGAAGAAGTTGAGAGAGAATGGACTGCTCAAATTGAGAAGTTTTTATCTTACGGATTAACACCAACTCATTTAGATAGTCATCATCATGTGCATGGTTTACCGATTTTACATGATGTTCTTAAGAGATTAGCGGCTAAATATAATGTTCCGATTCGTCGTTGTGAGGAAGATAGAGCGGTGCATCCATTTTCTGATGTGTTTTACAGTGACTTTTATGCGGATGGTGTGACGGAAGATTACTTTGTGAAGTTAAAAGAAAGAGTACAAGGTGAACAAACGGTAGAAATTATGGTTCATCCAGCTTATATTGATCCAGAGCTTGTGAAGCGTTCTTCTTACGTAATGGATCGTGTGAAGGAATTGCGTATTTTAACAGAGAGTGAGTTGCCAGAAGGCATAGAGCTTGTGAAGTTTTAATAGAAAAAACGACGGCTACATCATGCCGTCGTTTTTTATTTATAAAATGGACAGAATATATCCGCCAAAGGCTCCCAGTATAACGATAACCCAAGGTGGCGTTTTCCAAAAAGCTAGTAAACAAAAAAGAAGCGAAGCGAAAACGAAATCTGAAGCATTTATAATTGTACTCGTCCAAATAGGATCATAAAAAGCGGCAATTAAAATACCGACAACAGCGGCATTGACTCCAAGTAGTGCGCCTTGTATGAAAGATATTTTTCTCACACTGTTCCAAAATGGTAAAACACCAATAACGAGTAAGAAAGCAGGAAGGAAAATCGCAATTGTTGCGAGTGTTGCCCCAAGCGTCCCGTTTAACACTGCTCCTATATAAGAGGCGAATGTAAATAGTGGTCCTGGTACTGCTTGTGTTAATCCGTATCCAGCTAGAAACTGTTCTTTCGTCATCATCCCGTTTTGTACGAACTCACCTTCAAGAAGGGGCAGCACGACGTGTCCTCCTCCAAATACAAGTGCGCCAGAGCGATAGAAACTATCAAATAAAGCGATGTAATAAGAGAACGGTCTTAATATTGGTAGCAGTAGTAATAGTCCAAAGAATAAGACGAGACAAGAAACTGCTATTTTTTTTGAAATAGGTACTTTTATATTTTGAGATTGGCTAATTGGTTGGTTGCGATATAAAAACCAGCCGATAAAGCCACATATTATAATAAGGATGACTTGTGTCCAACTACTTGGCCATAATAAGGCAATTGCGGCAGTTACAATCGCAATCGTCGCACGGTTGCGATCTGGAGTTAACTTTTGCGCCATTCCCCATATGGCATGAGCGACAATAGCTACTGCTACAAGTTTTAGTCCATGAATCCAGCCAGCACTTCCAAGATCGAACTGATTAAGGAATGAGGCGAAGAAAACCAAAACAAGTACAGACGGTAAAGTGAATCCAATCCATGAAATAATAGCTCCTAATAGTCCGCCTCTTAATAATCCAACCCCCATACCGACTTGACTGCTGGCAGGACCAGGAAGGAATTGACATAGCGCTACTAAATCTCCATAGCTTCGTTCATCCATCCATTTTCTTTTTTGCACATATTCGTGGTGAAAATAGCCGAGATGAGCGACAGGACCGCCGAATGAAGTAAGTCCTAATTTAAATGAGACGAGAAAAATCTCTAATAATGTGTGAAAGATGTGTTTGTTTTTTTTCAAAATAACCTCCTATAATGTTTTTCTATGTGCATTATACAAGAGACTTTCAATCTACAGGAACGATTTTAATGTAAAGATTTTGTGAATCTTTTCTTTGTAATTAAAATTGAAAAAGTCATAAATGATTATGTCTAAACCATAAAGTAGTAGAAGTAGTGCTGGGAAATTTATATAAGGAGAATGCCTTATGACAACACATTTCTTTGCCAGGTTAACAGGTAAGAGGGAAGTGCCTCCTGTAAATACAGAAGCTTTTGGGGTAGCAGAGTTTATTTTTAGTGATGATTTAACGAAATTGCATTACAGAGTAATACTAAAAAATATAGAAAAGGTTACATCGTGTCAAATTCATTTAGGGAAGTCTACTCAAATTGGTCCTGTTGTTTTATATTTGTATGGTCCACTGGAGCAAGGGATTAGTTTGAACGAGGGAAGTATTACTGGTGTAGTGAATGTAGAGGATTTTGAGGGACCTTTACAAGGGAAATCATTTGTACATTTACTTCAAGAAATTATTCAAGCAAATGTATATGTTAATGTTCATACGAAATCACAAAAAAGAGGAGAAATAAGAGGGCGAGTTAGAAAAGTAAAGAAGTAGAGGAAAAGGCTGTCCATATGTTGGAACAGCCTTTTCTCATTATATAAGGTGCTAGTTTTAGCGATTATTGTCGGTAAATCGATATGTTTTGAAAATCGCTGATATAACTCACGTTACGGTCGATATTTTTAAAAACGGCCTCAATTAATTTTTAACAGGCTGATTTTTAATAAAGAAGTCCATAACGTAAAATACTTCGTCATCAGGTATTTGTATTTCAAATGTATTTTCAATCGGTTGCAATGCTTTTTTTACTTTCATATACATCCAGTATTCATCTTGTCTTCTTTTCTCTTTATCAGGGTGAGGAAGAAGGCTTTCTCCTTTTTGAAGACGGTCAACCATACAGCTCATATGCAGAATAACCCCCATTAAGCTATCAGGAGTTAGCTGTAAGGAAATTAATTCTTGAATTGTATTTAATGCGTAACGAATTGTTTTAATAAGTAATGCCCCATCGTTACGCTGCATTTGTTGTTCAAGAATATCCGCCATTTTTGCATATGTTTCTTCATACGTAATTAATTCTTGAATGGGCTGAATCGCTGTGTAGTTTACGATGTCTTGGAAATGATATGTTAAGCACGGCACTTGCACATCGAAATTCGTGACGATACAAATGATATTACGCTCTTTTTTTATGTTCTCGATCATTTTCGTTAAATCTTTTTCATGGACGATACTAATCGGAATAATTTCAATTAAGTCTTTATCAAATCGTAAATAGTTCTCTAACATTTTTTGAATAGCTAAAGCACTTCCTTCACCAGTTAAACAAGCTGTTAAAATAACAGATTTCATTGGAGAGAGAGGTTTTTTCTTTTCTTCTTGTACGTTTAAGTAAAACGGTGTTAAATTTTTTACTGTTTCATACAGCGCATCTAATGAATAACCGAGCTGAGCTTTTCGAGCTGCTTCTAGTGCATGTGGTGTGCTCGTCATCGAGAGAACACGTACAGGGATTTTGAACTCCGTTTCTAATATGTCACCGATATAAGCAAGTGACCCCATATCGACAAGTAAGAGAAGCCCATTTACATTTTGTAGTGTTTTCATATACACTTTCACACGTTCCAAGAAATCTTTCGGTGATTCGTGTAACGGCATATCAATACCGGTTACTTCCTCAATACCGAGAAGTTCGTTTGCAACGTTTGCCATTTCAGTTGCGATGCCATTACCGTGTGCTAATATTAATACTTTTACTTCTGTTTGTGAGGCAGGAATTGGATCAACAACGAAGAACATTGTTAAAAAGCCAGCTTCATCAATAGGCATTGTTATTTGTAATTCTTCCTCCAGTAGTTGAATGCATTGCATAGCTACGGAAAAAGCTTCTTTATATTTCGTACGAATTTGATTTAATTGTGGGTGATGTATTTGTTTTCCGCTTTGTAAACGTTGTAGAGTTGTCTGTACATGTAAACTTAAAGCAAGAAATACTTTTTCATCAAACGTCTTAGATAAATGCTTTTCAGCAAGTTCCGCTATTTTTTCACATACGGAAACGATATTACGATCCACAATTTTAAAAACATTTTCATGGCTTGTTTTTTTGGATATTTGGTTAAAATATTGTACGAAAAAGCTTTGAACATCATTTTCTATTAGTAATTCTAATTCTTCCTCTTCAATACCACGTGCTTGAAGTTCTTCGTATTTATAGTCAATATAATCGTAAATAGAAGAGCGTTTTTCATCTTCTGTTTTATGATTACTCCAACCTTCCTCACCTGTAAATACAAATGTTTCATTTGGTATTTGGTATAAGTGACGGCTCTTCCTTTCAATGAACAACCCTTCTTTCATATACCAAGGTAGATCTGTACTTGAAACATAGACAGAATCACGTTTCTTTGTGACCAAATCAGAATAGGCTTTCGCACAGGCAATTTGAACATCTGTTTTTAATTGACCGATGTTATTGGGACAATTGTAAAAGACGAAAGCACGCATTGCATTTGGGCTAACGTGAATGTCTTTTCGCAGACGAATTGCTTCATTTGTGAAAAATAGCTGTAGTAAAGCAAAGCGCTCTTTATGTGTACGCTCACGAAGTGGTGGCAGCGTAACAGTCATCGGTATACGTCTTGTAAATGTTTTTAATAAAAATGAATTTGGTTCTTCTGTTGTTGCAGTAATGATTAATACTTGTGCTTTACGTTCGTTCTCTGTTTCTCCAAGGCGGCGGTATACTCCGCGGTCAATAAAGGTGAAAAGCATTTCTTGTCCCTCTGGAGGCAGGCGATGTACTTCATCTAAGAAAAGAATTCCTTCATGTGCTTTTTCAATTAACCCTTTTTGATCACTTGCTCCTGTATAAGCTCCTTTTTTAATCCCAAATAATTGCCCGAGTAGTAACTGTGGATTATTTGCATAATCAGCACAGTTAAAGACGATAAATGGTGCATCTTTGGGAAGCTGTTCAACTTCAATTGCATATTCGTGCATTAAAGAAGCAAACATAGACTTTCCGACCCCTGTTTCTCCCAGTAGTAAAGTATGCATACCGTTTGGAGGATAGAGAATAGAAGCTTTCGCTTTTTCAATTGCAATTTTAAGGCTCGTATTTTCAATTGCAAATGTATCTAATGAAGTTATGTCTTTTGAATGCGTTTCCAACGAAGTGTTCGTTTCTATGTAAAAACGAACAGGTCGCGTATTTGTTTTTAATAAACGTTTATCTTTTACAAGTTTGTTTAAATCGCTACTTACATTGGCGCGATCTAGTTGCAGAAATGTAGCGAGTTCTGATGCGGTTACACCTTCTGTATAATTGCCTTTTTGTATTGCGTTAAAAATGAGATCTATTCGTTTCATTTCTATTCACCTCGAAACTTCATCACTATTTAAAATTTTACACAAAAATGGGAAGGGTGGGAAGAGAAAAATAAAACAGCTTTAGCACATAGGCACTAAAGCTGTTACAATCTTGTGTCTTTCCAAAAATTTACCTTGAGATGAGAAGAAGGATTATAGGGAAGAAGTTTGTATCCTTGTGACTGTAAATAATCAATTACTTTTGGCAGTATTTGTACGGTTACACTCGAATCATGCATTAAAATGACTTCGACTTGTTCATCACTTTGATTACGTACTCTTTCGAGTATGGCAGAAGGATTGTCATAGCTTTTCCAGTCGTATGTATCGATCGTCCAATCCCACATTTTATACTGGGCCGATACAAGTGCGTCACGGTAATTCTTTTTTAAGTAAGGCATACTACCATATGGAACGCGAACGAGATGTGTATTTAATTTCGTAACTTGCTGGACAATGCTTTGTGTTTGCTCCATTTCTGCAATTAAAGTGGAAGGGTCACCAGTGTAAAGGCGTTTTACATCATGTGACATACTGTGAAGTCCGATATAATGTCCGTCTTTAATTAATCGTTGCATTGTCTTTTTATAATGTGGTACTTTTCCACCAATAACAAAGAAAGTTGCTTTTCCGTTCTTTTCTTTTAAGATGTTTAAAATTTGTGTAGTATATTTGTTTGGTCCGTCATCAAATGTTAAGTACGCAATTTTTTGTGTAGGAGAAGTTGTTTCAGTATTTGGATGATATTCAGCAGGAATAACAGTTGTTGCTTCAGTATTAGATGATACGTACATAGTAATCGTTAAAAATAAAATAATACATTGAAATACTCGCTTGATCATAACATTCACCCTCAGTTTGACAATCAAGATGTAAAAAAGAAAACTTGATACTTTTCTTATTATGTATATCTTTCTCCAATAGAGGAACTCTCAAACAATCTATATTTTGGAAATATAAAATGAGAATAAAAAATAGCATCCTCTTATAAGAAAGAGGATGCTATTTGAATATTTCATAATTGAAAAGGCTATACTACAATTAGTCTTCTCGTTTTTTCACTTTTTTATAAAAGGAAATGATTGGTTTGTAGCGTTCATGTACAAGCCCGATTATTTCAGCGATGATTTCTGTGAAGAAAATCAAAGCGAAAAGAAGAATAATGGATAGCCATAACGTTGCACTAGTGAAAATAATGGCATTTACACTAAAGAAAATACCGAATGCGTATATAATTAGTACCGTTTTGCGATGAGAGAACCCCATTGCAAGTAAGCGGTGATGTAAATGCGATTTATCTGGTGCTGAAATAGGTTTTTTATTTACGATACGACGGATGATTGCAAAGATCGTATCAAATATAGGTACACCTAAAATGATAATTGGAACGATAAAACTGAATAACGTTACACTTTTGTATAATCCAAGTAACGATATAACAGAAATACAGTATCCTAAAAATAGTGCTCCTGTATCTCCCATGAAAATTTTTGCTGGATGGAAGTTGTAGAATAAAAATCCAATTGTACTTGCTAATATAATTAATGCGAGTGGCAAGATAATAGCTGTTCCAGTACCCCATGGGCTAGTGAAGGCCATATATGCTAGTGTTGCAAGTACGATAGATGAAATCCCAGCAGATAATCCATCTAAGCCGTCAATTAAGTTGATTGCATTTGTAATACCTACAAGCCAAAATACTGTAATTGGATAAGCAAGCCATCCAAGTTCAGTATCCCCAAGGAATGGGATATATAATACTTGCACTAATAATCCACTTTTTACAATCATAATGGCAACTAACAGTTGTCCACCGAATTTTACTCTCGCAGATAACTCGTACATATCATCTAAAATTCCGATGATTACAATGATAATCGCACCTAGCGTTATCGATAACATTCTTTGCTCATATAAGCCGCCGACAACAAATCCTACAGCTACACCAATAAATATTGCTAACCCGCCAAGACGTGGCATAATCTTTTGGTGCACTTTACGTGCGTTTGGCTTATCTGTCGCTCCTATTTTAAAAGCTAATTTAATAACTAAAGGAGTAACGACAAGTACAGTGATGAAAGATGCCAAAATGGCATAAATCACTTGTGAGTCCATTAATACCCCACCCTTTATAGTCTAACGTAATTTTTTTTTGAAAATATATTTATCTGAAAATTATGATGTTTATTTACAGGCTCATAACATATGGTATCACAAAAAGATTAGAATTCAATCTTTTTTTCTTTTTACGGTTAATGGAAGCGAATAGAATATATGACAATTGTATATAGAATGTTGAATCATATGAGAAGGTTAATCGTACTGGACTTCGGAATGTGACATTTCCTCTTTTTCTTCGATAGTGAATACTTTTATTTCAGTATTATAAGTGTTGCACGTAGAAATCAGTAAGTTTCGTGTTAAAATGTGGGAATTTATTACACGTGACCTGGCAGCCTCATTCTCACTGATTAAGTTTTACTTTATAGTGCATTTAATTTTACAAAAACTTTAAAAAAAGTAAGGGAAGTAATTCATATAATGAAGAAGGAAAAGGGTTTTCTCATTTTTAATATGAGAGGGGGAAGCGCAGGGAGAGTTCTATATTTCATATCTTTTCTATTGTAAATTCCTGTGCGAAAAGGAAATGAAAATTACGATAGTAGGTACTGGATATGTTGGATTGATTACAGGAGTAGGATTGGCAAAATTAGGGCATTCAGTTACATGTTTTGATATAGATGATGAAAAAATTGAACGGATAAAACAAGGGGATTTACCTATTTATGAGGTTAGATTACATGAATTAATAAATTATGCATATGAGAATAATGCTTTAATTTTTACATCAAATAAAGAAGAGGCATTTGATGATGTAGAGTTTATATTTATTGCAGTTGGAACACCACCTTTATTAGATGGGACGGCAGATTTAACGTATATTCAGAGTGCTTGTAACGATATTGGATTATATGCGACGAACGATATTATTGTTGTTACGAAAAGTACAGTTCCAGTAGGTACAAATGATGTAATGAAGGGATGGATTGAGGAGAAGTTAAAAGGGAGGCATACAGTACATATCGTATCGAATCCAGAGTTTTTGCGTGAAGGTTCAGGTATTTATGATTTCTTTCATGGAGATCGTATTGTAATTGGAGCGGATAGCGAGGAAGTAGCAAGAAGAGTAGAGAGTTTGTATAGTGAATTATGTTTAGAAACGTATGTTACAGATATTAAAAGTGCAGAGATGATTAAATACGCGTCGAATGCCTTTTTAGCTACAAAGATTAGTTTCATTAATGAAATTTCAAATATATGTGAGAAGGTAGGCGCGAATGTATTGGATGTTGCCAAAGGGATGGGAATGGATAAGAGAATTGGTGCATCTTTTTTAAATGCGGGCATTGGCTACGGAGGGTCGTGTTTTCCGAAAGATACGAAAGCGCTGGTGCAAATTGCGGGAAATGTTGCTCATGATTTTCGTTTGTTAAAAGCGGTTATTGAAGTAAATAATAAGCAACAGCTGCTATTGATTGAAAAAGCGAAAAAAGTTATGAACATGAGTAAAAAGCGGATTGCAGTTCTTGGCGCATCCTTTAAACCGAATACGGATGATATTAGAGAGGCATCATCTCTTATTATAATAGAAGCATTACTTAATATAGGTGCAGAAATTGTTCTTTACGACCCAAAGGCAATTCAATATGTAAAAAATATATTTGGAGATGCTATACAATATAGTAGATGTATAGATGAATCGATTAGAGATGCGAGTGCGGTTTTTATCGTAACAGAATGGGAAGATATTCAAACTTATCCGTTAGAAAAGTACGTACAACTTATGAGGGAGCCTATTTTATTTGATGGGAGAAATTGTTATACTGATGAAGATGTTAAGAAACAAAAGATAGATTATTACTCGGTGGGAAGAAAAAGTATTTGTAATAGACATGTTTCTATTATGCGTTAAAAAGGGATGTACTCATGCATATTTTTATATGTCATAATAGAAGCTGTAATTAGTGAAAGAAAAGAGGCAATCACATGACTGAACGTTTAAAAGTAATGACAATTTTCGGGACACGTCCAGAAGCAATTAAAATGGCACCTCTTGTATTAGAGTTGCAAAAACACCCAGAAAAAATTGAATCGATTGTGACTGTAACAGCACAGCATCGCCAAATGTTAGATCAAGTATTAAGTATCTTTGGAATTACGCCAGATTTCGATTTAAATATCATGAAAGACCGCCAAACTTTAATTGATGTTACAACGCGTGGTTTAGAAGGTTTGGATAAAGTAATGAAAGAAGCGAAGCCGGATATTGTACTTGTACATGGTGATACAACAACAACATTTATTGCAAGCTTAGCTGCTTTTTATAATCAAATTCCAGTAGGTCATGTTGAGGCGGGCCTTCGTACGTGGGATAAGTATTCTCCATACCCAGAAGAGATGAATCGTCAATTAACAGGTGTAATGGCGGATCTTCATTTCTCACCAACAGCAAAATCAGCAACGAACTTACAGAAGGAAAATAAAGATGAGTCACGTATTTTCATTACAGGAAATACAGCGATTGACGCGCTACAAACGACTGTAAAAGAAACATATAGTCATCCTGTACTAGAGAAACTTGGAAATGATCGTCTTGTACTTATGACAGCTCACCGCCGTGAAAACTTAGGTGAACCGATGCGTAATATGTTCCGTGCAATTAAGCGTCTTGTTGATAAGCATGAAGATGTACAAGTTGTGTACCCTGTTCATATGAACCCTGTTGTTCGTGAAATAGCAAATGAAATTTTAGGTGAACATAACCGTATTCATTTAATTGAGCCGCTAGATGTAATTGATTTCCACAATGTTGCAGCTCGTTCATACTTAATGTTAACGGATTCTGGTGGTGTACAAGAAGAAGCTCCATCACTTGGGGTACCAGTTCTTGTTCTTCGTGATACAACAGAGCGCCCTGAAGGTATTGAAGCAGGTACGCTGAAATTAGCAGGAACAGACGAAGAGACAATCTTTGGTCTTGCTGATGAGTTGTTATCAGATAAAGAAGCTCATGATAAGATGGCGAAAGCATCTAACCCTTACGGTGATGGTCGTGCATCAGAGCGTATTGTAGAAGCGATTTTACAACACTTTAATAAGTAAATAAAAAAAGGCCCAATCGGATAGATTGGGCCTTTTTTTACGGCTGATTGCGCATAATCCACTCTGCATGAGCATTTGTAGAAGGTGGCGGATCAGTTGGTGTGTTATTTTGGTTTGTCTCTTTTTTTGTTTGTTCGTTAGAGGTAGAACTTGAATTTGAATCAGGATTTGAGTTGTTTTTTATATTTGGATTTTTTGCTTTTCCTCCTAATTCTTTTTCAATTTCGTTACGCACCGTTTCTACACTGATTGGATCTGGAAGGAAGTAATAAATACCGCCTATCTTTTTGTCTTCGCCTTCAAGCTTTAACGTTTGCATTGTAGAAGGATCAAATCCAGAAAGTTTATTGTAAAGAGCAAGTCCGTCTGAAATAGGAATGTCGGTTTTTATATATTTTCCAACGACAGCTGTTAAATCTTTAATTTTAAATACAGTAGAGGTGGAGTTTAGTTTATGAGCAACAGCGGCCAGTAATTGTCTTTGTCTAGCAGCTCGACCATAATCGCCATTTGGATCTTGCTTTCGCATACGGACGTAAGCAAGTGCTTCTTCACCGTTTAAGTTTTGCTGTCCTTGCTTAAATTGAATTTTTTTGTAGTAATCCACGTCAGAGCGCTCCCAGAAATCGAAGGGTACGTCAACGGTAACGCCGCCAACAGCATCAACGATACCTTTAAAGCCTTGGAAATCAATTTTCAGATAATGGTCTACAGGAACTTTTAGAAAGCCTTCGACAGTTTTGATTGCCATTTCTTCTCCGCCGTAAGCATGGGCAGCGTTAATTTTGTCTTCCTTATTTTTGCCAACAATTTTAACTCGAGAATCACGAGGAATACTCATAAGTGAAATCTTTTGCGTTTTTGGATTGACTGTTGCAAACATTAATGAGTCTGTACGACCATTTTGACCATCTGTCGCATAATCTTCTATACCCATAATGAGAATTGTAAAAGGCTCTTTTGTAATTTCTACATCTTTGTCTCTTAAATCTGATTTTTCACGAGTAAAACCACTATATATCCCCATAAGAGAAGAGTAAGAATTTAACACATAAACTCCTATACTGCCAAATAAAAATGCGAAAATAAGGAAGAAGAAAAGTTTCCTTCTTCGCTTCTTTTTTATTCTGCTATTTTGGAGATGATAATAACGTTCTTCCATATATAATCTCCTTAGTTCGTTAGTTCATTTGTAGGGAAGTAATTCACTACATTAATCTTTGAAGGTGATAAATGGGGTTATGCTTAGATAACATCTTGTTCTAAGTACAACATATCTCCTTCTGTAATTGTACATTTCCCGTTTGTTAATTCAATCATCCAATCTGTAAATGCTTGTTTGCCGTCTTCTTCTACATACGTATCAAATGTGACATTTTCTAGATAATGAATATCTTTAATGGCATATTTTGAATTGCGTAATTCATTTTCCACTTTGCCAAGTAATGTGTAATCAATCTCGGTTTGCATCACACGCATTAGTTTTCGCTGGACAACACCGACATGATTAATGCCTTCGCTTGTACACTTTCCATATGCACGAATTAATCCACCTGCACCAAGTTTAATGCCACCAAAATAGCGTGTTACGACAACAACGGTATCTTTTAGTCCACGTTTTTTTAGTACTTCCAGCATTGGTACGCCAGCTGTACCGCTAGGCTCGCCGTCATCATTTGCTTTTTGAATATGATCTTGTTCGCCAATTAAATAAGCGGAACAATTATGTGTTGCATTCCAATGTTGTTTTTTTATTTTTTGTATAAATTCTTGAGCCTCTTCCTCAGTCGTTGCTCGGCTAATATAACAAATAAATCTTGATTTTTGAATGACGATTTCGTGTTCGCCGTAGTCTTTGATTGTTAAATATTGTAATAGCACTTGTGTACGCCCCTATCTATCAAAATGACTAGTACTTTCCATTTTAAAAGCGAGCCTTTTTATATTCAAACATTTTTTCTAAATATGCTGAAGTTTTTGGTGAGTATTTTATCTTTTTGTTGTAATTTGTCGAGATGGTAGGTATAATTTCAACCGGCATTTTCATGTATGGATGCACCATTTGTAGTTTTCGTGTAAAATTAGGAAATAAAACTTTTTATAAGGCAGGTACGAAAATGAAAATAGCTATTGTTACTGATAGTACGGCATATATACCGAAGCAAATTCGTGATGAACTCAATATATATATGATTCCATTAAACGTTGTGTTTGGAACAGAATCTTATCAAGAAGAAGCTGAAATTTCAGCAGATGATTTTTATGTGAAAGTACGTGAACAAGAGGAACTTCCAAAAACTTCTCAACCAGCAATCGGAAAGTTTGTTGAGCTATATGAAGAACTAGCTAAAGATTATGATGCAGTTATTAGTATTCACCTATCAAGTGGAATTAGTGGTACATATCAAACATCAACGACAGCTGGACAGATGGTAGAGGGTATTGATGTATACACGTATGACTCTGAAATTAGTTGTGAAGTACAAGGATTTTATGTGCGTGAAGGTGCAAAGTTAGCAAGTGAAGGAAAGAACCCAAAAGAGATTATCGCTCGTTTTGATGAAATGAAGAAAACGATGGACGCCTATTTTGTAGTTGATGATTTACATCATTTACAACGTGGTGGTCGATTGAATAGCGCGCAAGCTTTCATCGGCAGTCTGTTACAAGTGAAGCCAGTTTTATATTTTAGAGATAAAATCATTATTCCGTTTGAAAAGATTCGTACACGTAAAAAAGCATTAAAACGTATCATTGAAATTTTTGATGAGCAAGCAAGTAAAGGTGTACCTATGGAAGCAGTTATCATTCATGCACAACGTGAAGAAGAAGCGAATGAATGGAAGAAAGAATTAGAAGCAAAATATCCTCACGTCACAATTCGTACAGGTTATTTTGGAGCTGTAATTGGTACGCACTTAGGTGAAGGTGCATTAGGTCTTGGATGGTATACGAAGTAATAAAGATATAAAAAGCTCTCTTTTTAAGAGGGTTTTTTTACGGGTATGTTACGTTTAGTTGACAAGTTAATATTTGGAAATGGTAAAATGTACGTAAAATAAAATAATGAGGAAAGTTTTATAACTTACTTTTTACAAGAAACTATATTATAATAGAAGAGAGGTGAAACATATGGAGCATAATTCTTGTTTATGTCCAAAGTTTGAGTCAGCTTTTACTCTGCTTAGTAAGAAGTGGACTGGCTTAATTATTAAATCTTTGCTTGAAGAGTCGAAACGTTTTAGAGAAATCGCAGATATTATCCCAAATATGAGCGATCGTATGTTGTCAGAGCGTTTGAAGGAATTGGAAAGCGAGGGCATTGTAGTTCGTAATGTCTATCCAGAAGTACCAGTTCGAATCGAGTATGGCTTAACTGACAAGGGGAAAGCGTTAGAAAGTGTTATGGATGAGGTCCAAAATTGGGCTGAGAAATGGATGAAGTAGCATTTCATTTGTATTCGTATATTTAATAAAACGTAAGGGATTCCTTACGTTTTTTCTTTGTTTATAGAAGTAAGAAAAGTATGTAAATTTCTACACACACATACAAAAATATACGAATTTTGCGCTAGAGCTACATATAATATTACATTTGTTTTACAAAAACGTAACATTAGCAAAAAAAATCCCGAATTATGGTATAAATTTTATAGGTTATATACGGAAAAAGAAAAAAGAAAGCGGTGTAAAAAATAAAATGAAAAAGCTAAAAATGGCATCTTGCGCATTAGTTGCAGGGTTAATGTTTTCTGGGCTAACACCAAATGTATTTGCAGAAGATAAAATTTCTGACGTGAAATCACAAATTAATACACAAAATGACACTTTACATAAACAACAACAAGAACGTGATGAATTACAAAAGCAAATGAATGACTTAAACAAAACAATTCAAGGTTTAGATAAATCTGTTCAAGAGAATGCTGCAAAGCTTGATGAAACAACGAAAAAAGTTGCTGATACTGAGCAATTAATTGAAAAGAAAAATAAAGATATTGCAGAATTACAAACAAAGATTGCAAAACGTGAAGAACTATTAAGAAAGCGTTTAGTTGCACTTCAAGAACAACCAAATACGAACGTTGTAACAGAAGTTCTTGTAAACTCTAAAAACATTGCAGATTTAGTTGATCGTTTAACTTCTGTTTCTAAAATTCTTGAGTCTGATGAAGATATCATGAAAACACAACAAGAAGATCAAGCTAGTGTGAAAAAAGATGTTGCAACGGTAAAAGAGAAACAAAAAGAATTAAAAGAAGCACAAGCTCAAATTGAAACTGCTAAGAAAGATCTTGACGCTGAAAAAGCGAAAAAAGAAACTGCTGTAAATGATTTAAGCGGTAAAATGGAAACAGTTGTAACTACAATGACAAGTACGGAAAGCCAATTAAAAGAGCTTGAGCAACAGGCATTAAAATTACAACAAATTGCTGAAAAAGAAGCGCAAGAAAAAGCTGCACAAGAAGCTGCTGCTCAAAAGCAAGCAGAGCAAGCTGCTAAAGACGCGCAAGCTCAGCCAGCACAGCAACCAGCGGCGGCTCAACCAGCACAAACGCAAGCTCAACCAGCAGCTCCAGCAAATAATGCTGTACAAGCTCCAAAAGAAGAGTCTAAAAAAGAAGAACCTAAAAAAGAAGAAGCGAAAAAACCAGCACCAGTAGTAACAAATGATGGTGGCGGAAGACAAGATGTTGTTGAAAAAGCTAAAGGCTTAGTAGGTCTAAAATACGTATGGGGTAGTGCGTCAATTTCAAACGGTGGTTTTGACTGCAGTGGTTTAATCTCTTACGTTTACGGTTTAGGTCGTCAAGATACTAGAAGTCTATGGAGTTCTGTACAAAAAATCAGCCCATCTGAAGCAAAACCAGGAGACCTTATCTTCTTACAAGGCACATATAGAGCGGGCGTATCTCACGTTGGAATTTACATTGGTGGCGGTCAAATGATTCATGCTGCTGATGAGTCAACAGGCGTTGCTTATGGTAGCGTAAATAGCTCTTACAACCAAAAACATTTCTTAGGTTACGGAAGATTATAGAATTATAATTCAATAAAAAAAGTGTATAAAGTCGATAGCTTACTATTTTATAAGTAGGTTATCGGCTTTTTTGAGTTTTTACGAGATGATGAGAAAGGTTTATAGTAGTGCTGGAGGTGATTGTTGATGGTAGCGGGGAAACAGTTGCTATTAGAAGAACTTTCTTCAGATTTACAGAGGAAATTAAACGATTTGAAAAAGAAGGGAGAGATCGTATGTGTACAAGGTGTAAAAAAGAAGAATTCTAAATATATGTGCCAACGCTGTGGAAATGTAGATCGGCGGCTATTTGCGTCGTTTTTATGTAAAAGGTGCAGTAAAGTGTGCACATATTGCCGGAAGTGTATAACGATGGGGAGAGTAAGTGAATGTGCTGTACTTGTTCGCGGGATTGCTGAAAGAAAGAGAGAAAAGAATTCAAATTTGTTACAGTGGAACGGGACGTTGTCTACTGGCCAGAATTTGGCGGCGCAAGGAGTTATAGAGGCTATTAAGCAAAAAGAATCATTTTTTATTTGGGCTGTATGCGGGGCTGGGAAAACAGAGATGTTGTTTTACGGTATTAACGAAGCGCTTCAAAAAGGAGAAAGAGTTTGTATCGCAACGCCAAGAACGGATGTTGTTTTGGAATTAGCACCGAGATTACAAGAAGTATTTCCATATATAAAGGTAGCGGCTTTATATGGAGGGAGTGTAGATAAAGAAAAAGATGCAGTACTAGTCGTTGCGACCACGCATCAATTATTACGTTATTATAGGGCGTTTCATGTCATAGTTGTAGATGAGATAGATGCTTTTCCATATTGTGCAGATCAAATGTTACAGTACGCGGTAAAACAAGCGATGAAAGAAAAAGCGGCGCGTATTTATTTAACTGCGACTCCAGATGAAACGTGGAAGCGAAAATTTAGAAAAGGTGAACAAAAAGGTGTTATTGTTTCTGGACGATATCACCGTCATCCGTTGCCAGTTCCTCTATTTTGCTGGTGCGGAAATTGGAAGAAAAGCCTCAACCGTGAAAGAATTCCTCGAGTTTTACTACAATGGTTAAAGATGTACTTAAACAAAAAGTATCCTGTTTTTTTATTCGTTCCCCATGTACGATATATAGAAGAAATAAGCTCGTTATTGAAATCATTGCATAATAAAGTTGAAGGGGTACATGCAGAAGATCCGATGAGAAAAGAGAAAGTCGCAGCGTTCAGAAAGGGAGAAATCCCATTATTAGTTACAACGACAATTTTAGAGCGAGGCGTAACGGTGAAAAATTTGCAAGTTGCAGTTTTAGGGGCGGAAGAAGAAATATTTTCAGAAAGTGCGCTCGTACAAATTGCGGGCCGAGCAGGGCGGAGCTTTGAAGCACCATATGGAGAGGTCATTTATTTTCACTATGGCAAGACAGAGGCGATGGTGCGCGCGAAAAAACATATTCAAGGTATGAATAAAAATGCGAAAGAACAAGGATTGATCGATTAATGCATTGTTTACTTTGTGATGAGTGTTTTGTAGAAAAGGTTAGTTGGTACACTTTTTTTGTAAAGTGTCATAGAAAATATATATGTGATAGATGTGAGCAGAAACTTTCCTATATTATAGGAGAAATTTGCATGGAGTGCGGGCGACCTTTAGAATTTGTTCCTGTCTCATTTCAAGAAGACGGTATTTGTATAGATTGTATAAGGTGGATGAAAGAGGAGAAGTATCGTTCTTTTAAAAACCGTTCGTTATATATGTATGATGATGAGATGAAAGAAATAGTAGCGCAGTTTAAGTTTCGGGGGGATGCAGAGTTAGTGCACATTTTTTATCGTCCTTTTCGAAGTTTATTTCAAAAGTGTTTTGCCAATGTTTCAACTGTTATCGCTGTTCCGCTTAGTAAGGAAAGGGAAATTGAACGTGGTTTTAATCAAGCTGAGTTATTAGCAACTTGTTTGCCTGTCAAAATTTCTTATCCATCATTAAGAAGAAGGGAAACAGAAAAGCAAAGTAAGAAGACACGTAAAGAAAGGGTGTCAGGAAGCAATCCTTTTTATTTTCAGGGAGAAGAGATGTTTTCTGGGCAACATATTTTACTCGTTGATGACGTGTATACGACAGGGATTACAGTTAGGCAAATCGGAAGTTTGTTATATGAAAGAGGGGCAAGGGAAGTATCTAGTTTGACACTTTGTAGAAGTTAATATGACAGTGTCGAAAGCGATAATAAAAAGGCGATAAGTCTTCTTTGACTTCATATGTTGTCATTCGTTATAGTCAAAATATGGGGCGAATGCCCTGATTTTTAGAGTGAAGGGAATGGAATGAACATGCAAGGAAGAGTGAAATGGTTCAATGCAGAAAAGGGATTTGGGTTTATTGAGCGTGAAGATGGTGACGATGTATTTGTCCATTTTTCTGCTATTCAACAAGATGGGTATAAGTCATTGGAAGAAGGGCAACAAGTAGAGTTTGACATTGTAGATGGAGCACGTGGACCACAAGCAGCTAATGTTGTGAAACTGTAGGGTATATTGTTTTGGGAAGAGAAAGCTGCGTTTGTGGCAACGTTATATATATGTAGTAGAACCTCTTGTTTTTCGCAAGGGGTTTTTGTTATAGGGTAAGTTGTCAAAAAGTTGTTTCTTTTCTGTAACGAATTGTCCACAGAAATATTCGTTATTCACGATGTTAATAGGATAAAATAAAGATAGAAACGATGCATCTTTTCATTTCAACAAAAAACGATAAAAAAATCGCAATTCCACTAATTTTTTTAAAAAAGTTAGAAGGAGTTTTTAAGCCAATGTCGAAATTATAGTACATAGGCTTGAAAGGAGGAATTCATCTATGAAATTCAACATTCGTGGTGAAAATATTGAAGTAACTCCAGCATTAAAGGAATATGTAGAGAAAAAACTAAGTAAGTTAGAGCGTTATTTTGATACATTCCCAGAGATTAAAGTTAATTTAAAAGTATACTCTGACAAGCAACGTGTCGAGGTAACAATTCCATTTACTGATTTATTACTTCGTGCAGAAGAAACTAATAGCGATATGTACGCTGCTATCGATTTAGTAGTTGATAAAATTGAGCGACAAATTCGTAAACATAAAACAAAAGTAAATCGTAAGTTACGTGAGAAAGGTTCTATAAAAACGAACTTTATCCTTCCGGAAGCAGTAGCTGTTTTGGATGAGGTAGAAGAAGATGAATTAGAACTTGTACGTACAAAACGATTCGATTTAAAACCGATGGACGTTGAAGAGGCAATCCTACAAATGGATATGCTAGGACATAATTTCTTCGTCTTCACAAATGCTGATACAAACGAAACTAATGTTGTATATGGCCGTAAAGATGGGAAATACGGTTTAATCGAAACTAAATAATAATTCGAAAGCGTAGCCGAAATGGCTGCGCTTTTTTGTATTGAGATTTTGAATGTGATTATCTCCATAAGTATGTACTTGTTAGGAGTATACTAATTTTGTTTAATTTAGCAATATTTTATAATTGTAAATAAAATATTAAGTTTTCTGGAATCAATTGATAGTGTATTTTGCTTTTGTTATCTTAAAATTGCATTATATAGATTTAGTTTGTTTCTTTAGTAAAAAAATAAAATCAATATAATGCTACAAATTATCGGAGGTGCTTTTAGTGAGCATTAAGAAAAAAAGTCGTTTTATGTTTGGATCTGTTTTATCGTTAGGTATTTTAGCTAGTACTTTTGCTTTAACCGAACCTGCTAAGGCTGATACAAAGGATGATCATGTAGAATTTACCTTTAGACTTTGGAATGCATATGATTTTACTAATGCACGTCCTAAAGAGACACCTACTTCTATGTATATGCGTGTAAAGAGTAGTGAGAAGGGCGGTGGTTCTTTTAACGTTTGGACAGAAGCTGATAAAAATAAAGGTAAAGGTAATAGAGATTGGGTAAATGTTTCAGGTGAGTCGGGTAAGCATGAAGGAACGGTGAAACCAGGTAAAACGTATCTTTTCCAAAATTACGCATATGAAAACTATGGAAAAAATGTACCTGTGAGATTTGGTGGTTATTCTAGAGAAAATAATGCTTATCCTACTGCTTGGAGTCCTGATAGTGTAAGACCAAGTGGACCTTACACTGAATATTGATTTAGAAATTATAAATTGAAATTATTTATTGTGTAGTACTAGAAAAAGTCGTATAGTTCAGAGTCTTGATTATACGGCTTTTCCTGCTATTTCATTTTTAAAATAGGAGGAGTTGTAATGAGGTTTATCTCAAGATATATTTTAGTTTGTTTTTTTATATTGAGTATTAGTTTCTTAGTTTCTTGTCAAAAGAAAGTAGATGAACCGATTGTAAATATTGAAGATACTTTAACGGAAAAAGATAATTTGAAAAGTATTCAGTTACAAGAAATTAAGAAAAATACTATTGTTGAACAAGTGTTTTTAAAAAGTGAAAATGGTCATGATTTCTTTCAAGGTCAAATAGAAAGAAATGATAGCTTAATAGAGGATAAGCTTTCAAATAAAAAATTAAAGTCAGGAGTGATACCAGAAAATTATTATGTTTTTTTAACGGGTGTGACGAATAAGAAAAAACCAACGTATCTTTTGGGACGGATTGAACAAATTGATGGAAAAATAATTCAGTGGAAACAAGAAGTTAAGAGTGTAAAAAGAAAAGGTACAAATGATGTTTATCAGTATGAAGTTGAGTTTCCTAAATTTGAAGGAGAGAGAGCAAATGTTTCTTTTCGTTACATTTGGTTAAATAAAGAAAATAAATGTTATGGTGTTGCGGATCAATTGTTCATATTAAAAAAGATTTAAATTTAATGGTTTATGGAGGAGCTATAGATGAGTTACTTTTTAGGAAGGATTTTAAAAGGTAGGATGTTTTGGTTGTCTGTATTTATTATGTTAGTAATTGTTATTGCTCAATATATTGCTATGTTTGTGACAACTAAAGGATTTAATGATGCTGGGATTATAAAGGTATCTCCATATTTATCTAACATTTTACATTTTAATAGATTACCATTTTATAGTGAATTTTATCTACTTATATTTCCTATGATTTCTGCAATGGCTGTAGCTGGGATTTATAGAATTGATAAAAATTATGGATTTATTTATCCTGTCATTTCTAAGATGGGAACGCGTCATTATTTTAGATTACTTTATTTTATTAATTTTATAGTATCTTTTTTTATTATAAGTGTCCCTTTACTATTTCATTTTTATTTATATGCGATGACTTATCCGACAGTTGCTCCGCATCCGATATTAAATTATATGGCGGCTACTGTTTCACCAACAGCTCAATTTAATACGGTTTATTATGAGTATCCTACTTTATATTTTCTAATGTATGTATTTTTAAATAGTTTATACGGTGCAGTTTTTTCGAGTTTAGCTTTATCAGTTTCGTTTTTTATAAAACGAGTTTATTTTGTTTATTTAGTTCCATTTATTTTACATATTTTTTGGCTTGGTATTGGAAAAGGGATTCTCAATCCTAAAGATTATTTAATTAAAGATTTTGGCTTTTTTGAATTACAAATTTTTCTTAGTGTACTGTTATGTATTTGGTTTTGTTCTGTAGTTCTTTATTTACGGGGGAGTAGGAAGCATGTTCTTTTATAATGTTATGAAAGAAACTATAAGGATGAAATATGTTTGGTTAAGTATTCTCTTTTTACTTAATGTCAGTATCATTGGTTGTTTGTTCAATTATTTTGAAACCGGAATTATAAAAGAGAAAATGAACGAATTGGAAGTTTTGTATAAGGTTATGTCGTTTTATAATTTATCGACTATATTTATTCCTTTAACTATCGTTTTTTCTGTATATTCTATGTCGAATTTTTTTAGTATTTATGTTGTTTACAGAGTGAATAATGCATTGAAATTAGTTTCCATATATTATTTGAAGCTATTTGTTTTTGTTTACTTTTTTGCTGGGAGTATGATTTTACAGTTGTTTTTGATGTCAAATATGATGGCTGTAACTAGTGTTGATGTAAATTATCCATTATTATTTTGCATTCAATTATTTGCGAGTGTTTTTATATGTATGATAAGTGCTTTATTGCAATTATTTTTACCTAGTTTACTTGTAATAATATGTATGATTACTGCTGTTTTATTAGATAGATTTATATTACATGGATTTTTATTTACAAATGCTTTTTATATAAATGTCTTTGAAGATGCTACTGGTATATGTATACGCTTATTTGTCTGTCTTTTTATCTTTTTTATAAGTGTATGGATTTTATCTAAAAAAAGTTATATTTCTATGAATGATGAGACAGAGGTGATCTAGTTTACATTATGATCTTATATTATTTGTTAAAAAGAGATTTACATGTAAGGTTTCGAGATTCCATCAAGATAATGGCTTTTTTATTCTTAATTTATGCTATTATTGCAATTGCTTTTTTATACAATCAGCCTCTTAGTAATGGTAAAGAATCTGTATTAGTAGATGTTACCTTTTATCGATTTTTTCATGGAGTAGACTTTGTGGATTTATCTTATTTTTATAAGGAGGGGCGATTTTCTATCCCTTTTTATTGGATATTCTTTCAAATCACTCCTTTGTTGCTTGTAGGCAATTTTGCTTTTTCAGATATTCAACAGAATGGTGTTTATTTATTTCCTCGTGTTAAGAAGAAGCATTTTCTGTGGTTAACGAAAATGCTATCTTTGTTTTTTTACATAGTTTGTATTTGGGTTGTTATGTATTTTATTTGGTTTACGGTGTACTATTTGCTTACTTTTGGCGAGAGTTCTTTATATAGTCAATTTTCTTATAAAATATTAGGTACTATGCTAATTCAAATAATTATAAGTTTTTTATTAGCTTTGATTTTTGAGTTTTTAACTTTTTATATACCGATAACTATTGTTTTTGTACTAATGTTGTTGTACCTATTTTTGTCTATTTTCTTTCATAGTATTTATTTTTTAGGCTCTTTTGTTATGCCAAATCGTTGGTATTTTGTTGATCACAGTTCAATTCAATTGACTTTAGGTAATAATCAATCTATTCAATGGAATGATTTACTCCTAATAGGGGTAGTAATTGTTGTTGTAATGATTTTATTAGGTAGTTTTTGTTTTAAAAAACTAGATGTGATAGGTGAATAATTTATGGACAATTATATTAAATGTGAATGTATGACGAAAAGATTAAAAGGAAATGTTGTGTTAGATAATATTAATTTGTCAGTAAAAAAAGGCGAATTTTTAGTTTTGAAGGGGCATAATGGCTCTGGTAAAACGATGATTTTACGCGCTATCTCAGGGTTAATGCGTTTGAATTCTGGAGTTGTTTATATAGATAATGAAATAATTGGAAAACAAAAGCAATTTCCTGATTCTATGGGAATATTGATTGAATATCCAAGTTTTATTCCAGGGTATACTGGTTTTCAGAACTTGAAATTTTTATCATCGATTAACAATAAAATCTCCGATGAGGAGATTTATAATATTATTCAAAGGGTTGGGCTTGATAAAACAGATAAGAGAAAGTATAAAAGATACTCTTTAGGTATGAAACAACGTTTAGGGATAGCGCAAGCTTTAATGGAACAACCAAAATTACTGTTATTAGACGAGCCAACTAATGCTTTAGATAGTGATGGGATAAAAGATGTTTTAGATATTTTGAAAGTAGAAAAAGCCAAGGGAACGACTATTGTTGTAGCCAGTCATGATTTGCATGTTCTAGATAATGAAATGGTAGATCGTATTGTACATGTTAATAATGGAAAGTTGGTAGATTAAGAGTGACGAGAAAACATATCTTAATAAGTATTGGATTGTGTCTGTTGCTATGTATATTTGCTAGTTTATTAAGATTTAAAACATTAAATCTTAATAATGAATCTTATAAAGTGGTAAAAGATGAGTTTTTATCTAATAGAACTTTTGAAGATGGGCAAGGAGTTACGTTTCATGCACTTAATCCTCTTGATCCTACAAAAGTTTATGACCCCTATGAAGACCGTGAAGTAGTGACGTATGTTTTACCTTTAGATATTACAAATACAACAAATCGAGATATTAACTTGCTTAGTAATAAGTCTATTTCCGATACAATGTTTTATTCTAAAATAGGTGAGTTTTATAATTTAATCCCTTATTCAATGGAATTACCTAAAAAATATCAGTTTGATCCTGTAATACCTGCTGGTAAAACAGTACGAGGGTATATAGGGACAAATTATTTTATAGGAGATGACCCTTATAAAAATTATAAAAACTTTTCAAATGAATCAACTAAAGTGAAATTCATTTCGTGTATAAAAGATAAGGAAGGGAAATATCATGAATTAGAAATACCGATAAATTAATAAAATTTATGATTGATACAGCTATATTTTAATGTTGTTTGTAGATCTTGCAACATAACAATATCTTTTAAAGTCGGGGTTTTTTTGTAGGTGTAAGTATCTATGGATGCTACACCTGCGAAGTTTCCGGCTTTTTGTAATTGTTGATTTAGATTTTATTAAGGAATTTTTGGTAGTCATATTCTTTAAAAGGAAACTTGAAAGAATATGACTTAGATTTAATACGAAATTTGTAACGTGAAATTGAAATAGCGAGACAGAGAAAAGGAACGTAACAAATGAAATAAAAACTTTTTCTGAATATGAGGCCCGACATCTTGCCGATTGTTGTCATAGTTATAAGACAAGTGTTACAATTATCATTAGGTATATACATTTTAGTTTTTTTAATTAGGAGAAAAATTGGCATAACATACATTTGATTTTTATAACGACTGATTGTAATAGAGAAAAAGAAAAACAATCGGAAGTTTTATTTTAATAAAAAGAGGAGCGTATTTCCTATGATCGGTATTTTAAAAAAGGTGTTTGATGTAAATCAACGCCAAATTAAACGTATGCAAAAGACAGTTGAGCAAATTGATGCATTAGAGTCATCTATTAAGCCACTAACTGATGAACAATTAAAAGGAAAGACGCTTGAATTTAAAGAACGTCTAACAAAAGGTGAAACAGTAGATGATTTACTACCTGAAGCTTTTGCAGTTGTTCGCGAAGCGGCAACTCGTGTTCTTGGAATGCGTCCATATGGCGTACAGTTAATGGGTGGTATTGCCTTACATGAAGGGAATATTTCTGAGATGAAAACGGGTGAAGGTAAAACGTTAACATCTACATTACCTGTATATTTAAATGCTTTAACAGGAAAAGGTGTTCACGTTGTTACAGTCAATGAATATTTAGCACAACGTGATGCGAGCGAAATGGGACAACTTCATGAGTTCCTTGGCTTAACGGTAGGAATTAACTTAAATAGTATGTCACGCGAAGAGAAACAAGAGGCTTATGCTGCTGATATTACGTATAGCACAAATAATGAGCTTGGATTCGATTACTTACGTGATAACATGGTTTTATATAAAGAGCAATGCGTTCAACGTCCACTTCACTTTGCTATTATCGATGAAGTCGATTCTATTTTAGTCGATGAAGCACGTACGCCGCTTATTATTTCAGGACAAGCTCAAAAATCAACAGAGCTATACATGTTTGCAAATGCATTTGTTCGTACGTTAGAAAATGAAAAAGATTATTCATTTGATGTGAAAACGAAAAATGTAATGCTAACAGAAGATGGTATTACGAAAGCAGAGAAAGCTTTCCATATTGAAAACTTATTCGATTTAAAACATGTAGCACTTCTTCACCATATTAATCAGGGGCTTCGTGCACACGTTGTTATGCATCGTGATACAGATTATGTTGTACAAGAAGGCGAAATCGTAATTGTAGACCAATTCACTGGTCGTCTTATGAAAGGTCGTCGTTATAGCGAAGGATTACACCAAGCGATTGAAGCAAAAGAAGGTGTAGAAATTCAAAATGAAAGCATGACGCTTGCAACAATTACATTCCAGAACTACTTCCGTATGTATGAAAAATTATCTGGTATGACTGGTACAGCGAAAACAGAGGAAGAGGAATTCCGTAACATTTACAATATGAACGTTATTGTAATTCCGACAAACAAACCGATTATTCGTGATGATCGTGCCGATTTAATCTTTAAATCAATGGAAGGTAAGTTCAATGCTGTTGTTGAGGATATTGTAAATCGTCATAAAAAAGGACAACCTGTTCTTGTAGGTACAGTTGCAATTGAAACTTCAGAGCTTATTTCAAAAATGTTAACGCGTAAAGGTGTACGTCATAACATCTTAAATGCGAAAAATCATGCTCGTGAAGCAGATATCATTGCAGAGGCTGGTATTAAAGGTGCTGTAACAATCGCGACGAACATGGCAGGTCGTGGTACAGATATTAAGCTTGGAGACGATGTGAAAAACGTTGGTTTAGCAGTTATCGGTACAGAGCGTCACGAAAGTCGTCGTATTGATAATCAGTTACGTGGTCGTGCTGGTCGTCAAGGGGACCCTGGTGTTACGCAGTTCTACTTATCGATGGAAGATGAATTAATGCGCCGATTTGGTTCAGATAATATGAAAGCAATGATGGACCGCCTTGGTATGGATGATTCTCAGCCGATTGAAAGTAAAATGGTTTCTCGTGCGGTAGAATCTGCACAAAAACGTGTTGAAGGAAATAACTATGATGCACGTAAGCAGTTACTGCAATATGATGATGTACTTCGTCAGCAACGTGAAGTTATTTACAAACAGCGTCAAGAGGTAATGGAGTCTGACAACTTACGCGGCATCATTGAAGGTATGATGAAATCTACAGTAGAACGTGCTGTTGCTCTTCATACACAAGAGGAAATTGAAGAAGATTGGAACATTAAAGGTCTTGTTGACTACTTAAATACAAACCTTCTTCAAGACGGAGATGTAAAAGAAGAAGAATTACGTCGCCTTGCTCCTGAGGAAATGAGCGAGCCAATTATTGCGAAATTAATTGAGCGATACAATGAAAAAGAAAAGCTTATGCCAGAAGAGCAAATGCGTGAGTTTGAGAAGGTTGTTGTATTCCGCGTTGTAGATACGAAATGGACAGAGCATATTGATGCGATGGATCACCTTCGTGAAGGTATTCATTTACGTGCTTACGGTCAAATCGATCCACTTCGTGAGTACCAAATGGAAGGGTTCGCGATGTTCGAGTCAATGGTTGCTTCTATTGAAGAGGAAATTTCTCGTTACATTATGAAAGCTGAAATTGAACAAAACTTAGAACGTCAAGAAGTTGTTCAAGGTGAAGCTGTTCATCCTTCTAGCGATGGCGAAGAAGCAAAGAAAAAGCCAGTTGTAAAAGGTGACCAAGTGGGCCGCAACGATTTATGTAAATGTGGTAGTGGTAAAAAATATAAAAACTGCTGTGGTATCGTTCAGTAATATAGGACTGTAGCTTTGGCTGTTTTGCAAACTTTTATATCAAAAATGTATAATTAAGAAGGATTAAACTCTCTCCGTAATAAGTGGAGAGAGTTTCCCTTGTTTTCATACGAAAGTAACAGCAATTACATAGAGGTGAAGGAAATGGAATTAGTAGAAATTAGACAGGAATTAGAGAAAATGGCTAAGCGATTAGCGGCTTTTAGGGGGTCTCTTTGACCTCCCTACTAAGGAGAAACAAATTGCAGAATTAGAAGAGAAAATGATGGGCGCAGGATTTTGGGATGACCAACAAGGAGCACAAGCTGTAATTAATGAAGCGAATGCGTTAAAAGATATGGTTGGAAAGTTCCGTCAGTTAGATGAGACGTTCGAAAATTTAGAAATCACGCATGAGCTTTTAAAAGAAGAGTATGATGAAGATTTACATGAGGAATTAGAATCAGAAGTAAAAGGCTTAATTCAAGAAATGAATGAGTATGAGCTTCAGTTACTATTAAGTGATCCTTATGATAAAAATAATGCGATTTTAGAATTACATCCAGGTGCAGGTGGAACTGAGTCACAAGACTGGGGTTCTATGCTATTACGTATGTACACACGCTGGGCTGAAAAACGCGGATTCAAAGTAGAAACGGTTGACTATTTACCAGGTGATGAAGCTGGTATTAAGAGTGTAACTTTATTAATTAAAGGTCATAACGCTTACGGTTACTTAAAAGCAGAGAAAGGTGTACATCGTCTTGTACGTATTTCACCATTCGATTCTTCAGGGCGTCGTCATACATCATTCGTATCTTGTGAAGTTGTACCAGAGTTCAATGATGAAGTTGAAATCGAAGTACGTACAGAAGATTTAAAAATTGATACGTACCGAGCAAGTGGAGCTGGTGGACAGCACGTAAATACGACAGATTCAGCAGTTCGTATTACACATACACCGACAAATACGGTTGTAACATGTCAGTCGGAGCGTTCTCAAATTAAAAACCGTGAGCATGCGATGAAAATGTTAAAAGCGAAATTATATCAAAAGAAACTAGAAGAGCAACAAGCAGAATTAGATGAAATTCGCGGAGAGCAAAAAGAAATCGGATGGGGTAGCCAAATCCGTTCTTACGTATTCCACCCGTATTCTCTTGTAAAAGACCATCGTACAAATACGGAGGTTGGTAACGTACAAGCTGTTATGGATGGAGAGATTGATCCATTTATTGATGCTTACTTACGTTCTCGCATCTAATAAGCGAAAAAAAGCCAACGAAATTGTTGGCGCATGCTGAGGACAATAGAGGATATAAAGAATTTGATTTTATTTTTATAGATGAAGTAAAGAGGAAGAGAAGTTGGAAACGACAACTTCTCTTTTTGATGGGATTATATGTAGATTACAATGCTGTATATTGTTTTGTAAAAAGTAGAGAATAGTAAAATAGATCGGTAATATGGTAAAGATTTATATAGAACTTTCTAATTTTCCTTTTAAAAAGGATGCTTTATAGGAGTTTTTTAAGTTGTTCACAGAATTGAAACAACTTATGAAAGCATTATTTTATCAAGGTTCTCACTGTATTTTTGAGGAATATGAAATACACCTTAGTTTTTCTATATAAAGATAATGCTTATAATGAAAATGAGTGTGTTATGAATAAAAAGAATATCAACAATGGGGAGCGATAGAAGTGAAAAAGAAATTGTTGGCTATTGCGCTAGGGACATCGGTTGTTTTTGCTTTAGGAGCATGCGGAAATAAAGAAGAGAGTAAGTCTTCGAAACAGTCTGCAAGCACAGACAGCGCAGAACAAATTTTCCAAAGAAGTTGTGCGGGATGTCACGCAACAGATTTATCAGGGGCAACTGGACCTGATTTAAGAAAAGTAGGCGGTAAGTACGACGCTGCAGATATCGAAGAGATTATTAAAAAAGGCCGCGGTTCAATGTCACCAGGACTTATTCAAGGTGAAGATGCGAAAAAAGTGTCTGAATGGTTAGCTGAACATAAATAAAAAAGGTGAAATGGACGAGTTGATAATATAGTCAACTCGTTTTCCTTTTTTCTGGTATGTAACATAACTGTAACAAAAATGTATCCAAATTGGAAACCGTTTGATGTTACAATGGGGTTTGTAGAATTTTGCTGAAATATATTACATAGAGTGGTATTGCTTATGAGAAAGCATAAGTAAACTATCTTCAACAAGGATGACTAAATGAAAATGAAGGATGTCTTTTGTTTTCAGATGTACAGAAAAGTATTTCGAAAAAAATCATTAAGTATTGGGTGATAAATAATGATAAAAATGACGAATGTTTATAAGGAGTACCCGAATGGTATGAAAGCCATTGCTGGTCTTACAGTTAACATTAAACAAGGTGAATTCGTATACGTAGTTGGACCGAGTGGAGCCGGAAAATCTACATTTATTAAAATGATGTATCGTGAAGAGAAACCATCTACAGGATCTATTAATGTAAATGGACTTACTATCGAAACATTGGCAGAAAGAGATGTTCCGTATTTCCGTCGTCAATTAGGCGTGATTTTCCAAGATTTCAAATTGCTACCTAAATTAACGGTATATGAGAATGTTTCGTTTGCTTTAGAAGTAATTGAAGAAGAACCGGATGCAATTCGTGAGCGTGTAACAGAAGTTCTAGGTCTTGTAGGCCTTGAAGATCGTGCAGATGCACTTCCAAGTGAGCTTTCGGGCGGGGAGCAACAACGTGTGGCTATTGCAAGAGCAATTGTAAATAGACCAAAGGTTGTAATTGCCGATGAGCCAACAGGTAACTTAGATATTGAAACAGCTCTTGATATTATGAATATTTTTACTCGCATTAATGAGCGCGGCACAACGATTGTTATGGCGACGCATAATGCAGATATCGTAAATACAATCCGTCATCGTGTAATCGCGATTGAAGGCGGAAAAATTGTTCGAGATGAGATTGAGGGAGGATACGGATATGAAGGCTAAGACCCTTAGTCGACATTTGCGAGAAGGTGTAAAGAATCTATCACGTAACGGATGGATGACATTTGCTTCTGTTAGTGCAGTAACAGTTACATTATTACTTGTAGGTGTCTTTTTAACAGCGATTATGAATATGAACCATTTTGCGACGAAAGTAGAGCAAGATGTAGAGATTCGTGTACACATTGATCCAGCTGCAAAAGAAGCGGATCAAAAGAAATTAGAAGAAGATATGAGTAAGATTGCAAAAGTAGATTCTATTAAATATTCTTCTAAAGAAGAAGAGTTAAAACGTTTAATTAAAAGCTTAGGTGATAGTGGAAAAACGTTTGAGTTATTTGAACAAGATAACCCACTTAAAAACGTATTCGTTGTAAAAGCGAAAGAACCAACCGATACAGCGACAATCGCGAAGAAGGTTGAAAAAATGCAGTTTGTTAGTAATGTTCAGTACGGAAAAGGGCAAGTTGAACGATTATTTGATACTGTAAAAACTGGTCGTAACATTGGGATTGCGTTAATTGCTGGTCTTTTATTCACAGCGATGTTCTTAATCTCTAATACAATTAAAATTACAATTTATGCTCGTAGTACAGAAATTGAAATTATGAAACTTGTTGGTGCAACAAACTGGTTTATTCGTTGGCCATTCTTGCTAGAGGGATTATTCTTAGGAGTATTAGGATCAATTATTCCAATTGGCCTAATTCTAATTACGTATAATTCGTTGCAAGGTGTGTTTAATGAAAAACTTGGCGGAACAATTTTCGAGCTTCTACCATACAGTCCATTCGTATTCCAATTAGCTGGTTTACTAGTGTTAATCGGTGCTTTAATCGGTATGTGGGGAAGTGTAATGTCAATTCGTCGCTTCTTAAAAGTATAAAAAGTTGCAAACATAATTCGTACAAGCTTATCATATAGTAGAAATAGGTAAAGGCATCACACACTGTGTGATGCCTTTTGCTACACCACCTGTGTGTTTTGGAAAGGGGAATTCCGCATTGAAACGTAGAGTTGCAATTATTGGAATGGTTGTTGCATTTTTAATTGGTGCTGGCGGAATGTTTGCAGGCATGTCTGTATTTGGGGTTAACCCATCAGAAGTAACGCAAACAATTTCGAGTGGGAATGCTAGCACTGCGCAAGGGAATTTGGCAAAAATTAATGAGGCGTATGCACTAATTGATTCACGTTATGTGGAAGACGTGAAAGATGAAAAGTTAGTTGAAGGTGCAATACAAGGTATGTTGTCTACGCTGAAGGACCCTTATTCCACGTATATGGATAAAGAAACAGCCAAACAGTTTAGTGAATCGCTTGATCCCGAATTAGAGGGGATTGGGGCTGAGGTGAACAAGACGGACGGTAAGCTTATTATCGTATCGCCAATTAAAGGTTCACCAGCAGAAAAGATAGGAATTAAACCGAATGACCAAATTTTATCTGTAGATGGAAACAGTGTGAAAGACTTATCACGTGAAGAAGCAGTATTAAAAATTCGTGGTAAAAAGGGAACGACTGTCGCAATTGAAATTAAACGTGCGGGAGTAACTGATCCGATTGTATTTAAAATTAAGCGTGAAAAGATTCCGATCTTTACAGTGTTTAGTTCTGTGAAGCAAGAGAGCGGAAAAGATATCGGTTATATGCAAATCACTTCTTTTGCTGAAAATACAGCGAAAGAATTTAAGGATCAGTTAAAAGAGTTAGAGAAGAAAAATATAAAAGGTTTAGTTATTGACGTGCGTGGTAATCCTGGTGGCTACTTAAATAGTGTAGAAGATATACTAGGGGAAATTATGACGAATAAAAAGCCGATGCTACAAGTAGAGCAGCGAAATGGTGAGAAGAAGAAATTCTCTACGGAACTGAAAGAGAGAAAACCATATCCAATTTCAGTATTAATTGATAATGGAAGTGCTTCTGCTTCAGAGATTTTAGCAGGTGCGTTAAAAGAAGGAGAAGGATACGATTTAATTGGTGAAAAGACATTTGGTAAAGGTACTGTCCAGCAAGCTGTTCCATTTAAAGACGGCAGCAACATTAAATTAACGATGTTTAAATGGTTAACACCGGATGGGAACTGGATTCATAAAAAAGGAATCGCGCCAACAGTAGAAGTGAAGCAACCAAATTATTATCATGCGACACCAATTCAAATTGAAAAAACACTTTCATACAATTCAAATGATGTACAAGTAAAACATGCTCAGGAAATGCTTAAGAGCTTAGGTTATGTACCAGGTCGTGAAGATGGATACTTTAGTAAAGAGACAGAATCGGCTCTGAAAGCATTCCAAAATGCAAATGAAATGGAAGCGACAGGACAGCTTGATAAAAAGACAGCTGAAGCGATTCAAACTAAAATTATCGAAAAAATCCGTTCTGGAGAAAATGATCTACAATTACAGTCAGCATTAAAATTAATGACAAAATAAGAAGAAATACAGGCAGTTTGCTGCCTGTATTTTTTTGTGTTAAACAAACGTTTGTTTAGTTATGATAATATAAAAAGAAAGAATGATATAAATGGTGGTGAATGGGTTCATGGAGGCATGGATTTTTGAAATAATGCGGGCAGTTGGACGTTTTTTCTTACACCCTGCTGTCTATATATTTGTAATAAGTAGTATCTTCGTTGGATACTTACGTATGTTAAGAGAACGAAAAGATTTTTCTTTTAAAGTTTATGATATTTGGTTTGAACTGCGAACCTCTCTATTTGCAGGGATTGGATACGGATTAGTAGTATCTATTATTACGATTGGGCTTGGACTTGTTGTTTCTAAAGCAAGCTTATGGGCCATTTTAATTTGGACGTTACTATTTGGATTAACGGCTATGTATCGATATTTATCGGCGGCTTATACATTTAGCATTGCGATTGTATGTGTTCTATTATCTTCTAAGCTACCAGTTTCCTTTTTACAGCTTCGAGAAGGTGAAGAGAGTACCATTGTATCCCTTGTTATTTTACTAGGCGTTATGCTTATTGTAGAAGGCTTATTGATTTCTAAAAACGCAGTAGGATATTCGACGCCGAGGATTAGGCAGGGGAAGCGTGGATTAAAGATTGGTTTACACGAATCAAAGCGTTTATGGATCGTTCCTATTTTTATTCTTGTACCGGGTGATGCGGTAACGCAGTTTATTTCATGGTGGCCTGTCGTTTCAATAGGTTCAAATACATATTCTCTATTCCTCGTTCCATTTTTAATTGGATTTATGAGAAATATTAAAAGTTATGAGCCGACGGAAGCTTTATTATTTACAGGAAGACGTGTTTATGGATTAGCAGGACTTGTGCTCGTTTTAGGAATCGCAAGTTACTGGTGGCACGTACTTGCAATTATCGCGATGGGAGTCGCTATGCTTGGGCGTTTCACAATTTCGATGCAAGAAAAAATTGCCGATGAAACAAGACCAGCGTATTTTGCTGCACGCAATGATGGGCTCGTTGTACTAGATACAATTCCAAATACAATTGGAGCAGAGCTGAAATTACTGCCTGGAGAAATTATTACGAAAGTAAATGGAGTCATTCCAAAAAGCGCCGAGGAATTTTATGATGCGCTTCAAACGAAGACGACAGGAGCATTTTGTAAATTAGAAGTATTAGATACAAATGGTGAGCTTCGTCTTGCACAAACTGCATTATATGCTGGTGGACATCACGAATTAGGTATTGTATTCGTTGAACAGGAGCATGAGTGGGATTCGGAAGCGATGTAATAGAAGGAATGGTATCACCTTGTGGTGGTACCTTTTTTGTTTTTGGGGATGGGAGAGTAGTTAGTAAATGAAGTTTATATCAGCGCAACTCGAAATATATCGGCGATTATTCGAATATATCGACTTTCCAGCAAAAAACGACAACTATCGCAAAGCTTATTTTCAGTTTCATAGACGGATAACTTGAATAATTATTTGATAATGGTTATCATTTAGGGAGTCTTTTTAATTTTGGAAAATGGAGGTAAGATATGCTGCGTAAATTTTTCTCGTACTATAAACCGTATAAAGGTTTATTTATACTCGACTTTTCTTGTGCGGTTGTCGCAGGATTATTAGAACTCGGCTTCCCGCTTATCGTAAATCAATTTATTGATAAGTTATTGCCAGGGCAAAACTGGACACTTATTTTATGGGCTTGTTTCGGTTTACTCGCAGTTTATATGTTAAATGCAGGCTTACAATATGTCGTTACATATTGGGGACATATGCTTGGTGTTAACATTGAAACAGATATGAGGCAGAAATTATTTGATCATATTCAAAAGCTATCATTCAGATTTTTTGATAATAATAAAACAGGTCATTTAATTTCACGCCTTACAAACGATTTAATGGAAATTGGGGAAATTGCTCACCATGGACCAGAAGATTTATTTATCGCCGTAATGACTTTAGTTGGGGCATTCTCATTTATGATGATGATCAACTGGAAGTTAGCGTTATTAACGTTCTTCGTCATTCCATTCCTATTATGGTTAGCGCTGTACTTCAATAAAAAAATGACAGGTACATTTAGACGTTTATTCTCAGATGTTGCTGATTTCAATGCATGTATTGAGAACAACGTTGGTGGTATTCGCGTTGTACAAGCATTCGGAAATGAAAAGTTTGAGAAAGAGCAATTTGCTGTGAACAACGCTCGTTTCCGTACAACGAAATTAATGGCGTATAAAATTATGGCGTTAAATTCGTCGATTAGTTATATGCTCATGCGTCTCGTAACGCTCTTCGTCTTAATATGCGGTACATGGTTTGTTCTGCAAGGAGAATTAACGTACGGTGGATTTATCGGATTCGTTCTATTAACGAATATTTTCTTCCGCCCAATTGAAAAAATTAACGCGGTAATCGAAAGCTATCCGAAAGGAATCGCTGGTTTTAAAAGGTATGTAGAGCTTCTTGAAACAGAGCCTGACATTGTAGACTCTAAAGATGCAATGGAAGTGAACCATGTACACGGTGATATTCAATATAACAACATTACGTTTGGATATGAAAACAAAGAACCGATTTTAAATGACATTAGTTTGAAAATACATGCAGGTGAAACAGTTGCGTTCGTTGGACCATCAGGAGCTGGGAAAACGACGTTATGTAGCCTATTACCACGTTTTTATGAGCAATCATCTGGATCAATTCAAATTGATGGAATTGATACGAAAGATATGACATTATCTTCACTTCGTAAGCAAATTGGAATTGTGCAGCAAGATGTGTTCTTATTCTCAGGAACAATTCGTGAAAATATCGCTTACGGAAATTTAAAAGCATCAGAAGCTGAAATTTGGCAGGCAGTAAAACGTGCGCAATTAGAAGATTTAATTTACTCACAGCCGGACGGTTTAGATACTGTTATCGGTGAGCGCGGCGTGAAACTTTCAGGTGGACAAAAGCAGCGTCTAGCTATTGCTCGTATGTTCTTGAAAAACCCTCCAATTTTAATATTGGATGAAGCAACTTCTGCATTAGATACAGAGACAGAACTTGCGATTCAAAAATCGCTTGCGGAGCTATCTGTTGGCCGTACAACATTAGTTATCGCTCACAGACTTGCAACGATTAAAAATGCAGATCGCATCGTCGTTGTAAATAAAGATGGTATTGCAGAACAAGGTTCACATAATGAATTAATTGAGCAAGGCGGAGGATACAGTAGGTTATACGAAGCTCAGTTTAGTTCGTAAATATAATTTGTACTGAATTAGTGCACCATAAGTAGGTAAAAATCTCATATGGGAGGCTATAAAGTATGATTGTAACAACAACTTCTACAATTCAAGGGAAAGAGATTATTGATTATGTCGATATCGTGAATGGAGAAGCGATTATGGGTGCAAATATCGTTCGTGATCTTTTCGCTTCTGTCCGTGATGTTGTCGGTGGTCGCTCAGGCGCTTACGAAAGCAAATTGAAAGAAGCACGTGACATCGCAATGGAAGAGATGAAAACTCTTGCAAGACAAAAAAATGCGAATGCCATCGTTGGTATCGACGTGGATTACGAAGTAGTTCGCGAAGGGATGCTAATGGTTGCTGTGAGCGGGACTGCTGTCCGTATCTAAAGTGAGAAGCCGTGCTGATGCACGGCTTTTTGTATGCTATGTCGAAGATTCAATATTTCTTGGGAAATGCGGAAGGTCCCGTCGATATATAGGGAAGACATTAGAGTGCTTCTTTACATTTCCGGATTTTAACTAATAATGTTTCGTATTCTTGTTCGAGAGATGAGATATCATTGTGATGATTTGGTATGGAAATTCGGCCGATGACTTCTGTTAATTTTGTTTGTAATCGTAACAACTCTTGCTCAGTAACGTTTACAGAATCTCCGGTGGTTCTTTTTGTGTATTGCTCGTAATTACCGTGGAATACTCTAGGTTCACTCTCATCTACTTGTAGAATATGGTCTGCAACAGAGCGAATAAAGGCACGGTCATGGCTAATGAAAAGTATTGTGCCAGGATATTCTTGTAACATGGTTTCTAATTCTTCTTGCGTTGCTAAGTCTAAATAGTTTGTCGGTTCATCTAGCAGAAGCATATTATAGTTTCCTAAAAATACTTTTGCGAGTGCAACCTTCATTCGTTCACCCCCGCTTAGAATGTGCACGGGTTTATGAACATCCTCACGGCGGAATAGAAGTCGTGCAAGTATTGTGCGAACGAATGCTTCTGTATAGTTTGTTTCTTCTAGAACATTTTCTAAAATGGTTTTATCTGTTTTTAAAATAGATAATGTTTGTTCGAAGTATCCAATTTTACAACTTTTCGATAGCTGCATGCCACGCTCGTTTGTGAGAAGCATGTTGAACAAAGTGGTTTTGCCGCTTCCATTTGCCCCTAAAACGGCAAGCTTTGCACCAGGGGCAATAGTTCCATTCATATTTTTAAATAGTATACAGTCGCCTATTTTCTTTGTTGCTTTATTGAATTGTACTGCCACCTTACTATGAATGGGTGTATGGTATTGCACGTCAAATTGAGCTTGAGAAAGATCCTTTGGCTTTTCCTTCTTTTCTAGTTTTTCGAGACGTGTCTCTAATGCTTTCGCTGCTTTACTAACCTGTTCTTGGCCATGAGCCCCACTTAACCTATAAAGTCTAGATTCAGATGAACTGAACCGTGTTGGGATTTTTTTCATGTTAGAAGCACGTTGCTTTCTTTGTAGAATGGACTGTTCTAAACGATTTTTTTCTTGTATATATTGCTCATATTCTGCTTGTTTTTGTATTCGTTCACGTTCTTTTTGTTTTCGATAGTTTGAATAATTACCTTTGTACTCTTGAATAATACCGTCTTCAATTTCAATAATTTTGGTACATATATTATCTAGAAATTCACGGTCATGCGATATTAAAACAAGTGCCCCTTTATAAGATGAAAGTGCCTTTTCTAATTGCTCTGTACCGACCATATCTAAGTGGCTTGTTGGTTCATCAGCGAATAAAATGCCTGCATTTTGTTCGAGAGCATGCGCAATCTTTAGTCGCATTCGTTCACCGCCGCTCATTGCGTCGGTAACGTTTGAAATACTCCATTTTCCTTTTGCGAGAGAAGAAGCGGTTTCCGGTAGTTCTTCACTGAGCTGAGGAATGATGGCGATAGAACTATGATGAGTTACTATGCCTCTGTCAGCTTCTATTTCTTTACTTAATATTTGTAATAACGTAGATTTACCAGCTCCGTTGACTCCGACAATTCCTATGCGATCCTGTGCTTGAATTTCCAGTGATGGTAATGTAAATAGTGTGCGATCACCAAAGCTCTTTTCAATATTACGTGCGAATAAAATAGTCATAAAAAAACCTCCCTAGTTTCACTAGAGAGGATAAACGTCGCCCTTGTATGTAAAAAATCGTACATAAATAAACGATTTTTTACATGATCGTTTCGAAAGAAAGTATCGACAAATGGACAGACTAATCCCCTGCTAGTTTTCATCATTTTTGTTCACTATTTGTGATGGATGAAATAAATAAGAGAATTAGAACTTCATTGGTCAAAGTACCTTCCTTTCATAATATTACTTTTATTGTATGCGTATACAAAAGGGTTTGTCAAACTTATTTCTGTTCGCTATTTTTGAATTTATTATTATACAATTGTGCTTTTGCCAGCGCCTCAGCATCGTTTTTAATTTCATCCAGTCCATTCGCATCTCCAATAACATAACCTTCAAATGAAGAACCAACAAAATCAAAGATATATTGGAATTGAGCAATAAGCGGTAATGCTTTTAGCTTTGGATTATCCCCGCCAACGATGACAACATACATTTTTTTGCCTTTCATTTTTTCTTTGAAATGAAGAGATGTATCGCGCAAGCTTTGTGACCAGCGATCAACAAAGTTTTTCATATGTCCACTCATTCCGTACCAATATAATGGTGTAGCAAAGATAATCGTGTCGTGCTCTAGCATGCGTTTGGTTAACTGCTCATAGTCATCATTTACGGATTGGAATCCTTCTGCATCATGACGTTGGTCTGTAATAGGATAGACGGTATGATCACGCAAATAAATTTGTTCTGTTTCAATGTCCTCTATCATCATATGTGTTAAAGCTTCTGTATTTCCGTTTTGTCTTGAACTGCCATGTATAACAAACATGTAATCATTCCTTTTCTTTTGCTTGTTTTAGGAGTGAAACGTGTTTTTGCAAATTCGCTTGGATGTTGGAAAGTAATGTGATTTGCTTTGTTACTTCATTGAGTTTATCTTCGTAAAGCGTAAGGATACTGCTACACGGATTATCGTACAGGTGCGGTTCAATTTCAAGGCAGCGCAGCATCCTTGCCGTCTCTTCTAAATTTAAGCCAATTTGTAAGTACATTTGAATAAGCTCCACTTTTTCGATGGCACTTTCATCAAAATCACGGTAACCATTTGCAAGGCGCTTAGTAGGGAGTAAGCCCTTTTCTTCGTAATGTCTTAGTGATCTTTCACTAACGCCAGTTTCTTTTGATAATTCTCCAATTCGCAATGCGTTTCACTCCTTCTACATGTATTGTAAACCTTCACACTAATGTGAGGGTCAACTCTGTTTTTTCGCAAAAGAATCTACATGATTTAAGAACACTTGAATGGCTTTAGATAGAATGAAATATTTACCGCGTACGATGGAAAACGGACGGATTAGTTGTTCATTTGGAACTTCGACGTGGAATAGTTCTTTTGCTAATAGCTCTTTCCGTACAGTCCAATCAGAAAGGATAGCGATGCCAAGCCCGGCACTAACAGCTTCCTTTACGCTTTGGATACTACTGAATGTAAAGAATCGTTTCATTTTTAAATGGTGTTGATGAATAAAGCGGTCACTATAAGCGCGTGTACCAGAACCACTTTCTCTTAGTACCCATACTTGATCTTGGAGTGTGCTTTCATTTATTTCCTTTGTGCGGAGTAGTGGATGATTTGGCGGAACGACGAGCTTCATTTCATCTTGCATAAATGTTTCAACGTTAACATCAGCGTATACGACTTGCCCTTCCACTAAGCCGATATCAATTTGATTAGAGCGAAGACTTTGCAAAACTTCTTCTGTATTTGAGATAAAGGTATGCACTTCGACGCGTGGATTTTCATTCGCATAGTTAGCGAGTATTTTTGGAAGTAAGTATTCACCAATTGTAAAACTAGCACCGATGCGAAGTGTTCCTGTTACAACGTTATGTAGTTCATTAATTTCTTGCTTAGCATCTTCGTAAAGAGAGAGCATTTGCTTTGCATGTATATATAATATGTTTCCAGCTTCCGTAACTTGGACATGCTTCGGGGAGCGTTGAATAAGTGTAGTGCCAAATTCGTTTTCTAAGTTGCGTATATGCATACTTACTCCGGGCTGTGAAAGGTTTAATAATTCTGCTGCACGGGAGAAGTGTTTCTGTTCAACGACAGTAACAAAAATTTTTAAAATGTCTACGTTCATATAATGGGCTCCTTTCTTTTCTATCATCTTATCATAAGTATTTCTGATGATAGAGATTCGGTATTGGTATTAAACTTATTATAGAAACTCTCTTATAATGTAAGTAGAAAGAACATGCATGTTCCAATACGATTATTGGGGTGGTACAAGGTGGAACAAACACTTGTTATACAAAAGAAGAAGGGCTTTGGATTTTCGCAAGGAATTGGGATTACATTATTAATCGCAATTGCCGCGAAATATTTAGCGGAGCTTCCATTTTTAAATATTATGGGACAATTAGTAATTGCTATTCTAATTGGGATGGTTTGGCGCGCTGCAATTGGAGTTCCTCATGATGCGATTGCAGGAACGAACTTTGCGAGTAAGAAGTTACTGCGCTTTGGGATCATCTTACTTGGAATGCGATTAAATCTTGTTGATATTGCGAAGGCGGGGCCGAAAGTATTGGTCATCGCGGCGGTTGTTATTACATTTACTATTTTTGTTGTATACGGACTAACGAAAGTATTTAAAGTAGAAAAGAAACTTGGGATTTTAACAGCATGCGGTACGGCAATTTGCGGCGCGGCCGCGGTCGTGGCAATTGCACCGCAAGTGAAAGCAAAAGATGACGAAACAGCAGTTGGAGCAGCGATCATCGCGATTTTAGGTACAATATTTACGCTTATTTATACGTTATTATATCCAGTGCTTGGTTTATCTCCATACGGATATGGAGTGTTCTCAGGGGCGACACTGCATGAAATTGCTCACGTAATTGCGGCTGCGGCGCCAGGAGGAAGCACGGCTGTAGATATCGCAGTTATCGTGAAACTAACGCGCGTTGCAATGCTTGTACCAGTAGCGATTTTAATCGGATTATGGTTTGGTAAGAGTGAAGGTAGCGAGGAAAAAAGATCATGGCGCGACCTTCCAATTCCATGGTTCATCTTCGGGTTCTTAGCGATGAGTGCAGTGCATTCGCTCGGGATTATTCCAGAAGTTGTTGCGGGATACATTGTTGTTCTTGCTTACATGCTTATCGCAATGGCGATGGCAGGGCTCGGTTTAAATGTAGAGTTTAAAACGTTCCGTAAATTAGGAAGTAAAGCATTTGTGGCGGGGTTGATTGGCTCGGTTTGCTTATCGGTTCTTGGATACGTTCTTGTATATGCGTTAGGATTTATGTAGTAGAGGAGAAAGCTGTTCCCGAAGGTGCTTGGGGACAGCTTTTTCTTATGTTTATAGTAGCGCTACGGATGTCGATATATTTGGAAAATCGCCGATATAAATGGAGTTGCGCTGATATAAATTGAATTACTCTTGTACTTTGTTAGAGTAGATGTTCAATGAAACATTTTTCTAAAATTTGTAAAGATATCTTTACTTATAACTGGAAAATATTTATAATTTAAGTAAAGATATCTTTACTTTTGAAGGTGGATCCTATGGGTGTGAAAAATAAAATAAAAGAGTTAAGAAAGCAAAATCATATAACACAAGTTGAAATGGCAAAGGCGATGCAGGTGACGCGGCAGACGATAGTGGCGATTGAAAATCATCATTACAATCCGAGTCTAGAGTTATCTTTAAAAATTGCCAAATATTTTGGGGTGAAGGTGGAGGAAATCTTTACGCTGGAGTAAGGAGAAAGAAAATAAATGATAAGCTTGAGAGATTTCAATTAGAGTAAACGTTTAAATATATAAGGATTGGTTTTGATTTATTAATTAGTATCGCATCAACGAGTGTGTTAGCAACAAGGAATAATAGATAGAAAAAGGGGAACTGGGATGGGATTACCGGTGTTATGTGTCGCTACAGCTATATTTTCGCTTCTTTGGGGAATGCAAAACTTTTCTCGTAATCCAGTGCCGAGTATTTGTATTATGATTGGTACTGTAGGTTTATCGTATTATTTATTATTATTAGCCCATTATCATAAAACGGCAACGAGTGTTGTTGTTGGAGCACTTATTTTATTTTGTGGGCGCGCCATACAAAAGGGGTTATTTCCATAAAAGCTGTTTATACATTTTGTATAAACAGCTTTTTGTATTTTTTTTACAAAAAGCTTGAAAGTTACGTAACGTCATCTTTTATAATGAAAGGGAAGAGGTGATGGTAGTGATTTCAATACAAGAATTGACGAGAGAAACAGGGGTTACAGTACGTACACTACGTTATTATGATCAAATAGATTTATTAAAGCCGAGCGGAAAAACAGAGGGTGGACATCGGTTATATAGTGAAAGTGACGTTATTCGTTTGCAACAAATTTTATTTTTAAAAGAAATGGGATTTTCATTAAAAGAAACTGCGAATATGTTAGTAAAAGGTGAGCTGGATTTAAAAAATTCGCTTGAAAAACAACTTCGGTTTGTACAGGAAGAACAAAAGAAATTTAATCGAATGGAGAGTGTTTTACAAGCAGTTGTTTATTCGGTAGATGTGGAGGGAGAACTCGATTGGAAAGTTATGTTTGAACTGATTCAGCTTTCGAAGCAGTCTCCTCGTATACGTGAAATATTTCAAAATGAAGTATTTTCAAAGGAAGAACAAAAATTGCTTCATAATTTACCAAACATGAGTAAGGAAGATCCGAATGTTTTAGAATGGGTAGATTTATTAAAGCAATTACGCACTTTTATGAAAGACGGTAAAGAAGTTGCTAGTGATGAGGTACAAGGGGCAATGAAGAGATTAATGCAGAAGTGTTTAGAAATGGCCAATGGTGATGAAGCGTTTTTAGATAAGTTATGGGAAGTTAGAAAATCGAAGGAAGATTCACAGAAAATGAGCATGTATCCAATTGAAGAAGAACTTTTAGTGTATATGGATGAGGCTTTTCGTATTTATGATGAAAGGGAGAAGGATAAATGAGCATACTCGCAGAATATCGTTGGTATTTTTTAATTGGGGCAGAAATTGTATTTTGGTTATCAGCTATCGGTTTCTTTTCACTTCGCTACGGATTCCGTTTGAAAAAGGCGAGTTTTATTATGGGAATTGTACTCCTCGTAAATGAAGTGTTTATTTTAACTTTAGGAGTAGTGGACTATTATCAAACAGGAAAGTTCTCTAACTTTCAAATTATTACTGTAATTATTTTATTGTATGCAGTTTTCTACGGGAAAAAGGATTTGAAGAAGCTTGATATATTTGCACAAAAATCAGTTGCGAAATGGCGTAATGAACCGGCGCCTATTATTGAAGAACAGGTAGAATTAACAGGCATGGCCTATGCAAAGCAGGAAATAAAAAATTGGGTATTACATCTTGTTTTATTCGTTGGTGTGCACATATTCTTTTTCTTCGCGTATGGATTTATTCCATTTGAACAATGGGGTAATTGGTTAGAATCGGGAATCGTTTTAAATAAAGCTGCAAGTCGCGTGAGCCAAGTGTGGGCGATTGTATTTTTAGTTGATACAGCAATTTCATTTTCATATGTGATTTTTCCGAAGAAGGAGAAAGGAAAAGAAAAGCTACTTTCATAGTTGAAAGTAGCTTTTCTGGTATACAAATAATTTTTATAGGAGAGGATGACAATAGAAAAAAGAATCAGCTGTATATGTCTATTTCTCTTTAGTTTAGTAGCATGTTCACCATCTAGCACTACAATTGATAAGAAGAATGATGTCATTGTAAAGGGAGTAGGAACTTCCAATCTAGATAAATTCGAACAGTTCGTTATGAACGTTGATCAAGGGGAAGTTGATAAAATAAGAATTGTACAGTATACCGATGAAGGTGACCCGGTTTTTCAAACGTTAGAGCATAGTGGGAAAGATATCCTTTATGTGTTAGATAGTAGACAAGACAAGTTTGCTGGTGACCATAAAGGATTACATAAAGATAGTTGTAAAAGTATTGTTAAAGAGCAGCGCGAATCAGAAAGTACTTATCGGTTAACGGATTGTATGAATGAAGATGGACGCAATGGATATGACTTATTATATGTATCAAAAAAATAGAGTTAGTAGAGGAAGGAAGTATTTACTCCTTCCTTTTTCTATGTGTATATTGTCGAAAACTTTACCGAATATCTGTTCGTTTTTTTAGGTTTTTTATAGGTATTCGTGGTAAAATAATAATACAGATTTTTATGAGGAGGTCGGATTTTCTTGGAACGTCAATTTGAAATTGTCTCAGCGTATTCCCCGCAAGGTGATCAGCCGGTAGCTATAGAGAAGCTTGTAGAGGGAATTAATAGTGGAAAGAAAAAGCAAGTGTTGCTTGGAGCAACAGGAACGGGTAAGACATTTACGATTTCAAATGTCATTAAAGAAGTGCAAAAGCCAACACTTGTTATGGCTCATAATAAAACGTTAGCAGGTCAGTTATATAGTGAGTTGAAAGACTTTTTCCCGAATAATGCAGTTGAATATTTTGTTAGTTACTACGATTATTATCAGCCAGAAGCGTATGTACCACAAACAGATACGTTTATTGAAAAAGATGCGCAAATTAATGATGAAATTGATAAATTGCGTCACTCGGCAACGTCTGCATTATTTGAACGGGACGATGTAATTATTGTTGCGAGTGTTTCGTGTATATATGGCTTAGGTTCTCCAGAAGAATACCGCGAGCTAGTTGTTTCGCTTCGAGTTGGTATGGAAAAAGACCGTAATCAATTGCTTCGTGAACTTGTTGATGTACAGTATGGACGTAATGATATTGATTTCAAGCGTGGTACATTCCGTGTGCGAGGAGATGTAGTTGAAATCTTCCCGGCATCACTTGATGAGCATTGTATTCGAATCGAATTTTTCGGTGATGAAATCGATCGTATTCGTGAAGTAAATGCGTTAACAGGTGAAGTATTAGCAGAACGTGATCATGTAGCAATCTTCCCAGCATCTCACTTCGTTACACGTGAAGAAAAGATGAAGGTCGCTATTGAAAATATCGAAAAAGAATTAGAAGAGCGTTTAAAGGAATTAAATGATAACGGCAAGTTGTTAGAAGCGCAGCGTATAGAACAGCGTACACGTTATGATTTAGAAATGATGCGCGAGATGGGATTTTGTTCAGGTATTGAAAACTACTCCCGTCATTTAACACTTCGTCCAGCGGGGGCAACGCCGTATACGCTATTAGACTATTTCCCGAAAGATTTCTTAATCGTTATGGATGAATCGCACGTATCAGTACCGCAAGTAAGAGCGATGTATAACGGGGACCAAGCGCGTAAGCAAGTGCTTGTGGATCATGGATTCCGTCTGCCGTCAGCTTTAGATAATAGACCGCTCACATTCGATGAGTTTGAAGAGAAAACGAATCAAGTTATTTATGTTTCAGCAACGCCAGGACCGTATGAGTTAGAGCAGTCGCCAGAAGTAATAGAACAAATTATTCGTCCAACAGGGCTTTTAGATCCACCAATTGATATACGACCAATTGAAGGGCAAATTGACGATTTATTAGGAGAGATTCAAGATCGTATTGCAAAAAATGAACGTGTATTAATTACGACTTTAACGAAGAAAATGTCAGAGGATTTAACGGACTACTTAAAAGATGTAGGAATTAAAGTTAACTATCTTCACTCTGAAATTAAAACGTTAGAACGTATTGAAATTATCCGCGATCTTCGCCTCGGTAAATTTGATGTACTGGTCGGTATTAACTTATTACGAGAAGGATTAGATATTCCAGAAGTATCACTTGTAGCGATTTTAGATGCTGATAAGGAAGGGTTCTTACGTTCAGAACGTTCATTAATTCAAACAATCGGTCGTGCCGCGCGTAATGAAAACGGCCGCGTTATTATGTACGCAGATCGTATAACGAAATCTATGGGAATTGCGATTGAAGAAACGAAGCGTCGTCGTAGTATACAAGAAGCTTACAATGAAGAGCATGGTATTACGCCGAAAACGATTCAAAAAGGCGTTCGTGATGTTATCCGTGCAACGACAGCTGCTGAAGAGACAGAAACATACGAAGCAACTCCTGCTAAGAAAATGACGAAAAAAGAGCGCGAAAAGACAATTGCGAAGATGGAAGCAGAGATGAAAGAAGCAGCAAAAGCGTTAGACTTCGAGCGTGCAGCTGAACTAAGAGATTTACTATTAGAATTAAAAGCGGAAGGGTGAAAAAAGTGAGTAAGAGCAAGGATTTTATCGTTGTAAAAGGTGCTAGAGCACATAACTTAAAAAATATTGATGTAACCATTCCGAGAAATCAGCTTGTCGTTGTAACGGGATTGTCTGGTTCGGGGAAATCATCATTAGCATTTGATACGATTTATGCAGAAGGGCAGCGCAGATACGTAGAATCGTTATCTGCGTATGCGCGCCAGTTTTTAGGACAAATGGATAAGCCGGATGTGGACACGATTGAAGGATTGTCACCAGCAATTTCAATCGATCAAAAAACGACGAGTCGTAACCCACGTTCAACTGTCGGAACGGTAACGGAGATTTATGATTACTTACGTTTATTATTTGCACGAATTGGTACGCCAATTTGTCCGAATCATGGCATTGAAATTACGTCACAAACGGTAGAGCAGATGGTAGACCGTGTTCTTGAATATCCTGAACGTACGAAATTACAAGTGTTAGCGCCTATCGTTTCTGGGCGTAAAGGTGCGCATGTAAAAGTACTTGAAGATATTAAGAAGCAAGGATATGTTCGTGTTCGCGTTGACGGTGAAATGCTTGATGTATCTGAAGATATTGCGTTAGATAAAAACAAGAAGCATTCCATTGAAGTTGTAATTGACCGTATTGTTGTAAAAGAAGGAATCGCAAGCCGTCTTGCTGATTCACTTGAAAGTGCATTAAAGCTTGGCGGGGGACGAGTGTTAATCGATGTTATGGGAGAAGAGGAACTTCTGTTTAGCGAACATCACGCTTGTCCGCATTGTGGTTTTTCAATTGGAGAATTAGAGCCGCGTATGTTCTCATTCAATAGTCCGTTCGGAGCATGTCCTTCTTGTGATGGACTTGGTTCAAAGCTAGAGGTAGATTTAGAGCTTGTTATTCCTAACTGGGATTTATCATTAAATGAACATGCGATTGCGCCTTGGGAACCAACAAGTTCACAATATTACCCACAACTTTTACAATCTGTATGTAATCATTACGGCGTTGATATGGATGTGCCTGTAAAAAATATACCGAAAGATTTATTTGATAAAGTGTTGTACGGAAGCGGGGAAGAGAAAGTTTATTTCCGCTATGTAAATGAATTTGGTCAAGTAAAGGAAAATGAGATTTTATTTGAAGGTGTTATTCCAAACATTGAACGTCGTTATCGTGAAACGAGTTCCGATTACATTCGTGAGCAAATGGAAAAGTATATGGCAGAACAAGCTTGTCCAAAGTGTAAAGGTGGACGCTTAAAGCCTGAGAGTTTAGCTGTATTTGTTGGCAATAAAACGATTGCTGACGTAACGAAGTATTCAGTTCAAGAAGTACAAGAATTCTTCTCGAATGTAGAGCTAACGGAGAAGCAACAAAAAATAGCTCATTTAATTTTAAGAGAAATTCAGGAGCGCGTTGGGTTCTTAGTGAACGTTGGTTTAGATTATTTAACGTTAAGTCGTGCGGCTGGTACGTTATCAGGTGGTGAGGCGCAGCGTATTCGCTTAGCGACGCAAATTGGTTCTCGTCTAACTGGCGTACTTTATATTCTTGATGAGCCTTCAATTGGTTTACACCAGCGCGATAACGATCGTCTTATTCGTACATTGCAAGAAATGCGCGATTTAGGTAATACATTAATCGTTGTTGAGCATGATGAAGATACGATGATGGCTGCTGACTATTTACTTGATATAGGGCCTGGTGCAGGTATTCACGGTGGACAGGTCGTTTCAGCGGGGACACCGGCTGAAGTTATGCAAGATGAGAATTCATTAACAGGGAAGTATTTAAGTGGTAAAGAGTTTATTCCAGTTCCACTTGAAAGACGTAAAGGTGATGGACGTAAAGTAGAGATTGTCGGTGCAAAAGAGAATAATTTAAAGAACGCGAAAATGTCATTCCCGCTTGGTACGTTTGTAGCGGTAACGGGTGTATCTGGTTCTGGTAAAAGTACGATGATTAATGAAGTATTATATAAATCGTTAGCACAAAAGTTATATAAAGCGAAAGCAAAGCCAGGTACTCATAAAGAGATTAAAGGTCTTGAGCATTTAGATAAAGTAATCGATATTGATCAATCGCCAATCGGACGTACACCACGTTCAAATCCAGCAACGTATACAGGTGTATTCGATGATATTCGTGATGTGTTTGCCCAAACGAATGAAGCGAAAGTGCGCGGATATCAAAAAGGACGTTTCAGCTTTAACGTAAAAGGTGGCCGTTGTGAAGCGTGCCGTGGTGATGGAATTATTAAAATTGAAATGCATTTCCTACCAGATGTGTATGTTCCGTGTGAAGTTTGTCACGGTAAACGATATAATCGTGAAACGTTAGAAGTGAAATATAAAGATAAGAATATTTCTGAAGTGTTAGGGATGACAATTGAAGATGGAGTAGAATTCTTCGCCAATATTCCTAAAATTAAGCGTAAACTTCAAACGCTTGTAGATGTTGGGCTTGGTTATATGAAATTAGGTCAACCAGCAACAACGTTATCTGGTGGGGAAGCACAGCGTGTGAAATTAGCTTCTGAATTACACCGTCGTTCTACAGGTCGTACGTTATACATTTTAGATGAGCCAACGACTGGTTTGCATGCGCATGATATTGCACGTCTTCTAGAAGTGCTGCAACGTCTTGTTGAGAGCGGTGAGACGGTACTTGTAATTGAACATAATTTAGATGTAATTAAAACAGCTGATTATATCGTTGACCTTGGACCAGAGGGCGGAGATAAAGGTGGACAAATCGTTGCTTCAGGAACGCCAGAGCAAGTAGTGAAAGAAGAACGCTCATACACAGGTAAGTATTTAAAAGAGATTTTAAATCGTGATAAAGCAAGAATGAAAGAGAAAATAAAAGAAGTAGAGTTATCGCAATAAGTTTATTGATGAAAACCGAGTGGAAATGACGCTCGGTTTTTATTTTACGAGGAAAAACTGGTAAGCATGTTAGTAGGTATACAAGCATGAAAGATAGAATAAGTTGATATAAGTGTTTGTATCATACTTGCGTTTATTATCTATTAGCGTATGATGAAATATATATGTTTAAAAGGATGTGTAACGAAATGAGATGGATTGTATCACTTCTTGTAAATAGCGTTGTGTTAATCGCTGTATCGGGACTTTTAAAAGGGATTGCACCAGATGCATTTTACGTAGCAAATATACAAACTGCAATTATTGCGAGTATTATATTGGCGGTTTTAAATGTGTTCGTAAAGCCATTTTTAATTTTAATTACGCTACCAATTACTGTTGTAACTTTCGGCTTCTTCTTAATTGTTATTAATGCGATTACGTTAAAAATAGCAGATTCATTATTAGGAGATGCTTTTAATATATCAGGATTTGGTGTAGCGATTGTTGCGGCAATTTGTATTTCAATTTTTAATATGATAATTGAAAAGGCAATTGTTGAACCTCTATATGAAAAAAAGAGAAAGTGACAAAAAGAAAAACATTTCATTATTCGTATGAAATGTTTTTTTCTATTTATTAGAAACCGTATTTCTTGTTTCCAGAAAAAAATGGTACAATATCCGATAGAATGGAATTTTACATCAAACGAGACTGAACCCGCAGCGGAGTGGAGGTTTATACATATGCCGAAAGTAAGGACAAAAGATTTAATTGAACAATTTCAATTGGAGTTAATCAGTGGTGAAGAAGGCATTCATCGTCCGATTGATACAAGTGATTTATCACGACCTGGAATTGAAATGGCAGGATTTTTTACATATTATCCAGCAGATCGTGTGCAGCTTCTTGGAAAGACGGAGCTTACGTTCTTTGACACGTTAACGTCAGAGCAAAAACAAGAGAGAATGAAAGCGCTTTGTACTGAGGAGACGCCATGTATTATTGTAACTCGTAATCAAGATGTACCAGATGAGTTATTACAAGCATCACGTGAATCAGGTATGCCTTTATTACGTTCTTCTCAAACGACAACTAGATTATCAAGTCGTTTAACAAACTATTTAGAAGGTAAGTTAGCACCAACAACTGCTGTTCATGGTGTGTTAGTAGATATTTACGGTGTTGGTGTTTTAATTACAGGTCAAAGTGGTGTTGGTAAAAGTGAGACAGCTCTTGAGCTTGTAAAGCGTGGTCACCGTCTTGTTGCGGATGATAGTGTAGAAATTCGTCAAGAAGATGAAGACATGTTAGTCGGAAGCTCACCAGATTTAATCGAGCATTTATTAGAAATTCGTGGTCTAGGTATTATTAACGTTATGACGTTATTCGGTGCAGGGGCAGTACGAAATTATAAGCGTATTACACTTGTTATTAATCTTGAAATTTGGGATCAAAAGAAAAATTACGATCGCTTAGGTCTTGATGAAGAGAAGATGAAAATTATTGATACAGAGCTTACGAAGATTACACTTCCAGTTCGTCCTGGTCGAAACTTGGCTGTTATTATTGAAGTAGCAGCGATGAACTTCCGTTTAAAACGTATGGGAGTCAATGCAGCACAGCAGTTCTCTGAACGATTAATGAGTGCAATTGAGTTAGGAAATCAGGAGTAAACTTTGGAGAGGGAGGTCATATACATATGCTGTTAGCTTCTGTACCACAGCTTGACCGTGTAGCTATCCAACTTGGGCCGTTTCCTGTGTATTGGTACGGGATTATTATCGGTACAGGTGTGCTATTAGGTCTTTGGCTGGCAACTCGCGAGGGAGAAAGGCTAGGTATTCCAAAAGATACATTTGTTGACCTTGTATTAATTGCAGTACCGATCGCTATTCTTTTTGCGAGAATGTACTATGTTATTTTTGAATGGGAATATTACGCACAAAATCCGAGTCAAATTATTAATATTCGTCAAGGTGGTTTGGCGATTCATGGTGGTTTAATCGGGGCTGTTATTACAGGTGTTCTTTTTGCGAAACGACGCGGACTTTCTTTCTGGAAGTTGGCTGATATTGCTGCACCAAGTATTTTACTAGGACAAGCAATTGGCCGATGGGGAAACTTTATGAACCAAGAGGCGCATGGTGATGAAGTAACGAGACAGTTTTTAGAAGGTCTTCATTTACCGGATTTTATTATTAATCAAATGTATATTGAGGGTGTGTACTATCATCCGACGTTTTTATATGAATCATTATGGAATTTTGCAGGCGTAATTTTACTACTTGCATTAAGAAAAGTGAATTTACGTCGCGGGGAATTATTCTTCACATATTTAATTTGGTATTCAGTAGGACGCTTCTTCGTAGAAGGCTTACGTACAGATAGTTTAATGCTAGGACCACTTCGTATTGCACAAGTAATGTCAATTGGACTTGTTGTTATTTCTATTATTTTCATTATTGTGAGACGAAAAATGGGGCAAGCTGATAAAAGATATTTAGAAAATTAGAGACAAGTAGCATCTTATTATAAGATGCTGCTTCTTTCATATTCAGGAAGGCGAAAGGACTAAGGCGATGAGAATAAATACAGTTTTATTTGATTTAGATGGAACTTTAATTAATACAAACGAACTTATTATTTCTTCTTTTTTACATACTTTAAATACATATTATCCAAATCAATATAAGCGTGAAGATGTGTTGCCATTTATCGGTCCATCTTTGCATGATACTTTCAGTAAAATTGATGAAAGTAAGGTTGAAGAGATGATTACAAGTTATCGCGAATTTAACCATGATCATCATGATGAATTAGTAGAAGAATATGAAACTGTATATGAAACAGTTCGAGAGTTGAAGAAGCAAGGTTATAAAGTTGGTATTGTTACAACGAAAGCGAGACAAACCGTTGAGATGGGATTACAGTTGTCAAAGCTTGATGAATTTTTTGATGTTGTCGTGACAATTGATGATGTAGAGCATGTGAAACCACATCCAGAGCCACTTCAAAAAGCGCTTGAATTATTAGATGCAAAACCAGAAGAAGCATTGATGGTTGGGGATAATCATCATGATATTGTCGGTGGTCAAAATGCAGGGACGAAAACAGCTGCGGTTTCATGGACGTTGAAAGGTAGAGCGTATTTAGAGGCTTACAAGCCGGACTTTATGCTAGATAAAATGAGTGATTTGCTACCGATTTTGTCTAATATGAACCGTTCATAAAGGTCCAAGTAAGTTAGTAGAGGAGCGAGCTAAGTGCGACGGACAACGCGCTATCCTGTTTCAGGAGAAAATTCATTATGGAATGTGTATAAAACAGTGTCTTTTTGGAAGGTAATGAAAAACTTTATTATTATCCAAATTGCACGTTACACGCCATTTTTATCTGTGAAGAATTGGTTGTACCGCACTTTTTTACGGATGAAAGTAGGAAAGAAAACATCATTTGCGCTTATGGTAATGCCGGATATTATGTTCCCAGAAAAGATAACTGTGGGAGAGAATTCGATTATTGGCTATAACACAACGCTTTTAGCACATGAATATTTAATTCGTGAATATCGACTTGGGGAAATCGTTATTGGAAATGAAGTGATGATTGGAGCGAATGTAACAATATTACCAGGTGTGAAAATTGGAGACGGTGCGACTGTCTCAGCTGGCACACTTGTTCATAGAGATGTACCGAGCGGTGCTTTCGTAGGTGGAAATCCAATGCGTATTATTTATACGAAAGAGCAAATGACCGCCAGAGAAGGTTCATGGTGAAAATGTAACATTTCTCCTCTTTTTTTATGAATAAAAAGGAAATAATTGAGTATAATATACTGTTTTGTTTTTTACGGAATCGTTTATACTTATAGATAGAAGAATGTGTGAACGAAGAAAACAAAAAACTGGAGGATATATGGGGAAAAATCAAAGGATATATAAGGAGAACGGACAAGTTATCTCTTTTAATCAATTAGCGGACTTCTTTTATAAAAAAGGGATGAGAGCTTACAAAGGACAAAAATTGCAAGATGCAATTAAATATTTTCGAAGAGCGGCACAAAGTGAGAAGGAGCCGTTTATTTTATGTCAATTAGCAACAGTATTATCTGAGGCTGGTGAATATCAAGAGTCGAATCAAACCTTCTTAAAGTTAGTTAGATCTAATCCTGAACTTGAACAGTGCTATTATTTTATTGCAAATAATTATGCATATATGGGGTTATTTCAACAGGCGAAGAAATATGCGGATCGCTATTTAGAAGTTGCAAAAGAGAAGGAATTCGTAGAAGATACATTAGAACTTCTAGAGATTATGGAAGAAGAAGCAATGGGTGCGGAAGAGATTGAAGATGAAGATGATTTAATTGTTATGCAGGAAGAAGCGAATCGTTATATTCGTAATGGACAGTTAGAAGAAGCAATTGCTACATTAGAAATTGTTACGAAAGATTATCCGGAATTTTGGTCAGGTCATAATAATTTAGCCATTGCACATTTTCAATCGGGTAATGTAGACAAAGCGCTGAAGTTAACAGAAATGATTTTAGAGAAAAATCCTGGTAATATACATGCGCTTTGTAATACACTTATTTTTCTATATTCAATTGGAGAGCATAAACAAGTAGAAGCATTAGCGGGACAGCTAGTTTCAGTATATCCAATTTCATTTGAACATCGTTTGAAACTGGGAACTACACTTGCAACAATTGGTTATTTCGAGCATGCATATAAATGGTTCAAACTATTAAAGCGTCAAGGATATGAGGGAGACGTTAGTTTTTATTATTGGTTTGCATATTCTGCTTATATGGTGAAAGATCAGCAACTAGCTGAAAAAATGTGGCAATATGTCGTGGAATTGCATCCTGATAAAAAGGGAAAAGAACCGTGGAATGCGCTGAATTTAGCAGATGAAGGACAAAACATGTTATTTGAAGAATTACGAAAATCATTTCAGCAAAGTGCGACGCTAGAAGAACAAATGCTAGCTTTATATTTAATGAATGAATTGTCAACGCCGGAGAAGGTGGGATTCTTCTTTGATATAACGCAAGCGAAGAACGGTGTTCCCATCGTATCACAACTTGCAAAGTACTTCTTTTTACTTAATAGTCATAAGAGTATTCCAGCTGATTTACAGCAATTTGAGCAGTGCGCGAGAATCGCGGATGCATTATACAATTATACGAAAAAAGATGATGAATTAATTGAAGAGTGTTTACACTTTTGGTTTTGTACGTTCATACGTTTATATACATCTGGAGACATATTTACAAATGTGTACGGCTGGTCAGCTGCGATTGAATACATTGTACGCGGCGAACAAGGAAATAAAATGACACAGTCGGAGCTTGGAGATGTATATAATGTATCTGTAGCGACTGTCCGAAAGTATGTGCAAGCTGTTAAGCGTACGCACACATAAGATAAGCAAATCATTGGGAAAAAAATGATGCTAACAGTATAATGAGGGTAACTTAATTGTGTAGGAATGGATAGGAGTGAATAGTGTGTCAGAAGAAAAAATTTATGATGTCGTTATTATTGGTGCAGGACCAGCTGGTATGACAGCTGCAGTATATACATCTCGTGCAAATTTAAGCACATTAATGCTTGAGCGTGGTATTCCAGGTGGCCAAATGGCAAACACGGAAGATGTAGAAAACTACCCAGGTTATGAGTCTATTTTAGGACCAGATTTATCAAATAAAATGTTCGAGCATGCGAAGAAATTTGGTGCTGAATATGCATACGGTGATGTGAAAGAAGTCATCGATGGTAAGGAATACAAAACAATTATTGCTGGTAAAAAAGAATATAAAGCACGTGCAATTATCGTTGCAAGCGGTGCAGAGTATAAAAAAATTGGTGTACCGGGTGAAACAGAACTTGGCGGCCGCGGTGTATCATATTGTGCAGTATGTGACGGAGCATTCTTTAAAGGAAAAGAACTTATCGTAATTGGCGGCGGAGATTCTGCTGTTGAAGAGGGTGTGTTCTTAACGCGCTTCGCATCAAAAGTAACGATCGTTCACCGTCGTGACACGCTTCGTGCACAGAAAATTTTACAAGACCGTGCTTTCCAAAACGAAAAAGTAGATTTCATTTGGAACCACACGATAAAAGAAATCAACGAAGCAAGTGGTAAAGTAGGAAGTGTAACACTTGTGGACGTAAATAGTGGAGAAGAGAAAGAAGTCAAAACTGACGGCGTATTCGTATACATCGGTATGTTACCTTTATCAAAACCATTTGTTGAACTAGGTATTACAAATGAAAATGGTTACCTTGAAACGAACGAGCGTATGGAAACGAAAATTCCTGGTATTTTCGCAGCTGGTGATGTTCGTGAAAAAATGCTTCGTCAAATTGTAACTGCAACAGGTGACGGTAGTATTGCAGCGCAAAGTGCACAACATTACGTAGAAGAATTATTAGAGGAATTAAAAACTGTATCAGAAAAATAAGGGATAATATACCTTGTGAGAAGAAAGCTACCGACAGGAGCTTTCTTCTTTTTTTGTGTGAAAATGTCAAAGTTTTGTCAAAAAATATAAGGATTATAAGCTTTCTTATTGATATACTGGACTTTACGGAAAAAATCACTATAAGAAATGAGGAATTTATTCAGTATGGAATGGCGTAATATATATCGTGGATTTTGTATGGGCGTTAGTGATTTAATTCCTGGTGTGAGCGGCGGTACAATCGCTGTTGTGTTAGGGATTTATGAACAATTGCTTGCGGCAATTAGTGGATTCTTTAGTCGTGAATGGAAAAAACATTTAGGATTTTTAATTCCACTTGCAGCTGGTGTGGCAGCGGCATTTTTAACGTTAAGTCACGTTATTAAATATTTACTTGCAAATCATTATGAACCGACTCAATTTTTCTTCCTCGGTTTAATTATTAGTATATTACCGATGTTAATGAGGGAAGCTGATGCAAAGTCGTCGTTTAAAGGTAAGCACATCGTTTTATTAATAGTTGCAGCAATTCTTGTTGCGATTACAGCTTTCTTTAAACCAGATAAGGCAGCAGATCCAATTACGACGTTAACAATTTTAAATGCAATTGGTTTATTTTTCGCAGGATGGATGGCTAGTATGGCCATGCTGCTTCCTGGAATTAGTGGATCTTTTATTTTATTAATTATTGGTGTGTATCCAACAGCAATTAACGCTTTAACTACACTTAACTTACCTTTAATCGTGGTTATCGGTGCTGGTGTTATGGTTGGATTTGTTGTAAGTAGTAAAGGCATTAGTTTTTTATTAGATCGTTATAAAAGTATGACATTTGCGGCAATTATTGGACTTGTAATCGGTTCGATTGTAATTGTATTCCCTGGGATTCCGACTGGTGGATTTTCAATTATAAGTTCAATCATTACCTTTATTTTAGGATTTGCGATTGTTACTTATTTCGGTAAGAAATAAGGGCTTTAATCCCCTTGGCGATAAAAATCGTTAAGGGGATTTTTCATGCTATTCATTCAAAGTATAAGCATTTACATTGCTTGTTATAGAAAGCTTTTTTAAAATTGCTGAGTAGCATATGCTTAGCGAAAGAGGACTGGCTCCTTCGTTGTAGCAAACTGTTTTTGATAGTATAATGAAAGAAGTATGCAGTGAGAAATTTTACTGCAAGTAGCTGAGGTGAAGAAACATGCAAAGAGTGACAAACTGTGTGTTAATTAGAGATAATGAAGTACTCTTACTCCAAAAACCTCGCCGAAATTGGTGGGTTGCACCAGGCGGGAAAATGGAGCGTGGTGAGACTGTAAGAGATTCCGTTGTTCGCGAGTATCGTGAAGAAACAGGTATTTATTTGAAAAACCCAGCGTTAAAGGGGGTCTTCACCTTTGTCATCCAAGAAGGTGATAAAGTTGTTTCTGAATGGATGATGTTCTCCTTTTTAGCGACAGATTTTGCAGGAGAAAACAAACTAGAGAGCGAAGAAGGCATCATTGGTTGGCATACATTTGATAAAATTGATGATTTAGCAATGGCGCCAGGAGATTATCACATTATTGATTATTTAATTAAAGGAAATGGCATAATCTACGGTACATTTGTATATACCCCAGATTTTGAGTTGCTTTCATATCGATTAGATCCGAGTTAAACCGTCAAGGAGAGGATACAATGACAGAGAATAATGATATAAAAATGGTAATTATTACAGGGATGTCTGGAGCCGGAAAAACAGTAGCTTTACAAAGTTTTGAAGATTTAGGATATTTTTGTGTGGATAATTTACCACCGATGTTATTGCCAAAGTTTATTGAGCTTATGGCGGATTCAAAAGGGAAAATGAATAAAGTGGCACTTGGTATTGATTTACGTGGCCGCGAGTTTTTCGAACATTTATGGGGAGCACTTGATGATTTATCAGAACGTACATGGATTATTCCTCATATTTTATTTTTAGATGCGAAAGATAGTACGCTTGTAACTCGTTATAAAGAAACGAGACGTTCGCATCCACTTGCACCAACTGGTTTGCCGTTAAAGGGAATCGAAGCAGAGCGTAATTTATTAACAGATATGAAGGCACGAGCGAATATTGTGCTTGATACATCGGATTTAAAACCGAAAGAATTACGTGAAAAAATTGTTCACTTGTTCTCAACAGAAACTGAGCAAGCATTTCGTGTAAATGTTATGTCATTTGGATTTAAGTACGGTATTCCAATTGATGCAGATTTAGTATTTGATGTTCGTTTTTTACCAAATCCATATTACATTCCACATATGAAGCCATTAACAGGACTAGATGAAGAAGTTTCTTCGTATGTACTGAAATTTAATGAGACACATAAGTTTTTAGAGAAGTTGACGGATCTGATTACTTTCATGCTGCCTCATTATAAAAGAGAAGGCAAAAGTCAACTTGTAATTGCAATTGGATGTACAGGTGGACAGCATCGTTCTGTTACGCTTACAGAATACCTTGGGAAACATTTGAAACCAGAGTATAGTGTTCATGTATCTCATCGTGATGTGGAGAAGAGAAAGGGCCATTAAGGGATGAAAAAAGAGAGAAAGCCTAAAATTGTCATCATGGGAGGCGGAACTGGACTCTCTGTTTTATTAAGGGGATTAAAGCAATATCCTGTTGATATTACAGCAGTTGTTACAATTGCTGATGATGGTGGCAGTTCGGGTAGATTACGTGATGAGCTAGAAATTCCACCTCCAGGTGACATCCGTAACGTACTTGTTGCGTTATCGGATGTAGAGCCACTGGTGGAAGCTTTATTTCAGCACCGTTTCACAACAGGAGACGGACTGAAAGGTCATGCGTTAGGAAATCTATTGTTGGCAGGTATGACCTCGATTACAGGAGACTTTTTCCATGCAATTACAGAAACAAGTAAAGTATTAAATGTCAGAGGACGTGTATTACCAGCAGCGAATCAAAGTGCGGTACTTCATGCGGAACTTGAAGATGGGGAAATTGTAACAGGTGAATCAAAGATTCCTTATTACGGAAAGAAGATTAATCGTGTCTTTTTAACTCCAGAAGATGTAGAGCCATTGCATGAAACGTTGGCTGAGATTAAACGAGCTGATTTACTTGTTTTCGGTCCTGGAAGTTTGTATACGAGTATATTGCCCAATTTAGTTGTTAACAAAATTGGAGACGCTGTTCTTGCTGCAAAGGCGAAGAAGGTATATGTATGTAACGTTATGACACAAGCGGGTGAAACGATGGGATATACTGCTTTTGATCATGTGCAGGCGTTACACGATCATTTAGGGCAACCATTTATCAATACTGCAATTGTAAATAACCGTGAGATTCCTTGTGAATTACGCAAGTCATATGAGGAAGAAATGTCTACACCAGTTGTAGTGGATGAAGAACGTTTTGTTGAAAATAATATTGATGTTATTCAAGAGGGATTAGCGAAGTATGATGATCATGTTGTAAGGCATGATACGTTAAAGTTAGCGTCCATTTTATATTCATTGTTATAAATATGCGTTGCCTCGTTTGAGGTAGCGCTCCTCATTCATATAGGACAAGAATTTTGTTCCATAATAATCGTATAAGGAGGTGTTGACTGTGTCATTTGCATCAGAAACAAAGAAAGAGTTGACGAATCTTGAGATGAAGGAATGCTGTGAGAAAGCAGAATTATCAGCGTTACTTCGAATGAACGGGTCGCTTTCTTTTTCAAACCGTCGTCTATCTATCGATATTCAAACGGAAAATGCGGCAATTGCAAGAAGGATTTATACGCTTTTGAAAAAAGGATATGACGTGACGGTAGAATTGCTTGTCCGTAAAAAAATGCGCTTGAAGAAAAATAATGTATATATTGTGCGGCTTGTTGAGAAGTCTCGCGAAATATTAGCTGATCTTCATATCGTTCGAGATGACTTTTCATTTATTCGAAATATATCACAAGAATTGATTGAGAAGAAATGTTGTAAACGATCGTACTTACGTGGCGCATTTTTAGCAGGTGGTTCAGTAAATAACCCAGAAACATCATCTTATCATTTAGAAATCTTTTCGTTATATAAGGAACATAATGATGCTATATGTGAACTGATGAACGGATTTGATTTAAATAGTAAGACGTTGGAAAGAAGAAAAGGGTACATTACGTATTTGAAAGAAGCAGAAAAAATTACAGAGTTTTTAAATATTATAGGTGCTCATAATGCACTTTTAAGATTTGAAGATATTCGAATCGTACGTGATATGCGTAATTCTGTAAATCGTTTAGTGAACTGCGAAACAGCTAATTTAAATAAAACAATTGGTGCAGCACTAAGACAGATTGAAAATATTCGTTATATTGATGAGACAGTTGGTCTTGATATTTTGCCGGATAAATTACAGGAGATTGCACAATTACGAAGAGATTATCAAGATGTAACATTGAAAGAGTTAGGTGAGATGGTATCCGGGGGGAAGATTAGTAAGTCGGGTATTAATCATCGTTTGCGTAAAATCGATGAAATCGCAGAGAAATTACGCGCGGGGGAAACGTTAGTAAAAAAATAAGAGGTTAAAGGGGAAATGGAGCTGTGGTTCAAAAACGAGTTCAGGTTTCATTAAAAAACGGTTTACAAGCACGTCCGGCTGCGTTGTTTGTACAAGAGGCAAATCGCTTTCATGCAGATATCTTCATCGAGAAAGATGGAAAGACAGTAAATGCAAAGAGCATAATGGGGATTATGAGCTTAGCAATTGGAACTGGAAGCATGATAACAATTACAACAGAAGGTTCAGATGCAGAAGAGGCTTTAGAAGCATTAGCTGCATATGTACAATAAGAAGCTATCGCGTATATGCGATAGCTTTTTTGTTTTGTTGTTTGTGCGGATTAGCGGGGAGGGGTATTTAGCTGGTTTGTCCTTGTCGGAGATTGTCGGTAAATCGATATGTTGTGTCGAACCGTTGATATATTAAAAAAATCGTTGATATAATTTAAGTTTTGTTCGATATAATTGAAAAATCGTTGATATATTTAGGTGAATACCAGGGTGGGTATCCAGAAGGAGGTGCATGATAATAAAAAAGCACCCTGTAATAGGGCGCTTTTTTATGTATCCAGCTCCAGCGGCTAGAATCTCCGGTCGCTTCGCCCCTTCATTCGAGGCAAAAAGCGCCTCGGAATCAGGTGCTCCATCGCCCTGTGATTCTGAACGAGCCGCTTCCGCTTTTAAGTATTAACGATTTGTAAAGATCTTATCGATTAAACCGTATTCTAAAGCTTTTTCTGCTGTCATGAAGTTGTCGCGGTCTGTGTCGCGTTGTAGTACTTCAAGTGGTTGACCAGTGCGGTCAGCAAGAATTTGGTTTAGTTTTTCACGTAAGAATAGGATACGTTTTGCAGCGATTTCGATTTCAGTCGCTTGACCTTGTGCTCCACCAAGTGGTTGGTGAATCATTACTTCACTGTTTGGAAGTGCGTAACGTTTTCCTTTTTCACCTGCTGCAAGTAAGAATGCACCCATAGATGCAGCCATACCGATACAGATTGTTGATACTTGTGGTTTAATAAACTGCATTGTATCATAGATTGCCATACCCGCTGTGATAGAACCACCAGGGCTGTTGATGTAGATGTGAATATCTTTTTCTGGATCTTGAGATTCCAAGAATAAAAGCTGGGAAACGATTGAGTTAGCTACGTTGTCATCAATTGCACTACCAAGCATAATGATGCGGTCTTTTAATAGTCGAGAGTAAATATCGTAAGCGCGTTCTCCACGATTTGTTTGTTCAATTACTGTAGGAATTAAATTCATCTGTTATTTCCTCCTTATAAAGCTTTCTTAGTCTTATAATACAATTATGGTCAATAAAGGTCAAACGAAACCACTTTAAATCAAAAAAATATGTAGTTGTACCATGAAATATTCGCTATGTTTTCGAAATTCCCTGCTTATGTATCTTCAACATCATAACCGAATTACATAAATTTAAACGTTACGAAAACTGGAGAAAAAAGAAAAGAACGCCTTTTAACTGAAGCGTTCTTTCGATAATTAGTCTTTTAAAAGATAGGTTACTTTATTTAAAATCTTTTCGATTTGTTTCGCGTTTTTACTATACATTTCGCTTGCTGACTTCGACTTTGTTTCTAGGGAAAATAGTTCAAGATCAGCATGACATTTTTTTAAAGATGCTAATAATAAAGGTTTGTTTTGAGGAGAAGGCATTTGGAGTTTGTCATTGTAAATGTCGATAGTAAGTTGTCCGTATGAATCCACTTGACCAAGGAAGACATTTTCAATAACAACACCGATTTTTTCTAATTCTGAATGTAGCCAAGCGCGGTTATGTCCGCTTGCTGAAAGAGGTTCATCTAGTACATTTCCATCCATAATAACAGTTTGTGGTTCTTTTTCATTTGGCACTTTTAAACCGAGATCTTTTGCTGTAAGTGGCTGAGAATCTTTCTTTAATAGTACATTTAATTCTCCACTCGGTTCTAAGACCGCAAATTCGACTTCCGCTATACTGAATGCACCATTTCCTCTAAGAAGTTCAAGTAACTCATCACTTGTATATTTCTCTTTCTTTAAGTTATCCTCAAGTACTTTTCCGTCTTTTATTAGCACTGTCGATTTTCCTTCAAAGAAATCTCTAGCGGCTTTGTTTTTTAAGGAAAGAATGCCAACAAAAAAAGGTACCGAGGCGAAAATAAGTATTGCAAAGACGCCGTGGAAAAATTTTGAATCAAGCCCTGTAGATACTTGGGCAGCGATGTCACCGATTGTCATTCCCGCTATGTATTCAAAAAAGGAAAGTTGAGAGATTTGCCTTTTTCCTAAGCACTTTGTAATAGTGAATAAAATAATTAATATGAATACAGAGCGAAGGATGACAAGTGTCCATTCCGGTAGGTGAGACATAGTCATTTCCTCCAGTCTACTTAAAACCCTTTATATTGAGGTTCTTCACGTTCTAATACTGAAACTCTATCCTGTAAATCAGCGATGACACTGTCCATTTCTAACATACATTCATGAAATACGCGTTTTGCTTCATCGTCTGTAGAGTTTAGCGAAAGGGAACTTAAGCTTGCTTGAGCTCCTCTTACACTAGCAAGGCAAGTTTTTACGCTAGAGATAACAGTCATATAAACACCTCTTATCCTTTCGGTTTGAATAATAATGCTCCAATGAAGCCGAAAATAATAGCTGCTGATACACCGGCGCTCGTTACTTTAAACATGCCGGTAATAACGCCAACGATGCCATGTTTTGCAGCTTCTTCCATTGCGCCATGAACGAGGGCATTACCAAAGCTTGTAATAGGTACAGTTGCCCCGGCTCCAGCGAAATCAATTAATGGCTCATACAAATTAAATCCATCTAATATAGCTCCAGCAACAACGAGTGTTGCCATTGTATGAGCGGGTGTTAGTTTGCCGACATCAAACATAAGTTGGCCGATTACACATATGAGTCCGCCAATGACGAAAGCCCAGAAAAAAATCATTGCGTTGCACCTCCAAATTCAATCGAAACGGCATGAGCGATACACGGAATCGTTTCTTCTTGTTGGAATGTAAGTGGAGATAGTAAAGCGCCTGTCGCAACGACAAGTATTTTTTTGAACTCTCCTCTTTTCATTCGGTTTAATAAATGACCGTACACGACTGTTGCGGAACATCCAGGCCCACTAGCACCAGCTATGACAGGTTGTCCTTCTCTATAAATGATAATTCCGCAATCTTGAAATTGTTCGCTCGTTACTTTCGTTCCGTGTTTATGTAGTAAGTCATAAGCAATTTCGCGTCCTACATGTCCGAGATCGCCTGTTACGATTAAATCGTAGTAAGAGGCATCAATTTGGCGTTCACGTAAATGGGCTTCAATTGTATCAACTGCAGCTGGAGCCATTGCACCTCCCATATTAAACGGATCCGTTAATCCCATATCAACAACTCGCCCAATCGTTGCAGATGTTACTCTTGGACCATGGCCAGTATCGCTTAAAATAGCGGCTCCTGCTCCGGTTACTGTCCACTGTGCAGTAGGCGGCTTTTGTCCACCGTATTCAGTAGGGTAGCGGAATTGTTTTTCTACAGCAGTATTATGGCTTGAAGCTCCAGTTAATAAATATTTTGCACCTTTTGCATTTACGATACTTGCTCCAAGTGCTAAACCTTCCATAGAAGTAGAGCAAGCCCCGAATAATCCGAGATAAGGAGTGCCCAGTGTGCGGCAAGCAAAGCTTGTTGGAGTGATTTGATTAATTAAATCTCCTGCGAGTACGAATTGAATATCGTCTTTACGAAGTTCTGCTTTTTCAGTAGCGCGGCTACAAGCTTCTTCGAATAAAATTTTATGTGCTTTTTCATAGGAATCTTGTCCAAGCCATAAATCTTCATGAAGGATATCGAAGTCTTCTGGGATGTTCCCCTTTGCTTCAAATGGTCCACCGACAACCCCTGTTGAGATAATGACTGGTTTGTTTTCAAATACCCACGTTCGGTGTCCTTGTAACATTTATAGCCCTCCCCATTGAACGAGAATCGTTTTAATAAGTGCGATGACGAAAGCGGAAAATACACCAAATAAAATAACAGAACCAGCTAGTTTAAACATATTGCCGCCAACGCCAAGGACAAATCCTTCCGTTCGATGCTCAATACATGCGGCAATAACAGAGTTACCAAATCCAGTAACAGGTACAGCTGTGCCAGCACCAGCAAACTGCCCAAAACGATCGTATATACCAAATCCAGTTAGTAACATGGAGATGAAAATAAGAGTTGCGACTGTCGGATTGCCTGCTGAGCGTTCAGTGAAATCAAAATATGTGATATAAAAAGTAGAAATGAGTTGTCCGATGAAGCAAATAAAACCACCGACGAAAAAGGCTTTTATACAATTTTTTAAGACAGGTCTTTTCGGTTCGCGTTCTTGTTCGAATTTTTTATACTCCTGTTGTACAGGGGTTAAGTTTTTATCTTTACTAGACATTGCAATCCTTCCTTTTCTTTTAAAAAGCGTTAAGTGTTAGACTCCATTTTTTTACCAATGAATTTTAATTGTTTATTAATTTCATCTTTAGATACTTCTTTTTCCTTAATTTTTCTTTCGAGTTTTTCGAGTAACATAAAGATTTTTTTATCTGTACTGACACGAACATCGAAAGTAGGATGCTCATCACTTAGCTGCTTTTGAAGCTTCTTACGAAGAGGTTTTAATCCAAACCTTTCGTGATGCTCAGGTGTAACTGCTATGTAGAGATCTAAATTTGAATTCACTGCTGTGCTTTTTATAATTTCATCCATAGCGAGAGCTCTTTTCTTCGCTCCTTGTGATATAGATTGATTAAAGGATTCCGTACTCGTCTTTGTTAACTTTGGACCTTTTTCTTTCTCCGTTCGTTTTGCTTCTTCTTTCACTTTTTTATCTAAAGGACTATTATCACATCCGGTAAAAGAGCTAAATAGAAGTGCAAATAATGCGGTTATGAGGCCGAGTTTTCGCATAATTATCATTCCATTTCTATTGCAATATGTAATGTGATAGAAAAAGGATGACTGCATATCATCCTTTTTCTATTTCACAGCAAGACTGATTCGTTATTGCTGTGAGTATTGTGGTTCTTCTTGTTGGACTTCTTCAACGCGTGGGTTTAAAGAATCGATAATCGTTTGTGTTTGCTGCGCAGCTGTTTGGAAAAGTTGCTTCGCTTGTTGGTTATCCGTATCAAGAGCGAATCCCTCTAAGCTAGCTTGTGCACTTTTTAATCCAGAAACAGTTTGCTTTAGTTTCGTAATTACAGTCATTGAATGAAGCCCCCTTTGGAATATCAATTCAAAGATTATAATTTGTGAGTTGGGGTGAATTTATGATTGGAAAATTTAGGGGTGAAATAGATTTTATATGCCTTTAGCTAAGATGCATAAGGTATTACGGGGATATTTTTATTGATTTAGATGGATTTTATTGCTATTATTATGAGAAGAAAATGAAGTGTTTTCTATAATCATGCGCCCATAGCTCAGTCGGATAGAGCGGTGGTTTCCGGTACCACGTCTGCCGGGGGTTCGAATCCCTCTGGGCGCGTCAAAAAGTCCTAACTTACGTTTTGTAGGTTAGGACTTTTTTGTTTATCTCATTATTTGAGGGTTAAACAAAACAAACTGATGGAAGTCTCATTTTATATGTGTACTTTCAAAATGCCTTGTCTCATTGCTTCTGTTAAAGCTTCGGAGCGTGATCCTACTTTTAATTTTTTGAAGATTTTTGTTAGGTTGTATTCTACAGCTCTTGAACTCATGTACAGTTCATCAGCAATTTGTTTATTGCTACTTCCTTTAGAGACGGATTCTAAGATTTCTAATTCTTTTTGTGTAAGAAGAGCGGTTTTATTTTCAAGTTGTTGAGTCGTTATATCGTCTGTACGTAGTTGACGTAATAACGAAATAGGAAGTAAAGTATATCCGTTTACAGCTGCACGAATTGCCATTAATAGCTCTTGCTGAGAAGCTGATTTACTAATAATGCCGCTGATACCAGAGTTTATTAATAAATTGAATTGGGATACGTATTCAAAACCTGTATATAAAATGATTTTTGCATCTGTTTGAATATGTAATATTTTCTGGGCGAGTTCAATACCACTGCAATTGGGCATATTCATATCCAAGAGGTATACGTCAAAAGGTGTAGCATCACTTTTTATAAGTGCTTCCTGTTCATTTAAAATATATTCTGCTTGCATATCTTCTTCTAATTCAATCATGCTCTTTGTTCCTTCGCCTACAATTTGATGATCATCTACAATTAATACTCGAATCATTATTTACCACCTCGGAACTGTAATGTTTATTTGAAGTCCTTTTTTTGCTTCGGATACTATATGTATTTCTCCACCAATTGATTGAAGCCTTCCTTTTATACCGGAAAGCCCCATATGCTGCTTAGGAGAGTGGGGAGTGTCTATATTAAAACCTTTGCCGTTGTCTCGGTAGTCTAGGAAAATACAGTTATTCTCTTCCCATAAAAAAATCGATACGATGGTTGCCTCGGAATGTTTATCTGCGTTTGTTAGTAGTTCTTGAATGATGCGATATAAAGATAAAATTTTGTCAAAATCGTAATGATGTTCTTGAATTGATTCATGATCAAATTGAATTTGAAACTGCACTCGTAATTGTGTTTGGGCTAGCAATTCTCTTAATGCACCAATTAAACCAGCATCTGATAAAAGTGATGGACGCAATTCATTACATGTGTCGCGAATTTGTTGTATTACATCGTGCATACCGAAGTGGATTTTTTTTAGTTCATTTTTTAATTCTAGTGGAACGGATTTGTTTTTTAGTAAAGAGTCTAGTTTGCGGTACCATACAATTTGATCTTGTAATGCAGAGTCGTGTAAATCTGAAGCAAGTCGGCGCCTTTCTTGTTCAGAAATTTGAAAGAGTAGGCGTGATAAGCTTGCAGAATTTGTTTTGGATTCTAAACTCTCCTGCTCTAGAGAATGAATAATTTCATTAATGGTATACAAGTTTTCGTAAATAAGACGGACGTATGTCGTGACAGTGATGAACCATGATTTTTCATGCGTATTATATTTAATATTATTCACTTTTGTTCCAATCCAGATGTAGTGTTTTATATGTTTAGTAGAGTATAAGTAAATACCGATGCATCCATCATCCTCTAATAAATCATTAATTAGTAATGCTGCCATACTCCATTTTTTCTTTTTAGAAAGTGTGAAATCTTTCGTTTGTCCATATCCGTTGCATCGTGTATATGTGTTTTCTTTCATATCATATTGAACAAATTGAATAAAAGAAGGTTTCAACATCGAAACGATTTCATTAGTGAATTTTTTCTCTAACTCTTCTGTTTTCATAATAGATGATAGCTGTGCGGTAAACTGTTCAATATTTACGTATAAGTTTGTTTTAGTCCGAAAGAGGTGATTACGAAATGTAAAATCTAATCTTTCTTTTAATATGAGAAATAGAATATTTAACGGAAAAATAATAATAAAACTTTGCAGCAGTCGAGAGAGAAAATTGTCTTTGTAATAAATGCTCCAGCTCGTAATGATTGCAATTAATAGAGTTGGGATTAATGACAGAAATGCGTAATACCGTAAACGATCAAATACAAAATCTACATCAAAAATCTGCTTCGTCGCTACTAAATAAAAATAACCGATTGGAAGAGCGATTAGGAACATAGCTCCAATATCTGCTGAGAGAATCGGTGTACTGAATATTGCATCTGGAAGGGCATAGAGTGTAACGAACGGAAAGAAGGCAATGGAATGAATCGTGAGCATTAATTTTAAAAATGGTTTATGTACTGTATTGTGATATTTGATATAGGCACGGATTAAAAAATATATGCAAAAGATAATATTTATTGAAAGGTAAATTAGTTCTAATCCATCGGTATTAACTACGGGAAACGGAATGAACATCGTTAAAATAGAGAGTGATAGTAAAATAATGCCAATTGCAATATCGATTTTTAGAAATCTCATAGAAATGACGTATAGTTGCTTTTTCTTGAATAACTCATTCAATAATAAAATGAGAGACATAGGTGTACCTTGAAATACAATACTTAAAATAATGAGGGCGATAAAATCACCTTTACCAGATTCAACTGCGATTAGAAGACTTGAGGAAGTCATGAATAGAAACGTAATCAAAAAGAATGTTTCCCGGCTCAAAGGCTTCTTTGTATAAAGAAAAATAGATAACCCTAAACAAATAAAAGCGAGTAGGAAGGGAAAGTATATAGAAATAATTTTGTCACGAGAATCAATAAAATGTTGTGTTCCTTTATAAGTTTGGATGATATCGCCTTTTTTAACTTGTATTTCAGATGCATTTAGTGATTGGTTTTGATATCCAGGAAGTATTCCTAAATGAGGCTTTTCTTTATTTATCGAATAGATTATATCTCCTTCTTTTAAGTCCGTATGAAAAGCCCAACCGGAGGATTTAATTTTTGCTATTGTGTATGTAGCTGAGTCTGTTTTAGAAATAAGAACTCCACTATATGGTTGGTTTATTTTATATAAGATATAGCCTTGTAAACAAAAATACAGGATAGTTACACATAAAATGAAAACGAAGTTACGTTGTATCTGCAACGGTTTGGACACCTCTCTTTGTAGGTATATCGTTTAATTTCTGAATATTTTTATAATAACATTTAAGAAGTTTTCATACAATCAACTTCATCTGTTGAAATTGCGGTGAACCACATAAGAGTGGTTCGCTTTTTTTACGGTAAATACAGTACGGATTGCGGACAATAGCATCAGAAAGAAGTCTATGATAAAGATACAACTTAACAAGTCAATGAAGGAGGAAATAGTTATGAAAAAGTTTTTGTTGATGGTAGGCGGGATGGTATTAGGAATGGCGGTTATTTATTTCGTAAAAAGCTAAAAGGAGCTGTTATGGATGGCATTTGAAATTCAAGGATTAAATAAAACATTTGGTGAATATAAAGCCGTTAATGATTTAAATATACGTGTAGAAGAAGGTGGAATTTTAGGGATGCTGGGCCGAAATGGTGCTGGTAAGACGACAACGATTCGTATGATCTTAGATTTAATCAAACCGGATAGCGGCCAAATTCTATGGAATAATCGCCCTTTTTCAAAGAAAGACCTATCTATTGGCTATTTACCAGAAGAGCGTGGATTATACCCGAAAATGAATGTAGTGGAGCAATTGGTGTATTTCGGCAAGTTAGAAGGAATGCCAGCTAATCTTGCAAAAAGGCATGCGTTACAGTGGCTAGAAAAATTAGAAATGACACCACATTTAAAGAAGAAAACAGAGGAATTGTCAAAGGGAAATCAACAAAAAATTCAATTGATTTCAGCGATATTGCATAATCCGGAATTCATCATACTAGATGAGCCATTTAGTGGATTGGATCCTGTAAATGCAGAGATGTTAAAAAATGTTGTACTTGAGTTAATCGCGCAAAGAAAAACGATTATCTTTTGTAGTCATCAAATGGACAGTGTAGAAACGTTCTGTGAGGAAATTTGTATTATGAAAAACGGTCAAATTGTATTATCGGGTGCCTTGTCAGATATTAAGAAAAGTTATCAATACAAATATATGACGTTGCAAACGGAAGGGGATATTGAACCGATTCTTAAGAAGAAAAATTTCAATTTTGAAAAAGTTAATCGTACGTTCATGATTAAAGTTAATGATGGAGAGGATGCATTTTCGCTGCTTGAAGACATTAAAACTAAACAATATATCCGAGATGTTTCTATTAAAGAACCTTCTTTACATCAAATCTTTGTTGAAAAGGCGGGTGCATAAGTAATGAGGAATTTCTGGATTGTTTTAGGGCAAACGTATTGGGATCGTGTGAGGACGAAAATATTTATTGGGATGACATTGTTATTAATAGGGGGAGGGATATTCTTATTCTCCTTTCCAACTTTAGTACAAAAGTTTTCTGGAGAGAAAGAAAAAGCAAAAGTTGTATTTATTTCCGAAGCACCTAATGTTACTTTGGATCAATCTAATCTTAGTAAAGCTCTTCCAGAATGGGATTGGTCTTTAGGTGATAAAACAAAATTAAATCAATATAAGCAAGATTTGTTAGATAAGAAAGTCGAAGCGCTCTTTATATTAAAAGAGGGTGCGGGTGCTGAACCAGTATTAGATTACTTTATGAAGGTGGATAATCCTAAGTTGATTCAAAGTGCGCAGGTATTTGTACAAAATCAGTATTTTCAAAGTGCGGTAGTTAAACAACAGTTATCAGAAGAGGCTGTGAAATCACTGACGATGAACGTGCAAGCGAAAAAGCAAAACTTAAATAACGAAGAAACAAGCTCATTCTTACTGGTGTATTTATTAGTGGCGATTATGTACTTAGCAATTACTTCGTATGGAAATGCGATTGCTACAGCGGTAGCGTCAGAGAAGGCGTCGCGTGTTATGGAAGTGATGGTAACGAAGGTGTCGCCTGTTCACATGGTCTTTGGGAAGATATTAGGAGTCGGTCTTGCTAGTTTGACACAGTTATTTATTTTCTTCCTTAGTATGGCGCTATATATTAAATCTGGAATTTTTAAGGTATCGGATTCGTTTTTTGGAGTGAATATTGATGTAAATATGATTACAGGTGAGCATGCTGCATATTTCTTGTTATATTTTGTTCTCGGTTACTTCGTTTATGCGGCACTTTTCGCAGTGTTTGGTTCTATGGTAAGCAGGCCAGAAGAATTATCCGGAACAACGATGCCGATTACTCTTATATTGATGGGAAGCTTAGTGGTGGAGTTATTAGTAGTACTTGATAACCCTGAAGGGCTAGTATCAAGGGTGACATCATATGTTCCGTTTACAGCCCCAATTAGTATGGTAGTTAGGATTATTAATGGATCCGTTGGGAGTTTAGAAATTATTACATCTATGGTTGTATTACTGGCTAGCATTAGCTTAATTGCTATGTTTGCAGCGAAGGTCTATCCGAAAGGTGTATTAAGAAGTGGTAAGAGCCTTAAATTCATTCAATTGTTAAAAAATAATTAATTGCAGGGGGGAATAAATTATGGGATTTTTTTCGAAAAGAAAACAAAAAATGATGGATAGTAATAACGAGAGAAGCGTGAAAAAAATAGTTGAGTTGTCTGTGGAAGAGATGAGAGGAATTCAAGGAGCGTCTAGTGAATCGAACGATTATCTCTATGATTCCTATGTAATTAGGAATCAAAGTTCCTTAGCTTTAAATAAGAGGTTTCTTTCTTAATTAAGTATCGTAAAAGAGTAGTTAGGCATAGTGAAGTGTCACTATACCTAAACTGCTCTTTTTATTTTGGAATTGAACAGAGATAAATTTAATGTTGTTATATATAAAATTAAGGGTTACTATTAGTATGTGGTAACAAATAATTGAGTTTATTATTTTCTTTCAATATTATTCAAATTTAGGTTGTAAGTTGTAAATCTCATTAATACATATAAATTAATAATATTTTGGAATGGGTGTCTGCGTGAGGATTCTCCTTTTACCAAACTTATTGTACAATAGAAACAAGGGGGAGATTAGTTTGAAGGCAAGTCTTTTACAAGAACAAAGCTTACGTTTGGCAATGACACAAGAGTTAAGGCAAGCGATTACAATGCTCCAGTATAATGTACAAGAATTATCGGAGTTTTTGTATGAGCAATCGTTAGAGAATCCCCTTATTGAGTTAGGTGGTTTTGAGAGGGAGAAGAAAAAGAGCTCTAACAACAGTAAAAGTACCAGCAAACAAGTCGAGAATCAGATGGAGATCTACAGTGTGGATTCTACAACGATTCAGCAACATTTATTAAATCAAATACAGTATTATAAAATAGATGAAGAAGAGCGAAAAGTAGCTTCTTTCATTATTATGAACATGGATGGAAATGGATATTTACAAGAAACGAATGAAGAGTTAGCAGAGCTCCTTTCTGCGCCCATTCATGTAGTCGACCGCTCTGTAGAGCTTGTCCAATCACTGGAACCAGCAGGGGTAGGGGCGCGTAATATTCAGGAATGTTTAACTTTGCAATTGAAGCGCTTACAAAGGCGGAATGGATTAGCAGAAGAGGTTGTAGAAGATCATTTCGCTTATTTTGTGAAGAAAGATTGGCGAAAGCTCGTTCAAGTGTTGAAATGTAGTAATGAGGAATTACAGAGTGCGGTAAATTGTATAACGTCATTACAACCAAAACCAGGTCTTGCGTTTTCTTCAGATAAACCACTTTATATTGTGCCTGATATGGCGGTGAAAAAAGATGGCGATCGCCTCGTTTTACAAATGAATGAGAGAAATATGCCGAGAATTGAAATTCATTCTGAATATAGTGCGCTTCTTAATAATAGTGAAAGTGAAGTAGCATCTTACGTATCAGAAAAGTATCAGCATGTGCAGTGGATTATGCGCAGTTTGAAGCAGAGAAAACAGACGCTGCTGCAAGTAATGACTATTATTATGGAAAAACAACGTGATTTCTTCTGGAAAGGTCCAGAGTATTTAAGACCTCTCGCTTTAAAAGAGGTAGCGGAAGAGTTAAGTGTGCATGAATCGACAATTAGTCGTGCGACGCGAAATAAATATGTGCAAACACCACACGGTTTATTTGAGATGAAATCGTTCTTTAGCAATGCCGTTTCGACGACTGAAGATGAAGCAGTTTCTACAAAACGTGTAAAACAATTTATTCAAACGCTAATTGGGGCAGAGGATAAGAAAAAGCCACTTTCAGATCAAAAGATTTCAAAATTATTAGAAGAAGAGCATGAAATTGTTATTTCTCGAAGAACAGTGGCGAAGTATAGAGAACAAATGCATATCCCAGCTTCGTCATTACGAAAAACGATCGGATAGGTGAAGAAGATGAAAGTTGTACTGTATACTAAAAAAGATTGTGGCCTTTGCGTGAAGGCGAAACAAGTTTTACAGGAAGTACAATGTGAATATTCTTTTCAAATCGAGGAAATAGATATATATGAAGATAATGACCTTTTAGAAAAATATCACTTAATGATTCCGGTTGTAGAAATGGACGGAAAACAAGTAGAATATGGTAACATTCACAAAGGTGTCATAATAAACTATATAAAGAATGCAGTTAAGAGTTGAATAAGTTTCTATCTCCTGTTACAATAATACACGTAGCAGGGATTATTTTTTTAACCTATGTGGGACACAAAATGTCACTACGGGACGTAAAGTGACCACGAAGGAAAAATGAACCGATGTAGTGAGGAGAAAAGATATGCGCTCATGGATTCAGAACACAAAAAAATTATTACCTGATCTGCTACCTGTTATGCAAACGAGAATGCAAATTCTTCAATACATTAGGCTCATGCAGCCGATTGGAAGAAGAAACTTATCAGCAAGTCTCGGTATGACAGAACGAGTATTGCGAAGTGAAGTTCAAGTTTTGAAAGAACAAAACTTAGTTCACGTCGCTTCTTCTGGAATGACTTTGACAGAAGAAGGAACAGCTTTAGTTCTTGCTTTGGAAGACTTTATGAAAGAAATTTCCGGGTTAAAGGTTTTAGAAAAGCAACTTAAGGAAACATTAGACTTGGATGAAGTTTTCGTTGTCCCTGGTGATAGTGATGAATCACCTTGGGTCAAACTGGAGATGGGCCGTGCTTGTGTGACTTGTATAAAAGACCGTCTGACAGCGAATAATATCGTTGCTGTGGCTGGAGGAACTACGCTAGCTGCTGCTGCGGACATGATGCAACTTGATTGCAAAGATTTACATATGCTATTTGTCCCAGCACGTGGTGGAATTGGAGAAGGCGTCGAATTAGAAGCCAATACCATTTGTGCCAAGATGGCGCAAAATACGATGAGTAATTATCGCTTATTGTATGTTCCAGACCATGTTAGTAGCGAAGCATATGCGTCTATTGTGACAGAGCCTTCCGTGAAAGAAGTTCTTGAGTTGATTCGATCTTCCAATATCGTCATTCATGGAATAGGTGATGCGTTAACAATGGCACGTCGCAGAAGTACTTCAGAAGCAGATTGGTTAAAGATTCAGGCAAGCGAAGCAGTTGGCGAAGCTTTCGGTTACTACTTTAATGAAGAAGGAAATGTTGTTCATAAAGTAAGAACAGTTGGTATGCAACTAGAGGATTTACAAAATGTATCTCACGTTGTTGCAGTCGCTGGAGGTTCTTCAAAGGCAAAAGCAATACAGGCTGTAATTAAACAAGGGCACACTTCAATTCTAATTACAGATGAAGGTGCAGCAAAACAGTTAACAAAGGGTTTTACCCTTTAATATAATCCCCCAAGGAGGAAATTCAAATGACTAAAATTGGTATTAATGGATTTGGACGTATCGGACGTAACGTATTCCGCGCAGCTCTTAACAACTCTGAGGTAGAAGTAGTAGCAATCAACGACTTAACAGATGCTAAAACATTAGCTCACCTTTTAAAATATGACACAGTTCACGGAACTTTAAATGCAGAAGTATCTGCTAACGAAAACAGCATCGTTGTTAACGGTAAAGAAATTAAAGTTATCGCTGAGCGTGACCCAGCTCAATTACCATGGAGCGACTACGGAGTAGAAGTAGTAGTAGAATCTACTGGCCGTTTCACTAAAAAATCAGACGCTGAGAAACACTTAGGTGGATCAGTTAAGAAAGTTATCATCTCAGCTCCAGCTTCTGACGAAGATATCACTGTAGTTATGGGTGTTAACCACGAACAATACGATGCAGCTAACCACAACGTAGTATCTAACGCTTCTTGTACTACAAACTGTCTAGCTCCATTCGCTAAAGTATTAAACGAAAAATTCGGCGTAAAACGCGGAATGATGACAACAATTCACTCTTACACTAACGACCAACAAATCTTAGACTTACCACACAAAGATTTACGTCGTGCTCGTGCAGCAGCTGAAAACATGATCCCAACATCTACTGGTGCAGCTAAAGCTGTAGCATTAGTATTACCAGAACTTAAAGGTAAATTAAACGGTGGCGCTGTACGTGTTCCAACTGCTAACGTTTCTCTAGTTGACCTAGTTGTTGAACTTGACAAAGAAGTAACAGTTGAAGAAGTAAATGCAGCATTCAAAGCAGCAGCTGAAGGCGAATTAAAAGGTATCCTTGGATACAGCGAAGAGCCATTAGTATCTATCGACTATAACGGATGTACAGCTTCTTCTACAATCGATGCATTATCTACAATGGTAATGGAAGGTAACATGGTTAAAGTACTTTCTTGGTACGATAACGAAACTGGTTACTCTAACCGCGTAGTAGACCTAGCAGCTTACATGACTTCAAAAGGTCTTTAATTCTTAATTATATAAGTTATCAATGACAAAACGAGGGAGAGGGTTTGTTCCCTCTCTCTCTTCTTTCGTTTTAAAAGCAAATGTGTTAAGCTTTTGAGTGGGTTTTGTCAATCCTAACTAGTAGTCGGAGGGAAATCCAATGAACAAAAAATCAATTCGTGACGTAGATTTAAAAGGTAAGCGTGTATTTTGCCGCGTTGATTTCAACGTACCTATGAAAGAAGGCAAAATTACAGATGAAACTCGTATCCGTGCAGCTCTTCCTACAATTCAATATTTAGTAGAGCAAGGTGCGAAAGTTATTTTAGCAAGTCACTTAGGCCGTCCAAAAGGTCAAGTAGTAGAAGAAATGCGTTTAACTCCAGTAGCAGCACGTTTAGGCGAGCTTCTTGGTAAAGACGTTAAAAAAGCGGACGAAGCATTCGGACCAGTTGCACAAGAAATGGTTGCAGCAATGAACGAAGGCGACGTATTAGTTCTTGAAAACGTACGTTTCTATGCGGGCGAAGAAAAGAACGATGCAGAACTTGCGAAAGAATTTGCAGCACTTGCTGACATCTTCGTAAACGATGCATTCGGTGCAGCTCACCGTGCTCACGCTTCTACAGCAGGTATCGCAGACTACCTACCAGCAGTATCTGGTCTATTAATGGAAAAAGAGTTAGATGTACTTGGTAAAGCACTTTCTAACCCAGAACGTCCATTTACAGCTATTATCGGTGGTGCGAAAGTAAAAGATAAAATCGGTGTAATTCGTCATCTATTAGACAAAGTAGATAACTTAATCATCGGTGGTGGACTTGCTTACACATTCGTTAAAGCTTTAGGTCATGAAATTGGTCTATCTCTATGTGAAGACGACAAGATCGAACTAGCTAAAGAATTTATGCAACTTGCAAAAGAAAAAGGCGTAAACTTCTACATGCCAGTTGATGTTGTAATCACTGAGGAATTCTCTGAAACTGCAACAACTAAAATCGTTGGTATCGACTCTATCCCTTCTAACTGGGAAGGCGTGGACATCGGTCCTAAAACACGTGAAATTTATGCAGATGTAATTAAAAATTCTAAGCTTGTTGTATGGAATGGACCAATGGGTGTATTCGAAATGACTCCATTCGCAGAAGGTACAAAAGCAGTAGGACAAGCATTAGCAGATGCAGAAGATACATACTCTGTTATCGGCGGTGGTGACTCTGCAGCAGCTGTTGAAAAATTCGGTATGGCTGATAAAATGAGCCACATTTCTACTGGCGGCGGTGCGTCATTAGAATTCATGGAAGGTAAAGAGCTTCCAGGTGTAGTTTGTCTTAACGACAAATAAGTAGCAGCCAAAGAAAAAGGACGGTGCAAAGCATGCGTAAACCAATTATCGCAGGTAACTGGAAAATGAATAAAACTCTATCAGAAGCAGTTAGCTTCGTAGAGGAAGTTAAAGGTCAAATCCCAGCAGCTTCAGCTGTTGATGCAGTAGTTTGCTCTCCAGCTCTATTCTTAGAGCGCCTTGTAGCAGCAACTGAAGGAACTGACTTACAAGTAGGTGCACAAAACATGCACTTCGAAAAAAATGGTGCATTCACTGGCGAAATTAGCCCAGTAGCACTTAGCGACTTAAAAGTTGGCTATGTAGTACTTGGCCACTCTGAGCGTCGTGAAATGTTTGCTGAAACAGATGAGTCAGTAAACAAAAAGACTATCGCAGCATTTGAACATGGTTTAACACCAATCGTATGTTGTGGTGAGACTTTAGAAGAGCGCGAAAGCGGAAAAACATTTGATCTAGTAGCAGGTCAAGTGACAAAAGCACTTGCAGGTTTAACAGAAGAGCAAGTTAAAGCAACTGTTATCGCTTATGAGCCAATCTGGGCTATCGGTACAGGTAAATCTTCTTCTTCTGCAGATGCAAACGAAGTATGTGCGCACATCCGTAAAGTTGTTGCAGAAGCTGTTTCTCCAGAAGCTGCAGAAGCTGTTCGTATCCAATACGGCGGTAGCGTAAAACCAGAAAACATTAAAGAGTATATGGCACAATCTGACATCGACGGCGCTTTAGTTGGCGGTGCTAGCTTAGAGCCAGCTTCGTTCTTAGGTCTTCTGGGGGCGGTAAAATGAGAAAGCCAACAGCTTTAATCATTCTTGACGGTTTCGGACTTCGTGAAGAAACTTACGGGAATGCTGTAGCACAAGCTAAGAAACCTAATTTTGATGGTTACTGGAATAAATTCCCTCACACAACGCTTACAGCTTGTGGCGAGGCAGTAGGTCTTCCAGAAGGTCAAATGGGTAACTCTGAGGTTGGTCACTTAAATATCGGTGCTGGCCGCATTGTATATCAAAGCTTAACACGCGTTAACGTTGCAATTCGTGAAGGTGAGTTCGATAAGAACGAAACGTTCCAAAGTGCAATTAAAAGCGTAAAAGAAAAAGGTACTGCACTTCATTTATTCGGTTTACTTTCTGACGGTGGTGTGCACAGTCACATGAATCACATGTTTGCTCTTCTTCGCTTAGCAGCTAAAGAAGGCGTTGAGAAAGTATACATTCATGCATTCTTAGATGGCCGCGATGTTGGACCAAAAACAGCACAAAGCTATATCGATGCAACAAATGAAGTAATTAAAGAAACAGGAGTAGGACAATTCGCGACTATCTCTGGTCGTTATTACTCCATGGACCGTGACAAGCGTTGGGATCGCGTAGAAAAATGTTACCGTGCTATGGTAAATGGTGAAGGCCCTACTTATAAATCAGCAGAAGAGTGTGTAGAAGACTCTTATGCGAACGGTATCTATGATGAATTCGTATTGCCGTCTGTAATTGTTAACGAAGATAACACGCCAGTTGCAACAATCAATGATGATGATGCAGTTATCTTCTATAACTTCCGTCCAGACCGTGCAATTCAAATTGCTCGTGTATTTACAAACGAAGACTTCCGTGAGTTCGATCGTGGTGAAAAAGTACCTCACATTCCAGAATTCGTATGTATGACACACTTCAGTGAAACTGTAGATGGTTACGTGGCATTCAAGCCAATGAACCTTGATAACACTTTAGGTGAAGTTGTTGCGCAAGCGGGATTAAAGCAACTTCGCATCGCGGAAACTGAAAAGTATCCGCACGTTACATTCTTCTTTAGCGGTGGTCGTGAGGCTGAATTCCCAGGAGAAGAGCGTATCTTAATTAACTCACCAAAGGTTGCAACGTATGACTTGAAACCTGAAATGAGCATTTACGAAGTAACGGACGCTTTAGTAAATGAAATCGAAAATGATAAACATGATGTTATCATTCTTAACTTTGCGAACTGTGATATGGTTGGCCATTCTGGGATGATGGAACCAACAATTAAAGCAGTAGAAGCAACTGACGAATGTTTAGGAAAAGTTGTAGAAGCGATTCTTGCAAAAGATGGTGTAGCACTTATTACTGCTGACCATGGTAATGCGGATGAAGAATTAACTTCTGAAGGAGAGCCAATGACAGCTCATACAACTAACCCGGTTCCTTTCATTGTTACTAAGAACGACGTAGAATTACGTGAAGATGGTATCTTAGGTGATATCGCTCCAACAATGCTTACACTTTTAAATGTGGAACAACCGAAAGAAATGACAGGTAAAACAATTATTAAATAATTTGCTTATATAAAAAGGAGAGAATTTATTATGCCAACAATTATTGATGTTTATGCTCGCGAAGTCCTTGACTCTCGTGGTAACCCAACTGTAGAAGTAGAAGTTTATACAGAAAGCGGCGCTTTCGGACGCGCTATCGTACCAAGTGGTGCATCTACTGGTGAACACGAAGCAGTAGAATTACGTGACGGTGACAAATCTCGTTACCTTGGTAAAGGTGTTATTAACGCAGTAAACAACGTTAACGAAATTATCGCTCCAGAAATCGAAGGTTTCGATGTAACTGACCAAGCTGGTATCGACCGTGCTATGATCGAATTAGATGGCACTCCAAACAAAGGTAAACTAGGCGCTAACGCTATCCTTGGTGTATCTATGGCAGTAGCTCACGCAGCAGCTGACTTCGTAGGTCTTCCATTATACCGTTACCTTGGTGGATTCAATGCAAAACAATTACCAACTCCAATGATGAACATCATCAACGGTGGTTCTCACGCTGATAACAACGTTGACTTCCAAGAGTTCATGATCTTACCAGTTGGTGCTCCAACATTCAAAGAATCAATCCGTATGGGTGCTGAAGTATTCCATGCACTTAAAGCTGTATTACATGACAAAGGTCTTAACACTGCAGTAGGTGACGAAGGTGGATTCGCTCCAAACCTTGGTTCTAACCGTGAAGCTCTAGAAGTAATCATCGAAGCTATCGAAAAAGCTGGTTACAAAGCTGGCGAGAACGTATTCTTAGGAATGGACGTTGCTTCTTCTGAGTTCTACAACAAAGAAACTGGTAAATATGACCTTGCAGGCGAAGGCCGTACTGGCTTAACTTCTGCAGAAATGGTTGATTTCTATGAAGAGCTTTGCAAAGACTTCCCAATCATCTCTATCGAAGATGGTTTAGACGAAAACGACTGGGATGGTCACAAATTATTAACTGAGCGTATCGGTGATAAAGTACAATTAGTTGGTGACGATTTATTCGTAACTAACACTCAAAAACTTGCTGAAGGTATCGAAAAAGGTATCTCTAACTCAATCTTAATTAAAGTTAACCAAATCGGTACTTTAACTGAGACTTTCGAAGCTATCGAAATGGCTAAACGTGCTGGTTACACAGCAGTTGTATCTCACCGTTCTGGTGAAACTGAAGATGCTACAATCGCTGACATCGCAGTTGCAACTAACGCTGGCCAAATCAAAACTGGTTCTATGAGCCGTACTGACCGTATTGCTAAGTACAACCAATTATTACGCATCGAAGACGAGCTAGGCGAAGTAGCTGTTTACGATGGTATCAAATCTTTCTATAACATCAAACGATAATTGTAGAAAATAAACGACAGACCGTGAGAAATCACGGTCTGTTTTTTTATGCTAAAATTGTTCACCCGTCATAAGTGACATGAAATGTTTGAAGAAGCGGTTATAGTCAAAATCAATTGCGATTTGATGAACCGGCCAATCAATAAATGGCTTCTGGTTCACTAGAGAGCGAAATTCCCCTATGCTTGCTCCTTGTGCAGAGGATTCTGTCATGACAACAATAGGTGATTTATGATACGTGAACATAGAGTTATCAAATAAAGCGAGTATTGGCATTGTGTCATGGAAGGGGCTCCCCTTTAAATGTGGTAGGGCGTCTTTATAATATCCGTAGTAATAATGATCAAATAACGGTTTGACAAGTGGAGCTTTTCCTTTTGCCTCAATGTATTCTGCCATTTCTGGTGTAATGATGGAGTATTGAGTGACGTTTAATGGGTATATGTACATGTTAACTGCGGATTGAAGGACTATATTAGCGGCAGTAGGATCGCCATAAAAGTTTGCTTCGGAAATAGGGGTAACATTACCAGGATGTAAAAAGGCACCGCCCATTACGTAGTAAGATTTAATTTGTTTCATTAACTGTTTGCACATGATAAACAAAATTGCTAGGGAGGTAAGTCTTCCTAAACTCACAATGATTAATTCATCTTTATACTGTTCAATAAGAGGAATGACTTCAAAAAAATTCTCCATTTCTCCGTTAGTCACATTCACCTTTGGAATAATTGGACCGAGCCCCTGTTTCCCATGTACATCCGTAAAAAACGCAGGTGGGGCACCAGTAAGGGGACGTTCTGAACCACCGAATATCTTGATATTTCTATTCTTTGTTTCGTTATTAAAAAAATGAGCATTTTCTACTGCCATTTTTTTTGAAACATTGCCGTAATCAGCAACGATACCCACGATTTCTATTTCATCGATAAAGAATGCTAAGAGGAGAGCCATCGTATCATCAATCCCAGGATCACAAAAAATGAGAACTTTTTTGGGCATATGTTCACCACCTATCTTGTTTATCCCGTACAAACCAGCTTGGTGAGGGCTAATAATCAATAAGGATGAGGGAAATCTCATTGATTAAAGTTTCACTTTATATATATGTAAGTTTAAGGATAAAAAGATTATTTTATTGAAATAATAGTCTTTTAAATTCAGAAAATAAAAACTTTTTATATTAGGTCAAGGTTTTTGACGTAATTTCCATTTGGAAATGCAGTCATATCAAGGTTGTAAGCGTATAACATAGGCTGTTTTTGCTGTCAAGTTGATAAATTGCAGCTTTTTACAATTTATACTATGATAAAGATATTAACAGAAGATCGTATAAACATGAGGGATGATGAACATGAAATTTACAAAGATTCTTGTCCAAATTGCTGCTCTTTACGTGTTTTATATGGTTGGAACTTGGGTGCAAGAAATGTTAAATATTCCGATTCCAGGAAGTTTGATTGGAATGTTCCTCTTACTTGTTTTACTTAGCCTAAAAGTTCTTCCAGTGAAATGGTTCGATTTAGGAGCAGAAACACTCGTTGCTATTATGCCGTTTTTATTAATTCCGCCAACGCTTGGCCTAATGAATTACGGTGCTTTTTTTATGAGTAAAGGAATTTCTCTTTTCATTACAGTTGTAGCGAGTACATTTTTAATTATTATTGTCGCAGGACATACAGGACAATATCTTGCGAATAGGAAGGAAAGAGAGTCGCGATGAGCCAAATATTAATCGGAGTCGGTTGGGTTCTTTTTACGGTGCTATTATATCAATTATCTAAAAAAATCTATAAATTATTTCCAACACCATTCACCATTCCAATGCTTGTAGCAACTGGATTAATGGCTTTCCTATTTATCGTGCTTGATATACCATATCAACATTATATGGAAAGTGGTGGTGGCTGGATTGCAAAGCTACTTGGACCCGGTGTTGTAGCATTTGCAATTCCTCTTTATAAACAACGTCATGTTCTGCAAAAATATGTTGTACCGATTGCTGGTGGCGTATTGGTAGGTACAACAGTTGCAATCGCTAGTGATTTTGCGATTGCTTCACTTATGGGAACGGATAAAAGCTTAATCTTATCGTCTTTACCAAAATCGGTGACAATGCCAGTTGCGATGAGTGTTTCAGAGCAAGTCGGTGGTGTACCTTCCTTAACAGCAGCTTTCGTTGTTATTGCAGGTATTACTGGAACGATTACAGGACCCCTTTTATTAAAATGGAGTCGTGTTACAAACTCAGTTGGTAAAGGTATCGGATTTGGATGTGCTTCTCATATTATGGGTGTTATGAGAGCGATGAAAAATAACGAACATGAAGGTGTTATTGGATCGGTAACAATGACATTAACAGCAATTTTGACATGTTTACTTGGACCGTTATTTGCGATGATGTTTATGTAATAGAAGAAAAGCGAGAGCGCCTCTATAGCTCTCGCTTTTCTATAGAATTTATGCTACAGTTACAATAACTGAATCTTTGTAGGAGGTACGCCAAGTGCATACGTTATTATCAGTTTTACTTATTATTGTATCGATTTTAATGATTGTTATGGTACTTATGCAGTCTAGTAATAGCTCAGGCCTTTCAGGTGCAATTTCAGGCGGTGCAGAGCAATTATTTGGTAAGCAAAAAGCACGTGGGATTGAAGCGGTATTAAACCGCATTACAATTGTTTTAGCTGTATTGTTCTTCGCATTAACAATTGGTGTTACGTACTTGAACTTATAGAATTGAAAGAAGAAGCGTTAGTAAAATGTACTAATGGTTCTTCTTTTTTTGTTTTGCCATTTGAAAGATGTTTCTAATTAGATTATAGAAATATAAATATGGTACACTAAGATATAGAAAGAATACGACTAGATTACAGAAGAGAAAGAGGAGAAGTACATGATGAAATTAGCATCTCCGAAACCATTTACATTTGAGGGTGGAGACCGCGCTGTTTTATTACTACATGGATTCACAGGGAACTCAGCTGATGTACGTATGTTAGGGCGTTTCTTAGAAAAGAAAGGCTACACTTGTCATGCGCCAATTTATAAAGGGCACGGTGTACCACCAGAAGAGCTTGTTCATACAGGTCCTACAGATTGGTGGCAAGATGTAACGGAGGCATATCAGCTTTTAAAAGATAAAGGTTTTGAGAAAATTGCTGTTGTTGGATTGTCACTTGGCGGCGTATTTTCTTTAAAATTGGGTTATACAGTACCGGTTTTAGGTGTAGTACCAATGTGTGCACCGATGTATATTAAGAGCGAAGAAACGATGTACCAAGGTATATTGGCATATGCCCGCGAATATAAAAAACGTGAGCAAAAATCACCAGAACAAATTGAACAAGAAATGTTGGAATTCCAAAAGACACCGATGAATACATTAAAAGCATTACAACAATTAATTGCTGACGTACGTAACAATGTGGATATGATTTATGCGCCAACATTTGTTGTACAAGCACGTCATGACGAAATGATTAATACAGATAGTGCTAACATTATTTATAACGGTGTAGAATCTACGTTAAAAGACATTAAATGGTACGAAGACTCTACGCATGTCATTACACTTGATAAACAACGTGACGAGCTACATGAGGATGTATATAACTTCTTGGAGCAACTAGATTGGTAAGATCTAGTTGCCTCTTTTTTTCATAAGGAATTTTTTGTGAAAACTGTAAAAATCATAAGGGGAGTATTGAAGTTTCACTTTATACATCCCCTATCTTTCGGATACACTAAATAATATAAGGTTTTAAAGGAGGTATTTTTGCTTGGAAGAAATCATACAAGAACATATTGATAAGTTGTTATTATTTATGAGAGAAGAAGCGTATAAACCGCTAACGATACAAGAGTTAGAAGAGGCATTTGGAATTGAAGGTTCTGAGGGCTTTAAAGATTTCGTAAAGGCACTTGTAACGATGGAAGAGAAGGGACTTGTTATTCGTACTCGTAGCAACCGTTACGGTCTTCCTGAAAAGATGAATTTAATACGCGGTAAGTTAATTGGACATGCACGTGGTTTTGCATTCGTTGTACCAGATGAGAAGAAAACGGGAGACGATGACCTTTTCATACCGCCTACAGAATTAAACGGTGCGCTTCATGGCGATACAGTATTAGCACGCCTTAGTTCCCAATCGAGTGGTTCGCGTCAAGAAGGTTCAATTGTACGCATTTTAGAACGCGGAACGAAAGAGTTAGTTGGTACATATACAGAATCGAAAAACTTTGGGTTCGTTATACCTGACAATAAGCGCTGGACAAGTGACATTTTCGTATTGAAAAGTGCATCTATGGGCGCTGTAGAAGGTCATAAAGTAGTTGTGAAAATTACGAGCTATCCAGAGAATCGTTTAAGTGCAGAAGGTGAAGTTATTCAAATTCTAGGTCATAAAAATGATCCAGGAGTAGATATTTTATCTGTCATTCATAAACATCACTTGCCTTTAGCGTTCCCTGAAGAAGTGATGGAACATGCAAACAGTGTACCAGAAACGATTTCAGAAGAAGATTTAAAAGATCGCCGTGATCTACGTGACCAAATGATCGTAACGATTGACGGTGCAGACGCAAAAGATTTAGATGATGCTGTTACAGTAACGAAGCTTGAGAACGGTAACTACAAGCTTGGCGTTCACATTGCGGACGTAAGTCATTACGTTCAAGAAGGTTCTCCAATTGATGTTGAAGCAGCGGAAAGAGCGACGAGTGTGTATCTTGTTGACCGTGTAATTCCGATGATTCCACACCGTCTATCTAACGGTATTTGTTCATTAAATCCGAAAGTAGACCGTCTGACATTATCTTGTGAAATGGAAATCAACAACTTAGGTGATGTTGTTAAACACGAGATTTTCCAAAGTGTGATTAAAACAACAGAGCGTATGACTTATGCTGACGTAAGAAGCATTTTAGAAGATGAGGACGAAGAGTTAATTAAGCGTTATGAGCCGCTCGTACCGATGTTTAAAGAGATGGGTCAATTGGCACAAATTTTACGTGAAAAACGTATGCGCCGTGGTGCAATTGACTTTGACTTTAAAGAAGCGAAAGTATTAGTGGATGAAGAAGGAAAACCGACAGACGTTGTCATGCGCGATCGTTCTGTATCAGAGAAGTTAATTGAAGAATTTATGCTTGTTGCGAATGAAACAGTAGCAGAGCACTTCCACTGGATGAACGTACCATTCATGTACCGTGTCCATGAAGATCCGAAAGAAGATAAGCTTGAGCGTTTCTTCGAGTTTGTAACGAACTTCGGATATGCAGTAAAAGGACGTGCGAATGAAGTGCATCCTCGCGCGCTACAACAAATTCTTGAAATGGTTCAAGGACAGCCAGAAGAAGTAGTTATTTCAACAGTTATGCTTCGTTCTATGAAGCAAGCTCGTTACGATGCGGATAGTTTAGGACATTTCGGTTTATCAACTGAGTTCTACACACACTTCACATCACCAATTCGTCGTTACCCAGATACAATCGTTCATAGATTAATTCGTGAATACATTATTAACGGTAAAGTCGACAACGAAACGCAAGCAAAATGGCGTGAAAAATTACCTGAGATTGCAGAGCATTCTTCTAATATGGAACGTCGTGCTGTTGAAGCAGAGCGTGAAACAGATGAGATGAAAAAAGCAGAGTATATGGTTGATAAGATCGGTGAAGAGTATGACGGTATGATTAGCTCTGTAACAAACTTCGGTTTATTCGTAGAGCTTCCAAATACAATTGAAGGTCTTGTACACGTTAGTTATTTAACGGATGATTACTACCGTTATGACGAGCAACATTTCGCTATGATCGGAGAACGTACAGGAAACGTATTCCGCATCGGTGACGAAATTACAATTCGCGTTATTAACGTAAACAAAGACGAGCGTGCAATCGACTTTGAAATCGTTGGCATGAAAGGCACACCTCGCCGTAAGTTTAAAGATCGTCCAGTCGTTATCGATCAGCCAAGAACAGGCAGAAAGAAACGCGGTGGACGTAGCGAGCGCAGTAATGAGCGCGGCGGTGAACGTGGCACAGGTAGAAAATTTGACCGTGGTGGTAAAGGAAAAGGAAGAGGATCTGCATCTGCATCCGCTTCTGCTAGCCAGCCGGGAAAAAAAGATGGTAACGGTAAGAAGAAAAAAGCATTCTTCGAAAACGTACCAGGATTCAAGAAGAAAAAGAAAAAGCGTAAGTAAGAAAAGAGTGGCTTCGCTTTGATGAAAAGCGGGGCCGTTTTCTTTTTTCTTCGTGGCTTGAGAGCGAGCCACTTTCGCTTTTTGATGGAATCTAGCTACAGTGGCTAGAATGTTCGGCGGCTTCGCTTCTTCCCGAGAGGCAAAGAGCGCCTCAAGGTCAGAAGCTCCATCCATCTCACATTCTGAGCGAGCCACTTTCGCTTTTTATTAACATTTGTTACAATAGTAAAAATAGAGGAGGGACGTTATATGCCAAAGGGTACAGGTAAGGTTATTGCACAGAACAAAAAAGCATTTCATGATTATTTCATCGAAGAAACATACGAAGCAGGGCTTGTCCTTCAAGGAACGGAAATTAAGTCGATTCGCGCTGGACGCGTAAACTTGAAAGATGCGTTTGCACGTGTACATAATGGTGAAGTATGGGTTCATAATATGCACATTAATACGTACGAACAAGGGAATCGTTTCAACCATGATCCACTTCGTACGAGAAAATTACTTCTGCATAAAAAAGAAATTGATAAACTAGCGGGCGCTGCGAAAGAAACAGGTTACGCATTAGTTCCACTTAGAATTTATTTGAAAAATGGGTTTGCAAAGATGGCACTTGGTTTAGCAAAAGGTAAGAAGCAATATGATAAACGTCACGATTTAAAAGAGAAAGAAGCTAAACGTGAAATTGCACGCGCGTTCCGTGATCGCCAAAAGATGTAATACAGATATTTACATTTGTAAAATGGAGCGCGTATGTTATAATAACTTATGTAAGGTTGTTGCACATTGAAAAACAGCTCTTAGTAGCTATCACGATATTTTCTTCGTATGCTCCATTTTTATCATGGGGACGTTACGGATTCGACAGGGATAGTTCGAGCTTAGGTTGCGAGTCGAGGGGATCGGCCTCGTTAAAACGTCAAAGCCTATAATTGGCAAACAAAACAATCTTTCTTTAGCTGCTTAATTGCACTAAAGGTTCCTCCCTCCATCGTCCATGTGGTAGGGTAAGGGACTCAAACTAAGTGGACTACGCCGGAGTTCGCCGTCTGAGGACAAAGGAAGAGAACAACCAGACTAGCAACTTGGAAGCCTGTCGATAGGCCGAAGAGTTCGCGAAATGCTAATATATCGACTACACTCGTAGAAGCTTAAGTGCCGATATTTTTGGACGTGGGTTCGACTCCCACCGTCTCCACCAATACATATTTGGTGGTTTTTTTATTTTGTATGATATGAACCATAACTTTGCCAGGTTGGCGAGGTTATGGTTCTTTTTGTTTGTGGTTTTATATAATGCTGAAGTTGATGGGACGATATCCCTGAAATAGAAAATGAAGAAATGGTTATTGACGATAAGCAGGTAGATAATATAGCTACTAGTAAACGCCCAATTGTTGAGTTCTTATTATTTTTTCACTTTATTCGAATCTTCATATGTTTTGTGTTTTTATCCATACCTATTGTAAGATTATATAGAGTTCTCCTAATAAACTGTTTTAATGGATTATTTAGGGGTTTTAAATTTATAAATCTTAAATTATTTTTTCGGGATAATTTTTTTATCTAAATAATTTATATTGAAGTAGAGGTGAACCATCGGTGAAGCAGGTGTTGGTGATTAAAAATGAACGGTCTTCAGCAAAGAAAATCGTAAGCGGTTTAACGCAAGAAGGTTACTTCATTTTAAAACTTCACAATGAAAACGAAGGTTTAAATATAATATATGAACAAGATTGGGATATTATCATATTGGATTGGGATTCATTAAGTATATCTGGACCAGAAATTTGCAGACAAATACGACTTGTTAAAACGACACCGATCATTATTGTGACTGACAATATTTCTAGTAAGGATTGCGTAGCAGGGTTACAAGCAGGAGCAGATGATTATATAAGAAAACCATTTGCGAAAGAAGAATTAGTAGCAAGAGTTCAAGCAATTTTAAGGAGAAGTGATTGTAACCAGCAAAAGGAGATAAACTTTTTTCAGTTTAAAGATCTCTTTGTTGATGCATCTAGCAATATTGTGAAAAAAGGTGGCAAAAACCTCTCGCTTACTAAGCGGGAGTACGATTTACTTGTATTTTTAATCAAGAATAAAAACACAATATTGAGCCGTGAAATGCTTTTGAATCAAGTATGGGGATATAATATAGTAGTAAATCCAAATGTAGTAGACTTATATATTGGGTATGTAAGAAAAAAGTTAAAGTGCGAGAAGAAAGAGAGATATATTCAAACGATACACGGCAGAGGCTATTCAATGATTGAATGATAAAATAAGGTAATAGAAAAAGAGTAAAACTATTTCATTCAGTTTTACTCGTTTTTTTGTTAAATGTGATAATCAAATAGTTTCTGAGAAATATTAATAGATGAAAACTGTAAAAAGAATATTTCTATCAGGCAATGGATTATGAAAACATTAGCTATTAATGAGCATCTTTTGGGTAGTGTGGAGGGGACGAGTTGAGACCAGATCTACTGAAAGTTTCTACTCGAAAAAAATCGACACGCTCTGAAGAATAAAGGTTAATCAATACACCCGACTTCACATATTACTTTCTATGCCTGATTTTATGAATTCACACCATTCACAAGATTTTCACAGAATTAATGACTATACTAATTAACAGGATGTTCAAATGAAAATGATTATCAATAGCGATTCAATTGAATAAAAGTTACCTTCTAATTCAATCTATGGATGTCATCATTTTCGAAATAAATCACACTATAAGGAGTATACATATGAAAAAATCTATGCTTTTAAAATTAGTGAGTATTCTAGCAGTTTTCACTTTAATGTTAGTAGCTTGCTCAGATTCAAGTAAAGAAACTTCGAAGGCTAATAATAAAGATAATGGTAGTGATAAGCCGAAAACGGTTGAAATCACTGATGCTCATGGAACTGTTAAAGTCCCTGTAAACCCAAAGAATGTAGTTGCTTTGGATAACAGAACGTTTGAAACTTTATCTGATTGGGGAATTAAATTAGCGGCTGCTCCAAAGGATATCATGCCTGCTGATTCAGCATATAAAAAGGATGAAAAAGTTCAAAATATTGGGAATCACCGTGAACCAAATCTAGAAATTATTGCAGCGGCAAATCCTGAACTTGTAATTGTTGGTCAAAGATTTGCTGACCATTACGAAGAAATCAAAAAATTAGTACCAAATGCAGCAGTTATTGATCTTAATTTTGATGTTTCTGAGAAAGCTACTAAGCCTGGCGAAAACTTAGTAAAAGGACTTAAAGATTCTACAGTTACTTTAGGAAAAATCTTTAATAAAGATAAAGAAGCTAAACAATTAGTAGCTGATTTTGATAAATCTATTGAAAAAGCAAAATCTGCTTATAACGGAAAAGATAAAGTTATGAGTGTTATCGTTACTGGTGGTAATATTGGTTTTGCTGCGCCACATTCTGGTCGTGTTTGGGGACCAATGTATGAAATTTTCGGTTGGACTCCAGCGTTAGAAGTTTCAAATTCTACTGCAGGTCATAAAGGTGATGACGTTTCTGTTGAAGCTATTGCACAAACAAATCCTGATTGGATTTTCGTATTAGATCGTGATGCTGCAACATCTGATGCAGCTAAGTCAACACCTGCTAAGGATGTTATTTCTAAATCACCTGCTCTTCAAAACACAACTGCTGTTTCTAAAAAACAAGTTATTTATGCACCAGAAGATACTTACACGAATGAATCAATTCAAACTTATATAGAGTTATTTGGAAATATGGCAAAAACTTTAGCTAAGTAGTGTAAAGGGGTACGAAACAGTGTCAAAAAATATGATTTCTAGGGTTGAGAATATTTCTCAACCCCAGTTTTATAATCAAAATAAAATATGGACAAAACCTTTTATAATAGCAGTTATAGTTGTTATAATTTTAGGGATTATATCACTGTTTACTGGAGTTTATGATATACGTGGACAAGAGGACGGGACAGAGATGTTTTTCATAACTCGTGTTCCGAGAACAGCTGCATTAATGCTTACTGGAGCTGCGATGGCGATGGCAGGGCTCGTCATGCAACTCATTACACAGAATCGCTTTGTTGAACCTACTACAACGGGGACTATTGAATGGTCAGGCTTAGGCCTGCTTTTTGTGTATTTATTATTTCCTGCCCCGACTTTAGTTCAAAGAATGACTGGTGCAATCATTTTTTCTTTTATAGGAACTATGATTTTCTTTCTATTTTTAAGAAGAGTTAAGCTTCGTTCGTCTTTAATTGTTCCGATTATTGGATTGATGCTTGGAGCAGTAATTTCTGCAGTGTCTACTTTTTTAGGACTCCTTTTTCAAAAGACGCAAAGTATTGAAACTTGGTTTGTCGGTTCATTTGCTAACATTCAGGTGGGAAGATATGAATATTTATGGCTGATTGTTATCATTACTTTTCTTATTTTTATGTATGCTAATAGATTGACTTTAGCTGGACTAGGAGAAGATGTCGCAACAAGTCTTGGAGTTAATTACAATAGAATTGTTCTTTTTGGGACTGCTCTTATCTCTGTTGCAGTTGGAATTGTTGCAGCTGTTATTGGACACTTACCTTTCTTAGGATTAATTGTGCCAAATATCGTTTCAATGTTTAGAGGTGATGATCTTAGGAGTAATTTACCTTGGGTTTGTGTGATCGGAATGGGATCAATAACTGCCTGTGACATCATTTCTCGAACAATTATACAGCCTTTTGAATTACCTGTTTCTTTAATACTTGCAACAGTGGGAGCAGTCGTGTTTATTACTATTTTATTGAGACAAAGAAAACCAAGGAGGCTACGATGATCACATTAGAATATAGAAAAAAAGAAAATGTCGAAATCGATTCTAGCCTTCATAATGAAAGTAGATCAGCTAGCGCTTTTCGGTCTAAGAAGGAAGCAAGACGTTATTGGATTTTACTGATAACATTGATTGCTTTAGGTCTTCTTTCTTCATATGGACTTTTAGTTTATAACAATCCAGTTCCGATAGATTCACCTTCTTTTATCCCAGTCGTTAAGAGAAGGATAGTAGCTATTGTTGCAATGATTATTGCTGCGGTTTGCCATAGCTTGTCGACAGTTGCTTTCCAATCTATTACGAATAATAAAATTATTACTCCATCGCTTTTAGGTTTCGAATCACTTTATTCAGCAATTCAAACGAGTACAGTATTCTTCTTTGGTGCTAGTGCGTTAATAAATTTTAATGGAATTGGATCATTTTTATTCCAAGTTGTTGTTATGGTCTTCATGAGTTTGATACTTTATGGATGGTTACTTTCCGGTAAATACGGGAATTTACAACTTATGCTTTTAGTTGGAATTATTATTGGTACCGGGCTAAATTCTGTGTCAACTTTCATGAGAAAACTACTTGCGCCTTCAGAATTTGATATTTTACAAGCTAGATTATTTGGTTCTGTTAATCATGCAGATCCTGCTTATTTTCCTATTGTAATTCCTATGATCATAATTGTAGCAGTATTGATTTTTGCTCATTCTAAGAATTTGAATGTTTTGTCACTAGGAAAGGATGTTGCTACTTCTTTTGGGGTTAAATATCAACCTAGTGTCATTTATACGCTTGTATTAGTAGCGATTTTAATGTCCATTTCAACAGCTTTAATTGGGCCACTTACTTTCTACGGCTTTTTAGTGGCAACTTTGAGTTATCAGGCAGCGTCAACTTATGATCATAGATATATTTTTCCGATGGCTTTTGCTATAGGATTTTTAATAATGACGAGCGCATACTTTTTAATGTATCATGTATTCCATGCTCAAGGTGTAGTTTCAGTTATTATTGAATTATTTGGTGGAATCATATTCTTAACTATAGTTTTAAGGAAGAGGGCTTTATGATAAAAATTGATAATGTTAAAAAGTTCTATACTGATAAGGTAAAAATAGGACCTTTGGATATTGAAATACCAAAAGCAGGCTTTACTTCTTTAATTGGACCAAATGGTGCTGGAAAGTCAACGACACTTTTGATGATTGGCAGACTTTTAGATATGGATGAAGGCCAAATTCAGGTAGCAAATATGGATGTTTCTGAATCTAAATCGAAAGACTTAGCAAAAGTTTTGACTATATTGCGACAAGAAAATCATTTTGTAACTAGGCTTACAGTTAGACAATTAGTTGGATTTGGGCGCTTTCCTTATTCAAAGGGAAGGTTGACTAAAGAAGATGAGGTTATCATTTCTAAATATATCGATTTCTTAGATTTAACTAGTTTAGAGAATAGATATTTAGATGAGCTTTCTGGTGGTCAAAGACAAAGGGCATATGTAGCGATGGTACTGTGCCAAGAGACGGAATATGTACTTTTGGACGAACCTTTGAACAACCTTGATGTTGCTCGTTCTGTTCAAATGATGGAGCATTTAAGACGTGCAGCTAATGAATTTGGAAGAACAATTTTGACGGTTATGCATGACATAAATTTTGCAGCTAAATACTCGGATAAAATTTGTGCTATGAAAGATGGACAAATTGCTGCTTTTGGAACAGTAGAAGAGGTTATGGACTCAACACTTTTGACAGATATTTTTGAAACAAAAATAGAAATTATTAATGGTCCTTATGGGCCAATAGCAGTTTATTAGTTATAAAATGTGAAAAAATACTGTAGCTTGCGCAGATTATGCAAGCCACTCTAGTTAAAGTTGCTGTCTGTATTTTATAGGCAGCAGCTTTTTTTATGTGATTACTTATAAAATGCAAAAGAATGCTTCACCTTTTCAAGTATGTACCAAACGAAAAAAATATCTCTGTATAACTTTTTAAAAGAATTCAGCTTGTTTTTTTATATGTAATATTGCATATCAGAGTGTATTGATAAAAGTGTAAGGGGTCACTATAATGAGGGCATAAAGATAAATCAAAATTTCGTAGCAATAAAAAGGAGGAAATAATATGGAAATCGCAATGGCAGTTTTAAAATTTGTAGGTGGCGTAATCCCGTTAATTCAAGAACTTTTAAAAGCATTTATGTAAATTTATTAGTTAGCAATCATTATTATATTTTACTAAAAAAAGAACGGGGTGATTTTTCTGAATATTAAGAAAAACACTAAAAGAAGAAAGTTCCTTGCATGTTTATTAGTTAGTCTATGCACTATTAATTATTCATCTATTTCCTTCGCAGAAACACAAGCAAGTAATGCAACTGATGTAACCAAAAATGCTAGTGGCATTGATACTGGTATAGCAAATCTTAAATATAATAATCAAGAGGTTTTAGCTGTAAATGGTGATAAAGTAGAGAGTTTTGTTCCGAAAGAAAGTATCAATTCAAATGGTAAATTTGTAGTAGTAGAACGCGAAAAAAAATCACTTACAACGTCACCAGTCGATATTTCAATTATTGATTCTGTAGTGAATCGCACGTATCCAGGAGCTGTACAACTTGCAAATAAAGCTTTTGCAGACAATCAACCGAGTTTATTAGTGGCTAAGAGAAAGCCTTTGAATATTAGTATAGACTTACCGGGCATGAGAAAAGAAAATACAATCACTGTCCAAAATCCGACATATGGTAATGTAGCTGGAGCAGTAGACGATTTAGTATCTACTTGGAATGAAAAGTATTCTACAACACATACGTTGCCTGCAAGAATGCAGTATACGGAATCTATGGTTTATAGTAAATCGCAAATCGCAAGCGCTCTTAATGTTAACGCTAAATATCTTGATAACAGTCTAAACATTGATTTTAATGCGGTTGCAAATGGAGAGAAAAAAGTGATGGTAGCGGCGTATAAACAAATATTTTATACGGTAAGTGCTGAACTACCTAACAATCCATCCGACCTTTTTGATAATAGCGTTACTTTTGATGAGTTAACTCGAAAAGGCGTAAGTAATTCGGCTCCACCTGTTATGGTTTCAAATGTAGCTTATGGTAGAACGATTTATGTAAAATTAGAAACAACATCTAAGAGCAAAGATGTACAAGCTGCTTTTAAAGCCTTACTTAAGGATAACAGTGTTGAAACAAGTGGACAGTATAAAGATATTTTTGAAGAAAGTACCTTTACTGCTGTAGTATTAGGCGGAGATGCGAAAGAGCATAACAAGGTTGTTACTAAAGATTTCAATGAAATCCGAAATATTATTAAAGATAATGCTGAATTAAGTCTTAAAAATCCAGCATACCCAATTTCATATACAAGTACTTTCTTAAAAGATAATGCAACCGCTGCTGTTCATAACAATACAGATTATATTGAGACGACAACTACAGAATATTCAAGTGCTAAAATGACACTTGATCATTACGGTGCTTACGTTGCTCAATTTGATGTATCTTGGGATGAATTCACATTTGACCAAAAGGGTAACGAAGTACTAACACATAAAACATGGGATGGTAGCGGAAAAGACAAAACGGCTCATTACTCTACAGTTATCCCTCTTCCACCGAACTCAAAAAATATAAAAATTGTAGCAAGAGAATGTACAGGTCTTGCATGGGAATGGTGGAGAACAATTATTAATGAACAAAACGTTCCATTAACAAATGAAATAAAAGTTTCAATTGGAGGAACAACATTATATCCAACAGCTAGTATTAGTCATTAAGTATAAAAAAAGCGCCCTATAAGTAGGGCGCTTTTTTACTTAGTCATAAATTTTATTCCTCTATTTGCCGGGCAGCCCGATTGATGAGGGCTGATTAATAATGTAATTCCTAATATAGTTAATCGGCGTTGATTTACTTCTTCACGTAAAATGGATTGAAATGAAATTCCTATTACTTGGACAAGTGTTGCTAAAAGTGTGGCAATTGGAGGAATAAAACTTTATGTTCCTTTGTTTTGGGCCAACTTAAGAAACTTTTGTAAAATGATAGGATTACAAAAATGTAATGTGGGTGTAAGGAAACTGGATTGTACCATCTGTATGGTTAAAGCATACTTAAGGTAAGGAAGATTTATATTTTAACGGGTATAAATCTTACAAGTAGAATAGAAAGGTTAGGTATTATCATATGAAATGGATCATGAGAATTTTTGTGTTATTAGCTATAGTAGGAGGTGCTTTCTACTATATGAAGTCAGGGAATGGATACTATTTGACTAAACAATATTATGTAAAAGTAACGACTGATTCTAAAGTAGAAAACGAAAAATTGAGTAATGGAGAAGTTCTTACGTATCATGTTTACGATGAGAAGGTGTACGATAAAAAAGGGGAAGAAAGAGAACTGAAAATTTCCTTGCAAAATGAATTGGAAAAAAATCAATATTATTTGATTGATTGGGAAGATCGCCGTGGGATTGTTTCTAAAATAGCTAAAGTGAATCAAGCAAAAATAGATAAAGATATTTTAGATAAGTTGAACGCAAATTCATAATATTTCAGGATAAGTTAATCAAAAGCTGTGTTAGCGTAAGATTTATAAGAAAAAGGTATTATAGCAAAAATAAAAGAGATTATTATAAAACAAAAAAGACCGAACCGTCTGGTTCTGTCTTTTTTTAGGAATGAAGAATGAATTTTACAAATGATGTGGCACAAAGCTGGATTGCTACAATTGGGATGACATGTATGAATAGTGGACTGTAACACTTATGTAGATGGTTTGCAGAGATATAAAATCAATATAGAAGAGGAGTATTATTCTAGATGACTTATGTAACTACAATTTTATCAATAGCGGGTATCGTTATCATGTCTTTAGCGAGGATTAATTTTAAAATAAGGGCGTTTGCTAATAAACCAGCTTGGGGTGGCTTCACTCTTCCCTTAATTCTAATTGGATTTATTTTATTTTGTATCGGTATGTTTTTAGGTTTTGTAAATCATCAACTATAAGGTGGGAATATTGTGAAGACGAAAAGCTACATGTTTTTCGTCTTTTCGTTCTCTTGCTTAATAAGAAAGATCCTGCAACTCAGTACAGGATCTTTAATCAAACGTATTTAAAAACTAAATTGTGGTTTCATATCACCTTTATAAGGTTCATGTTCAACGAATATAGTTATATCCTTACCAGCTTGGTCTTTACCAGTTCTTTTATACGTAAATTTATTCTTATTTAGTTCAGTAAGTTCAAGAGCTGCACCGTATTTGTTATTTCCAATTGAAACATGGGCTCTTATTTTATTTTCGTGTACAACATCGAAGTAGCCATAGTCACCACGGCTTTGACCTGTTTCGCTATTGAAGAACTCATATTTATTAGACTTGTCATCGAATTTTGCTAGACTTATAAAATTCGAATTAAACTGTGTTACATCATTACCAGCTTCATCTACTACTTTTGTTCCGTGCCAAAGGGTACCGCCTAAAATTTTATCTCCATCAACGTTTTTAACAATATCTCCTGTAGTCGTGTTCAGCTGCTTGTCCGGATCAGTGAAAGAAAGTTCTTTTTCGTTATATGGGACATGTTCAACGAAAACTTCTACATCTTTACCGTTAGCGTCTTTACCCATTCGTTTATAAGTAAATACATTTTTATTTAGTTTTGTCATGTCAACGACAGCTTGATACTTCATTGATTCTGAAATTAATATTCTCTTCTTCCCATCATTTGTGACAAAGAAAGTGCCTTTATCGCCACGACTTGCACCTGTTTTAGCATCAAAAAATTCATATCTGCCTGACTTCGCATCATATTTTGCAAGACCAATGAAGTTTGCATTCTCTTTTGTTAAGTCATTCTTATCTTTGTCATACACTCGTGTACCTTGCCAATTTGTCTCGCTAAGAATATTAGCCATTTTTTGCCCTTTAGTTAATTTATTTTCCTTTTTTGTTTCTTTAGCAACTTGTTCTTGTTTTTGTTTCCCATGATTTTCTTCAGCTTTAGTACCAGCACACCCTGTTAATGCTAATGTGAATCCGAGCAGTACGGATGATAGTGCTTTTGCTTTTTTGTTCATGTTTTATCGTCTCCTTATTTTATGATTTCAAGTAGTACGGTTAGCGATTATAGTAGCAGTGCGTCATATATGAACTTAGTTGCTACGTTTCTTATGTTAATCCCCGACTATAAACTGCCTCTAAATAAAACATTAAAAAAAGATAAACTAATTCCTAAAATTTGTTCATATTTATAAAAAGGTCTTTTACATGGGGTGAATGTAAATTTCTCATTTTGAAAACGACGTAATTAAATGGGCGGATTCATATTATGCTTACAGTGCGATTTTAGATGTGATGCTATACTGTGTATAGGATTTTATGGGTGTATGTTGTGTCGGTTTTTGTCGGTAAGTCGATATTCTATGTCGAATCGTTGATATATTGAAAAAATCGTTGATATATTGTGAGTTATGATAGATATATTTGAAAAATCGTTGATATATTTTGAGGAGGGCTAAAAATGATTGTGAAAGAACGACAAATGCCGATGTATTTACGACAATTAGAAGCGTTATCTAGAAGATTACCTGCTCACCATCCGAAACGGGATATGGTTGCAGAAAGTTTAGCGAAGCATAAAGCGGGTTACAAAGGTGAACAAGCTATCAATTATCCATTAAGTTTTTTGCCAGAAGAAACATATAGTATTTTGCACGATATAAGGTTGTCTGATCAAAATCACCATTTTCAAATTGATACGATTATCATTTCAGCATATTTTCTTCTTTTCCTCGAAATAAAAAATATAGCAGGTACGTTACTATTTGATTCAAAGTTTAACCAGCTTATTAGAATATCAGAGGGGAATCCAGAAGGGTTTCCAAATCCAATTTTACAAGTGAAAAGACAAGAGGAACAGTTTAGAAAATGGTTAAGGTTAAATGGGTTTTCTCGTTTTCCGATTGAATCACTCGTTGTTATTAGTAATCCACGAACTATTATTAAATCTTCAGACGATAATCTCCCCAATAAAATTATACACAGTGCAAATTTACCTCATAAAATAAAATGGTTTGAGAGCAAATATAAGAAAAAAACTATAAAAAATGTAGACGATCTTATTTGTCAAATAGTAAGGAATCATACTCCATTACAGCAAAATATCCTCGAACAATTTAAAATCAAAAAAGGGGAATTGTTAAACGGCGTACGATGTGAGGTCTGTTCTATAATGCCGATGTTGAAAATCAAAAAAGGGTGGTATTGTTCAAATTGTAAAGCTATCTCTAAGGTAGCACATGAGGATGCGATACATGATTATGTACTTCTTATTAGTAGGACTTGTACAAATATGCAGTTAAAGGAATTTCTCCACGTTCAATCGAGTGCAACAGTTCATAGACTCCTTAAAACAATGAACATCCCACACACCGGCACTAATAAAGGACGAAAATATGATTTAACGCACCTTCAATTATAATTTTGCTATAATAAATATGTACTTATACGAAGGGGAGTTTAATGAGAAAATGAAATCATTCAATATTGATCATTTTATCGCGAGTGTTTTACAGTGGATATTAAATATAGCGCTAATTATATTATCCATTGTCTTATCTATCTTTTTAATTAATGAGACGATTACTTTTATTCAATACATATTTTCAGCGAAGAAGTATACGTCATATAAATTGGTTGAAAGTATCATCGTTTATTTCTTATACTTCGAGTTCATTGCATTAATTATTAAGTATTTTAAATCGAACTATCATTTCCCGTTACGTTATTTTATTTATATCGGAATTACGGCCTTAATTCGATTAATTATTGTGTCTCATGAGGAACCGATGGAGACGTTATTATACGCAGGAGCAATTCTTGTTTTAGTTATTGCTTTATACATATCGAATATGAGAGATTTGAGAAAAGAGTAGTAGTGCAGACATAAGTTTGCACTACTTTTTTATTTGCAATTATCCATCCTATAATTGGGGGGCTGTAATCAAATGAATAGTGTCAGGACATTCTAATTTATAAGTTACTTTGTTGTCTTCAATATCTTTTGTGATTTTTTGGCATATATTGTTCGAATATTGAATCTCTTGATTTTCACTATGTTTCTCATTTGTTTTTGTATAGTCAACATCATAATAGACGGAGGTAGACTCCTTTTCTTTTTTTACAGTTAAATCAATAATAACTGGCTCGTCCTTGGTATTAAATTTAGTAATTCTAACGGAATCGTCTTTATTTGAATTATAGTTTTTTACGAAAGTATCTAATTTTTCTATGTTATAAACTTCATTGTTTTTCTCAATAATATCACCACGTTTTTTGGAAACCTCAAAAGTATATGTCTCGTTTTTATCGTTTTTTTGCTCATTATTAGTACAACCAATAAGAGTAAATAAGACTAACGAGATTAAAGGTAATGCATACTTTCTATATTGTATTCTCATAGGTTCATCTCCCTTTCTTAATTTTTAACGATGATATATTTATAATTTTATCTTACTGAGATTTTTGGAAAGCCAAAAGACTGTTCTTTTTTCGTTAAGTTATTGTAAATGTCTACATTCTTTATTAATTGGTTATAAATTTCGGCATAATATTGTTACATCTTGACCTTCAAGTTGCTTGAAAGTTTACAATGAAATTAGGGCGTTTGAAATCGAAAAAAATTGAGAAATTAAGTGAAGAGGTTTCTTTTACTTGGAGGTTATAGAAATGAATCAGGAATTGAAGTTACGTCCATTAGAACGAGAAGATTTAAAGTTTGTACACGAACTGAATAATAATGCGCATATTATGTCGTATTGGTTTGAAGAGCCGTATGAGGCATTTGTGGAGCTGCAAGACTTATATGATAAACATATACATGATCAAAGCGAACGCCGATTTATCGTTGAGAAAGACAATGAAATGGTTGGATTAGTTGAGTTAGTAGAAATCGATTATATTCACCGTAGAACAGAATTCCAAATTATTATTGATCCGAATTATCAAGGATATGGTTATGCAGTGGATGCGACGCGTTTAGCGATGGATTACGCTTTTTCCGTACTAAATATGCATAAGATTTATTTAGTTGTGGATAAGGAAAATGAAAAGGCAGTACATGTTTATAAAAAAGTTGGGTTTATGGTAGAAGGTGAGCTTATCGATGAGTTTTTCGTTGATGGTAACTATCATAATGCGATAAGAATGTGTATGTTTCAGAAGCAATATTTTGAAAACAAGTAGTTGAAAGATTCGGAAGTAATGTTGACGCTTCGTAAAACCGTATGCTAAAATCCTTTTTAAGTATTAAGGAAGGTGCATAATATGCTTTATATAAAATTTGTAAAACTCATTAGAAAACTTTGCTCCGCACAAATGTATACGGTGAAGCGTTGTACGGAGCTTAATCAAGGGGCATAAATCCCCTATATTCATCGGCTGAATAACTTTTCTAAAAAAGTATAGTTTATCTATGCTTATTTCGTTATGGTTTTTCAGCTGGTGTATAAAATAGATTAAGGGGCCATAGACAATGCTTTGTCTATGGCCCTTTGTGTATATTATTCCGATGAGTCTTTACTATAAATTGGAGTAGTATAGGAAAAACCACGAAGCAGAGGGCTAGTGTCGAATGACGCTATCTCTCTGCTTTTTTTAATTTCAGGAAAAGAGGAATAAAAATGAGTTTACTTAAAGTGGAAAGTTTATCACATAGTTTTATAGATAAAGTATTATACGAAAATGCTTCTTTTGATTTGCATAAAGGGGAGCATATGGGAATTGTTGGACAGAATGGTGCAGGAAAAAGCACATTAATGAAAATATTGGTGGGGGAAATTATTCCTGATAAGGGAGACATAAAGTGGCAACCTAATATTCAAATTGGACATCTTGATCAATACGCAGAAATTGATGAGGGTTACACCATTTCACAATATTTAAAGAGAGCCTTTTATGATTTGTATGAAATGGAAAAGAGAATGAACAAGTTATATGAAGAAAGTGCGATGACTGGAGATGAAAATCAACTATTGAAAGCGGCAGAAATTCAAGGACTGCTCGAGGCTCATGATTTTTATTCAGTAGATAGTATTACGAATAAGGTGGCAGCCGGTTTAGGTATTGATGTGATTGGGATGAATCGTGTGATTGGTGAATTAAGCGGAGGGCAGCGTGCAAAGGTAATTTTAGCGAAGCTCTTATTAGAAGAGCCTAATATTTTATTGCTAGATGAACCGACGAATTTTCTCGATAAGGAGCATGTGGAGTGGCTTGCTAATTATTTAATGAATTTTGAAGGAGCGTTTATTGTCGTATCACATGATTTTGATTTTCTGGAAAAGGTAACTTCTTGCATATGTGATGTAGAGTTCGGAACAGTTAAGAAGTATTACGGCAAATACTCAGATTTTGTAAGACAAAAGGAGCATTTGCGAAAAGATTATATTCGCCAATATTATGCACAGCAAAAGAAAATTGAAAAAACGGAAGAGTATATTCGTAGAAATATTGCTGGGGTGAATTCAAAAATAGCGCAAGGTCGTAGAAAACAATTACAGCGTATGGAAAGAATTGCACCACCAAGTTTTACTCATAAACCGTCTATTCATTTTCAGGAACTTCCCATTTCAGTTCAGACAGTTCTTGAAGTAAATAACCTTGAAGTTGGTTACGACTTCGCTCTCTTACCAAAGTTGAATTTTTCAGTAATGGGTAGGCAAAAACTTGTTATTACAGGTTTCAATGGAGTAGGAAAATCTACTTTATTAAAAACAATCGTTGGAAATATTGATAGTATTTCTGGAGAGTTTCACTTTTCAGAGCAAATAAAGATTGGATATTATGAGCAAGATTTAAATTGGAGCAATGATTCTTTAACGCCGCTTCAAATTATTTCAGAACAGTTTCCTAAACTGAATATGAAGGAAATACGCCATCATTTAGCTGCGTGTGGAGTGAAGGATACGCACGTTTCGCAAGAAATTCGTACGTTAAGTGGTGGTGAACAATCGAAGGTGAAACTGTGCGGATTATTATTATCACCTTGTAACTTATTAATTTTAGATGAGCCGACAAATCATTTAGATGCAGAAGCGAAGGAAGCTTTGCAAAAGGCGCTAATTAAGTTTAAGGGCAGCATTATACTCGTATCTCACGAAGCGAGTTTTTATCTTGATTGGGCAGATAGCATCTTTCATATAGAGACAGGAATAGTTAAGGGGGTGTGAAACATATGAGTGAAAACAATTGGAAAACGAAAATTATATTATTTTTGACCGCTCAAACTATTTCGTTGTTCGGTTCCTCTCTCGTACAATACGCGATTATATGGTATATCACCCTTACAACATCATCAGGAGTGATGTTGACTATTTCAACTGTTTGCGGTTTTCTACCACAAATTGCGATATCTTTGTTTGCAGGTGTTTGGATTGATCGTTATGACCGTAAAAAGATGATTATGTTATCGGATGGAATTATAGCGATTGCGACGTTAGTTTTAGCAATTTTATTTTTAACAGGATATAAAAGTATTTGGTTACTTTTTATTGTGTTACTCATTCGTTCAGCTGGAACAGGAGTACAAACGCCAGCTGTGAATGCATTAATTCCGCAAATCGTTCCGAAAGAGTATCTTATGAAAGTAAATGGAATAAATAGCAGTATTACATCTTTAATTATGTTTCTTTCTCCAGCAGCAAGTGCGGCGATTCTTTCTATTGCCAGCATTGAAACAACATTTTTTATTGATGTTATTACGGCTATGATTGGAATTAGTATTATGCTTATCATTCAAGTAGAGGGACATGTGAATGCAGAGAATAAGCAAAAATCTAATCTACAAGGAATTAAAGAAGGATTCTCTTATTTAAAAGAAAATGTATTTATTAAAAGGCTAATCGTTTTATTAATTATCGTCATGATTTTAATAAGTCCAGCTGCTTTTTTAACACCTTTAATGGTAACTCGTTCTTTCGGGGCCGAAATGTGGAGACTTACTGCTAGTGAGATGACCTTTAGTGCTGGTGCGGCAGCTGGTGGCGTATTGATTGCCGCGTGGGGTGGTTTTCGTAATCGTATGCATACAACAGCGCTAGCTTGTGCATTATATGGACTGCTTATGATTGGACTCGGAATAGCACCGATATTTATTATGTATTTAGTATTTAATTTTTTAATTGGTATAACGATGCCGTGCTTCAATACACCAGTTACTGTGTTATTGCAGGAAAAAGTAGAACCATCAATGCACGGACGGATGTTCAGTCTTGTACAAATTGCGAATTCATGCGCGCTTCCTCTAGGAATGATAATATTTGGGCCATTGTCGGATATGTTTAGTGTAGAGATTTTGTTAATTTATGCTGGGATATTCGTGCTATTTTGCGCAATGTATATTGTATTAAGCAAGAGGTTTGAAGTGTAAATATTTATAATACAGAGGGTTTGCGAAGTGATTTAATATGCTTCGTAAACCTTTTTGTTATTATTCTAGTCAATAATTATTTATTGTTAAACGATAAATAATTATTGACTGTTAATGGTTTTTTGGATAATATGATGTTAAGAATCTAAGGAGAATTACATGAGTAGAGGAGAATGTGAAATGAAAAATAAATACGTAGTAGCTATTTCTTTCATGATTTTAGCGATTATTTCTTTAACTATACATGCTTCAAACAGTAAAGTAGGAGCGGATGGATTCCTTGAAGAACCTTTCTTTTTCCTAGTACCGATAAGTTATGTATTGTTCCTTAGTGGTATTGGCGTATTATTATTTGGATTTATTACTTCAAAGCTGAAAAAGGGCAATAAATAGGGGTTACCAATAGGGACAAAATACTCACTATGAAATAGAAACATACCATATGGAAGAAAAAGAATAAGTGAGATGAATCATGATGAACCATCATTTTTATAATGGAAGACAAGTAGGAGCAGCTATTACGCTGGCTGGGGCACAGGGAACAATTCATGCTATGAATCAAGCTATTCAAATGCAACAACAAGCATATTTTGCACAAATGATGCAAAGTCAGTATATGCCGTATTCACAGCTTCCGATGCAAATTGTACATTACGATGTACATCCAGCTGGTTTATTTTCTATTCCATATGGCGGGACATATTTCTTATGAAAGAAAGCGACTCAATAGAGTCGCTTTTTTTCATATTCCGCCTAGCTTCATTCCAAGGAATGCGAAGAGGATACCAATTATGTACGTAGCGCTTAAGTATAAAAGGAAAGTGCTAATATTTTTTCGATTGAGAAGTTGAACGGCTTCTAGTTTAAACGTAGAAAATGTAGTGAATGCACCCATAAATCCAGTACCTAATAATAGTTGCCAGCCTGTAGTAACTCCGTTGCCGATTATATATCCAAGTAAAAACGCCCCTGTTATATTAATAAGGAATGTAGCAAGTGGAAATTGTGTTTTATTTCTTTTCTTAAACCAATTGCTAATTGCAAATCGTGTAATCGCACCGAAAAATCCTCCTGTTGCGACTAATAAGGCTTCTATCATGAGTAATCACCTTCCGTAAGAGATTTCTTAATTAAGAAATCTCCAAGTGTATAGCCAAGGCCAGACATAATGAGGCCACCAAGTATGCTACATGATACATATAAGAAGGCTATGCTCCACTCAGAATGATTGATCAATTGCACAGTTTCTACACTAAATGTTGAAAAAGTCGTAAAGGAACCGATGAATCCAGTTCCGATGCCTGTGATGACCTCTGAAGGTAAGATGTTTAGCCGGGCGATATAAGTAGTTAGCCACGCTAAGAAGAAGCAACCGATTAAGTTAATGAGTAATGTTGCTAATGGAAATGAATGATGCCAAAATGTGGTGATATTAAGACCTAAATAATAACGAGAAAGAGCTCCTAATATACCGGCAATGCCGACGATAATATAAATCAATTTTCTCACCTCTTTAAATAGATTGCTCAAAAAAATAGACTCCTACCAGTATGTATACTGGTAGGAGTCATTAGCTAAGCAGCGTTTATGGCGAACTCCATCGCCTAGGATTATTACATATAGTGTACTAAATATACCGTTTAAATTCCAGTGAGGAGGTGGGTGTAACGTTTCTTTTTTTGATGTCTGAAGGTTTTTCAAGTAATTAAAATGGGATCGATTACTTATCAACTAAATATAGTGATATACGGTTTTAATTATGATAAAATGTTTCTTATGTGTGTCGTTTTGTTTTATTTGACTGAAAATAAAGAAAAATAAATTCGCGTGAAAAGGAGTCATTTATTTGAAGAAATTTTTAAAAATCGTATTTACATGTGTTTTAGTAGTAGCGGGCATTGTAGGAGGATTTCTAGCGTATATGACACTTACTAAAGAACAGCCTGCTGATGTTATAAGCTTGAAGGTGGAGAATAATAAGGAGCGCGTATTAGCGACTGGAAATGAGTTTAAAGTTACAACATTTAATATTGGATATGCTGGGTTAGATAAGGATCAAGATTTCTTTATGGATGGTGGAAAGGGATCTGGTTCAAGTAGTAAAGAGCAAACGGAAACTAATTTAAAGAATATGCTTTCGTTTTTACAAAATGAGAATAGTGATTTTGCACTATTACAAGAAGTTGATATAAAGTCACTTCGTTCATTTGATGTAAATGAACATGAATTTTTGAAAAAAGGATTACCTGATTATGTTTCATCATTTGGCAAGAACTACGATACGAAATGGGTTCCAGTGCCAATAACAAATCCAATGGGATATGCGGAGGCTGGATTAAGTACGTTTTCTAAATACACTGTTCAAGAAGCGAAGAGGTTCCAGCTTCCTGGAATGGAGCCTTGGCCAAAGCGTTTGTTTGATTTAGATCGAGCAATTGTGGAATATAAAATTCCTGTTAATAATGGGAAACATGTTAGACTCGTAAATTTACATTTGTCTGCTTATGATGAAGGCGGGAAAATTAGAAAACAGCAAGTAGAGTACTTAAAAGAATATATGAACAAGCATTATGAAAATGGTGATTACGTAATAATGGGCGGAGATTGGAATCAATTAGTTTCAAACGCTCAATTAAGTGATCCGAAGTTCGTGAAAGAGCGCCCTGAGTGGTTAGTAGAGTTACCGAAGGACTTTACAGACGGTGGCTTTAAGTGGGCTGTAGATCCGTCTGTTATGACTGTGAGAGATGATGTAAAGAAATATGTAGAAGGTGAAAATTTCGTCACTATTATTGATGGCTTTATCGTTTCACCGAATGTAGAGATTGTAAATGTACAAGGGAAAGATTTAAAGTTTGAAAATAGCGATCATAACCCAGTAAGTGCGGTATTTAAACTGAAGTAATTGATATGTATAAGTAGAAGGTGGGGCTTCATATGGAGTGGTTAAAGAGGACTTGTTTTTCTAACCTTGAGAAAGAATCACAGAAAAATCATTTATTACTGTTTATAACGATTTGTAGTTTCTTTCTTGGGATAATCGCAATTGGGTATTATGGATATATTTTTACAGAGAGAGCAATAGCGTTTTGGATTTGTGGTATTTCTGTCGTTGCATTTGGAACGCTTTTTACTTTTATAAAAAGTATGGAATCAGCGTATAAATATATCATGACATTTATGTTGCTTACAATGTCTTACATTATGGTACAAGCCTTTAATGAAAGCCCGGCTGTATTTCAAATGGTCTATTTTACATTAGCTGTTTCACTTATTTACTTAAGTGAGCGCCTCATTTTAATTCTTGGCGGGGTAGCTGTTGTGATCACATTTATCCTTTGTAGCTATTGGCCGGAGCAATTTTTTGCTTATACAGCCTCGTCTGAAGCTGCTAATTTCGCAAGTTTGTTAGCGATTGTAACAATCGCTATGTGGGGCGTCACGAAAATCGGTTCTAATCTGCTCCTTCGTTTAAGTGATGAGAAGCAAGAAGTAATGAGAAAAGCTCAGGAGTTAGAAGAGACGCAAAGACTTATTGAAGAAACAGTTGTGAAACTAGATAGTAATTTCAATCATTTAAGACAAAATATGAACACGTCGATGGAATCGATGAGTGAAATTAATTTTGCCTTTGAAGAGGTGGCAGTTGGTACGCAATCACAATCAGAGATGATGTATCGTTCGGTAGAAGTATTGAATGATATGGAGGGAAATATTGAACAAATCATCTCTCAAGTAAGAACTGCATCGGCTCGTGTGGATGAAAGCTTAGAAATTTCAAAAGGTAGTGTACATACTCTAAGAAATTTTGAAACTAACATGAGAAGTTTAAATGATGTTGTTTCACAGTCTGGAATTATATTTAGAGATTTAATGATGCAATCGAAACAAATTAATGAAATTGTAGATGTAATAACGAATATTTCAAGTCAGACGAGTTTGCTAGCTTTAAATGCAAATATTGAAGCTGCGAGGGCAGGCGAGCATGGAAAAGGTTTTGCTATTGTAGCGAGTGAAGTGTTAAAGCTTGCTGAAGAATCAAATCGTTCTGCGGGAAGAATTCAAGGGATTTTGAAGGAGTTTAGTAATCAAGCAAGTAAGGTAGAAGTGCAAGTAGAAAAGTCAGAAAGAGTACAAGAAGAATGTAACGAGATGTTAGCAAGCGTTTTAACAAATGTAACTGATTTAGGGAAGTTTATTGATGCGATTAATGAAGTAATGCGAGAGGTTGTTGTTCATCAAGAAAGTTTCCAAGTTAAAACGACGAATATCGTAAAGGATGTTACGCATGCTTCTAACGTAATTCAGCAAACTTCTACAGCTACAGAAGAAGTGCTAGCGAGTGTGGAAGAAGAAAAACATCGAAATGATACGTCAATGAAGACGTTACAAACTGTTAGCGAGCAAGTGAAGTTGTTAGAAGATATTTTAGAAAAGTAATATTGCTTGGAAAGAGCACGAATGATGTGCTCTTTTTTCATTGAAACGAATACTTGATAGGAATTTAATTGCTTTTCTGCGCGTTTTCTGCCAAGCTTAAGGAGATAAAATTCAGCTAATAGCGGAATTAAAATACTTCAAAGAAAGAATTAAATAGGTGACGCATATGATCGAAGTTAAGACTTCTGAACTTAGTGATGGAGAATTTAATAGAGGTGTATTTGCAACTCGTGATATTAAAAAAGGTGAGTTGATACACGCAGCACCAGTTATCTCTTATCCGAATGAACAGCATGAACATATTGAGAAAACATTACTTGCTGACTACGCATTTGAGTATGGAATCAATCATACGGCAATCCTTTTAGGATACGGTATGTTATTTAATCATTCATATACACCGAATGCAACGTATGATATTGTCTTCGAGAACCATACGTTTAACTTCTATGCTTATAAGGATATAAAAGCAGGAGAAGAAATTTTAATCAATTATAATGGTGAAGTTGATAACGATGAGCTGTTATGGTTTGATAAAGAAAAAGAAGAGAACGAAAAGTAATATAAAGAGTATAGAAAGAGCACATTCTGTCGGATGTGCTCTTTTTTTATTGATGTAAATAAAGTAAAAAGTACAAAAAAATACCACTTTCTTTTTGTGTGGTATAGTAAGATACTGAGGGATAGTGTTTTGAAAAAGTCACATATTTTACAAATTGTTGTCTTTCTGATGACATGTCAAGTTTAGTAGTCCATTTGGGTTGCTTTATTATGCAATATATATTTTAATATGAGTGGCACCTCTTATAAATTAAGAGGTTTATAGGTGTCTCGAATTGATTTTGGGTACACTGTATCCACCACTTTAGGTTCTTTCATGTACGTGGGGATATTATGGGCCCGTATAACGGGATAAAATGAATATAGAAATAGAGGAATCGTAAAATGAATATGCAAGAGGTTTATAAATATTTAAGTACGGTATTGCCTGAAGGACATGTTAAACAAGATGAAATGTTAAAGAATCATACGCATATTAAAGTTGGCGGAAAAGCAGATGTTTTTGTTGCGCCTACAAATTATGATGAAATTCAAGAAGTTATTAAATATGCGAACGAATATAATATTCCAGTTACGTTTTTAGGAAATGGATCGAATGTCATTATTAAAGATGGTGGAATTCGCGGGATTACAGTAAGTTTAATTCATATTACAGGTGTTACTGTAACAGGAACGACGATTGTAGCACAGTGTGGTGCAGCAATTATTGACGTATCACGTATTGCCTTAGACCATAACTTAACGGGTCTTGAGTTTGCTTGTGGTATTCCAGGTTCAGTTGGCGGAGCATTATATATGAATGCTGGTGCATACGGCGGTGAAATTTCGTTTGTATTAACAGAAGCTGTCGTAATGACAGGTGATGGAGAGCTACGTACTTTGACGAAAGAAGCATTTGAATTTGGATATCGTAAGAGTGTATTTGCGAACAACCATTACATTATTCTTGAAGCGAGATTTGAACTTGAAGAAGGTGTACATGAAGAAATTAAAGCAAAAATGGATGATTTAACGTTTAAACGTGAGTCAAAACAGCCTCTAGAATATCCTTCATGTGGTAGCGTATTTAAGCGCCCACCAAATAACTTTGCTGGTAAGTTAATTCAAGACTCAGGACTACAAGGTAAGCGAATTGGTGGAGTAGAAGTTTCTTTAAAACACGCTGGGTTTATGGTGAATGTTGATAACGGAACAGCACAAGATTACATCGATTTAATTCACTTCGTACAAAAGACAGTTGAAGAGAAATTTGGCGTGAAGTTGGAGCGAGAAGTAAGGATTATTGGAGAAGATAAGGAATAAAGAAATACGTATGAAGATATGAATTATTTTAAAATAATATTTGGGTATTGTTGACAATTTGTTTTCAATTCAATATAATGGCTAATAATTTAACAAATAACATACGTTGAAAGAGCCCAGTAGCAGTTTGTCACTGTTAACGAGAGAGCTAGGGGTTGCTGGAACCTAGCACAAACAAACTTGTGAATTACACTCTGGAGTATCTTAGGTAATGCTAAGCGGACTGGCAATCGATATTATTGCTAAGAGTGGTATGAGTAGCTATGCTATTTATACAAACTGGGTGGTAACACGGTGAATAATCGTCCCTATGTCATAGACATAGGGATTTTTTGTTTTAAAAAAATAAAGGGGATGACAAAAGATGAATATCATTGATGAGTTAGAATGGCGCGGCGCCGTTAATCAACAGACTGACGAAGAAGGCTTACGTAAGCTAGTAGAAGAGAAAAAGATTTCACTATACTGCGGAGTTGATCCAACCGGTGATAGTATGCATATCGGACATTTGATTCCGTTTATGATGATGAAGAGATTCCAATTAGCCGGCCATCATCCTGTTATTTTAATTGGCGGGGCAACAGGAACAATTGGTGATCCGAGTGGACGACAATCAGAGCGTCAACTTCAAACGTTAGAAGTGGTTCAGCATAATGTAGATGCGTTAACAGCACAAATGAAAAAGCTATTTGATTTTGGTGGAAATAGCGAAGTGAAGATGGTAAATAACTATGATTGGACACATGAAATAAATATTATTGAGTTTTTACGTGATTACGGGAAAAACTTTAGCATCAATAGCATGTTAGCGAAGGATATTGTAGCAAGCCGTTTGGATACAGGTATTTCTTTCACGGAATTCACGTACCAAATTTTGCAAGCGATGGACTTCCATCATTTATACACGAAAGAGGATGTTCAACTGCAAATTGGTGGTAGTGACCAATGGGGAAATATTACGAGTGGTTTAGATTTAATTCGTAAGTTAGAAGGTCATGAGGCGAAAGTATTCGGATTAACGATTCCGTTATTATTAAAATCGGACGGTACGAAGTTTGGTAAATCAGCGGGTGGTGCGGTTTGGCTTGATCCTGAAAAAACGACACCGTTTGAATTTTACCAGTTCTGGGTAAATACAGATGACCGTGACGTCGTTAAATACTTGAAATACTTTACGTTCTTAACGAAAGAGCGTATTGATGAATTAGCGGTTAAGGTGGAAACAGAGCCTCATAAACGTGAAGCACAAAAAGTACTAGCAGAAGAAATGACGAAATTCGTTCATGGAGAAGAAGCATTCCTGCAAGCTGTGAAAATTACAGCAGCGTTATTTAGCGGAGATATTAAATCGTTAACAGCTGATGAAATTGAACAAGGTTTTAAAGAGATGCCAACATTCCAGTCTTCAAAAGAGACGAAAAACATCGTAGAGTGGCTAGTTGATTTAGGAATTGAACCATCTAGACGACAAGCGCGTGAAGATATTAATAACGGAGCGATTTCTATGAATGGTGAGAAAGTAACAGATGTGGGTACGGATGTTACTGTAGAAAATTCATTTGATGGACGATTTATTATTATCCGTAAAGGGAAGAAGAATTACAGCCTTGTGAAGTTAGGCGAATAGTTTGTGTGAAAGGATGGGAGTAGGAAGAATACTTCCATCTTTTCGTATACACAATTTGGACATAAAATAATCAGTAAATTTAGATAATTAAAAGGGTTATACGATTCTTCTGCCGAATAAATAAGTTAGAGAAAATTACGGATAAAGTGAAACTTTAATCAGTGGGGGGTGTTCCTCCCCACTGATTATTAGTTGAACCAATCGGGCTTTTACGGGCAGTTAATCTTCCAACTTCATCCCTGCATTCACTGTATTTTAAGGTGGAGGTTTTACTGCCCGTTAATGCGGGATAAAAATAGCCCGAACCATGCAGGGCATGATTCGGGCTTATATTCAGATTAGTAAGCTAAGCTGAATAGACCTTTAATGTGTGATAAGTAACGAACGTTACTTGCTTCTTTCATTAATGATGCTGGTAAGCCTTTAAGTGGAGTATTGCTTGCTCCAATTGTAGCAACCGCATCTTTACGTCCTAGACTAGCAAGTGTTCCAGAGTTTACAGGTGCGAACTCTTCGAATGCTTTGCCTTCTAGTGCTGCGTATAAGTTGTATCCAATTAACTCACCCATTTGCCAAGCAATTTGTGCAGTTGGTGGGTATGGACGTCCGTCTGGAGCGAAGACAACAGCGCTGTCTCCAGCAACGAATACGTCTTTGTGAGAAGTAGATTGTAGGTATGCATCAACTGTTGCACGTCCACGGTTAACTTCAAGACCTGATTCACCGATTAATGGGTTACCTTGTACGCCGCCCGTCCAAACGAATGTGTTAGCAACAAGTTTTTGACCGTCTTTTAAGTCGATTTCGTTGCCAGCAACGTTTGTTACAGGAAGACCAGTTAAGAATGTAACGCCGCGCGCTTCTAGGCTAGTAGTTGCACGTTCGATTAAGTGGTCTGGTAATACTGGAAGGATTTTTGGACCTGCTTCAACAAGAAGAAGTTTCACTTCTTTTGGATTTACGCCGTGGCTTTTTGCAAGTTTAGGCATAATGTCAGCAAGCTCACCAACTAGCTCAACGCCAGTTAATCCGCCACCACCGATTACGATTGTAGCATCAGCTTCGTTTTTCGTTTTCGCGTATTCACGAATACGGTCTTCAACGTGTTTGTAGATTTTGTTTGCATCAGCAGCAGATTTTAATACCATGCTGTTTTCTTCTAGTCCTGGAATACCGAAGTAAGCAGTTTTACTTCCTAAAGCAACTACAAGTGCATCGTAAGATAAAGTAGTGCCGCCAGCTAGTTTGATTTCTTTGCTATCAACTGAGAATGACTCAACTGTTGCGATTTTAAGATCGATATCTTTACCTTTGAAAAGCTTTGTAAGTGGCATTGCAACTGCTTGCTCAGACACGTTACCAGCTGCAAGGCGGTGTAGTTCAGTGATGATTTGGTGCGTTGGGTATTGGTTAATCACTGTAACTTGTGCTTCTGATTTACTGTAATATTTACGTACGTTTAAAGCGGCAAGAAGACCGCCATAACCAGCGCCTAAGATGACAATTTGTTTTGACATAGTATGATATCCCCCGTCTTTACTAATTGTTGTTATAAGTTAACTTATTTATTGTTACGTTCTGCACTAATTTGAAGATATGCGTTCACAAAGCGGAACATTTTTTGTGCTTGTGGATCTTTTAATAATTTTAATAGACCGAACAGGCCGATAACTTCGTTGCTTTCGTCAGCACGATCTTTCGCTTCGATTGCAGTAGCAGCCATGCTTTTCACTGTATCTTTTACAGGTTCTACAAGCTCTGTGATTGCACCAACAGTGTCGCTTTTTAATACTTCATCAGTAGCAACAGTTTGAGCGAAGTCATAAGACTTAGTTAAAATGTTAACAAGCTCAGTTAATTTTGGAAGCTGTTCTACTAGTGTTGTTAATGATTCTTGTACCTCAGGTTTTAACAACTGATCAAGTACATCAAGTTGTCCTTGGCTAGCAGAAATTTGTACAGTTTCTTGTTCTGGCTTTGTTTGAGTCATAGTTTCTGGCATCTCCAATTCTCCTTTACGATAGCAATACTCTTATTTTTTATAAGTAAGATAGTAAACGGTTACGAAACTTTATACAAAGTTTCACAAAACACAATAAAATGCCTTTAAATTTATGACAGCAAGTAAGCTGACATAAATCTAAAACCATAACGTCTTACTTATTATTTATGAACTGTCCGATACATGGCTTGTCCGCATAATGGAAAAGCTCCGTTACCGGAAAGTGTATATAATATATATCCTATATTATATACTATATACACCTATGTTAACATAAAAATGATTCCTAATTATTTGATATTGAGTGTATAACGTAGTGCTGACAAGGTATGAAAGCGTATAAAATATTTTGTTCCAGTTAGAAATGTACATATATATAAAGAAAAAAAGGAAAAAATGAACCAATTCATGTTCGTTTTTTCCTTTTTCCTATTATTCACCTTCTGCAATTAGCATCGATGTGTTACCTTCTTTTTCAAGATGGCATTCGCCCCAAGAACAAAGAGAATCAAGAATGGATTCTAAAGACCAACCGTAGTCGGTAAGAGAATATTCTACTTTCGGTGGGACTTGGTTGTATACTTTTCTTTGAATGACGCCGTCGTCTTCTAATTCACGTAATTGCTGTGTTAACATTTTTTGTGTAATACCAGGCATGGAACGTTTTAGTTCACTCGTTCTCTTTGTACCTTTCGTTAAGTGACAAAGGATAACAACCTTCCATTTTCCGCCGATAACTTCTAAAGTCGCCTCTACAGGAATATTGTATTTCTTCATATGAAATCCTCCCTTTGTAAGTAAAATAAGTTAAATCATACAAATGTTACTTTTTAGTACCTATAGCACTTTAAAGTACGTACTTTTTATTATGTTAAATATGTTTCATAATAGCACATGTAAGAGGCAAATGAGTAGTACGGTACCAAAAAGTGACTATGTTACTTTTTAGTGCCTATCGTACTTTAAAGTGCGTTCTTCAAAAAAGGAATGAAACCATTCATAATAGCATTTGTAAGTATGAAATATATTTTTTAGAAGATAAAAGGGCCTTTTTATCATACTATTATGATTGGATTTCTTGTAATAAGGAGGAATTCAATTGAGTTCATATACAGTACCATCTTCGGAAGCTCAGACGAGCCGAAGAAGTATGTTTGCTTTATTAGCGCTAGCAATTAGTGCGTTTGGGATTGGTACGACCGAGTTTATTAGTGTCGGTTTACTACCATCTATTTCAAAAGATTTAAATGTTTCGGTTACAACAGCCGGTTTAACGGTTTCCTTATATGCGTTAGGAGCGGCGGTAGGAGCTCCTGTTTTAACAGCGTTAACGGCTAGTATGTCGCGAAAGACATTATTAATGTGGATTATGGTTATTTTCATTATTGGTAATGGCATTGCGGCGGTAGCAACAAGCTTCACTGTATTAATTATTGCAAGAATTGTATCTGCGTTTGCACATGGTGTGTTTATGTCAATTGGATCTACAATTGCAGCTGCAATCGTACCAGAGAATAAACGTGCTAGCGCAATTGCGATTATGTTTACTGGATTAACAGTTGCGACTATTACTGGTGTGCCAATTGGAACATTTATCGGTCAACAATTTGGCTGGAGAGCGTCATTTATGGCGATTGTTGTAATTGGAATTATTGCTTTCATCGCAAACAGTATACTCGTCCCATCTAATTTAAAAAATGGTGTACCTGTATCGTTTCGTGATCAATTTAAATTAATTAAAAATGGAAGACTATTACTTGTTTTCATTATTACTGCACTTGGATACGGCGGTACATTCGTAACATTTACGTATTTATCTCCGTTATTACAAGAAGTAACAGGATTTGAAGCAAGTACTGTTACTATCATTTTATTAGTGTATGGAATCGCAATTGCGATAGGGAATATGGTCGGCGGAAAATTATCGAATCATAATCCGATTCGAGCGCTATTTTACATGTTCTTGATTCAAGCGATTATATTATTTGTTTTAACATTTACAGCGCCATTTAAAGTAGCTGGATTAATCACAATTATTTTCATGGGACTATTCGCATTTATGAATGTTCCGGGGCTACAAGTATATGTAGTTATATTGGCAGAGCGCTTTGTTCCGAGTGCGGTTGATGTTGCTTCAGCAATTAATATTGCCGCATTTAACGGAGGGATCGCTTTAGGTTCTTATATAGGTGGCCTTGTAACGAATTCATTAGGATTAATCCATACTGCTTGGGTAGGTGGCCTTATGGTAGTAGCCGCTGTTATTTTAACAGCGTGGAGCATGACATTAGAAAAAAGAGATCAAGTAAAATAAAAGGAGAGAAAATAAAATGAAAAACTTACAAAGTAAAGCAGTATTAAATAACGGTGTAGAAATGCCTTGGTTCGGTTTAGGTGTATTTAAAGTAGAAGAAGGACCAGAACTTGTAGAAGCTGTAAAATCAGCAATTAAAGCAGGATACCGCAGCATCGATACAGCTGCAATTTACGGAAATGAAAAAGCTGTAGGTGAAGGAATTCGTGCAGGTATTGAAGCGACTGGTATTGCAAGAGAAGAATTATTTATTACTTCAAAAGTATGGAACGCAGATCAAGGGTATGAAACAACAATCGCTGCATACGAAGAGAGTCTAAAAAAATTAGGACTAGATTATTTAGATTTATATCTTGTTCACTGGCCTTCAGAAGGAAAATATAAAGATACATGGAGAGCGCTAGAAACACTTTATAAAGAAAAGCGCGTACGTGCAATTGGTGTAAGTAACTTCCAAATCCATCACTTACAAGATGTAATGAAAGATGCAGAAATTAAACCAATGATTAACCAAGTAGAATACCACCCTCGTTTAACACAAAAAGAACTACAAGCTTTCTGTAAAGAACAAGGTATTCAAATGGAAGCATGGTCACCACTAATGCAAGGTCAATTATTAGATAACGAAACATTACAAGAGATTGCTGAGAAACACGGTAAAACAACAGCGCAAGTTATTTTACGTTGGGATCTTCAAAATGGAGTAATCACAATTCCAAAATCAACGAAAGAACACCGCATTATTGCAAACGCAGATGTATTTAACTTTGAATTAACGAAAGAAGATATGGAAAAAATCGATGCGTTAAATCAAAATCATCGCGTTGGTCCAGATCCTGATAACTTCGATTTCTAAGATTAAGGTAAGAAAAAAGAGTGCTTAAAAGCACTCTTTTTTTTTGCATAAAAATAGTTTCTAAATAAATACTACTTAGTATTAAGTTTGTTATTAAGGGGCTGTAAACATGAATATAAAGCAATCGTTCAAACTTTTAGCTATGTTTTTAAGTGTCTTATTTGTATTATTCCCACTTCAAAAAGCATTCGCAGAAGTTATGGATCATACAAAGTATCAAATGGATTGGAGTTATAGTAAGTCAAAGAAGAAACCAATTCGAACAGAACTTATTAAAACGGCAGATGGAAAAATTGCATTTTGCTTAAATGTAGATTTAAAATCTCCGAGCGGTCAAGATTTACCAGAAATGGGTAAAGTGGATATTAATGTGTACCGTGTACTGTTGAATGGATATCCACAAAAGAGCCCACAAGAATTAGGAGTATCTGATTGGAGAGAGGCGCATTACGCAACGCAGCTTGCAGTATGGAATGCGTTAAAACAAATTGATGTTAATGATTTAGATTTCCGAAATAAAAATGTAGAGAAAGTAACAAAAGATATCGTTGCAAAAGCAAACGCTAGCGAAGAACTACAAGAAATTACGATGAGTGTAACTCCTACAGAAGAACAAGAAGCAGTCTTAAAAAATGATTTCTTTGAAACAGGCTTATATACAGTAGAAACAAATGCAAAAAGTGGAACGTATAAAGTGCAAGCAACAGGTGCACCAGCGGGCGTGAAATTTGCAAATGAAAAAGGCGAAACAAAAACAGAATTTAATGTAGGAGAAAAGTTCCGCATTTTAATTCCGAAACAAACACCAGCTGGTGGATTTAGCTTTAAAGTATCAGGAAATTTAACGAAATTACAAGGGATTGCGCATAAAGGTACACCGACTATTCAAAATGCAGTAGTATTACTTGAGCGTAGTGAAGAAAAAACAAGTCCAGAGTTAGCGGTAAGTTGGAAAAAGGCTGAGGCTCCAAATAAGCCATATACTCCAAATGAACCGCATAAACCGAATCAAAAGAGATAATGAAAAAGCATTGGTATATGCCAATGCTTTTTCATATGAATTTTTTAAAGGTATATCAAGATAATAATTAATCGAGTGAAACACTATTTTAACGTTTGAAGAAGTATTTAAAAATAATAAAATATGGAGAAATCTAAACGTTACAATAAATGGATTTTATTCACGAAATTGTAACATTATTCTAATTAGAGAGGCTATCAAACAAAGTGTAAAGCGTGTACAATTCAGTTGGAAAAACTACCTATAGATGGTCATATATGAAGAAAATGTAAAACTCTATTGTTGTTCACATTTTTAGATGTATAGATGACAATACTGAAAAATATCTTTTACTATTCTCTTTTTTATGTAGCAAGAGAACTCATCACAAATAGAGAGAAGTGAGGAGGGGATATTACATAAAAATTGTACAATGTAAGAAAGCGAATACATGGAGGGAAATGCGGTAGTAATAGATACAGGTGCGCGAGGTGTTAGTCTATTCGTTAAATGTTTTTATAAAGATAATAGGATTTTTCATTAAACGAATATATAGGATGGTTTGTCTAAAAAAAGGACAGGGGACACAGATTATGTCAAAGAAGAAAAAGAGTAGGGTATTAGTAGCAGGTATATGTATATCTACATTATTATCACCAGTAGCTTTCGAAGCATCAAAAGGATATGCGGCGCCTTTGGAAGAGAATAAGGGCGGGCAGTTGGAAGAGAGTAAAGAGAATCGTTTGGAGCAGAGAACGTTTCATTTGCCTGGGAAAGGTAGCGTAGAAGAAAATAGGGACCGTTTAAAGATGCAATTTGCCTTTTCACCAAATGAACCAACTGGAATTTATGCAAAACCAGATGAAGAAATTAAAGTTGAAATAAAAGGAAATCAATCTATTAAAGCGTTTATAGGAACGCGAGCTTATGACAAGGAAAAGCCAAAAGAGTTCGATTTAAATCCTGGTAAAAATATTATTTCTTCGCCTAATGGAGGGATTTTATATTTTTATAATATGAATAATACCGGGGAAGTTACAGCGACTGTTATAAGTGGAGGTACTCATTTTCCTTTATTTATACTAGGGAAACATACGAAAAAAGATTGGGATGAAATGTTAGAAAAATATAAAAACCCTTACGCGATAGAATTAAAGGGTGATAGAAGTTTAATAACTACAAGTTATGAAAAAGTAGAAAAAAACATGCAAAAGACTGACCCGACAGATTTAATGAAGAAGCATGATGAAGCAATTCGGATTGAAAATGCATTATCTGGATTATCGGAAGATGGCATTGGAGTTGCGAATCCAGGGAAACATTATATTCAATTTATTGAAGCGAGATACCCAACTAGCCCATATATGTATGCAAATAATTATCTGACAGGGTATGCAAAAGAATCGATAGAGTATGTATTAGATATCGAGAAGTTTACAACTGATGGTTGGGGACCATGGCATGAAGTGGGACACCTACACCAACAGATTCCTTGGTTGTCAGAAGGCATGGGTGAGACAACAGTTAACATTTATAGCCTAGCTGTTCAGCTAGCATTTGGAAATAAATCGCGAATGGAAGTAGATGGTCGTTATGAAGATGCATTTGCATATTTGAAACAACCAGATGATCAAAAGAATTTTGATAAAGCAGATCCAATTATTATGTTCTGGCAGTTGCATTTAATTTATGGAGATCAATTCTATCCGAAGTTACATCAAATGTATCGAGTGTTATCTGATACAGAATATTCTATGTTAGATACTAATGAGGTTATTTCGAGTAGAGAGAAAAAGCAAATGTTTATCTATATGGCTTCAAAAGCATCGGGACAAAATTTAATTTCTTACTTTGCGAAATGGGGATTACATGCAGAGGCGGATACGATAGAAAAAGTAAATAAACTACAATTACCTGAACCGAAAAATGAAATATGGTTATCGAGAGATAGTAATCCGATTCGTGAAAAACAAGTAGAAGCATACAAAGTTCCTTATGGTGAAGCAGTTAATACAGTACCAGATATTTTAATAGGTACAGAATTTGATGAGAAAAAGGCAAGTGAACTTGTAAAAAATCTAGGACAAAATGTAAAAGCGACAGGGAAAATAGCATGGCCTAAACAAGAAAATGGAAAACAAACAGTGAATGTAGAAATTGTAGATGCACAAGGAAATGTAAATGCAATTCCTGTACCAGTTAACGTTGTGTATGGAGATAGTATGGCATTTAAATCATATTGGAATACAAATTCTGTGTTAACTTTAAATCATAACGATAAGAAATTTAATACGACATTAGTAAGAAACATATTGGATCATAGTTATCGAAATCAAAAATATGTAGGTGTTACGATCTATGATGCAAATGGGAATGAAAAGAAGAATGTTTCCGCGGAAGGTCATGAAGGATTAAAGAATTTCGTGAAAGAGTTAGATGGAATGTCATTTGAGTATGGAGACATCATTAAGGTATACCATATACAGCCAGAGTATTTAGAATGGTATGATGACAATAAACGTGTAGACAAAGGGCAAGCTAAAAATAAAAAGGAAAAATTATTTAAAATTACCCCGCAAGGATATGAATTAATCCATGGTTTACAAGAAGTCACAGCAGTACCACAAAAAGTAGTAATCGGAACAGATGCCGGAAAATTAGAAGCGAAAAACTTTGTTCAAGTGAAAGATGGAGAAGTAGTTGGATTTGTAGAAAAGCCAAATACAACGAAAATTGGTGAACAAAAAGTAAAAGTAGAAACGAAAGATCGCTTTGGTAATAAAAAAGTAACAGAAGTACCGCTAGAAATAATATACGGAGATAGCATTATGTTCTTTGGTACATGGCATAGCGGAACCAATATTAAATCGATTGTTACATTAAATCATGAAGAAAAGAAATTTAGCACAACAGATTCAGAAGGTGCAATGCATACTTCATTTGCAGATGAGAAGTATATGGGAATGACTGTATATGATAAAGATGGAAAAGAGAAGAAAGCTTTATCAGTAAAAGCATCTGAAAATACAAAAGGATTTGCGGAACAATTTAATGGAATGGTCTTTGAATACGGCGATATAGTAAAGGTTTATCAGAGAGAATTCGATCGTTTTAAAGTATATAAAAAGAATGAGTTTATAGATACAAAGTATGGTGTAAATGAAGTATTCTTTAAAATTACAGAGCAAGGTTTCGAGAGAATCGAAGCTCAGCAACAAGTAACGGCAGTGCCACAAAAAGTAGTAATTGGAACAGACGCTGAAAAATTAGAAGCAAAAAACTTTGTTCAAGTGAAAGACGGAGAAGTAGTAGGTTTTGTAGAAAAGCCAAATACAACAAAAATTGGTGAACAAACAGTAAAAGTAGAAACGAAGGATCGTTTAGGTAATAAAAAAGTGACAGAAGTTCCTGTAGAAGTAATTTACGGTGATAGTATTATGTTCTTTGGTACATGGCACGGCGGAACGAATATTAAATCGATTGTTACATTAAATCATGAAGAAAAGAAATTCAGTACAACAGATTCAGAAGGTCCAATGCATACTTCGTTTGCGGATGAGAAATATATGGCGATGACTGTATATGATAAAGGTGGAAAAGAGAAGAAAGCTTTATCGGTAAAAGCATCTGAAAATACAAAAGGATTTGCGGAACAATTTAATGGAATGGCTTTTGAATACGGGGATATAGTAAAGGTTTATCAGAGAGAATTCGATCGTTTTAAAGTATATAAAAAGAATGAGTTCGTAGATACAAAGTATGGTGTAAATGAAGTATTCTTTAAAATTACAGAGCAAGGCTTTGAGAGAGTGGAAGCTCAACAAGAAGTAACAGCAATGCCACGAAAAGTAGTAATCGGAACAGATGTTGAAAAATTAGAAGCGAAAGATTTTGTTCAAGTGAAAGATGGAGAAGTAGTAGGTTTTGTAGAAAAGCCAAATACAACAAAAATTGGTGAACAAAAAGTAAAAGTAGAAACGAAAGATCGCTTTGGGAATAAGAAAGTGACAGAAGTACGAGTAGAAGTAACATATGGAGATAGCATTGTATATCAAGGGCTTAGTAATGTTGTTTGTTCTATTGTAACGTTAAATCATGATGATAAGAAACTACATGTAACGTCTACAAATGAACAAATTCATAGTTACTTTAATAATGAATTATATATGGGAATTACGTTATATGATCAAAACGGAACTGAGAAAAAGCATGTAACAGCAGAAGGGCAAGAGACTTCAAAGAATTTTGCAGAACAAGTAAATGGTATGATGTTCGAGTATGGTGATGTAGTAAAAGTGTATCATGCTGAATCAGATCGTTTAAGCTGGTACAAAAATAGTGAGTTCGTTGGAAAAGGAGATAAGAAAAAGTTTAAAGAAATTTCCTTTAAGATTACTCCAAATGGTTTAGAACAAGTGTAACAATAAAAAAAGCTCGTAAAACATTATGTTTTACGAGCTTTTTTTATTATTCAGCTTCAGAAACTACTGTGAAGCGTTCGTTTACATGTTTTGGATTTTCGATTTCATCAAGTGCTGCAACTGCGAAGTCTTCATAACTTACGTAGCTATCACCTTTTGTGTTCACAAGCAGGTTGTCTTTACCAGCTTTATAAGAACCAGTGCGTTTTCCTAATGCGAATAGTGCAGAAGGGCTGATGAATGTCCAAGTGATATCATTTGTTTGTTGTAAGATTTCTAAGTTTTTACCTTGGTTTTGAGCTGTTGCAAGGTATTCTTCCGGGAAACCTGGTGTCTCAAATACACGTGTTGTTTTCTCTTCGTCTACAAATAAGCTTCCAGCGCCACCAACTACAAGTAATTTTGTGTTAGGTGCACCTTTCATCGCTTCAATTAGTACGTTTCCTGCATCTACGTGAAGGTGTTCTTGTCCTGCTGGAGCACCGAATGCATTTACAACTACATCGAATGCTTGCAAGTCGTTAGATGTAAGAGAAAATACGTCTTTTTCTAAAACTTTTACGTTTTCTTCTGTAATTTTTGCAGCGTTTCTTACGATTGCAGTTACTTCATGTCCGCGATCCAATGCTTCTTTTAAAATACGACTTCCTGCTTTACCAGTTGCTCCGATAATTCCGATTTTCATAATAAATCCCTCCAAAGTGTTTTGTTAAAGTGTATATCTGAAAGTAAATGAATTTGTTGTAATTAGGTTTGTTACAACCCGTTGTAATCATTATAGTTACAGGTTGGTATTTTTGTCAATAGTGTTGTTTGTGAATTTATTTTTTGTTTTAGTATGCACAGTTAGAGGGAGGGTAGTCAGTCATAAAGACATTGTTACTGTGAACCTGGCTAATATTTGGAAATTGCAAATTGTCGAAAAATGTTGATTTTTGAATGTTTTTTAAATATAATTCGTTTTATGGAGAAAAGGAGGGGTTAATTGTATGAATATTTTAGAGCAATTTATTTCATCAACAAATACAATTCTTTGGTCATATATTCTTATTGCGATGTTAATTGGTTTAGGTCTTTATTTTTCTATTAAATTGAAATTCGTACAAATTACTCATTTAGGGGAAATGGTTCGACTAATGAGTGATGGATTAACTGGAAAGACGCGTAAAAAAGGTAGTGTATCTTCTTTCCAAGCGTTTTGTATGAGTTCAGCAGCTCGTATTGGTATCGGTAACTTAGCTGGTGTAGCATTAGCTATATCTATGGGAGGACCTGGAGCTGTATTTTGGATGTGGGTTATTGCGATTATCGGGGCTTCTTCAAGTTTCGTAGAAAGTACGCTTGCCCAAATTTATAAAGTAAAAGATGGCAGTGGCTTCCGTGGTGGTCCTGCTTATTATATGGAAAAAGGTTTAAATAAACGTTGGATGGGAATTTGGTTTTCTATCCTTATTACAGTTAGTTATGGTTTAATTTTTAACTCAGTACAAGCGAATACAGTAACATTAGCGTTTGAAAATGCATTTGGTTTAGAGCGTTATATTGTTGGTATTGTATTAGCTGCATTAGTTGCGGTTATTATTTTTGGTGGTGTAAAAAGTATTGCACGTATGTCGGAAATGATTGTTCCGCCAATGGCGCTTGTTTATATTGCGGTAGCTATTTTTGTTGTCATTAAAAACTTCTATTTAATACCAGATGTGTTTACGGAAATCTTTAAAGGTGCATTCGGTTTAGATTCAGCTGTAGGTGGCGGTATCGGTGCTGCGATGAAATATGGTATTCAGCGCGGATTATTTGCGAACGAAGCAGGTATGGGTAGTGCGCCGAACGCGGCAGCAACAGCTGATGTAACGCATCCAGCAAAACAAGGTTTTATTCAAACGATCGGCGTTTTAGTAGATACATTCTTAGTATGTACATCAACAGCATTTATCGTACTATGTTCTGGTGCATATAAAGCAACGAATTTAGAAGGTATTGAATTAACGCAAAATGCATTAAGCTCACAAATCGGCCCATGGGCAAGTAGCTTCTTAGCGATTATTATTTTCTTATTTGCATTTAGTTCTCTTTTAGGAAACTACTATTATGGTGAAACAAATATTGAATTTATTAAGCAAAGCAAAACGTGGTTAACAATTTACCGTATTGCGGTAGTTGGAATGGTATTATTCGGTTCTGTTGCGACGCTTCAAGTTGTATGGAATATGGCAGACTTATTTATGGGTCTAATGGTAATCACGAACTTAATTGCGATTACACTTCTTGGCCGATTTGCGTACGCGGCATTAACAGACTATGTAAGGCAAAAGAAACAAGGGAAAGATCCAGTCTTCAGTGCAGATTCTATTCCTGGTTTAACGAATACAGAGTGCTGGGATAAGCAAGTGGTAACAGATAAAGAAAAAGCAGTGTAATTGAAAAGGCGAGCATCGAGGTAAATTCGATGCTCGCCTTTTTTGTTGTAGTAAATGATGAAAAGGGTGAGAGGTAATTATTAATATAACTTTTTTGTTTGTTTCTCTCTCTCGTTATTTGTGGGGAACGTCCTGTTTTAAAAGTATGGCTGGTCGAATAGGATAAGTTATTAAGTATTGGATAAATGCATGTAATGGCTATATTTTCATGTGAAAAAACACTTATGTTAAAAGAATTAACGTACTCATGTTATAAAACCTAACATAAAGTTCTTGATTACTAAAAGTTTTTAGAATATAATTTTCTTATTGTTAGGAAGAGGGGGCAATGCAATTATGGATTTTTTAGCTAAGGTAATTGGGGATATAAATAATATCCTTTGGTCATATATCATTATTGCGATGTTAATTGGGTTAGGACTCTATTTTTCATTTCGTGTGAAATTTGTCCAAGTTCGTTACTTCGGTGAAATGATTCGTTTGCTTGGGGACGGGGCAAGCTCGAAAACGAGGAAAGCGCAAAAAGAGAAGAGCGGCGTATCATCATTCCAAGCGTTTTGTATGAGTACAGCTTCTCGTGTAGGTACTGGTAACTTAGCTGGTGTAGCTATTGCGATCTCAGCAGGTGGTCCAGGAGCAGTATTTTGGATGTGGTTAATCGCGGTAATTGGGGGTGCTTCTGCATTTGTAGAGAGCACATTAGCGCAAATTTATAAAGTAAAAGATGGGAATGCATTCCGTGGGGGCCCAGCGTATTATATGGAAAAGGGTTTAAAGAAACGCTGGTTAGGTGTTGTGTTCTCTGTTCTAATAACAGTAAGTTTCGGATTGATTTTTAACGCTGTACAGTCTAATACTGTAGCGGCTGCCTTTGATGGGGCGTTCAAAACAGATAGTAGATTAGTAGGTCTTGTTATGGCTGGTTTACTTGCAGTTATTATTTTCGGTGGAGTAAAACGAATTGCTCGCGCGGTTGAAATGATTGTTCCAGTAATGGCAATTATTTATGTAGCAGTGGCATTATTCGTTGTTGTAACAAACATTACGGCAATTCCATATGTATTTAAAGAAATTTTCTTACATGCTTTCGGAATTAAAGAAGTAGTAGGCGGAGGATTAGGAGCTGCGATTTTATTAGGGGTAAAACGTGGGTTATTCTCAAATGAAGCAGGTATGGGTAGTGCGCCGAACGCAGCAGCGACTGCAAACGTAACGCACCCAGTTAAACAAGGTTTCATTCAAACTTTAGGGGTATTTACTGATACATTATTAATTTGTAGTTGTACAGCATTTATTATTCTTTTATCAGATGTGCATAATGCAGCAGATTTAAACGGAATTCAATTAACGCAGCAGGCGTTAAGTCAACATATCGGTCCATGGGCTTCTATATTTGTAGCAGTGGCAATCTTCTTGTTTGCGTTCAGTTCATTAGTAGGTAACTACTACTATGGTGAAACAAATATTGAATTCTTAAATGGAAGTAAAGTGCTATTAAATGCATACCGCATTGCTGTACTTAGTATGGTTATGCTAGGATCTGTAGCGACAATTCAAATCGTTTGGGATTTAGCAGATTTATTTATGGGAATTATGGCTGTTATTAACTTAGTAGCAATTGTATTCCTTTCTAAGTATGCTTTCGCAGCGTTATCAGATTATATTAAGCAAAAGAAACAAGGGAAAGATCCAGTCTTTTATGCGGAGTCTATTCCAGGTTTGAACAATACAGAGTGTTGGGATGAGTCAGCGGTAGCTGATAAAGAAAAAGCGGTATAATGAAAAGGGCATCAAGTGAAACTTGATGCTCTTTTTTGTTTTATTCAACTATTTGCAGATAGTAAAAGACGAACATTCATAGACGTTTTATAATAAAATGTAATTTTTTAAAGAAAAGTGCGGATATGATTTGTGATTTGTGTTAGAATGGAAAATGCCTTTGAAATAAGAGGTTTTATGATTTTTCCTATCCGATTGAAGATTTTGGAGGAGAAATGGAAAGTTCGGATTATTTCTTGTTTTGAATGGTCAGACGTTCAACGTTAATGAAGAGTTAAATGGAGGATTTTATTAATGAAGTTTGTTATGTTCCTTGTAGGATTACTCGTTGTATTTGTACTCGGTTTTCTTATAAGTGCCGATCGAAAGAAGATTAAGTATAAACCAATCGCAATTATGCTTATTATTCAGCTAGCATTATCTTATTTCTTATTAAATACGCAAGTTGGTTATATTTTAGTAAAAGGAATTTCAGATGGATTTGGCGCACTTCTTGGATATGCGGAAGCTGGAATCGTTTTCGTATTTGGTGGTCTTGTTAATAAAGGAGAGGTTTCATTCTTCTTAACAGCGTTATTACCAATCGTATTCTTTGCGGTTTTAATCGGAATTCTGCAACACTTTAAAATTTTACCGATATTTATTCGTGCTATTGGTACGTTGTTAAGTAAAGTAAATGGTCTAGGAAAACTAGAATCATATAACGCAGTAGCAGCTGCCATTGTTGGACAAGCAGAAGTATTTATTACAGTAAAAGATCAATTAAGTAAAATCCCAAAACATCGTTTATATACATTATGTGCATCTTCTATGTCGACAGTGTCGATGTCAATCGTTGGTTCTTATATGAAAATGATCGAACCGAAATATGTAGTAACAGCACTTGTATTAAATTTATTTAGTGGTTTCATTATCATTCATATTATTAACCCGTACGATATTACAGAAGAAGAAGATACACTGAAATTAGAAAATAAGAAAAAACAATCATTCTTTGAAATGCTGAGCGAGTACATTATGCTTGGTTTCACGATTGCGATTACAGTAGCAGCTATGTTACTTGGTTTCGTAGCATTAATTACAGCAATCAATAGCTTGTTTGATACAATGTTCGGTATTACATTCCAAGCTATTTTAGGATATATTTTCTCACCATTAGCATTCGTAATGGGCATCCCGCAAGCAGAAATGGTAACAGCGGGACAAATTATGGCAACAAAATTAGTATCAAACGAGTTTGTTGCGATGCTTGACCTTGGAAAAGTAGCTGGTGATTTATCGGCTCGTACGGTTGGTATTCTTTCTGTATTCCTTGTATCATTTGCGAACTTCTCATCTATCGGAATTATCGCAGGTGCAACGAAAGGTATCGATGAAAATCAATCAAATGTTGTATCATCATTCGGTTTACGCCTTGTGTACGGTGCGACGTTAGTAAGTATTCTATCAGCGATTATCGTTGGTGTTATGTTATAAAAAAAGGATGGCTCTAGCTCATAGCTAGGGCTATTTTTTTTATGGTAAATTTGCATGAAAAAACCAATTAATTAGGAATATATTAACATATAAAAATCTTTTAAAATTTATATTGCATTTCACCTAGATAACGCTTACAATTTGATTTGTAGGTGGTATCAATTTCAGACTTTCAAGTATGGTAGGAGAGAAGAAGCTACCTTTTATAAATTGCAATTTATGTAAACGCTTACTGATTTTAGATGACAGTTGAATAGTTTTAGGGGTTTTAAATTTTTTTAACAACAATGGTCAGACGTCATTCGTTATACGTTATACGACCAATAACTTGTGGGAGAAGTGGAGGATTCACATATGAAGTTCGTAATGTTTCTAGTCGGTTTACTTGTAGTGTTTGTACTAGGTTTCCTTATTAGTTCAGATCGTAAGAAAATTAAATATAAACCAATTGCACTTATGCTTGTCATTCAATTGGTACTTGCGTATTTCTTACTAAATACAAAGGTCGGATTTGTATTAGTAAAAGGGATCGCAGATGGATTTGGCGCTATTTTAAAATTTGCGGAAGCTGGGGTTAATTTCGTATTTGGTGGTCTAGCAAACGATGGACAAGCACCATTCTTCTTAACAGTATTATTACCGATTATTTTCTTAGCAGTATTAATCGGGATTCTGCAACATATTAAAGTTTTACCGATTATCATTCGTGCAGTCGGTTTCCTATTAAGTAAAGTTAACGGTTTAGGAAAACTAGAATCATATAATGCGGTAGCAGCTGCAATCGTTGGTCAAGGGGAAGTATTCATTACAGTAAAAGATCAACTAAGCAAATTACCGAAAAATCGTTTATACACACTTTGTGCATCTTCAATGTCTACAGTATCGATGTCAATTGTCGGTTCTTATATGAAAATGATTGATCCAAAATATGTAGTAACAGCACTTGTATTAAACTTATTCAGTGGATTCATTATCGTTCATATCATTAATCCATATGAAGTAAAAGAAGAAGACGATATTTTAGAATTACAAGAAGACAAGAAACAAACATTCTTTGAAATGTTAGGCGAATATATTATGCTTGGTTTCTCAATCGCTGTAACAGTAGCGGCGATGTTAATCGGTTTCGTGGCATTAATTACAGCAATTAATGGTGTATTCGATTCAATTTTCGGAATCACATTCCAAAGCATTTTAGGATATATCTTCTCACCATTAGCATTCGTAATGGGTATTCCAACATCAGAGATGTTACAAGCAGGACAAATTATGGCAACAAAATTAGTAACGAACGAATTCGTTGCAATGCTTGATCTTGGTAAAGTAGCTGGTGATTTATCAGCTCGTACAGTAGGTATTTTATCTATCTTCCTTGTATCATTTGCGAACTTCTCATCTATCGGAATTATCGCAGGTGCAACGAAGAGTATCGATGGCAAACAAGCAAACGTTGTATCATCATTCGGTTTAAAACTTGTATACGGTGCAACGTTAGTAAGTATATTATCAGCGATTATCGTTGGGGTTATGCTTTAATAAATTAAGAAAAGCAATGAGCGTAGGCTCATTGCTTTTTTTGTTTAACTTGCTTTATCCAAGTCTCTTTTAAAACGTGGTTTCTCTAAATAAGTTCCCAGTCTCCACACATATTCCACTGGCCCCATTCGGTATTTCTGGAGCCAATAGGTGCTAACGAATAATTGAATCGTATAAATTCCGATGGTTAAAAGAATACCGAAGAAATAGCCGATTTTCCCGTATAAGCCAAATCCATATGCGTAAAAAATGGTTGTTGCGATAATAGATTGCGCTAAGTAATTACTAACGGACATTTTCCCCATGTTCGCCATGTATGTTAGTAGACGGGTTGCTTTTTTGTAATGGAATAATAAAATGATTGTGCTTCCGTAAAAGAAGGTCATAGTTACTGGTGTAAGGCCATCTTGTAACATAATTAAAACCGGGTGTTTTATGAACATAGCTAAGATTTTAATTGTAAAAGAGAAGAGACCGGTGGCAAACCATATTTTTTTGACAGCAGGTATATGTTTACTGACCTCAAATAGCCAGCCTTTTTTCCCTACATACATTCCGAGTAGGAACAGTGGAGACATAAAAATTATTGCGAAAACTGATATGAAAAATAATCCGAATGCACCGTCAATTCCCATGTAATCAAAAGGATTTTCAGTCAATCTAAAGTTGACGTGATCCATATAGCTTCCAGTTTGATGGACTTTATGTTCTTTTTCAGTATAAGGTGCGAAATCATTTATATTTGTAGATGGATCAGTTTGATAAGACATAAGTGTAATAAGTGCGAGTAGAATAATCGCCCAAATAAGCAAAGTTTTCGGTTTTCGATTGATGAATATCATTAAAAAAATCCCGATTATTCCGTATGCAAATAAAATATCTCCCTCCCAAACAAAAGTGCCGTGAATGTAGCCGAGTAGTAAAAGAATGATAATACGTCTTATGTATGTGGGGAAGAATTTTTTTCCTTTTGTGATAATACTTTTTTGTAACAAAATAATGCTAAGCCCAAATAGAAAAGAAAATAGGGATATAAAGTTATGTGTGCCGAAAAATTGAATAAACCAATTAGCACCTTTATCAAGATCGCCAAATAGATAAGTTGGTTTTTCACTGGTGAAGAACCCAAATTGAATTAATGTCATATTGACTAGTAAAATGCCAAACAAAGCAAAACCACGAATTGCATCAACAGCTTCTACACGTTGATTCATTTTTCCTCTCCTCGTATATTCGTTTTTATATTGAAAATAATACCATTTTATATCTGGCACTATGTCAAATATGAGGAAATTTAAGGTGATTTTAAGATAGAGAGCAAACAAAAAAATCACCTTAATACATGTATTAAGGTGATTGAAATATTACTCAGCTGGAGGCGTAAATGTACGTTTCTCTAATTCAGCATCTAGCATAAACAGTGCGTTTGAATCGCTTGTAATACGTTTTAGTTTTTGGATGATGCTATCGAATGAAGCTTCTTCTTCAACTTGTTCGTCAACGAACCATTTTAAGAATGTAATTGTTGCATGTTCACGCTCGTCCCAAGCGATATCAGATAAGTTGTAAATACGTTTCGTTACTTCACGCTCGTGCTCAAGTGCGACTTCAAAAGCGTTTAATACAGATTCGTATTCGTTATTCGGATTATCAAATCCAGTAATAATAGCGCGCTCTCCGCGGTCATTAATATAGTTATAAAGCTTCATTGCGTGGAAACGTTCTTCTTCAGCTTGTACAAGGAAAAAGTTAGCGAATCCATCATAGCTCTCAGCTGTACAGTAAGCAGCCATTGCCATATAAGCATGGGCAGAGTAAAATTCAAAGTTCATTTGTTCATTTAATGCGTCGTGCAATTTTTTTGATAACATAAAATCCCCCTTAGTATTGTGACAAGAATATTATACCATAATTGATAATATTCTCATTTAGATACTTCGAACCTTTTTGAAAGCTTTGCAACGTGTGCGTCCATAATGTCTTGTAAGTCTAAATCATATTTTTGCGAAAGAATAATAAGGTTAGATAGTACATCGCCAAGTTCTTCTTTTAGTTCTTGTTTTAGCTCTTCTTCTGTTTTCGCATCTTCATCAGGGCGATCGCGGCCAATTTCAATAGCACGAACGACTCGTGAAACTTCCCCAACTTCCTCGGTTAAGAAATTTAAGCGAATAAAGGCATTATACTGTGACCAGCTTCGTTTTTCGTAAAATTCCTCAACCCATCTTTGAAATGCAACGATATCCATTTCTTCCTCATCTCCTCAATATGTTGTACAATGTCAATTGTATCATAACAATATATAGTTTCGGGGTGTAGGGATGAGAAAGATTTGTGTGTTTGCAGGTTCTAATTTAGGGGAGAGACCAGAATTCAAAGAGCAGGCAATTCAGTTAGGTAAAATGTTTGTTGAGAACGAGTATGAGCTTGTATACGGTGGTTCATGCGTTGGATTAATGGGAGAAGTAGCAAACGAAGTTCTTCGTTTAGGTGGACGTGTAACAGGTGTTATGCCGCGCGGTCTATTTCGAGGAGAAATTGTGCATACAGGATTAACAGAATTAATTGAAGTAGAGACGATGCATGAACGTAAAGCGAAAATGGCAGAGCTTGCAGATGCTTTTATTGCGCTTCCAGGCGGATACGGAACGTTTGAAGAACTATTTGAAGTTGTATGTTGGTCACAAATTGGTATACATAATAAGCCGGTTGGTTTATTAAACATAAAAGGTTTTTACGGACCAATTTTGCAAATGGTTGAACGTGCAGCAGAAGAAGGATTTATGAATTCATCAAATAAAGAATTGATCGTTTCAGCTGAGACAGCAGATAAACTAATTCATGCAATCCAAAATTATGAGCGTCCTGTTTTGGGAACGAAGTGGAAGCAACTATCATAGCAAATACGGAAACACATGTCGTTTTAATTTAAGATGGCATGTGTTTTTAATTTAGTTAAATATGTTAATGTTTAGATGTAATGTTTTGGGGAAAGGAGAAATAGATGGAGGAGTTCGTATATTTACGTCCGGTTTTTAAAAGTATTTTAGCAGCGTCTATTCTTGTTATGCTAATTGTTTTGAGACAGAAGAAAGAGTTGATTAATGAATTTTCGCTTTGGTTTATCTCGGTATTGTGTATCGGTGTTTCAGCGATAACGTTGTTTATGTCCGGATTTATCGTTGATGAGTATAATCTAGGTGGAGATCCACAATCGTTTTGTATGTTTATTGCGATTGGTTGTATTAGTGGTCTGAATTTCATTATTTATTACAGAAGGCAATAAAAGAGGCATTCCATATTACTTTGGAATGCCTTTATCATTTTGATTGCTTTGTTTTTTATAAAGGTACCAGCCACCCCAGCCGCCACCAATTGCTACGACAACGAGGAAAGCATAGTCCTTAACCTCGACACGTATATTGAAAATATTAGCTATAAGTAAGAGAATCCCAACTGTTATTAACGCAAAAAATGCTCTAATTAAGTAGTCTTTCAACTGAACCACTCCCGTCATTTAAGTAGTAAATGATGAATTTGGAAAAGCTAAAGGGTGTTTCCTATATTTTAACATAGATGAGATTGTAATATATTGATAAAAGTAGGGGAGAGGGGCGCTGATATTGTCGTGATTTGTCGGCAAATTGATATCCTTTGTCAAATCGTTGATATATTGCGGGTAATGATCGATATAATGAAAAAATCGTTGATATATTGCGAGTTATGATCGATATATTTGAAAAATCGTTGATATAATTTCGTGTACCGTTAAGTGCGACCATTACATAAAAAAGCGACTCTAAACGAGCCGCTTCCGCTTTAAATGATATCCAGCTCCAGCGGCTAGAACAGTCGGTTGTTTCACTCCTTCATTCGAGGCAAAAAGCGCCTCGTAATCAGGAGTTCCAACACCCTCCTGTTCTGAACGAGCCGCTTCCGCTTTAAAGTAATATCCAACTCCAGCGGCTAGAATCTCCGGTCATTTCGCTCTCTCGCTCGAAGCAAAAAGCGCTTCAAGGTCGAGAGCTTGAAGTGTCCTGCGATTCTGAGCGAGCCGCTTCCGCTTTTAATTATTATTGATTCAAGAACGCACGTAGCATCCAAGCGTGTTTTTCTAGTTCTGTGTAGATGCCTAGTAGTAGGTCAGATGTCATTTCATCGTCAGAGTCTTGAGCGATTTCCATGCCTTTTTTCAGTTCGACTAGCATCATTTCGTAGTCTTTCATGATTGCTTCGACCATCCCTTCTGCAGTTTCTCCGTATGCTGCTTCTTGAATAGAAGATAGTTCTAAGTATTCTTTCATTGTTGCTACTGGTTTGCCGCCAATTGCTAAAATACGTTCTGCAATTTCATCGATGTGAGTAGCTGATTCTGTGTAAAGTTCTTCGAATTTCTCGTGTAATGTGAAGAATTGAGGTCCTTTTACGTACCAATGGAAGTTGTGAAGTTTTGTGAATAAAACGCTCCAGTCTGCTACTTGTTTGTTTAATACTTCGATTACTTGTTTGTTCATTATGATCAATCTCCTTTTGAGTTGTTATGTGATATCAATTACTAATTTATAATCATTATAATCTAGTAATCTCTATAAATCAACCCTTTTGCTGGAATTAATTTGAACAAATTATGAACTGTTGTAAATAAAAGGCCCTATTACGGTGAAGTAATAGGGCCTTTGTTTGAGATATGGCTCTTGTTCTAAACGAGCCGCTTGTGCTTTTAGTGATATCCAGCTCCGGTGACTAGACCAGTCGGTCATTTCGCTCTCTCGCTCGAAGCAAAAAGCGCTTCAAGGTCGAGAGCTTGAAGTGTCCTGCGGTTCTGAATGAGCCGCTTCCGCTTTAAATGATATCCAGCTCCAGCGGCTAGAACAGTCGGTTGTTTCACTCCTTCATTCGAGGCAAAAAGCGCCTCGTAATCAGGAGTTCCAACACCCTCCTGTTCTGAACGAGCCGCTTTCGCTTTAAATGATATCCAGCTCCAGCGGCTAGAACAGTCGGTTGTTTCACTCCTTCATTCGAGGCAAAAAGCGCCTCGTAATCAGGAGTTCCAACACCCTCCTGTTCTGAACGAGCCGCTTTCGCTTTAAATGATATCCAGCTCCAGCGGCTAGAACAGTCGGTTGTTTCACTCCTTCATTCGAGGCAAAAAGCGCCTCGTAATCAGGAGTTCCAACACCCTCCTGTTCTGAACGAGCCACTTCCGCTTTTATTTGTTAAACGGCCTTTTGTTTTTCTTCTACATCCTGCCCATCCCAGCACTCTGTATTCTTTAAGCCAGGGATAGAGTTTGCAACGAAGACAGGATCTTTTCCTTGTTTCTTTTGCTTCAAATAGTCTACTAATGCAGCGTAAGCAAATTTGCTAAGGAATGAGATGGCAATTAAGTTTGTGAATACCATTAGTCCCATGAATAAATCAGCTAAACTCCAAACTGTTTTAAGAGCAGCGATTGATCCGAAGAATACCATTCCGACAACTGCAACACGATAAATCATTAACCATGTTTTACTTTCTTTAATGAATGCGATATTTGTTTCACCATAATAGTAGTTTCCTAGAAGTGAACTGAAAGCGAATAGGAAAATAATAATCGCTAAGAAAGTGCTTGCCCACGGTCCAATTTGTGAACTTAATGCGTTTTGTGTTAATTCGATACCTTCTAAATTTGATCCTTTGTAAAGTCCAGAACATAATACGATAAATGCTGTTGATGTACATACTAAGAATGTATCTACGAAAACGCCTAACGCTTGAACAAGCCCTTGTTTTACAGGGTGAGATACATCAGATGTTGCTGCTGCATTAGGAGAGCTACCCATTCCCGCTTCTGTAGCGAATAAACCGCGCTGAATTCCGAACTTGATTGCTGCTCCAATACCACCAGCGATGGCTTGGTCTAAACCGAATGCACCGTTAAAGATTTCCATGAAAATGCTTGGTAACATACTGAAGTTGTTAATAACGACAAAAATAGCCACGCCGATATAAACGATTGCCATTGGCGGAACAATCATTTCTGTAATACGTGAAATGCTCTTAATACCACCAAAAATAATAACTGCAACTAATAAGGCTAATAGAGCTCCTACGATTGTTCGCTCTAGTCCAAAAGCATTTTCAAACGCTATTGTTACTGTATTTGCTTGCACTGAATTGAAAATTAATCCGTACGCAACTGTAATAAGAAGTGAAAACCAGACGCCCATCCAGCGTTTGTTTAACCCTTTTTCCATGTAATATGCTGGTCCACCACGGAACCTACTTCCATCTTTTACTTTATAAATTTGCGCAAGTGTACATTCTACAAAACTAGTAGCTGCTCCGATAATTGCGATAAACCACATCCAAAATATTGCGCCAGGTCCACCCATTGAAATTGCTAATGCTACACCAGCTAAGTTTCCGATACCGATACGTGCTGCTGCACTTAAGCAAAATGCTTGGAATGGTGAGATGCTATCTTTCTTTTTTTCTTTTCGATTAAACCCTTTACTAATTAAGCTGACCATCTCACTGAAATGAGTAATTTGGACAAATTTTAATTTAAAAGAGAAGTAAAGACCGAAGCCGATTAGCATTGCAATAAGAATATATGACCATAAAATATTATTCGTTACCTCAAGGAATCTGCTAAAGATATCAACCATATAATACACTTCCTTTTTTTCGTAATAAGAAAATTATATGCAAAAAATATACGAGAATCAATTTTTCTAAAAAATTATGTTACTTAAATCATTTTTGTGTTATGATTATGTTACATCGTAATATTTTTAGAATTATTTACATTTTAAAAAACTAAATTTAAAGCGAGAAGGTGGGGATAATTTGAAAGAAAATTCTTTATGGAAAGTAAGCCTTGAGAGTTTGAAAATGAGAAGTAATATATTTTTTATCATTACATCTTTAAGTATCTTTTTAGGGTCCACTTATTATTACAATAAAAGATTTCCAAATCACAAATATCCTGAGTGGTTAGAATTTCTAAAGTTGATTGGATGAATAAAAGACAGAAAAACAGAAAATTAAAATAAATAAGTTATGGAGGAGCTAAAAATGAATATTAGAGAAAGTGAACTTCCAGGTATTGGTTATAAGTTTCAAATCGTTACGAAAGGTAACGAAAAGATGGTAATTGTCATTCATGATGATGGTCGTAGAGAAATGTATCATTTTGATTCAGATCATGAAGAAAGCATCTCAAGTATTTCGCTACGTGACTCAGAGGCGAGACAAATCGCTGCAATATTAGGTGGAATGGTATATAAGCCTAGGGCGTTAGAAAATGTTGAGATGGTTTTTGAAGGTTTAGCGATTGAGTGGTTCAAAGTGGAGAATACAGCTCCAGCAATCGGAAAAACAATTGGCGATCTTGAAATAAGAAAAACATATAGCGTAACAATAATCGCGGTTATGAAGAAGAACATGAAGAAGTTATTTAATCCAGGACCAGAAACAGTAATTGAAGAAGGAGATATGCTTGTAGTTTCAGGTGAGAGAGAAGAAATTAAAAAAATCATTAATGAATTACTTTCAAATAGGGGGGACTGATTAGATGGATACGTTAATTTTTGAAGTTGGTACAGCTTTAGTTTTAGTGGCAATTGCAGCAGTAATTGCTGGAAAATTTAAATTCTCAGTAATTCCTTTTCTAATCGTTCTTGGAATGTTAGTAGGACCGCATGCACCGACAATAGGTGTTATCGATCTCAAATTTATTGAAAGTGCAAGTGTAATTTCCTTCCTTGGACGGATTGGGGTTCTATTCCTTCTATTCTATCTAGGATTAGAATTTTCAATGAAAAAACTAATTAAATCTGGACGCTCTATTGCGATTGGCGGAACGATTTATATTTTAATTAACTTTTCACTTGGTTTGTTATACGGATTTATAATGGGATTCCCATTACTAGAAATCTTAATTATTGCGGGTATTATTACGATTTCTTCTAGCGCTATCGTTGCTAAAGTGTTAGTGGACTTAAGAAGAACTGGTAATAATGAAACCGAATTAATTTTAGGAATTATTATGTTTGAAGATATATTCCTTGCTGTATATTTATCAGTTGTTTCTGGTTTAGTACTTGGAGATCACGCTTCCTTCTTAGGTGCCCTTACTTCAATTGGAATTGCTTTAGGATATATGCTTCTATTCTTTATAGTAGCTAGAAAGGCTACGCCGTTATTAAATAAATTGCTCAATATTAGCTCAGATGAAATCTTTATTATTGTAGTATTTGCTTCATTATTCTTCATTGCTGGTTTTTCAGAAACAATTCACGTTGCAGAAGCAATTGGAGCACTTCTTCTAGGATTAGTTTTCTCTGAGACAGAGCATAGTGACCGAATTGAACATCTTGTTGTTCCATTTAGAGACTTTTTCGGAGCTATTTTCTTCTTCAGCTTCGGGTTAAGTATTGATCCGTTCTCATTAGGCGGAGCGATATGGTTAACGTTAGGTGCTGTCCTTCTTACGATAATCGGTAACTTTGTAGCAGGAATGATTGCAGGAAGACAAGCTGGATTATCTCATAAAGCATCAACAAATATCGGATTAACAATCGTTTCAAGAGGAGAGTTCTCCATCATTATGGCTAATATCGGTATCGCCGGTGGTTTAATGTCAGTACTGAAACCATTCTCAGCACTATACGTGCTTATACTATCCATTTTAGGCCCACTTTTGACAAAAGAGTCGAAGAATGTATATAAATTCTTAAATAAAATCTTTAAGTGGGATACGAAGACTAACTAAACTAAATTTTAAAAAATAAAAGTACAAGATATTTCCTGCTTGTACTTTCATTTTTGTAATGAAAACAGTAAAGAGAGGTACATGATGTTAGGAGAGTTGATCCATTCGGTTTTAGTTTTTTTAGAAGGACTTGGTTATTGGGGAATTATGCTTGGATTAATGCTAGAGGTTATTCCAAGTGAAATCGTATTGTCTTATGCAGGTTATTTAGTATCAACAGGAAGCATTACATTTTGGGGCGCTGTCGCGTTCGGTACAATTGGTGGTGTAATTGCACAACTATTCATTTATTGGATTGGTCGATATGGAGGAAGACCTGTTCTTGAGCGATATGGAAAATATATTTTAATTCAGAAGAAACATATTGATTATGCTGAAGATTGGTTTAATCGTTATGGAACTGGCGTTATCTTTACCGCACGTTTTATTCCGGTTGTGCGTCATGCTATTTCGATACCAGCGGGTATTGCGAAAATGTCACATGCTAAGTTTATTACGCTAACTACATTAGCTGTTATTCCCTGGTCAATTGTGTTTGTATATTTAGGTTTTAAATTAGGAACAGAGTGGGAAAGTATTAATAAAGTTGCGGGGCCATATGTGAAATACTTTGCACTTGCTGCTATTGTTTGTGCAATTGGTTATTTTGTATTAAAAAAAATGATGAAAAAAAAGTGATTACAGAAAAGGAATCTATGTCGACGTAGATTCCTTTTTTATTGGCATTTTTTCAAGGATGAAAGAATACGTTTAATATTTACCATATTGTGGCATACATATAGAAAAAGGGTGCTTGGAAAGGGGAATAAAGAGAAATGGAACTCCAGTTTCAAAATGTATATCAACAGGTAGAGAATTGGTATGTGTTGGATTCGGAGCTTCCTTGGGATGTCAAAAAGTTGAGAGAGGATTTGTTTTCTCTTATTGGAGTATGTAAAATGCCCGTTATTTTTTGTGATACGTGTGATGCAAATGATGTGCTTCTATCATTAGGGGAAGAGGAAGAAGAGTTCCTATTCCCAGTAGGTGGTTTTTATCATAAAGAAAAGCAGTTAATTTTCGTTTGTATGTGGGAAGAGTATGATCAAGTTCTCAAAACGCTACTGCATGAATTCCGCCATGCGATGCAGCATAAGAGAGATATATTGTATGTGGGAAATGAACGGTACGAAGAGCGGTGGATTGAAAAAGATGCGAGGAAGTTCGCGGAGAGGAAATTAGATGAATATAAGAGTAGAAAGTTAATGTAAAGCATAGTGGAGAAATAGCGCTATGCTTTTTGTGCTTATAAAAAATAAGTATTTGACTTTTAATAAGTTTAGTTCTAAACTAATGATATGAAACGAGAGAGGTGATGAAATGAAAACAGAAGATAGACTAGGGCTACTATTATGGTTTCGTTTGTCACGCTTTTATAATAAGAGTATTCGTGAGACGAATCAGCATTTGAAAAAATGGAATATATCTGCCGCCCAGTTTGATGTGTTAGCTCAAGTTGGAGGACATAATCGTTTAACGCAGCAAGAACTTGGAAATAAGCTATTTGTTACGAAAGGAAATGTAACGCAGCTTTTAAATAAAATGGAGCAGCTTGAGTGGATTTTGCGTGAACAAGAGGGTACTACGAAATATATTTCTTTAACAGAAAAGGGAAGAGCTTTATATGAGGAAATCGTCCCACCTCAAGAAACGTTCCAAGCAGAGAAGTTTCATAATTTAAATATAGAGGAACAAAAGCAGTTATTAACACTATTAAAAAAGTTACAGTAAGAAAAAATTTTAAAATAAATCTCGAATTCGAGATAGTATGAGGTGAAGGATATGTTTAGAAAAGTTGATCATAAAAATATGGGCAGAGCAAATCATGGTTGGTTAAATACACATTTTCATTTTTCTTTTGCCAATTACTACAATCCAAATAACATGAACTTCGGAGCGTTACGTGTTATTAATGATGATCTAGTAGCGGCGCAAACTGGTTTTGATATGCATCCGCACCGTGATATGGAGATTATTTCTTACGTTGTAGATGGTGCTTTAACACATGAAGACAGCATGGGAAATCGCGGAACAATTGAGCGTGGACATGTTCAATATATGAGTGCTGGCACGGGTGTATTTCATAGCGAGCATAATTTAGGCGATGAAACGCTGCGTTTATTACAAATTTGGATTTTACCAGACCGCGCAGATCATAAACCAAACTATGGTGAGTTTAAATTTGATTGGAGCAAGCGTGAAGATGAATGGTTCCATATGGTATCTTCAGTAGAAGGAAATGCACCAATTCAAATTCACCAAGATGCGAATTTATATTCTTTATCATTAGAGGCTGGAAAAGAAATTCATTTTCCAGTGAAAGAAGGCCGTCAATTGTACCTTGTACAAATTGAAGGAAGCAGTGTAATAAATGGTGAAACGTTTGTTATGCGGGATGCAGCAGAATCTGTAGAAGAAGATATTCACATTCAAGCGAAAGAGCAATCACACTATTTAGCAATTGAATTGAAAAAACAATAAAAGGTTTATAGAAAAGAGGACATCCGATAGATGTCCTCTTTTTTTGATTGGAATTGTCTGAAAAATGTTTCTCAAATTTTTGGTAGAGGTATCGGCTGGGAAAATAAGAATTGTATAAAAGTGTCAAAAATCTTTATGGGAATGGGGAATGTTATAGTGAAAAAGCAAGTCATTTCATCAGCATTAGCGTTAACTGTTATCGCCGGGGGATTTGGAGCGTTTGGGGCAACGACAACGAAAGCGGAAGAACAAAAAATTCAATATCATCAAGAATTTAAAACACCTGCATACATAGGTGAAGAATGGAAAGCACCGGAAGGACTAGATAAAAAAGAGACAGTCTTTCAATACTTAGAGAGTAAGAAAGATATGTTTAAATTAGCAGGAAATATTGAAAAGCATTTTAATATCGTTGGGGAAGAAAAAGACGCTGAATCTGATACGACACATGTGAAGCTAGTTGAGAAACATAATAACATTCCTGTGTACGGTTCTGATCAAACTGTTACACTTGATAAAGAGAATAATGTAAAAGCATTCTTCGGACAAGTTATTCCGAATTTAGATGATAAAAATATTCCTGCAGCTGCAAGCATTACTGCGGAACAAGCAGAAACAATTGCAAAGGCAGATATTGAGAAAGAAATTGGTAAAGTAAAGAGTTATGATGGTGTGAAAAAAGATTTATTTGTATATGAAAAAGACGGTAATTACTACCTTGCATACTTAGTTAAGGCATCGATTTCAAAACCAGCTCCAGGGTATTGGCATTATTTTGTTGATGCAACGAATGGAAATGTTATTGAGAAATATAACGCTGTAGATAACATTACTGGATTTGGTTACGGAGTATTAGGTGCTAGACAATCATTTGAAATTGCTCAAGATACGAAAACAGGACAATTCAACTTGTTTGATGGTAAACGAGGACAAGGTGTTCATACATTTGATGCAGAAAATATGGACGAGAACTGGTTTAATTTATTCTCACAATGGCTTGGATATACAGGAGAAGAAGTTGAAAGTAAATCTAAGTTCTTCGAAGATAAAGCTGCAGTTGATGCGCATGTAAATGCAGGAAAAGTATATGATTACTACAAAAAGACATTTAATCGTAACTCTTTCGATGATAAAGGTGCGAAACTTATTTCAACTGTTCACGTAGGGGAGAGCTGGAATAACGCAGCTTGGAATGGTGTGCAAATGATGTACGGTGATGGCGATGGAAAAACGTTCATTCCATTATCTGCTGGACTTGATGTTATCGGTCACGAATTAACGCATGCTGTAACTGAACATACAGCAAACCTTGTTTACAAAAATGAGTCAGGGGCGTTAAATGAATCGTTATCTGATATTATGGGTGTTATGGTTGAGAAGAAGAGCTGGGATTTAGGTGCTGATATTTATACACCTGATAAACCTGGTGATGCACTTCGCTCTCTTAAAGACCCAGCGTCTATTCCAAATCCATTAAAACCAAGTGAGGGTTACCCAGATCACTATAGTAAACGTTATACTGGAACAGCTGATAATGGCGGTGTTCATATTAACAGCAGTATTAACAATAAAGCTGCATATTTAGTATCTGAAGGCGGAGATCATTACGGCGTGAAAGTAACTGGTGTGGGCCGTGAAGCGACAGAAAAAATTTACTACCGTGCTCTTACGAAATATTTAACTGCAAACTCTGACTTCAAAATGATGCGTCAAGCTGCTCTTCAGTCAGCTGAAGATTTATATGGTAAAAACTCTAAAGCTGTACAAGCTGTAACGAAAGCTTATGATGCAGTAGGTGTAAAATAATAAGAGAAAAGACCTGACATCCTAGTCAGGTCTTTTCTTTATCCCGCTATCCGCAAATGATGAAATTTCCACTTTATTTAGTCGCGAATACCTAATGCGATTTTCGCCATACGTGACATACGTTCTTTCGACCACGGTGGATTCCAAACGACATTTACTTCTATTTCATTAACTTCAGGTACGTTTGTTGATAATACTTTTTTAACGTCTGATACGATTTGCCCAGCCATTGGACAACCGATAGAAGTCATAGTCATCGTAATGACAGCATTATTATTTTCATCTGCTGTAACATCATAAACTAATCCAAGATTAACGATATCAACACCTAGTTCAGGGTCAATAACAGCCTCTAAATTGGCAAGTAATTTATTTTCAAATGCTTCTTGTGACATAAGCAGCCCCTCCTACACTTTAATGATATCGATTCTCATTATAACGGAAATGAGCATAATGTGCAGGAAATGAGCTCAAAAAAATATCCCTCTTTCAAAGAAGGGATATTTTTTGAACATCTATTCTGTTTTAAAATGAGATACGAGTTGATCTAACTCTTCAACTGTTTGTTTCATTTTTCCAGCAGTTACTGCCATTTCATTCATAACAATAACTTTCTGTTCAGCAGATTGTGCCGTTGCGGCAGTTTCGCTCGATACTTCAGTAGAGATAGAAGCGATGTTATTAAGTGAAGCGTTCATTTCTTCAGCACTTGCAGCCATTTCTTCAGCAGTTGCTGATATATCTTGCATTTGAGTAGATACTTTATTTACTTGTTCTACAATTGTTGTGAAAGAAGTACCAGCTTCACGAATAACATTGATACCTTCAAATGCTTCAGAACGGCCTTGAGACATCATAGAGCTAGCAGTTTCTGTATCATTTTGAATTTGATGTAGTAATTGATTAATGTCTGTTGCAGCTGTTTTAGATTGTTCAGCAAGCTTTCGAACTTCGTCAGCTACGACAGCAAATCCTTTTCCTTGCTCACCAGCACGAGCTGCCTCAATAGAAGCATTTAAAGCAAGTAAGTTTGTTTGCTCAGCAATATTAGAAATAGATTGTACAGCAGTATCAATATATTTCGTATGAGTGATTAGACGTTCAACCACTTCTGACGTAGCATTTACAGCTTCGTGTATTGTTGTCATTTGTGAAACAGATTTTTGGATAACGGTACTGCCATCGCTAGCATGTTCAGATGTGGCAACAGCAAGTTCCGCTACAGATGAAGCAGATTCAGCAATGCGCTGAACACTTACTGCCATATCATCCATTGCAGTTGAACTTTCTTCCATACTAGAAGTTTGTGATTGAATACTTGCATTTAAGTTGGACATCGAGCTTTGGACTCTTAATGTCGCCTCACGTGATGTATTCGTTTTTTCTAGCATATTTTCAGAAGCGGTTTGTACTTCCACTGATGTTTTTTGAACACGATTAATAATATGTTGTAGGTTTTCTAACATTTTATTAAATGATGTTGCGATAGCACCTATTTCATCGTTGCTATTTACTTGTAGACGTGCCGTTAAGTCACCTTCTTGAGAGGCCAATTCTTTTAGTTTCGTGTCAATTTGTTGAATTGGTTTCACCAGTTTACCAGAGAACCACCATGCAAGAATAATTGCAACGATAATACATACAACAAGTGATAAGAAAATAACATATTCGATTAAGAGTGCAGATTGATCAATTTTTTCAATAGATTGTTCACGTAATCTAGCTTGTTCATTACTGTAATTTGTGAAGTCACCAATTACTTTATAGACCGTTCCGTTTTCTGAAGAAGCTACTTGTAAAGCTTCTTCCCATTTTTGTTCTTTTGCAAGAGTGAATACTTTTTCTTCAATGAACTTTCTCCAAGTAGACCCTAATTCCATTGTGCTTTTTACGGACGAAGAAAGATTTGGATTAGAAAGAAGTTTATCTTTTGAATCCTCAAGACGTTTACTCATCTCATTAAACTTGTCTAATTCGACTTGATCATGTTGTAGTAAATAACCTCTTAAAGCAGAGAGCTGTACTTGATAAGCGTCTCCACGCTCTTTCAATTCTGTTGCCAGTGGAGAAATTTCTTTTTGTAATGTTTCAGCTTTACGAGATTGGTCGATAGCAAAAAATAAAATAAATGCTAAGGCGACACCAAATAAAGCGCAAATCGTTCCCATCATGAACATAAGTTTTTTTCTGATACTTACAAAATTCATATAATTAAAAGCCTCCTTTGTGAAATCTTAGTATTAGAATTAATAAATGTAAAAAATTGAAAGAAAGCTTTACTCCAGTTGGAATAAAGCTTTCTTATTTCCTTTAGGAATTATAGCAGACGGAATGAGAGATAGAAAGAGATATTTTAAGGTAAAAAAAGTCCGCGACTCAATATACAATACATTTATGGACATGTCTTGCATCATTTCGTCACAATAGATGGTGGAGGTTCTGGTGAGGGAAAGTAGAGGAACTATTGACCGATGATAGGAACATATAAAAATAGCGTCGTAGAAAAAGAAAGAGTGGATTCCTTATGAGAGCTGGGATTCGCTTTTTGATTGCTATCGATAGTGAGACGTTAAGTAAACCTGATAGGAATGTTTATACAACATAAAAAGACGAGAATTCTCTCGTCTTTTTACACGGTTGAGCACGGATTAAGTGCAACAAAGTGTAGCTTTATTAATATCTTTTTCACGAATTTCTAAATTGCCTTTTTTATCAATTTTGTAAGGGATATCATTATTTTGTAGCTTTTTTAGTAAACTATTATTTTCTTGTACATTTTTCTCCCAAATAATATATCTTTCATTTTTGGTAGTATCATTAAAAAATATAAATCCGACTAAACATAAAAATAAAATTATTAATATTGAAATTAAAATATTAATTTTTTTCATGATGTACCTATTCCTAATCTGTTATTTATTGGTTAGTCCATAATAACCAGCCTTCGGGTTGTCTTATATATTTTAGTAAACCATTTCTTATATCCTGATTAAGATTATCTGCCAAACCTTGCGGCGTTAAAGCGTAACCATTAGCTGCCCGCCAATTATACATAATTCGGCCTCGTTCATTATTATAATAATCCATATCATGTAATTTCTTTTCTGTCATATTATATCTTTCATGATTATCTGCTACAATTTTAGCATTCGAACATCCTATACTTTTACACATAAGTGCATTCCAATATCCATGTCTAAATGCATCACCTTTTCCGTTATTTAGACTAGCTTTTGGATAATATGCTGTAGCCATATTAATTGCTGCGTTAGCATTTAGTCTAGCTTGACCACATTTATATGCACCTATTGATCTCAGACACGCTTGCATTTCTTCACTTTTTCCTAAAGCATTTGCAATGCTAGCACTACGTTGTACTCTTGTTTTAGGATTGTTTTCCTTTTCATTTACTAAATCATCAAATCTTTCATTACCTTCTTCTTCATTTTGAATCTGACCGTTCTCCATTTCTACAACCAACTGTTCAAAAGCAGCCATATACGCTTGTTCATTAACTGGAGCAGTTTCTGCTGCTGCGTTATTACCTACTGTCATCGTTAATAAGATACCAGATAGGATTCCGAATACTGTTTTCTTAAGCTTCAAATTCATTTACCCCCACGCTATTGTGTTTTTTATATATTTTGATATCACCCTACTTAGAAAATTTTAAATATTATTAATAGAAAATAAAAGACTGTTTACTAATGAATTTTTATGTTAAAATATGTAATTAAAGGTAATATAATTACATATTGTTAAATATTTACGTGATAAAGTGAATGGTTATTTTAGAACCTGTCTAAAATCTTTTTAGTACAATCGTTACACCTGCCAATATAGTCAGCTTATTATATATTTTGCTTAGCGTGGTTTTCTCGAATGCTGGCGGTATCTCTGGTAAAGGGTTTTGAATAAACTAAGAAAGAGTAGAAAAGTATACATTTCTACTTTTCCATTGGATGTTGAGGTTCGTATTCCTGAACATTATCTTTCAAGGGTGGTTCATGCAGCTGTAGAAACTATGGATCTCTCTCCTCTTATCTCGTTATCCAGGTGGTGGTAGACCACCTTACCATCCAAAAATAGATTGAAATGTGGTCTTATTTGTGTTGCTCATAATTTACGGAAGTAGGCAATAACGGCTCAACTAAAAGGAGAAAATTCGAAATTTTAGGAGGGAATCAACAGTGTTCCTTTCCCTTAAAGTATTTTTTACCCATATAAAGGAAAAACAAAGAGGTTGTCTACAAAAGGTAGTTTTTAGTGACCTTTTGAGACAGCCTCTTTCTAACAATTTGGAGCTCATAGAAGTATAAATGAAAGTTTCGCGTTAAATGTTTGTTTTGAAATGAGAGACGAGAACTTCAAGTTCTTGTACGATTGTTTTCATTTCAGATGATTTGTTAGCCACGATACTCATTTTGTTTACTTGATCACCAGCCGAATGCGCTGTTTGTGATGTTTCTGCAGCAACTTCGTTTGAAATAGAAGCGATATTATTTAAAGCTGCGTTCATTTCTTCAGAGCTTGCAGCCATCTCTTCAGCAGTTGCAGACATTTCTTGCATTTGTGTAGAGACTTTGTTAATGTGGTTAACAATTTCTGAGAATGAAGATCCGGCGGTACGAATAACCGTAATTCCTTCAGAAGCTTCTGCTTGACCTTGTGTCATCATATCATTTGCTATTTTTGTATCAGCTTGAATTTGATGAAGTAAATGGTTAATGTCAGTTGCGGCTAGTTGAGATTGTTCAGCAAGTTTTCGAACTTCATCGGCAACAACAGCGAATCCTTTGCCGTGTTCACCAGCACGAGCTGCTTCAATAGAAGCATTTAAAGCGAGCAAATTTGTTTGCTCAGCGATATTCGAAATAGATTGAAGTGCAGTATCAATATGGTTTGTATGTGTAATGAGTCGCTCAACTACTTGTGATGTAGCGTTAACAGCTTCGTTAATTGTATGCATTTGTGTAATAGATTTCTCAATGACTTTATTCCCATCATCTGCTTTTTCTGAAGTTGTGACAGCTAAACTAGTAACAGAAGAGGCGGACTCAGCGATACGCTGAACACTCGTTGCCATGTCATCCATTGCGGTTGAACTTTCTTCAATGCTAGAAACTTGTGAACGAATATTGTGTTCAAGAGCATTCATAGTTTCTTGGGTTCTTGCGGTATTTTCCATAGAAGCGGTTGTTTCGATAAATACATTTTCGGAAGCTTCTTTTACACTTGTTGATGTTTGTTGAACTTGTTTTATTATATGCTGTAAGTTAGTGAGCATTTGATTAAAGGAATTTGCAATGTCACCAATTTCATCTTTACTTGTTACGTGTAATCTAGCCGTTAAATCTCCGTCTTGAGAAGCTAATTCTTTTAACTTCTCATCAATTTGTCGAATTGGTTTAACGAGTTTACCAGAGAACCACCATGCTAATAAGATAGACGTTAATGTACATGTAATAAGTGAGAAGAAAATAATATATTGAATAAGTGATGAAGAAGACTCGACATCAGCAATTAATGCGTCACGTTTCTCATTCTCTTCATTTGTATATTTATTAAAACGACCTAAAAGATCATTTACATAATCTGTTTGTGATAAAGCAATTTTGGATGCTTCGTCCCATTTTCCTTCACGCGCAAGAGGTAGTACCTCATTATCTATGACGCTACGCCATTTTCCACCCATTAAAATAGCTTCTTTCATTCCTTCTGGGAGCTTCTTGTCACTTGTTACTTTCTCTCTAGTAGCAGCTAATTTTTTCCCTTCTCGATTGAACTTATCTAATCCTTTTTGATCATGTGATAGCAAATATTCTTGTAAACCAGCAACTTGTGCTTGGAACCAATCGCCACGTTCTTTTAAAATCGTCGCTCTTTTTGATACATCATTTTTTAACGTTTCGATTTCACTTGCTTGATTCATGGCGAATGAAAGAATAACAATAAGAGCAATACTAAATAAAGAAGAAATGCTTAAGAGTGTGAACAGTAGTTTTTTTCGAATACTAACATATTTCATCGTTACCCCTACCCTCATTTAAACTGTTTATTATGATTTATAGATATTTAAAACAAAATTAATAAAAACATTATTATGAAGTTATTAATCTGTTCAATGAAAATTATAGCAGATAATGGAAGGAGTCAGATTAGTATTAGAAAAAGTTCTTAAAATGTATACATTTGCATATCATAAAATTCATAAATAAATATTAGAAATGCTATTGAAATTTGAAATGACATCATGTATACTTCTAATTAGTTGATAACGATTATCAGTATCAACTAAAAACATTACTCTTCGTTATGTTGGTCATACCCCTTTTTGACGACGTAAGTCAGAGACGAAATGTTGAAATATCTTGTGTCCTATTCTACAGAATTATGGTAATCTCCAACCTCAACTTATATGCGTGAGCATGCAAAAAGGATCCTATCCGTGAAGGGATCCTTTTTTGCATGCTGTCGCAATTATTGTATATAGACCAGGGATACGTTCTTCGATTCCTTCTGGTGCAGTAGAAGGAAAGACCCATCTTTGATGAGATCCATGTTCTTCAACTAGTTTTTCGATTTTAAAACGTTCTTCCGCAAGTGTTGTAATGATTTCTCCTAGCGTCCAGCGACGGATGGTTGTTTTAGGTAGCGATTCTTTCTGTGCTTCTGTAAGAAGGATGCTATAAGCAACATCATCTTCAATTAATTCTTCATCGAAATAATTTCCATTGGCCTGAAATGATGGGTGGTCGACTCCTAATAATTTTGTGTAAACAGGATGATAGTCACGAAGTATAAGCATTCCATCTCGCTTAAGTAAAGTAGCAATTTTTTGAAAGAGTGGTTTTAAATCTAGAAAGTAATGGAGTACACCAAGTTCCAGCAATACGATATCAAATGATTCGGAGAGCTGCACATTTAATACATCAGAAACGACATACTGGATAGAGACACCTGCTGCGTCCGCAAGTTCATTTGCATATTTTGCATTACTTGCTGAAATATCAACAACTGTTACTTCAGAGCCTAAAAGAGCGAGAGCAACACCTTTATTTCCTTTTGAGCCGAGTAAGTTAATAATACGTTTTCCTTTTGGAGATTGTATGTAAGGTAAATAATGTGCTACTTCGCGTGTGGGATCTTCCATAATTTTTTTTGCATAATCCTCTGGCGCCCCATGGCGATTCGTCCAAGCTTCATAAGCAGCTGTATTCCAGCTTTTTTCATTTATAGTGCTTAGTTGTTTTTGGTTCAATGTTATCACTCCTTTTGTGAACGTATAGGTATTCGGCAGGGGGATGTAATTTCCTTTTCTTTCTGGATAAAAGTTTGATTTTTCTGTGATTAAGTCGTACAATACTTGTTATACGTAAAAGCGTTGAAAAGGAAAAGTAGGATGAACACATTCTTTCCAGAGAGCTTCGGTAGCTGAGAAGAAGCAAGAATATTCATTTGAACAATGGCCTTTGAGCTTCGTCCTGAACTTATCAAATGATAATAGTAGGCGGCGACGAGAGTTGGTACTCGTTATCAAAACCACAGTATAAGAGCATATAGCTCCGTACTTGTTAAGGCTAATTATGTGAGTAATTGGCGAAATAAGGTGGTACCGCGACTGTTTATACAGCCCCGCCCTTATCTTTTTTAAGATAGGGGTGGGGCTTTTTATATTTTAAAGGAGGAATGTAAGATGAGTATTTTTATTGGGGGCGCTTGGCCGTATGCGAATGGTTCATTACATCTTGGCCATATTGCGAGTTTATTACCTGGAGATATTTTAGCACGTTATTACCGGTCCAAAGGTGAGAATGTGTTGTATGTTTCGGGAAGTGATTGTAATGGAACACCGATTGCAATTAGAGCAAAACAAGAAGGTGTGACAGCGAAGGAAATTGCTGATCAGTATCATGAAGAGTTCCAGCGATGTTTTCGTAGCCTTGGTTTTACTTATGATTGCTATACACGTACAGATAGTGAGCACCATCATGAAACGGTTCAAAATGTTTTTTTACGTTTATTAGAAGAAGGACATATTTATAAAAAAATAGTGGAACAAGCATATTGTGAAACGTGTACGCAGTTTTTACCGGATCGTTATGTAGAAGGAATATGTCCACATTGCCATGAAGCAGCAAGAGGAGATCAATGCGATGCGTGTTCTGCTATTTTAGATCCTCTTGATTTGTTAGAAAAGAAATGTAAGTTATGTGGTAGTACACCATCCGTACAGGAAACAGAGCATTTCTATTTCGCATTGCATACATTTCAGGAGCAAATTAAAAGGGCTGTAGAAATTGCCAAGCAAACAGGGACATGGCGCGACAATGCGATTCAACTAACAGAGAGATATGTAAAGGAAGGATTACTAGATAGGGCCGTATCACGTGATTTACCAATTGGGGTACCAATTCCAGTAGAAGGGTATGAAGATAAGAAAATTTACGTATGGATTGAAGCAGTGACAGGCTATTATTCAGCGAGTAAACATTGGGCTGAAGAAACAGGGAAAGATGATCAAGAGTTTTGGGATAGCGAAGCGAAAACATATTATGTGCACGGAAAGGATAATATTCCGTTTCATTCCGTCATTTGGCCAACGGTATTACTTGGAATAGGGGAGGAAGCAATCCCGCGTCATATCGTTTCGAATGAATATTTAACAGTTGAAAAAAGAAAATTATCTACAAGTAAAAATTGGGCAGTATGGGTGCCTGACATATTAGAAAGCTATGATCCAGATTCTATTCGTTACTTTTTAACCGTCAACGCACCAGAAAATCGCGATACTGATTTTTCATGGCGGGAATTTATTTACAGTCATAATAGTGAATTATTAGGTGCATACGGGAACTTTGTGAACCGGACATTAAAGTTTATCGAAAAATATTATGGTGGTATCGTGCCGAAGCGAAGTATTGAGGTAGAGCTGAAAGATAAAGTAGAAGGATTATATAAGCGTGTAGGAGAGGCGATTGAGCAAACTAAATTCAAGGTGGCGCTAGAAACAATATTTGATGCAGTACGTTTTGCAAATAAATACTTTGATGAAAAGCAGCCTTGGAAACAAAGAGAAGATGATCCAGTTTCATGTGAAGAAACGATTTATAACTGTGTGTATCTTATCGCTAATTTTGCAAATCTCCTTGAACCGTTTTTACCATTTTCAAGTGAAAGAGTTCGAAACACATTGTCGATTGTGAAACGAAATTGGGAACCGCAAAATACGTTGCCAAGTAGAATTGATAGCGTACAGCCATTATTTGAGCGAATCGATGTAAAACAAATTGAGCATGAGATAGAGAAGCTGTATGGAGCGGTAAAATGAGATAGAGAAAAAGACCTTTCAAGTAAATGAAAGGTCTTTTGTTATGCAGTATGATTCTCTTTCTTATCTTTCAAAAAGAAAAGTACAGCAAGGATTACAAGAATAATAGCTGCAATATCATACGTTATTTTAAATGTAGTATTAAAGTTTAAGTACTCTACGAAAGGAGTTTTCACTGCTCCTGCATATATACAAACGGGAATGAGAAGTAAATCGTAAAATTTCTTTTCTTTCATATATCTTATTAGGAAGAAGATACACATAATAGCAAAAAATACGATGCTTAAAATAGTCATTTATACCTCCAGATAAATTTACTTATTTTAATTGCAGTTATATCTTTTATATAAATTCTGTATTTTTTCAAGCGCTATGCACGCGATTTTGTTTCCTTTCTTTCCTAGCCGTAAGCAGCTGAGGAGTGAAGATCCCAACTAATATGAAAATAATTCCAATCCACTGCATGAACGTTACGACTTCATGTACAAGTGTAATAGAAGCAATAATAGCAGTTGGTAATTCAGCTGCACCTAATATTGTACCAAGCCCTGTTCCAACCTTTGGTACACCGATTGAAAAACAAATGACAGGTACAACAACGCCGAATAATCCGAGGAAGAAAGCATATTTCCATAGACCGGCTTGCAAAGCACCGTCTGTTAAAAAGGTTGGCGGAAAGAATAGGCATACGATAAGAGTAGCGCTTGTTGTCATAAGGAAGCTTTTCGTATAAGGCGGAACATCCGTAGCGACGCGCCCGCTTGCAAAAACATAGAATGAAAAAGAGACAGCAGCTAATAGCCCAAAGATAATCCCTTTCGTAGAAAAACTTTGTCCGAGGCCTTCAAATACACCACCTGCAAACAATGTACCAGCAAATAAAATAAGGATAGATATAATCTTATCGCGGCTTGGAAATGTTCGATTTGCAATTGCTTCGATAATGACACCAATCCAAGTGAACTGAAAGAGTAGGACGACAGCGATAGATGCGGGTAGTTCTTCTACAGAAATAGCGTAGAAAATCCCGGTCATACTCATTGTTGTTCCGACGGTTAGTAAGGAAAAGAATTGTTTTTTTGTTACTTTATGACGTGAAAAGAAAAGAACGAGTAGAAATAGTCCAATCCATCCGAAGACATATTGTCCCCCTAATAGTTGATGTGCTGAAAATCCATTTATGAATCCGAGTTTGAAAATAGTTGAAAGTATGCCATAGCTGCAAGCACCGAATAAAACGAGCAATGAATATTTAAACTTTTCCATAAAAAATCCTCCTTTTAAGTAATAAAAAACGCCCGCTATCCAAATAAGGATAACGGGCGAACGAAACAGAGTCATATACTCTACAAAATTCCGCCACTCATACGAAGTATGAATTTGGGGTATGAAATTGTAGTAGGTTTTTACATTGCTTTTGGGAATACAATAGAACATTTTACACCTTGAGGCGTGTTTTGTATCCCGTAAGGAAACTGATGTTTATCTAATATTTGTTTCACGATATATAATCCAAGACCACTACCTTGTACTAAACCGTGTTTATCAGGGTTTGCGCGATAGAAAGGCTCAAATAAATGAGCAAGTTTATCTTCATCAATTTGTGAACCTGTATTTAATACTTCTAATGCGTAACCATTTGGTTTTTCATAAAGCTTTATATATACGTGCTGATGGTCAATTGTATAATGAATTGCATTTGAAATAATGTTAAAAATAGCAGTTTGAATAAATTTAGGATCAGCTAAAATTTGTACGTCGTGTTTAATATTAGATTGTACATTTAATTGTTTTACAGATACAAAGTAATCTACTTTCTTCATAACATCCTCAATAATATTAGATAAAGAAATGACTTCTAAATTCGGTTTAAATTGAGGGTTTTGTATTTTGGATAATTCCGACATTTTTTCCGTTAATATGTTAATGTCTTGCATCATCTCGTAGGAACGTTTCAAATACTTATCTCTATCTTTATAAGCTCCAATTCCGTGAATCATGCCATCTAGTTGTCCCATAACGGCTGCGATTGGTGTTTTTAATTCATGGGATACCATAGACATAAATTCTTTACGAGATTGTTCTAATTGTTGTTCCTTCTTGAGCTCGTTTCTTAAATCTTGATTGCTTGCATGTAAATTCTTCACAATATTTGGTACTTGTGAAGCAGCTACTTGCAAATTAAAATCTGTTTGATCTGTATTTTTGTTAAGTAGCTTTTTATCTGAGAAATCAAGATTCATAATATCTTTTAAAGCATCGCTCATATATTGAAAAGGTTTGGCAATTAGTTTTGTATAAATTAATGATCCGAGTAGTGATAATGCAAGCATTGTCGCGCCAATATGTGGAGCTAATTGCTGCAACGCATCTGCTAACTTTGGATTATCATTTGTATCATTTGTTTTACTTGCTGCATTTTGTGTATGTAAGGCATCATTATTAGCGGCTTTCTTTTCTGCTTCTGTAGGCGGATTAGAAGTGCTATTTTTCCCCGAAAGATTTTGTGTATGTTCTTTTGCCTTTACAGTTTGGCTAGGCTGCAAAAGGTGATTGATAGCTGTAGAAAGAGATTTATAATCTATAATAGAAGATTGGAAATTAGAAATGCTCCCCTCTGACACAGCTTTATTTTGCTTCGTTTTACTTCCGTCGTTTTGCTTATCTGAATCGGCCTGTTCTGTAGTCGGCGTTCCATTTTCTTTCGCAAAACGTTCTTTATCGTAGTTTGAAGCTAGAAAGTAAATAATTTGATAAAGACAAAGTGATAAAAGAATACAAAATAATAAGGTTTTGATGAAAATATTTTTGGTGATGTTGTCTTTGCTACGATTCGATTTTGTAGCCAATGCCTTTCACCGTTTTAATATAAGGAATTCCTAATTTTTTTCTTAAGTTTTTAATATGTGTATCTATAACTCTTACATCACCATAATGTTCATAGCCCCATACCTTATTCAACAAATCACTTCTTGATAATACTTTTCCTCGATTTTGCAGTAAAGTATAAATAATTTCAAATTCTTTTGTTGTCAATTCAATTTGATTACCATGAACATAAGCTGCATATGCTGTAGAGTTTAACATCAATTCATGGAATTGTAGTATAGTTGCAGCTTCTGCTTCCTTCGTTGCTGCCCTTCTTAATACAGCCTCTACACGCTTAATAAATACAGTATAATGGAACGGTTTCGTAATATAGTCATCAATACCTAACTCAAATCCTTTAATTTCACTTTCTTCATTATGTAAGCCTGTTAACATAATGATTGGTACATCAGATTGTCCTCGCATAATTTTACAAATACTATAGCCATCTATATCTGGTAACATTACATCGAGGAGGACAAGATCGTATGAATTTTTTTGGAAAAGAAGAATACCTTCTGTTCCAGCACCAACTACATCAACTGTAAAGTTTTGTGCCATTAGAAATTCACGAATAAGTTCTTGTATATCTGGGTTGTCTTCAATCACCAGTATATGCGTCATAGTAACACCTCCTAAATAACGCTTTTTACTGCAATATTCGAATTCATCATTTTTCGAGTGACTCAGATTGTTTATACATATAATAAGCCCCCGCTATAAAATAATCATGAAGGTAGCAAGGGGAATAGTTTAGTGTTACTGAATAGTTCAGAATTACAGTAGTTCTATTATAGTATGTATTATAAAATTTATAAAACATTATAACTGTATAATTTTAATATCTACGTTTATCAATGTTTAAATATTAGCTAATCAAATCTATTCCTATTATATATGTAAATACAGTTGTTTTGCTACTGTAAATGAATAAATAAAATAAGCCAAGACATAAAATTCTTGGCTACACATAAATCTTGTTTTTAGGCTATTTTACAGTGACAGTAGCTTGCTGCTGAACGCGCTCAAATAACCAGTGTATATCATTGTTATACATACGAATACAACCAAGTGTTGTCCATTTGCCGATTGCTTGATTATTGTTAGTTCCGTGAATCGCATAAGTTGTTCCGTAAGTTCCTGCCATATTTAATCCGAGCCAACGGTCACCAAGTGGATTACGTGGATCGCCGCCTTTAATTTTGCCTGTATAATAAGGGCGATTTTTAATTTTATTTACGATTTGAAAAGTGCCTTTAGGTGTAGGTGTTGCAGCTTTTCCAGTAGCGACAGTAAAACTTTTTATAAATTTTCCATCCTGATAATAATCCATTTTATTTAACTGAGTGTCTACGATTAATTGATCTTTCGTTGTAGCTGCCTCTGCGCTAGAGAATGGAAGAGTTAAAAATCCTAATGATAATAGTGCGCTTAATAATAATTTTTTCATTGTTATTCTCCTTTTACTATCGTAAGAGTCTTACATACAATGAAGTTGTAATCCTCGTAATGCTTTATTTACATTTTCATCTAATGTTTCAAAGAATGTAGTGATTTTGCTGTTGTGTTTGTTGTTGTTATCAATAAGTAATCTTTCATTTAATAAAAGCTCACCACGTAGTCCAAAACTTTGAACTTGAATATTTAGCTCATCTTCATTTTCAGAGATGATTGGTAAGAAATAATGAAAAGCTTTTGTTGGAATGATGTAGCTTTTGCCAATCATGCTTTCTTGATTTGAATTAATCCATTTTTTCGTGACAATTTTAATATTCTTTTTTGAAACGATAAAAGATAGTGTTGTAGATTTTGTTAAACTTACGTCAAATTCACTTGTTTCACAGATTTGTAAATTAAAAACGGTTTCATTTTGATGAGATTCAACATTTGTATTAATAAAATCGTGCATTTTATATGCTTCCATTTCGTATTCACCCTTTTTTCAATTTCGAAAAACGACTTATATTTATTCAAATTAATGCTTAGTCATATATTGGTTAAATTTTTCAACAAATTCCGATATAATCTTACAATACGTATATGAAGCTAATATGAAGTTAGCATGAGTTTGTGATGGTTTTTTATTGAGAACAAAATAAGAGAGGTTTTTTAGTGCTAAAAAATGGATAAAATTTGCATGTTATTAATGCGCCTTTTCGCTATTTCGACTTGAAAAATGATTTTTACTATTTAATAAAGAACGAAAATCACTAGTGTGACCCTTACAAAAATGTAATAAAAATGTAAGCTATTGTGATAGTTATTTCGACAATTTTTTTATACAATAATAGTAAGAAGTTGTACGTGATTGAAAGGAGAGATGACATGGAATGGATTCATGAATTATTTCAGCAATACGGGTACTATGTTGTACTTGTCGGCTTGCTGTTAGAATATATTGCACTTCCGTTTCCGGGAGAGCCAACGTTAGCATATGCGGGATTTTTAGCACATAAGGGTGATTTAAGTTTACCGATTTTAATTATTCTATCCTTTATTGGGACAAGTGTAGGAATGACGATTCAATACTTTTTAGGAAATAAATTAGGTATGCCTTTCATTCAAAAGTATGGGAAATACGTATTTTTAACGCAAAGAAAAATTGACTTAACGAGAATGTGGTTTGATAAGTATGGGTACTTCTTAATTTTTATTGGTTTCTTTATTCCTGGTGTACGTCATTTCACAGGATACTTTGCAGGAATTATTAATTTACCATTCCGTCGTTTTGCCATTACAATTTATTCAGGTGCTCTATTTTGGGTATCATTCTTCTTAATCGGTGGTTACTGGTTAGGTGGAAACTTACATGATATCTTTGGAGTGCTAGAAGGTCATATCGGTAAAATCATTTTTGGAGTTATTGTGATTGTAGCGGTTACGTTAGGTATTCGTTTCCGTAAGCAGTTAAAACGAGTATTACTACAAAACGCAAGTTAATATGAAATCCATTCTATGTCAGAATTTAGGAAGTCAGTGCAAAAGCACTGACTTTTTTATTTTATCCCGCTATATGCCGGGCAGTAAGACCCCACCTCAAAATTCAGCGGAAGAAAAGAAGTTAGATGGGGCCCTGCTGCCGGTAAAAGCCCGATTGGTGAGGACTGATTAAAGTTTCATTTTATGTTCCAATCTATTTTAAATTTTCCTTTTAGCTGATTTCCGCTAACTATAATGTAATAAGTTCCTGTCTTAATTGCCGCGAAATGATATGTATTAGGGCCAGCTGGGGCTAAATAATTTTCTTTCTCTTGAAACTCACTAGCCATTTTTACGTCTCCCATGTAGCCATCCGGATTTTCAGCTCGTGATTCAATGCTGAATTCTAATATGTCACCTCGTCTTAGCTCAATTGGGACTTTATGTTCACCGCTAAAATGTTGAAAAGATGCTTCGAAAGAGTTTTCTGTTTTTGTTTCGACCCATTGTTCTTTTGATGTTCCAACCTTTTCTAAATCGATAAAGTTGATTGTGATAAATATAATAAGCATAATGCCTGGCACGACATATTGTATCCACTTAAATTTTGTTGCTATAACTGTACATAGGTAGAAAAAAAGAGAACACACTGCTCCAATTGATCCGAGAAACAAGAACTGTATTAGACTAGCTTCTTTAAATATTAGGAATGGAAGAGAAAATAAATAGCCGCAAAAAATATAAAGGCATAATGTCTTCAGTCTTGTATGTGTTTTTAATTTCAATTTATCGATGCAAATAGAACAAAAAATTGCATATGCCGCAAGAATAGGAACGAAGGGAACATATAGTAGTTCTCGTAATCCAGCTAAGAAACTATATAATGTTTGCTGATTAGTTGTTAAGAGAAGCGTGCTAATGAGTAATAATAACAAGAAAGTCGCTGTAAGCTTGGTAAGAATATAGGAAAAAGTAGATATTTTATTCATATGTCACTTCCTTTGTTTAATATTTCACATTCATTATATAGGTTATTTCTAACATAATACATCTTTATTTTTGTCAATTATTAACGTCAAAATGACAATTATAATTGACAAAAATAAGGATATTATTTACAATTTTAATTAAATAAATGAAAAAGAGGGAAGACATGAAGCTTCAAAATCGAGTGAGGGAATTGCGAGCAAAGCATCGTTTATCACAAGGGGATTTAGGGAAAGCGATTGGATCATCACGGCAAACGATTAGTTTAATTGAGCGCGGGGATTATGCACCATCTATCGTATTGTCGTTAAAAATCGCACAAATTTTCAATGTACCGGTGGAGGAAATATTTACGTTAGTAGAGGGGGAAGAGGACGATGAAGAGTAAACGAAAAAAACAATTTGATTCTGTGGGGAAAATAGCATTAAGTATGATGGGCGGCTTTTTAACGTCTTATATAGCTTTAAATTTACTCTCGGATGAACCGAGAAAATTATCATCCAATACATTTATAGGTATATGTACTATTTTTGGAATCTTAATGATGTACTATACTTGGAAGAATACACGTATGTTAGCAGAGGCACGCGATGAAGAAGAGAGCGTACAAGGCAGAAAATTAGGCATTATAAGTATATATTTACGTGTAGGCGATATAGTTACGCAGGCATGGTTTGTATATGCAGTTATTACATGTAGACGTGCACTGTTGCAGGATACAAATGTTTCATTTGCGGTGTGGAATTTAGTGGCTTCTATTGTTTGTTTAACTACTGTAGTAATTATCGGACTTATAACAAAAAATCGTTATAATAAGCTATATCCTGAACAAGGTGTAACGTATATGGAATCTATGAAAATGTGGACGAAAAACGCAGATGAAGGATTAAAGCACATTGTGCATGAGGCTGGATATAAAGCGTATGAATTTACGAATACAATATTGGCATATGTATGGTGGGCTGCCGTTATATATACAGCTGCTAGTGATATCGATTTTGTATTAATTGGCTTAATCTCATTTATTTGGATATTGCATCTCGGGAAGTTCATGTACGAAATGCAAAGAAAAATGATTTATTAAGGGGAGAAAAAGGTGGATATTTTAAGAAGGCCAGCTGGCTCAATGACAGTGGCGCTAATTCTGTCCATTTTATACGGAGTAATCCGAACTGGGAAATTAGAAGTAATTTTGAACTTATGGGCAATAGTTGGAATTTCATTGTTAGTGTTAGCCATTCATGAGCTAGGACATGTAGTATTTGGTGTAATAGGTGGTTTGACATTTAAATTTATGACAGTAGGACCCATTACTATTCAAAAAGAAAAAGGAAAATTACGCATTCGAGAAAATAAATTGTGGGCGTATTTTGGAGGCGTTGCAACACTAGTACCACCTTCTATAGAGACACCGAATCTTTCGAAAAAGTGGGCGTGGCTCACTTTAGGTGGACCGATTACGAGTTTACTATTTGGTATTACTTCCGGTTACATATATATGGTGAGTTATTATCAATATCTTTTATATTTTTCCTTTTTCCATTTTGCAATCTTTGCGGTTACAATTGTGCCGATAAAAGGAATGCTTATGAGTGATGGGATGCAATTTCTTATTTTAATTAAAGATGATGAAAGAGCTAGAAATCACTTATATGAGATTCAAATATCGAGTGAGTTATTTAGTTATAAAAGACCGAAAGATTGGGATGAAAGGTTAGTAGAATTGAGTGAGGAGAAAATAAAAGAGAATAAAGGGATAAGAGAGATAATGAGTAGACTTATGCTCGTCTTTTTTGCTCGTGCAGATCAAGAGGGAATGGAAAGAGCGATACCGTATATAGAACGAATTGTTCAACTACCTGTAACGAAAGAAAATAAGTTTTTCGTTAGTAGTTTTCATAGTTGGTACCTTTTATATAAAGCCCTTTATCAGATGGATAGTCTTTCTTTGCAAGAAGCAAAGGAACATGCAAAGGCTATTACAAAAATGGACCTAAGTGGATATTACCGTACACAAGGAATTATTAGATATGTAGAGGGTAATATGGAAGCGTCCCGTACTTATATGAAGAAAGCCGATCAAGAATTAAAGAGCGCCGAGAAGAGTGAGATGGGATATTTACAAGTAGAAAGAGAATGGTTTGAGCAGCTGAAAGAGAGGGTATCTTACGATGGGTGAGGTATCCTCTTTTTTATATGTCATCTTATGCCGTTCCATAAACAGCCTAGGGCGAGTAAAATGAGATAAGAAGAGCAAAGCTTGGAGGAAGTAAATATGGAAATCTTATCAATTATTTTGATAGTCTTGCTCATTTATGTTGTTTTTAAAGTGGCATATGTAGCATTAAAGATACTCGCGATCCTATTAATTATCTTTTTAATCGTAGAGTTCGGCAGTAAGTTGCTTGGGGGATAGGGTATGTTGTGCGTTTTGAGTGTCGAAGGATGTCGGTAAATCGATATCCTACGTCGAATCGTTGATATAAGTGGAGAAACAATCGATATATTTGAAAAATCGTTGATATATTTTAGTGAATACGAAGTGGGGTATGTGGAAAAGAAGTTGCCGTGAGGGTAACTTCTTTTTATCGTGATGCGGGGATATGCAAACCAACATGAAAAAGCTGGAAGAGTATCTTCCAGCTTAAGAGTTACTTTCAATTTGGCGACCGCTATCTTCTTCATTGTCTTGTAAAAGGTTGAATACGTCTGCTAGGCAGAATGCAATGAACCAAGTCCATAGACCGTGGAAGAAAGCTGAGCTTAATTGAAGTGGTAATGTATAGTTTGTCATTGAGTAGGAAATACATCCACCAACGATTCCGATCATTGTTAATAACATTGTTTTTTGAGCGTTTTCTTCTGGATTGAAGAGGAAGTAAATGTATCCGCCTAAAATTGAAGCGCTTACAAGTGTTTCGATTCCATTAAAGATGATATTCTCTCCAAGCTGAGTGTTTGTCCAGAAGCAGATTGTTCCGCCGATAATAGCAAACAGGACAGCTATTGTATATCGTATATATTGATTCATATGTTCATCTCCCTATGTAATAAGATGATTTGGAAGTCAAAAAGGTAGGTATAGTATATTGAAGTGAGTTTTAATTGTACGTATCTTTTTATAAAAAGATCATTGAAGAGTAACTAAGATGATCGGTTGTTTAAACCGTTACGTGTATGGTGTCTGAAATATACCCGACTGCTCGTTTCTTTTTGCTTGTAAAATAAGAGAAACTTCCAAGTCTATATACTCTTTTTTTGTGAGTCTGCTTTCATTATAACACATTTAGGGACATAATAATAGAATTATCTGATTTTGTAATAAGTGTAAAAAATAAAAAGCGCAAGGAAATACCATTAACGGTGCAGTTTAGTGGAAGAAGGATTTTAATTTATTATGATGAAATATGTAATCAAGGTGAGATCTAAGAATGAGGCTTAAATACTATAAAAAATGTTTTATAGCATGAATGTAAGGGAGGAGAGCTAACTTGGAGTTCACAACAGAAAGATTAATAATTAGACCTTTTAAGAGTACTGATTTACAGGATGTATTTGCTATTTATAATAGTGATGATACATGTAAGTTCCTATTACATAATAAGTGGACTCATGAAGACATGCAGAAAAGATTTAATAAGAAGTTAGCAAATAATGTACTTACTAAAGAAACAATATTAAGTTTGGCAGTTATATACAAAACTAAAGTAGTTGGTGATTTATCCGTATGGTACACAAATATGAAAGACACTGTTGAGATTGGTTATAGTTTTTCAAATGAAGTAGCTGGGAGAGGTTTGGCGACAGAAGCAGTAAGTAGTTTGGTATTGAAATTATTTAATGAATGTAATGTACATCGTATACAGGCTAATCTTGATGCACGTAATACAGCTTCACAAAAATTGTGTGAACGAATAGGTATGAGAAAGGAAGCCCATTTCATACAAGATTTTTGGAATAAAGATGAATGGACAGATAGTATTGTATATGGAATGCTATCCTCCGATTTGTAGTAATAAACTTAGTGATTTTATTATGCTAAAAGGTACGTTAGTTGAATAACAAAGGGCATAACATATTATATATGACTAATATGTTATGCCCTTTAATTTATTAACCTTTTTATATGCGTTTGAAACGGCCGACAATTTCAACTGTTTCAGTAATGTTCATAAATGCTTTGTTATCCACTTGACGGATAATACGTTTCATTTCGCCTAACTCATAGCGAGTCACGACAGTGTAAATCATTTTTTTCTTATGGTTTGTATAGCCGCCGACAGCGTCTACCATTGTCACCCCGCGTATGCCGTGATGTAGTAGTGCGCTTTTTATTTCCTCGCCTTTTTCTGTAATAGTCATTATCGTTAATTTAATATGTTTCGTATGCACAGCGTCGATAACTTTGCTGACTACAAATCGACTAATTAACGTATAAAGTGTAATATCCCATCCGAAAATAAAACCTGCTGCTACAAGTAAGATTAAGTTGAATACAAATATGATTGCTCCAATTGAAACATCTCGATATTTCGCTACAATCAATCCAACAACATCAAAACCACCTGTTGAAGAAGCAAATCGGAATATAATTCCTGAAGCTGCTCCGCAGATGACACCACCGAATACAGAAGAAAGTAAAATATCGTCTGAAACTTGGTGTACCGGGATAATGTTCATCGCTAACGATGATACAGCTACAAAGTAAGCTGTTAAAAAGGTTGTCTTCTTGCCTAAGTAAAAGTGACTTAAAATAAGAAGAGGAATGTTTAGTAAAAAGATAAGTGCACCGATATTGTAGTGCATTAAATAACCGATAATCATCCCTACACCAGCGAATCCACCGCTAATCATATTATGCGGGATAAAAAACATATTCATAGAAATTGCATACAAAATAGAAGCTATAAAAATAACAACCAACTGTATCATAAATTCTAAGTGAAATGTTTTAGCTGCTGGGAAGGATAAAAAGGCGGTGTCGGGAACGTAATCGGCGTCTCCTAGTTGACCCATAGTATGTTTCATCTCCATATTCATTTTTGATTACAAGAAGAGAATAAAGGTTTTTTCAAAAACTGGCAATAGTTTTATTATAATGCAAAAATTTTATAAATTTCTAATAAATCAAGCCTATTCATTGATGTGTGTGAATATGCTAAAGAAAGCGAATACAACGTTTCTTAATTATTGTTTTCTTGAGAAAATATGCAAAATACTTTTTTTGAAAATAAAAGGAAATAGAGAATATTTGCCCGATGTGCTAAAATGACCTTATTAAGGATGTGAAGCGATGGAATTTTTATTGCAGGATGCAATTCTATATATATCGTTTGTAACGACGGCACTTTGTTTATTAGAAGTTTTCTTCCTTGCTAATGTTTCTCGCTTTGTGCGTCAACAAGCATCAAGCGGTAGACAAAGAGCTTTTGCGTTAGTTGATACATGTGAAGATAGTGCGGGAAATGTACCGCTATTTTCTATTTTTTATAAATATGGAATGATTCGTTCTGTACGTAGACAAGAATCAAGTGAAGAGAATGACGAGGTCGGTCCGTATACGCCAATGTTTCGCTAAATAATTACGAAACATTGGAGGAATGAACATGTTAAAATCATACCGAGCTGTGCTCGTTAGTTTATCATTATTATTTGTTTTTGTTTTATCTGGTTGCAGTAATGCAGCCCCAATTGATGCACATAGTACGGGAATTTGGGATCATTATTTTGTATATCCAATCTCGTTTATGATTCAATTTGTTGCTCATCATATACCTGGAGCTAGCTTTGGGATTGCTATCATTATTATGACGCTCGTTATTCGTTCAGCAATGATTCCATTAGCTGTTTCGCAATATCGCAGCCAAGCGAAAATGAAGAAAATGCAACCTGAATTGCAGAAGCTAAAGAAAAAGTACGGTGATGTAAGCAAAGACCTTGAAAAACAAAAGCAGTATCAAAAAGAAATGTCAGAACTAATGAAATCAGGCGGTTGGAATCCACTTGCTGGTTGCTGGCCATTATTAATACAAATGCCGATTTTCTCTGCTTTGTATTATGCGATTAGCAGAACTGAAGAGATTCGCACATCTTCGTTTTTATGGGTGAACCTAGGACATGCAGATCCATATCATATATTACCGATTATTGCAGCGTTAACGACATTTATTCAGATGAAAGTTTTCCAATCGAATATTACACCTGGAGAACAAGTACAGATGCTAAAGATGCAGCAAATTATGATGCCGGCAATGATTCTATTTATGGGGTTTGCGGCGCCATCAGGACTTGTGTTGTACTGGATAACAGGTAACTTATTTACAATGACACAAACAATTGTATTAAGAAAAATAATGGAACGTGAAGAGTTACAATTACAAAAAGCATAGAGAAACACCGCTCATTACGAGCGGTGTTTTTTTGTTAAATCGTTAAGGAAATGTTAAGAAACCGACATTACTATAGGCATTGTATACGAAAGTGTACATGCATTAGAAATATGAAGGAGGAAATTTCCTATGAAGAAGAAAACAGTTGGTTATTTAGCGATTGCAGGTGCTTTATCATTCGGAATCATTGGAGGAGTCGGCATTCCGGCATTCGCGGCAACGAATACTCCAGCAGTGGATCAGCCTGCAAAAACGGCGAAAAAGGATTTGGATGACGCTACAAAACAAAAAGTAAAAACAATTATGGACGATACAAAGAAACAGTTAGAGGAACTAGGTGTAAAGCTTCCAGAGAAAGAGAAGCGTAAAGACATGTTTGCAGGATTAGATGAACAGGCGAAAGAAAAAGCGAAGTCCATTTTAGAGCAAGAGAAGTCTGGTAAATTAACACGAGAACAGGCAAAAGAAGAATTAACAAAATTAGGCGTGAAGTTCCCAGAAAAGGGTAAGCACAAAGAAATGTTTGCGGGATTAGATGAACAGGCGAAAGAAAAAGCGAAGTCCATTTTAGAGCAAGAGAAATCTGGAAAATTAACGCATGAGCAAGCAAAAGAGGAATTAACAAAGCTAGGCGTGAAAATGCCGGAGAAAGGTAAACATGGAGACATGTTTGCTAACTTAGATGAACAGACAAAAGAGAAAGCGAAGTCAATTTTAGAGCAAAAGAAATCCGGAAAATTAACGCATGAGCAAGCAAAAGAAGAATTAACAAAATTAGGTGTGAAACTTCCAGAGAAAGAGAAGCATGAAGACATCTTTGCTGGATTAGATGAAGCAACAAAAACAAAAGCAAAAGCGATTTTAGACAACGAAAAGAAACAATTAGAGGCATTGAATGTTGATTTACCGCACCATAAGTTTTTTATGAAAAAAGAAGATAAATAATTGATTTATGTATCTTTCGTGTGGGCAACCGGAAGGTACGTGCGAGGACCGATTTCTGTCAGCAGAAATCGGTCCCTTTTAATGATTCAATAAAATTCTTTTCATTGTTAGTATGTATCCGAAGATGCAGTAGAAGATTGCAAAACCGATAAACACTTCCGTATATTGATATTTACCCAATACGTAGAAGGAAACAGCTGGTATAATAGCTACCGCTAAAATGCTATAACCAGGATACTTGTGGCGATGCATGATAGCGAATAGAATAGAGAGAAACGTAGCAATGATACAAAAGACAGCAATCATTATTGGTGCACCTCCTAAACGGATTATACCATTTTTAGGGAAATAGGGAAGTTTTGTATCTTCTGTTATAATATAAGAAGAGAAATATTTCCTATGTTATATAAAAAATATATTGATTTTTTCTAACAATTCAATATAATGAACAATAACTACAAAATTCGACATCAAGAAGTGATGATGAGGACACGATCAATTTTTTACGATTTTCAGAGAGGGAAGCCTTTGGCTGTGAGCTTCCTAATACGGAAAAATGGATTACCACCTCTGAACTGCAGCAGTGAACGAGCATCTAGTAATTGCTTGCCGGCAAAAACCGTTATTTAGACTTGAGAAATTGGTGAAGTGTGTTACTTTACGAATTGAAACAAGGGTGGAACCACGAATACAACACTCGTCCCTTTTTTAGGGAGGAGTGTTTTTTTATTTCATTTTTGCATCACACTAGAATTGGAAGGAGGTAATAACAGTAAATAAGAATCTATAAAAAACTATAAAAATTTACAATTACAGGTTTTATATTTTACAGAATTCAACCTATAATATTTTCAGGTGATGAAAAGGGGGGAAAAGGATGAAAACAACACGTACTTGTAAAATCAATTCTATTACAAAAGAACAAACGGAAGATTTAATTACTTTGATCCGTACGTTCGAAAGTGCAAAACGATATAGTTTTAATCGTTTGATTGAGGGCGAAAACGAGAAAGAATTGATAAAAAAACTACAACCTAAATATTTGTTAAATAAACGTTTTTGTGAAGATGCAATTTTACAAGCGCAAACGATCCTTTTCTCTCAAAAAGAACTTCTTCCTGTTTACCTAGAAAACAATCAAAAAAAGTTAGAAAAGACGTTACAAAAAATAGATGATTATGAACGCGGCAAAAAAAGACCTAAACAAGTTGCATTAGAAACTTGTCTAATTGGATTAAGAAAACGAAAACAAAAATTAGAACAAAAAATTGAAACGTATGCAAAACATATTAAAAATAAAACATTACCTCCTATTATTTTTGGTGGGCGGAAAAATTTCTATGAAAGAATGAAAGATAAGATATCCAATCAAGAATGGAAAGATTTGCGGACACGACAATTATATTCTCGCGGAGATAAAAGCAAAAAAGGGAATTTGAACATGCGCATTACAGTTGATGATTGTGGGCAAGGATGGTTAGAAATTGCAAATCCATTAGGACGAACAAATGGAAAAACAAAAAGCCCACGAATCAAAGTTCCGATTATCATTCCATATCATTTTTATCATCAAATCACAAATGTCGTTATGGGAAAGCAAATCGGTGTAAATCCAAAAGGAAAACCGATTATAGAGCATCAAAAATATAGTGTAGAAATCATTCGTAAACAAAATGAATTTTATGTGAATATTACGTTTGATGAAACAGAAATAGGTCGTGTACTAGATTTCAAGGAAACACCACAATCAGATGTAATTGCAGGAATTGATGTAAATCCGGACCGTATTGCAGTTAGTTTATGTACAAAACAAGGTAATTTTAAAGGTTCAAAAATTTTTTATCTACACAATCTGAATGCGTTTTCAACAAACAAACGCGCAACGATAATTGGACAAATCGTACAACAAATTAAAACATGGTTATTGGAAAACAATGTAGGTGGAATTGTTTTAGAAGATTTAAAGTTTCAACAATCTCATGATACTGATAAATACAGTAATCGTAATTTCCATCAATTTACGTATAAAAAGATGTTGAACAGTTTAATTCGTATGTCTCTTCGTAACGGATTTTCTGTTAAAACAGTAAACCCCGCTTATACAAGTGTGATTGGAAAATTAAAATACAGTAAAAATTTCGGTATTAGCTTTCATGAAGCAGCCGCATTCGCGATCGCAAGACGTGGATTAGAATTGCAAGAACAAGTACCACAAGAGATTATATTATTATTAAAAAACCAAATTACAACAAAACTGCGTATTCTTGTTGCTTCCATGGAAGAAAGTAAAAAGAATACGCAAAAAGTATATAAAAAATGGTTACAAACAATTCAAACGTGGAAAGAATATCACAATTGGAAATTGTGGAGCATTCTTCATAAAACTGTTTATATGAGCAATCAACAATTCGTATTTAAAATTTAAATGAGAAGGGGGGTACTGGTTTATTTCTTATAACCTCTTGCATACTACTGACTTGGATGAATGGTAGTATGCAAGGACAGATCGTTCCTAACAGGAACCTGCCGTCATTCTTTCACAATAGGTGGATGAAAAGGTCACAACCCTTACGGACAGGAAAAAGGTGAGATTCCTTTTCGGTAGTTGGCATTTGACTTGGTTCGCCAACAATTTATAGATTTTTATAAGAATTTTAAACCAGGATACGCAGCATGCATCATGATGAGAAGAACAAAATTGGTTTAACGGTAGCACTTTCTATCGTAGTAGGAACGATTATTGGGTCTGGTGTGTTTATGAAACCAGGCAGCGTATTAGATTACTCGGGGAGTTCTAATATGGCGATTCTTGCTTGGATAATTGGTGGTCTGTTAACGTTAGCAAGTGGTTTAACAGTAGCCGAAATTGGAGCGCAAATCCCGAAAAATGGTGGGTTGTATACGTATTTAGAGGAGATTTATGGAAGTTTTTGGGGGTATTTATCAGGCTGGATGCAAACAATTGTGTATGGGCCAGCTATTATTGGAACGTTAGGGTTATACTTTAGTTCTTTAATGATTAATTTTTTCTATTTAGATAAAGTATGGAATTTACCAATCGCAATTGGAACAGTTGTGTTCCTTGGCGTTGTAAATAGTATGGGAACAAAATACGGAGGTATCGTCCAAACGATCACGACAATCGGGAAGATGATTCCAATCGTATTAATTGTTGTGTTAGGTTTTTGGAAAGGGAATAGCGATATCTTTAACGTAGTTGTGCCGATATCAGAAAATCAAAGTATCGGGATGGCGATCTTAGCAACATTATTTGCTTATGACGGCTGGATTCTACTTGCGTCAATTGGTGGAGAAATGAAGAATCCAACAAAGCTATTACCGAAAGCAATGACAGTTGGGATTTTAATTGTAACAGCTGCTTACGTATTAATTAATTTGGCGTTATTGAATGTATTACCAGCAACGCAAATTGTAGAACTTGGAGAAAATGCAACAGCGACAGCTGCAGGAATGCTACTTGGAGAATATGGCGGGAAAATTATTAGTATCGGTATTATCGTTTCTATTTTCGGTTGTTTAAATGGAAAGATTTTAACATTCCCACGTATCCCGATGTCGATGGCAGAACGTGGACAACTTCCATTTGCTAAGTTTATTGCAAAGGAAAGTCCAAGATTTAAAACACCAGCAAATGCGATTACTGTTGAAATCATTTTAGGAATTATTTTAATGATTATTAGTGATCCAAATAAGCTATCTGAGATTTCCGTATTCATTATTTATATTTTCTACGTAATGACGTTTATCGGTGTCTTCATTTTAAGAAAACGTAATAAAAATAAAGAGCGTGCATACAGTGTACCGTTATTCCCAATCGTCCCAATCGTTGCGATTTTGGGCTCACTCTTTGTAATCGGTAGTGCGATTATTAACGATCCACTAAGTTGTTTCTTATCAATTGGAATTGTCTTTACGGGACTGCCGGTATATTGGTATTTAAATAAGAAGAATAAAACTGCTGTTTAATAATTAGAAAACAGGCGTATCATACGCCTGTTTTTTATATGAAAAAATTTGAAAGTATAAAATTAGAATTATGGGGAATTACATTACCCTATTCTATAACCTAGAAACAGGTAATTAAGTATAGTTAATTATCTGTTTTGGGTAGTAACATTTTAAAGTCATAAGCATAAACTTTCTTTCCGCCTTTCACAGTGGCGAGTATAGATTCTATACCTTGTATTTCTTGTTCGGATACTTTTCTTCCGTTTGTTAAGTTGTATCTTTCTATATAGTATTTATTATTGCGCTTTGCATCATAACGTAGAACATATAATGAGTCGTTTTCGAAATAAGTTTGTTCATTATATCTAACACCATCTTTAACATGGTAATCTATGGTGAATTTATGGCTCATCGTATTATTTTTAGGGTTATATGTATATATATCACCAAGACCGTTTAAAAAATATAATTCGTTGTTATATATATATGCGGAATTATCTAATGAAAATGGGCTGGTTGCAGTTGAGTTTTCTTCTTTATACATAAATATTGTATTTTGTTCTAAAGTGGCTTTATTAGTACGTAACAAGAATGTTTCCCCTTTTAGCGGATCATCCTTATCAATTGTACTCATAACCATGTAGTAATTCTCTGAATCTACTAAAATAGGTGAAAGATTAGCATGGTCCTCTTTTCCATTTATATTAAGCGCTGTAATATTCTCTATATTCATTGTTGCATCATTAAACGTTAATTTTTTCAATTCGTATTTATTAGTAACTAATTCTTGAGTGGCTACTAAAATATTTTCCCCATCTAATCCAGAGCTAATAATGAAATGAGGGATATTACTTTTATGAATAACTTTTTCATTTCCGAATAAAACATTTGAATTATAGTTCCCGTTCTCTTTGTCCATTCCTGAATTGTAAATAGTAACAAATATCTTTTGGTTTGCTAAATATCCATTAAAATCACCGGTATGTTGGTATTTTATTTTATGAGTAGTAGGATTTTCTCCTAGAAATGTTATAGTATTTTTACTCTCTAATAGAACTTGTTTTTTATCGTCAGATACACCAATACCGCCGAGCTCTAGACCACCCATTTTATATCCGCTAGCAACGCCTTGTTTATTTATAAATATGGCATAACTAATGCCTTTACCATCTAAATCTTGATCGGCAGTGGATGAGAAGTAAAGCACAGCCTTTTTATCATCTAAAAAATTTTTATTTTGTATTTCTTTATCTGATATTAAGTTTGCATTCTTATCTTTTATACATAAATAGTAAGCTAATACTGCAATCGTTATAATAATCGTAAAAAATAGAATTATTTTCCGGTGATTTTTCATTTTCACTTCTGCTCCTCAAATAACCAAAAAGTGAAACAAATAAATTGTTTCACTTTCAGTTTTAAAATTATATATTACGAATTAATGATGTTTTTTGCGCATCTCTAACATCTCGAGGATATACACCTGCTCCACCATCTTTATCTAAATCTAAACCACCATGTAATTTATAAGCAGACCATATCAATTTAGAACAATTCTTCGCGCCATAATGGCTAGTATTTCTATTGTTTGCGAAATTATAAGAATAGTCATCCTTTCCTACACGATCTTTCGCCCACCAAGCTGCGTCATTTTTATTTTGCCAAGAAGTATTTACAGATTTGACAACTGCATCACCTTTATCAACTAAGCGTTTATTAGTAGCAATTGTGCGCACACCTTTGTCTGGTACAGATTCAACAATCAAGTCTTTACTATAGTACATACCGACATGTCCGTGATTCATATAAGCAGTTGTAGATCCAGTATAATAAAAGTCGCCCATATTAGAATTTCCTACTTTTACATTTCCGCCGCTAGCACCATATTGAACATTAGTAGTATCTTTATTATTTCGTTGAGTAGCTTCTCGTTCTCCTTGTTCATGATTTGCTTTTAATTCTTTATAAATTTGTTCTGCTAAAGCTTCTTTTGTATTGCCCGTATTTTTTGCAACTTCAATAATATCTGAAATTAACTCTTCTGTACTTACGTCTGGCTGCAATTTCTTAATCTCATTTAAATACGGAAGTTCGTTACTTGCTGCGAAAGATGATGTAGGCACAAGCCCAGCTGAAGCTAAAATACTTGCTGTCAAAGTTAGTGCAGTTAATTTTTTCATTTCTTTTCCCCCTAAGTTTTTTGATATTCCAAACTATTGTGTGTTTGTAAAGTATAGTATTTACTCTACAAGAAAATAATAATTTTTCTGTAATTTTAATACAAGTCTAGTAAAGAAAAATCTTATTTGGTACAATTTGTTTGTAAATAATAGGAAATTTAATCAAGTTTATTATAAATTAAATTTATATATATAAATTTAATAATGAATGTTGTTTTTTATTAATATTTCTTAGTTTGATTACAAATTGGATAGAAGTAGTGATAATTTTTCAGATAAGGATCTTTATTTAAATGTTGGAGATATATCATAAGAGGGAAGTTTTTTATTATAAAAAATTATACTTGCGTCCACTTTCTATTTTGGTTACTATAGTCGTAGTAACCAAAATAGAAAGCGTGGGGAAAGACTTGAATTTTCGTGTTTATATTTTAGCTATCGCGGCTTTCGTAGTCGGAACGGTTGAGTTAATTATAGGAGGAACGCTCGATTTAGTTGCCAATGATTTAGGAGTATCTATTAGCGCAGCTGGTCAGCTTATAACAATATTTTCGGTAGTATTTGCTTTGTCAGGTCCAGTTTTATTAGCTGTGACAGGGAAGTTTGAAAGAAAAACATTGTATGTTGGAGCATTATCGATTTTCTTAATCGGAAATATTATTTCCGCGTTTAGTGTGAATTACGGAATGCTAATGTTCTCAAGGGTTATTTGTGCGGCGAGTGGTTCATTAATTATTGCACTATCTGTAACACTTGCGTCTAGTGTAGTAGAACCGCATTTTCGTGCGCGTGCAATTGGAATCATTTTTATGGGAATTAGTGGATCACTTGTACTTGGAGTACCGCTCGGTCTTGTACTCGGAAATGCATACGGATGGCGTGCACCATTTGTATTAATTTCTGTGTTAACAGTTATGGCAATAGCTTGTATTTCATTGTTCTTAACGAAGGTACCACCGACATCGGTATTATCAATAAAAGAACAACTTGCTACTTTAAAAGATAAAAAAATTGTAAGTGCACAGTTAACATCATTTTTGTTTTTAACGGGGCATTTAACATTGTATGCATATTTAACACCATTTTTAAAAGATGTTATGAATGTTGAAGCAAACTGGATAAGTGTGTTTTACTTTATTTTCGGAATCGCAGCAGTAATCGGCGGCGGATTCGGTGGCTGGCTTGCTGATAAATGGGGATCGAAGAAAAGTATTATTTCTATCATTATCGTATTTGCGTGTGCAATCTTCATACTGCCATTAATGACATTCTCATTCCCGCTCTTCATCATTATGATGGGACTTTGGAGTATGCTGAGCTGGGCGATTTCACCAGCACAGCAAAATTATTTAATTGAAATTGCACCGGAATCAGCTGGTATTCAGCAAGGTTTAAATAACTCTGCGCTTCATTTAGGAATTGCACTTGGTTCAACAGTAGGCGGAGTTGTTATTGAAAAATCATCTGTTATATATAATGCTTGGGTAGGCGGTGGCTTTATTATATTAGCACTGCTTTGCGCGATTTTCTCGATTACGAGAGGACGCTCTACTCAGTTCGTAAAAGAAGAATCTATCGTTTGATAGGTTCTTTTTTTATTTGTAAAAAATTGCAGGTTTTAGTAAGAATATGGAGAATTGGTATATAGCGAGGTGATGGGAAAATGGTGTTTAATTTCTCGATATTCGGTATAATACTTACACTATTACCGATAGTTGTAGCTGTTTTTGTATTAGGCTGGATTCGTTGCATCTATCAAAATTCAGAGAAACAAGTGGAGCAAAATGAGAAAATCATTGAGCTGTTGATGGAGATAAAGGAACAAAATAAAAAGGAGTCTAAGTGAAAAATTAGACTCCTTTTTATTATTTAATTAGTATCTCAACTTCATCAACAAACTCTTAATTTCATCATCTTCCATAAAGAGATCGTGGTGCTTCTGGGTGATCTTTGCAAGTGCAACGTCGTGATAGAAAAATTCTGTAAAGAACTTTACGAAAGGTTGTGACATTGTTTTCATCGCTTGCCATGACTCTTGTTCTACGCCAGCAAATAAAATTTCACGATCGTCAACGATAAGTAGCAAGTAGCGCTCTAATGCATTAGGTTCTTCAGCTGGGATTAGAAAATGCATGTTTTCTAAGTCTGTTTCTACTTCTCCAACAATAAGGGATTCAATTTGAACACCTTGTTTTGCTTTTTGTTCTAGTAAAGGGAGATATTCTAAAAGAGTATCATTCCAAGCTGAAATACGGATTGATTCTTGTGCACTTTCAATGAGTTCTTTACTTTGAACTCGAATAGAAGATTGCATTTTTAAGCTCCACACACGGTCATCTGTAAATGATTTTTTTGATATATTTGTTTCCAGTTCTTTAATATTTGATTGGAATTCTGTCGTTAATTTTTCAATTGCTAGTTTTAGTGGTAATGCTGTATACAATTTTTTCTTTTCTGAAACAGAATCCATTACCATTCCTTTATCGATTAGGCGTGCTAGTACTTCATATATTTTTGCTTTTGGAACACCTGAATGCTTCACAATTGTTGTAGCATCTAATGGTTCATTGCTTGATACGACAACTTCATAAGCTTGGCTTTCATATTGTGAGAAACCGAATTTTTGTAACATAGTTCCCTCCGAACGAATGAGATTATATTTTAAGGATAATGAACTATTTGTTTTTGCACAAGTGGTAGTCCGTTTTCTAATTGTATTAAGGTGAGAATTAATTTCAATTTTTTAATTTTATCTATTATACTTAATATAATGATTAATAAGATTTTAATTTAATACGAAGGGGATGCTTTGGGGAAAATGTTAAGAAGTTTACGTTTAAAAATTGCGGTAGTGTTTTCAGTACTTATTTCTATGATGTTCGTAATATTGGGTACAGCTGTGTATCAATTACAGAAAGAAAAGGAAGTGCGCTCCTTAGACGAGTATTCTCAAAATGCGATGGATCTTGTGACAGAGCAACTTACGACATTTGTTCAAAGAACGGATGAAGATATGGGGTATTACGCGAACAGTGAGATGATTCGTAATATACTTCAAGGTGGGGTTACTCCAGAAGAGGAAGCGTTTTTAACGAAAGAGTTTGCGGAGTATAAAAAGAATCATCCTGGTATTTTAGATTTATATATTGGTACGAAAGATAAAAAAACATTAAGTGCCAATCTTGCTGAAGGTGGGCAAGTGCCAGAAGGATATGATCCAACGACAAGACCATGGTATAAAGATTCAGAGGCTGATGTAAAAAAGGTCCATTGGGGACAACCTTCTTATGAAATTGCAACAGGAAAGTTAAGTGTAGGTGTTTCTAAAGCAATTACAGCTCAAGATGGGTCTGTATTAGGCGTTGTTGCGATGGATGTATCGCTTGGGACGATTCAGAAGTTGCTTCACAATATTCAATACAATAATGACGGAGAAATGTTTATTATAAATGATAAAAATATGGCTCTTGTTTATCCAGAAAAGATAGGAAAAGATGTTTCTAAAGAACCACTTATAAAGAGCTTAAATAAAGAGGGAACAAAATATGCGGTCACTACAATAAAAGGTGAAGATGTAGTTGTTTACAGTCAATCATTTGATACGATGAAATGGACGATAGGAATCTTTTATCCGAAAGAAACGATCGATGGGCTATTAAATAGTACGAGAAATACAGTTATTATAATGGCATGTATTAGTTTATTAGTTGGAATCGTAGCTTCCTACTTGTTCTCAAGAAGATTAGCAAGACCACTGCAACTATTAAAGAATCACGTGCAAAAAGTAGCAGAAGGCGATTTAACGCTGCGAATGAAAGTGACAAGTAAAGATGAAGTTGGAGAGTTGACTAAGCACTTTAATGATATGGTTGAACAAATGAATGAAATGGTAAGTAAAATTAAAAACAGCGTATCAACGGTGCAACAATCAACGAATAGTTTACATTATTTAACGAACGAAACAGTAGCGGCTAGTAGAGAAGTTTCAGGAGCGATGGATGATGTGAGCGGAGGAGCTTCTACTCTTGCGAATAGTGTGGATGAAGTTTCAGCTCAGCTCGAGAATATGGCGGAGTCAGTAGAACAAATGAATAGCTCCGTTGGTGAAATAAAAGGAGTGGCTGGCAAAGCGGAAGAGGCATCTAAGCAAGGATTAAATACAATGAGGAATTTAATCCGTACGAGGGGACAATCATCTTCGATTGTTGTTCATACAGAAGAAGCATCGGATAAGTTAGAACAAAGAGTTGGATCGATTCAAAATGTTGTTGAGCTTATAAAAGGCATTTCGGATCAAACAAATTTACTTGCTTTAAATGCATCGATTGAAGCTGCCCGTGCAGGTGAGCAAGGTAAGGGATTTGCGGTTGTTGCTGAAGAGGTTCGGAAATTAGCGGAACAATCAAAAGAGGCAACCGGAGAAATCACAATGATGATTGGTGATGTACAATTAGAAGTAAAAAGGGTTGTAGAAGTTGTAAGTAAATTGAAAGACATTGCAGATGTGCAAAATAAAGTGACGTCAGAGGCGGAAATGGAGTTCCGTACAATTATGTCAGTTGTAAATACGATTAGTACTTCAGTTGAAAAAATTGTAGAAGAGGTACATAACATAGGTTATGAGCAAGGGGAAATTACAGCGGTAATGCATACAATTGCTGGTACGAGTCAAGAAAGTGCAGCTGTTTCTGAAGAGGTACATGCTGCAACGGAATCACAGGTGAATCATTTAGAAAAGGTAGCTCACACGATGGAAAGTTTGACAGAACATATGAGAGATTTAGAAAGATTAGTCGAGCAGTTTAAAGTGGAAGAGTAACATATTAGTAAAATGATGAGGATTTCGGTAAAATAGACAATGGATATATAAGAAACGATTATAGGAGGAAGACTACTATGGCAATTGTTGATGTATCGATTATTCCAGTAGGAACAGGTAATCCAAGTGTTAGTGAATATGTAGCAGAAGTACAAAAGGTGCTAGAGAAAAATGCGGATCGCGTGAAGTATCAATTAACACCGATGAATACAATTATTGAAGGAGATCTTCCTGTCATTCTAGAAGTAATACAACAAATGCATGAAGTTCCATATACGAAAGGTGCACAGCGTGTTGCAACAACTATTCGTATTGATGATCGTCGTGATAAAGTAAGCACAATGGAGAAAAAATTAAACTCTGTTCGATCAAAATTATAAGAAAAAGCAGCGATCTTCGCTGCTTTTTTCATATAGGAGGTAAATAAAATGAGTGAAAAGTTTAACGAGCAGTTTGATGGTTTACTGGAGAAATATACTGAGCTGTTACTTGGAGAGAGCAATGAAGAGAGAAAAGAACAGGTACAGAAGTGGGCACTGTATTCTTACATAGCTAAGACGATGCCAGCTTTAGTAAAGCATTGGAATGAAACTTATCCAGATGCGAAAGAAGAGATGGTACAGTTAATTACAGATATTAAAAGGCTGAATGAAGAGAAGCGAAATGAGCAATAAAAAAACTTGAGGTAAATATAATCGCAAGTTTTCTGTATTAATATCCTTATATAATTTACATGGAATATAAAGGATTTTATAGGCATGTCGAATATTTTCGACATGCCTATTTTATGCCTATTAAACTCCATTTTTCTAAATGTCGAAAAATATTTCGGGTATATTTATAAGCAGAAATATAGGTTTTTAAATGTTTTTATAGTATTTTATAAATTATCTAAATAATTATTTGTATCCAATAATTTTAAACAATGATATAATTTTGAAGAGGGGTAAAAAACAGATAAATTACAGTCATAGGGGTGAATTACATGGAACAATTAATGCGAAATTCGTTTCTTTTCTTATCTAAAAATAAAGCGCTAACAAAACTGGCTAAAAAGTACGGTTTACGCTTTGGTGCAGGTCGCTTCGTCGCAGGGGAGACGATTGAATTAGCGACAGCTGCCATTCAACAATTAAATAAGCAAGGTCTTTGTGTAACAATCGATTATTTAGGTGAATTCGTTGATAATGAAGCGGAAGCAAATGAAATGGCTAACCAATCGATTGAAGCGATCCGTGCAATTGGAAGAGAAGGTCTTGATTCGCAGCTTTCTTTAAAGATGACTTCTATGGGATTAGATATCTCTGATGAAATCGTAATGAACAATATGCGCCGTATTTTAGAAGCTGCAAAAGAAAATGGTGTGTTCGTTACAATTGATATGGAAGATTATACACGCTGCGGTAAAACAATTGATATCTTTAAACAATTAAAATCTGAGTACGATAATATTGGTACTGTTATTCAAGCTTACCTATATCGTACAGAAAAAGATATTGAGGATTTAAATGCTTATAAACCTAATTTACGTCTTGTAAAAGGAGCTTATAAAGAACCTGAAGAAGTGGCGTTCCCGGACAAGAAAGATGTAGATGACAATTATAAAAAGATTATTAAAATGCACTTATTAAATGGAAATTATACTGCAATTGCTTCACATGACGAAGCAATTATTGAATATACAAAAAAACTTGCTGAAGAACATAATATTCCAAGGGATCAATTTGAATTCCAAATGTTATATGGTATTCGTAATGAGCGTCAACTTGAGCTAGTAAAAGAAGGTTACAAAATGCGTGTTTACGTACCTTATGGAAACGATTGGTATGGATATTTCATGCGCCGTCTAGCAGAGCGTCCAGCAAACGTTGCGTTCGTATTAAAAGGTATGGTTAAAAAATAACCAAGGAGAAAATACTCCTTGGTTATTTTAATTGCTGAAATGCATAATGTGCCATTTTCTTCGTATCAGGATATAGTTGCGCGCGAGTAGAAGATAATACGACGTTAATGACGCGTTTACCGTCTTTTTCATCCACTGTTACGACTGTATATTTGCCAAGTGCTGATAGACCGCTTTTACTTCCAATCGCATATGGATCGTCATATAGTTCTTCTCGTCCGTAGTTTGCGATGTTTGGAGAGCGTTCTGAAGTATGTAGAGTTGTACGTGTTGAATTCATATATTCTAAAACAACTGGATACTTTAATGCTTCTTTCGTAATAATAGCAATGTCATATGGCGATACTTTATTTCCAAGTGCATCAGCACCACTTGCGTTCTTGAAAGTCGCATGCTTTGTACCGAGTTCCTTCGCTCTAGCATTCATCATTTTCACAAATTCATTTTTTGATCCTGCAATATGTTCTGCGATGGATTCAGCTATTGGATCTGCACTAATGATAAGCATCAGTTTTAATGCTTCATCACGTTTTAACTTTTCCCCAGCACGAAGTTTAATTTTCTTACTTTGACTTTCTGTTTTAATTGCGTTTTCTGTAACTGTAATTTCTTCATCTTCTTTTACATTCTCTAGTAAAAGAAGGGTTGTCATCATTTTGGCTATACTAGCCGGATAAGAGCGTTCGTCTTCGCGTTTTCCATACAAAACTTCACCTGTGTCTGCATCGATTGTAACTCCATATTGCCCAGTAATATTAGGTTGATCAGCTCTTACAGCTTGTTGCCTTTGTGCATAAGAGAAGAAAATCATCCCTGTAAATAGTGTGGCAATCATTACAATCATAACTATTGTTCGTTTCATTATAATTCCCTCATTTGTTACAAATAAATTGGGCAGAAAAAGCAGCCATTAATCATTATGCCACGTTCTCTGCCCAAAAATATAGCGTTATTTTTCGCCCATATTATGCTTTTTATATTGTTGGTTATTACCTTGGCGTCCTTTTTCAACACCGTGATTATGTGGACCTGCGTTTCCAGTTACACTAGCTGCACTAATTCCAGCCTTTGAAGGGTTCTTCTTAAGTTTTGCCATATATATTCCTCCAGTTTCGTCAGATTATAAAAAGGAAAAGTGCATTTAAACAAAGAAAATACACATGTATAGCATAGCCAAATGAAAGAAAAATATTTATTTCAGAAAATTTTATCAATAAATATATTGCGAAAATTTAAACAGTATCATATATTTATTAGTAGAGGCTCACTCATTGATTGCGACTTATGTCGAAAAATTGAATGAGCATTCATTCAAGAATAGGGGGAGAATTGGATGTTCCAAATTAAAAAGGCTGCTGTTCTAGGTTCAGGCGTAATGGGTTCGGGAATTGCGGCACACTTAGCTAATATTGGTATTCCGACATTATTACTTGATATTGTACCACCTGCGCTTACGAAAGAAGAAGAAGCGAAGGGACTTACATTAGAACATAAAAGTGTGAGAAATCGTTTTAGTAATACGGCTGTGCAAAAACTATTAAAGCAAAAACCAGCTCCTCTGACAGTGAAAGGAAATTTAGCACTGATTGAAGCAGGTAATTTAGAAGATGACCTTGAGCGTCTAGCTGATGTAGATTGGATTATTGAAGTAGTAGTTGAAAACTTAGATATTAAAAAGAAACTATTTGAAAAAGTAGATGCGGTTCGTAAACCGGGTTCTATCGTAAGCTCGAATACGTCAGGTATTTCAGTTGAAAAAATGGCAGAAGGTCGTTCAGACGACTTCCAGAAACACTTCTTAGGCACACACTTTTTTAACCCACCACGATATTTAAAACTTCTAGAGGTAATACCGACGAAAGAAACAGATCCACAAGTATTAAGCTTCATGAAACTATTTGGCGAAGACGTTCTTGGAAAAGGCGTTGTTATCGCAAAAGATACACCAAACTTTATTGGAAACCGCATCGGTACGTACGGTTTACTTGTTACTCTTCAAGAGATGGTAAAACGCGGCTATAGCATTGGGGAAGTTGATTCTGTAACAGGCCCACTTATTGGTCGTCCGAAGAGCGCAACGTTCCGCACATTAGATGTTGTCGGTTTAGATACATTCGTACACGTTGCAAATAACGTATATGAAAATGTGCAAGAAGAAGAGCGTGATGTATTTAAAGTACCAGCTTTCATGCATGACATGCTGGAGAAAAAATGGCTTGGAAGTAAAACGGGTCAAGGCTTCTTCTTAAAACAAGGAAAAGAAATTTTAGAATTAAATCCTGAAACGATGGAATACGAAGCGCGTAAAAAATTAAAAGCTGCATCCGTAGAGTTAAGTAAACAAGAAAAAGGATTAGCGAATAAATTGAAAGCGCTTGTATACGCAAAAGACCGTGCAGGAGAGTTATTATGGAACATCATTACACCAACTCTTTTATACTCTGCAAAACTTCATAAAGAAATTGCTGACGATATCGTTGCAATTGACCAAGCGATGAAGTGGGGCTTTGGATGGGAGCAAGGGCCATTTGAAGTGTGGGATGCAATCGGCGTTGAAAAATCTGTTCAAAAGATGGAAGAAAACGGCGTAGTTGTTCCTACTTGGGTGAAAGAAATGTTAGAGAAAGGTTTCACTACTTTCTATAAACATGATAACGGCGATAGCTACTATTACGATAATGGCGAATATAAGCTAATCGAGCGTAATAAAAAAGCAATTTCTCTTAAGCAATTAAAAGCGAAAAATGGTGTATTAAAGAAAAATAGCGGAGCGAGCTTAATTGATTTAGGCGACGGCATCCTTTGCTTAGAGTTCCATTCGAAGAGCAATGCAATCGGTATGGATATTACGCAAATGATTAACTACGCTGTTGATGAAGTAGAAAAGAATTATAAAGGTCTTGTTATCGGTAACCAATCGAAGAACTTCTGCGTTGGTGCGAACCTAGCAATGATCTTAATGGAAGCACAAGACGACAACTACTTTGAAATTGAGTTAGTTGTGAAAAACTTCCAAGATGCAATGACGAAAATTAAGTACTCTTCTAAGCCAGTTGTAGCAGCACCATATGGTATGACGCTTGGCGGAGGTACAGAAGTTTGCTTACCAGCAGCGAGCATTCAAGCTTCTAGTGAAACGTATATGGGCTTAGTAGAAGTTGGTGTTGGCTTAATCCCTGGCGGAGGCGGTAATAAAGAGCTATACATTAAACACTTAAACAAAATGGCAAACGGTGTAGAGTTTGATCTGCAAAAAGTTGCAAATAAAGTGTTCGAAACAGTCGCAATGGCGAAAGTTTCAACTTCAGGACAAGAAGCAGTTTCTCATAACTTCTTAGGTGATAAAGATGGTATTAGTGTGAATGGTGATCACTTACTATACGATGCGAAACAGAAAGCACTTGCTTTATATGAAGCTGGTTACAAAGCGCCAATCCGCAAAAAGATACCAGTTGTTGGGGAAACAGGATATGCAACTCTTGCACTTGGTGCAGAAGCAATGCATTTATCTGGTTACATTTCAGAGTATGACCTTCACATTGCGAAGAAACTTGCATATGTCATTGCGGGCGGAAAAGTACCGTACGGAACAGAAGTTGATGAGCAATATTTATTAGATGTAGAACGTGAAGCATTTATTAGCTTAGTAAGTGAGATGAAATCACAAGCAAGAATGCAGCACATGCTTGTAAAAGGAAAGCCATTACGTAACTAATAACGAGGGGAGATATCGTTCATGAGAGAAGCTGTCATTGTTGCGGGAGCAAGAACACCAATTGGAAAGGCAAAGAGGGGTTCATTAAAAACAGTTCGTCCTGACGATCTAGGGGCGTTAGTAGTAAAGGAAACGTTAAAGCGTGCGAATTATGAAGGACCAATCGATGATTTAATTTTCGGTTGTGCGATGCCAGAAGCAGAGCAAGGTTTAAATATGGCTCGTAATATCGGCGGATTAGCAGGACTTTCTTACGATGTTCCAGCTATTACGATTAACCGTTACTGTTCTTCAGGTTTACAAAGTATCGCTTACGGAGCAGAGCGTATTATGCTTGGTCACTCTGAAGCTGTATTATCAGGCGGAGCAGAATCAATGAGTTTAGTTCCAATGATGGGACACGTTGTTCGTCCGAATAGTCGCCTTGTAGAAGCCGCTCCAGAATATTATATGGGTATGGGACATACAGCAGAGCAAGTTGCTGTGAAATATGGAATTTCTCGTGAAGAGCAAGATGCATTTGCAGTAAGAAGTCATCAACGTGCTGCAAAAGCATTAGCTGCAGGAAACTTTGCTGATGAAACAGTACCTGTAGATGTGACGTTACGCTCGGTTGGATCAAACAATAAACTGCAAGAAGAAACAATCACTTTCGCACAAGACGAAGGTGTAAGAGCAGAGACGACGCTAGACATTTTAGGGAAATTACGTCCAGCATTTAACGTTCGCGGTTCTGTAACAGCTGGTAACTCTTCACAAATGAGTGACGGTGCAGCATCTGTACTATTAATGGATCGCGAAAAAGCAGTGAGCGATGGCATGAAGCCACTTGCGAAATTCCGTTCATTTGCAGTAGCTGGCGTACCACCAGAAGTAATGGGAATCGGCCCAATCGCTGCAATTCCAAAAGCGCTAAAACTAGCTGGCTTAGAGCTATCTGATATTGGCTTATTTGAACTAAATGAAGCATTCGCTTCTCAATCAATTCAAGTTATTCGTGAACTTGGTTTAGATGAAGAAAAAGTAAACGTAAACGGTGGTGCAATCGCACTTGGACATCCACTTGGCTGTACAGGAGCAAAACTAACACTATCTCTTATTCACGAAATGAAACGCCGCAACGAACAATTCGGTATCGTAACAATGTGTATCGGCGGCGGAATGGGAGCAGCGGGAGTATTTGAATTACTATAAAAAGTGGAAGCGGCTCGCTCAGAACGAGACGACGCTAAAGCAAAGAATGGAAGCAACAAAGGTTTATAAAAAAAGGGAGAGCCAGCTTCTTTCAAAAAGAGAGAGGCGGCTCATGAAAATATGAAGGAGGAAATTTTCATGGAAAAAACAGTAGGAAATGCGGTTAAAGGCGGTAGCTTTTTAGTAGATGAGATTACGATTGATCAAGTGTTTACGCCAGAAGATTTTTCATCTGAGCATAAAATGATTGCAAAAACGACAGAGGACTTTATTGTAAATGAAGTTCTTCCAGAGCTTGAATATTTAGAGCAACATGAGTTTGATCGTTCAGTTCGTCTTTTAAAAGAAGCTGGGGAACTTGGTTTATTAGGCGCTGACGTACCAGAAGAGTACGGCGGAATTGGTCTTGATAAAGTAAGCTCAGCGTTAATCGCAGAGAAATTCTCTCGCGCTGGTGGCTTTGCAATTACTCACGGTGCTCACGTAGGTATCGGATCTTTACCAATCGTATTATTCGGTAACGAAGAGCAAAAGAAAAAGTATTTACCATTACTTGCAACTGGTGAAAAATTAGCTGCATACGCATTAACAGAGCCAGGTTCAGGATCTGACGCATTAGGTGCAAAAACAACTGCACGTTTAAATGCAGAAGGTACACATTACGTATTAAACGGTGAAAAACAGTGGATTACAAACTCTGCATTCGCTGACGTATTTATTGTATATGCAAAAATCGATGGAGAGCACTTCTCAGCATTTATCGTAGAGAAAGACTACGCTGGCGTATCTACAAGCCCAGAAGAAAAGAAAATGGGTATTAAATGTTCTTCAACTCGTACGTTAATTTTAGAAGATGCGTTAGTACCGAAAGAAAACTTACTTGGTGAAATCGGTAAAGGTCATATTATCGCATTCAACATTTTAAATATCGGTCGTTATAAATTAGGTGTTGGTACAGTTGGATCTGCGAAACGTGCAGTAGAAATTTCAGCACAATATGCAAACCAACGTCAACAGTTCAAACAACCAATCGCTCGCTTCCCATTAATTCAAGAGAAACTTGCGAATATGGCAGCAAAAACATATGCAGCTGAAAGCTCTGTATATCGTACAGTAGGTTTATTCGAAAGCCGCATGAGCACATTATCTGAAGAAGAAGTAAAAGATGGTAAAGCAGTAGCAGCTTCTATCGCTGAATATGCAATCGAGTGCTCTTTAAACAAAGTATTCGGTTCTGAAGTATTAGACTATACAGTAGATGAAGGTGTTCAAATTCACGGTGGTTACGGATTTATGGCAGAGTACGAGATTGAAAGAATGTACCGTGATTCTCGTATTAACCGTATTTTCGAAGGAACGAACGAAATTAACCGCCTAATCGTACCAGGTACGTTCTTACGTAAAGCGATGAAAGGTGAATTACCACTTCTTCAAAAAGCACAAAAATTACAAGAAGAGTTAATGATGATGATGCCAGAAGAAGTAGGCGATGAGCCATTAGCACTTCAAAAGTATTTAGTAACTAATGCGAAGAAAATCGGCTTAATGGTAGCTGGATTAGCGGCTCAAAAATACGGTAAAGCATTAGATAAAGAGCAAGAAATTCTTGTAAATATCGCTGACATCGTAAGCAATCTATACGCAATGGAATCAGCTGTTCTTCGTACAGAAAAAGCAATCAAAACAACTGGTCTTGAAAAGAATAAACAAAAAGTGTTATACACTGAAGTATTCTGCCAAGAAGCATTTAACGAAATCGAAGCAGATGCGAAAGAAACACTTATCGCAGTTGAAAACGGCGACATGCTGCGCATGATGTTATCATCATTACGTAAATTAACTCGCCACACACCACTTAACGTAATTCCGAAGAAACGTGAAATCGCTGCGAAAATTTTAGAAGATGAGCGTTACACAGTTTAATATCTTTAAAGAACAGTAGTCGTTTATACGGCTACTGTTCTTTTTTTTGAAAAAAAGAAATTTTTAGTGACATAAAACTAATACCATTAGTATAATAAAACTAATGGTATTAGTTTTCGTGAAAAGGGAGATGGGACTATGAGGATGATACATGAAAAAACGTTATATCAATTGTCATTTTTGCCAAGAGCGTTTCCTGTAAATTGTTACTTTGTAGAGGAAGAAGATGGTTTAACTTTAATTGATGCGGCTTTGCCATATAGCGCAAAAGGTATTTTACAGGCGGCTGAGAAAATAGGAAAACCAATTACTAAAATTGTATTAACACATGCGCATGATGATCACATTGGTGCATTAGACGCATTAAAGGAAGTACTTCCTCATGTTCCAGTCTATATTTCTAAGCGGGACGGAAAGCTGTTAGAAGGAGATACGACGTTACAAAAGGATGAACCGAATATACCGATAAAAGGCGGTGTACCTAAAAAATTAAAAACGGTACCTGATGTTTTATTGGGAGATGGAGACCGAGTTGGATCGCTTCTTGCGATTATGACACCGGGACATACGCCGGGCTCCATGTCGTTTCTTGATGTAAGAAATAAAGCTCTTATTGTTGGGGATGCATTTCAAACAAGAGGAGGTATGGCCGTTTCGGGACAAATAAAATTTTGGTTTCCGTTTCCGGCGATGGCAACGTGGAGCAAAGAAATATCATTACAAAGTGCACAGAAGCTAAGCGAATATGAGCCTTCCTTGCTTGCAGCAGGGCACGGAAAAATGATAAAGGATCCAGGGGCTGTCATAGAGCTTGCTATTAAGGAAGCGAAGCGGAATATAGAAAGTAAGAAAGAGGGTTAATTTATGTCACCGAGAATCGGACTTACATTACAGAAAATTGTAGAAACAGCTGCAGAAATTGCAGATACAAATGGAATACAAGAAGTAACGTTAGCTTCATTAGCGCAAAGATTAGGGATACGTTCGCCCTCACTATATAATCATGTAAAAGGGTTACAAGATGTACGGAAACATCTTGGTATTTACGGAATAAAACATCTGCATAACAAACTGGAAGAAGCAGCCGAGGATAAACGTATGGATGAAGCAATTCATGCATTAGGAGAAGCATATGTAGCATTTGTCCGAAAACATCCTGGACTATATGAAGCAACTTTTTTACGAGATGAAGAAGTAAGAAAAGCAGGTGACGGAATTGTAAAGCTTTGTCTTCAGGTTTTACAACAGTACGGCTTAGAAGGAGAGAATGCACTTCATGCGACACGCGGATTCAGAAGTATTTGTCATGGATTTGCTTCGATTGAACAACAGGGCGGATTTGGTTTGCCGTTAGATTTAGATATAAGTTTACATGTATTGTTGGAAACGTTTATTAAAGGGTTACGTGAATAAGAAGCGAGGCAAACAAAAACCTTAGAAGTGATTCTAAGGTTTTTTAGTGCATATAATTCGAAAAGAGCGGTAGGCTTTTTCTCATTACATGATATTATTTTACAGGTTTGAAAAATGTGTATATGGCTAAGAAAAAGCAAACGAAACTGAATACGGTAGGATCTTGATATGGACTAGGCTCAGAGCCCTTCTGGATTTCTGTAAGGAAGTCATGTGTTTTCATGTTCATTGCTCCTTTAACTAATAAAATTTATATGATGCGAGGGTTATGGTGGATAGATAAGAAATTTTTGGAATTTCATCTAATAATTATTATATAGTAATCTAATTCCAAAAACTATATAATACAAAGCTTTCATGATATGTAAAATTGCATATTATTCTTTTTGAAAAATTTGTTATATTATCTATATATTTGTATTAAAGGTTTTTTTGTTAAGGTAATGAAAACAAATGGAGGAATAGTATGAGAAAAACAGTATTAGAAGCGTATAATGCAGAAAGAGAAGTAGATAACATAACATATAAAAATCTAGTTGTAACGATTGCAAGCATTCTAGGGTTCTCACTCTTAGGGGGATTATTCCTTGCTTTAGCCCTTGGAATTTTTGGAGAAGAGGTATTACGTGCTAATTTAGAGGGATATTATTTACTTCTATTTGATGCAGCTGTTGTTACTATTGTTTTATTTGCGTATAAACCAGTGCTTCATTTTATTAAGAACATATGGGATGTATCTATTTTAAAAAATGGGAAAACCTACTTGTATTTATTAATAGGTTTTATCATCATTGCATTAACTCAGTATGTAATGTTAGAGTTGTTTAGCTTTGAAAGTGCAGAGCAGCAACGAGATCAATTAGGGAGCTTAGGACTTCAAAATAGTCTACAAAGTATTATATATGTGTTAAGTGTTGCTATAATTACACCAATTAAAGAAGAAATTTTATATAGAGGTATTTTGTATCGATTTTTTGAAAAGAAATATAGTTTTCTAGTTGGTATCATTATTTCTTCCTTTATCTTTGGGATTCTTCATGGTGGTTTTCCAGTTACGGCAATGATTATGGGGATTGTATTTGCTATGTTATATAAGAAAACACAATCTATTTTACCTAGCATCATTTTACATATTGTATGGAACCTACTTGTGAGTATAAGTATGATTGTTTCTTTATAAAATTGAATGAATATTTAGCATAAAAGATGAATGGCCTAGCTATTCATCTTTTATTTTGTTTATATGTAGGAAAAGTTGATGAATACAATCCAAAAAGAACCAAATACTAATGATGAATGAACAAAGAAAGGCGGGTATGTTATATGCAAAACTTAACAGAGCTTGAAGTAGAAAATTTACGTCATTTAATTGGTGGACACGCAACAATTATTAACAAGTTGGAGCAGTATGCACAGACGTGTACAGATCCACAACTGAAACAAATGCTACAAAAAGATGCGCAAGATGCACGAAATACGAAACAGCAATTAATGACTTTCCTAGGATAGGAGGAAGCGGAAAATGAATGAAAAAGATATGGTAAATGATTATTTAGCAGGATTAAATGCAAGTTTAACAAGCTATGCAAATTATATTGCTCAGTCTGATAATGAACAGTTACATCAAACGTTAATTCAAATTCGTAATCAAGACGAGGCGCGCCAACGTAATATGTATGAGTACGCAAAGCAAAAGAGTTATTACAAACCGGCAGCACCTGCTAATCCGATGATTGTACAGCAATTAAAAAGCCAATTAAGTGCGGAATAACAGGAAAAAGAAAACGAGCGAATTTATTCGCTCGTTTTCTTTTTGTATATGTCAATAAATACATAATAAATATTTTTCCAGTTGTAACAAATATGACGAAAATGGAATATGACAATTCACAAAAAGGACAAAAACTTTGTTCAACATTTCACAAAGTATCCATGGTTTCTATCGTGGGAACCTCTATAATTAAGAATGTAAAGAACAAAAGAAATAGATTATATGATCAATTAGGAGAGATTGCTATGAAAAGACATACAAGAAAAATTGCAATTATCGGTACTGGATTAGTTGGATCAAGTTGTGCGTATTCCATTGTAAATCAAGGGATTTGCGAAGAGCTATTATTAATTGATATAAATCATGAACGTGCAGTTGGGGAAGCAATGGATTTATCACATTGCATTAACTTTACAAATACAAGAACAAAAGTATATGCAGGAAGCTATGAAGACTGCAAAGATATGGACATTGTCATTATTACAGCAGGGCCAGCACCAAAACCAGGGCAAAGTCGCTTAGATACTTTAGGAGCGAGTGCGAAGATTATGGAAAGTGTTGTTGGTGGTGTAATGGCAAGTGGATTTGATGGTATTTTCTTACTTGCATCGAACCCAGTTGATATTATTACATATCAAGTGTGGAAATTATCTGGATTACCTAGAAATCGCGTAATCGGTACTGGTACATCACTAGATTCTTCTCGCTTAAGAACAATTTTATCTGAAATGCTACATGTAGATCCTCGTAGTATTCATGGGTATTCATTAGGAGAACATGGTGATTCTCAAATGGTTGCTTGGTCTCATGTAACTGTTGGTGGAAAGCCAATTCTGCAAATTTTAGAAGAACAAAAAGAGCGATTTGGTGAAATAGATTTAGATGAAATTGTTGAGAAGACTGCAAAAGCTGGCTGGGAAATTTATAAACGTAAAGGAACTACTTATTACGGGATTGGAAATTCTCTAGCATATATTGCGAGTTCAATCTTTAATGATGATCACCGTGTCATTGCTGTATCAGCCATTTTAGATGGTGAGTACGGTGAATATGATATTTGTACAGGAGTACCAGCTATTATTACTAGAGACGGTATAAGAGAAGTTGTAGAACTCAATTTAACAGAGGATGAAGAATCTCGATTCGCAAAATCAAACGATATTTTACGTGATTATATGAAAACAATTGGTTACTAACTTATAGGAGAAGGTGAAACAAATGAAGGAATATATAATGTCTCGTGTATTTAAAGCATCTGCTGGAATCGCACAAGGTATTTTCGTATCCCTCGGAATTGGTTTACTGATCGAAAATATAGGAAGAATTGTTGATATACCATTACTTATTACAATCGGAGTTGTTGCAAAATCACTAATGGCACCGGCAATTGGTGCTGGAATTGCTTTTATGCTCGGTGCAAACGGTCTTGTAATCTTCTCGGCGATGGTAGCCGGAGCGATTGGTGCCGGATCCATTTCGATTACTGAAGCTGGTCTAATTATTAAAACAGGTGAGCCAATCGGTGCATTATTAACAGCAACTTTAGCTGTATATATTGGTAAACGTTTAAGCGGAAAAACTGCGTTAGATATGATGCTCGTTCCATTTGCGGCCATATTAGGTTCTGGTTTAGTAGGCATTTGGTTATCTCATAATATTACTCCTGTTTTAAATGCAGTTGGAGCGTTTATTAAAGATAGCTCAGCTGGTAGCCCATTCATCGCTTCTATCGTCATTGCAGTAGTTTGGGGACTATTACTTATCTCTCCAGCTTCATCAGCTGCGTTAGCAATTGCACTTAGCTTAGACGGTGTTGCAGGTGGTGCAGCTCTTGCTGGATGCGTTGCTCAGTTTATCGGATTCTCTGTCATCTCAGCAAAAGAAAACAATTTAGGTGGCATATTAGCTCAAGCACTTTGTACTCCGAAAGTACAGTTACCAAATATCACTAAAAATCCAATGATTCTCGTCCCAACTGTCGTCGCCAGTGCTATAGTCGGTCCAGTATCAGCATTAATTTTCCAACTGGAAGCAGGAAAGGAAATTGCAGGTCTTGGATTAAGTTCTCTTATAGCACCAATTAATTTAATTTCCAGCCAAGGATGGGAAGTTCTCCCGGCGATGGTAATTACTTATATCGTCATTCCAGTAGCTGTTTCTTATATACTTTACATTGCTCTTAAAAAAGCAGGTCGTATTCATTCTGGTGATATGACTGTACCGCAATCTTAAATTGAAAATCTCCTTAATAATAGATAAAAGCAGACTGAAGCCACAGTCTGCTTTTTTGTCATGCTACATTCTATGATTTTGTTTTACTGGAACTCTTATTGGTTCTTTGGCCAATAAGAGCTGAACGCCGAAGTAAAGTATGCTTGCAAGCGTCATTCCAGAAACGGCATCTACAAAGGCATGCTGCTTCGTAAATAGCGTTGATAAAATAATAAGTGTACCGAAGAAAGTAAGGATGTAATATTCAAAAACATGCTGTTCTCTACGCTTAAAGGCAGCTAACATAATTACAAATGTAGTAAGAACGTGAATGCTAGGGAAACAGTTTACTGGCTGGTCGATACTATAAATATAGCGAACTAGTTCAGAAAATACATCTGTTCCAACGACAGTCGGACGTGGTACAGTTGTTTGCCAAAAATAATAAATAGAAAAACAAGCAAGCTTTCCAAAAATAACACTACTTAAAGTAACATAATATTGCTTTCGGTCAGCAAAGCAGTAATAAATAAGTGCGCCGTATAAGTATGGAAACCAAAGTAAATAAGGAATAATAAATGCTTTTACAAATGGAATCCAATCATCCACTACAGTTGTAACGTCTACTGCGTGAACAGTCGATTTATTTAATACGTCGTAAAGGGGACTTACGAGCACGAGTAGAAGTATATAACTTAACGGAAGAAAAGATGAAAGTTTAAATTTCTTCATGTTGATCTCCTATGTTTAGTAATGTAAGTAAATTCAATTGATTATAATATAGAAACGTGAATTGGGCTATCGATTTTACTTACATTTTCTTGAATTAACCTTACGTTTTTGTCACTTGACTAAAAAGAAGGGGAGGGTGCTAAATGAAGCGTTTATCGTATTTCTTATTTTTTATATTGATATGCCTAGTCGGTGCTGGGTGTGCAAAGGATAAAGAAGGAGAGAAATTAGAATATAACGGAAGAGCACTCGTAATTGGAGTTGTTGGAGAAAAACCGAAAGATACGTTTAGGAATATAAAGTTTGAGGAAATGAAGTTAGAGGAACTGGAAAAGAAATCTAAGGAAGTAGATGGTTTTCTAATAATGAAAGATCACTTTCAAGAAGCCTCAACAGAGCAATATAAAAATGTATTTTCATCACTAAAGAAACCAGTGTTTTTTATCGGTTTACAAGATAAATCATATTCGATTTTTATTACAAAAGGGATAGAGTATAACAGTGCCCGAAAAGATGTAAATGCTATGTATACGCAAGGGTTTGCGAATATCGGAAGTGGTGAAGGACAACAATGGGCAGTTGGTTTATCGAATGGTGGAAATACAGAAGAAAGTATTCATAATATGTATATCGTCGTATTTCAAACAATTGCAGATTATTTAAATAGATAATGAAGGAGCCTGCAAAAGAGGCTTCTTATTTTTTTAATCAAACGTTTGTTTAAGCTGTATGTTCGGTAGGAAGAAACCGATGTAACTCAAGGGTTAACAAAGAAAAATAGAGAATTAATCAAACGTTTGTTTAAGCTGTATGTTCGGTAGAAAGAAACTCCTGTAGTTCAAAGGTTAAGAAAGAAAATGGAGAATTAATCAAACGCTTGTTTAAGATATATGTTTGGTGCAGAATCTGAAAAATTTATATATTTATTTTTTTCTTAACAAATGGCGGAAAAATAAGAAAAATTCGCAGGATTATTAAAAATTATCACGAAATAAGTAAAAGTTTAGCGAATAATGGTTTGAAATAATAAAACGTTTTCTATATGATAAAGGTAAAGGTTAGTAAAAAAGTAGGTGAATTTATGACAGTAACATTTTATTCATATCCAAAGTGTGGCACATGTCAAAAGGCAAAGAAATGGTTTGAGGCAAACGATGTAGCATATGAGATGATTCATATTGTTGAAAATCCACCATCAAAAGAAGATTTACGTAATTTACATGAAAAAAGTGAATTACCATTAAAAAAATTCTTTAATACAAGTGGAATGCGTTACCGTGAACTTGGTCTAAAAGATAAGTTGAAAGATGCAAGCGAAGACGAAATGTATGAGCTTTTAGCATCTGATGGCATGTTGATTAAACGTCCAATTGTAACAGATGGAACGAATGTAACACTTGGTTTTAATGAAGAGCAGTTTGAAAGTGTGTGGAAAAAGTACCAATAAGGTATTTTTACATAATTAATACATTCACTGGAGGTACAGTCATGAGCATTCCAAATAATTTACGTTACTCTGAAGAACACGAATGGGTAAAAACTGAAGGTAATGAAGTTGTTATCGGTATCACTCACTTTGCACAAGGTGAGCTAGGCGATATCGTATTCGTTGAACTTCCTGAAGTAGGTGCAACAATCGAAGCTAACGAGCCATTCGGAAGCGTAGAATCTGTTAAAACAGTTTCTGAGTTATACGCACCTGTAAGCGGTAAAGTTGTAGCAGTAAACGAAGAATTAAGTGACCAACCAGAACTTGTTAACGAATCTCCATACGAGGGTGCATGGATGGTTAAAGTTGAACTTTCTGATGCAAGCCAAGTTGAGAAGTTATTAACTGCAGAAAAATATGCAGAAATGACAAACCAAGACTAATTATAGTCGACTAAAGGACAGCCTTTGTGCTGTCCTTTTTTATTTTTTGTGAAATAATGAAATTCAAGTTATATGTAAATAAATAAGCTATTATGAGAAAAACTGTTTTTTGGTAAGGTTTCATAAGTCTTCACAATCTAAACGAGCCGCTTGCGCTTTTCATTGTCCAGCTCCACCTCCTAGCCCTTCATGTCTAAGAACCTTCCGCACGAGAAGACAAAAAGCGTCTTCTGTGCGAAAGAACCTTAGCCAACAGGGCTAAACAGTCGGTTCCGCTTTTCTTTATGATCCAGCTCCAGCGGCTAGATTGTTCGGTGGCTTCGCTTCTTCCTACAAGGCCAAAAGCGCCTTTACGTCAGAAGCTCCATCCCCCTCACAATCTAAACGAGCCGCTTGCGCTTTTCTTTTGCAAAAATAAACAGGAAACAACATGAAAATAACGAATATACTATATACTAAGTTCAAGGTTGTATAGTATATGGTGATCGGGTGATGACATATGATTTATGTAGAAAAAGTCATTATTGTAGAAGGTACATCAGATAGAAGAAAGATTGAATCTATTATTCGTGAACCGGTGGAAATTGTTTGTACAAATGGTACAATTGGTTTGTCGAAAATGGATGAGCTCGTTGATCAGTTTTTTGATAAGGAAGTGTATGTGCTAGTGGATGCTGATGATGCTGGAGAAAAGTTAAGGAAACAATTTCGAAAAGAATTCCCGCAAGCCGAGCATATCTATATTGATCGCTCGTACCGAGAAGTGGCAACTGCGCCATCTACACACTTAGCAAATGTATTATGGGGAGCCGACATTGACGTTTATACAGAATATTTACGGTAAGGAATGATAGAAGTGATTGATTGGACAGGAGCCGAAGCTACAGCCCTAATAGAGAACGAAGAAAAAACAGTATTATATGTATATACTCCAATGTGTGGAACATGCCAATTAGCAAAAAAGATGTTAACAGTGGTTGAGATGACAATTGAAGATTTGAAAATTGGGATGTTAGATTTAAATTATGCTCCGCATTTAGCAAAAGAGTATGGGATTGAAAGTGTACCTTGTTTACTTGTTTTTGAAAATGGGACACTGATGAAGAAGATATACGCATTTCATTCGGTTGAATATTTATATACGGAATTAAAGTAGGCGGCAAAAATTTTGCCGCCTCGACATATTTCTTGGGAAATATGTCGAGATGCAGGATGGATACAGTATTTGTCGAGCGAAAATAACAGGATTGCTCTTTAGTGAGAGGGAATGGTATGTAATAGAAAGTGATATGAAGGATGTGATTTAGGGTGAGATTATATTCTTTGCTTCAATCATTTGTAAATTACGCTAATGGTCAATATCATTTAGAACCGCTTTTAAGACAAGAAGAAAAAACTGTTAATTTTCGCTTTGGAGATGAAAGTTGTTCGTTACAAATTTCAAGAGATTATATAGAGTTGGTACATGAGGAAAGAGGAACGGAACAAATCATTTGCTTAGATGAAAAGGATATAGAACAATTGGTGAATGGAAATGTACGATTGCAAATGCTAATGAATGATGGACGTGTACAATATTCGGGAACGTACCGAACGATGTTATTAGTGGAATCGATGTTTCATATATGTAAACCGATGTCAGTAGGTGCTTAAAATTCTGAAGTTTCATTTTTTGCGAAAATTTCTGTTGACATGGTGAGTGTATATTGATACAATTCAAGTCATAAAATATAGACAATTTCATAAATTTCAAATCAGACGAAAATTGAATCTGATTTCTCTTATCAAGAGAGGTGGAGGGACTGTGCCCTGTGAAGCCCGGCAACCGTCAACTTATGTTGAAATGGTGCCAATTCCTGCAAAGCAAATGCTTTGAGAGATGAGAGAGAGGGATAATGTTGTTATATACGCATAAAAACCTTTCTGCTTCTCTAAAGCAGAAAGGTTTTTTTATTGTTTGAATGTGGAGGACATTCAAATAATAAAAGTAATGATAATAGTGGACTACACGCATTAAAAATAAAAAATTGCGGAGTCGACCTAAACAAAAAAGGGGTGAACATCATGATTCTATTAGAGAATGTAAGGAAAATATATAAGGCGAAAAGCGGTGATGTCACTGCTGTAGATAACGCCAATTTAAAAATAGATAAAGGTGAAATATTTGGTGTTATCGGATATAGTGGCGCTGGAAAAAGTTCTTTAATTAGATTGTTCAATCAGTTGGAGAAACCAACTTCTGGCCAAATTACAATTGCAAATCGTGTCATTTCAGCAATTACAGGAAGCGAACTTCGTAAGGCAAGACAAGAAATTGGAATGATTTTTCAGCACTTCAACTTACTTTGGTCACGAACAGTACGTGAAAATATAGAGTTTCCACTTGAAATTGCAGGTGTTGATAAAGCGAAGAGAAGAAAACGTGTTGATGAATTAATTCATCTTGTTGGATTAGAAGGAAGAGGAGACGCGTACCCATCTCAGCTGAGCGGGGGACAAAAGCAACGCGTCGGGATTGCAAGAGCATTAGCTAATAATCCACAAGTGCTTTTATGTGACGAAGCAACGTCAGCTCTTGATCCGGAAACGACAGATCAAATTTTGGATTTACTATTAGACATTAATAAGCGCCTTGGTTTAACAATTGTACTCATTACACATGAGATGCACGTAATTCGAAAGATTTGTAATCGTGTTGCGGTAATGGAGAAAGGAAAGATTGTAGAAACAGGCCCAGTACTTGATGTATTCCGTAATCCGAAGCAAGATATTACGAAACGATTTGTAAAGCAGTTAACGGATTCTGAAGATACAAATGAAACGATTGAAAGTTTAATTGAAAAATATCCAGATGGAAAAGTAATTCGTTTGCAGTTTATCGGTGAGGCTGTAGAAAGACCAGTGCTTCAACGATTGATGCAACGCAGTGACATAGAAGTTAGCATTTTGCAAGGAAATATCGCACAAACGAATAACGGTTCTTACGGTAGTTTAGTCGTTCATTTAAATGGTGAGGAAACAGCGATCCAGCAAGCAATAGAAGGAATTCATCAAGATCAAGTAGAGCTGGAGGTGATTGCACATGGATAAGTTACTTGCAAATGTTGATTGGAATCAAATGTTAGAAGCAACTGGTGAAACGTTATATATGACGGCAATCGCAGCTCTTGCGACATTTGTTTTAGGACTCATTTTAGGATTGTTACTCTTCATGACAGCAAAAGATAATTTATGGGAAAACAAATCAATTAATACGGTGATTGGAGCATTCGTAAATATATTCCGTTCTATACCATTCATCATTTTAATTATTTTATTAATCCCATTCACAAAGATTATTCTTGGAACAATTCTTGGAGCAAGTGCAGCTTTGCCGGCTTTAATTATTGGAGCAGCACCATTCTACGCGAGAATGGTTGAAATCGCACTTCGCGAAATTGATAAAGGTGTAATTGAAGCTTCAAAAGCAATGGGAGCAAAAACAAGCACAATTATTTTGAAAGTGTTAATTCCAGAATCGTTACCAGCATTAGTATCTGGTATTACGGTTACGACAATTGCTTTAGTAGGCTATACAGCAATGGCAGGAGTTGTTGGTGCTGGTGGCCTTGGAACACTTGCTTACTTAGAAGGATTCCAAAGAGGGAATAACGATGTAACAATCGTTGCGACAATTTGTGTATTACTAGTTGTATTTTTAATTCAGTGGATTGGTGATAGTTTAACGACTCGAATAGATAAACGATAATGAAAAACGGGAGGATGTTTCAAATGAAAAAATTGTTACTTACGGCACTTATTTCAACTTCAATTTTTGGATTAGCTGCTTGTGGCGGGAAAGATAAAGATGAAAAGAAACTTGTTGTGGGTGCTTCTAACGTACCGCACGCTGTTATTTTAGAAAAGGCAAAACCGTTACTTGAGAAAAAAGGAATTGAGTTAGAAATTAAAAAATTCCAAGACTACGTATTACCAAATAAATCGTTGGCGGATAAGGATTTAGATGCAAACTACTTCCAGCACATTCCGTATTTAGAAAAAGAAATTAAAGATAAAAAATATGACTTTGAAGTAGCAGGAAAAATTCATTTAGAACCAATTGGTGTGTACTCTCAAAAGTATAAGAGCTTAAAAGAGCTTCCGGACGGAGCGACAATTATTATGAGTAATTCAGTTGCTGACCATGGACGTGGTTTAGCAATTTTACAAAAAGAAGGTATTTTAAAAATTAAAGACGGAATAGATCCAGTTAAAGCAACTCCAAAAGATATTGCAGATAATCCGAAAAATCTAAAATTCAAAACGGATATCGAGCCTGGTTTATTGCCACAAGTGTATAACAATAAAGAAGGCGACGCTGTTTTAATTAACTCTAACTATGCAATTGATGCAAAGTTAAATCCGGAAAAAGATGCAATTGCAATTGAAGGAAATGATTCACCATACGCAAACATAGTAGCTGTTCGTAAAGGTGATAAAGATAAGAAAGAGATTAAAGCTCTTGTAGAAGTATTGCATTCTAAAGAAATTGAAAACTTCATTAATAAAGAATATAAAGGGGCAGTTGTTCCTGTAAAAGAATAATTGCTGAAAAGGGCTGGTGTATGCCGGCTCTTTTTATAACTACATAACCATTGGGGAGAAGGGGAAATCATATGAAAAAGGTTCTACTGTCAGTTGTTACAGCGTTGTCTGTATTTACATTAGCTGCTTGCGGAGGAAAAGAGGAGAATAAGCTTGTTGTGGGAGCTTCTAACGTGCCACACGCTGTTATTTTAGAAAAGGCACAGCCGATATTAGAGAAAAAGGGTATTAAATTAGAAATTAAAAAATTCCAAGATTATGTGTTGCCGAATAAGGCTTTAGCGGATAAAGAAATTGATGCGAACTACTTCCAGCACATTCCTTACTTAGATAAAGAAATTCAAGAAAAGGGATATAAAATTGTAAACGCAGGAAAAATCCATTTAGAACCTATGGGCATTTATTCTAAGAAATATAAAAGCTTAAAAGACTTACCAGATGGCGGAACAGTGATTATGAGTAATAACGTAGCGGAGCGAGGCCGTATGTTAGCATTGTTACAAAAAGGTGGCGTTATTAAATTAAAAGACGGAGTAGATGTTGTTAAAGCAACAGTAAAAGATGTTGTAGAAAACCCGAAAAACTTAAAATTTAAAACAGATGTTGAACCTGGACTTTCACCGAAATTGTATGAAAATAATGAGGGAGATGCTTTATTTATTAATTCAAACTATGCAATTGATGCAAAATTAAATCCAACAAAGGATGCAATTGCGATTGAAGGATCAGACTCTCCGTATGCAAACATCATTGCAGTTCGTAAAGGTGATGAGAAGAAAAAAGAAATTAAAGAGCTAGTAGAAGTGCTACATTCAAAAGAAATTCAAGATTTTATTAATAAAGAATATAAAGGTGCTGTACTTCCGGTAAGTGAATAAATATAAGGAAAGGGCTGGAAAATTACCAGTCCTTTTTTCTTTATATAAATAAGAAGAAAGGTGTATCATAGAAAGATGTGAAGGAAATACTTATATACATTTGTGAAAAAACGGTTACTTTTTTTCGTCGTTTGCGATATCATTTTATTTGATATAAAATTAGAATGAGAATAAAATGAGAATATGAACGTTTTAGGAATTTTTAAAATGTATATATAGGATTAATGGAGGTATTGAGATGGCTGGTTCTACATTAACGGTTAAAGACTTACACGTATCAATTGATGGCAAAGAAATTTTAAAGGGTGTAAACCTTGAAGTAAAAGGTGGAGAAATCCACGCAATTATGGGACCTAACGGAACAGGTAAATCAACTTTATCTTCTGCAATTATGGGTCACCCAAAGTATGAAGTAACAGAAGGTAGCATCATCATCGACGGTGAAGATGTATTAGAAATGGAAGTAGACGAGCGCGCACAAGCGGGTCTATTCCTAGCAATGCAATATCCAAGTGAAATTAGCGGAGTAACAAACGCTGACTTCTTACGTTCTGCAATTAACGCACGTCGTGAAGAAGGCGATGAAATTTCTCTTATGAAATTTATCCGTACATTAGATAAAAACATGGAATTCCTAGAAATGGATCCAGAAATGGCACAACGTTACTTAAACGAAGGTTTCTCTGGTGGAGAGAAAAAACGTAACGAAATTCTTCAATTAATGATGATTGAGCCAAAAATCGCAATCTTAGATGAAATCGACTCAGGTCTTGATATCGATGCATTAAAAGTTGTATCTAAAGGTATTAACGAAATGCGCGGCGAAGAGTTCGGTTGCCTAATGATTACGCATTACCAACGTTTATTAAACTACATCACTCCAGACTTCGTTCACGTTATGATGAACGGTCGTATCGTTAAATCTGGTGGCCCTGAGCTTGCACAACGTCTAGAAGCTGAAGGTTACGACTGGATTAAAAAAGAATTAGGTATTGAAGACGAAACAACAGAGCAAGAAGCGTAAGAGAGGAGCATAAACATGACAATCGGTACATTACCTTTCGATCAAGAAACAATCCGTCAACGCGCAAGCGAAGTAAACGAAGCAGCTTGGTTGACTGAGTTCCGCTTACAAGCTCTTGCACAAGCAACTGAACTTCCAATGCCAACGCCTGATAAAACGAAAATTGACAAATGGGACTTTATCGGAAAAGGCGACGCTGCTAAGCAAGAGCCTGTAAGTTCTTTAACTGAACTTCCAGAGGCAGTGAAAAACTTAATCGATGAAAATAACAGCGTATTAGTGCAACGTACTGGTACAACTGCATTCGTTTCTTTAGCAGACGAAGCAAAAGAAAAAGGTGTTATTTTTACAGACATCGTAACAGCAGCAACTGAGCACGCTGAACTAGTACAAAAGTACTTAATGAAAGACGGCGTGAAAGTAGACGAGCATCGTCTAACTGCACTTCATGCTGCATTAATCAACGGCGGTGCATTCGTATATGTTCCGAAAAACGTTGTTCTTGAAACTCCACTTCAAGCTGTATTCTTAGTAGACGGCGAAGAAGCTAACGTATATAACCACGTATTATTCGTAGCTGATGCGAACAGTACTGCAACTTATGTAGAAAACTACGTTGCAAATGAAAATGCTAAAGGTATTGCAAATATCGTAGCAGAAGTAATCGTGGAACAAGGCGCACAAGTGAAATTCGGTGCGGTTGATCTATTAGCAAAAGACGTAACAACTTACGTTAACCGCCGCGGCGTTGTAGGACGCGACGGCCGTATTGATTGGGCTCTAGGCCTTATGAATGACGGAAACACAATTTCAGAGAATGTTACCAACTTAATGGGCGACGGTTCATATGCTGATACGAAAACAGTAACAATTGGCCGTGGTAACCAAACACAAAACTTTACAACTAAAGTTGTTCACTTCGGTAAACACTCTGAAGGTTGGATTTTAAAACACGGTGTACAAAAAGATAGTGCAACATCTATCTTTAACGGAATTGGTAAGATTGAACACGGTGCATCTAAATCAAATGCACAACAATCTTCTCGCGTTCTTATGTTAGATGAAAAAGCACGCGGTGATGCAAACCCAATTCTTTTAATCGACGAAGATGATGTAATGGCAGGTCACGCAGCTTCAGTAGGTCGCGTAGATCCAGTCCAACTATACTACTTGATGAGCCGTGGTATTCCAAAACGCGAAGCAGAACGTTTAGTCATCCATGGATTCTTAGCACCTGTAGTTAATGAGCTTCCAATTGAAGGAGTAAAGGCACAGCTTGTTGAGGTAATTGAAAGGAAAGTTCGCTAATGAATATTCATGAAATACGCAAACAGTTTCCAATTCTTGATCAAAAAGTGAACGGCAAACAACTTGTTTATTTCGATAGTGCAGCAACTTCTCAAAAACCAATTCAAGTCATTGAAACGTTAGAACGTTACTATAAAGAATATAATTCTAACGTGCATCGCGGTGTTCATACGCTCGGTACGAAAGCTACCGACGCGTATGAAGGTGCACGTGAGAAAGTTCGCAAGTTTATTAACGCGAAATCAATGGAAGAGATTATTTTCACACGCGGAACGACAACTGCATTAAATACAGTAGCAGCTAGCTATGGTCTTGAAAATGTAAAAGAGGGCGATGAAATCGTTATTTCTTACATGGAGCACCATAGTAATATCATTCCGTGGCAACAAGTTGCGAAGAAAACTGGTGCAACTTTAAAATATCTTCCGCTTCAACCAGACGGTACAATTTCTTTAGAAGATGTTCGTCAAACAGTTACACCGAATACAAAAATCGTTTCTATTATGCAAGTATCAAACGTACTTGGAACGATTAACCCTGTAAAAGAAATCGGAGCAATCGCACACGAAAATGGCGCAATTATGGTCGTTGATGGTGCACAAAGTACACCTCACATGAAAGTGGATGTACAAGATTTAAACTGTGATTTCTACGCATTATCTGCTCATAAGATGTGCGGACCTACAGGTATCGGCGTATTATATGGTAAAAAAGAATTGCTGAACAATATGGAGCCAATTGAATTTGGCGGTGAAATGATTGATTTCGTAGATTTACAAGAATCTACGTGGAAAGAGCTTCCGTGGAAGTTTGAAGCAGGTACACCGATTATCGGTAATGCAATCGGACTTGGTGCAGCAATTGATTTCCTAGAAGAAATCGGTCTTGATAATATTGAAAAGCATGAGCATGAATTAGCGCAATACGCTTTAGAAAGACTATCAGAAGTAGATGGCGTTACAATTTATGGTCCAAAGCATCGCGCTGGTCTTGTTACATTTAATATTGAAGACGTACATCCTCACGATGTAGCGACTGTATTAGATGTAGAAGGCATTGCAGTTCGCGCAGGACATCACTGTGCACAACCGCTTATGAAGTGGCTAAAAGCTTCTTCAACAGCACGTGCGAGCTTCTATTTATATAATACAAAAGAAGAAATTGATACATTTGTTGAATCGCTAATCAAGACAAAGGAGTATTTCACAAATGTCATTTAATAATTTAGATACGTTATATCGTCAAGTTATTATGGATCATTACAAAAATCCTCGTAACCATGGCGTGTTAGAAGATAGTGTTACCGTTAACTTGAACAATCCAACTTGCGGCGATCGTATTCAACTTACGATGAAAGTAGAAGAAGGTATTGTGCAAGAGGCGAAGTTTGAAGGTGAAGGATGTTCAATCTCAATGTCTTCAGCTTCAATGATGACACAAGCAGTAAAAGGTAAGAAAATTGAAGAAGCACTTCAGCTTTCGAAAATTTTCTCTGACATGATGCTAGGAAAAGAGTACGATGACAGCATCGATTTAGGAGATATTGAAGCATTACAAGGCGTATGCAAGTTCCCTGCACGTATTAAATGTGCAACATTAGCGTGGAAAGCGTTAGAAAAGGGCTTAAACGAAGATAAGTAATGTTAAAGGTTCCTAAAAACGAGGTTATCTAAGGAGGGACACACCAACATGGCGAAGCAACTGCCAGATATCGGCGATTATAAATATGGTTTCAAAGACAAAGACGTTTCGATTTTCCGTGCTGGACGCGGTTTAACAAAAGAGATCGTTGAAGAAATTTCACGTATGAAAGAAGAACCACAGTGGATGTTAGACTTCCGTTTAAAATCACTGGATAAGTTCTACGAAATGCCAATGCCACAATGGGGCGGCGACTTAAACGACTTAGATTTCGATGAAATTACGTACTACGTAAAACCATCTGAGAAATCTGAGAAGTCTTGGGATGAAGTACCTGATGAAATTAAAGCAACATTTGATAAATTAGGTATTCCAGAAGCTGAGCAAAAATATTTAGCTGGTGTATCTGCACAGTACGAATCTGAAGTTGTATACCACAACATGAAAGAAGACCTAGAAGCTCTAGGAATCGTCTTCAAAGATACAGATAGCGCATTAAAAGAGAACGAAGATATTTTCCGTGAGCATTTCGGAAAAGTAATCCCACCAACAGACAACAAATTCTCTGCATTAAACTCTGCAGTTTGGTCTGGTGGATCATTCATCTACGTTCCAAAAGGTGTTAAAGTTGATACACCACTTCAAGCGTATTTCCGTATTAACTCTGAAAATATGGGACAATTCGAGCGTACGCTTATCATCGTAGACGAAGGCGCACACGTACACTACGTAGAAGGTTGTACAGCACCTGTTTACACGACTAACTCACTTCACAGTGCGGTAGTAGAAATCATCATTAAGAAAGATGCATATTGCCGTTATACAACAATCCAAAACTGGGCGAACAACGTATACAACCTAGTTACAAAACGTGCGGTTTGTGAAGAAAACGCAACGATGGAATGGATTGACGGTAACATCGGATCTAAATTAACGATGAAATACCCAGCAGTTATCTTAAAAGGCGAAGGCGCTCGTGGTTTAACATTATCTATCGCGATTGCTGGTAAAGGCCAACACCAAGATGCTGGTGCGAAAATGATTCACTTAGCACCAAACACGTCTTCAACAATCGTTTCTAAATCGATTGCGAAGCATGGTGGTAAAGTAACTTACCGTGGTATCGTACACTTCGGACCAAAAGCGAAAAACTCTCGCTCTAACATCGAGTGTGACACGTTAATCATGGATAACCAATCTACATCTGATACAATTCCTTACAACGAAATCAAAAACGATTACGTTTCACTTGAGCACGAAGCGAAAGTATCGAAAGTATCAGAAGAACAATTATTCTACCTAATGAGCCGCGGTATTTCTGAGCAAGAAGCTACAGAAATGATCGTAATGGGCTTCATCGAGCCATTCACTCGCGAACTTCCAATGGAATACGCAGTTGAAATGAACCGCCTAATCAAGTTTGAGATGGAAGGTTCTATCGGTTAAATAGAAATGCGGAGCCGACTGTTCAGACCCGTTGGCTAAAGTTCTTTCGCACAGAAGATGCTTTTTATCTTCTCGTGCGGAAGGTTCTTAGACATGAGGGTCTAGGAGGCGAAGCTGGACATATTTAAAGTGGAAGCGGCTCGTTCAGAATGTGAGGAGGATGGAGCTTCTGACGTAGAGGCGCTTTTTGCCTCATAGGAAGAAGTGAAGTCACCGAACATTCTAGTCGCTGGAACTGGATAATATATGTATGAAGAAAGCGTCCTGCTGTGCAGGGCGCTTTTTTGTTTTGCGGATTTGTCTTGGCCGTGGGAGAGGATACCCGGGTGGGTGTTCAGCTAAATATATCAACGATTTTTCAAATATATCGATCATAAACGGGAATATATCAACGATTATTTCAATATATCAACGTTTCGACAAGGAATATCGATTTGTCGACAAGATAAGACAAAAGAAAATCCTCACATACCCCAAATATTTTATAAGAACAGAGAACGACTAGGTTTAAGACAAAGATACTGACAAATCCACTTGAACAACCACCCACTGAATTCTCTATTAAACTTTTTGACAAATCCCCCCCTCCCTCCACTATCTGGAATTTTTTCCTGCATTAGCAAAAGTTTCTCATATAAAAAGGACAATCTTTTGCTTTTTCTCACAATGCGAGTACAATGTAAAATAGCAAGAAAAGACGAAAAGTATTTACAGGATTATTGTGTGCGCATAGCGTAAATGGCAGTAAGGAACTGAGAGGAGGTTTTTTCTCTGAATACAAATAAAGAAACAATCATCCACCTTTATCATACAAACGATATACATAGTCATTTTGAAAATTGGCCGCAAATTTCTCGGTTTGTTCTAGGGGAGAAAAAGCGAAGACAGGAAGCGGGAGAGACGGTTTTGACGATTGATATCGGCGATCATGTGGATCGTTTTCATAGTATTTCGGAAGCGACAAATGGGATTGGGAATACGAAGCTTTTAAATGAGGCGTTATATGATTATATAACGATCGGAAATAATGAAGGCATTACGTTAGCGAAAGAGCATTTAAATCGGCTCTATGATGATGCTGGATTTGAAGTACTTGTCGCAAATTTATTTGAAAAAGAAGGTGTACGTCCATCATGGGCAAAGCCTTATAAATTACATACAACGACAGATGGGATTACGATTGCTTTTATCGGGTTAACTGTTGCGTATCCAGAGTTTTATCAAATGCTCGATTGGCATATTGAAGATCCGCTTATCCATTTAGAGTCTATTTTAGAAGAAGTGAGAGATGAAGCTCATATAACAGTTGTCCTTTCTCACCTTGGAAAAAGTATGGATGAGTATATGGCAGAGCATTATGATATAGATGTTATTTTAGGGGCACATACGCATCATTTATTTGAGCGTGGTGTTCTAATGAATAATACTTTACTTTGTTGCTGTGAAAAGTGGGGACGTTACGTTGGGCACGTGCAGCTTACTGTGGATAAAGAGACGAAGAAGCTGTTGAAAAAGGACGGTAGAGCGATTAAGACGGAACGGTTAGGTGCTTATAGCGAGCCGTTATCCACAATTGAAATACTGCAGGAAGAAAGTAAGCATATAATGGCAGAGCCTGTCGTTCATTTAAAAGAGTCATTACAGGTTGATTGGTTTCATGAGACGCCGTTTTCTTATATGTTAGCAAGTGCGCTGAAAACATGGTGCGGTGCAGAAATTGGCATGGTGAATGCTGGTGTACTTCTTGAAGGGTTAGAAGAGGGTGTCGTAACGCGCGGAGATATTCACAGAATTTGTCCACATCCAATTAATCCGTGTGCTTTGAAAGTTCCAGGAAAGATATTAAGAGAAGTTATTTTGAAAGCACGTAAGCCGAATATGGAGAATCTTGAGGTGAAAGGATTCGGATTTCGTGGGAAAGTGATGGGGAAAATGATTTACGCGGGTGTAGAAGTAATTCCAGATACGATTCCTGGGAATAAAATTTTACTCGAAGATGTATTAATTAACGGGGAATCGCTGGAATTAGATCGTATATATACAGTAGGAACAATTGATATGTTTACATTTGGCTACTTATACCCAGAGCAATCCACACTTTCTGACAAACAATATTATATGCCAGAACTACTTAGAGATGTGTTAACAGATATATTAATAACTTATACTTCTTCTGTTAAACTATAGGCTAGTTAACTTGTAACACTCATTTTTCTCTTGTCATACAGATAAGAAAGAGAGGAGTGTGAACTATGGTTAATGTGGAGCCAATTATAATTGATAATTATACGTTTATTGCGGTTAGCGTGAAACTTCCAAAGACAAATTTGCTAGCTGTAATGAGCGATAAAGGATATATTATGTGTGGTGCATTAGATGTAGGTCTTTTAAATGAGAAGTTAGGTGATCGAGGAATTATTGCTGGCCGTGCGGTTGGTGTAAGAACGATTGAACAACTTCTTGAAGCGCCGCTAGAATCGGTAACGACTGGAGCTGAAGCATTAGGCATTCCAGCAGGAACGATTGGAAAAGAAGCATTATTAAAAATGAGATAAGCATATATCGTCCCTCCTTCTTGCATAGAAATGATATAAGAAGGAGGTTTTTTTATGAGTATATTTCGCTCGAAAAACTCGCGGTTTCGAAGGGGACCTATTGCCTTTCGGTATATACTGCTTATGTCGTTTATTCTTTTTATTATATTACTTACGCAAGGGTTGTGGATTGTGAATAATAATATTCAGCCGACCTTAATTAAATATGGGGAAGTAGAGACGCATAAAATGGCGACGGCAATTATGACGAAGGCAGTAAAGGATCGAATTAATGAAGGATTCGATGTAGATTCATTAATGAAAGTACAGAATGATAAAAACGGAAAAGTATCTACAATTAATTTAAATACAAAGCAAGTAAATGAAATCGTAACGTCAACGACCACGTACATAGAAAAATATTTGCAGCAAGTAGAACAAGGGAAGTTGAAGGAGCTAGGTATTTCTGAAAAAAACGGGGCGACTATGGCAGTTCCTTTTGGGCGTGTAACTGATAATGCGCTTCTTGGTAATATAGGACCAGATATTCCGATTCATTTCACGCCAATTGGGCATGTGAATACAGATATTAAACAAAAAATTGAGCCGCATGGGATTAATACTACAGCGATTCAAATTGTTATGGAAATGGAAGTAACATTGCAAGTAATTATTCCATTTCATACGAAAGAGATAACGGTGAAACAAAATGTTCCGATTGCGACGCGTATCGTTCAAGGGGAAGTGCCTACGTATTATGGAAGTGGAAGTGTTGCTGTACCTGATAAAAAGAAAACAGATAGTTAGTTGTAAATAAAGTGAAATCCGGCTCAGCCAGGCTTTTAATGGATAAAAAATAACCGTAGCAATGCAGCTACGGTTATCGTTTTGTATTTGCTCGTTCTTTGCGTTCCCAAAGGCTTAAATGCATGTATGGATCGAAGGCCCATTCTGTATAGCCATTGTCTTTATATATGCCAAAATGTAAGTGGGGCGGAAATTTTCCGGCTGTACCAGGAGGTCCATAACCAGTGCTACCAACAAATCCGATTACTTTCCCTGGCTCAACAATTTGTCCAAGCTGTATTTCTTTTGAGAACCCGCCTAAATGAGCGTAATAATGGTAATTGTTATGAAGGTCGCGAATACCAATGCGCCATCCACCAAGGCGGTTCCAACCTTTCGTTTCAATAATGCCATAGCAAGTCGATCTTACTGGCACGCCATATCCGGCGAAAATATCTGTTCCTTCATGAATCCTTCTGCCGCCAAAACTTCTTCCAGCGCCGAAAGTACTACGGTAGCTATGGTCACTACGGATCGGAAGAGGAAAAGCATTTCCCTCTAAATTAATACGGCCATAATGTTTATAAATTTGGGCATATTCGCTAATTAAATCAACTGTTTTTGCACGTCTATAATATTCCCAGAGCATAATTTTAATACGGTCTTCTGACGTTCCTTGTTTCCTTAAAATAGTCGCTGCGGTATGCAGAAGATCACGGTCGCTATTTGCATTTGCAAATCCATCTTTGTCACCATCTAAACCTATTCCGCCAAATAGAGAAATTGTATGGGGGAGAGTATCGTTACTATTAATAGGTCCAGCCCATATTTCTGGTTTGAAATAAAGGGAAATGATGGCATCTGGTTTTTTCGGAATATCTTTTCTTACGCTCCGTATATTTCTTTCATATTGATCCATTGCAGCTAAGTAATACCATGGAATGCCTGAAGACTGCTCGGTTTCTTTATATAGTGCCATGCGCTTTTCGTATATGCTTTGCTGATTATCTTCACCGTAAGCGATGTTTTGGTGGAGAAGAAAACAAATAGAAAGCAAAAGAGAAATTTTTCGAAGCATGAAATAGACTCCTTTCACAACATCACTCTTTTTAGTGTGGGATATACGGAGTATTTCATTATAGGGAACGATTGGAAAAAATCTTAGAATCTTCATTTGAGCAAATCGCTTTCATACGTTAGAATAGATATGTTACATTGAAAGAAGCGAACACGGTAAACTATTTCATATTGTGCGGAGTTGATAACCATGACAAAACAAACAGAATATAAGCGCAAGCCCGAATGGTTGAAAATTAAGTTAAACACGAATGAAAACTATACAGGCTTAAAGAAAATGATGCGTTCTAAGAATCTTCATACCGTTTGTGAAGAGGCAAAATGTCCGAATATTCATGAATGCTGGGCTGTAAGAAAAACAGCAACATTTATGATTTTAGGTGCGGTTTGTACACGTGCTTGTCGTTTTTGTGCGGTTAAAACAGGCTTACCAACTGAGCTTGATTTACAAGAACCAGAACGCGTAGCAGATTCAGTAGTACAAATGGGCTTAAAGCACGTTGTTATAACAGCGGTTGCACGTGATGATTTAAAGGACGGGGGAGCAGCTGTTTTTGCTGAAACAGTACGCGCAGTACGTCGTAAAAACCCATTCACGTCTATCGAAGTATTACCATCTGATATGGGTGGAGTAGAAGAAAACTTAAAAATGTTAATGGATGCAAAACCAGATATTTTAAACCATAACATTGAAACAGTACGTCGATTATCTGACCGAGTTCGCGCTAGAGCAAAATATGAACGTTCATTAGAGTTTTTACGTCGAGCGAAAGAAATGCAGCCTGATATTCCAACTAAATCGAGCATTATGGTGGGCTTAGGTGAAACGAGAGAAGATTTAATTGAAGCAATGGATGACTTACGTGCAAACAATGTGGATATTTTAACTCTTGGGCAATACCTACAACCATCTAAGAAGCATTTACCAGTTCTTAAATATTACCCACCAGCAGAATTTGCAGAGCTTAAAGAAATTGCACTTAGCAAAGGATTTAGCCACTGTGAAGCTGGCCCACTTGTGCGTTCTTCTTACCATGCGGACGAGCAAGTACGTTCTGCAAAAGAAAAAACAGCAGAAGCTAAATAATGAAAAAAAGAGAGCTAATGATTAGCTCTCTTTTTGTTTGTACTCTAAAACGGTATTTGGACATGTTAATAAAATCTTTTTTAATTCTTCTGTGGATAATTCAATTGTAAATTCAGGAACACCAGGTGTAATTAAAATTTTATCGTACGTATAAATAGCGTTATCCACAATAATTGTTACATCGTGTGAATATCCGAAAGGAGCCACACATCCCGGCGTACAACCAGTTTTGTCTCGCAGTTCATCAGGAGAACAGAGAGATAAGCGTTCTCCTGATAGTTCTTTCATCTCTCCCCGGTTGAGCCTTGTGCCCTCTAACGTAAAAAATACGTAATAATCTCCAGACTTTGATTTTAAAAATAAGCTTTTACTTGGAGTGCCTTGTAAGCCAAGTCTCTCGCGTACGATCCGATCGGTCTCATAATCGAGTACTGGTTCGTGTTCGAATTTTTCATAAGAAACATTTGTTTTATGTAGTAAAGCAAGTACGTCTTCGTACATATGAAATGATACCCCTTTCTATTGTTAGAACAGTCTCTTCTCGTGGCGTCAACTGAATGTTTTGGAAAGGGATATTACTTGGACGATGCTTCCCATAAGCGTTTTATGATACATTGTTCGTCGATTGTAATTTCGTAAATATCAGGATTCGTTAGAGTTCTCCATTCATTAAAGCCAATCGTATGATCAAAATGCTTTAAAATGAGCGTAAGTAAATTGCCATGTGTAACAAGTAGTGTTGTCGTATGGTTTAATTGTAAAACGTCTTGAATAAGCGATAGGGCCCGGTCTGTTGCTTGTTTTGTTGACTCTCCGCCTGAAAAGGCAATATCTATATTTGTAAAAGTAGATTCTAGTTTTTGCATCCAATCATCCATTGGAATGTTGCTCAATATGCGTTCAGTTAATCGTTCATCTTCTTGGATAGATAAGTTAGCTTGGAGCGCATAGGGCCGAATGGAATCGATAGCTCGGACAAATGGGCTTGAAATAATATGATCGATTTGTAGATGATTTTCTAAGAGGAATGTAGCAAGGGTGTTTGCTTGGTCTTTTCCATCGGTCGTTAATTCATCATCACGTTTTTGCCCAATTGCTGAACAATGTCGTATTACAATAATTTTCTTCATAATTCATCCCCATCTTTCAAGTTGACGCTATATACTTCGACAAATGTAGAAATAATTCCTTTTTATTGGAAACAGCATATTGATTTAAATATGTGGAAAAGTAATGTGGATAATGAACATTTGAGGTGCAATCATGAATAAAATGATATGTATTGTATTTAGTCTTTGTTTTTTTATACACTTGTCCACAACTTATGCAGAGTCGAATCAAAAACTAAATTATCCAAGCAATCGAAATAAGTCATTTGTGAGTGAGGATGTTTTTTATAAACAGTTAGATAAGAAAATCTATAAAGAATACAATAATGCAGCATATAGTGTTCGGAAAAAAATCTTATTTAAAGAAGTGGCTGATGAGGAATTTTCTTTCCTACAAAAAACAACCATGGGTTGTCGGAGTAGTGTGATGCTTCAAGATTTTTTTGTTCATCCTGATCGCCAAGTTTATTTTTTCGCTTCCTTTTCTCAAAATGAAGTAGAAGAGTTTCATAAGTACATCGTTATAGATGCAGAAACAAAGAGGGAGCTGCAAGAAGGAAAAAGCTATCACCATTGCGACAATCCATAAAAAATAACCCACCAATCGGTGGGTTATTTTTTACTCCGGCACACTCATTAATTTCGCTTTCATCTTGCGAATAAGAACGACAGCCCCAATTGTGAAGAGAAGGGTAATTCCTTCGGCAACAAAGATATTGATTGTTTTTGTTTGGTAAAGTGCCGCGAAAAAGTCTACAAATGCGTGGAATAGTATAGCGTATACTAGGAAGATATATTTCTTCTGTTTGACTGCGTATAAAACAAGCATTGTAAAGGCGATTTGAAGCACGAGTGCCATAATTCTTTCTAAGCTACCAAGGAAGTATAAGTAGGCAGGTTGCTGAATTAACATGTCCTGTAAAATGCTAAGCTCGGGTTTTTGTTCAATCAGTCGAGCGAAGCTACCATCGTTAATAGAATTAGCAAAGATTAATGCTTGTAATGCAGAAAAACCGCCAATTAAAATAGATTCAATTCCGCCGTGACCAATTCCATAAGCGAAGCCATCTTTATATTCTAGATATTTTTTTAGTAAGAAGAAGAAGGCAACGAAGCGTCCTAATTCTTCAAAAATACCAGCAGTCAATCCGCCATAAATTGCGAAGACAAACGGATTTTCTAAAAATGGAGCGATTGTTGGATTACCGCGCATAAATAGGTGGAATGGTGTTTCAAGAATTTGGGTGAATCCGATAAAGATAAGAACACCAACGCCGACCACTTTCCAATTCATATTATATTTTTTACGGAAATAAACGAGTACGATAATTGGGACCAGAATCGAGACAATGAGTTGAAAAATGATGCTGGCAATTACAGTATTTGAAACCATACTTTCACCGCTTTCTAATATATGTACATATCTATTATGCATGAAATAGGGGAGAGATGAAACTTTTAGAAAGAAAATGAATTTACTTATTGACTCTAACGTTGCGTCATACTTTATCGTATGTACTAAGGGGGAGATACAAATGACAATGAGAGTAAAAGAAGTAGCTGATTTAGTTGGAATTAGTGTGCGCACACTGCATCATTACGATGAAATTGGGTTGTTAACCCCAGACGAGACGACAGAGTCTGGATATCGTCTGTATTCCAATGAAAATTTAGAGACATTGCAGCAAATTTTGTTTTTTAAAGAGCTTGGCTTCCCTTTGAAGAAAATTAAAGAGATTATCATGAGTCCATCATTTGATCGCGAAGAGGCACTACAGCTCCATAAGAAGATGCTTCTTGAAAAGCGTGCCAGATTAGATAAGGTGATTGCGACGATTGATAAAACAATTCAGCATACAAAAGGAGAGATTGAAATGACGAATAAAGAGAAATTTGAAGGATTCGATTTCAGCCATAACCTATATGAAGAAGAAGCACGTGAAAAATGGGGAGACGCAGCTGTAGATAAAGCGAACGAATATGCAAAAGGTATGTCAAAAGAGAACCAAGAGGAGTTTAATGCTATTTATAGAAATTTAGCAACGCTTAGACACGATGCACCAGATTCTAAAGAGGCGCAGGCAGCTATTAAAGTATGGTACGATTACTTGCAAAACTTCGGTGAATATTCGTTAGATGCTTTTAAAGGACTCGGTCAAATGTACGTCGCTGATGAGCGTTTTACGAAAAATATCGATAAGTTTGGTGAGGGATTAGCGCAGTTTATGTGTGATGCGATGGAGGTTTATGCGGATCGTAATAAAAAATAAAAAGTAAAACAGGTGGAGATTTTCTCCACCTGTTTTACTTTTTAATCATATCATTCAAAGTCTGATCTCCCGTATTGTTCAAATGAGGATTTTTACTCATTTCTCGTTTTAACATATCGAGGCTTTGTGTATATTCTGTATCATTTAATGCGCCAGATTGAAGCCCTTGAATTTGAGAAATCAACTTTTGGTCTGTTGATACATATGCTTTATAATAGCGAGGAACGATGGACAAAGCAGCTCTATATACTTGATCCGCTACGAGTTTTGGATCCGTTGTGTTTGCACGGTATACAACGAACACTTCATCATCAGTAACGAGTGTAGCAGCGTTTGTAACGTCAGGAAGTTTGACTGTCATGCTTGTAATCATTTCAGCGACCTTCTCGCGATTAATGGCCCCTACTTGTTTGTTAGATACTTCATGCTTTTGTTTAGAAGAATAACCGACTCTTGTGAGTCTTGTATTTGTATTTTCCGTATGATACATGTCGTTTTTATTGGAAACAAGAACACGGCTTCCTTCTTCACGTTCCATTTCAGCTTTGTTCGCTGATTGGCAGCCTGCAAATAAGGAAAGAGTGAGAAGGGAAAGTAAAATTTGTTTTTTCACGATGTATCACCTCCTTCTCCATAGCATGTACTAATTTGCAATTTTTTGTATTTGAAATTGTTGGTTGTTATGCTTTGTGATACGATAAAAAGAAGAATGCTTAGAGAGGAAGTTAATGATGGAGCAAAAGCAAGAGATTCATGCTACGGTGAGCATTAATAATGTTCAGTACGAAGTAATTAAAAACTTTCGTGACGGTTTTAGTGAAGAAGCATTTAAAGAGCGCTATGCAGAAATTTTAAATAAATATGATTACATCGTTGGGGACTGGGGATATGAGCAACTTAGATTGCGCGGATTCTTTGATGATAGTAACCAACGTGCGACATATGATACGAAAATTAGTACGTTAACGGAGTATTTATACGAGTACTGTAACTTCGGTTGCGCACATTTTGTATTACGAAAAGTGAAGAAATAAAAAAATCCTCTTACAATTGTAAGAGGATTTTTTGCATATTTTTGCTTACAAACAAATCGAGATATGATCGCCTTCAGAAAGTATTGTATTTGGCTTCATTTGTTGTCCGTTTAATTGAATATCCCCATTTTTAATTTTATCCACAATGCGTGTACGGCTCCAGTCGGAAATATATGTGGATAAGGCTTTATCGATGCGGTGGGAACCGAAAACAATATCTAATACGATCGTGATTTCGGTTATGCCGCTTTCTTGATGTTGCGTAATGGAAATGGTAGTAGTTGTTTCTGGCTGATCCTGCTGCGTCATATCGACTGTTTCAACGTGATCAGTAAATGCTTTATAAATACGAAGTTTTTGATTCCACGTATGGTCTTTCGGACATTTATAAATGGCAAAGCGGTATATGTTTTTTCCGTTGGCGTTATGCCTACGAATATTTGTGTCGGTAAATAGGGTAGTACGTCTGCAATTTTTACAATATTTTTCGATTGTGTTTTGCTCGTTTTCATATAAACTCCAAGAAAGTTGTACTTTCTGCATTTTCCTTCACCTCTTATAGTAGTGGTAAAGGAACGTAATACAGCTATTTGGATGTCTTGTAGTATGAAGGCATGAGAAAAAGACAAGAATAAAAGGAGGTCCCCAAAGAGGAACCTCCGTAAACATCATACTACAGATGCAATACGCTCCTTTGTAATGGGAATGGGCAGACTACTCCCTTGAAAAAGCACGGTGCTTTTTTGAGAGTAATGCTATCCAATTGCTGGTCCATTACAAATTAGTTGTTGGCATACGTCGTAAATGTCCTTTCTATCATGCCTTTCGAGAGGACCCCCACCTCTAAACGTAAGTGAAGGTGGTGAGGTGAATCGAAAGAAATATTTTATTTTTGAGAAAAACAGAAACGTATGTTCTTTTTTGCTATAATATCCTTAACAAGGAGGTGAATAAAATGGCAAAAGAAAATCCATCAAACTATAAAACCCTTCAAATTTGGATTAAAAAAGGGCATCGTATGTATTCTTATTTTCAAGAATGTTGTCATAACGCTAAGAATATGTACAACACTACAAACTTTTATATACGCCAGGTGTACACTGGATTAACACAAGAAAAAGAGTTACAGCCATTGCAAAAAGAAGTTCTGGATCATATTCATAAAAATATTGGTAAGATGAATGACACACAACTTCTTGCCTATCAGAAGAAATTGGAAAAAGAGAAATTAAAGCCTAAAGAAGAACAGAAAGAGATTACATGTAATTTGTTTTCAGAACCTAATTTTGAAAAACCTTATGTAGATTACAACTTTCTAGATGCACTATTTAAGGCTATGATTCAAAATGATTATCGAGCTTTGCCTACGCAATGTAGCCAGTCAATCATGAAAGGTGTGTTCCAAAATTGGAAATCTTTTCTTGCTAGTTTAAAAGACTATAAAAAGAATCCAAACAAATATGCTGGAATGCCTAGGATTCCAAAGTATATTCGTTCTTCTGAAAAAGAGATTCTGTATACAAACCAAGATTGCATCATTAAAAACAGTAGATTTTTAAAGTTTCCAAAGACGAAATTGCAATTAAATATTGGGAAACTAGGTTTCACTGAAGGTAAACTGAAACAAGTTCGTGTGATTCCAAAATACAATGAATATGTAGTGGAATTGGTAATTGATGTTCCTTCTGAACAACAAATTATTGAAGAGAATGCTCGTTATATGAGTATTGATTTAGGTATTGATAACCTTGCAACCATCGTAACAAACACAGGTATGAAACCTGTCCTTGTTAAGGGCAAACATGTCAAAAGCATAAATCAATATTACAACAAAATGAAGAGTCATTTTACAAGCATTCTTAGAAATGGAAAACAAACGAATGAAGGACCTTTTACTTCTAAAAGGATAGAAAAACTTCATCAAAAACGTTACTTGAAAATAAAAGACGTCTTCCATAAAGTTAGTCACCATATCGTAAAACTAGCACAAGAAGAAGATGTTTGTAAAATCGTTATTGGTCAAAACAAAAGTTGGAAACAAGAAACAAATATGGGAAAAAGAAATAACCAATCGTTTTGTCATATCCCACATAGTTTATTGATTCAAATGATTACATACAAAGCAAATGCTGTAGGCATTCAAGTTATTGTAACTGAAGAATCATATACATCGAAAGCAAGTTTTCTGGATAACGACTTCATTCCAACGTATGGAGAAAATGACCAAAATACAACTTTTTCAGGAAAACGAATAAAGCGCGGCATATATTGTTCAGCAAATAAAACTTTAATTCATGCAGATGTAAATGCTGCGGCTAACATTTTACGAAAAGTAATCCCAAATGCATGGACAAATGGGATAGAGGGGTTAGGTGTGAAACAGCTCGCTAATGTGTTAACTCCCCTGACGTTAATCGTCCGTTAGGTCGAAACGTTAGAAACCCCCACTTCAAGCTTTGCTAAGTGGGGGAGTGTTCATCCAAATAGATTTATTCTTAATTATAATTAAAAGATTGAAAATTTAAAATAATTATAATGAAAAACACCAGCTAAAAAGCTGGTGCCTAAGATAAATTATATAAGTTCAAATAAAAATGAGCGTAATTCTTCTGCAATTTCTTCAGTCATAGAAAATGCGTGCTCTAAGTAGCCTGGTTCGTTTAAATCGTCAGCGCCGATGATTGCGAATTTATTACGCTGCATATCAAGGACAATTGTTTTACCGTAATGACGATCGGAGTATAATAGCGCTAAATCATGACGCTCATTTTCTCCCATAAAGCTAACGAAACGAGTTTTTGTAGCGACAGTGTCGTCGTACAGAAAGAAACGTTCTTCCATACACATGGCTCCTTTTATTAAATATCTAAGTTTAAGTGTGGCTTATGATCTAAATGGTGATGCGTTTTAATGAATCGTACTGTTCTTGTTTTGTAACGCATTACGATAGAGTATGTTTCAGCTAAGTCTCCGCCAAGGAATTTAACACCGTCTAATAACTCACCAGCAGATACACCAGTTGCTGAGAAGATTGCATCATCCCCAGATACTAAGTCATCTAACATAAGAAGTTGACGAGGATCTTCTAATCCCATTTCACGACAACGAGCTTCTTCTTCTTCGTTCATTGGAACTAAGCGAGCTTGCATTTCACCTTCAAGGCACTTTAATGCTGCTGCAGAAATAACACCTTCTGGAGCTCCGCCAATACCTACGAATAAGTCGATACCCGTTCCAGGTAGTGCTGTTGCGATTGACGCACCAACATCACCGTCACCAAATAATTTTACGCGTGCACCTTTTGCACGAACACGGTCAATAATATCTTGATGACGTTCACGTTCTTGAACGATAACTGTTAGATCGCGAATCTTTTTATTGTTAGCTTCTGCTACAATTTCAATTGTTTTTTCAATTGGATCATCTAAGCTAATTTTACCAGCTGCTTTTGGACCAACCGCGATTTTTTCCATGTACATATCAGGAGCATGAAGAAGGTTCCCTTTGTCTGCGATTGCAATAACTGCCATCGCATTTGCAAGACCTTTTGCAACGATGTTTGTACCTTCTAATGGATCAACGGCGATGTCTACTTCTGGACCATTACCTGTTCCTAGTTCTTCACCAATATACAACATCGGTGCTTCATCAAGTTCTCCTTCACCAATTACAACTGTACCTGCCATGTTTACTGAATCGAACATATCACGCATTGCTGTAGTTGCTGCATCATCTGCTTCATTTTTCTTTCCGCGGCCCATCCACTGTGCGGATGCTAAGGCTGCTGCTTCTGTTACACGGACAATTTCTAGTGCGAGTTCACGTTCCAAGATTCCATTCCTCCAATTTCAAAAATCATACAAATATAACTATAACAAATAACGGAGAAAAGGTGAATTCGAAAAATTGTCGATTTTTTCAGAAGAAAGCGTTACAATTAAAATGTAAATGCTTTAATTTCCAGGTAGGTGACATTCATGTATTTCGTAGACAGAAAGAAAATAGAACAAATGCTAGTATGTTTAGAACGAGCAACAAGTACATTTCAAGAGAAAAAGATATATGAAACCGAGTTTGAATTTTACGCATTAGAGCGCATAGCCCATCTTATTATTGATTGTGTATTAGATGTAGGAAATGCGATGATTGATGGATTTATTATGCGTGATCCAGGAAGCTATGAAGATATTATTGATATTTTAATGGACGAGCGAGTGATAAGTGAAGAAGATGGACAAGGGATGAAAGAAATTATCCTTCTTCGAAAAATGCTTACGCAAGATTATATTCAAATGAATCATGATGAATTATATAAGACGATTCAAAAACATATTGCAGTGGTAGAGAAATACCCAGCAAATATTCGCAGTTATTTAGAAAAGGAATTAGGACCTGTATCTGCATTTGTACCAGAATAATTATGCTTATAAGATCCCCAGAGAATGCCTTTTGGGGATCTTATATTGTATGTGAGAAAGAAAAGGGAGAAGGGTGAAGTATGGGGGAAGCACGTACTACGAAAGACGAGATTGTACAATTGTTGAAAGTAAAGGGAGAGCACACGGTAGCGGAACTAGCTGACGTTTTAGAGATTACAGAAATGGCGATTCGAAGACATTTAAGTAATCTTGAGAAAGACGGACTCATTTATTCTAAGATGGTAAGGCAACATGTCGGAAGACCAACTTATTTGTATGGATTAAGCGAAAAGGGAGAAGATACATTCCCGAAAGAGTATAAGCAATTTGCGATTGATATGCTAGAAGATTTAGCTCGAATGGGCGATGAAAAAATACTTCGTTACGTTTTAAAAGAGAGAACGAAGCGAATGGAAGAACAGTTACAAAAGAGAGTGAGTAATCAAAAGAATTTAGCATATAAAGTGCAAGAGATAGCAGCTATGCAAGAGAAAAATGGTTATATGGTTCAAATAAAGAGAGATGGAGAGAAATCTTTCGTAATTGAAAAACAAAACTGTCCGTTAAAGGAAATTGCCGAGAGATTCCCGCAAGTGTGTGAAGATGAAAAAGAAATGTATAAGCGTTTATTTACGAACGCAGAAGTGAAAACGCTAGCAAATATGTGCGAGGGCGATTGTAGTTGTTCTTACCAAATAAAAGAGAAAAAATGAACGTTATGGGGCGCTTTAAGGTAAAGCGTTTTTTTCTTTTGGAAAAGCGGGTAATATAAGAGTGGTATGATAAGGTGAGAACGTTAGCATAGAAGGAGAGACATAATCGATGTATAAAGGTTACTTAATTGACTTAGACGGTACGATGTATCGCGGAGAAGAACAAATTGAAGAAGCAAGCGACTTCGTAAAAGCATTAGGAGAGCGCGGCATTCCATATTTATTCGTTACGAATAACTCAACTCGCAAACCGGAACAGGTAGCAGAAAAGCTTGTTCGTTTCGATATTCCAGCGAAAGCAGAGCAAGTATTCACAACGAGTATGGCGACTGCGAACTTTATTTATGAACGTAAACAAGACGCAACTGTATATATGATTGGTGAAGAAGGCTTACACGATGCACTTGTGGAAAAAGGATTTGAACTTGTGGATGAAAATCCTGATTTCGTTGTTGTGGGTTTAGATCGTGACATCACATATGAAAAATTAGCAAAAGCGTGTCTTGCTGTGCGTAATGGCGCAACGTTTATTTCTACAAATGGGGATATTGCCATCCCAACTGAGCGAGGATTATTACCAGGTAATGGTTCATTAACATCAGTTGTAGCAGTATCAACAGGTGTGGATCCAATCTTTATCGGAAAACCAGAATCAATCATTATGGAACAAGCTTTGAAAGTGCTTGGCATAGAAAAGAATGAAGCATTAATGGTTGGGGATAACTACGATACAGACATTTTAGCAGGAATAAATGCTGGTATGCATACGCTTCTTGTCCACACTGGAGTCACAACTGTGGAGAAGTTAACAGAATACGAAGTTCAACCGACGCAAGTTGTGCATAACTTGACGGAGTGGATTGAGAAGATGTAATGAAATGCAGGTAGCCGGAAGAGGTTACCTGCATTTTTTATGCATAATTGCATATGTACTATAGGTATGCGGAATGTAAAATTTAAATGTATTGATATAAGGGAGGAATAAGAATGTACTGGATGTCATGTATTATGCTTGTTTTTACATTATGCGTTTTGTTCTTTGTTCTATGGAAAATATATATAATAAATGAAATGAAAAAAAGCGCAGGAAAACTTATTGCAATGTATCCTCGGGTGAAAAGACGTTGGATTGCATTACTTGGACCAGCATATTTCATTGGACAATGTATGTATATATATGCTCAGTACGTAAGTGGCGATATTGATACAGTTGAACAGTTTTTTATTCAGCTAGGTATTCATGCTGTAGCAAGTTGTTTTATGACTTTAATAGCTATACATCTTATTAAAAGTGTACAAATATATGAAAAAGGTGTAATAGATGGATTAAACTTTTATTCATATGAAGAATTGAAAGGCTATAAAACATCAACATGGGAAAATCCAAAAGAAAATATATTTTTATATCGCGGGCGAGAAAAAATGAATGACAATGTGAATTTACTTATTAGACAGGAAGATATGAATGAATTAGAAAGCATTCTTCAAAGATATATTCCGAAATTAATGATGAAATAAAAAAACTCCGGTTGTTAAAGCCGGAGTTTTTTTATTAGAATGCACGATTCACAACGTCTTTTACTTCTTCAAGATATTGTTTACGCACATCATTATCCACAGAAGGGACACTTGTATAGAATGTATGCTCAATTGTTTCAATACCTGTGAATTCAAAAATACCAACATCCGCTGTTTTCTTCATTGCATCAAACATGCCGCCTGCTGTGTATGCCTCTTTCGTATTGCCCATTGTAGATAATAACAATCCTTTTTTACCGCTTAATAACTTTTCAATGCCGTTTTCACCGTAAGCATAAGCAAATCCATGGCTGAATACACGGTCAACGTATCCTTTTAAAATAGCAGGAAGTCCCGCCCACCACACTGGATAAATGAATGTAATGCTGTCAGCCCAAGAGATATGTTCTTGTTCTTCTTTAATATCTTCTGGTGTATTTCCTTGAGAAAATGAGATGAAATCGGAAGCGCCTAATACTGGATTAAAGTTTAATTCGTATAGATCGCGAACGCGTACTTCGTGACCTTTTCCTTCTAATTCACTTTTTACCGTTTCTAAAATCGCATGGTTGAAGCTTTCTGTATTCGGGTGTGCATAAACGATTACATGTTTCATTTTTCTTCCTCCTATTTGTGGATATGTGAATAGCTATTTGTATTTCTGTAACTATTATGGTTACTACTTTTATAGAAGTCAAGTAATACATATGTATGTATAAAAAGACGCTCGAAAATCGCCTTTTTATACCCCGCTCATACAAAGTACAAAGAAGACGAATAAAATGATAACAATACCAATGCCAAAGTTAAATACGAGAGTACTATCCATATATGTAGCCTCCTTGTTTGAAAGTAAAAAGCACTCTAGTTAAGAGTGCTTTTTTATTTTGAATCTACTTTATAACTTTTAGAAAGTGATTCATGCGTGTCATGATTTACATTATTTTATGTATTTATACTTTGAAATGAGTAAGTCCTTGTTGGATATAGAAAAAAAGACACTCGTTCGAGTGTCTTTTAAGATGACAAAATGTGCCAATTGCTTGAGGTTGATAAGACGCTAATTTCCGTTTTAACGCCTTTTCTCTAATCAAGAAGTGTAGCAACAGCGATTCAAATAAATTGTACCATCTGTTTAATAGCTGTGCGTATGTAATTCTGCATATTGCAATTAGAGGGAAATTTAATGTGAAAAATGAATGAGTAAATATATAGAAATTTGATAAGGAGTGAGAAGGTTGGATATACATGTGTTAACAAAAGAAGAAGCGATGGAGATAAATACGTGGACGTACGAGGAACCTTATAGTTTATATAGTTTTTCAGGCGAGAAAGAAGTAATAGAAGAGCTATTAGATGGAACGTATTATGGCTGTTGTGACGATCAAGGAGACCTCATCGGTTATTTTTGTTTTGGAGCAAATGCACAAGTGCCAGGTGGAAGAGATGCTAATTTATATGGTGGAGAAGATGTGATTGATATCGGACTTGGCATGAAGCCGGCGTTAACTGGGAAGGGAATAGGGAAAGAATTCTTCCAAGCTGGAATAGCGTTTGCCACGAAAGAGTTTAATGCAAAAATGTTTCGATTAAGCGTAGCAACATTTAATACAAGAGCGATTACGTTATATAAAAATATCGGATTTAAACAAGGGATTATTTTTTTGAGCCGCGGAAGAGAATTTATGCTTATGGAATACGAAAGGCCGTCAGCATGAAACTGACGGCCTAGAAAACATTATTATTCTGAGTGCTCAGCTCGGTGCGCTAAACGGCTTGAAGCAGCGGCAGCGATTCCGCCAACGATATCATCAAGGAATGTATGCACCTTTCCAGTTGATTTATCATTTAAGTATTCTAAAATACCAGGTTTTAATTTATCAATATATCCAAAGTTCGTGAAACCGATAGAGCCGTACACGTTTACGATAGAAAGTGCGATAACTTCATCAATTCCGTATAAGCCTTCATCACGTTTTACAATATCTTGTAACGGTTCACTTAGCATTCCCTTTTCAGCAAGGACATCAAGCTCGATACCAGTAATCAGTGCGTTTTGTACTTCACGTTTTGATAGTACACGTTCTACATTGTAACGGCATTCTGACATCTCTAAATTTGGATGATATTTTTTTTGAAGAAAATGAACAAGTTCAGCAATATCGTCAATTGTTACACCACGTTCTTGTAATAGTTGTAATGCTCTTTCTTGTAGTTGATTTGATTCTTTCATGTTTATCACCTTTTTTTCTTTTTAGTATTTGTATACGTTTCGTTGCTTTATCATGTGCATAGGAATGAAAGGCGAGCACAAGCTCATATATATAAAGAAAAACCATAGGTGGCGACTGCGATGATTCAGCATATTTATGAGCATTATCACATGCATGTTAAAGAATTAATCCCCCTTGGCCCCTATAAAAGCTTTTGGATTCGCAACAAAATTTATGTACTTGTTCCAATTGGAGAAATGGAGGAAGAAGTACTTGTAGAGATGAAAAAGCTCAGTGACTATATGAACCAGCAAGGGGATATAACTGTAGCGACTTTCGTTCCAACTATACACGGCTACTATGTAAGTGAGATAGAAGAACAAAATTACTGCTTATTAAAAGGTATGCGAGCGTTAGAACGACATGCTACGTCATTAGGGAGTGAACTTTCTATATTCCATAAACGAGGTGCATTCTTTCCAGAAGAAATCGAGCAATTAAGCCGCATTGGTGAATGGAAAGCGTTATGGGAAAAGAGACTCGATCAGTTAGAAAAGTTTTGGCAATCACAAGTGATGAACCACCCTACAGACGTATTCGATCAATTGTTTATTGAATCCTTCCCGTATTACTTAGGAGTTGCAGAAAATGCCATTCAATATGTTGTTGATACAGAAATGGATGATACGCCGCAACTAACGGATGCAGCGACAATTTGCCAAGAACGATTCACACCTTTATTATGGCATCAAACGAAGCGTCTCAAACTTCCTTTTGATTGGGTGTATGATCACCCAACTCGAGATATAGCAGAATGGATTCGCTATATGATGATTGAAAAAAAGAAAGACTGGGATCAAACAATCGTTCAATTTGTTACAGATTATGAACGGAATTACTCGCTGTCCTCATTTGGTTGGCGTTTATTATTTGCAAGGCTCCTGTTCCCACTTCACTATTTTGAAACGGTCGAACGATATTATCAAACTGGAAACGAAGAACAAAAAAGCATATATAGAGATCGCTTAGAAGCCATTTTACACGATGTGAACCGCTCAGAGCAATTTATGAAGCACTTTTATGGCTCACTTCGTTTACCAGTAGATAAGCTCGGGATTAGAAAATTAGATTGGTTATCTTAAAAATATAAAAAAGAGACCGAGTGAGGTCTCTTTTTTATATACCACAATTTTATGTAATACATTATGCCCCTACCTGCTGATCTGTACATATATTTAAAACGAATTGATGCCTTTCGAGCTTTTCATTTACTTTACCCAATAATTCTTGCTGGATTTCTTTAAATAAAAATTGATAGCTTGTATTCCATGTTGGTATAACGGATGAAAGGCCTAATAAATACTCTTTTTTCTTTTCTAGTTCTTGGATTGTTACAAAAGTGTTCCCCATTTTTGGCATCTGTCGTCCCCCCCTATGTTTTTTTACTGTATATGTGTGAACGATTCACTATATAGTATTAATTATCGCATTTTTTGAGAAGGATTTCCAATTTTGTTTTATGATGTTAACGGATAAATATAATTTGAATAAAAAAAAGGAGACCAAATTTGGTCTCCTTTTAGCAAGTGACTTTGAACGAGCCGCTTCTGCTTTTAGATTAATATCCAGCTCCAGCGGCTAAAATGTTCGGTGGCTTCGCTTCTTCCGCCGAGGCAAAAAGCGCCTCTATGTCAGAAGCTCCATCCCCCTCACATTTTGAGCGAGCCGCTTCCGCTTTTAATTAAAATACTTGTTCTACTTCGATAACGCCTGGTACTTCTTCAAGTAACGCGCGCTCGATACCAGCTTTTAGTGTGATTGTAGAACTTGGGCAGCTTCCGCATGCACCCATAAGGCGTAGTTTTACGATACCTTCTTCAATGTCTACTAATTCAACGTCTCCGCCATCGCGAAGTAAGAATGGACGTAATTTATCTAATACTTCTAATACTTGTTCTTGCATATGTGGGTTTTCCATTTTTATCGACTCCTTTCATCAGTTTTATTATAATCAAGATAGAGGGGAAAATCTATTTTTTCTCTTCTTGTTTTATTGTCGAAATATTGTATCGTGTTTTTTCAGTATAGGGGTATGGAATAAGTTTGTAAAATGATGTGCTTATGTAATAAGACATCTGAATATACTGTTGGGACAAGAAGTGGGGGAGAAGAAATGGTTAATGTGCAAGTGTATGGGACGAAAGTAATTTGTGCGAGCTGCGTCGGAATGCCATCTTCAACAGAAACGTTTGAATGGTTACAAGCGGCAATTGGTCGTAAATATGAAGGACAAGAAAATAAATTTAATTTCGAGTATATTGATTTCCAAGAAGAACAAGAAGATGAAGATAAAAAAGCATTCGCAGAGCGAGTAGTGGAAGAAGATTTATTTTATCCGGTCGTTCTTGTAAATGGAGAAATTGTTGGAGAAGGAAATCCTCGTTTGAAGGATGTTTATGAAGAAATCGAGAAATATTTATAAAACAAGAAGTCTTTGCGAATTTGCAAAGGCTTTTTTATTGGAGGGATAGATATGAAAAATGGAGTGAAGCATGCGTTACCAACGGAAGTACAACAGTTAATGGAGCGGTACACAGTAGAATTAAAAGAAATTTTTTTGGATGAAAAAATAGTCGGGGTATATATTTACGGATCCATCGCACTAGGTGCATTTCATAAGGAAACGAGCGATGTTGATTTTGTTACAGTGATAAATGATTCCGTGAATGAAGCTGAAAAACAGCAGCTTGTGGAACTACATAAGAAACTTAGTGACAATACGCTAGGTAAAAGAATGGACGGTATGTATATTCCGCTTGCTGACTTAGGGAAATACAATGATGAAATGAACGAGTACGTGTATTGTGCAGATGGTAAAGCTAATGTTGGTCATTGGGACATTAATGCGGTCACATGGTGGACGTTGAAAAATCAAGGCATTACAGTTACAGGAAAAGAAGCAGAAGATCTTCCGCTGCAAATACAATGGAATGATGTAGTAAATACGATGAAATACAACGTAGAACAGTACTGGAGTGAAAAGGCGAAGAAGCCATATTTATTTTTTATAGAAGAGTGGGTAGAATCAGCTGTCGTTACGATGGGACGCATTTTATATACACTAGATTATAAAACAATCGTTTCAAAAGATAGAGGATTGCAATACTTGTCAGAACGTTCAGCGGAAGAATGGGAGCTCTTATTAAAAGAAGTAGCGAGAATACGGCACAATCCAAAAGAAAAGAGAATGCTCTCAAGGTGGAGAAGGGCAGATATGACGAAGAGGTACTTACTGCATTTAATTGAGACGTGTAGAGAGAAATGGTAGGGAAGAAAATGGACAATACAGTGGGGGGTATTGTCTTTTTTATTTTGTAGTAGATAGAAAAGTATTTACAAGTATTGTGTAGAGGAAAGATAATAGAAAAAAATATGCGCATGGGGGAAGATGATGAGTAAATATAAATTACATATAGATAGAGAACAATTATGGAAAGGATGCGTTTTAAATTCGATTGCCCATGCAATTAATGTAGCGCATTGTCCAGATTTCTCACATGAAAGTTCATGGGATGGATTTAACTATAGTATGCAAGATAGCCAAGGGGGACAAGGGACAATTACGTTTCATCCGAATTACACGATTGTATGTCTTCAAGATGTGAATAGCGAGAGAATTGATGAGTGGATTGATGCGAAAAATTATTTTGAAGGGGCACCTTCGGAAGTAATAGATATTGCGAAAGAAGAAGCACTTCAATATGTATTAGAAGAAGTAGAAGGTGAAACAGTTCCTTTTATTACAACTGCATTTTGGATTGAGGATAGCGGTGCGTATTCAATTGATTCATTTGAAGAGATGGAAGAGCACGGCGGATTCTTATTAGAAATTCCATTACTTGATACAGCATCAGCAATAGAAAGACTAGAAGAAGAGTATGAACTGACAGAGGAACAAATAGAGCTTTTACAACTCGTGTATAAGAAAAAAATCCAAAGTCCAAATGAGGAAATTAAGTTGTCCAAAGAAGAAGTAGCAATGATTGGAACGGAAGATAGTAAAGGATTGGAAGTTAGTAAGGATTCATTTGAAGAAATGAATATTACTTGGGAGTTGTAGGGGGGATAACATGTTTCCGATTTAAAAAGTTACAAGAGGAATATAAAGCACTAGTAGAAAGTACAATGTGAAATTACATTGTACTTTCTACTAGTTTTTTCATATACATATCAACTTCGTGAAAGAATATGGGCTCTTTTTCCTCGGTATTCAGATGCACGGTGCAATGTAAATATTGCTGTAAGTAGCGATTAGCTTGTTCGTACTGTTTTAATTTGTAGAAAGAAAAACAGGTAAGAAGTAGAAACGCTTTTTCTTCTAATATTGGAACGACAGCTAGTATCGGAGTAATGGAATGTATATTTATTTCCACTAAATTTTCATAAGATGCCCACGTTTGAAACCAGTCGAAAATAGTAGAAAGGTAATTCGGAATGTTGATAGTTTCATGTGAAACATTGTGCAATAGCTGGTTCTGTTTGATATGTATAGGCTCTATTCTTGTTTGTAGAATGCAAGCGAATATTGAAATGTTTTCTTTTATTTGTAATTGGTTCGTAATAAGCTGCGGGAGACCGATAGGGTGAACTCCTATATTTATATAAAAATCATCTCCAAACTGGCTTTTTTGTATGTTAATGAGCTTATAAAATCCGTTTTCAGCTTTGAAAAATGTATGTCTTTTTTTCTTAAAGCCGAGTGGTTTTAAAGTGGCGTGTAAATTTGTAATAAAATCTTGCTCCTTTTTAGAGCCAGGCTTATTCTTCGTCATATTCATAAGTAGTTAAGTTTTGTAAGAACCTTTCAAAGTTAGGTGCTAATTCAATAATTTCCTCAAATTCATTATCGATAAATATAACTGGAGGATTTTCAGCTACATTTCGATAGTCTAATGCAATCCATGTATGTCCATCACCAGATAAAAGTACGATATTCTCAGGCATTTCCCATTCTCGAATTAAATAGCGGCTCTCTAAAATACTAGATTCATTTTCATTAAAAGAAATACCATATAAACCAGATACATTAACGTGATCGTCTGCCCAAGAATTTGGCTTTGAAGTAGGGTGAACATCGAGACGAAGAGTTCCCCCATTTTGTTCTTTTAGAAGGTTTATATATGATTCTGGAAGTTTTACGTTCAGTACTTCTTCTGCTTTTTTGATTAGTTCATCGTTAATGGGTGCTAGTTTTAAATAGTCATCGTCTGCCCAAATTGTACTCTTCATATTCGGTCACCTCAAATAATAGTTTTAAGAATCTTATGTCATATATTATAGTTAGTTTAGATAACACGCAATAGAGGGAGGAAATAATGAAAAAGTTTCAAATCGAACTAAATAAACTGCCGACAGAAAATGCCGGAGAAATAGTACTTAGTATAGATGAGAGTATTGTGTTTCAAGAAAAAACAGACATAATAGACCCGATTTGTCAGTTGTTTGACGCTTGTATCGAGGTCTTTAGATATGATGACGCTACAATTTTCTTAAATGAATATGAAAAAAAGATGGAATTTAAGAAGAAAGATGGGGAGTTTCTCATTATTAATCAGAGAGGCAAGAAGTTAGCTAGTGTTGATAGCGAGCAATTTTTACGAGTACTCTTTTCGTTTCTTAAAAAGGAGATAGGGCAGATTTACATGAGTGGAGTTGATTCTTTTCGAATCAAAGATGCTTACCATAGAATGTTAGAAATTGATCCATTTGTTCCTAAACTTGTAAATGGAAATGACGAAATTATGTATCGAACTTATCATTCTACAAGTGACAAGTATGAATTAAAATGGAAGTATTTAAAAGGGAGAGAGGTTGAACCGATATTTACTCCGGTACTATCTCATGATAAGAAGAGTATCTTTTATGTAGAGGAAAATAACCACAGAATTCGTAAACTCGATAGTGAAACGAAAGAAGAGATTTGGCAGTGCCGTATTCCAATAGTAGAAGATTGTAATTGCATTACTGTGAATGGTGTCGTAATTATTTGGCATGCAAATAGATTTGGAGAAAGTATTGCGAAATTGTATGCTATTTCATCAAGTTGTGGAGAGCTTCTATGGGATTTAGAAATAGAAGGGCATATTATACAAGATGTAAAAACTACGGGAGAAGAGTTACCACGTTTACTAGTTATTACACAAGAAGGCTACAATGTTTTATTAGAGCTTGAAAGTGGAGTAAAAGTATGGGAAAAGAATGTTCGAGTCGGAGGAGAAAAATTGCAGTGCCATCTTGGCCCAGATTACTATGTATTAGCAGGGAATCCTTTTGATGAAGATGGGGAAGTTGATGCATATAGTAATGTTGCAATTGCCATTCAATTATTAGATGCTTCTACACGATGGAAACAAATGATGGAAGATTGTAATCCAAATGAACCAGTTACTTTAACTAATGAACATTTTATATGTGTAGCAATGGAGGTATTACAAAAGTGGGAATATGGAAAAGAAGGCTGTAACTTAATTTTTGAAAAAGCTTTTGATGAGGTATGGTACTCTTGCATTGAATCAAAGGAAGCAAAAATACTATTAACAAGAACTGAGTATGGATATGAAGGGGTAAGTAGACAAATACAATGTTATGATCATAAGAGCGGTCAAAAGTTATATGAAGTAAATATGTCTTTTGAAATTGAATTGCCTCCATTTCTTATCGGAGAGATGATGGTATTGTCCTTAGGAGAAGGCAGAATTTGTGGTATTAATATTCAAACAGGTAAAGTGCTTTGGAACAATACTACTCTACATGATATTACAGAGGTTCTGTTATATAAAGATGGAGAAATTTACATTGCAACTTCAAATTTAGAATTGATAATACTTGATGCTGAATGTGGTGAAGTAAAAGATATAATTAAACTCCCTAAAAATGTTGTTGTAATAGATTTTATTGTATCAATTGAGGCAGGTAATAATGGACTATTCATTAGTTGTGTAAGTGGAAATATGTTTGAAATAGTAGAAGGCTAATTTGTGAGCGCTCTTAAGTCGAGATGTTTGTTTTAAAATAGTAGTATATATTCACTAAAAAGGATGTATAAAAATGATTTTGATGCATCCTTTTTAGTGAATATATAAAATAATTAACTTAGTGTATTAAAGGTATGATACACGATTATTTTAATATATTTAAAAGTAAAATGAAATAAGAAACGGATAATTGTCGGAATATATTCGATTTCCGTTCACTTTTATGAAATATGTGTACTTTTTGTTAGATTCCTTCATTTTGTCCATATACAATAAATGTATATAGAAATAAGAAAAGGATGATGTACGTGAAGGACACGGTTTTACAAGAAACGATTTCTCCACAAGAATTACATAAAGTTGTTCAAAAGAACACAGCTTATTATGACTTTAAGTGGGGTAAAGTAGAAAATCCAGCGCAAGGGAATACATGGAATTGGGTAGCCTTTTTCTTCCCAACTTTTTGGTTAGCTTATCGTAAAATGTATAAGTTATTTATTATATTTGCGTTATTGGCTATACCTAGTATAGTTATACCCCCTTTTATAGATATTCCAGATGGGATTTATGTAACATTTAGTTTAGCTCTTCAATTAGGAATGATGATATTTACTGGATGGCAAGGAAACCGTTTATATTATAAGCAGGCTGTTCGTGTTTTTCGTAAGGGAGAAGATGCGTCTGATCATGAGAAGGCGTATTTCTTACAATCAAAGGGCGGCGTGAGTATTGCTGGTATGATTGGTTTACAGATTATAGTCGGGATTGTGTATGGATTAGCTGCGTTCGGGCTGTCCTTTTTACCAACTGAGCCGAATATTAAAAACGTTGTTCGTTCAAGTGGCGAAGGGGTTACTTTAGAGATTATGACTGATAATCCAACTTGGAAGTTTGTGAAGAAAGAAAAAGATTATGACGTAGTAGAGTTTACTGGTTATGATTATACAGAGAAGAAAAACGTGAAAATTAAATTTGCTGTTTATTTCGATGAAGATTATTTCGAGTGGCAAGAGGTATATGAAAATAATAAGAAGTTAAGTGAAGAAGAAGTAGAAGAATATCAAATTTACATTGAAGAAAATAATTGGGGTTTCTAGAGGGAACTCGTTCATTTTGAAAAGAAGAATCTTGTGAAGGTTCTTCTTTTGTTTATTAGGGGGAGAGAAATGATTTCAGTATTAATAGAAGCTCTAATAGGATCGATTAGTTTAAGTACGGGTTTACACACGAAAAAGATTGATGCTAACATACGTTACTTGCAGCAGTATGAATGGTTTCGAATGATATATGAAGACGAAAAGTATCGAAAGTTATTTATTACGAACTACAAAGTTCGCTCATATTTACAAAGTAAGCTAAGAGTTCGATTGCTTGTAAAAAATAAAAATGCACAACGAAGATTTTTAAAATTAGTAGAAGAGCAAATAGAAAAACGGCATACAAATTGAAATTTTGTAAAATACAATAAAAAATGAGAATTTGAGGTAGGCTTGTCAATAACGTGAGACTATGGCACTATAAAGAAATGCTATACAAATTTTATTTATCGAGATGTAAACATCAATTTTGATTTTTACGTATAAATAATGAACGGAGGAAATGAATTTATGGCTACTTTACCAAATTGTCCAAAATGTAATTCAGAATATACGTATGAGGATGGCGTTCTTTTCGTATGTCCAGAATGTGCTCATGAGTGGGGCCAAGAAGCAGAAGCTGAAAATAATGATGGTGCAAAAGTTGTAAAAGATGCGAACGGAAACGTTCTGCAAGACGGCGATGCAGTTACTGTTATTAAAGATTTAAAAGTAAAAGGAACTTCTTCAGTTGTGAAGATCGGTACGAAAGTAAAGAGTATCCGTCTAGTTGATGGCGATCACGATATCGATTGCAAAATCGACGGTTTCGGAGCTATGAAGTTAAAATCACAGTTCGTTAAGAAGGCGTAAGTAAATAGAAGAGGAGGCGAATAGCCTCCTCTTTTTATTATGTCACTTTTTGTCGGTAAATCGATATTTCGTACAAAATCGTTGATATATTCTGAGTTATGATAGATATATTTGAAAAATCGTTGATATATTGCAAGTTATGATAGATATATTGAAAAAATCGTTAATATAATTTCATTCATCGTGAACTACGCACGATTCACCGTGCACCATAGTCAATTTCTTTCAATTGACATCGCTTATTAAAGAACGTTTTATATCCAAGCTGTAAAAAGATAATGACAGCAAAGGCAGTACTTCCAGAAATACCGAGTATGATGGCGATTTGATATTGAATGGCTGTGAATGGTGATACACCGGATAATATTTGACCAGTCATCATGCCTGGTAAGCTTATAATTCCCATTCCGACCATAGAATTAATTGTTGGTAAAATAGCAGAGTCAAAAGCGTCTCGAATGAGCGGAGCAGCTGCTTCTTTCGGTGTTGCGCCGAGCATAAGTGCACCTTCAATTTGACCTCTTTGCGATTTCATATTGTTTAAGAACGTATTTGCGCCGAGAGAAACACCAGTCATGGCATTCCCAACTAACATTCCTGTAATAGGGACGATATATTGCGGAGCATACCACGGATCATGTCCGATAATAACAAAGATAAATAGTAGAAGTGGCCCAATTGATCCGGCGACCATGGAAAGGGCGGCTACTCGTTTTAATTCTTTAGACATTGGGATGTTAACTCGTTTATAAATATTAAAAATTGCAAAGGTAGTAATAGAAGTAATGAGAGCAATTGTATAAAATGGATTACTGTTTTCAAATACGTATGTAAGGACATATGCAACAAGTACGAGCTGAATCGTCATACGGAATGTTGCGAGCGCGATTTGTTTTTCGCGAGGTATTCCTTTTAATTTTACAAGTCCAATTAAAATAAGAATAAAAATATAGGCAGCTGCAAGTTGCCAAATTTGGAGTTCAATAACGCCCTTCAACAGAGAGCACTTCCTTTCTAGTTGCACCGTTTGCTTTACTAATCTCAATAATGTCGTCTGCAACTTCTTTTGGAAGTTGTTGTGAGTGTGTGATGAAGATAATTGTTTTTTTCTTTTTTCGTGCTAGTTCAGTAAATTGTTTCATAACGTGGCGTTCTGTATCACTGTCTAATGCTGAAGTAGGTTCATCTAATAAATAGACAGGCGGATCCATAAGTACGATACGTGCAAAGGCAAGTCTTTGTTTTTCACCGCCAGATAGTGAGGAGGCGCTATCTTCTAATTGCTTGTCTAAGCTAACGGTTTGTAATGCACTCCGCAGGGCATCATCATTTGGAAATGGTTTTTCAGAAAGACGAAGTCCCATTAATAGGTTGTCTTTAATGGTTCCATCAAAAATAGGTGGAGTTTGCCCAAGCATAACTACGTCACGACGTAATTGAATAGGATGATAATCAGAAATTAATTTTCCGTTATATTCAATTGTGCCGGATGTTGGAGATTGTAAATCGTTTAACATGCGAAGCAACGTGCTTTTTCCGCTTCCGCTTTCACCGATAATGCAAGTAATCTTTTCTTTTTGAATCTGTAAATAAGGAATGTGTAGTATATCTTTATATATAACGTTTTTTAATATAAACATAAATCGCTCCTTTCTGATTCTAGTTATATCGTATCAAAAAAGAGAAGATAACGGTTATAAAGAGCAACGTTTTTTCTTCGTCTTGAGTTTTATTAATAAGTTAAGTAAACGATCTAATTCTTGGCTGAAAGAAATCACTTTATCATGAGTCAATCCGTATCGTTCAACGAGATAGATTAACTCTTTCTTTTTCGCTTCTATTCGATTGTTTAGTTTCGATAAGTTCATAAGTGGAATGTAATGCCTCCTACAAAAGTATTTATCACATAAAAAATAAGACCGAATGAATTCGGTCTTCAAGGAAATAATAAAACAACTTACAAATAGCATACAATGTTTATCAATATTTTTTAATATAAAAATGAAAAATAAATCATTATAAATATTGAGAAAGATGTGTCTGATAATTTTTAAAAACTGATGCAAAGAGGCTGCCTACATAGTAGACAGCCTGTAAAGTATTAACCTTTATGATATTTGTACATCCAAAGAAGACCAGATTTTAATAATCTCGGTACACGTCCCATTAATGGTTGGTTTGCGAGTAAACCGAATCCATGCTTCTTACCAAGAGATCCTAGAACACCTTTTAATTTAATAACAGGTAGTTCATCCGGGAGTGGTTCATTATTCCAACGTTTTAATAATATTTGGACAATTTGTTCTCCTTGACCTTCAGCAAGTTGGGCAGATGGTGCATGTGGAAGTGCTGCGCAATCTCCTACAACGTAAACATGCTCGTTGTTTGGAATATTGTGATATTTCGTTAAGACAACCCGTCCGCTACCATCTTGTTTAACTGGAAGGTTTCGAACAACTTCATTTGCTTGAATACCAGCTGTCCAGACAATTGCATCACATTCAAGTGGTTCATCGTGATTATACACAATATTTGGTTCCACTTTTGTAATGTTAGAGTTTCTTATAATATTAACTTTATGTTTTACGAACCATTCTTCTACGTATCTACTTAATTTCTCTGGATACGGGAATAAAATTCTATCTTTTCGATCAAATAAATAGATTTTTAAATCAGAACGGCTTTCACGAAGTTCACTTGCTACTTCAACGCCACTTAAGCCAGCACCAACAACAGCTACTGTTGCATTTGGTTCTAGACTATTTAATTGTTCATATGTTTTACGTGTTTGTTCAATTGATTGTAGACTATGTGTATATTCCCTAGCCCCAGGAACGTTATGATATTTATCTTCACAGCCAAGTCCGATAATTAAGTCATCATATTGGATTGCTTCGCCGCCATCGAGATGAACAGCTTTTTCTTCGAGGTCAATATTTGTTATTGTGCCGTATTGAATATTGAGGCGTGGGTGTTCAGGAAACGGTATACGAATATGCGTTTCTGAAATAGTACCCGCAACTAATGCATAATATTCAGTTTTGAAGCAATGATATGGTACTTTGTCGATTAATGTCACTTGTACATCATCTGGAAGTTGGTTGCTTGGAAGTAGCCTTTGCAGAATTCTCATTCCACCGTAGCCGCCACCTAGTATTACGAGGTGTTTCATGATGGATTACCCCTTTTCTGTTGAAATATCCCCTAATCATAAAATTTTATATTAATAAAATATTTTGACTTTACTCAATCAAATTATATCGAATTTGTGAACAAATAACAATGCATGAATGAATACTCTGTTGTACAATAAGAAGAAAAGTAAAATAAACTGTTTTTCCTTTGTAGTTACTATTTCATTGGAAGTAGCATGTTATATAGAAGAAATCATCTACTTTGAAGTGAAATAATGAAGTAACTAAATAGTTTAGACTGTGTAACGAAAACAACAAGAAACAGCTTAGTTTTCTTCTTATAGATAAAGTGAAAAGGTAATTTGTTTTGTAGTACAGGGGGGAGAATTTTGATTAAACCATTAATTGAATTTTGTGTAGGTAACCTTGCAAGTGGTTCACAAGCAGCTCTAGAAAAATTAGAAAAAGATCCGAATTTAGATGTAATGGAGTATGGTTGTCTAGGATATTGTGGTATTTGTTTTGAAGGACCGTTTGCACTTGTAAATGGTGAAGTTGTACAAGGTGCAACAGTAGAAGAGCTTGTTAATAATGTATATGAGTATTTGGATGAAAATCCAATGTTTTAAGGTGTTGCGAATTAGCAGCACCTTTTCCATTAGATAAAACTTTATTTTGTGGGGAAGACTAATGCTGATTATTAGCCTTCCCCAATTGAAAATAGTGGGATAAATAAAAAAAGGCCCTTTTTAGAAGGGCTTTTTTCTTACACAAATTTTGTAAGAGTGGCTCATCGCCAAACGTTGTCAAATATGAGAAACGGGGGACATTCATATTGTGTTCTAAAAGCATGCATTTTATACTTAACATAACAAATTATTTTTGGAGTGAATATAAATGAGCCAATTTTCTTTTACAAAAATGCATGGTCTTGGCAATAGTTATATATATGTAAATATGTTTGAAGAACAAATTCCTGAAGAAGATTTAGCTCTTGTGGCGGAAAAGGTTTCAAATATTAATACTGGTATTGGAGCAGATGGAATGATTTTAATTTGTCCATCTGATGTAGCACCGGTGAAAATGCGCATGTTTAATAATGATGGATCAGAAGGAAAGAGCTGTGGTAACGGTTTACGCTGCGTAGCGAAATATGCGTATGAGCATAAACTAGTAGAAGAAACAGTTTTTACAATTGAAACGTTGGCTGGTATTGTAACGGCTGAAGTAACAGTAGAAGATGGTGTCGTGACATTAGCGAAAATCGATATGGGAGCACCGCGTCTAACACGTGTAGAAATACCGATGCTTGGTGAAGGTGAAACACCATTTATTCGTGAAAACTTCTTATACAATAATCATCGTTATGCATTTACAGCTGTTTCAATGGGAAATCCACATGCGGTTATTTTTGTTGATGATGTAGAAAAAGCACCTCTTACAACACTTGGACCAGTCCTCGAGACACATGAAATGTTTCCAGAGCGAGTAAATGTTGAGTTTATCGAAATTTTGAATGATGACGAGATGAACTTCCGCGTTTGGGAACGTGGATCTGGTGTAACGCAAGCTTGCGGAACAGGAGCGTGCGCTGCAGTTGTAGCTGCTATTTTAAATGGAAAGATGGAACGAGGTAAGGAAATTACAGTTCATTTAGCTGGCGGCGATTTAATGATTGCGTGGACTGAAGAAGGAAACGTGTTAATGAAAGGACCAGCAGAAGTAATTTGCCGCGGAGTGTATGAGTACAAGATAGAAGCGTAAAGATGTATAATAGAAGAAGAACAGAAAGGATGGTGTATTTCATGATTGAAGTAACAGAACAAGCAGCTTTTCAAATTAAAGATATGTTAAAAGATGCTGAAGATGGAGAGAAGTACGTGCGCCTTGCTGTACACGGCGGCGGATGTAGCGGTCTTTCTTACGGCTTAGGGTTTGAAGTAGAACCAAAAGAAGACGACACAGTTCTTGAGTTTTTCGGTGTTGAATTTGTTATCGATAAAGAAAGTGCTCCGATTGTTAAAGGAGTAAAAATTGATTATAAACAATCTATGCTTGGCGGCGGATTCACAATTGATAATCCAAACGCAATCGCATCATGCGGATGTGGATCATCTTTCCGTACAGCGACGAATGCTGGTAAACCAGAAGAATGCTAAGTTTTTAGACGAAATAGAAAAGGCCTTTTTAGCGATGGAATAAAATCGTTAGAAAGGTCTTTTCTTTTGGCGTTAAAACAGAAAATGCATGTAAAGTTACTTTGGAATTTAATTTAAATGTTATTATATATAGGATATGTAATTTATATTGTGAATTCCAGTTTCATATTGCTCGTTTTAAGATAAGATTTCGTAACAGAAATGTAAATAAATAGAAGAAATATACTATTTATTAGTTGTATTTAATGTTAATATTTGTAACGAAGATGATTGGCGATCGTGTTCGGACTAGCTGTAGTTTCACCGGTTATTACTAATAGGTAGATTTATCCCATAAAAGCCCGATTGGTGAGGGCTGATTAAAGTTTCACTTTATATAAAAAAGGTGTATGAGGGAGAAGGCTATAGCAAATTGTATAGAACTGAATAGTTCCGTATTCATTAAATTACGTTGATTACTAGATATTAAAAAACACCGGGGGGATTAGAATGAAGTTATTTAAGAAAGTACTTATAGTAGGGGTGGCGTTGACTACAGTATCGATTTTGGGAGCTTGTTCTAGCGATACAGACGTATTAACAAAAGTAGGAGCAAAGCAACCAGCGAAGGCCGAAGGTGAAGAAGTATTAAAAGATCAGAAGAAAACACCTATGACCACGAGTAAACGTGAAAATATTAAAAATGAGGATGCTCCATCATCAAAGAAGCGTTATATTTCTCATGACGAATCTCAAAAGATTGAGGAAGGTATGACGTATACGGATATTCTTAATACGATTGACTACGATGGTGAGAACATAAAATATTATAATAACAATGAAAAACGCGTATTTTATACTGAAAAAGATACGGATGGTACATATGAAATTATGGTTGAATTAAATACATATGGTTACGTTGTGAATATTGAACGTACTGCTATAAAGGGTACAGATAAAGAGAATGAGGTATCTATGAAACGTATTGAAGAGCCTGTAAAGGAATATGAAGAAAAAAACGATCGTGTACCGTGGTATAAAGATGTAAACAACAATTCGGCAGCAGTAAGTTACAATCAATATTTGAAAATAAAAAAAGGTATGCCCGCGAATCAGGTAAAAGCTACAATTGGACAGCCACATGTGATTGAGAAATATAAATCTTATTCAGTATATGACTATACTGGTTATGGTGGAGAAGGATCATTACGTGTAATCTTTGAACCGAATGGAACTGTTACGGATGTAGTGGAAGACGGTTTACCACGATAATAAATTAATTACGGGAAGAATTGTAGTAAAGTTGTCTTTGATTTTATAAAGTTTTTGGGAGCATCTCCCAATATAGGTGAAAAAATAATTATAGTATTAGTATTTACCGAAGCTTCTTCCAAATTCAATAGCGTTATTGTGGATGTTGTTGCCGTATTATTTTTGTTGATATATACCGCAGTAGGGCAGCAATTGTAACTGGACGTAAAAGGATGTGGAGGAGTAGCAGCTTCCTTTTGAAAGAAGGAGGAAAATATGATAGAGGATATTTTTGAATTCATAGGGAGATACGTAATTAAACCTATTATTAATTTAGTAAGATATTTTGTAATAGAGATTATAATTGAGGGTATAATAGAAGGCGTAATAAACGGTATAAGGAAATTACGTGATAAGTGGAAAAATTGGCGTGAAAGACGTTATTGGCGGTAGTGTAGCTGATAAGCGTGCGAAACAAAAACGTTATACAGAAGTTTAATGAAATGATAGAAATCGACCCGCATTTACAATCTATACTCGTTCCAATTGATGATGGAATGACAATTTCTAAAGTGAAGAAATAATTATTATCTTACAAAAGTGTAATGTTCATGTCATGTTTTTGAATTTCTTCTTTAAGCTCTGGGCTTTAAGATAAGAATATAAGAAAAAACATATGAGGTGAAGGAAATGAAAAGATACATTGCACTATTTAGTATTTTAGTTGTATTCGCAAGCTTGTTAGTTGGTTGTGATTTAAACCGTATGGGTAAAGATGAGTACTACGTTCAAATTACAGTAGATGGAAAAGAAGTTCATAGTAAAGCTGATAATGGTCAAAAATTTAAAGATTATGAATATAAGTTGACTGGCTTTGATAAAGACGGTAAAGAGAAAGAATTAGAATTTACAGCTCAAAAAAATCTTCGTAAAGAAGCATTCCTACGCGTATACCACTCAGATAAAAAAGGTGTTTCGGCTTGGGAAGAAGTAAAGAAAGACGAGCTTCCAGCGAAAGTGAAAGAAAAATTAGGTGCAAAATAAGAAAGAAAAAAGGAATTGACGAACAGGGTCAATTCCTTTTTATATTCTCAAAATCTTCTTCTGAAATGACTGTAAATCCATGTCTTTTGAATAAAGCAGTTGTTACCCCGTAACCAGTTTGTTTATTCCCGTTAAATTCTCCAGTGTAAATTGTAGAACTACCACAAGATGGACTACGTTCTTTCAAAATAATATATTCTGGGTGTAAATTTTTAATTTGTTCTAGCGCTTTATAAGCACCGCTCACGAAAGCTTCTGTAACATCTTCACCATCTTTTGTCATCACTTTCGCTTTTCCGTCCAAAACGTCGTCGCCATTCCCGCCAATAATTTCAGCAGAAGGACGAGGTGTTGGCAGTCCTCCTAATACTTCAGGACAAATGAGGACTGTATCTTCTTTTTGCAAAAGCTCCTCTATTTTTGAAACGAGATTGTCATTTCCGTCATATCGACAAGCTATACCACCTAAACAAGCGCTAATTACGATCATATTTTCATCTCCATTAAAAAAATATTAAATTCCACGCCAAATTCTCTTCCTGCCTCTTACTTATAAATGAGGTGATATAAATGGGAAGCTTATATAATTTAATGAAACCATACAGTGAATTTCGAAGTAAAGAAGAGTTTAATACATATCAAAAACAAGTTTTGAAACATTATCGATTTCAATTAAATAAAACGGATGCTACCATTATTCATTTTTTAGGAAAGTATGCAGTGAATGAGAAACAGAAAACAGTGGGGGTTGCTTGTCCATTAATGGAGACGATTGCTACAAATGTTGGAAAGAGTATTCGTACGGTACGCCGCTCTATTGCAAAGTTAGAGGAACTAGGAATTATAAAGCGTGTTGCGACAAAAGAAAGACATAGGCGCGGCGGATATAGTGCGAACTTATATGTATTTCTTATATCTGCAATTGACCGCATGGATGACCGTATGAAAATGTCCGCATGTGAAAGTGAGGATTATACAGCTGGCTGTAGCGGAAAGGAGCAAAAAAGCGAAAGGGAAACAATTCTTTCTAAAAACATTCCACAAATAAAAGAAAAAAGAAAAATAACGTACGAGCTTGATGAGACGTATTGCCGTCATGATATACCGAAGCCTTTTATATACGCACTTCTGCCGATGACGAGTAATCCGAAGAAGATTAATATATTTTGGAGTAAGGTGGAACTTGCATATAAAAAGAGTGGATTACTAGAGCAAGGTGTTTTACTGGAGCAAATATTAGCTGATGAAGAAGTGTATGGGAATTTCATTTGGCGCGTGAAAAGTGTTGTGAGGGCGTATAAATACGGGGAAATCCGTAAAAATGTGAAGGCACTTTTATATAGTACAGTGCGGGATTTATTTTTAGAGATTGGATTAGAATGGGGAGCAGCTGTGAGAAGAAGTAAGGGGATACCGTTATTTGATCCTTTTAAAAAGGAGCCATGCGTAAATGCATGACTCCAAGTAGTTAATCAAACTTTCTTACAACTGGAACACGAATCGCTACAAAGAGTACGAAGACAATAACGGCGATTGCACCGCTTTTCATAACGGTTACGATTGGAATTCCTATTGCAAGCGCGATGGATGTGAATGCATAAGAAAGCGGGATAAAGCCCATTGATGATAGCATAAGCAAACTCATTACGCGCCCCATCATTTCTTCTTTTACTGTCGATTGAATCATCGCCATCAGTGGAACGATAGCCATTGCGATTGTAATACCGTAAAACATGCCAGCTAATAATGCTTGCCATAGTACGGTACTAAAGTTGATGGATAAGAAGAAGACACCAGACAGTAGCATCATGATAATGCAAAATAGACCGCGTCTACGATTAATATTTTTTAAACCGACAATGACCGCACCGATTGCCATTCCGCCGCCGACAGACGCTTCTAAGTAACTAAACTGGAGCGAATCACCATGCAGCACGTTTTTAACAAAAAGCGGGAAACCAACTTGCATCGGGCCGATTAAAAATAGATTTAAAAAAGCGCTACAAATAAGGAAAGTTGAAAGGAATGGCGATTCCTTTACATATAAGATTCCTTCTTTAATGGAAGTGAACATACCTTTATCTGTATCTTTTAGTTCTGGCATCGTAAATTGTATTTTTTGAACGAGTATGGCTGCGACAATCAGTAATAAAATTGTAATAGAAAATATTGTCTCGTAGTTTGTAAATTTGATCAGAATTCCGCCAAGTACAGGGCCTAAGATGACCGATGCTTGGTTCGTCATTTGTGTAAGTGAATTCGCTTGTGTTAACCGGCTTTTTTCTACCAATTCAGGTAAGATAGATCCATCTGCTGACCAGAAAAAAGCATCAGCAAGTCCAAAGAATAAAGCGAATAAAGCAAATGTATATAGTGTTACATCACCAACGATAAACCATGTGAGAATGGTTGCGACAAGAATCGCTCGAATAATATTGGAGTAAAACATAATATTTTTTTTCGGGAATTTATCAGCTACAGCGCCGCCGATAATCATAAAAATAAGCCTTGGAACACTAAGAGCTACGAAAACAACACCGAGTGAAGCTTCAAGGTTTAATGTTTTTGCTATGTACCACGTTTGTGAAAAAGTAAAAAAGGCTAAAGCAAAGCTTGAAAAAAGAGTAGCTGCCCAAAGAAAAAGGAAATTCGTATTTTTTAATAACGGTTTTCCGCTTCCTTCTAAAGCAGTTTTATTTTGTTGTAGTTCCTCCATATTGCTTCCTTTCTATGTGACAAATTTAAACTAAAAAACCAGTAAACGCCCGATTGGTGAGGGCTAATACTTAATGGGAGATGCCCCCACTGATTATAGTTTCACTTTATACAGTTTCTAATATTTCTATACTGCACTTTCTCATTGTAGACAATAATAATGAATTTGCCCAGTAGCTATTTAACGACAAAAAAAGATGCCGAATGGGCATCTTTTTTTAGGCTAACGCAATATAAATATCCAATTGTGCATGATTTGGGTCTAATGCTCTTTCGTCGTAAAGCTCGAAGTCTGTTGTGAAGGCACGTTTATTTTCTTTCGACCATTGCCAAATATATTCCCAAGCTTCGCAAACGACTTCAGCAACTGGTCCCTTTCTCGTTGTAAATACCGCATATGTAGCAGCAGGTATTGTTAAAGTTGTCATATTTTCAGGAACGTCTTCTAATGAAGAAACGGGGGTACCGATTGTGAATGTATATGTACCAGTTTCATCTGATTCGTAGTTTGAGTAGAAAGCAAATGTTGCTTTCGTTTTTTTGTTTGGGATGTGATGCATCATTTGTTCTTGGAAGTAGCGGTTCCAAAGCTCGGGGATTTTTCCTTTAGTAGATGCCTCTCTTCCGTTAGTCGTCGTAACTGAAACACCGATTGCTTGGAAAGCTTCTTTTTTCATTATAATGGGCTCGTTAATCATGAAAATTCCTCCTTTAAAATAAGAACATTCGTTCCTGATTTTAATATAACATATTTTTATATGTGGAGTTTTTTTGAAAATTTTAATTATAAATAAAAATAAGTAAAAAATGGTAAAATTTCTATTTCGTGTACAAATAGATTTGGGAGTATGTTAAGATTTTTATGTATCCTTTAACTGTTATATAAACCTATACAATAGGGCATTTTTTACTATGTTAAAAAATGGTGAAGGTTTGTATAAGTGTCCGATATATATATGCTATTTTTGATAAATTAAAATAGTAATATTCTATGAGATTTATATTGTTGACATTGGGATTCAACAATACATTTTCGTAGGTCGGATTGTTGCGAGTGGATATATATTGCTATGTATACGGCTACGAAATTAAGTAGACGGATAGCAAGCATATAGAAAGGAGAAAGGTAAAAAATATGAAACAAGTATTGAAGTGTTTTAATGTCGTAACGATGATCACACTTCTCCTATCCATCATATTGCCTTCACCCAGTGCTTTTGCAGAGATAAATAAAAAAAGCTGGGATGAGTTACAAGGAAATGATGTGAAAATTAAGGCAGAGCAAGTAAATGCCGAAATATATAAGGGGGAAGTAGCTAAGAGGGAGCACGTATTTCAATATACGATTGAAAATACGGGAGATACACCAATTCAAGAATTGGTGCTTAAACAAAGTAATGAAAATCAAATTACGTTCCTCTCGCAATCTGTGAAAGTAAACGGAGAGAAGTTACCTGAAAATAAAGTAGCGGATTTCTATGTAGAAGAAAAAGATAAGGGAGGAAAACTTCTTTCTTCTAATCTTAAAATTCGAGATTTAAAATCACACGAAAAAATGACGGTGCTAATAAAGGCTAGCCGCACGCAGCATTTTAATAAAGAATACAAACAAAAGATTAGTGTGCAAAAAGATCAAGTACAAATAGGAAACATGTCTGTAGATGTTGAGGGAATCCCTTCTGAAGAAAAGGTAGCAGCTAATGCCGATGAGGAGGCTGACAGTAGTAAGAAAGAAGTTGGCCCATCAGCTAATAATACAATTAAAAAAGTTGATGAAAAGCTAAAAGTATCTGTAGAAGATAAAAATAACCCTACATCAAAAACAGAACTACCAGAACAACCAGTAACCGAAGCTGAGAAACAGCCAGAAAAAGAGGCAGTAAAGCAGAGTGTTGCAGAAGTACAAGCTGCGTCAGAAAATGCTTCGAAGGTTCAAATCCAAACAGGAGATAAACAAGGATTTGGAGACCCGTTGTATTCTATAATTGCTCCTGGTAATTTAGTACAGACTGGTAATGTGACGCTTGGTTTGACAGATAATCATTATACTAGGCAAAGTGTTGGTGGCAAAACCAATAAAAAAGCTGTAGATGTTGATAATGATGATACTACATTTAATTCATCAACAGGTGCATTTCCTAACATTCCTGCTGGAAGTAAAGTGAAAAAGGCATATTTATTTTGGACAGCAGCTATGGGGACTCCAAGTGATGCAAGGACAGATTATAGAGTTAGCGATGAAGATGTAAGAGAACCCGTTAAAATGAAGATGGGAAATAAGCAATATGCTGAAATAAGTGCTGATAGTATACGAAAAGCGGATTATTTACCGTATATTGCAAATCACTATAGCAGTGGCGCAGGATATGTTGCATATGCTGACGTAACAAATGTGATTGCAAAACAAGGTATTTCTCAAACGGTGACAGTTGCGAATGTGCCACAAATTAAATTTGAAAAAGGCAGTGGTTACTACTGGGGCAACTGGAATCTTATATTAGTGTATGAAAACTATAAAGAAACAGTAAAAGATATGAAGATTTGGGAAGGTTTAGTTGCTCAAAAAAGTACAGCTTGGACAGATATTAGTGTTAATAAAATAAACACACCAAAAGAAGGTGCTTTTAAGGCGAAATTTAGTTATTTTTCATCGCAAGGTGATCCAGCTGATAACGATGGGTATGCCTATGATTATGGAGAGTATGATTTTGGATTAGGGTATCAAAAATTTAAAAATATTAAAGGTAAAGATAATGATGTTAATGACTCATCTATGACAGAAGTACAAGTAGACGGTACTAACGAGTTTGTTACAAAAAAATATCCAGGATATAACCCGGATTGGACAAATTCATTCAGTACTGACATTCATACGTATCATCTTGAAGGACCGACTCAAGTAAAGAATGATTTGAAAGAAGGAAAAATGCGTTTTAGAGCATATGCTGGTACTGGTGATATTTACGTATTAAATAACGCCACATTCGTTACAGAGCATAATGCTCCAAACTTACAAGTTGATAAAAAGGCATTAGATAGTACCGGTAAAGAAATTAAGGAAATTAAAGCTGGTGAAGAGTTTACGTATCAAATTGAAGTGAAAAATGATACGAAAAATAATCAAGCGCCGGTATCGAATGTAAAAGGTTTTGATAAATTAGATGATCGTTTAGAGTATGTTCCGGGATCTATACAATATATTTCTGGAAGTAATAAAGGAAATAAAACAGATGATGCAAGCGATGATGAAGCAGAGTTTGTAAATAATCAAATTGATTTCCGTGTTGGTGAAGGTGCTAATGCTAAAGACGGCGGTGTTTTAAAGCCTGGTGAAAGTGCCATTATTACATTCAAAGTAAAAGTGAAAGCTTCTGTACAATCAGATACAACAGTAAAAAATATCGTTGTTGTAAAGGGACAAGATAGTACCGAGGTAAATTATGAAACTGCAGATGATGCAGATATTACGGTTACGACTCCAAAAGAGATCCCTGGAGAAATAGAAGCTAAAAAAATAGCATCTAATAAAACACCGAAACTAGGTGAAGAAGTAGAGTATCGTATTACATTTAAAAATAAGACAAAAGATGGACGTCTAGATGTATTGACGATTGAAGATGAATTACCAAGCAATCTTGAATACGTGAAAGATAGTTTGAAAGCAGAAGGTGCAAAACCAGAGCCAGTAGAGCTGAAGTTTGAAAATGGAAAAGTAATTGCAAAGTATCCAGAAATTATGGATATGGAAGAAAGAAGTATCGTTTTTAAAACAAAAGTAAAAGAAACTGCAAAAATTGGTGAAGAAATTGTTAATAAAGCAACCGTTAGTGATAAAACAAATCCACCAAAGAATCTAGAAGAGAAGATTACACCACAGCATAAGGCCGGTAAAATTGCTGCAAAGAAAAAAGCAACAAATAAGAAGCCAAAGCTAGGAGAAGAATTTGAATATCAAATTAGCTTCCAAAATACGGTGGAAAACGGAAAACTAGATGCAGTTACAATAGAAGATGAAATTCCAGCTAACTTAGAATTTGTTCAAGGCAGTGAGAGAGCTGAAGGTGCTGAACCAAATCCAGTAGAGTTAAAAGTAGAAAATGGTAAGGTAATCGCAAAATATCCAGAGATTACGGATACAAAAGAGCGAAGCATTGCCTTTAAAGTGAAAGTAAAAGAAGAGGCAAAAGCCGGAGAAACGATTGTTAATAAAGCGGTTGTGAGTGAGCCGAATGGACAAACTGAGCATCCAGAAGAAAAGATTACGCCGGATTATAAATACGGTAAAGTGGATGTTGAAAAAAGCGTAACGAATCAAACACCAAAACTAGGAGAAGAAGTGGAATACCGAATTACATTTTATAATACGGTAGAAAACGGAAAACTAGAAAAGGTGCTAGTAGAAGATACACTACCTAAAGGTGTTGAATACGTGAAAGATAGTTTGAAAGCTGAAGGTATAAAACCAGAGCCAGTAGAACTAAAAGTGGAAGACGGAAAAGTAATGGCAAAGTATCCAGAAATTACGGATACAGAAAAAAGAAGTATTGTTTTTAAAGTGAAAGTAAAAGATTCGGCAAAAGTAGGGGAAGCAATCGTAAATAAAGCAATTGCAAAAGATCCGAAAAATGAGCCTGTTGAATCAAAGGTTGTTATTACACCGCAAAGTAAAAAAGGTGAAATTGCTGCTACAAAGGTAGTTAATAATAAGAAGCCAAAGTTAGGCGAAGAAATCGAGTACCGCATTAGTTTTCATAATACGGTTGAGAACGGAAAACTTGAAGAGGTGCGAGTGGAAGATACAATTCCAAAAGGTCTTGAATATGTAGAAAATAGCATCAAGGCCGAAGGAGAAGCACCTGGACCAGTAGAATTAGCTGTTGAAAATGGGATAGTCAAAGCTAAGTATATCGATATTATGGATATGAAAGAAAGAAGTATCGTCTTTAAAGTAAAGGTGAAGGAAGAAGCAAAAGTAGATAAAGAGATTGTCAATAAAGCAATTGTTGATGATACGAAAAATCCACCGATTGAGCCGGAGGAAAGAATTACTCCGCAACATAAGGATGGAATAATTGATTCGAAGAAGACAGTAGATAATCCATCACCAAAACTAGGAGAAGAAGTAGAATACCGAATTAGCTTTAAGAACACGGTAGAAAACGGAAAACTAGAAAAGGTAATAATAGAGGATACAATTCCTAACGGTTTAGAGTATGTAAAAGGCAGTGAAAAGGCTGAAGGTGATAAACCAGCTCCATTAAAGTTAAGTGTGAAAGATGGAAAAGTCACTGCTGAATACGAAAATATTACGGATATGAAAGAAAGAAGTATTGTCTTTAAGGTAAAGGTGAAGGAAGAAGCGGAAGTAGGTAAGGAAATCATCAATAAGGCAATTGTGGATGATATGAAAGATCCGAAAGAACCAGAAGTGAAAATTACACCATTACACAAAGATGGAAAAATTAAAGCGAAGAAAAGCGTAAATAATGAAACACCGAAGTTAGGAGAAGAAGTAGAATACCGAATTAGTATGAAAAATACGGTTAAGTACGGAAAGCTAACAGACGTGATAATAGAGGATACTTTACCAGAAGGTTTAGAGTATGTAGAAAATAGTTTGAAAGCAGAAGGTGCCGGAACAGATTCAGTAGAGCTGAAATTTGAAAACGGTAAGGTAATGGCAAAATATCCAGAAATTATGGATACAGAAGAAAGAAGTATCGTTTTTAAAGTGAAAGTAAAAGAAGGAGTAACAGTCGGTAAAAAAATCATTAATAAAGCAACTATTGATGATTCGCAAAATAAGCCAGTTAATCCGACTGCGGAAATTATTCCTCAGTATAAAGATGGAAAACTTGAAGCAAAAAAGATGGTAAATAATGAAACGCCGAAGTTAGGAGAAGAAGTGGAATACCGAATCAGCTTTAAAAATACGGTAGAACATGGAAAGCTAACAGAGGTAAAGATAGAAGATGATTTACCAAATGGATTAGAGTATGTGAAAGATAGTGTAAAAGTAGAAGGTTCTAAGCCAGATCCAGTGGAATTGAAATTTGAAAACGGTAAGGTAATGGCAAAGTATCCTGAGATTACAGATACAAAAGAGAGAAGTATTACCTTTAAAGTGAAAGTAAAAGGTAAAGTGAGCGATTCAATTGTTAATGAAGCGATTGTGAGCGATACGAAACATCCGCCAGAAACACCGACAGCAGAAATTATTCCGCAACATAAAGACGGAAAAGTGAAAGCGAAGAAGACGGTAAATAATGAAACGCCGAAGTTAGGAGAAGAAGTAGAATACCGAATTAGTTTTAAAAACACGGTAGAAGACGGAAAACTAGCAGAGGTGAAAATAGAAGATACTTTACCAGAAGGTTTAGAGTACGTAGAAAACAGTGTGAAAGCAGAAGGTTCTAAGCCGGATCCAGTAGAATTGAAATTTGAAAATGGTAAGGTAATGGCGAAGTATCCAGAGATTACGGATACAGAAGAAAGAAGTATCACTTTTAAAGTGAAAGTAAAAGATGAAGTGAAAGTCGGTAAAAAAATCGTCAATAAAGCAATTATTGATGATACGAAAAATAAGCCAGAAACAACGACGGCAGAAATTACTCCACAGCATAAAGACGGAAAAGTGGAAGCGAAGAAAACGGTAAATAATGAAACACCGAAGTTAGGAGAAGAAGTGGAATACCGAATTAGCTTTAAAAATACGGTAGAAAACGGAAAGCTAGCAGAGGTGACAATAAAAGATGATTTACCAAATGGATTAGAGTATGTGAAAGATAGTTTACGAGCAGAAGGTTCTAAGCCAGATCCGGTAGAACTGAAAGTGAAAGATGGAAAAGTAATCGCAAAATATCCAGAAATTATGGATACAGAAGAAAGAAGTATCGTCTTTAAAGCGAGAGTAAAAGAAGAATTTAAGGTTGGTGAAGGCATTGTCAATAAAGTAGTTGTTGATGATACAAAAGATCCAACAACTTCAGAAGTAACAATTACGCCAGAATATAAAGACGGTAAGCTTAAAGCAGAGAAATTTGTAAACAATAAAAAACCGAAATTAGGAGAAGAAGTAGAATACCGAATTAGTTTTAAAAACACGGTAGAAAACGGAAAACTAGTAGAGGTTACAGTAGAAGATGGAATTCCAGCTGGATTAGAGTACGTGGAGAACAGTTTACAAGCAGAAGGTTCTAAACCAAGTCCGGTAGAATTGAAATTTGAAAACGGCAAGGTAATGGCAAAGTATCTAGAAATTGCGGATACAAAAGAAAGAAGTATTATTTTTAAAGTGAAAGTAAAAGAAGAGGCAGAAATAGGCAAGGAGATTGTTAATAAAGCAATCGTAGTAGATACAAAAAATGAGCCAGAAGAGCCTCGTGTGGAAATTACTCCGCAATATAAAGAGGGTAAAATTGCTGCGCAGAAAGTAGCAAATAATCATAAACCGAAACTAGGAGAAGAAGTAGAATACCGAATTAGTTTTAAAAACACGGTAGAAAACGGAAAACTAGTAGAGGTAAATATAAAGGATACATTACCAAATGGTTTAGAGTATGTAGAAGGCAGCATCATAGCAGAAGGTTCTAAACCGAAACCAGTAGAGCTACAGGTGAAAAATAATAAGGTAATGGCAAAGTATCCAGAAATTACAGATACAGAGGAAAGAAGTATTGTCTTTAAAGCGAAGGTAAAAGAAAGCGTAAAAGTGGGAGAAGAAATCGTAAATGAGGCAATTATAGATGATACAAAGAATCTGCCAGAAGAGCCTTATGTACCGATTACACCACAATATAAAGATGGGAAAATTGAGGCAAGAAAAGAAGTAAGTAATCATGAACCGAAGTTAGGTGAGGAAATCGAATATCGAATTATTTTTAATAATACGGTGAAAGATGGAAAACTAGCAGAGGTAAAAATAGAAGATGAAATTCCAGCTGGATTAGAGTTTGTAGAAGGAAGCGAAAAGGCTGAAGGTGAAGAGCCAAAACCAGTGGAGCTGAAAGTAGAAAATGGTAAGGTAATGGCAAAGTATTCAGAGATTATGGATACGAAAGAAAGAAGTATCGTCTTTAAAGTGAAGGTGAAAGATTCAGTTGCAATAGGTAAAGACATCACAAATAAAGCGATTATCCATGTTGATGATCCGAACCATCCAGTAATTGATCCGACAGCAAAAATTACACCGCAATATAAAGGCGGTAAAATTGCTACTCATAAAAAGGTGAATAATCATAAACCGAAGCTAGGGGAAGAAATCGAATACCGAATTTCATTTAATAATACGGTGAAAGATGGAAAACTGGCAGAGGTGAAAATTGAGGATGAAATTCCGTCTGGTTTAGAGTATGTGAAAGATAGTCTAAAAGCAGAAGGTGATAAGCCAGCACCAGTAGAGTTGAAAGAAGAAGCTGGTAAGGTTAGTGCGAAGTATGAAAATATCACTGACATGAAAGAAAGAAGCATTATCTTTAAAGTGAAGGTGAAAGATTCTGTTGAAGTGGACAAAGCAATTGTAAATAAAGCAATTGTTGATGATACAAAAAATCCACCAGAGCGACCAGAAGTAGAAATTACCCCGCAGCATAAAGACGGTAAAGTTAAAGCTGATAAAAAGGTAAATAAAAAAGATCCAAAGCTAGGAGAAGAAGTAGAGTACCGAATTAGTTTTAAAAATACGGTAGAAAACGGAAAACTAGCAGAAGTGAAAATTGAGGATCAATTACCAACTGGTTTAGAGTATGTGAAGGATAGTTTAAAATCAGAAGGTAATGAGCCAGCGCCAGTAGAGTTAAAAGAAGAAGCTGGGAAAATTACAGCGAAGTATGAAAATATTACTGATACAGCTGAGCGTAGTATTATCTTTAAAGTGAAAGTAACGGAAGTAGCAAAAGTCGGTAAGAAAATCGTGAATACGGCAATTGTGGATGATGACAATCCGAAGAATCCGCCGCAAAAACCAGAAGCGATTATTACGCCGGAGTATAAGGACGGAAAACTAAAAGCTGAGAAAACAGTAAATAATCCAGCTCCAAAATTAGGAGAAGAAGTAGAGTATCGAATTACTTTCCGTAACGTAGTAGAGCATGGAAAAGTAGCGAAGGTGAAGATTAAGGATGAATTACCAACTGGCTTAGAGTTTGTAGAAGGTAGTGAAAGAGCCGAGGGAGAGAATCCGAAACCGTTGTATGTGAAAGTGAAAAACGGAATCGTCCTTGCGGAATATCCAGAAATTACGGATATGAAAGAAAGAAGTATCGTCTTTAAAGTGAAAGTGAAAGAAAAAGCTAAAGTAGGCGAAGAGATTGTGAACAAGGCGATTGTGGAAGATACAATAAATCCACCAGAGCAACCGAATATCTCTATTCAGCCTCAATATAAAGATGGTGCATTACAAGCAGAAAAAACAGTAAGTAATCATGAACCAAAGTTAGGAGAAGAAGTAGAATATCGAATTAGCTTTGAAAATACGGTAGAGAACGGAAAACTAACTGAGGTAAAGGTAGAAGATGAAATTCCAGCCGGTTTAGAATATGTACAAGATAGTATAAAGTCTGATGGGCCGGAACCATATCCGGTGGAACTGAAAGTAGAGAATGGAAAAGTAACAGCAAAGTATCCAGAAATTACGGATACGAAAAAAAGAAGTATCATCTTTAAAGTGAGAGTACAAGAGACGGTACAAGTAGGAAAAGAGATTGTAAACAAGGCGATTGTTGATGATAATAATCCGACGACTCCGCCAGTTGAGTCACTTATACCAATCACACCGCAATATAAAGATGGGAAACTAGAGGCAAGGAAAGAAGTAAGTAATCATGGACCAAAGCTAGGGGAAGAAATTGAATATCGAATTACTTTTAACGGCACAGTAGATGGCGGGAAGTTAGTTGATGTAAAGATTGAAGATGAAATTCCGTCTGGTTTAGAGTATGTGAAAGATAGTCTGGAGGCCGTAGGTGATAAGCCTGTGCCTACAGAACTTAAAGTAGAGAATGGAAAAGTAACAGTGAAGTATCCAGAAATTACGGATACGAAAGAAAGAAGTGTCATCTTTAAAGTAAAGGTAAAAGAAACAGCAAAAGTTGGAGGAGAAATAACAAATAAAGCGATTATTGAAGTGGATGATCCGAAACATCCAGTTATAGAACCGACAGCGAAAATAAAGCCAGAATATAAAGATGGTAAGTTAACAGCAGCGAAGACAGTAAGTAATAAAGAGCCAAAGCTCGGAGAAGAAGTAGAATACCGAATTAGCTTCAAAAATACGGTGGAAAACGGAAAACTAGATGTAGTTACAATAGAAGATGAAATTCCAGCCGGTTTAGAATACGTGCAAGGTAGTATTAGATTTGAAGGGGCTGAGCCAAATCCAATAGAGTTAAAAATGGAGTTTGGAAAAGTAATCGCCAAGTATCTAGAAATTACAGATACGAAAGAACGTAGTATTATTTTTAACGCGAAGGTAAAAGAAGCGCCGAGTAAAGGGATAACAAATAAAGCAGTAGTGGACGATAAAATAAATCCGCCACTTGAGCCTACAGTTACAATTTTACCGAAAACAAAAGAAGATTTTAAGATACCAGAAGATCCGAAAGAACCGAAGGAGCCAGAAGTGAAACCAGAAGATCCGAAAGAACCGAAGGAGCCAGAAGTGAAACCGGAAGATCCGAAAGAGCCGAAGGAGCCAGAAGTGAAACCGGAAGATCCGAAAGAGCCGAAGGAGCCAGAAGTGAAACCGGAAGATCCGAAAGAACCGAAGGAGCCAGAAGTGAAACCAGAAGATCCGAAAGAACCGAAGGAGCCAGAAGTGAAACCGGAAGATCCGAAAGAACCGAAGGAGCCAGAAGTGAAACCAGAAGATCCGAAAGAGCCGAAGGAGCCAGAAGTGAAACCGGAGGATCCGAAAGAACCGAAGGAGCCAGAAGTGAAACCAGAAGATCCGAAAGAGCCGAAGGAGCCAGAAGTGAAACCAGAAGATCCGAAAGAACCGAAGGAGCCAGAAGTGAAACCGGAAGATCCGGAAGAACCGAAGGAGCCAGAAGTGAAACCGGAAGTAAGATTGGAAAAATTAATTAAAGAGCCGCAAGTAAAAACAGAAAGAGAATTACCGAAAACAGGGGCAGCGTCTCCATGGATGATGTCAGTTGGTGCTGGAATTTCATTCTTAGTTGGCGGAGTATTATTCGTATTAGGTAGAAGAAGAAAACAATAATTTTTTTAGACGAAAAGCACACTGAATTCGATAGTTTATCGAATTCAGTGTGCTTTCGTGGTATATAAAATAAAAGCTCCTTCCACGTATGGAAGGAGCTTTTATTTTTACATATTAAAACATGCTTGAGCTATGCATTGGTTGAAGTTTTGCATTTGGATCGAAGTAAGCTTTTGCATTGTTTACTGCTGTTGGTGCTTCACCGAAGCCGCAAGCAATGAGTTTTACTTTTCCTTCATATGTACAAATGTCACCAGCAGCGTAAATGCCAGGAATATTTGTTTCCATTTTTGAATTTACAAGGATGCTGTTTTTTTGTATATCTAAGCCCCAGTTTTTAATTGGGCCAAGAGAAGAAACGAAGCCATAGTTTACAATTACGTCATCAACATCGATGATAACTTTTTCTTCCGTTTTTACGTGCTGAAGAACAACTTGTTCAATTTTGTCATCACCAATGAGTTCAACTGGAACATACGGTGTACTTACTTCTGCACGAGAATTCATTAAGTTTTCGACGCTATGTTCATGCGCACGGAATTTATCGCGGCGATGAACGATTGTAACTTTTTCAGCGATCGGTTCTAACATCATTGTCCAATCAACAGCTGAATCGCCGCCGCCAAATACTACGACGCGCTTACCGGCAAATTTATTCATATCATCAACGAAATAATGTAAGTTTTTCTTTTCATACTTTGCTGTACCTTCTAATTCTAAGCGGCGTGGTTGGAAAGCACCATTGCCAGCAGTAATAATAACTGATTTAGAATAGTGAGTTTGCTTATTCGTAACAAGTTTAAATATACCGTCAGCTTGTTTCTCAAGCGTATCGACAGCTTCTTCTAAACAAACGGTTGGGTCAAATTTCTTCATTTGCTCTTTTAAGTTATCAACTAATTCTTGTGCGCGCACTTTTGGGAATCCAGCTACATCATAAATGTATTTTTCAGGGTAGAGTGCGGATAATTGTCCTCCAAGTTGAGGTAAGCTTTCAATGATTTTTACACTTGCTTGTCTCATACCGCCATAAAATGCTGTGAACAGCCCTGTTGGACCACCACCAATAATTGTTATGTCGTAAACTTTTTGATTTTCTGCCACTTTCATTCCCCCTATAGATGGAATTTTGATATTGATTTCATATATTGTTCATATGTACACGAAAATCCTGCAAATGATGACACTTTCAAATAAATGATAGCATATTTGAGTTCATAATACTTCTGAAAACGACTGAATTGTGTGTAAGTTTTCGCATAGGTTCTTTTTTATTGTATAAAATATACAGAAAGGAAAATACATGAAAAAAAGTCTAAAAAACCCTTGAAAACGCTATGTTATTTTAAAATATTGATAATTCTCCAGACGCTTGAATTCTGGAATAAAACCGACTAATATAGGGAAGTATTATGTTAAATTTCTATGACAAAATTCGTACGATTTTTTGACTGCGTTTTGTTATGATATAGAATGTGATAAATTCCACATTCTTGACAAATAGAGTTTTTAGTACTTGGTATTATTTCTCATTACTATTATATAAAGAAAAGGGTTGTGATTTGGTGAAGACTCCAAAAATCGTAGTTTTAGGTGCAGGTTATGGCGGGATGATTACGACTGTTCGTCTGCAAAAAGCATTATCTGTAAATGAAGCTGAAATTACGCTAGTAAACAACAACAGCTATCACTACCAAGCGACTTGGTTACACGAGAGCGCAGCTGGTACATTACAAGATGAAAAAATCTGTCTAGATATTCAAGACGTTATTGATACAAATAAAGTAAACTTTGTACAAGACACAGTAGTAGAAATTAAAGCTGCTGAAAAACGCATTATCTTAAAAGACGGCGAGTTAGAGTATGACTACTTAGTAATTGGTCTTGGTTTCGAATCAGAAACATTCGGAATTACAGGATTAAAAGAGCATGCATTCTCAATCGCTAACATTAATGCAACTCGTGAAATTCGTGAGCATATGGAAGCTAGTTTCTCTAAATATGCAACTGAACAACGCGATGAGTTAGTAACAATCGTTGTTGGTGGTGCTGGATTTACTGGTATCGAGTACGTAGGTGAGCTTGCAAACCGTGTTCCTGAACTTTGCAAAGAGTACAATGTACCACGTGAAAAAGCACGTATCATCTGTGTAGAAGCTGCTCCAACAGCACTTCCAGGTTTCGATCCAGCGTTAGTAGAATACGCTGTAAAACAACTTGAGAAAAAAGGTGTAGAATTCCGCATCGGTACAGCAATTAAAGAAGCAACTGAAGAAGGTATTATCGTTGCGAATGGCGATGACACTGAATTAATTAAGTCTGAAACAGTAGTTTGGGCTGCAGGTGTTCGTGGTAACGGTATTGTGGAAGAGTCTGGATTTGAAGCAATGCGCGGACGTGTAAAAGTTGATGAGTACATGCATGCTCCAGGATACGAAGATGTATTCATGGTTGGTGACGCAGCGTTAATCATTAATGAAGAAATTAACCGTCCATACCCACCAACAGCACAAATTGCAATTCAACAAGGTTACAATATTGCACACAACTTAACTGTATTAGTTCGTGGTAAAGGTGAAATGAAAAAATTCGCATTTGATAATAAAGGATCTGTATGTTCTTTAGGTCATGACGATGCAATGGGCGTTGTTATGGGTAAAAAGTTAACAGGTTGGAAAGCTTCCTTCATGAAGAAAGTAATCGATAACCGTTACCTATTCTTATTAGGTGGACCTTTATTAGTTCTTAAAAAAGGTAAATTAAAGTTCTTTTAATATATAGTAGAAAAAGCAGAAACGGCTAAGAGCTGTTTCTGCTTTTTTCATATTAAAAATATAGTATAATATAAAAAAGAAAGAATATTCTGTCCGTTCTGAAAGAGGAGGTTATTACATCATGGAGAAACGAGGGAAGGTATGGCTAGCTGTTAGTGGTTTAGTAGCTACAAAAGATGGTAGGTGGCTATTTGTTAAGAAGAAATACAGTGGATTAAAAGGGAAATGGTCTTTACCGGCTGGTTTTGTAAATGAAGGTGAGACGGTTGATGAAGCTGTGAAACGCGAAGTGTTAGAAGAGACAGGCATTGTCGCTCATGTGAAGGGGATCATTGGTGTTCGATCGGGTGTTATTCGTAATGAGATTAGTGATAATATGATTATTTTTCTTTTGGAGCCTGAAGGAGAAAATATTATTATACAGGAGAAAGAATTGTCTGAAGTGGCGTTCTTACATCCGGATAAGATTGTAGACGATCCGAATACGTCTGTGCTTATTAAATATTTGTTAGAAGGAAGATCAGAACTACATCTTGAAGTGGACAAAACATTAAATCCAGGCGAACCATTTGGTTATACAGCTTATCACGTATTTACGGCACGTGCGAAGGAGAGGGGAAAAGAGTGAGTATACCGGTACTACTTATTTCAATGATGTTATTCTTTATTTTGTTCTTTGGAATTGGATTTTTACTCAACATGATTTTGCGAGCTACTTGGGTAATGGTTATTGTGTATCCGATTGTTTGTATGCTTATTATTAATAAAGCGAGTATGTGGGATTATTTTTCAAAACCGAAAGAAACATTTTCTTCATTTGGGACAAGTGTATCGCACTTAGGACAAGCAGACGTATTTATTCTATCTACTGGATTAGTAGGGGCTGCTTTAGCAGGAGTCGTAATCAAGAAACTTCGGAAAAGCGGATATCAAATGTTTTAATCTCCAATTAAGTTGGAGATTATTTTTTTGCATATTCCTTCATGGTATAGGGAATGATTAACGATGAAGGAGTGTGGAATATAAAAATGTTAAAACGATATTGTATTCGCATTATGATGACTTGTTTACTTGCAATTGCATTATGCGTAACATGGAATGCTTTCACAGGAGTTTCTTTATTAGAGATTGTAAAGAAGTATGAGGGAACGAGTGCAAAAGAAGTACATGCAGCAGAAGTTAAGAGAAATGTTGCTCCGAGTAAAGAAGTGATAAATGCTTTAGAGCAGGCAAACGACTGGTCTAAATATCGTTCAATTGAAATGACTGCAACAGGTTATACGTCGGGAATTGAGTCAACTGGTAAGAGGCCAGGGCATCCAGAGTATGGTATTACATATTCAGGTGTTAAAGTGAAAAGGGATTTATATTCCACAATCGCTGCGGACTTACGCGTATTTCCGATTGGAACGATTCTATTCGTACCAGGTTATGGATATGGTGTAGTAGCTGATAAGGGCGGTGCAATAAAAGGAAACCGTCTTGATCTATATTATGATACGGTGAAAGATGTTTATAGCCAATGGGGTAAGAAAAAAGTAAATGTGTACGTAGTAAAAGTAGGAAATGGTAAGTTTACAGAAGAAGAGTTAACGATGTTAAATCAAGACGAAACGATGCAAGTGTTTCGTGGTCAATATTTAAAACAAAGATAGTCTAGTCGTAATTACGCTAGACTTTTTTTCTTGGCTTATTTCATAATAGAGGGGATTTTACACGTCATATAACTGTAGTTAGAATTGTCGCATTTTATCGAAAATAAAGTTATAATGGTGGTAGAGAAATTTAGGGGGTCTGAACATGTTTCAAGTACAAAAAGAATTAGCAGGTCATGAAGCAGTAATTGTTGCTTTATTTGAAGAAGAGAAAATGAGTAGTTTTGTACAAGAACTGGACAAAGCGTTTGAAGGACAATTACAAGTTTTACTAGAAGAGAAAGAATTATCTACGAAGAAAAAGGCCATTTCGAAAGTGCATAGCTTAGGAAAAACAAATGTGAAACGTTATTACTTTGTTGGTTTAGGCAAGAAAGAGTCTTACACGACAGAAACGTTACGTGCGGCTCTTGGTAAGGCATTTAAAACACTGCAAGCAGCAAAAGTACAAGATGCAGCAATCTTACTTGATTCTTTCGTAACAGAGAAATTAGACGCGATTGATGTCGCTCATATTGCAGCAGAGGTACAAGGCCTTGGTACATATGAATTACAAACGTATAAATCAGATAAAAAGGATCGTGTAGAGTTAGAGAAGTTCACGGCTATTACATCGGAAGATGCACAAGAAATTGAAGCCGCATTAACAGTTGGCTACGTACATGGACGTGCAACAAATTCAGCTCGTACACTTGTAAATATGCCGCCAAACGTATTAACAGCGACAAAGCTTGCTGAGTATGCTGTTGAATTAGCGGAGAAGTATGATATGGACTATAAAGTTCTTGAGAAAGAAGAGATGGAAGATCTTGGTATGGGTGCGTTACTTGCAGTAAACCAAGGTAGTGTAGAGCCACCAAAAATGATCGCTCTTATTTATAAGGGAAAAGAAGAGTGGAAAGATGTCATTGGGTTCGTTGGAAAAGGTATTACATACGATACAGGTGGTTATTCTTTAAAACCACGTGAAGGCATGGTTGGTATGAAAGGTGATATGGGCGGTGCAGCTGCTGTATTAGGTGCGATGGAAATTATCGGTGAACTTCGCCCAGAACAAAATGTGATCGCTGTTATTCCTTCAACTGATAACGTTGTAAGTGGTACGGCATTTAAGCCAGACGATGTAATCACATCTATGAGCGGAAAAACAATTGAAGTATTAAATACGGATGCAGAAGGTCGTCTAGCTTTAGCTGACGGTATTACGTATGCGAAAAAACTTGGTGCAAACTACCTTGTTGATGTTGCAACATTAACAGGCGGTGTAATTGTTGCACTTGGAAACTATACGACAGGCGCAATGACAAATAATGAAGAGTTATTTGAGCAAGTGCTAGAGGCTTCTATGGAAACAGATGAGCCAATTTGGCAACTACCGATTTTTGATCGTGATAAAGAACGCGTTCGAAACAGTAAGTTTGCTGATTTAAATAACTCACCAGGCCGTGAAGGACATGCGGTTATGGCAGGTACATTCTTAGGCGAATTCGCTGAAGATACACCGTGGGTACACTTAGATATCGCTGGAACATCAGAAACAAAAGGCGCGCACGACTTAGGTCCAGCTGGAGCAACTGGTGCAATGGTACGTACACTTGCAACACTTGTGGAGCGTTTTGGAGAAGAATAATTCTTTGAAGAAAAGGCTGTCTCAAATTTTTGAGGCAGCCTTTTTTATTGGTATTTAATAGTTGATTTTCAATGCTATACTTATGTGATATAATCTTTCCTGTATTAGAAGTAAATAACAATTGAATAGGGAGGGAAAGAAGAGAGTGATAAAAATAGAAGCACTCTTATTATTATGAGGGAAGGAACTTTATCTCAACAAAATATAGTTGTATTGTTTTTTAAACAGTTACGCCCGAAACAGTGGACTAAAAACTTGCTTGTATTTGCAGCGTTAGTCTTTTCAATAAAACAAGTATCTTTAACTATGGTGGCACAAGCTGCAATTTGTTTTGCGCTATTTTGTGCAATATCTGGCTGTGTCTATATTTTAAATGATTTTATGGATATTGAGGCAGATCGACAACACCCTGTTAAGCGATATCGACCGATGGCATCGGGGGCATTAAATCCGTACTTTGCTATTACGGCAGGTTGTGTTATTTTAGTAGCGTCTTTAGTAGTTTCATATATATTAAATCCGTTATTGTGCTTAGTATTAGCAGTCTATTTTATTTTAAATGTAGCGTATTCAATTCGTTTGAAACACGTTGTAATCATTGATATTTTAATTATTGCAGCTGGATTTGTTTTACGAGCATTGGCCGGTGGATTAGTTATTCAAGTGCCATTTACACCGTGGTTTTTATTATGTACATTATTACTGTCACTATTCTTGGCTATTAATAAAAGAAGACATGAATTAGTATTGTTACAGAATAATAAAGGTTCTCATAGAAAAGTATTAGAAAGTTATTCTCCTGCTTTGTTAGACCAATTAAGTACAATTGTTACATCGGCAACTATTGTAACTTATGCTATCTTTACTTTTAATGCAGGGAAAAGTATCTATTTAATGTGGACAATCCCATTTGTAATTTACGGGATTTTTCGTTATTTATATTTAGTTCACATGGAAGATAAAGGTGGAGAACCAGATAAAGTTTTATTAGAGGATCAGCATATTTTAATAACAGTGTTGTTATATGCGATAACAGTTATTATTATACTATTGAACTTTTAATTACTCTATTCGGGTTTGTTAAAACGTTTAAGAGGAGTGTCTTAAACGTTTTTTATTTGGAATAAAACATTTTTTGAATATAAACAGTTAAGGAGTATAGAGATGCAACAATTTTTAATGATTATTTTATCAGTTGGTATGGGAGTTGTAGGGCAAATTTTATTAAAATTTGGTGCAATGAAATCACAAAGTTCAGCGGCTGTAGGTATTATGAATTTCATTAACGTACCGAACTTTTTCGGACTAGCTTTTTACGGTTTAAGTGCATTATTATGGATGATTGTGCTGAGAAAGGTTGATTTAAGTTATGCATACCCAATGGTGAGTTTCGGATATGTATTTGTTATTATTGCGTCAGCATTATTATTTGGTGAAACAATCAATTTCATGAAAATTGCTGGAATGGTATGTATAGTAGCTGGCATTTTATTTATTGCAAAATCATAGGAGGTAAAGCAATGGGAACATATTTATATTGTATACTTCCATTTATAGCTTGGGTAGCTTCGGGAGTATTGAAATTTTTAGTGAATTATCTTCGTTCTGGAAAAGATGCTTTTCGTTTAGTTGGAAATGGTGGATTTCCTAGCACGCATACAACGATTTTATCAAGTATGGTCATGACAATAGGGTTTCATGAAGGATTTAATACACCGATGTTTGGAATCGGGATGGCAATTTTAACAATTGTTATCATTGATGCCACAGGACTTCGCCGTACAGTTGGTAAACATGCAAGAATGTTGAATAAACATATAAGTTCGGAAGAAGAAAAATTAAGAGAGCGTCAAGGACATCATTGGCATGAGATTTTTGGTGGGCTTGTGTTAGGAACAGTTATTGGATACGTGGCACATCTAATTATGTTATTTCTACCGTAGAGAGGAGAAGAAGTATTGAATATTTGGAATGATTATAAAGGAAAGGGGATATTAGCCCTTGTCCTTTTCATTTTTTATTGGTCATTTTATTTTTTTATCGGTTGGAAAATGGATACTCACTCTAAGCTTTTTATTGAAGCGTGGGTGGTTGATACCTATTTTTCTTTTGATCAAGGATATTATATCATCTCCTTTTTCCTTGAAAAAGTAGATGTAGCAGCGGCGACCTGGTTCCGACATCCATTCCTTTATTATTTTATTCAGCAATTCATGTGGATGCTGGAGACAGTAAAAGTAGGGAATATTGTACATGGTATTATATTCATTCAAACGTTTTTAAGCGCGCTCAGTGTAGTGATGATTTATACATTATGCTGTAAAATTTGTAAGAATACGATTGTTTCTTTTTTACTAGCGGTCATGTATGGATTTTCAGCTACAATGTTAGTTATTACGTGGACACCAGAATCTTTTAGCTATGCAAATTTCACATTGGTACTTATGTGCTTTGTATGCTATCCATTTATTACAGGGGAAAAAGAAGCGAAAATAGGATTTAGTATTGCGAATGTATTGTTGGCAATAGTAATAACAGGGGTTACATTAACCAATTCGTTTATGTGGTTTTTAGGTAGTCTGATGAGTTATAAGAAACTACGGAAAAAAATTATTTGGACTGGTATTTCGATTGTTATTGTCGTGGTCCTGTTTGTATTAGCAATGAACGCAAATAATGTCGTTCTTATCGAAGGATTAAAGGGTAGTATGGACTTTGCTGCGCAAGGACAGAGTTTTTCACCAGAATACGTTAAGCCATCAGGTATATTAGTATTTCATCTATTATTAGGATCTTCATTCATCTTTGGACCATTCTCGGAAGTTACTTTAAGACAAGGTGAGCAATTCGCACAATTAAATATACTTCCATCGCATACTATGATCGGGTGGATTGTGATTGTATCTGTGTATGCTTTTATAATAGTAGCTGTATGGAAAAACTTTAGAAAAGAGCCTTTCGTAAGGTTTTTAAGTTTCTGTTTACTATTTAATATTGTTTTACATGGAATTATTGGTTTTGGGGCATCTGAAGCATTTATTTATGGCGCACATATGCTGTTTACAATACCGTTATTATTAGCATATGGTTTTAAAGTGATGAGACGTGTAAAAGTAGTTGCTTTATGTTTAATATTAATATTAATAATTATAAATAATTTTGAAAGTATGCTATATTTTTATCATTTTGCAGTCTCCAATTATTCTTTATAATAAAATAGATTTTTAATAAAAGGGTACTTTAGATAGGATTTCTAAAGTACCCTTTTTTACTATTTATTAAAAATAGATAAAAAATAATAGCTAGAAGTGAAGCATTTTAGAAAACATACAGTTGTTATGAAAGAGGTCTAAACATGTTTTGAGTACAAAAAGAGTAGTAAGTGTACTTAGACATCCCTTTGAGCAAATAATTTATGGTCAGCTCGAGCAATGGTATAGGTAATTCGTATACTTTTCGAGCATTTTGTAGAAGAATAATTTTTTTTGAAGAAAAAGCTGTCTCAAATTTTGGAGACAGCTTTTTCTATTGATATGGTAGGTGTATTTGGTGGTAATTCGATATAACTTCATTTACTACCGTGCTGTTCAAAAAAGTGATAAAAAGTGTTTATAAAGAAATCGTATACAAAATCCCGTTTAAAGCAAAAGAAGTACGGCCCGTTTCTTCAGAGACAACTAATATAAGTGCATCACTCTTTTCTGATAAGCCAATTGCAGCTCTGTGACGTGTTCCTAGCTCAGGATCAACTTCTGTACTTTTCGTTAAAGGAAGAATATTAGCAGCTGAGACAATATGATTATTTTTTACGAGAACGGCACCGTCATGAAGAGGGTTACCTGGATAAAATATTGATTCGAGTAATGGTGCAGTTAAATGAGCGTTTAATGTCGTTCCAGTTTGAATGAGAGCTTCAAGCGTCTCGTTTCTTTCCACAACGATAAGAGCACCATGTTTTCTGGCGCTTAAGTGTTGGATAGCTGTCGTAATAAAAGATGAACTTTCCGTATAAGGTGATAAATATGCCTGAATATAGTATGTAGCTGCCAATGTTTGTACATTTGCTAACATATGATGAATATCTTCCATTTTGCATAAAATACATTCGTCTTCTTTATCGATTGCGTTCCTCATAATCGATAGTTCTTTTTCAGCAATTTCAATCATTTGCTTTGTTTGTATTTTGAGCTCTTCTGACAAGCCCCATTCGTGCATAATCCTCATTCCCTTTAGTGGAGTATTTAACAATAGTGTATACAAATATTCCTAGTAAAATCCTGCTAGATTTTATAAAATATTGAGATACAGCATGTTTTTTTCATATAATAAAGGTATGACGAGCGAGAGGAGAGAGAAGAATGAATTGGAAACAAGAATTTAGTCGCTGGCTTTCTTACGCACAATTAGATGCAGAATTAAAAGAACAGCTAGAAAATATGAAGCAAGATGAGAAGAAAATCGAGGATAGCTTTTATAAAAATCTAGAGTTTGGCACAGGTGGTATGCGTGGTGAACTTGGTGCTGGTACGAACCGTTTAAACGTATATACAGTTCGTAAAGCAACAAAAGGATTAGCAAGCTTTATTGAAAAATTAGGTGAGGAAGCGAAAAAACGCGGTGTTGTTGTAGCCTATGATTCTCGTCATAAATCACCTGAGTTCGCAATGGAAGTTGCTGCTACACTTGGGGCACGCGGTATCACAACATATGTGTTTGAAAGCTTACGTCCAACGCCAGTACTTTCTTTCGCAGTTCGTCATTTACATACAGTAAGTGGAATCGTTCTTACGGCAAGCCATAATCCACCTGAATATAACGGATACAAAGTATACGGTGAAGATGGTGGACAGTTACCCCCAAAAGAAGCAGATGAGTTAATTAGCTACGTAAATGCAGTAGAAGATGAATTAACAGTTGAAGTCGCTGATGTAGAGCAATTAAAAGCTGACGGTTTATTACATATTATTGGACAAGAAGTAGATGATGCATATGCTGCAGAATTGAACAATGTCATCATTAATAAAGAAATGGTGCAAAAGGTTGGTAAAGACTTAAAAATCGTCTTTACACCATTACACGGAACATCAAATATTTCTGTACGCCGTGGTTTAAAAGAAGTTGGATTTACAGATGTAACAGTTGTAAAAGAGCAAGAGTTACCAGATCCAAACTTCTCTACAGTAAAATCACCGAACCCAGAAGAGCACGCAGCGTTTGAGTATGCCATTCGTGACGGTGAAAAGGTAGGCGCAGATGTATTAATCGCAACTGATCCTGACGCAGACCGCCTTGGTGTAGCAGTGCGTAATCATAATGGTGAGTTCCAAGTATTAACAGGAAACCAAACAGGTGCATTAATGCTTGATTACTTACTATCTCAAAAGAAAGAAAACGGAACGCTTCCGGAGAACGGTGTCGTATTAAAAACAATCGTAACGTCTGAGATTGGCCGTACAATTGCGAAAGCATACGGTTTAGATACAGTTGATACGTTAACTGGATTTAAATTTATCGGTGAGAAAATTAGGCAGTATGAAGAAAGCGGACAATATGAATTCCAATTCGGTTATGAGGAAAGCTATGGTTATTTAATCCGCCCATTCTGCCGTGATAAAGATGCAGTACAATCTGTCCTATTTGCATGTGAAGTAGCTGCATACTACAAATCACAAGGGAAAACGTTATATGACGGTCTATTAGAAGTATTTGAGAAGTACGGTTTCTTCCGTGAAGACCTTGTATCGTTAACGTTAAAAGGAAAAGATGGAGCTGAAAAAATCCAAGAGATGATGGCAACGTTCCGTGAGAATCCGCCGAAAGAAGTAGCTGGCTTAACAGTCGTAGCAGTGGAAGACTATAAAGCAAGCATCGTTACATCTTTACAAGATGGACATAAAGAAGAGATTCACTTACCGAAATCAAATGTGTTAAAATATCAATTAGAGGATGGTTCATGGTTCTGCCTACGTCCATCTGGAACTGAGCCGAAGATTAAGTTTTACTTTGGTGTAAAAGATAGTTCTTTACAAAATAGTGAACAAAAGTTACTTACTATTAAAGAAGACATTATGAATCGTTTATAATACAAAGTAATTTTAAGTAGTAAGGAACAAAAGGGAGCGAAATCTCCCTTTTGTTTTATGTAGGAAATGCTTGCTATTGATTCCGACAGGAGAGAGGGTATTTTGTGATGAAAAAAGTAAGAAAAGCGATAATCCCAGCAGCTGGATTAGGAACACGTTTTTTACCAGCAACGAAAGCAATGCCGAAAGAAATGTTACCGATAGTAGATAAACCAACGATTCAATACATTGTAGAAGAAGCAGTGAAATCGGGTATCGAAGATATTATTATCGTTACTGGTAAAACAAAGCGTTCTATTGAAGATCATTTTGATAATGCATTTGAACTAGAACAAAACTTATTAGAGAAGAAAAAATATGAGTTGCTTGAAAAAGTACAAGCTTCTTCAAAAATGGTAGATATTCATTACATCCGTCAAAAAGAGCCGAAGGGACTAGGACATGCTGTTTGGTGTGCGCGTAAATTCATTGGTGATGAGCCGTTTGCAGTGTTACTAGGTGATGATATTGTCCAAGCTGAGAAACCGTGTTTACGTCAATTAATGGATGAGTATGAAAAAACACTTTCTTCTGTTATTGGTGTACAAACTGTTCCAGAGTCGGAAACACATCGCTATGGAATTATCGATCCATTAGAACAAGAAGGTCGTCGTTACCAAGTTCGCAATTTCGTTGAGAAACCAGCACAAGGTACAGCTCCTTCAAACTTAGCAATTATGGGCCGTTACATTTTAACGCCCGAAATCTTTATGTTCTTAGAACAGCAACATGTCGGTGCTGGTGGTGAAATTCAATTAACAGATGCAATCCAAAGCTTAAATGAAATCCAACGTGTATTTGCTTACGATTTCGAAGGAAAGCGCTACGACGTAGGTGAAAAGCTAGGATTCGTTCAAACGACAATTGAAATGGCCCTGCAACACCCAGAATTACGTGATGACATGGTTGCAATGATGAAGAAAATTTTAGAAGAACAAGCGAATCAAGAGTCTTAATATAAAAAAAGAGTTATTGCAGCAAGCTGCAATAACTCTTTTTTATTATGAAATCGTCGAATGAGAATGCTGATAAGCAGAGCGACGCACAGCATAGTATATGCGAGGTGCGATAATAGCACCGATAATTGTAAATGCAATATCTTTTACTGCAAACCACATCATAATCATCCAAGCAGCTTTATAGCTCATATTACCGCCCATAAAGAGATTGACTGCTCCGTACATGTAAGTAGTACCGATTATATAAGTTAAAATAATTCCAGTGAAAGAGGCAATTGCAAATGTAATGAAAGTGGGTCTTTCTTTTTGTTCTACTAGTTTTCCTGATACGTAAGCAACGATAATAAATGCGATAATAAAACCACCAGTAGGATCTAAAAGTGCTCCAAATCCAGCTTTGAAGTTAGCGAAGATTGGTGCGCCGGCTAAGCCAACGAGCATATATACAGTCATGGATAAGGCACCAAGTCTACTTCCAAGAAGAAGACCTGCTAAAATTGCGAAAAATGGTTGCATAGATAATGGGATGCCTGCTACTTGTAAGAAAGGTGCCCAAGATACAATATTTGCACCGATGGCCATAAGAGCAACGAACATGGCAGCTAATGCTAAATCTAAAACATGAAATCTTCTCATAATGTTAACCTCCTGTTGTTTTTAGGTTAACATTATCGTAGCGAAAATATTTACTTGTTGTCAATCAAAATATTTTGATAAGAAGGCTTTAAATAGTCTCTTAGCAACGTATATGGAATACGAAATTGCGGAATTCCACTTGAATAGGGAGCAATCTCATATAAAGGGAAATAAATGACGAGATTGTCTGGCTCTAAAAAGAAGTGAAATTTTTTCATACTCATTACTTTTTCAGTTGCATCAGGAAAATAAATGCTTTCATTTTGTTTAATTTGTCGTACAATCTCTGCACGGATTACATCTTTATATTTATCCTTTTGTTGAAATAAATCGTCTAAGTGCAGCACCTTTTTTTCGTTTAAATCAAATGTATTTGCCTTCCACGTATAAAGACCGTGTGCTCCGCCAGTATATTGATAGTAATTCACATATAGGCTAAGAAAAGGTGGTTTGTTTAAAGAGACTTTATAATCAACATTTGCTACGTACGGATGAAAGGGTGTACTAGATCCTGCTGTCTCTTTATAATATTTTTTTGCTTCTTTTTCTAATTTGTTTTTAAATTTGTCAGTGGATTTTTTGTAGTATAAATTGAGTTTATTTTGAAATTTAGAATCAGAAAAGTTGTGAAAAGAAGGCCTATTTATTTGATATTCTATATAAGGTTTCTTACCTTTTTGCGTTACAGTCTTAACATCGATTGTCAGGTTAGATGCTTTGGCTGTTATTGCACAATTTGGTACAATAGTCAGCAAGGAGAACATAAGCAGTAATATACAAAATTTCTGTTTCATTTAGGTGAAGCCTCCTTATATAAGTGTTATAAGTAGTTTGAAAATAAATAGGTAAAATTATACATTTAATTAAAGTAAGAGAAGGGGGAAGCGATATGGCAAAAACTTTAATGGATTCACTTGGAATTGAGTTGTTAGAGATGACAGAAGATAAGGTAGTTGCTACGATGCCTGTTGATGAGCGTACGCATCAACCGTTTGGATTTTTACATGGAGGTGCATCGGTTGCATTAGCGGAAACAGTGGCAAGTGTTGGTTCATATAATTTAATTGATCAAGAAAAATGTATTTGTTTCGGATTAGAAATTAATGCAAACCACATTCGCTCAAAGAAAGATGGAATTGTAACGGCGATCGGAACACCGATACATAGAGGACAATCGACAATGGTTTGGGATGTTCGTATTATTGATGAAAATGATGATTTACTATGTATATCAAGATGTACAGTAGCAATTAAAGAAAAACGTGAAAAGTAAAAAAGAGGCGCTCTTACGAGCAGCCTCTTTTTCTTATAATTAGAACTGGATTTTCTTCTCTAAGAAACCTTTTAGTTCGCTAATTGGCATACGAACTTGTTCCATTGTGTCACGGTCACGTACTGTAACAGCTTTGTCTTCAACTGAGTCGAAGTCGTATGTGATACAGAATGGTGTACCGATTTCGTCTTGACGACGGTAACGTTTACCGATAGAACCAGTTTCATCAAAGTCTACCATGAAGTCTTTAGCTAATTCTGCGAATACTTCAGTAGCACCTTCAGATAGCTTCTTAGATAATGGTAAGATAGCTGCTTTGTATGGTGCTAAAGCAGGGTGGAAACGAAGAACTGTACGAGAATCGTTTTCTAATTGCTCTTCTTCATATGCATCACATAAGAATGCTAATGTTACGCGGTCTGCGCCTAAAGATGGCTCGATGCAGTATGGCACGTAACGCTCATTCGTTTGTGGATCAATATAGTTAAAGTCTTCGTTTGAATGTTCCATGTGACGTTTTAAGTCGAAGTCTGTACGAGATGCAACGCCCCAAAGTTCGCCCCAACCGAATGGGAATTTGAATTCAATGTCAGTTGTTGCATTACTGTAGTGAGATAACTCTTCTTCACCGTGGTCACGAAGACGCATGCTCTCTTCAGACATACCAAGTGAAAGTAACCAGTTTTTACAAGTTTCACGCCAGAATGCAAACCACTCTAAATCTTCACCAGGCTTACAGAAGAATTCAAGTTCCATTTGTTCGAATTCACGTGTACGGAATGTGAAGTTACCAGGCGTGATTTCGTTACGGAAACTCTTACCGATTTGGCCGATACCAAATGGAAGCTTTTTACGCATAGAGCGTTGAACGTTTTTGAAGTTTACGAAAATACCTTGTGCTGTTTCAGGACGAAGGAAGATTTCGTTTGTGCTAGACTCTGTAACACCTTGGAATGTTTTGAACATTAAGTTGAACTGACGGATTTCAGTGAATTCTTCACTACCGCAATCAGGACATTTTACTTCATGTTCTTTCATTAAGTCAGCCATTTGGTCGAAAGTAAGACCGTCAACAACCATTTCGATGCCTTTTGCATCTAAAGCATCCTCAATTAATTTGTCAGCACGGTGACGAGCTTTACATTTTTTACAGTCAATCATTGGATCGTTGAAGTTACCAACGTGACCAGAAGCGATCCAAGTTTTAGGGTTCATTAAAATAGCTGCGTCTAAACCAACGTTGTGTGGAGATTCTTGAATGAATTTTTTCCACCAAGCTTTTTTAACGTTATTTTTTAATTCGATTCCAAGTGGACCGTAATCCCAAGTGTTTGCAAGACCACCGTAAATTTCAGAACCAGGGAAAACAAAACCGCGATGTTTCGCTAAGTTTACAACTTGTTCCATTGAATACATAAGAAAATCCTCCTTTTGAAAGTTAACGTATTGGCGATGACATACTCTGATACTTTGGAAACGAGCAGTATATGCTAAAAAGAACATAAAAAAACGCTCATCCCAAGGCTTATTTGCCTAGGGACGAGCGTTTGCCCGCGGTTCCACCCTAGTTGATACACAAAAGGTGCATCCACTTTATCATGTATTGCTCGGGACTGCCGTTTCCTTGCGGCTTCAGGCTTTCACTATCCCTGAATCGCTTTTTATGCAAGTACTTATAAGTCCGTCATCGCTACTTATATTAATAATAATGAACATATTCTAACACGTTCTTTTTTAAATCTCAATAGAGGAACGCGTCTATCTATGATAGAGTCTCGCCTATTTTTTCATTATTTATTCCGTAATTTTGCTTAATATGCTTAATTGCTTCACGCTTACTTAATGGAGCGAGCTCATTGTTTTGAACGTATTCCCAAACTACATCCGGATTTGTTTTTGCATATTCACGAAGGACCCAGCCAATCGCTTTTTGAATGAAAAATTCTTTTGAAGAATGTAGTTGTCCAATAATCCAGAAAAGAAGTTCTTCATCCATCTTTTGTTTATATTTTAGTTGGAATAAAATAGCGGCACGTTGTAACCATATGTTATCTGATGCAATCCATTTTGGAATATAGGCAGAAATTAATTCTGGATGTTTTAAAAAGATATCGCCTAAAAATGTAGGGACGATGCTATCGACAGAGTCCCACCAAGATTTTGTGACAATCAGTTCTTCTAAGAAGGGGATATGAGTTTCGTTTATATGCTTTTTATATTTTTGCATAATATCAAGTGCGGCCGCTTGGAATTCACGTTCTGGTAAGTCCCAAAGCTCACGTATGATAATTTGGAAGTCTTTTTGATCTGGGAGAGTATGTATTTGAATGATGTCTTTTAATAATTGGCGTCTTTCCGGTGTTTGAATACCTAGAAATAGGAAGTGATTTTTCATATAACGAGCCATAGGTTCTGCTTTTTCAGGATTTTGATGAGCTGTGAAATGCTCTTGTAATGCTTTTACAAATGGATGCATAAGTGTTGCTCCTCTCTTATTCTCTTTCTTCTCTTATTATACAAAGAGTTTGGATAAATTTTAAAACATAACTTGCAATGTAATGAAATATGTTGAAAGTAGAGAGGAGAGGATAAGATGGAGGATCAAGGCGTATTAGCAGGTTTCTTTGCTCTTAGTTTTGCGTTTATTCTTGTTATATTGATTTGGGCAATTATTTCATATTTGTTAACGGCTTTTGCACTTTATTCGATGGCGAAAAATGATGGTGCAACGGACGGGGTGCTTGCGTTTATTCCGTTTTTGAATAGTAAGACATGGGGTGACTTAGCGAAAGATAAATTACCAGATTTTTTGAAAGAAGAAGCAGGGTGGAAAGTATTCGGTATATACGTTGCATGTTTTATTTTTAATTTCGTACCAATTATAAGTTTACTAGCAACAGCTGTATCGATTGTATTGTCCATTTATCTTATCTACGCTATTTTAGACAGATACGGAACGAACTCTATATTATTTACGATTATTCATGTAATCACATTTTCAGTGTTCTTACCGATTCATTTATTTATCATTCGAAATGAACCGGTGAGATATAAAGAGTAGATTTTTCTTTTTTGTTGATAAGTCGATATATTTTAGATATAAGTAAAAAAGCGCCCTGATTATCAGAGCGCTTTTTTTACTACATAAGATAGCGTAAATAAATATAAATGTGAGAAATGATTAATGAAACGATCATAATTGGGAAACCGACTTTTAGGAAGTCCATGTAACTAAATTTATGTCCTTCGCGGCTCGCGATACCTGCAACGATTACGTTAGCAGAAGCTCCGATTAATGTTCCGTTTCCGCCCAGACAAGCACCTAGTGCTAATGCCCACCATAATACATCGATTTGTGCGTCAGATGGTGATAAGCCTAGCCCAACTGCCATATCGTTAATAAGTGGAATCATTGTTGCAACGAATGGGATGTTATCAATTGTTGCAGAGGCGATACCAGATACCCATAAGATAAGGATGGATGCGTAAGAAATATCTCCGCCTGTTATACCAATTACTTTTTGAGCTAACATTTTGATAAGACCGATATCGATAAGTCCTCCAACAAGTACGAATAGCCCTGCGAAGAAGAAGATTGTTACCCACTCTACACTTGCGAATACCTCTTCAATTTCATGTTCTTTCACACCAATTAACATAAGTACAGTAGCACCAGTTAAGGCGATAATAGCGGCATCAATATGGAAAATAGAATGAGTCATGAAACCTACAATTGTAAGTCCAAGTACCGTTAAAGATTTTTTCATTAATACTGGATCTTTAATGTATTGTTTTTCATCTAAGCTCATTAATTTTTTAACTTGTACAGGATCGGCAATTAATTGTTTACGGTACATGAAGTAAAGTATTGTTGCTGTAACTGCAATAATAATAATTACGATTGGTGCTAGATTTAATAGGAAAGCATTGAAGTCTAAATGCTTATTTGCAGAACCAATCATAATGTTAGGTGGATCACCAATTAATGTTGCTGTTCCTCCAATATTTGAAAAAATAATTTCAGAAAGTAAATAAGGAACAGGATTTACTTGCAGTATGCGCGTAATAGATAAAGTAACTGGAACAACAAGAAGTACAGTTGTAACGTTATCTAAAAATGCGGAGCCAAGCGCGGTAAGTAGGGAAAGGGAAATTAAAATTTTAATTGGATTTCCTTGTGCCCCTTTTGCTGCTTTAATGGCAACGTATTGGAAAACACCTGATTTACTCGTAATGTTCACCAAAATCATCATACCGATGAGTAGCGTAATCGTTCCCCATTCAATATGTTTCGTAAAGGCGTTATGTAAATCGACGACCCCCACAATTACCATGAATGCTGCACCGAGAAGTGCGATGACAGCGCGATTAATTTTTTCAGAAATAATAATGGCATATGTAATTAAAAAGACTGCGATAGCAAAATAATACTGCCAGTTAGCGAGTTCTTGCGTTGTTTCGTGCAAAAATCTCATCTCCTTTCATTCATTTTTCTTAGTGTGTCAAATATTAACTAGATGAAACACACATAACGTCATTATAAAGTAGAAAAACTGCGGATGTAAATGAAAGGAGAGATTTTGTCATATTTTCTGCATAGGTCATTTTTTCTTATTTTTTAAAATATTTGTGGGCATTTGACATATATATAAGATACATCCAATCTGAATATTTAAAATGGAATTAGCATTCGAGCTTGTTCGTGTAGGAGTTTCAAATAGAAAGGAATGACAAAAATGATAAGGAAGGGATCGTATGGATGAACAACGATTTTTATTTTTAGACTTTGAGTTTACGATGCCCCAGCATAGAAAGAAACCGAAAGGATTTTTTCCAGAGATTATTGAGGTAGGACTCGTTTCAGTTGCTGGCTGTAAGGTAGAAGATACGTATTCATCACATGTCAGGCCGAAAACATTTCCTTCTTTAACGGATCGATGTAAGAAGTTTTTAGGAATAAAACAAGAAGTCGTGGATAAAGGGATTTCATTTCCTGAACTCGTTAAGAAGCTTGCAGAATACGAAACGAAATGTAAACCGACAATTGTAACGTGGGGAAATATGGATATGAAAGTGCTGAAACATAATTGTGAAATGGCAGGGATAGCTTTTCCATTCTTCGGACAGTGTCGTGATTTATCGCTTGAGTATAAGAAGTTTTTTGGAGAAAGAAATCAAACAGGATTATGGAAAGCAATTGAGGCGTATGGAAAAGTAGGGACAGGGAAGCATCATTGTGCGCTTGATGATGCGATGACGACGTACAATATTTTTAAACTAGTAGAAAAAGATAAAGAGTATTTAGTAAAGCCAGCACCTCCAACATTAGGAGAACTTGTTGATTTTTCAAAAGTGTTAAAGAAAGTGAGCACACAGTAACGACCAAATTGCACATTATGTAATTTGGTCGTTTTGTTTTTTAGAGTTTGTAGTCTTTCTTTAACTGTTGTAATGTTTCTAGACTACGCTCTGCAAAAGGTGAATCATCTTCAGAAAATGAATTCATTTGAGTTTCTAATGCTAATTTTAGTGACTCGGTATAATCCGGAATTTCTCCTTCATATTTTTTCACCATTTGCTCTGGAATGTTCGTCTGTTCACGGAAAGCTAAAGCGCGTCTTTCATGGAAAAATGGTACGTCAGCTTGTTTTACGTTATGTAAGTCACCTTGCACCGGATGTTTTAAAACAGCTAATACTTTTACGACGTAACTGCCAGGGCGGCTATTTGTAACTTCGCCGATGTATTTTCCTGTTTTATAAATACCAGTAACGATTTCGCCAATTTCAAATGTTTCTCTCATATTTTTCACCTCAAGTTTATAGTAAGGAAAGTAGGAGAAGGAGTCAAAGAAATCATTTGCTTTCAGAACGCCCCTTGAGAATATAGATAGGTTCCACTATAATTTAAAATGATATAACAGAAAATTCTGATGTTTTATAAATCCTATAATAAGGAGTGTTCTATATGATGCCTTTATATTTTCCGGAAGATAAAACAGAATATATTATTCCAGGGATTGTTTGCGTTCTATTTATTATCGGTGCTATTGCCACGTGGCGCATGTTTATTCGTGTATCAAAAAGAGAAGCAGAGCGATTGCAGAAAGTTGAAGAAAAACTATTAGCTGAAAAGAAACAGTAATGCATTTTTGTATGTTTCCCTCTATGCTCGGACAATCTAAGGGCAGAATATATTTTGGAGGGAATAAAATGAAGAAACGGCTTTTTTTCAGTTGTTGTTTATTATTTCTGATGGCAGGTTGTGACCAAGGAAAGCCGAAAGAAATTGAAGTGAAATTACATAATGCTTCAGGAGATGAAGTAGGGACTGCGAAAGTAGTGCAGCAAACAAGTGGCGTGAAAATTACGATTAAAGGAGAAGGTTTCACGCCAGGACCACACGGACTACATGTACATGAAATCGGAGAGTGTAAGGCACCTCGTTTTGAATCATCCGGGAATCATTTTAATCCTGATGATAAAAAACATGGTCTTCTTAATCCGAAGGGTGCAGAAAACGGTGATTTACCGAACGTAGTTGCAGATGGTTCTGGAAAGATTAAAGCGGAAATCGATGCACCTCACATCACACTTGAAGAAGGAAAAACGACGATTCATAGAAAAGATGGAGCGTCTATTATTATTACAGAAAACCCTGATGATGGTATGACTCAACCGACAGGTAAATCAGGGGATCGAATTGCTTGTGGCGTAATTGTAAAAAAAGCATCGGATATGAAGAAAAAGTAAAAGCTACCGTGAATGGTAGCTTTCTTTGTGAAATGTAATTAAAAATATATCAGCGATTATTGGAATATATCGACTGTAACTCAAATTATATCGGCGATTATTGGAATATATCGACCGTAACTTGAAATATAGCGACTTACCGACAAAATATTACAAAGGAGTCTGTCCAAGAATGATTAGGGGGACAGACTCCTTTCTTATTATGAAAACGTATGACGCAGTCTGTTTAAAATTTCTTCTAAAACAGATCGTGGACAGCCGATATTAATTCGAATATGTTCTTCGCCACCTAACCCGTATTTCTCACCAGGTTCAACAATGATTTTTCCTTTTTCCTCAAGTAATGCAGTACGCTCGTTTTGAGAAAGCTTTAGACGAGAACAATCAATCCATAATAAAAAGCTACCTTCTGGCTTCGTTACGGAAAGAGCAGGTATGTGAGTTTTAATATATTCACAAGCAAATTGAGCGTTATCTTCTATATATAATCGAATTTCGTTTAGCCAATCATTACATTCTGTATAGGCACTTTGCATCGCTGTATAAGCGAAGATATTTAATCCGTGGAAGCCTTGTCTATATTGGATAGATGTAAAGGCTTGACGGAGTTTTTCATTTGGAATGATAATAATCGATGCTTGTAATCCAGCGATATTAAATGTTTTACTTGGAGCCATACAAGTAATCGTGCGAGCTGCTAATTCTTCAGATAAAGAAGCGAACGGTGTATGTGTATGATCTGCGTAAATAATATCGGAATGAATTTCATCCGCCACAACGATTACGTTATATTTAGTACATAACGATCCGAGCTGCAAAAGTTCCTCTTTCGTCCAAACGCGCCCGATTGGGTTATGAGGGCTACAAAGAAGCATGAGTTTGATGCCTTGCTGAAACTGCTTTTCTAAATGCTTGAAGTCTATCACATATGTATCATTTTGTTTCTGTAATGGACTCACGTATAACTGTCTGTTGTTTGTTGTGACCATTTCGAAAAATGGAGGATAAATAGGTGGTTGTACGAGAACGGATTCGTTTTCTTTTGTGAAAGCCTGTATGCTCGTACTAAGAGCTGGAACGATTCCGGCGCTAAAGACAATCCATTCTTTTTGAATATCCCAATCGTATTGTTGTTTTGTCCAGTTACAAATAATATTCCCAATATTTTCGGGAGGAAGTGTATAGCCAAAAATCGGATGTTCGATTCGTTGTTTTAAGGCAGTTTGAATTGGTTTTGGTACTTCAAAATCCATATCAGCAATCCAAGCATGGATAAGTTCTTCGTTTTTATATGTATCCCATTTTATACTATGCGTTCCACGTCGATTGATTGCTTTATGAAATAGTTGCATAAGTTTGCTCCCTTCTTCTGTAAAACCAATAAGTTATGAAAGTTCTCTCTCTTCTTATAGAATAGCTGATGTGATAGGATAAAGAAAAGTATTAAAAAGTGAAAAGGCGGGAAGCGAATGGGTACATATGAAAAGATGATAGAGGTTGTGAAGAATTGGGATCCGTTTCAAATGGGACCGGAGTTTTATGAAACAGAAGCGAGCGATGTTGTGAACGTCATAAGTGTGTTTGACGATCCAAAATACATCGCAAAGAAGATTCAACATATATACTTTATGTCTTTTGAGGAAGTACCTGCGCTTGAAAAATGTGAGAAATTAGCTATGGAATTACTTGTAATAAAAGAAGGTGGAAGCTGTTCATTATAGGCTGTCGGAATTTCCGACAGCCTTTTTATATTACTGCGCAGAAAAAGCCATAATTTCTTCATAAACATGTTCCGGTTTTTCTTCAGGTAGTAAATGTCCTGTGTTTTCGTAAGAAATAAATTTCGAATTCGGTAAATCTTTGTGTAGACGATGACCTACATGTACAGGGACGACGCGGTCTTTTTCACCCCAAATGAGTAGGATAGGTGTTTCGATTTTTTGTAATTCAGTTGAAGATAAGTCACCTTCACGGTCTCGTATCATGCGAGTTAAAGCGGGAAATATACGGTTGTCATAAAAAGGAGCGGAGTAACCTTTTTTCATTTCATCGTCAATTAATGAGTGATCATGAACGACATTCATTAAGTTATGAACAATGCCGCGCCGTATAATCCAGTTCTTTACGTATAAATGAAAGAACGGTAAATAAGAAGAGTATAGTAAAGGTAAGGTTGCGCGCGCTAAATAGCTCGAGCTACATAGTAAAATCGTCTTTGAAATGAGTTCAGGACGTATACGGTTTACATAGAGAGAAATTTGCCCACCCATAGAATGCCCAACTAATACAATGTTTGAGAGAGATAAATGTTCAATTAAATCAATAATAATCGTTGCTAAATTGTGATAAGAATACTTAAACAGATGAGACTTATCACTTTTTCCGAACGGTGGTAAATCAAGAGCAATGACTGTTCCTTCCTTCGCTAGTAAAGGAATGAGACGGCGGTAACTGAATGAGGAAGATAAAAAGCCGTGAACGAGTACGAAAGTAGGGCGTTCTGTTTTATTATCATGTTCATACAATTCGTAATGAACAGTAGTGCCGCGAGTGGAAAAAGTGAAATAAGGACAAGTATATTTATGATTCATTTTTTGTCACTCCATTGATTTTTGTTCATATCATCTCCAAGGAAGAAGAAAATATGTTAACAAAAAAAGGCAAGATGACGATGTCATCTTGCCTTTCGTTTATTCAGTATTACCCGCGCACAATATTAGGCGGTGTTTTTCCTTGTAATCCTGCAACTAAATTTTCAGCGGCGGCCATGGCCATTTGCTGACGAGTTTTTAATGTTGCAGATCCGATGTGCGGTAAAGTCACAACATTTTGTAATGATAAGAGTGGATTATCTTTTTGAATTGGCTCTTGTGTAAAAGTATCGATGCCTGCTGCAAAGATTTTCTTTTCTGTTAAAGCATGGATTAACGCTTCTTCATCTACTGTTTTCCCCCGAGAAGCATTAATGAAGATTGCTGTTTCTTTCATTAATGAAAATTCCTTTTCTCCGATAAGGTGATATGTTTCATCTGTTAATGGAGTAAGAAGAACAATAAAGTCAGACTGCTTCAGTAGCGTCTGTAAATCACAATATGTAGCATCGAATTTTTGTTCAGCTTCTTCTTTACGACGGCGGTTATAGTAAAGAACATTCATATCAAATCCGAATTTTGCTCGTTTTGCAACGGCTTCTCCAATTCGGCCCATACCGATAATACCAATTGTGCTATGGTGTACATCTAGTCCGAAGTGTTCTTTTCCGATTTCAGCGTTCCATTCACCATTTTTTACGTAAGAATCGAGTTCGCAAACGCGGCGCCCAGCTGATAGCATAAGGGCGAAAACGAGATCAGCTACTGTATCATCTAATACGTATGGTGTATTCGTTCCGATAACCTTTCGATTTTTCATCGCTTGTAAATCAAAATTATCGTAACCAACAGAAATGTTGCTCACTACTTTTAAGTTAGGAGCCACTGTCAGTAATTCTTCATTAATAGCAGATCCGAAATTTAATAACCCATCTTTATCTTGTATTTTCTCTAATAGAACATCACGAGGTACTTTCTCATTTTGATCCCATTTTTCATAATCACAGTGTTCTGATAAATAGTTTTCTACAAATGTCGGAACTGGTTCAGCAATATAAATTTTTGGTTTCACGGTTCCATCCCCTTTCGCTTTATCACGCATTTTTCCGCTGATTAAAGTTTCACTTTATTTTGACATAATTCAATAGAAAAATCTTCTTTTCAAACTGGAAAGGGTATTTGTATAATTTAGACACAAACGAAAAGGAAGGATGATTTATATGGTGACAGAAAAAGAATTAGAATTATTAGCTTGTCTTGAAAAGAGTAGTCGATTATCTGTAGATACATTAGCGAAGCTGTTAAATATAGAAGTAGAAGAAGTAAAGAAGATGGTTGCGAGATTAGAAAATGAAAAGATTATTGTGGATTATGTAACACATATCGATTGGACGAAAGTGAAAGAACATACAGGTTTAACGGCAATGATCGATGTGAAAGTTACGCCAAAGCATGGCGTTGGGTTTGATGCGGTTGCTGAGCAAATTTATCGTTATTCAGAAGTGAAATCCGTTTATTTAATGTCAGGGACATATGATCTTTCTATTACATTAGAAGGTAAAACGATGGGGGAAGTAGCGATGTTTGTTTCTGAGAAATTAGCAACAATTGAATCTGTCGTTTCTACAACTACTCATTTCATTTTGAAGAAGTATAAACATGAGGGCGTTATTTATGAAAAAGACGATGATGATAAGCGAATTGTGGTGACACCATGAAGCAATTTGAACTATCTAGATCAGCAGAATCTTTAAAACCATCTGGTATTCGAAAATTTTTTGATTTAGCAGCAAATATGAAAGGTGTTATTTCCCTCGGGGTAGGAGAGCCGGATTTTGTTACCCCTTGGAATGTAAGGCAAGCATGTATTCGTTCTTTGGAACAAGGGTATACGTCATATACAGCAAATGCAGGATTATTGGAGCTCCGTCAAGAAATAGCAAAGTATCTAAAAAAACAATTTGCAGTATCTTATGATCCAAGTGATGAAATCATTGTTACAGTTGGAGCGAGCCAGGCGTTAGATGTAGCGATGCGTGCCATTATAAATCCTGATGATGAAGTGCTCATTGTTGAACCAAGCTTCGTTTCTTATGCACCACTTGTGACATTAGCTGGAGGAGTTCCGGTTCCTGTGGAGACTAAGCTAGAAAACGAGTTTAAAGTACAACCAGAACAAATTGAAGCAGCTATTACAGCGAAAACAAAGGCGATTTTGCTTTGTTCACCAAATAACCCGACAGGTGCAATGCTAAATAAATCCGAGCTTGAAGAAATAGCAGTGATTGTTGAGAAGTACAATCTAATTGTATTATCTGATGAAATTTATGCAGAGCTTGTATACGACGAAGCATATACAAGTTTCGCGAGTATTAAAAATATGCGCGAGCATACGATTTTAATTTCAGGATTTTCCAAAGGATTTGCGATGACAGGATGGCGTCTCGGTATGATTGCAGCTCCTGTTCAGTTTTCAGAATTGATGCTCAAAATTCACCAATATTCCATGATGTGTGCACCGACGATGTCTCAGTTCGCAGCACTTGAAGCGTTACGTGCGGGGAATGATGAAGTAATTCGGATGAGAGATAGTTATAAGAAGCGTCGTAATTTTATGACGACATCTTTCAATGAAATGGGCTTAACGTGTCATGTGCCGGGCGGAGCATTTTATGTTTTCCCTTCTATATCTTCAACAGGATTATCTTCAGCGGAATTTGCAGAACAGTTATTGCTGGAAGAAAAAGTAGCTGTTGTCCCTGGTAGCGTATTTGGCGAAAGTGGTGAAGGGTTTATTCGTTGTTCTTATGCGACGTCGCTTGAACAACTTATGGAAGCAATGAAGAGAATGGAACGGTTTGTTGAAAATAAAAAAAGGACAAAACGTAATACGTTTTGTCCATAAAAGGGGGGGAATACTAGAAAGCCATGTGTTAGTAGTCTATCCCAATATTGGAGAATTATACTTCTTTAAGGGAAATTTTTCATGAATTTTGAATGAGTTCTGTCATAGTGGTATAATTTACTAATATAAGGTATGCGCATTCTAGATATTGTTATCTAGAATGCGTACTAACCAATCGGATATTTAAAATAAATATATCTGCTTTGCTCTCTATAATTGTAGAGAGAATGGTAAACGTATGGGAGTGTTTCATATGTCAGAACAATATACAACAGGAGTGGTTGTAACAGGGAAAGTGACTGGAATTCAAGATTACGGTGCGTTTGTAGCGTTAGATGCAGAAACACAAGGACTTGTGCATATATCTGAAATTACAAATGGATATGTAAAGGATATTCATGACTTTTTAAAGGTCGGCGATACAGTAGAAGTAAAGGTACTTTCAATTGATGAAGAGCACAGAAAAATGAGTTTATCGTTAAAAGCGGCGAAAAGAAAACAAGGAAGGATTCTTATACCGAACCCATCTGAAGACGGATTTAATACGCTGCGAGAAAAGTTGGCAGAATGGATTGAAGAGTCCGAGTTAACAAAGTAAAAGAGGAACGCATATGAGCGTTCCTCTTTTACTTTATCTTATGATATATATTTGCAAATATGATTGCATGCAATCATATTCGTATGTCGGAGGTGAAAGGACATACTGATTATCGAATTTCGTTTGTTTCTGGGTGCGTACCAAGATTTTCAGATGGTTTAAACAGTAAACCAAGGTTGATAAGCCCAGATATACCAACGATGCCGTAAATAATACGTGCAAGAGCTGAATTTTGTCCACCGAAAATGGCTGCTACTAAGTCAAACTGGAAAAACCCGATTAGTCCCCAGTTCACAGCGCCAATTACAGTAAAGACTAATGCGATACGTTGCAAAGTACTCATGAAAAAGCCCCCCTTAATTGTGAAGCATGAGCAAGCGATGAGTTAATTAACTCTTTTATAGAATGGGGTAGTTATGTTGTTTTTATACATAAAAAATGTTTAGAAAAGGATGTATATACATCTATACCGAAAAATGCGAATTTTTATGCAAAAAATGAACTTTTTCTAAAAAATATATATTGGTTACGTTTACAATTGCCTAATCGCTTGATTTACAACTTCAGTTTCGCTAAAGTGAATACAGAAATACATATCCATAATTGGAGGGAAAAAGATGAGTACACATGTAACGTTCGACTATTCTAAAGCGTTATCCTTCATCGGTGAACATGAAATCACTTATTTACGTGATGCAGTGAAAGTAACACATCACGCAATCCACGAAAAAACTGGAGCTGGGAACGATTTCCTTGGGTGGGTAGACCTTCCGCTTCAATATGACAAAGAAGAATTCGCTCGCATTCAAAAATGCGCAGAAAAAATTAAAAATGACTCTGACATTTTACTTGTTGTAGGTATTGGTGGTTCTTACCTAGGAGCACGCGCAGCAATCGAAATGTTAAACCATTCTTTCTACAACACGCTTTCTAAAGAACAACGTAAAACTCCACAAGTGCTATTTGTTGGACAAAACATTAGCTCCACTTACATGAAAGATTTAATGGACGTATTAGAAGGTAAAGACTTCTCTATTAACGTTATTTCCAAATCAGGTACAACAACAGAGCCAGCACTAGCATTCCGTATCTTCCGTAAGTTATTAGAAGAAAAGTATGGAAAAGAAGAAGCTCGCAAACGTATTTATGCAACTACAGATAAAGCGCGTGGTGCATTAAAAACATTAGCTGATAACGAAGGTTACGAAACATTTGTTATTCCAGATGATGTTGGAGGTCGTTTCTCTGTATTAACGCCAGTTGGTTTATTACCAATCGCAGTAAGTGGCTTAAATATTGAAGAGATGATGAAAGGTGCAGCTGCTGGTCATGATGACTTCGGAACATCAGAACTAGAAGAAAATCCAGCTTACCAATACGCAGTAGTTCGTAACGCTTTATACAATAAAGGAAAAACAATTGAAATGCTTGTTAACTATGAGCCAGCACTTCAATACTTCGCTGAGTGGTGGAAACAGTTATTTGGTGAAAGTGAAGGAAAAGATCAAAAAGGTATTTTCCCATCTTCAGCAAACTTCTCAACTGATTTACACTCATTAGGTCAATACGTTCAAGAAGGGCGTCGTGACTTATTTGAAACAGTTCTTAAAGTAGGTAAATCTACACATGAACTAACAATCGAATCAGAAGAAAACGATTTAGACGGATTAAACTACCTTGCTGGTGAAACTGTAGACTTCGTAAACACAAAAGCATACGAAGGTACATTACTTGCACATAGCGACGGGGGAGTACCAAACTTAATCGTAAATATTCCTGAATTAAATGAGTACACATTCGGTTACCTTGTATACTTCTTCGAAAAAGCATGTGCGATGAGCGGCTACTTATTAGGCGTGAATCCATTTGACCAACCTGGAGTAGAAGCATACAAGAAAAACATGTTTGCTTTACTTGGTAAACCAGGATTTGAAGAATTAAAAGCAGAATTAGAAGAGCGTTTAAAATAATAAAAAGCGACCGGATTCCGGTCGCTTTTTATTATTTTATCGAAAAGTCCATCAGTATATTCAAACTAAAGTGGGTATGCTAAAGGAAAAGTCTAGGAGGGATGGGCTTGATTCCGATTCAATCAAATTTAGAAGGACGTACATATGCGTTATATAAGTTAGAAGAGATTATGAAACCACTTGGATATAGCATCGGTGGTAATTGGGATTATGATAAAGGATGCTTCGATTACAAAATTGATGAAGAAGATGGGTATCAATTTTTACGAGTTCCATTTACAGCCATTGATGGAGAACTAGATGTACCAGGCGTAATAGTTCGTCTTGGAACGCCGTATATTCTTTCGCACGTATATCAAGACGAACTAGATGATAATGTGAATACTTTAACAGCTGGAACGAGTGGAATGGATCAATTTGCTGAGCCGAAAGATCCAGATGGAGATGTGAAAAGAAAATATATCAATATTGGGAAAGTGCTCATGCAAGAATTAGAGCGTCATTTTACTAATGGTGAATAACAATGAGTATGTCGCTTTCAATGAGAACAAAGGAATGAACTGGATTAATCATATATTGTTCGTCGCGCTTTATACCTAGTAAGAGAATGTTTTGCTTTAAAAGAGTATAGCTACAATTGGCAAAAGTTTGTCCGGTGCAGGACGATGGAAGCTCCATCAGTTGTAATTTATTATCAGAGATTTCGTCGTAAAGTGAAAATAGTACACCTGAAATGGAAGGGAATAAAAGAGAAGCGGTAAATACATAGCTCGTTAATTTATTTCCTTCTATAATTTCTGACACGCCAGCTCTCGTTGCATTTTGTATTTGTTCAGAAGTAAGAAGTTCAGCGATGCAGTGAATGTTTGGGTTGAGCCCTTTTGCAGTTAAAATATTTAAAATGGACTGTGTATCCGCTAAGCTTTCGTTTTTTTCTTTATCAGCTGTTATTAATATGGTGTGTGCCGTTGCAATATTGGCTTTTAATAAAGTTTGATCGTGATGCGGACAACCTTTTATAAATTCTAAATGATGAAATGGTTTTGGGAGTAAAGAAAGTGTTTCATCAATTAAAACGATATCAAGGTTTGGTTGTAATACGTGCATTTGCTTTACAACATGTTTTGCGCGCTCATTCCAGCCAACGATAATCATATGACCGTTAGAAGTAGCGGCTTCTTCACCTTTAATTTTCATATATTGTTTATTAATCATTTCAGTAGCAAACAGCACCATATAATAAGAACAAAAGCCAGTTCCTAATAAAATAATACTTATACCTATTAGTTTTCCTATCGTCGTATGGGGAGCAAAGTCTCCATATCCAACTGTAAAAATGGTAACGATTGACCACCAAATTCCGTCAAACCATGTAGTGAAATGAAAAGGTTCTAATCTATGTATAAGAAAACCGGAAAAAGCAGTCAGTACAATAATAAAACAAATTAAACGAAAAATAATGGAATCACGAAATGTATCTACTAAATTCGGACGGGATTTCAATTGCCTATTCCTCCTTACTTTGTAGGACTACATTCATTGTTGCCATTATAGAAAAAAGAAAAACTCTCTAATTAAAGAGAGTTTGTTTTATGTTACATACTTTCCACTTCAGTTTGTTGGACACTTTCAAGATGCTGGAGAGCATAGTAAACATCAGCAGTATGTCTTTTTTGATCAATGGACAGTTTAAGATGTAAATAGTGAGAACCGTTTTCTAATGTTTTAAGCTTCATATTCTTAACTTTTATATCCATTTCTTTTATTTCTTCAATTACGATTGGGATATTGTCCATATTTCGTACAACAAGTTTCACAGCGATATCACGTTGACGAAATGATCTAGGGCCTACATATTTCATCGCGAGTGGTATAAGTTCGACACTAATCATAAGGAAACACATTCCGAATATCGCTTCAATATAGAATCCGGCCCCAACAGCAATACCAATACCAGAAGCACCCCAGATCATAGCGGCAGTCGTGAGCCCTGCAATGCTATCGTTACCTCTTCTTAAAATTACGCCAGCACCTAAAAAACCAATTCCTGATACAATTTGAGCGGCAAGTCGAAGTGGATCCATATTCATATGATCGGTATGTGGTAAGTTATAAGCTGCTTTAATAGAAACAATCGTTAGGAGGCAACTAATAATAGAAATAACTAAACACGTTTTTAAACCAAGTGGTTTCCGTTTTAATTCACGTTCTAAACCAATGGCAAATCCTAAAATAGCCGAGAGACCTAGTTTGATTAATAAATCGGTATAGTCCATATATATTCCTCCCTGTATGATATGCTATATGAATAAAACGCTTATTATAGAAAGAAACGTCTTTTGATAGAGTAACTTTATATAAAATATATGTAGGAATTGCTCATACATGAAAGAGATATTTCGTTTAAGTATATGATATAAAAAAAGAAATGTGGGCAGTTTTAAAAAAAGTTTATAAAAGGTGTTGCATTTCATTTTTCACCATGATATATTAATAACCGTCGCTGATGCGGAAACGCAGAAAACGACAAAAAAGAAATTGAAAAACTTAGTTGACATCGAAAAACGAAGATGTTAACATAAGGAAGTCGCAAATGAGCGACCAAGTAGTTCTTTGAAAAC
>NZ_CM175007.1:747500-4775000 GCF_057924895.1 Bacillus sp. LH1 | reverse complement strand
AGGGTGAAGTTCAGGTAACACTGAATGGAGGCCCGAACCCACGCACGTTGAAAAGTGCGGGGATGAGGTGTGGGTAGCGGAGAAATTCCAATCGAACCTGGAGATAGCTGGTTCTCCCCGAAATAGCTTTAGGGCTAGCCTTAAGTGTAAGAGTCTTGGAGGTAGAGCACTGATTGGACTAGGGGTCCTCATCGGATTACCGAATTCAGTCAAACTCCGAATGCCAATGACTTATCCTTAGGAGTCAGACTGCGAGTGATAAGATCCGTAGTCAAAAGGGAAACAGCCCAGACCGCCAGCTAAGGTCCCAAAGTGTGTATTAAGTGGAAAAGGATGTGGAGTTGCTTAGACAACTAGGATGTTGGCTTAGAAGCAGCCACCATTTAAAGAGTGCGTAATAGCTCACTAGTCGAGTGACTCTGCGCCGAAAATGTACCGGGGCTAAATACACCACCGAAGCTGCGGATTGATACCAATGGTATCAGTGGTAGGGGAGCGTTCTAAGGACAGTGAAGTCAGACCGGAAGGACTGGTGGAGTGCTTAGAAGTGAGAATGCCGGTATGAGTAGCGAAAGACGGGTGAGAATCCCGTCCACCGAATGCCTAAGGTTTCCTGAGGAAGGCTCGTCCGCTCAGGGTTAGTCAGGACCTAAGCCGAGGCCGACAGGCGTAGGCGATGGACAACAGGTTGATATTCCTGTACCACCTCTTTATCGTTTGAGCAATGGAGGGACGCAGAAGGATAGAAGAAGCGTGCGATTGGTTGTGCACGTCCAAGCAGTTAGGCTGATAAGTAGGCAAATCCGCTTATCGTAAAGGCTGAGCTGTGATGGGGAAGCTCCTTATGGAGCGAAGTCTTTGATTCCCCGCTGCCAAGAAAAGCTTCTAGCGAGATAAAAGGTGCCTGTACCGCAAACCGACACAGGTAGGCGAGGAGAGAATCCTAAGGTGTGCGAGAGAACTCTGGTTAAGGAACTCGGCAAAATGACCCCGTAACTTCGGGAGAAGGGGTGCTTTCTTAACGGAAAGCCGCAGTGAATAGGCCCAAGCGACTGTTTAGCAAAAACACAGCTCTCTGCGAAGCCGTAAGGCGAAGTATAGGGGGTGACACCTGCCCGGTGCTGGAAGGTTAAGGAGAGGGGTTAGCGTAAGCGAAGCTCTGAACTGAAGCCCCAGTAAACGGCGGCCGTAACTATAACGGTCCTAAGGTAGCGAAATTCCTTGTCGGGTAAGTTCCGACCCGCACGAAAGGTGTAACGATTTGGGCACTGTCTCAACCAGAGACTCGGTGAAATTATAGTACCTGTGAAGATGCAGGTTACCCGCGACAGGACGGAAAGACCCCGTGGAGCTTTACTGTAGCCTGATATTGAATTTTGGTACAGTTTGTACAGGATAGGCGGGAGCCATTGAAACCGGAGCGCTAGCTTCGGTGGAGGCGCTGGTGGGATACCGCCCTGACTGTATTGAAATTCTAACCTACGGGTCTTATCGACCCGGGAGACAGTGTCAGGTGGGCAGTTTGACTGGGGCGGTCGCCTCCTAAAGTGTAACGGAGGCGCCCAAAGGTTCCCTCAGAATGGTTGGAAATCATTCGTAGAGTGCAAAGGCATAAGGGAGCTTGACTGCGAGACCTACAAGTCGAGCAGGGACGAAAGTCGGGCTTAGTGATCCGGTGGTTCCGCATGGAAGGGCCATCGCTCAACGGATAAAAGCTACCCCGGGGATAACAGGCTTATCTCCCCCAAGAGTCCACATCGACGGGGAGGTTTGGCACCTCGATGTCGGCTCATCGCATCCTGGGGCTGTAGTCGGTCCCAAGGGTTGGGCTGTTCGCCCATTAAAGCGGTACGCGAGCTGGGTTCAGAACGTCGTGAGACAGTTCGGTCCCTATCCGTCGTGGGCGTAGGAAATTTGAGAGGAGCTGTCCTTAGTACGAGAGGACCGGGATGGACGCACCGCTGGTGTACCAGTTGTTCTGCCAAGGGCATAGCTGGGTAGCTATGTGCGGAAGGGATAAGTGCTGAAAGCATCTAAGCATGAAGCCCCCCTCAAGATGAGATTTCCCATAGCGTAAGCTAGTAAGATCCCTGAAAGATGATCAGGTTGATAGGTTCGAGGTGGAAGCATGGTGACATGTGGAGCTGACGAATACTAATAGATCGAGGACTTAACCATATAATATGAAGCAATGTTATCTAGTTTTGAAAGAATATAAAAAACTTGTTGACTTTCGAAAGTAAATGAGTTATAATAATTCTTGTCTTAAATGAATACAGTCTGGTAATGATGGCAGAGAGGTCACACCCGTTCCCATACCGAACACGGAAGTTAAGCTCTCTAGCGCCGATGGTAGTTGGGACCTTGTCCCTGTGAGAGTAGGACGTTGCCAGGCAAATGGAGGATTAGCTCAGCTGGGAGAGCACCTGCCTTACAAGCAGGGGGTCGGCGGTTCGATCCCGTCATCCTCCACCATTTAGCCGACTTAGCTCAATTGGTAGAGCAACTGACTTGTAATCAGTAGGTTGGGGGTTCAAGTCCTCTAGTCGGCACCAGAAATCATGGCGGTTGTGGCGAAGTGGTTAACGCACCGGATTGTGGCTCCGGCATTCGTGGGTTCGATTCCCATCAGTCGCCCCATTTTTCTTAAATAAATTAATATGCGGGTGTGGCGGAATTGGCAGACGCACCAGACTTAGGATCTGGCGCCTTTGGCGTGGGGGTTCGACTCCCTTCACCCGCACTTTTAATTAAATAACTCATACATGTCTTGCGGAAGTAGTTCAGTGGTAGAATACAACCTTGCCAAGGTTGGGGTCGCGGGTTCGAATCCCGTCTTCCGCTCCAATTTTCAATATGACATGCCGGGGTGGCGGAACAGGCAGACGCACAGGACTTAAAATCCTGCGGTGGGTGACCACCGTGCGGGTTCGACCCCCGCCCTCGGCACCATATGCGCCCGTAGCTCAATTGGATAGAGCGTTTGACTACGGATCAAGAGGTTAGGGGTTCGACTCCTCTCGGGCGCGCTTTTATTAACGGGAAGTGGCTCAGCTTGGTAGAGCACCTGGTTTGGGACCAGGGGGTCGCAGGTTCAAATCCTGTCTTCCCGATATTCCTAAAAAACATGGGGCCTTAGCTCAGCTGGGAGAGCGCCTGCCTTGCACGCAGGAGGTCAGCGGTTCGATCCCGCTAGGCTCCACTTATATTAATATCATTTATGGCGGTGTAGCTCAGCTGGCTAGAGCGTACGGTTCATACCCGTGAGGTCGGGGGTTCGATCCCCTCCGCCGCTACCATAAAGGACCTTTAGCTCAGCTGGTTAGAGCAGACGGCTCATAACCGTCCGGTCGTAGGTTCGAGTCCTACAAGGTCCACCATTAGACGTATATATCTCGGAGGTATACCCAAGTTCGGCTGAAGGGATCGGTCTTGAAAACCGACAGGCGGCGAGAGTCGCGCGGGGGTTCGAATCCCTCTACCTCCTCCATTTTTTCTAAAGTAAATATTTTATCATCGCGGGGTGGAGCAGCACGGTAGCTCGTCGGGCTCATAACCCGAAGGTCGCAGGTTCAAATCCTGTCCCCGCAACCAAATGGTCCCGTGGTGTAGTGGTTAACATGCCTGCCTGTCACGCAGGAGATCGCCGGTTCGACCCAGGTCGGGACCGCCATTTTTACATAAAGGCTCGGTAGAGCAGAGGACTGAAAATCCTCGTGTCGGCGGTTCGATTCCGTCCCGAGCCACCATTTTGAAAACGCAAGCCGACTTAGCTCAATTGGTAGAGCAACTGACTTGTAATCAGTAGGTTGGGGGTTCAAGTCCTCTAGTCGGCACCACTTTCAAAATGAGCCATTAGCTCAGTTGGTAGAGCATCTGACTTTTAATCAGAGGGTCGAAGGTTCGAGTCCTTCATGGCTCACCATTTACAATTTAATGCGGGTGTAGTTTAGTGGTAAAACAAGAGCCTTCCAAGCTCTGGTCGAGAGTTCGATTCTCTTCACCCGCTTTTCAATTATGGGCCTATAGCTCAGCTGGTTAGAGCGCACGCCTGATAAGCGTGAGGTCGATGGTTCGAGTCCATTTAGGCCCACCATAATTGTTCCGCAGTAGCTCAGTGGTAGAGCTATCGGCTGTTAACCGATCGGTCGTAGGTTCGAGTCCTACCTGCGGAGCCATATTTATAGAGAAGTACCCAAGTGGCTCAAGGGGCTCCCCTGCTAAGGGAGTAGATCGCGAACGCGGTGCGAGGGTTCGAATCCCTTCTTCTCTGCCAGAACTGGCCCGTTGGTCAAGTGGTTAAGACACCGCCCTTTCACGGCGGTAACACGGGTTCGAATCCCGTACGGGTCATACTAAAAGAGATAGCATAATCTGCTATCTCTTTTTTGTTGTATAAAAATGGACTTTGGATAGTCTGCTTTTTTATGCAATAGAAGAAATATGAAGTATTCGCTGTTGCAGTTGGGTACATAGAGAGCCGTAAATACAATCATGTTAATTATTTGGACCTGTATGAATATGAAGGAATTAACTTCAACTTGAACTTTTACCCCAGCTGTATGGCTGTAGCCTCCTACACTTGGAGAAACCGATGAAAATGCATCTGGGAGCTACTGTGGAAAATAAATAATATATAGAAGAAGCTGCTTTCTCTCAATAGCTGTGATCTACTGAAGACAGCTTTTTTATGTTGTCAGTATTGTCGAGTTTTGTCGGTAAGTCGATATATTGCAAAAATCGCTGATATAATTTGAGTTACGATCGATAAATTTTAATAATCGCTGATATATTTGGAGTTACGGTCGATATATTCTAAAAATCGCTGGTATAATTTCACTTACCGACAAAAACCACAAGAAAATCCCTTTCACAATCTAAAGAAAACGCCTCCATTGAAATGGATTCCACACCTATTCCAATAACTTTACACTCTATGTGAAAAAGTTCACAAATAGGTCATAATTTGTGAACTTTTTCACAATAATACGTGCTACAATATGAATGTAAAGAAGTTAAACAACATTAAATTAGTATTTTAATTAATTACTTAAACAATCATAAAAAAATATATGTGAACAATAGAGAGGGGAAATTACCATGAAAAAAGGTATCAATCGTGTAGTATTAGTAGGAACAGGAGCTGTAGGTTGTAGTTACGCTTACTCAATGATCAACCAAGGTGTAGCTGAAGAATTCGTATTAGTAGATGTTAATGAAGCAAAAGCAGAAGGGGAAGCAATGGACTTAAGCCATGCGGTACCATTCTCTCCATCACCAACAAAAGTTTGGAGCGGTAGCTATGCAGATTGTAAAGATGCAGATTTAGTTGTTATCACTGCTGGGTTACCACAAAAGCCAGGTGAAACTCGTTTAGACTTAGTTGAGAAAAATACAAAGATCTTTAAACAAATCGTTCGAGGCATTATGGATAGCGGATTCGATGGAATCTTCTTAATCGCAACTAACCCAGTTGATATTTTAACTTACGTAACTTGGAAAGAATCTGGTTTACCGAAAGAGCGCGTAATCGGTTCTGGTACTACTTTAGACTCTGCTCGTTTCCGTTACATGTTAGGTGACTACTTAGATGTAGATCCACGTAACGTTCATGCTTACATCGTTGGTGAACACGGTGACACTGAACTTCCAGTATGGAGCCACGCTACTATCGGTGTACAAAAATTAGAAACAATCTTAGCTAACAACGAACAGTACAAACAAGAAGACTTAGACAAAATCTTCGAAAACGTACGTGATGCAGCTTACCATATCATCGAGCGTAAAGGTGCAACTTACTACGGAATCGGTATGTCACTACTTCGTGTAACTAAAGCAATCTTAAACAACGAGAACAGCGTATTAACTGTATCTGCATACCTTGAAGGTCAATACGGCGAGAAAGATGCTTACGTAGGTGTTCCAGCTGTAATTAACCGCGAAGGTGTACGTGAAATCGTAGAACTTGAGCTAAATGAAGATGAAAAAGCGAAGTTCGCTCATTCTGTAAAAGTATTAAAAGAAACAATGGCACCAGTACTATAATAATTGCTAAATAGTTCAGAGGTGGGAAACTGCTTCTTACCTCTGAACTTATATAATTTAATATAAATTCCTTTTCCGGTTTCCCTTGTATATCCCCAATATACCCCTTTTGCTGGATAAGGGTCGTTTATAGAAAAAGAGCACTCTATTTTACGTAGAGTGCTCTTTATTATTCCGCTATTTGCCGGGCAGTAAAACCTCAATTGATTAAAGTTTCACTTTATTATTTTTTAGGCGTTAATCCTAATTTCTTTAAAATATCTGCCAGTGTACCGCTTTTTGATTTTTCTACAGGTGTTTGTGACTTAGATGCATCTGGCCCTTTTTTCAAGAAGTTCTTTTCAACGAAGCGAATATCTTTTTCGTCGACAATACCATCTTTATTAAGATCTCCGTCTTTTACAGTTAGTCCTTTTTTACCATAGTTGCTAGCAATGATTTCAGCATCTTTAATATCGATTACTTTATCACCATTTACATCGCCGGCAAGGTTTTCGTCAGGTCTTGCATAATAATATTGGCCAAGCAACTTACCGTCTTTTTCAGTACCAAGTTTCGTTGTTAGGCGGCTTGTTAAATGTCCTGGCACCTCTACATATAAGTTATAGTCGCGTTTATTAACTGGAAGTCCATTTAGTTTGAAGTATCCGTATTTATCTAGTGAGCCTTCAAACTTATGACGGTAAGAATCAGTCGCATATACTTTTACGCCAAGCTTTGTATAATCGAACTTTTCATCTAAATATCCGCGTTCATTTAAGAATGCACCAGGTTTAATATTTCCTTCTACTAATGAGTTTAAGGACATAACTGAGAATGTTTGATCTTGAAGTACACGCATTCTATTTGGTTCTGATTCACCTTGTTTCCAGTAAACAAAAATTGGTGATTCTAATTGAGCGTTTGCTTCATAAAACTCATCATTTTCTACTTTGAACGTTACATCAATGAACGGGAAATCACCATCTAATCCAGCAAAATTTTTGTCATCGATAGCTCCGCCAACTGTAACAGAGCCTGCCTCTAGTTTCGGTTCATTTACTTTTGCGGTTACCCCTTTTTGGGAAAGTAGCTTTTCAAAAGCAGGATTAAATTTCGCATTTGCAAATTTGAAGTTCTTCTCTAGGAAGTTTACATTAAATTGCCCAGCAACAAATTGTTTTACGTGTTTCGCGTTTAGTGTTACTGTGAACTCGTCATTTTTATATAATTCTTTTTTATCGTAACTAGTTTTTGCATATTGAGCACCTTGCGGGATAAACCAGTAGTTATTTACACCGTTTGGATAGTCAGGACCTGCAGTTGCATAATCGAAAATATATACGCCTGTGTTCATTGGACCTTCCGTTCTGAAGGAGTCAGGTGTAATGCCAACTTTAAAGTCGCCATTTGCATTAATCGGTAAAAACTTATGCAAGTATGGAGAATAGTCATAGTACATAACGCCATTCGCTTCTTGCGTAATGTTTAATCCTTTTCCTTTTAAGTAATCAACGTTTGAATCGTATACATTTCCTTTAATCCATAGTGCTTTTTTGCCATCTTCTACTGTATAATTTTCTTCATTTAACTCGTAAATACCAGGTTTTAATCCAGTTAATTTCACTTCTGGTGGTGTATTATCAATTACAACATAATCACCTTTTACACGTGCTTTCCCAGCCTTATCATAACCGACAAACTCAATGGTGTAGTCTCCTTCTGGTAAGTTGATTTTCTCATCACCGATTGGTTTTGCAGGATCATTTGTAAAAGGATACACTTTTCCATTAAAGAATGAATCTAAGTAGTAATACACATCAGTTTTTAGGCCACTCGTGTTTAATGTTCCAATGAAGCCAAGAGCTTTATTTGTTTTGGAATCTTTTACGATAAGATCTAACGTTTCAAGTTCGCTGTTTAATTGGAATGCTCCGTGAACATACGATTCACCGTATGGATTGAATTTAGATGTATCAGTTGAAATTGCTTTTCTTGATAGTATTGCATTTTCAATACCAGGCTCTGATACACGAATAGAGAATGGGATTTGATATGTTTCTTCTTTATTTTTTGTGTTCGTAATATGAATGTACCCTTCATATCGGCCTTGTTTCACACCGGCTGGAACATTAATTTTTGCTTCAATTTCACCTGTTTTGCCAGCATCAAGAGTAATTGTTTCTGGAGCAGAGATTTTTACACCGTTTGCGACAGCATCGTTAATAGTAGACGATGCTGGTGTATAAGAAATTTCTGTTTTAAATTCTTTTTTCTCTTGTTTATTATGATTAGTTACTTTTATATTTCGTTTTTGTTCAAGAGCTTCACCGTCTTTTTGATAAAACTTACCGAATGCAATAGATCCAGTTTCTTCGGGTACTTCAATTACTTCATCATTTACAACAGTTTGTGTCGTATCTAATACTTTAAAGCTTGTTTCTGTACGAACGGCGTTGTAAGCATCTACTCGCCCAGCTCCAACTTCATATACGGAATATTTTTCTTTTAAATCATTAGCTGTGTTCATAAGAGACGCTTTTACATCGAACGGAGAGTAGTCTGGGTGTTCTTGTAAAATTAGAGCAGCAACGCCAGCGATATGAGGAGAAGCCATAGATGTTCCTTGCATACGCTCATAGGAAACAGCGTAGTTTTCACCCTCTTGCGGGTCGTTAATATATTCAGGAACTGTTGAAAGGATAGCGACACCAGGCGCTGTAATATCAGGCTTAATATCATCATTTGCTGTAACAGGACCGCGTGAGCTAAAGTCTGCAAGATGATCGCCTTCTGTTTGAATGTAATTAATTTCATCGAGAGTTAAGGAGGTGCTACCTTGTTCGATTTGAGCTTTTAGTTTTTCACCTTCTTCTTTCGTTAGGCGGAATGCTGGAATGTATTTTGTACTTTCGCCAACGTAGAAAGGAATTTCTCCATCCACATTGTTATAAATAATAACGGCTTTTGCACCTGCTTGTTTTGCATTAGCAATTTTTTCATCAAATGACAGTGTACCGCGTGCAACGAGAGCGATTTTTCCTTTTACATCTTTTTTACTAAACTCGTCAGGCGTACCAATTCCTACATATTCAATAGGTAAAGTTTGTCCCTTGAAATCTTCTATTTTATCAGTGAAGTTTTTGCCGAATAGAATTAGGTTAGGAAATTGTAATTGTCCAGCATGACCTGATAGTTTCGGTAAGGAAATAGAGCTATCACTGGCTCCAACCGTAATAGCAAATGGCGAAGCACCTGGTGATCCGAGTGTTGATGGATTCGGTCCAGAGTTACCAGCAGCAACGACTGTAACAACGCCTGAAAGCATCGCGTTATTAACAGCGATAGATGTTGGATCAAGAGGATTGTTGCTATCATCACCTAACGATAAGTTAATAACGTTCATACCGTCAGAAATGGATTTATCAATTGCAGCGATAATACCTGAACTATCTCCACTTCCGTATGGTCCGAGTACACGATAGTTATACAGTTCAATGCCAGGTGCAACACCTTTTACTGCTGAATCAGATTGGTTCTTCTTTTGGGCAGAAACGATACCTGCTACGTGAGTGCCGTGGGCTGTGTAGAAGGAAGAACCACGGTTATCAAATTCAGGAGCACCAGATTGTTGCCATTCTGAATAAGTAGTTTCCATTGGATCTGCATCATTATTAATAAAGTCCCAACCCTTTACTGAGTTTAGGTCTACTTTGCTAGAGTCCTCACCAGGTTTCGCGCGATAGCCTTTATATACGTCTTTTAAGTCAGGATGATTGTAATCAATACCTGTATCTAATACACCAACTTTAATTCCTTTTCCGGTAATGCCCTCACTATGTAACTTATCTACTCCAATTTGCGGGATGCTATCTGTTAGTTTTTGAGGCGCTTTTTGCTCAGCTTGTTTTGGTAAATTTAATTTCACTTCGTAATCTTTCCAAATACGTTTTACAACGCCAATTCGTAACAATTCTTCTACTGTATTTGCTGGTAATGTCATCGCAACACCATTTATCGCATGCTTATAAGAACGTTTAATTTGTACAGACTGGAAGTTTCCTGATTTTACTGATGGGCTGAATTGATAAAGACGTTTTAGTCCTTTTTCGAATTCTTCATGTTCTTGATCAATACGTGCTTTTATATTTTCAGGAGCAGACTGTAATCCTTTTTCTTTTTGTTTTAATTCATTAATCTTTACTGGAGCAGTTTGAAATTCTACGATGATATTTACAGGCTCAGAACTACTCGTATTAATATCTGGTGAAATTGTAAAACCAGGGTTGGCATCTACCGTTTGTAATGCCAGGCGTTGTTCTTTAGAAAGCTTAGATAATATAGAATGAGCATTTGAAGATTCAATTTGGTTAATAGGACTTTCAGCAAGTACATTGAACGGAATAGCAGTTGAAAACAAAACGCCAGCTGTTACAATTCCGGTAACAAAACGATTTTTCTTTTTCATTTATAGGCCTCCGGTAATTTATATTTTTAAAAATTATTTCTCCACGCCAGCCGTTTGCTCAGTATGGAATGTCCAGTTTAGCTGCAGGGAATCACCTTGAAATTTATTTTGATCTTGGTCGTTATCTTCAAATGAGAAGAGGACGTGTAAGTAATCTGTTTCACCAGATTTAATACCATCTATTAAGTTATGACGTTCTAGAGACGTAGCGACATCTTCAGGTTTCATAGTTTTTAATTGTGATAGTTTTGTTTCCCACACAATCTCATGATCATCGTTTGGATTAGATGGCTGTCCATCATTTACTAGAAACTTGACGATAATGTGATCACCTAAATCTTCACCGTCATTATTTTGCTTTGCATCTGTAACTTCATATGATGTTTCAAGTGCTACTTTTGCGATATCCAATGTACCTGTATTTTCAAGCTTGAAGTTCCTTTCAATAAAATCACCTGGTTTTAAATCTTTCACATTAACGATTACACTTGGATTAATAGAAAGATCTAGTGTTCCAGCTTGAAATGAGTTACTTGATGTTTCTGAATCACTGAAATAGGCGAATACACCGCCGAATGTAAGGGATAAGCCAAGTGAAGCGGTGATAACTCCCATTCCTACTTTTTGTTTTAATGACATAAGAAAGCCTCCTAGTTAAATTTGTATAGCAACCGTTCGCAACAAGGATAAATAAGTAAACATAGTAGTCCGCTATGAATTGTAGTTACGAAAGAACAATGTTCTTTATTGAGAACAAGTATATGCTTATGAATTTCGCATTTCAATAAAATTGTGACAAAAAATATTGAGAAACATTTTTTTTATGACAGATTATTTTGTTTTGATTTTGAGTGGAAAATAGCATGAAAAATAGGATAAACATAATAAAATAAAGGTTGAGAAAAAATAATTGATAAAAATATAGAAGGATAATAAAGCGTTTTCAATGAATATTCGTCAAAATTCGATATTTTACACGGAAATGTGAAGAAAAACTAACGTTTTTAAGAAAAAAACGAATATTTTTTATAAATTAACAAGGGTATTGCAGTTTTTCGCAGAAATAGTTAAAGTATAAAAAATTCTGTCATCTAAGTGAGGTGAGCATATTGAGTGTAATAAATTGTGAAGAAGTGAAACGAGATGAGTTTCATACAGAAAAGTACTATGAAAGTTATAACATCTTTGGCGCACATGTTGTGACGGAAGATGAGATTCAAGGGGTACGATTTACAGTGTGGGCTCCTCATGCGAAAGCAATGAGTGTTGTTGGAGATTTTAATGAGTGGGATTATGAGCAACATAAAATGCTACAAGTGACAGAAGAAGGCATTTGGTCCTTGTTTATACCGCATATTGAAGAAGGAGAAATATATAAATATGCGATTGAAACGTTGGCTGGTGACGTCATTTTAAAGGCAGATCCGTATGCTGTATATGCAGAAGTAAGACCGAATACGGCATCTGTAGTTTTTGATATAAAGGGATATGAATGGAATGATAAAAACTGGACTCGTAAGAAAAAGAAAAAATCGATTTATAAAGAAGCGATGACAGTTTATGAATTGCATTTTGGTTCTTGGAAAAAGAAAGAAGATGGAACACTGTATTCTTACAGGGAAATGGTAGAAGAACTCATTCCATATGTGGTGGAACATCAATTTACACATATTGAAATTATGCCGCTTGTTGAGCATCCATATGATCGTTCTTGGGGATATCAAGGAACGGGATATTATGCAGCGACGAGTAGATTTGGTACACCGCATGATTTAATGTATTTTGTCGACGAATGTCATAAATATGGAATCGGTGTCATTTTAGATTGGGTGCCGGGGCATTTTTGTAAAGATGCTCACGGTTTATATTTGTTTGATGGCACACCGACCTATGAATATAAAGATAAAGATGTACAAGAAAATCCAGTATGGGGAACTGTCAATTTTGATTTAGGAAAGAGAGAGGTACGTAATTTCTTAATTTCAAATGCGTTATTTTGGATGAGATATTTCCATATTGATGGTTTCAGAGTAGATGCAGTTGCGAACATGTTGTACTGGAATAAAGAAGGACAAGAGCAAAGTAATGAGCATGCTGTTTCATTTTTAAGAGAGTTGAATGAAGCAGTGTTTGCAGAGGATGAAGATTTTCTTATGACGGCAGAAGATTCAACAGCTTGGCCACTTGTAACAACTCCAACGTATGAAGGTGGGCTTGGATTCAATTACAAATGGAACATGGGCTGGATGAATGACGTGCTGAAATATATGGAGTGTGCGCCTGAATATAGGAAACACATTCATGAGAAAATGACGTTTTCTTTGCTATATGCGTACTCTGAAAACTTCATATTACCGCTTTCTCATGATGAAGTCGTTCATGGGAAAAAGTCGTTATTAAATAAAATGCCAGGTGATTACTGGGATAAGTTTGCTCAGCTTCGTTTATTATATGGATATTTCTTTACTCACCCAGGAAAGAAATTACTTTTCATGGGAGGGGAATTCGGACAGTTTGATGAGTGGAAAGACCTTGAAGATTTAGATTGGAATTTACATGATTTTGAAATGCATCGTTATATGCATGATTACTTTAAAGAGCTCATAGCATTGTATAAGCGCTCAAAACCACTTTGGCAGCTTGATCATTCGCCTGAAGGTTTTCAGTGGATTGATGCTAATAATAACGAGCAAAGTATTTTCTCGTTTATCCGCCAAGGGGATAAACAAGAGGATGCGTTAGTTATCGTATGTAATTTTACGAAAGCTACATATGAAAACTATAAAGTAGGTGTACCAGATTTCGAGTATTATAACGAGATTTTAAACAGTGATGCACAGCAATATGGCGGTTCGGGGCAAGTGAATAAGAAACGTCTTAAGACGATTCTAGAACCGTACCATAATCAAGCAGCACATGTAGAGATTACAATTCCACCATTTGGCGTATCCATATTACGACCAGTGAAGACGAGAAAGGGGAGCAAAAAACAAGATGGCTCAAAAACAAAAGTGCGTAGCAATGTTACTAGCAGGGGGAAAAGGTAGTCGATTAAGTGCATTAACAAAAAATTTAGCCAAGCCAGCTGTTCCATTTGGTGGTAAATATCGCATTATTGATTTTACGCTAAGTAACTGCGCAAATTCTGGTATTGAAACGGTTGGGATTTTAACGCAATATCAACCACTAGAACTTCATAATTATATCGGAATCGGCAATGCATGGGATTTAGACCGAGTAAGCGGTGGAGTCACAGTATTACCTCCTTATGCGGAGTCTTCAGGTGTGAAGTGGTACACAGGTACGGCAAGTGCCATTTATCAAAACTTAAACTATTTAAGTCAATATGAACCAGAGTATGTTCTTATTTTATCAGGCGACCATATTTATAAAATGGATTACAGTAAGATGCTAGATTACCATATTGAGAAAGAATCGGACGTATCCATTTCTGTTATTGAAGTACCTTGGGATGAAGCGAGTCGCTTTGGCATTATGAATACAAATGAAGAAATGGAGATTGTTGAGTTTGAAGAGAAACCACAATTTCCAAGAAGTAATCTTGCATCAATGGGAATCTATATTTTTAATTGGTCAATTTTGAAAGAGTATTTAGAGATGGATGCAAGAAACCCTGAATCTAGTAACGATTTCGGAAAAGACGTACTTCCGCTTTTATTGGATGAAGGGAAGAAGTTAATGGCGTATCCGTTTGAAGGATATTGGAAAGATGTTGGAACGGTGAAGAGCTTATGGGAAGCGAATATGGATTTGCTTCGCGATGAAACATCACTGAATTTAAACGATCGTAATTGGCGTATTTACTCTGTCAATCCAAACGAACCGCCTCAATATATTGCTGAAAAGGCGAAAGTAGAAGAATCGCTTATTAACGAAGGATGCGTCATTGAAGGGGACGTGAAGCATTCTGTGTTATTCCAAGGAGTGACGGTGGAAGAAGGAAGTATGGTGATTGATTCTGTCGTTATGCCAGGGGCTAAGATTGGTAAAAATGTTGTGATTGAAAGAGCGATTGTTGGATCAGAAATGGTTATCGAAGATGGAACAATCATTCGTCCAGAAAAGAATGTTGACGATGTAGTATTAATTGCTGAAGGGAAATAGAAAAGGGGGATGAAATGAATGGGAGAAAAAATGTTAGGAATTATTAATGCAACGGGAAGTTTTCCTTCCTTAAAGAAAGTAACAGGGCATCGTTCACTAGCGGCGTTACCGTTTGGGGGCCGTTATCGACTCATTGATTTCATGCTTTCAAATATGGTGAATTCTAGTATTCATAGTGTGGCAGTTTTTACAAGCCATAAAAATCGTTCGTTAATGGACCATGTTGGTTCAGGAAAACAGTGGGATTTAGATAGAAAACGAGACGGACTATTTTTATTCCCGCCAAACTGCCAATGTGACCAAGATGAATTTGGGTCTTTTGCACACTTTAGAAGACATATTGATTATTTTCTAAGAAGCAGAGAAGAGTACGTTGTTATTACGAATAGCCATCTCGTAACAGCATTAAATTTTCAAGCGGTGTTAGAGCGACATATACATACGGCAGCTGATATTACAGAAGTTTGCCATGAAGGGGTTTCGCTTCAAACATACGTGTTAAAGAAACAATTATTGTTAGACTTATTTGAGTCATATAAAGGTGTGGAACAATACAGTTTATTTGATGTAGTGAGAGAAAAGCGCGGGAAATCATTACACATTGCTACATATGAACATACTGGATATGTAGCAATTATTGACTCGATTGAAAGTTACTATAAACATAGCTTAGAAATTTTGCAACCTGCTATTTGGAAGCAATTATTTAAGAAAGAAGCACCGATCTTTACGAAAGTAAAAGATGAGCCACCAACTCGTTATTTAAAGGGTGCAGTCGTGAAAAATACAATGATTGCAAATGGCAGTATTATTGAAGGGGAAGTCGAAAACAGTGTTGTTTCCCGTTCGGTTAAAATTGGAAAAGGTTCAATTATTCGTAACAGTATTATTATGCAAAAGAGCCAAATTGGAGATAACTGTATAATAGACGGTGTTATTATTGATAAAGACGTGAAAATTGGCGACGGTGTCGTATTAAAAGGAAGCGCCGATGAGCCGTATGTTGTAGAAAAAGGAAGCGTACAAAACAGTACGATTAATAGTTATTCCTAAAGAATCAGTGGGGGCTTTTTCCTCCACTGATTAAAGTTTTAATTTAAATGAAAACTCGAAGGGAGGAAGCTGCAAGAGGAGTAATAAAAACTTTTCGCGCAGTGGGACAACAAGTGAATATTTTATTTGCAGTATCAGAATGTGTACCGTTTGTGAAATCGGGAGGATTAGCTGATGTAGCGGGTGCGCTCCCAAAAGAGCTAAAAAAATTAGGAGTGGACGTTCGTATTATACTTCCGAATTATAGTCTCATTCCGCAAAAGTTAAGAGATGGATGTACGTTACATAAAGTAATTAACGTCCCTCTTGGGTGGAGAAATCAATATTGTGGAATTTTAAAAGGTGAGCAAGACGGAATTACGTATTACTTAATAGATAATGAATATTATTTTAAGAGAGATTCTCTGTATGGTCATTACGATGACGGAGAGCGTTTTTCTTATTTCTCAAAAGCAGTGTTAGAGTGTATTCCGCACCTTGATTTTGAAGTGGATGTTCTTCATAGCCATGATTGGCATACGGCTATGGTTAATTTCTTACTTCGTGAAAAGTATCAAGATAACCCGTTATATGAGCGTATTAAAACGGTATATACGATTCATAACTTGCAGTTCCAAGGTGTATTTCCTCCTGAAGTGATGTACGACTTGTTAGAGCTTGGTGATGAATATTTTCATAGTGAGCAGCTAGAGTTTTATGGAAACGTAAACTTTATGAAAGGCGGTATTATTGCTTCGGATCAAATTACAGCGGTGAGCCCGACGTATAAAGAAGAAATTCAATATGAATTTTTCGGTGAGAAGTTAGATGGATTACTGCGAAAATATAATGATAAGCTTAGCGGCATTGTAAATGGTATTGATACGAGCGTATATAATCCAGAAACGGATTCGTATATTAAGGCCCAGTATGATGCAGAGTCATTATATGAAAAGAGTGAAAATAAACGCGCCTTGCAGCGTTATTTTGGTTTGCCAGAAAAAGAGGATACACCAATTATTTCAATGGTAACGAGATTAACGAAGCAAAAAGGTCTTGATTTAGTACGTACTGTATTCCGCGAAATAATGGAAGAAGATGTACAATGTATTATTTTAGGTTCAGGTGATTCGGAATATGAGCAATTCTTTGAGTGGATGGCATATGAGTATCCGGAGAAGGTAAAAGTTTATATCGGATTTAATGAAGAATTAGCTCACCAAGTGTATGCGGGAAGCGATTTGTTTTTAATGCCATCGCTGTTTGAACCGTGTGGACTTGGACAACTTATCGCATTAGCATACGGTACGATTCCAATTGTAAGAGAAACAGGTGGGTTAAACGACACGGTACATTCTTATGATGAAGAAACTGGAGAAGGAAATGGTTTCAGTTTCACGAATTTTAATGCACATGACATGCTGCATACGATTCATCGTGCAATTGAATTCTATCATGATAAACCAGTGTGGGAGCAGCTTGTAAAACAAGCGATGACTGAAGATTATAGCTGGGAGCAATCGGCTCTTGCTTATAAGGAATTGTATAAAAGTCTCATGGAATAACATGTAGGTGGTGAAAAAATGTTTACTCATGTTGAAAGTTTTAAATCAACTTTTCTAGAAAAGTTAGAGACGATGTATGGTAAAAGTTTTAAAGATTCTACAACTCGTGATCAATATAATACACTCGGCCATATGGTACGTGAGTATATGAATAGTCAATGGATTGCAACGAACGAGAGTTATCGATCCGGAGAGAAAAAGCAAATGTATTACTTGTCTATTGAGTTTTTGCTTGGACGTTTGCTTGGAAGTAACATCTTGAATTTAGGTATTCGAGATGTATGCGAGCAGGGGTTATCTGAACTAGGGATTTCATTACAAGAGTTAGAAGAAGTGGAAGCAGATGCAGGCCTTGGTAATGGTGGGCTTGGACGCTTAGCAGCCTGTTTTCTCGATTCACTCGCATCTTTAAACTTACCAGGACACGGCTGTGGAATTCGTTATAAACATGGTTTGTTTGATCAGAAAATTGTTGATGGTTATCAAGTTGAATTTCCAGAACAGTGGCTTCTTCATGAAAACGTATGGGAAGTAAGAAGGTATGATCAAGCTGTAGAAGTAAGTTATTTCGGCAGTGTTGAACCGCTAGAAATTGACGGGCGTTTAGAGTTTAGGCATACAAATGCAGAAGTCATTATGGCCGTGCCATATGATGTGCCGGTAGTTGGCTATGAGACGAGTACTGTAAATACACTTAGACTTTGGAATGCTGAACCAGTTCCTTTCCCGCAAAACTGCAAAGATATTTTGAAATATAAGCGTGAAACAGAGGCTGTATCGGAGTTTTTATATCCAGATGATACGCATGATGAGGGAAAAATACTTCGTTTAAAACAACAGTATTTCCTCGTATCAGCAAGTTTGCAAAATATCGTTCGAATGCATAGAGAAAGATATGGTGACCTTCGTCAACTACATGAAAAAATTGCGATCCACATTAACGATACACATCCGGTTTTAGCAATTCCGGAACTGATGCGTATTTTACTAGACGAAGAAAAGTTAGCATGGGAAGAAGCTTGGCACATAACGACGCAGACGATTTCTTATACGAATCATACGACGTTATCAGAAGCGCTCGAAAAGTGGCCAATTCACATTTTTAAACCGTTATTACCGAGAATTTATATGATTATTGAAGAGATTAATGAACGTTTCTGTCATGAACTGTGGGAACAGTATCCGTATGAGTGGGATCGTATTGAAGCAATGGCGATTATTGCACATGACCTTGTGAAAATGGCTCATTTAGCGATTGTCGGTAGCCATAGCGTAAACGGTGTAGCAAAAATTCATACGGAAATATTAAAGCAGCGGGAAATGCGATTGTTTTATGAATTTTATCCAGATAAGTTTAATAATAAGACGAATGGAATTGCTCATAGGCGCTGGCTTATGAAAGCAAATCCACAGTTAACAAATCTCATTTCAGAGGCGATTGGAACGGAGTGGAAGAAAGAACCGATTAAGCTTCAAGAGCTACAATTAGTTCAATATGATGCGAGTTTCCAAGAGAAATTTGCAGAGGTAAAACAAGAGCGTAAAGAGATTTTAGCGGAGCGTATTCATAATACAATGGGGATTACCATTGATCCAAATTCTATTTTTGATGTGCAAGTGAAAAGATTACATGCTTATAAACGACAATTATTAAATGTTCTTCATATTTTATATTTGTATAACCGTTTGAAAGAGGATGCTAGTTTTACATTTTATCCGCGTACTTTTATTTTTGGAGCGAAAGCATCACCTGGCTATTATTACGCGAAAAAAATTATTAAATTAATAAATGAACTCGCAAGAAAAGTAAATAATGACCCGTATGTCAGTCAATATATGAAAGTTATCTTTCTAGAAAACTATCGAGTTTCTTTAGCTGAAGATATATTCCCAGCAGCGGATGTAAGTGAACAAATTTCAACGGCGAGTAAAGAAGCATCGGGAACAGGTAATATGAAATTTATGATGAATGGTGCGATTACACTCGGAACGCTAGACGGTGCTAACGTTGAAATAAAAGACCGGGTCGGTGAGGATAACTGTTTTATTTTCGGTTTAACGGCCGAAGAGGTTCTTCATTACTATCAAAATGGTGGGTATCGTGCAAGTGATTATTATCACCACAATAGGCACATTAAAAAAATAGTTGATCAATTAACAAATGGTTTCTTTGCACAATCGGGAGCTGAATTTGAAGCAATTTACGATTCTCTCGTTATTCAAAACGATGAATATTTCGTTCTGCGAGATTTTGGTCCGTATGCTGAAAGACAAGAAGCTGTTGGTAGAGCTTATGAGAACCGAACGAAGTGGCTAGAAATGTCTATTTTAAATATTGCACAGTCTGGTCATTTTGCGAGCGATCGAACGATTTTGCAGTACAGTAATGAAATTTGGGGTATCGGTAATGCAGTTAAACAGTTTTAAAGAGGTTGCTATATTGGGAGATATATTATCGATTTACCAATAAAATGGATATTAATAAATAAAACGAGCTTAATAAAATTAAGCTCGTTTTATTTATTTTGCTTAAGAAAGAAATGGAACAGTGGTATATATGATACCTGCCCCATCATACTCTCCTGTCGCAAAGTATGAAAATGTAAAGAAACCTGTAACCGTAAAAATTACAATAAGAAAAAGTGCGAAGATAAATTTTAACATGTAAGGTCCCCTCATCCAAAAATAACTTCATACATTATTATAGTATACGAATATTTTATTTCCAATTGTTTACTGGTTAAAAATGAGAAGTCAGACATGTTTTGTATGTTGTAATGGAATGATTATTTGTAATGGATTTTGTGTTTTTTGTAAATGTCATGTTGTGATGGACGTGTGCATACTCCCAATCATGATCATTAAAATTTATGTTTCGGGGAGGGAGAAGTGGGACGACATCGAACAAGTTGACGAAACGAAAGCTACTAGCTACTTGTAGTTTATAATAATTTCGAAAAGCGATATCTCCTACTTTTGGAGAAGCGAATGTATAAAGTCCATACTGTGCGAAGGCAGTATTTATACGTGCATCTAATATGTGTAATGTGGCAAGCGCGCCACCTAGACTATGCCCAGTAGCTAGCAGTTTTTTATGTGCTGGCAATGATACGAGCATATCCATAATAGAATCACGACAAGACTCATAAATAGAGAGAAAACCGTTATGGACATTTCCGCCATTTAAAGCATAAGGATAAGGTTTTTGATTGACGAGAGAATCAATAATCCAATCTGGATCTGTTTGAGTGCCTCTGAAGGCAACAATAATTGTATCCTCAGATTCTAATATAAATCCGAACCATTCTGTTGTTTGAATGGCCTTTCCTTGAAACCCTTGTACATATTGAAAACCATCTGGTATTTCGAAAATGCCATTTTGTTTATATTGTTCATACGTTAACTCACAACAAGAAGCTAACAGTATGGCAGTGTCTTTATCAAAGGATAAAGGAGTACGCATTAAGGAAGCCCTCCTTAAGAAAAAGTATAGTTTAATATATGCAGTGAGGAACTTGATTCATTCTTTTGGAGGTGGGGAATAGCTTGTATCGCTTATCTAAATCAGTGGAGGAAATTATAAGGTCAAAATAAAACAGTGCCTGATAAGGGCACTGTTTACTCTTTTTCATCTCAAGGAATCGGCTTTTTTAGTTATTCTTAATGAACTGACGCATGCGTTAGTTGCATAAGTAAGAGGTTTGAAAAAATAGCCTGTATATATTTGAACGATGAATAACTTACCTATTTTCTTGTGTTTGTTTACACTATATACAGAAAAATTTGAAAAACAAAACGTATTATTTATCTGTTTGTTTTTGCTTCTTTTTCAAATACTCCGTACGCAATTTTTCAAGTTGTTGCTTTTTATCAAATTTGGCAGGTTTCTGTTTTTCATGGAACTTTGCCACAGCTACCTGACTTTTGGAATCCAATTGATATTTTCCCACTTTGTTCACCTACTTTTCTTGTCTCTAAAGAGAATCTATTCAACAAATATAATATACCTTATTTTCCTGAAGTAAACCTTATTACTTTATTTTAACTGCTTTTTCTCGTTTGTAGACGTAAATTAAAACACCCTTTCACTGCATTACTGCAAGCAAGGGTGTTTTAATTTTATTATTTTATTAGTTGATGGCCATGCCTACATAAGGGCACAGTTTACTCTTTCCCATCTAATAAACGACCAAGTCCACCTAATACACTACCTTCGCCAGTACTTTGCGCTGCTGGGCTTGTAAGACGTGCTGCTAAGCGGCTAAGTGTTAAGGACTGAATCCAAACTGTTCCAGGACCTTCTAATGTTGCGAAGAATAAACCCTCGCCGCCAAATAGAGCTGTTTTTACTTTACCAACGAACTCGACATCATAGTTAATGTCTTTTGTCATAGCAACGAGACAACCTGTATCAATGCGAAGTTTCTCACCAGGTTTTAATTCACGTTTATATACAGTTCCACCTGCGTGCATGAAAGCAAGGCCATCACCTTCAAGTTTCTGCATGATGAAACCTTCACCACCGAAGAAACCAGTTCCTATTTTTTTCGTAAATTCAATTCCGATGGAAACACCTTTTGCGGCACAAAGAAAGGCATCTTTTTGACAAACTACTTTTCCTTGATACTCTGTTAAATCTACAGGAATAATTTTACCAGGATAAGGAGCAGCAAATGAGACGTGGCGCTTGCCGTGACCTGTATTTGTAAATACAGTCATAAACATACTTTCGCCTGTAACGAGACGTTTACCAGCGCCCATTAATTTTCCGAATAAACCTCCAGATGGGCCAGAACCATCACCGAAGATTGTTTCCATTTCTATGTAATCTTCCATCATCATCATTGCGCCAGCTTCTGCAATCACGCTCTCTTCTGGATCTAACTCAATTTCAACAAACTGCATATCATCGCCATATAACTTATACTCGATTTCGTGTGCTCTCATTTTTTTCACCTCGTATGTAATAGATACTTATATTGTACAGAATTTAATAGGATTAGAATACTTTAGTTTTGTTAATTTTCAAATAAAGTGGAACCAGCCAAAACTGATTATCAGCTCCCGCCAATCAAGCTGTCCACAAATGGTGGGATAATATATGAATATGGAAATTCAACATTATATTAAAATTATAAAAAAATGGTGGAATGAAAGTGTTCTCATTTGACGTTTTGGATATAGCGTGATATAGTGAAATCACTATTGAGCTACATAATGTGGTACGGAAATAAAGCACGTTGAATTAAAGGCTGTAAGCTTGTTATACATTCATGTCCTTTATATCCACCTTTTCATGTGGATTCATAGTTTCATTTTTATTTAGGAGGTACATGACATGCAAACAGGTAAAGTTAAATGGTTCAACAGCGAAAAAGGTTTCGGTTTCATCGAAGTTGAAGGTGGAGACGATGTATTCGTTCACTTCTCAGCTATCCAAGGTGACGGATTCAAAACTTTAGAAGAAGGTCAAGAAGTTTCTTTCGAAATCGTTGAAGGTAACCGTGGACCACAAGCTGCTAACGTTACAAAAAACTAATTAGCTAGCGATAAAAAGCATTCCGATTTTCGGAATGCTTTTTTTTATTCTTTGGAACTAGATTCATTTGAAGATAATTCACCTTTGAAGGTACGTTCTTCAAAATCATCAAGCATTTGTTCATATTCTTCATGCTCTTCTGTAGCGAAAACTTGTGGGTTTTTCCCGTACATATCCGTACCGATAAAGTTTTCAAAATCCTCCACGTAGCCTACGTTTTCTTCACTATTTACATACATGCCATTATAGTTTTTTGAATCTTGTCTTTCTAAATCAGACGGCGTTTCAGATGTTCCATAATTTGCGACATCTTGCCACGCATCTTCCGCATCGTACTCAACAGAATTGTCCTCATCATGCTTGTGGAAAGAAGGAGACAACACTTCTTCTTCAACTGGTCGTGTATTCATATTTAACTTATTTGTCGCGTGCTGGATGCATGTTGTAGCAGTCGGCATTGCTTCCAATCTTTCAAATGGAATCTCTTCGCCAGACACTTCGCAAATGCCGTACGTACCCGCTTCTATTTTTTGCAAGGCATGTTTCGTGTCCTCAAGCTGTTTATGCCAAAGTTCAATAAGCCCGAAGTCTTTTTCCCGTTCATATAGCTCTGTAGCCATATCACCTGGATGGTTGTCATAGCTAGACAGTTCTCCTACTGAGTCACGTTCAGAAGCACGATCTGTATTTTCATGAGTTTGTATCGTTTGCTCTAGTTCTTGTTTTTGTTTTTCTAAAATGGATTTAAATTGACCTACTTGTTGTGGAGTTAACATAGTCGTCCACCTTCCTACAATTCAGTTTCTTTACATAGTATGAGCGTTGAGAGTAGGAATTATGAGATGAATTTTAGATATGAAAAAGGAGCCGCATAAGCAGCTCCTTTTATAGAAAGTATCCAAGTAATAATCCGATTCCCATTAGGAAACCGAAGATTGTATTTGTTTTTGCTGTTGCAATCATCGCAGGTACCATTTCCATCGGAATGCTTTTGCCGATAAAGCCTTTCGTCGCTTTAAATGCTTTCGGCGCACTTAAAAATACGATAAGCATCCATGGTGATACGATGCCCACGATAATTAAAGCAATTGTCCAAATGTAGGAAACGATGAACATCGAAGCAAGTACACCAACCGCTCGCTCGCGTCCAACGAGAATTGCTAACGTTTTACGACCGTTTTCTTTATCGCCATCCAAGTCACGAATATTATTGGCTAGTAAAATGGCACCAATTAAAATGGAGCTTGGAATAGATAGTAAAATGACTTCTGATGTTACAGTTCCAGTTTGAATAAAGAATGAAATCCCAATAATAATGACACCCATAAATAATCCGGCTGTCAACTCTCCAAATGGTGTATATGCAATTGGAAGTGGGCCACCTGTATAAAGGTAAGCAACGGCCATACAAACAAGACCGATTGCAGCAAGCCACCAGCTAGAATTTATACAAATATAAACACCTAATAGTATTGCGATGCCGAAAAATCCAAATGCTAAGTTAAGCACTGTTTTTGGCTGAATGCCATCGCGAACGATAGCGCCGCCGATACCAACTGAACCTTCGTGATCGAGTCCTCTTTTATAATCAAAGTATTCATTAAACATGTTTGTTGCTGCTTGAATGAGAAGACAAGCAAGAAGCATCATAAGGAAAAGAGGAAGATGTATTTGATTTATACCTCCGACCTGCATCGAATATGCTGTTCCGATGAAAACAGGTACGAAAGCGGCTGTTAATGTATGGGGACGTAGTAAACTCCACCAGATGCGCCAGCCTGTTTGCTTACTTGGCTTTGGCGCCGTAGGAGAGGAATTCGTTTTGACGTTCATTTCCATGTTGAATCCTCCTTTGGTCACATATTGTACACAACTAAGTGTAGAAAAAGCATCATTTAGTGTCAACGTTTATTTTCTAGGAAGAGAAGGTGAATTTCTCAGAAATGCTAAACGTTGACAGGCCTTTCGTTTGAGGTGTATCTTAAAATCAAGCGTAATTATGACTATTTTTCGCCCATAGGGGGGAGACAATTGTGATTCAAACGAAACAAAAAGGCTTGCAAGAAGTTCTTATTGCAGCTATCAAGCGTGCAACTAACGAAAAAACATTGGTTAGTTTTGTAAAACAAATAGACTGGGTGGATCCGCTTCTGTTCTATGCAGCAGGAAAAAGGATTTCATTCGAAAATAGATGTTATTTTGCAGACCCGGCTCAGCATGTAATATTTGCAGGAATTGGCTCTGTTTTCACTATAGCAAATTCTTCTCATAAGCGCTTTCAAACCGCTCGCGACGAGTGGGAGAAAGTAAAAGAGAATGCATTTGTCCAAAGAGATGAATATGAATTTGGAACGGGTCCGCTTTTATTTGGTGGTTTTTCATTTGATCCAGAAAAAGAGAAAACGGACCTATGGAAAGAATTTAAAGATACGACATTTTCACTACCAGCATTTTTATTAACTGTAAAAAATGAAAAAGCATGGTTAACGATGAATACATTTGTTTCAGCAACAGATTGTGCAGAAACTCTTTCTAACGAAATGATTTCTTTAGAAGAGAAGATTTTGGGAGAGAGTAAATGTGCGCTAAACGGATCGAAATTGACTGTTATTTCTAAAGTAGAAGTGGATCCGAAAGGCTGGATGAAAGCAATTGAAAAAGTACAAGATGAGATGAAGCAGGGTAACGTGCAGAAGGTTGTATTGGCGAGGGAACTAAAAGTAGAGATGAATCATTCGATTGATTCTGCTCTTGTTTTAGAAGCACTTCGCATTGGTCAACCGGATTGTTACGTATTTTCTTTTGATTATAAAGGAGCATGCTTCTTAGGAGCGACGCCTGAGAGATTAATTCGCAAAGAAGATGAGAAATTTACATCGATGTGTCTTGCGGGTTCAATCGGTCATGGTCATTCTATAGAAGAAAGTAAGCGAAATAGTAATGCGCTTCTTCATGATGAAAAGAATTTAGCTGAACATGGGTATGTTGTTAACATGATCCGCTCGGTACTAAATGAACATTGCGAATACGTTAATATTCCGGAAAGCCCAGGTTTATTAACAACGAAAAACTTAATTCACTTATATACGCCTGTAGAAGCAAAAGGCGATGCGAGTCTTTTAACAATGGTAGAAGAATTACATCCAACACCAGCTCTTGGCGGGACACCTCGTTTGGAAGCGATGAAACTGATCCGTGATGTTGAATTGTTAGACAGAGGGTTGTATGGTGCACCGATTGGCTGGATAGATGATGAAGGAAATGGTGAATTTGCGGTTGCGCTGCGCTGCGGATTATTAAACGGCGAGAAAGCATCCTTATTTGCCGGTTGTGGTATTGTAATTGATTCAATCCCGCAGCTTGAATATGAAGAAACAAGTTTGAAGTTTAGACCGATGCTTGGTGCTTTGGAGGAATTAATGAAATGAACAATCATATAGAAGCATTATCATATTATTTAGGCGCGTTCGTGGATGAACTGACGCGTCTAGATGTATGTGATGTTGTCATTAGTCCAGGCTCACGGTCAACGCCGATTGCTTTACTAATGGAACAACACGAAGGAATGAACACATATTTACATGTGGATGAAAGATCAGCAGGATTTTTCGCGCTCGGTATTGCGAAAGCAAAAAAACGCCCAGTAGCATTATTATGTACGTCAGGAACAGCAGCAGCGAACTATTATCCAGCTGTATGTGAAGCTTTTCATTCAAGGGTCCCACTTATCGTCTTAACAGCGGATAGACCGCATGAATTAAGAGATGTTGGTGCACCACAAGCAATGAATCAATTTAATTTATACGGTACTTTTGTGAAACAATTTACAGAGATGGCACTGCCAGAAGCAAGTGAAGCGATGTATCATTACGCTCGTATGACGACGCAGCGTATAGTAGCAAATGCTTGTTTAGCGCCGCAGGGTCCTGTTCATCTTAATTTTCCAGTTCGCGAGCCACTTATCCCTGATTTCTCACTAGAAAGCTTATGGGATAAAGGACGTAGTGAATATACAGGAGTAGTTCAGCAAGGAAACGCGGTGATGCCGAGTGAATATGTAGATTCTCTTGTAGGGCGCCTTTCACATATGGAAAAGGGGCTTATTATTTGTGGAGATGATAGTCATGCAGAAATTGCAATGTTTGCAACGCAACTAGCTGAAAAAACTGGCTATCCTATATTAGCAGACCCACTTTCTAATATTCGTAGCGGACACCACGATAAAACGATGGTAATTGACTGTTATGATACATTTTTACGAAATGAAAAGTTAAAAGAAACATGGAAACCGGACGTTTTAATTCGCTTTGGTGGTATGCCTGTTTCTAAATCATTAACGCAGTTCATAAAAAAACAAACAAAAGCAGTTCATATCGTTGTCGATGAATCAGGACAATGGAGAGATCCAGCTCTTGTTGCGACAGAAGTTGTGCAAGCAAGTGACATTGAATTCTGCAAGGCATTAATAGAAAAAATGCCAGTTATGAAAAAGAATGATTGGTCCCTAATGTGGCAACATATAAACGAAAAAACGAAGGAAACGCTTCGTGAAATGGAAACATATGAAACTGCATTTGAAGGAAAGGTTATTACAGATATTGTGCGCGTATTACCAGAAGACGCAACGTTATTTGCGAGCAATAGTATGCCAATTCGTGATACAGACTCATTCTTCTTCACATCGGATAAAAACATCCATGTGATGGCAAACCGTGGTGTAAATGGTATTGATGGAATCATTTCGACAGCTCTAGGAGCAAGCGTTATTTGCGACCCACTTGTATTAGTAATTGGTGATTTATCATTTTATCACGATTTAAATGGACTGTTAGCAGCGAAATTACATGAATTAAATATAACAATTGTCGTTGTAAATAATGATGGTGGGGGTATTTTCTCATTCTTACCACAGTATGAGAAAAAGGAACATTTTGAATCATTATTTGGAACACCAATTGGACTTGATTATGAGCATGTTGTCAAAATGTACGGCGGTTCATTTAGCCGTGTAAATGGTTGGGAGCAATTCCGAGAAGAAGTTCGAAAAGGAACGACGACAGAAGGTTTACACGTTGTGGAAATTTGTACGAATCGTGATGAGAACTTAACATTGCACCGTACATTATGGGCAAAAACGATGGACGTAATTACTACATCTTTACAAGGTGAATCAAAATGAAAGTAACGCTGCAAGGTGTATCGTATGAATATGAAGTAGTCGGAAGCGGGGAACCACTTCTACTTCTTCATGGTTTTACGGGAAGCATGGAAACGTGGCGTTCTTTTATCTCTTCATGGAGTGAGCAGTTTCAAGTTATTGTAGTTGATCTTGTTGGGCACGGAAAGACGGAGAGTCCTGAAGATGTTGCGCATTATGATATCCGAAATGTGGCATTGCAAATGAAAGAACTATTAGATTACCTTCATATTGAAAAAGCACATATACTTGGCTATTCAATGGGCGGTAGATTGGCGATTACGATGGCATGTCTATATCCAGATTATGTACACTCTCTTTTATTAGAAAATTGTACAGCTGGGTTCGAAAACGAAGCAGATAGAAAAGAACGTCGTGAAAAAGATGATCGACTTGCCGATAAAATTGAGCGAGAAGACATAGAAAGTTTTGTATCCATGTGGGAAAATATTCCGCTTTTTGAAACGCAAAAACGTTTAGCAAAAAACGTACAAGAAGCGGTGCGAAAAGAACGACTTGCTAACAACCCAAAAGGGCTCGCAAATAGCTTGCGGGGCATGGGAACGGGGGCTCAGCCTTCATGGTGGGATGAGCTGAAAAACTTAAAAATACCTGTTCTTTTAATGAACGGAGAGTATGATGAAAAGTTCTTTCGTATATTAAAAAATATTGAAAAATGCATGTCTGATGCGAAATTTGTCAAAATTCATGGTGCTGGCCATGCAATTCATGTGGAACAACCGGAAAAGTTTGATACAATAGTAAAGGGATTTCTAAAAACTATGCAGTGATACTTTTTTCAGCAAGAAGGAAGCCACGCTTATAGGTGAAATCAGAAATATACAAGGAGGTAGTTGTAATGGCTATTGAATGGGTAAAAGAAGGCAATTACGAAGATATTATTTATTCAACATACAATGGTATCGCAAAGATTTCGATTAACCGTCCTGAAGTACATAACGCATTCCGCCCAAAAACGGTAATGGAGTTAATCGACGCTTTTGCACAAGCTCGTGATGATGCAAATGTTGGCGTTATCATTTTAACAGGTGAAGGTGGACGTGCATTCTGTTCTGGCGGCGACCAAAAAGTTCGCGGTCATGGCGGATATGTAGGTGATGACCAAATCCCACGTCTAAACGTATTAGACTTACAACGTCTAATTCGCGCAATTCCTAAACCAGTTATCGCAATGGTAGCAGGTTATGCAATCGGTGGAGGACACGTACTTCATATCGTATGTGACTTAACAATCGCTGCAGACAACGCTGTATTCGGACAAACAGGTCCTAAAGTAGGAAGCTTTGACGGTGGATACGGAGCTGGTTACTTAGCTCGTATGGTAGGCCACAAGAAAGCTCGCGAAATTTGGTACCTATGCCGTCAATACAATGCTCAAGAAGCACTTGATATGGGCTTAGTAAACACTGTAGTACCATTAGAAGAGCTTGAAGCAGAAACAGTACAATGGGCACAAGAAATTTTAGCAAACAGCCCAATGGCACTTCGTTTCCTAAAAGCTGCATTCAACGCAGACACAGACGGTCTAGCTGGTATTCAACAACTAGCTGGAGATGCAACGTTATTGTACTACACAACTGACGAAGCAAAAGAAGGTCGCGACGCATTCAAAGAAAAACGCAGTCCGGACTTCGGTCAATTCCCTCGTTTCCCGTGATCAAACCAAAAGCGGAAGCGGCTTGCTTAGAACAAGAGGGCGTTGGAACTCCTGACGTAGAGGCGCTTTTTGCCTCGTAGGAAGAAGTGCAGCCACCGAGCATTCTAGCTGCTGTAGCTGGATGTTTTAAAAGCGGAGCCGACTGTTTAGCCTCGTAGGCTAAGGTTCTTTCGCACAGAAAGTGTTTTTTACTTTCTCGTGCGGAAGGTTCTTAGACGGAAGGGGCTAGGAGGCGTAGCTGGATAAGACCAAACCGGAAACAAAACAACTAAGAGACTTGATATCATATCAAGTCTCTTTCTTTCATGAAAGGAGAATGAATGATGGAGACGATACCAAATTGGTTAATGCAACGTGCATTTTTAACACCAGATCGCACTGCAATTGAAATAGAGGAAGAGAAAGTTACTTTTATGGAGCTGCATGAAAAAGTAGTATCTGTTTGTGAACACCTCACGCATGTTGGAGTGGAGCGAGGGCAAAAGGTGGCTGTTCTGATGAAAAATGGTATGGAGATGATTACAGTTATTCACGCCCTATCTTATGTAGGTGCAGTAGCTGTGCTTTTAAATACGCGTCTTTCAAGAGAAGAGCTACTTTGGCAAATGGATGATGCTGAAGTTGTTTGTTTAGTAACGGATCAAGATTTTGATGCTAAAGATGTTCCTGTTTATTCATTAGCCGAAGTGATGAATGGACCAAAAGAGGAAGCCTCTATACAAGAAGAGTTTTCTTTAGAAGAAGCGATGACAATTATTTATACGTCTGGGACGACAGGCAAACCGAAAGGCGTTATTTTAACGTACGGCAATCATTGGGCAAGCGCAGTCGGTTCGTCGCTTAATTTAGGACTTCGTGATGATGATTGTTGGTTAGCCTGCATGCCGATGTTCCATGTTGGCGGGCTATCTCTTTTAATGAAAAACATTATGTATGGCATGCGTATTTTACTTGTTCCGAAATATGATGCTGATTTTATTCATAAAGCACTTCAAACGAGAGGAGTAACAATTATTTCTGTCGTTTCTAAAATGTTAACTGATTTATTAGAGCGACTTGGGGCAGAGACATATCCATCTTCTTTACGATGCATGTTACTTGGCGGAGGACCAGCGCCAAAACCACTATTAGAAGCATGTGTAGAAAAAGGAATTCCTGTATATCAAACGTACGGTATGACAGAAACATCTTCGCAAATTTGTACGTTATCCGCAGATTACATGTTAACGAAAGTAGGATCAGCTGGAAAACCACTATTTCAGTGCCAACTTCGTATTGAAAAAGATGGCGTAGTAGTACCGCCGTTAGTAGAAGGCGAGATCGTAGTAAAAGGACCGAACGTAACAGGCGGTTACTTTAACCGTGAAGATGCGACGCGAGAGACTATTCAAAACGGATGGCTTCATACTGGCGACCTCGGTTATTTAGACGAAGAAGGGTTTTTATACGTATTAGATCGCCGCAGTGATTTAATTATTTCTGGCGGAGAGAATATATACCCAGCTCAAATTGAAGAAGTGTTACTCTCCCATCCGGCAGTAGCGGAAGCTGGCGTTGTCGGTATGTCTGACGACAAATGGGGACAAGTACCAGCTGCTTTTGTTGTGAAAAGCGGGGCGGTAACAGAAGAAGAAATTCTTCATTTTTGCGAGGAGAAATTAGCGAAATATAAAGTGCCGAAGAAAGCATGTTTCTTAGAGGAATTACCACGTAACGCTTCGAAAAAATTGTTAAGACGAGAGTTAAGACAATTAGTGGAGGAGATGTAGGTGGAAATAAAAAAAGCGACACTGTATATAACGGAAATGCCACTCGTAATCCCGTTTGCTACAAGCTACGGGACTTACGAAAAGCGTGAGAGTATCGTTATTGAATTAGAGGATACGGACGGGTACATTGGATTTGGGGAAGTCGTTGCATTCTCTGAACCGTGGTATACGGAAGAAACGGTGAAGACAGCGCTGCATGTACTGCAAGACTTTTTAATACCTGATTTATTAAAGGCTGAAATTTCTCATCCGAATGAGGTACCGGGTCTATTTCAACATATAAAAAGAAACCGAATGGCAAAAGCCGGAATAGAGGGGGCTGTTTGGGATTTATATGCGAAGCGTCAAAAGAAATCGTTAGCGACATTGCTTGGCGGAACGAAGTCTGAAATTGAAGTCGGCGTTGTAATTGGCCTTAATACGATTCCAGTTATGTTAAAACAAATCGAGAAGTACGCGGAAGAAGGATACGAGCGTTTTAAAGTGAAAATAAAGCCAGAGCATGATTACGAATTATTGAAAGAGATTCGTAAAGAGTTCCCAGGTATCCCGTTAATGGCTGATGCAAACTCAGCATATACATTAGGGGATACGGAGAGGCTGAAACGACTAGATGAATTCCAATTAATGATGATTGAACAACCGTTAGCGGATTACGATTTTCTTGATCACGCAGAATTGCAAAAGAAAATTGAAACGCCGATTTGTTTAGATGAAAGTATTCATAGTTTAGAAGATGCACGCGTTGCGATTACGCTTGGCAGCTGCCAAATTGTGAACATTAAACCAGGGCGAGTGGGCGGATTAACAGAATCAATCCAAATCCATAATTATTGTATGGAACATAACGTACCCGTTTGGTGCGGTGGTATGGTAGAGATGGGGATTTCACGAGCGCAAAATGTTGCTCTTGCGTCATTGCCTAACTTTACGATTCCAGGAGATATATCTGCTTCTAGTAGACATTGGGAGCAGGATATTATTTGGCCGGAAGTGATGCTTGAGGGCGGGAAAGTGATGGTGCCGCAAAGCGTTGATGCTGAGTATGAAGTAGATCGCGGAAGATTGGAAGAAATTACGAAGCAGCGGATTGTGTTTGAGCGGTAAATGGAAGTTTCATTAGGATGCCCGCAAATAGCGAGAGGATTTTGTCGTTCATTGTCGGTAAGTCGATATATTTCAATAATTGCTGATATAATTTGAGTTACGGTCGATATAATTGGAAAATCGCTGATATAATTTTATTTACCAAGGTTACTCTAACGAGTAGCCTTTTTGTATTGTACAAATTGGATAGACTAGTTTACAATCGAGCGTATAAAAATGGAATGAAAAAGGGGGAGTAAAATGAAGCGCATTTCAATTTTAATAGCGGATGATGAGGCAGAAATTGCTGATTTAATTGAGATACATTTAGAAAAAGAAGGGTACCACGTCGTGAAAGCAGCTGATGGAGAAGAGGCAATTCATATTATTGAAACGCAGCCAATCGACTTGGTAATTTTAGATATTATGATGCCGAAAATGGATGGGTATGAGGTGACGCGTCAAATTCGTACGAAACATCATATGCCGATTATTTTTTTAAGCGCGAAAACTTCGGACTTTGATAAGGTGACAGGTCTTGTACTAGGCGCGGATGATTATATGACGAAGCCTTTCACACCGATTGAATTAGTTGCACGTGTAAATGCACAACTGCGTAGGTTTTTTACGTTAAATCAACCGAAAGTAGCGGAGAGTAAATCTGCTTTAGAACTAGGCGGAGTCGTAATTAATCCCGAGCGTAGGACGGTTGATGTATATGGTGAGCAAATTGAATTAACGCCGAAAGAGTTTGATATTTTATATTTATTAGCGAGTCATCCGAAGAAAGTGTACAATGTAGAAAATATTTTTCAGCACGTATGGGCAGACGATTATTATGAAGGTGGAAATACAGTAATGGTACATATTCGTACGTTGCGGAAGAAACTTGGAGAAGATAAAAGAAAGGATAAATTAATAAAAACAGTGTGGGGAGTAGGTTATACTTTTAATGGCTAATATGATGAAAAGTTTTCGATTTAAAATGATTGCCTTATTTGCGTTAAGTATGGTACTTGCAGCAACTGTAACTTATATAATTTATAAAGGATTGCAGCTGTATTATAAAACGATGGTTCGCTACGAAGAGCCTTTAGCACAATTTAGGTCAATGGTAAGGGAATTTGGAGACATTAATTTCTTTTTAATTTTCTTTATTCCGTTATCTATTATCTTTTTCTTCTTTTTGACAAAACCGTATTTAAAATACTTTGATGAAATTTCTAATGGGATTCATCATCTTGCGAACGGTAACTTTACGAATAAAGTTCAAGTTTCATCAAATGATGAGTTTGGAAATATCGCGCGTGAAATAAATGTTGCAAGTGAAAAGTTAAAAGAAGCTGTTGAAAGAGGAGACTTTGCTGAAAGTAGTAAAGATCAGCTTGTTGTGAATTTAGCTCATGATTTAAGAACACCATTAACATCCGTGTTAGGATATTTAGATTTAATTCTTAAAGATGAAAATTTAACAAAAGAACAAATTAAACATTTCTCCACAATTGCATATACAAAATCGCAAAGACTGGAAAGTTTAATTGATGAGCTATTTGAAATTACACGTATGAATTATGGCATGCTAAATCTGGATAAAAAGCCGATTGATATAAGTGAGTTGCTTATACAGTTAGAGGAGGAATTGTATCCGTTATTAGAAAAACATCATTTAGAAGCTAGATTGAATGTGGCTCCTCATTTACCGATGCACGGTGATGGAAAATTGTTAGCTAGAGTATTTGAAAACTTGTTAACAAATGCCGTTCGTTACGGCTATGATGGACAATTTGTTGATATGAATGGGTATGTTGATAATGGAGAAGTTGTCGTACAAATTATGAATTACGGAGATAGCATCCCGGAAGAAGATTTACCGTATCTTTTTGATATGTTCTATACAGGTGATAAAGCAAGAACTGAGAACCGTGGCGGGACAGGCCTTGGACTATTTATTGCGAAAAATATTGTCGAGCAACATAACGGTACGATTTCTGCTGAGAGCAATGTAGTTAGAACGATATTTGAAGTACGATTGCCAAAAGACGAGAATGTAACAATTTAATAAAAATTTAAACTTTACCCCACTTTTTATTTTAATAGTTTTTTCTATTCTATACGTAAGTTACGTTAAGGAGGAACTAGAAATGAAAAAGTGGGTATTTATTTCTTTTTTTATAGTATGCACAGTATGTGTAGGCGTTTATATATCACCGTTATTTCAAAAGGAAATCGACGTTAAAATTGTCGGGAAAGATGAGCTAGTAAAGGCGGCAAACACCGATGGGAAAGAGATTACGAAGGAACAAATTTATAAGGGCGATTTATTATTAGTTAACAGGGATTACCCAGTAAAAAAAGATAGTATTAGGTCTGATATTATAAATGTAAATCATAATAGTGAATTAGTGAGAGGCTATGTAATATTTGATAGAAATCTTCGTTTATCAAAGGATGTTGTGAAAAAGTTTTTGAACGTTGTCGATGCGGCTGGAAAAGAAAGTGTTAACCATTTTTTGATTAGTAGTGGCTATAGAGATTTCCAAGAGCAAAAACAGCTATATGAAAAAATGGGATCTGATTATGCACTTCCAGCAGGATACAGTGAACATAACTTAGGATTATCACTGGACATTGGGTCTACTCAAAAGAAAATGGAGAAAGCGCCTGAAGGAAAATGGATTGAAGAGAACGTATGGAAGCATGGCTTTGTATTACGTTATCCGAAAAATAAAAGTAACATTACAGGCATTCAATATGAGCCATGGCATATACGTTATGTAGGCTTACCTCATAGCGCAATTATGCAAAAAAAGAATTTCACACTAGAGGAATATTTAGAGTTTTTAAAAGAGGAAAAAGAGATTTCAACTGAAGTCGAAGGTAAGAAATATACTGTTTCTTATTATAAAGTTTCTGAGAATATGAAAGTGAACGTGCCAGCAAACAAGCAGTATGAAATTTCCGGGAACAATATGGATGGGGTTATTGTGACGGTTCAGGAATAGAGAAAGAGGTTGTTCCGTTTGGAGCAACCTCTTCGTATATATAAGAAAGGGATTGATGTTTTTTGTCGGTAAATCGATATTCTTTGTCGAATCGTTGATATATTGTGAGTTACGGTAGATATAATTGAAAAATCGTTGATATATTGTAAGTTATGATAGATATATTCAAAAAATCGTTGATATAATTTCCTATACTATTAGCATTTTGGAGGAGCATCTTTTTATTCGCTTTTAAACATTATAACGTTATATTTACTTCTCCCTTTTTTTGTGTTACGCTAAACGTGTGAAAGAGATATAAAAATGAAACTTTAATGTAAGCGTATTCTTATGGCTTCTTATAGAAAAGGGTGGAAGTACAATGACAGAACGATTCGTACTACGTAATGTGAAACGTGTGAACGGGGAAGAGATTGACATTGTAATTGAAAATAATAAAATCGCACAGGTGACGAAAGCTGGTGCTGGTGAGGGTGGAAAGGTTCTTGATTGCTCTGGTACTTACGTATCGAGTGGCTGGATTGATTTACACGTTCATGCTTTTCCAGAGTTTGATCCGTATGGCGATGAAGTGGATGAAATTGGCGTTAAGCAAGGGGTAACGACAATTGTTGATGCGGGTAGCTGCGGAGCTGATCGCATTGCAGATTTAGTAAAAAGTAGAGAACAGGCAAAGACAAATTTATTTGCCTTTTTAAATATTTCTCGCATCGGTTTGAAACGAATTGATGAATTATCCAATATGGAATGGATAGATAAAGAGAAAGTAATAGAAGCAGTAGAAAAGTATAAAGATGTAATCGTTGGGTTAAAGGCGAGAATGAGTAAAAGCGTCGTTTGTGATAGTGGAATTGAACCGCTGCATGTAGCGCGCTCTTTATCCCGTGAAACATCATTACCGATTATGGTACATATCGGTTCAGCGCCTCCTCGCATTGAGGAAGTTGTACCTCTTTTAGAAAAAGATGATGTTATTACACATTACTTAAACGGGAAAGAAAATAATTTATTTGATGAAGAAGGAAAACCGCTACCTGTGTTACTAGATGCAGTGAATCGCGGCGTACATTTAGATGTTGGTCACGGTAATGCTAGTTTTTCTTTTAAAGTAGCAGAAGCAGCGAAGCGTCACGGTATTGCCTTTCATACAATTAGTACAGATATTTACCGAAAGAACCGTATACACGGTCCAGTGTATAGTATGGCTCATGTTCTTTCGAAATTCCTTTACTTAGGTTATCCGCTAGAAGAAGTGATTGATGCGGTTACGAAAAATGCGGCAGAGTGGCTTAAGAAACCAGAGCTTGGCCGTATTCAAGAAGGAGATATTGCAAACTTAACTTTATTTACGGTTAAAGATGAGAAGGTTACGTTAATTGATTCAGAAGGGGATCAGCGCATTGCTGAAAGAAGGATTGATACGAAAGGGGTTGTAATTAATGGGTCATTCATTGAATGCTAAGTACGGATTAAAAAGAGTAATTAATGCGAGCGGTAGAATGAGTATTTTAGGTGTATCTGCTCCTACAGATACGGTAATGGATGCGATGAAACATGGTGGACAAAATTATGTGGAAATTGCTGATTTAGTAGATAAAGCAGGAGACCATATTGCGAGAATTCTAGATTCAGAGGCAGCGGTCGTTGTGAATTCAGCATCGAGCGGAATTGCGCTTTCTATCGCTGGTATCGTTACAGAAGGAAATCGCCGTAAAAGTGAAAGACTTCATCAAGAAGTAATCGCGAAAAACGAAGTGATTATGTTAAAAGGTCATAACGTTCAATACGGTGCTCCTGTTGAAACGATGATTTACTTAGGCGGCGGTAAACTTGTAGAAGTTGGCTATGCAAATGAAGGGAAAGCAGAGCATATTGAAGATGCAATTGGTGAAAATACAGCAGCGATTCTGTATGTGAAATCACATCATGCAGTGCAAAAAAATATGATTTCTGTTGAAGAAGCATGGGAAGTTGCGCAGCGAAATAACGTACCGCTTATCGTGGATGCAGCAGCTGAAGAAGACATTCAAAAATATGTGAAGTATTCAGATCTTGCTATTTATAGCGGTTCAAAGGCAATTGAAGGACCTACTTCTGGTATTGTGGGCGGTAAAAGAAAGTATATTGAATGGCTGAAAGTGCAATTACATTGTATCGGAAGAAGCATGAAAGTTGGGAAAGAAACAACTTTTGGTTTACTTCAAGCACTTGATGAGTACGGAGTAAAAGAAGATAAGAGCGAGCAAGAAAAAGAATTGCTACAAGTACTTATGCCGCTAAAAGAATTAAATGGTGTAAATGTAACGATCGTTCAAGATGAAGCTGGAAGAGCAATCTTTAGAGCACGTATTCATATTAACGAAAAAGAGTTAAATAAATCGGCAAAAGACGTTGTGGCTGCATTACGCGACGGGGAAATTGCAATTTACACACGTGATTACGGAGTAAGACAAGGGTTCTTTGATATCGATCCACGTCCACTTCAAGGTGATGACATACATGTAATTGAAGAAAAAATGAGAGAAATTGTAGGGGGAAACTAAAATGACAAACATTCAAAAACGTTTTTATAAAGGCCGCGTAGCATTAAATGTATTGGCAAACAATATAGAAAATGCGAAAGATATTTTTGAAGCAGCAGAAGGTTATGTAGTAGTGGGAGTGTTATCAAAAGACTATCCAACAGTAGAAGAAGCTGTTACAGCTATGAAAGCATATGGAAAAGAAATTGATGACGCTGTATCAATCGGACTAGGCGCAGGAGATAATCGCCAAGCGGCAGTTGTGGCTGAAATTGCGAAGCATTATCCTGGTAGCCATATTAACCAAGTGTTTCCTTCAGTTGGAGCGACACGTGCAAATCTTGGCGAAAAAGATAGCTGGATTAATAGTTTAGTATCGCCAACAGGAAAAGTAGGTTACGTAAATATTTCTACTGGCCCAATTAGTGCGGCTGGAGAAGAAAAAGCAATCGTTCCAATTAAAACAGCGATTGCACTTGTACGTGATATGGGCGGAAATTCATTGAAGTACTTCCCGATGAAAGGGCTAGCCTATGAAGAAGAATATCGCGCAGTTGCGAAAGCTTGTGCGGAAGAAGAATTCGCATTAGAGCCAACAGGCGGAATTGATAAAGAAAACTTCGAAACAATTGTACGTATTGCGCTTGAGGCAAATGTAGAGCAAGTTATCCCGCACGTGTACTCTTCTATTATTGATAAAGAAACTGGTAACACGAAAGTAGAAGATGTGCGTGAATTATTAGCAGTCGTGAAGAAGCTAGTTGATCAATATGCGTAAGAAAATTGCAGCGTTCGGCGAAGTAATGATGCGCCTGCAAGTACCTGGATATGAATTGTTGTCGCAAGCTAACACGTTAAATTACTCATTTTCAGGTACAGGTGTGAACGTTGTAGCGGCACTTTCTCACTTAGGGCATGAAGGGCTTCTTATTTCAACTTTACCGGAAAATTCGGTTGGAGATGCAGCTGTATCTTACATTCAAAAGTTAGGAATTCAAACTTCTCTTGTTTCAAGAGGTGGTAAATATGTAGGTATGTATTTTTTAGAAAATGGATTCGGTGCACGTGCAAGCCGCGTTACGTATTCGAATCGACTAGAAAGTAGCTTCAATACGGCGTCTGAAGAGATATACCAATTTGAAGAAATTGCTAAGGAAATTGATATCGTTCATTTTTGCGGTATTACACTTGCGATGAATGATACGGTGCGCCATCATATGAAGTCTTTAGCGAGAGCAGTTAAAGAAAACGGAGGAACCGTCGTTTTTGATTGTAATTATCGTCCATCACTTTGGGGAGAAGACGGATATGAACAGGCAAAACCGCATTATGAAGAAATGCTGGGACTTGCTGATATCGTTATGATGAACGAAAAAGATGCAATGTTTGTTTTAGGAATAAAAACCGAAGAAACGGAGCGAGAGGCGCAACTTGTTGATCTTATTCCAAAGGTAGCTGAAACGTATCATATCGCTACAATCGCTGGTACTCATCGCTCTATTAACAGTGATAATACACATTCGCTTCGCGGGTTTATATGTAAAGATGGAACGTTCACTTTTGCAAAAACACTTACGTTTTCTGTATATGATAGAATAGGTGCTGGAGATGCTTATACGAGCGGAATTATTCATGGCGAGATAAAGGAGTTCGCACCAGAGAAAGCTGTTTCATTTGCGTCAGCAGCTGGAATGCTAGCACATACAATCGTCGGTGATACGCCAATGTCATCAGAGAAGGATATACTTCGGGCAATGACGGCATCAGTAGGTGATGTAGAAAGGTAGTGGGTGTAACGGTGAACGTAACGAGAAAAAAAGGACCATTATATTTGCAAATAAAAAATATTATTCGTGATCGAATATTGCATGGTGTATATGCGATTCATACGAATATCCCTTCCGAACCGCAGTTAGAAGAAGAGTTCAAAGTGAGTAAAATTACAGTGCGAAATGCGATTAAAGAACTCGCTCAAGAAGGATATTTGGAAAAGAAAAGCGGTAAAGGAACGAAAGTCATCCGCAATACTTCTGCGACAAAACTGTCAAAGGGTAAGAAATTTACTGAAGTGTTAGTGGAAGAAGGATATAAAGTACAGAAGAAATTGCTAAAAGCAGAAATTGTGCAGAATGAAGAAGGAACAGTGCCATTTCGATTATTCGGTAAGGAGAGTTTTCGTATTGAACGTTTATATACGTTAAATGATGCACCGTACATTCATTATACGCACTATTTCTCAGCAGGAATGGCAAGTTCAGATTTATCGGATTTTGACTTGCAATCGCTTTATGATTTAGTTGAAGACCGAGGTATTCATTTAGAAAACTTCAGAGATGAATTCGCAGTTGGACTCGCGCCTAGTTTCGTTGCAGAAGCGCTAGGTGAAAAAGAGGGGACAGCGCTATTAAAACGCATGCGTTATTCTTACGATGAAGTTGGCGAAGTAATTGAATATAGCGAAGGCTACTACAATACAGAAATGCAGCATTATGTAGTGAATTATGACGTATAAAAAAGAGGGGATTTTCCCTCTTTTTTTATAAAGTAAGGAGAATGGGAGATGGATATATACTTATTAATCGTCACGTTACTTGCAATTGCGATTGTTATTTTAGGGGTATCATGGTGGAAATGGCATGCATTTATTAGTTTAACAGTTGCGAGTTTGTTTTTAGCTATCATGTCTGGACTGAACTTAACGAAAATAGTGACTGCCTATGAAACTGGTGTTGGTAGTGTACTAGGGCATTTAGTTGGTATTTTAGCTCTCGGAACAATTTTAGGGAAAATGATGTCCGATTCAGGGGCCGGCATGCAAGTGGCAGATTTCTTTATTCGATTTTTCGGTGTAAAGAAACTACCTTGGGCTATGTTATTTGCAGGATTTGTTATAGGGATTCCAGTGTTTTTTGAAGTGGGGATCGTCATTTTATTACCACTTGTTATTTCCATTCGAAAAACGACGAAGCAAAATATATTATTAATTGCGTTACCTGTCATTGCAGGATTATCTATTGTTCACGGGCTCGTGCCTCCGCATCCAGGGGCGATGACAGCAATCGGTATTTATAACGCGAACTTAGGAAAGGTACTTTTATATTCATTAATTATCGCGTTACCAACAGCCATTATCGCAGGACCGATATTTGCAAAGTGGGTACATAAAAGGGTTATACCTGAAAATGAACCAGAGCTTATTCGAGTTACGACTGTCTCAACTGATTTGCCAAGTCGTAAAGTTTCATTCTTTATTATTTTACTACCAGTTGTATTGATGATTTTATCAGTAGTTGCACCATATATTTCATTACCGAAAAAATTGACTGAATTTTTCGTGTTTATAGGAAGTCCAGTAATCGCCTTACTTATTTCATGTTTCGCAGCATTTTATTTACTTGGTATCAAACAAGGTATTAATAAAAAGATGATTAAAAAATTAACAGATGAAAGTTTATTGCCTGTCGGTTCTATTATTTTAATAATTGGTGCAGGCGGTGGATTTAAACAAATATTAATTGAAAGCGGCGTTGGAACAGCTATTGCACAAATGGCAGAACATATTTCGTTATCACCAATCGTATTAGCTTTCATGGTAGCTGGTTTAATTCGAATTGCAACAGGTTCAGCTACAGTAGCATTAACGACAGCAGCAGGGATTGTTTCACCAGTTATTCAGCACATGTCTGGTGTGAATTTAGAGCTTCTCGTTATTGCAACCGGTGCAGGTTCATTAATGTTTTCTCACGTAAATGATGCAGGGTTCTGGCTTGTAAAAGAGTATTTAGGTTTGACGGTGAAGGAAACGTTTAAAACGTGGACGGTACTCGAGACATTGTTATCATTTATTGCATTTGGTTTTGCGCTTGTGTTGAATATGTTTCTTTAGGGAGAAAAGTCCATTTTAATTAATAAAACCCACAGGAGAAATTCAATTTCTCTGTGGGTTTTGCTATTTTTTGATCGTAGTTACTTACAAATATACAGGGCAAGGTGCTTTTTATATCTTTTTTCTATTGTCCTATTACTTAATGGAACGGACATACTGATCTTCTCCATCGTCTTTGACAAAGACTCCTAGCTCATTCAAATCTTTGCGTAAATGCTTCTTTTTTTTAGAGTTTCCTTCTCGAAGGGCATTGCGTCTTTCATACAAAATAGTATTTATGCTTTTATTAAATCGCTCATCCTCTAATTTCCATAAGCTATACTCATGTTTATAAGGATCTTGTTCCACCCAGGGGAAGCCGTGCATTAAGAAAGTATCTTTAATTTTGCTTGGGGTAATGTCAGATGTTTCACGTAACCATTCTCGGTCTTCTTGATCAATGATAACCACTTGACGCTTATCTACAAAAACGGCTTTTACATTTAATCTGGTGATTTGTTTCTTTTGATCGTCCTTATTCACGTGAATGCTTTCCGAAGTAATGTTCATTTTTAAAGCTTCACTATAAATAATTAAAGAAAATAAAATTCCTGCAATAACACCAATTAGCATGAGGATAATAGGAAGCCAGAAGGGATTAATAAAATTTAAAAGTTCTATAATTTTTGAATCAGAAAAGAGAGGAATCTTTTTTATAATCTCTATTAATTTAGGTGAAAAATATCCAATAATTCCTAAAAGGATTGGGCTTACTATAGCAAGTAATTTTTCTAAAAAACCTAATCCAATGACAGATGCCTTTTTCATGTGTAGTTCATCCTTTCATATATATTTTTTTAATCAAGGCATGTTTTAAACAGTGAGTTTCTTCACCATTTTTATGAGCTCATCTGAGTAATTTTCTATGGATATAGATGAATTTGCCTTCAGCATTCTTTCTTCGATTGCTCCTAAAATAAATGAAGCTAATGTGTCGGTTTGGAAAGAATCGGAAAACACGCCATTTTGTTGACCAGTCTTCAAAATATCTAATAACATCGTTCTAAGAGCATCCTCCTCTTCGTCGTCTTCGATTCTGTAATAAGGAACGTTCTCTTCATTTCTTGCATTAAAGACAATCTCAATTAAGGCAATATTATTTTTGTAATGAGTTTCTTGATAAGCCAAATGCGCTTCAATAAAAGCCTCTAGTTTATTTATTTCAGATTGAGCTAATAGCACTCGATTACTAATAAATTCATGTTGCTTGGCAACTAAAAATTGTAATGTGCGATTCATAAGGTAAAGCTTATCATTAAAATGATAAGAAATAAGTCCGGTACTAATCTTAGCCTTTTTTGCTACCTTCGTTAAGCTTAAGTTGTTATATCCAACCTCTTCTAATGTATCAATACATGCAAGAATAATTTGTTCACGCCTAGCCTCTGCAATAAAAGAATCAGTCACGCTATTCAACTCCTAATTTATATGATTTGAATGTATAATCAAAAAATTGATTGGTCATTCAATTAAATATTAGTAAGAAATTAAGAGTATGTCAAATGTTTTATGCTTACATCTGGATAAGGCTCATTCGCTTTTTAATAAAGCCCAATTCCTAAAACAAGCCCGTTTTTAGGTAAGCCAAGCTTCTTATTCGCCCTGAAAACATAATATAAATGGAATCCCCTCATTTAGAGCAAGGTGAACTTGTTATGAATGATACTAAAGGAGGAATAGGGTAATGAGCGAAAAGTGTGAACACAGACATGATGATTGTAACCGCAGACATGGTTGCGGAGGCGGTTTTGCGCTTCTAATCGTATTGTTTATTTTATTAATTATCATCGGTGCTAGCTGCTTCGGCGGAGGCGGCGGTTGTGGTTATGGTGGTTACGGCGGTTATGCTGGCGGCTACGGCGGATATTGCTGCTAATTATTAAAAACTATTGAAAATAGCCTTGTGCATATTGCACAAGGCTATTTTATTCATATTTTTATATGCTGTGATAATTTATTAATGTAAAGAGAACGGATTAAGAAGAAGAAAATGATCTCGATAATCCCGAAAAAGGTGAGTACGATACATGTCTCTTTTAATAAGGAGAAAGAAAACATGCTTTGTAAAAACTTAACTGCAAATAATGTGTGAACACCAGCAACGACATAAGGAACGAAAAATAAAATTCCTAATTGAATCGTTGCAGAGCGAAACATTTCTGATTCAGTTAAGCCAAGCTTTGTAATCGTAATATACTTTTGTCTTTCAGTTGTTAAGTCATTATACATACGGAAATATAAAACACTAGCTGCTCCGATAAAGAAAATAAAGCCGAGAAATGCCCAAATAAAGAATTGAGCGACTGCATTTCCTTTACTATGAACGAGTTCATCCGTAGCTGTATAAATATAAAATGGTTTAATGAAATCTTCTTCATTTTTATGTGCTTCATACAAGGTTTCTGCATCATGATTTAAGCTTTTTAATATATTTTTTGTTGGGACAATTGCATTTTCCCAATTTTCCACGAAGTAGTTATAGACTGTAATTGTTTCAATATGAGGAATCATATTTTCAATTACTTCATCTTGCATCACAATTAAGTGAGGTAATGCAAAGGGAGGCTCAATTCCTCTATTAATAAAACCTTTAATTTGAAATTCCTTTTTATTAGAGCCAAGTGTAATCGTGTTCTGCTTCGCAAATGGGTTAGACACGAGATTTAATAACACTGGTGAATAGCGAGAAATATTATAAACTTGTGAAGAATCGAGAGTGATTTTTGGTCTGTTTAATTGCTGTGCTATTGCGTTATAATCACTCATTTTCATAATGGCAATTGATTCTTTTGAAGCTGTATCTTTTAAAACGGTAAATTTATATTTGTCATATTGAAAATTAGCATTTGTAAGTTCAGTTTCAATCGTAGTAATATGCTTTTGTTCAAATGCATTAACACCTTCTGATGTATAGGTGAATGGTATTGGATATCGTTCTAGTATGGGTGCTTTCGTATTATTGTTTGCAGCAAATAACCCGATAATAATTGTAAATGCAAGTGCAGATAGCATAGAAACAATAAAGAGTACATTAATATTACTGCGTGTACGAGAAACTAAATCTGAAATCCATAACATATTTATTTGTTTTAAATAAAACTTTCTTCGTTTCTTTAAAATATAGATAAAGAGAAGAAATGTTTGTGAAAAAAATAAATACGTCCCAACTACTACAAGCGGTAAAATAGATAGCATAATTAAGAATACAGATCCATTTTGTGCATTTTTTTCCGTTATGTAGCCTTGCGGATAACCAGCAATATAATAGCATAGTCCTAAACAAGTTAAAGCAAATAGTGAAATCAGTATAGATGGTTTTTTTTCGCTCTTCTCTTTGTTAACGCCCTTAATAAGCTTCGTTGTTTTTCGAGTACGAATAAACATTGGTGTAAATGTAGAAACGATTAAAAATAAGATGATAAACGTTACGGTTGTAACGATAATCGCTTCTGTTGGCCAATATAAATAGAGACCTTTCGCGTTTGTTAATTTCGAAGTGACTAATAAGAAAAAGTTAGAAAATACAAGTCCACCTTGAATGCCGATAAAGATAGACAATATCCCGATTATCATATTTTCAGTAAATAACAGTCTCTTTAATTGTCTCTGTGAGATACCGAGAATGGTGAGTATCCCGAATTGCTGCTTCCGTACATTTAAAAATGTTCCAATTGAATATAAGAGAAAGAAGAACGAGAACATAACAATCACAAGCTGTGCTGTACTAGCTAAGTTCATTAGAGGATCACGTTCTTGGAAACTTTGTACACTTTGTAACCGCGGGTGATACGCGTATACAGTAAATGAAAAGAAAACCATGATAGAAAACGCACTACTTACAAAGTAGGCGAAATATGCTTTCGAATTACGTGAGACATTTTTAAATGCGAATTGCCAAAATGTCATCCACGTCTTCCTCCTAATAATGCTAAAACATCTAATATTTCTTGATAAAATTTCTCACGGTACAATCCGCGGTGTAGTTCATTGTAAAGCTCTCCATCTTTAATGAAAATAACACGGTTACAATAACTTGCTGCAAACGGATCATGGGTAACCATTAAAATCGTTGCATCTTCTTCTTTATTTAATTTCGTAAATAGCTCCATTACGTCAATTGCCGCTTTTGAATCTAAGTTTCCTGTCGGTTCATCGGCAAGTAGAAGTGAAGGATGATGAATGACAGCACGTGCTACTGCGGTACGCTGTGCTTGTCCCCCGGAAACTTCAAAAATACGCTTGTCCAAAATATGATCAATTCCAAGCTTTTTTGAAATGTTATCAAGCTTTTCATCCATTTCTTTTAATGGAACATTATCTAATGTTAAAGGTAGTACGATATTTTCACCGATTGTTAGTGTATCTAGTAGGTTAAAGTTTTGGAAAACAAATCCTAACTCTTGGCGGCGGAAAATAGCTAACTTCTCTCTACGAAATGTGTGCGGTTTTTTTCCGTTAATCACGACATCACCAGAAGTCGGAGAATCGATTGTAGAGATAACGTTTAAAAATGTAGATTTCCCGCTACCAGATGGTCCCATAATGGCAACGAATTCACCTTTATCCACGTGTAAATTTATATTTTTTAAAGCAGTATGAGGGACTTTTCCCTCATATACTTTTGAGACGTTTTTTATGTGTAATACTTCTTCCATAGTAATCACCTTTCTACTTTTTAAAACTTAATGTGTTGTGATAATTTTTGCATATAAAAGGAACGAATTAAAAGGAAAAATAAAATTTCAACTGTTCCAAAAATCATAAGTACGACTGTAATTTCAGCGAAGAACGAGAGATGTAATATTTCTTGTAGCATCTTTGTCGCAAACATCGTATGGATTGATGCCATAATGTAAGGCACGAAGAAAAGAATCGCAAGCTGAATTGTCGCTGAACGTTTCATTTCAGTCTCAGTTAAGCCAATTTTCGTAATCGTTATATATTTTTCTTGCTCATTTGTTAAATCTGTATACATTCGGAAGTAAAGAACACTACCAGCACCGATAAAGAAAATAACACCTAAGAAAGTACCAATTAAGAAGAATGAGGCAACATTTAGTTTTTTCTTATATAGAGAATCGCTCGCTTCACTTGCATGGAAAGGTGGGTGCTCTGCTTGAATAGCTGCATTATCGTTATGGATTTTTGTTATAAACGATGAACCGATATTATGTGCTTTTTCCCAATCTGTAACTTTGAAGTTATATACACTCATTTGTTTGGAAACTGTGGATAAGGCTTCTACATTTTCATCAGATAGTATGAGTAATTGGTATATTAAGCTGTTTGGGAATGGGCTATAACTTTTATATTCTTTCACTTGTAGTTGTAAATTGTTTTGAGTAAGTGTAAGAGTATTTTTCTTTTCTTCATTGTGAAGTGTTCCAATAACTTGATCATCTAAGTCTTTCATAAGAATATAAGATTCATTCTTATTTACCGTGAGTTTTTCCAAATTTAATGCTTTAGCAAGTACATTATAGTCACTTTGTTTAATTGCGTAATAGAGCTGCGTGTTATCTTCAGCTGAAGATACCTCATATATATCCGTTTTAAATTTTGTATAAGTAAAGTGCCCTTCATTAAATTTCTGCTCTAACCAGTTTAAATGTTCATCAGCTAATGTATTTTCAGTATGCGATAAATACGTAAACGGGAAAGGGTTTTGTCTAATTGCATCAAACTTTGTAAATTTCCCAAAACCGTATAAGAATGTAATCATTGTAAAAGCGAGTGTTGATAGCATCGCTACAATAAAGAGCATGTTAATGTTTGTCCGAATGCGCGCTGCTAAATCCGAAATCCAAAGCATATTAATTCGTTTCATATAAAACGTTCTTCGCGTTTTTAAAATACGAATAAGTAAAAAACTAATTTGTGAAAAGAAAAAGTATGTTCCAGCTGCAATAAGCGATGGGATGACAAATATACTAGAGACGGCGTATAAAAGCCCAATGATGTCACCTAGCGACATAAAATACAACGGATTTGCGGCTAACGCATATCCACATATTAAACACGTCGCACCAAATAGAGAGATGAGCACGGATGCTTTTCTTTCTTTTTGTTGTGTTCCTTCTTTTAAAAGACGTACGGCTTTTCTCGTACGAATGAGCATCGGTGTAAAAGATGATACGAGAATGAAGAGCCCAAGAAAGATGATGATAGTTAAAACGATAGCACTTGTAGGCGGATATAAATATAAACCAGGTACGTGTGTAATTTTGGCGGTAACTAATAAAAAGAACTGTGAAAAGACAACTCCAAGTTGAATGCCAAAAAATATAGAAAGAGCACCAATTAACATATTTTCTATAAATATGAGTCGCTTTAATTGTTTTTGAGATATGCCAAGTACTGTTAAAATCCCGAACTGTTTTTTTCGTACTTTTAAAAAGGTCCCGATTGAATACAGTAAAAAGAAAAATGAAAAGAACACAATGACAACTTCTGAAATTGTCATTAATATGTTCAGAGAATAATTCACGTCTGTCATATGCAATTTAGGATGAAATAAATAAACTGCAAATGAGAAAAAGATTGCGATGGAGAACGCACTGCTTACAAAATAGGCGAAATAAGCTCTGGCGTTCCGCGTCACGTTTTTAAATGCAAACTGCCAAAATGTCATTCACCTGAACCTCCTGATAGGGTGAAGATGAGAAGAGCATAAGAAATACTCTTTTCATCAATTTTGTTTTAAATATTTTGTCCACTCGTGTATTGTGATAATTTTTGCATATAAAGTGAACGAATGAATATGAAAAACACGATTTCAACGAATCCAAAAATAATAAGAACGGCTGAAACCTCTTTGAACAGAGATAAACCAATTACATCTTGTAGCATTTTTGTTGCAAACATTGTATGAATGGATGCCATAATGTACGGAATGAAAAATAAAATACTAAGTTGAATGGTTGCAGATCGTTTCATCTCTGTATCTGTTACACCGATTTTAGAAATCGTTATATATTTCTCTTGTTCGTTCGTCAAATCCGTATACATTCTAAAGTAAAGAACGCTACCAGCTCCAATGAAGAAAATAACTCCTAAAAAGGTCCCAATTAGGAAAAATGCAGCACTGCCTGATGTTATTTTGTATAACGATCCTGCTGATTCAAAGGAACGAATAAGAGGTCCTTCATACTGGGATTTATTTCGATCTTTTTGCACTTTTTCTATAAAATTATCAGCAATTTCATATGTCTGTTCCCAGTTTTGAATTTTGTAATTGTATGCTGATATATGCTTTACGGTGCTAGGTAAGTTATTTACGATAACATCAGGCAAAACTATCGTTTGATATGAAAAGCCAGATGGAATTGCATTCACATGCTCATAGCCTTTCACTCGTAATTTCGTATTTGTACTAGAGAGTGTAATGTAATCTCTTTTGTAGCTTTGCTCAAATTCGTTGAATATGGTGTTATAAGATGTCCCTGTTAGCACATATGCTTCGTTATCATCCATAAATAGTTGTTTCATTCGTAAAGAATCTGCAAGTTTGTTATAGTCACTTTGCTTAATTGCGTATACGTCATTATAAATAGCTATATCTTTATCTTCTTTTAGTGGTGTTTCATATATATCAGCTTTTATTTTTTGATAGGGGAAATGCTCTTTTTGTAATTGTTGCTCAAGCCAATTTAAATGCTCTGTAACAAAAGGGTTCGCATCATAAGAAAAATAAGAAATTGGAAAAGGAGAAGTTCTATTCACCTCTAGCTTAATAAATTTCCCGAATCCATATAGAAACGTAATCATTGTGAAAGCAATTGTAGATAGCATCGCTACAATAAACAGCATATTAATATTCGTTCGAATACGGCTCGCTAAATCCGAAATCCAAAGCATATTAATCCGTTTCATATAAAACTTTCTTCTTTTCTTTAAAATATAAATAAGTAAGAAACTAATTTGAGAAAAGAAAAAATATGTTCCGATTGTAACGAGCGTTGGAATGACGAAAATACTTGAAACCATATATATAACACCGATTTGCGGGCTTACTGATACGAAATATTTAGGATTTCCAGCTAACGCATAACCACCAAATAAACAAATCGCACCAAATAATGAAACAAGTATGGATGGTTTTCTTTCTTTTTGTTTTCCACCATTTGTTTTTAAAAGGTGTACTGCTTTTTTTGTACGAATAAGCATTGGTGTGAATGCAGATACAATGATAAAAAGACTAAGGAAAACAATGGTTGTTAAAATAAACGCGTTAGTAGGCCCGTATAAATATATTCCTGGAACATGGGTAAGTTTGGCTGTTACTAATAAGAAAAATTGAGAAAAAACAACTCCAAACTGCATGCCGAAAAAGATAGATAAAATCCCGATTAACATATTCTCCATAAAAATAAGACGATGTAATTGTTTTCTCGATATTCCTAAAATGGTCAAAATACCAAATTGTTTTTTTCTAACTTTTAAAAAAGTACCAATGGAATATAGTAAAAAGAAGAAAGAGAAAAATACAATTACTACTTCTGAAAATATCATTAATCCTGAAATTTCAGAGGTCATGTCAAAGTTTTGTAATTTCGGATGGAATAAGTAAACAGCAAACGAAAAGAACACAGCAATGGAAAAGGAGCTACTTACAAAGTAAGCAAAATAAGCTCTTGAGTTGCGCGTGACGTTTTTAAATGCAAATTGCCAAAATGTCATAGATTATACCTCCGGCTAGAAGATATAGAAGTAGTTGTATTGCAAAAAATGTATGAGAGTGAGTTCTCATACATTTTGCTTGCATATGTTACGATCATGCTTCGGTCACCTTCTCCGTATGTTCTGCTTGATTATTTGCAGCGTTGTGGAAGATGATTTTAATCGTCGTTCCTTTACCAACTTCAGAATCTAGTTTGACAGAGTGACCTAAATAATCACAAATTTTACTTACAATATAAAGGCCCATACCAGTAGATTCTCCGAATGCGCGACCGTTTTTCCCAGTGTAAAATGGTTCAAATACTCTTCGAATATCTTCTTGTGGAATACCAACACCTTCATCGCGAACTTCTAAAATAATATCTTTTCCGTTTCGGTAAGCAGATAAGAATACTTTCTTTCCGCGTTCCCCAGAGTAACGAACAGCATTTGTCATTAACTGATAGATGATAAATTTTAGCCATTTCGCATCAGAAGCAACTTTTAAATCAGAATGGACTTCTAAAACAGGGAAGACACCATTACGAATGAATAGTTCTTTTAATCCGTTAATATTTTTTGTTACCGTATCTTTTAATGAAATCGTCTCGACATGGAAATCTTCATGGAAGTTATTTAACCTAGCCATGTATAAAGCCATATCAAGTCCTTGGTTTAGACGCTCTAATTCTTTTTTAAACTTTGGAATTAAATGCTCGTCTTCCATTTCTAGCACCATAAGCTGCATAACAGAAACAGGTGTCTTCATTTGATGTACCCAATGGTTAATGAATAATTGATGTTCTTGTTGTTTTACTTCATACGATTGTAGTTCTTTTTGGAATAGACGGTACTGCGTACGTACGAGTTCATTGACACCGTGAGGCATCGGAGCAGTTGCTCTTTCAATAAACGCATCTTCCATTTTTTCTGGTTGCTCACTTAATCTATGGTACATTCTACGATTGCGAACGTAACGATAAGCGAGGAAACAAATAAATAAGTATAAACTTAAAACGACGAAGTAAAATTTATTATTTTGAAATCCGTCTACTGCATCATAAAGAACGAAAATGATACCGAAGTTTAATACGTACAGTAGAAAAAATGCAAAATGATCACGTAAAAATAGCTTCATGCTTATTCACTCCAAGTTGCGTTAAAGCGATATCCAAGTCCACGTACTGTTTCAATAGAGTTCTCAATGCCAAGCTCATTAAACTTTTTACGAAGACGTGTAATGTTTACGTTTAATGTATTTTCCTCAACGAAACTTTCGTCATCCCAAAGCGCAGCTAATAAATCTTCACGGCTCGCTGTACGAGGGAATTTAGATAATAACATTTCTGCTAAAATTGCCTCTTTCTTCGTTAAAAGAACTTGTTCAGATCCAAAATGAATTTCTGGACGTTCAGGGAATAGTTTTAAACCTTCTACTTCAACGATACGTTCAGAAATATTTGGTGCATAATCACCGTAAATACGGCGTAATTGTCCTTTAATTTTTGCCATTACAACGTCGTAGTGGAATGGTTTTGTAATGTAATCATCCGCACCGCTTTCAATTGCCATAATTTGTTCCATCTCACCAGCACGCGCTGAAATGAAAATAATTGGACAAGTAGATTCATGACGAATTTGACGGCACCAGTAGAAACCATCGAATTTCGGTAAGTTTACATCAAGTAAAACAAGATGTGGTTTCACTGCGTTAAACGATTCCATAATATCATCGAAATTCTCCGCTACCACAGCCTCATAACCGTACTTCTGAATGTGAGATTGCAGTAATGATGAAATATTTGGATCGTCTTCAACGATTAAAATTTTATACATATGTATATTCCTCCTCAAAAAAACAATTGTAGCTATAGTGTATCATGTGTTTCAAGTCTTTTCATTATGTTGAAAGATAAGCTAGTAAACAGTATAGGTTAAAAGTGAGAAAAGTAAAAAGGGCGCTGGATGAAATTGACAAATAACAGTAATTGGTTTAATATTTAGATAAATATCTAAATGTCTAATTATCGAAAGGAAGAAAGACATTGAATCAAGCATTCAAAGCATTAGCAGATCCAACAAGGCGAAAAATTTTAGACTTATTAAAAGAAGGCGATCTAACCGCTGGTGAGATTGCTGAACATTTCAATATGACAAAACCAAGTATTTCACACCACTTAAATGCACTTAAAAATGCTGAACTTATTCAAGATGAAAAGAAAGGGCAATTCGTTATGTACTCTTTAAACACAACGGTCTTTCAAGATTTATTGACTTGGGTGTTTACATTTACGAATAAGGGGGAAGAGGGGAAATGAAAAAGCATCTTTTTGCAATCTTATTAATTGTTATAACTTGTTTAGCTTGGGCGTTTGCTTGGCCACATTTACCGGATACAATTGCAACGCATTGGAGCGGCGGTAAAGTAGATGGATATTCTTCTAAATTGTATGGAATGCTTTCTATGGTTGGAATTATGATTGTTTTATATATTTTTCTAAACGTGTTACCAAAGATTGATCCAAAGAAAGCGAACTACGAGAAGTTTTCTAAAGCTTTTATGATGATGAATAACGGGATACTACTGCTACTATTTGTAGGGAATATAGATATTATTACAAGTGGATTAGGATACAATTTATTCATTAATCGCGTGCCGGAATTATTAGTGGGTATTTTATTTATAGCCATCGGAAACTATTTACCACAATGTAAACCAAACTACTTTGTAGGTATAAAAACACCGTGGACATTAAGTAACGAAGAAGTGTGGAGAAAAACGCACCGTTTTAGCGGAAAGGTGTTTGTTGCATTGGGGATCATTATGATTTTAAGTGTTTTTGCACCAGTGGCGTGGAAATCTTTCGTAATGGTTGGAATTATTATTGGTGCAGTAGGATTAACGATGGGATATTCATATATTGCTTATAAAAAAGAACTAAAAATGTAAATAAAGCTGCTTTTCCTTTTAGGGAAGAGCAGCTTTGTTTTTTTTATCACTTCTTCAAAACCGGTATCCAAATTTCACTTTTAAAGTTTGGAGAAGATATATCTTTCTGTTCATTCCACAATATTTCCGGTCCTTCCGCTAGTTCATAGTTCGAAGAAGGGAACCATTCAGAATAAATACGCCCCCACACATTTTGTAATGCATCAGGAAATAGACCGACAGCTTCAAATATAGCCCATGTTGAAGCTGCGACTTCAAGTTGCGCGAATTGCTCTGGACAATCCTTTGTTGTGGCTACTCCAATATAGTGATCAAGTTCTCCTTTTTCCTCCATTCTTCCTTCAGAAAAATTAGTAGAAGCACTAATAATTCCAGTAGGTTCAATGTTCGAAAGGGATTTTAATGTTTGAATAGACTCTGGGTTTAAACTTTTCCACATAGAAGCAATTTCTTCATTTACACCGTTAAAAACGATTGGTACTCGTTTTGTAATACCTATAATTCGAAATGGCTCTTTTTCTTCAATTCGATAATTCATTTCATTTCCTCCTTGAATGGATAATTGGAAGGTCATTGGTGAATAAGCCTTCAAAGAATGGCTACTATTTCGGGCTTCTGAAGGTGTTATACCGTGCAAGTTTTGAAATGCACGAGCGAATGAATCTGGTGAGTTGTATCCATATTTTATAGCGATATCAATGACTTTTACATTGCTGTTTTTTAGTTCAAAGGCAGCGAGAGTAAGACGTCTACAGCGAATATAATCAGATAGTGATATACCTGCTAAAAACGAAAACATTCTTTTAAAGTGATACTCAGAACAAAGAGCTAGCCTCGCAACTTCTTTAAAATCAATTTCATTCGTAAGGTTATCTTCAATATAGCGCATTGCAGCATTCATATTTTTAAGTGAATCCATATTATGACCTCCTCTGTACATAGAATAGCAGGAACGAAATAGCTCCATCCGACATTTCGTGCACAACTTTGTAGGTGCATTTTTTACCTTACAAAATTGTAATGTTCCTGTAAGGAGAATGAATGGATGGTATGATATCCCAATGTTATAGTAACAAAGTACTTTAATTCATTACGTTAACTTTTTGATTTCTTTACTTATGTGCCTTACATAACTGTCATGTTTGTGTAAGAAACATCGATAGTGGCAAGAGTAGAGAGTGTATATAGTTGAAAATAGAGAATAGAAGAAATGAGGGATGTCGAGATGAAAACAGTATTAGAAGCAAAAAATATTGAAAAAGTATATGACACGGGTGGTAATAAATTTGCAGCGTTAAAAGGTATTAACTTACAAGTAAAAGAAGGTGAGTTCGTTGGAATTATGGGACCTTCTGGTTCTGGTAAGACGACTTTACTAAATGTTCTTTCTACAATTGATAATGCGACGAACGGTGAAATTTTAATTGATGGAAAAGATATTGTGAAAATGAATGATGATAAGTTAGCATTATTCCGCCGCGATCATTTAGGCTTCATTTTCCAAGATTATAACTTATTAGATACATTAACAGTGAAAGAGAATATTGCTTTACCACTTGCGTTATCAAAGGTGAAAGCGAGTGAGATTGATCGCCGCGTTCTTGAAATCTCAAAGAAATTTGGCATTGATCATATTTTAAGTCAGTTCCCATATCAAGTATCTGGTGGACAGAAGCAGCGCTGCGCAGCATCACGTGCAATCGTTACGAATCCAAGTATGATTTTCGGGGATGAGCCAACTGGAGCGCTTGATTCTAAATCTGCAACAGATTTACTTGAAAGTATGAAGTCATTAAATGAATATGATAACTCAACAATTTTAATGGTAACGCATGATGCATTTGCAGCAAGTTATTGTAAACGAGTTATTTTCATTAAAGATGGTGAACTATATAAAGAATTGCACCGCGGTGAATCGACGCGTAAACAGTTCTTCCAAAAAATTGTTGACGTAATGTCTTCTATTTCTGGAGGTATGGCTGATGACCTTATCTAGCATTGCCCTCCGCAACATACAGCGGAACTTTAAAGACTACTTTGTATATTTCGCATCTATGATTTTTAGTATCGTTATTTATTTTACATTTAAAGCACTGCAATATAATTCACAAATGGAAAAAGCAGCAGAAGCTTCTAAAAAGATTAGCGGAGCGTTCCAAGTTTCCAGTGTGATGCTTATCATTTTCGTAGCGGTGTTCATTATATATTCGAACGGATTCTTTACACGTAAACGTAAAAAAGAAGTTGGCTTATATTCGTTATTAGGTATTCGTAAAAGACAAATTGGTAAAATGCTCTTTTATGAAAATATGTTAATGGGATTAATGTCATTAGTAATCGGGATTGCGATTGGTAGTGTCCTTTCGAAATTATTCCTTGAGTTATTAGTAAATATGATGGGATTAAATTTAAATGTTCATTTTGAAGTACCGATGGCTGCTATTATTGATACAGCAATTATTTTCTTTGTGATTATTTTATATACATCACTTCAAGGATATCGTTTAATTTATCGCTTTAAGTTAATTGAACTTTTCCGTGCAGAACGTGAAGGAGAAGCAATGCCAAAAGGATCTGTCACCATGGCATTAATTTCAGTTTTCTTAATCGGTTCAGGTTATTTTTTAGCGCTAATGTACATGAAAGCAGTTATGTATGCAGACTTTATGGTCGTTGCATTATATATTTTATTAGCGACAGTAGCAGGGACTTATTTACTGTTCATGTTCTTCACAGTATTTGTATTGAAACGTGCAAGAAATAATAAGTCAGCATTTTATAATGGTATGAATATGGTAACGACATCGCAGTTACTATATCGTATTAAAGGAAATGCGAAATCATTGGCGACAATCGCTATTTTAAGTGCAGTTACATTAACAGCGGTTGGTACGTCAGTTACGATGTATTACAATACATTTACGCAATCAAAAGTTGCTGCGCCGTATAGTTATTCCTATGAGAAAAAAGATGCAGCATTAGATAAAAAAGTAAATGAAATACTTGCTGGAGAGAAGAATAATCACCCAGTCACATATGAATCAGAAGTTGAAATGATTCCTGTGAAAGGAACATTTAAAGGTGAAAGAGCTGATCAAGTTCTGAACACACACTATAATGTTACGAATCAGTACCAGCTTATTTCTCAATCAAGCTTTAATAAACATGTGAAACATTTAGATGTAGAACCTGTAAATTTGAGTGCGAATGAAGCTTTCGTATATGATAGCTTATATATTGAGAAACTTGATTTTGGTCCTCTTTATACAGGAAATACAGCTGTATTCCCTGTTGGAAATGAGTCAAAAGAATTAAAAATTAAAGGTGTAAATAATAGAAGCCTTACAAATTTAAATGAACTATTTGTAATCGTTCCTGATAAAACATATGAGCAAGTGAAACAAGTAAACGAAACGCGTACTGTAAAAAATATTGATGTAAAAGGTGAGCGAAATAGTAAAGAGTTAACAGCAAAATTAGCAAGCATTATGCCAGCTGGAGAATCAGAAGTTTTAAAACCATTTAACGATTTCTATACAGGATTCCAAATGGGGCTTGAAACGACAGGCTTAATGATGTTTATTGGGTTATTCTTAGGATTAGTATTCCTATTAGCAACAGGCTCAATCATTTACTTTAAACAATTAACAGAAGCAAGTGCTGACCGTGATCGTTACATTGTCCTTCATAAAGTTGGTGTAACGAAGCAAGAAATGAAGAAAGCTATCGCAAAACAAGTAAGCTTTATCTTCGCTATTCCGTTAGTAATCGGTATTTTACACAGTTTATTTGCACTAAAAGGTTTATCAAATATATTACCATTTGAAATTATGATTCCTCTTCTCATTAGTATTGGAGTATACGGTGTCATCTATATTGGATATTACTTCTTAACGGTTCGTTCTTATTATAAGATCGTGAGTGCGAAGTAATAAGGGGCAGCTATCGCTACACGCGATAGCTGTTTTTTTTATTCTTCATAAAATCTTAAGAAACTTCCTCAATTTTTATTAAGAAACGATAGTTATACTTAGACACAAGTTAAAAACTATCGAACGAATGAGGAGAGGTTTACATGCAGCTCATTACATTTTTACATGAATTTATAAAGCATCCAAAACATACTGGTGCAATTGCGCCAAGTTCAAAAATATTAGCAAAGAAAATGGTCGATGTAATTGATTTTAATAAAGCGAAATGTATTGTAGAGTTAGGGCCTGGCACAGGGGTTTTTACGAAAGAGATTATGAAGAGAAAAAAGAAGGAAACGATATTTCTTCTTATTGAAATTAATGAAGTATTTTTCAAAGAATTAAAAAGAAAGTTTAAAGATGAGCAGAATGTCATTGTTGTACACGGTTCAGCTGAAAATATAAAGAAGTATATGGAGGAGCTCAATATAGAATGCATTGATTACGTTTTATCAGGGTTGCCTTTCACTTCTTTACCAGAAGAAGTTTCAAAGCGCATTTTAAATAATGCGATGGAAGCGATACATGAGAATGGTGAGTTCATTACATTTCAATATTCACTTGTGAAAAAAGGGTTTATACAGCATTTCTTCCCTGAAATTACACTAGAAAAAGTATGGCTCAATTTCCCGCCAGCCTACGTCTTTAGTTGCAAAAAAGAACTAAGGAGAGCATATGCATAATGGAATTACATGAATTATTATCTTATATTGAACAATACGGTTATTGGGCTTTATTTTTCTGTTTATGGTTAGGGATTATCGGTATGCCAATTCCAGATGAAATGATTGTTATGAGTGGTGGTTTCGTATCTTCAGTAGGTATATTAAGTGTTGTTCCTTCATTCGTATTAACATATTTAGGTGTTGTATCAGGGCTTTCTTTAGGATATATATTAGGGAAGGTTTTTGGAACGAAGGTACTCCATAAATTAGTGAAAAAGAAAAAAGCGAAGTATTTGATGAAATCACAAGAAATGGTTGATAAATACGGACAGTACGCGTTAGTTACAAGCTATTTCATACCAGTTGTAAGACATATCGTACCGTATTTAGTTGGAATGAATAACATGTCATTTAAGACGTATGCATTGTATTCTTATACGACAGGATTTGTTTGGACACTCGTTTATTTTGTGCTCGGTTCTTTATTTGGACAACATATTGAAAGGATTGTAGCAGCTGCGATAGAGTATGGTTTGTATTTTGGCGGGAGTATTGCATTGATTGTGAGTGTGTTTTATTTTTACAGACAAAAAAGAAATACAGTGATGAGTAAATAAAGGAGGCGGCAGCCTCCTTTTATTATTAATATGGCTTTATTTATCGAAGTGCTGATGCAAAGCCCTGTGACATTAAGAAAAAGTTAAGAAACCGCACGAGTTTTTATTAAGAAATGCTCTCTATACTTAGAAAGGTCTTATAGAAAAACATAATGAAAGGCGGAATATAGATGAAAAGATTTATTTTAGGATCATTACTTGTCATCATAGCAGGAGCGGCATATTTGTTAAATGGGAGTGCTACAGTAGATTCCATGAATCCGTTTCTTAAATTAGAATATCGTTATGCGGTAATTGATAACGATGGAAAAGATTTAGGTGGAAATAAAGGCCGTGCATACACAGTGAACACATATGATAAGGATGGAAACGAAAAAGAGATAACAATTGATGGAGTGGATACATTGCAAAAAGGTTCCTACTGGCATGTAATTACGAGAGGAAAGTCTGTGCACGATAAGGTACAAATAGAAGAAGAAATAATTCCTGATGGCGCGAAGGTGAAGTTAGGATTGTAAGTATAAACCCGGTTCTAGATGAGAGAATCGGGTTTGTTGTTTTATGGTAAAATGATAAAGGGGGAGGGCGAGAGGTATGCTACTCATTGTTAGCCTTATATTAATTGGGATTATGTGCAGTATGAGAATAGTATCCTTACATATGATAGAGCGACAAATGATAGAAGAGCGATATGTATATTGCCCAAAATGTGATGCGAAAATTAGAAAAGGGAATTCGGCTCCTTTTTGTTCGAAATGTAATTTAATATTTTAACTATATTAAATCCAAAATCACTTTATGTGGTTTTGGATTTTTCTTTTTAAGAAAATATTAAGAAACCCCGTCACTATTTGTTAAGAAAATGTATCTATACTGAATTCTGTTGCTTAAAGAGAACATCACGAATTATAACAGGAGGTACAAATAGATGAAAACAATGTTAGAAGCGAAAGGGATTTCGAAAATATATGATACAGGCGGGAATACGTTTGAAGCGTTGAAAGATATTCAACTGCAAGTGAAAGAAGGAGAGTTTGTCGGTATTATGGGACCGTCTGGTTCTGGTAAGACGACACTTTTGAATGTACTTTCTACTATTGATACGGCTTCAAAAGGTGAGATTTTAATTGATGGAAAAGATATTGTGAAGATGAATGATGATGAATTGGCACTTTTTCGCCGTAATCATTTAGGATTTATTTTTCAAGATTATAACTTATTAGATACGTTAACAGTGCGAGAAAATATTGCATTGCCACTTGCTTTATCAAAGGTGAAGGCGAGAGAAGTAGAATCTCGCGTTGAGGAGATTGCAAAGAAGTTTGGGATAGATCATATTTTAAATCAGTATCCGTATGAAGCTTCAGGCGGACAAAAACAACGCTGCGCGGCATCAAGAGCGATTGTAACAAATCCAAGTATGATTTTTGGAGATGAGCCAACTGGTGCGCTTGATTCGAAGTCAGCGACGGATTTATTAGAAAGTATGAAGACATTAAATGAAAAAGATCTTGTAACGATTTTAATGGTAACGCATGATGCGTTTGCGGCAAGTTATTGTAAACGAGTTGTATTTATTAAAGATGGAAAGTTATATAAAGAATTACATCGCAAAGAGATGACAAGAAAACAGTTCTTCCAACAAATTATTGATATGATGTCTTCAATCTCTGGGGGTGCGACAAATGAGCTTATCTAGCATCGCCCTTCGTAATATAAAACGAAATTTTAAAGATTATTTTATATACTTTGCTTCCATGATTTTTAGCATCGTCATTTATTTTACGTTTAAGGCGCTTCAATACAATTCACAAATAAGTGAAGCTGGAGATAACATCGGCCGAGGATTCCAGCTTGCGAGTGTAATGCTTATTATTTTCGTTGCAATATTTATTATATATTCGAATGATTTCTTTACACGAAAGCGTAAGAAAGAAATAGGTGTTTATTCTTTACTTGGTATTCGAAAAAAAGAAATAGGTAAAATGCTTTTTTATGAAAACATGTTAATGGGTTTATCATCGTTAGTAATCGGAATTGTAATAGGTAGTTTACTTTCAAAAGGATTCCTAAAGCTACTTTTAAATATGTTAGAGCTACATGTAAATGTTCATTTTGAAGTACCAGTTGGAGCGGTTATAGATACAACAGTTATTTTTTGTCTCATCATTTTATACACATCGTTTAAAGGATACCGCGTTATTTATCAATTTAAGTTAATCGAGCTATTCCGTGCAGATAACGAAGGCGAAGTCATGCCAAAAGGTTCGAAAATAATGGCTTTCATTTCTTTATTATTAATTGGATCAGGTTATTTCTTGTCAGTAACGGCTATAAAAAATGTGAGCGGTGATAACTTTATGCCCCTTGCACTTTACATTTTATTAGCGACAGTACTTGGAACGTATTTATTATTTATGTTCTTTACCGTTTTTGTATTAAAAAGAGTGCGAAATAAAAAATCCGCATTTTATAACGGAATGAAAATGGTTACGACGTCTCAGTTACTATACCGCATTAAAGGAAATGCAAAATCGTTAGCAACAATTGCCGTATTAAGCGCAGTAACGTTAACGGCGGTTGGAACTTCTGTAACGATGTATTACAACACATATATGCAGGCGAAGAAATATCATCCAGTTAGTTATTCTTATGAAAAGAAAGATATGGAATTAGATCGTAAAGTAAATGAGATTTTAAAAGAAGGACAGAATGAAGTCATTCATCAATATGAATTAGAGACGGTAAAAGTAGTAGGAGAATACAGTGATGGCACTTCATTACAATCAAGAACAACAGAACTTATCGCACAATCATCATTTAATACAATCGCAAAATATTTAAATGAAGAAACTTTAGGTTTAAAGAAGAACGAATTGTATGCATTTGATGGCATGTACAGTGAAGGTAAGAGAGATAGTGGCGTATATAAAAATCGAAAAGCTACCTTCCCAATTGAAGAAGTAGCACCAGTACAAGTGAAAGATGTACAAGCAAAAAACATTACAAACTTATATGAACTTCTAGTTGTCGTTCCGGATGAAGTGTATGAGCAAGCAAAGAAGACAATTGGCTCTCATACTGTGAAAAATATTGATGTGAAAGACGAAAGAAATAGTAAAGTATTAACGGAGAAATTAAAGAAAGTAATATCGGAAGAAGATGCAGAAGGAAGAGAGCAATTCAGTGACTTCTATACAATATTCCGCAGCGGTATTGAAACGTCAGGGTTAATGATGTTTAGTGGTATATTCTTAGGACTTGTATTTTTACTTGCAACAGGCTCTATTATTTATTTCAAACAATTAACAGAAGCACATGCAGATCGTGAACGTTACATCGTTCTTCGAAAACTCGGTGTCACGAAAACAGAAATGAAAAAAGCCATTGCGAAGCAAATGAGATTTATCTTCTTTATTCCTTTAGTAGTTGGTATATTACACACTTTATTTGCGCTCAAAGGATTAGCGACAGTTATTCCGTATGAAATTGCAGTTCCGTTACTAATTAGCATCGGGGTGTATAGTGTTATTTATATTGGTTATTATTGCTTAACAGTTCGTTCTTATTTCAGGATTGTTAGTAAATGAAAATAAGGTATACAGTTTTTGAAAAAGCGAAAGAGAGCATAGTGAAAATTATGTTCTCTTTCGCTTTTTTTAGTTAAAATGAGGTGTGCATGAAAATGGTATTTAAATGGAGTGTTACATTTGGAAATTCTTATCATAGCAGGATGTTTATTAATTGGTATCACTTTAATCAGTTTCAGTATTTATCGATTTGTAAAAGAATTAAAAGAAAAAAATTCAAAGAGAGAGAAATGGAAAGTAGTAGCTGGAAATTTGATAGAGTTATTTAGTGATCCATTGCACGGAGCGCCATTCTATTTTTTAACTGGGGGTCTCTTTTTGGTAATCGGACTGTTATTTCTTTCTATGGGAATGGGCTGGCTTGAAATTGATTAAGGCGTATTAACAAAGATATTTCATAGTTGTATTGCGAAGAGGAGAGAGCAAATGCCGGTTATAAGAGATATACAATTGAGTTTTCTAAAAGTAAAAGAGCATACCAGAAACATAGAGGCATTACAGTTAACATCTACAAGCAACTACGATGAAGACATCTCTTTTGGTAAAGAGACGAGCAGTATTACTTCTTTATATTGTCGACATATGCCAAAGTTAAGAATGGATTATGAGAAAGGGATTTTGATTCATTGTGTGGATGATATTTCATTACTCGATGAGTGGGAGAAGAAATATAGAATTTTCCCTGAATATATGAATGTTTTTGTGGAGTATGAGAGTGTGAAGGGTTTTCCATATTTATCAGATAGAGAGAAAAAAGAATTAGCCCTTCAAATCGTTCATGTTGAAATGAAGCGTTTAGCTGTGAAATATGATTGGGATATAGAAGAGTTAGAAAAAGTGAAGAATAAGATACTAGAATTGAATTATAGAAACGAGTTCGTATATATAAAAAAGAGTAGTCCGAATAAAAAATACGTATGTAGTATAACATGTCAGCATGAAGTGGCTTATGCTGACGTGTACTTAGAAATAAGAGAGTATAGAACGAGGCGGTTAATCAAAAAGGAAAAGCTTATTAGAGAAGAAGATATGTATAAGATGTTTCATCATGTTAGTGAAGTGGCTTGGAAGTTAAATCATAAAGTGCTACTGATGAATGATAAAGGAAAAACTGTATGGATGTTAACCTTTTTAGAGAAAGATATCCCAGCTAATTTAGTTTGGAAGATTGAAAGAATAGATTGAAAATAGATGAGAATTGGAGTGCATATGATGGAGACACAAATCGTTATTGGAGTACCTGGTTTATGGAAAGATAGAACAGAATTAATACAAGAAGTTGTGAGTAAAAGTAACTATATATTAGCGGGAAATGTTATGCACCATAAGGAGAAAGAGATTGGCTTTGAAATTGATATATATGAACAAGACCCTTCTTTGAGAGAGGCTTTCTTCTATGCAGGTGGTGAGCGTTTTGATGAAGAATTGCTTCAGGAGTTGGAGAAGCATACTTATATAGTGTATGTTATTGCCAAAGTTGACGATAAAGAGAGATTACAAGAAGTAATTGATGTAGGAATGGAACTTTTAAATGCAGGGGGACTTGCTTTAAAAGTTGAAACAGCAGGTGTGGCTTATTCGAAAGAAGAATGGCAAGAGCTTGCAGAGAATAAGGAAATATTCCCGATGTATTCGCACCTTGTAACTTTAGTTGGAGATGAAGAGGACGGTTACTATTCATGTGGAATGCAAGCATTTAATCTACCAGACGTTGTTTTAGACGGAGGGATAGATCCGGAAGTAGCTGTAGATTTATTAAATGATTTTAACCTACATAATATATTGGAAAAACCTAATTTGAAAGATGGAGATACAATTAGTTTCACAGAAGATGCTCCAGTGTATCTTTTATCTCATTATATAGATAAGTGTTATGAACAAGAGGATCCATTTTATAATCCGTGTGGGGTATGGAAGTTAGAGAGTGCTTCGGCAAAGAAATCTATCTTTCAAAAATTGGGGAGTGTGCTAAAAGGATGGAAAAATACATAAAAGAACAGAGGAGTATATGTGATAAATATAAAGCGGAGTATGTAGAATCTCCGAATGACTTGAAATTAGGAATAGCGCAAAATGTGAAAGATGGTATCGCTCCGATTAATGGGTTACGAATGCCTATAGAAAACGGAACGACAGGTTGGTACATTTGGGCTGGTGAAGAAATGGGGACAGAAGAAGATTTCTTTCTTCCTTTACACGTTCAACATATTGATGAATGGGCACCTGAAATAAAGAAGTATTTAGGGTTACCACCTGGTTGGAGATTTTTAATTGCTGGAGATTACGAGGACGTGTGGTATGATCCGAATTTGTTTGATGAAGATTTAGAAGAGGATGCAGATGAATGGGAAGAAAATATGCTACAAGAGTATGGATGGTACATGCATAGCATATTAGCAGAAGATATTGATGGCATCCATGCTAATTATCATACACATGGTCTAAGAGATAACTTTAATCATCAAGATTTACAAATAGCATTAAATATGGATCCTGAAGTCGCGCATAGTGTTTTTTGTACCATAATAGAAGAAATAAAGAGCGGAAAAAAGTTTGAACAAGGGATTGAGTATACGAATATTATTGAAGGATATCCCATTATTATGAAGTCTTTCGTAGAGATGGATCGAGAAGTTTTGAGGGTTTTATTACCTGATGAAAGAGGGATTCTTCCTACGAGGCCAGAGTGTGATGAATGTTATAAGACTCAATTGGATGATATTGAGGAGAGTTGATAAAAAAGAGCTTGAAACTATTCAAGCTCTTTTTTTATGACTATTTATGTCCTAAAATATGTTCAATCTCATGCAAACTTAATTTACTTGCCTTAGCAATCGTTTCAAGTGGTATACCAAGATCATACATATTTTTAATCATTTGAATTTTCCCCTGTTGAATGCCTTTTTCAATGCCTTTTTCAATGCCTTTTTCAATGCCTTTTTCAATGCCTTTTTCAATGCCTTTTTCAATACCTTTTTCAATGCCTTTTTTAATTCCTTGTTCCATTCCTCTTTTAATTCCTTCTGTCTCTGCATGGGCGAATTTTGCTGCTTCATCCATTAAAACTTTCTCCCTTGCGTCATAGGCTTGTCGGAAAGAAGAATCCTGACTCATACGTTCCCATTTATTTATTGCTTTTTGTAAAATAGGGTCTTGGTTCATAGCAATATCCTCCAATAGTTTAGTTAAGTGCTCATCCTCATTTGCTGAAAGCAATAAAAGCCAACGAACAAATGGATCTTTCCACGGATTTACTTTTTCTTCATGCCATTGTTCAGTTAACTTTGGAATTTCTATAATGTGGATTTCTATGTCTTCACTCAGGATTTTTTTTTGTTGTGTATTCCATAATACGCTCGTTGTATGGAAGGCTGGGTGTTCCGAAAACATTGCGAAGTTTAGTAAGTTTATGGTGATGGTTTTGTGAAGTGCACTGTAGGGCATCCCTTTTTGTAGTTGAGATGTGTATAGCCTTCCCCAATAATATAAACTGCGTTTAACCATATCGTGATTATTATTGAGTTGTATTTCTACATTAACTTTTGTTCCTGTGTCTAATGTCGCTGAAATGTCTAAAATAGATAACTTATCCTCTTCATATTCCCTGTGTAAATGTGGATCTTCTAGTTGTAGAGAAGCAATGGGCGACTCTAAAGACTCTTGTAACATAGCATTTAAAAATGCAATTAGAATATCTTCGCTACCATTCGTACCAAACAATTGTTTAAATGCAAAATCAATGCGTAAATTAACTAACTGTTGGTTGAACAAAGTTTGTCCTCTCCCTTATATGAAGGTACTTCTTTCCTTCATTGTACATAAAAAGAACTAGAGTATGCAAACAAGCCATTCTTCTATTTTTTAGTAGTTTTATTAGAATGTCACAGGTAAGTATGGTTATGTTATACTCTAGTGAAATTAAAAAAATATTTTTGTTTATATCGGGGTGAAGATGATACATATGCAAAAAGATATTTTAAAACTATTAGATAAAAAGCAAAGTAACTATGAATTTCCTGCCTTTGATAATGAATATATGGATATTTCGCAAGTGAAATTCTCTCTTTTCTTTAAAGATACTAAGGATTGGTTAATGGTGTTTCAACTTGTTGGTGTAGGTTCATTAGGTGTATGTAATGATATTCAAGTATATGGAGATAGAATTACTCATTCAATGGGTGATGATTGCATTTTACAATTAAATGATGGCAATTATGAGTTATTTAATGATGAAGGTGAATTTATGCCGAATATTTATAACGGCAGTTTAAAAATTCGTGAGCAGCATTTTGAATATGAATTTACAGAAGAGGATTATATAAATAATGGAATAGAAGTACAAACGACAGAGCATTATCCAACATACTTTATGCGTATGCTTGCTACTAATGAAGAAGTTAGAACATTATTATGGTGGAGTAAAGAAGAGATTTTAGAAGAGTTCGGTTTAGAAGGTAATTGGGAACTAGCGTATGAAACGGAAGAATGGAAACATGTTGAAGACGAAAAAGTAAGTGAAAATGAATTCTTCCAATCAGTAGCCGCTGCAATAGAGAAGAAAGATCCACGTATTATTGTGAAGAAGGATTCTAACACGCATTGGAGAAATTGGGTAGCGTTTGATTGTGACTGAAAAGGATAGGAGAAAGAATAATAAATGAAAAGAAGAAGAAAATCCGGAGAAAAAGTACAAATGCATCGTTTTGCACTACCTCTATGCTACGGAAGTGAAGCACCATATTATTATTACGAGGTAGCGCCCCATGAAAGAGAGGAACGCTTCCATTTAACATCAGAACTTTGCGTAATGGACGATGAGCATTACTTTATTAGAGGTTGTTTAGAGATTCCTATCATTGACTACCACGAAAACTTCATATGGACTGTTTGGGTATCACTTAGTAAAGAAAGTTATGATGAAGTATTAGAAAAGTGGGATGAGAGAGGCCGAGAAAATAGTGATCCTTATTTTGGGTGGTTATCTGTAGAAATGCCAGTTTATCCAGAAACATTAAATTTAAAAACAAATGTACATATAAGAGAAGTTGGAACGGCACCGTATGTTGAATTAGAGCCAACCGAGCATCCTTTAGCAATCGAACAAAGAAATGGAATTACTTTAGAGAGAGTTAAAGAAATACAAGAAATGATTCAAAGACATAGCTAGATTAGAAGAGAAAAAACGAGTGCTAGCACTCGTTTTTTTCTTTACACAACCGCAGGATTATAAATCATCGTAAAGTGTCCTGGTAATAATTCAATGTGACAAGGTGTATGAAGCGAACTTTCTCCATCTGTATCTACTTCTTTTTCTTCTTTCGTTTCAATATGAATGGATTTTGCTTTTACGTGGAAGATGTCATTTTCATTTGAATCCTCGAATAGTTTCTTTCCGATGTAATCTTTAAATGCTTGAATACCTGTTGATTTGACTACGAAAATATCAAGTGTTCCGTCATCACATTTTACGTTCGGAATAAAGGATGGAATACCACCAAGATATTCACCATTTCCAACCATGACAAGGACAGCTTCGTCTTCATATACTTGTCCGTCATAAGTAATTTTTACTGGGAATGTTTCAGCATTTTTTACAGTTCGAATTGTGCTTAAATAGTAACCGATTTTACCAAGCTTTGCTTTTTCATCTGCATCGATATTGTTTGATACTTCAGATACGAGACCAATCCCCCAGAAGTTTAAGAAATGTTGTCCATTTGCTTTTGCAACGTCAACTGGTTTTATATGTTCTTCTGTAATAAGTTTTGCCGCTTCTGCAATGTTTTGCGGAACGCCAAGTGTGCGAGAGAAGTCGTTGCAAGTTCCGCCTGGAATGATTGCAAGTGTAGGTCTAGTTTCAAGAGGTGCTAAGCCATTTGTGCATTCAAATACAGTGCCGTCACCACCAAAGACGATAATTAAATCTACTTTACTAGCAAACTCTTGGCAATATTTTGTTGCATCACCTTGCTTTTTCGTATGAAGGATATGTAAGTCAGGAAAAGCTGCGGCAAGAGGTGGTACGATTTTCGTTAAATTTGTATGTAAGTCACCTTGTCCAGCTTTCGGATTTACGATGAGGAGTACTTTTTCAAATTTTGTCTTTGTCATTTTTTTCTCTCCCTTTGTCTTTTACGAATTGTGATAGAAAATAAACTTCCACCAGTAATTGATGAAAGTTTATTTTATTATATTATTCCGTTACAACTGAAGCGATAAATGGTAAGTTACGATATTTTTCCGCACAGTCGATACCGTATCCAACGATAAATTCGTCTGGAATTTGGAAGCCAACATACTCAGCTGTTAAGTCTACTTTACGACGTTCTGGCTTATCAAGTAATGTACAGAACTTGAGTGCCTTTGGTTTATGCATAAAGAAGTGGTCTTTTAGAAAATGAAGTGTTAAACCAGAATCGATAATATCTTCTACAACAATTACGTTTTTCCCAGTAATGTTTACGTCGATATCTTTTAGTAGTTTCACTTTTCCTGTTGTTTCTGTTTGATTTCCGTAGCTAGATGCAGAAATAAAGTCAATTGTTACATCATTTTTGATGTGACGAATTAAATCAGCAGCAAATACGAATGAACCTTTTAATACTGCGATAACTACGATTTCTTCTCCTTCAAAGTCACGTTCGATTTGAAGTGCTAATTCTTTAACTTTTGCTTGTAATTGTTCTTCAGAAATTAAAGTGTCTTTTATTTCAATATTCATTGTAATCCTCCTACAGTGTAAAACTTGCGAACATTTCGACTGTAAAGGATAGAATAGAAAAAGTCAAAGGAGATAGTAATTTTTTACAAAGATAACGACAAAATCATCTGATGATATGATATACTAATTATATTAAGAAAACGCTTCCATAAAGGGTGAATATGATGAAGAAGAAACAGTACACAAGTGTAACATTTATAAAAGCATTACTTTTAACAATTGTTCTTGGCCTGTTGGCTTACGTAATTGATGTACCTGCGATTCGTATTTCATTAATTGGAATGACTTTAGTGTTAGGAGCAATTTCGCACGGTATGATGTCGCAGCTAAAAGAAGCTGGACTTGATGATATGAGAGATCATATAGATAAAAAGTAAGAAACCTTCATTATATAGAGTGAAGGTTTTTTTGTTTCTTACAAAAATGTAAGGTAGTTGTAAGGCAAATCGATAGTTGCATAATAGCATTTTGGATAAACTATGGGTGTAAGGTAAAAGGCAAGCATATTTTAGGTAAATTAAGTTTTAGGCACTCTATATGTGAAAAAGGAGTAGGAGGGCATGGAGAAACGCTGGACGACCTTTTCTTTTTTAGCGACTAGTAACACCGTAATGCTAGATGGAAAAATGGATTTTTTGCACTTGTTTGATCGTGAAGATGATCATTCTTCTTCTAAATTTACAATGAAATGGAATAAATGGAGCGAGAGTTGTAGGTTTGAAGAAGAGGCCCCTAACGAAGAGCAAAAGATTATTTTAACAAACCCTATTAAAGCGTGGGTTGTTCAACGTCGTAAGTGTAACGTCAAAAATCACTTCAAGAAAACTGAGCCGAGACAATTAGTTATCGCTCCAGCCCGTTCTACTTCCAAATCACGCGAAAGTAACATGTAAATAATTGAGACACACACCCGAAAAAAACATCGTACATATTGCGATGTTTTTTTCTTTTTCTACAATGAAATCTTTAAATGAAATATATTTCATCTGCATCTTATATTTATATCTCTTACTTATTCTAGTAATACATCCGGTGCGAGTTGATGAGAATAAAATATAAGGAGAGAATGAAAATGAAAAAGAGACTATTACCAATTTGTGCAATGGCACTTTTAGCAGTAGGATATTCTTCAGTAGCGAGTGCAGATACTGGAACAGTAACAAAGGAAGAAGCACAAGTGCAACAAGATAAAGCTAAAAAAGAAGAAGCAATTAAGGAACAGCAAAAGAGTGATGAGGAGAAAAAGCAAGCAGCGCAAGTACAAGAAAAAAGTGATATGGCTAAAAAAGAGGAAGCAATAAAAGTTGAGAAAAAAAGTGAAGAAGAGAAAAAGAGAATAGCGCAAGAACAGTTAAAAAACGATATGGCAAAAAAAGAAGCAGCGATAAAAGCCGAGCAAAAGAATGAAGTAGCTAAAAAAGAAGTAGCAAAGCCAGTTGTACAAGGTGAAAAATTACCAAATACAGCATCAAATAATGTAGCAATGATGGGATTAAGTGCATGTCTTGTAGCGGTAGGTACATTATTTGGTTTGAATCGTCGCAATAAGATTAAAGCGTAAATAAAATATTTTCCTATAAAGAATCGGATAATTTCATATATTAAAAATGGTAGGTTACTCCTACCATTTTTGGCATGGAGGAATGAAGAATGAAGTTACTCAATTATATCGGTATCATATTGATGGCTATAGGGCTATTCATGGGATCCTATTATGCTGTGGAATGGTATAAAGGAAGAAGCTCTGCCGGGCAATTAACTGCAGAAGAAATAAAGAGTCTTAAAAATATACAAGATACTCAACTTTCTCGTGAAACACCTGTAACTTCTCAAGTGCCTTCTTCTCAAACAGAACATAAAGAAGGAGAAAAGGTAGCGATGTTAAACATACCAAAAATAAAGAAGAAGTTTTCTATATATTGGGGAGCGGATGATACGACTTTGAAAAAAGGAGTGGGTATGTTCGTTAGTGATTTAACGACAACTCCATCTGGAGGGGGACATACTGTACTAAGTGGACATCGAGATACTGTATTTACAGATTTAGGAGAGTTGAAAGAAAAGGATACCCTTGTTTTAGAGTATGATAATAAAACGTACACATATGAAATTCAAAAGACATGGATTACTCATGCGGATGATCGTACTGTTATTATAAAAAAAGAAGAACCGATATTAACACTGACAACTTGTTACCCATTTAATTATATAGGGAATGCACCAGATAGATATATTATCGAGGCGAAGTTAACTGGCAGTTATTCAAAGTGAAATTATAGTTTCTGAAAGCGGGAGGGGGATATATAAATTATGTCAAAAAATATTTTAATTGTTGAAGATGAAGACATATTACGTGAAATATTAAAAGATTATTTTTTAAGTGAGCAATATGTAGTGTTTGAAGCGAGGGACGGGAAAGAGGCTTTAGTTGTATTTGAAGAAGAAGAGGTTGATTTAGTTATTTTAGATATTATGTTGCCAGAACTCGATGGATGGTCTGTTTGCCGAAGAATTCGAAAGACGTCCGAGGTGCCTATTATTATGCTGACGGCGCGCGTAGATGAAGACGATACGTTACTCGGTTTTGAACTTGGGGCAGATGACTATGTGACGAAGCCGTATAGTCCGCCAATTTTATTAGCAAGAGCGAAAAGGTTATTAGAAAGCAGAAAAGTGACAAAGCAACTTTTAGAGAATGAAGATGATACATTATCAATTCACGGTATTCACGTTCATTTTCCGTCTCGCACTGTTACGGTAGATAGAACCGATATTAATTTAACGCATACAGAATTTGAAATATTAGCGTATTTCATGAAAAATCAAGGAATTGTTTTAACGCGAGAGCAACTCATTTCAAGAATTTGGGGATATGAATTTGCTGGCGATGATCGAACGGTGAATAGCCATATTCGTAATTTAAGAAATAAATTAGGAGAGAAAGCAAAGTATATTACAACTGTAGTACGAACTGGTTATAAATTTGAGGGGAATATATGAGAAAAGGGATTGTTCTAAAATTATTTACTCTTACAACAGCATTATGCATGTTAATTTTAGCGACGATATTTATTGGACAAACGATATTTTTTAAACAATATTATGCGAATCGAAAAGTGGAAGATATTAAAGTGAATTTAAATTCCTTTGAGAAGAACTATTTAAATCATGCAGGAAATGCAGAAGAAATTCAGAAACTAGAGCAAGACTTTTTAAGAGAAAATAATACGTGGATTACGACATTAGATAAGAACGGGAATTTAAAACATGCAGATGATTTTTATTTTGAGGTAACGATAGATCGTAGGCAACAAAAGAGCTTTGGACAACAAATATTTAAAATTCCTTTAGGCAATCTCGTCAATATAGAGGAGATTGATAATAAATTATCGGAGCATTTTTTAGGGCAAGAAATTTATTTTTCTGGAGTGAGAAAAGAAGATAGTTTTATTCCATTCTCTTTTTCTTTATCTAAGCAGAATTTAAGCGGATCTAATAAACCGTTAGAAAAAGCATTTAATGAGAAAATGAGTAAATTAAATGAGGAGAAAAAGAAAGCAGCTGTGGAACAAGTTGGTAAGGAAAAGAAGCCGGCTGTTCGGGAGCAAGCTGCTCAAGAACCAGATGTTTACATAGGAGGGCGTGTTACGAAAGTACAGTTTCCAGATGTAAAAGGCCCCGTAAATCCAATTTATAAAAACACTTTATTTTTGGATAGTATAAAAGAATTTCAAACGGATGTGTTACTAAAAGAGAGTAATCAAATAGAGTATTCAACAAAGACAATAGACTACGAAAAGAATGATATAAAATATAAATTATTAATGAAACCAATAAAAGAAAAAGACGGATCGGTAACATATATTTATGCGATGGCTTCTTTACAGCCGGTAGATGAAGCTGTACAAATGGTGCAAGATTATTATATCTATATCATTGCATTTGTAGTCGTTCTTATTTTTCTAGCTTCGTTCTATTACTCAAAACAAATTGCAAAGCCATTATTGAAAATAAATGATACAACAAAGAAAATAGCGCATTTAGACTTCACAGAAAAAATACCGATTACTTCGAAAGATGAAATTGGAGATTTATCGAAAAATATTAATGTGCTATCAAATAAACTCCATTCGCATATTGGACAGTTAGAAGAAGATATTGAAAAGGAAAGAAAGTTAGAAAAGACGCGAAAAGAATTCATTTCTGGTGTTTCACATGAATTAAAAACACCGCTAAGTATTATGAAAAGCTGTATTTCTATTTTAAAAGATGGGGTAGCTGAACATAAAAAAGAGTATTATTTTCAGGCAATGGAGAGAGAAGTAGACAAAATGGATACGTTAATTTTGGATATGCTTGAGTTAGCTAAATTTGAATCTGGTACATATAAAATGAAAAAAGATTCGTTTTATATTGATACAGTAATTGAAGGTATATGTGAACATCTATCTGTGGAAATAGAGAAAAAAGAACTTCATATTCATAAAAATATAAGTTCATTTGAAGTGATTGCAAATCAAGGCCGGATTGAACAAGTCATCGTGAACTTCATTACGAATGCTATACGATATACACCAAATAAAGAGGATATTATTATTTCTACAATAGATGAGAAGAATCGTATAAAAGTGTGCATTGAAAATAAAGGTACTCATATTGAAGAAGAGCAATTAGATAAAATTTGGGATCGTTTTTATCGCGTGGATACAGCTCGTCAGCGTTCACAAGGTGGGACGGGGCTTGGGCTTGCTATTTCAAAGAATATTTTAGAACTACATGATGCTGAATATGGGGCAGAAAATACAGAAGATGGTGTATTATTTTATTTCTATTTACCGAAAAAAGCGTAGACAATATGATCTATGCTTTTTTAATTTATTTTCATATTATCTTTACCTAATCTTTATTTTTAATCAGTATAATTTGTTTAGAATATGAGGTTATGTAAGGAGTCGATGAACCGTGCATAGCAATTGGCTAAGTATAATGGTATTTATTTTCTTTTGCGCATTTATTGTATTTTTAATTGATATTACGATATGAAAAAAGAGCGCTCATTAAGCGCCCTTTTTTTGTGTATTCATTTGATAAGCACTGATGCTTTTGAATAATCGTGGTGAAGTGATAAATAAAAATATAAGTAAAACGGTACATAAAATAAAAGAACCAAGCATTGTACTTCCATTTACGATTAATGAATATAACACAGCTGATTGACCTTTCGGCGCATATTGTCCCCAGAAAATAATGCCGGCAATAAAGTGGCAGAAATAGCGAGCAAAGCTACCGATAAATGTAGCAAGGATAATATAAGCAAGGACTTTCTTACCCTGATTTTGTTTTGATGAATGTTTGTCTTTACGGTTACCTAAATTTGATTGTTCTAAGCTATTTTCATTGGATGTTAAAAGTGCTTTTTGAATTGGACGATAGAATAAGCCAGCAAATCCGATAAAAGCAAAGGCAATGAAGTACTCAATGAATGCTTGAACAGGTGTTAAAATATAAGCATCTCCCACGACAATTTGTAATAGTCCCCAAACTAAACCGCCTAAGAAAGCTGATTTAAAGCCCCAGCGGTAAGCAATAATAAAAATAGGAATCATAGCGAATGAGATAGAACCGCCTGTTGGAAGTTTAAGTGATAATGGTAAAATATCGATAATCATGGCGAAGGCTGCAAGAATAGCAGATTCGATCATCGCTTGTAAATTGGTGTTACGCATGTTGTCTCCCCCTAAATCCAAGTTGTACAAAAAAGAATAGATATCATAGGAGGATACGAAATACGTAAATAAAAATGAGGTATGTATTTCGGACGTTTGCACAATCCCTGCGTTAGCATTAACTAACAGGTTCGAAGGGTCGGAACGAAGTGTTCCCTCTCAGCGGCATGGCTCCCCCAGTGATAACGAAATTCTTTATTTGTTATTGTTTATTGTAAGCGAAATGGATGAGAATGGCAAACGAATACAGTATGACAATAATTGAAATAGAATTGTAGCGAAATGTTAATAAATATGAAGCAAAAGGGTATAGTACAAGAGAAATTGGGTGTGGTATAATTTTTTTGAAAATAATTATCATTCTCTTCTGAGGGGGAAGGTTATGAGCTTAGTAGATATTAAAATTGGAGAGAAAGTGTTAGTAAAAAGTATTCAGTCTTTAGATCAGCTATTAAAGCGTAGACTAGCTGCTTTCGGTCTTGCTGAAGGAAGCGAACTTCGCCTGAAACAGAAAGCGATGTTCAAAGGTCCTTGTACATTGGAGTGTCGTGGACAGTTAATTAGTATTCGTCATTGTGACGCGAAAATGATAAAGGTGGAATTAGCGTGAATAAGGTAGCTTTGCTAGGGAATCCGAATACAGGGAAGACATCATTATTTAATGCACTTACTGGTTCTTATGAATACGTAGGAAACTGGAGCGGTGTAACAGTAGAAAAAAAGGTTGGTAAATTAAAAGATAGACAAGGAACATTAATTGATTTACCAGGTGTTTATGATTTAAATCCAGTTTCACGTGATGAAGGTGTTGTAACAAACTTTCTATTAACAGAAGAATTTAATCATATGTTAAATATCGTAGATTCCTCGCAGTTTGAAAGAAATATGCATTTAACGTTGCAGTTACTTGAATTTGGTAAGCCAGTCTCAATTGGTTTAAACATGGTTGATGTGGCGAAGCAAAGAGGAATTGTCATTGATGTAAAACGATTATCAGAGCTATTAGGTGTAACAGTCGTTCCTGTTGTTGCAAGAAGTGGAAAAGGCTGTGAAGAACTGCTTACGACTCTTAAAGAAAATGACAAAAAAGAGAAAAAGCCATTCCTTATTTCATATGGTGTACAAATGGATGAAGGAATTGGAGAAGTAATTGCTCTTTTAGAGACAGCGAATTACGAGCATCCGAGATGGTTAGCACTTCAATTTTTAAGCAATAACGAAGTAGTAGAAAAAGAAATGAAAGCATTACCAATTTATAAGGAACTCATAGCCATTCGATCTCGCTTAGAAGGAAGACTTGATTGTACGTTAGAAGAGCACATTTACAAAACTCGTGAAGCGTATATTGAAAAGTTAAAAACAAATGTTATGAAGCATGAGAAAGAAGGAAAAATTCCTTTTTCAGAAAAAATTGATAGATTAATTACACATAAAATTTTAGGACTTCCAATCTTTTTAGCAGTTATGTTTTTTATTTTTCAGGTTACGTTTACGTGGATTGGTACACCTTTATCGGATATGTTAGATGAGTTTTTTGGTGGCCAGCTTACGGATTGGGTGACGGCTGGACTTACAAGTATTGGAGCTTCTGATTTTATTCAAGCACTAGTTACAGAAGGTATTATTGCCGGTGTTGGTGCTGTATTAGTATTCGTACCACAAATCTTTGCACTATTCTTTTTTATTTCATTATTAGAAGACTCAGGGTATATGGCGCGAATTGCAGTTGTTATGGATAGAATTATGGAGTTTTTCGGCTTAAACGGAAAAGCTTTTATTCCGATGATTATCGGTTTTGGATGTAACGTTCCAGGTATCATGGCTGCGAGAACGATTGAACAGGAAAAAGAACGTTTACTTACCATTTTAGTAACACCATTTATGTCTTGTTCAGCACGATTACCTGTATATGCATTATTTGCGGGCGTATTTTTCCCGCATAGTCAGGCGACTGTTGTATTTTCTTTATATGTTGCAGGGATTGTTCTTGCGTTATTAGTTACAAAAATTATGTCTCTTACAATTTTGAAAGCGGAAAAGTCTATTTTCGTAATTGAATTACCGCCTTACCGTGTGCCACAAGCAAAAACATTATGGCTAAGCACGTGGGAGAAAGGAAAAGGATTTGTTCGTAAAGCTGGTACATTCATCTTTGGTGGTTCGGTTGTCATTTGGTTATTAAACTATGCAGGTCCATCAGGATTTGGCGTTGATATGGGAGACAGTTACTTAGCGATGATTGGTGGATTTATCGCACCACTATTTGCACCGCTCGGCTTCGGAACGTGGCAAGCTGCAGCATCCCTTTTAACAGGATTTTTAGCGAAGGAAGTTGTCGTTTCTACAATGGCAATTATTTATGCAGTTAAAGAAGATGTGCTTGGAAATGTAATGGGAGCACATTATACAGCATTATCAGCTTATGCATTTATGTTCTTTATTTTATTATATGTTCCGTGTTTAGCGACGGTAGCTGTTATTAAACGTGAAACAGGATCAGCGAAGTGGACGATTTTCTCAGTCGTTTATCCACTCGTAGTTGCTTATGTATTAACGCTCATTATATACCAAGTTGGATCCTTACTCGGATTCTAGAAGGAGATGTATTGTGATGATGGTCAATATTATAATTGGAGCTATCATTTTTGGTTATGCAGCATATACGTTAGTTAATTTTGTAAAGAGAAGTAAAAAAGGAAAATGCGCGGCATGTTCTTTAAATAAGTCATGTCAGTCGCAAACTTGTAGCCCGGATATGGAGCAAATTGCTCATAATAAATAGAAAAAAGCTTTGCGAATTTCGCAAAGCTTTTTTGTTTTACTTTTTAATTTTTACAAGTTGAGAAGCTTCTACGCCTTTGTAACCAGGGAATTCTTTACTTGGGTCTTTATCAAATTTTAATACACCTACAGATTTTTCATCACCTTTTACATTGCTGTAAGTTGCGTCATCGACAATCGCATACATATCTGTATATGCACGACCACTTCCGATAATTGTGTTGCCTTCATATTTTAATTTTGCCCCATCAAGTGCAGCATTTTCTACTTTTTCTTTTGCAAATAATACACCTTGTTCTGTTGTTACAGCTGGTAATTTATCAAGTGGTTTCGTGTTGTCTTTTTCATCAATTTTGCTAAGTAACTCTTTTTTCACTAGTTCTTCACCAGTTTTCTTATCCATTACAAGAACTTTTTTACCATCTAATGTTGTCATTTTCATTTTATAGAAGTCTTTTTCTTTCACTTCTTTTTTGTTTTTATCTGTAATTTGCTGAACTTGTTCTTCTGATCCGTACAGTACAAAGCCGTTCGCTTTCTCTCCTAATAAAGAACAACCTGATAATGCTCCAAGTGAAATTGCTGCTGCTAATCCGATTCCTATTAATTTTTTCATGATGATTTCTCCTTTTATATGTTTTATAGTAAATACAATTTTTGTATTAGTGCTTACATGTGAAGAAGCTTGTTTGTTGCTTCTGGTATTAGTGTATAAGAAATATCGGAATGCAACTATCGAGTTAGCTTACAGTAACATTACACTTATGTAATTTAGTGAAATTGCACAAAAGTAAGTTAATTTCAAAGAGGGATAATGAGAATATATTAGAAATACAATATTGTATATAGAATGTCATATTATAATGGATGTATTTTGGAAATAACATGTAAGGACATATTAGTTTTGTTATAATAAACACATAGGCTGTAAAATGAATATTCTTTACTGTAAAGGGAGATTTTTCAGTTTTCCAAGTAGTGAATTTGAAATATGAGGTATATCATAGGAGGAATTTAGATGTCTGTATTTAAACGATTAAGAGATTTAACAATGTCGAATGTGTATTCGTTAATTGAAAAAGCGGAAGATCCAGTTAAGATGACTGATCAATATTTACGCGATATGCAAGCCGATGTACAAGAGGCTGAGAAAAGTGTAGCAGCTCAAATCGCACTTGAGAAGAAATTCAAAATATTATTTGAAGAGCAAGAAGCACTTGTGAAAAAACGTGAAGAGCAGGCTCATATGGCTGTTCAAGCTAATAACTTAGATCTTGCGCGTCGTGCATTAGAAGAAAAACAAAATGCAGAGCAAAAAATGAATGAGTATAAAGCAAGCTACGAGCAAAATAAAGCTGCTGCTGATAACCTGCGCCTAAAGCTAGAAGAAATGCGTAAGCAATTAACAGAGCTGAAAAATAAACGTGAAACACTTGTAGCACGTGTAAATGCTGCGAAAGCACAGAAAAATATTAATCAGGCGATGTCTGGATTTGATTCAAATTCAGCAAAAGCTGGTTTAAGCCGTATGGAAGAGAAAGCCCTTCAATTAGAGGCTGAAGCGGAAGCAAGCGGTGAAGTTTATAAGAAAGAAAAATCATTAGATGATGAATTCGCAAGCTTAAACAAAAATTCTGCTGTTGACGATGAATTAGCTCGTATTATGAAGCAGTATGAGAAATAATATAGAATAAAGACAAATGAACCGACATGTCTAAATATATTCATGTCGGTTTTCTATTATATTTTAGAGGAGGTTTTGCAATGACATGGATGAATGTAGTTGCCATGCTTGTATGGACTGGAGCGAGTGCAGTACTTTTATTTGCAATTATGTGGGTTGATTCAATTTTTACAAAATACAATGATTTAAAAGAAATCAAAAATGGAAATACAGCTGTAACAACTCGTTTTATTATGAAATTATTTGCACAAGGGTACATTTTATCTCAATCGATAACGAAAGCAAATGATTTATGGCAAGCACTTCTTGCATCAGCAGTTTCTTTCGTTATTTTATTAGTGGTAGAAATGTTTATCGAATTCGTATTAAAGAAAATGTCTGGTCTTGATTTAGAAGAAGGTACGAAAGAAGGTAGCGTTGCACATGCGATGTTAGCCGGATCATTACATATTGTTGGTGCACTAATTTTAGGTGCTTGTTTATAAAGAGAAAAGGAGGGGTAGATCATGAGTTTATTTAAACGAATTAAAAATATAATGAAAAGCCCAGAGCCACCGAAGCCGGAAAAGAGTCTTTTAACGTTAGCTCCTGGCGATATGATTGAAGTTTCATTAGTTATGTATGAATTAATTGGGAAAACGAGTATGCATTCGCGTAAGGAAATTGTTTTGACATTGCAAGATGGAAAAGATATTCGTTATTTAAAAATTGAAGACCGAGAAAATACGTATTACAAATTATATACTCCAATTGATGGTCGCTTAGATTCAATTGATGAAATTCCGACGACAATTGAAATGGATGATACCGAGTATCATATGGAAGAACAATATAACGGACGTGTTGTTGTGATGGGAAAAACTCCATTCTCAGCTTCAGAAGAACAGTATATATGGGAATTCCAATCAGATAATCGAAAATTATTGCGTATTGAATGGCAAAATGGTCGCACAATGATGTATGAGGGAGAAGCAATCATTCCTGCTGATGTACAAATTATAAGAGCAACGTAAGGGGGCGTAATCATGTCAAACCGATTGTTTACCATGATTAAATCGTTTGTGATCCCTATACTTGCTATCGTTATATTACTTGTTGTTGCTGGTTATGCCTTATCAGGTTGTCAAGGCGGGCAGACAAAGTCGATTCAAGACCGTTATCCACTTGAATCTGTTGCCAAGGAAGGTAAACAAGAATCTTACGTGTATAGGGCCGCCAATCGGTCAGTTCCTGAAGTCGCAAAGGAACTCATTAATGAAAGAGAACCGCAGCAAGCATCTAAAGAAGACGAAAATCAAATGTTCCTCGTTTATTCTGATAAGATTTATAACCTGCAAAAGGATAAAGAGAAACCATCTGATACGTTAATTGAAATAAGTAATAAAGAATTTGTCCGTCAAAATTACCAACCGTCCTTCTTGCAAGGATATATTATGGGTAGCATATTAAACGATATATTCGGCTCACGAAAATCATCATACGGTGATTATCGAGGATATAACGATAGACAAAATCATAAACCAGTTATTCCAGAGAGACCACCTACAAAAGAAGAAAAGAAAACCCCACCTCCAATTACGAAGGAAGGGAAAGGGTCTATCATTAAGCGAGGCGATAATGTAGATTCGAAACCATCAGTAGGTGATAAGGGAAGTATTACTGAAAAAGGAAGTAATACGACGCCCCCACCTTCTACTGGAAGCAAGGGTAAAATTACAAAAACACCAGGCGGTTCAAGCGGATCAGATGTGAAGCCAAAATCATCTATTAAAACGCCGCCAAGGAATACATCTCCTCCGAAAACGAGGGTCGGTGGTTCAGGAAAAATTACGAAGAGAAGATAGTGTAGAGACCGAAAAGTGGAATTTGCTTTTTGGTCTTTTTTTGTTATGGGAATTAATTCCTCTCATGTGGTACGATTTAGGCATAAGGGAGGAAGTAAAAATATATCAGCGATTATTGAAATATATCGACTTACCGACAAAAACTGACAACGATAGCAACTTAATAATAAAAAGAGGGTGTGCCAAAATTTTGGCACACCCTCTTTTTCATAACGATTAATGAATATCACGTTTCTTAAAGTTACCGCCTTTTACTTCTGCTACGTCATAAACTGTAATAAAGGCGTGTGGATCGATTTCATTAATAAGTTCTTTCATTTTACTTTCTTCTAAACGGTTAATTACACATGAAATTTCTTTAAACTTCTCTCTTGAATAACCACCGTATACTTCGTTATATGTTGCACTTCGGCCTAAACGATCGCGAATTGTTTCTACCATTAATTCAGGCTCTTTTGTAATAATTTTAAATGCTTTTGAACCACTTAAACCAACTTCAACGATATGAATCACTTTCGAAGCGATAAAGTAAGCAATTGCCGAAAGGATAGCTCCTTGCAGGCCGAATACCGTTGATACGAAAATAAATACGAACATGTTTAAGAATAAAATAAGGTCACTCGTTCCAAATGGTAACTTACGAGAAAGCAATACAGCAAGCATATCGATTCCATCTAATGCCCCACCGTTACGTAATGCTAGTCCCATACCAAAACCGATGATAATACCACCAACAACTGTAACTAATAATGTATCGCCTTCAATAATAGCTGGTATTCCGTGCATGACAACGGTACCTACTGCTAATGAAGCAATTCCGATAATAGAATAAATCGCAAAGCTTTTACCGATTTGCTTATACCCTAACCAAACGAAAGGAATGTTAATAACTGCGATTAGAGCTCCTAATGGCAATCCAAATAATCTTGAACTAACGATACTTAAACCAGTTACACCACCGTCTGATACGTTATTTGGAATTAATACTGCTTCTAATCCGTACGCTGTGATAAATGCCCCAATAATAATCATCAAAGCTTTTGAAGCAATTCTTAGCTTATTGGGCTTGTTTTTGATAATTTTCTCCATGTAATTTCCTCGTTTCAAACTAGTTTCTTATTTGTTACGTAATTCACACCTAAATTTTATTTTAACATTTAATTTGAAAAAATTCTCCTTTAATGGATGTATGCAGGGAATATTATCACCATATTATCTTTAAAATATTTTTGAAATCAGTATAAGAAATCCCATCCTTTCAAAGGATGGGATGCTATTAAGAAAATATAAAACTAAGTACTGATACGAATAAAGCGAAACCTAAAATAGTTCCACATATTTTCATATGGCGCTTGCGTCCCATTACGACAATCGCAACATATTCACGGATCATTGCGTTAGGCCAGTAATAAAATGCAGTTTTTGATCCGATTCCTTGGCTATTAAGACCGGCTTGTCTTGCATATATACCAGCACGGAAAAGGTGGAAATTATTCGTTGTAAAAATACTTTTATATTTACCTTCTGGTTTTAAAGAATCCATAATTTCTTTAGAGAACAGCATATTTTGATATGTGTTTACAGAGCGATTTTCCTGGACTGTATGTTCAAGAGGAATTCCTTTTTCAACAGCGTAACTTTGCATCGCTTCCGCTTCTGGAAGACCTTCATCTGGACCTTGTCCACCAGAAAAAATAATTGTTGGTGGTGTATTAACAGCGGCTTGTTTCCAATAGAAGTCAATCGCTTTATTAATGCGGCTTGCAAGTAAAGGTGGTACTTTATCATTAATTAAGCCGCTACCAAGAACGATGATGAAATCTTGATTACGTCTTGGTCTGTTGAATTGGTATAAAAAATATGCACTTAAGAAGTTAGATAAGTGTATAAAGAAATATATGCTTATAAGAGAAATAGCTGCAAAAATAGGCTCTAAATGCGATGAAACCAAACTTGCTGGATTTATAATAGGGAGTAACATAAAGAATAACATCCCTAAAGCAGCAAGGAGTGTTAAACAGTTAGTGAACCGTCGTCCTTCTCGCTTCATTAAAATTCTAGCATTAAGAAATAGCCCAAACATTAAAGCAACAATACCGAAAGGAAGCATAATGAGAAGTGCTAAAAAAGGTAAAAATATAATGTAGCGTAGGACATCACTATCTGAGTTCAATGATACAATCACACAAAAAAGAAGGAAAAAACAGATAAAGGCATTAAATAAAAAGCCGTTTATTATTTTTCGCGGATCTTTTAAATATGAGATAAGAAAAATAATAAATAATATAAGAGGAATAATTCCGAAATACATCATAAATATAGTACACCTCAACTTGTATAAGAATTTGACATACCTTTTATATTACATGATTTTATAAGTGAAAATGAAAGAAAAAGGATTTTGAATTTTCTCAATAAAATATATAGATACGTATGTTACAATATATTCAAAGCGATATATTAAAAGTAAAATGGTTGAAAAGGCACTCAGTAGAGTGCTTTTTCTTTTTGTATGCAATTGTGCATATTATATTTTTTTTCAAATGAAGAGGATTACAATATAAGTTGTAGACAGACTTTATAAAGCAGAATTTCATACAAACATTTCCCTCTACTTTTTGTATCTAACAATCGTATAACAATAAATAATTCTGTTTTATAGTGTCTGTTTTTGAAAGGTGTCTTTTTTGAAGGCACCTTTTTTTATTAGTATAGATAGTTTACACTGTTAGCATAGTGTAAACTATCTATACTAAACATTAGCAATCTTCCGTATAAATATTATCAATTTACTATATATTCCAGTGGTGTTAACCTACATATGAAAGGCTTTCTTTTTCAAAATATTACCCCTAATAAAATTTTGAAGAAGTCAACTGTCTCCAAACTTGTCTTTATGCTTAAAGAAAAAGCACTCAAATTGAGTGCTTTTTCTTATTGAAACATGCTATTTTTCTAGGCGATTTTCATAAAATAAAAGTAAAGAAATGAAAGTGGGTGACAAAATGCCGGCAGTTGTGGAAGGTGTTATTATTGAAAACTGCAATGGAACAATTAATGTAGGTGACAAATATAACGTACAGCCGATTGAAAAGACGAAGGCTTATAATGGATCGGGATCATCAAATACAGGAATGAAAGTACAAACGTTTAGCGGGATTAGTACAGCTGATGTATGGGATAATGATGCGAATGATCAGGGGATACAGTTTACTTTATAGTACAGTATGTAAAATTGCATAAAATGATGAAATTGCCCTATGATACAATCTAGCTGTGAGCTGTTAATGATTCTTCTGTAGTATAGTTGTTAGATTAGAAATATAACATCTTATCGAAAATCATACGTATAAAAAAGACACTTCAAATGAAGTGTCTTTTTTTACCTTAGTGATACCCTTTAGCAGAGTCTTTATGAATTTTATTTTTAAATATACTGTAGCTCCAAAGCTGATATCCAATAACGATTGGTACCATGACCATTGCAACGAAGAACATAATTTTTAAGTTTAATTGACTACCGGCTGCGTTGTATAACGTTGTACTGTATGCATCGTTAATACGAGATGGTAACATTCTTGGGAACATACCTGCAAAGCCAGTTGTCATAAACATTGCGATTGTTAGGCAAACGAATGTGAAGGCAAGGCCAATTTTATGTTTGTACACCATAATTAGTGCGAGTACACTCATTAGCATTGCAAGTACTGGAAGAATGAATAGTACCGGATATTCCGTAAAGTTTTGGAATAAGTTTGTTCGATTAGCAGTCGCTACATAGAAGATAGCTAAAATGATAGCAGCTGCCATTGAAAATGGCCTTGCGATTTTATAAGCACGATCAGATACTTCACCAGTCGTTTTAATCATGACCCAAAGGGCACCGGATACGACAAATATAGCAGTGAAGAACAACCCTCCTAAAATACCGTAATGGTTTAGTAAGCTAAGTAAATTTCCTTCATAGCCATTTTTTCCGATTTGTAGTCCGTAATACAAGTTAGCAAATGTAACACCGAATAAAAAGGCGATTAAGAAACTGCCAATTGCAAATGCCCATTTACAAGTTTTTTGCCAAATTGGTGAATCATCTTTATGCATGAATTCCAGTCCAGCGGCACGAGCAAATAGTGCAAGTAATACTAAGAATAACGGTGTATATAAATAACTAAACATATTAGCATATGTGACTGGGAAGGCAGCAAATGTTGCGCCACCAGCTGTAATTAACCATACTTCATTACCGCCCCAGAACGGGCCAATTGCTTCTTGTAATTGATTTCGTTCTTGTCGATCTTTCGTAACGAAAGGAAAAATCATTCCGTTACCAAGTGCATACCCGTCAAGAATGAAGTAAACTGTCCAAATCACGCCCCATAAACCGAACCAGATGATTGCAAGCATATCATGAGACATGAGCCACACCTCCCTCAGTAGCAGGTTCTTCTAATGCGGCAGGTCCTTTTTTCGCGAACTTCAGCATTAAGTATACATCTGCGATTAAAAGTAAAGTGTAGAATAAAATTAAACTAATTAATGAGAACCAAATTTGCGGGACAGATATAGGCGATACAGATTCTGCTGTACGCATTAGTTTATATACTGTCCATGGTTGGCGACCTACTTCAGCGACAATCCATCCTGCGTTAATCGCAATATAAGGAAGTAAGACAGACCATATTGTAATTTTTAAATAACGTTTTGAGTTTTCTAGTTTTCCTTTTCGGTTTAAATAGAAGCCATACCAAGTTAATGCCATAAAGAACATACCGAGTGCAACCATTAAGCGGAAGCTATAATACACGAGGTTAACATTTGGACGTTCATCTTTCGGAATATCCTTTAAACCAACAATTTCGCCATCAAATGAGTTTGTATAGAAGAAGCTTCCGAGTTTTGGAATCGTAAGGAATTCAAAATTCTTCTCGTTTTTCACATCAGGAATTTGAACAATTGAGAAGCCTTGTCCTTTTCCGGTTTCCCAAACTGCTTCCATCGCAGCTCCTTTTGCGGGTTGATATTTAGCCGCTGATACACCAGATTGATGTCCCATAAACGGTGTAATTGTTGCGGCGAATAAGCCTAACATTAAGCCGAACTTAAATGATTTTTTGAAGAATTCAACTTCATTTTTACGTAATAAGTGATAGGCACTAATTGCCATAACGAAGAAAGCACCAACAATATAACAACCAACTACAGTATGGAAGAACATATTCCAAGCGTATGGATTCGTAACGAGTGCCCAGAAATCATTTAATTCAGCGCGGCCGTTACGTACTACGTAGCCAACAGGGTTTTGCATAAAGCCGTTTGCTGTAATAATCCAAAGGGCGGAAATATTTGTTCCAAGTGCAACCATCCACATGCAGAAGGCACGGAACTTTGGTGAAATTTTGTCTTTACCGAATAACCATATTCCCATGAAAGTAGATTCTAAGAAGAAGGCAACAAGTGCTTCGATTGCGAGAGGTGATCCGAAAATGTCTCCCATATATTTGGAGTACTCAGACCAGTTTGTTCCAAATTGGAATTCCATTGTAATCCCGGTTATAATCCCCATTACGAAGTTAATTGTAAATAATTTACCCCAGAAATTTGCCATTTTGCGGTATGTTGGATTCAATGTGCGGGCGTATTGAGTTTCCATACATGCTACTAAAATGACAAGTCCGATTGTCAAAGGTACAAATAAAAAGTGATAAAAAATAGTAATTGCAAATTGAAAACGACTCAGTAACAGAACGTCGGACATAATAAATATTCACTCCTTTTTTACATTATCTACAATCAGTTTATAGTGAAAATACGTTTAAAGTATGTGAAACTTGTTACAAAGCTGTGTGTATATTTTGAAAGAATTATGTCGATTATCTGAAAATATCTTATTTTTACTATAAAGCGATATCCTTTTTGAGTTTTTCATATTTTGGTACACTATTTATGTAGTGTAAATGAGAGAAAAGAGGGTTCCTTACTATGAAGTCATTAGAAGAGATTTTGCAGTACAATGAGAAATTTGTTGAAGAGAAAAAATACGAAGAGTATGAAACAGGAAAATTCCCGAATAAAAAAATGGTAATTATCTCTTGTATGGATACTCGTCTTGTTGAATTATTACCAAAAGCAATGAATATGCGTAACGGTGATGTGAAAATTATTAAGGTAGCAGGAGCTGTTATCTCACATCCATTCGGAAGTATTATGCGTAGTATTTTAGTTGCTGTATATGAACTTGGTGCTGATGAAGTTTGTGTAGTTGGTCACCACGATTGCGGTATGGCAAAAATTCAGGCAAGCAGTACAATTGAGAAGATGAAAGAGCGCGGTATAACAAATGAGAAATTAGATACACTCCGTTATTCTGGAATCGATTTAGAAAGATTCCTACAAGGGTTCTCTAGTGTAGAAGAAAGTGTAGAACATAGCGTATCGATACTTCGCAACCATCCGTTACTTCCAGAAGAAGTACCTGTTCACGGTCTTGTTATCGATCCTGAAACAGGAAAATTAGATTTAGTTGTGAATGGTTACGACAATTAAGAATTTACTTTGTCATCCTTTTTATCTGGGACAGGATCAAATCCTCCCGGGTGGAAAGGGTGACATTTTAATATACGCTTACAAGTAAGCCAAAAACCTTTGAGTGCACCATGTTTTTGAAACGCCTCTAATCCGTAATGAGAACAAGTCGGATAAAAACGGCATGTTGGTGGTGTCATCGGAGAAATGAATTTTTGATAAAAGCGTATAATCCCAATAAAAATCTGTTTCATAACGGTCTCCTTTTCAGCATATTCTTAAAGTATTATAGCACGACTGTACATAATACTTTACTAATGTGCATTTCCGTTATATCATATTGGATATAACGGAATTAAATTAAAAGCGGGAGAGATGTTGTATGCCATCAGTAGAAAGCTTTGAATTAGATCATACGATTGTAAAGGCACCTTATGTAAGACATTGCGGAGTTCACAATGTAGGTAGTGACGGTATTGTAAATAAATTTGATATTCGTTTCTGCCAACCGAATAAACAAGCAATGAAACCAGATGTTATTCATACGTTAGAGCATTTATTAGCATTTAATTTACGTAAATATATTGATCGTTATCCGCATTTTGATATTATCGATATTTCACCGATGGGCTGCCAAACAGGATATTATCTTGTAGTAAGCGGAACACCGACAGTACGAGAAATCATTGATTTATTAGAACTAACATTAAAAGATGCGGTTCAAATTACAGAAATTCCAGCTGCAAATGAAACACAATGTGGTCAAGCGAAGCTTCACGACTTAGAAGGAGCGCAACGCTTAATGAACTTCTGGTTAAGCCAAGATAAAGATGAACTTGAGAAAGTGTTTGGATAAAAAGGAAAACTGCCTGTGAAAGGGCAGTTTTTTTATTGTACTAAGAGCGAACATACTCTTCTTTTTTATGAAAATATATTAGATACTCCAACATATAAAACAAAGGCAGAACCGAGAAAATAAACAAATGCTTTTGCTTTTTCCCGTTTCTTCATTTCATCAATTCCAAAAAGGATAAACATAATACTTAAAAGGATAAACACGTAAGGTAAAAGAATAGTGAAGTTTGCAAAGAAGCTAAATAGGGCGAGAGAAAGAGCGATAGTGGCGATTATAATTTGAATGTTTTTTAACATGGAATCCCCCTTAAGTAGAAAGAAATAGTTACTGAGAGAAAATAATTATAAATGCTAAATTGATCGAAATTTTATTCTACATGTAGCGAAAGAGTTTGATATTAAAAAGAAGAATATGAGACTAGAAACGAAAAAATACGGGATACTCATTAATTCCTAGAAGAATAAAGGAACAACTGAGAATAAATTGTACGTATGGGAGAAGTGAAAAATTATCGGTAAAATGGACATAAGTGCTTAGAGTGAGTAAGAGAAGCATGAAAAATGCTAAAAAAATCCGTAATATAGTTAGAGTTAGCATCGTATAGCCCCCTTTAGACCATTTACTAGAATATTTCTGTGAAACCAATAAATAAAGCAGCGGCTCCTGCTAGTAGAGCGAGCACACTACCTCCTGTTTGCTGTTTTAATATTTCCTCTAAACTTATGGTGAGGGCCATACCTCCTAAAAAGATGAACATATAAGGGATTATTTCTCTATTACCAGTAAAAAATCCATAGATTGCTATAGATAAGGCAATAAGTGATAAAGTAATCCGTCCCCATTTTAGCATAAAAGACCTCCTCTATTTTATGTAGGTAATAATGAGAACAATCCAAATGAAAGCACCGGCAATAATACAAATAAGTCCAGTTGCTGATTCCCTTTTCTTTATTTGTTCAAATGCGATGAGAAACATTAAAGCCCCTAATAGAAATTGTGAAAGAGGTAAAGAATTATTTTGACCTGTATATAATCCAATTGCCGACATAACGATCACAGTGAGTGCTACTATGATGCGAAGTATACGAAGCATATTAGGAATTCTCCTTATTCTTTTTTGTATAAGGATTGTCTTCTAGTTTATCGACGGAATGTTTATAAGCATAGCCTTTATTAATTGTCATGACGGAGAGTACGAGGATGATTAGGACGATGATAATACCGATAATTAATATTTTGAACATAAAATCCCTCCTTTTCTTTATTTTACATAATTTTGTAATTGATGAAAACAATAGAAAATAAAAGGATGAAAGAAGGGTGTTACATGGAGACGAAAAAAACATATTATATATCAATAGGAAACGGTCAAATTTCACAAGTGAAGACGGCGGATACGTATAATTTTGAGATTTCCGCAAATGATGAGGAAATTACGGAATTAAGAGAGCACTTTGATCAAGCATATGTAGAAGATTTAGGGTCATTTGTACGCTCCCACGTTCCATTTGTTGAGTATCATCACGATTCAAATAATGACCGATATGATGAACAACTACAAAAAGCATATAAAATGATTTACGATTTAGGAAATCATGAGACGAAAGAATTAGTCGCACAAATGGGAATAATCAATGGATTGTAATTGGATAATATTATGCAGAAAAGCGAGAATATGCTACAATTTGTGGTAGGAAAAACTTGTAACCATCAATAGGGGAGTAATGGCATGTACAAATTTAAAGATTATTACCACAACACTGTACAATTATCGTTTGAACGTTATCCATTTTCTCCTGAGCCAAAGCATGTTTGGGTTGTATGCCGGTACGGGGATCAATGGTTATTAACGCATCATTTACGTCGCGGTCTTGAATTTCCAGGTGGTAAAGTAGAACTAGGGGAAACACCGGAAGAAGCGGCAGTTCGAGAGGTTCATGAAGAAACCGGCGGCATAGTTTCTGATTTAACTTACTTAGGACAATACAAAGTATCTGGAAAAGACAAAATAATCATTAAAAACATTTATTTTGCAACAATTAGTGCGGTAGAAGAACATACGCATTACGAAGAAACGAAAGGGTCTGTTTTATTAAAAGACATTCCTGACAACATTAAAACGAATAGAAAATTTAGCTTTATAATGCGCGATGACGTATTAGCGCGTACGATGAAACATATAGAAGAAATCGGCTGTTTTACAAAGTAAAGTAGCCGGTTTTTTTTTGTATGTAAGAATAAATGTAAACATATCTTTACATTATTTTGGGGATATTATACAATTTTGTAAAGATATATTTACATTTTAGGAGGGGGAAGATGGATAAAAGAAAAGAAACGACTGTTACTGTTTCGATGGTTAAATTAAACTTTTCTTTATTTTTTATAATAATTGCTTTGTCGGTTGGAATTGGTTATTTGCATATATTTCTTTCAGGTGGGGTTCAAGTCGAAGTTACATTATTAACGATGTTTCTTTTTATTATCGCAATGATTGTTCTCGTTTGTATTCATGAAGCGATACATTTAATTGGCTTTCGCTATATCGGAGGTGTTCCGTGGAGTGAACTAAAATGGGGCGTTAATTGGAAATTAGGTGTTGCATATGCTCATTCTAAACAGGCGGTTACAGTAAAGCAAATGAAGAAAGTGTTAATGCTTCCGTTTTTACCAACTGGAATTTTGCCAATTGTATTGGGATTAGCTATGAATCTGGAGCCACTCTCATTTTTAGGAATTCTACTAACAGCAGGGTGTATCGGCGACATTGCCGTATATCAAAAAGTTTCAAAGTTTCCAGATGATGCGCTAGTAAAAGATCATCCGAGTAAACCGCAGTTTACAGTATATGAATAATAAGAGGAGGCGTTTTTGAACAACTGCCTCCTCTTATTATTTTTTGTCGGTAAATCAATATATTGTGAAAATTGTTGATATAATTTAATTACTATTATTGTATTTTTATCTCCACCTCCACCTCTAAAAACGAAAGCACCTCCAACAAATCATCTACGATACGTGAATGCTTAAAATCACCCCAAAACGAATCTTTTTTCCAAACACCAAGAATCCCTACTTGTTCAGAACCAAGCACATCGTTTTCTGGATGATCTCCAATATAAAGACATTCTTCTGCCTTCACATCTAGTCTTTGCAAAGCACGTTCGAAAATTTCAGGATGAGGTTTTTTAATTCCTTCAGCTTCTGAAACGAGAATGGTGTTTGTATACGTATGTATATGTAGTGCTCGAAGGTTGCTCATCTGAAATTCAGTAAAACCGTTTGTGATAATACCAATTTTAATGTTTCACTGTTTTAACTGTTGAAGTAGTTCATGCGTGTTTTTGAAAGGAATACAATGATGTTGGAAGTTTGTAATATAGTCGTGTAGTAGTTGCTCTTGCGTTAAAGTAGTAATGTTGTATTCGGAAAGGAGAGTAGCATATACTTTATCCTTCCACGTATAGCCATTATTATCGAGTTCAAGAAATCGAGAACAATACTCTGATTTCTCTATACTCATCAAATGTGAGGAGAAGCGATTATATTGCTCATAAATAAATTGTTCTAAAGATTGGCGCCGATCTAATAGTGTTCCATCTAAGTCGAATAAGATTGCACGAATCATGAGAAGCCTCCTTGGAGTTTTTATAATTAATTATCGCATATTCGCAAAAAAATGATTATGATATTTTGTAGAATGGAATAATGGGGGATTGTATGAAGAAACTGTATGGCAAGTTAGTGTGTTGTATTATAGCAAGCAGTTTAGTTGCAGGATGCGATAGTGCTATCGAGGTTACGAAAGAAAAAGAAATTTGTAAAACAGAAGAAGAGTGCACGCAAATAGGAGATAAAACATTACAAAAAGTATATAAAAAGATAGAGGAACTTTCAGAACTTGAAAAAGTAGAGGATTATGACATAGAAGAGTATGAAAGTATGAATATGAAAGAGGCGGAACAGAAAAAAGAAGAGGATGACAATTACTTCTTTTTAGCTTCTTATTATATCGATGATGATGAAATTGTAGATCCTTATTTTGAGAGATTGGATCGTAAGAGATTGAATAAAGTTTTTGCAGATGACGAAGTAGCAAAAGATGATTTGTTAAGTCAGCGACAAGATAGAGAGTATCATGAAACTTTATGGGACATGTATCGCACTCTCGTCCCAGTGAAATATCGTGAGAATATAACAGGATTTGGTCTAATAACGGATGGTTATGATGGCGTTGTTGCCCATGTCATGCCAAGTATAGATGACCCGAGAGATTGGGTGCTTAGTTTAGACGTGCTTGATTCTGGGGTGAATATAGATGAAGTGATGAAAACATTAATTCATGAAACGGCTCACCTATTAACGATTGGACATAAACAAGTACCAGTGGATAGAAAGTATTTAGAGGCGTTTGATGAAGAGAAAGACATTTCATCATATCGAAATAAATGTAAAACGGTGTTCGTGAAAAATGGATGTGTGAGAAAAAGTTCGTATATTAACCAATTTTATAATGAATTTTGGAAACCAATTGAGCAAGAGTGGACAGAAAAGAAAGTAGAAGAAAGTGAAGAGGCACAAATTGAATTTTATAAAGAAAAGCATGATGATTTTGTATCGCTATATGGAACAACAAATGTAACGGAAGATATCGCAGATACATTTACAGCGTTCATTTTACAAGATTCAAAAAAAGTGAAAGAAGGAACAGAGTTAAAATATAAGAAAATTGCTTTCTTCTATCAGTTCCCTGAGCTTGTAAAAATGAGAGCGGAAGTGCTGTCAGGATTATATGATGTTTCGAAAACGATAGAACAACAAAGTGGAGACTAATGTGAGTTATGCTTTCGATATAGTTTCGTTAAAGAAAAGCGTGAAGAATTTTTAATTCTTTGCGTTTTTTCTTATGTTGATAAAATTGAAAATTCTGTATTTTTATCAAAAAGAAGAAGGAACTGGAGGCACAAAAGAGAATTAGTATAAAAATGTCACAATTTAGACACAATTATAATGCGCGTGTTGTAGGGACTATAAGTTTACTCTCGAGGAGGTAATGAAACGTATGAAAACGATTCTTGCTGTTGCTGGTCTCATTTGGGTAATGTCTCACGGTTTTCCGATTTTTGAAGGGGAGCAAATTCGTAGTGCTTTGAATGAAAAGTTTAATGATTATCATGTGATAGATCGAAAAGATAATGTCGTTACAGTACGTGTGAAAGACTGTTTCCATACAGTTACGGTTGCGGATGGAAACATTACAAATGAAACGAAAATGTGTGATAAAAGGTAAAAGAAAGAAGCTGACTATAGCGCACTGTTTTGAGTCAGCTTCTTTTTCTTTTTCCAATTAGAATTTTTTCAAATGCCTCAACAAATACATACATAAGAGTTGCAAGAACACATGTGAGTAGTACGCTAAGTAAGACGAGTGTGAAGTTAAAGACTTGGAATCCGTAGCTAATTAAGTAGCCAAGTCCTTGTTTGGAAACGAGAAGTTCTCCGAAAATAACACCAACCCAGGATAAACCAACATTTACTTTTAACGTTGAGATAATTGCTGGAAAGGATGCAGGGAGAACGACTTGCTTATAACATTGCCATTTATTTGCGCCAAATGTGTCCATCACTTTTATATAGTTAGAATCGACTTCTTGAAATGCACTGTAAATAACGAGAATGGTAATGATGATGGAAATGATTACTCCCATTGCGATAGAAGATGAAATGTTTGGACCGAAAATAACGATGATGATTGGACCGAGTGCAACTTTTGGCATTGCATTTAGGACGACGAGGTAAGGATCAAGTACGCGGGCTAGAAGTGGCATCCACCAAAGAAACGTGGCAATAATAGCACCGAGTACCGTTCCGAGAATGAAGCCTACTCCTGTTTCCAGCAATGTCGTCCATATGTGGACCCAAAGTGAACCGTCGATCCATTTCGTTAAGAAGAGATCCCAAATACTCGAAGGAGAGCTAAAGAGTAAAGGATCAATCCATTCTTTTTTGCTAGCTATTTCCCATAGTGCAAAGAAAAGAATAAGTAGTAAAAGCTGTAGTGAGCGAGCAATCCAAGCACGCCTGCGTTCTTTCTTTCGAAATTGTTCATGTAGTTGTTTTATATTATCCAAGTCGTTCCAGCTCCTTCCATATATCTTGAAAGAGGGCTGGGAAATCGTAGTGATGGCGTGCTTCTAACGGTGATAAAGAACGGATACTTTCCGGGACGATAAAGGTTTTCGCGATTTTTCCAGGATTCGCTTGAAGTAAATAAATACGATCACTCATCGCAATCGCCTCTTCAATATCGTGAGTAACAAGTAGTGATGTTTTCTTATATTTATTTAGTAAGTTGAAAACGAGTTCTTCTAGTTTTAATTTCGTTTGATAATCGAGTGCGGAGAATGGTTCATCTAGTAATAAAATTTTCGGATCAGTTGCTAACGTTCGAACGAGAGCAGCACGTTGACGCATACCGCCGGATAGTTCACGAGGATATTGTCTTTCTACCCCATGTAGACCGACTTGCTTTAAAAGATTTAAAGTATGTTCTTTCATTTGTTCATCATAAATCCTTCGAATATGAAGTCCAAGCATAATATTTTCTTCAATCGTTTTCCACGGGAATAAGTAATCTTGCTGCAACATATATCCCATAGATGATGTTTTCGTTGTAATTGGTTCACCATCTAAAAAGACAATACCATCAATTGGATCAAGTAACCCAGCAATGATTGAGAGGAGCGTTGTTTTACCGCAACCACTTGGGCCGAGTATAGAAATAAATTCGCCTTCTTCCACTTGTAAGCTCATATCTTCAAGAATAAGTTTGGCATTCTCTTTTGCAAAAAAGCAGTGAGAAACGTTACGTATTTGTAAAAAACTCATACACTTCGCCTCTATTTCTTAATAACGCTTTCGGCAATTTTTGTATTGACGAGCGCTTCATGTGGGACTTCTTTTTGTAATTCACCAGCGTCTTTCATAATCGTTTGGAGCTGTTTCCATTCTTCCGCATCTAGTAGTGGATTTGTCGCATAAGAATGTTGCTTTTTATACCGTTCAATTACTTTTACTGTAATGTCTTTTGAAGTGTCTTTAAATAGCGGGGAAACAGCATCAGCAATCTCTTCTGGACTATGTGTATCAACCCATTGCTGTGCTTTATAGAGCGCACGTGTGAACTTTTCAGCAGCAGCTTTATCTTTCTTTAAGAAACTTTCTTTTGCCATGAATGTTGTATAAGGAACAGTACCAGATTCATTTCCGAATGAAGCGACGATATAACCTTTACCTTCTTTTTCGAATATGCTTGCAGTCGGTTCAAAGAGCTGGACAAACTCTCCAGTACCAGATGCGAAGGCATTTGCAATATTAGCAAACTCGATATTTTGAATTAAGTTCGTATCTTTACGAGGATCAATGCCATTTTTCTTTAAAACGTATTCCCCAACCATTTGCGGCATGCCGCCTTTACGCTGTCCTAAAAATGTAACACCTTTTACGTCATTCCAATTAAAAGAGTCTAGTTTTTTACGTGAAACTAAAAATGTCCCATCTGTTTGTGTAAGCTGTGCAAAGTTAATGACAGGGTCTTTCGCTCCTTGTTGATGAACGTAAATAGACGTTTCAGAACCGACGAGAGCAATATCAATTCCGCCAGATAATAGGGCGGTCATCGTTTTATCGCCACCAGCTGTTGTTTGTAGGTCAATATTTAGTCCTTCATCTTTAAAAAATCCTTTTTCAACCCCAACATATAATGGGGCATAGAAGAGAGAATGGGTAACTTCGCCGACGCGAATGTTTTGAGTTTGTTCTTTCGTACCTTCTTTTTTACTACTACAAGCAGCAAAAGTAAAAACAGCTAGTAACATGATGCAAAAAATCGCGATTAATTTTTTCACTATATAACACCTCCTAGAAGTCACTCTACAAGCATGATATGTAGGTAATCGCCCATATGTGAGTGTAGATAGCAGGAATTTTTTTGGTGGTAAAGAAGTACAAATATAAGGGGTGATAAAATGGAGTACGAATACGATGATAGCGTACATTTACATCTTGATTATTTCGGGACAGAATGTGATATGGAATCGATTGCTTATAAGAGAAAGAATGAAGACGTATGGGATGTGTATTTTAATTTTGGAGTATACGGTATTCAGAAAGACGATGTAGAGTTAGGGAGATTTATGGACGAATATGCTGGTCATTACGTTTTTTCTGTACATGCTCGCGATCTTAGCTGGGAATTTGGAAGTGCCCAGTTTGAAGAGTGGGTTTTGAAAAATCGGATAGTAGAAAAAACGCTACAAAAATAGGAGGAATTTTGTGATTGGATTTCTCATCTTATTATTTATTTTTGTGGCCGGATTTTTTATCATGCAAATGCTTATTTACCAATTTGCAAAGAAAAACATCCATAAATATACAAAAATAAAATGATTTCATATGTGGCTACATATGAATATGAAAAAAGGCCCGAGATTAGATTTTTTTTGATTTTGTAGTTACAGTACTCGTATGTATCGTATGGAAAATATGGCTGCTTCCTTTTATATAATACACATGCTAATCATCTTCTCTTTTATCATAAAATAACGAAAAGAACCTGTCTTGTGGCGGGTTCTTTTCGTTATAGTAATAGTTGTAAAAAACTTGCATTTATACATAAAACAGTGAGTAGTGTTGTGAAAGATATTTTGACAAATACAGAAACACATACATACGGAATTAAAGTGTAATTACAGAATGGACAAATTGGCCGTGTGTAAAGTGTAGGGAATAAGAAAGAGGTCGTCCAACGGTGGACGACCTCTTTCTTATTATGCTTGGTTAGTGCGAAAGAATGGAAGTTTCTGCACAATGTGAATTAATCCGTATGCAAGAATTAAGCACATAAGAGGATTAATGAAAAATCCATAGCGATTAATTGCTAAGAATAAGTTTGAGAAGATAATGTAAATAATAGAACTTGCTACTAGCATCATAACGCGTTTATGTTTAAATGAATTTAGCATGAAGCAGAAGCTGCTCAAGAATGTACCGATGATAAACACTCTATGACATAGTTGCATAAAGTTGTGAATACGGTATTGGTCTACAGCAGGAGCTGTTTTGAATAATTCAATTGTTTTACCGACAGTGAACCAAGAGAACCAATAAGTGAAGTCCGTCTTAAATCCGTTCTTGATTAATTCTTTTGCGTATGCACCTTTGTCATCTAAGCCTTTAGCTCTCATTTCATTTACTATATTTTCATATCCAATTTTATTAAATGGATCTGCACCGGCAATTAGTGGATCTGCACCTTGGGTTGAGAATAAAATAAATTGGTTGAGTGCTAAGTAGTTACGAACAACCCATGCGCCAATAATAAAGAAAGGTCCGATAAACCATAACAATCCGATTCGAATGGAGTCTTTAAATCCATATGTAAATAACACAACAAGAACAGGAATGAGCATCATTGGAGCTGGATTTGGACGGAACATAAGTAAAATTGAAACGACAATTCCAAACCATATATGGAATTTCACTTTATTGTATTTCCATGCGAGAACAAATACATATACACATAACGCCAATAAGAATATGGATGGAACTTCTGTTAGCAATGTACGGAAGTATGTATAGTTACTTGGATAAATAGCATATAAAATACTTGCAACAATTCCATAAATGTTTTTTTCGAACAATTCTTTTCCTATTAAGAATACTAATAGCACTGTGCAAAGGTTCATGATCATGTTAATAACAGTTGCTACGTAATAGTAAGGAATTGATGTAATATCAGAAATAATCATAGCGCCAGCTAATAGTAATGGCTGACCTGGTGTAATATATGCATTTTTTCCTGGAACTTCACTAGGTTCTAAATACACATAACCAAATACACCATGTTTTAATAGTTGTTCAGCTGTTAACGAATAGTTAAAGGCATCATTTGCACCATATGTTACTTTGACTAACTCTCCATCTAATCCTGGCTGTTTTACTAAACAAAAAACGTGCAACAGGAAAGAAAGCGCCAAAATTACATATACCGCTTTAGGCAAACTCTTAAACTTAGTAAGCAAAAATGAGCAACTCCTTTTTTATTAATTCTTTCGTATTTTTATGTGAAATCTTTAATAGTATTAAGGATTTCCAAAACATAGTTATTATATCATAAAGTGGAATGCTGAAATTAAGTTTTTCAAGAATGAGTAATTTGTATGCCACAATTTAACTGTTGATTAAGGGAATATTAAGACAATACATTTATGATAGAAACAAGTATGCAGACGAAATATGTAATATATGTTATTTTAATAGAAATAGTTCTTTCGATGCGGGGGAAATTAAGACATAGAAACGAGGGAATGAATTGAAGTATGGTTCTACACTTTTTCATCTTCCAAAAAGAAATATATTAATTTCTAGCATTATAAGTAGTATGGTGACTTTATTAGTAATAACTATGCTGTTTATGATTTTAAAGGTTTTCAATTTAGACATGATGAAAGATCATTTAAATCAAAAGCTTGTTTTAAGTGTTATGATGATTTTCATATGGGGCATAACGTTTTATATTACGCATTTCAATAAAAAAGAGATGTCTATACTTAGAGCATCCCTACGAGTGCATTTTATATTATTTTTGCTAGCTCATACAGTAGCGTTATTTTATATTGTCATGCAAGTTAATATGAGTTTCATAGAGGCAATGAATTGGATTTACTTTTATAATATGCAGTTTATATTAAGTTTTGTAGTAATTTATGCAATATATATTCTTGTATATAATTTAATAGGTAAGGTTTTTCTAAGTATGGTTTTAACGAGCTGTACGTTAGTCATTTTATGTATTGTGAATTATTTGAAGCTTATTTTCAGAGGTGATCCGTTATATCCTTCTGATTTTACACAAATTACGCATATGCAATCTGTTATACCGATGGTGATGGACTATTTTAGTTGGAGTTATATTTTTGTCATTATCTTAAGTATCGTAGCTTGTATTGTAGCAGGGATATATATGAGAAGGTATATTCAAAATGTAAAGATTCATCTAGGAATAAGAGCCTTATTAGTAGTAGGATCTATTTTTGTTCTATATGCGTACGGTAATTTTGCGAATACATTTATGAATAAAGTATTTCAAAAATCAGGTGTAGATTTTGTTTTGTGGAATCAAAATGAGAACTATGCTTCAAATGGTTTTGTACTTGGGTTTATTAGCAATTTAGATACAACAGTTATGGAAAAACCAAAAAATTATTCTAAAGAAAATATGCTTCAAATAGCAAACGATATAAAAAAACAATATAGTGGAAATATAGGGAGCCAAAAGAAAAAAGAGAAACCGAATATTATTTTTGTAATGAGTGAATCGTTTTGGGATCCGACGAAAGTAACTAACCTTTCTTTTAGTGAAGATCCTGTACCAAATTTACATCATTATATAGAAAACTTTCCTGGTGGACAAACTATTTCTCCTACATTTGGGGGAAATACGGCGAACGTTGAATTTGAGGCATTAACAAGTTATTCAATGAGTTTGTTAAAGCCAGGTTCTATACCATATCAGCAGGTTATTACAAATAAGAAAGAAATTCCATCAATCCCTACGGCGTTGAAAAAAGAAGGTTATTATACAAGTGCAATTCATTCATTTGGTCGCACATTCTTTAAACGTGATGATGTATATAAGGTGTTAGGGTTTGATAAGTTTAATGCAGAGGACACGATGGAAAATGTGGATATTGATGGAGATTATATTAGTGATTTAGCGATGAGTAAAGAGATAATTGCTGAGTTAGAGAAACAAAAACAACCTACATTTATTCATGCAGTTACGATGCAAAATCATTTTCCATTTACAGAGGGCCGATTTGGTGAAAACCTAATCGAAATTAGCGGTCTAGAAAATGAAGACTCAAAGGGAGAATTAGAGACGTATACAGAAGGATTAAGACGTTCAGATGAGGCTCTTCAATATTTAATAGAGCAACTAGATAATTTTGATAGACCTACATTATTAGTATTCTTTGGAGATCATCTTCCATCATTAGGAACAAATAAATCTTTTTATAAAGAAAATGGGTATATAACGAATGAAAAAACACCGAATGAACGTTTAGCCATGGCGCAAACACCGCTATTAATGTATGCAAACTTTGATATGCCAAATGATAATTTAGGTTTAGTAAGCCCAATTCATTTTTCTAATCTTATTTTTGATTATGCAGGATTAAATAAATCCTTATTTTATCAATTTTTATCGGAACTTTACAAGGAAATACCAGTGCTTAGAGATGAATTAAAAGTTGATAAAAATGGAGAAGTAATCAATGATTTAACAAAGAAACAAAAAGAAATGTTAGAGCAATATAAAATGCTTCAATATGATTTACTCGTTGGAAATCAATATAGTAAAGATATCCTCTTTAAATAAAAGAAACAAAAAGAACTTGTATAACGATACAAGTTCTTTTTTCATAGTATTTAACGGGGTAACCAGACAAGCTGGGTTTAGGGAGTATTACCTGTACATTTAGTATATATGAAAATGTAATCGTTTTATTTGTGTATTTGTGAGAAATATGTGAATTTTATGTTTTGTGAAAAATCGATTGTATTAACTTTCGTTCTTGTATTGCAGTTGTTATGCATGTAAAAATTTTATCAGTTCTTTATTTAATTCATCCGCTTGATCGATTGGTGAACCATGACCACTATTTGTAAGAGCATGTAACTGAGAATTTTTAATTCGTTGTTGCGTAAGCTCGGCACTTTTGTAAGGAATTAGTTGGTCGTGAACGCCGTGGAAGATTTTTGTTGGGACGTTAATTTTATTTAAATCTTTCGTTACATCTTCATTTGCAGCTGCTTGTAAAATTTTTATAAGGGCATAAGAAGCGGACTGCATACCGAGATAAGAAAACCATTCAAGGGTTGCAGCCCCTAAGTTTCTATTAAAAAAGGATAAAGATACATCATTTAAAAATTTTGGTAAATTAGCATACATTTGATTAATGAGAGCATCTGCTTGTTCTTTCGGTACACCGTAAGGGGACTCTTGATTTTTAATGAAAGAGGGGGAGACAGCGTCAATTAATGCGAGCTTAGAAATGCGGCGCCCATTATAGCGAGACATATAGCGAATAGAAAGAGCACCACCAACTGAGAAACCGACTAATGTAGCGTTCTCTACTTGAAGTGCTTCCAGAACAATTGCGATATCATCGGCTAATCGATCATACGTGTAACCAGTCCATGGCTTATCAGATTGCCCATTCCCTCGTATATCCATGGCGATACAGCGAAAGCCATGCTCTGGTAAAACATTGAGTTGATATTGATACATTTGATGATTTAAAGGCCATCCGTGAACGAAGAAAACAGTCTTACTACCTGGACCAGGATTAACGTCTTGCACAAAAATATGCACATCTTTCTCGACAGTAACAAACATAAATTTCCCCCTGTTTTATGAATATGCTCTATCCCAAAAGCGTTGTTTTGTCATAGCTTTAATAAATTCATTTGCTAGCCTCGTAGGGTCTTGTTCTATTAGAACACCAGGCTTTCCTTCGATATTTAAAGATTGAATAATAGAAGAGCCGTTTTGGAAGGAGCCAATCGGCTTAAAGTGATTATATGATTCTACGACAAATGAACTTGCTTTGTTAAGAAAATGATCATCCATCTCTCCGCCGATAAGAAGTAATCCATCATAAAGGAGTGGTGAGCCTGTTAAGAAAGTATCATTTACTTCCCACTGTCCATTTGGCGTTCCCTGCACTATGCCTAATCGTTCTGAAACGATCACTGGCAGTTCAAGAGTTTTCATCGTTTGAAATTTTAATACCTGTATTTGTTGTCATCTCCTTTCCTTCATTTTCACGCATGAAAGATTGGAGTTGTTCGGTCTTTTTATTTTTTTTGCCATCCATAAAAAACACCTCCCATAATATACGTATTATTGTTTATGTTTTTTATGCTTGTATATAGCATGAAGATATTGCGTAGTTGGCATGATTTTCCTCAAATGTTCGATTTATCTTTGTTTGTCTATGAAAATCATTTATTATAATAAATGGTATTCTTCGAGATATTATTTTGAAGGGGTGTTGAAGTGAAAGAAAGTTTTCTATCATATAAAGAAGAAGAAAGAAATGCAAAAATCCTTTTATGGGTGTTATATGTCATTGTTATTGTATATCAAATTTTCTATGCAATCGTATTAGAAGATAAATCAATAATGGATAAGGGATACAATATAATATGGCAAGTTATTTGCGGAGTAGCAATACTGTGCGTGAATATATATTTAATGAAAAAAGAGAAGGCAAATCTTGTTAAATATGCATGGATATTTGCATACATAGGGATAGAACTCGCTAATATATTTTCGTATGTTTTTTATAATAAGGCGGCGTTTGATGCGACAAATATAATAGAAATTATTCTCATTTTCTTTGTACCTATATTTTTAAATAAAAAATTCTATGTGTTGTTACTTTCCTCTATTGTAGGAAAATATTTAATTTATTTATTTGTATTAGAGGAAGTAAAAGCATTTATGTTCCTTATTATGTATACACTTATGTTAATAGCTGCATATATCATTTTAAACCGATTTTTACAATATCTTTCAGCTGTAAAGGAAAGTATTGCGATTGCTAGTGAATCACAGAAATTAGCAGTAATCGGAAAAATGGCAGCGACGGTTGGACATGAAATTAAAAATCCACTTGCTTCATTAAAAGGATTTACGCAATTACAACGAGAGAAGCATGAAGAGGATCCTATTTATAAACGTATGATTTTTGAAATAGAAAATATGAATAATATGATAAGTGAGTTAATGGAAGTTGCTACATGCAAACCTTCTATTTATAAGAAACATGATGTAGGAAAAATTGTATTACAAGTAATAACAAGTCTTCGTGAAAAAATAGATGAATTAAACATTCAGTTTATTTCTAATGTGGAAGAAAAAACAATAGAAGTTGAATGTGATGAACGAAAAATAAGAGGAGTCTTTTTATATACGATAAAAAATGCTTTAGAGGCAATGGGACAAGGTGGTATATTACATTTACAATTAGAAAATAAAGGGAAAGAATATGTAATGATCAGTGTGATCGATAATGGTCATGGTATTAAGCAAGAAAACTTACCCCGTGTTACAGAGGCCTTTTATACAACGAAACAAGATAAAATTGGTCTGGGACTGACGGTAGCGAATCGAATTGTCGCCGAGCACCTTGGTGAGTTGCATATTTCAAGTGAAAAAGATACTGGAACGAGAATAGACATCATTCTCCCAAGGAAGTGTGGAAATACTGAAATCCAAGTGGAAGAAAAGCTAGGAGTTACCATATGAATAAAGGCTATATATTTAAAAATGAAGAAATAAAGGCGCTGAAAGCATTTTTAAGTTTATTTTTTATTATATTTTTCGTATATGATCTTGCCTATGAATTTATCGTACCGTTAATCGGTGGAGAGCAAGAAGGTGTAGGAGAGTTTGAAGATGGTTTAGGTTTATGGCTTTACTTTTTGATGGTGGTATTGTTTTGCATTGGAATATACTTTATGAAATGGAAGAATGCTTTTGCGGTAAAGTATATTATTCTAATTGGCTATAATGTATTAGATTGTATCCATAACATTATGATTTATTATGGTAGCGATGCAGAATTTGACGGTGGAAATATAGTAGAAGGATTTTTTATTTTGTTTGCACCAATCTTTGTGAATAAAAGATATTTCTGGTTAGTTCCAGCGATACTTATCGGAAAGTATGCTCTTACAGGAATCATTATTCAATCTTCTCTCGTTTTAATCCCAATGGCATTATATAGCGTATTTACTATCATATGTTGGATTATATTTTTAAGGGTTCAGTCTTACGTTCGTACGCTTGAGATGATGGACAAAGAAATAAAACAGACAGAAAAACTAGCAGCTGTTGGAAAGATGGCAACGGTTATTGGTTATAAGATTAGAAGACCTTTAGCAAACTTAAAAAAACTTGTGAATAAACAAGCAGACAAGCATCCAGAGGATAAAATTTATAGTGATATTATGAAACAAGAAGTAGATCGGATTCATATAATTGCTACAGAACTTAGTGGATTTGAGAAATCTAAATCACTAGAATCAGAAACTCATAACATACAAGAAATTATCTCTTATGTTATTCGAGTTATGGAAAAGCCTGCTTTAAAACAAGGAGTTTACATACAAGGTATTTACAGTAAAGACTTACCATCAATTACATGTGATGAAAAACGATTAAAACAGGTCTTTTTTAATTTAATCAAAAATGCAATTGAAGCAATGTCAGTTGGCGGAACAATTACGATTAAAGTTACTGTAAAAGATGGAATCATCGTTCAAGTGAAAGATGAGGGATGCGGCATTCCGAAAGATAAAATTCCAAAGTTAAATGAAGCCTTTTATACAACGAAAGAAACAGGAACTGGTCTAGGTTTAGTAGTTACAGAAAAAATTATTAAAGACCACAACGGTAAAATAAGTTTTGAAAGTGAAGTTGGGGTTGGAACGACGGTTGAAGTTATGTTACCACTGCATTAACTACAAAAAACATCACTTATTTGGAAGTGATGTTTTTGTGTTCTTCTTAGGTAGACGTTCTAAAAAAGAGGACGATAACGAAAAATAATATATTGATAGTGTAAAAAGAAAATAATGGATGTTTTACTATGAAAAATATATAATGGCTTTGTCTGTTATTTGTTGTAGTTCATTTATATTTCTATTTGTTGACCCGAATCTCGGGTCTTTTTTTATGAAATGAATTGCTATATATCGGTAATTAGAAAAATAGAATATACAGCACTTGCAGTAATTCCAGGGGTAATATAAAGGGATATAGCATCTCCTCTTGCAACTGGGTTTCCAGTTGTAATACTAGTCCAAGTTACAGTAGCGGGACCTACTGCCGGAGTAGGATTAAATACTTGAATTTGTCCTGCTCCGCTATCCGTTGGTTTAATGGAAAATACCATAGTTCCGGTAATTTTGTCAGTAGTAGTTAAGGTAATAGTAGATAGGATGTAGCTAGAAGAAGGGGTTGTGAGGTTTGTTGGGACATTTCTGCAAATATTAATCGTATAAATAGCAGCAGGTAAATTATTTATATTTATAGACGCAGAAAAGCCGACAATACTACCGGCTCCAGCAGTGACATATGGAATAACATTGGAGTCAATTCCAGGAGAACCCGCTATACGTTGAAAACCAGCATTTGTTCCTTGAAAAACAATACTTTTTGCTGAAGCACTATCGGCAGATCCCGTAGGTCCAGTAATGCCCGTAGGTCCAGTGTTCCCCGTAGGCCCAGTGATGCCGGTAGGCCCGGTACTACCGGTAGGTCCACTTTCTACTAATACGATATAATCTGGAGATATATTAGGAAACCCTTGAGGTGCATCTTTTTTTACAACATAGCCACTGCCCGTATAAGTGACAACTTGTCCTTTTTTATAGTTGGGAGCCGCTGCTAGACTAAAGGTGGTAGTACTTTGGAAACCAGCTCCGGAAGGTCCAGCATTACCCGTAGGTCCGGTGTTCCCCGTGGGTCCGGTGTTCCCCGTGGGTCCGGTGTTCCCCGTGGGTCCGGTGTTCCCCGTAGGTCCGGTGTTCCCCGTGGGTCCAGTATTTCCGTTAGAACCGCTGTTGCGTCTGCCATCGCAACTAAAAAAATTACGTGGGTACATATATGTTCTCCTTTCTATATTTTCAAAATCTAGTTTTTAAAATAGAACTAATATATATATATTATGAATTCTATAATTTTGTGTGGCAGATCGTCTTTTGTGTCTAGATTTCAAAAGATAGCGGGAGGAGAATTAAGTAGTGTTAGAGCCACCATTTTTCCTGAGGAAGTAAAATAACATCCACATCAAAATTCTCTTTAAACCAATCATACATCAATGTCTCTTTCACTAAATATTCAGAGGCAGAGTGTGACACACCAATTAGAGACATATTCGTTTCTTTTACATAATCCATAATGAGCGAGTATTTATGTCTGCCGTAATCATTGTCGATATGGCAATGGATTTCTCCTGTAATATATGCTTCAGCACCTTTTTCTTCTGCTTCCTTCATTAAAGATACAACATCGCCACATCCAGCGATAATTGCGATTTTTTTGATGGAATCATGCCGTTTACCTTCGAAGTCTGTGTAAGGAATCTGGAAGAGTTGTTTTAGATGTTTTTGGAGTGCTTCTGTTGATGTTTCATCTATTTCACAAATAAGGCCAACTGGTTCTTGTTCTGGACCTCCATATGCAAAGTCGTCCACTACAGTAGCGTTTAATGCTTTTGCAATTGAAATACTCGTTCCATTTGTTTGATGAAAATCCATTGGTACGTGACATGTATATATAGAAAGTTGTTTTTCTTTCATTCCTTGCAAATATTTTTCAGGAATTGGTATGAAACCGCGGCCTGATCTTCCAAGCGGATCACCGCACTCCATTACAAGGGGATGGTGCATAAAGAGTAAATCACCGGGTGTGGATTGTGAAATGAATGTTTCAAGAACGTCATCTGTAGGGAATACAGCTAAAAATACTTTGTTTACATTTTCAGATCCGTGCATCATAAGGCCGTTAAATAAATCTACAAAATTTGCTTCGAAAAATTGTTGCCAAGGAAATTTGATAGGATCATATACGGCTGGGATAAATCGACTAAAGGCACTATCTTTTCCGTATTTTTCAATTTGGAATAAGTGATCGAGTGATTGCTCTATTTTTTTTAAGGCTGGCATGTTTGATAATCCTCCTTAAGATGATTCTTGCTTTATGAGTTGTTTGTATTCTTCGTAGCAAAATAAGAAGCGGATAGGAAACAAATAAAACCTAGAATCCAGCTAATAGAAGGAGAATAGGGAAGTACATGCTGTAATAGCATTCCGCTAGAAATGAAGAAACTACTAAATACACCTAATAACATGGGATATCGTTGTAGTTTGAACACAGATAGTAAACATCCTTTCTCCTGCATGAACTACTCATAAAAGCTCGATTGCTGAAACTTTATCACATACATTGTATATTAGTCTTAATTTTCTGTATATAACTTTTAAGAAAAATGGTGATACAATATATGAATGATAAGAGAAGAGAGGATGAAGATTAACATATGTACGTTACTGTAACAGAAGCAGCATATAAAAAGATTATGGATACGATTCCAAGTGAAGCGAAATATATAAAGTTATTTTATGATAATGAAGGTTGCGGTTGTGTTATGAGCGGAATCATCGATTTAGTAGCTGTAGCAGAGAAAGATGAGCGCGATGTGGATATTGAATCAAGCACAATGAATTTTATCGCTGATCGTACAAAGCTTGTATTTATGGACGATAAGTTAACGGTTGATTGGCATGAAGGTGGAGGAACTTTTCAGTTGAAGAGCCCAAGCCAGTTTTATAATCCAAATATGAAATTACACGTTCGAGTATAGTAAAGGAAGAGTGAGTCCAAAATGTATTTTGGACTCACTTTTTTTATTTTATAAGTCGCTATTATTGTCGATAAGTCGATATATTGAAAAAATCGCTGATATAAATGGAGTTGCGCTGATATATTTGGGAAATCGCCGATATAAATGGAGTTGCGCTGATATATTTGGGAAATCGCCGATATAAATGGAGTTGCGCCGATATATTCAGAAAATCGCCGATATAATTTCATTTACCAAAACGTTTCATATAATAAAAAGATTTTTTCACATAATGAAATGTACATGTGATTGAATTTTCTGTATAATCTTCTTTGCGGAGGGGATACGCATGAGAAGATGGGGAATTGAGTTATTAATTTTAAGTGTTGTTATTATTTGGGGGATTAACTATACAATTGCGAAGTATGGACTTTTAGAATTTACAGCAATTGAGTTTACTGCACTTCGTATGATGGCGGCGGCACCGCTTCTGTTACTCCTTACCTTTTGTATTGAAAAGTCGGTTTATATGGAGCGAACGGATATACCTAGATTAATTATCGTTAGCGTTGTAGGTATTGTACTGTATCAAACGTTATTTATGGAAACTGTCAAATATACATCCGCTACAAATGCCTCTTTACTCATTTCTATTTCACCTATTTTTACAACTGCATTTGCGATTTTCTTGAAACAAGAAAAGTTTTCTTCTCGAAAGTTAATCGGTTCTATGACTGCCTTTGTTGGTGCAGCCTTAGTTTTAGTAGCAGGACATTCACTTACTAGTTCTTTTTATGGCAATGGAATTGGACTTATTACATCAATATGCTGGGGGCTTTATCCTGTTTTAGCAGGACCATTAATTAAAAAATATTCAGCATTACGTGTTACTGCATGGTCTGCATTAGTGGGTGCGATTCCGCTATTATTGTTAAGTGGTCCACATGTGTTTGTCATGCCATTTCACATTACTCACGGAATGACACTATTTGCTTTACTATATTCTATTTTCTTTGTAACAGTATTCGGTTTAGTAATGTGGTATGTTGGTGTTCAAAAAATTGGGGCGTCACATACGATGGTATATATGTATATAACGCCGCTTGTAGCTGTTTTATTTGCAGCTGTCTGGGCAAATGAATATGTATCGTTTCAACAGATCATCGGTGGAATTATCATTTTTGTCGGTCTATGGTTTGTGAAATCGGAGAAAGTAAAAGTTCATTCTATTGCAGGGGAACCTATATCAAAATAGGAAAACAGATCACCTATGATCTGCTTTCCTATTTTTTTATTTTTGGTAAGAAGATGAGAAACAAGATAGCAGTAATAAGTGGAATTAAGTTTAAAAATGGAATACGGAAGAGTGTAATAAGAATAATACCTGGAAGAAGAACACCGAGGACAGCGTAAAAAATGCTATGATTTTTCGTGTACCAATACAATGAAAGTCCAATAAGTGCAGGGATAATGAGGTGAATGAGAGCCATTAAAAAATAAATCATTAGACGCCCCCTTTATTTGTGTGCTTATTACATCATATCCGTATGTTCATAGATTGATATCATTTTTTTCATAAATGGACGAAAAAAGTTTGAAAAACCGTCACAAAATATGAGAATATGATGTTTGAAATCTTGTATAATATTATTTTCTAAAAACATTTAAACAACATAAACAGTATGTTTATGTTGTTTTTAATTTGAATGAAATGAATGTAAGGAATATGAATTTGAAAGAAATTTTTTGTTGGATAGATAAGAACGAATGAAGAGAGGTACAGCATGATTAGTATGTCACTAAGATCATTTAAAATCCAATCGTATTATATACTAGGTATTTTGTTACTAGGTTGGATGTTAACACCGTTTTCAGCACACTTTTTAGGCGCTGGAATTGGGCTTATTGTAAGTATGTATTGCGTTTGGCTTTTAGGCAGAAGAATTGAGAAGCTTGGAGATAGTATTGTAAAGAAGACGAAAGCACCGACACTTGGTATGTTTAACCGTTTTGCAGCTGCCATTTTGGGTGCTATTATTATGTACGAAATTGAGCACCACATGGTTATGTGGGCGTTTGCAGTAGGGATTATGGGTGGGTATTTCTTAATCGTTGTGAATTTAGGTTACTATAGCATGAAAGATGAGAAAGAACTAACAAAGAGCTAAAAAGATAAAAGACTTCTTTTTAGATGGAATAGATGATCCAGTCACGAATAGAAGCGGTCAGGGCCTTTTTTAGCCCCATACGATGTGAAACCCGAGAGATGTAGTGAGTAGGGATATAATGTATATATTCGAAGCTGTAATTTTATAATCTAGGTCACAGATGAAGAGATTAGCGTTTCACTTTATATAAGATATAGAAAGAAGCTTACGTTTTCACGTAAGCTTCTTTTTTATGTAAGTGTGTGTAACCGTTAAGCCGCATTGGGTTTTGTCGGTGAGTACGCGAAACTTTACGGTTACACGACACTTATTCATATGAGTAAAGGGTTATTCCAACAGAAAGTTTTAATTTAAGCGATTGGACCGCCTAAGTTAATAATGTCTTCAGATACGCTGTCGAACTTTTTGAAGTTAGCTTTGAATTCATTTGCAAGTTCGATTGCTTTTGCTTTGTAAGCAGCTTTATCAGCCCAAGTTTGTTCAGGCATTAACACTTCGTCAGGTACACCTGGTACGTGAAGTGGAACTTCAAGACCGAAGATGTCATGTTTAGCTGTTTCAGTTTTCGCAAGTTCACCGTTTAATGCTGCTTGAATCATTGCACGAGTGTAACCTAAGTTCATACGTTTACCAACGCCGTATTCGCCACCAGTCCAGCCAGTGTTTACTAAGAATACTTTCGCATCGTGTTTCTCGATTTTTTCACCAAGCATTTCAGCATAGCGAGATGCATCAAGTGGTAAGAATGGTGAACCGAAGCAAGTTGAGAATGTTGCTTGCGGAGATGTAACGCCGCGCTCTGTTCCTGCTAGTTTACTAGTGTAACCACTTAAGAAATGATACATAGCTTGCTCTTTTGATAACTTACTGATTGGAGGCAATACGCCAGATGCATCAGCAGTTAAGAAAATAATTGTATTTGGGTGTCCAGCAACACTTGGCAGTACGATATTGTCGATCGCATGCATAGGGTATGCAGCACGAGTATTTTCTGTTAAAGTAGTATCGTTGTAGTCGGCGATACGTGTTTGGTCATTAATGATAACGTTTTCTAAAACAGATCCAAATGTGATTGCATCGAAAATTTGTGGTTCTTTCTCGTGAGAAAGGTTTACACATTTCGCGTAGCAACCGCCTTCAATATTGAATACACCGTTATCAGACCAACCGTGCTCATCATCACCGATTAGTTTACGGTTTGGATCAGCAGATAATGTTGTTTTACCTGTTCCAGATAAACCGAAGAATAGTGCTACGTCGCCTTCTTCACCTACGTTTGCAGAGCAATGCATAGAAAGAATATCTTGTTCAGGTAATAAGAAGTTCATAATAGAGAAGATTGATTTTTTCATTTCTCCAGCGTATTCTGTACCACCAATTAGTACGATACGTTTTTCGAATGAAACCATAATGAATGCTTCAGAGTTTGTACCGTCAACAGCTGGATCAGCTTTGAAATTCGGTGCAGAAACAATTGTGAACTCTGATTCATGAGTTGTTAATTCTTCTTCAGTTGGACGAATGAATAATTGATGTACAAATAAATTGTGCCATGCATATTCGTTAATAACTTGAATTGGTAGGCGGTAATTGCGGTCAGCGCCTGCAAATCCTTTGAAGACGAATAACTCTTCTTTTTCTTTTAAGTATTCTAAAACTTTAGTATATAATTTATTAAAATGTTCTTCAGAAATCGGTTGGTTCACAGCTCCCCAAGCAATTTTGTCAGCAACCGATGCTTCTTTCACAATAAATTTATCTTTAGGAGAACGTCCTGTATATTTTCCAGTTGAAGCAGAAACGGCACCAGTCGAAGTTAATTTCCCTTCATTTCGCATTAATACTTTTTCCACTAATTGCGGAACACTTAGTTGAATCTGTGCATTGCTTCCGTTCAATAATTCGTGTAAACCAATTTGGACATTCACAGTACTCATATTTATATACCATCCTTTTCATTTAATGAAATATTTCTCGTAATCCCCAACAAGAGTATAACACAATTATATAAATAATGTATACTATTTATTTCTTTTTGTTTGTGTGAATGCATTATTTCCCTATTAATATTTCATTTCAGGCGTATTGAGAAAAACTTTCAGGAAAATGTGAATATTAATTGACAAATGAATATCATTTCTTTAGTATAGGTTGGGACGGATACTCTCTTATCCCGAGCTGGCGGAGGGACAGGCCCGATGAAGCCCAGCAACCTCACTTGTAGTGGTAAATACAGGTGAATAGGTGCTAAAACCTGTGCGAGGCTACAGGTCTCGAACGATAAGAGCGAAGGGCAAAAAGCAGTATGCAAGTAGCAAATTAAACCTTTCCTCTATGTAAAGTAGGAAAGGTTTTTCTGTATGCTTGTGTGGGAGAATAAATGTATGTCGCAGTTTGTGGCAAATTAAGGATGAGTTCCGTACAATATATACAATTACTGTAGGGAGGTTTACCACATGACAAAAAAACGTCATCTGTTCACATCTGAGTCTGTAACTGAAGGACATCCAGATAAAATTTGTGACCAAATTTCTGATTCAATTTTAGATGCGATCTTATCAAAAGACGCAAATGCACGTGTAGCTTGTGAAACAACTGTAACAACTGGTTTAGTATTGGTAGCGGGGGAAATTACGACTTCTACTTACGTAGATATTCCAAAAATCGTTCGTGAAACAATTCAAGGCATTGGTTACACACGCGCAAAATACGGATTCGATGCAGAAACTTGTGCAGTTTTAACATCTATCGATGAGCAATCTGCTGACATCGCTATGGGTGTTGACCAAGCGCTAGAAGCACGCGAAGGTCAAATGACTGACGCTGAGATTGAGGCAATTGGTGCAGGAGACCAAGGTTTAATGTTTGGTTTCGCATGTAATGAAACACAAGAGTTAATGCCACTTCCAATCTCGCTTGCTCACAAATTAGCTCGCCGTTTAACTGAAGTACGTAAAGATGATACATTATCATACTTACGTCCGGATGGAAAAACGCAAGTTACAGTTGAGTATGATGAAAATGGTAAACCAGTACGTGTTGATACTATCGTAATTTCTACACAACATCACCCAGATGTTACATGGGAAGAAATCGATCGCGACTTAAAAGAGCACGTAATTAAAGCTGTAGTACCAGCAGAATTAATGGATGGAGAAACGAAATTCTTCATTAACCCAACTGGCCGCTTCGTAATTGGTGGACCACAAGGTGATGCTGGTTTAACAGGACGTAAAATCATCGTTGATACTTACGGTGGATACGCTCGCCACGGTGGCGGTGCATTCTCTGGTAAAGATGCAACGAAAGTTGACCGTTCTGCAGCATATGCAGCTCGTTATGTTGCGAAAAACATCGTAGCAGCTGGTCTTGCTGAAAAAGCAGAAGTACAACTTGCATACGCAATCGGTGTAGCACAACCAGTATCAATTTCAGTTGATACATTCGGCACTGGTAAAGTATCTGAAGACGTACTAGTAGAGCTAGTTCGTAACAACTTCGATCTTCGCCCAGCTGGTATTATTAAAATGCTAGACTTACGTCGCCCAATTTACAAACAAACAGCAGCTTACGGCCACTTTGGACGTACTGATGTAGATCTATCATGGGAACGTACAGACAAAGCAGCAGCTTTAAAAGAGCAAGCTGGTCTATAATATATGAAAAAAAGCTTTGCGCGGTGAGCGCAAAGCTTTTTTTATTTATAATTACGTTGGAATAAAGCGAAGAGTTCAATGTCATGCCAATTGCCATTGCGGAATATAGCTTCTTTACAAGTTCCTTCATGTTGAAAACCGAGTGATTTATATAATTTAATTGCTCTATCGTTAAAAGAAAATACTCGTAAAGAAAGGCGATGTAAATTTAATTCTAAAAATGCATAATCCAATAATAAGGTGAAAGCTTCCTTCCCATAACCTTGCCCCCAGTAATCCTTGTTACCAATATCAATAATACATTCAGCGTTTCGATTATACGAATCAATATGAATTAAAGAAGTAATACCAATTGAAAGATGCGTAGATTTTTCTTCAATGATATAGCTCTTAGAGTCCGAAGAATGAATAAATTGCTGGCAAAGTTTTTCTGTGTCTTGAAGGGAATATTTATCAAGAGTGAGAGTAGTTGAACTCATAACGTCTATATCATTATGCCATTTATAATATGTTAGAATATCATCTTCGGAAAACTTTCGTAACTGGATACGGTTTGATTCAAACAATGTAAGTCCTCCTTTTGTATTTCCTTTTCACATGATTTACAAAGGATTGATTTCTTCTGGAACATATGTAATCAACCTTTCATTTGACGTGCTTTACCTGCGCAAAATGCACTGCTTAGTAAAAATAGCGTTGCGAATATAATACTTACTAATGTAGCGTATGGAATTGCGCCTTTTAGAGAAAAACCGACAGTGATGGAAGCGACGAATAAGAGGATGAATGTTGTTGTTAATTTTTTGTATAGTTCCATAATAGGTAGACCTCCGATTTATTTTTTAGTACAAGTTTTAAAATTGAATTCTATTATGTAGAAAATATAAAGAGTAGCTAAAGATGTGTAGTCTAGGAGTATAAGAAAGGGCACTTTCCTTTTTGTGGGTTAGTATACTTATATTGTATCATGGCGCATTATTGGCTTCATACATAATTGTGTAAAGATATGTATGATAAAATGAAGAAAAGTTTTTAAGAAAGGAAAGATAAAAAATGAGTGTAACTGAACATAAAAAACAAGCTCCAAAAGAAGTGCGTTGCAAGATTGTTACGATTTCCGATACACGTACGGAAGAAACAGATAAGAGCGGACAACTATTACATGAATTGTTAAAAGAAGCGGGACATAAAGTAACTTCTTATGAAATTGTAAAAGATGATAAAGAAAGTATTCAGCAAGCAGTGTTAGCTGGTTATCATAAGGAAGATGTAGATGTTGTATTAACAAATGGCGGTACTGGTATTACGAAACGCGATGTCACAATTGAAGCAGTATCAGCGTTATTAGATAAAGAAATTGTTGGATTTGGTGAGCTGTTCCGTATGATTAGTTATTTAGAAGATATCGGAAGCAGCGCAATGTTAAGTAGAGCGATTGGTGGTACAATTGGGCGCAAAGTAGTCTTCTCGATGCCAGGGTCTAGCGGAGCGGTTCGCCTTGCGATGAATAAATTAATTTTACCGGAATTAGGTCATATTACATTTGAGCTGCATCGCCAATGAGTAAGTATGCTGGAATTGTATTAGCAGGTGGTATGTCGAGTAGATTCGGTGAGCCGAAAGCGTTAGCAATTTGGAAGGAAACTACTTTTGTTGAGCATATTGTGAAAGTGATGGGAAATACTTTGCAAGACATTGTAGTAATTAGCCATACTGATATAAAAGAGCGAGTAGAGCAATTCGTACAAGTACCTGTTATAGAAGACATTCCGCACTATAAAGGGAATGGACCGCTGGCCGGCATTGTATCAGGAATGGAATACATAGAAGCAGATTGGTACGCTATTATGCCTTGCGATGCACCAAACGTGTCGCATGAATGGTTTACCATTTTACTAGAGCAAACGAACAATGAATATGATGCGGTTGTACCTATTATTAATGGAAGAAAACAACCGCTACTTGCGGCGTATCATAACCGCGTGAAAGAAAAGATTTATGCTTTACTTCAGGAAGAAAAAAGAAGTATGGGGCAGCTTTTATCACAATGTAATGTGAAGTATGTTTCTGGAGAAGATGTACAAGCGAATGCGGATTGGTTTATAAATGTAAATACGAAAGAAGAATATGTGCAGGCTCAAAAAGACCTTTCAAATGAATGAAAGGTTTTTTTGATATACAGAATTGGGGAACAATTGCTGTATAAAGGTATGTGAGTGAGTTGATTTTAAGGGGAATTCTTAAAATCATTATACAGTTAAAACACTGTATAACCATATATTAATTTTTATGGGTTTTTATTACAAGTCTGTTTAGTTATGTTTATTTTTGATATAATTAATATAGAAATAAAACAATGCTTAACCTTATGTATCATTTATTAAACTAAAATTTATGACCATGTAATAAACTCCCTTCGTTTTTTGAAGGGAGTTTTTCTATTTAAGCAAGCAACTCTGATGCGTTATGCTGAAGGACTTCTTCATATTGGTTAAGCAAGCCACGAAAGACCTCATCCCAGCTCTTTGATTTCGCAAAAGAGGAAGATTCTATTCCCATCTGCTCAAGTTTTTCTTCATTTTGTAATAAAAAATAAATGGATGATAGAAATGCATCTTCATTTTTAGGCGGACAAAGAACTCCCGTTTTTCCATCTGTAATAATATTTTTAACCCCGCCACTATTTGCACCAATAACAGGTGTACCGCATGCGAGTGATTCAAGTACGACATTTCCGAATGTTTCAGTAGCTGATGGAAACACCATTATGTTAGAACAAGCATATGCTTCAGCTAAATCCCCGCCTTGTAAATAGCCAGTAAAAGTGATATTTGTTTTCGGAACAGCTTCACGTAAACTTGTTGCTAGAGGACCGTCTCCTGCGATGAGCCAATGAATATCGTTTCGAGTATGTGCTGTTTTAACGATAAGATGTTGCAGCGTATCAATATCTTTTTCAGGAGCAATTCGTCCAACATAGGAAAGGACATACTTCGCTGTAATATTATATTTTTTTCGGAATAGGTCTGTATTGTAAGCTGGATGAAAGAGTGTGCAATCTACACCACGTCCCCATATAGAGAGGGTCTGAAAGCCTTTATTTTTTAATTGATGTAATGTTTCAAAGGAAGGTACAAAATTTTTTTGCATATGACTATGAAACCATTTTAAATAGTTCCAAAGCATATTGGAGAGGAATTCGATTTTGTAATAACGTAAATAGGCATCGAAATCAGTATGATAAGAACCGACAACTGGGATGTTTAACTTTTTTGCATAATACAATCCACAAAGTCCCATGTTGAAAGGTGTGGCAATGTGAATAATGTCAGGTTTAAAGGAAAGTAGTTCCCGTTTAATACGCGGAGTAGGAAAAGAAAAACGACATTCTGGATATAATATTGTTAACGGGATACTTCTCATCTTATTCACATTCGCTACAAAATTATCTTCAGCTGTATGCTGAGGGGCGAAAACAGAATAGGCGATCTGTTCTTTCTGAAAATATCGTGTTAATCGCTCTAACGTTTTCGCAACCCCGTTAACTTGTGGCGTAAAAGTATCGGTAAAAATGGCGACTCTCATCATATCACTCCTTTATGTGAAAAGTGGGATGAATTGATAAAAAGAGATGATGCCAGAGCAAGTGCCAAGGCACATACCGATGAATACATCTGACGGATAGTGAAGTCCTAAATAAATACGTGAAATACCGACGCATAATGCTAACGGTAATAGGAAAGCAAGTAAGCTTGGATTATAGCAAATAAATGGAATGAAGACAGAGAAAACGGCTGTTGTATGACCAGACGGGAAAGAGTGGTCTTTTAATGGATGGACTGGATATTTTGCATCCTGAATTGTTAAATAAGGACGTTTTCGTGGATACCATCTTTTTAATATTTGTACAGGAATATGGCTAATTGCTAAAGAAATAGCAGTTGCAATTGCTGCTTGATGTAAAGTACCTTTTGCAAAAATTAAAAAGAAAAGTGTGAGTGCGATGGAGAAAGTCGCGCCACCGATATGAGTAATATTGCTGAAAAAGATATTTAATGTTTTTTGATCAAAGTAGCGATTAATTCCTTTGAAAATGTAACATTCTATTTTATATAATCCACTGACCTTCATGAAAATTCTCCTCCCTCGTTTACATATATATGGAGATATTAGCTTTTATTTTAATAAGATTTTGTTGAGGGAGTAATAATGTTTTGTAAAGAAAAAGTTAGTTTTTATATAAAAAAAGCTGCCAATCTTATGGCAGCGGAAATTTACTTCTGTAATGATTTATAATATTGACCTTTTTCAACGTATTGCGTGCGAATACGCTCCATATCTTTACGGTCTTCTGCTGTTAATTCACGAATGACTTTCGCGGGACGACCGAAAGCTAACGTGTTTGGTGGAATTTTCTTTCCTTGTGAAACGAGGCTTCCAGCGCCGATAAAAGCTCCTTCGCCAATTTCAGCACCATCTAATATAATGGATCCCATTCCAATTAAAGCATCTTTTTTAATATGACAACTATGTAAAATAACTTGATGCCCAACTGTAACATCATCTTCTAAGATAAGAGGATACTGAGGGCTTTGGTGGAGTGTACATTGGTCTTGTACATTTACTCGGTCTCCAATGATCGTTGGTGACACATCACCACGGATGACTGTATTAAACCAAATACTTGATTCCTCGCCAACGTAAACATCGCCTGTAATCGTAACATAGTCAGCGATAAAAGCACTACTCGCAATTTTCGGTTTTTTTTCTTTGTAAGGATATATCATGTAAAGTCTTCCTTTCCTAGAGACTAGTTTTAGTGTATCAAATTATGAGAAAGAGTGAAATGGAGGAGAGCCGTATGTGGAATTATGAAGCGGAGGAAGCAAAGGCTGTCATTGTTATTGTGCACGGCGCAATGGAATATCACGGACGTTACGAAGCCGTTGCGGAAATGTGGAATCATATCGGCTACCACGTCGTGATGGGGGATCTTCCATCACATGGAACGACTTCAAGAAATAGAGGACATATTGATTCATTTGATGAATACATAGAGGAAGTTAAACTATGGGTGAAAGAAGCAAGAAAGTATAGGTTACCTATTTTTCTATTCGGTCATAGTATGGGTGGTCTTATTGTCATTCGTATGATGCAAGAAACGAAGAGAGAAGATGTAGAGGGTATTATTTTGAGTTCGCCTTGTTTAGGGGTAGTGACTGGACCCTCTGCTCCGCTTCAATTTGCTTCAAAAATATTAAATGTTGTGGCTCCAAAATTGCAATTTGCAACGAATCTTACGGTGGAAATGTCAACACGTAACCACGAAGTGAGAGATGCAATGGAGAATGATTCTTTGTTCTTGCGCAAAGTATCAGTACGTTGGTATAGTGAATTGATTAAGTCTATCGAAATTGCTCATAAAAAAATAGATGATTTTCCAGATGTTCCGCTCTTGCTAATGCAAGCTTGTGAGGATAAACTTGTAGATAAAACACGTGTCCGCACTTGGTTTGATAATGTTAAAATAAGTGATAAGGCTTTTAAAGAATGGCCGAATTGTTATCACGAGTTATTAAATGAGTATGAGCGTGATGAAATTTTGAGTTATATTCAGTCATTTACTGAAATGCATGTCAATAATATAGTAAAAACAAACAAATAAATCATTATTTGTACATTTAATAGAGGAGATGAAGGAAGAAGTGAACGTACCGAGTAATCCCATAACGCTCATGGCGAAAGTATACCGTGATGTGTTTCCGGTTGTACACCATGAGCTAGCGATGTGGAAAGAGCGTGCCTACCATATTCCGAATGATGAGCTTCATAGTCAGGCAATCGCAAGTATTGAGCATAAAACGTTTCATTGTGAGGGCGGTGGCATTTTAGCTCTGCTAGCAAATGAACACCGAGAAGAATGTATTCGTTTTATCGTAGCGTATCAAACGATCAGCGACTATTTAGATAATTTATGTGATCGCAGTACATCACTTGATCCAAATGATTTTGCCGCACTGCATGAATCGATGTTAATGGCATTATCACCTGAAGTAGAAGGTGGCGGTAATTATTATCGTTATCGTGATGATCAAGATGATGGTGGTTATTTAGATGAACTTGTTGAAACATGCCAAGATGTTTTAAAGAAAACGAAGCACTATGACAAAATTGCTCCTGTTCTTCATGAACTTGCTTGTTATTATTGTGATTTGCAAATTCATAAACACGTGAAATTAGAAGAAAGAGAGCCGCGCTTGAAAAATTGGTTTGAAGCACATAAAGAAAACTTACCTGAGATGAGTTGGTTTGAATTTTCAGCATGTGCCGGTTCTACACTTGGAATTTTCTGTCTTGTAGCATATGCATTTCATGATGAGTTACATGATGAAGATATTGCGAAAATTAGACAAGGGTACTTCCCTTACGTACAAGGACTTCATATTTTGCTTGATTATTTCATTGATCAAGAAGAAGACCGTATAGGCGGAGATTTGAATTTCTGTAGTTATTACGAAAACGAGCAAGCGATATTAGATCGGATGAAACACTTTGTAGAAGAAGCAGAGAAGAGCATTGGTGATTTGCCTCATGCGAAGTTTCATCGTCTCATAAGCCGAGGGTTACTTGGTATTTATTTATCAGATCAAAAAGTATCAGCACAAAAGAATATGCACAAAATGGCACGGCGCATTGTAAAGTACGGAGGCCTCACTTCACGATTCTTCTATTGGAACGGGAAGATGTACCGAAAGAAAACAGCGCAGTGATGAAGAAAACCACTCATGTAGAGTGGTTTTCTTTTCATTATGATCGTATTTTTGAAAATACATATATAAGAAGTTCAATCGCTAAAATAACTAAAACAGATAGTCCAAATAAAGGCATGACAGCGCCTAGTATTACCATCATGATAAAGAAAACGAATATACTTTTCTTATCTCTTTGTTTTGGAGGTGCTGCTAATTTTCCTTTCGGCTTTCTTGCTAACCACATTTTTATTCCGTAATAAATGAGAAGTAGTAGAGATAATGTCGTTAGTAAGCATAATATTTTATTTGGCCATCCGAATAAATGTCCTTCATGAAGCGGGATACCGTAAGTGAACCATTGTGCAAGTAATCCATAATCACGATAGTCCGTTTTTGAAATGAGCTCCCCGCTATATTGGTCAAAGTAAGCTGTTATCTCTTCATTTGGTGCAACATGCATACCTGTAATACCAGAACCGCTCGATTTCGAAACAGTGAATACACCTTTCGGATCAGCTGGTAGTGAAATAACATATGGCTTCTTTATTTCAATTCCTTTTTGTAATTCATCGACAGAAATTGCTTTCGGTTCATTTAAATTTGATTCAGGCGGAGCTTCTTTTCTTGTTGCCCACGGCAATTCTTTTACCTTTGATTCAGGTGGAGCCATGTACAATTTTGGATATCCGAGTGATTCATTTGACGATGCGATTTTATAAATTTGGTTCCCCATAAATCCTGACCATGGCAATCCAGATGCGACTAGCAGAAAGAGAGGAATTGTAAATATAATACCGATAATAGAATGACGTCTTTTTGCTTTTTCTCGCTTATTGGATGATGGTGTGTTTTTGAATTGTCGTATACTCATGTACAATCCGGTTACGATTAAAAAGATTGTCCAGCATGCCGCGAGTTCTACAGTATAGTTTACGACAGTGCCACCAACTAAAAGAGAACTATGTAATTCCCTCATTATATTAGCAAACGTTTCACTTGCGTTTTGATCCCCAACAATTTGATTATTACTATCTAAATACACATATTTTTGTTGCCCAGTATACTCATTTGCAATCGTAAGTCTCGTATTATAATCCCCATTAAACTCACTAATTTTCGCCACGCTATAATGTGGATATTTTTTCTCTGTTAAGGAAATAGAATCAGACATCGAAATAGATTCCGTTTGAGCGCTCTTCCCAAAATATAAATCTTTATAGATGAAATCCTCAACCTCTTCCCGAAATAAATACCCAATTCCGCTTAGTGACAATGTAATAAGAAGCGGCGTAATAAAAAGCCCAGCATAAAAATGCCAACGCCAAAAAATGTAATGAAGCGAACGATTTACTTTCATACTTTCAGTTCCCCTAACCTTCCCTATATGAATAACTACTTATTTAATATAGCGAGATTAAGTGTGATTACTTTGAAAGAATTGTGAAGAAAGTTAAAAGTTTTTAGGATGATTTTCATAAAACATAAAACACATTTCAAAAGGGATGTTTTCTATGTTTATGAAGATTTCTTTGTATTTGATAGATACATCCTAACAACCGCTTTCGCAAGACATTGAGAAGAATCAACAAAATTCTCACTAGCCGCTACAACATTCAAATCAGTACATGCGATAATTGCGGTATCTACTTCATCCTTCAACTGCACAACGAGCGCGCTCCATAATTTGCGAGCTTTTTCAACTTCCCCGCTTTTAATATACGTAATAATTTGATTAATCATCGTTTGCCATTTTTCATAATGAATGTATTCTATATTCCGTTTTGCAATCCCATCTTGGTAAATATCAGCTTGAACAGTTGCTTCCGTTGCGAGAAGAGCGACTCTTTTTGCAGTTTCAGGAATCGCTTGTAACGTTTCATCAACTATATGCAAAATAGGAATAGAAAGAGAGTCCTGTAATTCTTCAAAATAAAGATGCGCCGTATTGCACGGCATAGCGATAAAGCTTGCGCCAGTACTCTCGAGTTTTTGTGCCCCTTCAATAATCGCTTTTTTCATCGCTTCGTGATCAATAGGGCGATCCATATAAAACGGTGTTGGGCACGAGTAAATCATCATATGAGGAAAGTCCATATCATGCTTTGCTCCGTATATTGTTTGGCACTCTGCTACAACTGTATCGATGAATGGTCCAGTTGATTTTGGCCCCATTCCTGCTAGTATTCCGATCATTATTTCGTCTCCTTTAATATGTAATTAAAAACGTTTTTTGCGAACGATAAAAAGAAATAAGGTAAATAATAAAAATGAATATACGATAGCCCAAGCTGTGAGCCATAGTGTGTGAGTCAGTATATTATAGTTGTATTGTCCAAGCATGAGAAAGCTTTCGACAGGTGGTAAAAACCATAGTAACTCTTTTTTAAATTGGATAGAAGCAATCGTTATAAGTAATATGAATGTAAGGCTAAGCCAAGCAGTGCCTGCTTTTTGAATTATATTTCTAGTAAATAATGTTGCGATTGAAATTCCTAGTATAGAGAAAGACATGTGAGCGAGAAATCCGACTAGAAATAAAGAAACTGTTATTTTTTCATTAAACATTTGCAAAATAATTGGGTAGAGTACGGATATAAAAGATAACACAGTACAAATGAGAAGAGCTGTAATATATTTACCAACATATAGTGCGGAAATATTATTTGTGTGAGAAATAGTAATTTGCTCTTGTATAGGGTCTTCCGTATGAAAAATTGTGATTGTAATCCAGGCAGATAATAAATAAAGCGCGAGAGCTGTTTCTAAATATGTCGGTACAATAGGAGTCGGTTTATATGTATATACAAAAAGTAAGCTCACAAAGTACATCGCAATAGGAGGGACGTACTTATACGATTTTGTATAGTCGAGAAAATGGTAACGAATAAGCGCGAACATAATAAACCTTCTTTCGATTTAAAAATTAGGTTGTAGCAGTGTGATAGATGCTTTTTTATGTAATAAAAACTGAAGTATGTCATTTGTATATTCTTTTTCGATGTGCAATTGAATAAGGTTTTGATTTGAATTGTGTGCAACGTGTATAAAACCGGATTGTTTTTGTAGTTCTATCGCTGAAAATGTTTCGTGAACGATTGCTTCAATATAGACTTGTTCTGCTCCTTTTTGTGCAGAGATATTTTCTATGATTGTATGATTTGCTAACGTCACAATTCTATCAGCGAAGTTTTCTAATAGTTGTTTTTCGTGACATGTAAATAACACGGATATACCTTGTTGTTTTAATGAGAGTAAAATATGTTCTAATTCTTGCTGAGAGTTAGGATCGAGCCCAGAAAGCGGTTCGTCTAAAATTAATAAATGTACGTCCGTAAGTAACGCTTGCATAATGCCTGTTTTTTGTTTCATACCTTTTGAAAAGTTTCGTACAACGGAATGTCTTGCATGAAGTAAATGAAACCTTTCAAGAAGCAGCGGAATTTTATCTTTTACATATTTTGTTGATAAACCGTGAATGCGGCCGAGATGAAATAGATAATCCTCTAATGTAAAACGAATCCCTTCAGGAAAATGTTCAGGTACATAGCCGATTTGTATATGTTCTTTCCTTTGAATTGTCCCTGCCGTATGTGAAATAAAGCCTGCAATTATTTTGAGTAGAGTACTTTTTCCAGTCCCGTTCCCGCCAATAATGGCGAGTGCTTCTCCTTCTGGAATGGATAAATCAATGTTGTCTAGTATAAGTGATTTGCCATACTTCTTTTGAATTCCCCTTAGTTCTACTAACAAAGTTCTATCCTTCTTTCTTCAAATATAGTATATATCCATTATATAGGAGAATAACAAAAAGACGTGCAATGAGTGCACGTCTTTTTTTGTTATGTTTTGTCGAACAATCAATATATCCGAGAAATCGTTGATATATTGTAAGTTATGATAGATATATCGAAAAAATCGTTGATATATCCCGAGTTACGATAGATATAATTGAAAAATCGTTGATATATTACCCCGCATTAACGGGCAGTAAAACTCCCACCTTAAAATTCGCCTGGAGCAAAGAGGTTAGGTGGGAGATAAACTGCCCATAAATGCCCGATTGGTTCAACTAATAATCAGTGGGGATGCCCCCACTGATTAAAGTTTCACTTTATCGCTTCTCAATCGCCACAATAAATGGTGGGTTATTTTGCTGGTTAATGAAGCCGTAGCGCAGTACGTGTGCTTGTTTTTGGTCTAATTCTTCGGCAAATTTGAGAACAGCGTCCCGTTCTACTTGTCCTTCTGGGTGTCCGTGGTAAATAACAAGGACGATGATACCTTCAGGTGCCATTACTTCTAATAATTGTTCGATCGCTGAGATTGTTGAGTTCGGTTTTGTAACGATATGCTTGTCTCCGCCTGGAAGGTAACCTAAGTTGAAAATTGCGCCTGTTACTTTTCCTTTTGCATCTTCTGGTAATATGGATAGAAGTGTATCGTGACTATCGTGAACTAAAACAGTACGTTCGAAAAGTTCTTTTTCTTTTAGACGAGTTGTTGAGCTTTCAATTGCCTCTTTTTGAATATCAAATCCAAATACTTTTCCGTTATCTCCAACGATTTCAGCTAGGAAGCAAGTGTCATGGCCGTTTCCTAAAGTTGCATCTACAGCGTAATCGCCTTCTTTTACTGCCGTTTGCAGAAGCGAGCGAGCAAACGGTAATACACGTTCTAATTTCATTTTTGTTTCTCCTCATTTGCATATTTTCCTTGCCAGCTTCCGCGGCGTACAAATTCTGCATCAATGGAATTTAATACTTCCCATTTATTTAAGCTCCACATTGGACCAATCATTAAATCAGGCGGACCGTCACCTGTGATACGGTGCACAATTACGTCTTCTGGAATCATTTCAAGTTGGTCAACAACGAGACTTACGTAATCCTCAAGAGAAAGGAACTCGAGTTGTCCTTTTTCATATTGCTTCACCATTGGCGTTCCTTTTAATAAGTGAAGTAAGTGGATTTTAATTCCTTGTACATCAAGCTTCGCTACTTCACGAGCTGTTTCCATCATCATGTCGTAATCTTCAAGTGGAAGGCCGTTAATAATATGAGAACAAACTTTAATGCCGTGCTTACGTAATTTATTTACACCTTCAACGTAAGAAGGATAATCGTGAGCACGATTAATAAGATTTGCAGTACGTTCATGGACGGTTTGTAGTCCGAGTTCAACCCAAAGGTAAGTGCGTTTATTTAAGTCCGCTAAATATTCAACGACATCGTCCGGTAAACAATCTGGACGAGTCGCAATAGAAAGACCGACAACGTCTTTTTCTGCTAGAAGCGGTTCGAATTTTTCTTTTAACACTTCAAGTGGTGCATGTGTATTTGTGTACGCCTGGAAATAAGCGATACATTTTCCATCTTTCCACTTTGAGCGCATTTTTTCTTTCATTTCATGATATTGCGTTATAACATCATCGCGGCGATCGCCAGCGAAGTCACCAGATCCAGCAGCACTGCAAAATGTACAACCGCCATAAGCAACTGTACCGTCACGGTTCGGGCAATCTAAGCCAGCATCTAATGAAACTTTAAAGATTTTTTCACCAAATTCATTTCGTAAATGATAATTCCATGTATGATAACGTTTATTGTCGTTTGTATATGGAAAAGGGTTTTGAACCTTCATTACTTTCCCTCCTAAGCCGAGTCAAAATGAAACAAAATCCATTATAACATACTCATAAGGTTCAGATGGAAGGGACACACTAAAGGGGAATTGAAGCAAGGAGGGACAATTATGGCAGAGCGTCAATCACTTGAATCTTATATTACACAAGCGGAACAAGCGGTGGAATATGCGAAAGAACAATTAGATCTTGGTATGAGACAAGAGCATTATAATACGATGGAGTATTCAGATGCGCAGTTACAATTAGAACAAGCGTATAACGATTTACAAACGATGCAACAACATGCGAATGATGAGCAACGTGAGCAGTTAAATAGAGCACGTATGGCAATTCGCCAATTGCAACATCAAATGATTATTACACCGCACTAATAAGGAGTGAATGTAATGGCGAAACGTTCAGATCAAAATAACCCAGAACAAAAAACGCAAAATGGACATAACGCTGAGTTTTCGAATGAACTTGATCCGATTGTTCAAGTAAAACAGCGTAATAGTAAAAAAGGACAACCTCAAAAATCGAAACAATCAGAGTAGACCAGGTCGCAATATGACCTGGTTTTATTTTGCTATATGACAATAATGTAAGATTTATGTAAGGTTTGTCGATAGTTGTGAGCAGCTTTCTCCAGTAGAGTAAGAAAGGATTAAGTTTTATACAAGGAGTTGCTTTATGGGGAACAATATTATAAACAAGCGAATTGATGAGTTAGATTACATTCGTGGCTTTGCACTACTAGGGATTATTTTAGTAAATATTCTCGCACTACTTAACATTAAAATTCCAGATCCTAGCACAGTGGATGCTAGCTATCAAAGATTTTTATACTTATTTGTAGAAGGTCGTTTCTTCTCAATCTTCTCATTCTTATTTGGAGTGGGATTCTATATCTTTATTTCAAGAGCGATTGCGAAAGGGAAAAATGGCTATGTTTTATTTTTACGCCGCTTAGTTGCACTATTTATTTTTGGTTTAATTCATCAAATGTTTCAGCCTGGAGAAGCACTAGCGTTATACGCAATTTGCGGGTTAATCGTTTTACCGTTTTATAAAGCGAAAAAAGAAGTGAACCTAGTACTAGGACTTATTTTGACAATTGCCTTCAGTGTAATGGGAGTTAAAGAACTATTACCACTTGGTTTAATTTTATTAGGACTTGCTGCAGGACAATATCGTGTATTTGAAAATCTTTCAAAAAACATAAAGCAAGTCGCTATTTTTACAGGCATTATGTTTGTTTTAAGTGTCATAGCTGTATGGTATCAATATGGGCACGTTCCTGCTGATCCATTTGTAAATATGATACTTATGAATGAGGATGGAACAATGGACGCTGCAAGCCAATTTTTAAAAATTGGTGTTACAGTGGGACCAATTATTTCAGCTTTCTATGTCGGAGCATTAATTTTATTACTTCAATTAAAACCAGTTCAAACATTGTTAGCGCCACTGAAATACTACGGTCGTATGGCGTTAACGAATTATATTGGACAAACTGCAATGATTTTAATTGCCGGTAGCGTATTTAACTTTGCAGGAAACTTGACATACATGCAGACGTTATATGTATGTATCGCAATTTATGCAATTCAAATTGTGTTTAGTGTAATTTGGATGAAAATCTTTAAAATGGGTCCATTAGAATGGATTTGGCGAGTTGTTACGTATTGGACGGTAACACCTTTAAAGAAATAAAGAGAGAAGTGGGCTGTTCCTTTTTTGTGGAACAGCCCATTTTTATTTTCATCTTTTTCGGAAAGTTGATATTCCTTCGCGAATCGCCGATATATATTGGAAATCGCTAATAAAATTTCATTTATCAACGAACCTTACACACTTATCTTTTTTATATTACAAAAGTGTAAGGTAAATGTAATGTTAACAAATAGCAGTTCGCCTCTAAAAAGCGCAAAATAGGTAATGGAAAAACAAGCGTAGGAGGATATATATGACGAAACCAGTTGTAGACGTAAAAAACGTTCAAAAAGTGTACGGTAAAAAAGGTGAGAACCAATCACACGCGTTAAAAGGTGTGTCATTCTCAATTCAAGAGGGCGAGTTTGTTGGAATTATGGGACCATCTGGTTCTGGTAAAACGACATTATTAAATGTAATTTCAACATTAGATAAAGCAACGGGCGGCGTTGTTGAAATTGCGGGTACGGATATTACAAAAATGAAGCAAGGTGAGCTTTCTGATTTCCGTTCACAAAAATTAGGATTCATCTTCCAAGATTTTAATTTGTTAGAAAACTTATCTATTTATGAAAACATTGCACTTCCACTTTCCTTGCAAGGTGTTCCATCACGTAACATTGGACCAAAAGTCGAGAAAGTAGCGGATATGTTAGGGATTACAGAAATACTTCAAAAGTACCCATCTGAAGTATCTGGTGGGCAAAAGCAACGTTCGGCAGCAGCGCGTGCTTTAGTGCATGAGCCGGCAATTATTTTAGGGGACGAGCCAACAGGAGCGCTTGATTCTAAAAATGCAACGAGTTTACTTGATGCGATGACAAACTTAAATAAAGATCAAGGCGTATCTATTATGATGGTTACACATGATCCGTACAGTGCAAGTTACTGTCAGCGTATTTTATTCATTCAAGATGGTGAGCTATATAAAGAAATTCACCGCGGCGGTACACGTGAAGAGTTTTATAAAGAAATTTTAGATGTGCTTGCGGACTTAGGCACACAAAAAGCGTAAGAAAGGAGGTTCTAGAGCATGTTATTCAAACTTTCCATGTCAGGGCTAAAGAGTAAGCTAAAAGATTATATCGTCTTACTTGTTGGTCTTGTCATGTCGATCTCAATTTTTTATATGTTTCAAACGTTAGCACTAAATGAATCATTTCTTGAATCTAATTCAGTGATTAAATCAATCGGATTTGTATTCCAAGCAGGTTCATTTTTATTAGCAATCATAACGTTCTTCTATATTTTATATGCGAACTCTTTCTTACTATCTCTTCGTCAAAAAGAGTTTGGTATGTATATGATGTTAGGAGCAAAAAAGCATAAAGTTACATTACTTATGTTTATTGAGACAATTGTATTAGGCGCCGCGTCTCTTGCAATTGGAATTGCAGTTGGTGTAGGACTTGCAGAAGGTATCGGTCAATTATTAATGAAACAATTAGAATTTGCTGGTGAAGGCTATAAAGCATTTTACCTCCCATCTATGACTGTTACTTGCATCTTCTTCTTTGCATTATTTGTACTATCAGCAATTATGAACAGTATTAAATTATCACGTATTTCTGTATTGCAACTTGTACATGCAGATGCACAAACAGAACGTGTTGCAGTAAAAGGGAAAATGACAGGTTTAGTTGCCTTCCTTGCGGTTATTTTATTAGGAATTGGCTATGCATCAATGATTTATATGGAAAAATTAAGAGAGATGGGAATCCTTATTGCATTAATTACAACAACAGCTGGTACTTACATGTTATTTGGATCACTTCTTCCAGTTATTATTAAAAAGTTAAAAAGTAATAAAAAGCGTAGTGAAAAAGGACTTAACGCTTTTACATTTGCACAATTAAATTTCCGTATTAATAGCTTAACGAAAGTACTTGCAACAGTAGCGATGTTAGTTGCTCTTGGAGCTGGTGCAATTTCAGGGGGGATGGCGTTTAAAAATAACGTTATAAAAATGGTTGATGGTTTAGTAATCTATGATTCAGTAGTTCATAATCCGACAGCTGAAGAAAAGAAAATTTTAAACGGTATTACATTTAAAGAGAAAAGCGAATATCGTTACAAAGTAGATGATAAATACGTTTACTATGTAAAAGAAGATTTAGAGAAAAATCGTCCTTTAGTAAAAGATATGGAAAATATGAAGTCGATGAAGGATTTAGTAAATACGAAGAAGGCTTCACAGGAATTACCAGTAGGTGCAGTTTCTAGAGAAATGAATGAAAAAGATGCGAACGCTAAAGAACTTCCAGAAGAATGGGTAGATGCTTTTAGCACAATTCATCCATATTATATATACGAAGATCATGCAATTAAAATTGTAGATCAAAAAATGTACGATGGGATAAGTGGTAAAGAAGGTATAGCATTTATCGGAAAAGCAGATGATTTCTTAACATATACAAAAGAATGGAAAAAACTTGACGAGTTGCAATTAGATAAATATAAAAATGTAACAGCTGAAAGAATGAACAGTAAATATCAATCTTACGACATGTTCTATGGTGTTGCGAGCGGAACAGTGTTTATGGGCTTCTTCCTTGGAATTGCTTTCTTAGCAATGATGGCAAGTTGTTTAATGTTCAAAATTCTTTCTGGTGCATCAAAAGATATTACACGTTATCAAATGCTTCGTAAAATCGGGGTGCGCCGTGAATTATTAACAAAATCAATTTATAAAGAGTTATTCTTAGTATTCCTATTCCCAGCAATTGTAGGTATTGCTCACGTATTAGTTGGTATGAATATTTTCGGATTTATTTTACTTGATCCGTACTTCCGTATTTGGGTACCAATCGTAATTTTCGTAGTTATTTACACGATTTATTACCTTATTACAGTTCAATTGTATAAAGGAATTGTTCTTCCGAAAGAAGATTAATAATAAAAACCGAGCAAAAACGCTCGGTTTTTATTATTTTCAGAAAAAACGCTTTAATGTTACTGAAATGTATAATATAATGTAAGTAAGTAACGTAATATAAAAGTAGAAGTAGCTGTATAAGGAAAGGAGGAATCCAATCTGTAGAAAGAAGCTAAGCTTTTATCCCCACATTTTTTACCGCAACGTATTTATACAATCGTAAGTTTCCACATTGAAAGTTTTCAGAACCACCTGAGTATATTGTGAAAATAATGGATAACACATGGAAATCTCATAGCATGATAAGGTAAAATGGACAACATAATGAGAAAATTACCGTTCATAAGATGAGGAGAATACATGTATGGAAGTTGTAGAGGCATTAAAAGATATAAGCCAAATTGAGGCTATGAAAAAATATTTAAAAGAGCACTCCCAGCGAGATTATCTTTTATTTGTTATTGGAATTAACACAGGATTAAAAATTACAGAATTACTTAGCATGAAATTTGAAGATGTATTAAATGAAGATGGGACTGTTAAAGAGTTTTATACTCTTCCTGTGAAAGATGAAAAATTTAAACAAGATATTTATTTAAATACAAAAGTAAAAGAAGCGCTTTTAGATTACGTACAATCTATTGGCATTAAAAGAGAAAATTACGTATTTCAATCTAATAAAACGCCAAATTCAATTACGCGCCAACAAGCGTATCGTGTAATTCATAATGCTGCAGAAGCAGTTGGAGTTGTTGGTAAGATCGGAACGAATTCAATGCGAAAAACGTTCGGATTTCATGCGTACAAAAGAGGGATAGCGATTGCGCTGTTACAAAAACATTTTCATCACGCGACTCCATCAGAGACGCTAAAGTATTTAGGTATTTCAAAGGATGAGACCTTTAAAACGGAGATTGATGTCGATTTATAAAAGCCGTAACTAAAAGAATTAGGAGGCGGAAAATATGAATATTAGAGAGAGTGAACTGCCGGGTATTGGATGTAAGTTTGAAGTGATTACAAAAGGTAATGAAAAGATGGTTATCGTTATTCATGATGATGGCCGAAGAGAAATGTACCATTTTGATGCTGATCATGAGGAGAGTATTTCAAGCGTCTCGCTTCGTGATTCCGAAGCGAGACAAATTGCAGCTATATTGGGCGGAATGGTATATAGACCACAAGCTTTAGATACGATTGAAATGGCCTTTGAAGGATTATCAATTGAGTGGTTTAAGGTGGAAAATAATGCACCAGTCGTACAAAAAACAATTGGTAGTTTACATGTCCGAAACACATATAACGTAACGATTATTGCCATTTTGAAAAAGAATATGAAGAAGTTCTTTAATCCAGGCCCAGATTCTATCATTGAAGCTGGCGATATGCTCGTACTATCAGGTGAAAGACATGAAGTAAAAAGAATTATTAATGAGTTGCTTTCAGTAGGAGGGGATTCATAATCGATGGATACTTTAATCTTTGAAGTTGGGACTGCGTTAGTATTAGTCGCTTTTGCAGCTATTCTCGCTGCAAAGTTAAAGTTCTCGATTATTCCGTTTCTCATTATACTCGGTATGCTAGTGGGGCCACATGCGCCAGATTTAGGGCTTATCGATTTAAGATTTATTGAAAGCGGAGAAGTTATTTCCTTCCTCGGCCGTGTTGGCGTTATATTCCTCTTATTCTATTTAGGCTTAGAATTCTCAATTAAAAAATTAATTAAATCAGGAAAATCAATTGCTTTTGGGGGAACTGTTCATATATCGCTTAATTTTATATTAGGTTTACTTTACGGATATATAATGGGTTTCCCCTTATTAGAAACATTAATTATTGCTGGGATTATAACAATTTCATCGAGTGCAATTGTTGCGAAAGTAATTGTTGATTTAAGAAGATCTGGTAATAAAGAGACGGAGCTAATTTTAGGAATCATTATGTTTGATGATATCTTTTTAGCCGTATATTTATCAGTCGTTTCAGGATTAGTACTCGGAGGGGCAACGTCACTTGTAGGAGCTCTTACATCTATTTTAATCGCAGTAGGGTATATGCTACTATTCTTTGTAGTTGCTAGAAAAGCTACACGATTTTTAAATAAAATGTTAGATATTTCGTCCAATGAAATTTTTATTATCGTAATATTCGCTATTTTGTTCTTTGTAGCAGGATTTTCAGAAACGATTCATGTCGCGGAGGCGATTGGAGCATTATTATTGGGGCTCGTCTTTTCTGAAACAGAGCATAGTGATCGAATTGAACAGCTCGTTGTTCCGTTTCGTGATTTCTTTGGAGCTATATTCTTTTTCAGCTTCGGTTTAAGTATAGACCCATTTTCACTTGGAGGAGCAGTGTGGTTGGCATTAGGAGCAGTTTTCATTACTCTTATCGGTAATTTTACTGCTGGAATGGTTGCGGGGCGTAAAGCTGGGTTATCGCATAAGGCTTCTACGAATATCGGTTTAACACTTGTATCACGCGGAGAATTTTCCATTATCGTCGCGAATATTGGAATTGCGGGCGGCTTAATGGCAACTATTAAACCATTCTCAGCTTTGTATGTTTTAATATTAGCATCGTTAGGACCTTTGTTAACGAAAGAATCTGGGAGAATATATTCCTTATTAGATAAAATATTTAAATGGAGCGCTAAAGAAAGTGCGAAGCGAGAAAAGGAAGTTGGATAGTATAAAGAGGCTGCATGAAGTTCATACAGCCTCTTTATACATTGTTACTGTTGTAATTTTTTGTCGGTAAGTCGATATATTTTAATAATCGCTGATATAATCCAAGAAGCAATCAGTATAATTTCATTTACCGTCGAACCATTATCTGAATTTCATCAACTATTAATCAGTTGCCTTCCTATTTAAAAACGACTACAATTTTACTGTTATATATATGAACGAAAAAAATAGAATAGGAGGGGAAACTATGCCAAGGAAAGTATGGCTATTAGTAGCTGGGATGATTATTAATGTCACGGGTGCTTCTTTTTTATGGCCTTTTAATACAATTTATTTGCATGATCACCTAGGAAAATCTTTATCTGTGGCCGGAATGGTATTAATGATCAATTCGCTTACTGGTGTAATCGGAAACTTGCTCGGCGGTGTTTTATTTGATAAATGGGGCGGTTATAAATCAACTTTAGTAGGGATTGTGATTACACTTGTATCGATTTTAGGTCTTGTGTTCTTCCACGGTTGGCCGTTATATGTTGTATGGCTAGCGTTAATCGGCTTCGGTTCTGGAATGGTCTTCCCATCGATGTATGCGATGGTTGGTACGGTTTGGCCAGAAGGCGGAAGACGGGCATTTAATGCGATGTACGTTGGACAAAATGTTGGTATTGCGATCGGAACAGCATGTGGTGGATTAGTTGCATCGTATCGTTTTGATTATATTTTCTTAGCGAATTTTATTTTATACTTTGTTTTCTTTTTAATTGCTTTTATTGGATTCCGCGGTATGGAAGACAAGAAAGAGCCAGGAGTGCAAAAAGAAGTCGAAACGAAAAAAGGGTGGTCACTTACACCTGGATTTAAAGCACTTCTTATCGTGTGTGTAGCATATGCTTTATGCTGGGTTACATACGTACAGTGGCAAGGAGCGATTGCAACACATATGCAAGAATTGAATATTAGCCTTCGTCACTATAGTTTACTATGGACGATAAACGGAGCGATGATTGTTTGTGCGCAACCACTTGTTAGTATGCTAATTCGTTGGATGAAGCGTTCTTTAAAACAACAAATTATGATTGGAATCTTCATTTTTGCGGCGTCATTCATTGTGTTAAGTCAAGCGCAGCAATTTACGATGTTCCTCGTTGCGATGGTAACATTAACAATTGGTGAGTTATTTGTATGGCCTGCGGTTCCAACGATTGCAAATATACTTGCACCAAAAGATAAATTAGGATTTTATCAAGGTGTCGTAAATAGTGCGGCGACTGTAGGGAAAATGTTCGGACCGGTCGTTGGCGGAGCAATTGTGGATTTATACAATATGGAAGTATTGTTTATAGCAATCATGGTAATGCTTGTAGTAGCGCTTATAGCAACGAGCATTTATGATAAACGAGTAAAAGTAGAAGAAACAGTTGAAGAAAAAATTGCAGTTTAGTTTGACGGAACATGTAACATGTTTTAGAATATATTTAAATAAAACAACCTTTAGAACAAGGGAGATAGCTCGGCTGTCTTAAGATGAATTCGTTAGTTATTAAGAGTAACGATTAACCGAGAAGTCCTCGCTTTAAGTAAGCTCTTAAGAGATACTAGGTGAAGGATAGTTCACTTAACTTATATGTGTAATAACAGTGAGAAGGAGTAGTAGTAATAGAAGCTGGTTTAGAGAGTTGACGGTCGGTGCAAGTCAATCCACGTTTCGTTATGAACTCGCCTTTGAGTTGCAGTTGTGAAACTAATAGTAGCAATTGCCGTTAATCCACGTTACGGATCTAAGCGAATGTATATTTGTACATTAATTTAGGGTGGTACCGCGGGAATCTATAACCTCTCGTCCCTTTCTAGGGATGAGAGGTTTTTTGTATTTTGGGCGGTGAAAATAAATAGAATTTCAAGGAGGGTATCTCATGAGCTTTAATCATCAAGAAATTGAGAAGAAGTGGCAAGGGTACTGGGAAGAGAATAAAACATTCCGTACGCCAGATGAGACAGAAAAACCAAAATTTTATGCACTAGATATGTTCCCATATCCATCAGGTGCAGGCTTACACGTAGGACATCCAGAAGGTTATACAGCGACAGATATTTTATCTCGTATGAAGCGTATGCAAGGATATAACGTTCTGCATCCAATGGGATGGGATGCATTTGGTCTTCCAGCAGAGCAATATGCACTTGATACTGGAAACAGCCCAGCTGAATTTACAGAGCATAATATTAATACGTTCCGTAACCAAATTAAATCATTAGGTTTCTCTTACGATTGGGACCGTGAAGTAAATACAACAGATCCAAACTACTATAAGTGGACGCAATGGATCTTCCTAAAACTATTTGAAAAAGGCTTAGCTTACGTTGATGAAGTACCTGTAAACTGGTGCCCAGCACTTGGTACAGTACTTGCAAACGAAGAAATCATTGACGGTAAGAGTGAGCGTGGTGGACATCCAGTTGAGCGTCGTCCGATGAGACAGTGGATGTTAAAAATTACAGCTTACGGAGATCGTCTATTAGAAGATCTAGATGAGCTTGATTGGCCTGAAAGCTTAAAAGATATGCAACGTAACTGGATCGGTCGTTCTGAAGGTGCAGAAGTACACTTCAACATCGATGGTACAGACGAGAAATTCACAGTTTTCACAACGCGCCCTGATACATTATTTGGTGCAACATACTGTGTACTAGCTCCAGAACATGCACTTGTTGCAGAAATTACAACAGCAGAACAAAAAGAAGCGGTAGAAGCTTACATTAACGCTGTAAAAATGAAGAGTGACCTAGAGCGTACAGAACTTGCGAAAGAGAAAACTGGTGTATTCACTGGTGCTTACGCAGTTAACCCAGTAAACGGTGAGAAATTACCAATCTGGATCGCTGACTATGTTCTTGCAACTTACGGAACAGGTGCTGTAATGGCAGTTCCAGCTCACGATGAGCGTGACTATGAATTCGCATCAGTATTTAATCTTCCAATGAAGGAAGTTGTAAAAGGCGGAGATATTACGAAAGAAGTGTACACAGGTGATGGTGCACACGTAAACTCAGCATTCCTTGATGGATTAAATAAAGAAGAAGCAATCGCAAAAATGATTGAATGGCTTGAAGCAACGAGCGCAGGAAATCAAAAAGTAACGTACCGTCTACGTGACTGGTTATTCAGCCGTCAACGTTACTGGGGTGAACCAATTCCAGTAATTCACTGGGAAGATGGTACAATGACAGCTGTGAAAGAAGAGGAATTACCATTAGTTCTTCCGAAAACAGAAAACATCCGTCCTTCAGGTACAGGTGAATCACCACTTGCTAACATTGACGAGTGGGTAAATGTTGTTGATCCTGAGACTGGTAAAAAAGGTCGTCGTGAAACGAACACAATGCCGCAATGGGCTGGTAGCTGCTGGTACTACCTACGTTACATCGATCCAAACAATAGCGAAGCACTTGTAGATCCTGAAAAAGTAAAACAATGGCTTCCAGTTGATATTTATATCGGTGGTGCAGAACATGCTGTACTTCACTTACTATATGCTCGTTTCTGGCATAAAGTATTATACGATATCGGTGTAGTTCCAACGAAAGAGCCATTCCAACAATTATTCAACCAAGGTATGATTCTAGGTGAAAACAACGAGAAAATGAGTAAATCAAAAGGTAACGTTGTAAATCCTGATGATATCGTAGCAAGCCACGGTGCAGATACACTTCGTCTATACGAAATGTTCATGGGGCCATTAGATGCTTCAATTGCTTGGTCTGAAAATGGTCTTGACGGAGCTCGTCGTTTCCTAGACCGCGTATGGCGTCTATTCGTTCAAGATAACGGTGAATTAAGTGAGAAAATTACTGACGCACCAAATAAAGAGCTTGAAAAAGCTTACCATCAAACAGTGAAGAAAGTAACAGAAGACTATGCAGAGCTTCGCTTCAACACAGCGATTTCTCAAATGATGGTATTCATCAACGATGCATACAAAGCTGAAACACTTCCGAGAGAATATGTAGAAGGTTTCGTAAAAATGATTGCACCAGTTGCACCTCATATCGGGGAAGAGCTATGGAGCAAACTTGGATACAATGAAACAATCACATATGCAAGCTGGCCAACATTTGATGAGTCTAAACTTGTAGAAGATGAAGTTGAAATTGTTGTTCAAGTTATGGGTAAAGTTCGCGCAAAACTAACAATGAGTAAAGACGCATCAAAAGAAGAAATGGAACAACTTGCACTTGAAGCAATTCAAGACCAAATTGAAGGGAAAACAGTTCGTAAAGTAATTGTTGTTCCTGGAAAACTTGTTAATGTTGTTGCAAATTAATTTATTCTAAATAAAAGCTCAGAGTATGTATACTCTGAGCTTTTTTGTGTAGAAAATAATCTCTGGATCACCCTAGTCTAAGTTTTCAATTATTCCAATACGTACAAATAAAAGAGCGGAATTCCAATACAGACAAACACCTATTTTTCTATAGGAAATATGATAAAAAAGGTAGGCTAAATTGAGTAGAAGAGGTGAAAGGAATGAAAGGGATGGACAATAATGCACCACATGGCTTTTTCGGAGGTGGATCGGATAGTTATGAACAAATGATGTTAATGGGAGGCGGACAACAAGGATATGGCGGAATTCCGAGCTGGATGGGTGGAACACCTGGAGGATTTTCCACATCAGTAGCTGGAGCACAAACTGGAATTCCAACATTAACAGGAGGATTTCCATCATCAGTAGCTGGAGTGCAAACAGGAATCCCAACATTTGTAGGCGGAGCAGCGGGAGGAGTACCAGTAGGCGTACCAACTACATTCCCATCTTTCGTTGGAGGAGTAGGTGGTTATCCACAAGGTTTTTACGGTCACCATGGCCACCACGACGGTCATCATGGACACCATCATCAAGGTCACCATGGCCATCATGGACATCATCACCACCAAGGACACCATGGCCATCATGGACACCATCACCACCAAGGACACCATGGCCATCATGGACACCATCACCACCAAGGTCACCACGGTCATCATGGACATCATCAACAACAAGTACATCACCACGGCCACCATCATATACATCCACAGGCTGTCCTTTATCAAATTCATCAAGATCACCATGGTCACCACGGCCACCAAGGTCAACATGGTCATCATGGCCACCATCACCACCAAGGTCACCACGGTCATCATGGACATCATCAACAACAAGTACATCACCACGGCCATCAAGGCCACCACGGTCACCAAGGTCAACATGGTCATCAAGGTTACCAAGGCCAACAACACCAACAACACCAACAACACCAACAACACCAACAATACCAACAGTATCAACAACAACAATCTTCTCCTTGGACAGGTGGAATTGGAGCAGGAGGAGCGGGGGCAGCAGCAGGAGCGGCTAGCATTAGTGGAGCTGCAGGACATGCGGGACACGTGGGTCATTAATGATTGCCAGAAAAAAAGACATAATAAAAAACTGCTAGGAAATCCTAGCAGTTTTTTTCAGCTTCTTGGCGTTGACGTTCGATTTCAGCACGAAGTTGTGGTTCTGGTGCTTGCCAGCCTTCAGGTTTTAGAATTTTACCGTCACCTTCGCGGAATCGAGGTTTCCCGTCAGGGAATAGTTTTGCCATGTTTGCGTTATTTACAATTTCGAATCCTTTATCAGGACGTACGCCCATTTCGGCAAACGTGCCGAATGCAAAGTAAATAAGGTCAATCAGTGCATCATATTGATCTTCAACAGTCGTTGCTTCTAGAAATTCTTCTAGCTCTTCTTGCATAAAACTCGCACGGATTTTTGCACGTTCTTCTGTTAATTTTGTTGGAGTATTTGTCACAGGATGTCCGAATACTTCATGCATTTTCGCGACAAGTTCGTACCCTTTATCTAAACCTTTTTCGTTTGTCATGTTGTTTCATCCTTTCTTACGTTATGCCGAAGTTTATTGTAACATAAGGTGATTATGAAATGAAAAGAACATCTTATCGAAATAAGATGTTCGCTCGTTATTCTTCTTTTTTTATTAAAAGGGATGAAATAAGATCGATGCCAAAAATACCGACCAGTAACATTGGTATAACGACAAGCAAGTAACGTGTGAAGGAAACATTTTTTAAGTATGTATGAGCAAATAAAAAGACGCCGAGAAATAAAATACCATTTAAAATAGGCTTTACTAATTTTTTAGACATAAGCTCCCCCATAAATATCTTCTCTCTCTATTTGATAATAAAAAAACTCCTCTCTCCGTTGTATCATGCTAGAGAGAGGAGTTCAATCATTTCTCATTCAATGACACCAGAATTTGTAATATTTACGGTGTATTTTATATGAACCGGAACATCTTTATACATTTGTCTCCATTCTTCTAATTTGAATGGGCGATAATGTTGTTTATACTTTGCACCTAGCCCGAGAGGATCGACGCCTAAAGATTTAAGTTGCTTAATTAACTTAGTAGCTTGTTTATCTAATTGTTTTTGGATATCTTTTTCAATGTTTTGTGTGTTCTTGTTATTTTCTAAGTTAATTTGTTTTGATAGTTCTTGAATACGTGCATCAAGACGAACGTGAATGAAAAAAGAAGGCTTTCCGTTTTTAATTTTTATATCGTAAGTTGGAACAGAACGAATATTATTAATCATTACGTACGCAGAATCTGTTTTAAATTCATGTGAATCTAATTTATGTTTCTCTAATAGTCCTTTAAATATGAACATATCTTTTTCCGCAATTTTACCGATATATTTATCTTTTTTAAAAAGGCCAATTCCGGTAATTTTTATTTTATCACCATGCTTCTTTAGAATGGGAATATAGTAGTCTTTTCCTTCTTGATAATAGCGAAATGCTCCTATATGTAGATTATCCGCTGGTAAAGGTCCGGTCTCCATGTTATGTTCTAGCAATTTTTTTATATAAATTGCAACGTTGTATGAAGTCGAATATTTGCCTTTTAAAAGTTCAGTACCATTCCCATCTAATAAAGCAGCATATAAAGCGTTCCCTATATTCACATCTCGAAGTAATGTATCGAATGAAGTAGACATTCCTGTTTTGGCAAGTCTTATTGTATATAGAGCGACACGCATTTGTCCGCTAGCAAATGGTTGAGAAGACTCTAAAGATGTGTCTGCTTTTACTTGTTTTACCGCATTTGCACTGCCTTCAAAAACTTGAACTTTATTTCCTTTTTTCTGAATGGGACAAACGAATGTCACTTTTACTTTATTATCTTTTGCGACATCAAAAACGCTTCCTTGAATAAGTTGTACATCATCGATAATATTTTTTTGTAAACATCCAGTTAGACTGAATAATGTTATACAAGAAATAAGTATTAATTTGCTTGTGCTTTTGATTTTTTCCATTTTCTTTTCACCCACACAATAATAAATAGAATTGGGATGTATACATAAATGAGCCAAAAACTAACTTTTGATACATTACTAATAAAGTTATTAATATCGTGTCTGTTTGTTAAAAGTTGCGAAACAATGAGAGTGATAAAGATAAAAGCAATTAAAACACCCCTTTGTTTTACACGGAATATTTCATGAGTTCCTCTCATTGACGCCCATAAAGGGAGGATAAAACTTGAAATAATAACGAGTGCATAAGCGGAAATTGCAAGATATTCGAGTCTTTCTATGAATGGCAATTGAATGACTTGGGTCATAGAAAGTTGGGGCCATATCGTTTTTAACAATTGTTTTTCACTAAAAAATGCAAAGGCTAAAAGGGTGCTAAATAGATATAGAGGATTTGAAAATAGTGCCCCGTATTGAGCAAATTTATGAGATTGCATAGGTTTTTTCACAAATGGATACACCATGAGGTAAATTTCAAAACCGGTCATACTGTAGATTGACAGTTGAGCGGATTTTAAAATGTCTGAAAAAGAATGTGTGAATATAGGTAGTAAATTATCCCAATGTGAATATTTCAAAACGAATAAGCTTAGAAATAAATATCCTAATGTACCACCAACAGAGATGACGCAAATACCGGTAATTACACGAAATCCAGAAGAAATAATGTAATAACTAACTAAGCATAAAAAGAGTGTTAACATAAAGGTGGAAGCGGTAGGAAACATCCATACTTGAATAATTTCAACGTATGTTCGAATGACCGAAATACTGACGATTAAAAAATAAGCCATAAAGATGATGCTAATGCCATTTCCTAGCCATTTTCCAAATGTTTGCCGATGTAAATCAACTAAATTCCCATTTGTTTCTTTTAATAAGACATACATCATCCATATAAGAATATGGATGAAAATTCCTGTGATTATAACCCCCATCCAGCCGTCGTATCCAGCAGCTTTTGCGATAATTCGAGCGAATCCAAGAACTCCAGCACCAAACTGTGCACCGTGAATTAAGAAGAAAACAAAGATAGGAGATATTTGATATTTCTCTTGAACTTTACTCATCAATGCACCTCGTTTCTTAATCATCAAAATCCGATCTATGTTTTGTTGAAATTCCTTTCGCAGCTTTTTTTACATGTTGTGGTCTTGCTTGCACATCTCTTGTATCAATCATTGTTAATGGAAAACGGATCCAAGAATCTTTAACTGATTGTTGCCTTGTCGGGTAAAACAAAGCGTACGGCTTACGTAAGGAAGTAAGTCTAAATAGATGAGTAAATAAAAAGATAAATCCAAGAGAAATACCGAACAATCCACCTATTTCTGCAAATATGAGAAACGGGAAGCGTAGTAATCGAACGGCATTACCCATTTTATAAATAGGTGTAATAAAGGAAGCGAGTGCTGATAGTGCAACGATAATTAATAAAATGTTACTCGTTAACCCAGCTTGTACAGATGCTTGCCCGATTACGATACCGCCTACAATACCGAGTGTTTGCCCGACTTTCATCGGTAACCTTGCGCCGGCTTCTCTTAATAAATCAATTGCAAGTTCTAAAAAGAGCGCTTCAATTAAAGGTGGGAATGGTACTTGTGCCCTTGATAAAATTAAAGTTTCAAGTAAATCACTTGGAATAAGTTCATAATGATAATTTAAAACTGCAACGTATAACGGTGTAGCGCAAATTGAAAATAGAACGGCAATTAATCTTAAAATCCTTGAAAATGTAGCGTACATCCAGGAGACGTTATAGTCTTCTGGTGAAATGAAAAAATCGAAATAGGATACAGGTGTTAGTAAAACACTTGGAGAACCATCAACGAAAATAGCGATTTTTCCATCAATTAGTGCTTTTGTAACTCTATCAGTGCGTTCTGTATTGATATAGAGAGGGAAAATCGATTTTTCACCCATCAATTCTTGTATATAAGCACTATCATTAATTTGATCATATTCAAGAGCGCGTAATGATTCCTCGAGAAAATCTACATTATCTTTTTCAGCGAGGTTGTCTAAATACATCATGACAACTTTTGTTTTGGAAAACTCGCCGATAATCATTTCTTTTGTTTGTAAATCTAAAACAGGAAGACGTTTTCGAACTAAATTAATGTTTGTATCAATATCTTCTACGAAACCTTCTTGCGGACCAATAACAGTTGATTCGTTTAAAGGAGGGGTTGGTGCACGATAATTATCAATTGCAATGTTTGCAAGCATACATTTTTGATCTTGCTGATTCAATTGAATAATCGCATGCCCTTTTAAAACCATATCCTCAATTTTTTGTAAGTCGTTCGTAATTGTAATGCCGCTCATTGGAATATGTTCTTTCAGCTCTTCTAGTGAAGCATTAGGTCGTTCCAAAAGAGTAGGCATTAAATATTTTTGTAATTTCTCTCCATCAAGCGAAGGACGATAGTAAGAAATCCAATAAGGCATCGTTTCATCGTCGGATGTATGATAATTCACAAAATCACTAGATTTTTTCAGCTTCTCTATTAAATTTTGTAAAGAATGGATACGGTCTTTTTCTGGTTTCGTAAAATCATAAATACTATTACCTTTAGAGTGTTGTTGCTTACTTTGAGAAGGTTCATCTTGCTTAGCGTTTTGTTGTTTATCTTGAGACGAATCACCTTGTTTAGCACCTTGTTGTTTATCTTGAGAGGAATCCTCTTGTTTAGTACTTTGTTGCTTATCTTGAGAGGAATCATCCTGCTTAGAGTTTTGTTGCTTATCCTGAGAAGAGTCATCTTGTTTAGAGTTTTGTTGCTTATCCTGAGAGGAATCCTCTTGTTTAGCACTTTGTTGCTTATCTTGAGAGGAATCATCCTGTTTAGAGTTTTGTTGCTTATCCTGAGAAGGTTCATCTTGTTTAGCGCTTTGTTGCTTATCCTGAGAGGAATCCTCTTGTTTAGTACTTTGTTGCTTATCCTGAGAAGAATCTTTTTGTTTAGTACTTTGTTGCTTATCCTGAGAGGAATCCTCTTGTTTAGTACTTTGTTGCTTATCCTGAGAGGAATCCTCTTGTTTAGTACTTTGTTGCTTATCCTGAGAAGAATCTTTTTGTTTAGTACTTTGTTGCTTATCCTGAGAAGAATCTTTTTGTTCGTGATTTTTACCTTTATTATGTTTCATACTTCTAGTCTGTTCTTTGTTATCATCCTCTTCATTGTTAGAATGCTGCTCCTGATTATCTGTTTCGTTTGCTTCTGGTTTATTTGATTTTTTTTTCTTACGTAACCAATTCCAAATCATGTGTATACCCTCTTTAATCTTGTAATATAGTGCTATTTTGTGGCTAATTTTGTATATTATTCATTTATTTATGAAAAGAAGAAGGAGATTAGTTTGCATGGAAAAAAATCTTTAGTAAGCAGTTCATACTATAACGGGAAGAGGGAGAATCTGTGCAAATTGTAAAAAAGGAGAAGTTTGTTTTAAAAGGGTTTACGTTTGAAAATGGCAGGGAAATTCCTGTTCAAATGGGATACGAGACATATGGTACGTTAAATAGAGAAAGGTCAAATGTGATTTTGGTTTGTCATTATTTTAGTGCAACAAGTCATGCGGCAGGAAAATATACAGTGCATGATGAGGAGTCTGGTTGGTGGGATGGGCTCATTGGACCTGGAAAAGCAATTGATACAAATAAGTATTTTGTTATATGTACAGATAATCTTTGTAATGTGCAGGTGAGAAATCCATATGTGATTACAACAGGACCGAAATCGATTAATCCAGAAACTGGAGAAGAATATGCTATGGATTTTCCGGTTTTTACATTTCTTGATGTAGCTCGTATGCAATATGAGTTAATAAAAGGTATGGGAATTTCAAGGTTAAACGCTGTAATTGGACCGTCGGCAGGGGGAATGATTGCACAACAATGGGCGGTTCACTATCCACATATGGTAGAGCGGATGATTGGCGTTATTACGAACCCACAAAATCCAATTATTACGTCAGTAAACGTAGCGCAAAATGCGATTGAAGCAATTCAACTGGATCCAAGTTGGAAAGGTGGAAAATATGGAGAAGAGCAGCCGATAAAGGGGCTTCATTTAGCAAATAGAATGATGTTTATGAACGCGTTTGATGAGCGTTTTTATGAAATGGCATTTCCTCGTAATAGTATAGAGATAGAACCTTATGAAAAGTTTTCTACACTAACATCATTTGAAAAAGAGATAAATAAAGCGACATATAGAAGTATAGAGTTAGTAGATGCAAATTCATGGATGTATACTGCAAAGGCAGTTTTATTGCATGATATTGCACATGGTTTTTCTTCATTAGAAGAATCTCTTTCTAACATAGAAGCGAATGTACTTATGATTCCATGTAAACAAGATTTGCTTCAGCCGTCTCGTTACAACTATAAAATGGTAGATATTTTGCAAAAACAAGGGAAGTATGCGGAAGTGTATGAGATAGAAAGTATAAATGGGCATATGGCGGGAGCATTTGATATTCATTTATTTGAAAAGAAAGTTTATGAATTTTTAAATCGGAAAGTATCTAGTTTTGTTTAGAAGACAAATGATGGGGAAAAGGTGCAATGTTTGTAGTAGGCACCTTTTTTTACATGATTTGTAGACGGAAAATATATGTGGCAATTGCTATACCGAAGAATGCGATACTAAGCAATAGAAATAAGAATGACATTTCTTGGGGTGATTTTATTTTTTTAGTATTTTTCATACTAAGAGTAATAATTGCAGCGATTAAGAAAATGATGCCCATTATGAAAAGGGAAAGTGTCATTTTCATTGGCTCCTTTCATAAGACAAGTATATTGAGGATACAATGCAAGAGTTATGTTTGTAAAGAATAAGTTTTGCGAGAAAATTGAGAAATAGTTTTTCGATTCTTTGCGTTCTTTCTTTTGCGTGCTAAAATTGGTAGAGAATGTTTGTGAAAAAGAAACTAAAGGTTTTATTGTATATAAGGAGGAACTACATATGACAGAAGTTAAAACAATTACTACAGAAGAGGTACAAGAGCGTTTAGAAAATGGAGAAACGTTATTTTTAGTAGACGTAAGAGAAGATGAAGAAGTAGCGGCAGGAAAGATTCCAGAAGCTGTACATATTAAAATGGGCGATATCCCACATAAAGTAGATTTCTTTAATAAAGAGAATGAATATATCTTTATTTGTCGTTCAGGAATGCGCAGTGAAAATGTATGTCATTATTTAAATGAGCAAGGATTTAAAACAGTGAATATGGTTGGCGGTATGCTTCAATATGAAGGTGAAACGAAATAGTTAATAGTTAAAAACTTGAAACGAGTCTGTTTCAAGTTTTTTTCTTTTGCATACAGTATAAAAAGGAGGAGGGGTAAATGGGGATTAATTTGCGTAAAGTAAAAATTATGAATAATACAGGAGCTGTTAATGTCGGTGACTGTTATGATATCTCGCCTTTAGCTGTAGCAAAAGTATATGCAGGTGCTGGAGGGTCGAGTGCGGCTGTTTTTTTAAATGGGAAAAGACAGCCAGAAGCAGTCATTAGAACATCAGTGTTTCTTCCGCCGTTAGCAACAAGTACACGTACATTAGGTTCATAGAGGAAAGGTAGAGTGTAATTATGCCTGCTCATATAAAAGAATTTGTTATTGTGAATAACACTGGGAATATATTTACCGGTGATAATTTGAGTGATACTTCATTTACTGCTTCGAAATCATATAGTGGTTCAATGGGGTGCACTTGGGTTGATGTTGTTACAGTAATAGGGACGGAGACGAAGCTTTGTTTACAGCCAGGTGATTCGGTGACGACAACATATACAAGAGGCACTCCTGCTGGTACTGTAACAGGAACAAATATGGGGCAAAGTGTAAATACATCGGGTATAGCACAAGCTGTCCCTAATACAGATAATATGGATTCAATTGCAGGACTCCCTTAAGGAATTAAGGGAGTTTTTATTATTTAAAATAAAAATAGTCTTGGAAATTATTTTTGTAAATAGATTAAGAAGAGGCTTATTTATTATGAAAAAGACGGTTTGTAGGTGGTGAAAGTGTGAAGAATCGTGATAATAATCGGAAGCAAAATTCGTTAAGCTCTAATTTTAGAATTCCACCAGAACTTATTGGGCCTACTTTCCCCCCTGTTCCAACTGGATTTACAGGTATAGGGATTACTGGTCCAACCGGTCCACAAGGCCCAACAGGACCTCAAGGACCAAGAGGATTACAAGGTCCGATGGGGGAGATGGGCCCGACAGGACCTCAAGGTGTGCAAGGGATACAAGGATCAGTTGGTCCAATAGGTGCAACTGGACCAGAAGGACAGCAGGGGCCACAAGGATTGAGAGGACCACAAGGAGAAACTGGAGCGACAGGACCGGGGGGTGTGCAAGGGCTACAAGGTCCGATTGGTCCAACGGGAGCGACTGGGGCACAAGGTATACAAGGGATACAGGGATTACAGGGGCCAATTGGAGCGACGGGACCTGAGGGATCTCAAGGAATTCAAGGCGTCCAAGGGTTACCGGGTGCAACTGGTCCACAAGGAATACAAGGAGCACAAGGGATACAAGGAACACCAGGACCGAGTGGAAATACAGGTGCAACCGGAGCGACTGGAGCAACTGGTCAGGGGATAACAGGCCCGACTGGAATAACAGGTCCAACTGGAATAACTGGACCATCTGGAGGACCTCCTGGTCCGACGGGGCCGACTGGTGCGACAGGTCCAGGTGGTGGACCGAGTGGAAGTACAGGTGCGACTGGAGCAACGGGGAATACTGGGGCTACAGGAAGTACAGGGGTAACAGGAGCAACGGGAAGTACAGGTCCGACTGGAAGTACGGGAGCACAGGGCTTGCAAGGAATCCAAGGGATTCAAGGACCAATTGGGCCAACAGGTCCAGAAGGTTCGCAGGGTATTCAAGGTATTCCTGGTCCGACGGGAGTAACTGGTGAACAAGGAATACAAGGAGTTCAAGGTATTCAAGGGGCAACGGGAGCAACAGGAGATCAAGGTCCACAAGGTATACAGGGGGTTATAGGGCCACAAGGGGTAACAGGGGCCACAGGAGATCAAGGTCCACAAGGTATACAAGGAGTACCAGGGCCATCAGGAGAAACAGGGCCACAGGGAGTTCAAGGGATACAAGGTCCGATGGGTGATATAGGACCAACAGGTCCAGAAGGCCCAGAGGGACTGCAGGGCCCGCAAGGAATACAAGGTGTGCCAGGGCCAGTTGGAGCGACGGGTCCAGAGGGTCCACAGGGGATACAAGGCATTCAAGGACCGGTAGGAGCAACAGGCCCACAAGGCCCACAAGGAATTCAGGGAATACAAGGTGTGCAAGGGATAACGGGAGCAACAGGAGTACAAGGAGCAACTGGAATTCAAGGGATACAAGGGGAAATAGGAGCAACGGGTCCAGAGGGGCCACAAGGAGTGCAAGGTGCTCAAGGGGCGATTGGTCCAACCGGTCCGATGGGGCCACAAGGAGTGCAAGGAGTACAAGGAATTCAAGGAGCGACGGGTGCACAAGGAGTGCAAGGTCCACAAGGAATTCAAGGAATCCAAGGCCCGACGGGGGCAACAGGAGATATGGGAGCAACTGGGGCGACAGGGGAAGGCACTACAGGCCCAACAGGAGTAACTGGTCCAACAGGGGTAACAGGCCCGTCTGGAGGACCAGCAGGACCGACCGGCCCAACGGGGCCATCAGGTCCGGCGGGAGTAACTGGTCCATCTGGTGGACCACCTGGCCCGACAGGAGCAACCGGGGCGACAGGAGTAACAGGAGATATTGGGGCGACAGGCTCAACTGGAGTGACAGGAGCGACAGGAGAAACGGGAGCAACCGGAGTGACGGGTTTACAGGGTCCGCAAGGAATCCAAGGTGTGCAGGGAGAGATAGGTCCAACAGGGCCACAAGGTGTTCAAGGTCCCCAAGGAATTCAAGGAGTAACGGGGGCCACAGGAGATCAAGGTCCGCAAGGGATTCAAGGCCCACAAGGCGACATAGGTCCAACTGGCCCACAAGGAATTCAAGGCCCACAAGGTTCTCAAGGAATCCAAGGAGCGACAGGGGGAACAGGAGCACAAGGCCCACAGGGAATACAAGGTCCGCAAGGTGACATAGGTCCGACTGGGTCACAAGGTCCAACTGGAATCCAAGGGATACAAGGAGAGATAGGTCCAACCGGCCCAGAAGGCCCAGAGGGACTGCAGGGCCCGCAAGGAATACAAGGTGTTCAAGGGCCAGTTGGAGCAACGGGTCCAGAGGGTCCTCAGGGAATACAAGGCATTCAAGGAGTGCAAGGAGCAACCGGCCCACAAGGTCCACAAGGAATACAGGGAATACAAGGTGTGCAAGGGATAACGGGAGCAACTGGAGCACAAGGAGCAACTGGAATTCAAGGGATACAAGGGGAAATAGGAGCAACCGGTCCAGAGGGGCCCCAAGGAGTGCAAGGAATACAAGGGGCGATTGGTCCAACAGGTCCGATGGGCGCACAAGGAGTGCAGGGAATACAAGGGATTCAAGGAGCAACAGGTGCACAAGGAGTGCAAGGACCACAAGGAATTCAAGGAGTGCAAGGTCCGACGGGAGCAACAGGAGATACGGGGGCAACCGGAGCGACGGGAGAAGGAACTACCGGTCCAACAGGAGTAACCGGTCCAACAGGGGTGACTGGCCCGTCAGGAGGACCAGCAGGACCGACCGGCCCAACGGGGCCATCAGGTCCGGCAGGAGTGACAGGTCCATCAGGTGGACCACCTGGCCCGACAGGAGCAACAGGTGCGACAGGAGTAACAGGAGATACCGGGGCGACAGGCTCAACTGGAGTGACAGGAGCAACAGGAGCAACGGGAGCAACCGGAGTGACGGGTTTACAGGGCCCGCAAGGAATCCAAGGTGTTCAAGGAGAGATAGGTCCAACCGGTCCACAGGGTATTCAAGGTCCCCAAGGAATCCAAGGAGTAACGGGGGCAACCGGAGCACAAGGTCCCCAAGGAATTCAAGGCCCACAAGGCGACATAGGTCCAACCGGCTCCCAAGGAATTCAAGGTCCACAAGGTCCTCAAGGAATCCAAGGAGCGACAGGGGCAACCGGGGCACAAGGCCCACAGGGAATCCAAGGTCCGCAAGGAGAGATAGGTCCGACCGGCCCACAAGGCCCACAAGGAATTCAAGGCCCGCAAGGAATTCAAGGTCCAACGGGAGCTACAGGAGCAACTGGAGCGACAGGTCCACAAGGGATTCAAGGTCCCCAAGGAATTCAAGGCCCGCAAGGAATTCAAGGTCCAACGGGAGTTACAGGAGCAACCGGAGCGACAGGTCCACAAGGAATTCAAGGCCCACAAGGAATTCAAGGCCCGCAAGGAATTCAAGGTCCAACGGGAGCTACAGGAGCAACCGGAGCGACAGGTCCACAAGGGATTCAAGGTCCCCAAGGAATTCAAGGACCGCAAGGAATCCAAGGTCCAACGGGGGCTACAGGAGCAACCGGTTCACAAGGTCCAACTGGAGATACAGGTCCAACCGGAGCTGGAGCCACTGGAGCGACCGGGGCGACTGGAGTTAGTACAACTGCAACGTATGCGTTTGCGAATAATACATCAGGAACCGCTATTTCCGTTTTATTAGGGGGTACGAACGTACCGTTACCGAACAATCAAAATATTGGACCAGGAATAACCGTTAGTGGTGGAAATACTGTATTTACAGTTGCGAATGCAGGAAACTATTATATAGCCTATACAATTAATTTAACGGCAGGTTTACTTGTAAGTTCTCGTATAACTGTAAATGGCAGTCCGCTTGCGGGAACGATAAATGCCCCGACAGTGGCTACTGGTTCATTTAGTGCAACAATAATCGCTAACTTGCCTGCTGGAGCCGCTGTTAGCTTACAGTTATTTGGAGTAGTTGCAGTAGCTACATTATCTACAGCAACGCCAGGGGCTACCCTAACTATTATTAGATTAAGTTAATAAGCAGAAAACCTTGAAACTTTTATGTTTCAAGGTTTTTTTATCTTTGTATTTGTAAGTAAACCTCGTTAACCAGGGGAGTGGATCCCCTCTAATTATTTAAAGTTTCACATTATTCTCTTGAGCAAAAACATCGCAGTTCGAAAATATATTATAATAGAATGAAAAGAAAGAAATTTGGCAGAAAGGGAGGGTGGCGATGCAGGAGATGGTTAAAGATTTTTTTGGACGCCCACTTCAAGATTTACGTATATCTGTCATTGATCGTTGCAATTTTAGATGTACATATTGTATGCCAGCGGAAATATTTGGGTCAGATTATGCTTTTTTGAAAGATGAGTTTTTACTAACTTTTGATGAAATTGAGCGTTTGGCAAAATTATTTGTTAACATTGGTGTACGAAAAATTAGAATTACTGGCGGTGAGCCACTACTTCGTAAAGATTTAACAAAACTTATTGCACGTCTTGTGAAAATTGATGGGCTAATAGATATAGGGTTAACGACAAATGCCGTACATTTAACGAAACAAGCGAAGGCATTAAAAGAAGCTGGATTACATAGAGTGAATGTTAGTTTAGATGCAATAGATGACGACATATTTAAGAATATTAATGGTCGAAATATTAATACGAAACCGGTAATTAAGGGAATTATAGCAGCTAAAGAGGCGGGGCTGGAAGTAAAGGTAAATATGGTTGTGAAAAAAGGGATGAACGATCATCAAGTACTTCCGATGGCTGCGTATTTTAAAGAGCAAGGAATCACGCTTCGGTTTATTGAGTTTATGGATGTTGGTAGTACAAATGGGTGGAATTTTGATCAAGTCGTTACAAAACGAGAATTGATTGAGATGATTCATAAGATGGATCCACTTGAGCCAGCTGAAGCGCATTACTTTGGTGAAGTTGCGAAGCGATATCGGTACGTTGGAACAAATGTTGAAGTTGGTTTTATTACATCTGTTTCTGAGTCATTTTGTGTCTCTTGTACGAGGGCGAGAATTTCGGCAGATGGAAAGTTTTATACGTGCTTATTTGCGACAGAGGGTTTGGATGTAAGAGAACTTCTTAGAGGAAATCTTTCGGATGAGGAGTTATTAAGTGTTATACAAGATGTATGGATGAATAGAAAAGATAGGTATTCGGATGAACGAACAGAAGAAAGTGCAAAAAATCGTCCGAAAATCGAAATGTCTTATATAGGAGGATAAGAAAGGGGGCTATCGCATGCAGGAGCGATATTCAAGACAAATATTATTTTCTGGTGTTGGAGAAGAAGGACAGAGAAAAATAAGAGAGAAGCATGTGCTTATTATTGGTGCTGGTGCTCTCGGTGCGGCAAATGCAGAAGCGATTGTTAGAGCAGGTGTTGGAAAAGTAACGATTGCTGACCGTGATTATGTAGAATGGAGTAATTTACAAAGACAACAACTATATACAGAAGAAGATGCAAAGCAGTATAAACCGAAGGCGATAGCGGCTGCAGAACATTTAAAAGCGATTAATTCTGAGGTGGAAATAAATCCGGTTGTGACGGATGTAACGGTGCAAGAAATGGAAGAATTAGTGAATGATGTAGATTTAATATTAGATGCGACAGATAATTTTGAAACGCGTCTTCTTATTAATGATATTTCACAAAAGTATAATATTCCGTGGATATATGGTGGGTGTGTCGGAAGCTACGGAGTAACGTATACAATTTTACCAGGGAAAACACCGTGTTTTCGCTGTTTAATGGAGCATCCAGCGAGCGGTGCAACATGTGACACAGCTGGTATTATACAACCGGCAGTACAATTAGTAGTTGCGCATCAAATTACGGAAGCGCTGAAAATATTAGTAGAAGACTTTGGTGCGCTTCGTGAAACGATGTTATCGTTTGATCTTTGGAATAATCAACAGATGGCATTTAAAGTGAATAGGCAGAAAAAAGATACTTGTTTATCTTGCGGAAGGTTACGTACATATCCGAGTTTAACATTTGAAGGACAAACGAAAACAGAAGTGTTATGTGGGCGGAATACAGTACAAATTCGCCCGGGTGTGCGGAAGAATTTTAATTTAGAAGAAATTAAAAAACGCTTACAAAGAAGCGTAGAGATAAAGGCGACACCTTATTTATTATCATTTCCGGTAGAAGAATATCGTTTTGTTTTATTTACAGATGGCAGGGCGTTCATTCATGGGACGAATGATATGAATGTAGCGAAAAGTTTATATGCAAGATATATAGGTTGAACCTAAAGGAAACCCTTTAGGCTCAACGGAGAGAGGATTATGAATTTCTCGTATAATCTCCACTTTTTCCACCTGTTTTTTCAAGTAAGTACGTTTCACCGATAATCATACCTTTATCGACAGCTTTACACATATCATACACAGTAAGAGCGGTAGCGGAAGCAGCTGTTAAAGCTTCCATTTCAACACCGGTGCTACCTTCTGTTTTAACTTTTACTTCAATGAGTAAACGATATTGTTCTTCTGATTGTTTCCAATCGAAAGAAACGTCAACACCTTTTAATAATAAAGGGTGGCACATTGGGATAATATCAGAAGTACGTTTCGCAGCCATAATGCCTGCGATTTGCGCAACTGCTAATACGTCACCTTTCCCAATTTCATTGTGAGAGATTTTATCGTAAATTTCTTTCGTAACGACAATGCTAGAGCACGCAATTGCTGTTCGAACGGTTGCTTTTTTGTCGCTTATATCAACCATTTTTGCGCGTCCTTGGTCATTGAAATGTGTAAATGAAGACATGGAATTCCTCCTTGAAGTAATTTCTATTGAATATATAAAGTTTAATCGAGATAAAAAAAATTGCAAATATGAGGTGAGAAACGATGGTAGAAAAACGAATTCCAATTCAAGTTGCTGAGGCAGTAGAACGGGTAATGAAATATGCGAAGCATGGTGAAGTAGAAGAAATTTCTATTACGGAAAGTTACGGGAGAATTCTCGGGGAAGATGTTGTCTCAGATCATGACGTTCCTCATTTTGATCGTTCCCCTTACGATGGTTTCGCCATTCGAGCAGAAGATACGAAAGAAGCAACTCAAGAGAATCCAGTTGAATTTGAAGTAATAGGAGAAATCGGGGCGGGTTCCGTTTTTTTAGAGGAAGTAGGAGCTTTTGAAGCAATTCGCATTATGACAGGAGCAGCTATTCCAGAAGATTGCAATGCAGTCGTAATGCTAGAGCTGACAGAAGGGTTTGAGAAGAACGGGAAAACATATATGAAGTTAAAACGCCCTTTTAATAACGGTGACAATGTGTCGTTTAAAGGAGAAGATATAAAACAAAATCAAGTTCTCGTTAAGAAAGGTGTTGCAATTAATCCAGGTGTTGCGGCCTTACTAGCAACGTTTGGATATAGCACGGTGAAAGTTGTAAAACAGCCTGTTGTCGGTATTGTAACGACAGGAAGTGAATTATTAGAAGTACATGAGCCGTTAGAACCGGGGAAAATTAGAAATAGTAACTCGTATATGATCGCAGCTCAAATTATGAAAGCTGGCGGGAAAGTTCGTTATTATGGTCAACTCGCGGATGAGTTAGATGCATGTTTTACAGCTGTTCAATCAGCGATGGATGAGGTCGACATTTTAATTACAACAGGCGGTGTATCAGTAGGAGATTATGACTACTTACCAGCTATTTATGAAAGATTACAGGCAAATGTACTCTTTAATAAGATAGCCATGAGGCCCGGAAGTGTAACGACAGTAGCTGAAGTTGATGGAAAGTTACTCTTTGGTTTATCAGGAAATCCGTCTGCTTGTTATGTAGGCTTTGAATTATTTGTGCATCCAATTATAAAAACGTATTTGTATGCGAAGGAACCTCACGTATATAGAGCGGATGCTATTTTACAAAAAGATTTTCCGAAGCCAAATCCATTTACTCGTTTCGTAAGAGCGAACGTAACAATTGTGGATGGGGCGTTACAAGCGATGCCGGTTGGTTTAGATAAATCGAGTGCGGTATCTTCACTTGCAGATGCGAATGCTTTTATCGTGTTACCCGGAGGAACGAGAGGATTTGAGACCGGAATGAAAGTATCCGTATTATTGTTAGAGCACTCTGAGGGATGTGAGTGGCCATGGGCGAAGCCCCTTCAATCTTACAAATAGTAGGGTATCAAAATAGCGGAAAAACGACACTTGTAGAGAAAATTGTGCATGCATTAGCCGAAAGCGAAATGAAAGTTGCTACAATTAAACATCACGGGCACGGAGGTTTTCCAGAAGTAGTGCAAAAAGATAGCGAAAGACACCGTAAAGCTGGTGCTGTTGTAAGTAGTGTAGAAGGTGCTGGATTACTTTCACTTTCTTCACTAAGAAAGAAATGGTCCTTGCAAGAAATTATTCGCTTATATGAGTTTTTTAAAGTGGATACAATTTTAATAGAGGGCTATAAAAAAGAGAACTACCCGAAAGTAGTGTTACTTCGTTCTGCGGAAGATGCTGAGCTTTTACATAAAGTAGAAAATATAGTGGCGGTTATTACGTGGTATGATGTCCCAGTAAATATACGAGAAGAATATAAAGTATTTCATATAACAGAAGAAGAGTTGTACATAGACTGGTTTTTACAAACGGTTAGGAGTGCGAAATGACAAATACATATTATGAAGTAATTGATACAGAAATCTCGATTGAAGAGGTAACGAAGAAAGTAATTCGACGTGAATGCGGTGCTGTTACAACATTTATTGGAACGGTTAGAGAGTTTACGAAAGGGCGTCGTACATTATACTTAGAATATGTCGCTTATAAAACGATGGCAGAAAAGATGCTAGAGAAAATCGGATTAGAAGTGAAAGAGAAATGGCCAGGTACACACGTTGCGATTACACATCGCATCGGTACGTTGCAAATTTCTGATATAGCGGTTGTTGTTGCTGTTTCAACACCACACCGTAAAGCGGCTTATGAAGCGAACGAATATATTATGGAACGCATAAAACAAATTGTTCCGATTTGGAAAAAGGAGTTTTGGGAAGATGGTGACTCATGGATTGGTGATCAATTAGAAAAAACACCATATCCGGCGGGGGAGCCTGGGAAGGAGCTATAAGTATGATTCGAGTATTGTTATTTGCGCACTTGCAAGAAGAAGCAGGGACAAGTGAATTACAAATAGAGAAAGAAAATATTACGGTTGCACAGTTAAAAGATGTTGTTGCGAACGAATATAATGTACCAGTTTCAGAGCCAATTATGGTTGCGATTAATGAAGAATATGCAAATGAAGATGACAGGGTCCAATCTGGTGATGTTGTTGCACTAATCCCACCAGTGAGCGGTGGTTAATATTGGATTCATTAAAACGACTTTCCTATATAGGGAAAGTCGTTTTTTTATGGCAGTTTTGAGAACACTAATCTATAGAACAAGGAGGGAATTATGAAAAAAATATGTGTAGTTATGACAATGCTATGTGCGTCTTTTTTCTCTTCTCCAAGTGATTCTTTCGCGAAAGAATCAAGAGAACAGCTTTTAGAGAGTGCATTATCAAATAGGTACTATTCAGTTATTAGACAAGTGACAGAAGATCAATATGAATGTGCTTCAGTCATAAATATAAAGCGTCTCGGCAAGAAAGATGAATTTGTTCCTAGGTATGAAGTGAAGCTACAATTTCTTACATTTCAAGGAGCGCATAATCCCCCGAACGATAAAGTTACGCTTACTTTGGAAGACCATTTAGATCACGTAAAGATAAAGAAAGTGGAGCGAGAAAAGAATGTTTCTGACGCTATTGCAGAAAAAGTTTGTGAACGGGAAAAAGAAAAAATAAAAGCTCACTCTAATGACTTAGAGTGATAACCTATGCATTTAGTAAAGAAAGGTAATGAGTGATGGATATATTTTTAGCGATTTTACCAGCTATATTTTGGGGAAGTATTGTGCTATTTAACGTAAAACTGGGCGGGGGACCGTATAGTCAAACGCTCGGAACAACGTTTGGAGCACTTATTTTCTCAATTGTTGTTTATATTTTTATGAAGCCAGTATTAACACCTACCGTTATCGGAGTTGGAGTTGTGTCAGGTTTATTTTGGGCGCTTGGTCAGGCAAATCAATTGAAAAGTATTGATTTAATGGGTGTTTCGAGGACGATGCCAATTTCAACAGGACTTCAATTAGTCGCGACGACTTTATTTGGCGTTATCGTATTTCATGAATGGTCCACGACAATATCGGTCGTCCTTGGGATTTTAGCGCTCGTTTGTATTATTATCGGTGTTATTTTAACATCGCTTCAAAGTGAAGAAGAAAAGAATGCAGAGCAAGCAGCAAACTTTAAAAGAGGTATCGTAATTTTATTAATTTCAACAGTCGGCTATTTAGTTTACGTAGTAGTGATTAGACTATTTAACGTAGATGGTTGGTCAGCTTTGTTGCCACAAGCAGTTGGTATGGTGTTAGGTGGGATTTTGCTTACCTTTAAACATCATCCATTTAATAAATATGCAATCCGAAATATTATTCCAGGATTAATTTGGGCAGCTGGAAATATGTTTTTATTCATTTCGCAGCCGCGTGTTGGAGTCGCAACAAGTTTCTCGCTATCGCAAATGGGAATTATTATTTCCACGCTTGGTGGGATCCTTATATTAGGTGAAAAGAAAACGAAACGTCAATTAACGGGTATCGTTGTCGGTATTGTTTTTATTATCGCAGCCGGAATTATGTTAGGTATAGCCAAAAGTTAAAGGAGGTATGGAAATGTATAGTGATTTAGCAGGGAAAGTTGTCGTTATTACAGGATCAGCAACTGGTCTTGGAAGAGCGATGGGAGTGAGGTTTGCTAAGGAAAAAGCGAAAGTGGTTATTAATTATCGCTCACGAGAATCAGAAGCGAATGATGTGTTAGAAGAAATTAAAAAGGTAGGCGGCGAAGCGATTGCTGTAAAAGGTGATGTAACCGTCGAATCAGATGTTGTGAATCTCATTCAATCTGCTGTGAAAGAGTTTGGTACGCTTGACGTTATGATTAATAATGCAGGGATAGAAAACGCGGTACCGTCGCATGAAATGCCGCTTGAAGATTGGAATAGGGTAATTAATACAAATTTAACAGGTGCTTTTTTAGGAAGTCGTGAAGCGATTAAATATTTTGTAGAACATGATATTAAAGGTTCTGTCATTAATATGTCTAGTGTTCATGAGAAAATTCCGTGGCCACTATTTGTGCACTATGCAGCGAGTAAGGGTGGTATTAAACTGATGACAGAAACGTTAGCGCTAGAATATGCGCCAAAAGGTATTCGAGTAAATAATATTGGACCAGGTGCAATTAATACGCCGATTAATGCAGAAAAGTTTGCTGATCCTAAAAAACGTGCTGACGTAGAAAGTATGATACCGATGGGCTATATTGGAAACCCTGAAGAAATTGCAGCAGTAGCAACTTGGCTCGCTTCTTCAGAGGCGAGTTATGTAACTGGAATTACGCTATTTGCAGATGGTGGAATGACGTTATATCCATCGTTTCAAGCTGGGCGTGGGTAATATAAAAGGACGAAGAGATAAAACTCTTCGTCCTTTTTTACAAAAAAAATAGCGGCCAGCTATTTTAAATTTAGTGATTAATTGTATCTTGAAGAAATTCTGTTGCTTGATGTTCAGTAACATTTTGTACGAGCGCGACTTCGCTAATCATCATTTTTCGTGCATTATCTAGCATTTGTTTTTCGCTCGCATTTAATGCTCTCTCTTTATTGCGGCGAAGTAAATCCCGAACAACTTCTGCGCTATCTTGCAGATTGCCGTTTTTCATTTTTTCCATATTCATTGTATATCTTTGTTTCCATGAGAGTGATGGGTCTGACTCCCCGTTTTGAAATTCAAGAAGTATATCATCTAACGTACCTCGATCAACGATATAACGAATACCCGATTTTTTTAATTGATCCATAGGAAGCATTACTTGCATATCTTTACTAATGATGCGTATCACACAATATTGACGTGAAGTACCTAATATTTCTTTCTCTTCAATTGCTTCAATGATTCCTGCACCGTGCATTGGATAAACGATTTTATCACCAATTTGAAACAAATCATCCACCTCCATATGTGGTAACCACTTTTAATGATAGCATACGTATGTAAAAATGTCAAATTTTATATAATAACATAATATTTATATTCGAGTCAATAAGATAAAGTGCTTTTTTATGTTTTTTTTGGGGACCTTATTTATAGTGATTTTTTTTAGAAAAATAGTACAGGTGAAGAAAGAAGGCATATCCACTTATTTTTAAGCATAAAATGTAAAAGCGCTAATACAATATACCTAAATCCGTTCTTTGCAAAGGAGGGAGAGAAGGTGGGGCGCACAATAAAAATTGATATTACAAATAAAGTTGTAGCTAAATTTAGACAAAATTATTTGGAATTATATACGAGTAAATTTATGATAGGTAAGTTTTATGTCTATACTGAAGATAAAGAATATGTGTTAGAAGACGGATATATATATGAGAATGGAAAGTTTTATCGCATCATAGATACGCACCGTGGCAATAATCAAGCGGCCGAGGGCTGCGATCTAGGACGGTGTTAACATGATTCGTGTGAAAGTATTTGATGAAAGTCACGAAAAAGACTTAGAAGACGCTGTGAATGTGTTTTTGAAAAAGATTGATGATAGCAACTTTGTAGATATTAAGTATCAAGTTGGTGTTTCTATTAACGACGATGAAAACCAAATTTATTGTTTTTCAGCAATGATCGTTTATAAAGCATAAAAAAGAGCTGGCTCACCCAGCTCTTTTTTATGTTTTATGTTGGGACAACATGTGTCGGTAATACGTTCATAATAGATTGGGTTGTGCCTAATTTCTTTGTCGTTAAAAGAGGCTCCCCTGTTTCATGGTTTTGGGCATCTTTACACATACCAAGGTGATAACGATCACCTAAAAATGGATCAATATAAAAACCGTTTTTGAATACTTTATCATTTGGATGTTTTTCATGGTGAATATCAGAGCAGTTAATGCAATAGAACATAGCGTTCAACCCCTTTTTATTTTGTTTGAAAAAAGTGAGTCGGTAGTCATTTCGCTCCTAAGGAAATGTTGAGGAGAAGAGAAATAACTACCTACTCAAATGGTGGGCATATTCCTTCTGATTTGTCATATCTCGCGTATTGTCCCTGAGGGAAGGAGGAGAGACGAAGTACGCATGATATAAGTAAGGCGCTTCTTTCAATATGAATGATGGAGTTTCATGTTGAGAGAAGTTTTTATTTTGTATTGCCTTTGTGAGTATATTATGAGGAAATGCTAAGAGGGTGTTTGTCCTGTTGAAAAAATGTTGAGAATTTCTCAACAGTAAAAGAATTAGCGTTGACATGAAACTAAAAGGTGTTATATTATCAAAGTATAACCAAAAGGTGTTATGTTGTAACGCCGAGTAAAGGAGAATGAAAATGGAACAACAAAATACATTAAATGATATTAAACAAACAATCGTTTTTAACGCGTCTATTCAAAAGGTATGGAGTGTAGTATCAACTGCAGAAGGGATTGCGTCATGGTTTATGCCAAATGATTTTGTATTAGAGGTAGGACATGAATTTCATGTGCAATCACCATTTGGGCCATCACCATGTAAAGTATTAGAAATTGATGAACCAAACCATTTATCTTTCTCATGGGATACAGATGGCTGGGTTGTTTCATTTGATTTGAAAGACTTAGGAGATAACAAAACAGAATTTACGTTAATTCACGGCGGCTGGAAACATCCTGATGAAATTCTTCCGAAAGCAAATGCGAAGAGCTCTATTATTCGCGATAGAATGAGCGGTGGTTGGGTAGCGATTGTAAATGAAAAACTGAAAAAGGTTGTCGAAGGCTAAGTGTCCTCGTCAGCAGCGAAATATGATGTATTTCAAGCAATTGCTGATCCAACCCGCCGAGAAGTAATACGGTTATTAAGTGACAAAGAGTTACCGATTTCCAAAATAACGGATCATTTTCCGATGAGTCGTACTGCGGTTGTAAAGCACCTTCATATTCTTTCAGAAGCGAATTTAGTAAGTGGAAGAAAAAGCGGAAGAGAGAAGATATATCGTTTGCATCCAGAACCATTAGAAGAATTACAACAATGGCTCTCGTATTATGAACGTTTTTGGGATAATAAATTATCCATGCTGAAACATATTGTGGAGAATGAAGAATAAAAAGGATGACCAAAATGGTCATCCTTTTATTGTTGCTCACTTGTTTGTGTAGCTGGCTTTAATAAGAGCCAAGCGATAATTAATGTAAATACTGCTAATACGAAAGTGCTCATATAAATGACGTGTACGCTTGATGCTAATGCAGATTGCGATTCGGTTACTACGTTTGCTGTAGTACCGCCGTGTCCGCCAGATACAAGATCAAGGTTTTTAATACCACGTGTGTGAATCATCGTATTGAAGATTGTACCGAATATTGCAGCACCTAACGTTTGACTAAATGTATTAATAAATGTGTTTAAACCAACAGCTGTTCCGCGTGTATGAGCTGGTACAGCTGCTTGAATTGTTACCATGTAAATCGGTGTCACAAGCCCCATTCCTAAGCCGAATAATCCGACTGCTACATAAATAAGGAACGATGGTGAATTTGTTGATAGTGTAAATAATAAGAACGTAGCGACTGATAAAATGCTAGCTCCAAGTAAAATGATTTGTTTCGTTTTTAATTTGCCTACTAAGTTACCAGAGAAAATAGCGCCAAATGTCCACATAACAGGAATTGGCATTAAAATAAGTCCAGCTTCTGTAGCGTTTTTCCCTAATACACCTTGGCTCCAAATTGGAAGGTACATTGTAATACTAATAATCATTGCGCCAGCAATAAGAGTTAATATATTTATCGTAGATAATGTACGGTTAGAGAAAAGTGCTAGCGGAATTAATGGTTCCGGAGATTTCTTCTCGATGAATAAGAAAATAATAAATGAAATAGCGGCAAAGATTAATAGGCCGATAATTGTCATGTCTCCCCAGTTTTGCTTACTGCTACCTGTTAATAATGCATATAGTAGAGCGATTGTACTTAATGAGAAGACTGTTGCACCAAGATAATCGATATGATGCTTAGCAGGTTTAATAGATTCTTTGTAGTAAATTGCAATCATTAAGCAAGCGATAATTCCGAATGGAACGTTTAGGAAGAAAATATAACGCCAAGAAAGGGAATCAACTAAAAATCCACCTACTAACGGTCCGATAACACCGGATACACCCCAAACGGCACTCATCCAACCTTGTGCTTTCGCGCGGTCTTTCGCTTCGCTATATAAGTCTCCAATAATCGTCATTGTGATTGGCATAACAGCACCAGCACCGATACCTTGAAGCGCGCGGAAGAAGATTAATTGTTCCATCGATGTAACGACTCCGCAAAGTGCAGAACCGACTAAAAAGATTGTAGCTCCGATCAGTAAAACTTTTTTACGGCCAAATAAATCAGCGAGCTTTCCGTATATTGGAGTCGAAACAGCTGTTGCAAGCATATAAATTGCATATACCCAACTAACAAGTTCGACGCCTGACAAATCACTCGTTATACGAGGGATTGCTGTACTAACAATCGTTCCTTCTACCGCAGAAAGAAACGTCATTAACATTAAAGACATCATGACTTTTTTTCTCATTTGTTTTCCCCTTACCCTTTTTTAAATATTCAACAATATAAAATATAAAGGTACTAAGGTATATAAAGCAACAAAAAAGCAATGGGAAGTTAAGTGGAGCCTATATTTGTCGTTTCTTGTCGGTAAGTCGATATATTTGGGAAATCGCCGATATAAGTTGCAGAATCGCTGATAAATTTGGAAAATAGCCGATATAAGTTGCGGAATCGCTGATATATTTGTGGAATCGCTCATATAATTTCATGTACCTATAAAAAAAAGAAACAGGAATCCCTGTTTCTTTTTTTAATACTGCATTTTCGCGTTTTCTCCAGCTGTCGTTCCGGCAATTCTACCAGTAACAAGGGCTGATGTAATATTATAGCCACCAGTATAACCATGAATATCAAGAACTTCTCCGCAGAAATATAAGCCGTTCGTAAATTTAGAAGACATTTCTTTCGGATTAATTTCTTTCACGGATACACCTCCGCCAGTAACGAATGCTTTTTCAATTGACTGCGTACCATTTACATTCACAGTAAACTCTTTAAAGTCTTTCACAAGTGCACGAATCTTTTCGTGAGAAACTTGTCCAGCTTGTTCGCTGCCGTCAATTTCATTTTTTTCTAATAAGAATAGGAAGTAACGTTCAGGAACATAACCTTTTAAAACGTTTTTAATTCCTTTTTTCGGATCTTCTTTCATTTGTTTCAGCATGCGCTGAAATAGTTGTTCACTATTTTCCTCTGGCAATGCATCAATACTCATTTGTATTGTATTCGTTTTAAACTTTTTCAGTGCTTTCACGACGAATTGGCTACAGCGAAGAGCAGCAGGTCCAGATAGGCCGAAATGAGTGAAGAGCATGTCCATTTTGTGAGAAATGATAGCTTTTCCTTTCGGATTTAATACACTTAAGTTTATATCACGTAAAGCAAGACCTTGTAATGAGCGGTCACGTATAAACGGCTCGTTTGAAAGGATAGGTACTTCTGTTGGGAATAATTCTGTGATTGTATGACCCGCTTTTTCAGCCCAAGCATATCCGTCTCCAGTAGATCCAGTTTGAGGAACTGATTTTCCGCCAACAGCGATAACGACGTGATTTGTTTCTAACACTTCGCCTGTTTGCAGTATAACTGCTTTTGTTTGACCATTTTCATATTCAATCGTTTCAACAGGCGTATTTGTACGAATTTTTACACCTAAGTCTTTTAATCGTGTTAAAAGTGCGTCTACAACAGATTGTGCTTTGTTGGACACAGGGAACATGCGACCGTGGTCTTCTTCTTTCAATTTAACACCGAGATTTTCGAAGAATGTAATAATATCTTCATTATTAAAAATAGAAAAAGCGCTGTATAAGAAGCGACCGTTTCCTGGTATATGTTTAACAATTTCATCAAGTGGTAGACGGTTCGTTACGTTACAGCGTCCGCCACCAGAAATTGCAAGTTTACGCCCAAGTTTATTTCCTTTATCAAGAAGTAAGACATTTGCGCCTTCTTCTGCAGCACCAATTGCAGCCATTAGCCCAGAAGGACCGCCGCCGATGACAATAACATCATAATGCATAATATATCGACCTCATTTTCTACATTTCCTGCCTAAAAGAATAGCATGTTTTCCCTTAAAAGAAAAATAGAGTGAAGTACTGCTTAATGAGAGAATTGTGGTACAATACAAAAGTTAGAGTTCAGCACTATCCTGCCATTTGTAGGCGATAAGACTAAAACCTCAAGATTTAGGAGAAGTAAATAGGGAGTCTGTTAGCCTGTAAATGCTCGAATGGTTCAACTAATAAGGAGTAGGAGAGAAGTCTCCAACTAATTATAGTTTCACTTTATGTAGATGTAGGAGGATTTTTGTATGTCCGATTCGAAATTTCTGCGCGGAACGCTTATTGTTACGCTAGGGACATTTTTAGTAAAGTTCTTAGGCATGATTTACGTCTTTCCGTTTCATGCATTAGTAGGAACAGAAGGCGGAACGCTCTATACATATGGATACATTCCATATACGATCTTTTTAAGTATCGCAACGGCAGGTGTGCCACTTGCTGTTTCAAAATTTGTTTCCAAATATAATGCGCTTGGCGATTATAAAACGAGCCGGAGAATGTTCCGCTCGGGAATGGTTATGATGATAGTAACAGGAGTTCTTTCGTTCCTAGTGCTGTACATGACGGCGCCATTGTTTGCAGAAGCGATGCTTGGTAAACAAAGTATACACAATAATGTAGGAGAAGTTACGACGATCATTCGTCTTGTAAGCTTCGCGCTTATTGTTGTACCAGCAGCGAGTTTAATTCGTGGTTATTTCCAAGGTCACCAGTCTATGGGACCAACTACCGTTTCACAAATTATTGAACAAATTATTCGTATCGTCTTTTTATTAGCAGGTAGTTTTATCGTTATTAAAGTACTTGGCGGTACAGTTGCAACAGCAGTTGGAGTAGCGACATTTGCTGCGTTCGTTTCAGCGGTTGGAGCACTCGGTGTGTTAATTTGGTACTGGCTAAAACGTAAAAAATATTTGGATCAATATTTAATTGAACAAACTGTACCAGAATCAACAGTAAGCACCGTTCAATTGTTTAAAGAGTTATTTGCATATGCGATTCCTTACGTTGTAATTGGGTTAACAATTCCTTTATATCAACAAATTGATACATTGACATTTAACTCAATTATGCAGGCGATTGGTCAAGGTGATATCGCAGAGCGAGCTCTCGGTATTTTCACAATGTGGACGCATAAGTTAATTATGATTCCTGTATCACTTGCAACAGCGTTTAGTTTAACGCTTGTACCAGCAATCACAAAATCATTTACTGAAAAACAATACCGCTATTTGAAATTACAAATTACACAAACATTCCAGGCAAATATGTTTTTAACATTGCCAGCAGTTGTCGGTATTTCTTCACTTGCATATCCAATTTATACTGCGTTTTACGATTCAGATCCACTAGGTGGACAAGTATTAATGTGGTATGCACCAGTTGCGTTGTTATTCGCTTTATTTACAGTAACAGCAGCAATCCTGCAAGGTATTAACCAGCAGAAGCATGCGATTATTGCGCTTATAATGGGCGTTATTTTGAAATTTGTATGTAACGTAATCTTTATTCGTTATTTCGGTACAGTAGGAGCAATTCTAGCGACAGCAGTTGGTTTCTTAGCTTCTGTTTGGTACACAAATCAACAAATTAAAAAATACGCACACTATTCATTCGGTGTTGTATATAAAAGAACATTCCAAATTGCAGTACTGACACTTATAATGGTCGTTGCTGTAAAACTATCACAATGGATTCTATCCTTCATGATTTCGCCTGATGGCCGTATTGGTGCTCTTATAACAGTTGCGATTTGTGCAGGTATTGGCGGTCTTGTTTACGGATTGTTAGCAATTCGCACAGGAGTACTTGAAAGAGTATTTGGTGGAGAAGCATTAGATAAAATTCAACGTAAACTTGGTAGTAGATTTAAAATAAAGTTGAAATCAAGAGGGGCGTAATTACGTCCCCTTTTCTATGATAAATAAAGAAGGTGAAAAACGTGAGATTAGATAAATTATTAGCAAATATGGGATATGGAAGTAGAAAAGAAGTAAAGAAATTATTGAAAGATGGCGTTGTGAAAATTGATGGAACGCCAGTAAAAGATGCGAAAGTTCATGTAAATGTAGAAGAGCAAGAAGTTATGATTCACGGTGAAGTTGTGGAATACAAAGAATTTGTTTACTTAATGATGCATAAACCACAAGGTGTTATTTCAGCGACGGAAGATGATAATCATGAAACAGTAATAGATTTATTAGAATTAGAAGATGCAATCTTTGATCCGTTCCCAGTTGGACGACTTGATATCGATACGGAAGGCTTCTTATTGATAACAAATGATGGGAAGTTATCACATCAATTATTATCTCCGAAAAAGCATGTGCCGAAAAAATATTATGCACACGTTGCAGGAGTAGTAACAGAAGAGGATGTAAAAGAATTTGCTAAAGGTGTTATTTTAGACGATGGCTATGAAACAAAGCCAGGTGCACTTACAATATTGAAAAGCGATGATATTTCTGAAATTGAGCTTGTGATTACGGAAGGGAAATTCCATCAAGTGAAGCGTATGTTTGAAGCGGTAGGAAAAAAAGTAGTCTACCTAAAGAGAACAGAGATGGGTCCGTTAGTATTAGATGAAGAACTAGAACTTGGACAATACCGAGAGCTAACAGATGAAGAAGTAGAAATGTTAAAAACATATCAAGTAGATACTGAAAAGTAGTACCTTTATAGGCGCAGAAAAGACCCCTTTCTAATTATTAGAAAGGGGTATGTATTTATTTACCATACAATTATTTTTCGTTATGAGGTCATTCTCACTTTCTTTCCTGTTGTTGTCCACTTACCGCGGCAAGGGCTATACACGAGTTCATTAAACTGCAACACATTTAGATCACGTTGTATCGTTCGCGGTGTGATCCCGAACTCATCTACAAGGTCTTTCGTCGTTACCGTTCCGTTTTCATTGATGTACATATAAATTGATTTAATGCGTGTTAGCATACGAGTAGTTGTAGGTTTCAAGAGAAAACCACTCCTCTACTAGTTTTTTTGACCCCATTCAGGAAAGAAGGTCGTTACTACCATTGTACTCTACATGATAAAATTCATGCTTTAATCTACTTAAATTTTACAGAAATTTAACAAATATTCATATAGAAAAATATTGGTAGTTGACATTGTATATATGGTCAGTCAACTAACACATAAAATTCTACGTAAAACGCCAAATTCCTGCAAATTTTTTTGAAAAAACAAAAGAAAAACTAATAAGAAATATCTGAAATATTACAATTGTTCGGTATTTAGTTTTCGTGTATGGCATAAGAGATTTCTGTTTGTTATGATGAAAGAAACAATATAGTGAAGGATGGATGCGTGATGTCAGCGATTAATTGGACAGAAGAAGTTGCAAAACGAAAAGATGATTTAATTCGTGATACACAACAATTTTTACAAATTAAAAGTGTATGGGAAGAAGAATCTGCGAAAGAGGGCGCACCATTCGGTGAAGGTGTAGAAAAAGCTCTATCTTTCATGTTACATAAAGGAGAAGCTGAAGGTTTTGCTTCTAAAAATTTAGAAGGATATGCAGGTCATCTTGAAATGGGACAAGGAGAAGAATTAGTAGGTATTCTTTGTCACGTTGACGTTGTACCAGAAGGAGATGGCTGGACGACTCCCGCATATAGTGCGGATATTCGCGATGGAAAGATTTTTGCACGTGGTGCAATTGACGATAAAGGCCCAACGATGGCAGCATATTATGCAATGAAAATTGTGAAAGAATTAGGCTTACCTCTTTCAAAACGTGTTCGTATGATTATAGGAACAGATGAGGAAAGCAATTGGAAATGTGTAGATCACTACTTTAAAAATGAAGAAATGCCAACAATTGGTTTTGCACCGGATGCAGACTTTCCAATTATTAATGCAGAAAAAGGAATTTCTGATATACAAGTTGTGCAAAATGGTAGTGAAGAGAAAAAAGGTGCATATGAACTTGTTTCATTTGATTCAGGGCGCCGTTTAAATATGGTTCCTGATTTTGCAGAAGCAGTTATCACAGGAGAAGATGTAAATGCACTTACAGTAGCATATGAAGAGTATTTACAAACTGCTAAAAAAATAGGGAAATCGACTATAGAAGGAAATACAGTGACGTTGCAAATAGAAGGAATTTCAGCGCACGGATCTACTCCTGAAAAAGGAGAAAATGCAGGTTTATTATTAGCAAACTTCTTAACTACAGTTTCACTTGATGGAAAAGCAACTGCATTTGCGACATTTGCAACAGAAACATTTACTGGTGATATTTTTGGTGAAAAAGCTACTATTGCTTACAAAGATGAAATTAGCGGTCCGTTAACAGTGAATGTCGGTCGCATTTCTTATACGAAAGAAAACGGTGGTAACTTAGGGCTAAACGTACGTTACCCAGTTACAACTAACTTTGAAGAAACAATTGTGAAGTTGAAAGAATATGTTGGTACGCATGGTTTTGAAGTGGCTGACTATTCTAATTCTCGCCCACATCACGTCGATAAAGATCACGTATTAATCCGTACGTTACAACGTGTGTATGAAGAACAAACAGGTGAAAAAGCAGAACTATTAGCAATCGGCGGCGGTACTTATGCTCGTTCATTAAAAGCTGGTGTGGCATTTGGCCCGCTATTCCCTGGAAAAGAAGAACTTGCGCATCAAAAAGATGAGTATATCGAAATTGAAGACTTATTGAAAGCAACAGCAATTTACGCGCAAGCAATTCATGAATTAGCGAAGTAATGGATATATAAATAATGTCCGCTCTCTATTTTGGAGAGCGGCTTCTTTTTACCTGAATGAGATAAGAAAGAAAAGCAACAATAGAAAAGAAGGAGAAGATGTACATGGAACTGCATTATTTTGTCGCAATTACGTTACCGAATCATATAAAAGAAATGCTGTCTAACTATAAAGAGGATATGCAAGAGGAATTACAATTTCGTTCATGGGTACATAAAGAAGACTATCATATTACCCTTTCATTTTTAGGGAGTGCAACGGGGGAACAATTAGAGGGAATAAAGAATGGATTAAAAACAATTGCAGAAACAAAAGAACTATCGTTCACATTACAAGGTTTTTCAACGTTTGGTAGGGAAGATCAGCCTCGTATTTTTTGGGCGAAGGTAAGTGAGAATCACGATTTGTTTCAGTTGCAAAAGCAAATACATGCCATTTGTGAAGAAAATGGATTTTCTCTAGAAACACGCCCATATCACCCGCATATTACCGTTGCTCGTAAATGGATAGGAGAAGAAAAGTTTCGTTTAGAAAGTATAAAAGAAGTGCCTGAAATATCATTTCAAGCAGATACAATTACTTTATACGAATCCCACGTGAAAGAAACCCCGAAGTATAAATCGATTGCTGAAATAAAATTACAAAAATAGAATGTTGAAAACGTTTTTTATGCAGGTGAATATACTATAGAGAAGAATGGAGTTACTGTATAGAGTCTTGTTGATAAGAAAAGCCTTATCATTTGCAGCTCATTTTATCTCGCCTAATTGGTGAAGGCTAATAATAAGTGAGGATGGAGAAATTTTCTCGCTCATTAAAGTTTCACTTTATTTTAACTTTGAGAATGATGGTGATTTTTTTATGTTGAAAGTAAAACGTCCATTTGATGCCTATTTAGATGAAATGAATAAAATTACAATTTTGCTCCCACATGCGTATGGAACAAGTCGGACATTTCGTTTGCAAGAAGGAAGTAATGTGAAAGATTTACCGATTGCTCATACTATTGCGCTTCCAGATGCAACGAAGTATGAGTGCTTTATAGAAGAGCCGCTAGATGTGGGGAAGTATTATACAGTACGAGATGAACGGAATGAAGAAACTGATTTACAAATAGGTGCTGTTATTCGAACAAAAAGTTTCGATGAAAAGTATTATTACGAAGGTACAGATTTAGGTGCTGTTTATCAAAAAGAAGAAACGACATTTAAAGTATGGGCCCCAACTGCAAGGCTTGCGAAAGTAAGAATTTATAAGAGCGATAAAGAATATACCGATCATGAAATGTACAGGGGAGAAAACGGAGTTTGGATTCAAACATTACAAGGTGATTTAGACGGAGCACGCTATACATTTCTTGTTTGTATTAATTTAATATGGAACGAAGCTGTGGATCCTTATGCAAAGTCGGTGACGGTAAATGGAAAACATGGTGTTGTTATCAATTTAGAAAAAACGAATGTAACAAGACGAGAGGGATTACCAACATTACAATCAATGACAGATGCCATATTGTATGAACTGCATATTCGTGATGCGACTATACATCCAAATAGTGGAGTAATTCAAAAGGGAACATATAAAGGATTGATGGAAGAGGGAACAACAGGACGGAATGGGACATTAACAGGGTTGTCCCATATAAAAGATTTAGGTGTTACACATGTTGAACTATTACCTTTATATTGTTTCGGTGGTGTAGATGAGGCGAATCCTTCGTCCGCCTATAATTGGGGATATAATCCATTATATTACAATGCACCAACAGGATATTATGCTATAAACCCCTCTGATCCGTATAACAGGATAGTTGAGTGCAAACAACTAATTGAAACATTTCATGAACAAGGTATTAGGGTGATTATAGATGTTGTCTATAATCATGTTTATGAAAGAGAGCTATCATCATTTGAAAAGCTTGTTCCAGGATACTATTTTCGTCATGGTGAAGATGGTATGCCTTCTAATGGGACGGGAGTCGGAAATGATATAGCGTCTGAACGGAAAATGATGAGGAAATTCATTGTAGAGTCTATTTTATATTGGCTTACTGAATACAATGTCGATGGATTCCGATTCGACTTAATGGGAATTTTAGATGTTGATACGATGAATATGATAGAAAAAGAAGTGCGAAACATAAAACGAGATGCTTTGTTATTAGGAGAAGGATGGGATTTGCAAACACCGCTTCCTCGTGAGGAAAAAGCAACGTTAAATAATGCGAAGAAAATGCCACATATCGCGCAGTTTAATGATCAATTTCGTGATGGGATAAAAGGGAGTACATTTCATATAAATAAGCGTGGTTTTGCATTTGGTGGGCATGTAGACTGTAATCATTTGCAGTATATTGCAGCAGGAAGTCTTTTAAGTATGAAAGAAACAGGCCTGTTTCTAGAGCCAGCGCAAAGCATTAACTATGTAGAATGTCATGATAATATGACGATGTGGGATAAACTAGTGCGCAGTAATGAAGAATCAGAAACGATTTTGAAAAAACGTCACCTGTTAGCGAGCGCAATGGTTATTCTTTCACAAGGCATCCCTTTCTTACACGCAGGGCAAGAGTTTTATCGTACGAAGAAAGGAAATGAAAATAGTTATAATGCAAATGATGAGATCAATCAATTAGATTGGGATCAAAAAGAGAAAGAGATAGAGACCGTTAACTATATAAAAGGTTTAATTGCGATTCGTAAAGAGCATGGGGCATTCCGATTACAAAGCGCAGATCTTATAAAAAAACATATGACTTTTTTACAAACATCTACAGAAGTACTTGCATATCACCTAGAGCATGCAGAAACGTTTGGGCCATGGAAAGAGATTATCGTCTTATTTAATAGCGGTTTAGAAGCTAAAACTGTGCAACTTCCGAATGAAGCAACGTGGCATGTGTTAGTAAACGAAAACGAAGCGAAAATAGAGCCAATTTCTTCATTTAGAGGAAAGGAACTTAAGCTCGCTCCAATTAGCACGTATATATTGACGATAATGTGACAAATCGCTACTTGACGATGAGAATGTAATAAATGTAGAATTGACAAAGGTGACGATTTTGATAAGTTGTCATTCTATGACAGGTTTTGTAAAATAAAATAGAGGATTTTTGGCTTAGGCTAATTTTTCTTTTCATTTACAGTAAAATATATGAATCCACAACATGTGTAGAAATGTTGCGGTTTTTCTTTTCATAACTATAAAAGATAAGGATTTGTTAACGGGTAATGAATATGGAATGGTTGGAACAATTATTAGGAAAAGAGTGGAGTCTTGTACCGGCTGGTGGAGTAACGGGCGATGCATATATTGCGCAAAACGGACAACAGAAGTTATTTTTAAAGCGGAATACATCGCCCTTTTTAGCGGTATTGTCAGCAGAAGGAATTGTTCCAAAATTACTTTGGACAAGAAGGGTAACGAACGGTGATGTAATTTCTGCTCAAAAATGGCTTCCGGGACAGAAGTTAGAGCCAGAGGATATGAAACTAGAACGTGTTGCGAAACTTTTGAAGAAAATTCACTCCTCTAAAGCGCTTGTACAGATGATTCAAAGACTTGGGAAGCAACCGCTTCACGCACAAGAGTTATTACAACAACTGCAACTCGTTTTAAGAGGAGATATAAGGGATGATGAAACAATTCAGCAAGGCCTTCAATATTTAATGGATTCATTAAAAGCTATTGAATACAATGAATTCGTTGTATGCCATTGTGATGTAAACCATAACAACTGGATATTGTCGGATGAAGATGAGTTGTTTTTAATTGATTGGGATGGAGCTGTGATTGCTGACCCAGCTCTAGACCTTGGTATGTTATTATATTGGTACATTCCGCGCCAGGAGTGGAGTGAGTGGCTCGGTTTTTATGATATTGAAATGGATGAATCGCTGCTTAGGCGCATGAGATGGTATGTGATAGCACAAACGATTTTGTCTATTCAATGGCATACAACAAAAAAACAGCAAGCAGAAGCTGAATATTGGCATCAATATTTACAGCAACTACTTGCTTCAGAATAATACTTAAGAAAAATTGTCCATTCCAGCAATCCACTGAGTAAGTTGTTCTTGATTATTGGAAATATGGTTGTCCAAATTAGAGGAAGATTTACCCGATTGACTATAAGAATATACATCGTTTAGCATTGTTTTAGCGTCACTACTTATATTATCGTTTGCGAGTAACGATTGAATGAGGCGCTCTAATTGCTCGCATTCTGAAACTGTCCCGCAGCAATCACTTTGGTGGTTGACTAAAATATCTTTCAGCACTTCTAATTGATGTTGTTGATTAATTGGCATGAACGGATCATCCTTTCGATTGTTTTTCTCTTCAAATGTAAGAGAAAAAGCTGTTTCGTCATGGAATGTTTAATGCTGTATGTAGTTTTTATCAAAATGGTACATCTTATACTTGAAAGAAACGGACCGAGTGCTCGTACGTACTTGGTTTTTTGTTTGGTAGATTGATTAAAAAAGAAAGAAGGAATTATTCCTTTAAAATAGCTATGTAAAGAGAGGGAAACATCTATGCGTTTAAGACATAAACCGTATGCAATGGATCGAATTAATGAATATTCACATATCGTAATCGGAAACCCAGAGGAGCGCGCTGGTAGCTGGAAAGAAGTATTTGGAAACGAACAACCAATTCACATTGAAGTAGGTACAGGTCGTGGCCGCTTCATGTATGATATGGCGAAAGCGAATCCACATATTAATTATATTGGAATTGAAAAATTCACAAGTGTTGTTGTAGATGCACTTGATAAATTAATTGAAGAAGAATTACCAAACTTAAAGTTAATTAATAAAGATGCTGAAGATTTAACAGTTTTCTTTGCGAAAGGTGAAATTGATCGCGTTTATTTAAACTTCTCAGATCCATGGCCAAAGAAACGTCATACGAAGCGTCGTTTAACGTATAAAACATTTTTACGTAATTACGAAGAAGTGTTAGTAGAAGGCGGAGAAATTCATTTCAAAACAGATAACCAAGGTTTATTTGAATATTCTCTTATGAGTATGGCTGAGTATGGTATGTTACTAACGTACTTAAGCTTAGATCTTCATAACAGCGACTTTGAAGGTAACATCATGACTGAATACGAAGAGAAATTCTCTAGTAAAGGTCATCGTATTTACCGAGTTGAAGCAAAATATCGTACAGAGCCTATGCAGTAATGCGTAGGTTTTTTTACACCTAAAATAATCAGAATTTTATGTTAAGATTAATTAAAAAGGGGGATGTGTAATGGAACAGTTACAAATTGGAGATATAAAAGTAACGTGGTTAAAAGGCGGGAATACACATTTAGATGGAGGAGCAATGTTTGGAGTCGTGCCGAAAGTACTTTGGTCACGTAAATATAAACATAATGACACAAATCATATTTATTTACGAACAGATCCGTTACTTTTGCAAACGAAAGACGGAAATATGCTCATTGATTCCGGGATAGGAAACGGTAAGTTGAATGAGAAGATGAAACGCAATCAAGGTGTAACAGAAGAATCATCGGTTTATGAATCATTAGAAAAATTAGGATTAAAGCCTGAAGATATCGACTACGTCTTGATGACGCATCTTCATTTTGATCATGCATCTGGTCTAACCAAATGGGAAGATGATCACCTTGTACCGGCATTTCCAAATGCGAAAGTTTACGTAAGTGAAACAGAATGGAATGAAATGAGGAATCCAAACATTAGATCACGTAATACATATTGGAAGGAAAATTGGGAGCCAATTGTAGATCAAGTTGTTACGTTCCAGCAAGAAATAGAAATTACAGATGAAATCAAGATGGCACATACGGGTGGGCATAGTGATGGACATGCAGTCATCATTTTGGAGAGTCAAGGGGAAACGATGCTACATTTAGCAGATCTATTGCCGACGCACGCGCATCAAAATGTATTATGGGTAATGGCATACGATGATTATCCGATGACCTCGATTGAAAATAAGAAAAAGTGGATGAAGTATGGTGCTGAAAAAGAGGCATGGTTTACGTTTTACCATGACGCATATTATCGCGCTGTGAAGTGGAATGAGGAAGGTCGTATCGTAGAAAAAATAGAACGGAAAACGAGTATAGAAGCATAAAAATAGGAGGTTGTTCCATCATATTTATTGGAGCAGCTTCTTTTTTATTATAGAATTTTGCCGGTAAGTCGATATATTTAAAAAATCGCTGATATAATTTTAATCAATACCCGCAATTTCAAAAAAATAAGAGGTTCACCTAATGGGAACCCTCCGTTTTATGCTGCTATAACCTCTAAAACAGTACCTGTTTTAGCATCAACTAAAAATTCAAATCGTTCTTGTATATCATCTAACATTGTTGTAAGACCGCCGCGATAAACTTCATATGCGACATCATATTTTTCAAATGTCTCTGGAACCATATGTACCCAAGAGCCAGTAATTTCACCTTTATGACTTAATGCTTGTTTCACCATTTTCAATGCTTTTTCTGAAGAAATATGGGATTGTTCTTGTACTTTGTTTGCAACGAGATAACCAGCTGCGAACCCAACGCCAAGACCTGCTACTAAACCTTTCCAGCTCATATATTCACCTCAATTCTATAAAATAAAAATAGTGTACCGATAATAATTATAAAGCAAATACAGCTAAAAAAGAAGAAACTAGAAACATTTCGAAAATTTCGTTACAATAAAAGAGGTATTCTACTAAGGTTTGAAAGAAGGGGACTTCGTGAATAAAGAGACATTACAATTATTTCGTACGTTAACAGAATTACAAGGTGCATCAGGTTTTGAACATGATGTACGCCGTTTTATGAAACAAGAATTAAGCAAATATGCAGATGAAATTGTACAAGACGGTTTAGGTAGCGTATTTGGTCTGAAAAAAGGGGACGAAACTGGCCCACGTGTTCTTGTAGCAGGTCATATGGATGAAGTAGGTTTCATGGTTACGCAAATTACGAAAAACGGAATGCTTCGTTTTCAAACGTTAGGCGGCTGGTGGAGCCAAGTTTTATTAGCACAGCGTGTACAAGTTATGACGAAGAATGGCCCTGTTATTGGGGTTGTTGGTTCTATTCCTCCTCATTTATTAAGTGACGCGCAACGTGCAAAACCGATGGATATAAAAAATATGTTAATTGATATAGGTGCAGATAGTTATGAAGATGCGATTGAAATTGGTGTAAAACCAGGACAACAAATCGTGCCGATCTGCCCGTTTACACCGATGGCAAATGAGAAGAAAATTATGGCGAAAGCTTGGGACAACCGTTACGGATGTGGTCTTGCAATCGAATTGTTAAAAGAATTAAAAGACGAAACATTACCAAATACATTATATTCTGGTGCTACTGTACAAGAAGAAGTAGGTCTTCGCGGAGCGCAAACCGCTGCAAATATGATTCAACCAGACATTTTCTATGCGCTTGATGCAAGTCCAGCAAACGATGCATCTGGTGACAAAACACAGTTCGGTCAATTAGGAAAAGGTGCTCTTCTTCGTATTTACGATCGCACGATGGTAACACATAGAGGAATACGCGAATTCATTTTAGATACAGCAGAAACAAACAACATTCCGTACCAATACTTTATTTCACAAGGTGGTACAGATGCGGGCCGTGTACATACAAGTAACTCTGGTATCCCATCAGCAGTAATTGGTGTTTGTGCGCGCTACATTCATACACATGCTTCAATTTTACATGTTGATGATTATGCAGCGGCGAAAGAATTAATTACGAAGCTTGTAAGAACAACAGATAAAACGACGTTAGAGACAATTAAGAATAACGTGTAGAGAGGAAGAAGGGCTGAAGAGCCTTTCTTTTTTTAGATTGAATAGATGACCCAGCGATGAGTGGGAGCGGTCAGTGCCTGATTGGTGCTCGAATGGTGTATTAAGACCCTGGATAGGAAAAGAGAGGAAGGCTGTTTTTGTTTTTGAAGACGGTAATGTTGTTAGAAAAAACCTTCTTTTTTAGATTGAATAGATGACCCATCGATGAGTGGGAGCGGTCAGTGCTTAATTGGTGTTCGAATGATGTATGAAGACTCCAAGTAGGAAGTGAGAGGAAGGCTGTTTTTGTTTTTGAAGACGGTAATGTTGTTAGAAAAAACCTTCTTTTTTTAGATTGAATAGATGCCCCATCCATGAGTGGGAATGGTCAGTGCTTAATTGGTGTTCGAATGATGTATGAAGACCCCAAGTAGGAAGTGAGAGGAAGGCTGTTTTTGTTTTTGAAGACGGTAATGTTGCTAGAAAAAACCTTCTTTTTTAGGCTGAATAGATGACTTGGTGATATGTGGTAGTGGTTGATGCTTAATTCGTATCTGATAGGGATATTAGAATAGAATGATGAATTTTTATAGAGGTGAACGAAATGAAAGTAGTAGTAGGATCAAAGAATAAAACGAAGGTTGGCGCTGTGGAGAAGGTTTGGAAAGATGCTGAAATTACATCTCTTTCTGTTCCGTCAGGAGTATCAGCTCAGCCTTTCTCAGATGAAGAGACGATGCAAGGAGCGATTAATAGAGCGAAGCGAGCGCTAGAGGAAGGAGAAGCTCCAATTGGTATTGGGCTAGAAGGCGGCGTAATGAAAACGGAGCACGGTTTATTTATGTGTAACTGGGGCGCGCTAGCAACAATGGATGGGAAAGTATTTGTGGCCGGAGGAGCGCGTATTACGTTACCAGACGATTTTTTAGCACCTCTTGAAGATGGTAAGGAATTAAGCGAAGTGATGGAAGAGTTTGTGCAGCGAAAAGATATTCGTAGTCACGAAGGTGCTATCGGTATTTTTACAGATGATTATGTCGACCGCACGGAATTATTTGTACACGTTGTTAAGTTGTTAGTTGGGCAATATAAGTATGACAAAAAGCAAGCATAAACCTTGCACCGTGCGCGATGTATGGTAGTATAAAAGAAAGATTATAACATGAAAAATGCACCCGTTAGAGGAGGAAATATAGATGAAGTCATTAGAAAGCATGGAGCAATTCCAACAGTTAAAAAATGAAGAGAATGTAGTCTTTATGTTCTCAGCAGAATGGTGCCCAGACTGCCGCTTTGTAGATCCATTTATGCCAGAAGTAGAAGAGAAATATAGTGATTTCTCATTTTACTATGTAGATCGTGATGAGTTTATTGATCTATGTGTAAAATTAGACGTATTTGGCATTCCGAGCTTTGTAGCGTACAATAAAGGTGAAGAAACTGGTCGCTATGTAAACAAAGATCGTAAAACACAAGAACAAATCGAAGAGTTCATTGAAGGTTTAAAATAAGGCAATTTGCCAATTGAATTGTAAAACAACCTCTACCTTCGCGGGGGAGGTTATTTTTTTGGAAGGGAGGAAAAAAGAGATGAAGATGACAAGTAAAAAGATGAAAGATGAGTTAATAAAGAAATTATCTCGCCCAGAATGGGACTTTCAGTATGATAGTGAGAAAGAAGTTTTACGTATTGAACAAAAAGACTCCAAAAAAGGTATTAACGTATCGCTTCCAGGAGTTGTGGCAAAATGGGAAGTGAACAAGGAAAAGGCAATTGAAGAAGTTGCTTATTACGTACAAGAAGCGCTAATTGCGATGCATAAAGAAGAAAATAGCGGAGCGAAAATTTTACCTGTTATTCGCTCTACTTCTTTCCCGAAACAAGCAGAAGAAGGAAATCCGTTTATTATGACGGATCATACGGCGGAAACACGTATTTACTACGCGCTAGATTCGAATAAAACGTATCGACTAATTGATGAGCGTCTATTACAAAAATTAGAACTTACAGAACAGCAAGTGCGTGAAATGGCATTATTCAACGCACGCTCATTAGGTTATGAATTTAAACAAGACACAGTAGCGGGTAATACATTCTACTTTTTAAACACAAATGATGGGTATGACGCGACTCGTATTTTAAACGAATCGTTACTACAATCGATGCGTGAAAAGATTTCTGGTGACATGGTTGTTGCTGTTCCTCACCAAGATGTATTAATTATTGCTGATATCGTCAACGAAATCGGTTATGATATTATTGCACAAATGACAATGAAATTTTTTGCCGAAGGGCATGTTCCGATTACATCACTTTCATTCGTATATGAAGATGGAGAATTTGAACCAATCTTTATTTTAGCGAAAAATCGGAAGAAGACAGATGGAAAAGAGAAAGGATGAACGAAGTGAACGTTTTTTACAACCTTGAAGGAATTGGTGACACTTTAATTGTTGCCTTACAAGATATTACTTTAGAGAACCGTACTTTTGATCGCAAAGGAGATGTTGCACGCGTATATGATCGTGAAAGCAATGTAACAGCAGGATTCAACATCTTTAATGCATCTTCTTACTTAGAAGTAAAAGAAACAGGCAACCTTACATTAACGAAAGAGCTTGTAGAGAAAATCAACGAAATTTTAGCGAAGAATGGCTTTGAAGAAACAGTAGAAGCAGATCTTTCTCCGAAATTTGTTGTAGGCTATGTAGCTGAAAAAGAAAAGCATCCAAATGCTGACAAGCTAAACATCTGTAAAGTAGAAATCGGTACAGAAACATTACAAATCGTATGTGGTGCACCAAACGTTGATGCAGGACAAAAAGTTGTCGTTGCAAAAATTGGTGCTGTAATGCCAAGTGGTATGTTAATTAAACCAGCAGAACTTCGCGGTGTTCCTTCTTCTGGAATGATCTGCTCTGCACGTGAATTAGAGCTTCCAGATGCTCCACAAGAAAAAGGTATTCTTGTATTAGAAGATAGCTTTGAAGTTGGACAAGAGTTTAAATTTTAATTGATATAAGAAGAGAGAGGTTGTCCTTTTGGACAGTCTCTCTTTTTTTACATTCTTTTTCGGTAAATCGAAATTTCGTGTTGAATCGTTGATATATTGAGAGTTGTGATAGATATATTTGAAAAATCGTTGATATATGTAGAGTTACGATAGATATATTTGAAAAATCGTTGATATATGTAGAGTTACGATAGATATATTTGAAAAATCGTTGATATATGTAGAGTTACGATAGATATATTTGAAAAATTGTTGATATATTGAGAGTTTTGACAGATATATTCAAAAAATCATTCATATTATAAGGATGTCACCTTTTTCACAAAATCCATATTGTATTTTATAAACAATCTAGTTAAAATTTAGAAAAATAGAAGGGGATAGACTTATGAAACAACAACCAAAAATCGCAGAACTTCTGAAACGAATTGAAACTTCAAAACAGCAAGATATTGAGCTAGGTACTTATGAAATATATGTGTTTAGTGAAAGTGAATTAGAAAAAGGACAAATCGGTTACCGATACGATAAACATAAAAATTCATTAATAAGTGAAGAAAACGGAAAGTGGCAAGAAGGATGGATTACAATTGGATATGAAACGGATATGGGCAATCCAGTTTTCGTAAATATAGATGATGACGCTTATCCGGTTTATACTGCAGAACGTGGTACAGAAAAATGGCAGCCAGTTTATATTGGAAATATGGATGAGATTATAGGGCAATTATAAGAAAAACTTTGAATCCGGTGCAAAGTGATGGGAGAGAAGTATGAAGTATATAAAAATAATGAGCATGATTGCATTCATTGGAATATATATGGCCGGTTGTTCACAAGAGCAGCCGAAAAAAGAAACTAAATCTTCTATACAAGAGAAAAACAAAGATACCAAAGAAGACGCACCGGTAGAAAAACAGCAAGAACAAGAAATAAACGAAGAATTGCAAGCAATTCAAACGAATGAGCAAGTAGAACATAAGCAAGAGGAAGTATCATCTGAGGAAAAGAAAGAAGAAACTACGCCAGTACAGCCAACTGAGCAACCAGTGCAAAATAATGAACAAAAAGTAGAGGGTAATGAAAAACAAGAGAAGTTTCTCGTCGTTATTGATCCAGGACATCAACAAAAAGCGAATTTAAATTTAGAGCCAATTGGACCAGGGGCAACAACGCAAAAATATAAAGTGACAGACGGTACAACAGGTGTTGTGACGAAAAAGAGAGAGGCTGTACTTGTATTAGAAATGGCTTTTTTATTAAAAGAAAAGCTTGAAGCAAAAGGGATACAAGTATTAATGACGAGAACATCACAAGACGTTGATATAAGTAATAAAGAACGGGCGACATTCGCAAATAATCATAAGGCGAATTTATTTTTACGTCTTCATGCAGATGGTTCTGAAAATCCAAACGAAAGTGGATTCGCTGTATTGACGCCGGCAGAAGGAAGTCCGTATACGAAAGAGATTTATGCGGAAAGTCTTCAAATCTCTCAAATGATTGTAAATAAAATGAGGGAGAACCAGCAAGTAAAAGTAAATGGAATTAAATTTCGGGATGATCTTTCTGGATTTAATTGGGCAAAGGTTCCTGGTGTGTTATTAGAACTTGGGTTTATGTCAAACTATGAAGAAGACAAAAAATTATCTGACCCGCAGTATGTAAATTCTTTATTGCAAAGTGTAACGGATAGTGTAGATGCATATCGGAAGAGTAAAGCTTAAACGCAGTCTTACATGAAAGGCTGCGTTTTTCCATATGAAAACACTCGTAAATTAGAATATTGTGGATAAATATGACATGCTTAATTTTACCTGCACTTTTTGCCGAATGCTGATACAATAAAGGATGTTACTATTTAGTAGAAAGAGTGGTAAGCATGTTAGATTGGATGAAAAAGCTGTTTAACAAAGAGGAAGAACAAACAGCGATGAATAAAGAAGTACCAAAGCAAATTGAAAGTCAGCCGAAAATTCCTCGTGTAAACCACTACACTGAAGCAAGAGAAGCACAAATGGCAAGTAGGAATGCAGGTAAATGCCGTTTTCCTTTAGTACCGGATAATGGGTTCGATGAAGAGGATGAAAGCGAAGTAAATCGCTTTGAAGAACAACCTGTTCAAGGAGTAGCATATGAAGAACCGACTGCCCAAAGAGGAATAAAGGTGGAAAGAAGCAGACGACCGTATGTGGAAAAGGTTGTTTCTACATATGAAGAACTGGAAGTGCAATATGAACCGGTGCGGGAGTCTGTCGTTAAAAAGGCATCTGCACCTTCGCAAGAGAGTAACCGTAGACCATTTCGTCCAACAGAAATGATTTCGCCAATTTATGGATATAATCGTCCTTCAGTAGAGAAAAAGGTTGAAAAGCAGGAGGAAGTAAAAGAAAGAGAAGATCTTGAAATATCTGTAGAGGGTAAATCAGTCGTTGATGCATGGTTAGAGAAAAAAGGATATAAATTATCTGATTTCTCAGAAGGACAAGCACCAACTTCTTCTAGTCATAGAGCTGCTAACCAGCAAGGAGAGCAACAATATGAAGAGAATAAAAAGGAAGAAAAGTCAGTAGTTGATCAATGGCTAGAGAAAAACGGTTATGAAATTGAACGCCAAGTGCCTTTAGTAGAAGAAAAAGAAGTGATTAAAGAAATGAGTACACCGCAGGAAGTTTCAGCGGATGAATTACTTCATAAAACAGTAGCTGAGCAGATGGAAAGTGCTAAGCTAGAAAAAGATGTAGTGGTGTTAAACGAAAACAATCTACAAGAAGAATTAGTAGCTTCTAAAGTAGAGCACGAGGATACAATATTATCAGAAGAAATTAAACGTAATACAGAAATAAAACAACCTACTATTGAAGTAGAAAAGCAAGCTCCAGAAGAATCAGTGATTGTCAAAGCAGAAGAAAAACTTGAAGAAACAATCATTGTGGAAATACCAGAAGAAGTGTCAAAAGTAGAAGTAATTGCAGAAACGGAAGAGCTTGAAGAAGTAGTTATGGAAACAGAGGCACCTGAAGAAGTGGAAGTAATTGCGGAAACGGAAGAGTCAGAAGAAGTGGAAGTAATTGCGGAAACGGAAGAAGTGGAAGTAATTGCAGAAACGAAAGAGCCAGAAGAAGTAGTTATGGAAACAGAAGAAGTGGAAGTAATTGCGGAAGCAGAAGAAGTAGAAGTGATTGTAGAAACAGAAGAGTCAGAAGAAGTAGAAGTAATTGCGGAAGCGAAAGAGTCAGAAGAAGTGGAAGTAATTGCGGAAGCGAAAGAGTCAGAAGAAGTGGAAGTAATTGCGGAAGCGAAAGAGTCAGAAGAAGTGGAAGTAATTGCGGAAGCGAAAGAGTCAGAAGAAGTGGAAGTAATTGCAGAAACAGAAGAGTCAGAAGAAGTGGAAGTAATTGCGGAAGCGAAAGAGTCAGAAGAAGTGGAAGTAATTGCGGAAGCGAAAGAGTCAGAAGAAGTGGAAGTAATTGCAGAAACAGAAGAGTCAGAAGAAGTGGAAGTAATTGCGGAAGCGAAAGAGCTAGAAGAAGTGGAAGTAATTACAGAAACAGAAGAGTCAGAAGAAGTGGAAGTAATTGCGGAAGCAGAAGAAACAGAAGTGATTGCAGAAACAAAAGCGCCTGTAGTAGAGACATTTGTAGCACTTGAGGAAATTCAGCAAGAAGATGAAGCAATTGAACAAAAGAGTGAATTCATACATGTTGCTGAGGCTGATGAACAAACGAAGAAAGATGTTCAAAGCTTTGCGAATGTTTTAATTGCAGAAACAGAGGAAAATAGACGAGTTGTAGAAGAAGCACAGGTCGCAGAAGAGCAACGAGTTGTAGAAGAAGCACCAGTCGCAGAAGAGCAACGAGTTGTAGAAGAAGCGCCAGTCGTAGAAGAGCAACGAGTTGTAGAAGAAACACCAATCACAGAAGAGCAACCAGTTGTACAAAAAGAAGAACCAAAACGTGAGAAAAAACGCCATGTACCATTTAATGTTGTTATGTTGAAACAAGATAGAACACGATTAATGGAAAGACATGCAGCTAGAGCAAATGCAATGCAGCCTTCTGCTAATGTACGAGTAGAGAATAAGCCAGTACAACAAGAGGTAGCAGAACCACAAGTGGAAGAACGCCCAGTGCAGCAAGTAGTAGCAGAACCACAAGTGGAAGAACGCCCAGTGCAGCAAGTAGTAGCAGAACCACAAGTGGAAGAAAACCCAATGCAGCAGGTGGTAGTAGAACCACAAGTGGAAGAACGTCCAGTGCAGCAGGTGGTAGTAGAACCACAAGTGGAAGAGCGCCCAGTGCAGCAGGTGGTAGTAGAACCACAAGTGGAAGAGCGCCCAGTGCAGCAAGTAGCAGAACCACAAGTGGAAGAGCAACCAATGCAGCAAGTAGTGGTAGAGCAAGTACAAAAGCCAATTTCAAGTACGGAAGTACAAGAGAAAGCATATGTTGTAAATCAAAGAGAGAACGATATGCGAAATGTATTGCATACACCACCGACATATACTGTTCCACCATTAGCGCTGTTGTCGATTCCACAGCAATCAGCGTTAGATAATACAGAATGGTTAGAGGAGCAGAAAGAATTATTAGATACAACGTTTAATAATTTTCACGTTGGCGCACATGTTATTAATGTATCGCAAGGGCCAGCGGTAACTCGTTTTGAAGTACAGCCAGACCCAGGTGTGAAAGTAAATAAAATTACAAACTTAAGTGATGATATTAAGTTAAGTTTAGCTGCGAAAGATATTCGTATTGAAGCGCCGATTCCAGGGAAGAGTGCAATTGGAATTGAAGTTCCAAATAAAGAAAGCAAGCCAGTATTTCTTCGCGAAATTTTAAGAAGTCCTGTATTCACAAAGAGTGAATCACCGCTTACTGTTGCGCTTGGACTTGATATTTCAGGGGACCCAATTGTAACGGATATTCGAAAAATGCCGCACGGACTTATTGCGGGTGCAACGGGTTCAGGTAAAAGTGTGTGTATTAACGCGATTTTAACGAGTATTTTATATAAAGCGAAACCACATGAAGTGAAGTTAATGTTAATTGATCCGAAGATGGTTGAGCTTGCACCATACAATTCTGTTCCGCATCTTGTAGCACCTGTTATTACGGATGTAAAAGCAGCGACAGCTGCATTAAAATGGGCAGTTGAGGAAATGGAACGCCGTTATGAATTGTTTGCACACGCAGGTGCTCGTGATTTAACTCGCTACAATACGATTGTAAGTGAGCGAGAAATTCCAGGAGAGACATTACCTTATATCGTTATTGTCATTGACGAGTTAGCCGATTTAATGATGGTAGCACCTGGTGATGTTGAGGAAGCGATTTGTCGTATTGCGCAAAAAGCACGTGCTTGTGGTATTCATTTATTAGTAGCGACGCAGCGTCCATCTGTAGATGTTATTACAGGTTTAATTAAGTCAAACATTCCAACGCGTATTGCGTTTACTGTATCATCTCAAGTTGATTCGCGTACGATTATTGATATTGGGGGCGCGGAGAAATTACTTGGCCGTGGTGATATGTTATTCTTAGGGAACGGTACATCTAAACCAGTTCGTGTACAAGGTGTATACGTATCGGATGATGAGATTGAAAAAACAGTTGATCATGTGAAAAAGCAAATGAAGCCGAATTACTTATTTAAGCAAGAGGATTTATTAGCGAAAACAGAACAAGCTGAGTCGGAAGACGAATTGTTCCTTGATGCATGTCAATTTGTTGTAGAACAAGGGGGAGCGTCCACATCTTCTGTACAGCGAAAATTCCGCATCGGTTATAATCGCGCGGCACGTCTCATTGAAGAGATGGAATCGCAAGGAATTATTTCTGAAGGTAGAGGAACGAAACCGAGAGATGTCCTTATTTCTGAGGATGAATTTGCCGCTATGCAGGAAACAAATGTATAGTAAACGGTTTTGCTGTATACTAAGAGAAAATGTTGGATAGTAAAGTAGGGAGTAAAGCGACATGAAAGAAATTGAATTAAAATTAAAAGGTGAAATAAATAGACTAACAAATAAAACATTTAAATTTGACGAACGTGTTGGAGAAGGTTGGTTCTCTGCCGTTTACTTTTTAAAGACTAGAGAAATCATCGAAGAATTTCGCCCGAAAAGTGTTGTAACGATGCAATTTTTCCAAAAGGAAAATGCAGTTCTTTGCGGAACGGATGAAGTAATTGCATTGCTACAAACATTCGCTAAAAATCCTGAGGAACTTGAAATTAACTCTTTAAAAGATGGCGATAAAATTAGTCCATTTGAAACAGTGTTAACAATTCATGGTCCTTATGAAAATTTCGGATTTTTAGAAGGTGTCATTGATGGGATTTTAGCTCGTCGTACATCGGTTGCGACAAACGTATATAACGTTGTCCAAGCTGCGCGTAGCGTAGATAAAGAAAAACCAGTTATTTTCATGGGAGATCGTGATGATCATTATACACAACAAGCTGGTGACGGTTATGCAGCATACATCGGAGGTATGAGCGCACAAGCGACGCATGCGATGAATGAATGGTGGGGCAAAAGTGGTATGGGGACGATGCCTCACGCATTAATTCAAATGTTTAATGGTGATGTTGTGGAAGCGGCAAAAGCATATCATAAGAAATTCCCAGAAGATGAATTAGTTGTATTAATTGATTACAACAATGATGTCATTACAGATGCACTTCGCGTAGCGCGTGAATTTGGATCAACATTAAAAGGTGTACGTGTAGATACGTCCCGCACGATGATTGATCAATACTTTATTCGCCACCCAGAAGTACTTGGAACATTCGATCCACGTGGTGTAAACCCATCGCTTGTATTCGCACTTCGTAAAGCACTTGATGAAGAAGGATTCCAGCATGTAGATATCGTTGTAACTGGTGGATTTGATGAGAAGCGTATTCGTGAATTTGAAGCTCAAAACGTACCTGTTGACATATACGGGGTAGGAAGTAGCTTATTAAAAATGAATATTGGCTTTACTGGTGATAATGTAGAACTAAATGGGAAACCAGAAGCAAAAGCTGGTCGTAAATATCGTCCAAACCCACGTTTAGAGCGTGTTCAATTAGAAAAAAGAGAAGAGATGTAAAAGAGAGAAAAACTGATAGGTGATTGACCCTATCAGTTTTTCTGTTATCATAGTATAGCGGCTTCTTTTTTGCTATAATGGACTTATTATGGACATATAAAGAAGTACGTACGAGTTTATCCTGATAAGTGAAGGGAAAGAATAACTTCACTACATCAAAAATGTATGATGATTACCAAAATAAGAAAAGATTCATATACTGTCTTATAGATAGGCCGTTGTATTAGTTCGAAATGTTGGAGGTTCTTTAAGATGACAGTTTACCATTTTGTAGGAATTAAAGGAACAGGAATGAGTTCATTAGCGCAAATTCTTCATGATATGAAGCATACTGTTCAAGGGTCTGATTATGAAAAGCGTTTCTTTACACAAACAGCGTTGGAAAAGCGTAGTATCTCGATCCTTCCTTTTGATAAGAATAATGTAGAAGAAGGACAAGTGATTATTGCAGGAAATGCATTTCCTGATACGCATGAAGAAATCGTAGCAGCAAAAGAATTAAACATCCCAGTCCATCGTTACCATCATTTCTTAGGTGACCTGATGAGCCAATACACAAGTGTTGCTGTAACTGGTGCACACGGAAAAACATCAACAACAGGTTTGTTAGCCCATGTAATGCAAGGTGCACACCCAACATCTTACCTTATTGGAGATGGAACAGGGCATGGGGTAGAAAATAGTAAGTATTTTGTATTTGAAGCTTGTGAGTATCGTCGTCATTTCTTGTCTTATAATCCAGACTATGCAATTATGACGAATATTGATTTTGATCATCCAGATTATTTTGCAGACATCAATGATGTATTCAGTGCATTCCAAGAGATGGCATTGCAAGTGAAAAAAGGCATTATTGCATGTGGAGATGATGAAGAACTTCAAAAAATTCAAGCGAAAGTACCTGTTATTTTCTATGGATTTGGAGAAGATAATGATTTCCAAGCACGCAACATTCAAAAGAGAACAGATGGTACGATATTTGATGTATTCGTTCGTAACACGTACTATGATACGTTCAAAATTACAGGATACGGCAATCACAGCGTATTAAATGCGTTAGCAGTAATCGCGCTTTGCCATTATGAAAATGTTGATGTAGAAGCAGTAAAACATCAATTAACAACTTTTGAAGGCGTAAAACGTCGCTTTAATGAAAAGCCGATGGGAGAGCAAGTAATCATCGATGACTACGCACACCATCCGACAGAGATTAATGCAACGATTGAAGCTGCTCGTCAAAAACATCCAGAGCGTGAAATTGTCGCTGTATTCCAGCCACATACATTTTCACGTACAGAAAAGTTCTTAGATGAGTTCGCAGAAAGCCTAAGCAAAGCTGACCAAGTATACTTATGTGATATTTTCGGATCAGCACGTGAAAACAAAGGTGAATTAACAATCGAAGATCTGCAAAAGCGTATTGACGGTGCAGAATTAATTACAGATACAACAACGGATGTATTAAAGAAACATAAAAACGGCGTTCTAATTTTCATGGGCGCAGGTGACATCCAAAAATTCGAAGCGGCTTACGTAAAAGAAGTTCAAGTTGCAGAGAAATAATAGAAAAGACGCATAGCTTGGCTGTGCGTCTTTTTTATGTTGTCGTGGTTGTGCATTAATGTTGAAACGTCGATATATATGGAGTTGTGTTCGATATGTTTCAAAAATCGTTGATATATTGGTACGCGTTTTGAAATATAAATGTTAGAATAATAAGAAAACTAAAAAGGGGACTAAAAAACATGTTCACACTCCGAGTAGATGACGAAATCGAACTACAATTACTAGAAAAACATCATAAAGAGGAATTATATCAATTATTAGATCAAAACCGTAATCATTTACGGAAATGGCTCCCTTGGGTAGATGGGACAAAATCTGCTGATGCTTATGATGAAATTTTTCCGATGTGGTTAAAGAAGTTTGCAGAGGGAGACGGTTTTGAAAGTGGTATACGTTACAAAGGAAAGCTCGTTGGGATGGTAGGCATTCATCCAGTGAGCTGGGGGAAGAAAGCGACGAGTCTTGGGTATTATCTTGCAGAAGATGCTGGCGGGAAAGGTATTATGACGCGTAGCGTAAAGGCTGTACTTCACTATGCATTTGAAAATTTAAAGCTGAATAAAATTGAAATTCGGTGCGGTGTTGGAAATGCGAAAAGCCGCGCAATTCCAGAACGTTTAGGATTTAAGTTAGATGGTATTTTACGAGATGAAGAATGGCTATATGATCATTTTCATGATATCGCTGTATATAGTTTACTAGCTTCAGAATGGAAAGAGATTCGATGAACGAGAAGATTCGTATTGTTCCATATGAAAGTACGTTTCAAGAGGAAGTAGTAGATCTTATCGTTCATATTCAGCAAAAAGAGTATAATGTTTCAATTACGAAAGAAGAGCAACCTGATTTACTTGAAATAGAAACATTCTATCAAAAGGATCACGGAAACTTTTGGGTAGCAATTTATGATGGTAAAGTAGTTGGAACAGTAGCTTTATTAGATATTGAGAATCATCAAGTAGCGCTAAGAAAAATGTTCGTACAAAAAGAGTTTCGCGGAAAAGAATGGGGCGCATCACATATGTTGCTTCAAACAGCAATTTCATGGGCTGAGGATAAAAAATTGAAAGATATTTACTTAGGAACAACAGTAAAATTTTTAGCGGCACATCGCTTTTATGAAAAGAATGGTTTTCAAAGTGTGAGTATAGACGAGTTGCCGAAAAACTTTCCGGTGCTACAGGTAGATAAGAAATTTTATAGGTACATTGTGTAAAAGGTCATTTAGAAATGGCCTTTTTCTATGAACCAAAATGGAAATAGTGGTATAATTTGGATTAGGGGGTGTAGGTATGAACTTTCCAATTCAAAGAAGTAAGTCAGTAGTCATTTTCGTTTGCCTTACGTTAGTTTTTATGTTTATATATCCAATTGTCATGCTTTTCACTAATAAAGCGCATTGGATGTCAGCGTTGATTGGGATGGGTTTATGCTTCATTGTAAATGTACCACTCGTTTGGGAAGTATTTATTAAAAAACATAAAGTAGAAAATGGCGTATTAAAGTACGGTATTTTAAATGATGATATTGTATTAAAAGATGTGAGAATTATACGTCAGGTCGGAAAGTCTCTTGAAATTACGACGAATGCATATAAAGTACATATGGTTGCGATGCCGCAAGATATGAATGAATTTTTGGCGCTTATCGAAAAAGAAAATCCACATGTGAAAATAGAAATGGTGGGTAAGAAATGAAATATGTAAAACCTTTGTTTTGCTTAGAAATATTACTGGTGCTTGCTATTTGCACTAGAGTATATATGAAATGGGATTTGCCCTTATATATACCAATATTAATAAGTACTATTGCAGTGGCGCTTTTATATTATTTTCATTTTCAGCAAACAAAAAGTGAGAAAAGTAGCATTATGTAGTTAGGGGGATTAGAAATGAAAAAAGCCCTTATGTTATTTTTACTTCTGTTAACTGCATCCTTTCTTTTAATAGGGTGTAGTGCGAAGAAGGAAAAGGCTGATATGAACTTAGAAAAGGCACAAAAAGTTGAAATTGAATCACTTACTGATTCAAGTGAGAAAAAAGTAATTACCGATAAGAAAAAAATTGAAAAGCTGTTTGAAGTCATGAAAATGGATAAGTGGAAAATGCAATCGGCTCCTTTAGATACTCCGCAAGGGAAAACATTTACAATGTATCAAGAGGATACACCGAAATTATTGGATTCGAGTAAAGATAAAAAAGAGTTACATGAAATTGGTACGATGACAGTATATAAAGATGTCCCTTATGTCGAAGTTGAAATGAAAAATAAGAAAATGAGTTTTAAAGTGCCAGAAGATGTGGCGAAAGAGTTATTAAAGTATTAATAAAAAAAACGCTCGGAAAAATCCCGAGCGTTTTTTTTTATTATTTTAAGTTCTCTGGGTTTAAAGCTTCTAATTCAGGTACAACGAAGCGCCCGTCTTTACGGATTAGTACGTCGTCAAAGTAAATTTCGCCGCCGCCGTATTCAGGGCGTTGGATACATACTAAGTCCCAATGGATGTTCGAGTTGTTACCGTTCCATGCATCGTCGTAAGCTTGTCCAGGAGTGAAGTGGAAGCTGCCATCGATTTTTTCATCGAATAGGATGTCTCCCATTGGATGTAAGATGTATGGGTTTACGCCGATTGCGAACTCACCAACGTAGCGTGCGCCTTCGTCTGTATCGAAGATTTTGTTAATGCGTTCTGAATCGTTTGCAGTTGCTTCAACGATTTGGCCGTTCTCGAACTTAAGTTGTACATTTTCAAATGTATAACCGTTGTAAGGAGATGGTGTGTTGTAAGAAACTGTACCGTTAACAGAATCACGAACTGGTGCAGAGTATACTTCACCGTCTGGAATGTTTAAATGACCGGAGCATTTAATTGCTGGAATGTCTTTAATAGAGAATGTTAAGTCAGTTCCAGGACCAGTTAAACGAACTTTATCTGTTTTATTCATTAATGTAACAAGGCTGTCCATCGCCTTATCCATTTTACCGTAGTCTAAGTTACATACTTCAAAGTAGAAGTCTTCGAAAGCTTCTGTACTCATTTTAGCAAGCTGTGCCATAGAAGCATTTGGGTAGCGAAGAACAACCCAGCGTGTTTTTGGAACGCGAATGTCTCTATGAACTTTTTTACCAACTGTTTGGCCATGAACTTTCATACGCTCACTTGGAACGTCAGCTTGTTCATTAATATTATCGCCAGAGCGAAGGCCGATATAAGCGTCCATGTCTTTCATTACGCTTGCTTCATATGCAGCGATTTGTTCGAAATGTTCTTCAGTAGCACCCATTAATAAAGAGCGATCTACTTGATGATCTTTTAAAGAGACGAATGGGAAACCACCAGCTGCATATGCTTCTTTTACAAGTGCAGTTACAAGTTCTTTTTGTAAGCCAAAGTTTTCAATTAATACTTTTTCACCTTTTTGTAAGCGGATAGAGTAGTTAATTAAATTGTATGCTAACTTTTCAATACGTGGATCTTTCATATGTAAAGCCTCCCTACTAATTATGTATCCTCTCCTATTGTAACCTACTTAGTGGAATTTGTTGAATGATTTATGTTACAGTTAACGAATAAGTATGAAAATTCTAATGATGAGATAGGGATTAGAATGAAACGGAAAATGATTGTATAATAGGGGAAAGTATGAAAAAGATAAAGGAAGTGATGAAATGCAAGTTCTTTTATATGTAAGTGCGGCTATTATCGCGGTTGCTTTCGCAGTATTAGTAGTGTATGTATGTAGAACGTTGTTATCGGTTCAGAAGACGTTAGAAAACGTTGCAAGCACGTTAGAAGGTTTAGAAAAACAAATGCAAGGAATTAGCGTAGAGACAGAGCAATTATTACATAAAACGAATGCGTTAGCTGATGATATTCAACAGAAGTCACAGTCATTAAATAAAGTGGTAGCGGGTGTAGATGGGATTGGAACGACAATCCAATCTTTAAATACGAAGCTTCGTAATGTATCAGACTCTGTAACGGACGAAATTGAAAATAACGCTGATAAAGTAGCGCAAGTTGTACAGTGGAGCAGTGCGGCGATTGAAGTATACAATCATTACCGTGCGTCGAGACAAGAGAAGAAGGTTGAAAAAGAAGAGCGTAAATTAGAAAGAATTGAGAAAAAAGCTGAAAAGAAAGAGAAACGCTCTAGATTTCGTATGAGAGGTGAATCGTGATGAATATGACAAAACTTGAAACAATTGAAGAGCTTGAAGTCTTAGTAGAAAAGAACGAGCCGTATGTTCTTTTTAAACACAGTACGACATGCCCAATTAGTCACGGTGCATACACAGAATTTCAAGCGTATTGCAGCGAAGAAAGAGAAGTACCAGCGTATTACTTATACGTACAAGATGCGAGAGATGTGTCAAATCGTGTTGCAGAACAATACAGTATTAGACATGAATCACCGCAAGTGTTATACATAAAAGATGGGATGGTAGTATGGAATACATCTCATTGGAATATTAAAAAAGATGCTTTAGAAGAGAATATAAAGTAAAAAGAAGCAAGCTAAAGGTGCTTGCTTCTTTTTTTTTGTTTTTGTTGAAATATATTTAGTGGTACACTATTAATAGTTCAAACTAAATAACTAGATTGTTGAAAGTAGGTTTTAAGTAATGAAGAAAATGGCATTATCCTTCGCAGTCGTAAGTTTATTACTGGGAGCTTGTAGTAACAATAGTAATACGATTAGTAAGAAGGATGAAGTTATACAAAAAGATACAAAAGAAAAAAGTATGATTCCGAGAACTGCTGTTTCTAAAGATTATTATAGAACTGTTATTCCTTTAAAAGAACAAAAGGTTATTAATACAGCTAATATAAAAACAAATTCTAAATTAGATTTAGCAGAGTATGAAAATGGTTTAATAAATATTGCAACGCAGCAATTTGATACAGAGAGTCACGTACTGCAATTAAACCAGTATATTCCAGAGAAACTAATTGATGAACTAGTTGCGAAAGTAGAAGCGCCAGTTTTGACAAATATTATAGAACAAGATTATTTCGGAAAACAGAATTCAAATGAATTAAGTTTATCTGGTGTTATGATTGGCTTAGCTATGTCTTCAAGTGTATCGAATGAAGAGGCTATGTCTAAAGGGACTGAAGTTGCTAAACAACTTATTGAAGCTATTAACAAAAATGATAAATATAACAAATCTCCAATTACGTTTGCTATCTTTAAGCAAGAAAGTACAAGTTCTTTAAAAAATGGTACGTATATTGCTAGTGCTACTGTTCAAAAGAATGATACGAACCTTGGAAATTGGAGTACGATCGATGAAAAGTCGTATTCATATCCTTCTGATGAATTTACACAAGCACATGGAGAAGATAATATAAAAATAAATAACTTTGCTAAGGAAATAAAAGGTTTTTCTAATGGAGATTTTATTCCAGTCAACGCTAAAGTTTCTTATAAGAAAGATCAAATGGATACATTAAATATGAATATTGTTATTAAATATAACGGTAAAACAGAATTAATGGCTCTTACCCAATTGGCTGCTCAAGGCATGTTAGACAAATTGCCTAAAGATGCGAAAGTACAATTACAGATCAAGTCCGAGAGTAAAATTGAGGCCGTTATTATAAAAGAGAAAAACAGTGATAAACCGTTTGTTTCCTTCTTGTAAAAAAAGACAGTATGTAAACTGTCTTTTTTTTATTTTAAATGAAAATATATAATGTTTTTTGATAGTAATTCCTTGCTGTATATCGTGTGACAATCGTATATGTATCAGCTATAATAAATTATCTTAAAAAAGTAACATATAGGAATTTGAAAGAGGTGGCTTTCTTATGGCATCACAACAATTAGGTCGTTTACGTTCTGAAATTGATCAACTTAATTTACAAATATTAGAGTTACTAAACGAAAGAGGTCGTCTCGTACAAGAAGTTGGTAATTTAAAAGAAGTACAAGGTGTGAAACGTTTTGATCCTGTACGTGAAAGAAATATGCTGGATTTAATTGCAGAGAATAATAATGGTCCATTTGAAACTTCGACTTTACAACATATTTTCAAACAAATTTTTCAAGCTGGTTTAGAATTACAAGAAGACGATCATCGTAAAGCATTACTTGTTTCTCGTAAGAAAAAAACAGAAGATACGATTGTTGAAATTAATGGTGAAAAAATTGGTGACGGAAATCAGCATTTTATTATGGGACCGTGTGCAGTGGAAAGTTATGAACAAGTACGTCAAGTTGCTGAAGCAATGAAAGGGCAAGGTCTGAAATTAATGCGTGGTGGTGCGTTTAAACCACGTACTTCACCGTATGATTTTCAAGGTCTTGGATTAGAGGGATTACAAATTTTGCGCCAGGTAGCAGATGAATATGATTTGGCTGTTATTAGTGAAATTTTAAATCCGAATGATATTGAGATGTCATTAGATTACGTTGATGTTATTCAAATTGGCGCTCGCAATATGCAAAACTTTGATTTGCTAAGGGCAGCTGGTGCTGTGAATAAACCAGTATTATTAAAACGTGGTCTATCAGCAACGATTGAAGAATTCATTAATGCGGCAGAATATATTATGGCAAAGGGAAATGGGAACATTATTTTATGTGAACGAGGTATTCGCACGTATGAAAGAGCGACGCGTAATACGCTTGATATTTCCGCTGTGCCGATTTTAAAGAAAGAAACACATTTACCTGTCGTTGTCGATGTAACGCATTCTACAGGGCGACGTGACCTTCTCTTACCAACTGCAAAAGCAGCGATGGCAATTGGTGCAGACGCAATTATGGCTGAAGTACATCCAGATCCAGCTGTAGCTTTATCTGATGCAGCGCAACAAATGAATATACCGCAGTTCAATGATTTTATGAATGAATTAAAATCATTTGGAAGTAAATTATAAAAACTTTTAATGAGCTGTTCCAAAAAGGCATTTTGGAACAGCTTTCTCCTATTGTATAGCGACTGTCATTGTCGATTTTTGTTGGTAAGTTGATATATTTAAAAAATCGCTGATATAATTAGAGTTGCGGTCGATATATTTGGAAAATCGCTGATATATTTCGAGTTACAGTCGATATATTCGAAAAATCGCCGATATAAATTTCATTTACTATCGTACTGCTTAAAATAAGATTTCTACTAAGGAAACATCTATTTTTTTACAAAAAATGCCCTTTTTTCATAAAAAATACGAAAATACGAGAAAAGAAGCGAATTTTTTCGAAACTTTTGCGGGAAAATATTGTATGAGCCTGCGTTTTTATCGTATCATTAGTAAAAGGAAGAACTCGGGACGATTGGTGGCATCTGCAAATAGAGTTGATGTCTTTTTTTCATTCAAGTAACCGATACATAAAAATAGATAACAAAAATAGAAGGAGTGTGCGATGAGATGAACGTAACAATATATGATGTAGCGCGTGAAGCGAACGTTTCAATGGCTACCGTATCACGCGTTGTGAACGGTAACCCAAATGTAAAGCCTACAACAAGAAAGAAAGTATTAGAAGCAATTGATCGTTTAGGATACCGCCCAAATGCGGTAGCACGTGGACTAGCAAGTAAGAAGACAACTACAGTAGGTGTTATTATTCCTGATATCTCAAATACGTTTTATGCAGAACTAGCTCGTGGAATTGAAGATATCGCAACAATGTACAAATATAACATCATTTTAAGTAACTCTGACCAAAACAAAGAGAAAGAGTTCCATTTATTAAATACGATGCTTGGAAAACAAGTGGACGGAATTGTTTTCATGGGTGAAGATATTACAGACATTCACATTGAAGAATTTAAAAAATCTCCAGTACCAATTGTATTAGCAGCATCATTTGATGAGCAAAATGAAACGCCATCAGTAAATATTGATTATACACAAGCAGCTTATGATGCAATGAAGCACTTTATCGAGCAAGGACATAAACGTATCGGTTTCGTCTCTGGTCCTTTCATTGATAAAGCGGGAAGCGCGAAGAAGTTACAAGGTTACAAAAAAGCTTTAGAAGAAGCAGGTATTTCATATGATGAAAATCTTGTAATCGATGGAGATTACACATATGACTCAGGTATCGAAGCATTCGAAAAGCTTTGGAGCAATGATGAAAAGCCAACAGCAATCTTCGTATCTTCTGATGAAATGGCACTAGGTGTAATCCATGCAGCACAAGACGCTGGATTAAACGTACCAACTGACGTAGAAGTACTTGGTTTCGATAATACACGCCTTGCATTAATGGTTCGTCCGCAGCTTTCAACAGTTGTTCAACCGATGTATGATATCGGTGCAGTAGCAATGCGTCTATTAACAAAGTATATGAACAAAGAAAAAGTGGAAGATCACACTGTTATCTTACCTCACCGTATCCAATTTAGAGATTCAACGAAGTAAGTATAAAAAAGCTCACAGCGATTGCTGTGAGCTTTTATTCGTATTCAGGATAGTATTTTTGTACGACTGCATTTACCATTTCGTCTTTCTTAACGTGTAAAAATCTTGCATACAATTCTTTTCCGGTTTCAAATGGGGTATCGTCTAATTCAAACACATGCAATAGTTTTCGAAACGTCCATGTTATTTGCTGGCCGTACTTATTATCGTACGTATGCTCAGACTGTATAGCGATTTGTTCGCCTAGTGCATGAGCTTTTTCCAAACTGTTTGCTTTAACAAGAATAATACTTTCTTCAAAAAGTGTATCGTGATTCTCTTCATAATACTCATCAATTTTCGTAGAATCAGTCTCACCAGAATGAACAGACTCAAATAATAATTTTACAGCGTACAGATTATGCTGCATGTTTCACTTTATAAATAATACTTGCGACAAGCGAAGCAGGTATTGTAAATACGTTACTTTGATAATGGTAATGTACTTGGGATTCTTCATAAGACATGTTGTCATATAGTTCGTTTTGTGAGACACTCATTTTTTTCTGTTTTTCTTTGAGCATTTTAATGTAGTTGTACTGTATTGGGACGAGAATGATAAAATAAGCTAATACGATTAGTGAAATCCAAATCATTATGAACACTCCCTTATAAAGAATATTTCTATATAACAATTATATCAATAAAAAGAAAAAATAACCATTTTTTTGTTGGAGCTAATTTTCTTCTAAAAATGCAAACAGTTCCTTTTGGTTTTTTAAATTGTGATTAATACATGTTCGAGCAACATATTTCAATCCTTGTAATAATGCATCTACGTGAAAAGTATCATAATGAATTATATTTCCCTCTACCATCGTTTCGTCTTTTTGTAAGTTAATTGATATTTTTAGTACAGTTATATTACTTTGTAAATTTACAACTTCGATGTAAAAAAACTGTTTGTCTAAGTCAATCGTAACATAATCGAATCGTTCGGATAGCTCTAATTTATATGTAGTAGTATATTCCAAATGAAAGCCTCCTTATTGTATAAGTGTATGTTATAATGCCTTCGCTATAGATGGGGCTATTCCTTGTTATATGTCACATAAGTGCAAATTTAACTATTATAGGGCAATGTCATGTATAATAGAAAGAAAAGGCTTGTGAGGGGGGAAAAGAGATGATCGTTCTTTGGATAATTACGCTTTGTATGACTGCTATTTTTGCATATATGACGTTAAAACAAAATGGTTTAAAGCGATTTGTTCCAGGAAGTATTCTTGCAGGAATTGCCCTTATCACGTATGTAATTTCTATTTTTATTGAAAGTGTATCAGTAGATATGAGCACAAGTTTAATGTTTATTGGTATTACACTATTTGCAGGTAGCATTATGGTACTTATGGTTGCTGGTATTATTTTATTTATTCATATGAATTCGGAAACGTTATAGCATATAGAAAAGGCATGTCCCGAGGGGACATGCCTTTTTATCCGTTCAATTATGCTCTATCTTTAGAAGAGTTTTGCTGTTTTAGTAAGTCGCGAATTTCGCCAAGAAGTTCTTCTTCTTTTGTTGGTTCTGGAATTTCTTCCTCTTTTTCTTCTTCTTTTTTAGATGTTAGTTTGTTGAAAACTTTAACAAACATAAAGATAGAAGCTGCGATAATTAAGAAGTCAAAAATTGTTTGGATGAAGTTACCATACATAACAGCAGATTTACCGTATCCAAAGTGTAAACTTGTAAAGTCAACGCCACCTAATACCATACCAAGTAATGGTGTGATGATATCTTTTACTAAAGAACTAACGATTTTACCGAATGCAGCACCGATTACAACCCCGACAGCTAAATCAACGACATTCCCTTTGAAAGCGAATTTTTTAAACTCGTTCCACATGTGTTAATCCCATCCTTTCCACGATTCATTATGAAATTTATAATTCCTATCAACATATTCTATAGAAATTTACGAGAGAAATAAAGAGGGAATGGGAATGAAAGTAAATTCTGAAAAATGTATCCGTTTTAATTTTTGTTTACATCATCTAGTAAAGGTTGTAGCATTTGTTGCGTTTTTAATCCTTCTAATCCATCTACAACAGGCTTTGTATCGCCTTGTACACACTTAATAAAATGATGAACAGCATCTTCAAAACCACGTTGTTTTAACGTCGTATCCCATGATGGGGAACCACTTTGTGAAACTGAGTTTTCCTGTTCAATTTCAAATGTATTCATATTTTTTACGCGAATGATTTTCCCTGGCGTTACAAGTTCAATTTGTTCTAAATTTGTACCGGCATGGCGATGCATTGCAGTAGAAAGTAACAGTCCACTTGGAGTTGTATATGTATGATGTCCGTAAAGAAGTTCATTCTTTTCATTGATTTGCATCATATTGTGAACGGCGTTAAGGTCATCATTAGCTAACCAGCGAGCGGTATCTACAATGTGTAAATAATCATCTAACATAGTGAAGTCGTACGTATATGGCCCGACTTTATTTGTACGATGCTTTTCAATTCGAATCCATGAAATATCATTAGCCTGTTCTTTGGCAGCGACATACATAGGAACGAATCTGCGATTAAATCCGACCATTAATTTTCGGTTATACTTCTCGCTTAACTCGACTAGTTGCTCAGCTTGTTCCACTGTAGCTGCTAGCGGTTTATCAACATAAACGTCGATCCCTTTTTTTAGAAGTTCAGAAACGATTTCATAATGCGATGCAGTTGAACTATGAACGAAGATTGCATCGCATTCCGAAGCTAACATTTCAATAGAATGAAAGTCTTGAATTCGGTATTGCTGGCAAACTTGTTTTCTTTTCTCTGCGTTAGGTGTAAACGCCCCTACAAAATTCCAATCAGTTTCTTTTGTAAGTGTTGGAAGATAGGCCTTTTGCGCAATACTTCCAAGTCCAATCATCCCAATTTTAGGTTTGTTCATGTTTATTCCCACCCTATTAATATTAATGTAACGGCTTAAATGTAGCATAGGGTGGGGGAGGAAGGCAAAAATTAGCTTTTTACTTACGGCCTTCTAACAAAATCTTCTCTATCTCCTCAAAGTGATGAGCGCGAGCATGCTCTAGCGGGGTAACACCATCATTGTCTGGAATATTTACATCTGCACCGTGCTCAATAAGAAGGCGAATGACTTGTTGCTGTGTTTCGTTTCCGTTACTTAGTACGATGGCTTCCATTAAAGCTGTCCATCCCAGGTTATTTACATGATTTACATCAATATTTGTTCGAGTGAGGAGTTCTTTTATGACGTCAATATAGCCATGTTCTGAAGCTGGGATAAGAGCTGTTCCGCCGTAACGATTTGTAATCGTAGGATCTGCACCAGCATCAATTGTTAGTTTTAAAATGTCTAAGTAACCTTCCGCACCGGCGTATAGAAAGGGATTATTTTTCATGTCATCTTGAATATTTACGTCAGCACCGGCTTTGATAAGCGCCTTTGCGGTTTTTACATCATTTTTGTATGTAGCAATCATAAGCGGAGTGCGTCCTTGACTATCCGTCGCATTTATATTTGCGCCTTGTTTTAGTAAAGATATAACAGTATTCGTTTCATTTTTTTCAGTAGCTGCTAGTAGTGCAGTCTCCATGTTTGTCATCTCCTTTTTTACTTCTTGTTCTTGCGAGCATCCTTGTAAAAAAATTACGCAACATATCATATTGAATGTTTTTTTGAACATGGAATTTCAACCTCCTAATTTCAACTGTAAAATAGGAACATTAAATTTTTATAAACTGACGCTAAAATTACTATAAAATCGCTTGAGTAATTGAACATATATTTTTATGCTTATAAATAATAAGGTTTGATAAAGTGAAACTTTAATCAGTGGGGGTTTTGTTCATCCCCCACTGATTATTAGTTGAACCAATCGGGCTTTTATGGGCAGTTGATCCCCCACTTAACTTCTTTGCTTTCTCTGAATTTTGAGGTCGGGATCTTACTGCCCGTTAATGCGGGGTAAAGTGAGGATTTAAGATATGTCTATTAAAACAAGGTTTTTATTTTCTTATATTGCTGTTATCCTCGTTTCCATTACGCTTATATTAGTCGCGGGATTTTTAATCGTTTTTTCGATAACAGGTGACTTGGAAGCAGTGAAAAATTTCTATAAAAGTTCTTACATTCAAAAGCCGCTTACACCAGAAGAAGAGAATGCCTATCTTGAGTTGAAGTCAGCAGCTAAACAGCATCAATCTCAATTGTTAGATGAGTCGTTTGTCTCAGCAATAGAAAAAGAGGGTGTGAAAATAGTAGTAAGAAAAGGAGAAACACTTTCATATGCTTCAAACGTATTTGAAAGTGTATCTTTAAAAGAAGCCCTTCCGAAATTTGAATCAGCAAATATTAATAGTCGTGGTACAACGGAACTAGGCGATACATTTTATCGATATGTAAAGTTTGATTTTTATTTTCCTCAGGAAGAAGAGGGAAGTATATTTGTATTAAAAAAGCAAAGTTCATTTGTAGATCTTACACAAAAATTATTTCCAATCTTATTCGTAGCGCTCTTACTACTAGCCATTTTACTCATTGGATTATTAAGTTACCTCGTTTCAAGAAGTGTAATAAAACCAATTTTTGTATTGAAAGGCGCAACGGAGAAAATTAAAGAAGGAAATTTAGATTTTCAAATACCAGTTACATCACACGATGAAATAGGGCAATTAAATCAAGGATTTGAGGAAATGAGGAAGAGATTAAAAGAATCGATAGAGATGCAAACACAGTATGAAGAAAATCGAAAAGAGCTTATTTCAAACATCTCTCATGATTTAAAAACACCGATTACATCAATTATCGGATATGTAGAAGGAATAAAGGACGGAGTAGCAAATACGCCAGAAAAAATGGATAAGTATTTAACAACTATCCATACGAAAGCAAGACATATGGATACACTTATTGATGAATTATTTTTATTCTCAAAGCTCGATTTGAATCGAGTTCCCTTTCAGTTTGAAACGGTTGAATTGAATACGTTTATGCAAGAGTTAATCGAAGAGATGCAAATGGATTTAAGTAAAGAAGGTATAGAAGTTAACTTGCAATTACATACATCACCACTATATGTAACGGCTGATTGCGAAAAGATAAATAGAGTTATATCAAATTTAATTCATAATAGTGTGAAATACATGGATAAAGAAGAGAAGAAAATTACTGTAACAGTATCGAGTAATAATAATAAAGTTATTGTGAAAGTGATGGACAATGGATCAGGTATAGAATCTGATACGCTACCTTATATCTTTGAACGTTTTTATCGTGCAGAACAATCGCGGAATTCTAGCACAGGTGGAAGTGGACTTGGTTTAGCAATAGCGAAGCAAATTGTTGAAGAACATGGCGGGGAAATTTGGGCGGAAAGCGAGCTTGGTAAAGGCACAAGCATTTTCTTCTCATTGGAAAAAGTAGAGGAATGTGGTGAGTAAATTGAAAAGAATTTTATTAATAGAAGATGAAGTAAGTATTGCAGAATTACAGCGAGATTATTTAGAAATTAATGATTTCCAAGTTGATGTAGAGCATTCAGGAGAAACAGGTTTACAAATAGCCCTGCAAGAAGACTATGATTTAATTATTTTAGATATTATGCTTCCGAAAATGAACGGATTCGAAATTTGTAAACAAATACGTGCTGTAAAAGATATTCCGATTCTACTTGTTTCAGCAAAAAAAGAAGATATAGATAAAATTCGCGGACTCGGATTAGGAGCGGATGATTATATAACGAAGCCGTTTAGCCCGAGTGAATTAGTCGCAAGAGTAAAAGCACATATTTCTCGTTATGAAAGATTATTAGGAAATGTAAGTAAGCAACGCGATACGTTATATATTCACGGAATTTCTATCGATCAACGAGCGAGGAAAGTTTTTATAAACAATGAAGAAGTGGCATTTACAACGAAGGAATTTGATTTATTAACATTCTTTGTCACAAACCCAAATCAAGTATTAAATAAAGAACAGCTATTTGAACGCATTTGGGGATTAGACTCTGCTGGTGATTTAGCAACTGTTGTCGTTCATATTAGAAAGCTACGTGAAAAAATTGAAAGAGATCCAGCTCACCCGCAATATATTGAAACGGTATGGGGAGCTGGTTATCGTTTTAACGTGTAATATACCTGCCGAGTAATTGGCAGGTTTTTTGTATGTTATTCGAATGAAAAGGAAGAAATAGGTAATTTGTGTTAAAATGTAAAGAGAAACAAAACAGAGGAGAGCATAGGGAGCGAGCTATATGTTGGGGGATATATTAAAAGATAATAAATCAAATAAGACTTTAAAGATTGGAACTAATATCGTACTTATCTTATTGATTATTGGTGCAATACAAATGTTTTATGATGAAGATTCTACGAATGATCATTTCGGTTGGTTCTTTTTTGCGATCTTTTGGGTAATTAAAAGCATTTCTAGCTCTAAGGTAAGTTTAAAAGATAGAGATAAAAAGTCGGTATTACTTGATGTGGGTTTAGTTGTTATTTCTTTTGTTTTTTTAGTTGTTTTTAGTGTGAAATATTTCATTTGAAAAAAGCTCATAGTCGTATAGAGGCTATGAGCTTTTTGTCAGTGTTTAGTTTTTATTGATAATAATGGTAATAACGATTTATAAAATGTTTGAGTAGTAGAAGTAAACTGAGCAGCTTCTTCTAAAAAAGGATAATGGTTGCTGTTTTCGAATGGAATGAAGATAGAATTACGTATCCCATCATGTATCTCGATAGAATATTGAATTGGGCACTGTACATCATATCTTCCGCATATAATAAGTGTCTTTGTTTGGATGGAAGGTAAATTCTCTCTTAAATCAAATGAAGGATATTCATTGGCGAAAGCATTCATCCGGCTAATGGACATTGTTTTATTGATTGGTTTACAAAAATAAGAGTTGTAGTTTTCTGGTTTATACAATGATAATTTTGTTCTCTTAGTAGATAGTTCTTTCCGTTCTTCATTTGTAAGGTGAGGGCTTTTTAAGTTTTCGATGAGTTTTTGCATATAATGAAACTGTGGATGTGCTGGGTGATAAATGCAGAATGGTGTTTCGGTATAGTTACTTGCTGCAGCTCCTGCTACGACTAATGATTGTAAGGAATGTGGATATGTAATTGCATATAAAAGTCCAAGCATACCACCTGTTGAATGGCCAGCGAAATGCCATGTTGGAAGTTGTAATGCTTCTCGTATGGCTTCCAAGTCGTGGATTGTTTCAATCATGCTTAATTCTTTTTCTGAATTGGCTTTTAAAGAGTTACCAGCGTCTCGTAAATTAATGAGAAATACACGATGCGTAGCAGTAAAAACATCCGCAAAGTAATCACCAGTTTCATTAAATTGTGAATAGTGATGTGTAATACAAAGCGATTCGCCATCTCCTTTTGTAAAGAGTTCAAATGTACCACGTTTCGTGTGGATCATTTGTCGTTTCCACATAATATCACTACCTTTTCTCATAAAAGTTGGGCCAGGCTGTTATGAAATGAAAATATATCGGCGCATTTCGAAATATATCAGCGATTATTAAAATATATCGACTTACCGACAGAAACCGACAATAAATAAAAGGAGGCTATTCAAAAACGAGCCTCCTTTTCGTTTAGTATAAAGATTTTGTCATATTATTCCGAATAATTTCAAGGGATTTCGCTACAGTTAATGCGTTTTTTTCTTCAATTTCTGGTTTACGGGGGATAGGTTTATACATGTTGTCTGGATCTTCCCATGTGAGGGGAAGTTCTGTTTCTGCTTGTCCTTTCCAAGCTTCAATCCATTCTGGAGGGAGATAACCTGAGATGTTTTGGATGTTGTTCATTTCGAGCCAAATGAGTGCCCAAGCTCTTGGAACGACGCGCCAGTGATCATAGCCACCGCCACCGACAGCGATCCAGCGACCGTCGCAATATTCATTAGCAATTTCACGAGCGAGCTTCGGTATTTCGCGGTAAATATTCATTGTCGCACAAAGATGCGTAAGTGGGTCATAATAATGTGCGTCAGCACCATTTTGCGTTAAAATAATATCCGGTTTAAAGTACGCTGCAACTTCTTTTACAACAGTTCGATATGATTTTAAGAACGATTCATCTTCTGTAAAAGCATCGAGTGGAACGTTAAAAGAATAACTATAGCCATTACCTTGTCCGCGTTCATTTACAGCGCCAGTTCCAGGAAATAAATAGCGACCAGTTTCATGTAGTGAAATGGTGCATACGTTAGGGTCATCATAAAACGACCACTGTACGCCATCACCGTGATGAGCATCTGTATCAATATATAAGACGCGTAAACCGTATTTCTTTTGAATATATTTCATTGCGATAGAACTGTCGTTATAAATACAAAAGCCAGATGCTTTGCCGCGAAAGCCGTGATGTAAGCCGCCGCCCAAATTAAGTGCGTGTTTTACTTTTCCGGAAAGAACAGCATCGACAGCTGTTAATGTACCACCAACGAGCAATGCGCTTGCTTCGTGCATATTTGGGAACATCGGTGTATCTTCTGTTCCGAGTCCATATGTCATTGCAATTGATTTTTCTAACTTTCCTTCTCCAGCACGTTTTACCGCATTTATGTACTCCTCTGTATGAACGTAGGCGATTTCTTCATCTGTAGCCGTCCGTGGTGAGATGATTTGAGAGGGAGAGATGAAACCGCCCTTTTGTAATAAATCATACGTAAGTGTGACGCGCAGTTGGTTAAAAGGATGATCAGGGCTAAATGAATAGCCCCGGAAGTCATCCGAATAAATAAACGCGCTACTCATGCCTGCATCCCCATGATGTTTGGCCATAATACGCGGTAGCCTTCTGCTTCAAGTGCATCAATCACTTTTAGAGGATTCATCGTTTGAATGCGGAAAACGAGTACTTTATCATTCTCATCTTTTGCTGGATAGACGAGAACGCTCACGATATTTATTTGTAAATCACTAAAAATAGCAACGACTTTTCCAAGAATACCAGGTTCGTTTTTTACTTGAATTTCAATTTGCGAACTTGGTTGATGTGCTCCTGTTAATTTTACTAACGTGTGTAATACTGTAGATTCAGAAATGATTCCAACTAACTTCCCGGCCTTTGTAACAGGAAGACAGCCAATTTTATTTTCAAAAAATAAAGTAGCAATTTCCTCAACGAAATCGAGAGGATGGCAAGTCATAACAGGATGTTTCATAATAAGTTCGAGCGGTTGCTGTAGCATATCGAGTGAAACTTGTTCATCTAGAATAGACGGACTTGCATCTCTTACATCCCGATCAGAAATAATGCCTACGACGTGATTATTTTGATCGACAATTGGAATGTGCCGAATGCCTTTCGTGCGTATCGTTCGGATTGCTGTTTCGATTGTATCGTTTGGATGTAATGTAACTACATTTTGATTCATAATTTCTTCTACAATCATTCCAGTTGCCCCCTTTATTAATACATAAAACGATTGTGAAAACGTAGACGATCAAAAGCTTGAATAGAATCCGTATCAACGCGTTTACCGATGCGGACCATTAAACAGTTGGCAGGATGTGAACAAATTTCAGGATCGTCTGTAGCCATCCATTGTAACCCGCCAGCATTCATCATCTTCTCCATTACTTTTCGGTATTCCCACACATTCAATCCTGTTTGTTTCAAATCCCAGTGCCAATAATATTCAGTCGTCAATATAATGTAATCTTCCATATAATCGTCCATCATAGAAACCTCTAGTAAGTTCTTTCCGACAGAACTCCCGCGGAAGGCTGGGACTACTTCAATTGCCCCAAGCTCAATTAAGTTTTCCATTTTTCCTTCTGACCATCGTTCAAGTGGATCAGGATACAAGTATGTAACATATCCAACAATTGTTTGGTCATGTCTAGCAATAATGAGACGAGCTTCTGGTAATTTAGAAATTTCGACAATTGCTTTATATTGTTGCTCGGCAGGACGAAACGCAATTAAGTCTGGATGAAACTCATACATTTCTAAGTTATGTGTAGAGACAGGACCTTCAATAATTAAAGTGCCTTTCGCTGTTTTTAAGTTTCTAGCATTATATATTTTTTTATGAATCAATGTATTGCTCACCACCTTGAGGGTTTGTGAATCTATTAATATCGTACTTTATAATATATGCGATGTGAATCGAAATTTGTCATTAAAAATTTGTCTAAAAATCAACAAATATACTGAAAATTTTAAATAATGTCATTATAATAGATAATAGAATACATAGGAGGGGGATGTAAAGTATGAAAGTAGAAACGCTTCCTGTCATTAAAGGAGAAAATAATTTGCCGAATTATGATGAGGCATACGCGAATTTTAACTGGGAAGAGGTTAATAAAAACTTTACTTGGAATGAAACAGGCCGAGTAAATATGGCGTATGAGGCAATTGATAAGCATGCGAAATCCGATCGAAAGAATAAAGTAGCTCTTTATTATCAAGATGGATCGCGAAAAGAGAAATATACATTTAAGGAAATGAAGGATTTTTCTAATAAAGCAGGAAACGTCCTTAAGAATTATGGCGATGTAGAAAAAGGCGATCGCGTTTTTATTTTTATGCCACGTTCTCCAGAGTTATATTTCGCACTTTTAGGTGCAGTGAAATTAGGAGCAATTGTTGGACCGCTATTTGAAGCATTTATGGAAGGCGCAGTTCGCGATCGCTTAGAAGATAGCGAAGCAAAGGTGTTAATTACAACGCCTGAATTATTAGAGCGCGTACCATTAAATGATTTACCGGCTTTAAAAACAGTTTTCCTTGTTGGAGATAATGTAGAAGAAGGCGGTAAAACGGTAGCGTTCAATCCGTTATTTGAACAAGCTTCAAAAGAATTACATATTGAATGGTTAGGCCGTGAAGACGGTTTGATTCTACATTACACGTCTGGTTCTACTGGTAAGCCAAAAGGTGTGCTTCATGCGCAAAACGCAATGGTTCAGCACTATCAAACGGCGAAGTGGGTATTAGATTTAAAAGAAGACGATGTATATTGGTGTACTGCTGACCCGGGCTGGGTAACTGGAACAGCTTACGGTATTTTCGCACCGTGGTTAGTTGGAGCGTCAAATGTTATTTTAGGTGGACGCTTTAGTCCAGAAGCTTGGTATGAAGCACTGCAAGATTACGGTGTGACGGTTTGGTACAGCGCACCAACAGCATTCCGTATGTTAATGGGAGCTGGACAAGACGCAATTAAAAAATATGACTTATCACAAGTTCGTCACGTATTAAGCGTTGGTGAGCCGTTAAATCCAGAAGTAATTCGCTGGGGTATGAATGCATTTGGACTTCGTATTCATGATACGTGGTGGATGACAGAAACAGGTGGACAAGTAATTTGTAACTACCCTTGTATGGAAATCCGTCCAGGTTCAATGGGTAAACCAATTCCAGGTGTGAAAGCAGCGATTGTTGATAATGAAGGAAATGAAGTGCCTCCTTACACAATGGGTAACTTAGCAATTGCGAAAGGTTGGCCATCTATGATGCGCGGGATCTGGAATAACCAGCAAAAATATGAATCTTATTTCATGCCGGGAGATTGGTACGTATCAGGTGACTCTGCCTATATGGATGAAGATGGATACTTCTGGTTCCAAGGACGTATCGACGATGTAATTATGACGTCAGGTGAGCGCGTTGGTCCGTTTGAAGTAGAAAGTAAATTAATCGAGCATGCTGCTGTTGCAGAAGCTGGTGTAATTGGTATTCCTGATCCGGTGCGCGGCGAAATTATTAAAGCATTTATCGCACTTCGAGCAGGATACGAACCATCTGATGAATTAAAAGAAGAAATTCGTCAATTTGTAAAGAAAGGCCTAGCAGCTCATGCAGCGCCACGACAAATTGAATTTAGAGATAAATTACCGAAAACGAGAAGTGGTAAAATTATGCGCCGCGTATTAAAAGCGTGGGAGCTGAATTTACCAACAGGTGACTTATCAACGATGGAAGATTAAGAGGGAAAGGTCTGAACGAAAAATGTTCAGGCCTTTCTTTTTTATGATATCATGAACTTGTATATATAAGTTAAAGAGGATAGTATGATGAAAACAGAAAAGGAAAAGATGATACTAGGAGAAATGTACATACCGGCTGATCCAGTTTTAGTACAAGAAAGAGAGCAAGCACGTATATTAACGAGAAAATTAAATGATACGCCAGAAGAGCAATTGAAAGAGCGTAGCGAAATCGTAAAAGAATTATTTGGAACGACAGGAGATAATATTCATCTTGAATCTTCTTTTAGATGTGATTACGGCTATAACATTCATGTCGGTGAAAATTTTTACGCGAACTTTGACTGTACGATTTTAGACGTATGCCCGGTAACAATCGGAGTGAACTGTATGTTAGCTCCAGGTGTTCACATTTATACAGCAACGCACCCGCTTGATCCAGTAGAGCGTATAAGCGGATCAGAATACGGAAAACCAGTTACAATTGGCGATAACGTATGGATTGGCGGAAGAGCAATTATTAATCCAGGTGTAACAATTGGAGACAATGCGGTGATCGCATCTGGTGCTGTCGTAACGAAAGATGTGCCTAATAATGTAGTAGTTGGCGGGAATCCTGCAAAGATTATAAAAAAACTAAAATAATATTTGAACGAAGTGCCTTCCTCGTCTGTATACAGTTATAAAAGAATAGATGAGGGAGGCTTTTATATGTCTAATAAATTACTTCTTGCGACGTTGTAAAGGATTGACAAGAAGGGAAACCTGACCTCTATTTGACACGCCTATATAAATGATGGTATAAAGAAAAGTATATGAATAATTGAGCGTGGAAAGGGAGAAGTAGTGATCATTTCCCTGTTTTAGAGAGCTGATGGCCGGTGAAAATCAGCACATAGATGATCGCGAATTACGCCCCTAGAGCATCTTTTTTCGATTGAATTGTATTCAAAAGGGAAAAGACGGTGCTAAGCCGTTATGTAAATAAGGTGGTAGGCTTTTTTTTTGCTTGCAACTAGGGTGGTAACGCGATAATCAAAATCGTCCCTTATTTGAAGGGGCGATTTTTTTATGTTTTCAACCTTCACGCCAGTAATGAACTTAAAGGAGAGTATGTAGGATATGGGTATTTTACAAGATCTTGAATTTCGCGGTCTAATTAATCAGCAAACAGATGCTGAGGGCCTTGAGCAATTATTAGAAAAAGAAAGCGTTAAATTATACTGTGGTTTCGACCCGACAGCAGATAGCTTACACATTGGTCATATGTTACCAGTATTAATGTTACGTCGTTTCCAATTAGCTGGTCACCAACCAATCGCACTTGTTGGCGGTGGTACTGGTATGATCGGTGATCCAAGTGGTAAAAAAGCAGAGCGTACATTAAATACGAAAGATACAGTTGCTTACTACACAGAAAGCATTAAAAACCAACTTTCAAACTTCTTAGAGTTTGAAAACGTGGACAACCCAGCAACGATGGCTAACAACTACGACTGGCTTGGTAGCTTAGATGTAATTTCATTCTTACGCGATATCGGTAAAAACTTCGGTTTAAACTATATGTTAGCAAAAGATACAGTAGCATCTCGTTTAGAAACTGGTATTTCATTCACTGAGTTCAGTTACATGATTTTACAATCATACGACTTCTTAAACTTATACCAACAACATAATTGCCGTCTACAAATCGGTGGTAGTGACCAATGGGGTAACATTACAGCTGGTCTTGAATTAATCCGTAAATCAGAAGAAGATGCGAAAGCATTCGGTTTAACAATTCCACTTGTTACTAAATCTGACGGTACGAAGTTTGGTAAAACAGAAGGCGGCGCAATTTGGTTAGACCCAGAGAAAACAACTCCTTATGAATTCTACCAATTCTGGATTAACACAGATGACCGTGATGTTGTTAAATACTTAAAATACTTCACATTCTTATCTCATGAAGAAATTCTTGAGCTTGAAAAGCAAGTAGCTGAAGCGCCAGAAAAACGTGCAGCACAAAAAGCATTAGGTGCAGAAATGACAAAACTTGTTCACGGCGAAGAAGCATTAGAACAAGCGATTAAAATTTCAGCTGCATTATTCAGCGGTTCTGTAGCAGAACTAACTGCAAGCGAAATCGAACAAGGGTTCAAAGACGTACCATCTGTAGAACGTACTGCAGAAGATACAGTATTAATCGACTTACTTGTAGAAAGCAAAATCTCTCCATCAAAACGTCAAGCACGTGAAGATGTAACGAACGGCGCAATCTACGTAAACGGTGAGCGTACACAAGCATTAGACTACGTTGTAACAGAAAACGACCGCATCGAAGGTAAATTCACAATCATTCGCCGCGGTAAGAAGAAATATTTCTTAATTCGTTACTAATAAATAAAAAGCTTTGAGGAAATTCCTCAAAGCTTTTTTGTTTTAATCTCCTTTTCGAGTTCATACGGAAATCACATGTAAGCGGTATGATAAACGTATAACAATTAGAAAGGAGTGGTAAAACGAAATGTCACTAGAAGCTTTGATTATTTTTTCTTTGCTAAACGCGGGTCAACTTGCAGAGAATTCGAAGGTTGATATACATAAAGAGCAGAAAGATGCTTATGTATATGTTCAAAAAGAGGAAAATAAATAACTTTAATATATATAAATAAAAGCTACTCGAAGTAACTGTTTTGGTGTCTTCGGTAGCTTTTTAAATTATGAATAAATAGGAATTAATTTTCGCTTAAAATCTTCGTACATTTCAAAGGCAATTTTCATGATTTCTTTGAGTTCATCGTAACTGTGGAAGCATGGACGAAGTATTTTTTCTGTATCATTGGATAATACGTCTACAAACATAGCCCAAGATGTTCCAGTTCTAACTTCACCAGTGTGCCATGCCTCCCAAATAAATTCAACGAGTCCATATTTCAAGCTAATATTGAACCTGAAAGTATAGATATCTTTGTTTTTTACTTCTCCTACTCTAAAAAAGTTTTCTTTTTTCATAAAACGAGCTTTATAGCCAAGAGACTCAAATACTTCAATTGCTTTTTCATTTTCATAGTTTTCAAATGTATTTTCTCTATCAGAAAATTTTTCTGATAAGGCTTTATATCTCTTAATAAAATCAATTTTTGTAAGACTGGCTTGTATTTCAGGTTTTAATGAATACGCCAAAAATTACTCCTCCCTAATTTTTAGTATTAGATCAAATAAAGCAGTATACATTTTAGATACATGAAGAAATCCGTCTTTTGTGAGTCGGATTTTTCTTATTTTAATTCTATTCAAATATTATAATTGTTAATTAAAATGTAGTTATTTTTAGAAAGATTTTGCAGTTAGCTATTTAAAAGTGTAAGTATATCTCCTTTAAATATAGCAGCTATTTCCGCTTCCTCTAATGAATCTCCCCATCTAAAAACTATATCATCTTTTGGGCAGAGATGAATGGAAAGGTTAAAATAATCTATTTCATCTTTCCATTTGTTATATTCATTAAATGCTTTTTTGAAGATTTTTCTAACATTTTCTTCCGCAATTATATCATTATTTTTACTTGCAATGATTGTAAATCTTTTAGGATTACTAGAAACTATTTCAATGGCATCTGGAAGTTTCTCAAGACAAAACTCTGCAATACTTGAGTAGAAAGTTGTTCCTCCAGTTTCCATTTCAACTTCTGGACCCTTATTAAATCCCTCAAGTTTCCATTTGGTTTGAAGAGCTTTCCATACCTTTCGGTATTTTTCAATTTTAGAGTTTTTGTCTTTGATTTCAATAGCTGCAAGCAAGTAGAATTTGTAGACATTAGTCAAATCATGTTTCATAAATACTTGCTTGATTTCAGTGCCACATACTTCTTTGAATTGTTTTTTTTCATCTGAGCTAAATAACATGGAGCCATTAACACTGAATAAACTTAAATTTGGTAAATTCCCGACTCTTTTGATTGCTTCATCCTTACTAAACCATTTGTAGTATGAGAATGCATCTTCTTCTACTTCATTCCAACACTTCATTTTACCACCTCAATTTTAATAGTCATAATGATTCCCATGTATATCATTGAAATGTGATCCTCTATTTTGAGATGGATCATCTGGATAAGTATGACCGCCTGAATGCTCTCTTATAATCTTACCATCTTTGAAATGATAGTCTCTTCCAGGAATAGGGTTCCCTCTTTTATCTACAGCTGGTGTCACCTTAGTTGGCTGTTCATTAACAGGAATACCGCTTGCTCTCTTAGCTTCGTTGAAAGCTCCACCTCTCTTAGCTCCTTTAGGAGTAAAATTTGGCGGTCTTTGTCCTTTCTCTGCTTTTACATAGTCTTTGTAGTTAGGTTTTACTGTCTGCATAACTCTTTCGCCAGACTTACCAAAAGAATACTGAAACCTTTGCAAAGTATCGATACTATTTTGAACGGTATTATACCATACAAATGCACCATGTGTAGCAACACCTGCTCCAGCGGTTGTAAGAGCTAAATCAGCTGGGATAACAATTGGTGATGCTGCCCCGAAAGTTACTCCTTCTAACAATACGGTTCCAACATTTGATCCTGTTACAATAGCTATACCGCCCAAAATTTCAAAAATAGATCCTACCCCTGATACAAAATTCCCCACAAGATTTCCGACTTGAAAGGTTGTTTTGTTTTCTAATTCATTGCCCATTGGTAATTCTACGCCTGTAAAGTTTTCAGCAGCTGAATTACAAATTCCTTGGAAGAATTCCCAAGCGCCAATAGCTGTTTTTTGGTACCATGGTCTATTAGCTTCTTGTTCCTGCAAAGCCATTTTTTCTTCAATTTCTTTTTTTATTTCGGCTTCTTGAACTCTTTCCTCTGCAATTTTTTGAATAGAGGCTATCCATTCCATATTCAACCTTTGTGTACTAAATGTACCACTGACGGGACTAAAACCTTTTCCGCTTTGTACTTCAGCTAAACCTGTCGTGATACTAGCGGCTAATTGAATCGCTGTATTATAGTTATCACTAGATGTTTGATTAAATTCATATAGGTGCTCTAGCTTTTCTTGAAGTTTACGCCTCATGTCAGCAAATAGATTTACTATAGCAGCCATGCCCGAGATAGGCATAGCTTGATTGATTGCTTCCGTACTTGCTATCATTCGGTCAATTTCTCGAATTTGTTCTAATATCTCCTGTTCGATAACATCTGTAGAAGCGACCTGTGATTGAAAGTCTCTTGGAAAAGCATCATTTTGACGGATTAATTCTTCGCATAAGTAAATGATTCCTTGTGCTAACGGACGAAAGGTTTGTAAGAAATATGCTTTTGCACTGCTATATGTTTGTCCTTGTAGAACAGTATCCAATGCAAAAGCATCAATAGAATGAATAATTTGTTCCATACCTTGAATAGTAGTGGTACAGAAAGAGTTCATACTTTCTGTTTGAGCTTGTACTTCACCGAGATACATATTTAAAGACATGAACTTTCCCTCCTCTTACAAGAAAATAATACCAATTTAAGGAAGGGGATGTAAATGTAATATTCTGATAATTCTGCGGTTAAAGAGATACTTGTTCATTAAGTTTTTTTAATCTTATTCAGATGCTCGGGTGATGAAGAGGTTTTTAAGTTGAATGTAAATAGAAAAAGGGAAGGTATAGATTATGTACAAATAAATACGTTGTAAAAATCATGTTAACAAAAGGAGAGTACAGCAAAGAAAAATGAGTTGTGGGGTAGAATGTAGTGTTTTTTTAGTGTTAGAAGAAGGGGGGAGGTTTTTATTAATGTGGATAAAAAATGGATGAAATTCTAGAGAGAGGGTTAAGTTTTATTTTGTTACATTGTTTTGTTTTTATACATATAATCGGCTATATTCAATAAAAAAAGCCCAGGCCCCTTGATAAACAAGGTTCCTAAGGCTTTTAATAATACTCTTTGCAGAGTACCGAGATTAACGAGAGTAGAACTCTACGATTAATGCTTCGTTGATTTCAGCTGGTAACTCAGAACGCTCAGCGTGACGAGTGTAAGTAGCTTCTAATTTGTCAGCATCGAAAGTTAAGTATTCTGGTACGAAGTTGTTAACTTCGATCGCTTCTTTAACAACAACAAGGTTGTTAGATTTTTCGCGAACGCTGATAGTTTGACCAGGTTTTACACGGTAAGATGGGATATCTACGCGAGCGCCATCAACCATGATGTGACCGTGGTTTACTAATTGGCGAGCTGCACGACGAGTGCGAGCTAAGCCCATACGGTAAACTAAGTTGTCAAGACGAGCTTCAAGAAGGATCATGAAGTTTTCGCCGTGCTTACCAGGCATTTTACCTGCTTGGTCAAATGTGCGACGGAATTGACGCTCAGTCATGCCGTACATGTGACGAAGTTTTTGTTTCTCTTGTAATTGTAAACCGTATTCTGAAAGTTTCTTACGTTGGTTAGGACCGTGAGGACCTGGTGCGTAAGGGCGTTTTTCTAATTCTTTTCCTGTGCCGCTTAGAGAGATTCCAAGACGACGAGACAGTTTCCAAGCTGGACCTGTATAACGAGCCATAGTTGACTCCTCCTTTAAAAATGTTTTTATTTACGTAAAATAAAAACAGACGTAATCGATATTTACGGGCATTTTGTTTTCATGTACCTTCGCTCCAGCAGCAGGGAGTTACGAGATACACCTCCGTAGAGGAACAAAATACAAACGATAAACTCACATTACAAGGCTGCCTTTTTATTTTACACAAACGCTATTATATCTTTTACCCAGAGTTTCGTCAAGCGAGTACGTTTTTGTTTTATGCATATAAATTTTGGAAATTAATATAAGAAGGAATTTAAAACAATATAGAAGAAGAGATAGAAACACAAATAAAACGCTTACATAAAATGAAGGAAAACGTTCATCAAATTTTTATGGATGAATATGCGGCAATAAAAACATAAGGGGGATGTTTTTATGAAAAAGAAGCATATGGAGACAGCGTTAATTCATCACGGTTATAAACCTGAGGAACATAAAGGAAGTTTAACACCACCTTTATTTCAAACTTCTACATTTACATTTGAGACTGCGCAGCAAGGAGAGGCGAGTTTTGCGGGAGTGGATCCATCTTATATTTACTCACGGCTTGGAAATCCAACTGTGAAATTATTTGAAGAACGTATGGCGGTGTTAGAAGGAGGAGAAGAGGCACTTGCCTTCGGATCTGGTATGGCAGCTATTTCAGCGACTTTAATCGGTTTTTTAAAGGCTGGAGATCATATTATTTGTTCAAATGGATTATACGGATGCACGTACGGTTTTTTAGAAGTGTTAGAAGAAAAATTTATGATTACGCATTCGTTTTGTGATATGGAGACAGAGGTTGATATTGAAAATAAAATTCGCCCAAATACAAAGCTTATTTTCGTTGAAACACCGATTAATCCGACAATGAAATTAATTGATTTAAAACAAGTGATTCGGGTTGCAAAGCGAAATGGCTTACTTGTTATTGTTGATAATACATTTTGTTCACCTTATTTACAAAGACCGCTTGAGCTTGGCTGTGACGCTGTTGTGCATAGTGCGACAAAATATATTGGTGGTCACGGTGACGTTGTAGCAGGCGTAACAATTTGTAAAACGAAAGCATTAGCTGAAAAGATTCGCCCGATGCGAAAGGATATCGGTGGTATTATGGCACCGTTTGATGCGTGGTTATTATTACGCGGGTTAAAGACGTTAGCAGTAAGAATGGATCGTCATTGTGATAATGCAGAAAAAATTGTATCGTTCCTAAGAAAACATGATGCGGTAGAAGGTGTTTGGTATCCAGAAGGGGAGTTAGCATCTCGTCAAATGAAACGCGGGGGCGGTGTTATTTCTTTTTCAGTAAAAGGCGGAAAAGAAGAGACGCAAGCGTTTATTAATGATCTTCACTTTATTACAATTGCGGTGAGTTTAGGAGATACAGAAACGTTAATTCAGCATCCAGCAACGATGACGCACGCTGCGATTCCAGCTGAACTAAGAAAAGAAATGGGCATTTTCGATAATTTAATACGCTTATCAGTCGGTTTAGAATCGTGGGAGGATATCGTTTCTGATTTAGAGCAGGCATTAAAGAAAATATCTACTGTAAATCAATGAAAAAAGAGTGAGCTATCGGTTTTGTACAGGGCGTACTAAATCGATAACTCGCTCTTTTCTTTTTACATATGTTTTAGGAGTGTTTCCACAAACTTTTCTAAATAGCGCTGATCTACTTCATCAAAACGATTCTTTTCAGGACTATCAATGTCAAGTACACCAATGACAGCTCCTTCTTTCACAATCGGTACAACGATTTCTGAATTAGAAGCACTATCGCAAGCGATGTGACCTGGGAATTGGTGAACGTCTGCTACAAGCTGTGTTGTTTTCGTTTCAGCTGCTACGCCGCAAACGCCTCGTCCAAATGGAATGCGTACGCAAGCAGGCATTCCTTGGAACGGTCCAAGGACAAGCTGATTTCCTTCTGTTACGTAAAAGCCAACCCAATTAACGCGATCTAAAAATTGGTTTAATAATGCGGACGCATTTGATAAGTTTGCGACTACGTTTGATTCGCCAGTTAATAACGCATCCAGTTGTTTAATTACTGTCTCATATTGCTGCACGCGAGATCCTGCATAACTTTCTTTAGTAAACATGGAAACAGCTCCTTTTTTATCGAGATGTGTAAAATATTAGCAAAATACGATGTATTTCACATGACTTTGTCGATAGAAAATTAAAGGAATTTGTCTTAAAAGTCAAGAAATTTAAACTATAGCTGTTCAGTGAGGGGAAGTGAGCGCATGAAGCAGACGAAACAAAAAGTAATTGATGCGGCAATATCGTTGTTTAATACGAAAGGTTATGATGGAACGTCGGTGCGAGACATTGCAAAGCGAGCGGATGTGAATGTAGCGAATATTTCATATTATTTTGCTGGGAAGCAAGGTTTATTAGAACAGCTTATTACTGATTTTTTAGAAGGATATATTCATGTGATTGAAATGTCGTTTGAACAGAGAGAGTATTTGTCGGCTAAAGATGTAATGGTGCAAATGGTGCGCGGGATTTTACGATATCAATTTGAAAATAGAGAACTAACACGTTTCTTCTACCGAGAGCTTTCGCTTGATACGACATTAATTCGTGAAGTGATGACCGTTTATTTTTCTAAAGAAAGATATTATATAGAACAAATGATTAGACAAGGACAAATGAAACAAGAATTTCAGAAAGTATCATTTACAATGTTTATGACGCAATTAAAAGGTATGATAAGTATGCCGTTTTTATATCCACAATATATATCAGAAGTACTCCATTCTTTCCCGTCTGAGACATTTTTCATAGAAATGTATACGAAAGAGATTGAGCAATGGATGGAACAAGCATTATGTAAAGCGAATATGTACCATGAATGGCCAAGAGCTGTTCATATGTGAAGAATCCCCACCTAACGAACTGAGGTGGGGATTTTTATGTTTACTTTTCTTTGCCATAAATTGTTACATAATAGCGCGATAATTGTTAATGCAGCCCCAGCGATTTCAATTTTATCGACTGTATAACCTCGAAAGATAGAACCAATGAGTGCAAGGATAGGAACTAAATTCATAAATAATATGCCGTTAATAGATGAAATATAGCGATTTCCCATATTCCAGCAAAATACAGCGATAACGCCTGCGATAATCGACATATAAAAGAGCTCAAAACGAACGCTCACAACTGTACGCAGTGACGGCATAGTAACTATATTTGTGTACGTTAAGAAAGTAACAATAACGATGAGTGAAATGGAGCCAAATAAACAAGTTAATGTCGTGTACCTAAGTGGTGACCAAGATTGAAAACGAGCACCCCCGTTTGTATAAATGACCCAGCAAGTAACGCCGCATAGCATCAATATATTTGTTGATAAGTGGCTTGCAGCTCCAAATAGTAATTCAATATTTCCTTTTGAAATGACAAGCATAACGCCAAGTAATGCAACGAACATACAAAGGAATGTATAGTTTTGTGGGCGGCGATTTTGGGTTATCCATTGCAGTGATAAGGCAATCAGTGGCATAAGGGATTGAATCATAGCTGCATGGATTGCTCCGGAAGGTCCGGCAAGTTGCTGTCCGTAGAAAACGAGAAAACCATACCCCGCGAAACCGACTGTCCCGTAAAAGAATAGAGAAAGTGTTCTTTTTTCTAAGCGGAGTGAAGTCTTTCCTTCAGTAATTAATAGCAAAATAAGAAAAATAATAGCTGCTGATCCATAGCGAATCGTTGTGAAGAAGAATGGATCGATAAATTGCAGAGCATTTGCCATTACAGGAAACATAAATCCCCAGGCAGTGACAGCGAGTAAGCATAGAAAGGATCCGAGTAGCATTTGTTTTTTGTTCAAGAGTATCTTTCCCCTTTACATTTCGTTATAGTAAGTTGATGAAATAAGTATAAAGAGTAATTGTTTATAGGAGGAAATATCGATTTCTTATAACGGTTATAACTTTTTGTTAGAGGTGTGTACGATGGATTTGGAGGCAGTACGATCGTTTATTGAAGTGAAGCATACGCGAAGTTTATCAAAGGCAAGTAAGATTTTACATATATCGCAACCAGCGCTTAGTAAACAAATTCAAAAGTTAGAAGCGGATTTAGAGGTTACGTTACTTAAGCGTTCTGCGCAAGGAGTAGAGTTAACGGAGGCAGGAGAGTTATTTATAAAAAGAATGTTACCGATTTTGGAGCAAATAAATGAAGTGAAAACAGAAATGAGGGGGTATCAAGAGAACCGGAAGTTTTCAATTGGTATACTACCGAGTTTAGCGGAGCATTACATATCAGAATGTAAAGATATATTAGGTGATGAGTTCGAAGTGGAATGGCAAATCGGGCATACGGAAGTATTAAGAGATTTATTTAAAGCGCGGGAGATTGACGCGATGTTCATCGATTCAGTAGTAGAAGGTGCTACGTATATAAAAGAAGTGCAACAAGAGAAAATTGTTTGTGCCGTTTCAAATAATCATCCGTACAAAGAGAAGATAGTCATTCAAATAGAAGAGCTACACAATGAAAAATTAATTGTATATCCAGAAATATGTGATGTAAGGAAAATGATTATGAACATGTTTCATGAAATAGGTGTAAAACCAACTATAGCTGTGGAAACATCTTACGCAGAACCGATGCTTGCAATGGTAAAAGCTGGCCTTGGTATCACGTTACTTCCAGAAAGGGCAGTGGAGCAGTCTGTAAGGCAAGGAAATGTACATGTAATTTCTGTTGAACCACCACTCATGCGGAAAATTTATTTCGTATCCCATACGAAAGATTGTTTGTTATTACAATCATTTGAGGATAGGTAGTGAGGTAGGCGGAATATTGAGAAAGATTACAATCACATTGAAAGAAACATGAAATTTTAAAAAAAACTAGGTCAAAAACAAACCATTACATGGTATGATTAGTACATTGTTAGTTGTTAAATATAGGGGAATTCCCTTTTTATACATAATGCCTTCCATTTCATAAACGGAACGGACAAAAAAAGAGATATAACTAGGAGGCTTTTTTGCATGGATTCTATCCTGACGATCGTTATCATTGTAGTAAGCTCTATTCTAGTGCTGCTCATGATAGAGCTTGTGATAAGAAATCGTTCATATAAAGATATTGAAGCACTGGAGCAGTGGAAACAAGAGATAAAAGATAAACCTGTGGCAGATGAACTAAAACGGGTAAAAGATTTAAACATGACGGGTCAAACAGAAGAACTGTTTGGTAAATGGCGTGAAGAATGGGATGAAATTGTATCAACAACCCTTCCGAAAGCTGACAAAGATTTAGCGCAAGCGCGAAAATTCGCCTCGCAATTCTCCTTCCGAAAAGCAAAGCATGCGATGAACGAATCCATAAGTGGTTTAGATGACGCTGATAATCGTATTACTGACATTTTAAATGAATTACAGCAATTGTTAGAAAGCCATGAGAAAAATAGCTCGGAAATTGAAGGGTTACGTGATACATATCGTAGTATGAAAAAGAGTGTTCTTGCTCATAGACATATGTATGGAGCAGCAGAGCAGAAAATCGAAGAGATGCTAGACGCTGAATCTGAGAAATTTAAAACCTTTGAAGAAGCAACAAACAATGGCGACTATTTAAAAGCGAGAGAAATTGTTATTAGTTTGGAAGAAGGTTTAGCAGATTTAGAAATCATTATTCACCAAATTCCAGATTTATTGGTAGAGTGTCAAGCGACGTTACCAGTTCAGCTGGAAGATTTATTACACGGACATAATGATATGGTAAGACAAGGTTATGTATTAGATTATTTGGAAGTCCCTAAAGAAGTTCGCGATATGACGAAACAACTACAAACATGTTTAATGGATATACAGGAGCTTCATATAACAGAAGCGGCTGAAAAAGTAGAAAATTTAAAAACACGTTTAGATGGCTTCTACGATCAATTGGAACAAGAAGTACATGCGAGACATTATGTGGAGCAAAAAACACTTTCTGTTTACGATGACTTAGAAGAAATGCGTATCGAAACGATTGAAACGAAAACAGAAACACAACTTGTGAAACAAAGCTATCAGTTACAAGATAAAGACATTGAGTCTCAAAAAGTAATTGAAAAGCAAATGCACATTTTAACGAAACGTTTTGAAATGCTACAATTACGCGTTGCAGAACAAGATATTGCCTTCTCTATTATTCGTGAGGAACTAGAAGAGGTTTATGAGCAATGTGAAACGTTAAAAGTACTTCATGCAGAATATAAAGAAATGCTGCAAGCGATGCGCAAAGAAGAATTTGAAGCACGTGAGAAGTTACAAGAAATGCGAAATACTATTTTCGAAACGAAACGCTTTATGCAAAAGTCGAATTTGCCAGGTCTTCCAGAGAGTATTATGGAAGATTTAAAAAGAGGGCAAATGGCAATGCAAGCTGTATATGAACAATTAGAAGTGAAGCCGTTAAATATGAACGCTGTAAATAGCAGTTTAGAAGAAGCATACACAACTGTGAACGGTGTGGCTGAAATGACAGAAGAGTTAATTGGACAAGCATATTTAGTGGAAAAATTAATTCAGTACGGTAACCGTTACCGTAGTCATGATGAAAACCTAGCAGAAAGTTTAAATTATGCTGAGAAATTATTCCGTGAATATCAATATGATGCAGCTTTAGAACAAGCGGCTTCAGTATTAGAGCAACTTGAACCTGGCGTTGTTCAAAAAATAGCTGAATATGTAGACAATGAACAAACCCTTTCATAAAAGGGTTTGTTTTTTTGTGTAATTTTGCAGACGATGTTGCTATAATGAATAGCGGAATACAGCAAGGTTATTCGTTTCAAAATAAAGTGAAACTGTAATCAGTAGGAGGATTCATCCCCATTGATTACTAGCCTTCACCAATCGGGCATTTACGGACAGCCCGACTCCTACCTAACTTCTTTGCTCTAACTGGATTTTGAGGTGAGAGTCTTATTGCCTGTTCATGCGGGATAAAGTGAAACTGTAATAGGAGGGCATCCTCGACAATTATTAGCCTTCACCAATCGAGATAAAACGGAACCTTTGCGTAGTCTTAGCGTAATGACACGTATTTATGATATGATTATACGATGTGATAGCGCTGAAAGGGGAAGAACGATGATCTATTTTGATAATAGTGCGACGACGAAGCCATATCCAGAAGCTCTTCAATCGTACGTGACGGTTGCTGGGAAATATTTTGGTAATCCTTCTTCTATTCATTCGCTTGGAGGAGAGGCAGAGCGTCTATTAACACAATCAAGAACGATTGCAGCGCAGCTTCTTCGTGTTAAACCTTCTGAAATTATTTTCACATCAGGTGGAACAGAAGGGAATAACCTTGCGATTAAAGGGATAGCGATGAGGAATCGTTCGCGCGGCAAACATATCATTACAACAAATATTGAACACGCGTCTGTGTTTGAGGCATATAAGCAATTAGAAGAACTCGGGTTTGATGTAACATATTTACCGGTTAACGAGCATGGTGTTGTGTCGGTAGAAGATGTGAAACGAGCACTTCGTGAAGATACGATTCTTGTGTCAATTATTCATGTGAACAACGAAACTGGAGCAATTCAGCCCGTTGCTGAAATTGGAACGTTATTATCGAATCATCCGAAAATAAGATTCCATGTAGATCATGTACAAGGGATAGGGAAAGTACCGCTTGATTTATATGCGTCTCATATTGATCTTTGCTCAATATCTGGACATAAATTCCACAGTGTAAAAGGAACGGGTCTTCTATATGTACGCGATGGCGTAAGATTAGATCCGATTTTATCAGGTGGTCAACAAGAGCTTAAGTATCGCTCTGGTACAGAGAATTTACCTGGCATTGTAGCGATGGTGAAAGCACTTCGCATGACAATGGAACAAGTGAAAGAAAAGGTAGCTCATTTGCAAAGTTTACAAGCAGAGCTTGTTCGTTTCTTTAAAGAGATGGAAGATGTAACGATTAACACGTCGCTTGCATATGCAGCACCGCACATTTTAAATGTATCATTTGTTGGTTTAAAACCAGAAGTAGTCGTTCATGCTTTAGAAGAACACGGTGTATATGTGTCAACGAAATCTGCTTGTTCTTCAAAAGCAAATGAAGTGAGCAGAGTGTTAGTGTCAATGGGAGTACCGCATGCAGCAGCTGCAAGCGCTATTCGTATTAGTTTGGCACCAGAAAACACAATGGAAGAAGTAAAACAATTTGAAGGTATTGTAAAAGAGACGATGCCAAAATTATATGAAGTGATGAGGTAAAGAAATTATGTTGAAATATGAATATATTTTAGTGCGTTACGGAGAAATGACGACAAAAGGTAAGAACCGTTCTAAGTTTGTAAGCACATTAAAAGATAACGTGAAGTTCAAACTGAAAAAATTCCCAAATATTAAAATCGATGCAACACATGATCGTATGTACATCCAGTTAAATGGTGAAGATCATGAAGCAGTCTCTGAAAGATTGAAGGATGTATTCGGTATTCATAAATTTAACTTAGCGATGAAAGTACCATCAGAATTAGAAGACATTAAAGAAGGTGCATTAGCAGCTTTCTTACAAGTAAAAGGTGATGTGAAAACATTTAAAATTACTGTACACCGTTCTTATAAGCATTTCCCAATGAGAACGATGGAATTATTACCTGAGATTGGCGGACACATTCTAGAAAATACAGAAGATATTACAGTAGATGTTCATAATCCAGATGTAAATGTACGTGTAGAGATCCGCAGTGGCTATAGCTATATCATGTGCGATGAGCGTATGGGAGCTGGCGGTTTACCAGTTGGCGTTGGCGGAAAAGTAATGGTACTTCTTTCTGGTGGTATTGATAGCCCAGTAGCAGCTTACTTAACGATGAAACGCGGCGTATCTGTGGAAGCAGTTCACTTCCATAGTCCACCTTTCACAAGTGAGCGTGCAAAACAAAAAGTAATCGATTTAGCGCAAGAGTTAACGAAGTATTGTAAACGAGTAACGCTTCACCTTGTTCCGTTTACAGAAGTGCAAAAAACGATTAATAAAGAAATCCCATCTAGCTATTCAATGACGGTTATGCGCCGTATGATGATGCGTATTACAGAACGTATTGCTGAGGAGCGTAACGCACTTGCAATTACGACTGGTGAAAGTCTTGGACAAGTAGCAAGCCAAACGTTAGATAGTATGCATACGATTAACGAAGTAACAAACTACCCAGTTATTCGTCCGCTTATTACGATGGATAAATTAGAGATTATTAAAATCGCTGAAGAAATCGGCACGTATGATATTTCAATTCGTCCATATGAAGATTGCTGTACTGTATTCACACCAGCAAGCCCAGCGACGAAGCCGAAACGTGAAAAAGCAAATCGTTTTGAAGCGAAATACGATTTCACACCATTGATCGATGAAGCTGTAGCGAACAAAGAAACAATGGTGTTACAAACGGTAGAAGTAGTGGCGGAAGAAGAAAAATTTGAAGAACTTTTCTAAAACCATAAATTACCATATCTAAAACGTGTATGAAGTCATGTTATTTATCACACTCTATACTCACAAGGAGGTGATATAACATGTCACGTAGCACAAATAAATTAGCGGTTCCTGGTGCTGAATCAGCATTAGACCAAATGAAATACGAAATCGCTCAAGAGTTTGGTGTTCAACTTGGAGCTGATGCAACAGCTCGCGCTAACGGTTCTGTTGGTGGTGAAATCACTAAACGTCTAGTTTCACTAGCTGAGCAACAATTAGGCGGTTACCAAAAATAATCCCATATGATGGCTTAGAAAGAGCGGGTTCTCCCGCTCTTTCTTTTTTTGTGTTGTGTCGCTATTTGTCGGTAAGTCGATGTAATTTCGTTTACTAATTCGACAGAACTGAAAAATTTGTCAAAAGAAGAGGGTTCAAAATTAACAGAAAATTCTTTATTATATAAAGGAGGCATAAAGAAAAGGGAGGATATTTTATGAAGCGAGAAGAATTGTTGGCGCCACCGTCTTATAATTTAGTTTCTGAAATAGAGAAATATACAGGTGATAAAGGGAAGTTAGCTTTAATTTGGCAAGATGATAAAGGGAATCGAAGGGAAGTTACATACGCTGAATTAATGCAAGGTGCGAATAAAATTGGAAACGCTTTTATAAAAAGTGGTTTGCAAAAAGGGGACAAGCTTCTCATTATGATGCCGCGTTTAATTGAAGCGTACATGACGTATATTGCTGCTATTAAAGCAGGATTTGTCGTAATTCCAAGCTCGGAAATGTTACGTAAAAAAGATATAGAATATCGAATTGGACATGGAGAAGTAAAAGCGATAGTAAGCTATGAGCCGTATATTAGGCAGTTTGATGATATAGAAGCGATGGAATCTCTTCGAAAATTTGTCCTGAGCGAGCAGTCAGTAGATGGATGGGTTAATTTAAAAACAGCGTTAGAAACAGAGAGTGACATGTTAGAAATGGCGAAGACAGATAAAGAAGATATGGTCTTTTTATCTTACACGTCAGGAACGACAGGAAATCCAAAAGGTGTCGTTCATACACATGCGTGGGCATACGCTCATTTACGTACGAGCGCTCCAAATTGGCTCGGAATTGAAGAGAATGATATTGTATGGGCAACAGCTAGTCCAGGCTGGCAAAAGTGGATTTGGAGCCCGTTTTTAGCAACTTTAGGATCAGGGGCAACAGGGTTTGTATATCACGGTAAGTTTGAACCGAAAACGTACCTAAACTTATTAGACGATAATAAGGTGAATGTACTTTGTTGTACACCGACTGAGTATAGATTAATGGCAAAGGTAGAAGATTTAAGCCAGTACAATTTAGAGGCATTACATAGCGCTGTATCCGCAGGAGAACCGTTAAATAGAGAAGTCATTGAAACGTTCAAAAAGCACTTTCATATTACAGTGAGAGACGGCTATGGGCAAACGGAAAATACATTACTTGTTGGTGTAATGAAAGGGATGGATATTAGACCAGGATCAATGGGGAAACCAACGCCAGGTAACCACGTCGATATCGTAAATGAGGAAGGTACTCCAGTTAAAGTAGGCGAAGTTGGTGATATTGCAGTTCACATTGAAACGCCGGCCCTCTTTAAACAATATTACAAAGACGATGAACGTACAGCGATGCAATTCCGCGGTGATTATTATATTACAGGTGATAAAGCGAAGAAAGATGAAGACGGCTACTTCTGGTTTGAAGGGCGCGGCGATGATATCATTATTAGCTCTGGTTATACAATCGGGCCGTTTGAAGTAGAGGATGCACTTGTAAAACATCCTTATGTAAGAGAATGTGCAGTTGTCGCAAGTCCTGATGAAATTCGTGGAAGTGTCGTGAAGGCATTTATCGTATTAAGAGAGAATATAGAAAAGAACGAAGAAACATTAATTCCAACACTCCAACAACACGTCAAAGAACTCACTGCACCATATAAATACCCTCGCAAAATTGAATTTGTAGATGAACTACCAAAAACGATTTCTGGAAAAATTCGCCGTATTGAACTTAGAAAACAAGAGATGGAGATTCCGTCAAAATAATTTTGAAAACAGTGAAGTAAATAGTTGAATGAAATGTAAAACAATGATAAAATAAAAACGAACACAAGTTCGATTTTATAAATTTAAAAAAGAGGTGTCCGTATGATTTTAGGTATTAATCCGTACTTAGTTTTAGATGGTAGTGGGCAAGAAGCTGTACAGTTTTATAAAGAGGCTTTAGATGCAAAAGTAGAAGTTATGCAAACTTTTGGTGACATGCCTGAAAATCCAGAATACCCGATTCCAGCTGAAGCGAAAGAGCGCGTTTTACACGCTACTTTAAAAATTGGTAATACGGATCTTATGATTTCTGATACATTCCCAGGTCAAGGGCATGCAATCGGATCTCAAGTAACAATCGCAATTCAAATTAGTAATGCAGAAAAAGCAAAAGAAGTATTCGATAAGTTACAAGAAGGTGGAGAAGTTATCATGCCACTTCAAGAAACATTCTGGAGCCCAGCATACGGACAAGTAAAAGATAAATTTAATATTGAATGGCAAGTTACAACATCTACTACTGAACAAAAGTAATTTTTAGAAAAGCACCATGTTTTGAAATGGTGCTTTTTTTTATACAATAAAAAATAAAGGAGATGGGATATATGGGAGAAATTTGGTATGGCGGCACCATTTACACAATGAGAGAAGAAAATGAAAAAGTAGAAGCTGTTTACATTGAAAACGGTACGATCGTTGATATTGGAAGTAAAGAAGAGTTAGAAAACCAATATGCCGCGGTTACATTGCACGATTTAAAAGGCAAAACGATGATTCCAGGTCTCGTTGATAGCCACATGCACCTTATTGGGCATGGGGAGAGATTGCTTCGTTTAGATTTATCAAATTGCACATCTTATGGCGAAGTGCTTACTCTTGTTCAGAAGCGAGTGGAAGAAGCTCCAAAGGGCTCTTGGATTATTGGAGAAGGATGGAATGAAAATAACTTTACAGATACGAAAGATGTTCACGCGCGTGATTTAGATGAAATTTCGAAAGAACATCCCATTTTACTAAAGAGAGTTTGTCGTCACGTTACATGGGTGAATGCATACATACTGCAAGAAGCGAATATAACAGAAAAGGCAGAAGATCCAAAAGGCGGGAAAATTGGTAGGGATTCATCAAATAAGTTAACAGGGCTTTTATATGAACAAGGGCAAGAATTAATTAAACATGTTCAGCCAGAAATTGATGAAGCTTATTTACAAAGAGCTCTGCAAACAGCGATTAAAGATTGCTGGAAATACGGACTTGTTGGCGGGCATACGGAAGATTTAAATTATTATGGTGGTTTTAGAAAAACATATAATGCGTTTTCTCACGTTATAAAAGAAATGCCATTTAAAGCCCATTTGCTCGTTCACCATGAAGTAGCACATGAACGAAAAGAATATGAAAATGAACATTGTATTGAATTTGGAGCAATGAAAATTTTCTCTGACGGTTCTTTTGGCGGAAGAACAGCATTATTAAGTGAACCGTATGAAGATGCGAAGGAAACAAATGGAGTTACGATTTTCTCACGTGAAGAACTTGCGGAATTAGTAAAGAAAGCACGAGATCTACATATGCCAGTTGCGATTCATACTATCGGTGACTTATCGCTTGAATATGTCATTGATGCACTCGAATTATATCCACCAGCAGAAGGGGTGCGTGACCGCATTATTCATTGTCAGCTTGCTCGTGAAGAGTTGATAGAAAGAATGAAAAACTTGCAAGCCATTATCGATATACAGCCAGTCTTTCTTTCATCAGATTTTCCGTCAGTCATTGAAAAACTAGGCGAGCACCGTCTTCGTTATGCGTACGCTTGGAAGACGTTACTGGAGGCAGGATTACACTGCAACGGTGGCTCAGATGCTCCTATTGAACAAGTGAATCCGTTTCTAGGCATATATAGCGCTGTTACACGTAGAAGTTTTATTGACGGTATATGCTATATGCCTGAGGAAAGATTAACGATTTATGAGGCTGTTTCTTTATTTACAACAGGAAGTGCCTATGCAATCGGAAAAGAAGCGAAGCGAGGGCAAATTGCAAAAGGATATGAAGCAGATTTTACAATATTAGACCGCAATATTTTTGAAATTGAGGCAGAAGAAATAAAAGAAGTACAAGCAGAAATGACCGTAATAGATGGCCAAGTTGTCTATAGAAAAGATGCGTAAAAATATATGAGCGGTTTTCGGAATATATCGAATTACCGACAAAAACTGACAAGAATAACGGCCGGATAGTAAGAGAGTATTGTTCGCGTCAATCGGGGGAAATAAATAACCGCAGAATTATGGAATTTCATAATTCTGCGGTTATTTTAATCTTATAAAAACGTTCTCTGTACTTTTTCCCAGAAAGAATTGTTTTTTAATTTAACTGTTTTAATTTGTTTATCGCTTAAGCGTACAACAGCTTTTTCCACTTGTTTAATGCTAAGCGCTTCGTTATCCATGCCGATAACAGGATAATCGTTACCGTCTGGTCTTAGTTTTAAAGTTAATGTACGTTCGTGATTTAAAATGAAAGGTGAACCGAGCGTACGGTAAGTGTTGTTGTTTAAAGATGCTAGTTCGCTTACTTGGAAACATGGGATAAGCGGGTCAACAACTGCACCATGCAATGATTTATTGTAAGCAGTACTTCCTGTTGGGGTAGAAACCACTAAACCGTCCCCTCTAAATGTTTCGAAATATAAATCATCAACATGAACATCTACAACGAATGTTTTAATAATGCTAGAACGTAATGAGAACTCATTTAAACAATGGAAAGATGTACTGCCATCTACATCTACTTGAATTGTTGGATATTTTCGCACTTCAATTTCATTTTTTGTAATTTCTTGAAGGGCTGTATCAACGTGATCAATATGGAAATCGCAGTAGAAAGAAATTTCATCTTTCGTAGAAATCCCTGCGTATAAGCAATCTTCTCTAAAACCAGTTTTACGAACGGCTTGTAAGAAGGTTGCATCATCTCCAACACTGACGATAGCGTTTGCATTTTTTGGATGATCTAATATGGTAAATCCATTCTCTTCTAAAATACGATAGATTGGTTTCATTTTTTCAACGAGCGTTGCTTTGTCATCACCATAAAAGAAAAATAAATTGCGACGATCTGCCATTATGTATCCCTCCACTGCAGTTAAATTTTCTGTTTTTCGTGCTACATATCATTAGAGTCCGTTCCCTGATGATATGTTCAAATAATATATTTCGATATAAATTGTCAAAATACCTTTTTATTTTTAGAAAAATTTTTATATTCAATCTTATAAAACTCTGTTTAACGATGAATAAACTTGTCGATAATGGGTACGGAGTGAAAGGATGATACGTATGAAGTGGCTCGTAATTGGAATAATAATTCTTCTTTTTATTTTGTTTATACTATTGTCGAAAATAAAGCTTAAGGTGACATTTTTATATTCAGAAATGGAAAAGCAATGTTTGCTTCAAGTGAAAATATGGATGATTCGATATACATTTGATGTGTTGGAAAGAATTGAAAAACAGCAGAAAAAGACAGGACAGAAAATCGAAAAAGCTGAAGAGGACGGCGGACTCGATAATAAAATTATGGCGCAACTTGACAGCATTGGTGAACTGATAAAAAAGCTTCAAGAAGTTCATACTATTGTTAAAGATTTTCTCAAACGAGTGAAAATCAATGGTTGGAAATGGCATACACAAATTGGAGCAGGCGATGCAGCTAGTACTGGAATTGTCACTGGATATGCATGGGGGACAAAAGGTATGGCTGCTGGAGTTGTCGGACAATATATGCATATTGTCGACGTACCAGAATTTGAAATTACCCCAGTTTTTCAAGGGAAAGGATTTGCATCAAGATGCGAGTTAACAGCATCTTTTCGTATATTCCGCGCTATAAAAACTGGCGTCAAATTACTCGTATTTATGAGAAGACAAAGATCTGGTATGACAGAAAAATCTGTTCAAGCATAGGGGGGATATAGAATGGACCATCCAATTCAAGGTTTAATGACAACAGCAATGCAGCATTTAAAACAAATGACTGATGTAAATACAATTGTTGGTGACCCAATTAAAGCGGCAGATGGAAGCGTAATTCTTACAGTTTCGAAAGTAAGTTTCGGATTTGCTGCTGGTGGAAGTGAATTTGGTAAAGTAGAACATTCAGGCCGTCATCCATTTGGCGGGGGAAGTGGTGGAGGAGTTTCTATTAATCCTGTTGCCTTTCTTGTTATAAATGGAGATGGTGTGAAAGTATTGCACTTAGATAAACAAACACACGTCATCGATAAAATAATTGAATTAGCGCCACAAGCTGTTGATAAAGTGAAAGAAATGATGGATAAACGAAAAGAAGATGATCCTGAATTTCAAATTTAGAAGGTGACTTTATAAAAAAGAAGGGAGAAATAGATGCCCTTCTTTTTGTTATTTTATATGGAAAAATATTCCCTTTTACGCAGTGGGTTTATGTATAATGAAACATATGAAACATTGCAGAGGGGTGGGGCTGAAGTATGAAAGAAATTGTTGTGTCGAAAGCATTGTTTTCTAAATATAAAACGATTTCGGATGCTGTGAAAGGTGCTTCATCAGGGACTACAATCGTAGTAAAACCCGGTGGGTATCGAGAGAATATATATATTGATAAAGACATTAATATTATTAGTGAAGGAGATAAGCAAAGTACTGTCATTGAAGCGTTTGAAAAAGCAATTTGCATTGATAATGGTGGTAAAGTGTTTATAAAGGGCATTCAAGTTAAGAGACTTGGATCAGAAGATAATGCATTAATCGATTGTAAATTTGGGGCTCTCCAGATACAGGAGTGTGATATTTATCCTGGGAATGGTTCTGGGGTAGCGGTAAAAAAACAAGGGATATTATCTATGCACTCTTGCCAAATAACGGGTGGATATACAAATGCAATCTATTTTGGTGAAGGAAGTCAAGGAACGATAGAAAATTGTGAGATTTATCGGATGAAGGGAGAAACGTACCCTTCTATATTTATAGAGAAAAGTAGTCCGAATATAAAAAATTGTCGTATTCATAGTAGTCCGAGTAATGCAATCTGTATTAAAAATGGAGGAAAGCCGAGTATAGAGAATTGTGACTTATCTCATATGCAAGGTTCCGTTATATATATTTCGAATAGCGATCCTATGATAAAAAAATGCAATATACATGATGGAGAAAGCAATGGGATTTATATGGAGGAAAGCCAGCCTATAATCGAAAGTTGTGAGGTATTTAACTTTAAAATTGGCATGGTGTATATACACAGAAGTAAGCCAACGATAAGGCAGTGTAGAGTGTTTGATGGCAAGACGAATGCGATAACATTCAAAGAGCAGAGTGCAGGGTTAGTTGAGGAGTGTGAAATATTTAATTTATTAGGTGAAACATATCCAGCTATTTGGATTGAGGATAGTCAACCTGTATGGAAAAAATGTAAAGTTAGTTATACTGCGGATAATGCTTATAATATAAATAATAATAGCAATCCAACCATTGAAAATTGTGAAATATATAAAGCGGGAAACAATGCTTTTAAAATTATAGGAGCAACAGCTCATATTCAGCGCTGTAAAATATATGAGGGGCAAAAATCTGCTTTTTCTATACAAGAAGATAGTAGTCCAGTAGTTGAGGAATGTGAAATTTTTGACTTTAAACATCAACTTGTAGCAGTATATGCTGGTAATCCTACATTTAGAAAGTGTAAATTATATGATGGACAAATGAATGCAGTATTATTTGAGAAAAATGGTGGCGGTTTGTTTGAAGACTGCGAATTGTATCAGTTTTCTGCTGAGAAATATCCTGTTATATTTGTAAATCAAGGTCAGCCAACAGTAAGAAAATGTAAAATGCATAATGGCACTAGTAATGCTATTTATTTAAAGAATGATAGTAAAATGATATTGGACGATTGTGAAATATTTCAATTTCAAAATGAAAGCTCTCCAGTGATTTATTGTATGCAAAGTTATTTGAAATCAACAAATTGTAAAATACATGAAGGTAACAATAATGCTGTTTATGCAAGAAGCGATAGCGAGTGTATACTCGATAATTGCGAAATAGGTCATTTCCATAATGATGGGCGTCCAATGATTTGGGCGAATGAAAGTAGGATAACACTGACACAATGTGATTTACATAATGGAAAAAGTGGAGCTGTAGTGGTCAATCAAAATAGCTTTGCTGTAATTGAGGATTGTAAGTTAACAGAATTTAAACAAGATTGTGTAAGGGTTTCTGAAAGAAGTGAAGCGTTGCTACAACGAAATCAAATATACAACGCTTTAGGAGGGATTGGAATTGTAAGCGAAAGTAAATTGAGAGTTATAGATTGTGGGATATATGATTGCGGTGGCACCGCTTTATGGCTCAATAATGGGCAGGCTACAATCGAGAAAATTTATATTCGAAATTGTAAAGGAAATGCACTGAATTTGAAAAATAACAGTAGTATCATGTTTTATAACAGTAGTATTTCTCAATTTGAATATCCGATGGTTTATAGTGAAGAGAGTCAATTGGATGTTAAGAGAAGTAACTTTAATTTTGGTGAAAGTCAGATTTTTTTAATTGAAAAAGAAAGTGAATTTTGGATAAATCAATGTGAAATATCTCAAGCGAAAGAATCACCGGCGATTGACATCTATTCTAATGTAAAAGGGACGATTCAAAATTGTAATATTTCTGAAGCTCTTATAGGTATTAGAGTTGCTTCTGAAAGTAAGGTTAATCTCACAGATATAAAGTGTTTTGATATAGACAAAGTGGCTTATCAAATTGAGGATAACAGTTCAACTGTATTAGAAAATTGTAAAGCATATATAGAGGTTAGCCAGCAAAAAATAAAATCCAATGGAGAGAATAAACAAGAGGACAAGCAAGAGGTAGAAGATGTAGAGAAAGTGAAAGTGCAGGAAGAAGATATTGACATAGACGCTATTATGATGGAGTTAAATCGTTTTGTTGGAATGGCCAGTGTTAAGGAGCAAATCGAACAGTTAATAAACTATGTGGAAATTAGTCGTTATCGTAAAGCTGCCGGACTTGATTCAGGAGATGAAATAAAGCCGAAACATACTGTTTTTTATGGGAATCCTGGGACAGGAAAAACTACGATTGCTCGTTTACTTGGCAAAGTGTATAAAGCGCTCGGATTGCTTGAAAAAGGGCATATTGTAGAAGTCAAGCGTGAAGATTTAGTTGGTTCGTATATTGGACATTCTGAAGAGAAGACAAAGGGATATATTGAGGAAGCAATGGGTGGCGTTTTATTTATTGATGAAGCTTATTCGTTGAGTGTAGAAGATAGTGGCCGTGACTTTGGTAACCAAGTTATTGATGTTTTATTAGCAGCCCTTGAGAATCATCGTGGAGAATTTTTATGTGTAGTTGCTGGTTACGAAAAAGAGATGGAGCGCTTTATTGCTTCAAATCCAGGGTTGAAAAGTCGCTTTGTATCTTATATGAAATTCGAGGATTATACACCAGATGAGTTGATGGAAATTGGAAATAGGTTGTTAGAAGATAAACAGTACGAGTTAACACCAGAAGCGCAAGAATATGTGTATGAACAGTTTGTAGGGTTGTATAGAAAACGCGATGAACATTTTGGGAATGCACGGATGGTTCGAGAACAGGTGGATAAATGGAAAGTGTTACACTCTGATCGAATTAGAGCGTTACCGAGAAGTGAGTGGAGGAAGAGAGAAGTACTAACGACCATTCATTTAGAAGATGTTGAAAAAGTGTTCCAGCAAAAAGGGGAGAAAAAAGTAGCTGTTCCAATTAACGAGAAGTTATTACAAGAACAAATGGATCGCCTAAATGATTTGATTGGTTTAACGAAGGTAAAAGAAGAGATCCAAAGATTAATCCAGCTTGTTTCTTATTATCAGGAAGAGGGTAAGGATATAAGTGAACTTTCAATGCACATTTCATTAATTGGTAATCCCGGGACAGGAAAGACTGAGGTTGCTCGAATTATTGCGAAGGTATATGAAGCGCTTGGGATTTTAGAACGTGGTGATTGTATTGAAGTGGACCGTAAAGGGTTAGTTGATAAATTTCAAGGTGGTACAGAAGAGAAAACAGCGAATGTATTACAACAGGCAATGGGTGGTACGCTGTTTATTGATGAAGCATATACGTTGACGAATAAAGGGAGCAATGATGTAGGACATATAGCGGTGGAATTATTATTAAAACAAATGGAAGATAGACGCGGTGAATTTATTGTGTTAGTTGCAGGATATGAAGATGAGATGGAAGAATTCCTTGATAGCAATAAAGGGCTACGCCGTCGTTTTGATTATCGTCTTGTATTTGAAGACTACACACCAGAAGAAATGATACGGATCGCGGGTTATTACATGATGAAAAAGCAGTATCATATGTCAGATGAGGCGAGAAATATGCTTGTTGACTATTTTACTTATCTATATGAAAATCGTGATAAAACATATGGAAATGCAGGTTTAGCTCGTAAAATTATTGAACAAGCAATGAAAAATCTAGATTATCGTATTGCGACTTTACCAGTAGAGCATCGTATAGAAAAACAAAAATATATGATTGATGTGGAAGATATACAAGCACTTTTACAGCAGCAAGAGCACTAGGAAAAAGTAATTTTAAAAAAATATATAAATTGAGTGGGTTTTATTTGTGTTTTAGGAGAATTATGACTATCATTAACACTATACATACTTTGTTTTATTAAAAGGAGGATTTTCAAGTGGCAAACGTAACTTTTAAAGGTAATCCAATGACTTTAGTTGGAACAGAAGTTAAAGTTGGCGATCAAGCGCCAAACTTCCAAGTATTAGCAAACGACTTATCTCCAGTAAGTTTAGAAACATACAAAGGTGAAGTGAAATTAATTAGTGTTGTACCTTCAATCGACACAGGTGTGTGTGATGCACAAACTCGTCGTTTTAACCAAGATGCAGCAGGTATTGAAAACGCGAAAGTATTAACAATCAGCGCTGATTTACCATTCGCTCAAAAACGCTGGTGTGCAGCAAACGGTTTAGAAAATGTTGTAACACTTTCTGACCACCGCGATCTTTCATTCGGTGAAGCTTACGGCTTAGTAATGAAAGAGCTTCGTTTACTTGCTCGTGCAGTATTCGTAGTAGATAGCAATGACAAAGTAGTTTACGTAGAATACGTAAGCGAAGGTACAAGCCATCCAAACTATGAAGCAGCATTAGAAGCAGCTAAATCTGCGAAGTAATGTGAAGAGAATGACCTCTTATAAAGAGGTCGTTTTTTCTCATATATTGCTCTGTAACAGCATCGATATATGAGAAAAAACGTTATATCATATATAACTAAAGGGGAGCTCTTTACAGGAGGTCGCTTTTTCTTTTTGGAAAAAATCACTTTGTGGTATGATATAAGTTATGTGTAAAAAAGAGAAGGAGGAATGTACGTGAGTCAGACAGTAGAAACATTATTTTCTATTTTTGATTCTTCTGCGGTAGTTTTACGTAAAGAATTAGATGTAACATATTTAGAGGCGCTTGTAGAGACAGGTGATAACTTGTTTGAGGGAGCGATTTTACAAGAGGAATTATCCGAATCAGCAATTGAAAGGCTGAATCGTGAATATAGTACGTTTAATGAAGAAACATATAAAGGTGAAGAAATTCGTAAAGCATTTCAGTTAGCCATCTTAAAAGGAATGAAAGAAGGCGTACAAGCGAATCACGAAATGACACCTGATGCAGTTGGAATGTTCATGAGTTACTTATTCCATAAATTTATGCAAGGTCAAAACGAGATCACAGTTTTAGATCCTGCAATTGGAACAGGTAACTTAATGACTACAGTGTTTAATAGCGCCAAAGAAGGACTAACAATGAGTGGATTTGGTGTAGAAGTGGATGAAGTGCTAATTAAACTTGCTTTAGTAAATGCAAATTTACAAAAGCATGCAATCGAATTCTTCCATCAAGATGGACTAGCACCACTTTATATCGATCCAGTTGATGCAGTCGTTTCAGACTTACCGGTTGGTTATTATCCAAACGAAATCGGTGCAAGTGAATATAAATTAAAAGCAGATGAAGGAATGTCGTATGCCCATCACTTATTTATTGAACAAAGTGTGAAACATACGAAAGAGGGCGGTTACTTATTCTTCTTAGTACCAAACTTCATTTTTGAAAGTGACCAAGCACCAAAATTACATGCATTTATTAAAGAAACATGCTTTATTCAAGGGTTATTACAGCTTCCTGTTTCCATGTTTAAAAACGAGAAAAATGCAAAAAGTATATTTGTTCTCCAAAAGAAAGGCGCTAATGTAACAATGCCAAAACAGGCGTTATTAGTGGAGTTGCCTAAATTCTCTAACATGAAGGCGATGGAAGACATTATGGATCAATTAAATACTTGGTTTGCAACACATAAATAAAGCTGGGTATATGTAACAGCATTAGTGATTCATGTAGTACAGTTTTATATAATATGTCATATTTTTAAATATATACAAGATTTAACTGAATTTTTTTGAAATCTGTAATATATATTTTTTCTTGGTGTTACAATTTTTTCACTTGAAATATATGTCGGACGATGTTTAAATTAAAATCGTGAGTATAAAATTTGCTAATGATGAAACGTTTTCATATTTGGTGAATTTGATCAGATAAAATCGAGCGGTTTGTGGAAACATCCACACAACTACCAAGAGAAAAAGGGGCGAAAGACTAGATGTCAAAAATCATCGCGATTAACGCAGGAAGCTCTTCCTTAAAATTCCAATTATTTGAAATGCCAAGTGAAACAGTATTAACAAAAGGTTTAGTAGAACGTATCGGTTTAGAAGATAGTATCTTCACTATTACTGTAGATGGCGAAAAACAAAAAGAAATTACAAACATTCCAGATCACGCAGTAGCAGTTAATATGCTTCTTAAAAAGTTAACTGAAAACGGAATCGTTAAATCTCTAGATGAGATTGGCGGTATCGGTCACCGTGTTGTTCACGGCGGCGAAAAATTTGCTGACTCTGTTTTAATTACTGATGAAGTATTAGCTGATATCGAAGAATTAAGCGATTTAGCACCACTTCATAACCCAGCAAACGTTGTTGGTATTAAAGCATTCCAAGAAGTATTACCAAACGTACCAGCAGTAGCAGTATTCGATACAGCATTCCACCAAACAATGCCGGAATCTGCATTCCTATACAGCTTACCATATGAGTACTATGAAAAATTCGGCATCCGTAAATACGGTTTCCACGGAACTTCTCATAAATATGTAACTGAGCGTGCGGCTGAATTATTAGGTCGTCCAATTGAAAGCTTAAGCTTACTTTCTTGTCACTTAGGTAACGGTGCAAGTATCGCAGCAGTAGAAGGCGGTAAATCTATCGATACTTCTATGGGCTTCACACCACTTGCTGGTGTAACAATGGGTACACGTTCTGGTAACCTTGACCCTGCATTAATTCCATACATCATGGAAAAAACAGGCCAAACAGTAGAAGAAGTAGTTAACGTATTAAACAAGAAGAGTGGTATGTTAGGTCTTACTGGTTACTCTAGTGACCTACGTGACATCATTGCGAAAGAAGAAGAAGGCGACCACCGTGCGAAAGTAGCACTTGATGTATTCGTAAGCCGTATCCACAAATACATCGGTTCTTACACTGCTCGTATGAAAGGTGTAGACGCAATCATCTTCACAGCTGGTGTAGGTGAAAACAGTGCGATTATTCGTGAGCGTGTATTAGAAGGCCTTGAGTACATGGGCGTATACTTCGATGCAAAACGTAATAACGTATTCGGTGAAGAAGCATTCATCAGCTTCCCACACTCTCCAGTAAAAATTATCGTAATTCCAACTGACGAAGAAGTTATGATTGCTCGTGACGTACTACGTCTTGGAGATATTGGTTAATATATGAAAAGAAAGACGAGATCCTATAGGATTTCGTCTTTTTTCTTTTGGATGTATTTTAAAACTCCATCTGGATATAATATTTTTTCTTTCTGAATGAATGCCGTAATAGGAATCCATTTCGCATACGCTACTGTTTCTTCATCTTGTATATTTAATATTTTCATTTCATATAGTGACGTGTCTAATAAACGCAAAGAATATAGTTGAATGATTTCATGACCAATGTCTCCATCGAGATGAAAGACATTTTCTAAACACCCTAAATAATTGGTGATTTCTATCTCCGTATGAAGCTCTTCTTTAAACTCCCGAATAACAGTATGTACTGATTTTTCGCCAAGTTCAATTGAACCGCCAAGAGGACGATAATATATTTCGCCTTCTGTATAATATTCTTGTACGAGAAGGCGATCTTGATGTACAGCAAGACCGAAAGCTTTTGCACGTGGATACATATAGAATCACTCCTTATTTGTTTTGTATAAGGACGATTATAATCTATGGTGTGATAAAAGTATCGTGTATTTAAGTGTGCGGTCTAACTGTAATTCCATCAAATAAGTCTTTCCAAAATGCTTCATTGTATTGGTATACATCCATAATAGGACATTTCATAACGCAAATACGTTGTAATCCCCAATCTTCTTGGGTGATAGTTGGTATATCGGCAGGAATTAGTAACAGGACAGAGAATGTATGTGTAACGATTTGAGATAAAATTTGTTCTAGGGAACATGCTTCTTCATATGTTCCTCCAGTTCGAATAAATAATATGGATTCTGCCGTTTCAATTGTAGCTAGAAAACGATTAATACGATGTTCATAGTTTAACTTAATTTCTGTATAAGAAGGCCAAGAAGTTGGTGTGTTTACATCTGTTTTAAAGTCATGACAGGAGTCAATTTCATAAAGGTTGTCCCTTAATCTTAATTTTGCATCATCATCCCAAAATGAGATGAAGGATAAATTTTCGAAATTTAAAAAGCGGTCAAATCGATTTTGTAATAATACATTCACTTTTTCTAATGAGGGGCTTAGCATAAAATCAATAACGCCAAAAAATGGTGATAATTCTAATTGATATAATGCCCAAGCAGGCCAGCAGTTTTGTCCTAAGCTGAATACCGCATTATATTCTTTTTTTATATCGGATAGATTCATGTGATTTATCTCATCCTTTTTGTTAATATTTTATGCCATTCAAAAATGGTATGTGAATAAAGATAGACAAGCATATTTGCAAAGAATAAGCAGAAATATGTTACAATAGAAAAAAATCGAACGAGGTGGTTGTTACGATGCGATCGAAGCGAGAACAAGCCATTTTAGACAATATAAAAGAATGGGAAGCGCAATTAGTTGAGCAAGAAGCGACCGATTTTCAAAAAGTGTTTGATAAATGGTTACATGCTACAGTTGCGAAATTACCTGAGAAAAAGCGAAAAGAATTCTTCACGAAAGCAGATGGATGGCTCTTTCATTTGCATGCATTTATTCAAAGTTCACAAGCACAGTTAGATGCACGTAATCGGATTTTAGGAACATCAAGGTTATTTGATGAATCGATTGAACAGCTTGAAGATTTGAAAGCATTATCTATTGATCAATTAACATACATAGCAGAGCAGCAAACAGCACGTCATCGTCTATATTCATTTGTACAAGGCGGGGCAACAGGTGCTGGAGGTTTATTATTATTAACGGCGGATTTTCCGGTTATGATCGCGTTAAATGTGAAGGCAGTCCAACTTATTGCAACATCATTTGGACATGATGTGAACAAGCCGTATGAAATGATGCTTGCGTTAAAGGTGTTTCATGCGTCATTACTACCAGGAAGACTTCAGCAATATGCATGGTACAATTTATTGCAAGAGCTGGAGCAAGAAGATTCGTTCTTTTACGAAGGAGACGAAGCAGTGCTACAAACAGCTTCTACTGAGGTTGTGTTAAAACAAATTTTGAAGACATTTTCGATTTATGCTCTTCGTCGTAAATTATTCCAAGGTATACCGGTAATTGGAATGGCAATTGGATCTACAGTGAATTATCGTTTAACAAGAAACGTTACTGAATTTGCAAATAGATTTTATCAAGTGCGCCATATAGTCGAGAAAGAAAAAAGAGCATAAAAAAAGCGAGAGGCCGAAGCCTTTCGCTTTTTTAATTCGTTGCATGTTTTTTGGACATTGGAACAGATACTGGCTGCTTTTCTGCTGTTTTTTCTGTTTTTGGATAATAAATTAAATCCAATGTTTTTGCTTGTACGGCAATCGAAAGAATAGTAAAAGCAATTTCTGTCCAATTTAAATAATATAATGAAAGCGCAAGAACAATCGCGTCAAAGACGAAGAAAATTTGCCCAATTGTAAAACGAGTTCGTTTACTTAATACAATTGTTAAAATATCGTCTCCACCGGTTGCACCGCCAAATCGTAATATAAAACCGAGTCCAATACCAGCTAACGCACCGCCAACTACTGCAGCTATAAATAAGTTATTTGATAAATCTACCGTAAATGGAGAATAATTTTCCATAAAGGAATAAAATACTCCGAATGAAATTGAACCTAGGAATGAATAACCAACCATTTTTCTACCTAAAAATGAAGCGCACAGTAAAATAATTGGGATATCCATTAATACAGTTGAAATAGATGGTGAAATATCATAAAAGTTTTGAATGAATAGTGCAATTCCTACAAATCCACCTTCTGTTAAGTGGTTTTGGAAGTGAATGTGATATAGCGCTGCTGCTAAAATAAATGAACCGATTAAAACCATAAAAATTTCTTTAATAATTTGCCGACTTTGGATGTTCCTCATCGTTATTCCTTCTTTCCGTAGTTAGTAGTCCTTTTTGTGTTGTAAACTAACTACGAGCTCACATGTAGCTTTCAGTTAGTTTACGAAAAAACTAACTACGCTATATGTCGCTGAAGAAATAACGAATAATCCTCTCGTCCATCAATTCTCCCTACCTTCGTTTTAGTTTAAGTCTTAAAACGACTAAACAAAACGTGGAGTAGGATTCGTCATTTAGCAATCCTGCTCTTCTTTGTTTTGTTTAGTTAGTAACAATTAAGTCCTAAACAAAACGCTATGTGTAAGAAGAGTCTTTTTTTTGCCAAATTATCCTTCGGGCAATCATAATTTCCCCACTCTCGTATTTTTTTCGCTAGACTAAAGTATCTGAGCTGAAAAATACGCTACGTGTATGATTCGTCAATACGATGCCACATGCTCCTTCGAGCGATCATGATATCAAAATCCCTTCCTTCAAGATTTATACTATTATATCATACTTTTAAAAAATGTATGCGGATGGAAACCGACAATAAACGGAGGGAATCTACAAAAAATGTTATGTTTAAATATTTTTGTAGAAAAGCCTAAGTTATTTCGGAGGATTGGACAGTTTATAACGGTTTGTCCAATAAGTAAGAAAAAAAGGGTTTTATTCCGTTGTGTTCTTTTCATCACTTTTATCTTTAAAAAACGCATCCCAACTAATCACACTTAAAAAAGTTAAAGTGATAATAACGAAAGCACGCATAATTTTTAAACCTCCTTTTGTACATAGTATATGAATCATTCGATTCAGAATGTGTCATTTTTTTACAAGTCTTAACTATTATGAGAGTATATTAATATAGATAGATGAAGGGGAGAGTGAAGGTATGCTAAAAGACATGTTCAAAAGAAAAGAATTAATATGCATTTCATGTCAGAAAAAAATTCAATATGAAGAAGAGCTTGTTGCTTTTGTAAAGTTGCCGAAAGAAGTATATTAGTTGGTCCATTCGATGTATGTTTGGCGAAAACAGCACAAGAAATATATTGTAAATCATGTTATGACAAAAAAAGCATGACCCAAAGTTATTGAGGGGCATGCTTTTTTCATTGGTGTGCTTTCCCCTCAGATACATTTTGAGTGAGTCGATACCAAAGCCAAAGGTCATTAATGATGGAAGCAAGATCGGCAATTTCTGAATTTAGTTTACAAGAAACTTCGAAGTCTTCTTCGTTATTTAAATAATGTTGTTTTGTATTAATATAGTGCTCAAGTTCTTTTATACGATCAGGAATTTTCCCGCGAACTTGTTCCCATTTTAGTAAAATAGCATGTTGCATTTTTTCGGGGATTTCTTCCCAGTCTTCTTGTAAATGTGGAATTTCAATTCCTAGATGTTCATCGTATAAGAAATACTTTTCCATAAGTTCACCCCCGTTTTCCTGCTTATATTGTACATAAAAACAGAAAGAAGTTCGACGAAATTGTTTGAAAAAATTTGAAAATGACTCTTGATACATTTTGTGAAAGGTGGTAAAGTGTGAATTATTATAAAAGAAAATGAATATTTATTCTTTAGGGGGATGCAAAATGGAGAAGAAAAAAGTTGTATTAGCATATTCCGGAGGTCTTGATACTTCCGTTGCAATTAAATGGTTACAAGAGAAGAATTATGATATTATCGCGCTTTGTTTAGACTTAGGGGAAGGTAAAGACTTAGCATTTGTAAAAGAAAAGGCACTTTCAGTAGGTGCAATTAAATCATATATGATTGATGTTCAAGAAGAATTTGCAAACGAATATGCATTGATGGCGATGCAAGCACACACATTATACGAAGGGAAATACCCTCTTGTCTCTGCATTATCTCGTCCGCTTATTGCGAAGAAATTAGTAGAAATCGCAGAACAAGAAGGCGCAACTGCAGTTGCACACGGATGTACAGGGAAAGGAAATGATCAAGTTCGTTTTGAAGTTTCTATTCAAGCATTAAATCCTTACTTAGAAGTGATTGCACCTGTACGTGAATGGAAGTGGTCACGTGAAGAAGAAATTGCCTATGCAAAAGAAAACGATGTACCAATTCCGATTAATTTAGATAGCCCGTTTTCAATCGATCAAAACTTATGGGGACGCAGCAACGAATGTGGAATTTTAGAAGATCCATGGGCAGCGCCGCCAGAAGATGCATATGAGATGACATTGGCATTAGAAGATACACCGAATAAACCAGAGTTTGTAGAAATCGGATTTGAAGCAGGCGTACCGACTACTTTAAATGGCACTGCATATTCACTTGCAGAATTAATTAAAACGTTAAATGCGCTTGCTGGAAAACACGGCGTTGGACGTATTGATCACGTAGAAAATCGTCTTGTCGGTATTAAATCTCGTGAAGTATACGAATGCCCAGCAGCAATGACGTTAATCACTGCGCATAAAGAGTTGGAAGATTTAACACACGTAAAAGAAGTAGCACATTTTAAACCAGTGATTGAACAGAAAATAACAGAACTTATTTATAATGGTTTATGGTTCTCACCTTTAAAACAAGCGCTTCATGCATTTTTACAAGAAACGCAAAAGAATGTAACAGGTACAGTGCGTGTGAAATTATTTAAAGGTCATGCGATTGTAGAAGGACGTAAATCTGAATACTCTTTATACGATGAAAAATTAGCAACATATACTGCTCAAGATGAATTTAATCATGATGCAGCAGTTGGATTCATTTCATTATTCGGTTTACCGACGAAAGTATACAGCCAAGTGAATCAAAAGAAGGTGGAAGCGTGAGCAAACTTTGGGGCGGACGTTTTACAGAAGAAGCGGAAGCATGGGTTGAAGAGTTCGGAGCATCCATCTCCTTCGATCAACAATTAGTAAATCAAGATATAAAAGGAAGTATTGCGCACGTCACGATGCTAGCAAAGCAGGGCATCGTGACGAAAGAAGAAGCAGAGAAAATAAAGATAGGTCTTCAATATTTATTGAAAGAAGCAAAAGAGAATAAGCTACAATTTTCAGTAGAAGCAGAAGATATTCATTTAAACATCGAAAAAATGTTAATTGAACAAATTGGCGAAGTAGGAGGAAAACTTCACACTGGCCGAAGTCGTAATGATCAAGTAGCGACAGATATGCATTTGTATTTAAAAGAAAAGGTAGAACATATTATAAAAGCTACAAAACAATTGCAAACTGTTCTTGTTCAACAAGCAGAAAATAATATTGAAACCATTATGCCGGGCTATACGCACTTGCAGCGTGCCCAGCCGATTTCATTTGCTCATCATATTCTCGCTTACTTTTGGATGTTAGAGCGTGATGTGAATCGTTATGAAGATTCGTTAAAACGTATTAACATTTCGCCATTAGGAGCAGGAGCGTTAGCTGGAACGACATTCCCCATTGACCGAGAGTATAGTGCGGAGCTTCTTGGATTTAATGGAATCTATGAAAATAGTTTAGATGCAGTAAGCGATCGTGATTTCATACTGGAGTTCCTAAGTAACTCCTCTATGCTTATGATGCACTTATCACGCTTTTGCGAAGAACTTATTTTATGGAGTAGCCAAGAGTTTCAATTTATTGAAATGAGCGATCAATATGCAACGGGAAGCAGCATTATGCCGCAAAAGAAAAACCCGGATATGGCGGAACTAATCCGTGGTAAAACAGGCAGAGTATACGGTAATTTATTCAGTTTACTCACAGTAATGAAAGGATTACCGCTCGCTTACAATAAAGACTTACAAGAAGATAAAGAAGGAATGTTTGATACAGTTAAAACAGTAGAAGGATGCCTTCATATTATGGCGGGCATGCTTGAAACGATGACTGTAAACAAAGAAAAAATGGGGCAAGCTGTGACGCAAGATTTCTCCAACGCAACAGAAATTGCTGACTATTTAGCGAACAAAGGACTACCATTCCGTCAAGCTCATGAAATTGTTGGAAAGTTAGTGCTATATTGCACACAAAAAGGAATTTATTTATTAGATGTCTCTCTTGAAACATATAAAGAAATGAGCTCCTTATTTGAAGAAGATTTGTATGAAGTGCTGTCACCATATGCAGCTGTAAAGCGTCGTAACAGTGCTGGCGGGACTGGGTTTGAACAAATCAAAAACGCTTTGGAGAAGGCGAAGGGGTTAACGAAAGAAGTTATTAAGAATTGAGTTGGGAAGTACGCCAGTCTAGTAAAGTCTGGCGTACTTTATTTTTTACTAGCATTTAAGTTACAATGTAGTAAAAAATAACAATTTAGGGGAAGTCTATGAAAAAAATAGTGTTGATCATTGTACTGTTAATTAGCTTAATTGCAAATGCTAAAGTGTTTCTTTTGGACAAATATATGTATGTTGGTGAAAAAGAAAAGCGAGAAGAAGCGGTTATCGCAACGATGTGGCATTTACAAGATAAAGGATATAAAGAAAGTGATATTTTATATATAAAACCGGCCTTTTATAGCAAAATGGATTCTTATGGTATGAATGTACAGTTTAAAGATGAACCAAATGAATCATATACATATAGAGTTTTAAAAGATGCGAAAACAAATAAACTAACTGTACACCAAGATAGCAATGAGTCTGGTGGTATGGGCGGGAAACATCAAGAGCTTAAATAAAGAAAGAAAACGACTGATGGCATTCGCCTGCAGTCGTTTTCTTTTAATCATACTTATGTCGATCTTCCGTAATTCGAATATACTCAATATCCATCAAATCACGAAGTAATGCACCATTACTTAGTTCAACGCCGTGCTTCTCTTTAAAATGAGTGCGAATCGTATCTAGCATTTCAATTTCTTTGCCGTTCACATCTAAAATAATGCGTTCAGAATCATCCATATAGCATCCTCCTTTTTTACACATATATATTTTGTCCGTCTATTTCTAAAAAATGTATGTTAACGTAATGTTAGGAAATAAGAAAGGGATGGAAAATGAGACGTATTTATTTTATAGGGCTAATTTTGTACACATTCATTGTATTACATGTTGCATTCCCAAATATCTTTTCATTTGAGGATTTAGAAACAGTACACGTTGCGATATTTATTTTTGCTCTATTTGTAGTAGATTGCTTTATTTCTATATGGCTTTCGAAAAGAAAAGATATACAAGGCAAAAAAGAAATGGAACGGAAAAAGAGAAAACGTTCCTTTTGGATGATGACATACTGTTTGTCTTTAGTGCTTACTGCTGCTTTTTTTAGTGAACATATTCCATTAGAAAGAGTAAATATTGGATTTGGAGCATTCGTATTCGCATACTATTTTTTTATGCACTTTCTTCCTTATATGAAAGAAAAGCGAGGAGAAGAGGAAAATCCGCTTGTAGAAGAAGCGAAAGAACAAGAGCATAAGAGAATAGAAGGGGATATAAAGAAACTTGGAGAACAAAAGTGGTATTTAAAATCAAAAATCATATACGTTCTTTGCTTTATTACGCCGCCAATTGGTTATTTGTATGTTTTCTTATTTCGTAAAAAAATGACAGAAGGTGCAAGGCGAACGTACTTAACGGTTGCGACGATTATGATGGCATTATGGTCTTTGAAGTTTCTTCCGCCTTATGTGTTGGCAATTACCGTTGTTGTCGTAGCATGTCTTTTGTTTATAGTGAAGTTTATAAAATGAAAAACACCAAGCCTATGTGGACTTGGTGTTTTATCTATAAATTAAAGCTCACCTTGCTCTTCATCACCACGAACAACAAGGACATCGCATTTCGCATAGCGAATAATATGTTCAGAGACGCTACCAATTAGGAAACGCTCAACAGCATTTAAACCAGTCGCACCACACATAATTAAATCTACTTTATGGTTTGGAGCGATTTCTTTTGAAATTTTTGATTTAGGATTACCGAATTCTAATACAGTTTCAATTTTTTCAAGACCAGCTTCAAGCGCAGTTTTTTTGTAGTCTTCTAATAGGTCTTCTGCAAATAGATTTGCACGTTCCGCAATTGCACGGCTATAAGCTTCTACTGCTGAGTATGCTTTTACATCAACGATATGAGCAATTGTTAATGTTGCATTGTTGCGCTTTGCGACTTGAATTGCTTTTTTAAAGGCTTTTTCTGCTTCTTTAGAACCATCCACTGCGATTAAAATATTTGTATATGTATTATTCATAGTAAATTCCTCCCAATCTGTTTTATAACTGTTTACAACTTAATTATAAAACAAATTTTGGTAACGTGCTTGCCAGAAACGTTACAGAATTTTGAAAACTCTGTTTCAATTCATTTTAGTTGTAATTGGAGCGAGAACTTGTTACATATGAAGTATAGCAATTTAAAAGGGGGCAGTTTTGTGAGACATGCGCTCATTACAGCCGGTACGAAAGGTTTAGGAAAGCAAGTAACAGAAAAGTTATTGGCTAAAGGCTATTCAGTAACAGTAACGTACCATAGCGATATCACGGCTATGGAAACGATGAAAGAAACATATAAAGATGTGGAAGAGCGTCTACAATTCGTGCAAGCGGATGTCACGAAAAAGGAAGATTTACATAAAATAGTAGAAGAAGCGATGAGCCGTTTTGGCAAAATTGACTTTTTAATTAATAATGCTGGTCCATATGTATTTGAACGAAAAAAGTTAGTTGATTATGAAGAAGATGAATGGAATGAAATGATTCAGGGAAATTTAACAGCGGTATTTCATTTATTAAAACTTGTCGTTCCGGTCATGAGAAAACAGAACTTTGGCCGTATTATTAATTACGGATTTCAAGGGGCGGATAGTGCACCGGGATGGATTTATCGTTCAGCTTTTGCCGCAGCGAAAGTAGGACTTGTTTCATTAACGAAAACAGTTGCTTATGAAGAAGCGGAGTATGGTATCACTGCGAACATGGTATGTCCTGGTGATATTATTGGCGATATGAAAGAGGCAACTATTCAAGAAGCACGTCAGCTGAAAGAGCATAACACACCGATTGGTAGATCTGGAACAGGTGAAGATATTGCAAGAACCATTTCGTTTTTATGTGAGGACGATTCCGATATGATTACCGGTACAATTATTGAAGTGACTGGTGCAGTGGATGTTATTCATAGACATCGATAGAATAAAATAAGATGAAGTTTCGAATAATTGGACAGTTTATCCATTGTGCTGAGAGGTGCGGATAATACTGTCCTTTAATATAAAATTAAATCTATCGGAAAACTCGTGTTATTTTTTTGTCAAATATTGAGATATTATGTTAAAATATAAGAGCGTAGAAAGCGCTTTAAAAAATGATTCAGGGGTCATTTCATAACTCAAGGGGGAACTAATCATGCGTATCGGTATTCCAACAGAAATTAAAAACAATGAAAACCGTGTGGCAATGACGCCAGCGGGAGCAGTACATTTAGTACAAAATGGTCACGAAGTTTTTGTTCAAAAAGGAGCAGGTTTAGGATCTGGCTTTACAGATGAAGAATACGTACAAGCTGGTGCGAAACTTGTAGAAACTGCTGAAGAAGCATGGAATCAAGATATGGTTATGAAGGTAAAAGAGCCAGTAGCAAGTGAATACGGCTATTTCCGTGAAGGCTTAATCTTATTCACATACTTACACTTAGCTCCAGAACCAGAATTAACGAAAGCATTAATCGATAACAAAGTTGCATCAATCGCATACGAAACAGTACAATTAGACAATCGTTCTTTACCATTACTTGCACCTATGAGTGAAGTGGCTGGTCGTATGTCTGCACAAATCGGTGCACAATTCCTTGAGAAAAACAAAGGCGGTAAAGGTATTTTACTTGCAGGCGTTCCAGGGGTAAAACGCGGCAAAGTAACAATCATTGGCGGTGGTCAAGCTGGTACAAACGCAGCTAAGATTGCAGTAGGTTTAGGTGCAGATGTAACAATCATTGACTTAAGTGCAGAACGTCTTCGTCAATTAGATGATATTTTCGGTAACCAAGTAAAAACATTAATGTCTAATCCATACAACATTGCAGAAGCTGTTAAAGAATCTGACCTTGTTATTGGAGCAGTATTAATTCCGGGTGCAAAAGCGCCAAAACTTGTAACTGAAGAAATGATTCAATCAATGGAACCAGGTTCTGTCGTTGTAGATATCGCGATTGACCAAGGTGGTATTTTCGAAACAACTGATCGTATTACAACTCATGACAACCCAACTTACGAAAAACATGGCGTTGTTCATTATGCAGTTGCTAATATGCCAGGTGCAGTTCCACGTACGTCAACTCTTGCGTTAACAAACGTAACAGTACCATATGCAGTACAAATTGCTAACAAGGGCTACAAAGAAGCTTGCTTAGGCAACACTGCATTACTAAAAGGTATTAACACATTAGATGGATATGTAACATTCGAAGCAGTTGCAGAAGCTCACGGCTTACAATACGCTGATGCGAAAGAGCTACTTGAAAAAGCTCCTGCTTTATCATAATAGAAATACATTTGAGACCTTCCTTTATGAGGAGGGTCTTTTTTATATGGGGAAATAACATGTGAATAATTGTTATTTATTGGTGTAAATCATTTTTTATTATGATAATTTAGAATTATATAATAAAAAGAGGGGATTCAATGGGGAGTAAAAAGAGGAAGAAAAAGCAAGCAAAGAGACAAAAGTACATAAAGAAAAAACAGGAGCAGAACATACCTTTTTCACAAAAAGTAGTCATTACAATAGAGAAAACATTTCGGTATATTTGTATGTTCTTGTATGTGATTTTTTGTGTGTTTTTATGTGGGATGGTTAAATGTTTGGGGATAACCCCTAATGTTATTGAAGGTATTTTTGGCGTTATGCTTGTTATGGTAGAAGGAATCTTATTCTTTATATTATTTGATAAGGTTTGGCCTAGTCATGAAAGTAAAAAAGATAGAAAAAGAAGCAAAAAATCTTCATACGCTTCAAGTTCATCAAGTGGATTCGGTGACTACAGTAGCAATGACTGTAGTAGCTCAAGTGATGGTGGAGGAGATTGCGGAGGTGGTGGAGATTAAGTTAGTTTTTTAGAAGAACGACTAATGAAAGGATGGGACGAAAGATGGAGACTGTGAACTTAATAGAATTAACAAAGGATATTAAAGATCAACATAAAAACTTCGTCGTTTCAAATATAAACAGTCATTGCTTACGAATCGCTGTATTTACTGGTGAATATGATTGGCACTATCATTCTAATTCGGATGAATTATTTATTGTGTTAGAGGGAGAATTACTTATTGATTTTGAAGATGGAGAAACAGCGGTTTTAAAGCCAAATGATTCAATCTTAATTCCAGCATGTAAGATTCATAGAACGAGAGCATTAAAGAGAACTGTAAATCTTTGTTTTGAACATATAGAGGCGGATACGATTAAAGTGGAGCAATTATGAAAAAATTATCCGTAGTCGAGTATAGAAAAATCCTTCCGATTTTAGAAAGTCATACAAAAACGACGACGTTTGCTTATGCGGTATGTGATCAAGTGATAGATGGTGAGATTTTTGCAAACGAGAAATTAACAGCAGGACTAATTCGTACAGCTAACGGTATTTATTATTTATTTGGTGATACTGATGATCAAAATTATAACGAAGATTTATTTTCTTTTATAAAAAAGGCTATTGAAAAAACAGAGAAGAGATTTACATTGTTCTCTTCGAGTAACGAGTGGGAAATGATGATAGAAGAACGTTTTAGTCATGTACTTCGAAACATTCCGCGAATGAAATTTCAAAGCGTAGCCTTTGAAGAGAGAAAACGAGATTGTAACAAAAATACATATGAAGTGAAGTGTATTGATAGAAGAGATATAGAACGAAGCAGTGAATTTACAGAGGAGTACTACAAAGAATATTGGGGATCAAAAGAAACGTTTTTAAACGGTGGTTTTGGATTTTGTATAGAACTAGAAGGAATGATTGTAGCGGAATGTGTTTCAATATTTAGTGGGAACGGATTTGCTGAAATTGATATTGTGACGCATAAAGCATATCAAGGGAAAGGATTAGCCCAAGCTGTTGCAGCAAGGTTTATTGAACATTGCATACAAAATGATATTATACCGTGCTGGGATTGTTATGTAGACAATATTCCTTCGCAAAAATTAGCTAGTAAATTAAGTTTTTATCATCCAATAGAATATAGATTGTTTGTACGTAAGAAAACGGGGGAATAAAAATGAATGTGGAGTTAACGAGATTTAAAGTGAAACAAGATAAAAGTCATCGTGTAGATGAATGGATGCAGCTTCTGAATGACAATATGAAAGAAGTACTTTTGACATTAAACGACGAAAAGATGTACGTTGAGACAATTTTCCGGGAAATAAGAGATGGAGAAGAGTACTTATATTGGTATTCTGTGCAAGGAGAAGCTGGGGCTCTTGTCGAAAATTCTCATTATGAAATTGATAAAAAGCACTTGGAATTTTGGTATGAGTGTATTGATGAAGAAGCACCCTCTGTTGATATGAAAACAGAAGTCGTTATGATTCAAGATGTTGTGAAGGACGCGATGAAATAATAGAATAGTATTTCAGAGAAGCGCATCAAAATGGATGTGCTTTTTATTATGAAACAATTTATAAAAGCTGCATTTGGATGTCTTTAAGTGAAAATAAAGAGGGATACTGAGAATATTTTAGGATAAACTATAAAGTGAAACTTTAATCAGTGTGGGGTTCATCCCCCATCTAACTTCTTGCTTCCGCTGAATTTTGATGTGAGGTCTTACTGCCCGTTAATGCGGGATAAAGAAATAAAAAACACCAAACCAAAAGACCTACCAATATACGGTGTAGTCGTAACAGGCAAAACAGAGGATTTACAAAGTTTACAAGGAGCACCATATATTAAGGCTGCTGTAAGAGGTGTAACAGTTGAGAAATATTGATTACAAGCAATTAATGTGAATAATCAGAAAATTTATGTTATAATATGGGAAAAGGAGGTTTATATGAGGCAAATACATGGAGCAATTTATATTTACATAACAATGTTTTTCGTGGCGGTATCCTATGGATTGGGGCACGTGTATTCGCATCCTATACTAACTTTTTTAAGCGGAGCATGTATGGCGTTTGCGCTTCTTGTCCACCTTTTCTCAGTTTGGATCGTGAAATTTCAATTAAATATTAGTGAAATAGAAGAAGGCACTTTTTGAGTGGCCTTCTTTTTTTAATAATATTTTGGAAGTTCTTGTAGCAATTTTTCAATTTCGCATTCTGTTTCTTCACATATAGAAAGCTTGCGCAGTCTGAAAAATAAGCTGCGTAAGAAAGATTTTATATTTCCGTATAGAAACTCGTATGATTCAATATGTAATGTTTGTTTTTGAACGGGTAATTGAGCTACTAAATCACGAAGGGCTAATATGAGTGCTTCTTCCTTTAAGCCATTTTGTAGCATTGCGACAATCGGATAAACGATACGTTCATCTTCTTCATATTTGTAATAGATGGAATGAACACAAACTTTGTTTAATAAAGTTTGTAATATTTCTTCGTAATATAAAGTTTCCAGTTTAGGACTATTCACAAGCGCCTCAAATGTATCAGAAGCATGAGCGATACTATGTGCCCAGCCGTGTTTTTGCACATATCCCCGGAAATCATGTTCGTTGTTCATATATAGAATTAGTTGATCTTTTACATTTGAAATATCAGTCTGTGATAAGAAATTATGATTTGTATCAGCATCAATAATGAGGGCAATTAATAATGTTGTAAATGCTCGGGTAAATACCGCATCTTCATCATCTGAATGAATCTTATACAATAAATATTTTTCACCGATGCTTTCTAATAATAGTTTCTGTAATTGTGTGTGTGAAAGATATTCCTTCTTGATGAGATGAAAAAAAGTAGAGTAGATGAGTTTGTCCCTTAAATAGCTATCAGTATCGCCAATTTGCTCAAGCATATTGGAACTTAAAGAATCAATGTTAAGTGTGTTATCCAGTATGTAATTATTATTACGAATTTCTTCTAACTGTTGTTGTAACATATAAACCCCTTATTTTAGAAAATTCTGTATTTTAATAGTATAATAGAAGGAAGAAATAGACAATAAATAAGTGCATTTGAATGGAGGGGCATGATGAAGAGAGCGTTATTCTTTTTCATTAGTATTTTCTTTTTAGGAAGCTGCTCGATTTGGTATTTTACTTTTTCTAGCGAGAGCACAAGTTGGACTGGACAATATAAAGGGCATATTAAGGATGACAGTGAAGATGGAATGTTTACGTTTCAATATAAGGGTGGGGATGGAAAGACAGAATTTAAAAACTTAGAGATTGCTGTTAATGGAGCCTTTAGTACAATGACACAAACGTCAGAAGTTCATAGAGGAGCAAAGGTTGAAATGAAGTCTTCTTGTGTAAGTTGCGCGCCTATCTCTAAAGATGAACCTATAGAAGTTGTGATTAAATGGGATGATAAGTATGAGGAGAAGATGGTGTTAAATTTGAAATAGCCTAGAGTAAGGAGTTAAAAATGAATAGGCATATGAAAATTGTTATGTTTTTAAGTGTATTTCTAGTCGTATTATCAGCGTGTGATACAAAACAAGTAGAGCAAGTAACGGTAAAAGAAGTACCTAAAGAAGGGTATATCATATTAAGAAATGACACGATGTTTTTTGCCGATGATAAAACGATTGAAACAAAAGTAGAGTTGCAACATTATATAGAACAACAAATGAATAAAGAGCATCCAGCACATATAGTCTTGAGCTTTAAGGACAAAGACGCATATAAACAGTTAAAAACAGGGGATAAAATAAAAGTATGGTTTTCTCAAATACTTGAAAGTTATCCAGCAAAAATGATTGTAGAGAAATTTGAAATAGTAGGGAAATAGAAAAAGGCAGCACTCCCGCTGCCTTTTTCTATTATTTTACAAATTGTAACTCTTTCGGGAATTTCGTTAAAATTTCTGATCCGTCTTTTGTGATGTAAATATCATCTTCAATACGAACGCCACCTACGTTTGGTACGTAAATACCAGGTTCGATTGTGAAGACCATACCTTCTTTTAATGGAGACTCGTTACCAGCTTTTACATCTGGATATTCGTGTACGCTAATTCCAAGTCCGTGACCAAGTCGGTGTGGGAAGAAGTCTCCGTAACCTGCATCTGCGATAACAGAACGAGCAGCGTTGTCGATTGCGCCAAGTGTAACACCTGGTTTACATGCTTCAACTGCTTGTAGTTGTCCAGCAAGTACGGTGTTGTAAATACGAGTTTGTTCTTCAGAAATCTCGCCGAATGCCACTGTACGTGTAATATCAGAGCAATAACCGTCAATGATTACGCCTAAATCAAATAGTACGAAATCACCGCGTTTCATTTTGTTTGCGCCAGGAATACCGTGTGGAAGAGCTGAGTTCGCACCTGCTAATACCATCGTATCAAATGACATTTTATGTATGCCTTTTGTTTTTAATTCGTGTTCAATAATTGCTAATACTTCTAGTTCACTACGATCTTCTTTAATTGCATTTACACCAACTTCAACAGCATAGTCCGCCATTTTAGCTGCTTCGCGTAAAATAGAAAGTTCTTTTTCATCTTTAATTAAACGAAGTTCGCGAACTTTCTCCTCAGCTGATTTGAAAGCTGCATTTGGGAATAATTTCGTTAATTCTTCGTAGCGCTCTACGTTTAAATGTTCTTTTTCAATTGCAACTGCATTTGCATTGATGCCGCGGTCTTTAATTGCTTTTGCAATCATATCCCATGGTCTGTCAGTATCAGTAAATCCGATAATTTCATGTGCCCAGCCAGCGTTACGTGCTTGACCTTCTTCCATTTTAGGGCAAATTAAAATAGGTTCTTTTTCTTGGAATACAAACATACCAAGTAATCTTTCGTGTGGTTCACAGTGGAAGTTTGTCATGTAGAAGACGTTTGGTGTAGAAGTTAAGAACGCAGCTTCTACGTTTTTTTCTTTTAGCCATTGCATTAAATTTTCTAATCTAGCATTCATCGATTGGCACCCCCGAGATATTTAATTACAAATATAACTTTAACTCGGAAGAAAGCGTTATGACAAGTAAATAGATGTTAGAAAAGACAGGGAATTGAAAAATTATGTAGAATACAAAGTGAGAATGTGAACAGGGGAGGAATGTAATAATGAAAGTATCTTATCATGGACATTCAGTTGTGAAAATTGAGGCGAATGAAAAAGTTATTTTAATTGACCCGTTTTTAACAGGTAATCCGAAAACAGATTTAAAAGCTGAAGATGTAAAAGTGGATGCAATTCTTTTATCGCATGGACACGGTGATCATGTTGGAGATACAGTAGAACTTGCGAAGAAAAATAATGCAGTTGTTGTAGCGCCATTTGAACTAGCAACATTTTTAAGTTGGCAAGGTGTAAATACACACCCGATGCATATTGGTGGTTCACATGAATTTGACTTCGGAAAAGTGAAGTTTACACAAGCATTCCACGGCTCTAGTTATATTGATGAAGAAAATAAGACGATTACATATACAGGTATGCCAGCAGGTATTTTATTTACAGCAGAAGAGAAAACTGTATACCACGCAGGAGATACTGCACTATTCTCTGATATGAAGTTAATTGGGGAATTAAATAAAGTTGATCTAGCATTTTTACCAATTGGTGATAATTTCACAATGGGACCAGAAGATGCTGTACTAGCGGCAAAATGGATTAATGCGAAAACTGTTGTACCGATGCATTACAATACGTTCCCAGTTATTGAACAAGATCCATATCAATTTGTAGAAAAGCTACAAAATTGTACAGGGAAAGTATTAGAAGCTGGAGAAAGTATTACACTATAGAAAAGAAACCCTTCATTTGAAAAGAAAAGTGAAGGGTTTTTTACGTGTGTAGGACAGCTTTTAATGCTTGTATTTGTTTTGGTGATTCTTCTCTTTTGGTACGTGGTTGTTCAGGTGTTTCATTCAATTCCATTGCAACTTTTTTCCCATCTACGAAAGCTAAAAATACAGCACCTACAACCTCTAAAAGTTTTTTCATCATGTGTTCGCTCCTTTGTTTTATTTCTTGTCTTAATTGTATAGGCAATTAAGTGGGCGAACTATCGAATGAGATGACAATAGCATTACATTGTTGTAATAGAATGACTGGTGGAATGTAAGCGTCATTTTGTTATAAAAAAAATAGTACAGGTATGCAAAGAGAGAGTGTAACAGTTTTGAAAATATAGTATACTGAAAGTACAACACATGAAGAATTTAGGGAAAAGAAAGTATGGTGAAACCATTTGGCTACCAAGCATAACCAAATTTTAGAACATATTAATAGCCTGCCAGTAGGCCATAAAATTTCTGTAAGACAAATTGCGAAAGATTTGAGTGTAAGTGAAGGGACCGCTTACCGTGCAATTAAAGATGCAGAAAATAAAGGATATGTTAGTACAATTGAACGTGTCGGAACAATTCGAATTGAACAAAAGAAGAAAGAGAATATCGAAAAACTGACATATGCAGAAGTCGTTAACATTGTCGACGGTCAAGTACTTGGAGGCAGAGAAGGACTACATAAAACATTAAATAAATTCGTAATCGGAGCTATGAAATTAGAAGCGATGATGCGCTATACAGAAGCTGGGAATTTACTCATTATTGGTAACCGTACCAATGCACATGAATTAGCGCTAGAAACTGGAGCGGCTGTATTAATTACGGGCGGATTTGATACGGAAGATCATGTGAAGAAATTAGCAGACGAATTAAAGCTGCCGATCATTTCAAGTAGCTACGATACATTTACGGTCGCAACGTTAATTAATCGTGCAATTTATGACCAACTTATTAAGAAAGAAATTGTACTCGTTGAAGATATTTTAACGCCAATTGAAGAAACGTTATATTTAAAGCCGAGTGATACAGTACAGCAATGGCATGCATATAACGAAGAGACAATGCACGGAAGATATCCAATTGTCGATGAAAGTAACAAAGTACTAGGAATCGTAACTTCAAAAGATATGATCGGAGTAGCGAAAGAAACACCAATTGATAAAGTAATGACAAAACACCCAATTACAGTGAACGGTAAAATGTCTGTCGCAGCTGCGGCACGTATGATGGTGTGGGAAGGAATTGAATTACTTCCTGTCGTTGAGGAAGGAAACAAACTGCAAGGTATTATTAGCCGTCAAGATGTACTTCAGGCACTGCAAATGATTCAACGTCAGCCACAAGTTGGAGAAACCATTGATGATATTGTAACGAATCAATTTATGACACCAAAAGAAGCGAAGAATGAGCATCTATATCAATTTTCGGTGACGCCGCAAATGACGAACTCAATCGGGACGTTATCGTACGGTGTATTTGCAACAATTGTGACAGAAGCGACAAATCGCGTCATTCGTGCGCAAAAGAAAAGTGATTTAATTGTTGAAAACTTAACGATTTATTTCGTAAAGCCGGTTCAAATTGATAATGTTGTATCTGTTCATCCGAAAGTATTAGAAATTGGACGTAAATTTGGTAAGGTCGATGTAGAGGTGCATCATGAAGGTAATGTTGTTGGAAAAGCATTACTTATGGTTCAGTTAATCGATAAATAAAAAGATGGAACAAATCGTTTTGATTTGTTCCATCTTTTTTTGTTGTTTTAAATTTGAAAGGTATGATTTTAGATGGGAGTTTTAGTGAAATATGTATGGGATGGAGTGGAAAAGTAATGTGAGAAAAGACGGAATAATAATTCAATTTAGTTGTATATTGTGTTATGATTATATTGTAAGAAAATGGAATTGTGAGAGGTGGTATACATTATGTCGTCAGCCGTACTCTTTTTTGGTAGTATCGCACTATTTTACTTTCTTGTAATGATACCGATTCAATATTTATATTTACAAGGTTTACATGAAAAAAAGGAAAAGACAGGATTATCTCAGCGAGAGCTATATGAAAAAATGTCTTTTGGAGAAGAACAATTACATTTTCACGTACAAGGGAACCCATTTAATATACCATCTGCGTTTGTTGCGTATATGATTTTGAAAGTTAAGGGACGTAAAAAAGCATCACAATATTGATGCTTTTTTACGTTGCTTCATAGACTTCAGCTTCTTTAACTGCTAATGGCAAGAAATGTTTGTATTGGCGAAACCCGTTAAATACACTTGCACTACCAAATAGAACGAATAAAACACCAACGATAATACGAGCGGTTGAAAGTTCTAAAAAGAATTGGTTTATCCCGAAAAATAAAACGAATGAACCGAGTGCCATTGCGGATTTTCCTGAGAGCCAACCTTTCTCCATTGGGCGGTTTGTACGAAAGTATTTTGTTTTGTAAAAGAGGTACAACATAAATGAGACGATAATACAGAAGACTAATACTGGCATAATGAACACTCCCATCGCTTTGTGAAAAATAATAGAAAAGAAAAAGAAATATCTAAACTTTCTAACTTTTATTATAAAGCAATTGTTCGCATGTATGAAATACTTTCCGTTATAATGGAGGATAAAGTGAAGAAGTTGATTAAAAAGGAGATTATACATATGCATGAGCAAATTTTAGGAGCAATTAAAGAGTTTGATACAATTATTATTCATCGCCACGTGCGTCCGGATCCAGATGCGTTAGGTTCACAGGGTGGTCTTGGTACAATTCTACAAGAATCGTTTCCAGAGAAAAATATTTATACGGTTGGGTACAATGAGCCGTCACTAGCATACTTACGAGTAATGGATGATATTGAAGATAGTGTATACGAAAATGCGCTTGTTATTGTTTGTGATACTGCGAATCAAGAACGTGTTGACGATCAACGCTATACAAAAGGGAAGATGTTAATTAAAATTGATCATCATCCAAATGAAGATCCATATGGAGATATTACGTGGGTAGATACGACAGCGAGTTCTACAAGTGAAATGATTTATGAGTTTTATAACTATGGAAAAGATAAAGGATTAAAAATAACAAAAGAAGCAGCCCGCCTTATTTTAGCAGGAATTGTTGGAGATACAGGTCGTTTCTTATTCCCGAATACGACAGCAAAAACACTTCGTTACGTAAGTGAGCTTGTTGACATGGGTGTGAAATTCACAGATTTATACAATGAGATGTATAAGACAAAAGAAAAAATTGCTCGTTTAAACGGTTATATTTTACAAAACTTTACGATGGTAGAAGAAGGAGCAGCTTACATTAAATTAACGAAAGAAGTATTAGAAGAGTTTGATGTACTTCCTTCTGAAGCATCTGGTGTTGTTGGAGCGCTTGGCAATATTGATGGATTAAAGGCGTGGGTTCTATTTTTAGAGGAAGACGACGTAATTCGTGTTCGTCTTCGTTCAAAAGGACCAGTTATAAACAAATTAGCAATGCAATATAACGGCGGGGGGCATCCGATGGCTTCTGGTGCGAAGGCATCTTCTTGGGAAGAAGCGGATCGTCTTTTTGCTGATTTACGTGAGATTTGTAAATAAGAGACTATATGTTAGAACGAAAAGAAGGAGCGGCGCTAAAGCCCTCCTTCTTTATTTTTCTTTCTCTATAGTAATGCTAATTTCAAGCACTGTATCAAAAGATATTGTATCGACTTTAAAACGGTATAGCCGATCGTAATGTTTGTACGTTTTATTTTCGATTACCTTTTTAAGTAGGTCTTTATTTTTTGCGATACTTTGAATGTTTTTCGTTAAAAGATGTTGGAGGTCATTATGGATAGATGTAGTCATATTTTCGAGTGTGAGATTGTCTAAATCGTATTTTTCTCGATTGATAAGTTTTATTTTAATCTCTTGAATGGTTAAGAGCCGTTTATTTTCAGTGTTCAATTTTTCTTGATCTTCGAGAAGGACGTGGAGCTTTGCTTCTTGTTTTTCTATAATTTCTCTTTGTTCTGCTATTTTACTAGCTTGTTCTTCTTGAAAAACACCGTATATGTACAAAAAAATAAACCAGCTCAACACGCCTCCAACAGCAGCCCCAGCTAATACTAAGTACCATCTTTTTGCTGTATTGGCACTTGGTACTCTCATACATGTTCCTGCGTTAGCCATTTAATAATAATGAGACCTGTTTGCATACCACCAGTTGCGAAAAAAATAAGGAGAATTTGCTTTACGATATCTTTCATATCTCCGCCAAAGAAACTTCTTTCAAAGCTATAAAAGGTATCGAATGTTCCGCCGATTGCTGCAACGAGTGCCCAAATTCTTAAATTTTGGGCGAATTGATTAATGTAAGTTAGAGCTGGTTTTCCGATAAGAAACGCACCAAATCCACCAATTAATGAACCGCCAAGTATAACCCCAAAGGCAATAAAATAACTAATAATAAGCAGAGAGAAAAAAGTATGTTCTCTTACATCCATCGTCATTCCCCTTTCTTCTTCATATATATGGACAAAGTATAAGAAGTATGTTTTGATTTCCGCTTTCCTCATCACCTATAATAAAAGTAGTCAAATAGGTAAAGAGAGGGTACAACAGTGAAGTTTGTGCATTTACAATGTCAAACCGTTTTTAGTTTATTAAAAAGTGCTTGTAAAATTGATGAGCTTGTAGTCAGGGCGAAAGAACTCGGTTTTTCATCGCTGGCTATTACGGATGAAAATGTTATGTATGGCGTTATTCCGTTTTATAAAGCATGTAAGAAACATGGTATACAGCCCGTTATTGGATTAACCGCTTCTATTTTTAGTGAAGAAGAAGAAAGGTCTTATCCGCTTGTATTACTTGCTGAGAATGAAATAGGCTACCAAAATTTATTAAAGATTTCTAGCAGTATTATGACAAAGTCCAAAGAAGGTATTCCTAAGAAGTGGCTTGCGCATTATGCGAAAGGATTAATTGCAATTTCACCAGGTAAAGATGGCGAAATTGAGCAATTATTACTAGAAGACAATGAGAGTCAGGCTGAAGAAGTAGCTCGCACGTATCAAAATATGTTTGGCCATTTTTATATGAGTTTGCAGCATCATGCGATTCAAGATGAGTTGCTTTTACAAGAGAAACTACCTGAATTTATTAGTAGGGTTAATATTCCAGTCGTTGCAACAAACGATGTGCGCTATATCAATCAAAGTGACGCGCTTGTTCACGAATGTTTACTATCTGTTGAAAGTGGAACGAAAATGACTGATCCAGATAGGCCGAGGCTGAAAACAGATCAGTATTATTTAAAGTCATCGGATGAAATGGAAGCACTATTTTCCCATGCGCCGGAAGCAATCCAAAATACAATAAAAATTGCAGAGCGTTGCCAAGTAGAAATACCGTTCCATGTAAATCAACTTCCGAAGTTTCCTGTTCCGTCTAATGAAACGAGTGATATATACTTGCGTCGTGTTTGTGAAGAAGGTTTGCGGAAACGATATGGTGAACCGAAAGAAGTGCATATAAAGCGTTTGGATCATGAATTAAATGTTATTTCTCGTATGGGATTTAGTGATTATTTCCTCATCGTATGGGATTTTATGAAGTATGCACATGAAAATCATATTCTAACAGGACCAGGTCGTGGATCGGCAGCTGGTTCACTCGTTTCATACGTATTAGAAATTACAGATATTGATCCAATTGAATACGATCTATTATTTGAAAGGTTTTTAAATCCTGAACGTGTGACGCTTCCCGATATTGATATTGATTTTCCAGACGTAAGACGTGATGAGATGATTCGCTATGTGAAAGATAAATACGGTCAGCTCCGTGTTGCGCAAATTGTAACGTTTGGTACGCTTGCAGCAAAAGCGGCAATTAGAGACATTGCCCGCGTAATGGGGCTTCCGCCGCGAGATATTGATATATTTTCAAAACTTATTCCATCAAAGCTTGGTATAACGTTAAAAGATGCATATGAAGAATCACAATCACTTCGTGAGTTTATACAAGGGAATCTTCTGCATGAGCGTGTATTTGAAATCGCAAAACGTGTAGAAGGTTTACCACGTCATACGTCTATTCATGCGGCTGGTGTTATTATGAGTCAAGAACCGCTAACAGGAAGTGTAGCAATTCAAGAAGGACATAACGATGTTTATGTTACGCAATATCCAGCCGATGCGCTAGAAGAACTTGGTTTGCTTAAGATGGACTTTTTAGGATTACGTAATTTAACGTTACTTGAAAATATTATAAAATTTATCGCGAACAAAACAGGGAAAGAAATCGATATAAGAAACTTACCTCTTCAAGACGAAAAGACGTTCCAATTATTAGGGAGAGGGGATACAACAGGTGTATTCCAGCTTGAGTCGGGTGGTATGCGAAATGTACTTCGCGGGTTAAAACCGAATGAGTTTGAAGATATCGTAGCTGTTAACTCGTTATACAGACCAGGACCGATGGAACAGATACCGACTTTTATTGAATCGAAACATGGAAAAAGAAAAATTGAATATTTACATCCGGATTTAAAGCCAATTTTAGAAAGAACATACGGCGTCATTGTATACCAAGAACAAATTATGCAAATTGCATCGAAGTTAGCTGGTTTTTCGCTCGGAGAAGCAGATTTACTGCGCCGTGCGGTGAGTAAAAAAAATCGTGATATTTTAGATCAGGAACGTAAGCATTTCGTCCAAGGATGTTTGCGAAATGGTTATGATGAGACATCCGCAGAGAAAATTTATGATTTAATTGTAAGATTTGCGAATTACGGTTTTAACCGAAGTCACGCTGTAGCTTACAGTATGATCGGATATCAGCTTGCCTATTTGAAAGCGAATTATACGCTGGAATTTATGACGGCATTATTATCAAGCGCAATTGGAAATGAAGATAAGATTGTACAGTATATACGAGAAACGAAGCGGAAAGGTTTTCACGTTTTGCCACCGTCTCTTCAGAGGAGTGGCTACAACTTCCAAATAGAAGGGAATGCGATACGTTACAGTTTACTTTCGATCCGAAATATTGGAATGGCTACAGTGACGGCATTATTAGAAGAACGAGAGAAAAAAATGTTCGAAGATTTATTTGAATTTTGTCTTCGTATGCCGTCAAAGTTCGTAACGGAGCGTAATTTAGAAGCTTTCGTCTGGTCGGGATGTTTTGACGATTTTGGTGTTTCGAGAACGAATTTATGGAAAAGTATTAAAGGGGCGTTAGAGTACGCGAATCTCGCACGTGATTTAGGAGATGCTGTTCCAAAATCAAAATATGTACAAGGAGAAGAGTTATCTTTTATTGAACAACTAAATAAAGAGAAGGAAGCGCTTGGCTTTTATTTATCAAGTTATCCGACAGCGCAATATGTGAAGTTAGCGAAAGAATTAGAAATTCCATCTCTCGCTCAGGCGATGCGACACAAGAAAAAAGTACAAAGAGCTATTGTGTATATAACAAGTGTGAGAGTGATTCGTACGAAAAAGTTTCAAAAGATGGCATTTATTACATTCTGTGATCAAAATGATGAAATGGAAGCGGTCCTCTTCCCGGAAACGTATATACATTTCTCGGATAAGTTGCAAGAAGGAGCAATTGTTTTAGTTGACGGTACGATTGAGCTAAGAAATCATAAGCTGCAATGGATTGTAAATGGACTATATCCGCTAGAGGAAATGGATGTTTATGAAGAAAAGAAAGACGCATCTGTTTACGTGAAATTGCCGTCTCAGTATGAGAAAAAGCTTTTAAATCAGGTTACGAAAATATTGTTCGACTATTCAGGTTTTGCGAAAGTACTAATTTATTATGAAAAGGAACATAAAATGGTACAATTATCTCGGAGTTTATCGATTCATCCAAGTGAAGAATGTTTAGGAGCACTTCGTGAAATTGTCGGGGAAGAAAATGTAGTTGTGAAAATATAATGGACAATTTCCCTACACTTCGATTATTATAGTAGTAGTGTTCGTGGTCAGACCACTTGGAGAAATTGATATCAGCAAGAATAATTTGAGGAGAGTGGATAGTTTGTCAACACTTCGTGAAGAAGCACTTCACATGCATAAAGTGCATCAAGGAAAATTAGAAACTGTATCAAAAGTAAAAGTAGAAAATGCAAAAGATTTAAGTCTTGCATATTCTCCAGGGGTTGCAGAACCTTGTAAAGAAATTTATGACGATAAAAGTAAGGTATATGAATATACGATGAAGGGAAATATGGTAGCAGTTGTGACAGATGGAACAGCTGTACTTGGTCTTGGTAACATTGGACCTGAAGCATCTCTTCCAGTAATGGAAGGTAAAGCTGTATTATTCAAGAGCTTTGCTGGTGTAGATGCATTCCCAATTGCCTTAAATACAAACGATGTAGATAAAATTGTTGAAACTGTAAAATTAATGGAGCCAACTTTTGGCGGCGTTAACTTAGAAGATATCGCAGCACCAAACTGCTTCATTATTGAAGAGCGTTTGAAAAAAGAAACAAATATTCCTATCTTCCATGATGATCAACACGGAACAGCTATTGTAACAGTAGCAGGTCTTGTAAATGCACTGAAATTAGTTGGAAAGAAAATGTCTGACATTAAAGTTGTCGCAAATGGCGCAGGTGCAGCAGGTATTGCAATTATTAAACTTTTATATCGCTATGGTGTACGCGACATTATTATGTGTGACCGTAAAGGCGCAATCTATGATGGTCGTCCTACAGGTATGAATCCGGTGAAGGATGAAGTTGCAAAATATACAAATAAGAATCGTATAGAAGGTTCTTTAGCTGATGTTGTACAAGGTGCGGACGTATTCATTGGTGTATCTGCAGAAGGTGCATTAACAGAAGAGATGGTTCGTACAATGAATGACGATGCGATTATTTTTGCAATGGCGAATCCAGTTCCAGAAATTATGCCAGAATTGGCAAAAGCAGCGGGCGCAGCTGTTGTTGGAACAGGTCGTTCTGACTTCCCGAACCAAGTAAATAATGTACTGGCGTTCCCTGGTATTTTCCGCGGTGCACTTGACGTACATGCGACACAAATTAACGAAGAAATGAAGATGGCAGCTGTACAGGCTATTGCTGAGCTTGTAGCAGAAGATGAGTTAAATGCAGACTATATCATTCCGGCACCATTTGACGCGCGTGTAGCGCCTCAAGTAGCGGCTTACGTTGCAAAAGCAGCAATGGAGACAGGAGTAGCTCGCCGTCAAGTAGATCCAAATGAGATCGCTGAAAAAACAAAACAATTAGCGCTGATTGGTAAAGAATAAGCGAGGAATTTCCATTGACATCATCAAATACAAAAGTATATCTCGAAATTGTAAAAAAAATCCGTTCCATTATGGAAGAGGATGGTTTGGTGGCGGGGGATCGTTTGCCGTCTGAGCGTGAGTTAAGTTCACGCTTAAACGTAGGACGTTCCTCTGTAAGAGAAGCATTGCGTGCTTTAGAACTGGTAGGATTGATTGAAACGAGACGTGGTGAAGGGACGTTTATTCGAAACTTTTATGATAACGGTCTTGTACAATTAATTGCTCCGTTCTTATTGCAAGATGAGAAAACAATTCGTGATTTATTACAAACGAAACGATTACTTGAGAAAGATATGATTCGAATTGTATGTAATTTACCGAAAGAAACGTTTTCTAAAGTACTAAGTAGATTACACCAAGTACTTGAAGGAAATGAAAGCTCAGTCCCAACGCTTCATCAAACGTTCTTTAAAACACTTATTGAACAAGTCGATAATTATTTACTATATCGCATTTGGATGATCGTAAATGATTACGTAGCAACTCTTTCTTGTAAAGTTTCAAGAGATTCTATCGATATGTATAGAAAGCTTTATGCTACTTTGGAAGAAAAACAAGAAAATGATGCACTAAAAATTTACGATGAATTAGTAGAGAATATACAGTTTCACTCGTAATGTATAAAATTTGTCGAAATGACCATGACACGTTATGACAAACATTCTACCGCTTAGCGGTTAAAGTTAAACGTAAAGAGTGAGGTTATTAGACAGATTGAGAAGATAAGGCTAACATCAAACTTTGGTGTTAGCCCCATTTTCTTCTTACGCTAACCTTAGCTCTCAACGAAGGGGGTCAAATTGTGCTAAGAGATTTATTCGTGAAAAAGAAAAAGTACGCTGCAATACCTTCAGAACAAGTACGAAAAGATGTACCAGATGGCGTTATGACAAAATGTCCGGAATGTAAAAAAATCATGTATACGAAAGAACTTCTAAAAAATTTAAAAGTATGTGTGAATTGTGGATATCATCATCCTATGAATGCATGGGAACGTCTTGATAGTATATTGGACGAAGGGTCATTCCGTGAGTATGACAAAGAAATGGTTTCATTAAATCCACTCGAGTTTCCAGGTTATGAAGAGAAACTAGAGAGCGATCGTAAGAAGACTGAATTGAACGAAGCGGTTGTAACTGGTGAAGGAACAATTGATGACATGCTTGTTGTTGTTGCAGTAATGGATTCTCGTTTTCGAATGGGGAGCATGGGCTCTGTAGTAGGAGAAAAAATCGCCCGTGCGGTTGAAAAGGCGTACGACTTACAAGTTCCATTTATTATCTTTACTGCTTCGGGTGGTGCCCGTATGCAAGAAGGTATATTAAGTTTAATGCAAATGGCAAAAACAAGCGTAGCTTTGAAAAAGCATAGTAATGCAGGAGGATTATTTATTTCTGTTATGACTCACCCAACGACGGGCGGGGTTTCAGCGAGTTTCGCTTCACTTGGTGATTATAATCTTGCAGAACCAGGTGCACTTATCGGATTTGCTGGTAGACGTGTAATTGAACAAACGGTGCGTGAGAAACTACCAGAAGATTTCCAAACGGCAGAATTCTTACTAGATCATGGTCAATTAGATGCGGTGGTGCATCGTGATGATATGAGAGAATCACTTCGCAAGATTTTAGAAGTTCATCAAGGAGGGGAAATGGCTGTATGGCAGAGCTAGAATTTGAAAAACCAGTTGTTGAGCTAAGAAATAAGATTCGTGAACTGAAAGACTATACGAAAAACAGCCAGATGGACTTCAGTGAGGAGATTCGTATTTTGGAAGAAAAGCTAGAAAATTTAGAGGAAGATATATACGGCAATCTGAAAGTATGGGACCGTGTTCAAATTGCTCGTCATGCAGAACGACCGACAACGCTCGATTATATTGAGCACTTATTTACTGATTTTTTCGAATGTCATGGAGATCGTCTATTTGGCGATGATGCAGCGATTGTCGGCGGCATTGCGAAATATAAAGGGATGCCTGTAACTGTAATTGGGCATCAGCGCGGAAAAGATACGAAAGAAAATATTCGCCGTAACTTTGGAATGCCTCATCCAGAAGGATATCGAAAAGCATTACGTTTAATGAAGCAGGCGGAAAAGTTCAATCGTCCTATTATTTGTTTTATTGATACGAAAGGAGCTTATCCTGGTAAAGCTGCTGAAGAACGTGGTCAAAGTGAAGCTATCGCCCGCAATTTATTTGAAATGGCAGGTTTAACGGTACCTGTTATTTGTATCGTTATCGGCGAAGGTGGTAGTGGTGGTGCGCTAGGCCTTGGAGTTGGAGATTACATTCATATGCTAGAAAATTCCACTTATTCTGTTATTACACCAGAGGGTGCAGCGGCAATTCTTTGGAAAGATGCAGGAAAAGCAAAGGAAGCTGCAGAGGCAATGAAAATTACAGCAGCAGATTTGAAAGAATTAGGTGTGATTGACGAAATTATTCCAGAAGCAAGAGGCGGAGCTCACCGTAATATTTTGAAACAGTCAGAAAATATAGACTTAATGATTCGAAAAACTTTTGAACAATTAAACGGAATTTCGAAAGATGAATTAATCGAAAAACGTTATGAAAAATATATGAAAATTGGGCAAGTTTCGTTTTCAAACGCTTCCATTTGGATAAAATAAGAAAAGCGTGCGTTCCACTTCGCGAATGCACGTTTTTATTATGAAAAGACACATCTTCTCCATTGTATTTTTATATTTTTTCGTGTTATTTTATTATAAGGCAAATAATCTTTATGAGGTGAGTACAAATGAAACGTATTGGTGTATTAACAAGTGGTGGAGATTCACCTGGTATGAATGCTGCCATTCGTGCAGTTGTTCGTAAAGCGATTTTCCATGATATTGAAGTATATGGTATTTACCATGGATACGCTGGATTAATTTCTGGTCACATTGAAAAATTAGAACTTGGTTCTGTTGGCGATATTATCCACCGCGGTGGTACAAAATTATATACAGCAAGATGTCCTGAGTTTAAAGATCCAGAAGTACGACTAAAAGGTATCGAGCAATTAAAGAAACACGGTATCGAAGGACTTGTTGTTATTGGTGGAGATGGTTCTTACCAAGGCGCTAAAAAATTAACTGAACAAGGATTCCCATGTGTTGGTGTACCAGGTACAATCGACAATGATATCCCTGGAACAGACTTCACAATTGGTTTCGATACAGCTTTAAACACTGTTATTGATGCAATTGATAAAATTCGTGACACAGCTACATCTCATGAACGTACATATGTTATCGAAGTAATGGGACGTCACGCTGGTGATATCGCATTATGGGCTGGTTTAGCTGATGGTGCGGAAACGATCTTAATTCCAGAAGAAGAGTATGACATGGATGATGTTATCGCTCGTCTGAAGCGTGGTAGTGAACGTGGTAAAAAACACAGTATTATCGTTGTAGCTGAAGGTGTTGGAAGTGCAATTGACATCGGTAAGCACATTGAAGAAGCAACAAACTTTGATACTCGTGTAACTGTATTAGGTCACGTACAACGTGGTGGATCACCAAGTGCACAAGACCGTGTATTAGCAAGTCGTCTTGGCGCAAGAGCAGTTGAATTATTAATTGCTGGTAAAGGCGGACGTTGTGTAGGTATTCAAGATAACAAACTTGTTGATCATGACATTATCGAAGCGTTAGCTCAAAAGCATACAATCGATAAAGACATGTATCAATTATCTAAAGAATTATCCATCTAATCGGCGTAATGTCAGATATTTGGGAACGGTTTCATAATTTTCGGAGGTGCAATATGCGTAAAACTAAAATTGTATGTACTATAGGTCCTGCTAGTGAAAGTATTGAAAAATTAGAGCAATTAATCGAAGCAGGTATGAACGTTGCTCGTTTAAACTTCTCTCATGGTAGCCATGAAGAGCACGGAGCTCGTATTAAAAACATTCGTGAAGCTTCAAAGAAAACTGGTAAAACAGTTGGTATCTTACTTGATACAAAAGGTCCAGAAATCCGTACTCACGACTTCGTAGACGGACAAGCTGAGCTTGTAACAGGTGCAGAAGTAGTTCTTTCTACTGAGCAAGTATTAGGTACTGCAGAGAAGTTCTCTGTATCTTATGCTGGTCTTTATGACGATGTAGACCCAGGTTCTCGTATTCTAATCGATGACGGTCTTATCGAACTAGAAGTAATCGAAAAAGCTGATGGAAACATCCGTACAAAAGTTCTTAACAGCGGAACTGTAAAAAATAAAAAAGGTGTTAACGTACCAAACGTAAGCATTAAGCTTCCTGGTATCACTGAAAAAGACGTAAAAGATATCATCTTCGGTATCGAGCAAAAAGTTGATTTCATTGCAGCTTCATTCGTACGTAAAGCGTCTGACGTATTAGAAATCCGTGAATTATTAGAAGAGCATAACGCTCAATACATCCAAATCGTACCAAAAATCGAAAACCAAGAAGGTATCGACAACATCGATTCAATCTTAGAAGTTTCTGACGGTTTAATGGTAGCTCGTGGTGACATGGGTGTAGAAATTCCACCAGAAGAAGTACCGTTAGTACAAAAACGTCTAATTAAAAAATGTAACGTGTTAGGTAAACCAGTTATTACTGCAACACAAATGTTAGATTCTATGCAACGTAACCCACGTCCAACTCGTGCGGAAGCAAGTGACGTAGCTAACGCAATCTTCGATGGTACAGATGCAATCATGCTTTCAGGTGAAACAGCTGCTGGACAATACCCAGTAGAAGCAGTAACAATGATGGCTAACATTGCGGTACGTGTTGAAAAATCATTACAATATGAAGATATGTTCAAAAAACGTATTAAAGAGTTCACTCCAACAATTACAGATGCAATTAGCCAATCTGTTGCACATACAGCACTTGCTCTTGATGTAGCTGCAATCGTAGCTCCAACAGAAAGTGGATATACTGCGAAAATGATCTCTAAATACCGTCCAAAATCTCCAATCGTAGCTGTAACATCTGACGAGCAAGTAGGACGTCGTCTTGCACTTGTTTGGGGTGTACAAGCATTTATGGCTGAGAAGCGCGCAGCTTCAACTGACGAAATGTTAGATACAGCAATTCAAACAGGTATGGATGCAGGCCTAATCGGACTTGGAGATACTGTAGTGATTACTGCTGGTGTTCCAGTTGCTGAAACTGGTACAACAAACTTAATGAAAATCCACGTTGTTGGTGAAGAAATTGCTAAAGGACAAGGAATCGGTCGTAAAGCTGCAAAAGGTAAAGTAGTTGTAGCAAAAACAGCTGCTGAAGCTGTAGCGAACGTAAACGAAGGTGATATCCTTGTTACAACAAGCACTGATAAAGATATGATTCCTGCAATCGAAAAAGCTGCAGCTTTAGTTGTAGAAGAAGGTGGCTTAACAAGCCATGCAGCTGTTGTAGGTGTATCAATCGGTATTCCTGTTATCGTTGGTGTAAACGGCGTAACAGCAACTTTAAAAAATGGCCAAGAAGTAACAGTTGATGCAGCACGCGGAATTGTTTATAATGGACATGCGGAAGTGCTATAAGTAATACGGAGAGAAGGATCGGAGTCCTTCTCTTTTTTTTACACAAAAACGAGATAAAATTAGCTTAAAGCGCCTAGAATTGCTTTTAAAAGCTGTTTGTTATGGGTTTTAATATGAAAGGGTATCTATATTTCATATGATGTATATAGGCATTGTGAGGGCGTTAAAAGTGAGATGTGAGAGAGGTGTAGAACTATGAAGTGGTTACTATTCTTGTTTATTTTAATACCGGCGATTGAGATTACGGTCTTAATTGGATCAAGTCATGTAATAGGTTTATGGTCTACGTTCGCTATGATTGTATTTACAGGTGTTGTAGGTGTGTATTTGGCGAAAAGACAAGGGTTTAAAGTGCTTGGAGAGATTCAATCTAAGTTGAATAGAGGGGAAATGCCAGGTGAGGCGGTACTAGATGGTATTTTTGTATTTGTAGGAGGTATTCTCTTAGTGCTTCCTGGGTATGTGACAGATATGCTAGGGTTTATCTGCGTGATCCCTATTACGAGAGCTTTATTGAAGCCGCTTGTTATGAAGTGGATGGAATGGAAATTTAGAAAGAATTCTACTATTATTATTCAGAAATAGCACTTAGATTGTAGAAATCTAAGTGCTATTTTTTTGTCTTGTAAAAGGAGAGGAACTTGCTGATTGAAGCTTTGTTTTACCGCGCTATTTGTGGGGGGGGAATTTCTATCTCAAAGCTGGGCTGCTCGTAAGTGTCTAATGTGGGGCGAATGATGAGTGGGGATGAACAAAACGTTCGCTTATTATATTTGCTATATAATTTTCGTTTGAACTCTTGTGTGTACTTCGATTAAACTTGTGATTTTTTAGTGCTATTAATTTAGATGAATAAGATGGAGGGAAACACTGTTAAATTAAAGTTTTGCTTTCTTATATAGAGGAACGATTGGTGTAAAAAATTCATATAAAAAGGCGGAGATTGTTAGTTGAAGTCTTATTTTATGCTATTTTGTATATTTATTCATTTACATAAAAAGTAATAAATGTAAATGATAATTATAAAATAAATAGAATAAATATGTAAAAACACCACGGAATATGCGTTTTTCATGCAAAAAAACAAGAGAATTATCTTTTTTGAGTGCAATTCTCTTGTTTTATGTAATAAGTATGAAAAATAAGTACAAGGAATAATCAGTGGGAATTTCCCACTGATTACAGGTAAGTTTTTTGTTGTGTATGAATTAGAAACTATTATTTTGAAGGTGAACCTTTAATATATTTCCACAAGTCATGGAAGACATTAGCTTTGTGTAATGTATTAAGTAGTACTAAGGTGACTGGGCCGATGATTAATCCTAAAAAGCCAAAAAGTTTAAAGCCGACAAATAGAGCGACGAGTGTTGCTAATGGATCGAGACCGATGTTAGATGAAAGTACTTTCGGCTCCATAATTTGTCTTTGGACAATCACGACGATGTATAAAATGAGAAGACCAATGGCGAATGCGGTATCGCCAGTGAAAAATACGTATATAACCCATGGAACAAAGACTGCGCCTGTTCCTAAATATGGTAGTAAATCTACAACCCCTGTAATAATCGCGATAGTAATGGCGTATGGTACGCGTAATATTAAAAGCCCGATTAGTACAATGACAGTTGTCATAGATACGAGTGTAAGTTGTGCTTTCACAAAACCAAACAAAGCTTTTCTTAAGTCGACAAAAATAGTTTTTCCATAGCCATGTACACGATTCGGTAGCAATTTTCTTGCTTTCTGAGCAAGACGGTGCCAATCGTAACTAATGAAGAAAGTGGCTAATAAAATGAATACAAGGACAGTTAAAGTTGTTGGCAGTGCACTAATGAAATTCGTTAACCCGCTTATAATGGCGGTTAAAAGTTCTTTCATTTGTGTTGTCGCTTCTGTTCCTAAGTTTTGAATGTTTTGTGTAATTGTATAGCGCTGTGGTTCTCCAAGATGATTAAATTTAGAGATTAAATCATCGTAGAGAGGCATAATATGATTAAGTGCAAATTGCTGAGCGAATGTAACGATATCTGGAAACTTTACTGTAACAAGTTGTAGTAAGTATGTTGTGGCAGATATTGCTTCAGTCACAAGATATGTAACAAGTCCAACGATAGCTCCAAATACGAGAATTAAGCTAACGAGTACTGCTAGTGCGCGAGGAAATTGTAGTTTTTGATTAAGGAAATTGACGACAGGATTAATCAAATAAGCAAATGCAAAAGCGATAATAAAAGGATAGATAAGCCCTGACATGTATAGTAATACATAGAACCCAGCTACCGTTGCTACAATGACAAATATGAGTCGCAATATCATATATAGTAAGTTTCGGTTCAAAGATGTATACCTCCCATTCCAATTTGGATTATCCTAATTCGTTCAACTTATAACGAGTGTGCCCCACTGATTAAAGTTTCACTTTATGTTATAGTGGAATGATGGATTTTTCCTGCTTTTTCAGTATGTGAGTGACTGTGAAAGCTTGGTGTTGATGCTTCTACTATATGGTAAAAACTTCATTTTCTCTTCTTTTTATTTTACCTGTTTCTAATTAGAAAAGAAAGAAGAGACGTCTGTTTTTTAAAATGTATACACGCTTAAATTTTTATGGTGAAAGTCTCAATTTATCATTTTAAAATACATAAAAAATGAAGTGATTCATGTTGAATAGGCATCGATATATCATGTATAACGATAGGTTTAAAGGTATTTTTGTTTGGAAATGAGTTCATTATTTTCAGAAAGGAAGTGCAAACATGATTAGTCAGTCAACGTTATTTTTATTCATACTACTTATTATAGGACTTATTGCGAAAAACCAATCGCTTACTGTGGCTATTGGTGTGTTATTTTTATTGAAGTTTACGTTTTTAGGAGATAAGGTCTTTCCTTATTTACAAACGAAAGGAATTAACCTAGGTGTAACGGTCATTACAATAGCGGTGCTCGTACCGATTGCGACGGGGGAAATAGGTTTTAAACAACTTGGAGAAGCGGCAAAATCTTATTATGCGTGGATTGCTTTAGCTTCAGGTGTAGCGGTCGCTTTGTTAGCGAAAGGCGGCGTACAATTGTTGACAACGGATCCCCACATTACAACTGCGCTTGTTTTTGGGACAATTATAGCGGTTGCGCTATTTAATGGGGTTGCTGTTGGTCCGTTAATTGGGGCTGGAATTGCCTATGCGGTTATGAGTATTATACAAATGTTTAAATAAGGAATTTTATAGTAATATAAAATTTTTGAATTCTTTCTGTTCACAAAAGTCAGATAATTGTTTATAATAGGATTAGAAACTTTGAAAAGTTACATAACAGCAGAGACTTTACACCAGATAAAATAAAAACAACATAAAACAATTTTATAATGATATTGTTTTATGTTGTTTTTATCATAAAACTCTTCGGAATGTATTTTCCTCACTAACTTGTTGTTTTGAGCGTGAGGATTCGGGGAGACATTCACGCTCATGCTTTCCATGTAAACAATGGACAATAAGAGGGGAACATCGCAACAAATTTGCATGATCGTGCATTTTGCTTGCCTAAAGAGTGAACGGGCGTTCATAATTCATAAGGGGAGCAAATAGATATAAGGAGCAAGGTTGGGAGAATTTTCAGGAAAAGGAGAGAATGTCATGACTGTTATTCGAGGTTTAGAAGGGGTAGTAGCAACAACATCATCTGTGAGCTCTATTATTGATGATACATTAACTTATGTTGGGTATAATATTGATGATTTAGCTGAGAATGCTACGTTTGAAGAAGTAGTGTACTTATTATGGCACCGCAAGCTTCCTAATGAAAAAGAACTAGCAGAATTTAATGAAATTGTATCAGAATACTATAAAGTTCCAGGTGAGATTTTAACATATTTGAAACAAGTAGATTTAAAAATTGCACATCCGATGTCTGTTTTACGAACTGCAATTTCCATGCTATCATTATACGATGAGAGCGCTGAAATTATGGACGAAAAGTCCAATTATTTGAAAGCGGTTAAATTACAGGCGCAAGTAGGAACTTTAGTTGCTGCTTACGCGAGAATCCGTAAAGGTTTAGATATTGTTGAGCCAAGAAAGGATTTATCATTAGCTGCAAACTTCTTGTACATGTTAAATGATCGCGAGCCAAATGAAGTTGAAATTGAAGCTTTTGATAAGGCGCTTGTACTTCATGCAGATCATGAGTTAAACGCTTCTACATTTACTGCACGTGTTTGCGTAGCTACACTTTCAGATGTATATTCTGGTATTACAGCAGCAATCGGTGCATTAAAAGGTCCTCTTCACGGTGGGGCAAATGAAAATGTAATGAAGATGTTAACTGAGATTGGTGAAGAAGAAAATGTAGAGTCATATATTCATAATGCTCTTCAAAATAAAGTGAAAATCATGGGCTTTGGCCACCGTGTGTATGAGCAGGGTGATCCACGTGCAAAACACTTACGTGAAATGTCTAAGAGATTATGCGTGCTTTTAGGAGAAGAGAAATGGTATAATATGTCTATCAAAATTGAAGACATTGTAACAAAAGAAAAAGGTCTTCCACCAAATGTTGATTTCTATTCAGCTTCTGTATACCATTGTTTAGGAATTGACCATGACTTATTTACACCTATTTTTGCAATTAGCCGTATGTCAGGCTGGTTAGCTCATATTCTAGAACAATATGAAAACAACCGTTTAATTCGTCCGCGTGCTGATTATAATGGACCAACGCATCAAGTGTATGTTCCAATTGCACAACGATAAGCGAATAACACTATTTTGATAGTGAAAATACGCTTTCAAAAGTCTGATTTTTTCGGAAAGATGTAATGATTAGAATATTTTAATTTGACTAACGGTTTGAACTGAGGGGTTATTCCCTCAGTTTCATACATATGAAATTTCAAACATGGGGGTTATCACATTGACGACAGGTGAAAAAATTACTGTAACTAATGGTGTTATGAATGTACCAAACAATCCGATTATTCCATTTATCGAGGGAGATGGAATTGGTCCTGATATTTGGGCAGCTGCATCTCGCGTACTAGAAGCAGCAGTTGAAAAAGCTTATGATGGTGAGAAGAAAATCGTTTGGAAAGAAGTGCTTGCAGGGGAAAAAGCATTCAACCAAACAGGCGAGTGGTTACCAGAAGAAACTTTAAACTTAATTCGTGAATATTTAATCGCGATTAAAGGTCCACTTACAACTCCAGTTGGCGGTGGTATTCGTTCTCTAAACGTAGCACTTCGTCAAGAATTAGATTTATATGTATGTCTACGTCCAGTTCGTTATTTTGAAGGTGTTCCTTCACCTGTAAAACGTCCGGAAGATACTGATATGGTTATTTTCCGTGAAAATACAGAAGACATTTATGCTGGAATTGAATATGCGCAAGGATCTCCAGAAGCAGAAAAAGTTCTTGCTTTCTTAAAAGAAGCAATGGGTGTTAATAAAATCCGCTTCCCAGAAACATCTGGTATTGGTATTAAGCCAATTTCAGAAGAAGGGACAAAGCGTCTTGTTCGTGCTGCAATTCAATATGCAATTAACGAAAAACGCTCTTCTGTTACATTAGTTCATAAAGGAAACATTATGAAATTTACAGAAGGTGCTTTCAAAAACTGGGGTTACGAAGTAGCGGAACAAGAATTCGGCGACAAAGTATTTACTTGGGCTGAATATGATCGCATTGTTGAAAAAGATGGTAAAGATGCAGCGAATAAAGCGATGGCAGACGCTGAAGTGGCTGGAAAAATCATCGTAAAAGATTCTATTGCAGACATCTTCTTACAACAAATTTTAACTCGTCCACGTGAGTTCGATGTTGTTGCAACAATGAACTTAAATGGTGACTATATCTCTGATGCACTTGCTGCACAAGTAGGTGGAATTGGTATTGCACCTGGTGCAAACATTAACTATGTGACTGGACATGCTATCTTTGAAGCTACACACGGTACAGCTCCAAAATATGCAGGTTTAGATAAAGTAAATCCATCTTCTGTTCTTCTTTCAGGTGTATTATTATTAGAACACTTAGGATGGAACGAAGCTGCGAAATTAGTAACTGCTTCTGTTGAGAAAACAATTGCTTCAAAAGTAGTAACTTATGATTTCGCACGCTTAATGGAAGGTGCAACAGAAGTGAAATGTTCTGAGTTCGCTAATGAACTTATTAAAAACATGGATGTAGCGATAATCAAAAACGCATAATTAAAGCGGGGGGTAAATTATGACAATCAAACGCAAGAAGGTTTCAGTCATCGGTGCAGGATTTACAGGAGCAACAACGGCATTCTTATTAGCACAAAAAGAACTTGCAGATGTTGTATTAGTGGACATTCCACAACTGGAAAATCCAACAAAAGGGAAAGCGTTAGATATGTTAGAAGCGAGCCCAGTACAAGGTTTTGATGCTAACATTATTGGAACATCTGATTACGCAGATACTGCTGATTCTGACGTTGTCGTTATTACAGCAGGTATTGCACGTAAGCCTGGTATGAGCCGTGATGACTTAGTAGCAACAAACTCTAAAATTATGAAAAGTATTACGCGCGACATTGCAAAACATTCACCAAATGCAATTATTGTTGTGTTAACAAATCCAGTTGATGCAATGACATATTCTGTATTTAAAGAAGCAGGATTCCCGAAAGAGCGTGTAATCGGCCAATCGGGTGTATTAGATACAGCTCGTTTCCGTACATTCATCGCACAAGAATTAAATCTTTCTGTAAAAGACATTACAGGATTTGTTCTTGGCGGACACGGTGACGACATGGTACCTCTTGTGCGTTATTCTTATGCAGGCGGTATTCCGTTAGAAACGTTAATTCCGAAAGAGCGTTTAGAAGCAATCGTAGAACGTACACGTAAAGGTGGCGGTGAGATTGTAGGCTTATTAGGAAACGGTAGTGCATATTACGCACCAGCAGCTTCTTTAGTTGAAATGACAGAAGCAATCTTAAAAGATCAACGCCGTATATTACCAGCTATTGCGTACCTTGAAGGTGAGTATGGTTATAGTGACCTTTACTTAGGGGTACCAGTAATTCTAGGTGGTAACGGAATTGAAAAAATTATTGAATTAGAACTTCTTGCAGATGAAAAAGAAGCGTTAGATCGCTCTGTAGAATCTGTACGTAATGTAATGAAAGTTCTTGTTTAATAATTGAATAGTAGTGAAAAAGATTCGGGATTCCGAATCTTTTTCTACTATTTACCGAATTGTTTTTTTGAAATAATATGAAAACGCTATCATTTGTAATATCCTATAATGAAACTGTAGATTTATACTATACATTGCCCTCATCATAGTAAATTTCGGATAAGGTATCGCTTTTAGTAGGGTAATAAGGTGAAAAAATCGGAGGGGGTTGTAACATGTTAAAGAAAAAAGTTCAAATTGGTCGTAAAATGGATGAAATTACAGTAGGAGAGAAATTATCTATCACTGAAAAAATTGAGGATAAAGATTTGTTATTGTACTTAGGGTTAACGAATGATGCCAATCCATTATATATTCAGCATGATTACGCATCCCAAACTCCGTATGAAAAGCCGATTGTACCAAGCATTATGCTAACGGGAATGATTACAACGGCGGTTACGAAATATTTACCGGGTCCAGGAAGTCATATTACGAGAAAGGACCTTACATTCGTGAAACATGTTCACCATTATGAAACGTTACAAATCCACTTTGAAGTTGTGGCTGTTTCTGAGGAGGAACATACAATTGATATGCTTGTATCTGCTCATGATGAAAAAGGAGAAACTGTTGTGAAAGGTTCATTAACAGTAACGCCACCTTTTAAATCAGTTTCTATTATGGAAAAAGCATTAGATAATTTTTAAAAAGATGAAAATATGAATAGCGCTAGCATACCTTTAATAAGGATGCTAGCGCTATTTTTAGTTGAAGAACCCTTCTTTGAACCCTTCAGCAAATTCTGAGCACCCCGTTTTAATCGTATCCCAGCTCGGAGCGTTAAAAGTAAGGATACATGTGACTGCTAAAGATAGAATGGATAGTATTAGTCGCATAATAGACCTCTTTATATTATTAATTTATATATTAAGATTAATAATATAATTATCGGTAATTGAAGTCAATTAAAGGAGTGGTTTTTTAGGTGAGGTGGAAAAGAGAAGACGTGATCTTTGAAACGGTAAGAGAAGCTGAAGTGTGGGTAGACGGGGTTGCGAATGAAATGTACGGGAGAGTATTTGATGGATATGAAACACCAGATTATAAAATAGCGTATGCTCTTTCGTTTTTCCTAGCACAAAATCAAGATTTTATAGTTCATACGGAAGTGAGCTTTAAAGAAGAGAGAGCAATCTATAAAGTTTGGCAAAATCCTGTGTAGTTGCAGGTGAATCGTAATTACTTCTATTTTCTCAATTCTACACAAACGATATCCATGAATAGACAATTATATTGAGAGGGACCTTGTTTTCTAGTATGATGAGAATAACGGGGAAAATACTAGGATGAAGAAGGTTTCAAGTCTATAACTTGGAGGAAAAGAATGAACAATCGTATTTTAGTAGTTGATGATGAGGAATTTATCTTAACTTTAATCGAATTTAATTTACAACAAGCTGGGTTTGAAGTTATAACAGCGATGGATGGAGAAATGGCGCTTCAAAAAGCGACAACAGAACGCCCAGATTTAATTATATTAGATTTAATGCTTCCGAAAATGGATGGTATGGAAGTGTGTAAAGAATTACGATTGCAGCGCGTTATGACGCCAATTTTAATGTTAACGGCAAAAGATGATGAGTTTGATAAGGTGCTAGGCCTTGAACTTGGGGCGGATGATTATATGACAAAGCCATTTAGTCCAAGAGAAGTTGTTGCTCGTGTGAAGGCGATTTTGCGTCGTACGAAATTACAACAAGAAGAACAAGTTGCAGAAGCGCCAGATGAAGATAGCATCACAATTGCAGAACTTAAAATTTTACCGGAATTTTATGAGGCTTATTTCCAAGGAAGAAAGCTTGAATTAACACCAAAAGAATTTGAACTACTTGTGTATCTTGCGAAAAATAAAAGTCGCGTGTTGACACGTGATCAATTACTAAGTGCTGTATGGAATTACGATTTTGCTGGTGATACACGAATTGTTGATGTTCATATTAGCCATTTGCGCGATAAAATTGAACAAAATACGAAAAAACCGACGTACATTAAAACGATACGTGGTTTAGGATATAAATTAGAGGAGCCAAAAGGGAATGAATAAATTTCGTTCCAGGCTTCTTTTTACATTTGTTTCTCTTATTGTATTTATTTTAGTTGGACTAGGTTTATTACTAGAAACTGTGTTTGAAAACTACTATATAGATCATGCTAAAGAGAGAATGGTAAAAGAGACAGAGTATGTTGCGACGTTAGCAGAAGAGCAAGGTTTTGATAATGTCTTAAAAAACCCATACATATTTGAAAAGTTAGAAGAAAAAATACCAGCTTCTATCGTATTTTTGGATGAAAAAAAGAAAGTTCAATATAGAAAAGGACAAGAATTGGCATTTAGTCCAGAGACGATTAAAGAACTTTCTTCGGAAGTGGCAAAACAACGAAGTAAAGTGATTACGAAAGAAACGGATCGAAAGAATGAATTTTATCATGCGGTGTTCGTTCAAGATGTAGAAGGAAAACAAGGATACATTTTGGTGAAAAGTATAATTGATCCTTTAAGAGACGTACATCAAAAAACGTGGGGATTATTAATTATCGGATTTGTCATTGCTTGTCTCGTAGTTGTATTTTTAGGTATGAAAATTACAGGGCAATATATTAGGCCAATTGAATCGGTTACGAAAGTTGCAATTGAATTGGCAAAGGGCAATTATAAAGCACGTGCATACGAAAGTCATTCGGATGAAACTGGAATGCTGAGTAAAGCGATTAATATTTTAGCTCGAAATTTACAAGAGATGACACTTGAACAAGAAATGCAGCAAGATCGTCTGCATACGTTAATTGAAAATATGGGAAGCGGAATGATTTTAATTGATAGCCGAGGATATATAAACCTTGTAAACCGCTCTTATAAGGAAACTTTCCACGTAACAGATGAAGAATATTTAGATCGCTTATATTATGAATCGTTTCATCATACAGAAATTATTGAGCTTGTAGAAGAAATCTTTATGACAGAAGTGAAAGTGCGTAAACAAATGTTATTGCCACTTGGAATTGAACGGAAGCATTTCGAAGTATATGGAGCGCCGATTATCGGGACAAACCATGAATGGAAAGGGATTGTTCTCGTATTCCATGACATAACAGAGTTAAAGAAATTAGAACAAATGAGAAAAGACTTTTTAGCGAATGTTTCTCATGAATTAAAGACACCGATTACTTCTATTAAAGGTTTTTCAGAAACACTCTTAGACGGAGCGATGGATAATAAAAAATTCTGCGAACATTTCTTGCACATTATTTTAAAAGAAAGTGAGCGCATGCAAGGATTAATTGAAGATTTATTAGATTTGTCGAAGATCGAACAACAAGGATTTAAATTAAATATGGGAACCGTTGATATGAAGGGGCTGCTTGAAGATATTCATATGGTACTTGATAATAAAGCAGGAGAAAAAGAAATCTCTTTACAAGTTAATGTATTAAAACGTGCCTCTGTTATTGGAGATCCAAGTCGTTTGAAACAAATCTTTATTAATTTAATTAATAACGCAATCGTATATACACCGGCTGGAGGCGTTGTTTCAGTAGAGTTAGCGGAAGATAAATATAATGCTTATATAAAAGTATCGGATACTGGAATTGGTATTAGTAAAGAGGAAATTCCGCGTATTTTTGAACGTTTCTACCGGGTGGATAAAGCAAGAAGTAGAAATACTGGTGGTACCGGCCTTGGATTGTCGATCGTAAAGCATTTAGTTGAGGCGCATCAAGGTACGATTACAGTAGATAGTGAAGTTGGAGAAGGGACAACGTTTACAGTTGTTTTACCGAAATCAGCAACTGAAAAATAGGATGAAGGATGTTTACAATATATTAACAATGGCTTAATTAAATATTAATAAAGCTCTGTTAATATAATACATGAAAACCCCTTCATCCAAGGAGTAATTTTGGACGAGAATAGTTAAGCTGTTCTCGTCACTTCCCTTTATGCCAATATAAGTCTGTTTTATATATGAAAGAAAATAGCCGTTATTTTTCTTCTCTCTATTAGTCATGTTAATATAGAGAGAGGAAAGGAACGGTTTTTTTCTGTGAAAAAAATCATTTCAAATTTGTATGGGGAGGTTTCAATTTTGGAAAAAAAGGTCGTATTAGTAGATGGTAATAATATCGCGTATCGTGCTTTCTTTGCACTACCGCTTTTAAATAACGACAAAGGTATACATACGAACGCAATTTACGGTTTTACAATGATGTTAATGAGAATATTAGAGGAAGAAAAGCCAACTCATATGTTAGTGGCGTTTGATGCAGGCAAAACAACGTTCCGTCATAAAACGTATAGTGAGTATAAAGGAGGACGTCAAAAGACTCCACCTGAATTATCAGAGCAGTTCCCGTTTATTCGTGAGATGCTGGATGCGTTCAATGTACCGCGTTATGAATTAGAAAATTATGAAGCGGATGACATCATGGGAACGTTAGCGAAAGAAGCGAGTGAGCAAGGGGCGAGTGTAAAAGTTATTTCAGGAGATAAAGATTTACTTCAACTTGTTTCTGATAACACGCTTGTATGTATTCCGCGAAAAGGGATTACAGAAGTGGATGAATATACGAAAGAAGCTTTATTTGAAAAATACAGCTTATCACCAAAGCAAATTATCGATATGAAAGGTTTAATGGGAGACCAATCAGATAATATTCCGGGTGTACCAGGAGTTGGTGAAAAAACGGCGATTAAATTGTTAACACAGTTTGGAACGGTTGAAGAAGTGTATGAAAATCTAGATCAAGTAAGTGGGAAGAAATTAAAAGAAAAACTGGAAGAAAATAAAGAACAAGCTCTTATGAGTAAGGATCTTGCAACTATTATTACAGATGCGCCGATTACAGTTCATGTGGATGATATGGCGTATAAAGGATATGAAGCAAGTGATGTCATTCCAATGTTCGAGAGTTTAGGATTTACATCTCTTTTAAATAAATTAGGCGTTACGCCAGAAGAAACAGCTCCAGCTGAATTAGATGATATTACATTTGATATTGTGGAAGAAGTTACAGAAGAAATGCTTCAGCAAGATAGTGCGCTTATCGTTGAAGTACAAGAAGATAACTATCATAAAGCAGACATTCAAGGTTTCGGTATTCAAAATGAAAATGGATGTTACTTTATTCAGACAGACATTGCTCTTAAGTCAGATGCTTTTAAAGAGTGGCTTGCAGATGGAGAGATGAGAAAGCATACATTTGATGCGAAGCGTGCAATCGTTGCACTGAAATGGAATGGGATAGATATGCAAGGGATTGACTTTGATCTATTAATCGCTGCTTATTTACTTGACCCGGCTGATACAGATAAAGATTTCCGTACTGTAGCGAAAATGAAAGAAACGCATGCTGTGAAATCAGATGAAGAAGTTTACGGAAAAGGTGCGAAACGTGCTGTTCCAGAGTTAAAGGTAGTCGCGGAGCATGTGGCTCGTAAAGTGCATGTATTATATGATGTAAAGCAAACATTCGTTGAAGAGTTAAAGAAGAATGAGCAATATGAACTGTTTACAGAGTTAGAATTGCCGCTTGCACGTGTATTAGCTGATATGGAAGTAAAGGGTGTAAAAGTTGATACAGAGCGTCTTCGTAATATGGGAGAAGAACTTGCGGGTAGATTAAAGGAAATGGAACAGGAAATCTATAAGCTTGCGGGAACAGAGTTTAATATTAATTCACCGAAGCAGCTTGGTGTTATTCTGTTTGAGAACTTAAACTTACCGGTTATTAAAAAGACGAAAACAGGTTATTCTACGTCAGCTGATGTACTAGATAAGCTTATGAATCACCATGAAATTATTCCAAATATTTTACATTATCGTCAATTAGGGAAACTAAATTCAACTTACATTGAAGGTTTACTGAAAGTTGTACATGAAGATTCATCTAAAATTCATACTCGCTTTAATCAAGTGTTAACGCAAACAGGTCGATTAAGTTCAACGGATCCGAACTTGCAAAATATCCCGATTCGATTAGAAGAAGGAAGAAAGATTCGTCAGGCATTTGTTCCATCAGAAGAAGGATGGATTATGTATGCGGCTGATTATTCACAAATCGAACTGCGTGTATTAGCTCATATTGCAAATGATAAAGGGCTAGTTGAAGCGTTCCAACATGACATGGATATTCATACGAAAACAGCTATGGATGTATTTGGCGTTGAAAAAGATGAAGTAACTTCAAATATGAGACGACAAGCGAAAGCTGTTAACTTCGGAATTGTGTATGGTATTAGTGATTATGGTCTTTCACAAAACTTAGGAATTACAAGAAAAGCAGCAGCGGAATTTATTGAAAAGTATTTAGAAAGTTTCCCTGGTGTACAAGAATACATGGAGGACATCGTAAAAGATGCGAAACAAAAAGGATATGTAGCTACATTATTAAATCGTCGCCGTTATATTCCAGAAATTACGAGTCGTAATTTTAACTTGCGTAGCTTCGCTGAGCGTACAGCGATGAATACACCAATTCAAGGTACTGCAGCAGATATTATTAAAAAAGCGATGATTATTATGGCAGATCGTTTAGAAGAAGAAGGATTACAAGCGCGTCTTCTTCTGCAAGTACACGATGAATTAATATTTGAAGCACCAAAAGAAGAAATCGAAAAATTAGAGCAGCTTGTACCTGAAGTAATGGAACATGCGATTGAACTTGCAGTTCCGCTGAAAGTTGATTATTCTTACGGTCCAACTTGGTACGACGCAAAATAAGGAAGTGATGAAATGCCTGAATTACCAGAGGTTGAAAACGTCAGACGGACACTTGAAAATCTTGTAACAGGAAAAACGATTGAAGATGTTATTGTTACTTATCCAAAAATAGTGAAACGACCGGATGATGCAGAAATCTTTAAAGAAATGCTAAAAGGCGAGAAGATTGAAAATATAAAGCGAAGAGGAAAGTTTTTGCTTTTATATGTAACGAATTATGTCATTGTTTCACATTTGCGTATGGAAGGTAAGTTTTTATTACATCAAGAGGATGAGCCGATTGATAAACATACGCACGTCCGTTTCTTATTTACAGATGGAACGGAATTACATTATAAAGATGTGAGAAAGTTTGGTACGATGCATCTCTTTAAGAAAGGTGAAGAAATGAACCAAATGCCTCTTGCTGACTTAGGTCCGGAGCCATTTGATGCTGAAATGACACCGCAGTATTTACAAGAAAGATTACAAAAGACAAATCGTAAAATAAAAGTTGTGCTACTGGACCAGCGTCTTTTAGTAGGGCTTGGAAATATATATGTAGATGAAGTTTTATTCCGTTCTCAAATCCATCCAGAACGAGAAGCTTCGTCTTTAACAGTAGAAGAAATTGAGCGAATTTATGAGGCTACCGTTACAACGCTAGGCGAAGCAGTAAAGCGTGGCGGAAGTACAATTCGGACGTATATCAACTCACAAGGGCAAATTGGTTCGTTCCAAGAACTCCTAAATGTATATGGGAAAAAAGGAGAGCCGTGCGTAACTTGTGGTACGATATTAGAAAAAACAGTTGTTGGCGGGCGAGGAACGCATTACTGCCCAATTTGTCAGCCTAGAATATAGAAAAGAGATAACATCGGATAGGCATTTGTCATATACATACAGCAGAGCTATGTATAAGGGAGGAGCTTACCGATGTACCTTTATTTATCTCTTATTTTATTAGCTTTTACATTAAGCTTAGATAGCTGTAGTGTAGGGCTAACATATGGTTTAAGAAGCGTAAGAATTCCACTAAGATCAATTATAATTATCGGAATGTGTTCAGCGGCTGTTATGCTTGTTTCAATGGGAATTGGACATATGATCGCGAAAGTATTTTCACCTGTTATCGCAACGCGTATCGGTGGGCTTGTTCTTATTGGAATAGGGATTTGGGTATTATATCAATTTTTTCGAAGTGAGAGAAAAGAAGAACCGAAGCAAGAGGAGAAGGTCTGGAAATTAGAGATTGCCTCGCTAGGCCTAGTGATTCAAATTTTACGGAAACCGACTGTTGCAGATTTTGATAAATCAGGCACCATTTCTGCAGGAGAAGCATTACTTCTTGGTATAGCTCTTTCTGTAGATTCATTTGGTGCCGGAATTGGTGCATCTTTATTAGGGTATGCACCCGCTATGATGGCGATATTAGTTGCAGTTATGAGTTCTTTGTTTTTATTTATTGGAATGAAACTTGGAACGGTTTTATCAAATATGAAGTGGTTACAAAAATTTACATTCCTGCCTGGAGTATTACTCATCATTATTGGAATTTGGAAAATGTAAGTATGGGCGTGGAACATTAGTTTCGCGCCTTTTATTATGAGGAGGATTATTATGACAGTAGTAATTGGATTAACGGGAGGCATTGCAAGCGGAAAAAGTACAGTGTCTCAAATGTTTCGTGAACTGAGCATACCAGTTATTGATGCAGATATTATCGCAAGAGAAGTTGTAGAGCGAGGAAAACCAGCATATAACAAAATAGTAGAAGTATTTGGAACGGAAGTGTTACAAGAGGATGGAGAACTAGATCGTCCAAAACTAGGAAGTGTCGTTTTCTATAATGAAGAAAAACGATTGCAGTTAAATAAAATTGTTCATCCTGCAGTGCGTGAGGAAATGAATAGGCAAAAGGAAATGTACATAAAAGAAGGTATGCAAGCGGTTGTGTTAGATATTCCTCTCTTATTTGAAAGCAAATTAACAAGTCTCGTTGACCGCATTTTAGTTGTAGCGGTTAAGCCGCATACGCAATTAGAACGTTTAATGAAACGAAATAACTTTTTAGAAGAAGAAGCAACAGCTCGTATTCAATCTCAAATGCCGTTAGAAGAAAAAGTGAAAAATGCAGATGAAGTGATAAATAATGATGGCACAATTATGGGAACGAAAACACAATTGCAGGTAATTTTAAAAAAGTGGAACATTATTGACTAAAAAATTGTGAAATTAATGAAAATGCTTAGTGACATATCCCCTTTTTGTGTTATACTATTATTGGGATTGGAGATAAATAGTATAACGCATTCAAGGGGGATAACATATTATGACTCGTGTGGCAATTAATGGATTTGGACGTATTGGGAGAATGGTATTTCGTCAAGCAATAAAAGAAAGCGCATTCGAAATTGTAGCAATCAATGCAAGCTATCCATCTGAAACGTTAGCACACTTAATTAAATATGATACAGTTCATGGCAAGTTTGACGGAACAGTAGAAGCATTTGAAGATCACTTATTAGTTGATGGAAAAATGATTCGCCTTTTAAACAACCGCGATCCAAAGGAATTGCCTTGGACAGATTTAGGTGTTGAAGTTGTAATTGAAGCAACTGGTAAATTTAATTCGAAAGAAAAAGCAATTCTTCACGTTGAAGCTGGAGCGAAAAAAGTTATTTTAACAGCGCCTGGTAAAAATGAAGATGTAACAATTGTAGTTGGTGTGAACGAAGACCAATTAGATATTACAAAACATACTGTTATTTCAAATGCATCTTGTACAACAAATTGTTTAGCGCCTGTTGTGAAGGTGTTAGATGAGCAGTTTGGAATTGAAAACGGTTTAATGACGACAGTTCACGCTTATACAAATGACCAAAAAAATATTGATAACCCACATAAAGATTTAAGAAGAGCACGTGCTTGCGGACAATCAATCATTCCGACAACGACAGGTGCTGCGAAAGCGCTAGCAAAAGTTCTTCCACATTTAAACGGAAAACTTCATGGTATGGCACTTCGTGTACCAACACCAAACGTGTCTCTTGTTGATTTAGTAGTAGATGTAAAACGCGATGTGACAGTTGAAGCTATTAACGATGCATTCAAAACTGTTGCAAACGGTGCGTTAAAAGGTATTGTAGAATTCAGCGAAGAGCCTTTAGTATCTATCGACTTTAATACAAATACACACTCAGCTATTATCGATGGTTTATCTACAATGGTAATGGGTGATCGTAAAGTGAAAGTACTTGCTTGGTATGATAACGAGTGGGGTTACTCTCGTCGTGTTGTAGATCTTGTAACGTTAGTTGTTGAAGAGTTAGCGAAACAAGAAAATGTGCAACACATTTAAGTGAATAAGGGAGGAGAGGGCAAGGCGATATTTGCCCTCTTTTTTTAATTTTTTCTGAAAAGGAAAAAAATTATATAAGTATATTTTAAAAAGTGGACATACCACGAAACGTTGTGATTACTGCATTTGTGAATCGTTTATTTTTTTTAGGGAAAAGTAAAGAGGAAAATATGACAGAAAATCGAAAAAACTGTTGTTGCAAAATGAAAATAAACAAAGTATACTAACACTCGTAAACTTAAGAGCTGAGGTACGTAGTCACTACTTAAAGGGTTAGGACCTCTCTGGACTAACTTTCCCCCGTGGTAGTGGAGCAAGCCAAATTGCAAATTAGTTTTCAATTCGAACAGTTAGAATAAATTTACAAGGGGGAACTGTAGAATGGATACTATGGATACGATGGGTCGTCACGTGATCGCTGAACTTTGGGATTGCGATTTCGACAAGCTTAATGACATGCCGTATATTGAACAATTATTTGTGGATGCAGCACTAAGAGCTGGTGCTGAAGTGCGTGAGGTTGCTTTCCATAAATTTGCACCACAAGGTGTAAGTGGAGTAGTAATTATCTCAGAATCACATTTAACAATTCATAGCTTTCCGGAGCACGGTTACGCAAGTATTGATGTTTATACTTGTGGGGATCGTATTGATCCAAATGTTGCTGCAGAATATATTGCAGAAGGTTTAAACGCGAAAACGCGTGAGAGCATCGAGCTTCCTCGAGGCACTGGTAGCTTCGAAATTAAGCAGAGAGAAACAAAAGCTCTTTAAAAAAGAACATAATTGATTTAAAATGTAAAGAGGTGTATAATGCACCTCTTTTTTAGTTTATAAAAAAGGGAAAATATAACGTACTCGTTAGTTGAATAAATTGGACTCTTGCAAATGAGGTAGTGCCCTATATACCATCTTATTTTTAAGGATGAGATGATAAAGTGATGCGCTGGAACTTAAAGTGGTAAGAGAGTTAGAATGAGTTATATAATATTGTATATATATTTTAGGTGAAGTGAGTAGAGAAAAATAAAGAGTATAGTGTAAAGGAGTGAATGAATTGCGTTGTCCATCCTGTTCTCATAATGGTACAAGAGTGTTAGATTCGCGTCCGGTAGACGAGGGGCGCTCTATTCGAAGAAGGAGAGAGTGTGAAAGCTGCTTAAGTCGCTTTACGACCTTTGAAAGGGTAGAAGAGTCACCTCTTATCGTTGTAAAAAAAGAAGGCACACGAGAAGAGTTTAATAAAGAAAAGATTTTACGCGGTTTAATTAAAGCGTGTGAAAAAAGACCAGTATCTTTAAGACAATTAGAAGAAGTAACACAAAGCGTGGAACGTGAACTGCGTAATTTAGGTATATCAGAAGTGAAAAGTGATATGATTGGTGAAATTGTTATGGAAGAACTTCGCGATATTGATGATGTTGCTTACGTACGTTTTGCTTCTGTATATCGTCAATTTAAAGATTTAAATGTATTTATTGAAGAATTAAAAGATATACTGCAAAAAGAAAGAGAGTAGAAGTTGTATTTTATTCTCTTTACATACCGTAAGTAATAGGATAAGAGAGCTAGAAGCGCAAGCTAATAGCTCTTTTTCACTAAGAATTTATATAATGAAGATAGAAAGAATGAAGTAGAGGATAGATTGGATGAGAGAAAGGAAAAGCAAGAATGGAAAAACAGTCATGGATGGAGCTATTGCCGATTGATCGTTATAAAGTAAGTGCGAAAGGACTACTGCACAATTACGACCGAAAAGTGTTAACGATGTTGTATCAGCCGTTAATAGGTAGTAGAGCTTTTAGCTTATACATGACACTATGGGGAGAGCTTGAGCAAGATCGTGTATTTGGAAAAGAGAATACGCATCATTCCCTTATGGTGACTATGCAAATGCAACTTCCTGAAGTATATGAGGAACGAGTAAAGTTAGAGGCAATTGGGCTTTTGAAGGTATATATTAAGAAAGAAAAAGATATTCGAATGTTCATATATGAGTTGCAACCACCTTTATCTCCGAAGCAGTTTTTTGATGATATTGTTTTAAGTATCTTTTTATACAATCGATTGAGCAGGACAAAATATAATCAAGTAAAGCAATATTTCTTAGAAGAAGAATTTGATTTTGCTTCTTATGAAAATGTTACGCGTTCTTTCAATGATGTGTTTGGTTCGTTTAATCCAGGACAACTTGAGCATGCGCAAGAAGACCTTCGTATTCCAAAAACGACAACTATGCCAAGTAACGAGAAGGGAGACGCTCCGAAAGTTTGGAATGATTTCTTTGATTTCTCTTTATTTGTAGATGGATTGTCCGCTCTTGTTCCTAAAAAGGCGATTACAGATCAAGTGAGAGACTGCGTTATAACACTTGCTTACGTGTATGGTGTAGATGTGTTATCGATGCAAAATATCGTTCTTGGTGCAGTGACAGAGATGCAAACAATTGATATGGAAAGGCTTAGAAAAGGAGCGCGCGATTGGTATCAATTTGAAAATGGTCAAGCATTACCGGTATTAAGTGAAAGAGTACAGCCTCATGTTGCACGTACGATGAAAGAGAAAGAGCCTTCATCCCAAGAGGAGATGTTAATAAAGCAGCTAGAGGAAATCTCACCAAAACAACTATTGAAAGAGATTTCTGGTGGTGCAGAGGCAACGAAAGCGGACTTGCAGATCGTTGAAGATGTCATGATTAATCAAAAATTGACACCAGGAGTTGTGAATGTACTTATTTATTACGTTATGCTACGCTCAGATATGAAACTTGCGAAAACGTATGTCGAGAAGATTGCTGGGCATTGGGCACGTAAAAAGGTCGGTACAGTAGCGGACGCGATGGCGTTAGCGAAAGAAGAGAACCGTCAATATCAAGAGTGGGCTGAGACGAAGAAAAAAGGCCGTACGGCGAAGAAAACGGTGCGGAAAGAAATGGTGCCAGATTGGCTTAAGGAAGAAGAGCCGAAAGAACAAGAGAAAGAAACAGTGAAGAAAGATGTAAGTGTAGAAAAAGATGCAAGTACGCTAGAAGATGAACGAAAACGACTAGAAGAAGTGTTAAAAAAATATAAGCGTGATTAATAGAAGAGAATGAACGCTCTTTGAGGTGAGAAAATGGAGCATATTCAAAATTCATTTGCAAAATTAATGGAAAATGAAAACTTTAAAAATAGATATGAAGTATTAAAGGCAGAAGTAATGGCGCATCCGCGTGTGAAAGAATTTATAGATGAACATAAGGGTGAAGTAACGACTTCTATGATTGAGCGCAGTCTTGTGAAGTTATATGAATATATTGGACAAAGTGTAGGTTGCGTGGATTGTCCGGATTTAGGCTCATGTAAAAATATGCTACAAGGGTACGAGCCAAAGCTTGTTATTCAAGGGAAGATGATTGATATTCAATACGATCGCTGCGTTAGAAAAGTAGCGCATGACGAGAGAAAGAAATATGAAAAACTTGTTCAAAGTGTATATATGCCAACGGATATTTTACAGGCAACTATGGAAAACTTAGATCCTTCTGATTTAAATGCACGTATCGATGCGATTGGTGCAGCGAATGAATTTTTAAGTACATATGAACCAGGTAAAAAAGCACAAGGTTTATATTTGTACGGTAAATTTGGTGTAGGAAAAACGTATTTGTTAGGAGCAATAGCGAACGAGCTTGCTCGAAAGAAAATAAGTTCGATGCTCGTATACTTCCCGGAATTTTTACGTGAAATTAAAAGTTCAATTCAAGATAATTCGATTGGTGAGAAGATTGATGCGGTTAAACGCGTACAAGTTTTAATGTTAGATGATATCGGGGCAGAAGCGATGTCAAGCTTTGTCCGTGACGATGTACTCGGTGCAATCTTACAATTCCGTATGTTAGAAAACTTACCGACGTTCTTTACGTCTAATTTTGATTTTAAACAACTGGAACACCATTTAACGTATACGCAGCGTGGCGAGGCTGAAGAAATGAAGGCAGCACGTATTATGGAACGAATTAAATATTTAGCGAAACCAATTCCGATTGGTGGGAAAAACCGTCGTCATAAGTAAAAGAGCAAGCTGAGAAGCTTGCTCTTTTGTATTATAGTGATATTTTCTTTTCAAATATGAGGTCGAAATATTCAGGTTGTCCAGAACTGCCAAACGTAGGGGCAACAATCTGTACGAACCTCCAGCCATCTCTAGCATGTTCTTGAATAATTTCTTGGTAGTCTTCAGCTGGTTTTGAGCGAGTGAACCCCCAATGTAATTCGACTTTTACGAATTTATATTCAAACATTCAGATACCCCCTTTTATTGATAAGTAAAGTATACAATAAAAATTCATAGTAGCTTGTATCATTTTTTTCTCCCTCCCTTAATATATATAAAATTAGCAAGCCATATTGAGTGGATTTTCTAACGATAGGAAATGTGATTCTACTAAGAGTGAAATTCACGCGGGACGGACTCTTATAGGATTTGTAACGTATAGATACAGTCCTTTAGAGCGGGGATAAAAGGGGGGACAAAAGTGATTGAAATTTGCTTCGAAGAAAAAAATGATGCTATGCACGTATATAGACAATTGCTGAAAAGAGCGGAAGTGTTATATAAGGAAACGAGTGTGTATTTACAGGAACAAAAAGTGGTGATTCACATACCAGTACGTGAATCGAATTATATTGAAAAAATCTTATTGCCAGTAATGGTGTATTTCATTGTGAATGTGAAACAAAATGAGTGGATTTATACGATTTTAAAAGAAAAGTTTTTTTATGAAGAACAAGAAGAGTGTCATCAAATATTGCACATGGCACATGAGATTTTAAAGGGAAGAAGAAAAGGTGTAGCTCAGGATTTAACGCGTAACGCATTTGAGTCATATATTAAGTCTTCTTTAAATAATTGGCTTTGTGATCCGCTCTCATTCTCGTTTTCATCATATATCCGTTTTCGTCTTCGTACATATAGGGAAATGGTGGCTAAACTTGCGGAAGTGGCAATTGATGAATATAAGATGGAGCAAGAATACCAAATGTTCATTGAGACGCTTCGGCAACAAGTAAGTAGCCGTAAATCACGTTTGTCTTGCGTGCATCTTATTTTTGATGAAAGCTTTATCTTTTATGATGATAAAGGTAGACGTTTAAAACAGGAGAAGTTGGTCCAATATATAGATGAGGAATTATTAAAGCAAAATGATGTATATATTGATACGAAAGTAATTGCGCCGCTTCTTTCTATTTCGCCTAAAAAGATTTATTTATATACGAAAGAACAAGACCATAATATGATTATTACTTTGCGAAATGTGTTCCAAGAACGGGTCCAATTACATGGATTACATGATTTTGAGCGCAATGTGAAAAATTTAAAAAATAAAGGTAACGCCCTTGATTTTCTAAGTTTTTGAGCATATAATTACCTACATAAATGAAATATATTGAAATGTCATGATGAGGACATGAGTAGTTTTCTACGATTTTCAGAGAGGGAAGCCTTAGGGTGTGAGCTTCCTAGTACGGGATTATTACTTACCACCTCTAAACTTTAGCAGTGAACGGTTTTTCTAGTAATTGCTAACGGACAACACCGTTATGTTGAACTTGAGCAATTAACAATTATGTTAATTGGAACAAGGGTGGAACCACGAATTCAACACTCGTCCCTTTTTACGGGATGAGTGTTTTTTATTTTGAGAAAAAGAGGAGTGACCAGTGATGGCAGATGTAGTTAAAATTACTTTCCCTGATGGAGCTGTGAAGGAGTTTCCAAAAGGCGTAACAACTGAAGAAATCGCAGCTTCTATTAGCCCAGGCTTAAAGAAAAAAGCTGTAGCTGGAAAATTAAACGATGAGATGATCGATCTTGTTACACCAATCGAAGAAGATGGTGCAGTTTCTATCATTACATTAGATTCTGAAGATGGCCTATATATTTTACGCCATTCAACAGCCCACCTTTTAGCACAAGCGTTAAAACGTTTATATAAAGATGTTAAGGTTGAGCTCGGCATTGGTCCAGTAATTGAAAATGGCTTCTACTACGATATTGATATGGAAGAAGCAATTACAGTTGAAGACTTCAAGAAAATCGAAAAAGAAATGCAAAAAATCGTGAACGAGAACTTAGAAATCGTTCGTCATGAAGTACCACGTGCAGAAGCAATTCGTCGCTTTGAAGAAATCGGCGATGAGTTAAAATTAGATTTAATTAACGATCTTCCAGAAGATGCAGTTATTTCAATCTATGAGCAAGGCGAATTCTTCGACCTTTGTCGTGGTGTTCACCTTCCATCTACAGGGAAAATTAAAGTGTTTAAATTATTAAGCGTTGCAGGTGCTTACTGGCGCGGCGATAGCAATAATAAAATGCTACAACGTATTTACGGTACTGCATTCGTTAAAAAAGCGGAATTAGATGAGCACTTACGTATGCTTGAAGAAGCGAAAGAGCGCGATCACCGTAAATTAGGTAAAGAATTAAAACTATTTACTAATAGCCAAAAAGTAGGACAAGGTTTACCACTTTGGTTACCAAAGGGTGCAACAATTCGTCGTATTATCGAGCGTTATATCGTTGATAAAGAAGCAAGCTTAGGCTATGATCACGTATATACTCCAGTACTAGGAAGCAGAGAGCTTTATGAAACTTCTGGTCACTGGAACCACTACCGTGATGGCATGTTCCCATCAATGGAAATGGATAACGAAGAATTAGTTCTTCGTCCAATGAACTGTCCTCATCATATGATGGTTTATAAAAATGATATTCACAGCTACCGTGAATTACCAATCCGTATTGCGGAACTTGGAACAATGCACCGTTATGAAATGTCAGGTGCGTTATCTGGATTACAACGTGTACGCGGAATGACTTTAAACGATGCGCATATTTTCGTTCGTCCAGATCAAATTAAAGAAGAGTTAAAACGTGTTGTAAACTTAACTCTAGAAGTGTACAAAGATTTCGGTTTAGAGAACTACTCATTCCGTCTATCTTACCGCGACCCAGCAGATACTAAAAAGTATTATGCGGATGATGAGATGTGGGAAAAAGCACAAGGTATGTTAAAAGAAGCTATGGATGAAATGGGTCTTGATTACTATGAAGCTGAAGGTGAAGCGGCATTCTACGGTCCAAAACTTGACGTTCAAGTTCGTACTGCTCTTGGAAAAGACGAAACACTTTCAACTGTACAATTAGACTTCTTGCTTCCAGAACGCTTTGAATTATCATACGTTGGTGAAGACGGTAAACAACATCGTCCAGTTGTAATTCACCGTGGTGTTGTATCAACTATGGAACGTTTTGTAGCCTTCTTAATTGAAGAATACAAAGGTGCATTCCCAACATGGTTAGCTCCAGTTCAAGTACAAGTAATTCCAGTTTCTCCGCAAGTACATTTAGACTATGCGAAGAAAGTACAAGACGAATTGCGTCGTGCTGGTATCCGTGTTGAATTAGACACTCGTGAAGAGAAGATCGGTTACAAAATCCGTGAAGCACAAATGCAAAAAATTCCGTACATGCTTGTAGTAGGTGACAATGAAGTAACTGAAAACGGCGTAAACGTACGTAAATATGGTGAACAAAAATCAGAAACAATCGCATTAGATGCTTTTGTTGACATGATTAAAGTAGAAGGAAAACGATAAGAAAAAGCCGCGGTATACCGCGGCTTTTTTATGTAATATACTTGAGAAAAATTAGAAAAAATAACCATGTAACACTTATCATAAAAAAGTATTGCAAGTATGTTAGTTGTTTGTTACAATATTTCTTGTTGTTAGTAAAACACATCGCGTCTTCTTGACAGACGTCATGTCCTATGATAAACTCATCAAGGATAATAGAATATTGTTTTGTGGAACAAGTAGAAGCACCCGCTTCTCACCTGATGGACGCATTCGCAGTTAACAGGTAAATGTATTTCTTACTTAAGATTTTACAAGTGTGGGTGTCGTATGCCCGCACTTTTTTTGTTCGGGTTCTATGACTACAAAATATGTTCTGAGAAAACCTTGGAGGTGGCTTACTATTAGCAAGGATATGATGATTAACGAGCAAATTCGTGCACGTGAAGTACGTTTAGTTGGCGCAAATGGCGATCAACTTGGAATCAAGTCTCGTAATGACGCTTTAGACTTAGCTGCAAATCTTAATCTTGATTTAGTATTAGTTGCTCCAAATGCGAAACCGCCAGTATGCCGCATTATGGACTACGGTAAATTCCGCTTTGAGCAACAGAAGAAAGAAAAAGAGCAGCGCAAAAATCAAAAAGTAATTAGCATGAAAGAAGTTCGTTTAAGTCCAACAATTGATGAACACGACTTTAACACAAAACTTCGTAATGCTATCAAGTTTTTAGAGAAAGGCGACAAGGTTAAAGCATCAATTCGCTTTAAAGGACGTGCCATTACTCATAAAGAAATCGGTCAACGTGTTTTAGATCGCTTCTCAGAAGCTTGTGCTGAAGTTAGCACAGTTGAATCTAAGCCTAAAATGGAAGGACGCAGTATGTTCTTAGTTTTAGCACCGAAAAACGATAAGTAATAGATAGAGGAGGAAATACCTATGCCTAAACAAAAAACTCATCGCGGCGCTGCAAAGCGTTTCAAAAAGACTGGATCAGGTAAACTGAAACGTTCTCACGCTTACACAAGCCATTTATTCGCTAACAAATCTACAAAAGCTAAACGTAAACTACGTAAAGCTGGTGTAGTAAGCGCTGGTGACTTCAAACGCATTCGTCAAATGCTTGACAACTTAAAATAAGTTCGGCTGATATATAGAACAATTAGGAGGTAATATTATGCCAAGAGTAAAAGGTGGTACAGTTACTCGTCAACGTCGTAAAAAAGTAATTAAATTAGCAAAAGGTTACTACGGTTCAAAAAATACATTATTCAAGGTTGCTAACCAACAGGTTATGAAATCTCTAATGTATGCATTCCGTGACCGCCGTCAAAAGAAACGTGACTTCCGTAAATTATGGATTACACGTATCAACGCAGCAGCTCGTATGAATGGTCTTTCTTACAGCCGCTTAATGCACGGTCTTAAAAATGCTGGCATCGAAGTTAACCGTAAGATGCTTGCTGACTTAGCTGTTCATGACGAAAAAGCTTTCGCTGAATTAGCAACAGTTGCAAAAAACAACATTAACTAATTAATTAGTTGAAACCTTAGAAGAATTTTCTTCTAAGGTTTTTTATTTGTATTCAAATAGAAGTTAGAAGTGAAAGAAATTCTAAAGATTAACGGCTATGTTGTTATCAATATGACAAAATCAATATAAAAGTTATAGCAGTATAGAAGAATATACATATAAAGTCAGGAGAATACTCCTGGCTTTTTTCAATTCTGCTCGTTTGGAAAGAAGAGTATCTTTCCTAGCTGAAACGACACTGCTATAATGGAAAGATGATATGGAACTTTCATCAGATGAACAATTTAAGAGCGATGACTGAAACGTATTTGTAAATTAAGGACAAGCTATTTTATAAAGAGTTAGATAGCTGACTTATTCATAAGAACTGAAACATAATAATGAACTTTGAGATGAAACAACATTGTTGCGTAAAATGCGATGTTGGAGGAGGACAATAGAATGGACTTACTACAACTATTTAAATTACAAAAAGAATTAGATGACCGTATTGCAAAAGAACATGACTTACAACCGAAAAAATTGTTAAAAGAAAAAATGTTAGCTCTTCTTGTAGAAATTGGAGAACTTGCAAATGAAACACGTTGTTTTAAATATTGGAGCAACAAACCAGCATCAGAACGTGAAGTAATATTAGAAGAATACGTAGATGGTTTGCATTTTATTTTATCAATCGGAATTGATTTAGGTATTGATAAAAACTTCCTATTCTATAAATGTGCACAGACGAATAAAACACAAGTGGAAATTTTCTTAGACACATATGCGAAAGTAATTCGTTTTACAGATCAACCATCTATTACAAACTATATTGAATTATTTACGAGCTATCTTCGACTTGGACAAGCACTTGAATTTGAACAAGAAGAGATTGAAAAAGCATATTTAGATAAAAATGAAGTAAATCATCAGCGTCAAACACAAGGATACTAATTTAATTTTTGAATATTTCAATTTAATTATTGTATAATGAATTGACTGAAGAAAAAGGAGGGTGTTGGCAATGACAAAATTAGACGCGACATTGACAATGCTAAAAGAATTAACAGATGCACGTGGTATTGCTGGTAATGAGCGTGAACCACGTGAAGTAATGAAGAAATATATTGAGCCGTTTGCGGACGAACTTTCTACTGATAATTTAGGGAGTTTAGTTGCGAAAAAAGTAGGGGAAGAAAACGGCCCGAAAATTATGGTTGCAGGTCATTTAGATGAAGTTGGATTTATGATTACACAAATCGATGACAAAGGTTTCCTTCGCTTCCAAACGGTTGGTGGCTGGTGGTCACAAGTTATGCTTGCGCAACGCGTGACGATTGTAACGCGTAAAGGAGATGTAACAGGTGTAATTGGTTCAAAACCACCGCACATTTTACCTCCAGAAGCTCGTAAAAAGCCAGTTGAAATTAAAGACATGTTCATCGATATCGGTGCTTCTAGCCAAGAAGAAGCGATGGAGTGGGGCGTACGACCAGGAGATCAAGTTGTACCTTACTTTGAATTCCAAGTGATGAAGAATGAAAAAATGTTACTTGCAAAAGCATGGGATAACCGAATCGGTTGTGCAATTGCAATTGACGTATTAAAACAATTAAAAGATGAAAAGCATCCAAACGTTGTATATGGCGTTGGAACTGTACAAGAAGAAGTTGGTCTTCGTGGCGCAAAAACATCTGCGAATTATATTAAACCAGATATCGCGTTCGCAGTAGATGTTGGTATCGCTGGAGATACACCGGGTGTAACGTCAAAAGAAGCACAAAGTAAAATGGGCGATGGACCACAAATCATTTTATATGATGCTTCTGTTATTGGACATACAGGTTTACGTGATTTCGTAGTTGATGTTGCTGATGAATTACAAATCCCGTATCAATATGATTCAGTAGCAGGCGGAGGAACGGATGCGGGTGCGATTCACATTGCTGTAAATGGTATTCCTTCTATGGCAATTACAATTGCAACGCGCTATATCCATTCTCATGCGGCAATGTTACATCGTGATGATTATGAAAATGCAGTGAAGTTAATTGTAGAAGTTATTAAACGTCTTGATAAAGAGGCTGTACATAACATTACATTTAATTAATAGAAAAAGCGAAGGAGCTTCTCCTTCGCTTTTTTATGTTTTAAAAAGGTCTTTCTAATCCTGCAGCAGTATGAGCCCCTAAAATAATTAAACGAGTTAATTGCATCGCCATAAAATGCGGGGTATATATCATCCCTCTTTTTAGCCATGACATAATCATTCCTAGGTGGGCACCAGTAACATAACTAATGAGAATATCGCGTGGAACCATTAGTTTTTCATCGTTAGGTTGTGAAATAGAGAGGCTTAATGTTAAATGCGTTTGAATTGCTTTCATCATCTTATACGTATAGTTTCCAGCAGCTTTATCACCAAGCATGACGTTATAGAAGTTAGTGTTTTCTGCAATATGTTCGAACAAGGCCAAAAAACTTGGATGTGGCGAATCAAATGTTAGTTGGAAATCTTCTTTATTTCTATTTCTCGGTTTAATTACTTCAGTTAGCTTTTCTAACATTTCTTCAATGCTTTTGTCTAGTAAGTCATATTTATCGTGGTAATGGCTATAAAATGTAGCGCGGTTTACAGGAGCGCGTTCTGCGATATGTTGCACAGTTACATTTTCAAAGCCTTTTTCGCCTACTAAAGCGACAAAAGCATCCTGTATGAGTTGTCTCGTCCGTTTTACACGTGGATCATTTGTATTTTTAATAGACATTTTTATTTCCCCTCGTTTAATTTTCTATACTTAAACAACATATTGGTATTATATTGTTGTTTAAACGACATTTCATACGTGAATTGTCGGTTGTAGATTCAAAATAATTATTTATAATTATAAACGATAGTCCTTCAGAAATCAGCACCGCTCGCAGGTAGATAAATTTCGATTTACGCTGCAGATGGTGTGATTTTTTTGTTAAAAGGTTAATATAATTAACAATTAAACAATCTAAACAATAAGGACATAAATAGTTTAGAAAAAAATTATATGCGATATAAGGAGAGGAATGCAATGAATCAGTTTCGAAGAATGGTAATTATCAACATTATCACATTAATTGTACTAGTTGGCGGCGGTATTGGCGGTTATTACTATTACAATCAAACGGAAAATTACTTAAAAACAGACAATGCAAAGATTGATGGAAAGGTAATTCCGGTTGCTTCACCAGTAGCAGGTAAACTAACTGACTGGAAAGCTGAAGTAGGAAAAAATTATAATGAGAACGATAAATTAGGTACTGTTACTGTAGCGGCAGCTAATGGAGAACAAACAGTAGATGTAACAATTCCACAAAATGCAACAGTTGTACAATCAAACGCGACAACAAATGCTTTCGTTGGAGCGGGTAGCCCGATTGCTTATGCATTTGATATGAACAATTTATGGGTAACAGCAAACATTGAAGAAACAGATGTTGATGATGTTCAAAAAGGTCAAGATGTAGATGTGTATGTAGATGCATACCCAGATACAACGTTAACAGGAAAAGTAGAACAAGTTGGCTTAACAACAGCGAATACATTCTCTATGTTGCCATCAAGCAACGCAACAGCGAACTATACGAAAGTAACACAAGTAGTACCAGTTAAAATTTCTTTAGATCATAGCAAATCAGTAAATATTGTTCCTGGCATGAATGTGACAGTTCGTATTCATAAGTAAGGGGGAGATGAGATGTCCTCAATTGTAATTGCAGGATATGCACTATTTTGTATAATCGTCTTCTTCCTTGTAAATCGTCTTTTACGAAAGAAAAAAACGAAAATGGGAGAAGAACAAGTCCCAGCCGTAAGTAAAATAGAAGTAAGTAAAGTTGAAACAGAAGAGAAAGAAATTGAACGAAAGCAAGAATCGGAAATTTCTAATGTAGTTGAGTTAGAAACAGGAAAGCAAGAAGAAGTAAAACAAGAAAAAGAAGTGCCGAAAAAACAAATGTCTATGCCTGTAGAGAATGTGAACGTAAAAGCAGTTGTAGCTGTATTAATTCTAGGCATGTTCGTTTCTATTTTAAACCAAACAATCATTAATGTTGCATTACCTCCGTTAATGAATGAATTTAATGTATCAACTTCAACAGCACAATGGTTAATTACAGGCTTCATGCTTGTAAATGGTATTTTAGTACCGATTAGTGCCTTTTTAGTTTCACGATTTACGTATCGTAAATTATTCGTAGCAGCAATGTTATTCTTCACGGTAGGATCTATCATTTGTGCTACTTCAGGAAACTTTACAATGATGATGACAGGTCGCGTAATTCAAGCAGTTGGTGCGGGTATTTTAATGCCGGTTGGTATGAATATCTTCATGACGTTATTCCCGCCTCATAAACGCGGAGCGGCGATGGGATTACTAGGTGTAGCGATGATTTTAGCACCAGCTATCGGACCAACTGTAACAGGTTGGGTGATTGAAAACTATAGCTGGAACTTAATGTTCTATGCGATGTTTATTATTGGTTTAATTATTACGTTCCTATCTTTAAAATTCTTTACACTAGCTCAGCCGGTGTCTAAAACGAAATTAGATATATTCGGTGTGGTTAGTTCAAGTATTGGACTAGGAAGCTTATTGTACGGATTTAGTGAAGCTGGAAATAATAGTTGGACTAGTGCAGAAGTCATTATTTCACTTGTTATCGGTGTAATTGGTTTAGCGTTATTTATTTGGAGAGAGTTAACAACGGACAATAAAATGCTTGATTTACAAGTATTTAAATATCCAGTATTTACTTTTACTTTAGTAATTAATGCAATCGTTACGATGGCATTATTCGGAGGTATGTTATTGCTTCCAGTATATCTGCAAAACATTCGTGGCTTTACGCCAATTGAATCTGGTTTACTACTTCTTCCAGGATCATTAATTATGGGGATCATGGGACCAGTAGCGGGTAAATTATTCGATAAATATGGTATTCGTCCATTAGCGATAATTGGATTGGCAATTACGACGTATGCGACATATGAATTTACAAAATTATCGATGGATACGCCGTATAGCGTTATTATGACGGATTATATTATACGTTCAATTGGTATGTCATTCATTATGATGCCAATTATGACAGCTGGTATGAACGCGCTGCCGATGAAATTAATTTCTCACGGTACAGCAACGCAAAATACGTCAAGACAAGTAGCTGGTTCAATTGGAACAGCGATTTTAATTACACTTATGACGCAACAAACAACTGCCCACGTAGCAGATTACGGCAACATGTTAACAACATCAAACCCAATTTTAGTTGATAAAGTACACGGCATGGGTCAAAGCTTAGCGGCCTTAGCTGGATCAGCTCAAGCAGGAGACGCGATGAGCACACAACTATTATATGGACAAATTTCAAAACTATCTGCAATTAACGGTATTAACGATGCCTTCTTAATCGCAACGATACTTGCAGGTATCGCTTGGGTGTTATCGTTCTTCTTACAATCAGGCAATAAACCAAATAGAAAAGCAGGGAATTAATTTCCCTGCTTTTTTGTTTTCTTATACAAGGATTCAATTAGATATAGAATGAATCACCTGCAGACATGAGAACCCAGAAAATAACCCCCAGTAGTCCCGCAATAAAAATAATAAATCCTATGTTGTGTATACTTTTACATTGTGCTTGTAATCCATTTATCCTCGCTAATAAGACAATTAAAGAAATTAAAATTAGTATAAAGAAGTTGTTATAAAAAGAGTAAAGAGAGGTATCATCATGATACCTCTCTTTATCCTAAGAATGCTAACATATTATTGATAATATGAAATAACATAGCTGGAATAATGGATTTTGTTTTCAGGCGTAATATTTAAATATTACATATAAAGGTGTATTTTCCATAAAATAATAAAAGAGGTATCACCCTGTAGTGATGCCTCTTTCTCATTGATAACTATGTTCTGTCTTGTTATTCAATTTTGCTTGCTCTATTTGCAATTCACGCTCTACCAATCGATCTAATTGCTGAATTGCTTTAAGTGCTTTTTCATAAGAAATTGTTCGATAATGATGCGCTCCGCCCGGTTCTTCATCTGCTTCGTCTGCCCATTTAATAATATTTTGAAGAGATGTTCTTTCAATTTCTTGTTCCACTAAGAAAGAATCTGTATGAAGAAGAATTGCAATAGAAATTTCTTTTGCTAGTTTTGGATGTTCTCCTAATCTAATAAGTAATTTATGTGCTCTTTCAGCGCCTTTAATTGCATGGATATCATTCTTTTTATATAAGTCATAATCCCATTCGCCGCCTGTGTACCACGTATGATGTCCGATATCATGAAGGAAGCCAGCTTTTGTGGCAGCATCGACTGAGGCGTGATGCTTTTTGGCTAGGTGAAACGCATGGTAAGCGACAGCGATCGCGTGGACCATTCCAGAACGGTTTACGTATTTTTGTGTAATGTGGTGTTTAAAAATTTGTTCAAGCGTAATACGGTGCATAAAACATTCACTCCTTTTATCTTATGGTGTATATGAAGAAAAATCGATCGGTTTAAATGTATTTTGAACATTGTACTCCATCATAGTTCGTTAGTAAAGTAGAAATGTTTAGGAGAAGAAAAAAATTTTCTGCAAAAAAATCACCTTAGCTTATGCAAAGGTGATTTTCAAATTGCTTATTTTTTTAATCCTTGCTCTAGTGTTTCTAACATTTCGTGCTTTTCATTTTCATCAGCGTTTTTCCAAATGACTTCAAATAAAACGCCAAGACCTGGAAGCATTTTTTCTTCACCGCTTTGAATTGCATCGACGATTGTTTCTTGTAATTGATCTTGTGAATTTCCAGATACATTCGCTAATACGGCACCGCGTAAATTAAAACTCATTGCTTTCACCTCTTCTTCAGAATTGAAACTGACGTTAGTTTTTGTTCTTTTTTATGTAAATATGTATGAAAAATAGGCTATAATGATAAGACAAGAAGAGAGGGAAATACATATTATGAAAAACATTGATTCAGTACAAAATCCGCGTGTAAAGCAGTGGAAAAAGCTGCAAACGAAAAAAGAACGCGATAAAAAAGGTTTATTTTTTGTAGAAGGATTCCACTTAGTCGAGGAAGCTTTGAAGACAGGAATTGTAACAGAACTTATCGTTTCAGATCAGACAGACCTTCCGAAAGATTGGACAGTTAATGATGTGGAAATGTACATCGTACCTGAGGCGATTGTAAAAATACTTCGTGAAACAGAAACGACGCAAGGTGTATTTGCTGTTTGTGAGAAGCATGAGAAAGAAGTAGCTCTTACTGATGGGAAATTCCTTTTATTAGATGGCCTGCAAGACCCAGGTAATTTAGGAACAATTATTCGTACAGCTGATGCAGCTGGTATTCACGCCGTTGTGCTTGGAGAAGGTTGTGTTGATGTTTACAATAGTAAAGTACTCCGCTCTACACAAGGCTCTATTTTCCACTTACCAATTGTAAAAGGGAACTTAGAAGAATGGGTAGACAAGTTAAAAGAAAATAACGTTCCTGTATATGGAACAGCTCTTGAAAATGGAGTTCCGTATGGTGAAGTAACGCCGGCTGGCAGTTTTGCATTAATTGTAGGAAATGAAGGAAATGGCGTACGCCAAGAAATTCTTGCAAAAACGGATCAAAACTTGTATATTCCGATTTACGGCGGGGCAGAATCATTAAATGTTGCGGTTGCAGCAGGGATTTTAACGTATTATTTGCAAAGCCCGGTTGCGAACAAATAAAAAACTTCTTATAATAAGTTGAAGTACATTATATTAAAAGTTAAATAACGAAAAACGTTGATAGAGAAGAGTAGCTTACAAAATCGCCATATAGGGAGAGAATGTCGTAGACTGAAAGCATTCTTATGGTAGACGAAAGTGAATTCACCTCTGGAGTTGACGCCAGGACCATGTATATGTAAAGGCGTTCCGGTCAGAATTGATCGTTATAACTAATGAGTGGGCAGACATGTTCTGTCAATTTAGGGTGGTACCGCGAATTTACCTCGTCCCTTTTTGGGAGCGAGGTTTTTTTATTTTTAAAATTAGGAGGGTTCCAAAATGGAAGCACGTTTAAAAGAGCTAAAGCAAAAAGCGTTAGAGCTTATTGAAGAAGCGAAAGAGCTGAAAGGCTTAAACGACGTACGCGTAGCGTATTTAGGAAAAAAAGGTCCAATTACAGAAGTATTACGCGGCATGGGAAAATTATCAGCAGAAGAGCGTCCACGTATGGGAGCATTAGTAAATGAAGTACGTGAAGCGATTCAAACGCGTCTAGACGACAAAATTAGTAACTTAGAAAAAGCAGTAATTGAAGCGAAATTAGCTACTGAAACAATTGATGTTACATTGCCAGGTCGTCCTGTTGAAACAGGTTGTCACCATCCGTTAACGGCTGTTGTTGAGCAAATTGAAGATGTATTCATCGGTATGGGTTATGAAGTAGCTGAAGGAACAGAAGTAGAAAAAGACTACTACAACTTCGAAGCACTAAACTTACCGAAAGATCACCCAGCGCGTGATATGCAAGATACATTCTACATCACAGAAGAAACGTTACTACGTACACATACATCTTCTGTGCAAGCACGTACGATGGAAAATAATAAAGAAAAAGGCCCAATTAAAATTATTTGTCCTGGTAAAGTGTATCGCCGTGATGACGACGATGCGACGCATTCACATCAGTTCATGCAAATTGAAGGTCTTGTAATTGATAAAAACATTCGTATGAGTGACTTAAAAGGTACACTGCAAGTATTCGTGAAAAAGATGTTCGGTGAAGATCGTGAAATCCGTCTTCGTCCAAGTTTCTTCCCATTCACAGAGCCATCTGTAGAGATGGATATTTCTTGTATGATGTGTCATGGCAAAGGTTGCGGCACTTGTAAAGGAACTGGCTGGATTGAAATTCTAGGCGCAGGTATGGTTCACCCGAACGTACTTGAAATGGCTGGTTATGATTCAAAAGAATATCAAGGTTTCGCATTCGGTATGGGCGCAGAGCGTATCGCAATGTTGAAATACGGAGTAGATGACATTCGTCATTTCTATACAAATGATGTACGTTTCTTACAACAATTCAAACGAGCGTAAGGGAAGGAGAGGATAAGTATGTTCGTATCATATCGTTGGTTACAAGAGTATGTAGATATTAAAGATGTAACAGCACAAGAACTAGCAGACAAAATCACGAAAAGTGGTATTGAAGTAGAAGGCGTTGAAGTATTAAATAAAGGTGTAAAAGGTGTTGTAGTTGGTCACGTATTAGAATGTGAAAAACACCCAGAAGCTGATAAATTAAGCAAATGCTTAATCGATATCGGTGAAGAAGAGCCAGTTCAAATTATTTGTGGAGCTGCTAACATTGCAAAAGGTTTAAAAGTACCAGTTGCAAAAGTTGGAGCTGTACTTCCTGGTAACTTCAAAATCAAAAAAGCAAAACTACGCGGTGAAGCTTCTCACGGTATGGTTTGTGCTCTTCAAGAGCTTGGTATTGATGGAAAGTTAGTTTCAAAAGAATACGCAGATGGTATCTTCATCTTCCCAAGTGACGCTGAAGTTGGTGCAGATGCACTTGAAATTTTAAACTTACACGATGAAGTACTTGAGCTTGGCTTAACACCAAACCGTGCAGATTGCTTAAACATGTTAGGTGTTGCTTACGAAGTAGCTGCTATTTATGGCCGCGAAGTAAAACTTCCAGCTATCGACTTACAAGAAACAGCAGAAAAAACTTCTGATTATATTTCTGTAAGTGTAGAAGCGAAAGAAGAAAACCCATTATACATTGCAAAAATGGTTAAAAACGTAAAGATTGGTCCATCACCAATGTGGATGCAAACTCGTCTTATGGCAGCTGGCATTCGTCCAATTAGCAACGTAGTTGATATTACAAACTACATTTTAATGGAATACGGTCAACCGTTACATGCATTCGATTACGATAAATTAGGTTCAAAAGAAATCGTTGTTCGTCTTGCAAAAGAAGGCGAAAAAATTGAAACGTTAGATGATCAAGAGCGTACATTACAAAGCCACCACCTTGTAATTACAAACGGCACGAAAGCTTTAGCTGTTGCTGGTGTAATGGGCGGGGCGGATTCTGAAGTTACAAATGAGACAGTAAACGTTCTAATTGAGTCTGCATACTTTGCAGGTCAAACAGTACGTCGTACATCAAAAGACTTAGGTCTTCGTAGTGAATCAAGTGCACGTTTCGAAAAAGGAATCGACCCAACACGTACATTTGAAGCAATTCAACACGCAGCTGCTTTAATGGCGAAATATGCTGGCGGTGAAGCACTTGAAGGTGTAGTAGAAGCTGACAACTTACAAGTACAAGAGCGTACAGTATCTGTTACTGCTGAAAAAGTAAACCGTGTATTAGGTACAAATATTTCTGCGAGTGAAATGGGTACAATGTTCACAAACTTGAAATTCCCATTCACAGAAGTAGAAGGAACATTCCACGTGAATGTACCAGCACGTCGTCCTGATATTACAATTTCAGAAGACTTAGTAGAAGAAGTGGGCCGTCTATATGGTTATGACCACATTCCAGTTACATTACCTTCTGGAACGATGACTCGTGGTAAATTAACATCAGCACAAACGAAACGTCGTAAAGTACGCCGCTTCTTAGAGGGTGCTGGTTTATATGAAGCAATCACATATTCATTAACAAGCGCTGATAAAGCGAAACAATATATGGTTGAGCCAAATGAAAAGGCGCCTGTAGGTCTTGCACTTCCAATGAGTGAAGAACGTAGCCAACTTCGTTTAAGCTTAGTACCGCAATTACTAGAAGCAGTTTCATACAATGTCGCTCGTAAAAACGACAGCGTTGCTTTATACGAAGTAGGTTCTATCTTCTTACCGACAGAAGAAGGAGAACTTCCGAAAGAAGAACAACATCTTGCAGGTGTTATGACAGGTCTTGCTCTTCACCATGCATGGCAAGGTGAGAAGAAAGTAGTAGACTTCTTCGTTGTGAAAGGTGTACTAGAAGGACTATTCGACGTACTTGGCGTTGCAAACCAAATCACATATGCACCAGCAAAACGTGAAGGTATGCACCCAGGCCGTACAGCTGACATCGTATTAGATGGCGAAGTAATTGGTTTCATCGGTCAATTGCACCCAGAAGCAGAAAAACAATTAGATGTGAAAAATACATTCGTATTTGAATTATCTCTTGTAAAAGTATTCGGTGCAGACGCTGAAGAAACTTACTACGCAGCAATTCCACGTTTCCCATCTATGACACGTGACATGGCTGTTGTAGTAACAAAAGAAACAAAAGCTGGTGAAATGAAGCAAGTCATTGCTGAAGCTGGCGGAGAACTTCTGAAAGACGTAACACTATTCGACTTATACGAAGGTGAAAAAATGGAAGAAGGCAAGAAATCACTTGCATTCTCTATGACTTACTTCGATGCAGAACGTACATTAACAGACGAAGAAGTAACAGAAGCACATAACCGTGTACTAACAACGGTAGAAGAGAAATTCGGTGCGGAGTTACGTAAGTAATTAGAAAATTGCCGGATATATTCCGGCAATTTTTTTATTGGGTTAGTTGTCGGACACTGTCGGTAAGTCGATATATTACAAAAATCGCTCATATATTTTCCGACACCTTGCATCTTTCTCTCGAATGTAGTACATTAATTTTAGTTTAACAAAATGAAAGACGATGATAAGGAAAAGTAGTATATACTATAATCCAAAGCGAGTCAGGGACGGTGAGAGCCTGATGAGGCGGTATATGTGAAGAACACCTTGGAGTTGCTAACCGAAATTGAATCTTGTATTCAAGAGTAGACTTAGACGGGAATCCGGCCTGTTACAAACCGGGAAGTATGTATTACATACGAGTTAAAGTTGGTCTTTATGACAAATTGGGTGGTACCGCGAAGTTTAACCTTTCGTCCCTTTATGGATGAAAGGTTTTTTTGTATTTAAATATATGAGCAAAGGAGAATTTCACTATGGAAAACACATTAGTAAAAAGTCTGTATAGAGATACAGAAAAGTATGCAGATCAAACAGTACAAGTATCAGGGTGGATTCGTAACTTACGTGATTCAAAAGCATTTGGTTTCATCGAATTAAACGACGGTAGCTTCTTCAAAAGCGTTCAAATCGTTTTCGATACAGAATTAGAGAACTTCAAAGAAATTGCAAAACTTCCACTTAGCTCTTCAGTTAAAGTAGAAGGTAAAGTAATTGCAACGCCTGGAGCGAAGCAACCATTTGAAATTAAAGCAGAAAAAATTGATATCGAGGGCTTATCAGATTCTGATTACCCACTTCAAAAGAAACGTCATACATTTGAATACTTACGTACAATCGCTCACTTACGTCCAAGAACAAATGCATTCTCTGCAACGTTCCGCGTACGTTCTATCGCAGCATTTGCGATTCACCAATTCTTCCAAGAGCGTGGATTCGTACATGTTCATACACCTATCATCACTGGTAGTGATACAGAAGGTGCTGGCGAAATGTTCCGCGTAACAACGCAAGATTTAAATAACCTACCAAAAGGTGAAGACGGAAAAGCTGATGAGTCAAAAGACTTCTTCGGTAAAGAAACAAACTTAACAGTAAGTGGACAGCTGAACGCTGAAGCTTATGCATTAGCATTCCGTGATGTATACACATTCGGACCTACATTCCGTGCAGAAAACTCAAACACAACTCGCCACGCTGCTGAGTTCTGGATGGTTGAGCCTGAGATTGCATTCGCGGAACTAGGGGATGTAATGAACCTTACAGAAGATATGCTGAAATATGCAATGAAATACGTATTAGAGCATGCACCAGAAGAAATGGAATTCTTCAACAGCTTCGTTGATAAAACAGTTCTTGAGCGCATGAACAACGTAATTAACTCAGACTTCGGTCGCATCACTTATACAGAAGCAATTAAAGTACTTCAAGAATCAGGTGCTGACTTCAAATACCCAGTAGAATGGGGAATTGACTTACAAACAGAGCACGAAAGATACTTATCAGAAGAAATCTTCAAACGCCCTGTATTCGTAACTGACTATCCGAAAGACATTAAAGCATTCTACATGCGTTTGAATGAAGACGGTAAAACAGTAGCTGCTACTGACCTTCTAGTTCCTGGCATCGGCGAATTAATCGGCGGAAGTCAACGTGAAGAAAGAATGGACGTTTTAGTAGACAGAATTAAAGAATTAGGTATGAACGAAGAGGACTACTGGTGGTACTTAGAACTTAGAAAATACGGCGGTACAAAACACGCTGGATTCGGTCTAGGTTTCGAGCGCTTCCTAATGTACATCACTGGCATGGCTAACATCCGTGACGTAATTCCATTCCCAAGAACTCCAGGTTCTTCTGAGTTTTAAGATATAAAAAAAGCGAGAGCAACTGCTCTCGCTCTTTTTATTGAGAAAGGTTGTAATTGCAACCTGAACTTTATAAAGTATTTCACGACTAGAAAAGATGTTGTTCATAGTTCAATTCCCACTTCATATATAAGTAAAACGAATGCGACATTTATATAGGGAAGGGGTTTTTATACAATGGGGGAAATTCCAAGTCATACAAAGTGGACATTGCGTGACAAGTATATAGTAATCACTGGTGCAACAAGTGGTATTGGATTAGCGGCAGCTAAGATGTTTGCAAAAAGCGGTGCTAAGCTAGGAATCATTGCACGTAATGAAGCAAAAGCGAATGATGTTATGACTCAACTTGAAAATATAACGGATGGGAATGCAGTGGTAGATATATTTTTCGCTGATATGTCTTCCCAACAATCTATACGCCAGGTAGCTACCGATATTTTAGAAAGATGTCCGAGAATTGATATATTAGTAAATAATGCGGGTGCTTTATTTCAAACAAGACAAATTACAGAGGACGGTTTGGAGATGACCTGGGCGGTAAACCATTTAGGTCCATTCTTACTTACAGATTTGTTGTTGGAGCGTTTAAAAGAAAGTGCTCCTGCTCGCGTCATTACCACTGCATCTCACGGTCATAAAATGGCTAAAAAGGGAATTGATTTCGATGATCTAGATGCAGAACAACTGTATCGCGGTATTAAGAAGTTCATGGGCGGTCCTACAATGCGTTATGCACAAACAAAACTAGCTAACATTTTATTCACCTCTGAATTGGCACAGCGGTTGGAGGGAACGGGTGTTAGTGCTTATAGCTTTGACCCGGGGCTAGTGAATACAAATTTTAACCAGGATAATGGTCTAGCTGCTCGCTTAACTATGGCAGCAATGAAACCTTTCTCCCGTACGCCGGAGAAAGGTGCTGAAACTTTAGTATGGCTAGCAGAATCAACTGGATTTACTAATCAGAGTGGTTATTACTATGCCGATAAACAAGTAGGGGAAATGTCTGAAGCTGCCTTGGATAAGGATGCAGCAAAGCGGCTATGGGACATAAGCGAAAACCAAACACGAGAGTAAAAGAGTAGCGAGTATATGTTCAGATTATTATGTTGAATAGTTTTTTACCCTTAAGTAAAAAGTAACCTTGGGGGTGAGTGCAATGAGTAAAAAAGTGAAAAAAGACCATTCAAGATCAATCCTAGGTTCTCCAGAAGTGGAAGGACAAGGGACAACAACACATGAAACGGGTTCTCATAAAGTATCTTCATCAAATAAGAAGCAGAAACGAAGCTAATATAAAAAAGGGAGAGTCTTGGCGGCTCTCCTTTTTTATAGGGGAATTACTAAAAATGAGTTAATTTAGCGATATAGTTAGAAGAGGAAAATAGTAAATGCAATTACATTGAATCGAGAACACATGAAACAAAAAACAGGAGTTTGTAGGCTCCTGTTTTTGTCGATACTATCTTAATAAGCGAAGCGCCTTCTCCGTATTAGCGAAATGCAGTTTCACAAACTCAGGTAATCGTTCTTTACCAAGCTTTTGAATTAATTTAGCGGCGGCGATATCAACTTGTTTACCTGCACCTTTTGGAAGGGGCATACCAGCTTTTTTGCTTAGTTCGTTAAATTGTTTTACGAATGAGTAACGAGCTAAAATGGAGGCGGCGGCTACTGCTAAATGGACGCTTTCGCCTTTCGTTGCGAAATAAACATTTTCACGCTGTACCTGTTTTTGTTTTGCTAAATATTTGTAGTATGTATCAGGTTGTGTGAATTGGTCGATTAAGACGCCTTCAGGTTTTGTAGGTGCCATTTTAGCTAATAAGTTTGTAATAGCTTTATTGTGTAGCAAGGCTTTTAACTTACCTTGGTTGTTTCCTTTATCAAATAGCTCGTTATATTTTTCGTTATGAAGGACAAGAGAGCTATAAGGAACAACGTGTAGAAGTTGTTTCGCAATGGCAGTAATTTGATCGTCATTTAAGTTTTTAGAGTCTTTTACACCAAGTTCTTTTAGTAGTGGAATTTGCTTTGCATCCACATATACAGCAACGACTGTCATTGGTCCAAAGAAATCTCCCGTACCAACTTCATCAGACCCTACAATAGACATTGTACCGATGGAAGCAGGCGGTGCATAACGGTGTGAATCGACAGATTTTTTTACAGCTGTTTTCGGTGTTTGAGAGACAGTTTGCCAACGAGAAGCTTCTGCTTCAGCGCGGCCTCCTTGGAACATTACTTTTCCAGATTTATACGCTGTAATCGTGCAAGATGGTACCTTTGCCATGAAGATCCCGCCTTGCGGAGTTTTCGGGCTAAGCGAATGTTTATATTGTTGTTTCATGTCTTCAATTACTGTAGAATTTGTTTGAATTACGATAGAATTTGACATAATGGTCGCCCCTTTTTTTATATTGTTATTTTTATCATATCGGATTGTTCTTTCTGTTTCCATATTATGAAGGTTCATGGTATGATAAACTTTAGGATTCTGTACGTGATTGGAGGCCGGTGAGTTGTCACAACAAAAGGGAAAGAAAAGTCGAATTAATGTAGAAATCTATGGTCAGCAATATTCAGTTGTTGGCGATGAAAGTACAAGTCATATCCGCATGGTAGCAGCGATTGTGGATGATAAAATGCGCGAACTCAATGCCAAGAATCCTTCGCTTGACACGAGTAGACTAGCGGTATTGACGGCGGTAAACGTCATACACGATTACATAAAATTAAAAGAAGAACATGAGAAATTGAAAGAAAGTATGACAAAAAAAGGAATGGAATAACATGATTGATATTATTATCATTTTACTGCTTGTTATGGGATTTTTCCTCGGCTTACGCAGAGGGTTTATTCTGCAACTTGTAAAGTTAACAAGCTTTATTATCGCATACCTTGTTGCATACTGGTACTGTAAAGATTTAGCGCCAGCACTTGCGAAATTTATTCCGTATCCATTTGATAAAAACGTATCTGTTCCAGAATGGATTGATGCAAATAATATTGAGACAGTATTTTATCAAGCGCTTGCGTTTATCATATTGTTTATTATTACTAAAATTGCACTTTCATTACTTGGTAATTTGTTAAATATGTTTGCAGAAATACCGGTTTTAAAGCAAGTAAATGCGTTTGCGGGGGCAATCCTCGGATTTTTAGAAGTATATATTATTTTGTTTGTCTTAATTATCATTGGAAACATTCTTCCGATTGAACAAGTACAAACACCATTACAAAAATCATCAATTAGCAAAATAATTGTAGACGATACACCGATTCTATCTGAAAAGGTGAAGGAACTATGGCAGACAGGTAGCAGAGTATAACTTCTCTTTTTTCGGAAAGAGAAGTTTTTTTCTATGAAAGAAAGGCGGGGCAATGATGAAAGTAAATAAAAAACAAGTTATCAAATTATTAGAGACAATCGGGCTTTTTATGGAATTAAAGGGCGCGAATCCATTTAAAATATCTGCATTTCGTAAAGCGGCAGCAGCATTAGAAAGTGATGATCGTAGTCTTTCTGAGATTGAAGATTTCACGAAGATTCCGGGCATCGGAAAAGGAACAGCAGCAGTTATTCAAGAATATATAGAATCGGGAACATCTGAAGTATTACAAGAACTTGAAAAAGAAGTACCAAGTAGCTTATTGCCGTTATTAAAACTACCAGGTCTTGGTGGTAAGAAGGTAGCTAAGTTATACAAAGAACTTGGTGTTGTTGATATGGAATCGCTAAAAGCTGTTTGTGAGGAAAATAAAGTACAAGCTTTAGCAGGTTTCGGTAAGAAGACAGAAGAGAAAATATTAGAAGCAATCGATCAAGTAGGCTCTCGTCCAGAGCGTTTACCAATTGCGATGGTATTGCCTATTGCCGGGGAAATAGAGGAGAAATTGTCGAATATTGCTGAAGTAATTCGTTTCTCTCGCGCTGGTAGTTTGCGCCGTGTTCGTGAAACAGTGAAAGATTTAGATTTTATCATTGCAACAACAGAACCAGCAGCGGTACGTGAGCATTTACTACAATTTGATAATATGATTGAAGTAATAGCAAGTGGAGATACAAAAGTTTCTGTCCGTCTTCAATATGAATATGATATTTCAATTGATTTCCGTTTAGTAAAACCAGAAGAGTTTATTACAACTCTTCACCATTTCACAGGATCAAAAGATCATAACGTAAAAATGCGTCAAATCGCAAAAGATAAAGGCGAGAAAATTAGTGAGTACGGTGTAGAGAACTTGGAAACAGGTGAAGTGAAAACATTTGAGACTGAAGAAGACTTCTTTGCTCATTTCGGTTTGCCATTTATTCCGCCAGAAGTGCGTGAAGATGGAAAAGAAATTGAATTAATTAAAGAGTATCCGAACTTAATTCAGTTTTCCGATATACAAGGTGATTTACATATGCATACAACTTGGAGTGACGGTGCTTTTTCTATTGAAGAAATGGTACAAGCGTGCCGTGCTCGTGGATATAAGTTTATGGCGATTACTGATCACTCGCAATACTTAAAAGTGGCGAACGGTTTAACAAAAGAGCGTCTTCGTGAGCAAGCGAAAGAAATTGAACGTATGAATGAAAAGTATCCAGACATTACAATTTTACGCGGAATTGAAATGGACATTTTACCAGATGCCTCGCTTGATTTTGATGATGAAGTATTAGCAGAATTAGATTATGTCATTGGAGCGATTCACTCTAGCTTCTCACAAGACCGTGAAACGATTATGAAGCGTCTACGTACTGCACTTGAGAATAAACATGTCACAATGATTGCCCATCCTACAGGACGTCTTCTCGGGCGTCGTGAGGGTTATGATGTAGATACAGATTTATTAATTGAACTAGCAAAAGAGACAAATACAGTTTTAGAATTAAATGCGAATCCGAACCGTCTAGATTTAAGCGCGAAATTATTAAAACAAGCACAAGATGCTGGTGTGAAAGTAGCGATTAATACGGATGCTCATACGCTTGAAATGTTAGAAGATATGGAAACAGGTGTAGCAGCAGCACGTAAAGGTTGGATTCAAAAAGATAACGTGATTAACACGTGGGATATTGAACGTTTATTAGACTATATTAAACGTAATAAGTAATACAAGGGGGACCTGCAACATGTTAGAAAGAACGTTGCGTGTATTAGAATACAATAAAGTAAAAGAACAATTACTTGAACATACAGCATCTTCACTTGGTCGTGACAAAGTGAAGCATTTAGTGCCGAGCACTGATTTTGAAGAAATTGTAGAAATGCAAGATACAACGGATGAAGCAGCGAAAGTTATTCGTTTAAAAGGTAGTGCACCATTAGGTGGTATTACGGATATTCGCTCAAATGTGAAGCGTGCAAAAATTGGGAGTATGTTAAGTCCAAATGAATTACTTGATATTGCAAATACGATGTATGGTAGTCGTAATATGAAACGCTTCATTGAAGATATGGCTGATAACGGTGTCGAGCTTCCGATTTTAGAAACTCACGTCGCTCAAATTGTATCTTTATATGATTTAGAAAAGAAAATTACAAATTGCATCGGTGACGGCGGTGAAGTAGTCGATAGCGCAAGTGATAAACTGCGTGGTATTCGTACTCAAATTCGTACTGCGGAAAGTCGTATTCGTGAAAAGTTAGAAAATATGACGCGCTCTTCAAACGCGCAAAAGATGCTGTCTGATTCGATTGTAACGATTCGTAACGAACGTTACGTAATCCCAGTAAAACAAGAATATCGCGGCGTATATGGTGGTATTGTTCACGATCAATCGGCTTCTGGACAAACGTTATTTATTGAGCCACAAGTCATTGTAGAATTAAATAATGCACTGCAAGAAGCACGTGTGAAAGAAAAACAAGAAATCGAACGCATCTTATTAATGTTAACAGAAGAAGTGGCAGTAGAAGCGGATATCGTTTTATCAAACGTAGAAGTAGTTGCAAATCTTGATTTCATCTTTGCGAAAGCTTTTTATGCGAAGCGAATTAAAGCGACAAAGCCGATTGTAAATAACGAGCGTTACATGGACTTAAGACAAGCTCGCCATCCGCTTATCGATCCAGAAATAATCGTGCCAAATAACATTATGTTAGGTAAAGATTTCACGACAATTGTTATTACAGGACCGAATACAGGTGGTAAAACAGTTACGCTGAAAACAGTTGGTATTTGTGTGTTAATGGCGCAATCTGGCCTTCACATTCCAGTAATGGATGAGTCAGAGATTTGTGTATTCAAAAATATCTTTGCTGATATCGGTGATGAGCAATCGATTGAACAGAGTTTAAGTACGTTCTCCTCACATATGGTGAACATCGTTGATATTTTAGAAAAAGCTGATTTTGAAAGCTTAGTTTTATTCGATGAATTAGGTGCTGGAACAGACCCGCAAGAAGGGGCTGCACTTGCCATTTCAATTTTAGATGAAGTATGTAATCGCGGTGCTCGCGTTGTTGCAACGACGCATTATCCAGAATTAAAAGCATACGGATATAACCGTGAGCAAGTTATTAATGCGAGTGTTGAGTTTGATGTAAATACATTAAGTCCAACTTATAAATTATTAATCGGTGTACCAGGACGTAGTAATGCCTTTGAAATTTCGAAACGTCTTGGATTATCTGATCGCGTTATTGAGCAAGCACGCAATCACATTAGTACAGATACGAATAAAATTGAAAATATGATTGCGAAGTTAGAAGAAAGCCAGAAGAACGCAGAGCGTGACTGGAACGAAGCAGAAGCGCTTCGCAAACAATCTGAAAAACTGCATCGTGAATTACAACGTCAAATTATTGAATTTAACGAAGATCGCGACGAACGATTATTAAAAGCGCAAAAAGAAGGAGAAGAAAAAGTCGAAGCTGCAAAGAAAGAAGCAGAAGGCATTATTCAAGAACTTCGTCAATTGCGTAAAGCACAGCTTGCAAATGTGAAAGACCACGAGCTAATTGAAGCGAAGAGTCGTCTAGAAGGCGCAGCGCCAGAGCTTGTTAAGAAACAAAAAGTAAATGTGAAAAACACTGCACCGAAACAACAGTTACGTGCAGGTGATGAAGTGAAAGTATTAACGTTCGGTCAAAAAGGTCAACTACTTGAAAAAGTAAGCGATACAGAGTGGAGCGTACAAATCGGTATTCTGAAGATGAAAGTGAAAGAATCTAATATGGAATACATTAACACACCGAAGCAAACAGAGAAAAAAGCAGTTGCAACGGTAAAAGGTAGAGACTATCATGTTTCATTAGAACTTGACCTTCGTGGTGAACGATTTGAAAATGCAATGGCGCGCGTTGAGAAATACTTAGACGATGCCCAGCTTGCAAGCTATCCTCGCGTATCAATTATTCACGGTAAAGGGACAGGAGCACTTCGCCAAGGTGTACAAGATTACTTGAAGAAGCATCGCGGTGTAAAAACCTTCCGTTACGGTGACATGGGCGAGGGAGGCCTAGGCGTAACAGTTGTCGAATTAAAATAGAAAACAACGAAACAAAGGGGAAACCATTATATGTTTATGGACAAACTTGCAAAAGTATTGTTAGCTTGTTGTGGAATATTTTTGGTGATTGGGGTTATTTATTTAGTTGTTTTTGCGAGGTGAAAAAGCGTCAATCGTGGCAAAATGATATTGCCATAGATTGACGCTTTTAATATATGTGAAAAGGAATAGAACATGAAAATCAACCAATACATAAGCGAAGCAAAATCATGCTCCAGACGTGAAACAGATCGCCTTATTAAAGCTGGACGCGTGGCTATTAACGGCGAAATATGTACGCACGGTGCACTCGTAAGCGATGGTGATAGGGTAACGATTGATGGGCAAGTTATTGTAAAAGAAGAGAAAGAAAAAGTGTATATCGCATTTCATAAACCAGTCGGAATTACTTGTACAGCAGCCGATCATATTGAAGATAATATTATTGATTATATCAATTACCCAGAGCGAATCTTTCCAGTTGGGCGATTAGATAAAGCATCAGAAGGACTTATTTTATTAACGAATGACGGCGGCATTGCGAATCAAATTTTACACGGTGATCATGAGCACGAGAAAGAATATGTTGTCACAGTCGATAAACCTTTTACGGACTGGTTTATTGATGAGATGTCCCGCGGTGTAAAGATTAAAGATGGAATGACGAAGCCGTGCAAAGTGACAAGAGTCGATCAATCAACATTTCGTATCGTTTTAACGCAAGGAATGAACAGGCAAATTCGTAGAATGAGTCGTGCTTTCGGATTTACTGTAATAAAGCTAAAGCGAGTACGCATTATGAATATAGAGCTAAATGAGCTTGAAGTTGGAAAGTGGCGGAGCGTTACAGCTGAAGAGTTAGAAATTTTAATAGGGCAGTTATAGGGAGGAAAAATTTTCTCCCTATATTTTTTTGTCAGAAAAAATAAAACTATTGATTTTTTAAAAAATAGCCCATATAATAAAAAACAACAAGTTTCGACAAGATATTTTATAAAAGTAATGATGAGGACATGAGTTGTATTTTACGATTCTCAGAGAGGGAAGCCTTAGGCTGTGAGCTTCCTAATACGAAAAGACAAGCTTACCACCTCTAAACTTCAAGAGTGAACTGCATACATGATGCATTGTAATTCTTGGCGGATAAAACCGTTATCAATTTACACGAGCTATAAAATGAGCTTATTTCGTTATAAATTCATTTTATTAGAATAAGGGTGGAACCACGATTTCAACACTCGTCCCTTTATTAGGGACGGGTGTTTTTTGCGTTCTTTTACGGGGAAGTATGCTTGAAAGAGGATATATGACGGATTTTAATTCAGAATATTTTGTTAATTTATTATTTTAGGAGGTTAGTAGAAATGAAATCATCTTTAAAGTTTTCAGAGATGTTTGCAATAAGTTTAATGTTATTTGCACTGTTTTTTGGTGCGGGTAATATGATTTTTCCACCAGCATTAGGACAAGGCGCTGGAACAGACGTATGGATTGCGTTGTTTGGTTTTATCGTAACAGGCGTTGGACTACCTTTATTAGGAGTAATTGTTATAGCTTTAAAGGGAGATATTAATGAGCTAGCAGGACGTGTACATCCTATATTCGCACTTGTTTTTATCACTGCAATTTATTTATGTTTAGGCGTATTCGTAAGTGTGCCGCGTACAGGAACAGTAGCTTATGAGATGAGTATTGCACCGTTTTTACCAAGTGAGATAGCTGGTCAGTCATATCCACTTGTTATCTTTACACTTATTTTCTTTGCAGTCACTTTCTATTTAGCTTTAAATCCTTCGAAATTAGTGGGTCGTATTGGTAAAGTGCTAACTCCAATATTATTGGCTGTTATTGCAATTATCGTAGGTAAAGCACTTATTACACCAATTGGAGAATTTGGTGCACCGACAGAAGCGTATAGTGCTCCTCTCTTTAAAGGATTTATTGATGGATATTTAACTTTAGATGGACTTGCAGCACTGGTATTCGGAAATGTTGTAATTCATGCGTTAAAAGAAAAAGGAATTACAAATAAAAACAGTATTGCAAAAGTAACAATCTTTGCAGGATTTATTGCAGCGCTTGGTCTACTACTTGTGTATTTAGCACTTGCTTATCTTGGAGCTTCTAGTGTGTCACTTGGAATGGGCGCAAACGGAGGAATTATTTTAACAAATGTCGTGAATCATTTATTTGGTAGCTACGGAACTTTATTACTAGGGATCGCAATTACAGCAGCATGTTTAACAACTTCTGTAGGTATTGTTGCAGCTTGTGGTGATTACTTCTCTTCCTTATTACCAAAGCTTTCTTATCAAAAAGTCGTTTTCATTTTCTGTGTATTAGCATTTATGGTAGCAAACCTTGGGTTAACTCAGTTAAATGCATTAGCATTACCAATCTTAATCGCAATTTATCCAATTGGAATCGTACTTATCGTATTATCACTTGTTGAAAACTACGTTCGTCTTCCATTAGCGATGTATGTGGGCGGGATTGTAGGAGCATTTGCAATAAGTTTCTTTGATGGGTTACACAATGCAAACCTTCAAATTGCAGCGCTAGCACCTATTTTAGATAAGATTCCATTATATAGTGTAGGAATTGGTTGGTTAGTTCCAGGTATAATCGGTATAGGATTTGGTTATATAGTTTCTAAGTTTCAAAAGCAGGAAATTGCTGTAGAAAAATAGAGAAAAGAGGCTTTCTATAATAGAAAGTCTCTTTTTTTGTAAAAAAAGCCGCATATAGAGAAATTTAGATATTAAAAATTTTATACGTAATATAGTTGACAAAAAATTTATGAGTAGGCTAAGATTGACTTAGTTGTGGAAATATTGGAAGGGAAGTGAGGGAAACGGGGTTTCTATAACTATAGTGTTGTTATGGGAAGAGGTGAAAGAAGAGAAGAGGAGAAGAGAAAGTTTATTTTTTTTGACTTACATTGAGAATGATAATCAATAAATACGTTTTAGAATTTTTTCTCAGTTTCTATGCCTTCGTATAAGGAATAGGGTGAGATATTATTTTTAATATTCAATGAGAATGATAATCAATAAAGCTTATGTTACATAAAAGAATGCTAATTAAATAATAGGTAGAAGAGATTATTTTTTTCTTACGAATTGAGAATAATTATCATTTTCGGAAAAAGTGAAATGAAAGATAACCAAGGAGGAAACAAGAAAAATGAAAAAGGTTTCTGTATTACCCGCTTTTATTATAACGTTCGTATGTATGCTAGCTTTTCTTGTAATGCCATACGGGAATGCTTCAGCAAAACTAGCTGATGGTACTTACGATATTAATTACGTAATTCAAAAAGCGGAAAATGATTCAGCTTCAATGGCAAATGACTATTTTGAAAAGCCGGCAAAATTAATAGTGAAAAACGGTGAGATGAGAGTACAAGTTCCGATGAATCATAGTGCTTGGATTACAGAATTTAAAGCACCAGAGAACGGAAATTTTGTTGATGCGAAAGTTGTTAATAAAGATGAATCGGCAGATAAAAGAACAGTAGAGTTTAAAGTAGATGATTTATCCAAACCGGCAGCTGTAAAAATTCATGTTGTTGTACCAAGTGCAAACTATGACCACCACTACACAATTCGTTTTGCTTTTGATGCAAATGTAAAAGCTGTAGGTGGCGATAATGGCGTAGCTGCTACAACAAAAAATAATGATCAAGCGAAAACAGATACACAAGTAAAAGAAGAGAAAACAAAAGTAGAGAGTAAGGAAACAGCTAAAGAAGTGAATAAAGAAACAAAAAATGAAAATGGAAAAGCTGAAAAAACAGATAACCCAAAAACAGGCGATGAAGCACGTATTGGATTGTTTGCAGTGTTAATTCTTATTTCAGGTGCTTTCTTAATTCGTAAAGTGAAATTGAGTAAATAAATCTTTTGAAGGGTGATGAATATATGTTTAAACAATTTAAAATGATTATTGCCGTATTTGCTGTTTTATTTACATTTATCGCAACACTAGGTTTACAAGATGCAAAGGCTGCTACAAAACTAGCTGATGGAAAATATAATATTGCTTTTACTGTATGGAAAGGCGATAAAGATGAATCGTCTAGAATGAATAGTTATTTTGAAAGCCCAGCAACATTAACAGTTAAAAATGGAAAACAATATGTTTCATTTAAAGTGAAAGATAGTGCTTCTATTAAAAGTTTCCAAGTAGAAAAAGATGGTCAATTTGTAGAAACAACCGTGTTAAGTGAAAACAAAAAAGATAATACTAGAGTTGTAGAATTTGAAGTTGCTGACTTGTCAAAAAAACTAAATGGCAAGGTGAAAATTAATATTCCAATTATTAATTATAATGCTTCGTATGATATTCGCTTTGTATTTGATGGGAACAGTATTAAATAATTTTCAAAAGGGAGAGTCGTTCCATTGAACAGGTATACAAAAATTATTGTTGCTATGTTTTTAATGATATTTACATTCGTATCAACATTACAACCACTTGCAGTTCAAGCAGCTACCAAGTTGGCTGACGGTGAATATTCAATTGGCTTCAAAGTTTTAAAAGATACATCAGATGAAGAATCGATGATGAATCAATATTCAGTAAGTCCGGGAACTTTAAAAGTGAAGGATGGGAAAAAGAAAGTATCCTTTACATTAACAAATAGTTCATGGATTACGAAATTTGAAACAGAAAAAGCAGGTAAGCTAGTTGCGACAAATGTAATTAGTGAAGATAAAGAAAAAGATACAAGAGTAGTAGAATTTGATGTAGAAGATGTAGAGAAGGTATTAAATGCAAAAGTAAAAGTAGATATTGATTTTTTAAATTATCATCATGAGTACGACGTTCGTATTGCATTTGATCAAAATAGCATTACACCAATTCATGTAGAAAAACCAAATGAAAAAGAGGACCCAGCTAATAAGCCAGATCCAAATGAAACTACCGATCCAGGTCAGAAGCCCGACCAAAAGCCTGACCCAGATCAACAACCAAATTCTAACACAATTACAGATGGTGCGTACAGCATTCCATTTAAAGTGTTAAAAGATCAAACAGATGAAGAATCTAAGATGAATAGTTACATGGTAAATCCAGGAGTATTAAAAGTAGAAAACGGTAAGAAAAAAGCAATTGTAACACTAAAAAGTAGCTCATTAATTAAAAATTTCCAAACGGAAAAAGATGGCGCATTTGTTGATGCAAAAGTAGTGAGTGAGGATAAGGAAAAAGATACAAGAGTAGTAGAGTTTGAAGTAAACGATTTATCTAAAAAACTAAATACAAAAGTATTTATCGAAATGGCATCAAGAAATTATAAGCAAATGCATGATGTACAACTTTTATTTGAACAAGATAAACTTGAACAAATTAAAAATGAAGAGAAAAAACCAGAAGTAGAAAAACCGGAAGCAGAAAAACCGGAAGCAGAAAAACCGGAAGCAGAAAAACCGGAAGCAGAAAAACCAGAAGTAGAAAAACCGGAAGCAGAAAAACCAGAAGTAGAAAAACCGGAAGCAGAAAAACCGGAAGCAGAAAAACCAGAAGTAGAAAAACCAGATGAAAATAAAAAACCAGATGCTGAAACAATTAAAGATGGTGAATACAGCATCAATTTTAAGGCATTAAAAGATCAAACAGACGAAATTTCAATGATGAACACATATACAAAAAGTCCAGGTGTGCTAAAAGTAAAAGATGGTAAGAAGTATGTATCATTTACGTTAACGAACAGTTCTTGGATTACAAAATTTGAATTTGAGAAAAATAGTTCGTTTGTTGATGCAAATGTAATAAGTGAAGATAAAAAAACTGATACACGCCTAGTGGAAGTAGAAGTACCAGATTTATCGAAAAAGTTAAATGCAAAAGTAAAAGTAGATATCGATTCAATGAATTATCACCATTTTTACGATATTCAATTTGCATTTGATAAAGGTAGCATTAAGTCGTTAGATAACCAAGGTGAAAACAACAACCAAGGTGAAAACAACAACCAAGGTGAAAACAACAACCAAGGTGGAAACAACAACCAAGGTGGAAACAACAACCAAGGTGGAAACAACAACCAAGGTGAAAACAACAACCAAGGTGGAAACAACAACCAAGGTGAAAACAACAACCAAGGTGGAAACAACAACCAAGGTGGAAATGATAACCAAGATAATAACACAACAATTGATCCAAAAGCTCTTAAAGATGGTGAATACAGAATTGGCTTTAAAGTGTTAAAAGATCAAACAGATGAAATCTCAATGATGAACACATACACAAAAAGCCCAGGTGTATTAAAAGTAAAAGATGGTAAGAAATACGTATCGTTTACATTAACAAATAGTACATGGATTACGAAATTTGAATTTGAGAAAAATGGTTCTTTCGTTAATGCAAAAGTGTTAAGTGAAAATAAAGAACAAAATACAAGAGTAGTAGAAGTAGAAGTAAACGATTTGTCTAAAAAATTAAATGCAAAAGTAAAAGTAGATATTGATTCAATGAATTATCACCATTTCTATGATGTTCAATTTGTATTTGATCAAGACAGTATTAAAGCCTTAGGGAACCAAGGCGGAAACGACAACCAAGGCGGAAACGACAACCAAGGCGGAAACGACAACCAAGGCGGAAACGACAACCAAGGCGGAAACAACAACCAAGGTGGAAATAATAACCCGAAAGTAATAGTTGATCCGAAAAATTTAGTAGATGGCCAATATGATATTACATTTAAAGTATTAAAAGATAAAGCAGATGAGATTTCAAAGATGAATGACTATGTTGTAAATCCAGCGAAATTAATCGTAAAAGATGGTAAAAAATATATTGAGATGACGCTGAAAAATAGTGCGTGGATTACGAAATTCCAAACGGAAAACAATGAACTATTCGCTGATGCGAAAGTAGTAAGCGAAGATAAAAATGTAAATACGCGAGTAGTACAGTTTGAAGTAGAAGATCTATTTAAAAAATTAAACGCAAAAGTAAAGGTAGACATCGATGAGATGAACTACCATCATTTCTACGATGTGCAAATTCAATTTGATACAAATAATATCGGCGCGTTAGGAACTCTTAAAGAGGAACCGAAAAATGAACCGAAAAATCCAGTGACTACACCGAAAGTAGATAATGTAAAAACAGTAGGTACTCCTGATTTTAACCGAAATGCAGATGGTCAGAAGAAAAAAGAAGATACAAAAAATGATTCGAAAAAAGAGAAAAACTCAAAAACTGCAGATACAGCACAACTTGGTTTATATATGGTGTTACTGCTAGGTTCACTTGCTTTACTAGTTCGTAAATATAGAGCAGGTAGATTGTAATTTTTGGAGTCTTGATGCATATTCGCGTGCATCAAGACTTGTTTCATATTGTATGGAAAGGAGTGGTGATTGAGAGTGAAGAAAATTGCAAGTGTACTAATGGCTATCATTTTGTTAATGAGTATAGCTGGGTGCTCATCACCAAAAAAAGAAACAGCAAAGCAGGTAAAGAGTGAGAGTAAAGAGCGCGTTGTTGCAACAACAGTGGCTGTTACTGAAATTATGGATGCGTTAGAAGTAGATTTAGTTGGCGTTCCAACAAGCTCTAAAACTTTACCGAAGCGATATAAAGGTTTACCTGAAGTTGGGAATCCAATGAGTCCAGATATGGAAAAGGTAAAGTCATTAAAGCCTTCAGAAGTGTTATCTGTGACAACACTTGAATATGAATTAAAGCCAGTTTTTGATGGTGTGGGTATGAAAGCAAACTTTTTAGATTTAACGAGTTTGAAAAATATGCAAAGTTCTATTAGCGATTTAGGTAAGAAATATGGGCGTGAAAAACAGGCCGAAGCAGTAGTAACTAAATTAGATAAAAAGGTTGCTAGCATTCAAAAAGAAGTAAAAGGAAAGAAAGAACCGACAGTGCTTATTTTATTAGGTGTGCCGGGAAGTTATTTAGTAGCAACAGAGCATTCTTATATTGGAGATTTAGTGAAACAACTAGGTGGTAAAAATATTGTGCAAGGTGAACAAGTAGAATATTTAGCTTCTAATACAGAGTATTTAAAGAAAGCTGATCCAGATATTATTTTACGAGCAGCTCATGGTATGCCTGATGAAGTTGTAAAAATGTTTGATAAAGAATTTAAAACAAATGATATTTGGAAACACTTTGCTGCGGTTAAAAATAACCGTGTTTACGATTTAGAAGAGCGTTTATTTGGAACGACAGGCAATTTAGCAGCAATTGAAGCGTTAGATGAATTGAAAAAAATGATGTATCCGTGATGCATTTTAATATAAAGGAAGAGTAGAATGAATAAAAAAACTTGGAGTTTCCTCATTGTTACTGCATTGCTTATTGTTATGACATCATTGTCAGCGATGAAAGGGAGTTTAGAAGTAGGTATTGTTGAACTTGTACAAGGGATATTTACAGGTGGAAATGAAGATGTTGAAGTCATTAAAGATTTACGTTTCCCGCGTATTATTATTGCGTTGTTCACTGGAGCGGCTCTCGCTGTTTCAGGTGTGCTTTTTCAAGCTGTTATGAAAAATCCACTCGCCGATGCTGGGGTAATCGGTATATCTTCAGGAGCAAGTTTTATGACACTCGTTATTATTACGTTGTTTCCGCAATTCTTTTTCTGGACACCCGTATTCGCCTTTTTAGGTGGTGCGCTTGCATGTTATCTCGTTTATTCGTTTTCATGGAAATCAGGATTAAGCCCGCTTCGCATTATTTTAATTGGTATTGCCATTAATGCAATGTTTACTGGATTAAATGAATCATTCGTTACGATTTGTGGGTATTTTATTAAGAGTATTAAGCAAACGACGACTTCTAATATAACAATGAAGACGTGGGGCGATGTAGAAATAATGGTGACTTATGGAACGATTGGTCTTATTCTTGCTCTGTTCGTAGGAGCTTGGTGTAACTTATTATCGCTACAAGATAAGACTGCGAAAAACTTAGGCTTGCACGTGACGAGAGTTCGTCTTATTATTTCTGCCATTGCAGTACTCTTAGCGGCAGTATCAACAGCGATTGCAGGTGTTATTGCTTTTGTAGGATTACTAGTTCCGCATATTTCAAGACAATTAGTCGGTTCAGACCATAAAGTATTAATTCCATTTTCTGCGCTTGCAGGGGCGTTATTAATTTTGACGGCAGATACAATTGGAAGGTTAATTGTGCCACCTAACGAAATTCCAGCAGCAACAATTATGGCGGTTATTGGTGGTCCATTCTTAATATTTTTGCTTAGAAAGAGTGATAAAGTTCATGGAAATTAAAAATGTAACCTTTTCATACGATAACGTAACAAATCGTTTAAAGTCTGTTAGTAGTGAAATAGAAATTGGGAAAATTACAACAATCATTGGACCGAATGGATGTGGGAAATCAACATTACTTAGTGTCATGTCTAGAAACCACGCTCCTAGCAGTGGAGAAGTAATACTTGATGGGAAAGCGATTGGTGAATATAAACCGAAAGAGTTTGCTAGAAAGCTAGCAGTTGTCCATCAACAAAATGAGGCTCCAGCAGATATTACAGTGGAAAAGCTAATAAGCTTCGGGCGTATGCCATATAAAAATATATTCTCTCCGCAAACAGATGAAGATAGAGAAGCGATTGAGCGTGCACTAGTATGTACGAATTTACAAAGTAAGCGTGATAAGCCAATTTATGCTTTATCTGGTGGAGAGAGGCAGCGAGTTTGGATCGCGATGACATTAGCTCAAAATACACCAATGCTCTTCTTAGATGAGCCGACCACATATTTAGATATTTACTATCAGTTAGAAATATTAGAGTTAGTGAAAGAGTTAAATGAAGTGCATGGACTAACGATTGTAATGGTATTACATGATATTAATCAAGCCATTCGTTATAGCGACCATATTATCGTTATGAAAGATGGAGAAATTATTACGAAAGGTATTCCTAATGATGTAATAACAGAAGAAATGGTTAAAGCAATATATGGTGTAGATGTCATTGTAAAGCAGGATGAAGATACCGGATTGTACATGGTACCTATGGGAATCTAAAGGCTGAGCATAATCCGTTTTGAGGTGATAATTTGAATAGTAAGAAAGGACGGAAAAAGAATTCTTTTTTTCAACGCATACTTACAATTGTGTTTTTAGGAATCTTTTTCTATTCAATGTATGAGTTGGGCGGGATTTTCATGGATTATTATGAAAATCGTAAAGTAATGGCTGAGGCACAACATATTTATAAAAGAAGTCCAATGGAAGAAAAATCAGAAAATGGAGAGGTACGTAAACAGTTTCAGGATCTCCAGAAAATTAATCCAGAGATAGTCGGATGGATTACGATGGATGATACACAAATTAATTATCCAATCGTTCAAGCAAAAGATAATGATTACTATTTATTTCGTAATTATAAAGGTGAAGATATGAGAGCGGGAAGCATTTTTATGGACCATCGTAATGATGTGAAATCTCAAAATCGAAATACGATTTTATATGGCCATCGTATGAAAGATGGTTCTATGTTTGGTAGTTTAAAAAAAATGTTGGATGAAGACTTTTTTATGTCTCATCGTAAATTATATTACGATACATTATTTGAAGGATACGACGTTGAAGTTTTTTCAGTATACACGACAACAACGGACTTTTATTACATTGAAACGGATTTTGGAAATGATGCAGCATATGCATCGTTCTTAAAGGAAATTCAAGAAAAATCACTGTACAAAACGGATACGGAATTGACGGCTAATGATGAAATCGTAACACTTTCTACTTGTGATTATGCTCTTGATCCAGAGGCTGGAAGGCTAGTTGTACACGCAAAATTAGTAAAAAGAAATTAAAGAAAAAAGTATAGAATATGAGAAGTGATAGATAACGCTTCTCATATTCTATACTTTAAAAAAGGACTGTTCTTACTGTGCTGCAGCCATTGGCATACGTACAACTTTTACATCATAGTAAGCAATTTTATTATCAAGAATATATTCTGGCATTCCGCCTTGATGTGAGTGAGCATCTTTAAATGCAGCGCTCTTTGTCCAACCTTGGAAATCTTCTTTTGCATTCCAGCGAGTGCTAATTGTTACTTCATCATAATCAACTGTATTTTGTGTTAAAAGAACTTCTAGACCTAAAAAGCCTGGCATCGTTTCAACTTTACCTACTTTATTAAAACGCTCAATTAATTTATGCCCATTTCCCTTTGTAATTTTAGCTGTATTTGTAACAATAATCATGTTTATTCCTCCTATAAATGTAGCTATATTTTCAAGAACTCATATACATCAAATGATAATGAAAATCATTATCATTGTCAATGGTAAATGTGAAATATATAAGTTTTTTTCTATTATTTTGGACAGTGAGATTTTCATTTCAAAACGTAGTAAATATGTGGCGGTTAAGTGCGAGAATGAGCTAGTTGTACTAGCAAAGCAATAATATGGTATAGTGAAACGAGGCTGTTTTTTCAGTCTCGTTTTTCAAATGCTTCCTGTAGAGAAAGCATGCAAATGGAAAGGAAGTTATTATATGCGATTAGAAGTAACTGTAAAAATAAAACCGAAATTTATAAAAGAAATTAAAAGTGGATATCCGCTTATTTTAAAAGATGCGATTCAAAATTTAAATGATGTTCGTGAAGAAGGAACAATCATCAAAGTAGTAGATGAGAAGAACAACTTTGTCGGAAAAGGTTATTATGGAAAGCAAAATAAAGGATACGGCTGGATTTTAACGAGAAAAGAGAGTGAACAAATTAATCAATCTTTCTTTGAAAGTAAAATCAAATCTGCCCTACATAAACGAAAGCAATTTTATAAATCAAGTGATACGACAGCATTCCGTGTGGTGAATGGTGAAGGTGATGGTCTTGGAGGACTAATTATCGATTATTATGATGGCTACTACGTAGTAAGTTGGTATAGTGAAGGGATTTACACTTTCAGAGATGAGATTATAGCCGCTCTTCAAAAAGTAGCAAACTTTAAAGGTATTTATGAGAAAAAGCGTTTTGATACGAAAGGGAAATATATTGAGGGTGATGATTTCGTAGCAGGAGAGCGCGGCGAGTTCCCACTTATCGTAAAAGAGAACGGTGTGAACTTTGCGGTTTATTTAAATGATGGGGCAATGGTTGGTGTATTTTTAGATCAACGTAACGTTCGAAAACAAATTCGTGATAAATATGCAAAGGGAAGAACAGTGTTAAATATGTTCTCTTATACAGGTGCTTTCTCTGTATTTGCAGCGCTTGGCAGAGCAAGTAAAACGACGAGTGTTGACCTTGCAAATCGTAGTTTAAGTAAAACGATTGAGCAGTTTAGTGTAAATGAAGTTGATTATGAAGCACAAGATATTATTGTAGAAGATGTATTTCTTTACTTCAAATATGCAGCTAAGAAAAAGATGAAATTTGATATGGTCGTACTTGATCCTCCAAGCTTCGCCCGCTCAAAAAAATATACATTTAGTGCAGCAAAAGATTATAAAAATTTATTAAAAGAAACAATTGCTATTACAGAAAATAACGGTATTATCGTTGCTTCTACAAATTGTAGCGCATTCGATATGAAAAAGTTTAAAGGCTTTATCGATACAGCCTTTAAAGAAATGAATGGCAAATATAAAATATTAGAAGAACATTCTTTACCAGAAGATTTCCGTACCATTGATCAATTTAAAGAAGGAGACTACTTAAAAGTAGTTTTCATCGAGAAAATTAAAGGTTAATAAAGAAAAGGAGCTCGAGTTTACTTGAGCTCCTTTTCTTATTGAAAGATATTTTGTACTCTACCGACTTGTCCGTCCTGCAATCGCACTTTAATGCCATGCGGATGGGAAGGGGAGTTTGTTAAAATATCTTTTACAATTCCACGTGTTAATTTGCCTGTTCGTTGATCTTGTTTTAATACAATATCAACTTCAAGACCGGGCGTGATATTAGAACGTTTTTGTCCGTTCATTTACACACCTGTACGTCTACGTTGGTTGTTTGTTTTCTTTGTTTGTTGGTTTTGTAATTTTTTCGTTTCTTGGCTTTGATTTTTTGCATTTTGACCATTTCCATTTCCTTGCTTTTTCTTAGCAAGTTGTTCGCGCATTAAATCAGCTAAGCTTACTTTTTTGTTTTCTGACATGATAAGTCTCCTTTATATAAAGTTAATTATGAACAATCGTAGTGAATTTCATCATATCATTGTTAAGGAAGGAAGGGAAGTTGGTTTGAAAATTCATATAATTGTTTCCAGTCTGTAGTAGTTACGATACAATTGGATTGTTAACGTTTGTAAAAAGGGGATAGACATATGTCACATCATATTTTATTAGTTGAAGATGATATCTCAATTCAAGAGATGGTGGAAAAGTATTTAATAAAAGAGGGTTTTCAAGTAACAATTGCGTCTGATGGAGAGGAAGGCGTGAACACATATTTAAAAGGTTCATTTGATTTGATTATCCTTGACATTATGATGCCAAAGCTAGATGGCTTAGAAGTTGTACGAATCATTCGAGAAAAAAGTGCTGTTCCGATTTTAATGATGTCGGCAAAAGATACAGATGTTGATAAAGCTGTTGGATTAGGACTTGGAGCAGATGATTACATTTGTAAGCCGTTTTCTATGATTGAATTAGCTGCACGTGTAAAAGCGGGTATTCGGAGGTCTACGAAATATTCGGCTACAGAAACAACAGAAAAGATGATTCAAATTGGTGATTTAACAATTGATCCAATTAATTTTACAGTTGAAAAAAACGGGAAGTCTCTCAAACTTACTTTAAAAGAATTTGAGATTTTAAAGCTATTCGTAAAGAACCAAAATCGTGTATTTACGAAAGCTCAAATATATACGTTAGTTTGGAATGAAGAGTATTACGGTGACGATAACGTTATTAATGTTCATATGAGAAGATTGCGTGAGAAAATCGAAAGTGATCCATCTAATCCAGAATATATTAAAACGTTATGGGGCATCGGCTATAAGTTGGAAGTGATGTAATATGGTCAATTTGTTAATAGGTATTATTTTTATATTGTTATGTGTTATTTATATGCAATATAGAATGAGAAAAAATAGTAGTGAAAATTTACGATACACATATGAAAAGTTAGAAAGTATTGTAAATGACAAAACAGGCGAGACGTTACTCGTTATGACAGATGATCTAGAATTGCAAAAATTATTAGTGGCAATTAATCAATTATTAGATGCAAAACAGAAAACGAATGCAGGTCATGCAAAAGTAGAAATTTCGATGAGAAAAATGCTTTCAAATATTTCGCATGACTTGAAAACACCACTAACAGTTATTCTTGGATATACAGAAATGTTAAATAAGGATAAAACGATAAATAAAGAAGAACAACAAATATTACTTGAAAAAGTGCATACGAAAACACTAGAAGTGATGGAGTTAATTCATAAGTTTTTTGACTTGGCAAAATTAGAATCTGGTGACAAAGCAATTGAAATGACAAAAGTAAATATGAATGAAGTATGCCGCGAGAAGATTTTATCATTTTATGATTTAGTGACGACGAAAGGTTTTCAGGTTCATATTGATATACCAGAAAGAAATATATACGCACTTGGAAATGTAGAAGTATTAGGTAGGGTATTGAATAATTTAATATCAAATGCAATTACATATGGAGACGATGGAAAGGCACTCGGTATGACGTTAAGAGATGATGACACGGGCGTGTATATAGATGTATGGGATAAAGGAAAAGGGATTGATGAATCTCATATTGATAAAGTGTTTGAGCGTATGTACACACTTGAAGATTCAAGAAATAGATTGTACCAAGGAAGTGGTCTCGGATTAACGATTACGAAACGGCTTGTGGAAGCGATGGACGGGAAAATCCATCTTTCTAGTAAACCGTATGAAAAAACAATTTTTACAATTGTATTAACAAAGATACAGTTTTAGCTTGTAGAGCAGTAGATTCTACAAGCTTTTTTTCAGCGTAAGGAATTTGTAAGAAACGGGTAAGAAAAAAGAGATTTCCGTTGTCTATTATAGAAATATAGAGTATTGCGAAAGGGGAAAGTAACATGACATATATATTAAAAACAAATCAGTTAACGAAAGTGTTTAAAGGGAAAGAAGTTATTTCCGGTGTTAACATGCATGTGAAAAAAGGAGAAATTTACGGTTTTTTAGGACCAAACGGTGCTGGTAAAACAACGATTATGAAAATGATTACAAATTTAATAAAACCGACGAGTGGTGATATTGAAATCTTCGGTGAGAAATTAACAGATACATCTTATGAAGTATTAAAAAGAATGGGGACAATTATTGAATACCCAATCTTTTATGATAAATTAACGGCGAAAGAAAACTTAGACCTACATTGTGAATATATGGGCTACTACGATAAAAATGCAATTGACCATGCTTTACATTTAGTGAAACTACAAGGGATAGATAATAAAAAAGTAAAAGATTTTTCATTAGGAATGAAACAACGACTCGGTATTGCAAGAGCAATCGTGACAAAGCCAGAATTGCTCATTTTAGATGAACCCATTAACGGTTTAGATCCAATTGGTATTAAAGAGTTACGAGACTTATTTAAAATGCTCTGCAAAGAATATGGCATTACATTATTAGTTTCTAGTCATATTTTAGGTGAGGTGGAACTAATGGCGGATACAATTGGTGTGATTCAAAATGGAAAACTAATAAAAGAAGTTTCAATGAAGAGTATTAACGGAAAACAAACAGAGTATATTGAAATCACTGTTCCTGATGTGAAACGTGCAACTTATATTTTAGAAGATAAACTTGGTATAAAAAACTACAAAATAATGAGTGGAAACATGATTCGGGTTTATGATACGTTAGCGTCTCAGCAGGCCATTTCAAAAGCACTTATTATGAACGATGTGGAAATTGAAAGTATTAATAAGAAACATAGTTCCTTAGAAGAATATTTCTTAAATGTAATGGATGGAGAAGGTATTCATGCTTAATGGACTGTGGCTGAACCTGGTAAGTGGATTTATCGTAATGCTAATAAGTGGAATTTTATATTATAGAAAACCAGGGCGGAAATGGTTGTTCAGTGTACTAGTGATAGGAATGTTAAGCTTCGTTACTGCTGGAATTAGAATGTTAGCAGCGTAGAGACAGGTATATAAAGAATGGAGGCGTAATTTATATGTTTAAATTAATGAAGCTCGAATGGAAGAAACATAAATTATCTAGTTACTTTAAAGGGGTAGCAATTTGTATTATAGCAATTTTCGCTGCAGTAAGCCTTATGGCGTGGGGATCTAAGGTAGAGGATGATTTGATGTTCTCTAGCTATATGGAATACATGTCTTTAGCAAATATTCTTATTAGAATTACATTTATTATTTTTGCATCGGTTATTTTATCACGTTTAGTGATCGATGAATACAAGAACAAAACAATACAGCTACTATTTATGTATCCACTGCAAAGGAAAATGCTAATGAGTGCGAAATTAACAATTGTTTTTTGTTTTTGTTTTGTGAGCACGATTATCGCTACTTTCATTATTAGTTTGCTCATATTCTGTATGAATCCAATAATGGGACTACTTGAAACGCCTGTTACGATGGGGGAAATAATAGCTATCGTTCCAGCTACTATTATAAGTGCATTTATGATATCTGGTATTAGTTTAATTCCTTTATTTTTTGGAATGAGAAAGAAATCAACACCGACAACGATTACTTCTGCAGTAATAATTGGGATGATGATGAACAGTAACGTTGGTCCTGGAAATGGTCAAGTAAGTATGTTTGATTTTATAGCTATCCCAATCGTGCTCTGTTTATTAGGAATTTTCATTAGCTATCTATCGTTTCGTAAAATTGACAAGATAGATGTGGCGTGAAGCAAGCTTAAAACAAAAACGAACTGGGGTATGAATAGTGAAAAAAATGATAGTAATTGCAATATTATTCATTACAATTGCTAGTGTAGTTTTTGGTATTAAGGTATTTCAGGGGAAAGATTTTAAGAAAGAAAAGTCTTTTGATATAAATAATATAAAAGCAATAGAAGTAGACAATGAAAATTGGAATCTTGAGTTTAAAAGTACAGACGCTAATAAAATAGTAATTTCTGCTCAAGGTGAACAAGCGGATAAAGAGATAGATCCTGTCAAAATAGAAAATGATGAAAATAAAATTATGGTTAAGCAAAAACAAGAGGCGAACAAATTTTTTAATGGTTTTACGTTTAGGAAGAAGAATAGTATATGTATAGCTATTCCGAAGAAAGAAATAGATAAAATTGTATTAAATAATAAATCAGGTGATGTGAAAATAAGAGATATAGTAGTAAAAAGTATCGTGACGAAAGGCAAATCTGGGGATGGAATGATTGTAGGACTAACAGCCGAGAAAGGTGAATTCATATCGCAAAGTGGAGAGTTAGTTGTAAAAGATAGTTCAGTACAAGAATTAAATATAAAGTCTACGACTGGTGATAACTATATCACAAATGTAAGTAACTCAAATATGAACATCACTTCAACATCTGGGGAAGTATTGCTGAAAGATATGATAGAAGGAAAATCATTATTTATAGAAACAAAATCAGGGGATATTGGCGTACGGTATAAAGGTGTCCCGGCATCATTGAAGCTTATGGCTAAAAGTAATTCGGCTGACGTAATAGTAGATTTAAAAGGACTTAAGAAAGATAAAAGTACAGAAAAAATAAAAGTAGGAACGATTGGTGATGCAAAAAACAAAGTGGAGATTTTAAGTAAGACAGGGGTCATTTATATTGATTAAGTCTTAGGAGGAGGGAGGACTATCATGCTACGTCTTATGAAGCTAGAACTGAAGAAAATTAAACTTGGCTGGTACGTGAAGAGAGCAGTAATTGCAAATTTTGCTATACTGGCATTATTGATTTTTGTTAGCATCGTTTCTCAAATAGAGGGAGATCCAGAAATAAGAGATCCGCAGGCCATTTTGTTAATGGCTAGTTCAATAGTGAGAGCAACATTTATTATTTTTGGTGCTGTACTAATAGCTAAGTTAATAATTGATGAATATAAAAACAAAACAATATTATTGATGTTTTCTTATCCAATTAATCGAAAGAAAATAATGATTAGTAAGTTGGCTATTACAGCAATATTAACATTCATAACAGTTATTTTATCTAATATTTTTGTAGTGGGAATTTTCATTGGAATAGATAGTTATTTTTCGATTCTTCCTAATTCATTCGCAGTAGATCAATTGATTCAAGAAGGGATAAATCTCGTTCCTTTAGCCATTGCCACTGCGGGAATAAGCTTAATTCCTCTATACTTCGGAATGCGTAAACGTTCAGTGCCAACTACTATTGTTTCGTCTATTATCGTTGTGCTAATCGCAATTAATAACCCACCAATATTTCCTATAGCGACCTTTCTTCCTCTTCAATTCGCATTTGCAGTGATTGGTGTGGCGATTGCTTATTATGGAATTAAAAATATTGAGAGGGAAGATGCAATATAAAGTTTCACATGAAACAAGTTACAGAAAAAGACAAGATGTGTAAACACCTTGTCTTTTTCTGTTGTTACATTTTAGGAGCTTCCATTCCAGCCGTAGCCCATTCTTCTTTTGCGGGACCATATACGCCAGGAACTGTTAAGCCGGCTTGTCGCATTAAAACCGTCATTTGCCCGCGGTGATGATTTTGATGATTAATAAGTGTCATTAAAAATATAGAATTCGGCATAGGGCGACCAAAGAAGTCATTAATAGTTGCTAAATCTTTATCAGTCCATTCGCTTTGAAGTGCTTCAACAAAAGCCGCGTTCACTTTACGGTACTCATCTGCAATTGTTTTTGCAGAAGTAGGAACAGGATAATCTTTCGTTTCGCCTTCAAACTTTAGCCCTGTGCCAGATAGTATAACAGGAATTGCCGTCACGATATGCCAAGCAACTCTGCCTAACGTCCAATGTCCAGGTGCAATTTCCTGTGATAAAGATGCATCGGTTAATGAATCAAGTAATTTCTGAGTAGACTCTGCTTCGTATGTCCATGATTGCAAGAAGCCTTCAATTGTTTGGTACATTATTGTTATCCCCCTCTACTTATGTTCATAGATTAAGTTCGAGAAGAAATGACAAGTTCCCTTTATGTTTTAATGATGGTATTTAAAATTTTATATATAAATTTTATGATACTATTGAGTGTATATAGAATTATATTAATTTAGGGGGATATTATGAAAAGATTGATTTTAGGAATCATAATTTTATTTTTAATGGTAGGATGTAGCAATGAAACCTATAAAAAAGCAATGGATCAAGGGAAATTGGCGTTAGCGAGTAAAGAATATGACACGGCAGTAGCATCATTTGAGCTAGCATTAGAAGAGAAAAAGGATGATAAAGAAGCAAAGGTATTAAAAGACCAAACTACTAAGATGATAAGTTCGATAAAAGAGAAATCGAGTGGAAATATAGAACAAGCAATAGGTTTGTTTCAAGAAGTAGAAAAGATGAAAGATGGTTCCGCAATCCTTCAAAGTCAAGCGAAAGAACAAAAAGATTCGCTCATAGAGCATAAAGAGTTAAAAGGTCAATATATAGGCCAATTGGAAAAGGCAGAGAAGTTAAAGAATGATAAAAAGTATGAAGAGGCTAAAGGGATAGTAAATAAAATTGTTAACGATACTGGCCAAAATCAACAATTTATTTCGGAAAATCAACGGGCCGAAGAGCTGAATAAGCAAATCAATGGCTTACTAACTCAACAAGCAGAAGTTAAGGAAAAAGAGGAAGAGTTAAAAAATGAAAAGAAAAAAGAGGCTGATATTGGAAAGTTAAAAGGGTCTTGGATGTCATCAGAAAGTACAGACAGGCCAGTTGGGTTGGAAATAGAATCTATTAATAGTGAGAAAACAGGCGGAGAATTTATGGAACATAATATTTTTGGGAAAGGGACTACTATAGGAGACTTTCGAATATTAAGTGTGGACCAAGGGATTATTTCTGTAGAGCTTGTATTTTTAGTGGGGGAAATAAAGCATAAGGCTGATTTGAAAATTGAGGAGAACACATTAACTGTATATCATGAGTTTATGGGGAGTACTGAATCTGTGAAATTAGTGAGATCAGAGTAATTTATCCGGCTATTCGTCGGACAGTAAAACTTCCACCTCAAGATTCGGCTGGAGCAAAGAAGTTAGGTGGGAGATTCACTGCTCATAAAAGCCCGATTGGTGTGGGCTAATAATTAGCGGGGATGAAGAAAACCCCCACTAAAGAAAGTTAATTAAAAAGGAGGCTTCTAACAAGAAGCCTCCTTTTTAATTAACTTTCTTCCCACTCTTCCTCATCAACCATAAGAAATAAGGTGCTCCAAGTACAGCGACGACAAGACCAGAAGGAATTTCTTTCGGATATGCAATTGTTCGGCCGAGTAAGTCAGCAATGGAAATAAGAATTGCTCCAAACAGTGCTGAGCAAACGAATAGTCTTTGATGGTTCATACCAACAACAATTCTTGCTAAGTGAGGTGCGACAAGGCCTAAAAAGGCAATTGTACCGACAGCAGCGATATTTACTGACGCAAGTAGTGTCGCTAGCACAATTAGAGCAAGACGTGTTTTATTTACTGGTTGCCCAAGTCCAGTTGCTAAATCGTCTCCCAGTACGAGAACGTCAAGTTGTTTTATTAAGAAAAAGATAATGAATACAAGAATTAGAGATGGATATAGAATGATATTTTCTAAGTGATTCCACCCTCTTGCATACGTACTGCCAGATAACCATGTTAAAGCAGCGGCAACATTCAAATTGGCTCTAACGATAAAGATTTGAATAATTGCTGAGCCAAGCGCAGAAATACCAATCCCTATTAAAGCGAGAGCTGTTGGACTAAATCCTGATTTCCAAGAGAAGAAGAGGACAATTCCAACTGCAAGTAGTCCGCCAATAAATGCACCAATTGGTAGGAAGAAACCAGGAAGTGCAGGGAAGACATACATAATCGTTAAAGCCCCGACACCAGCTCCCGATGAAATACCAATAATAGAAGGATCGGCAAGTGGGTTTCGTAATATACTTTGGAAAACAAGCCCACTTATTGCAAGGCATGCGCCAGCAATAGCAGCAACGAGCATTCTTGGTAAACGAAGATTCATCATCATATTTTTGTCAAATTGTGTTAATTGACCTGATATAACATTAGTAATGCTTTCGATATAAGCGTTACTACCGATTGTAACACCAAGAGCAATCGTCACAATACAAAGTGTGATAGATATAATGATTACCTTTTTATAAGAGTAATAGCGGGAACTAGCTCCAGCTGCATTCGCACCGTTATCATTCATATATTGTTTCGACTTCATCATTCGATACACTAAGTAAATAAGCCAAGGAGATCCAATCATTGCTGTGACTGCCCCAACAGGAAGTTCTGCACCGGTTGGATCTATTAATCTACCGACAACATCTGCTCCAAGCAATAATACTGCCCCCCATAAGAAAGAAGAGAGAAGAAGAGTAAAGTGTTGACGGTATCCGATAAGGCGCATTAAATGAGGTGCAACTAAGCCGACAAAGCCAATTGGTCCAACAACAGTAACAATTACTGCTGTTAAAAAGATTGCAGCAATGAAGGCGATAAGACGTGTTACTGCTGTTTTTTCACCAAGAGAAATAGCAACATCATCACCAAGTAAGAGAATGTTGAGTTTACGAGACATAAATAGTAAAACTAGGAAAGAAATAATGATAAATGGAAAAGTAAATTGAACGCCATCCCAGTTATTTTGAATAAGAGAGCCAGCTCCCCATAAAAATAAACCAGCTGTTTCATTTTCATAGAAAAGCTGCATCGTTCCGGTAAAGGCAGAGAGCATTAATGTAACGACCATACCAGCTAATGCCATTCTAAGTGGGGTTCCCTTTTTTCCACCAGAAATACGGTATACAAATAAAGCAGTAATAGCACCACCGATAAATGTGAACAGAAGGGAATTAATTTGTAAATCTTTCGGTAAGAAAATTGTAGCCGCTACTAGAAAGAAATATGCGCCAGAGTGAATACCCATTGTACTGGATTCAGCAAGTGGATTTTTCGTTAACGTTTGTAAAATAACCCCTGATGCAGCAAGAGCGCCTCCAGCTAAAATGGCAATTACAGCTCTAGGTAATCGAAGCATAATTAAAGTTTGATGTTCTAGTGATTGGTTCGGTGAGATAAGAGCATCAATAATCATACTATAGGAAATGTTTGCTTGGCCTTGTCCGATATGAATAAAGAAAAGGAGGAGCAAGAGAGCTGCTCCTCCTCCGAATACAAGACTTGCTCGAAGTGTATGTTGTAAGCTATTCATTGTGTAATCACTTCTTCGCTGTCATTACATCTGCTACTTGTGTTGCTAAAGATGTTGCAGACTCAGGACCACCGAAAATCCAAGTGTCGCCTTTTAATTTATACATTTTGTTTTCTTTTTTGAACTTTAATTCTTCCCAAGCAGGGTTGCCTTTTAGTTGCGTGTCAAAAATGTTATCTTCATCCGCTACAATGTAAATGAAGTTTGAATCTTGTACACTTTGTAATGATTCTACAGTTGTTTGTTTAAAACCATCTGGCTCAGATTTTCCTGCTTCAAAAGTATTTGTTAGACCTAATTTTTTTGTAACTTGTAAAGCTAAAGAATTGTCAGTTAAGATACGGAATGTTGGTACGTTTTTAGCAGTAAATGCTTGTGCCATTGCAATGTTTTTATCTTTTAAGTCTGCTTTCTCAATTTTTGCTTTTGCATCAGCGAATGCTTTATCCATATCAGCTAATACTTTTTTACCTTCTTCTTCTTTTCCAACTGCTTTTGCAATTTGTTTAAATGTTTCTGTCATTTCAGCAAAGTGATCGTTATTGCTTGTTGATGGATCAAACATAACTGTTGGTGCAATTTGCTCTAATTCATTTTTAATTGCTTTACCACGGAATGAAGCTGTAATAATTAAGTCTGGTTTTAAACGGCTAATTTCTTCTAAGTTTGGTTGTTGACGTGTCCCTACATCTACAACATCTTTACTCGGTTTTGTTTTTGTATTTACCCATTTATTATAATTCTTAATGTCTGCCATCCCTACTGGCTGAACACCAAGTGCTAATAAGTCTTCAGAATATACCCACTCAAGTACAACTACTTTTTTTGCTGGTTTATCTAACTTCGTTTCCCCTTCAGCGTGTTTAATTGTTATAGCTTGATTTTTATTGTCCGCTTTTGTTTCTTTTTTCTCCTCTTTTTGCTGTCCGCATCCAACAGCGAATAGAAGAACTACTATGAAAATACTGAGAATTTTCTTCATCTTCTGCCCCCAAATTAAGTGTTTTTTGTAACTAGTACCATAAGTGAAAATGGTTATCAATTACAACACCCAAATCATACTATGAGGATATTTTAAGTGTCAATATATTTTTAAAATTTTGACGAAAAATAACGAACTATACGGATTTTTATATATTATAGTCGCTATTTATGAAGAATAAGCCTCTTTACTAAAAATATTGGCGAATGTGGAAAGTTTAAATGGGAAAGTGGCTGTGTACGATAGTGTAATGTGTATTGTTAATAGTCTGTGGAGATAAGGCGAAAGTACAAGCAAAAGGAGAGTGAATCGCATGTAATAATTACTAGAATGTATGGAGGAAATCTGTGTTTTATCCCCAACTAGGCAAAGTATTTCTTTGTTATTTAGATAGGTGTTTTTTAAGTCGGTGATTGCGCTAAAAAGATCGAATGTAAAGGAAGTGATCAACATGTCTTCATGGAGCAATAACGTAAATGGATATTGTGGGTGTAATAATCAAAATGGTGTACATGTTGATTCATGCTGTTTTAGTTGCGATGGGACAGTTCCTAAGGTTGGCCCAACCGGTCCGACGGGGGCAACAGGAGCAACAGGCCCAACGGGGGCGACAGGAGTAACAGGCGACACAGGTCCAACGGGAGCGACAGGAATAACAGGGGCAACGGGTCCAACAGGAGCGACAGGAATAACAGGAGCAACAGGCCCAACGGGAGCGACAGGAATAACAGGGGCAACGGGACCAACAGGAGCGACAGGAATAACAGGAGCAACAGGAGCAACGGGTTCAACGGGGGCGACAGGGGTAACAGGCGACACAGGCCCAACAGGAGCAACAGGCCCAACAGGAGCAACAGGCCCAACAGGAATAACAGGGGCAACGGGTCCAACGGGGGCGACAGGAGTAACGGGAGCAACGGGTCCAACGGGAGCGACGGGTCCAACGGGAGCGACAGGTCCAACGGGAGCGACAGGCCCAACAGGAGCAACAGGCGATACAGGTCCAACAGGAGCAACAGGCACAAGTATAACGGCAACATACGCATTTGCAAATAATACGTCGGGTACAGCAATATCGGTACTACTAGGTGGAACAAATGTCCCACTTCCAAACAATCAGAATATCGGTCCAGGTATTACAGTGTCTGGGGGGAACACAGTATTTACGGCTGCAAATGCAGGGAATTATTATATTTCATATTCAATTAATATAACGGCTGCATTATTAGTTAGTTCACGAATTACAATTAATGGGGCACCGCTTGCTGGGACTATTAATTCTCCTGCATTAGCAACGACATCATTTAGTGCGACAATTATTACGACTCTTGCGGCGGGGAGTGCAATTAGTTTGCAATTATTTGGTTTGTTAGCTGTTGCGACATTATCAACAACTACCCCAGGAGCGGTATTAACAATTATAAGATTAAGTTAATGACAAACTCTCTTACTCTTTTAAGATTAAGAGAGTTTCTACATATAATAAGAAGTTAATGAAGTAAAGCATAGTTATATAAAAGTCAGAATATTATGATTGTAACGCTATGGTGACTATAATATAATGAAAATAACCATCATGAATGAACATTCATTTATTTTTTATGTATTTGAAGGGGGAATGAAGGTGGAAAAACCATGGTTGAAAAGTTATCCAGAGGAAATTCCGAGTACGGTTTCTTATGATATTCAGCCGCTTCATAGATATGTAGAACAGATGGCTTCTCGCTACCCAGAAAAGAAAGCGCTTCACTTTTTAGGGAAGGATATTACGTTTTCGGACTTCCATGATAAGGTGAAGCGGTTTGCAAATTATCTTCAAAAGCTCGGTGTGGAAAAGGGTGATCGAGTTGCTATTATGTTGCCGAATTGTCCGCAAGCTGTAATTGGTTATTACGGTACATTACTTGCGGGAGGTATCGTAGTACAAACCAATCCACTGTATACAGAAAGGGAATTAGAATATCAGCTTCATGACTCGGGAGCAAAAGTAATTCTTTGTCTCGATTTAGTGTTTCCAAGAGTAACGAATGTTCAATCTGCTACAAAAATTGAGCATATTATCGTAACTCGTATTGCAGACTTTTTACCATTCCCTAAAAATCTATTGTATCCATTTGTGCAGAAAAAACAGTCGAATTTAGTTGTGAAAGTATCAGAGAGTGAAACGATTCATCTTTGGAATTCAGTAGAAAAAGAAGTGAATACGAATGTTGAGGTGCCTTGTGATCCTGAAAATGATCTAGCTCTTTTACAGTACACAGGAGGAACAACCGGATTTCCGAAAGGAGTTATGTTAACGCATAAAAACCTCGTCTCTAACACGTTAATGGGAGTTCAATGGTTATATAATTGCAAAGAAGGAGAAGAAGTCGTTCTTGGGGTTCTTCCATTTTTCCATGTTTATGGTATGACAGCTGTTATGAATTTAAGTATTATGCAAGGATACAAAATGGTCCTTATTCCAAAGTTTGATATGAAAATGGTTTTTGAAGCGATTAAGAAGCATAAAGTGACATTGTTTCCAGGGGCACCAACTATTTATATCGCTCTTTTAAATAGTCCGCTTTTAAAAGAATACGATATTTCTTCTATTCGTGCTTGTATTAGTGGATCAGCACCACTGCCAGTAGAAGTACAGGAAAAGTTCGAAAAAGTTACAGGTGGTAAACTAGTAGAGGGATATGGTTTAACAGAATCCTCTCCGGTTACACATAGTAATTTTTTATGGGAAAAGCGAGTGCCAGGTAGCATCGGAGTTCCGTGGCCAGATACAGAAGCAATCATTATGTCACTTGAAACTGGTGAGGCATTACCGCCAGGAGAAATAGGGGAAATTGTAGTGAAAGGTCCTCAAATTATGAAAGGATACTGGAATAAGCCAGAGGAAACAGCGGCTGTATTGCAAGATGGCTGGCTCCATACAGGGGATGTTGGCTACATGGATGAAGATGGATTCTTCTATGTAAAAGATCGCAAGAAAGATATGATTGTCGCGAGTGGATTTAATGTGTATCCTCGTGAAGTTGAAGAAGTATTATATGAGCATGAAAAAGTGCAAGAAGTAGTGACAATTGGAGTTCCAGATCCGTACCGAGGAGAGACAGTTAAAGCATTTGTTGTGTTAAAAGAAGGTACGGAGTGCTCTGAGGAAGAATTAAATCAGTTTGCACGTAAATATTTAGCGGCTTATAAAGTGCCGAAAGTATATGAGTTTAGAGATGAATTGCCAAAAACGACAGTAGGGAAAATTTTACGCCGTGTTCTAATAGATGAAGAGAAGAGAAAGAATGAGGATGAGCAAACGGGCTAAGGCCCTTTCTTTTTGAAAAAATAGGATTGACACTTTTCTAAATAGTCAGTATTATAAGAATATGAATGACTATTCATTCAGTCATCTTCTTGAAGGGGACAGTAAAGTGAAGAAAAATAGACCGAAATACAATCAAATTATTGATGCGGCAGTCATTGTGATTGCGGAGAATGGGTACCACCAAGCGCAAGTTTCTAAAATCGCAAAGCAAGCTGGGGTAGCTGATGGCACGATTTATTTATATTTTAAAAATAAAGAAGATATATTAATATCCTTATTCCAAGAGAAGATGGGAGAATTTGTCGAAACAATTCGTCAAAAAACAGCAGGAATTGAAAGCGCTGTATCGAAGTTATTCATGTTGGTAGAAACGCACTTCTTGCTGTTGTCGCAAAATGATCCTCTTGCTATCGTTACGCAATTAGAGCTAAGGCAGTCCAATCAAGACTTGCGCCTTAAAATAAATGAAGTATTAAAAGGCTACTTACAAGTTATGGATGAGATTTTAGAGACTGGTATAAAACAAGGTGAATTTCAAGCAGATTTAAATGTTCGCGTGGCAAGACAAATGATCTTTGGAACAGTAGATGAAGTTGTGACCAATTGGGTAATGAGCGATCATAAGTATGATCTGGTCGCACTTTCAAAAACGGTACACGGGCTACTTATTGCAGCTTGTGGTTATCGTCAATAATGGGAGGGATCATGTTGAAATTCCTATCTGTAAGAGTTGAAGATCATATCGCGGTGGCGACGTTAAATCACGCACCAGCGAATGCGATGTCTTCACAAGTTATGCATGACGTTACTGAATTAATTGATCAAGTGGAAAAGGATGATAACATTCGTGTTGTTGTTATTCACGGTGAAGGACGTTTCTTCTCAGCAGGAGCAGATATTAAAGAATTTACATCTGTTACTGAAGCGAAGCAAGCAACAGAATTAGCACAGCTTGGACAAGTTACGTTTGAGCGTGTTGAAAAATGTTCAAAACCAGTTATTGCGGCAATTCATGGAGCGGCACTGGGCGGCGGCCTTGAGTTTGCTATGTCTTGCCACATGCGCTTTGCAACTGAAAGTGCAAAACTTGGTTTACCTGAATTAACACTTGGATTAATTCCTGGCTTTGCAGGTACACAGCGCTTACCACGTTATGTTGGGAAAGCGAAAGCTTGTGAAATGATGTTAACAAGTACACCAATTACTGGTGCAGAAGCATTAAAGTGGGGACTTGTTAACGGATTGTTCTCTGAAGAATCTCTTTTAGATGATACGCTTAAAGTTGCAAAACAAATTGCTGGAAAAAGTCCAGCAACAACTCGTGCTGTACTAGAGTTATTGCAAACGACAAAATCGTCTCATTACTATGAAGGTGTACAACGTGAATCACAAATTTTTGGTGAAGTATTTACGAGTGAAGATGGAAGAGAAGGTGTAGCTGCATTTTTAGAAAAGCGTAAACCTTCATTTAGTGGCAGGTAGTTCAATTATTTTTTTAATATAAATTAACAGAAAATTAAAATTGATAGAATCTTTCTGAAAAACAAGGGGGTAAATGGAATGAACATCTACGTACTCATGAAACGAACATTTGATACAGAAGAAAAAATCGTAATTAAAAACGGTGCAATTTACGATGGCGAAGCGGAATTCATCATCAACCCTTACGATGAATATGCAATTGAAGAAGCAATTCAAGTAAGAGACGCACAAGGTGGAGAAGTTACAGTTGTAACAGTCGGTGGCGAAGATAGTGAGAAAGAACTTCGTACTGCATTAGCAATGGGCTGTGATAAAGCTGTATTAATTAATATTGAAGATGATGTAGAAAATGGTGACCAGTTCACGACAGCAAAAGTGCTTGCTGAATATTTAAAAGATAAAGATGCAGATTTAATTTTAGGCGGAAACGTTGCAATTGATGGTGCATCTGGACAAGTAGGACCACGCGTAGCTGAAGCGTTAAATATTCCGTATGTAACGACAATTACAAAACTTGAAATTGACGGTACAAATGTGAAGATTGAGCGTGATGTTGAAGGTGATACAGAAGTGATTGCAACTTCATTACCAGTTTTAGTAACAGCACAGCAAGGTTTAAATGAACCGCGTTATCCATCGCTTCCAGGTATTATGAAAGCGAAGAAAAAGCCGCTAGAAGAATTAGAATTAGATGATTTAGATTTAGAAGAAGATGATGTGGAAGCAAAGACAAAAACAATTGAAATCTATTTGCCTCCTAAGAAAGATGCAGGAAAAGTGTTACAAGGCGAGCTGCAAGATCAAGTAAAAGAACTTGTATCGTTGCTCCATACAGAAGCGAAAGTAATCTAATAAAATACGAAATTATATATGCAGGAGGGAAAATCTATGGCTCGTAAAGTATTAGTAATGGGTGAAGTTCGTGATGGATCGCTACGTAACGTTTCTTTTGAAGCGGTAGCAGCAGCAAAAACAATTGCAGAAGGCGGTGAAGTAGTAGGTCTTCTAATTGGAGACAGTGTTGCCTCTTTTGCAAATGAATTGATTCATTACGGTGCAGATCGCGTTGTGACAGTTGAAAATGATAAATTAAAATCATATACATCTGATGGTTATGCACAAGCGTTTTTAGCTGTACATGCTGAAGAAAATCCAGAAGGTATCGTTTTTGGACATACAGCACTTGGTAAAGATTTATCACCAAAATTAGCAGCGAAGCTTGAAGCTGGTTTAGTTTCTGACGTAACTGCTTTAGAGGTTGAAGGTGGAAATGTTATCTTCACTCGTCCAATTTACTCTGGTAAAGCATTCGAGAAGAAGATTGTAACAGACGGCATCTTATTTGCGACAGTGCGTCCAAATAACATTGCAACTCTGGAAAAAGATGAGTCTCGCAGCGGTGACGTATCTTCTATCACAGTTGATGTGAAAGATTTACGTACAATCATTCAAGATGTTGTCCGTAAAACAGCAGAAGGTGTGGATCTTTCTGAAGCAAAAGTTATTATCGCTGGTGGACGTGGTGTGAAGAGTGAAGAAGGCTTTAAGCCATTAAAAGAGTTAGCGGACGTACTAGGCGGCGCTGTTGGGGCATCTCGTGGTGCTTGTGACGCTGAATACTGTGATTACTCATTACAAATTGGTCAAACTGGTAAAGTTGTTACGCCAGACTTATACATTGCATGTGGTATTTCTGGTGCGATTCAGCATTTAGCAGGTATGTCTAACTCAAAAATAATCGTTGCGATTAATAAAGATCCAGAAGCAAGTATCTTTAAAGTAGCTGACTATGGTATTGTCGGTGACTTATTCGAAGTTGTACCTCTTTTAACAGAAGAGTTTAAAAAGTTAAAAGTACATTCATGATTTAAGTACCCTTGAGTTCCAAGTGAAGTACCCCTATATATAGAAAAAGGTGAGAGATCCCCTGTCTCTCATCTTTTTAGTATTTAATCCGTATTTTTATATAGTATAAAGGAACATTTTTTTGTTACAATACATAACGATACATATTATTCGCCACGTATATAAGTTAATGATATACTCTTGGTAGAATATACTTGAAGGAGGAAATAAAATGGCAATTGTAAACGCAAATGACCAAAGCTTCGCAGCAGAAACTAGCGAAGGTGTTGTATTATTAGATTTCTGGGCACCTTGGTGTGGACCTTGTAAAATGATCGCTCCTGTATTAGAGGAAATTGATGCAGAACTAGGCGAAAAAGTAAAAGTAGTAAAAGTAGACGTTGATGAAAACCAAGAAACTGCTCGTCAATTCGAAGTAATGAGCATTCCAGCTCTTTTCGTATTAAAAGACGGTAAAGTAGTTGATCAAGCGTTAGGTTACAAACCGAAAGAAGCGTTAGTAGAATTAGTTTCTAAACACTTCTAAAATAAAAAAAGCTACCATTTGGTAGCTTTTTTTATTTTCTTTTTTACAGTCTTTCCGTTACAATAAAAGAACGTATGTTGGGTGTTTGGGCATAGTATGTTTTCAAGGGAAAATAAAAATGCTAAGTATGTAGAAATGGAGGGAGACGAGTGCACGAACATTTGAAAGAGAAGTTGGCTATTTTACCAGATCAACCTGGTTGTTATTTGATGAAAGATAAGCAAGGAACGGTTATATATGTCGGAAAGGCAAAAGTGCTTAAAAATCGTGTGCGCTCGTACTTTACTGGTTCACATGATGGGAAAACACTGCGGCTTGTAGGAGAAATTGTTGATTTTGAATATATTGTAACCTCTTCGAATTTAGAAGCACTTATTTTAGAGTTAAATCTAATTAAAAAATATGATCCGAAATATAATATTCAATTAAAAGATGATAAAACATATCCTTTTATTAAAATTACGGCGGAGAAGCAACCGCGCTTACTCATTACTCGAAACGTAAAAAAGGATAAAGGGAAATATTTTGGTCCTTATCCAAATGCACAATCTGCTCATGAAACGAAAAAACTGCTAGATCGTATGTATCCACTTCGGAAATGCACGAATATGCCAGATAAAGTTTGTTTGTATTATCATATGGGTCAATGTTTAGCGCCTTGTGTGAAAGAAGTGACGGAAGAACAAAATAAAGAAATTGTAGATGAAATTATTAAGTTTTTAAATGGTGGACATAAAGAAGTTCGTTCAGAACTAGAAATAAAAATGTATGAGGCCTCAGAGAAACTAGAGTTTGAACGTGCAAAAGAGTTGCGTGATCAAATTGCTCATATTGATGCGATTATGGAAAAACAAAAGATGATTATGAGTGACTTAGTAGATCGTGATGTGTTTGGATATGCAGTGGATAAAGGATGGATGTGTGTTCAAGTTTTCTTCGTTCGAAAAGGAAAGCTAATTGAACGTGATGTTTCTATGTTTCCAATTTACGATGAACCAGAAGAGGGTTTTTTAACGTTTATCGGCCAATTTTATGAAAACAGTAGTCATTTTAAGCCGAAGGAAATTGTCGTTCCAGGAAGTATAGACTCGGAATTAGTAGAGCGCTTTTTAGAAGTGGAAGCGACGCAGCCGAAACGTGGTAAGAAAAAAGACCTTGTAGAATTGGCAAATAAAAATGCGAAGATTGCTCTTGAAGAGAAGTTTTACTTAATTGAACGTGATGAAGAACGAACGATTAAAGCGGTAGATCATTTAGGGAAGCAGCTTGGGATTGAAACGCCGTATCGTATTGAAGCGTTTGATAACTCAAATATTCAAGGAACAAATCCCGTTTCTGCAATGATTGCTTTTATCGATGGGAAACCGGCGAAGAAAGAGTATCGAAAATATAAAATTAAAACGGTTCAAGGGCCAGATGATTATGAGTCTATGAGAGAAGTTGTGAGGCGCCGTTATACAAGGGCGCTTAAAGAAAATTCACCTTTACCTGATTTGATTATTATTGATGGAGGAAAAGGCCATCTAGCGGCTGCAAGTGATATTTTAGAAAATGAGCTCGGATTATATATTCCGATGGCAGGTCTTGTAAAAGATGATAAACATAAAACCTCCCATTTAATTATTGGGGATCCACCGGAACCTGTGATGCTTGAGAGAAATAGCCAAGAATTTTATTTATTGCAGCGTATTCAAGATGAGGTGCATCGATTTGCGATTACATTCCATCGTCAATTACATGGGAAATCTGTCATTCAATCAGCATTGGATGATATTCCAGGAATCGGTGATAAACGGAAAAAGGTATTGTTAAAACATTTTGGTTCATTAAAGAAGATGAAAGAAGCTTCTATAGAGGAATTTGTCGAAGCGGGTATGCCGAAAAATGTCGCGGAGACGATTTATACGTATTTAACAGATAAGAAGACGTTGTAGTTTACAACGTCTTCTGTTTTTTGGTATAATTTCTGAAGATTTAAAATAAACTCATCTGAATGAAAATACAAAAAAGTCAACTAAACTGATATGTCTAGTTGACTGTAGGTAATGCTTACACTTCAATGAGATCTTTTATATCCCATTTTACAAGAAATGTAATAGAGTCAGAACGTTTTTTCTTTTCTTCGTATGACTCTGCAACGACGTTCCGTTGCTTTTGGATTTGTTCAGCGATGAATCCGGCTTCTAGTTGATAAGAAGAATGTCGTTTTTGTTTTTGACGTTCTGCGATGAGTGTGCCTTTAAGTTGGAACTGCATTTCACGACGCTTATGTTCAACAATGCTTAAAGTGCCCCAGCCAGCCTTTTCAAAGAACTGAATGACTTCTTCAATTGTTTCTAGCGGATATTTTCTTGCAAGGTTTCTACCAGACCAGTATAAAATACCATCTAAATCGTTGCCGATTAAATCAGGTAGTAATTCTTCACGTAGCAATTCATAAGCGAAGGCGTTCAATGAAACATCTTCTAAAGATGTTGTATCGATTGTATTTTTACTCACAATATTCCCCTCTTTCTATAGGGATTATTATATAACATTTCACATTTATAAAAACAGATTTTTCTTTAGGAAAATCTGAATATATAAGAAGAAAAAAAGAATTGGCAAATTATATGCAAATTATGTATACGTTTTCTTGACGCTTCGACAAAAATAGGAGTAAAATGAACTTGGTATCAAATTATGCTGAAATATTTCGAATAATTTTTTCAGTTTTTCTTATGCCAATAGTGAAAAAACATTATTGTCATAAACTAATCTGAAAACAGCAGTCAAACATTCAAGGGGGGTAATGGGGACATGAAAGGCCGCGAGTATACGTTTCGTAAGTGGCACTCATTAATGGGGGTCATCCCGGTTGGTGTCTTTTTGACGCAACATTTAATTGTAAACAACTTTGCAACACGAGGAGCAGAGGCTTTTAACAAAGCTGCAGGCTTTATGGAGCTCCTTCCATTCCGGTATGCGCTAGAAATTTTCATCATCTTTTTACCGATACTGTACCATGCTATATATGGCTTATATATTGCATTTACAGCTAAGAACAATGCGGTTTCTTACGGTTATTTCCGTAACTGGATGTTCGTCTTCCAAAGAATTTCAGGTATCGTTACGCTGATCTTCATTTCTTGGCACGTCTGGGAAACTCGTATTCAAGCAATGTTAGGTAAAGAGGTAAACTATGATATGATGGCAGATATTTTAAACAATCCAGCTATGTTTGCATTCTACTTAGTTGGTGTTGTTTCAACAATTTTCCACTTTGCAAATGGACTATGGACATTCTGCATCAGCTGGGGAATTACAGTATCTCCACGTTCACAAAGAATCTCTACTTATGTAACATTAGCTATTTTCTTAGGTTTATCTTATGTAGGTGTGAGTGCATTATTAGCGTTCATCGATCCACAGCTAGCAAACCAGTAAGGAGTGGGAGAGCATGAAAGGGAAACTTATAGTAGTCGGCGGTGGCTTGGCTGGCTTAATGGCAACGATTAAAGCGGCAGAAGCAGGAGTAAATGTTGAACTGTTTTCTTTAGTACCAGTAAAACGTTCACATTCTGTATGTGCTCAGGGCGGAATTAACGGTGCCGTAAATACGAAAGGTGAAGGGGATTCTCCATGGATCCACTTTGACGATACAATTTATGGTGGGGACTTCTTAGCGAACCAACCACCAGTTAAAGCAATGTGTGAAGCAGCACCTGGTATCATTCATTTAATGGACCGTATGGGTGTTATGTTCAACCGTACGGAAGAAGGACTTCTTGATTTCCGTCGATTTGGTGGAACGCAACATCACCGTACAGCATTTGCTGGTGCAACAACTGGACAGCAATTACTTTACGCATTAGATGAGCAAGTACGTCGTCACGAAGTAGCAGGACTTGTAACGAAATATGAAGGTTGGGATTTCTTACGAGCTGTTGTTGATGATGAAGGTGTGTGCCGAGGAATCGTTGCACAAGACTTACAAACTATGGAGATTAGAAGTTTCGGAGCAGATGCCGTGATTATGGCAACAGGGGGCCCTGGTATCATTTTCGGAAAATCAACAAACTCCATTATCAATACAGGTACAGCAGCTTCTGCTGTATATCAACAAGGCGCATATTATGCAAACGGTGAGTTCATTCAAATTCACCCAACGGCAATTCCTGGAGACGATAAATTACGTCTTATGAGTGAATCTGCACGTGGTGAAGGTGGACGTGTTTGGACATATAAAGATGGTAAACCATGGTACTTCTTAGAAGAAAAATATCCGGCTTACGGAAACCTTGTACCTCGTGACATCGCAACGCGTGAAATCTTTGATGTTTGCGTAGAGCAAAAACTAGGTATTAACGGTGAAAACATGGTTTACTTAGATCTTTCTCATAAAGATCCAAAAGAACTAGATATTAAACTAGGTGGAATTATTGAAATCTATGAGAAATTTACAGGGGATGATCCTCGTAAACTACCGATGAAAATCTTCCCAGCTGTTCACTATTCAATGGGCGGACTATGGGTTGATTATAAACAGATGACAAACATTCCAGGTTTATTTGCAGCAGGTGAGTGTGATTATTCTATGCACGGTGGTAACCGTCTTGGTGCGAACTCACTATTATCAGCAATTTATGGTGGTATGGTAGCAGGACCAAACGCAATTGAGTATATGAAAGGTCTTTCTAAATCATCTGATGCTGTTTCATCTACTGTATATGAGCAAAATGAATTAATCGAAACAGAGAAATTTAACAATATTTTAACGATGGATGGTAACGAAAATGCGTATGTTCTTCATAAAGAGCTTGGAGAATGGATGACAGATAACGTTACAGTAGTTCGTGAAAATAAAAAATTATTAGAAACAGATGCGAAAATTGAAGAATTAATGGCTCGTTACAAACGTATTAACATTAACGATACAGCAAGATGGAGTAACCAAGGTGCTTCATTTACACGCCAACTTGCAAATATGTTTGAGTTAGCACGTGTTATTACAATTGGCGCATATAACCGTAATGAGAGCCGTGGGGCGCATTACAAACCTGAATTCCCAAATCGTGATGATGCAAACTTCTTAAAAACTACGATGGCAAAATTTGAGGGAGAAGGAAATGCACCAGCATTCCATTACGAGGACGTTGATATTTCGTTAATTAAACCGCGTAAACGTGATTATTCTTCAAAACACGATGTAGCTGCTAAGGGTGAAGAGAAGGGGGATAAACAACATGTCTGAGAAAACAATCCGCCTCATCATTACGAGACAAGACGGGCCAGATGCGCAAGCGTTTGACCAAGAGTTTGAAATTCCATATCGTCCGAATATGAATATTATCTCAGCACTTATGGAAATCCGTCGTAATCCTGTTGATTCAAAAGGGAACCAAACAACTCCGATTGCCTGGGATATGAACTGCTTAGAGGAAGTATGTGGTGCATGTTCGATGGTGATTAACGGAAAACCACGTCAATCATGTACGGCACTTATCGATCAATTAGAGCAACCAATTCGCTTAAAACCGATGAAGACATTCCCGGTTGTACGTGACTTACAAGTTGATCGTAGTCGCATGTTTAATGCTCTAAAACGCGTTAAAGCGTGGATTCCAATTGATGGTACGTATGACCTAGGTCCAGGACCAAGAATGCCTGAGAAAAAGCGTCAATGGGCTTATGAGCTTTCAAAATGTATGACATGTGGTGTTTGCTTAGAATCATGTCCAAACGTAAACAGTAAGTCTGACTTTATTGGACCAGCACCGTTATCACAAGCTCGCTTATTCAACTCACATCCAACGGGTGAAATGCATAAAGCAGATCGCTTACGTGCAATTATGGGAGATGGAGGACTAGCAAACTGTGGTAACTCTCAAAACTGTGTGCAATCATGTCCGAAGGGTATTCCTTTAACAACTTCAATTGCGGCATTAAACCGTGATACAACAATTCAATCGTTCAAAGATTTCTTTGGTAGCGATAATAACTATTAATAAATATTGCCTCTTCATATCGAAGAGGCAATATTTATAACTTTATTTTTCTGTTTATTCTGTTTATTTCAAGGTGAAAAGGAGAGATAACAATGAAGAGGATTTCTTATATTGAAGACTTTGAGCAATGGGAAAGTGGTTTTTCGTTTTACAACCCTGTAAAGGTTCGTTTTGGTGAAGTAGATATGTTTGGACATGTAAATAATGTCGTTGCTTTTACTTATTTTGAAGAAGCTCGTATTGCGTTGTTTAAAGAACTTGGATTTATGCAAGAGTGGACACATGCATCATCAGAAACGATGATCGTTGTTGCGGATTTACAATGTAATTTTATTAAGCAAATATATTTTGATGAACAGCTGAAGGTGTATGTAAAGGCAGGATCGGTCGGGAATTCTTCTTTAGATTTACATTATATGGTGAAGAATGCAGCAGGAGAGGTTTGTTTAGTAGGTCGCGGAATGATGGTTCAAGCTTCGAAAAAAACAGGAAGAGGCGAACCATGGCCTGAAGAATGGAAGAAGAAATTACTACAATAATAGAGTGAAAGAAAAATAAGAGAGCAATTTGCTCTCTTATTTTTTGTCTTCCATCGCTTCTTCTAATGTTAAGTGATGTTTATATAGGTATGTAGCGTATGGATTACCAACGTAGCGTAAGTGCCATGGTTCATAGGCATATTCTGTTGTATCTGTTTTATCTTCTAAGTAACGAATGACAAAGCCGAATTCATGAGCATGTTCCGCGACCCATTTTCCTTCTGCTGTCTCTCCGAAGATAGGCTCTAATTGAAATTTAGCTGATTTTGAACTAATATCCATTGCTAAACCCGTTTGGTGTTCACTTGTACCAGGAATTGCGCTTACCGAATTAGCTTCGGCTTTTCCTTGACGTCTAACGTATGTATCATGCAACGATTTTTGGCGTTTGTATGAACGATAACCAGATACAGCTGTAAGATCAAGCCCTTCTTTTTTCGCAGCTTTGAACATGTTTTCAAGTGCCTCGGCAGCATCTTTGCGCAGCAATGTTTTTTCTTTATCTTTTGGACTAATAAATGGTACATTTGGTCTCGTTAAGTCTTCAGGAATGTATCCATCTGGTAGTTTTCGATGTTTATTAATTAAGACAAGATTAGATTTTGGATTTGTTACAACTGAAAAGTCATTGTCTATTTTCTTTGCATTATGATCAGCTTTTGGAAAAGCAGGAATCTCTTCTTTTTTATGGTTATTATGCTTTTGACTTTCGACAGCTTTTGCTTCATTATGTAGTGGTGTTTTAGAACCAAAGTAAGCGAAAGATGTGATCCCGATTACAATAGTAGTGGCAGAAATAATTATTATCTTTTTCATGATGCCTTGTAATCACAGTCCCTTCTTCATAAAATGTGTATTGTTTTTTTTATTATAAATCTAGTTTGTTGGAAAAGGAATATAAGAGTCATAACGTAATAGAAATGCAAAGAAAATGTCAGAAAATGTGTGAATTTGTAGTATTTTTTTATATAATTCATTTCTTATCTTTCATGATTTGCATTTTTTATGTAATATATATACATAAGAAGATGTAGCGATTATCGAGAATAAAGAACTTCTTGTATAGACTAGGAGTGAATGGGAATGGATTTTGCAACAATTATTGGACTTATTTTAGGATTTGTAGCAGTGGTAGTAGGGATGGTCGTCAAGGGCGCTGACGTAACAGCCTTATTAAATCCTGCCGCAGCATTAATTATTTTTATCGGTACATTTGCTGCAGTATGTATTGCATTTCCGATGAATCAACTAAAAAGGGTTCCAAAACTATTTAAAGTTCTTTTTGGTTCAAATAAAAAGGATTTAAGTTATGAACAGTTGCTAGAATTATTTGTTCATTGGACATCTGAAAGTAGAAAATACGGTATTTTGTCTTTAGAGCAACAATTAGACAAAATTCAAGATGAATTTCTTTTGCGCGGTATGAAATTTGTGATTGATGGCGTATCCGCAGAAGATTTAGAGCAGATTTTGGAATCTGAATTAGAAGCAATTGAAGAAAGACATGCAAAGGGAGCTGCTATTTTTTCACAAGCTGGTACGTATGCACCGACATTAGGAGTTTTAGGTGCTGTTATCGGTCTTGTAGCTGCGCTTGGTAACTTAACTGATATTGAAAAGTTAGGTCATGCTATTTCGGGTGCGTTTATTGCAACGATTTTTGGTATTTTTTCAGGTTATGTATTATGGCATCCATTTGCAAATAAGTTAAAGCAAAAATCTTCAGCTGAAATTGAGAAAAAACGTTTAATCATTGATTGTTTATTAATGTTACAAGAAGGTACATATCCGTTTATTATGAAGAACCGCATTTTAGGTGCACTTTCTGCAACTGAGCGTAAAAAGCTAGAAAAAGGAGCAGAAAAAAATGCGGAGTAAGAAAAATAGAAGAGGCAAAAAGAAAAAACATGATGAGCATATCGATGAAACGTGGTTAATCCCATATTCTGATATGTTAACGTTGTTATTTGCATTGTTTATCGTTTTATTCGCAATGAGTAGTATAGATGCTGCGAAGTTTAAACAGATGGCAGTTGCTTTTCGAAGTGAATTAGCTGGGGGAACAGGTAACAAAGAATTTTTAAGTGATCAAAAGCCAAATGATGAAAAAGAATTATCAGCAAGTAGCCTTGAGGCAGAACAAGCAAAAAAACAAGAAGAAGCTAGAGCTAAAGAAAAAAAAGAGATGGATGAATTGAAAGCATTACAAAAAAAGATTGATCAATATATTAATGAAAAACAATTATCTTCTTCTTTTCAAACTAAATTAACTGAAAAGGGATTAATGGTGACAATATTAGAAAATATACTGTTTGATTCGGGGAAAGCAGATGTGAAATTAGAATCTTTAGGGATTGCAAAAGAGATGTCTAGCTTACTTGTTTCAGCGTCACCTCGTGAAATTACAGTATCGGGTCATACGGATAATGTCCCTATTGCCAATGCGCAGTTTGCGTCGAATTGGGAATTAAGTACGCAGCGGGCAGTTAATTTTATGCAAGTATTACTGCAAAATAAAGAATTACAACCAGAAAAATTTAGTGCGATTGGATACGGAGAATACCGTTCAATTGCTCCAAACGATACACAGGAAGGAAAGGCAAAGAATAGACGTGTGGAAGTATTTATCTTGCCTTTAACAGAGAAAGTAAAATAAAAGAGGATGGCGAATGCCATCCTCTTTTATTTTACATCAAATGATTTTAAGTTGTCGCGACGGATTTTATCTTTTTCTGCATCTGATTTTTTGAAATCATAATCATATAAAGCGCCTTCCCAATCGCCATACATTGGATTCGGGAAAATAATGAATTTCTCACCAAATTGTGCTTTTGAATCTGCTACTGTTTGGTTACGATCTTTTACAGATTTTCCATCAAAACCTGTGAAATCAGATAAGTTATCACCGAAGAATAAGACAATATCATGGGTTTGAGAAACGAGTTCACGGCGTTTTTCTTTTCCTTTTTCTTTCGGATCTTGTAGTAATATATGTTCTTTCGTTGCTTGAGGAGCACCTACACGCTCAAGATTTTTAATTGTCGCATCTAGTTGATTCGTTTTACGATTTGAGATGTAGTAAATATCTACACCTTTAGACTCTGTATATTTTAAGAAATCAATTGCGCCTGGAAGGGCTTCAGCTTCAGCTTTGTTAATCCAATCATCCCATTTGTAAGGATAGCCTTTGCCTGTTTTTACGCTCATTGCCTGATGAGGACTGTTATCTAAAACAGTTTCGTCTAAATCAAGCACGATAGCAGGTTTTTTCTCTGTCCCTTTTGCAAGAATTGCATCAAGCTTTAATTGACCAATGTTGTACCCTTGGTAGTAAAGTGCTTTCGTTTCACCGGCTGTTTGATACCATAAATCAGCCATTAATTGTTGTTCTGTTAATTTTACTTTCTCTTCTTTCGCCACTGTTTTCTCTGGTGTTCCTGAACATGCTACAAGTGATGTAGATAGAACCGCTACAGATAATAAAGTGGTAATGCCCCTCTTCATCTTCATATGTATCCTCCTTGATGTTAGAAAATCATTTTATATTATATATTAAAATATAATATTTTTATATGAACATTTGCATATTGTCTTTTGTATATATAGTAGTATGTCCTATATTAGAAAGATGAGCAAAATAATAATAGCTGTTTTGACAAGTTTTATTGTCGTAATGACAATTATAATTGACAAAAAGAACTTTGTTATTTACAATTTTAACTAAATAGAACAAATGATGGATTCATGACGATGTTTACATATAAGAGGATGAAGCGTGGTGCTATATTTTGTCTTGAATAAACATAGTCTTTGAAAGAGAGTACGAATGATACTAAAGGGGAGGCTTTATACTTGAGTTTACAAATTCAAAACTTAACGAAACAATTTGGGGAATCAAAAGCAGTTAACGGTTTGCAAATTTCGTTACCAAAAGGTGAAGTACTAGGGTTACTTGGACGAAATGGTGCAGGGAAAACAACAACAATCAAAATGCTTCTCGGATTATTAACGCCTAATGAAGGTTCGATTACATGGGATGGAAAAGCATTTGGAAATAGTGGTGTAACAATTGGGTATTTACCAGAAGAAAGAGGTTTATATACAAAAAGTAGAGTAATAGATCAGCTGCGATATTTTGGTAGATTAGAAGGAATGTCGAAGAAAGAAGTGGATCACGCTATTGATCACTGGTTAGAGCGTTTAGCGATACCAGAATATAAATTTAAAACGGCTGGAGAGCTTTCAAAAGGGAATCAGCAAAAAATCCAATTAATTGCTGCTCTTCTTCATAATCCGGAACTTCTCATTCTAGATGAACCATTCAGCGGCCTTGATCCAGTTAATGCTGGGATGTTAGCTAGTATTATTGAAGAACAAGTACAGAGCGGAAAGACGATTATTTTATCAAGTCATCGTATGGAACAAGTAGAGGCTTTTTGCCAACATGTATGTATTTTGAAAAAAGGTGAAGCAGTCGTAAAAGGACAGCTAAGTGATATTAAGAAAGAATACGGTTTCCGTAATTTAACGATTGAAGATACAGTAGAGAATGAAAAGGGATTAGAAGCTATACATGTATCGTATGAAAAACAACAAGGCCTTCTTTATGTGAAAGTACAAGACGATGCGGAAGCTCTCAAGATTTTGCAACAGTTGCAAGAGCAAGGTGTTAGCTTACGACAATTCAAAATGTTAGAGCCGACGTTAAACGAAATCTTTGTAGAGAGGGCGAAATAACGATGCGTAAATTTTCTCACGTATTTTCATTTTATTTTAGGGAAGCGTTTTTATCTAAGAAATCATTAATTACGAGTGCGATTTTATTTTTAGTTGTGTTTGGGATTTTTACATTTAATCATTTTACTTCAGGCGATGATAAAAATAAGGATAAAGATAAAATTGCAGTTGTAGTAGAGAGTTCCACATATAAAGTACAAAAAGATGAGCTAAATAAGCTATTGCCATCAGCAAAAATAACAATTGGTTCAAAGGATGATTTTGATAAACTGCATAAGCAAGTAGAAGAAGGCGATTTAGATGGTCTATTCCATGTGACGGAAAAGGGTGGGGCTCCATCGATTACATATATGTATAATGGATTTCCAAGCCAAGCAACTTCTGCAATTATGGCAGGATATTTAAAGCAACAATATACGATGGTGACGATTGCCAAAAATAATGTTTCACCAGAAATTGCACAGCAATTACAAACAGAAATTCAAGTAAAGCAAGAAGCGATAAAAGATCGTACATCTTCTTTCGGAATTGCCTATTTCTTTACATTTGCTTTATATATGTTTATTGTAGCGTTCGGAAATACAATCGCAATGAATATTGCATCTGAAAAGGCGTCACGTGTAATGGAAGTAATGCTTCCGAAAGTGAAGCCTCTTACGATGATGTATGCGAAAATTTTAGCGGTTGTTTCAACGGCGTTATTGCAACTTGTCGTATTGGCGTGTGGTTATCTTATTCCATATTTGTTAGGTTGGGTCGATTTAGAAAGTGCCTCACTATTTGGTATTCCAATTGACTTTACAAAATTAGATGCAAAAGTTATCAGCATGTTTCTTGTTTATTTCATTACGGGATATTTACTTTATGCGATGATGTATGCTGCTGCTGGAGCTGTCGTATCTAAGACGGAGGATTTACAAGCTGTATCTTTCCCGGTAATGATTTTAATTATGGCTGCATTCTTTATTAGTATTAAATCATTAAGTGATCCGAATAGTACTATCGTTGTTGTAAGTTCTTACGTTCCATTTTTTACACCGATGGTTACCTTCTCACGTATTGTAGCTGGTGAAGCAGGTATGCTAGAAATTACGATAACATTAGCAGTCTTATTGGCGACAATTGCAGTATTAAATGCTGTTACAAGCCGCATTTACGTAAACGGCGTAATGAATTACTCAGATAAAGTGAAATTTAAAGATTTAGCGAAATTTATAAAGCGTCAATAATGAGAGAAAAGCATGATTTCCTATTGAAATCATGCTTTTTCTTTATGTATAAATTAAAAATAGTATATAATAATAAGAGTCGTCTTTTAATAGAATGAATAAAAAGGAGGGTGTGCAGATGGGGATTAGTAGTCGTTTTACAGTAGGTGTTCATATGCTGACATTACTTGCGATAGATCGAAACTCTCGCTGTACCTCTGAATGGATTGCCGGTAGTGTGAATACAAATCCAGTTGTGATTCGTCGCATTACAGGAATGTTGAAGAGAGCAGGACTTGTTGATGTACAAGCTGGTAAAGGTGGTACGACACTTGCTCGAGATTTAGAAGAAATTACATTACTTGATGTATATAAAGCAGTGGAAGTTGTAGAAGAAGGACAACTATTTTCCTTCCATGAAAATCCCAACATTGAATGTCCAGTAGGAGCTAATATTCAATCAGTATTAGAAATTATTTTAATGCAAGCGCAAGAAGCGATGGAAAACGTACTTGCAAATGTAACGGTAGATCAATTAGTTACAAATTTAAAGTCTAAAATGAAAGAATAAAAAAAGCGAGCTTCCTCATAATGAGGGCTCGCATTTTTTTATTCAGAAATATTGAAAATTCTATTTTTCAGTATTTAAAATGAATTTACCTACGATAGCTGCGAAGATACCACCAAGAATTGGTGCTACGATGAATACCCATAGTTGAGAAAGTGCTTCTCCACCAACAAATAAAGCTGGTGCGATACTACGAGCTGGGTTAACAGATGTTCCAGTTAACGGAATTCCTAATAAGTGAATTAAAACTAATGTGAAACCAATTACTAGTCCAGCTAAAGAAGAACTTCCTTTTTTACCTGTTACAGCAACGATAACTAAAATAAATACGAAAGTTAAAATGAACTCAACTAAAAATGCTCCAGATAAACCAAGAGTTCCGAAACCATTTTGTCCTAAATTATCTAAAGGTGTTTTAGCAGATTTTAAAATTGTTACTAACGTTGCAGTTCCTAATAAACCACCTAAAATTTGAGCTAATACATAATAACAAAGTTCCATAGCGTTCATTCGTTTGTTGATGAACATAGCTACTGATACTGCTGGGTTAATGTGACATCCAGAAATTGTTCCGATGCTATATGCCATAGCTACAATAGATAAGCCGAAAGCCATAGCGATTCCTAATGTTCCAATTCCTTCAATTCCGCCGCCAGTGACAGCTACTCCAGTTCCGAATAATACAAGTACAAATGTACCAATAAATTCAGCGATTGCTTTTTTTAACATAATTTACCTCCTATTAATGCGCATGAAACGTATTATAACATAAGTTTTAGTATAAACAGCCAATGAAATACTATTCTGATAAGGCGAAATAGGGGGACAATAAAAAAGAGTATGGTTCATCTCTATAGAACCATACCCTTTTTTTATGCCGATTTTTTCTGTTTAACGACTGGAACAGAACGGTTTAAAATACTATTTGCAACCATTCCTAACATGATAATAATCATTCCGATGAGAGAAAGTCCTCCAGGGAGTGAACCATTTAAGAAAATGATTTCTCCAAGTACGGTAAAGACCATCGTTCCAGCTTGTGTTGCTTCAACAGCTCCAAGTAGAGCGAGGTTATCTTTTGCTAAGTCAGTAGCAAAGAAAAATGTCATCGTTGCAATAACGCCGGAACATAATGCTAACAAAAATCCTTGAAGCATTTGGTTGGATGTTGGAATGCCAGTAGTAGAAAATCCGTATATACCAAGCAAGATTGTTATAGGAAGACTTCCAATTGCCATTCCTAATACACGTTGGAACGTATCAAGGCGTCCACCAACAAGCTCCATCATTTTTCGGTTACCGAACGGATATAAGAAAGCGGCTAATACGACAGGTAAAAAACCTGAAATGAACTGAGTCATTGTAATATGGCCTGCGGCAGTTGCTTGCATACAAATTACACCAAGTAAAATAAATAATGCAACATATAAGCTACGAAGTGGAATTTTTCCGCGTACAAGTTTCGTACCTGATTTTGTTTCTATTTTTACGAAAAATAGTGGTGATAGTAGTAAACCAGCTAAAATCGTAACTTGCCAAGTTCCAGCAACGAGCCAAGCTGGAGAAAAGACAGCTGAGAAACTTAATAAAGAATAAAAACCAATACCGGCAACAGAACCCCATCCGATCCATGCCAATGGATGTTTTTTTAACTCTTCCCATAATCCCCTAAAGTTTTTGCGAAATAAAACGATAAGGAATAAAATAGGAAGAGCAAATAAAAAACGGAAGGAAGCTGTCCAAGCCCAGCTCGTTCCAGATACATTCATTGCTCTATTAATAATAAAGGTTGCAGAAAAAAAGGCCGATGATAAAAGACCTAATAAAATTGCGCGCATGAAGTATAGCACTCCTTTCGAAAATAAATAATTATGTATAGTATGATATACTTTTAATTGTTAAAAGTAAACTATTTTATATTTTGAGGTGGTTTTATATATGAAAGAAAATGAAGATATGCAAACGAAAGAAGTCATTCAACAAGTTGGACAGTTATTGAGACAAATTCGAAATGAACAGAAATTAAGTTTAGAAGAATTAGCCCATAAAACAGGAGTTAGTAAATTAACATTAGGAAAGATAGAAAGAGGGGAAACAAATCCGACACTAGCTGTCATTTGGAAAATAACGAAAGGGTTATCAATTCCTTTATCCAGATTAATGGTTGCTGGAGAACCTGTAGCTGTTGCGCGCTGTGGAGAAGGATTTGCAGTAGATGAAGGACAAGCGTGGCATTTAGAAACGATGTTCCGTTATACGAAAGAAACAGGGATGGAAATGCACCGTGCTTGTTTACGATCAAATAGTATATATGAGCCAGAAGCTCATCATGAAGGTGCGATTGAGCTTGTAACGGTAATGAAAGGGAAAGTGTCTATTCAAGTGGAGAATGATGTATACGAATTAAATGAGTTTGATTCCATTCAATTTGAAGCGAATAAGAAGCATATTTATAAAAATGAAGAAGAAGAAGTGGCGGTATTACATTTAACGATGAAATATTCTTCATGAAAAAATCACCTATAGGATTCTATAGGTGATTTGCTCTTCTTAAGTATGTGAAATGATGCCATTAGTACGAACGTGGCATAAGTAATAAACAAATGAAATAAACTAAAAATCCTGTCCCAAAACATAAAACAGCAATAACCCAAATGATACGAATAAGAGTAGAGCTAATATCAAAATATTCTCCTAAACCACCACATATACCAAATAGCATTTTATCAGTTTCGGATTTACATAACTTTTTTGACATATTCCAATCAACTCCTTTTTATATCAAACTGCATACTTTTATTCTATATGGAAATTTATGAGAAGACTATGGGGTTGTATTACATTTTTTTTGTGAGAAGCGATCGTATTAATTGTCTTAATTTTCAGTGGATATTAAACTTGTAGTTATGAGGTGATTTTTAATAAAGGGTGGGGAAATAGAGATGACAGTATATTGGTTGACTAACGTAATGCTTGAATCAGGGTATACATATGAAGAAGAGAGAATTTCACAAACAGAAACAGAATTATGCAGTTTACTTATTGAAGATGGTCGAATTAAAAAAATTATAAAAGGGATTGTTCAAGAGGAAGATATAGTAACTTTTGATGCTAAGAACTTATTAATGTTGCCAGCTTTCAAAGAGATGCACATTCACATTGATAAAACATATTATAGTGGCCCATGGAAAGCTTGTATGCCAGCAGAAAGTATTTTTACACGTTTTAATGAAGAAGAAAAAATTTTACCAAAGCAATTAGCGACTGCTCAAAATAGAGCGGAAAATATGCTAGAGTTACTACTGCAAAATGGTGCAACGAATATTAGAACGCATTGTAATGTTGATCCAATTATTGGGCTTGGTAATTTGGAGGCGACGTTAGCGGCATTAGAAACATATAAAAATCGAGTATCTAGTAGAATTGTTGCGTTTCCGCAACATGGATTATTGCGCAGTAATTCTGTGCAACTCGTGAAAGATGCGATGCGTATGGGTGCCAATCTAGTCGGAGGAGTAGATCCAGCTACAGTGGATAATGACATTGAAAAGTCATTACATACAATTATGGATATCGCAGTCGAATTTAATGCGGATGTTGATATTCATTTGCACGATGCGAATAATCTTGGAACGTTTACGATGAAGAGATTGGCAAGTTTAACAGAAGAAGCAGGATGGCAAGGCCGTGTAACGATTAGTCATGCACTTGGACTTGGTGGTGTTACTGATAAAGAGGCTGAAGAAGTGGCAGAAAGACTCGCAAATGTAAATATTGATATTACTTCAACAGTGCCAATTGGTAAACAAGTAATCCCAATTCCGTTATTAGATAAAAAAGGTGTTAAGGTTTCATTAGGCAATGATAGCATTACAGATCATTGGTCACCGTTTGGAACAGGTGATATGCTTCAAAAGGCGAATCGATTAGCAGAGCGTTTTGGGTGGAGTGACGAAAGGTCTTTAGGAAAAGCACTCCGCTTTATTACAGGAGGAAAAGAAACGTTAAATAAGGAAGGGAAGCGAGTATGGCCGAATGTAGGGGATGAAGCGAGCTTTGTTTTGACGAATGCGACATGCGCTGCTGAAGCAGTAGCGCGTCAAACAGAAAAACGTTTAGTCGTGTATAAAGGAAATATTGTTGTTGGAAGTTTAAATGAGGTGGAATTAAATAATCTTGTGTAGAAGAATCGTTTAAATATTTTGAGGAGGGTTCTAATGGTGAGTATAGAACTCTTCTTTTTTATTCTTACAATATATTTTTATAGGAAAGCTAGAAGGGATGAAAAAATTGGACAATCAACATAACCAAAATCATATTATGGGAACTTTACAATGGTTTATATTTTTATTAGCAAATTCAATCGCACTACCAATTGTCGTTGGCGGATTATTTCATCTTACGACGGAAGAAATATTTTATTTAATGCAGCGTACGTTTTTTGTAGTTGGTATATCTTCTTTTTTACAAGGATGGCTTGGGCATAGACTACCAATTGCGGATGGGCCGGCTGGATCTTGGGTTGGTGTATTTACCGTACTTGCTTATGCAACGGCCGGACAAGATCAATTACATAGTACACTGCAAATTTTAGAATTAGGAATGATAATCTCCGGTATTATTTTAATAGGATTAGGAGTAACTGGTTTTATAGGACGTATTTTATTTTTATTTACGCCGCTTGTGACAGGGACGTTTTTACTTTTATTATGTTTACAATTAAGTGGTGTGTTTTTAAAAGGAATGTTAGGAATTACAGCTACTATTTCTCAAATCGACGGATTTACAGCAATGATCGCGTTTAGTATATTTCTGTTCGTTATTATACTATCTAGTTTTGGAAAAGGCTTTGTCAAAAGTTATGCAGTTTTAATAGGATTAATTAGTGGGTGGATTATTTTTCTCATTGCAGGAAAAGTGACAATCCCATCTCAAGTAACTCATTTTGTGCAACTTCCACATATATTTGCTTGGGGGCTTCCAAAATGGAATACAGGTATGGCTGTATCAAGTTTTGTTATGGTATGTATTTTAGTTTCGAATACGGTGGCAGCTATTATAGCAATTAATCAAGCAACTATTCATAAAGCGACTATTGAACAAAAACAGTTGAAAGATGGAACATGGGTTGGGGGGATTTCGCATATCATCTCTTCTGTATTTTCAACTGTAGGTGTCGTTCCGTTACCAGCAACGGCAGGATTTATACGTTTAACAAAACAAAAATATATCCGATCGTTCTTAATGGCATGTGCGTTACTAGTCGTAATGTCTCTTTTTCCAAGTATTATTCGTTACTTAGCATCTTTACCATCAGCTGTCGCATCGGCTGTTTTAATGGCTTCGTTCGTACAGTTAATTGGAATTGGATTTAATAATATAAAACAAGTGCCGATGAGTGAAAGGAATGTAACGATTTTAGGCGTTGCAGTATTATTTGGCAGCGGCGTTATGTTTTTACCGTCTGGAGCACTCCAATCCTTGCCGTCTGTTATGCAATATATATTCGGTAATGGCTTATTTGTAGGTACGGTTGTAAGTATATTGCTAGAACAAATATGGCGCGTTGGAAAGTAAGTGGATAAAAAGAGTGTACGCACTGTATAAAAGTCTAAAATAACATAGGAAATAAAGCCCATTTTCATTCACCACCTGCACATTTCGTTCATACAATATCTTGACTAAATAAACACCCAACTTACACATACACAGCTCTGGCTTAAGCAAGGAGGGTTATACCAGTTGAAGGAAAAAGCGTATCAATCTAAACCTTTACTCACAAAGAGAGAGAGAGAAGTATTTGAATTGCTGGTTCAAGATAAAACAACGAAGGAAATTGCAGGTGAACTTTTTATAAGTGAAAAGACAGTTCGCAACCACATCTCAAATGTCATATGTACTGTTTGCAAAAAATAGTTGGACATGTACTTTGAATGAATTGAAAAAGTGAGGTGTAGAATATACTTATATACCTTCAAAATATAGTTTTAATATGTTATAAAACCAAAGTTATAATTCATCAGGTTCGTTAACGAAACGTTGACTTTGTTTGTTTTATGGTTTTATCAGTTAACGAAACGTTGACTTTTTTGTTGTTTAGCGTAATAATAGTAATTAGGAGGTGTTGATAAATGTTAAACTTTTATCAAATGGTAGGACAAAGAATCCTTCAGGAATTAAATAATTTACAGTGGTCACAACAAAAATTAGCTGATGAATTGCAAATTTCCAAACAAGTAATGGGTAAAATTCTAAAAGGTGATAAGAATACAAATATACTTGAAATACGTCAAATTGCGGATATTCTAAAAGTTCCAGTGGAACAATTATTAGAACCAATTGAAAAGGAAGAATATATTGTGGAAAGTGTAGAGGAAGATGTAGTCCCTGTATTTATGGGGAAAGTTACTTCTCAAGTAGGTAAAGAAGGACTTACAAAAGCTTTTCGTATAATTGAATTAATCACTGATTACCAAGATTTATATGAAGACAAAAATAAAGTTCGAAATAGAATTGTTTCTTTTGAAGGAATAAGCCCTGCTAAAGAATGTGAGCGGAATGTATGATAAATAGAAAGATATATGGGGGGGAAATAATTGGCTAAGATACAAATAAAAAACATTCTATTCCATAAAGATAAAGAAGTTTTTTATGAAATAGAACGAAAAGCGACATCTGATTTGATTGAATTACATTATAATCAAAAGGTGCAACAAAATATTTTTAGGATTTTAAGAAGGGTCGAAGGTTTACAAGTAATCGTATTTCCTATCCAAGATGAAAAATTATATGCATTTACATTGTTTAAGAATAGTAAAAATTTTATTTATATCAATTCTTATATGCCACTAGGTGAGCAAATTTTTGCTGCTGCACATGAATTGTATCACCTTAAATATGATTTGGAACAAAAATCAGAAATTTTAAATGATGTAGATAGTTCTTTCAATGGAAATGAAAATGAAATGAAAGCTAATTCTTATGCAGCGTGTTTTTTAGTACCTAAGCAACATTTATTTGAAGAAATGAGATTGTTGAAGATTAATAAGGGAGAAATTGGGGTTCTAGAAATATTGAAATTAGTGGATTCATTCGCAGTACCATATAAAGCTATGGTACTGCGTTTATATGAAGTCAATTTTATTAATTTAGAGCAAGCTGAGACGCTATTAGCTATTCCAGATAAAAGCCCTGATGATGGTGTGCTTTTATTAATGCATCAAACAAGATATGCTCTCGAGTGGCAAAAACGAACGGAAGAGAAAGAATATGGGGATCTTATTAAATATGCTACAATGAATTTAGAAGATTTCAATTTATCTCGCAATAAATTGAAAAGGGATTTTTCTATTTTGTCGGGGGATATAAATCTTGATGAAATTCTTATGCATGGGGAGGAAGAAAAAAAATAATAATTGGGGAGAAGCGAGAATGAGTCAGGATTACGTTGCTGTTTTGGATGCAGATGCTTGTATAAAAATGGGTAGATTAATAGCGGGTGGGGGTTCGCACTTAAGTGTTATGTTGCCTTTATTTAAAGAAACATACATTCATGAGTATGTTTATAGGGAAATAACAAAACCACCTGATGTAGTCACTCATGTTACCTCTTTGATACAGGATAAAAAAATTGAAGTAATAACTGATGCAGATTTACTAGGTTTTTTATCAGATTGGTTGCCTGGAAAAGAGAAAACAGTATGTCATGTTTATTTAAATCTTTTAAGCGAAACTTTGGACTTTTTACATGAGGATCATCCGTTACCTCAAATTTATTCATCATTATATAGTAAAACTTATAGTGATATTGATTCCTTAATTAAGGATATGGATTTTTGCGAAAAGTCTTTAAGGGAAGATATGGATGTTGGGGAAGTTAAAACCATTGTTTTAACAAGGGTTTTAGACTACATATCTCTATCAACAATCAATCTGTATGTTTCTAATGATAGAAGAGCGAGAAAACTTTTAGTGAATGTAACTGATGGGAAGGTAAATGCTTGTACGCCACTGGCAAGTTTTCTTTTTCTGAAAAAAGCTGGAATGACAAAGGAAGAGTGTAATTCTTATTTTAGGAAATACAGTCCTAGAGAACGAATGAATGTGTGGGACAGTAGCGGTAAAAAAGTTAATTTAGAATACAGGCAAATATTTGAAGATTTATTTGATAATACAAAAAAAATCGAGTTGACAGTTGAAGGGGTATTAAAATATGAGTAAGATTTTAAAAGGCATAAGAGCCAGTTCTTATGCCTTTTAAAGCCGTTTCTTTTATCGTAGTAAGAGGATAAATATTACAGGTAGTTATCCGTTTGAAGCAATAATTTTGATTACACTTATAAAAGAAAGTGGTAATTGAATTAGGAAATTCTAATGACTAATGATGGAGTGTTACGTTCACAATTATTTTGTTTGTGTCCAGTGTATATTAGAAATATTTCATCTTTTGATAAATAAATGTTTACTTCTATGTGTTAAGAATTAAGAAACCATTGGTATTATTAGGAGGGGAAGTCATGGCGACACAAAAGCAATTTTTAGCATTTTTAGGAGATATAGAGCCAAGTACAACAACTAAGGGTGATGCGAGTAAGGCGCATACTGATTTAAGAAGTTTTTTGGAAAAGGATGCTACTTTTAAACCATACCGTGATTCAGATTTTTTATCAGGATCATATAAACGGGATACAGCAATTCGTCCAAGAATTGTGGATGGAAAAATTACACGCCCCGATGTTGATATCATTGTAGTAACTAATTACACACAAGCAGATGACCCTAAAGATGTTATAAATTTACTGTATGATGTTTTAAAAAAACAATATCCTAATATCAGGAAACAAAATCGTTCAGTTGGAATAAATACAGGAAAGGCGGATATGGATGTTGTACCTATAATTGCACCTGATGGTATGGATGGAAAACTTTATATTCCTGATAGAAAACAAGAAAAGTGGCTTGAAACGAATCCCCCTAAGCATACGATATGGACAATAGGGGTGAACCAAGAAAGCAAAGGTATGTTTAAACCACTTGTAAAAATAATGAAGTGGTGGCGTCGTGTTAATCCAACAATAGCAAAGAAACCAAAAGGTTTTGTAATTGAGTGTATTGTAGCGGAATGCATGGATAAATCTGAGACTAAATACGCTGAGCTATTCGTGAAAACTATGGAAGAAATTGTGAATAAATATGAGATCTATGTTAGGTTAGGAATTGTCCCTACGATTGGTGATCCAGGTGTTCCAGGAAACTCTGTCACAGATGGAATTACATTTGATGCATTTAAAGGTTTTTACGATAAAGTCAAACTCCATGCCGAGATGGCGAGAAAAGCATTAGAAGAAACAAATGAAGATGAGGCTGTGAAATTGTGGCGTTCAATTTTCGGTCCGCGCTTCCCAAAGAGCAAAAAAAGTTCAAGTCCATTTGTGAAAAGTGCACTAATCCCACCACCGTTGACGTTTCCAGATCGTCCTATTGAACCAAAGAAACCCGGAGGATTTGCCTAATGGGGATTTGGTTCTTAGAAAATGCGAATCGTTTATTACATGAACGGAAAGAAATAGAACAATTACAATTAACTAAAGACTGGCTGCTAGGGATGGAATGGTGTATTTCAGGTAATGAACTAGCCGTACAAGTAAAAATAGAAGCTCATGGTCATATTTATGAACTAGAAATGGGGTATCCACCTCTTTTCCCTTTCTCAGCACCAGGTGTTAAATCCATAGAGAAAGAGAAATGGTGGACGGAGCATCAGTATGTAAATGGAACTCTTTGTTTAGAATGGGGACCTGACAATTGGCACGAAAATGTTACAGGTGCAAGAATCTTGGAAAGCGCCTACCGATTAATATATACGGAGAATCCAAAAGGAAAGCAAGGTGGGGAAGAGAGTTCTGTTGTTCTTTCAAGACACGTACTCTCCGTTGGACAAGAACTAAGAACAGAAACGATTAGATTATATGTAAATCAGGTTCTGTTGGAAATAGTGTCAAATTCGAACCCTACTGAATATAAGCAAATGAATTTTCACTACATTTTTGAAAATAGAGCTACCATTGTGCATATTGGACAGATTTATGATAAATCAAAAATAATTTGGGAAAACGATTATTTACCGAATGAATTGAAAGGTAAGCTATTAGGAAAAGGAAGCATTTATTATGTAAAGAATGCATCAGCTGAAATTAAATCTCTATCTTCAAGTGAAGCATTAAAATATTTATTATTGAAAAACGGATATAAAGAGGAATGTATTGAATTTGAAGATTTAACCAATAGTTTATTTATATTGGTTGATGAGGTAGGAGCGATATTTTCGCTATTATGTATTAAAAATAAAGAAAAGATACATAAGATACCAATAGTAATGGACAAAGAAAACGTGGATCGGCGCCAACCGGAATTGTTTTCACTAAAAGATAAAAAGGTAGGTATGGTTGGAGTAGGCTCTTTAGGAAGCAAAATAGTGAATGCTCTTGCAAGATCAGGGGTAGAGAAATTTTTCCTTGTTGATGAAGATATATTTTTGAGAGGGAATATTCAGAGGCATACCTTGGATTGGAGAAATGTCGGGAATCATAAGGTTGATGCTATTAAAGAGCAGCTTGAACTTATTTCAAGCTCTGTAGAAGTTGAAGTATCTAGGATCAACTTAACTGGGCAAGAAGCAATTACATCATTAAATGCGAATATTACTGAATTAGGCTCTTGTGACGTTATTGTTGATGCTACGGCGGATAGTAAGATTTTTAATTTGTTATCTGCGATATGTAAAAATTATGAGAAACCAATGATTTGGGGAGAATTATTTTCTGGTGGGATCGGGGGGCTTATTGCAAGAAGTCGTCCCAAGTTAGATCCAAGTCCTCAAATTATGAGAAAGGCACTTTTGGAAGCTACTTCAGAAATGCCTACAATATCTCAATTAGGCGAAGAGGCGTATGGATTACAAACTGAATTAGGTGAAGTATGGATTGCTTCAGATGCTGATGTAGGCATTATTGCGAATCATTTAGCAAGGTATATAACTGATGCACTTAAAGATGAAAAGTCGGATTATCCTTTTTCTATGTATTTAATAGGTTTGAAGAAAAGCTGGATATTTGAACAACCTTTTGAAATATTTCCGATTGAGACGAATCATTTAATTGAGGAAATAATACCGGAGGAAAATCAAGATGTTATAAAAGAAGTAATTGATTTTATAGCGCCGTTATTGGAGAAGAGAAATGATTAAAGTTATTATGCCTAAAAGAATTGAACAAAGATTGGAAGTTGAGCTTAAAAAGGCAGGCAGAAATGAAATTGGTGGCATTTTAATGGGAGAGCATATCGGAGAAAATACATTTAGAATTTGTGATGTGACGGTCCAATTATATGATGGTACATGGATTCGTTTCGTAAGACAAATATCAGGTGTAATGAGAAAAAGTCTAAATTACTTTTTTAGTAAAAATAAGTTCCAATATAGAAAATATAATTATCTAGGTGAGTGGCACTCACATCCTTCTTTTTCGCTTATGCCTAGTTCTCAAGATATTCAAACGATGTGGGGAATAGTAAATGATGAAGCTGTAGGTGCAAATTTTGCTGTTTTGTTAATTGTAAAAATAGAATCTCAATCTGTACATGGCAATGTTACGCTTTACGTACCTGGTAACCCTGTATTGAAAGGTGAGATGGTAAAGGGAGGGGATTATACATGAATGAACACAAGCCATCTTTATTGGAATCGGAATCGACTGGGGGAGACATTGCAGGGGGAGGATTTGATTTCCAAAGAAATTTAATCCTCAATAAAATTCCTTATTGGCTTTCTTTCGAAGGGTTTACATCCCTTATTTGGGAATCGATTGGGGATATTGAAGTGAAGTTTTTTGTTCCAGGCAAAGGTATGATTATTGAAGCGATTGAGGCTAAGAATCATAATATGACGCCAGCAAAATTTTGGGAAGAGATCGAACGATTTAAAACAATGGATAAGGGGAGTCCAGGTACATATCGCTGGTTCACTTTATCTTGTACAGGGGTATCAGATACAATTAAACCCTTAATTAACGGATTACGAAGACTGAGAGATCCATATTCTTTTTTTGAACAATCATCAGGGATTCTACAGAATTCATATGAAGCTTATAAACAAATTGTTTTGAAACTTGAAAAAGATGAGGAAACAGCAGAGTTTTTGTTTAATAAGGTTATGATTGAAGATACATGGGGATCATTGAATGCACAGTCGGAAGGGATGTTTTTTGGGAATTTGTCAGAAAACCTTCCAGATTTTGATGAACTACCTAAGAAGAAAATAAATAATGTCCATAGTTATTTAACAGAGTTGCTGGTATCAAGAAAAAATAAGCCAGTTTCAAGAAAAGAAATTAAAGAAACAATTATACGTTCTATTGAAGATGATGAATTTTTTTCAAAACCAACGATTCTTGAGACGAAAATAAATAATGAGGAAACAAGTGGAAAACAATTGTTGTTTATGTGGGAACCGTTTTTCGGAGGAAAGGAAAGAAGCTTTCCTTCATCTGAAGAGTGGACTAGCCAATTGCTTACTGAATTAGAGCAAACAAAACAGTGGATTATCGATAATAGGACTAATCGTAAAATCAGATTGCAAGGAAGTAGAAGGAATTCAAGCGCGATGGCAATAGGTCAAACCTTTTCTGCTGTTTCGGGATTTAATATTGAAATGGAGTATAGAGGAGATTTCTGGAGTACAAATCAATACCCTACATCAACCACACCAGGGTATCCAATTCAAACTAACTTCCGGGTAGGAAAAGGGAAAAAGCTTGCTGTGATAATTGCAATAATGAAAGAAAATATGACAGATGAGGTTAGAACGTTTTTAAGCGGAATTGATGAGGAAGAAAATTCGGTATTAGAGGTAGCATCATCATTTCCAATCGTTTCGGCTGAACAAGTAAATGTAGTTGTAAACGCAATAAAAGAAGAAATAAAGAAAGTATGTGCACAAATTGATGTAGACGAAATTGATTTGTTTTATGCTGGACCATCTCATCTTGCTTTATTCTTAGGACATTGCTGGAATGCGATGCCTCGTACTCAATGTTATGAATGGGTTAAAACTGGAGATTATGTAAAAACAGTTTGTTTATCTTGAACTTGATTTATCATTTAATATTCTAAAAGATAAATCTGATGAGGAATTCTTTGCTACTAAAACAAAATAGGGTAGTCCATAAGGGTATCTTGCATATAGTGGTCATGAGGTGATGAACGATGACTGCAAAAACCTCTCCACTTAAACTAGGTAATGAAATATATGGTACGATAAAAATTGAAGAAGCGTTTCTAGAAGCATTAAAAATGTACTTTATGAAGCAGCAAGACAAAAAAACTCCTAGTTAATCAGGAGTTTTTTATTTTGTTGAAAAGGATAACGTAGTAGAAAAGGTTATTCTGTTTTATAAATCCATACGTAATTTTCACCTATATAAGTATCCCAATGTTTCCATTTCCAAGGTGGAGGAGGAGCGTCTTGATAATATAATTGATAAAAGATATTTAACCATTTAAGTGAATAATGGTCGATTTTTAAAGAATGGTATAACGTGCTGGGGATCGGAAAAGCTTGCTGATATCCACCACTGCCTTTACTTGAATGATGATAAATATGAAAATATTCATCTAGAGGTAACTTTTTTAAATCTGCAGTGTAGAATAGAAATCCATAGTTTTTGGCTGCTTCAAAGAAATCGATAAGGGATTTAACGTCTGGATATTGTTTTGTTTTTATTCCGTTATTTAATGTGATAAGTTTCATTTGCTTGGTGCCTCCTAGAAAAGAAGAAAATTGTATTCTAACAATCACGCCATATGAAGTTACGAAAATAAAGAAGTCATTATATTTAATGATTGTTTAGTACAATTAATTGATTATAGATTGTCACATATCGATTACCATTAAGGATTGTATGTTCTGGAGCTCCGTAAAAAACATTATTAGCTCCATACTCCTTACTCAGGGCATGAACAATTTCTTGCATAGTTTGTTTTAGATCATCTTGATTGTATGAAATACCAGCTTCTTGAAACATGTCTTCAATAGAGTCAATGTAATCATCCCCAATAAAATTGCTGCCATCTTCAAATTGGATGTGTATCCAATCTATATAGCTTTCAACTACTTGTATCAGTTCTTTTTTCATGTATATTCAGCTCCTTAATTAGAAAAAAGAGAACCTCTTTTTATAAAGGTTCTCCTTTTTTTGCAAATTTATTCATATTTATAAAATTAATTCATAATAATGAATAATAAGCAGACAAGTTGTTCATAATGAGAGTAGGAAAATTATTGAGATTGCTGATAAAGTTCTAAACCTTTCTCGATATGAGACAAAAAGTAATCTGTTAAGACTGGATTTTTGTCATAAGTTTTTTGTAATACTTGGCATAATCGTCGCAAACGAAAATCAAGTTCATGGTTTTGGGAATCTGTTTCCTGGGTGAGAGTAGGGAACAGATTCAGTTCTTCTTGTATTTGTTCTAAAAATGCAAGTGAAACAGTATCAGTTTTCATTGTTTCTAAATTACTGAGATAGCCCGGTGAAACATGTAATGTTGCTGCAAGCTCACTTAGTGTAATTCCTTTGTGCTTTCGCAATGTTCGAATGGTTTGCCCGAGATGTTGTAACAAATAAATACCTCCCTTAGTTAGTTCTTAAACAAATGTTATATTTTTAAAAGTATATGCAGTAGGGAAAGAAAACAGACTTTTTATAAATGACTTTTATGAAAATGAAATAGTGGAAGGAGTGAAGTTTTTGAAAGATACAGAAGCGATGGGGTATATTGTAATGGGGGTAAGTAGGATGGGATATGGATTAGATGTTATATTTCAGACAATGGAAGTAGCTCAATTGGTGTTAAATCAAACATTAAAAGAAGAATTGTGGAATGAAGATGTATTAGAGGTAGTTGGAAAATTAGTACATGAAATAGAAATAAATGAAGACGAGTTAAGATCTGAAATGTACTGGAGTTTTGATATTCACACAGAAACCGAAGCGGGTATTATTTATAACAAATTTATGGATTTAAGAAAGAACGAATCAAAATTAACGAGATAACAATAGTGAGATTATGTAAACGGGATTTAGCTTGGAGAAGAGCTAAATCTTTTTTTGTTTTTAATATTACTTTTGTGTAGTTATATCTGTTATATGACATTCATAAAATTATTAGAGACATGAGGTGAGGTGGAATATGACAAGGTGGATTAATGTTCAAGAAGCGATGAAGATTTTAGAAGAAAACTATATAAAGGTAAGTTATAAAACATTTACAGATTGGCTCCGGAAGTTAGAAATTGCAGCAGTTCCATCAGAAAATCGGAAGGAGGGATGGAGTATTCGTGAAGAAGATTTATTTGAGTTTATCGATAAGAAGCGTCCAGGATTACGTCAAATTTTGCAAGAATATCATCATCTTATTCAAGATGTAAACGATGTAAAACAACAAGTACAAGCTTTATTTCATAAAAAAAATGAAGGAGAAGTTGAGTATTCGGAAGGAAGGGAGAGTATAACGAATGGGGACATTAATTTTTTATATGATGTGGTAAATATTATGTGTGAAGAGATATCAGCATTGCAAAAGCAGAATCAATGGATGAAAGATGTGTATGAACAAGTGGTAGAAGAATATGATTTATTGCAACAAAAAGTGAGTAAGTTGGACGCAGTGATTGAAAACAGACAACAACCGAGCAACATAGATGAAAATAGGATTCAGGGTTTGGATGAAAGAGCATTTCAAGGGTTATTAAGAGCTCAATTTAAAAGACTCTTTCCTGATCGTACATATTCATTAAAAGGAGAGAAGGGATTGCAAATATATCAAGATTTTTACAATCTTGTATTTCCAAAAGAAGATAAACATCTGGGGATAATAAAGAAAGGGGACGAGTATATTTATCAACGAACAGATGAAAAATCTACACAAGTAAATCGTCTTTATAATAAAGTAATAAAAGAGTTATTGGAAGATATGGAAAAGAAAGCCGTTTTGGAAAAATAGGCTCTCTTTTTCAGGGTACTTTATTCATTTTTATAAAATGATTTCATTAAAATGAATAATTAGTTTTTAATTGGTAATAATAACCATTAAGCAACTATTCCTTTTGGTATAATATCAATCCTTGTTCAATATGAGAAATAAAATAATTTGCTAACTCGGGATTGGTATCATGTAGCGTTTTCAGTAGTTCGCATACCCGATCTAGCCGGAAATGTAATTCATGATGAGGAGAATTTGTGTGATTCAGGGAAGGAAATAAATCAAATTCCTCATTCAATTTTGCGAGTAACGTTAAAGAAATGGTATCTGTTTTTTGTGTTTCAAGGTTACTTAAATATCCCGGAGAGACTTCAATTTGCTCAGCAAAATTTTGAAGGGAAATGCCTTTTTGCTTTCGTAAATTACGAATGGTTTGTCCTAATTGTGTAATCAATAGTAATTCCTCCCATGCAATTTGTTTTGAAAGGTGTTGATTTTAATGACCGTGCAAAAGAAGCTTCAGCTTAGATCGATTTCGTATATTCATGATCCTGAAGCTGCACAAAAATGGTTTCAATTATATGTGGAACTTTTAGTAGAAGTAATGAAACAAAATGATTCTATGGACAAGGATGACGTGCATACATTGTAAGCACAACAAGATGGAAGGGCTGGTTATATTGAAGAAAACAGTCGCATATTACCGTAGTTCATCTAAAAAACAAGAACACTCCGTTCGAATGCAGAAATATTATGCAAAGGCGTATTGCAGAGATCATTATATGAAGCTGGACTATGAATATGAAGATCCATATGTATCGGCTCGAATTATACATATGAATCAGCGACCGGGATTACGAAGTTTGTTGGAAGCAATTCGAAATGATGAAATTGAACATTTAATTTTGTATAAGAGAGACCGGTTAGCAAGAAATGTAATCGAGTATATGGAAATCTATGAACTTCTTCAGGAGAAACAGATAAAAGTTCATTTTACGACTGTTGGAGAACCGGTAATGGAATACACGCCGATGAATCGCTACCTAGAAGTGATTATGGCTGGTTTTGCACAACATGAAGGTGAACAAATTAATAAACGGTTTGATGCGATGCGTCAGAGTAAATTTGATGCAGGAAAAGCAGTGAGCCGGCTTCCATATGGTTTCCAAAATAATAAAAAGAAAAAAGAAATTGAAATCGTAAAAGATGAAATGGATATAGTTATGTTTATTTTTAATGAATTTTTGAACGATACATGTACATCTTTGCAACAAATAAAAGATTGTTTAGATGGAAAAGGCTTTAAGAAACGAAAAGGACTTCCTTGGGAACTACAAGATGTTAGACGTACATTAGAAAATTCCTTTTATATGGGTGTATATAGTATTCGATTGAAGGGAGTTCACCAAGAACATCAGCTAGAAGGCACAATGCCGATTGAACCACACCAATGGGAAGCTGCGCAAGAAAAACTAAATCGAATAGTAAACAAGCGCGGTTCTACAAAAACGAAAAAGGAAATTGATAAAGAAGATATTCTGTATCGTATGGAGGGACTCCTGCAATGTTCTTATTGCAAGAAACAATTAGAGGGAGTTGTTAAACGGAGAGGAGATACATTTTTAATAGGATATCAATGCAAAGAACATCGTTTGTATATTGATAAGGAATATATCGAACAAAAAACATTTGAAAAAATGAAATGTTTTTTTCTTAATTTACAAGAGAAAGAGTTTGATGGCTTGTTTCAACGTTACTATAGACAAAATATAAAAGAAATAGAACGAATGATACAAGGGCATAGTCAGCGCTTAGATCAAAAGAAAAAGACAGTACACACAAAAGTACAAAGGTGGTTAACGGAAAAGAAAAATGAAAAGTTGCACAAAGAATTACTTGGTTCTTATCAACATTTTCAGGAACACAAACAAATCAAAGAAGAATTGGAATTGAAACTAAATGTATTAAAAAAGGTGCCTGGTGTAGTAAAGGATTTGGAAGGTAATATCCATAAGCACTTGATGTTAGATTCCTTACCAGATTATAAGAGTATGGAGTTATTTCAAGATCTGATTTTTACTGTAATTGTAGATAGACACGGTTATGAAATTATTTTTAAACATCCATTTTTACATTATCAAGAGGTGCATACATGTGAAGACAATTCGTGATGTTTTAGAAAAAGGGAAAAAAGGAGCTTTTTATGCGAGGGTTTCATCTGATCGTCAAACCATCGATGCGCAAAGGCATCATGTATATGAATTTATAAAAAACTATGAATGTGAAATTGTGAAAGAATATGTAGATCATGGAGAATCAGCATTTAAAAAGAAGTTAATCAAGCGTCCTCAAATCATGGCGTTATTACGAGATGTAGAACAAGGGAAATATGATTTTGTGATTACGTATGCAGATGACCGCCTTGCGCGATCGGAGATTGAACATGTACAAATACGAGTAATAATGAACGAAGCGAAAACAGATGTTATATTGACGAGTACGGGAGAATTGTATACCGAGCGTGATATTATTACACAATTAATTCGAGAGGGTGGAACTCGTTATGAAGTAGAGCGAATCAGTGCACGTACGAAAGATGCGTATGGACAAAGAACAGACTATGGTCAATGGATGGGAGGTCCTGTACCGTTTGGATATGTACAGGATGAAAATACTAAGAACTTTTCTATTCTAGAAGATGAAAAAGAACTTGTGTTAAAGATATATCAGTTATATCAAAGTGGTGAAGGGTTTGCGGATATCGCCAAAATATTAAATGAGCAAAAGGCGAAAACAAATACAATCCATTGGAAAAAGGAACGAGTAAAGCACATTTTGACCAATCCAATTTATGCAGGGTATGTTACATTCGGAAGACTAAAACCTGGATCTGGAAATAGTATTGAAGACTTATCCAAATGGAAGATGGCAAAATGTGAAGAGATTCCAGCTATTATGACCAAGGAAGAATGGTTAGCTACTTTTCAAATGTTTGAGAAGAAAAGAAACAAGGAGTTACCTCCCAAACAATTAAAAACAGAGTATGTTCTACGGGACTTAATTTATTGTAAAAGTTGTGATGCGCCTTTGCTTCCAAAGAATCAAGAGACTAGGGGGAAAAATGGGAAGAAATATGGAATGAAAAAATATATGTGCTCGAATAAATTATGTAATGTTTGGTTTTCAACAGATGAGTTACATGCATTGGTTTTTGATAGTGTTATAAAGGAGATTACGGATAAAGTTATTTCTAAATCGCAAACGGAACTGATGTATGAAGTGGAACAAACTTTAGAAAAAGGAATCAAACAAATAAAAAAAGAAATGCAGCGTTTAAAAAAACAGGTGGATAATTGTCTAGTTTGGATCAAAGATGCGGAACGTGAAATAGATGAATTATATAGTCAAAAGAAGAAATTGGTGGAAGTTGATCCGAAAATAGATCCTTTGTTGGATGTAATGTTGGATTATCGTTTGCATTTGTTGCACGAAATCAGAGAGACAGATGAGTTGATCGCAAAAAAAGAAGCAGAAATGAAGCATATTGAAGATGTCGATTCTAACCAAAGTATGTTACAAAAAAATGTGTTACAAGCATTTCGAATAGAATTTACAAATTTACAAAAAGATATGAAACGAATTCGTCAACTTTTGGTGTATTTAATTGATAAAATTATAATAGATCAAAATGGGAAAACAGAATATATTTTAAAAATAAATTTAGAGCAATAAAAAGTAACTCGGAAATTTGAGTTTCTTTTTATTGCTTTTTAATATCACAAATATGGACGTGCTATGGGTTGTCATTTAGAAATATGCTAGTTTCAAAGAAATTATTTTTCTCGGCAAAAAGGTGAAGGAGTTATGCCAAGAAAAACGTTTACTCGGTATTAAGTTAGTAATGGTATACCACTACTACTTCTTTACCGAGTGATTTTTTTAAAAAGTAGGACAAGATTCCGTTATATATAAGGTTTGTCCCTTTGTTTGTAAATAAAGAAGATTCAGGATATTCCTTTCTCGGTGTAAGGGTGAATATGTCTTTTGGTCATTCGGCACTGAGGTGAAATATAAATTGATAAATTTTCAAAGTTTGATAGCGAATTTTGAAATAGGAACAGTATTAATGTTGGAGAAACAAGAATCTGGTGGGGGGAATTAAGCATCATTAAAGAGAATTTTCTTATTTAAATTAATTATGGTTGTTATGTAATATGTGTGTTATGAAACATTTCTTTTTACAAGGTTCATATAAAGCTTGTTATTTTATCTGTGTCATATTTAATTAGTTATGTTAAAAAGTAAATAGAATAACTACCCCTAAAAAAATAGCCATTGATATATCGATGGCTATTTTTTAGTATTCGTATTTTAAAATGTATTAAGCGCTAGGCATCGGTGTTGGGGTTGCATTTATACCTTCTTTCTTATATTGCTTGTCGATATATTCACGAATTTCTAAAGTAGAGGCTCCATTTTGTTTCATTAAAACCGCTTGGAAAGCAATATCTACACAAGCAGCTTGACTCATTGCATGTGATTCCCATGTAACCTCACCGTTCTCTTTAATTTCATGGATAAAACAATCTTTATTGCTTTTATGGTCAGAGTTTTCGTCACATCCACAGTAACAAGGAATCCATTTTAAAAGTTCGGTATCTTTTCCTACCATCCCATAAATTTGAGAGACTTGTCCATTTTTTGTTGACGATAAAAAAGAAGGAAGAGTTTCTATATTAGCTGTTGTTTCTAGAGTATCGCCTTTAAAATGTGCACCTTTATTTTTGGTTTCTTGTAACTTATTTTTTGTGTGTTTGTTATTAGTCGGTGATGAATCATTAACGGAACTACAGCCGATTAATAGGCTTACTAATAAAACTACAGGTATGATCTTTGACATCATACTGTCTCCTCTCTGTAGAAATTCTTTTATAGATAATGATTCGATTTACATGTTTTTTTATTAATTCGTTTTTGATCTCGTTAACAACATAAACAAAGTAATCATACAAAAAGCAATTAAAGCTAAAAATGGGATTGTGATAAAACCTAGCCAATTAATATAATCAACATTACAAGGAACACCTTGGACACATGGATTAATTTCTGAAACATCAGGGATTTTTTGTATTGCGTAGTGATAAATTGAGATAGTTCCACCAATAATAGAAATCGGTAATACATATTTTTTAATGTTCTTTTCATTATAGAACGTGGCAATGCCTAAAATAATACAGAGTGGATACATCATAATTCGTTGGAACCAACACAATTCACATGGTATGAATCCAAGAATCTCACTGAAAAATAGACTACCTAGTGTCGCAATCATTGACACAATCCATGCCATATATAAGGTGTAATTACGCCATTCAAAGTTCTTTTTTATTGTATTCATCATTTCTTTTCCTTCAATGCTTTTTCAATTAAATTTTTGATTTGTTCATAATCATAAGGATCAGATAACATCGTTCCATTTACAACAATGCTCGGTGTTTTTTCTACATTGTAGTCTTGTGTTAGTTTCTCATCTCTGTTTACTTCTTCTTGTTCTGTTTGTCTTTTTAAATCTTCTTCGAGCTGAGTAGTATTAATACTTGGTGTATATGCTTTTGCAATTTCTAATAGTTTTTCAGGAGTAATCCATGAATCATCGTGATTTTCTGGCTGTGCGTTAAATAATTCTTTATGGAAACTCCAATATGCTTGTGGGTCTTGTTTATAAACAGATTCAGCAGCTAAAGCAGACAATTTTGATTCTGTTCCGTGGAATAAAACATTCACATATGAAAATTTAACTTTCCCCGTATCGATATAGTCTTTTTGTAATTGAGGGAAGATACGCTCACCCCATGCTTTACAAGCAGGACACTTAAAGTCACCAAACTCAATAATAGAGACTGGTGCATCTTCTTTTCCTAAAGTAGGTTGTTTACCGATAGGAGGTAAATCTTTTATCACTTCATTCGTAGCAACTTGTTCTTCTTTATTTAAAACGACGAAAGCTGTAACTGCAGCGAAAATGATTAATGTGGCAATTAACAATAATTTTATGTGAGAGCCTTGTTTTTTCTTCATGTAAACACCTCGAATTTTTAGAGTTTAATAGGAACATAACAAGAAGTTTTTTGGTTATCGAATTCGTTTAATATCGCGGATGATATCTTCATATGGTGTGTTTTGAAGACCTGAATATTTCTTTACAACTTTTCCATCTTTGTCTACGAGATAGAAGCTCGTACCATGTATAACTTGTGAATTATTTTCTGGTTTGGTTACAAGGGTTTGGAAGTTCTTTTTTGCAAACTTTTCAATGTCTGGTCTTGTATAGCCTGTTAGGAAATGAGTTCTCTTTGTATCCATTTCATAGACCTTCATAAATTCTGTTATTTTTTCAGGTGTGTCTACTTCAGGATCTACACTGAATGATACAAAATCTACATCTTTAATTCCCTCTGCATTCAACATTTTTTGAAGTTTTGCCATATTGGCTGTCATAGGTGGACAAACAGTTTGACAGCTTGTAAAGATAAAATCAGCTACCCAGACCTTTTCTTTTAACTCAGATGAACCAAACTTTTTCCCATTCTGATCTGTAAATGCAAATTTTTCTACATCCCAATCTAGTGAATCCCTTAGTTTATTATCACTACATGCTCCTAAAATCGAAACTATGGAAATAAGCATAAGTAATCCAATCACACGAATTTTTTTCATATGTATACCCTTTCAAAATATATTTAAGGTACGGAGCTACTAGGTAGCCCCGAATCTTATTATTTGTTTCGTAATAAACGCATACTGTTAAGTATTACAATAAGCGCAGCCCCTGTATCACTTAGTACAGCCATCCAAAGAGTAAGCCAACCTGGGAAGATAAAGGCAAGGGCAATAAATTTAATAATCAATGAGAACCATATATTTTGTTTAATGATGTGCAATGCTTTTCGACTTAGTTTCATGGTATAAGGAAGTTTTTCAAGATTGTCTGCCATCAAGACAATATCTGCCGTTTCCATTGCTGTATCAGTTCCTGCACCGCCCATGGCAATACCAAGGTTTGCGGTAGCGAGGGCAGGGGCATCATTAATACCGTCCCCAATCATAGCTACTGTTTTCCCTTCAGATTGAAGTTGTTTTACAGAATGAACCTTATCTTCTGGAAGTAAGTTAGCAAAATAACGATCTACTTTTGCTTTCTGTGCAATGTGTTCAGCAGTTCCTTCATTGTCTCCTGTTAACATAACAGTTTCCTGAATACCTGATCGTTTTAATTCTTGAATTGTTCCATAAGTAGTAGAACGAATGGAATCTGCTACTGAAATCATTCCTAAAATAACTTTGTTCGTTCCAACAAGTATCACGGTTTGACCAATTCTTTGCATTTCCCGAATCGGTTCGTTCCACATTTGAAGCGAAACTCCAAGCTCTTCATATAATGCTTTATTTCCAGCGTAGTATGTTTCGCTATTTATCGTTACTTGAGCACCTTTTCCTACAATTGCGCGGAAGTCAGCTCCACTTTGAATAGAAGTTTGATGTTCTTTCGCATAAGCTGTAATTGCTTTTGCAATTGGATGGTTAGAGTATTCTTCAATTGTTGCTGCGATGGATAATAACTCGTCTTCAGTACAATCTAAACTTCGTACATGCATTACTTTTGGTTTTCCCTCGGTCAATGTACCTGTTTTATCAAATGCAATAGCATTTAATGAACCAGCAATTTCTAGAGCAGTACCACCTTTAATGAGTACACCATTTCTTGCTGCATTTCCAATTGCAGATACAATGGCAACAGGAGTTGAGATAACTAAAGCACAAGGACATGCGACAACAAGAAGTTCTAATCCTTTATAAATCCATTCCATCCATTCGCCCATACCAAGAAGGGGAGGGATGATCATGACGCCAATTGCTAATACAAAAACGATAGGGGTATAGATTTTTGCGAAACGATCCACAAATGCTTCTGTGGGTGCTTTCTTTTCTTGTGCTTCTTCTACAAGGTGAATAATTCGAGATAACGTAGTGTCTTCAACGAGTTTAGTTACTGTAATCTCAAGCGAACCTTCTTCATTGATCGTTCCTGCATATACAGAATCGCCAATTTGTTTATCAATTGGGATAGATTCACCAGTTATCGGTGCTTGGTTTACAGTAGAAGTGCCTCCTATAATTGTACCGTCTAATGGGATTTTTTCACCAGGCTTTACAACAATCGTTGTATTCACTGCAATATCATCTACAGATTTTTTTATAAGTTCAGTTCCAACTTTTATCCAAGCCTCTGATGGTGCTAAATCAATTAATCCACGAATGGATTCTCGTGTACGTTCAATTGATTTGTTTTGTAGCGTTGCTCCTAATGCAAATAACCAAACAACGGTTGCACCTTCTAGCCATTGACCAATTAATGCAGCACCAATAGCAGCTGATATCATGAGAACGTTCATATCAAGTGATTTACTTTTTATTGCATAAAAGGCACTTTTGGCAGGCTTATAACCACCAATTACAATGCTTGCCGCATAGAGAAGTGTAATAAGGAGAGGTGGTACGTTTGTAAAACTCCCTCCAAATCCTAAAGCTAAAAATAAACCTGAGAGAATCAAAGTTGTATTTTTTGATTTTGAAACAGGTGCCGATTCTCTACGAGTTCCCGCTAAGGAAGCCCCAAATCCTGCGTTAGATACTTGTTTTATAATTTCCTCTACATCTCGTTCATGACGAATATGCATTTTTCCAGTAGCAAAGTTTACGCGAACTTCCTCTACGCCAGGAACATTTTGTAGATGTTTTTCGATTGTTAAGGCACATGCACCGCAATCCATACCTTCCACCAGGTATGTTTGTACGCCATCTCCTGTTACTTTCTGATTATCACGAGGTGATGGGGCTTCGCATGAGCTATCACTACAACAAGAAGTTTCTGATGTTACTTCTTCTTTTTGTATGGCGGATGCAGAAGAGCAACATGAAGATACCTTTTCTGGTTTAGGTCCACAACAGGAAGCGGAAGAGTTATTCTCTGTTTTCGCAGTATCAGTGTTATTACTGCAACAGGAAACTTTCTTAGCAACGGGAACAATTGGGATCTCTATTTTAGGGGAACAACATGATGTTGTTTCCTTTGCTTTTTCTATTTTCACAGTATCTTTGTCACTACTACAACAGGAAGCCTCCATAGTAGCAACGGGAACAATCGGAATTTCTTTTTTTGAAGAGCAACATGATGAAGTTTCCTTTTGTATTCCTTCTTTAGTAGGAGTTGATGAAGATTCACTGTGAGAAGAAGTTTGACAGCAGCTCGTTTGTTTTTCTTTCTTATCTGTCATGGCAACTCTCTCCCTTTTGAGATAAGCATGCATCGTTTTTATCACATGATGCTACCTCGTTTTGAACTTCATGAAATACAACGTCAAACATTGTAAGTAACTGTTCGATTTGTGCATTTCGTAAAGAATAGTAGACATACTTTCCTTCTTGTCTTCCAAGAATAATGCCACATCCTTTTAAACAGTTCAGATGTTGGGATATGTTTGACTGATTTCCGTTGATGATTTCTACAATTTCAGATACCGTTTTTTCCCCATCCATCATACATTGAAGAATCTGAAGCCGTGTTTTATCAGCAAAGCCACGGATAAATTTGGCTTTTATATCTAAATCATTTGTATTACACAATTGTATTCACTCCAATCGTATTAGTAATTACTAATATGTTTATTCTTCATTCATATTAGCATTGGCTAATATGTGTGTCGAAAATTTAAAAAAGTCTGACAAATAAGTGTTCCTTTACATTATTTTTGCTTTGGATATCTAAGGGGAAGTTGGAGTTTTTGAAAAACAAGGGCAGTTAGATGAGGGATTTGTAGATGTGATGGCAAGGAAGAAGAATATTAGTTTATAAAATATGGTTACACATGTTCCAAAGAGGCAACGCCTTCTTTGGATTTGGTGATATTTGTTGTTGAAATATCATTTGTTTATCCCTATATTTTGATTTATTTAGGATAAGGTTGTGCCCTTTAGTAATTGAGAGGTTCTTTGACTCGGTAGTTAAATTTTGTATAGGTAAAAGCTTCCTTTTTGGAGCTTATTGTAAGATAATTATTAGTAGTTAAATCGTTTTTGAGATTTTTTTAAGGGGAGATATAGATGGAAGCTAATGTTAATCAATTACAACAAACTAACGAAGAGATTGAAACGAGTGCGGATGAATTAGGCACATCTGTTTCTCGATTGGGGACGTTAACAAGATTTTTGCGCAACAATACTGATAGACAAATTGCTAATACAACAAAGCTTCTGTTATTAGAACAATTAGATCAACTTTGCATCATGTTAATAAAAAGAGCCGAGCAGCATAGTGCTTCAATGGGAAGAAGTAAAATAAAAGATGAGGATGTACAGAAGGCTTTTGAAGAATTGTTACAGCCACATGTATTTATTGACCAAATTACTAATTTGCTAGACCAACAGAAAGATGAATTAAGTGAACTTGCGTCTAGACAATCATTGCTAAGATTTTTGGAGGAATAGTTAAATGGAAATCGAAAAGAAAACGTTTTTCTTTAGGAATAATGAATATTCGATTGATGAAATGATTGACAGGATTTATGCTGAGGATTTTATTGAATTTTTTAAAGGGTATTTAACAGAAGAAACCAAACAACAACCTAGTAAAAAAAATTGTTTATTAGGGTTAGGACATGCCTATCCAGATAGTGAAGAGATGATACGATCAAAAATAATGCAAGCATTTGGGCAAATAGGGAGAAAAGGGGACAAGCTATCTGTAAATCTATTCCGATTAGCAGAGGTGGAAATAGATGTAACTACAAGTATAAAAGCGGAAATTGCAGATCTTATTACTACAAAAACAAATATTAGAAACAGAGATTCTTTATCTGCAAATTTAGAATACGATTTATTTTTAGAGGATGTGAATTATAATCAATCTTCTGTGGATTTAAGGTTCCGTGTTGACAAGACAGAATTAGTTACAAATCCTATTCCCACTCAAATAATAAGAAGCACGTTTGTTGAAGTACGTCTTTATACTGCAACGAAGCTAGCTGCTATATATAAATTAGATATAACTGAAACTCAGGCAATACAAATATTATCAGTAGTTTCATTATTGTTTAAAAGATATGTACCTAGAATAGAAAAAATAAGTTTGGATGAAGCTCAACTTATTATGATCAACCTTAAGTTAAAAGGACTAGTTTCTTCTCCAAAATTTAAATCTGATGATGATTTAAGAGTAGATATTTATGGAGTAGGTCCTCAGCACCAAAATAATAATATCATGCAGGTTATTGAAGATTCATCTAGTCTTAAAATGTATGAATTAGCGATTCAATGTATTATTGAGGGACATGCTTGTAATCTCAAGCTTACACACGACGGAGGTATTTATATTGGTACGCCAGTTAGTCCTAAAGTCTTAGATTATATCATTTTACAACTTAACTGGGTAATTCATAATAAAAAATTCTACAATGATATAGAACAAATTATGATACAAACATTTAAGCGTATAAAATCATCTATTCTTCAATATCATTTGGAAGCCAAAATAAAAAAAGTAGAGGAAGATTTAAAGAAAGTTGTCGAGGGCAGTAAGTTAAATGTTCAAAAGAGGAAATTATTATTTACGGTTTTGACTAATTTAGGATTAGAGAGTGTAATAATGTTAGAAGAGAATCAGATTCTAAATGTTATAAAAGAAGAATTAAAGGATGAAGAAATAAATATAGATAACTATGGGAACTTACAAAGTTTCTTTTCGGATTATTTTGTTTCACATCGTTATAAAAATCGCACGGATTCTGATGAACTAGCTAAAAATATTGTAATATTAATATGTCATTTTTATACAAAATTTAAAGATGATGTAGTAAGGATAATTGAAGAATATAAAATTAAAATTGAGGAATGGTCGGAATGTCTAGAACAGAGAACATCTTAACCAATGATGAAATAAACTGTTTAGATGTTATATTGTCAGATGTAAATTTAACTGCTCTTAAAGATTATTCTATTGATATGAAAGTGTTTGAGCAAAGGTTGGGAAAGGGAGAAGATATTAATTCTTTAAGATCAAAAGGAGTTTTTGATATAGAAGAATTAGAATCATTTGAACAAAAACATAGCGATGAAGATGCGGAACCGATATTAAAGCCAGTAAATGTATCTCTTGTTAAAGTCAATGTCAAAAAGCTAATAATGATTTGGTTGAATACTGTTTTTTATAATGCAGGAAGAACATTTTCATTAGAAAGAGATACTAAAATTGAATATGAGAACGGTGAATACAGTGTATTAATTGAAAATGGAATACAGGAAGCACCTAAAATCATTTTCTTAACAAAAAGGCTTAATGATTCAAAGCTGTTTCAAAATATAGAAGGAAAGGTTTATATCGCATTTTTTGCCTCATCATCTATTCCAGAAGAAAGAATGTCTCATTGGGATATACCATTAAGTAGTGTTGAAGAAGCTACTCGATTCTTTGCTTGGCTCCAAGAAAGTAATAAAGAAACATATTCTAAATTATATAATTACATAAATATACCGAAAGATTTGGATAATTCTCAAATTGAAGGTATTTTATTGCTTGTTAATGATTATTTGATTGAAATGGACTATCAAAAAACAAATGACAGTCGGAAATTTAGACAAGAATCAATAGAATATTTAATACCATATGAATTAATACGAGAAGTTTTTATTTCAACTAATGGTAATAAGAAAATTATTATTATTGTTAATAATAATCGAATAGAAATTCATTCATTTATCAATGGTGTAAAAAAAATCAATGAAGAATTGGAGACATACATTCAAAGTTTAGATGCTTGGATTAATGGAAAGGTAAAGAAACACCGATCTATTCAAAAGAGCATAAAAACTCCTATGTTATCTGATATAAAGCAATATATTGGTATATTTCTTATGATCATAGTACCAGCTATTACATCGTTTATGCTATTGTTTCAGGGTGTTAAGAATATAGAAGATATTTTTAAGGATCCAATTATGTTAACAATACATGTACTGCTTTCTGTTGTTATCATAATTATTATATTTTATCTAAGCATTGTTCCTCATATAAAATTAAGGTGGTTTTCGTGGGAGAGAGGGATTAAAAGAGTAGCTGAAAAAGATAAGAGTAAGTTAAATTTATAAATTAAAAACTATCCTTGCAAAAGGCATGATTTAATGGCATGACTTTTGTGTAAGGATAGTTTTTTTGTTTAAGCATTGTTAATATTTTTTTCATAAATATGAATTCGATTCATGTGAGTGAATAAAATAAAGAGATCATAATTATAATAAGCATAGATTAAATTTAATACGGCTTGTTCTTTATTTAGTTAAAAATTGATTTTAATTAATACTGTTCTCGCATAAGCATTAATACTACATGGTGATTTGTGAAAAGTAGGTGTTATGGGTGGAATCCTATGCAGTTTATGTTCGCGTATCAACTGATCGAGATGAACAGGTTTCATCTGTCGAAAACCAAATAGATATCTGCCGAAATTGGTTAGAACGAAATGGATTTAAGTGGGATGAAAAACGTGTTTATAAAGATGAGGGAATAAGTGGGACTTTATTTGTAGACCGACCTTCTATTCAATTGCTATTGCAAAAGGCAAAAACAAAAGAAATTGATATGGTTGTTTTTAAATCCATTTCTCGTTTAGCAAGGGATTTGAAGGATTCACTAGAGATTCGTGAGGTGTTTTTAGCTCATAATGTTCGAATCATTTCTGTTGAAGAAGGTTACGACTCTGTAAAGGCTGGAAAAAACGATATGGCATTTGAGCTATGGTCTTTATTTTCAGCTCAATACAGTCGAACGCTTTCGTCTAGTATTACGGCAGCTTTGTCAGTAAAAGTACGTCGTGGGGAACATATTGGGAAAGTTCCGTATGGATACAATCGTGAAAATCAAAAATTGGTGATTAATGAGGAAGAAGCCCAAGTTGTTCAAATGATGTATAAATGGTATCTCGAAGGTTGGGGATATAAAAAGATAACAAATGAATTAAATCGATTGGGTATAAAGTCGAAAACTAAAAAAAACTGGCAAATGACATCAGTTCAAAGAATCCTTCAAAGTTCAATTTATAAAGGAACCTTTATTTTAAATCAATATACTTCAGTAAAAGTTGGTGGTAAGAAAAAACAAATTCGAAACCCAGAAGAAAAATGGTTTGTTTTTCCTGATCATCACCCTAAGATTGTTAAAGAAGAGATATGGAATCAAGCAAATCGAAAAAAAAATAAAACAAATAAAACGAAAATCACAGCTTGGAATGAATTTCGCAATCTAGCAAAATGTGCAGTCTGTGGTTCTAATATGGTAATTGTACAGTCTCATTTGAAAAAGAAAAGTGGAGAGCGGACGGAATGGAAATATTTAAAGTGTTCTCAATATCGCCGGGCAGGAAAACATGGTTGTGTAAATCATGTGCCAATTCAATATGGGGATTTTCGTCAGTTTATCATAAGTTTACTAGTGGAAAAAGGAGAGTCTGTGACTTTAAGGCTTCAAAGCAATGTCGAAAAGGGGCAAGAGAAAAAGATAAAAAATTTACAACAGCTTATGAGTACAAATCAGCAAAAGAAAAAAGCATTACTAGATTTGTATTTAGAAGAACTTATTAATAAAGAAGAGTTTGAAAAAAAACGAAACGATCTTGAAGTGGAAATAATCAAAGCGGACCATGAATTACTGGTGATACAAAATGGTAATCATGTTCAAATTGATATTCAAACGATAAAACAAGCCTTTGAGCAGTTACAAAAGCAAGAGCAAGATTTAATTCACGTATTTCAAACGTTAATTCAAAAAATCAATATCCATCAAAATGGGACAGTAGACATTATATATACTTTTGAAAGTCCGTTATAAGAGGGGGCATGTTCCTTCTTATTTTTGAAATGAATAATTACATTGCACAAGTAGTTAATTATATATGGAAATTTTTATGTTAGTATCTAATTAGAGAAACAAGTTTGCAAAGAGATAATTTAAGAAAATAGATTAATTTTTATTCAGAGAGGGATAATTATGGGGATATTCAATACAATAAAGAAGTTATTTTCTAATCCAGCTGCTAAGGAACCTAATAATGAGCCAATGGTAAATTCAGAGCGCCATTTAGGAAGGGTTAAACAAAATAAATACTATGATTTTGTTGATAAAGGTACAATTCGACCAATTTCAACCATTCCTTTACAAATGAATAGTCAGCTCACGTGGAATTCATTTTTTTCTGTAGATAAAAAAAATCCTAAATTAATAAATTTTGAAACAAGGTCTCGTAGGAAATTTCGACATCTTTATCATAATCAAGATTTACTTATTGTTGAGGCTGCCGGAACTATTGAAATTATTACTAAAGAGCAAGTACAACAAATCAATTTAAAAGAAACAGCGTTAGAAAAAATGCATCCTGTTGCTGTGAATCACATGGGTGCTCTACTTTACGATAAAGAAAAGGTTGCTTTTGTACATTATAAGAGTAAGCGAGCTATTGTATATGAGTTTCAATGGCAACCTTTTAGATTTGCGATAGGTAATGATTTTTGGTTAGTGGGAACCCGGGAAACATATGACGGTCCAGGTAAGCTCTATTGCTTTGACTTTAATGGAGATCTAAAATGGGGCATTGCTTTTAAAGAAACACTCTCTACGATGTTTGGTGAGCTTAGTTTTATGCCTTATTTACTTGAGGTGTCAGCGGATTCAACCGATATTTTTGTCTCAAGTATGGATAGATTGTATCGATTGGACAATAACGGTAATTTAAAAGCGAGAATTGCTATTTCTGAACTGAAAGAAAAAGAATTACAACAAAAACAAGAAGAACTTCAACGTGAATTATCTGCCCCACCAAAAACTGAAGAAGAAGCAATAAGTATGTTTGCTAAACAATTAGCAGCTCAATTTTCTATGGGATTTGAGAGAATGAGTTTTAATTCACCATTCGCTGGTTTCGCGCATGATCACAAAACTGACATGGTGTTCATTTTAGAAGAGAAGGGACGAGTTTCTGCCTGGGATAGTAGTGGGAGGCTCAAGTGGATTAATGCATTTAAAAATGAAGGTAGATACATCTGTTGGATAGAGAATAAATTGGTTGTCTCTTTTCAATCTGGAGAAACTTTCTGGTTAAACAGAGATGGGAAATTTATTTATGGAGCACAGCTACCAAAACAAGCTTCCACTATTCAATTGATTCCTAATCAAGAAAAATATTTAGTTGTGTGTGAGGATAATCGATTATATGAACTACACAAAGACACTGGAAACCTCATAACAGGTTCAGAAGGGCATCCTGGAATGGAACTATTCATTTTATCTGGTCAAAATGTATTTTTTGATGGAGGAGTTCATAATCAAGGATATTTTTGGTTAGCTCCTGAAAATCACCAATGGAAACATTTTGAGGCTAAAGCCTTTACGGATGTAGACAAGATTGATGTTCAAAGTGAGGTGGCACCTGAAATTACTGTGACTAAGCAGTTCTCGGGAAAATGGGAGATAAAGAGTAAAAAAGAGTGGTTTGGTAGTCGGGTTATTGACATGAAAAACCAAAGGGTTTACGTGGTTGAGGAAGGACCGCGGAAATCAATTAATGAATTAGCAAAGTTATCTGATAAACAAAGAGAAAAAGACCGTTTGAGCCATAAATTAGTATGTTATGACCTTGGTGAAAATGTTATTTGGGAAAATCATATATATTCATCTATGTGGTCGCTATTCTTATCTTTAGATGGAGAGGTTTTGTTTACAAGTATACCTTCAGGATCAGAAATTACCTATCTTCCTGGGCATATTGTTACCTATTCAAAAGATGGTCAGCAACTTGATAAATTCAAAGTGGATGCTCATGGATTTAATCTAGATTTTATTTCTGAGGACAGGGCTATTGTTCATTTTGCTTCTGATAGAGGGGAGAAGTCTGTTTCTGGTATATTCGAGATTGACGGCAAAGGAAAGTGGAGACTAAAAATAAATGAATCCGATGTTGAAAGTGAAAAACGGAATGTGTTCGGCGCAGGATTAAACGATATAAGTCTACCTAACTTCAGATTAAAAAGAACAGACAAGAAAAAATATGAATTGGAAAATCGAAATAGTAAAATAGAATTAAAGTTTTCGGCGGCTATTTATGAAGCTTATGAAACGCCGGAACATAATTTGGTATTGCGAATAGGAACAAGATTGGTATCGTTCTATAACATGAATTTAGAGAAAACCCTTGAAGTTAAAGAACAAGAAAGTATTCAATCTGTGACATTGGGATCGAGTAGCTTAGTGGTTGTCACAAAAGCAGAAGTAAAAGGTTACAATTATCAAGGTGAAGTCTTATGGAGGTATAGTCCTCTTCCGAAAGCGTTTGAATCAAGGGTAATATGGGTTCCAAATAAGAACATTTATCTATGGATAGTATCAAATAATTTGGAAACAATAGTCGCGGCTATACATGAGAATGGGAACGTGTTAAAAAGTCATTCGTTTAACAAGAATAGTTACCATCATTCTATATTGGTCTATCCTGAAGAGAGTTGTTTTGTAGCTCAGACAAATGAAGTTATTCAAGGATATAGTATTTAATAATTATTATGGAACATTTACGTGAGTAGACGGGAAGAAGGGAAATTCCTTTTTGCAATCACTATGCATCACAAACGCAATGCAAAAGCTAGGGGTTAAAGGACGTTCACAAGCAGTTGTGGAGCTTCTTCGTATGGGAGAGCTCGAATTATAAGAAAGCAGCCGACTTTTATATAAAAGTCGGCTATTTTTTTGTTTGCTTCACTTGCTATATGAATGATAAAAACGTTTCATACATAAATAGGTAATAAGGAGGGGATATGTTGAAAAGGATACTGTTAGTTTCAACAAGTGCTCATGATATGAATGGACACCCGACTGGTTTGTGGCTTGAAGAGCTCGCAGCTCCTTATCATGTATTAAAAAAGGCTAAGTTTGATGTTGATATTGTGTCAATAAAAGGCGGGAGAGTACCTATAGATAGAGTGTCTATTCCGAATGGTATACCTCGCGAATTCAAGCATGTAGCTTCTTTATTGCAAAATACGAAGCCGATTTCAAATGTTCATTTTTCGGATTATGATGCGGTTTTATTTGGTGGTGGGCACGGGGCGATTGTAGATTTTCCAGGTAATCCATATGTAGCAAATTTGATTGAGAATATGTATAACAATAACCGGATTGTAGCGGCTGTTTGTCACGGAGTAAGCTCTTTAGTCGGTGTGAAAAATAAGGATGGCTCGTTTTTTGTTGCGGGTAAGCGTATAACAGGTTATACAAACGATGAAGAAAGAGCTGTACATTTAGAAAAGCGCGTTCCGTTTTTGCTAGAAAGTAAGTTGAAAGAAGAAGGAGCTTTGTTTTATGTAGCCCCCAATTTTACGCCGCATGTAGTAGTAGATGGTCATTTAATTACAGGACAAAATCCACAGTCTAGCGTGGAAATAGGTAAGGCTATAAAAAGGGCTGTAAATAAATTATAGAAAAAGTACCCGCTACTAACAAAGGTAGTGGGTATTTTTATCCCTCTATTTGCCGGGCAGTAGGACCCCCGATTGGTGAGAGCTAATAATCAGTGGGGATGAACGCCCCCCCACTGATTAAAGTTTCACTGTATTCTAAAATTCCCGCCTCGAAATTGCTTTGTAACCGTCCAGTTGGTAATAATTGATTATAGTTTTTTATGTATAGTATATGAAAATGTAATAAACTAAAAAGGCATAGTGAGTATAATAACTTCATTTATAATCATTCGTGAATTTGCTATACTATTTTGTATGGACAAAAGGGGAGGCTCTTTTAAATGAGAAAAGTCGCATGTGCAAATACTTATATTAATAAAATAAAGCCCATTATTAGAAAGACAAGTTTTAGCCAATTGAAAATAGATGAAATTGCGAAATATATGGATATTAGTAAAGCTACTTTATATAAACGTTTTTCTTCGAAAGATGAAATTATTGAGGCGGTAGTAGAGGATTTCATGAACTATCTACTCGAAGGTGATGCGGATAATCAAGATGAAAGTATGTCATTTACAGAACGTTTCCAAAAGACGTTTATCCATTCTTTAAAATGTGTGACATATATTTCGGATGTTTTTTTGCAAGATTTGAAAGAAGCATATCCGCATTTGTCGGATCAATTAGTCGCTGCCCAACAAAATCGTAACCATAATTTGCAAATGTTTTTTGAAGCGGGTATGGAACAAGGTTATTTTAATAAAATGAATGCACAATTATTTATGGTACAAGATGATGTGATGTTAAGACGTATTATAGATCATTCTTTTTGTATTCAGTACGATATTACGTTAAAGAAAGCGATACTTGATTTTTATCAATTAAAGAAGTATCAACTTTTTAAACCAGAGTATATAGAAGCAATTGATGATTCTGAAATTGAAAAAGAAGTTATTGCTATTTTGCAAATGATTTCGTAAAAAAGCAGATCTCCCTTAATAGAGGAGAATCTGCTTTTTTAGTACATATTATTTTTGCAACTGTTTTAATACTAATTCGGCTACTAGACCACCTGAAGCTGGGTTTTGACCAGTGATAACACGATTATCTTCTAGAGCATAAGCTTCCCACGGTTGCGCGGCTTTTTCGTAAAGTCCTCCATTTTTAATGAGTTCATCTTCTGTTAAAAATGGAACGAATTGATCTAATTCAGCTAATTTTTCTTCTTCATTTGAAAAGCCTGTTACCTTCTTACCGCTAATTAAACGATCCCCATTGCTTAATGTAATATGAAATAAACCAGCAGCTCCATGACAAACCGAAGAAACAATTCCGCCGTTTTCATAAATATTGCGGCTAATATTTTGAAGTTCTTTATTTTCTGGGAAGTCCCAAATAACCCCGTGGCCACCTGCGTAATAAATAACAGCGTAGTCTTCTGGATTCACTTCACTTGGTTTCATTGTAGAACCGAGGCGATTCATAAACTCTTTCTTTTGATACCATTCCCAATCGATACTCTCCGCCATTGCTAAACTATGTGGATCAATTGGTGTATAACCGCCTTGTGGACTGACGTAATCAACTTCGTAACCAGCTTCTTCTACTTTTTTTACGAAATGTACAGCTTCACCAAGCCAAAGTCCGGTAGCCCTATTTAAATTTGGGTATTTTTCTACGCTTGTTAATACAACTAACATTTTTCTCTTCATCATAATCCTCCTATAATGTCTCTTCTATATAAAAGTTCTGTATGCGTTTCATTTTATTAAGTTAAAAAATGTAAATTTGAATAATCATGCCAGTCCTCCTTATATCGGCTTCGAAATTAGTGTATAATAACTTTTGAACAAAGTAAACTAAAAAGACTTAATTAGTTTACTTTGTATATTTTTCGTTGACAAACTGTAATGCTGAAACTATGATAGTTCCATGAATATCGAACAACATACGTGTTTCGTTTCGAATTCAATTTATCGCGCGATAAATTAGCAACTTTTACACATTTAATGAAGTTGTTTAGTGGTGATACAACATTTAAATAAGTTCATTTTTTTATCTATAGTTTGATAGTTTTAAAATTGCAATCAGGAGAGTGTTACACATGGGGAAAGATATAAGAAACCATTCGAAATGGTTTGTTTTTACATTATGTTTTATTGTTTTGTTAGGACCGATGAACGCTGTGTTATTTAATGTAGCGCTAGAGGATATTGCCAATGATTTATCAATTAGTCAATCGAAAGTAAGCTGGGTTGTAGTAGGGTATTCCTTAGTTGTCGGTATTGGTTCGATAATATATGGAAAGCTGGCTGATCGTTACAGTGTAAAAAGACTATTAATTATTTCTATTATCATATTTGTAGCTGGTTCTATTGTTGGATTTGTGAATCAATCTTATGAAATTATCATTTTCGCAAGGTTAGTGCAGGCGAGCGGCGGAGCAGCGTTTATTGCGCTTAGTATGATTGCGGTGGCGAAATTAGTTGCTCCAGCTAAAAAACCAGGTGCGTTAGCAATGATTAGTTCTTCTATTGCATTAGCGGTTGGTATTGGACCTTTAGTAGGTGGGGCAATTACAAATACGTTAGGGTGGCCGTATTTATTTTTATTTATGGTTATTTCAATGATTGGTATTTTCTTACTCGTAAAATTTATGCCAGAAGAGGCGCGACATACAGATGAAGTGTTTCGCTTTGATTTCATTGGAGCAGTTTTATTATTTGTATTGATTACGACCATTTTATTAGGAGTGAATATTAATAGTTGGCTTTTTGTGTTATCTGTTGTTTTTCTATTTTTATTTAAGGCTCATATGAAGAGAACGGAGTCGCCGTTTATTGATATTGAGTTATTTACAAATAAACCATTACTTCGTTTAATAGCGGTCGGATTTATCATTAATGTGGCGTTATGTGCTAGTTTATTATTATTACCATTACTGTTAGGAAGAGGACATGGATTGTCTCCATTCGTTATTGGAATTGTATTGTTTATTGCATCTCTCTTTGGTATTGTATCTAGTTTTATTACCGGAAAGATTATTCCTTCGTTTGGGAATGTGAAGATGATGTATGTAGCTTCTGTAGTTATGATCATTGGCTTTTTAATTTTAGGGATTATTCCGGACGGGAACTTACTCTTTATTTTATTTGCGGTTATTTTAACATTTATGAGTTATTCGGCAATTCAAGTATCATTAAACACATTTATCCCGAAAACATTAAATCCAGCTAAAGTTGGAGTCGGTCTTGGTTTATATAATTTAATTAACTTTTTCGGTATGGCATTTGGACCAGCTGTAGCGAGCAAAATTATGGAATCTACAAATAGTTATCGATTGAATTTTATTTTGATCGTCATTTTAATTGCTGCTCATTTCTTCTTATTAATGGGAATGTCTTCTTTTCAAAAAAAGATGGAGCAATGAATATGCACTTTATATAGAAGAAACCGACTTTCTTATAGAAGGTCGGTTATTTTTCTATCTTGCAAATTACGAAAAAAAGGAGCAAAATAAAAAAGGTCCTAGTCTATACATGGGAAAATGAAAATTTTCATACAGAAGCATTTGAAGTGAGCGAACTTAAAGTGTGTAAAATATAATGATAAACATAAAAGATGATGAATGAGAAAACGGGTGATGAAGTTGAATAGAGCAATCGGTGTTATCGATTCAGGAGTTGGCGGTTTAACAGTAGCGAAGGAATTAATTCGTCAGTTGCCGAAAGAGCGTATCATATATTTAGGAGATACAGCACGTTGTCCTTATGGTCCACGTTCTCGAGAAGAAGTACGTCAATTTACGTGGGAAATGACAGAGCATTTACTAGATTTAAATATTAAAATGTTAGTTATTGCGTGTAATACAGCAACTGCAGTTGTATTAGAAGAGATGCAAAAACAATTACCAATTCCAGTAGTAGGAGTTATTCACCCAGGATCACGTACAGCTTTAAAAGTGACAAACACGTATCACGTTGGGATTATTGGAACGATTGGAACGGTGAAAAGTGGTGCATACGAAGAGGCGTTAAAGTCTATTAATAACCGTGTTATGGTAGAAAGTTTAGCTTGTCCACCTTTCGTTGAACTTGTAGAGAGTGGGAATTTCGAAAGTGAAATGGCGTATGAAGTTGTAAGAGAAACGTTGCAACCACTGAAAAGTACCGATATTGATACACTTATATTAGGGTGTACACATTATCCGATTTTAGGACCTGTTATTAAAAAAGTAATGGGAGATAAAGTGCAACTAATTAGTTCTGGTGATGAAACAGCACGTGAAGTAAGTACAATCTTATATCATAGTAAAATGTTGAATGAAGGAGAAGAACAAAGCGATCATCTCTTCTTAACAACAGGAAAAATAGGCTTGTTTAAAGAAATTGCATCAAAATGGTTCGGTCAACCGATTGAAAATGTGAAGCATATTCATTTAGAAAAAGAATAATAGTAGAATTTATATAAGTGAGCTCCTGAGAAATCAGGAGTTTTTGTTTTATCTTGCTATTTGCTGGGGAGTAAGACCCCTACTGATTAAAGTTTCAATTTATAAGAGGCGCAGCTTGTTCTAAAACGTGAAACAGCTCGTATACATAATAGTACAAACTTAGATTTTAGGGGGGAATGGCATGCCTAAATCCACTTTTAAATGGGTTGTTGGTGCTACTGTGAGCGCTGTTTTACTAACAGGGTGTGGCTTTATAAATCAAGAGAAAGCAACTGAACAAATTGATCCGCCAAAACAAGTTACGTATACAGAGGGTGGGAAGAAAGAAGTAGCTAAAAAAGATAAGCAAGGGCAAATGGTAAACAGAGAACTATACCTTGTTGATAAAAATGGTTATGTTGTACCACAAACGTTAGCTATACCTACTCCGAAAGCAAATGAGACTGTGAAGCAAACGTTAGAATACCTTGTGAAAGATGGACCGGTAACGAATTTATTACCGAATGGGTTTCGTGCAGTCATTCCGGCGAATACAACGATGACTTTAGATTTGAAAAAGGACGGAACGGCAGTTATTGATTTCTCTAAAGAAATGAAAAACTATGCGAAAGAAGAAGAGCGTCAAATCGTTGAATCTATAGCTTGGACGTTGACGCAATTTACAGAGATAAAACAAGTGCAGTTCCAAATAAATGGTGAGAAATTGGCAAAGATGCCGGTTGGTGGTACACCGCTTGGTGAAGGAGTGAGCCGTGCAAATGGTATTAATTTCGATGATGAACAAGTAGCAGATGTAACAAATACAAAACCAGTCACACTGTATTTTATGGCGCAAAATAATAATAAACAGCAATACTACGTACCAGTCACACGCCGCGTTGCGGAAGGTAAAGAAAATGACTATGCAGCAATTATAGATGAACTTGTAAAAGGTCCGATCCATCAATCGCTCCTGAATGATTTTAATCCAGGCGTTAAGCTTATTACGAATCCGAAATTACAAGACGGAAATCTTACATTAAACTTTAATGAAAATATATTTGTAAACCCAGATAAAAATATGATCTCAAATTACGTATTGAAGTCGTTAGTTTTATCTTTAACTGAAAAGAAAGGTGTGAAAAATATTTCTATTGAAGTGAATGGAAAAGCAAATCTTATAGATGAAAAGGGCGGAAAGTTAATAAAACCTGTAGATCGTCCAGAAAACGTGAATACAGGTAGTTTTTAATCTTGAATAATTTGATATACTTAAGTAAGAAAGGAGAATTGCTTTTTGGGTTCTCCTTCTTTTATTGTATACATATCATACATTTAAATTTGGCTATACTAACGAGTAGTAATTAAGAGGAGGTTATTTTTATGCGAGTAGATGGTAGAGAGAAAACAGAATTACGCCATATACATATTCATACGAATTATTTAAAACATCCAGAGGGATCTGTATTAATTGAAGTTGGGGATACAAAGGTGATTTGCTCAGCAACAATTGAAGAGCGTGTACCACCGTTTATGCGTGGAGAAGGAAAAGGATGGGTAACAGCTGAATACGCGATGATTCCGCGTGCAACAGAACAACGTACGATTAGGGAGTCAAGCAAAGGGAAAGTAACAGGGCGTACAATGGAAATCCAGCGCTTAATTGGACGAGCATTACGTGCGGTAGTTGATTTAGAAGCGCTTGGCGAGAGAACAGTTTGGATTGACTGTGATGTCATCCAAGCAGATGGTGGAACGAGAACAGCTTCTATTACAGGTGCATACGTAGCGATGGTATTAGCGTTTGAGAAGTTATTACAAGCAGAAAAAGTATCTAAAATTCCAGTAAAAGATTATTTAGCAGCAACGTCAGTAGGGATTGTTGAAGAGCAAGGTGTTGTTTTAGATTTAAACTATGCAGAAGATTCTAAAGCAGACGTTGATATGAATGTAATTATGACTGGAAAAGGTCAGTTTGTTGAAGTGCAAGGAACTGGAGAAGAAGCGACGTTTAGTAGAGCGCAGTTAAATGAATTACTTGATGCAGCAGAACAAGGCATTTTCCAACTGATTGATATGCAAAAAGAAGCGTTAGGTGACATCGTATCTCATATAGAGTAGAGGTGGAAAGTATGAAACAAGTTGTTGTAGCGACAAAAAATATGGGGAAAGTACGTGAATTTGCTGAGTTATTTGAGCGATTTGATTTAGAAGTGAAATCATTACACGATTTTCCTCATATTGAAGAAGTCGAAGAAACTGGTGAAACATTTGAAGAAAATGCGATCTTAAAAGCGGATAGTTTGAGTAGACAGTTGAATGCAATTGTAATTGCGGATGATTCAGGTCTTATTGTAGATGCGTTAAACGGGAAACCAGGCGTGTATTCAGCTCGTTTTGCTGGAGAGCCAAAAGATGATCAAGCGAATATTGATAAAGTTTTACAAGAATTAAATGAAATACCGTTTGATAAGCGTAAAGCTCGCTTCTACTGTGCATTAGCAGTAGCTTTCCCTGAAGGTGATAAAAAGCCTGTCATTGTAAACGGGACATGTGAAGGATTTATTTTAGAACAACGCCGCGGAGAAAATGGCTTTGGATACGATCCGATCTTTTATGTGGAAGAATACAAAAAAGCAATGGCGGAATTAAGTTCAGATGAAAAAAATGCTATTAGTCACCGCGGACGTGCTCTTCGTAAGCTAGAAGAAAAAATCCCTGAATGGTTTTTAGGAGAATAAGGGAGAGAGATTGATGAAAGCTTTAATCGTAAGCGATAGTCATAGCTCTGTGAAGGAATTACAGCAGTTAAAAGAGAAGTATGAAGGGAAAGTAGATATCATGATTCATTGCGGTGATTCAGAGCTAACGCCTGCTCATGAAGAGCTGCAAGGTTTCCATGTTGTAAAAGGAAATTGTGATTATGCTAACTTTCAAGATGAAATTGTAACTGATGTAGATGGAATTCGCTTCTTAGTTGTACATGGGCATCGGCATAATGTAAAAATGACATTACAAACGCTAGCGTACCATGCTGAAGAAGTGGGAGCGCAAGTTGCATGCTTCGGACATTCTCACGTATTAGGTGCGGAATTAATCGAGGGCGTTTTATTTATTAATCCAGGCAGTATTTTATTACCACGTCAGCGTGTAGAAAAGACATTTGCTTTATTAGAAATGGATGAAAATCAAATGGAAGTTCGTTTTGAAACGTTAGACGGACAACTAGTTGAACAGGCAGTTTTTAAAAGAGGATAAGAAAATTTATCCTCTTTTAAAAAAGGTGTTGACTTTATGTGTGGTTATACATATAATAAATATTGTCGATAGGGCAACGGCGCTAACGAAGAAAAGAAAATAACATATGCGGGTGTAGTTTAGTGGTAAAACAAGAGCCTTCCAAGCTCTGGTCGAGAGTTCGATTCTCTTCACCCGCTCCATGTCCCAGTAGCTCAGCCGGATAGAGCATACGCCTTCTAAGCGTACGGTCGGGAGTTCGAATCTCTCCTGGGACGCTAAAAAAACCTTGTTATCAAAAGATAACAAGGTTTTTTGTTTGTCTAAAATTTGATGTTTGGGTTATAAGCGTAGTTCATGCTTAATATTTGCGACCTTTCCTTTGATATTAAGCAGTTGCATATGTACTTTTTTTCTTAAATAAAAAGAGCGCCATTTATGCGCCCTATTCATCTTATTTAATTTAAAGAATTAATAGGTTTATGATGGAACTCAAATCCATATTCAGATTCTCTTAATTGTTTACTTGCAATATTATAAAATTCTTTACCATTCTAGTACGGTTGAGCAGCAGTTATCGGAACTTATCCCCGGCAGTGTGTTACAATTAATAGAAGCGGAAAATGAGAATCTCCAATTGACTGGACCTGTGATTGGTTAGATGGTTTAAGAAGGTCGTATAAAAAAGGGAGATGGCGCAAAGATGGCGAGATCAAATGAGAATGATTTAACGGAGAAATTGGCAGAAGGCCACCGAAAATATGGTGATGGCAATTTTACAGTACAGAACATCGGTGATGAAACTAACCCGAATTGGACTGTCGTAAAAAATGTGAGGAAGGGATCGGCAGGCATTCGCGAAGGAGAAGATATATTAAGACTGCGATCAAAATATATAAAATAGTACGGAAATGGGCGGAGCGGGAGCTCGAATCTCTCCTGGGACGCTAAGAAAACCTTGTTATCTCTTGATAACAAGGTTTTTTGTGTATTTTAAATTAGTTGTTAATAAACTTCTCAAATACAAAACCATAATCTTTCACATTATATTGTTTCTTCGTATCAACAAGCCAGTTAAAGGCAATCTCGTTCATTTCTTTAAATTGCTCTGCTAAATTTACTTGTGCGTTTGAAATGCGGCTAAAGGCATTAGATGCCATATCTAAACTTTTATGTGCATATTGTAATGTAATATCGTTGTCGTATGAAATTTCTTCGATTTTAAGTAAAGCCTTATATAAATCTTTTAATTCTTCAATATGTTTTTTATGAACATCAATTGAGTAATGTTCATCGCCCATTTGAAACTTAATTTCTACATCTAAATCAATCGTTCCTGCAGTTTCGAGTGCTACGTTTTTAATTTGATATTTACTATAACGAAAGCGGCGTAGTGTACGTTTTTTACTTGTTGCGCTTGTACCGTCTAAGTGAATTAACCCTTTGTTTGTGAAGCAATATTCATCTGATTTCGATTTAATTAGAAAGTAAATTTTCTCTCCATCTTCATGCATTACATAATCATCGGCATCGACCTTATCATAGTCTTTAGGTGTAATAACAGAACCTACATCGCTTAGTCCTAATACATCTGCGGCCATTTTTTTAAACATATATAATCCCCCTTGTAAATTAAATTCTTAATTGTATAAAAATATATTAACATGATTTTCATCCTTTGTTTTCTTGTAATACGAAAATATCTGAAGGTAAGTTAAGAAAAGTAATGAATAATTATTTTGATCCTAAATTATTTAGTAAATCTATTAGTTTAAGGTTGGATTCTCCGAAAAATAACCAAGAGAAAAAAGTTAATTTTGCAAGTGATTATAGAGAAATTCCGTGAAAGCACCTCAAGCTATGTGAGGTGTTTTTCTATCCTCTTTTGAAATCTTACAATTCTGTAAGGTAACTGTAAGGTAGTTCGATGGTAACAAATTGCTAATCTTTTATAATGAAGATAACAACGATAAAACGAGGAGGCAGAAATGATGAAAGGATTAGTTGTAACGGGCTTAACGGTTGCTTTTGGATTTGTAGCATATGAGAAATTAACGTATGTAGTTGATGTTGTGAAACATTTGATTGCTTAGAGAAAACAGCCATGAGAGGGAAAGGGAATGAGTGAATGAATGGAATGGTTATTTGGAATTATAGGTACTTGTAGTGTAGTGTTATTGTTCTTTGTCCCAAGTGGTATACTTAGTTCGACAACAAGTTTGTTCTTCTTAAGTTTGTTTGCTTGTACGATGCTTATTATTATGTTTTTAATGAAGCGAAGTAAACCAATCTTCTATTTTAGCATGATTGTTATGGCAATTATTGTTCTCCAAATTATTACCCTTGTAATATACCCCACAATTATAAAAGCTTTCCATTAATGATGAATCCTCTGCGCTTGTTGCTGGGGATTTTTATTTGTACAATTTTAATTTTTAGTAGAGATTTATTCGTATTGGAATGTAAAAATTAAATATTTTTATATTTCAAACAAATAGTTTTGGGATGTTGTGTTCTCATTACGCATTTGATATATTTACTTTGAACATAATTAAAATCAAGAAAAAGAGGCGGACGTATGGATAAAAAAGAAAATACGGTCGTATTGTTTCCACAACTATCAGAGCGCTATATTGATGAAGGTTTTTTAGCGCTGAAAGAGCGGAAGTTCGAAGATGCATTGCGCTGCTTTGAAATATTACGTCAGTATAATGCGGAAACGGAACAAACGGAATTAGCTTCAGTTATTTGTTTACTCGAATTAAAACGTATGGAAGAAGCGAAAGACAAATGTGAACAGTTGCTTAAAACAGGAGTTGTCTTATTTGGTGATATTCTTGAAACGTACGTGACTATTTTAGTTCAAACAAATGATTATGAAGGTGTTATTGAAACTGTTGAAAAGGTTTTACAAACGAAAGATATAATGCCTGATCAAAAGGAAAAATTAGCGCAACTTGCTTTATTTGCAGAAGGTATGCTCAATGAGGGAGATGCATCGCTAGTCGATTCAAATTTTGAGTTGGATGAGTTTACTAATGAAATTTTTGGAGAAAACTTTGGACAGAAGCTAAGAGCGATTCAGCGACTTTCGTTAAAAGACTTAGATCTTGCATTACCTGTTTTAAAGAAATTTTTAATAGAAGAAGAGCAACACCCCTATTTGAAAACTTCTATTTTGTATAAAATGATAGAAAGTCAGGTAGAAGAGGAAATAGAGGTAGAAAAGTTTGGGAATACGATTAAGGTAATTCCAGCATTTACAGGTCATAATGAGGAGCAATCCAATAACATTATACATAAATTATCAAGTCGATTAGAGCAAAATTATCCCGATATATTTGAAGCAATGGTTACATATTGGAAAGAATTGCAAATTAGCGTTTTCCCATTTGCTCTATTAATGGATAAAGAAGAGATTTGGTCAGCTATTTTAGAGAGAATTGGAAGAAAGCGTTTCGGATTGGCTATTGATGAAGAAGAGCTTATGGCAGCATACAATATCGAATTGGAAGAGTTTCATATTGCCTATCAATGGTTATTACGTGTTGAAAGAGAAGGATATTTGCCCGTATAATTATGAAAAAGAATCGTTCAGTTCTTGAAACGAGCATATTCTATGTTATAATGTAAGGGTTGCAAAAGGCAGAAAACTGCCTGTTTGTAAGAGAAGAGAAGTGTAATTCTCTTACTTAATATGTTTCATATTATTCTCGAACAAAATATACCGTAGTTGTCTTCTGGGCAATTAGTAGATTGGAACATTATATCTGAAAGCTTTTGCTAGAGGATTATTTGTGTATTTGTTATTTCAAAAAAGAGATAATGAAGATTTTAATCTATAGAGGTATGTGCATACATTATTATAGTTGGAGGGAAAGAATAAATGTCTACAAAATGGGAAAAATTAGAAGGTAACGTTGGCGTTTTAACAATCGAAGTTGATGCTAAAGAAGTAAACAACTCTATCGACGCTGCGTTCAAAAAAGTAGTAAAAACAATTAACGTACCAGGTTTCCGTAAAGGAAAAATGCCTCGTCCATTATTCGAACAACGCTTTGGTATTGAATCTTTATACCAAGATGCTTTAGATATCATTTTACCAAAAGCATACGGTGAAGCGATTGAAGAAGCTGGTATCTTCCCAGTTGATCATCCTGAAATCGACATCGAGAAGTTCGAAAAAAATGCTAACCTTATCTTCACTGCAAAAGTTACAGTGAAACCTGAAGTTAAATTAGGTGAGTACAAAGGTTTAGCAGTAGAAAAAGTTGAAACAACTGTAACTGACGAAGATGTAGAGAACGAATTAAAATCTTTACAAGAACGTCAAGCTGAACTAGTTGTTAAAGAAGAAGGAACTGTTGAAAACGGTGATACAGCTGTAATCGACTTCGAAGGTTTCGTTGATGGCGAAGCATTTGAAGGCGGAAAAGGCGAAAACTACTCTCTAGCAATCGGTTCTGGTACATTCATCCCAGGTTTCGAAGAGCAAGTAATCGGTCTTAAATCTGGTGAGTCTAAAGACGTTGAAGTATCATTCCCAGAAGAGTACCATGCTGCTGAATTAGCTGGCAAACCAGCAACATTCAAAGTAACAATTCACGAAATCAAAACAAAAGAACTTCCTGAGTTAAACGACGAGTTCGCTAAAGAAGCAGACGAAGCGGTTGCAACTCTTGATGAATTAAAAGCAAAACTTCGCACAAACTTAGAAGAAGGCAAAAAGCACGAAGCTGAGCACAAAGTACGTGACGAAGTAGTAGAATTAGCTGCTGCTAACGCTGAAATCGAAATTCCAGAAGCTATGATCAACACTGAGTTAGATCGTATGGTTCGTGAATTCGAGCAACGTTTAAGCCAACAAGGTATGAACCTTGAGCTTTACTACCAATTCACAGGTACTGATGCTGACAAATTAAAAGAGCAAATGAAAGAAGATGCACAAAAACGTGTAAGAATCAATCTTGTTCTTGAAGCTATCATTGAAGCTGAAAACATCGAAGTTACTGAAGAAGAAGTAACTGCAGAAGTTGAAAAAATGGCTGAAATGTACGGTATGCCAGTAGACGCTATCAAGCAAGCTCTTGGAAGCGTAGACGCTTTAGCTGAAGATCTTAAAGTGCGTAAAGCTGTAGACTTCTTAGTAGAAAACGCTGCATAATAAAATAACAAGGCACGATTAAAATCGTGCCTTGTTTTATAAATATAGAAATATATTTATAAAACTTTTCGATGGAGAAGGAAAAGTTCCTTTACAAGTCGAATATACATATTTCAAAAGTTTTAAAAATTTTTTATTTGTACATAACTAGTCATATTATTTGTATTTCTCGCCACGTAGTGACATAATATGTATTTACATACGATACATTTATCGTGTACATACGAAGGCAAGAGGTTAGCACTTTGTAAGGGGTGTGAAAATATGTTTAAATTTAATGATGAAAAAGGGCAATTAAAATGTTCTTTCTGTGGTAAAACACAAACGCAAGTTCGAAAGTTAGTGGCAGGTCCAGGTGTTTACATTTGTGACGAGTGTATCGAACTTTGTACTGAAATTGTACAAGAGGAGCTTGCGAAGGACGAAGAAGTAGAATTCAAAGATGTACCGAAACCGGTAGAAATTCGTGAAATCTTAGATGAGTATGTCATCGGGCAAGATAGCGCGAAAAAAGCACTAGCGGTAGCGGTATATAACCATTACAAACGCATTAATTCTAACAGCAAAATTGATGATGTAGAATTAGCGAAGAGTAATATCGCACTTATCGGGCCAACAGGTAGTGGTAAAACATTACTGGCACAAACTTTAGCGCGTATTTTAAATGTTCCATTTGCAATCGCGGACGCAACATCTTTAACAGAAGCTGGATATGTTGGGGAAGATGTAGAAAATATCTTACTAAAATTAATTCAAGCAGCTGATTATGATGTAGAGAAAGCGGAAAAAGGAATTATTTATATTGATGAGATTGATAAAGTGGCACGTAAGTCCGAAAATCCATCAATTACACGTGATGTATCTGGTGAAGGTGTGCAGCAGGCACTTCTGAAAATTTTAGAAGGTACTGTAGCAAGCGTTCCACCTCAAGGTGGTCGTAAGCATCCGCACCAAGAGTTTATTCAAATTGATACAACGAACATCTTATTCATTTGTGGTGGAGCGTTTGATGGCATTGAGCCGATTATTAAACGTCGCCTTGGTGAAAAAGTAATTGGATTTGGTTCTGAGAAGAAAAATGCTGATGTGAATGAGAAGCATGTTTTATCTCACGTATTACCAGAGGATCTTTTAAGATTTGGTTTAATTCCAGAGTTTATCGGTCGTCTTCCAGTTATTGCGAACCTAGAGCCACTTGATGAAGATGCTCTTGTTGATATTTTAACGAAACCGAAAAATGCACTTGTTAAGCAATTCCAAAAATTATTGGAGCTTGACGATGTTGAGTTAGAGTTTGAAGAAGGTGCACTAATCGAAATTGCGAAAAAAGCAATTGAACGTAAAACGGGTGCTCGTGGACTTCGTTCTATTATTGAAGGCTTAATGCTTGATGTAATGTTCGAACTTCCATCTCGTAAAGATATCGAGAAGTGTATTCTTACAAAAGAAACAGTAGCTGATAATGAGCCGCCAAAATTGGTGTTACAAGACGGTACTGTACTTGATACAAAAACATCTGCATAATGCGAAAGGGAAACAGCAATTTTTATAATTGCTGTTTTTCTTTATGTTTAGCTACGTTCCTCCGCGGAAATACTAAGAGATAAAATATTGCGGGAGGAAATAAATAATGAGCTGGACAAATATATTTTTAGTTGTTCAACTTGTTTTTGGTGTAATTGTCGGATTGTATTTCTGGCATTTACTTCGAAATCAACGAACACAAAAAGTTTCAATTGATCGAGAATCGAAAAAAGAATTAGAACAGCTTCGTAAAATGCGTGAGATTTCTTTAACAGAGCCGCTAGCAGAAAAGGTGCGTCCTACAACCTTTTTAGATATTGTAGGGCAAGAGGACGGAATTAAGTCGTTAAAAGCGGCTCTTTGTGGTCCGAATCCGCAACATGTAATCATATATGGCCCGCCAGGTGTTGGGAAAACAGCGGCAGCACGTCTTGTATTAGAAGAAGCGAAACGAAATCCTAAATCTCCATTTCGTACGAATGCAACATTTATTGAACTTGATGCGACAACAGCTCGGTTTGATGAACGTGGTATCGCAGACCCTTTAATAGGTTCGGTGCATGATCCGATTTATCAAGGTGCTGGGGCGATGGGGCAAGCAGGTATTCCGCAACCGAAAAAAGGTGCTGTAACAGATGCACATGGTGGTATTTTGTTTATTGATGAGATTGGCGAGCTCCATCCGATTCAAATGAACAAAATGTTAAAGGTGTTAGAAGATCGAAAAGTATTTTTAGAAAGTGCGTACTATAGTGAAGAAAATACGATGATCCCAACATATATACATGATATTTTCCAAAAAGGCTTACCGGCAGATTTTCGCTTAGTTGGAGCAACGACACGTTCGCCAGAGGAAATTCCTCCTGCTATTCGGTCACGTTGCTTAGAAGTATTTTTCCGTGAATTAGATACGGAAGAAATTCAAAAAGTAGCGAAAAATGCCGCGGAAAAAGTGGAAATGCAAATAGGTGAAAATGGTATTGAAATGATCGGGATGTATGCAAGGAATGGACGAGAAGCGATTAATCTCGTGCAAATCTCTGCTGGTATGGCGATAAATGAAGAACGTTCTTTCATTAAGGATGAAGATATAGAGTGGGTTGTTCACTCAAGTCAGCTTACACCGAAATATGAAAAGCGCATTTATCCGATTCCAAGGATTGGTCTTGTAAATGGTCTTGCTGTATACGGACCAAATACAGGTGCGTTATTAGAAATTGAAGTAACAGCAATCAAGGCGAAAGATAAAGGATCGGTAAATGTTACCGGAATTGTGGAAGAAGAAAGTATTGGTAGTCAAACGAAATCGATTCGTCGTAAAAGTATGGCGAAAGGCTCTGTTGATAATGTATTAACAGTACTTCGTTCTTTAGATGTGTTGCCAGAAGGATATGATATACATATTAATTTTCCAGGTGGTATCCCGATTGATGGCCCTTCTGCAGGAATCGCTATGGCAACAGGTGTATATTCTGCGGTACACCGCACATATGTAAATAATGAAGTAGCGATGACAGGGGAAATAAGTATACACGGAGAAGTAAAGCCTATTGGTGGCGTATACGCAAAAATAAAAGCTGCGAAAAAAGCGGGAGCTAAGAAAGTCATTATTCCTGCTGAAAATATGCAACCATTTTTGTATACGATCAAGGGAATTGAAATTATTCCTGTCCGTAAGTTAAAAGAAGTATTTGAGTTAACGTTTATGCAAGAAAATATGCATAGAGAGCTAGATGTACATACTAAGGTAGACGAAACTGATGCACAATCTATGTAAAAATAAACAATAATAAAATTTGCCAGACTTCGTTTAAGTTTGTATGCTTAATCGGAGTCTTTTTTCTTTTCGTGAGGTAGAAAAACAAGCTATTTACAATTGCGCGGAATCTCAGCAATTGCATCTAGGTGTATTGTAATATAAAATAGTTGAACAGGAGTTTAATTTATTATGGAGGTGCTATGTCTAGTATGAATACGAACGAAAGAATCGTGCCCCTCCTACCATTAAGAGGCGTTCTCGTATATCCAACGATGGTTTTGCATCTTGATGTAGGACGTGATAAATCGATACAAGCACTAGAGCAGGCGGCAATGGATGAAAATATCATCTTTTTAGCAATGCAAAAAGAAATGAATATCGATGATCCGAAAGAAGATGACATATATAGTGTAGGTACGGTGGCGAAAGTGAAGCAAATGTTAAAATTGCCGAACGGTACGCTTCGTGTCCTTGTGGAAGGTTTACATAGAGCAGAAGTAATAGAGTTTATCGAAGAAGAAAATGTAGTACAAGTGTCGATTAAAACGGTAACTGAAGAAGTAGAAGATGATTTAGAAGAGAAAGCTCTTATGCGTACGTTACTGGAGCATTTCGAACAATATATTAAAGTTTCGAAAAAAGTTTCAAATGAAACATTTGCAACGGTAGCTGATGTGGAAGAACCAGGGAGATTAGCTGATCTAATTGCTTCTCACTTGCCGATTAAAACGAAGCAGAAACAAGAGATTCTAGAGATTGTATCTGTAAAAGAACGATTACAAACACTTATTTCAATTATTCAAGATGAACAAGAGTTACTTAGCCTAGAAAAGAAAATTGGGCAAAAAGTGAAACGTTCCATGGAGCGCACGCAAAAAGAATATTTCTTACGTGAGCAAATGAAGGCGATTCAAACTGAACTTGGCGACAAAGAAGGCAAGGGCGGAGAAGTAGAAGAACTTCGTGAGAAAATTGAACAGTCAGGAATGCCGGAAGAAACAATGAAGGCTGCGCTGAAAGAATTAGATCGTTATGAAAAGTTACCAGCAAGTTCTGCGGAGAGTGGTGTTATTCGCAATTATATTGATTGGTTATTAGCGCTTCCGTGGACAGAGGCAACAGAAGATATAATTGATCTTGCTCATTCGGAAGAGATTTTAAATAACGATCATTACGGTCTTGAAAAAGTGAAAGAGCGTGTACTTGAATATTTAGCTGTACAGAAGTTAACGAATTCATTAAAAGGACCTATCCTTTGTTTAGTAGGCCCTCCTGGGGTCGGCAAAACTTCGTTAGCGCGTTCAATTGCAACATCATTGAATCGTAACTTCGTCCGTGTATCTCTTGGTGGTGTGCGTGATGAATCTGAAATTCGTGGTCACCGCCGTACATATGTTGGAGCAATGCCAGGACGCATTATTCAAGGTATGAAAAAGGCGAAAACAGTTAATCCAGTCTTCTTATTAGATGAGATTGATAAAATGTCTAACGATTTCCGTGGAGATCCATCAGCGGCATTACTTGAAGTATTAGATCCAGAACAAAACCATAACTTCAGTGATCATTACATTGAAGAACCATATGATCTATCAAAAGTTATGTTTGTAGCAACTGCTAATACACTTTCAAGTATTCCAGGTCCATTACTTGACCGTATGGAAATCATTTCGATTGCTGGCTATACAGAACTTGAAAAAGTACACATTGCTCGTGAGCATTTATTGCCGAAACAATTAAAAGAACATGGCTTACGAAAAGGTAATTTACAAGTGCGTGATGAAGCGCTGCTTGAGATTATTCGTTATTATACACGTGAGGCTGGTGTTCGTACGCTAGAGCGCCAAATTGCAAAAGTTTGCCGTAAAGTAGCGAAGATTATCGTTACAGCAGAACGTAAACGTATCGTTGTGACAGAGAAAAAGATTGTTGATTTACTTGGTAAACACATATTCCGTTATGGGCAAGCTGAAAAAACAGACCAAGTTGGTATGGCAACAGGTCTAGCTTACACAGCAGCAGGCGGCGATACACTTGCCATTGAAGTTTCTGTGGCGCCAGGAAAAGGGAAACTAATTTTAACAGGGAAACTTGGGGATGTTATGAAAGAATCAGCACAAGCTGCGTTTAGTTATATACGTTCTCGTGCAGAAGAGCTTCAGATCGATCCGAATTTCCATGAGAAAAATGATATTCATATTCACGTTCCAGAAGGAGCAGTTCCAAAAGACGGACCGTCAGCAGGTATTACGATGGCAACGGCACTTATTTCTGCGCTAACAGGTATTCCTGTAAGTAAAGAAGTCGGTATGACAGGTGAAATTACACTTCGTGGTCGTGTATTACCAATTGGTGGTTTAAAAGAAAAAACATTAAGTGCTCACCGCGCAGGCTTAACAAAAATTATTTTGCCAGCAGAAAACGAGAAAGATTTAGATGATATTCCAGAGAGCGTAAAAGAAAACCTTACGTTTGTGCTTGCATCTCATTTAGATGAAGTATTGGAGCACGCATTAGTAGGAGTGAAACAATGAAAGTAACAAAAGCAGATATTGTAATTAGTGCTGTTAAACCAGAACAATATCCAGACAGTGATTTACCAGAAATTGCATTAGCAGGTCGTTCAAATGTGGGGAAGTCTTCCTTTATTAATAAAATTTTAAATCGTAAAAAGTTAGTACGTATTTCTTCTAAACCAGGAAAAACGCAAACGCTGAACTTTTTCTTAATCAATGAGATGATGCACTTTGTTGACGTTCCAGGTTATGGATATGCGAAAGTATCTAAATCGGAGCGCGCTGCATGGGGGAAAATGATTGAAACGTACTTTACAACGCGTGAACAATTAGACGCAGCTGTATTAGTAGTTGATTTACGTCACCAACCAACAAGTGATGACGTGATGATGTATGATTTCTTAAAGCATTATGAAATCCCAACAATTATTATTGCGACGAAAGCCGATAAAATTCCGAAAGGGAAATGGCAAAAGCATTTAAAAGTTGTAAAAGAAACGCTTGCTGTTGAAATTGGCGATGAAATTGTTCTATTCTCTTCTGAAACAGGACTTGGAAAAGAAGAAGCGTGGAAAGCAATTCATAAATTTACAAAAACAAAAAACGCGTGACGAATGTCGCGCGTTTTTGTTTTGCTAAATTTTTTAGCGTACGTTTAATGTAACTTCAATATTTCCTCGTGTTGCTTTCGAGTAAGGACATACACCGTGAGCCGCTTCTACAAGTTCTTGTGCTTCGCTATGTGAAACGCCAGCCACATGTACATCAAGTACAGCAGATAGGCCGAAACCACCATCTGTATCTTTTCCGATAGAAACGTGAGCAGTTACTTCTGTACTTTCTACTTTCACACGTTTTGTACGAATGACAAGTTGTAATGCACTATCGAAACAAGCTGCATAACCAGCTGCAAATAGTTGTTCTGGATTTGTTGCTTCTCCGCCTGCACCACCTAGTGCTTTCGGCATTTTTACATCAAGATTTAATATGCCATCATCTGAAACTACTTTCCCATTTCTTCCACCTGTTGCTGTTACTGAAGCAGTATATAATTTATCCATATTTATTCCCCTTTTCCATCATTAATTGTTTTCATTGTGTCAATCAGTTTATTTAGTTGAATTAATAAAGAGCGATATTCTTGCTCTGTAATTCCTAAGTTTGTAGCCATCGTTGTCGGTAATGAACAAGCCTTTTCCTTTAAATCTTTGCCCTGTTCTGTTAATTCAATACAAACTTTTCGCTCGTCTTTTTTGGAACGAACACGTTTTACAAGTTTTAATGATTCCATACGTTTTAACATAGGTGTTAACGTACCAGAATCTAAAAATAGACGTTCTCCAATTTCTTTTACTGTTAGTCCATCTTGCTCCCATAGTACGAGTAAAGTAATGTACTGGGGATACGTAATACCCATTTCTTCTAAATAAGGTCGATAAAAACGAGTAACCTCTCTAGAGCAGGCGTAAATAGAAAAACAAAGTTGGTTATCTAGATGCAAAGAGTCTTCTGTCATAAATAACTCCCTTCTAATTAAGTTGTGCACAATTTAATTTTGTAAAACTAATATAACGAAAAAGAAATGCAATGTCAAATACATTGTATTGAGAAAGTCTTTGTTACATTTTGGAACAATCATACATATTTTCCTTCATGATGAAAGAAGATAGGGAAGATGATGTTATAATTTATATGGAATAGTTTCCATCACTTGATTATGAGGGCTTTTTTTGGTAACGTACAAATAGAGTTATTAATTTATAATCATTATAAAGTAGAAATTTTTTTATTAGTGTTACTGAATCTCCTTTATTACATACGGAGAATAATTAAAAAATAATCGGTTGTTCACACGATTGTCAGATTCATAAGAGGAAAGTTGTATTATGATAGTAGATAAAGTGATAAAACGGGTGAAGGGGGACATGCTGCGTGCATATTCTTGTTGTTAGTGTAAATTATCGAACAGCCCCTGTAGAATTTCGTGAGAAACTCACATTTCAGGCAGCAGAACTAGAGCGAGCGATGACTACATTACAAAATCAAAAGAGCGTGTTAGAGAATGTCATTGTGTCAACTTGTAATCGCACTGAGATTTATGCTGTTGTCGATCAATTACACACGGGACGGTATTATATTAAGAAGTTTTTAGCTGATTGGTTTCAGCTTGAAATAGAAGAAGTCGCGCCATATTTAACTATTTTTGAACAAGATGGCGCAATAGATCATTTATTCCGCGTAACGTGCGGTTTAGATTCAATGGTAGTCGGAGAAACGCAGATTTTAGGTCAAATAAAAGATAGCTTTTTAGAAGCGCAACAAGTTAAAGCAACAGGCACAATTTTTAATGAATTGTTTAAGCAAGTCATTACATTAGCAAAACGTGCCCACTCAGAAACAACAATCGGGGAAAGTGCAATGTCTGTTAGTTATGCTGCTGTTGAGCTTGGAAAGAAAATATTTGGCGAGTTAACAGATTGTCATGTGCTTATTCTTGGTGCTGGTAAAATGGGCGAACTTGCACTACAAAACTTATATGGAAGTGGTGCTCGTAAAGTAACAGTTATGAATAGGACGCTTTCGAAAGCAGAAGTAATGGCTGAGAAATATATGGGACATGCAAAATCGTTAAGCGAATTACAATGTGCATTATTAGAAGCAGATATTTTAATTAGTTCAACTGGTGCATCTGAGTATGTCATTACGAAAGAGATGATGACAAAGGTGGAGAAAATGCGCTCTGGTCGTCCATTATTTATGGTTGACATTGCAGTGCCGCGTGATATTGATCCAGCGATTGATGAGCTAGAAGGTTCTTTCTTGTATGATATTGATGATTTACAAGGAGTAGTGGAGGCAAACCGTGCTGAGCGTTTGAAAGAGGCAGAGAAAATTCAATTTATGATTGAAGAGGAAATTGTTCTATTTAAAACGTGGTTAAGTACACTTGGTGTTGTTCCATTAATATCAGCTCTTCGTGATAAGGCACTTGCAATCCAAAGTGAAACGATGGTAAGCCTAGAGCGAAAAATACCAAACCTTAGTGATCGTGAGAAAAAAGTTATTAGTAAGCATACGAAAAGTATTATTAATCAATTATTAAAAGACCCAATTTTAGTAGCGAAAGAAATAGCTGCTGAAGAGGGAGCGAGCGAAAAATTAGCGTTATTTGCAAAGATTTTTGATTTAGAAACGGAAGAAGTAGAGAGTCGTGCGGAAGAAGTAGAACATAAAAGAGTGTGGACACCATCCGTTCCATCTTTATAATTTGGAAGGATGATCGGATGAGTTTTTTAAATAACAGTATTATTTATCATATTGCAATTATTTTATATGCTTGTAGCATTAGTTTATATTTTATAGATTATTTCCAAAGTAACCGAAAGGCGAACCGATTTGCTTTTTGGTTACTTGCGATTGTATGGGTCCTGCAGTCTATTTTTATGTTGCTTAGAGCTACAGATTCAGAAACGAATCCTATTTTAACTTTATTATCAGGGATTTATTTTTATGTTTGGTTATTGATTACGATGTCGTTAGTTATTAATCGATTTATGAGAATTGACTTTTTAGTCTTTTTTACAAATGTTGTAGCATTTGGCGTAAGCGCTTTTTCTATTTTTACACCGCTCGGAAAGATGTCGCCAGTACTTGCGGAACAATTAGTTTCAGAACTTGTATACGTGCATGTCGGTATGGCAATTATTTCTTACGCAACGTTTACTGTATCGTTCATTTTTTCTATTATGTATTTATTGCAATATCGCCTATTAAAAAAGAAAAAATGGAATGCGAGATTAAGAAGGTTAGGGAATTTACCGAAGCTAGAATCTATGTCTTACGGATTAAATTTATTTTCTGTTCCATTTTTCTTACTAGCAATTTTATTAGGATGTATATGGGGATATACAAAATTGGATAATTTCCATTGGTATGATACGAAAGTAATCGGATCTTTTGTCGTTCTATTTGTGTATTGCACAGGTTTATATTTACGAGCGGCAGATGTGTTGCAAGGTAAGAAAATTGTACAGTGGAATATCGGATCGTTTCTCGTAATGCTAGTAAACATTTTTCTATTAAGCAGTTTGTCCAATTTCCACTTTTGGTATTTATAATGAGGAGAGAGAATTATGCGCAAAATTATTGTAGGATCACGAAAGAGTAAACTAGCATTAACGCAAACAAACTGGTTTATTGATCAGTTAAAAGCCCTAGGTCTACCATATGAATTTGAAGTGAAAGAAATTGTCACAAAAGGTGATGTTATTTTAGATGTTACTCTTTCAAAAGTAGGCGGAAAAGGCTTGTTTGTGAAAGAGATTGAACATGCGCTACTTACGAAAGAAATCGATATGGCTGTACATAGTATGAAAGATATGCCAGCCGTACTTCCAGAAGGTTTAATGATTGGCTGTACACCAAAGCGTGTTGACCCTCGTGATGCTTTTATCTCAAAAAATGGAGCATCGTTTAAAGAGTTAGCGGAAGGTGCTATTTTAGGTACGAGTAGTTTAAGACGTAGTGCACAGCTACTCGCTGCGAGACCAGATTTACAAGTGAAGTGGATTCGCGGGAATATCGATACACGTTTACGTAAATTAAAAGAAGAAGATTACGATGCGATTATTTTAGCGACAGCTGGATTACAAAGAATGGGCTGGGATAATGATGTTATTACAGAACATTTAGATGATACGTTATGTGTACCTGCTGTAGGACAAGGTGCATTAGCGATTGAGTGTCGTGAGGATGATAAGGATTTATTGCAGTTGTTAGCGCATATTAATGATACGATAACAGAAAGAACAGTGGCAGCGGAGCGAGTATTTCTTCATAAACTTGAAGGTGGATGCCAAGTTCCAATTGCTGGATATGCAACCCTTACAGAAAACGATGCAATCGAATTAACAGCTCTTGTCGGCTCTATGGATGGCTCTGTTTTATTAAAAGAGACAGTAGTGGGTACTAACCCTGAGAAAGTAGGGTTAGAGGCCGCGGACCGTTTAATTAAACAAGGCGCCAAAGAACTCATTCTTGCTGCAAATAAGGAGCAACAATAAATATGAACGCTCTCGCTGGAAAAACGGTATTGATTACACGTGCCCAGCATCAAGCGAAACAAATGAGTGTAGCAGTGAAAGAAAAGAGCGGAATTCCATTGGAAATTCCGCTTTTGCGTATGGAAGGTATGTCTCATAGGCAAATTCAACATATTGAAGAGCAGCTACATTCATACGACTGGGTTATTTTTACGAGCAGAAATGGTGTAGCTTTTTTTCTAGATAGTCTAAAAAAGAAACTACCGTTAACCATTAGAATCGCTGCGGTAGGTGTGAAAACAAAATTAGAGTTAGAAAAAAGGGGCTATCAAGTTCATTTTGTTCCGACTTCATTTGTTGCAGAAGCATTTGCAGAAGAGTTTCTAAAAGAATTAAGTGGAAACGAACGTATTTTATTTCCGAAAGGGAATTTAGCAAGAGAGGTAATTCCGGTTGCACTTCGGGAAATTGGTGTTTCTCTAGATGAGCTAATCGTATACGGTACGAAAGTGAATATAGAAAAAAAGCAAGAACTTATAGCAGCATTGAAGTTAGGGAAAGTAGACATTATTACATTTACGAGCCCTTCAACTGTTACTAGTTTTGTTCGTTTACTTGAGGGTACAAACTGGAGAGAATGGACAAAAAAATGTACAATTGCTTGTATAGGACCTATTACGGAAAAAGAGGCAAGTCTTTATTTTCCGTCTGTTATTGTGCCGAAAGAGTACACTGTAGAAGCATTACTACAATATGTTTGTGAATCTATAAAATGAAAGAATGGGGATAGAAATCTATGAACTCTTTACAATTTAATCGTCATCGTCGTTTAAGACAAAGCGGGGGCATGCGTGCACTTGTGCGTGAAACGTTTTTACATACGGAAGATTTTATTTACCCTATTTTTGTATTAGAAGGTGAAAATGTTCGTAATGAAGTTCCTTCTATGCCGGGCGTATATCAAATGTCTTTAGATTTATTGCAAGCTGAAATGCAAGAAGTTGTTGATTTAGGTATTCGTTCTGTTATTGTATTTGGTTTACCTGCTGAAAAGGATGAAGTTGGATCATCAGCATATTGTGATCATGGAATTGTACAACGTGCTATTCAGCAAATTAAAGGTGATTTCCCTGAGCTAGTAGTAGTTGCAGATACATGTTTATGTCAATTTACAAGCCATGGTCATTGCGGTGTAATTGAAGATGGGATTATTTTAAATGACGAGTCTCTTGCAGTTCTTGCGAAAACAGCTGTAAGTCAAGCGAAAGCAGGAGCGGATATTATTGCGCCATCAAACATGATGGACGGCTTCGTAACAGCAATTCGTCATGCATTAGACGAAAATGGTTTTGGACACGTGCCAGTTATGTCGTACGCTGTGAAATATTCATCAGCATTTTATGGACCATTCCGTGATGCTGCGCACGGTGCACCGCAATTTGGTGACCGTAAAACATATCAAATGGATCCGGCAAACCGTATGGAAGCATTCCGTGAAGCAGAATCAGATGTAATGGAAGGTGCAGATTTCTTAATCGTAAAACCAGCTCTTTCTTACTTAGATATCGTTCGTGATGTGAAAAATAACTTTAATTTACCAGTTGTCGCTTATAATGTAAGTGGTGAATATTCGATGATTAAAGCGGCAGCGCAAAATGGTTGGATTAATGAAAAAGAAGTTGTTCTTGAAAAATTAATTAGTATGAAACGTGCAGGGGCAGATTTAATTATTACGTATCATGCAAAAGATGCAGCAAGATGGTTACAAGAAGGAGGCGCTAAATAATGAAAAAGTTTGATAAGTCAATTGCAGCGTTTGAAGAGGCGCAAGAATTAATGCCTGGTGGCGTAAATAGCCCGGTTCGTGCCTTTAAGTCTGTTGGGATGAATCCGTTGTTTATGGAGCGTGGAAAAGGCTCTAAAGTATATGATATCGATGGGAATGAATACATCGACTACGTATTATCATGGGGTCCTTTAATTCATGGTCATGCAAATGATCGTGTTGTAGAAGCGTTAAAATCTGTTGCTGAAAGAGGTACAAGCTTCGGTGCACCAACAGAAATTGAAAATAAATTAGCAAAACTTGTTATTGAGCGCGTGCCATCAATTGAGATTGTGCGTATGGTTAACTCTGGAACGGAAGCAACAATGAGTGCACTACGTTTAGCTCGTGGTTATACAGGTCGTAATAAAATCTTGAAATTTATTGGTTGTTACCACGGTCATGGTGATTCGTTATTAATTAAAGCTGGTTCTGGTGTGGCGACTTTAGGTTTACCAGATAGTCCTGGTGTACCAGAAGGTGTAGCGAAAAATACGATTACAGTAGCTTATAACGATTTAGAAAGCGTAAAATACGCGTTTGAACAATTCGGTGATGATATTGCTTGTGTAATTGTAGAACCAGTAGCAGGAAATATGGGGGTTGTTCCTCCGCAGCCTGGATTTTTAGAAGGTCTTCGTGAAGTAACAGAACAAAACGGTGCATTGCTTATTTTTGATGAAGTAATGACAGGGTTCCGAGTAGCTTATAATTGTGGCCAAGGTTATTATGGCGTAACGCCTGATTTAACATGCCTAGGTAAAGTAATCGGTGGTGGTTTACCGGTAGGAGCATACGGTGGTAAAGCGGAAATTATGCGCCAAGTTGCGCCAAGCGGACCGATTTACCAAGCTGGTACTTTATCAGGTAATCCACTTGCAATGGCGGCAGGTTATGAAACGTTAGTACAGTTAACGCCAGAATCATATGTAGAATTTGAGCGTAAAGCTGAAATGTTAGAAGCTGGATTACGTAAAGCAGCTGAAAAACATGGCATTCCGCATCATATTAACCGTGCAGGCTCTATGATTGGTATTTTCTTTACAGATGAACCCGTTATTAATTACGATGCAGCAAAATCTTCAAACTTAGAATTCTTTGCGGCTTACTATCGTGAAATGGTAGAACAAGGTGTATTCTTACCACCATCTCAATTCGAAGGTTTATTCTTATCGACAGCACATAGTGATGCAGATATTGAAGCGACGATTGCAGCAGCTGAAATTGCAATGTCAAAATTAAAATAATGTATTAGAGAAAAATCGCTCTCCATAAGGGGGGCGATTTTTTTTATTCATAAAGTAAGCTTCCCACACATAAATCTGTAATGACATATAGTTTGGGAGGGGGAAAAGAAGTGGCTACAGATCATTCGTTACGATTTTCATTAAAAGAATCTGTGTGGTTCCAAAAAGGACAGGAAGTCGAAGAACTTTTGTCAATTTCGTTAGATCCAGACGTTGAGATAGAAGAGCTTGATCATGAAGTAATCGTGAGAGGACAATTAGATTTAACGGGAGAGTATGTTGCACGAAAAGATGATTCCGCGTATTCATTAAGAGAACTATCGCCAGCAAAGTCAATTGATTATGTAGAAACAAGAGAAGATGGGGTTAATGAACTTGTTCATTCCTTTCCACTTGAAATATCAATTCCGAGAAATCGAGTGAAAGTAATTGAAGAGCTATATGTATCAATCGAGGAATTTGATTATGAATTAAAGGAAAATGGTTGCTTACAATTATTAGCGGATATATCTATTACCGGTTTGTGTGATGAAGAGAGAAGCGAGGATGAAGTTGAAGAGGAAGAAACGGTGTATGCTGAGTTAGAAGAAGATTCAGCGCAAGAGGATGAAAATAGACCGGCGCCGCATGTAGAAGAACCAGCATATAAGGAATCAGATGAGTGGGAAGATTACGCATTTGAACCGTTCCAATTAGAGGAAAGAAAAGAGCAGGAATTAGAAGAAGAGAAAATAGAAGAACATGAATTTGTGGAACGTGAAGAGGAGCAAGAAACAACGCCGCAATTTGAACTGTTCGGACGAAAAGATTTCAAGAAAGAAAAAGCGAAAAAGCAGGAAGAACAAGAAGAAGAGTACTCACAGCGAGATGAAAATGCGCTTTATTTAACAAAACTATTTACGAAAGAACCGGAAGAAGAATTTACAAAGTTAAGAATGTATTTCGTGCAAGAAGGGGATACAATTGAATCTATTGCAGACCGTTATGAAACGTCTGTACAAAATTTATACCGTGTCAATCAAACAGAAGATATATTTTTAAATACGGGGCAAATTATTTATATTCCCGTTTCAAGGGTAAAGGCGAAATAAGGAAGTGAGTGTTTTCACTCACTTCCTTTCTTAGAGGCTATGTTTTGAATAGAAAGGGTTATTCGTATGGATATTGAGTTGCGAAATCACTATGAACCTATCGTGAGGCAATATAGATTGGATACGCAGCATATGGAAGAGCACGGAAATGTAATGAAAATTTATACGAATCAAGGTCCATATGCACTCAAGAAAATAGAAGGCAGAAAGTTAGAGCGGAATAACTTTCTGCATCATATTCAATATTTGAAGGAGAAAGGTTTTTCAAATTATGTACCTATATATCATGCGACGGATGGAAGTTATATTTTAAGTGACGGGACGTATAATTATTATTTAATGCCTTGGTTAGAACGTGCAGAAGGAAACGGTGAGGACAATGATCAATACCATAAAATGTTTCAGACACTTGGAACGTTGCATCAAAAAACTGTGAAGGAAGAAACGTATACGGAAGAAGATTTAGAAAAACATTATACAAGTATATCCGATCGTTGGGAAAATGATGGTGAGATGTTAGAAGAGTTTCTCGTAGAATCTGAATCAAAATGGTATATGTCCCCGTTTGAATTGCAATATTGTACGTACTATCATCATGTAATGAGAGCGCGTGAATTTGCAACGAAGCAATTAAATGAGTGGAACGATGCGATGAAAGAAAAGGAGAAAACGCGTATTACTTTTGTGCATGGTAATGTGTCACTGAATCATTTTTTATTTGACTATGAACGGAATGGCTATTTTATTAGTTTAGAAAAATCGAAGTTTGCAACGCCTGTGCAAGATATAGTAGGTTTTTATTCACGGTCTTTAAACACATATCCAATCGCAAGAAGTGATCGGTTTGAATGGTTTCAAATGTATCAAAAAAATTTCCCTTTTACGAAAGAAGAGCAACTACTTATGTTTGCGTATATGACGTATCCATCGCAATTTATTCGGCAAATCCAGTCTTATAAGAAAAGAAGAGATAATCGTAACGAGGAAAATGAACTGCGCGGAGTAAAGAGTTTGCAACAATCGCATTGGCTCGTTAGCAATATAGAATATTTCCTGTCACAATTACAAGCTGCCCAGCAAGGGAACGGATAAAGTAAACATTCCCCGCTGATGATTAGCCTTCACTAATTGGGCGTTTACGGGCACCAGGGCTCCCATCTAACTTCTTTGCTTCAGCTGAGTTTTGAGGTGGAGGTCTTACTGCCCACAAATAGCGGGGTAAAGAAGATAAGTAGAGGATTCTACTTATCTTCTTTTTGGCACCAAAAGCTGTAGTTTTAAATTTATCTTGACGAATAAGGTTTCGTTTTTTACACTATTGTATATAATAATTAACAATCATATAAATGCCTTGAAGGGGAAGAGTATAACATGAAACGTCTTCAGAGAGGAGAATCATTAGCTGGGAGATTCTCTAGATAGTTATGTTAGAAGGTAGCCCTGGAGCATCTTTTCTGAACGGAACAGTTCTTATTAGGAAAAGACGGATTTGTCCGTTATCAAATTAAGAGTATAAGCAAATTATGAATTTGTTTGTAAATAAAGGTGGTACCGCGATGTCCCTCGTCCTTTTTGGATGAGGGACATTTTTTATTTTAAGGAGGGAAAATAATGTCAAACACGGAAAAGAATTTACCAACTAAATATGATCATATGTCCGTTGAAGAAGGCCTTTATCAATGGTGGCTTGAAGGCAAATATTTTGAAGCAACAGGAGACGAGAAGAAACAACCGTATACAATTGTAATTCCACCTCCGAACGTAACTGGTAAGTTACACTTAGGTCATGCTTGGGATACAACTCTTCAAGATATTTTAACTCGTACGAAGCGTATGCAAGGATACGATGTACTATGGCTTCCAGGAATGGACCATGCTGGTATCGCAACACAAGCGAAAGTAGAAGGAAAACTTCGTGAAGAAGGTATTTCACGTTACGATCTTGGCCGTGAAAAATTCCTTGAAAAAGCTTGGGAGTGGAAAGAAGAGTACGCTTCTCACATTCGTCAACAATGGGGGAAAGTTGGTTTAGGACTAGACTATTCTCGTGAACGCTTCACATTAGACAAAGGTTTATCAGATGCGGTTAATAAAGTATTCGTTCAATTATACGAAAAAGGCTTAATTTACCGTGGTGAATATATCATCAACTGGGATCCAGCAACACGTACAGCTCTTTCTGATATTGAAGTAATTCATAAAGAAGTTCAAGGTGCATTCTACCATATGAACTATCCGTTAACAGATGGTTCTGGTCACATTCGTCTTGCTACTACTCGTCCAGAAACGATGCTTGGTGATACAGCAGTAGCAGTTCATCCAGAAGACGATCGTTACAAACATTTAATCGGAAAAACAGTTACACTTCCAATCGTAGGCCGTGAGATTCCGATTATTGCTGATGAGTACGTAGAAAAAGATTTCGGAACGGGCGTTGTAAAAATTACACCAGCTCATGACCCGAATGACTTTGAAGTAGGTAACCGTCATGACTTACCACGCATCTTAGTAATGAACGAAGATGGATCGATGAACGAAAAAGCTGGTAAGTATAACGGTATGGATCGTTTCGAATGCCGTAAAGAATTAGTAAAAGACTTACAAGAAGCTGGCGTATTAGTAGAAATCGAGCCACATATGCATTCAGTAGGTCATAGTGAGCGTAGCGGTGCGGTTGTTGAGCCTTATTTATCAACACAGTGGTTCGTAAAAATGGCTCCACTTGCTGAAAAAGCAGTAGCGCTTCAACAAAAAGAAGAAGAAAAAGTAACGTTCGTACCAGAGCGTTTTGAAAACACATATTTACGTTGGATGGAAAATATTCATGACTGGTGTATTTCTCGTCAATTATGGTGGGGACACCGTATTCCAGCTTGGTACCATAAAGAAACTGGTGAAGTATACGTAGGTACAGAAGCACCAGCAGATATTGAAAACTGGAATCAAGATAACGATGTACTTGATACATGGTTCAGTTCAGCATTATGGCCATTCTCCACACTTGGTTGGCCAAATGAAGATTCAGCAGACTTCAAACGTTACTATTCAACAGATGCACTAGTAACGGGTTATGATATCATCTTCTTCTGGGTATCTCGTATGATTTTCCAAGGTTTAGAGTTTACAGGCGAGCGTCCATTTAAAGATGTATTAATTCACGGTTTAGTTCGTGACGAGCAAGGTCGTAAAATGAGTAAATCTCTTGGTAACGGTATTGATCCAATGGATGTTATCGAGAAGTACGGTGCAGATGCAATGCGTTTCTTCTTATCAACAGGAAGTGCACCAGGTCAAGATTTACGTTTCAGCATGGAAAAAGTAGAATCTACTTGGAACTTCATTAATAAAATTTGGAACGCATCACGTTTCGTATTAATGAACATGGATGATATGAAGTATGAAGAAATCGATTTAACTGGTGAAAAATCAGTTGCGGATAAGTGGATCTTAACTCGCTTAAACGAAACAATCGAAAGCGTAACACGTAACATGGATAAATATGAGTTCGGTGAAGCTGGTCGTTCATTATACAACTTCATTTGGGACGATTTCTGTGATTGGTATATTGAAATGGCGAAACTTCCACTATACGGTGAAGATGAAGCAGCTAAGAAAACAACTCGTTCTATTTTAGCTTACGTATTAGATCAAACAATGCGTCTATTACACCCATTCATGCCATTCGTAACAGAGAAAATTTGGCAACATTTACCGCATGAAGGCGAGTCTATTACAGTAGCTGCGTGGCCAACAGTTCGCGAAGATTTACAAGATACGGAGGCTGCGGCAGAAATGCACCTTCTAGTTGATATCATTCGCTCTGTTCGTAACATCCGTGCAGAAGTAAATACGCCAATGAGCAAAAAAGTTCAAATGCAAATTAAAGCAAAAGATGAGGCTGTACTTGCTCAACTTACGAAAAACAGCTCTTACATTGAGCGTTTCTGTAACCCAAGCGAATTAACAATTCAAACAGACTTACAAGCGCCAGAAAAGGCAATGACTGCAATCGTATCAGGTGCAGAGTTATTCTTACCGTTAGCTGATCTTATCAATCTTGATGAAGAGAGAGCTCGTCTTGAGAAAGAACTTGAGAAGTTCGATAAAGAAGTAGAACGTGTACAGAAGAAACTTTCTAACCAAGGTTTCGTAGCGAAAGCTCCTGCAGCGGTTATTGAAGGAGAGCGTGCGAAAGAGCAAGATTACCTAGAAAAACGCGAAGCAGTTCGTCAACGTCTAGCAGATCTTGAAAAGTAAAAATGTTTTTAGAGACTCACTATATTGGTGAGTCTCTTTTCTTTGCGTATAATAGAACTATGAAAGTTGTCTTTTGAAAGGGGAAAAATATACGTGATACATACATACGAAGAAGCGATAGGGTGGATCCATAGCCGATTGAAATTTGGAATTAAGCCAGGATTAGAAAGAATGAGATGGATGTTAGAAGAACTTGGAAATCCAGAGCGTCATATCAAATGTGTTCATCTTGCTGGTACAAATGGAAAAGGTTCAACGTTAACATATATGCGTTACATGTTAGAAGGCGCGAAATATAAGGTAGGAACGTTTACCTCTCCTTACATCGAATCATTTAATGAACGCATTAGTGTGAATGGAACACCAATTGCAGACGAAGAGATTACTGAACTTGTAAAGCTGGTAAAACCAGTCGTGGAAAAACTAGATGAAACGGATTTAGGGGAAGCGACAGAGTTTGAAATTATTACTGTTATGGCGATTTGCTATTTCGGCAAATTCAATTTCTGTGATGTTGTTTTATTTGAAACAGGGCTTGGTGGACGTTTTGATTCTACCAATGTTATACACCCTGTTCTCACGATTATTACGAATATCGGTCACGATCATATGCATATTTTAGGAAATACACTAGGAGAAATTGCATATGAAAAGGCGGGGATTATTAAGTCTGGCGTGCCGGTAATTACTGGTGTACAAGATGAAGAAGCTTTGCAAGTCATTCAAAATGTTGCAAAGGAAAATCATGCAAACTTATACGAGATGGGCAACCATTTTACAGCATTACATAAACAGTCTAGTGAAGATGGAGAACAGTTCGATTTCACTTGTCCTTTCGCCTCTTTTGAAGATGTGCGAATCACAATGAAAGGCAGCCACCAAGTAGGAAACGCAGCACTTGCGCTTATGGCAGTCATGTATGTAAAAACATACTTATCATTTTTAATTGAGGAAGAAGAAATAAGAACTGGATTACAGGAAGCGTATTGGGTGGGGCGCTTTGAAAAACTGCAAAGTAATCCAGATATTATTATAGATGGTGCTCATAATCCAGAAGGTATCGAAAGCCTTGTGAAAACAGTAGAAGCGCATTACAAAGATAAAAATGTAATAGTGTTATTTACTGCCCTTGGTGATAAACAATTACATAACATGGTAGGCCAATTAGAAACCATTGCAGATGAAATTATTTTTACAACATTCGCCTTTGATCGTGCTATTTCTGCTGATAAGCTTGCATCATATTCACAGAAAGAATCAAAATTAGTTTTTGAAAATTGGAAAGAGGCAATTGATACAAAAGTTGAAATGATAGCAGAAAATGATGTTTTTATCATAACAGGTTCTCTTTATTTCATTTCTGAAGTACGAAAATATATTTGTGAGAAAAACTAGATAGTCTTTGCTATCTAGTTTTTTTGTTCTACAAATGAAGTCAAATGCATACATATAAGATAAATATATAGGGTTATTTGGCGAATTTCTCTGACAAATATCTCGTTTTTTTATGAAATGAATATGATATGATGCGGACAACGATAAGAGGTGAGGTGTGAGTGTATGGACAAGCAATCACGAACGATCTCAGTGAAAGTGAATGGAACAGAAGCGAAGTATGAGGAAAAAAAGAAAGATGAATTTGAATGGATGGTAGTAGAAAGTGAACGACCGAAAAATGTTGTTCCGTTTCAAAAAGCGAAATCAATGTCTGTGGAAAAATACCGAAAGAAGTGGAGTAATACATTAATTGTAATCGTTGCAACTGCAATCATTATCGGTACGGCGTTTGGAATGGGGATGCTTCATTTACTTACTGGACAAGGAACGACAGGAGGAAGTGAAGTGACAGCTTCAAGGCCGACTGGAAATGGAGAATCAAAGGTGGGTGGAACGGCAGAACAAACACCAGCACCGAAAGAAGAAAAACAAAAAGCACAAGCAGGAACGTCATTGGATCCAATGAAATTATTTTTTGTTCAAGGGGGGCTTTATTCTTCTGAAGAAAAGGGACAGGCAGCTCTTGAAGAATGGAAAGGCAATGGGGGCATTGGTGCTTTGAGACCGAGCGGTGATAAGTATGCAATAGTTGTTGGTATTGCTAGCGATGAACAGTCTATAAATCAATTAATGACTAAGTATAAAAATGATGGTGTCTCCGTTTTAAAAAAGAACTGGGATATAACAGATAAAGCATTGTTGAAAGATGATAAAGAAGTAGGAACATTTTTAACAAAAGTGCAGCCATTATACACTCATTTAGCAAAATATGCTTCTAGCGTACAAGTTGGTGGAAAAAGCAGCGCAAAAGATATAGAAGTAATTGAAAAAGAATGGAAAAAGGTTGAAAAAGAAGGGAAAAGTATGAAACAAGAAGAAGCAAAGAAACTGTATATGTATACGTCGGTAGCTGTACAAACAGTAAAAGATGGGAAGATGGATAAGGAATCTTTGGCGAAATTAAATCAAGTTATTATTGATGGTTTACTCTCGTATGAAAAAATTGTTTCGTAGAAAGTGAAATGATAGGATAATAAAATGAGTAAGAAAGAAGTACATGTACTTCTTTCTTTTCTTTTGAATTTAGAGCAAAGTGCTTTCTCTATGACAGGAATATAATCGTATGCAATAAAGAAGTGTTATTTTAGTTAGAGAAATTAATATTTCTTTCATTTGTGGGCAAACTATTCCTTTGATACGATTAATATAAATTGTTCTGCTTCATGTGAGAAAGGAAGGAGAAAATATGAGAAAAATAATTTTAGCTTCAGGGTCACCTCGGAGGAAGGAATTGCTTGAGTTAGCTAGTGTGCCATTTGAAATCGTTGTAAGTGAAGTAGAGGAAACAATTGGTGCATATTCATCGCCTTCTGATATTGTAATGTCGCTTGCCTTGCAAAAAGCATCAGCGGTGGCAGAAAATAATAGTGATCACATTGTGTTAGGTGCAGATACAATTGTTACATATGAGTCGCGTATTCTTGGTAAGCCTTCTAATGAGGATGAGGCGAAAGAGATGTTGCAATTACTATCAGGGAAAACACATGAAGTGTATACAGGTGTTGCAATTATAGCAAAAGAAAAAACGGTTACTTTTTATGAGCGTACAGAAGTTACATTTTGGGAGTTAACAGAAGAGGAAATTGATACATACGTCGCGTCGAAAGAACCTTTTGATAAAGCCGGTAGTTATGGGATTCAAGGTAAAGGATCTATTTTCGTTCAAAATATTCAAGGGGACTACTATAGTGTAGTTGGCTTACCAATTGCACGTCTCGTTCGGGAATTAAAACAATTTGATATTGATGTAACCCATGCGTAAAATTGCATGGGGTTTTCTTTGAGAGAACAAATAAAGGGGTGGAGAGATGAACGGTATTCGTGATGTTGTAAGAGAAGAACAGCCACGGGAGCGTTTATTGTTAGAAGGTGCTGGAAGTTTATCAAATCGAGAGCTTCTCGCAGTGTTACTCAGAACAGGTTCTAAAGAAGAAACAGTTTTAAAGTTGTCAGATAAAATTTTACATCAATTTGATGGCTTACGTATGTTGAAAGATGCAACATTAGAAGAGCTAATTAGTATACATGGTATTGGGATTTCAAAGGCATCGCAACTTATGGCAGCCTTTGAACTAGGCAGAAGAATGGTACGTTTAGAATATCAAAATAGATATAGTATTCGAAGTCCAGAAGATTGTGCGAAATACATGATGGAAGAAATGCGTTTTTTACAACAAGAGCATTTTGTTTGTTTATATTTAAATACAAAAAATCAAGTTATACATAGGCAAACGATCTTTATTGGAAGTTTAAACACGTCAATTGTACACCCGAGGGAAGTTTTTAAAGAAGCCTTCCGTCGTGCAGCAGCCTCTATCATATGTCTTCATAACCATCCCTCAGGAGATCCCACGCCGAGCCGTGAAGATATTGCAGTAACAAAACGCTTAGTAGAATGCGGCCAGATTATCGGAATTGAAGTGCTTGATCATATTATAATAGGTGACCATAAATTCGTGAGTTTAAAGGAAAAAGGTCATATTTAAGACTATGCTTTTTACTTATTTTGTTTTATAATGTGATTTATGAGTTTTTTGTAGAAATTTATCTACAAAAAGGATAAAGATATAAAAAACGTACTGTTTTTATAATATAAAGTAAGAAAAAATGAGTCCGTGAAAACAAGAAAGGAAGATAAATAATATGTTTGGATTTGGTGGATTTACTCGCGATCTTGGAATAGACTTAGGAACTGCGAACACGCTTGTATATGTAAAAGGAAAAGGTGTAGTTTTACGTGAACCTTCAGTAGTTGCGTTACAAACTGATACGAAACAAATCGTTGCTGTAGGTAGCGATGCAAAACAAATGATTGGTCGTACACCAGGGAACGTTGTGGCACTTCGCCCGATGAAAGACGGTGTAATTGCTGATTATGAAACAACTGCAACAATGATGAAATATTACATTCAACAAGCTCAAAAATCAAACGGTTTCTTCTCACGTAAGCCGTATGTAATGGTATGTGTACCATCTGGTATTACAGCTGTAGAAAGACGTGCAGTAATCGATGCGACTCGTCAAGCGGGTGCTCGTGATGCTTATCCTATCGAAGAGCCATTTGCAGCAGCAATTGGTGCAAACTTACCTGTTTGGGAACCAACTGGTAGTATGGTTGTTGATATCGGTGGCGGTACAACAGAAGTTGCAATTATTTCTCTAGGTGGTATTGTAACAAGCCAGTCAGTCCGTGTTGCTGGTGATGATATGGACGATTCAATCATTCAGTACATTAAGAAAAGCTATAACTTAATGATCGGTGAAAGAACAGCTGAAGCATTAAAATTAGAAATTGGTTCTGCAGGCGAGCCAGAAGGTATCGAGCCTATGGAAATTCGCGGTCGTGATTTAGTAAGTGGTTTACCAAAAACAGTACTAATTCAGCCAGAAGAAATTGCAGATGCATTAAAAGATACAGTAGATGCGATTGTAGAATCAGTTAAAAATACGTTAGAAAAAACTCCACCTGAATTAGCGGCTGATATTATGGACCGCGGTATCGTATTAACAGGTGGCGGGGCATTACTACGTAATTTAGATAAAGTAATTAGTGAAGAAACGAAAATGCCAGTTCTTGTTGCAGAAGATCCATTAGATTGCGTAGCAATTGGAACAGGTAAAGCATTAGACAATATCGATCTTTTCAAAACTGCTGCTCGATAATATTGCAAAATAAAAATCAGTGAAATTAAGAGGGTGTGAACGTGCCACAGTTTTTCTTAAACAAAAGATTAATTGTTTTGTTGGTTAGTATTATTCTTCTCGTGGCATTGATTGGAATCTCATTGAAAGAACGGAACAGTTTAACATGGCCAGAGCAGTTTGTTAAAGATACTGTCGGTGTTGTAGAACGTGTATTCCAAAAGCCAGCGAAATACGTAGCTGGATTCTTCGAAAATGTAGAGGATGTAAAGCGCACGTATGAAGAGAATAAAGAATTAAAAGCAAAATTAGATAATTATGCAGGTCTATCAGGGAAAGTAAAACAATTAGAAGATGATAACAAGAAGTTACAAGAGCTAACTGGTAAAAAAGAGTTAAATAGCGGGTATACTGAAATTCCAGCTACTGTTGTTTCTCGTAATCCAGATAAATGGTACGATTTAATTGGAATTGATAAAGGGGCACAGCAAGGAATTAAAAAAGATATGGCTGTAGTAACTTCACAAGGGTTAGTTGGAAGAGTGAAAAGTGTATCTCAGTTTACATCATCAGTAGAATTACTAAGTTCTATGAGCCGAACAAATCGCGTTTCTGCTATTGTACAAGGGCAAGAGAAAATCTTTGGATTGATTGAAGGTTATGACAAAGAAAAGCAATTACTTCTTTTCACAAAGATTGGCTCTGATGCACCGGTAGAGAAAGATCAACTAGTTGTAACATCTGGACTGGGTGATATTTTCCCGAAAGGTCTTGTAATTGGAAAAATCGTTGAAGTTCAGCCGGATGCATATGGCTTAACAAAAACAGCTTATGTAAAACCTGCCGCTGATTTAAATGACGTAGAGCATATTACGGTTGCTAAACGTGCAACACCTTCAGCGCCATTAGAATAGGAGGAGAAGAAGAGATGATGAAGATATTAAAAAGAGCAGCTCTTCCTCTTTTGCTCCTTTTTGTGTTTCTATTTGAAAATATGTTTGCTACTGTTGTTCCAACGGATGTATTTTGGAAAGACAGCATAGCAGCACCGCATTTCTTTATAATCGTCTTATGTTTTATTACAGTGTATTATAGTCCGGTCCAAGGGATTTATTACGGACTATTATTTGGCTTCTTATTTGATACCGTATACACAGAACTTGTCGGGATATATATTTTTGCTTATCCGATTTTAGCTTATTTAGTATATAGTGTGATGAAAGTACTACAATTGAATTTATTTATTGTTGTTTCTATCATATTAGCTAGCGTTGTAGCACTAGAGTATTATGTGTATGGATTCTTAACTTTATTAGGACGTACTCATATGCCAGCGTATGTCTTTTTCACAGATCGTCTCCTTTCTACTTTATTGTTAAATGCTATTTTCTTATTGATAGTTTGTTTCCCACTGAGACGATATATAGTGCGTCTTTCAAAAGCGATGGAAGAAAAAGAAAAAAGGATTTTCTAATTTTATGTCGAATTGAATCGGTGGGGTGAACTTTAGTGGAAGAAAAAAAGCAACAAAATGTAACGATAAAAGGGACAAAAGATGGGATAACGCTTCATTTAGATGATTGTTGTTCATTCTCAGAATTATTGATGGAATTAGACGAAAAACTTTCTACACATTACTACGATGGTGATGGGCGCTCTTTAATTGAAGTGCATGTGAAAGTAGGAAATCGTTATTTAACAGAAGTCCAACAAGAAGAGATTCGTACGTTAATTCGTAATAAAAAGAATCTTGTTGTGGATTCAATTGAAAGTGATGTTATCACTAAAGCAGAAGCAATAGCTTGGAAAGAAGAAACAGAAATTGTCCCTATTTCCAAAATTGTTCGCTCTGGACAAGTTTTACATGTAAAAGGAAATTTGTTGTTAATTGGAGATGTTAATCCAGGCGGAACGGTTATCGCTGGGGGGAATATTTTTGTCGTAGGATCATTAAGAGGAATTGCACATGCTGGGTATTATGGGGATTCGGATGCTGTAATCGCTGCATCTGTTATGAACCCGATGCAACTTCGAATTAGTGATGTGGCAATGCGGGCTCCGGAAGAGAAAGAAGACGGAGCGGAGGCGGCAGAATGTGCGTATATTAATGAGAACAATCACATTGTTGTCGATCGCCTGCAACTTCTCACTCATCTTAGACCTAATTTAACAAAGTTAGAAAGGGGAATTGTATAGCTGTGGGAGAGGCAATAGTAATTACATCTGGAAAAGGCGGAGTAGGTAAAACTACTACATCTGCGAACATTGGTACGGCCCTAGCGTTATCTGGAAAGAAAGTGTGCTTAATTGACACAGATATCGGTCTTCGAAATTTAGACGTAGTAATGGGGCTGGAAAATCGTATTGTATTTGATCTTGTTGATGTCGTTGAAGGGCGTTGCCGTTTACCTCAGGCTCTTATTAAAGACAAACGTTTTGATGATCTTTATTTATTACCTGCAGCACAAACGAGTGATAAATCAGCGGTAACACCTGAACAAATGGATGAATTAATACAAGTATTACGTCAAGATTATGATTACATATTAATCGATTGTCCTGCGGGGATTGAGCAGGGATTTAAAAATGCGGTAGCTGGTGCGGATAAAGCAATCGTTGTTACGACTCCAGAAGTATCCTCAATGCGCGATGCGGATCGTATTATTGGGCTTTTAGAAAAAGAGGATATTGAACCACCCAAACTTGTTATTAACCGTGTACGTAGTCATATGCTTCATGAACAGGATATGTTAGATGTTGATGAAATTGTACGTACATTGTCAATCGAGCTTCTTGGTGTTGTCGAAGATGACGATGAAGTTATTCGAGCTACAAATACAGGTGAACCTGTGGCGTTGCAACCAAGCGGAAAAGCAGCGTTGGCTTATCGTAATATTGCAAGACGCTTGTTAGGTGAGAATGTACCATTACAAGCATTTGAACAAGAAAAGGTATCGGTATTTGCAAAGGTGAAAAACTTCTTTGGAATCCGTTAAGAGCACTTCGCACATATGCGAGGTGCTTTCTTTTTTCTTCACACGAATATCTTTCTTTCTTAGCTCATACATATGTACAAACTGTATACAACTGTTTCTAATGAAATTAGCTTAACGAAAGAAAGGAGACAGTATGAAGAATAGACGCGTAGAAGAAATTAAAAAGCGGATTGCAAAAAGGAAGGCCGAGCAAGAAAGGATGGAGGAAGAGCAGTATTTTAACGGAGGGAATTTTGATAGTGAAGCAGTATTTATTGAAGATGGAGAAAAGGAAATGCATCCTTTATTTCGAAAGGAAGTCTTTTTCTTCAAAGTTTTATTATCAGCAATATTAGTTCTTTCGGTTGCTATTTTATATAAGAATGCTCCTTCTTCATTCAATGGAGCTAAAGCTGTTACAGAAAAAGTGATGAAAGAGGAATTTCAGTTTGCTACTGTAGCGAAATGGTACGAAAAGCAATTTGGAAAACCGCTTGTATTCTATTCGCCGAACGAGAAAAAAGAAGGAAGTATTCAGCAAAAAGATTATGCAATTCCTGCTTCTGGAAAGGTAATGCAAGGGTTTCAAAAAAATGGCCAAGGTGTATTTGTCCAAACAGCTACAAATGCAAAAGTGGAGTCAGTAAATGAAGGGTTAGTTGTTTTTGCAGGCAAGAAAGAGGAACTTGGAAATACAGTTCAAATTCAACATGCAGATGGTACGGAGTCATGGTATGCAAACTTAAACGATATGTCAGTGAAATTATATGATTACGTTTCAAAGAAACAAAAAATTGGAACGGTGAGTAATGATACAAATGATAAAAATGGAAAGTTTTATTTCGCGATAAAAAAGAATGAGAAATTTATTGATCCGATCCAGGTGATATCATTTGATTAAATATAGGGACGTTTTAACGAAAATTTCCGTGCATCCATTATTTTGGGTTATTATTGTCATTGGTATTTTTACTGCGCGTTTTAAAGAGTTACTACTGTTATTTTGTATTGTTCTTATTCATGAACTTGGGCATGCTTTTGCAGCAGCACACTATAATTGGCGTATAAAAAGAATTCAGCTTTTGCCGTTTGGTGGCGTTGCCGAGCTTGAGGAACATGGTAATAAGTCATTGAAAGAGGAACTTGTTGTCGTAATTGCAGGACCGATTCAACATGTTTGGATGATGCTGGTAGGTTATATGTTGTTCAAAGCTGGTTGGCTGAATGCAGATTTATATTATTTCTTCATGTGGAATAATATAATTATTTTAGCATTCAATTTACTTCCTATTTGGCCGTTAGATGGCGGGAAAGTATTGTTTAATGTATTATCATATCGTTTCCCTTATTTACAAGCACATGAAAAGATGATGCAATTGTCATGTGTTTTTTTTAGTGTAATATTAGGATGGCAGTTACTTTGGAATAGTAACAATATTATGATGTGGGTACTACTCATATTTTTAGCAGTGTCATTATATCAAGAGTGGAAACAAAGACGGTATGCATTTATGCGTTTTTTATTAGAACGTTATTATGGAAACAAAAGAGGAATCGAAAAGATTGCACCTATTGAAGTGCGAACGGAAGATCGTTTATATACGATCTTCACAAAATTTCGTAGAGGATATAAGCATTCTATTATCGTCCGTGGAAAATATAAAGAGCATTACACATTGGATGAAAATGAATTGCTCTATGCATATTTTACTGAAAAACGAACAACTTCATCAGTTGAAGAATTAATCGGTTAGTGTTGACGATAGCACTAACCTTTTATTATTGTAAAAGCAAAGAAGATTATAAAGTGAGGAAATAATTTTGAAAACGTTATATGTGAATTACGCTGGTTCGGAAAAGCGCGTTGCAATTGAAGAGAAGAAAAAGATTGTTGAGTTTTTATGGAAACGTAATGAAGAGCAAGAGGTTGTTGGGCATATTTATGTTGGACGTGTCGTAAGAACAATTGCTGGAATGAATGCAGCTTTTGTAAACATCGGTTTAGAAAAACATGCTTACCTTTCATACGATGATGTACCATCTTCTTATCGTATACATGAAGGGCAAGCGATACTCGTACAAGTTGTGAAAGAGGCAATTGATACGAAAGGGCCTAAATTGACAGCGAATATAGAATTTACCGGGAAATATGTCGTTTATATGCCGTTTGATGAGATGCGCGCTGTTTCTCGAAAAATAAAAAATAATAAAAGAAGACAACAGTTACTCCAAATTGAAATAGAGGGAACGGGGGGGTACATTTTTCGTTCTGCTTCTGAAAAAGGAGCAATTGAAGAAATACAAGCTGAAATGCAAGGGTTACAACAGTTGTATGAAGAGTTAAAAAGAAAAGAGGGTCAAGGAAAGGTGCCGTTATTACTTCATCGACCGGCGACCTTTTTAGATCGTGTATTTCAAGAGAATCCAATTGAAACAATTGAAAAAGTAGTTGTAGATACAAGAAGTATAGTAAAGGAATTAGAAGACAAAGTTGGAAAAGAAAAAGTATCTTTTTATAATGAAAAGTCTTCGATGTTTAACTATTTTGGAATAGAGCGTGAGATTGAGAAAGCACTCCAAAAAATTGTTTGGCTTCCAAATGGTGCTTATTTAATTGTAGAACAAATGGAGACGATGACTGTAATTGATGTGAATACGGGCAAGTTTACGGGAAAACAAAATTTACAAGATACAGTACTTCGCACAAATGAGCTAGCCGCTGAAGAAATTGCACGCCAATTAAGACTTCGTGATATTGGTGGTATGATATTAATTGATTTTATTAATATGAAAAAAAGAGAAGATAAAGAAAAGGTAAGAGAATGTCTCATAGCTGCTATGCAAGGTGACCGAACATATACAAGGGTGCTCGGCTTTACGGAGCTAGGGATTTTGGAAATGACACGTAAACGTAAAAAGCATTCTTTACGGGACGTATTATTAAAAGAGTGTGTACCTTGCAAAGCGACGGGTTATATGATGTCGCATGAAACAATTGCGTATGAGTTAGAGAGAGAACTAATCACATATGGCAATATAGAAGATGAAGCAGTATTAATCGCTGCGCCTAAAGAACTGCAAAAACAGTTTTTGCAAAAAGGATTACAAAAAAATATTCCATTTGAAATTTATTTCAAAGATGATATTATCGAAAAGTATGCTATCGTTCGTTTTGGAAGTAAAAAAGAAATTGTAGAACGGAAAAAATAGTTAGCAGAACATTTATTGACAACCGTCTATGATTCATGATAACATCTTTATGTTATAGTTTATAGCACCTAAACGGCTATATGCTACAACCGCACAAGACAGGTTCCCTAAAGGCATTTATGTCTACCTCGTTTTTGGCGAGTCTTAGTAATTAAGAGGAGGTGCAAGTATGTACGCAATTATCGAAACAGGTGGAAAACAAATTAAAGTTGAAGCTGGTCAAGCAATCTACATTGAAAAATTAGATGTTGAAGCTGGTGAAACTGTTACTTTTGACAAAGTTCTTTTCGTTGGTGGCGAAAACGTTAAAGTTGGTAGCCCAGTTGTAGAAGGTGCAACAGTTACTGCGAAAGTTGAAAAACAAGGTCGCGCTAAGAAAATCATCGTTTTCAAATACAAAGCGAAAAAGAACAATCGTAAGAAACAAGGTCATCGTCAACCTTACACTAAGCTAGTTGTTGAAGCTATCAACGCTTAATTCTGGTTAACATGATTAAAATTACGATAAGTCGCACGAAATTAGGAAGTATCCAATCATTTAAAATGACTGGACATGCCGATTATGCGCCACATGGACAAGACCTTGTCTGTGCTGGAACTACAGCGGTTGTGTTTGGTTCTATAAATGCAGTGGAAGAACTTTGTAATGTGCAAGCAACTATTGAACTCGGAAGTGATGGCGGATTCTTAACGTATGAATTGCCTAATGATTTAGACGTTCATGCAGCAGAAAAAGCACAAACGCTTTTAGAAGGATTAGTTGTTTCGCTTAAGACGATCGAACTTGATTACGGAAAGTATATCCGTTTAATAGAAAAAGTGCAGGAGGTGTAACGTATGTTAAGATTAGATCTTCAGTTTTTCGCATCTAAGAAAGGTGTAGGTAGTACAAAGAACGGTCGTGACTCTCAGTCAAAACGTCTTGGTGCTAAACGCGCAGATGGTCAAACGGTTACAGGTGGTTCAATTCTTTACCGTCAACGCGGTACAAAAATTTATCCAGGTGTTAACGTTGGTCGTGGTGGCGATGACACTTTATACGCGAAAGTTGACGGCGTAGTACGCTTTGAGCGTCTTGGTCGTGACCGCAAACAAGTGAGCGTATATCCTGTTGCTCAAGAAGCATAAGAACTCACGGAAAACTCTAACCTGAGTGCAGGTTAGAGTTTTTCTATATTAAGGGGTATCTAAATGAATGAAAAATGGACAATTATAGATGCATTGCGCCATTCAAGACATGATTGGCTCAATCGTATGCAGATGGTGAAAGGAAACCTTTCCCTTGGAAAAGTGGAAGAAATTCATAGTCTCATCGATCGTTTTGTCCAAGAAGCGAGACAAGAATCCAATCTGATGGGGCTATCAATGCCTTTATTTTCAGAGTGGATTTTAACATATAATTGGAAACAGCAGCCGTGCTTATTGGAGTACGAAGTATTAGGGAAATTACATAACTTATCTCACTTAGATGAGACTGTATGTACATGGACGAATCAATTTTTCTCGATGCTTCAGCATAGTTTAGACGTATATGTTGAAAATTATGTTTGTATCACAATTGAATGTGACGCGGATAATGCTCGTTTCTTTTTTGATTTTCGTGGTAAGCTAACGAGTGTAGAAGAACTACAGAATTGGCTTGCGACCCAAAACAATAAATGGTATTCCATTTCTTATACAGTGCGAGACGAAGAAGTCTCAGTTATATTACAACCAATTGAAAAAAGTGTGGTGAAATAATGTTTGTAGATCAGGTCAAGATATATGTAAAAGGCGGCGACGGTGGTAATGGTATGGTTGCGTATCGTCGTGAGAAGTATGTACCAAAAGGTGGCCCAGCAGGTGGCGACGGAGGTAAAGGTGCAGATGTTGTTTTCGTAGTTGAGGAAGGCTTACGTACATTAATGGACTTCCGCTACCAACGTCATTTCAAAGCTGATCGCGGTCAGCACGGAATGAGTAAAGGTCAGCACGGACGTAAATCTGAAGATTTACTTGTAAAGGTTCCGCCAGGAACAGTAGTAAAAGATGAAAAAACTGGTCAAATTCTTGCCGATTTAGTAACGCATGGACAAACTGCTGTAATTGCAAAAGGTGGCCGTGGTGGCCGTGGTAACTCACGTTTCGCAACAGCTACGAACCCAGCGCCAGAAATCGCTGAGAACGGGGAACCAGGTCAAGAGCGTGATGTTATTCTAGAACTTAAAGTACTAGCAGACGTTGGACTTGTTGGATTCCCAAGTGTAGGTAAATCTACATTATTATCTGTTGTATCATCAGCGCGTCCGAAAATTGCAGAGTATCACTTCACAACAATCGTTCCGAATCTTGGTGTTGTTGAAACTGGTGATAACCGCAGCTTCGTTATGGCTGACCTTCCAGGACTAATTGAAGGCGCACATGCTGGCGTCGGACTTGGACACCAATTCTTACGTCATATTGAGCGTACACGTGTAATCGTGCATGTTATTGATATGTCTGGTTTAGAAGGCCGTGATCCATATGAAGATTACGTAACGATTAATAATGAATTGAAAGAATACAATCTTCGCTTAACTGAGCGTCCGCAAGTTGTTGTTGCAAACAAAATGGATATGCCAGATGCAGAAGAAAACTTACAAGCATTTAAAGAGAAAGTGGGAGACGAAGTAAAAATCTTCCCAATCTCAGCTGTAACAAGACAAGGTGTTCGTGACTTACTGTTTGAAGTAGCGAACTTAATAGAAACAACACCAGAATTCCCAATACATGAAGTTGCGGATGAGTCTGATACAAGTGTAATGTACAAATTTGATACTGAAGGTGTTAAATTTGAAATTACACGTGAAAGTGATGGCACGTTTGTTATCTCTGGTTACGATATCGAGAAAACATTCAAGATGACAGACTTCTCACGTGATGAATCTGTACGTCGTTTCGCTCGTCAAATGCGCGGAATGGGTATTGATGAAGCGCTTCGTGCACGTGGTGCAAAAGACGGAGATATTGTAAAAATTCTTGAATATGAATTTGAATTTATCGATTAAGACTGCCGAAATACGGCAGTCTTTTTTTATATCGTAAAAATCGGATTTATATAGGAAAAAATCCCCACTAATTAAATTTTCAATTTATAATAAAAAGGGAGTGGTTTTTAGAAGAATTTTTTATGGGGAGAAAACGAACATGTATAAAATATTAATTGTAGAAGATGATGAGAAAATCGCGGGAATATTAGAAGAGCATTTAGAAAGATATGGCTATCAATCATTTAGAGCAAGTGATTTACGTCAAATAAAAGATGAGTTTGTAAAAGTGAATCCTCATCTCGTGTTACTTGATATTAATTTACCGTACTTTGACGGTTTTTATTGGTGTCGTCAAATTCGTACTGTATCGAATGCGCCAATTATTTTTGTTTCTGCAAGAACAGGAGAAATGGACCAAGTAATGGCGATTGAAAATGGCGGCGATGATTATATTACGAAGCCATTCCATTTAGATATCGTAATGGCAAAGGTGAAGAGTGCGCTTCGCCGTGGTTACGGAGAGTATGCTTCTGCTGCTGAGAGTGATTGTTTAGGTGTAAATGGACTGTTGTTATTCCCGTCTCAGCATATTGTTGAGTGGCAAGGACAACAAACTGAACTGACAAAAAATGAGTTTTACTTATTAGAGTGTTTAATGAAACAGGTGAATCAATATGTAACGCGCGAAGAACTGTTAGAAGCTCTATGGGATGAAGTAGCATTTGTGGATGATAATACATTAACCGTAAATGTAAAACGTGTAAGGAAGAAACTAGAGGAGTTAGGCATTAAAAATGCAATTGTAACGAAACGTGGATATGGTTATGCGCTTCTTACGGAGTGGGGCGAAGGGCATGAAGGTTAAAAATTACCTCATGGACCGCTTTTCTTTAATTCTTTCTTATATTGTTAGCCTTTGTTTATTTGGGCTCGTTTTACAGTTGCAAAGTCTTTTAGAAAAGCGATCCATTGATTGGAGTACGTGGTTATATGGACTTTTATTAGGAACAGTTGTGTTTACTGTATACCTCATTTACGATTACCGAAAACGGAGTGTGTTTTTAAAGAGGATCGAAAAGTATGTTACTGGTGGAAATACATTACATGACTCTTTACTTATTGATGAATCTTATACATCAGAGCAAGAAATGGTCGTTGAATCTTTTACGTTATTAAGACAGCAATATATGAATGAAGTTCATAAACAGCATGCGAAAGAGCAACAGCAAATGATATTTATGAACCAATGGATTCACCAAATGAAAACACCAGTATCTGTTATTGAATTATTGCTGCAAAAGTTTGGCAAAGAGCATCGTGAGGCAAGAGCAACAGTTGAAAGTATTCGTGAAGAAAATAACCGTATACTAAATGGTTTAGATTTAGCGTTACATATGGCAAGACTAGAGCAGTTTGCGAAAGATTATAAGGTAGAAGTAGTAAATGTTATAGATGTCGTGCGAGGTATTATTAATGAAAATCGGAAATCCTTCATTCAATCGTCTGTATTTCCGAAAGTGATGTTTGAAGAAGATACTTGTATGGTTGCCTCTGATAGAAAATGGCTAAGTATTGCTATAGGTCAAATCGTTGTAAATGCAATTAAGTATACGAAAATTTCAGCGGCAGAGAAAAAGGAAATTCAATTTCAAATTGAAGAGAAAGACCAAAAGGTGTTATTACATATTAAGGACAATGGAATCGGTATTCCAGAGCAAGATGTAAAGCGCATATTTGATCCATTCTTTACGGGGGTAAATGGCCGTAAAACGAGAGAAGCGACTGGAATGGGGTTATATATTACGAAGGAAATTTGCGATAATTTACATCATGGAATGTATGTCCAATCGGCTGAAGGAGAAGGGACAACATTCACGTTCCAATTTGCAAAAGATGAAGAATATCATACATTGATGAGAAAAATGACAAAACTGTAAGATAACAAAACGTTTTGTAAGGGAAATCACTCGTTTCTTTTTCTTATTTTTCTTATAGTAAATGTAAGAAGAAAACACGTAGGGGGATTAGAAATGAGTGTTCTTGAAGTAAAAGGATTAACGAAGGTGTACCAATCAAAAGGTTCAGTAGCGACGACTGCTTTAAACGATATAAATTTTAAAATAGAAGAAGGCGAATTTGTAGGGATTATGGGTCCTTCAGGAAGCGGGAAAACGACGCTTTTAAATTTATTAGCAACAATTGATAAGCAAACTTCAGGTCATGTGCTTGTAAATGGTGAAGAAATTAATCAAATGCGTGCTGCAAAATTAGCGGAGTTTCGCCGTACACATTTAGGGTTCATCTTTCAAGATTTTAATTTACTTGATACGCTATCGATTAAAGAAAATATTATTTTACCTCTTGTAATGGCGAAGAAATCTGTAAATGAAATAGATGCAAAAGTGCTTGAGATTGCAAAGTTCTTAAATATTGAAGAAATATTAAATAAAAAAGTATACGAAGTATCTGGGGGACAACAACAACGTGCAGCAGCAGCGAGAGCAATCATTCATGAACCGACGTTAATTTTAGCAGATGAGCCAACTGGAAACTTAGACTCGAAGTCAGCGAAATCGCTAATGGGCGCTCTGCAAGATTTACACGAGCAAAAGAAAGTAACGATTGCAATGGTTACGCACGATCCAGTAGCGGCTAGTTATTGTGAACGTATCCTTTTCATACGCGATGGGGAAATTTTCTCGGAAATACATAAAGGAAGAACGAAACAAGCCTTTTTCCAAGAAATTCTGGACGTACTTGCGATGCTAGGAGGAGAATATCATGAACTTTCGCCAGCTCGCGCTTAATAACGTAAAAGGAAATTGGCGTAACTATAAAGCGTTTCTTATAAGTAGTTGTTTATCGATTGTCGTATTTTTCATGTATGCTTCTTTTATTTATCATCCAGATGTCGTAAGCGGTAATATTAGTATGAGAAAGATGATCACAAAAGGATTAGAATCGATGAATTATATTGTGGTCATCTTCTCGGCACTCTTTATTTTATATGCAAATTCAACGTTTTTACGAGCAAGAAAAAAAGAGTTTGGTCTACTAACATTAATAGGTGGAACGAAATCGCAGATCGGCCGAATGATTATATTAGAGCAACTGATGTTAGGTAGTATTGCAATTGTAATTGGTATTGGGGTTGGAATGCTTTGTTCAAAATTATTTTTCCAAGCGTTAAGCGTATTATTGAAAATAGATAAGACACTTCCACTTGTTTGGAATAGTAAAGCAGTTCTTATTACAGCTGGCGTATACTTTATCCTATTTTTAATCCTATCATTGTTTAGCGTTTGGACAGTAGGACGCTTGCAAATTATTGATTTATTAAGAGAAGCTAGAAAGCAAAAAGTAGAGCCGTTTGCATTTACATGGTTATGTGTAGTTGGTATAGGATGTATTATTGCTGCATATGTACTTAGCTTCCAAGTAACGTTTCTGAATTTCCTCATCCTCTTTTTACCGGTGGTAGGACTGACAATTGGCGGAACGTATTTATTATTTACACAAGGTAGTACAGTTGTATTAAAAGCATTACAAAAAAGAAAGCAATCTTTCTATACGTATCCAAATATGTTTGTTCTTAGCAATCTTATTTATAAAATGAAAGATAATGCTCGTTTTCTATTTGTAATTTCTATTATTACGGCGGTAGTATCTTCAGCAGTAGGTACACTGTACGTATATTTTGAAAATATGAGTGCGAAAACGGTAGAACTTACACCACATGCTATTTCATATGAGGAAAAGGGGTTAAATACGCATAATCTTATTAATGAAGAAAAGGTACAGGAGCTTGTGAAGAGACACGGGTTTGAAGATGCGCGAAAAGTAACCTACGTTAAACTACCGGCAACACAGAAAATAACGTTGTTTAATAGTGAACATGAAGTACCGATGACGATTATTTCAGAAAAAGAATATAATGCAGAAGTGCGCAAACAAAAGAGAGAGCAACCTACAGAAGTTCATAATGCACCAGGTAGTGCAACGATGGTTATGGTTGATATGTCAAATGAACTGATGAAGATAGATCGTACGAAACCGTATGAATTTACAATTAACGGGCAAAAGCAGTCTGTTCAATTAAATAATCCAACGCAGTATTCTGTTTTTAATGATAGTGAATATCTTATTGTAAATGATCAAGATTTTGAGAAATATGCAAAACTCGTACCAGATGAAGAAAAGACGAAATATTACGGTTATTATATCGAGGATTGGAAAAATACAGAAAATCTTGTATTAGATTTGAAAAATGAAATTGCACCAGAAAAGCAAGGAGAATTGAGAAATTCAGTGTTTGCGTATAAGGATATAAGAGAAGGTGGAGCAATTACAATGTTCATCGGTTTCTTCGTAGCGGTACTGTTCTTCTTCTTCGCTTGTAGTATGACATACTTTAAATGGTTTAACGATAAAGAACAAGATCGTATTCAATTTAAATCGTTAAAGAGAATCGGTATGACAGATAAAGAAATTCGCAAAATTGCGATTCGACAAATGGGAGTTATCTTCTTTATCCCAATTTTAATCGGTTCCATTCATAGTGGAGTTGCTCTTCATACGTTAGGGAAAATGCTTTATATTGATTTATGGAAATCAGGTGCGCTTGTAATTGGAGCATACATTTTAGCTTCTGCCATTTACTTTATGATCGCGCAAAGAGGATATTTAAAACACGTAAAAAGCTAGGGGAACCTCTAGCTTTTTGCCTATGCAGTAAGTTACAGGAGGACGATAGATGAACATTTGGCAACTAGCGCTGCAAAATATAAAAGGAAATTGGCGTAATTATAAAGTGTTTTTCTTAAGTAGTTGTTTTGCAATATTTGCTTCTTACGCATATATGTCTGTCATTGTGCATCCGTATATGCAAGAGACGATGTGGTATCAAAACGTACGTTGGGGACTTATCATATGTAATGTTATAATCATTTCTTTTTTCGTCATATTTATTTTGTACTCTACTTCTATTTTCATAGAAGCACGTAAGAAAGAATTAGGGTTATATATGTTAATGGGAGCAACGAAATCTAACGTAATAGGAATGATTATGACCGAACAAATTTTAATCGGGGTCTTCGCGAATATTTTCGGTATTGTGCTCGGTATGATATTTTTAAAACTCTTTTTTATGGTATTTAGTATGTTACTGGGGCTTCCGAAAGAACTCCCTGTGATATTTGACGTAAGGGCGATTGGTGTAACATTTATTACATATATGGTCGTTTTTATTTTGTTATCTTTTATAAGTGCTTTACGTATATGGAATATAAAAATCATTCGGTTATTGAAAGAATTTCGAACAGATAAAAAAGAGAAGAAAACATCAAAGTGGCTTTGTTTATTCGGTTTTGCTTGTTTAGTGGGCGGGTATGCGTTGGCGCTACAAGTGACGATGACTACGATAGCAATATACTTTTTCCCTGTGTCTATACTTGTCTTTTTTGGAACGTACTTTTCTTTTACACATGGAGCTACCCAAGTGTTAGAAATGATAAAGCGAAATAAAAAGATTATGTATACATATCCGTATTTATTTATAGTGAATCAATTGTCACATCGAATGAAGGAAAATAGTCGCTTTTTCTTTCTGATGTCTATGGCAACGACGTTTGTAGTTACAGCAACAGGTACGGTGTTCTTATATTTTTCTAGCATGCAAGATATGTGGCGAACTGGAGGGGTACACTCGTTTTCGTACATAGAAAAAGGTATTTCTACTCATGAAGTCTTTGAGGAAGGTGCGGTTGAAAAATTACTGCATCACTATGAGTATGATGATTTTCAATATATGAGTTTTGTTGGAGTTTATGCATCCTTTCAGTCTAATAAGGGAGAAACAACAATAGTACCGCTTATAAAAGAAAGTGAATATAACCAAGAAGCCAGGAAACAAAGACAGAAAACGTATCGTCCTAAAAAAGGTACAGTGACACTCGTTTATTATAATAAATACAATAATTCGAATGTATATAATCAAAAAGAGATTCAATTGCAAGTAATGAATCAACCATATCAATTCGTATTTAACGGTCAGAAAGAAGGGGTTCAATTTAACCATCACCCTTCGTACATTAATGGTCTGTTCTTCGTTATGAATGATGAAGATTTTGACAGTATAGCAAATCAGGTTCCTGATTCTGAAAAAATGATATATAGAGGCTACACATTATCAAATATCGAAAAGACGAAGAAATTAAATGAAGATTTACGGAGACATATAAAACAAGATAATAATAATGCATTTCGAAGCAATATGGAGTTGTATGTAAATATGAAAGAAGTCGGCGATATTACTCTATTTGTAGGCTCATTTATTAGTATATTATTCTTTCTCACTTCATGTAGTATCGTGTATTTTAAATGGTTCCATAATATTGCATCGGACCGAAAGCAGTATGGTGCACTCTCTAAACTTGGAATGACGAAGGAAGAAGTATGGAAAATTTCTCGTTGGCAATTATGTATGCTATTTTTTGCGCCAATTATAGTAGGGAGTATGCATAGTGCAGTTGCATTATATACGTTTCATAATACGCTTTTTATGGATGGCTCATTAAGAAAAGTAGGTTTGTTCATTCTGTTTTATATCGCAGCATGTATCATTTATTTCTTCTTCGCTCAAAGAGAGTATAAGAAACATTTAGACTAGCGAATGCTAGTCTTTTTTAAATATTCGAAATTTACATAGAAGAATATAAAAAAGTATGGTATAACAGTAAGAAAACGAAAAAGAGGGGAAAAGACGATGATTCGAGTAGGATATTTAGGACCAGAAGCAACATTTACAAATATGGCGGTGAGTCGTTTTTTTCCGGAAGCAGAGCATGTACCGTATCGAACGATTCCAGATTGTATAGATGCAGCTGCAAACGAAAATGTAGATTTCGCAGTTGTACCGTTAGAAAATGCAATAGAAGGTTCAGTGAATATAACGGTTGATTACCTTGTACATGAGCAGCCGCTTTCCATTGTAGGAGAAATTACAGTACCAATTCAGCAGCATTTACTTGTACATCCGCAGTATGCAGAAGTGTGGGAAGAAGTATATGCAGTGCATTCTCATCCGCATGCCATTGCACAGTGCCATAAATTTTTAAATGAAGAATTAAAAGGAGTAACTGTTCGAGATATGACATCTACAAGTGCTGCTGCACAATATGTGAAAGAACATCCTGAAGAGAAAATTGCCGCTATTGCAAATGAAGCGGCTGCAGAAAAATACGGATTAACAATTGTGAGACGTAGTATTCATACGCATAAAAATAATCATACACGTTTCTTAGTACTCCATAAGAAAAAGAAAGCAGTACTCCCGAATAACGGAGAGAACCGCGGAGAGAAAACGACGCTTATGATAACGTTACCTGCAGATTATGCAGGTGCCCTATATCAAGTGTTATCAGCTTTCGCATGGAGAAAATTAAACTTATCAAAAATCGAATCGCGTCCGATGAAAACAGGTCTTGGAAATTACTTTTTCTTAATCGATGTCGATAAAGCATACGATGACGTATTATTGCCAGGCGTAACGATGGAACTTGAAGCACTCGGTTTTTCTGTTACTGTGCTGGGGAGTTATTCTTCTTATTGGTTGTAAGATGTAGATGGAATGTTGGTGTTTGTCTAATCGTCAATATCATTTCATTGCCTAATATATTTTTTAATAGATTAATAAAATCCCACCTGCAGAAGGTGGGTTCTTTATTTTAACTTCGCAAGACGATCTTCTAATTGACCACGCCAAATATCAGCTAGTTCTGGAACAGCAAGAATCTTCTCGATGCCATCTTTATCTTTTCTATTATGAAAATAAATTTCGTTAGAGAATAAAACAGAAACATTGCTTGATGGACGTTCTAGTAATGTAATTTTTGAATCTTTACGTACAGTACCTTCTTGAAGAACGCGGCATAGGTAGCCAGTAAATCCAGTTGCTACAATACGCGGCAGTATGCCAGGGATGCCAAGACGTTTTGAAATTGTGCTACAAGGTACGCGAGCTTGCGTTACTTGAATGATTGCTTCGCCTAGTTGATATGTATCTCCGATGCATACGTCATGCTCTAACATATTTGTTACGGTAATGTTTTCGCCAAATGCGGAAGCTGGAAGTGTTGTTTGAAATTCTTTTTCCCATAGTGCGTAATGCTCGTGTGAGTACACACAAACTGCGCGATCAGGTCCACCGTGGTGTTTTAAATCTGCTACATCATCACCAAGGAAGCCATCTTTTGATAGGAAAGCTTCTTCGGTAAGTTCTTTACATATACCTGTAATCATTTCTTTATCTTCGCCATATTTCATTTGTTTCGGTTTGCCAATGCTAAAGTGAACGAGTTCAATTCCCATATTTGATCTCCTTTACGATTGATTACAATATTATAGCATTAAAAAAGCACAGAGAATGATAAAAACTCTGTGCTTTACATTAATAAACGAGAAATCCTGCTTTATCTAACGCCTCACAAGCAGCATCTAATTTTTCTTTAGAATCTGCCTCGATTGTATGTAAGTGAATACCATCTGTTAGTTGTGAAAGATAGGAAGCATTTGTGTTTTCGATTTTTTGTAAATATTGCTCTACATCAAAGCGATTGCTTACCATAATGGAGGCTGTTAAGTCACCGTATACAGGATGCTCAACTTTTACGTCTTTAATCGTAACGCCATGGTCAACAAGCATTGTAAGTTCCTGACGTACTTCTGCTGGTTTATGTTGGCATACGATTACGCGTTCAAAAGTTTGTTGTTTCTCTTGTGGCTTTAAATATAAATAGCCTTGAGCAGTTGCAATAATTGGTTCGTTTCGTGCTTTAAGCAAGGAAATATCTTGCACGATAACTTGTCTACTTACGTTCGTCTTTTTCGATAGTTCATTCCCCGATAACGGTTCATTTGCAGCAAGAAGCCACTGGAGGATAAGTTGTCGTCTTTCTTCACCTAAAATCTTTTTTTGTTCATTTTGTTTCATTATGATTTAACACCTCTATAAAATTGATTTCCAATTGTGTGTAGTGCATGAATAGTAGTATCAATTTGATCTTTCGTTGTTTGTTGTCCGAAAGAGAAGCGGACATATTGTTTTGCCTCTTCATACGTTTTTCCAATTGCAAGCATAGTTTTCGAAGGTTCTTGTTTGCCGACTTGGCAAGCACTTCCGGTGGAAATGGCGATACCATGGCGATTACATTCTAGCATAGTATATTGACCTTCTATTCCTTTTATTGTAACCCCAACAATATGTGGTAAACAAGAAGTAGAATGACCTTCTACTGTAATTTCTAGTGGAAGTGTTTGTATTTGCTCTAAAAAGTAGGATCGTAACTCTTTAAAACGTAAACTTTCTTCCCATTGAGTTTTTAATATATTTTCAGCAGCTGTTAAAAAAGATGCGATGCCGGGAACGTTCACTGTACCTGGGCGAAATCCTTTTTCGTGAGAAGTTCCTGGAAATACTTGTTCCCAGCGAGTTTGCGGATTTATGTAGCAAGCGCCGACACCTTTTGGTCCGTATATTTTATGTGCTGAAACAGAAAGACTATCAACCCCCATCTCAAAAACATGGATAGGCAGTTTACCAAACGTTTGCACACAATCCGTATGAAATAAAACATTATATTTTTTTAAAAGTGCCCCGATTTCTGTAATGTTTTGAACGGTTCCGATTTCAGAGTTTCCATGCTGTATACTTGCTAGCACAGTATCTTCCGTAATAGCTGCCTCTAAATCTACTAAACAAATGAGTCCATTTTTATCAACAGGAATTTCAGTGATCGTATAGCCTTTTGATTTTAGAGATTGAAAATAACTTCGAATGGATGCATGTTCCATAGGTGTCGTAATAATATGCTTCTTATTTCGGGCATTTAGAAGTGATTGGATCGCAAGATAGTTCGATTCCGATCCACCACTTGTGAAAAATACTCCTTGTTCTTTTCCTCCAATCATTTCCGCAAATGTTTTTCGGCAAACTTGTAATAAAGAAGAAGCCGTTCCTCCAATATCATGTAAACTTTGTTCATTTCCGAAGTATTGCGATGCTGCTTTCATATATGTTTGTAACGCTTCCTCGCTCATAGGTGTAGTAGCTGCATAGTCAAGATATATCATCATGTAAGTTCCTCTCTCTAGTAAGAGTTACATTTCTTTTACTTTTTAAATGGTAGTGAAAATAAGAATTATAAAAAAACTCTTGTCATTATTTTAAAACTATGTAAATATAGGTGTCAAGACAGTTGAAAAGTGTAAAGTAGGAGGCAACAATTATGCCAAGCGCAGATGTCTTAATTATTGGAAGTGGCGTTGCGGCACTTCGTGTTGCAAAAGAGATTTGTCACGAAAAGAATGTGATTATTATCACAAAGGAGACGAAACGTAATAATAATACACATTTAGCTCAAGGTGGAATTGCCGCAGCGGTAGCTACATACGACAATCCTAATGATCATTTTGAAGATACGCTAGTAGCAGGGTGTCATTATAACAATGAAGAAGTGGTCCGTTATTTAGTCGAGGAAGGACCGAAAGAAATTAATAACCTTATTGAAAATGGAATGAAATTTGATGGAGATGAAACAGGTCCTCATCTTGGAAAAGAAGGAGCGCATCGAAAACGTCGTATTTTACATGCAGGTGGCGATGCAACAGGAAAGAATTTATTAGAGCATCTTATTCAAGAAGTAGCTCCATACGTTACGGTAGTGGAACAGGAAATGGTGCTCGATTTTATTATAGAAAAAGATAAATGTGTTGGGGCTTTAACTCGCAACAATAAAGGAGAATTGAAACGTTACAATGCAGATTATACGGTGTTAGCTTCAGGCGGTATTGGCGGTTTATACGCCTTTACTTCTAATGACGAGACGATTACAGGCGATGGACTTGCAATGGTGTACCGTGCAGGCGGAGAGCTTGTAGATTTAGAGTTTATACAATTTCATCCGACGATGTTATACGCGGGTGGGCGTTGTTCTGGTCTTGTGTCCGAAGCTGTTCGCGGAGAAGGAGCTGTCCTTGTAAATGGAAAAGGGCAGCGTTTTATGATGGATATACATTCCGAACAGGATTTAGCGCCTCGTGATGTAGTCGCAAGGGCTATTCATGAACAGCTACTTGCGGGTGAAAAAGTGTACTTAAACATCGAAATGATTCAAAACTTTGAACAACGCTTTCCGACCGTGTCATCGATATGTAAAACAAATGGAGTCGATATAAATAAAAAACTTATTCCAGTCGTGCCTGGTACTCATTTTCACATGGGCGGCGTGAAAACGAACTGTGATGGAGAGACGTCTATTCCGAACTTATACGCAGTCGGTGAAGTAGCTTGTAACGGGGTTCATGGTGCAAATAGATTAGCGAGTAATTCATTATTAGAAGGTCTTGTGTTTGGAAAAAGAATCGGACGACACATTTTATCTAGAGAGACAAAAGAAAAGGTGAACATGCTAGCCGAAAAGGAAGCAAAGTTTATCGTTCTGAATCATTTACCGACGAAAGAAGAAATACAAAAATGCATGATGAAATATGTTGGGATTGTGCGAACAGAGCAAAGTTTATCTTATGCGAAGAGATGGCTTAGTAAGTATGGTGTTCGAAATATGATATTACAACATGATGTTCTTACGAATGAAGAGATAACGCTTATTAATATGTTAACGGTTTGTGAGCTTATAGTTGTGTCAGCCTTGCAAAGAGAAGAAAGTATTGGCGGGCATTACCGGAGTGATTATCCAGATAGAAATATAGGAAAGAAAGAGATTGTTCGAGTAAAGAGAAAACGACAACTTGTGTAATGAGGGGAAGAGGGGCTTTATGAACACGATAAAAGTTAAAGAAGCATTAAATCGATTTTTTTTAGAAGATATAGGGGAAAGAGATGTAACATCTCAGCTTATTTTTCCAGATAACTTGCTTTCGAAAGGAACATTTCTTGCGAAGGATACAGGGGTCTTTGCAGGACGTTTAGTAATTGAATCAGGATTTAAATTAATTGATGAGAGAATTGAAGTAGAGCTGCATAAAAAAGATGGGGACCTTGTAGAAAAAGGCGAAATCATTGCAACTGTGCAAGGTCCAATTGCATCGTTATTAACAGCAGAGCGCGTTATATTAAATGTTATTCAGCGTATGAGCGGAATAGCGACGATGACGCGTAAAGCGGTTCTTGCTTTAGATAGCAGTCATACTCGCATTTGTGATACGCGAAAAACGATGCCAGGACTACGTATGTTTGATAAGCATGCAGTCGTGTGCGGCGGTGGATTTAATCATCGCTTCGGTTTATATGATGGTGTCATGATTAAAGACAATCATATTGCGTTTGCTGGTTCTATTACAAAAGCTGTTACATCAGTGAAAGAGAAGTTAGGACATATGGTGAAAGTAGAAGTAGAAACAGAAAATGAGGAACAGGTGAGAGAGGCTGTTGCTGCTGGTGCTGATATTATTATGTTCGATAATCGTACGCCAGATGAAATCCGGGAGTTTTCAAAAATTGTACCAAGTGCTATCGTTACAGAAGCTTCAGGGGGCATCACAATTGAAGATTTACCGAAATACGGAAAAACAGGAGTAGATTATATTTCACTTGGAGCGTTAACACATTCAGTGAAAGCACTTGATATTAGTTTCAATATTGAAGGATAAGGAAAGTGGCTTAGAGGGGAGAAACGTATATGAGTATTTTAGAACAAGTACAGCCAATTGAAACGATGTTACCAGAGCGTTATTACACGATGTCAACGGAAGATATGGAAAAGCGTGTTCGTGAAATTAAAGAGAAAATGGGGAAAATGTTATTCATTCCAGGGCATCATTATCAAAAAGATGAAGTGGTACAATTTTCAGATGCAGCAGGGGATTCACTTCAGCTTGCACAAGTTGCAGCGAGCAATAAAGACGCAAAATATATTGTGTTTTGCGGGGTGCACTTTATGGCGGAAACAGCAGATATGTTAACGACAGATGATCAAGTTGTCATCTTACCAGATATGCGTGCAGGTTGTTCGATGGCGGATATGGCAGATATTGAACAAACAGAAAGAGCATGGAAAGAGCTCACGAAATTATTTGGAGATACGATGATTCCGTTAACATATGTGAACTCTACAGCTGCAATTAAAGCGTTTTGTGGTCGTAACGGAGGAGCAACAGTAACATCTTCTAATGCAAAGCAAATGGTATCTTGGGCGTTTACTCAAAAAGAACGTCTCGTCTTTTTACCAGACCAACATTTAGGGAGAAATACAGCGTACGATTTAGGTATCCCGTTAGATAAAATGGCAGTATGGGACCCACACACAGATTCATTAGAGTACGATGGGGATATAGAAGAAATTCAAGTAATTTTATGGAAAGGGCATTGTTCTGTTCATCAAAATTTTACAGTGAAGAACATTGAGAGCGTACGAAAAAATCATTCTGATATGAATATTATTGTACATCCAGAATGTTGCTATGAAGTTGTAGCTGCTTCAGATTATGCAGGCTCAACGAAATATATTATTGATATGATTGAATCAGCGCCATCTGGTAGCAAATGGGCGATTGGTACAGAAATGAATTTAGTGAACCGAATTATTCAGCAACATCCAGATAAAGAAATTGTTTCACTTAATCCATTTATGTGTCCGTGCTTAACGATGAACCGAATTGATCTGCCTCACTTATTATGGACACTTGAAACGATAGAAAGAGGAGAAGAAATTAACGTTATTAGCGTAGACAAACAAGTAACGGCAGAAGCGGTTCTTGCATTAAATCGTATGTTAGAGCGTGTGTAAAGCAACGGTATTCCTGTTGCTTTTTTTCATACATATAATCATAACGAGAACGAAATGGGCATACATTGTTTTGAAGAAATCATTGTGGTTCTTTATGCTTATTCCGCTTCGAATGATATTGAAAATCGAAGAAGTGATAAAAGTGAAAAGAAGTTAATGTTATTTAGAAAGAGTTACTTCATGAGATTTGTTACTTATAGATAAGTTATACAGGAGGGGGAAAATTTGAAAATTCATATCGTGCAAAAAGGGGATACCCTTTGGAAAATTGCGAAAAAGTACGGAGTGGATTTTGACACGTTGAAAAAAACAAATACACAACTTAGTAATCCAGATTTAATTATGCCAGGTATGAAAATTAAAGTGCCATCCAAGAGTGTTCACATGAAACAACAGGCTGGAGCAGGTTCAGCGCCTCCAAAGCAATACGTAAAAGAAGTGCAGCAAAAAGAATTTGCAGCAACACCAACTCCGCTTGGAATAGAAGATGAAGAAGAAGTTACGTATCAATCAGCACCAATTACACAGCAGCCAGCTATGCAACAAACACAAAAAGAAGTGCAAGTAAAACCGCAAAAGGAGATGCAGGTAAAGCCGCAAAAAGAAGTACAGGTGAAACCACAGAAGGAGATGCAGGTAAAGCCACAAAAAGAAGTACAGGTGAAACCGCAAAAAGAGGTGCAAAAAGAACAGCCAATTCAAAAAGAAAAACCAGTTGAAAAACCGTCTGTTATTCAAAAACCACCTGTGATAGAAAAACAAAAACCGGCGGAAAAAGAAAACACGAAGTTTTCGGTAAATGTATTACCGCAGCCGCCACAACCACCAATAAAACCGAAAAAAGAATATAAAATTTCAGATGTAATAAAAAAAGGAAGCGAGTTAATTGCTCCTCAAATTAGTAAAATGAAACCTAACAATATCATTTCTCCGCAAACGAAAAAAAACAATATAGTATCGCCACAAGTGAAGAAAGAAAATGTAGGAAATATAGTATCGCCACAAGTGAAGAAAGAAAATGTAGGAAATATAGTATCGCCGCAAGTGAAAAAAGAAAATGTAGGAAATATAGTATCGCCACAAGTGAAGAAAGAAAATGTAGGAAATATAGTATCGCCGCAAGTGAAAAAAGAAAATGTAGGGAATATAGTGTCACCGCAAGTGAAAAAAGAAAATGTAGGGAATATAGTGTCACCGCAAGTGAAAAAAGAAAACGTAGGGAATATAGTATCGCCAAATGTATCGAAAGAAAATGTAGTGATTCCACAAGTCATACCGCCAAATATTCAAATGCCAAATATTCAAATGCCAATCATGGATAACAACCAGCCACCGAATATAATGCCAATCATGGATAACAGCCAGCCACCGAATATAATGCCAATCATGGATAACAACCAGCCACCGAATATAATGCCAATTATGGATAACAATCAAATGCCGAATATGATGCCGATCATGGATAACAATCAAATGCCGAATATGATGCCGATTATGGATAACAATCAAATGCCGAATATGATGCCGATTATGGATAACAATCAAATGCCGAATATGATGCCGATTATGGATAACAATCAAATGCCGAATATGATGCCGATTATGGATAACAATCAAATGCCGAATATAATGCCGATTATGGATAACAATCAAATGCCGAATATGATGCCGATTATGGATAACAATCAACCACCCAATATGATGCCCTATCAAATGCCGTATCAACAGCCCATGATGCCGCCGAATCCGTATTATCAACAACCAAATCCATATCAAATGCCATATCAGCAAGGAGCGCCGTTTGGACCGCAATATACGTCTATGCCCAACCAGAATATGATGCCAATGGATAATAATATGCCGCCGCTTGTGCAGGGTGAGGAAGATTGTGGATGCGGAGGAGAAAGTAGACTATATAGTCCACAACCAGGCGGTCCGCAATATGCGAATCCTTTATATTACCAACCAACTCAGTCTGCATATGCACCACAGCCAGGAACGATGTATTATCAACCAGATCCACCGAATGTATTTGGAGAGCCCGTTTCAGAAGAAGAGGACGAAGAAGAAGTTTAAAAAGGCGGGAGTATTCCCGCCTTTTTTACATTCCTGTTAATTAAGAAAATGAAGTTTTTTTATGAAGTGCTAGAAAATTCCCAGTGAAATATTAACAGTGTAAAAACCTTCTCGGTTACTCATCATAAGAGGGAGCTTTTCAGTAGAGAAGCTCATTCTAACAGAGGGGGTTTTTGTATTGAATACGAAAGTAAAAGTGATTGCTGCTTCTTTGTTAGTTACCAGTGCATTAGCTGCATGTGGTACACCGAAAGATAACAATGCAATGGATGGACGTAACTACAATTACGAGCGTACATCTTATAATGATACACACCAGTATCGTGATAATGTGACACGTAATGATCGTTATACAGATTATGTAACATATAGAAATGGTCGTAACGATACAGGATACAATTATTATCGAGATGTAAATTACAATGGACAAATTGCTAATCCGCATCCAACTCGTAATATTACAATGAACAATTCATACATTAACAATGATGGTAAAACAGCTGAAAGAATAACAAATCGTGTGAAACGTATGAATAACGTAGACCGTGTGTCTACAGTTGTATATGGAAACGATGTAGCGATTGCGGTAAAACCACGTAACACAGTGACAAATGAAACGGCGATGGCTAACGAAATTCGTCAAGCTGTTGCAAATGAAGTTGGAAACAGAAACGTATATGTTTCTGTAAGAAATGATATGTTTACTCGTGTCGATGCAATGAGTACGCGTCTACGTAACGGTACAGTTACAAACGATTTTAATCGTGACATAGTGAATATGTTCCGAGACATTCGTTACGGTTTAACTGGTACAGTGCGATAACAAAACAAAAGAGGAAGGGATAGCCCTTCCTCTTTATTCATCGTTGTCTTGTAAGCGACGTTTTTTAATAAAATAACTAACGGAATAAGAAACTAAAAAGCATATGAAAAGAATACTACCTGTTGAAATAGCTTCAAATAGAGGTCTTTCTGGACTGAAAATAATATAAATAATAGCCGTAACGATTCCTACAATAAGGGAGTGGAAGACAAGTTTGTAATAAGGAGTTAACTGTATTTCCTTTTCGCCTTCTTCTACATCGATTGAAACACTTAACTGTAAATAAGCAAGTAAAATACTTGTAAACATAAATAATAGCCACAATGGAGATTTCGTAATTTGATCAATGCCTTCAGTGAAACCGATATAGCCTAAAATTCCAACTACGCCAATGTATTGAAAAAGAAAGACAATACGTATGTTTTTTAACATTTGAAGAATGAGGCGTTCATCCTTTATTTTTTTCATAATATTCATCCCCTGCTTATTATGATTTCGCTGTCACATTAATTGTAACATATATATTGCAATTATCAATTTATAATTTACATAAAATAATTTGGATGAAAGAGGAAATAAAATATTTTTATAAACATGTTGCACTTATACTTTATTAATGTTATATTAGCAAAGCGATGAGCTAATTTACGTAAGACGAGAGATATGCTTAAGTGCTAAACACGCGAATGTGGTCGCCTGGTCTCTCGCCGTAAACGCATCAAGACGCCTGCTTTGCAGGCGTCTTTCATTTTATATAAAAGTAAATGATACATGCAGATGAGGTAAACCCTTATCTGCATTTTTTATTTTTCGAAAGAAATGTAATATGGATAAAACCCCCATTTCCGGAAAAACTACTAATGAAAGTATGATCTTGCCTAAAAGAGGTGAACGGAAATGAAATGGATACTGATTGCGATGCAAGCTTTCGTTATGATGTTTTGTTTCGTTTATGGAACGAATGTGAAGGCGGAAGGGCCAGTACCAGAAGTAACGAAAAAAGAACCTGAGGTTACAATTTTATTAGAGCGTATGTATGTTGATGGCGAAGTAAGCGAAGAAATACTTACAGAAAAAGTGACGGATTTAGAAAAGTTTTTACAGCAGTATAAAGAATGGCAGCTCGTTGATCGTGATGATGTACAAATTGTATTGCAAAAGAAAGTTGATGATATTTCTCCGTTATTGAAAACGAGCGGGTATTTTGGTGTTTCAGAGGAAGGGATATTACAAATTTTCAAAGGTGTACCGAAAAGTGATAATGCGATCCATTCTTTCTTTCAAATTGATATGAAAAAGCTTGAGAGCTATGAACGTGCGAAATTGAAACGTGGCATTCGTATTAAATCAAAAGAAGGTTTTGTGAAGACGATTGAAAAAATGAAGCAATACGCAGTTCAAAGTAAGAAAAAAAGCAGCTCATGGTGAGCTGCTTTTTTTTCTTATTTGTTTTTAGCTAAAATTTCTTTTGCGATTTCATCAATTAGCATATCTTTTCCGATTGGATTGAATGCTTTCGTATTGAAGACTTCATTTGATACTTCATATACGTGATTATTTTTAACTGCTTTATTGTCTTTCCAAACGGCACTGTTTTTGTAGTCTTCGTAAACTTTATCAGCTTCGCCGCCGAAGTTTACAATAAACATTTGGTCAGGCTGGAATGCAACTAGACCTTCTAGTGATACTTGCGCCATCGTTTGTTTTAAATCCGTACCTTTTGTTGCTGGAAGTTTTAAGTCATTAAAGATGATGTCACCGTATCCGAAGCTACCGTATACACGGAAGTTTTGTGGTGTAACTGCAACGAACATAAAGTTCTCATCTTTTGTTTTCTCTTTAATTTTTTTAGATAAAGAGTCTGCTTTCTTATCGTAGTCTGCAATCCATTTGTCTGCTTTCTTCTCTTCGTCAAATAGCTTACCTACTTCTTTAAACTTACCACGCCAGTCTTCTAAGTTTGTTTCTAGAACAACTGTAGGTGCAACCTTTTCTAGTTGATCATAAATTTTTAATTGACGGTTGTTTAAAATAATTAAGTCTGGTTTTAAAGCAGTAACAGCTTCTAAATCAACTTTAGGTGCCCAGTACCAACCTACTGCTTTTACTCCATCTAACTTGTCTGTTAAGTGATTTTGGATTTTATCTTTATATGTATTTGCTGTACCAACAGGTTTGTGTCCAAGAAGTAATAGTTCTTCTGTTGATCCAGATAAGTCAACAATTCTCTTTGGATTTACTGGAATTGTAGCTTCACCTTTAGCATGTTTTACAACTTTTGTTTTCGGTTGTTCTTTTGCCTTCGATTCTTCTTTTTGAGAAGAACAGCCAACGATAGAAAGAACAACGAGCATAATAGTAAATAAAATAAATAGCTTACGTTTCATCCTGATGTAACCCCTTTAATTAGTATTGATAATCATTATCGACTTCTGTATATTAAGGTGCTTTAACCTTTCTGTCAATGGAAAATAACAGAAGTTTCAAGTGGAGAACATTTGTTGGGGCAGTCTCGCTTTTCTATCATTAAATATGTTAAAATGGAATACATGATTTAAGAGGGAGAGATCGTATTTTGTTTGAATATGTTACAGGTTACGTGGAGTATGTAGGGCCGGAATATGTCGTAATTGATCATAATGGAATTGGTTATCAAATTTTCACACCAAATCCGTATGTATTTCAAAGAAGTAAGCAAGAAATCCGTGTCTATACATATCATTATGTGAGAGAAGATATTATGGCACTTTACGGGTTTAAAACACGTGAAGAGCGTTTATTATTTACAAAGTTGTTAGGCGTGTCTGGCATTGGGCCAAAAGGAGCTCTTGCAATTTTAGCTTCTGGTCAAACAGGACAGGTCGTTCAAGCGATTGAGCATGAAGATGAGAAGTTTTTAGTGAAATTCCCAGGCGTCGGAAAGAAAACAGCACGCCAAATGATTTTAGATTTAAAAGGAAAACTAGCAGATGTCGTACCAGGTGCATTTGTTGATTTATTCTCAGACACAGAACGTTTTGATGAGAAGAAAGGTTCATCAGCTGAGCTTGATGAGGCACTGGAAGCTCTCCGCGCACTTGGATACGCAGAACGCGAAGTTTCTCGTGTTGTACCAGAGTTATTAAAAGAATCATTAACGACGGATCAGTATATTAAAAAGGCACTTAGTCTTTTACTAAATGGTAAGAGGTGAGTATAATGGACGAACGTCTCCTTTCAGGGGAATCTGCATATGAAGATGCGGATTTAGAATATTCATTACGGCCACAGACGCTCCGTCAGTATATTGGCCAAGATAAAGCAAAACATAATTTAGAAGTATTTATTGAAGCGGCGAAAATGCGTGAAGAAACGTTAGATCACGTGCTTTTATATGGACCACCAGGTCTTGGTAAAACGACGCTTGCGAATATTATTGCCAATGAGATGGGCGTTAATGTTAGAACAACTTCAGGTCCCGCAATTGAAAGACCAGGAGATTTAGCTGCTGTATTAACAGCGCTTCAGCCAGGGGATGTATTATTTATTGATGAAATTCATCGTTTGCATAGATCAATTGAAGAAGTATTGTATCCTGCGATGGAAGACTTTTGCCTTGATATTGTAATTGGAAAAGGGCCTTCAGCACGTTCTGTACGCCTAGATTTACCGCCATTTACATTAGTTGGAGCAACAACACGTGCTGGAGCATTATCGGCACCGCTTCGTGACCGCTTCGGTGTACTTTCAAGGTTAGAGTACTACACAGTAGATCAGCTTTCTGCGATTGTTGAACGTACAGCAGAAGTATTTGAAGTTGAAATCGATTCGTTAGCTGCATTAGAAATTGCAAGACGTGCTCGTGGTACACCTCGTATTGCGAATCGTCTTTTAAGACGTGTACGTGATTTCGCGCAAGTTCGTGGTAACGGAACGGTTACGATGGAAATTACACAAATGGCATTAGAGCTACTGCAAGTAGATAAATTAGGTCTAGATCATATTGATCATAAATTACTGCTTGGTATTATTGAGAAATTCCGTGGCGGTCCAGTTGGATTAGAAACGGTTTCAGCAACAATTGGAGAAGAATCTCATACGATTGAAGATGTGTATGAGCCGTATTTATTACAAATTGGCTTTTTACAACGAACGCCAAGGGGCCGAATTGTAACGCCGCTTGCGTATGAACATTTCGGAATGGAGATACCAAAAGTATGACGGAGATGCCAAAGCTGCTTATTACAGCCGGGATCTTACTCATCGTTGTTGGATTAGCTTGGAAGTTCATTGGAAGGCTTCCAGGCGATATTTTTGTGAAAAAAGGAAACGTTACCTTTTATTTTCCTATCATTACATGTATTGTGTTAAGTATTGTATTATCTTTTATTATGTATATAATAAATCGATTTAAATAAGAAATAGGTGGATATAGCTATGGATATAAATCTGTTTGATTTTCATTTACCAGAAGAACTTATTGCACAAGTCCCGTTAGAAGATCGTGAAACATCAAGATTAATGGTGTTAGACCGTGAAACAGGTGATATTGAGCATAAACATTTTACGGATATTCTTTCTTACTTACATGAGGGGGATTGCTTAGTTTTAAATGAAACGAAAGTTATGCCTGCTCGTTTGCACGGTGTGAAAGAAGATACAGGCGCGCACATTGAAGTACTTCTTTTAAAACAAGAAGAAGGTGATAAGTGGGAAACGCTTGTAAAGCCAGCGAAACGTGTAAAAGAAGGAACTGTTATTTCTTTTGGCGAAGGGAAATTAAAAGCAACTTGCACAGGAACTGCAGATCAAGGTGGACGCCAGCTTGAATTTTCATATGATGGCATCTTCTATGAAATTTTAGATGAACTTGGGGAAATGCCGCTTCCTCCATATATTAAAGAGACGCTGGAAGATCGCGATCGCTATCAAACAGTATATGCGAAAGAAATCGGTTCAGCAGCAGCGCCGACTGCGGGACTTCACTTTACAGAAGAGTTACTTGAGAAGTTAAAGCAAAAAGGCATTCAGTTAGCATTCATTACACTTCACGTAGGACTTGGAACATTTAGACCAGTTTCTGCAGACACGATTGAAGAACACCATATGCACGCAGAATATTATCATATGTCTGAAGAGACAGCGGCATTATTAAATCGTGTGAAAGAGAATGGTGGACGTATTATTACTGTAGGTACGACATCAACTCGTACGTTAGAAACAATTGCAACAGATCATGACGGTAAGCTCTGCGCCGCTTCTGGATGGACAGATATTTTCATGTATCCGGGATATGAATTTAAAGCAATTGATGGTTTAATTACAAACTTCCATTTACCGAAATCAACATTAATTATGCTTGTAAGTGCATTTGCAAATAGAGATAATGTACTTCATGCTTATAATGAAGCAGTAAAAGAAAAATATCGTTTCTTTAGCTTCGGTGATGCAATGTTCGTTGCATCTCACGCTAAAATGAGAAACAAATAAAAGGAGTAAGTTATGACAGCAATTCGTTATGAATTTATTAAGACATGTAAACAAACGGGTGCCCGTTTAGGTCGTGTGCATACGCCGCACGGTTCATTTGATACACCAACATTTATGCCAGTTGGTACACTTGCAACAGTTAAGACAATGTCACCAGAAGAATTAAAAGCAATGGATTCTGGCATTATTTTAAGTAATACGTATCATTTATGGCTACGTCCAGGTCATGAAATTATTCGTGAAGCAGGCGGCTTGCATAAATTTATGAACTGGGATCGTGCAATCTTAACAGACTCTGGTGGTTTCCAAGTATTCAGTTTAAGTGACTTTCGTCGTATTGAAGAGGAAGGCGTTCACTTCCGTAATCACTTAAATGGAGATAAATTATTCTTATCACCAGAAAAAGCGATGGAAATCCAAAATGCATTAGGTTCAGATATTATGATGGCATTTGATGAGTGTCCACCATTCCCAGCTACTTTTGAATATATGAAGAAATCTGTAGAGCGTACGAGCCGCTGGGCAGAACGTTGCTTAAAAGCGCATGAACGTCCGCAAGATCAAGGTTTATTCGGTATTGTACAGGGCGGGGAGTACGAAGAGCTTCGTCGTCAAAGTGCGAAAGATCTTGTTTCAATGGACTTCCCTGGTTACGCTGTAGGTGGTTTATCTGTTGGTGAACCGAAAGATATTATGAACCGTGTTCTTGAGTTTACAACACCACTTCTTCCAGATAATAAGCCTCGTTACTTAATGGGTGTAGGTTCTCCTGACTCGTTAATCGATGGCGCAATTCGTGGTATTGATATGTTTGACTGTGTACTTCCAACTCGTATCGCTCGAAATGGTACATGTATGACAAGTGAAGGTCGCCTTGTTGTAAAAAATGCGAAATTCGCAAGAGACTTCGGTCCGCTTGATCCAAACTGTGATTGCTACACATGTAAAAACTACTCACGTGCGTACATTCGTCACTTAATGAAATGTGATGAAACGTTCGGAATTCGTTTAACGTCTTATCACAACCTTCATTTTCTGTTAAACTTAATGGAGCAGGTGAGACAAGCTATTCGTGAAGACCGTCTTGGCGATTTCCGCGAAGAGTTCTTTGAACAGTATGGCTTTAATAAACCGAATGCTAAAAACTTCTAATACATAATTTAAAAGGAGGAACAAAAGATGAATGCAGGTATGATGAATATCGTTATGATCGTTGCGATGTTTGCGATTTTCTATTTCTTATTAATTCGCCCGCAACAAAAACGTCAAAAAGCAGTTGCTCAAATGCAAAGTGAGTTAGCAAAAGGTGATGCTATCGTAACAATTGGTGGTTTACACGGTACAATCGAATCAGTAGATGAGACAAAAATTGTTATTAAATCTGGTGGTTCACACTTAACTTTCGATCGCAATGCGATTCGTGAAGTTGTGAAAAACTAATGTGGAAGGCCCTGCATGAAATGTGCAGGGCCTTTTTTAGTTACTTTGCTTTGACATATTTACACCGAAAATACCACCGAGTGTACTCGCCCCCATTAATGCTAATTGATATAGTAATTGTGAGTTCGATAAGGTTTGAGAAAAGCCTAAATAGTTAACTAGAAAGACGAGTATAGTGAACGTGAGCCCTGTTGTGAAACCTACTAGCCAACCTTTTCCTTGAGCCTTTTTGCCGGCAGTAAATCCAGACATAAGCATAGATAAAAGAGCGAGTATAAAAATAGTAACGGTTAATGTCCCTTCATTTATATTCGTAAACTTTAATAAAAGAGCCATAATCATACTAGTAATAGATGCGAGAATTAGTAGCGTAACAATACCGAAGCCAATTGCAGTTGATAATTTTTTCGTTCCATCCATTTATGCATTCCCCCTTTTTAATACAAGCATATTTTCCTTTTGCTCAAGTTAGACTAGTTTCTTTTTTATAGGGGAGTCTATACGTAAAAAAGGAGATGTAGAAATGGAATGGATATCGGTAATTGGACGGACAATGCTTTTGTATATCATCATCTTAATTATTTTTCGTCTTATGGGTAAACGTGAGATAGGAGAGCTAAGTGTATTAGATTTAGTCGTATTTATTATGCTTGGAGAAATGGCTGTAGTAGCAATTGAAAATACCGATAAATCACTTTTGCATCAATTAGTTCCGATGACTTTTCTTATGTGCATACAAATCATTTTGTCAGTCATTTCATTAAAGTTTCAACGATTTCGGCATTTAATAGAAGGTGAACCAGCAATTATTATTAATGCGGGAAAGATTGATGAAAAAAAGATGAGAAACCAACGATATAATATTGATGATTTAATGATGCAATTAAGGGAACAAGGAGTTGGAGATATTCGGGATGTAGAATATGCTATTTTGGAACCGTCTGGGAAGTTATCTGTCTTTCAAAAACAAAAAAATAAACAAGATACATTGCAGTTTACGCTTCCTCTTATTATTGATGGAGAAATTCAATCTAGTCATTTACAAATGATTGAGCATACAGATGAATGGCTTATTGAGAAATTAAAAAACTTAGGTTATAACGATATAACACAAATTTTATACTGTAGTTTTCAAAATGGACAATTTTTTGTTGATGTAAAAGAAAATTAGAGACTTATCCTTTGGAAGAGTAAGGATGATTAGTATAACTAATAATCAGTGGAGATTACCCCACTGATTAAAGTTTCACCTTATTTCAAAAATGAAAGCTTACGAATGATAGGGAGACGACTTAACTCTTCTTTTCGAATGAGTTTGAAAGTGAAGAGAAGTACGATATAAACAATTGTTGTTAAAGTGATTTCCCATAATGTTTGTATGCCAAGGGAATGAGAGAAAATAATATATTTATGAAGATAAAAACCGAAGGCGCCTGCGATACCGATGGCAAGTCCGCCGAAAATATAGTCTTTTGCGTAAATGGTAAATGTAATCTTTTTTAAAACAGTAGCGTAGTGAAGAAATGTTACTGTTACAATATTTGCAGCAATAGCAAGTGCAACCCCCATCATTTGAAACTCTGGCCTTGATGCTAGTACAAAAATAACGATTAATTTCACGATGGCACCAATAAATGTATTCATCATTGCGGCTCTTGCTAAGTTTAAAGCTTGCAAAACAGAGGTAAGTGGACTTTGGAAATAATGAAATAAAAAGCAAGGCGCAAGAAGTTGAATGAATGCTGTTGCGCTGTCTGATCCATACATAAGAGTTAAAACAGGAGAAGCGAATACGTATAATATAACGACAGACCATCCGCCGGTAATTAATGAAATTCGAAGTGCTTGTTGTAAACGGTGCTCTACTAATTTATGTTGTCTTTTTGCCATTGCTTCACTAATAGAAGGAACGAGCGCTGTAGAGAGAGCGTATGTAATAAAGGCAGGTAGTGATAGGAGCGGGAATGCATAACCGTTTAATATACCGTATTGCTGGGTTGCAACAGAAGCAGCGACACCAGCGATTGCTAAGCTTTGCATAACGACAATAGGTTCAAAAAAATATGAAACGGAGCCGATTAAACGACTTCCTGTAGTTGGAAGGGCAATATCCATCAGAGAATAAAATGTCCCTTTGCTTTCCTTTACAGTAGTGAAAAATCCAGAGCGTATTGATAAATGTTTTTCTCGCTGAAATAACGTGAGTAAAAATAATAAGGATGCAACTTCACCGAGAACAGCTGATAACATAGCGCCGGCTGCAGCATATTCTATGCCGTAAGGTAAAAATAATTGAATGCATATAGCGATAATGGTAATGCGGACGACTTGTTCTAGAACTTGCGCATAAGCGCTAGGTTTCATGTTTTGTTTCCCTTGAAAGTAACCACGCAACACAGAAGAAACAGCAATAACAGGAACAACGGGCAAAATGGCCATTAATGGATAGTAGGTTCTTTCGTCGGTTAATAATGTTTTTGCTAAAATAGGTGTGAGGAACATAATTCCGATTGTTAAAATGATACTAATAACGGATGTAACAGCTAGTGATACGGTTAATATTTTTTTAACTCTTTGTTTATCGTTCACAGCTTCCGCTTCTGCTACAAATTTTGCGATTGCGACAGGAAGACCAATTTGTGTCAATGTAATTGCTAAAATGAATGTAGGAACGGCCATCATATAAAGACCAACGCCTTCTTCTCCTAAAATACGTGCCATTACTATGCGGTTGATAAAGCCGAGTATTTTTGTAATAAAGCCGGCTATCATTAAAATAAATGCGCCTTTTAAAAAGCTTTGTCTCGTCATGTTCTTCTCCTACCTTCTCAAAATCAATGGAATGATTTACAATAATTTATATGCACGTACGAGACAAGAATGACAAGCATTTAAGAGAGTGAAGTATGATAGTGCTCTTGAAAGTAGTTATTGCTGTCCATTAGAGCGGGATTAAAGCGACTTTTTCGTGCTGAAATAAGAAGGAGATGTTTATAGATGTTAGATAGAGAGGCTTTGGTAGAATCATACCGCGGACAGTTACAAGTCGTTTTAGAAAGTAAAGTAGAAGAGTTTCAAATGTTCGGTTACGACCGAGTGACAGATGATGACATTTGGAAGTTTCTTAAAGTGAAAAAGTGGAAGAAGATAGACAGCGATGTTAGATTGTATGAATTAGTTAATGACGTATTAACAGTAACAGCTAATGAATATATGACATATTTAACTGTTGAAGCTTACCAAGCGCCACTTTGGTCATTTGATGAGTACGAAAATAAATAACCGACTGCAATTGGTTTGTTCTTCCTTTTGCAGTATAATGATATGTATTGATAAAGAGGAAATAATTATGTCTAAGATTATATATAAAGGAGGTAGTGAAGAGGAAAATAAATGATGGAAGTGTAGGTAGTGTAAAAGCTTACCTATAGAGCTAGTGATGAACTAGCAAAAATTATAGAAAGGAAGTCTACTAACTAGGCGTATGCACACGTATAGCAGTGAATCGTAAGAGATTTATTGAAAGTGTTAGTAGCAGAAAGAGGGTACATATGGCAAAGCGTGGTACGAGAATTGCCGCCTTTTTCCTCATCGTCTTATTAATCGGTGGAGTAATTGGTGCGGCAGGAAAAGACATAGCAAAAGGAATTAGTCTAGGACTAGACCTTCGCGGTGGTTTTGAAATTCTGTATGAAGTAAAACCAGCCAAAAAAGGTGATAAAATCGATCGAGATGTACTTGTAAGTACAGTAGGTGCTCTTGAAAATCGTGTCAATGTTCTCGGTGTAAGTGAGCCGAACATTCAAATCGAAGGGCAAGATCGAATTCGTGTACAGCTTGCTGGTGTACAAGATCAGCAAAAAGCACGTGAAATGTTATCAACACAAGCGAAATTAACATTCCGTGATGTGGATGATAACCTTCTTATGGATGGAACGGATTTAAAAGGCGGCGGAGCGAAGCAAACATTTGATGAGCAAGGCCGTGCGAGCGTAGGTCTTACACTAAAAAGTGCTGAAAAATTCCGTGAAGTAACTGAAAAAATTTCTAAAATGCCACCACCAACGAATTTAATGGTAATTTGGCTTGACTTTGAAGAAGGAAAAGATTCGTATAAAGCAGAATCTGCAAAACCGAATCCGAAATTCTTATCAGCAGCAACAGTAAACCAAGTATTTAACCAAGCTGAAGTATCTATCGTAGGTGGAAACTTCACAGTTGAAAGTGCGAAACAACTTTCATCTTTATTAAATGCAGGTGCACTTCCTGTTGATTTAAAAGAAATGTATTCAACATCTGTTGGAGCGAAATTTGGTCAACAAGCGTTAGAGCAAACGATTTTCGCTAGTGCGATTGGTATCGCTCTTATTTTCTTATTTATGCTTGTATTCTACCGTTTACCAGGACTTGTAGCGGTTATTATGTTAGGGTTATACATTTTCGTTACATTACTTGTCTTTAACTGGATGCATGCAGTTCTTACGTTGCCAGGTATTGCAGCGTTAGTGCTCGGGGTAGGTATCGCAGTTGATGCAAATATTATTACGTACGAGAGACTGAAAGAAGAGCTGAAAATTGGTAAGTCAATGATGTCGGCATTCCGTGCTGGTAACCATCGTTCATTAGCAACAATTCTAGATGCAAACGTTACGACTCTTGCAGCAGCTGGTGTGTTATTCGTTTATGGTAATAGCTCTGTAAAAGGATTTGCAACAAGTTTAATCGTAAGTATTTTAGTTGGTTTTATTACGAACGTATTCGGTACTCGTTTCTTACTAGGTCTACTTGTAAAGAGCCGTTACTTTGATAAAAAACCAGGATATTTTGGTGTGAAACAAAAGGATATTATTCCATTAACAAAAGGTGTAGTACATCCGCCAACAAGATTTGATCGTATTAATTTCGTAAATATCGGTCATAAATTCCTTATCTTCTCGATTGTAGTTGTAATTGCGGGTGCAATTATCTTACCAATTTTCAAATTGAATCTTGGTATTGACTTTGCGAGTGGTACACGTATCGACTTGCAATCAAAACAAGCCGTTACTGTGTCTGATGTTCATAAAGATTTTAAAGAATTGAACATTGATGTGAAGGAAGAAAATATTGTACCGACTGGAGATGACAATAAAGGTTTCGCAGTTCGTACATTAGGTGTTTTATCAAAAGATGAAATTGCGAAAACAAAAACATTCTTCCACGATAAATATGGTACAGATCCAAACGTAAGTACAGTTTCACCGACAATCGGTAAAGAAATTGCACGAAATGCATTTATCGCAGTACTGATTGCTTCTGCGGTTATCATTTTATACGTAAGTATTCGTTTCCGATTTACGTATGCGTTATCTGCAGTACTTGCATTATTACATGACGCATTCGTTATGATTGTTATGTTTAGTATTTTCCAACTAGAGGTAGACTTAACGTTTATTGCTGCAGTACTAACAATCATCGGTTATTCTATTAATGACTCGATTGTTACATTTGATAGAAACCGTGAATTATACAAACAGAAAAAACGAGTGCGCGATATAAAAGATCTAGAAGAAATCGTAAATGCAAGTATTCGCCAAACGCTTGGTCGCTCGATTAACACCGTATTAACAGTGTTATTCCCAGTAATTGCACTGCTTATCTTCGGTAGTGAGTCACTACGTAACTTCTCGTTTGCGCTACTTGTTGGATTAATTGTAGGTACGTACTCTTCTGTTTTCGTTGCCTCTCAAATTTGGTTAATGCTTGAAAACCGTCGTTTGAAAAAGGGAAGAAACAAGAAGAAGGTTGAGAAAGTAGAATCTGAACCGCAAGTATAGAAAAGATGATGTCTCTTTATGAGGCATCTCTTTTTTCGTTTGTGGATACAATAAGATAGCAACTTTTTAACAGAAAGAAGATGGAAGAAAGTGGTGGTGTTATCGCTGTTTTTGTTAAAATAAAAAGATAGGTTAAGAAAAGAAGGGATTTTAATTATGGAAAAAGATGAACGTTTTAAACAGGCCGAGTTTGGTGCTATTGTCGGGATCGTTGGTAATATTATATTAGCGATTGTAAAGGCGGTAATTGGTTATATTGGGAACAGTAAAGCGCTATTAGCGGATGCCGTGCATTCTGCATCAGATGTAATAGGTTCGCTAGCTGTACTTTTTGGATTGCGAGCGGCAAAGCAGCCACCTGATGAGGATCATCCGTATGGTCATGGTAAAGCGGAATCGATTTCAGCGATTATTGTTGCGGTATTATTATTTATTGTGGGACTTGAAATCGCGATTTCGTCTATAAAAGCTTTTTCGCAAGAACTAGAACCGCCGAAAGGAATTACGATATTTGCTGTTGTTCTTTCAATCGTCGTGAAAGAAGGAATGTTTCAATATAAATTCCGATTAGGGAAAAGAGTAAACAGTGATGCAATTATTGCAAATGCATATGAGCACCGTTCGGATGTATTTTCTTCAATTGCAGCTTTAATCGGTATTTGTGCAGCTATAATAGGTGGTAAGCTTGGTATAGACTGGCTTGTATACGCTGATCCAATTGCGGGATTAGTTGTTTCACTTCTTGTTGTAAAAATGGCATGGAGCATTGGAGCGGAAGCAATTCATGCAACGCTTGACCATGTTCTTCATGAGGAGGATGTTATTCCGCTTAGAGAAGCAGTTCTTCAAGTAGATGGTGTGAAAAAAATTGGTTCTTTATATGCACGGGAGCATGGTCATTATGTTATTGTCGATATTAAAGTGTCCGTAGATCCATACATTACTGTAGAAGAAGGACACCGTATTGGAAAACATGTGAAAGAAATACTTATGAAACAAGATAATGTACAAAATGTATTCGTACATATAAATCCGTATTCTCCAAATTAAACATCATTAACATTTTAGTATATAGATATTGCATCGTAGTTTGCATTATATTGTCACCCCTTAATCTGTCTTGTATAATGAACAGGTTAAGGGGTGATTTCGTGTTACAACCGAAGACGCGTTGGAAAGAAAAAGAATATAATGACGAGCGAGTGAGTGAATTAGCAAGTAAATTACAGTTATCGCCACTTGTCGTTTCGTTATTCCTCGGTAGAGGACTCGATACAGAAGATAAGATTTTAGATTTTTTAAATACAGAAAATCAAGAATTTCATGATCCATTTTTATTAGAAGGAATGGATAGAACGGTAGAACGTGTAAATAAGGCGATTCAAAATGGAGAGCAAATATTAATATTTGGTGATTACGATGCGGACGGAGTAAGTAGTACGACAGTTTTATATCTTGCTCTTCAAGAATTAGGTGCAGAAGTAGAATTTTACATTCCAAATCGTTTTACAGAAGGGTATGGACCGAACGAAGAAGCATTTCGTTGGGCGCATAGCGCAGGGTTCTCGCTAATTATTACTGTCGATACTGGTATTGCAGCGGTACATGAAGCGAATGTAGCGAAAGAGCTTGGAATAGATCTAATTATTACAGATCACCATGAGCCACCGCCAGAATTGCCAGAAGCACTTGCGATTATACATCCGAAATTAGATGGCGGTGTATATCCGTTTCACTATTTAGCTGGTGTAGGTGTTGCGTTTAAAGTTGCGCATGCACTATTAGGCCGTGTACCAGAACATTTATTAGAGATCGCAGTAATTGGTACAGTAGCCGATTTAGTATCACTTCATGGTGAAAATAGGTTGCTAGTGAAACGCGGTTTAAAACATATGCGTATGACGAGAAATATTGGTTTGAAGGCATTGTTTAAAGTTGCTAACGTTTCGCAAAGTGAAATTACCGAAGAGAGTATTGGTTTCTCAATTGCACCTCGTATTAATGCGGTTGGGCGTTTAGAAGATGCTGCGCCGGCTGTACACCTTTTATTATCAGATGATCCAGAGGAAGCGAAAGAGCTAGCTGAAGAAATTGATGAGCTGAACAAACTGCGAAAAGATATTGTAAAGCAAATTACAGAAGAGGCTATCGCTGAAGTGGAAAATAACTTCCCACCAGAAGAAAATAAAGTATTAGTACTTGCGAAAGAAGGCTGGAACCCAGGGGTAATTGGAATTGTTGCTTCGAAATTAGTTGAACGTTTTTATCGTCCGACGATTGTATTAAGCATTGATCCTATAAAAGAAACAGCAAAAGGCTCAGCACGTAGTATTGCAGGATTTGATTTGTTTGCAAATTTATCAGATTGTAGAGAGTTATTACCACACTTCGGAGGGCATCCGATGGCAGCGGGAATGACGCTACATATGAATGATGTAGATGAATTACGTCGCCGCTTAAATGAACAAGCAGATGCAATTTTAACAGAAGAAGATTTTATTCCAATTACAGCAGTTGATGTTTTTTGTAAAGTAGAGGATGTAACGCTAGCGGCAATTGAAGATATGCAAAAACTAGCCCCGTTTGGTGTTGGAAATCCGAAACCACGTATTGCAGTAAAAGATGCAGAGTTAGAAAGCATTCGCGCAATCGGATCAGATGGCTCTCATTTAAAAATGGCTCTTCGTGATGGACAAGCAACACTGGATACAATTGGATTTGGCTTTGGTGCATATGCGAAAGAAATCTCTCCAGTTGCAAAAGTATCTGTAATAGGAGAAGCGTCTATTAATGAATGGAATAACTTTAAGAAGCCACAACTAATGGTACAAGATATTGCTGTAGAGGCGTGGCAATTATTTGATTGGCGTAGTATGCGTAATGCAGAAGCAAATTTAGCAGAACTTCCGAAAGAAAAAATAACAATGGTGTATTTTTCTGAAGAGGTATTGAATAAATTTTCTTTAGAGAGCTATAAAGAAAAGCTCATGCATGCTTCAGAAGTAACGCATTTAGATGATCAATATATCGTGTTACTTGATTTACCAAAAGGAACAGATGAATTACGTGAGCTATTTAAGGTAGGATTCCCAGCGCGAATTTATACGCTATTTTATCAAGAGAATAACCACTTATTTAGTACAGTTCCGACGAGAGAACACTTTAAATGGTACTATTCTTTCTTAAGCCAAAAAACACCATTTTCTTTAAGACAATATGGAGAACAACTATGTCGTCATAAAGGTTGGTCAAAAGATACAGTAAATTTCATGACACAGGTGTTTTTTGAGTTAGAATTTGTTACAATAAAAGATGGCGTCATTTTTATGGCAGACAAAAAACAAAAGCGTGATTTAATTGAATCGAACACATATCGTGAGAAAATGAACCACTTACAATTAGAAAAAGAATTGGTTTATAGCACATATCAGCAACTATATACATGGTTTGAAACGATTCGTAATCATAAAGAAGTAGAACAGTTAGGGTAAAGGATTTGTATTTACAAACCTTTTAGATCTGAGGAGGATTCAGAAATATGGATTTCAAGCAACATATCGCAATTGTACCGGATTATCCGAAAGAAGGTATTGTGTTTAAAGACATTACACCTTTAATGAATGACGGTAAAGCATACAAAGCAGCAACAGACGCAATCGTTGAGTACGCAAAAGAAAGAGATATCGATGTTGTAGTAGGACCAGAAGCTCGTGGTTTCATTATCGGTTGCCCAGTTTCTTATGCGTTAGAAGTAGGATTTGCGCCAGTTCGTAAATTAGGAAAATTACCACGTGAAGTAATTACAGTTGACTACGGTAAAGAATATGGTAAAGACGTTTTAACAATCCATAAAGATGCAATTAAGCCAGGTCAACGCGTATTAATTACAGATGATCTATTAGCTACAGGTGGAACAATCGAAGCGACAATTAAGTTAGTTGAAGAGCTAGGCGGAGTTGTAGCAGGAATTGCATTCTTAGTAGAACTTACTTACTTAGATGGTCGTAAAATGTTAGATGGTTACGATGTATTAGTATTAGAAAAATACTAATCACTATATAGGTAAAACTACGGTGATAAAAAGTACCCGTGAATCTCTTGGAGAGGAGCGGGTACTTTTGTATAATTGAACAAAAAATTATGGTGAAATGTCAGTAAAATCTTTTCCTTTTCACAATTCACAATCATTGGGTTATAATGATAGAATATAATTTATTCTATTAAATAAAGATAAAGTCAATTTTCAATAAAAGGTGATTCGATGGCAAATGAGCAGGTACTAACAGCTGAACAGGTACTCGAGAAAGCAAGTCAATATTTAGCGGATGAAGATATTGAGCTAGTGGCACGTGCCTATGAATATGCACGTGATGCGCATAGCGAACAATATAGAAAATCGGGTGAACCGTATATTATTCATCCGATTCAAGTTGCAGGTATTTTAGTTGATTTACACATGGATCCAGCTACGGTATCAGCAGGTTTCTTACATGATGTAGTGGAAGATACAGAGATTACGTTAGAAGATATTGAACGGGAATTTAACAAAGAAATTGCTATGCTTGTTGATGGCGTTACAAAGCTTGGGAAGATCAAATATAAATCTCACGAACAACAACAAGCAGAAAACCATCGCAAAATGTTTATTGCAATGGCTCAAGATATTCGAGTTATTTTAATTAAATTAGCTGATCGTCTTCATAACATGCGTACATTGAAACATTTGCCTCAAGAGAAGCAGCGTCGCATAGCGAATGAAACGTTAGAAATCTTTGCACCTTTGGCACATAGACTCGGAATTAGTACTATTAAATGGGAGCTAGAGGATACGTCACTTCGCTATTTAAATCCACAACAATATTATCGTATTGTAAATTTAATGAAGCGTAAACGTGCAGAACGTGAAGAATATTTAGACGAAGTAATGACTGGTATTCGTGAGAAATTAAAAGAAGTTGCAATTCAACCTGAGATTTCTGGAAGACCGAAACATATTTACAGTATTTATCGTAAAATGGCACTGCAAAATAAGCAGTTCAATGAAATTTACGATTTATTAGCTGTACGTGTCGTTGTAAATAGTATTAAAGATTGTTATGCTGTGCTTGGAATTATTCATACGTGCTGGAAGCCGATGCCAGGTCGTTTTAAAGATTATATTGCAATGCCAAAAGCAAATCTATATCAATCTCTTCATACGACTGTAATTGGACCGAAAGGTGATCCACTTGAAGTGCAAATTCGTACGAAAGAAATGCACGAAATTGCAGAATTCGGGATCGCGGCACACTGGGCATACAAAGAAGGAAAAACAGCAGAAACAACAGGTACATTAGAGAAGAAACTCACATGGTTCCGTCAAATATTAGAATGGCAAAATGAAGCTTCTAATGCAGAAGAATTTATGGAGTCATTAAAAATTGATTTATTCTCTGACATGGTATTCGTCTTTACACCGAAAGGCGATGTAATGGAATTACCACTTGGATCTGTTCCGATTGATTTCGCGTATCGTGTCCATTCGGAAATTGGGAATAAAACAATTGGTGCAAAAGTAAACGGGAAAATGGTGACGCTGGATTATAAATTAAAAACAGGCGACATCATTGAAATTTTAACGTCGAAACATTCATATGGCCCAAGCCAGGATTGGGTAAAACTTGCTCAAACATCTCATGCGAAAAATAAAATTCGTCAATTCTTTAAGAAACAACGTAGAGACGAAAATATTGAAAAAGGCCGTGAACTTGTTGAAAAGGAAGTACGTGGTCTAGAGTATGAGATGAAAGAAGTATTGGCGCCGGATAACTTAAAACGCGTCGCTGAGAAATTTAACTTTGCAAATGAAGAAGATATGTTTGCAGCAGTTGGATATAGCGGAATTACAGCTTCGCAAATTGTTACGCGACTAACGGACAAGTTCCGCAAACAACGCGAAGAAGAAGAAATTGTTGAAGTTAAAGAAGTCCGTAAACCGATGAAAATTCGAAAATGGGATTCTGGTGTAAAGGTAAGCGGTGCTGATAATTTATTAATCCGTTTATCGAAATGCTGTAACCCAGTTCCGGGCGATGATATCGTTGGGTATATTACGAAAGGCCGAGGTGTATCAATTCACCGCCGTGATTGTGTAAATGTTCATACAGAAGAAGCTGTAGAACGATTATTAGAGGTAGAGTGGGAAGGTAGCCCTGAAAAAGAAATTGAGTATAACGTTGATATTGAAATTTCAGGTTACGATCGCCGCGGTTTATTAAATGAAGTACTGCAAGCTGTTACAGAGACGAAAACATACATTTCAGCTGTTTCTGGTAGAAGTGACCGTAATAAGATGGCAACAATTAATATGTCAATCTCGATTCGTAACTTACAACACTTGAAAAAAGTAGTAGAACGCATTAAACGCGTTCCAGAAATTTATGCAGTACGACGCATGATGCATTAATAGGGAGTGTAGAAAGATGAGAGTTGTTTTACAACGATCAAAGAAAGCGTCTGTCACAGTAGACGGTGAGATCGTAGGACAAATTCCGTTCGGTTTAACATTACTAGTTGGCATTACGCACGAAGATACAGAAAAAGATGCAACTTACATTGCGGAAAAAATTGCAAACTTACGTATTTTTGAAGATGAGAGCGGAAAGATGAATCATTCTGTACTTGATGTAGAAGGACAAGTTCTATCTATTTCGCAATTCACATTATACGGAGATTGCCGCAAGGGCAGACGTCCAAACTTTATGGATGCTGCGAAACCTGATTATGCAGAGCGTTTATACGATTTCTTTAATGAAGAAGTTCGTAAACAAGGATTACATGTGGAAACAGGGAAGTTTGGAGCAATGATGGACGTTTCTTTAATCAATGATGGTCCGGTGACCTTAATTGTAGAAAGTAAATAGTGTTCATAAAAAAGAGAGGGTTATATAATCCTCTCTTTTTTATACATTGTTGTATGTTTTGTTCATTTATTTGGAATCAATAGCAGTTTCGGTTATGTATAACTCTCTCATCAATATGGAACAATAAAAAGTAAAACATCCATATTGAATGTGAGGGATATACGTATGCGTATGAATGAAAAAGGGCATTCTGTTACAAATGGTGCAAATCAACTGTTTAACGTGAATTTTCATGATTTTATTTCAAAAGAGCAAAACAATACTTCAATGGAGCTTGCTTCGGAGTTTGGGATTTCTCTTCAAGATGTAAAGCGTTTAAAGAAGCAGATTGAACGTTCTTAGAGCACTTGACAATCCTACTTAACAAACGTATAGTAATTTTATATTTACATATGAATATAACCGTTGATAGAGAAGAGTAAATGAGACACACATGGAAAGAGAAGGAATGTCTTAGGCTGAAAACATTTCTGCATGATGACTGATTGAATGACACTCTAGAGGTTTCAACTTGAACGGCATATATGCTTAGTAGGGATGAACGCATATTTAAGCGTTATTAAAAAAGTGGAAGCATACGTGCTTCAATTAGGGTGGCACCACGGGTATAATACTCTCGTCCCTACTGTTTAAACAGTAGAGGCGGGAGTTTTTTTATTTTTATTAAGATTAAAACAATTTGAGGAGGAACTGAATATGTCTATTCAAATCCCACGCGGAACGCAAGATATTCTTCCAGGCACTGTTGAGTTATGGCAGTATATCGAAGGGCAAGCACGCGAAATTTGCCGTCGTTACAATTATAAAGAAATTCGTACACCAATTTTTGAACACACTGAGCTATTTTTACGCGGTGTTGGTGATACGACAGATATCGTACAAAAAGAAATGTACTCATTCCAAGATCGTGGAGAGCGTAGCTTAACATTACGTCCAGAAGGTACTGCACCTGTTGTACGTTCTTACGTTGAAAATAAAATGTTTGGTGATGCGACACAACCAACGAAATTATACTATATCGGTCAAATGTTCCGTTATGAAAGACCACAAGCAGGTCGCTATCGTCAATTCGTACAATTCGGTATCGAAGCAATCGGCAGTAATGACCCTGCAATTGATGCAGAAGTAATTGCACTTGCTGTTGAATTTTACCGCGGCATGGGCTTAAAAAATATTAAAGTTGTATTAAACAGTTTAGGTGACGCAGCGAGTCGTCAAGCACACCGTGATGCATTAATCGCACACTTTGAGCCACGTATCGGCGAATTCTGTTCTGACTGTCAATCTCGCTTAGAAAAGAACCCACTTCGAATTTTAGACTGTAAGAAAGACCGTAACCATGAATTAATGGGAACAGCACCATCTATTACAGAATACTTAAACGAAGATTCAGCAGTATACTATGACAAAGTTCAAGAACTATTAACGATGATGGATGTTCCATTTGAAAAAGATCCGAACTTAGTGCGTGGTTTAGACTACTATCAACACACTGTTTTTGAAATTATGAGTGAGGCAGAAGGTTTCGGTGCGATCACTACATTAAGCGGTGGTGGCCGTTATAACGGACTTGTACAAGAAATCGGTGGACCAGAAATGCCAGGTATCGGTTTTGCAATGAGTATTGAACGTTTAATTATGGCGCTAAAAGCTGAAAACATTGAATTACCACTTGAACATAGCATTGATTGTTACGTTGTAGCGCTTGGCGAAAAAGCGAAAGACCATGCTGCAAAAGTTGCGTTCGATCTTCGTAAAGCTGGATTGTCAGTTGAAAAAGATTATTTAGATCGCAAAATGAAAGCGCAATTTAAATCAGCAGATCGTCTAAAGGCGAAATTTGTAGCTGTATTAGGAGAAGATGAGCTAGATAAAGGCATCATTAACTTAAAAGATATGGCAACAGGTGAACAAGAAGAAGTAGCGTTAGATGTATTTGCTTCATACGTAGCAGAGAAATTAATATAGGGGGAACTTACAGTGGCTGAAAGAACACATGCATGTGGAAAAGTAACAGTAGAAGCTGTTGGACAAACAGTTCAATTAAAAGGTTGGGTACAAAAACGCCGTGACTTAGGTGGATTAATCTTTATCGATTTACGTGACCGTACAGGTATCGTACAAGTTGTATTTAACCCAGAAACATCAAAAGAAGCGTTAGAAGTAGCAGAAACAATTCGTAGCGAATACGTATTACACGTAGAAGGTACAGTTGTTGAACGTGGTGAAGGCGCAATTAATGACAATATGGCAACTGGTCGTATTGAAGTACAAGCAACAAAAGTAAATGTACTAAATGCAGCGAAAACAACGCCAATTATCATTGCTGATGATACAGATGCATCAGAAGATGTGCGTTTAAAATATCGTTATTTAGACTTACGTCGTCCTGTAATGTTCAACACATTCAAAATGCGTCACGATGTAACAAAAACAATTCGTAACTTCTTAGATACAGAAGAGTTCTTAGAAGTAGAAACACCAATTTTAACGAAAAGCACGCCAGAAGGAGCTCGTGACTATTTAGTGCCAAGTCGTGTACATGATGGTGAATTCTATGCATTACCACAGTCACCACAGTTATTTAAACAGCTTCTTATGGTCGGCGGATTTGAGCGTTACTATCAAGTAGCACGTTGTTTCCGTGATGAAGATTTACGTGCGGATCGTCAACCAGAATTCACGCAAATCGATATCGAAGCTTCATTCTTAACACAAGATGAAATTTTAGATATGATGGAGCGTATGATGACGAAAGTTATGAAGGATGCAAAAGGTGTAGAAGTGAGTGCACCATTCCCTCGTATGAAATATGCTGATGCAATGGCTCGCTACGGTTCTGATAAGCCAGATACACGCTTTGAAATGGAACTAACAGACTTATCTGAGTTTGCAGCAGATTGTGGCTTTAAAGTGTTTACAAGTGCTGTAGAAAGCGGCGGACAAGTAAAAGCAATTAATGCAAAAGGTGCTGCAAGTAAATATTCTCGTAAAGACATCGATGCATTAACTGAATTCGTGAAAGTATACGGTGCAAAAGGTCTAGCTTGGCTTAAAGTTGAAGAAGACGGCCTAAAAGGACCGATTGCGAAATTCTTCGGTGAAGAAGATGCAAATGTGTTAATGAGCACATTAGAAGCTACTGCTGGCGACTTATTACTATTCGTAGCAGATAAGAAGAGCGTTGTTGCAGATAGCTTAGGCGCACTTCGTTTACGTCTAGGTAAAGAGCTTGAGTTAATTGATGAAAGTAAATTTAACTTCCTATGGGTAACTGATTGGCCACTACTTGAGTACGATGAAGATGCAGATCGTTACTTCGCAGCTCACCACCCATTCACAATGCCATTCCGTGAAGACGTTGAGTTACTAGAAACAGCACCAGAAAAAGCACGTGCACAAGCATATGACCTTGTATTAAACGGTTATGAGCTTGGTGGTGGATCACTTCGTATTTACGAGCGTGACGTACAAGAAAAAATGTTCAAAGCACTTGGATTCTCACAAGAAGAAGCGCAAGAGCAATTCGGATTCTTATTAGAAGCATTCGAATACGGTACACCACCACACGGCGGAATCGCATTAGGTTTAGATCGTCTTGTTATGTTACTTGCAGGCCGTACGAACCTTCGTGATACAATTGCATTCCCGAAAACAGCAAGCGCAAGCTGCTTATTAACAGAAGCTCCAAGCCCAGTTGCAGAAGCGCAGCTTGAAGAACTGAACTTAAAATTAAGCTTGAAAGAAGAGAAGTAAGAATAGGGTCTAGATGGTTATACTATAACCGTCTAGACTTTTTTTGAGAGGTTGTTTAAAAAGTCCGGTTTAGATAACTGTCGCATCTCATCATTGCTTCGCCAGTCCGGTGCTCGAGTAGTGTTTCTACACTGCGCTCCTCCTGGCTTCAGCGCCTCGATCTGCTCGGTTCTCTAAATCCTCTTTTTTAAACGTGTATTTAGGAAGAAATAAAATTCTGGTCTATGTTTTCATTCTCGAAATATGTATTTTTAGGAATTCTATAACTTTTTCTATACAAATAGTCGGAAAAACGCTAGAATACATGGTAGACCATTTTTGTAATAGGAGTGTAGAGCTGAATGTTACATCAATTTTCACGTAATGAATTAGCCTTCGGTAAAGAAGGACTTGAAATATTAAAAAATAGTACAGTCGGTATTTTAGGAATTGGCGGCGTAGGCTCTTTTGCAGCTGAAGCGTTAGCACGTTCTGGCGTTGGACGTCTTGTATTAGTTGATAAAGACGTTGTAGATATTACAAACGTAAACCGTCAAATTCACGCTTTAGTATCTACTGTAGGACGTTCAAAAGTAGAATTAATGAAAGAGCGTATCGCAGACATTAACCCAGAGTGTGAAGTAATTGGACTTGAAATGTTTTATACAGATGAAACATATGAAGAGTTCTTTAAGCACGGTTTAGATTTCGTAGTGGATGCATCTGATACGATTACGTTCAAAATCCATTTAATTAAACAATGTTTACGTCGTAAAATTAAAATTATCTCAAGTATGGGTGCAGCGAATAAAATGGATCCAACTCGTTTCCGTATTGCGGACATTTCTAAAACACATACAGATCCAATTGCGAAAGTCATTCGTACGAAGCTTCGTAAAGAGGGTATTAAAAAAGGTGTAAAAGTTGTCTTCTCTGACGAAAACCCAATCGTAATTCGTGAAGAGGTACGTAAAGAAATCGTACCAGACGAAAATGCAAAAATTCGTAAAGCGAAATTACCGCCTTCATCAAATGCATTCGTACCATCTGTGGCAGGCTTAATTATGGCAAGTCACGTTGTACGTGAACGCATTAAAAACGTAGAAGTGAAACGTGTAGGGCAAGAATAAAAGAAAAGCATATATCCATTTTGGATATATGCTTTTTTATATGTATTAAAGAAATATGAATATTTGCATCACTACTAGTTCAAATGTAAGTAAGGTTAGTAAGCAATAATCATATTTATCTGATTTATAGGCGGATGTCTTTTTTAGACTGTTAATGGTGAAAAGAGCTAAAGTTAGGACGAGAAGGCCAAGAGTTATTTTGAAGATTATTAATGAAATAGCAACCATCTCCCTTTAAAGGTATATGTTTATAATAACATTTTAGTAAAAAATATCTAATCTGTTTTAGGAGTTTCCTTGTATGACAAGGAGGAATGTTATTGTCAATCTTTGTCGTTAAATCGATATCCTTTATTGAATCGTTGATATATTGTAAGTTGTGATAGATATATTTGAAAAATCGTTGATATATTGCAAGTTGTGATAGATATATTTGAAAAATCGTTGATATATTGCAAGTTGTGATAGATATATTCGAAAAACCGTTAATATAATTTCATTTATCGATATCTATATATGGTTCACCGAAAACAAACAGGGATGTCACTCAGTTAAAAAAGTGACATCCCTGTTTTTAATTCTCTGCAGAATAAATAATATCTAAATTCCCATTTTGATCGGTTTTGAAAATCGGGGCAATTTGCTCTTCTTGCTCTTCGACTGAAACAAGTTTTCGAGCACGATCCATAATTCGAACAAGCATCGCGTAATCTTCTTCGATTGCTTGTTGTTTTTTTGTGAGTACCGCTAATTTCGTTTCAAGTTCATGATTCGTTTTTTGCAGAGAGGTGAGTTGAGCTTGTAATACATCATTTTCAGTTTGCAACTTTGCAAGTGAAGGATTGTTATGTTCTAAATTTTGTAAAAATGAAATGACATTTTGCATTGTAAGATCTTGTTTACTTGGCGTAATATCTTCTGAAAAATCGGCGTCAATTACGAGTTGTTTCGTTTTCGTGAACCGATCTTTTTCTATATTAGCTTCAGAACGTTTTAATTCTTTACGTTGTTTTTTTGCAAGCTGCACCGCATCTTCGTAATTCGGTCTTACTTCAGCATTCCATCTAAAACCACAAGCTGCGGAAGTGCGGTTTAAAGCGTCGCCAACTTCATCAAACGCTTTTATTTGTGTACTTCCGCTGCGAATATGTCGCAAAACAGTTTCTGCTAAAAGGAGATCATCTTCTTTTGTCCATGCATCTTGACGTGTTTTCATAAGCGAAGCCTCCATAATGGTGACGTTTTCGTTTATGTTACCCTTTATTTTTCGTTTTATTCGAAGTTTGTAATCTTTCATAAACAGTAGAAAGTGCTTGCTCAAATTTTCCTGTCGTTTTCGGTTTATAATATTGCTTGCTTTTTATTTTATCAGGTAAGTATTGTTGCCTTACCCAGCCGTTTGGATGGTCGTGCGGATATAAATATCCAATGCCTCTTCCAAGTGATTCTGCGCCTTTGTAATGACTATCTTTTAAATGGCTTGGAATGTCACCTGTTTGACCGTTGCGTAAATCGTGTAATGCAGCATCAAGTGCTTTATAAGCTGAATTTGATTTTGGTGATAAGCATAGCTCGATAACGGCATTTGCAAGTGGGATGCGTGCTTCTGGGAATCCAACTCGTTCAGCTGATTCAATTGCAGCTAGTGTACGTGGTCCAGCTTGTGGGCTAGCAAGTCCAATATCTTCATAAGCCATAATAAGAAGGCGTCTGCCAATGCTTTGTAAATCACCTGCTTCAATAAGGCGTGCTAAATAATGGAGTGCTGCATTTACATCACTTCCGCGCACTGATTTTTGAAATGCTGATAATACATCATAATGAGCATCGCCGCCTTTGTCGTGGACGAAGCTCTTCTTTTGTAAGCATTCTTCTGCAATCTCGAGTGTGATTTCAGCCGCTTGATCGTCTGTAGTAAAGCTAGATAATACAGCAAGCTCAAGTGCGTTATAAGCGGAACGCATATCACCACCAGAGGCGTTTGCAAAGTGATGTAGTGCTTCATCTGTTACCGTTACTGCATATTCTCCAAGCCCTTTTTCTTTATCTTCTAAAGCTCTTTTTAACCCAATTAAAATATCTTCTTCTGTTAGTGCGTGTAATTCGAAAATTTGACACCTGCTTCGAATAGCGGAGTTTATTGCATGGAATGGATTACTTGTCGTAGCACCAATTAAAGTAAGAAGTCCGCTTTCTAAGTGAGGTAATAGAAAGTCTTGCTTTGCTTTATCTAGACGGTGAACTTCATCTAAAATTAAAACGAGGTGTCGATGCATCTTCGCTTCTTGTACGACAACTTCCATATCTTTTTTATTGTGAGTAACAGCGTTCAATAGACGAAACGGGGTACCGGTACTTCCTGCAATTGCACTGGCAATGGATGTTTTTCCTGTACCTGGAGGACCGTATAAAATCATAGATTGAAAATGATTGGCTTGGACCATTCGCCATAAAATCTTTCCTTCACCAACTAAATGTTGTTGCCCAATAATTTCTTGAATATTTGTAGGGCGCATTCGATGTGCGAGTGGTTGTTTCATTTGGACCGTCTCCCTTAATATATAATCTCGTTCTATCGTATCATTTTTTTCTACGGAATTTGAAATAGGATGCTGTTTTATGGGAAAAATGAAGGTTAATATTTTCATTTTTCTTTCAATTGTAATAATTTCCGAGTTTTTCAATGTGATTTTATGTTATCATTTTGATACACAAGTTGAAATTTCTTATAATACTATATTATGCTATAATTTCATAGGATTTTAAATTGTGTTCTTTTTATAAATAAGATATAACCAATAGAAGTGAAAATTTGAAAAGAGGTGCAAAATAGATGAAGATTTCAACAAAAGGCCGCTATGGCTTAACAATTATGATTGATCTTGCAAAAAAGTTTGGTGAAGGTCCGATTTCATTAAAATCAATTGCGCAGGCGCATGACTTATCCGAGCATTACTTAGAGCAATTAATTTCACCACTTCGTAACGCTCGTCTTGTAAAGAGTACGCGCGGGGCATACGGCGGATATGTATTATCTGATCAACCGGCTAACATTACAGCTGGGGATGTAATCCGTGTATTAGAGGGACCGATTAGTGTTGTAGAAATGATAGAAGAAGAAGAGCCAGCACAGCGCCAGTTATGGATGCGTGTTCGTGATGCGGTGCAAGAAGTGTTAGATAGTACAACGTTAGAAGATTTAGTACGTTATGAGGAAGAAAATCACGGGGGCTATATGTTTTACATTTAATTCCTTGTGAAACGATTTGGAAAGAAGGAGATTTAATGGAACGCATTTACTTAGATCATGCTGCGACATCTCCGACTCACCCAGAAGTGGTCGAAAAGATGATTCCATATATGACAGAAATATTCGGGAACCCGTCTAGTATTCACTTTTATGGACGTCAAACTCGCCATGCAGTAGATGAGGCGAGACGAGTGTGTGCACGCAGCATTCATGCGAATCCGAATGAAGTTATATTTACGAGCGGTGGTACAGAAGCTGATAATTTAGCGCTTATCGGTGTAGCACGTGCGAACCGTCATAAAGGTAACCACATAATAACGACGCAAATTGAACATCATGCGATTTTGCATACGTGCGAATTGTTAGAGCGTGAAGGGTTTGAAGTGACATATTTACCTGTCGATGAAACAGGGCTTATTCAAGTTTCTGACATACAAAAGGCATTAACAGAAGAGACGATTCTTGTATCTGTTATGTTTGGGAATAATGAAGTAGGGACAATGCAACCAATTGTGGAAATAGGAAAGTTGCTAAAAGATCATCAAGCTTATTTCCATACAGATGCGGTACAAGCTTACGGTTTAGTAGAAATTAATGTGAAAGAGTTTGGAATTGATTTATTATCAATTTCAGCTCATAAAATTAATGGGCCAAAAGGTGTAGGGTTCTTATACGCTGGTGCAAATGTGAAATTTGAACCGTTATTAATAGGCGGAGAGCAAGAAAGAAAACGCCGTGCTGGTACGGAAAATGTGCCTAGTATTGCTGGGCTTCAGCATGCAATTCTTATAGCTGAAAAAACTCGTGAGCAAAAAAATGCCCAATATGAAGAGTTTAAAGATATAATGGTATCTGTCTTCAAAAATGAAGGCATTACTTTCGAGGTAAACGGAAACTTAGAACATCGCTTACCGCATGTACTTAATGTAAGTTTTACAGGAATGAACATTGAACCATTTCTTGTGAACTTAGACCTTGCTGGCATTGCAGTATCAAGCGGTTCTGCTTGTACAGCTGGTTCGATTGATCCATCACATGTATTAGTAGCGATGTTTGGAAAAGACTCCGATCAAATACGTTCATCCGTACGCTTTAGTTTTGGACTTGGAAATACGAAAGAGCAAATTGAAAAAGCGGCGTACGAAACAGTGAAAATCGTGAAGCGATTAACACAAAATTAGCATGGGAGGTGACATGATGAACAAACTACCTCACGAAACACGCGTTGTCATCGGAATGTCCGGTGGCGTCGATTCATCTGTAGCAGCACTTTTATTAAAAGAGCAAGGTTATGATGTAATCGGAATTTTTATGAAAAACTGGGATGATACAGATGAGAATGGTGTCTGCACAGCAACAGAAGATTACAATGATGTAATTGAAGTGTGTAACCAAATTGGTATTCCGTATTATGCAGTAAACTTTGAAAAACAATACTGGGATAAAGTATTTACGTACTTCTTAGATGAGTATCGAGCTGGTCGTACACCAAACCCAGATGTAATGTGTAATAAAGAAATTAAATTTAAAGCATTTTTAGAGCATGCAATTGCGCTTGGTGCAGATTATGTGGCAACAGGCCATTATGCACGCGTTGCTTATATGGACGGCGAATATAAAATGCTTCGCGGCGTTGATGACAATAAAGATCAAACATATTTCTTAAATCAATTAAGCCAAGAGCAATTATCAAAAACAATGTTCCCGTTAGGTGAATTAAAGAAACCGCAAATTCGTGAAATGGCGAAAGAAGCTGGCTTAGCGACAGCGGCGAAAAAAGATAGTACAGGTATTTGCTTCATTGGTGAGCGTAACTTTAAAGATTTCTTAAGTAACTACTTACCGGCACAACCAGGTGTAATGCAAACATTATCTGGTGAAGTGAAAGGGAAGCATGACGGTTTAATGTATTATACAATTGGACAACGTCATGGCCTTGGAATTGGTGGTAATGGTGATCCATGGTTTGCTGTTGGGAAAAATCTAAAAGAAAACATTTTATATGTTGATCAAGGATTCCATAACGAACTTCTATATGGTGATGAAGTTATTGCTACGAATGTAGGATGGGTAAGTAACAAAGAAAAAGAAACCGAATTTAAGTGCACGGCGAAATTCCGTTATCGTCAAGAAGACAATAAAGTAACGGTTCAAATCGTTGATGAAAATACAGTTCGTATTCTTTGTGATGAGCCAATTCGTGCAATTACACCAGGACAAGCAGTCGTTTTCTATGATGGAGATGAGTGCTTAGGCGGTGCTACAATTGATGAAGTATACCGTAGTGGTAAGAAATTGGATTATTTAGGATAAACGAGAAGCCTCTGCCGATTAGCGGTTAGAGGTTTCTTTTACATAAAGCGAATTTTCGTTCGCTTGGAAAATACATTCTTTGTTATAATTTGTTGTAGAGGTGAAGGACATGTCAAACAAACTTGAAACAGGTATTCAATATATGCAAGAAGGAAACTGGGAAGAAGCAGCTAAAAATTTTACAGAAGCAATCGAAGAAAATCCGAAAGATGCGCTTGGATACATTAATTTTGCAAATTTATTAGACGTATTAGGTGATAGCGAGCGAGCGATTTTATTTTATAAACGCGCACTAGAGTTAGATGATAAATCTGCAGCTGCCTATTATGGTTTAGGAAATGTATATTATGGCCAAGAGCAATTTACTGAGGCGAAAGCTGTATTTGAACAAGCAATGCAAGCTGGATTACAATCAGCTGATGTAACATTTATGTTAGGTATCACACATGTACAGCTTGGAAATGATCGTCTTGCACTACCATTCTTACAAAGAGCAACAGAATTAGATGAAAACGATGTAGAAGCTGTATTCCAGTGCGGACTTTGCTTCGCGCGATTAGAACATGTTCAAGAGGCGAAACCTTATTTTGAAAAGGTATTAGAAATGGATGAAGAGCATGCAGATGCGTATTACAATTTAGGTGTTGCGTACGTATTTGAGGAAAATAATGAGAAGGCTCTCGCTTTATTTAAGAAAGCAACTGAAATTCAGCCAGATCACTTTTTAGCGGGTAATGGCGTTCGTTTATTAGAGCAAGAAGCTGAATAAGATAAAAATATAGTTTAATGGGTAGTTATCCCTCATCTAAAAAGGTGGGGGATGTACTGCTCATTAAAGTGAAAATATCGGAAAGGAGAGGAAAGATGGGAAATCAACATGCAATGGATTTGTTTGAGGAAGAAAAAAAGTTTATAAAAGCGCAAGTTCTTCATACCATTTTCCACAACGAAGAAAACCTCTATTCCGTTGTCAGTATGAAAGTCATTGAAACGAATGAAACGTATGACGAAAAGAAAGTAATGATAAACGGTCATTTTCCCCGCATGCATGAAGATGAAGTGTTTACATTGACAGGTCATTTTAAGGACCATCCAAAGTATGGAAAACAATATATGGTTGAAACATTTAAAAAAGAATTGCCGCAAACAAAAGCAGGTATGGTGCAATATTTAGCGAGTGATTTATTTAAAGGGATAGGAAAACGTACAGCTGAAAAAATTGTGGACCATCTCGGAGAACATGCTATTTCTAAAATTATGGATGACCCTGAGGCGTTAAATGGTGTTGTTAATAAACAAAAGGCTCAGGAAATATATGAGACAATTGTTGAACATCAAGGATTAGAGAAAGTAATGAGCTTTTTAAATGGCTACGGTTTTGGAACGAAACTTTCTATTAAGATTTACCAGCAATATAAAGAGATGACATTAGAAGTGATTCGTAATAATCCGTATCAACTTATTGAAGAAGTGGACGGGATTGGTTTTGGAAGAGCGGATGATATAGGGCGTGCGTTAGGGATATCGGGTAATCATGACGACCGTGTACGAGCGGGATGTTTTTACACATTAGAGAATGTCTCATTACAACTTGGTCATGTTTATATGAGGAAAGATCAACTTGTAAGAGAAACGATGTCACTTTTAAACAATCAAGAAGGAAGAGTGACTGAGGAAGATATTATAGGTTGTATTGAAACGATGCAAAGTGAAGGGAAAGTCATCATAGAAGAAGAACGAGTGTATTTAGCGACGTTATTCTACTCTGAAAAAGGTGTTGTAAAGTCTATTCGCAGGCTTATGAATCAAGAAGAAACACCTTCATTTCCAGAAGCGGAAGTGTTAAAAACGTTAGGTGAAATTGAAGAACAACTGAACGTACAATATGCACCGTTTCAGCAAGAAGCAATTCAAACGGCACTTCATAAACCGATGATGTTATTGACAGGTGGACCAGGAACAGGGAAAACAACAGTTATTAAAGGGATTGTTGAAATGTATGCGTCACTTCACGGATTATCGTTAAATCCGAATGAATACAGTGATGATAATCCATTTCCAATACTATTAACAGCTCCAACAGGAAGAGCAGCTAAGCGGATGAGTGAATCGACAGGACTTCCAGCTTGCACAATTCACCGTTTACTTGGTTGGACGCCAGAAGGATCTTTCCAGCGTAATGAAACGGATCCTGTCCAAGGTAAGCTCCTTATTATCGATGAATTTTCAATGGTTGATATTTGGCTTGCAAATCAGCTATTTAAGTCGTTGCCGACGAATATTCAAGTTATCGTTGTAGGTGATGAAGATCAGTTGCCATCTGTAGGACCTGGACAAGTATTAAAAGATTTATTAAATGCAGGCGCAGTTCCGACAGTGAAGCTTACTGAAATTTATCGTCAAGCGGAAGGCTCATCAGTGATTCAACTTGCCCATGCGATAAAAAATGGAACTCTACCACCAGATTTAGCGCAAAACAAAAAAGATCGTTCGTTTATCAGCTGTACAGGGGCTCAAATTGTTGAGGTTGTGAAAAAAGTTTGCGAAAATGCTAAAACAAAAGGCTTTAGTGCAAGGGATGTTCAAGTATTAGCACCGATGTACCGCGGGCCTGCTGGTATTAATGTATTAAACGAAGCGCTGCAACAAGTATTTAATCCGAAGAGGGAAAAGAGTAAAGAAATTGCTTACGGTGATGTTGTGTACCGAAGAGGTGATAAAGTACTGCAACTCGTGAATCAGCCGGAGAGCCAAGTGTTTAATGGTGATATTGGGGAAATTGTTTCGGTGTTTTATGCAAAAGAAAACGTTGAGCAACAAGATATGATTATCGTTTCATTTGATGGAATTGAGGTAACGTATACGAAGCCCGATTTAAATCAAATTACGCATGCATATTGTTGTTCCATTCATAAATCACAAGGTAGTGAATTTCCGATTGTTATTATGCCAATCGTGAAAAGTTACAACCGTATGTTACGTCGTAATTTAATTTACACGGGTATTACAAGAAGTAAGAAGTTCCTTATTATTTGCGGGGAGGAAGCAGCTTTCCAATCTGGTGTAAATCGCCTTGATGATGCAATGCGTCAAACAACTTTAGCTAGTCGCTTGCAAGAATCACAAGGAGAAGTACAGATGGTCACAGTTAATGGCGAGGAAATGGACGTGGAAAACATTTCACCGTATGATTTCATGTAACAAGGTGAAATTATATAGTGAAACTTTCAAACGCATAGCGTTGAAAGGCTCCAGTAATGTATAAATGAATGCAGTTTGGACATAATGGCGAATAGAATCTGGGAGACTGTAAGGAGATGAAAGCCATATGTTCATTTGTCCAAATTGCAAAGGGAAAGACATTGGAAAAATAGGTGTCAACCAATTTTATTGCTGGAATTGTTATATCGAATTATCGGTTTCAAAGGGGAAAATCCATACACATCAAGTTGAGGAAGATGGTTCATTAAGCTCTCTTGATGATTTATTTGATGAGAATGAAAGAACGATCGGATAACGAAAAGGGGGATTTACTTTGAATCTACGCAATTCATTAATCGCATTAGGTGTTGGAGCTGCAGCATATCAATATGCTCGTAAACAAGATGTATTTTCAAAACGCAATATGAAAAAAGCACGTAAGATGATTAAGTCTTACTTATAATCATTTCGATAAATTGAAAAACTCCCTTGTAGACAAGGGAGTTTTTTTATGCACCCATATGCAAATAAAAAAGTCCGATCTCTGAGAAAAGATAAGATAGACCGTAGCAGCCAACGCCAAGTATTCCATACTGCCATAATTGCTTCGCTTTTTCTTTACGTGAGGAATGAATAAAGAACCCCTTCCAAATACCGAACCCGATACAAATCCATTCAAGAATCATAAAAAGTGCTGATAATCCAAGCATAAACAAAACCATAATTAGCCCTCCTGATTATATTAATTCATGCTGTATTCTCAGGGGTGGTTGTCCTTGTTATGTTATTTATATGTACGTCTTTAAAAAACAGTATGGTCCGTATGAAAAGATTTTAAAAGTTTCGCACATAACCTACCCCATTTATTTTCAAAATAAAGGTGGAGGAGGTTTTTCATGTGAAGAATCTTAAAATCATTTGGATATATCGTTTAGGATTATTGTTACTTGTTTTTCTTTGTCTGCTCGTCTTTTTAAAAATTAAGCCGCTATGGGCACCGATTATTTTTGTATTTAAAGTAGCAATCACGCCGTTTCTTATCGCGTGTTTTATTGCGTATTTATTGCACCCTTTAATTGAAAAAATTCATAAGGAAGGGATGCCCCGTACACTTGCCATTTTGCTCATTTATATCCTTTTCTTTGGCGGAATTGGTTATGGGATTTATAAAGGAACACCAGTCGTTATTAAACAGTTACAAGAGATTAATGAACAATTTCCCCAGTTTACAAAGATGTACGATTCGTGGATGGATGGCGTTACAGAACAAACAGCGAATTTCCCTTCGTTCATTCATGAAAAGGTGAAACAACTTTTTGTGGGTGTGGAAACGAAGATTCAAGCGCTTTTAAATAAAGTGATGAGTACAGCTCGTGGTGTACTCGATTCATTGCTCATTATTTTCTTAATACCGTTCATTGTATTTTACATATTAAAAGATTATGGTGAGTTTTATCATATCTTTTGGAAACTAGTCCCAAGTAAATGGCGAGGTACGGGGCAAATGCTTGCGAAAGAAATTGATAAGTCACTTGGAAGCTATATTCGAGGACAGTTATTTGTTTGTTTAGTATTAGGGGGAGTATCAGCTCTTTCTTTTTGGTTTATCGGTATGAAATATCCATTATTGCTTGGCATTATTATTGGGGTAACGGATATAATCCCATACTTCGGTCCTATTTTAGGAGCGATCCCGACGTTAATGATTGCAGCAACAGTATCAACGAGTTTACTTATTAAGGCGGGGATCACGATTGCGATTTTGCAATTTGTGGAGAGTAACATTTTATCGCCTTACATCGTTGGTAAGTCACTTCGTATGCATCCCGTTATTATTATGCTTGCCTTACTAGTTGGGGGAGAGGTAGCTGGGATTGTAGGATTGCTAATATCGGTTCCGATTTTAGCAGTTATTCGCACTGTCATTGTTCATGTGAGACCGCTCTTGAAAAAAGAAGATGTGTAAGTATAGAAGCCCTCTATGTAAGAAATAGAGGGCTAATCATATATTTATTTAGAAAGTTGCTCGTGTATTTTTTGAATGAGGGAGCTCACATCATTTGTTTGAATATGTTTTATTTTTTTCCATTCGTTATCATACATAAATATAATTTGATTGTTGAAAAGACGCTTTTGTTCTTTTAGATTAGAAATTTTTGCGAAAGAGTACTCTTCAAATATTGGATTCTTACTTACATCTGGCCCATAAAAGAATAGTCTTTTGTTCGTTAAAATTAGCAATCCTGGCCTTGCGACGGAACGATAAATAAATATGTCTAATGAACATGCTGCGTAAAATAATATCGTTTCGTCAGTCGCTAATATGTTTTTAGTTTTGCTAAGTAAGGTTGTCATTGTGATCGCTCCTTTATTTTATTAACAATAATTTAATTGTAGCAAAAAAAGTAATATTTAGAAATTTTTATAAATCATTCTTATAAGGAGATTCCGATTTGTTAATAAACGCATAATATATGAAAAGGCTGTTAAGAATGAATAGTAGAATACCTATGATAAATAAGCAATTAATACAATATAAATGATTATCTACATTGACAAACTTAAGAGAATTCTATTATATTTAGTCATATAATACATTAAATCAATGACGGAACAAGTACGTTACAGTCCATTTATAGAGAGAAGCTTCCATATGGCTGAAAGAAGCTTTAAATGAAGGGTAACAGAAAGCTAATCCTGAGAGCAGCTAATCACTGCCGTCTTGCCACGTTACGGCACCATGAGGTGATGAATTGATTGTTATTGTAATCAATTCATAATTAGGGTGGTATCGCGAGTTAACTCTCGTCCCTTTTATAGGGACGGGAGTTTTTTATATTTAAGGAGGAAAATACAATGAAACAACTAACAGGCGCACAAATTCGTCAAATGTTTTTAGACTTTTTCCAAGAAAAAGGACATGCAGTAGAACCTAGTGCATCACTAGTTCCACATGAAGATCCATCTCTTCTATGGATTAATAGTGGTGTAGCTACATTAAAAAAATATTTTGATGGACGTGTAATCCCACAAAATCCACGTATTACAAATGCTCAAAAATCAATTCGTACAAACGATATTGAAAACGTAGGGAAAACAGCTCGTCACCATACATTCTTTGAAATGTTAGGAAACTTCTCAATTGGTGATTACTTCAAAGAAGAAGCAATTACATGGGCTTGGGAATTCTTAACGAGCGACAAATGGATCGGATTCGATAAAGAATTACTATCAGTTACAATCCATCCAGAAGATGAAGAAGCATTCACAATTTGGAATGAGAAAATGGGCGTTCCAAAAGAGCGTATTATCCGCTTAGAAGAAAACTTCTGGGATATCGGTGAAGGGCCAAGTGGACCGAATACAGAGATTTTCTATGACCGCGGAGAAGCTTACGGTAATGACTTTAGTGACCCAGAATTATATCCAGGCGGAGAAAACGAGCGTTACTTAGAAGTATGGAACCTTGTATTCTCTCAATTTAACCATAATCCAGACGGTTCATATACACCACTTCCTAAGAAAAACATTGATACAGGGATGGGTCTAGAGCGTATGACATCTATCGTTCAAGATGTACCTACGAACTTTGATACAGACCTATTCATGCCGATGATTGGTGCAACAGAAACAATTTCTGGTGAAAAATATCGTAATGGCGATTTAGAAAAAGATATGGCATTCAAAGTAATTGCTGACCATATCCGTACAGTAACATTCGCTGTTGGTGACGGTGCTCTTCCATCTAACGAAGGCCGTGGTTATGTATTACGTCGTTTATTACGCCGCGCTGTTCGTTATTCGAAGAAATTAAACATCAACCGTCCATTTATGTTTGAATTAGTACCGGTTGTTGGAGAAGTAATGAAAGACTTCTATCCAGAAGTACTTGAAAAGAAAGATTTCATTGCGAAAGTTGTGAAGAACGAAGAAGAGCGTTTCCATGAAACACTTCATGATGGTGAAGCGATTTTAGCTGAAGTAATTGCAAAAGCAAAAGAAGAAAAAACAACTGTTATTTCTGGAGTAGATGCGTTCCGTCTATATGACACATACGGTTTCCCAATTGAATTAACAGAAGAATATGCAGAAGAAGCTGGCATGACAGTTGATCATGAAGGTTTTGAAAATGAAATGGAAAAACAACGTGAGCGTGCACGTGCTGCTCGTCAAGACGTTGATTCTATGCAAGTTCAAGGTGGTGTCCTTGGAGAAATTAAAGTAGCGAGCGAATTCGTTGGTTACGGTACAGTTGCAACAGAAAGTAACGTTGTTGCACTTGTGAAAAACGGCGAATACACAGACAGCTTACAAGCTGGTGAAGAAGGACAGTTAATTCTTGATGTAACACCATTCTATGCTGAGAGTGGTGGACAAATTGCAGACCGTGGTTACCTTCTTGCAGATGGTGTGAAAGTTCTTGTAAAAGACGTACAAAAAGCACCAAACGGCCAAAACTTGCATAAAGTTGTTGTTGAAGAAGGTACATTAACGAAAGATGCGGCTGTAAAAGCTATTATCGATACGAAAAACCGTAGTAGCGTTGTAAAAAATCATACAGCAACTCACTTACTACACCAAGCATTAAAAGACGTACTTGGAACACACGTTAACCAAGCAGGTTCTCTTGTAACTTCTGAACGTCTACGTTTTGACTTCTCTCACTTCGGTCAAGTACAAGCTGACGAATTAGAAAAAATTGAGCGTATGGTAAACGAAAAAATTTGGGAAAGTATTGATGTTGAGATTTCTCAAAAAGCAATCGAAGAAGCGAAAGAAATGGGCGCAATGGCATTATTCGGTGAAAAATACGGAGATGTTGTACGCGTTGTACAAGTTGGCGATTACAGCTTAGAGCTTTGTGGTGGTTGTCACGTTGATAATACAGCTTCTATCGGTATTTTCAAAATCGTTGCTGAGTCTGGTATTGGTGCAGGAACTCGTCGTATTGAAGCAGTAACTGGTAAGTCTGCATACGAATTAATGAATGATCAAGTAGGTTTATTAAAAGAAGCAGCAGGAAAAATGAAAACAAATCCGAAAGATATTTTAACAAGAGTTGATGGTCTATTTGCTGAAGTGAAACAACTGCAAAAAGAAAATGAATCTCTTGCTGCGAAATTAAGCAATATCGAAGCTGGAAACTTAACTGATTCTGTAATGACAGTTGATGGTGTGAATGTATTAGCAGCGAAAGTAAATGTTGCAGATATGAACAACTTACGTACGATGATGGATGATCTGAAAAATAAATTAGAGTCAGCAGTTGTTGTATTAGCGTCTGTTAATGACGATAAAGTAAACATCCTAGCAGGTGTAACGAAAGACTTAATTAGCCAAGGTTACCATGCTGGTAAACTTGTGAAAGAAGTAGCTTCTCGTTGCGGCGGTGGCGGTGGTGGCCGTCCTGATATGGCACAAGCAGGCGGTAAAAACCCAGCTCAAGTCGAAGAAGCTTTAGCATTTGTACAAGAGTACGTTAAATCTGTTTCAAAATAAAGAGATAGTAGTGTACAATGGTAGGGAGAGGAGAAGTTCTTCTCCCTATACTTACTATATAAGTGAGGTGCTTGAAATGGACGGTTTTGATAAAACAATGAAGTTTAGCATTCAAGATGAAAAACAGAGTGTCCATGTAAATGATGTACTTTTAACTGTGTATGATGCACTTCAAGAAAAAGGCTATAATCCGATTAACCAAATCGTCGGTTATTTATTAAGTGGAGACCCAGCATACATACCTCGCCATAAAGATGCACGTAGCATCATTCGCAAGCTTGAACGTGATGAGTTAATTGAAGAGCTTGTGAAGTCTTACTTGAAACATCATCGTGAGGAGTAGTTTATGCGGATATTAGGTTTAGATGTAGGTACAAAAACAGTCGGAGTTGCAATTAGCGACGAGATGGGCTGGACAGCACAAGGATTAGAAACAATTAAGATTAACGAAGAACGAGGTCACTTTGGTTTTGATCGTATTTCTGAGTTAGTAAAGCAGTACAATGTGGACAAAATAGTAGTAGGTTTACCTAAAAATATGAATGGTACAATTGGCCCACGTGGTGAAGCGTGCCAACAATTTGCAGAAAACCTACGAGAGCTGTTACAATTAGACGTTGTAATGTGGGACGAGCGTTTGTCAACAATGGCAGCGGAACGTCTACTCATTTCAGCTGATGTAAGTCGTAAGAAGCGAAAACAAGTAATCGATAAGATGGCTGCAGTCGTAATCTTACAAGGATTTTTAGATAGAAAATAAGAGGTGACCAAAATGGAAGAACGTCAAATTACAATTGTAGACGAAAAAGGTAACGAACATTTATGTGAAATTATTTTCACTTTTGATGCTGACAAATTTGGTAAAAAATCATACGTAATCTTCTCTCCAATCGGTGAAGTAGATGAAGATGGAGACCCAATTTATGATGCAATGGCTTATGAGCAAAATGAAGAAGAGGGCGGAGTTTTACTTCCAATCGAATCAGAAGAAGAGTGGGAAATGGTACAAGAAACATTTAACACTATTGCTGATGAGCAAGAAGCTGAATAATAAGTACTGAAAAGATGGACGACATACAGTCCATCTTTTTTTTGTATTTATATGTAAAATGAAAGATTTTTTGTCGAAACTGTGTAAGTCTTTGTAGTATAATGAGACGGATTGTAGAAAAATAAAGTATCAATTAAAAAAGATAAGTGAATTTGTTGCGTTTTTACATCGTGCTGTATAGAAAGGTGTACATACGGTCTACAATTAAGTAAGGAGGAAATGTTTTGATAGAGAATCAAGTGAAAAAGAAGCGTAGACGCATCTTTTTATTTTCGATTATTGCACTGCTTTTAGTTTGTGGTTCAGTCTATGCGTATATTTCATCCGCATTAGGACCAGTTGATAGCGGGAATAAAAAAGAGATTGAAGTAGAAATTCCGAAAGGATCATCTACAAGTAAAATTGGAGAAATTTTAGAAGAAAAAGGCGCTGTAAAAAACGGTACAGTTTTTAGTTTTTATACAAAGGCTAAATCGAAAAGTTTACAAGCAGGTACATATTTATTAAATCCTTCAATGAATGCTGAAGATGTGATCGAACAAATGTCATCTGGCAACGTGCATCGTCCAGCTCTTTATAAAGTGACGATTAAAGAAGGGGCGCAAGTAACTGAAATTGCAGAAACGATTGCGACAGAACTAAAGTGGAATAAAGATGATGTTACGCGTCAATTAAACGATAAAGCATTTATTCAAAAAATGCAGCAAAAGTATCCGAAGTTATTAACGGATAAAATCTTTGATAGTAATATTAAATACCCATTAGAAGGTTATTTATATCCTGCAACGTATTCGTTTTATAAGAAAGATACGACGTTAGAAGAAATTGTAATTCCAATGCTTGAGAAAACAAATGCAATCATTGTTCAAAATGAGGCGAAAATGAAAGCGAAGAATTGGGATGTTCATCAGCTTTTAACATTATCTTCACTTATTGAAGAAGAGGCAACTGGTTTTACAGATCGTCAAAAGATCTCTAGTGTCTTTTATAATCGTTTAACAAAAGGTATGCCACTTCAAACGGATCCAACGGTATTATATGCACTTGGAAAGCATAAACAACGTGTATTATACGAAGATTTAAAGGTCAACTCACCGTATAATACGTATGTTGTAAAAGGATTGCCGGTAGGGCCGATCGCAAACTCTGGTAAACATTCAGTGGAAGCTGCGTTAGAACCTGCGCAAACAGATTATTATTATTTCTTAGCTGCACCAAGTGGTGAAGTGTATTATGCGAAAACATTAGAAGAGCATAATGCATTAAAGCAAAAATACATTACGAAAAAACAGTGAAATGGGGAGGGATAGCGAAAAAAGTCGCACATCCCTCTTTTTTGTGGTAAAATATATCGGGTTAAAAACTGGCAGAAGAATCGTTTTTAATATCAAAACGGGACGTACAAGCTAAGGGTAAAGCTGGCTTGTATTTTTATTGCATTCTATGTGTGAAAAGACGTCATAGAGGCACTTCTCCATGTAAATAAGGAGGACCATTTATGGAGGATGCAGTTAACGAGTACCTATTATCATTTATTGATCCGAAAGATAAATTAATTCTTGAAATGGAAGAATATGCAACAGAAAATCATGTGCCGATTATGGATCGACTTGGAATGGAATTTATGCTGCAATTTTTACGTTTAATTGGACCGAAAAGCATTTTAGAACTTGGAACAGCAATCGGTTATTCTAGTATTCGTATGATGCAAGCTATTCCAAATTCACGTATTGTGACAGTTGAGCGCAATCGTGAGAGATATGAAAAAGCACTTGAATATATAGAACGTTCCCCAGTAACAGATCGTATTTCAGTTATTTACGGTGATGCGTTAGAGACAGGTGAACAAGTAAAAGAACACGGGACATTTGACGTTATTTTTATTGATGCAGCAAAAGGACAGTATCGTCGCTTTTTTGACTTATATGAACCGTTATTAAATCCTGGTGGAGTAATTATTTCAGATAATGTTATGTACCACGGTCTTGTAACGACAAAAGAGAAAATTGAAAACAGACGTACACGTGGTTTAATCCGTCGTATTAAGACGTACAATGAGTGGCTTATGAATCATGAAGGATATGATACAACGATTTTCCCAATTGGTGATGGAGTAGCTGTTAGTAAAAAGAGAGGGTGACCAAGGTATGAAGAAACCTGAATTGTTAGTAACGCCAAGAGCGGTGGCGGATATCGAACCTCTTGCGAAAGCAGGAGCAGATGCGGTAATGATCGGTGAGCAAAAGTTTGGTTTACGTTTAGCAGGGGAGTTTTCACGTGAAGATGTAAAACAAACTGTGAAGATTGCACATGAAAATGGTGTGAAAGTATACGTAGCCATGAACGCTATGTTCCACAACGATAAAGTAGAAGAATTAACAGATTACGTTTCATTTTTAAACGAAGTAAATGTAGATGCAATTGTTTTCGGAGATCCAGCGGTATTAATGGCTGTTCGCGAAGTAGCACCAAATATGCAGTTGCACTGGAATACAGAAACGACAGCAACAAACTGGTTCACTTGTAACTACTGGGGACAAAGAGGAGCGAAGCGCGCTGTATTAGCTCGTGAGCTGAGCTTAGATGAAATTGTTGATTTAAAAGAAAATGCTGAAGTGGAACTAGAAGTACAAATTCACGGTATGACTTGTATGTTCCAATCGAAGCGTTCATTAGTAGGAAACTACTTTGAGTATCAAGGACGTAATCTTGACATTGAAAAGAAAAAATATGAAGAGAATATGTTCTTATATGACCCAGAGCGTAACAATAAATATCCAATTTATGAAGATGAAAATGGTACTCACATTATGAGTCCGAACGATATTTGTTTCATCGATGAATTAGAGGAACTAATCGAAGCTGAAGTTGATAGCTTAAAAATCGACGGTGTACTAAAAAGCTCTGAATACATTATTGAAGTAACGAAGAAATATCGTCAAGCGATTGATTTATGCGTAGAAGATCGTGATGCATATTATGACGTGAAAGATGATCTATATAAAGAAATAGAAGAAATGCAACCAGTAAATCGTCCGTTAGATACAGGATTCTTCTTTAAAGAAACGGTTTACTAAACGAGGAGGGTGTAGGAAATGACTGTACAAGAAATTTCACGAGTGATCGATGGCAAACGTGTTATTGTGAAGAAACCTGAACTGTTAATCCCTGCGGGTAACTTAGAAAAATTAAAAGTAGCTATCCATTACGGGGCAGATGCTGTATATTTAGGTGGACAAGAATTTGGTCTTCGTTCGAATGCAGGTAACTTTACGCTAGAAGAAATGGCAGAAGGCGTTGAGTTTGCAAAGAAGTATGGAGCAAAAATATACGTAACAACAAATATCTTTGCACATAATGAAAATATGGACGGGCTAGAGGAATATTTAAAAGGGATTGAAAAAGCTGGCGTAACGGGAATTATCGTTGCTGATCCGCTTATCATTGAGACTTGTAAACGCGTAGCGCCTTCTGTTGAGGTGCATTTAAGCACACAGCAATCACTATCCAACTGGAAAGCAGCACAGTATTGGAAAGAAGAAGGTTTACATCGTCTTGTATTAGCTCGTGAAGCAAGCTATGAAGAAATGAAAGAAATTAAAGAAAAAGTGGATATTGAAATTGAAGCATTCGTACATGGTGCAATGTGTATCGCATATTCAGGAAGATGCACATTAAGTAACCATATGACAGCGCGTGATTCTAATCGTGGTGGTTGTTGCCAATCTTGCCGCTGGGATTATGATTTAGTTCAAACAGTATCACAACATAAAGATGCAAAAGAGCTTCCTCTATTCCAAGAAGGAGATGCTCACTTTGCGATGAGTCCAAAAGATTTAAATTTAATTTTATCAATTCCGAAAATGATTGAAATCGGAATCGATAGCTTAAAGGTAGAAGGACGTATGAAATCAATCCATTACGTAGCGACTGTAGCAACTGTATATCGTAAAGTAATTGATGCTTATTGTGCGGATCCAGATAACTTTGAGTTTAAACAAGAATGGTTAGATGAGCTTGATAAATGTGCAAATCGTGATACAGCTCCTGCATTCTTTGAAGGGGTTCCAGGACATCAAGAGCAAATGTTTGGAAATCATAGTAAGAAAACAACGTATGATTTTGCTGGTTTAGTGTTAGATTATAATGAAGAAACGGGCATCGTAACGATTGAGCAACGTAATCATTTCAAACCAGGACATGAAGTGGAGTTCTTTGGACCAGAAATAGAAAACTTTACGCAAACGGTGGAGAAAATTTGGGATGAGGATGGAAACGAATTAGATGCAGCGAGACATCCGTTGCAAATCGTGAAATTCAAAGTGGATCAACGAGTGTATGTGAATAATATGATGCGCAAAAGCATACTTCAATAAGAAAGAGTGATAGTCGAATGGGGACGAATAAGCCTGTTGTAATTGGAATTGCTGGTGGTTCGGGATCAGGTAAAACGAGTGTAACGAAAGCGATTTTTGACCATTTTAAAGGTCATTCTATTTTAATCTTAGAGCAAGATTATTATTACAAAGATCAAAGCCATTTACCAATGGAAGAGCGTTTAAAAACAAATTATGATCATCCGCTTGCGTTTGATAATGATCTGTTAATTGAACATTTGCAGCAGTTGCTTGCATATGAGCAAATTGATAAGCCTGTATATGACTATACATTGCATACGCGTTCAGAAGAAATTATTCCAGTTGAGCCGAAAGATGTAATTATTTTAGAAGGAATTCTTATTTTAGAAGACCCACGTCTTTGCAAGTTAATGGACATTAAATTATTCGTTGATACGGATGCTGACCTTCGTATTCTGCGTCGCATGCAGCGTGATATTAAAGAGCGCGGTCGTACGATGGATTCAGTTATTGATCAGTACGTAAATGTTGTACGTCCAATGCACAATCAATTTATTGAGCCTTCTAAGAAATTTGCGGATATTATTATCCCTGAAGGTGGACAAAACCACGTTGCAATTGATATTATGGTGACAAAAATTGCAACAATTCTTGAACAAAAAGTAAATTTGTAATAGCATAGTAAAAGATATACGGTAGGAAGGGATTTTTTCCCTTCCTATCGAATACAATGAAACATGCAACCTCATCTATATATAGGTGAGGGCATATTTATATCAACTTTCCATACATATCTTCTTTATATAAAGAAGAATTGGAAATACGGGGTTGTATGTGACAACTCCGCTAGTGCAAGGGTACTAGAAACCTCCGCTAACAATGGAAGCGGAGGAGTTTTCATATGGAACTCCTCTTTTTTTCGGGGGATTGGTATATAAAAGGAGTGGAAAATATGTCAACAGAAAAAACATACCCTATGACGCAAGAGGGTAAGCAAAAACTAGAGAACGAACTTGAGCAATTAAAAACAGTAAGACGTAAAGAAGTAGTAGAACGTATTAAAATCGCACGTAGCTTCGGGGACCTTTCTGAGAACTCTGAGTACGATGCAGCGAAAGATGAGCAAGCGTTCGTAGAAGGACGTATTACACAATTAGAAAATATGATTCGTAACGCAGTTATCATTAAAGATACTGGCGAAGTATCTACTGTTGTTACATTAGGTAAAACAGTAACATTTAAAGAATTACCAAATGGAGATGAAGAAGCGTACACAATCGTAGGTAGCGCGGAAGCTGACCCATTTGAAGGAAGAATTTCTAACGATTCTCCAATCGCAAAAAGCTTATTAGGTAAGCAAATTGGTGAGAAAGTAACAATCCAAACACCAGGCGGAGAAATGCAAGTAGAGATTGTCTCTGTAAAATAAAAAAAAGATTCTCCTATCGGGAGAATCTTTTTTTTATCCCGCTATTTGCCAGGCAGTAAGACCACTATCTCAAACTTCAGCGGAAGTAAAGAAGTTAGGTGGGCGTCGGACTGCTCGTAAACGCCCGCTTGGTGAGGGCTAATTAAAGTTTCACTTTATCTGTAGAATAGAAAAAATTGTGTAAACCTTAGAGTGATTCGACAAAAAATGTCAAAAAAACATTTTAAACTTTGATATCATAATTGGAGAATATAGGTTTCAAAAGGGAAAAGGGGCTAATTATGAAACATAAAATCTTTACAGGATTGGTTTGTAGTATCTCTATATTAGGACTTGCTGCCTGCGGAACGAAAGAGGAAACTACATCATCAAAGGGAGAAAAAGTGAAGCAAGAAGAAAAACAGGATATTAAAGCAACTGAGAGTTCAAAAGCCTTAGCAAATCCACAAGATAAAAAGGAATTCAATGATTTTGATGTAGCGTATCAATTAGCTATTGTGATGAAAATATTTCAAGATGTAACGATTAAGTACGATTATGCGATTGGGAATCCAGATTATTTATTGCGAGATTCGATGGATCAAAAAACAATAGATGATATGAAGAATATGTTACAAGAACAGGCGAAAAATAATGATAAAATTTTAAAAGATGAAGTGAATCAAGCATATACATATTTAAAACAATCGAAAGTAAGTAATAAAGATGACGTTCAAAAAATAATAGATGCACAAAATAATTATTTACATATTGTAGATAAGATGATTACTTGTATTGATTCTGTAACAGTTGAGAATGCAAAAGAAAAAAGAAATGAAATGGATAATTTCAGTAAGGACTATTTAAAAGTAGCGGCTAATGTAACAACTACTGTAATTGAAGTTGCTAAAAACACTGGAGTGAATGAAACTGAATTTAAATCGCTTCTTACGAAATTTTTAGAGAAGCCAAAAAAACAATAATAGCTTTATATAATATCTATTTTTGTTTTGGAGCTTGTATAAATAAAATAGTACCTCGTCTAAACTACAATAGACGAGGTGTTTTTTATGAAAATAAAACGGAGAATTACAATTGTTTTAATTTGTTTTATGAGCGTTATGTTTTTATTGCTTTGTCGTTTAATCCAAATTCAAATTATAGATACAGAATCATTTACTGATCGCAAAATAAATTTAATTGAAAAAAGTGTTACGCAACGCACACAATCCATTACAGTAGACGATGGACGTGGGCAGTTTATAGATCGTAATGGTAAAGAAATAGGTGAGGAAAAATATCCTGTTTTAATTATTTTTCCATTTTTACAAATAAAAAATGACATGTTAGAGAAAATCGCGCATATCATTGGTGTGTCGAGACAAGAGATTAGAAGACAAATGAAAAATAACAAAAATGCATTTACCCTACAAGGAGAAACTGCTCCATTTCGAGTGACACGAGAACAGATGGAGAAGGTAAATGAATTACATGTATTAGGTATTGTAGCAGCTGAAGTGCGATTAAAACAAACTGGAGAGATAAGTCATTTAATTGGTGATGTAGGGGAGAACGAAAGAGAATTTCAAAAGCGATATGGAGAATTGAAAAAAATTTCAAAACAAACGCCGATAGGTATTTCAGGATTACAGAAATCATTTGATGAATTTCTATTGACTGATGGAGAGGCAAAAGTATTATATCAAGTAGATCGGCAAGGAGAACCAATTTTCGGAAAGCAAGCGAAATACACTTCACCAGGAAATCCATTTTATCCAGTTAGGATTCAAACTACTTTACATAAAGAGTTGCAGCAAAAAGCAGAAGAAGTGATTGAAGCAAACGAAATAAAGAAGGGGGGATTAGTATTACTTGATGTAAAGACAAATGAAATATTAGCGATGGTTAGTAAGCCGTCTTTACAAGTAAGGGATGAGAATTTATATAAAACTACACTTGAAAATCAAATGTTAACGCCACATTTTCCAGGCTCTGTTTTTAAAACAGTAGTTGCAGCTGCAGTCATTGATCAAAAAGTAAATTTGTTTAATCGGACATTTAACTGTAATAAAGATTTATATGGTGAAAACGACCCGCAAGTTAGGATGGGTACGCTTAACTTTAAAGAGAGCTTTGCTAGGAGCTGTAACAGGACATTTTCCGAGTTAGGTAACGAGCTATTACAAAAGGATAGGACGGTGTTAGAAACATACGTAGCAGCTCTAGGAGCAAATGAAAAGGTTGGATGGAAAGGTTCTGTATTTCATACACCTCATTTTGAGCAAATGCCAGAAGAGAAAGGCACTACTATTTGGGGGAATGAAGAAAATAAAAGTAATAAAAAAGCGGTAGAACAAACAGCGATTGGACAGAAAGATGTACGTATATCACCTCTAGCAATTGCAAATATGATGGCGACGATTGCGAGGAATGGAGAAAAGATGGAAGTGAAAGCTGTTGAAAAAATAGTATATAAAAATGGAGCGGATTTTTTTACATTTGAGAGCCATACGTTAAATGGAAAACAGCTTTCGTATGAAACAGTGAAAACATTACAAGAGTTATTAAGAGGCGTTGTAACAAGGGAGAAAGGAACAGGAACGGCATTCCGTTCGTTGCCACTAAGTGTCGCTGGAAAATCCGGGACAGCGCAAACGGGGAAAGGGACGAGGGTGAATCGCTGGTTTGCAGGTTATTTTCCGTATGAGAATCCAAGATATGCTTTAGTTGTTGTTGATCTAGAGACTGATAGCAAAGTGAATAAAGTTACACCTACTTTTAAAGATATGGTGGGAGCAATCTATCAATTAGAGAATGAAAAGTAATCTTGCAATTTATAGTGAAATGTCTTCATTTCATGAAAATATCATTGTAAATGTTCAACCTTTCTAGATTTAATGTTACAATAGCAATTAGGAAAAACTGCATGGAGGTTTGGAGAATGGCAGGAGGATCAAGATTCCAACAGAAACAACAAAAACGTCGTCAAAACGGTGTTTTAAATATTGCAATCGCTATTGTATTACTATTAGTAGCTATTGTAGCATATCAATTGTTCGTTCCTAGTACGAAAGAGCAAGCATCTTCTACTGATAAGAAAGTCTCTCAACAAACAACAAAGAATGAGAAAGCTGGAAAATCAGAAGATAAAGAATCTGCTAAGAAAAAAGAAAAAGAACAAGAGCAAGCAGAAGCTAAGAAAAAAGCTGAAGAAGAGAAGCTAAAGGCTGAAGAAGAACAGAAAAAAGCTGAAGAAGAAGCGAAAGCTAACGAGAAAGTATCAGCTGAAAAAACTGTATCTAAGGCAAAAGAGGCTTACACAAAACCTTCTTGGAAAGCTGTAGGAACAGAACAAGGTTCATCACCGGCGATGACGTTTAAACAAGGGTCATCAGATTGGAATGAGATGCAAAGTGCAATTGCTGCAGGTGTTGAGATACCGAAAGAGCAATTAGTATTCCATTTTGTTGGAAGAGACAAAACTGGAAAGAGCAAAGCTTATGGTGATGTTCAAGATAAGCAAAGTGGGAAAAGATATTACGTAAATATTGATTGGGTAGACAATGAGGGCTGGAAACCAGTACTTGTTCAAACTCTAAACTAAAAAAGAGAAGCTCCTTAGGAGCTTCTCTTTTTTGTTAACGCAATTTCTTTAATTTAAAATGAACAACCGCGCTATAATACGGTCTTTTGCTTTCAGGATCCATAACCATTTGATGAGAGATGTGATGAACTTCAAGCATAAGTGCTTTATTATTATCGATTTGTTCACTAATTTTTCGTTCTAAAGAAGCTAAGTCTCCCGCTTCAAAAAATTCTACTTTATCTTCTAACATTTCAAAGGTAAATGACATGAAGACGGCCCCTCTCCTATGTAATAAACTATAGTGTAACAAAGAAAAGAAGGAAATACCATGTACATTTCAATTGACATTTTTAGAAAGAGGGAATATCATACTGATAAAACCGATAAGAAAAAGGGGAATTTTTATGGGCACAGAATTTAATGGTTTATTTGATGAGTGGGCTCATACGTACGACTCATTCGTACAAGGCGAGGATATACAATATAAAGAAGTTTTCGCCCATTATGAGGATATTCTAGAGGATGTAGTTAACAAGTCATTTGGTAATGTATTAGAATTTGGTGTCGGTACAGGTAATTTAACAAATAAATTATTACTTGCTGGCCGCACAGTTTACGGTATAGAACCGTCGCGTGAAATGCGTATGATTGCAAAAGAGAAATTGCCAAAAGAATTTTCGATTACAGAAGGTGATTTTCTTTCGTTTGAAGTCCCAAATTCAATTGATACCATTGTAAGCACCTATGCATTTCATCATTTAACAGATGATGAAAAAAATGTAGCGGTTGCGAAGTATAGTCAATTGCTAAACAAAGGTGGTAAAATAGTGTTTGCTGATACGATATTTGCAGATCAAGATGCATATGATAAGACTGTTGAAACAGCAAAACAAAGAGGTTTTCACCAGTTAGCAAACGATTTGCAAACGGAATACTATACACGTATTCCAGTTATGCAGACTATTTTTGAAAACAATGGCTTCCATGTAACGTTTACGAGATTAAATCATTTCGTTTGGGTAATGGAGGCAACTAAGCAATAGAAAGAGGGATTAGATTGAGAATTGCTGTAATTGGAGCAATGGAAGAAGAAGTACGTATTTTACGTGACAAATTAGAACAAGCAGAAACAGAAACGGTTGCTGGTTGTGAATTTACGAAAGGGCTATTAGCAGGGCATGAAGTAATCTTGTTAAAGTCTGGTATTGGTAAAGTAAACGCAGCGATGTCAACGACAATTTTATTAGAAAAATATAAGCCTGAAAAAGTAATTAATACTGGTTCAGCTGGTGGATTCCATCATTCTCTAAACGTTGGTGATGTAGTTATTTCCACTGAAGTTCGTCACCATGACGTAGATGTAACAGCATTTAACTATGAATATGGTCAAGTACCAGGAATGCCGCCTGGATTTAAAGCTGATGAGGCGTTAGTTGCATTAGCTGAGAAATGTATGCAGGCTGAAGAAAATATTCAAGTTGTAAAAGGTATGATTGCAACAGGTGATTCATTTATGAGTGATCCGAATCGCGTTGCAGCCATCCGTGATAAATTTGAAAATCTTTATGCGGTAGAAATGGAAGCAGCAGCTGTTGCACAAGTATGCCACCAATATGAAATTCCGTTTGTTATCATTCGCGCACTTTCTGATATTGCTGGTAAAGAATCAAATGTTTCATTTGATCAGTTTTTAGATCAAGCAGCTCTTCATTCTACAAACTTTATCGTAAAAGTGTTAGAAGAGTTAAAGTAATGTAACAAAAAGGCAACTGTCTCATATAAAGAAAATACATACAGTTGCCTTTTCTTTATTGGCAAACAAGGGGGAGAACACGATGAATGTATATCGTGGAGTTCATGAGTTAATTGGTCATACACCAATTGTAGAAATTACTCGTTTTTCACTTCCAACAGGGGTCCGTTTATTTGCAAAGCTTGAATTTTATAATCCAGGCGGAAGCGTTAAGGATCGTTTAGGAAGAGAATTAATCGAAGATGCGCTAGAAAAAGGGCTTGTTACCCAGGGTGGAACAATTATTGAACCGACTGCTGGGAATACTGGTATTGGACTGGCACTTGCAGCATTAGAACATGATTTACGTGTTATTGTTTGTGTACCAGAGAAATTTAGTATTGAAAAACAAGAATTAATGAAAGCACTAGGTGCAACTGTCATGCATACACCGACTGAGCAAGGAATGACCGGTGCAATTGCTAAAGCAAAAGAGTTAGTAAATGAAATACCGAATTCATACTCTCCAAGTCAGTTCGCAAATGAGGCAAATCCTCGTGCATATTTTAAAACATTAGGACCTGAACTGTGGGACGCATTGAATGGAGAGATTAACATATTTGTTGCTGGAGCAGGAACTGGCGGTACGTTTATGGGGACTGCATCTTACTTGAAAGAAAAAAATATAGATATTAAAACAGTTATCGTAGAGCCAGAAGGATCTATTTTAAATGGTGGTAAGGCTGGTTCACATGAGACCGAAGGAATTGGACTGGAATTTATCCCCCCATTTTTGAAGACATCTTATTTTGATGAAATTCATACGATTTCTGATCGAAATGCATTTTTACGAGTGAAAGAATTAGCGCAAAAAGAAGGACTTCTCGTTGGAAGCTCTTCAGGAGCAGCATTTCATGCGAGCTTACTTGAGGCAGAGAAGGCAGCACCAGGTACAAATATTGTAACCATTTTTCCAGATAGCAGTGAGCGCTATTTAAGTAAAGACATATACAAAGGATGGGAATAAAAAATGAGAGCAAAGACAAAGTTAATTCATGGTATTCGCATAGGAGAACCTTCAACTGGATCTGTAAACGTACCGATTTATCAAACAAGTACGTACAAACAAGAAGCAGTTGGTAAGCATCAAGGATATGAATATTCACGTACAGGTAACCCAACACGTGCAGCTTTAGAAGAAATGATTGCTGTATTAGAAAATGGGCATGCTGGATTTGCATTTGGTTCAGGAATGGCTGCTATTACAGCGACAATTATGTTGTTCTCAAAAGGTGACCACGTTATTTTAACAGATGATGTGTATGGCGGAACATACCGCGTTATTACGAAAGTATTAAACCGTTTCGGTATTGAGCATACATTTGTAGATACAACAAACTTAGAGGAAGTTGAAGAAGCGATTCGTCCAAATACGAAAGCAATTTATGTAGAAACACCAACGAACCCACTACTAAAAATTACTGATATTAAGAAAATATCTACTCTTGCTAAAGAGAAAGACTTATTAACAATTATTGATAACACATTCATGACGCCATATTGGCAGTCGCCGATCTCTTTAGGAGCAGATATTGTGCTTCATAGTGCAACGAAATATTTAGGAGGTCATAGTGACGTAGTTGCAGGTCTAGTAGTTGTAAATAGCCCACAACTAGCAGAAGATCTTCACTTTGTACAAAACTCAACAGGAGGTATTCTTGGGCCACAAGACAGCTTCTTACTACTTCGTGGTTTAAAAACGTTAGGAATTCGTATGGAAGAACATGAAACGAATTCACGCGCTATTGCTGAGTTCTTAAATAATCATCCAAAAGTAAATAAAGTATATTACCCAGGTCTTGAATCACATCAAAACCACGAATTAGCAACAGAACAAGCAAATGGATTTGGTGCTATTATCTCATTTGATGTAGATAGTGAAGAGACATTAAATAAAGTACTTGAGAAATTGCAGTACTTTACACTTGCTGAAAGTTTAGGAGCAGTAGAAAGTTTAATTTCTATTCCATCTCAAATGACACATGCATCAATCCCAGCAGATCGCCGCAAAGAATTAGGAATTACAGATACATTAATTCGTATTTCTGTCGGTATTGAAGATGGTGAAGATTTAATTGAAGATTTAGCACAAGCGCTAGCATAATAAAAAAACGCACTGCTCTATATTAGCAGTGCGTTTTTTTATTACATTATTTTGTGAAATATTTCACAAAATAGACATACACAAACGAAATGATTTCATGTATATTGAATTCAGGAAATGTTACTCACGAACAAACTTGTGAAACATTTCACAAACAATGAAATTCATGTAGGAAAGCATCTCTATTTTTTTATGTTAATTGGGACTTATTTTGACCTATAGGGACATATAAGGACCGTGATAGTAGAATAGGAGGAAATTTACATGGTAGTCAAAGAGAAAGTTGTAAATGAAATGCAGGAAGTAAAAAAGATGATTGATACGCTAGTAAATAATGGTCAACAAGCTTTACAAGCATTAGAAAGTTTTACACAAGAGGAAATTGACAACATTGTTCATGAAATGGCATTAGCAGGTGTTGATCAACATATGCCGCTAGCAAAATTAGCAGTTGAAGAAACTGGCCGTGGTGTATATGAAGACAAATGCATTAAAAATATTTTTGCCACTGAATATATTTGGCATAGTATAAAGCAAGATAAAACGGTAGGAATTATTCACGAAGATTCTCATGAAGAAATAATAGAAATCGCGGAACCTGTCGGTGTAGTAGCTGGGGTAACGCCAGTAACGAATCCAACGTCGACAACAATGTTTAAAGCGTTAATTGCGATAAAAACAAGAAATCCAATTATTTTCGCGTTTCATCCTTCCGCACAAAAATGTTCTGTGGCAGCGGCGAAAACAGTATATGATGCAGCGATGAAAGCTGGTGCACCAAAACACTGTATTCAATGGATTGAAAGACCGTCTGTTGAAGCGACGAAACAATTAATGAACCATGATGGTGTAGCACTCGTTCTAGCAACTGGAGGCGCTGGTATGGTGAAATCAGCTTACTCTACTGGAAAACCAGCGTTAGGCGTTGGGCCTGGTAATGTACCGTGTTATATAGAAAAATCAGCACATGTAAAACGAGCTGTTAATGATTTAATTTTATCGAAAACATTTGATAACGGTATGATTTGTGCATCGGAACAAGCAATCATTGTCGATAAAGAAATCTATGATGATGTTAAAACAGAAATGATTGAAAACAATTGTTACTTTGTAACAGAAGAAGAAAGAAAAAAATTAGAAAAGCTTGTTATAAATGAAAATACATGTGCAGTAAATAGTGATATTGTAGGGAAATCAGCACAGTATATTGCCGATTTAGTTGGGATTACTGTTCCTGAACATACAAAAATGCTTGTAGCTGAAATTCAAGGTATCGGAGCAGCATATCCGTTATCTCGTGAGAAACTGAGTCCAGTATTAGCTTGTGTGAAGGCGAATTCATTAGAAGAAGGATTTACATATTGCGAAGAAATGTTGAACCTAGGTGGTTTAGGACATTCAGCAGTTATCCATTCTACAAATAAAGATGTGCAAAAGCAATTTGGGTTACGTATGAAAGCTTGCCGTCTCATTGTAAATGCACCTTCATCACAAGGTGGAATAGGGGATATATATAATGGATTTATTCCATCACTTACACTTGGTTGTGGTTCATACGGAAAGAATTCAGTTTCCCAAAATGTAACAGCCACTCATTTATTAAATATAAAAAGGCTGGCAAATAGAAAAAAGAATATGCAGTGGTTCAAATTGCCACCAAAAATTTATTTTGAAAAACATGCTACAGCTTATTTAGCAAATATGCCTAACATTTCACGTGCATTTATTGTAACGGACCCTGGAATGGTTGAACATGGCTATGTCGATACAGTCGCGCACTATTTAAACAAGCATGCAAATGATGTGAAAGTTGAAGTTTTCTTTGAGGTCGAACCAGATCCATCAGATGAAACTGTTTTTAAAGGTGCGGAAATGATGAGAAGCTTTAAGCCAGATGTAATTATCGCACTTGGTGGTGGTTCAGCTATGGATGCAGCAAAAGGAATGTGGTTATTCTATGAGCATCCAGAAACGACATTCTATGGCATTAAACAGAAGTTTTTAGATATAAGAAAACGTACATGTAAATATCCGGAATTAGGAAATAAGGCGCAGTTTGTTGCGATTCCAACGACATCAGGAACGGGATCAGAAGTGACACCATTTGCGGTTATTACAGATAAGAAAAATAATATAAAGTATCCGCTTGCAGATTATGAATTAACACCAGATGTAGCAATTGTTGATCCGCAATTTGTAATGACAGTACCACCACATGTAACAGCAGATACTGGTATGGATGTTTTAACACATGCAATTGAGGCGTATGTGTCTGTTATGGCAAATGACTATACAGATGGATTAGCATTAAAAGCTATTGATCTCGTATTCAAATATTTACCGAGAGCATATAAAGATGGAAATGATGAAGAAGCAAGAGAAAAAATGCATAACGCTTCTGCAATTGCAGGTATGGCATTTGCAAATGCTTTCCTCGGTATTAATCACAGCTTAGCACATAAAATTGGACCAGAATTCCATATTCCGCACGGACGCGCAAATGCCATTCTAATGCCGCATGTAGTCCGCTATAATGCTATTAAGCCAAGAAAACACGCATTGTTCTCAAAATATGAGCACTTTGTGGCAGATGAAAGATATGCACATATAGCGAGAATGCTCGGGCTTCCAGCAAGCTCGGCAGCAGAAGGGGTGGAATCACTCGTCAAAGCAATTATTGAGCTTGGAAAAAGCTTAAATATTAATATGAGTATTGCAGGACAAGGAGTAGATAAAGAGCAATTTGAAGAGGTTGTTGGAGTATTAGCAGAAAGAGCTTTTGAAGATCAATGTACAACTGCTAATCCAAAGTTGCCGCTTATTTCAGAACTGAAAGAAATTTATATGGAAGCATATAAAGGTGAATAATGATAAAAAAAGAGCCGCAGTAAAGCGGCTCTTTTTTTATTGGAAAACATCTCCCAGAATGCCTGTATTTACTGGTCTTTCAGTTTCATAGAATATGATACAGTGAAATGGAGGAGTGAGAATATAATGAAAGAATTAAAAGGAAAAATAGAAGACTATACTCGGTTCGGACAAATTCTTCTCGCTGTAAGTACATTGTTAATGGTTGGCTTGTTGATTCCGAATGGAGCAAAAGAGACAATCCAATTTTTTGTTATGATGGGGAGCATCGTTATATTTTTAAGTTTATCGTTCTTTTTCTTTCAGCGTGTGAAAGTGATGCGTGACCAGCTAGAGGAAAATGAATGTGAATAATATTGTTAACTAGAGCGCGGCGAAAAGAAAAAATCTTTTTGTCACGCTTTTTGTTTTTTGTAGAAAAATGTATGCGTTTCGTGTTGACAATGATAATCCTTATCAATTAAAGTAGAATAGTAGTTAATGATTATCATTATCAATTAGAGGTGAAGGAATGAAAAAATCTATTACGCTATTTACAGCGATTTTATCTATTTTTTTCTTGTTAATAGGTTGCAGTGCCAAAGGGGACGAAAAAGCGTCTGCAACCAAAACAGAAAAAGGAAAAGAGAAAATCGAAATTACCGACCTATCAGGAAGAAAGGTAACATTCGATAAAGTGCCAGAAAGTTTTGCAACATTAAGTATGGGGGACATGGATATTATTCATGCTTTAGGTGGAAAAATAGTAGGTCGCCCGGATACGAAATTAACTCTTCCAGAGGAGTTAAAGAAAGCACAAGTAATTGGGAATGCACATCAACCGAATTTTGAGCAAATTGCTAGTTTAAAGCCCGATGTACTTGTTGCTAACAATGGATTCCAAAAGAATGTGCCAACGGTTGAAGGACAAGGAACGCAAGTTATCATTTCTTCTGCGAATTCTGTACAAGATATTCAAAAGAATATTGAATTATACGGAACGGTAATGAAGAAAGAAGATAAAGCAAAAGAAATTAATCAAAAAATGAATGATCAAATGAAGAAATATGAGAAAAAGAGCGATGTGAAAGCATTGCTAGTGTATGGCGCACCAGGTACTTATTTAGCGGCATTACCAACATCTTTATCAGGTGATATTTTAGAAAAAACAGGCGGAAAAAATATTGCTTCTGATTTTCCAGAAACGAAAGAATATCCGCAATATGCACAGCTAAGTGTAGAACGTATTATTGAGGCGAATCCAGATGTGATTTATTTAATTACACACGGAGATCCAAAAAGTGTGAAAAAAGCATTCGAAGGCGAAATGATGAAAAATGAAGCGTGGAAAAATTTAGAGGCAGTAAAACAAAACCGCGTAGTTATTTTGCCACCTGATTTATTTGGATCTAATCCTGGTACAAAAGTTACAGAAGCAATGGACTTTATGTATAAAAGTATACAAGATGTAAGGAAATGATACGTATGGAAAGTAGTGAAGTAGTAAGAGAAAAGGAACATCCTTTTGCGAAAAAAAGATGGATAATAGCAGTTACTTTAGTTATATTAACAATCCTAGGTCTCTTGTACGGTCTTTTCGCAGGAAGTTTATCCTTTTCTATACGAGATATTTTAACAGGTATACAAGAGGAAGGTTCAACAGTTCATCGAATTGTATGGGATCTTCGCATACCGAGAGTGCTTATTGGGTTTATAGTAGGAACATGTTTAGCTGCATCTGGTACACTGCTACAAGGGGTTATGAGAAACCCTCTTGCAGATCCTGGTATTATCGGAGTTTCATCTGGAGCAGGCTTTGTAGCAATTGTCATCATGATTTTATTTCCACAGCATCTAGCTTTTTTACCACTAGGGGCGTTTTTAGGAGCTTTCATAACAGCGATGGTTATTTATGCTTTATCATGGCAAAAAGGGGCACCACCTTCAAGGATCGTCTTAGTAGGGGTGTCGATCAATGCATTAATTGGTGCAGCAACGTCAGCATTAATGTTATTACATAGTGACAAAGTACAATCGGTGTTACCGTGGTTAGCGGGCGGTATTGGTGGTGTAAGTTGGGCACATTTAAACATGATTATTTATTATGCAATATTCGCCATTATATTAGCTTTCTTTGGTATTAAGCATATTCGAGTGTTAATGCTTGGAGATGAAATGGCAAAGTTATTAGGACATAATGTGGAAAAAAGTCGGTTTTATTTAATCGTAGTAAGTACATTATTAGCTGGAATTGCAGTAAGTGTGTCTGGTCTTATTGGATTTGTCGGTCTTGTCGTACCACATATGCTACGTTTATTAGTTGGAAATGATTATAGATATTTGCTACCTTTATCATGCCTTGGCGGCGGGGTATTACTTGTTTTTGCGGATGCAATAGCTCGAAGTTGGTTTGACCCAATCGAATTGCCTGTTGGTATTTTACTGTCCTTCTTAGGTGGTCCGTTCTTCTTATATTTAATTCATAGAGGAGGAAAACAAAGTGATTTCCGTTAACAAAGTGTTTTACGCACACTCTGAAAGATTTCAAATGCAAAATATGAATGTACATATTAAGGTTGGAGAAATCGTTAGTTTAATTGGTCCGAATGGATCGGGAAAATCTACTTTGCTTCGTTTAATAGCAAGGCTACTGAAACAAAGCGAAGGGGACATCATTTTAGATGGGAAAAATATTCATATGATGAAGAGTGCTGATGTAGCGAAGCAATTAGCAATGTTACCACAAATGCATGATCATCAATTAGACTTAACAGTGAAAGAACTAATTGAGTTCGGAAGAGGTCCACATAAATCATGGAGTAGCCGCTTAAATAAAGAAGATGAAGAAATTGTTGATTGGGCATTGTCTGTTACAAATCTTGAAGGGTATGAATATCGCCTTTTACAATCTTTATCGGGAGGAGAAAGACAACGTGCCTGGATTGCAATGACGCTAGCACAACGTACAAATGTCTTATTATTGGATGAGCCAACAACCTTTTTAGATATCGTTCATCAGTTAGAAGTAATGGAACTTGTGAAACGATTAAATGAGGAATTTGGGATGACAATTATAATGGTTTTACATGATATTAACCAAGCGGCTCAATATAGCGATCGCTTACTCGTATTAAAGCGAGGGAAGCTTCAGTATGACGGTGTACCAGAAGAAGTACTATGTCATGAAATGTTTCAACGTGTATTTGGCATAGATGTAGATATTTTTCAAGGAAGCGACAAGCCATTTTTCACACCGAAACGAATCTCTAAAAAAGGAGGAGTAAGATGCGAATCGAAGAACGTATTACCACTGAGTTAGTAAGAGAATTTGTTATGGCAGCTCACGGAGATTTAGAGAAAGTACAAGAATTGTTGGTTGAATCGCCAAGCTTACTTCATGCCGCTTACAATTGGGGCGGATCAGATTGGGAAAGTGCGTTAGGAGCAGCGGCACATGTAGGTCGTAAAGATATTGCTCTTTATTTACTAGAAAAGGGTGCTCGGATGGATATTTTTGCAGCAGCTATGCTTGGTGAATTAGAAGTTGTACAAGCTATTTTAGTAGCTCAACCAGAAGCATTGCGTGCATCTGGCCCTCATGGTATTTCTCTTCTTCAACATGCACGAATGGGTGGAGAGAAATCTAAGCGTGTATATGATTATCTAGCAATACTATCTTAATGAACGAAGGAAGTTCTTATGAGCGGTAAACTTTTCACTTGAAACAATTGGAAAGTTTACCGCCCGTTAGAACGGGATAAGTATCTAGTATATTTGAAAATCCTACACCCCCCTCAATTGTAGTTTTCTTTATGCTAGTTATGATATGGATGCAGTGGACAATATTTGTCTACTGCTTTTTTTAGTTATTTGGAATGAATATTGTGTATTTTATCGTTGGTTCATTTATCCCGCTATTTTCCAGGCAGTAAGACTCTTGCCTAAAAATTCAGTTAAAGCAAAGAAGTTAGACGGGAGATCCACTGCCCGTAAACGTCCGATTGGTAAAGGCTAATAATCAGTGGGGTGAACAAAATTCCCCACTGATTAAAGTTTCACTTTATAATAAATAGTAACATACCGTATACATACAAAACATGATCGTGAAATGAAGAATAAATTAGTGGAAAGGAGTGCCAGCATGTTTCATACAGAACGTTTACAAATTCGCAAATATACAATGGATGATTTACAGTTCTACGCTTCACTATGGGGGAACGAGAAGGTAATGCGTTATATTGGAAATGGGACATTAAAAACATATATGCAGTGTAAAAAAAGTCTGGAGGAATGGGTGATTCCTAGCTATAAAAACGGTCTCGGTTTATTTGTATTGATTGAAAAGGAAACGGGAACAAGAATTGGTCATGCAGGGCTGGTAAAGCAGAAAATAGATGGAAAAGAGGAAATTGAAATTGGTTATTGGTTACTTCCTCAGTATTGGGGAAAAGGGTATGCAAAAGAAGCGGCGGCAGCATTTCGTGACTATGGTTTCCAAGCATTACGAATGAATAAATTAATTTCTCTTATTAATCCGAATCATCCTGCCTCAATATTTGTTGCTAGAAAAACTGGGCTCAGCTACGAGAAAACAACGTCATTTCATGGAATCGATGCTCTAGTTTATTCTATTAAGCGTGTTGGATGAAAAAATTACTTTTTTAAAGGTAAATTGCATTTTTTGAAGAATGGTATATGAAAATAAAGGGAGGGGTTACATGTACATTTATCATAATGGACTTATTATTCGTGAGGGAACGAGTAGTGTACCAGCATATGCAATTAAAGCTTTATTTGAAGATGCCGGTTGGAGTAATGATAATATCCCTTCTTGGCAAATTGAAAAATTTACGATAGCATTCGAAAATTCAACATGGGCTTTCACAATTTGGGATGAGGAAGAGATGATTGCGATGGTTAGAGTCATTTCTGATGGAATTATGATTGCGAACATAGTAAATTTAGTTGTGAAGTGTGAATATAGAGGGAAGGGATTAGGTAAGAAGCTTGTAGCTCTTTGCCTGCAAAAACTTCCCCACGGTGATTGGTTTGCGCATACATCAGCGAACAATTTTGATTTTTATAGAAGTTGTGGATTTGAAGTTAGAGAGCTATCGAGAAATGGAACATGTGCGTATTATGGATACCAAGTCGCGAAAAGAGATGGTCACCGATAAATGAATGGAAAGTAAAAAAGTATAGCGAGGTAATTTTGAGACTTTTGATAATAGAGAATGGATTGAGGCTCGTTTTATGATAAAATAAAAGAAAATTCTGTTTATTATTAGGGGGATAAAAATGAGTGTAAAAGCTGGGGATGTATTTAAATATGAAAGAAGATTTACTGAGGAAGAAGTTTTTAAATTTGCAAATATTACCGGTGATAAAGGTAGACACCATGTGGAATACGATGAAAATGGAAGATTAATGGTTCATGGTTTATTGACTGCTAGCATTGGGACGAAAGTGGGAGAAGAGTTACATTACATAGCAAGAGAATTAGTAAGTGAGTTTATTAGACCAGTTTTCACAGGAGATACGATCACTTGTGAACTAACTTTAACAAATGTTGAGCAAATGGAAGGCTATAAAAAAGTTTCAATCGAGTCAGTTTATCGCAATCAGCATGAAAAGACTGTACTAGTTGGGACAAGTTATGGAATTATAAGGGGATAAAAAAGAAGCCTGTTTAACAGGCTTCTTTTTTATTATTTAGTAAACACGTTTTCGATTTTCTGCATAACTAGAGATGAGTAATAATGCAGTTTCTTCTCCTATATTACGAACAATATGAGGAACGCATGCATTCCATGAGAAAGAATCACCTTCTTCTACAATTGCAATATCCTCACCGTGCTGAACTTCTAATTTTCCGCGTAATACAAGGTGACATTCTTCCCCTTCATGGGCATTTGGTGAATTTTCTTTCGGGAATCCAGTAGGGATTTCTACTAAAGATAGGCGAAGGCCCCCTTGCTCCGCAACATGTTCAATTCTTTGCTCATCTTTGCCGTATACACTGTATTTCCGTTCTTCTTTTTTGACAATTTTTAATCGATCTTTTTGCTCTAACAATAAATAGGGAAGGGGAACGTTTAAAAAATTGGAGATCGTTTCTAAAGTTGAGATAGATGGTGATGTTTTATTATTTTCAACCTGACTCATAAATCCTTTAGAAAGACCTGTTCCCTCACAAATTTGTGCGATTGTTATGCCCCTACGTTGACGAATTTCACGTATTGCAGAACCAATATTCATAAAATCAAGCTCCTTTTTGTAAACAACTATTTGTATCATAGCAAAAAAAATATATTTTTTCCCAGTGAAAATGAATTGACGAATAAAAAAAATTAGTGTATGTTTTGTAATGTAAATAAAAGTTTTGTATAAGAAAACTATAAAGGAGAGAAAGAAATGAATCAACATATTGGTAACTTAATTATTCGTATCGTGTTAGGGGTAACATTCTTCATGCACGGTTTAACAAAATTCCAATCAGGAATTGACAATATTGCAGGGTGGTTTACAAGCATTGGTTTACCAGGAGGACTTGCATACGGTGTAGCAACATTTGAATTAGTTGGAGGCCTATTATTAATTCTAGGTTTAGGTGTAAGATATATTGGATTATTATTTGCGCTTGTTATGGTTGGAGCAATCGTAAAAGTGAAATGGTCAGCTGGTTTATTGGGAGATGGAAAAAATCCTGGTTTCGAATTAGAACTTGCATTATTAGCAATGGGTGCATATTTATTTGTTGCAAAAGCTGATGGTTTTGTAGATAATTTCTTAAAAGAAAAAATGTCAAAGAAGAACTAATTTAAATGGGGGCTAACAAGATGAGTTTTCAACTTCATCCCGATACAACACTTGATGTTGTTCATTTATACGTATCTAATGTAAAGAAATCACTAGAGTTTTATACGGAAGTACTAAGTATGAAGGTGCTAAAAGAAGAAGAAGCAGTCGTTACATTTGGGAATGAAAATGATGAACCACTTCTTATCATTGAAGAAAAGAAAGAAGCTTTTCCGAAACAAAGAGGAAGAACAGGGTTATATCATTACGCAATTTTATTACCAAGTAGGCAGGATTTAGCGAATGTTCTTCGTCATCTTGTAGAGATGGTATATCCACTACATGGCGGAGCCGATCATTACTTTAGTGAAGCTCTTTATTTAGCTGATCCAGATGGAAACGGGATTGAAATTTATCATGATCGACAAAAAGAAGTTTGGCGTGATGAGAATGGAGAACTCCCATTTGTTAGTAACCCGTTAGCTGGTGAAGAATTATTACAGCAAGGAAGTACATGGAATGGATTTCCAGCTGGTACTGTGATGGGGCATATTCATTTCCATGTAGCTGATTTAGAGGAAGCGAAACGTTTCTATGTTGATGGTCTTGGTTTTGAAGTAACGATCCCAGCTCGTAATGGAGCGTTGTTCGTATCAGCAGGTGGTTATCATCACCATATCGGTTTAAATACGTGGCAAGGTGAAGGGGTACCACCGCAAATGCCAGGTTCTGTTGGTTTAAAATATTTCACAATTGTACTAGCGGATGAAAAACAAAAAGAGCAAGTATGTGAAAGCTTAAAAAATATTGGCAAGATTGCTACGTACAAAGATGGAATATTACAAGTCGAGGATCCATTTGGACATTGTATCCATTTCAAAATAAAAGGAGAAGCCTAAAAAGGCTTCTCTTTTTTATTTTCTTATAATTGCGTTTTCGTTTTGTAAAAATAGTTCATCAAATTGTTTTGCAAGCTCAAAATCTAGTTTCGTTAAACCTTTTGCATTCCAAGATGACAAAGTAATAATAACTGCTTTATACTGGATAAGGATAAATGGATGGTGATTATGTTCTTCTGATAGTTTGGCGGCTTCAGAGACAAATTCGACTCCTTTTAAGTAGTCGGAAAACATATATTTTCGTTCAATCCATTTCTCATCTTTTACCATCCATTTATCTACCTTCAATAATTCCTCGTGAACTTCTTCTTCAGTTAATCTTAGCATCATTTTTCACATCCTTTACTGGAAGTAACGCAAGACCATTGTTAATAAGGCGTGTTACAGCTTCGTCAGTTGTGAAAGTAGAAAGTTGATGTAGTAATGCTGCAGATGTTTCATGCCCTTTGTTATGCTCTAAAAGTAACTCTAATACTTCAAGGCGCAGCAACCATTCTTTCGCATAAAATTTATTTAATACTTCTTGAATTGCTACTAATTGATCGATATGCGCTTCGTGTAAAATCCCCTCACTTCGAATATCTCGAACTGTTTGATACATACGTTCAAGTTCATTCAGTACAAGTGGAGCAGGAATTTCTTGAACTTCTTCATCCATTGGGAAAAATGCTGCTGCATCTGCGGCACCTGGGAATACTGAAGTGATTTGTGAGCCAACAGCCATATCAAATGCGCCCCATGAAGCATCAAATAAAACGCGGGCGTTATAAGTAACTGTGCAATCGATAAAGGAAATAAGAGCAATTTTCTTATCGTTTTTTACAATATCTGTTACTGTTCCTTTTACATGAATACCACTTGCAAAAGTAAACTCAGCGATAGTTCCAATTGTAATTCCTAATGATTGTAGTTGTTCGTCTGTACAATTTTCTAATGCAATATTTTCAGTGAGTAATCCAATTGGTGTTCCAAATCCGTCACTGTGTACAGAAGTAGAATGATTCGCTAACTGTTTATTATGAAGTGCTAATGCCGTTGGCGAATTTGTTCGCATGTAAATTAATTCACCTGCATCGTTTTCAATTGTCTCGCTAAATGTACCTGTAATTTGTAATCCGCTATTTAGCTCAGCTGTTGCATAGTTCTCAGAGTGAATTGCTTTTTCTAAACCTTCTTTTCCACCTGTTTTAAAGGCCATTGTTTTAGAAAATGTTTCAAGCGCATCTGTTAATTCTTCAAAGGACTTGCAAACGAATAGTTGTGGTTGCATTTTTGTTACGTCATAAGTTGTCCCTGTACATGCTTCGATAGAAAATGGAACTTTTTCTACAGCGTCTGTTAAGCAATGTTTGCTTTCGCCAACAGAAGAAAGGAGACCAGCACCATATATTTTTGGATCATCTATATTTCCAATCAATCCATATTCTACTGTCCACCAGAAAAGACGTGAAATTTGTTCAGCTTCTGATAAACCAGAAACTAAGTTTTGTTTTTCAATTACAGCATTTTCAGCAGCCTTAACTTCATCAGGAGTAGAAGTAGGGCTTTCTTTTACTATCGTTAATGTACGAACAGCTTCAAATGCATCATGTTCTTCTTTTGTAGAGAAAGCTTTTGCACCAATTTGCCCAAAACGTTTCACATATTTTGCATATGTAGGATCAAGTAAAATCGGTGCGTGTCCTGCGGCTTCGTGTACGATATCTGGCGCTGGTGTGTACTCGATATTTTCTACTTTCCGAATATCTGTTGCGATTGGTAGTAATCCGTGTCCTTGGAAATCGAAGAATGCTACGCCGGGAATAAGTCCGTCAATCGTTACAGCACCCCAGCCACTTGGTGCCAAACACTCATTCATTTCTTCTACTTTTGGAATTGAATCTATATTAATACCAGATGATTGTAGTCCGTTCACATAGGCTGGATGAGCAACGTCTTTTAAGAAGCTATGATTTTGTCTCATAATATAACGCCACACAGCGTGATTCACCGGTGTGTATTGATCATAATGTTGTGTGGATACGAATGGTTTTAAATGTGATGGAATTTCTGTTTTCTTTGTCATTTAGACATCCTCCTTTTTTCAATAAAATTGAATATCGATTTCGTATAGCTTGTATCACCTCCTTTCATTTTTGTAAGCGCTTATAAAATTTTATCATAAGATTCGGAATTATTTAACATCTGTTTCTGTGAGAAATAGAAAAATCCCCTATCGGAAAGTCCGATAGGGGCGAAAGAATCGCGGTACCACCCTATTTGTAAGTGAAAATATACTTACATCTCAATTAATGATAACGGAAAAATTCCGTCTTTTCCTTCATGCATAAAAGCACTACGAAAAAGAAGCTCCAGAATTGTAATTCATACTTATATATGTGCTAATTTCCACCGACCATTAGCTCTCTGTAACAGGGATATAAGATACTACTGCGATTCTTTCAACGCGTATATATGAAATTGTGTAAGAGGATGGACGCAAAAAAGTCCCTATCGGAAAATCCGATAGGGACGATAAAAATCGCGGTACCACCCTATTTGTAAACAACTAATTGTTTACCACTCACTTTACGATAACGGAAAGATCCGTCTTTCTCTTCATGCATAAAAAGCATTACGGGAAAGAAGCTCCAGAATTGTAATTCACGCTTGTATATGTACTGATTCGCACCAACCATCAGTTCTCTGAGACAGTGATATAAGTCGCTACTAGTATTCCTTCAAAGCCGATATATAATTCGTTCAACTAAACTATGTTTTGTATTATAAAACTATATTAAAAAAATTGTCAACAAAAATTTTTTATCCCGTGTTAATGAGCAGTAAAATTCCTACCTCAAAATTCGGTTGGAGTAAAGAAGTGAGCGGGGAGATTAACTGCCCGTAACTCCCGATTGGTGAAGGCTAATAATCAGTGGGGATGAACGAAATCTCCACTGATTAAAGTTTCACTTTATTTCACTTCTAAATTAACAGTTAAATTAGAGGTATTGCCAGCTGCATCAGTTGCTACAATGTGAATAGTATTTTTTCCTTCTTGTAATTGAGTACGATCGAAATAAATGTCATAACTTTTCTCCCAAGGGTTCAGGAATGCCTGGTCCCATACACCATTTCCGTTAATTTCATATTGCATTCTCACTGGAATACCAGGTGCTATCCAACCAGATTCTGACATCCAATCTAGTAGAATATCATCAACTTTTCCTTTAATTACGAGATTTTCTTGGTCAACTTCGTATGTTAACTTAGGTGCAGTTCGATCAAGAAATACAGCAGCTGTTTGTTTTGTTTCTCCGCCAGAATTAGAAGCAACTGCTTCGATTTGATATAGCCCGTCAGCTAAAGGAGTGCCATCGGCTTTTGTACCATTCCATTTGAAAGGTTTGTATCCAGGAGTTGCATTTTTAGCTTGATGGATAATCCCTTGATACGTTACACGTTCTTTCGTAACTAAATTTGCATGCAATGTGACATCATCCACAGGCGCAACTAAATAGTAGTTGATGAGATTATCATCTAGTACGTGGTCGCCATTTGGGCTAAAAGTAGAATTAATAATTTCAAGTCCATCGATACGTTTATAATCTTTAGGATCGATACTAAATGTGAATGGAATTCGAATTTCTTCTTTTGCCCCTTGTTCTTTTACATATACATTTCCAGTATACACACCTTGTGGTAGTGAGCTATCTACATTGATAGTAAATGGTTTTTCGGTACTACTATTTGGTTGTATGCTAATCGATGAAGGGACAGAAGCTCTTACTTTTGTGTTTGCATCTAGTAATTCCACACGAGTTGAAAAACTTTTCTTTTTACTAGAAAGGTTTTGTAATGTAACATTTTGCGTCAGTTTTACTTTTCCGCTATTGGGCTTAATAAGACCGAAGCTGACATTGTTAGGTTTTACTAATACATTTGTTTGAGCTGCTTTCGGAATGTTAATTAAACCAGATCCTTGTGCCATAACAGGGTATGCATTTTCATTGACATCATGTAATGTTTTGGCATTGTTGGCAAGAGCCGCTTTCAATTGTTCTGTCGTCCAATCAGGATGCATTTGACGCAAGAGGGCAACCGCTCCAGCTACTTGCGGAGCAGCCATACTTGTTCCGTTATGCGATTCATAGCCGCCTCGCGGTACTGTACTAGTAATTTGTACTCCAGGTGCAACAACATCAGGCTTTATTAGCCAACTTCCTTGTGATGGTCCTCTTGAACTAAAGTTACCGATAAGTTCTGTTTGCTTTGGTTGTCCAATTTTTATATTTTTCTTTCGTTTTGTAATTAAAGTTTTTAATTCTTCCCCATTTGTATTTGATAATTGCATTACTGGGACAGCTAGATGTTCACGTGAAAAATATTCCGGCATCATATTAATTTCTTTTTCGCTAGAGATTAATAACACACCAAGTGCACCAGCTTGCTTCGCTTGTTCTGCTTTTACTAATGTACTAGAAGTACCTTGTAAAATAAGTGCGAATTTCCCTTTCACATCTTGTTTTGCATAATCACTTGGATTGCCATAACCAACATATACAAGAGGAGAATCATTTCCTATTGGAAAATCGGATTTTGATAATGGTAACCCTTGATATGTTTTGCTGGAACCAGTTACTTGGAATGTTGGAAACGGGATAGAAACCGTAGATGCTCCAACAGAAATGACACTACTTGCGTTACCGGGAGCATCAACAGACCAAGGTTTTGGTCCGTCATTTCCATTTGAAACGACAGCAGTAACACCAAGTTTCGCTGCCCGTTCTAACGTTAATGTTACAGGCTGATCAGGTACATTTAAATCCTGCCCAAGGGAGAGGTTTAACACATCCGCACCATCTTGAATTGCTCGCTCAATTCCTTGGATAATATCATCTGTTGTACCAGTTCCACCGTCATTCATTACACGATAGGCTAGAATAGAAGCGTTTGGAGCAACGCCTTTAATTTTTCCGTTACCCGCAATAATTCCAGCTACATGAGTACCATGTACGTTACCATCCATTGGATCGTTATCTTCATCAACCGTGTCATATCCACCGATATAATTTGCCTTTAGGTCAGGGTGTGTATAGTCTACGCCAGAGTCGATAATGGCTACTTTCATGCCTTTTCCATCAAGCGGTTTGCCAAATGGATCTTTTAAATTCCACGCTTCAGGTGCACCAATTGTCGGTCCACCGATATTTGGTGCTTCTTCGTTAGTAGCACTTTTTGATGTTTCATGCAATTTATATGTTAAGTTCGGATAGACTGCTTTTACTTCAGGTAAAGAGGCAAGAGAGGTAATTTGATCTCCAGGAATTGAAATAGAGAATCCGGAAAATAACGTATTATACACTTCTTTAATTTTTGCACCAGGTGCTTTTTCTTTTATTTTCTTAGTCGTATCTTCTTGTGCTTTTTTGAGCTCAGCATGATAAGACTGTGCATTACTATTTTGTAAATCTGGAGCATGCTGAATATTACTTTGAGCAGCGAGAGGTGCATGTTGTAATTCTACAATTACTGATATTTCTTTTGTTGTTTTCGTTTCAACATTTTGAGCGATTTTATGTTCTCCCCACTGTTCAATCGTTGTTTTTAATTGTGGACTAAATTGCTTCTCCTTTTGTAGTGATTCAGCATGAGCACTTAAAGCTCCAAAACTAGAAAAGACAAGCGCCATGCTTAATAGTGTAGATGTAGTTTTTTTCATTGATACTCCCCCTAATAAAAAGTGCCAATATTCAGAAATAAAATCTTGCATTTTAGTTAGAAATTATACATATAAATGTTGGCTAAACTATACTTTCGACATAATTCATACCAATCCTCTATGGATTGGTATGAATTATGTCGAATCGATATTTTTCACATATTGTAGGGATAAAGTGAGGAATGCTATGAGGGAAATGGAGTGATGGTATGAAAAGGCTAATAGTACGTAGTAGTGTAGTGTTGTTTATGTTTTTATGTTCTATCACTATTACTAGTGCAGAAAATAATAGTGTGAAAGTTGCTTTTATTCGTCATCATAATCTTTGGATTAAAGTTGATGGGAAAGAAATACAGATTACAAAAGGAGAGTACATAACAGGGCCGAAGTGGTCATATGATGGGGAGTGGCTAGCGTATGTAAAAGGGAAGAAACAAAGTATTCTTGAGTTATATCGGTTGAAAGATGGAAAGAAAGTTACGCCGTTTCACTCAGAAGCATCGAATTATCAATGGTCACCAACAGAAAATATAATTGCATTTATATTTACAGGTACATTACATACATTTGATGTAGAAAAAAAGAATACAGATTTTGAAAATGTATCGGCAGGTGTAGGAGATTATGCATGGTATCCTGATGGAAAGAAGTTTTTTGTATCCTCTGAAGCACACTTACTTCCAACAGGATGGACAGGGGCTCAGCTATATGAAGTGCAAAAAGATGCACATATGAATCCTCACAAAATGAAGCATTTGTATGCATTACCAAATGAACATGATGATTTCCTAGCATTAGTTGCAAGTGGCTTTCAGTGGTCGCCAGATCAAAAGTGGATTTCATTTTTAGCAGTACCGACAGCTTCATGGTCAGCTGATAGCAATACGCTTTGCTTAGTTCGTGCAGATGGTAGTCGTTTTGAAAAGGTAGATCAAATGTTATTAAACACACAATGGTTCAAATGGGCGCCAGCCAACAATATATTGGCCTATATTGAAGGAAGCGGGAGAGTTGCATTAGAGAATAAACATTTGAAAGTAAAAGAATTGCCAGCACTTCAGCAGAACACATTTACACCGAAAGGATATGTCGATTGGGATTTTACATGGAAGAATGATAACGTAATTATCGTTTCACGAGCAAAAGAGGCGGGAATAGAAACTCCACCAGAAAAAAGACCACTACCATCTTTATATGAGATCGATAGTACAAGCGACGAACAACATCGAATCACAAAGCTACCTCATAGGCAAGGAGATTATCATCCGCTCTTCATGAATAAGAGTAATCAATTAATATGGATACGTTCAGACCGTAAGAAAGCGGATGTATGGCTTGCTCATAAGGATGGAAAGCATGAAATGAAGTGGATTGAAAATATAGATGTACCAGAATGGTATTATGAGAAATGGAATTGGGGAAATGTTATCTCGGTAAAAGAAGAATAAAAAACTGCCTAAAAGATTGTTTTAGGCAGTTTTTTACTGTTATTTATGTGTTTTATTTGGCTTTTTTTTCGCTGGGTTTCCGTTCCCTTGGCGCTTTCTATTTTGTTCATCTTTTGCTTGTTTTTCATGTAGTGTATCTAAAAATTCATTCGAGTTACTCATGTTTATATCTCTCCTTTCATTTTGTCATGATTACTATAACCATTTAGGAGGATAATCATGAGTTAGAAGTTAGGCACTTAATTTTCTTCGATAATGTAAGTAAAATATTCCATACATAACAAATAGCATGAGTAAAACTTGTAACTCTACATTTTCTTTTAAAATAGCTGCGATAGTGTCTGGTAAGTACGGTGATTTATCGTTTGTGCTTAAACCTAACCATTTATTTAAGAGGCTAATGGTACAAAACATAAAAACACCGGACCAGCTTGCCGTAATTGCTTTTTGCTTAATTTTTGTTTCACGTTCATCATCTGTAATCCAAGGATTAGCAGTTTTATCACTACTAAAGAAGCCGTTTATATATCCCCATACAATCATTCCAATAAAGACAATTATCCATTTCATATATGTAATTCTCCTTTATATGTAAAAAGTTTTTTACATATAATATTGTAATATTTTACAAAGTTTCATGTCAAATGTTTTTTACATATTAGTTTTCATATAGCAGGAATAAAGTATGAGATAGGGAAGAAATATGTAAGAGGATTTCATAATGAGAGGAGGAAGGGGATGAAAATCGTCTTTGTTCGGCACGGGGAAGGAGAACATATAAGGGATTTGCCATCAAGTTTAAAAGTGCTTCATCCGCCATTGACGGATGAAGGAAGGAATCAGGCTAAATTACTTCAATGCAATGTGCCATTACAAGAGGCGGATATATTAATTGCTAGTCCTACACTTAGAACTTTGCAAACGGCGACAATATGGAGTGCGAAAGTTGCTTGTCAAAAAATCGTTCATCCATATGTATCTCCGCGTATTTTTCCTTATCGAGAAGAAGCGAGAACATTACCGTGCGATTATATAGTAGATCAGGGAATGATAACAAAGTTATTTCCGCATTTTTCGATAGAGAAAAGCTCAAATAATCAGTTATGGAAGGAAGGTATAAACACTATTTCAGAGAATAGTTTTCAGCAAATAGTAGATAAATTTCTTCTTTGGTGTTATGAACTGGGTGCGGAAAGAATTTGCATTGTATCTCACGATGGAACAATTACAGCATATAGGCAATATTTACAGAAAGTCGTTTTAACTAGATCAGATTTTTTGAAAGAAACGGGCATATATGAAATGGATTTATCCCATAAAATTCTGATTGATAAGGGCTGATTATAGGATGGGGGTTGTATGTTGAATGTTGCACTAGTAGTTGGTTTTAATTCGGATTTAGAGGCGCAATCAATCCGAGCATCTCTTGAATATTTTGGTGCAAGGGTTGTGACATATTGGATTGGTAGACCGAAAGATTTTGTGGAAGTTCTTTCTGGAAAGAACTTATTTAACGATATTAATTATATTATTTTTTGCTTTCATGGTGAAGAAGGGAAGTTTGTCATGGAAGAGTTAGGCGAAGAAGTATATGAACAAGATGAACCGAGAGGGTATTTTGGTACAGAAGAAATTTATAAATATGCAAAATTGCATAATACACATATTGTAAATAGCGGGTGCACGTTAGGGGAGCAAAATCTAGCAAAGTCTCTTTTACATAGTGGTGCGAAATCATATATTGGATCGATTGATTATGTAGATGGAAATGCAGCACTTATGTTTACTATACGCTTATTTTATGGGGTTATTAACCATGGGAAAACGTTAGAAGAAGCCTTTCAAGAAGCGAGTTTAATTGATGAGGAGACACATACATTTCGATTCTATAATTAGTGTGAAACACGTTTATTCTATATTCGAATAAACGTGTTTCACATTTAACTCACATTTTTTTTACATTTTTTTCAATGAAAATGGTTATCACTTGTGGTATGATATGTTCAAGTTTTTACAGGTAATAAAAGTTACTATATAAACGTTAGTTTTTAATGTTTCATACGCATGTCACAGATTATTCATAATTAACGTTTAAAAAATAAGTAACTAATGTTATTATATTATCTGTAACTAACTTAATTACAACTTTAGGAGGAAGATATGGTTATTCAATTTTTAAGAGAAAACAAAGCAGTTTCTTTTGCATTAGCAGTAATTCGAGTATATCTTGGTTACACATGGTTAATGGCTGGAATCGGTAAACTACAAGGAAAAGGATTCGATGCAACAGGTTATTTGCAAGGGGCAATTGAAAAATCTAAAGGTGCACAACCGGCTGTTCAATCTTGGTGGGCATCATTCTTACAAGAATTTGCAATTCCAAATGTAGATTTGTTTAATACACTTGTAACATGGGGAGAAATTTTAGTCGGAATTGGTTTAATTGTAGGCTGTTTAACAAAAACAGCGGTCTTTTTTGGTCTTGTAATGAACTTTTCCTATATGTTTAGTGGGTCAATTGGTGTGAACCCTGAGATGGTTATCTTATCTATGTTTGTTCTTGTTTCCGGTATGAACGCTGGGAAATTTGGAATTGATGGCTTCGTTATCCCGAAAGTATTAGGATCAAAAACTCCAAAACGCCAAAAGCAAGCTGCTTAATATATGAAAACGGGTATCTCATTTTGAGATACCCGTTTATGTTATTTTTCAACTTTAATCGGATTGTTCTTAAAGAAATCTTTTACATACCCGACAAATTCTTGTGGTTCTTGGCGAAATGGTGCATGATAACCTTTTTCAATAATATGTAAAGTGCTATTTTTTAAGAATTGATGATACGTTTCTCCTTCTTTCCAGGAAACGCTACTATCATTTCTGCCCCATATAATTAAAGTTGGCTGTTTTATTTCATTTGCATTAATTTTAAGACGTCTAGGCCATAATTTCATTTTATTATAATGCTCTTCATCATTACGTTTGAATTTCACTTTGCTTTCATCATAATCTGTAATAGAAGAAACGGCATTTAAATCAGTCGACAATTGTGGTTTTGGTGAGCCTTGTTTATTAACGAATGTATGAGGGCCACCTGTAGCATCAGTTAAAATAAGGTGAGAAACTGCTTCAGGATATAAATATGTTAAATTTAGAGAAATTTCTCCCCCCATGGAATGCCCCAGTATTGCGAATGAATCATACCCTAGTTTTTTCATTAATTTATAATACAAATTTGCATGAGTTGGAAAAGAATAATAAAAATCCATTGGCTTAGATGAGCGCCCGAATCCTAAAGCATCTACAGAAATAATTGTATGATCTTTTGCTAAATCGGAGTAAATCTTTTGAAAACCATCTGATGACCCTCCAAAGCCATGAATCATAAGTAAAGGTGGTTTTTCATTACCAATCTTTTTAAAGTAAATGGTTTGACCATCTATTTCTACCATTTTTTCCTCGGTAGCTAGTTTCGCTGTAATTGTATTTTTAACTTGTTTTACTTGTTCTACTGGCTTTTCTGCTGCACTACATCCTACTAATAGTGTAAGAGTAAGACAACCTACCATAAAATAGCTAAATCGCTTCAATTAGGTGTCTCCTTTCTAACATAACGCTGTATCTATCATAGCAAATAGCATATTACGATTTCCAGGAAGTTGGCTACCATTTTTTATCATAAGAGGTGAAAGGAGCGTTTCTTGGAAATTTTCTGTTTGAAGAAATTGACGAAATGTAAATTGTGAGTGTGGAACATCAATTCGTACTATACCATTCCAACATTCACATATCTTTTTTAATAATTGGATAGCATCTTCTTCTTGCTTGGCGATAAGTGGATTGATACATAATATATTGCCCTTTTGTATGCATAATGAAAAAGCTTCTATACAGTTATTTCTTTCAATTTTAAAAGAGTATACGGCCCTTGGTAATAGCAAAGAGTAAAGTAGAGAACGATTCATACCAGTTGCAATTTGATCCAGAGAAGTAAGAGATATAAGGTCTTCTTCTTGTACTTGTTGTAAGTGAGAAGGATACGTCTTAATAGTCTGCTTTTCAAAACGATGAATCGTTGTTGCTGTTTGAAATCCACATGATGTGTATAGAGGTTCGCCAGCTTTTGTCGCAATAAGTGCAATGGGTTGTTTTGGATGAATTTGTTCCAAGCAATGATTTAGCAACATGCGCCCTAATCCGCGTCCTTGAAAATTAGGGTGAACGATTAACATACCAATGGAAGCGAAGTTACTTGGAAAGGGAAATACTCCTCCAGTCGCAATGAGTTTGTTTTCATGAATGTAACCTACAAGTGTGCCGATAGAAAGATACATTTCGAATTGTTTTTTCATAAAAATTTCATCGTGTAACCATCCAACAGATTTGCAAAGATTAAGTAATTCAAAAATAAAAGACTCATTTAGCGTTACTATTTTCATAAAGGCTCACCGCATTTCTATTTATTTTCATAAAAATAGAGTCAAAATGTAAAAAAAGAGATTTACGTTAAATGAAATCCAACTTGTTTATATTTAAATTGTAAAGGGCGAGATGATTGATACAAAAAGACAAAGTTATACAAATTATAACTGATATTTACATAAGTTAACAAAAAATTTACATACAGCTAATTTTCTCTTAATAGTCTTCCATTAAATTTGATAGTGGGAAATGAATAACCTAATTAGGGGGACAAGACAGTGAAAAAGTTTGTGAAAAAAGCATGGCCATTTGCAGTTGTGGCATCATTAGCGGTTACTTCGGTAGCAACATGGAATTTTACTCGTTCTAGTGAGGTTAATGCAGATGAGAACGGAAGCAATGCAAAGATTAAAAATGTTATCGTATTAATTGGGGATGGTATGGGCCCTTCATATATGACGGCTCACCGTTATATGAAAGATAATCCAAAAACCTTTGAAATGGAATCTACAGAATTTGATAAGCATCTTGTAGGAACACAAAAAACATACCCAGAAGATGAACATGAAAATATTACAGACTCTGCATCGGCAGCAACAGCTATGTCAGCAGGGATTAAAACATATAATGCTGCAATTGCAGTTGATAATGATAAAGCGGAAGTGAAAACAGTTCTTGAGCAAGCGAAAGAAAAAGGGAAATCAACGGGACTCGTTGCAACTTCTGAAATTACACATGCAACACCAGCTGCTTTCGGTGCGCATGACATTAGCCGTAAAAATATGGACGCAATTGCAAATGATTATTTTGATGAGAAAATTAAAGGGAAGCATAAAGTAGATGTTATGCTTGGCGGCGGCGTAAAGAACTTTGTTAGAAAAGATCGTAATCTTACAGAAGAGTTCAAGAAATCTGGTTATAGCTATGTAACGGATCGAGATCAATTGTTAAATGATAAAAATGATCAAATTCTTGGTTTATTTGCACCAGGTGGATTAGATAAAATGATTGACCGTAATGAGAAAACACCTTCATTAGAAGAAATGACTAATGCAGCAATTGAGCGTTTGAACAAAAATAAAAATGGTTTCTTCTTAATGGTGGAAGGAAGTCAAATCGACTGGGCTGGACATGATAATGATATTGTTGGTGCAATGAGTGAAATGGAAGACTTCGAAAAAGCTTTCAAAGCAGCGATTGAGTTTGCGAAAAAAGATAAAAATACGTTAGTTGTTGCAACGGCAGATCACGCTACTGGTGGATTATCTTTAGGTGCCAATGGCGAGTATAACTTTAAAGTAGATCCAATTAAAGCTGCAAAGCGTACACCAGACTTTATGGCAAATGAGATTGCAAAAGGTGCAAATGTAGAAGAAACATTGAAAAAGTATATTGATTTACAATTAACTCCAGAAGAAATTCAAGCTGTAAATGATATAGCTCCTTCAAAAGATGTAACAAAGATTGATAATGCAATTGAAGATATTTTCAATAAGCGCTCGGTTACAGGCTGGACAACGGGTGGACATACAGGGGAAGATGTGAACGTATATGCATTTGGTCCAGGTAAATACTTGTTCTCTGGCGTTCAAGAGAATACAAATATAGCGAAACGTGTCTTTGATATTGTTGGCGGCGGCGATCCGAATAAAGGAAGACGCTAATTAAGAGCGAAAGTGAGGCGAAATGCCTCACTTTTCTTTTTAGGAGTTGGGAATATGAAAAAGTTATTTAGGAAATTAAGATTCCTTTTAGTATTTGTAGTATTACTAGTTGGATGTCAACAAGAAGAGAATAATGTAGAACAAAAATCTACTACTAAAAAAACTGAGGAAAAGGTACAAATAACAAAAGAAGAAGAGAGATCTATTCAAGATGTTATTCATACATTTGTGCGAACGACGAATGAAAAAAATCTTGCAGAACATATGGAGTTATTTTCAAAGAAGATGCCTAGTGCTGAAGACTTAAAAATACAAAAAGAAGCCGCATTTCAAAAGGGAAATAAGAAAATTGAATTGGAACATATAGATATGAAAGTTAGTAAAGTAGGGTATGTTATTGTTGAAACGAAAGAAAAGGAAGTAGACGACAGTATCACTCTTCAAAAGAAAGTACAGTATGCCCTTGGAAAAGAAGAGGATAAATGGAAGATTGAAGAGGTTCGAACAATAGAGAAAAAATAACGTGAAACTTTAATAAGTGTAGGAGTCGTACTTCCCAAAATGGTAGAAAAAAGGTTCTCATTGGCGAGAACCTTTTTTTATAGTGGTAGCATAATTTGATTTGAGCATGCCTCAATATCATCAATATCTTGACGGATTGTGGCCATTTTATTATCAAGATCTTCAGCTTTCATTGCTGCATCATGTAGTTCATCTTTTAAATACTCCGGTATTTTCCCTTCATATTTATAATAAAGTTTGTGTTCTAAACTTGCCCAAAAGTCCATTGCTAGTGTACGTAACTGAATTTCTGCAAATACATCTTTTGTACCAGAATTTAGTGATAAAGGGTATTTAATAATCATGTGTAAACTTTTATATCCGTTTCGTTTTGGGTTAGCGATATAATCTTTTACTTCTATGACTTCCATATCTTCGCGTTTTTGAATGACTTCTTTCAAATGATAGATATCTTCTACGAAGCAACATGTAATACGAATACCAATAATATCTTGTAAATGTGTTTGAGCGTTTTCAACTGTTGGTAATAAGCTTTTGCGCTCTAGTTTTTTAATAATACTTTCAGGTTGTTTTAGTCTTGTTTTTATATGTTCAAACGGGTTGTAATCCTCTAGAAATTGAGCTTCCCGGTTCATAATTTCAAATTTAGTTTTTAACTCTTCTAAAGCAAATGTATATGGTAATACAAAAGCTTTCCAGTAGTTAACTGTTGATTGATTATATTCCATTTATATACACACCTTTTCCTATTTGCAAGTGAGGTCGTTATTATACTAAATACCAAATCATATAAGCGCAAGCAGCAAATGATGAGATCATAAAGCGATATTTAGTTTTCATACTTTCAACTCCTTTCGAGTAAGATTTTATATAAATAAACGTGATTGTTAATAAGTTCACTATGTACAGTTTCTATAGTAATAGATTCGTGTGAATTTCGTATGAACTAATTGTTTCAGCTTTTTGTCTTTTTTGCTGTTAATCATAATTATTATTCGGATTTAAAGTGTTTTTATTTGATTTATCTATTTGTATAAATTAATGTATATTTGAATTTATAGTTATTGAGGAGGATATATGGTGAACTTTGAAGAATTAGCAATTGCTAGACGTTCTGCAATGAAATTTATACAAGGTATAGAAATCCCTAATGAGGATTTTAAAAAAATATTTGAGTTAACTAAGCTTTCTCCATCTTGCTATAATTTGCAGCACACACATTATGTTGTAATTCGTGATCAAGAGCGAAAAGAAAGATTAAAAGAATTAGCTTTCGGTCAATATAAAGTATCGAGTGCATCAGCGGTAGTGCTCGTTTGTGGTGATAAAAAAGCATACCAAAATGTTGAAAATATTTACTTCGGTATGAAAGTTTTAAAAATGATTGATGAATGTGAATATGAAGATACAATTAGGCAAACGAAAGGTTTATATGAAGGAAAAGGAGAGCGTTTCATGGAGGATGAAGCGATTAGAAATGCTTCGTTAAGCGCGATGACTTTTATGTACGCAGCTAAATATTATGGCTATGATACATGTCCAATGATTGGTTTCGATGAAAAAGCAGTACAAAGTGAATTAAATATGCCGGAGCATATAGTACCTGTTTTAATGATTACGATAGGAAAAAGTGATATGACTAAAACTCGCCCACGAGGATATCGAAAGCCGATTAGTGAATTTGTTACATACGAATCGTTTTAATAAAGTGAAACTTTTAATTAGTGGGGGTCTTACTGCCCGTTAATGCGGGACAAAATTGATTTAACTATAAAAACAAGGGGATTCTAAATGGAATCTTCTTGTTTTTGCAATTGACAAATAGAATGAAGTTTTATAATATATAAATCGTAATCATTACGTTTTAGTTGCGATCTTTGAAAGAAAGGAGAATTAAATATGCGTGTAAATATTACATTAGCTTGTACGGAGTGCGGCGATCGTAATTACATTTCTAAGAAAAATAAACGAAACAATCCAGAACGCATCGAACTAAAAAAATATTGTCCACGATTAAAGCGAGTAACGTTACATCGTGAGACGAAGTAAAAGACTAGAGATATCTCTAGTCTTTTTTTTATAGTTCCTTGGTTTTGTTTGTTATAATTACCTTAAAATGTAATAAAGGGAGCGGTATGATGAATCAAAAAGATAAGGAAAGAAAAGAGCGAGTGGCTCATATTATTAACATTCCAGATGAATATAGTCTTGTTGTAGATGATCAAGAAGGGGTTGATGACCCGTATCATCTATTATGGTGGGAGCATAAAGAGGATCAGGAGAGAACGATACAAATTACATTGAATAGACATACTGGTAATTTAATTGAATTTAGGATAGATGATGGAAATTATTTTTCGAGTGATAAGGAAGTTATAGAGGAGAATAGGGTAAGAGAGATTGCAAATGTATTTATAAAAAAACATGTGGAAGAAGGATTAGAGTTTTATACATATGTAACTATCCAGGATGATTGGCGTGGCTGGAAAGAAATAAATTATATGCAAGAAGTAAATGGATATCCATTACCGGATACAGGATGTGTGGTGCAAGTGCATCCTTCAGGGAATGTTGTGAATTTTCATTATAACGGACGAGAAAGCATAAAAGAAAAGCCGTTATGGCCAAGTGAGATTGTTGAGGAGAATATCGTTTTAGACAACTTAAAGGCCAAACAAGATATGAGGCTTGTATTTGTAGATTTAACACATTCTTTATGTAAATATGAAAATGGAGAAGAAGTAAAAGGGTACCACCTTGTGTATGTACCAGAACCTAGTCATGTATTTATTGATGCAAGTACAGGTAAAGATTTATTTGGACCAGATCATTATAAATTACCGCCAACAATGGCTGTTAGAAAACAAAAAAAGGGTAGCCAACAAGATGATGTATTCGATTTATTTGACTGGGATAAAGAAAGTTTTACAAAAGTAGTTGAGACGGAAAATGATGATGAAATAAGGATGAAATTTGTTCCGAAAGAGGAATTACAAAAACAGAAAGAAGAAAAGAATCCATATTTAATGAATGAATTCTTTAACAAGCATTTACCGATGTTGAAATATAATAATTTAGTTAGCGTTACAATTGATAAATTAACCAATGAATTAACTGGTTTTATAAAACTGACAGATGATAAAGAAGTAAAGCAAATACTGTCTAGAGAGGAATGTTTACAAAAAGCACTTCAATTTTTAGAACGAGTTATTCCAGATATCAAACAATATCTGCGTCTTTGGGAGGAACGGGAAGCAGAAGAAGATGGGATTGAAAGATTTATCTTTTCTGTATATATAAATGATATTCTGGCAGAGTATAACCAATTTATGATCAACATCAATGCAGAAAATGGTGCTGTTATGCACTACTCGGGGGAGTCTAGCAACTTTATAAAAAAATTACTTACATATGAAACAACACCAAAAGTAACAAAAGAAAAAGCGTTAGAAATATACAGAGCGGCTATCCGAGTTAAATTAGAATGGTTTGTAGATCATGATGCAGAGGAAACGAAATACAAACTACTGTACAAACTACTGTACAAACAAACGACAGATGAAAAATATAAAGAACCTTTTGATTGTAGTCGGGAAATTCGTTATATTGATGCCCAAACTGGGAGAAAGATTTGGAGTAAGTAAAATAAAAAGAGTTATTTTCTTTGAAAAATAACTCTTTTTATTTTTATAATTTGCCTGTTCGCTTTTCAAAAGTAAATGTGATAGGAAGATTGGAATGAGAACTATCACTTTTAAATATTACTTTCCATTCTTTAGTATGGGCTTTAATTTCAAAATTAAGAAGATTTATCGCTCTACGTTTATCTATTTCTAAAAACATATTATGAATTTCTGGTTCTTGCTGTAAATTAAGAGCCTTTAGTGTGACTGTAAATGTGAAAAAATTCTGCCCTTCATATACTATTTTTGATATTTTTGTTTTTTGTGTATTTAACAGCACATAAAAACGGTCTGATGGAGTTAATTGTACAGAGTCATCAGTAATTTCATTCTCGCTATTATGAAGTTCAACTAAGAAAGATGTACTATGGGAAGAATCTTTTTTGCTTGTAATCTGTAATTCAGTAGGAATCATCGGTATTTCATAAAAGTCATTCCTTATTATGTTATTGTAATCCTCTGAAAATTTACGGACTTCTTTTGGAAAAGAGTCTTCTTGTGTACTTAAAAAAGTTTTATGTTGCTTTGGAATTTTTTTACTAAAATTTAATGTTTCTTTAAAGTAATAATTGGATCCAGTTAAAAATAAAAAACTACAAATTAATAAAAAAATTCGATACAGATTTTGAAAATGAAAGAACAATAGTATACATGTAATAATTCCAATTACATAGAAAATAAAGATAAGTAGTTCTAGTTTTGAGTGAAACGAGAAACCATAGTTATGAAAAAATTTTATTCCAGTTATAATTTGAGCTCCAAAAAATAAAGAAATTCCAAATTGAAAAAATAATAAATCAGGCCCTCTTTTAATAACAAAAGTAATGAACGAAATGAAAAGTAAAAATACCCCTAAATAAATTGTTACATTTAATAATCGTTCTAATGTAATCATGAATAATGTCCCCTTTAATAGCATATTCATATATAAATAACAATTTTATATAATTATAATATAACAATAAATCATTTTAAATGTTGGAAGTGTTGAGTTTTATAAATAAACTGTACAGACACAAACAACCTCACGCCCACATACACATAATAAAGACCACTATTTTGGCGGAGGTGAAAGGTTTGAGTCTATTCGCCGCAATTGGATATATGGTTCGAGAAGTGTTTGTCTTTGTTTCTTATGTGAAGAATAATGCGTTCCCGCAGCCGTTATCATCAGATGATGAGAGAAAGTACTTAGAGTTAATGGAGCAAGGTGATGCTCAAGCGAGAAATCTTTTAATTGAACATAATTTACGGCTTGTAGCTCATATCGTTAAAAAATTTGAGAACACAGGAGAAGATGCAGAAGATTTAATTTCAATTGGTACGATCGGGCTCATTAAAGCGATCGAGAGCTATTCTGCTGGAAAGGGAACGAAGCTTGCGACGTATGCAGCACGCTGTATTGAAAATGAAATTTTGATGCATTTACGTGTACTAAAGAAAACGAAAAAAGATGTTTCACTTCATGATCCGATCGGGCAAGATAAAGAGGGCAATGAAATATCGCTTATTGATATATTAAAATCAGAGTCTGAAGATGTAATTGATATGATTCAGCTTAGTATGGAGTTAGAAAAAATTAAAGAGTATATCGATATTTTAGACGAAAGAGAAAAAGAAGTGATTGTGAAACGTTTTGGACTTGGGCTAGATAAGGAGAAAACACAGCGGGAAATCGCTAAGGCGCTTGGTATTTCTAGAAGCTACGTATCACGGATTGAAAAGCGTGCTTTAATGAAAATGTTCCACGAGTTTGTAAGGGCAGAGAAAGAGAAAAAAGCGAAAGAGTAAAGTGTATTAGAAGCAGCCATATTTAAAATGGGCTGCTTTTCTTATTGTAAATAAGAAAAGAAAACGCGTTATGCTAAGAAGAAATACATGTTCACTGTTGAAAATGACGGATTCTATCTGTAATATTAGAAGGTGCTAAATAATTTAAGAATAATACCATACTTAGTTTTCTGTATGTATAATAAGGCTGCTTTATATGATATGTGGGAATAAGAACCAATTTTACATATGATATAGAAAGAAAAGAAGGGAAAACTAAAGTTATAGACTGATTAGGGGGTTTCGCAATTTGCGACGTACATTATATCGACTTATGATAGAACTTACAAATGGTCGCTTTACTTCTTATATATTACGTAAATTTGCACAATCTCGTTTGAGCTCTATCATTATTCCATCGTATGCGAAAGTTTTTCAAATTAATCAAGATGAGATGGAAAAGGGTTTGAAGGAATATAGAACATTGCATGAATTATTTACGCGTAAGCTAAAAGAAGGAAAGCGTAGTATTGATACAGATGCATCGAGTATCGTTAGTCCTGTTGATGGTGTTTTTGCAGATCAAGGTCCTATTGAGGATACAAAAACATTTGATATTAAAGGAAAGCGTTATTCGATTGTGGATATGCTAGGTAATGAAGAACGTGCAACGCGATATGCAGGCGGTACATATATGGTAATTTATTTGAGTCCAAGTCATTATCATCGCATTCATAGTCCGCTTTCTGGTTCTGTGACTGAAAGATTTGTACTCGGTAGAAAATCATATCCGGTAAATGCAGCTGGTATGGAATACGGGAAAGAACCACTGTCAAAAAATTATCGTTCTGTTACAGAAGTAAGCAGTGATGGCGAGCATATGGCTCTTGTAAAAGTAGGTGCCATGTTTGTTAATAGTATTGAGCTTTTGCATGAGAGAGACACTGTTCAAAAAGGTGAAGAAATGGCATACTTTACATTTGGTTCAACAGTTGTGTTATTGTTTGAAAAAGATATGATAGAAGTAGTGCAGGAATTAAAGAGTGGACAAGAGCTTCGTCTTGGTCAAAAAATAGCTACTCGCTTAGCTCATAAATAAAGAAAAGCTTTTATAACCGTAAGTAAGAGTTATGGGCAAAGATACTTAATGATGAAATCCCCTAGATGGGAGTACTTGTTTATTCGAGAGCCATCGTAGGATGGCTCTTTTTACAGGGCATCCAATAAATTATCCTTTAACTGTTTAATTGGTAAGGGCTGATTAAACTTTCACTTTATATGTAATCAAGATGATTTGACAAGCTTGTCCTCTAATGAGCGTCTAATGATTTCTTGTTTTATAAGTAAAATGAAGTCGGGATTTAATTTTAGTTCTTTTGCTTTATAATAAGACTCAGTGAGTAACTCAGTGGATAACTGTTCCATATGTTTTGTTTTCAAGGTGAGTCACCTCCTAATAATATAAGGATTGATTCGTTGATGCATTTAATGTACCAAAAAAATATGACAGTCACAAACGAGTGGTTATCCACATACCTAGGTGGATAAAGTGTGTATAGTTTGTTAGTAAATTCCAAATTAACTGAAAAATTAATGTGGAAAATGTGTACAATTTTATCCACAGGTTATATATCGAAAAATGTTGTCGAAAAATTTTATGAAAAATCCTCAAAGAGGTGAAAGAAATTGAAACTATTTTTACCAAATGAATATGTGAAAAATGTATATCATGTTCAACCAGAAGATTTAAAAAAACGTGGGATTAAAGGCGTTATTACTGACTTAGATAACACTTTAATTGAATGGGATCGTCCCAATGCAACACCGCAACTTGAAAAATGGTTCTTGGAAATGAAAGAGCAAGGCATTCAAGTAACGGTCGTTTCAAATAATAATGAGCAACGTGTAAAAGATTTTGCTGATCCATTAGGTATTCCATTTATTCATAGTGCACGTAAACCATTTGTTCGCGCATTTAAGCGTGCGATACAAGAGATGCGTTTGCAGCCAGATGAAGTTGTAGTAATTGGAGATCAGTTACTGACGGACGTGCTTGGTGGCAACCGAGTAGGCCTTCATACAATTTTAGTTGTACCGGTAGCACAAACGGACGGATTAGTAACGCGCTTTAATCGAAAAATTGAACGAAGAATTATGAAAAATATGAAGAAAAAAGGTTTAATTAACTGGGAGGAATAAAGTTTGACTGAAACAATTAAATGTATTGGTTGCGGTGTAGAAATTCAAACAGAAAATAAAAACGAAGTGGGGTATGCTCCTGCCTCATCTTTAGAGAAAGAACAAGTTATTTGTCAACGTTGTTTTCGCTTGAAGCATTACAATGAAATTCAAGATGTATCGTTAACAGATGATGACTTCCTACGCATTTTAAATGGAATTGGAAAATCAGATGCATTAGTAGTCAAAATTGTAGATATTTTTGATTTTAATGGTAGCTGGTTACCTGGCTTACATCGTTTCGTAGGGAATAATAAAGTATTACTTGTTGGAAATAAAGCTGATTTAATTCCAAAGTCAGTAAAACATGATAAAGTAAAACATTGGATGCGCTATAGTGCAAAGCAGCTAGGATTAAAACCAGAAGATGTCTTTTTAATTAGTGCAGCGAAGGGACAAGGAATCGCTGAACTAGCAGATGCTATTGAGTATTATCGCGGCGGCAAAGATGTTTATGTTGTTGGATGTACGAATGTAGGGAAATCGACATTTATTAATCGTATGATTAAAGAATTTAGTGATGAGACTGAAAATGTAATTACAACATCTCATTTCCCAGGAACAACACTTGATTTAATTGATATTCCATTGGACGAAGAGTCTTCTTTATATGATACGCCAGGTATTATTAACCACCACCAAATGGCTCATTATGTTGGAAAGCAAAGCTTAAAGCTTATTACACCAACAAAAGAAATTAAGCCGATGGTATTCCAATTAAATGAAGAACAAACGTTATTCTTTAGTGGATTGGCACGTTTTGATTATGTAAGTGGTGGTCGTCGTGCATTTACTTGTCACTTCTCGAATCGCTTAACAATCCATCGTACAAAGCTTGAGAAAGCAGATGAATTATATAAAAATCATGCCGGGGATTTACTAAGCCCACCAACGCCAGAAGAATTAGCAAATATGCCTGAGCTAGTGAAATACGAATTTAATATTCGTGAACCTAAAACGGATGTTGTATTCTCTGGATTAGGATGGGTTACTGTGAACGAACCAGGAGCAAAAATTGTTGCACACGTACCAAAAGGAGTAAGTGTTTCACTACGTAAATCTTTAATTTAATATGGAGAGGGATTTATGAAACAATTATATGGTGTAATCGGAAATCCAATTGGACATTCATTATCACCCGTTATGCATAACGATGCATTTGAACACTTGAATATGGATGCCCATTATCATGCGTTCCTTGTTGAAGAGGAATTGCTAGGGGAAGCAGTAAGAGGTTTAAAAGCATTAGGTATTTCAGGATTTAATGTAACAACTCCGCACAAGGTTGCTATTATGGAGTATTTGGATGAGATTGACCCATTGGCAAGGAAAATCGGTGCAGTAAATACAGTGGTTCATAAGGATGGAAGATTAATTGGCTATAACACAGACGGGATTGGTTTTGTTCGAGCGCTGCAGTCAATTAGTAATGAACCACTTCAAGGGAAACGTATTTTGTTACTTGGTTCAGGTGGTGCTAGCCGAGCTATTTATTTTTCTCTTGCTGATGTAGGTGTAAAAGAGATTGATGTAGCCAATCGTACAGTAGATAAGGCAAAGGAACTTATTGCTGCACGTACGGCCGATGTTAATTCTGTTGCTTTGTCGTTAGAAAAAGCGACAGAAGAACAAGGAAATTATGATATTATCATTCAGACGACAACGATAGGTATGCATCCACACGTAGAACATACGCCATTACAAATTTGTTCGTTAAAAAAAGGAACGATTGTATCAGATATAATTTATAATCCATTTGAAACGAAAATTTTATGTGAGGCAAAAGAGCAAGGTGCAATCATTCAAAATGGTATTGATATGTTTGTTTATCAAGGAGCACTTGCATTTGAAATGTGGACAGGACGCACGCCAAATATCGAGAGAATGAAACAATTAGTTATAGAAAAGCTTGGAGGCTAACATATATGTTAACAGGAAAACAAAAAAGATTTTTACGTGCACAAGCACATCATTTAACACCAATTTTTCAAGTAGGAAAAGGCGGAGTAAATGAAAATATGATTAAACAAATCGCAGATACTTTAGAAGCTCGTGAGTTATTTAAAGTAAGTGTATTACAAAACTGTGAATTTGATCGCCGTGAGGTTGCGGAAGAACTTGCAAAAGGTGCACGTGCTGAAATCGTTCAAGTAATTGGAAGCACAATCGTTTTATACAAAGAATCAAGAGAAAATAAACAAATTAAGCTTCCTCGATAAAAAGACTAGCATGCGCTATTTTTATCGTTTATGCGTAATGATGTAGAGAGCGAAACCAATTGAACTTTTATTAATAGCAACTCTCTTCATTCCTAACCGAGGAGAGTTGCTGTATGTAAAAGGAAGGGGCGTTTCTTTTGAGAAAAATTGGCATCATTGGCGGTACATTTGATCCGCCTCACTATGGACATTTGCTAATTGCAAATGAAGTATATCACGCTTTGAACTTGGAAGAAGTATGGTTCTTGCCAAACCAGATTCCGCCACATAAACAAGGGCGGAATATTACAAGTGTAGAAAGTCGTTTACATATGTTAGAGCTCGCGACTGAGGCAGAAGAGCACTTTTCTATTTGTTTAGAAGAGCTAAGTAGGAAGGGCCCATCTTATACGTATGACACTATGTTACAATTGACGAAGAAGTATCCGGATGTGCAGTTTCACTTTATTATTGGTGGGGATATGGTTGAGTATTTACCGAAGTGGTATAACATTGAAGCTTTATTTAATCTTGTAACGTTTGTTGGAGTTGCAAGACCTGGGTATACATTGCATACACCATATAAGATTACTACAGTGGAAATTCCGGAATTTGCAGTTTCTTCATCCTTATTACGTGAGAGATATAAGGAGAAGAAAACGTGTAAATATTTACTTCCCGAAAAAGTACAGGTATATATCGAGAGGAATGGGTTGTATGAATCGTGAGAATGCACTGCATATTGTCAAACAACAAATGCATGAAAAACGTTATATACACACAATTGGTGTAATGGAGACAGCGATTGAGCTTGCTAAGTTATACGGTGTGGACGAAAAAAAAGCAGAGATGGCAGCTATATTCCATGATTATGCGAAATGTAGAGCAATTTCAGAGATGGAAGAGATTATTAAACGTGAAGATTTGCCGAAAGATTTACTTTGCTATAACAAAGAGTTATGGCATGCACCTGTTGGGGCATACTTAGTAGAAAAAGAAGTAGGCATTACGGATTCTGAAATTTTGCAAGCTATTACATATCATACAAGTGGTCATGAGAATATGACGATGTTAGATAAAGTGATTTATGTAGCTGATTACATTGAACCTGGGCGAAAGTTTCCAGGAGTGGAAGAGGCTCGTAAACTCGCATATACGGATATAAATCAAGCTTTATTATTTGCGTTAAAGAGAACAATTCAATTTTTAATGGAAAAAGATCAGACGATTTATCCATTAACATTCCAAACATACAATGCAGTTATCAAGGAGGAAATGAGTAAATGAACGATAAAGATTTATTAGTATTAGCGGCAAAAGCAGCTGATGATAAGAGAGCAGAAGATATGGTTGTCCTAAATATGCAAGGTATTTCACCAATTGCAGATTATTTCATTATTTGTCACGGGAATTCAGACAAACAAGTGCAAGCAATTGCACGTGAAATTAAATCAAAAGCACATGAGTTCCAAATCGACGTACAACGTATGGAAGGGTTTGACGAAGCACGTTGGGTATTAGTTGATCTTGGAGATGTAGTTGCTCATGTATTCCATAAAGATGAGCGTAATCACTATAATTTAGAGCGTCTATGGGGCGATGTGCCACGTGAAGATATTACAGAAGAGTTAGGCCAATGAAATACGAACAATTTGCATTGTTGTACGACGAACTAATGAATGATGTCCCTTATGATAAATGGGTGGAATTTACAGAGGAAAGTTTACAGCAGGCAGATATGAAAGAGGCAAAAATTCTTGATGTAGCATGCGGTACAGGTAATGTAACCCTGCCGCTTGTGCAAAAGGGTTACGATTTAATAGGTGTCGATCTTTCAGAAGAAATGTTAACAGTCGCTCAGCAAAAACTAGGAGGAGAGGGATACTTTATTCCTTTTTATCAACAAGACATGCGAGAGCTTGATGTTCCAGGTGAGTTTGATTGTGTAACCATCTTTTGTGATTCATTAAATTATGTATTGCAAGAAGATGGAGTACAAGAAACATTTAGAAGAGTATTTCATCATTTACGTCAAGATGGTTTGTTTTTATTTGATGTACATTCTTTATATAAAATACATCATGTATTTCAAAATGAAACGTATACAGTGAATGGAGAAGAAATATCTCTTATTTGGAATTGCTTCCCTGGTGAAGAATCAAATAGTGTAGAGCATGATTTAACATTCTTTGTTCAAGATCCGGAAGAAGATGTGTACCATCGGTTTGACGAATGTCACGTGCAACGTGCATATCAAGTGGAAGAGTTAACGAAATGGCTTGAAGAAGCAGGTTTTACAGTGCTTCGTGTAACAGGTGATTTTGAGCGACTTGAAGTTACAGAACAAACAGAGCGTATTTTCTTCATGGCGAAGAAAAACGGATAAAACAAAAGCAACCGAGAAGGTTGCTTTTGTTTTATAAAGAAGATGTATTTTTAGTTCTAGCATAATCTGAAGATTGTATGCGTAAAGTGTGGGAATAGTAGTTGAAGTGAAAATGTATTGTAAAAAAGTAAGTATTTATAAAAAGGATTTGGAATGAAAATGACGTATTTATTATGTGTGTTTATTGAATTGCTGATCAACGCATTCTAAATCTTCATCAAATTTTTCATGTGTTCGCTCGATTAACTTATGGAACATATCTCCAACGTGCTCTTCTAAAACCCGAATGCCCTCCCCAGTAACGCCGCCTTTCACGCAAACCTTTTCTTGTAAGGTAGGTAATGTGAAGATTTCTTTTTCAAGTAATTTCCCCATCCCCACGACCATTTCACTTACTAAAGTAGTAGCCTCTTCGTGTGTAATATTTGTTTTATCTACAGCAGCGTTAATGAAGCATTGTAGTAAATAACTAAAGAAAGCAGGACCGCAACTTGCTATATCAGATGAAACGCGCGTTATATCTTCTTCTATTACAAGAGGTGTAGAAATGTTTTTGAATAGACGAAGTAGTTTTTGTTGCCATTCTTCAGAGCAATTATCTCCAAATGTAAATAGTGAGGCGCCAGAGAGCGCGCGATTTGTGATACTTGGAATGATACGCGCGACGTGGCAAGGTACGAGAGTCTCTAATTGTGATGGAGATATTGGACTTGTAATAGAAACTAAGCACGTTTCATCAGAAAAATGTTCAGCGTATTTTTTTAGGATAGGGTATATATCTATCGGCTTGACACAAATAAAAATAAGTTGTGATTGTTCGATTACTTCCGGGATTGTTTTTGCTATATGAACAGAAGGGTATTTTTCTTTTATATGATATGCTTTTGCAGGCGTCCGATTAATGATTGTAAGGCACGAAGGTTTGACAGCACGGGTTTCTAAAAATGCATCGATTAGTATATTCCCCATGTTTCCTGTCCCTATAATTCCTATGTTCAAAGTTTCATCCCTCCTTCGTAACAGCTTTCTCCTAAACAATATGAATGATGTTATAAATTTATGATTAGAGGTGTAAAATGATGTGGGATTTTCCGAAAAAGTGGTTAGGTTTAGTAGCTATTATTGGAACTTTACTTTTTCTTGTTTTTTGGAAAACGAATCAGAGTGTAGAACGAATGCCTATTACAATGAATGTACAAGAGAAGGAGATCGAAAAAAAGGGTAAACCGAAAATATCGGATACAAAGGAACAGAAAAGAACAATTATAATTGATGTGAAAGGAGCGGTTAGTAAAGAAGGGGTATATGAAATGAAGGAAGGAGATCGCGTAAAGGATGCGGTTCAAAAGGCTGGTGGTTTTTTATCAGAAGTAGATATGAAAAAAGTGAATTTAGCACAAATTGTACAAGATCAAATGCTTCTTTATATACCGAGTAAAAATGAATCAGAACAAGGGGTGCTTACTTCTTCTAAGGAAGATGGCAAGATTCGAATAAATACAGCGGCGAAAGAACAACTAGAAAAAATTACAGGGATTGGCTCTCGAAAGGCAGAAAGTATTTTGAAATATCGAGAAGAACATGGTCCGTTTCAGAAAATAGAAGATTTATTAGAGATTGATGGGATTGGTGCGAAGTCTCTTGAAAAGATAAAAGATCAAATTATTATTCCGTAAAAGATTGACGAAGTTTTTCTTCTTTCGCTACACTACAAGTAGACAAAAAAGTAGGTGAAAAATATGGAACGAATTTCATGGGATCAATATTTTATGACGCAAAGCCATCTACTATCTTTGCGTAGTACATGTACAAGGCTTGCGGTAGGAGCGACAATCGTTCGCGATAAACGAATTATTGCTGGTGGATATAATGGTTCAATTAAAGGTGGCGTACATTGTATAGATGATGGTTGTTACGTAATCGATAATCATTGTGTTCGGACAATTCATGCCGAAATGAATGCTTTATTACAATGTGCCAAGTTTGGTGCGAAAACAGAGGAAGCAGAAATTTACGTTACGCATTTCCCTTGTTTACAATGTTGTAAGGCAATTATTCAAAGTGGTATTACAGCGGTTTATTATGCGCAGGATTATAAAAATCATCCATACGCCATAGAGTTATTTGAACAAGCGAATGTAACAGTGAAACACGTTCCGCTAGAATATGATATTGCTGCATTAGAGGATCAAAAACGTTATACAGAGTTGAAAGAATTATTTGTGTCTTTAGAAAAAGATAATTTATCAATGGAAGAATTACAGCATGTATTCACGAAAGCAAAAATGATGCTATAAGGAGTGAGTATAAGTTGCAAGAACAATGGGGGTATGTTGCAATCTCGTTTATAATAGGGATTGCAATTGCCTTTTCCTCGTCACTTTTATTGATAGTTTTTTGCCTCTTTTTAAATGTTTTCTTCTGTTTATATCGCACTTCGCGTAAAACCTTCATTTTTTGTATTGTAGCGTGCTTTAGTAGCGTTATATACACTTCCTATGTTCAAGTATGGAATAAGCCTCTAGGGAAGCCCTATGCAGTTACAAGAGGGGTTATACAAAACACACCGCTTGTTAATGGGGATCGCCTATCTTTTCAATTTGAAGATCAGAATAAAAATATAGTGCAGTTAAGTTATAGAATAAAATCAGCTTTGGAAAAGAAAAAAATGCAACAATTATACGCAGGGATATCATGTGTATTCGAGGGTGAGAGGAAAGAACCGGAAACAGCTCGGAATTTTCATGGTTTTAATTACCGTGATTATTTATACAAGCAACATATTCATTTCACATTTGAGGCTACATATATTTCTGAATGCTATAAAACATCATTGTCGCTCACGCAATGGATTCTTCTTTTAAGGCAACAAGCAATCTCGAAAGTTACAGAAATGTTTCCAGAGCAATCAGGTGCTTTTATGAATGCATTACTCTTTGGTGATAGACAACAAATGACGTTTGAAGTGGAAGAGCAATATCAACAATTTGGCCTTGTACATTTGTTAGCAATTTCAGGTTCACACATTGTATTGTTGATGGTGATAGTATATTTTATTTTGCTAAGAAGCGGTGCGACGAGGGAGGTAGCAACAATTTGCCTTATCATTTGTATTCCTTTGTATATGGTTTTAGCAGGGGCTTCACCCTCTGTTATAAGAGCTTCTATAACAGGGGTTTTGATGTTGATTGCTTTTATGTGCTCGATTCGTTTATCTAGTTTAGATGCTTTAAGTGTAACAGCTATATGTATGCTTATATATGACCCTTATCTTGTTTTTAATATTGGATTTCAGTTTTCTTTTGTAGGTAGCTTCGCTTTACTTTTGTCTGCTCCGTTATTGTTAGGGAGTAGCAACGGAGTAATCCGAAATTCTATTTATATTTCTATCATTTCACAGCTCGTTAGTACTCCGATTTTGTTATATCACTTTGGTTATTTTTCTCCATATAGCATTCTCCTCAATCTCTTATACGTTCCGTTTTTATCTATCATTGTATTACCATGTAGCATTATTATTTTACTGTGTATGCCAATTGTCCCGTTTCTCGCAAAAGGATTTGCGGATGTATTATCAATAGGCTTGAGTATGTCTAATGATTTTCTAAGTTATTGTGAAAGTTTACCATTTACCCAGCTTATCTTCGGGGAAACGCCCTTCAATCTTGTAGCTGTATATTGCGCGAGTATTGTCAGTATATTGATGGTTTGGGAAAGAAGAGCGCCGAAAAAAATGGTTTGTATAGTTGCGAGTGTATTTATTTTTATTAGCACATGTCATTATGTATATCCATATTTTAGGGGAAGCGGAAGTGTAACATTTATTGATGTTGGACAAGGTGATGCAATATTAATTCGCCTTCCGTATGATAAAGGGATTTATCTTATTGATACAGGTGGAACGCTTCGTGTGAATAAGGAAGAATGGCAACAAAAAAAGCATGAATTTTCTGTTGGGAATGATGTTTTAATACCCTTTTTACAAAAAGAAGGTATTAAAACAATTGATAAATTAATCGTAACACATGGAGATGCAGATCATATAGGTGCTGCGCAAGAATTATTATCACATATACCTGTAAAAGAAGTGGTATTTGGCCGAAAGGGAAAAGATGCAGTATTAGAAAAAGTAGTCAAGAAACAGGCATTAGAAAAGGAAATGAAAATAACTGAAGTGGGGGAAGGGGCGAGTTGGAGTGTAAATGAAGCGGAATTTTTCGTTTTAGCTCCAAAAGGAAAAGAAAAAAGCGAAAATAACGCTTCAATTGTAATATGGGCAAAATTTGGAGGGTTGAAGTGGCTATTTACAGGCGATTTGGAAGAAGAAGGGGAAAAGATTTTAGTAGAGGCATATCCAGATTTACAAGTGGATGTTTTAAAAGTTGCTCATCATGGGAGTAATACGTCATCTATAGAGCCTTTTTTGAACGTCATACAGCCTCGTGTAGCGATTATATCTGTTGGTAAGCAGAATAGGTATGGACACCCGCATAAAGAAGTGATAGAGCGTTTTGAGAAGATGGGGAGTGCGATATGGCGCACGGACAAGCAAGGTGCTATTTCCTATGTTTTTAAAGGGGAAAATGGAACCTTTAAAAGTAAAATCACATATGATAAAACACATAATAGATGAAAAAGAGAAGACTGCCATGAAGTGGCAGTCTTTAAGAACCGATAAATTTAATAACAGTTGCAATGATGAAAAGTGTTGCGAAAAAACCAAATGAGACGATAAATCCTACCCCTGAATCAATAGCGTCATTGCGTTTACTTTGAACGTTTTGTTCAAAATCATTCATTTAGAATCCCTCCCCAACATTCCACTTTAGTATAAAATATTGTCAGAAAAAAATCTACAATTTCCATATGAAGAGAAAACGAGCTTTTTTGCTACTTTTAAATCATGAAGTAATGTGAGTTTTTCGTTTCCAAGCATGTTAACAGTTGGCACTTATACTCAAATTTTTATTGCGAATAATAAAGGGAAGGTGATTACCGCACACCAATAAGAAACCCGGGGCTTATTGCGTGGCGTTTAATATAAATAAAGGGACGGGTTATAAAGCCTGTTCCTTTGTACTTGTAAAACAAAAGCTAGGGCATTAGTATAAATATATATTGCCAAGTTAGGGAGTAGGAAAAAGTATGAGTGATATACATAAAAAAATTAAAAAGAAACAGTTTGCTCCGTTATATTTACTATATGGAACGGAAGCTTTTTTTATAAATGAAACGATAAAGCTTATTACGACAGAAGCACTTGAAGAAGAAGATCGAGAGTTTAATGTTGTGACATACGATTTAGAAGAAGCGTATTTAGAAGATGTGGTTGAGGATGCGCGTACGCTTCCTTTCTTCGGAGAACGGAAAGTACTGTTAATAAAATCACCGCTATTTTTGACTTCGCAAAAAGAAAAGTTAGAGCAAAATATAAAAATTTTAGAAGAATACATTGGTGAACCTTCTCCATTTTCTATTCTTGTTTTTGTTGCGCCTTACGAAAAACTTGATGAGCGAAAAAAAATTACAAAACTATTAAAGAAAACAGCAGATGTAGTAGAAGCAAATGCGATGCAAATACAGGATGTTCAGAAGTGGATTGTTGCTCGTGCAGATGAAGTGCATGTGCATATTGATAACGCGGCTGTTAGTTTGTTGCTAGAGCTTGTAGGAAGTAATGTAACAATGTTGGCGAAGGAAATGGACAAGTTAACGTTATACGTTGGTATGGGCGGAGAGATTACGACGAAACTTGTTGCAGAGCTTGTACCAAAATCCGTTGAGCAAAATGTATTCGCTTTGACAGAAAAAGTGGTGAAAAAAGATATTGCAGGTGCAATGCAAATTTTGGATGGATTATTTACGCAGCAGGAAGAGCCGATTAAATTGCTTGCGTTATTAGTGAGTCAATTCCGCTTGTTGTATCAAGTGAAAGAGCTACAGCAACGTGGTTATGGACAAAATCAAATTGCGTCTCATATTGGTGTACATCCGTATCGCGTGAAGTTGGCAATGAATCAAACGAAGTTTTTCTCTTTTGAAGAATTAAAAAAAGTGATTATAGAATTAGCGGAAGCTGATTATAGTATGAAGACGGGAAAGATGGATAAGAAACTTGTGCTCGAGTTTTTCTTAATGCGATTAAATCATATGTGATGACACAAAAAAGTTCATGTACTAAGTACATGAACTTTTTTGTATATAAAAAAACGATCCAAATGGATCGTTTTTTAAACGCCTTACGCGTTTACTTGTTTCGCTAAGCGAGATTTTTGACGAGCTGCAGCGTTTTGGTGGATAAGACCTTTACGAGCTGCTTTGTCAAGTTTTTTAGAAGCAGTTTTGAAAGCTTCTTTAGCATTTTCAAGATCGTTATTAGTAACTAAAGCTTCTACAGTTTTAACAGCAGAACGCATGTCAGACTTGATAGAAGCGTTATGTGCACGACGCTCTTCGCTAAGTTTAGCGCGTTTGATAGCAGATTTGATGTTTGCCATACTTTTCACCTCCCTGGTGCAATCGAATGACTCGATTCTTACATAGAACAAGTGATATTCTATCAAACGGTGAAGAGAATTGCAATAGTATATCCATGAAATTTCACGTAAAGGAAAGAATGACCTTATATAACTTTGGGAAATCTAACGATATTTACTATGAATTACGGAGGAGATACGATGAAAGAACCATTAGATTTAAGTAAATATAGCATTAGAACTGACCTTGCTGTAGAAGCCCATCAAATGTTGCAAGAAAGCCAAGAGGAACAAAAAGGGATACAGGGAGTTATTGTAAAAGAGAGAGAAGAAGAGGGGACTATAATTACAAAAGTAACAATTGATGAAGCTGCCTCTGAAGCGATGGGTAAAAAGCCTGGAAATTATTTAACGCTTGAAGTTCAAGGTATACGTCAGCAAGATACAGAACTTCAACAAAAAGTGGAGCGTATTTTTGCAAAAGAATTTTCTAATTTCTTAGAAGAGGTTGGCGTTACAAAAGAAGCAAGCTGTTTAATTGTAGGTCTTGGGAATTGGAATGTAACACCAGATGCTCTTGGACCGATAGTTGTAGAAAATGTATTAGTAACGAGACATTTGTTTCAATTACAGCCTGAAAGTGTAGAAGAAGGGTTTAGGCCTGTTAGTGCAATTCGGCCGGGGGTAATGGGAATTACAGGGATCGAAACGAGCGATGTTATTTATGGGATTATTGAGAAGACGAACCCGGACTTTGTAATTGCGATTGACGCATTAGCTGCCCGTTCTATTGAACGAGTAAATAGCACGATACAAATTTCTGATACTGGAATTCATCCCGGATCGGGGGTTGGGAATAAACGTAAAGAACTAAGTAAAGACACATTAGGTATCCCTGTAATCGCGATTGGTGTTCCGACTGTGGTCGATGCTGTTTCGATTACAAGTGATACGATTGATTTTATTTTGAAACATTTCGGCCGAGAGATGAAAGAAGGAAATAAACCTTCACGCTCTTTGTTACCAGCGGGATTTTCATTTGGAGAAAAGAAAAAATTAACGGAAGAAGATATGCCGGATGAAAAGAGCAGAAATATGTTTTTAGGTGCTGTTGGCACGTTGGAAGAAGAAGAAAAAAGAAGGCTGATTTATGAAGTGCTATCTCCTCTTGGTCATAATTTAATGGTAACCCCAAAAGAAGTAGATACTTTTATTGAGGATATGGCGAATGTAATAGCGAGTGGTTTAAATGCGGCGCTGCATCATCAAATTGATCAAGATAATACGGGAGCATATACACATTGAGGGGAACAGATGATTATCGTTTGAGTCGCTTTACGATTTTGTGTATATGTAGTGTGGCTTTATGTTTACTTATGATGATAGCAGGAGTGGCACTTGCTAATCATGGTTTGAAAAGTATGAAAGGCTATCAGCAACTGTCATATGAACAAATAGCTCATATGACAGGGACAGAAAGTACAGGTGCTGAATCAGAAATTTTGGGTAGCTCGTTTTCGGCCTCAGAAAAACAACAACAGTTAGAACGTTTAAGAAGTTTTAATGTTGTAGAAGGAATTGGGATGGCAGTAGCAAGTGTAGCTTATGAAATGACGAAGTTCGGAACGGATATCGTTGTTGGGAAAATAAAAGGAATTTTTAGCTAAGAGTAACATGGGAGGCGGTTGTTTTACTGGTTTGTAAGACAGCCGTTTTAAAATTTGAAAAGGGTTTGTCTCTTATGGTTTATTCGCATAAGATATAGATAGAATGATTTGTATCGTAAGCAGCACGAGTTTTCATTGAATCTTTGTTGCTCTATTGATATAATCAGTGCTAGTGTATATTGGCGAGACTATTAGGAGTTGAGAACATAGATGAATAAAGAAGAAAGAGCAAAAAGACAGTCCAAAATTCGTAATTTCTCTATTATTGCTCATATTGACCACGGAAAATCAACGTTAGCAGACCGTATTTTAGAGAAAACAAACGCGTTAACACAACGTGAAATGAAAGCTCAGTTGCTTGACTCTATGGATTTAGAGCGTGAGCGTGGTATTACAATCAAATTAAACGCAGTACAATTAAACTATAAAGCAAAAGATGGTGAAGAGTATATTCTTCATTTAATTGATACACCAGGACACGTCGACTTTACGTACGAAGTATCTCGTAGTTTAGCGGCTTGTGAAGGCGCGATTCTTGTAGTAGATGCAGCGCAAGGTATTGAAGCGCAAACGTTAGCAAACGTATACTTAGCGCTTGATAATAATTTGGAAATTTTACCAGTTATTAATAAAATCGACTTACCGAGTGCGGATCCAGAACGTGTACGTCAAGAGGTAGAAGATGTAATTGGTTTAGATGCATCAGAAGCGGTACTTGCTTCTGCGAAAGCTGGAATTGGTATTGAAGAAATTTTAGAACAAATTGTTGAAAAAGTACCAGCTCCGTCGGGTGATTCAGAAGAGCCATTACAATGTATGATTTTCGACTCTTTATATGATCCGTACCGCGGTGTAATTGCTTATATCCGTGTTGTAAATGGAACAGTAAAAGTTGGCGATAAAGTACGTATGATGGCAACGGGTAAAGAATTTGAAGTAACAGAAGTAGGTGTATTTACACCGAAAACTACGCAACGTGACGAGTTAACAGTAGGTGATGTAGGTTTCTTAGCAGCATCGATTAAAAATGTTGGTGACACACGTGTTGGTGATACGATTACACATGCGAAACGTCCAGCTGCAGAGCCGTTAGCAGGTTACCGTAAGTTAAACCCGATGGTATTCTGTGGTCTGTATCCAATTGACTCTGCTCGTTATAACGATTTACGTGATGCATTAGAAAAATTAGAGTTAAACGATTCTGCTCTTGAGTTTGAACCAGAAACATCTCAAGCGCTAGGATTTGGTTTCCGTTGTGGTTTCTTAGGGCTTCTTCACATGGAAATCATTCAAGAACGTATTGAACGTGAATTTAAGATTGACTTAATTACAACAGCGCCAAGCGTTATTTATAAAGTTTATTTAACTAACGGTGAAGATGTTATTGTTGATAACCCATCTAATATGCCAGATCCACAGTCTATCGATCGTGTAGAAGAGCCGTTTGTGAAGGCTTCAATTATGGTTCCGAATGACTATGTTGGAGCTGTAATGGAGATTTGCCAAGGTAAACGTGGAACGTTTATTGATATGCAATATTTAGATGAAACGCGTGTTACATTAACATATGAAATCCCGTTATCAGAAATCGTATATGACTTCTTCGATCAATTGAAATCAAATACGAAAGGGTATGCATCATTTGACTACGAGTTAATTGGCTATAAGCCATCTAAACTTGTGAAAATGGATATTCTTTTAAATAATGAACAAGTGGATGCTTTATCATTTATCGTACACCGTGATTCAGCGTATGACCGTGGTAAAGTAATCGTAGAGAAATTAAAAGAATTAATTCCGAGACAACAGTTCGAAGTGCCAATTCAGGCGACTATCGGAAATAAAGTTGTAGCACGTTCTACAATTAAAGCGATGCGTAAAAACGTACTTGCAAAATGTTACGGCGGTGACATTTCTCGTAAGCGTAAACTTCTTGATAAGCAAAAAGAAGGTAAAAAACGTATGAAGTCTGTTGGCTCTGTAGAAGTACCGCAAGAGGCATTCATGGCTGTACTGAAAATGGATGACAACTAATATTTGAAATAAAAAAGAAGTCGTTTGTGCGGCTTCTTTTTTCTGTATAATTACTTTTTAGACATCTGAGCAGCTCTCATTTACAATAATGAGAGAGCTTTTTAGTTCATATAGAGTTAGGAGATTGTTAATGTCCGAAAATATTCGAAAAGATATTCAAGATAAAATACAAAATGGTAATTTTAATTGTGAAAAGGAATTGACGCTTTCTATTATTAGTGGAAAGTGGAAAGTTGTGATACTGTGGCATCTTGGTGTGGAAGGGCCGCATCGTTTCAGTGAATTACAACGGTTATTCCCAAGCATTTCTCATAAAGTTTTGTCGAACCAATTAAAAGAGTTAATGGAAGATGGGATTGTTGATCGGACAGTATATCCCGAAATTCCTCCTCGCGTTGAGTATTATATGACGGAACTAGGCATGTCACTTTTACCGATCGTTGAAATGATGTATGATTGGGGAAAAATGCGAATGGAACAAATTCGTAATACGTTAGAGAAGTAGAGAACCCTCCGGAGTGCGGAGGTTTTCTTTTTAGAAAGGTAGGAGTTATATTTGGTACAAGCTGCATACATTCATATTCCATTTTGTCAGCACATTTGTCACTATTGTGATTTTAATAAAGTGTTTATTGAACGCCAACCGGTTGATCAATATTTAGATTATTTAGAGAAGGAAATAATAAATACGGTTCAAAAAGTTCCATTTGATAGTATGAAAACGATTTTTGTGGGTGGGGGAACTCCGACAGCGTTAAATATGGAACAGACAAAAAAATTACTCGAGATTATTAATCGTCATTTGCGTCCGTTCGCCCCGAATTGTGAATTAACATTTGAAGCGAATCCAGGAGATTTACCGAAAGAGAAGCTAAATGTACTGCTAGAAGGTGGAGTAAATCGAATTAGTTTTGGTGTGCAAACGTTCCGTGATGAACTTCTTGAGAAGATCGGGCGCAAGCATACGAGGGAAGATGCATTCCTCGCGATTCGAGAGGCACAGGAAGTAGGCTTTAAAAATATTAATGTAGATATTATTTATGCTTTGCCAGGACAGACGATAGAAGATGTAAAAGAAACATTAGATATTGCTTTTACGCTTGGTGTACAACATTTCTCGGCATATTCATTAATTGTGGAGCCAAAAACAGTGTTTTATAACTTAATGAACAAAGGAAAATTACGTCTTCCGGGTGAAGACCATGAAGCGAAAATGTATGAAATAGTAATGGATGAAATGGAGAAACACGGTTATAACCAGTATGAAATTAGTAATTTCTCAAAAGGTGACAATAAAAGTAGACATAATCTCACATACTGGAATAATGAAGAGTATTATGGATTTGGAGCTGGAGCTCATAGTTATGTGAACGGAGAACGTATTCAAAATGTTGGTCCTCTGAAGCAATATTTTAATAAAATTGATGAAACAGGATTTCCGTATTTAGATGTTCACAAAGTGACGGAGAAAGAAAGAATGGAAGAAGAGCTGTTCTTAGGGCTTCGAAAAACAAAAGGTGTTTCTAAAACGGCGTTCCGCAATAAATTTAATGTAGAGATGGATCAAGTTTTCGCGAAGCAGTTACAAAGCAACCAAGAGCAGGGATTGCTTGAAGAGGAAGATGGACATGTGCGTTTAACGCGAAAAGGAAAATTATTAGGGAATGAAGTATTCCAATCATTTTTGATTGACTAATTAAATGTTCCATAGGCGTGAAAAAGTTTCATTATTTCGTGACGTTTCCGTTGACAATTGAATGTCAATTTTGGTAAGTTATTAATAGATTTAGCACTCAAAGACAAAGAGTGCTAACAGAGGTGATGATGAGATGCTTACGGAACGTCAGCTCTTAATTTTACAAACAATTATTGATGACTTTATTGGATCAGCGCAGCCCGTTGGGTCTAGAACGTTGGCTAAAAAAGATGAAATCACATTTAGTTCAGCTACTATTCGAAATGAAATGGCGGACTTAGAAGAATTAGGCTTTATTGAAAAAACGCACAGTTCTTCTGGACGTGTTCCTTCTGAGAAAGGCTACCGATTTTATGTAGACCATCTTTTAGCGCCGCAAAACTTACCGAACGCTGAAATTGTACAAATTAAAGATTTATTTGCTGAAAGAATTTTTGAAGCGGAAAAAATTGCACAGCAATCTGCTCAAATTTTATCAGAACTTACGAATTATACGGCAATTGTTCTTGGACCGAAGTTAAGTACAAATAAACTTAAAAATGTACAAATTGTGCCGCTTGATCGTCAAACTGCAGTCGCTATTATTGTAACCGATACAGGGCATGTACAAAGTAAAACGATTACCGTTCCGGAATCTGTTGATTTATCAGATTTAGAAAAAATGGTTAATATTTTAAATGAAAAGCTATCTGGCGTACCGATGGAAGAACTTCATAATAAAATCTTTAAGGAAATTGTTACAGTTTTACGTGGGTATGTTCATAATTACGATAGTGCAATAAAAATGTTGGATGGTACATTTCAAGTTCCGTTATCGGAAAAGATATACTTTGGAGGAAAAGCAAATATGCTTTCGCAGCCAGAGTTCCATGACATTCAAAAGGTTAGATCTTTACTTACCATGATTGATAATGAAGCCGAATTTTATGACATTTTGCGTCATAAACAAGTCGGGATTCAAGTGAAAATTGGTAGGGAAAACTCTTCGACGGCTATGGAGGATTGTAGTTTAATTTCTGCAACATATTCGATCGGCGAAGAGCAACTTGGAACAATTGCTATTTTAGGTCCTACGAGAATGCAATATTCTCGTGTAATTAGTTTGTTACAGTTATTTACGAGACAATTTACTGATGGGCTTAAAAAGTAAATGAGAGTAATACATTCGCTCAAGTGATGAAATTTTCATTGCTGTGTGTAATATATAATGCTTAGGTAATCATGCTATGCATGATACCTAATACCTTTTAAGGAGGTGAATATTGTGGAAGAGCGTAACGAACAAGTGGTAGAAGAAGTAAAAGAAGCGCAAGTTGAAGAAGCTGTCACGCCAGAAAACAGTGAAGAAACTGTAGAAGAAAAAAGTGAGGCTGCTCTTTTACAAGAAAAAGTAGATGAGTTACAAGCGAAACTAACGGAAACGGAAGGTCGCACATTACGTCTACAAGCTGATTTTGAAAATTATAAGCGCCGTGTCCAAATGGATAAACAGGCTGCTGAAAAATATAGAGCACAAAGTCTAGTTTCAGACATCTTGCCAGCTCTTGATAATTTTGAAAGAGCAATGCAAGTGGAAGCGACTGATGAGCAAACGAAATCATTGTTACAAGGTATGGAGATGGTGCATCGTCAATTGTTAGAAGCGCTGACTAAAGAAGGTGTGGAAGTGATTGAAGCTGTTGGTAAACAGTTTGATCCTAATGAACACCAAGCTATTATGCAAGTGGAAGATAGTGAATTTGAATCAAACGCGGTTGTGGAAGAATTCCAAAAAGGTTATAAATTAAAAGACCGTGTGATTCGCCCATCAATGGTAAAAGTAAATCAATAATTTACATAAAACTAGGAGGATTCGCCATGAGTAAAATTATCGGTATTGACTTAGGTACAACAAACTCTTGTGTAGCTGTTATGGAAGGTGGAGAACCAAAGGTTATCCCAAATCCAGAAGGGAACCGTACAACACCTTCTGTTGTAGCTTTCAAAAATGAAGAACGTCAAGTTGGGGAAGTTGCAAAGCGCCAAGCAATTACAAACCCAAATACAATCATGTCTGTTAAACGTCATATGGGTACAGACTACAAAGTAGAAGTTGAAGGTAAAGATTATACACCTCAAGAAATTTCTGCAATCATTTTACAAAATTTAAAAGCTTCTGCTGAAGCATACTTAGGTGAAACAGTAACGAAAGCTGTTATTACAGTACCTGCATACTTCAACGATGCAGAGCGTCAAGCAACGAAAGATGCTGGTCGTATCGCTGGTTTAGAAGTTGAGCGTATCATTAACGAGCCAACAGCAGCAGCACTTGCTTACGGTTTAGAAAAACAAGACGAAGAACAAAAAATCTTAGTATATGACTTAGGTGGCGGTACATTTGACGTATCTATCCTTGAGTTAGCAGACGGCACATTCGAAGTTATTTCAACTGCTGGTGACAACCGTCTTGGTGGCGATGACTTTGACCAAGTTATCATCGATCACTTAGTAACTGAGTTCAAAAAAGAAAATAACATTGATTTAAGCCAAGATAAAATGGCGCTTCAACGCTTGAAAGATGCAGCTGAAAAAGCGAAAAAAGATCTTTCTGGTGTAACACAAACTCAAATTTCATTACCATTCATTAGTGCTGGAGCTGCTGGTCCATTACACTTAGAATTAACGTTAACAAGAGCGAAATTCGAAGAGCTTTCAGCAGGTCTTGTTGAAAGAACATTAGAGCCAACTCGTCGTGCATTAAAAGACGCTGGTTTTGCTCCAAGCGAATTAGATAAAGTTATTCTTGTTGGTGGATCTACTCGTATCCCAGCTGTACAAGAAGCTATTAAACGTGAAACTGGTAAAGAGCCATATAAAGGTGTAAACCCTGATGAAGTTGTAGCATTAGGTGCTGCAGTTCAAGGTGGCGTACTTACTGGTGATGTAGAAGGCGTTCTATTATTAGACGTAACTCCACTTTCTTTAGGTATTGAAACTATGGGTGGCGTGTTCACGAAATTAATCGAGCGTAACACTACAATTCCAACAAGTAAGTCACAAGTATTCTCGACAGCTGCCGATAATCAACCAGCAGTAGACATTCACGTATTACAAGGTGAGCGTCCGATGTCAGCTGACAACAAAACGTTAGGTCGTTTCCAATTAACTGACCTTCCACCAGCACCACGTGGTATTCCACAAATCGAAGTAACATTCGATATTGATGCGAACGGTATCGTTAACGTACGTGCGAAAGACTTAGGAACAAGCAAAGAGCAAGCTATTACAATCCAATCTTCTTCAGGTCTTTCTGATGAAGAAGTAGAACGTATGGTACAAGAAGCGGAAGCAAATGCTGACGCTGACCAAAAACGTAAGGAAGAAGTTGAACTTCGTAATGAAGCTGACCAACTTGTATTCCAAACAGACAAAGTTGTAAAAGATTTAGAAGGTAAAGTAGATGCAGCTGAAGTTGCAAAAGCAACAGAAGCGAAAGAAGCATTACAAGCTGCAATCGAGAAAAACGAGCTTGAAGAAATTCGTGCGAAAAAAGATGCTTTACAAGAAATCGTACAACAATTAACTGTTAAATTATACGAGCAAGCTCAAGCAGCTGCTGGTCAAGCAGAAGGTGCGCAAGGTGCACAAGACGCTGGCGCGAAGAAAGACAATGTAGTTGACGCTGAGTTTGAAGAAGTAAAAGAAGACAAGTAATTCAACTGTAAACATAATAAGTAAGATGACAAAAAGTCAAAGTCAAGCGTGCCTTGACTTTGGCTTTTTTCACGAATGAGAAGCGATGTGTGAGGATCTTAAGTTTTTCGCTTTGCATACTGTAAGTGAGGAAACTTTGTTGCAAAGCACTTTCTTTCGGTGTTAAAATTACGTTTATGTGAAAGATTCGGGGGTTGTAAATTTATGAGTAAACGAGACTATTATGAGGTCCTTGGACTTAGCAAGGGCGCTTCAACAGATGAAATAAAAAAAGCGTATCGTCGTTTGGCTAAAAAATACCATCCAGACGTAAGCAAAGAAGAAAATGCAATTGAAAAGTTTAAAGAAGTACAAGAAGCATACGAAGTGTTAAGTGATGATCAAAAGCGTGCGCAGTACGATCAATTTGGTCATGCTGGTGCAAATCAAGGATTCGGTGGATTTGGCGGCGGAGGAGACTTCGGTGGTGGCTTCGGTTTTGAAGATATATTTAGTTCTTTCTTTGGCGGTGGCGGCGGCAGACGTCGTGATCCAAATGCTCCGCGCCAAGGCGCTGACTTACAATATCAAGTCACTTTAGATTTTGAAGAAGCTATTTTTGGTAAGGAATTAAATGTGGAAATTCCAGTAGAAGATCCATGTGATACTTGTAAAGGTAGTGGAGCAAAACCAGGAACTTCAAAAGAAACATGTAAACATTGTTCAGGTTCTGGTCAAGTGAGTGTTGAACAAAACACACCGTTTGGTCGTATCGTAAACCGTCAAGCTTGTGGTCATTGTTCAGGAACTGGACAAATTATTAAAGAAAAATGTACGACATGTCACGGTTCAGGTAAAGTTCGTAAACGTAAAAAAATTAATGTTAAAATTCCAGCGGGTATTGATAATGGTCAACAAATTCGTGTGTCTGGAAAAGGTGAAGCCGGCGTAAATGGCGGACCAGCAGGAGACTTATATGTTGTTGTTCATGTAAGAAATCATGAATTCTTCGAGCGTGAAGGAGACCACATTATTTGCGAAATGCCATTAACATTTGCACAAATGGCACTTGGTGCTGAAGTGGAAGTTCCTACTGTTCATGGTAAAGTGAAGCTGAAAATCCCAGCAGGAACACAAACTGGAACAGAGTTCCGCTTAAAAGGAAAAGGTGCTCCGAACGTACGTGGATACGGTCAAGGAGATCAATATGTAGTCGTTCGTGTTGTTGTACCGACGAAATTGACTTCACAGCAAAAAGATTTATTACGTGAATTTGCAGGACAAGAAGAGCAGGATGATAGTTTATTCGGAAAGCTTAAACGTGCTTTCAAAGGGGAATAATGGAAATAAAAAATGGAGTTGGTAAATTGTGAAATGGTCAGAAATTAGTATTCATACAACAGAAGAAGCAGTAGAAGCTGTCTCTCATATTTTACATGAAGCTGGTGCTAGCGGAGTTGCGATTGAGGATCCAGCGGAGTTAACGAAAGAGCGCGAGCAACAATATGGTGAAATTTATGCATTGAATCCAGATGAATATCCGGCGGAAGGTGTATTAATAAAAGCATATTTCCCGCAAACCGATTCTTTACATGAAACGATTGCAGGTGTAAAATCATCTATTGATGTGCTTCCATCTTACGACATCGAAATTGGTACTGGAAATATTACCGTTAACGAAGTCAATGAAGAAGATTGGGCTACTGCTTGGAAAAAATATTACCATCCAGTACAAATTTCTGATACATTCACAATCGTACCGACTTGGGAAGAATATACACCATCTTCTCCTGATGAAAAAATCATTGAATTAGACCCGGGTATGGCGTTTGGTACAGGAACTCATCCAACAACAACGATGTGTATCCGTGCTTTAGAAAAAACAGTACAGCCAGGTGACGCTATTATTGATGTAGGAACAGGTTCTGGTGTACTTAGTATTGCAGCAGCAAAATTAGGTGCGTCTTCTGTTCAAGCGTATGATTTAGATCCGGTTGCGGTTGAAAGTGCAGAAATGAATGTACGTTTAAATAAAACAGATGATATCGTGTCTGTTGGACAAAATAGCCTTTTAGAAGGTATTGAAGGTCCTGTTGATTTAATCGTAGCTAACTTATTAGCAGAAATTATTCTATTATTCCCTGAAGATGCAGCAAGAGTTGTGAAGTCAGGTGGATTATTTATTACATCGGGCATTATTGCTGCGAAGGAAAAAGTAATTTCTGAGGCGCTAGAAAAAGCTGGATTTACAATTGAAGAAGTGTTACGAATGGAAGATTGGGTAGCAATTATTGCACGAAATGCGTAATATAGATTTTAGTCTATAATGAAAAGGGGAGTCTCTCACTATAAGGTGAGGGACTTGCCGTTTGTTATATGAAAAATGATAACGTTTCGTTCTTTTCGTAAGTGTTGACTTACGAAAGGAACGAAACTCTACTAAGGTGATTATATGCAACGTTATTTTGTAGAAGAGAAATATGTAAATGAGACAAGTATTCGCATTGTAGGTGATGACGTACATCATATCGCAAGAGTGATGCGTATGTCAGCTGGTGATCAGATTTATTGCTGTGTAAATGGAAAAACAGCAGTATGTTCAATTGATGAAATTACCAGTGAATTTATTAATACGGCTATTGTAGAATGGGTAGAGGCGTCAAGTGAACTTCCTGTTTTCGTGACGATTGCAAGTGGACTGCCAAAAGGAGACAAGCTAGAGTTAATTTTTCAAAAAGGAACTGAGCTTGGGGCAGCTGCATTCTTACCATTTCAAGCATCTCGCTCTATCGTAAAATGGGATGCGAAAAAAGCTGATAAAAAAGTTGAGCGTTTAAGAAAAATTGTGAAAGAAGCTGCGGAACAATCACATAGAAGTGAAATTCCAGAAGTACATGCTCCAGCATCATTTAAGCAATTGCTTTCAATGAGTGGTGAGTATGATGCTTGTCTTGTTGCTTACGAAGAGGAAGCAAAACAAGGCGAGAAATCTAATTTTGCGAAAGCTTTAACGACAATGAAACCAGGTCAAAAGCTATTGATTGTATTTGGCCCAGAAGGCGGTTTAGCTGAGGAAGAGATTACAGCGCTTCGTGAACATAAATTTGTACCATGTAGTTTAGGACCAAGAATTTTAAGAACAGAAACGGCGCCGTTATACGCGTTAAGTGCTGCTTCGTATCATTTTGAATTGATGGGGTGATGATCAATGTCAACTGTTGCGTTCCATACGTTAGGTTGTAAAGTAAACCACTATGAAACAGAAGCCATTTGGCAATTGTTTAAACAAGGTGGTTATGAAAGAACAGAATATGAAAAGAAAGCTGATGTATATGTTATTAACACATGTACAGTAACGAATACTGGGGACAAAAAAAGCCGTCAAGTAATCAGACGTGCTGTGCGTCAAAATCCAGATGCAGTTATTTGTGTAACGGGATGTTATGCACAAACATCTCCAGCTGAAATTATGGCGATCCCGGGTGTGGATATTGTAGTTGGTACACAGGATCGTGAAAAGATGTTAGGTTACATCGAAGAATTCCGTAAAGAGCGTCAACCAATTAATGCTGTCCGCAATATTATGAAAACACGTGTGTACGAAGAACTTGATGTACCTTATTTCACGGATCGTACACGTGCGTCTTTAAAAATACAAGAGGGTTGCAATAACTTCTGTACATTCTGTATCATTCCTTGGGCGCGCGGTTTAATGCGTTCTCGTGATGGAAAAGAAGTTATTAAACAAGCGCAACAATTAGTGGATGCAGGCTATAAAGAAATCGTATTAACGGGTATTCATACAGGTGGATACGGCGAAGACATAAAAGATTATAACTTAGCTGGATTACTTCGTGATATGGAAGCGGAAGTAGGCGGATTAAAACGTCTTCGTATTTCTTCTATTGAAGCGAGTCAAATTTCAGATGAAGTAATTGAAGTGTTAGATAAATCTGAAGTAGTTGTACGCCACTTGCATATTCCGTTGCAATCTGGTTCTAATACTGTATTAAAACGTATGCGTCGTAAATATACGATGGAATTCTTCCAAGAGCGTTTAGATCGTTTGAAAGAAGCGTTACCAGGCCTTGCGATTACATCTGACGTAATCGTTGGTTTCCCAGGTGAAACAGAAGAAGAATTCATGGAAACATACAATTTCATTAAAGAGAACCGCTTCTCTGAGTTACATGTGTTCCCTTACTCAAAACGTACAGGAACACCTGCAGCGCGCATGGAAGATCAAGTTCCTGAAGATGTGAAGAACGATCGTGTTCATCGTTTAATTGAGCTATCTAATCAATTAGCGAAAGAGTACGCATCAGCGTTTGAAGGTGAAGTGCTTGAAATCATTCCGGAAGAGCAATTTAAAGAGGGCGACCGTGAAGGGTTATATGTAGGTTATACAGATAACTACTTGAAAATTGTATTTGAAGGATCAGAAGAATTAATTGGTAAGCTAGTGAAAGTGAAAATTACGAAAGCTGGTTATCCATATAACGAAGCGCAATTTGTTCGTGTTCTTGAAGATGATGTGAAAAAAGAATCAGCTAGCGCATAAAAAGAGCGTGCAACCGGAAACGGTTTGCATGCTTTCTTTATTTGAAGCGGTTAAGTAATAGAAGGTGGGGAGGCGTTTCATGCATCCCTGTATGAAAAAAGATGAAATGATAAAAATATAGTTGTCTTCATCAGTGAAGGATACTAGTTATTTGCATAACTTTTGAAAAGGAAATGCTTCTATTCTTCTTTTATTCTGCCAAATAGTTGACCTGAAGTGATAAAATGTATTATAATCGTAAAAGACATGCTGAAGAAGTGTTTCTTTTTGCATGCTGAAGTTAGTATGTAAGTGTGATGTTTCGGAGGGAGGGAAAGAGAATGTCAAAAACAGTCGTTCGTAAAAACGAGTCTTTGGAGGATGCACTTCGCCGTTTTAAAAGATCGGTTTCTAAAACTGGTACACTTGCTGAAGCAAGAAAGCGCGAGTTTTATGAAAAACCAAGTGTAAAACGTAAGAAGAAATCTGAAGCGGCAAGAAAGCGTAAATTCTAAGAGAGGGTGTAAGTTATGAGTCTTCTCGGTCGTTTAAACGATGATATGAAACAAGCGATGAAGAATAAACAAAAAGAAAAATTAACCGTTATTCGTATGGTTAAGGCTGCTTTACAAAATGAAGGTATTAAACTGCAACATACTCTTACTGAAGAAGAGGAAATAACAGTTTTAGCTCGTGAAGTAAAACAGTATAAGGACTCCCTCCTTGAATTTAAAAAAGCTGGTCGTGAAGACCTTGTTAATAAACTGCAAAGTGAAATTCAGATTTTAAGCGCATATTTGCCAGAGCAATTAACTGAAGAAGAACTAGTTGATGTAATCAAGCAAGTTATTTCTGAAGTTGGTGCGACTTCTAAAGCAGATATGGGTAAGGTGATGACTGCTGTTATGCCGAAAGTAAAAGGTAAAACAGACGGATCACTTGTGAATAAGCTGGTTATCCAGCTATTAGCATAAAAAAACGTCTCATTTCGTATGAGACGTTTTTTTATTGTTCTGATTAAGGAGAAACGCTATATTGCTTAAAAAGCGTTTCTGTAAGTGATAAAAACCCCTCTAGTTAAAGTTTCAATTTATTATTTCCTTGTATAATTCCGATTCTACACCTATTCTTACTTCCTTGACTAAAACTTCTTTCGCGAATAAAAGCTAAGTACCGAGCCTTCTGAAACTCAGATTGAAGTTTTATAGCTTGCTCTTCAGCATAATCCTCAAAGGTAACGAAAGAGATTCTAACTATTTTAGATTTTGCATCAGTTGCATAAAATGGCTGGATATTACTGTCGGTAACTTGTTTTATAACATTCAAAACTTCTTGACCAAAGCCGATTTCCTTTCGTATTTCCTCATTTATTAATTCATTTTTTAATGAACCCTAATATTTTTTGAAATTCATATAACAACCATCTATAAAATATTCTTACTTACAACGTAACATTCAGAGTGAAGAAATTTTCTTTTTTTTGATTTTATCCCGCATTAACGGGTAGCCCGATTGGTGAGGATTGATTATAGTTTTACTTTATCTCAGTTGTCCAATAAATGACAACTACTTATTCTATGGTCAGTATGTCACGTCCAGAACGAATTGTAACAGGTTTTTTCAAGTTTCCCACTTCTCGCTAGGCTCAATTTCTTAATGTAACTTGTACTGATATCCTGTAGGGGCGCATATTCTTGTATTAATACTTCTATTATTAAAGGTAACATCCTCTGATCCATCATTGTCCTGACAAATATGATTTCATATAGCGACTGTTTTAATTAACATGATATGAACTCTTGCAGAATATAGTTATGTTAGTGAAGTCGTTATAACACGATAGGCACTTGTGAAGAAATACATATATATGGGATGAGAGGGGGTCTTTCGAGATGAAGAAATTAGAACAAATGAAAAATTGGTTGACAAAACAAGTAGACCTACCAGTGGATGTATTAATGGATCTACCTCGGATTACTCTTGTTGGGCAAATACATATTTATATAGAAAATCATCGGGGGTTATTAGTGTTTTCAGATAAAGAAGTGCGATTGCTTTTAAAACACGGTCAATTATTAATTAAAGGACAATCCTTTGTTATTAAAACGATTCTTCCAGAAGAGCTTTTACTCGAGGGGATAATTGAGCAAGTAACATTTTTAGAAAATGAAAAAAAAGGTGATTGAAGTGAAACTTCCATTTGTGAAGTTTTTCTTCTTTATCCTGTAAAAGTTCCGTTGATAGAGACTGATTACAGTTTTACTCTGTTTTATTTTAGTACGAGCTATTTTAATGCTTCAAATAAAAAGTAGTATATCTACTTTTAGAAAGGTAGTGAAGGTGGTAAATGAAAAATAAATGGTTTATAAAGTGGCTTGGATATGTAAAAGTGCGAATTGAAGGTAGAGGAGCGGAACGGTTTGTTAATGAATGTGTACGGAGGAATTTATTAGTTTGGGATGTTAAAAAGATAGCTGATGAAACGTTAGTTTTTTGTATGTTGTTACGCGATGTGAAAAAAATAAAACCAATTTATAGAAAAAATGAATGTAAATTATATTTTATTGGACGTTATGGTTTTCCTTTTTGGAATAAACGTTTAATTAAAAACAGTGGATTTTTAATTGGTTTTTTAATTTTCTTTTTTGGTGTGATTGCAATGTCAAATATGGTTTGGAAAATTGAAATTACAGGAGCTAAACCTGAAACAGAATATATATTGATGAAAGAATTGGATAAAATGGGTATTAAAAAAGGGAAACTACAATTTCAAATGCCGAATGTAGAAGATGTACAACGCCATTTGACAGATAATATTAATGCCATTACTTGGGCGGGACTAGAAGTAAGGGGAACGACTTATCATTTTAAAATTGTTGAAAAAAACGAACCGAAGAAAGAAAAGGAACAAAGGCCGCAAAATTTAGTAGCAAAAAAAGAAGCGATTATTACAAAAACGTTTGTAGAAGTTGGAAAGCCGGTTGTACTGAAAAATGATCATGTAGAAAAAGGACAGATTCTCGTATCGGGAATATATGGTAATGAGGAAAGTCCGACGATTGTTTCAGCGAAAGGTATTGTATATGGCGAAACGTGGTATACATCTAAGGTGGATGTCCCGTTAAAGACGCAATTCCAAGTGTATACTGGTAATGTATACAATGAACATTTTCTTAAATTCGGGGATACGAAAATAAAAATATGGGGATTTCAGCATGATAAGTATAAACGCTCTCGTACTGAAAGTGTAAAGCATGATGTGAAATTATTTGGTTTTACACTGCCGATTGCATATGAAAAAGATGTTGTGAGAGAAGAGGAAGAAGCGAATCGAGAATATACAGAAAAGCAAGCGCTGAAAGTAGCGAAGGAGATGGCCGAAAAAGAACTAAAGAAAAAATTGGATGAACATGCTATGATTGTAAGTGATAAGATTTTGAGTAAAGAGGTTGAGGCGGATCAACTAAAAGTTACATTGCATTATACTGTGGTTGAAAATATTGCAGAGCCACAACCAATATCCGAATCCGATATTCAAGGAGACTGAGTAATGGCAGAACAATTAGTAGAAATGAACCAACAATTGGAAAATGCTAACGAAGCAATCGCTCTTTTTGGAGTTAATGATGCGCATTTAAAAGTAATTGAACGAGAACTGAATGTATCGATCGTAACTAGAGGAGAAACTGTTCATGTATCTGGGGCAGTTGAAACGGTGGCACTCGTAGAAAAAATCTTACAGCAATTACTTGTTGTAATTCGTAAAAGTATATCAATTTCAGAGAGAGATGTTGCGTATGCGATTCAGCTTGCACAACAAGGGAAAATTGCTCAATTTGAAGAGTTATATGAGGAAGAAATTTTCAAGACTGCAAAAGGTAAATCCATTCGTGTAAAAACAATGGGGCAAAGAAGATATATTCATGCGATGAAGAAGAATGATATTGTCTTTGGGATAGGGCCTGCAGGAACTGGAAAAACATATTTAGCTGTAGTAATGGCTGTGAGGGCTTTAAAACAAGGATATGTAAAGAAAATTATTTTAACAAGACCTGCTGTAGAAGCTGGAGAAAATTTAGGTTTTTTACCAGGGGATTTGAAAGAGAAGGTAGATCCATACTTACGCCCGTTATATGATGCTTTACATGATATTCTTGGACAAGAATATACGCAGCGTATGATGGAGCGAGGAGTAATTGAAATAGCTCCGCTTGCTTATATGAGGGGGCGTACGCTTGATGATTCATTTGTTATTTTAGATGAGGCTCAAAATACAACGGGTGCTCAAATAAAAATGTTTTTAACAAGATTAGGTTTTAGTTCTAAAATGGTTATTACAGGGGACCCTTCACAAGTAGACTTGCCAAAAGGGGTAAAATCAGGGCTATCTATAGCTGCTAATATTTTATCTGGTGTATCAGGTCTGTCATTTATTACATTAGAACAAACGGACGTTGTGAGACATCCATTGGTGCAACGTATTATTGAGGCATATGATAAAATGGAATGATCCTATTTGTCAGGATCATTTCTTTTTGTATGATAAGGTTGGCGAACGTCATATTTTTTACTATCATGAAAGATAAGGAAAATAAACTATTGGTACTAGTGTATAAAATATTGCCTCAAAGTATCGTTTGGTAGAAGAAATGAAAGCTATAAATAGTTTCACTTTATTTCTGGAGAGGAGAAGGTATTGAAATCATGTCAAGATCTCAAGAAATTTCTAAGTGGTTTCGTAATTTACAACATTCGAAAAAACTAAGTTGGATTTCTTACGTTGTGTTAGGAGCAGTGCTGTTTTTTGCGCTTATGAATAATGTAAAACCAGAACAATTAGATGTTAATATGTATTCTATTGCGAAAAAGACAATCCATTCTCCTATAAAAATCGAAGATAAAGTTACAACGGATAAAAAGAAAAAAGAAGCCGCTACAAAAGTTGAAGATCAATATACATATAAAAGTGAGTATAAACAAAACAAAGTTGATATTGTGAATGACGTCTTTGCTAAAGTGGATGAAGTGGTGCAAGAGATTAAAGCTGTTGGACCGGATGATCAAAAAAAGATGACTGATGCTGAGAAAGTGGACAAGTTAAAAAAGAAACTACCCGCTGACTTAACGAAAGAGTTATCTGATTCAAACTTACTGAATTTGATTAATGCAGATCCGAGCCAATTAGTATTAGCGAAAGATGCTGCGGTCACAGCGATTAATAGTATCATGACTGAGCATATTAAAATGGACGAATTGAAAGATGCGAAAGAACGATATGTAAGTGAGATGAATAGTGTTAATGTTGATAATGGTTTAAAAGAATCAATTAAGGCGCTAGGAAGATATGCAATTTCAGCTAACTATTTTTATGACCCAATCTTAACGAAAGAGAAGAGAAAAGCAGAGGAAGATTTAGTTCCACCTGTTTATATTCTTCAAGGACAAGTTCTTGTTAGAGAAGGTGAAACAATTTCAAGTGATGTGTATAATCAGTTGAAATTAGTTGGTTTGTTAGAAAAAGGGAACGGTTTTCAACCTTATGTTGGATTAGCGGTACTCATTGGTGTGTTACTATACTTTATGCATAAACAATTTGAATTATTTTTAAAGAGAAAAAGAGAAGATAGACCGTATGTTTTAGCGTATATTACAATTTTGTCTATCACAATCGTCTTAATGAAAATCATTAGTTTGTTTCAAAAACTTGAATACGCAGGGATTGCATATGTTGTCCCAGTTGCGATGGGAACAATACTTGTAAAACTAATGATTGGTGATCGATTTGTCTTTTTAACGAGTATGATTTTTTCTGTATGCGGAAGTATTATGTTTAATGAAGGAGTAACGAGTACATTAAATTATAGTGTAGGGATTTACGTATTGTTAAGTTCGTTATCGGTTAGTATTTTCTTGCGAGAAAAAAATCGTCGTACAATGATTTTACAAGCTGGTATACTCGTTTCTGTATTAAATGTAGTCGTATTGGCGGCGCTTTTATTATTACGTAATGGGAATTTTTCGCCTCTTGAAATTGGTACGCAATTATTAATGGCTTCACTTTCAGGGATTATATCATCCGTTTTGGCTATGGGGATTTTACCATATTTAGAAAGTGGACTTGGAATCGTATCAAGTATGAAGCTTATGGAACTATCAAGTCCAAATCATCCGCTTTTACGCAGAATTTTGTTAGAAGCGCCAGGGACATATCATCATAGTGTAATGGTAGCGAATCTTTCTGAGGCTGCTTGTGAAGCAGTTGGGGCAAATGGTGTATTAGCGCGTGTAGGGGCATATTATCATGATGTAGGAAAAACAGTACAACCGCAATTCTTTATTGAAAACCAAATGGGAATTAAAAACCCGCATGATAAATTAGATCCTGTAACGAGTAAAGATATTATAATTGCTCACGTAACGGATGGAGTAAGAATGCTCGAAGAATATCATATTCCACAAGAAATTATTGATATCGCTGGGCAACATCACGGTACAACGTTACTGAAATATTTTTATTATAAAGCTATTAAAGAAGATAAAGAAAAATATACAGAAGAGATGTTCCGTTATCCAGGTTCAAAAGCAACTTCGAAAGAATCGGCAATTGTTGGTATTGCTGATAGTGTAGAAGCTGCGGTACGTTCTATGAATCACCCAACGCCAGAACAAATTAATAATTTGGTGCAAAGTATTATTAAAGATCGACTGCAAGACGGTCAATTTAGTGAATGTGATTTGACGTTTAAGGAACTACAAATCGTTGGAAAAACGTTGTGTGAAACGTTAAATGGTATTTTCCATTCGCGTATTACATATCCGGAACCTCCGGAAGAAAAGGAGAAAGAATGAATTTGTTAATTGATTTTATTGATGAAACAGAAGAAGTAAAAGAAGAGTATATGAGTTTAATTCGTGAAGTGTTAGAAAAAGCAGCTCAAATGGAAAATATCGAGGATGGTGCGGAGGTATCGGTGACATTTGTAGATAATGAGCGCATTAGAGAAATTAATCGTGATTACCGAGATAAAGATCAACCTACAGATGTAATATCCTTTGCCATGGAAGAGATGGGAGAAGGAGAAATGGAGATTGTTGGTGCAGAGATGCCGCGCATGTTAGGGGATCTTATTATCTCTATTCCAAGGGCGAAAGAGCAAGCTGAAGAGTACGGACATTCTTTCGATCGTGAACTTGGATTTTTGGCGTTACATGGCTTTTTACATTTACTTGGTTATGATCACATGACAGAAGAAGATGAAAAAGAAATGTTCGGAAGACAAAAAGAAATTTTAGAAGCTTTTGGATTAGGACGATGAAAAAAGGAAAACTTATAGATAGTTTTGGATATGCTATAGCTGGTATATTCTTTTGTTTTCGTCATGAACGAAATATGAAAATCCATTATTTAGCCGCAGTCATTGTTATATGCTGCGGCTTTTATTTCCATATTACGAAAATAGAGTGGATGATATTACTTATTGTAATAGGGAGTGTAATGAGTTTAGAGATGGTAAATACGGCTGTGGAAAAAACGGTAGATTTAGCGACTGCCGATATTCATCCGTTTGCAAAAATTGCAAAGGATGTTGCGGCAGGAGCGGTTTTATTGTTTGCAATTATAGCTGTTATAATTGGTGCTATTATCTTTTTACCGTATATGGTATAGTTGCATTCCGAAGCTTTTATTAAGCTTTGGAAGTGCCGTAAGGGCCTTTAATGAGAGAGTGTATCTCTTCATAGCTGTGAACAGGAAGGATGCGGGAATATGAATAGTAAACAATTAATTCTAGAAGCAATCGAAGCGCGTAAACAAGCGTACATACCATATTCTAAATTTCAAGTAGGTGCAGCATTATTAACGCGCGATGGAAAAGTGTATCGTGGATGTAATGTTGAGAATGCATCATATGGCTTATGTAATTGTGCTGAAAGAACAGCTTTATTTAAGGCGGTTTCTGAAGGGGATAACGAATTTGTAGCCATTGCGGTTGTAGCAGATACAAAGCGTCCAGTACCTCCTTGTGGAGCATGTCGACAAGTTATGGTAGAATTATGTAAACAGGATACGAAAGTATACTTATCAAACTTACATGGTGACGTTCAAGAGACGACAGTCGGAGAATTGTTACCAGGAGCATTTTTAGCGGAGGATTTACATGAATAGAAAAGGTTATAAATCAGGTTTTGTCTCTATTATTGGCAGACCGAATGTTGGAAAATCTACATTTTTAAACCGTATTATCGGCCAGAAAATTGCTATTATGAGTGATAAGCCACAAACGACTCGTAATAAAATTCAAGGTGTATATACAGAAAATGATGCACAAGTTATTTTCATTGATACACCAGGAATACATAAACCTAAACATAAATTAGGCGACTTCATGGTAAAGATGGCGCAAACGACATTAAAAGAAGTTGATATTGTTCTGTTTATGGTTAATGCAGTTGAAGGATTTGGTCGTGGTGAGGAATTCATCATTGAGAAATTAAAAGAAACGAAACAACCAGTATTTTTAGTCATTAATAAAATTGACCAACTTCATCCAGAGCAATTACTAGAGTTAATTGATCAATATCGTAAACTACATGAATTTGCAGAGATTGTACCAATTTCTGCGTTAGACGGTAATAATGTGGACGCTTTAATTGGAACAATTAAAAAGTATTTACCAGAAGGACCACAATACTATCCAGAGAATCAAGTAACGGATCATCCGGAGAGATTTATTATTGCAGAGCTTATTCGTGAGAAAGTACTACATTTAACACGTGAAGAAGTGCCGCATTCTGTGGCTGTTGTTATCGATGCGATTCAAAAGCGTGAGGGCGGGGCAGTTTATATAAATGCAACGATTGTTGTTGAACGTGCATCACAAAAAGGAATCATCATCGGAAAACAAGGAAAAATGTTAAAAGAAGTTGGTAAGCGAGCTCGTTTTGATATTGAAGCGCTACTTGGTTCTAAAGTATTTTTAGAAGTATGGGTAAAAGTGCAAAAAGATTGGCGTAATAAAATGTCTCAGCTTCGTGACCTAGGTTTCCGCGAGGATGAGTACTAAAATAGAGTAAAGTTGTAATCAGTGGATGGTTGGTTCATCCACTGATTATTGGTTTTTATGAACTTTGATAAATTAGGAAAAATTTTTCTCACATGAAAATGGACAAAATGGGTCAATTTAATAACAACAAAGGAAATTGGTTTATAGGCTACGCTTATTGAGAAAGGTGGATTCTTATGCTAGATTTTACCTGGAAGTTTTTCTCCAAAACAGGAAGCATTGAAACGTACTTGCTTTTGAAAGAAATGGAAAAAGACGTAAACGATGAGATGGATCAACATGAAGAGGAGCTAGCGCATCTAGACTCTCCAATTTCTTGACCCGTTTTGTTCAAACCTTGGATGGTGACGAACATGTTTCAAAAAGTTGAGGGCATCGTTATCCGTACGACAGATTACGGAGAAACGAACAAAATTGTTACAATATTCTCAAGAGAACTTGGTAAGGTAAGTGCAATGGCAAGAGGGGCAAAAAAACCGAAAAGCCGATTAGCATCTGTGTCGCAATTAATGACACATGGCCATTTTCTAATTCAAATGGGATCTGGGCTTGGAACATTGCAACAAGGCGAGATTATTTCAACTATGAAAGAAATTCGCGAGGATATATTTTTAACTGCTTATGCATCATTTATTGTTGAGTTAACTGATAAAGCAACAGAAGATAAAAAACATAATCCGTATTTATTTGAAATGTTATATCAAACGTTGCATTATATGTGTGAGGGTGTTGATCCAGAAGTATTATCATTAATTTATCAAACGAAAATGCTTCCGGTATTAGGGATGCGCCCGTACTTTGATACATGTGCGATTTGTCATCAAGAAACAGACTTTGTCGCCTTCTCCGTCAGGGAAGGCGGTTTTCTGTGCTCACGTCATGCAGAGCAAGACCCATATCGTATACCGGTAGGAGAAGCTGTTCATAAATTATTACGTCTTTTCTTCCATTTCGATTTACATAGGCTCGGAAATGTATCGGTAAAGGATAGCACAAAAAAACAAATGCGTTTAGTATTGAATACATATTATGATGAATATTGCGGAATTTATTTGAAATCAAGACGTTTTTTAGAACAACTTGATAAGTTTCAAATATAATTTTGGGCCGTATACGGTCCTTTTTACATACTTTCTTTTTCGAATAGCATATTTAGTATATAATATTTAAGAGATAGTATAACTTTTTTCGTTGTGCATTAAAGGTGGTGATTATCATAGAGCTGAATAAACGGCAAGAACATATCATTCAGATTGTAAAAGATCACGGTCCTATTACAGGGGAATCAATTGCAGCGCAATTGGGTCTAACACGTGCGACGCTAAGACCAGACTTAGCAATTTTAACGATGGCTGGTTATTTAGAAGCACGTCCACGCGTAGGTTATTTTTATACGGGTAAAACTGGGGGGCAGCTATTATCTGAAGCTGTTAAGAAAATTAAAGTACAAGATTATCAATCTAGACCGGTTGTAATTGATAAAAATGTTTCCGTATATGATGCAATTTGTACGATGTTTTTAGAGGACGTTGGTACATTGTTCGTTGTAGATCAGATGACTCTATTAGTTGGTGTTGTGTCTCGTAAAGATTTATTAAGAGCGAGCTTAGGAAAGCAGGATTTAACCTCTCTTCCGGTTAATATTATCATGACAAGGATGCCAAACATTGCGATGTGTCGTAGAGAGGATTCTTTATATGATATTGCGATGGAATTAATAGAAAGACAGATTGATGCAATGCCAGTTGTAAAAGATACGAAACAAGGTTTAGAAGTGATTGGGCGAATTACAAAAACAAATATTACACGTGCATTTGTAAATTTAGTAAATAACGAATAAGTGTAATTTGTTTAAAGTGAGGTAATGTAATGGATAATAAAATCGTATATGTCGTATCTGACTCTGTAGGGGAAACGGCTGATTTGGTTGTTCGAGCAGCAATGGGGCAATTCCCATTTGCTCCTGATATTAGACGTGTACCGTATGTAGAAGATACAGGGACATTAAAAGAAGTGATTTCGATTGCTAAGAGTAATCAAGCACTTATATGTTTTACGTTAGTTAAGCCTGATATGCGCCAGTATTTAGTAACAGAGGCTGCAAAAGAAGGGGTAGAGGCATACGATATTATCGGCCCTCTTATTGATCAAATTGAAGAAATTACGGGGCAAGTGCCGAGATATGAGCCAGGTGTTGTCCGTAGGTTAGATGAAGAATACTTTAAAAAGATTGAAGCGATTGAGTTTGCTGTGAAGTATGATGACGGCAGAGATGCACGAGGTATTTTAAAAGCAGATATCGTGTTGATTGGTGTTTCGCGTACATCAAAAACACCACTTTCCCAATATTTAGCTCATAACAAACGCTTGAAAGTTGCGAATGTACCACTCGTGCCAGAAGTTGACCCACCTGAAGAACTATATCAAGTGGCAAAAGAAAAATGTTTCGGTTTGAAAATTACGCCAGATAAGTTAAATCATATTCGAAAAGAACGATTAAAATCACTTGGATTAAGTGATGGAGCAACATATGCAAATATTAATCGTATTCAAGAAGAAATTGATCACTTTGAGGAAGTAATTAGTAAAATAAATTGCCAAGTAATCGATGTATCGAATAAAGCGATTGAAGAAACAGCAAATATTATTGTGAATGCAGTGCAAAACCAAAAAATGTTTTAGCACATTTACCAAAGGTGAATGTGCTTTTTTCGCTCGTGTGAAATATGATACCCATGGATTTTGTAATAGATTGTAGTGTAATGGTTATACTTATACTCCTTTGTCTTTTAGTATATTCAAGGTGTGAGTTTGTCATCCTGAAATGTAAGATGAAAAAATAAAGGGATATGTAGCGTAGTTGAAGAAAATATATTATAATAAAAAATTGTGATAAAAACCTATATTTTACGTTTAGACTTTAATTTTTCAGAATAAACTAGGGATAGGATTTACGAAAAAGACATGTAATTACGTTAAATCGACAAAATCTATACAAGAAAACGCACATTATGGAAGGATTCACAGAAGGGATGTAGAATACAGAAATATGCAAAACATCAACAACATATTAGTTGGTGTAGATGTATATCCCGTGAAGGCTGAAATTGTGCAAGTTGGAGCGGAATTTCATGTCGGAATTTTGTTTGTCGCATCATATGCTCATCCTTTAAGGAAATAGCAAGGCAATTGGATCATTGTAGATACTGAACAAAATGGAGTTGATTGTTATATGGATCAACATGAAAAAGTTACAGATCTCAAGATCAAACAGTATATGTGGCTTGCTACTCTTCTTGGAAAAAGGTGTATATGTATTGTTTCTAAGAGATACATTTGTAACAGATGAGCAAATGTATACAATTTTATATAGCAAGTATGTATATGCGATTTATGCAGATAAAGGACCTATAGGAAAGGTTCAAAATCGTTTATACAATGTAATCGGCAACACTTTCTAACAAGTTTAGAAAAATATTGTCGAATTATAAAGGAATTTTTTAATTTATATCGAATACAAAATACGACACGGAGATGGAGTTATGGGGAACAGAATTCCCGAAGAAGTTGTTGAACAGATTCGGACATCATCCGATATTGTAGAAGTTATTGGTGAATACGTTCAACTTAGAAAACAGGGGCGTAACTATTTCGGCCTTTGTCCATTTCATGGTGAGAATTCTCCTTCATTCTCTGTTTCATCTGATAAGCAAATTTTTCATTGCTTCGGATGTGGAGAAGGTGGAAATGTATTTTCCTTTCTAATGAAAATGGAAGGACTGGCTTTTACCGAGGCTGTTCAAAAGCTAGGCGAAAGAAATGGAATTGCGGTTGCAGAGTACACATCAGGACAAGGACAACAAGAAGACATATCTGATGACACTGTCATCATGCAACAAGCTCATGAATTATTGAAAAAGTATTATCATCATTTATTAGTAAATACGGAAGAGGGAAATGAAGCACTTTCATATTTATTAAACCGTGGTATTACGAAAGAGATGATTGAGAAGTTTGAAATTGGTTATGCATCACCTGCTTGGGATGCGGCGACGAAAATTTTACAAAAAAGAGGTTTATCGCTGTCTAGTATGGAACAAGCTGGCCTTCTAATAAGAAGTGAGAAGGATGGTAGTCATTACGATCGCTTCCGTGGAAGAGTTATGTTCCCGATCTATACGTTACAAGGTAAGGTGATAGCGTTTAGTGGAAGGGCGTTAGGGGATGACACTCCGAAATATTTAAATAGCCCTGAAACACCGATTTTTCACAAAAGTAAATTGTTGTATAACTTCCACCAAGCAAGACCGTTTATTAGAAAGCGTGGGCAAGTGGTTCTTTTTGAAGGATATGCCGATGTACTAGCTGCGGTAAAAAGTGGTGTGGAAGAAGCTGTTGCGACAATGGGAACAGCTTTAACTGAAGAACAAGCAAAACTTCTGCGACGTAACGTTGAAACTGTTGTTCTTTGCTATGATGGTGATAAAGCAGGGCGAGAAGCGACGATGAAAGCAGGGCAATTATTGCTAAAAGTTGGTTGCCAAGTGAAAGTCACATCCTTGCCAGATAAGCTTGATCCTGATGAATATGTGCAACAATATGGGACTACCGCTTTTGAAAATCTTGTGAAATCAAGTGTGAGTTTTGTTGGTTTTAAAATAAATTATTTGCGTTTAGGGAAAAATTTGCAAGATGAGTCTGGCAAAGAAGAATATGTGAAAAGTGTTTTAAAAGAGTTATCGTTGTTACAAGATGCGATGCAGGCGGAGTCATATTTGAAGTCATTATCGCAAGAATTTTCGTATTCAATGGAAACACTTTTGAATCAATTGCACCAATATCGCAAAGAACAAAAGGTACAGCAAAAACAAATAAAGCAGGTTGCTAAACCGTCTCAAGTCGTTCAAACAAAACCGAAGTTAACAGGTTTTGAAAGAGCGGAAAGAGAAATTATTTACCATATGTTGCAAAGTGCAGAAGTAGCTGTTCGTATGGAATCCCATATAGAAGATTTTCATACGGAAGAACATAAAGGGATTTTATATGAACTATACGCATATTATGAAAAGGGAAATGAACCTTCAGTCGGAACATTTTTAAGTTGGCTCTCTGATGAAAAGTTGAAAAATATTATCACTGATATTTCGACGGATGAATTTATTAATCCAGAATACACAGAAGAAGTGTTGCAAGGCCATTTGGAGACGCTTAGGCGGCATCAGGAAAAACTTGAAAAGATGGAGATCATCTTTAAAGTGAAACAAATGGAAAAAACAGATCCTGTAGAGGCTGCTAAATATTATGTAGCATATTTACAAAATCAAAAAGCGAGAAAATAGCTTTTTTGATAAAGTTTTAGTATAATGAATGTTTGTATCTCGCGTAAGGAGGGGAACAGATGGCTGACAAACCAGCTCGTTCTAAACAAATTGAAACTGAAATGACCCTTGAGCAAGTGAAAGAACAACTCACTGAGCTCGGAAAAAAACGTGGCGTTCTTACATATGAAGAGATTGCAGAACGCATGAATGGATTTGAAATTGAATCCGATCAAATGGATGAATACTATGAATATTTAGGTGAACAAGGCATTGACTTAGTTGGTGATAATGACAACGAAGAAGGCCCTAATAATCGCCAAATTTCAAAAACAGAAGAAGAGTTTGACCTCAATGATTTAAGTGTACCACCAGGGGTTAAAATCAACGATCCTGTTCGTATGTATTTAAAAGAAATTGGTCGTGTAGACTTACTATCTGCAGAAGAAGAAATTCGACTTGCAACGCGTATTGAAGAAGGCGATGAAGAAGCAAAACGTCGTCTTGCAGAAGCAAACTTACGTCTTGTAGTAAGTATTGCAAAGCGCTATGTAGGCCGTGGTATGCTTTTCTTAGACTTAATTCAAGAAGGTAATATGGGTCTAATTAAAGCTGTTGAAAAGTTCGATTATCGTAAAGGTTTCAAATTTAGTACGTATGCAACTTGGTGGATTCGCCAAGCTATTACACGTGCCATTGCAGACCAAGCGCGAACAATTCGTATTCCAGTCCATATGGTTGAAACGATTAACAAGTTAATTCGTGTACAACGCCAATTATTACAAGATTTAGGTCGTGAACCGTCTCCTGAAGAGATTGGTGAAGAAATGGATCTTGCTCCAGAAAAAGTACGTGAAATCTTAAAAATTGCACAGGAGCCAGTTTCTCTTGAAACACCAATTGGTGAAGAAGATGACTCCCATTTAGGTGACTTTATTGAAGACCAAGAAGCAACATCGCCTGCGGACCATGCAGCCTATGAATTGCTAAAAGAACAATTAGAAGATGTGTTAGATACGCTAACAGATCGTGAAGAAAATGTTCTACGTCTTCGTTTCGGTTTAGATGATGGACGAACTCGTACGCTTGAAGAAGTTGGGAAAGTATTTGGCGTAACGAGAGAGCGTATCCGTCAAATTGAAGCAAAAGCACTTCGCAAATTAAGACATCCAAGCCGTAGTAAGCGTCTTAAGGATTTCTTAGAATAGGTTATTTTTTAAGTTTACTTCACCATTGTGAAGTAAACTTTTTTATTTTGTTAATTTTTGTTAAAATTTAGCTATCGGCAACGATTACAATTTCTTGTAATTTATTTTACAGAATTGTCTTTTGATTTGCAAATGCTCATTTTTCGATTTTTCGATTAATTTTGTTTATTCTATACAAAAATATATGTAGAAAAGCGAAAAATATGATGAGAAACGTTAATAATTATCGAAATAATAAGCGATATGACAATAAAAAACAATAAACTGAATTTATGGAATATTTTTAACAAGTGGTAGTTTACTCTTTTCTGATAGAGCGTTTTCAAGTACAATGGAAATGACTGAATCATCTAACTATTTAGGGGTATAGAGGGGGGAGAAGAGATATGAAACGTAATCCGCTGATTCCGTTCGCTCTTATTGCAGCATTGGGTATTATCGTTATGTTTGTATTTTCATTTCAGGGGCTAAATAAATCTAAAGAGTTAGCTGATGCAAAAAATGGCGGGAAGCCAGCACAAACGGCATCAAAACCAGAAGATATTGTGAAGCAAAGCTGTACGAGCTGCCATGGTGATCAGTTACAAGGGGCAGTTGGACCTAACTTGCAAAAAATTGGTGGGAAACTTTCAAAGGATGAAATTAAAGAAATTCTTTCGAAAGGAAAAGGCAATATGCCTGCCAATATAGTTCCAGCTGATCAAGCCGCTAAAGTAGCTGATTGGTTATCGAAGAAAAAATAAAGTTCCGTATGACAAGCCTTTTGCTTATGCAAAGGGCTTGTTTTTCTATATTTTCTAAAATACGATGAATGATAGAGCAGTGAATTGTTGTTATGGGCTTGCAACAACTACTATAAATTCATTATCATGGAGACAGACTGACAAGAGAAGGAGTAATGGAAATACATGAATGAAGTAAAGCTTTCAAAACGATTAGAAGAAGTTGTACGTGAAATACCAGTAGGATCTACAGTCGCTGATATTGGATCGGATCATGCGTATTTACCGTGTTATACAATTATAAATAATATTGCTACAAAAGCAGTTGCAGGAGAGGTTGTAGATGGACCATTTCGCTCTGCGCAAGCAACTGTAGCTGAAAGTGGTTTACAAGATAAAGTAGATGTGCGTAAAGGGAATGGATTAGCTGTTATCGCACCAGGAGAAGTAGATGTAATTACGGTTGCCGGAATGGGCGGAGCGTTAATTCGTGACATTTTAGAAAGTGGTAAAGAAAAATTAGAAGGTGTAACACGTTTAATTTTACAGCCTAATATTGCAGCGCATCATATTCGTGAATGGTTTATTGAGAATGGTTGGGAGCTTATCCATGAAAAAATCGTAAAAGAAGATGGGAAAATTTACGAAATTTTAGTAGGGGAGCGAGGAAATGTTGCAGCGCCTTACTCTGAAAATAAACAAGCTGAATTGTTTATGGGACCATTTTTAATAACAGAAAAAAGTGAAGCCTTCGTTGAAAAATGGGAAGGAGAATTAAAAAACTTCCAAAATATTTTAAAACAGTTAGAACGTGCGGCTGATTCTGAAGAAACAAAGGCGAAGCGTGGGGAAGTAGAAGCGAAAATGAAAATGATAGGGGAGGTTTTATCATGAGTAAAATTCCAAATGGCCATGAAATTATTTCTTTATTTGAAAGTATGTATCCGAAGCATTTGGCGATGGAAGGAGATAAGATTGGACTGCAGATTGGAGCGCTTAATAAACCCGTGCGGCACGTATTGATTGCGTTAGATGTAACGGAAGAAGTTGTGGATGAAGCAATTCAATTAGGGGCAAATGTCATTATTGCTCATCATCCTTTAATTTTTAACCCGTTAAAAGCGATTCATACAGATAAGGCGTATGGGAAAATTATTGAAAAGTGTATTAAAAATGATATTGCAATCTATGCAGCGCATACAAATGTGGATGTTGCTAAGGGCGGGGTAAATGATTTACTTGCTGAGGCGTTAGGATTGCAAAATACAGAAGTTTTGGCACCGACATATGCAGAAGAAATGAAAAAAGTTGTTGTGTTTGTGCCAGTCACTCATGCAGAAGAAGTAAGGAATGCATTAGGAGACGCAGGTGCTGGTCATATCGGCAATTATAGCCACTGTACGTTTAGTAGCGAGGGTACAGGTACATTTGTACCTCAAGAGGGGACAAATCCTTATATCGGGGAAACTGGACAGTTAGAACGTGTAAAAGAAGTGCGAATCGAAACGATTATTCCAGTTTCATTACAGCGGAAAGTGATTAAAGCAATGGTAACGGCGCACCCTTATGAAGAAGTAGCATACGATGTGTATCCGCTTGATAATAAAGGTGAAACGTTAGGCCTAGGAAAAATAGGATACTTACAAGAAGAAATGACGCTTGGTCAATTTGCAGAACATGTGAAACAATCATTAGACGTGAAGGGCGCAAGAGTTGTCGGTAAGTTAGACGATAAAGTGCGTAAAGTAGCTGTACTTGGTGGAGATGGTAATAAATATATAAACCAAGCGAAATTTAAAGGAGCAGATGTATATGTAACTGGTGACATGTACTATCATGTTGCTCATGATGCGATGATGCTCGGTTTAAATATAGTTGACCCAGGACATAATGTTGAAAAAGTAATGAAACAAGGTGTACAAAAGCAATTACAAGAAAAAGTGGATGCAAAGAAACTCAATGTACACATTCATGCTTCGCAGTTACATACAGATCCATTTATATTTGTATAAGAAAAATAAAAACCGTTGCTCATGCAAGCAACGGTTTTTATTATTGTTCTTTTTTCACTTTCACGCGAGGTAATATTTTTTGTAACGGTACTTTTCGAACTCTTTCCCATGTAGCGGGATTCATTGGGTTATATTGCTCTAAGAAAGCGATAACTTCTTTCGTAATTGGCGTTGGAGTAGAAGCACCTGCTGTAACAGCTACGTTTTCTACACCTTGTAGCCACTCTAATTGAATTTCGCTTACATCAGCAACTCGATATGCTTTTGTACCCGCGATTTCTTGTGATACTTGTGCTAAGCGATTTGAATTGTTACTTTTCGGATCACCAACAACAATTGTTAAGTCTGCAACATCAGCTTGTTTAGCGACAGCTTCTTGGCGAACTTGAGTTGCTAAACAAATTTCTTTATGGAATTCTGCTGTTGGGAATTTTTTTTGAATGTCCTCCATTAAATGTTGAACATCCCATTGACTCATCGTTGTTTGATTTGTTACTAAAATTTTATCTGTTGGGATTTCTAATGTTTTTAAATCATCGGCTCTTTCGATAAGGTGAACGATGTCAGGTGCAATACCAACTGCGCCTTCTGGCTCTGGATGATTTTTTTTACCGATATAAATGACATGATACCCTTCCGCTTTCTTAGCTTCGATAAGGTCATGCGTCTTGGTAACATCTGGGCAAGTAGCATCGATTGTTGTTAAACCTTTTTCTTTTGCGCGTTGTTTAACTTCTGGAGAAACACCGTGTGCAGTGAAAATAACAGTACCAGAATCAATTTTATCTAAAATTTCTAAGCGACTTGGACCGTCTAATGTGATGATTCCATCTTCTTCAAAAGCGTCTGTAACATGTTTATTGTGAACAATCATACCTAAAATATAAATGGGTCTCGGCAATGATTTATCTAATGCGGCGTTACGTGCAATTACCATTGCATCGACAACACCGTAGCAATAACCACGAGGGGAAATTTTAACAATTTTCATATGAGTAATCCTCTCCTTCTAAACAAGGGATACTTTTGTGCATAGTCTTTTACATTATAAAGGAGGAGTGGATAGAAAACAAAGGATTGTTACACATATAGTTTTGGTTTTGTTGCTGTTTGTTGAACTGGTTCTTTCGGTAACTCTTTTTCTATTACAGGTTCAATCACTATTTTCTTTCGTTTTCGTTTCTTTTTTTGAGGTGCAGGAGGCGGACTTTCTACTTCAACTGGCTCTGTTACATTTTCCGTTTGATTTTCTTCCGTGCTTTTTCCAGAGGTGAGGATTTTAACAATGCTTGGTAGACTACGCATAATAGGACCGTACTGTTCGACGACAGGACCTACAGATTGAACGACTTGGGATACTTTTTCGATGTTATTTATCATATTAGTTGGATTTGAAATTAAGTTCGAAAAAAAACTGCCGATGCCACTGCTTGCTGTTGCCGTAGCTGTAGTTGTGCCCCCGCGCGTTTCAGTTGATTCATACATTTGAGGCGGTATCATTTGCTCAGGATATTGCTGCATGTATGGTTGATATTGTGGATGTTGCTGCGGATATTGTTGTTGGTATTGCTGCGGATATTGCTGTTGATATTGGGGCGGTGGTGGTTGCTGATGCATCATCGGTTGCCCTTCCATTTGTCGGTAAGGTGGAACCATTTGCATAAAAGGCTCGGTTGGATCGTGTTTTTTAAAAAGCTTAGCAAGAAAACCTTTCTTTTTTTGTGCCATTGGTGGTAGTTGTGGAATTGGATATGGTGTATAAGGTTGCTGCCCTGGATTCGGATACATTTGCCTTGTAGGGGATTTCGGAAACATGTGAGAAATCCTCCTTTCTTCAGTTAGGTATATACACATACAATATGCAATAAAAGGGAAGAAGGTTAGTTTTTGAAGTGAAAACCTAAACTAAAGATGGATTTTACTTGTAGATTTCGATATAATGTAGACTTGACTGATTTGTGCGCGCAGTAGAAATTTTAGAAAGAAGGTGTAACTTATGACACAACAAACTTTTACACAGTATGATTTTAAACCATTTTTAATAGATGCAGTTCGTGAACTACGCTTTACAGAGCCGACAGGAATTCAGCAGAAAATTTTCCCAGTCGTGAAAAAAGGTGTAAGTGTAATTGGACAATCCCAAACAGGTTCTGGGAAAACACATGCATACTTACTTCCTACATTAAACAGAATTAATGCAAGTCGTGAAGAAGTACAACTTGTTATTACAGCGCCTACTCGTGAGTTAGCACAACAAATTTACGAAGAAATCGTGAAATTAACAAAGTTTTGTGCGGAAGACCAAATGATTACAGCACGTTGTTTAATTGGTGGAACTGATAAACAACGTTCAATTGAGAAATTGAAAAAACAACCTCATATCGTAGTTGGGACACCAGGACGTATTAAAGACTTAGTTGAAGAACAAGCATTATTTGTTCATAAAGCAAATACGATTATTGTCGATGAAGCAGACTTAATGCTTGATATGGGATTCATTCATGATGTAGACAAAATTGCAGCACGCATGCCTAAAAACTTGCAAATGTTAGTTTTCTCTGCAACAATTCCTCAAAAACTAAAACCGTTTCTGAAGAAATATATGGAGAATCCAGAGCATATTCATATCAATCCAAAACAAGTTGCAGCTGGAAACATTGAACATTATTTAGTGCCTTCTAAACATCGTAATAAAATTGATTTAGTGCATAAAATGCTACTTCAATTTAAACCGTATTTAGCAGTTGTTTTCACGAATACGAAAAAGATGGCAGACCAAGTTGCTGATGGATTAATGGAACGTGGCTTAAAAGTTGGACGAATTCATGGGGATTTATCACCACGTGATCGTAAAAAAATGATGAAACAAATTCGTGACCTTGAATTCCAATATATTGTTGCGACTGATTTAGCAGCACGTGGTATTGATATTGAAGGGATTAGCCATGTTATTAACTATGAGCTACCATCAGATTTAGATTTCTTCGTTCACCGCGTTGGAAGAACAGCACGTGCGGGGCATTCTGGTATTGCAGTGACGATTTATGATCCAGCAAACGAAGAAGCGTTAGATAGCTTAGAAAAACAACGTCATATCGAGTTTAAACATGTAGATTTACGTGGAGATGAGTGGGCAGATTTAGGTGAGCGTCGTCGTCGTAAGAGCCGTAAAAAACCAAATGACGAACTTGATGTTATGGCAACGAAAGTTATTAAAAAACCGAAAAAAGTAAAACCAAACTATAAACGTAAACTTGCAACAGAACGTGACAAAGTGAAGAGAAAATATAGCAATAAAAAAAGATAAGGGGTTTCCCTTATCTTTTTTTAATCCCGCTAATTTAAATGAAGAGTATAGTCTGTCTAAATAGTCATATGAATTTGTGTAGTGCGTCTTTTGTGAACAAACAATTCACTACATATTTCTACAAATTATGCTATCATTATATCTATTGTATATTGAAGAGGTGATTGTATGTTAAAGATTGGATCTCATGTTTCTATGAGTGGTAAGAAAATGTTATTAGCAGCAAGTGAAGAGGCTGTTTCATACGGTGCAACAACGTTTATGATTTATACAGGTGCACCGCAAAATACACGAAGAAAACCAATTGAAGAATTGAACATAGAAGCAGGAAGAAAACATATGGAGCTGAACGGAATTGAGGAAATTATCGTCCATGCGCCGTATATTATTAATGTTGGGAATACGACGAAGCCAGAAACATTCCAATTAGGCGTAGACTTTCTTCGCATGGAAATTGAAAGAACATCGGCATTAGGTGTAGCGAAACAAATTGTTCTTCACCCAGGAGCGCACGTTGGTGCTGGAGCAGATGCTGGTATTCAACAAATTATTAAAGGGCTTAATGAAGTGTTAACGCCAGAACAGACGGTTAACATTGCGTTAGAGACGATGGCAGGAAAAGGAACAGAATGCGGTCGTAGCTTTGAAGAAATTGCAAAGATTATTGATGGTGTAAAATATAATGAAAAGCTATCCGTATGCTTTGATACGTGTCATACGCACGATGCAGGATATGATATTGTAAATGACTTTGACGGCGTATTAAACGAATTTGATAAGATCGTTGGTATAGATCGTTTACAAGTACTTCATATTAATGATAGTAAAAATGTACGCGGAGCAGGAAAAGACCGTCATGAAAACATTGGATTTGGTCACATTGGGTATAAAGCATTGCATCACATTGTACATCATCCACAGTTAATGCATGTACCAAAAATTCTTGAAACACCGTATGTAGGGGAAGATAAAAAAGATAAGAAGCCCCCATATAAATTGGAAATCGAAATGCTGAAAAACGGCACTTTTGATGAAGGGCTTCTTGAAAAAATTAAAGCGCAATAAGGAGGGGAAATCCCCTCCTTATTTTAGTAGTTGCTGAAACAATGTATTTACTTGTTGGGCAGTGGCAGGGGAAGTTACTTTTGCGATCTGTTTTAAGAGCTCTAGTCGCTCGTTGTTATCGTAAATATTAATATTTTTACCCTTCATAAGTAAAACGATTTGGTCAGCTTGTGCGGCTGTAATAGGAACTTCGTATTCTTTGCTATATTTTAATAACTCTTTTGTAGAAATATGATTTAATTTTTTATTAACAATTTGTTTAATGAGGTTCATCTTATTATCCTCCTTCACGCGTTCTTCTATCGAAATATATGAGCATGTAGCTTGTACATATTCGTATGGAGTTTCTTTTTTCATGAGGAAAAGAAGCGTATGTTATAATATAAGGACGAAACTACAGAAAAAGAGTACAGGGAGGGCTTATGGAGCAAAAGCAACATCGAAAAGAAAGTGTTATTCATCTCATTTATCGTTTAGTTATGATTATTTTTGGAGCAGCATGCGCGGCGGTGGCGATTGAACTATTTTTAATGCCAAATAAAATTATTGATGGTGGAATTATTGGTATTTCTCTTATATTAGATTATCTTACTCCTAACATTTGGTGGTTAAGTTTTTCTACTTTAGTCGTTGTTCTCAATATCCCATTTATGTATTCCGGTTATAAGCAAATTGGAAAAACATTTATGTTATCTTCGACATTTGGTATTGTAGCGTTAGCTTTCATTGAGTCAACGTTACATGCGGTGCCACCATTTACAACAGAACCTATTTTAGCGACAGTGTTTGGTGGGCTTATTTTAGGTCTTGGTGTAGGACTTGTAATTCGTCATGGTGGGTCGTTAGATGGAACTGAAATTATGGGGATTTTATTAACGAAGAAACTACCGTTCTCTGTTGGTGAGTTCGTAATGTTTGTGAACTTATTTATTTTTGCATGGGCAGCATTTGTGTTTGGTGTGGAACAAGCGATGTATTCTGTTATGACGTACTATATCGCATTTAAAACAATCGATACAGTAATTCAAGGGCTAGATGAAACGAAGGCGGTTTTAATTGTATCTGATCAATATGAGGAAGTATCAAACGCGATTTTGCATCGTCTTGGCCGTGGAACGACAAAGCTTGTAGCAAAAGGTGGTTACACGGATAAAGAAAAAGAAGTTATTTATGCAGTGGTAACGCGTCTAGAAGTGACGAAGTTAAAATCAATTGTGCATGAAATTGATGAAAATGCATTTGTTACGATTATGAGCACGCAAGAGACAAATGGTGGTAAGTTTAAATCGGCTATTCACTAAAAAGTTTATAGGAATATTTTTCGGAAGCAGAGAATTTTTCTCTGCTTTTTGTTATAATAGTAAGGTTTCTTGAAAAAATAGATATATTTTAGGCAGATTGGTTTACAACTATAATAAGCTGTACTATAATTCAAATAGATATAAATCGGAATCATTCTGAATTAAAATAGGTGAGATGCTATGAATAATATATTAGAAATTGAAGGTTTAACATTCCGATATGAAGATCGGAATGTGTTAGAAAATATTAATTTGCAAGTTCCGAAGGGAGCTTTTTTAGGTTTAGTGGGACCGAATGGTTCAGGTAAATCAACTTTACTTAAGTGTTTATTAGGCGTTTTAAAGCCAAAAGAAGGAAGCATACGCGTGTTTGGCGTTGATAGTAAGAAGTTTAAGGAATGGAACAAAGTTGGTTATGTATCCCAAAAGGCAAATAGTTTCAATTCTGGTTTTCCAGCAACTGTTTCTGAAGTTGTCTCAATGGGACTTGTTTCGAAAAAAGGGCTTTTTCGCTTTTTTACAAAAGAGGATAAAAAAAAGGTAGAAAAAGCAATTGCTGATGTAGGGATGAGTGAGTTTCAAGGTCGTAACATTGGAGAGCTTTCTGGTGGACAGCAACAGCGTGTATTTATTGCTCGTGCGCTCGTTAGTGATCCTGAATTGCTTATTTTGGACGAGCCTACTGTTGGAATCGATGTGAAAAATGTGGAAAGTTTTTACGAAATATTAGAGGATTTAAACAAAAGGCTCGGGATCACATTAATTCTTGTTACTCATGATATGGGAGCTGTTACTGAAAAAGTAACACATGTTGCATGCCTAAACCAACATCTACATTTCCATGGAAATGTAGAGAAGTTCCGAGAGTTAGAAGATGCAGAAATGTCCGTCTTATATGGACATCATGTTCATCGTTTAGAACACGAACATGAGCATCACGGGAGGATATAATGATACAAGATTTTTTACAATATGACTTTTTACGTAATTCTTTATACGCAGGTATTTTAATTGGACTTGTTGCACCGCTAATTGGTGTGTTTGTTGTTATTCGTCGTTTATCTCTTATTGCGGATGCATTAAGTCACGTGACGTTATCGGGTATTGCAGCAAGTTTATTACTTGAAAAAACCATTTTTACAGGTGGATTTTTAAACCCCTTATATATGGGGATGATTTTCTCGATTGGTGGAGCGCTACTAATCGAAAAGTTACGAACTGTATATAAGCACTATCAAGAATTAGCAATTCCAATTATCCTTTCGGCAGGGATGGGGGTTGGAGTTATTTTCATTTCACTTGCAAATGGATTTAACACAGACTTATTTAGTTATTTATTTGGTAGTGTCAGTGCTGTAACAAGTACAGATTTAATTATTATTGGGATTGTAGCAATTGTTGTTGTTGCGACAATTATTTTATTATATAAAGAGCTGTTTCTATTATCATTTGATGAGGAATACGCAGTATCAACTGGTTTAAGAGCGAAATGGATTCACTTTATTTTCATTATATTAGTTGCTCTTGTCATTGCAGTATCAATGCGTGTAGTGGGGGTTCTTCTCGTATCATCATTAATGACATTACCAGTTGCAGCAAGTATTCGTATTGCTAAAGGATTTAAACAAACAATTTTCTTTTCCATTTTATTTGGTGAAATTGCAGTAATTGGTGGAATGTTTGCTTCGTATCAACTTGATCTAGCGCCAGGTGGTACAATTGTTATGATAGCAGTTCTTATTTTAATCGGTGCGATTTTATGGAAGAAGAAAAAAACTGCATAAAGTAGGGATAGGTATGAATCTAACAGAAGCTTTACGCCTAATGAAAGAAAAAGGATATAAACATACTGGAAAAAGAGAAGAGATGCTCAGATTATTTGCAGCACATAATCGTTATTTAACTGCGAAAGACGTTTTAGAACATATGAAAGACGATTATCCAGGGCTTAGTTTTGATACGATTTATCGTAACTTAACAGTTTTTGCTGAGATTGGTGTTTTAGAACAAACGGAATTAAATGGCGAAAAACATTTTCGTTTTACTTGTTCTATTATGGAACATCATCATCATTTTATTTGTTTGGATTGTGGGGGGACGAAAGAGATTACTTCCTGCCCAATGGATTTTATGAATAAAGATTTTACTGGTTATGAAGTAACGGGTCATAAGTTTGAAATATATGGTCGTTGTCCAAAATGTGCAAAGTAAAAGCTCGTCGGTTATGTAACTGACGAGCTTTTTTACGTAGAAAAGAAGGTTGCTCACAAATATTGTGGCAACCTTCTTTTTATTGTTCTTGTGTCTCTTTTTCTTTTTCTCGTTCAGCAGCCATTTCAGCAGCAATTACGTCGATTTCTTTTTTCAGTTCTTCTACCATTGTTTCTTCTGGTACTTTACGAACGACTTGCCCTTTACGGAATAATAATCCCTCTCCACGTGCACCGGCAATACCGATATCAGCTTCACGAGCTTCACCAGGGCCATTTACAGCGCAACCAAGTACTGCAACTTTAATTGGTACTTGAAGTGTAGAGATGTATTCTTCCACTTCGTTAGCAATGCTAATTAAATCGATTTCAATACGACCACAAGTTGGACAAGAGATAAGTGTTGCTGCATTAGACGCAAGACCGAATGATTTTAATAATTCGCGAGCAACTTTTACTTCTTCAACTGGATCAGCACTTAATGAAATACGTAGTGTATTTCCGATGCCTTTATTTAAGATTGCTCCAAGACCAGCAGCACTTTTTACAGTTCCGGCAAACAATGTTCCAGATTCTGTAATACCTAAATGTAATGGATAATCAAAAGCACGAGCAGCTTTCTCGTATGCCTCGATTGCTAAGTTAACATCAGAGGCTTTCATAGATACGATAATATCGTGGAAATCTAAGTCCTCTAAAATTTTAATATGATGTAGCGCGCTCTCAACCATACCATCTGCAGTTGGGTACCCGTACTTTTCTAAAATGTGTCGCTCTAATGAACCAGCGTTTACACCGATACGGATTGGAATACCGCGCTCTTTTGCTGCATTTACAACAGCTTCTACTTTATGGCGACGACCAATATTACCTGGATTGATACGTACTTTATCGATGCCACCTTCAATTGCTTTTAAAGCAAGGCGATAATCAAAATGAATATCAGCAACAAGTGGAATGTTGATTTGTTTTTTTATATCAGCAATAGCATCTGCTGCGCGTTCATCTGGAACGGCAACGCGGACGACTTGACAGCCGGCTTCTTCTAAACGCTTGATTTCAGCAACTGTTGCTTCAACATCATGTGTTTTTGTTGTTGTCATACTTTGTATAATTAATTCATTATTACCGCCGATTGTTAAATTACCGACTTTAACTGGACGTGTTTTTGTACGATGAGTCATTTCATTCACGAATAGATCGCTCTCCTTATAAAAGAAGTTTCTTATTTAGTCCCTCATATCAATGATAGTATACGTGATATAGGGCTATAGAAACCGAAGTACTCGGTTTCACTTTTACTATTGTATCAGCGCCTTTATGTAATTGACAAGGATTAAGTGATAGCTTATTGATATAACGGGAATTTATAAGACTTTCCAATTTGTATTTTTGTAGCAGATGTACTTTTGTTTAATTGTTTAAAGTCGTCAATGACTTTTTCTATGGAAGGAATTTTTTTCTTGTTAATTTGTTCTGTAATAGAAAGAACTGTCTCACCAGTTTTTACTTCAATTGTTTTATAAGATACATCCGTTTCTTTTTCTGTTTTGTTCGCTTTATTTTGTTGACTGTCTGTGTTTTCTTTTTTAATTGTTTGAGCAGCAGTTGTTTTTTTATATGAACTTAACATCGGTAAAGTACCGATTTTTATATCGTAATAAAATATATAACCGAGAACAAGCACGAATAGGAATATACCTAATCTCTTCATATTCTTCACTCCTTTGCTAGGAATATATGCTTGTCCAAAAAAAAAATGCCTATTTAGGCATTTTTTATTTTTCTTTCGGTTTGGGTACCTCTTTAATCGTTAAGTATAGAACGATTAAAACAACAGCGATATAAATGAACGTTGCTCCAGGTACGACGATTTTGAATAAATCCATAATCATGAAGAAAATGGTTGGGATCGTGTAGCTGTATGCAGTTAGTGTCCAAACTTGTTTATAGGATAGTTTACGTTGACCGCTCATAGCAGAACCGATGAACGCAAGTAAAGTCACGCCTACAAAAGTGATGAATAATTGGAATAGGTACACTAAGAATCCAATAACAAATAATAAAATTGGATAAATATTATCGAATAAAGAAATAAATTCTTGTAAATCTTTTTTCTCCAGGGATGCACCTAACAAATCGTTATAAGAATACGTTTGTGTTTGACCATTTCCCATAGAGACTACTTTATCTTTTAAAACAAATAAACCTGTTTTATTTTGATATTTTTCTAGGTCTGTTGAATTTGGATCAAATACGAAAAGTGTATTTCCTTCTTCTTTTTCAATAGGTTGATCAATATCGGCTTTTAGTTCGCCATTTTCGATTTTAAAATCAGGTAAATCTTTATCGATGACTTGATTTACCATGCCAACACCATCCTGGATAAAACTACCGTACAAAAAAGTTCTTGGAATAGTAGTAATTAAGCAAAGTAGCATAATATACAAAATGGTTTTACCGATTTTTTGAAAACGGAATAGCGCCATATCTTTAGGCGAGTATATGCTTTTTACGAATTGGGTAAATATGGACATAGATTCACTTCCTTTATGTATGTATAAAATCATTGTAACGTAGGAATCTAGAGAATCTCAAGATATATTATATTTACATATAGTGGAGATAACTAAATTTCTTTTATTAACTTTCTTCTTTTAAATAAGAAAAATACAATTGACACTTTTCTTTTCTATATGGTAAATTTATCTTACATTTCTTAAAGAGCATATCCGATAGGAATTCCTCTATTTGATATGTTGTTACATACATAATTGTGGACCCTTAGCTCAGCTGGTTAGAGCAGACGGCTCATAACCGTCCGGTCGTAGGTTCGAGTCCTACAGGGTCCATATCCATTTCGCATGTTTATTATGTTAGCAGGAAGCTTCCTTGTAGAAGGAAGCTTTTTTTACGGAATATATGAGCATTTTAATTGAAAAGAAGTGGGAATTTTGCTACTTTAATGATAGCAAGACAATGTGATTTATTTGTTTGCACCCTATGGCAATTAGGGTAGAATGAAGTTGTATGTCACTTAAGTGGCAATACATAAACTGGGAGGAATATAACAATGGCAAAACACGAATTACCAAATTTACCTTATGCGTATGATGCTTTAGAGCCTCACTTTGACAAAGAAACAATGAACATCCATCATACAAAACATCACAACACGTACATTACAAACTTAAACGCTGCTTTAGAAGGTCATGCAGAATTAGCTGACAAAAGCGTAGAAGAATTAGTTGCAAACTTAAACGAAGTACCAGAAGCAATCCGTACAGCAGTACGTAACAATGGTGGCGGACATGCTAACCATACATTCTTCTGGACAATCCTATCTCCAAACGGCGGAGGACAACCTGTAGGTGAACTTGCAACTGCAATTGAAGCAAAATTCGGTAGCTTCGATGCATTCAAAGAAGAATTCGCAAAAGCTGGCGCAACTCGCTTCGGTTCTGGTTGGGCTTGGTTAGTAGTAAACAATGGTGAGTTAGAAGTAACAAGCACTCCAAACCAAGATTCTCCTTTAACTGAAGGTAAAACTCCAGTTATCGGTTTAGATGTTTGGGAGCATGCTTACTACTTAAACTACCAAAACCGTCGTCCAGACTACATCGGCGCATTCTGGAACGTTGTAGATTGGAACGCTGCTGAAAAACGTTACCAAGAAGCAAAATAATCGTAATAAATATAGAAAAAGCTAGGGGAGAGCTCCTAGCTTTTTTCTATGCTTTCCTTTTACATAATTGGGCTTGTCTTTGGAAGACTAGAACATGAAGTAAAGGAGAGTTGTGTATGAAATGGAAACATATAATTGGTGACGTTGAAGTGAATCGGGATTTAGTGTTATTGCTCCTTATAGGAGGTTTATACACGCTCGCAATTTCTTTATCAAATACGTTTGTAAATATTTATTTATGGAAACAAACACAAAATTATGTGAATCTTGGCTTGTATAATTTAGCCAGCGTGGTATTACAGCCTCTCACATTTCTTGTAGGGGGAAAATTAGCGAAACGTATCGATCGCTCGATTTTATTACGAATAGGAGTAGGGACGCTCGCAATTTTTTTTATTGTTGTCTTAGTAGCAGGGAAAAGTGCTTCTCAGTATATTTTATTAATGGGGGCTCTTTTAGGAGTAGGATACGGTTTTTACTGGTTGGCTTTTAACTTATTGACATTTGAAATTACAGAACCAGAAACAAGAGATTTCTTTAATGGGTTTCTTGGACTTCTTACATCCTTCTCTGGAATGATTGGACCAATAGCAGCAGGATACACAATTTCACGTATGGAGAAATGGAGTGGCTATACTGTTATATTCTTTCTTTCATTAGTTCTATTTGCAATTGCTGTCGTCTTAAGCTTCTTTTTATCTAAAAGAGAATGTGAAGGGCGTTATGAAATCGTGCAAGTATTGAAAGAACGACGGATTGATAAAAATTGGGGAAAGATTACACGAGCTCATTTTTTCCAAGGATTGAGAGAAGGAACGTTTATTTTTGTCATTTCAGTATATGTTTATTTAGCAACTAATAGTGAGTTTGCATTAGGGAAATACAGTTTAGTGAACTCTGCTGTATCCTTTGTATGTTATTACTTAGTTGCTCGTATGTTAAAGAAGGAGTGGCGAAAAAAAGCAATTTTACTTGGAGGCATTATTTTATATGCTGTCGTCTTTTTAGTTATTTTCAATGTTACATACACGAAATTACTTATTTATGCGGCATGTATTGCAATTGCATATCCTATATTACTTGTTCCGTACGGATCAATGACATATGACGTAATTGGTAGAGCGAAAAATGCGAGAGAATGGCGTGTGGAATATGTCGTTGTTCGGGAGTTGTGGTTAAACGCCGGAAGAATCTGTTCCATTTTAAGTTTTTTATGTGCTGTACTATTCTTTCCACCTGAAAAAAGTTTACCTTACTTATTATGTATTTTAGGTGCTGGACATTTTCTTATTTATTTTGCAGTTAAAAATGTCAAATATGATGAGGGAAATGCGAGTAAAGCAAGTGTTGTAACGCAAGGGAACGCGCAAAATCAAACTGAACCAGAAGGTTAACTTCTCGTTTGTTTTATGTTAGAATAGAAAAAGATGTAAGACAGCAGTGAGGACACCTGTATGAAGGTGTCCCTTTCACATTACATAGCTGTTGGTAGAGGGGGTTTGTATGAGCAAGAAGCAGAAGCAAAATAAGAAAAAGACCCACGTTCCTTTTCGGTTAAACGTGCTGTTTTTCTGCGTGTTTTTAATGTTCTCCGCGGTTATTGTAAGGCTCGGATATGTACAAATTGTTCGCGGTGAAGAATATAAGAATGAAGTGGAGAAGAAAGAAAACTCAACGATAAGTAATCCTGTACCGCGTGGGAAAATATTTGACCGTTATGGGCGACCTGTAGTAGATAATGCAGCCATTCGTACTATTACATTTACAAAAATGAAAGGATCAACTGCAGAAGATCGCTTAGAAACAGCGAAAAAGCTAGCAGATTTGATTGAAGTACCGACAGATAAATTAACGGATCGCGATAAAAAAGATTATTGGCTTGCTATGCATAAAGAGGAAGCTAAAGAAAAAATTACGAATAAAGATCGTCAAGAGTTTAAAGATAAAAAAATTGATGATAAAGAATTAGACGAGCGCCAGCGAAGTCGTGTAACAGAAGAAGAGATTAATCAATTATCCGCAAAAGATCTAGAAATACTAGCGATTAAGAGTAAGATGGATGGCGGATATGCAATGACACCTCAAGTTCTTAAGAAAAATGCAACAGATGAAGAATATGCGATTATTAGTGAAAATTTAGCGCAATTACCGGGAGTAGATACAAGTGTTGATTGGGAACGAAAATATGCATATGATGGTGATTTGTTCCGAAGTGTACTTGGTGGTGTAACAACTTCTGACGAAGGTTTACCGAGAGAAAGACTAGATTACTATCTTGTTCGTGATTATAACCGAAATGACCGAGTAGGGAAAAGTTATCTTGAACAACAGTATGAAGATAGTCTGCACGGTACGAAAGCAGAAGTTAGAAATGTTACAGATAAAAACGGTAATATTTTAGAAACGATTAATGTATCAAAAGGACAAAGCGGTAATGACTTGAACTTAACAATTGATATGGAATTACAAAAGCGCGTGGAAGATATTCTTGCGAAGAATTTAATGAGGTTTAAAGGAAGCGAACCTCTTTTAGATCGCGCATTCGTTGTAATGATGAACCCAAAAAATGGTGAAGTTTTATCTATGGCGGGGAAACAATTAGTTAACGAAGATGGCCAAACGAAAGTAAATGACTTTGCATTAGGTACCATGACAAGTTCTTATCCGATGGGATCAACTGTAAAAGGTGCAACAGTACTTACTGGATATCAAACTGGTGCGATTCAACCAGGGGCAGTACAATTGGATGAACCAATTAAATTAAAAGGTACACCTACGAAGTCGTCTTGGAAAACGATGGGATACATTAATGACCTGACAGCTTTAAAAATGTCTTCTAACGTTTATATGTTTAAAACAGCGATGAATATCGCCGGTGTTCAGTATGTGAGAGGTGGTACGTTAGATATACCTCAAAAAGCATTTGATACGATGCGTTATTATTTTGGACAGTTTGGACTTGGTGTAAAAACAGGAATTGATTTACCGAATGAATCTGCTGGTCAGATGGGTAGAAGTAGTCAACCAGGTTTCTTACTAGATTTATCAATTGGACAGTATGATACGTATACACCGCTTCAATTAGCGCAATATATTTCGACGATTGCCAATGGCGGATATCGTATGCAACCACAAGTTGTAAAAGAAATTCGTCAACCGGCAGTGAAACCGGATGAAGTTGGGAAAGTTGTTCAATCTATGGAACCGAAAGTATTAAATCGTGTTGATATGCCAGAATCGCAAATTAAACGTGTTCAAGAAGGATTTAGACAAGTGTATAATGATTCAGGTGGTACAGCTACAAAATACTTTACAGGTGCAAAATATAAAGCGGCAGGGAAGACAGGTACCGCGCAAACTGTGTATGGCGGAGATAAAGAGATTGGTAGAAAGGCAAACGGTGAACGTGTGGAAACATATAACTTAACATTAGTAGGTTATGCGCCACTTGAAGATCCAGAAGTAGCATTCTCTGTTGTCGTTCCGTGGGTACATGATGATAAGACTGGTATTAATGGATATATTGGTCGTGAAATTATGGACGCTTACTTTGATTTGAAAAACAAAGAAGTAAATGGTGAAGCTCCAAAAGATGATAAAGACAATAAAAATAAAGAGCAAGATGATGAATAAAAAAGTTGTAAAAAAGCACACTATCTGAAAAGATAGTGTGCTTTTTTTTATGGTTTATGCATATCGTGTAATAAATGTGGACAAGTATACAACATTGAAAAAAACGCGGCCGTATAAATGATACTTGTATATGGTGGGATAGGGGATAAATATTTTATAGGGAAATCATCAGAGGAAATGAATAGCTACTACTGAATTAAAATTGTACCGTATGTTGATTTTTGTGGAACTTTACAAAACTTTTACAAACAATTAAAACCGAATTAATAGTTTAGCAGTATTCTTATATCTGTAATCCTGTTATTTCCGGTTACTTCTAGGAGGAAGAACACGTGAAATGGATGCGTACACCGATTAAAGTTTTCGTATTATCAATATGGTTCCTCTGTTGTGAAATGTCTACTGCATTTGCTTTAAATGATACTGGAGAAGTGAGAGTTGATGGATCCTCAACGGTTTTTCCTATTATAGAAGCAGTAGCGGAGGAATATACAAAGGTGCATCCAGACGTGAAAATTTCCATCAGTATTTCTGGAACTGGGGGAGGATTTAATCGTTTCAGTAAAGGAGAAGTAGATATAAATAATGCTTCGAGAGTAATGAAACAAGTCGAGAAAAATGAAATGAAGAAAAACTCTATTCAGTTCACACCTTTTGAGGTTGCTAACGACGGTCTTACGATTGTTGTGAATCGCCATAATACATGGGTAGACGATATGTCAGTAGACGAGTTACGACTACTTTGGAGTGAAGATGGAAGAGAGAAGCGATGGTCACAAATTCATTCAACATGGCCACGTGAACAAGTGAAGTTTTATGCACCAGGCGTAGACTCTGGTACGTATGATTATTTTCAAAATGTCATCTTACAAAATCATCGCATTGTAAAAAAAGTCTCTTTGTCTGAAGATGATCAAGTTATTATACAAGGGGTAATGAATGATAAACATGCCATTGCTTTTGTAGGATATGCTTATTATATGGCTAATCGAGATAAGGTGAAAGCAATAAAAGTAAATGGTGTATTTCCGACGAAAGAGACCATTCAATCAGGTAAGTATAAGCCGTTATCTAGGCCGCTACTTACTTATGTGAATAATGCATCTATCCGAAATAAAATGAATGTAGCAAACTATGTTGAGTTTATGATTCAGCATGTCGGTAACCTCGCTGAAGAGGTCGGATATGTAAAATTAAGAAAAGAAAAATACAATGAACAGCTGCGTATGTTAACAGAAATAAAAAGGTAATGTCAGGGTGGAAAGGGGTTTTCATCTTTGGCTCATAATGACAAAAGTCAAATTACATTTTCTGTACAACATTTGATTGAAAGAAATACAAAACAAAGAAAAAAAACGCAGCGAATCAATCGAATAGTGCCTTTATTACTAAAAATAATTGCTAGTGTTTCTATTGTGACGACACTTGGAATTGTTTTTACGCTCTCTAATGAAACAATCATGTTTTTTCAAAAAATATCATTATACTCCTTTTTAACGGAGAAAGAATGGTTACCATTTTTTGAAGATCCTAAATTCGGTATATTACCACTTATATGTGGAACGTTCCTTGTAACAGCAATTGCTATGTTTGTAGCAATTCCTATCGGTTTAGCGTGTGCCGTATTTTTAAGCGAATATGCTTCAAATAGTGCACGGAAAATATTAAAGCCGATGTTAGAGCTATTAGCAGGTATCCCGACAATTGTATATGGTTTTTTTGCATTAACAGTTGTTACACCGCTTTTACAAAGGATTATACCAGATTTACAGTTTTTTAATGCGATTAGTCCAGGAATCGTTATCGGATTTATGATGATGCCTACAATTGCATCTCTATCTGAAGACGCGATGAGAGCTGTGGCGAAAGGGACGAAAGAAGCTTCATTAGCACTCGGAGCGACGCGGTTTGAAATGGTAAAACAAGTGGTGTTTCCGTCCGCTTTTACAGGGATTATGGCAGCAATTATATTAGCAGCTTCTCGTGCAATTGGTGAAACGATGATCGTTGTAATTGCAGCAGGATCCACACCAAATGTATCGCTTGATCCGACACATTCTATTCAAACGTTAACAGCCTATATTGTGCAAGTAAGTTTAGGTGATGCTCCGCATGGAACGATTACGTATTACAGCATGTATGCTGTAGGCGCAACGTTATTTTTGTTTACCTTTATTATGAACATCATTTCGCAGTCAATTATGCGCCGTTTTAGGAGGATGACATAATATGCGAATGTTGAATCATAAAAAAATACAAAAAAATATGGCATCACGCTTTTTAAAAGATCGAATTTACAAATTGTTATTTTATATAGCAATTTTATTTTCAATCGTAATTTTGTTTTTGTTACTGTTTCAAATTGTTGAAAAAGGTATAAGGTATCTTTCAATAGATTTCTTTACAAATTTCGCTTCACGTAATCCGAAAGAAGCTGGTATTGCTGCAGCTTTGTCAGGGACAATATTATTTATGAGTATTGTTATACCTGTTTCTTTTATATTTGGAGTTGGAACAGCACTTTATTTAGAGCAATATGCGAAGGAATCTATATTTAAAAAAATAATAGAGATTAATAATCAAACGTTAGCAGGAGTACCATCCGTTGTATTTGGATTGCTTGGTTTAACTATTTTTGTATATGCTCTTCATTTAGGAGAGAGTATAGTTGCAGCAGCATTGACGATGAGTCTACTCGTTTTACCAACAGTTGTTGTGGCGAGTCAAGAAGCAATTCGATCAGTACCAAGTGTTTTATTAGAGGGTTCTTACGGATTAGGTGCTACGAAGTGGCAAACGATGTATCAAATTGTATTGCCATATGCTTTCCCAGGGATTATAACGGGCTGTACGTTAGCGATATCAAGAGCAATTGGAGAGGCTGCACCACTATTAGTTATTGGGGCACTTGCGTTTGCAAATTATGTTCCATTTAGTATGTTTGATAGATTTACAGTTCTACCAATTCAAATTTTTAATTGGATGAGTAGGCCACAAGAAGAATTTCAGTATGTAGCAGCAGCTGGGATGATTGTTTTGTTAGGTTTGTTGCTATTTATCAATATATTTGTTTTATGGTTACGAAATCGAAAATAAGTTGGAAGTGGATGAAAGGGGAATTCAAATGGTAGCAACAGTAGTAAATGTACAGGTGAAAAACGAAGAGAAAATCGAGACTGCGCCAAAGAAGGTAGTATTTGATACGAAAAACTTAAATTTATGGTACGGGGAAGACCATGCTTTAAAAGATATTAATTTAAGTATTCATGAGAATGAAGTTACAGCCATTATCGGTCCAAGTGGCTGTGGTAAATCAACGTACTTAAAAACATTAAATCGCATGGTAGAGTTAGTACCGATCGTTCGAACTACAGGTGTAATTGAGTATAGAGAACGCAATATATTTGATAAATCATATCCAGTTGAAGAATTAAGAACGCATGTAGGAATGGTGTTCCAAAAGCCAAATCCATTTCCAAAATCTATTTATGAGAATGTAACATACGGTCCAAAAATCCATGGTATTCGTGACAAAAAGACATTAGATGAAATTGTTGAAAAAAGTTTACGTGGAGCAGCGATTTGGGATGAGTTAAAAGATCGTTTGCACGATAATGCATACGGTTTATCTGGTGGACAGCAACAGCGTCTATGCATCGCACGCTGCTTAGCTATTGAGCCAGACGTTATTTTAATGGATGAGCCAACATCGGCATTAGACCCAATTTCAACATTAAAAGTAGAAGAATTAATTCAAGAGCTAAAGAAAGATTTTAGTATTGTTATCGTAACGCATAATATGCAACAAGCAGCGCGTATTTCAGACAAAACAGCTTTCTTCTTAAGCGGGGAAGTTGTGGAGTATACAGATACAAACAAATTATTTACGACTCCTTCAGATAAGCGTACAGAAGATTATATTACAGGTCGCTTTGGTTGATATCGTTTCAAAGCTAAGAGCAAATGCCCTCTTAACAGAGGGCATTTCTTATTTTATCTTACTGTTAATAAAGAAGTAATACTTCTCCTTATCTTAAGTTTTATTACAAGCGTAAGCGGCTATGTAGGAGATTTACCCCGCTATTTGCGGGCAGTAAGACCCCCACCTTAAAATTTAGCGAAAGCAAAGAAGTTAGGGAGGGGATCTTGCTGCCTATCAAATCCCGATTGATGAGGGGTGATTAAAGTTTCACTTTTATATAATGGCACATAATATTGAGGGGGAAGAAAAATGGTAAGAGAACAGTTTCAAGGTGATTTAAAAGCGTTACAGCAAAAGGTGATTGAGCTTGGAGAATTAGCAAATGCGGCTTTATTGATTGCTATGGAAGGTCTGCATACAAGGGATGTAGAGAAAGCGTTAGAGGTCATTGATGGTGATTACCGCATGGATAATTTAGAAGAGGAAATAAACGATCTTGCGCTTATGCTCATTACGAAGCAGCAACCTGTAGCAAGTGACTTAAGAAGGATTTTTATTTCAATTAAAACAGCGACAGATTTAGAGCGCATTGCAGATCATGCTGTTAATATTGCAAAGGCTACAATTCGTCTTGGGGAAAAAGAAGTGGCTGTTAGTTTGCACAACCTAGATGAAATGTTTGCGGTTGCAAATGAGATGTTGCATTTAGCGTTAGAAGCATATGAACAAGAAAATTTAACTTTTGCGAAACAAATTGCTGAAATGGATGATTCCGTTGATGAAATATATGGAAAAGCAATTCGTGAGTTTATATCTTCAGTTCCGGAACAACCAGAAGCAATTACGCAAATTACACAATTATCATTTGTCGCGAGATATATTGAGCGTGTAGCAGATCATATTACAAATATTGCTGAAAATGTCTTTTATTTAGTAAAAGGAAAGCATTATTTATTGAATGAGTAGGAAAAAAAGCAGGTGATGAGAAATCACCTGCTTTTTTTAGTCAAAACATGACAAAAAAAGCTCGTTGTTTCCTTTAGTTTATGATGATAAGATGTATCATAATGTAATGGAAAAATTAGTATATATGTTTGTCGTTAATAAGTATTATTTACCAATTTATAGTAAGCGCTTTCTTGTTGTTTGAAATGTACGTTTTTATAGGTTAGAAATTTAATTATATAGTCTTCTAAATGAGGATGTGTTTAACTAATCAAGTTTATGCTGCTAGTTCATGTGGGATAGGGAATATACATATGGTATATGGAGTTACTGAACATTATATAAGTGGAGGCTGAAGTATATGAAGGGGGTTATTTTAGCTGGAGGAAAAGGAAGGCGCCTTAGACCATTAACATGTAATACTCCAAAGCCGATGTTACCATTATTAGAAAAACCAGTTTTAGAATATAATATTGAGTTATTACGCCAGCATGGTATTCGTGAAATTGCAATTACTGTTCAATATATGAGTACGACCATTAAGCAATATTTTGGTGACGGTAGTAAATGGGGAGTTAACTTGTATTATTTTGAAGACTCTCCTCCGCTTGGCACAGCAGGGAGTATTAAACAAGCAGAACAATTTTTAGATGAAACATTTGTTGTGATAAGCGGGGATGCATTAACTGACTTTCAATTATCAGAAGGAATTAGGTTTCATGAACAAAAGAAAAGAATGGTAACAATGTTTGTGAAAGAAGTAGAAAATCCACTCTCATTTGGATTGGTTGTAATGAATAAAGACCAGGAGGTTACACGATATATAGAAAAGCCGGGCTGGAATGAGGTAGTATCTAATGTTGTGAATACAGGCATATATATTATGGAGCCAGAAATCTTTTCTTACATACCGCCTAGGCAATTTTTTGATTTCAGTCATGATGTGTTTCCGTTATTGGCAAACAAAAATGTGTTATTCGCATATTTGTCAGAAGGTTATTGGTTAGATATCGGCACATTTAATCAATATCGACAAGCACAATTTGATTTGTTAACGAAAAAGTTACAAGTACCTATTCCTTATACAGAAGTATTACCGATGGTATGGATGGGAGAAGGGGTGACGATTGGTAAAGGGACGAAAATTCATGGCCCCTCTTTTATTGGAGAAGGAGCAAAGATTGGTACAGGAGCTGTAATTGAGCCATATTCTATTATTGGGAAAAATAGTATCGTTTCAAATTATTCTCATCTTCAAAAAAGTATTGTTTTTGCAAATACCCACATTGGGAAGTATTGTGAACTATTAGAAACGACAATAGGAGAGCGTACAATAGTTGAAGATGATGTTACACTGTTTCAAAAAAGTGTTGTAGCGGATCACTGTCACATCGGAAGAAGTACGGTAATTAAGCAAAAAGGAAAACTATGGCCTTATAAGGCGATTGATAGTCATTCGATAGTAGGAGCGGCTGGTATTCAAGAGAGTGAAATGAGTGCAGGGTGGTTACAAAAAAGCCGCATTGTAGGAAGAGGGAATGTTGAAATTACTCCCCAGTTTATCGTGAAGATTGCGATGGCGTATGGTTCTCTTTTTAAAAAAGGAGAAAGTATATTAATTGGAAGTCAAGAAAATATAGAAACAACCTCTTATAAAAATTTATTTTTACATGCTATTCATGGTATAGGGATTCATACGATGGAATGTAAAGAAATGAACGAGTCACTTTTTCAATATAGTGTTCATCATTTGCAATGTGCAGGTGGGGTTTTCATTCAAGTGGAGAATGAGAATGAGATTGTTATAAAGTTGTATGGTCAAGCTGGCATGCCGTTAACGTATAAGCAGCAAAAAGAGATAGAACAAGTATATATGTCCGAATTGTTTTATTACGTGCATGAGAAAGAGATGGGGCGAAATAAGCTCGTTCATGTTTCTATGAATGAGTATATAGAAGTTATATTGGAGCATATTGATATCGAGAAAATACAGATGCAGAAGTTTCATCTTCTTATTAATAAGAGAAATGATACGTTGCAACATTTACTCATGCTCTTTCTGCAAAGACTTGGTTGTACAGTTACATGGATTTATGCAAGCGAACAAAAAGATCATGTGAAAGCTTTGATGAAATCAAGTAAAGCGAATATGGCTCTTATGTTTTCTGAGCAAGGAAATCATTTCGAGTTATACGATAAACATAGTAATATTTACCAAGGTACAGATTTGGAAGAGGTAGATATTCCAGATTTCTTACTCGAATCGACAGGAAATATTTACCCAATGTCTTTGAAGTTAGGAGAATGTTATCTTCTATTTTATACGCAGGATGAAAGAAAGTCGTTTCAAGTAAGGTGGAAGCGAGATATTTTATATCGGATTGGAAAATTATTCGAGCTAATAGCATTGCAAGGAAAAACGTTTCTCAGCATAGTAGAGCAATCACCTCCGCTCTATTTACTTTATGATGAAGTGGTATGTTCATGGAATGAAAAAGGGGAAATTATGAGGAAATTATTGGATGATATAGAAAGGAAGGGAGAAGGTATATTTGAAGGAGTACAGTTCAAATATACTGAAAAAGAGTGGTCTTATATCGTTTCTGACACAAAACAACCAAAATTTTTGGTGTATTCACATGCTAGAAACCCAGTAATAGCAAGGGAAAATATGAAAAATCTTATAGAAAAAATTAGACAATATCAAAAGGTGTAGAATTTTTATTTTAAAAGTGGTATTATAGTATAGTCTGATTTAAGTTATTAGTACTGGAGGGAAATAAGAATGCGTGTGAATATTACTCTAGCATGTACAGAATGCGGAGATCGTAACTATATCTCAAAGAAAAATAAACGTAACAACGCTGAGCGTATCGAGCTTAAAAAGTATTGCAAGCGTGACAAGAAGTCTACGTTACACCGTGAAACAAAGTAAGCAGTAGGAATATTTTCCTACTGTTTCTTTTTTTATTCGATTCCTATGTTAAAAGTGATACACTATCAGCATAGAGTAAAGTGTCACTGTAAGGGGGAGAATGTGTGAAAGCAGAGAAAGTACGTTTACGTAAACAAATAATAGAACACATGAATTCTTTATCAGAAGAACAGTATACAACTTTATCAGAACAGATTGCATTTTCGTTGTATGCGCAAAAAGAGTGGGTTGAAGCTAAAACAATTGGAATTACTCTTTCAATGGAAAATGAAGTGAATACATATCCTATTATCGAAAAAGCTTGGGAAGAAGGAAAGAAAGTTGTAGTTCCTAAGTGTAATAAAGGAACTAGAACGATGTCCTTCCGGCAAATTAATAATTTTGATCAATTAGAAACGGTGTATATGAATTTACGAGAACCGATTCCCGGGCTTACGGAAGAAGTGAATATGGATGAAATTGATCTTCAAATTGTCCCAGGCGTAGCTTATACAGAACGAGGAGAGCGAATTGGGTACGGCGGTGGCTATTATGATCGTTATCTCGTGCATTATAAAGGGAAAACGCTGTCATTAGCGTATGATTTTCAAATGGTAAAACACATTCCAGTAGAGCCATTTGATAAAAACATAGAAAAAATTATTACAGAAAAAGGAACACTGCTTATAAATAAGCTTGTATAGACAAATAAAAATTGACGAGACTTTTTCTTCTTGATTATAATAAAATATGTGAACGTTTTCTTATTATAATTTTTTATAGTAAGTGAGCATAGAGGGTGATGAAATGGTATCTATTTATGATATTCAGCAATTGCTAAAGAAATTTGGTACGATTATTTATACGGGAGATCGAATTGCAGATTTACAATTAATGCAAGATGAATTGCGTGAATTAAATCAATCACAGCTAATCGATCCACAAGACTATCAAACAGCTTTATTTTTATTGAAGCAAGAAATTCAAAAAGAGCTAAATAAGAATTAGATAAAGGTAGGTAAGCAACATGGAAGAGAAATGGTTAGTTGGTGTTGACCTTGGTGGTACAACGATTAAATTAGCATTTATTAATGTATACGGTGAAATTTTACATAAGTGGGAAATCCCTACGAATACAGGTGAGCAAGGAAAACATATTACACTTGATGTTGCGAAAGCAATTGATAAAAAGCTAGAAGAATTAGGCGAATTGAAGAGCAAATTAATTGGTATTGGTATGGGAGCTCCTGGTCCTGTACATGTGGCGTCTGGAATGATTTATGAAGCGGTTAATTTAGGATGGAAAAACTATCCGCTAAAAGATTTATTAGAAGTAGAAACAGGATTACCTGTTGTTATTGATAATGATGCAAACTTAGCAGCGCTTGGTGAAATGTGGAAAGGTGCTGGTGAAGGTGCAAAAGATTTAATCTGTATGACACTTGGTACGGGCGTTGGTGGTGGTGTAATCGCCAATGGTGAGATTGTACACGGCGTGAGTGGTGCTGCTGGTGAGATTGGACATATTACAGTCGTTACAGAAAATGCTTTCCCATGTAATTGCGGGAAGTCTGGTTGCTTAGAAACAGTAGCATCTGCGACAGGTATTGTACGTGTTGCTATGCAAAAAATACAAGAGACTAATAAAGAGAGCATGTTGCGCTCTATGTTAGCTGAAGAAGGACGTATTACATCAAAAGATGTCTTTGAAGCACTTGGACAAGGTGATGAATTAGCAGGTGAAGTAGTAGAAAAAGTAGCTTCTTATTTAGGATTAGCTGTAGCGAACCTTTCTAGTACATTGAACCCAGAGAAAATTGTTATTGGTGGAGGCGTGTCTAAAGCTGGAGATGCGCTATTAGAGCCAATTCAACGCTATTTCGAGCAATACGCTTTCTCACGTGCTGTAAAGAGCACGAAGTTAGCTATTGCAACACTTGGTAATGATGCAGGTGTTATCGGAGGAGCTTGGCTTGTAAAAAAGCACAAATACGAAGCGAAGATGATATAAGTTGTGAAATATGAAAAGAGGAAGGGGGAACCCTTCCTCTTTTTGTGTAAAATCTCGATGAAGAATAAAGTGTAAACGAATTAAGCTGCTGGTGGATACCCGTTATATAGAACAGTCATGATCGTAAACCATCCGAAAACGAGTACAGTTGCAATTGCAAAGCCGCTCGCGAAAAAGTTTTTTTCACGAAGTGTTCTAAGCGTAGCAAATACAGCTAACAGAGTGACAAGTGTAAAAATAATAACAAGGCCCATACAATATCCTCCTCTGTCTACCCATTTCTTATTATGAGTTTTTGGAATATTTACTCTTTTATATTGTACATGTTTTAAAAATGATTGTCGAGATAGCATCCTTTCTTTTCCTCAGAGAAAGAAATGTTGTATCATTAAAAGTAAGTTTAATAACTGGAGGAGATTTTCATATGAAATGGATACAAATGCCGTTAGGCCCATTACAAACAAATGCTTATATTTTAATGAACGATCAAAAAGAGTGCATTATCTTTGACCCTGGTCATGAAGGTGAAAAGCTCGTTACATATTTACAAGAAGAACAATTAAAACCATTGGCTGTTTTATTAACACATGCTCACTTTGATCATATCGGTGCTGTTGATGCCGTAAGAGACGCTTTTCATATTCCTGTGTACGTACATAAAGAAGAAGCAGATTGGTTAGGAGATGCAACTGTAAACGGCTCTCAAATTTTTATGATGAACCGCAGTATTACAGCAAAACCAGCGGATCATATTATTGATGCAGAAGGTACATTAACAATTGGATTATTTAATTTTGAAATTTTTGAGACACCAGGACATTCTCCAGGAAGTATTTCTTATTATAGTAAAGAAGCGAATGCTGTATTCTCAGGAGATGTATTGTTCCAAATGAGCATTGGAAGAACAGATTTGCCTGGTGGAAGTTTTGCTGAATTAATTGGAAGTATTGAAGAGAAATTATTTGTATTACCAGATGAAACAGCGGTGTTATGTGGACATGGTCCAGAAACAAGCATTGGCTTTGAAAAAGAAAATAATCCGTTTTTACAATAAGGAGTCATTATGGCAATGGAGCTCATTTTAAGAGAATGGATGGGGAAAGAAAAGGATTATTCAATTTCATATAGTACGTATATGAACCTTGTATTGTATACGGAGGGTCATGGATACTATATGAAAGAACGTGAAAAGATTGGAAGACAAGGGGATTTTTTTACAAGTAGCAATGTATCCTCTGTTTTTGCAAAAACTTTTGCTAAACTTTTTATTCGTCTTGTTGAAAATGGTGAAGTTGCTTCGAATATTTGTGAGGTTGGTGGGGGAACAGGGAAGTTTGCCTATGATGTTTTACAAGAATGGAAGCAATTATCTCCAAACACCTTTATTAATTTAAACTATTCAATGATTGAAGTGAGCCCTTTTCATAGGAAATTACAGCAGGAGCAACTTGGCTCATTTTCTAATGTATCGTACTATACCTCCTATAGTGAAATGGGAGATTCTTTCGAGGGAATTCTTTTTTCGAATGAGTTGTTTGATGCATTTCCTGTTGAAGTAATTGAGAAAAGAAATGGTATATTGTATGAAGTACGTATTACATATACAGAGGAAGGAAACCTTTCAGAAGTATGTAGGCCGTTAAATAAAAGAATTGGTCGCTATTTATTGAAATATAATATTCATATTGCTGAAGGGCAACGTTTTGAAGTACCAATAGTTATGGAGGAGTATATAAAAGAAATTTCGAAATGGTTTCAAAAAGGTATATGTATTACAGTTGATTACGGATACACAAAAGAAGAATGGATGCATCCAGCACACCGCGAAGGAAGTTTGCGAGGATATTATCAGCATAAGCTAATGCGTAACCCACTAGCGCATCCAGGTGAAATGGATCTTACTACTCATGTTCATTGGGACGAGCTAAAGGAGATGTTTAGTATGCAAGGAATGAGTGCAGTATGGCATAAGAAACAATCTGAGTTCTTGTTAGCTGCAGGGATATTAGAACAGCTTACGAGCCATCAAGATACGAATCCTTTTTCTGAAACGCAAAAACAAAATCGAGCAGTTCGTTCTATGATTTTAAATGGAGGAGTAGGGAGTTCGTTTGATGTTGTTATACATACAAAAGATATGCAACATTTACATTTGGATCGGTATGTAACAATATAAAAAACAAGACACAGTATATACTGTGTCTTGTTTTTTAATACGACTTATGTAGTATTATATATTTCCTCTCATGATATATATTTATATTAAAGATATGAGATAAAAAATATAGAATACGTTCTTTTTCTGCGATTATTAGTCCCTAACCTAATAATACGCGAACGAGTTGAATGATTGTTTCATTCTCTACTTTGTAATAAATTTCCAATCCTTTTCTTTCACTAGAAACGATTTTAGCGCTTTTTAATTTTGCTAAATGCTGTGAAATTGTAGATTGTGGCATGTTTAAGCCAGTATACATTGTAGAAACGTTGCTTGGACCGCGCTCGATTAATCCTTTTACGATACATAAACGAACAGGATGAGCTAGCACTTTTAATAATTCTGCATTACTTTCATATAGTTCTAATTCTTTTTGAAAGGTTTCTAACATGTTCTTTTCCACCTCCGTGTGAGCTATTATACCATACTATACATACCAAAAATTTAAAGAAAAGAAAATAGTTGTTGCAGAAAAAAAGTCCTAAAGTAAAGAAATTGTAAGAAAAGAGACCCGGATGTAAATAAAATAGGTAAATTAGCATGTTTTTGTAAAATGACATTTTTGGGTGAAAATTTCGATGCGTTTTAAAAATTGAAAGATATAGATATATTTGTAACACAATTTTATCATGATTTTCTTATTCTTTCAAATGAATATACGAAATTTTTAAAATAATATGACAAAGGAATTATAATGATATATATAGAATATAAAACAGGTTAAAAGAAAAGAAGCTGAATGTCATTCGCTTCTTTATGGTGATAATGAAATATTTGATTACGGCTGATAAATCTTAGGATGATCAAGTCATTAGTCATTTATTCTAAAATTCATCTTTTAGCAACGTTAAAAATCTGTGATTCCATATGTTCTCATAAAAATCAATTGTCTCTTTTGCGGACATAAAAGGATTATTCAACGTAGAGGTTGTTTTCTGTCCCATAAAGTTTTCGTATCCTAGTCCGTGGGCAAACTTAATCGTTGCATCCATACAGTACTCTGTTTGGGCGCCACAAAATTCAATGCGATTTACAGATAATTGATCTAAAATTTCTTTTAAGTTTGTTTTATAAAATGAATTTGCATGTGTTTTTCTTACAAAAAAATCTTGTTCTTGAACATCTAGATCGGTATGAATAGCCCAAAGTTCTTTCTCGGGTACTAAATCATCATCACAATGTTGAACAAAAAGGATTGGTTTATTTAATTTTCTATATGAAGAAATTCTTTTATTTACTTTTTTAGTAAGTTCTGTAAATCAAATAAATGCTCCTCGCTATAACATACGCCATTTTGTAAATCGATAACGATTAAAATATCTGCACAAGTGTCCATTATTTTCACCCCTTTTTATTTCTTAATATATCAATTAATCCATTATTTAGAAATAGATGATATACTTTTATTTTTTATGGACTATAAGAAAAGAAGAAATTCAAATGAATATAGCTAAACCGCATAAAAAGAAGATATGAAAACCTAATCTCATATCTTCTTTTTCTCTATGCATTTACAGGTTCTTCTACATAAGAAAGGGCATTTTCAAAATCGGATATTAAATCGTTAACATTTTCAAGACCGACTGATAACCGAAGTAATGAATTAGAGATTCCTCTTTTATCACGAGCTTCTTGCGACAGTGCTGCATGTGACATTTTTGCTGGATAAGAAAGAATTGACTCTACAGCTCCTAAACTAACTGCAAAAACAGGCAATTTTACTTTTGATAAAAATTTGCGGAGTGCATCTTCTGACTGCAAAGTAAACGATAAGACCGCTCCAGCTGATGTTGCTTGAGATTGTTGAATATCAAATCCGAGATGAGTTTGTAATCCCGGATAATAGACATTTTTTACTTTAGAGTGCTCTTGTAAATAATGTGCGATTTTATTGGCATTTTTAGCTGAATGTTCGAGGCGTACATGCAATGTTTTTAGACCGCGAAGTACGAGAGAACAATCTTGAGGTCCTAAAATAGCACCGAATGCATTTTGTAAAAATCCAAGCTTTTGAGCGAGTTCTGAATCTTTTACTACTGCTAATCCGGCAGTAACATCACTATGACCAGCAATAAATTTTGTAGCACTATGAAGAACGACATCAGCTCCAAGTTCAAGTGGTTTTTGGAATAGTGGTGTCAAAAATGTATTATCAACAAAAGTAAGAGCCCCAATAGATTTTGCGAGTTTAGAAACCTCGCGAATATCTGTCACTTTTAAAAGTGGGTTAGAAGGTGTTTCTACATAAAAGAGCTTTGTATTTGGTTTAATGTTTTGTTTTATTTCTTCTAAATTGGTCATATCAACAAATGTATGTGAAACACCGTAACGGGAGAGTACCTCAGTTATCACTCGGTAAGTGCCTCCGTACACATCTTCTGAAATGAGTACGTGATCACCTTGTGAAAGAAGGAGGAATGCAGTGGAAATCGCTGCAATGCCTGATGCAAAGGCGAATCCTTTTGTTCCGCCTTCTAATAAAGCAATGATATCTTCAAGAGCTTCACGAGTTGGATTTCCTGACCTGCTATAGTCATATTTTCCGAACGTATCTACATCAAACTGGTGAAAAGTTGATGTGTTATAAATAGGAACGTTCACAGCGCCTGTTTGCGAGTCGTGTTTATATTGGTTGTGTAGTAAGAGTGTATCTATAGAATAGCTCATATTCTTACACCTTCTTTTACGAGTTTAATTGCTTGCTTTAAGTCTTGAATTAAATCGTTACTATTTTCAATGCCAACTGAGAATCGAAGAAGACGATTGCATACGCCGTTTGCTGTTCTAATTTCTTCAGGAATATCAGCATGTGTTTGCGTTGCTGGATAAGTCATTAAACTTTCTACACCACCAAGACTTTCGGCAAATGTAATTAAGGATAAAGATTGTAAGAATGGATTAATCCAAGCTTCATCTTTAAGGCGGAATGAGATCATGCCGCCTCTTCCTGGATAAAATACATCTGTCACCCCGTCTTCATCATTTAAATACGCAACAACTGCTTTCGCATTTTCTTCATGTTGCCTCATGCGAAGCGCTAACGTTTTCATACCGCGAATTAATAACCATGAGTCAAATGGGCTTAAAACTGCACCTGATGCATTATGATAATGAGCGATTTCCTCGCAAAGTTCCTTTCCTTTTGCAACGACAAGCCCGCTTAGTACATCGTTATGTCCCCCTAAATATTTCGTTGCGCTATGAAGTACAATGTCAGCACCTTCTGTTAATGGTTGCTGTATATAAGGTGTGTAGAAAGTGTTGTCTACAATAAGGAGTAGTCCGTTCCTTTTCGCTACAGTTGCGACAGCAGCAATATCAGTAACTTGCATTAATGGATTAGTTGGAGTTTCTATGAAAATAGCCTTCGTTTCAGTTGTGATAGCTTGCTCAATTTGTTTAATAGACTGTGTATTTACGTATCTACATCGAACATTCCACTTTTTTTCATGCTCAGAAAATAATCGATACGTTCCCCCGTATAAATCTTCAGATACAATAAGTTCGTCTCCAGAGCGGAATAGAGAAAGGACGAGGAGAACAGCCGCCATCCCTGAACTACAGGCATAACCTTGTTCGCCATATTCTAAGTCTGCGATCGCCTGTTCTAAAAGACCTCGAGTTGGATTGCCAGTTCGTGAATAGTCAAAGCCAGTAGATTTACCAATTCCTTCGTGACGATAAGCGGTTGAGAAATAAACTGGTGGATTAACCGTTCCGGTTGTAGTTTCACTGCGATTTCCGATTTGTGCTAGTTTTGTTTCGATTGTTGACATATGAAAATTCCTCCTTTTTAAATTGAAACATTAAGTGAATATAAAATAAAAAAAGCCTTCTAAGAAGAAGGCTTTCGGTTTGAATAGAGTCTTCTTCTCATCTGTCAAATCTTTCACAATTTGCTGGAATTAGCACCTTATTAACAAAATGTTAATGGTTGCTGAGGCGTCACAGGGCCAGTCCCTCTACCTCTCTAGATAAGAATGTTCGTATGAAATTTTTATTATGTTTTTAACTTTACAATAAAATATAACTGAATTGCAACTTTATTTTAAATAATTTTTATTTTTCCGCAAGTGTCATTGACTTTTACTTTTGTGCATGCTAAATTTATTAAAAAATTAACAAACATTGTTAAAAGGGGAACGCATTTCCTTTTAGCTACATAAATAAAATAATAAAGACAACTCTTATTGAGAGCGGTGGAGGGAAAGGCCCTGTGAAACCCGGCAACCTTCAAACGAAATGTTTGAAACGGTGCTAATACCTGCAAAACGAATGTTTTGCATAATAAGAGGAGGAACGATTATGTCCCCCTCTTCAAAGTGAAGAGGGGGTTTTTATATTGATAGAAATGAGGGAGAGTCGTGAAATTACTAGATTTATTATCAAAAGGAATTGTAATAGGTGATGGTGCGGTTGGGACGTTATTGCATTCACATGGTTTGCAAAGTAGCTTTGAAGAATTGAATGTATCTGATCCAGACTTAATTATATCGATTCATAAACAATATGTAGCTGCTGGAGCAGATGTAATTCAAACGAATACGTATGGAGCAAATGAGGCGAAATTACGTATGTATGGTTTAGAAAATCAAGTTACAGAAATTAATAGAGCGGCAGTAAAACTGGCGAAAGCATCTGTGACAGATAAAAATGCAATTTTAGGAACAATTGGTGGTATGAAACATATCGGAGCTGTTACAACGACTGATATGGAAAGAGAGTTTATGTTACTTGAACAGGCAGGGGCTTTACTAGAAGAACAGGTTGATGGATTACTATTAGAAACTTTTTACGATGAATTTGAATTACTTCATGCCGTTAAAGTATTGCGTAAGCAAACGGATATTCCAATTGTTGCGCAATTAGCGTTACATGAAGCAGGTACGACTCAAAATGGAAATGATGTCAATGAAATATTAAAGCAACTTATAGATTACGGTGCAAATGTTGTTGGATTGAATTGTCAACTAGGGCCGCTTCATATGACGGAAGCTTTCAAAATGATATCGATTCCTCAAAATGGCTATTTATCAGCATACCCAAATGCAGGCCTCCCGAATTATGTGGATGGACGTTACGTATATGAGGGAAGCCCAGCTTATTTTGAAGCGATGACACCGAGATTTATTGAGCAAGGTATTCGGTTATTGGGTGGTTGTTGTGGTACGACTCCAGAACATATTCAAAGTATGAAGCGCGCTGTTGCGAATATTACCCCTGTAATAGAAAAAGACACGATTCAAAGGCCGAAAGTCGTTCATACGCATGAGAAACGTTCGAAGGCTCACGTCACTCTAGCAGAGAAAGCGAAAAAACAAACGACAGTTGTAGTAGAATTAGATCCACCGAAAACGTTAGATACACAGCGTTTTTTTGAAGGAGCAAGAGCGTTAAAAAGAGCGGGAGCAGATGCTATTACTCTAGCAGATAATTCATTAGCATCGCCTCGTGTTTCTAATATGGCGATGGGTGCGTTATTAACGAAGCATGATATCCCAGTATTGACGCATTTAACGTGTAGAGATCATAACGTCATTGGACTACAATCTCATTTGTTAGGTTTATCGGCGTTAGGGATGGAAGAAGTGTTAGCTTTAACTGGTGATCCAGCGCGCGTTGGTGATTTTCCCGGTGCCACTTCTGTATATGATTTATCCTCTATTGAGCTTATTAAAATGATTAAAGAAATGAACGATGGACGTTCAATTTTAGGGAAATCAATTGGACCGGCGACAAGGTTTTCTGTAGGCGGCGCATTTAATCCTCACGTGAGGCACTTAAAAGCAGCGGTTAAGCGAATGGAACGAAAAATAGATGCTGGAGCGGAGTATTTTTTAACTCAGCCAATTTACGATATCAAGTTAATTGAAGAAGTGTATGAAGCGACAAAGCATTTGGAACAACCTATTTTTATTGGAATTATGCCGTTAGTAAGTAAGCGGAATGCAGATTTTCTTCATTTTGAGGTGCCGGGTATTACTCTTCCTGAAGAAATAAGAGAGAGAATGGATGGACATGAAACGAAAGAGGCAGCAATTGAGGAAGGGATCTGCATTTCACAAGAATTGGTCGACGCAGCGATGAAATATTTTAATGGTATTTATCTTATTACACCATTTTTAAAGTATGAAATTACAGAACATCTTGTTAAATATGTAAGAGAAAAGCAAGAAGTGAAAGAAGGTATTAATTGATGAAGTGTATAGAAGAAAAATTAAAAAATAGCATTTTAATATTAGATGGTGCAATGGGGACAATGATTCAGCAAGAGGATTTAACTGCTGAAGATTTCGGAGGAGAAGAGTACGAGGGCTGTAATGAATATTTAGTGGAAACAAGACCAGACGTTATTTTAAAGATTCATAAAGCTTATATTGAAGCTGGAGCGGATATTATTGAAACAAATACATTTGGGGCAACGAATATTGTACTAAGTGATTATGATCTGTCTCATTTAGATGAAGAACTAAATGAAAAGGCAGCACTTTTGGCGAAGCAAGCTGTTAAAGAAAGCGGGAAGGAAGTATATGTTGCGGGAGCGATGGGACCAACAACGAAAGCAATTAGTGTTACAGGTGGTGTGACTTTTGAAGAATTGATTGAGGCTTATACAAGGCAGGCACGAGGATTATTAAAAGGAGCAGTTGATGTATTACTCGTTGAGACGAGTCAAGATATGCGTAACGTGAAAGCAGCTTATATTGGAATTCAAGCCGCTTTTGAAGAACTGAAAAAAACGGTTCCTATTATGATTTCAGGAACGATTGAGCCAATGGGAACGACTCTGGCTGGGCAAACAATTGAAGCTTTTTATTTATCAGTAGAACATATGAAACCATTATCTGTTGGGTTAAACTGTGCGACTGGTCCGGAGTTTATGAGGGACCATATTCGTTCACTATCTGATTTATCGGAGTGTTACATTTCTTGTTATCCAAATGCAGGTCTTCCTGATGAAGATGGACATTACCATGAATCTCCATCTTCTCTTGCTGAAAAGGTGAAGCGATTTGCTGAAGAAGGATGGGTTAATATTATTGGTGGTTGTTGTGGCACGACACCAGAACATATAAAAGCAATGAAATCCGCGCTAGCATCTCTTAGGCCTCGTGACCATCATGAGAGAGAAGGACATGGAATTAGTGGATTAGAAGCACTGCAATATGATGAGTCTATGAGACCGTTATTTGTAGGTGAAAGAACGAATGTTATTGGGTCACGTAAATTTAAACGCTTAGTAGCAGAAGGGAAATTTGAAGAGGCTGCTGAAGTGGCAAGAGCGCAAGTGAAGAAAAATGCTCATATTATTGACATTTGTATGGCAGATCCTGATCGCGATGAAATAGAAGATATGGAAAACTTCTTAGCAGAAGTTACGAAAGTTTTAAAAGTACCGATTATGATTGATTCAACAGATGAAAATGTGATGGAGCGAGCTCTTACTTATATTCAAGGAAAAGCTGTTATTAATTCAATTAATTTAGAAGATGGAGAAGAACGATTTAAAAAAGTGACACCGCTTCTTCAGAAGTATGGTGCCGCTATAGTTGTAGGAACAATTGATGAAGACGGTATGGCGGTTAGTGCGGAACGAAAGATAGAAATTGCGAAAAGAAGCTATGAATTACTTACAAAGAAGTATGGGATACGCCCGTCAGATATTATTTTTGATGCACTTGTGTTTCCAGTAGGGACAGGTGATGAAGAATATATTGGCTCAGCGGCAGCGACTATAGAAGGAATTCGCCTTATTAAAGAAGCGTTACCAGAGTGTTTAACGATTTTAGGTGTAAGTAACATATCATTTGGTTTACCACCGGCTGGACGTGAAGTGTTAAATTCAGTTTTTTTATACCATGCTACGAAAGCAGGATTAGATTACGCGATTGTGAATACGGAAAAATTAGAACGCTATGCGTCGATTCCAGAGGAAGAAAAACGCCTTGCAGATGCATTACTGTTTGAAACGACGAAAGAGACGTTAGAAGAATTTACAAACTTTTACCGAGTTGCTAAAAAGAAAGATGTCGTTGTGCAAGAAACGTTAACGCTTGATGAAAGACTAGCAAATTATATTGTAGAAGGTACGAAACAAGGATTACACGAGGATTTAAGTCTTGCACTTGAAGAAGGAAGAAAACCTCTTGATATTATTAACGGTCCGCTTATGACAGGGATGGACGAGGTAGGACGACTATTTAATAATAATGAACTTATTGTTGCTGAAGTATTGCAAAGTGCCGAAAGTATGAAAGCCGCTGTAAGCTATTTAGAGCCACATATGGAATCTAGTGATAGTGCGAAAAAAGGGAAAGTATTGTTAGCAACTGTAAAAGGTGACGTGCATGATATTGGGAAAAATCTCGTTGAAATTATTTTAGCGAATAACGGATATGAGATTATTAATTTAGGAATTAATGTACGTTCGGATCGAATTGTTCAAGAAGTACAAGAAAAGAAGCCGGACATTATAGGCCTTTCAGGTTTATTAGTAAAATCAGCGCAACAAATGGTAACGACTGCTGAAGATTTAAAAGCGGCAAATATTGATGTGCCCATTGTTGTAGGTGGTGCAGCGTTAACGAGAAAGTTTACAGATAATCGGATTTCACCATCATATAAAGGACTCGTTTGTTATGCGAGTGATGCGATGACGGGGCTCGATATTATTAATAAGCTTCAAAAAGAAGAAGAGCGTGAGAAGATGAAGCAGGATAAAAAAGAACGTCATCTTCATATCGTAAAAAAAGAGGAGAAGAAAGTAGAAATTCCAGCAGTAATTGAGCCATTACCAAAATCAGAGGTTATGGTGCCTGATTCAACAAAACGAATTGTATTACGAGATGTTCCAGCCCTTCATCTCGCACCATTTCTGAATAGACAAATGCTACTTGGGCATCACCTTGGATTAAAAGGAAATGTGAAGAAGCTTTTGAAAGAGGGAGATAAGAGAGCACATGAATTAAATGATTTAATAGATGAATTATTGCAGGAAGGACAATCTTGGTTAAAGCCGAAAGCAGTGTATCAATTTTTCCCAGCGCAAAGTGACGGACAAAACATTGTAATATATGATCCAGAAGATCATACGCGTGTTATAGAGCGTTTCACATTCCCTAGACAAGGAAAGGCTCCCTATCGTACTTTAGGTGATTATTTGCGCCCAATAGGAGATGAGATGGACTATGTTGCTTTCTTATCTGTTACGGTTGGGGAAGGAGTTCGGGATATTGCTGAAGAGTGGAAGGCGAAAGGTGATTACCTACGTAGTCATGCCATTCAATCGTTAGCGCTTGAATTAGCGGAAGGACTTGCTGAAAAAACACATATGCTCATTCGTGACCGCTGGGGCATTCCGGACTCACCTGAACTGACGATGGAAGAACGTTTCCGTACGAAATATAGAGGAATACGAGTGTCATTTGGTTATCCGGCGTGTCCAGAACTTGCAGATCAAGAAAAGCTATTTCGCTTAATTCATCCAGAGGAAATAGGTATTTCATTAACAGAAGGATTCATGATGGAGCCAGAAGCGTCCGTAACGGCTATGGTATTTTCTCACCCTGAGGCAAGATATTTTAGTGTATTATAGTCTAGAAGGGGGAGACGTATGAAGAAAATAGTCTTTACAGGTGGCGGTTCGGCAGGACATGTAACACCTAATTTAGCCATTATCCCATATTTACAGGAAGACAACTGGGATATCTCTTATATTGGTTCTCACCAAGGTATTGAGAAAACGATTATAGAAAAGGAAGGCATTCCCTACTATAGTATTTCGAGTGGAAAGCTACGTCGTTATTTTGATTTAAAAAATATAAAAGATCCTTTTCTTGTAATGAAGGGTGTTATGGATGCGTATGTAAGAATTCGAAAACTAAAACCAGATGTGATTTTTTCAAAAGGCGGTTTCGTATCTGTACCAGTCGTAATTGGCGGATGGCTAAATAGAGTACCAGTTTTATTACATGAATCTGATATGACGCCAGGACTAGCAAATAAAATTGCGCTTCGTTTTGCTTCGAAAATATTTGTTACATTTGAAGAAGCAGCGAAACATTTACCGAAAGAAAAAGTAATATATACGGGGTCTCCTGTACGTGAAGAAGTGCTGAAGGGAAATCGTGAAAAAGGTTTAGCGTTTTTAGGTTTTTCACGTAAAAAGCCAGTTATTACGATTATGGGAGGCAGCTTGGGCGCGAAAAAAATTAATGATACGGCTCGAGAAGCATTACCAGAACTTCTTAAAAAGTATCAAATTGTTCACCTTTGCGGAAAAGGTAACCTTGATGAAAGTTTACAAAATAAAGAAGGATATAGACAATTTGAATATGTACATGGAGAACTGCCAGATATATTAGCGGTAACAGATTTTGTTATTTCACGCGCGGGCTCCAACGCAATTTTTGAATTTTTAACATTACAAAAGCCGATGGTTTTAATTCCATTATCGAAATTTGCAAGCCGTGGAGATCAAATATTAAATGCAGAGTCCTTTGAAAGACAAGGATATGCCTCCGTATTATATGAAGAAGATGTAAATGTAAAATCTCTTATAAAGTATGTCGAAGAATTAAATCAAAATAATGAGAAGTATAAAATAGCACTAAAAAAATATAATGGAAAAGAAGCAATTAAAACAATCATTCAAAATATTTCAGAGGCATGATGAAATAATCATGCCTCTTTTAGTAGGGTGAAAGATTCCAAGAATTGATATTTTTATGTTACAATAAAGTGAAACTTTAATCAGTTGGGTGCATCCCACATCTAACTTCTTTACTGTTACTGAATTTTGAGGAGGGAGTCTTACTGCCCTCAAATAGCGGGATAACAAATGGGTTAATAGGGAAATTCCAATTAATGAGGCGTGAAAATACGAATGGATTAGGAGTGACTGTGTTGGAGCTAAGTCTCTATGAAAATACTGCACTTATTATATGCTTTGTGTTGTACGTTGGTAGTGTTATTGTTTATATTTCAAGGAAATTTTCGCAAGAAAGAGAGCTTGAAAAGTCGGAGATAACAGCTGAACTAGAAATGTTAGCTGATGAAAGTTATAAAAAACAAAAAATAAAAGAAGACCATGAAGCATCCCATCATTTAAACGCAAATAAGTTTTAAAGATGGGGATTTTTTTTGAAGTTGTTCTTTATTGTAGCTATAACAAATAACGCTAAAAAGGAGTTTCCCCATACATAATGAAGGAGTGTATATAAATGAATTTTTATATCGCCTCAGGTTTCCAAAATAAACATCTTGTACGTTCCGTAGCAAATGAACTGAAACATGCAGGATGGCACCATACATATGATTGGACCAAAAACGAAAAAGCAGCAAATGAAGAACAATTAAGAGAAATTGGTCAGGCAGAACAAAATGCTGTAAAAGAAGCGGATGTATTTTTACTTATATTAGATGGCGGAAATGGGAGCCATACAGAGTTTGGAATGGCGATTGCACTAGAGAAAACGATATATGTATATCATGCAGGAAGCCCGCTCCAAACAACGTTCTATCACTTGCCAGAAATAAATATTTTTGAAGGAGATGTAGCTGAGTTTGCATCTTATGTTATGAATCATATGAAATAATAGTAACTACCTAAAAGGTTATAAAAGTGATCTTTTGGGTACAGTGATGATAAGAAACGTATATAAAGGAGTACATAATATGAAATTAGAAAATGGATGGGAAACGAGCTTTTTAGAAGTCGTACAAAATAGTGAATTTAAGAAAGAGGCACTTCTTAGTCAATTGCTTTGTCAGGATAGTGAAGAAGTAGAAGAGCTTGTGGATGATTACGGCTACGAAGAACTTGTTGAACGTGAACATGATGATGAGTTAGCTGAAATCTTAGGAGAAGAACTTTTTAGTGAGATGGAACGCCAAGTATTCTTATCTTCAAACCCAGAAGAAAAATTGATTTCATTCGTCAATGGATTAGGTTTTCATGTGTTAGATTGGATCGTTCTTCTTGAAACAGAATTTGGCATTGATAGTGCAAACTTTACATCAGATGCTGTGAAAGTGTTAGAAAAGCGTTTCAGACAGTTTCCATACATAGAGGACAAGACAATTTTTGATATGACATTTGGAGAATCGATGGATGTATTAGAATCTGTTACAGGATTACAACTAAAGGAAAAGATGAACGTATAATGAAAAAAGAACGTGATTGGATCACGTTCTTTTTTTACATAATAATAATTTTATCATCTAGTTTTGTCTGCCCGGTAAGAAGTGCGTTTAAATATTCCACTTTTCTTATACAAGCTTGTATATGTCTTTCAATCTCTTGTAACTCTGCTTGGTGATGCGTTTCAATTGGATGAATTTGTACGTTGAATTTTTCAAATTGACTACTATATGTTATTTCTGCATAGCCGCTCATAATATCGGTTTCGTTATGAAATAAAAATTGCTTCGTTTTGTCACAGAATGATACATCCTGAAAGCCATATACTTTTAATGCTTCAATTACTTTTTTAATCATTTTTGTATTCATTTTTTAACCCTCTTTACGAAGTTCTACTTATATATTATAACATAAAAAATTACATAGAAAGCGCTTCCAAGTGTATTTTATTATAAACTTTACGTTTCAATCACAAAAATGAAACAAAGAAAAAATAATTGTAAAGAAGGAAGGACTCTTTTATTGTTTCGTCATATATATAGAGAAATAGTGCAATGAAAGGAAATTTTCCGAGGTGGAGATCGTATTTCCAATTTGAGCGCAGTAAAAGAGGTGAGAATTTTGAACTTTGATATTGTAGGACAAAAAGCATATATAAAAGATGGACCGCATCGGAACCGAATTGGAATTGTAAAGAAAAATGAGACAAAATTAGCATCGCAGTTTGCTATTGTAATTGGAGAACAAGTCATTGATGTAGAGCTAAAGGATATCGTGTTAGTTGGAGTAGACGTAGGACAATTTCATAAATGGTGCGAACAAAATGGTTATTTGTGAAAAGGACGGGCTGTGAGATAATGAAATATATTTGAGGAAAGAGGATATGTTATTGTATTCTCTTTTTCTATGTTTAAGGAGGCGAAAATGAAATATAAAGAACAGGAGTTTACGTTGGAGTTAAAAGAGAACATTCAATGTATGGAGAAGGAAATAGAGCGAATATCACTTAAACTGCATAAAGAGTATTCACGTTTATACATAGAAAAACACATGGAATTAGATATGGGATTTGCAAGAGAAAAAGAGAATCCCTTTGAGGTGGGTTATTATTCATCAGTTGCTATAGCTATATTAGATGAAGAAAAAGAGCTGATTGGATTTCATAATATTCCAATTTGGAAATGTGAAAGAATCTTTTTAGGAATGCCAATTCAATCAAACATTTTTGGGAGTAAGAAAGTAGGAGAACTCGCTGATGAATCTTGTTATGAGATTGAGGAAGAGTTAAAAGAGCAACTAGAAGAATACTTAGAGTGATAATTCTCAAGATAAAATCTATAAAGAGGGGACGGAATAAAAAAGACGCTAACAATTGTATGTTAGCGTCTTTTTTCATTATGAAGCAATTTCACCAGTTTTTGTATCATCTTGATTGTACGTATCTTGATCTAATTCACCAAGCCATTTACTTGAAATAAGACCTGCTGTCATAGAGCCACTTACGTTAAGAGCTGTACGCCCCATATCGATTAATGGCTCAACCGAGATAACTAGAGCAACAATACCGATTGGTAAGTTCATTGTAGATAGTACGATTAAAGCTGCGAATGTTGCGCCGCCACCAACTCCGGCAACACCGAATGAGCTAATAGCAACAACAGCGATTAAAGTTAAAATAAATTGTGGTTGTAATGGATCAATTCCTACAGTTGGAGCGACCATCATTGCAAGCATTGCTGGATAAATACCTGCGCAACCGTTTTGTCCGATAGATACCCCAAATGAAGCTGCGAAGTTTGCAATTCCTTCGGAAATACCAAGCTTTTCTTTTTGAGCTTCAATATTTAATGGCATCGCACCAGCACTAGAGCGAGATGTGAATGCAAATGTTAATACAGGGAACACCTTTTTTAAATATTGAATTGGATTTAAACCAGATAGCGCAATTAATAATAAGTGGATAACGAACATTACGATAAGTGCTACGTAAGACGCTAACACGAAGTTGCCAAGTTTTAAAATAGCATTTATGTCGCTACCAGCAACTGTTTTTGCCATAAGAGCTAATACGCCGTATGGAGTAAGGCGTAAAATTAATGTTACCATACGCATTACGATTGCATATACAGCATCAAGCATCTTCTTAAATAGCTCTGCTTGTTCTGGATATTTTCGTTTTACACCTATAAAGGCAATGCCGATAAAGGCTGCAAATATTACGACAGAAATTGTTGATGTTGGACGAGCACCTGTTAAATCAAGAAACGGATTTGTAGGTAATAGCTCTAATAATTTATCTGGAATTGTTGTCTTTTCAATAGAAGTAAATCTTTCTTCAACTAGTTTCAGACGAGCAGATTCTGCATCACCTTGTTGTAGGCCGGTTGCAGATACATCAAATCCTGCACTTGCAGCGATACCGACAGCTGCAGCGATTCCTGTAGTAAGAATTAAAATACCGATAATAAGGCCACTAATTTTACCAAGGTTTTTCGTTAACTGTAATTTTGTAAATGCTGAAATAATAGATACTAAAATAAGTGGCATAACGATCATTTGAAGTAATTTTACATAACCGTTACCGATTAAGCCAAACCAAGTATTTGATTCAATAATTACTTTAGAAGTTGGCTCATAAATAAATTGTAATATAAGACCGAATAAAATTCCGACTCCTAAAGCGGTAAATACACGTTTATTAAAAGATACATGCTTACGTTGCATATAATATAATACGCCAACTAAGATGAGCATGACTGCAACGTTAATTCCGACAAGCAGTGTATTCATGTTGATTCCCCCTAATTCCAATCTGTTATATAGAATATAAGGTAATAAAACCTATAAGTCAACTAGGAAATTCCGGGATTAAAAAAAAGATGGCAAAATGCCATCTTTTAATGTCCAGCCCCAGGCACAAGTAAGAATGTCGTGTAGTATGTAAATCCTATGAAGAAAACAGTTAAATATGCCCCAAATACGTATATATACATACGCTCTGTTAATTTTAAATAGCTTAAAAGTACGAAGAAACCTGTTTGTCCTAAAAATAGTAGTGCGGCCGGTTGCATATCCCCTACGTAAAACATAACCGAGAAAATTCCAGTCCAAAAGCCGAGAACGCGAAACATGCGCTCCATGCCATCTCCCTCCTTTTCTAAAAAAAGTAAACCTCACCTCATTATAGTTTATTTTTCTTACTATTGTAAATATTCGTTCATATAAAAAGAAGCCAATTATTATTGGCTTCTTTTTATATGAAAAATTAAATTGTTAGTTTATAATTACAAGATTTACATCCATCTAATAGACTATCATTTCGAGTTAATTCCATGTTAGGGAATAGGATTTCAAAAATCCCTTTCATCATATCTCCGTGCATGTTACAAATTTCAGTTGGATGATGAACAGCAACTTCTTTAAATGGACAATTGTGTACATCATAGAAAATTTTTGTTCCATCTGCACTTAATTCAAATGCAGGTGATAAGCCAGCTGTTGAGAAAGCTTCTTTTGCAATTTGAACTTTTTGTTCCACTGTTAAAGCATCTTCACTCACATTTAAACGTTGCATATGTTGTTGCATTAATTCAGCTCCGAATTGTTTTCCTGTTTCGTATAGCGCTTTCTCACCAGCAGCACCAAGACTAAGTAAAGAATTAAATGCGATTCTTGCTAACAATTGATAATCACGGAATGGAAATTGTAATTGGATAACATCTTCAGATAAGACATACAATCTGCTCGGTCGTCCGCCTTTTCCAGTTTTCTTCGTTTCCGATTTTAGCATATGAACATCTTCTAATTTAGATAAATGTAAACGCGCTACGTTTGGATGAATGTCAAACTCATCTGCAATTTCTTGTACCGTTACGTAACTATGTTTTTGCGAAATATATTTATAAATGTAATAACGAGTTGGGTCAGATAATACACCTGTAATTTTTAAAGCTTGTTCCATGAGGATCTCCACCTTTATCACTTTATCCAAGATAATAACATTATAATACAGATAAACATGAGTATAGGTAATTTCAGACAATAATTCGGAAATTGTTCATAATTTCACAAACATATTTTTCCTTTTTCCTCTATTGAAAATACAAAAGTCCAAATTTTTATTGCGCATGTTTTCATGCTATATACATAGTGAGGAGGGAAAAGTGATGAATGGGATTGAAATTTTTGCGAATGCAATTTTAAAAGAAGCGTGTAGGGTACAAGCGTCAGATTTACATATTGTGCCCCGGCAGAAGGATGTAGCGGTGCAACTACGTATAGGAAAAGATTTAATGACGAGACAGTGTATTGAAAAGGAGTTTGGAGAAAAACTTGTCTCACATTTCAAATTTTTAGCATCTATGGACATAGGAGAGAAACGGAAGCCACAGAATGGTTCGTTGTATTTGCAAATTGATGGACAAGAAGTGTATTTACGCCTTTCAACACTTCCAACAGTATATCAAGAAAGTCTCGTTATTCGCCTTCATTTACAAGCATCTGTTCAGCCCTTATCACATCTTTCGTTATTTCCAAGTACGGCAGCAAAACTACTCTCGTTTTTACGCTATTCACAGGGGCTACTTGTGTTTACTGGACCGACTGGATCTGGGAAGACGACGACAATGTATGCATTATTAGAGGTAATTAGAAAAAAGAAAACACGTCGCATCATTACACTTGAAGATCCGGTTGAAAAAAGAAGTGACGATGTATTACAAATTCAAATAAATGAAAAAGCGGGTCTCACATATGAAACAGGATTAAAGGCTATTTTACGTCATGATCCAGATATTATTTTAGTCGGTGAAATCCGTGATGAAGAAACAGCAAAAATAGCTATAAGAGCAAGTTTGACAGGACATTTAGTAATGACAACACTCCATACGAATGATGCGAAAGGAGCAATCATTCGCTTCATGGATTATGGTATAACGAGGCAAGAGATTGAACAGTCTTTATTGGCTGTAGCTGCACAGCGACTTGTCGAATTGAAGTGTCCGTTTTGCAGAGGAAAGTGCTCAACTTTATGTAAATCAATGAGGCAAGTAAGGCAGGCTAGCATATATGAGCTACTATATGGATATGAGTTAAAACAAGCGCTTAAAGAAGCTGGTGGAGAATGTGTTACTTACAAACATGAGACTTTAGAATCGTCAATACGAAAAGGATATGCTTTAGGTTTTTTAGAAGAAGATGTTTATGTTTAAGAAAACTTGGAGTTTAAGTGATCAAGTAGTATTGTTGAAACGTTTAGGAGAATTATTAGAAAAAGGCTACTCTCTTTTACAAGCATTAGAATTTTTACAGTTTCAATTACCTGTAGAAAAGAAAGTACAATTGCAGCGCATGATTGAGGGGTTAAAAGATGGGAAAAGTCTACACGATTCTTTTCATCAGTTAAAGTTTCATCAGGACATGTTAAGTTATTTATTTTATGCCGAGCAACATGGTGATATTTCTTTTGCTTTGCAACAAGGAAGTGCACTTCTTTATAAGAAAGATAAGTATAGGAGAGACATGATGAAAATAATGCAGTATCCTATGTTTTTGATGTTTTTTCTACTAATCATGCTCTTTATTTTTAAACTCATTTTATTACCTCAGGTTGAAATGGTTTATAGTTCGTTTGGTTCTAATACACCACTACTTACAGAACAAATTTTAAGTGCAATAAAACTGCTACCTTACATTATTTTAACCGCTATTTTAACTGTTAGTATTGGAGGTATTTTATACATGTTGTATTTTAGGAAACTTCCACATATTAGACAGGTAAAAATTATGCTTCGTATTCCCCTCATCAAAACATTTCTTATTTTAAAGCATTCACATTATTTTGCTACTCAGTTGAGTGGTTTATTAAATGGTGGACTATCAGTATGTGAAGCTTTAACAATAATGATGGAGCAAAGATATCATCCGTTCTTTAAATATGAAGCGAGCCGGATTGAAAGACAATTAATTGGAGGAGAACAGTTACAATCTATCATTGCTAAAAGTGGGTATTACGAGAAAGAACTTTCTTATGTTATTACGCATGGACAAGCAAACGGCAATTTAGGGGTTGAATTAGGTGACTATAGCGATCTTATTATGGAAAAGATGGAACGGAAAATTAAACATATGTTAGTTATCATTCAGCCTATTTTATTTACATGTATTGGAGGAATCGTTGTCCTTATGTACTTAGCGATGATTATGCCGATGTTTCAAATGATGAATTCTATTTAGGGGGCATTTGTATGCAGAATGAGGAAGGGTTTACTCTGTTAGAGATGCTATTAGTAATGGTTGTCATAACTATATTATTACTATTAATTATTCCGAATGTAGTTACACAGCGCTCATCGGTCCAAGGAAAAGGTTGTGCAGCTTACGTGAAATCTATAGAAGCGCAAATACAAGTATATCAATTACAACATAATAAAATTCCATCGTTAAAAGAACTGACAGATGAAAAGTATATTACAACTGATAAGTGCCCGAATGGCGAATCTATTCATATTTCAGATGATGGCGCAGTATCAATTAGGGCATTGTGAAACAACAGGGGTTTACTTTTTTAGAAATGTTACTCGTTTTATTTGCTATTTCTGTATTAAGTATAGTTACGTATTTTAGTGTTCATTCCTTATACGAGCGACAAAAAGTTGAACAATTTTTGAGACAGTTTTCAAATGATATTTTGTATATGCAGCAATTAGCGATAAACCGTCAAAAGCACTATACATTACGTTGGCATAAAGATAGAAATATGTATGCTATAAAAGAGTCAGGTACAAAGTATTATATCGTCAAGCGAGAGTATGAAGAAGATATACAAATTGATTTGCATACGTTTCCAAATCCGATGACATATAATCCAAGTGGAAATATTAATAGAGGTGGTACGATTATAATTTCATATCGAAATTATAAATATGAAATTGTATTTCAGCTTGGAAGAGGGAGATTTACGTATCGTGAAATGTCAAAAAGGATCCATAATGGCTGAAATGATTGTATCGTTAAGTGTTTTAATGATGGCTGTATCGTTACTACTACCGCAAACAGTATTAGTTATGCAAGAAAGAAAAAATATACAAATTCGTTATAAGGCAACTGGATTATTAAAAAAAGAAGCAGCTATATATATGTATGGAAATGAAGACAAGCGAATAATAGAAAAGAATATAAATGGAATTGTGTATTACACATATTGGGGAGGCAATGAAGTTTGTACTGTGTGGAGAGATGTGAAAGACAGAATGATGGAACAATGCTTTTATGTAGGAGAAAAAATAAATTAGAATTTGGTTTTTCATTAATAGAAATGATTGTATGTCTGTTTCTATTATCAATATTTTTTTTGCTCTTTCCCCGCCTACATTTCATTGAAATGGAAAATAAACAGTCGAAAGGGTTAAATGATTGGGAGTGGGATGTGTATTTAGGGCAAATGCAATTGGAGTTTCGTGAAGTATCATCTGGAGAACAGCTAGCATTTGAAAATGGAGAAAGTATTTTACGATTCCGATCGCGTAATGGGAGTGAAGTATCGTATGAAAAAGAGAATAGTCGTCTTATAAGAAAGGTAAATAGGCGCGGGAGGGAAGTTGTTTTACAAAATATTGGAACAGTTTCTTACAAACTAACACCTCATGTACTCATTATAAATGTAAAAGATACTAGTGGGAAAATATATGAAGGTGTAGTTATGCGATATAGCGAAATAGGAATAAACGTATGAGAAAGCAAAATGGATTTACAATGCCTGGAACGATTATCTTTCTTATTTTATTAACTTCTTTTTTTATATACGAAACAAATATGTTGTTTACAGATAAAAAATTTTATATAGAAATAGAACAAAAGTTTTTATTGGATGAATTACTTAACCGATCTATTACAGATATAAAAAAAGATTTACAGCAAAAAGAAAAAGAAGGTACATTTTTCTTTCAGTATGAAAAGGGAGAAGCGAGTGGAAATTATGTCTTTGAAAATGATTTAATTCTCGTTACGTTGCAGTGCACACTCAAACAGGAAGCTTTCTATACGGTAGGTTTTCGGTATAGAAAAAAGGATGGGAAAATAGTCGATTGGATAGAAGGATAATATGTAAAATATATGTAAATAAACCAAGGTTTCCTATTGTAAATTAAATTGATTTTTTAGAAGAAATGGATAAATATAATGATTAAAAGTTTAAATTTTCTCAAAAAAGAGAAAGGTAGAAAGAATATGATATATTCATGCTATCCAATCATTATTTTTAGGGAGAATAGGGAAATGACAAACAACAATCAAATAGGTGAAAATAAGGAACAAACTATTTTTGATCATAAAGGAAATACGATTATGACAGAAGATAGAGAAATACACATTATTTCAAAATTTGAAGAACCTCTTATTGTCGTATTAGCAAATGTACTAAGTGATGAAGAATGTGATGAATTAATTGAAATGTCTAAAAATAAAATGGAGCGTTCTAAAATTGGTTCATCACGTGATGTAAATGATATTCGAACAAGTAGCGGTGCATTTTTGGAAGACAATAAACTTACTTCAAAGATTGAAAAACGAATTTCATCTATCATGAATGTTCCTACGTCGCATGGTGAAGGATTGCACATTTTAAATTATGAAGTGGATCAACAATATAAAGCACACTATGATTATTTTGCGGAACATAGTAGATCAGCTGCTAACAATCGTATTAGTACGCTTGTAATGTACTTAAATGATGTAGAAGAAGGCGGGGAAACGTACTTCCCGAAATTAAATCTTTCTGTACATCCTAGAAAAGGAATGGCAGTATACTTTGAGTATTTTTATCAAGATCAATCACTAAATGAGCTTACGTTACATGGAGGGGCACCTGTAACGAAAGGCGAGAAATGGATTGCAACGCAGTGGGTGAGAAGAGGTACTTATAAGTAAAAGCGAGTGTTACGTTTTGTTCTTCATAGTATAAGAACAAAACGTTTTTTTATTAAACAAAGTAGCATCTTTCGTTATAATAACAATTAATAAATGACGATTGAGAGGACAGAAAATGAAATCTATATACATAACCGGCTACATGGGAGCAGGGAAAACAACAATTGGAAAAGCGTTAAGTCAAGAACTTCAAATGGATGTTGTAGATACTGATCAAAAAATCGAAGAGAAGCAAGAGAAGGCAATTCGAAATATTTTTGCCGAAGAAGGCGAAATGGCTTTTCGGGAATATGAAAGCGAAATGTTACGTGCGCTACCAGTCCATAATGTCATTATTACAACTGGAGGGGGAATTATTGAACGAGCGGAAAATCGCAAGTGGATGAAAGAGAACGGAACTGTCGTGTATTTATATTGTGATCCGCATGTAATTGCAGAAAGGCTTAGTGAAGATACGACACGTCCACTATTTCAAAAGAAAGATATAGATGCATTTGTAACGAAATTTGAATTACGCCGAGCTTATTATGAAGAGGCTCACATTCATATCGATACGACAAATAAGTCTGTAAAGCAAATTATGAATGAATTAAAGGAAAAGATTAATGTATAAAAAAGTGGACATACTAATCAAGTAGAGGTGATGATAATATGTCTACTAATGATTATGTTCGCTTTGTGACGCAGCAGTTTGTGTCGTATATGGATGCTCCAAAAGAAGATCGAAAACAAAAGAAAGAACAACGCCGTGCTGAAAAAGAGCCATTTATGAATAAGTGGTTTGGTGTTATGCCGCTGAGTGCTGCTTTGTTTTACCGAAATGTAAAAAGTAAAAGAAAAAAATCAAGTTAATTATTTTTTACGAGTTTTTACGGTGAAAATATATTGGATCCTTTTGTGATAAGTATATGGGATGAAAAATTCCTAGTGCAATAAGGAAAGCTACTGAAAAAATTCCTCGGGATATTATTTTTAGCGGCTTTTCTATTTGCTATAGAAGGTTTTTTATATGGGAAAATATTATCTATGCCAATGAAATTAAACAAGATTAATGGCTATATGAAAAGTTATGTATTTATTTAATCTGGGTCCTTTGTAAAGGACAATAAAAAAAGTTAGGCGGCAGTAAGAAGATGGTTTCTGTATCCAACAGGAATCATCTTCTTTAAATTTCACTGATATCTATGCTGGTTATAGTATTTCATATAATCTTTAAATTCTTAAGATGAATTAAGAATAGTATAATATCCGCTATCATATACTAATAAAATGTTTTCATTCGATAGTTACGTAACGAATCTCGTATTAGGCATGGTGACACAATATCGCATACATACCATTTGAGAGAGTGGGTCTGGAAACTTGGGCTCTCGAACGGAAGAACTTTCTAGGGGCATTGGATTGGATGAGTTCGGGATATGTTCGTTTCCAACAATCCAGTTCAAATATAGCTTTCTACGAGACTATTTATTCGTCATAGTATTTCTTATGCTCTTTTTTCATTATTTCAATTAGGTCTAATCTATCATAGGCCTTAAAAAAATATATCGCTTTATCGAAACAAGCTTTGATTTCATCAAAATGAAAATGTAACCCTTCTTTACATTCACCCAAAATGTAGTAAAGTGGTCCGATTACAACGGACTTACCAGATATTTTTGCCATAGAAATAGCTTTTTCTGATATTTCTATCCCCTTCTTAAATAATCCGTTTCTTTTAAGAGCATTTGCATAATTATATAGAACAATTACCTTGAAATTTTCATCAGTGTATATAAAATTGTCCTCTATAATTTTCTCATAGTTTTTAATGGCTTGTTGGAGCATTCCAGCGCTTAAGTAAACCGTAGCAATCGAGCTCTGTACATCTAAAAATAAATTTCGGTCTGAAAAGTAAGTGTCTTTACTTTCTAGTATTTCTTGTAGCTTTGCTATACATTGTTGGTACCGTATTTTTCCTAATTTATACTCGGAAATTGCTTCCACCCAGTTCAAGAAGCAAACATAGTCAACATCGGAATTGTAAGCTTTGAGCTCATTTTTGCTAATTTGGAGAGCTTCAGGATACAAACCTTGCCCGACTAAATAGCGTAATTCTTTCTTTTTATTTGTAATATGTTGAAAATTTTCAGTACGAAAGCTTTCCAGTAAGTATTCGAGGGGAACTTCCAAACGATTGGCAATTATTAATAAAGTATCGATTGACGGTAAGACTAATCCATGTTCGATTCTACTTATGAAAGATTGTCCTCCAATCCCATCCCCTAGTTCAGATTGTGATAGTCCCCTTATTTTTCTTATTCTACGAATTGCTTTTCCGTGAGAAGCAATGTTCATTTATTTCAATCTCCTATTAGAAATATGCAGAATTTGCATAAAACTGAGTTTAAGAGTGGTTTATTATAAAAATGTACTTCCGAAACCACCAACTACAGTTTGTTTTAAGTTAACAATTCATTCTCCTAGTATACTTTGCGAGCACTATAGGAGAACTGGTCATAAAAGGTAGATTATAAGAATAATAACCTTCAACTATTTCGGACGTACAAATTAACTTTGCAGGAGGAAATCGATGAAAAAGGTAGCATTAATTCTTTGTTTGGTAGCAATCTTAGGCGCTAGTAATACAATTGAAAACGAAAATCTAGCAGATATGCCCGAAATATTTGCAACTACAAAAATCGATGGATAAATAAAATAGATATTTTGTGAAAAAATAATATATTCAACCTTGAAACTGAAGATTTAAGGTTAAATATGTAGCTGAATTTGAGTTTGAATTTGTTTTTTAAAATAATAGTTTATATTAATTTATCATAATTATTAGAATAATGCAAAAAAACAAAAGGAGGTAGTTTTAAACATGATCGCGACCATAAGCAAGAATCGTACTTTTCCAACGTGGCATTTCTCTATGTTATCGGATAGGATAAGAAACAATACTATATTTGAAGGAATTTCTAGGATGGATGTGGAAGGTAAAACGGTTTTTGAAATCGGTACAGGTGCAGGGTTGATAGCTCTCCTTTTTGCAAGACAAGGAGCAAAAAAGGTAGTAACTTGTGAAGTGAATGAAGAACTAGCCGAACTAGCGCAGTATAACATAGATAAAGCAGGATTTTCTGATATTGTGACCGTTGTAAACATGAAGTCATCTGAATTAATTGATAAAAAGATATTGGATTTTTCACCAGATATTATATTTACTGAAACGTTCGATTGTGGGGTTATTGGAGAAGGTTATCGTGAAATATCCAAAGATATCCAACGCATTTCAAACGATAAAACAATTGTTCTTCCAGGACTTGTTACACAATATGGATGTCTTGTAAACAGCGAAGATATGTTTGGCCTAAACAGTGTACAGGATGACATATTAGGGTTCGATTTATCGTCTATTAATCAGTATAGTTCACAATGTTACTTCCCAGTAAAAGCTAGTGTATATAACTTTGAATCCATGTCAGAAACCTTTGTATTGCGCCCATATGATTTTAAACAGGGCGATGTTAAAGTCACGCATATAGATATAAATCCAAGTGTGGATTCAGTTTGTCACGGTGTTTTATCTTACTTTGTTATGGACTTTAATGGAGTCCGTGTTTCCAATGACGTAAGTGATGTATCTCATTGGCATCAAGCTTTTCATCCTTTTGAAAAACCTATTTTTCTATCTAAAAATAATAGCTACAAATTAATGGTCGATTTAAATAATAAGATAACTATTATACAAAACTAGGAGTGTTATTATGGAATATAAAAAATCTGTACTAGAACCAAAAATTACTGATAATTTTGGAGACAAAGCGCTAGCAAAGGATGCATTGTTATATTTTTGCAATTCCCCTTTGTTCTACGATAATGACAATAGATATGAAGAAAATTTCTATGGTAGACGCATAAGACCGCATGTTCTAAAGCATATAAACTTTGATGAACCGTTGGAGCTTAAAGATATGCTTTCGTATTCTTCTTTTGCAGCAAATAGAGCTTTATTTTCTATGAATGATACTAGCTTTTTATACCTTCCTACTAAAGGTGATTTATGCTATACAGACTTCAACGATTTTTATGATGATAAAAGATTGGCTGCAGCTGGTGTTGCCATACCGTATCTTGAAAATTATTTATTCTCGTTTTTGAATGATGAAATTAAAGTGTCAGATAATTGGAATCTAAAATTAGTTGAAGATTATTTTAACGACTATATTAATTCTATGTATGACCAAAAGACCATGGATTCTGCGGAGAGTATTAAAAATAGTATCGATAAAAAAAATGCAGCACAAGATTGGCTACTGCAGCTAGCCCCAGACTTTTTAATAGAATCATCTCCTATGGCTAGATATTCATCAGGTAATTATGGGGAAATGGGGAGCGCATTATTTCGTATAATAATAGACGAATTAGGCTATGGAGATCACAAACAAAGACATTCTACATTATTTGAAAAAACGCTTGAGTCAGCAGGTCTAAACAATGTACCGCATTATTATTGGCAATACTATCTTAATACTAGTCTACTTTTAGCAAACTACTACAATATGATTACAAGAAATAAAAGAAATATATTTAGGTACATAGGTGCAATATTTTTGGCAGAAACGTCGTTTATAGTTAGCTGTAAGATTTGGTTAGATGCCTTAAAAGATGCACTACCAAATATGTTTGAAAATTATTTTAAGGAACATTGCCATATTGATACTCATCATAGTAAAACGGCGTTTGATGATCTTGTTAAACCAGCTATAGAAAAATACGGCACAACAGCTGCCGTTGAAATTGTAAGAGGATTTGAAGAAGCGAGATTTTTAGGCGAATTAGCAGAAAAGGACTTTGCTGATCAAATAGAATGGAAAGATAAGGCATCATACTACAAAAATGCCCATGATATCATTTTCACGAAGGTAAAAGAAGGTTGCAGTAGTGGTAAAGTTACAGTTGGACGGTTTGTTGAACCTAAGGGTGAATTATCTATAACACATACACATGATAACGACGAGCTATGTCATATCGTCTCTGGCGAAATGGAGTTTCTAAATGGATTTGGTAAATCAACTATACTCAAAGCAAACGAAGGTACTATAATCAAGGCAAATAGGTTACACGGTGCTTTAATTGTTTCTGATGAATGCGAATACGAAATATATTCGATAGGTGATTTGAACCAATGGCTGTAAAAATATTTAGAGGTAATGTACAGAATTTTCACATTTCTTTTCCGGATGAAAACAAAGGAGTCTACTGTGAAATACTAGGTGATAAACCTAAGATTATTAACAATCAATGTAAACACAGAGGTGGACCAATTCATTTGTGCAAGATTGATCAAGACAACAAAAGAAGATGTATATGGCATAATTTGGTGATAAATAAACTAGAAACGTGCAACTTTGTAGGGGTTGTTTACATCAAAAGCATGAAAAAGATTACCGTTGTGGCTGATTACAATGGTAATAATTGGCCAGTTAGTTTTACAAGTTCTAATATAAATATTTAGATTTAAGTGAAATTATTGGTATCACATTAACTAATATTGTGTGTAAGAAACACTATTTGAAAATATAAATTTAAGAAAGAAGGAATGTAAAACATGAAAATCGACTCTAAACCACAATACGCACCTGGAATATCTGAGTTTATTGATAAAGTAAATTCAGTATACCCTCCAGATTCTTACAAAAAAGATGTAAGTATACAGAGAGCTCTTTACTCCGAATTGGGGGAGGCATTTCCGGTGCCTGAGGTTACAGATGTAAGCAGCAGAGACGTTATCGTCCCACACTTTAACGTAGAAAAAAAAATGCGGATATATACACCAAAGAATATTAAAAAAGATGGGATTTTGGTATACATCAGAGGGGGCGGGTTTGTATTAGGGAATTTAGAGACTCACGATAAACTTGTTGCTGAGCTCTGCAGTAATACAGGATTGGTCACAATAGCAGCAGATTTTAGAATGTCTCCAGAAAGTAAGTTCCCATCTGCATTAGAAGATTGTTATGACATTATTAACTATATATCTCTCAATAAAGAAGCGTTGAACTTAAAAGGAAATATAGTATTATGCGGCGAAAGTTCTGGGGCTAATATGATAGTTTCCCTGTGCATGTTATGTAGAGACAGAAATGGTCCTTTAATTTCAGGACAGGCACTAATAAGTCCTCTATTAGATTTTCATAGATGGAAACACGGTGGCGAGGATGCACCTTTACTTACAGGTGGAGAAATGGAATTTTATACGTCATGTTACGCAAACCAGGATGAACTGACTAATGTATTCGTTTCACCTTTAATAAACGGAAAATTTCATAACCTACCGCCTGCCTATATCATGGGAGCTGAAGTTGACTCATTATTAATAGACAGTGTGGAATACCATAACAGACTACAAGAAAACAATATACAATCCGAGCTTGTTATTGAAAAAGGACTAAAGCATGCAGCGGTAAGGGCTAGAGGGGTATCGCCTGACGTTCATGACTCATGGATAAGGTTTTGTAAAAAAGCCTATGATTTAACATGTTGACTACAAATAAAGATGTAATTATAGTTGTTGATCCATATTCATCAGGAGCCTTGTACGCAGAAGCGCTAAAATCTTTTGGCCTGTGTCCTGTTGCATTGATGTCTACAGTAGAACCGTTAGAGAACTATAAATCATCTTTAAAACTACATGAATTTTTTGATGTTATTGTAAATGATGGTGACATAAGCAAGCTAGTAGATACTATTAAAAAATTAAATCCAAAATGTATAATCGCAGGAGCTGAGCCTGGTGTTGAACTGGCAGAAACCTTGGCAAGTATAATAACTCCATCATTTTCAAATGATAAGCACTTAATAGAAGTAAGAAGACATAAAGGGAACATGCACAAGGCTTTAGTGTCGAATAATTTACCAACCATAAATCAGATATGTACAAATGACATCACTGAGGTTGAGAACTGGTTAGAAACAATCAAAAACAAGGATATTGTAATAAAGCCCCCTAAAAGTGCTGGTACAGATGGAGTAACGAGGGTTAAAAATGGAGATGACTGGAAAGGAGTCTTTAATGACCTTCTTGGAAAAATGAATAAATTAGATATAGTAAATGAAGAGTTAGTAGTACAAGAATACGTAGTAGGCGTCGAATACGTAGTTGATTTTTTCAGTTATGAAGGTAATCATGTAGTGTGCGATATATGTAGATATAAAAAGATTGATAATGGAAATTTAATGGCGATATATGACTATATGGAGTGGGTTTCTGCAGAAGAGATAGACTATGAAAATATAGTAGAATACGCTAAACAAGCTCTAGACGCAATTGGTATAAAATTTGGGCCATCACACCTTGAGCTTATGTTAACTGAAGACGGACCGAGATTGATTGAGGTAGGAGCAAGGCTACATGGGGGAGGTCACCCTAATTTTTGTAGAATAGCAACAGGTGATAGTCCACTAGACAAAACAGTGCGATATCTGGCAGGTTGCTATGAAGAAGTATCAAAAGACTATACGTTAAATACAAATGTAACCATTGTATTTTTAGTATGTAAGAAATCTGGATTTGTTAAAGATATTTCAGTGTTAGAAGATATAAAAAACTTACCTAGTTATCACTTTTCTTCTATGAATATACAAGAAGGGCAATATATAGAGCAAACAAAAGACTTATTTGATAGCTTCTCTATCGGATTTGTTGCACTGTGTCACAAAGACAAGGGACAAATTGAATCAGACTATATAAGTATAGTGAACGCTGTAGACAAAGCCTTAAATTAATCAAAACCACCCGTCATGAGCGGGTGGTTTTAATGATACAACAAATGATCTGCTCCAAGTGTATATTTGTGACAAGTTAAATTCAAACCTGATACTTGGCTTCATAGTTTTTTCATCTTCTCCAATCATATGAATCAGGATACATATAATTACGCAACAACTCGCCATTGTAATTTCGTTATCTTGCTATTACATTTCGAAATGCTTACAATACAGGATTTCGAGGTTTATACTGAATCTAGAGGTGATTCAAAATGAAATACAATTGGAAAATGAATCCGAACCAAACTAATCAACAACCAGACTCTGACAATCCACTTCTACCCATCCCTGTTTCTGATGAACAATGGCAGGCTGTTGTTGATAATGATGCTTCTTATGACGGACATTTTTTTTATGCAGTGAAAACAACAGGGATTTTTTGTCGCCCTTCTTGTAAATCAAGGGTACCAAAAAGAGAAAACATTGGCTTTTTTGAAAATACTAAACAAGCACTAGCCGCAAATTTTCGTCCCTGCAAACGGTGCAAGCCAACCGGGCAAAGAATGCCTGATGAAGAGTGGATTGCCTTCGTAACTGAATATGTGGATAGCCACTACGAGGAAAAATTGACGCTTGAAGTCCTTGCGCTTCTGAGTCATGGAACCCCTTATCACTTGCACAGAACTTTTAAAAAAATCAAGGGCATGACCCCAGTGGACTACATCCAACATGTTCGAATAGAGAAGGCGAGAATGTTATTGACTACTTTGGATGACCCAGTTTCTCAAGTTGGTGAGTCTGTCGGACTTTCCAATACACCATATTTTATCACGCTGTTTAAGAAGAAAACCGGACAAACGCCGGAAGCTTACCGTAGACAGCAAAAACAATACTTGAAGGAGGTGTTTTCAAATGGCATCTAAAAAAGGAAGTTCTCTCTATTGGTCCTTGTTTTCTTATGAAGACTGGAAGATGTACATTGCCGCAACAAATAATGGCCTATGTTTTGTTGGGTCGCAAAATCAGCCATTCGAAGAATTGGTGAAATGGGCAAATCATTACTTTCCTGGAAACGACCTGATTCAAGATGACGAAAAATTGCAACCCTTTGCAGATGAGTTTGTTGAATATTTTCAAGGCAAGATTAATCGGTTCACCATTCCAATCTTTTATCACGGCACACCTTTTCAGGAAGCGGTATGGAAGGCACTATGTGATATTCCGTACGGCCAAACTCGATCTTACTCGGATATTGCTCAACAAATTCAAAAACCGACTGCAGTTCGGGCCATTGGGAGGGCTATTGGAGCGAACCCAATCCTCATTACTGTTCCATGCCATCGTGTTATCGGAAAAAATGGATCGCTAACGGGCTATCGTGGCGGAATGGAAATGAAAACGCAATTGCTGGAACTTGAACGAGGCTTTACAAACAGTGGGAAGGAGTTGCAACATGTCTGACCAGCATATAGTATCTTTAGCCAAACTCAATTGGGCTGATCTACATCAAATGCTTGACACACAGGGGTACGCCAAGCTGCCGTCCCTTCTAAATGCGGAATCATGTGCATGTCTAATCCAAGACTATGAAGACGAATCCCTATATCGCAAGACCATCGACATGAAACGATATCGTTTTGGAATCGGGGAGTACAAATATTATCATACGCCTCTTCCTGATCAGTTACAACAAATCCGTGATAACTTGTACCCAGAGTTAGCCAAAGCGGCAAATCGCTGGCTGGAACAGTTAAATAAATCACCCGAATACCCAGAAACCCTGGAAATGTTTCTTGATCAATGTCACCAGGCGGGGCAGAAACGACCTACCCCGCTAATTTTGAAATACGAAGCAGGGGGCTACAATTGCCTCCATCAGGATTTGTACGGGGATATCTTCTTCCCTTTTCAAGTTGTGTTTACTCTGAACCAACAGAACGAAGACTATACAGGCGGTGAATTTTTACTCGTTGAACAACGACCACGGGCACAGAGCAGAGGTCATGTCATTACGCTTAATCGAGGTGAAGGTCTCATTTTTCCAACTCAATATCGACCGGTATTGGGTGCGCGTGGATATTACAAGGTGGCTCTGCGACACGGCGTTGGTACCGTCAATTCGGGAATGCGGTATAGCCTGGGGGTTATATTTCATGATGCGAAGTAAACCCAAACTCAAATTACATCTTTATAAGCATGTAACAATCCTGAATTGCTGCTTCTTCTTCAATCCATACGCCAGATATGATTTAGTAGGTGATTGGGGATGACAATCGAATATTTATATAAAACGCCCAAAACACTGCTGAATAAGGGAACTGGTTTTTTGTCCGGTTATAGTCATTCGTTGAATCCCTATACGGGATGTGTGTTCGCCTGCTCGTATTGCTATGTGCGGCAAATGCCTGTCTCCATTTTCCGTAACTCGGAATGGGGGACATGGGTAGATATTAAAAAAGATGCTGCACTCACATTCCAAAAAGAATTGCTTAGAGCTAAGGCCAAAGGTCCAGTCACCATCTTCATGTCATCCAGTACGGACCCTTATCAACCAATCGAACACAAGGAGAAAATTACGCAGTCTTTACTGGAAATTATGGTGGATAATCCCCCGGACTTCTTGCTTGTTCAAACACGTAGCCCACTTGTCCGCAGGGATATAAAGATGCTGCAACAGTTAGGAACAAAAGTTCGGGTGAGTATGACAGTAGAGACCGATAGGGAAGATATTCGCAAGCATTTTACGCCATATGCTCCCCCTATTCCAGCAAGACTTAAAACACTCCAACTGCTTGCTGAACTCGGTATTCCTGCACAGGTTGCCATCGCACCCATATTACCAAGTAGCGAGCGGTTTGCAGAAATATTGCGCCCCTTGGTTAACCGAGTATGTATTGACGATTACTTTATGGGGGACGGCAGCGGTGGTAAACGAACAAGCAGGATGGGCTTACAAGCCTTATATAGAAGTATAAAAATGGAAGAATGGTATCATCCATCCGTCTATCAATTGGTTTATAAACGAATGCGGCAGTATTTTTCGGAAGATGAACTTTTCATTAGCCAGAAGGGTTTCGAGCCCTAACGTTATAATAGGTTTCAAATTTTTTGTGGTATAGACATTAGATAAAAAATAGGTCTTGCCTGATCTTACTTATATCGTAAACCTAGTAGTTTATAATATTAATTAATGGGGGGTTATTATGAAAGATAGCAAACGTTTTAATTTTCACAAACTTTGGCTAGGACAATCAATAAGTTTGTTAGGTACCCAGCTTACAATGGTAGCTTTACCTCTTTTTGCATTAGAGGTGCTACAAACAAGCGAGGCAAATGCTGCCATGCTTCGTGGGGTTATATTTGTACCCTACCTAATTTTCGGGTTAGTAGCCGGTGCTTTGATAGATATCTTTCATAGAAAAAATGTTTTGCTAATTTGTAGTATATGTCAAGGAGTATTATTTTTATCAGTATTCATACTGACTGTAACAAATATTTTAACGTTCCCTTTATTAGTTTTTATCATGTTTTTAAATGGAATATTTACTACATTTTATAACATTGCTGTTCCTTCTTTCTTACCGGAAATAGTAACAGATAAAGACAAGTTAAAAAAAGGAAATGCCCAACTAGCTCTTTCGGAGTCTCTTTCTGTAGTAATTGGTCCTATGCTAGCAGGAATCATCATTACTCTATTTGGATTAACAGGCTCTTTCACTATTGACGCAGTAACGTATTTTGTTTGTTTTGCATTTGTACTATTTATTTCAAAGTTTAAACCACATACAGATGGATCTTTAAAAGACGTAAATATAAAATCCATATACCAAAACATATATGAAGGCTTGGTATATTTTAAAAAACACCCTGTATTGGAACCAATTGTAACCTGTGGCGCTGTTTACGGTTTTTTTAAATACATACTAAATAGTATTTTAGTAATATTCCTGTATAAGGTAATGGGTCTATCTGAACTTGAAATAGGGTTTGTTGTAGGCTCAGCAGCAGTGGGATTTTTAATAGGCAATACGGTTCTCATGAAAAAAAGTCAACAAATTAATAATACAAAAATGCTTATTTATAGCGCTACTGTATCAGTTACTGGTTTGGCCTTTATACCGATAATGGGATATATGGGAACCGTTTACGGTATAGTAGCTGCAAGTATCATACATGGTATGGGAGAAGGTGTATTTGGCCCTTACGCTGCAACCATACGACAACTTGCCTCACCAAATCACATGCTAGGCCGAGTAAATGCTGTACAACGTACGCTGAATTGGGGGGCTTGGGCATTAGGAAGTTTTGCTAGTGCATTTTTAGTTTCTATATTTGGGCTTCAAACTACGTTATTCATAGGAGGATTCGGAACAACATTGTGTTTAGTGGCCTTGTTAAGACGTGGCGTATCAAAAGGAAATGACATTGAATATACGAGTTCATTTTAGAGGAGATGATTATGATGTATAAGGTATCAAAAGGAAATGACATTGAATATACTACACCACACATTTTATTTATAGGGGGATGGACAAAGCCAATACAAGATGCTTTAGACAGTGGATATACTGTTTCATATATAGGATCTTACGCTAAACATATATATTTCGATGGAACTATCTTAGAAAAGTGTTACTATAAAAAAGAAATAGACACAACAAACATACCCTTGTCTGTATACTATGCTGAAGAATTATTCAAAGAGAAACCATTTGATGTGGTTATATCTTTCAACGAAACAGCCTTAGATACGGCTTGCATAATCGCAAAGATTTTTAATGTTAAAGGACCTTCTTACAATGCCAATTTGATAACGCGCAATAAAGACATGATGCGTGAAATGCTAGCAGGCAAAAACTTTTCGATAGACTCGAAAGTTTGCAATACTATTGAAGACATTGATGAATTTTTGAACAAAAAAGATAGTATTATAATAAAGCCTCCGATTGGCGCAGGTGGTAAAGGAGTATCCAAGCTAGATACAGGAGATGATGTAGGAGTATTTATTAAAGATAACGGTATTCAACTACCGGTTTTAGTAGAAGAGTACATTGAAGGTGATGTAGTTTATACGGTCGAAACCGTTTCTTATAACAAAAAACATTCTATACTAGCTATATCAGCTGAAGTATTTAAAGAAGATACGTTTATAATAAACTATACTATTATGCCAGCACCTATAGACGAATCTCAAAAACAATTAATTATGGAGAAAGTAATGCTATTTTTGGACGACATGCAAATGGAAAACGGCATTACTCATACAGAAATAAAGATAGACAAACACAATAAACCAAGAATCATAGAGTCTCAAGTTAGAATAGGTGGCGGAAATATTTGGAAAATGGTGGAGCTAACAACGGGCATATCTCAATTTGGATACTATTTTGATACGTTAGCTACTGAGACTATAGATGAATTTAGATGTGTACCTTCAAAATGTCAAGCCATGTCTTTAAGCTTGATTCCAAAACCAGGTTGCTTAAAAGAAATCAAGTATAAAGAGTTAGCTAACATGTCCGAGGTTGTATTAATTGATCTATTAGTAAAAGAGGGCGATATCATACCAGCTATTGTGGATAGCACTCAACGCAAAGGATCTATATTATTTACGGCTAATGATATAGAACATATGTATGAAGTCGCAGATAAAATATGTGACAATATAACGTTTGTTTATCAAGACTTGTCAGAATGGAAACCTTCTTTTGTCCATTGTAAGAAAACAGAATAAAAAGAAAATAAAAAACACAGGAAAAATGCTTTTTCTGTGTTTTTTTTGCAGTCATTATTTTTAATTTATTTAAAGTGTTTCCGTTTCATACTACGAATGAGAGCTTTCGTTTCTTTATCTACACGATAAGATTCTGTAATTTTTTGCAAAGCTTTATTATAAGTGAAATCATCGAGAGTATTATGTTTTAAATAGTCCAATGTTAAATCGGGGAACTTTATATAGCAGATAGACACCGCCCAAGCAATAGCCATTTTTGCGTAAAAACCATTATGTTTTGTGTTATCGAGTAGAGTTAGAACTTTACTAATATATCCATTTTCAATATAAAAGTCTAAAAGCATAACTACGCCAAATCGAACTTCATATTCATTTTTTGATGAAAGATAAGACTGTAAAAATTCCCATACAGCCTCTCTATGTTCTTTGGTAAATTTAAGTCCTATGCAGAAACTATCGCAAACTGACCAATTATCTATTTTGGGTATGAAAGAAGCTACATAAGATAATTGGTCATTAATATCCGTTTTAACATAGCCAATAACCATACCTTGTAACATAATTTCCTCAAAATATTCATCTTCGGCTGTTTTTAGATAAGTACGCCAATCATCCTTTGCAATCTTCTTTGCTATTTTACGTAATTCGGGTAGTCGAACACCCAAAACATTATCAATATTAGGTATGAGTGCTGCTGAAAATTTTTGATATTCTGGATCGATAAGTTCAAAAATTTGTGTTCTAATTGTATTTTTCATCCGTATCCTCCTGATATTTAACTATGGTAGAAAATGATATATCAATATAGGGTTCTCCATAAATAAAACGTTGCATAGGATTCCCAATTTGTCCAAGTGGTAGCATATTCTTTAATTTCTTTTTTTGTTGGTTTTGTTTCAGATCCTGTGAGTAGCTTAATTACATTATGCAAACCGACATCATCGATTGGAAAAGCAGTAGGAAACCGCAAGCATCGCATTAGAACGTAATTCGCTGTCCATGGACCAATACCACGAATACTAACTAAAAGTTTTTCAGCTTTTTTATGGTCATTAGTATGTAACAAGGATTGTTTTGTTAATTTTCCGTCTACCATAAGTTGTGCAACACCAATCAAATACTCACATTTCTTTATGGTCATTTTTAATGGAAGTAAATCTTCGACAGTCAATTTAGCAATCTTTTGTGGCAGTGGGAAAATCAAATATTTATTTCCATTCCATTCCACATGTTCACCAAAATTTTCTACTAAACGTCTTTTCAATGTATACGCATAGGTGAGGGTGATTTGCTGTCCAAGAATTCCCCAACATAAGGCTTCAAATAAATCGGGAATTCCCATATTACGTAAGCCATAGTGCTCTTTGATAGGCGTATTTAATAATTTATCTTTTTCAGCTAAAACATAAAAGGGAGATAGATTAGTGTCTAAATCAAACCATTCACGTACAAAACTAGCAACCGTCGCACGAAGCCATTTTGGTTGTATAACTGTATTATTTATAAAGCGTATAACAAGATTATCTTCTTCGTCCGCGCTAATTTCAATTAATGGTTTTTCTTGTTCTATAGATAATATACGATAGATCTTATCATCTTTAATGTCATACATACATTCATTTGGAGAACGTTGTAGGTATTGTAAGTTCTCTTTGAAAGCAAATTCCTTAGGCACGAATAATTTTATCTCTTGCTCAAAATCTTGCCAAGAACCATGTGGGAGAATGGAACAACAATTTTTACAAGGGAGATAGCCAGAATGCATAACCTCTTTTCTAGATTTGAATACTGTGATATTTTGTTCTTTTTGTACATTTTCACACCATGGAAAGCAATATATTTTACTAGTTATATCACCTATAAAATATGGAGCATCCCATTCAGTATTGTTAATATACTTTTTCATCAAATTCCTCCTGTTTTTTCATACATAACTCTAATATATTTTTATCATAAATTTCTTTTATTTGATTTTGTAATCTTGCTCTTATATTCCCAAATCCGTACAAATGATGAATTCTGGGTTTATACTAGTTTTCCATGGAGGTGATTACATGAGAAAACAAAATAAGCCAACAGTTGTAAATGCAATAGACGAAATCAATTTAACTGATGAGAGATGGTGGGCTATCATACAAAATGATGCATCATACAATGGGGAATTTTATTACGCAGTAAAAACAACAAAGCTTATTTGTCTTTCATCCTGTAAGTCACGTATTCCAAATGGAGTATGTATATTGCCACTACTAAAAGAGAGTTATGTTGGCTCACTTAATGAATCTTTGTATAAGCTTACAAATTGGATTGAAACGAAACTTCTAAATGATGTTCTAATTCAAAAAGATGAAAAGTTAAAGCTATATGCCGAGGAATTAATCGAATGTCCAAAATAAAATACGTTATGGGAAAACATACTCATATACAGACATAGCAAACCGTATTAAAAAACCTTATACCGTTCGCGCCATTGGAGAAAATCCAGTACTGGTCACCATGTAGTCGGAACAAATGGTTCATTAACAAGGTATAGAGGAGGGGAACAATGAAGGAGACGCTGTTAGATCTGGAACGGAATAATAAGTAGTGGAATTTTTACGAAAAATACAAAAAACATTAAATTAGAAGAGTGGTTTGTTACATGTGCAAGAAAAAAATATATATTCTTATGGATTCAAATAGAGATATTTATACTAGTGATATACCTGGGACTCTAGGGGGATACCGCCGAGGCAAGTTATATGGAAAACTAGATTGCCCCTCAGCGTTACGTGCAATTGCGCAGGGAGGATATATAAAATACCGAGTATTTTTTTCTGATGAAAAAACAGCAATTGCAGCTGGATATCGTCCATGCGCAGTTTGTTTACCAGAAAAATATGCGCAGTGGAAAAACACTCAAAAAAAGGAATGATAAGAATGTCTAAGATAAAACGTTACTCTTTTCCTCCTTTGATTGAGAATACAGAAAAATCAATTTTAAAACAATCGAAATCTCTAATTCCACAAAAAGAAATAGAAATGGGTACGTTGATGAATTTACTTACCTCCGTCCATCCACCAATTGAATCCATTACAATTGGTCATGGGAGAGATAATGTCTCGAAAGAGATAGCCTATGCTATAGCTGAATTATGGGAAACAAAAGGAGGAAGCGAAGGAAAGGGAGGCTATGTACTAAATATAGTAGACTGGCCTGAAGAGGCTGCTTCATGGTTACGTCCAGCAATACGTTTCACAAATGGGGAACCTGATGCATGGATTGTTACAGGGACTTTGTTAGGCTGGATTCAAATGTGTCGTCGATTATATAAAGATACAAATTGGAATGCACAAAGAACCTTTAGTTTCTCATCATTAGCCACCCCTCACATGTTAAAATTTGCAGGAGAGTCAATTGATGGACTATCTATTCTTGAAGGAATGCGTGGTAGTCTACCCTACGGCGGAATGTGGTATATAGAAAATGGAAAGATTCATAAAAATTTTGAAAGTAATATCACATATAAATAAAAATGAAAAATTTTTATAATAAATTATTAAAATAAATAATTATTAAACGTTATAATTTGTAAATAGTGGAAAAGGAAAATGTGTTGATGGTTATAAAAAAGTGCCTCCAATAGAAAAAATTTGCGAAGCACATAGTGGATGATAGGGTAAATTTACAAGACGGAATTGCAAAAATTCTATTTTCTGATGAAAAAAGAATATATCGTAACATGGAAATAGAATGGAGAATTTATAGGGTATGAAAAAAGCTTCAAAAAAGGAATTTTGCCAAATAAGACTATTTTTATAATGAAAGAAAAAGAATAAAAAATGATAAGAAAGAGATGACTTTCTGTTCAAACTTGAACGGAAAGTCATCTCTATTCGTTACACATATGTTTTTCTGTGGCCTCCAATAAGGAATTAGTTTTTTTTGCTATTGTACAGACTCTTTTTCCTCAGTAACGGCATGTATTTTATTGTTCACCCATACGAATCCTATTCCGATACAAATAGAAATACCCCAGCCGACAGCGGTCATAATCGCTCTCATTTCACCGTAGCCATCTACACCGAAAACAGAGATGAAATAAATTTTTAAGAAGCTTTTTAATATGAATTGTAGACCGAAAAAGAGCGTTAAATATTGCAATGCTGGATAGATACGACTATCACGATACAGTTCACGACTTTTATCACGGTCATGCCCTTGCAGTGCTGCAATATCTGCTGCGAAATATAACATAAGTGGTTTTTTTATAAAAATTGTACATATAACAATAATGCCGAGTACGATGTGATAATATGCATCATTCCACAACATTCGTTCAGCTGACCCAGATAATAAATCTACCGTTGTATTAGAAATGAGTGTAATTAAAATAAAGAACCCTGTCACGTTAAACTGTTTTTCTTTTTTAAAGGTATACAGTGTATAAATAATCCCCGGAACAGAGGAAAGTAACATCGCGTAATAAGGATCGATATAAGGTTTTGCAAATTTCCAAATGAGGAATGGGATTACGAGATAAAAGACAAGATCTAATATAGCTTTTTTATTTTGATTCATACAAAGCCTCCTTAAGTCATACATATATTTTATAATATAATTTCTGAAAATTGTATAAGGTTTAATGGGAAAAGAAAAAATATATCAATTTTCGAGGGGGTAGTAGATTGAAAAAAATTGCCCCTAGCGTAGTAAGTTTTTTTAGTATATAATAAAGGAAACGCTTTCATTTTTAATTTGTTCACAAAATGGACGGAAAATCACATATTTACTATCGATATGTTGCTTTATAATGAAACTAATTAAATATACATGCATACAATATTGTGAAATAAATAACATAAATAATCTATATAAATGTAAACGTTATCAAAAGAGAGAGGTGGAGACAATGAGTAAATTTTTCTTCAATCATAATCCAGCAACAGTAGAGGATGGAAGGCTTGTTAAATATGCTGAAATTATTTATGGAGAAGGTGGCCGTTCTGTATTAGAAAATTTAATGGTGAAGGCATCTATCAGATTGCGTGATCGTTATCCGAATAAATCTGACGAGCAGATCTCGAACCTAGTAAATAAAGGCATCCATGATATGTTTCAAAAATATGTGAGCGAGTAAGAGTGGCCAATGGCTGCTCTTATTTTTTTGTATAAGGATTGTAACTCTAGCTGAAAATAAACATGTATTCTGAAAAACGTAAAAAGGAGTGGGAAAGATGAGCAATGGAATTGGACGTTCGAAAGAAAATCTTCCAACTGATGCAAATCATGTGAGCGCGAAGGATCGTGCGTATCAAAAACGCATGGCAAAGCAAAAACAACAAGAGCGTAATGAGGATAGAGAGTAACTCGAAATAAAGCTCCTTCTAAAGCAGAAGGAGCTTTATTTTGATAGAAAATGATTCGCGGTAACATAAAAGAGTCCACCGTTAATAATTTGCACTGTAATACGTGGTTCATACTGTTCTTGCAGAGCTTGTTTTTCAATTTCATAGCTCTCAGGAAGTTCGTCACTTTCTTCATAAAAACGGTTTAAAAGGTCTAAATCATGATTCCAACGCACTCTTGCTTCTTTTGCCCACGTATGGTCATCTTCTGCAATTATATTTTTTAAAGCGTCTTCTATACGTTGTAAACCACTTTGAGGTTTAATGATGGGCGAGAGCGTAAAACAAAAATCAGGTATTTTTGGTGTAAGTTTAATGTTTGTTAATGTTTCATGAAAGTTTGCCATCATTGTTCCAGAAATGAGATGAATGCCAATCGAGTGAAGGATGTCTTTTTTTCGATCACATTGATAGGAAACTTTTATATTAATACCGAGCCAAGGGTGGAGCGGTGTATGTGTTGCTCCATTATGTCTTACATCCTCATATAAACGTATGTATGAGCCTAATTCTTTTGTCGTTTGGAAAATTTGATGTAGACGTGGTGAACCATAGTGAATAAGCTCACCATCATTTTCTTCATTTTCTGGATTTGTAATAAGAGTAAGGCGCATCGGATTCGGTACGCCTCCTGTTTTCTCAAGATAGTGCCAATAAAAAGGGCGATTCATTAATAATTTATCCATCTCAATTGTTAACTGTACATCTAATAAATGAGGAGAACGTTCTAAAATTTCACAGTTATTCGCCTCAAAGAAATTGTATAAGTAATTATGAATTTCATGTTGCTGCATAGCCTTGCACCTCAGCTTCATTTCGTTTCGCAAAGTCGATAATAGATGTTAAGTTTTCCATCTTAATTCTAATTTCACCTTCGCTTTTTGATTGCGCGAAAATTTCTTGAATGTGCGCGTCGATGTTTTTCATATTAATTCTCGTTAAAATTTCATCGAGTTCACCGATAACACGCTCGAATAAGTTGATTTTTTCATATAACAGTTTCAGAATATGTTCTTCAACAGTATGCTTTGTAGCTAAGTTATAAATATGAACATCATTCTTTTGACCGAGACGGTGAATACGTCCGATTCTTTGCTCAAGACGCATTGGATTCCATGGCAAATCATAATTGATCATATGGCTACAAAACTGTAAGTTAATGCCTTCTCCGCCAGCTTCCGTTGCAATTAACACTTGGGCACGATTTTGGAAAATTTCCTTCATCCAATCTTTCTTCCCGCGTTTAAATCCGCCGCGGAATGGGACAGAAGAAATACCGTGTTGTTGTAAAAACCATTGTAAGTACATCTGTGATGCTCGGTATTCCGTGAAAATGACGACTTTATCGTCAATTTCTTTTATAAGCTCTAGAGCTTTAGTTGCTTTCGAGTTGAAAGGAATATGATTAATTTTGTCCATTAGCACATCGATATGTGGATCTTTTATATAATGTTCGTTTTCTTTCTGTCTTTTTTCTACATGCTTTTTCAATGAATAGTAAACAGCCTCACGACTACTACACGCTTCCCGTTTTAACGTTAACGATGAGAAAGCAGATGTGAAGGCGTCTTGTCCTCGCCAATTTTCGATATCATTATATAGAGCTTGTTCTTGTTCATTAAACTCAACAAAAATTGTACGTACATGTCTCTTCGGCCAATCGATACCGGTATTATGTCGTCTATTTCGCACCATTACTTTATTAATGAGAGCTTTTAAGTCTTCATCTGATTCGGCTGAACGATTTTTGGAAGCGTAATATTCTTCAAAGTTGGATTGATTGCCTAAATGTCCTGGTTTTAATAAAGAAACAAGGTTAAAAATTTCATCAATCTTATTTTGAACAGGAGTAGCGGTTAGTAATAAACAAAACTTCTTTTTTAATCGTTGTGCAAATTCATAGTTTTTTGTTTTATTATTTTTCAGTTTATGTGCTTCATCGATAATAATAAGGTCATATTCTAAGTTCAACACGATATCGCGATGTGGTGAACGTTTCGCAGTATCAATTGATGATACGATTACGTCAGCTTGTTCCCACGAGTAGCTTTTCTTTTGTGCTACAGCGGGAATGAAAAACTTTGTATTCAGTTCGTATGCCCATTGTGATACGAGAGAAGCTGGGACAAGTATAAGTACCTTTTTCACGAGCCCGCGGACCATGTATTCTTTCAAAATAAGTCCAGCTTCGATTGTTTTTCCAAGGCCTACTTCATCTGCTAGAATCGCTTTACCATTCATTTGTTCAATTACATTTTGAGCGACTTCTAATTGATGCGGAAGCGGTGTGAAATGGGATAAATGTTTCGGTGCTTGTAGTCCATCAAAAGTAGGAACAAGTAACGATTTTTCTGTTTCATAAGCTAAGTGATATAAATCCCAGTTTGTCCAAGGACCATCTTCATCAATTCTATTTAAAAAATTGTTTTGCCATGTCCGATCTACGGAAATATCGACATTCATTACAACTCTCCCACCTTTTATAAACTAAAGTAATTATTTTTTAATGTATGATGATTTACCTTAAAAGAAGGCATAATTATCGTTATTAAAGGCTATATGATAGACAATAATAAAGTATTAAATCTCAAAAGCTGTATTTATTGTGTTTTAACATAAAAAATTCTAAATTATTTTTTATGCTAGAATATTGATGAAATATAGCGAATGATGTTAGGATAATGGTGTGAAATGTGTGGAATCTTTCGTATTTTATCCAAGAAAGTGATTTTTTATTTACGCTTTCATAAAAAAATATAATGAGATTCCGTATATCCTATCTTTTCAGAATGAAAATGTTTAGAAAAGGGAAGCAACTTTTATTGATTTGTCAAAGCATAAGGGGGAGAGAGCATGATTACATTACAACGTACACCGTTATTTGATGTATACGCGAAGTATGGTGGGAAAACAATCGACTTCGGTGGTTGGGAATTACCAGTTCAATTTTCAAGCATTAAAGAAGAACACGAAGCTGTACGTACAGCTGCAGGTTTGTTCGATGTGTCTCATATGGGAGAAGTTGAAGTAAAAGGTGTAGATAGTTTAGCATTTTTACAACGTGTTGTTACAAATGACGTATCTACCTTAAAGGTAGGGGGCGCACAATATACAGCTATGTGCTACGAAAATGGTGGTACAGTAGATGATTTATTAATCTACAAACGTGGTGAAGAAGACTATTTATTAGTAATCAATGCATCAAATATCGAGAAAGATTACGAATGGTTAGCAAGTCATGTAATTGGCGATGCGACAGTAGTCAATGTTTCTAGTGAAGTTGCACAGCTTGCAATTCAAGGACCAAAAGCAGAAGGCATTTTACAAAAAGTTGTGTCAGAAGATTTGAAAGAAATTAAGTTCTTTAAATTTAAAAACGATATTCTTGTAGATGGAATTCCAGCACTTGTATCTCGTACAGGTTACACAGGTGAAGATGGATTCGAAATTTACTGTAAGAGTGAAGATGCTGCAAAACTTTGGGAGAAACTTCTTGAAGTTGGAGCAGAAGAGGGCTTAAAAGCATGTGGTTTAGGTGCTCGTGATACACTTCGATTCGAAGCAACATTACCACTTTATGGACAAGAATTATCAAAAGATATTACACCGATTGAGGCTGGAATTGGCTTTGCGGTAAAAACAAATAAAGAAGCAGACTTCTTTGGAAAAGCAACGTTAAAAGAGCAAAAAGAAAACGGTGCGCCTCGTAAATTAGTCGGCATCGAAGTAATCGAACGTGGAATTCCTCGTACGCATTATCCTGTATTTATTGGTGAAGAAAAAATTGGGGAAGTAACAAGTGGTACACAATCTCCAACGTTAAAGAAAAGCATTGGTTTAGCACTAATTGATGTAAAATACGCAGCAGTTGATACAGAAGTAGAAATTGAAATTCGTAATAAACGCGTCAAAGCAGTAGTTGTTCCAACACCATTTTACAAACGTTCAAAGTAACGGGGAGAGGGGTAGATTTCATGTTGCATCGTTATCTTCCAATGACAGAAGAAGACAAAAAAGAAATGTTACAAACGATCGGCGTTCAAACGATCGATGAATTATTCTCTGATATTCCAGAGAGTGTTCGTTTTAAAGGGGATTTAAAAATTAAAGAAGCAAAATCAGAGCCAGAGCTTTTAAAAGAGCTATCTCAAATGGCTAATAAAAATGCTAACTTAAAAGAATACGCTTCTTTCTTAGGAGCAGGCGTATACGATCATTATGCTCCAGTAATTGTAGATCATGTTATTTCTCGCTCAGAATTTTATACAGCTTATACACCATACCAACCGGAAATTTCACAAGGGGAATTACAAGCAATCTTTGAATTCCAAACAATGATTTGTGAATTAACAGGAATGGATGTAGCAAACTCTTCTATGTATGACGGGGGTACAGCTTTAGCTGAAGCGGCAATGTTAGCAGCTGGCCATACTCGCAAAAAGAAAATTCTTGTATCTAGCGCGGTTCATCCAGAATCAAGAGCAGTACTTGAAACGTATGCAAAAGGTCAAAATCTTGAAGTTGTTGAAATTAATCATAAAGATGGTGTAACAGATTTAGACGTATTACAAAGTGAAGTAGATGATACAGTTGCTTGTGTAATCGTTCAATATCCAAACTTCTTCGGACAAGTTGAAAAATTAGCTGATATTGAAAAAATCGTTCATCAACAAAAATCATTATTTATCGTTTCTTCAAATCCATTATCATTAGGCGCATTAACACCACCAGGGAAATTTGGTGCTGATATTGTAATCGGTGATGCACAACCATTCGGTATTCCAACGCAGTTTGGTGGACCGCACTGTGGTTACTTTGCAACAACGAAAGCATTTATGCGTAAAATTCCAGGACGTCTTGTTGGACAAACTGTAGATTCAGATGGTAAACGTGGATTTGTATTAACGTTACAAGCACGTGAACAGCATATTCGTCGTGATAAAGCGACATCTAACATTTGTTCAAACCAAGCGTTAAATGCATTAGCAGCTTCTGTTGCAATGACGGCACTTGGCAAACAAGGTGTGAAAGAAATGGCACGTCAAAACATTTCTAAAGCACAGTATGCAAAACGTCAATTTGAAGCGAAAGGCTTCACAGTAACATTTGCTGGACCATTCTTCAATGAGTTTGTTGTAGATTGCAAACGTCCAGTGAAAGAAGTAAACGATGCATTATTACAAAAGAATATTATCGGTGGTTACGATCTAGGCCGTGATTATAAAGAGCATGAAAACCATATGCTTGTAGCAGTAACTGAGCTTCGTACAAAAGAGGAAATTGACACACTTGTAAACGAAATGGGGGCTATCCAATGAAGAACCAAGACCAAGCACTTATCTTTGAAGTGAGTAAAGAAGGACGCATAGGATATAGCTTACCCAAATTAGATGTAGAAGAAGTGAAACTAGAAGATGTGTTTGAGAGCGATTATATTCGAGTAGAAGATGCAGAGCTACCAGAAGTATCTGAACTTGATATTATGCGTCACTATACAGCACTTTCAAACCGTAACCACGGTGTTGATTCTGGATTCTATCCACTTGGATCTTGTACGATGAAATATAATCCGAAAATTAATGAGAGGGTAGCTCGTTTCGCAGGATTTGCAAATATTCATCCACTGCAAGATGAAAAGACAGTACAAGGTGCAATGGAATTAATGTACGACTTACAAGAGCATTTAATTGAAATTACAGGTATGGATACTGTTACTTTACAACCAGCAGCTGGTGCACACGGAGAATGGACAGGTTTAATGTTAATTCGTGCATACCATGAAGCGAATGGTGACTTTAACCGTACGAAAGTAATTGTACCTGACTCTGCTCACGGAACGAACCCAGCATCTGCAACTGTAGCTGGTTTTGAAACAATTACAGTAAAATCAAATGAAAATGGCCTTGTTGACTTAGAAGACTTAAAACGTGTTGTAAACGAAGAAACAGCAGCACTTATGTTAACAAATCCTAATACATTAGGTCTATTCGAAGAAAATATTTTAGAAATGGCAGAAATCGTCCATAATGCAGGCGGTAAATTATACTATGATGGTGCAAACTTAAATGCGGTATTAAGCCAAGCACGCCCAGGAGATATGGGATTTGACGTTGTGCATTTAAACCTTCATAAAACATTTACAGGTCCTCACGGCGGTGGTGGCCCAGGTTCTGGTCCAGTAGGTGTGAAAGCTGATTTAATTCCGTACTTACCAAAACCGATTTTAGAGAAAACGGAAAGTGGTTATCACTTCAACTACGACCGTCCAGAAGCAATTGGTCGTGTGAAACCATTCTATGGTAACTTCGGAATTAACGTTCGTGCATACACGTATATTCGCTCTATGGGTCCAGATGGTTTGCGTGCAGTAACGGAGTATGCTGTATTAAATGCGAACTATATGATGAGAAGATTAGCGCCATTCTATGATCTTCCATTCGATAGACATTGTAAGCATGAATTTGTATTATCGGGTCGTCGTCAAAAGAAACTTGGTGTACGTACATTAGATATTGCAAAACGTCTGCTTGATTTTGGTTACCATCCACCAACAATTTACTTCCCATTAAATGTGGAAGAATGTATTATGATTGAGCCGACAGAAACAGAATCAAAAGAAACATTAGATGGTTTCATTGATAAGATGATTCAAATCGCTAAAGAAGTAGAAGAAAATCCAGAAGTTGTACAAGAAGCACCGCATACGACAGTCATTAAACGTTTAGACGAAACGATGGCTGCACGTAAACCAGTTTTACGTTATGCAAAGCCAGCTCCTGTACAAGTTTGATTAGAATAACAAAAGAAGAACTCGCTGAGGCGGGTTCTTTTTTGTATGGAGAATTTGTCCCGCATTAACGGACAGTAAACTCCCAACTCAAAACTTAGCTGGTGCAAAGAAGCCAGGTGGGAGATAAACTGTCCGTAAATGCCCGATTGGTTCAACTAATAATCAGTGGGGATGAACAAAAATCCCCACTGATTAAAGTTTCACTTTATGCAGAAATAGTGAAGAAAATGTTAAAAAATTATATTTTTTGTTTCCTAATGGTGTAAAGGTGTAGTTTTATAGGTAGTTTTGTTGAAAAAGTCGGTTTGATAAAAGTATTTATTTTTGTTAGAATTTTATTGAAATTAAGAAGATGTGATGAGGCAAAGATTACTCATTTTTATGTATATGTGAAAAAACGAACAAGACGGGGTGAAAGTGTGGGATATCGATGTTATAGAATGGTATACCATTTAGAAAATGGAGAAACAATTAAAGATGTAAAAGAATTTTGCTATCGAGACCAAGGAAAAGTGTTAGAAAGAGTAGCAAATCGTGTAATGGATAATAGAGAAGTGACGGCGATTGATAAACAAGGAACAATCATTTCAATAGCATGTGAGGACATTGTAAAGGTAGAACTTGATTACATAACAGAAAGTTAACCTTGAGTCATATCGAATTATTCGATAAAATAAACTGTTGAATGGTGAAGTGAGAAGAGAGGAGTTTATCATGGGTAGTACAAGACACTTTTATATGTTTATCTTAGCGTTTGTTCTTGTTGTGGCATTAACGATTTACTTAATTGTTGACAGCAGCTGGTACAACACAGTTCATCCGGCATTCCTTCTGTTTATGTATATAGGAATTGCAGTAGTAAGTTTCGGAATGAGAGACGAGATGTTAGATCGCTTTGAAAAGTGATACATATACGAAAGACCAACAGGAAAATGTTGGTCTTTTTTTCTTGCCAAAAATAGGATGATGTGTATATACTGTATATATAAGATATATACAGTATATACACACACTGGAGGAAAACATGAATATTATTATTTCGAATTCTTCCCAAGACCCTATTTATGTACAAATAAGAAAACAATTAAGCCAGCTTATTTTAAATGGTGGTTTAAAGGGTGGAGATCAATTACCATCTATTCGTAGCTTAGCGAAGGAATTACAAATTAGTGTCATTACAACGAAGCGTGCATACGAGGAGCTTGAAAAAGAAGGATATATAGAAACTGTTGCTGGGAAGGGGACTTATGTTTCACGTAAAAATAATGAACTATTAAAAGAACAAAGGCTTCGCCTATTGGAAAGTAAAGCTGAAGAAATCGTAAAAGAAAGTAAAGTGTTGCAGCTTTCACTTGAAGAATTGCAGCAGATGATTGCGTGTTTATATAAGGGGGAATAAGAGATGTTAGAGCTAAAAAATGTTTGTAAAAGTTATCAAGATTTTGCAGTGAAAAATATAAGTTTTGCATTACCACGAGGATATATTATGGGGTTTGTCGGACCAAATGGTGCTGGGAAAAGTACAACGATCAAAATGATTATGAATTTAATTAGAAAAGATAGCGGCGATATAAAAATTTTTGGCAAAGACAATAAGAAAGCCGAAAAGGACATAAAACAAAATATTGGTTTTGTATATGATGAAAATCATTATTACGAAGATTTAACGTGTGAACAAATGAAGCGTATTATTGCACCGTTATATAAAAAGTGGGACGAAGAGCAGTATCAATCGTATATGCATAGATTGCAAGTTCCAAAGTATAAAAAAATTAAAGAGCTATCTAAAGGGATGAAAATGAAGTTTGCGATTGCCATCGCACTTTCGCACCACGCAGAGTTTATTATTATGGACGAACCGACAGCAGGGTTAGATCCAGTTGTTCGAAGTGAATTACTCGATATGTTGCAAGAAATTGTAATGGAAGATGAAGTATCCGTATTATTCTCAACGCACATTACAACAGATTTAGAGCGCATTGCAGATTATGTTACGTTCATCAATGATGGAGAAATTATATTTACTGGTGAAAAAGAAGACTTAATGGAGAACTACGTAATCGTAAAAGGAAGTAATGATTTATTAGACCGAGAAGGAAAAGAACTATTTGTTGGATTACGAAAAAATAAATTTGGTTTTGAAGGTTTAGCGAATGATAAACAAGCAATCATAGATTGGTTTGGAAATGAGGTTGTACTAGAAAAGCCTACATTAGATGATATTATCGTTTACACCGCGAAAGGAAGAGGTGCCTATGCGTCAGCTCGTATATAAAGATTTGTTCTTTTTTCGGGCGATTTGGTTAGTGTATCTAATTATGCCACTAATGTTTTCTTTTATAGAGCCGATTGGTGAAACGGTATTTTCTTTAAGTTGTTTACTGATAACAATTTCCACATCAACAATATTGATAGGGATGGATGAAAAAAATAATAGTGATGTCATTATGAATAGTTTACCACTAAGTCGAAAGGATATCGTTATCGCTAGATATATTTCCTGTGCAATATTTATCGCTGGGAGCATGCTTGTAACGATGTTTGTTATTTTTCTAATACGAAGTGTTGGTGTCGTTGGTGATATTCGTGCATATCATTCGGATTTATATATCGAAATCCCTTGGTATGCCGTAGTTAGAGTGGCGATATGCTCTTTAGTTTATATAGCGGTGCTGTTTCCTAGTTATTACGGAACAAAATCTAAAATGGCACGCGGACTATTTACAGGTGGAGCGGCTATGGTAGGGGTTATTGCTGGGATGTTTATTGGTGAAGGAGAAATGGCGGCATTATCGTTTGTTGAATGGGTTATGATTCCTTCACATTTTATGTGGTTTCTAGTTGGGGGAATGGCATTAGCTAATATATATATTTTTTCTATGTTTCTTGCAATTAAAATATACGGAGCACGTGATTTGTAGGGAGGGGGATTAACATGCAGCAATTGATTTTGAAGGAGTTTTTCTTACAAAGAAAAATGTTTCTTATCTATTTGATCTTACCAATATACGGAGCATTCCAAAACTCTATAGAACCATTTCAAATGGCGTATGTTTGTTTTGCTATATGTCTTTTGATGATTTCAATCTCTTTATCAAATGAAGAGAAAAATAGTACGGAAAAAATATTAGTAAGTCTACCTTTTACTAGAAAAGATATTGTCATTGCGAAATACATATCGACACTATTTTTTATGGCATTCAGCTTAATCATTACATTCGTATTCTTTATACTCCCTGTATTTGTATTAAAAGAAAATATAAATATTCCTTGGTATGCAGCATTTATAGCTATTTTCTTTTCTGTTCTGTATGCTGTTATGATACTTCCTATAAAATATAGTGAGGATAAGCGAACGGTTACTATGCTGGGATTAGTTATGCTTTTTCCTATAATAGGTTTACTAGGATTTATGTGCAATATATTTACGGATGAAAGGCTTATGTTAATGATTTTTCGAACTTCAGATATGCTATTAGTTATTAGTATTTTGAGTATAGGCGCGTGTGTAAGTTATTTAGCTTCAATGTTTATAGCTATTGTGAGTTTTAAAAAGAGAGAGCTTTAATACTTATTGGCTTGTCTTATATAAAAACGAATAATTGATGTTAAGGAATGAGTTCAGTGAGGTGTAATATATGATCAAGCAATTAGTTTTAAAAGATATGATGATGCAAAGAAAGTTAGGATTTATTGGTTTTATATGTTTGCTTTTCCTTACAATTATTGATTTTGGTAGCGACAATTTTCTTGTGACACTTAGTATAACTATACCTATCCTTGGAACAATATGGTCGACGAGTTATGAGGCTAGAAATAAGAGTGAAAAGATATTAAATAGTTTACCGCTTCAACGTAAGGAAATTGTCATAGCAAAATACATATTTATAAGTATTTTAGTTGTTTTAGGTGTGATTTTCTCACTTTTGATTGGTCTAATTCAGTTGCAAAATGAACATATAACTGGATTTACGCTGTGGGGAGAGATTCTTGGCGGAATAACGGGAGGATTGGTTTATAGCATGATCGTACTGCCAATTGAATTTTTAGTAGAATATAGCAGTTCGAAACAGGCGGCGTATTTTATGGGAATTATAGTTGGTGGATTAAGTGGAGTGATTGTAAGTAGTGAATGGTTAGATGTAGAGAATGCTTGGAGCACAAGTCTAGTCGTAAATATTTGTTTTATAGCAGGACTCATTCTTTTGTATATTATGTCCATGTTTTTCTCAATTCATTTGTACAATGAACGTGATCTGTGAGAGGAGGAAAATAGCGTTGAAACAACTAATTTTAAAAGATTTCATCATTCAATGGAAGTTTTTAATTTGGTACATACTGTATCCTGTTTTCTTTTATATGGCCTTAACAGATACGGAAAATCTGTTCATAATTATGTCCGTAATTATTACAATTGGAGCAACAGTAAAAACATTTGAAGCAGATAGTAAAAATGAGAGTGAAGTTATAGTAAATAGTTTACCAATATTGAGAAAACAAATTGTGTATGCGAAATATATAGTAGCAATTATTATTCTTTTTATAAGTGTAACGGTCGGTTGTTTCACGATGGGAATGAAGAGTGGGGTTAACTTATTTGAATTTCTTGAAACGACAATGGTTGCTAGTATTAGCTTTATTTTATTGTATTTAAGTTTTGTTTTACCAATATCCTTTTGGCTAGGGTATAAGAAAACCATTTTCATTACGATAGTAATATTCATGGCACCGATAGTTGTTTTAGAAGCTTTGTTTCAAATTAACTTAGAACAAATTCAACTATACAACAGCTTGTTATTCATTAGTTCCATGTGCATGTTCATAGCATCTACCTTTGTTTCAGTAAAAATATATGAAAAAAGAGAATTTTAAAAGGTGCCTTAAAAAAGGCACCTTCTTCAATAACGACAATACGAGAGCAGTAGTTTATAAAAAGAAACGCTATTTGGCACATCTTTCGGAGTATGTAATATAAAGCTGAAAACGATGATGAGAATAAGAAATAGGAAAAATAAAAATAGGATTTGCTTATGTATAGAATTTTGCATATTATTCACTCCTTTTTTTAGGTAGTATGTCCAAAAGAAAGGAGTGTATGAAAAATGTTAGGAGGGGAGAATGATGAACAAAAGAAAATGGTTATATAGAATAGGAATATTTTTATTTTCAATCGGTCTCATATTAGCAAATGTTTACTCGGATATACCACCGTTATTTCCAAGTTTACTAAAAGGGTTGGTATAAGTATTGCCATAGTTGGTCTGTTTTGTCTTATCACATCTAACTTCTACAGAAAGTCTGAATGAATATAAAAAAGGACAGTTACTCTTTTTCAGAAGTACTGTCCTTTTTTAATAACTTATTCCATAGTTTGGCGATACTCCATATAATGACGATTGCAATGGAGGCGATAATGGACCAAACAATTGATATAATTTCAAGTGTCATGTTAGGAAGGAATGTGAGAATGGATAATACTTTATGAAACAATGATTCTATTATATGAAAACTTATTTGTAATAGAATGACGATACCAAGTGTGATCCATGCTAATATTTTCTTTCCTTGTTCTTTCCACATGACATTCACCTCTCGTTAGCTTAATAGTTTTAAGCCAACAGCGCCGCATAGAATACAGCTTAAGAAAGCAAGACGACGCCAATCCGCTGATTCTCGGAAAATGAGAATGCCTAGAAGTGCACTTCCGGCAGTTCCGATTCCAGTCCAAATTGCGTAAGCAGTTCCCATCGGTAATGTGTTCATCGCAAGAGATAAGAAGAAGAAGCTTACGCCGAAGTTAGCGATTAAAATAACTTTTGGTGCCCAGCCTTTCTTTTCAGTGGCTACTTTCATAAAGAGTACACCAATAATTTCACAAATACCAGCTAGAATTAAAAATACCCAAGCCATTTTATGCGGCCTCCTTCGCTTCTTTTTCTTCTGTTACTCGTTTTAAACCAATTACTCCGAAGAAGATTAAACCGATTAATAAAACTTTTACGATAGAGAAAGGTTCTCCGAAGATGAAAATCTCTGTAAGAACGATTCCACCAGCTCCGATTCCTGTAAAGACTGCGTATACAGTGCCGACAGGTAAATCTTTATAAGCTCTAAATAATAAGACGAAACTAATTGTAATTAATAGAGCAACACCAGCCCATTCAAGTGGTGCCTCTGCTTTTTTTAGTCCAATCACCCAAAATATTTCAATAATACCAGCGATGATTACATAAATCCATGCCATATGTCATTTCTCCTTCCTACCAGTCGTTAGGTAAAGGGCTTAAAAACGACGCATTGCAAAGGAGCAATCCGTCAGTTTGAAAGTCCGCGCCAAAATACTTTCCAAGAAGCGTCTAAACGTGTCTCAAAACGATTTAAACCTGCGTATAATAGTTCAACCATAAGACCGTCGAGTAAGCATAGAAAAGCCTCTAAGGCGTCTTTTACTTCAATGTTATGCAGCTCATCTTGTTCGCTTGCTCTTTTAAATACAGGGAATAAAAGTTTTCCGACGTTTTCAATGTGTACATTTGCTTTATTAATAATTTGTTCGCGAAATGCATCAGGCGGAAAATAAGAAGTTCGTAACCAAAACATTGATTCTTCACTTTCACCAAATCGTTTTGCATACCCTTTTAATAATTTTAAAAGCAATTCTTCAGTGGACGAATTGGAAAAGCTTTCGATATCGCCTGTGAAGCTCTGCAAATCTTTTTGAAGAGCAGATTCTAAGCATATGAAATATAGCTCTTCTTTTCCTTTAAAGTGTGCGTAAATCGATGGTTTTTTAATCCCAACTTCTTGAGCAATATTTGCCAATGAAGTTCCTTCATAGCCGTAGCGTGCGAAATGAGAAAGTGCTACAGCTTTAATGCGGTTTGCTGTCATTTTCATCCCCTACCTACCGTTCGTTAGGTTCATTATATGAGATGGGAAATATAATGTCAATAGGTGAAGATCTGAGAAAGAGCGTTATAAGTAACGCTCTTTTTAGACAGTCTCTCGCTCAATTAAATGGAATGAAAGTTCTTTTGCACTGCCGACAATTTGCTCGCTTTGGATCTGCTTATGGAATAAAGAAAAAGCATGTGAGCCCATTGCGAGACCGGGATGTTCAATTGTGGAAATTTCTAATGCCTTTGAAATTTCATGATTATCAAATCCAAGGATAGCAAGGTCTTCAGGTACTCGAATACCATGTTTTCGAGCCTCTGTTAATAAACCAGCTGCAACTTGATCGTTCGCTGTGAAAATAGCAGTTGGACGATTTTTCATATTTAAAATACGATGGAGTATTTGTGCTCCGTCCTGCATTGTATAGCATTGGTGGAAAATCCATTCAGGATGCAACGTTTTCCCTTCGTTACGAAGTGTATCGGCGAACGCTTTTTCGCGCTCCATGGAATTTACACTTGTTTTTCTTGCTAAACAAATTCCGATTTTTTCATGGCCTCTACTTAGTAAATAGGCAGTACCAAGACGGAAACCTTCATAATGATCTACGTAGATGGATGAAATGAGGGGATGCTTCATTTTTTCACATGAAATAATAGGGGCAAATTTTGCAAAAGGTTCGATTTGTTCCCAAGAGCTCGTTCGGGAGCAAATAATCATCCCATCAAATTGTTTCATTTTCATCATTTCAAGAACACGAATTTCTTCAATGCTATCGTAATTCGTTTGACATAAATTAATATGATACCCAGCTAATAACGCTTCGTTTCCGATTCCTTCAATAATCGTACTGAAGTAGGGGAGGTTAATGAAAGGAAGCATAACGCCAATTGTATATGTTTTCCCTCTTATTAAATGGACAGCATTTATATTTTTTGCGTAGTTTAATTCTTCAACAGCATCTAGAACACGCTTACGCTTTTCTTCTTTTACGTAAGGGTGATTATTCAGGACACGAGAAACAGTTGATATCGATACACCAGCAGTTTTAGCAATTTGTTTTATATTGGCCATATGTATCACCTCTTTCCCTTATTATAAAGGGAAAATAATAAGAAAGAAAAAATCTTGACCTGAAAAGCTTTTCACAAACTATGGTATTAATAAGACTTCTTTTTATTCGCGTAACCTTTTCACTTGGGCGTAAGAATGATAGGGGTCTTTTTTGTTTGCAAAAAGTGTTGTCAAAATGTGTGAGAATAACGTGGAAAGTTTTCAAAGGTGGAGTTTGGTGACAAAGCGAATATGAAGAGAATATCAACGCTTCGTTCGTTAAGAGAGCGATATGAAAGGGCGGAAACAAATTGAAAAAAAGAATCATTTGTTTCGTGTTTTCTAGTTTCGTGCTTAGTTCGTGTTCGTTTCAGCAAACGATGCAAGAAGAAAAACACTTTGTGGGAACAACGGGAGGAGCTATGGATCGTGTTACGGATCCTATTCCGCTAAAGGAACTTCCAAAATATTTTCCGGTGAAGTTTGAAGTTCCAACGTTTTTACCGTACGATATTACAAGTGATGTGAAGGGGGAAGTAAGAACGCTTGGGAAAAAGAACACTGTCTTAACGATTAAATATAAACAGAAAGAACCAGGTAGAAATGAGTATATTGAGTTAAATGTCGCGAACTTTCCTTATAGTTTTCCAGATCTTGTGGAAGAGAAGCGATTTCAAGAACAAATGAAACTGAATAATGGAACGTCTGCTTATTTTAAAAATAAAGATGATTATGAACGTGGTGACGAATTTGCTACGCTTATATGGAAAGAGAAAGGAATTGAATATCAACTGCTGTATCGGAATGTAGAAGAGAACGATGAAAAGGTAATCAAGCAGAATTTATTATACATTGCGAATAAGATGAAATGAAAAAACTAGCTGATTTATTCAGCTAGTTTTTTGTATGTTATTATTTCTTTTTAATTTTGCCTGTCCAAGATTTAAATCCGCCTTGTAATTGGTAGAAATCTTTGTAGCCTTGTTTTTTTAAGTATTGCGCTGCACGACCTGTACGGAATCCGCTTTGGCAATATAAGTAAACAGGTTGATCTTGACGAAGTTCTTTATGGCGAAGGCGAATTTGTGATAACGGAATGTTACGTGCACCTAAAATATGCCCTGCGTTATATTCGTCTGCTTCACGAATATCGATAAGCTGTGCTTTACGGTAGCCAGCGCGAAATTCTTCTTCTGTAAGAGTTTTAATTAATTTTTTCTGATAGAAGTACATCCATACAGTGTAGCCGATAAATGCTACGATTACGGCTAATAAAATAATCCAAGTTGTTGACACGATTCTATCGCTCCCTTTTTTCTTATCCTACTTTCAATATTATAATGCCCTTATGTATTTATGCAACAGATTCATTTGCATATAAGAAGAAATTTCGTATTCTTTCACAAATTTTGTCGAATTTGGTAGACTAGAGAATGTGAAAAATAATTGGTTATATGAGGTGCAGGATGGGAAAAGAAAAATGGTGTTATATTAACTCTGGTCAATGTTCACCGGCATTTAATATGGCGTTAGATGAATGTTTATTAAATTGGCAAAGTGAAAAGAAAATGCCACCAACAATTCGTTTTTATGAATGGGAGGTACCAACATTAACAGTTGGGTATTTTCAACGTGTTGAAAAAGATATTAATATGGATGTAGTTAACGAAAAGAAATATGGATTCGTTCGTCGTCAAACAGGCGGCAGGGGTGTACTACATGACAAAGAGTTAACGTATAGTGTTATTGTGTCTGAAGATCATCCGAATATGCCGAAAACAGTTACAGAAGCGTATCGTGTTATTTCGCAAGGTTTATTAGATGGTTTTAAGGCATTAGGGTTAGAAGCATATTATGCAGTTCCAAAAACAGAAGCAGATCGTGAAAATTTAAAAAATCCACGTTCCGGCGTATGTTTTGATGCACCATCTTGGTATGAAATTGTAGTGGAAGGACGAAAAATTGCTGGTAGTGCTCAAACACGTCAAAAAGGTGTTATTTTACAGCATGGATCGATTCCATTAGAAATTGATTTAGATGAACTATATGATCTATTTTTATTCCCAAATGAACGTGTGAAGGAACGTATGAAGAGTATGTTCTCTTCTAAAGCAGTAGCAATTAATGAATTAACAGACCGTACATTTACGATAGAACAGTTAATTAAAGCGTTTGAAGTTGGCTTTGAAAAAGGATTGGATGTAGAACTTGTTCCATATGAATTAACAGAAGAACAGTTACATGAAGTTCAAACGTTAGCGAAAGAAAAGTATGAAAGTAATGAGTGGAATTATAAAAAATAAGAGATGGCAATTGCCACCTCTTATTTTTTTATAGTAAATTAAGTACTTTTTCTACTTTGATTCCTTTATCTTGTAAAGAACGAAGGCGATTTACAACGTCCATAATTTCTTTGTCAAATGTAACGCTAATACCTTGGCTTTGTAGTTCTTCTTTTAAGCTTTCAATAGAATCATCTATGTCGATGCCAAGCTCGTAATCTTGACAAACTTCAATTGTCTTTTTCACGAGTTTAACATAATTTTCTTGTAGTTTTGAATTTGTTTCAGTCAAAGCAGGCTGCTTCGGTTTTGCAGGAGCAACCGGTGCTGTCTCTTGCTTTGTAACTGGAGTAGGGACCGCTTTTTTCACAGGCGCTGGAGTAACTAGTTCTACAGCTGCTTCTACGCTTACTGGCTTCGGTGTCGGTACCGGAGTAGGCTTAGGTGCCATAGCAGGTGTTTCCACACGCGTAACAGGCTTAGGAGCAGGCGTAATTGCTTTTGGAGCTTCTACAACTACTTCCTTTTTCGGTGCTGCTTCTACCTGTGTTTCTTCTTGCTCGGCAGCTTCTTTATTTTCTTTACTCCACATAACGCGTTCAATTTCTAGAGAAACATTGTTTTTGTTCATCGCTGTTAATGTAACTTTACCAACTTCAGCGTTTCCAGTGAAATCAACAATTTTATAAATAACACTCTTGTTCCAATCCACGTTTCCGCTCAAAAATAATTCTTCGTTACATTTCGGCGTTAAGCCCTCGATTTTAATTTCTGCGTTTACACCGTTTTCACTATATACCATAATTAGCGAAGCATTTACATCTTCGTCTGCTAACATTAGTTCACGTACCATTTTGCCGGTGCGTACTTGCGTTTTCTTCTTAACTGACATCTAATTTCTCCTCTCAAAAATTCAGTAATAATAAAAAAATCGTATAACGAAAAATAATTGCTCACGAAGATTTATGATACCGATAATAAAAGCATCACGTCAACAATTAACTTTAATTATTTTGCATTTTTCTTATTTTCTTTATGAAATTTTTCAATTTGTAAAATTAGACAGAAGAAAAAACAGCCTTTTGAGAGGCTGTTAAAAATTTGATTTTTTATATAGTAATTTATATAAAATAAAAAATAAGATAGCAATTAAAGCATTTTGCCAAAAGTTTAGATGATAAATGAGATAAGGTTGCTTTTGGAAATAAATATTTAAGAATACAGCGGAACAAAATGGAGTAGCAAATGCGAATCCAAATAGAATTCTTCTTTTCCAATTCATTTTCTGATTAAAGGAGTAACGCTTTAATAAATATAAAATAAATAGTATACCTAGTATAATTATTGAAACAGACAAAGTAGTTCCAAGGATGCTAAAAGGCGGACTTGATAATGTATTGTTTTTTTCAAAGAAAAACATAAAAAATGAAATAATTGCATTTATGCCAAACTGTATAGCAAGAAGTAAGCTAATAGAAAATCCAATTAAAGAGGCTTTTTCTAACTTTGTTTGAGTTGGTAAAGCTGATATAAGTTCATCGCAATAAGATTGTAAATTATCTCCAAAGATGTCATAAGCGTTTTTATTTTCTGCTTGTGCTTCGATGAGGTGATCTAATATTTCTAGTAACAGTTCTTCCATTTGTTGCTCTGGCACGTTAGATAAACGAAGATAAACTAACATATCGCTATAAGCAACTTCATTTTCAGGTGTTAGAAGCTCACGTTTTTTATTATTCAATTCAATCATGTCTTGTGCATTCATCCCTATCACTCCCCCTGTAATAAGTTATTTACCGTAGTTGAAACCATTCCCCAGCTTTGTTTAAATTCTTCAAGCTGCTCTAATCCTTTATCGGTTATGTGATAATATTTTCGCTTTGGACCGAGTGAGGAAGCTTTTAATGTGCCTTCGATCAATTTTTCTTTTTGCATACGTAATAATAACGGATAGATGCTTCCTTCGCTTACGAATGTAAATCCGTGTTTATTTAATTTTGTGCTCAGTTCATATCCGTACACTTCTTCTTGTGAAATGATGTATAGGATGCAACCTTCTAATACACCTTTTAACATTTGGCTGTGCATGATTTCACCACCTTTTACTCAGGTAACTTGCGTTGCAAGGTAGCTGTTATCCAAATTATAACATTCAGTAACTTGCAACGCAAGTTACTGAAGTGGAAAACTTTAATGCGTGTTAATTTTTCAACGTTTCCCATACTAACGAGAGGGAGGGAAGCACATGAAACCATTTATGCCAAAACTCGTTTACTTTGAACCAAAGGCACTTGAATATCCGCTTGGAAAAGAGCTTTATGAGAAGTTTACGAAGATGGGATTAGAAATTCGTGAAACGACATCACATAATCAAATTAGAAATTTGCCAGGAGAAAATGATTTGCAAAAGTATCGTAATGCAAAGGCTACACTTGTCGTTGGAGTAAGGAAGACGCTAAAGTTTGATACGTCAAAACCGTCAGCTGAATATGCAATTCCGCTCGCAACAGGGTGTATGGGACATTGTCATTATTGCTATTTGCAAACAACACTTGGGAGTAAGCCTTACGTTCGTGTGTATGTCAATCTTGATGAAATATTTGAGAAGGCAAAGCAATATATGGATGAAAGGGCACCTGAAATAACAAGATTTGAAGCAGCGTGTACATCAGACATTGTTGGGATTGATCATTTAACACATGCATTAAAGCGGGCGATTGAATTCATTGGAGAAAGTGAATATGGGCGCTTACGTTTCGTCACGAAATATTCGCACGTTGATCATTTATTAGATGCAAAGCATAATGGGAAAACTCGTTTCAGATTTAGTATAAATTCACGATATGTAATTAAAAATTTTGAACCAGGGACATCGCCATTTGAGGAGCGAATTGAGGCGGCACGTAAAGTAGCAGGTGCAGGTTATCCACTTGGTTTTATAGTCGCGCCACTTTATATGCATGAAGGATGGGAAGAAGGATATCGTGAACTATTTGAGCGACTGTACAATGCGCTGAAAGATATGACGATACCAAATTTAACGTTTGAATTAATTCAGCATCGTTTTACGAAACCAGCGAAAAAGGTTATTCAAGAGCGTTATCCAAATACGAAGCTTGAAATGGATGAAGAGAAGCGGAAGTATAAATGGGGACGATATGGCATCGGAAAATATGTATATAAAAAGGATGATGCAGCAGTATTGGAAGAAACGATAAGAGGTTATATAAATGAATTTTTTCCTAATGCAGAAATACAATATTTTACTTAAGGGGGGTCTGTATGCAAATACAGATTCTTTTTTGTTTTATATATTTAGGCTCGTTTTCAACTTGTCACGTTATTCTTTCTGGTGTATCATTTTATTGATTGCTTCGTACGGAATAAGCAAAATGAACTTGGATGGAGGAAACCGATGCCTACCCCTAGTATGGAAGATTATATTGAACAAATTTATTTGTTGATTGATGAAAAGGGTTACGCCCGCGTATCTGATATTGCTGAAGCGCTTAGTGTACATCCATCCTCTGTAACAAAAATGGTGCAAAAATTAGACAAAGATGAATATCTAATTTATGAAAAATATAGAGGGCTTGTATTAACAACAAAAGGTAAAAAAATCGGAGAACGTCTCGTATATCGTCATGACTTGCTAGAGCAATTTATGCGTATTATCGGTGTGGATGAAAGTAAAATTTACAATGATGTAGAAGGAATTGAACATCATTTAAGTTGGGAAGCGATTGATCGCATTGGTGATTTAGTGCAATACTTTGAACAAGATACAGTCCGAGTGGAAACACTTCGCGGTGTTCAAAGAGCAAATGAAGAGAAAAGTAATTAAGGGGAACGTATGGCGTTTCCTTTTTTATTTCAATTCGAAAAGGATGGGAGAATTATGAAAGCAATTATTTTTGATTTTGATGGATTAATTGTGGACACAGAAACGGTATGGTTTCACTCTTTCAGAGATGCTGTTCGTGAATACGGCGGGGAACTACCTTTAGAGGAATTTGCGAAATGCATTGGAACAACAGATGAGGTACTTTATACATATCTAAATGATCAATTAAAAGAGAAGTTTAACAAAAGTGTATTAAAAGAAAAAGTGGCAACTTTACATAAAGAGAAAATGAGAATACCAGAAGCTCGTGACGGGGTAAAAGAATATTTAGAAGAAGCGAAAGAAATGGGATTAAAAATCGCACTAGCTTCTAGTTCTTCTAGAGAATGGGTTATTCATTTTTTAGAAGAGCTACAAATTCGAGAATATTTTGAAGTAATTAAAACGAGAGAAGATGTTGAGAAGGTAAAACCAGATCCAGCTCTTTATCGAGTTGCAATAGAAGAATTAGGAATTAAGCCATCTGAAGCTGTTGTATTTGAAGACTCATTAAATGGATTGAGAGCAGCAGTTGCAGCGGGATTAACGTGCGTTGTGGTACCTAATGATGTGACACGGAATTTACCGTTTGAAAATCATCATCTTCGAATTGAAAGTATGAGAGAGAAAAGTTTAAAAGAAGTGCTTCAAAGTATAAAAAAAGACCGTATTTCCTAAAAGGAAGCACGGTCTTTCTTTTTGCTTTTTTTGCCTTCAATGACAGTTAAATGAGACTGTTTTCTTTTTCGTTTCAAAGTGGAAGAATTCCCTTTTTTACTTTTGTCATTAGAAGTATTTGACTTAAAGAAAGAATTGCCTAGGGGTGCTACATTTTGTTTCCCATGTTTGCGGTTCGATTGTTTTGCCGCACGCTTATATGAGCTTTGCGAATTTGCGGAACCACTGGAATTTGTAAACATCTTGTATAGCAAGTAAAAGATACCGACAACAAGTAACATGTACCCGATATTTCTTAATACACCCATGGGATTTGTAATAACAGATGAAACAAGGCCGAATATTGCCAATCCGATAATAAGCACAAATATAGCGAAAGTAAACGAACGACCGTTCATAAGGGACACCTCCTAAAAACATATATTGAAATTAGTATATTAACGATGAGGAAAGGAGTTGAACACCATTTTTAAATAATTATTGTTTGTTCTCTAAACGTAATAATTCTTCAAACGATGCAATTGCTACTTCCACTTGATCATCTGTTGGTTCTTTCGTTGTTAATAGTTGTAGCCATAATCCAGGATATCCAAGTACGCGTAATACGGGAATGTCTCGTAATCGATTTGTAAATTGCAATACTTCAAAAGAAATACCAAGTACAACTGGAATTAATAAAATTCTGTTTATAACTCGTGCCCAAAGAGGATCTGTAGGGACTAGGAAATAAACGAACATTCCAATAATGACTGTAAATATAATAAAGCTACTGCCGCATCTATAATGGAGACGAGTTTGCTTTTGAACGTTTTCTACAGTCAGAGGAAGGTTATTCTCGTAAGCATTGATTACCTTATGCTCTGCACCGTGATACTGAAATACCCGCTTAATAAGTGGGGTTAAAGAAATAAAGTATATATAGCTCAATAATAGCATGAGCTTAATGACACTTTCGACAATGATTTGCCCAGTATGAGATGGGAAAATCGGTCTCGTTAATTCAGCTAATAGTGCAGGAACTGCTGTGAAAATGACTTTACCGAATATAAAAGATAAAACGCCAACAGCTGCAACTCCTAATACCATCGTTAATTTTGATTGTTCTTCTTTTTTATTTGCAATTTGTTCATCATCTTCTGGGTGGACGTCAAATCGTTCTGAAGCGAAGTTTAAATGCTTTGCTCCATTCGCACTTGCATCCACAATAGCGGCAATCCCTCGTAAAAATGGAATTTTTTTTAGGGTAGATAGTACTTTATTACGAACGCGTGGTAATCGATAAAATTCAATCGATTTATCTTTACGACGAACCGCTGTAACAGTATATTCTCTACCGCCAAACATAACTCCTTCTATGACCGCTTGCCCGCCATATATTTGTTTTGACTCTTCTGCCATGTTAACACCAACCTGTATTTGTTTCTCTCTTATGTAGAAAAAGAGGCAATTGTCATACTGGGTTCTGTCGTTTTGAAATAAGACAATCACCGAGTTTCCTTTATTTTATCGGCAAATACAAGTAGATGACAAGGGAAAATGTTATGAGAGTCGGACATTTCTTATTCTTTTTATAGACAAATTTCGCAGGATTTAAACATGCTTCAAAATAGTTTCGGGCATACTATTGAGCGGAGGTGTCGATGTGAGTCAAGAACAATTAGGAACAAGGAATTTTGTGCAGATTGGTTTGTTTGGTGGAATCTTTTGGGGCGGGATCTGGTATTTCCTTCATATATTTTCATTCACGGAGGCGGGACCGAATTATTTCCTTTTACCATTTGCGTTTGGAAGTTGGAAAGAGGGGGTATGGGGCAATGTGTTCGGAATAGTGTGTATGGGACTTCTTTCAATTTTGATCGCCTTTTTGTATAAAGCATTTTTTGCGAAGTTTGAAGGGATTATAGCGGGAATTATTTATGGGCTATTTTGGTGGGCACTACTGTTTTTGGGGATGGGTTTAATGGCTCCTGTTATTAAAAGTGCGCTCCATTTACCAAAAGAGACAATTGTGACGACAATATGTATTTTTATATTGTATGGTGTGTTTATAGCATATTCTGTTTCTTACGCAGTGAATAGCAATAAAGCAGAACAAGAAGGGCAAGAGAAGACGAACTATTCAAATAAGTAACTCCTATGTTAAAATATTGTATAGATATTTAATATTAAGGAGTTTTAAGAATATGAAAAAGTTACTCCTCGTAAACGGTCCTAACCTAAATCGCCTCGGTGTTCGTGAGGTAAATGTATATGGAAAGGGCACGCTAGCGACACTTGAAGCAGATATGAAGCAAGAAGCAGAAACAATGGGAGTGGAGTTAGAATGTTTCCAATCGAATCATGAAGGTGCCATTATCGACATTATTCATGAAGCGGAAGATATATATGAAGGGATCATTTTAAATCCGGGAGCATTTACGCATTATAGCTATGCGATTCGTGATGCCATTGCGAGCATTTCGATTCCTGTTATTGAAGTACATATTTCTAACATTCATCAGCGTGAATCGTTCCGTCATGAATCTGTGACGGCAGCTGTTTGTGCAGGTCAAATTGTAGGATTTGGTTTTTATGGCTATAAGTTAGCGTTATTTGCATTAATGGAGAAATTGAGGGAGGCATAAAGTAATGGAGAAAATTGAAAGATTACGAAGTGCATTTGATGAGGCTGGCATTGACGGTATTTTGTTAACAAATGAACATAGTCGTAGATATATGGCTAACTTCACAGGAACAGCAGGCGTTGTTCTTATTTCAAAAGATCGTGCTCAATTTATTACAGATTTCCGTTACGTCGAGCAGGCAAGTAAACAAGCGGTTGGATATGAGGTTGTACAGCACGCAGGATTGATCATTGATGAAGTGGCAAAGCAAGTGAAAGAGCTTGGAATTCAAAAACTTGGTTTTGAGCAAGATACTCTTACATATAGTTCTTATTCAGTGCATAAGGAAGCGATTGATGCTGAATTTATCCCGACTTCTGGACTTGTAGAAAAGTTACGCTTGATAAAGACTGATTCAGAGATTAAGATATTAAAGGAAGCTGCACAGATTGCAGATGCTGCCTTTGAGCATATTCTATCATTCATTCGCCCGGGAGTATCTGAAATTGAAGTGTCAAATGAACTTGAATTTTTCATGAGAAAACAAGGAGCAACATCTTCTTCGTTTGATATTATCGTTGCTTCAGGTCTTCGTTCGGCATTACCGCACGGCGTGGCATCTGAAAAAGTGATAGAAACAGGAGATTTCGTTACATTAGACTTCGGCGCTTATTACAAAGGATATTGTTCTGATATTACTCGTACGATTGCAGTCGGTGAACCATCTGATAAATTAAAAGAAATTTATAATATCGTTTTAGAAGCACAACTACGTGGTGTGAACGGTATTAAAGCTGGTTTAACAGGTCGCGAGGCTGATGCGCTAACGCGTGACTACATAACGGAAAAAGGATATGGTGAATACTTTGGACACTCTACTGGTCATGGAATAGGTCTTGAAATCCATGAAGCACCAGGTTTAGCGTTCCGTTCTGATACAGTACTTGAACCAGGTATGGCTGTAACAGTAGAGCCAGGTATTTATATTCCAGGTATTGGCGGCGTACGTATTGAAGATGATATCATTGTGACAAGTGAAGGTAATGAAGTAATTACGAAATCACCAAAAGAACTTATTATTTTGTAATACACAGGAGGATTTTTTTACATGATTTCAGTAAACGATTTTCGTACAGGTTTAACAATTTCAGTGGACAATGCCCTTTGGCAAGTACTTGATTTCCAACACGTAAAGCCAGGTAAAGGTGCTGCATTCGTTCGTTCTAAACTACGTAATCTTCGCACAGGTTCTGTTCAAGAGAAAACATTCCGTGCAGGTGAGAAAGTAGAAAAAGCACACATCGAAAACCGTCGTATGCAATACTTATACGCAAGCGGTGAGGCTCACGTATTTATGGATAACGGAACTTATGAGCAAATCGAACTTGGTGAAAAACAAATCGAGCGCGAGCTTAAATTCCTAAAAGAAAACATGGAAGTAGCAATTATGACTTACCAAGGCGAAGTACTTGGTGTTGAACTTCCAAACACAGTTGAATTACAAGTTACAGAAACAGAGCCTGGTATTAAAGGTGATACTGCTTCTAACGTAACAAAACCAGCTACATTAGAAACTGGTCTTGTTGTACAAGTACCAATCTTCATTAACGAAGGCGAAATGCTTATCATCAACACTGGTGAAGGTAAATACGTTTCTCGTGCATAGTAAAAAAACACTCGTGATAATTCACGAGTGTTTTTTTATAGGAAATAGGGTAGATAGTAAATAGCTGTTACTATAAAACTGACTAAAACAAGTGAAAGAGTACCCATAATAGATGGAGTCAAAACAATTTTAAATGGTTTTATTTCGCCAGTCTCAACGCCAGTTAATGTTTTGCTTATTGCGTGATCTGTAATGTTATTTCTATGGTTACTCATAATAATTAACCACATAATTGCAAATATTGCTAAACTACCAAGGAAAAAGGTCTCTATAAATGACCAACCGACTAATAATGAAAAAAGATAAATAAGAGCTAATTCTACTACAACGGTTAAACTAATTTTCAATGCCTTCATATTTTTCCTCCTCATTCTGTAATTTCAACCAGTTTAAAAAATTTTCACGTGACACGACATGCAGAGAGCAAGGTGACCTTACTTCGTTCTCTAGTGCAGCGTGTTCGTCTGGAAACTTGTTTTCCACATGCAATGAAATATAGGGTAGTTTTTCTTGTGCTTTTAGTGAGCGGATATTATTCGTTTTAGCACCAGCAAATACGTAGGAAAGTTGTAAGTCTAAAAAGGCGATTTTAAAGATTTCTTTTTTAGCAGCCTCGTTATAGCCTTTTCCCCAGTATGGATAGCCAATCCAACTACCAATGTGAGATTGCTTTTTTTCATTATTAATATGTTTAAGTGTGGTGAGGCCAATTATTTCATTTTCTTCATTCACAATCATTCTCGATAAGGATTTCTTTTGACGCTCTTCTTCTATTGCGAAAAGAAGAAATGTTTTCGTGTCTTCGATGTTTTCTACCGTTATCCCCAATGCATTTTTTATATGTGGATCACTTGATAGCTCGAAAATCACATTTGTATAGCATAAATCTAGTGGTAATAAAGTGATGTGCTGCATGGTTTAAACCCCTTTCAAACTAAATATACCATAATATACCATAAAATAATATGAATATTCAGATTCTAATTCAGACTTTAGAGAAAAATTATGTTTTTACTTCTGAAATAGACAACCTCTGCATATGGTTGTACAAATATATTCTTTTTTAGAATACGAAGTTAGTAACTGTTACGGGAGAAGGTGGAAGAATGAAACAGTGGCTAGCGGCAATGGAAACATCCGTGCTTGTTATGGGGGCACTTCGATTATTTTCAGGTAGTGCGGAGATATTTGCTGCTTTGCTTATGCTTTATGTGAATGATGCGAAGAAAGCGTTGTTTATAAATGGTATGTTGGCGTTTGTTGGACCTACCGTATTAATTTTAACAATGACAATTGGGATAGCGAGTGTAGCAAGTGAAATTTCTTTCTTGAAGCTCTTTTTTCTAGCGCTTGGAATTTGCTGTATTTTTATCGCATTACTGAAATAGTAAGTCGAGTATAGTGGGGAGAAGCCGATGAAAGAGGTATTAGAAGTTTTACCAAAAACGATGAAGTACTTAATTGAAGAATGTAAGCAATACGATGCTTTAGAGGAAATTCGTGTTCGAATTGGAAGGCCGCTAGAGTGTATTGCACACGGAAAGGTGTTTTTTTATGACTATATCACTACTGCAGAGGATGCTATTTACTTATTGAATAAATTAAGTCAATTCTCAATTTATACGATGGAAGAGGAATTAAAACGTGGGTATGTGACGCTTCGCGGGGGGCATAGAATCGGGTTAGCAGGAAAAGTCATTACAGAAAAAAGCGCAGTGAAAATGATTCGTGATGTCTCTTCCTTTAATATTCGTATTGCTCGTCAAAAAATAGGGATTGCTGAACCGCTTTTGCCATATTTGTATGAAAAAAGGTGGTTAAACACGATGGTAATTGGCCCTCCCCAAACGGGAAAAACGACACTTTTAAGAGATGTAGCACGTTGCATGAGTCAAGGGGTAAGTGCTTCGGAAATTCCTTCCTGTAAAGTGGGGATCGTTGATGAACGTTCAGAAATTGCTGGCTGTGTGAAAGGAATCCCGCAATATGATTTTGGTACCCGAGTCGATGTGTTAGACGCATGTCCAAAGGCAGAAGGAATGATGATGATGATTCGTTCTATGAGTCCTGATATTTTGATCGTAGATGAAATTGGCCGTAAAGAAGATAGTGAAGCAATTATGGAGGCAGTGCATGCAGGTGTTCAGCTTTTTATAAGCGCACACGGATTTTCCTATGAGGATGTTGTGAGACGTCCATCGCTCAAGGCAGTGCTAGAGCTTGGTATATTTGATAGGTTTGTGGAGTTGTCAAAAGCGAGGGGTCCAGGAACGGTTATGCAGGTGAAAGATAAATATGGAAAACCAGTGTTATCAAATAGAAAGGCTGAGGGCGTATGGTGAAAATATTTGGTGCAGTGTTAATCGTTGCGGTCAGCACCTTTTTCGGGTTTTCGTACGCTAAAAGATACAGTGAGAGGCCGAGGCAACTTAGGTTATTAAAATCAGCACTTCAATCATTAGAGGCAGAAATTATGTATGGACACACACCTTTATCTGAGGCTGCCGAGCGATTAGTTAAACAAATGCCAAAGCCATTAAATTGGATATTTCAAAGTTTCGCTAAAAAACTAGAAAGTGGAGAACAAACGGTAAGGGAAGCTTGGATAGATAGTTTGAAAGAGAATTGGAAGTTGACGGCTTTTCAACAAACCGAGTATGAAATACTGCAGCAATTTGGTGAAACGCTCGGGCAACATGATCGTGAATCACAACAAAAACATATTCGCTTATGTATTACACATTTGGAGAGAGAAGAAGAGGAAGCGAAAGCTTTACAACTGCAATACGAAAAAATGATTAAGAGCTTAGGGGTACTAGCAGGGCTACTAATTGTAATTTTACTGCTATAGGGGGGAGAAAGGCGATGTCCATTGATGTTGGATTAATATTTCAAATCGCCGGAATCGGCATTGTTTTAGCTTTCATTCATACTGTACTAAAAGAATTGAAGCGTGAGGATATTGCAAATTGGGTTATCCTTGTCGGTTTTGTCGTCATTTTATTTCATGTTGCATTTTTAATTAATACGCTATTCGACAAGATTAAAAGTGTCTTTCTCTTCCAGTAAAGGAGGCGGTTCGAATCGAAATTATACAAATTGTCGGATTAGGCCTCGTTGCTACGTTTTTAGCTGCTGTTTTGAACCAGCATAAATCTAGTATTACATCTTTATTTATTGTGTTCGTAGGTAGCGTGATGTTTCTAATTTTAATCGATCAAATTCATTCTATTTTACAAATGATTGAGAGAGTAGCGAGTGAAGCGAAAGTTAGTAACGTCTACGTGGAAACGTTACTAAAGATTATTGGAATTGCTTATATTGCCGAGTTTGGAGCTCAAATTACAAAAGATGCTGGTCAAGGTGCCATCGCTTCGAAAATTGAACTTGCTGGGAAAATCTTAATTCTCGTTATGGCAATTCCTATTTTGACGGTTGTAATTGAAACTATTCTCGGATTTTTACCGACGGGATAAGGGGGAGTGAATGTTGAGGAGGTTTGGAGCTAAGCTGCTATTTGCTTGCTTCCTTTTCTTTTCTTTACCGGTTGTTGTACAAGCTTCTCCTGTAGAAACAAACGTCGTTGATCAACAATTGGATAAGCTCGGAATTGAAGATGTGAAGCAATTTTGGGACGGGCTTGTTACAAAATATGGAGGCTATTTGCCAGAGAGTCAAAAAGGGAGTTTTATGGAGTTTGTAAAGGGAGAAAAAGAATTCTCTCTAAAAGAGTGGATGATAGGGTTATTAAAATATTTATTTCATGAGCTTGCAGCTAATGGAAAACTGCTTGGCACACTCATTATGCTCACAATCTTTAGTGCATTGTTGCAATCACTGCAATCCGCTTTTTCAAAAAGTAGTGTAAGTAAAATTGCTGATGCTGTTGTATATATGGTACTTATTATTTTTGCTTTAAATAGTTTTTATGTCGTTATGACATATGCAAGAGAAACGATACAAACAATGGTAGATTTCATATTAGCGCTATTGCCAATTTTATTGGCGCTTATAGCGACTGGTGGCGGGGTTGTATCTGTATCTTTCTTTCATCCGATTATCATTTTCTTAATGAATACAAGCGGGCTTCTTATGAATTATATCGTTCTACCGCTTTTATTACTGGCAACGATATTAAGTATTGTAAGTACAATGAGTGATCAATATAAAGTGACGAAATTGTCCAAGCTTCTGCAAAACGTTAGCGTTGGGATTATCGGTATTTTCTTAACGATTTTTTTAGGAGTATTATCTGTACAAGGAACAGCAACAGCCGTTGCTGATGGAATAGCTGTGAAAACTGCTAAATTTGTAACAGGGAACTTCATTCCAGTAGTCGGAAGGATGTTTACAGAAGCGGCAGATACTGTTATTAGCGCATCAGGATTATTGAAAAATACAGTCGGAATTATTGGGCTCGTCATTTTATGTTTAATTGTTGCTTTTCCAGCGATTCAAATTTTCTGTATCGCATTTATTTATAAATTCGCAGCAGCAGTATTGCAACCGGTTGGCGGCGGAGCAATTATTCAATGCTTAGACATTATTGGACGAAGCATCATTTACGTATTTGCTTGCTTAGCTATCGTATCATTTATGTTCTTTTTAAGTATTACAATTATTATTGCTGCGGGGAATATTACACTTATGATGCGGTAGGAGGTGAAGAGTATGCAATTTGTTACAGAGTGGATCAGAAATATTATCGTTTTTTTGCTCTTAGCGACAATGCTTCATCTTATTCTTCCAAATTCGAATTTGCAAAAATACGTTAAATTCGTTGTAAGTCTTTTGTTAGTCGTATTAATTTTAACACCCCTTTTTAAACTATTGCAGACAGATGTAAATGAAGTAATTGCAAATTTTAATGAAGAAAAGTACGTAGCAGAAGGATCTGTAAAAAATTCAATAGATTCGAAGAAAAAAGAAATACAAGCTCTAACACGTGCATATAGTTTAGAAGAGATGGCTACCAAAATGAAAAAAGAAGTAGGAAAAGAGTTTGAGAAACAGTATGGTATGTCAGTCTCTGAAATACAAATAGTCGCAGCGGAAAGCACAGCGGAAGTAAAGTCAGCGAAAGATATTCAATCTGTTGTTGTGACGTTAAAAGAAAAAGAACGTAGTAAAAATGATGCAATCGAAACAGTAAAACCAGTTGAAATTAACACGAAAGAACCACCGAAAAAAGTAGAGGAAACGAATGTAGAAATGAAAGACTTCTTTTCAAGCAGGTGGCAACTAGAGAATAAACAAATCCAAGTTCAAATGGAAGGGAGGACAGGTAGAGTAAATGGACAATAAAGATAAAAATTCGAAGTTCTCATTTTTTCGAAACTTATTGAATGGAGATGAAAAAGAAAGTAATGAGAAGGGAAGAAAGGTAACACCTAAGTTCTTACTTGTCCTACTCATACTTGGAATTTTGCTTATGTTTTCTAGTAGTTTTTTTTCAAGTAAAAAAGAAGAAGTACCTGTATTTAAAGAACAAAAAACTCAAAACCAGGAAAAAGATGTACCAACTTTTGGACAAAAAAATAATGATAATATGTCAAATGTAGAAAAATATGAAAAAGCGTATGAACAAGAATTAAAAACTGCTTTAGAAGAAATAGCAGGAGTAAAAGACGTAACGATTAAAGTGAATTTAGATTCATCTGAAGAAAAAATTTTAGAAAAAAATACAGTGAAACGCTCACAAACAACAGGTGAAACAGATAAAACAGGCGGTAAGAGAGAAGTAGAGGACGAGTCTCTTGATGAAAAGACTGTCATTATACGTGAAGGGGATAAAGAAACTCCTGTTGTTTTACGAACAGAGAAGCCGAAAGTACGTGGTGTTCTTGTCGTAGCAAAGGGAGTGGATAATATACAAGTTAAAGCAATGGTAAAAGAAGCTGTGATAAGGCTGCTAGATGTACCGGCCCATCGCGTTTCAGTTTCACCGAAAAATTGATAGGGAGGAAATAAAGTGTTAAAAAAACAAACAGTTTGGTTATTAACGATGTTAAGTTTAGTTGTTGTACTATCTGTGTATTACGTGACAACTCCTGACAAAATGAATACAGCATCGCCGGCAACAGGTGAAAAGATTGGACAAGAAAAACAAGGTACTGATAAAGCAGTAACAAACGAAGCGCCTAAAGAAACTCCGAAAAAAGAAAATACAAGCAAGGAAACAACAAATAAAGAAACAGACAAAAAAGAAAATGCAAAAAAAGAAACAAGTAAAAAAGAGGGCAATGTATCAGTTCAATCAAGTGATGAGAATTTCACAGCTTTACGTATGCAAATGGAAGATCAGCGTAGTGAACAAAAAGCAAAATTACAAGAAGTGATGAGTTCAACAAAAGCTTCAGCAACAGAAAAGAATAAAGCGAAAGAAAATTTTGATGCCATTACGACAATGGAAACGAAGCAAGAATTACTTGAGACAGTAATTAAATCTCAAGGAGGATATCCAGATGCTCTTGTAAGAGCTGATGGCACTGATATTAGAGTAACGGTTAAAGCGGCAAAACATTCACAGAAAGAAGCAAATAAAATTATTCAACTTGTAAGAAGTGAAGGCGGATCAAAAGATGTAGGTGTGAAATTTGATCCACCAGCGAAATAAGTGAAACTTTAATCCGTAGGGATTTCCCTGCGGATTATTATCTTTTACTAAGCAAAGGGTATGCAAATAGTAAAATAGAGTATGCAAGTAAATGTGTGAATAGAGAAAAGCTATCATTTTCGATAGCTTTTTTCTATGTCGTCTTTGTAATTATTTTTACTATGTTCAACTCGGAATGGAGAAACACGTTGTGAGTAAAAGATTAATGGTTCATGGTACTGATGATTACTTTTTCCGGATTTGACGTGGATGAAAAGAACGCATGCCCAAACGATTACGGCAGGTAAAAAGAGAATGAGCCATATCATATTTCCACACCTCAACACAATATATTTTCTACACTTTGAACATACTATTCTTATATGAAGGAATGATGAACGGCGTGTAAACAAAAAAATAATATTTGGTAAAAATATGTTATTGACTATAGGTGTGGTGAAGAGTGAGGAGGGAATGGCATGTTTGCTTTGTAACGTTTTGCAAAAGTAGTGAATGTTTTTTAAGAAGTGGTCTTGCCAATTTCATGTGAAACTTGGTATTATTACTAGGTATTAAATTTTTATTGGAATAATATTTTTACAGGAATTTCGATTTATTATAAAGAAATATAAATTGGAATGTTTAAAAAATTTATCGTAAGATGGAAATAGTAAATATTTCTATTAGTTAATGAAATATATTTTCTAATAGAGTACATCGTATTTTTACAGTCAATCTAGTTTTCGTGACGAGAATCTGTAAAAACGGGACAAACAAGAGTATGGGAGTGGATTTTACATGTTTAAAATTCAAGAAGTTCGTGAATTAATTAAATTAATTGATAGCTCTAATATTGATGAATTTGAATACAAAAAAGACGGTACAACAATCAAAATGAAAAAGCGTGGTAATGAAGTTGTTGCTGTGCAAGCACCTGCAGCAAAACAAGCTATGCAACCAGTAGCGCCTGTTGAAGTTGAAACGACAGTAGCAGCAGCGCAAGCAGAAGTGCCAAAACAAGAAGAGAAGAAGGTTGTTCAAAATGAAAACCTACATAAAATCACATCACCGATGGTAGGTACATTCTATTCTTCTTCTTCGCCTGATACACCTCCATATGTAAGTGTTGGGGATAGAGTATCGAAAGATTCTATCGTATGTATTGTCGAGGCTATGAAGTTATTTAACGAAATTGATGCTGATGTAGAGGGCGAAATTGTTGAAATTCTTGTTAATAACGGACAGCTTGTTGAATATGGACAACCGCTATTTCTTGTAAAAGCGTAATAAGGGAGTCTTTGTGATGATAAAAAAAGTATTAATAGCCAATCGTGGGGAAATTGCTGTACGAATTATTCGTGCTTGTAAAGAAATGGATATTGAAACAGTTGCAATTTATTCAGAAGCAGATAAAGAGTCACTTCACGTACAGATTGCAGACGAGGCGTATTGTGTAGGACCAACGATTTCGAAAGAAAGCTATTTAAATTTGACAAACATTATTAGCGTTGCGAAGTTAACAGGCTGCGATGCTATTCATCCGGGATACGGATTTTTAGCAGAGAATGCAGATTTCGCAGAGTTATGCCGTGAATGTAACTTGATTTTTATCGGTCCAAGTCCAGAAGCTATTTCAAAGATGGGCACAAAAGACGTTGCTCGTGATACAATGAAAGAAGCAGGGGTTCCGATTGTACCAGGTTCACAAGGGATTATTAAAAATACCGAAGAAGCGATTGAGCTTGCTAATCAAATTGGATATCCAGTTATTATTAAAGCGACTGCAGGTGGCGGTGGAAAAGGTATTCGTGTTGCACGCCATGAAGAAGAGCTTATAAAAGGAATTCAAATTACACAGCAAGAAGCTAGTACCGCTTTTGGGAACCCTGGTGTATACTTAGAAAAGTACGTTGAAGATTTCCGCCATGTTGAGATTCAAATAATGGCAGATACACACGGAAATGCCATTCATTTAGGAGAGCGTGATTGTACAATTCAGCGCCGTTTGCAAAAACTATTAGAAGAAAGTCCATCACCTGCACTTGATGAAGAGATTCGCAAGCAGATGGGTGAAGCGGCAGTTAAAGCGGCGGTAGCGGTTGATTATACAGGTGCTGGTACGGTTGAGTTTATTTATGAATATAAAACGAAAACCTTTTACTTCATGGAGATGAATACGAGAATTCAGGTTGAGCATCCGGTTACTGAAATGGTAACAGGAATGGACTTAATTAAAGAACAAATTCTTGTTGCTTCAGGAGAAAAGTTATCGTTACAGCAAGAAGAAGTACAATTTAATGGTTGGGCAATTGAATGTCGAATTAATGCGGAAAACCCTGCCAAAAAATTTATGCCATCTCCAGGTAAAGTAGAAATGTACTTACCACCAGGAGGATTTGGTATTCGCGTCGATTCAGCTGTATATCCGGGATATTCAATCCCACCTTTCTATGATTCGATGGTTGCTAAATTAATTGTTCACGGAAAAACACGTGAAGAGGCAATTGCAAAAATGAAGCGCGCACTTAGTGAATTTGTCATTGAAGGCGTACATACAACAATCCCGTTCCATTTGCAATTGCTAGATCATCCTGATTTTGTAAAAGGTGAGTTTAATACGAAATTTTTGGAAGAGCATGAACTTGTGACGCAGTGATACATTAAAGGAGGTTTTTTTCATGGCTGAACATATGTTAGATATGGGTCAAGATACAACTCTTGGTAAAGTAGAAATTGCACCAGAAGTAATTGAAGTAATTGCAGGTATTGCAGCTGCTGAAGTAGAAGGTGTAGCGGCAATGCGCGGTAATTTTGCTACAGATGTTGTTGAGAAGTTAGGTAAGAAAAATCATGGTAAAGGTGTAAAGGTTGAATTAGCAAACGAAGATATTATCGTTGACCTTTATGTTGTAATGTATTTTGGTGTAGCAATTCCAGTTGTTGCACAAAAGATTCAAGACAATATTCGCCAAGCACTCTTTACAATGACAGGACTTGAGCCAAAAGAAGTGAATGTTCACATCGTTGGCGTAACATTCGAAACACAAAAAACAGAAATCGAACCAGTGTAAGAATGAAAAGGTGCCTAGTAACATAGGCATCTTTTTTATCGTTTCATTTCTTCACAAATTACAACCCTCTAATTATTATACTATTTCAAAAAATAAGAAATAAACAAGAAAATGTGTCGTTTTTCCAAAAAACGTACATTGTGATAAGATATGGAACTTGAAGTTAATCTTTTTATTATTTTTCAGCCTTGTAACCCGTGTGTGAAACGATAAATTGTGTTATTATCATTGTATTATAAGGTTGGAAAATCAATGAAAACTGTAAGAGTAAGTGAATTGACGGCTTATAAATTATAATAATATAACAAAGTATAAGGAAAGACTTGAAGCATAAAGGAGAGTTACAATGAAACGTAGGACGGCTAGAGAAAGAGCAATGCAAGCATTATACCAAATGGATATTACAGGTGAATTAGAACCGAAAGTAGCAGTGGAAAACACGCTAGATGAAGGCGAAGAAACAAATGAGTTTCTAGAGTCACTTGTAGTAGGTTTTGTAGAAAATAAAGAAGCAATCGATGAAGCGATTCGTCAAAATTTAAAAAAGTGGAAGCTTGAGCGTATTAGTATTGTTGATCGCAGTATTTTACGTGTAGCTGTGTATGAAATGAAATACATGGAAGAAATTCCACACAACGTAACAATTAACGAAGCAATTGAAATTGCTAAAACATTTGGGGATGAGGAATCTCGTCGTTTTATTAACGGCGTTTTATCTAATATAAAAGATACACTGTAAATTCTTTAAGGGGGAATCTTAAAATGGTAGCAGTAATCATCAAAGGAAATGAAGTTGCGGAGAAAAAACGAGCACAATTAACAGAAGAAGTTGTGAAGTTGAAAGAGCAAGGTATTGTACCAGGATTAGCAGTTATTTTAGTTGGAGAAGATCCAGCATCTCGTTCTTATGTGAAAGGAAAAGAAAAAGGCTGTGAACAAGTAGGGATTTACTCAGAGCTAATTGAACTTCCTGAAACAATTACTGAGGAACGTTTGCTTGCTGAAATCGATCGCTTAAATGGCGATGACCGTATTAATGGCATATTAGTGCAATTACCTTTACCAAAACATATTGAAGAAAAAGCTATCATTGAAAGAATTTCACCAGAAAAGGATGTAGACGGATTTCACCCAATCAGCGTGGGACGTATGATGACGGGACAAGATACATTCCTTCCATGTACACCGCATGGTATTGTAGAATTAGTAAAAGAAACAAATCTTGATATTTCTGGAAAACATGTAGTAGTAATTGGAAGAAGTAATATTGTCGGTAAACCAGTGGGGCAATTGTTTTTAAATGAAAATGCCACTGTCACATATTGTCATTCTAAGACGCAAAATATGAAAGAGTTATCGAAGTTAGCTGATATTTTAATCGTAGCTGTTGGACGACCTAAAATGATAACAGCGGATTATATTAAAGAAGGGGCGGTTGTAATTGACGTTGGTGTTAACCGTTTAGAAACAGGAAAACTTTGTGGTGATGTTGACTTTGACAACGTGTTAGATGTTGCGGGTTACATTACACCTGTGCCAAAGGGTGTTGGTCCAATGACAATCACAATGCTTCTTCATAATACTGTTGAATCTGCCAAACGTGCAGGTGTCGTTTGTAAATAATTTGAGTCGGCTATGAGGAGAGAGAAATGGAGAAGCAATATTTAACCGTTACAGCGTTAACACGCTATATAAAAACAAAAATAGAATATGATCCGCATTTGCAGTCTGTTTGGTTAAAAGGTGAAATTTCCAACTTTAAAAATCATAGCCGTGGCCACATGTATTTTACATTGAAAGATGAAAATGCAAGAATCGCAGCGGTTATGTTTGCGGGCCATAATCGTAATATTAAATTCAAACCTGAAAATGGGATGAAGGTACTCGTGAAAGGAAAAATCTCTGTTTACGAGGCGAGTGGTTCTTATCAAATTTATATTCAAGACATGCAGCCTGACGGAGTCGGAAATTTACATTTAGCGTACGAACAGTTAAAAGTTCGTTTAGAAGAGGAAGGACTTTTTTCTCAAGTTTATAAAAAAGCGATTCCTCCTTACGCTAAAACAATAGGTGTGATTACGTCGCCAACAGGAGCAGCGATTCGTGATATTATAACAACGATTAAACGTCGTTATCCAATTGGGAATGTTATTGTATTTCCGGTACTTGTACAAGGGGAGTCAGCGGCTCCCTCGATTGTACAAGCGATTCGTACAGCGAATGAAATGGGAGAGATAGATGTACTAATCGTTGGTCGTGGTGGAGGTTCTATTGAGGAATTATGGGCTTTCAATGAGGAAATGGTTGCAAGAGCGATCTTTAAGAGTGAAATTCCTATTATTTCGGCAGTAGGCCATGAAACAGATTTTACAATTGCAGATTTTGTTGCAGATTTACGCGCGCCAACACCGACCGCAGCAGCTGAGTTGGCAGCACCTAACATTATAGAGTTACAAGAAAAGGTATTACAAAGAACTCTGAGATTGCAAAGAGCAATGAGAGAGTTAGTACATAAAAAAGAAGAAAAACTACAAGTGTTGCAAAAATCGTATGCGTTCCGTTATCCAAGACAAGTATATGAGCAAAAGGAAGAGCAATTAGATAGAGCGCTAGAACAGCTTGTTTTAGCGAAAGAGCGCTATATTGATAAAAAGGTGAATCAGTTAAAGCAACTTTCATTTTATTTAGAGAAGCACCACCCATCTCAAAAAATTATGCAAACGAAGGTAGCTGTGGAAACGTTGCAAAAGCAATTACAACGTGAAATGCAAACGTTACTTCAAACGAAAGAATTTGCCTTTGTAAGAGCTGCTCAAAAACTTGAAGCGTTAAGTCCGCTTAAAGTAATGATGAGAGGGTACGGGCTTGTATATGATGAAGAGAAGCAAGTGTTAAAAAGTGTGAAAGATGTAAGCCTTGGAGATGCTGTTTCAGTTCAATTACAAGATGGAATACTAGATTGTAGCGTATCAGGCATAGAGGAGCGTGAATTGAATAATGGAAAATAAATTAAGCTTTGAAGAGGCAATTTCGCAACTTGAGCATCTTGTTTCTAAGCTAGAACAAGGTGACGTACCTTTAGAAGAAGCGATTTCTTATTTTAAAGAAGGTATGGAATTATCTAAGCTTTGTGATGAGAAGTTGAAGAATGTACAAGAACAAATGGCAGTTATTCTTGGGGAAGATGGAGAGCTTGAACCGTTTACTGCTTTAGGAGATGAAGCATAGTGACGATTGCTTTTGATACTTTTTTGAAAGAAAGTAAAACTTTCGTAGAAGAAAAACTTGTAAGCTATGCAAATGGATTACAATGTCCAAATGTACTTCGTGAAGCGATGGCATATTCTTTGGAAGCGGGTGGAAAACGTCTCCGCCCGTTACTTTTGTTTGCAACATTACAAGCGTTTGGGAAAGAAAGAAATCTTGGAGTAGGTGCAGCTTGTGCTCTTGAAATGATTCATACATATTCGTTAGTTCATGATGATTTACCTTGTATGGATGATGATGATTTAAGAAGAGGAAAGCCCACAAATCACAAAGTATTTGGTGAAGCGATGGCAGTTTTAGCAGGAGATGGCTTATTGACATACGCTTTTCAAGTTATTATGGCATATGAGCAAAAAGAAATTTCTGCTGAAAAAAAAGTAAGACTTGTACTTGAACTCGCAAAAGCATCAGGACCAGAAGGAATGGTTGGCGGACAAGTGGCAGATATGGAAGCGGAAGGGAAACGCCTTACGATTGATGAATTGGAGTACATCCATAAACATAAGACCGGAAAACTACTTGAATTTGCTGTACTTGCGGGTGCGATACTTTCTGATGCGACAGAAGAGCAAGAAGAAAAGTTGCTTACGTTTGCCAAATATATCGGTCTAGCTTTCCAAATTCGAGATGATATTTTAGATGTCGAAGGAACTGAAGAAGAGATTGGAAAACCGATTGGTAGTGATCTTTCTAATGAAAAGAGCACATATACGACGTTGTTTACTGTAGATAGAGCAAAGGATATTTTAGAAGAAACAATTGCAGAAGCAAAAGGTGCGATTAGCTCCTTGCAATTACAAGATGAATATTTACTATCTATTTGCGATTTGATTGCAAAACGTAATAACTAATATAACAGCGTTTTCATTTGTTGAGTCATTCATCATTTTATGATATAAATGTAGGAAAAGGTTTTTCTTTTCTTGTTATTGGCAAAAATATATGTAGATTACATTGCCGTTATCACTTCGTGTTAGCGGCTATTTTTTTCATCGCCTAAAGAAATATGGTTTATAATAGGATTAAGGCGCAATAGACTGGTTAATAGCGGGACAAGACGAAAAATAGAAAAGAGAATTTCTTGTTTTGTGTAAATGTTTTTTATAATATTTGACATGTTGACAGATTATGAAATGAAAGTGAGTGATCCATGTGGATCTAACGCAAATTCAAAACCCTAGTTTTTTGAAAGATATGTCTATCAGTGAACTAGAGGGATTGAGTGAGGATATTCGTAAGTTTTTAATTGAAGAGCTCTCTCAAACAGGTGGACATATTGCACCTAATTTAGGTGTAGTAGAACTCACAATTGCTCTGCACAAATTATTTGATAGCCCGCAAGATAAATTTTTATGGGATGTAGGACATCAATCCTATGTACATAAAATTTTAACTGGACGCGCGAAAGAGTTTGGCACATTAAGGCAATATCAAGGTCTATGTGGTTTCCCGAAACGTTGTGAGAGTGAGCACGATGTATGGGAAACTGGTCATAGCTCGACTTCGTTATCGGCTGCAATGGGAATGGCTCTGGCACGTGATTTAAAGAAAACGAAAGAATATGTTATACCAATTATTGGAGATGGTGCTTTAACAGGCGGAATGGCTTTAGAGGCATTGAACCATATTGGACATGAAAAAACAGACATGATTGTTATTTTGAATGATAATGAAATGTCAATTGCACCAAACGTTGGTGCGCTTCATAATGTGCTCGGTCGTTTACGTACCGCAGGAAAATATCACTGGGTAAAAGATGAATTAGAGTATATATTAAAGAAAATTCCAGCAGTTGGCGGGAAAGTGGCTGCGACAGCAGAGAAAATAAAAGACAGTCTTAAATATTTACTAGTATCTGGTGTCTTTTTCGAAGAGTTAGGCTTTACATATTTAGGTCCAGTCGATGGGCATGATTATGAAAAGTTATTCGAAACGTTGCAATATGCAAAGAAAACAAAAGGCCCAGTACTCGTTCACGTTATTACAAAAAAAGGAAAAGGTTATAAACCGGCTGAGAGTGACGTTATTGGAACTTGGCATGGAACAGGACCTTATAAAATTGAATCAGGTGACTTCGTTAAGCCGAAAGAAGTTGCACCAGCATGGAGTGCTGTCGTTAGTGAAACAGTACTTAAGCTAGCGAGAGCAGATGAGCGTATCGTAGCAATTACACCTGCAATGCCTGTTGGATCAAAACTTGAGAAATTCCAAAAAGAATTCCCAGATCGTATGATTGATGTAGGTATTGCAGAACAGCATGCTACAACAATGGCAGCAGGTATGGCAACGCAAGGAATGAAACCATTCTTAGCGATTTATTCAACATTTTTACAAAGAGCATATGACCAAGTTGTTCATGATATATGCCGCCAAAATTTAAATGTTTTCATCGGAATAGATCGTTCGGGATTAGTAGGAGCAGATGGTGAAACGCATCAAGGCGTATTTGATATCTCATTCTTACGTCACTTGCCGAATATGGTGCTTATGATGCCGAAAGATGAAAATGAAGGTCAACATTTAGTTTATACGGCGATGCAATATGAAGATGGACCAATCGCATTGCGTTATGCGCGCGGTAATGGACTTGGCGTTCATATGGATGAAGAATTAAAGGCGATTCCAATCGGTACGTGGGAGACGTTAAAAGAGGGTACACAAGCAGCTATTTTAACGTTTGGTACGACAATACCAATGGCAATGGAAGCAGCTGAGCGTCTTGAAAAAGCTGGGGTTTCAGTGAAAGTAGTGAATGCTCGCTTTATTAAACCAATGGATGAAGCATATTTACATGATCTTCTAGGAAAGAATATACCGATTTTAACGATTGAAGAAGCTTGTTTAATCGGTGGTTTTGGAACAGGAGTAGTTGAATTTGCATCTGAAAATGGTTACCATAGTGCATTAGTTGAACGAATGGGTATTCCAGATCGCTTCATAGAGCACGGAAGTGTAACAAAATTATTAGAAGAAATTGGTTTAACGACAGATGCTGTTGTAGACCGTATTCATACAATGATTCCATCAAAACAAAAAAGGGCGTAACAAATGAGCGTAAAAAAAGAAAGAGTAGATGTACTATTAGTAGAGCGAGGACTTATAGAAACGCGTGAGAAAGCAAAGCGCGCCATTATGGCCGGACTCGTATATGCAAATGAGATGAGACTTGATAAGCCAGGAGAGAAAATCTCGCAAGATACTGAGATTACGGTGAAGGGACAAGTTATGCCGTATGTAAGTCGTGGTGGTTATAAACTTGAAAAGGCATTAGAGACATTTCATCTTGATTTACAAGATAAAGTTATGATAGATATTGGTTCATCAACTGGTGGCTTTACAGATTGCGCGCTTCAAAATGGAGCGAAATTATCTTATGCATTAGATGTAGGATACAATCAACTAGCGTGGAAATTACGTCAAGATGAGCGTGTTGTTGTAATGGAACGAACAAACTTCCGTTACGTGACACCAGCAGACTTAGAACGTGGTTTACCTCAATTTGCAAGTATTGATGTTTCATTTATATCATTAAAGCTTATACTGCCAGTTTTAAAAACAATGCTTATGCCTAACGGAGATGTAGCAGCGTTAATTAAACCGCAGTTTGAAGCTGGAAGAGAGCAAGTTGGGAAAAAAGGTATCGTTCGTGATAGAAAAGTACATGAAGCTGTTGTAGAAATGATTGTCGAGTTTGCTTTAAAAGAAGGCTATGATGTGGAAGGTTTAACATTCTCACCAATTACGGGTGGGGATGGTAATATTGAATTTTTAATTCATCTGAAATGGCATGGTGAACGTGAGAATGGCGAAAATCATTCTCCGATTTCTATAGAGCAAGTTGTTACAGAAGCGCATGAAGTTCTAAAACAAAAAGGGAAAGGGGAATAACATATGTTGTTCCTCTTTTTGCTGTAATTGTATAATGATTGTAAAAACAATTGTGTACAAGAAACGAATTATAAGTTAACATAAATAAGTGAAGTATACCAATGTTTAAACTATGGTAAGAGATAGTGTGAGGTGCAAATGTATGAATAAAGGTCAGCGCCATATTAAAATCAGGGAAATTATTGCAAACAAAGAAATTGAAACACAAGATGAATTAGTTGATATTTTACGTAATGAGGGATTTAATGTAACGCAAGCAACAGTATCGCGCGATATTAAAGAACTGCACTTAGTGAAGGTGCCATTACATGATGGGCGCTATAAATATAGCTTGCCAGCAGATCAACGATTTAACCCGTTACAAAAATTAAAACGAAATCTAGTGGATTCATTTGTAAAATTAGACACGGCAGGACATATGCTTGTGCTAAAAACATTGCCTGGTAACGCTCATTCACTTGGAGCACTTATTGATCATTTAGAGTGGGATGAGATCATCGGAACCATCTGTGGTGATGATACTTGCTTAATTATTTGCCGTACACCTGACGATACAGGTGTTGTCTCTGATCGTTTCTTAAATATGTTGTAACAAAAAATCTTGTTTGCTTTCCATCGTAAAGTGGAAAGTGAACAAGATATTTTTATTGGTTAAAAATATGAATTTTCAATTGTAATATAATATTTTGTTTGCATAAAGTTAGAAAATAGATGGATTGACCCGTAAAACAAATGTTTGGTACAATGAAGCGGGTTAGAAGAGTATATACATACAAATATATAGCATGATTATTTGAATGAAGAACTGAGAAAATCCTTTAGTAAGGGATTATTTTATAACGAGGTGAATGGGGCATTGTTATCGGAATTATCGATTAGAAACTTTGCTATTATTGAAGCATTAAATATTTCTTTTCAAAAAGGTTTAACGGTTTTAAGCGGTGAAACAGGGGCCGGAAAATCGATTATTATTGATGCAATTAGTTTACTTGTAGGTGGCCGTGGGTCAGCAGAATTTGTTCGATATGGAACAGAGAAGGCTGAGATTGAAGGGCTATTTTATGTTGAAGATGAGAAGCATCCATGTATTGAAAAGGCAGAAGAGTTAGATATAGAAATAGAAGATGGCATGATTATTTTAAAGCGTGATATTGCTGCGAACGGGAAGAGTGTATGTCGTGTAAATGGGAAGCTTGTTACACTTAGCATATTAAAAGAAATTGGGAAAACACTTGTTGATATTCATGGACAGCACGAAACGCAAGATTTAATGAATGAAGAACGACATCTGTTTATGCTTGATCACTTTGATGGGGATCGAATCGTTAAACAATTAGACATATATCAAAACGTATACGCTGACTATGAAAAATTAAAAAAACAATTGAAATCGTTAAGTGAAAATGAGCAACAAATGGCACATCGCTTAGATTTAATTCAATTTCAGCATGAAGAAATTCGCAAGGCGGATTTAAAGATGGATGAAGAAAATGAATTAACTGAGGAACGATTGCAAATTTCTAATTTTGAAAAGATTTATAAAGCGTTAGGTGATGCATATCGTTCGTTAAGTGCCGACGGACAAGGGTTAGATAATGTAAGAAGTGCAATGGGGCAAATGGAAAGTATTACACATTTAGATGAAGTGTATCAGGAGAATCATGATTCAATTGCAAATAGCTATTACTTATTAGAAGAGGTTGCCTATCAACTGAGAGAAAAGCTCGATATGATGGAATATGATCCAAATCGTTTAGATGAAATCGAAACACGTTTGAATGAAATTCGTATGCTAAAGAGAAAATATGGAAATACTGTAGAAGAGATTTTAGCGTATGCTGATAAAATTGAACAGGAAATTTTTACGATTGAAAATAAAGACGTTCATATTGAAACGACGAAGAAACAGTTGAAGGAATTAGAAAGTGTTATTCTGAAAGAAGCAACGTTGTTAAGTAATATGCGTCATGAGCTTGCAGAACACCTTACAAATGCAATTCATCAGGAATTAAAAGAATTATATATGGAAAAAACGAAATTTGAAGTGAGAATTATGAAGAGAGAAGGAAATGTAGAAGAGCCCCTTGTGGAAGGTGCGCCGGTAAGACTTACGGCGGATGGTTACGATCATGTGGAATTTTATATTTCAACGAACCCAGGAGAGCCGCTAAAACCACTTTCAAAGGTTGCATCTGGCGGAGAGTTATCTCGTATCATTTTAGCTTTAAAAAGCATTTTTTCTAAGCATCAAGGGGTTGCATCTGTTATTTTTGATGAAGTGGATACGGGTGTAAGTGGCCGGGTCGCACAGGCTATTGCGGAAAAAATTTATCGAGTATCAGTAAACTCGCAAGTACTTTGTATTACGCACTTACCTCAAGTAGCTTCAATGGCAGATTCACATTTATTTATTCGAAAACAAGTAGCGAATGATCGGACAATTACATCGGTTACTGTTTTAACTATGGAGGATAAAGTAACAGAAATAGCTCGAATGATTTCTGGTGTGGAAATCACAGATTTAACGACAGAGCATGCGAAAGAATTACTTACGCAAGCGCATCATTTTAAACAGACAGCAGAGGCTATCCAGTAATGGATAGCTTTTTTTCTCAAATGACGATTTCTTAATTCTTCCGGTTATAAATAAAGCACTGCAAGGAGAGATTAAAAAGTGAAGCCAAGAGGCTGAATGTGGGGTAGGAGCGAGGAGAGTGAACAAGTTGAAATTAGAAAAATTTCGAAAAATAATAGGTCTTTGTCTCCTTGTTTCTTTAGTTTTTATTGGATGTTTTAAACCGCTTCGAACGTTTATTTCATCACCGAAACAACTTGTTGTTTTTGAAGGACAACAATCAGAAATATCATCATTACCAGTTTTCAAAGCTTCATCCACAAATCGTCATGTATTTACAGTGAGTTCGAATGAACAAAAACAAGGACTTATGGTAAATTCTCATCAAAATGGTGAAGCTGATATGGTATTTCAGCTTGCTGGTTTTCCAGTAAAAAAAGTAAATGTGAAAGTGTTAAAAGATTTTAAAGTGATTCCAGGTGGACAATCAATTGGTGTGAAATTAAATACAAAAGGTGTACTTGTTGTAGGCCATCATTTAATTCAAACTGAAAAAGGTAAAATATCTCCTGGTGAAACAGCAGGTGTACAAATTGGAGATATGATTACTGAAATTAATGGTAAAACAATTGAAAGAATGAGTGATGTAGCACCGTTTATTCATAATAGTGGAGAAACAGGTGAACCGCTTAATCTTGTATTGTTAAGAGATGGAAAATATATTCGTACGAAGCTAACTCCACAAAAAGACAACGGTGAATCGTCTTATCGAATTGGCTTGTATATCCGTGATTCGGCAGCTGGAATTGGAACGATGACATTTGTTCATCCAGATTCTATGAAATATGGGGCACTTGGTCATGTTATTTCTGATAATGATACGAAAAAGCCGATTCAAGTCGAAGATGGACAAATTATGCGCTCGACAGTTACATCAATTGAAAGAGGTAGTCATGGGAATCCAGGGGAGAAATTAGCAAGATTCTCACCAGACCGTGAAGTGATTGGCAATATTACAATTAATAGTCCATATGGTATTTTTGGAAAATTAAATACGAATATGAAAAACGGTATAATGGATAAAGCAATGCCTATCGCATTATCTCATCAAGTAAAAGAAGGACCGGCAAAAATATTAACAGTTATTGATCAAGATAAAGTAGAAGCGTTTGATATTGAAGTCGTTAGTACAGTGCAGCAAAAATTCCCAGCCACAAAGGGTATGGTAATAAAAGTAACAGATAAACGTCTATTAGCGAAAACGGGCGGTATCGTACAAGGAATGAGCGGAAGTCCAATTGTACAAAATGGAAAAGTAATTGGTGCTGTTACACATGTATTTGTAAATGATCCAACATCAGGATATGGTGTTCATATTGAATGGATGTTACATCAAGCTGGAATTAATATTTATGATCAAGAGAAAAAAGCGAGCTAATATATATTATTAGCTCGCTTTTTCTGTTGAAAAATTCGTTGAAATTTTGTAAAAGCTCCGCAAGAGGTGTTTTTTGTTGTAAAATAAAAGGAAAGGGTTGAACGTTTCGTTGTATTTCTATGATGGAATGTGTTGCGAAAGGGAATAAATGAACGATAAACATATTTTTTTGTGATTTTATCGGAAAGTAAGAAACTTTAAAAGGGAATTTTCACACAATTGTCGAACAATTCATGTAGCCTAGAAGGATACACATGTCGGAGAATCGATTCGGTAAGGGAGGAAAAGCTGTGGAGAAAATTAAAGTATGTCTTGTGGATGATAATAAAGAACTAGTATCAATGTTAGAGAGCTATGTAGCCGCTCAAGATGATATGGAAGTAATCGGTACTGCTTATAATGGTCAAGAGTGTTTAAACTTATTAACAGATAAGCAACCTGATGTACTCGTTTTAGACATTATTATGCCACACTTAGATGGTTTAGCTGTATTGGAGAAAATGCGACATATTGAAAGGTTAAAACAGCCTAGCGTAATTATGTTGACAGCATTTGGCCAAGAAGATGTGACGAAAAAAGCAGTTGACTTAGGTGCCTCATATTTCATATTAAAACCATTTGATATGGAGAATTTAACGAGTCATATTCGTCAAGTGAGTGGTAAAGCAAACGCTATGATTAAACGTCCACTACCATCATTCCGATCAGCAACAACAGTAGATGGAAAACCGAAAAACTTAGATGCGAGTATTACGAGTATCATTCATGAAATTGGTGTACCCGCTCATATTAAAGGATATATGTATTTACGAGAAGCAATCTCCATGGTATACAACGATATCGAATTATTAGGATCGATTACGAAAGTATTGTATCCAGATATCGCAAAGAAATATAATACAACAGCAAGCCGTGTGGAGCGCGCAATTCGTCACGCGATTGAAGTAGCTTGGAGCCGTGGGAATATTGATTCTATTTCGTCCTTATTCGGTTATACAGTATCCATGTCAAAAGCAAAACCTACGAACTCTGAGTTTATCGCAATGGTTGCGGATAAGCTGAGACTTGAACATAAAGCTAGCTGAGAGTAGAAGTAGCAATGGGTTTTCGTTTTAGTAAAACCGATGTATGCTGGAACGCTATGCTCGATGTTAATTTTAAAGCCAATAAACTTTTTAATGAAAGACCAATGAATGTTATAATTCGTTGGTCTTTTTATTTTGTTGAGAAAAAGAGATTATTTGATATCATGGGAAATAAAACCTATTTTTAGTAATATTACATGTAAGTGAGTTTTTTATAAGGCAATAAAATAGATATAGATAGGGAGAAGGGGAATGGAAAATAAAATTTCAACTTGGCTAGGAATAGTAGCAGCTATGGGAGTTCTTGCTATTGCAGTTACATTTGGAATGTTAGAACTTGCAGATAATCCAGTAGATAAAGAAGTGAGCGCTCAAATAGATAAAAAAGAAGACCAAACAATAGTAGGTAGAGAGGTGGATGGGGTCTTTGTTGATGTGTATGTTACTGAAAATTCTACTGAAAGCGAAGTCATTACAGCGATGCATCGCATGACTCATCAAAAAGTGGTGGCAGAACGAAAATCGGGCTCTATCCCAATGATTCAAAGTAATGCTAAAAAATTAAAAGAAATTATAAATAAGAGTAGCTTTACGAAGAAAAATGAACTTTTAGCAATTGCTGATAGATGGGCGAAAAAAGATTTTAGTAAAATTGTAGAAGATCACAATTATTTCTCGGATGCTCAAGAAGATAGCGTTTGTAAAGTAACTAGAGCAATGGATGCGTTAGAAGAGCAACATTATATTTTAACTACATTCGGGGAGGAAAAAGCGAAAGAACTATACGAATCAGGGGATGCTCCGCACGTTCAATAAAAAATAATATAAAGGACTTCTCTAGTTTTTTTATTATCGTGTTTTAAGGACGTAATGGGACTTATAAATAAATGGTCTGCTTTCTTTATGACGTGTAACAAAAAAAGAAAAGATGTGATTCATTATTAAATGATGAAGGAACGGCTAAATCACATCGTAGTACATCTGTTAAAGGATTTTAGTAGGAAAGGCATCCGTGATATAATAGAAAATAATAAAAAGTCCTGCAAAACAGGACTGTATTATTCTTCGTCTTTATTTTGTTTTTCTAATTCAACTAGCTTTTGAATTAAAATGTGCTGCGGCATATGCATGAGTTGTTCAAGTGGAACACCTAGTGCTTTTGATAAGCGGACTGCAGTATCTGGAGAGATTTGTAATGGTCTCATAGAAGTACCTCCTTTTTCGTATAGTATAGCATAAGATTGGGGGAGTGAGGATGACTCTTATATTTGCACATCGTGGTGCGGCTGGAACGTACCCAGAAAATACAATGATTTCATTTGAAGCGGCTGAGTCTTTTAGAGCGGATGGAATTGAACTTGATGTTCAATTAACGAAAGACGGAAAAGTTGTCGTCATTCATGATGAAACGGTGGACCGGACAACAAATGGAAAAGGTGCGGTTCGGAATTATGTATATGAGGACTTATGCAAGTTAGATGCAAGTTATAAATTTGGTGATAAAGTAGGTTTTTGTAAAATACCACTTTTAGAAGAGGTATTAGAATGGCTTGCACAAACGAGTTTGCTACTTAATATTGAACTTAAAAATAATAAAATTCCATACAGAGGTTTAGAGGAAGAAGTTATAACGCTTGTACGGAAATTTAGTCTAGAGGATCGTGTTATATTTTCTTCGTTTAATCACTACAGTATGAAACGGTGCCATATGATGGCTCCTGATATTCAAACAGCAATTTTATATCGCGAAGGTTTGCATAGTCCGTGGGCATACGCGAAAAAAATGGGCGCTACAGCAGTACATCCGAATTATCGTTACCTTCAAGATGCTATTGCCGAACTAACGATGGAAAGTGGTGTAGAGGTTCGCCCTTATACAATTAATGAAGAAACGCTTATGCGTAAATATTTTGATATGAATATATCGGCGATTATTACTGATTACCCTGAAACGGCCAGAACGTTAATGCCAATAAAAAAATGAGACCGCGTGTAACGGTCTCATTTTTTTATTTATAAATAGTGGGGCATTCCTATCTTCTAAAGCGAGCTTGTACTTTATTTCGTTTACGGTCTCGGTGCAAGACGAAGCCACCGAAGATATAAAACCCGAGCCCGAAGCAGAGAGCGCCGATTAAAAATTGTAACCACAGTATAGAGATTGGTGGAAATAGAATCCCGAATACAGTATCTCTCATTAACTTTATACCAAACACAGCTAATGAAATAGGGATGAGTGCTAATAGTAGAGCAACGTAACGCTGCATACATAACGCTCCTTTTCAGATTATTTCGTATATTTTAATGATGTTATAAGAAAAGGGGGTTTGTCAAGAGGGTGCTGAACGAGTAAGATAAAGGTGTGAAAAAATTTGCAGAGTTACTTCGAGAGGAAGTGGGATATATGAAACAAAAAGTATTAATTGTTGGTGCAGGTGAAGGCGGGAGCGCACTGCTGAATCTGTTACAAAGTTCGAATATATTTCAAATTATAGGGATTATTGATATAAATCCGTTGGCAAAAGGACTACAAATTGCTAAGGAATACGGGATTACAATTGGAGAAAGTGTAACTCCATTTCTTTCTATGCATATCGATGTAATATTTGATATGACAGGTGAAGATGATGTGCATAAGGTTTTATTGGAAAAAAAGAAAAAAGACACTCTTCTTATACCAGGTGATATCGCAAAAATTGTTACAGGATTAGCGCATGAGAAGGAAGGGCTGATTGGGCGATTAGAGGAACAAACGCAACAAGGAGAATTAATTTTAAATTCTACACATGACGGCATGATCGTAATTGATCGAGAGGGACAAGTTCGTCTTTTTAATAAAAGTGCAGAGCGTATTATCGGATATAAAAAAGAAGAGGCGATAGGAAAATATATTTTAGAAGTCATTCCAACTAGTAAATTACTTCGCATTATACGTACGAAACAAATAGAAGTAAATTATGAACTAACATTAGAGAATGGAAAGAAAATTATTACAACGCGTATACCGATATTAAAAGAGGGCGGAGAGGTACAAGGGGCATTTGCAATTTTTAAAGATATAACAGAAGTTGTAGATTTAGCGGAAGAAGTTACAGATTTAAAGGAGATTCAAACACTATTAGAGGCAATTATTAACTCATCTGAAGAAGCAATTTCGGTTGTGGATGAAAAAGGAAGAGGTTTAGTTATTAACCCGGCATATACGAAATTAACGGGTTTAACAGAAGAAGATATTATTGGGAAGCCTGCTACAACTGATATTGTAGAAGGCGAAAGTATGCATATGAAAGTACTTCGAACGCGTCGTGCGGTGCGCGGAATACATATGAAGATTGGGCAAAAAAAACGCGATGTAATTGTAAACGTGGCACCAGTCATTGTGGATGGAATATTGAAAGGAAGCGTCGGCGTTATCCGTGACGTGTCGGAAATTCAAAAGTTAACAAATGAATTGAATAGAGCAAGGCAAATTATTCGCACATTAGAAGCGAAATATTCATTTGATGATATTGTCGGGAATTCAGATGAAACAACGGCAGCTATCGAACAGGCGAAGCTAGGAGCAAATACACCAGCAACAGTGCTGTTACGCGGTGAATCTGGGACTGGTAAAGAATTGTTTGCACATGCAATCCATAATGGAAGTAATCGAAAATACAATAAGTTCGTCCGTGTAAACTGTGCGGCCATTTCGGAGACGTTGTTAGAAAGTGAATTATTTGGTTATGAGGAAGGGGCGTTTTCTGGAGCGAAAAGAGGCGGGAAACGTGGGTTCTTTGAGGAAGCAAATAACGGTAGTATTTTTTTAGATGAAATAGGGGAGTTATCTGCAAATACACAAGCGAAACTCCTTCGTGTACTGCAGGAAAAAGAAATTGTAAAAGTTGGTGGAACGAAAGCGATACCTATTAATGTTCGAGTAATTGCAGCGACGCATGTGAATTTAGAAAAGGCTATTCTAGAAGGGAAGTTTAGGGAGGATTTATATTATCGATTAAATAAAATCCCAATTCAAATTCCATCTCTTCGTCAACGTAAAGGAGATATACCGACAATTGCGGACAGATTGATTCAAAAAATTAATCAAGATTACGGTCGTAATGTAGAAGGGCTCACTGATTCAGCCATTTTATATTTACAATCATACGAATGGCCAGGGAATGTGAGGGAACTTGAAAATATTCTGGGAAGAGCTATTATCTTTATGAATTATAACGAGACCTATATTGATGTACACCATTTACCGCCATTACATAACGAAGAGCAGGTGGAGTCAAAGCAATCTCATTTATTACCTGAATTAGAAGAAAAGCCACTTGAACATTTAGTGACAGAGTTTGAAGGGAATATTATTCATGAATATTTGGAGAGATTTGATGGGAATAAAACGCAAACTGCAAAAGCGTTAGGAATTTCCGTTCGAAATTTATATTACAAGCTAGAAAAGTATGACCATGCAAAAAATAGCATGCAATAAATTGCGTACCGTGCAATTTATTGCATGGTATACAAAAAGTGACAAAATAAGACAGAATCTTTTGTTATTTTCCAAAGTATTGATTTTACTGCATTTTGAATGCGTTTTCATTATTGGTAAGACCACTTTTAAAAGTTGGCACGGTATTTGCTTTATAAATAGACGAGGGACGACGGAAAGGGTTGATTACAAAATATGAAGTTAGAATACTTAATTGATCAAGCAGCAGGGCAGCCTAAAAAAACTGTAGCTGTAGCAGTAGCTGAAGATCATGAAGTAATTGAAGCTGTAGCGAAAGCAATTAAATTACAGTTAGCTCAATTTCGTCTATATGGAAATCAAGAAAAAATAATGGGGATGCTACAAGAACATGGTTTACAAACTTCAGAACATGTTCAAGTGATTGCAGCAATGTCTAGTGCAGAGGCTGCAGAACTTTCTGTTAAAGCTGTGAGAAATGGTGAAGCAGACGTGCTTATGAAGGGGAACATCCCAACAGCGAATATTTTGAAGGCTGTGTTAAACAAAGAGTGGGGCCTACGTAAAGGTAGCGTACTTTCACATGTAGCAGCATTTGAAGTTCCAAATTACGATCGTCTTATTTTCGTTACAGATGCAGCGATGAACATCGCACCTGATGTAACACAAAAAGCTGCTATTATACAAAATACTGTAGAAGTTGCCCGGGCAATAGGAATCGACTTGCCAAAAGTGGCACCAATTGCAGCAGTAGAAGTTGTGAATCCAGCGATGCAGGCGACAATTGATGCAGCGATGTTAACACAAATGAATCGCCGCGGACAAATTAAAGATTGTATCGTTGATGGACCACTTGCTTTAGATAATGCAGTATCACAAATTGCAGCAGAGCATAAAGGCATAGTAAGTGATGTAGCAGGTAAGGCAGATATTTTACTCGTCCCAACGATTGAAGCTGGAAATGTGCTATATAAATCACTCGTATACTTTGCGGATGCAAAAGTAGGAGCAATGATTGCTGGCGCAAAAGCACCGATCGTTTTAACATCTCGTGCTGATTCAGCAGAAACAAAAGTATATTCATTAGCATTGGCAGTTGCGACTGCTTCAAAATAAACCAAAAAGGGTAAAACATTAGGGGGAAACGACAATGACATTAGAAATATTCGAATACTTAGAAAAATATGATTATGAGCAAGTAGTATTTTGTCAAGATAAAGAATCTGGTTTAAAAGCAATTATTGCAATTCATGATACAACACTTGGACCGGCTCTTGGTGGAACAAGAATGTGGACATATGATTCTGAAGAAGCGGCGATTGAAGATGCATTGCGTCTTGCAAAAGGGATGACATACAAAAACGCAGCAGCTGGTTTAAACTTAGGTGGTGCGAAAACAGTAATTATCGGTGATCCTCGTAAAGATAAGAGCGAAGCAATGTTCCGTGCACTAGGACGTTATATCCAAGGACTAAACGGACGTTACATTACAGCTGAAGATGTTGGTACAACAGTAGATGATATGGATATTATCCATGAAGAAACTGACTTTGTAACAGGTATCTCACCATCATTCGGTTCTTCTGGTAACCCATCTCCGGTAACTGCATACGGTGTTTACCGTGGTATGAAAGCAGCTGCAAAAGAAGCTTTCGGTACTGACAATTTAGAAGGAAAAGTAATTGCTGTTCAAGGCGTTGGTAACGTAGCATATCACCTATGCAAACATTTACACGCTGAAGGAGCAAAATTAATCGTTACAGATATTAATAAAGAAGCTGTACAACGTGCTGTAGAAGAATTCGGTGCATCAGCAGTTGAACCAAATGAAATTTACGGTGTTGAATGCGATATTTACGCACCATGTGCACTAGGCGCAACAGTTAATGATGAAACTATTCCACAACTTAAAGCAAAAGTAATCGCAGGTTCTGCAAATAACCAATTAAAAGAAGATCGTCATGGTGACATCATTCATGAAATGGGTATTGTATACGCACCAGATTATGTAATTAATGCAGGTGGCGTAATTAACGTAGCAGACGAATTATATGGATACAATAGAGAACGTGCACTAAAACGTGTTGAGTCTATTTATGACACGATTGCAAAAGTAATCGAAATTTCAAAACGCGATGGCATAGCAACTTATGTAGCCGCAGATCGTCTAGCTGAAGAGCGCATTGCAAGCTTGAAGAATTCTCGTAGCACTTACTTACGCAACGGTCACGATATTATTAGCCGTCGCTAATCATTCATATATAACTTTTACAAAAGGTGTGGTTACCTCTTATGAGGTTTCCACTTCCTTTTGAATTTATTAGTGGAGGTAGCAACATTGTCTGTAAATCGAATTCTTGTTATTAACCCAGGTAGTACATCCACAAAAATTGGTGTTTTTGATAATGAAAGACCCGTTCTAGAAGAAACGATTCGTCATGACGTAGAACAGATTGGAAAATATAAGAGAATTATCGACCAATATGAGTTTCGAAAAGAAACGATTTTAGAAGTTCTACATTCTCATGGTATTAACATTTCAAAATTAAACGCTGTTTGTGGGCGTGGTGGATTACTTCGTCCAATCGAAGGCGGTACGTATACAGTAAACGATGCGATGTTAGAAGATTTGAAAAATGGCTTTAGCGGTCATCACGCTTCAAACCTTGGAGGCATTTTAGCATATGAAATTGCTTCTGGATTAAACATTCCTGCATTCATTGTAGATCCTGTCGTTGTAGATGAGATGGAGCCGGTTGCTCGTATAAGTGGCATTGCTGGTATGGAACGCAAAAGTATCTTCCATGCATTAAATCAAAAAGCAGTTGCTCGTAAAGTAGCTGAACAGTTAAATCACAAATACGAGGATTTAAATTTATTAGTTACACATATGGGTGGCGGTATTACAGTTGGTGCTCATAAAAAAGGAAGAGTAATCGATGTGAATAACGGTTTAAACGGAGAAGGACCATTTAGTCCAGAGCGCGCTGGTACAGTACCAGTAGGGCAACTAGTAGAAATGTGTTTCTCTGGTGAGTATTACCGTGATGAAATGATTAAAAAACTTGTCGGACAAGGTGGACTTGTAAGTTTAATCGGTACAAATGATGCGATTAAAGTAGAGCAAATGGTTGAAAAAGGTGATCCTGAAGCAACTCTTATTTATAAAGCAATGGCATATCAAGTTGCAAAAGAGATTGGCGGAGCTAGCGCTGTACTTCACGGGAAAATCGATGCAATCGTATTAACTGGTGGACTGGCATACAGTAAAATTCTTGTCGATGAAATAAAAGAGCGAGTGGACTGGATTGCAGATGTTATCGTACATCCAGGCGAAGATGAGTTAGAAGCGTTAGCAGAAGGAGCACTTCGTGTATTACGTGAAGAAGAAGCTCCAAAAGAATACGTTGTACGTGAAAAAGAAACGGTAGCTAGGGGTTGAGATAATGGCAAAAGAATATGATTTAGTCATCGTTGGCGGCGGTACTGGTGGATATGTTGCTGCAATTCGTGCATCACAACTAGGGTTAAAAACTGCACTAGTCGAAAAAGAAAATCTTGGTGGTACTTGTTTACACAAAGGATGTATTCCTAGTAAAGCTCTTTTACGTAGTGCGGAAGTATATGCAACTGCTAAAAAAAGCGAAGAGTTCGGAGTTATTGCAAGCAATGTAGAACTAAACTTTGCGAAAGTACAAGAGCGTAAAGAGAAGATAGTAACGCAGCTTCATAAAGGCGTTCAACATTTAATGAAACAAGGTAAAATTGATGTGTTTGAAGGTATTGGCCGTATTCTTGGCCCATCTATTTTCTCTCCGATGCCAGGGACAATTTCAGTTGAACTTGCAAGTGGAGAAGAGAATGAAATGTTAATTCCAAAAAATGTACTTATTGCAACAGGTTCTCGTCCAAATTCATTACCAGGTTTAGAATTAGACGGAGAGTACGTAATGTCTTCAGATCATGCTCTAAAAATGGAAACGCTTCCTAGTTCGATTATTATCGTTGGTGGCGGTGTAATCGGTATTGAGTGGGCATCTATGCTTGCTGACTTCGGTGTAGAAGTTACAGTATTAGAGTATGCGAAAACGATATTACCACTAGAAGATCAAGACGTTTCAAAAGAAATGCAACGTCTATTCAAGAAAAAAGGTATTAAAGTGGTAACTGGTGCAAAAGTATTACCAGAAACATTGGTAAAAGATAATGGAGTAACAATCCAAGCTGAACACAACGGTGAAAATAAAGAATTTAAAGCAGAAAAAATGCTTGTATCTGTAGGAAGACAAGCGAATACGCAAAATATTGGCTTAGAGAATACAGATATCGTTGTGGAAAAAGGATACATTCAAACAAATGAGTTTTATCAAACGAAAGAATCGCATATTTACGCAATTGGAGATGTAATCGGTGGCCTGCAACTCGCTCACGTTGCTTCTCACGAAGGAATTGCTGCAGTAGAACATATTGCAGGGAAAGAAGTTACACCAATCGATTACTCTATGGTATCAAAATGCGTATATAGCAGTCCGGAAGTTGCTTCTGTCGGTTTAACAGAACAAGAAGCGAAAGAAAAAGGCTATAAGTTAAAAGTAGGTAAGTTCTCATTCCGCGCAATCGGAAAAGCACTTGTATACGGAGAATCAGATGGTTTCGTAAAACTTGTAGTTGATGAAGAGACAAATGACATTCTTGGTGTTCATATGATTGGACCGCATGTAACAGATATGATTTCTGAAGCGGGTCTTGCAAGAGTACTTGATGCAACACCTTGGGAAGTAGCACATACAATTCATCCGCATCCATCATTATCTGAGGCGATTGGTGAAGCAGCACTTGCTGTAGATGGAAGAGCGTTACACGCATAAAAATGTGGATTTAGGAGGTTATGAAAAATGGCAGAAGTAAAAAAAAAGCGCCATGAAGAGCTTGGCTTAAGTGATGAGCAAGTATTAGAAATGTTCCGTACGATGTTACTTGCACGTAAAATCGACGAACGTATGTGGTTATTAAACCGTGCTGGTAAAATTCCATTCGTAATTTCTTGTCAAGGACAAGAGGCTGCACAAGTTGGAGCGGCGTTCGCTCTTGATAGAGAGAAAGATTATGCATTACCATACTACCGTGATATGGGTGTTGTACTAGCATTTGGTATGACAGCTAAAGAGCTTATGTTGTCTGCTTTCGCGAAAGCTGGAGATCCAAACTCTGGTGGTCGTCAAATGCCTGGTCACTTCGGTCAAAAGAAAAATCGTATTGTTACAGGTTCATCTCCAGTAACAACGCAAGTACCACATGCAGTTGGTATTGCATTAGCTGGAAAAATGGAGAAGAAAGATTTAGTAACGTTCGTTACATTTGGAGAAGGTTCTTCAAACCAAGGTGACTTCCATGAAGGGGCAAACTTTGCTGGTGTACACAAACTACCTGTTATTTTTATGTGTGAAAATAACAAATATGCAATCTCTATTCCAGTTGAAAAACAATTAGCATGTAAAAACGTATCAGATCGTGCGATTGGTTACGGTATGCCTGGATATACAATAGACGGAAACGATCCGCTTGCAGTATATAAAGCTGTAAAAGAAGCAGCAGATCGCGGTCGCCGTGGTGAAGGCCCAACTTTAATTGAAACAGTATCATATCGTTTAACAGCACATTCTAGTGACGATGATGATCGTGTTTATCGTGATAAAGAGGAAGTAGAAGAAGCAAAGAAAAAAGATTCAATTATAACATTCGCGGCTTATTTAAAAGAAGCTGGTGTATTAACTGAGGAATCGGAAAAACAAATGTTAGACGAAATTATGCATATCGTAAATGAAGCAACAGAATATGCAGAAAATGCTCCGTATGCAGCACCTGAAGATGCATTGAAGCACGTATACGCAGAATAGGGGGGGAACGTTTCATGGCTGTAATGTCTTATATTGATGCTATTACATTAGCAATGCGCGAAGAAATGGAACGCGATGAGAAAGTATTCGTTTTAGGAGAAGATGTTGGTAAAAAAGGTGGCGTGTTTAAAGCGACACACGGTTTGTATGATCAATTTGGTGAAGATCGTGCGCTTGATGCACCGCTTGCAGAATCTGCAATTGCTGGGGTAGCAATTGGTGCGGCAATGTATGGTATGCGTCCAATCGCTGAAATGCAGTTTGCTGATTTCATCATGCCAGCAGTAAACCAAATTGTTTCTGAGGCAGCAAAAATTCGTTATCGTTCTAATAATGATTGGACTTGTCCAGTTACAATTCGTGCACCATTTGGCGGGGGTGTTCACGGTGCATTGTATCATTCACAATCTGTAGAAGCGATGTTTGCAAACCAACCAGGTTTAAAAATCGTTATCCCTTCTACACCATATGATGCAAAAGGCTTATTAAAAGCAGCCATTCGTGATGAAGATCCAGTATTATTCTTCGAACATAAACGTGCATATCGTTTAATTAAAGGTGAAGTGCCGGAGGATGACTACGTATTACCAATCGGAAAAGCAGATGTAAAACGTGAAGGTGATGATATTACAGTTATCACGTACGGATTATGTGTTCATTTTGCTCTTCAAGCGGCTGAAAAGTTAGCACAAGATGGCATCTCTGCACACATTCTTGATTTACGTACTGTATATCCATTAGATAAAGAAGCAATCATTGAAGCAGCTTCTAAAACAGGTAAAGTTCTTCTTGTAACAGAAGACAATAAAGAAGGAAGCATTATGAGTGAAGTGGCAGCAATTATTGCTGAAAACTGTCTATTTGATTTAGATGCGCCAATCGCACGTCTTGCAGGTCCAGACGTTCCAGCAATGCCATATGCACCAACAATGGAAAAATTCTTTATGGTAAATCCAGATAAAGTTGAAAAAGCAATGCGTGAACTTGCGGAATTTTAATCGGGGGGACTATACATGGCTGTAGAAAATATTACAATGCCTCAGCTCGGGGAGAGCGTTACAGAGGGCACAATTAGTAAATGGCTCGTTAATGTTGGCGATCACGTAAACAAGTATGATCCGCTTGCAGAAGTAATGACTGATAAAGTAAATGCTGAAGTACCATCTTCTTTCACGGGGATTGTAAAAGAGTTAATCGCTGGTGAAGGTGATACGTTAGCTGTAGGTGAAGTAGTTTGTGTGATTCAAGTAGAAGGCGCAGATGAAGTAGCAGCAACAGCTGTTGAAGAAAAAACGAAAGAAGAACCAAAGGCAGAAGTAGCTACGTCTGAAAAAGCACCGAAAGTAAAACAACCAACTGATGGAAAACCACGTTTTTCACCAGCTGTGTTAAAACTTGCGGGTGAGCATAACGTTGATTTAGATCTAGTAGAAGGTACGGGAGCAAACGGCCGTATCACTCGTAAAGATATTTTAAAGCTAGTGGAATCTGGAAATATTCCGCAAGCAGGTGCAGCGAAGAAAGAGGAAGCTGTAGCGGCAGTAGTAGAAGCTCGCCCAGAAGCACCAAAAGCAGCACCAGTAGCGCAAAAAGTAGAAGCTGCGAAACCAGTTTCTGTACCTACAATGCCTGGAGATATCGAAATTCCAGTAACAGGTGTGCGTAAAGCGATCGCAGCAAACATGTTACGTAGTAAACATGAAGCACCACATGCTTGGATGATGATTGAAGTAGATGTGACAAACCTTGTGTCATACCGTAACTCAATTAAAGGTGACTTTAAGAAGCGTGAAGGCTTTAACTTAACGTTCTTTGCTTTCTTCGTAAAAGCAGTAGCACAAGCGTTAAAAGAGTATCCTCAAATTAATTCAATGTGGGCTGGCGATAAAATTGTTCAGAAGAAAGATATTAACCTTTCTATCGCTGTTGCAACAGAGGAAGAACTATTTGTACCAGTAATTAAGCAAGCGGACGAGAAAACAATTAAAGGTATCGCTCGTGAAATTACAGAACTTGCAGGAAAAGTACGTACGAAATCGTTAAAAGCAGACGAAATGCAAGGTGGAACATTTACAATTAATAACACAGGATCATTCGGTTCTGTTCAATCTATGGGTATTATTAATTACCCGCAAGCGGCTATTTTACAAGTTGAATCAATTGTAAAGCGCCCAGTAATTATGGATAATGGTATGTTCGGTGCTCGTGACATGGTTAACTTATGTTTATCACTTGATCACCGAGTACTTGATGGTTTAATTTGTGGTAAGTTCTTAGGGCGTGTTAAAGAAATTTTAGAAAACATGTCAGAAAATAATACATCTGTATATTAATAAAAAGCTCGCTTATGCGAGCTTTTTATTATCTTATTTCTTCATCTACATCCTACTATATGTATAAATATCTTTCCCAGTAATCTTACAATAAACGATTATGTATTAGGAATTTACGAAAATACATTGCTGATATATGGTATATGGATATAAAATAAGAAAAGAATAATTTTTTTGGCAAATCTTACTGATGAAACTGTAGTATAATATATTGTATTGTATGAAAAAGAGAGTTATTCTATATAAGTGTTTTATAGATAATGTGTAATCAGTCGTCAAAACATGAAGAATGTTGACTCCTGGTTTTTTATTTTTGCCGTAACAATGTTTCAGGAGGATGTCATGAAAAGAAGTACCGAGTTTCTAAAAAGTTTAGATGTAAAATTAATTTTAATTTTGTGTGCACTATGTGTGACGAGTATAGCTGCTATATATAGCAGTCAGCAAACGGGACAGTATGGAGCTGCAAACTTTGCTATGAAACAAGGTGTTAACTACATAATTGGGGTTGTATTGTTACTTCTTGTTGCAAGCATTGATTTAGATCAGTTACAAAAATTATCTTGGCCGCTTTATATTGCTGGGTTTGCTTCACTTATTCTTTTGAAAGTATTACCACCATCAGGTTTTACACCTGAAAAATTAGGTGCAAAAAGATGGTTTGTTTTCCCAGTATTTGGACAAATTCAGCCGTCTGAGTTTTTCAAAATTGCATTGCTACTTGTAGTAGCGAGTATAGCAGTAAAACATAATGCACAGTATATGGCAAGGACATTCCAAACAGATTTGAAGCTAGTAGGTAAAATTATGCTAGTGTCACTTCCACCTATGGCGGTTGTATATAGTCAACCTGATACAGGTATGGTGTTCTTATATGCTGCTGCTATTGCATGTATTCTATTTATGTCAGGTATTCAAAAGAAATTGATAGCATTATGTACAGTTATTCCGTTGACCATATTATCTGCTTTAATATTTATTTTCTTTAAGTATCAAGATTTTTTCTATAATAATTTAGTTACTTTACTAAAACCTCACCAACAGTCGCGTATTGTAGGTTGGTTAAATCCATTTGAAAATGCAGATCAAGGTTATCAAACGCAACAATCGATTTTAGCTGTAGGTAGTGGAGGAATGGAAGGTAAAGGGTTTGGGGGAGGAAGCGTCTATATCCCAGAGAAGCATACTGACTTTATTTTCGCTACAATTGCCGAAGAAGGTGGATTTATCGTAGCAGCCTTAGTTGTCTTCTTGTTCCTATTACTACTATATCGAACAATTATTATTGGTTATTCCGCTGATAATTTATTTGGTACATTATTATGCGCTGGATCGATCGGTATATTAACAGTTCAAATATTCCAAAACATCGGTATGATTGTTGGATTAATGCCTGTAAAAGGTATTGCATTACCTTTCTTATCGTATGGGGGAAGTTCCTTATTCTCGAATATGATTATGATGGGGCTCATACTATCGGTACGGAAAACGTATAAAAAATATATGTTTTCAGTTAAGTAAAAAAAGCTGGTTCGTTTTTAAACGAACCAGCTTTTTTTACATATATGCTCATAAACGTTGCAAACTAAAACAGGTTAGCAGTTTGAGACGGGTAAGGAGTGCAAAGTGATGCATATGCATATTTTTGAAGGAGCACGGCATCTTTCTAGTAGTGAATGGGTTATTCGGGCTATTATAGCATACATATTTTTAATATTAGTTGCGAAAGCGATGGGACAAAGGTCTATCGCACAACTTCGTTTTTTAGATGTTGTATTAGTGTTATTGCTTGGTGGGAATATTTCTAACGCATTGTCTGATGAAAAAGTAGGGTTACTGGGCTCGATGATTACAACGTTCATACTCGTTGTACTTCATATTATAAGCTCAGTTTTAATGCTGAAATGGGATAGATGGAGACGTTTTTTAGAGCCAGCACCTATCATTCTTATACATAATGGTTCCATTGATTTTAGCAATTTGAAAAAGGCGAGAATTACCGTGGAATATTTGTTTTCGGAACTTCGTATGCGAAATGTGAGCGATATTCAAACGATTAAATTAGCATTATGGGAAGCAAACGGTGTCGTTTCTATATTTCGGTATCCAGAATATGAAGCAGTTTCGCGGCTTGATCTTAAAGTGGCGGGAAAAAAATCTCCAGTTTCTTTTGTATTAGTAAAGGATGGGAGGATACAGAAAGATGTTCTTGCATTATTAGGAAAAACAGAAGCTTGGGCGAGAGAATTTCTAGAGGAGAGTACAGAAGTGGAATCTATTATGTTAGCTACAGTAGATGAATCACATAAAATAAATATTTTGTTAAAAAAATGAAAAATATACGCATTTTGTCGTTTCGAACATATGATACAATAGTGTGGACAACGAAAAAGGAGGCGATACGGTGGGATATGTAGAAGAATTACGAAAAATAGTTGGTCATCGCCCTTTAATTTTAGTTGGTGCTGTTGTACTCATTATAAATGAAAATGGATATGTTTTATTGCAGCAGCGGACAGAGCCGTACGGAAAATGGGGGCTACCTGGCGGGCTAATGGAGCTTAGTGAATCACCAGAAGAAACAGCTTATCGTGAAGTATATGAAGAGACAGGAATAAAAGTGAAGAACTTGCGACTAATCAATGTATTTTCTGGAGCGAACTACTTTACAAAATTAGCAAACGGTGATGAATTTCAATCTGTAACAACCGCCTATTATACAGATGAATACGAAGGGGATTTTGTTATGAATAAAGAAGAAGCAGTTCAGCTTAAATTCTTTTCAGTAACAGAACTACCTGACTATATTGTAGGATCGCATAAAAAAATGATTGCTGAATATATGAAGATTATGGAAAAAAAGATATAATCATAGTGAAAGAAATACAAAAACACAGTTCTGGTTGGTAGTCCAGACGCATGATTTCATGTCAGTAACCTTCCCCTCCGGGATGTCCTGTATTTCTAATCTTTTAAAGGAGGGGCTGTCAATGGATTTGACAGTATATCACGATGGCCAATTTTTTGTTGGAATCATTACATGTAAAGAACAAGGGAAATTGTATGGGGCGAGGTATATTTTTGGGGCGGAACCGTCAGATGAAGAAGTGCTTATGTTTGTGAATGGTTCACTTTTAGAGCATTTTCAGCACTTTGCAAAATGTGGTGTAGAAGTTAAAGAAAAACAGCGTCCTAAAAACATAAAGCGTATCATACGACAAGCAGCAAAAGAAATAAATATTAAACGTTTTACTAAGGCGCAAGAGGCGATTAGTTTATCTTATGAATTGCATAAACAAGAAAAGAAAGTGCAGTCTAAAGAGAAGCGAGAAGCTGAAAAAGAAAGAAGACGTTTAATGAAAGTACAAAAAGCAAAGCAAAAACATCGTGGTCATTAAAGAAAAGGTGTTAGAGCAAGAGCTCTAACACCTTTTCTATACTTAAATACAAGTAAACTTACTTGTATTTCATAAACATTAACTGGTAAGATACAAATAGGTAGTTTTAGAGGAGGGAAAAGAGTGATTAATTTTAACTTTTTTATGAATGATGTTGTCCGCCAAGCGCGTGAAGAGATTGTCTCTGCTGGATATACAGAATTGACGACGCCAGAAGCGGTAGAAGAAGCGTTTAAAAGAAATGGAACAACACTTGTAATGGTAAACTCTGTATGTGGTTGTGCAGGTGGTATTGCTCGTCCTGCTGCTGCGCATTCCGTACATTATGATAAACGTCCTAACCACCTTGTAACGGTGTTTGCAGGTCAAGATAAAGAAGCGACAGCAAGAGCGCGTGAATATTTCGAAGGGTACCCACCTTCTTCTCCATCATTTGCTTTATTAAAAGATGGAAAAATTGTAACGATGGTAGAGCGTCATGAAATTGAAGGTCATGAACCGATGCAAGTTATTGCGAAACTACAATCATATTTTGAAGAGAATTGTGAAGAACTATAAAAAATAAGAGAAAAGGCGGCACGTCCACAATCAAGTGGATGTGCCGCCTTTTTTATTTATTATTAAAATTTATGGAATATGCATAGTTGTGTTATTTTATGCATCATTTTATACATAAAAAATAGCATTTATATTGTTTTGTTATTTATTTTTATTTTATATATTGCATAAAAATAAAAGTGCTGATACAATACAAACATCGAATAAATATTCTATTAAACTTTTAAATATACATCATTAGGGGGAAGAAAGATGAAGAAGTTAGTATCAATATCGTTTGCACTTATTTTAATTGTAAGTATATTCAGCGCTTGTAGTAATGGGGAATCGAAAGAAACAAAAGGAAATAAAAAAGTACTCGTAATGGGAACTTCAGCAGATTATAAACCTTATGAATATGTAGATGCGTCAAAGAGCGATGAAATTATCGGCTTTGATGTTGATGTTGCTAAATATATCGGAAAAGAACTTGGGTATGAAGTGAAAGTGAAAGATATGGATTTTGGTGGTTTATTAGCATCTCTTAGTTCAGGAAAAGTTGATTTCGTAATGGCAGGCATGACGCCAACTGCAGAGCGTAAAAATAATGTTGATTTTACAGATATTTATTTTGTTGCGAAAAATATGGTCGTTTCTAAAAAGGATTCTAACATTAAATCTGTAGAGGATTTAAAAGGGAAAAAAGTAGGAGTACAAACAGGGTCTATTCAAGAAGAGAAAGCAGCAGAATTTAAAAAACAAGTAGATTTCCAGGTTGAGGGACGTGACCGTATACCAGAAATCGTACAAGAAATTAAAGCTGGTCGTTTTGACGCTGCAATTATAGAAGACACAGTTGCTAAAAATTATTTAGAGAAAATGAAAGATTTACAAGGAGTTGAAATTAAAGAAGCGCCAGAAGAAGTTGGAGCAGCAATTGCCCTTCCGAAAAACAGTGATAAAACAGCTGAATTTAATAAAGTAATTAAAAAAATGCAAGAAAATGGAGAAATGGATAAATTAGTGAAGAAATGGTTTGGCAGCGGAAAATAAGCTGCCTTTCACTTTTCTGTGAGGGGAATGAAAAGAATGAACTTAGATTTTTCGGCGATTACGCCTTCGATACCATATATACTAAAAGGTTTAGAAGTTACTTTGAAAATTGTAGCAGTATCAGCTTTAGCAGGATTTATTTTAGGAACGCTATTAGCACTTTGTAAAATTGCTAGAATACGAGCATTAAATATAGCAGCAGATTTTTATACATCAATTTTTCGTGGTACACCCCTTGTATTGCAATTAATGATTATTTATTTCGGTGTCCCGCAAATAATTGGTTATGAAATACCAGCATTCTTAGCTGCTGTACTTGCATTTAGCTTGAATTCAGGTGCATACATGTCAGAAGTAATTCGTGCTGGTATTCAAGCGGTGGATAAAGGACAAACAGAAGCAGCAATGGCTTTAGGGGTACCATACGGAAAAATGATGAGAAATATTATTTTCCCTCAAGCATTAAAAAATATATTACCAGCGCTTGTGAACGAATTTGCGACACTTACGAAAGAATCGGCTGTAGTAACAGTAATAGGCGCGACTGATTTAATGCGTCGTGCTTACATCGTAGGCGGTGAGACATTTAAATATCTTGAACCATTACTTTTTGTTGGACTGATTTATTATATGTTAGTCATTATTCTTACATTAGTCGGGAAGGCAATTGAAGGGAGAATGAAGAAAAGTGATTAAAATTGAAAACCTTCATAAATCATTTGGTAAAAACGAAGTATTAAAAGGAATTACAACAACGATTGAAAAAGGGGAAGTAGTTGCAATTATAGGACCTTCTGGATCAGGAAAATCAACATTTTTACGTTGTATGAATATGTTAGAAGCACCAACGGATGGTCACATTTGGATTGGAACGGAAGAAGTAACGAATCCGAAAACGAATGTTATGCATGTTCGTGAAAATGTCGGTATGGTATTTCAACATTTTCACTTATTTCCTCATATGACTGTATTAGAAAATATTACGTATGCTCCTACCAATGTAAAAGGGGTAACGAAGCAAGAAGCTGAAAAGAAAGCTGAGAAACTTTTAGAAAAGGTTGGACTAGTAGATAAAAAAGATACGTATCCAAATCGTCTTTCGGGAGGACAAAAGCAACGTGTAGCAATTGCAAGAGCGTTAGCAATGGAACCCGAAGTTATGTTATTTGATGAACCGACATCGGCGCTAGATCCAGAGATGGTGAAAGAAGTGTTAGAAGTCATGAAATCGTTAGTTACGACAGGAATGACGATGGCTATCGTTACACATGAAATGGGCTTTGCAAAAGAAGTGGCAGATCGTGTTCTTTTCTTGGACGGAGGAAAGCTTGTAGAAGATAGTGCGCCAGAAGAATTTTTTGCAGCGCCGAAAAGTGAACGTGCGCAACAATTTTTACAAAAAATATTGTAATATGAAAAGGTTATGTGAATAATAAGTAGAAAAGGATGACATTGTGTCATCCTTTTTTTATACTAGCTGTAAATACGTTTATACATATAGGAGTAATGATATGTTTAAAATTGGATACCGTACAGTAAAAACAGCAATAGGGACAGGCGCGGCAGTTTTTATTGCTCAGTTATTAGGGTTGGAATTTTATAGTTCAGCAGGTATTTTAGTTATTTTATGTGTACAAAATACGAAGCGCAAATCGCTTCAAGTGTCGTTACATCGTTTTCTAGCTTGTGTATTATCAATGGTATTCGCGTTTTGTATTTTTGAAACGATCGGCTATACACCACTTGCAATTAGCATATTGTTACTTACATTTATTCCGACTGCAGTAATGCTTAAAATTCAAGAAGGCATTGTCACGAGTTCAGTTATTGTTATGCATCTATATTCATTGAAGCAAATTACATGGCTTATAGTTGGAAATGAAATTGCTATATTAACGATAGGGATTAGCGTGGCGTTATTAGTAAATATGTATATGCCGAGTAGTGAAAATAAGCTAAAAGAGTATCAGGATAAAATAGAGAGCAATTTTAAAACGATTTTGTTTGAAATGGTTGTGTATTTACGAAATCGAGAAAGTAGTTGGAGTGGGGCAGAACTCATTGAAACCGAGAATATGTTAAATGAAGCAAGAGATTTATCGTTTAAAAAACTTGAGAATGCATTTATGCGAGAAGATGATTATTACTATCGTTATTTTAATATGCGTATGCAACAATTCGAAATTTTAGAGCGAATGATACCACTAGCAGCTTCTTTATCATGGACATATGAACAAGCTGATATGATTGCAGATGTTGTTGAAAACATTGGTAATGCTATTAGCCCTGAGAGTACTGGCGTTATTTCCTTAAGGCAGCTTCAAGAAATGAGGGAATTATTTAGAGACATGCCATTACCAGCTACACGCGAAGAATTTGAGATACGTGCGAAACTTGTTCAACTTGTGTATGAAATGGAACAATATTTACTCATTAAAAGTCGCTTTAAGGGAAAGGATAATATAAAAGAACTTATATAGAAGGTAGGAATTATCTATGCCGTATCTTCTCTCTATCATATTATGTCTTTCTTTATCGCCGATTTGGCCTCTTGGGGATAATCCACGTGCCGGAGATCCTTTTATTATTGTAAATAAAGCAACGAATAAATTAGCTTACATTGACGATGGAAAGATTCAAAAGGTTTTTCCAGTAGCGACAGGGAAAACGAATGAATTAACTCCAGAAGGAACTTTTGATGTTGTAATGAAAGCGAAGGATCCGTATTATATTGCGAAGGATATTCCAGGTGGGTCGCCAAAAAATCCACTTGGGTCAAGGTGGATTGGATTTAATGCAAGAGGAACTGATGGAAGTAAATATGGAATACATGGAACAAACCAACCGAGTTCAATTGGAAAGTATATTTCACAAGGGTGTATAAGAATGAAGAAAAACGATGTGGAATATTTGTTTGATCGCATTCCAATTGGAACGAAAGTATGGATTGTGAAATCGAAAAAATCATTTCAGCAATTGGCAAAAGAAAAAGGAGCCGTTGCATATGAAAAAGCCAACGAAAAGGTTGGCTTTTTCTATTATAATAAGTTGTCTTGACATGTGTACATAACCGTGCGTTAATGAGAATATAGAAAGATAAAATTAGATAAAGGGGTTGCTCATATGTACTTGAATCCAAAACTTTCGTATATGCAGTTTTTTATGGGATTTCTATTTGTTATTACATTCATATTGGCAACTTTTAATATATGTTCTTATCTTGTAGCAATTGTATGTATGGCATTACTTAATCTAACTTTTGTTATTGGAGCATTTCAGCAGAAACAATATACAAGTTTTGTAATAGCACTTGTAATGTCATTTTCCTTTAGTATTGTAGCGATTGTGTTTTATATAAAATAAACCATCTCGATATCGAGATGGTTTATTTTGTCATGTGTAAAAAGTAAAAAAAGGACGAACACATCGCCCTTTTTACCAAAACATACTCGCGCCAGCAAGTAATGTTGTTACAAGCATAGAAATCAGCATCACATAAACCATAACTTTTTGAGCTTTTTTATGCATCGTTATACCTCCTTGCAAATCAGTACAATTTCATTGTAACGAGAAATGAAATTATGGACAAGGGGAGAGTGAGGACAAAATTCGGGAGGGGATTGCAAAATATAACAGGAAATTTGAGTGTGTATAGAGAATATAGTAAAAGGGTATATTGTTAATTTTTAGTTGGGCAAGCTGAAGAATGGAGATACGATGATGAAAATATACGAAACAGATCGTTTATACTTAAGGGAAATTGATGAGTCGTATGCTGAAACAGTTCTTCAATATTACGACAGAAATCGTGAATTTTTAAAAGCTTGGGAAGAGTATAGACCGGATGATTTTTTTACGCTAGATTATCAAAAGAAAAAGTTGCAAAAGGATAGAAAAGAGTTCGAAGAAGGGAAAATCATCAGACTATGGATTTTTAAAAAGGGTGATGATACGAAAATAATTGGGTGTATTTCATTTAATTTAATCGTTCGTGGCATTTATCAATCTTGTGTACTCAGTTATAAATTAGATAAAGCAGAGTTAAACAAAGGGTATACGACAGAAGCGCTTAGAAAAGCAATTCAAGTTGCTTTTGGGGAATTTCAGTTACATCGTATAGAAGCTCCGATTATGCCTCGTAATTTAGCATCTATACAAGTAGTAACAAAGATAGGTTTTCAATATGAAGGCGTGTCTAGGAAGATGTTAATGGTAAATGGCGTGTGGGAAGATCATATGCGCTGGGTATTGTTAAATGAGTAATAGAAAGCAGATGGTTATCTAGACATGTAAACCATCTGTTTTTTGTCTTGTATTTCGAAACTTTTGCGAAATTCTGTTATAATTAATAGTGTTACATACATAATGGTAGTGCAGGAGGCGCAGTCTTATGATTAATCAAGAACGTTTAGTAAATGAATTTATGGAATTAGTACAAGTAGATTCTGAAACGAAATTTGAAGCAGAAATCTGCAAAGTATTAACGAAGAAATTTACAGATTTAGGTGTAGAAGTATTTGAAGATGACACAATGGCTGTAACTGGTCATGGTGCAGGTAACTTAATTTGTACTTTACCAGCAACAAAAGATGGTGTTGATACAATTTACTTTACTTCTCATATGGATACAGTAGTTCCTGGTAATGGAATTAAGCCTTCTATTAAAGATGGATATATCGTATCAGATGGTACAACAATTTTAGGTGCGGATGATAAAGCTGGATTAGCATCAATGTTCGAAGCGATCCGTGTTTTAAAAGAGAAAAATATCCCTCATGGTAAAATAGAATTTATTATTACAGTCGGAGAAGAATCAGGTCTTGTTGGTGCAAAAGCATTAGACCGTGAGCGTATTACAGCGAAATATGGCTACGCATTAGATAGCGATGGAAAAGTTGGTGAAATCGTTGTTGCAGCTCCAACACAAGCGAAAGTGAACGCAATTATTCGCGGGAAAACAGCTCACGCTGGTGTAGCGCCGGAGAAAGGTGTATCTGCAATTACTATCGCAGCGAAAGCAATTGCGAAGATGCCACTTGGTCGCATTGACTCTGAAACGACTGCAAATATTGGACGTTTTGAAGGTGGTACACAAACGAATATCGTTTGCGATCATGTACAAATCTTTGCAGAAGCTCGTTCTTTAATTAATGAGAAAATGGAAGCACAAGTTGCGAAAATGAAAGAAGCATTTGAAACAACTGCAAAAGAAATGGGCGGTCATGCAGACGTTGAAGTAAACGTTATGTACCCAGGATTTAAATTTGCTGATGGCGATCACGTTGTAGAAGTTGCAAAACGTGCAGCTGAAAAAATTGGTCGTACACCTTCTCTTCATCAAAGTGGTGGCGGAAGTGATGCAAACGTAATTGCAGGACATGGTATCCCAACAGTTAACTTAGCGGTTGGTTATGAAGAAATTCATACAACAAACGAGAAGATTCCTGTTGAAGAATTAGCAAAAACAGCAGAATTAGTTGTTGCAATTATTGAAGAAGTAGCGAAGTAATGGAATAGAAAAAGCGTGTAAATCAATTATGATTTACACGCTTTTTATTTTGATTCGATTGCTTTGACAAGACGTATAAGCGAATATAAGAAAAACTATGGAAGTATATACGTTGTTGCTACATGTACTAGACGAGGGAATAACCTTAACGTATTCATATTGAAAATCGGAAGTAGTAAATAATTAATTGCAATGATTAATATAACTACAAGGAATGTATAGTTGAGTTTATCCCGCTATTTGCCGGACAGTAAGACCCCTACCTCAAAATTCAGCGAAAGTAAAGAAGTTAGGTGGGGGCCCTGCTGCCCGTAAAAGTCCGATTAGTGAGAGTTGATTAAAGTTTCGATTTATATCGATTATAAAAAAGAACAAGTAATTATTATAACTATTGTGCAAAATTTGATATAATAAAAGAACGAACGTTCTGATTAGGGAGTGAGTACTATGCGAGAAATGTATCCGAAAAATGGTCGTGTTATTTTACATGTAGATATGAATTGCTTTTTCGCATCTGTTGAAATTGCTCATGATCCATCATTACAAGGAAAGCCATTAGCGGTTGCTGGAAATGAAAAAGAGAGAAAAGGAATTATTATAACATGTAGTTATGAGGCGAGGGAATACGGAATACGTACGACGATGCCCCTTTGGGAAGCGAAAAGGTTATGCCCGCAATTAGTTGTAAGGCGTCCTAATTTCACATTATATCGCGAAGCTTCATTTCAAATGTTTCAAGTCCTTTCTCGTTTTACAGAAAAGATACAACCAGTCTCAATAGATGAAGGATATTTAGATATTACAGATTGCTACGCACTTGGTTCGCCTCTTGAAATAGCAAAGATGATTCAACAAGCACTATTAACAGAGTTGCAGCTTCCGTGTAGTATCGGAATCGCTCCAAATCTTTTCCTAGCAAAAACAGCTTCTGATATGAAAAAACCTCTCGGTATTACCGTACTTCGAAAACGTGATATTCCAGAAATGATTTGGCCACTTTCAGTTGAAGCAATGCATGGGATTGGAGAAAAAACAGCTGAAAAATTAAATGAAATTCATATACATACAATTGAACAGTTAGCGAAGGGAGACGAGCATATCATTCGCGCTAAAATTGGCAAGCACGGTATTGATTTACAAAAGCGTGCAAAAGGTACGGATGATAGGGAAGTGGATCCGAGTCAAATGGGCCAACATAAAAGTGTCGGTAACTCGATGACTTTTTCAAAGGATATGGATGAAGAGAAAGAATTACTTGATATGTTAGAACGGTTATCAAAATCAGTGAGTAAAAGATTACAAAAGCGAACCCTTGTTAGCTATAATATTCAAATTATGATTAAATACCATGATAGGCGAACAGTAACACGGAGTAAGCAATTGAAAAATGCAATTTGGGAAGAACGCGATATTTTTCAAGCAGCATCCCGTTTATGGAAGCAACATTGGGATGGTGATTCCGTTCGTTTACTAGGTGTTACAGCTACTGAAATAGAGTGGAAGACAGAATCGGTGAAACAATTAGATTTATTTTCATTTGAAGAGGATGCGAAAAAAGAACCACTACTTGCTGTCATTGATCAAATTAACGATAAGTATGGAACACCGATTTTACAACGAGGTAGTCAACTACTACGTAAGCAAGAGAAGTCGTTTCAACAAAAGTTAGAAAATAAGTTTATGTAGAAGGTGTCATGAAGTAGTAAAATCATGACACCTTTCCTAGTTAACTCGCTTCTAAATTTAAAGAAGTCTTCCATCCAGCTCCAGTAACGCCAGATTCTAATAGCATTCTACTTACTATTTTTTCAATTAAGATAGCCGCATTTGTCTTGCAATGTAATGTAGCCTGTATACACACCTTTTGATTAGAATCTACGTCTTCACTATACAACTCTTTTAAACCGATTCCTTCTGTACTTACCATATGCATAAGTAAAAAACGAATATGTGCTTCATTTTCTTCTGAACAAGTAAGGGAAAGTAAGTAGTTCGTTTGTTCTGGTGATTCTTCTTTTGATTTTTTATTCATAAAAAGAGCAATTGGGCGAAGAAGTATATTTGCTAGTAACACGCCTGCTGCACCTAATATAGCTGCAACGAGGAAACCGGCGCCTGTAAGAGTACCGACAGCAGCTGCACACCATAAAGTAGCTGCTGTATTTAGCCCTCTAATACTAAAACCATCGCGGATAATAACGCCACCCCCTAAAAATCCAATACCACTAACGACTTGAGCAGCAATGCGGGATGGGCTAGCATCATGATCAAGCATGACGGATAATAAAACAAGTATACAGGCACCAAGTGATACGAGAGCATTTGTCCGTAACCCAGCCATTCGGTGTCTCCATTGTCTTTCCATTCCAATGCAAGCTCCTACAATAATTGCTATAACTAACCTGAATACAATGTCGTACCATACCATCATGGTCACCTCCATATATAATATGTGTTATGTTTTTTAGAATGAGCGGGGGATACCCACTCATTCTTATTTTTACAACCAGCTATGAAACTTTTTAATATAAAGCTTTTTCAGGAATTGTGTTAAAAAAGCGTAGCCTAATAGTATTCCTACTAACCAAGGGAAATAGTTAAGTGGCAATGCTTGTAAACCAACGGCTGCACCAAGTGGTGAGAATGGAATATAAATCCCGATTGCCATAATAAGAGCGGTTAATAAAACGACTGGTGTTGATGCAGTGCTTTGAATAAATGGAATCTTTTGTGTTCTTATCATGTGAACAATTAAAGTTTGTGTTAACAACCCAACGACAAACCAACCGGACTGGAATAATGATTGCTCGCTCGGTGTATTTGCACCAAATACATTCCACATGACTACGTATGTGATAATATCAAATATAGAACTAATTGGGCCGATACAAATAATGAAGTTTCGTAAGTTTGCAGTATCCCATTTTCGTGGTTTTTCTAGAAACTCTTTATCCATTTTGTCCCATGGAATAGAAAGTTGTGAAATATCATAAAGTAAGTTTTGAATTAAAAGATGAATGGCAAGCATCGGTAAAAAAGGAATGAAAGCACTTGCTACTAACACGCTAAACACATTACCGAAGTTAGAGCTAGCTGTCATCTTAATATATTTTAAAATATTTCCGAATGTAGTACGTCCTTCTAAAATCCCTGCTTCTAATATAGTTAAACTTTTTTCGAGTAGAATAATATCGGAAGCTTCTTTCGCAATATCAGTAGCAGTATCAACAGATATTCCGACATCAGCTTCACGTAATGCTACAGCATCGTTAATGCCGTCTCCCATGTAACCTACAGTGTGTCCATTTCCTTGTAATGCGTGTATAATACGAGATTTTTGCATGGGATTAAGCTTCGCAAATACAGTCGTTTCTTCGGCAAGTCTTGCTAATGCTTTATCTGGTAAAGAATCAATCTCGTAACCGAGGATTGGTTCGCAGATATCTAATCCAACTTCTTTACAAACCTTTCTTGTAACAATTTCGTTATCGCCAGTTAAAATTTTCACTTGTACACCATGTTTTTGTAATGCTTGAATTGCAGCTGCTGCAGATGGTTTCGGTGGATCTAAAAAGCCGATATATCCAGCGAGAATCATATCAGTTTCGTCTTTTACTGCGTACTCTGTAGCATTTATTCTTCTATCTTTTTTATAAGCCACAGCAATAACCCGCATACCTTCACTATTTAGTGTCTCACTTATTTTTTTGACATTTGAACGTATTTCCTGGGTGAGTGGAACGATTTTTTCATCCACTTCAGTGTAGTTACAAATTGATAAAATTTCTTCTACGGCACCTTTACAAACCATTGTATGTTCACCTGAAATATCCTTTACGATGACTGACATACGCCGGCGGGCGAAATCGAATGGAATTTCATCTAGCTTTTGAAAAGCTGATGGATTAAATGTATTGTTTTCCTCTGTATGCTTAATAACAGCTTTATCTATTAAATTTTTCAATCCAGTTTGATAGAAACTATTTAAATAGGCAAATTGCAAGACGCGATTGCATTCATTTCCCTTGGGATCTAAGTGACGAACAAGGACAACGTTATCTTCTGTTAAAGTTCCGGTTTTATCTGTACAAAGAATGTTCATAGCACCTAAGTTTTGAATAGAATTTAGCTGTTTTACAATTACTTTTTGTTTAGACATTTTAACGGCACCTTTAGCTAAATTAGCAGTTACAATCATTGGTAACATTTCAGGTGTAAGGCCAACAGCGACGGCAATAGCGAAGAAGAAAGCTTCTTGCCAATCACCTTTTGTGAATCCATTAATGAGAAGGACAATAGGTGCCATAATAAGCATGAATGTAATTAAGAGCCAGCTTACTTTGTTTACACCTTTATCAAAGTTTGTTTCTACACGCTTTCCAATTACCTTATTGGCTAAAGAGCCGAAATACGTATCGGTACTTGTTGAGATGACAACAGCTTTTGCGCTACCACTTACAATATTTGTTCCCATGAAACAAAGGTTTTCCATATCGAGTGGATTGTAATTTTTTTCATGTTTGTCGGTAAGATATGCTTATTTTCTGTATGGTAGCAGTGTTCGTATTTTTCTACAGGAAATGCTTCCCCTGTTAAAGAAGATTGATTAACAAATAAATCTTTAGCGGATACAATACGCACATCAGCTGGAATGATATCACCGGCTGAAAGGGAAATGATATCGCCAGGTACAAGTTCCTCAATTGGAATTTCTGTTGTGTAATTTCGATTTAAATTCGTTACATTTTTTGTTTCATGTACAAATCCATTTATTCTAAATACGCTTGCAGTTGTTCGAACCATAGCTTTTAAATTATCGGCAGCTTTTTGAGAACGAAATTCTTGGGAAAACCGAATTGTTGCACTAAGTAGTACCATTGCAGATACGACAATTGTTCCTTGCATATCATCCGTGAAAAAGGAGAGTGCTCCAAGAGCTAATAAAACGAAAATAAATGGATTTTTAAATGCCGACAGAAATTGAATGTACCACGGTGCCATTTTATTATGAGCTATTTCGTTCGGACCATATAAAGAAAGTCTACGAGACGCTTCTTGTTTAGATAATCCATCTTGTGTTGTTTCTAAAAGTTTTAACGCAGAGCTTACATCTTGTGTTGCAACCTCCACTAATAATTCGTTATTTGTTTTCATGCTATCTTGCTCATAAGCATGCTTTGTTTCTTGTCTTTGTAAATTAAACATCGGTAGTTCCTCCTCTGTCATGAAGGAGGAAACAATCTGTTACCTAACTATTTGAAATGGTGAGGAACAGTTTCTTTCCTACCTACATGATGAAATATGAATGTAAAACGTATGGGTATCTGGGCCGAATCATCAATTGCCAACTGTTCCTCACCTCCGTACAATTTAGTAGTTTCTGAATATGCTATGTTTGTTTCATAGTAAGGTGCATATAGACGTAAAAAGACCTTTACTCAAAACGAGTAAAGGTCTGAATTCGCAGTTAAAAGAGTCCACAACAAAGACTGTTAGTAGACATAAATAAAAACAGTTTTTGTGTATGACAAAATACATGCACCTCTCCCTCGTTGAGTTTTAGCACTGTATAGCATAGGTACTGAAACCAGCTACATTAAAAAAGGCCTTCATTCCGACCTTTCCTGTTGACCCATTGGCGTCTCTCGACATTTTTGGGCAGCAGCGTTTCTCTATACAGGAGCCTCACCTAACAGAGACCATATTCAATTACATGTTGAATGTTAGCACTGTAAAATTGTAGTGTCAATATCTTTTTTATCTGTGTTTTTAAAATATTAAACGGATTTATAATAGATATGTGGGATGAAATGTATGATATTGATTATAAATAATATGAAAAATAAATATTTTTATAAAAGGGGAATTTGTAATGGGATCACAAAATTTTATTATAAATATTGAGAATCAAAAGTGGTTGTTTAATGAGCAGGAAGATTTATGTTCTCACGGGGAAATTTATTTAAATGTGGATGGAACGATTATTACACAAACAGGTATGGATGAGGAATGGGGAATAAGTGAATCAGCTTTAGCTCTGTTACGAACTTTAGATAAAGAATATATTTGTGATATTGAAAATGAAGAGGGGCTTATTTTGCACGGATGTGGCACTATGCTCATGTTAGGATGCCCAATTTCAATTCATTGGACTATAAACCATATAGGTGAAAATGTGGTTTTAAAGGATTTTGTCAAAGTTATTTCTACTGATCAAAAGGCTATATACTATGAAGGGCTTCATATAGAAGTAAATGAAAATGAATATAGAAAACAAATTGTTTCTTTTGCACTACAAGCAAAAGAATTATTTAATAAATCAAGTGAAAAGATAATTTCAAATGAGTTTGAGCGAAGTATGTATACCGACTTTTGGACGGAATATAATCATTTGCTAAATAAGTATAAATAAAAAAGCACTGTAACCAGTGCTTTTTTATTATAGATTACGAGATTGTAGGGTTTTCAAAAATAACAATCTCTGAACTGTTTGTAGTTGAAACGCGTTGGGCGTAATATGTTAAAGCTGAAGAAATATATGCTGGTAACGTATCATTTGTATGTGATGTTGTATATTCATGGATTAATTCCTTTAAAGTTGTCCATTCTAATTGTGCTGGGTGATCAGACACGAAAGAACTTACCCAGCGATCAAATGAAGATGAAAAATCAGTTTGTAAACGAAATACTTCTTTCATAATAAAACGCTCCCTTAAAATGTAGTATAATCATTTTAACACAAAACACGAACGATTGCTAAATTTTTTAAGTATAATGTTCGTGTTATATAGTTGTCTAGATGATTGGTTATGTAAATTCAATTTGCCATTTGAAATAACATTCCGTAAGATGAGAGATAGAGTATATTTAGAGCTGGAGGAAAGAAAGTGGAATTTGTATTTTTAGGAACTGGTGCAGGTGTTCCTTCAAAAGGAAGGAACGTTTCAGCAATTGCTTTACAATTGTTAGAAGAACGAGGACAAACTTGGTTATTTGATTGTGGCGAGGCCACGCAACATCAAATATTACATACATCTGTACGTCCGCGCCGCATTGAAAAAATATTTATTACGCATTTACATGGCGATCATATTTTTGGATTGCCTGGTTTATTAGGTAGCCGTTCATTTCAAGGAGGAACTACGCCTTTAACGGTGTATGGACCGAAAGGAATTAAACAATTTATTGAAGTGGCATTATCGGTAAGTACGACACATGTGAAATATCCACTTGAAGTTGTGGAGATAACAGAAGAAGGTACCGTATTTGAAGATAATGAATTTTATGTAGAAACGAAAAGATTGTCACACGGTATAGAATGCTTTGGATATCGTATTGTAGAGAAAGATATACAAGGTGCTCTTTTAGTTGATAAGTTGCTTGAGATGGGTGTGAAACCAGGTCCAATCTTTAAACGTTTAAAAGATGGTGAAGTAGTTGAATTAGAGGATGGCACGATATTAAATGGAAATGAGTTTATCGGCCCACCTCAAAAAGGAAGAATTATTACTATCTTAGGTGATACGCGATATTGCGAAGCGAGTAGGGAGCTTGCGCAAGATGCAGATGTACTTGTCCATGAAGCGACTTTCGCAGCAGAAGATGAGCAACAAGCGTATGATTATTTTCATTCTACATCTAAGCAAGCTGCGAGCATTGCACTTCAGGCAAATGCGAAGCGACTAATATTAACTCACATTAGTTCTCGCTATCAAGGAGATACATATAAGGAATTATTGAAAGAGGCTAGAGAGTTGTTTTCTAATACAGAAATAGCGACAGATTTGAAATCATTCCCAGTAGAAAAATAATAATTTTGTAAAAAATGGTAACGGTGGGTTACCATTTTTTTATGTCTAAAAAAATTTAAAAATAAAACTGTTATTATTTTATACTTATACTTGGATGGTACAGAAAATTAGAATGGTTTGAATATATACGATAAAAATACGAAATAATGATTATTTAGAAAAACTGTTATATAAGTCAGATGACATACAAGTGATACAAATAGCAGAAATGGACTGTTATTCAGAACTTTTAAAATTCAACAAAAGTAAGCGTTTTATAAAAAACAAGCTATAATGAGGGCAGATTATAATTTATGATAAGTCGCATGTATTTTAGTCATTATCGTAACAAGTGAAGTTGACTAAATCATGAGAGAGTAACACGAGAATTATAATAGGAAAGATATTACTATTATTTGTCATAAGTCTTTTTCACTTTTTAGCTAAACGATATGATTAGCAAGTGTAGCTATTGCGAGTTCCTTAGTAGAAGCTTTTTATTAATAAGGTGGTGGAGATTTAATTGGTACACCACTCTTTAAAAGAGTTCAGAACATCAGCAGGTAGTCTAGGCGGAATAGCGGGTGCAAATTTAGTTGCATTAGCAATGGTTATATCACTTGTTTATGCTATGCTTGCAATGGCTTCTGTGTTAAACTTTGGATTGCTACCAGACTTTATTCTGGATCATCTTGTATCATTTTTAAATGAAAATAATGCTAAGATTCTTATGTAGTATGATAACTGGTATTATTTTAGGTTATATTGGATTACTTTTATTCAAAAACTATCCAATTCGTACAGCAGAACAAATTCGTGGTACAACTGGAAAAGCGACAGATGTAGCAACTTAATAGAATAGTAGAATAAATTTTTTCATAGAGGTTTAGGGGGAGTTATGATGAAGTATCGCTCAGTATTTGATATTATCGGTCCAGTTATGATTGGACCATCAAGTTCACATACAGCAGGCGCAGCAAGAATGGGGCAAGTTGCTCGCCAGCTGTTTCGTCATGAACCAGAAAGAGTAAGCATTTCGTTATATGGATCATTTGCAAAGACGTATCGAGGGCATGGTACGGATGTAGCACTAATCGGTGGAATATTAGGATTTGAAACAGATGACTTACGTATTCCAGAGGCGCTAGAAATAGCAAAAGAGCGCGAAATTGAAGTGGAATTCATTGAAGAAGATGCCAATGCACCTCACCCAAATACAGCGAGAATTCGTTTGTATAAAGGTGAAGATGAAATTGAAGTTGTTGCTTGCTCAATTGGTGGCGGTAAAATTGAAGTTGTAGAATTAAACGGATTCGATCTTCAATTATCAGGCACGAGTCCAGCACTACTTATTGTAAATAACGATCGCTTCGGTGCTATTGCAGCGGTAGCTTCAATCCTTGCGAAACATGAGATTAACATTAGTACAATGAGTGTTTCTCGTAAAGAAAAAGGAAGAAGAGCGCTTATGGTCATTGAAACAGATGAATTATTAGCAGATGAAGTGATTGAAGAAATAAAAGCGCAACAAAATATTTGTCAAGTAACTATTATGGAATAATTGCAGGGGGGACACACCATGTTTCGGAACGCAGCGGAACTAGTGGCGCAAGCTAAAGAACAAAATGTAAAAATCGCAGAAATTATGATTCAATGTGAAATGGAAACAAGAAGTATTTCACGTGAAGAAGTAATTGCTGGTATGGAAAAGAACTTAGTAGTGATGGAGCAAGCAGTAGAACGTGGTATTCGCGGCGTGAAATCACCAACTGGTTTAACTGGTGGAGATGCTGTAAAAGTTCAAGCGTATATGAAGAGTGGAAAAGGCTTATCAGGAGATACGATTTTGGACGCAGTAAGCAAAGCTGTTGCAACAAATGAAGTAAACGCGGCGATGGGAATTATTTGTGCAACACCAACAGCAGGGTCTGCTGGAACAGTGCCAGGTGTACTATTTGCACTAAGAGAAAAATTGCAGCCTACACGTGAAGAAATGATTGAATTCTTATTTACAGCAGGAGCTTTCGGTATGGTTGTTGCGAATAACGCTTGTATTTCTGGTGCAGCGGGAGGATGCCAAGCTGAAGTTGGTTCAGCAAGTGGAATGGCGGCTGCAGCCGCAGTTGAGATGGCTGGTGGAACACAAGATCAAGCAGCTACAGCGATGGCAATTTCATTAAAGAACATGCTTGGTTTAGTGTGTGATCCTGTTGCAGGACTTGTAGAAGTACCTTGTGTAAAACGTAATGCAGCAGGAGCTGCGAATGCGATGATTTCAGCAGATTTAGCATTAGCTGGTGTAACGAGTACAATTCCATGTGATGAAGTAATTGAGGCAATGTTTAGAATCGGACAAACGATGCCAGTAGCACTTCGTGAAACAGCAGAAGGTGGACTTGCAGCAACGCCGACTGGTCGTCGCCTGCAAGAAGAGATTTTTGGGAAGAACAATAACTAAGTGTAATTATAGAAAAAGGAGCTCAAATAAACTTGAGCTCCTTTTTCTATTTTTCTTTTGTTAGTTGTTCTAATGTTTTTCCAAGATTATGTGATCGTTTCGTTGCCTGTGTAATACAAGAAATAAGTGCTTGTTGAAATTTATGTTCTTGTAATACTTCAATACCTGCTTCGGTAGTTCCACCAGGAGAAGTAATTTCCTTTCTCAAAATAGAAGGGTGTTTGTCACTTGCTTTTAGCATTTCAGCAGCACCAATCATCGTTTGAAGAATAAGTGATTTTGCAACATCTTCTTTTAAACCAATTTTTTTTGCAGCTTCTTCCATAGCTTCCACTACGTAATAAATATAAGCAGGTCCACTTCCGGATAATGCAGTGACAGCATGCATATCTTCTTCCTCTACAACAGAGACGAGACCAATTGTTTCAAATAAAGATGTTGCAGTGCGAATATGCTCCGCTGTTGCATGTTTTGAAGGGGAGATAGCGGTAGCTGATTTTAAAATGGCTGCGGATGTATTTGGCATTGCACGAATAATTGGAACGTCTTTTTGAAGTAGTTTTCTAATTGAGTCAGTAGAAACACCTGCTAGTAATGAAATAATAAGCACGTTATTATTTATGTATTCTTTAAAAGGGGTAAGCGCCTCTGCAACATCCTTTGGTTTCATTGCTAGAAAAAGAATATTTGCATCAGTAAGTAATTCTTTTTTATTATGAGTACCTTTGACACCGTATTTTTTATGTAGCTCTTGTAATCTTGTCTCGTTAGAACGATTACTTACAGTAATTTGTTCACCTTTAACGACATTTGCATGTAACAAGCCACCAATAATAGCTTCGGCAATAGAGCCTGCACCGAGAAAGGAAATGTTTTGAATAGACATGATGTTCCTCCTTTAATTTTGGTTAGAAATTCTTATAAATGTACATACATTCGTTTTTTTATAGGAAACACCTCTTTTTATCTGAAAATAATGACAAATATATATAGAAGTTGTAAACTGAAGAAGTATTCATTTTTGAACCGGAAAGAGACAGGGGGGCTAAGCATGACGGCGATTCACCGAATGGAGATTCCTGTACCATTTGCAGTGGAAACTGTGAATGTGTTTTTAGTTGAGGGGAAGACATTAACATTAATTGATACAGGGACGAATACAGAAGAGGCAAGGAATGCGTTAGAAAGTCAATTAGGTGCATTAGGACATACGATAGAAGATATTGAAACAGTAGTCATTACGCATCATCATGCAGATCATTGTGGACTTTTAAATATATTTTCTGAGAAGACGAATATTATTGGACATCCTTGGAATGAGCCTTGGATTACACAAAATCCAGAATTTTTAAAGCGGTATCATGAATTTTTTAGAGAGACGGCCTTACAGTTTGGTGTGCCAGCAGCATTTTTGAAAGACGAGTCGTTATTGACGACGAGGACACTTAAATATTCTTGTAATAGATCGTTAACGCATACTGTGAGAGAAGGAGATCGTATTGATTCTTTGCCTGGATTTACAGTACTTGAAACACCAGGTCATGCTTCTACTCATATTTCTTTATATAGAGAATCTGATGGAATATTAATTGGTGGAGATGCTCTCATTAGTCATATTTCTTCGAATCCAATACTAGAACCGCCATATGAAGGGCAAACAGAGCGGGCACGCCCATTACTACAATATAATCAAACATTACAGCGTTTAAGCGAAATGAATATTTCACGCATTTTATCAGGGCATGGGGAAGATGTTCTAAATGTGAAACAACTTATTGAAACGAGATTACAAAAGCAAGAAACACGTGCTTTTAAAGTGCTTGAGTTATTAAAGGAAAAACCAATGACAGCATTTGAAGTATGTGTAAAACTATTTCCGGTATTATATAAAGAACAATTACCACTTACTATTTCAGAAACGGTTGGACAATTGGACTATTTAGCATATAATCAACAAGTGATGATTGATGAGTCATCGCAACAATTGATTTATTATGCAAAGTAGGTGACAGCAATGACAGGACGTTTACAAAATAAAGTAATCGTCATTACAGGTGCTTCTAGTGGGATTGGTGAGCAAGTTGCAATGCAAGTTGCAGCACAGGGAGCGACTCCAGTATTAATGGCTCGAACAGAAGAGAAACTACAAGCGTTAGTAGACAAAATTAAAGAAACTTATAATACGCCTTGCTATTATTATGTATTAGATGTAAGTGAAGAGATGGAAGTACAGTCTGTTTTTTCAAAGGTATTACAAGAAGTGGGACGTATTGATATATTAGTAAACAATGCGGGATTTGGTATTTTTAAAACGTTTGAAGATGCGTCAATGGGTGAAGTAAAAGATATGTTCCAAGTAAATGTATTTGGATTAGTAGCATGTACGAAAACGGTACTACCTTATATGGTAAACAAGAACGAAGGACATATTATTAATATTGCTTCACTTGCCGGAAAAATTGCAACTCCGAAATCAAGTGCGTATGCAGCAACGAAACATGCTGTATTAGGATTTACGAATAGTTTACGCATGGAATTAGCGAATACAGATATTTATGTTACAGCAATTAATCCAGGTCCGATAGATACAAACTTTTTTGAAATAGCGGATCAATCTGGTACATATGTAAAGAATATGGGACGTTACATGTTAAAACCAACATACGTAGCAGAACAAATCGTAAAGTCGATGCACACGAAAAAACGTGAAGTAAACTTACCGAAGTGGATGGGAATTGGTCCAAAACTTTATGCTTTATTCCCAGGTTTATTTGAACGTGTAGCAGGTAAATCATTAAGTAAAAAATAGGAGATTTCCACATGGAAATCTCCTATTTTTTATTGTTTTCCAGTCACATAATCATAAACAATATCCTCAATCTCCTCGTATAAATCAATTTCAATATTTGAATGAGTCACCGTTTGAATATGTTTCACTAGCATTTCCTGATCTTCTTTTGATATTGGACTGCATTGATATTGCTGAAAACTTTTTATAATCATTTTCTCAATTAATTTTTCGTTCATATTTTTTCCCGCCTGTATGTACGTATGTATTGTTTTATTGTACTTGAAGTGAAATAAAAAAACTACTATGCACTATTTTTGTATAAAAATTCGGTTGAGTATATTATTTTTCTAATAAAATTAAGTTTTTTTAGATTTAAAAATTTATAAATATTTAATTGACTCTATAAATATACAATATTATAATCATACTTAATTTAAAGAATCGATTTGAGGAGGAACTTATGAAAGTCGCAATTATTGGAGCCACTGGATATGGGGGCATTGAATTAATTCGTTTATTAGAACAACATCCATATTTTTCTATAGCATCTCTTCATTCTTTTTCGCAAGTTGGTGAGTGTATAACAAATGTATATCCGCATCTTCGAAATGTCCTTTTTCATACGTTACAAGAAATTGATGTGAAGACAATAGGGAAAGAAGCAGAAATCGTATTTCTAGCAACACCAGCAGGAGTATCAGCGGAGTTAACTCCCAAGTTAGTAGCAGAAGGTTTAAAAGTAATTGACCTATCTGGAGACTTTCGTATGATAGATCCTTCGTCATATGAACTGTGGTATAAAAGGCCAGCAGCGAAAGAAGAAATTCTTAGAAAAGCAGTGTATGGGTTAAGTGAATGGAAAAGGACTGAGATTCAAAAGGCAAATTTAATTGCAAACCCAGGATGTTTTGCTACAGCCACATTGCTAGCGATAGCGCCGTTAGTACGTAGCGGCATGATTGAAGAAGATTCGATTATTATTGATGCGAAATCAGGGGTATCAGGAGCAGGTAAAACACCAACAACAATGACTCACTTTCCTGAGCTATATGATAACTTGCACATTTATAAAGTGAATGAGCATCAGCACGTTCCAGAGATTGAGCAAATGCTTACAGAATGGAATAATGGATCACAGCCAATTACATTTAGCACACATTTAATACCGATATCACGAGGAATTATGATTACACTTTATGCAAAAGTAAAACAAAAGATGGAAATAAAGCAACTTCAAAAATTGTATGAAGAAACGTATGAACAATCGCCTTTCATCCGAATTTGTACGCAAGGGAAATTTCCAAGTCCAAAAGAAGTGAGAGGCTCAAATTATTGTGATATTGGCATAGCTTACGATGAAAGAACTGAAAGAGTTACAGTCGTTTCTGTTATAGACAATATGATGAAAGGCGCGGCTGGGCAAGCGATTCAAAATGCAAACATAATAGCGGGACTAGAAGAGACAACAGGTTTACAACATATGCCGCTTTATCTATAAGGGGGACATGATGATTAAAGTAGCGTCTATTACAAAATTAGAAAATGGTTCAATTGTAACGCCTAAAGGCTTTTCGGCAATTGGTACTGTAAATGGTCTGAAAAAGGAGAAAAAGGATTTAGGGGCAATCGTTTGTGACGTCCCAGCATCATGTGCCGCTGTGTATACAACGAATCAAATACAAGCAGCCCCTTTGCAAGTAACGAAGGATAGTATAACGGCAGAAGGGAAGTTACAAGCAATTATCGTTAATAGTGGAAATGCAAATGCTTGTACTGGAATGCAAGGATTACAAGACGCATACGAGATGCGCGCGTTAGGGGCGGAACATTTTGGAGTGAAAGAAAATTACGTTGCAGTAGCTTCAACAGGTGTAATTGGTGTTCCACTGCCGATGGATATAATCCGAAAGGGGATTGCAACTCTTATACCGACGAAGGAAGAAAGTGAAGCATATTCTTTTTCTGAAGCAATTTTAACGACAGATCTTATCACGAAAGAAACTTGCTATGAAATGATTATTGATGGGAAGAAAGTGGCGATTGCGGGTGTTGCAAAGGGTTCAGGGATGATTCATCCGAATATGGCAACGATGCTTAGTTTTATTACGACAGATGCTCATATAGAGCATGACGTATTGCAAACAGCGTTATCACAAATTACGAATCATACATTTAATCAAATTACGGTGGATGGAGATACTTCTACGAATGATATGGTCATCGTTATGGCAAGTGGATTATCAGAAACAAGGCCGATAAATATGGAACATACAGATTGGGAAACTTTCGTAGGTGCTTTACAGAAGGTATGTGAAGATTTAGCGAAAAAAATTGCGCAAGATGGTGAAGGCGCTACGAAGTTAATAGAAGTCAATGTGCTAGGAGCTCAAACGAATGAAGAGGCAAAAAAAATTGCAAAGCAAATAGTCGGTTCGAGTCTTGTGAAAACAGCAATATATGGTGAAGACCCAAACTGGGGACGAATTATTAGCAGTATTGGACAAAGTGAAGTAGCTATTAATCCGAATACAATTGACATTACTCTTCAATCTATATCGGTATTAAAAAATAGTGAGCCTCAAACATTTTCTGAAGAAGAAATGAAAGAGAGATTACAAGAAGATGAAATAGTGATTAATGTGTACTTACACTTAGGTGAAGAGACAGGATCAGCTTGGGGCTGTGACTTAAGCTATGAATATGTGAAAATAAATGCTTGTTATCGTACATAAGGAGAGAGAAGATGAGCGATTATATGGTAGTGAAATGCGGCGGTAGTATGTTGAATCAATTAAATGCTGTGTTTTTTGATTGTATAAAGAAATTGCAACAGAAGTATAAAGTAGTGATTGTTCATGGTGGTGGGCCAGAAATTGATGCCAAATTAAAAGATTGTAACATCAACGTAGAAAAAAGAGATGGATTACGCGTAACACCAAAAGAAGTTATGGATGTTGTTCAAATGGTGCTATGCGGAAGTACGAATAAAAAACTCGTAATGAATTTACAAAAGCATAATTTACTTGCTGTAGGTTGTTCAGGGTGTGACGGTAATTTACTTCAAGTTCAACCTGTCAGCGAGGAGATAGGATATGTGGGAGAAGTAAATTATGTAGAAACAGCCTTATTAAAAGGATTAATAAATATGGGGTATATTCCTGTTATTGCTCCAATCGGGGTAAATGGTAATGAAATTTATAACATAAATGCGGACAATGCTGCAGCTGGGATTGCGGTCGCGTTAGGGGCAAAAGAGCTGATTTTTATTACGGATGTAGATGGAATATTACATGAAGGGAATTTGGTAAAGGAAACGGATGAATCTGAAATTGCAACTTTTATAGAAACAGGTGTTATTACAGGTGGGATGATTCCGAAAGTACAGGCGGCACTAGCATCATTAAAAATGGGAGTGCAAAAGATAAGTATTGTGAATGGTACAAAAGATTTTACTGAGGTTACGGGAGAGTGTATTGGAACGACGGTAACGAAAGGCGTGAGTATTGCATGACGAGTCATCTTTTTCAAACGTATGGCAGAAGAACTATTGAGTTTGTAAAGGGAACTGGAACGAAAGTTATTGATAATAACGGTAAGGAATATTTAGATTTCACATCAGGAATTGGCGTATGTAATTTAGGACATTGTCACCCTACTGTTCTCAAAGGTGTACAAGAGCAACTTGATGATATATGGCATATATCTAACCTGTTTACAAACAGCTTACAAGAAGAAGTTGCGTCATTATTAACAGAAAATAGAGCATTAGATTATGTGTTTTTCTGTAATAGTGGGGCAGAGGCAAATGAAGCGGCTTTAAAGTTAGCACGTAAGCATACTGGAAAATCTCTCGTCGTAACATGCCAGCAGTCTTTTCACGGTAGAACATTTGGAACGATGAGTGCAACAGGCCAAGATAAGGTAAAAGAAGGATTTGGTCCATTACTTCCATCTTTTTTACATATCCCTTTTAACGATATTAAAGCATTAGAGGAAGTAATGAATGAAGAAGTTGCGGCGGTAATGGTAGAAGTAGTTCAAGGAGAGGGAGGAGTAATACCTGCTGATCTATCTTTTTTGAAAGAGATTGAAACATTATGTAATAAGTTCGGTTCCTTATTTATTATAGACGAAGTACAAACGGGGATAGGAAGAACTGGAACACTATTCGCTTATGAACAAGTGCGAATAGAGCCTGATATCGTTACCGTTGCAAAGGCACTTGGGAATGGGATTCCTGTCGGAGCGATGATTGGCGGGAAAGAGCTCGGAACGTCGTTTACTGCAGGATCACACGGTTCAACTTTTGGCGGGAATTACATCGCGATGGCTGCAGCGAAAGAAGTATTGCAAGTGAGTAAAAAACCATCGTTTTTAAAAGAAGTACAAGAAAAAGGCGAGTACGTATTAGAGAAGTTGCAAGAGGAATTACAGCATGTCGAATGTATTCAAAATATACGTGGTAAAGGGCTTATGATTGGGATTGAGTGTAAGCATGAAGTTGCAAGTTTTATAGAACAACTAGAAAACGAAGGGCTTCTCGTATTACAAGCAGGCCCTAATGTTATAAGACTATTACCGCCACTCATTGTCACGAATGAAGAGTTAGAACAGGCAGTATATATAATAAAAAAAGTAGTTTGTACAAAAAACGTATCAATCATATAAGGGGGAAGTTTCATGTCAACTGTACAAGTACCGAAATTAAATACGAAAGATCTTTTAACACTAGAAGAATTAACGAAAGAAGAAATTATTTCTTTAATTGAGTTCGCTATATATTTAAAAAAGAATAAGGAAGAGCCTTTATTACAAGGCAAAATATTAGGGCTTATTTTTGATAAGCATTCAACTCGTACTCGTGTATCTTTTGAAGCGGGAATGGTACAACTCGGGGGACATGGTATGTTTTTAAGTGGAAAAGAGATGCAAATGGGAAGAGGAGAAACTGTTTCAGATACTGCGAAAGTATTATCGCAGTATATTGACGGGATTATGATACGTACATTCTCGCACGCGGATGTAGAAGAGCTTGCAAAAGAATCGAGCATTCCTGTTATTAACGGTTTAACGGATGATCATCATCCTTGTCAAGCATTGGCAGACCTCATGACAATATATGAAGAAACAAATACATTTAAAGGAATAAAATTGGCTTACGTAGGTGACGGAAATAATGTATGTCATTCATTGTTGCTAGCGAGTGCAAAAGTCGGAATGCATATGACTGTTGCAACGCCTGTAGGATATGAACCGAATGAAGAGATTGTAAAAAAAGCGTTAGCGATTGCCAAGGAAACAGGAGCTGAGATTGAAGTTTTGCATAATCCTGAATTAGCGGTGAATGAAGCAGATTTCATTTATACTGACGTTTGGATGAGCATGGGGCAAGAGGGCGAAGAAGAGAAATATTCTTTATTTCAACCTTACCAAATCAATAACGAACTTGTTAAGCATGCGAAGCAAACATATCGTTTCTTACACTGTTTACCTGCCCATCGTGAAGAAGAAGTAACAGGAAAAATTATAGATGGACCGCAGTCTATCGTCTTTGAGCAAGCTGGTAATCGATTGCATGCTCAAAAAGCGTTATTAGTGAGTTTATTTAAAAATGTAGAAGAGCCTTCCTAAAAGGGAGGTTTTTTTATATTAAAATGTCATATGTATATTTAGTTAACCATTTCGATATCATTTATAATAAAAGAGAAAACTAAATTTGTTTTTCAGAGTGTGTAAGGACATACTACATATAAAAATATAGTTAAAGAGATGATGAGGGTGAAAACAACTAAGAAAACATATTCGTTTTTTCAGCGGATGTGGAGAATATTAAAGTTTCAATATTATAAGTTGCTTCGATCGCCAGAAGGCGCAAAGAAAGTATCGTTAGGGTTTGCTATAGGATTCGGCTTAGAAATGTTAGTCATTTATACGGCATCGCTCGTATATGTAATATTTTATCCAATCGTCAGGTTAGCAAAGGGATCTTTTCCTGCGGCAGTTATTGGCAATATTATTGGGAAAATATCGTTTCTCCCAGTATTTTTATTTCCGCTTGCGTATGCGCTAGGAAAAATGATTTATCCATTTCATGTACAGAAAATTCATCATGAACCATTTACGATATCGGACTTGTTTTCAAGTCACATTTTTACGATATTAAAGAGCTTATTACAAAGTGAAGTGTATGTATTAATTGGAATGACGATTTTAGGAGTTGTGTTTGGTCTCATTTCGTATTTCGTTGTGCATTATTTATACGAAAAGAACCGTAAGTTACGCTTGAAGAAAAGGAAGAAACGAGTGAGAGAACCACTTGTACAATTATAAACAATGTCACATCCATTTTCTCCTTTGAATATGTTTAAGAAAAAGGAGGAGAGGATAATGTATTATTATTACGTACCTCAAGTATATCCATATGTAAATTATTATCCGGTTTATGATACGAGTAGACAATACGAATTATATCGGCAACAACAATTACAGCAATTATCACAAATACCACAATTACCACAACAACAGCCTACACAGGAAAAAAAACCATATTTAACAACATGGCCATATTCCAATGTGTACTATGGTAACTATTACGAATCATAAAGCTGCTTCTATTTAGAAGCAGCTTTATACGTTTGTTTTCAAAATTAAATTTTGAATGGTTTGAAGAGAATGAATGAGCTTTTCGCGCTCTTCCTCAGATAATGTTTGGAAATTTTCTTTTAGTTTGTCTAAAATGAATTGCTGATACTGATTTACTAATAATTTCCCTTCAGCTGTTAGGGAAATTAAAATGACCCGTCGATCTTTTTCGCTATAATGACGCTCTATTAGTTCTTCTTGAATAAGTTTGTTTAATAGAGGTGTCATGTTAGGCCGTGAAATCGCTAGCCGCTTGCCGATTTCGGAAACTGCTAATGTGCCGTTTTCATGCAAAAGCAGTAATACTTGTGTATGTGATGGCGGCATATGTCTTTGAGAAGAAAATTCTCCAGGAAGCATAAATTTGCGATAAAAAAGAGGCACTAGCGAAAGAAGATGATCAACAATACGTTCCCACTCGCGTGATTCCATATAAAGGCCCCCTTCCACTCTCATTGTAACAAAAAAGACATGTTATAAAAATAGAATTGTTTCATGGGAATTTTAATATTTGTAGGCCAACACTTTTTTTGTAAATGAATCGGCAATAATCGTATAGCCTTTATCATTTGGGTGTACTTGGTCAAAGAGCAATTCTTTTTTATCATTCGATATTAATTTACGAATTGGCAAAACGATAGATGGTTGATTCACTTTTGCAATGGAATAAACGGATTCATTCCAGCCGTCTAAAAACATATCTGCATAACTTGCGATGGAGTCATCGAGTTGTAATGGGTTATAGAGTTCAGAAAGAATGAGTAAAGCATCCGGATTTTGATCTCGGACTGTCTTTACAATATTTTTTACATCCGCTTCAAAATGAGCTTTTTCTTTATTTAACATTTTAATACCGTCTATAACACCGACATCACGATTTAAGCGAAATAAATTATTTCCTCCAATATTAATGGTAATGATATTTGCTGCTCTAATTTTTTGCTTTACATCTTCTGATTGAACTTTTTTAGCGAGACGATCTGTTGTAAGACCGTTTATCCCAAGGTTTTCTACAGTAATTGGTTTATGAATTTGTGCTTCTATTTGTTTAGAGGCTAATTCAGCAAATCCACCTTGTGTTGATCCATATCCTTTGGCGAGCGAATCACCTAGTACGAGATGATAAAAGGAATCGTTTGTTTGCTTATCAATCCAACTTGGAGTAGATGTTTTTTCTGTTTTTTCTTCGGGTTCATTTTGTTTTGTCTCGTCGTTCTTTTCAAAATAAGAATAAGAAATGATCAGAAGGAGGAGACAAACAATTGTTAAGATGACTTTTTTCATAAATTCATCCTCCTTGTAATTGGTAATTGTATCATATTCAGCAGTATTAGCAATGTAAGGGCATATTATATGTTTATGAAAAGTTTATAATAACTTTACAGAAAATTTGTTGAAGTTTGTCAAAAAATATTGACGATAGGAAAGAACTTTATATATGATAATGTCAGATAAGGTGAAATTTTAATTAGTGGGAGCTTTATTTCCTATTAATTGTTAGTCTTCATCAATCGGGCGTTTAAGGGGACTACTCGTTAGCGCAGGGTGAAATGAAAATTGTGTCTCTAATAGAAGAAAAAAGGTATGTGGTTAGAGACAGATAGGGATTCATTTCATTATTTCTGGTAATTGTATAAGGGGGATTTTTTGTGAAAAAGTCAAAAAAAATGCTAGCTGGAGCAACTCTTGCGATTGGTGTTATAGCACCGCAAGTAATGCCAGCAACAGCTCATGCAGATGAGAACACTGGGGAGAGTACAGTTAACTTACGAATTCTAGAAACATCAGATATTCACGTTAACTTAATGAATTACGATTATTATCAAACGAAAACAGATAATAAAGTAGGTCTCGTACAAACGGCAACACTCGTTAATAAAGCACGTGAAGAAGTGAAGAACTCTGTCCTATTTGATGATGGGGATGCATTACAAGGGACACCGCTTGGGGATTACGTAGCGAATAAAATAAAAGATAAAGATCCGAAGAATCCTGTTGATCCTAACTATGTCCATCCATTATATCGTGTAATGAATTTAATGAAGTATGACGTCATCTCTCTTGGGAATCATGAATTTAACTATGGTTTAGATTATTTAAAGGAAGTGACTAGTAAAACAAAAATTCCGGTTATTAACTCGAATGTCTACATAGATGACCATGATGGTAATGATGAGAATGACGAGCATTACTTTGATAGACCATATCATATTTTAGAGAAAGAAGTAGTGGATGAAGCAGGCCAAAAACAAATAGTGAAAATTGGTGTAATGGGATTTGTTCCACCACAAATTATGAATTGGGATAAAGCGAATTTAGAAGGACAAGTTAAAGCGAAAGATATAGTTGAAACAGCGAAGAAAATGGTACCAAAAATGAAAGCAGAAGGTGCAGATGTTATCGTTGCACTAGCTCATTCCGGTGTTGATAAAAGTGGATACAACGTTGGTATGGAAAACGCATCGTATTATTTAACAGAGGTTCCTGACGTAGATGCAGTATTAATGGGACATTCACATACTGAAGTGCAGGATATATTTAATGGTGTTCCAGTTGTAATGCCTGGCGTTTTTGGCAGTAACTTAGGTATTATTGATATGCAATTGAAAAAGGTAAACGGAAAATGGGAAGTACAAAAAAAGAATCAATCTAAGCCAGCACTTCGTAAGATTGCTGATAGTAAAGGTAATCCGTTAGTAGAATCTGATCAAAAATTAGTTAATGAAATTAAAGATGAACATGAAAAGACAATCGAATATGTAAATACACCTGTAGGTGAAACGAAAGCACCAATTAATAGTTATTTTTCATTAGTACAAGATGATCCTTCCGTACAAATTGTGACCAATGCGCAAAAATGGTATGTAGAACAAGAACTTAAAAAACCAGAGTACGAAAAGATTAAAGATATTCCGGTTTTATCTGCAGGTGCACCATTTAAAGCAGGTGGCCGAAACGGTGCTGCATATTATACTGATATTCCAGCTGGAACGTTAGCAATTAAAAACGTTGCAGATTTATACGTATATCCAAATACGTTATATGCTGTAAAAGTAAATGGGGCACAAGTGAAAGAATGGCTTGAAATGTCTGCAGGTCAGTTTAATCAAATTGATCCTAAACCAAAAGAAAAAATTGAACAGCAATTGGTGAATACAGGATATCCTACATATAACTTTGATATTATAGATGGTTTAAAATATGAAATTGATGTAACACAACCGGCGAAATACGATAAAGATGGAAAAGTTGTAAATGCAAATGCGAATCGTATTGTAAATATGACATATGAAGGTAAGCCAGTAGCTGACAATCAAGAGTTCATCGTTGCTACAAATAACTATCGTGGAAGTAGCCAGACGTTCCCGGGTGTAAGTAAAGGGGAAGTTGTATATCAATCGCAAGATGAAACACGTCAAATTATTGTAAAGTATATGCAAGAAACGCCAGTTATTAACCCGACAGCAGATCAAAATTGGACATTTAAACCGATTGTTGCAGATAAATTAATTACAACATTTGATTCTTCACCAAAAGCAAAAGAGTATATAAAGAAAGATGGAAAGATTTCATATGTTGGACCATCTGAAAATGAATTTGCTAAATATGCAATTGATATAACGAAGAAGAATGATGATAAAGAAACTGGTGGAGAAAATCCAACGACACAGCCAACAGGTGGTGGAGAAAATCCGACGACACCGCCAACAGGTAATGGAGAAAACCCAACACCACCAACAGAAGAAGGTAATAATGGTAATGAACCAAAGCAAGATGGAAACAATACCGGATCTGGACAAACTACAACAGATGATCAAAATACAAAAGAAACAACAACTGTAAGTGAAAATAAAGAAGCTGAAAAAGATGAACGTGATTTACCGAAAACAGGTGCAAGTATTGCTTCTACAATTGGAGCTGGTCTTGCGTTTGTTGGAGCGGGATTACTTCTGTTATTTAGAAGAAAGAAAGCGAATAGATAGTCAAGAAATATAAAAAGGATTACCGATTTGGTAATCCTTTTTGTTATATTATGAAACTGGTACTGCTTTTTCTTTTTTCCATGAAAGACCGAATCCAGTAAAGCCGACAATAATGGTTACGACTGGACATGCTAAACAGAAGATTGCGTATGGCAGGTAATCGAATGTTGGAACGCTAAGAACGTTTGTTAAGAATACGCCACTTACACCCCATGGTACGAGTGGATTAATTACTGTACCAGCATCTTCTAATACTCGTGATAAATTACGACGTTCTAAACCGACTTCATCGTATTTATTAGCAAATGCTTGTCCTGTTAAAACGATGGATAAGTACTGCTCACCAAGTAAGAAGTTTACACCAATTGCAGTTGAAGCAGTAGAAATAATTAAGCGTGTACTAGTTTTTACGAAGCTAGAGATAATATTCATCAGCTGCGCTATAATACCCATTCCTTGTAATAATCCTCCCATACAAAGAGCTAGGAAAATAAGAGCAATTGACATCATCATACTTTGCAGGCCACCGCGAGATAATAAGCTGTCAATGTCTTTGATACCAGTTTTAGAAACGTAACCGTCTTGCATAATTTTTATTAAATCAGCTAAAGAAGTGCTAGGTTTAAAAATAAAGAGAATAATAATCCCTACCACAATTCCTGCAAGTAATGTTGGAACTGCGGGTACCTTTTTAAATGCGAATAGGAACAGTAATAAAATAGGAATCAGTGTAACGATAGAAATCGTTGCATTTTTTTCTAGTGTGTTAATAAATGCTGAGAAATCAACGTTTCCACCAGATCCGCTTCCTAAAATGAAAAATGCGATAAAAGCAATAATGAAAGCTGGCACTGTTGTCCAAAGCATGTTACGAATATGTTCAAATAAATCTACACCTGTTACAGCAGGCGCTAAGTTTGTTGTATCAGATAAAGGAGACATTTTATCTCCGAAGAATGCACCAGAAATAATTGCACCAGCAATAAGAGCTGGATCGTATCCAAGGGCAGTACCCATTCCCATAAAGGCAAGTCCTACAGTTGCAGCAGTTGTAAAAGCACTACCGATACTCGTTCCAACAATTGCACAAACAACAAAAACAGTTGGAACGAAAATTTTTGGAGATACAAGTTGGAAGCCGTATACCATTAAAGTGGGAATAGTTCCAGCTGCAATCCAAACGCTAATTAATACGCCTACAAGTAAGAAAATAAATATAGATGGAATACCAGCTGAAATACTACTAATCATCCCTTTCTCCATAGTAGACCAAGAGATTCTCTTCAGGAATCCAAATGCTAATAAAAGAACGATACCAAATAAAATTGGAATGTGTGGTGAAACTTCTAATTGAATAACACTAAAACCAATACAGAAAAAGATAAAAATTGTTAAAAGAACAGACTCAATTTTTGAAACCATTGTTTTCCCCTCCTAAGTAATGTGAAATAGCTCTTTTTTATATAAAATTCGCCAATATTGTATATTTCCTTCTAAAGTTTAGAATTTTGTGACAAATTACCGGTAATTGTTAGTCCTTCTATATGATACGGAAATGATTGGATAAAAAAACGTCCCTGCATATAATTATGCAGGGACGAAGAAATCGCGGTACCACCCTAGCTTGTGAAATGAATGCGTCACAAAATAAAGGGTCATATGATATGCGCTTATAAAATAAAAAACGCCCCTGCAATATATGCAGGGACGAAAAATTCGCGGTACCACCCTAAATTGTGAAACAGTGTCGTTTCACCACTCTTTAGACATAACGGTCTATAACCGTCTTTCACTACTCCTCACGTTTCGTAAAAGAAGCTCCAGGGGGTAATTCATAATTCGCTCTGTACTGGTTCGCACCGACCACCAGCTCTCTGAAATCAGAAATCGAAATACTACTAAATCCTATCAACGCCGATTCATATGATGTTAGTTAAATTTTTATCATATTTTCATCTTACATGTCAATAAAAATATTAAATGTTTTTTTAGGAAAATAAAGGATAATTGTTTTTAACGCTGTAAAAATGTACGTTATAATGAATTTGAAAGGGGGAGGAAAGAGTGAAGAAAAAAATAATTCTTTTTACCACTTTATTAGTTATTGGAGGAAGTGCTGGAATTTACACAGTTTTTGCGGCTGAATCAGAGCAGTTGAAACAAAAGCAAATACAACAGTCAGAAGTGAAGAAAGTAAAAGAAATAGAAGAGAAGAAATCAATGGAAAAAGCAGCAGAAAAACTAGGAGTTTCTACTGAGGGGAAAACAAAAGAAGAGGTTACGAAAGAAGTAAATACCGCTAGATTTGAGAAGCGTCATGATTTATTAATTGAGCACGCTAAGCAACTTGGAATTGATACAGAGGGGAAAAAAGATGAAGAAATTATTTTAGAAATTGGAAAGATACAGCATGGAAAGTAGAACAACTTATCGTAGGATAAGTTGTTCTTTTTTAAGAACTATTTGATTTTAAAATAATTGACAGTCATTCGGATTTAATGTTAACTATATTTATAAACAAGTTAACATTAGGGGTGACAATTGTGACAATAAATAGTAGAACGATTGAAAAATCATCTTATACATATGAAGAATTAGCAGAGAAAAATAAAGCTTACGTATGGCACCCATTTACACAAATGAAAGATTATTTAGAAGAAGATCCTGTCATTATTGAACGTGGAGAGGGAAGAAAACTATACGATGTAAATGGTAATGAATATTGGGATGGTGTTTCATCTATATGGTTAAATGTTCACGGACATCAAGTACCGGAATTAGATGAAGCAATTCGTGAGCAATTAAATAAAATTGCTCATTCTACTATGTTAGGACTTGCTAACGTTCCATCTATTTTATTAGCAGAAAAAATTATTGAGGTTGTACCAGATGGATTGAAGAAGGTATTCTATTCTGATTCAGGTTCTACCGCTGTTGAAATTGCAATTAAGATGGCTTTCCAATATTGGCAGCATAAAGGGAAACCAAAGAAACAAAGATTCGTTACATTAAAAGAAGCATATCATGGTGATACAATTGGAGCTGTTTCAGTAGGAGCAATAGACTTGTTTCACCAAGTGTATAGTTCGCTCTTATTTGATGCGATTAAAATGCCGTATCCATATACATATCGTTCTCCTTACGGAAATAATAAGGAGGAAATTGTAAAAATCCATTTAGAAGAAATGGAAGAATTGTTGAAAGAAAAGCATGAAGAAGTAGCTGCCATCATTGTAGAGCCATTAATGCAAGGTGCTGGCGGAATGATTACAATGCCAAAAGGATATTTAAAAGGACTGCGCGATTTATGTACAAAGTACAATGTATTATTTATTACAGATGAGGTAGCGACTGGATTTGGGCGTACAGGGAAAATGTTTGCGTGTGAACATGAAAATGTGACGCCAGACATTTTAACTGCTGGGAAAGGTTTAACAGGTGGATATTTACCAATTGCAGTTACGGTAACGACAGATGAAATATATAATGCCTTCTTAGGAGAATATGAAGAACAAAAAACATTTTTCCATGGACATAGCTACACAGGTAATCCGTTAGGGTGTGCCGTAGCAATCGCGAATCTAGAACTATATGAAAAAACAAATTTAATAGAAGAAGTGGCACGTAAAACGGATTATGTGACAGCGCAATTAGAAAAGCTCTTTGCGTATAAACATGTAGGTGATATTCGTCAGTGCGGATTAATGGTTGGTATTGAGCTTGTGAAGAATAAGAAAACGAAAGAAGCGTTTGACTGGACAGAAAGAGTCGGTGTTCAAGTATGTAAACGCTCAAGAGAGCTGGGTATGATTTTACGACCGCTAGGTAACACGATTGTATTTATGCCACCACTTGCTTCTACTTTTGAAGAGATTGATGATATGTTACGCATTTTATATAAGGCAATCTCGGATGTTACGGAGGGAGAATAATGAGTGGTTTTTTTATAACAGCAACAGATACTGAAGTGGGGAAAACTGTCGTTGCCGGTGCATTAGCCGGTGTATTTAGAGAATTGGGATATAACATCGGAGTATATAAACCGTTGCAAAGTGGGCATGTTGCATCAAACCCTGAGGGAGATGCGGCAAGGTTAAAAGCATTATCAGGTGTACCGACACCAGAAAATGAAATTTGCCCTTATTCTATTGAAGAACCACTTGCTCCGAGACTTGCCATGAAAAGAGCTGGAAGAGTAGTAAAGTTAAAAGAAATTACTGATTACTATAATGAACTATTAAAAGAGTTTAATAGCTTATTTGTAGAAGGGGCAGGTGGGCTTGCTGTCCCATATACAGAAGATGCTTTAGTAATTGATTTTGCAAAAGAATTACAGTTGCCTCTTATTGTAGTAGCTCGTCCTACATTAGGAACAGTAAATCATACAGTGTTAACGATTGCTTACGCAAAGGCGCATGGTTTAACCGTAGTGGGTGTCATTTTATCAGGTTGCAAAGAATGTGAAATGGAAAGAGTGCAAGAAAATAAAGAGATGATTGAAGAGCTGAGCGGGGTACCAGTTTTAGGATTATTGCCATTCTTTGCAGGTGAGTTTACGAAAGAAGAAGTATTAGAATCTGCAAAAGAACATATTATGATTTCAAAATTAGAGGAGTTTATCCAAAATGAATCAAACGTGGCGGGCGCACCTTCAATCTAAATTACAACAATTACATGAGCAAGGGCAGTATCGTGATTTATATGTAACAGAGAAGGCAGAAGAGACTTGGCTTATTCGAGATAAAAAAAGGATGTTAAATTTAGCGTCAAATAATTATTTAGGGTTAGCTGGAGATGAAAGGTTAAAAGAAGCTGCTATTGCCTGTACAAAAAGATATGGAACTGGAGCGACTGCCTCTCGTCTCGTTGTAGGAAATCATCCATTATATGAAGAGGTTGAGAGAAGCATATGTGACTGGAAAGGTACTGAAAGAGCTTTAATTGTAAATAGTGGATATACGGCAAATATAGGTGCCATATCTTCTTTAGCCTCTCGGCACGATATTGTTTTTAGTGATAAGTTAAATCACGCAAGTATTGTTGATGGAATCATATTAAGCGGGGCAGAGCATAAAAGGTATCGTCATAATGATTTGGATCATTTAGAGAAGTTGTTGAAAATGGCTTCGCCTGAAAAAAGGAAATTAATCGTAACAGATACCGTTTTTAGTATGGATGGTGATACTGCGTATTTGAGAGATTTAGTACAGCTGAAAGAGAAATACGGGGCAATCATTATAGTCGATGAAGCACATGCGAGTGGAATATATGGAATCGGCGGAGCTGGGTTATCTCATATAGAAAAAAATCTTGCTCAAAAAATTGATATACATATGGGGACGTTTAGCAAGGCTTTAGGGTGTTATGGTGCGTATTTGACAGGTGATGAAATTTATATAGAGTATTTACAAAATATGATGAGAAGCTTTATTTTTACTACAGCTTTACCACCAAGTACGTTAGGAGCGGTGCAAAAAGCAATTGAAATTGTAAAAGAAGATAACGAAAGAAGAGAGAACCTTATAGCAAACGGAGAATACTTCAGAACTAAATTAAGGGATGCTGGTTTTGATATTGGGAATAGTTCAACTCATATTGTACCGATTGTAGTCGGTTCAAATGAACATGCTTTACGGTTTAGTAAAAGGTTGCAAGAGGCAGGGATTGCGGCTATTGCAATTCGTCCGCCAACTGTGCCGGTTCATAGTTCTCGAATTCGCTTTGCAGTTACATCGCAACATACAATAGCTGATTTAAAATGGGCTATTGACCGAATTATCCACATTGCGAAAGAAGAGGAGCTTTTCGTATGAATGAGCTAAAGATTATTTTTATCCCCGGATGGGGAATGGAAGAGAATATTTGGGATTTAGTACTTCCGTATTTTAAAGGATATTCTGTTCAATGCATAGATTGGCGTAATGTGAAAGAACGAAGTGAATTTGCGGAACGAATTATAGATGTAGCGCATAATGACAACGTAATATTGGTTGGATGGTCACTAGGAGCGTTAGCAGCAGTTGAAGCTTATAAAAAGATTCAGGCAAAAGGCATCGTATTAATTGGTGGTACTGCTAAATTTACAAATACGAGCGATTACAGTAACGGATGGAATGCTTTGCATGTAGAACGGCTGAAAAGGAATTTGGCGAGAAGGAAAGAAGATACGCTCAAGCGGTTTTATGAAAATATGTTTACGAAAGATGAGCTAAAAGAGAATAAAAACTTTGAAGACATTGTAGACCGTTTTAAAGGTGATTCTATTCAGTCTTTACAACTAGGTTTGGATTATTTAATAGAAACAGATATGAGAGAAGAACTAAAAGAAATTAAAGTACCTATACTACTTATTCACGGAGAACAGGATGTAATATGCCCATTGTCTGCGGCACGTAGTATGACGGAAAATAGCAGCAGCGAGCTGAAAGTAGTAAGTGAAGCAGGGCATGCATTATGTGTGACAAATTTTGAATATTGCGCAAATGAGATAATTCAATTTGTAGAGGGGATACGACATGATCAACAAAACGTTACTACAAAAACGGTTTAATGGGGCAGCCGTATCTTACGATCGATATGCAAATGTACAAAAAAAGATGGCACATTCATTACTTTCAATCTTAAAGGAACGATATAGTGAAACGGCATCAATACGTATTTTAGAACTGGGATGCGGGACGGGGTATGTAACAGAGCAATTATCAAAGTTATTTCCGAAAGCACATATTACAGCAGTTGATTTTGCTGAAAGTATGATTGCGATTGCGCAAACTAGACAAAATGTAAAAAATGTAACGTTTCACTGTGAAGATATTGAGCGATTACGATTAGAAGAATCATATGATGTCATTATTTCAAATGCTACATTTCAATGGTTAAATAATTTACAACAAGTGTTAAGAAATTTATTTCAACATTTGTCTATAGATGGGATATTACTCTTTTCAACGTTTGGACATGAAACGTTTCAAGAATTGCATGCTTCGTTCCAACGTGCGAAAGAAGAAAGAAATATAAAAAATGAAACATCGATTGGTCAACGTTTTTATTCAAAAGATCAGTTGCTTCATATATGTAAGATAGAAACAGGGGATGTGCATGTTTCTGAAACATGTTACATAGAGAGTTTTACAGAAGTTAAGGAGTTTCTGCATTCTATTCGAAAAGTAGGAGCAACTAATAGCAATGAAGGATCATATTGTCAAAGTCCCTCACTCTTTCGTGCGATGCTACGCATATACGAAAGAGACTTCACGGGAAATGAAGGGATAATGGCAACGTATCATGCTTTATTTATACATATAACAAAAGAGGGGAAGAGATGAAATGAAACAAGTACAAACAAAAAGGGATTGGAAAAAACTTGCATACGACGTAGTGGAAGAGAAGATGATTACAAAAGAAGATGCAATAGCGATATTAGAAGCTGATGATACCGAAGTTTTAGAAATTATGAATGCGGCTTACATTATTCGCCATCATCACTTTGGTAAGAAAGTAAAATTGAATATGATTATTAATACGAAATCTGGATTATGTCCTGAAGATTGTGGATATTGCTCACAGTCTATTATTTCAGAAGCACCGATTGATAAATATGCATGGTTAACGCAGGAGAAGATTGTAGAAGGGGCACATGAAGCAATACGCCGTAAAGCAGGTACATATTGTATTGTAGCGTCTGGTCGTCGTCCGACGGATAAAGAGGTAAATCACGTAATTGGAGCAGTTAAGGAAATTCGTGAAACGACAGACTTGAAGATTTGTTGTTGTTTAGGTTTCTTAAATGAAGATCAAGCAGGACGTTTAGCGGAAGCAGGCGTGCATCGTTATAACCACAACTTAAATACACATGCAAATAATTACGATAGTATTTGTTCAACTCATACGTATGATGATCGTGTTGATACAGTTCAAAAAGCAAAACAAGCGGGCATTTCCCCATGCTCGGGAGCGATTTTTGGCATGGGAGAAACAATTGAAGAGCGTGCTGAAATTGCATTTGAATTACAACGTATAGATGCAGATTCTATCCCTTGTAATTTCCTTGTTGCTGTAAAGGGGACACCTCTTGAAGGACAAAAAGAGTTAACTCCAGTAGAATGTTTAAAAGTACTGGCAATGATGCGTTTTGTAAACCCAACAAAAGAAATTCGTATTTCAGGAGGACGTGAAATCAATTTACGTTCTGTACAGCCAATCGGTTTATTTGCAGCAAACTCTATTTTTGTCGGGGACTACTTAACGACAGCTGGACAAGAGCCGACTGCGGACTGGGGTATGATTGCAGATTTAGGATTTGAGATTGAAGAATGTGCATTATAAGATAGATGAAAAAGCAAACTTGTAAAAGGGTTTGCTTTTTTTGTAAATAAAATGTAATAAATAGTTGTAAACGCTTGATATTATTGGTTTTTAAGCGAAAAAAAGAATTTTTGTGGACGAATTTTCCAAGCCCTAGTTGTACATAGTAAATATGTAATTTATATTGGGTTGGAGGATTTTACATGTACAAATACATATTAGCGATTATGACTTGTTTAATTTTAATAAAAGCAATAAGTTCTGATCCAGTTAAGGCTGCTGAAAATCCTGAACAAAAAGAAATGCAACAAAGAATCGAACAACACTTTCGAACGAAAGCTGAACATTTTGGATTGAAAACGGAAGGAAAAGATTTAAAGGAAGTTAGAAAAGAAATTACTATTATAGAAGAAGCGAAAAAAAGAGAGAATGTATGGAGAACGGCACAAGCTCTTCATATAAAAACAGAAGGAAAAACGATGAATGAATTAATAAAAGATGTACAAAAAAAGGTGAAAAAATAAAAAGAGGCCGCAGCCTCTTTTTTTATGCCCATTGTTTTGATAAGTGAGCCATTTCAATTGCAGCAACAGCTGATTCATATCCTTTATTACCAGCTTTCGTACCTGCGCGTTCAATCGCTTGTTCAATTGTTTCTGTCGTTAATACGCCGAAAATAACTGGGATGTCCATTTGTAGTGATAAAGACGCAACACCTTTTGCTACTTCATTACAAACGTAATCGTAGTGAGTTGTAGCACCTCGGATTACAGTACCTAATGTAATAACAGCATCATACTTTCCGCTACTAGCCATCTTTTTAGCGATTAAAGGAATTTCAAATGCACCAGGAACCCAAGCAACATCAATATCATTTTCTTCTACACCGTGACGCTTTAATCCGTCTAAAGCGCCGCCAAGTAACTTACTTGTAATAAATTCGTTAAAACGTCCAACAACAACTCCAACTTTTAATCCTGTACCAACTAAATGACCTTCGAATACCATAATAAATCTCTCCTTTAATTATAAGTTTAGTAAGTGTCCTAATTTGTTTACTTTCGTTTGTAAATACGATTTATTCTCTTCTTTTGCTGGCATTTGCAACGGTACACGCTCGACTACTTCTAAATCGTAACCTTGTAAGCCAGCAATTTTTCTTGGGTTATTCGTTAATAATCGTAAACTCTGTAAACCTAAATCTTTTAATATTTGAGCACCGATACCGTAATCACGAAGATCAGCAGGGAAGCCGAGTTTTTCATTTGCTTCTACAGTATCAAATCCTTCTTCTTGTAATTTATAAGCACGAAGCTTATTAAGAAGCCCAATGCCTCTTCCTTCTTGCCTCATATAAAGAAGAACACCTTTTCCTTCACGCTCAATTTGAGCAAGTGCTGCATGGAGTTGTGGTCCGCAATCGCAGCGATGTGAACCGAATACATCTCCTGTTAAGCATTCAGAATGAACACGTACAAGTACCGGTTCACTTGTTGAAATATCACCTTTTACAAGTGCGATATGTTCTTTCGTATCTAATGAGTTAGAATAGCCAATTGCGTGGAAAGTACCGAAATCTGTAGGTAATGTAATTTCCACTTCTCTCGTCACAAGTGTTTCATGATGGCGGCGGTAAGCAATTAAATCTTCTATTGTAATCATTTTTATATCAAATTGTTTTGCGCATTCTATTAAATCAGGTACACGTGCCATCGTGCCGTCCTCATTTATAATCTCGCAAATAACTCCAGCTGGTTCGGCACCGCATAGCTTTGCTAAATCAACAGCAGCTTCTGTATGACCTGCACGACGCAGGACACCGCCTTCTTTCGCAATTAATGGAAAGATATGTCCAGGTCGATTGAAATCAGCACCTTTTGATGCGGGGTTTAACAATTCTTGTATCGTAGTTGCACGTTCGTGAGCGCTAATCCCTGTTGTTGTAGAGACATGGTCAATGCTCACTGTAAACGCAGTATGATGTGAATCTGTATTATGAGATACCATTGGTTCTAATTGTAGACGTTCTGCGTACCCTTCCGTAATCGGTACACAAACGAGACCACGGCCATGTGTAATCATAAAATTAATTGTTTCTGGTGTAATGTACTCTGCTAAAGCAATAAAATCGCCTTCATTTTCTCGGTTTTCATCATCACATACGATAACGACTTTACCTTTTTTTAAATCTTCTAGAGCTTCTTCAATACGATGAAACATTGTGCTTCCCCCTTATAGAAATCCGTTTTCTTGTAAAAAGCTTTCGGTCATTGAACCTACTCGTTTTGTAGGTTTAGTAATAAAGCGTTCAATATATTTACCAATCATGTCACACTCAATGTTTACGATATCTCCGGCATTTTTTGCTCCAATGACAGATTCGCTTACTGTGTGCGGGATGAGTGAAATCGTTATGGAAGATTCGTCTATATCAAATATCGTTAAACTCGTTCCATCAACAGCAATGGACCCTTTCTGCAAACAATAGCGCAGTAGTTCATCAGAAATTGCTATTTTGTAATAGACGGCATTGTAATGTTGTTTTTTATTTAAAATCGTTCCGATTCCATCAATATGTCCTGAAACGAAATGTCCACCGAATCGTCCGTTTGCAGCCATTGCGCGCTCTAAATTTACTTTAGAGTGCGGTTTAAGCATGCGAAGTGATGTCGACTGCATCGTTTCAGGCATTGCATCAACTGTAAATGAAGTAGTTGTAAAGCTTGTTACAGTTAAGCAAATACCGTTAACCGCGATACTATCACCTAAGTGAACATCTGATAAAATTTTTTTTGCATGAATCGTTAATTTCATCGCTTCTCCGCTTTGTTGCATGTTTGCTATCGTTCCTAATTCTTCTACAATTCCTGTAAACATTTCGTCACCTCGTTTCGGGCATTCGCAACGATTTTTATATCATCACCAATTTGTTTCATCTCTTGAATTTTCAAGGAAAGCGCATTTTGTAATTTTGAAAAACCATTTCCTCCAAATAAAGTAGGAGCATCTTTCCCACCAATTAATTTCGGACTTATATAGGTTACAATTTCATTAAAATTGTTTGTTTTTAAGAAACTTGCATGAATCGATTGGCCACCTTCAACGAATAGAGAAAGAATTTGTTTCTCTCCAAGAAAGGAAAGAAGGTCCTCGATTTCTATATGTTTCGTTTCCATTTGGAATATAGCTATATTTTTAGATTCATAAGAAGATATCTTCTCTTCCTTTACATCCTTACCGACAATAATCCATGTCGGTGCTAAACCATCTGTTATAACATGAGAAGATGGTGGCGTTCGTAAATGGGTATCTAAAACAACGCGAATAGGATGTTTCCCATCATTTGGAATTCTTGTTGTTAAATGAGGATTATCAGCTATAACTGTATTCACTCCAACAAGAATTGCATCATGTGTATGGCGATATTGGTGAACATCAGCACGTGCTTCTTCACCTGTAATCCACTTACTTTCACCAGTTACAGTTGCTGTTTTTCCATCTAAGCTCATCGCTGTTTTGATTGTTACAAAAGGGCGCTTCGTTTTCATGTAGTGAAAAAAGTAGCGATTTAATAAAACTGCTTCTGCTTCAAGAACACCGGTCGTTACTTCAATTCTAGCTTCCTCTAATCTTCTTTTTCCGTTACCAGAAACGAGCGGATTACAATCGAGAGTAGCAATTACAACACGCTTAACTCCTTTTTCGATGAGCAATTCACAACAAGGTGGTGTTTTTCCAAAGTGGCTACACGGTTCCAGTGTTACATAAACGGTAGCGTCTTTGGCGTTCTGACCAGCCATTTGAAGGGCATGAACTTCTGCGTGTTCTTCACCAGCTCGTAAATGAGCCCCCATACCAACGATGTTTCCATCTTTTACAACAACAGCACCAACCATAGGATTTGGACTTGTTTGTCCTGATGTCCCTTCTGCTAACTGCAGGGCAATCCTCATATATTCTTGATCTGTCATTTTCTTCACCTCTCCTAAAAAAATCAAAAAACCCCAAGGATTTAATATCCTTGGGGTTTGGGAGACGTGATTTCTAGAAATATAGTTTGAATACGAAAGCATAGGAAAGAAACCTAACGATAATTGATATTTCTGCATAAGGAAAAAACCTAGCAAAATATCAAATTTTTAAACGCTAGTTGTCTCTTTTTATTTCAGCATAAAAAATAAGTATAGAAAATTAAACATATATAAAGAATCAAAATGAATCTTTAAAAATATGCATACTGAAATAAAAGTGTATTCACTATATAAAAAACTAGAAACATATCCTTCTCCCATCCAGACTATACTGTCGGCCCTAGAGTTTCACTAGATCCACCGTTTTCGAGTTGAAAACGGGTCACGGACTTAGAAGTTTTCACTTCATCACCGCCGGTTGGGAATTTCACCCGACCCCGAAGGATGCTGTTTGCTCAAATTATAGCACAAAAAAAATAAAAGGCTAGTAAAAAATATTCGAATGTGAAGAATTGTGTGAAAATATATGCAGGCTGGAATGGAAATAAAAGTATTAGAAATGTTGTAAGGAGAAGGGATATAACGGAGTTGCTAAAAAGAAAAAACATGCACAAAAAAATGTGCATGTCACATGTAAAATTATTCTGCCTCTGGTGCTCTAACAACAGATTCGAATTTACCTTTATGCGAAGCGTCGCAATAAGGCATATTTTTTGATAAACCACAACGGCATAAAGAAAATGCCGGTTTTGCTGGGAATACATTCCCTTGTGAGTCGACTAATTCCACGTCCCCTGTAACGCGAAAAGAGCCATTATCATTTACTTTAATTTGTACTTTTGCCAACGTTATCCCTCCTTCCCAAACGCTTAATTTCATCATATAATCAAGGGAAGTGCTTGACAATATAAAAAGAGCACTTTGTTTGAGAAAGAAGAGAGTGTTATAATAGTTTTCATAACTGACTAGAGTAAGGTGACGAGAGATGGATAAACAATTACATACATTACGAAACATTGCAAATGAGCGCACGTGGGCATCATTTTTGAATGATAATCATCCATATAGTTTGTTACATTGGTCCATTGCAGGTGTAGGGCAAGAGGCAAAGGATGTTTGGTTACTTCAAGATGAAGTAACATTTCAAACGACAGAATTCCCAACGTTAGATGATGCAATGCAATGGATTTCTGAAAATATGGAACAAGTTACAGACGTTTTAGCGCAATAAAAAACAGGCTTATGCAAGCCTGTTTTTTGTTTCTTTCACATATGTGTTTAAAAATTGATCGACGGCTGCTTCGTACTCTTCTTTATTTTCGTTATAAGAGCAAGCGTGTGCACCGTGTTCTGCAATATAAAGCTGCTTATTATTTTCTTTCGCTTCATATAATGCTTTTGTCATATCAGCTAAAATATAGTCGTCATCTTTACTATGAATAAAGAGAACGGGATTGTTAATGTTTTTTATACAGTCGATTGGTGAAACTTCACGAATTGTATAACCGTCACGAACTTTCAAAAATGCGTTTGCTAAAGGTAATAAAGGCCATTTTGGTAAATGGAATTCAACCTTTAAACGGTGCTGTAATTGTCCTTGAAAATCAGAGAAAGGACAATCTGCAATATAGAAATCAGCACCATCTTCTACAAGTCCTGCGTATTGAAGAAGTGTTGCAGCTCCCATAGATTCACCATGAATACCAAGTGTAATATTGGTGCCAAAACGGTTTTTTAGCCAGTCAACTACGGATTTTAAATCATGTTTTTCATAGTATCCATAGCTTGTTGTTTTTCCGCCAGTTTTACCATGACGACGATGATCGTAAATGAGGACGTTATATCCCCTTTTTAAGAATAAGTTTGCATATTTTACAGAGTTTATTTTATTTACAGTTACACCGTGGCAAAAAACCATAAACTTATTGGTGGAATGACCAGCAGGAATGTAATATCCGTGAAGGTCGTATCCGAATTGTGAAGGGATATGAATTTCTTCTTTATGAAGAGCATCAAAATCCTCTATACGAAAATGTTTTTTCGTTTCTCTTTCGAGTACTTCTTCCTCTGTTTTTTTCTTTAAGTACATCACTTTATTTGTAAAGAAAATCCCAAGGGCAGTTATTGCACCTAGTATAGTAAACAGTGCTGCAAAAAAACGTTTCATACTTTACCTCATCCTCCAAATACCGTTACATGTGATACACTTATATTGTATCACAATGATATAAAAGGGGAGAAATAGGAAATGCTGCATATACAAAAAATTACGCCAGCGATGAAAGAAACAATCCGAATGTTCATGTGTGAGAACTGGGGAAGTTCATTGATGGTTTCACGTGGTAAGGAACATCAGTTAGAAGAGTTGCCAGGATTTGTTGCGCTCTCAGATGACAGAATAATCGGAATTATAACGTATGAAGTGACCGGAAATATATGCGAAATTGTATCGCTAGATAGCTTTGAAGAAAGAAAAGGAATAGGGACGAAACTTGTGGATTGTGTATTACAAGTTGCAGAAGAAGAACGGTGCAGACAGGTTTGGCTTATTACAACAAATGATAATATGAATGCGTTACGATTTTACCAAAAACGTAATTTTGTAATGACTAATTTATATGTGAATGCGGTAGAGGAGGCACGAAAAATAAAGAAAGAAATTCCACGTATGGGATATGATAATATCCCAATTTTACATGAAATTCAGTTGGAGTATCGTTTAGTGAAATGATGTAACAATTTTCAGAAATATGAGTTATTAATCTTGACGGATAGTGTAATTTAGGTTACCGTAAAATTGTAATCTATTACCATATTAAGGGGTGACGATGTGGCAACTATACGTGATGTTGCAAAATTGGCAGGTGTTTCAGTCGCAACCGTTTCACGAGTTATTAATGAAAAAGGATACGTTCATGAGGACACAGTAAAACAAGTAAAGGAAGCAATTGAAGAATTACGTTATAGGCCAAACAGTGCAGCGAAGCCACTATTTAAAGAGAGTTCAACGATAATTGCATTACTTGTAGATAATTTATGTAACCAATCAAACATCACTTTGCTACATTGTATTGAGGAAATAGCATATAAAGAAGGCTATCAAATCATTATTTGTAATATAGAGAATAAAGATAGATACATACATATGCTGAAGCAAAATAACATTGCAGGTGTTATTTTGACGAGAGCAGTTTTTAAAAGTGTAGGAGAAATTCCATTTCCATTTGTTGTGATCGATGAGCAACAATCACATGGAAATTATTATGAAAGTGGACAGAGAGCTGTTTCTTTATTAAAAGAGAAAGGGTGTCACTTTCTTGCATATTTCGGTGAGGGAGAAGAAAGTGAAGAAATGGAAGATCATATAGCAGGGTTTTTAGACGCTGTTTGGGATGAAGGAATCTCTTATCGAGAAGAATGTGTACAAGGGTATACAAATAAACAATTTATTACATTATTGCAAAACAATCCGTATATAGATGGAATTGTAGCCTCAAGTGATCAGATTGCTATTGAGTTAATTCGGTCAGCGAGATTTCTAAATATACATATACCAGATAAATTAAAAATTGTTGGACCGAATGGGAGTATAGAGTGTGAATGGATAGGTTCATCACTACCGACAATTGAAAGCTATGTCAAAGATAACGGAAAAGTAGCTTTTCAACAATTAAAAGGAAAAATAAAAAAGTAAAAGGTGCGTTTTATACGCACCTTTTTATAATGTAATTGCGGCAATAAAGCCAAATATAAGTAACGGTATATTGTAATGTAGAAAAGTGGGTACACATGTATCCCATATATGATGGTGCTGACCATCAGCATTTAAACCGGATGTTGGTCCAAGGGTACTATCCGATGCTGGAGATCCTGCGTCACCTAGTGCTCCGGCTGTACCGATAATTGCAATTGTGGCCATTGGACTAAATCCAAGCTGAATGCAAAGAGGTACAAAAATGGTTGTTAAGATAGGGATGGTTGAAAAGGATGAACCAATTCCCATCGTAACGAGAAGTCCAATAACGAGCATAAGAAATGCAGCGAGTGGTTTGTTATTTCCGATTATATGTGCACTCGTTTGCACTAGAGATTCAACATGTCCTGTTTTTCGAAGAACAGCGCCGAATCCAGCGGCAGCAATCATAACAAAGCCAATAAAGGACATCATACGCATTCCGCTTGTTAATATCGCATCTGCTTCTTTAAGTGGTAGACTGCCACTAACTGATAAGACGATAATACCTGCTAAAGCACCGAAAATCATTGATTCTGTTGTTAATTGAACAGTTAATGTAGCAATGATAGATAATAACCCGAAAGTAATGCTACGTTTTGTATAGGGAACGATTTCATTTTCGGTAGTATGAATTTGTTCTGTTTCATACGTACGAGGTTTTCGGTACGTAATGAATACCGCTACACATAATCCAATAATCATACCGATTGCTGGAATAGTCATTGCTTTTGGAATAAGTGTGACATCAAATGTAAGGCCGCTTTGCGCAGCGTTGGTTTGCAATACGTCATGATAAATTTTTCCGAACCCTGCAGGGATCCACATATAAGGAGTAATCAATCCAAATGTAATAATACATGTGACAAGTCTGCGATCCACTCTCAGCTCATTTAATACTTTTAAAAGTGCTGGAATTAAGATGGGGATGAAAGCAATGTGAACAGGAATCACATTTTGTGAGAAACAAGCCATCGTTAAAATAATGAATAAAATAAGTATTTTAGAATAAACTTGTTTTTTCGTGTCTTGTTCATTGCCAATCCATTTTAATGCAGTTTGAATCATAGCATCTGGAAGTCCTGTTTTGGAAAGGGAAATAGCGAAACCACCAAGCATTGCATAACTTAAAGCGATTGGAGCACTGTTTCCAAGACCAGTTGTAAAAGTGTTAATCGTTTCTGAAATACCGAGTCCGCCGATAAGTCCGCCTGTTAAAGCTCCAACAATGATGGCGACAATGACCTGGACACGTAACAAACTAAGCAATAGCATAATTGCTACTGCGACGAGTACAGCGTTCATAATAAATGTAATCTCCCTAAATTTTTATTCTGTTAAGACAAGTAAATATGAAACATTTTGCTATGTTTATACATACTTGCGACATATTATTATAAAATGTTTTCTATGAAATGTAAAAGAGCCTTTTGTTACTAATGCTGAAAAGCTAGCTCTTGTTTAATTGATTGTAAAGAATTAGCGAATAATTCTGGTTCTTCTAAATCAGGAGAATGTGCTGAATTTGGGAACCAAATCATCTTTTTTATAGGCGCTTCAATAATATCGCAATATTCCTGAACGAGTGCATAAGGAGTTTGATAATCATAGCGACCAGAACAAAAATAAACTGGAATAGATAAACTTGAGATAGAAGAAAAGAAATCGATTGTCAGCATTTCTTCCCATAAAATTCCAGATTTTAAATTTCCTGCGAGAAACTTGAACCAATCTAATAGCGTATATTCGGGAGAAAAGAAACCTTTTCGTATGAAAGAAAAGGAAGATCCGTTTTGGATTGCGCCTCCAAATGTGCCAAGCCACTTTCTTTGAATAATGAGACGTCTCGTATCTAAAAATGGTGGTTTGCCTAATTTTAAAAGGGAAGCTAATGCTTTTTTATGATCATGTTTTTTTGCAGAATGAATTAAATGTTGATATAGCAATTCTTCATTTTGTTTCATATGTACAATTTGCCCAATACCGATGTAAGCCTCGATATACTTTGGATATTGATGTGCTATGTTAAGCCCAATAATACTTCCCCAAGAATGACCAGCGAGAAATAGTTTTTGTTTGTTGAACTTTTTAAGTACATATTGAATCACTTCTTTTGCATCGGAAACGAATTGTTCGATTGTGAAATTTGCTCCGAAATCTTTCATTGAAAAGGATTTACCAGCTCCGCGCTGATCCCAATTAATAACAATAAATTGCTTCTCTAATTCTTTTTGAAAATGGCGAATAAATCCGATTTGTGCCATCCCAGGTCCGCCGTGACAGCATAATAAAATAGGTTGCTCTACGTTTTGTCCACGCATAAGGAGAGTTTGTTTTCGATTATTAATCATAACGCTTTCTATCGTAGCGATACTATTAGGAATGAGTTGTTTGTTTTCGTTATAGAACTGAGGGGTGTAGCTACGAAAAAGCATATTGAAAACCTCCTTTTGTGAAATCGTATGAATCGCACAGGCTATTCATTTTGCATATACTGTTAGAAAATCATTGTAACATACCATACTAGTGTCATTTCAACACGGGAGGAGGGAAATTGTGACGATTGGAGAAATTATAGATGGTTTAAATAGACGTGAATCCATCGCTATTATAGCAAAACGTCTTGAAATAAGCCCGTATACATTATCGAAGAAATTAAGATTGATTGGATACGAATATGATGGAGAGCAGAAGAAACGTATTTTTGTAGGAGATGGAGAAGAACCACGTCACTTACAACTCCAAGAAGCGACCGCCCTTCAATATGAGAAAACAGATTATCAATTATTAATTTATGAGCAATTACAAAGCATTTATGAGTTATTAAGAAAAAGAGAAGAAGTAATTGCACCAATTGTGAGTAAAAGTACAGAGAAAAAGAGACGAACCTTTTCTATTAATACAGAAATATTAGCAAGATTGGACCTTATATCAGAATCGAAAGGAATTCAAAAATCTAAACTTGTAGAAGAGGCGTTGCAACAATTTTTACAGCAATATGAAGTTGACAAAACATCACATTTTGATAACTAAAGAAAAGGATACTATGTTCATTAGAAGAACGAGTATCCTTTTTATGATGTATATTACGTATAAAATAGAGAATCAGTACAAATCCTTTATACGTGAAAAATGAAATTTATTATTAGAGAAACACTTAATTTACTTTTTGAATTCTTCCATCAATAACTGGCTGAATTGGTTCTTTTAATTGTTTTACGTAATTGACTAACGCTTCAAAGTCGTTTGGCCCAGTTTCTGCATTTTTACCATTTTTAAATGATACGAATCCATCACCGCCAGAAGCTAAGAAGGCATTTGCAACTACGCTATACGTTGTAGATGGAGATAATTCTTCTCCGTTTGTTAAACGTATATTTGTAACTTTTTCACCGTTTGGTTTATTTGCATCCCACGTATATTGAATACCTGAAATTTGAAGCATTCTTGTTGTTCCTTTTTGCCATTGCTGATTTAAAATATCGCGAATGTCTTGACCTGTTAAATCTACTTTAATCAATTGATTTCCAAAAGGTTGAATGCCGTATAACTCACCCCACGTAATATCACCAGCATCTAAGTCATTACGAATGCCACCAGGATTCATGAGGGAGATTTGAGTTTGCATCGTTTGACGCTGAGCATCGGCAACTAAATTTCCAAGAGTGGACTCACCAGCATCATTTTGTTTACGGTCGATAGGTGCTGTAGATTTTCCGACCACTTCATTTACAAGTGGTGCGATTTTTTCTTTATATTGATCTAGTTTTTTCTTTACTTGTTTATCAGGTTCTACACCTTCATGATACGTTGTAACAACTTCAGCTTTTTTCTTTACAATATCCTTTGTTTTACGATCAATTGTTACATCGACGTCTGAGAAAGCCATTCCGTATGAATTTGCTTGGACAATTAGTTTATTGTTTACTGTACCATTTACATACGTATGACTATGTCCACCGAAAATAACATCAACTTCTGGGTCTGTTTCATTTGCAATTCGAGTAAGATCGCCATTTGTTACCCCAGACTCATCGGTTGTTCCACCGACATGAGCAAGAACGACGATAGATTTAACGCCGAGGCGTTTTAATTGTTGTGTTGATTTATTAATTGCTTCTACTTCATCAGTAATTTGTACATTGTTAAGCATCGTAGGCATAACGACATTTGGTGTATCAGTTGTAACAACCCCAATGAATCCTACAGGAACACCATCTACCATTTTTACAGTAAATGGTGGTAAAAATAAGCGGCCAGTTGATTTGTTATAGAAATTAGCAGCTACATAGGGGAAGTTAGCCCCTTTGAAATTTCCTGTTTTTTCATGATATCCACCGTAAATGAGGCGTTTCATTTCATCAATGCCTTCATCAAATTCATGGTTCCCGATTGTACCGACATCAAATTTTAAGTCATTTAAAAATTCAATCGTCGGTTCATCTTGTAATAATGCTGAAACTGGTGGACTAGCTCCGACGATATCACCAGCATGTACGAGAAGTGTATTAGGGTTTTGTTTTTTATGTTCTTTTAAATAAGTAGCTAAGTAATCAGCGCCACCAGCTTCTTTATTATTGATTTTTTTAACAGTATCTAGTTGTCCATGGAGATCATTAATACCAAGCATTTGTACGTCTATGTAGCGGTTTTGTTCAGCTGGATTCTGAGATGGGGGAGCGGCAAATACGCTTGAAAAAGTAATGGTGCTTAAAACAGCAACGGCAGGAATAATTTTTTTCCACATAATATAATTCTCCTTTTTTATAATCTGACATCATACGACATAATTTTAATAGATTCATAGGATTATAGCTACATAAAAATTTAGTCTTTTCGAAAAATTAACATATTTACAAAAAGTGAATAATAGAGTAAAGACCCTTTTTTATTGTCGATTTCATTGTGTATCTACTATAATGGAGAAAAAAGTAAAAGGTGAGTAGCATGAAGAAAAAGAAACAAAGACAAATGCAAAGACAATCACAAGTGAATCAACCAAAGAAAGAAACACTTACATTAGGCGATCAATTAAATGATTCACTCATGCAACAATTAAAGAGTAAGAAGAAAGAGTTGCAAGTGAGGGAAGAGGAAAAAGAGGCAGCTGAACTGGAAAGAAAGCGCCAAGAACAAAAAGAACGTGAAAAGAATAAATCATTTGAAGAACTGCTAAGTGAAAGTAACCTTACTTGGAAAGACTTTAAATAATAAAAAAATGATCAGTGAAATACCACTGATCATTTTTTGACGAGCTTGTAAGAAAAGGGGAGTTAGAATGAGAAAAATTGTCGTTGTTCCACATGAAAACCATTGGAGTGAAAAATTTCAAATGGAGGCTAAAAGATTAAAATCAGCGATGCCAGAAACGGTAAAAATTTATCATATTGGAAGTACGTCAGTTCCCGGACTGGCAGCTAAACCTATTATTGATATGATCATGGAAGTAGAAAATATCGAAAGAGTAGATGGGTGGAATGAACGATTTATAGAGCTTGGTTACATCGTAAAAGGGGAAAATGGTATTTCAAGACGCCGATATTTTATTCATGGAACTGAAGAAAAACGCTCGTATCATTTACACGTGTTTGAAAAAGGAAATCCAGAGATAGTAAGGCATTTAGCATTTCGTGATTATATGATGGCTCATTGTGAAGAAGCAGAGGCATATGCAACCTTAAAGAAAGAATTAGCCGAAAAGTATACATATGATGGCGCGTTATATACGGAAGGAAAAAATGAGTTTGTGCGCAATGTGGATGAAAAAGCGAAAGAATGGAGAAAAAATAACGTGAATGAATGAGTTCACGCTATTTTTTAGCTATATAAAAGTGTTATGTAAACTGTACGTATGTTTTGACTTTTGGGATGAATCTTGTTGAAATAAAATTGTGGCTTATAAAAAATGTAACAATGAAAGGGAGACGACTGTGCATATTCCAACAACTACACTTCATAATGGCGTGAAAATGCCGATGATTGGTCTAGGCGTATATAAAGCGAAAGAAGGAGACGAAGTAAAGCAAGCAGTAAAAACAGCGTTAGAAGTTGGATACCGTTCGATTGATACAGCAACTGTATATGAAAATGAAAGCGGTGTCGGAGAGGCGATACGTGAATCAGGAATTCCAAGAGAAGATATATTTATTACAACAAAAGTATGGAACGACGATCAAGGATATGAGGAGACACTCGAGGCGTTTGAAAAGAGTTTGAAAAAATTACAAATGGACTATGTAGATTTATATTTAATACATTGGCCGGTAAGAGGGAAGTATGTTGATACGTACCGAGCTTTAGAGAAATTGTATGAAGAAGGTAAAGTGCGTGCGATTGGTGTTTCTAATTTTCATAAACATCATTTAGAACTATTATTACCAAATTGCAAAGTGAAGCCGATGGTAAACCAAGTGGAACTTCATCCGATGTTGACGCAATTTGAGTTGCGAAATTATTGTCAAGATGAGCAAATTCAAATGGAAGCATGGAGTCCGTTAATGAGGGGCGGAGAAGTATTCCAGCATCCAATCATTCAGGCTATTGCTAACAAATATGAAAAAACACCTGCACAAGTTATATTAAGGTGGGATATTCAAAGCGGGATTGTTACAATTCCTAAATCTGTTACACCATCTCGTATTAAAGAAAACTTTACTATTTCTGATTTTGCACTAACTGAAGAAGAGATACGTCAAATTAACACGTTGAATCGTGATTTACATGTAGGAACGAATCCTGATAAATATGATACGTTATAAAAAAGACTGTCTCCTAATACTGGAGACAGTCTTCTGTTTTATCGGTAATTCGATATTTTTAACGATGCAAAGCATATGTGTCATATTTAACAATCTTTTGAAGTTGTATATATTCTTCTTTCGTTAAAGGTAACTGTTGACTAGCTCGTATATTTTCCTGTAATTGTTGAAGAGAGCTTGCACCAGGTATAACAGCTGCAACAGTCTTATTATGTAAGCAATATTGAATAGCTGTTCCTGTTAAAGAGCGTTCTCCAATCATTTCTTTTACACTTGCTAGAGTTGCATGTAATTCATCGTAAGAATAAGAGAGATAATCCTTTTCCTTTACTCTTTCTATCTTTCTTGCATTATTGTCAGTTAAAATTCCTTTTGCAAGTGGCCCGCGGGCAATGACGCTAATTTGGTGTTCATTTAGAAGGGGGAACCATTCTTCTGGACGACGATTTAAAAGGTTATATTCCATTAGTACACTAACGATGTTTGAGCGTTTTGCATATTCACGAACGACATTTGGGCGTATAGAAGAAATACCGTAATGGCGAATAATACCTTCCTTTTTCAATTCTTCAAAAGCTTCAATTGTTTCATCTATTGGATCTTCAATTGTTCCGCCATGAAGTTGGTAAAGGTCAATATAATCAGTTTGAAGTCTACGTAAACTTTCCTTTACTTCAGTCTTTATGTAAGCTTTAGAAGGATCCCAAGACCAGCCATTTTTTTCTTCTGTCCAACGATTTCCAACCTTCGTTGTAAGTACAATTTGGTCTCTTCTTCCCTTCAAGGCTTTTCCAACAAATTCTTCATTTAATCCGTAATCATATAAATCTGCTGTATCAAAAAAATTAATTCCTAAATCGATCGCTTCATTGATAATATGCATAGCTTCTGTTTCAGATGTACCGAGAGACATACAGCCAAGGCCCATTTCTGTAACAAACAAATCTGAGTTTCCTAATTGACGTTTTTTCATAGGTCAACCTCCTTACCTTTATTGTACGAGAGGGAAAAGAGGTTGACAAACGTTTACTTTCCGCTTCGCATTAACTGCCCGTAAAAGCATGATTAATGTTTCACTTTATTTGCTGTAATCCACTCTTGTACAGTTGTATACTCTTTGCTATATTGCTTTAGCTTATGGCGAATTTGCCATGCTTTTCCGACTAAAGTGACGCGATTTGGTAAAATATAAACTTTCATTTCTATCACGCTCCTTTCAATGTGGTAAAATGTATGAGGAAAGAATAGGAAATAGAACAGGGAGATGAAGTAGTATGAGTAATCTTGCAGAGAGAACAGTAAAAACTGAGCCAATTTTTGATGGTAGAGTTATAAAAGTTCGTGTTGATGATGTAGTATTACCAAATGGAGCAATGAGTAAACGTGAAATTGTAAATCACCCTGGTGCAGTTGCTATTATTGCTATTACTGATGAGGGGAAAATTGTGCTTGTTGAGCAGTATCGTAAAGCACTTGAAAAGGCGATTATAGAAATTCCGGCTGGCAAGTTAGAACCTGGTGAAAAACCTGAGGTAACAGCAGTTCGTGAATTAGAAGAGGAAACAGGATATGTATGTGAAAATATGGAGCTCATTACTTCTTTCTATACATCTCCAGGATTCGCAGATGAAATTTTATATGTATATAAAGCGACAGGTTTGACAAGAAAAGAAAATAAAGCTGAGTTAGATGAAGATGAGTTTGTGGAATTAATGGAAGTATCGTTAGAAGAAGCGATTACTCTTATGAAAGATCTTCGTATTCATGATGCGAAGACGATGTTTGCAGTACAATATTTACAACTACAAAAATAAACACTCGCCAAAGGCGAGTGTTTTTTAATTGATTTTTGCATATACACGTGCATCACGTAAGCTACCATCTGGTGCTAGGAAATCATTTTCCATTGTCCCTTCTAGAATGAATTCTAGACGTTCTGCTAAGCTACATGCATTTATATTTGTTGCATCAGTACGAATTTCAATTCTTCTAGCGCCTAGTTTATCAAAGGCGAACTGAATTGCACCTTTAACAGCTTCGGTCATATAGCCTTGTTTTGTATAGGCACTATGTAGCCAGAAGTGAAGTGAAAACTTTGGAATATCCCAGTTTTCAGGCTTTAGTGTAATTGCTCCGATGAATGTACCAGATACTTTATCGTATAAGTGAAAATCAAGTGTTTCACGAAGTAAAAACTGTCCGTGAGCTTCGCGAACAATTTCTTCAGCACTCTCTTCTGTTTCAGCGTTAATTGGTATCCACGGTACTAAGTCTTCTAGAGAAGCTTGGATTGCTTCATATACTTCTGCACCATCACCTGGAAATGGTTTACGAACTTGCAAGCGTTCAGTTTGAAATAATGTTGGAAAATCTAATAATAATGGTTTCAAGAGAAATCCCTCCTATTCTCTACTTTTTAGTTTAGCAAAGTAGAGCGGAATTTCAATGTTAATTCGTCATACTTTTTTCTTTCTTTCATACATTTTTAATAAGAGTGTGAACGGAGGGAAGAAAAATGTGGCGAAAAAATTGGCAAGACCGTGTAATGTCTCACATACAGGAAAACTCTTCATTATATATATTTAACGCTGTTTTATTATTGATGGGAGTAATATTCGGAGCCATTCTCGTGAATAGTTTACAAATCAATCAAAAACAAGATTTATCATTTTATTTACAACGTTTTTTTGGACAAGTCTCTAAAGGAGAATTTGCCATTGCGGGCGAAATGTTTCGAGAAAGTTACTTTTCGCAATTAAAATACATCGGATTTATTTGGATTTTAGGAATTTCAATTATTGGATTACCACTTATTTTTATTTTATTATTTGTAAAAGGAGTTGTCGTTGGATTTACAGTTGGTTTTTTAGTAAGTCAGCATGGATGGAATGGACTATTATTAGCATTTGTATCTGTTTTGCCACAAAATTTAATTATCATTCCAGTCTTTCTCGTTATGACAACCATTGCTGCAAGTTTTTCTTTACGGATGATTAGGCATCAATTTATTAGAAAAATAACCGAGCCACTATTACCATTATTAATCCGTTATACATGCTTCTTTCTCGTAATTGGAGTGGTGTTAGCACTTGCTTCTAGTGTGGAGGCTTACGCATCACCAGTTTTAATGAAAGAAGTCGTTGAGGCTATTAATAAAAAATAAATACTTTTTGAGAATAATTATCAATTTGTTTTTATTGTTTTTTCTTTTGACAGAAGCCCTTCTTCTGATATAATGGTGTAAGAGTGGCGAGGAGGGAGTAGTACCGAATGGAAGAAAGAATTGAACGAATTAAGAAGCAATTACATGCAGCGAGCTACAAATTAACACCGCAACGTGAAGCAACAGTTCGTGTGCTGCTAGAAAATGAAGAAGATCATTTAAGCGCAGAAGATGTTTACCTCCTTGTAAAAGAAAAGTCGCCAGAGATCGGATTAGCAACCGTCTATCGAACTTTAGAACTATTATCTGAGTTAAAAGTTGTCGATAAGATTAACTTCGGAGACGGTGTTTCACGCTATGACTTACGCCAAGAAGGTGCGCAGCGTTTCCACCATCATTTGATTTGTACACAATGTGGTGCTGTACAAGAAATACAAGAAGATTTACTTGGTGAAGTGGAAAGGAAAGTAGAACGAGACTGGAGCTTTAAGGTGAAAGATCATCGTTTAACATTCCATGGGATTTGTAAAAATTGTCAAGAAAATGAAACGGATGAAAAATAACCTTTTCCTATTTATCTAGGAAGAGGTTTTTTATTTGAATAAGGTATAAATTGGTGAAAGCTTGGCATATGTTGTAATAACTTATATTTTGGAGGAATTTACAATGCGCCGAGCTTTAAAATTAACTTTTGATGGAATAAAAGTATTTTTATTATTTACAAGTTGTACGATTTTGTTTTATTTCGCTATACTATGGATAAATGAAGAATATGAAAGCTATCATCGTTATGAAAAACCTAAAGAAGAGACTGTAGAAAAAGTATCAGGGAATGAAGAACCGGCAAAGGATGCTTTCGTAAATAGAATGATGTTTTTCTATGAAAATGGGGAGTAGTGTAGAGTGGAAGATCAATTAAAAGATTTTATTCATTATATGGTTGTCGAAAAAGGATTAGCAAAGAATACAGTAGTATCTTATGAACGGGATTTAAAAAGCTACGTAAAGTATTTGCAAAATGTGGAACAGACGAAAACTTTTCATGAAGTGACCCGTTTACACATTGTTAACTTTTTGCAGTATTTAAAAGAGAACGGAAAATCTTCGAAAACATTGGCGCGTCATATCGCATCAATTCGTTCGTTCCACCAATTTTTACTTCGTGAACGAGCGGTAGAACACGATCCATCCGTACATATTGAAACGCCACAAGGGGAACGGAAATTACCAAAGGTATTATCAGTTGATGAAGTAGAGGCGTTACTTCAAACACCAAAAATGACAAGTGCTTTTGGTATTCGTGATAAGGCGATGCTAGAGTTACTGTATGCGACAGGACTTCGTGTTTCAGAATTGATTGCACTCAATTTAGAAGATGTACATTTAACGATGGGATTTGTTCGTTGCATAGGGAAAGGGAATAAAGAAAGAATTATTCCACTAGGAAGTTTAGCAACGGAAGCGATTCAAAAGTATATTGAAAAAGGAAGAAGAGAATTAATGGGGAAAAAAGTAGTAGATGCACTCTTTTTAAACCATCATGGTAATCGATTATCAAGACAAGGATTTTGGAAAATATTAAAACGATTAGCGAAAGAGGCAAATATTGAAAAAGAACTTACACCTCATACGTTGCGTCACTCGTTTGCTACGCACTTATTAGAAAATGGAGCAGATTTACGTGCTGTACAAGAAATGCTTGGACATGCAGATATTTCAACTACGCAAATCTATACGCACGTTTCAAAAACTAGATTAAAAGATGTATATAAACAGTTTCATCCGAGAGCATAGTTACTATGCTCTTTTTTTCATAGATTAAGAGGGGAAGACCGTTTCACAGAAACTTCACAAACATTTCGTATATTGTTTTCAGCAGAAGACTAGAATATTACAATGTATTTCCTCTATACTAAATAAAGTATAAAGGAGGAAATGATGATGAAAAAACTGATTATAACTTTATTTATCGCGATGCTAGCGTTGGCTGGCTGTAATACAAACAAAGAAGAACCGAAAAAAGAACAGAAACTTGAAGCTGTAAAAGTAGCAGTCCAAACAAATCCGAAAGAAATTAAACCAGGTGAAAAAACAGAAGTACAAGCACTTGTTACACAAGGGAAAGAAAAAGTAACGGATGCCGATGATGTAAAGTTTGAAATTTGGAAAGATGGCGACGAAAAGCACGAGATGTTAGATGGTAAGCATAAAGGAAAAGGTGTTTATGCAGTAGAGAAAACATTCGAAACGGATGGAGTATACCATATTATTGCTCACACAAATGCACGTGAAATGCACGTTATGCCAGAAGTGAAAGTTGCTGTAGGAAATGCGAAAGTAGAAGATGCGAAAAAAGAAAATAGTGATCACAGTGCAGGACATGGAGATCATAAAAGTGACACAATGATCCATCTTATGGCTGGAGACATAAAGGCAAATGCTGAATCTACAATGAAAGTTCATTTAAAGCAAAAAGAAGAAGCATTAACTGGTGCTGAAGTACAACTAGAGATTTGGAAAGATGGTGTTGAAAAACACGAATTTATTCCAGCGAAAGAAGGGAATAAAGGAGAGTATGAAACGAAACATACTTTCAAAGAGAACGGTGCTTACAAAGTGAAAGTACATGTAAGAAAAGGCGAATTGCATGAACATAAAGAAGAAACAATAGAAGTAAAATAAAAAGTAGCTCTTTAGAGCTACTTTTTATTTTTAATATGAAGAAATAAATCATAAAAAAATTAGCACTTCGTTGCAGAATGGATTACAATAGAAGTGTGAAGAAAATGAGAAATTCTACGAAAATGTATTAAAAAGAAAGCGTAAACATGTTATGATATCAGTATCAGATGTCTGACATCTGACTTAGAAAAAACTAGAAATGTTTTTGAATCGTTTCAAGTAAACGAAATAGGTTAGAAAATGATTTAAAGAAGTACTGTTTGACAATGAGAATTCTTTTGGATAACAGTTTCACTTTATAGCGTTTTGAACATACTACAAGAAGTAGAACTGAACTTATAGGAGGTCGCAGTTATGAATAAATATAAACGTATATTCCTAGTCGTAATGGACTCTGTGGGAATCGGTGAAGCACCAGATGCTGAGCAATTTGGTGATCTAGGATCTGACACAATTGGTCACATTGCTGAACATATGAATGGGTTACAAATGCCTAACATGGTGAAATTAGGTCTTGGTAACATTCGAGAAATGAAAGGTATCTCTAAAGTAGAGAAACCACTTGGATATTACACAAAAATGCAAGAGAAATCTACTGGTAAAGATACAATGACAGGTCACTGGGAAATCATGGGCCTTTACATTGATACACCATTCCAAGTGTTCCCAGAAGGATTTCCGAAAGAATTACTTGATGAATTAGAAGAAAAAACAGGCCGTAAAATTATCGGTAATAAGCCAGCTTCTGGAACTGAGATTCTTGATGAACTTGGTCAAGAGCAAATGGAAACAGGCTCTTTAATCGTTTATACTTCTGCTGATAGCGTATTGCAAATTGCAGCACACGAAGAAGTAGTGCCACTTGATGAGTTATATAAAATCTGTAAAATTGCACGTGAATTAACATTAGATGAGAAATACATGGTAGGTCGTGTTATTGCTCGTCCATTCGTTGGTGAACCTGGAAACTTTACACGTACACCAAATCGTCATGACTATGCATTAAAACCATTCGGCCGTACAGTAATGAACGAATTAAAAGATAGTGACTACGATGTAATTGCTATTGGTAAAATCTCTGATATTTATGATGGTGAAGGGGTAACTGAATCACTTCGTACGAAGTCTAACATGGATGGAATGGATAAGCTTGTAGATACATTAAATATGGACTTTACAGGTCTTAGCTTCTTAAACTTAGTTGACTTTGATGCATTATTCGGCCACCGCCGTGATCCACAAGGATACGGAGAAGCTCTGCAAGAATATGATGCACGTCTTCCAGAAGTATTCGCAAAACTAAAAGAAGATGATCTATTATTAATTACAGCAGACCACGGTAATGATCCAATTCACCCTGGTACTGACCATACACGTGAATATGTACCATTATTAGCATATAGCCCAAGCATGAAAGAAGGCGGACAAGAGTTACCACTTCGTCAAACATTTGCTGATATTGGTGCAACAGTAGCAGAAAACTTCGGTGTGAAAATGCCAGAATACGGAACAAGCTTCTTAAACGAGCTAAAGAAATAGGGGGATAAACAAATGAATCGTGAACTTATTACAAAATCAGCTTCATACTTAAAAGAGAAATTTCAAGAGACACCACAAGTAGGACTAATCCTTGGATCAGGACTAGGTGTATTAGCAGACGAAATTGAGAATGCAGTAACAGTACCTTACAGTGAAATCCCTGAATTCCCAGTATCAACTGTAGAAGGCCATGCAGGTCAACTAGTATTTGGTACACTTCAAGGTGTAACAGTAGTAGCAATGCAAGGACGTTTCCACTTCTATGAAGGATACGACATGCAAAAAGTAACATTCCCAGTTCGTGTTATGAAAGAACTAGGTGTAGAAACAGTAGTTGTAACAAACGCAGCTGGTGGTGTAAATACATCATTTGAGCCAGGCGATCTTATGTTAATTTCAGACCACATTAACTTCATGGGTACGAATCCATTAATCGGACCGAATGATTCTGAAATGGGCGTACGTTTCCCTGATATGTCTACATCATATACAGTAGAACTTCGCGAAATGGCGAAACAAGTTGCAGCAGACTTAAATATTAAAGTACAAGAAGGTGTATACGTAGGAATGACAGGTCCTGTATATGAAACACCTGCTGAAATTCGTATGCTTCGTACACTTGGCGGAGATGCAGTTGGTATGTCAACAGTACCTGAAGTAATTGTAGCGCGTCACGCTGGTATGAAAGTATTAGGTATTTCTTGTATTTCAAATATGGCAGCTGGTATTTTAGATCAACCACTTCACCACGATGAAGTAATTGAAACGACAGAACGTGTTAAAGCTAACTTCTTAGCATTAGTAAAAGCAATCGTAAAACAAATGAAGGGGTGACTTCACGATGAGAATGGTGGACCTAATTGCAAAAAAACGTGACGGACATGCATTAACGACAGAAGAAATTAACTTTATTGTTGAAGGATATACGAATGGTGATATTCCTGATTATCAAGTAAGTTCACTTGCAATGGCAATTTTCTTCCAAGATATGAACGATCAAGAGCGTGCTGATTTAACGATGGCAATGGTAAATAGCGGTGATACAATCGACTTATCGGCTATTGAAGGTGTAAAAGTAGATAAGCATTCAACAGGTGGTGTTGGTGATACAACGACACTTGTATTAGGTCCATTAGTAGCTGCTTTAGATGTACCAGTAGCGAAAATGTCTGGACGCGGTTTAGGACATACTGGTGGTACAATTGATAAATTAGAAGCAGTTCCAGGATTCCATGTGGAAATTGAAAACGATGAATTCATGCGTCTTGTAAATGAAAACAAAATCGCTGTTATCGGCCAAAGTGGTAACTTAACACCTGCTGATAAAAAGCTATATGCACTTCGTGATGTAACAGCAACAGTAAACTCAATTCCGCTTATTGCAAGTTCGATTATGAGTAAAAAAATTGCTGCTGGTGCAGATGCAATTGTTCTTGATGTAAAAACTGGAGCAGGTGCATTTATGAAAACGGATGAAGATGCAAAACGTTTAGCAGAAGCAATGGTACGTATCGGTAATAACGTTGGTCGTAATACGATGGCAGTTATTTCTGATATGAGTCAACCACTCGGTGAAGCTATCGGTAACGCATTAGAAGTTCAAGAAGCAATTGATACATTACAAGGTAAAGGGCCGAAAGATTTAGAAGAGCTATGTTTAACACTTGGAAGTCAAATGGTGTACCTTGCTGGACAAGCTTCATCTTTAGAAGATGCACGTGAAAAGCTAATTGAAGTAATGAACAACGGAAAAGCGCTAGAATCATTTAAAACGTTCTTATCAGCGCAAGGCGGTGACGCATCTGTTGTTGATGACCCTTCTAAATTGCCACAAGCACAATTTAAAATTGAAGTGGAAGCGAAAGAAGACGGATATGTATCAGAAATCGTTGCAGACGAAATCGGAACAGCAGCAATGCTTTTAGGAGCAGGACGTGCAACGAAAGAGTCTGAAATTGATTTAGCAGTTGGTCTAATGCTGCGCAAAAAAGTAGGCGATAGCGTGAAGCAAGGTGAATCTCTCGTTACAATTTACGCAAACCGCGAAAATGTTGAAGATGTAAAAGCGAAAATTTATGAGAACATGAAGATCTCTAAAGAACACGTAGATGCACCAACTTTAGTACACGGTATCGTAACGAAGTAATAAAAAAAGCTGAGGAGATTTCTCCTTGGCTTTTTTTACTATTTTTTGTTTATAATAATAATGGGTGAAATTATGATTAGAATTTGTGCAGTAACAAAAACAGATGAAGTATTATATGATGTTTCTTTAGAAGAAACAAAGAAAGACCATATTGTATGGTATTGGCTAGATTTATATAAGCCAACGAAAGAAGAGTATACATATATTCTGCAAGACCATTTTAAGTTCCATCCCCTTGCAATTGAAGACTGTCTAGAATACGTACAGAGGCCAAAAGTTGATTTTTATGATGGATATAACTTTTTAGTTCTTCACGCGTTTGGAGAAGATGGGCTAGAACCACATGAAATTGATTTGTTTGTTAGTGATCGCTATATTGTTTCTTTCCATTTTTCTCATAATAATGCAATTGAAAGAGTATGGAAAACACTTGGTGAGAAGAGGCGGATTAAGAAAGGACCTTTACATGTAGCACATACGATCACTGATCAAATTGTAGATGATTATTTCGCACCTGTATATTACATTGAAGATCATTTAAATGCGATTGATGATAATTTAACAGGTGAGACAGCAGGAGCCGTACTAGAAGAAGTATTTGATATTAGGGCAGATTTATCTAAGTTAAGACGTACAATTATTCCAATGCGTGATTTATTGTATCGTATTTTGAATTCCACTCGTTTTTACGGTATAAGTGATCATGAGATTTATTTTAAAGATATACATGATCATTTACTTAAACTTACGGAAATGATTGAGGCAAGTCGAGAGTTAACGGCGGATATTCGGGATAGTTATTTTTCATTAAACTCACATCATATGAATAACATTATGAAAACATTAACTGTATTCTCGACTATTTTCATGCCATTAACATTTATTGCGGGAGTATATGGAATGAACTTTACGCATATGCCAGAGCTTGGTGGACAATATAGTTATTTTATTTGTCTTCTTCTAATGGCATTAATTGGCGGCGGAATGATGGCCTGGTTTTATAAAAAAGGATGGTTTAAGTAAAAAAACACCGAGGATTTCCTCGGTGTTTTTTTTCAACCAATAGCATGTAATACAAACATAGCTAAGAATAAGCATGTAATGATATACATAGATGGTGCGACTTCTTTACGCTTTCCAAGAGCAACTTTTAAGATAGGGTAAGCAATAAATCCGAACGCAATGCCATCAGCGATACTATATGTGAGCGGGATCATGACGATAATTAAGAACGCTGGAAATCCTTCTGAAAAATCGTTCAGAGGAATTTGCTGAATGCTTGTAATCATCAGGCCGCCAATAATAATTAAGATTGGTGCAATGGCACTATCAGGAATTAGTTTGACAAACGGAAGTGCAAACAATGATGCAAAGAATAACAACCCCGTAACGATAGACGTCAGACCTGTCTTTCCGCCTGCAGTAATACCTGCGGCACTCTCTACTGTTGATACGGTAGGGCTTGTGCCAAATAGACCACATGTCATTGCTGAAATTGCATTGGCTTGGTAAGCACGTGGGAATTTACGGTCATCTTCTAATAAACCGTGCAGAAGTCCCATGTTCTCAAAAATAAGCACCATGCTTAAGGAGAATGTTGCAATCCAAAACGGTAAGGAAGAAAGTTTGCCAAATGACATAGCTCCAAACACATCCCCGTAATTAGCGAATGAGAATGAACTATTTCCGATTTGACTTGTATCAACAAGGCCAAATAGCCATGCAATACCAGTTCCTATTGCAATCGTCCATAAAAAGTTTCCACGTACGTTACGAATAAATAGTACAAGTGCAATGATAAGAGTAAGCACGGTCGCAAGAACGACAGGGTTACTTAATTTACCCATTGCAACAGCAGTATTTGGGTTCGAAACGACTAAGCCACCTTTTTGCAATCCGATAAACGCTAAAAATAATCCGATGCCGACAGTAATTGCTTCCTTTAATGACTTTGGAATTGATACTGATAGCACGCGAGCGATTGGTGTAAAAGCGGCAATTGCAAAAATAATACCAGAGATAAAGACAGCAGCCAATGCTTCTTGCCAAGTTAGTCCAAGCGTATGCACAGCTGTGTACGTGAAGAATGCATTTACACCCATACCAGGGACAAGAATAGCAGGTGCATTTGCCCAAAATGCCATGAGTAGACATCCGACAAATGAACTGAAAACAGTTGCTAAAATTCCAGCTTCAAGAGGAATGCCAGCATCGGATAAAATTGATGCATTTACAATCATAATATATACGATCGTGAAAAATGACGTAACTCCAGCTAAAACTTCTTGTTTTGGTGATGTTTCGTGTAAACCTAATTTAAATGTTCTTTCAAGTATTCCTTTCATGTTAAACCTTCTTTTTCATATCCCTCTCCCACCCGTGATATCTCTTTCGTAAGAGCTCACCGTCCTTTATTATATCAGAACATCATGTTTTTACAACAAGGAAAATGATAACGTTTACTTATAAATGAAATTATTTATAAATACGTAAAAATTGCCCGTATTGTTGAAATAATTTCTAACTCTCCCGATTGAATAGGCGGGGCTGCTTGCGCATGTAAAGTAGCATAAGACGTAACCTCCCTTGGTAATTGGGCAGATTCTTCAACGAATGAGAGGGGAACAGGATTAATATTTAAATTATATGTACTCGCAATAGCACGAGCTTTTTCTACTGCTTGGTGCAGAGCTTGAATGAGAGCTTGCTCATAATATTTATTTGGATGAGATACTCGGAAACGTAAACCTTTTGCTACATTTGCACCATTTGAAACGGCTATATCATATACTTCCCCAGCTTTTTGTACATTTAAAACGGTAATTTCATACAAATGCTCCACGCGGTATCCTTGCAGCAAGGCTTTATCATTTACATATTCGTATTGAGGAGTAATTGTATAAGAAATCGTCTCTATATCTTTATCGGCAATACCAAGCTGTTTAAGTGCATCCAGCAATTGTTTGGATTGCACTGCATTTTCTTCTTGAGCCTGTTTTACATTTTTATCATCTGTTCGAATGCCGAGTGTTAATATAACAACATTCGGTTTTGCTTTTACAACACCTTCTCCTTGTACAGTAATAGTAGCTTCTTTACCAGTATTAGCAGTGCGTACGTTGTGTAAATAAGGATTCATTCCACCCTGCATTTTCCATCACCATCCTTTTTATATGTATATGTGTGAACAAAAAAGAAATTTATATGAAAAAAGTTACATAAATGAGAATGTTGAGGAAAGAAAGCATATACAACATAGGTATTTATAGATTATAATATGTGTAAATATGATAAAAAAGGGACGAGGCTATTGAACGAAAAAAGAGAAACGCTGATTTTAGATTTATCTGCATCATTTCGAAAAATGATACGTTTATTACAAAATGATATTAATACACGTTTTGCAGAACATATGCCATATAATGAATTTTCTGTATTACGTGCGTTATTTTTAAACAGTCCACAGATGGCTTCGCAAATTGCGAGTGAAGTAAACGTAACCTCCAGTCATATTACAGCTGTTACAGATCGTCTCGTACGAAAAGGATTAGTAGAAAGAAAACGTTCTAATTCAGATCGTCGAATCGTGTACTTAGAAATTACAGAGCACGGAAGAGAAGTAACTGAAAAACTTGAAGCTGTGCGTAAAGAATATTATAAAGAGAGATTTAAAGGTTGGAGCGACCAAGAAATAGAAATGGTCTTAGAACTATTTGGCCGCGTATTATAATAAATGAGGATAGGAAGCGAAAGCATTCCTATCCTTTTTCTTTTGAATAAAAATATTTTGAAACTCCGATACTTTAATTAAAAGATCGGAGGAAAGATTATGAAATATATTGCTGCACTTACCATTTTATTTGGTGGTTTTTTCTGTTTTCAAACATTCACGTACGCAGATACGCCTATCCAAGTAGTGCGAAAAGAAGTGAAGTACATTGAAAATGATAATACAGTCTTATATTCGAAATTATGGGTTCGTTCTATGCAAAACGCAGTATTATTCCACCATAGCGATAATATTCGTAATCGGGACACATTACGTAATGTAACAAGTTCATCGCTTGTTAAAGCGAAGCAACTATCTTTTCAGAAAGCAGCACTTTATATACCGAGACTATCGCAATACGTATCAAAAATAGGGAAAGAAAACATTCAAGTGTACTACATTGCGATTCACTATAATGTGAAAAAAGAAAATGCATATCAATTAGATGGCATGAACTATTTTCTACAAGTATTCGTAAAAGAGCGTGGGGAATGGAAAATTGCCGAAAGTGTAGTTGCCCCGACAGAGCAAATTGTGCAAAATGGTGATGGATTTGGAATGAAAGAAGAGATGGTGTATGGGGATAGGAGAGAGAATTTAAAATAACCTCCTCTTAAAGAGGAGGTTATTTTACACGCCAAGAAAATTTTAATTTTAATAAGCGAGATAATAGTAGGTAGACTATCGTACTGGTCCCTATAAAACCAATATAATAATTTACGATAGAATGACTTCCGCCCGCTGCCATTCCTCCAAACATTCCAATAAAGATTACACAACATATCATACATAGTGTTTTAAGCTTCGGATATAATAGAAAGTTTCCATTTTGTTCATTAGGTGATCTTGTATATAAGTACATTCCTAAAGGGAATAGAATAAGCATATTTGCGATTGGACCGGTAAGTTTTGTTGCTGAAGGAATATATGTAAAATTAGGTTCATCATGACGTACGCCTTGTTGATCAGTATAAGCACGTTGAGGATCGTAATTAAAATTAATATTGAATCCGCGAACTGGCGCTAAAATACTCACTTTTTCTATTCCTGAACCGTAACGATCTACATTTTCCTCCGTATAGACGGTATGATTGGAAGTAAGTCCAACCGTATGAATAGAAATAGCTCCGGCAATTAGAGTCGGCAAAATAAAAGGGAATCCAAGTATAGCAACACTGAAGAATCCTTGTGAAATCATATTACCAGCAATTGTTCCTATGCATAATGCAAGTGTATATATAGCAACTAAGATGATAACCATGTACAAGAAGTAAGTATGAAATGGTGAAAATATTTGATACTTATTATGAAAGGTTGTCTTTTTCATAATAGCAAAAAGTCCCCAATTTAGTATAACGATAGCTACAATATTACACACACCAAAAAGCCATTTCGTTATGAAGAGATGTGTTCGTTTAAATGGCATAGACCATAAAATGTCACTTGATTGATTTTGACGTTCCCATCCAATAAGAATGCAGGCTAATATAATAAGGAGTCCTCCTTGAACCATAATAGCATCGGGAAGTGAAAGTTGATAATTATATCGGTATATATATTTCCATTCATTATGTTCATGAAAATATTTTAATTGCTCGGCAGCTGCTAAATAGTATTTATATGATAGTACATAAAAACTTACTAACCAAAATAGCCAAATAATATATTTACTTTGTTTGTAGGTATGCACCCATAATGCTTTTTGAAACATAGGATCTCTCCTTTAAAAAACTTTATAGTTTGTAAGACGTGATAATATAAAATAAGTGACGATTCCAAATAAAAAGAACCCAACATAGTAACTAAATAATAAATCAAAACGTTTTAACATTTGCCCACCTATTAATGCAAAATAAAAGGTAGTACCCCACATCCAGAGTGAGTTGTATTTTGGGAAAAGGAAAATTTTCTTATTATGTTCATTAGGTGATCGTGCATAAAGAAACATACCAATTAGTAAGCTGGAAATAGTATAGAAGATAGGAACAAGTATTACTTTTGCAGAGTAGTAACTATGAAAAGTGGGTCCCCTTTGTATTACTTTTCCATGATCTTTATCTGATTGGACAGTAGGGTGGTAATTATAACTAATTGAAAAGTCTAATATAGCGCTTGAAATGTTGGTCTTTTTATTGAATTTATAAATGTTTTCGAAATTCGTATAACTTTTATTCCCTTGTATTGCCTCAGCATGAGCTGTAAAGAAAAGGAGTAAGAGTGAAAAGATTCCCATTCCCATTATGCAAAAAGTAATGCTGAAGATGCTTTGTGAAATAATACTGCCAGTAAATGTACCTATACATAAAGAGACAGTATAGATAGCGATATATGTGAAAATTGCATACAAGAAATATCGATGAAACGGTTCGAAAGATTGATATTCAAAGTGAATCGTAGATTTATAAATAAAATACATAAGACCCCAATTGATTAGAAATGATAGTACAATGAAAAATCCACCGAAAACCCACTTCGATAAGAACATATCACGTCTTTTAAATGGAAATGTCATAAGTGAATCTCCATTTTGATTACTTCGCTCCCAGCCAATTAATATACAGGATAGGATAATTGTAATAATACTTAACCAAAAGCTATTAGAAGAATAAAAAGAATAATGATAGTAGAACTTTTCTTCACCTATTTTTTCTGGATGGAGAAAGAGAGACTGTTGAGTTTCTGCTGCTTGATAGTATTCGAAAGATAAAAAATAAAGTGAACTGAAGAGAAAAAGTAACGCAGCATATTTCCCACGCTTCCAATTCCACATCCATAACGCTTTATGAAACATATCCATCCTCCTCCAGTGTCGTAACGAAGACATCTTCAAGTGACATTGTTAATTCTTCAATGAGCAGTGGTTGTTCTTTATAGAACTTCTCGAGTGTTGTAGCCACATTTCCTTCAATTAAGATTGTATATACTTTTCCTGTTTGATTTAATATTTTAATATTGCTTAAGTTTTCTAGTTTTTGAGGTAATGAACGCTCGTAAGCTACTTGTATTTTTGCAAATTGTGATTTTGCATCGTCTAGTGACGTAATAGATGCTACAGTATGTCCTTTTAACATAATGATTGTATCTGCAATTTGTTCCACTTCATCTAAATGATGGGTAGAGATGAAAATGGTAATTTCTTTTTCTGCAACTTCTCCAACGAGAAACTGTAAAATCTGTCTTTTAACGATAGGATCAAGTCCGTTTGTTGGTTCATCTAAAATAATATATTCTGCTTTTGCAGCAACAGCTAAAATGATGGCAAGCAGTGCTTTCATTCCTTTTGAATAACTACGAATTCGTTTATTTGGTAAGTTGAAATGTTCTAGTAGTTCATAGAAATATGGTTCATCAAAAGCTGTATAAACTGCTTTATAAAACTTCACGATTTCTTTTACTGTATAACCGTTCAGTATGTTAGTAGAATCCGGAACATATACGATTTTTTGTTTCGTTTCAGGATTCTTATGAATGTCGATATCCTCATATGTAACAGTTCCCTCGTCTGGGTCTAAAATGCCGACCATCGTTCGTAATAAAGTTGTTTTTCCCGCGCCGTTTCTTCCAAGTAACCCGATGATACTACCTTTTTGTAATGTGAAAGAAACATCGTCTAAAATTGTTTGAGTATCAATTGTTTTCTTCAAGCTTGTCACTTTCAGCATCCGTATTTCCTCCAATCTCTTTATAGTATGAATCTATCCAATCATGAATTTTATCTTTCGTAACACCAAGATAAGAGGCTTCTAATAGTAATTGATGAAATTGCTTTTCAACCATAGCGATTTTCCTTTCGTCTAATGTTGGGGTAATCGATTGGGATACAAATGTTCCTTTTCCTCGTAACGTTTCAATAATTCCTTGTCGCTCTAACTCTTGATACGCTTTACTCACTGTATTTGGATTTATAACGAGTAAAGAAGCGAGTTCGCGTACAGAAGGAAGTTTATCACTTGGAGCCAACATGCTTTTCAATACGAGTTCTTTTATATTTTGAACAATTTGTTCCCATATCGGAGTGTTGCTTCTTGGGTCAAGTTGAATATGCAAGAGCAATGTCTCCTTCCTCATATGTATTAAGTGTACTACTATATGTAATACACTTAATACAATATAGGGGACGAATGTATTTGTCAACTGAAAATAATAGAAAAAATTGGTATTAAAAAAAGGGGAATTGGAAAAAATAGGTCTGATATAGAATGGAGGGTTAGTCATGAAGCGAGTTTTTGGAATACTTGTTTGTTTCATGTTATTGCTTTCTGGAACTTCAGTGAGTTTTGCGCAATCTGAAAAAACGAAGCAGGAGAAAACAGAAGAAACAACGCCGAAGTTAGCGGAACAAGCGTCGTCAGCAATCGTAATTGAGCAAGATACAGGTAAAGTTTTATTTGATAAAAACCCAAATGAAAAATTACCACCTGCTAGTATGACAAAGATTATGACAATGCTTTTAATTATGGAACAAGTTGAAAAAGGAAAACTAAAACTGACCGATAAAGTTAGAGCGAGTGAACATGCAGCTTCAATGGGTGGATCGCAAATCTTTTTAGAACCTGGGGAAGAGATGACTGTAAATGAGATGTTAAAGGGTATTGCAATTGCATCTGGAAATGACGCATCTGTTGCAGTAGCCGAGCACATCGCAGGTTCAGAAGAAGGATTTGTAAATATGATGAACAAAAAGGCGAAAGATTTAGGGCTGAAAAATACACATTTTCAAAATCCAACAGGTCTTCCGGCCAAAGACCATTATTCGACAGCAAATGATATGGCTATAATGGCGAGAGAATTGATGAAGTATCCACTTATTCGTAAATACACAGGTAAGTACGAAGATTATTTACGTGAAGATACGGATAAAAAGTTTTGGCTCGTTAATACGAATAAACTAGTACGTTTTTATCCTGGCGTAGATGGAGTAAAAACAGGTTTTACGACAGAAGCGAAATATTGTTTAACAGCATCGGCTGAAAAAAATGGCATGCGTGTCATTTCAGTTGTCATGGGAGCACCAACATCAAAAGAACGGAACAACCAAGTGACGAAGCTTCTTGACTATGCATTTGGACAATATATGACAAAGAAATTGTATACGCGCGGCGAAAAAATTAAGACAGTTCAAGTAGGAAAAGGGAAAAAAGAAAAAGTAGATTTAGTTGCGTCAGATAATGTTTCTCTTCTTATGAAGAAGGGCGAGAATATGGACAAGGTAAAACAAGAAGTAATTGCTGAAAAGAAAGTAAAAGCACCGATTAAAAAAGGTGACGCGCTTGGTACACTTGTTATTAAAAAAGATAAAGATGTTTTATTAAAACAAACAATTGTAGCAAAAGAAGATGTTGCTGCAGCGAGCTGGTGGGAGTTATTTAAAAGAAGTTTTGGGATGTTTTCAACATCAAAATAGCGGCAAATATTTTGCCGCTTTTCTATTCGTATGTAAGTGAATAATGCTGAAAGGTTTCACTTTATGACGAAATAGTTCTTCTTTTGTCAGCAGGAAGGATTCTTATTTTGTATCACGAAAATCTTTATGTATGTGAATAAGTAAAGTTTGAGCATAAGGAGGAAATCGTGTGAGTCTTTCCATGCAATTAGAAGTAAAACGTGACGTCCTATGTGTGAGACTAGAGGGTGAATTAGATCATCATACGGCTGAAGAGTTGCGAACGAAAGTAACAGATATGATTGAGACACATGGTGTTCATCATATTGTTTTGAGCCTAGAGAACTTATCGTTTATGGATAGTTCTGGTCTAGGTGTTATATTAGGCCGATATAAACACGTAAAGGGATTAGGTGGAGAAATGGTTGTTTGTGCAATTTCACCGCCTGTTAAGCGTTTATTTGAAATGTCGGGCTTATTCAAAATCGTTCGCTTAGAAGAAAGTGAAGCGCACGCGCTCGCGACGTTGGGGGTGGCATAGATGAGAAATGAAATGAACCTTCAATTTTCAGCATTAAGTCAAAATGAATCATTCGCTCGCGTTACAGTGGCGGCTTTCATTGCACAACTAGATCCAACGATGGAAGAATTAACGGAGATTAAAACAGTTGTGTCAGAAGCGGTTACAAATGCAATTATTCATGGATACGAAGGAAATGCAGAAGGTATTGTTTATATTTCTGTAATTTTGGAAGAAGCAATGGTGAAACTCACGATTCGAGATGAAGGGATTGGAATCTTTAACTTAGATGAAGCGAGACAACCCCTTTTTACAACTAAACCTGAATTAGAGCGTTCCGGAATGGGATTTACTATCATGGAAAATTTTATGGATGAAGTAGAAGTTATTTCAAACGAATCTTTCGGGACAACAATCCATTTGACAAAATACTTATCAAATAGTAACGCTCTATGCAATTAAGGAGAATAGCCTATGGACATAGAGGTCAAAAATGAGAAGAAGAAACCTCAGTTAAAGGACCACGAGCTAAAAGCGTTAATTCAAAAAAGTCAAGATGGAGATCAACAAGCGAGAGATACAATCGTTCAAAGTAATATGCGCCTCGTTTGGTCGGTTGTACAGCGGTTTCTTAATCGAGGATACGAACCAGACGACCTATTTCAAATTGGATGTATTGGGCTCTTGAAATCGGTAGATAAATTTGATTTATCTTTCGACGTGAAATTTTCAACATATGCAGTTCCAATGATTATTGGTGAAATACAACGTTTCTTACGCGATGATGGATCAGTGAAAGTTAGTAGGTCTTTAAAAGAAACAGGAAACAAAATTCGAAAGATGAGAGATGAGCTTTCGAAAGAATTCGGAAGGGCTCCAACGATTAATGAAGTGGCAGAGGCACTAGAACTAACGCCAGAGGAAGTTGTTCTAGCACAAGAAGCGAGCCGGGCCCCTTCATCTATACATGAAACTGTATATGAAAACGATGGAGATCCAATCACTATTTTAGATCAAATTGCAGATCAATCTGAAACGAAATGGTTCGATAAAATTGCTTTAAAAGAAGCGATTAGAGAACTAGATGAACGAGAGCGCTTAATTGTATACTTGCGTTACTATAAAGATCAAACACAGTCAGAAGTAGCCGAGCGCATAGGCATTTCGCAAGTACAAGTTTCAAGACTTGAAAAGAAAATATTAAAACAGATGAAAGATCGAATAGACGAATAATTGTCTATTCGATTTTTTTATGCCGTTAATAGGAGAGAGATGTTAATTTTCGCAAAAATTAACAGAATTTATTGATAATTTAGTCAATTTAAAATATAATCCAAGTATGAACTTGTCATAAAGGGGGAAGGAAACATGGAAACGAGGCAACAATGGGGAACGAGAGCTGGATTTATTTTCGCAGCGGTCGGATCTGCCGTTGGATTAGGAAACATATGGCGTTTTCCTTATACAGCGTATGAAAATGGAGGAGGAGCATTCTTTTTACCGTATTTATTTGCATTATTAACGACTGGTATTTCATTGTTAGCGTTTGAGTTTGCCCTTGGTCATCGTCATCGTGGCTCAGCACCACTTACATTTTTCCGTATTAGCCCGCGTGCAGAATTTATTGGATGGTGGCAAATGTGCGTAACATTTATTGTTTCAACATATTATGCATTGATTATTGCTTGGTCTATATCGTATACATACTTTGCAATTACTGGAGCATGGGGAAAAGACACGCAATCATTTTTATTTAAAGAGTACTTACATGTTGCAGATAAGCCAGGACAATTTGGAGGACTTGTACCAGAAGTATTAATTCCGTTAGCTCTCGTTTGGATTATTGTGCTTGGCGTTGCATTTAAAGGAGTTAAAAAAGGAATCGAAGTTGTTAACCGTATATTTATTCCTTTATTAGTTGTTATGTTCCTTATTATCGTTGTTCGTGCAGTGACGATGGAAGGTGCTATGCAAGGACTAGATGCATTCTTTAAACCAGATTGGAGTCGTATTTTTGATGGGAAAGTATGGCTTGCTGCTTACGGTCAAATATTCTTTAGTTTATCTTTAGCATTTGGAATTATGATTACGTATTCTAGTTATTTACCGAAAAACTCGGATACAACAAATAATGCCTTTATTACTGGATTTGCAAACTCAGGATTTGAATTATTAGCAGGTATTGGGGTCTTTGCAGCTCTTGGATTTATGGCAAATAATATGGGAGTACCGGTTGATAAAGTAGCAAGTGCTGGCGTTGGGCTTGCGTTCGTAGTATTTCCCCAAATTATTAATGAATTGCCGATGTCACCGTTGTTTGGTGTTTTATTTTTCTTATCGTTAACGGTTGCTGGAATTACATCACTTATTTCACTCGCGGAAGTATGCTTTGCCGCTGTATCTGAAAAATTCAGTTTAAGTCGGGAAAAAACTATTGGAATTATGGGAACCCTTCTCGTGTTAGTTTCTCTTGTTTTTGCAACACGTGGTGGACTTATGTTCTTAGATGTTGTCGACTATTTCGCTAATAATTTCGGATTAATTACAATTGCACTTGCGGAAGTAGTTACGATAGGGCTCATTTTACGCCGTTTACCAGTTTATCAAAATCATGCAAACTTTGTATCTGATATTAAATTAGGAACGTTTTGGAGAGTGAGTTTACTCGTTATTACTCCGCTTATGTTAGGGTATATGCTAATTGATGGTACAATCCAAAATATTAAAAAGAACTACGGAGATTATCCGACTGAGTTTGTTGTAACGTATGGTTGGTCGATAGCAGCAGCATTCCTCATAGTTGCAATAATCATTGGCCTGAAAAAATGGGATGCACAAATTCATTCGGATTCTGCCAAGCTTGAAAAAGAATGGAAAGATCGAGGTGTTTCATAATGAGTGGATCAGCGATTATGATGATGGTTATTGGAATAGTAGTCATTTGGGGAGGGCTTGCATTAAGTATTGTAAACTTATTTAAGAAAAAGGCATAAGTAAAAAACATCTGTACCGAAATGGTGCAGATGTTTTTTTATGAAAAAATTGTATTAGAAAAAAATTCAATAACCATACTACAACTACGAGGAAGAGTGAAGGGGTGAATGAAAGTTGGAACAAACGATTTATATTAAAATGCGCAATCGTTTAAAAGTTTCTCCTACTTATGAAGTAAAGCTGGGCGATGTTGCTCAACTTGCCGGAGATTCTTCCGTAGTTGAGTTGTTACAAAATGAGATAGTTTACAAAATAACAGCGCATGATAAGACGCATGTTGTAATTGATGTTATGAAAGTAATTGAGATTATTCAACAGAAAGCATCTCATGTACAAATTAATTTACTCGGTTCTGGACAAACTCTTGTTGAAATTATATACGAAAAAAAGAAGACACACCCAATTTTTTTCGGGCTTGTATGGCTGTTACTGTTCATTGGAGCGGCCCTTGCGATTATTTATTTCCATGAAGATGTAAGTATGCAACAAGTACATCAACGGTTATATTACATGATTACTGGAGAATTTAATGCGCAACCACTTTTATTTCAAATCCCTTATTCTTTAGGTCTTGGCTTAGGGATGGTTTTATTTTTTAATCATGTATTTCAAAAGCGAATTAATGAAGAGCCGAGTCCGTTAGAAGTTGAGATGTTTCAATACCAACAGTCACTTGATCAGTATGTAATCGTTAATGAAAACAAGGATAATATGAAACAACTTGCCGATGATTGAGTCTGGATTTGTTATTTTAATTGGTTTAGCTGGAGGGATTGCGGTAGGTAGCGGATATGTCGCATTTTTAGCTGTACTTGGTATAATCCCCCGTTTAGCCCAATTAACGAGAAGTGGAAAGCATATTCAATATTTTGAGTGGGCAGTCATTGCAGGTACTTTAACAGGGGCTTGGTGCAGTTTGAAAAACATTACATTTCAAACGTCGCAGTATTGGCTCGTTATATTAGGGATATTTTGTGGCACATTCATCGGAATGCTTGCTGCGGCATTAACAGAGGTGTTAAATGTTCTGCCTATTTTAGCGAAACGAGTAGGGGTAGAGGGGAAGATTATTGTTTTACTCGTTGCTCTTGTACTTGGAAAAGTAATAGGATCGTTGTTTCACTGGATTTATTTCGTAAAGTAGGAGGCAGTATATAAATGACAAGTCAGAAATTGAAGGATGATTACATAAATAAAGTGAAGGAGTATCATCCAAAGCCAAACTATTTACTAAATTGTATCAAAGCATTTCTTGTAGGTGGACTCATTTGCACAGTTGGAGAAGTATTGATGAAATTTTATATACATTATTTTCACTTCAGTGAACAAGAGGCAGGAAACCCAACTGTTGCAACCCTTGTTTTATTATCCGCGATTTTAACAGGGTGTGGTGTATATGATAAAATCGGTCAATTTGCTGGAGCAGGATCAGCGGTACCGGTAACAGGATTTGCAAATTCTATGGCGAGCGCTGCCTTAGAACATAAGAGCGAAGGGGTTGTTCTAGGGATTGCTACAAATATGTTTAAACTGGCAGGAAGTGTGATTGTATTTGGGGTTGTTGGTGCATATATCATTGGGTTAATAAGGTATACCTTTAAAATTTTTATGTCTTAAAGGAGGGCTAGTATGAGGTTGACCGGAAAACAAACGTGGGTATTTCAAAATGATATATATGTGAATGCAACGGGTACTGCTGTCGGTCCGAAAGAAGCTGAGGGCCCTCTCGGGAAAAAATTTGATATTTCATATGGTGACTTGCATTGTGGAGAAGAAAATTGGGAGCTTGCCGAACGAAGATTAATGTCAGACTCAATTCAACAAGCAGTGCAAAAAGGGAATATAAAAACATCGCAAATTGATTTCTTTTTAGCGGGAGATTTATTAAATCAAACAGTGACAGCAAATTATGTTGCGCGTAAGTGGGGCATTCCTTTTTTAGGAATGTTTAGCGCTTGTGCGACGTCTATGGAGACTTTAGCAGTTGGCTCAGCTTTTATAGACGGTGGATTTGCAAATCGTGTCTTAGCTACAGTAAGTAGTCATAATGCAACGGCTGAAAGACAATTTCGCTATCCAACAGAGTACGGTGGACAAAAGCCAGGGACAGCAAATTCAACTGTGACTGGTGCAGGATCTATATTAATTAGCAATGAAAAAAGTGCAATTAAAATTACGTCGGCTACAATTGGAAAAGTGCAAGATTTAGGAATTACAAATCCTTTGGATATGGGGGCAGCGATGGCTCCAGCAGCAGCTCATACAATTCAACAACATTTTGAAGATTTAAGAAGAAGTGCCGATGATTATGATTTGATTGTTACGGGTGATTTATCAGCTGTTGGGACGCCGATTGCGAAACAACTTTTACTTGAGGAAGGTTATGATCTTGGGCATATATACAATGATTGTGGATTGATGATTTATGAATCAAGTCAAGAAGAAGTGTTTGCAGGTGGTAGTGGTTGCGCTTGTTCAGCAGTTGTCACATATGGTCATTTATTACACGAGATGCAAAAAGGGAATTTACAACGAATTTTTGTCGTTGCGACTGGTGCATTATTAAGCCCGATGATGATGCAACAGAAGGAAACGATTCCAACAATTGCACATGGTGTCGTATTTGAGAGAGTTAAAGGAGAGTGAATTGTGGATTTTATATATGCATTTCTTGTAGGTGGAGTTATTTGTTTAATTGGGCAACTATTGTTAGATTTCGTAAAGTTAACACCAGCTCATTTAATGGCAACTTTTGTAGTCATCGGAGCAATTTTAGATGGATTTGGATTGTACGATAAACTAATAAAGTTTGCAGGTGCTGGAGCAACAGTCCCTATTACAAGTTTTGGACATTCACTATTGCACGGAGCAATGCATGCAGCAGAAAAACATGGATATTTAGGAATTGGTATTGGCATGTTTAGTTTAACGTCTGCGGGCATTTCCGCAGCGATATTGTTTTCGTTTTTTATAGCACTTATATGTAAACCGAAAGGATAAATCAAATGAGACGAAGGGTTGTTTTGGTCACAGATGGAGATGAATATGCAAAGCGGACAATTGAGCTTTTAACGAAGGAATTTGGGGGAAGGTGTATTTCAGCATCACAAAGTAATCCAACCAAATTGACAGGGAAAAAAGTTGTTGAGCTTATTATGCAAACGCCATATGACCCTGTATTTGTCATGTTTGATGACAGTGGATTTATTGGAGAAGGATCTGGTGAAAAGGCTTTAAAATATGTGGCTACCCATAAACAAATTGATGTGCTCGGTATTTTAGCGGTAGCGTCTAATACGCATCATTGGGAATGGGCACGTGTAGATGTAAGTGTAGATCGGAATGGGAATTTAACCGAATACGGTGTTGATAAATTTGGACTTCCAGATGGCGAAATTGGCAGAATTAGCGGAGATACAATTTATTGTTTAGATGACTTGAATGTTCCTGTCATCGTTGGAGTCGGTGACATTGGTAAGATGTGTGGAAATGATGAATGGGAGAGGGGATCACCTATTACGAAGAAAGCAATTCAATTAATTTTGGAAAGGAGTGGTTTTTATGACGAAGCCTAAAAAAGTGGATATCCCTATATCAACTTTCATAAGTGACAATGAAAATTATTTAAAGCAGACAGTTGGGCTAGGCGTTACATACGATGTTGGCATTCGTAAATTTCAAATTTTGAATAAAGAAATTGGTGTGTTATTTGTAAACGGACTTTGTGATACAAATTATATTATCCCTATTTTAGAAGAAGCGGTGGATACAAATGAGATAAGGGATGTAGAAGAAGATACAGTGAAGCTTTTAGAGAATCGCTTAATCCATCAACAAGTAAGTAAAGTGAAAACGATGGATGAGGTAATGCTCCAAGTATTATCAGGACTCATCGTGATATTTGTGGAAGGTGAAACGGAAGCGTTTGCAATCGATGTTCGTAGTTATCCAGGGCGAACGCCGACAGAACCAGATACCGAAAAGGTAGTACGCGGTGCAAGGGATGGATTTGTTGAAAATATCGTTGTAAATACAGCATTAATCCGTAGAAGAATTCGAGATCCACGTCTTCGAAATGAAATGGTTCGAGTAGGAGATAGATCACAAACGGATATTTGCATTACATACGTTCAAGATGTTGCAAATCCAGATTTAGTAAAGATTATAAAACAAGAATTAAATAACATCGATGTAGATGGAATTACGATGGCGGATAAAACAGTAGAAGAATTTGTTGTAAAGCAAAGCTATAACCCATTTCCACTTATTCGATATACAGAAAGGCCAGATGTAGCAGCAAATCATCTACTAGAAGGACATGTGTTAGTACTTGTTGACACATCGCCAAGTGCTATGATTACACCGACAACATATTTTCATCATTTACAGCACGCGGAAGAGTTTAGACAAAATCCAGCTGTCGGTACATTTTTACGCTGGGTGCGCTTTTTAGGTGTTATATTCTCGTTATTTTTATTACCATTTTGGTTAGTGTTTGTATTTGATCCAACTCTTTTGCCAGCAAATCTTGCTTTTATTGGACCGACTAAGATGACGCATTTACCAATTTTATTACAGGTGTTAATGGCAGAGGTCGGACTTGAGTTTTTAAGGATGGCAGCCATTCATACTCCAACGCCGTTATCGTCTGCAGCAGGGTTGATTTCCGCTATATTAATTGGTCAAATTGCAATTGATGTAGGTTTGTTTGTGCCAGAAGTAATTTTGTATGTAGCAGTTTCGATGATTGGTGCATATGCAACACCGAGTTATGAATTAGGATTAGGGAATAAGGTTGGGAAATTGTTTGTTATTATTTTAACAGGCCTCTTCCATGAGATGGGATTTGTAATTGGTATGACGATATTAATTTTATTTTTAACGTCTATAAAAAGTTTACAAACACCTTATTTATGGCCGTTTTTACCATTTGATTGGGGCGCATTAACAAAAATTTTACTCCGTCCAACGATGTCTAGTTTAAAAGTACGACCAAGTATTGTAAGACCTCAAAATGTAAAAAGACAAAAATAAACGGGATTATACACCCGTTTATTTTTTTTAGCAAAAATTTATTATTTTTTAACAAAAATCAAACATTTTTTGTGTACACTTAGAGTAGATATTGTGTATGGAAGGGGAAGAGGACATGATTAAATTATTTGTAAGTGATTTAGATGACACGCTCGTTTACGATGTGAATCATATGCAAAAAGAAGATGAACGTGCGCTGTGTTGGTTAGCTGAGAAAGGGACAAATATTTGTTTTGCCTCTGGCCGCTTTACACACAGAATTGATGAAGTTGTAAAAAGGTTTTCATTCCCATATTACACAACTGGCTTAAATGGAGCGACAATGTTGCTTCCGGATGGAAATTTATTTCATGAATCGAGTTTTGAAAATGTGGTTGCCCAGGAAATATATCGATATATACATAAAAAAGGACTAGCGGATATTGTTTGTGCAAACGAGCAGCGATATACAAAAAGGAAGAATGAACATCACCATAATTTTGAAGCGTATATGGGCGTGCATATCGCTGAAATTGAAGCGTTAGAAGAAGAGTTTGGTAAGACTGTACACCCTGCAAAATTGTTTATTTTTGGAGAAGAAGAGAAAATTGTGACGTTAGATCAAGAGCTACGAGATACGTTTCAAGGCGAAGCGGAAGTTTTTATATCAGGTAAACGCTATGTTGATATTATGCCAAGAGGCGTGAGTAAGGGGAGTGCTCTAAAGCGACTAATGGATCATTTGCAAATTGAAGCAAATGAAGTTGCTTGTATTGGAGATTCTTTCAATGATATTTCTATGTTTGAAGTAACCCCGCATTCATTTACTCTTCATCATGCCCATCCATATGTAAAGGAGAAAGCAAATCATATAGTGCGTTCGGTTGAAGAGGCTGTTATGAAATTACCGTTACTTGTATAAAAAAGAAGCCCGTCACTGGCGGGCTTCTTTTTTACTTGAATAAAGATTTAACAAAATCAATGATACTTGAGAAGAAATCTTTCACTTTATCTAGAAAACTTTGTCCTTCTTCAGAACCTAAGAAGGCAGAAACGTGTTCTTTTGCTTTGTTTAATTGACTACCAACTTGATTCCAATCGATATTAAGATTTTTCATTTTATCAAATAACGATACTAAGTTATCTAACTGTTCATCTGTCAATGTAATGCCGAGTTGATCAGCAATTTTTTTAATTAATGAACGTAAATCTTCTGTTGTTTTTGGCTGTTCTTTTGCAATTTCTTCTTTAATTTTTGCAACAAGTTGAACTGCTTTTTCTTCACCAATTTTATCACCAAGCTGGGCTGTTTGTACCATTTCTTCATTCGCTACTTTTTTAACTTCTTCAGGAATTTGTTTATTGGACGCAGTTTCGTATGCTTTCATTAATCCAGTTAAAGCTGCAGTTCCTGAAACTTTAAAAGGTGCAGTAATTTGAATTTCTGCATCTTTTACACCTGCTGTAATCAAAGCGTTAGTGTACATTGCATCTGTTACCCAGTTAATGTTCTTTGATCGTACAATAAGACCAGATCCTGGTTTTGTGTATGTAATCATAGAAGAAGAAATTGCTCTCGTACCAATTTGTGCTTTTGGAACAATGCCTTCTAGAAATTTATGTTCTTCCGCATTAGATACAGTGATAATTGTAGCATCTTTTGGTGCTTTCATTTCTTTTAACAGATCTTGTTTTTGTTGTTCGGATAAGTTCTCTCCTAATGTAACAATTGATTCTCCCTCAATGATGTCTGCAAATGAAGCTGTTGGCATCATAAATACCGTTACAGCTAATAGCAGAGCTAATAATTTCGTTTTCACGAAAAATCGCTCCCTTTCTCTTTCTAAAATTTTCGGGCAACAAAGTTATTATAGTATATATTTCTTATTTGTCACCTAGCTTTTTCCACATTTCAAAAAAGAAGTATCTAGATTGTCGGATTCTTTTTGTTTCTAGTCATGAATGTGGTAATATAGTGCTGAGATAGTTGAAAGGAGACATATACGTATGAAAACTTTAGGATACATATTAATGGAAAACGGTGAAAAAATCGACTTGGAATTTTTCCCAGAAGAAGCACCGAAAACAGTAGAAAACTTTAAAAAATTAGCAGAGCAAGGATTTTATGACGGTGTTACATTCCACCGTGTTATTCCTGGCTTCGTAAGCCAAGGTGGAGACCCAACAGGTACAGGTGCAGGTGGCCCAGGTTACTCTATTCCATGTGAAACTGATGGAAACCCTCATAGACACCTTGTAGGATCACTTTCTATGGCTCACGCTGGCCGTAACACAGGCGGTAGCCAATTCTTTATCGTTCATGAGCCACAGCCGCATTTAGATGGTGTTCATACTGTATTCGGTAAAGCAACAAGCGGTATTGAAACAGTATTAAAAATGCGTCAAGGCGATGTAATGAAAGAAGTTAAAGTTTGGGAAGAATAAGGTAAGGAAAAAGAGAGCTTTTGCTCTCTTTTTTATTTTTAATGAGATTGAGTACTACTTCTACAGCTCATCATACAAGTAGTATTGTTGCTAAAATATATTGTTTGTGAGAACAAACCTTTAACCAATTACATAGAATACATTACATTATATGTTTCAATAAATATTTTTTGTTATATTAATTTTGCTAGAATTGTGCTGCTTTAGAGTAACTATAAATGAAGTGCTGTTGAATGATATGTTTCTTTCCATTCCATATAAAATTTTCTTTTTTTAACTCTATTTATTAAAGGAATAGTGCTGAAACATAGATTTGACTTTCTTCTTTTCGCTTTGTATGATTATCAAGTTGTTTTAGACTCTTCTCACTCTGTTGAAAATATTGTAAAATGAATGTGATATGAAAAGAGTGATTGAGGGGATTACTAGTTTGTAACTTTTGTAAGAAGGGATAAGGGTTATGTTAATTCGTTTTAAAAAAAGTTATGAAAAAATTGCAATGGGGCTTCTTTCGTTTATGCCAACTGAAAAAGATGTGAAAACATTACAATTGACAATGAAAGAATATGAAGCAAAAGATGATTGGCAATTGTATTTGTGGAAAGAAAATGAAGATTTTGTTGGAATAATGGGGATTGTAAAAAAAGAGAATCAAGTATTAGAAATTCAGCATTTGAGTGTGAACCCGTCTCATCGTCATGTGGGGATTGGGACGAAGATGGTTCAAGAGTTAAAGAGTAAATTTCTTGAGTTTACAATTTGCGGAAATGAGCAAACAGCAAGTTTTTGCGAAAAATGTAAAGGGCTAGAACAAAATATACATTCGTGAAAGCAGAGATAAGTAGTTTATTATCTCTGCTTTCTTTTTTGTAATTGTTCGTTTCGTTCAGTAATGACCTCTGTGCGATCACGCAAAGTGTGCTTGTTTATAATATATTCACCTGGGATAGCATTCAAGTCTTTCCAAGAGAGGTTTTGTTTTTGACATAACTCTATGCACTGCTTCTCTAACGATGAATCTGATAAGGGTAAAAATAAAGGTACAAAACGTTCTTTTTTATGGATAGATTGCAATCTTTCATTGAGCAAGGAAAGAAGTTGTACTTGATTAATTCCTAAACGTTGTAAAGGCACACCGCTTTTTTCTAAAATTGTAATTGCGCTTTTCATCATTTTTGTAGAACCATTCCAATTAGCACGTCTTTGGTGGTATAAAGAAACTGCAATTTGAATGAGACCAACTAAGTAATGATCACGATTACCTCTTGGTTTTGTCTTCCAATACTCTTCTAGTATTTCGTGGCATTCAAAATAGTCATAATCTCCATGGAAATGAATTAAAAATTGTATGTATTCGGTAGGATACATGTTTTCTCGCTCCTATCTAACGGTTATACATATAAGTGTATCATAGAAATATGAACAATAAACGACTAGGAGGTTTCCCCCTAGCCGTTATTGTTCATATTAGCAGAAGCAAGCTGCTCCTACAATAATTAGTAAAATAAACAGTACAACAAGTAATGCGAACCCACCGCTAAAACCACAATCAACGTGACCCATAGTTTTTTGACCTCCTACATTGTTCTTACTACACTGTTATCATATGAAGTGGTGGGCATGATGACATAGGCATCGGTCTATTTTTAATTAAATTTCTTAAAAAGGTTGGATAGAACATGAGTATGCTCTATACTTATGTTGTTATAGAAAAAATGTGGTGGGATGCTTTGTGCAATATAATTTTAAAGTAGAGGCTTTTGAAGGGCCGTTAGATCTATTGTTACATTTAATACATCGTTATGAAATTGATATATATAATATTCCTGTAGCAGATATTACAGAGCAATATTTATCTTATGTGCATACGATGAAAGAACTTCAATTAGATGTTGCAAGTGAGTATTTAGTAATGGCTGCAACGTTATTACAAATTAAAAGTAAGATGTTGTTGCCGAAACATGAAGAAGATGTACTTGATAACGGTGATGATTTTATAGATGATCCTCGTCAAGAATTGATGGAGAGGTTAATTGAATATAAGAAATATAAGCAAGTTGCTACTGAGTTAAAAGAAAGAGAACAAGAAAGAGCACAGCTATATACACGTCCACCAATTGACTTTACATCGTTGCAACAAGAAGAGGAGACAAGCTTACCTCTTGATGTTACGTTATATGATATGCTAGCAGCATTTCAAAAATTAATGCGCCGTAAAAAGGCAAAAAAACCTGTAACAACACGTATTACTCGTCAAGAAATACCAATTGAACAGCGAATGACTGATATTTTAAAACAGTTAAAAATAAAGGGTGGTCGCCAAAGTTTTTATGATTTGTTTGTTGATGATGAACGTGAAATAATGGTTGTAACATTTTTAGCAGTTCTGGAACTTATGAAAAAACAACAAATCATAATTGAGCAAGAACATAATTTTGATGAAATTTTCGTATCAAGCTCTAATAAATCTGCATAGAGCCAGTATGTGAAAATGGGATAGCAACATTTTATCTCATGCTATGTTTTAATGTATCGTTTGGAACAAGAGAAAAAATATTGAACCGAACGCATTAATTGTGATTCGGTTTTTTGATGTGTATTTTTATGAGAAAATAGAAGGAAGGAGCTCGTGAAATGGATAGGAAAGAACAAAAGTCAATTATTGAAGGCCTTTTATTTGTTTCTGGTGATGAAGGGATTTATCCAGAACAAATAGCGAAAGTTCTTGAAATTGAAATGAATGAAGCAATTAATATTTTAGAAGAAATGCAACAAGAATGTGAAGGTGCAAACCGTGGTTTGCAAATTGTACAGTATGCAAAAGTATATCGTTTTGCTACAAAGAAAGAACATGCTTCATATTATCAAAAATTAATAGATACACCAACAGCTGCTTCACTCTCACAAGCTGCCCTCGAAACGTTAGCGATTGTTGCATATCGCCAACCAATCACAAGGACTGAAATGGAAGAGATTAGAGGAGTTAAAACTGATAAGGCGTTACAAACGTTGGTTTCACATTTACTTATAAAAGAAATGGGAAGAGCAGAAGGACCAGGGCGTCCTATTTTATACGGAACAACAAAAGAATTTTTAGACACATTTGGATTGAAAACATTAGATGATTTACCACCGCTTTCTGAAGAGAATGAACAAATGAATGAAGCAGATTTATTCTTCGGTTCCTTACAAGAGATATCGAAATAAAAGCTTAGCATTTTGCTAAGCTTTTTTTGTATATCAATTATTTACAGTGCCATACTAAATGAAAAAAGGAGACGAGTTATGAGAGGTATGCGGATTATTTTATTATTAGTTTCTGTTTTATTATGTTTTTCTTTAAATAGCGCATCAGCTAAAAGGTATATGATGTCCATTCATACTACGTCTCCTTTACATATGCATCGGCAACATCTTAGTAAAATGAAAGTGAGCTTTTTAAAAGTGGGGCAAGGTGACGCAACACTTATTATAATGCCAAATGGACAAACAATGTTAATTGATGGAGGACCTTATGAAGCAGGAGAGGTTATTATTCAGAAATTAATTGAGAAAGGGATTAATCATTTAGATGTAATTGTCAGTACGCATCCCGATATGGATCATATAGGGGGGTTAATTCCAATTGTAGAGCAAATGCCGGTATCGCTTATACTAGATAGCGGAAAAACATATAGTTCTCTTACTTATCATACGTATCGGAATAATATAAAAAAAAGAGGGATACCTTTCGTTTCAGTAAAGGAAGGACAATATATACCGCTGGATCCACATGTTTCTATACAAGTATTAAACAACGGGAAATCAAAAGATGAAAATAATGAATCCTCAATTGTTTTAAAGGTGCGATATGGAAAAGCGGATTTTTTATTAATGGGTGACGCGGATGTACGGACAGAACATGAAATATTAAAACAATTTGATGTCCATGCAGATGTGTTAAAAGTGGGGCATCATGGCTCATATACTTCAACAAGTGAAACGTTTATAAAAAAAGTGGAACCGCAGTTTGCTATTCTATCGTACGGGAGTAATAATCCGTATGGACATCCTCACCAAAGTGTAGTGAAACGCTTAAAAAGGCACGGTATAATGGTATATAGAACGAATAAACGTACAGTAGAAATGGAAACAGATGGTGAACATATTATGTTAGAATCTAGCGGATTAATGCCATTGTTGAAGTGATTTCTATATTAGGGGGCGATACTGTCCCTTTTTGGAAAAATGAATAATATATATTATAATTATAAGAGACGTAAGAAATTTCCTTTTCTGTTGAATAAAAAGGAAATTTCATTAGAATGTATAGACAACTACTCGTGCATATATTAAGATGGAACTAGGCGAATAAGGTAATAATAACAAGTAGGTAATTCATGGGAAAGGATCGATGAAAATGAAAACGCAAATTGTCATCAATGCCAAAATTTACACAGGTCAAGAAATAGTGGAAAACGGATTTATTCGTTACGCAGAAACCATTAAAGAAATTGGTTTGATGGCTCAATATGTACCACAAGAAAATGAAACTGTTTTTGATGCTACAGGGAAGATTATAATTCCAGGTATGATCGATGTTCATATTCATGGTGGATACGATATTGATGCGATGGATGCAAATAGCGATGGGTTAGTAACTCTAGGTAAAGAAATGTTAAAAGAAGGGGTTACAACTTACTTCCCAACAACAATGACACAAGCTCCAGAGGCAATTGAAGCAGCGTTAACTGCTGCGAAAGAAGCAAAAGAAAAAGGAGCGCATTTCGAATATATTCATTTAGAAGGACCTTATGTTTCAAAGAAACGTGCAGGTGCACAGCCACTTGAACATATCGTTCCTGCAAATATTGAGCAATTTAAACAATGGCAAGAAGCAAGTGGGAACTTAATTAAATTAGTAACATATGCACCAGAAGAAGAGGGAGCATTAGAGTTTGAACAATATCTTGCTGAAACTGGTGTAGTTGGCACAATGGGACATACAGATGCAATTGATGCGCAACTAAAAAATAGAAAGATTACACATGCGACACATTTATACAATCAAATGCGTGGATTACATCACCGTGAACCAGGAGTTGTGGGTCATGTGTTATTAAATCCAGATGTAATGGTTGAAGTAATTACAGATGGTATTCATATTCACCCTGACATGGTGAAATTAGCATATAAGTTAAAAGGACCGAAAAAAGTAAGTGTTATTACTGACGCAATGCGTGCAAAAGGTCTTGAAGATGGATTATATGAGCTTGGCGGACAGCCAGTACATGTAAAAGATGGTAGTGCTCGATTAGAAGATGGAACGTTAGCTGGTAGTATTCTAAAAATGGATCAAGCTTTCCGAAATGTAATTGAATTTACAGGTTGTTCAATCGAAGATGCAGTACTTATGACATCAGTTAACCAAGCAGAAGAGTTTGGATTAAATAATAAAGGTGCATTAGCGGTAGGAAAAGATGCAGACTTTGTTGTGATGAATGAAGATTTACATGTATATGATACGGTTCGTTTAGGAATTCATATGAAGGAAGGGAAGTAATTAAATGAATATTCTTGTTGTAAAAACTCCAGAAGAATTAGCAGAAGCAGGTTATAAATTAATTGAAGAAGTTGTAAAAACAAAAGAAAATCCAACATTAGGAATGGCTACAGGAAGCTCTCCATTAGGTATTTATGCAGAAATGCGAAAAAATAAACTTGATACAAGCCGTGTAACCACTGTAAACTTAGATGAGTACGTAAATTTACCACATGAAGATAAAAACAGCTATCACTATTTCATGCAAGAACAGTTGTTTGATCATCTTCCATTTAAACAAACTTATGTACCAAACGGGATGGCAAGTGATTTAGAGGAAGAGTGCAAACGTTACGAGAGCATTCTAGCTGCTAACCCAGTTGACCTACAGATTCTTGGAATCGGTGAAAACGGTCACATCGGATTTAATGAGCCAGGAACACCGTTTAATTCTCCAACAAACATTGTTGAATTAACAGAATCTACACGCCAAGCAAACCTTCGATTCTTCGAAAAAGAAGAAGATGTGCCAACTCATGCGATTACAATGGGAATTGGAAGCATTATGAAAGCGAAACAAGTTCTACTTGTTGCTATGGGTTCTAAAAAGGCAGAAGCTGTTAAAGAATTATTGCAAGGTGAATATAGTGAAGAGTGTCCGGCTACAGTTTTACAACGTCATCCGAATGTAACCGTAATCGCTGATCAAGAAGCTCTATCTTTATGCAGTGAGGCGATTGCTGATGAACATCGACAAGTATTCACCATTTCCGATCTATTATCAGATTCAAGAGTGGGTGAAACAGCTAATTGAGGACGGCGAATGGAAGCCGGGAGATAAAATCCCATCTGAGAATGAACTTTGTGATAAGTTCGAAGTGAGTCGAATGACAATCAGACAGGCGATTAATAATTTAGTGGAACAAGGCTATTTATATCGGAAGCGTGGAATTGGAACATTTGTCCAACTTCCGAAAGTGGAACAAAAATTGCAAGGAATGACGGGATTCACAGAAGACATGATTTCTCGTGGGATGAACCCAAGTAGTCAATTACTTAGTTTCCGCCTAGTTCCAGCTACTGCTAAAATAGCAGACCGGTTGAGAATACAGGAGGGGGAATCGGTTTATGAAGTGAGGCGTATTCGCTTAGCTGATGATGAACCGATTGCTTTTGAGACGACATATTTGTCGCCAGCTCTTGTAAAAGATATTAACGAAGAGATATTGCAACAATCTTTATATGAACATTTAGAGAAAAAACTGGGCTTTAAACTTGTTAGCGCTACTCAGTCAATTGAAGCTTCCGTTGCGACGGAAAATGAAGCTGAACATCTGCATATTCCTAAAAAGGCGCCTGTACTTGTAATGCGTCAATGGTCATATTCAGAAGGTGAGATACCGCTAGAGTACGTGAAATGTATTTATCGTGGAGATCGTTATAAATTTATTACGAATATCGCACGTAACAAATAGTATATTTCAGTTTGTGAAGTACAGTGGAATTGAAAATGGTTAACATGTAAAGAAATAAAAATACGACTCATCCTTATAAGGAATGAGTCGTATTTTTATTATGAGCAATTACGTGGTTAACAGCATCTTTGACGTGATTTACTACATAGTGAGCGTGTTTTTTTACTGCATCATCTGCTTGCGACATAGCAAAACTGTGAGGAGTTAAAGAAAACATAGGAATGTCATTATAAGAATCCCCTATACAAGCAATTTCCTCAGGTTTTATTTGAAACTCATTTAATAAAACAGAAATGGCAGAGCCTTTACTAACATTCGGTGGCATTACATCTAAACATTGTTCTGCTGAGATGAAAGTACTAACTTTCCCGTGGAATTTTTCATCAATTTTTTTCTGAAGGAGTTGTAAGCTCTCCTTTGTTCCACCGACAGAAATTTTATTTGGGAAAATTGTATCATCAATCTTCTGTAGTAAGTTTGGTTCTTCAACAGAAGTCATAGTTACTTGTTGTTCAAGTTCTTGAATGAAAGGTGTTTTCTCTTCAATGTAATAATTATGCTCATCACTTACATAACGGAAATAAGGATCTTCATTCGTCATAGCTAACAAATCGGGAAGTATGCTGGAATCAAAAGTTGCAGATAATAGTTGTTTATTTTCATGTGTATATACAAAAACACCATTTACACTAATGCGATGAAAATTTGTATTTACAGCTTTCATTAAGTCTGCAATTTCATTATCAAGTCTTCCGGAAGCGAAGCAAAGAATAACATTTTGCTCGGCAAGGCTGCGCAGTGCCGCAACATCTTGTTCGTCAATAAGACCTCCGTGTTGCATCATTGTACCATCGATATCACTTACAAACATTTTAATCATGCTGTTATCTCCTTTCTATGTACAGTTGCTCTTACATTATACGCATCATATATAAACATGTCTAAAAAATGAATTTTTATTAAATGGCAGATGTTTTACATTGACGACAAAGAAGAATATTCTGTAACATAAAAGTAGGCTATTTAAGTACGAGGGTGGTGTTATATGAGTAATTATCTAGAAATTAAAAAAGTTTTAAATAATAATGTCATCATTGCTAGCCATCCGGAACACGAGGAAGTAGTAGTGATTGGTAAAGGAATTGGATTTGGGAAAAAAGCGAAAGATGTATTGGAGCAAGAACAAATCGAAAAGATGTTTGTCTTAAAAAATGAACGTGATCGTGAACAATACAAATTATTAGTGCCGCATATTAGTGAAAAATTAATTGAATTGATGAACGATATTATGCTGTACATTCAAGGGAAAGCGAAATCGCCACTAAATGAACATATTCATATTGCGTTAACAGATCATATTTCATTTGCGATTAAAAGGTTAAAACAAGGACTTACAATTGATAACCCTTTTTTAGTTGAAACAAAAATGCTCTATCCAAAGGAATATGAAATTGCGGAAGGTGTTGTAGAACTTTTAAATTCTCGTTTGCAAATTACATTGCCAGAAGGAGAAATTGGTTTTATTGCACTTCACATTTACAGTTCGCTTACAAATTCTGATTTATCTTCAGTTAATCAAAACTCCCGTCTCATTGCACAACTTGTATCTTTAATTGAGACAAACTTACAAATTACATTAGATCAAGAGAGCATTCATTATTTACGTCTTATTCGTCATCTTCAATATGCTATTGAGAGGGTGAAAAAAGGAGAAAAAGTAGAGGAATCGCAAAGTTTTGCTGATTTATTAAAGGCGGAGTATCCAGCTTGCTATAACTTGGCTTGGAAGCTAGTTAAGGTCATGCAAAAAGAGTTGCAACTACCTGTATATGAAGCTGAAAGTATTTATTTAACGATGCACTTGCAACGCTTAGTAAAGGCAGAGCATGTGTAAAAAGCCATATATTTTTGTCTAAAATGAAAACGTTAAAAAAAATGATTGAATCGCTTACAATAGTTATGTATAATAACTATTGCAAAGTTATACAAATTTCGACAAACACATTAAGGTGAGTAACGAAAACGTTTGCCTTAATTATAGTGAACTTATACGTAAACCTATTTTTGACACGTGTTACTGATTCGATCAGGCATGAGTGGAGAAAAGTAAGGAATGTAAGCTAGAGAAAGGGATATACTACCCTTTGTATAGCTATCGTTCTATCTTTTTTTCCTCATGTCTTTTTGGCGTTTGTCGGAAGGTATCAATATAGATAAGAGAGGAAGGGTTTCCATGTTTAAGAAGATCTTTGGTGTTCTTCAAAAAGTCGGAAAAGCGTTAATGCTTCCAGTAGCGATTTTACCGGCGGCAGGTATTTTACTTGGATTTGGTAATGCATTTCAAAATCCACAGTTAACAAATGTTATTCCTGCTTTAAAAGCAGATTGGTTCGTAATGGTTGCAAAAATTATGGAACAATCTGGTGATATTATTTTCGCTAACCTTGCATTATTATTCGCAGTTGGGGTAGCAATTGGTTTAGCTGGTGGAGACGGAGTAGCTGGTTTAGCAGCATTCGTCGGCTACTTAATTATGAACAAAACGATGAGTGTGTTCTTAGAAGTAGATAAGCTAGTGAAAGTAACAAGTTCTGGAGCAGACCCAGTAAAAATTGGATTTGCAGATCCAGCGTATGCAAACGTATTAGGTATTCCAACGCTACAAACAGGGGTATTTGGTGGTATTATCGTCGGTATAGTAGCGGCATATTGCTATAATAAATACTTCAACATTGAATTACCATCATACTTAGGTTTCTTTGCAGGTAAGCGTTTCGTACCGATCGCAACTGCAACATTCTCTTTAATAGTAGGTATTATCATGTGCTTCGTTTGGCCATACATTCAAGGTGGCTTAAACACGTTCTCACATCAAATGATTGATGCAAATAGAACAATCGCAGCATTTATATTCGGTTTAATTGAACGTTCATTAATTCCATTTGGATTACATCACATTTTCTATTCACCGTTCTGGTTCGAATTCGGTCAGTATACAAATGCAGCTGGCGAATTAATCCGTGGTGACCAAAAAATCTTTATGGCACAGTTAAAAGACGGTGTAGAATTAACAGCAGGGACATTTACAACTGGTAAGTATCCGTTCATGATGTTCGGTCTTCCAGCAGCAGCTTTAGCAATGTACCATGAAGCACGTCCAGAAAATAAAAAATTAGCAGCAGGTATTTTAGGTTCTGCAGCATTAACATCTTTCTTAACAGGTATTACAGAGCCACTTGAATTTTCATTCTTATTCGTAGCGCCAGTATTATTCGGAATTCACGCTGTATTTGCTGGTCTATCATTTATGACAATGCAAATTTTAGGTGTTAAAATTGGTATGACATTCTCTGGTGGTTTAATTGACTTCCTATTATTCGGTGTACTACCAGGCCGTACAGCATGGTGGTGGGTAATTATTGTTGGTCTTGTACTAGCAGTTATTTACTACTTCGGATTCCGCTTTGCAATTCGTAAATGGAATCTAAAAACACCTGGTCGTGAAGTGGCAAATGCAAATGACGGCGCAGGAAAAGCAGAAGCAGGCGAACTCCCTCGTGAAGTATTAGTAGCACTTGGTGGTAAAGAAAACATTGCTTCTTTAGATGCTTGTATTACTCGTTTACGTGTTCAAGTTAACGAACAAAAGAATGTAAACAAAGACCGCTTAAAAGAACTTGGAGCAGCTGGTGTACTTGAAGTTGGAAATAACATTCAAGCTATTTTCGGACCGAAATCTGACACATTAAAATCACAAATTCATGATATTATGTCAGGTCGTACACCTCATGTTGAAAAAGAAGATCCTGTAAAAGTGGAAGAAACTCCTCAAAAAGTTGATGAAAATGAAACAATTGTATCACCAATCGAAGGAAAAATCTTACCAATTACAGAAGTACCTGACCAAGTATTCTCAGGAAAAATGATGGGAGACGGATTTGCAATTGAGCCAACTGAAGGAACAGTAGTTTCTCCAGTGAACGGTGAGATTGTCAATGTATTCCCTACAAAACATGCGATTGGTATTCAATCTGAAGGCGGAAAAGAAATTTTAATTCACTTCGGTATTGATACTGTAAAATTAAATGGTGAAGGTTTTGAAGCGCTTGTAGCACAAGGCGACAAGGTGAAACAAGGCCAACCATTATTAAAAGTAGATCTTGCATTTGTAAAAGAAAATGCACCATCTATCATTACACCAATTGTCTTTACAAACTTACAACAAGGGCAACAAGTCGAATTGAAAAAAGATGGAAATGTTAAGAAGGGCGAAACCGCTATTATTGACATTCAGTAGGAATTTGACGCAAAATGTTTATAATTATAATAGGCGATGTGGTTGACCGAACATCGCCTATTATATACAATAGATGATGTAGTACTCACGTCTATACAACTAAAAAATACTGTAATTTAAAGGAGATAAATTATCATGGAAAAAATCTTTAAAGTAACTAGCGACTCAGGAATTCATGCTCGTCCAGCAACTCTACTTGTAAACACTGCAAGCAAATTCGGTTCTGATATTAACTTAGAGTATAACGGAAAGAACGTTAACTTAAAATCAATCATGGGCGTTATGTCTTTAGGCATTCAACAAAACGCAGAAATTAAAATCACTGCAAATGGTGATGATGCAGCTCAAGCACTAGCAGCTATCGAAGAAACTATGAAAAACGAAGGATTAGGAGAATAATGACTCTTAACATTCAAGGGATCGCTGCATCAAGTGGGATTGCTATTGCAAAGGCTTTCAGACTTGAAAATCCTGAATTTAACATCGAAAAGAAATCAATTACAAACGAAGCTGCAGAAATTGCACGCTTAGACGCTGCGCTTGAGAAAGCAAAAACTGAATTAGAAGCTATTAAGGACCACGCATTTGCTGAGCTAGGTGCTGACAAAGCTGCGATCTTTGAAGCACATTTATTAGTGTTAAATGATCCAGAACTAGTAAACCCAGTAAAAGATAAAGTAAATAGCGAAAAAGTAAATGCTGAATTTGCAATGGATGAAGTTGCATCAATGTTTATTTCTATGTTTGAAAACATGGATAACGAATATATGAAAGAACGTGCTGCGGACATTCGTGACGTAACAAAACGCGTTCTTGCACATTTACTAGGAATTAACTTCTCAAACCCTGGTACAATTTCTGAAGAGGTAATCATCATTGCTGAAGATTTAACACCATCTGATACAGCTCAATTAAACCGTAAGTATGCAAAAGGTTTCACTACTGATATCGGTGGACGTACATCTCACTCTGCAATTATGGCTCGTTCTATGGAAATTCCAGCTGTTGTTGGTACGAAAGTTGTTATGGAGAAAATCCAAAACGGCGATATCGTTATCATTGACGGTTTAGATGGAGAAGTAATTGTAAACCCATCAGAAGAAACTCTTCGTTCGTTTGAAGAAAAGAAAGCGAAATTTGAAGAGCAAAAAGCTGAATGGGCTAAATTAAAAGACCAAGCTACTGTAACAAGTGACGGACATCACGTTGAGCTTGTTGCAAATATCGGAACACCAAATGATGTACAAGGTATTATCGATAATGGCGGAGAAGGCGTTGGTTTATACCGTACAGAATTCTTATACATGGGTCGTGACAATCTTCCAACAGAAGAAGAGCAGTTCGAAGCGTATAAAGCAGTTCTTGAAGGTGTAAAAGAAGGTCAACCAGTCGTTGTTCGTACACTTGACATCGGTGGAGATAAAGAGCTTCCATACTTACATTTACCAAAAGAAATGAACCCATTCTTAGGATACCGTGCAATTCGCTTATGTCTTGATGAGCAAGATGTGTTCCGTACACAACTTCGTGCATTACTTCGTGCTAGCGTATACGGTAACTTAAAAATTATGTTCCCAATGATTGCAACTCTTGATGAGTTCCGTCAAGCGAAAGCAATTTTATTAGAAGAGAAAGCGAAACTTGTAGAAGCGGGTACAACTGTTTCTGATTCTATTGAAGTTGGTATGATGGTTGAAATCCCAGCTTCAGCAGTATTAGCAGATCAATTTGCGAAAGAAGTTGACTTCTTCTCTATCGGAACAAATGATTTAATCCAATACACAATGGCTGCAGACCGTATGAACGAACAAGTATCATACTTATACCAACCATATAACCCATCTATTTTACGTCTTGTAAAAATGGTTATCGATGCTGCTCATAAAGAAGGAAAATGGGCTGGTATGTGTGGTGAGATGGCGGGCGATTCACTTGCTATCCCATTACTATTAGGATTAGGTTTAGATGAGTTCAGTATGAGTGCAACATCTATTCTTCCTGCAAGAACACAGCTAAGCAAGTTGTCAAAAGCAGAAATGGAAACATTAGCAGAAAAAGCATTAATGATGTCAACTGCTGAAGAAGTTGTTGAACTAGTTAAAAGCATATAATTAATAAAAAAACCTGAGTCGATTTGAAATCGGTCTCAGGTTTTTTCTATGAGAAAAGTAAATCTTATTTGCTTACTATCGAGGATAAGAGACAGAATTAGATAGCGATTGCAACGATATCAGTTGGGCATACACGTAAAATACCAGTAAAAGTATTTCGATTTTGATTGTTCTTATCGTCTTTATTGTTATCTTTGTTGTCTTTGTCATTACGAGCTAAAGCAGAGAAAAGAGCAACACCGTTAGCGAAACCTTCAAAAATTACATTGTTGAAAGTACCATTACCTCTAATGCTTAAAAGAGAAAGTTCTGTTCCAACTGAAATGCTAGCAAGTACGTTACATACAGCTGGTTGTTGTGGTCTAACCTCTCTCTCTCTCTCTTTCTCGCGATGGTCGCGCTCTCTTTCATGATGATGACATTCTCTAAAGTTATCACAGCATCCAAATGATCCAAACATAATCCTCATCACCCCCTTCACACTTATAATCTATGTAAGTTCGGTAGTTAGTGACTGGACAGAGAGTGGAATTTTTTCTAGGGGATTTTCTCATTTTAAATGACTAGCTGGGTGTTTAGTATGGAATGATGTTTAAAATAGGTGGAATATAACAAAAAAATGTAAAAACCACCGAAATAAATGAAATGGGTAGCCTTTACACTTTTTTACTTTTATATAAAACGATGATATATACAGGAAGAGCTAGGAGTAGTGGTACAATGGATCGTGCAGTATGTTTTTCTGATTCTAATTGGAATGCTTCTTCTTTTGGAAATTGTAAAATGGAGATGTTTGCGGCATCACCAATAAAATATAGAAGCAGTACAGTTACTATGTAACATAAAAGTGCGATAAAGCTTCCGTATGAACTCAATGAAAATCCCTCTCTTGTTATCTATTTGTTATCATTGTATCACAATTGTAACAAAAATACACGGGTATATTTCAACAGCTTAACAAAATTCGACACGAAACGTCACGTTTATTTATGAGAAGGGAATAGAATATACTTTTCCATAAGTATAAATGTCGAATGATTTGTAGTAATATTACAAAATTATGACAGGGAATAAAAAACGAAGGCAATGTAGTTGCCTTCGTTTTTTATTATTTTGCCCACTCGCTTACTTGCTCTACGCTCATGCGAGGTGCAGGGTGGCCTTTTAAAGTTGATTCCCCAATTGTAATAAGCATAATTGGAACGTAACGAGATGAAACGTTAAATTCGTCTGTCAGTGCTTGTGGATTGAAGCCACCAATAGCACAAGTATCCCAACCAGTTGCTTTAGCTGCAAGCATAAGTTGCATTGCTGCTAAAGATGCATTTGAAAAGGCAGCATCTCTTGGGAATTGTTCACGAGCATATGCAGATTCAATATTTTTAGCTAAGCGTTCTTTTGCTTCTTCTTTCATAAATCCTTGTTCTACAATTGGACCATATACTGGCTCAACATTTTTATAAGCTTCTAAATCACCTAAAATAGCGACTACTGCAGAAGCATCAAGAATTTGTTGTTGGTTATAAGCTATTGGGTGTAATCGTTTTTGTACATCTTCACCTTGAAAAACAAGGAATTTCCAGTGTTGTAAGTTCCAAGCGGAAGGTGCTTGTGCTGCTGCTTTTAAAATCTCATGTAATTCTGTAGATGAGATTTCTTTATTTGGGTTGAATGCACGTGTAGATGTGCGTTCATATAGAACGTTAAAAAAGTTGTCGTTTGTCATAATATATCCTCCAAATTGTATATAAAATTATCGGGAAAACGCAATGTATATTACTTACATTTTGTAAGTTATCGAATTTAAGAATATAATATCTTTATTTTAATTGTCAAGTTTTAAGAAATAAGCTAGGGCATTCATACAAACGATATAATTCCTATAATCATACACTAAAAAAGGAATTTATAGAGTGAAAAGGGAAGATAACATTCTCAATTAGCTTGTTAATATGTATTTCTCACAAATTAAAGTTTATTGGAGAACAGTCTTTTAGAAATGTTTGTGAGGAATTCAGTAGAACAAGATATATGAAGTGAGTGAAGACTAGTGATGAACATACTACATTTTTTATTAGAGAATACGGTTTTCCAAAATGTGTTACAAGATCTGCAGTTAAATGTCCTTTATATAGAAAATGGATGTAAACATCAACAAACGATAGAAAATATCCATCCAAAATGTATGTTTATAGCAAATAGTTTTGAAGAGGGCGAACTATTATTTCAAAGAACGAAACCGCACATTATAATTATGTATGTAACAGATTATTCTCAAATAAAATATATAAAGAATATGTATACCTCGCAAAGTACATTCATTGTCATTTGGGATCAACAAATAACAAAGGAATTTACAGATGTACTTGCATTAGGAATACGTAATATTGTAATAGCCCCTGTAACTCCGCAAGCAGTGTTAGAAGAAGTGAATAAGAGTTTGTATCAACTTTCTTTAGTAAGGCAAGTTAGTTTACAACAGGAACTGCTTCAAACGATGTTTGATTTTCAAAATGATTTATTATTTATAGTAGAAGATGATGAAATTGTTGATTGTAATACAAATTTTTTAACGTTTTTCGGATATGAAAATTTGTTTGCCTATCGCGAGCAACATTTAGTATTTGCTGAACATTTTATTAGAGAAAATGGATACTACTCGACGACGCATGATATAACATGGCTAGACGATACTTTATCAAGCGGTAGAAGAATTAAGATGTCAAATTATGAAGGGGCAGTATCTACTTTTCTATTACGTGCGACACCATTGCCAGAAGATTTATCAAGATTTATTGTAAAGTGCACGGAAATTACAGAATTAGATGAAATCTATCAAGAACAAGAAAGACTTGCTATGATAGATTCATTGACAGAGATTTATAATCGTTTAAAGTTTCAACAAATACTAGAGGTAGAATGGGAAAAGGTAATACGTAATGATGAGAAAATAGCAATTATTTTATTTGATATAGATAATTTTAAAACAGTTAATGACACATATGGTCATGATTTTGGCGATTTGGCATTAATACAACTTGCAGAGCTTATGAAATCTAAAGTGGAGCAGCAACATGTATTTGCAAGATGGGGAGGGGAAGAATTCATTATATTAGTGACAAATACAGTAGAAAAGGAAGCATTTCAAGTTGCGGAATCATTACGATTCTTCATTGAAACAAAGCAATTCACTGGAATTTCGAAGTTAACAGCTAGCTTTGGGGTTGCGTTATATGAACAAGGAACTACAAGAGAAGAATTAATGCAACGAGCGGATATTGCATTATATGAAGCGAAAAAAAATGGAAAGAATCAAGTATGTGTGTATAGAAAAGAAAAAATGTGATTTTTCGCAACAAATTGTTGCGATTTTTTTTTATTGTTTGATAATAGAATAGGGGGACAATTTTTAGCGAAGGAATTATGGAGGATCAATATGATAAAAAAAGTAATGGTGGTGGCTTCACTGTCTGCTATAGTTGGCGGCGGAGTATACTATTTTCTTGTTAGCCCCAATATAAAGGAAAACACTGTATTAACAACTAAAGTGAATCCTACTATTGAATCGGAAGTACAAGGGAATATAGAAGAAAAAGAAGAGCAACAAATTGATTATGCTAGCATATCTCAAAAATTAGATCAATATTTAGTCGGAAAGCAATTCAATGGAACAGTTTTGGTAACAGATAAAGAGCATGTTATATTGAATAAAGGATATGGGTATGCTGATGTTCAAAATAAAATAGAAAATACGCCTCAAACAAAATATCGTATCGGTTCTATTACGAAAACAGTCGTTGCCACATCTATTTTACAGCTGCAAGAACAAGGGAAATTGAATATTCAAGATAATGTAAATAAATATATTCCTTCATTTCCGGAGAATAAAAATATTACGCTATATCATTTATTAACGCATACCTCTGGTTTACCTGAACACGCAAAAGGCAATATTAATGCGGCTTCCCGCTTACAATTAATTAATTGGATTGGACGTCAAAATTTAGAATTTCCTGCAGGAACAGGTTGGAGATATACAGATTATAATTATATGGTGCTTGCTTATATAATAGAACATATATCGAAAAAACCTTTAGGAGATTACATAAAAGAAAACATATTTGTAAAAGCAGATATGCATGAATCCGGTATGGGAAATATGGTACCTGGAGATAAAAATTTTACAAAGGGTTATGTGAAAAAAGATCAAGAGCTTGTACCAGCGCAGAAGTTAGGCATGGATTGGCTATATGGTTGTGGTGAGATGTATACGACAGTTGGAGATATGAAGAAATTAGACGAAGCAATTATAAATGGAAAACTTCTTTCTGAACAAAGTATACAAGCAATGTTTTCACCTTCAGCAGAACGGAAATATGCATTTAGTTTTTATATATATCCAGATTATTTTCATAATCATGGTGTATTATCTGGTTGGAACACTTTCAATAATTTTAATAAAGAAAAAGGAACTTTTGTTATTTTATTTTCAAATGTGAAAAATAGTATGGATGATGACTTTAATAAAGAGTTCCGAAAGATGGTAAATGATTTATTAGAACAAAGGGGATGAGAAAATGGAACATAAAACTTTATCAATAGGTTTCATTGGTATTGGCGTAATGGGAAAAAGTATGGTTTATCACTTAATGCAAGATGGTCATAAAGTATATGTATATAATAGAACGAAAGCAAAAACAGATTCTTTAGTGCAAGATGGTGCAAATTGGTGTAATACGCCAAAAGAGTTAGTGAAGCAAGTTGATATTGTAATGACAATGGTTGGATATCCACATGATGTAGAAGAAGTGTATTTTGGTATAGAAGGAATTATAGAACATGCAAAAGAAGGTACGATAGCAATTGACTTTACGACATCTACACCTACTTTAGCAAAACGGATTAATGAAGTTGCAAAAAGCAAAAATATATATACGTTAGATGCACCTGTCTCAGGAGGAGATGTTGGTGCGAAAGAAGCAAAACTCGCAATTATGGTAGGTGGGGAGAAAGAAATATATGATAGATGCTTACCTTTACTTGAAAAGTTAGGAACAAACATTCAATTACAAGGACCAGCTGGGAGTGGACAACATACAAAAATGTGCAATCAAATTGCGATTGCTTCCAATATGATTGGAGTATGTGAGGCTGTCGCTTACGCGAAGAAGGCTGGACTGAATCCAGATAAAGTGTTAGAGAGTATTTCAACAGGGGCAGCAGGTAGCTGGTCATTAAGTAATTTAGCTCCTCGAATGTTAAAAGGAGACTTTGAGCCAGGATTTTATGTAAAGCATTTTATGAAAGATATGAAAATTGCTTTAGAGGAAGCAGAAAAATTACAATTACCAGTCCCAGGCTTAAGTTTGGCGAAAGAATTGTATGAAGAGTTAATTAAGGATGGCGAAGAAAATAGTGGAACACAAGTACTATATAAAAAATATATAAGGGGGTAAACGAGGTGGACCTTCAAAAGTTTGATGAGATGATTGATACTGTACAGCGAGCTACTTGTATGCAAATTAATGAAAAACAAAAAGAAGCTTTTAAACAAAAATATGATTTTGAACCAGAATTTGAATATGGAAGAGATGAGAAGGGACATTATGTAATTCGAACCTCAAAAAAGATGTTAGAAGAAATGGAGTTTTATTTGGCATTGAAATATGATCGTGATGGAGTGGATCTTTATATGCAAGCTGAGATTGATGGTATATTTCATGTATCTGTTAGCTATGGTGAAGATGCCCTACATCTACAAGAATTGTTTCAATTTCTAGAAGAAAATAAATAAAAGTCCTCATTTGAGGACTTTTATTTATTTAGTCATGTTTAATTTTTATAATTATAAGTTAGAAGCGCGGCGGCATCGTTCAACCGGGAACGGGATAATTTGTGCGATGTGGTTAGGACCAAATTGTTTTGTACGAGCATGGCGTATTATATAAAAAGCACACAGAATTGAAACAGGAATAGCGCCGAATAAACCAAATAATAAAGCGCTTACACAAGATGCGACAAATCCTAAAACACCAATTTCTAACTCTTCCATAATAGCTCCTAAAATAACAGGAAATGCTCCACATGTAACTCCAAGTATAAGTGCGATAAGTAAGCTCATGATTATCCCCCTCTGTTTGCGATATTATTTTCCTTCTAAGTTAATTGTAGTATATCACATATAAAACAGAATTTTCAGAAAAAATTCAATAAATGTTCAAAAAATGTTCGAAAAATGCACTTGAAAAATTAAGGTGTAAATTTGTGATGAAATGGTACTTTCAAGTAAATAAAAAATCAGACTTATTTCAAAATGAAATAAGCCTGTTCCATAGGAGGATGTATATATGTAGAGTGAATAAAAGTTTGGAAAAGGGGGTCCAAGTCCTTTTATTCAACTAACTACCTTAATAGATTGGAACCCAGCCTTCAGTTGTCACAAAAATACGAATAGCTACAACTTGGCGATCATCTTGCAAGGTAAAATAATGTCTTGCATTTTCAGGAACAGATATTAAATCGCCTGGCTCAAGTTCAACATCAAAGAATTTCCCATCTTTACCTTCAATAGCGAAAATGCCGTGACCACTGACGATAAAGCGAACTTCGTCATCTGTATGATGGTGTTCCTTTTGGAAATTAATTAATAATTCGTCAAGGTTAGGTGTGCTACTTGAAAGTGAGATTACATCATGTGCTTTATAACCTCGACGTGCTGAAACATCAGCGATTTCTTTTGAAAAAATAGCTAATATTTCAGCTTTGTTTTCATCTGTTAACGAATAATTTTCATTTAAATGAGTAGGAAGTTTAGAAATATTCCATTTCTCATATAAAACGCCTTCCTCTTGTAGAAATTTAGATACTTCCACTTCATTTTCAATACGAGTATTTACTTCATGAATACGAATTTGCGCCATTAGAAACGCCTCCTTGAATTGATAATAGTTTTATATGAAATTGGAATAAAAACTCATAAGCTTCTAATCTCTTCTTTGCATCAAAGCTATCTCGGCCCCATACGGTAATACCGTGGTTACGGATTAATACTGCACCCGAATCTCCTTGTATATGCTTTCGGAAGTTTTCTCCAAGTGTTGGGATATGGGCATGGTTTTCGATAATAGGAATGTGAATGGTTGCACCTTCTTCCCAAATATCGAGAGCTTTAATAATTTCTTGATTTTGAAGGGTGACTGCATCACTATATAAATTTGTGATGACATTATTATCGGTTGTATGAACATGAAGTACGCAACCGGCATTCGTATTGTTATAAATGTGTGTATGCAATATTGTTTCTGCTGAAGGGCGTAATTCAGTCTCTAAAACGGGAACTCCTACATGATCTACTAATAGAAAATCATCTGGAGTGGTTTTTGTTTTATCTTTACCGCTTGCCGTAATAAGAAAAGTAAGTGGTTCATGACTAACCTTTATAGAAATATTACCACTTGTTGCTGGGAACCAATTTCGTGTTGTTAACTCTTTTTTTATCTCGCTTAAGTCATACCATTGACGAAAAAGTTGTTTCATGCCTTCACCTCCAACAAAAGTTTTAATTCAGCTTGCACATCTTGAAATGTTTCAAACGGTGTATAAGCAATATGATTTTCTTCACACTTTGTAATAAGGAAATCGCGAGCGAATACTTTATCAGCTTGTTTCGCGGCTTGTAAATCAGTAATAGAATCTCCAATTACAATATGAAAGTCATCTGTATCACTTAATTTACGGATTAATGATGATTTACATAATCCGCAATGATTTTGACAATGATCATCACAAGAATGAGGCCATTTAACTGTAATAAACTCTGCTGAAAAGTCTGTTTCATTACAATAAATTTGCTCTTTTGGAATGATTCCTTGTAAGAGTGGATAGACGAAGAAATCCATTCCACCTGATATCACGTAAAAAGAAATGTTATTTTCCTTTACGAATTGTATAAACTCATGAAAACCACTACGGATTTCAGCAGTTTCTATTAAAAATTGAATAATATCATCGTGCAGATTAGTAGGTATTAATTGAAATAATTGAGAAACACCTTCTTGAATGGATAGTTCTTGTGATAAAATTTTATTCTTTACTTCTTCGGCTTCTGGTGGTGCGAATTTTTCCATAATGGACATAATGTTATCATTATTTGTAATCGTGCCATCGAAATCACAAAATACTTGAATACTCATAATTTCACCTCATAAGAGGGATTTCCCCATATTTGTAGTGCACTATGCAAATTTATGTCGTCTACTTCATGGAGTGGTTTATTTTGCAAAGTAGCATCAATTGCAGTACGGAAAGCTTTACCGCCGCCTTGCGCTCCATTTGGATGTCCGTGTATCCCGCCGCCAGCATTAATAACAACATCTTTACCGAAATCTCGTACAATAAAGGGAACGAAACCAGGATGAATACCAGCAGACGGAACAGAAAAGCTCTTCTTGAAAGATGCATCGTCTTCAGTTAAATATTTTGAGATAGCAAGAGCCTCCTCTTTTTCTAGCGCAACACTTCCGTATGGAGATGGGAATAATGAAAAGTCAGCCCCAGCATAACGTAGTAGCTTTCCAAGTAATAATGGAGATGAAACTCCATATAACTTGGATGCTGAATAAGCACCACTTACAGCAGGATGTGCCATAATAGGAACTGGGATTTCATCATCTTCTGCAAGTGATTGTAGTACATCTAGTCCGTAAGCAAATACGTTAAATAATAGAATATCAGCTCCAGCTTGCACTGCACGTTTAGCATTTTCTTTTAAATCAAAAGTTCGTCCTGTTAAATTTACGGCATATAACGTTTTATGTCCGTATGTTTCATATACGGATTGTAAAACTTCTTTTCCAGATACAATGCGTTTCGTAAGTGGTGTTAATGCATTTTCAAATAATATTTCATCATCTTTTACTATATCTACACCACCAATTGCTTGATCGCGTAATTGCGTTTTTAAATACCCAATGTTTCGTCCAATCATTCCTTTAAAAATACTCATTAAAAGGGGACGATCATGCACTTGTAAAAGATTTCGAATACCATCTATCCCGAATTTTGGACCAGGAAAATGTTTTTTTAACTCGTCTGAAAAAGTTAAGTCAATTAATTTTACTTCGCCATCAAGTGATAGCTTTCCAAATGTAGTCGTTAAAATCGCTGGTAAATCTGGACTGAAGTTTAATAGCGGATATTCGATTTTAATAATTCCGCGTTTTACTTTTTTACGTAAATACGAATTGGTATGTTCATGTTCAGCTAATTCCTCAACATGAATGACGTTGCCTTTATGCTGCTTTAATTGTTCTTGCAATAAGTGTGGCAAATGAGTCCAAGAGCCAATTGTTAAACCGAGTGCAATTTGCTCAGCTTTTTTTTCTAAGTTATGTGAATCATCATGGATTAAATACGTCGCTATAATTCCGCTCATTGTTATAACCTCCTAGTTAAATAAAAAAAACTCTCAGCTAAGGAGAGGTTTTTTTACAACCAGCTCCTTATCTGTCAGCGTAATGCTGCGAGAATTAGCACCGTGTCTACAATTGTAGATCGGTTGCCGGGTTTCGTCGGGCTCGTCCCTCCACCTGCTCTTGATAAGAAGTATTTAGAAATGTTTAAATTTTTAAGATAACTGAATTTTGTCAGATATTTTTCGTGTTGTCAATTACTTTTTGAAAAAATTTAATTTATCAATTCGATTAATGGCTTCTCGTAATCTATCTTCTGTATGCAAGAGACCAACACGGACATACCCTTCGCCATGCTCACCAAATCCGACACCAGGAGCAACTGCGACATGTGCTTTTTCTAGTAAAATATCAGAAAATTGCTCAGAGGTGTATCCTTTTGGAACGGGAAGCCATGCAAAGAACGATCCTGTTGGAATGTCTACATTCCAACCAATTGAGTGACAGGCTGAAATAAGAGCGTTTCTTCGAGATTCGTAACTATTTACAAGGTCTATTACACAAGACTGTGAACTTAATAGCGCTTCTCGAGCGGCATCTTGAACTGCACCGAATATACTAACATACATATGATCTTGTAATAGGTTAATTGTTTCAATCACACTTTCATTCCCTACAGCAAAAGCGATGCGCCAGCCAGCCATATTGAAAGTTTTTGATAATGTGTAAATTTCAATTCCTATATCTTTCGCACCATCTGCTTGCAAGAAACTAACAGGTTTTTGACCATCAAATCCGATAGCGCCATAAGCAAAATCGTGAACAACTAATATATTATGTTTATTAGCAAAGTGAATGGTTTCATCAAAAAAATCTTTTGATGCAGTAGCACCGGTAGGATTATTTGGATAGTTTAAAAACATTAATTTTGCACGCTCTGCAATAGAGGCATCAATGTTCGTATAATCTGGTAAAAAGTTATTTTCTGCAATAAGTGGCATTCTTTCAAAGTGTGCTTTTGCTAAAGCAACCCCTGATAAATAATCTGGATAACCTGGATCCGGAACGAGAATCGTATCACCAGGATTTGTAAAACAAATCGGTAATTCTACTAGTCCAGCCTTCCCACCAAACAAAATAGCAACTTCAGTTTTTGGGTTTAATTCGACGCCATATTCACGTTTATAGAATGTAGCCACGGCTTCCTTTAAGCTTTCATGTCCGCGAAATGGCGGATATTTATGATGAATGGTCTTTTCGGCAGCATCTTGTAAAGCTTTTACGATATGCTGCGGTGTTGGTTGATCTGGATTACCTTGACCTAGATTAATAACATCGTGACCAGCTGCAACGACTTTGTTAACTTTTGCAACAAGTGAAGCGAAAAATTGTGTTGGCAATGATGTTACTATCTCAGAAGGTTGAAATAATTTCATACTTTCCACCTCTTTTGAAAGTTGTTACAATTCTAGTGACAAATGATATAATCTTTCCAGTATTTTGTAAAGAGAAAAATAAGAATGGGGCTGAAAAAATGAAAGTCGCATGTATTCAAATGGATATTGTTTTTGGAGATGTAGAAAAAAATATTGAGAATGCTAAAAATAAAATAAGTGAAGCTATGAAGGAAAGGCCAGATGTTATCGTCTTACCAGAACTATGGACAACAGGATATGATTTAACGAGACTTTCTGAAATTGCAGATAGGGATGGAGTGGAAACGAAAGAAAAGTTAATAGAATGGGCGAAGCGATATGATGTACATATTGTTGGTGGGTCCATAGCAAAGCAAACAGAGCAAGGCGTTACAAATACGATGTATGTTGTAAATAATGAAGGACAGTTAGTCAACGAATATAGTAAAGTACATTTATTTCAGCTTATGGATGAACATAAATATTTAATAGCTGGTAATGGTACGGGCGAATTTAAGCTAGATGATGTTGAATGCGCTGGAACAATTTGTTATGATATTCGTTTTCCAGAGTGGATGCGTGTTCATACTGCTAAAGGGGCAAAAGTATTATTTGTTGTAGCTGAATGGCCATTAGTTCGTTTAGCACATTGGCGTTTGCTATTGCAAGCAAGAGCAGTTGAAAATCAGTGTTATGTTGTTGCGTGTAATAGAGCAGGGAAGGATCCGAATAATGTGTTTGCAGGTCATTCTTTAATTGTGGATCCTTGGGGTGAAGTTGTAGTAGAGGCGAATGAAGAGGAATCAATTTTATTTGGAGAGCTTGAATTCGAGAAAATTAAAGAAGTACGTAAAGGAATTCCAGTTTTTGCGGATCGCCGTCCAGAATTATACAAATAAAATGTTGACAAGTGATTTTTATTCTTGGTATAGTCTTCAACATAAAGTTAAAAATTCAAAAAATTATACAACTCTTATCAAGAGCAGGTGGAGGGATTTGGCCCGATGAAGCCCAGCAACCGACCGTAATACCATTGTGAAATGGGGCGTTTATTACGCCAAAAGGCACGGTGCTAATTCCAGCAGAAAGTAAAACTTTCTGGCAGATAAGAGGGGAGAAGATAAACTTCAAACCTCTTTCTTAGTGGAAAGAGGTTTTTCTATGTTAGAAAAACCTCTGAATTTAAAAAGGGGGAGAAGAAGATGGGATATTATTCATTAACAGAAATAACAGCTGTACAATATGCGAAAGATTATGGCTATTTTGAAGAGAAGGCAAATGTCATTTGTCATGAAATTGGAGATGGAAACTTAAATTACGTGTTCAAATTAGATGATGGAGAGAAATCCATTATAATAAAACAAGCACTGCCTTATGCGAAAGTAGTTGGTGAAAGCTGGCCATTGTCTATAAAAAGAGCAACGATTGAAAGCAAGGCATTACAAATTTTTGCGCAGTATGTACCGGATTATGTTCCAGTAGTGTACAGTCATGACGAAGAGTTAGCGATAACGGTAATAGAAGACTTATCAAGACTAACAATTACAAGAAAAGGATTAATAGACGGAGAAGAATATCCGCTTTTATCCCAGCATATTGGTCGTTTTCTAGCACATGTTTTATTTTACACTTCAGATTTTGGTTTACAGTCAGAAGAGAAGAGGATACTAGAAGGTACCTTTGTAAATCCGGACCTATGTAAAATTACAGAGGATTTAGTGTTTACAGATCCGTTTGGGCATTATGATACAAATGATTATGAGCCAGATTTACAGCTCGTGGTTGATGAACTTTGGAGTGATAAAACTTTAAAACTAAAAGTAGCACAATATAAATATAAGTTCTTAACAAGAAAAGAAACTCTTATTCATGGTGATTTACATACTGGTAGTATTTTTTCGTCACCTTCTGAAACGAAAGTGATTGATCCAGAATTTGCGACATATGGCCCATTTGGGTTTGACATAGGTCAATTTATTGCAAATCTATTATTAAATGCGTTATCTAGAGAAGAAGAAAAGAGAAGTGTACTATTTTTCCATATAGAAAAGACGTGGAGTTATTTTGTAGAGACTTTTACAAAGTTATGGATTGGAGAAGGTGTAGAAGCATATACGAAAGAAAAACAATGGTTACCAATTATTTTGCAAAATATCTTTACTGATGCTGTTGGATTTGCCGGATGTGAACTAATTCGTAGAACAATTGGTTTAGCTCATGTAGCAGATTTAGATGAAATAGAAAATAAAGAAACAAGAATTCAAGCTAAGAAACAAGCGCTATCCTTAGGAAAAGAACTAATAAAATATGAATCTAAAAGTGCTGATATTCAACTGTTTCGAACATTATTTCAACAGACAGTTTCAAGGGGTGTAAAAGCATGAGTACAATCGTTACGGTTCCGAGATCTGTAAGTTGGAAAGGGGATGCAATTGCGGTATTAAATCAAACGAAATTGCCACATAGCACAGAATACAAAACATTAACGACTATTGAAGAGGTTTGGAAAAGTATCATAATGTTAGAAGTACGCGGAGCGCCTGCAATTGGAATTGTAGCTGCATTTGGCTTGGCGCTTGCAGTGAAAAAATATAATACTTTACATATCGAAGAATTTCAAAAGAAGTTTAATAGAGACTGTAACTATTTAGGGACATCACGCCCAACGGCAGTAAATTTATTTTGGGCAATTGATCGTATGAGAGAATCTATTCGAGAGATTACTACAATAAAAGAAGCGCAAAAAATATTAGAAGAAGAAGCGCTTCGCATTCAACAGGAAGATGAGGAGGTGTGTCGAAATATTGGGGAATATGCGTTAACATGTTTTAAAGATGGCGATAATATTTTAACAATCTGTAACGCTGGAAGTATCGCAACTGCCAGATATGGAACTGCATTAGCTCCCTTTTATATTGGAAAAGAGAAAGGTGTGCGTTTACATGCATATGCGTGTGAAACGAGACCAGTTTTACAAGGTGGTCGCTTAACGACGTGGGAATTGAAGCAAGCAAATATTGATGTGACCCTTATAACAGATAATACTGCAGCTCATGCTATTCAAACGAAAGAAATAAACGCAATTATTGTGGGGGCGGATCGAATTGTCGCAAATGGAGATACAGCCAATAAAATAGGGACAATGAATTTAGCTATTTTAGCAAAGTACTTTAATATCCCATTTTACGTTGCTGCGCCACTGTCAACATTTGATGTTACGAAAGAAACTGGAGCCGAAATTATTATTGAAGAAAGAGATGAAACAGAAGTTACGAAAATCTTTGGAAAACAAGTAGCACCAATTGGAACGGATGTTTATAATCCAGCATTTGACATAACACCGAATGAATTAATTACAGGAATTATTACTGAGAAAGGTATTATACGCGGGGACTATAAACGAGAAATTGCATCATTATTTGAAAAACAAGCTAATACATAATAGCTTGTTTTTTTATGCCTAAATGCAGTGTTTTCTCTTACTTATATAATGAAAGGAGGGGAAGAGGGTGGAAGAGTGGATCAAGATGATAGGTAATGTAGGGTTTCCGATTGTTGTAACATTATATTTACTCCACCGTATTGAAAGTAAATTAGAGGGGGTAATTGTTGCAATTGAGAAGCTCCCGCGGCAATTAATAAAGTACGAAGATCCTCGGGATAAAAAATAAAGTTTGCTCTTCTTGAGCAAACTTTATTTTTATTGAGCGGTATAACCACCATCGATAACGACAGCTTGACCAGTTATACCTTTAGCTTTTTCACTCGCTAAAAACATCGCATAATCTGCAATTTCTTGTACTTGTAATAAGCGCTTTTGTGGAACGAGTGGATAAATAACATCTTCTAAAACATTTTCAAGTGGTACATTTCGTGTAGTAGCTAAGTCTTGTAGTTGATTACGTACAAGGGGGGTATCAACATAACCAGGGCAAAGGGCATTAACAGTAATACCATGCGTAGCACCTTCTAAAGCGGCAACTTTTGTTAATCCAATTACGCCATGTTTTGCACTATTGTAGGCAGCTTTTCCAGCAAACCCGACAAGGCCGTTAATAGAAGCGACATTAATAATACGACCATATTTTTGTTGTTTCATAATCGGAAAGGCATGCTTAATTGCAATAAACGGAGCAATTTGCATAATTTGAATTAGTAGCTCGAACTTTTCAGTTGGAAAGTCTTCAATGGGTGAAACGTGTTGCATTCCTGCGTTGTTAATTAATATATGTAATGAACCGAAATGATCAACTGTTTGAGAAATTGCTGCTGTAATTTCCTCTTCAGATGTAACGTCACATTTTAAACCGATAGCTTGAAAACCTTCATTTTGTAATTGTTCAGCAGCTTCTTTTGCACGTTCTTCAAGCCGATCGGTAATCACAACTTTTGCACCTTCTTTTGCAAAAGCCTTTCCCATTTCATAACCAATGCCACTTGCAGCACCTGTTAAAAAGACAACTCGATTTGTAACCATGATGAAAAACATCCCTTCATAATAAAGTTTTCATAGTGCTCTATTTAGAGAAGCTATAATGAAATTCCTGCAAACATTTGGAAAAAATATCGTTAGCTATCTTGTTTTGCAAAATAGTCTTTGCTATACTATTTTGTAAAGCAAGATACTTACGCTTATCTATCTTGTAAAGCAAGATAGTAGGAGGATTTGAATTATGTCGACAAGTCAAATGCTGAAAGGGATTTTAGAAGGATGCTTACTTGCTATTATTTCTGAAGGCGAAATATACGGTTATGAAATGAGTGAAAAGCTAGCGAAGTATGGTTTTACAATGGCGAGTGAGGGAAGTATTTATCCGTTATTAATACGAATGCAAAAAGAAGGACTAATAACAAGCGTAATGAAGGAATCTCCATCTGGTCCAAAGAGAAAATATTATACATTAACAGAAAAAGGCGAGGAAGCACTTGATGAATTTATGGATCGCTGGGAAACGATGCAAAGTAGTGTAGAACGTCTACTTGAAGGGAAGGGAAGGAGAAAATAATGCTATCAAGTGAAGCGCGAAAGTTTTTGTTAGATATGAGATTATTTTTGACGGCAAAGAGTGTGAAAGAAAGCGATATTGAAAATTTTATAGAAGATGCGGAACTCCATTTAATTGAGGGTGAGAGTGATGGGAAAAGTGTAGAAGATATTTTCGGAAGCTCACCGAAAGAATATGCAAATGAACTTGTCAAAGTAATGGAAAGAGATAGACAGGAAACGTGGAAGCAAATTGGTTTTACAGTAATGAATATCGTATCGTTTTGGATTATTGCTTCTATCTTAATAGTGAATCATGGAATGTTACAGATTTCACTTATTCAGTGTATCGGTTATAGTTTTTCATTGATTTTAGTTGTTATAGGTCCTAATTTTCTACTTCGCAAAATGGCCTTCGTAACAAGTTTTACAAAAACATGGTTTTCTATGTGGTCTTTAGTTATGATCGCTCCAATGTTTTTATTAGGAGCTGTTACGATATTAGACGTGATATATCCGACAAAAATGCTCACATTCACCGAAGTGCAAAGTTATATAGTGGCTGGTGGGATTTTTATCATCACAGTAGCTATAAATATATATTTTGAAGGATGGTTTAAAAACTTATATTTAATCATTCCACTTTCAATTATGTTAGTGTTTAAAACATTTACAACGGAAGACCTTGTTCCAATGTTATTTCAAATTATATGTTTATACGGAAGTTTGTTTATTTTAATTTTCCTTGAAATTATGATGAAGACGAATAGAAGAGAGACGGTTTAATAAGGGAGGGATTATCATGATGATTTCTAAAGAAGGAGAAAAGTTTTTAATTGATACGAAAGTGTATTTAATAACGAAAGGAATTAAAGAAGAAGATGTTGACGCTTTTTTAGAAGATGCAGAACCTCATTTAATTGAAGGTGAGAAAGAAGGAAAAACGGTAAGTAATATATTTGGTGATTCGCCAAAAGAGTATGCGGAAGAATTAGCGAAAGAGATGGAGAAGGATAAAGGCGGAAGTATAAAGAGTGTTTTAGGAATGATTATTGGGATAGGTGGGTATTGGTTACTAACCAATATTTTATTTGGAAATCCGAATCAACAATTTACGTTAACAAATGTACAGGTAATTGGTTATCCTATCGTTTTAACTATTACAATTATTGGAACGGTTTTTGCGTTTAGAATGTCTTCTTTTAAAAGTAAATCAGTAGAGTTTGGAATTATTTATGTAATAGTAATGATACCTATTTTATTATTAGTGTTATTAATGTTTATGAATAAATGGTATGGGACGCCAATTTTACAATTGTCGACAATGCAGACATATATATTAGCAGTAAGTATATTTTTATTACTTCTTATTGGTGAAGTATATGTTCTTGGTTGGATGGGTGTTTTGGTACTAATTGTTCCTCTTGCGATTATGTTCTTATTTAAAGACTTAGAAGAAAGAAATGTATTTTGGGGAATTGCAAAGATATTACTTATGTATGGAAGTATATATGGATTAATGAGATGGTCTTTAAAAATTGAAGAAAGAAAAAGTGTGAACTAGAAATTCAATAAAAAGCGGCTGCTCTGGATATACCAAAAATTATTTCCAAAGAAATATTATATAGGGATTTTTAGAGGGATTACATTTACATTTAGTTGTCTATTTTTATTTCTAGCAGCCGGGATTTGTTTTGTTGATTGGAATAAGTTGTTTTAAACAGTAACATGAGGGTTACTGTTTTTTTCTTTGCAATAAAGAGCTTTGTAAAGAGAGTGTTTTTTGTTCGTTCGTCAATAGAGACTGAATAGGAACATTTTCAGGGCGCGGGACTATCGGATACATAAGATTGGTTGGAGAAGGATGGTGCTCCGAGCCAGTTGGGGAATGAGGATCTGCGTGAGTAAGTTTTCCGTGAACACGTCTTGTAAATAAAATATGACCGATTTCGTGAGCAAGCGTATATATATTTTTCATAGGAGCAGCCGAGTTTGTTAAAACGATATATCCGGTAAGTTGTTGCTGTTTTGCTAAAGAGTAAGCGCAGGCAATTACTGCTGTTTCTTTGAAATAATCACTGCCAATATAACAAATATAAAGGTCGCATTCAGGAGCTTCATTTACACATGTTTGGAAAAAGGATGCCAGCTTTTCTTGACTTTGAATGGAATTTTTATAACTGATTTCACGGTCAAAAAAACGGAAAAGTTCATTTAATACAATTACTTCTTGAATTTGAAATGTAATGGGGTGCCAAATTGATTCTGCAACAGCTAAATCTTTTGCGATGCGGTCATCAGAAATATCGGCGCCGGGAGTAATACAAATACATATATTGACGTATGGATCCATAAGGAACACCTCAACTGAAAAAAAGTTCTTCCTATAATATATGTGGGGAAAAGATGTCATGTATGGATAAACGCCTTTTTTATTGAATATATAGATGACAAGTCGAAAAAATTTCATAGTTCTATAACGTAGTGTGATCATCTTTTTGATATAGTAAAGAAAAGGGGGAGAATATATGTATACATTAAAAATCGTTTCAGACAGAGAAGCTCTTTATCAATTTGCAAGTTATGTAAGAGTTGTACAAGGGGTGGAAGATGTATATGTAGAGGTGGGAGAACCTTTATATGAACATCCGTTAATGAAGTTTTATGTACATATTAAGCTGAAAGAAACATATGAGCAGCATAAAGCGTTACAGGAAATAGCAAGATTAGTAGAATTGGGGCGTTTTACATATGTCCATTATCGTAATGATGAAATTGAGGAAGCTTTTGAAGCTGTAAAATATGAAAGTTTTAAGAAATAAAGGTGAAAAAAAGGAGGCGAAAGCTTCTTTTTTTCTTTAAAATTACATGAACAAAAAGAGCAAAATTTTGTTATGATAAGGGAGGTTAGGGAAAGGGGAATTTACATATGGGGTATATTGAAGAGTTACGAAAAGTCGTTGGTACAAGGCCGCTTATTCTCGTAGGATCAGCAATTATTATATTAAACGATAATCAAGAAGTATTGCTTCAATATCGTTCAGATACATATGATTGGGGTGTACCTGGTGGGGCGATGGAACTGGGCGAAACGACAGAAGAAACTGCACGTAGAGAGTTATTTGAGGAAACGGGGTTAACTGCAAAAATAATGCAATTTCTTGGTGTTCTATCAGGAAAAGAAGTATATTTCCGTTATCCGAATGGCGATGAAATTTTCAATGTTATTCATCTGTATCAGGCACATCATGTGAGCGGGGAATTAAAGCTCGATCATGAAGGGTTAAAACTTCAATATTTTCCAGTAGATAAGTTGCCAAAATTGAATGAAACGACAGAGAAAATTTTACAAAAGTTTTTATATGCGCTGACAGAATAGAAGGTTAATTCCTTCTATTTTTATTATATTAAATATTTTGATTTTTTAGTATGTTTATAGTATGATAGTTATAGATATACATCTTATGGAATTTCACCTAAAAACTGACTAGGGTACATAAGAGAGGGGCAAGTGCAAAATGCATAATGTTGTTATTACAGCTGCAGTTCGTTCGCCAATTGGAACTTTTGGAGGAGCGCTAAAAAATGTAACGCCAGTAGAATTAGCTGTTCCTGTACTTCAGGAAGCTGTAAAACGAGGCGGGGTAGAACCACATGAAGTTGATGAAGTAATTTTAGGTCATTGTATTCAAAGAACTGATGAAGCAAATACGGCGAGAACAGCTGCATTAGCGGCAGGATTTCCTGACACAGTTACGGGATATACAATCCAACGTCAATGTTCTTCAGGTATGCAAGCAATTATGTCAGCTGCAATGCAAATCCAATTAGGTGTAAGTGATGTTGTTGTTGCAGGTGGGGTAGAAGCGATGAGTTCGAGCCCTTATGCATTGAAACAGCACCGCTGGGGACAACGTCTACAGCACGGAGAAATTCGTGATACGGTGTGGGAAGTGTTAGAAGATCCGATTCACCATATTATGATGGGTGAAACAGCGGAAAATTTAGTTAAACAATATGAAATTACAAGAGAGGAACAAGATGAAGTTGCTCTTCGCAGTCATACATTGGCACTGAAGGCAATCGAGTCTGGATACTTTGACGATCAAATTGTTCCTATTACAATAAAAGAGCGTAGAAAAGAAGTTGTATTTTCGAAGGATGAACATCCACGTGCAGATATTACAGCTGAAAAATTAGCTGGATTGAAGCCGGCGTTCCGTAAAGATGGATCAGTGACTGCTGGAAATGCATCTGGCCTTAATGACGGGAGTGCAGTTCTAGTATTAATGAGCGAAGAAAAAGCGAAAGAAAAAGGTTTACAACCGTTAGCTAGAATTGTTGGATATTCAGTAGCTGGAGTAGATCCAAAAATTATGGGTATTGGACCAGCACCAGCAATTCGTAAAGGTTTAGAAAAAGTAGATTGGTCATTGGAAGATGCAGATTTACTTGAAATTAATGAAGCTTTCGCGGCTCAATATTTAGCTGTAGAGAAAGAGTTAGGCTTAGACCGTGAAAAAGTGAACGTAAACGGTAGTGGCGTAGGACTTGGGCATCCAATTGGTTGTACAGGGGCTCGTATTACAGTAAGTTTAATTCACGAATTAAAAAGACGTGGGTTAGAAAAAGGAATTGCCTCTTTATGCGTCGGTGGCGGTATCGGGGTTGCCTTATTTATAGAAGCACTATAAAAAAGAAGCAGCTATTGCTGCTTCTTTTTTTACGACTCAAATAGATGATGGAATAATCGATCGCGATTTTCAAAGAAAAGTTTCGTCGTTTGGTAATGCTCAGTTTCTTCTAATGTGGATTCGTGAATTCCCTCTTGTGTTAAAGAATATATAGTGGATTCAGGATAAGCCATTAAAATAGGAGAATGCGTCGCGATAACAAATTGTGAACCTTGTTCAGCTAGTTCGTGCATTCGAATGAGCATGGAAAGTTGTCTCATTGGTGATAAAGCTGCCTCAGGCTCATCTAAAATGTATAAACCTTGTCCTGAAAAACGGTTCATAAATAATGAGAAGAATGATTCACCGTGTGATTGTTTGTGTAGTGAGATACCACCATAAGAGTTGATAACCGGATTCCCACGTGCTTCTCTATCAGCATCTATTTCATCAATATAAGAAGCAACGTTATAAAATGATTCAGCGCGAAGAAAGAAACCGTCGTTTGGTGTATTGAAACTTTTTGAAATTCGAAGGTATTCATGTAAAGATGAATGGGAATCGTTTGTGCTAAAGCGGAAGTTCTTCGTTCCACCTTCTGCATTAAAACCTAACGCAATCGCAATTCCTTCAAGTAATGTTGATTTACCTGTTCCGTTTTCTCCAATAATGAATGTTACATTTGGATGGAAATCTAGTGATTGTAATGTTCGAATAGCGGGTAAGCAGTAAGGATATGCGGAAAAACTAGGGATATTTTCTTTTTTTAATGTGACATTTTGTAAAAAGGGTACGTCAATCAATATATAAACCTCAATTCATAACGGATTTTGAATTTAAAAAGGCAGCAAATATAAGTGTTAATGACACCTGAATCCCTTCTTGTTTTCTGAATATTTTATGTGGATTATATCATTTAAACTATCATATTCCAATGTGAAAATAAATATTGCATGAAGATTCATTCTCTCGTTATGATATATGGTATTCTATTGAAAATGTGAGAAGGAGTTAAAGTATGCCGTTTACATTTGCACATCCAGCAGCAGTTCTTCCTTTTGCGAAAAAGCACTCTAAACATATTTCAGTAACGGCTCTTATATTAGGTAGTATGGCGCCTGACTTTGAATATTTTTTGCACTTTAGACCCTATGGTGTTATTGGCCATACATGGCTTGGGTTCTTATATTTAAATTTACCGCTTGTATTTCTAATCGCATACATATATCATTACATTTTAAAAAAGCCGTTTATAACGCATTTGCCTAAACCGTTTGCTGGTTATTATTCATATGCAATAGATGAGAGGTGGGGGCTACATACCTGGAAAGAATTCTTTGTATTTTGCTATTCTGCATTATTCGGTATGCTCACGCATGTCGTTTGGGATGCATTTACTCATAATACAGGCTATTTCGTTATGAAAATAGCATTGTTACAAATTGAATTACACAGTATTCCATTGTATAAATATATGCAACATGGGAGTACATGTGTTGGCTTATTATTGCTATTATACGTACTATGGAAGTATAAAGATGAAACAGGGAAAGATATGATTGTAGCTTTAGAAAAAAGAAAGTATTGGGTTTCGATAATCATTGTGACAGCTTTTATATTTATCGTGCATGCGTTCCTAGACCCCTATTTTCATATTTTCCAAATTGGAGGTATAATAGTATCTGGACTGACAAGTTCATTTTGTGGAATTGTCATTGTTTCTATAGTTTACAAAGCAAGGGACTAATTTTATATTCATGAATGATAGCGTTAGGAGAAATGAAATGATGAAAGCATGGAAAAGTATTTTTGTTTTATGTAGTTTTCTTCTTATGTTAAGTGGTTGCTTCCATCAAGAAGAAAAGAAAGCTGAACCGAAGAAGAAAGAATCTATTCCTGAAACGAAAGAATATGGTGGGCGTGAGCTGAAAAAAGTAGGACAAAAAGTGAAAGAAACAGGATGGGGTACTTTCAAGTTAGAGCAGATGCATTCTGTGAATCAAACATTTGAAGTAGCGCCAATGAAAATTCACGTACAAGATGTGAAAGTAATCTCTTTATCACAAATGAGTGAAAAGGCAAAAAATACATTGAAAGTATACACGGCACTAACTCCTGAAGAAGTAAAACGTAGATTAGGGGATAAAGTAAGCCAAGAAGATGCAGAATTATATGCATCGCTAAGTGGAACAGAGATTAGTAATACAATTCGTTACGTTGAGATTACATATAAAGTGGAGAATAGCGGGAATAAAAATATGCAATTTTTCTCTATGAATGATGTTATGATTAATGGTAAGCAACATTTTAAAGTAGCCACTCAAAACTTTTTATATGACGAAGATACGTTAGTTGGTACAAAAAATGTATCAAGAGAAGACTATAAGCCTGGTGAAATAAGAGATGGTATTATTGGTTTAATACTTGACGATGGAAAAGACAAGGTAAAGGATATTCAGTTTACAACTGATGATTTACTTGCAGGAGATTCAGAAACACAAGATGTTGTAAAAGAGCCACAAACGTTTAACATCTCACTAAAATAATGTAAGACAAAACAGTCAGCATACAAATATTATGCTGACTGTTTTTTTATTTCTTTTATGTATGAATCTACATTTTGAAAAGGCACCTTAATTTTAAACGCATCTTTTTGTTCATTAAATTGCTTTTCATTGTAGGGACCGAAACGTTTATTGTGCTTTACATCAATAATCCAATAATGTTCACTTTTTTTATTTGCAATTGCTGCGTCAGGGTTATTTGGATCTGATTTTTCCTCAGTTTGTTTTGCAATAATGTATTTATCATCCCAAGCAATGTCTGTAATTTTTGCAGGGATGTATTGTGTGGCATATACAGCATCTTGCGAGGGGAAAAGTTCAAATGCATTTCCAGAAGTACGTATGAGTTCGTATTCATCGTTAACCGTATAAGTTAAGTGACTTGTGTTTCCTGCACAACCAGTTAATAGGAAGGCGACGAATAGGATTATCCATTTTTTCAATATGGGAACCTCCTTTATAATGCTATTGTAACAAATTGTACAAGAAAAGTAAGAGAAACGCTAGTTTACAATGTTTTTTAGAAGTGGTACGATGAGACGGGTAAAGAAGGATATGAAGGAGTCGACATAAAATGAAGTTAAAGATGCATCGTCCAGCGCTTGTAATGAATCGCATAGGTGCTTCCCTAATTGACATGTTTTTAATCTCGGTTATGTATGGTGCAGTAGTAGCTATTATGACCGGAAACTATAGTGCTATGTTTAAGCGCTTTAATATAAGCTTAGGTGATTTTAGATATGATTTCGCAGTAGTTTTCATATTAATGGCGATATATTTTATTGTATTACCCTTTATTTGGAACGGTGTTACACTTGGCAAAAAGGTAACGAGAATAAAATTAATTTCATTGAAGAGTGAAAAGCTAACGTTGCAAACATTAATTATAAGATTTTTTGTAGTGTTATTACCGAACGTATTGCTATTAGGAATTCCATTAATATGTAACGTATATATGATGTTGTTCCGCAAAGACAATTGCGGTTTTCAGGACTTAATTACAAAGACGAAAATAATAAGTCTTGTATAATAAAATAAAAAAAGACCCTTTTATATATAAAAGGGTCTTTTTTTATTTTATAAGTATATTGTGAATATTTACAGTAAGGAAAAACTAAAATGTGTCATTTCTATTTATAATAAATTGAAAATTAAGATAATGGTATAATAATTAAAAATAATATCTTTATCTCACCATTTGGGGCTGATTAAAGTTTTACTTTATATAATAAGGGGGAAGTTGAGATGACAGGAGGTAGCATAATTTTTTGGGGCATTCTCATTTTTATCGGTCTAGTTCTTGATCAGCGTAAGAGTAAGAAAAAAGAAGGATAAAAAGTAAACGTTTACAAATCGAATGGCAATTTTTCTTGCTTGCAGAATAATCTCATAAAGGAGTATACTGAATGACGGTAAGACTTATAGAAGGGGTAATGAAAATGAAGCTTGCAGGAAAAGTTGCTATCGTAACTGGCGGTGGCATCGGTATTGGACGTAATACAGCTCTTTTGTTGGCTAAACAAGGCGCAAAAGTTATTGTGACGGACATTGATCAAGAGAGTGGACAAGCAACAGTGGAGGAAATTACGAATCTAGGCGGAGAAGCCCTTTTTGTATTCTATGATATGGAAAAGCAAGGAGATTGGCAACGCGTTATTAGCATTACTTTGAATGCATTCAGTCGCATTGACATGCTTTTTCAAAATGCTGGTTTATATAAAATAGATTCTATTTTTTCTCGCCAACAAGAGAACGATTCCAATGTACTTTGTATTAATGACGTTTGGATAGAGATAAAACAATTAACGTCATCTTTTATGAAACAGCAAGAAGAAGTGGTGCTTAGTGATTTACCGATTTTCGGTATTATTGGCACGAAAGGACAATCATTTCATACAGTAGAAGCCCTAGTATAATAATGAAAACCGCCCTCAATATATGTGGACGGTTTTTTATATGTGTATAGTAAAGATAAATTTTTTAGCGAATACGTTGTTCAGTTTGGTTATCAAAGAAATGCGCTTTATTCATATCAAATGCTAATTTAATTTGGTCACCAGGTGAAAACGTATGTCTTGCATCTACACGTGCCGCAAAATCTTGATTCCCAAGTTTCATATATAAAATGGATTCAGCACCTAATAACTCAGCGACTTCAATTTTTGTTGTGAAGGCAGTAGATTGTGAAGCTTCTAAAAATAGTAGTTCATCATGAATGTCCTCTGGACGAATACCTAAAACAATTTCCTTATTTACATAGCCTTGTTCACGTAGCATCTTCATTTTTCCTTCAGATACTTTAATTTTTATAGTATTGTCTATAACGAAATCGGTTTCAGTCAATTTACCACGGAAGAAGTTCATAGCTGGTGAGCCGATAAATCCACCCACGAAGATGTTTTCTGGTGTTTCATATACTTCTTTTGGAGTTCCAATTTGTTGGATTTTTCCATCCTTCATAACGACAAGACGCGAAGCCATAGTCATTGCTTCTGTTTGATCATGTGTTACATAAATTGTTGTTGTTCCAAGGCGATGATGTAGCTTAGAAATTTCTGAGCGCATTGCAACACGGAGTTTAGCATCTAAGTTTGATAATGGCTCGTCCATTAAGAAAACTTTTGCATCTCGAACGATTGCTCTACCTAACGCAACACGTTGGCGCTGTCCACCTGATAATGCTTTCGGTTTTCTATCTAAATATTGTTCAAGTCCTAAAATTTTTGCTGCATCTTTTACACGACGATCGATTTCATCTTTTGGTATTTTTCGAAGTTTTAATCCAAATGCCATATTATCATATACACTCATATGTGGATAAAGAGCGTAGTTTTGGAATACCATTGCGATATCTCGATCTTTTGGAGGAACATCATTCATTAGTTTACCATCAATTGAAAACTCGCCTTTTGAAATATCTTCGAGTCCAGCTACCATTCGTAACGTTGTAGATTTTCCGCATCCAGAAGGACCGACAAATACGATAAATTCTTTATCTTGAATGTGTAAATTAAAATCAGTTACAGCTGTTACGTTATTATCATATATCTTATAAATGTTTTCTAATTTAAGTTCTGCCATGGTATTTCCCCCTAGAAATAATTATGCAAACGTTTTCTTTGAGTTCATTATAAACGAATAGATTCAAAAAATAAATAAAAAAATAAAACGTTTTCATATATTGGAGAGTTATTAGTGATTTTCGCATGTTTTCTTAGAAAAAGAACAATAAAAATTGTAAGCGCTATTTTAAATTGAGATAGAATCTGTTATCATTCATTAATGAAAACGTTTGCGCCTTAAAAAAGAGAAAAATGAATGATGAATGAAATGGGGTAGCATAATGGAAAAACAATGGTGGAAAGAAAGTGTAGTATATCAAATTTATCCTCGTAGCTTTATGGATAGTAATGGTGATGGTATAGGAGACCTTCAAGGGATTATTTCAAAGCTAGATTACTTAAAAGAGTTAGGGATTGATGTGATTTGGTTATCACCAGTCTATGAATCTCCAAATGATGATAATGGTTATGATATAAGCGATTATTGTAAAATTATGAACGAGTTCGGAACAATGGAAGATTGGGATGAGCTATTACATGAAATGCATGAACGTAATATGAAATTGATGATGGATTTAGTTGTTAATCATACATCTGATGAACATAATTGGTTTATTGAATCACGTAAATCAAAAGATAATAAATATAGAGATTACTATATATGGCGCCCTGGAAAAGAAGGAAAAGAACCGAACAACTGGGGAGCTGCTTTTAGTGGATCTGCATGGCAGTATGATGAAATGACAGATGAATATTATTTACATCTGTTTTCTAAAAAACAGCCAGATTTAAATTGGGATAATGAAAAGGTAAGACAAGATGTTTATGAAATGATGAAGTTTTGGTTAGAAAAAGGAATTGATGGTTTCCGTATGGATGTTATTAATTTTATTTCTAAAGAAGAGGGATTACCAGCTGTTGAAACAGAAGCAGAGGGGTATGTTTCAGGTCATAAGCATTTTATGAACGGTCCAAACATTCATAAATATTTACATGAAATGAATGAGGAAGTATTATCGCATTATGATATTATGACGGTTGGTGAAATGCCTGGTGTAACGACAGAAGAAGCGAAATTGTATACTGGAGAAGAACGAAAAGAATTGCAAATGGTATTCCAATTTGAACATATGGATTTAGATTCAGGAGAAGGTGGAAAGTGGGATGTAAAACCATGCTCACTTCTTACTTTAAAAGAGAATTTAACAAAGTGGCAAAAAGCATTAGAGCATACCGGATGGAATAGCCTTTATTGGAATAATCATGATCAGCCTCGCGTTGTATCTCGTTTTGGTAATGATGGAATGTATCGCATTGAATCAGCAAAAATGTTAGCGACAGTTCTTCATATGATGAAAGGAACGCCATATATTTATCAAGGAGAGGAAATCGGAATGACGAACGTCCGATTTGAGTCAATTGATGAATATCGAGATATTGAAACGTTAAATATGTATAAAGAAAAAGTGATAGACCATGGTGAAGATATAGAAAAAGTAATGGAATCTATTTATATAAAGGGTCGTGATAATGCTAGAACTCCGATGCAGTGGAATGATCAGAATCACGCTGGATTTACAAAAGGTGAACCTTGGATTACTGTAAATCCTAACTATAAAGAGATTAATGTGAAACAAGCAATCCAAGATGAAGGTTCAATTTTTTATTACTATAAGAAATTAATTGAACTACGCAAAAATAATGAAATAGTTGTATATGGATCATATGATTTAATATTAGAGAATAATCCTTCTATTTTTGCTTATATAAGAACATATGGAGACGAAAAACTACTTGTTATTGCAAACTTTACTGCGGATGAAAGTGTATTTGAAATGCCTGAGGATATTAGTTATAGTGAATCAGAATTATTCATACACAATTACGATGTAGAAATCGGATTGATAGATAACATTACATTACGTCCGTATGAAGCGATGGTATTCAAATTGAAATAAGAAAAATCCTTATGCCACCTTGGCATAAGGATTTTTTGGGTTACCATTTTAATATGGAGAATCCATATGGAGGAAGTGTAACTTGTAATACACTTGCTTCTGCTGAAAATTCTTCGTTTGTATAAATGTTAATTATTTTCTTACCAGTAACATGAAGAGGGAGTGAAACTGTAACTTCACTATTAGTAGGGTTTAAAACGAAAAAGATAGTTTCATCCTCATATGTTTTCGTATAAGAAATATAATTATGTTCATCATTTGCTTCGATGAATTGAAAAGTACCATGTCCTCCAAATGCTTTATGTTGTTTCCGTAATAAAATCAATGTTTGTATATGGGTAAATAATGCATGATCTTGTTCTTTAGTATCCCAAATCATACATTTACGGCAATCAGGGTCCATGCCGCCATCCATACCAATTTCATCTCCGTAATAAATACAAGGAGAGCCGATGAAAGAAAGATGGAATACATAGAGCAATTTCAACTTATTTTTATCTCCGTTGCATGTTGTTAAAATTCTTGGAGTATCATGGCTATCTAATAAATGAAATGCTGCTTCATTTACATTCATAGAGTAGGAATGTAGAGATTCTGTAATTTGCTTCATGAATTCACTTGCTTTAATGGAATCGTTAGCAAAGTAAGAAAGTAGAGCGTTTGTAACAGGATAGCTCATGACAGCATCAAATTGATCGCCTTGTAGCCACGGAAGGGCATCGTGCCAAATTTCTCCCAAAATATATACTTCAGGATTTAGTGTCTTTATTTCAGTTCGGAATTCTCTCCAAAAGTTGTGATCGACTTCATTGGCGACATCAAGGCGCCAGCCATCTATATTGAATTCTCGTACCCAATAACGTCCTACTTCAAGTAAGTATTCTTTTACATCTGGATGAGCTGTATTTAATTTAGGCATATACGGTGTAAAGGCGAAAGTATCATAATTTGGAAGTGGTTCGGTTATAATCGGAAATTCATGAATGTGGAACCACTCTTTATATGCGGACTTCTCACCATTCTCTAGTACGTCTTGAAATTTCTCGAAAAAGTATCCACTATGATTAAACACAGCATCGAGCATTACTTTTATACCGTGCTTATGACATTCTTCAACGAGCTCTTTAAAAGTTTCTTTCGTCCCAAATTGTGGGTCAATTTCCATATAGTCAATTGTGTCATATTTATGGTTTGAATGAGCTTTGAAAATAGGTGTGAAATATATTCCGGAAATGCCAAGCTTAACAAGGTAATCAAGGTTTTGAATAACACCAGAAAAATCTCCGCCGAAAAAATTAGTTGGAGTTGGATTCGCACTTCCCCAAGGAAGGGTGTTTTCTGGATTCAGCGTACTATCGCCATTAGCGAATCGCTCAGGGAAAATCTGATACCAAATGGTGTCTTTAATCCAAGATGGTGCTTTGAATACATCATCTGCATGAATAAATGGAAAACAGAAAAAGTTACCAACATCATCATTTGGAATGCTAGAAAAGAATCCTCGCTCTGCATAAATAAGAGTGTCTGTTTCAGATTTTAATTCAAACCCATAACGTAAGCGCTTAAATTTTGGTTCGATTGAAATGGACCAATAATCAAATAATGCAGTAGAACCCGTTTTTTTCATGGGTGTACTTGCTGATATCCATTTCCCGTCTTTCCATTCGTAAGGATCACCGTAAATAAGATCGGCGCTTTGAATATCATCTCTCTTAGTACGTACTCGGATGTGAATTGTTTGTTCATCATAAGCGTATGCATAATTATCTTTCGGCCTATGATAAATAGCTTCTTTAAACATATAGAAAATCCCCCTTCAATATCTCTATACATAGTATTCCCTTAAGTGTAATAATAAAGCCTATATTGCAAACGATTGCCTTTCTCGTAGCTTTAATATTGCTTATAAGAGTAGTATTCATTTCATATAAAGTCAATGTATAAAGAGTATAATGACATAATTTTTAAATTAATATTTGCAAAATGAATAAAAGAATGTATAATGATAGACAAATAGCGCAAACGTTTTCATAGATTGAGATATTGTTTGCGCTTCAATTAAACTATTAAATGCAAACGTTTTCAGTTACTGAGGTACATAGACAATTTAGGGAGGTTTTTGGGATGAAGAAAGCATTATCATTATTAACGGTTTCAGCATTATCTATTGGTATGTTATCTGCATGTGGACCGAAAGATTCAGGGAAAAAAGAGGAAAGTAAAGCGAAAAAAGACTATGATCTTCTTGTTTGGGAAGATGATAAAAAAGGTGTTGGTTTAGAACCAGCAGTGAAAAGCTTTGAGGAAAAATATAAAGTAAAAGTAAAAGTTGTTGAAATGCAAATGACAGATCAAGTGAAGAAGTTACGCCTTGATGGACCAGCGGGGACTGGACCAGATGTTGTAACATTGCCACACGATCAAATCGGAAATGCAGTAACAGAAGGTTTACTTTCTGAAGTGAAAGCAGATGATGCTGTAAAGAGTAAATTTACTAATTCATCAATAGAAGCACAGACATATAATGGAAAATTATATGGTTTACCAAAAGCAATTGAGACACCAGTCTTTATTTACAATAAAAAACTAATGCCAAAAGCGCCAGAAACGATGGACGAGCTGTTTAACTTCTCAAAAGAATTTACGAAAGATGGCAAGTACGGATTTTTAGCATTAGGAGATAACTTCTACTTTGCTAATGCATTCATGGCAGGTATGGGCGGTTATGTATTTGGTGAAAAAGATGGAAAACCAAATGCAAGTGATGTTGGATTAAATAATAGCGGAGCAGTACAAGGTGCTGAATATCTTCAAAAATGGTACAAGGAAAAATTATTCCCAAAAGGTATTATCGGTGAATCAGGTGGGCCTGCTGCTGATGGACTATTCAATGAAGGAAAAGCAGCTTCTATCATGAATGGCCCATGGGCGTTCCAAGCAATGGAAAAGAACGGGATTGATTATGGCGTTGCTCCAATGCCGAAATTACCAAATGGTCAACCAATGAAAACGTTTGTTGGGGTTAAAGGATGGCATGTAACAAGTTTCTCTAAACAAAATGATTTAGCTACAAAATTCACTGAGTGGGTAACAAATGAAGAAAACGCAAAAATTCGATTTGAGAAAACAAAAGAAATTCCTCCAGTAAAATCAGTAATGGAAGATCCAATTATTAAAGATAACGAAGCTGCAAAAGCAGTTGCAACGCAATCTGAAAATGGAATTCCAATGCCAAACATTCCAGAAATGCAAGAAGTTTGGAAACCAGCTGGAGATGCGCTTCAATTAGTTGTTACAGATAAAGAGGCACCAAAAGCGGCGCTTGATAGTGCAGTGAAACAAATTAAAGGTAATATTGAGGCAAATCATAACAAGAAAAAATAAGGTGAAATTCGTGCCTCGAATATTCGAGGCACGAATTCTCTCCCTTCCATGTAGGAAGAAAAAAGGGGGAAGGAACATGCAAACATCTATGGAACCAGCAAATGGGTTAAACCATTCAAAGCATAGAAAAATGGCAACCATGTTATCAATCATTCCAGGCGTGGGCCAAATGTATAATAAACAATTTGTAAAAGGTCTTATTTTTCTAGTATTAACAGGTTCATTTATTGTAGCCTTTGCTGATTTATTAAATATGGGATTATGGGGTATTGTAACGCTTGGTACAGAAGTTCCACGTGACCATTCTGTCTTTCTATTAGTAGAAGGAATCTTGGCCCTTATCGTTATCGCTTTTGGGCTCGGCATATATGCATTTAACTTATACGATGCATACCAAAATGGAAAGAAACGTGATATCGGAACACCGTTAAATTCTGTAAAAGAGCAATACCGTAATTTGTTAGATCAAGGTTTTCCTTATTTAATGGTTTCACCAGGTTTTCTACTACTTATCTTTGTTGTCGTATTTCCAATCATCTTCGTAATTTTAATTGGATTTACAAACTATGATTTATATCATTCTCCTCCAGCAAAATTAGTAGATTGGGTGGGCTTTAAAAACTTTATTGATATTTTCACTTTACCGATGTGGAGAGAGACATTTGTAAGTGTATTCTCTTGGACTGTCATTTGGACATTCGTTGCAACAACATTACAAGTTGCGCTTGGTATTTTCTTAGCGATTATCGTAAATCAGCCCGGTATTAAAGGAAAGGCAATTATTCGAACAATCTTCATTTTACCGTGGGCGGTTCCAGCATTCGTATCTATTCTTGTTTTCTCTGGTATGTTTAATGAAACATTCGGAGCGATTAACAATCAAGTATTAGCTTTATTCGGAATTGAAAAAATTGCTTGGATGACAGATCCATTTTGGGCGAAGATTGCTTTAATTATGATTCAAACGTGGCTTGGGTTCCCGTTTATCTTTGCGATGACAACGGGTATACTGCAATCGATTCCGGGAGAATTATATGAAGCGGCTACAGTAGATGGAGCGACAGCTTGGCAACAGTTTCGTAAAATTACATTGCCACTTGTGTTATATGCAACAGCACCAATATTAATTACGCAATATACGTTTAACTTTAATAACTTTAGTATCATCTATCTATTTAACGGTGGAGGTCCTGCTGTAGCTGGACAAGACGCAGGTGGAACGGATATTTTAATTTCATGGATTTATAAGTTAACGATGACTTCAGCGCAGTACGGAAAAGCAGCAGCTCTTACAATGATATTATCGTTAATCGTTATTACAGTTGCGTTATGGCAATTTAAGAGAACAAAATCATTCCAAGAAGAGGATATGATGTAAATGAATATTAAAAGACAGAAGATGTTACGTCTCTCATTAAGTTATTTAGTTATTTTCGTAATGTGTGCCATCATTTTCTATCCGTTATTATGGATTATTGGCTCATCGTTTAATCCGGGTGATAGTTTATCTGGATCAAGTATTATTCCACAAAATGCAACGTTAGATCATTATCGTAAGTTATTAGATCTAGAGAATAGTAATTACTTACTATGGTATAAAAACACATTAAAAGTAAGTGTTTTAACGATGATTTTCTCAGTGTTAGCAATTAGCTTTACTGCTTATGCATTTTCGAGATATCGTTTTGTTGGAAGAAAAAATGGTTTATTAACATTTTTAATTCTGCAAATGATTCCAAACTTTGCAGCGTTAATTGCTTTATACGTATTAGCTCAATTAACAGGATTAATTGATACACACCTTGCATTAATTTTAATTTATGTAGGCGGGGCTATTCCGATGAATACATGGCTTATGAAAGGGTATTTTGATACGATTCCGAAAGAACTAGATGAATCAGCTCGAATGGATGGAGCAGGGCATTTTCGTATTTTTTGGCAAATCATTATGCCACTTGCAAAGCCAATCGTAGCGGTTGTAGCGTTATTTACTTTCATTGGTCCATTTACAGATTTCATTTTAGCGAGTATTATTTTGCGAACACCAGAAAATTATACTTTAGCAGTTGGATTATATGAAATGGTTGCGAAGAAATTCGGTAATGAATTTACAACGTTTGCAGCGGGTTCTGTGTTAATTGCGATCCCAATTTCAATTTTATTCCTATCACTACAAAAATACTTTATTTCTGGTTTAACAGCTGGAGGTACAAAAGGATGAAAAATGGGACATTACGTCCCATTTTTCTTTTCATCTCCCTATAAATAAGTTTATAGGGAGATGAAAAGAGATTTGACATCACATGTGAAAAGAAGTGAAATAAATAGTATATTATAGTATAGGAAAAAATAGCTATATCCCTTACAATACATGAAGAGGGAGAATAGGATTAGTTTTGCAAGATATAAGAAATGAAAGTTTATGACTTGCAATGAGTGCGAGATAAAATATATGAAAAATGGCAGAGAAATGAGAGGAGGGGGATTTTTATGACAGTTACAATTAAAGATGTGGCGAAGCAAGCGAATGTTGCACCATCAACAGTTTCTCGTGTAATTGCTGATAATCCAAGTATAAGTGAAAAGACAAAGCGCCGTGTTAGGAAAGTGATGAGTGAATTAGGGTATCATCCCAATTTAAATGCGAGAAATCTTGCGAACCAAACGACGAAAACACTTGGTCTTGTTATGCCAAGTTCTGCAAGTAAAGCTTTTCAAAATCCATTTTTCCCAGAAGTTATAAGAGGGATTAGTTCATTTGCACACGTAGAAGGTTATGCGCTTTACATGTCGACAGGTGAAACGGAAGAAGAAATTTTTAATGGTGTCGTAAAGATGGTACAAGGACGCCAAATTGGTGGCATTATTCTTTTATATTCAAGGGAGAATGATCGGATTATTCAATATTTACATGAACAAAATTTCCCGTTTGTTTTAATAGGAAAACCATATGATCGAAAAGATGAAATTACATATGTAGATAATGACAATTATACAGCTGCAAGAGAAGTGGCAGAATATTTAATTTCATTAGGGCATAAACAAATCGCGTTCATTGGTGGTGGATCAGATTTACTTGTAACGAGAGATCGTTTAGCTGGTATGAGTGATGCCTTGAAATTAGCAGACATTGTATTACCAAAAGAATATATTTTACATTTTGATTTTTCGAGGGAAAGTGGTCAACAAGCTGTTGAGGAATTAATGGGACTGCAGCAACCGCCAACGGCAATTATGGCAACGGATGACTTAATTGGACTTGGTGTGTTAAGTGCTCTTTCTAAAAAAGGATTTGTTGTACCGAAAGATGTTTCTATTGTAAGCTTTAATAATGCTTTATTATCGGAAATTGCGAGCCCTCCACTTTCGACAGTTGATGTGAATATTTATCAGCTAGGATATGAGGCGGCAAAAGCTTTAGTTGATAAAGTAGAGAATGCAGAATCCACTGCAAAGTGTATCATTATTCCTCATAAATTACTAAAACGTCAAACTTGTGATCATTATGCATAAAAAAGCTAAGAGTTTAACTCTTAGCTTTTTTCATTAGAAAGGCTTCTAATCGGTCGCAGCCTTCTTTTAAAGTTTCGATACTATACGCATAGGACAAGCGAAGGTAGCCTTCACCGTATTCAGAGAATGCTGTTCCAGGAACTACAGCTAGTCCCGCTTCTTTGACAAGATCAAGTGCAAAATCAAATGATGAAGATGTCAAATGACCAACATATGGGAATAAGTAAAATGCACCTGTTGGCTTTTCAACTGTTAATCCCATTTGAGTGAGTCTATTATATACGTAATCACGGCGTTTTTTATATTGGTGGCGCATCATTTTTGGTGCGTCTTTAGCTGCTGTTAATGCTTCAATTGCAGCGTATTGAGCGATTGAAGTAGCACACGTTACATTGTATTGATGAACTTTTAATATGTGTCCTGCTAAATAGCTTGGTGCAAATAAAAGTCCAACACGCCAGCCAGTCATAGAATGTGATTTAGATAAACCGTTAATGACAATTGTCTTTTCACGCATTTCTGGGAAATGAGCGATAGATGTATGCTTTTGTTCATATACAAGCTCGCTATAAATTTCATCTGAAAGGACGAAAATATTTTTATCTTTTAAAACATCTACAATATCTTTTAGCTCTTCTGTTGATAAAGTTACACCAGTTGGATTAGAAGGATACGGTAGTACGATACATCTTGTTTTTTCTGTAATAGCATTTTTAAGCGCTTCAGCTGTTAAACGAAATCCAGTTTCACGAACATCTACAAAAACAGGCGTTGCACCGCATAATCGAATAATGGGTTCGTAACCTGGATAAATAGGAGCAGGTAAAATTACTTCTGTTCCTGGCTCTAAAATCGTTCGGAATGCAACATCAATTGCTTCGCTAGCACCGATTGTAACGATGGTTTCGTTTTCAGGTGAGTAATGTAAATCGTAGTTATCTTTTACAAAGTTACAAGCTGCCTTACGTAATTCTAGTAAACCAGCGTTATGTGTATAGCTTGTATAGTTTTCTGTAATCGCCCGTTTTGCCGCTTCTTTTACGAGAGAAGGTGTAGGGAAATCGGGTTGTCCAATTGTTAAAGAAATCAAATTATCATAGTTTTGAATCATGTTAGAGAATTGACGGATTCCAGAAATTTGGATGTCCTTCACTCTAGGGTTAATGAATTGTTCCATTGTATCTCCCTTTCTTCCGTTTGAAAATTAAGTTCATTTTATCATATTTTCTATGATTACGCTTTGTATATGTTATTTAGAAAGAGAGAGAAAAGAGAAAAAAAGCCGCTATAAGCGACTTTTTAATATCCGTATTCCCAATCTATTTCATCTTCATTCCAGAGTACAGAGGATACCTTGCCAAGGTGAACGACTGATTGGTTCACAGCACATGTGCAGTTTTCATCTCCCGCTTTATGCTGTAACTCTTCATATACTGATTTTTCAACATTTTCTAGAACAACCAAATTTTCTTCTTTTAAAACAAGCGTAGTACCCGCCATATTTATCTTCCTCCTACTAAAGTAATGATCACTTATTTGTAAACATAGATAGTATGGATTATATGCTGTATTTTGCTATAGTTGTCCGTCTAAAAAAGTATTTTTATATTTTCTTTGTAATCCGTATTCATTGTATACTGCACGAAGGAAATTTGGTACAGGGTTTACAATCATTTCGAAAATCTGTAACAATTATTATGAGTTGTTAACAAAGAATTAACAAATATGTTAAGAAAAATCAAAATTTTAAAACAAATACACCTATAAAATGATATAATCATATCAAAATACATATAGGGGATGAGAGGTTATGGAGCTTATCCGTGATTTATTGATTCAAATTGCCATCATAATTTTGCCACTATTTTTATATGAAGCGATTCGTTTAAATCGCTATCAAGAAATGCCTCCGAAGCCAAATCGTTACTTTATTATGTTTTTATCTAGCGTTACGCTCGTTCTCTCCATGACATACTCTATTTGTTTTGGCAATGTGTGTGGGTATAACTTTCACCCCATTCCAATTGTCAGTGGTTTTTTATATGGTGGGATTGTTGGTTTAATCCCAGCGGTTATTTTTGTTGCATATGAATGGTTACTAAAGGGAATGAGCTTTCTTCCAGTTTTAGAAGTAATATTTTTATTGATAGTTCCGCTATTTTTATCAAAGAAATGGTCTCTTTTTTCAAGGGATAAGAAATTAATTTTAGCATTTATGATTTCATCATTTTATGTGCTTGTTTCTTTAGTATTAGGCATGATTAATGTTCTTTTGGAAACAGGATTTACACCGTATATTTCGCAAATATATAGCGGATTTATATTTGCCTCGCTTATCATGGTCATGACAATGGTATTTCAGGTGTATTTAACTGAATATTTAAATGAAAATGCATTGCTACGTACAGAGATGCAAAAATCAGAAAAGCTTAATATTGTAAGTGAGTTAGCAGCAAGTGTGGCACATGAAGTTCGAAATCCACTAACTGTTGTTCGTGGATTTATCCAATTGCTAGAAAGTACGGAAGATGTGAAGAATAAGGATTATATGCGTCTCGTATTAGCTGAATTGGATCGGGCGGAACAAATTATTTCAGATTACTTAAATTTAGCAAGGCCGCAAATTGAGAAAAAAGAACACATTTGTTTATCAGCCCAATTAATAGAAATGACCACTCTCATGTCGTCATTTGCAGCGATGCAAGGTGTATATTTACAAGTTGAAATTTCAGAAAGTCTTTATACGATTGGTGATAAGACAAAATTGAAGCAAGCTATTATGAATGTTGTTAAAAATGGTATTGAAGCAATTCAAGGAAATAAAGGATATTTAAAAGTAACAGCTATTCAAAAAGACGAAACAATCATAATAAGAGTTAAAGATAGTGGTGTTGGTATGACGAATGAACAGTTAGCAAGGCTTGGGCAACCATATTATTCTTTAAAAGAAAAAGGGACAGGATTAGGACTTATGGTAACATTTAGTATTTTACAAGCGCATAATGGTACATTGGAATATAAGAGTGAAAGTGGAAAAGGCACTGAAGCAATTATTATATTACCAGCTGTACAAAATAAGGAATAAAAGTTACCGATGAAAGGTAACTTTTTATTTTATATTGTTTATTCATTTGTTTTTTCTTGTTTTGCTCGGCTAAATAAACTTTTAAATGATTGAAAGAAGCTTTGCTCTTTTGAGGCAGCAACCATTCTTTTTGTTTCTTGAATTTCTCGAATAACTTGCATAAGCTGTGCATCACGGTTACTGTCTTTATTATAAATTTGACTAACAAGTTTATTCATTTTTTCTTCCTGTTTGGATTCTCGTTTATACATATGATTCATTAATAAGTCCATCTTTTCTTTTTGCAGTGCATCTGTTTGAGCGGCGTGATCGACTAACTCTTGAAGCATTTTTTCTTGAGAGCCTTCTTTTACATAAACTTGTTGCATCAATTCGTCTAGTTTCTCATCCTTTAAACGATTTTGTGTAATTAAAGTAGAATTTTGATGAATAATTGCCTCATTTAATTGAGCTAGCATTTCAAGTTTTAACATGAACTCCTCAAAGTTACGCCCATCTTCTTTTTCTTTCGTTTGTATCTCTTGCTTATCTTGTATAACTGGTACAGGTGGGGCCTCTTTTTCTTTTAAAATAATCGGTATCGTTTCTGAAATATCTTCTTGTAATGTAGCAGCTCTTTCGTGTATAGATTTCAATAATTTTAAATCATCAAGTTTATAAATACGAGCATCAGCTGTTTTGGAAATCATATAACCATGTTCTTCTAACAGTTGACTATATTTGCGAACTATATGTTTTGGGATGCCTGTTTTATTCGTGACATCTTTCGTTTTATAGGTAGCTTCCATCATATTTCCTCCCCAAAAAGTATCGTATATATCATTTCAATCTTTTATGAGGACTTCCTTTGAAAAAGAATGTCGGAAGGCTATTAGTTTTCTACAGCATTAGTGAAAAAATGAAAATTTTTGGCGGAATGGCAAGGAATAACTAAAATAATGTCTGAAAACATATACAGGAGAAGTTTGTTATAATAACGGAGGAAAAGAAACTGGTAGAAACATGGAGGTATACATGAAGCAATTAAAAGGTATTATCATTTCAATTATCGCAATTCTGTCTATTTTAGTAGCAGTTTATGAAGTACTTGTGCCAGAGGAAACAAGTGTAAAGAAAACGAATACGTATGATCAAGTGTTAGAATTTCCGAAAGAACGTTATCCAGAGACAGGAAAACATATTACGGATGCTATAAAAGAAGGGCATTCAGAAGTTTGTACAATCGATCGTGGTGGTGCTGCAGATAGAAGGAAATTGTCGTTAGCACCATATCCATCAAAAAAAGGGTATGATCGTGATGAATGGCCAATGGCGATGTGCAAGGAAGGCGGAAAAGGAGCACATATTGAATATATAAGTCCGGCGGATAACCGCGGAGCAGGTTCTTGGGTAGGGAATAAGTTAGATAAATACCCAGATGGTACGCGAGTAAAATTTGAAGTGAAGTAGTAGTTGTATATTTCATAATGAAGGAGAAGGGGAACTATGGAGTTAACGATTTCTTATTCGCAATTAATGTTGATGAACTATGACGGTGAGCAGCCTTATGTAGATTGGACTGATGAAGATTTTGAAAGAGGTTATGCTAAGGCAGATGGAACTGTTATTTTTGAAGCACTTTCTGATTATACTTGTGAAGTGAAAGTGACCCCAGGGAAACATATTGAAAAAGAAGAAGTAGTTAGAACGATTACGGTTCCTTTTACAGTTGAAAATGAAAGTATCGTTATAACGAGTATTCTTTCTAATAAATTTCAAATACCTATTCCAAATGGTGAGTATACAGTTGTATTACAAGCAATTCCTCTTGAAGAGCCAACGGATGATGAATTATATAAAATACAATATGAATTCTTTTTTGAAAGTAAAGAATAAAAAATGGGTTATCCTGAGAAAAGGATAACCCATTTTTGTTATGCGTTTGTTTTTAAAAGGGAACGAGCATCTTTCGCTGCTTGCACCATATGTTCTAAAGCTGGAATAACTTCTTCTGTTCTTCTCGTTTTTAAACCACAATCAGGATTAATCCAGAAATATTTAGGATCACATACTTCTAAAGATTGTTCTACGATTTTATACATTTCATCTTTACTCGGTACACGTGGGCTATGAATATCATATACACCTAGGCCGATGCCTTTTTCATATGTTGTATGTTTTAATGTATCAATAAATTCTCCGTGACTTCTTGATGTTTCGATAGAAATTACATCTGCATCTAATGCGCGAATCGCGTCAACAATATCTTCGAAGTTACTGTAACACATATGAGTATGAATTTGTGTTTCATTTGCTACAGAAGAAGTTGCTAAAAGGAAGGATTGTACTGCCCATGTAATATAAGCATCCCAATCTTTTTCTTTTAGTGGCATTCCTTCACGAAGTGCGGGCTCATCGACTTGGATTACTCTAATCCCGGAAGATTCAAGTAGTTCAATTTCGTGACGAAGAGCTAGTGCAATTTGATACGAAACTTCTTTTCTTGGAATATCATTTCGAACGAAGGACCAATTTAAAATTGTAACAGGTCCGGTTAACATTCCTTTTACAACTTTCTCTGTTAAGCTTTGCGCATAAACTGTTTCCTTAATAGTCATGCCGTTAATAAAGGCTACATCACCATAAATAACAGGTGGTTTTACGCAGCGGGAACCGTATGATTGTACCCAACCGTTTTTAGTGAATGAGAAACCAGCAAGGCGCTCACCAAAATATTCGACCATGTCAGTTCTTTCAAATTCACCATGTACAAGGACATCAAGCCCAATTTCTTCTTGGTAACGAATCCATTTTTCTGTCTCTTTTTCAATAAATTGTTCATATTGTTCATTTGAAATAACACCGTTACGCCATTCTTTTCGCGTTTGACGAACTTCAGTTGTTTGCGGGAAGCTACCAATAGTCGTTGTTGGTAATAGCGGTAACTCTAGAGCAACTTGTTGTAATTCGTATCGTTTTTCAAATGGAAGAGGACGTGAAAAATCTTCTTCTTTTAGTGCTGTTCGTGCTGCTTTGACATCTTCTCGGTTACGTGCAGCAGATGAACGAATTGTATGATGTACGTTTCGATATGTTTCCAGCTCATTACTAATGCTTTCTGTACCTTGAGTGAGAGCGGAATGAATAAGAACTAACTCTTCTAATTTTTGATTTGCAAATGCTAACGCATCAAACAGCTCAGTCGATAAGTGAGTTTCTTCTGTTTTATCGATTGGTGTATGCAATAAGCTACAAGAAGGCTGAACGATGATATCTTTCGTTTGGACTTGTTTTTGTAACGTTGTAAATAACTCAAGAACTTCATCAAGGTCAGCTCTCCAAATGTTACGGCCATCTATACAACCGACAGCTAAAGTTTTATCAGCTGGGAATCCATATTTTGAAATAGCATTTAGATTACCTTCTTTACCATGAATGAAATCTAATCCAATACCGGATACCGGGAATGTAATAATTTCTTCATAGTTTTCTTCTACGCTATCAAAATATGTTTGTAAAAGAAGAGTCGCATTTGGAACCTCTTTACGAATAGCTTCATAAATTTCTTTTGCTTGTTGAACTTCTTTTTTAGTTAAAGAAGCGAAAATCGGTTCATCAACTTGAATGGCTGGTGCACCAGCTGCATGTAGTTCTGAAAGCAGTTGTACGTAAGGTGCAACTAACTGTTTTAAAATGGTAGGAAATTGTTCTTGTGTATAGCCTTTAGCTAATTTTAAGAAAGTATATGGTCCTAAAATAACAGGCTTTCCATCTACTCCTAATTCTTGTTTTGCCTCTTCGTATAAGCGAAGTGGACGATTATCTTTTAAAGAGATTTGTAATCCCTCTTCATATTCAGGAACGATATAGTGATAGTTTGTGTTAAACCATTTTGTCATTTCGGAAGCTACGTGATCTTTAGAGCCACGCGCCATTGCGAAATATACATCAAGGTAAGATGTAAACTCAGAAAAACGTGATGGAATAAATCCTAGCATATAGGCAGTATCCAAAACGTGATCATAATATGTAAAGTCGCCAATTGGAATGAGTTCAATCCCTTTTTCTTGCTGTACTTTTACGTGTTGAAGGCGAATTTCTTTCATTGTTGTTAAAAATTGTTCTTCATCGATTTTATTGGACCAAAAAGCTTCCAATGTTTTTTTCCACTCTCGTTGTAGTCCGATACGTGGATAACCTAAGTTACTTGTTTGAATTGCCATTTTAAATTCCTCCCTAATTGAAAGTAAGCATTTCCGTTTACTAGGAAATACCTATAACAAAAAGTACAAAGACATAGAAAATAAGCCTTCCTTTTTGTTTTAACACCTCATCATCATCCGTGAATCTATCAGTGTTGTTAAAACAGGCAGGTCTCCTGACTTATGCTTCATATAATTTCTTTTACCTTCCCGTTTTCACAGTGGCACCAAAAAGAAATCTCAGCATTTACAGTGGCGGGACCGTGTTGGAGTTTCACCAAGCTTCCCTTTTAAACACGAAACAAAACTTTCGTGTACCTATTTTCCTTTTGAAAGGAATTTAACAAGCGATATGATATTGAAACAAATTTTAACATAATTTTTGGAATTTTGTCTACTGTTTTAAAATAAGAAAATTCTAAAGTTTTTATTTCTTAGTATTCTGACTTTTTGTATTCTGGAGTAACGAATAATATTACAGTATGAAAAGAGAAATTGAGCTATGAAAGAAGTAGGGATGTCTTCTTTCATAGCTCAATCTTCATCTATAGCAACTTCTGAAAGTCGGCCTGCTATAGCATCTTTAAGGAGGGTGTTTAGCCATTGTAATTCAACTGTAATATGCTCAATTACACTTTGCAAAATATATAGTTGTGCACGTGGAACCTTTCCTTTATTACAATCATATATCGTTTGCATAGTATGTAAATATTGAAGAGTATCGTTTTTCTTTTTTTCTAAAATAGGAACTAATTCGTGATCATTGCTAAAGTGAGCGAAAGATAAGGCTGAATAAATAGGTTTATATATTTGGTTTTTGGCTTCGAATTGTTTTAATAGTAAAGTGTGGAATAGTTTTTTGCCTTCTTCTGTTATATGAAAAATCGTTTTGTCAGGTCGATTTGTGTCTCTAATTACACTTGTAATATGAATTGCCCCTTGCTTTTCTAATTGCTCGAAGGCGTAATAAAGTGATCCTTTAGCATATTTAATGTAACAATCCATTTGTCGTTCTTTCATAATATGCTGCACTTCATATGGATGTTTATCTCCTTCGAGTAGCAAGCCGAGAATGACTAATTTCATGCTCATGCTGTCTCAACTCCTGTATATAAAAACTTTATCCATATTATAAACGGCATATCCTTTTTCATAAAGGGATATGCCGCTTCTTTTTTATATTAACTAACTTGCTTTTGTTTTTCTTTCTTTTTAGGGCCTGTAAAGAGGCGTTCATTTCCCATAAGTAAAATACAAATAATACTTAGTACAGCCGGGATGAGTGCCCAGAAGAATGTGTTCGCAATAGATGTAGCGAGAGCTTCCTTAATACCCGCTAATATTTCAGCAGGAATTTTTGCGGTAGCGCCTGGTGATAATAAGAAACTTGTGTCTCCGCCTTTTGGAGCTAATTTTGCTAGTTCAGGGGGGAATACAGAGTTTAGTTTATCTGTAAAAATATGATTTTGAATTGTACCAAAAATCGTTACACCAAGAGTCATACCGAGTGATCGGAAGAATGAGTTTGTTGATGTCGCCGAACCACGGTCCCGCATTTCCAACTTGTGAATAGAAGACATACTTAATACTGAGAATGAGAAACCAACACCAAGCCCAGCGAGAATCATAAATAGTGTTACGAGTAAACGAGGTGTGTCCATTGTTAAAGTACTTAATAAATAAATACCAAGAACGAAGAAGACACCAGATACCATCATAATGTTACGATAGCTTGTTCGAGAAGCTAATTGTCCTCCCGTTTGACTTCCAATTACAGAACCAACCATCATTGGTGTTAAAATTAATCCAGCATTAGAGGCGGAACCTCCAAGGACGCCTTGAATGAAGATTGGAATATAAACTGTACAGATAATGAAAGCGGCACCATAGAAAAAGGCAACTCCTTGACTAGCTGCGAATAAAGGTTTTTTAAATAGATGGAATGAAATAATAGGCTCGGTTGCTTTTCGTTCTACAAAGAAGAAAATAATAAGCGTAATAACTACTGTTGTAAATAAGCCAATAATTACAGTAGAATTCCAGGCATATTCCTTACCACCAAGTTCTAATGCGAACATTAAGCAAACGATACTTATGACAAGTGTAATAGCACCAGCCCAATCAATTTTTTGTTTTCTAAATTCTAGAGACTCACTGTAGTATTTAGTAATGAAGAAAAAGGAGATAAGTCCTAATGGAATATTGATATAGAAGACCCAATGCCAACTTATATAGTCTGTAATATAAGCACCTAATAAAGGACCGAATACACTAGATGTCCCGAAAACGGCACCGAATAGTCCTGTCATCTTCCCGCGTTTTTCTGGTGGGAAGATATCGTACATAATTGTGAAGGCGATAGGCATAAGGGCACCACCACCGATCCCTTGAATAGCTCTATAAATACTTAATTGCTCAATGCTTGAAGCTGTTCCGCAGAGCGCAGAACCGAATAAGAAAAGAATGAGGCCACCAATATAAAAACGTTTCCGCCCGTACATATCAGAAAGTTTCCCGAAGATAGGCATCCCTGCCATTGTTGCTACCATATAAGCTGATGTGACCCAAACAAACTTATCAAATCCTCCCAGGTCTCCAACGATTGTTGCCATTGCGGTTGCAACGATTGTATTATCCATTGCGGCCATTAATATACCAAGCAGTAAACCAGCAACAACAAATTTTGTCTTGTTGGCTTCTTTTTTTAATGGTTGAGTTTCCAAATATAACCCTCCTTTAGAAATAAGTAAACTATATTAAATTTTGAGTGCAGTGGATAAAAAATTTAAATGTATAGTTGATGTTAATTTCTTTTCCATAAGTGCACTTATATGCCATAAAGAATATTATAGTCAAATTTGACTATAAGGCAAATTTTTTCTTCCGTCAAAATATTCTTTCGTATGAGTAGAGAACGAGTGAGCCATACGAATATTGCTATGAAGGGAATGAAGTAAATTGTAAAAAAATTTCATAAAGAACACCTTCTGTTAATAGATGAAAAATGGTTTTTTCTTCATATTGTCGAATAGGATAAAAGGAAGAGAAATATTAAACATTGCTTGTAGCAAGCTTTAGGAATTTGGGGAATTCATTGTGTGTATGTTACATCTGAAATGAGGTGAATATATATTATGAAAATATGGGGACGAATTTCGGATACAGGAAAGTATTCAATACCGCTACAACCAGTATTGTGGATTGACGGATCGAAAAAGGAAAACGAATTTCCTCAAGTAGCCGTTACATTACAAATTGGTAGTATGTATACAGAACAATTTTCGTATGAATTGACCTACGATGTAAACGACATACTTATTATGAGAATTGAAGTGGAAAATAAAGGGGTAGAAATGATTTCGAGAGTTGTTGTAAGTCATATGATTCGAGATTACTTTGCTTATATTCCTAATTCTTTAAAAGTTGATAAGGGGATAAGTGAGTTTTTATTCCAGCTTGTTAGATGGCGAATTGATGATTTGTTACCGAATGAGAAGGTGGAACTACGTTGTAAAATAAAAGCTAATAAAGATAAAGCTCTTAAACAAACATTCTTTCAGGCTACATATACATTTCAAGATAAAGAGATATCATATGGCCCACTGCAAACAAATGAAGTTGTTGTGCGTCAATGATAAAAAGGAACCTGTACAAAAGGTTCCTTTTTTAGTGAAGGTTGTGTTTTTTGAGTATTTTCTTTTGCTCCATTCCTTTTTTTCCTACATAGTTATTTTTGTAGCCAAAGTATAGAATAAATAAAAATGAAACAACATTAACAATAGCGTCGATTTGATCGTTTGTAATAAAGTGTATCCCGAAAGAGGTAAATAATAATTTTAATGATAATAGAAAACCAGCTAGCAAACGCATAGCATCTGATAGATTCTCTTTTTGTAGCATATAGATTACTCCTTTCTATAAAAGTTATATATTATATATATGAAATAGAGTAGAAAAGGTATACAAGCTTAAGCAGAAATGTACATTGCATATGTACATTTTTTATTTTGTAGAAAAACATTATTGATATAGAAACATATATTGGTATAAAAGGGGGAAAAGTATGAAACATAAAGGAAAAATTAGTGGATTATTGCTTGGCAATACTGTGGCAGTTACAGAATGGATTGCACTTCAGGATGTAATTGCAAAACTGGATTCACGATCATTTTATACCGTCTTTATTATTTATATATTGCAAATGATACTAAGTTATTATTTTGGACATTGGTACGATAAAAGAACAAACGAGCGTATGGGTATGGAAGTAGGAGGAATGGCAAGCAATGATTTTGTTGTTGATTTTTTTGGGAAAGTAGCTGCTTTATCTGAAAGAGATTCTCGTAATATTACAGTGTACATTCTTTCTGTAAAAGAATGGGAAGGGTTAAAAGACACGTTGCAAGAAAAAAAGTTGGGAGTGTTAGTACAAAAATTAGAGAGTACCATTGTAAAGACAATTCGGAAGGGCGATGTTGTTACAAAGTGGGATGAAAATAAGTACGTTATTGTAGCAATTGATAATGGTCATGAAACATCAACAATAACAAAACGATTAATGAAAAATATTGAAAGTGAAATAGAAGGTGATTTACTCAGTATCACTCTTTTATTTGGAGCAGCTAGCTATCCAGTAGAAGGAAAAACGTTTGAAGAACTGTTGAGAAAGTCGCAAAATCAATTGTACCAGTATAGAAATTTGCAAGAAAATGAGTGAAGCTTTGATTTGAAGATATATGATAGGAAGATGTTTTATTTGTAACATTTTTTTGACTTTTATTACAAAAAACGCCACGTTTGTAATAAAAGTCTTTAAAAATATATGAAATAAGCATATAATTATGATGGTAGTGCCAATGCAATTTGCACAGTGTGTTTTATTTTAAAAGTGTAGAGGAAAGCAAGCTCTACACTTTTCCTTTTTAGGAAATGAAAAGAATATTTGTAAGTTGTTGCGAGATATCGATTGTACTGTGTAAAATGAACAAAGAGATTAATTGATAGAAAGCTGGAAAGGGAATGATAGACGTGAGAGCGGAGCGATCACCTTTTATCAGGTGAACTATTATAGTCTTATTAAGACTGAGGTGAAATTCCGTGGATATTAAAGTAATACATAGTGTGAACAGGCCTTAAAAAACACGAAGTAGTATACTTAAAAATGGATATGGAATTGCTAAATAATTCAAAAAGAATAATGTAATATCAAGTAATAATTTGTACAAACAATATTAATGATCTTCGTAAAAAAGATGCGAGTGTATAGAACAATTACATATTTTATAACTTTTTTATATTACACGATGGTCGTTTATAAGTAGGAGGAAGAGATGTTGAAATATAGTAAATTAGCAATTGTAACTACATTATCAATGATTTTATTAGCCGGTTGTTTCGGTCCGAAACCAGAAGAAGAATTATATGTAGCGTTTGAAAACGCTGCTAAACAAGAAAAAACAATGTTTGAAGATGCAAAAAAACTTGAGACTTTAGAGAAAGAAGGACAAGAATTATATAACCAGATTGTTCAAGAAGGAAAAGATAATAATCAAACTGTTAAAGAAAAACTGAATCAAGCAGTGAAAAATACAACTGAACGAGAAAAAGTGCTTACAAAAGAAAAAGAAGTTTTAAATAAAGCGCAAGAAGAAGTGAAGTCAGCTGATAAGTATGTGAAGAAAATTGAAGATAAGAAATTGAAAGATCAAGCTGATAAAGTGAAAAGCACGTATGAGAAACGCCACGATTCATTTAATAAAATGTATGACAGCTATAACAAATCTTTAAAACAAGAAAAAGAGTTATATACAATGTTACAAGATAAAGGTACTAAATTAAAAGATATTAGTGAAAAAGTAAAAGTAGTAAATCAATCTTATAAGGATATTGAGTCAGAAAAAGATAAATTTAATGAATTTACAAAGTCTTATAATACAGAAAAAGTAGCTTTTTATAAACAAGCAAATATTAAAATTAAAGAAGAGAAAAAATAAAACAGTTTGGCCTACACTTGGCCAAACTGTTTTATTTTTTTGTATAAGTACGACTATACCATGGAACAGGCTCACTTAATTTTTTTTCTTGTTTTAATGCTTCAGGACCAATATAATCTTGAAGTGTTTTTTTTGCTACTGTTAAAGATAAGGTTGTTTTCGGATTTCGATAGGAGGATTCAAGATGACCAAGATGCGGTAGAATTCGAAAATCTTCTTTCGTAGGAGGGATGTGGAAAAAATAATCGCCTAAACGTATAAGGACATCAGATTGTTGTTGGCTAAAACGTGGGTTTCTAGAAAAATGCAATCCTTCTTTAATTGCTTTTTTTTCAGCAATCAAACGTTCTAAAGCTGTCTTTTTTAACCAGTATAAATATTTAGGATTAGTAGCTGCTTTAGCATGACGATTCACAACGAAAATAGATTGAGCTAGTCGATTAATAGAATGTTGGTTTTGTAATTGAGATTGTGGTTGTGAAGGTTTCATATTGAATCTCCTTTCAATTTTTCATTATTATACCATAAATAAAATAGGTATTTATTATACGCAAAAAGTGATTGTATATATTTTCAATATTAAAGCAATATTGTTACAAAAAACAACTATTTTGTATAATAGTCATAGAATATGTTTTTGAAATTTGATAATGAAAGAGTGAGAAGTTTGAAAGAAATATTAAAACAACAGTATGCCATTATAGATATTGGATCTAATACAATGCGTTTAGTTATTTATGAAAAGCAAAATGGAGGTTTTTATAAAGAGATTGAAAATACGAAAGTTGTTGCTAGGTTAAGGAATTACTTAATTGATGGTGTATTGAATGAAGAGGGAATAGAAGTATTATTACAGACATTATTTCAATTTCAAGAAAGTACAAGATTCCATCAGTTGCATCATGTACTTTGTGTTGCAACAGCAACAATTAGACAGTCGGAGAATCAAGAGGAAATTAAAAAGCTTGTTGAAGGACAAACGGACTTTACTCTTAGAGTATTATCAGAGTATGAGGAAGCGCGTTACGGATACCTGGCGGTTATGAATTCTACATCGTTTTCAGAAGGAATAACGGTAGATATTGGTGGGGGAAGTACGGAAGTTACATACTTTAGAAATAGAGAGATTTTAGAGTACCATAGTTTTCCTTTTGGGGCACTTTCTTTAAAGCAACAATTTATTAAAGGTGATATTCCTACTAAAGATGAGTTAGAGGGAATGCAACAGTATTTAGAGTTTCAATTTCGAACGTTACCATGGTTAATCAATAAGAAATTGCCTCTTATTGCAATTGGTGGTAGTGCTAGGAACTTAGTAAAAATCCATCAAAATTTAATATGTTATCCTATAGCAGGATTACATTTATACAAGATGAAAGAAGAAGATGTTGAAAGTGTAAAAGAGGAATTGGAAAAATTGTCGTTCATAGAACTTCAGAAATTGGAAGGATTAGCAAAAGATCGAGCAGATACGATTATTCCAGCGGTTGAAGTATTTCATACACTTGTTCATGTTATAGAGGCACCGGCATTTGTATTAAGTAGAAAAGGGTTAAGAGAAGGTGTTTTCTATGAAGAGTTGACAAAAGATTTGGGGATTTCATATTATCCGAACGTAGTTGAAGAAAGTTTGCATTTACTATCACATGAATACGAAATGGACATGGAATTTGTTATTCAACTTATTAAACATGGAAGACTAATTTGCAAACAACTTGAGGAAATAGGGCTTATTTCTATGTCAGTAAAAGACTGGGAAGTGTTCCATCAAGCTGCGAAAGTATTTAATATAGGCAAATATATAGACGAAGAAGCAAGCCGTTTACATACGTTTTATTTATTAGCGAATAAGACAATTGATGGCATGATGCATAAAGATCGAGTAAGGCTAGCGCTTATTGCATCGTATAAATCAAAAATGTTATTTAAACAACATTTATCTCCATTTGAAGGTTGGTTTGATAAAAGCGAACAAAAAAAAATCCGCCTGTTAGGAGCTGTTTTACAATTTTCAGCTACTTTAAATGTAAGGCAACGATCGCTTATTGATACCATATCTATAACAGAAAGCGAAGAGGGATTAACGTTTAAAGTTTTATGTGAACAATCGGCATTAGCAGAAAAAGTACAAGCTGAAAAACAAAAAAAACAGTTAGAAAGAGTATTAAAAACGAATATTAATTTATTATTTGAACTAAAACATTAGGGTTGTACGGATGTCTTTACGAAAAATTTACACTTTGTAATATTGTAATTTGATAAAATGAAATTAACTAAATTATAGTAAAAAAGTTTCAAGGGGAAGTGTGAAGAGAATGGAATTATTGAAGGGGAATGCAGTAAATTTAAATGATACAGCTTATTACAATAATCGAGAGTTAAGTTGGTTAGCATTTAATGAACGTGTCTTACAAGAAGCGCAAGATGCAAATAATCCACTTTTGGAAAGATTGAAATTTATTAGTATTTTTAGTTCGAATTTAGATGAATTTTTTATGGTACGTGTAGCGGGATTAAAGGATCAAGTGAGTGCTGGATTTAATCAACCAGAAAATAAAGCTGGCTTAACACCGAAAAAGCAATTAAATAAAATTGCGATAAAAGCCCATGCACTAATGACAGTACAATATGATACATTTAAAAATTATGTATTACCAGCGCTTGAGTTAGAGGGAATTGAACGTTTAACATTCAATGATTTGACGAAAGAGCAGCGAGAATTTATAGAAGAGTATTTTGACGAGCAAATTTTTCCGGTGTTAACTCCTGTAGCTATTGATGCATATCGCCCATTTCCAATGTTATTAAACAAAAGTTTGAATTTGGCTACTCTTTTATATGATGAGAAGCAAGCAGAAGAAGAAAACAGGACGAAGTTAGGGATTGTGCAAGTTCCTTCATTACTTGAGCGCTTCATAATTTTACCGAGTGAAGGGCAAAAGCATAAATTTATTTTATTAGAAGACGTAATTAGTAGCTTTACTCATAAATTATTTACGGGATATACAGTATCATCTGTTACTCGTTTCCGTATTACACGCAATGCAGATTTAACGATTCATGAAGAAGGTGCGAGAGATTTATTAAAGGTAATTGAAAAAGAATTAAAAAAGCGTAAGTGGGGGGCTGCTGTACGTTTAGAAGTTGGGAAAGAACACATTGATGAAAGAGTATTAGCATTATTATATGAGGTTCTGGAAGTAAAAGATGAAGATGTATATATAATGGATGGCCCATTAGATTTAACATGTTTGTTTTCTTTATATAAAAAACTAGCTCCTTTATATGAACATCTTGTATATCCAGCTCTTATTCCGCAACCGCCTCAAGATTTAGGTGATGAAGAAGATGTATTTGAAAAAGCAATTGAGCATGATATTTTATTACATCATCCTTTTGAATCATTTCAGCCGGTAGTTGATTTTGTCCGTGATGCGGCAGACGATCCGAATGTACTTGCGATTAAACAAACGTTATATCGTGTAAGTGGTGATTCACCGATTATTCAGGCGTTAAAGATAGCGGCTGAAAAGGGAAAACAAGTGACGGTATTAGTTGAATTAAAGGCAAGGTTTGATGAAGAAAACAATGTTCACTGGGCTAAAGAATTGGAACAGGCAGGCTGTCATGTTATTTACGGTGTCAGTCACTTGAAAACACATAGTAAAATTACGCTAGTTGTAAGGAGAAAAAACGGAAAAATCGAAAGGTTCGTACATCTCGGAACTGGGAACTATAATGATGCAACAGCGAAGTTATATACTGATTTTGGATATATTACATCAAGAAAAGATTTTGGGGTCGATGCAACCAATTTCTTTAATTATTTAAGTGGTTATACAACAAAGCCACATTTTCATCATTTATCGGTTGCTCCATTTGATATAAGAGAGCAATTTATGGATTTAATAGATGAAGAAATCCGTTATCATAGGCAATATGGAAATGGATATATTATCGCTAAGATGAATTCATTAACAGATAAACCGTTAATAAAAAAAATGTACGAAGCATCACAAGCTGGAGTAAAGGTAGAGCTCATTGTTCGAGGAACATGTTGCCTACGACCTGGTATTCCAAATGTAAGTGAAAATATTCGTGTAGTTAGTGTTGTTGGAAGATATTTAGAACATAGCCGTATTTATTATTTCCATCATAATGGGGAGGAGAAAATATATTTATCTTCAGCTGATTTGATGACGCGAAATATGGAGAAGCGAGTGGAAATATCTTTCCCGATATTAGATATTGAAATGAAGGCACGAATTAAGGCGATTTTACAGCTTATATTAGCTGATAATGTGAAAACACGTGAACAAAATAAAGATGGTGATTACTATTATGTTATTAATGGTAGTACAGAAGAAATTGATAGCCAAGTGAAGTTGTTTAAGATGGCGTATCAAAATACAGACGCTGAATAATGAAAAAAAGTAAAAACCTCTTATGTCCATAAGAGGTTTTTACTTTTTTCTACTCATATGCTCCAAAAATAGAAGGATGAGTAGAAACAATAGTTTTATTATAAGCGTGTAATGAGATGGCTCGTTGAGAGAATAATATTTGAAAGAATCGTTACTTTAACCTAGTAATAGTAGGGTTGCTGACATGGTCCACCGTAACAAGGATAAGGTGCTGGCGGCGGGAAAGGTGGTGGATAAGGTGGATAAAATGGTCGAGGGCCGAAAGCTAATGCTCCGCCGAGCAATCCACCAGCAATTCCAGCTAGAAAGGGAACACCAAAAAACGGGAAGAAGCGTGAGTCGCCTACTGGACCAATAGGTGCTGAACGGACTGGAATTGGTTGATAATATGGATACATGAACATACCTCCTTTATTGGACTCACTTTTATCATATGGTAAACGAAACATGGATGAGCGCGTACAAGAAAGGATATGTAAGAAAATAGGCGAATTATTACGAATGTTGGAGTGTGAAAATTGTGATTTCAGGTTTTGACATGAAACGAAATGGGACACGTGTTCTTCCGAGGCCTCGATTGACATAGAGAGTTAAATCCTGCATCGTATAGAAGCCTTCAATATAGTCTTTGGCGAGTGATGGTGTAATAATAGCCCCTAAAAAAGGAATTTGTACTTGTCCGCCATGGCTATGACCAGAAAGTTGCAAGTTGATTGGATATTTGGAAATTTGCGGCGCGATATCTGGCTCGTGAACAAGAACGATGTTATAAGTATTTTGCCGTGCATGTTGTAATGTTTTCTCTATTTTTGGTTTGCCTAGTAGTATATCATCGAGACCGAAAATAGAAATTTCACTATTATCCATTAGACGAATTCTTTTTTTACTATTTAGCAATAGTTCAAATCCTGATTCACGCATGATGTGCTCATAGTATTCAGTTCCATATCCACCGTGATCATGGTTACCATAAATAGCGAATTTACCGAAGGGGGCTTGTATATTTTTTAAAATGGACGCGACAAAAGGAGTGTCAGTATACGTTTGATAATTATCAATGAGATCTCCGGTAAAAAGGACAATATCTGGATTTACAGCATTAATTTTAGAAACAACTTGAGATAAATGTTGAAGCGAGAAATAGTATCCGAGATGTAAATCGCTGAATTGAAGAATTTTCATACCATGAAAACTTTTTGGGATGAGTTGTGATTTTAATGTGTGCTGTGTAAAAGAAATGAAATGGGGTTCTATATATTTAGCATAGTAGTATCCGATGCCACTGGTTATAAATGAATAGAGACAAGTACGCATACCAATTTTTAAAAAATTTCTTCTTGTAATGTGCGTCATAAAAATATGAGTATACCTCAATGTTTTTATTCCATTTACAGGCTACTCAAATCTCCTTTCAGTTTATTTAAAAATATACTTTACATAATAAAAAATTAGTATAGATTACGAAAAAAATGAATAAAAAGAAAGTTCTTTACATTAAAATATCAGAAAAGTTTAAAAATATAAAGATTTCTATTAAATAAAGTGATAAAATGAATGTGTATTCATTTTTTTGGAGGGGATGTATGTGAAAGAAAAGGTAGTTATTATAACAGGTGGATCGAGTGGAATGGGAAAAGGAATGGCGACTCGCTTTGCAAAAGAAGGGGCACGAGTTGTTATTACAGGACGTACAAAAGAAAAACTAGAGGAAACAAAGTTGGAAATTGAACAATTTCCAGGGCAAGTATTACCTGTACAAATGGATGTAAGAAATACGGATGACATTCAGAAAATGATTGAACAGATTGATGAGAAGTTTGGTCGAATTGATGTTTTAATAAATAATGCAGCTGGAAACTTTATTTGTCCAGCAGAAGATTTATCCGTGAATGGCTGGAATTCGGTCATTAATATTGTATTAAACGGTACATTTTACTGTAGCCATGCTGTCGGAAAATATTGGATTGAAAAAGGTATAAAAGGGAATATCATTAACATGGTAGCAACATATGCATGGGATGCAGGTCCAGGAGTTATTCATTCGGCTGCAGCGAAGGCAGGAGTATTAGCGATGACGAAGACGCTCGCTGTTGAGTGGGGACGTAAATATGGAATACGAGTTAACGCTATCGCTCCAGGACCAATTGAACGTACGGGCGGTGCTGATAAATTATGGATTTCAGAAGAAATGGCTAAGCGTACGATACAAAGTGTTCCGCTTGGAAGGCTGGGTACGCCAGAAGAAATCGCTGGTCTAGCTTATTATTTATGCTCAGATGAAGCTGCGTACATAAATGGAACTTGCATGACAATGGATGGAGGACAACATTTACATCAATATCCATTTTAAAAGGGATAAAAAAATGAATGTTTGATTCATTTTTTTACGGTTAAATGTGACGGAATTGTGACATATGAAAGAAAAGTGTTTACAAGAGGTCATATATACGTTATATTTAAGACCTCTTTTTTCTTCATAGTAGAATTGCTAATTCCCCTTAGCATTTTACCCCTCTAATCCCTTCAGGAAAACTGAAGGGATTTTTTATTATTTTTCCGTAAATATCATGTTATAATTTTTGAAAAGTAAAGGGAGGGAAGCACGTTGATAGATGCATTAGATGTAATGAGTAACTTGGATAAAGTCCTTCCTTATTATCAAGCTATTTTTAGTGCTGATGAGCATACTGTAATTGGATATGAAGTAGTAGGACGTATTCAAACAGAAGAGGGCATACAAAGTTTAGCTTCTTTCTTTCACGATGATTCGATTCCAAGTGAATTTCAACTGGAAGCGGATAATATTATAGTAGAAAAAGCTTTAAATCGTTATTTAGAAAGCGATCAAAAATTATTATTATTTATACATCGGAATGCTAATGTATTAATGAATGATGATGATGAAAGCTTGCTTCAACTTTTATTGAGGTATGAAGAACAAGGTTTAAATTTAAAACAAATTGTTTTAGAGATTACAGAGCATGAATGTAAAGAAGATATAGAGCAATTTAATCATTTGCTTATGTATTATCGTACATATGGTATTCAAATTTCGATTAATAAAGTCGGAACGGGTACAAGTAATTTAGAGCGTATTAGCGTGTTAGCACCTGATATTTTAAAAGTAGATTTAACGAACTTAAGGCAAACAGCACTTTTACAATCTTATCAAGATATTTTATATTCTTTATCATTACTTGCTAGAAGAATTGGTGCAACTTTATTATATGAAGAAATAGATGCTTTTTATCAACTGCAATATGCTTGGAAGAACGGTGGAAGATATTATCAAGGTAATTATTTAAAAGAATGTTTACCTGATTTTATTGAAACGAATGTTTTGAAAGAGCGACTAGGTAATGAATGTCATCAGTTTATTCAGCATGAAAAGAAGAAGTTACAAAAAATTTATAATTTAACAGAGATGTTACGCGATCGCATTGGCGATGTTTTATCAAAACAAAAAAAGAATGAAGATATAAATGATTGGTTATTACAATTTAGTCAAAGTGTATCACAGTGTAGTTTTCGTATATTTATTTGTAATGAAGATGGTTTCCAACAATCAGGAAATGTTATGAAAAAAGATGGAGAATGGATTGTGATGCCGGATTATTATATGAAGAACTGGAGCTGGCGCCCGTATTTTCTCGAGAATATAATGAAAATGCGTTTTGAGAATAAGGCGAGGCTTTCAGATTTATATGCAGATATTGAAACGGGAGAAATGGTACGAACATTTTCTTTCCCGATTGATGATGACAACTTTTTATTTATAGATTTATCTTATGAATATTTATATGAAGAAGATGTTTTATTTTAATGCACGAAGAGATTCGTGCATTTTTTGTTTGTTTTTATCATAAATTGGTAATAGTGAAAATGGTGATGAAAATGCTGTCTATCGTTGTAAAGATTTTACGAACGAAATCTGTCCTTTCTTTGCATAATCATTGTTACAATGAATACTACAAAGACAAGTTCTTTTAAAAGGAAGGTGAAAAAATGAGGAAATATGGAATATGGCTTGTTCTATTTGTATGTGTTGCCTTTCTAGTTGGTTATAGTGTTACGACTGTTTTAGGAAAAGAGGAAGTGGAAGTCGATCGGAAAGAAGTATTTACAACGATACAAAAAGGCTATGAAACCCAGTTTTCAATTCGTGGGAAGCATTTGCCGATGAATAAGATGATAGAGACGTTATCACCGTATTTTACAGATAATTTCCTTCAAGTATTTACAGATGAAAATAGCAGAAGTGATAAACAAAGTGGTGAATATTTACTTCCGGCAAAAGAAGCACCGTTTTCTTTTAATTCAGAAACGAAAATGTCGTATGATGAAGAACATAAAAATTTATATGTATATGAGCGGACAAAAAGTGGACAATATCAAATTGTAACATTGAAAAGGGATCAAGATAAATGGAAGTTAGCAGGATATCATGAAAGTCAGGAACTTTTAACTGAAATAAAAAGGTTGCAACAATTATAAAGTGAAACTTTTAATCAGTGGGTGGGAGTTTTACTACCTACAAATAGCGGGATAAGAATAGGAATAGGTATTTACCTATTCCTATTCTATATTGAGTAGTTGTTGTAACTTTTCAATTTGAAAACCTGCAACTACTTCGCCATCAATTACGACTGTTGGAGTTGAATAAGAATCATAGTCGTATAAAAGACGATTGCGAGCAGCAGCGTCTTTTTTTACGTCAAATTCTTCATATGCAACGTTATTATGCTTCAAAAATTCTTTTACAATAACACATGGCGGACAATCGGGTTGTGTATAAACCTCAATTTTTTTCATTGTAATTCCTCCTTTTTTCTGTTTTTTATTATATTCTTCCAGTATAAAAACCGCAATAATGAAGGAGAAATATGTTCTTTCTATTTTTTCCTTCGCATTTCGACAAATTTTTAGTTGAGTTTCTGGCCAATAACCTTTATCCTAGAGTGTGGAACATTTTTTCTGTTATGACGGATAGAATGAGTATAGCTGTAAAACCTATTGGTAGGAAGATCAGAGAAAGGAGAGATTTCATGTCTCTACTCCAAGGAATTTTAACTCGACTTGTTAGTCTACAAGAACAAGCTGAAAGCGGTGAAGTAGCACAACGCTATTTTGAAGTGAACGGTGAGCGCAAATGTAGCGTGAAATTTTTCGATAAAAGTGAAATGTATGAGTTAGAAGTGTATCAACAAGGTGAAAAACCTCAAGTATATCAATTCGATAATATCGACATGGTTGCAATTGAGATTTACGATATCATTTCTTGATACATATAAAAAAGGTACTGCCACATGGCAGTACCTTTTTTAGTTCTATTACTTTCTAGCATAATGTATAGAAGTTTTTTATTTTTCCTACAATGGTATTAAAATGAAAATTTAATCCGTGCAAGTTTGCTTATCCATGTGGATAATTAGTCCCGTCAACCGGGTGAATATGTGAAGCTAAACTTCTCACTATCTCTGGGTTTTGCAAATAGCGGGAGAAATATAACTAGGAGGTTATCGTATGGAACGTTTACCAGTTGTGATTTGTCCTAATTGTCAAAGTTCTGCTGAGATTATTCATGTATTAACGGCTCAATCTAATCAAAATGTAATTTATACGTGCCAAGTTTGTCACTTTGTAATTCGAAATATTGAAACGAATAAAGGATAGGAAGTTATAATTTTAGTTTTTGTCCCATACAATGAGAATACGAAAAGTCTGTCTAATTGAAAGGACGTGACTCTGTGGACGGTGCACATAAATTTTACAATGTTTCAGAGAGACATTTAAATTTTGATATGGTCTTTAACCGTATTTGTAGTTTCATTGAAAAGGATCCGCGAAATTTGTATCGATTATCCATTGGGACAGACTCGCAAGCGCATCAAAAGGATACGAGGTTTATTACAGCAATCCATATTCATCGTGTTGGAAAAGGTGCCTGGGGTTGTTTACACCATAAATCAGTAAAAGATAAGCCAGCGACCTTACGTGAGAAAATATATTTAGAAACGCAGTTTAGTCAAGAAATCGCATGTCTATTTACGCCTACTCATATACAAACAATATGGGAGTTATTGCATCCTTATGCTCAAGATGGGGCTGGATTCATAATGGAAATTCATTTAGACATTGGGAATGATGGCTTAACAAAAGAATTTATTTTAGATATGACAGAAAAAATTCGGGCGATGGGATTAACTGCAAAAATTAAGCCGGATGCTTATGCGGCGTTTAGCTATGCAAATCGATATACGAAATGATTTTTTTGTATGTGTACGATTGTTACATATCTTTAAACGAAAACTGAATATTACATCTATTAAATAGGTTGAATTTTTTATATAATAAGAGTAACGATGCGAGTGTAAGGAGAGGGGTATATGCAAAGGGAAGTTGTTTTAACGAAGGAAGAAGAAAGTTTACTACTAGATATTTTATTTCAGCAAAATTACGCAAGTGAAATTTTAGCTGTGGAACTTACAGATATTGAGAATGGTTTGAAACAGACAGATGTGATGCAATATAAAAAAATCACAAGGTTATTTTACAGATTAAAAAATAAAGGGTATTAAGCGCTACCGGAATGGTAGTCTTTTTTTTGTGCGGTATGCTAAAATAGCTGTGTGATTGTATTTTTATTGAAATAAATTTAGGACAAAATAATAATATGAAAACGCTGTCATAAAATGTGAATAGAGTTGTGAACATAAGCAGGAAAAAGGGAAAATGGGGGATGTAATATGATTAGTATTCCGAAAGACGAATTTCAACAAATTCTTGTGAAGGATTTAATGATTTCATCGGAAAAAGTAGCTCATGTCCAAATTGGAAATAGTTTAGAACATGCTTTACTCGTTCTTGTAAAATCTGGATATTCAGCGATACCTGTCTTAGATCCAATGTATAAACTACATGGTTTGATTAGTACTGCCATGATATTAGATGGTATGTTAGGATTAGAACGTATTGAGTTTGAAAGGCTCGATGATATGAAAGTAGAGCAGGTGATGAAAGAAGATATACCTGTTCTTAAATTAGACGATTCATTTGCAAAGGCTTTAGAAATGACAATTGATCATCCTTTTATTTGCGCTGTTAATGAAGAAGGCTATTTTGAGGGGATTTTAACACGTCGGGCTATTTTAAAATTGTTGAATAAGAAAGTAAGGCAACATAATCGATAAAGTGAAAAAAGTGACTTCATAGAAACGAAGAAGTCACTTTTTTTTCGTGCATATCACTTGTGTATGTATTATATTTAAAAAGACATAAAACATAAGGAAAGTTTGTGCTGGACAATTGTATTTTCTGAATGAAAGCATTCGGGTAAATTAAGGATGAAAAGCTTATTGAAATAAGGTGTATGGAAGCTAAGGAAAGAGGGAGAAAGTTGCAAATTGATGATTTTCAAATGATGGTTGTGTTAGCTCAGGAATCAAATATGAGAAAAGCGGCGGAACGTTTATTTGTTTCCCAACCTGCGCTGAGTCAACGATTACAATCTATGGAGAAACAATGGGGAATGAAGTTTTTTATTCGCTCACAAAAAGGATTGACAATTACACCTGAAGGGGAAAAAGTTGCAAATTATGCCAAAGAAATGTTGCAAAGGGAAGAAGATATAAAAAGTGAGCTGGCTGTTTTCAGAACGGAAACTCATGGAACGTTAAAAATAGCTGTTGCATCAGTTATTGGTCAATATTGGCTCCCTCCTGTTTTGAAAAAGTTTGTGCATAAATATCCTTCTGTAAAGATATCGCTGTTTACTGGATGGAGTAGTGAAGTGCAAAAGCAGTTTTATGAAGGAGACGTGCATGTTGCTATACTGAGGGGAACACAAGAATATAAAGGTCAGAAGCAACAATTATTTGAAGATGAACTGTATTTAGTTGATAAAGAAATAAAAGATATTTCGATGTTAAAAGAAACAAATAGGCCGTTCATTCAATTTAAAAGTGACTCGACTTATTATGGACAAATACAAAATTGGTGGTATGGTTTATTTTCTAATCCGCCTAAGCGAACGATTGTAGTTGACCAAATTGAAACATGTAAACAACTTGTTTTAAATGGTATAGGTTATGCCCTTTTACCTTCTACTGTTTTAAAGGAAGTACAGGAAAATATGTATAAAACACCTGTTCAACTGACGAGAGAAACATGGTTGTTAACAAGTGACTCGGCAAGGCAGTTGAAGCAAGTACAAGCATTTTTAGAAATTATAGAAGAAATTCAAAGGGGAAAATAAGATTATTATCTTGCTACTCGCTCTTTCGTTTGGTAGAGTAACATTATAAATGGATTTAGGAGGCAACAAGAATGAAAATGATGGACGCTAACGAAATTATTTCGTTTATTCAAAAAAGTGAAAAGAAAACTCCTGTAAAGGTATACATAAAAGGGGATTTAAAAGAAGTAACATTCCCTGAAACAGTACAAGCATTTGTGAATAAAAAATCAGGTGTATTATTCGGAGAATGGTCTGAAATTAAGACAATTCTTGATGAGAATAATAAGCACATCGTTGACTACGTTGTAGAAAACGATCGTCGTAATTCTGCAATCCCAATGCTTGATTTAAAAGGTATTAAAGCTCGCATCGAGCCAGGTGCTATTATTCGTGACCATGTTGAAATTGGTGACAACGCTGTAATTATGATGAATGCAACAATTAACATTGGTGCTGTAATTGGTGAAGGTTCTATGATCGACATGAACGCAGTACTTGGTGGACGTGCAACAGTCGGTAAAAACTGTCACGTAGGTGCAGGTGCTGTACTTGCAGGTGTTATTGAGCCACCTTCTGCAAAACCAGTTATCGTTGAAGATGATGTAGTAATCGGTGCAAATGTAGTTGTTTTAGAGGGTGTTACAGTAGGTAAAGGTGCAGTTGTAGCAGCGGGAGCTGTTGTAACAGAAGATGTGCCTCCATACACAGTTGTTGCAGGTACTCCAGCACGTGTAATTAAAGAAATTGATGAGAAGACAAAAGCAAAAACAGAAATTAAACAAGAGCTTCGTCAATTAAACCCAGAGAAATAAAAAGTAAAAAAAGCGTAAGAGCGTAAATGGGCTCTTACGCTTTTTATAGATAGAGGTGCAAAAATGACAGTAAGCAAATTTGTCCAAATTCGTAGAGATCTACATAGAATTCCAGAAATCGGATTTAAGGAATGGAAAACACAACAGTATATTTTAGATTATATAGGAACACTTTCTCATGAATTTGTGGAAGTGAAGACATGGAAAACGGGTGTAATCGTTAAAGTAAATGGAAAAAATCCCGAAAAAATAATAGGTTATCGTGCAGATATAGACGGTTTACCAATTACAGAGGAAACTGGATACGAGTTTGCTTCTATTCATGAAGGAATGATGCATGCATGTGGCCATGATGTACATACAACAATCGGTTTAGGCCTTCTAACGAAAGCTGTGAGCGAAAGAATAGATGATGACCTTGTATTTCTATTCCAGCCAGCAGAAGAAGGACCAGGCGGTGCTCTTCCTATGTTAGAAAGTGAAGAGTTAAAAGAATGGAAACCAAATATAATTCTTGGTCTTCATATTGCACCAGAATACGCTGTGGGGACAATTGCAACGAAAGAAGGACTGTTATTTGCCAATACTTCAGAATTATATATTGATTTAAAAGGGAAAGGTGGCCATGCTGCCTATCCACATACTGCAAATGACATGATTGTTGCAGCGAGTCATCTTGTTACACAGCTTCAATCCGTTATTAGTCGCAATGTAAATCCTCTTGATAGTGCAGTAATTACAATCGGGAAAATTACTGGTGGTACGGTTCAAAATATTATTGCAGAAAAATCTCGTTTAGAAGGAACGATTCGAACATTATCAGTGGAATCAATGAAGCGTGTGAAAAGCAGAATTGAGTCAATTGTTGCAGGTATCGAAGCTTCTTTCCAGTGTGAGGCGATTATAGATTACGGAGCAATGTATCATCAAGTATATAACCATGAAGAGTTAACGAGAGAGTTTATGGAATTTGTACATAAACAAACTGATATGAATGTTATTACATGTACTGAGGCAATGACGGGTGAAGATTTTGGTTATATGCTTCGAGAAATCCCTGGATTTATGTTTTGGCTTGGAGTAAATTCAGAATATGGTTTACATCATGCAAAATTAAAACCAGACGAAGAAGTGATTGAAAAGGCAATTACATTTTTAAGCCAATATGTAAAGTGGAAAGGGAATAGAAAATAAAACTTCCACTTTCTTGAAGGTTCCAAAAAACTTTTTGTTCTGAGGTGTAAGTAACGCTCGTATAGATTGATTTTAGACATTGACATACAAATGGAAGAATTAAAGTTAATTGTACTGTTTTAATAATGAGCAGGGGGGTTAGCCACTGCTCATTATTAATTATTTGACTAACTTATATATGTTTACTTTTAGTATGAAAAGTGTGTAAAATCAATGTGAAACATAGAAAAAAGGGTGGGGAATTACGTGCAAATTAGCAGTGCGATTTTATGTTTCGTCTTATATGCGTACGTTATTATTGCGGCGGTTTATTTTGGGATAAGTTTTTATGCCTATCGTCTAGTAGATAATAATGAATATGACGAAACATACAAATGGGTGAAGAGATATTTATCACCTGTACTAGAAATTATGAATGGGTTTGTGCTCTTTTTATTTATTGGATTAATTGCTTTTTCAACGAGTTTAGTAGGGAATAAAACTACGTTATTTGTATTGGGTATCATTATTTTTATGTTGTTAGGAATAAGGATTGGTAATACGGTCTTTTGGAATGAAAGAAAAGTAGATGGTTGGACGGGAATGTTAATTCCGTGCATGTTAGCTGCAATCGTGACAAATATAGAGCATGAATATTATCAATTACATTTTTGGCTTATTATCGTTTTAACAATTCTTTCTGTTTTGTATATAAGCACAGTAGTACTAACATATATTGCACATGAAAAAGGAGATGTTAAAGGCACTCGTTTCTTTAGAGGACGGGCATTATTTTGGAGTGTGCCGACGATGGTAGTTATCGCGCTTATTGCGATATTAGTAAATGGATATCAATTTTCTAATTGGCAACTATTTTTAGAAAATTGGTGGATCTTTATCTTTTCGTTTATTGCTTTTTTAGGTGCAACGCATTATTTATTCCATCAACATCATTACATATGGGCGTTGTTATTTGCATTCACACAGCTTCTATTTGCCTTTTTTGGTCAAGAAACATTATTATTCGTTTTTGAAACATTTAGTTCTTTTGGAAATATATTTGTATTTGCTATGCTACTTGTTGGTATCGCTTTTTACTTGCAACAATATTTTTATATACAAAAACAAAAATAAGAGCTAATTACAGTTTTTGTGACGCATATAAAGTGTGTTACACTGAAAATAAATAGTACTTGAAGTTATTGGAGGAATTCCCGTGGGTGAGAAAGAAAAAGAATTTGCTGTCATTGGACTTGGTCGCTTTGGTGGAAGTATTTGCCGAGAATTAGCTCAATTAGGAATGGAAGTAATGGCAATCGATTCAGATGAGGATAAAATTAATGAATTTGCAAATATAGCTTCGCATGCTGTAATTGCAGATTCAACAGATGAGATGGTATTAAAAAGCCTTGGTATTCGAAATTTTGATCACGTAGTCGTTGCTATTGGAGATAATTTAAATTCAAGTATTTTAACGACTTTGATTTTGAAAGAGTTGGGTGTAAAAAATATTACTGTAAAAGCTCAAAATGATTATCATGAAAAAGTGTTAAGTAAAATAGGTGCAGATCATATTGTGCATCCAGAACGTGATATGGGAAAAAGGATTGCTAATAATATTGCATCAAGCAATGTGCTAGACTACCTTGAGCTTTCAGATGAGCATAGTATTGTAGAGATTATTGCGAATAAAAAAATTGATGGGCACTCTTTAATTGAATTAGATATTCGTGCGAAGTTTGGATTGAATATTGTAGCAATTAAACGAGGCAAAGAAGTTATCGTATCCCCTCGAGCTACGGAGAATATTCAAGCAGGAGATATATTAATTGTCATTGGTCATGACGATGAAGTGGATCGATTTAAACACTTTTTAAGATAAGAGAAAAGAAAAGGACAATGCCTTCATGGCATTGTCCTTTTTCTTATATTTCCATAATGATTGGTAAAATCATTGGACGGCGTTTCGTTTTCTCATATAGGAATGGAGCTAATGTGTCTGTAATTTCATTTTTAATTTCAGACCATTGTGTTGTTTTACGCTCCATTACTTTTTCTAAATGAGTTGTAATTAATGTTTGTGCATCATTGATTAAATCGCTACTTTCACGCATGTAAACGAAACCGCGTGAGATGATATCAGGTCCTGCTGCAACTTTAAATTCTTTCATATCAATGCTTACAACTACAATTACAAGTCCTTCTTCAGAAAGGATACGACGATCGCGTAATACGATATTGCCAATATCTCCAATACCGTTTCCATCAATGTAGACCGAACCAGATGGGATTTTTCCAGCTACGCTAGCTTCATCCGAACGTAAAGCAAGAACATCGCCATTATCCATAATGAAGCAATTTTCTTCAGGGATGCCACAATCATTTGCTATGTTCATGTGCATACGCTGCATACGATATTCACCATGAATTGGCATGAAGTACTTCGGTTTAATTAGACGTAACATTAATTTTTGTTCTTCTTGTCCACCGTGTCCACTTGTATGGATATTTGAAAGTTTCCCATGAATTACATCAGCGCCAGCGCGGTACAACATGTTAATTGTACGACTTACGCTAATTGTATTTCCTGGAATTGGTGAAGAAGAGAAAACAACTGTATCTCCAGGAATAATTTGAATTTGGCGGTGTGTACCGTTTGCAATACGTGAAAGTGCTGCCATCGGTTCACCTTGACTACCTGTACATAAAATAACAACTTTATTAGCTGGTAAGCGGTTTAGTTGAGATGCATCTATGAATGTATCTTTCGGGCAACGAATATAACCAAGGTTTTGTCCAATTTCAATCGCTGCTTCCATACTTCGACCAAACACAGCTACTTTACGGTTGTTTTCAACAGCAGCTTCAACAACTTGTTGTAAGCGGTGAATATTTGATGCAAAGGTTGCGAATATAATCCGTCCTTCTACTTTACGGAAAATGTCTTGAATGCTATCACCAACGCGACGCTCAGACATAGTAAAGTTTGGAACTTCACTGTTCGTACTATCAGATAATAGACATAGTACGCCATCTTTACCGATTTCAGCCATTTTTGTTAAATCAGCTGGTTCACCAACTGGTGTGAAGTCAAATTTGAAGTCACCTGTATGAACGACTTGACCTTGAGGTGTTTTCACAACAACGCCGTACGAATCTGGAATACTGTGAGTTGTACGGAAGAAGGATACAGACGTTTTTTTGAATTTAATAACGTCATCTTCTTGAATCTCGTAAAGTTTTGCTTTACGAAGTAAGCCGTGTTCTTCTAGTTTGTTTTTGATGAGTGCAATTGCTAATTTTCCGCCGTAAATTGGAATGTTCACTTGACGTAATAGGTAAGGGATTCCGCCGATATGATCTTCGTGACCATGTGTAATGAATAACCCTTTAATTTTATCTTCGTTTCGCACAAAATAAGTGTAGTCTGGTATTACATAATCGATTCCGAGAAGTTCGTCCTCTGGAAATTTAATTCCAGCATCAATTATAATAATTTCATCTTGAAATTGAACAGCGTATGTATTTTTACCGATTTCACCAAGCCCACCGAGAGCAAATACAGCAACTTGGTCGTTTTTTAGAAATTTCATATCGCTATACGATTTCCGCTAATGTTAAATCAGCGTTTTCTTTTTCATATTCAAGATGAGCGCCAGTAACAGACTGAACAAACTCGATATTATATGCGAACTTATTTAATTTTGTACGAACATCCTTTTCAGACGTAGCCTCTAAATATAAAACTTTTGTATTTTCACGTACTGGAACCTCAGTTAATTTTTCTTGATAAAATACTTTAAAAATCATTTGGAAAACCTCTCCTTGTCTATGTTTTGCATTATCTGTTACTTATTATAAAGCAAACAGTCACGATTTTCATGTTTTTTCGAATGAGAATGAAGAAAAAGCCCGAAATGGGCACAATTTAAGCGACTGTCTTTTTACGGACTAGACCATTTAAATAACGCTTGAGCTTTTTCTTCAGCTTCTTCAGCATGATTACTCCTTCCTTTCCTTATTTTAAACATGCCTATTACTAGTGAAAACTCTATCTCTGATATAAGAGATAGGACAAAAGTGAATGGTGAATCTTGTCCTTTCCCATACAGTGAAAGTTATTCTATAGTAACGATTAGTAGCCGTTAGTTATAGGTATAGTATGAGGAAGAATGGAAAAGAAAATTCATACGAACAAGTATCCACATGTTTTACTAATATATATATGCAAAGTTTACAAATAAGGTCAGAAAGGGAACGCTTTCTTCACAGATGTTTAATATGTTATACTTTTTTTTAGAATTTGAAAAGTGATATTCAAAATAGGAATATAGAGTGCCAGAAAGGATTTTGACAAATGAATGATAAAATTGTCTTTTTTGATATTGATGGAACATTATTAGATCATGATAAAAAAATTCCGCAATCTACACGAGATGCAGTAAAACAGTTACAAGAAAAAGGTGTACATGTAGCAATTGCGACAGGGCGCGCGCCATTTATGTTCGAAGATATTCGTAAGGAACTTGATATACATAATTATGTTAGTTTTAATGGACAATATGTTGTCTTTGAAGATGAGGTAATATTTAATAATCCGTTACATCCAGATGCTTTACATAAGTTTACTCAGTTTGCAAAACAAGAAGGATATCCACTTGTATATCTTGACCATCAAGATATGAGAGCATCAGTGGAATATCATGATTATGTGAAAGAAGGCTTTGGAAGCTTAAACTTTGAGCATCCAGCATATGAGCCTAATTTTTATGAGGAACGTAATATTTATCAAACACTACTTTTTTGTGAAGTAAATGAAGAGGAAAAGTTTATTAATCATTATCCAGATTTTCATTTTATTCGTTGGCATGCATATTCAATGGATATCATTCCGAATGGTGGTTCTAAGGCAAAAGGAATTGAGAAATACATTGAAAAGTTAGGTTTTAATCGTGATCAAGTGTATGCATTTGGAGATGGCTTAAATGATTTAGAAATGATCGAAGCCGTTGGCACAGGTATTGTGATGGGAAATGGCCATGAAGACTTGAAAAAACTTGCAAATCATGTGACAAAGGATGTTAATGAAGACGGTATATATCATGGACTAAAGTGGGCTGGATTGCTATAACTGAATATGGAACCCATTTCATAATAAAAAGGCGGAAGATTAACTTCCGCCTTTTTATTATTATCGCTCTAGAGGTTTGGAATCATCAGGAGCGGCAAAAGGATTTTCTTTATTGATATGGTCATAGAACATAACGCCATTTAAATGGTCAATCTCGTGCTGAAATACGATTGCTGGTAAACCTTTTAAACGTAATTTTACTTCTTCTCCGTTAATAGAAGTTGCTTTTACTGTAATTCTTGTATAACGAGGAACATAACCAGGTACTTCGCGGTCTACAGATAGACAGCCTTCACCACCCTGTAAATATGTACGTTCAACAGAATGGCTAATGATTTTTGGATTGAATAATGCATGGCTATATAATGTACCATCCGCATCGGTTACATGAACTGCAATCATTTTTTTTGAAACACCGATTTGCGGAGCCGCTAATCCGATTCCAGGGCGTAAACTATATTTTTCAGCCATTTCAGGATCTTGGCTATTTATTACGAATTCAATCATTTCTTTTAAGGTAGTTGTATCTTCTTCGCTTGCCGGTAAGGACACCTCTTCTGCAACGTTGCGCAAAATAGGATCTCCTTCGCGAATAACATCTTTCATTGTAAGCATATGTAATCTCTCCTTTCCTCTTTAGTCTACCAAAGGAGATGGAAAAAGTCATCGGCAAGAAAGGGAAGGCATTTTGGAAATCGTTCTATTATAGAGTAGTTATGTATGTGGTAAACAGAAAAAGACGGCAAAGCCGTCTTTTTCTTTCCATAGTTGTTTCGTTTTACAATTAGCGAATGCAAGCAGCACCAACGATAATTAAAAGAATAAACAACACAACGATTAAGGCGAAGCCGCGTCCAGACCCGCCACAAGAACCGCCATAACCGTAGGAAGGATATGAACAAGTTGGATAGCAATATGAGTATCCGTACATGAGATGACCTCCTTTATCATTTCCCGCTAATACTGCGGTTACTATAATGTATGGAAGAGAGGGTAGAAATGTATAGGTATTTACCTAAAAAAGGAAGAGTAGTTTGTATATTTTTGTTACGAAGAGAGAAAAACTAAAGAGAATTAAATCGTTTACATATTATTCTAAGAGAAAAAATAAGTGAAAAAGGGAATAATATAACAGTAGGTCAATGCTTACTAATACAGATGTAAAAAATAAAAACACGTTTGTGTAGTAGAAACCTGCATATTATTTATAAAAAAACGTATTCAAAGTAATTGACATCGTAATTAGAATAGTTGTAAACTAAAAAACGTGATCAAGATTGTATTAATATGTTTCTGAAAAAACATTAGTACAGATTGTTAGGTACACAAAATTATTCTCAACCGACATACAAACATGTTGGTTTACATCGTTGCGCTTTTTAAACTGGAAAATAGCCAGTGAAAGCGTTTCAGAATATGGTTCAAGAGAGGAAGAGGTGAACGGAATGGGTACTAAAACAAAAAAGACCCTATTTAATGTTGATGAGCAAATGAAAGCTATCGCAGCTCAATTTGAAACATTACAAATTTTAAATGAAAACGGTGAAGTTGTGAATGAAGCAGCTATGCCTGAATTATCTGATGATCAATTAAAAGAATTAATGCGTCGTATGGTGTATACTCGCGTATTAGATCAACGTTCTATTTCTTTAAACCGTCAAGGACGTTTAGGTTTCTACGCACCTACAGCTGGACAAGAAGCTTCTCAATTAGCAAGTCATTTCGCACTTGAAGCAGAAGACTTCATCTTACCAGGATACCGTGATGTACCACAATTAGTATGGCACGGATTACCATTATACCAAGCATTCTTATTCTCTCGTGGACACTTCATGGGTAACCAAATGCCTGAGAATGTAAATGCATTAGCTCCACAGATCATTATCGGTGCGCAAATCATCCAAACTGCTGGTGTTGCGTTAGGTATGAAACTACGTGGTAAAAAATCTGTTGCAATTACTTACACTGGTGACGGTGGTGCTTCACAAGGTGACTTCTACGAAGGTATGAACTTTGCAGGTGCATTCAAAGCTCCAGCAATCTTCGTTGTTCAAAACAACCGTTATGCAATCTCTACTCCAGTAGAAAAGCAATCTGCAGCTAAAACTGTAGCACAAAAAGCAGTAGCAGCAGGTATTTACGGAATTCAAGTAGACGGTATGGATCCATTAGCTGTATACGCAGCAACTGCTTTCGCTCGTGAGCGCGCAGTAAATGGCGAAGGCCCTACTTTAATCGAGACTTTAACATTCCGTTACGGTCCACATACAATGGCTGGTGATGACCCAACTCGTTACCGTACAAAAGATATCGAAAACGAATGGGAACAAAAAGACCCAATCGTACGCTTCCGTAAGTTCTTAGAAGCTAAAGGCCTATGGTCTCAAGAAGTTGAAGAGACAGTAATCGAAGAAGCAAAAGAAGATATCAAACAAGCAATTGCTAAGGCTGACCAAGCTCCAAAACAAAAAGTAACTGATTTAATGGAAATCATGTACGAAAAAATGCCTTACAACTTAGCTGAACAATATGAAATCTACAAAGAAAAGGAGTCGAAGTAAGCCATGGCTCAAATGACAATGATTCAAGCAATCACTGATGCTTTACGCGTTGAAATGAAAAATGACCCTAACGTACTTGTATTTGGTGAAGACGTTGGTGTAAACGGCGGTGTATTCCGTGCTACTGAAGGTTTACAAGCTGAATTTGGTGAAGATCGTGTAATGGATACTCCACTTGCAGAGTCTGGTATTGGTGGACTTGCAGTTGGTCTTGCACTTGAAGGATTCCGTCCAGTTCCAGAAATCCAATTCTTCGGTTTCGTTTATGAAGTAATGGATTCAATTTCTGGTCAATTAGCTCGTATGCGTTACCGTTCTGGTGGACGTTGGACTGCTCCAGTAACAGTTCGTTCTCCATTCGGTGGTGGTGTTCATACTCCTGAACTTCATGCTGATAGCTTAGAAGGATTAGTGGCTCAACAACCTGGTCTAAAAGTTGTTATTCCATCTACTCCATACGATGCTAAAGGTCTTTTAATCTCTGCGATTCGTGACAACGATCCAGTTATCTACTTAGAGCATATGAAATTGTACCGTTCATTCCGTCAAGAGGTACCAGAAGGTGATTACACAATTGATTTAGGTAAAGCTGATATCAAACGTGAAGGTACAGATGTATCTGTTATCGCTTACGGTGCTATGGTTCACGCTGCATTAAAAGCTGCTGAAGAACTTGAAAAAGAAGGTATCTCTTTAGAGGTTGTTGACTTACGTACAGTTCAACCATTAGATATCGAAACAATCATCGCTTCTGTTGAAAAAACAGGTCGCGTAGTTGTAGTTCAAGAAGCTCAAAAACAAGCTGGTATTGCAGCTAACGTTGTAGCGGAAATTAACGACCGTGCAATCTTAAACTTAGAAGCTCCAGTTGTACGTGTTGCAGCTGCTGATACAGTATTCCCATTCTCTCAAGCAGAGAGCGTATGGTTACCAAACCACAAAGATATTGTTGAAGCTGTAAACAAAGTAATGAACTTCTAATTTTTAGCTTTTCATGTGCAAAAGAAATCAGCACATGCTGGTTTCTTTTGTACATATTCCATAATAATGAAATGAATCAGGGGGCTGAATTCCGTGGCATTTGAATTTAAACTACCAGATATCGGTGAAGGTATCCACGAAGGTGAAATCGTAAAATGGTTTATTAAACCAGGCGATGAAGTAAACGAAGACGATGTACTTCTTGAAGTACAAAATGATAAAGCAGTAGTAGAAATCCCTTCTCCTGTTAAAGGTAAAGTACTTGAAGTACTTGTAGAAGAAGGAACAGTTGCAATCGTAGGAGATACATTAATTAAATTTGATGCTCCTGGATACGAAAACCTTAAATTTAAAGGTGACGATCATGATGAAGCTCCAAAAGCTGAAGAAGCAGCAGTAGAAGCTCCAGCAGCGGAAGCTACTCCAGCAGCAACTGCAGAAGTAGTAAATGAGCGCGTAATCGCTATGCCATCTGTTCGTAAATACGCTCGTGAAAAAGGTGTAGACATTCATAAAGTAGCTGGTACTGGTAAGAATGGCCGTATCGTAAAAGCTGACATCGATGCATTTGCAAATGGTGGACAAACTGTAGCAGCAACTGAGGCTCCAGCAGCAGTAGAAGCTACTCCAGCAGCAGCGAAAGAAGAAGCACCAAAAGCACAACCAATCCCAGCTGGTGAATATCCAGAAACTCGTGAGAAAATGAGTGGTATCCGTAAAGCGATTGCGAAAGCAATGGTTAACTCTAAACACACAGCTCCTCACGTAACATTAATGGACGAAGTAGATGTAACAGAACTTGTTGCTCACCGTAAGAAGTTCAAAGCAGTAGCAGCTGACAAAGGTATTAAATTAACTTACCTTCCGTACGTTGTTAAAGCTTTAACATCTGCATTACGTGAATACCCAATGTTAAACACTTCTTTAGACGATGCATCTCAAGAAGTAGTTCATAAACATTACTTCAATATCGGTATCGCAGCTGATACAGACAAAGGTCTATTAGTACCAGTTGTTAAAGATACAGATCGTAAGTCTATCTTCACAATCTCTAACGAGATCAATGATCTTGCTGGTAAAGCACGTGAAGGTCGTCTAGCTCCAGCTGAAATGAAAGGTGCTTCTTGCACAATTACAAACATTGGTTCTGCAGGTGGACAATGGTTCACTCCAGTTATCAACCACCCAGAAGTAGCAATCCTTGGTATCGGCCGTATCGCTGAAAAACCAGTTGTGAAAAACGGTGAGATCGTTGCAGCTCCAGTATTAGCATTATCTCTAAGCTTTGACCATCGTTTAATTGACGGTGCAACTGCTCAAAAAGCGTTAAACCAAATTAAACGTCTATTGAATGACCCACAATTATTAGTAATGGAGGCGTAATAACAATGGTAGTAGGAGATTTCCCAATTGAATTAGATACAGTCGTTGTTGGTGCAGGTCCTGGTGGATACGTTGCGGCAATTCGTGCAGCACAATTAGGTCAAAAGGTAGCAATCATTGAAAAAGCTAACCTTGGTGGCGTATGCTTAAACGTTGGATGTATTCCTTCAAAAGCGTTAATCAATGCAGGTCATCGTTATGAGAATGCAATGCATTCTGATGACATGGGTATTACTGCAGAAAACGTAAAAGTTGACTTTACAAAAGTTCAAGAATGGAAAAACGGCGTAGTTAAGAAATTAACTGGCGGTGTTGAAGGCCTTCTTAAAGGTAACAAAGTTGAAATCATTCGCGGTGAAGCTTACTTCGTAGATGCTAATACATTACGCGTTATGACTGAAGATGCAGCTCAAACTTATACGTTTAAAAATGCTGTTCTTGCAACTGGTTCTACACCAATCGAAATTCCAGGATTCAAATACTCTAAACGTGTTATCAACTCTACAGGTGCTTTAAGCTTACCTGAAATTCCTAAAAAACTTGTTGTAATCGGCGGCGGTTACATCGGTATGGAATTAGGTACTGCATATGCTAACTTCGGTACAGAAGTTACTGTAGTAGAAGCTGGCGACGAAATCTTAGCTGGTTTCGAAAAAGCTATGAGCTCTGTTGTTAAACGTGCTCTACAGAAAAAAGGTAACGTAAATATCCATACAAAAGCTATGGCTAAAGGCGTTGAAGAAACAGAAACTGGCGTAAAAGTTAGCTTTGAAGTTAAAGGTGAAATCCAAACTGTAGAAGCAGATTACGTATTAGTAACTGTAGGTCGTCGTCCAAACACTCAAGAAATCGGTCTTGAGCAGGTTGGAGTTAAAATGACTGACCGCGGCATCATCGAAATCGATGAGCAATGTCGTACAAATGTACCAAACATCTATGCAATCGGTGATATCGTTCCTGGACCACCATTAGCTCACAAAGCTTCTTACGAAGGTAAAGTAGCTGTAGAAGCAATTAGTGGCCATGCATCAGCTATCGATTACATCGGAATTCCTGCAGTATGCTTCACTGATCCAGAATTAGCATCTGTTGGTTACACTAAAAAACAAGCTGAAGAAGCTGGAATGACTGTAACTGTATCTAAGTTCCCATTCGCTGCTAACGGTCGTGCATTATCATTAAACAGCACTGACGGTTTCTTACAACTTGTAACACGTAAAGAAGATGGTCTTCTTGTAGGTGCTCAAGTTGCAGGTGCAGGTGCTTCTGATATTATCTCTGAGATTGGTTTAGCTATCGAAGCTGGAATGACAGCTGAAGATATCGCTCAAACAATCCATGCTCACCCAACATTAGGTGAAATCACAATGGAAGCAGCTGAAGTTGCTCTTGGAATGCCAATTCACATTGTAAAATAATTTAAGTAATGTAAATAGCCCTTCTCTTATTGTAAGAGAGGGGCTATTTTTATTTTCATCAAATGACTTGCAAGGTCTTTAAACGTACTTGTCGAATGAATATATAATACTTTAACAAATGATTCCGGCTTAACTTACTTCAAAGGTAATATATATCATCCTATAATATGTAATTGATTCAAACGTACCCCCATATATTAATAAAATAGAGCATGTCAAAGGAGAAGGTTCCATGAAAATATTACATGTTATATTTTATCATTTACTACTATGGAGTGGCTTTTCCACTGTATTAACATTATCGAATGGTGATAAGTTTCATTATAAAGTTATTCTTTTTTTCGTATTTCTATATTTAGCCTATGTAATAGCATATTTTGTATTGCACGTAAGAAAGCAAGCTTTATTTCTTACATGTTCGAATTGTATATTATTTTTAATCATATTATCTATTTTTTAAATTAGCGTTTATAAAAATACATTGTTCTTCCATTAAATAATTGTAACTCTCCTTCTAATTTCTTCGCTAAAAAACGGCAAAATTCATTTGCTTTCCCTTTGTCACCAAATGTTGCATTAGGTGGTAAAGAAACTTGGATGAAAGATTGTTCATTTTCTATACCAACACCAATATAAATTGAGTCATACCGGTCGTGATTGGATTGAAGTTTTAATGTTGTTGTAGATGTATCTAAAATTTCATAAGGAAAAGCGGTATTTGTATACGTGTAATTAATTTGGGCACCAGTTTTAGAAGTAACTGTTTTATAATAATGAAAAAGTTGTTTTATATCATCTATTGAAACTGATTGTTGGTTGGATTTCGGTACAAGCGTAATAAAGGCGTGTTGCATATAAGTTCCCCCTAACTTAGTAGAATACTATCATTCTACATCCTACTGAATTTTTTGACAATTAAAAGGAGTATTACATGTTTTGTTTAATATACTATTAATGAAACGTGATGTAGAAAGGTGGAAACCAATGTTTGAAAAATTGTATGATGAGCATGAAAGTGTGAAGGTACGATTTTTAGGGTTTATGACACATGATACACGTTATGATTTTGGTGTTATTTATACAAATATGTTTTTTGGAAAGCCGCTCATTGTTTGTATGCAAACAGGAAGGTCTACTTTACTCGGACGAGATGATGTAGAGAATGTTCAATATATACAGGAGATTTTTAAATTAGGATCAGAAGAGGAAGCAAAGGAGTTAGCTCAGTTTTTCAAATTTCTAGTTCCGTCAACTTCTTTACATGCGGAATATGAAGAATAATTAATGTGAAACAGTCGTACTTATAAATATGGCTGTTTTTTATTTGAATATCGCATACTAATTTAAATTGAAAATATTTAATGTGTTATACTAAAAACCTATTGACGTAAAAAGTATAACATATTAAAATAAAGACAGAAAGTTAAGCGGTTACAAAAAAGTTTTTGGGATTATAAACTTAGGGGGAAATGAAAAATGGGAACAATCGTATGTCAAGATTGTGAAGGTACAATTGCACACTTCGAAGATGAGAAAGTAACGGTACTTTACGGGAAATGTGGATCTTGCGGATGTGATCACACAGAGCATACAAAAGCCCAATAATTGATAGGAAATGGACAGCTAAAAGTTTTTAGGACCATAAACTTAGGGGGAAATGAAAAATGGGAACAATCGTATGCCAAGTATGTGAAGGAACAATCGGACATTTTGAAGATGAGAAAACGACGGTACTTTACGGAAAATGCGGAACAAATTGTGACTGTGCTAGAAAAGATAATGCGAAAGCTTAATGATAAATAAATAGATTACTATTGAAACTCAGGGGGAAATGAAAATGGGAACAATCGTATGCCAAGTGTGTGAAGGAACAATTGGACATTTTGAAGATGAAAAATCAACAGTACTATACGGGAAATGTGGATCTCATTGCGAATGTGACCATAAAGAACATACAAAAGCTTAATAATAAGAAAAAGCGCCTACATGTGTAGGCGCTTTTTTAATAAATTGTAGTTGTATGACCAACTGTTGCAACGATTGCATCATCCCTAATCGGAATAAAGCTTATGGAGGTCTGTGGTGTACTAGAAGAAGCGTATTGGCTCATTATACGACTATCGATACGGGTAATAGTATCGGTCAAGAAAGCTGAAATAAAAGCGTAAGGGACTCGTCGTTCATTTAATGAATAAATAATTTCTTCTTTTGTTTTTACACCTACGCCATGCCCGTAAAAAAAGAAATTTCCTAAATAGATTGTATTTTCTCCTTGCCATTCAATCGTAGCTGGATTTACTTGTGGGTTTTTAAAGTAAACGAGGTCACCTGGAACAAGATCGCCACCGTTTTTTGTTATGAGCCTTAGATCTTGGTCGTAGTCCCATGTATAAAGTAAAAGGTTTGCAAATAGACGATTGAAAGTTTCTTCCTCATACAATGATAGTAAAGCTTTATAAAAAATAATGATCATAGCGGTTGCGCATTCAGTTCCATATAGTTTTCCGTTTTTGAAAATATCCTGTATGGCAATAGAAGGTGGTATGTTTGGAAGAAGCTCGAATCCTCCAAGAGACGTTCTTTTCCAATACTGGGGGTTGCAAAAGGATTGCTGAAATGTACGAAACTGAAATCCACTTTGAAAAAGCTCTAGTGCAGAGATAATAATATTAACTCGTAAATTGAGATCAAAGCTGAGTTCATCAGCTGTTCGGAAGGAATAAACTTCTTGATTTCCTGCCATTATTGATAAAATTTGTTGTTTCTCTGCTGCAAATGGCTCGTATTCATTTGTAATATAAGGATGTACAATAGAACGGCCTATTACAATCATAATAGTATCCCCACCTATACGTTACATTCTTAAGTATCGTATGAAGAAAAGGAAAAAAGGTGAAAAAAAAGCCTATCAACTGATAGGCTTGTACTCTTTAATAACACGTAATGTTTGTAATGTCATATCTTCAGGACCTTGTACAGGTAAACCTGCTTCTAAGTTTTTACGAATATACTCTAAGTTTTCTTGTGTAATAATTTCCCCCGGAGTAAAGATTGGAATCCCTGGCGGATAAACCATAACAAAATCAGCTATAATACGACCCGCTGCATTTTCAAATGGAATGACTTCTGTTTCCGAATAAAAAGCATCTCGAGGAGAAAGTGCTAGCACTGGAATTTCTGGAATCTCTACTTGTACTTGAACACCTTTATCTGCCCTATTTCTAAATGTTGCTGCTAAATCTTGTAATGCTGCAATAAGTGTATTTGTATCACTTTCTGTATCTCCCAAAGTGATAAGACATAGTATGTTGTATAGATCTGAGAGTTCTACTTCAATGTTATATTGCTCTCTAAGCCATACTTCAGCTTGGTGGCCGGTAATACCTAAATCTTTTACAGATACAATTATCTTTGTAGGATCATAGTTAAAGGTAGCATCTGTACCTAACATTTCTTTTCCAGGACAGTAAAGATGCTCAATAGAATTTATAGCATCACGAACATGCTCAGCTAATTGTATTGTTTGTTCTATGAGTGCTGTTCCTTCTGTAGCAAGACGTTTTCTCGCAACATCAAGGGATGCTAACAAGATGTAAGAAGTTGATGTGGTTGTAAGCATGCTAATAATAGATTGGACATGCTTTACATTCACTAAGCCTTCTTTCACATTAAGAATAGAACTTTGAGTTAAAGAGCCTCCTAATTTGTGAACACTTGTTGCTGCCATATCCGCACCAGCTTGCATCGCTGACATAGGTAATTCATCGTGAAAATGAATATGAACACCATGAGCTTCGTCGACTAGTACAGGGATGTCATAAGAATGTGCTAATTGTACAATCTGTTCTAAGTCTGCAGCAAACCCAAAGTACGTTGGGTTAATAACAAGTAAGCCCTTTGCATCTGAGTGCTCTTCAAGTGCTTTTTTGACAGATTGAATTGTGATTCCATGAGAAATACCGAGCTTCGGATCGATTTCAGGATGCATGAAAATCGGTTTTGCACCTGAGAAAATAATAGCTGACATTACTGATTTATGCACGTTTCGTGGTACTAGGATTTTGTCACCAGGACCGCAAACGCTCATCACCATTGTCATAATAGCGCCACTTGTACCTTGAATAGAAAAGAAAGTATGATCTGCACCGAATGCGGCTGCTGCTAAATCTTGTGCTTCTTTAATCATACCTTTTGGATGATGTAAATCATCGAGTGGCGCAATATTAATTAAATCAATTGCTAATGCATTATGCCCAATAAATTCGCGAAATGTAGGATCCATGCCCTGTCCTTTTTTATGACCAGGAATATGGAATTGAATTGGATTTCGCTTACTGTGCTCAACTAAAGCGGTAAACAATGGTGTTTCGTATTGGGACAATCTATACACCCCTTCTTCTTCATAATATTTAGTGTAATTTGTTTTATATAATCCTGCTCTAAAAAAGTGTAGCCCTTTTTAGAATAAGGCTTGTTTTTCTGCCATTCAAAAAATCGTTTTTGAGATGGTAGCTTCACTTTATTTTCTATAAAACAAAAGCATTATATCACCAATAATTATAGATGTATAGAAAAAAATCTTTTTAAGGTGAGTATGTTTAATAGTTAGCCTCAACTAATGAATAGAGGAAGACAATTCCATTAAAATGAATAAATAGTGTATAATGCAGAGTGGCTATAATGAAGAATAAAATATTCTCTTTAAGATAGCATAATGAAACAAGAAGAAATGATAAATGAGGTGCGAAATGGAATATCAATATCCGTTAGATTATGATTGGTCAAATGAGGAAATGGTTACAATGGTGAAGTTTTATGAAGCGATTGAGAAAGCTTATGAAAAAGGAATTATAAGAGAAGAGTTAATGGGTTTATATCGTCGTTTTAAAGAGATTGTTCCATCGAAAGCAGAAGAAAAGAAAATTGATAAAGAATTTCAAGAAGTAAGTGGATACTCTATATATCGTGCTATTCAAAGGGCAAAAGAAGTCGAAGAACAAAAGCTTGTGAAAATGTAAAAAATATTTTGAAAAATAAAAACTGAAGTGATATAATGTGATAACAACTAAAAACGGACAATATAAATTGTCCGTTTTCTACTATCGATTACAAAGTGCATATAAAGGAAGGAGTGATTGCATCGTAGATTCAATCTTAGCAAGGAATTGTTCGTTGGTCATTGCTGAAAACTCCTCTGGTGATATATGAATACCAACTAATAATTCTGCTTTTTTTACAGTAGCTAATCGTTCAATCATCTTTTGTAAGTCTTCGGTTTCAAGTGTTTTATGTAATTTCACACTTGGTTTAGTATGGTCAATGGACCAAACGAAGTCATTTGGAATATTTGTTTTTAAATCATTTAAATGTTCTAAGAAGGCATGAGCCGTCTCAACTTTTTGTGGACACTCATAGATTAAACCAAAGTATATGAAGGCATGAGTACCCCATAAGCCGATTTGGAAATGCGGTAGCATTTTATATCCTCGTTTATTTGTTGAAAAAGCAACCCAAGTATCGTTTGGTGGATTGACTTTGCGGCGTGCGTGTTTTGCAACATGATAAAAAAAGTTCTCATCAGTTTGTTTGGATAAGTATTCTGCAAATTGTTCCCCTAAAGCTTCTAGCTTAGGATGAATGTTCGTTTTAATTGCACTCATTCGTTCTTCGAGACCATCAACTGTAAAGACATCAAAATCAGTTGACTTGAATGTTTGTATTGTCATGATTGTTCCTCCAACTCCTATTTTGCTTTTATTTTAGCATAGCTTGTACTATTCATAAAAAAAACAGCACAAAAAAATTTAAATAAAAAAATATAATTTTGTTGCATAGATGATTTATCCAACATAGTATAGTATAAAACAAAAAATCAGAAAATTGAATTAATTCTAGTCCGAGGGCAGACGAATATTGGGAGGAGGCAAATAATATGAGACAGGTGATTAATGCGTTAAAGAGAACAGATGCTGAAAAGAGAATACCGGTGCTACGTTTGGAGCTAGATTATGAATTAGCAACTTTATATGATGCGATGATGGAAGATGATAACCAGAAAAAAGAAGAGTGTGTACAAAAGTTAGAAGTATTAAGACTTGAAATGATTCGTTTAGAAGCGTAATAATAGTATATGTATAAAAAATTAGTTGGTGCGAACCTTATAAAGGGTTCGTTTTTTCTGTGAACAGTATAGATCGGAGTGTTTAAACATGCAAGAAGTATGGAAAGACATCGATGCACACGCCAAACGGTGGATTCGGGATGCAGGAGAGCATTTAATGGCATCAATGAAAAAAGCACTTATTATAGAAACAAAATCAAATGCAGCTGACTTAGTTACAAATATGGACCGAGAGATAGAACAGTTTTTAATTGGGAAAATTAAAGAAACATTCCCGAATCATAATATTTTAGGAGAAGAGGGTTATGGAGACGAGATAACGTCTTCTGACGGGGTTGTTTGGTTAATTGATCCAATTGACGGCACGATGAACTTTGTTCATCAAAAAAGAAATTTTGCGATTTCAATTGGGATTTATGAGAACGGTATCGGAAAGATTGGACTTATATATGATCCAGTGCATGATGAGCTATATCATGCAGTCAAGGGATCTGGAGCTTTTTGTAATGATATATCAATTCCTCCATTGGAAAAAGGAACTGTAGAGCAAGGTATTGTAGCTTTAAATGCGATATGGCTTACAGATAATCCATTGCTTAATATGGAAAGTATGATGGCACTTGTTAAGAAAGCAAGGGGCACAAGGTCATATGGCTGTGCAGCATTAGAGATGGTATACGTTGCAACAGGAAGAATAGATGCATATGTAACGCCGAGATTATCACCATGGGATTTTGGCGGAGGGCAGATAATTGTAGAAGAAGTTGGAGGTAAGGTGACGACATTCTCTGGAGCGCCACTTTCTATCATAGAGAAGAGCAGTGTGTTAGTTGCAAAACCAGGAGTGTATGAAGAAGTGTTATCGTTTATATGAGAGCAACAAAAAAAGTAAGAGGCTGTGTATAAGCTTCTTACTTTTTAGCGTTATTGTGATTTGCGCATTTTTCTTTTTGTTACAAAACCGTATCCAACTGTAACAAATGTGCCGATAATGCAAATAATAATACCGATTGGACTATTTTCAGCAATCATAATGCCGATACCGATTAAGAAAATAACACCGATAATTGCAGTTAATAAAAAGCGATATTGAATGTGTTCCATTTCTTCACCCTCCAATCTCATTTTACTTTCACAAAAGTAAGAATACAACTATATTTTCATTCTTGCTTTTATTTTAATTGCTATTGTATCCCCTTCGCTCTTATAATAGAGAAGGATTAAAAAGACATTAGGAGTTGGACATGTTGAAAAAACGACAAGATTTACGTAATATAGCAATTATTGCCCACGTTGACCATGGTAAAACAACACTTGTTGACCAGTTATTACGTCAAGCGGGGACTTTCCGTGCGAACGAACACGTTGAAGAACGCGCAATGGATTCAAATGATCTAGAAAGAGAACGCGGTATTACAATTTTAGCGAAAAATACAGCGATTCACTATGAAGATAAAAGAATTAACATTTTAGATACACCTGGTCACGCTGACTTCGGTGGAGAAGTAGAACGTATCATGAAAATGGTTGATGGTGTTTTACTTGTTGTTGATGCATATGAAGGTTGTATGCCACAAACACGATTTGTTTTAAAGAAAGCTCTTGAGCAAAACTTAACTCCAATCGTAGTTGTAAACAAAATTGACCGTGACTTCGCTCGTCCAGATGAAGTAGTTGATGAAGTAATCGACTTATTCATTGAGCTTGGTGCAAACGAAGATCAATTAGAGTTCCCAGTTGTATTTGCATCAGCAATGAACGGAACAGCAAGCTTAGATTCAAATCCAGCAAATCAAGAAGAGAATATGAAATCATTATTCGATACAATTATCGAACATATTCCAGCACCAATTGATAACAGCGAAGAGCCACTTCAATTCCAAGTAGCACTTCTTGATTACAACGACTACGTTGGACGTATTGGAGTTGGTCGCGTATTCCGCGGTACAATGAAGGTTGGACAACAAGTTGCTTTAATGAAAGTAGACGGAAGCGTGAAGCAATTCCGCGTAACGAAATTATTCGGTTACATGGGATTAAAACGTCAAGAAATTGAAGAAGCAAAAGCAGGGGACTTAGTAGCCGTTTCTGGTATGGAAGACATTAACGTAGGTGAAACAGTATGTCCAGTTGAACATCAAGATGCGTTACCATTATTACGTATTGATGAGCCAACACTACAAATGACGTTCCTTGTAAATAACAGCCCATTTGCAGGTCGTGAAGGTAAATACATTACATCTCGTAAAATTGAAGAGCGTCTTCGTTCACAATTAGAAACAGATGTAAGTTTACGTGTAGATAATACAGATTCTCCTGATGCGTGGATCGTATCTGGACGTGGGGAACTACATTTATCTATCTTAATTGAAAACATGCGTCGTGAAGGTTATGAATTACAAGTATCTAAGCCAGAAGTAATCATTAAAGAAGTTGATGGCGTAAGATGTGAGCCTGTAGAGCGCGTACAAATCGATGTACCTGAAGAATACACTGGTTCTATTATGGAATCTATGGGTGCACGTAAAGGTGAAATGTTAGATATGGTGAATAACGGAAACGGTCAAGTTCGCCTTACTTTCATGGTTCCAGCACGTGGTTTAATTGGTTACACAACAGAATTCTTAACATTAACTCGTGGTTACGGTATTTTAAACCATACATTCGATTGCTACCAACCAGTACACGCTGGACAAGTTGGTGGACGTCGCCAAGGTGTTCTAGTTTCACTTGAAACAGGAAAAGCATCACAATACGGTATTATGCAAGTTGAAGACCGTGGTGTAATCTTCGTTGAACCAGGTACAGAAGTATATGCTGGTATGATTGTCGGAGAACACACTCGTGAGAACGACTTAACAGTTAACGTTGTGAAAATGAAACAACAAACTAACATTCGTTCTGCGACGAAAGATCAAACTTCAACAATGAAGAAACCACGCCTAATGACTTTAGAAGAATCATTAGAGTACTTAAACGATGACGAGTTCTGTGAAGTAACTCCAGAATCAATTCGTCTACGTAAAAAGATTCTTGATAAGAGTGAGCGCGAAAGAGCTGCTAAGAAAAAGAAATCTGTTGAAGCGTAAAAATAAAAAAACAACGCCCTTTATAAAGGGCGTTGTTTTTTTATTTTGTTTATTTTTTAGAATATTTACTCTTTTTTTGTGGACAGTATTTTTTTTGCGAGTTACTCTTGTATTAAGTGTATAAAGAAAATTGCATTTTACTGCTAGGGGGGAAGAGTGTGTTAGAAAGGATGTCTTTTTTTGCAAAATTGTGTAAGGTAGATGAAAATCCAGAGTTAGGAATGTGGTTACTTTATGGGACGATTATTATATTAAGTGCTCTCGTTTATAATTTAGGGTTTGCTAGAAAGTTGTCTGTACTAAAAAATATTGTGATATACATATCATTAGCAATTGGATGCACAGTATTAACCTTTTTTGCTGTGTTTTTACCTGTTGGAGAAGGACTTGTTGTAGCGGCAATTGTACTTGGAATTTATAGACTGCGTTTGCGTCAAGCGAAACAACAAAAAGCAGGATAAGAAAGGGGAGTTTTCATGCGTTCAGTACAAGATGCACTATATAATTGGTTAACAATTAAAACAGTTGCGGAAGCACGTCCAGATGATAGTGCTGCAAAAGAAACATATTTGTTATTTCAAAATATGGTATATGAAGAACATAAATTAAGAAATGTGGAAGTCGAAAAGAACGAGGAAATGTATTTAATTACATATGAAATAAATGGAGAACGGAAATCTGCAAGGTTTCCGTTAGAAGCCATTGATTGTTTTTTGGATCAGATGAATCGTGAACCAGAAAAATATAAATAAGTCCTTATCTATATGAGTAAGGACTTATTTACATTTTACCAATCATCTTCGATTTTTTTATCACGATATAATCGGAAATTACCACTTGCATGACGTTCCATTGTACGCTCTGCAATTCGTTCCGAACATTCCATGCACATATATGTATGAATAGGGCGATTACGCAGTTTTTTTGCCATAGGATTTTCATCATCTAACATATCTTTTTTATCACAAATCATACATTTGACTCTCATTTCGTCACCTCAATACGAATTCTATCAGTATAAGTATATCATGGAAGTATAATGTTTTTGAATAATAGTGGGAAAAAATAATATTTTCGCAATTCAAAAAATAAGTTATGATAAGGATATACCAAGTATATTTGGAGGTGAAAATATGGCGAATGTAGTAGAGCCTACCTTAACAGAGGATTTAGTACAAACGTTGCGTAAAGAGTGTATTGTTATGATAGCAACGACAGATTTCGAAAAACAAGTTCCTAACGTAAGTGCTATTTCTTGGGTGTATGCAGTGAGTGAAACTAGTATTCGATTTGCAGTAGATCAACGTTCACGTATTGTGGAAAATATACGTCATAATACAGGTGTGGTATTGACTATAATGGCGAATGAATCCGTATTTTCTATAAGTGGTGCAGGTGAAATTTTGACAGATAGAATGGAAGGTATTTCTCTAAAATTAACTGTAATAGAAGTAAAGGTGCAAGAAGTGCGTGATGTTATGTTTTATGGAGCGAAACTTGCAATTGAACCAACATATGAAAAAACATATGATCTTCGGGCAGCGAAAAAGCTGGATAACGAAGTGTTAGTAGGGATAAGAGAATTATAAAGATGCTAAATAAGAAATTCGTTTATTCACTTTTGTAGTCGGTTATTGTGATTTAACGTTAATAATTATAATAAAAAGTAATATATTGAATAGAAATGAATAAAGAATAAATAAAAGGTTTAATGACTATGATTTTCGATTCTACCTCGTTTACACGGTACATATAATTATAACAATGGTTCGTCCATATTTTATGGATGAAACCCTTGTTCTACAAATTTAAAAGTGGAGTCAGGGGGTAACAGGTTGGATAAAATTTATGTGTTAGATACGAATGTACTTTTGCAGGATCCTTTATCTATTTTTTCATTTGAAACCAATGAAGTAGTGATTCCAGCAGTTGTATTAGAAGAGGTTGATTCGAAAAAACGTTATATGGATGAAGTAGGAAGAAACGCTCGTTATGTATCTAAGTTAATAGATAAATTTCGTGAAATAGGAAAGCTGCATGAAAGTATCCCGCTAGAAAACGGCGGAACATTTCGTATTGAATTGAACCATCGTTCATTTGTGCAACTACAAGATATTTTTGTAGAAAAAACAAATGATAATCGAATTTTAGCTGTAGCAAAAAATCTATCTTTAGAAGAACAGGAAAAAGAGGACGGGAAGTCTGTTATTTTAGTAAGTAAAGATGTACTCGTAAGGGTAAAAGCTGATGCAATTGGTTTGAAGGCTGAAGATTATTTAAGTGATCGCGTAATTGAAGTAGAAAATATATATTCTGGTTTTTTAGAAGGATATATATCAAAAGAACAATTGGATTATTTTTATGAGAAAGGTGAATTGCCTCTATCTGAAATTGCGAATCATCCTTTTTACCCAAATCAATTTGTAGTAATGAAAGATGCATTAGGGGGCTCTAGTTCTGCGCTTGGCATTGTGGATCACTTAGGGAAGAAGGTAAAGAAACTTATTTTTCACAATGAACAAGTGTGGGGGATACGACCACGAAACGTGCAGCAAATTATGGGATTAGAATTGTTGCTTCGTGAAGATATTCCGCTTGTAACGTTAACGGGGAAAGCCGGCACAGGAAAAACGTTACTTGCGTTAGCTTCGGGACTTATGCAAACAGAAGACTTAGGGTTATATAAAAAATTACTTGTGGCAAGACCAATTGTTCCAGTCGGAAAAGATATCGGTTATTTACCAGGAGAAAAAGAAGAAAAATTAAGACCATGGATGCAGCCAATTTTTGATAACCTAGAGTATTTATTTAATACGAAAAAGCCAGGAGAGTTAGATGCTATTTTAGCTGGAATGGGTTCGATTGAAGTAGAAGCCCTTACTTATATACGCGGGAGAAGTATTCCAGATCAGTTCATTATCATTGACGAAGCACAAAATTTAACAAAGCATGAAGTGAAGACGATATTAACTAGGGTAGGGGAAAAGAGTAAGATTGTATTGATGGGAGATCCTCAGCAAATTGATCACCCATATTTAGATGAATATAATAATGGCTTAACGTATGTTGTAGAGAAGTTTAAAGAACAGCGTATTAGTGGTCATGTGAAGTTTGTTAAAGGGGAGCGATCTAATTTAGCTCAACTAGCAGCAGATTTATTGTAAAAAGGAGTGAGCTTAAGCTCACTCCTTTTCTTTAAATAATTGTAAATTTACGGATGTTACGGATTGGATTTTGTTGATTAGATCCATCGTTGAAATAGAGATGAACAGGCCCGTCTTCTTTTAATGGTTTTCCTTCTTTTGAAAAGCCTAGTATAGCATTTTTGACAGTTTCTAATGGAAGTGTCATTGTATGATCTACCGTTTCAATTTCAACTTGCGTAGCGTCCTCTAAAATTTCAGCGTTAGCAAGGAATGGATGAAATGGTATACCAAATGTTCCAGTAATCAGCTGTTCTTTTTTATATTTCTTCACACTTTGTTGTATTGGAGGAAAAGCGGCACCATCACGGATTTCGCGATCCCAATGTTCTGAAGTGTTTTTTAAATAAGTTTCTAGTTCAGACGTGTTTTCTCTAGTTTCATCAAAGTAAGTTGTCAAATCTACTTTTCGATCATCAAAGATCCAAACAGTTGGATCAATAGTGATTGGAAAACGTACTTTTCCGTTAATAAATAAAATTTCGCTCATTGTTGTTCCCCCATTTGTGTTATACTCCCACTTTTCAGTATAATAGTATTAGACACTGTTGTCACAAAAAATGTTTCTATTGCAATTTATTAAAACTATCGCTAATATTAATAGATAGGATAGAGGAGAGTAGGACGGAAACGGAGGGAATCAATTTGGCGTCTGAGACAGTAGCAAATCATCAGGAAAAGGCACTAGCCCTTCTACAAGCGGATGCAGAGAAGATTTTAAGACTTATTAAGGTGCAAATGGACCATCTTACAATGCCGCAATGTCCATTATATGAAGAAGTGTTAGACACACAAATGTTTGGACTATCCCGCGAGGTCGATTTTGCAGTTCGCCTTGGTCTTATTGCAGAAGAACAAGGGAAAGCAATGTTAGGTGAGCTCGAACGTGAGTTATCTGCACTTCATGAAGCATTTACAAACAAACAACAATAACGGGTTCAAATAAGGGGGCTCAAACTAAATTAGTTTGAGCTTTTTATTTGTATAATAAAGCAGGAAGAATCAATGTACATATGGAATACAACAATAATTAAATTGAAACAGAAAGAGGAAATGAAATGAAAAAAGTATGGAAATCAATGGATTATTCATTGTTACTTCCTCTTGTTATCTTATGTGTGCTGGGAGTAATAATGGTATATAGTTCTAGTTCCATTGTTGCGATTTCGCGATTTGATAAACCAGCAAATTTCTTTTTTAAAAGACAATTAATTACTTTAGTTGTTGGGACAATAGTATTAATAATTATTGCTACTATCCCATATAAAGTTTGGAGAAAACGAATTTTTTTGTTGGGGAGTTACGGTGCTAGTGTTGCTTTATTAGCTGCAGCTGCTTTTTTCACTAAGTCAGTAAACGGTGCAAACGGATGGATATTTGGAATACAGCCTGCGGAATTTGTAAAGATAACGGTTATCCTCATATTAGCTCATTTTTTTGCGAAAAGACAAGAAACGAATACACCTGTTTTCAAAGGGTCAGGTCCAGTACTCATTGGTGTTGGTATAATCATGTTTTTAATATTAAAGCAAAATGATTTAGGTACTGATTTGTTAATTGCAGGAACAGTAGGAATTATGTTCCTTTGTTCGGGAGTACAGGTTAACTTATGGATTAAACGAATTGCTTTAACTTCTATAGTATGGATTCCGGCACTATATCTTCTTGGCAATTATGCATTAAATCCATATCAAAAGGCACGTTTTTCTGTTTTCCTTGATCCGTTTAATGATCCTCAAAAGGATGGATTCCAATTGGTGAATTCATTTATTGGAATTGCTTCTGGAGGGCTTAATGGTAGGGGATTAGGAAATAGTGTGCAAAAGTATGGTTATTTACCAGAACCACAAACGGATTTTATTATGGCAATTATATCGGAAGAACTTGGTTTTATAGGCGTAGCAATCATTTTGATTTGTTTATTGCTTATAATTATTCGATCATTTAGAGTCGCACAAAAGTGTACAGATCCATTTGGAAGTTTAATAGCTATCGGAATTGCAAGCTTGTTTGGAGTTCAAACGTTTATTAATGTTGGTGGTATGTCTGGAGTAATACCACTTACCGGAGTACCATTACCGTTTGTCAGTTACGGTGGTAGTTCTTTATTAGCTAATCTACTTGCGATGGGGATACTACTCAATATTGCTAGTCACGTGAAACGACAAGAGAAACAACAGAATGGATTAATGAAAGAAAAAGAACAAAATGGACCACATCTTGTAGTTGTAAAATAAAAACACATTGTGCTTTAGAGCATGATGTGTTTTTATTTTTAAGTAGTTTTAAATGTGATGTATTAATATATCTTTCGGTTAAACGATATATCACATTTAGTTTAATGTGATATACAATTAAGTTGTTAGAAAAGGAAGAGGTATGCTATACTATTTTTGTGAAACAAATTGCACAGAAAACTTATCATTTGTTAAAAAATAAGGTATGATGGATAAAAATAAAGTGAAGCTTTCTAAGTATAATATAATGTGGAAAGTGAAGAACTTCACGCTTTTTAAGGTGTGTATATATTTTATCTCTAGAGTGGTAGGAAAGTAGAGGGGGAAAATCATGACAAAGCTGCAACGTATTCAAAAAGTATTGGTAGCTAACCGTGGAGAGATTGCAATTCGTGTGTTTCGAGCTTGTTCGGAACTTGGATTAAAAACAGTTGCAATCTATTCTAAAGAGGATAGTGGTTCTTATCATCGCTATAAAGCCGATGAGTCCTATTTAGTTGGGGAAGGAAAAAAACCAATTGATGCTTATCTAGATATTGAAGGCATTATTGAGATTGCAAAAAGTAATCATGTAGATGCAATCCACCCTGGATATGGTTTCTTGTCAGAAAATATTCAATTCGCTAAACGTTGTGAAGAAGAAGGAATTATCTTTATCGGTCCGAAAAGTAAGCATTTAGATATGTTTGGAGATAAAGTGAAAGCAAGAACACAAGCGCAGCTAGCACAAATTCCAGTTATACCTGGTAGTGATGGTCCAGTAAATTCATTAGAAGAAGTCGAAAAATTTGCTGAAAAGTATGATTACCCGATTATTATTAAAGCATCCCTTGGGGGTGGCGGTCGTGGTATGCGTATTGTGCGTACTAGTGAGGAATTAGGAGAATCATATAATCGAGCGAAATCAGAAGCGAAAGCAGCCTTTGGTAATGATGAGGTTTACGTCGAAAAATTCGTTGAAAAACCTAAACATATAGAAGTACAAATTTTAGCAGATGAAGAAGGCAATGTTGTTCATTTATACGAGCGTGACTGTTCTGTACAACGTCGTCATCAAAAAGTTGTAGAAATTGCACCGAGTGTATCACTTTCAGATGATCTGCGTCAGCGTATTTGTGATGCTGCTGTGAAGTTAACGAAAAATGTAAATTATTTAAATGCAGGAACAGTAGAATTCCTTGTAAAAGATGATGAGTTTTACTTTATTGAAGTAAATCCACGTGTTCAAGTAGAACATACGATTACAGAAATGATTACGGGAGTAGATATTGTTCAATCACAAATTTTAATAGCTGATGGACATTCATTACATAGCAAAATGGTAGGTGTTCCGAAGCAAGAGGAAGTAGTTGTACATGGATTTGCAATTCAATCTCGTGTAACAACTGAAGATCCGCTAAATAATTTTATGCCGGATACAGGAAAAATTATGGCGTATCGATCAGGCGGTGGTTTTGGTGTACGTCTTGATACAGGAAATAGCTTCCAAGGTGCAGTTATTACACCGTACTACGATTCTTTACTTGTAAAAGTTACAACTTGGGCACTTACTTTTGAGCAAGCTGCTGCAAAAATGGAACGTAACTTAAAAGAATTCCGTATTCGTGGTATTAAAACAAATATTCCATTCCTAGAGAATGTAGTAAAACATAAAAACTTCTTATCAGGAGAATATGATACTTCATTTATCGATGCGTCACCTGAATTGTTCTTGTTCCCGAAACGTAAAGACCGTGGAACGAAAATGTTAAATTACATTGGTACAGTAACAGTAAATGGTTTCCCAGGAGTAGGTAAAAAAGAAAAACCAATATTCCCAGATGCTCGTATTCCATGTTTAAAACATTCAGAGCCAATCCAAAATGGAACGAAACAAATTTTGGACGAGCGTGGAGCAGACGGATTAGTAAAATGGGTACAGGATCAAAAACGTGTACTTTTAACGGATACAACATTCCGTGATGCACACCAGTCATTACTTGCAACTCGTATTCGTACAAAAGATTTACATCAAATTGCGGAGCCAACAGCGAGAATGTTACCGAACCTATTCTCAGCGGAAATGTGGGGCGGTGCAACGTTTGATGTTGCGTATCGTTTCTTAAAAGAAGATCCATGGGAACGATTACTAGATCTTCGTGAAAAAATGCCGAACGTTTTATTCCAAATGTTACTTCGTTCTTCAAACGCAGTTGGATACAAAAACTATCCAGATAATTTAATTCAAAAATTTGTGGAATGTTCTGCTCAAGCAGGCATTGATGTATTCCGTATTTTTGATAGCTTAAACTGGGTGGAAGGCATGAGAGTTGCAATTGACGCTGTACGAGACACTGGTAAAATTGCAGAAGCAACAATGTGCTACACAGGGGATATCCATGATCCACTGCGTAGTAAATATGATTTAAATTACTATAAAAATTTAGCAAAAGAGTTAGAAGCATCAGGAGCTCACATTTTAGGTATTAAAGATATGGCGGGCTTATTAAAACCAAATGCAGCATATGATTTAGTTTCTGCATTAAAAGAGACAGTGTCGATTCCGATTCACCTGCATACGCACGATACGAGTGGAAATGGTATATTAACGTATACGAAGGCAATTGAAGCGGGTGTTGATATCGTCGATGTAGCAGTGAGTTCTATGGCTGGTCAAACGTCACAACCAAGTGCGAACACGCTATACTATGCATTAGGTGGAAACGAAAGACAACCAGATGTTAATATAGATTCTTTAGAAAAACTATCTCATTATTGGGAAGATGTACGCAAATACTATGCACCGTTTGAAAGTGGTATGAATGCGCCTCATACAGAGGTATATATGCATGAAATGCCGGGTGGGCAGTATAGTAATCTTCAGCAACAAGCGAAGGCGGTTGGTTTAGGAGATCGCTTCGATGAAGTGAAAGTAATGTACCGCCGTGTGAATGACATGTTTGGAGATATTGTAAAAGTAACGCCATCATCAAAAGTTGTTGGTGATATGGCATTATTTATGGTTCAAAACCATCTGACAGAACAAGATGTTTTAGAGCGTGGACATGCTATGGACTTCCCAGGATCTGTTGTTGAAATGTTCTCTGGTGATTTAGGTCAACCGTACGGTGGTTTCCCGAAAGAATTACAAAAGATTATTTTAAAAGGGAAAGAGCCATTAACAGTAAGACCAGGTGAATTACTAGAGCCAGTAGATTTCGAAGCGTTAAAAGAAGAATTATTCCATAAACTTGGACGCGAAGTAACGATTTTTGATGTAGTTGCATATGCTTTATATCCAAAAGTATTTATGGATTATGAAAAAGTTGCTGAGCTTTATGGAAATGTATCTGTACTTGATACACCGACGTTCTTCTATGGTATGAGACTAGGTGAAGAAATTGATGTAGAAATTGAACAGGGTAAAACATTGATGGTTAAACTAGTATCAATTGGAGAACCTCAGCCGGATGGAAATCGTGTCCTTTACTTGGAATTTAACGGTCAACCACGTGAAATTATCGTGAAAGACGAGAGTGTAAAAGCAACAGTTGCACAACGTGTGAAAGGAAACCGTGAGAATCCAAATCATATTAGTGCAACGATGCCAGGAACGGTAATTAAAGTAGTTGTAAAAGAAGGCGATGAAGTGAAAAAAGGCGATTCTATGGCAATTACAGAAGCGATGAAAATGGAAACGACAGTTCAAGCGCCGTTCAATGGTAAAGTGAAGAAAGTATATGTTAACGATGGTGATGCGATTCAAACGGGTGATTTACTTATTGAATTAGATCACTAAAATAAAAAAAGAGCTGTGTAAAATACAGCTCTTTTTTTATTGCAAAAAATCCCTTGCCGAATTGGCAAGGGATTTTAGTTTTAAATTATTTTGTTTGTTTAGAAGTTAATTCGGCTTCTTTTGCATTCACTTTACTTCTTGTTCCTAACATAACTAAATAGCATAGTACGGCAAACAAGCAAGAAATGAATAGAGAATGTAACAATGCCATTGCTAAACTAGCGTTTGTAAATACAACTAAAACTCCTACTACAGCTTGAAGTGTAACAAGGATAAATGAAATGATCCATCCCCAATATACGACAGGTTGCTGTTTGTAATGGCGAATAGCGAGAATCATCGCGTATAGTATCCAAGCGAAAATTAACATCGCTGCAACTCTATGGCCCATTTGAACCCATTCATGTAGTTGAGTTGGCATAGGTCTGTTTTTGCTACATAAAGGAAAGTCTGGACAGGCTAAGCTAGCTCGTTCGTGACGTACTAAAGCACCTGTGTAGACGACGATATAACTGTAAATTGTTACACCATAAATATGAAATTTCATTTTTTTGTCCATAATAAGTGAACGTGCATCAAATTTTTGGTCAATTTCAAAGATAAGACACGTTAATAAAATGACAGAAGCAAATGAAATTAAGGAAATACCGAAGTGGATAGCAAGTACAGCTGGCATTTGGCCCCAAACAACTGCTGCTGCTCCCATTAATGCTTGTGCAACTAAAAATACGAAGGATAAAATTGCTAACGTTTTTGTTTCACGCACATGTTTATAATATTTCCAGGACAAAATACAAAGGAGAGTGACAAGAATTCCAGCTGATCCGGATGTTAATCGGTGGCTAAGTTCAATAATAGTTTCCATTGATAAATTAGATGGAACAAATTCACCGTTACAAAGTGGCCATGATTTACCACAACCTTGACCAGAACCTGTTTTTGTAACTAAAGCGCCTCCTAATAAAACTATTAATAAATCAAGGCTTGTAATGACTGCTAACCATTTAATAAAGCGTTGCAATCTCTTTCACCATCTTTCTGCTATGAAGTTATTGCGAAATATTTTCATTCCATTATGTATAGAATAAAACGCGCTAGTTCCTATGATATATAAAAAATAATAAAATAGCAAAGAAATGGAGGGGGAAGGAAAGGGGGAGAAAATAGGTGTAAAAACAGGGTTCATAAGGAAAATTTTAGGTGAAAAATAGGCTATTTTGAAAAGAAATGGGGAGAATACGTGTTAAATAAGACAAAATAGTTTATTATAGAAGGTAACATCATGTTATGATAAGGACAAGTCAGAATGAAGTTTTTTATATTCGACACAAAAAGTTCATGTTTTCTTCACAAAATGTTCGGGAAATATGATTTAATATATTGGAGTATGGGCGTAGATTAGTAGTAGAATGGGTTAACAATGTTTCTACTGTAATAATATTGCTATATAGAAGCGAATTATTTCATTTGAAATATGCGCAAAAAGAAAGATGAAAGTTTTAAGAGGGGGTTAGAGTGATGAACCATGCAACAAGTGAGCTGCATGATGAGTCCGCTGTTACAAGTGTACCGGAAACAACTCGGTTACAAGATTTAAAAGCACTCGTTAAAATGGGGATTGTAAACTCAAATACACTTACTGTATTTACAGGATTTTGGTTGGCATTACACTTTAATGGATTAAGTGTAATGGACAATCTGGATAAGTTATTCTTTACAATCGTTGGTTCTGGATTAGTTATGGCAGGGGTATGTTGTTTAAACAACTACATTGATCGAGACATCGATCCATTAATGGAAAGAACAAAGACCCGTCCAACGGTTACTGGAAAGTATAAACCAGGATTTGCACTTACATTTGGACTAGTCATATTACTTCTTGGTTTTGTATTTTTATTATTAACAACACCAATGGCAGTCTTAATGGGATTTATTGGTGCTTTCACATATGTTGTTCTATATAGTTTATGGACAAAGAGAAAGTATACACTAAATACTGTTGTAGGTAGTATATCTGGTGCAGTTCCTCCTTTAATTGGATGGGCAGCAATCGATCCATCTTTAGGCCATCCAATTGCTTGGATGTTATTTTTAATTATGTTTATTTGGCAAATCCCACATTTCCTTGCATTAGCAATGAAACGTGTTGATGAATATCGAAATGCAGGAATTCCAATGCTTCCTGTAGTTCATGGATTTGAAATTACGAAACGCCAAATTATGATTTGGACAGTATGTTTATTACCACTACCATTTTATATGAGTGGACTAGGGATAACATTTATGGTAATTGCAACACTGCTTAACATCGGATGGATCGTTTTAGGATTTTATGGCTTCCGTAAGAAAGATGACATCAAATGGTCCGTGCAAATGTTTGTTTATTCCCTAAATTATTTAACAATCTTATTTGTATCAATGATTGTAGTTACATTCTTCTAAGACAACGACATAATTGGATTTCTTTACGTTGAGATTTACTTTACTTAACTATAAAGTACAATCTAATTCACAAGGAAAGTGGGGGTTGTTTGTATGAAGAAACAGTGGCGACTGCTTTCGTTCGTTTCACTGCTGGCTTTACTGTTAGGGGGATGCGGTAAAGCCTTTCAATCTACTTTAATTCCGCAAGGAGAAGTAGCAAAAATGCAATATGATTTACTTCTACTGGCGAGTGCAATCATGGTAGGAGTAGTACTAGTAGTTACTATTATTTTCTTATATGTAATTGTGCGTTTCCGACAAAAGAAAGGTCAGGAAGATTATATTCCAGAGCAAGTTGAAGGGAATCACAAGCTAGAAATTATATGGACAGTTATTCCGATTATTCTTTTACTAATCTTAGCTGTTCCAACAGTTACATATACATTCAAACTTGCTGATGTAAGTGCGATGGAGAAAAAGAATATTGATAAAGATACTATCGTTGTTGATGTAACAGCGAATCTTTATTGGTGGGAATTTTCTTATAAATCAGAAAAGATAGTAACTTCGCAAGATTTGGTCATCCCCACAGGTAAGAAAGTGTATTTAAATTTGAAGGGTGCCGATATTAAACACTCATTTTGGGTTCCATCTTTAGCAGGGAAAATGGATACAAATACAGACAATGTGAACAAAATGTGGTTAAAGGCAGATAAATCGGGCACTTATAATGGTTTTTGTACAGAATTTTGCGGCCCATCACATTCTTTAATGCAATTTAAAGTGAAAGCTTTAGATGAAAGCGAGTACAAAAAATGGCTTGCTGATATGAAGAAGATTGATGGGAAGAAAGAAGTAGCTTCAACAAAGGCGCAAGAGGGCCAAGAAATATTTAATAAAAGCTGTATTGGTTGTCATGCAGTTGGATCTAATGATAGTAGACCACCTTCCGCTCGTATCGCACCAAACTTAGCAAACTTTGCGGATCGCGATATGGTTGCCGGTATTGCCGAAAACAATGAAGAAAACTTAAAAAAATGGCTGAAAGATCCTGAAAATATGAAGCCAGGAAACAAAATGACTGGCAAATATGGCAACTTAACGGATGATCAAATTGATGCATTAAATGCATACTTACAAACGTTAAAAGTTGAAAAGTAAAGAGGGATTATTCGCGAAGGGGAGGTTGAAAACGTGAGTTCTGTAGCAAAAAAACAGGGGATGGGTGCTGTCATATGGGATTATTTAACGACAGTAGACCATAAAAAGATTGCCATTCTCTATTTAATTGCAGGTGGATTGTTTTTTGTAATAGGCGGAATAGAAGCTCTATTTATTCGCCTTCAATTAGCGATTCCTAACAACGCTTTTCTTGTTGGGGATGCTTATAATCAAGTATTAACGATGCACGGTACAACAATGATTTTCCTCGCAGCTATGCCACTCGTGTTTGCATTTATGAACGCCGCTGTACCACTTCAAATTGGTGCACGTGATGTAGCGTTCCCGTTTTTGAATTCACTCGGATTTTGGTTATTTTTCTTTGGTGGAGTATTTTTAAATTTAAGTTGGTTTTTAGGTGGAGCACCTGATGCAGGATGGACATCTTATGCATCTTTAGCTTTAGCCTCTAAAGGTCATGGTGTTGATTTCTATGTACTCGGCTTGCAAATCTCAGGTATTGGTACATTAATTGGAGGTATTAACTTCCTTGTAACCATTATTAATATGCGGGCGCCAGGAATGACGTACATGCGTATGCCGATGTTTACATGGACGACATTTGTAACATCTTCGCTTATATTATTCGCTTTTCCGCCGTTAACTGTAGGATTAGGACTTTTAATGTTAGATCGTTTATTTGGAACAAGTTTCTTTAATCCGGCATTGGGCGGGAATACAATTATATGGGAGCATTTATTCTGGATTTTCGGTCATCCAGAAGTATACATTCTTATACTCCCAGCTTTCGGAATATTCTCAGAAATCTTCGCGACATTTTCGAAAAAACGATTGTTTGGTTATTCATCGATGGTGTTTGCGACTGTATTAATTGGATTTTTAGGATTTATGGTATGGGCGCACCATATGTTTACTGTTGGACTTGGTCCAGTTGCTAATGCTATTTTCTCGGTCGCAACAATGGCGATTGCGGTTCCAACTGGTATCAAAATATTCAACTGGCTCTTTACAATGTGGGGCGGAAGTATTCGTTTTACGACACCAATGATGTGGGCAGTAGCTTTCATTCCATCATTCGTAATGGGTGGAGTTACAGGGGTTATGCTAGCATCTGCACCAGCTGATTATCAATTTCATGATAACTATTTCGTAGTAGCGCATTTTCATTATGTAATCGTTGGCGGTGTTGTATTTGGTTTACTTGCAGGAGCTCATTATTATTGGCCACTGATGTTTAATAAAGTATTAAATGAAACATTAGGAAAGATAACGTTCTGGCTATTCTTTATCGGCTTCCATTTAACGTTCTTTATTCAGCATTTCCTTGGCTTGATTGGTATGCCACGCCGTTACTACACATATCTTGAAGGGCAAGGGTTGGAAATGGGGAATATGATTAGTTCCATCGGAGCGGTGTTTATGGCTCTTGGAACGATTGTTCTTCTATTCAATGTAATTAAAACGACAGTATCAAAAGAAAAAGCTGGTCGTGATCCGTGGGATGCACGTACATTAGAATGGACAATGCCAGCACCGACACCAGAATATAACTTTAAACAATTACCATTTGTTCGCGGATTAGATCCGTTTTGGATTGAAAAACGTGAAGGTAATAAAGAGATGACAGCAGCGGAACCAGTTGGTGATATTCATATGCCAAATCCTTCGTTTTCACCATTTGTCATTTCTTTCGGATTGTTTATAGCGGCATTTGGTGCGATGTATATGCAGGGCGGAAAAGATAAGTTCTGGTTATTAGTAGCAATTATTGGTTTAATCATTACATTTGGCGCAATGTTCCTACGTTCAGTAATTGATGATCATGGGTATCATATTCATAAAGAAGATTTAGAGGATAAGGGGGGCAAGGCATAATGCATGTAGATGAAAAATTAACGAATGAAACATTTCCAGCAGAGCCTGAAAAAGCAACCCTTGAAGGGAAAAATAAGTTTGTCGGTTTTTGGTTATTTCTTGGAGGCGAAACAGTGTTGTTCGCTTCCTTATTCGGAACATATTTAGCGTTAAAGAATTCTACAAATGGTGGACCAACATCTCAAGAGATGTTCCAAATGCCACTCGTTTTCATTATGACGATGCTTTTATTAACGAGTAGCTTAACGAGTGTATATGCGATGTATCACATGAAAAACTTTAACTTTAAGAAAATGCAGCTTTGGTTACTAGTAACAGTATTGCTAGGTTTAGGGTTTTTAGGGTTTGAGATATATGAGTTTTATCATTATACACATGAATTTAAGCATACTATGAGAAGTAGTGCGTTTGGCTCTGCGTTTTATGCTCTTGTTGGTACACATGGACTCCACGTATTGTTTGGGTTATGTTGGATTCTAACATTAATCTTTAGAAATGCGAAGAGAGGTCTAAATTTATACAATGCACCGAAGTTTTATGTTGCATCGATTTATTGGCACTTTATTGACGTAGTTTGGGTGTTTATTTTCACTGTAGTATATTTAATGGGAATGGTGGGATAAACAATGGTGATAAAGCAAACGAATAATCCTAAAGTTGATCTTGTTTATCGGAAGAGAAAAAGTGCGGAGGAAATGAGGCATCAAGTTATTACGTTTGCATTAATGATTTTTTTAACATTAGTTGCATTTGTAGCGGTGGCGTATCCAAAAACTTTTAGTCCGATTTTCTCTGTACCGTTTATTTTACTATTAGCAGTGGTACAAGTAATTTTTCAATTGTATTATTTTATGCATATGAGTCATAAAGGACATGAAGCAGCAAGTTTCTTTCTTTACTCTGGTCTGCTAATAGGGTTAATTACAATTTTAGCTTTTATGACAATCGTGTGGATTTGAAAAGTGAAAAATAAGGGAGCTTGTGTTGTCACAGCTCCCTCTTCATATTATGAGATAACCTTACGAAGGTAGGTGTGAAAATGAGTAACTTGTGGATATTTGGTTTTCAGGCTTTATGGAGTCCAATCTTTTTATTATTTATGCTTTCGATTCTTATTGGGTACTTCTTAATTATTGGGCCATATAGAATGCGATTTGAAAATGCGACGAAGGTAAGTAAGAAGCAAATTTTTTATTTTACGACTGGTATTGTTCTTTTGTATTTTGTAAAGGGAGGGCCTATTGATTTAATTGGCCATATTATATTTAGTGCTCATATGTTTGAAATGGCAGTCATGTATATTGCAGTTCCACCGTTACTGTTGCTTGGTATACCAATTTGGTTATATCGTTACATTACTTCTTTTAAGTTTGTTCAAATTATATTAAAGGCATTTGCTAAACCGCTTATTGCGTTATTTGTATTTAACGGCCTGTTTTCTTTTTATCATTTACCAGTTGTTTTTGATACGGTAAAACAAAGTCAAATAGCTCATCCTATTTGTCTCGCTATATTGTTTTTTACAGCAATCATGATGTGGTGGCCGATGTTAAATCCATTACCAGAATATCAAACATTAAGTGATATAAAGAAACTTGGTTATATGTTTGCTAATGGCATATTATTAACGCCTGCTTGTGCGTTAATCATTTTTGCGACAGCCCCGTTATTTGCAACGTATACGGATCCGGCTGCTTGGATGAAAGCGATGGAATTATGTGTACCAGCGGGCACTTTATCAGATTTAAATATAACGGGACCAGAATTTTTGCACTGGATGCCAGTCGTACAAGACCAGCAAACTGGTGGTATCATAATGAAAATTGTCCAGGAAATAGTGTACGGTACAATTATAGGCTATGTATTCTTTAGATGGGCACGTAGAGAACGTGAAAAGGATAAGGAGCAGTTGCAACAATTGCCGCCGTATTTACAGACTAAGTAAAAAAAGTGTATGGGATTCCATGCGCTTTTTTTACTTAGTTTTAGCTACCTTAAAAAGATTGAATTTTCTAATTTTTTATGTTAAATTAGTGTAGGCGTGTACTAAAAGTGGAGATAAAATTTACTACTAGCTTTCATGCGTAATAATTCCATATGTAGTGCAAGTTTTTTAGAGAGTTACAAATATATATTGTTATCTTTAATAAACACGAACTATTTTAAGGGGGAGTTTAAATGGGTAGTAGTGGAAGTATGGTAAAGCCGATTAGTGGTTTTTTGACAGCACTAATTCAATATCCAGTACCAGTAGTAGAATCGCGTGCAGACATTGATAAACAAATTCAACAAATCATAAAAACAATTCATTCGACCAAATCAGGTTACCCTGGTTTAGAATTGATAGTATTTCCTGAATATAGTACACAAGGGCTCAATACAAAAAAATGGACTACAGAAGAATTTTTATGCACAGTGCCTGGGCCAGAAACAGACTTATTTGCTGAGGCATGTAAAGAATCTAAAGTATATGGTGTTTTTTCAATAATGGAGAAAAATCCTGATGGTGGAGAGCCATATAATACAGCAGTTATTATTGATCCACAAGGTGGTGCGACACGTTCCTAAGTGAAAAGCTTAGGCATTGTCGAACTTACAGTTCAACAGTGAACTGTCATTCCAAGAAGTCAAATGATAGGGTAACGCCTTGAAGGGCTTCCTTTAATACTCCGACATGCAGTGAAGTTAGCAAGAACTGAACTGTATGAAGCTCGGTGAAGTCGGTTGAGAGTTACCGTAATCCTATAGGATACGAAAGTCACTCAGAGGTGGGTGGTGTAACCTATAAACCGGAAGTCTATAAATTACCTATGGTTAGTATGCACTATGAACCAATAGAGTATGGTATGTGCGGACGAATCTCTGATGGTACGGGTCTATATCGGAAGTAAGTCGAAAGGCTTACTGACACAATTAGTGTCGCTACTGTGGATGAGTAAAACTCGCCTTTATGAAAGTCCATATATTGTTACAGGCAATATCAAGGTAGCAGGCTCATAGGAGAAACCTAACGGTATATGCACAGATAGGAATGACGGAACGTGGTAAGCTGTCAACACTGAGGGCTTGCTTCCGATGAAGTGGTTCTAGGGAAAACAATTGTAAATTGTATAACCTAGGTTTATGACAGTGAAAGTGGTGGCACAGTACCTATGAAACGTGTAATGAACGTGGAGGGATAGCCACTAGTCGATTGAAAACTGACTGTTACTTATGGTTGACATGGTTTCGAGTAAGACTAAAGAGATGTAAACCTCCAGTAAATAAGGGGAGGTTACAGCCCATGTTAAAGAAAACTAAACTAAGGCACAGTGAATATTACGACATGCAAAGAAAGTATGATGAGTTATATTCTAATAGCCTTAATGGTAACAATTTCTATAAATTAATTGATATTATCGGTTCGGAAGAAAATATTAGATTAGCATACCGCAACATCAAAACTAATAAGGGGAGTAACACGGCTGGAGTTGACAATTTAACCATTAAAGATATTTGGCACCTAAACGATACAAAGATTATTCATGAAGTTAGGAAACGATTAAATAACTATCAACCACAAGCAGTTAAAAGAGTCCTTATCCCAAAAGAGGGCAGTGATAAGAAGCGACCCCTGGGGATTCCAACAATTTGGGACAGATTAGTACAACAATCTATCCTCCAAGTATTGGAACCTATTTGTGAAGCTAAGTTTCATAACCATAGTTATGGATTTAGACCGAACAGAAGTACACACCATGCACTAAGTAGAGTTGTAAGTCTTATTAACATAGGTCACCAACACTACTGTGTTGATATTGACATTAAGGGGTTCTTTGATAATGTATGCCACAAAAAGCTATTAAGGCAAATGTGGACTCTGGGAATAAGAGACAAATCACTTCTATGTGTTATTTCAAAAATCCTTAAATCTGAGATAGAAGGAGAGGGTATTCCCAATAAGGGTACTCCGCAAGGAGGAATTATTTCTCCTTTACTTTCCAACATTGTTCTAAATGAACTTGATTGGTGGATAAGTAGCCAATGGGAAACCTACAAACCTCACAGAATCTCTACTCGGCATTTAGGGTTTCGACAATATGCTAGGAAGTACACGAATCTAAAATGTGGTTATGTAGTGAGATACGCGGATGACTTCAAAATAATGTGTCGGACTTATGATGAAGCACAACGCTTTTATCATGCGACAGTTGATTTTCTCAAATCCCGCTTGGGATTAGAAATTAACCCCAAAAAGTCCAAAGTGGTTAATCTCAAGAAAAACTCGTCAGTTTTCCTTGGATTCAAAATCAAAGTGGTTAAACAAGGTAAAGCTAAATTTGGATATATTGCAAAAACCAGTATGTCCGACAAAGCTATTACAAAAGCTAAAAGACAACTAAAAGAACGAATCAAAGGAATTCAAAAGGAGCCCACTTCAGAGAAAGTTACTCAATTTAATTCAACCCTTCTTGGTATACAAAATTACTTTAAATATGCGGTTACAATTTACATGGATTTAACGGAGGTAAATTACTCTCTGCGAAGAGTCATAAGAACCAGACTTAGAAACAATATGAAGCACATGAAGTTCTGTGAAACATCTGTGAATTTTAAAAGGAAGACCAAAGGAATACAACCTAACACTAAGATTTACGTTGTACAGAACACTCCACTCTTACCAGTTACAGGAATACATCATAAAAACCCGTGGAATTTTTCGCAGGTTATCTGTAACTATACGGAAACGGGGCGTAATAAAGTACATAGTAATCTTAAGGCAATACCTAAGGATGTTCTCAACCAAGTTATGAGGACTTATTCGAAGAATAAAAGTATTGAGTACAACGATAATAGGATATCAAAATACGTTGCTCAATATGGTAAGTGTTATGTAACTGGTGAGGAAATTGGTATTGAACGTGTTCATTGTCATCACATTGTTCCCATTAAACAAGGTGGGGATGACAAGTACAACAACTTGGTAATTGTAGATTGGTTTATACACAAACTGATTCACATGACGAATCTTAATAAGATTACACATTACCTTCGGTCTTTTAAACTTAACAAGAAACAAATGGATAAACTGAATGTGCTAAGAACTAAAGCTGGAAATGAACCGATAGTAACATAATTTGATTTTAAAGTCAGTTGGAAACGATGGAACGCCGTATGCTAGGAAACTAGCACGTACGGTGTGAGGTGGGGGAAAAGGTGGAGATTACATCAAAGCCTTACCTATCATCATAAATGATTTTGAAGTATCGTAAGCTAAATCCTTGGGTGCCAGTCGAGCCTTGGAAAGCTGGAGATTTAGGCTTACCTGTTTGTGATGGACCTGGAGGAAGTAAATTAGCTGTTTGTATTTGTCATGATGGCATGTTCCCTGAAGTAGCTCGTGAAGCGGCCTATAAAGGTGCAAATGTCTTAATTCGTATTTCTGGATATAGTACACAAGTTAGTGAACAATGGATGCTAACCAATCGTTCAAATGCATGGCAGAATTTAATGTATACATTGTCGGTAAACTTAGCGGGTTATGATGGCGTATTTTATTACTTTGGTGAAGGACAAGTATGTAATTTTGATGGGACTACTTTAGTACAGGGACATCGAAATCCTTGGGAGATTGTTACTGCTGAAGTATATCCAGAACTAGCAGATCAGGCTAGATTAGGATGGGGATTGGAAAATAATATATATAATCTAGGTTCAAGAGGATATGTAGCAACTCCTGGTGGGGTGAAAGAAAATCCATATACGTTTGTAAAAGATTTAGCTGAAGGTAAATATAAGGTTCCTTGGGAAGATGAGATTAAAGTAAAAGATGGATCTATTTATGGATATCCAGTAAAAAAAACGATTCATTCTTAGGGAAGGGAAATAAAACAAGCGCATCATATTGATGCGCTTGTTTTTGTTAATCAATAATTTGAAATTCTTTTAACTCTTTTTCGACATTTTGTAGGAGTTGTTCGCTTTTTTGAAGTACATTCGTTGGGAAAGTCTCATCATCACCATATTCAACGCCGTGAGGATAATAATGTTTTCCTAATAAGGGGGGAAGTAGTTTTACTTCAGCGTGTCTACTGCCAATGTCACCTTCAACAGCAACTCCTTGCACTCGTAAATAATAAACATCCTTTAATATTTCAAATTTATAATCGTATGTAACTCGCTCATAATCCCACTGTCCGGCAAGTACGAAGTGGTTGTTTTCCATGATTTCAGTTAAAAGAGTTAATTCAACGACGGCTCCATTAAATTGCGTATTTGTAAATTGCATATAATACCTCCTTTTTTAATGTTACACCATTATTTTTATAATAGTATGAATAATAAGAAAGTGCAATTCATATTGAGAGAAAAGGGATAATCCAGACTTTTTTCACAAAAATATGATATAGTGAAAAGAGTACGGTACACACAAAAAGAAAGAAAAGGATTTGTGTATATCTCAATTTTATGTTTTGTTCAGGAGGTATATCGTTTGAAGAAATTATTGCGTATCGTAATGATTACATTTTTAATTTTAGCTGTTGATTTATACGGGAAATTACTCGTTTCACAATATATATTAACCCCATCTCAATCAAAGCAAGAAAATAAAATTGTGAAAAAGAAAAAGCAAATTAAGGAAGACTCCTCAGACACTGTTTTAAATATGATTGGTGAAGACTCTGAAAACTTATTAGCGAAGTGGGGAGAACCCTCTCGAATAGAGCCATCTGCATACGGATATGAATGGTGGGTATACAACCAGGATTTAACTCAGTATGTTCAATTTGGAGTTTCTGAACGTAAAGTTGTAACGGCATACGCAGCTGGTGAACAAGTTAAGGTTCCACCTTATTATATAAATGAAAAATATGAAGAAGTATATAAAAAAAGTCCGCTTTCGCATGAAATTTCATTAAAAAGAGGGAAAAATAGTTATCAATTTGAGCTATCTGATACCGAAGTCATGGAACAACCGTTAATACCTGTAGAAGATGGATGGGCGCAATTGTATTTTGATCAATTTACACATGAGCTTATTGGTGTTCGTTATATGGATGATGAAACTTTATTACGCCAAAGACCGTATCAGCTCGTTTATTCAGGTGAATTAATAGCAGAACAACCATTGACTCCAGAAAAAATAAAACAAGTAGAAAATGGGAATATGCAACAAATTTTTGATTTAACAAATATCATTCGAAGTCGTCATAAATTACCATTATTAACATGGGATCAGGAAACAGCAGATGTTGCTGTTGGTCACAGTAAAGATATGAAAGACAATAATTATTTTTCTCATGACTCACCTACATTAGGTACACTAGGAGATCGTTTGCAGCGCGGGAAAGTAGGATTTCAACTTGCTGGTGAGAACATAGCGGCGCAACATAGTGATGGAATTGCGGCAGTGCAAGGTTGGTTAAATAGTGAGGGGCATAGAAAGAATTTATTAAATGAACAATTTACAGGATTAGGTGTTGGTGTATACGATAAATTTTATACACAAAACTTTATTCGAAAATAAAGTGAAATTGTAAGCGGTGGGGTGTTAACATCACCAAATTAGTTACTTCGTATTCACTGAATTGTAGGTGGGAATCTGAACGTATGCAAATAGCAGAAAAAAAGGTGCATGAATCGTCTAAAAATAGGCGAACCATGCGCCTTTTTTTTCTTACTATATAGTAGATATACATGGAGAGGTGAGGATTATGCCAACAACAAAAGGACCGTTACATCCATCGGTTCAACAGTTTAAAGAATTTGTAAACCATCACCCTAAAATGGTTCATGAGGTTAGAAGTGGTCATAAAACATGGCAACAATTTTATGAAGAATGGTACTTACTTGGTGAAGAAGATCCAATATGGGCAACTTATAGACCGGATGGAGCGCCTGCGTTTTCTTCGGTAAAAGAAAATAAAAAAGAAAAAGATAATCGAACTGAAGAGGAAAAAACTGCTGATGTGATGGGGCAAATGCTTTCTTTTTTTAAAAAGTTGGACGTGGAACAAATGCAGAACCATTTAGCCAATGTGACGAGTGCAATCGGGAGCGTGCAACAAGTTATTCAGCAATTTCAAGGTAACCGTACGCAGCAAGAGCAAAGTACTTCAGAAAATAACCCATTTTTCTTTCAAAAGGATTAGGGGGAAAGATGATGAGAGCAGAAATTATGGAGTTTATAAAGGCTGATGAGGATTTATCTCGCTATATTAGAGAGCAACCGTACTGGTATAGAAAATTAACACGAAATCCTGAAGAAAAAGAGGCTTTTGAGTTAGCGGCGATGCAACATTTCAAAAAAACAATACCAGATAAAGTGGAAAAGTTTCAAAATCAATTGGCCGTTGCTTCGATCATGATTGATATGTTTCAGTATATGAAGCAACAAAATGCAACCTAATTGGAAGTGAAAAATATGTCCGTCATGCAGAACTTTTGTTACAATAGAGGTTGATTATTTAAAAAGGAGTTGCAGCATGACGGAAATTTGTTTAGTACGACATGGACAAACTGATTGGAATTTTCAAGAAATTATTCAGGGGCGAGAAGATATTCCGCTTAATGAAGTTGGTAAGAAGCAAGCGAGTCAGAGTGCAGCTGCTTTACAAGAAGAAACGTGGGATATCATTATAAGTAGCCCGTTAATTAGAGCGCAAGAAACGGCTAATGAAATTGCAAAGACAGTTGGATTACAATCGATTTTATTAGATGAGCGATTTGTTGAACGGAATTTTGGAGAAGCTTCAGGGAAGCCGGTTGCGGCTGTTAGAGAGTTGATTGCTGAAGGTAAAGTAGAAGGTATGGAGCGAGATGAAGAGATTGTAGCTCGTTGCTTTGCTGCTTTAGAAGATGTTGCGACAACTCATTTTGGCAAACGTATTATTATTGTTGCTCACTCACACGCGATAAAAGCGATTTTACATGCCATTGAACCAGATGAAATTACATTTAAGACACCATTAAAAAATGCGTGTATTAGTTATGTGAAACAAAATAGTGGAAAGTGGGATGTTCTTAAATATAATATAGCGGAACATATTAATGTATAAGTGTGTACGGATATAGTGTAAAAATAGTTTCATTATATCTTTCTTTTGAGTAAGTCACTTCAATTAGTAGTTCTAATCTAAATGTGGTATGATGGATACTCGGAGGTGTCTCTCATGATTGTAGCGACGCTAGAAAGCGTATTAATATTAGATAAGGCAGAGCAGCTTGCAAAAGCGATTATCTGTTCAGATATAGCAGAAGATTATCGTAAGTATTATAGAGAATTACATGAAGATATGGAACTTCAGACGCTCATTCAGCAATTTACAGCGATGAAAGAACGGTATGAGGAAGTACAGCGTTTTGGAAAATACCATCCTGACTATACTACCGTGTCAATGAAAATGAGAGAATTAAAGCGTTCTGTGGACTTACATGATAAGGTTGCAGCTTTTAAAAGAGCAGAAACTGCTTTGCAGAAGTTATTAGACGAAGTTAGTGTAGCAATCGGTTCGGAAGTGTCTTCTTCCATTAAAGTGCCAACAGGAAATCCATTCTTTGATGCTGGTGGCTGTGGTGGAGGTTGTGGTACTGGCGGAGGTTGTGGTTGTAAAAAAACGGGGTGATGTACCCCGTTTTTTAGAAGTTGGAAGAAAACGTATACAGAGTTTGTCCTGTAATGTTATAAATTTCTGATTGGTTTTCATAGAATATAAAATATATGTTTTTAAAAGGAGAAGATGGAGAAGATTATGTTCGGGCAACGACAAAGTATGATTGTTTATTTACATTCATTGAAACATGCCAAGATTTTAAGGAAATATGGTAACATACATTACATATCAAAACGATTAAAATATGCTGTAGTATATTGTGATATGGAACAAATTGAGCATATGATGCATAAGTTGAACAAACTTCCTTTTGTGAAAAAGATAGAACAGTCGTATCGCCCGTATTTAAAAACGGAATTTGAAAATTCCCGTCCTGATCGAGCAAAAGAATACGATTATAGCTAATAGAAAAAATCCCCGGCTAAATTTAGCCGGGGATTTTTCACTTGGAATAACGTGTTATTTCATCGGAGGAATGAAATTGTTCATTCGTAAAATACCAATTAAATGATTAAAAAATAGTTCTTTTTCTGGGAAAGTTGTAGATGGTTTTACAGTAAAGGTAGCCACTTTTTTTCCGAGTTGTTCTGCCGTTTCTTCAAATAAAATGACACGTTTACTTTTTTTATTTTCAAATACAGGAATGCCTTCACGACATATGTATAATGGTTGGAAATCACCAGTAGTAGTTGGTTTTAATATTACAACAAGCGAACATACTTTTTTATCGTTTTTTATCGTTTCAAATTGTAACATATGTGCTATACGTTCTTGATTTGTTTTGGCAATTTCAAGTAATTCATATAAATCAGAGTAGCCTTCTCCGAGTTCTATAAAGCGTTGAATCATATCTTTTCCTCCTCTTTCTTTTACTGTACCATTTCACTTTTTAAATGAAAAGCACACAAAGAAAAAAAACCCTGCATAGCAGGGCCCTTCTTATACTAGCATGTACTAGTAAGAAGGCAAAGGGAGAGGAGAAACCGGAGGAAGAACTTATGGGGAAACGTAAGTCTTCTCCGCGGTTGGCAACAACATCGAAGGTGATGTTGTTATAATTATTTATGTCCAATCTAAATGAAGATATACATAATGAAATTAAATTTTATGTTGGGCTTTTTATTTTTCTTTTTTTTATTTTGTGATAGGATAAAAAAGATAAAGTGGAACTAATATACATATTGGGTTCATATTAGTGAATGATGAGATGAATACATAAAAATAACGAGAGGTTATTTGAGGCCGAGTTTTCCTATAGTTAGGTGAATGTGGTTTGTTAACGGTTACCGAAGTGGGAATGGCTTTCTATAATCGCTCGATAGATTGAAATAAAGGTAGTGACAACAGATGAGAGTAGTTTCAGGAAAATGTAAAGGACACCCACTTAAAGCGGTTCCTGGTAATACAACACGTCCAACGACAGATAAAGTAAAAGAATCTATTTTTAATATGATAGGTCCTTATTTTGATGGTGGTATCGCCCTTGATTTATTTGGTGGTAGTGGTGGTCTTGGAATTGAGGCTTTGAGCAGAGGGATTGATAAAGCAATTTTTGTTGATCGGGATAGTAAAGCGATAAAAGTAATTCATCAAAATTTAGAAAGTTGTAGAGTACAGGAACAAGCTGAAGTATATCGAAATGATGCAGAACGTGCAGTAAAGGCGCTAATAAAACGTGAAATGTCATTCGATCTTATATTGATAGATCCTCCATATAAAGAGCAAAAAATTGTATCTTTAATTAGTATAATGGATCAACATGGATTGCTACATAGTGATGGATTAATTATGGCAGAGCATGGTAATGATGTAGTTTTACCTAATTCAATAGGAAGGCTTGTAAAAGTACGAGCTGAGAATTATGGGATTACTGCAATATCGATTTATAAGTATGAAGGTGAGGGGACAGAATGACAAGTATAGCTATTTCTTCAGGAAGTTTTGATCCAATTACCCTTGGGCATCTGGATATTATTAAAAGGGGAGCAAAAGTATTTGATGAGGTGTACGTAGTCGTTTTAAACAATTCATCAAAAAAACCATTCTTTTCAGTTGAAGAGCGATTAGAATTAATTCGAGAAGCGACAAAGGATATCCCGAATGTAAAAGTAGATTCGCATAGTGGGCTATTAGTAGAGTATGCAAAAATGCGTAATGCAAATGCAATATTACGTGGTTTACGAGCAGTTTCTGATTTTGAATATGAGATGCAAATTACTTCTATGAATCGAAAATTAGATGAAAATATTGAAACATTTTTTATTATGACAAACAATCAATATTCATTTTTAAGCTCGAGTATTGTAAAAGAAGTTGCGAGGTATGGAGGAAGTGTAGTAGATCTTGTACCTCCTATTGTAGAACGTGCTTTAAAAGAAAAGTTTCAAACCCCGTTAAAGTGAACGGGGTTTTTCTTTATATGTGCGCAAAAATAATAAAATAACATATAAGTATAGACAAAATAATGTGAAAATTGGTCCATAATGTATAAAAGATGTCCAAATTTCATGTAGTATAGAAGGATGCTCGGATAAAAATACAGGAATATCTTTTGGCATAGGCGAGAAAGAACTCACTTTCTCATAAAATGGTGTCCAAAATACAAATGTAAAAATAGGGGCAAGAATACTTTGAATAATTCGTGCGAAAAAATAGGGTTTAAATCGGATATCTGTTTCAGCTAATATGCTAGCAACTTGTGCCTGAATAGAAAGACCACTAAATGCTAAAATGAAGCTTGTTACCATAGCTTGTTGTAAGAGCGGTGTTTCATTTATTTGACTAATCATTTGGCTTCCGAGTGTCATTTCGAAAATACCTGATAATATAGGTATACTAAAATCTGTACTTAGTTGGAAGAATGATAAAATATGTTGCATAATAAAAGAAAGAGCTGCTGTAATGTGAAATACAGTAATCATTTTATTTAACACAGAGAATAAAATAATAAATCCGCCAATCATAAGTAATGTTTGAATAGAAGAAACAATGGCATCCCCAAGTAATTTACCAATTGGTCTTTTTTCTTGTAAGCGTGTCTCGTGAAGGATTAAAAAAGGGTTTTGAAAGCGACGTTTTTTTGTAGTGTGTGTATTAATTTTGTAAGCGGTATTATCGCCGTAAAAACGCATAATTAATCCGACAGCAAAGTTACTGAAATAATGGGCAGCGGCTAATATAATTCCTAATTTCGGATTATTAAAAAAACCGATAGACACAGCACCGAAAATAAAAAGTGGATTAGAAGAATTTGTGAAAGAAACGAGGCGCTCCGCTTCAATCTGAGTTAAAAGATTGCTTTTTCGTAGTCTAGCGCTTAATTTGGCGCCTGCAGGGAAACCAGAAGCCATTCCCATCGCCCAAACAAATCCGCCTATCCCTGGAACGCGAAAAAGTGGGCGCATGAGTGGTTCTAATATAACGCCAATAAATTTTACAACACCGATACTAATTAGAAGTTCCGCAATGATGAAAAACGGTAGTAGTGAAGGGAATACAACTTCCCACCATATATTTAACCCGCGAATAGAAGCTTGCAAAGCGGCTTGGGGGTGGAGTACAAGAGAAAAGGTTAAAAATAGCGTTGATATGGTAAGGAAAGCGGTTTTCCATTTTTCATACATGTAAGTAAATCCCCCTTTGTCCCAAAAAACGTTCATTTCAGTATACGTGGATACGTAGTGAATTTAGACCATAAGTATGAAAAAGGAATGAAAAAAATTAAAGGGTGAGAAAAATGAAAGAACCAAAGATTGGTTTAGCACTTGGGTCTGGAGGAGCGAAAGGGTTTGCTCATATTGGTGTAATAAAGGTTTTAAGGGAAGCGGGTATCCCTATTCACATGATTGCAGGAAGTAGTATGGGGGCGCTAATAGGTACGTTTTATGCGGCAAGTAGTAACGTTGAAAGATTGTATAAATTGGCATCTGTTTTTAAGCGGAAGTATTATTTAGATTTCACGGTACCGAAAATGGGATTTATTGCTGGAAAACGTGTCAAAGATATGATTAAAATGTTTACATATAATAAAAATTTAGAAGAGTTAGATATCCCGACGGCTGTTGTGGCTACTGACATATTGAAGGGGGAAAAAGTGGTTTTTACAAGTGGGCCAGTTGCAGATGCGGTGAGGGCTAGCATATCTGTTCCTGGAGTGTTTGTACCAGAAAAAATAGATGGAAGATTATTAGTGGATGGTGGAGTCATTGATCGCATCCCAGTATCGGTTGTGAAAGAGTTAGGGGCCGATATTGTTATCGCTGTTGATGTATCCCCAATTAAGGTAAATGGCGATGTTACGTCCATTTATGACGTAATCATGCAAAGTATTGAAATTATGCAGCATGAGCTTGTAATGAATCGGCAAATTGCATCGGATTTAATGATGCGACCAGCTGTAGAGCAATTTAGTTCACGTGCTTTTACAAACATTGAAGACATTATTCGAGTTGGAGAAGTAGAAGCAGAAAAACATATTTCAAATATTTATTTATTAATTGAGCAGTGGAAGGAGAAACATAATGTTTAAGCGTTTTCGGTTTATATATGCAATCTTAATAGGGGTTATATTGGCGATGTTACTTGTTTACGTACGTTTACCGTATTATATAACAAAACCAGGAATGGCTGCCAAATTAGAGCCTTATGTTCAAGTTGAGGGTGGAACGAAAGAATCTGGTGATTTTATGCTTGTTACGGTTTCAATGGGACCAGCAAATGTGGTGAATTTAATAGCGGCACAGTTTAATAAATATACACATATTTCGAAAGCGGAAGAAATATTGCAAAAAGGTGAGAGTGATGAAGAATATCAATTTCGCCAAAATTATGCGATGAAAGATTCACAAAATGCAGCGATTTATAATGCATATAAACGTGCAAATCGCTCAGTATCTTTTGAAAATAAAGGTGTATTAGTTGCTGGTGTGGCAAAAGGAATGCCGTCAGAAGGAAAGCTTAAGCTTGGTGATGTTATTATAGCTGTTGACGGAAAAACATTTGAAAAGACGGAGCAATTTATTGAATATATGACAGGGAAAAAAGAAAATGATGCTGTAAGTATTGAGTACATGAGGAATGGAAAACAATTGAAAGAGAATTTAAATGTAAAGACGATTCCTAATGGGAATGGACGTGTCGGTATAGGTGTTTCTATCGTTACGGAAAGAGAATTAGTGGTCGATCCGAAAGTGAAAATTAATTCTCATGAAATTGGTGGACCATCCGCAGGTTTAATGTTCACATTAGAAATATATAATCAACTTGTGGAAGAAGACTTAACGAAAGGACATGAAATAGCTGGAACAGGTACAATTAATGAAAAAGGAGAAGTGGGCCCGATTGGTGGTATAAATCAAAAAGTGGTGGCTGCTAGCGATGCTGGGGCTGAAGTGTTCTTTGCGCCAAATGAAAAAGGTGCGGAGAAATCGAACTATAAAGATGCACTTGAGACTGCAAAGGATATTAAAACAAAAATGAAAATTGTACCAGTGGATACGCTGGATGATGCGTTAACATATTTAGAAAAGATGGATAAGGAAAAAACCTCTCTGAAATAGAGAGGTTTTTTATAGGAATTTTGTAGTTGTTTCATCATAGCGAATAGGATGGTGTGTTATATCCTGTTTTAATAGTTGTGTGCGTAACGGTTCGTGCATGATGGAGAAATATACAGAGTTTGCTTTTTTCTCTATATCTAAAGCGGCATGGTCGAATGTTTTTGTATGAGTAAGGATTGGAAGTTCGATTTTTTTCTTATTTTTTGAAAGGTAAGTTTGTCCTTTTTGTGACATGCCTAGCAGGCGAATATATGGTGCGTGTTGTTCTATATTTGCGCTACGTATATCCTCTTTTGTTGTGTTTGTTAAAATGTGTGTACAAGCTCTTTGTAATCTAGTCCATGTATAACGTTTTGTTTTTAATGCTTCCATGAATGAATAGAAGGAGGAACTGTTTTGTATTTTTGATAAAATACGATGCTCTAAACCTTCTTCTATTTCATATATATGTCGTAAGTCCCCTGGAGACATCGTCATGAGTCTATATTTAAAAAATGAAAAGTATTGTTCCCAATTATGTAATATCCCGTAGTTTTGTTTGTAATTTGCTAAAAGCGAAGTGGTTGCCTGTGGGAGAAAAGGTTCAATTGTTGTAAATGATCCTTCTTCGCTAAAGAGTTGTTTTCGGATGCTTGTCGCGCTTGCAATATGTTGGTCATTAAATGTTTCATCATGATAATGAGAGGCAAATCTTTTTATAGTTTGAGCTTGTATAGAGCTATTTTGTGACAGAATTGCTTTCATATATTGGAAGCCTAAAATATTATTTGGTTGTGACATATCTATGTTTTTTTCAGATGTTAAAATGTGTGAGAAAGCATCCGATGTTGCTTTTGCATAACTATTACCAGCGTCCATGAATTGTTTTACAAGGCAGTTAAAAGTCTCTTCTTCGTTTTTTTGTATGGAGATGGTATTATAAAAATTTTCGATTTGTCCATCCTCACTACCGAAACAAATTTCGGAAACACGTAGGGCATTTAAAATGGAAATAGCACCACTTGCGAAGGTTTCAGCCTTTTGTGTTGCAAAGACGTATGGAAGCTCTACAACAAGGTCTACGCCGTTTGCTAAGGCCATTTTAGTGCGATACCATTTGGAAATGAGTGCGGGCTCACCACGCTGTAAAAAAGGACCACTCATAACGGCAATTATTATATCGGATTGTGTTAACTTTTTTGTCTGTTGCACATGATAAAGATGACCGTTATGAAAAGGGTTATATTCAACAACAATACCACCAGCTTTTATGGTAATCTCTCCTTTCGATGTAGCATCTTTTTGAAAAACGTGATACTCTATATATTATTTACTATGATGACTTCATTATAGTGTAAAGAAAAAACATTGACAAATATAAAATGGCTAGCTATAATTTTGTTTGTTGCCTTGAGGTGATATGATATGAAATGGTCCATCCATCAATTGAATAAATTGAGAAATAAAGGATTGACATTGGATGAGATGGTAGATGTAAGTGAGCTAAAAGAGGTCGAGAAAGATATTCGTGAAATTAATCCTGTTCATGTAACGGGAAGAGTTGATTTTGGCTCCGGTAAGTTTACGTTTCATCTACATATAACTGGAAGCATGGTTTTACCATGTTCTCGCTCTTTAGTAGATGTGACATTACCATTTGACATTAAAACAACTGAGGTGTTCCAAACTTCACAAGAAGAATTTGAAACTGAAGCTGAAATTCATTCTTTAGAAGGAGAAGTACTTGACTTACTGCCCGTAATCAAGGAAAATATACTTTTGGAGATTCCAATGCAAATTTTCAGTGATGATGTTTCTGGTGGAGCACCGACGCAAGGTCAAGACTGGCAAGTGATTTCGGAAGAAGACAAAGAAAAGACTGTTGATCCAAGATTGGCAGGACTTGCAAAGTTTTTTGACAAATAATCGGAAGACTGGTTCAGGCCTTCATATGAAAATAACTATTTCTTTTAAGGAGGTGGGAAGAATGGCTGTACCTTTTAGAAGAACTTCTAAAACAGTAAAAAGAAAGCGTCGTACGCATTTCAAATTATCAGTACCTGGTATGGTAGAGTGCCCAAGCTGTGGTGAAGCGAAATTAGCTCACCGTGTATGTAAAGCATGCGGTACTTACAAAGGTAAAGAAGTAATCAGCAAGTAATTGCGGGAAAATAAACGCAGAAGATATCTTCTGCGTTTATTTTTTTTTGTCTTAATCTTTAGTTGTTGTATTCTATCTTTTCTAGTAACTGCATATGCTTAATAAAAAATGCATAGGGAGGACTAGAGAGATGGCGACAACAAGACAAGATGCTTGGACTGATGATGAAGATTTGCTTCTGGCAGAAGTAGTACTCCGGCATATTCGAGAAGGTGGAACACAACTTTCTGCCTTTAAGGAAGTGGGAAAAAATTTATCTCGTACACCAGCAGCATGTGGGTTTAGATGGAATTCTTACGTAAGAAAGCAATATAAAGAACGTATTGAGGAAGCAAAGCAACTTCGTAAAGTAGAACATTATGAAGTGAAAGAGACAAAGGTGTTAGAACCTACGTCAATTACGTTGAATGATGTTATTGATTTCTTGCAAAATTATAAAGATGAAAACTCTTTAACGGTGTTGCAACAACAAGTTGAATCATTACAAACAGAAAGAGAGCGCCTTCTGGAGCGATTATCAGTATATGAAGAAGAGTATAGAACATTACTTGATTATATCGATCAAAAAAGAAGTGTAATGGTAGCGGAAAGAAACAATGCTCGCTCGAATGAGAAGTTAGAGAAGCTTAAGAAATAAAAAACAGCTGTTATACAGCTGTTTTTTTATTTTTTAAGCCGATTCTTCGTTTGTAACCGCATTCAAATTTGTTTCTGGATGCCAAATATAAAAATCACCATCAGTTACTGATACGGGGTTGAAATTTAATTTATCCCAAAAACCAGCTGAATGAATACGTGCTATTGTTTTAATAGGAAATTGCATTTGTTTCGCATGATTTACAAGCATTTGCCCGAATCCTTGTTTTTGAAAAGTTGGTAATACTTCAAGTTTATAAAGTTCTAGGTAAGGACCTGTAATTTCGAATGGTTCTCCGCCGTTTCTTTTCATATATAGACTCATACGTGCGATTAGTGATCCACCATAATAAATGCCATAAAATGGAGATTCACTGTCGTTTTCAATAATGTTTGCTTGCAATTCTTCCAGCATAGATAGTTCTTGGGCTCCGCACCCTTTAAATTTTTTGAATTCATCTAACGTTTTATAATTGATGAGCAAGCGCTCAACTTTTGGGAATCCCATTACATCACATCCTTTTGTTATCTTGTTGAATGCAGAAAAGTAAAAATATTTACAATAATATTATAACTCATTTTTTTATTTTTATGAAGAAGATAGTATATTTCTTTTATTATTTTTTTGAGGATTTGCTAAACTAAGAGTATAAGTGTATTAATAGGCAGTATTATACATAGCGAAAAAAGAGAGTGTATTTGTTTGACAGAGGACAACGAAATTATAGGGCGTGCTCATGTACTTTAAAAAGATATAAAAAGGAGGGGAGGCAAGGGCGCTTAATGTGAATCCCTTGTGTGAAAATGAAAATTGGAATTGTCGGACCAGGTGCTATTGGTCTATTGTATACATTTTATTTACAAAAAAGTAACCAAGATGTTACGTTGTTTACAAGAACGGCTAAGCAGGCTGAAGAGTTGAATGAAACAGGTGTAACTTGTATTAGAGATGGAAGATGTGAAACAGTATATCCACCTGTTTTACCGATAGAAAGTATGGTAGCACAAAATTTAGATTATATATTTATTTCTGTGAAGCAATATCATATAGATGACGTACTACCGTTTGTGGAAGGGGCATCATCATTAATCTTTTTGCAAAACGGAATGTCGCATCTTCAAAAGATGCTGAAAATAGGGAGTGAAAATATAGCTGTTGGTATTGTAGAACATGGTGCGAAAAAAGAGGGAGGGCATATCGTTCATCATACTGGGATAGGGGTAACAAAATTTGGAGTGGTTTGTGGTCAATCTATACATTTCAAGAAAATATTCCGTTATTTTCCTGTTACTTATTTTCCAGTTCAAATAGAAACGGATTGGGAAGAGATTATGCACAAAAAATTAGTAGTAAATGTATGTATCAATCCATTGACAGCACTATTGGGAGTTAAGAATGGTGAATTAATCACGAATCGTTTTTTTTATCAAATGATGGAGCAAGTGTTTCAGGAGGTCGCATTTCTTATTAGAGGAGAAAAAGAAATGGTATGGCAAATGGTACGAAATGTGTGTGAAGGAACGTCTCGTAATACATCCTCTATGTTAGCGGATGTAAGAGCGAATAGACAGACGGAAATTAATGCGATTGTTGGATATGTATTAGAAGAAGCTAAGAAACAGCAACTACCAGTTCCGACACTTCAATTTTTGTTCGATGCAATAAAAGGGTTAGAAACAAGAGTATAAGTGTTATTCTTTGCTTTTACGTGAAACATTGACTACAATGTGGATTGGTGAGAGAACTGGATACGAAAGGAAGAATTATATGGAGATAAAAGAAATCTCTGTTCCGCAACAAGGTGTTGTAGCGGACTATATGAACGGTAAAAAAGAGATACAGTCATGTTTTGATTATATGTTAACAGAAGATGCTTTTAAACAACGTTTACATGATTTGCGTGAAAGGGAGTTTTTCCGCCAAGATTTAGTAGCGCATTTATTAGAATATAATACAAAATTACAAGCGGGAGAATCTACACTTCAAAATGTAAAAGCGCTTGGAGATGAAAATACATATGTTGTTATAGCTGGACAACAAGCAGGGTTATTAACTGGACCGCTTTATACAATTCATAAAGTTATTTCAATTTTACAGCTTGCAAAGGAAAAGGAAGAAAGTTTAGGAGTTAAAGTTGTCCCTGTCTTCTGGATTGCGGGTGAAGACCATGATATGGATGAGATTAACCATACTTTTGTAGCGAAAAATAAAAAGATGAAAAAAACTATTTTTTATGACCGTAATCCGAAAAAGGCGAGTGCTTCTGAGTCTGAACTTTCTGTTGAAGATTGTAGAAATTGGATTGAAGAGATTTTTAAAACATACCCAGAAACAAATTTTACAAAGGATGTATTAAAATTTGTTGATGATGCTTTGAAAAAATCGAATACGTATGTAGATTTCTTTGCTCATCTTATTACGAAAATCTTTGCTAATTCTGGTTTAATCCTTGTTGATTCACATCATCCTGAATTAAGAAAGTTAGAAATTCCATTTTTCAAGCGAATTATAAGTAAGTATAAAGAGGTACAAGAGGGGCTTCGTAATCAGCAAGAAGTAATTAAAGAACTAGGATACAAACCGATTATTGAAACGAAGTCTCATGCAGTGCATATATTCATGGAAATAGATAATGAACGAGTATTGCTTGAAGATCAACAAGGTAAGTTTGTTGGAAAGGATGGGGCGCATTCCTTTTCATACGAAGAGTTGATTGGAGAGATGGAGAGAAATCCGGCACGTTTTAGTAATAATGTTGTAACACGTCCTCTTATGCAAGAGTATGTATTTCCTACGCTCGCATTTATTGGAGGTCCAGGAGAATTAGCTTATTGGAGTGAATTACAACAAGTATTCCATACTGTCGGTTTTCAAATGCCACCTGTCGTTCCTCGTCTTACAATTACTTATGTGGAGAGAGATATAGCGACGGATTTATTTGATTTGCAATTGAGAGAAAGTGATCCGTTTTTAAATGATGTCGATAAATTGCGTGAAAACTGGTTGTCTAATCAAATAGAGGAACCGATTGATGATCATTTTGAAAAGGCGAAAAAAGAAATTGCCGATATTCATACATCTTTACAGCAATTTGTAAAGAAAATAGAGCCAGGGTTAGGTGCGTTTGCAGGGAAAAACGAATTGAAAATTAATGAACAAATTGAACTGCTGGAAAGAATGTTGAAAAGAAATGTTGAGAAAAAGTATGAGGTTCAGCTAAATAAATTCCGCCGTATACAATTCGCACTTCGTCCATTAGGTGCACCGCAAGAACGTGTGTGGAATGTATGTTATTATTTAAATCAGTTTGGTTTGGATTTCGTTGATCGTGTAATGGAAAACCCTTTTTCTTGGGACGGAAAACATCATGTTATAAAACTATAAAATCTTGCTCTTTGGAGCAGGATTTTATTTTTATTCCGTTGAATTTACTGTGAAGTGATTTTTTTCTGAATTATCAATCAAAAAAGTGTTAAATATGGCAATTGTGTTGGATACTTAAATATATGACAAAATAGCACAAAATGTAAACGTATTATTCGCTTTTTCGACAGTTTTTTATTTAAATTCCCGCAAAAGATGATAAAATTTAGTATATAATAAAAGAAAATAGCGATTTGTATAGTATGTTGCCTTTGTTGGTAAGTTAAATGAGTCGTTCTTTCGTATTATTTCATTCTCTAAGCGTGAAATATGTGTTTAGAGGAAGGGATACATTCAACATAATTAATTGGAAAAAGAGTAGGTGCAACAATGTTTAAACACGTAACAGTGCTTTTAAAGGAAACAGTAGACGGCTTAGATATAAAGCCAGATGGTACATATGTAGATTGTACACTGGGGGGAGGAGGACATAGTTCTTATTTATTATCCCAATTAACTGAAGGTGGAAAATTAATAGCGTTTGATCAAGATGAGATAGCGATTCAAAACGCGAAAGAAAAGTTCTCTTCATACGGTGAACAGTTTATAACAGTAAAGAGTAACTTCCGTTATTTAGCTGAAAAACTGCAGGAAATAGGTATAACAGAAGTAGACGGTATTTTATTTGATTTAGGTGTTTCATCCCCACAATTAGATACACCAGAACGAGGCTTTAGTTATCATCATGATGCACCGCTAGATATGCGGATGGATCAAGATGCCCCATTAACAGCGTACGATGTTGTAAATAGCTGGTCATATGAACAACTTGTAAGGATTTTCTTCCAATACGGTGAAGAGAAATTTTCAAAACAAATTGCAAGAAAAATTGAAGCTTATCGTGAGAATAAAGCTATTGAAACGACAGGAGAATTAGTAGAGCTAATTAAAGAAGGTATTCCGGCTCCTGCTCGTAGAACGGGTGGGCATCCTGCTAAGCGAGTGTTTCAGGCAATTCGTATAGCTGTAAACGATGAATTAAAAGTATTTGAAGAAGCATTGGAATCTGCTATTGAGATGGTTAAGCCAGGTGGAAGGGTTAGTGTTATAACATTCCATTCATTAGAAGATCGTATTTGTAAAACAACGTTTAAGCGAAATAGTACAACGCCACAATTGCCGCCAGGATTACCGATTATTCCTGATGAATTTAAGCCGAAATTAAAGCTTATTACAAGAAAACCGATTTTACCTTCTGATATAGAGCTAGAAGAAAATAATCGTGCGCGTTCTGCGAAGTTGAGAATCGCTGAAAAACGATAAAAGGGAGAGAGAGGTATGACTAATTTAGCTGTAAAGTACAAACAACAAGCGCAAGAAGAGGTGCAAATTCAAACGCCCCCACAGCAGATGGCTAAGCCGAAGGTTAAAGCGAAAATTACAAGAATCGAAAAACTGTTGTATGTAGCGTTTATTGGCTTTTTATTGTATGCCTGTGTCGCGTTTATTGGAAATAAAGCAGGCCTTTATCAAGTTAATGTAGAAGCAGCGACGATAGAAGAAAAAATTGTACAGCAGCAAAAAGAAAATCAAGAATTACAAGCTGAAGTAGAGAAGTTAAGTCGCTATGAACGAATCGCTGAAGTTGCAAAAAAACATGGGCTAGAAATTAATGCGAATAATGTGAAAGGCCTCAAATAAGGCAATAGGTGTGAAGGAACGATGAAGAAGAATATGACTAAATTTCATACCAATAAGGGAGCAGGTTATTTTATGATATTTTTCCTCCTGCTCTTTTTGCTGTTATTAGCCCGATTTTTTTACATACAATCAACAGGAACCGTTCATAATCAGGATTTAGATGCACTTGCTAAACAAAAGCATAGTAAAAAAGGAGTTCTTGAAGCGAACCGAGGAACCATTTATGATCAAAACGGTCATGTGTTAGCGCAAGACGCAAACTCTTACAAAATGGTAGCTGCACTAAAAGGTGCTAACTCAGTTGAGAATAAAGAAGATACTGCAAAGAAAATTGCAGGAGTACTTGGAAAAGGCGAAGAGGATATTTTAGCTTCTTTAAACAAGGAAGGTAGAAGTCAAGTCGAATTTGGAACGTTAGGCAAGGATTTGACGAAAGAAAAGAAGGAACAAATAGAAGCGTTGAAGTTGCCGGGAATATCTTTTATTACAGAAAATGCAAGGGTGTATCCAAACGGTGATTTTGCATCTTACGTTATAGGTCATGCAAAACCAAATGAGAATGGAACCTCGGTAGGTCAATTTGGCATAGAGAAAAGCTTGGATAAATACTTAAGTGCTTCGAATGGAGAAGTAGCATATACAGGTGATCGTAAAGGTGTGTCCCTTGATGGGGGAAAAGTTAATGTAAAGGCACCTAAAAATGGAGATAATGCTTATTTAACAATTGATCAACGTGTCCAAAGTTATTTAGAAGACGCGATGAAAGCAGCAAGTAAGCAATATGAGCCAGAAAGTTTAATAGGGATTGTTGCAGATCCGAAAACTGGGAAAATATTAGCGATGTCTACTAAACCTAGTTATGACCCTAATGATCGCCAAATTAAATATTTCTTCAATGACGCGATTGCCAATGCATTTGAACCTGGATCAACAATGAAAATTTTTACGTTAGCGGCAGCTATTAATGAAGGTGTGTACAAAGGACAAGATTATTATCAATCCGGGACATATCAAGTCGGAAATAGGAAAATAAAAGATCATAATGGCGGTGCTGGTTGGGGCTCTATCACGTTTGATGAAGGGGTAGAGCGTTCTTCAAACGTAGCGTTTGCAATTTTAGGAGATCAAAAACTTGGTCCAGAACGTTTCCGAAAATATATTCATAGTTTTGGATTAGATGAAAAAACGAACATTGATTTATCAGGTGAAGGATCGAATACAATTTTATTTGATCAGCAAATACAACAAGTGACAACAGCTTTTGGACAAGGTTCCACTGTAACACCAATTCAGCTTGTACAAGCTGCAACGGCCATTGCAAATGATGGGAAAATGATGAAACCTTATGCAATTGATAAAATTGTAGATCCGATAACAGACAAAGTAAAATTAGAACATAAGCCAGAAGAAGTAGGAAGACCTGTTACAAAGGAAACAGCAGCGCAAGTAAGACAGTTATTAGAACGTGTTGTTACATCTCCGAAAGGTACAGGGACAGCTTATAAAATTGATGGATATTCAGTTGGTGGTAAAACAGGTACAGCGCAAATTCCGGATGGAAAAGGCGGCTATATGACAGGAAGACAGAATTATATATTCTCATTCTTAGGTATGGCACCAATGGACGATCCACAACTTGTCGTGTATGTAGCTGTTAAACAGCCGAAATTAAAAGATGATGAGAACGGCGCACAACCTTTAGCTGATATTTTTAAATATGTAACAAAAAATAGTTTAGAGTATTTAAAGATTAAGCCAAATGAAGTGAAAGATCCGAAAAAACATCTGAAAGAACAACAAACTACTGTTCCAGATGTAACTGGTAAAACGATGGCTGAAGCGGGGAAAGCGATTGATAAAGCAAAACTTCGTCCAATCGTACTAGGTGAAGGGAAAGTACAGCAACAAGTACCAAAAGCGACTGAACAAACATTAAAAGGCGACCGAGTCTTCTTGGTAGGAGATAAGCCTACAATGCCAAATATACAAGGATGGGCACTGCGTGATGTTATGAATTTAGCGAAGACATTACAGCTTAACTTGAAACCTTCTGGTACAGGATACGTAACAGAACAAAGTGTGGCGGAAGGAACATTATTACAACCTGGTACAGAATTAGGTGTCACACTCGTACCGCCACTCGAACCACAGCAAGAAGCAGAAAAGCCGTAATGGTAAAAGAGAATAAGTTCTAATTAAATAAGTACAAGCATATATTGGAACAAGCTAGGCGTAAGGGAGGCTTGTTCCGATATGCGTGTATCAAATGTAACAGTTAGAAAACGACTTATTTTTATACTTATATCAGGTATACTTATTTTCACTATTATCGATATTCGTCTTGGATATGTGCAATTTTTTCTTGGGAATATGTTAACGGATCGTGCGAAAGATTCATGGAGTCGTAATATTACTTTTGAACCCGAACGTGGGAAAATTTTAGACCGAAATGGTGTGGAACTTGCCACGAATAAAAGTGCTCCAACTGTCTTTGTTGTACCGAGGCAAATTGAAAAACCAGCAGAGACTGCAGAGAAGTTAGCTGCAGTATTAGGTGTGGAAAAAGATGAGATTTATAAAAGGATTACAAAAAAAGAATCGATTGTAAGGTTAGATAAAGGCGGAAGGAAAATATCACATGACAAAGCGAAAGAAGTACGAGGATTAAGTTTGAAGGGCGTGTATATCGCAGAGGATTCTATCCGGTACTATCCATTTGGAAACTTTTTATCACATGTATTAGGTTTTGCAGGTAGCGATAACCAAGGTCTTATGGGACTAGAAAAATATTATGATAAAGAGCTAAATGGGGACAAAGGTCATGTGCGTTTTTTTGCAGATGCGAAAGGACAAAGGATGCCTAATGTTGGTGATGATTTCAAAAAGCCAGAAGCTGGTTTAAATTTAGGATTAACAATCGATGCGCGTATTACAAGGATTATGGAAAGAGAAATGAATATTGCTGAGTCAACTTATAATCCTGACGGTATGATTGCGATTGCAATGAATCCTAAAAATGGTGAAATTTTAGGTATGTCTAGTCGACCGAGTTTTGACCCAGCGGATTTTCAAAGTGTCTCTCCAGAAGTGTATAACAGAAATCTACCTGTATGGAGTACGTATGAGCCTGGTTCAACATTTAAGATCATTACATTAGCTGCAGCATTGAATGAAAATTTAGTAGACTTAGAGAAGGATACGTTTTATGATGATGGAGCAGCTGAAGTAGGTGGAGCTAGATTGAAATGCTGGAAAGCAGGAGGTCATGGCAGTCAAACGTTTTTAGAAGTCGTTCAAAACTCATGTAACCCGGGATTTATTGAACTTGGTGATCGCCTTGGTAAAGACCGATTATTTAAATACATTCGTAATTTTGGTTTTGGGCAGAAGACTGGAATTGACTTGCAAGGTGAAGGCAGTGGGATTTTATTTAATTTAGATAAAGTTGGTCCAGTAGAGCAAGCAACAACTTCATTCGGCCAAGGGGTTTCTGTTACACCGATTCAACAAGTAGCAGCTGTAGCGGCGGCTGTAAATGGTGGAACATTGTATCAGCCGTATATAGCTAAGGAGTTTATTGATCCGAAAAATAATCAAGTTGTTAGTAAAAAGACACCTGTTGAGAAAAGAAAAGTTATTTCCAAGGAAACTTCAGAAAAAGTTCGTTATGCATTAGAGAATGTTGTAGCGAAAGGTTCTGGTAAAGGTGCTTATATTGATGGATATCGTGTAGGTGGAAAAACGGGTACTGCTCAAAAGGTGAAAGATGGTAAATATTTAGAGAATAATTATATAGTATCTTTTATCGGATTTGCTCCAGCGGATGATCCAGAGATTGTTGTGTATGTTGCTGTTGATAATCCAAAAGGGGTTACACAGTTTGGTGGAGTGGTAGCAGCTCCGATTGTCGGGAATATCCTTCGAGATGCGCTTCCTGTTATGGGAGTGAAACCGAGAAAAGAACAAGTTGAGAAAGAATATAAATGGGGCGATACACCAACTGTGGAAGTTCCGAATTTAATTGGAATGAAAAAGAAAGACTTACAAACACAACTCGTCGATTTGAAGCTTGATATAAGTGGAGATGGAGAGAAAGTAATTAAACAATCACCAGAAGCGGGAGCTAAAGTAAAAGAAGGCTCAAAAATTAGAATTTACTTCGGGAATTAAAGGTAACATAGTACGTTTTATGGTACAATTGGTGGAAGTGAGTTCTTTATAGAACAGTTACTTAATTTGAGACAGTAAGTGTCTCATTCATAAATAGGTCAGTAGCACTTACCTCCTTATATAGGAGGTAATGTGTTGCTTACTGAAAAAAGATAAATAAACAATGTAGAGAGGGTTTAGTGAAATGAAGTTGCATACACTTGTATCATGTTTGCATGATTTTCCAGTTGTTCCAAAAGAAAATCCAGAAATCACATCTATAGAAGCTGATTCACGTAAAGTGAAAGAGGGAAGCTTATTTGTATGTATGAAAGGATATACGGTTGATAGCCATGATTTTGCTAAGCAAGCAGCGGCACAAGGAGCGGCTGCTATTGTTGCGGAAAGACCAATTGATGTTGACGTTCCAGTTGTACTTGTGAAAAATACTTTTCGTTCGTTAGCGGTTTTAGCTGATTATTTTTATGGTCAACCGACACACAAGTTACATTTAATCGGAATTACAGGTACAAATGGAAAGACAACAACATCGCATATTATGGATGAGATTATGCGAGCACATGGTCATAAAACAGGGCTAATTGGAACGATTAATATGAAAATCGGTGATGAAACATTTGAGGTGAAAAATACAACACCAGATGCACTAACACTTCAACAGACGTTTTCAAAAATGGTTGAACAAGGTGTGGACAGCACGGTAATGGAAGTTTCGTCACATGCGTTAGATCTTGGTCGTGTACACGGATGTGATTACGATGTAGCGGTGTTTACGAATTTAACCCAAGATCATTTAGACTATCATAAAACGATGGAAGAATATAAACATGCAAAAGGGTTACTATTTGCACAGCTTGGCAATAGTTATAATCATAATCGTGAAAAGTACGCTGTGCTCAATAGCGATGATAATGTAACAGAAGAGTATATGAGAAGTACTGCAGCAACAGTTGTAACATATGGTATTGATACAACAAGTGATATTATGGCAAAAAATATCGTTATGACGAGTGGCGGGACTACATTTACGCTTGTCACACCATATGAAAGTGTAAATGTTACGATGAAATTAATAGGTAAATTTAATGTATATAACGTACTTGCAGCAACAGCAGCAGGACTTGTTTCGGGTGTGAAATTAGAAACAATCATTGCTGTTATAAAGGATTTAGCTGGGGTTCCAGGACGTTTTGAAGTTGTTGATGGAGGGCAAAATTATACAGTTATTGTTGATTACGCACATACGCCAGATAGTTTAGAAAATGTATTAAAAACTGCAAAACAATTTGCAAAAGGTGATGTGTATTGTATCGTTGGTTGTGGTGGCGATAGGGACCGAACGAAGAGACCGATAATGGCAAGTGTTGCAACAAAATATGCAACTCATGCAATTTATACATCAGATAATCCAAGAAGTGAAGATCCAGCGGCTATTTTAGATGATATGGTACATGGTGCAAGCGGGAAAAATTATGAAATGATCATTGATAGAAAAGAAGCAATACACCATGCAATCGCTAAAGCGAAAGCAGATGATATCATTATTATTGCTGGTAAGGGTCATGAAACGTATCAAATTATTGGTAAAGAAGTTCATCATTTCGATGATCGTGAAGTTGCTAAAGAAGCAATTACAGGGCGTTTAAACAACGAAGAGTAACAACGTGAGAGGAGGACTACATGTGCTTGAGCAAGGTTTATTAGTAACGGCTGGGGTAGCATTCTTAATTTCTGTTGCCCTTTCGCCATTGTTTATTCCATTTTTAAGAAAATTAAAGTTCGGACAGAGTATTCGTGATGAGGGACCAAAGTCACATCAAAAAAAATCAGGGACACCGACAATGGGTGGTATCGTCATATACGTATCTATGATGGTAACTTCACTTATTATGGCGATTAAGTTTAATTATTTAGGTGCAGAGGTTTCGTTATTACTATTAGTGACGTTTGGTTACGGATTGATTGGATTTTTAGATGACTACATAAAGGTAGTTAAGAAGAGAAATCTTGGTTTAACATCAAAGCAAAAATTAGTAGGTCAGCTTGTTATTGCTATTGCATTCTTTTTAATTGGAAAAGGGCAAGCGTTCCACACATACATCATGATTCCGGGAACGGATGTTAAGTTTGAATTAGGTTGGGCGTATTTCGTACTTGTACTATTTATGCTTATTGGTGGATCAAATGCAGTTAACTTAACTGACGGTTTAGATGGTTTATTATCAGGAACAGCTGCTATTGCATTTGGAGCATTTAGTATTATTGCTGTGGCACAAGAGCAATTTGGAGTAGCGATATTCTGTATGGCAGTTGTAGGAGCTGTACTTGGATTTTTAGTATTCAATGCGAATCCAGCAAAAGTGTTTATGGGAGATACAGGTTCATTAGCTTTAGGTGGAGCCATTGCAGCTGTAGCGATTTTATTAAAACAAGAATTGCTACTTGTAATTATTGGCGGAGTATTCGTAATGGAAACTTTATCGGTTATCATTCAGGTCATTTCATTTAAAACAACAGGAAAACGTGTCTTTAAAATGAGTCCATTACACCATCACTATGAATTATGTGGTTGGTCAGAGTGGCGTGTTGTTGTGACGTTTTGGTCTGCAGGATTTTTATTAGCTGTGTTAGGAATTTATATCGGGGTGTGGATGTAATTGAAAACTGTAACTGAATTTCAAAATAAGAATATTCTTGTATTGGGCATTGCAAAAAGTGGTTATGCAGCAGCTACATTGTTACAAAAGTTAGGGGCAAATGTTATTGTAAATGACGGAAAGCCTTTAGCAGAGAATGTACTTGCTGCAGAATTACAAGCAAAAGGAATGGACGTTGTATGCGGTGGTCATCCTTTAGAATTATTAGAGAGAAATATTTCTCTTGTAGTAAAAAATCCAGGAATCCCGTATTCTAATCCAATATTAGTTGCTGCGAAAGAAAAGCAAATTCCGATTGTTACGGAAGTTGAATTAGCATATCGTATTTCAGAAGCACCATTTGTTGGGATTACGGGGTCTAACGGTAAAACGACGACGACAATGCTGACATTTGAAATGCTAAAAGAAGGACAAAAGCATCCTGTAATTGCAGGGAACATTGGAACTGTAGCGTGTGAAGTAGCACAGGATGCAAAAGAAAATGAAGTTGTAGTTACAGAACTTTCATCGTTTCAATTGATGGGAGTAGAATTGTTCCAACCTAAAATTGCTGCGTTTTTAAATTTATTTGAGGCCCACTTAGACTATCATGGGACGAAGAAAGAATATGGTTTAGCAAAAGCAAATATTTTTAAAAACCAAACAGAAAATGATTATAGTGTAATAAATGCGGATGATGCAGATGTGATGGCTTTGTCTGCGTATTCTAAAGGTCAAAAAATCCTGTTTTCGACAACGAAAGAAATTGAAGATGGTGCGTGTATAAAAGATAACGCTCTTTATTTCAAAGGTGAAAAAGTTATTGAAGTAAGCGATATCGTTTTACCTGGTCAACATAATCTAGAAAATATTTTAGCTGCGATGAGTATTGCGAAATTATTAGGTACTTCTAATGAAGCAATTACGGTCGTGTTAAAACGTTTTACGGGTGTAAAACATCGTTTAGAATATGTAACAACGATTAACAACCGTAAGTTTTATAATGATTCAAAAGCAACGAATATGTTAGCGACTGAGAAAGCACTATCTGCGTTTACACAACCGATTGTGTTACTAGCAGGTGGGCTTGATCGCGGAAATGAATTCGATGATTTAATTCCGTATTTCAAAAATGTAAAAGCGATTGTAACATTTGGACAAACAGCTCCTAAACTAGTAAGAGCGGCAGAAAAAGCGGGATTAGATATAATTGAAAGTGTCGATACTTTAGATGAAGCAGTGGTGAAAGCTTATGCTCATTCTAAAGATGGTGATGTCGTTCTTCTTTCTCCAGCGTGTGCAAGCTGGGATCAATTTAAAACATTTGAAGAAAGAGGAGACATTTTTATACAAGCTGTGCATAAACTTATATAAAGTAAATCAAAACATCAGTAGGCTAACACCTACTGATGTTTTGTTACATAGGGCAAAAGGTTCTGCCTAAAGAGGTGGTGTTTGTGGGTAATGAAGAAAACGCCTGATTTTATTCTCATCATCGTAACACTTTCATTGTTGACAATCGGAATGATTATGGTTTATAGTGCGAGTGCAGTTTGGGCCTCTTATAAAATGGGGGACTCATTCTTTTTTGCAAAAAGACAATTACTGTTTGCGGGTCTTGGTGTAGTAGCTATGTTTTTTATTATGAAAATTGATTATTGGGTGTGGCGTACGTATTCAAAAGTGATTTTGCTAGTTTGCTTCATTCTTCTTATTCTCGTTCTTATTCCTGGAGTAGGTCTTGTTCGAGGAGGAGCACGAAGTTGGATTGGAATCGGGGCATTTTCGATTCAGCCGTCAGAATTTATGAAGTTTGCGATGATTATTTTCTTGGCAAAGTTTTTAGCAGAACGGCAAAAATTGATTACATCTTTTAAACGTGGTTTATTACCGGCTCTTAGTTTTGTGTTTCTTGCTTTTGGGATGATTATGTTACAGCCAGACCTTGGGACAGGAACGGTAATGGTTGGGACATGTATCATTATGATATTCATTTCGGGAGCGAGAGTTTTTCACTTTGCAATGTTTGGTTTGATTGGTGTAGCAGGATTTGTAGGGTTAATTGCATCAGCACCGTATCGAATGAAACGCATTACATCATATTTAGATCCGTGGTCAGATCCGCTCGGGAGTGGATTTCAAATTATCCAATCATTACTTGCAATTGGACCTGGTGGATTATTTGGGCTTGGACTTGGACAAAGTAGACAAAAATTTCTTTATTTACCTGAACCACAAACTGACTTTATATTTGCGATCTTATCCGAGGAATTAGGTTTTATTGGTGGTTCATTTGTGTTATTATTATTTAGTCTATTATTATGGCGCGGGATTCGTATCGCATTAGGAGCGCCAGATTTATATGGTACGTTTTTAGCAGTAGGTATTGTGGCGATGATTGCGATTCAAGTAATGATTAATGTTGGTGTTGTAACAGGACTAATGCCTGTTACGGGTATTACCTTGCCGTTTTTAAGTTATGGTGGATCAAGTTTGACATTAATGTTAATGGCAGTAGGTGTATTATTAAATATAAGTCGCCATTCTCGCTACTAAACCCTGTTTATAAGACAGGGTTTTTCGTATGTGTGTAAAAATGCAATATGTATATAGAAATAAATATAATGGAAATAAGAAAAGAGAAGCGGAGGAGTTAGTAGTGCGTGTATTAGTGAGTGGTGGGGGTACTGGTGGTCATATTTATCCAGCTCTTGCTTTAATTAGAGAAATAAAAAAGTTAAATCCAGAAGCAAGATTTTTATATATTGGTACGGAAAATGGACTAGAGAGTACAATCGTTCCAAAAGCAGGTATACCATTTCAATCTATTGTTATAAGTGGATTTAAACGAAAAATATCATTAGATAATGTGAAAACAGTAATGCGTTTTCTAAAAGGTGTACAGGATAGTAAACGATATATTCGTCGTTTTAATCCGGATATCGTAATTGGAACGGGTGGATATGTATGTGGACCAGTTGTATACGCTGCAGCCAAATTAGGTATTCCAACTATTGTACATGAACAAAATAGTGTACCAGGTGTAACGAACAAGTTTTTAAGCCGTTATGTTGATAAAGTTGCTGTTTGTTTTGAAGCAGCTATAGAGCATTTTCCGGAGTCAAAAGTGGTAATGACAGGTAATCCACGAGCATCAGAGGTAATGGAACAAAATGGAATGAAGGGGAAACGTTCAGTTGGGCTTTCTCTTCCTAAAAAGTCTGTACTTATATTTGGTGGAAGTCGTGGGGCTAGACCGATTAACGATGCCTTCGTTGAAGCAATTGAACAGTTTGGGAACAAAAGCTACGAAATACTATATGTAACAGGTGAAGTACATTATGACAAAGTGATGGAAGCCGTGAAGCAAAAAGGGAACCCAAGCAATGTTATTATTAAGCCGTTCATTCATAATATGCCAGAGGTACTAACTGGTGTAGACCTTGTTGTTTCAAGGGCTGGGGCAACAACACTTGCAGAATTAACAGCGTTAGGAAAACCAAGTGTGTTAATACCGAGTCCGTATGTAACAAATAATCATCAGGAAAAGAATGCACGTTCAGTTGTTGATAAAGGAGCGGCAAAAATGTTACTTGAAAAAGATTTAACAGCTGAAACGCTTATTCGTGATATTGATGAGATTTTATTAGATGCACAAACATTACAAAATATGAAGCTAGCTGCTAAGCAACTAGGTATTCCAGATGCAGCAAATAAGCTGTATGAAGTAATGAATAAACTTGTAAAAAAATAAAGTGAGGCTTTAATCAGTGGGGAGTGATTCTCTCTCGTTGATTATTACCTTTCACTAATCGGATGTTTACTGGTATCCTCATTCCACCTAATTTCTTTGTTATCACCTAATTTTGATTTAGGAGCTGTACTGCCCGTAAATAGAGGGATAACGTTAGGTGAACGCCCTGCATATTATTGTCATAAGGAGACTTAATATGGGGGAGATTGTCTATGGAACAATTAGTAAATGAGCTTATAGAAGCAGACGTTGGTCGTGTTTTGGTTAACGAGCCGTTAGCACGTTATACAACTATGAAAATAGGTGGCCCAGCGGATATTTTAATTGTGCCAAAGCATGTAGCCGGTATTGAAAAAACATTACAGTTAGTAAAGCAATACAAAACGAAGTGGACTGTAATTGGTCGCGGTTCAAACCTTCTTGTATCTGATCAAGGCATAGAAGGTGTTGTTATTCGTTTAGGAGAAGGATTAGATCACTTAGAGGTCGAAAAACATAAGGTAAGAGTTGGTAGTGGATATCCTCTTATTAAATTGTCAACTTTACTTAGTCGTCAAGGGTTAGCTGGATTGGAGTTTGCAAGCGGTATTCCAGGAAGTGTCGGTGGTGCAGTATATATGAATGCAGGTGCACATAAATCGGATATATCGAGTGTATTATCGAAGGCTCTCATTCTGTTTGAAGACGGTGCAATTGACTGGTTAACGAATAAAGAACTGGAGTTTTCTTATCGGGCATCTGTATTGCAAACGAAACGTCCTGGTATTGTTTTAGAGGCGGTGTTTCAATTACAGGCGGGGAAACGTGAAGAAATTGTACGTAGCATGCAAAATAATAAAGATTACCGCCGTGAAACGCAACCATGGAATCACCCGTGTGCAGGAAGTGTATTTCGGAATCCAATCCCACATTTTGCAGGAGATTTAGTAGAAAAAGCAGGGCTTCGTGGCTATAGGATTGGTGGAGCTCAAATTTCTGAAATGCATGGCAATTTTATTGTTAATACTGGGGGAGCTTCAGCGCAAGAGGTATTGTCTTTAATTGAATTAATAAAACATACAATTAAGGATAAATTTGATGTAGATATGCACACAGAAGTAGAAATCATTGGAAGATAACGGTTATTCGTTCCGCTCATTATCATTTATGTTATAATAAGAAGATAAGAACGGCATGAGGAACATGCCGTTCTTTATGTTACATAGGGGGATCGTACATGAATAATAGTAAAGTGATTAAACTACAAGATCGTGTACCAAAATTGAAAAATCAAAAGAAAAAAAACAAAAAAAATGTTAATCATCGATTGATTTTATACATATCAATTTTATTTTTATTAGTGCTCTTTTTAATTTATTTTCGGTCTCCGCTTAGTAATATAAAAAAGATTAGTGTGTTTGGAAATCACTATATGACGGATGAACAAGTAATGAAGGATTCAGGCGTGACATATGATACAAGTTATTTCCGAGTGACAGCACATAAAGCTGAAGAAAACTTAACGAAGCGAAAAGAAATTAAAGCAGTAAATGTAAAAAAACGTTTTCCAAACAATATTGATATTCATATCGAAGAATATTTAACGATTGGTTATATAAATAAAGAGGGAAAATTACAACCGTTATTAGAGAATGGAAAAACGCTTGATGTACTACCTAATGGAAAACTTCCTGTTGCAGCACCGATTTTCGAACCTTTTAAAGAAGAGAAAATGAAGGAGTTAATCGCTGAACTAGAAAAATTAACACCAGCTATTTTAAAATCTATTTCGGAGATTCGCTATTCACCAACGAATGCGAATGAAGATCATCTTACTTTATATATGAATGAAGGTTATGAAGTGAGCACTACAATTCAAAATTTCGCAAAACGTATGGAAGCCTATCCGCTTATTTTAAAAACAATTGAGCCAGGTAAGAAGGTATTAATTGACTTAGAAGTAGGTGCATATACGAAAGAATTAGGTGCGGAAGAAAAAAAAGAATAGAATGGTAGTTTTCGTTACTTATAGCAGAAAAAACGAAACGAATGTTCTATTATGTGTATACGAATTTAGAAGAATGGTTCATTTGATGAAAAATATGTAAAAATTCTTAGATTCATACTAGTATTGGTACAAGTTTCACTTTTCTATGAGTACATCTTAGTGTAGACTTATACTTGGCGGTAAACTTTACACTCGAAATAGAATTATTTCAAGATAAGCAGTTATTCATAGTTTACTGCGATATTCTTAATTGAATGCTAAATAAAAATAAGAAAAATATAGGGTTAAAAAAGGGAAACGTATAAAGACGTTGAATATTTTTCTTATAAATAGTAAAGTTGCGATTGTTGTTCCATATATTGAGTTGTATGGTATAAATAAAGAAGGAGGTGCCAAAGAATGAACAGCAATGAAATATATGTTAGTCTTGACATCGGTACATCCAATGTTAAAGTCATCATTGGTGAAATGGTTAATGACAGCTTAAACATTATTGGTGTTGGAAATGTAAAATCAAATGGTTTAAAGAAGGGATCGATAGTTGATATAGACGAGACTGTTCGATCAATTAAAAAAGCAATTGAACAAGCTGAGCGCATGGTGGGAATCCACATTGAGCAAGTTGTAGTAGGTGTCAATGCAAACCAGGTACAGCTACTTCCTTGTCACGGAGTAGTCGCTGTTTCAAATGAAGATCGTGAAATCGGGAATGAAGATGTCTTACGCGTTCTAGATGCAGCACAAGTTGTGTCAATTGCTCCAGAACGTGAGTTTATTGATGTGGTACCTCGACAGTTCATCGTAGACGGTCTTGACGAGATTAACGATCCACGCGGGATGATCGGTGTAAGATTAGAAATGGAAGGTACACTTATTACAGGCTCGAGAACTTTACTACATAACCTACTTCGTTGTGTAGAAAAAGCAGGTCTTGAAATTGTTGATATTTGTCTTCAACCTTTAGCGGCTGCAACAGTTGCAATATCTTCAGATGAAAAAAATAGAGGAGTAGCCCTTGTTGATATGGGGGGAGGATCTACAACTTTATCTATTTTTAAAGATGGAGAGTTACAAGCGACAAGCGTATTACCATTAGGTGGAGACCATATAACGAAAGATATTGCGATTGGGTTGAAAACTTCAACAGAAAATGCAGATCAAATTAAGTTGAAATATGGACATGCTTTTTATGATACAGCATCTGAAGAAGAGATGTTTACGGTTCCTATTATGGGAAGTGATCAAACAGAACAATATTCTCAGTTGGAATTATCGGATATAATAGAGGCTCGTGTAGAGGAAATTTTAATGTTTGTTCAAGATGAAGTGCGTAAGTTAGGAGTAAAGCAAGTGGCTTCTGGTTATGTACTAACTGGCGGAATTGCTTCTATGCCAGGTGTTCTTGATCTTGCATATGATATTTTACATGAAAATGTTCGTGTAGCAACTCCTGATTATATTGGTGTGCGTGAGCCCCAATATACAAGTGGAGTTGGATTAATTAAACATTCTTATCAAAAAGCTAAATTACGTGGGAAAAATGTGCAGGAAAAGCAAGAGCATTTTGAACCAGTACCAGCACCAGCACCAACGCCGGTACAACAGCAACCCACGAAACAAAAAACTCGTAATCAAAACAATAATAATCAAAATGATGACCGCATGATGTCAAAAGTAAAACGTGTATTCCGTTATTTATGGGATTAAAATTGGACACGAAAAATGAGGTTCTAGGGGGATTTCGACATGTTAGAGTTTGATACTACTCAAGATCAATTAGCGAATATAAAAGTTATCGGTGTCGGCGGTGGCGGAAACAATGCTGTAAACCGTATGATTGAACACGGTGTACAAGGTGTAGACTTTATCGCTGTGAACACTGATGCACAAGCATTAAATCTATCAAAAGCTGAAACAAAAATGCAAATTGGTGGAAAATTAACGCGTGGACTTGGTGCAGGCGCAAACCCTGAAGTAGGGAAAAAAGCTGCAGAAGAAAGTAAAGAACAGATTCAAGAAGCACTTCGTGGTGCGGATATGGTCTTCGTAACTGCCGGTATGGGCGGTGGAACTGGAACTGGTGCAGCTCCAGTTGTTGCTCAAGTTGCAAAAGAATTAGGTGCTTTAACAGTAGGTGTTGTAACACGTCCATTTACTTTTGAAGGACGTAAGCGTGCGACGCAAGCAGCATCTGGTATTGCAGCATTTAAAGAAAATGTAGATACTCTTATTGTAATTCCAAACGATCGCTTATTAGAGATTGTTGATAAAAATACGCCAATGTTAGAAGCATTCCGTGAAGCTGATAACGTATTACGTCAAGGTGTTCAAGGTATTTCGGATTTAATTGCAACGCCAGGTTTAATTAACTTAGACTTTGCAGACGTAAAGACAATTATGTCTAATAGAGGTTCTGCTTTAATGGGTATTGGTTCTGGTAATGGGGAAAATCGTGCTGCAGAAGCTGCGAAAAAAGCGATTTCTAGCCCATTACTAGAAACATCTATTGATGGAGCTCAAGGTGTTATCATGAACATTACGGGTGGCGCTAACTTAAGCTTATATGAAGTACAAGAAGCGGCAGACATCGTAGCTTCAGCTTCAGATCCAGAAGTAAATATGATCTTCGGTTCTGTTATTAACGAAGGATTAAAAGATGATATCGTTGTAACTGTAATTGCAACTGGTTTTGATGATAGCATTGCAACTCAACCACCAAAACCAATTATTCGTCCGAATGCGAACCACACGCAACAACAGCAACAACCAGTAGCTCAACCTTCAAAACAGCGTGAAGTAAAACGTGAAATGAAGCGTGAAGAGCCAGTTGTACATGAGCGTCATTCAGATTCAGATGATATCGATATTCCAGCATTTTTACGTAACCGTCGTAGACGATAAAAAAAAGGAGCTTTCATGCTCCTTTTTATTTTTTATGGAAAAGACCTGCTAAGCAGGTCTTTTTTTATTTCGTATATTTCAATATATTTTGTTTGTGAAAATAAGAGTATATCATTCTATGAATTTGTACTTTTATTTTTTACCGACAGATTATGTCTAGAAATCACAAAATAACAAAAAAACACCTCCGCAAATTGACACACTTTCCTATTGGATATGCATTATACTAGTCTCAACTTGAAAAAAGAGGTGAATTGTTTGGTTGTTTACGCCGACGTTGTTTGGTTGTTAAACGCCTGCATTGATTTTCTTTTGCTTTTATTAACAGCTACCGTGTTAAAAAAGAAAATCAAAAGATGGAGGCTTGTGTTAGGGGCATTTATAGGTTCAACCATTGTTATTTTTGCCTTTACTCCTTTTGCTTCTATGATGACACATCCAATTATGAAACTACTGTACTCGTTACTTATTGTGTATACAGCATTTGGGTTTACGACATTTAGAAATTATGCACAAACTGTTTTTACTTTTTACTTTGTAACCTTTATGGTTGGCGGAGGATTAATTGGAACTCATTTCTTTTTGCAAACGAATGAAATGGTAAATGGATTGGTTCAATCTCAGTCAATTTCTTACGGTGATCCAATTAGTTGGTTATTTGTTATTTTTGGTTTTCCAGTAATTTATTATTTTTCTAAAAAGCGTATTGAAAGCGTAGAGGTCACGAAAATACACTATGATCAAATTGTGAAAGTAAAAATTCAATTAGCCGAAGAAGAACTAGAACTCGCAGGTCTTATTGACAGTGGGAACCAACTTTATGACCCATTAACAAAAACACCTGTTATGATTATGCATGTTTCATCATTAGAACATTGCTTACCATCTTGGTTAACAGAACAAATTTATTCCAAAACAGAAATTCCTCAAATACCAGAAAATGATTCTGGTTGGGCGACCAAATTACGCTTAATTCCTTTCCGTGCAGTAGGAGTAGAGAGTCAATTTTTGTGGGCAATTAAGCCTGACAGTGTGCAAGTTGACCATGAAGGTAGTTCTATTGTTGTAAACAAAGTATTAATTGGATTAAATACACAACAGCTGTCTACTAATGGGGAGTATCAATGTATTGTGCATCCAAAAATGTTGATTTCGCAAAAAATGGTGATCGCTTAATAAATGAGAGGCGGGATAATATGATGAAATTAAAATTTTATTTAGTATACCTTTGGTATAAAGTATTGCTGAAATTAGGAATTAAGACCGATGAAATTTATTATATTGGTGGAAGTGAAGCGTTGCCACCACCGTTAACAAAAGAAGAAGAGGAAGTTCTTTTGAATAAATTGCCAAAAGGAGATCAGGCAGCAAGGTCATTACTTATTGAACGTAACTTAAGGCTCGTTGTATATATAGCAAGAAAGTTTGAAAATACAGGGATAAATATTGAAGATTTGATTAGTATAGGAACAATCGGCCTTATTAAAGCGGTAAATACATTTAATCCAGAAAAGAAAATAAAATTAGCAACATATGCATCGCGTTGTATAGAAAATGAAATTTTAATGCATTTACGTCGAAATAACAAAAATCGTTCGGAAGTTTCTTTTGATGAACCACTAAACATTGATTGGGATGGGAATGAACTGTTATTGTCTGACGTGTTAGGTACAGATGATGATATTATTACAAAAGATTTAGAAGCTACTGTAGATCGTCACCTTTTAATGAAAGCATTACACCAATTAAATGATCGTGAAAAACAAATTATGGAACTTCGGTTTGGGCTTGCTGGAGGAGAGGAAAAGACGCAAAAAGATGTGGCTGATATGCTTGGGATTTCACAGTCATACATTTCGCGTTTAGAAAAAAGAATTATAAAAAGATTACGAAAAGAATTTAATAAAATGGTGTAAAGAATAAGACCAGCCGTTATGTAGGCTGGTCTTATTCTATTTAGTTGTATTAGGAAAGATAATTTAAATAATAAATCGTGAAAAAACCACATGCATAAAATCCCCTTCAAAGGAAATACTTTACACTGTACAGCAACTCCCGATAGGAGGGAACACTTTGACGAGAAACAAAGTAGAAATTTGCGGTGTTGATACAGCTAAACTTCCAGTATTAAAAAATGAAGAGATGCGTAAATTATTTCGTGAAATGCAAAGTGGAGAGATAAGCGCAAGAGAAAAATTAGTGAATGGAAACTTACGTCTTGTACTGAGCGTCATCCAAAGATTTAATAACAGAGGAGAATATGTTGACGATTTATTTCAAGTTGGTTGCATCGGACTTATGAAATCAATTGATAATTTTGATTTAGGCCAAAATGTAAAATTTTCAACGTATGCTGTGCCGATGATTATTGGGGAAATACGCAGATATTTGCGTGATAATAATCCGATTCGCGTATCGCGCTCATTGCGAGATATTGCGTATAAAGCTTTACAAGTAAGAGAAAAATTGATTGCAGAAAATTCAAAAGAACCAACAGCAATGGATATTGCAAAAGTGCTAGAAGTAACTCATGAAGAGATAGTATTTGCTTTAGATGCGATTCAAGATCCAGTTTCATTATTTGAACCGATTTATAATGATGGGGGAGATCCTATCTTTGTTATGGATCAGTTAAGTGATGAAAAACAAAAGGACGAGCAGTGGGTTGAAGAATTAGCATTGAAAGAAGGAATGAAGCGTTTAAATGATAGAGAGAAAATGATTATTAGAAAACGTTTCTTCCAAGGAAAGACACAGATGGAAGTTGCAGAAGAAATTGGGATTTCCCAAGCGCAAGTATCACGTTTAGAGAAGTCAGCCATTAAACAAATGAATAAAACGATTCAAGGATAAGGTCTCACCAATTATGGTGAGACCTTTTTATATGTAATATGGTTTGTGCTCATAGTAGGGGATTAGTGTTCATATAATGAAACTAGCATGGTGTTTCGTATAGGTGGCTTCCTGTAAATATGAGAAACAGTTTCCAATTTGTCATATAAGGGAGAGGATAAAAATGGTGATACGAATTTCAGAATTACAGATGAAGGATGTTATAAATATTTCAGATGGAAAAAGGATTGGGAATATTGGAGATATTGAAATTGATATGAACACAGGGAAAATTTGTTCTGTTATTATTTCCAAACAGACACGTATGCTAGGTATTTTTGGAAAAGATGTTGAGATTGTAATTCCTTGGAAGGAAATTGTGAAAATTGGGGAAGATGTCATACTTGTAAGAGTAAATCCTGTTAATTCTGTAACAGAATCAATACAAACACCGACAATTTCATAAAGAATATTACAAATTCCTCTTTTTTTTCTGTTAGGATTATGAAAAAATAAAAGTATGGTAAAATAGACAGGAAGTACCATGCTTTTTTCTGTTATTTTAATTAAAAGGAGCCGCTTTATTATGAGAGAACCATTTAAATATGTGGACGGTATACTGTATTTACAAGCGTGGAAAGAACTTGGAAACATTACTGCTGGATTTACGACAAAAGATGGTGGGATAAGTACGGGCTCCTTTCATGCGATGAATTTAGGATTACATGTGAATGATATCGTGGAGAACGTTCATGAAAACAGACGCATTTTAGCAAATAAGTTACAAAAACCATTAGAAAACTGGATTTGCTCTGAACAAGTTCATGCTCATCATGTTGAAAAAGTAGGGCAACAGGAAAAGGGAAGTGGTGTCTATTCATATGAGGACGGCATTTCAAAAACAGATGGCATTTATACGAGTAATGAAGATGTTCTGTTAACGTCTTGTTACGCGGATTGTGTTCCGCTCTATTTTTATGCACCATCACATGGTATGATAGGACTTGCGCATGCTGGATGGAAAGGCACTGTACAAGAGATTGCAAAGGAAATGATTCAAAAGTGGAATGCAGAAGGTATTTCAAGTGATGAAATTCATGTTGCAATTGGGCCGTCGATCGGATCTTGTTGTTATGTTGTGGATGATCGTGTATTAACAGCAGCACAGGAAGTAGTTAGCGGTGCTGTTCCTCATCAAAAAATTTCTGACGGGCAGTACGCAATTAATTTAAAAGAAATTAATCGTATATTATGTGTACAAGCAGGCATAAAAGAAGAGCATATTGTAATGTCATCTCTTTGTACAAGCTGTGAAGAGCAACTATTTTTCTCTCATCGTCGTGATCAAGGTAAGACAGGAAGAATGTTGAGTTTCATAGGTTTTAAGGGGGAAGGAAGCAAGTGACAGTACAAGAAAATTTAGTAATTGTAAATGAAGCTATTAAAGAATCTTGCGCTCGAGCTGGACGTTCGTTGCAAGATATTAAACTTGTTGCAGTTACAAAAACTGTAGGGATTGAAAAAACAAACGAAGTAATTGAAGCTGGAATTATCGATTTAGGTGAAAATAGAAATGAAGGTTTCTTACAGAAATACGAGCATTTCGGTTCAAAAGTTAATTGGCACTTTATTGGCTCATTACAAACGAGAAAAGTAAAAGAAATCATTAATGAAATTGATTATTTACATTCGTTAGATCGTCTTTCGCTGGCGAAAGAAATTCAGAAACGTGCTGATAAGAAAGTGAAATGCTTTATTCAAGTGAAAACCTCATCTGAAGAATCGAAGCAAGGATTGGCAAGAGAAGAGGTTGTTTCTTTTATTCAAAGTTTGCAAGAATTCGATAAAATTGAAGTGGTTGGACTAATGACGATGGCTCCATTTACAGAAGAAGAGGAAGAAATCAGACGCTGTTTTAAGGAATTACGTATGCTGCAAACAGAGGTGCAGGAGCTAGAGTTATTACATGCGCCATGTAAAGAATTATCAATGGGAATGTCCAACGATTACACAATTGCAATTGAAGAAGGGGCTACATATATTCGTTTGGGAACGATTTTAGTAGGAAAAGCGTAAAAGGAAGGAGAATCTTATTATGAGTTGGTCAAAAGTAAAATACTTCTTTTTTGATACACCGGAAGAAAAAGAAGCAGCTCAATATGGTTATGAAAAGGAGCAAATAGACATGAAAAAGCAGCAAGATCCACCAGAACAACAAGACGTTACGTTTCCGAAAGCGCAACCGAAGCAAAATGTTGTGAGTATTGAAACAGCAAAACAATCTTCAAAAGTTGTTTTATTAGAACCACGCACATATTCGGAAGCACAAGGGATTGCGGACCACTTAAAAGGTAGACGAGCTGTTGTAATTAATTTGCAGAGAATGTCTACTGATCAAGCGGTACGTATCGTTGACTTTTTAAGTGGTACTGTATACGCTATAGGCGGGGACATTCAAAAAATAGGGCCGAAAACATTTATGTGTACACCTGAAAATGTAGATATTGTTGGTGCGATTTCAGAGTTATTCGGTGAAGAAGAAGAAACAAATATAAAGAGGTGGTAATACGCCATGACAACAGTTTTTATAGTGTTAAGTTATGCTATCGAGATTTACTCGTGGGCACTTATTATTTACATTCTCCTATCATGGTTTCCTGGTGCAAAGGAATCATCTTTTGGAGAGTTCCTGGCACGTATTTGTGAACCGTATTTAGAACCATTCCGCCGCTTTATTCCGCCGCTTGGAATGATTGATATTTCTCCAATCGTTGCGATCTTTGCGTTGAAACTTGCTAAAACTGGTTTGTTCAGTTTATTAAGCTATTTCTTATAGTAAGAAGGTAAATACATGAGCATCTACGAACATTTTAGGCCTGATGAGGAGGTCTTTGTGGATAAAGTGCTAGAGTGGAAGCGAGCGGCGGAGTACCATCAAGTGAAGTTAACGGATTTTCTTGATCCTAGGCAACAACAAATTGTTTCTATGGTAATAGGACAAGGTGATGTTGCTGTACAATTTGGTGGTGCAACGCCTAATGCAGAGCGTAAAAGAGCACTTATTTATCCAGACTATCTAGAATTAAATGAAGAAGAATTTCAAGTAGAAGTATTAGAAATTGACTATCCTTCCAAGTTTTATACGCTAGAACATAGGCAAATATTAGGTACATTTATGTCTCTTGGTTTAACAAGAGAAAAATGTGGTGATATTTTGCTGCAAGAAAATCGTGCCCAAATTGTAGTTGCGAAAGAAATTGTATCGTATATTGAGATGAACTTACAATCAATAGGGAAAGTAAAAGTCTCTTTAGCGTCAGTGCAAGGAGAACAAATTCTACAGATAGATGAAACGTGGGGAGAGAAATCTGGAACGGTTTCTTCACTTCGTTTAGATGTTATGTTAGCTGAAATGTTACATTTATCTAGACAGAAAGTACAACCTTTCATAAAAAATGGTTTAGTAAAAGTCAATTGGAAAACAGTGGAGCAAACTTCTTATGAATGCTATCCAGGAGATGTTTTTTCTGTTAGAGGATATGGCCGAAGTAAATTATTTTCTGTAGAAGGTAGAACAAAACGCGACAAATGGAGAATTTTGTATGGTATACTAAAATGATTGGTTTTTTAGAAGGAAATCCTCCTATTTTGTCGAAGAAAAGATATAATTGAAAGAGGAAATTTAGATAACTACTTGGAGGTGGCGTTGTGCCGTTAACACCATTAGATATTCATAACAAAGAATTTGGTCGCGGATTCCGTGGCTATGATGAAGATCAAGTAAATGAGTTTCTTGATCAAATTATCAAAGATTATGAATTGGTCATTCGTGAGAAAAAAGCTTTAGAAGAAAAAGTTGCGCAGTTAGAAGGGAAGTTAGATCATTTCTCTAATATTGAAGATACGTTAAACAAATCTATCGTCGTTGCACAAGAAGCAGCGGAAGAAGTAAAACGTAATGCGCAAAAAGAAGCGAAATTAATTGTGCGTGAAGCTGAAAAGAATGCTGATCGTATTATTAACGAAGCATTAGTAAAATCAAGAAAAGTTGCTTTTGATATTGAAGAGCTAAAGAAACAAGCGAAAGTATTCCGAACTCGTTTCCGTATGTTATTAGAAACACAGCTTGAGATGTTAAACAACGATGATTGGGATAAACTAATTGAATTAGAAGACGAAGTAGATGAACTGTTGAAAAAAGAAGAAACAGTGTAAGCTTGACGTTTTTCTCATTATTACATATAATTTTAAACAACATATTTATTAAGAAAAACGAAGATAGGGATAAGTACCTTTTCAAACCTTATATAGCGAACTGAGGATGGTGTAAGCTCAGGATAAGGAGATAGTGGGAATATCACCCTGGAGTTCCGCGCTGAACAAATAGAGTAAGCGTAGGCGTGTATTCGCGTTAAGAATATAAAGAGGATTCTATACATATGTATATGATCTACTAGGGTGGTACCGCGGGAGACTTTCTCGTCCCTTTTTGGGATGAGAAGGTCTCTTTTTTATTCCGTTTTTTAAGAGTTTCTTTTATACATGTAAGGAGGAATTGAGCATGGAGTACAAAAATACATTACTGATGCCAAAAACAGAGTTCCCAATGCGTGGGAATTTACCAAAACGTGAGCCTGCAATGCAAGAAAAATGGGCTGAAATGAATATTTACGAAAAAGTACAAGAACATACAAAAGGACGTCCTTTATTTGTATTGCATGATGGACCTCCATATGCGAATGGTGACATTCATATGGGACATGCATTAAATAAAGTATTAAAAGACTTTATTGTTCGTTATAAATCAATGACTGGTTTTAGTGCGCCATATGTTCCAGGATGGGATACGCACGGTTTACCAATTGAACAAGCTTTAACAAATAAAGGTGTAAAACGTAAAGAAATGACAGTTGCTGAGTTCCGTAAGTTATGTGCAGAGTATGCATATGAACAAGTAGAACGTCAACGTGAACAATTTAAGCGTCTAGGTGTACGTGCAGATTGGGATAATCCATATATTACTTTAGAGCCAGCTTATGAAGCACAACAAATCAAAGTGTTTGGTGACATGGCGAAAAAAGGTTATATCTATAAAGGTCAAAAACCAGTTTACTGGTCTCCAACGAGTGAATCTGCTTTAGCGGAAGCTGAAATTGAATATCAAGATAAAAAATCAGCATCTATTTACGTAGCATTCCCTGTAAAAGATGGAAAGAACGTATTAGAAGGTGATGAAAAGTACATCATTTGGACAACGACACCTTGGACATTACCTGCAAACTTAGGTATTTCTGTTCACCCAGAGCTTGAATATAGCATTGTAAAAGTAAACGATGAGAAATATATCATTGCTTCTGAGCTGTTTGAGACAGTTGCAAAAACGTTAGAGTGGGAAAATGCTGAAGTTGTGAAAACAGTAAAAGGTAGCGAACTTGAGTACACAGTTGCAAAACATCCATTCTACGATCGTGATTCATTAGTTATGCTAGGAGACCACGTAACAACAGATGCAGGTACAGGTTGTGTTCATACAGCACCAGGACACGGGGAAGATGACTTCGTTGTTGGTAAAAAGTATGGATTAGAAGTACTTTGCCCAGTCGATGATAAAGGTGTATTAACAAATGAGGCACCTGGATTTGAAGGCTTATTCTATGATAAAGCTAATAAACCAATTACAGAAAAATTAGAAGAAGTAGGCGCGTTACTGAAACTAACATTCATTACACATTCATACCCACATGATTGGAGAACGAAAAAACCAATTATTTTCCGTGCGACAGCACAGTGGTTTGCATCTATTGAAGCATTCCGTAAAGAATTAATAGAAGCTGTAGCAGAAACAAAATGGGTACCAGCATGGGGAGAAACTCGTCTTCATAATATGGTTCGTGACCGTGGTGACTGGTGTATTTCTCGTCAGCGTGCATGGGGTGTGCCAATTCCGGTATTCTATGCTGAGAATGGTGATCCAATTATTACGGATGAAACAATTAACCATGTAGCAGATTTATTCCGTGAACACGGTTCTAACGTATGGTTCGAGCGTGAAGCGAAAGATCTATTACCAGAAGGATTTACACATCCAGGTAGCCCAAATGGCGAATTCCGTAAAGAAACAGACATCATGGATGTATGGTTCGATTCAGGTTCTTCTCACCAAGCGGTATTAGAAGAGCGCGAAGATTTACAGCGTCCAGCTGATTTATATTTAGAAGGATCTGACCAGTATCGTGGTTGGTTTAACTCTTCATTATCAACAGCAGTTGCTGTAACAGGTAAAGCTCCATATAAAGGCGTACTAAGTCACGGTTTCGTACTAGATGGTGAAGGACGTAAGATGAGTAAGTCGATTGGAAACATTGTCGTACCGAAGAAAATTATGGATCAATTAGGCGGAGACATTTTACGCTTATGGGTATCTTCTGTTGACTATCAATCTGACGTACGTATTTCAGATGATATTTTAAAACAAGTAGCAGAAGTGTATCGTAAAATCCGTAACACATTCCGTTTCTTATTAGGAAACTTAGACGACTTTAAGCCAAGTGAAAATGCAGTAGCTGTAGCTGAACTTCGTGAAGTAGATCGTTACATGTTAGTGAAATTAAATGACTTAATTACAAAAGTTAAAGAAGCATATGAGACATACGACTTCGCTGCTGTGTATCATGCAATTCATAACTTCTGTACAATTGATTTAAGTTCATTCTATTTAGACTTTGCAAAAGACATTTTATATATTGAAGGTGCAAACCACGAAGATCGTCGTGCGATTCAAACTGTATTATATGATGTTCTTGTTGCGTTAACGAAACTTGTAACACCAATCTTACCGCATACAGCTGATGAAGTATGGCCATACATTCCAGGCGTAACAGAAGAAAGTGTACAATTAACTGATATGCCAGAAGCTGTACAATTAGATGACGCGGAAGCGTTAAAAACAAAATGGGATGCATTTATGACATTACGTGATGACGTGTTAAAAGCACTAGAAGTAGCTCGTAATGAAAAAGTAATCGGTAAGTCATTAAATGCAAGCATTACGCTATATCCAACTGCAGAAATGAAAGCTATGTTAGAGTCTATTAGCGAAGACTTAAAGCAATTATTCATCGTTTCTGAGTATAAACTTGGTGGTATGATGGATGAAGCGCCAGCAGATGCACCGAAGTATGAACATACAGCGGTTGTTGTTGCTCAAGCAACTGGTGAAACATGTGAACGTTGTTGGGTAGTTTCAGAAACAATTGGTAAAGATGCTGAACATGAAACATTATGTGAGCGTTGTGCAACAGTTGTTAAAGAAAACTATGTAAAATAATAAAAAAAGCTGACTGCTATTGATGCAGTCAGTTTTTTTGTTTATGGCATATCAAAATCACTTTCAGACTCTTTCCTGTGAAGGAAAAATGTGTGTGAGGTAAGCAAATAAATTTCGGACACACTAACTGTACATTACAGCTAGGAGGAATGTACACGTGAATGAAATTTACATGGAAATAAAAGAAGAATTGCAATTGATGAGAAAAGAGTTGCAAGAGAGACTAGCTAAAGAAGTAATGCACAAATATGATGTCGAGTTCAGCCAAGAGCTTGGATATGAAATTAAGGAAGAGATAAAGAAAAAATTGCTATTACATGATATAAAAGAGGATTTAAAGGATGTAGAACGCGCATTATTTAAAATGGAAATAGACATGTATGGTATTTGTGAAGAGACGGGGAGATTAATTTCGACAAAGCAAATGAAGACAATGCCGACTGCCCGTACGATTCATGAATTCTTTTATGAAAAGGTAAATGTATGAATACGCACAACGATATTATATTACCTTTTTTTAATTTATTTTATTCTTCTATAAAGGTTCATTGTGAAAAGGTAGCAGCTATGCTAAAATTTTGAGGTACACTGTCTTTGTGGGGGAAATGAAAATGATATATTATGTAATAGCGTTATTCGTCATTGCTATCGATCAAATATCGAAGTGGTTAATTGTAAAGAACATGGAATTGGGTACGAGTATTCCGATTATCGACAATGTATTATACATAACATCACATCGAAATAGAGGCGCTGCTTGGGGTATTTTAGAAAATAAAATGTGGTTCTTCTACATTATTACAGTTGTTTTTGTAGTGTTTATTGTATTTTATATGAAAAAGTATGCGAAAACAGACAAGCTTCTAGGTATTTCGCTAGGCCTAATTTTGGGCGGGGCAATTGGTAACTTTATTGATCGTGTATTTAGACAAGAAGTAGTGGATTTCATTCACGTGTATATTTTCTCGTACAACTATCCAGTATTCAATATAGCTGATTCAGCATTATGTATTGGTGTTGTATTAATTATTATTCAAACATTATTAGAAGGCAAGAAAGCGAAGGAGTAATTGAATGAGTGAAGTAGTACAAGTAACAGTTGCAGCAGAGCAAAAAAATGAGCGAATTGATAAATTCGTTGCAGGGATAAATAACGAATGGTCACGTACGCAAGTGCAGCAATGGATTAAAGATGACGTTGTGACAGTAAACGGGAAAGCGGTAAAAGGGAATTATAAAGTAAAAGAAGAAGATGAAATTACAGTAACAATTCCTGAACCAGAAGAGTTAGATATTCAACCAGAGGATTTAAATTTAGAAATTTATTATGAAGATGCAGATGTGCTTGTTGTAAATAAGCCACGTGGTATGGTTGTACATCCAGCACCAGGGCATACAAGTGGTACACTTGTAAATGGCCTTATGCATCATTGTACAGACTTATCAGGCATTAACGGTGTAATGCGTCCAGGTATCGTGCATCGTATTGATAAAGATACATCTGGACTATTAATGGTTGCTAAAAATGATATGGCACATGAATCGCTTGTGAATCAGCTTGTAGCAAAAACAGTAACGAGACGTTACAAAGCGATTGTACACGGTGTGATTCCGCATGATAAGGGAACGATTGATGCTCCGATTGCTCGTGATAAGAAAGAGCGTCAAAGTATGACAGTTGATGAAAATGGTAAGAACGCTGTTACGCACTTCCAAGTGTTAGAACGCTTTAAAGACTTTACACTTGTAGAATGTCGCTTAGAAACGGGACGTACGCACCAAATTCGTGTTCATATGAAATATATTGGCTATCCACTTGCAGGAGATCCGAAGTATGGTCCGAAGAAAACGTTAGATATGAATGGACAAGCACTTCATGCGGGTATTTTAGGCTTTGATCATCCTCGTACGGGTGAATATATTCAGTTTGAGGCACCGATTCCAGAAGTGTTTGAAGACGCATTAAATATTTTACGAAAATAGTATTGACAAATCATAAGAAAACTGAGATACTGACAACAGTTAAATAATGATCCTTTAACACAGCCCCGTGAGGTTGAGAAGGTAACGGTTTGAAATACTTAGGGTATGTTGTACCCTTTTTTCAAAAGTCCTCTCGCACACGCTGAGAGGACTTTTTTTATACCATTACTCTCACGCAAGAAAAAAGCTTGGAGGTGTAGAGCATGCAAGAGAAAGCTGTCGTTTTAGATGACCAAATGATTCGCCGCGCTTTAACACGAATTAGTCATGAAATCGTGGAACGAAATAAAGGTGTCGATAATTGTGTTCTTGTCGGAATTAAAACTCGTGGAATTTTTATTGCACAACGTTTGGCAGAACGAATTGGTCAAATTGAAGGAAAAGAAATGGAAGTTGGAGAGTTAGACATTACGTTATATCGTGATGATTTAACACTACAATCGAAAAATAAAGAACCACTTGTAAAAGGTTCTGATATCCCTGTAGATATTACGAAGAAAAAAGTTATCCTTGTGGATGACGTATTATATACAGGAAGAACAGTTCGAGCAGCAATGGATGCTCTTATGGATTTAGGTAGACCATCTCAAATCCAATTGGCGGTTCTTGTTGATAGAGGTCATCGCGAATTACCAATTCGCGCTGATTATGTAGGGAAGAATATTCCAACATCAAGTGAAGAGCGTATCGAAGTTGATTTGCAAGAGACAGATCAACAAGATCGAGTAAGCATATACGATAAGTAAAGCCCTTTTAAATGTAGTCCTGTGAGGCTGCCAAAGGGTCTTGGCTTTCATATGTCAAATTTGGCATACGAAAGTGTAGGACTCTTTGTGCACAGGCACAAAGAGTTTTTTTATTGCAAAGATTTAAACTGAAGGAGGATGTAACAATGGAACAAAAGCCAGTGTTAGACGTTAATGAAGTACCGAAACCGGGAAAATGGTTATTTTTAAGTATACAACATTTGTTCGCGATGTTTGGATCAACAGTACTTGTTCCGTTTTTAACAGGATTGAATCCATCAGTAGCATTAATATCAAGTGGATTAGGAACGTTAGCATTCCTTCTTATAACGAAAGGTCAAGTACCTGCTTATCTAGGATCATCATTCGCCTTTATCGCACCGATTATAACAGCGAAAACGGCAGGTGGACCGGGAGCGGCAATGCTTGGTGGTTTGCTAGCAGGACTTGTGTACATCTTAATCTCACTCGGAATTAAGAAATCAGGATCAGAGTGGATTATGAAATTACTACCACCAATCGTAGTTGGTCCAGTAGTAATGGTAATCGGTCTAGCTTTAGCACATACAGCAGTTAACATGGCGATGAACGGTGCGGATGGCAAATATAGCTTTACACACTTTTCAGTAGCGTTAGTAACATTAGCAATTACAATTATATGCTCGATATTTGGAAGAGGGTTTTTCAGTATCATACCAGTGTTACTTGGCATTATCGGCGGATATATCTTCGCTTACTTCCAAGGGCTAGTAGACTTAAAGCCGGTAGCTGAGGCAAAATGGTTTGTTGTACCAGATTTCACAGTACCATTTGTAACATACACACCAGAGTTTTCATGGAAGATTGTACTCTTGATGGTACCAGTTGCACTAGTAACAATATCAGAACATATCGGACATCAAATTGTTCTTGGAAATGTTATTAAAAGAGATTTAATTGAAAAACCAGGTTTACACCGTTCAATCTTCGGTGACGGAGTAGCAACATTAATCGCGTCACTAATCGGTGGGCCACCGAATACAACGTATGGTGAAAACATCGGTGTGCTAGCAATTACGAGAGCATACAGTGTATACTTATTCATCGGTTCAGCAGTATTCGCAATCATGTTCGGATTTATCGGTAAGATTTCTGCACTGATTCATTCAATCCCAACACCAGTTATGGGTGGTGTATCAATCTTACTATTCGGTGTAATCGCATCAAGCGGATTACGCATGATGGTAGATGATAAAACAGATTTAAGTGACAAACGAAACTTAATGATTGCATCAGTAATATTAGTAATCGGTATTGGTGGAGCGGTACTTCACGTAGGAGAATCATTCCAAGTAGAAGGAATGGCACTAGCAGCAATTGTAGGTGTACTGTTAAATCTACTACTACCGGAAACGAAACAAATAAAACAATCTAAGCAGATTGCTTCATAATAATAACCTTTTAATTCAGTCCTGTGAGACCGGAAAGGGTGGCTTCTTTCTTGCACCCTAGTCTCACACGATTAGGGTATTTTTATGCAAAGGTTGTTATAAAAATTCAAAAGTGGTAACATAAAAATCAGAAAGATGAGGGATGACGATGAGCCATTTGTTAACGATGAGTGAATTATCGGAAGTAGAAATTTCAGAAATCCTAAAAGATGCAGAAGATTTTGCGAATGGAAAAGAGAGCAAAACGACAGAGCAAACTTTTGTTGCGAACTTGTTCTTTGAGAATAGTACGAGAACGAGATTTAGCTTTGAAGTTGCTGAGAAGAGATTAGGACTTGATGTTTTAAACTTTTCAGCTGATGCATCTAGCGTACAAAAAGGAGAAACTCTATACGATACGATAAGAACACTAGAATCAATCGGAACAAAAGCAGTGGTCATCCGCCACGAGCAAGATCGCTACTTCGATGAATTAAAAGATCAGGTGAATATTCCAATCTTAAATGCTGGAGATGGATGCGGAAACCACCCAACACAGTGCCTACTGGACCTTCTTACAATTAAACAAGAGTTTGGAAGATTTGAAGGTTTGAAGATTGCAATAGTAGGAGATGTTCGTCATAGCCGAGTAGCACGTTCTAATGCAGAAGCATTAACGAAGCTTGGTGCAACAATTTACTTTGCAAGTCCAGAAGAGTGGAAAGATGAAGACAACACATTTGGAACATACAAACCATTAGATGAACTTGTTCCAGAAGTTGATGTAATGATGTTACTCCGTGTACAACATGAGCGTCATGATCATTATGAAACAGACATTATGAAAGAATATCATGAGAAACACGGATTAACAGTAGAAAGAGAAAAGCGTATGAAAGAAGGAAGCATTATTATGCATCCAGCTCCTGTAAACCGTGATGTTGAAATTGCAAGTGAACTTGTTGAGTGTGAGCGTTCACGTATATTTAAACAAATGGAAAATGGAGTTTACGTAAGAATGGCTGTACTAAAACGCGCCTTACCAAATGTATTAGGAGGAATGAAACATGAATTATTTGTTTAAAAATGGTCGTTATATGAATGAAGAAGGAAAAATCGTAGCAACGGATCTTCTCGTACAAGACGGTAAAATCGCTAAGGTAGCAGAAAATATTACGGCAGATAATGCTGAAGTAATCGATGTGAACGGAAAGTTAATCGCACCTGGATTAGTAGATGTACACGTACATCTTCGTGAACCAGGTGGTGAACATAAAGAAACAATTGAAACAGGTACACTAGCAGCGGCAAAAGGTGGATTCACTACAATTTGCGCAATGCCAAATACACGCCCGGTACCAGATTGCAGAGAACATATGGAAGACTTGCAAAAACGTATTGAAGAAAAAGCTCATGTTAACGTACTACCATACGGAGCAATTACAGTACGTCAAGCTGGTTCTGAAATGACAGATTTCGAAACATTAAAAGAACTTGGAGCATTTGCTTTCACAGATGACGGCGTAGGCGTACAAGATGCGAGCATGATGTTAGCGGCTATGAAACGTGCAGCAAAATTAGATATGGCAGTAGTTGCGCACTGTGAAGAGAATACGCTTATTAATAAAGGTTGTGTACATGAAGGGAAGTTTTCTGAGAAACACGGATTAAACGGTATCCCATCAGTATGTGAATCTGTACATATTGCAAGGGATATACTGCTTGCTGAAGCAGCAGATTGCCACTATCACGTATGTCATGTAAGTACGAAAGGTTCTGTACGTGTAATCCGTGATGCGAAACGCGCTGGAATTAAAGTAACAGCAGAAGTAACACCGCATCACCTAGTGTTATGTGAAGATGATATCCCATCAGCTGATCCTAACTTTAAAATGAACCCACCGCTTCGTGGAAAAGAAGACCATGCAGCATTAATTGAAGGTTTATTAGATGGAACGATCGATATGATCGCAACTGACCATGCACCGCATACAGCGGAAGAGAAAGCACAAGGAATTGAAAGAGCACCGTTTGGAATTACTGGTTTTGAAACAGCATTCCCGCTTCTATACACAAACCTTGTGAAAAAGGGAGTTATTACGCTAGAACAGTTAATTCAATTCTTAACAGAAAAGCCAGCTGATACATTCGGCTTAGAAGCAGGTCGCCTAAAAGAAGGTAGAGCAGCTGATATTACAATCATTGATTTAGAACAAGAAGAAGAGATTGACCCAACAACATTCTTATCAAAAGGAAAAAATACACCATTCGCAGGTTGGAAATGCCAAGGATGGCCGGTAATGACAATCGTTGGTGGTAAGATCGCATGGCAAAAGGAGAGTGCATTAGTATGAAAAGACAACTTATCTTAGAAGATGGAACAGTATTAATTGGAACAGGTTTCGGAGGCGAAATCGAAAAGTCAGGTGAGGTTGTATTTACAACAGGAATGACTGGATATCAAGAAACATTATCTGATCCATCATATTGCGGTCAAATCGTAACATTCACGTACCCATTAATCGGAAACTACGGCATTAACCGTGACGATTTTGAATCCATTCACCCATCTGTAAATGGTTTAATCGTAAACGAAATTTGTGATCACCCATCAAACTTCCGTAATGAAATTTCGTTAAATGATTACTTGAAAGAAAGAAATATCCCAGGATTAGCAGGGATTGATACGAGAAAATTAACGAGAAAAATTCGTCAATACGGTACATTACGTGGACGCCTTTGTAACATGGATGCAGATGTAGAGTACATTGTAAGCCAATTAAAAGCGACAGTATTTACAGATCATGTAAAACGCGTATCAACGAAAGATCCATACCCAAGCCCAGGTCGTGGTCACCGAGTTGTACTAGTAGACTTCGGTATGAAACATGGTATTTTACGAGAATTAAATAAGCGTGACTGTGATGTAATTGTAGTTCCTTACAACACAACAGCGGAAGAAATTTTACGCCTTAGCCCAGATGGAATTATGTTAAGTAATGGACCTGGAGATCCGAAAGATGTACCAGAAGCAATTGAAATGTTAAAAGACATTATCGGTAAAGTTCCTTTATTCGGAATTTGCCTAGGACATCAATTGTTCGCTCTAGCATCAGGTGCAAATACAAGTAAGTTGAAATTTGGTCACCGTGGTTTAAACCATCCAGTAAAAAATCTTGCAACTGGAAAAGTAGCAATTACATCTCAAAACCACGGATACGCAGTAGAAGAAGAATCAGTTGAAAATACAGATCTTGAAATTACACATGTTGCTTTAAACGATGGAACGGTAGAAGGTCTTCGTCATAAGAAGTTCCCGGCATTTACAGTACAATACCATCCAGAAGCTTCAGCGGGACCAGAAGATGCAAATGATTTATTCGAAGATTTCTTAACAATGATTGAAAACTTCAAGAAAGAAGGGGAAGAGTTATGCCAAAACGCCTAGACATTAACACAATTTTAGTAATCGGATCAGGACCAATTGTAATTGGGCAAGCAGCGGAGTTTGACTACTCTGGTACACAAGCTTGTCAATCTCTTAAAGAGGAAGGTTACAAAGTAATCCTTGTTAACTCTAACCCAGCAACAATTATGACGGATACTGCAACAGCAGATAAAGTATACATCGAGCCATTAACATTAGAATTCGTAAGCCGTATTATTCGTAAAGAACGTCCTGATGCAATCCTACCAACATTAGGTGGTCAAACAGGTTTAAACATGGCTGTTGAACTTGCAAAATCAGGCGTACTTGACGAGTGCGGAGTTGAAATTTTAGGAACAAAATTATCAGCAATCGAGCAAGCGGAAGATCGTGATTTATTCCGTACATTAATGCAAGATTTAAATGAACCAACACCACCAAGTGAAATTATTCATAACCTTGATGAAGCATATGGATTTGTAAACGAAATTGGTTACCCAGTAATCGTTCGACCAGCGTTCACATTAGGAGGAACGGGCGGCGGAATTTGTCATAACGAAGAAGAGCTAATTGAAATCGTAACAAGTGGTTTAAAACATAGCCCAGTAACACAATGTTTATTAGAGAAAAGTATTGCTGGCTGTAAAGAAATTGAATACGAAGTAATGCGTGATTCAAATGATAACGCGATTGTAGTGTGTAACATGGAAAATATCGATCCAGTTGGTGTTCATACAGGTGATTCAATCGTTGTAGCACCGAGCCAAACGCTAAGCGACCGTGAATACCAAATGTTACGTAACACGTCATTACGAATTATTCGTGCACTAGGAATTGAAGGTGGATGTAACGTTCAGCTTGCACTAGATCCATATAGCTTCCAATACTATGTAATCGAAGTAAATCCACGTGTAAGTCGTTCATCTGCACTAGCATCTAAAGCAACTGGATATCCAATTGCGAAATTAGCAGCAAAAATTGCAGTCGGCTTAACGTTAGATGAAATCGTAAACCCAGTAACACAAAAAACTTACGCTTGCTTCGAGCCAGCGTTAGACTATGTTGTTTCAAAAATTCCACGTTGGCCGTTTGATAAGTTTGAATCAGCGAACAGAACGCTTGGAACACAAATGAAAGCAACTGGTGAAGTTATGTCAATCGGACGTAACTTAGAAGAATCATTACTAAAAGCAGTTCGTTCTTTAGAGCTTGGCATTTATCACTTAGAATTAGACCACTTAAAAGAACTTGATAAAGAAACGATGAAAAAACGTATCATTAAAGCGGATGATGAACGACTGTTTATTGTAGCAGAAGCAATTCGCCAAGGTGTAACGAAAGAAGAAATCAATGAATGGTGTGAAATGGACTTCTTCTTCTTACAAAAAGTTGAAAACATCGTAAATATGGAACGTGAAGTAAAAGCGAATGTAGGAAATATGGAAGTACTACAAACTGCAAAAGAAATGGGCTTCAGCGATCACTACATTGCAGCAGCTTGGAACAAAACGGAGCGCGAAATTTACGATATGCGTAAAGAAAATAATATGATGCCAGTATTCAAAATGGTAGATACTTGTGCGGCAGAGTTTGAATCTGCAACGCCATATTACTACAGCACATATGCGGACGAAAATGAATCGATTGTAACAGATCGTAAGAGTGTAGTAGTTCTAGGATCTGGTCCGATCCGTATTGGTCAAGGTGTTGAGTTTGATTACGCAACAGTTCACTCAGTATGGGCAATTAAAGAAGCTGGATATGAAGCAATTATCATTAACAACAACCCAGAAACAGTTTCAACAGACTTCAGTATTTCTGACAAATTATACTTTGAACCATTAACGATTGAAGATGTAATGCATATTATCGATTTAGAAAAACCAGAAGGTGTTATCGTTCAGTTCGGTGGACAAACGGCAATTAACTTAGCAGCGAAACTAGAAGAACACGGTGTGAAAATTTTAGGAACATCACTTGAAGACTTAGACCGTGCAGAAGATCGTGATAAATTCGAAGCTGCTTTAACAAAACTTGGCATCCCGCAACCAGTTGGTAAAACAGCAACGACTGTAGAACAAGCGGTAGCAATCGCAGAAGAAATTGGTTACCCAGTATTAGTAAGACCATCTTACGTACTAGGTGGACGTGCGATGGAAATCGTATATCGTCAAGAAGAACTACTGCACTACATGAAAAATGCAGTTAAAGTTCATGCAGATCACCCAGTATTAATCGACCGTTACATGGTTGGTAAAGAAATTGAAGTAGATGCAATTTCCGATGGTGAGAATGTATTCATTCCAGGTATTATGGAACATATTGAACGCGCTGGAGTTCACTCTGGTGACTCAATTGGAGTATATCCACCACAAAGTTTATCTGAAAAACTAAAAGAACAAATCATTGAACATACAATTGCACTTGGAAAAGGATTAAACATTGTTGGATTACTAAATATCCAGTTTGTAGTATTCAAAGATCAAGTGTACGTAATTGAAGTAAATCCACGTGCAAGCCGTACAGTACCGTTCTTAAGTAAAATTACAGGCGTACCGATGGCGAATGTTGCAACGAAAGTTATTTTAGGGCAAGACCTAGTAGAGCAAGGATACGGAACTGGCTATCACCCAGAAGAGAAAGAAGTATATGTAAAAGCTCCGGTATTCTCATTCGCGAAACTACGCTCAGTTGATACAACATTAGGACCTGAAATGAAATCAACAGGGGAAGTAATGGGTAAAGACTTAACGCTTGAAAAAGCATTATATAAAGGATTAGTTGCTTCTGGAATTAACATCCCAACGCACGGCTCAGTAATCATTACTGTAGCGGATAAAGATAAAGAAGAGGCGATGGAAATTGCAAAACGTTTCCACGAAATCGGCTATAACTTATTAGCAACAGCTGGAACAGCACAATCATTAGAAGAGCAAAATATCCCAGTACAAGTTGTAAACAAAATTGATTCTGAAGACTACAACTTACTAGATATTATCCGTCAAGGAAAAGCACAGTTTGTAATTAACACATTAACAAAAGGTAAACAACCAGCGCGTGATGGTTTCCGCATTCGCCGTGAATCAGTAGAAAATGGTGTGGCTTGCTTAACATCACTTGATACAACAAGAGCAATCTTACGAGTATTAGAATCTATGACATTCTCAGCTCATTCAATGAAAGAAATTACGCAAACAAAGCGTCACGAGGTGGTACATGCATGATGCAAAAGCAAAATATGATCGTCGTTAACCAAAAAGAAATCGCAAAAAATATTTACGAATTAGTGCTTCAAGGAACGTTAGTACAGCAAATGAACGAACCAGGGCAGTTTGTACACATTAAGGTAGCAGAGGGCATTGCGCCCCTTCTGCGCCGCCCAATTAGTATTTGTAATGTAGATCAAGAGAAGAACGAATTTACAATGCTATATCGTGCCGAAGGACAAGGGACAAAAACATTAGCAACTAGAAAACAAGGTGAAATGGTAGATGTACTAGGACCATTAGGACACGGTTTTCCTGTAGAAGAAGCAGAAGCTGGTCAAACAGCTTTACTAGTAGGTGGGGGAATTGGTGTACCACCACTTTATGAATTATCACAGCGCCTCGTTGCAAAAGGTGTACGTGTTATTCACATCTTAGGCTTTCAAACGAAAGATGTAGTTTTCTATGAAGAAAAATTTGCAGAACTTGGTGATACGTACGTTGCGACAGTAGACGGTACACACGGTACAAAAGGATTTGTCACAGATGTAATTGATAATTACGGAATTGACTTTGATATTCTTTATTCATGTGGTCCGCTAGCGATGCTTCGTGCATTAGAAGGACGTTACAAAGAGAAAAAAGCCTATATTTCATTAGAAGAACGTATGGGCTGTGGTATTGGAGCTTGTTTCGCATGTGTATGCCACTTACAAGAAGATCCAAGTGGACATTCTTACAAGAAGGTGTGTAGCGACGGACCAGTATTTCCAATCGGGGAGGTTGTACTATGAACAGATTGCAAGTTGAATTACCAGGATTATCATTAAAAAATCCAATTATACCGGCATCTGGATGCTTTGGGTTTGGTCGTGAATATGCACAGTTTTACGATTTAAGTGTACTAGGATCAATCATGATTAAAGCGACGACAGAACAACCACGTTATGGAAATCCAACGCCTCGTGTTGCTGAAACACCAGGGGGCATGCTAAATGCAATCGGACTTCAAAACCCGGGATTAGACAAAGTAATGAATTCGGAATTACCATGGTTAGAACAATTTGACCTTCCAATTATTGCAAACGTTGCAGGCTCACAAGCTGAGGATTACGTAGCGGTTGCGAAGGAAATTTCTAAAGCGCCTAATGTCCATGCACTAGAATTAAACATTTCTTGTCCGAACGTAAAAACAGGTGGTATCGCCTTTGGTACAAATCCTGAAATTGCTGCTGATTTAACGAAGCGAGTAAAAGAGGTTTCTGAAGTACCTGTATACGTGAAATTGTCACCGAACGTGGCAAACATAGTAGAAATTGCAAAAGCGATTGAAAATGCAGGTGCAGATGGTTTAACGATGATTAATACATTGCTTGGTATGCGTCTAGATTTAAAAACAGCTAAACCAATTTTAGCAAACCGTACAGGCGGATTATCAGGTCCTGCGATTAAGCCAGTAGCAATTCGCATGGTACATGAAGTAAGCCAAGCGGTTAACATTCCAATTATCGGAATGGGTGGTATTGAAACAGCTGAAGATGTAATTGAATTCTTCTATGCTGGCGCAAGCGCAGTTGCAGTAGGTACAGCGAACTTTATCGATCCATTCGTATGTCCGACAATTATTGAAGAGTTACCAGCATTATTAGATGAATTAGGATTTGATCACATTTCGGAATGTCAAGGAAGGAGCTGGAAGCAAACATGTCACAGTCGTTAATCGTTGCACTAGATTTTCCAGGGAAACAAGAAGTAGAACAATTCTTACACCACTTTGAAGGGGAAGAGTTATTTGTCAAAGTAGGTATGGAGTTATTTTACAAAGAAGGCCCTGCGATTATTACGTACTTAAAAGAAAAGGGACATAAGATCTTCTTAGATTTAAAACTTCATGATATTCCGAATACAGTAAAAAGCGCTATGCGTAGCCTAGCTAGTCTAGATGTTGATATGGTAAATGTTCATGCTGCTGGGGGAAGCAGCATGATGAAAGCTGCGATTGAGGGATTAGAGGAAGGTAAGCAAGAAGGAAAAGAGAGACCGATTTGTATTGCAGTTACACAACTAACAAGCACTTCGGAAGCTATGATGAAAAAAGAGATCGGCATTGAGAAAACGTTAGAAGAAGCGGTTGCTCATTATGCAAAATTAACGAAAGAAAGTGGACTTGATGGCGTTGTTTGTTCAACACTTGAAGTTCCAAAATTACGTGAAGTATGCGGAAATGAATTTGTAACAGTAACACCGGGGATTCGTCTTGCAAGCGATGATGTAAATGACCAAGTGCGCGTAGCAACACCGAAACGTGCGAGGGAACTTGGCTCAAGCTACATCGTAGTTGGACGTAGTATTACAAAAGTAGAAAATCCGCTTGAAGCGTATAAAACAGTAAAACAACAGTGGGAAGGTGTAACAGTATGAAAAAAGAAATCGCATCGCATTTATTAGAAATTGGAGCAGTATTTTTACAACCGAATGATCCATTCACTTGGTCTTCAGGTATGAAATCACCAATTTATTGTGATAACCGTTTAACTTTATCTTATCCAAAAGTACGTCAAGCGATTGCAGCTGGATTAGAAAAGTTAATTAAAGAGCACTTCCCAACTGTAGAAATTATTGCAGGAACAGCAACTGCTGGTATTGCGCACGCTGCATGGGTAAGCGATCGTATGGATTTACCAATGTGCTACGTACGTAGTAAAGCAAAAGGTCACGGTAAAGGGAACCAAATCGAAGGAAAAGCTGAAAAAGGTCAAAAAGTCGTAGTAGTAGAAGACTTAATTTCAACTGGCGGTAGTGCAATTACATGTGTAGAAGCACTTCGCGAAGCTGGATGTGAAGTATTAGGAATCGTATCAATCTTCACATATGAATTAGAAGCAGGAAAAGAAAAACTAGAAGCAGCTAACGTAGCATCATATTCTTTAAGTGATTACAGTGCATTAACTGAAGTTGCAGCAGAAAAAGGTATGATTGGACAAGCTGAAACGAAAAAATTACAAGAGTGGCGTAAAAATCCAGCTAACGAAGCTTGGATCACAGCGTAACACGAAAAAAGACGACCGCGGGGGAACGCGGTCGTTTTTTTATATCATTGTTATAATTTCATGTAACGAACAGATAGTAGGAATATCGTACTTGAGTTGTGAGTTATCCCGATTCAACCATATCCCTTGCATCCCAGCTGCTGTACTACTAATCGCATCAGTCTCTAATCGATCGCCAATATAATAGCAATCTTTCATTTCAAGGTTCGATTGTAATACGGTTCTGTGAAAAATTTCAGGATCTGGTTTCGATATACCAAGTTCACTAGAAGTAAATATATATTTGAAAAAAATCTATAATACCATTTCTTTCAGCAGCCTCATAATCAAGTAAAGTTCCATCAATATCAAAGAAAATCATATTACAATCTCCTTAACTACTTAGTGCTTTCTGCAAGCTTATATCCTTTTACAAACAATAGAGTCACATAAGAAACAATAAATGAGAAAATGCTATACATGCCGACCCAAAAGAAAAATTTTGGAGTAAAGGCGATAACACCTATTATTAAAAAACTAGCAAACGTTACAATCGGCATTACGTAATACGTTTTCGTTTTGCGTGTTCCAATAACAGATACGATAAAGATAAATAATGGACAAATTAATAAGACGAAAATCAATTCATTCATAGGTATGTCCCCTTTTCTAATTGCAGTAATCTGTTTCTCGTAAACGTTTTGAAATAATTACTCTCCTAATATAATTTCGCTGAGTAATAACGAATCCCTCTTGAAAACTGATAATTCATGATGAATTTTACAAGCAAAAAACGTAAGCAAGAGAACACTTGCTTACGTTATAGGATAAACATCGCAACGATCGTGGTGACAATTAAACCGATAACAACCGGTAAAAAGTTTCGGCGTGCAAGTTCAAATGGATCGACTTTACAAATCGCAGCAGCAGGAATAAGTGCCCAAGGAATTAACGTCCCGCCCCCGGTCCATATAGCTGCAATTTGCCCGAGTGCTGTTAATGTAGCTGTTCCATGGCCAAGTGCTGTTCCAAAAAGATTGGCAATGGAACCAGCAAGTGATATACCTGAAAAACCTGATCCATCTAAGCCGGTAATGACACCCACGATGGTTAATGTCCCTGCCGATACATATTGATTTAAAGGAACAGTTTGAGATAAAGCGATGCCTAAGTCGTTAATGATTCCGTGTGAACCTTTCGGTAAATAGTCTCCGATAATTTTCACAAAGCCGCTATCTCCTAAATAAAAGAGTGCAGCGATAGGAATAACTGGTCCGAAAATTTTAAAGCCAAATTGGAGCCCTTCTATGAAATAATCGGTTGTTTTATTTAGTCCATTACCTTTGTAGGCGATGAGAGAAATGATGATAATCATAATAACAGTCGTTCCGCCGATAAGTGCAGTTGCGTCGCTTCCTTGTAGTTTAAATTGAATCATGCAAAGGATATCAATGATATATGCGATAGGGATACAAATAGCGAGCCATTTCTTTGTGCGAGGAGATAATGAAGTGAGCGTTTTAGAAGACTCAGTTGATAGAATAGATTCTTGTATAGCTAAGCCTGTATGAAACTCTTTTCGTAAGAAGAAAAAAGCGACGGAAGTTGTCACAACGCCCATAACGATAACGAGTGGAACACTTGCAGATACGACGCTGGAAACAGGGAGACCAGCAGCGTCTGCGGTTAATTTTGGTGCGCCTTGTATAACGAAGTCGCCGGATAAAGCAATCCCATGACCGAATAAGTTCATAGCAATTGCTACTCCAATTGGGGGGAGACCGACGCGTACAGCAACCGGTAATAAAATAGCTCCCATTAAGGCGACAGCGGGAGAAGGCCAAAAGAAGAAAGAAATTGTCATCATCAAAAGGCCAATAATCCAGTAGGCGAGGGTAGGGGTACGGATCATCTTTGTAAATGGTGAAATCATTGTATCATTTATACCGGTATGAACGAGTAAATTGCTCATGGATACAATAATAGAAATGATTAATATAGTTGGTAATAGCTCAGTAATGGCGTAAATAAAACTTTGAAAAATGCCGCTAACGGCAAGAGGGATAGAACTTGTAGCAGTTAATGCTAATAAAAAGATAAAAACGATACAAATAATTGTAGTATCTTTCCGGAGAATAAAAAAGGTAATAATAGTGAGTAAACAAATAACATAGAGAGCGTGTAATAGCGTTAATTCAACTCCCATAACATTCACATCCTTAGGCAATCGTGTAGTTTATTGTATGAAAGTAGGGAAAGTATGTGAGTATAGGAAAAAGAAAAAAGTAAAATTTCATGTACTGTAATGATGAGAACGATAAATGGATGTTACAATACAGTTAATCCTAAAAAATGAATAAAAGAAAGTGCCACCTTATCTGGTGGCACTTTCTTATTTTACTGCATGAGCTTTTTGCATCTTCCTAATTAAGCGAATTTGTCCGCGATGATTGATTTCATCTTCAAATACGTGAAACCATTTAAAGTAGTTGTTAGCTGGTTTGTCATACCAAAAGTCTGTCGTTTTAAATAGCCATTCATCAGGTAAAGATTGAAATGTTTCAATTGTTTTAGAGCGTACTTCTTGTAATGTATTAATGTAAAATTCTAAAGAGTTTCCTTTTATTTTTTCTCGTCCAAGATTCCCTAACTCAATAGCTGGCAACCAATGTTCTAATTCAGCTTCCGTCGGTTCACGATCCTCAAAGGTATGGATTTGGTAGTAAAATTCAATAGCAGCCATGTGATATAACAGCATGCCAATTGAATTGGCTTCTTTATCATATAAATAATCAAGTTCTTCAATTGTTAAACTTTCCACTGCTTGCATTGTTGTATAACGAGCGTAATTCATCATGGAAACAAGTTTTGAAAACTCAACTTGTAAACCATCTATTTTATCAATTACAAAATTCAATTTAAATTCCCCCTCTTTAAATGAACACTCCAGAGAAGGAATTCTATGTGTAGAAAAAAACTCCTTTTAAAAAGGCCATGATTTTAACAAGGGATTACAATTAGTTCTCTATTTGATTTTGTAATAACTTCATATCCGTCTTTTGTAATGACGATATCATCTTCAATTCTACAACCGCCCCAGTTCGGTATGTAAATGCCCGGTTCAACTGTAACAACCATACCTTCTTTTAATGTAGCTTTACTTTCTTGGGATAAGCGAAGAGGTTCATGTATTTCTAAGCCAAGACCATGACCAGTAGAATGACCAAAATATTGACCATATCCACAATCTGTAATGTAGTTTCTTGTTACATCATCGATACTTTTCGCAGTTTCTCCAGGCTTAATCGCTTCAGTCCCACGTTTTAACGCTTCTCGTACAACATTGTATATTTTTTTGAATTCTTCCGATGGTTCCCCTATTGCTACGGTACGTGTTATATCGGAACAATATCCGTCGTAAAGTGCACCAAAGTCTAATGTAACGATGTCGCCTCGTTCAATTATTTTATTTGATGCAACTCCATGTGGAAGAGAAGAACGAACACCAGAAGCTACAATAATTTGAAATGATGAAGATGTAGCACCTTTTTTTCGCATGAAAAATTCTAATTCATCTCGTACAGCATTTTCACTTATTCCTGGTTTTAGAAACGTAAGAATGTGATGAAATGCTTCGTCCGCGATATTAGCTGCAATTTTCATTGTTTCTATTTCAGGCGTGTCTTTAATGATACGAATATTTTCGATAATTTCGCACACTTGAATCATTTCCGCCTGTACGTATTTTTGCAAGTTTTTATATTGTTGCAATGTCATGTTGTTTTCTTCAATTCCAAGTTTTTGAATGTTTAATTTCGATACTTGATGTGCAATTTCTTTTTCTAAATTTCCTTTATGCATAATAATTTCAGCATCTTTTATTTGTGATTTCGCTTGATCTACATAGCGGAAATCAGTGATGAAAACAGCTTGATCGGCAGAGAGTAAGACGACGCCAGCACTACCTGTAAAGCCTGTTGCATATTGGCGGTTTTCTTTTTTTGTAATAAGTAACCCCTCAATTTCATAGTTTTGTAGTTGATTTTGGATTTTATTAATTTTTAAAGTCATGTTAATTCCTCCTATTCATAGTATTGAATAAAGCAAATAGCGTGCCAAAATGTATATTTGAAGAAAGGATAGTAGGGACAACATATATTTTAGGGGAGATAAAAAAATAGCCCGTAATTTGTGGGAGACGGTTTGTTCATAAAATCTAGATTGCTTCAATGAATAGCAGGGGGATGGGGAAAAATGATTGGAGTTACACTTGTACTTTATTTACATGCTGTAAAAAATTTTATACAAATGTGAAATGATACTGTCAATTTTTTTGACAATATTGAATGGATATAGCAACGAAATTGAAAACATATAAAAAATGCGCTGCATACAAGCAACGCATTTTTTTATTTATGCTTTTAATTTCATTACAATATCAGCATCTGGTGTTACATATACGGTTTGCTGATTGTCGTACGTAACAAAACCAAGTTTTGCACCACTCGGTTTTTTGACATGGCGTATTTTGGTGAAATCAACAGGTACAGAGCTAGACTCTTTCGCTTTACTGTAATAGGCAGCAATTTTGGCAGCTTCTAGTAAAGTTTCTTCAGCAGGCTCTAAAGAACGAATGACAACGTGAGAGCCAGGTATGTCTTTCGTATGTAACCAAATTTCATCACGGCGGGCAAACTTCGTTGTTAAATAATCATTTTGTTTATTGTTTTTACCAACGAAAATCTCTGTGCCATCACTTGCTACATATTTATCTAATACTGGTTTAGTAGGCTTTTTCTTTGCGTTTTTCGTTTTGCGATTGCGCACATAACCTTCTTCAGCTAATTCCTCACGAATTTCTTCAATATCTTTTGAAGAAGCAGCTTCCATTTGTTGAAGTAAGCTATCAAAATAAAGAATTTCTTCATTTGTTTTTTCGATTTGTTCTTCTACAACAGCAACCGAATTTTTTGCTTTTTGATACTTTTGGAAATAGCGTTGTGCATTTTCAGATGGTGTTTTTAAAGGATCTAATGTGATTTTTACAGTTCCACCATCCTCATCGTAATAATTAACGACCTCAATATCTTTATCGCCCTTTTTTAAAGCGTACATATTGGCTGTAAGTAGCTCTCCAAATAGTTGATATTTATCTGCTTTTCCAGCATCTTGCAGTGTTTTTTCGAGTTTAATGAGTTTTTTCTCGTTTTTATTTTTTTCGTTTTGCATAAAGCGTTCTAAATCATGAGCTTGTTGTTTTACACGATCACGTTCTGCTTTGCCAAAGAAGAAACGATCTAACAATTCGCTCACTGATGAGAATGTTTTTTCTTCTCCTTGCAAGTGTGTAAGAGGGAAAAGATAAAAGAATTCTTTTCCATTTGCAGTAATCATTGTAGGTGTATATGCATGAGATAGTAATGGTGTTTGTATAGAGAAAAATGCTTCTGATAATGCTTTCTCGTTTACCATACCGGCTTTCTTTACTACTTCTTTTGCAAATAATGGGGATATTCCCATGAAAGCACCAACGAGTTGTTTATCCATATTTCCAGATAGAAAGTCTAGCGGTCTAATAAAATCATCTGCGGTTTCAATTTGCAGAGGATTGATTTTATGTTGGGCTGGTGGCGCGACGTACTCAGCACCAGCATATACAGTTCGGTGACGGTTTACGGCTAATGAAACGTGTTTTAAGCTATCTAAAATCACGTTTGTTTTCGTATCTAATAAGATAATGTTACTATGTCGTCCCATTATTTCAATTACTAATGTTTTTAATGATTCGTCTCCGATTTCATTACGACTGCGAACTGTAATTTGAATAATGCGTTCTAAGTCGATTTGTTCAATTTTTTCAATAAATCCACCTTCTAAATGTTTGCGAAGAAGCATACAGAACATCGGCGGTATTGCTGGCGAATCGTAGTTTTGATTCGTTAAGTGCATACGCGCATATGTAGGATGAGATGAAAGAATTAGTTTTTGGTTCTTTCCATTCGCTCGAATATGTAATAAAATCTCGTATTTTGAAGGTTGATATATTTTGGAAATTCTTCCTGTGTAAAGAGAATTTTCAATTTCATGTGTAATCGCTCTTGTAAATAATCCATCGAATGCCATAAATGAACACTCCTTTCTAACTAAATGTTAATTATAGCATTTTTTTGGACGAGGCTGAATAAGCTTTCAATAGAGTATGTCTGGAATCAGGAGGTCGATAGCAGGATGAACTGGTATGGAATGCGAGCACATGAAGTGGAAGAAAGAACGAATACGAATGTAAAGGTTGGACTTACAGAGAAAGAAGCAGAAGGGCGAGTAAAGAAATTTGGTACTAATGAATTAGAAGAAGCAAAAAGGCCTTCTGCACTAATGGTATTTTTAGCACAGTTTAAAGATTTCATGGTACTCGTTTTGTTTGGAGCAACAATTGTTTCTGCGTTTTTAGGTGAATACATTGATTCTATTGCTATTGTTGCCATTGTTATTATCAATGGTATTCTCGGCTTTTTTCAAGAAAGAAAAGCTGAAAAATCATTGGAAGCTTTAAAGGAACTAGCTGCCCCGCAAGTTACTGTAATGCGGAATGGAAAGTGGGTAAAAGCACCATCTAAAGCACTTGTTTTAGGTGATATTATTAAGTTTTCCAGTGGTGATCGTATTGGGGCTGATGTGCGTCTTGTTGAGGCATCAAGTTTATATATTGAAGAGTCTGCTTTGACAGGGGAGTCCGTACCTGTACAAAAGAAGGTAGAAGCACTGCAAGGGCAAGATGTTGCAATTGGGGATCAAAAAAATATGGCTTTTATGGGGACAATGATTACGCGAGGATCTGGTACAGGAGTCGTTGTAGCAACTGGTATGAATACAGCGATGGGGCAAATTGCAAATATGTTGCAAAATGCAGAGCAAATGGAAACGCCACTGCAAAGAAGGTTAGAACAGCTCGGGAAAATATTAATTATTGTAGCTCTTATTTTGACAGCGCTCGTTGTATTGGCTGGTGTGTATCAAGGGAATGAAGTATATCATATGTTTTTAGCTGGCGTATCGCTAGCTGTTGCGGCTATTCCAGAAGGATTGCCAGCAATTGTTACAGTAGCTTTATCACTTGGTGTACAGCGTATGATAAAAAAGAGAGCAATTGTAAGGAAGTTACCGGCCGTAGAAACGTTAGGCTGCGCTTCTGTTATATGCTCTGATAAAACGGGAACAATGACACAAAACAAAATGATGGTAACACATATGTGGTCAGGCGGAGAATTGTGGAAAGTGACAGGGCAAGGATATGAACCTAATGGCTCTTTTATGAAAGGTGAAAAAGAAGTGAATCCAGCTAAGACAAAATCACTTTATCAGCTACTTACATTTGGTTCACTATGTAACAATGCAAATATTATTCAAAAGAAAAAGGCGTACGTATTAGATGGGGATCCAACAGAGGGAGCGCTTGTAGCTGCAGCAATGAAAGCTGGGATAACACGTGAGGCATTGAAAGGGAAATTTGAAATTATTCGTGAATTTCCATTTGATTCAACTCGAAAAATGATGAGTGTTATTGTACGAGATCGAGAGGGGAAAAAGTTTATTGTTACGAAAGGAGCACCGGATGTTCTTTTGCAAATGAGTCAAACAATCTTATGGGGGGATAAGCAGCAGCCGTTAAGTGAGCTATATAGAAAAGAAGTACAGGCGGCTATTCATAGCTTAGGTAGTCAAGCGCTTCGAACAATTGCAGTTGCGTTTAAACCTTTAAAAGTCACGGATTCTATTGAACATGAAAGAGACGTTGAAAAAGATTTTATGTTGGTTGGGATACAAGGTATGATTGACCCGCCAAGGCCAGAAGTCGCGCAGGCGGTAAAAGAGTGTAAAGAAGCTGGTATTCGAACAGTAATGATTACAGGTGATCATAAAGTGACAGCAATGGCGATTGCTGAACAATTAGGAGTTTTACCACCAGATGGACGCGTTGTTGAAGGAGTAGAACTCGCGAATATGGATGTGGAGGAATTAGAAAATGTTGTAGAAGATACGTATGTATTCGCTCGTGTATCACCTGAGCATAAATTAAAAATTGTTAAAGCATTGCAAAATCAAGGACATATAGTAGCGATGACAGGTGATGGAGTGAACGATGCTCCAGCTATAAAAACAGCGGATATTGGGATAGCGATGGGGATTACAGGGACAGATGTTGCAAAAGAAGCCTCTTCACTTGTTTTACTAGATGATAATTTTGCTACAATTAAGTCAGCGATTAAAGAAGGAAGAAATATATACGAGAACATACGTAAGTTCATTCGCTACTTATTGGCGTCAAATGTTGGAGAAATTTTAGTTATGTTATTTGCGATGTTACTTGCATTACCACTGCCGATGGTTCCTATTCAAATTTTATGGGTGAACTTAGTTACTGATGGTTTACCAGCGATGGCATTAGGTTTGGATAAGGCTGAAGGAGATGTGATGAAGAGAACACCGCGTCACCCGAAAGAAGGGGTATTCGCTAGAGGGCTTGCGTGGAAAATAATAAGTCGAGGGTTTTTAATTGGAGCAGTGACGTTAGTGGCGTTTATTATTGCGTATAACCAACATCCAAATGAACTGAAATATGCACAAACTGTAGCGTTCGCGACGTTGGTACTTGCACAGCTTATTCATGTATTTGATTGTCGTAGTGAGCATTCTGTCTTTCACCGTAATCCATTTGGGAACGTGTATTTAGTAGGGGCGGTTATTATTTCGTTACTACTTATGCTAGTGGTTATATATTATCCACCGTTACAACCGATCTTTAGCACAATGCCGATACAAGCAAGAGATTGGTTATTAATTGGAGGTTTGTCATCAATTCCGACTTTCTTACTAGTAGGTTCTTTATTAACAGGGAAAAAGGCTAAGAAGAAAAAGCCGATGTTATATAAGAAGGGATTAAACTTGAAATAGTCAATGTTATGAAAATGTGATATAATTTACAGAAGGTAGTAGAGCCTTGTCTCTATTACCTTTTTCATTGAGTTATTTTATGGCTTGGATGTGATAAAAATGATTTCTAGTATGACAGGGTTTGGAAGATCGAAAGTAGAAAGTGATACTTTTCAAATTACAGTAGAAATGAAATCGGTGAACCACCGTTTTTTAGAGATGAGTATTCGACTTCCTAAGCAAATGATGGTATTTGAGGACAAAATTCGTAAAATAATTGCACAGCAAGTTCGACGTGGGCGCATCGAAGTGTCTATTAGTATAGCAGGTGAAGGACTTGTTGAAAGAAAATTAAGTGTGAATTGGTCACTTCTTGAGCAGTACCAATCGATGATGGAAGATATAAAAGGGAAATTTCAATTACAAGATTCTATTACACTTCAGCAATTAATGGCAATGCCAGAAGTAACAGCAATTGAAGAAATAGAAAATGTAAATGAACATTTTGAGAACAGTTTATATGAGGCTGTTCGTCAAGCTGCTCATATGTTGAAAACGATGAGAGATGGCGAAGGAGAACGATTACATAAAGATATAGCGTATCGTTTACAAGAGATTAGCAATTGTGTAAATGCGATTATTCCACATGCACCAATTGTTACACAAAAATATCGTGAACGATTAGAAAATCGCTTAAAAGAATTACATAATCAAGATCTAGATGAACAAAGATTGCTAACAGAAGTCGCAATCTTTGCAGAGCGTTGTGATATTCATGAAGAGTTAGTTCGTTTGCAAAGTCATTTAGAGCAATTTCGTGAAACATTGCAGATTGAAGAGCCTGTTGGAAGGAAAATGGATTTCATCGTGCAAGAGATGCATAGAGAAATTAATACGATTGGTTCTAAGGCAAATGACTTAACAATTTCAAAATATGTTGTAGAAATGAAAAATAACCTTGAAAAAATTCGTGAACAAGTACAAAATATTGAGTAGCTTTCAAAAAATATATAAAGTTATACGTGGTGGAGAAATCGGATAGACTTACTAGGAGGCGCAAACTATGGCCATGCGGTTTTTAAATATTGGATACGGAAATATTGTATCTGCTCATCGAATTATTGCTATTGTAAGTCCGGAGTCAGCTCCTATTAAACGAACAGTACAAGAAGCACGCGAACATAATGCTTTGCTTGATGCTACGTATGGGAGAAAAACAAGGGCGGTTATTGTTATGGATGATGGGCATGTTGTATTAAGTCCAATTCAACCAGAGACGATTGCACATCGTTTGAATAATAAAGAAGATTTAAGTGAGGAAGGGTAGGTTTTACATATTTATGAGAAGTAGAAGAGGATTGCTCATCGTTCTTTCGGGGCCTTCTGGGGTTGGAAAAGGGACGGTTCGTAAAGAGCTGTTTAGCCATGAGGATACACGTTTTCAGTACTCTATTTCAGTAACGACACGTAAGCCGCGTGAAGGTGAAGTAGATGGTGTGGATTATTTCTTTAAAGAAAGAGAAGAATTCGAGGAAATGATTCGTAATGAAAAATTACTTGAGTGGGCTGAGTTCGTAGGTAATTATTACGGAACACCGATTGACTATGTTGAAAAAACATTACAAGAAGGAAAAGATGTATTCTTAGAAATTGAAGTGCAAGGAGCAATTCAAGTTAAGAAAGCTTTCCCAGAAGGTGTATTTATTTTCTTAGCACCTCCAAGTTTATCTGAACTAAAGAGCCGTATTGTCGGACGTGGTACAGAGACTGAAGATGTTATTGAAAATCGTTTAACTGTAGCGAAAGAAGAAATCGAGATGATGGACGCTTACGACTATGTAGTAGAAAACGATCAAGTTGAATTAGCTTGTGATAGAATTAAAGCAATTGTGGTTGGCGAACATTGCCGCCGCGAAAGGGTAGCAAAATATTATAAAGAAATGACGGAGGGTCTATAATTATGTTAAATCCATCAATTGACTCATTACTACAAAAAATCGATTCTAAGTACACTTTAGTAACAGTGGCTGCAAAACGCGCACGTGAAATGCAACTTGCTAATAACTGTGTTGTAGAAAAACCTGTTTCTCATAAATGTGTAGGTAAAGCATTAGAAGAAATCGATGCAGAAGCATTAAGCTACGTACCAAGTGAAGATAAAGTAGCTGAATAAGCCTTTGCCTTCGACAAAATAAAACATAGACTTTATAATTTTCTATGTAACGGTAACAACCTATTTACAAGTAGGTTGTTATTTTTTTACGAAAGGAATGAAATATCGGTACTGACGAGCTGAGAATTCTATTTCAGTATTATAAGTTTGAAAAAGAAAGAGGACGAGTCATATGCTAAAAGGGAAAAAGATACTTTTATGTGTAACAGGAGGCATTGCGGTTTTTAAAGCAGCTGCGTTAACGAGTAAATTGACACAATCTGGCGCGATTGTCAAAGTAATGATGAGTGAGTCGGCAATGAAGTTTGTTACGCCTCTTACATTCCAAGCGCTTTCTCGCCATGATGTATATACGGATACATTCGATGAGAAAGACTCAGCTGTTATTGCTCATATTGATTTAGCAGATTGGGCGGATGTTATACTTGTCGCACCTGCTACTGCCAATTGTATTGGAAAGTTAGCTGGTGGTATTGCAGATGATATGATTACAACTACTTTGTTAGCTACTACAGCTCCGGTATGGATTGCGCCTGCTATGAATGTGCATATGTATGAAAATAAAATAGTTCAAAAAAATATGATGACATTGAAAACGCTAGGATATACATTTATTGAGCCTGGGGAAGGCTTTTTAGCATGTGGATATGTAGCGAAGGGACGACTAGAAGAACCTGAAGCAATTATTGCACGGTTAGAGGAAGCTTTCTCAGAACACAAACCATTGCAGGGAAAAAGAATATTAATAACTGCTGGCCCAACACGTGAAAAGGTTGATCCAGTTCGTTTTATGACGAATTTTTCTTCTGGGAAAATGGGGTATGCGATTGCGGAAGTGGCAGCGAATTTAGGCGCTGATGTTATACTCGTTTCAGGACCGACAGCATTAAATCCACCGTTACATGTAACGACAGTGCAAGTGGAATCTGCACAAGATATGTTAGAAGCAGTTCTTCAACATTATCAAAACGTAGACGTTGTCATTAAAACAGCAGCAGTTGCAGATTATCGTCCGAAATATGTGCATGAGAATAAAATGAAAAAGCAAAATGGTGATGCTGTCATTGAACTTGAAAGAACGGTGGATATTTTAAAAACATTAGGTCAGAAAAAGGATAAACAGTTACTTATCGGTTTTGCTGCTGAAACGACAAATGTAGAGGAATATGCAACGAAAAAACTACGTGAGAAAAATGCAGATATGATTGTCGCGAATGACGTAAAAGCGCAAGGAGCTGGATTTGGCACGGATACGAATATTGTAACAATGTATAGAAAAGATGGAAAAGTTATTGAGTTGCCACTTTTAATGAAAAAAGAGGTAGCTCGTGAAATATTGAAGCAAATTGAAATGATGTTAGAAGATGATCGTTTATGAAATTTGCAAGTGTAATTGTTGATGTACCTGCCCGTCAGACAGATCGACCATTTGATTACATTATTCCTAAAAAATGGGAAGATATTGTACAGACAGGAATGCGTGTGGTAGTTCCGTTTGGGCCAAGAAAATTGCAAGGTTTTATTATTGGGATTAAAGATTCGGTGGATGTAGAAAGTAAGAAGTTAAAGACAATCCATGAAATATTAGATGTAACACCGGTTTTAAATGATGAATTATTAAAGCTTGGATATTGGCTTACAAGTGAAACGTTATGCTACATGATTTCAGCTTTTCAAGTGATGCTTCCAACTGCGATAAAAGCAACGTATAAAAAACGTCTACAACTTTGTAAACAGGAAGAAATAGCACCTGAAATACTATATTTATTTCAGGATAAAGAAGCAATTGATTTTGAAGTAATCGAGCAACAGCCACATTTATACCGAACTATTCAACAAGAAATTAAAAATGGTACGGTTGAAGTCGTTTATCAAGTGAAAGATAAAGTACAAAAGAAGAAGCAAAGAGTGGTTCAGCCGGAGTTGCCAGAAGATAAATTGGAATTAGCGGCATTTGAACTGAAAAGTAAAAAACAACAAGATGTACTTTATTATTTTGTGGAAAATTATAAAAGTACACCGTTGAAAGTAATTACAGAAGAGTTACAAATAACAGATGCTCCAATAAAAGCACTTGTTAAAAAGGGATTCATTTCAGAAAAGTATGTGGAAGTATACCGAAATCCGTATGACGATGATGATTTTGAACAAACAAAACCATTTCCACTTACGGAGGAACAAAAACAAGTTATTACACCGATTTTATCATCAATTACAAATGAAACTTATAATCCATTTTTGCTATATGGTGTTACAGGAAGTGGAAAGACAGAAGTATATTTACAATCTATAGCAGCAGTGCTCAAGAAAGGAAAAGAAGCTATCGTTCTTGTTCCTGAAATTGCACTAACGCCCCAAATGGTGGATCGTTTTAAAGGTAGGTTTGGCTCGCAAGTTGCAGTTCTTCATAGTGCGTTGTCTGTTGGAGAAAAGTATGACGAGTGGCGTAAGATTTTAAGAAAAGAAGTGAAAGTTGTAGTTGGTGCGCGTTCAGCTGTTTTTGCGCCTTTTGAGAATTTAGGGATTATTATTATTGACGAAGAGCATGAATCAAGTTACAAACAAGAAGATAATCCGAGGTATCATGCAAGAGATGTAGCTGTCTGGAGAGGACAATATCATAAATGTCCTATCGTTCTTGGTAGTGCGACACCAACACTTGAATCGTTTGCAAGGGCGAAAAAAGGTGTTTATGAACTATTAACAATGGAAAAACGTATGAATGAACAAGCTTTACCAACGGTAGAGATTGTTGACATGCGAGAAGAACTTCGTGACGGGAATCGATCAATGTTTTCTAAGGCGCTGCATGAAAAAATAGCAGATCGATTAGAAAAGAAAGAACAAATGGTACTCTTTTTAAATAGAAGAGGTCATTCTACATTTGTTATGTGCCGTGATTGTGGGTATGTTGTCCAATGTCCGCATTGTGATATTTCATTGACATATCATAAAATGAATCATCGTTTAAAATGTCATTATTGTAGTTACGAAGAGAATATGCCAACTGAGTGTCCAGCTTGTCAAAGTACATACATTCGTTTCTTTGGTACAGGTACACAAAAGGTAGAAGAAGAAATTACAAAACTATTTCCAGAGGCGCGAGTCATTCGAATGGATGTAGATACGACAAGTCGAAAAGGAATGCATGAAAAATTATTAAAGGCGTTTGGGGAAGAAAAAGCAGATATATTACTTGGAACACAAATGATTGCTAAAGGATTAGATTTTCCGAAAGTAACGCTCGTTGGGGTTTTAACTGCAGATACGATGCTTCACTTACCTGATTTTCGGGCGAGTGAAAAGACATATCAGTTATTGACGCAAGTAAGTGGACGAGCGGGTAGACATGAATTGCCAGGGGAAGTTGTGATTCAAACGTATACGCCAGAACATTACAGTATAGAGTTAGCGAAGAACCAACAATATGATGTGTTTTTTGACCAAGAAATGCAAATGAGACGAACAAGACAATATCCCCCATATTACTATGTTGTACTCGTAACTGTATCTCATCCAGAATTATTAAAAGCGGTACAAGTGACGGAAAAAATTGCCTCGTATTTACGAACGCATTGCTCACAGCAAACAATGGTGCTAGGACCAGTTGCTTCAGCGATTCCAAGGATAAAAGATAGATATCGTTATCAATGCATGATAAAATACAAACGGGAACCAAACTTAAAGAACGTGCTCAAAATGGTAAATGAACATTATCAAGCAGAAATGCAAAAAGAGCTACAAATCTCAATTGATTTTAATCCAACAATGTTAATGTAGCGGAGGGAAATATGGCAGTTTTAGAAATAATAAAGCATCCAAATGAAGTGTTAGAAACACCATGCGAAAGAGTAATTAACTTTGATAAAAAGTTAGTGAAATTGTTGAAAGATATGCATGAAACAATGTTAATTGCGGACGGAGTCGGTTTAGCTGCGCCTCAAGTAGGTGTAAGCTTGCAAGTAGCGGTTGTTGATGTCGATGATGATACTGGGAAAATCGAGTTAATCAATCCATCAATATTAGAAAAACGTGGTGAACAAGTAGGTCCCGAAGGCTGTTTAAGCTTCCCGGGACTTTATGGTGAAGTAGAACGTGCCGATTATATTAAAGTAAGAGCGCAAAATCGCCGTGGGAAAGTATTCTTATTAGAAGCGGAAGGATTTTTAGCGCGTGCAATTCAACATGAAATTGATCATTTACACGGTGTTTTATTTACATCGAAAGTGACAAGATATTATGAAGAAAACGAACTAGAATAGGTGTTAAAAGGAGCGGTTTTTAAATGATAAAAGTAGTGTTTATGGGAACACCGGACTTTTCAGTGCCGGTGCTTCGTCGTCTTATTGAAGATGGCTATGAGGTAGTAGGTGTTGTGACGCAACCTGATCGTCCAGTAGGTAGAAAAAAAGTATTAACACCTACACCTGTTAAAGTTGAAGCGGAAAAACATGGTATCCCTGTGTTACAGCCGTTAAAAATTCGTGAAAAAGATGAATATGAAAAAGTATTGGCATTAGAGCCAGATTTAATTGTAACAGCTGCATTTGGGCAGATTGTACCAAATGAAATTTTAGAAGCACCAAAGTATGGGTGTATTAATGTTCACGCTTCTTTACTTCCTGAACTTCGTGGTGGTGCACCAATTCATTATGCAATTATGGAAGGTAAAGAAAAAACAGGTATTACAATTATGTATATGGTAGAAAAATTGGATGCTGGTGATATCTTAACGCAAGTGGAAGTTGAAATTGAAGAGCGTGAAACGACAGGCTCATTATTTGATAAATTAAGTGAAGCAGGAGCACACCTTCTATCTAAAACAGTGCCTTTATTAATTCAAGGTAAGTTAGAACCGATTAAACAAAACGAAGAAGAAGTAACGTTTGCGTACAATATAAAACGTGAGCAAGAGAAAATTGATTGGACAAAAACAGGTGAAGAAGTATACAATCACATTCGCGGATTGAATCCATGGCCAGTTGCTTATACAACTTTAGCAGGACAAGTTGTTAAAGTATGGTGGGGGGAAAAAGTGCCTATAACTGAACCGGCTGAAGCAGGTACGATTGTTGCAATCGAAGAAGATGGTTTTGTTGTAGCAACGAGTAATGAAACAGGTGTTAAAATTACTGAATTGCAACCTTCTGGTAAAAAGCGTATGAGTTGTTCACAATTTTTACGTGGAACAAAACCTGAAATTGGAACGAAGTTAGGAGAAAATGCATGAGACAAAATGTTCGTGAATTAGCTCTTGATGGTTTAATTCAAGTGGAAAAAAGTGGTGCATATAGCAACTTACTTTTAAATAATCTAATTGAAAAAAGTGCAATTGATAGAAAAGATATTGGTTTATTAACTGAAATTGTATATGGAACGATTCAACGTCGTGACACATTAGATTATTATTTACAGCCTTTTTTAAAAAAGAAGGTTGAGGCGTGGGTAAGAGTATTGCTTCGCTTATCTTTATATCAAATGATTTATTTAGACCGAGTGCCAGAAAGAGCGGCTATTCATGAAGCGGTTGAGATTGCAAAGCGTCGCGGGCATAAAGGAATTGCTGGTATGGTGAACGGTGTATTACGTTCGATTCAGAGAGAAGGTGTACCTTCTGTAGATGAAATCAAGGATCCAGTAGAACGTCTTGCAATTACAACAAGTCATCCAGTTTGGCTTGTCCAAGAGTGGACTTCAGAATACGGTTTAGAAACTGCAGAAAAAATGTGCGAAGTAAACATGTTACCCCCTGTACCAACAGCGCGTGTGAATGTTGATAAGGTAACTGTAGAAGAAGCGATTGAGTTGTTAGCAAGTGAAGGTATAGAAGCAAAACGTGGTGACTTATCAGATGATGCTATTCAGATTGAAAGAGGAAATGTAGCGCATACAGAAGCGTTTAAAAAAGGATTTCTTTCTATTCAAGATGAAAGTTCTATGCTTGTAGCACGCGCTTTAGAACCGAATACGGGAGATGCAGTTCTTGATAGTTGTGCTGCTCCAGGCGGAAAAACAACGCATATCGCGGAACGATTAAAGGGAACTGGTAAGGTCATGTCCCTTGATTTACATGCACACAAAGTACGTTTAATTAAACAGCAAGCAGAGCGACTTGGTCTAGAAAATGTCGAAACTAAAGCGCTAGATGCTAGAAAAGTGCAAGAGCACTTTGCAAATGAAACGTTTGATAAAATATTGGTAGATGCACCGTGTTCTGGATTTGGTGTAATTAGACGTAAACCTGATATTAAGTTAGGAAAAGATAAAGGCGATAGTGAAAGATTATCGACGATTCAAATTGCAATACTAGAAAAAATAGCACCATTATTAAAACAAGGCGGTCGTCTTGTTTATAGTACGTGCACAATTGAGAAAATAGAAAATGAACAAGTAATAGAGAAATTTTTACAAGAACATCCTGAATTTGAATGGGATACTACGCTTAAAGAGCGTATGCCAGAAAAATTAACTCCGTATATTGATGAAGGTCAAGTGCAAATTTTACCGCATTATTTTGCGACGGATGGCTTTTATATTGCTTGTTTAAGGAAGAAGGTGTAGCATCATGGAAACGACTGTAAGAAAACAAAAGAAAAATTTAGAAACGAAGAAACCATCAATTTACTCTTTACAACTTCATGAAATGCAAGATTGGTTAAAGGAACAAGGAGAACCGAAGTTCCGTGCTGGACAAATTTTTGATTGGTTATATAAAAAACGTGTAAAAAATTATGAGGATATGTCAAACCTTTCTAAAGGATTGCGTGATAAATTGTCGAATTCCTTTGATATTACTACTTTAAAAACGTTAGTAAAACAAACGTCTTCGGATGGAACAATTAAATTCTTATTCCAATTATATGACGGATATTCTATTGAAACGGTATTAATGCGACACGAATATGGAAATTCCATTTGTGTAACAACGCAAGTTGGTTGTCGTATTGGGTGTACGTTCTGTGCTTCGACACTTGGTGGATTAAAGCGAAACCTAGAAGCTGGAGAAATCGTAGCGCAAGTAGTAGAAGTTCAGCGTGCGCTTGATGAAACAGAAGAACGTGTAAGTTCTCTTGTTGTTATGGGGATTGGAGAACCATTTGATAACTATGATAATTTAATGGGATTCTTACGCATCATTAACCATGAAAAAGGACTTCATATTGGTGCGAGACATATGACTGTTTCGACGAGTGGAATTATCCCGAAAATTTATAAGTTTGCTGAAGAAGATCTACAAATTAATTTTGCGATTTCATTGCATGCTCCAAACTCAGAATTACGTTCAAAATTAATGCCGATTAACCGTGCTTATAAATTACCAGATTTAATGGAAGCTATTAAATACTATGTAAATAGAACAGGGCGTCGTATTACTTTTGAATATGGATTATTTGGAGGAGAAAATGACCAAGTAGAGCATGCTGAAGAGCTTGCTGCGCTCTTAAAAGGTGTAAAATGTCATGTGAACTTGATTCCGGTAAACTACGTACCTGAACGTGATTATGTACGTACGCCACGTGAACAAATTTTCTTGTTCGAAAAAACGTTAAAAGATCGTGGAGTGAATGTAACGATTCGCCGTGAACAAGGTCATGATATTGATGCAGCCTGCGGTCAGTTGCGTGCGAAGGAGCGCAAAGAAGAGACGAGGTGACGAGATGAAAGCCGTATTTCTATCGGATAAAGGAAAAGTTCGTCAACATAATGAAGATAGTGCAGGAGTTTTTCACAATTTAGATGGAAATGTATTAGCGGTAGTAGCAGATGGAATGGGAGGTCATCGAGCTGGTGATGTAGCTAGCTCGATGGCTATTCAATTATTCCATGATTATTGGAAGCAAACACATAATATGAATGAGCCGAAAAAAGTAGAACAATGGTTACATACTAGTGTTGGGATTATTAATGAGCGTATATATGAATATGCTCAGCAAAATGCAGAATGTAATGGTATGGGAACAACGCTTATAATAGCTGTTTGTACACCAAGCTTTGTGACAATAGGGCATATAGGAGATAGTCGTTGCTATATGGTATCAGAAGGAGAAATGACGCTAGTAACGGAAGATCATTCGCTTGTAAATGAGCTTGTGAAACATGGTGAAATTTCAAAGGAAGACGCAGAGTATCATCCGAAAAAGAATGTGTTATTAAGAGCATTAGGAACAGAAGAAAAAGTTGGGTTAGATGTTAAAACGTTGGTGATTGAGGAAGATGATCAATTACTTCTTTGCTCTGATGGGTTATCAAACAAAGTTTCTATTGATGATATGCGACAAATTTTACAGTTAAATGAACAGCTTGAAGGTAAAGGGCAGTGTCTCATTCAATTGGCAAATGATCGCGGTGGAGAAGATAATATCACACTTGTTCTTATTGATTATGCGGGTTCGACAAACGAAAGTAGGTGAAGTGCAACGTGCTGATTGGAAAACGCTTAAATGACCGTTATAAGCTGCTGAAAATGATTGGTGGTGGCGGAATGGCCAATGTATATTTAGCTCATGATGATATACTTGGCCGAGATGTAGCGGTAAAAATATTAAGACTCGACTACTCAAATAACGAAGAGTTTATTAAACGTTTCCATCGAGAAGCGCAGTCTGTTACAACGTTGTCGCATCCAAATATTGTGAATATGTATGATGTCGGAGAAGAAGATGGTATATACTATCTTGTCATGGAATATGTACCAGGACAAACATTGAAGCAATACATAATTGAGCGAGGGATGTTACCTATAGGAGAAGCTCTTGATATTATGGAGCAGTTAACATCCGCTATGGCACACGCCCATCATTTTGAAATTGTGCATCGTGATATAAAGCCGCACAATATTTTAATTCGAGCTGATGGAATAATAAAAGTAACAGATTTTGGAATTGCGACAGCTACAAGTGCAACAACAATTACACATACAAATTCAGTGCTCGGTTCAGTCCATTATTTATCACCAGAACAGGCACGTGGCGGAATAGCAAATAAACAATCAGATATCTATTCTCTTGGGATAGTTATGTTTGAATTGTTAACAGGAAGACAACCGTTTTCTGGCGAATCTGCTGTTGCTATAGCTTTAAAACATTTACAAAGTGAAATCCCATCACCAAAAAGATGGAATGAAAATATTCCGCAAAGTGTTGAAAATATTATATTAAAAGCAACTGCAAAAGATCCGTTCCATCGATATCAATCTGCCAATGCGATGAAGCGAGATATTGAAACTGCGCTATATCCAGAGAGGATAAATGAGCAACCGTTTTACATACCAGAAGATATGGAAGCGACGAAAGCGATTCCGATTATTCAACAAGAACAATTATTTGAAAATGTAAGTGATGAAACGATTGTTTTAAAAGGGAGTAAGGTGGAAGAACCGATAAGAGCAGAAGCAGCTGAGTTAGATAAGAAGAAAAAACGGAGTAACAAGTGGCTTAAAGTTTTAATTTCAACATTTTTATTTTTAGCAATAGGAATAACATTAGCGCTTACGGTTATTCCAGGATTATTTATTCCGAAAGATGTGAAAGTTCCTGATGTGGCTGGTATGAAATACACGACAGCTGTAAATACATTAGTAGAAAAGGGCTTTGAGGTGACGGAGCCTAATATTGTATATACAGATGATGTTGAAGTTGGGGATGTAATAAAAACGGACCCTGTAGCAGGAAGAGTCGTAAAAGAAAACGCTAAAATTACTATCTATCAATCAGGTGGGAAAAAGAAAAGTAAGATGGCGAATTTCACAGGGCAAAACTTTGAGAGTGTAAAAGCTGAGTTAGAAGAAAAATATAAACAAGTTACAGTAAATTATATTGAAAATGATAAGCCGAAAGGTGAAATTGTAGAGCAAATTCCGACGCCTGATCAAATGGTTATAGAAGCGGAGCAAGAACTGAAAATCTGGGTAAGTAAAGGTCCTTATCAAATTAGACCAGGTGACTTTTCGGGGTGGACTGAAAATAGTGTAACTGGTTATTTGAATGAGAGAAAACTAACGTCAGATATAAAACGAGAGTATTCAGATACAGTCGAAAAAGGACTTGTAATTTCGCAATTTCCAAAACCAGGTACACCATTAAAAGAGGGAGATAAAGTAACTATTATTATCTCTGATGGTCAAAAGCCTAAAGTGACTAAAACGGTAAAATTGGACAATATCTCTATCCCATATGAGCCTGCTGTAACAGGTGAAAAAAAGCCGCAAACAATAGAAATTTATAAAGAAGACATGCAGCAAAAAATGGATAGACCGGTTGAAACGAGAACAATTACTGAATCAGCGACTATTTCTTTAGAATTTGTAATTCAAGAAGGTTCAAAGGGACACTATAAAATTGTACGAGATGGAGTAACGATTATTGATAAAGAAGTACCATATCCAACTCAATAATAGTGAAAGTCTACTTATTATTATTGCCTGTTATGCTGTCTACAAAGTGGACGGTATAGCAGGCAAAAATATATGATTCAAAAAGCTAGTAACGTGATGCAGCTGTAAATATTTTTTTGCATTTAATGGGAAATTTAATGTATATTAGTGAAAGTATATATGGTAGGTTTTGAAATCGTTATTTAGAAAATTTAAATCCATTCATTTTTAAATTCAGCATCACCTTATACAAAAAAGGAGAATTCTATGCCAGAAGGAAAAATTATAAAAGCTTTAAGTGGGTTTTATTACGTGCAGCATGAAGAAGGGGTTACGCAATGTCGTGGACGAGGTGTATTTAGAAAAAATAAAATTACACCACTTGTAGGAGACCAAGTTGTTTTTCAGGCAGATAATCCAACTGATGGTTATGTGCTTGAAGTGTTTGATCGAAAAAATGAACTTGTTAGACCTCCTATTGCTAATGTCGATCAAGCGATCCTTGTGTTCTCTGCAGTAGAACCAGATTTTAATCCTGGACTGTTAGATCGATTTTTAGTGCTGATTGAATATCATAACATTAAGCCAATTATTTGTATTAGCAAGATGGATTTAGTAGATGAAAAGATGAAAGCAACTGTTGAAGCTTATGCGAATGATTATCGTGAGATGGGTTATGATGTTTTATTTACTTCTATTAATACGTCAGAAAGTATTGATATATTAAAACCATACTTAGAAAATTGTGTTTCTGTCGTTGCGGGTCAATCTGGTGTGGGGAAATCTTCAATGCTTAATGTGCTACGTCCAGAATTAGAGCTGAAAACAAATGATATTTCCTCCCATTTAGGACGCGGGAAGCATACGACAAGACACGTAGAATTAATTGCAATTGGGAGTGGACTAGTAGCAGATACACCGGGGTTTAGTTCACTAGATTTCATTGATATAGAAGTAGAAGATCTTACATATTGTTTTCCAGAGTTGAAAGAAGCGAGCCAATACTGTAAATTTAGAGGGTGTACACATCTTTCTGAACCGAAATGTGCGGTGAAAGCTGCGGTTGAAGAAGGGAAGATTACAGAATATCGCTATAAGAACTATAAACAATTCGTAGAAGAAATTAGAGAGAGAAAGCCGAGGTATTAGTTATGATTAAAATTGCACCATCGATTTTATCAGCAGATTTTTCAAAATTAGGGGAAGAGATTAAAGATGTAGAAAAGGGTGGAGCGGATTACATTCACGTTGACGTAATGGATGGACATTTCGTACCAAATATTACGATTGGACCGTTAATTGTAGAAGCAATCCGTCCGATTACATCATTACCATTAGATGTACATTTAATGATTGAAAATCCTGATAACTATATCCCGACTTTCGCACAAGCGGGAGCGGATATTATTACTGTTCACGTAGAGGCGTGTCCGCATCTACATCGTACAATTCAGTTAATTAAATCTCATGGTATTAAAGCGGGCGTTGTATTAAATCCACATACGCCAGTTTCAGCAATTGAGCATGTATTAGAAGATATAGATATGGTATTACTTATGACAGTAAACCCTGGATTTGGTGGACAGAAGTTTATCCATTCTGTATTACCGAAAATTAAACAAGTTGCAGACATGGTGAAAGAGCGCAATCTAGAAGTAGAAATTGAAGTTGATGGTGGTGTAAACGCTGAAACAGCAAAGCTTTGTGTGGAAGCAGGAGCAAATGTACTTGTAGCTGGGTCAGCAGTATACAATCAAAAAGACCGCGGTGAAGCAATTCGCGTAATTCGTGGGTAGTGATGAACTTTTATCCTAGTAAGGTATTTATAGGATAGGGTAAAAATATGTAAAAAGGCAATCTACCGAATGGCAGATTGCCTTTTTACAATGGAAGGGGAAGAAAAAATGATTATTCATATTTTGGCAGGAGGACCTTCGGAATATTGTGCAGATTTTGCTCGATATGAGAATGAGGAAGTAGTGTGGGCAGCGGTTGATAGGGGAGTATACCGTCTATTAAAGAAAGGGATTACACCGGCTGTTGCGTTTGGAGATTACGATTCAGTTACTGAAGAAGAATTAGTATGGATGGGACAGCAAACGAACGAATTACATATTGTTCCGCGAGAAAAAGATCAAACGGATTTAGAAATTGCAATTAACTGGGCATTAGGACAGAAGCCGGCACTAATTCGTATTTTTGGTGCTACCGGTGGAAGGCTTGATCACGGTTTGGCAAATATACAGATGCTTTTAAAAGGGTTAGAAGTAGAGATAGAAATGTGTATTGTGGACAATAAAAATGAAATAACAGTTAAAAAAGTGGGTACACATATAATTGAAGAAAATAAAAACTTTCCTTATGTATCTTTTGTACCAGTTACTGAAATAGTGGAAGGGATTACATTGTTTGGTTTTAAGTACCCGCTTACTAATAAAACAATAGAGTGGGGATCAACACTTTGTATTAGTAACGAACTCGTTGAGGAAAAAGGTACTTTTTCATTTACTTCTGGCATATTAATGTTGATAAGAAGCACTGATTGAAGAAACAATTTTGCTCCTTACATCATATAGTGACCAAGTGGAGTAATGGGGATTAGGAGGGAAACCATGAGATTTTATACAATTAAGTTACCTAAATTTCTTGGTGGAATTGTTCGTGCAATGTTAAATACCTTCAAAAAAGATTAAAAAAAGCACCTATCACCGGTGCTTTTTCCATTGTTATAGTAAAAAAAGAGCCTATCGGCTCTTTTTTTTATTATTAAACACGTTCGATTTTGCCAGATTTTAATGCTCTAGCAGAAACGTAAACACGTTGAACTTTTCCGTCGATGCGTACGCGAACTTTTTGAAGGTTAGCGCCCCACTTACGTTTTGTAGCGTTCATTGCGTGAGAACGAGAGTTACCAGAACGAGCTTTTCTTCCAGTAATAGCACAAACACGAGCCATTTATATTTCCCTCCCTTGATACCTTACCATACGTAATTTTTCAATGTTAGTCTTTTATGCGATGCTAAAAACACTACTATAATTTAACACAACTAAAAAGAGAATGCAACACCGTAGAAAAAAGAAATCAAGAAAATTTACTTGACACTATATGTCAATGAAGAAAAGTTGAAATCCATAAAAATTGCTTGACATATTATAGTGGTACATGTTGTATAATAACAATGGACTATTTTGCTCATCATAAAAAAGTGTAATTTAAAACATAAAATATGAGAGTGAAAAGAAAGAACGATGGAATTTTCTTTAAAAAGATTATATGATAGTAACTAAAGTAGTCTAGCTCACTTTCACCATTTATGAAGGGGGAAACGAGATGTCAATTGAAATTAAAACGAAGTACGGTCAAATTGATATTAGTACAGATGTAATTGCAACAATTGCTGGAGGTGCCGCGGTAGATTGCTACGGTATCGTAGGTATGGCATCAAAAAATCAGTTAAAAGATGGATTAACAGACATTTTACGAAAAGAAAACTTCACTAGAGGTGTTATTGTTCGTAAAGATGAAGATGAAGTACATATTGATATGTATATTATTGTGAGCTATGGTACGAAAATTTCAGAAGTGGCACATAATGTGCAGACGAAAGTGAAATATACATTAGATCAAACTGTAGGACTAGCAGTAGATTCTGTAAACATCTACGTACAAGGAGTTAAAGTAATAAACTTGTAATGTGCATTAAGGAGGAAAATCTGTGTCAATTCAAAAAATTGATGGAAAACGTTTATCACAAATGATCATGCAAGGAGCGAATAATTTAACAAATAATGTTCAGCTTGTTGATGCATTAAACGTATTTCCAGTTCCAGATGGCGATACCGGTACAAACATGAACTTATCTATGACTTCAGGTGCGCGTGAAGTGAAAGCAAATCCTTCACAGCATGCTGGTAAAGTCGGCGTAAGTTTAGCCAAAGGATTATTAATGGGAGCTCGTGGTAACTCTGGAGTTATTTTATCTCAGTTGTTCCGTGGTTTCTCTAAATCCATTGAACAAAAAGAAGAATTAACAACAGTTGATTTTGCTGCAGCACTAGAAGCTGGAGTAGAGGCGGCTTATAAAGCGGTTATGAAACCGATTGAAGGAACGATTTTAACGGTTGCAAGAGAAACGGGTAAATATGCAGTAACAGTTGCGAAAAAACAGCGCGACTTTGTTTTGTTTATGGAAGACGTTGTGAAAGAAGCAAACGCATCGTTAAATCGTACGCCAGATTTATTACCTGTATTAAAACAAGTTGGCGTTGTAGATAGCGGTGGTAAAGGTCTTGTAGTGGTATACGAAGGGTTTTTAGCTGACTTAAAAGGAGAAACGATTTCTTCTGATGCACCGACGCAACCATCTATGAATGAAATGGTACGCGCAGAACATCACCGTAGTGTACAAAGCCAATTGAGTACAGAAGATATTAAATATGGATATTGTACAGAGTTCATGGTGAAATTAGAGGCTGAAAAGGTGAAAGAGCATAATTTCTCTGAACAAAAATTCCGTGAAGATATTAGTGTATATGGTGATTCTCTACTAGTTGTGTCTGATGATGAAATTGTAAAAGTTCATATCCATGCAGAACATCCTGGAGACGCTATGAACTACGGGCAAAAATACGGTAGTTTAATTAAGATTAAAGTAGAAAATATGCGTGAACAGCATACTGCTTTGTTAGATGAACCTACTATGGTTCCTGAGCAACCAGCTCAATCGAAAGAAAAACAACCATATGGTATCGTAACTGTAGCTATGGGATCTGGTATTAAAACTTTATTTGAGAGCATCGGCGCAACGAAAGTTATCGAAGGTGGTCAAACGATGAATCCAAGTACGGAGGATATCGTAAAGGCAATTGAAGAAGCAAATGCTGAAAAAATCATTATTTTACCGAATAACGGAAATATTGTAATGGCAGCAGAACAAGCGGCATCAGTTGTAGATCAAGAAGTTATTGTTGTTCGTTCGAAAACAGTTCCTCAAGGTATGGCAGCAATGTTAGCATTTAACCCAGTTGGAACGTTAGAAGAGAATGAAGAAAACATGCAAGAAGCTTTATCTCATGTGAAAACAGGTCAAATTACGTATGCTGTACGTGATACGGAAATTGATGGTGTAGCAATTCAAAAAGATGATTTCATGTGTATTGCAGATGGGAAAATTGTATCTACAAATGCTGAAAAAGTAGGAGCTGCGAAGCAATTACTAGAAGCGCTTATTGATGAAGATTCTGAAATCGTAACGATTCTACAAGGGGAAGATGCAACTGATGAAGAAGTAGCGGAGTTAGTTGAATTTGTAGAAGAGAAATTTGAAGATGCAGAAGTAGAAGTACATGCTGGAAACCAACCAGTGTATTCTTTCATCTTCTCTGTAGAATAAGATAAGATTCGTTTTGAAAATAAATGGATTACTTACTTGCTAATGGATAAGAAGTAGTAATATGAAGTTTATTACTAGTTTTTATTCAAAAGGCTAGCATATTGAAGAGAGAAAAGAGCCTTGCTGCTAATAGTGAGGCTCTTTTTTACTTGTTTTATATAAGGGATTTGAGTAGTTTCTCTTAGAATGCCTATGATAGAATATATAAGGTGAAAGAGAGCGATTACAGATGCTAATTGGTACTCAAATAAAATGCAATAAAGAAAATAATGTGACGGGGTGTGAGAATCTTGAATGATGTTGTACAAGTTCCTGTTACGGATGTAAAGGGGATCGGAGGAGAAACATCTGAGTTACTACATGAGATGGGTATTTATACAGTTTCTCATCTATTAGAACATTTTCCGTACCGTTATGAAGATTATGCGATGAAAGATCTTGCTGAAGTAAAGCATGATGAACGTGTAACGGTTGAAGGGAAGGTTCATAGTGCTCCTTTGCTGCAATATTATGGTAAGAAGAAATCGCGTTTAACAGTTCGTGTTCTCGTCGGTCGTTATTTAATTACGGCGGTATGTTTTAATAGGCCTTACTATAAGCAAAAATTAAAGTTAGATGAAACGATAACGATTACTGGTAAATGGGATCAACATCGTCAAACAATTGCTGTATCAGAACTTCATTTTGGACCGGTTGTACGTCAACAAGAAGTGGAACCTGTTTATTCAGTAAAAGGGAAACTTACAGTAAAACAGATGCGTCGTTTTATTGCTCAAGCGTTAAAGGAATATGGAGATTCTATAGTCGAAGTGTTACCGGATGGTTTGTTAGGGCGATATAAATTATTACCAAGATATGAAGCGCTCAGGGCATTGCATTTTCCGGTAGGACAGGAAGATTTGAAGCAAGCGCGTCGCCGTTTTGTATATGAAGAATTTTTCTTATTTCAGCTGAAAATGCAAACGCTCCGGAAAATGGAGAGGGAAAATTCAAAAGGGACGAAGAAAGAGATTCCGTCAGCAGAATTACAAGAATTTATCGATGCACTGCCGTTTCCATTAACGGGTGCGCAGCGCCGAGTTGTAGATGAAATTTTGAAAGATATGACATCTCCTTATCGGATGAACCGACTATTGCAAGGTGACGTTGGTTCTGGGAAAACAGTTGTTGCTGCGATTGGTCTTTATGCATCGAAATTAGCTCATTATCAAGGTGCTTTAATGGTTCCTACAGAAATTTTAGCTGAGCAACATTATCAGTCGCTTGCTGAAACGTTTTCGCATTTTGGTATGAAGGTGGAACTGTTAACAAGTTCTGTTAAAGGGGCGAGACGTCGAGAAATTTTAGCGAAGTTAGAACAAGGAGAAATAGATATTCTTGTTGGAACGCATGCCTTAATTCAAGATGAAGTTATATTTCATAGGTTGGGTCTCGTTATTACAGATGAACAGCATCGATTTGGTGTAGCGCAGCGCCGAGTTTTACGGGAGAAAGGTGAAAGTCCAGATGTATTATTTATGACAGCGACACCAATTCCGCGTACGCTTGCAATTACTGCATTTGGAGAGATGGATGTTTCGATAATCGATGAGATGCCAGCAGGTAGAAAGGTGATTGAAACATACTGGGCAAAACATGATATGTTAGATCGCGTTCTCGGTTTCGTTGAAAAGGAGATAAAAAAAGGAAGACAGGCATACGTTATTTGTCCTCTAATTGAAGAATCTGAGAAACTTGATGTGCAAAATGCTATCGACTTACATAGTATGCTGACGCATCATTACCAAGGGAAATGCCAAGTTGGATTGATGCATGGGAGATTATCGTCTCAGGAAAAAGAAGAGATAATGGGACAGTTTAGTGAAAATAAAGTACAAATTCTTGTATCGACAACAGTTGTTGAAGTAGGTGTGAACGTACCGAATGCGACTGTAATGGTTATTTATGATGCAGAACGTTTCGGTTTATCGCAGCTTCATCAGCTTAGAGGGCGTGTCGGCCGTGGTAGTGAACAATCATATTGTTTATTAATAGCAGACCCTAAATCAGAAACAGGGAAAGAAAGAATGCGCATAATGACTGAAACAAATGATGGATTTGTATTGTCAGAAAAAGATTTAGAATTACGAGGTCCTGGAGATTTCTTTGGGAGTAAGCAAAGTGGTTTACCAGAATTTAAGGTTGCTGACATGGTACATGATTATCGAGCGTTAGAAACGGCAAGGCAAGATGCGGCGATACTAGTAGATTCAGAAGCGTTTTGGCACAATAATCAGTATGCTGCCTTGCGTACGTATCTTGATGGGACAGGTGTGTTCCAAGGAGAGAAGCTCGATTAAAGGGAGTCAACAAAAGTTTTTGTTGCATTCTACTTTTAATGATTATATACTACTGTTAGTACCTAGTCATAAAAATGGATGGTGCGGTATGAAAAAAAGAAGAAGTAAAAAAGAAAGACAAGAGTTATTACAACAAACAATCGAATCAAATCCTTTTATTACGGATGAAGATTTAGCGGAAAAATTTCAAGTGAGTATACAAACGGTACGACTTGATCGTATGGAATTGTCTATTCCTGAATTAAGAGAGAGAATTAAACATGTAGCTACAAAGCAACATGAAGAAGATGTGAAATCTTTACCGTTAGAAGAGGTTGTTGGAGAAATTATTGATATTGAATTAGATAGACATGCAATCTCTATCTTTGAAGTAAAGATAGAACATGTATTTAAAAGAAATCAAATCGCTCGTGGGCATCATCTGTTTGCGCAAGCAAACTCACTAGCTGTTGCGGTTATTGATGAAGAATTAGCTTTAACTGCAAAGTCTACCATTCGATACATTCGCCCTGTAAAATTAGGAGAGCGTGTTGTTGCAAAAGCGCGCGTTGAAGATGTAGAGAATGATAAAGGACGGACGGTTGTCAAAGTGCGTAGCTTCGTTGGAGAAGAACTTGTTTTTACAGGCACTTTTGAAATGTATCGATCTAGTAATTATAGTGAGGAAGGTAACAACTTATGAAAATCGCAATAGATGCAATGGGCGGAGATCACGCTCCAAAGGCTGTAGTATTAGGGGCAATGAAAGCTATTAAGGAATATTCTGATTTACATATTACGTTAGTAGGGAAAGAAGAGGAAATTCGTCAATACTTAACGAGTGATGAACGAATTACTATTCTTCATACAGACGAAAAAATAGAATCAACGGAGGAACCAGTAAGAGCGGTTCGTCGAAAAAAACAAGCTTCAATGGTGCTTGCGGCACAACAAGTAAAGGATGGAGAAGCAGACGCTTGTATATCCGCAGGTAGTACAGGAGCTTTAATGGCAGCTGGATTATTTGTAGTCGGTCGTATGGAAGGAATTGAGAGACCAGCTTTATCGCCTACAATGCCAACTGTAGATGGAAAAGGTTTTGTTATGTTAGATGTTGGAGCAAATGTTGATGCAAAACCAATTCATTTATATCAATATGCAGTAATGGGATCTGTTTATGCTGAGAAGGTAAGAGGAATTGAAAATCCTCGCGTTGGACTATTAAACGTTGGAACAGAGGATGGAAAAGGAAACGAGCTTTCAAAGCAAGTATTTGCAATGCTTAAAGATGCGCCAATTAATTTCGTGGGGAACGTTGAATCAAGAGATTTATTGCAAGGTGTAGCAGATGTTGTTGTATGTGATGGTTTTACAGGGAATGTTGCGTTGAAATCATTAGAGGGAACAGCACTTGCGCTATTCTCTATGTTGAAAGAACAGTTAATGAGTTCATTTACGAGCAAATTAGCAGCGGCGGTATTAAAGCCAAAACTTATGGTATTAAAAGATAAAATGGATTATTCGGAGTATGGAGGAGCTGCATTATTTGGATTGAAAGCACCTGTCATTAAGGCTCACGGTTCTTCTAATGATCAGTCGATATTTAGTGCGATTCGTCAAACGAGAGAAATGGTAGCGAAAGAAGTAATTCCTACGATTTCAAGCGTAATGGAGAAAGAGTCACTCCAATAAGAGGAGGATTTGAAATGGGAAAAATAGCATTTCTTTTTCCGGGCCAAGGTTCACAGGCAGTTGGAATGGGTAAACAATTAGCAGAGAATAATAAAGAGGTTGCAAAAGTGTTTGCAAAAGCAGATGAGGTGTTGGAAGATTCACTTTCAGAAGTGATTTTTGAAGGACCGCAGGAAAAGCTTACATTAACAACAAATGCGCAGCCTGCATTATTAACAACGAGTTTTGCTATTTTGACAGCTTTGAAAGAGTATGACATTACACCTGACTTTGTCGCTGGTCATAGTTTAGGTGAATATAGTGCTCTTGTAGCAGCTGGTGCATTAACTTTTGAAGATGCTGTATATGCTGTAAGGAAACGTGGCGAATATATGGAAGAAGCTGTTCCGGGCGGGGAAGGCGCAATGGCAGCTATATTAGGTGCTGACCCACATATGCTGAAACAAGTTACAGAAGAAGTAACAAGTGAAGGATATGCAGTGCAAATCGCTAATATGAATAGTACGAAGCAAATTGTGATTTCTGGAACGAAGCAAGGCGTAGAGGTTGCTTCTCAAAGAGCGAAAGAAAATGGTGCAAAGAGAGCGATTCCACTAAAAGTAAGTGGGCCATTCCATTCTTCACTTATGAAGCCGGCAGCTGAGAAGTTCCAAAGTGTTTTAAATGAAATTACAATTCATGACACGAATATTCCTGTTATTGCAAATGTTACGGCGGAAGTTATTACACGTGGTGCAGACATTCAAGAAAAGTTAATCGAACAGCTTTATTCGCCTGTATTATGGTACCCGTCTATTGAATATATGGTGAACCAGGGAGTAGATACATTTATTGAAATTGGACCTGGAAAAGTACTTGCTGGACTTATGAAGTCAATTGATTCATCAGTAAAAGCATATGCGATATACGATGAAGAGACATTAAAAGATACCATTTCAAATTTGAGAGGAGAAAACTGATGTTAAAAGGGAAGGTAGCATTAGTAACTGGCGCTTCACGTGGAATTGGTCGCGCGATTGCGATTGATTTAGCGAAACAAGGGGCAAATGTAGTAGTAAATTATGCTGGTAATGAACAAAAAGCAAATGAAGTAGTAGATGAAATTAAAAAATTAGGTTCTGATGCAATTGCGGTAAGAGCAGATGTTGCAAATGCTGATGATGTTACAAATATGGTGAAACAAACAGTAGATACATTTGGACAAGTTGATATTCTTGTAAATAATGCTGGTGTAACGAAAGATAATTTATTAATGCGTATGAAAGAAGAAGAATGGGATACAGTTATTAATACAAACTTAAAAGGTGTATTCTTATGTACAAAAGCAGTATCTCGTTATATGATGCGTCAACGTCACGGTAGAATTATAAACATCGCTTCGGTTGTTGGTGTTATAGGAAACCCAGGACAAGCTAACTATGTTGCTGCTAAAGCGGGTGTTATTGGATTAACAAAAACATCTGCAAAAGAGTTAGCAAGTCGAAATATTACAGTGAATGCAATTGCGCCGGGCTTTATTGCGACTGATATGACGGATGTACTAGATGAGAATATTAAAGCCGAAATGTTAAAAGTTATTCCAGCTGCTCAATTTGGTGAAGCGAAAGATATCGCGAATGCTGTAACGTTTTTTGCTTCTGATCAAAGCAAATATGTTACAGGTCAAACGTTAAATGTTGATGGCGGTATGGTAATGTAATAAAAGAATCGATTTCACCTAGTTTTTTTGGTCAATATTTAATATAATATTTGAGGGGAGGTGAATGGAATGGCAGATGTTTTAGAGCGCGTAACAAAAATCATCGTTGATCGTTTAGGAGTAGAAGAGACTGAGGTAGTACCAGCTGCAAGCTTCAAGGAAGATTTAGGAGCAGACTCCCTAGATGTAGTAGAACTTGTAATGCAATTAGAAGATGAATTCGAAATGGAAATTTCTGATGAAGATGCTGAAAAGATTGCTACTGTTGGCGATGCTGTGACTTACATAGAGAGTCATCTATAATGCTTAAGTGAAGTCCCGTTTTTTAGCGGGGCTTTCTGGCTTATATCTGGAGGGACCTATGCCGTACCGAAAATATAGAGAAAAAAAATACGAAACAAAATATCGTGAAGCATTTAAAGTGTTTCAAGAAAAGATAGGTATTACGTTTACAGATGAAAAATTATTGATTCAAGCATTTACGCATTCATCGTATGTGAATGAGCATCGAAAAAAACCGCATGAAGATAATGAGCGTCTTGAATTTCTTGGAGATGCAGTATTGGAACTGACTGTATCGCAGTATCTGTTTCAAAAATATCCGACAATGAGCGAAGGAGAGTTAACAAAACTACGTGCAGCTATTGTATGTGAGCCATCTCTTGTTCGTTTTGCGAACGAATTGTCATTTGGTAGCCTTGTTTTATTAGGAAAAGGTGAAGAAATGACAGGTGGACGTGAACGACCAGCTTTATTAGCGGATGTCTTTGAAGCGTTTATTGGTGCCCTTTATCTTGATCAAGGGCTAGAAACAGTTTGGGAATTCTTAAAAGAAATTGTATATCCGAAAATTAATGAGGGTGCTTTTTCTCATGTGATGGATTATAAGAGTCAGTTGCAAGAATTGATTCAGCGTGATGGCAGTGGCAATGTTGAGTATCAAATTTTGCAAGAAAAAGGACCAGCTCACAATCGAGAATTTGTGTCACGTGTTACGTTAAATAACGTAGCTTTAGGTCTTGGTAGTGGTAAGTCGAAAAAAGAAGCAGAGCAACAAGCTGCTGCAGAAGCATTGAAAAAATTAAAAGAACAACTATAAGGAATCCCCCTTTGAATGAGGGGGATTCCTTGTGCATAGAATGAAACTTTCTTTTTGTTTATAATGAAAAAGAAGGTAAATCCGTATAATACTTGTTTTTGTATAGAGAACATTTATAACGACGGAGAATAGGAGGAAGGCCTTTCGTGTTTTTAAAAAGATTAGAAATAGCAGGGTTTAAGTCTTTTGCTGAGCGTGTATCTGTTGATTTTGTCCCAGGTGTAACTTCTGTAGTAGGACCTAATGGAAGCGGGAAAAGTAATATTACTGATGCAATTCGCTGGGTACTTGGTGAACAATCTGCAAAATCATTACGTGGTGCAAAGATGGAGGATATTATTTTTGCAGGCAGTGATACGAGGAGAGCGGTTAATGTTGCTGAAGTAACAATAACTTTAAATAATGAAGATCAACGTTTACCAATTGAATACAATGAGGTGTGTGTAACACGTCGTGTATCTCGTTCAGGTGATAGTGATTTTTATATTAATAAACAATCATGTAGATTGAAAGATATTATCGATTTATTTATGGACTCTGGTATGGGAAGAGAAGCTTTTTCAATTATTAGCCAGGGGAAAGTGGAAGAGATTTTAAGTAGTAAGTCAGAAGAGCGTCGAGGTGTATTTGAAGAAGCGGCAGGCGTGCTAAAATACAAACTTCGCAAAAAGAAAGCTGAAGGGAAATTAGCAGAAACACAAGAAAACTTAAATCGTGTACAAGATATAATTCATGAATTAAGTAGTCAAGTAGAACCTTTAGAAAGACAAGCTTCTATTGCGAAAGATTATCTTGAGAATAAAGAAGAATTAGAGAAAGTAGAAGCTGCGCTTATTGTCCATGAAATTGAAGAATTGCACGAGAAATGGGAAGCGCTTCGAAATCAGTTTGGGCATAATAAAAACGAAGAAGCTAAAATGTCAACGAATTTACAAAAAAGTGAAGAAGAGCTTGAGGAATTACGAGGACAATTACAAGCGGTAGATGAGTCTGTAGACTCGTTGCAAGAAGTACTTCTTCTTTCTAGTAAAGAGCTAGAAAAACTTGAAGGGCAGCGCGAGTTGTTAAAAGAGAGAAAGCAAAATGCTACGACGCATTGTGCGCAACTTGAGCAGTTAATTGTTGAATTAACAGAGAAAACTAAAAGTTACGATGGTGAGATTGAGTCAAGTACAGAAGCTTTAATGCAATTTGTGAATGAAGTAAAAGAGTTGGAGCAAAAATTGCATGATAATGAGCAACTGCTTGCTACTTTTGCTGACAATTTAGAGGAACAGATTGAGAATTTAAAAGGTGACTATATTGAGCTTTTAAATCAACAAGCTAGTCATCGTAATGAATTATCTATGATTGAAGAACAATCTAAACAGCAAACGTCTAAAAACGAGCGTCTAGATGAAGAGAATGCGAAATATGTAGAAATGCGTATGGAAATTACAGCGAAAAAGACGAAACTTGTAGAAAGTTACGAACAAGCGAAAGAAAAAGTAGCTGGCATTCTCTCAAACATACAGAAGACAGAGGCGGCGCTTGGGAAATGTAAGACGCAGTATAGTGAAAATGAAACAAAACTGTATCAAGCATATCAATTTGTGCAACAGGCACGTTCTCGAAAAGAAATGCTTGAAGAGATGCAAGAAGATTATTCTGGATTCTATCAAGGTGTACGTGAAGTATTGAAAGCTAGAGAAAATAGGTTGCAAGGTATCGAGGGTGCTGTTGCGGAACTGTTAACGGTACCGAAAGAATACGAAGTTGCAATGGAAATTGCTCTAGGTGCAGCGATGCAGCATATTGTTGTACAAACAGAGGAGCATGCTCGTAATGCGATAGCATTTTTAAAGCAAAATAAACATGGACGTGCAACGTTTTTACCGCAAGCTGTTATTAAAAGCAGGTCTTTATCATTTGAGCAATTACGCATTGCAAATCAACACCCATCGTTTGTAGGTGTGGCGGCAGAACTTGTGCAGTACAACAATAAATATGAAAATGTAGTTTCAAATTTATTAGGTACGGTTATTGTTGCGAAAGATTTACGCGGAGCAAATGAGTTGGCGAAACAACTGCAATACCGTTATCGCATTGTAACAATCGAAGGTGATGTAGTGAATCCTGGCGGTTCTATGACTGGTGGGGCGGTAAAGCAAGCGAAATCTTCTTTATTAGGACGCCAACGTGAACTGGAAGAGTGGACTCGCAAGTTAACTGATATGGAAGAAAAAACAATGAAGTTAGAAAACTTTGTTAAAGCAGTAAAACAAGAGATTCAAGAAAAAGAAGTGAAAATACGCGAACTAAGGCAAACTGTAGAAGTAGATCGTGTAGATGAGCAGAAATTAAGAGAAGAGATTAATCGTCTAGAATTAGAAGAACATCGTATTAATGATCGATTGTCTATTTATGATTTAGAGATTGAAGGGTTTTTACAAGATCGAGTAAAAATGCAAGGGCGTAAAGAGGAGTTAGAAGGGATTTTAACGAATCTTCAAGCTGATATCACTAAGTTAGATAGTAAAATTGTAGCTTTAACAAAACAAAAAAGTGAGCAACATTCTTCGAAAGAAAAAGTTCAAAAAGAAATGACGGAGTTAAAAGTGCTGGTAGCTGAAAAGCAACAACGCTTATTTAATCAAAAAGAAAAAGTTGAACGATTGACGAAGGAAAAAGAAGAAACGGATGCGACACTTGTAAAAACGAAAGAGGATTTAGCGTTCTTAAAACAAGAAATGACATCTAATTCAAGTGGTGAAGAGCAAATTACGAATATGATTGAGAAGAAAGCATATGATCGTAATCAAACTTCAGAATTAATTCGCTCTCGTCGTGAACAACGTGTATCGTTGCAAGAGAGGGTAGAACATTTAGAGCGCAATTTGAAAGAAACGACAGGTAAACATAAATATATTCTTGAAATGTTGAAAGATCAAGAAGTGAGAATAAATCGACTTGATGTAGAGTTGGAAAATAGATTACAACATTTACGTGAAACATATACGATTTCATTTGAAGCGGCAAAACTAAAATATACAATGACAATGCCTGCAGAAGATGCGCGTAAGAAAGTAAAATTAATCAAATTATCTATAGAAGAGTTAGGTACAGTGAACCTAGGGGCAATTGATGAATATGAACGTGTAGCGGAGCGTCATACATTCTTACTAGAGCAGAGAGACGACCTAGAAGAAGCGAAAGCGACATTGCACCAGCTTATTACCGAAATGGATGAAGAAATGAAAAAACGCTTTTCTACTACGTTTGAAGGCATTAGAATGGAGTTTCAATCGGTATTCTCTGAATTATTTGGAGGCGGTAGAGCGGATTTAGTAATGACTAATCCAGAGGATTTACTAAATACGGGTATTGATATTGTAGCACAACCGCCAGGGAAGAAACTGCAGAACTTAGGTTTACTTTCAGGTGGAGAGCGTGCTTTAACAGCAATTGCGCTTTTATTTGGTATTTTAAAAGTACGCCCAGTACCATTCTGTGTACTAGATGAGGTAGAGGCAGCCCTTGATGAGGCGAATGTAGCTCGTTTTGCACAGTATTTAAAGAAATTCAGTAATGAGACGCAGTTTATTGTAATTACACATAGAAAAGGTACAATGGAAGAGTCTGATGTGTTGTACGGTGTAACAATGCAAGAATCAGGGGTATCTAAACTTGTTTCGGTTCGTTTAGACGCCGGAGAAGAACTTATTGCAAGTGAATAGGAAGGATGGGAAAGTATGAGTTTTTTTAAAAAACTAAAAGAAAAAATTTCAAAACAAACGGATACAGTTACAGAGAAATTTAAACAAGGATTAGAAAAAACGAGAAATTCATTTGCGGATAAAGTGAATGATTTAGTTTATCGTTACCGTAAAGTGGACGAAGATTTTTTCGAAGAGTTAGAAGAAATCTTAATCGGTGCAGACGTTGGCGTTGCGACGGTAATGGAATTAATTGACCAATTGAAAGAAGAAGTACAACGTCGTAACATTCAAGATCCAAAAGAAGTACAAGCTGTTATTTCAGAAAAACTAGTAGGAATTTACAAAGGCGACAGCGATTTTAGTAACGAAATTAATATGCAAGAGGACCAATTAACGGTTGTTTTATTTGTTGGTGTTAATGGTGTAGGAAAAACGACGACAATTGGTAAACTGGCGCATAAGTTTAAATCAGAAGGTAAGTCAGTCCTATTAGCGGCAGGAGACACATTCCGTGCTGGAGCGATTGAACAATTAGAAGTATGGGGCGATCGCGTTGGTGTAGAAGTGATTAAACAAGGATCTGGATCTGATCCAGCGGCGGTTATGTATGACGCTGTACAAGCTGCGAAAGCACGTAAGGTAGATGTATTACTATGTGACACAGCAGGACGCTTGCAAAATAAAGTAAATTTAATGAAAGAATTAGAGAAGGTGAAGCGTGTAATTGAGCGTGAAGTACCAGGTGCTCCTCATGAAGTATTACTTGTTATTGATGCAACAACAGGACAAAACGGTTTAAGCCAAGCGAAAACATTCCGTGAAGCAACGAATGTAACTGGTATTGTTTTAACGAAGTTAGATGGAACTGCTAAAGGTGGTATTGTATTAGCGATTCGTAACGAAATGGATGTACCAGTGAAGTTTGTTGGATTAGGAGAGCAAATGGATGACTTGCAACAGTTTGATCCAGAACAATATGTGTATGGTTTATTTGCGAACTTAGTAGAAACAGAAGAAGTATAAGTGAAAGGAGCGGTATTTCCGCTTCTTTTTCTATAAAAAATATATGATGTTAAGAAAAAAACTTGACACTCTTTTGGACTACATGTAAACTAATTCATGTAAAGGGAAATCACTTAACAAAGGATGATCCAACATGCTCGAAAAAACAACGAGAATGAACTATTTATTTGATTTTTATCAATCGTTGTTAACGCAAAAACAAAGAAGTTATATGTCGCTTTATTATCTAGATGATTTATCTCTTGGTGAAATTGCGGAAGAATTTGATGTAAGTCGCCAAGCCGTGTATGATAACATTAAACGGACTGAAGCGATGCTTGAAGAATATGAAGAAAAATTAGTATTACTTCAAAAGTTTCAAGAGCGACAGCGACTTGTTGCAAAGCTAAAACAGCTAATCAGCGAAGAAGAGCATGTAAATGAAGAAATGAAACAAGTTGTTGAAGCTATCGAAAAATTAGATTAGGAGGGCGGCAATATGGCATTTGAAGGATTAGCCGACCGACTTCAACAGACAATGCAAAAAATCCGCGGCAAAGGAAAAGTTTCTGAAGCCGATGTGAAAGAAATGATGAGAGAAGTTCGTCTAGCTCTTTTAGAAGCAGATGTTAACTTTAAAGTAGTAAAAGATTTTGTGAAGCGTGTGTCTGAACGTGCTGTCGGACAAGATGTAATGAAAAGTTTGACACCTGGACAACAAGTAATTAAAGTTGTACAGGAAGAACTTACAGAACTTATGGGCGGAGAGCAAAGCAAAATTGCTGTTGCTAATAAGCCACCGACTGTTATTATGATGGTTGGTCTGCAAGGTGCGGGTAAAACAACGACGACAGGTAAGCTTGCGAATTTGCTTCGTAAAAAGCATAACCGTAAACCGATGCTTGTTGCAGCGGATATTTACCGTCCAGCAGCGATTAAACAGCTTGAAACATTAGGGAAGCAATTGGACATGCCTGTATTCTCTTTAGGAGATCAAGTAAGTCCTGTTGAAATTGCGAAACAAGCGATTGCAAAAGCAAAAGAAGATCATCACGATTATGTTTTAATCGATACAGCGGGTCGCCTGCATATTGATGAAGAACTAATGGATGAATTAGCGAAAGTTAAAGAAGTTGCGAAACCGGATGAAATTTTCCTTGTTGTCGATGCGATGACGGGACAAGACGCGGTAAATGTTGCGCAAAGTTTCCATGAACAGTTAGGTTTAACAGGTGTTGTATTAACGAAATTAGATGGTGATACGCGCGGTGGTGCTGCATTATCTATTAAGGCTGTAACAAACACGCCGATTAAATTTGCTGGTATGGGTGAAAAACTAGATGCAATTGAAGCGTTCCATCCAGAGCGTATGGCATCCCGTATTTTAGGGATGGGCGATGTCTTAACATTGATTGAAAAAGCGCAAGCTACAGTTGATGAAGAGAAAGCGAAAGAACTTGAGCAAAAAATGCGTACGCTTTCGTTTACGCTTGACGATTTCCTAGAACAACTTGGACAAGTGCGTCAACTTGGGCCGCTTGATGAATTGTTAGGAATGCTTCCTGGTGCAAATAAAATTAAAGGGCTGAAAAATGCACAAGTTGATGAAAAACAAATTGGGCATATTGAGGCAATTATTCGTTCTATGACTAAATTAGAACGAGAACAACCGGAAATAATCAATGCTAGTCGCAAAAAGCGCATTGCCAAAGGTAGCGGTACAACTGTACAAGAAATCAATCGTCTAATTAAACAATTCGATGACATGAAAAAAATGATGAAGACGATGACGGGAATGCAAAAAGGTAAGAAAAAAGGACTAGGTGGATTGAAGTTTCCATTCATGTAAGGAAAAAAAGATGGCTCTGTTAAGAAAAAATACTTTACAAAGCAATAGTCTTTTTGCTAATATAATTATCTGTGTGAAATAAATTCGGAGGTGCTTTATAAATGGCAGTTAAAATTCGTTTAAAACGTATGGGAGCTAAAAAAACTCCTTTCTATCGTGTAGTTGTTGCAGATTCTCGTTCTCCTCGTGACGGACGTTTCATTGAGGAAATCGGAACTTACAATCCAGTTGCTCAACCAGCTGAAGTTAAGATCAACGAAGAAGCAGCATTAAAATGGTTAGGAAATGGTGCTAAACCATCTGATACAGTTCGTAACTTATTCTCTAACCAAGGTATCATGGAGAAATTCCACTTATCTAAACAAGGTAAGTAATTGAGGCAATGACTATGAAGAAGTTAGTCGAGACGATTGTCAAGCCTCTTGTCGATTATCCTGAAGATGTAAAAGTTACACAGGAACTTTGCAACGGAGAGATAAAGTATCGATTAACTGTACATCCTGAGGATGTTGGAAAAGTCATTGGAAAGCAAGGGAGAGTTGCGAAAGCGATTCGAATGCTCTTGTATTCAGTGGGACATCATAATGATGAAAAAGTAACACTGGAAATTCAATAAACGTAAAAAAGGGCGAGGAGTTATTCCTCTCCCTTTTTTAACATTTAAATAGAGAGTGCATGTTCCATCTGTGAAATGGAGATGCTTAATTTATATAGAAACCAGGGGTGACATACTATTTATGACAAAATGGTTTAACGTAGGGAAAATTGTAAATACTCATGGCGTAAGAGGAGAAATCCGTGTTATTTCTCGTACTGATTTTCCAGAAGAGCGATATAAAGTAGGAAACACGTTATACATATCGAATGAGAAAGGCACAGACTACCTTCCGGTGAAGGTAACTTCTCATCGCCAACATAAGACATTCGATTTATTAACATTTGAAGGATATAACAATGTAGATGAAGTAGAGAAGTTTAAAGGTTCTTTAATAAAAGTACCAGAAGAGCAGTTAGGTGAACTTGCTGAAGGTGAATACTACTATCATGAAATTATTGGTTGCAGTGTTGTAACGGAAGAAGGAGAAGCGCTAGGGACAATCAAAGAGATTCTATCTCCTGGTGCAAATGATGTTTGGGTAATTAAACGCCCGAAGGGTCAAGATCTCTTAATTCCTTATATCGATGACGTTGTACTTCAAGTTAATATTGAAAATAAATTAGTAACCATTCATGTAATGGAAGGGCTGCTATAATGAAAATTGATATTTTAACGTTGTTCCCAGACATGTTTACCGGTGTATTTGGATCTTCTATATTAAAGAAGGCACAAGAAAAAGAAGCGGTAAACCTTCGTGTTGTTAACTTTCGTGATTATACAACAAGTAAGCATAATAGTGTAGACGATTATCCTTACGGCGGAGGAGCTGGTATGGTGCTTACTCCTCAGCCTATTTTTGATGCTGTAGAAGATTTGACGAAAGAGACAGAGCGTAAGCCTAGAGTTGTCTTAATGTGTCCGCAGGGCGAAAGATTTACGCAGAAGAAAGCGGAAGAGCTTGCAGGGGAAGAACATTTGATCTTCGTATGTGGGCATTATGAAGGGTATGACGAACGAATTCGTGAGCATCTCGTAACGGATGAGATTTCTATTGGTGACTATGTATTAACGGGCGGAGAATTAGCCTCTATGGTTATTACTGATAGTGTTGTACGTCTCTTGCCAGGTGTGCTAGGAAATCATGCTTCACAAGTAGAGGATTCGTTTAGTACAGGTTTATTAGAGCATCCTCATTATACACGTCCGGCTGATTTTCGTGGTATGAAGGTACCGGATGTATTAATGTCAGGGAATCATAAAAACATTGATGAATGGCGACATAAGGAATCTTTGCGTCGAACGTATACGCGTAGACCGGATTTGTTAGATGAGAGAGAGTTATCTAAACAAGAGAAAAAATGGCTTGAGGAAATAAAGCGAGAGCAGTAATAACTTCATATATTTGCTATTGCAACAGGCCTAGTAATATGCTATTATAACATTTGTGCTACTGAAATCAGTAGCCGTATTAACGATGTTCCGCTGTAATTTATTAAGACTTTATAAGAGCATCTGTTTAAAGGAGAGAATTTAATATGCAACAATTAATCGCAGAAATTACAAAAGGCCAATTAAAAACTGACCTTCCTTCATTCCGTCCTGGTGACACTTTACGTGTACACGTAAAAGTTGTTGAGGGAACTCGTGAAAGAATTCAGCTTTTCGAAGGTGTTGTAATTAAACGTCGTGGTGGCGGAATCAGTGAAACATTCACAGTTCGTAAGATTTCTTACGGTGTAGGTGTTGAGCGTACATTCCCAGTTCACACGCCAAGAATCGCGAAAATCGAAGTACTTCGCCGTGGTAAAGTACGTCGTGCTAAGTTATACTACTTACGTAACCTTCGCGGTAAAAAAGCACGTATTAAAGAAATTCGATAAGACATGTATGGGAGCTTGTAAATGCACAAGCTCCCTTTTTCCAATCTATATGAAATTTTGGTATAATACGAGCAGTTTACATAACCGTGGAGGGGAAATGCATGAAAAAAGAGAAGAGTTCACTTTGGGAATGGATTAAGGCAATTTTGATTGCTGTTGTATTAGCTGGTGTTATTAGACAGTTTTTCTTTGCGCCAATTCTCGTAGACGGGGTATCGATGGCACCTACTTTACATGATCGTGATCGAATGATTGTGAATAAAATTGGTTATCACATTGGAGATCCAAAACGCTTTGATATTATCGTATTTCGAGCAACAGAAGATAAAGATTACATTAAGCGCATTATAGGCCTGCCAGGCGATGAAATAGAGTATCGTAATGATAAACTGTATGTTAACGGAAAGGCTTATGAGGAGCCGTATTTAGACAAGCAGAAAAAGCAAATTGCTGACGGACCGCTTACATATGATTTTAATCTTGAAGAAATGACAGGCAAGAAAACCGTTCCAAAAGATCAATTATTTGTTTTAGGTGATAATCGTCGTTTTAGTAAAGATAGCCGTTCAATCGGTACGATTTCAATGGATCAAGTAATTGGTAAAGCTAATATGTTATATTGGCCGTTAGAAGACGCACGTATTGTGAAATAAATGAAAAAGAAGGTGGCAACATGGTAATTCAATGGTTTCCAGGGCATATGGCGAAGGCTAGACGCCAAGTAACGGAGAAATTAAAATTAATTGATGTTGTAATTGAACTTGTAGATGCTCGATTACCATTATCATCTCGAAACCCAATGATTGATGAAATCATTACACATAAGCCAAGGCTTGTTGTTTTAAATAAAGCGGATATGGCGGATGATCGTTTAACAAAACAATGGATCGCATATTTTAAAGAAAAAGGCCATATGGCAATTTCGATTAACGCGCAAGCTGGACAAGGTATGAAGGAAATTGCAGCAGCTTGTAAAGTGCTTGTTAAAGAAAAATTTGATAAAATGGTTGCAAAAGGTATTAGACCGAGAGCGATTCGTGCATTAATTGTAGGTATACCAAATGTTGGTAAATCTACATTGATTAATAAATTGGCAAAGAAAAATATTGCTAAAACAGGAGATCGTCCAGGTGTGACAACAGCTCAACAATGGATTAAAGTTGGGAAGGAAATGGAATTGTTAGATACACCAGGTATTCTGTGGCCTAAATTTGAAGATCAATTAGTGGGTCTTCGTTTAGCGACAACGGGTGCAATTAAAGATTCAATTTTAAATTTACAAGATGTAGCTGTTTACGCATTACGTTTTATGGAGAAACATTATCCAGAACGCTTGAAAGAACGCTATAATTTAAATGAGATTCCAGAAGATATTGTGGAATTATTCGATGCAATTGGAAAAAATAGAGGCTGCTTAATGGGCGGCGGAATGATTGATTATGATAAGACATCTGAGCTTGTGCTTCGTGAGCTTCGTGGTGGCAAACTTGGAAAAATGACGTTTGAAACACCGGAAGAGTTTGGAGAGCAAGTGGAAGATGTGGAAAAAATAGAAGAAGTATAAGACGTGCGTTTGTGCGTCTTTTCTTTTTGGATATGTTTAAAAAGGAGCTTGTATAAATGCAAACTATGACGATAAAAGAAGCGGAAAATGTATTGAAAGAAATTATGAATGAAGAAGATGATCGCTTTCAACTGTTAATGAAAGATGATCGAAAAGGTGTTCAAAAGCTCGTTTTGAAGTGGTATAAACAAAAAGAGTTAGAACAGAAAGAAAAAGAGAAGTTTTTTGAAATGTCCAAGTATGAAAATGCTTTGCGTGAAAAAGGGGTCACATATATCGCGGGTATTGATGAAGTAGGGCGCGGGCCATTGGCTGGGCCTGTTGTGACGGCAGCTGTCGTTCTTCCTGAGGATTTTTATATTCCAGGGTTAAATGACTCGAAAAAGTTGAGTGAAGCGAAACGTGAGCGTTTTTATGATGAAATAAAAGTACAAGCAATTGCAATTGGAGTAGGAATTGTATCACCGCAAGTTATTGATGACATTAATATTTACCAAGCAACGAAACAAGCGATGTTAGATGCAGTTGCAAATTTATCTTGTACACCTCAACATTTATTAATTGATGCGATGAAGCTTCCTACACCAATTCCGCAAACATCAATTATTAAAGGTGATGCGAAAAGTGTTTCGATTTCAGCAGCATCCATTATAGCAAAAGTAACGAGAGATCGTATGATGAAAGAACTGGGAGAGAAGTATCCTGAATATGGATTTGAGCAACATATGGGATATGGCACAAAGCAACATTTAGAGGCAATTGAAGTGCATGGAGTACTAGATGAACACCGCAAGTCATTCGCACCAATTAAAGATATGATTCAAAAATAAGCTGTAAATATACAGCTTATTTTTTTATTTTGGCATATAAACATTACTATTTTTGAAAAAGAATAAAGCGATTTCAGTTTTCTGACACTTTATTGTAGACAGCGTGCCAATCATCTTATACAATGGCAATGTAATGTTTTTTAAACATTAAAAAACTTTTCGAGTAAAACAGGAAAACAGGGGAGGATGGGACCATGAATATCCATGAGTACCAAGGTAAGGCAGTCCTTAGAAGCTATGGGGTTAGCGTTCCGAACGGGAAGGTTGCGTTTACAGTAGAAGAAGCTGTAGAAGCAGCGAAAGAATTAGGAACAGATGTATGTGTAGTGAAAGCACAAATTCACGCTGGTGGACGCGGCAAAGCTGGCGGAGTAAAAGTTGCGAAAAATTTAGATGAAGTTCGTACATATGCAGAAAGCATTTTAGGAACTACACTTGTGACACATCAAACAGGTCCTGAAGGTAAGGAAGTAAAACGCTTACTTATCGAAGAAGGTTGCGATATTAAAAAAGAATATTATGTAGGTCTAGTTTTAGATCGTGCAACTTCTCAAGTTGTTTTAATGGCGTCTGAAGAAGGCGGAACAGAAATTGAAGAAGTAGCAGAAAAAACACCTGAAAAAATCTTTAAAGAATATATTGATCCAGCAGTAGGCTTGCAAGGTTTCCAAGCGCGCCGAATTGCATTTAACATCAATATTCCAAAAGAGCTTGTAGGACAAGCTGTGAAGTTTATGATGGGCTTATATCGTGCGTTTATCGAAAAAGATTGCTCTATCGCTGAGATTAACCCACTTGTTACAACAGGCGAAGGTAAAGTTATGGCATTAGATGCAAAATTAAACTTTGATTCTAATGCGTTATATCGCCATAAAGACATTTTAGAGCTTCGTGATCTTGATGAAGAGGATTCAAAAGAAATTGAAGCTTCAAAATACGACTTAAACTACATTCCTTTAGATGGAAATATCGGTTGTATGGTTAATGGTGCAGGTTTAGCGATGGCTACAATGGATATCATTAAACATTACCACGGTGACCCAGCTAACTTCTTAGATGTTGGTGGCGGTGCAACTGCAGAAAAAGTTACAGAAGCATTCAAAATTATCCTTTCTGACAAAAATGTAAAAGGTATCTTCGTTAACATTTTTGGTGGCATTATGAAGTGTGATGTTATTGCAGAAGGTGTTATTGAAGCAACGAAACAAGTAGGTCTTGAGTTACCTTTAGTTGTACGTCTTGAAGGCACAAACGTAGAACTAGGTAAGAAAATTTTAAATGAGTCTGGCTTAAATATTGTTGCAGCAGAATCTATGGCAGACGGTGCACAAAAAATTGTTTCACTAGTGGGCTAATAGAAAGCGGGGGAGAAAAATGAGCGTATTAGTTAATAAAGATACAAAAGTTATTGTTCAAGGTATTACAGGTTCTCAAGGTTTATTCCATACAAAACAAATGATTGAATACGGTACGAAAATTGTCGGTGGTGTAACACCAGGTAAGGGCGGCACTGATATTGAAGGTGTACCAGTATTTGATACAGTAGAAGATGCAGTGAAAGCAACAGGCGCAAACGCTTCAGTTGTATACGTTCCACCCGCTTTTGCGGCAGATGCAATTATGGAAGCTGTTGATGCAGAAATTGATTTAGTAGTATGTATTACTGAAGGGATTCCTGTATTAGATATGGTAAACGTAAAGAGATATATGGCGGGTAAACATACACGTTTACTTGGACCAAACTGCCCAGGTGTAATCACACCGGATGAATGTAAGATTGGTATTATGCCAGGATATATTCATAAAAAAGGTCATGTTGGTATCGTATCTCGCTCTGGTACATTAACTTATGAAGCTGTACATCAGTTAACACAAGAAGGTATTGGCCAATCTACTGCTGTAGGTATCGGCGGAGACCCTGTTAACGGTACAGACTTTATTGATGCGTTAAAAGCATTTAATGAAGATGAAGAAACACATGCTGTAATTATGATTGGTGAAATCGGCGGTACAGCAGAAGAAGAGGCAGCTGAATGGGTAAAAGCTAATATGACAAAACCTGTCGTAGGCTTCATTGGTGGTCAAACAGCGCCTGCTGGCAAACGTATGGGCCATGCTGGTGCAATCATTTCTGGCGGTAAAGGAACTGCTGCTGAAAAGATTAAAACAATGGAAGCTTGTGGCATTAAAGTAGCTGAAACTCCAGCAGTTATGGGAGAAACGCTAATCTCTGTTTTAAAAGAAAAAGGTTTATTTGAGACTTGTAAAAACTATTAATCTGTTGAAAGACACCTTCTTACTTGAGGGTGTCTTTTTACACTTTTTTCTGTTTACATAATAAAAATTATGGGTAAGGAGAATCAAGATGAAAAGAGAGAGATTATTACATGTTCATTACTTGCTAGCAGATTATTGGAAAGCGATGGAGAGGCTACTATATGTCGATCCAGAATTAAAGAACATATATAATTTTAACGAAAAACAAATGGAACACTACACTGGAATATCCTCGAAAAAATCTTCAGAACTAGTAAAATTTCTTCAAAATTCAAATCTTCCGCAATATATATCTTATTTAGAGAGAAATCGTATTTTTTATATAACGATATGGGATGAAGATTATCCGCAATTATTACGTGAAATACAAGACCCTCCCTTCGTTTTATATGGAAAAGGAGAGAAAGATTTCCTGAATAAAGTAAATAAATTAGCAGTTGTTGGAACGAGAGAACCATCATTATATGGTCATGAGAGTTTGAAGTTTATTTTACACCCTTTATTAGAAAGAGAGTGGCTTATTGTCAGTGGGTTTGCAAAAGGGATAGATACAATGTCTCATGAGATTACAGTAAGGCATCATTGCCCGACTATTGCGATATTAGGGCATGGATTGTCTTTTATGTATCCGAAAGAAAATAGACATTTATATGAAATGTGGAAGGAATATATATTGTTATTGACAGAGTATCCGCCGCACTATGCACCGAAAAAATGGTATTTTCCAAAAAGGAACCGGATTATTAGTGGTATAAGTAAAGGTGTTTTAGTTGTAGAAGCGAAATCGAGAAGTGGAACACTTATTACTGCAGACCTTGCGTTAGAGCAAAATAGAGAGGTGTTTGCGCTTCCTGGACCTATATTTGTAGAGGGGGCATCGGGAACGAATCATCTTATTCAGCAAGGAGCAAAACTAGTAAGAAATGCAGAAGATATCTTGGAAGAGATTTTAAATTAACCTTATATTTTTATGTTTTTATTAAACAATTATTGACAAATGGTAGATTGGCACTGTATGGTATATTCATTCTTGATTGACAAAAACAAGAGAAATCAATAAGATTAATGAAGACTTGAATCCACCTCTTAAGGAGGCACTAGCATGTCAGATTACCTCGTAATCGTGGAGTCGCCTTCTAAGGCGAAGACCATTGAGAAATATTTAGGGAAAAAATACAAAGTTGTCGCGTCTATGGGACATGTTCGCGATTTGCCAAAAAGTCAAATGGGGATAGAAGTAAAGAACAACTTCACCCCGAAGTATATTACCATTCGTGGTAAAGGTCCCGTCTTAAAAGATTTAAAATCAGCGGCGAAAAAAGCAAAGAAAGTCTATCTCGCGGCCGATCCAGACCGTGAAGGGGAAGCGATTGCTTGGCATTTAGCGAATACGTTAAATGTGGACGTTGAATCAGATTGTCGGGTTGTGTTTAATGAGATTACGAAAGATGCAATCAAAGAATCATTTAAACATCCTCGTGCAATTAATATGGATTTAGTGGATGCACAACAAGCAAGACGTATACTTGATCGTCTTGTTGGTTACAATATTAGTCCTTTATTATGGAAGAAAGTAAAAAAAGGATTAAGTGCAGGGCGTGTACAATCTGTAGCAGTTCGTTTAATCATCGAGCGTGAAAGGGAAATTCAAAACTTTGAACCTGAAGAATTCTGGACAATTAAAACAGAATTTGTAAAAGGAAAAGACACATTTGAAGCAAGCTTTTACGGTGTAGATGGTGAAAAAGTTCAATTAACAAATGAAACGCAAGTGAATGAAATAATTGAACAGATGAAAGACAATGCGTTTTCAGTTGAAAATGTAACGCGCAAAGAGCGAAAACGTAATCCTGCATTACCGTTTACAACATCTTCCTTGCAACAAGAAGCAGCACGTAAGTTAAACATGCGAGCAAAGAAAACAATGATGCTTGCACAGCAATTGTATGAAGGGATAGATCTTGGAAAACAAGGAACTGTAGGTCTTATTACGTATATGAGAACTGATTCAACACGTATCTCAGAAACAGCTCAAACAGAGGCTCGTACTTACATCACTGAAGCGTATGGTACGGAATACATAGGAACAGAAAAGAAGAAAGAAACGAAAAAGTCAAATGCACAAGATGCGCATGAGGCAATTCGTCCTACTTCAGTAATGAGAAAGCCAGAGGAACTAAAAAGTTTCTTAGGTCGTGATCAACTTCGATTATATAAATTGATTTGGGAGCGATTTGTTGCAAGTCAAATGGCGTCTGCTATAATGGATACTGTGACAGCGAGACTCATTAATAACAATGTTCAGTTCCGTGCAAGTGGATCGGTTGTAAAGTTCCCAGGATTTATGAAAGTGTATGTAGAGTCAAAAGATGATGGTGCTGAAGAAAAGGATAAGATGTTGCCACCTTTAGAAGTAGGGGAAACTGTATTTTCAAAGGATTTAGAACCAAAGCAACATTTTACACAACCTCCTCCGCGCTATACAGAGGCTCGCCTAGTAAGAACACTTGAAGAACTTGGAATTGGAAGACCGTCAACATATGTACCTACACTTGAAACAATTCAAAAGCGTGGGTATGTAGGTTTGGATAATAAACGCTTCGTTCCGACTGAACTTGGTGAAATAGTAATTGAACTTATTTTAGAGTTTTTCCCAGAAATTATTAACATTGAATTTACTGCCAATATGGAGCAAAGCCTTGATGAAGTAGAAGAAGGAAATGCGAATTGGGTAAAAATTGTTGATGATTTCTACGTAGGTTTTGAACCGCGTTTAGAAAAAGCGGAAAAAGAAATGCGTGAAGTGGAAATTAAAGATGAACCAGCTGGGGAAGATTGTGAATTATGTAATCACCCAATGGTCTTTAAAATGGGTAAATACGGGAAATTTATGGCTTGCTCGAATTTCCCAGATTGTCGTAATACAAAGCCGATTGTGAAAGAAATCGGTGTTACTTGTCCAAAGTGTGATAAGGGTCAAATTATTGAACGCCGTAGTAATAAAAAGAAACGTCTTTTCTATGGGTGCGGTACGTATCCGGAATGCGACTTTGTATCTTGGGATAAGCCAATTGGTCGTAAGTGTCCGAAGTGCGAAGGCATGCTTGTAGAGAAAAAGTTGAAAAAAGGCGTGCAAGTACAATGTATTTCGTGCGATTATGAAGAAGAACAACAAATGTGAGCGTAACTGCTCACATTTTTTTCGGGAAGAAAAGGAAAGGTGATATAAATGACAACACAAGTAGTAAACGTCATTGGCGCAGGTCTTGCAGGAAGTGAAGCAGCTTACCAAATTGCAAAACGTGGTGTCCAAGTTAGATTATATGAAATGAGACCGGTAAGGCAAACGCCAGCTCATCACACAGATAAATTCGCTGAATTAGTATGTAGTAACTCACTTCGTGCAAACACTTTAACAAATGCAGTTGGAGTTATTAAAGAGGAAATGCGCTTAATGGATTCTGTAATTATTCGTGCGGCGGATGAGTGCTCTGTACCAGCTGGAGGTGCTTTAGCTGTAGATCGTCATGAGTTCGCAGCTAAAGTAACAGAATACGTAAAGAACCATCCAAATGTAACTGTAATGAATGAAGAAATTACAGATATTCCAGAGGGACCGACAATTATTGCTACAGGTCCATTAACATCTCCTGATCTTTCTGCAAAATTGAAAGAATTAACAGGAGAAGATTATTTCTACTTCTATGATGCTGCAGCCCCAATCGTAGAAAAAGACAGCATTGACATGAATAAAGTGTATTTGAAATCGCGTTATGACAAAGGTGAAGCTGCATATTTAAATTGCCCAATGACAGAAGAAGAGTTTGATCGTTTTTATGAGGCTCTAATTGCTGCTGAGACAGTGCCTTTAAAAGAGTTTGAAAAAGAAATTTTCTTTGAAGGTTGTATGCCAGTAGAAGTTATGGCAAGTAGAGGGAGACAGACGTTAGTATTTGGACCTATGAAACCTGTTGGATTGGAAGATCCCAAAACAGGGAAAACGCCATATGCTGTTGTTCAGTTACGTCAAGATGATGCAGCGGGAACTTTATACAATATCGTAGGTTTCCAAACTCATTTAAAGTGGGGACCGCAAAAAGAAGTGCTACAGTTAATTCCGGGATTGGAAAATGCAGAGATTGTACGTTATGGTGTAATGCATCGTAATACGTTTATTAATTCACCTAATTTGCTTCGTCCAACATATCAATATAAACAACGTGATGATTTATTCTTCGCTGGTCAAATGACTGGAGTAGAGGGATATGTTGAATCAGCAGCATCAGGATTATTAGCAGGAATTAATGCTGCGCGTCTTGTGCAAGGTGAAGAGCCAGTTGTATTACCGCCAGTAACTGCGATGGGTAGCATGGCAAATTACATTACGGCAACGAACGCTAAAAACTTCCAGCCGATGAATGCGAACTTCGGTCTATTTGCACCGTTAGAGAAGAAGATTAAAAAGAAAGCAGAACGAAATGAAGCGTACGCAGCACGCGCTTTAGAAACGATTCGAAATTTTGTAAATATTTAGTTAAATTTCTTGCAAAGGCTACTAAGTTGTGATACGATTTAGTAGCCTTTATTGAGGTGAGTTGTGTGAATGTGAAGAAATTGTTACAATTATTCGTTGGATATTTACAAATTGAAAGAAATTATTCAAAATATACAATTGCAAGTTATCAAAATGATTTAGAACATTTTGTGCAATTTATGGAACGAGAAGGCATATCCTCTTTTTTAGACGTTACATACGCGGATGTTCGTTTGTACTTAACGACGTTGCACGATGAAAAGTTAGCCCGTAAATCTGTCGCAAGAAAAGTATCAAGCTTACGAAGTTTATATCGTTTTTTGATGCGTGAAGGTTATCGAAAGGATAATCCGTTTGCACTTGCGTCACTCCCCAAAAAAGAATTGTCAATCCCAAAGTTTTTATATGCTGAAGAGTTAGAGGAATTATTTGAAGTTTCTGACACGGAAACGCCATTAGGTCAAAGGAATCAAGCTTTATTAGAGTTGATGTATGCGACTGGGATCCGTGTGAGTGAATGTGTCAATTTACAACTTACCGATATTGACTTTGCGGTGGGAACAATTTTAGTAATGGGAAAAGGAAAAAAACAAAGGTATATTCCGTTCGGAAGCTATGCGCAAGATTCTTTAATTACTTATATAGAGAATGGGAGAAAACAGTTAGTTAATAAGACTGACGAAGATTCTCATATGGTATTTTTAAATGCGAAAGGTACACCGCTAACAAGTCGTGGGGTTCGTTATGTTTTAAATGAACTCATTAAAAAGGCTTCGCTGACAATGCGGATAAGTCCCCATATGTTAAGGCATACATTTGCTACACATATGCTAGATGAAGGGGCGGATTTACGTACTGTACAGGAGCTATTAGGCCATGAAAATTTGTCGACGACACAAATTTATACGCATGTCTCTAAAGAAAGATTGCGTTCTGTTTACATGAAGCATCACCCGCGGGCATAAATTGCTTTAAAAGCTATAAAAACAAATAAAGGAGTTTTTTCTATGGGAAATTTCCACGCTACAACGATATTTGCAGTTCATCATAATGGAGAATGTGCAATGGCTGGAGATGGCCAAGTGACAATGGGAAATGCTGTTGTAATGAAACATACAGCTCGTAAAGTTCGTAAACTTTTCCAAGGTAAAGTTTTAGCTGGTTTCGCAGGATCAGTTGCTGACGCATTTACTCTTTTTGAAATGTTTGAAGGGAAATTAGAAGAGTATAATGGCAACTTGCAGCGTGCTGCTGTTGAAATGGCAAAACAATGGCGTGGCGATAAAATGTTACGTCAGCTAGAAGCGATGCTCATTGTCATGGATAAAACAACTATGCTCCTTGTTTCAGGTACAGGAGAAGTGATTGAACCGGATGATGGTATTTTAGCAATTGGATCTGGTGGGAATTATGCACTTTCTGCAGGTCGTGCTTTAAAGCAATATGCAAGTGAACACTTAACAGCGAAGCAAATTGCGAAAGCGAGTTTAGAGATTGCTGGCGATATTTGTGTTTATACGAATCACAACATAATTGTTGAAGAATTGTAGAATCGTAAGGGAGGCATTTTATATGCATTTACATTTTACTCCGCGCCAAATTGTGGAAAAATTAGATCAATACATCATCGGTCAAAAAGACGCAAAGAAAGCGGTTGCTGTAGCGTTGAGAAATCGATATCGCCGCAGTAAATTAGCTGAAAATTTACGTGACGAAATTGCGCCTAAAAATATTTTAATGATTGGACCGACAGGTGTTGGGAAAACAGAGGTAGCACGACGAATGGCGAAACTCGTTGGAGCACCTTTTATTAAGGTTGAGGCTACAAAATTCACAGAAGTTGGATATGTGGGTAGAGATGTAGAGTCGATGGTACGTGACTTGGTGGAAACATCGGTTCGTATCGTAAAAGAAGAAATGGTAGTGAAAGTTCAAGATAAAGCAGAAGAGCAAGCGAATCAACGTCTTGTTGAAATTTTAGTGCCGAGTCCGGAGAAGCAATCTGGATTCAAAAATCCATTAGAGATGCTTTTTGGAGGCGCTCAAAATTCGAATCAAACGTCTGATACACAAGAAGATGTTGAAATCGAAAAGAAACGTCAAGATGTGGAGAGAAAGCTTGCTGCAGGGCTTCTTGAAGAAGAAATTGTATCGATTGAAGTGACTGAACAACAGTCTTCCATGTTTGATATGTTACAAGGAACTGGCATGGAACAAATGGGAATGAATTTCCAAGATGCGCTAGGAAGTTTTATGCCGAAAAAAACGAAAAAACGTAAACTTTCTGTAAAAGAAGCAAGAAAACTCTTGACAAATGAAGAGGCACAGCGCTTAATTGATATGGATGAAGTTACACAAGAGGCTGTTTATCGTGCTGAACAGCTCGGGATTATTTTTATCGATGAAATTGACAAAATTGCTGGTAAGCAGTCGAATAGCGTAGATGTATCACGTGAAGGTGTGCAACGTGACATTCTGCCAATTGTAGAAGGATCGAATGTTGCGACAAAATACGGATCAGTAAAAACGGATTATATTTTATTCGTTGCAGCTGGAGCGTTCCATATGTCTAAACCGTCGGATTTAATTCCGGAATTGCAAGGGAGATTTCCGATTCGAGTAGAATTAACAAAATTATCGACAGACGATTTTGTTAAAATATTAATCGAGCCTGACAATGCGTTAATTAAACAATATATGGCATTATTAGCGACTGAAGGTATAGAAATTGAATTTTCAGACGAAGCTATTCGTAAGATTGCTGAGATTGCTTATCAAGTTAATCAGGATACAGATAATATTGGAGCAAGAAGACTTCATACGATTATGGAGAAGCTCCTTGAAGATTTATCGTTTGAAGCATCTGAAATTACGTTAGAGAAAATAACGATAACACCTCAATACGTTGAGGAGAAATTAGCAACAATTGCTAAAAATAAAGATGTGAGCCAGTTTATTTTGTAATAGTGTCATCAGGTGACTCGCCCTAGTTTCCAAGTGATGAAAAAATATGTGAGTAACATGTAGGAGGAACTTTTGAAATGGAATTATTAGCAAAAACGAGAAAATTAAATGCGTTATTACAGAGCGCAGCAGGGAAGCCTGTAAACTTTAGAGAAATGTCTGACACAATGTGTGAAGTAATCGAAGCAAACGTATTCGTAGTTAGCCGTCGTGGTAAATTACTAGGTTATGCAATTCACCAACAAATCGAAAACGAACGCATGAAGCAAATGCTTGCAGAACGTCAATTCCCAGAAGAATATACACAAAGCTTATTCAACATTACAGAAACATCTTCAAACTTAGATGTGAACAGTGCTTACACAGCATTCCCAGTAGAAAACAGAGAATTATTCGGTCAAGGTTTAACTACAATCGTACCAATCGTTGGTGGCGGTGAGCGTCTAGGTACATTAGTATTAGCTCGTCTTGGTCAAGAGTTCTTAGATGATGATTTAATCCTTGCTGAGTACAGCTCAACTGTTGTAGGTATGGAAATCTTACGTGAAAAAGCAGAAGAAATCGAAGAGGAAGCGCGTAGTAAAGCTGTTGTTCAAATGGCAATCAGCTCATTATCTTACAGTGAGTTAGAAGCAATTGAGCATATCTTCGAAGAATTAAATGGAACAGAAGGTTTACTTGTTGCAAGTAAAATTGCTGATCGCGTAGGAATTACTCGCTCTGTAATCGTAAATGCACTACGTAAATTAGAAAGTGCTGGTGTTATTGAGTCTCGCTCTTTAGGTATGAAAGGAACATACATTAAAGTGCTAAACGACAAGTTTCTACAAGAACTTGCTAAATTAAAAACAAACTAATTTATAAAAAACTCTCCTCAATTGAGGAGAGTTTTTTTGTGCAATGGATAGAAGATGCTTGTGAAAAGTGTCATAAGCGTGTTTTCTGGGAAAACTATTAATTGTATTTACTTTTTTGCTTAAAAGAAAAGAAGGTTGGTAATACTAGAATTCGAGTATGAACAAAGAAAGTTTTACATTGTTCGCATTTTCGACTTGATTGTAATATTTCAGTATGATATAGTAAGCAGTGGTGTCAGTACAAAGTACACACGTTTACTGATTTAAGTGTTGGTGCTACGTTTGTAGTTTCGCTTAGAGATGAAGTAAACGGAGGATATCAAAAACCATTTAGGAGGAACTATATTATGTCAGTAATTTCTATGAAGCAATTGCTTGAAGCTGGTGTTCATTTCGGACATCAAACTCGTCGTTGGAACCCAAAAATGAAGCGTTACATTTTCACAGAGCGTAACGGTATCTACATCATCGACTTACAAAAAACTGTGAAAAAAGTTGAGGAAGCTTACAGAACGATGCGCGACATCGCTGCTGAAGGCGGAGACATCTTATTCGTAGGTACTAAAAAACAAGCACAAGAAGCTATTAAAGAAGAAGCAACTCGTGCTGGTATGTACTTCGTTAACCAACGTTGGTTAGGTGGAACTTTAACAAACTTCCAAACAATCCAAAAGCGTATCAAGCGTCTTAAAGACATCGAAAGAATGCAAGAAGATGGTACTTTCGAAGTACTTCCTAAGAAAGAAGTTGTTCAACTTAAAAAAGAGTTAGAGCGTCTTGAGAAATTCTTAGGCGGTATTAAAGATATGAAAGGTCTTCCAAGTGCATTATTCGTAGTAGACCCTCGTAAAGAGCGTATTGCAGTTGCTGAAGCACGCAAATTACACATTCCAATCATCGGTATCGTTGATACAAACTGTGATCCAGACGAAATCGATCACGTTATCCCAGCAAACGATGATGCAATTCGTGCTGTAAAACTTCTTACATCTAAAATGGCAGACGCGATCCTTGAAGCAAAACAAGGTGAAGAAACTGTTACTGCGTAACAAAGTTGGAAAGGTGATAAGGGGTTCGGCCTTTTATCACCTTTTTTAAGGTATAAACACCTTTATAAAAGGTATAAATACATATTTTAGGAGGATGAAAAGTATGGCAATCACTGCTCAAATGGTAAAAGAATTACGTGAAAAAACTGGCGCAGGTATGATGGACTGCAAAAAAGCTTTAACAGAAACTAATGGCGACATGGAGAAGGCAATTGACTTCTTACGTGAAAAAGGTATTGCGAAAGCTGCTAAAAAAGCAGACCGCATTGCTGCTGAAGGTTTAACTTTCATCGAAACAAACGGTAACGACGCTTTAATCTTAGAATTAAACTCTGAAACTGATTTCGTTGCGAAAAACGAAGGTTTCCAAACACTAATTAAAGAATTAGCTGCTCACTTATTAACTAACAAACCAGCTAACGTTGAAGAAGCTATGGCTCAAACAATGGAAAACGGTAAAAAAGTTGAAGAGCACATCAACGAAGCAATCGCTAAAATTGGTGAAAAACTTACACTTCGTCGTTTCGAAATCGTATCAAAAACTGATGCAGATGCATTCGGCGCTTACCTACACATGGGTGGACGCATTGGTGTATTAACAGTTCTTGAAGGTTCTACTGATGAAGCTGCTGCTAAAGATGTTGCAATGCACATCGCTGCAGTTAACCCTAAATACATCGACCGCGATGCTGTAACAGCTGAAGAAGTTGAGCATGAGCGTCAAGTATTAACACAACAAGCATTAAACGAAGGCAAGCCTGAGAAAATCGTTGCGAAAATGGTTGAAGGCCGTCTAGGCAAATTCTTCGAAGAGATTTGCTTACTTGACCAAGCATTCGTTAAAAACCCTGATATGAAAGTTCGTCAGTTCGTTGAGTCTAAAGGCGGAACATTAAAAGGATTCGTTCGCTATGCTGTTGGTGAAGGTATCGAAAAACGCGAAGACAACTTTGCTGAAGAAGTAATGAACCAAGTAAAAGGTAGTAACTAATACAGATTAGGGAACACATTGTGTTCCCTTTTTTAAAATAAAGATGTAAGCAATTGGAGGTTCATTATGAGTAAACCGAAATATAATCGTGTCGTTTTAAAGCTAAGTGGAGAAGCTTTAGCTGGAGAGCAAGGATTTGGAATTAACCCAACTGTTATTAAGTCAGTTGCGGAACAAGTAAAAGAAATTGCAGAACTTGATGTAGAGGTTGCTGTTGTTGTTGGTGGCGGTAACATTTGGCGTGGAAAAATTGGAAGTGAAATGGGCATGGATCGTGCAGGGGCAGATTACATGGGCATGTTAGCGACAGTTATGAATTCATTAGCTCTTCAAGATAGCTTGGAGAATATCGGAATTCAAACTCGTGTACAAACTTCAATTGAGATGCGTCAAGTTGCAGAACCTTACATTCGTCGTAAAGCAGTTCGTCACTTAGAGAAAAAACGTGTTGTTATTTTTGCAGCAGGTACAGGTAATCCATACTTCTCTACAGATACAACAGCAGCATTACGTGCGGCAGAAATTGAAGCAGATGTAATTTTAATGGCGAAAAACAATGTAGATGGTGTATATAATGCGGATCCATCTATTGATCCAACAGCTACAAAATACGAAACGCTTACTTACTTAGATGTATTAAAAGAAGGTTTAGGTGTAATGGATTCTACAGCTTCTTCTCTATGTATGGATAATGATATTCCACTAATTGTATTCTCAGTTATGGAAAAAGGTAATATTAAACGTGCCGTTTTAGGCGAAAATATCGGAACAGTGGTAAGGGGGAAATAAATATGGGACAACAAGTATTGAAGTCTTCAAATGAAAAAATGGAAAAAGCAGTTGCTGCTTATTCTCGTGAATTAGCAACAGTTCGTGCTGGTCGTGCAAACGCGTCTGTATTAGATAAGGTACAAGTTGATTACTATGGTGCACCAACACCAGTTGTGCAATTAGCGAACATTACAGTTCCAGAAGCGCGTTTACTAGTAATTCAACCTTATGATAAAACTTCTATCGGTGATATTGAAAAAGCAATTTTAAAAGCAGATTTAGGCTTAAACCCTTCTAATGATGGAACTGTAATTCGTATTGCATTCCCTGCACTAACAGAAGAGCGTCGTCGTGATCTTGTAAAAGTTGTGAAAAAATATGCTGAAGAAGCAAAAGTTGCTGTTCGTAACGTACGTCGTGACGGAAATGATGATCTTAAGAAGCTTGAAAAAGCTGGCGAGATTACAGAAGATGATTTAAGAGGATATACTGAAGATATCCAAAAAGAAACAGATAAATATATTGCAAAAGTTGACGAAATCGCAAAAAACAAAGAAAAAGAAATCATGGAAGTGTAATAGCGATAACTTCGCAAATATGACCCTCTTCTTAAGGGGGTCTTTTTACACTTTTAGGCATACGTCTGCTTGCTGGAGGGTATGAATGATGTTTAAAAACTTTCCTTTTTTTAAAGGTAAAAAGGACACATCGTTTGATCATCTCGTTGAAGAAGTGAAAAAAGGATATATCCCAGAACATATTGCCATCATTATGGATGGGAATGGAAGATGGGCAAAGAGGAGAGCAATGCCTCGTATTGCGGGACATCATGAAGGTATGCAAGTTGTAAAGAAAATTACAAAATTTGCAAGTAAACTTAATGTGAAAGTGTTAACTCTCTATGCTTTTTCAACTGAGAACTGGAAAAGACCGAAAAAGGAAGTTGATTATTTAATGAAGCTTCCAGAAGAATTTCTAGGTACATTTTTACCAGAATTGATTGAAGAAAACGTACAAGTCCGAGTAATAGGGCAAAAAGATCGTCTTCCTACGCATACACGCAGAGCGATGGAGAAAGCCATGGAAGATACGAAAGAGAATACGGGATTAATTCTTAATTTCGCGTTAAACTATGGAAGTCGAGATGAAATCGTTTCTGCTGTGCAACATATGATGAAAGATAATGAGGAAGGAAAAATTCGTTCTGAAGAGGTAAGTGAAGAAATGCTTTCCTCCTACTTAATGACGAGTTCTTTACCTGATCCAGAGTTGTTAATCCGAACAAGCGGAGAGCTACGTATTAGTAATTTCATGTTATGGCAAATTGCATATTCGGAGTTTTGGTTTACAGACGTGTATTGGCCAGACTTCAAAGAAGAACATTTGCTAAATGCGATTACTGACTTTCAACATAGAGGGCGCAGATTCGGAGGCGTGTAGAAAGAGAGGGTTTGGTAGTGAAACAGAGAATTATTACTGGAGTGGTTGCTGCCGCGCTATTCATTCCCATCGTAATATACGGTGGCGTGCCTTTTACGGTTTTAGTGTATGCACTTGCTTCTATAGGTTTATATGAATTAATTCGTATGAATAAGCTTACGCTTATTTCAGTACCGACAGTTTTAGCTGCAGTATTATTGTGGATTCTTTTAATTCCAAGTAGTGCATCAGAACTGTTTACATGGATTGGATTAGGTAAATTGGAAATCACATTTGTGATTGTTTTATTACTTTTATCATATACAGTCCTTTCTAAGAATACATTTACTTTTGATAATGCTTCATTTTTACTGATGGCAACGACATATGTGGCAATGGGATTCTTATATTTAAATGAAACGAGAATATTAGGAATTAAATATGTATTTTGCGCATTATTTGTTATATGGGCTACTGATTCAGGCGCATATTTCGTAGGAAAAGCATTGGGCAAGAGAAAATTGTGGCCAGAAATTAGTCCAAATAAAACGATTGAAGGTTCATTAGGCGGTATCGTTTGTGGAATTATTGTGGCACTTGTTTACAACGTGTTCTTCCCAGTCGAATCGAATGTAGTAATTTTAATTGTGCTGACAATTATCATTTCTATTTTTGGACAAATTGGTGATTTAGTACAATCTGCTTTTAAACGTCATTATGGCGTAAAGGATTCAGGTACAATTTTACCTGGGCATGGTGGTATATTAGACCGAACAGATAGTTGGTTATTCGTTTTACCAATTCTCTACTTCTTATTACAATACAATTAATAAATGAACGAGGGGTTGGAGTCATGAAAAACATTAGTTTATTAGGTGCAAGCGGATCAATTGGTACACAAACTTTAGATGTATTACGCTCGCACCCAGACCAATTCCGTCTCGTTGCTTTTTCTGTAGGGAAAAATATTGACTACGCAGTAAAGGTAATTCAAGAATTTTCTCCGCAAATCGTCTCTGTGCAAAGAGAGGAAGATGTTTTAAAATTACAATCTGTTTCTGGTAATACAAAAATTGTATATGGTAGTGAAGGACTTTTAGAAGTAGCATTACATCCAGATGCGGAGATTGTAGTAAATGCTGTTGTAGGTAGCGTAGGGTTGTTACCAACACTTCGTGCAATTGAGGCGAAAAAAACAATTGGAATTGCAAATAAAGAAACGTTAGTAACTGCAGGACATCTTGTAATGGAAGCAGCACGAAAACATAATGTTTCGTTACTTCCAGTAGATAGTGAACATTCGGCTATTTTTCAGTGCTTGAATGGTGAAAATGAAAAAAGAATTTCTCGTCTTATTATAACGGCTTCTGGTGGAAGTTTCCGTGATAAAACGAGGGATGAATTGCATCATGTGACCGTAGAAGATGCGCTTCGACATCCAAACTGGTCAATGGGTTCGAAAATTACAATTGATTCTGCTACAATGATGAATAAGGGACTAGAAGTAATTGAAGCACATTGGCTTTTTGGTATCCCTTATGAGCAAATCGATGTTGTTTTACATAAAGAAAGTATTATCCATTCTATGGTTGAATTTGAAGATCGTAGTGTAATGGCGCAGCTTGGTTCACCTGATATGCGAGTACCAATTCAATACGCACTTACATATCCTGATAGATTGCCTCTTTCAGACACAAAACAGTTAAACTTATGGGAAATAGGGACGTTGCATTTTGAGAAAATGGACCAAGAACGATTCCGTTGTTTACGTTTTGCGTATGAAGCTGGAAAAGCAGGTGGAAGTATGCCAGCTGTAATGAACGCAGCGAATGAAGTAGCGGTTGAAGCCTTTTTACAAAAGAGAATTGGTTTCTTAACAGTGGAAGACCTCATTGAAAAAGCAATGAACCATCACAATGTCATTGCACGACCGAGCTTAGAGGAAATTTTGGAAATTGATGCGGCCACAAGACGGTTTGTGATGGAACAAATTTAGCAAAGGTGGTTATGGAATTGAATACAGCGATTGCCTTTATATTAATTTTCGGTGCACTCGTATTTTTCCATGAGCTAGGGCATCTATATTTCGCAAAAAGAGCAGGTATTTTATGCCGCGAGTTTGCGATTGGTTTTGGTCCGAAAATATTCTCATTTGAAAAGAATGAAACGGTGTATACGATTCGATTACTGCCCCTTGGTGGCTATGTAAGAATGGCCGGCGAGGATGCGGACACAGTTGAGTTAAAGCCTGGGAAAAAGGTTGGCCTTGTATTAAATGAAAAAGACGAAGTTGTAAAATTAGTTTTTGATGGATATGAAAAGTATCCAAATGTTCGTGTTATTGAAGTCGAACAAGCTGATTTGGAGCATAATTTAACAATTTCGGGCTATGAAGAGTACGAGGAAGAGCTTCAAACATTCCGAGTGAATGAAAAGGCTCGTATTATTACTGCGGGGGAAGAAATTCAAATTGCTCCGTATAATAGACAATTTGGCTCGAAAAAACTAGGGCAACGCGCTTTAACAATCTTTGCGGGTCCTGCAATGAACTTCATTTTAGCATTTGTTATTTTTGTGATTCTTGGATTTGTACAAGGGGTTCCTGTTGACAAACCAATGGTTGGAAAAGTGATGGATAACAGTGCAGCACAGCAAGCTGGATTGAAAGAGAATGATACAATTCAAGCTATTGATGGGAAAAACACAAGTACATGGAAAGATGTTGTTACTATTGTACGTGAAAACCCAAATAAAGAAATTACGTTACAAGTAAAGCGTGATAATGAACAGTTTAATGTGAAAGTAACGCCAACACTCGATAAAGAAGGAAAAGACGAAGTTGGTAGAATCGGTGTGTATTCTCCTGTAGAGAAAACAGTAATGGGTTCTATTAAATCAGGATTTGAACAAACGTACCAATGGACGAAACTAATTTTTGAATCTCTTGTTAAATTAGTAACTGGTCAATTTTCTATTAATGAGTTATCAGGTCCAGTAGGAATTTATAATCTAACAGATCAAGTTGTAGATTATGGGTTTACGCGTGTACTAAGTTTAGCTGCAGTTCTAAGCATTAATCTTGGTTTATTTAATTTATTACCAGTTCCTGCTTTAGATGGTGGCCGTTTATTCTTCTTCTTAATTGAAGCGTTACGAGGGAAACCAATTGATCGCCAAAAAGAAGGAATGGTTCACTTTATTGGTTTTGCATTATTAATGTTACTTATGTTAGTTGTAACTTGGAATGACATTCGTAAGTTTTTCTTGTAAAATAAAGTGAAACTTATAATGAAATAGAGCTCGTAGAATAAAATCCCTCACCTAACTCGAGGTGAGGGGTTTTACTGCGTGTAAGAGTAAAATGAAGAGGTGCAAATAAATGAAACAAAGTATGGTATTCAGTCCTACATTACGTGAAGTTCCAGCTGATGCTGAAATTAAGAGTCATCAGCTATTACTTCGTGCAGGTTTTATGCGTCAAAATGCTTCTGGTATTTATAGCTTTCTACCATTTGGATTAAAAGTATTACACAAAGTAGAACGTATCGTTCGAGAAGAAATGGAGCGCGCAGGAGCTGTAGAATTATTAATGCCAGCTATGCAAGCTGCGGAATTATGGCAAGAATCAGGTCGTTGGTATTCTTACGGATCTGAATTAATGCGTATGAAAGATCGTAATGCTCGTGAATTCGCATTAGGAGCGACACATGAGGAAGTAATTACGGATCTTGTGCGTGATGAAGTGAAATCATATAAAAAATTACCGTTAACATTATACCAAATTCAAACAAAATTCCGTGATGAGCAAAGACCTCGTTTCGGCTTATTACGTGGAAGAGAGTTTCTAATGAAAGATGCATACTCTTTCCATGCTACACAAGAGAGCTTAGATGAAGTATACGATCGTTTATATAAAGCATACTCTAACATTTTTGCTCGCTGTGGCTTGAATTTCCGTGCAGTTATTGCTGATTCTGGAGCAATGGGCGGAAAAGATACACATGAATTTATGGTATTATCTGATGTTGGTGAAGATACAATTGCATACTCTGACACATCTGATTATGCAGCAAACATCGAAATGGCTCCTGTTGTAGCTACGTATACGAAGAGTGACGAAGCAGAAAAAGCACTTGAAAAAGTAGCAACACCAGACCAAAAAGCAATTGAAGAAGTATCCGCATTCTTAAACATTGCAGCTGACAAGTGCATTAAGTCTATGGTGTTTAAAGTAGATGAGAAATTAGTAGTGGTACTTGTTCGTGGTGATCACGAAGTAAACGATGTGAAAGTGAAAAATGTATACGGCGCTTCAGTTGTTGAGCTTGCTTCTCATGAAGAAGTAAAAGCATTATTAAATTGTGAAGTTGGTTCATTAGGACCGATTAATGTAACAGGTGATATCGAAATTATTGCTGATCATGCTGTAGCATCAATTGTTAACGGATGTTCAGGAGCGAATGAAGAAGGATTCCATTATGTAAATGTAAATCCAGAACGTGACTTTAAAGTAAGTCAATATACAGATTTACGCTTCATCCAAGAAGGAGACCAATCTCCAGATGGAAACGGAACAATTCTTTTTGCACGCGGAATTGAAGTTGGTCATGTATTCAAATTAGGAACTCGTTATAGTGAAGCAATGAACGCAACATTCCTGGATGAAAACGGAAAAACACAACCACTTATTATGGGTTGTTACGGTATCGGGGTATCTCGTACAGTGGCAGCAATTGCAGAGCAGTTTAACGATGAGAACGGCTTAGTTTGGCCAAAAGCTGTAGCACCGTTCCATGTGCATGTAATTCCAGTAAATATGAAATCGGATGCACAACGTGAAATGGGTGAAAATATCTACAACTCATTACAAGAACAAGGCTATGAAGTGTTATTAGACGATCGTGCAGAACGTGCAGGTGTTAAATTTGCAGATGCAGATTTATTCGGTCTTCCAGTTCGTGTTACAGTTGGTAAAAAAGCAGACGAAGGTATTGTAGAAGTGAAAGTACGTGCTACAGGTGAGTCTGAAGAAGTAAAAGTAGAAGAACTTCAAACATATATTGCAAATATTTTAAAATAAGAAGAGGTACCTCGTAATGGGGTACCTTCTCTTTCTTTGTAAACGTATTTTGTAAAAGAAGAGGTGAGAAATCTTTCTTTGTGGTACGTTTCAATTTATAATAGCAAATGGAAGGAGAGTGCTTATGTCTTTAACAAATGAACAACAAGAGCGATTTCAAATTTTGCTCCAGCAGTTGCAAATACCAGACGACCTTATAAATCAATATTTACAAGGCGGTGGTATTGAAAGGCTCGTTATTGATAAAGCGAATAAAAGTTGGCATTTTGATTTACAAGTGCCACGTATTTTGCCTACAGAATTATATGAATTGCTAGAAACAAAGCTTAAGCAATCATTTTCTCATATTGCAAGAACAACATTTGCATTAGAAACAGAGAATAAACAATTTACAGAAGAAGAAGTGAGGGCGTATTGGCCGCTTTGTACGGAACGAATTACATTTTCACCTATGTTCGCATACTTAAAGAAGCAGCTTCCACAGGTGAATGGAGTGAAGTTGCTAATAAATGTGAATAACGAGTTGGAGTCTACTGCTTTAAAGAAAAACGTTGCGAAACCAGTAGGGGATCAATACGAAGTTTTTGGATTCCCGCGTTTTCAGTTAGACACACATATACAGCAAAATACAGAAGAAATGCAAAAGTTTCGTGAACAAACGCAGCAAGAAGACCGCGAGCGTGTTATACAAGCTATGGAAGAAATGGCGAAGAAGCAAGCTGAAGAAAGCAGCGTTGTGTATGAAGGACCGATTACACTCGGGTATCTTATTAAGCCAGATGAAGAGATTACACCGATGCGAGAAATTCAAGATGAAGAAAGAAGAAAAACGGTTCAAGGATATGTCTTCCATGTAGAAACAAAAGAGCTTCGTAGTGGACGTACGTTATTAACTTTAAAAATAACGGATTATACGGATTCTATTATGATCAAAATGTTCTCGCGTGACAAAGAAGATATTCCAATGCTGCAATCCTTGAAAAAAGGAATGTGGGTGAAAGCGCGTGGTTCTGTTCAAAACGATACATTCGTTCGAGATTTAGTAATGATTGCAAATGATATTAATGAAATCACAGGACCGTCTCGTAAAGATAAAGCACCAGAAGGCGAAAAACGAGTAGAGCTGCATCTCCATACTCCGATGAGTCAAATGGACGCTGTCACTCCAGTTTCTAAGCTTGTTGCTCAAGCTGGTAAATGGGGACATGAGGCTATTGCGGTTACAGACCATGCCGTGGCTCAGTCTTTCCCAGAGGCGTATTCTGCGGGGAAGAAGGCTGGAGTTAAAGTTATATATGGTGTAGAAGCAAATTTAGTTAATGATGGTGTGCCGATAGCATATAACGAAGCGCATCGTTTACTTGCAGAGGAAACGTATGTTGTTTTCGACGTTGAGACGACAGGTTTATCAGCTGTATACGATACAGTTATTGAGTTGGCTGCTGTAAAAGTAAAGGGTGGCGAAATTATTGACCGCTTTGAATCTTTTGCAAATCCGCATCAACCATTATCGGCGACGATCATTGAATTAACAGGTATTACAGATGATATGTTAACTGATGCACCTGAAGTGGACGAAGTGTTTAAAAAGTTTGAGGAATGGATGGGCGACCATACACTTGTTGCCCATAACGCGAGCTTTGATATGGGCTTTATTAACGTAGGTTTTAAAAAGGCTGGACTAGAAAAAACGAATAACCCCGTTATTGATACGTTAGAACTTGCACGATTCTTATTCCCAGAAATGAAAAATCATCGATTAAATACGATGTGTAAAAAACTTGATATTGAATTAACACAACACCACCGTGCGATTTATGATACAGAAGCGACGGGATATTTACTTGTGAAAATGTTGAAAGACGTAATTGAAAAGGGATTTGAATATCACGATCAATTAAATGATAGCATGGGACAAGGGGATGCGTATAAGCGTGGCCGTCCAAGTCATATGACGTTACTTGCCACATCAGATGTTGGATTGAAAAATTTATATAAACTTGTTTCATATTCTCACCTTAATTACTTTTACCGTGTACCACGTGTGCCGAGGTCACTATTAAAAAAATACCGTGAAGGAATTTTAGTAGGAACGGCTTGTGATAAAGGTGAAGTTTTCGAGGCAATGATGCAAAAGGCACCTGAAGAGGTAGAAGAAATTGCCCAGTTCTATGATTACATTGAAGTAATGCCTCCAGAGGTGTTGCGTCATTTAGTAGAACGTGAACTTGTTCGAGACGAAGGTCAATTAAAAACAATTATTTCTAACTTAGTAAAACTAGGTGAGACGTTAGATAAACCAGTTGTTGCTACAGGAAACGTACATTATTTAGACCCTGAGGATGCAATGTATCGTAAAATTTTAGTCAGTTCGCAGGGCGGAGCCAATCCGTTAAATCGACATTCATTACCGCCAGTACATTTCCGTACAACTGATGAAATGTTAGAATGTTTTTCATTCTTAGGTGAAGATAAAGCGAAAGAAGTTGTTGTAACAAATACACAAAAGATTGCGTCATTAATTGGTGATGTGCATCCAGTAAAAGACGATTTATACACACCGAAAATTGAAGGTGCTGATGATGAAACGCGTGATATGAGTTATAAAATGGCGCGTAGCATTTATGGTGAAGAGCTACCGGAAATTGTAGAAGCACGTTTAGAAAAAGAATTAAAAAGTATTATTGGGCATGGATTCGCCGTAATTTATTTAATTTCACATAAGCTTGTGAAAAAATCGTTAGTAGACGGATATCTAGTAGGTTCGCGTGGATCGGTAGGATCATCATTTGTTGCAACGATGATGGAAATTACAGAAGTAAACCCATTACCACCACACTATGTATGTCCGAAGTGTAAGCAATCAGAATTCTTTAATGATGGTTCTGTAGGCTCTGGTTTTGACTTACCAGATAAAGAATGTCCTGCTTGTAATATTCCATATGTAAAAGATGGACATGACATTCCGTTCGAAACATTCCTTGGATTTAAAGGAGATAAGGTACCCGATATCGATTTGAACTTCTCCGGGGAATACCAACCACGTGCCCATAACTATACGAAAGTACTGTTCGGTGAAGACTATGTATATCGTGCAGGAACGATTGGTACAGTTGCGGAAAAAACTGCTTACGGATATGTAAAAGGTTATGCAAATGATCATAACTTAACGATTCGAAATGCAGAGATTGATCGCTTAGTAGCAGGGTGTACCGGTGTAAAACGTACAACAGGACAGCATCCAGGCGGTATTATCGTTGTGCCAGATTACATGGATATCTTTGATTTCTCACCAATACAGTATCCAGCTGATTCAATTGGTGCTGAATGGAGAACAACGCATTTTGATTTCCACTCGATTCATGATAATTTATTGAAACTTGATATACTAGGACACGATGATCCGACCGTTATTCGTATGTTACAAGATTTAAGTGGTATTGATCCGAAAACAATCCCAACGGATGATCCAGAAGTAATGAAAATTTTCTCTGGTCCAGAATCGTTAGGGGTAACGGAAGAACAAATTAACTGTAAAACAGGTACACTTGGTATACCAGAGTTTGGTACAAAATTCGTAAGACAGATGTTAGAAGAGACAAAACCGACGACATTCTCAGAGTTAGTCCAAATTTCTGGACTATCACATGGTACCGACGTATGGCTTGGTAATGCAAACGAGTTAATTTATAACGGTACATGTACGCTGAGCGAAGTTATCGGTTGTCGTGATGACATCATGGTATATTTAATCTATCAAGGTCTAGATCCATCATTAGCCTTCAAAATCATGGAGTCGGTTCGTAAAGGTAAAGGTGTACCGGAAGAATGGGAAGAAGACATGAAAAATAATAATGTACCAGGTTGGTATATTGATTCATGTAAGAAGATTAAATACATGTTCCCTAAAGCCCATGCGGCTGCTTACGTACTTATGGCTGTACGTATCGCATACTTTAAAGTACATTTTGCACTGTTATTCTATGCCGCATATTTTACAGTTCGTGCAGATGATTTTGATGTAGAGGCAATGGCGAAAGGTTCAGCATCTATACGTGCAAGAATTGATGAAATTGCTCAAAAGGGACTCGATGCTGCGCCGAAAGAGAAGAGTTTATTAACGGTACTAGAAATGACACTTGAAATGTGTGAGCGTGGATACTCATTCCAAAAGGTGGATTTATACCGCTCACATGCAACAGAATTTATTATTGATGGAGATACATTAATCCCTCCATTTAATGCAGTACCTGGTCTTGGCACAAACGCAGCTTTAAGTATTGTAGAAGCACGTAAAAATGGAGACTTCTTATCAAAAGAAGACTTGCAACAGCGAAGTAAGGTTTCGAAAACAATTATTGAGTATTTAGATAGCCAAGGTTGTTTAGGAGACTTACCAGATCAAAACCAGTTATCACTGTTCTAGTAGGTAGGAAAAGTCTTTGCAAATCAACATTTCCTATGATATACTATTAACCGAGATAACCATGTCATGTATATTGTGTAAAGAAAAGAGTGGGGAAACCCACTCTTTCGTGTTACTATCTATGTTTTATCTACGTAGATAGGTAAAAGATTTCTGTCGTATATACATATTTTGTTACAAGTTTTACTTCTTAAATTTGGTAATACTAAGACAGATAATCCCTGCTGAACAGCAGGGGCTTTTGTTAGCTAACGAGAAAGAATAAGATAGACCGTTTTTAAATTGGCGGGGTCTTCTTCTTTTAAATGGTACATGACGGCAGGAAGGAGGCTGTTTATGGATAAGAAAGTCACAGAAGTTGTAGAAGCATTTGCGCAGCCGATCGTTGAAGAGTTAAATCTTGAACTTGTAGATGTAGAGTATGTGAAAGAAGGACAAGACTGGTTCTTACGCGTATTCATCGATTCTGAAAAGGGAGTCGACATTGAAGAATGCGGTGCGGTAAGTGAACGTTTAAGCGAAGCTTTAGATAAAGAGGATCCAATTCCTCATCTTTACTTTTTGGATGTATCATCTCCTGGAGCGGAACGCCCATTAAAGAAAGAAAAAGACTTCCAGCAAGCGGTAGGAAAACAAGTGGCAATTAAAACATATGAGCCGATTGATGGTGAAAAGATGTTTGAAGGAAAACTGCTTTCTTACGATGGTACAACAATAACATTATTATTAACAATTAAAACACGTAAAAAAGAAATCCAAATTTCGATGGATAAAGTCGCAAATGCGCGACTTGCTGTTACGTTTTAGTTAGAAGGGGGATCTTCATGAGCACTGAGTTATTAGATGCTTTGCTCGTATTAGAATCTGAAAAAGGCATTAGCAAAGACATTATTATTGATGCGATTGAAGCAGCTTTAATCTCTGCTTATAAGCGCAATTTTAATCAAGCACAAAACGTTCGTGTGAGCTTTAACCCAGAAGTGGGAACAATTCAAGTTTTAGCACGTAAAGACGTAGTAGACAATGTGTTTGATCCACGTCTTGAAATTTCTGTAGAGGAAGCAAGACAAATTAATCCAAACTACCAAGATGGTGACGTACTAGAAATTGAAGTAACACCAAAAGACTTTGGTCGTATTGCAGCACAAACTGCAAAACAAGTTGTAACACAACGAGTGCGTGAAGCAGAGCGCGGTGTTATTTACTCTGAGTTTAGTGATCGTGAAGAAGATATTATGGTAGGTATTGTACAACGTCAAGATGCTCGTTTCATCTATGTAAGCTTAGGAAAAGTAGAAGCTTTATTACCTGTAAGTGAGCAAATGCCTAATGAGCAATACAAGCCACATGATCGTATTCGCGTATTCATTACGAAAGTAGAAAAAACGACAAAAGGACCACAAATTTACGTATCACGTACACATCCTGGTCTTTTAAAACGTTTATTCGAAATGGAAGTTCCTGAAATCTATGATGGAACTGTAGAAATTCGTTCTGTAGCACGTGAAGCTGGCGATCGCTCTAAGATCTCTGTATATGCAGAGAACACTGATGTTGATCCAGTTGGTTCTTGTGTAGGACCAAAAGGGCAACGTGTACAACGCATTGTAGACGAATTAAAAGGTGAAAAAATTGACATCGTTCGCTGGTCAAATGATCCAGTTGAATATGTTGCAAATGCATTAAGCCCATCACAAGTTGTTAAAGTACTTGTAGATGAAGAAGAAAAAGCGACAACAGTAGTTGTTCCAGACCACCAGCTATCATTAGCTATCGGTAAGCGTGGACAAAATGCACGTCTTGCAGCTAAATTAACAGGCTGGAAAATTGACATTAAGAGTGAGTCTGATGCGAAACAACTTGGTATTGTAACAGAAGAAGATAGCGTAATCGCATTTGGATTCGATTCAGTGGAAGACGAAATCGAATAGAGGTGATGAGTATGAGCAATCGAAAAGTTCCGTTACGAAAATGTGTTGCAACGCAAGAAATGAAATCAAAACGAGAGCTCGTTCGCATTGTTCGTTCCAAAGAGGGAGAAGTGTCCATTGATTTAACTGGGAAAAAATCAGGACGAGGTGCTTACTTGTCGAAGGACAAGGAGAGCATTCTTCAAGCTCAAAAGAAAAATGTTTTGGAACATCATCTAAAAGCGAAAATCGACGGTTCTTTATATGAAGAGCTTCTTGAGCTTGTTGAGAAGGAGTCGAAATAAGTGTCCGATTGGAAATCGTTTTTAGGACTAGCAAACCGGGCTCGGAAAATTATTTCGGGTGAAGAACTCGTTTTAAAAGAAGTACGAAGTGGCAAAGCAAAACTTGTATTGCTATCTGAAGATGCGTCAGTAAATACTACAAAACGCATCACAGATAAAACTACGTACTACAACGTACCAATGAGAAAGGTCGAAAATCGACAACAATTAGGGCATGCGATTGGGAGAGATGAGCGAGTCGTTGTAGCTGTGTTAGATGAAGGCTTTGCGAAAAAGCTGCGTAGCATGCTCGATACAAATTACCGGGGGTGAAGGTATGAGTAAAATTCGAGTGCATGAATATGCAAAAAAACATAATATCTCAAGTAAAGATCTTATGACAAAACTAAAAGAAATGAATATCGAGGTTTCGAATCATATGACAATGTTAGACGATGAAGTAGTAAATAAATTAGATAATGAATATCAAACTGAAAAACCTTCTGTTGCAGATGAGTTTGAAGTAGAAGAAAAAGTTGTTCGCAGTAAAAAGAACAGCAATAAGAAAAAGAAAAAAGGCAAAGGAAACGAAGACAAACGTCAAGAGAACTTTGCTGGTAGACAACAAACTCAAATTGTAGAAACACCAGATAAAATTACTTTCTCTGGAAGCCTTACAGTAGGAGATCTTGCTAAAAAATTAAGCAAAGAGCCATCTGAAATTATTAAGAAGCTCTTCATGCTTGGAATTATGGCAACAATTAACCAAGACTTGGATAAAGATACAATTGAGTTAATTGCTAACGACTACGGTATTGAAGTAGAAGAAGAAGTAATTGTGAGCGAGACTGAGTTTGAAACATTCATTGATGAGCAAGATGATGAAGAGAACTTAAAAGAACGTCCAGCTGTAGTTACAATCATGGGACACGTTGACCACGGTAAAACAACATTACTGGATTCTATTCGTAACTCAAAAGTAACTGCAGGCGAAGCGGGTGGAATTACTCAGCATATCGGTGCATATCAAGTTGAAGTAAACGATAAGAAGATTACATTCTTAGATACACCTGGTCACGCAGCATTTACAACGATGCGTGCTCGTGGTGCACAAGTAACGGATATTACAATCCTTGTTGTTGCAGCGGATGACGGTGTTATGCCACAAACGGTTGAAGCAATTAACCATGCGAAGGCAGCAGGAGTACCAATTATTGTTGCTGTGAATAAAATGGATAAACCAGCTGCAAACCCTGATCGCGTAATGCAAGAACTAACAGAATATGAATTAGTTCCAGAAGCTTGGGGCGGAGATACTATTTTCGTACCAATTTCTGCAATTCAAGCCGAAGGCATTGACAACTTACTAGAAATGATCCTTCTTGTAAGTGAAGTAGAAGAATACAAAGCAAATCCAAACCGCTATGCAACTGGTACAGTAATCGAAGCACAGCTTGATAAAGGTAAAGGAACTATCGCGACATTACTTGTTCAAAACGGTACGCTTCGAGTTGGAGATCCAATCGTTGTTGGAACTTCATTCGGACGTGTTCGTGCAATGGTAAGTGATATTGGTCGTCGTGTAAAAGTTGCTGGTCCATCAACTCCTGTTGAAATTACTGGTTTAAACGAAGTACCACAGGCTGGAGATCGTTTCATGGCATTCGCTGATGAGAAGAAAGCTCGTCAAATTGGTGAATCACGTGCACAAGAAGCGTTAGTTGCACAACGTGGTGAGAAATCTAAATTAAGCCTTGAAGATTTATTCCAACAAATCCAAGAGGGCGATGTAAAAGAAATTAACTTAATCGTAAAAGCAGACGTACAAGGTTCTGTTGAAGCGATGGCAGCATCACTTCGTAAAATTGATGTTGAAGGCGTAAAAGTTAAAATCATTCACACTGGTGTAGGTGCGATTACAGAATCTGATATCATTTTAGCTTCTGCATCTAATGCAATTGTAATTGGATTTAACGTACGTCCAGATGTGAACGCGAAGCGTACAGCTGAATTAGAGAACGTTGATATTCGTTTACACCGTATTATTTATAAAGTAATCGAAGAGATTGAAGCAGCGATGCAAGGTATGCTTGATCCAGAATTCGAAGAAAAAGTAATCGGTCAAGCAGAAGTTCGTCAAACGTTTAAAGTAACAAAAGTTGGAACAATCGCAGGTTGTTATGTAACAGACGGTAAAATTACGCGTGATAGTGGCGTACGTATTATCCGTGACGGCGTAGTAATTTTCGAAGGACAACTTGATACGTTAAAACGTTTCAAAGACGACGTAAAAGAAGTTGCACAAAACTATGAGTGTGGTATTACAATTGAGAGATATAATGATCTTAAAGAAGGGGACATCATTGAAGCGTACATTATGGAAGAAGTGAAGCGATGATTATCGCTTCACTCTCATTCGAGTGTATGATTTACGATGTGCATTCTTTAAAAGAGAAACGTGCAATTTTACAACGTGTGTTAACTCGTGTGAAACAGCGCTATAATGTAGCTGTTTCTGAAGTTGGGCACCAAGATGTATGGCAACGTACAGAAATTGCAATTGTTTCCGTATCCTCAAATCGTGTTATCTGTGAAAAAGAAATGAATCGTGTACTTGAGTACATCGATTCATTTCCTGAAATTGAACGTACAATAACACATTTGGAATGGTATTGAATGAGGTGAAGAGTTATGAAATTACGTGCGAACCGTGTGGGCGAGCAAATGAAAAAAGAATTAGGCGATATTATCAGTCGTAAAATTAAAGACCCACGTATTGGATTTGTTACAGTAACAGATGTACAAGTGAGTGGTGATTTACAAATTGCTAAAGTATATATTTCTGTTTTAGGTGACGAAGAACAGAAAGAAAATACTTTAAAAGGTTTAGCGAAGGCAAAAGGCTTTATTCGTTCAGAAATTGGCCAACGTATTCGTCTTCGTAAAACACCGGAAATTACCTTTGAGTTTGATGAGTCTATCGGATATGGTCATCGAATTGATACACTTTTACATGAAATTAATAAAGACGGTAAACGTGAAGAATAATGGATAGACATTTGTCTATCCATTTTTTCAATGCAAAATAAGTTTTGGATATTTAATACGAAAGAATTATGATGAGGTGAACATATATGGAAGGTGTAGTATTATTACATAAGCCAAAAGGCATGACATCACATGATTGTGTATTTAAATTAAGAAAGATATTGCGAGAAAAGAGAATTGGTCATACGGGAACATTAGATCCAGATGTAACAGGAGTATTACCAATTTGCGTTGGAAGAGCAACGAAAATTGCACAATTTTTAACAAGTGAAACGAAAACATATGAAGGTGAAGTAACATTAGGGTTTTCAACGACAACTGAAGACGCTTCTGGTGAGGTTGTTGAAACGAAAAATGTAGATCGTACTATTACTCGTATGGAAGTAGAGAAAGTCCTTGCGGAATTAACAGGCACGATTGAACAAATGCCACCAATGTTCTCGGCTGTAAAAGTAAATGGGAAAAAATTATATGAATATGCAAGAGCAGGACAAGAGGTGGAACGTCCAGTTCGTACAATTACAATTCATGAATTCGTATTACTTGATGATCGTGAAGTTTTTGAAGGAGAAAATATTTCATTCCGTTTCCGTGTAACGTGTAGTAAAGGAACATATGTAAGAACGTTAGCTGTAATGATCGGGGAGAAACTTGGTTTCCCATCACATATGTCTCACCTTGTAAGAACGGCATCTGGTGAATTTTTATTAGAAGATTGCATATCATTTGAAGAAATTGAAGAAAACGTGCAAAATGGAACAGTAGAGTCTATCTTCATTTCAATTGATGAAGCATTAAGTAAGTTTCCAAAAATGGTTGTAGATGAAAAGCAAGCAGAGAAAATAAAGAATGGTATGTTCTTAAAGAATGAATTAGAAATAACAGCACCATTTATTACAGTGTTTGATAAAAATGATCGTTGCTTAGCAATTTATGAACATCATCCGAAACATCCTGGCATGTTAAAGCCGATGAAAGTACTTGTGAATAATCAAGAACTAAAGCTATAATGAATTATTGGAAGGATTATTACAGAAAAAGGTGAATTCAAGCGTGAAACTTATTCATTTAACTCATCCACATGAACAAAATAAATTAGAATTACCACCTACTGTAATGGCATTAGGATTTTTTGATGGCATTCATTTAGGACATCAATGTGTAATTCGAACTGCGAAAAAAATAGCGGACGAACGAGGATATAAAAGTGCAGTTATGACATTTCATCCTCATCCATCTGTTGTTTTAGGGAAAAAGGATGCGCATGTGGAGTATATTACACCAATGCGTGATAAAGAAAAAATAGTCGAAAGCTTAGGAATCGATATATTATATGTGATTAAATTTGATGAATCATTTGCAGGGTTATTACCGCAACAATTTGTAGATGATTATATTATTGGTTTAAATGTAAAGCATGTAGTAGCAGGGTTTGATTATTCATATGGACGTTTAGGAAAAGGAAAGATGGAGACTTTACCATTTCATGCAAGAGGGGAGTTTACACAGACTGTGATTGAAAAAGTTGAATTTCAAGAAGAGAAAGTAAGTTCTACAGCATTACGAAAGTTAATTCGAAATGGCGAAATGGAGCAAATTCCATCTATTTTAGGTAGAGCCTATACTGTAGCGGGAACAGTTATACACGGCGACAAACGTGGGCGTCAAATTGGTTTCCCGACAGCTAATGTAGGTTTAAGTGATGAGTATTTATTGCCACCTGTAGGTGTTTATGCAGTGAGATTAAAAGTTCACGATGAATGGTACGATGGTGTATGTAATATTGGATATAAACCGACTTTTAAAGAAGATGAGCGTCAATTATCAATTGAAGTGCACTTATTTGAATTTAACAAAGATATATACGATCAAAATGTTACAGTAGAGTGGCATATGCGTATAAGAGCAGAAAAGAAATTCAACGGTATTGATGAGTTAGTTGAACAAATCGCAAAAGATAAGAAAACAGCACAAGAATATTTTATGAGCGAAAAGAATATACTTGCTTTTTCAAATGAAAAGTAGTATTCTATGTTATGTACTTTATGACAACCATTGCTTGGCATTGCGACTCACCGACGCTTGCTAGGTAATTGGGGGTTTAATTAATAGGAGGTGAAATAGGATGGCTTTAACACAAGAACGTAAAAATGAAATCATTGCACAATTTAGAACTCATGAGACTGATACTGGTTCTCCAGAGGTTCAAATTGCTGTCCTAACGGAGCAAATTAACACTCTAAACGAGCACTTACGTACTCACAAGAAAGATCATCATTCACGTCGTGGTCTATTAAAGATGGTTGGTAAACGTCGTAACTTACTAACTTACCTTCGTAATAGCGATATCACACGTTACCGTGAATTAATCACAAAGCTTGGCTTACGTCGATAGTCAAAGAAGCGGGAATATTCCCGCTTTTTTGTTAGGTAAAAATATATCTTCTACGCTTTATAGCTTACTTAATTTTAGGCAATACTAGAGGTAGAATATTGTGATATACTATCCATTTACATAGAAGAATTGAATACTTTAAATTGAGAGGGGTACTTAAATGAGTCAAGAAAAGCAAGTCTTCTCGATAGATTTAGCTGGTCGCCAGCTAACAGTTGAAACTGGTCAGCTTGCAAAACAAGCGAACGGAGCAGTATTAGTAAGATATGGCGATACAGCGGTTCTATCTACAGCAACTGCATCAAAAGAAGCAAAAAATGTAGATTTCTTCCCACTTACAGTAAACTATGAAGAGCGTTTATATGCAGTCGGAAAAATTCCTGGCGGTTTTATTAAGCGTGAAGGTCGTCCAAGTGAAAAAGCAATTTTGGCAAGTCGTTTAATCGACCGTCCAATTCGTCCGCTATTCGCAGATGGCTTCCGTAACGAAGTACAAGTTGTCAGCATTGTAATGAGTGTTGATCAAGATTGTTCTTCTGAAATGGCAGCTATGCTTGGTTCTTCATTAGCGTTATCGATTTCAGATATTCCATTTGAAGGTCCAATCGCTGGTGCGACAGTTGGCCGTATTAATGGCGAATTCGTTATTAACCCAACAGTAGAACAGCAAGAACAAAGTGATATTCACTTAGTTGTAGCTGGTACGAAAGATGCGATTAACATGGTTGAAGCAGGAGCAGATCAAGTACCTGAAGAAACAATGTTAGAAGCAATTATGTTTGGTCATGACGAAATTAAACGTCTAATTGCATTCCAAGAAGAGATTGTACAAGCTGTAGGTAAAGAGAAATCAGAAGTGAAACTTTATGAAGTTGACGCTGATCTTAACCAAGCTGTACGTGAAATGGCTGAAGAAGATATGCATTCAGCAATTCAAGTACATGAGAAACATGCACGTGAAGATGCAATTAACGAAGTGAAAAAGCGTGTTATTGAGCATTACGAAGCGCAGGAAGCTGACGCTGATACATTAGGACAAGTAAATGAGATTTTATATAAAATTGTAAAAGAAGAAGTACGTCGTCTTATTACAGTTGAAAAAATCCGTCCAGATGGCCGTAAAGGTGACGAAATCCGTCCATTAGCATCAGAGGTTGGTATTTTATCTCGTACACACGGTTCTGGTTTGTTCACTCGTGGACAAACACAAGCATTAAGTATTTGTACATTAGGTGCATTAGGCGATGTGCAAATTTTAGATGGTCTTGGTGTAGAAGAATCAAAACGCTTTATGCACCATTACAATTTCCCATCATTTAGTGTTGGTGAAACAAGACCAATGCGTGGACCAGGTCGTCGTGAAATCGGTCACGGTGCACTAGGAGAACGCGCACTTGAGCCTGTAATTCCATCTGAAAAAGATTTCCCATACACAGTACGTCTTGTATCTGAAGTTTTAGAATCAAATGGTTCTACTTCACAAGCAAGTATTTGTGGTAGTACTTTAGCAATGATGGATGCTGGTGTTCCACTTAAAGCTCCAGTTGCAGGTATTGCAATGGGTCTAGTTAAAACTGGTGAGCATTACACAATTTTATCTGATATTCAAGGTATGGAAGATCATTTAGGTGATATGGACTTTAAAGTAGCAGGTACAGCACAAGGTGTAACTGCACTACAAATGGACATTAAAATCGATGGTCTATCTCGTGAAATTTTAGAAGAGGCATTACAACAAGCGAAAGTTGGTCGTGTGCACATTCTAAATCATATGTTATCTGTTATTCCAGAGCCACGCACTGAATTATCAGCGTACGCTCCAAAGATTATTACAATGACAATTAATCCAGATAAAATCCGTGACGTTATCGGACCGAGCGGTAAACAAATCAATAAAATTATTGAAGAAACTGGCGTTAAAATTGACATCGAGCAAGATGGCACAGTATTCATTTCTTCAATAAACCAAGAAATGAACGACAAAGCTAAGAAAATTATCGAAGATATCGTTCGCGAAGTACAAGTAGGTGAAATCTACGAAGGAAAAGTGAAACGTGTTGAGAAATTCGGTGCTTTCGTTGAATTATTCAGCGGTAAAGATGGATTAGTTCATATTTCTGAACTTGCACTTGAGCGTGTAGGTAAAGTAGAAGACGTTGTAAAAATCGGTGATGTAATTACAGTTAAAGTTATCGAGATTGACAAGCAAGGTCGCGTAAATCTATCTAGAAAAGTATTGCTAAAAGAAGAGCAAGAAAAAGAAGCTGCTAAAGAAGAAAACAAACAAGAGCAGCAATAAGTAAAAGCCAGTTTAACTGGCTTTTTTTGTTATGTAAAAATATGATTTATATATATTTTTATGTCAGCATAGGTATAGTTTTCATTATAACGCTCAAATTAACAAAGATAAGAAGAAAATGTTTTTATATAGTTAATTTGGGAGGGTTTATATGAAAGTTCGTATATTGGCATACATATGTATATTTTCTTTATATGTCAGTTTAGGCTCTTATTCTGTTTTTGCACAAGATAACTTGCATGAAGAAATTCAAAAGCATGCAAAAAAGTATGAGATTGCACCTCAAAATGCGATGATTGATAAAATATGGAAGGCAACACCTGGATATAATGGAAGACAAGTGGATATTGAAGCATCGTATAATAATATGAAGAAGCTAAAGGAATTTGATCAAAAATATCTTGAATTCAAAGAAGTCTCACCGAGTGTTCATTTAGAAGATTTATCACCCGCTCCAATTTATAGAGGCCATCCAAATAAAAAGATGGTAGGATTAACAATAAATGTGGCATGGGGAAATGAGTATTTGCCTCGCATATTAGAGATATTGAAAAAGCATGATGTGAAGGCCACTTTCTTTTTAGAAGGACGTTGGGTGAAAGAAAATTTACGATTTGCAAAAATGATTGTCGATGCAAATCAAGAAGTCGGAAATCATTCTTATACGCACCCTAATATGAAAACGCTATCGTCTGATGAAATACGAGAGCAGTTACAAAAAACAAATCGAATGATAGAAGTAGTAACGAATCAAAAAGTAAGATGGTTTGCCCCGCCGAGTGGAAGTTTTCGGGATGAAGTCGTGAAAATCGCTGATGATTTCCAAATGGGAACGATTATGTGGACTGTCGATACAATCGATTGGAAGCGACCTGAGCCAGATGTACTATTGCAGAGAGTAATGAGAAAAATACACCCAGGTGCTATCGTATTAATGCATCCTACTTCGTCAACGGCAGAAGCATTAGATACAATGATTAAAAAATTGAAGGAACAAGGATATAAAGTGGGGAATATAACAGAATTACTGGATGAAAAACGTGTGGATTAAATACATTTGCATGACATTCATCCTTAAACTTGTTATCATTAAATAATAGCACTTATTTAGAGAAACTGGCAGTAGGAGGAAAGTTTTTGATTAAAAAATATACTTGTAAAAATGGTGTAAGAATAGTTATGGAGAATATACCAACTGTAAGATCGGTTGCGATTGGTATTTGGATCCATGCGGGATCAAGAAATGAAAATGAAAAAAATAACGGGATTTCTCACTTTTTAGAGCATATGTTCTTTAAAGGGACAGAAACACGTAGTGCACGAGAGATTGCAGAATCATTTGATAGCATTGGTGGTCAAGTGAATGCATTTACTTCAAAAGAATATACATGTTACTATGCAAAAGTATTAGATGAGCATGCTAAATATGCTTTAGATGTTTTAGCAGACATGTTCTTTAATTCAACATTTGATGAGGAAGAACTGAAAAAAGAGAAGAATGTCGTATGTGAAGAAATTAAAATGTACGAAGATGCTCCAGATGATATTGTGCATGATATGTTAACGAAAGCAACATATGAAACGCATCCACTTGGATATCCTATTTTAGGAACAGAAGAAACGCTTAATACGTTTACAGGTGATACGTTACGTCAATATATAAAAGATCATTACACACCTGAAAATGTAGTTGTATCAATCGCAGGAAATATTGATGAAGCATTTTTGCAAACAGTGGAGCAATATTTCGGTAGTTATGAAGGAACAACAAACCGTGAACAAGTACATAGCCCAATTTTCCATTTCAATAAGGTAGCCCGTAAAAAAGAAACGGAACAAGCTCATTTATGTCTAGGATATAAAGGCTTACAAATGGGACACGAAGATATTTATAACTTAATTGTATTAAATAATGTTTTAGGCGGTAGCATGAGTAGCCGTTTATTCCAAGAAGTACGTGAGCAACGTGGATTAGCTTACTCAGTATTTTCTTACCACTCTTCTTATGAAGATACAGGCATGTTAACACTTTACGGTGGAACAGGTAGCCAACAATTAGATACATTGTATGAAACAATGCAAGAAACATTAGAGACATTGAAAAATACAGGTATTACAGAAAAAGAGCTTATGAATAGTAAAGAGCAATTAAAAGGAAACTTAATGTTAAGTTTAGAAAGTACAAATAGCCGTATGAGCCGTAACGGTAAAAATGAATTGCTTCTTCGTAAACATCGTTCACTTGATGAGATTATTGAAAGTGTAAACACTGTAACAAAAGAAAATGTGGACGGATTAATTCGCAATATGTTTACTGACGAGTTCTCTGCGGCACTTATTAGTCCAGACGGAAAACTTCCAAAAGGAATAAAACTATAATCAATTTTTACGATGTATAAAAAATAACCTTCTCTCTTTTTAAATGAGAGAAGGTTATTTTTTTTATACATATAGAATAGGTACTAATTATAGACAATGCAAATGAAAAATTCATTAGGGGAGTGGAGTGTGTATGCGATTAAGTGAATTAAGTGGTAAAGAGGTTGTAGATATAGAAAAAGCGGAAAAAATGGGAGTCTTAGGTTATATGGATTTAGAGATTAATGAGAAAGACGGGCAAATACAAACACTTATAATACCTGTAGGGAAGTGGGGAGGTTTTAAAAAGGAACCACAAGAAGTAAGGGTGGCATGGAGTCAAATAAAGAAAGTCGGACACGATATGCTTCTTTGTGATAGTATAGATCGTTCAAATTCGGAGTGAAGGATGGCCATTTTGGTCATCTTTTTTTGTATCTACATAGAAACCTGATAAATCATATGTGCATTTGGATTTTCAATCACCATAAACTCGTACATTACATATGATGTGGAGGAAAAAGAAAAAGTAGGCACTTTTCTTATAAATGACAGAAAAAGAAGGTGAATTAGGGAATGTTGACTGAGATGCATATTGCTGTCATAGGAGGAGATGCAAGGCAGCTAGAAGTAATTCGTAAGCTAGTTGAATTGGATGCGAAACTTTCTTTGATAGGTTTTGATCAGTTAGATCATGGTTTCACAGGGGCAGCAAAAGAAAGTATACAAAATTTAGATTTCACTTCTGTAGACGCAATTATTTTGCCGGTTGCCGGTACAAATGCCAAAGGAGAAGTAGATACTATTTTTTCAAATGAAAAAGTTTCAATAACGAAAGAACAAATTGAAAATACACCAGAACACTTTACTATATATTCAGGTATTGGTACACCTTACTTGGAAAATCTCGTATCTACTACGAACCGAAAACTTGTTAAATTATTTGATCGTGATGATGTAGCAATATACAATTCTATTCCAACGGTAGAAGGTACATTAATGATGGTAATTCAACATACCGACTATACAATTCATGGGTCCAATGTAATGGTTCTAGGATTTGGTAGAACAGGAATGAGTGTTGCGAGAGCATTTCAATCATTAGGAGCCCATGTCAAAGTTGGAGCAAGACGATCTGAACATATTGCACGTATTACAGAAATGATGTTTTCTCCTTTTCATATGCAAGACATAGAGAAAGAAGTAGGAAATATCGATATTGTAATTAATACGATTCCACACCTCGTTGTAACAGCGAATGTTATTGCAAAAATGCCAGCTCATACGTTAGTGATTGATTTAGCTTCTAAACCAGGCGGTACCGACTTTAGATATGCAGAAAAAAGAGGAGTCAAAGCATTGCTAGCACCTGGATTACCAGGTATTGTTGCCCCAAAAACGGCTGGGCAAATCTTAGCAAATGTTCTTTCTCAGTTATTAGCAGCAGATGCAATCGCAAAGGAGGAGGAAAAGAAATGAGTTTGAAGGGGAAACGAATTGGTTTCGGATTTACAGGTTCACATTGTACGTATGAGGAAGTTATGCCGCACTTAGAAAAATTAATTGCTGAAGGAGCAGAAGTACGTCCTGTTGTTTCATACACTGTTCAATCAACAAATACTAGATTTGGAGAAGGAGCAGAGTGGATTAAGAAGATTGAAGAAATAACAGGTTTTAAAGCAATTAATTCAATTGTTGGAGCAGAGCCACTTGGACCTAAAATTCCATTAGACTGCATGGTAATCGCTCCTTTAACAGGAAATTCTATGAGTAAATTTGCAAATGCAATGACAGATTCTCCAGTACTAATGGCAGCAAAAGCGACGCTAAGAAATGGCAAGCCTGTCGTATTGGCGGTTTCGACGAATGATGCTTTAGGATTAAATGGGGTAAATCTCATGCGCCTAATGGCAACAAAAAACATCTACTTCGTCCCATTCGGTCAAGATGCGCCAGAGAAAAAACCGAACTCAATGGTAGCTCGTATGGAGTTACTGGAAGATACAGTATTAGAAGCGCTGCAAGGGAAGCAATTGCAACCGGTGGTCGTAGAAAAATTCAGATATATGAATTAAAAAACGAAAAAAAACGGACAATTTTTGATGAAACCATCATTCTTACTGTAGAATATGATAAAATTAACGTTATTAAGATTAGAAGGGGTATTGTATACTCCTTCTGATTCTAAGTTATAGAAGGATTGGTATCTAGAAAGGGGCATAGTGATGGAAAAGCAAAAAACTTTTCATGTCGCTGTAGTTGGAGCAACCGGCGCAGTTGGTGAACAAATGTTAAATACTTTAGAGAAACGAGAATTTCCAATCGGGAAATTAACGTTACTTTCATCTAAACGATCTGCAGGTAAGAAACTTGTATTTAAAGGCGAAGAATTTACAGTTCAAGAGGCAACTCCTGAAAGCTTTGAAGGAGTAGATATTGCACTATTTAGTGCTGGTGGATCTGTATCGAAACAATTAGCGCCAGAAGCAGCAAAACGCGGTGCGATTGTTGTTGATAATACAAGTGCATTCCGTATGACAGAAAACGTGCCACTTGTTGTACCTGAAGTAAATGAAAACGACTTAAAAGAACATAATGGTATTATTGCAAATCCAAACTGTTCTACAATTCAAATGGTAGTAGCTCTTGAGCCAGTTCGTCAGCAATATGGTTTAAAACGAGTAATCGTTTCCACATATCAAGCTGTATCAGGTGCTGGTGCGGCAGCTATTGAAGAACTGCATGAACAATCACAAGCAATCTTAAATGGCGAAGAAGTTAAGGCAAATGTTCTTCCTGTATCAGGTGATAAGAAGCATTTCCCAATTGCTTTTAATGCGATTCCACAGATTGATAAATTCCAAGATAATGGATTTACGTTTGAAGAAATGAAAATGATTAACGAAACGAAAAAAATTATGCATATGCCTGAATTAGAAGTAGCGGCAACATGTGTACGTTTACCAGTTGTATCAGGACACTCTGAGTCTGTTTACATCGAAGTAGAAAAAGAAGGCGTAACAGTAGCAGAATTAAAGAGCTTACTTGCAAATGCGGAAGGTATTGTTCTACAAGATAATCCAGAAGAGCAGTTATATCCAATGCCAGCTACTGCAGTAGGTAAAAACGAAGTATTCGTTGGAAGAATCCGTAAAGATTTAAATAACGATAAAGGATTCCATCTTTGGGTCGTATCTGATAACTTATTAAAAGGCGCTGCATGGAATTCTGTTCAAATTGCAGAGCGCTTAGTAAAATTACAATTAGTGTAAACGGCTAAGAGAAGGTGCAAAATATGAAAATAATTGTTCAAAAATTTGGTGGCACATCAGTACGTGATGACAATGGACGTAAGCATGCGCTTCATCATATAAAAAAATCATTAGCTGCTGGTTATAAAGTAGTTACTGTCGTATCTGCTATGGGCCGTAAAGGTGAACCATATGCAACGGATACGTTATTAAGTCTTGTAAATCAAGAGGAATCTACTATTTCTAAGCGTGAGCAAGATTTATTATTATCGTGTGGAGAGTTAATCTCTGCAATTGTTTTCTCTAATATGTTGAATGAGAACGGTATAAAAGCAGCAGCATTAAATGGTGCACAAGCTGGTTTTGTAACGAATGATGACTTTACGAATGCAAAGATTATTGAAATGAATTGCGATCGTATACATGAAGAGTTAGAAAATGTAGATGTAATCGTCGTTACAGGATTCCAGGGACAAACGAAAAAAGGTGATACGACAACACTTGGACGCGGAGGTAGTGATACTTCAGCTTCAGCATTAGGTGTTGCACTTCATGCTGAATACATCGATATATTCACTGATGTAGAAGGTGTTATGACTGCGGATCCTCGTATTGTAAAAGATGCACGTCATCTTCAAACTGTAACGTATAACGAAATTTGTAACATGGCTTATCAAGGTGCGAAAGTCGTTCATCCACGTGCAGTTGAAATTGCGATGCATGCAAAAGTGCCACTTCGTGTACGTTCTACGTATTCTGATAGTGAAGGTACGCTTATTTCAGCATATGACGGTGCTACAAGAGGTCGTGATGTAGAAGAACGTCCTGTTACAGGCATTGCCCACGTATCAAACGTAACGCAAATTAAAGTGCTTGCAAAAGAAACGGCATATGATTTGCAACAACATGTGTTTAAAGAGATGGCGAACGAAGGAATAAGTGTTGATTTAATTAATATTTCACCTACTGGCGTAGCATATACGGTGAGTGATAATGTATCAAGTCATGCAGTTAAATTATTACAGAACCTCGGATATGAGCCAATTGTGACAGAACATTGTGCGAAAGTATCTATCGTTGGGGCTGGAATGGCAGGATACCCAGGGGTTACTGCGAAAATCGTTACAGCTTTAGCGGAAAAAGGTATTCAAATCCTGCAATCGGCAGATAGTCATACAACAATTTGGGTTCTTGTAAAAGAAACTGATTTAGTGGAGGCTGTAAATGCATTACATAGTGCGTTTGAGCTTTCAAAAGAAAAGCAACTGGAACAATAAGGAGTGAGACCATGATAGATTTTGGGACAATTGCAACCGCGATGGTAACACCGTTTGATATAAACGGGAATATCGATTTTGCAAAGACAACGAAATTGGTAAATTATTTAATTGATAACGGTACAACAGCAATCGTGGTAGGAGGAACGACAGGAGAATCTCCTACATTAACTTCAGAAGAGAAAGTAGCGTTATATCGCCATGTCGTATCTGTTGTCGATAAAAGAGTGCCCGTAATCGCTGGAACAGGTAGCAATAATACGCATGCTTCTATTGACTTAACTAAAAAGGCAACAGAAGTTGGTGTGGATGCAGTAATGCTAGTAGCACCGTATTATAACAAACCGAGTCAAGAAGGAATGTATCAGCATTTTAAAGCAATTGCTGAAAGCACGCCGCTTCCGGTTATGCTATATAACGTTCCAGGACGATCTATTGTACAAATCTCCGTTGATACAGTTGTTCGTTTATCAGAAATAGAAAACATTGTTGCTATTAAAGATGCCGGCGGCGATGTGTTAACAATGACAGAAATCATTGAAAAAACAGCGGACGACTTTGCGGTATACAGCGGTGATGACGGTTTAACGTTACCAGCTATGGCAGTTGGAGCGAAAGGTATCGTTTCGGTAGCCTCTCATGTTATCGGAAACGAAATGCAAGAAATGATTACAGCATTTCAAGCAGGAGAATTTAAGAAGGCACAAAAATTACATCAATTACTTGTAAGAGTAACTGATTCATTATTTATGGCGCCAAGTCCAACTCCAGTAAAAACAGCGTTACAAATGGTTGGATTAGATGTAGGTTCTGTACGTTTACCACTTCTTCCATTAACAGAAGAAGAAAGAGTAACGTTACAATCTGTAATGCAATCTATCCCTCGTTAATAAAAAATGACCTAGTGTAGAACTAGGTCATTTTTTATTATATGCAAATCTTTTCCTCTTTTTCTTACTTATATGTGTTCTTATAAGAATATTAATCGCTTCTTCATTATGTGTATAAGAAAATAATCGTACCGCTTTAACTGAGTCAAAAAATGATAGATATTATGGCATAAACGTAATAAACTACGGTGTCTGTTTTTAGAGAAATCCCCTCAAATGTGACGTAATTCATAAAAAAACTCCATTTTGTAAGTGTTTTTGTTGGATTCTAGAAAAATAAATCTTGAAACTCCCTATTATGAAATGAATTTAGCGTATGTATGGCTAGTTCTTCAAAATAATATGGAGTATAAAATCGGAGTAAATATAAAGGAAATACGTTCGATACTTTTGTTGTCATTCCGTTCTTTTCCTCTTTCTTTCGCACGATTTAACTTGTGTTCTATTTCTTGTATCAGGTATAATATGGCTAAGTAGCTTAGTACGGGTATGCTTAGCAAAATTGGGAAAAATTATAATTTAATTAAATTTTCATATCATATCGAATAAGATATTTGATTTATATAATGAAAGAGAGGTGAAACCTGGTTTAAAAAATAAACAAGGACATGATATCGCATAACGGTAAGGACATTCGTCTTGGACGGTGAAAATATGGTGGTTGTAGAGTTTCCCCTGGTGTCTCTGCAATTTTAGTGAAATCAGTGTTTGCAAGATTTTTAAACCAGGCAACAACATGAAGAGAAAAGAGAATGAGTCTGTTAAAGTATTTGCTCTTGGTGGAGTAGGTGAAATCGGGAAAAACATGTACTGTGTTGAAATTGATTCTGAAATCTTTATCGTAGATGCAGGGTTAATGTTCCCGGGAGATGAAATGTTTGGAATTGATATCGTTATTCCTGATATTACATATTTAGTGGAAAATCAAGAGCGAGTAAAAGGTTTATTTATTACTCACGGTCATGAAGATCATATTGGTGGAATTGTGTATGTACTTCGTAAATTATCTATTCCAGTCTATGCAACGAAATTAACAGTAGGACTTATACAAGAAAAACTTGGTGAAGCGGGCATGTTAGGCCGTGTAGACCTAAAAACAATCGATTCAAATTCAACAGTAGAATTTAACACTACAACGGTGTCATTCTTCGGAACGACACATAGTATTCCGGATTCTGTTGGCGTTTGTTTCCATACATCAAAAGGTGCAGTCGTATATACGGGAGACTTTAAATTCGATCAAACTCCAATTGGAAATAGTGGAGCAGACCTTGGTAAAATGGCACAAATCGGAAATGAAGGCGTACTTTGCTTATTATCTGATAGTACAAACGCAGAGCGCCCAGGCTATACAGGTTCAGAAAAAGAAGTTGGTGTAGAAATCTCTAAAGTGTTCTACGGCGCAGAAGGTCGCATTATCGTTGCTTCATTTGCATCGAATGTACATCGTATTCAACAAGTATTTGATGCTGCTGCTGAAACAGGGCGAAAAGTAGCAGTAGTAGGACGTAGTATGGTGAAAGTAGTAGACATTGCAAGACGTCTTGGTTATTTAGATGTTCCAGAAGGTATGGTTATTTCATTACAAGAAGTAGACAACTTCCCAGAGAAAAAGGTAGCTATTTTAACGACAGGTAGTCAAGGTGAACCGATGGCTGCTCTATCTAGAATGGCAAAACAAGCGCATAAGCAAATTTCAATTCGTAAAGGTGATACTGTTATCATTGCTGCTTCGCCAATTCCGGGTAATGAAATATCTGTATCAAAAATTATTGATTTGTTATTTAGAGCTGGAGCTGAAGTTGTTTATTACGGCGAACGAAAAGTTCACGTGTCAGGTCACGGTAGCCAAGAAGAATTAAAATTAATGTTAAATTTAATGAAACCAAAGTACTTTGTACCCGTACATGGTGAGTTCCGTATGCAAAAAGCACATGCATATTTAGCTGAAGATGTAGGTATTACAAGAGAAAATATCTTTATCGTAGAAAAAGGCGATGTAATTGCTTTTGGTGACGATGAAGCAAACTTAGTCGGTAAAGTACAAGCTGGTAATGTTTTAATTGATGGATTAGGTGTAGGTGACGTTGGTAATATCGTTCTTCGAGATAGAAAGATGTTATCTCAAGATGGAATACTAGTAGTTGTTGTAACGCTTGGTAAAGATGAAAAGAAAATTATCTCTGGCCCAGAAATCATTTCACGTGGTTTCGTATATGTTCGTGAATCAGAAGCGTTAATTGAACGATCTACAGAGATTGTACGTATGATTGTTGAGCAGTCAATTAAAGAATATTCAATTGAATGGTCAATGTTAAAACAAAATATTCGTGAATTATTAGGACAGTTCTTGTACGAAGAGACAAAGAGAAAACCTATGATTTTACCGATTATTATGGAAGTATAAGAAGATCACCCTTATGGGTGATCTTTTTTCTTTTTAACCCTATCGAATGAAATTTATAACTTAAGAAATAATAGTTATATACGAGTGAAAGGGGATGCGAAATGACAGAACGTGATCGATATACAAATGAAGAAAAAGAAGCTGAGCCAAAAGAAGCTGGAAAAGAGGCTTCAATAGTTGAAAAAATTCAACAGCTTGGACAGACAAATGTACCACAGATGAATGAATCACGTATTCATTGTTTAACGATTATCGGACAAGTGGAAGGTCATGTTCAATTACCACCGCAAAATAAAACAACAAAATATGAGCATATCATTCCGCAAATTGTTGCGATTGAACAAAATCCGAAAATTGAAGGTTTGCTTTTAATATTAAATACAGTTGGAGGTGACGTTGAAGCTGGGCTAGCAATTTCTGAAATGGTAGCTTCACTTTCAAAACCAACAGTATCTCTAGTTTTAGGTGGGGGACATTCCATCGGTGTACCGATTGCTGTTTCTACTGACTATTCGTTTATTGCGGAAACTGCGACGATGACAATTCATCCAATTCGTTTAACAGGTCTTGTCATAGGTGTGCCACAAACATTTGAGTATTTGGATAAGATGCAAGAAAGAGTCATTCGTTTTGTGACGAAGCACTCGAAAGTAACAGAAGATCGTTTTAAAGAGCTTATGTTTGCGAAAGGAAATTTAACGCGAGATATTGGGACGAATGTAATTGGTGGGGATGCAGTAAAGTACGGTCTTATAGATGATGTCGGCGGTATTGGAAATGCGATTCGAAAATTAAACGAATTAATAGATGTTCGTGCGGAAGATAGTACAGAAGGGACAATGCTACAATGATTTTATATACAATTATGCCAGAGCAACTTGTGTATCCGGTCGATTATTCACAATGTGAAAGTCAAAAAGTTGTAAATATAAATGGTGTGGAATTAATGGTTTCTGAAGAGGAACATGGATGTTATTCTATTGTACGTGTGCTAAGTACGGACCCACTTCACTATTTAGAGTTTGAGCCCGGTCAGAAAATAACCTTTTAGCAAAAAGAAGGATTTTGTTTAGAAGCTATGGTATAATATAAAAAACAAGACGGTTGAGCAGCCATGAGTAGGCTGCTTTCTTCTGTTTATTTAGCATTTTACAAGAAGTGTAAAAATAGAAGATATAAAGACCAGAAAAATAGAGAAAACAGACATATAAATAGAGCGTTTTGAAGGGAGCTTTACTTATATGTAGAACACGAGGTGAAGAAATGGCAAAACAAAAGCAAAGAGGGACGAAGGCAAAGGCAAGACGTACGATAAAGCCAACTTTGTATTATGAAATCGTCGGTTTAACTCTTTTTGCACTTTCAATCATTACGATTTTACAGCTAGGCGTTGTAGGGAAATCGTTTGTGTTATTTTTTCGCTTCTTCTTTGGTGAGTGGTACATAATTGGTGTGTTAGGTGTAATAGCTTTATCGGTTTCCTTTGTTATAAAACGCGGATGGCCGAACCTTTTAAATAAACGATTAATTGGATTTTATTTAATTGTATTGGCGATATTAATGTTTAGTCATATTACATTATTTAACCTTCTTACAAAAGATGGAGCAGTGCAAAATACTTCTGTTATTGTGAGTACGAAAGATAACTTCTTTCTTGAAATGAAAAAGGGGCCAGATAGCGTTCATTTAGGTGGTGGTATGTTTGGTGCGCTTATGTTCGCAACATGTTACTTCTTATTTGACGAAGTAGGAGCTTATATCATTGGTATTATTCTAGTTATTCTCGGTATACTTTGTATAACAAATAAGCATATTGGAGAAGTGTTAGCTCCAGTTGGTAGAATTCTTAGAAGTCAGTTTCAAGTGATGCAAGGGGATTATAAAGATTGGAGAGCCAAAAGAACGGCTGAACAAACAGAAAAGAAAAAAACAACAAGAAGCACAAGAAGCAAACGTGCTGCAGAACAAGAAGAAATTATTGAGCCGATGGAAGAAATCTCAATTGATCCTCCGATTATTTCGAATTTCACTGAGAATTATCCTGTAAATGAAGAAGAGGATAAACGAATCGAAGTAGAGCAAGAAGAGTTGATCACTTCACCGTTTATTGAAGAGACTCCGCCAATTGAAGAACCAAAGAAAAAGCGTGGAGAAAAAATTGTTGAATCGTTAGAGAGTGAAGCGCAAGCACCTCCTATGCAATTTTCAAATGTAGAAAATAAAGATTACAAGCTTCCTTCACTTGATATATTAAAATTTCCAAAGAATAAGCAAGTTACAAATGAAAATGCGGAAATTTATGAGAATGCTCGTAAATTAGAACGTACATTCCAAAGTTTCGGAGTGAAAGCGAAAGTAACAAAAGTGCATAGAGGTCCTGCAGTTACAAAATATGAAGTGTATCCTGATATGGGGGTAAAGGTAAGCAAAATTGTCAGTTTAAGTGATGATTTAGCCCTTGCTTTAGCTGCAAAGGACATTCGTATTGAAGCGCCAATTCCCGGGAAATCAGCTGTAGGGATCGAAGTTCCAAACTCAGAAGTTTCGATGGTAACGCTGAGGGAAGTTCTTGACTCTAAGGCTAATAATCATCCGGAAGAGAAGTTGTTAATTGGTCTTGGCCGAGATATTACAGGTGAAGCTGTATTAGCCCGTCTAAATAAAATGCCTCATTTACTCGTAGCTGGTGCGACAGGTAGCGGGAAAAGTGTATGTATTAACGGTATTATTGTTAGTATTTTAATGCGTGCAAAACCACATGAAGTAAAATTAATGATGATTGACCCGAAAATGGTAGAGCTAAATGTATATAACGGTGTGCCTCATTTGTTAACGCCAGTTGTAACTGATCCGAAAAAAGCATCGCAAGCATTGAAAAAAGTTGTGAGTGAAATGGAACGTCGTTATGAATTGTTTGCTCATAGTGGTACACGTAACATTGAAGGATACAACGATTATATAAAAGAGCATAATAGTCAATCAGAAGCGAAACAACCCGAATTACCTTATATTGTAGTAATTGTGGACGAGTTAGCAGATTTAATGATGGTTGCTTCGTCTGATGTAGAGGATGCGATTATGCGTCTAGCGCAAATGGCTCGTGCTGCTGGTATTCATTTAATTATTGCAACGCAACGTCCGTCAGTTGACGTTATTACGGGTGTTATTAAAGCAAATATTCCATCACGTATTGCATTCGCTGTATCTTCTCAAACAGATTCTCGTACAATTCTTGACGGTGGTGGTGCAGAGAAGCTACTAGGTCGTGGAGACATGCTGTTTATACCAATTGGTGCATCGAAACCTGTACGTGTACAAGGCGCATTTTTATCAGATGATGAAGTTGAGAGAGTCGTAGAATATGTTATTGGACAGCAAAAAGCACAATATCAAGAAGATATGATTCCGCAAGATGTTCCTGATACGAAGCAGGAAGTAGAAGATGAATTATATGATGAAGCGGTTCAACTTGTAGTGGAAATGCAAACAGCATCTGTTTCTATGTTACAACGTAGGTTTAGAGTAGGTTATACGCGAGCTGCTCGCCTAATTGATGCAATGGAAATGAATGGTGTAGTAGGTCCGTATGAAGGGAGTAAACCGAGAGAAGTACTCATTAATGATGTACAAGAAAAAAGTTCTTAAAAAAAGCCTAATTGTTTTTACAATTAGGCTTTTTTATATAGTGTTTTTGTTATATACTATACTCAGCGATAAAGAAAGGGCTTACATTTAGGGGTGCCCTTTAGAATACGAATACTTTGAGTATGTTTTATGTAAATGTTCGATATTTAATGCAGAAAAATGTTAGATTTTGTTGACACGTATGAGAGCAAGTGGTAAGATTACTTCGAAAAGAATCACTGCCTCATATAATCTTGGAGATAAGGTCCATAAGTTTCTACCTGGCAACCATGAATTGCTAGACTATGAGGGGAAAAGTGTGTAACAAAGGATGTAAAGGATCTTTGTGCCGAACTTTTTCTCGAAATGAGGAATGTTTATGGTGCAAAGTTTTTTTTATGCAATAAAGAGTGAAAATTTTATTTTAAAAAATTATTATTATTTATTCGACAATTACACTTATTTTGGTGTTTAGTCATTTGTACTATGTTGTAAGTTGAAAAAAGAGAAAAGAAGTCTTACATCAGAGGTCGAATAATTGAAATGCGGGGGAGTCTTATGTCAGTAAAATCTGATAGTCGTCACCTATATCTACGGGTGATTGATCACATCAAAGAAAAAATTAAAGATGGCGCTTATAAAGAACGACAAAAGTTACCATCAGAGTTTGATTTAGCGAAAGAACTTGGCGTAAGTAGAGCGACTTTAAGGGAAGCGTTGCGTATTTTAGAAGAAGAAAATGTTGTCATTCGTAGACATGGTGTAGGGACATTTGTAAATGCAAAGCCATTATTTTCTTCTGGAATAGAACAACTTTCTAGTATTACAGATATGATTTCTAGTGTGGGGAAAACACCAGGAACAATCTTTTTATCATCATCTACTACAACTTTAACAGAAGAGGAAAAAGAGAAGTTTAATAGTGAAGATGGTTTTAATGCAGTGATGATTGAACGCGTGCGTACAGCAGATGGGGAACCTGTTGTGTATTGTATCGATAAACTTGCAAAAGAAATATTGCCAGACTTATCGGGTTACAATGAGGAATCATTATTAACGGTGATACATAATAACACGCATAAGCGCATAACATATGCGGTTGCTCACATTGAGCCAATTGGCTATCACCCTAAAATCTCACCAATTTTAGAATGTGAGCCTGAAACAGCACTGCTTGTATTAAAACAAATGCACTATGATCAAAATGATGAGCCAATCTTATATTCTATCAATTACTTTAGAGCTGATAAATTTAGCTTCCACGTATTAAGAAAGCGTATGTAGGTAAATTCCTTTTTAGGGAGGTGACAGCAAGAAGTAAGGAACAGCAGCGTAAGAATAAATATATATCATTTTTGGAGGGGTTTCTAGTATGAAGAAAAAAGCAGGCCTTTTATTATCATTAACTTTAGCAGCAAGTACAGTTTTAGGTGCATGTGGTAACTCGGATAAGGCGAGCAGTGACAAGAAAGACACGAAAGACAATAAAGACTTTAAGGTTGGTCTCGTAACGGATGTTGGGGGCGTTGATGATAAGTCATTTAACCAATCTTCTTGGGAAGGGTTACAAAAGTTTGGTAAAGATAATGGTTTAAAAGAAAAGACAAATTATCGTTACCTTCAGTCTGAAAAAGAAGCTGATTATATTCCGAATTTAAAAAAATTCTCAAAAGATAAATATGATTTAACATTCGGAATTGGTTATAAATTAGAAGGTGCAATTAAAGAAGTAGCAAAAGAATCTTCAAAACAACAATTTGCAATCGTAGATACTGTTGTAGATGCACCGAACGTAACGAGCATTACGTTTAAAGATCATGAAGGATCATTCCTTGTAGGTGCGGTAGCAGCTATGTCAACAAAATCGAATAAAGTAGGATTTGTTGGTGGAATGAAAAGTGATTTAATTAGTAAATTTGAAAATGGATTTAAAGCTGGTGCAAAGGCAGTAAATCCAAACATTGAAATCGTATCTGAATATGCAGAAGCATTCGATAAGCCTGAAAAAGGTACAGTTCTTGCTTCAGCAATGTATGGTCAAGGCGTAGACGTAATTTATCATGCTGCTGGTGGTACAGGTAACGGTGTGTTCACAGAAGCGAAAAACCGTAAGAAAAAAGGTGAAAATGTTTGGGTAATCGGTGTTGACCGTGACCAACATCAAGAAGGTATGCCTGAAAATGTAACATTAACTTCAATGATTAAACGTGTTGATGTAGCAGTAGAAAAAGTAGCTAAAGAAGCAAAAGATGGGAATTTAAAAGGCGGGAAAATTGAAGAGTTTGGCTTAAAAGATGACGGTATTGGTATTTCAAAAACAACTGATAACGTGAAAAAAGTTAACCCTGAAATTTTAACAAAAGTAGAAGAGCTTGAAAAGAAAATTACAGCCGGTGAAATTAAAGTGCCAGCTACAGATAAAGAGTATAAAGAATATGAAGCTTCTCTAAAAAAATAAATAGAGAAATAGCAAAGGTTAGTTCATAGAACTAACCTTTGTATGTATAAAACTTCCGAATTGCTTAATAAGTTAATAGTGTAATAGGGAATGTTCCCTGTTAAAAGGAGGAACACAATGGAATACGTAATTGAGATGAATAACATTACGAAAGTATTCCCAGGCATTGTAGCGAATGATGATATTACGCTGCAAGTAAAGCAGGGTGAGATACATGCTTTACTTGGAGAAAATGGTGCAGGGAAATCCACATTGATGAATGTACTATTTGGTTTGTACCAACCAGAGCAGGGTGAAATTAAAATTAAAGGTAAACCTGTAAAAATCACAAATCCGAATATAGCAAATGACCTTGGTATTGGAATGGTCCATCAACACTTTATGCTTGTTCATAATTTTACAGTTACAGAGAATATTATTCTCGGAAATGAACCGAAGAAAAAAGGGAAAATTGCTGTTGAGGAAGCTGCTAAAGAAATTCAAAAACTGTCTGAACAATACGGTTTATCTGTAGATCCATATGCGAAAATACAGGATATTTCAGTTGGTATGCAGCAGCGTGTTGAGATTTTGAAAACTCTTTACCGCGGTGCAGAAATTTTAATATTTGATGAACCAACAGCTGTGTTAACACCGCAAGAAATTCATGAGCTAATTCAAATTATGAAAAAGCTTGTGCAAGAAGGAAAATCTATTGTTCTTATTACACATAAGTTGAAAGAAATTATGGAAGTTTGCGATCGTTGTACGATTATTCGTAAAGGAAAAGGGATTGGAACGGTTGACGTTGCAAATACGGATGAAAATAAACTTGCAGAATTAATGGTCGGACGTCAAGTGAATTTTAAAACAGAAAAAATAGACGCGAAGCCAAAAGAAGAGGTACTTTCAATTGCAAACCTTGTTGTTCACGATGCACGTCAACTACCTGCTGTAAAAGGCCTTGACTTAACTGTTCGTGCGGGGGAAATTGTTGGGATTGCAGGGATTGATGGAAACGGACAAAGTGAATTAATAGAAGCAATTACTGGTTTACGAAAAGTTGAGTCAGGTTCTATTGCAATTAAAGGAAAAGAAATAACAAATTGGCCTGTTAGAAGAATAACAGAAGAAGGAATTGGTCATATTCCAGAAGATCGTCATAAACACGGACTCGTTCTTGATTTTTCTGTTAGAGATAATATAGTTCTGCAAACGTATTATAAAAATCCATTTTCAAAGAAAGGGATTTTAAATTTCAGCAAAATTACAGAAAAAGCAAAGGCTCTTATTGAACAGTTTGATGTGCGTACACCTAGTGAGCAAACGTTAGCACGCGCTCTATCTGGGGGGAATCAACAAAAAGCAATTATTGCACGTGAAGTAGACCGAAATCCAGATTTATTAATTGCGGCACAGCCAACACGTGGTTTAGATGTAGGAGCAATTGAATTTATTCATAAGAGATTAATAGAGCAAAGGGATAAAGGAAAAGGTGTATTACTTTTATCATTAGAGTTAGATGAAATCTTAAATGTTAGCGATCGAATTGCTGTTATTTATGAAGGGGAAATTGTAGCAATAGTTGATGCGAAAGAAACGAATGAACAACAGCTTGGATTGTTAATGGCTGGAGGAACAAAGAAGGAGCAGGTGGGTACAAATGGCTAAAAAGCTTTTAACAGAACGAACGATAAATATTTTAGTCCCAGTACTATCCGTTATTTTCGGCTTACTTGTAGGAGCGATTGTAATGCTAGTTAGTGGCTATGATCCAATTGTTGGTTATAGTGCACTTTGGACAGGAATGTTCGGCAGCGCAAGTGCGATTGGTGAAACGCTTCGTACAATGATACCGCTTATTCTTGCTGGCTTATCGGTGGCGTTTGCATTTCGTACAGGTTTATTTAATATCGGGGTAGAGGGTCAATTGTTAGTTGGTTGGCTTGCAGCGGTTTGGTTCGGTTATGCAGTCTCACTACCAGCTTTCCTTCATATTCCATTATCTATTTTATTTGCAGCATTGGTGGGCGGAATTTGGGGCTTCATTCCGGGATATTTAAAAGGGAAGTTTCAAGTGAATGAAGTTATTGTAACTATTATGATGAACTATATCGCTTTGTATGTAACGTATGACATCATTAAGCGTTTCTTACATGCGGGTAATGACAAAACGTATGATATTAAAGAGAGTGCGTCACTATCTTCAGACTGGCTTGCTTCTATTACTGATGGTTCACGTCTACACTGGGGAATTATTGTAGCAATTTTAATCGCTATTTTAATGTGGTTCTTATTAGATCGAACAACTTTAGGTTACGAATTAAAGTCAGTAGGATTTAATCAGCATGCTTCTCAATATGCAGGTATGAAAGTTTCTCGTAATGTAGTATTCTCCATGACAATTGCTGGTGCATTTGCGGGGATTGGTGGAGCGATGGAAGGATTAGGGACATTCCAGAGTATGACAGCGATGTCTTCGTTTACAGGAGTAGGATTTGATGGGATTGCCGTAGCATTACTTGGAGGGAATAATCCGTTTGGTATAATCCTTTCAGCTTTATTATTTGGTGGTTTGAAAAGTGCTTCCCCTCAAATGAACTTTGAGGCAGATGTACCGTCAGAGCTTATTAATGTAATTATTGCATGTATCATCTTCTTTGTTGCATGTAGTTATGTGTTAAGATGGGCGCTTACACGCATGAGCAAGGAGGGGAAATAAATGAGCTTTTTAGATATATTAGCCATTCTTGTGACGGGTACGTTATATACATCGGCACCTATCATTTTCACAGCACTAGGTGGTGTATTTAGTGAACGATCGGGTGTTGTAAACATCGGATTAGAAGGACTAATGCTATTTGGTGCATTTATTGGAGTCGTTACAAACTTATTAATGGGTGATACTTGGGGAACGATGACTCCGTGGATTGCGTTACTATTTGCGGCAATTGGTAGTGGATTATTTGCATTACTTCATGCGGTAGCTTCTATTACATTCCGAGCAGATCAAGTTGTAAGTGGTGTAGCCATTAACTTCTTATCTCTTGGTTTAACAGTATTTGCAATTAAGAAGATTTTTGATAAAGGGCAGACTGACTTTATTCAGTATCGTATTGAAAAGATTGATATTCCAGGCCTTTCGGATATTCCGGTTTTAGGGAAAATATTTTTCTCGAACGTACCAATAACGTCATATATTGCCATTATTTTAGCATTCGTTGTTTGGTATGTTATTTATAAAACACCGTTCGGTCTTCGTCTACGTGCTGTTGGTGAACACCCAATGGCAGCGGATACGATGGGGATTAACGTATATAAAATGCGCTATATTGGAGTCTGTATTTCAGGAGTGTTTGCTGGAATTGGTGGAGCGATTTTTGCAATGTCAATTTCTAATAACTTCTCAGGGGCAACTATTACAGGACAAGGTTTCTTAGCTTTAGCTGCTATGATTTTTGGAAAGTGGAATCCACTAGGCGCACTAGGTGCAGCTCTATTCTTTGGTTTTGCGCAATCTCTAAGTGTAACGGGCGGAACAATCCCTGTATTAGATCAAATTCCAAGTGTTTTATTAACGATATTACCATATATATTCACAATATTAGCGCTTGTCGGTTTTGTAGGTCGTTCTGAAGCTCCGAAAGCTTTAGGAACTCCTTATGAAAAAGGAAAACGATAAGTATTTTATAAGTATAAAAAAGCTCGCACATTAGTGTGGGCTTTTTTACATAGAATATATTTAATACGGAATTTTACTATGTTCCTTACATATTAAAGTTTTTAGAAAGAATCATATGTAAGCATAATAAGGGAGAAAAGTTGATTTTTTATTTCTAAAAACTGTATATTGAAGAGGAATATTCCTATATACGTAAAGGAGGGCTATAAATGAAACTAATGGAACAACAACTACATGAGTTAGGTGGTTTGCGCGTACATATTATTCCGACTGATAAATATAAAACGAATACCTTTGTATTTCGTTTTAAAGCGCCTTTAAATGAGGAGACGGTGACAGAGCGTGCCCTATTGCCATACGTATTGCAAAGTGCGACAGAAAAATTACCTTCTGTAATTCGTCTTCGTCAATATTTAGAAGAATTATACGGATCTTCTTTAGCGGTAGATGTAAGTAAAAAAGGGGAAGACCATATTATCTCCATTTATGTAGACATTGCAAATGAAGTTTATTTACATGATGCACCACCGTTATTTGAAAAAGCGCTTTCTATGTTGTCAGATATTGTGTTACATCCAGCAACGGAGGGGAACGGTTTCCTATCTTCTATCGTAGAAAGTGAAAAAAGAGCACTGTTACAGAGAATTGAAGCTACTTATGATGATAAAATGCGTTATGCAAACGAGCGTTTAATTGAAGAAATGTGCAAAGTAGAACCGTATCGTTTAAGTGCAAATGGAAAAAAAGAGAGTGTTATGTCTATTACAAATGAAAGTTTGTATCAATATTATCAAAAGGTGTTAGCGGAAGATGAAATGGATCTATATATTATTGGTGATATTTCAGAAAACGCCGTTGATCTTGTAAGTAAGTATTTTTCTATTTCAACTCGTCCAGTGAGAGAAAGAAATGTACTCCTTCATAGACGAAATAATGAAGAAAAAGAAGTTGTTGAAAAACAAGAATTAAAACAAAGTAAATTACACATCGGTTATCGTACATTTGTCACATATAAAGATGAAGATTATTTTGCATTGCAATTGTTCAATGGATTGTTTGGTGGCTTTTCTCATTCGAAGTTATTCGTAAATGTGCGTGAAAAAAATAGTTTAGCGTACTATGCAGCATCGCGCTTTGAAAGTCATAAAGGTTTATTATTTGTTATGTCAGGAATCGAAGCGAAAAATTATGAAAAAGCAGTTGAGATTATTAAAGAACAAATGCTTGCGATGCAAAACGGAGAGTTTTCTGAAGAAGAAATACATCAAACAAAAAGTGTCATCCAAAATCAAATATTAGAGGCAATTGATACACCACGTGGCTTTGTAGAAATGCTATATCATGGTATTATTTCAGATCGTACACGTCCAGTTGAAGAATGGCTTACAGGTATAGAAAGTGTGACGAAAGAAGAAATTGTAAAAGTTGCTAAAAATATTGAACTAGACACAATTTACTTTTTACAAGGAACGGAGGGAGAGTAAATGGAGAAAATTGTTTATGAGCAATTAAAAGAAACACTCTATTATGAAAAACTTCCTAATGGATTAGATGTATATGTTTTACCGAAACAAGGATTTAATAAAACATTTGCGACGTTTACGACGAAATATGGTTCTGTAGATAATACATTTGTACCATTAGGGAAAGAAGAAATGATTCGTGTGCCTGATGGAATTGCACATTTTCTTGAGCATAAATTATTTGAAAAAGAAGATCACGATGCTTTCCAATTGTTTAGTAAACAAGGAGCATCTGCAAATGCTTTTACATCCTTTACACGAACAGCTTACCTTTTTTCATGTACTTCAAACGTAGAACAAAATTTAAATACATTGCTAAACTTCGTGCAAGAGCCTTATTTCTCTGAAAAAACGGTTGAAAAAGAGAAGGGGATAATTGGGCAAGAAATTCAAATGTATCAAGATAACCCAGATTGGCGTTTGTACTTCGGGTTAATTGATAGCTTGTTTGTAAAACACCCAATTAAAATTGATATTGCAGGGACAATCGAATCTATTAGTAAAATTACGAAAGATTTATTGTATGAATGTTATGAAACATTTTATCATCCGAGCAATATGTTATTATTTGTTGTGGGTGCAATTGATCCAGAGAAAACAATGGATTTAGTACGTGAAAATCAAGCGAAAAAAGATTATAAAAACCAGCCAGAAATTGTGCGTTCATTTGAAGAAGAACCAAATGAGGTAAATGAAAAGAAAAAAATTATTTCAATGCCTGTGCAAACACCGAAATGTTTAGTTGGTATTAAAGCGACTAATTTAAAGGAAAAGGGGCAAGCGCTTTTAAAACAAGAAATTGCGCTTACGTTACTCTTAGATTATTTATTTGGGAAAAGTTCTGTTCATTACGAAACTTTATATAATGAAGGGCTTATTGATGATTCATTCTCGTATGACTATACAGAAGAAAATAACTTCGGTTTTGCAATGGTTGGCGGTGATACGAAACAACCTGATGAATTGGCAAATCGTTTAAAAGATATTTTATTAAAAACAGATTATGATCAATTAGATGCGGCGGCATTAGAACGAGTGAAGAAAAAGAAAATTGGTGGTTTTTTACGCTCGTTGAATTCACCAGAATATATTGCAAATCAATTTACACGATACGCGTTTAATGAATCTAGCCTATTTGACGCATTGACTGTATTAGAAGGACTAACCGTTCAAGACTTACAAGAAGTAGCGAAATTATTGTTATCAGAAGACAAAATGAGTATTTGTCAGGTGTTACCGAAAAAATAAAATTAAAAAGATACCCTCATCTTATCATTGAAAAATTGTAAGATGAGGGTATTATTTAGTTATGTGAAAATTGAACTTATAGAGATAAGAGAGGGACTTTATGAAAAAGTATGCGTTAGTAACTGGAGGGAGCGGAGGAATTGGCTCTGCTATTTCGAAACAATTAATTCAAGATGGATATACAGTTTATGTTCATTACAATAACAGTGAAGAAAGGGTATTGGAATTGCAGAAGGCATGGGGAGAAGTTATCCCTGTTCAAGCGAATTTAGCTTCTAGTGATGGAGCAGAGCAATTGTGGGGACAAATTGAACATCCTATTGATGTTATTGTATACGCAGCTGGGAAGAGTATTTTTGGACTAGTAACAGATGTAACAAACGATGAATTGGATTATATGGTAGAACTTCAAGTGAAGAACGTATATAAATTACTTTCTATGGCACTTCCGCCTATGATCGGGAGAAGAAGTGGTAATATTGTAATTGTTTCATCTATATGGGGACAAATAGGGGCTTCTTGTGAAGTGCTTTATTCAATGGTAAAAGGGGCACAAAATTCATATGTGAAAGCTTTAGCGAAAGAAGTTTCTTTAAGTGGATTACGTGTGAATGCAGTAGCACCAGGAGCAATTGAAACGGAAATGTTAAGTGTTTTTTCTGAAGAAGATAAAATGGGAATTGCTGAAGATATACCATTAGGTAGAATAGGATTACCAGAAGAAGTAGCGAAAACAGTTTCATTCCTCGTATCACCAGGAGCGTCTTACATAACTGGACAAATTATCGGAGTGAATGGCGGTTGGCACTGCTAAAAAATTCTTACATAAAAAATGAATAGTTGCACAAATTAAGGATGATTTTATTACTCAATAGTGAGGTGCTTAATTATGTCAGTATTAGATAATTTTGATCAGTGGAAGAGCTTTTTAGGAGAACGTTTAGAGCAAGCGCAAGACAAAGGTTTAGATGGCGGTGCGGTATCAGATATGGCGTTTCGTGTTGGCGACTATCTTGCTAATGAGGTAGAAGGACGCAATGACCAAGAGAAATTATTAGCTGAGCTTTGGAAAGTTGCTGATGAACAGGAGCAACATACAATTGCAAATTTAATGGTTAAGTTCGTACAACATAAGTAAAAGTAGAGAGGAGATTCTCCTCTCTACTTTTTTTGTATAATAATTACACAGGGTAGATTATACATTTAGCTTCCCTATTAAGGTGAAATCATATAATATAGTACGTAGGTGTAAAGTAAGCAAGGGGAGTGATCTTGGATGATTGAATGGTATTTTGAATATGAAATACATAAAAACCGACCTGGCTTGCTTGGTGACGTTTCTTCGTTAATCGGTATGCTCGGCATTAATATTGTCACAATTAATGGTGTAGATAATGCACGACGTGGGTTACTTCTTATGTGTGATAATCAAGAGCAAATCTCTAGACTTGAATCAATTTTAAATACGATGGATAACATAACGGTAACGAAATATCGTCCGCCCAAGCTAAGAGATAAGCTAGCGGTTAGACATGGTAGGTACATACAACGAGATGCAGATGATAAGAAAACATTTCGATTTGTGCGTGATGAATTAGGCTTACTTGTAGACTTTATGGCAGAAATTATGAAAAAAGAAGGCCATAAACTAATTGGGATACGCGGAATGCCTCGTGTCGGAAAAACAGAATCCATTGTTGCTGCAAGTGTTTGTGCAAATAAAAGGTGGTTATTTGTATCATCTACTCTTATTAAGCAAACTGTTCGTAGTCAATTAATTGAAGATGAGTATAGCGATGACAATATTTTCATCCTAGATGGAATTGTGTCAACGAAGCGTGCTAACGAAAGACATTGGCAGCTCGTTCGTGAAATTATGAGATTGCCTGCAACGAAAGTTGTGGAACATCCTGATGTATTTGTGAGTCAGTCAGAATACACATTGGATGATTTTGATTATATTATCGAGTTGCGTAACGATTATGATGAAGAAATTCAATATAATTTAGTAGATGAAATTGAGCAAGGTACGCAAAATAATTTCTCTATGTTTGACTTTTAAAGAAATATTGAGGTGTTAGTAGTGACGGAATTGGGACAAAAGCTGAAAGAAGCAAGAGAAGCGAAAGGCTTGTCTATTGATCAGCTGCATGAGATTACAAAAATTCAAAAACGCCATTTAGTGGCAATTGAAGAAGGCAATTATGATGTATTGCCAGGAGCTTTTTATGCGCGTGCATTCATTAAACAATACGCAGATGCGGTTGGATTAAATGGAGAGGAACTGCTCGTAGAACATCAGAGTACGATACCACAATCTGAAAAGCGTGAAGTTCCACAAGTATCAACGGGACAAAAAACACAAGAAACAATGCAAAAATCTTCATCATGGCCAATTGCAGATCACATGCCGAAAATCTTAGTTGCGCTGTTAGTAATCGCAGTTGGAGTGGTAATCTGGTTTGTGTTTCAAGCGTTAACTGGAAAAGATGATGAAAAAGTTCCGAGTGCTCAAAGTGAGAAAATTGAAGTTCAAAAAGCGAAAGATTCTCCGTTAGATACGAAGAAAGATGAAGTGAAAGCGGAAGAGCCAAAAAAAGAGGAACCAAAGAAAGAAGAACCAAAGAAAGAGGAGCAACCAGCACAACCAACTGGACAGCAAGAAGTGAAAGTAGTTGGAACAACTGGAAAGGTATCTACTTTGGAAATTCATAATAATAAAACATTAGAACTGGAATTATCGGGTAAAGGTGCGAGTTATGTAGATGTTAAAGATGATGCTGGGAATGTGATTCTAAACGCTACAGTACAAGAGGGCCAAATAGAAAAACGTGATGTATCAACATTAAAAGAAGTGCGACTTAATATTGGAAATGCAACGAATGTTGAAGTTAAACTGAATGGCCAAGTGGTCGCTTATCCATTGGATCCAGAAAAAGAACTTCACCAAAGATTGGTGATAAAAAACCAAGGGATAGAGCAACCTGCACAATAACAGTCATCGCTTCGATGACTTTTTTTCGATGAACAAATGTTTTTGATATGATGGAGGAATAGCTGTGAATTTACCAAATAAAATTACAATATCTAGAATCTTCTTAATTCCAATTTTTATGGTAATTATGTTAGCACCCTTTGATTGGGGTTCATACAAAATTGGTGATGTTGATTTACCGATTCAACATTTAGTGGGGGCACTTATCTTTATCATTGCTTCAGCTACAGATTGGATTGATGGACATTACGCAAGAAAATATAATCTTGTAACGAATTTAGGGAAGTTTCTTGACCCGTTAGCTGATAAATTACTTGTTTCGGCAGCACTTATTACATTGGTAGAGATGCAATATGTACCGGCTTGGATTGTTATTGTAATTATCAGTCGTGAGTTTGCGGTAACTGGTTTACGTCTTGTACTTGCTGGAACAGGGGAAGTAGTTGCAGCAAACCAGCTAGGAAAAATTAAGACATGGACACAAATTATTGCGATTGCAGCATATTTATTACACGATGTACCTTTAAATTTAATCCATATTCCAGTTGCGGATATCTTCATATGGATTGCATTAATCTTTACTGTTATTTCAGGATGGGATTATTTCTGGAAAAATAGAGCTGCTTTTGTAAACTCAAAATAGAAGTTTATGGGGGAATTGGGATGAATGCTGAGATTATTGCGGTTGGAACTGAATTATTACTTGGACAAATTGCAAATACAAATGCCCAGTTTTTATCTGAAAAGTTAGCTTCAATCGGAATTAACGTGTACTATCATACTGTTGTTGGTGATAATAATAAGCGATTGCAAAAGGCGATTGAAGCTGCGGAAGAACGTGCTGATATACTTATTTTTACAGGTGGATTAGGACCGACAAAAGATGATTTAACGAAAGAAACGATAGCTGCTAGTTTAGATGAAGAGCTTGTGTATGATGAAAAGGCATTAGCCTTAATAAGTAATTACTTTAAGCGTACAGGCCGTGAATTTACGGAGAATAATAAAAAGCAAGCGCTCGTTTTAAATGGAGCAACAGTATTTGCAAATGACCACGGTATGGCGCCGGGTATGGGGGTAAATAAGAACGGAAAAGTTTATATTTTATTACCAGGGCCGCCAAAAGAAATGAAACCAATGTATGTAAGTTACGTAGAGCCTTTTTTACGTAATTTTACAACAGGAGAAAACATTTATTCTCGTGTGCTTCGTTTCTTCGGCATTGGGGAGTCCCAATTAGAGGTGAAAGTTCAAGATTTAATTGATGGACAAACAAACCCAACAATTGCCCCGTTAGCAAATGATGGAGAAGTGACATTACGTTTAACCGCTAAGCATCAAAATGTTAGCGAAGCGGAGAAACTAATTCAACATGTGGAAGATTTGATTTTAGAAAGAGTAGGAGAATTTTTCTACGGATATGACCAAGAATTTTTGCATTATAAGGCAATCGAGTTATTGAAGAGAAAAGGGTTAACTTTAGCGTGTGCAGAAAGTTTAACAGGTGGTCTTTTTGGAAATCAAGTAACTGAAAACGCTGGTGTTTCTTCTGTGTTTAAAGGCGGTGTCATTTGTTATCATAATGATGTGAAGCAATATGTTTTACGTGTGCCTGAAGAAGTGTTGCATACTGATGGTGCAGTTAGTAAAGAATGTGCTCGTTATCTTGCTGAAAATGTTAAGGATGTACTAAAAGCGGATATTGGAATTAGTTTCACTGGGGTAGCAGGGCCAGATGCTTCAGAACAGAAAGAACCAGGAACAGTATTTGTTGGGCTTTCGATTAAGGATGAACCAACTGTAGTCTTTCCTCTTAATTTAAGCGGAAGTCGTCAACAAATTAGAGAACGAACAGCAAAATATGGATTTTATCATTTATATAAAAAGCTAGAAGAGATATAAGTTTCTTCTAGTTTTTTTACGGTTAAATTTAGATATTATTTGATAGAAAATAAAAAAATCGAATAAATGTTCGATTTTTGTTGGCAAATTGAATTGAAAATAGGTATAATAAGATTAGCAATTCAGTTAAGGAGGAATTTTGAATGAGTGATCGTCAAGCAGCGTTAGATATGGCGTTAAAACAAATAGAGAAGCAATTCGGTAAAGGTTCAATTATGAAATTAGGAGAACAAGCGGAGCGTAGAGTTTCTACGGTTTCTAGTGGTTCTTTAGCACTTGATGTGGCACTAGGGGTAGGCGGATATCCACGTGGCCGTATTATCGAAATTTACGGACCTGAAAGTTCAGGTAAAACGACAGTTTCATTACATGCAATTGCAGAAGTACAACGTCAAGGTGGACAAGCAGCATTCATCGATGCGGAGCACGCAATGGATCCTGTATATGCACAAAAATTAGGCGTTAACATAGATGAATTACTATTATCACAGCCTGATACAGGGGAGCAAGGATTAGAAATCGCGGAAGCACTTGTACGAAGTGGTGCGGTTGACATTATCGTAATTGACTCTGTAGCAGCTCTTGTACCGAAAGCAGAGATTGAAGGCGACATGGGTGACTCACACGTAGGTTTACAAGCACGTTTAATGTCACAAGCACTTCGTAAGCTTTCAGGAGCAATCAACAAATCAAAAACAATTGCAATCTTTATTAACCAAATTCGTGAAAAAGTTGGGGTTATGTTCGGAAACCCAGAAACAACTCCAGGTGGTCGTGCGTTGAAATTCTATTCAACTGTTCGTCTTGAAGTGCGTCGTGCGGAGCAATTAAAGCAAGGTAACGACATCGTTGGTAATAAAACAAAAGTAAAAGTAGTGAAAAATAAAGTAGCACCACCATTCCGTGTTGCTGAAGTTGATATTATGTACGGAGAAGGTATTTCAAGAGAAGGTGAAATCTTGGATATGGCTTCTGAGCTTGATATCGTTCAAAAGAGCGGTGCTTGGTATTCTTATAATGAAGAACGCCTAGGACAAGGTCGTGAAAATTCGAAGCAGTTCTTAAAAGAAAATACAGATTTAAGAGAAGAAATTGCTTTCTTTATTCGTGAGCATCACGGAATTAGTGAAGATTCTGGTGCTGAGGGCGCAGAAGATTCAACTCTTCTTGATTAAAAAAATAAAAGACACGGCCTCGTGTCTTTTATTTTTTTATCTACTATTAAGGAGCATAATACTATAGATAAAAAATATTTTTTTACTTCAAATGTGTTGTGTAAAGAGGGATATATAAATATTTTAAGTAAAAGAAATGGGAATTACTAAGGTTTTCCAGTATAGTAGGCTCCTTACTTTTAAAATTTAGGTCACATTCAAGGCTGAAGGCAAAGAAAGTAAAAGTAGACAACGCTTGACAATGAAAATTACGATAGATACAATGAGAATGTATATTTTTTCTTATATACAATATACTCTTCTCAAGAAGAGAAGTAATATTCGGAGTAAGGTTTAAATCTTACCGAAATAATAATATGACATTTTAATTGTGAAATGAAGAAAGTCCCTTAAAAAAGCGGGACGACGGTCTTTGCTGTATGTTGTAATTCAATGTACATGCCGACAGTCTTTTTTCATTCATAGCAAGGGGAGGTGAAATCATGACGAGTACAGTTTGGATACTCATCTCCATTTTGCTTGCAACAGTCGGTGCAGTTGTTGGCTTTTTTGTTCGAAAGTCTATTGCTGAAGCGAAGATTAATGGTGCGGCTAATGAAGCGAGACGTATTTTAGACGAAGCGAATCGTGATGCTGAAGCACTTAAGAAAGAAGCGCTTTTAGAAGCAAAGGATGAAATTCATACACTTCGTACAGAAGCTGAATTAGAAATTCGTGACCGTAGAAGCGAATTACAAAAACAAGAAAATCGTTTAATGCAAAAAGAAGAGAACCTTGATCGTAAAGACGAAACGCTCGATAAACGCGAGCAACAGTTAGAGAAGAAAGAGGAATCTCTTGTAGCGAGACAACAACAGATTGAAGAGTTGGAAAGCAAAGTGGGAGAGTTAGTTCAAAAGCAACAAACAGAATTAGAGCGCATTTCCAATCTGACACGCGAACAAGCGAAAGCAATTATTCTTGGTAAAGTAGAAAGTGAAGTTTCTCATGAAATCGCTGTTATGGTAAAAGAGAGTGAAGTTCGCGCGAAAGAAGAAGCGGATAAGAAAGCAAAAGAGATTTTATCTCTTGCAATGCAAAGATGTGCAGCTGATCATGTTGCTGAAACAACCGTTTCGGTTGTAAATCTTCCAAATGACGAAATGAAGGGACGTATTATCGGGCGTGAAGGTCGTAATATTCGTACGTTAGAAACGTTAACGGGTATTGACTTAATTATCGATGATACACCAGAGGCAGTAATCCTTTCTGGATTCGACCCAATTCGTCGTGAAACAGCTCGTATCGCTCTTGATAAACTAGTACAGGACGGACGTATTCACCCAGCGCGTATTGAAGAGATGGTCGAAAAATCAAGACGTGAAGTGGACGAGTATATTCGCGAAGTCGGAGAGCAAACAACGTTTGAAGTGGGTGTTCATGGATTACATCCAGATTTAATTAAAATTTTAGGTCGTTTAAAATACCGTACAAGTTATGGTCAAAACGTCTTAAAACACTCTATGGAAGTTGCATATTTAACTGGACTTATGGCGGCAGAGCTTGGCGAGGATGAAAAACTAGCAAGACGTGCAGGTCTATTACATGATATCGGAAAAGCGATTGACCATGAAGTAGAAGGAAGCCACGTTGAAATTGGTGTTGAACTTGCAACGAAATATAAAGAGCATCCTGTAGTTATAAACAGTATCGCATCTCACCATGGTGACACAGAACCAACTTCTATCATTGCAGTTTTAGTTGCAGCAGCAGATGCTTTATCAGCTGCAAGACCGGGAGCTCGTAGTGAAACACTTGAAAACTATATTCGTCGTCTTGAAAAGTTAGAAGAGATTTCAGAGTCTTATGAAGGCGTTGAAAAGTCATTTGCAATTCAAGCAGGACGTGAAGTTCGTATTTTGGTAAAACCAGATACAATCGATGACTTAGAAGCTCATCGTTTAGCTCGTGATATCCGAAAACGTATTGAAAATGAACTGGATTACCCAGGACATATTAAAGTAACTGTTATTCGTGAAACACGTGCAGTGGAATACGCAAAATAAAGTGGTGAAACACCACTTTATTTTTTTGTGTTGGAATTGGATAAAATAAAGACAGTTAGTTATATAGTATAAAAGTGAAACAAACTTATAATAAACATATTATAAGGAATTTACTTGATGCTATAGCAATAAAAAATGCAGTACATAGAAAGGGTAAGACATATGAGAATATTATTTGTTGGGGATGTAGTAGGATCTCCTGGTAGAGGTATGATTCAACAATACGTACCGGCATTAAAGAAAAAATATACACCTACAGTAACAATCATTAATGGAGAAAACGCAGCAGGTGGCCGTGGGATTACAGAAAAAATATATCGAAATTTTTTAGAATGTGGGGCGCAAGCAGTTACACTTGGAAACCACGCTTGGGATAATCGTGAAGTATTTGAATTCATCGATGATGCAAAATATCTTGCAAGACCAGCTAACTTCCCAGAAGGAACTCCAGGAAAAGGACTTATCTTTGTGAACTGTAATGGAACAGAAGTTGCAGTTATTAACTTACAAGGACGTACTTTCCTTCCTCCGATTGATTGTCCATTCCGTAAAGTGGATGAATTAATTAATATTGCGAAAAAACGTACGAATATTATCTTTGTTGACTTCCATGCGGAAACTACAAGTGAAAAACAAGCGCTAGGTTGGTATGTAGATGGACGTGCTACAGCAGTAGTAGGTACGCATACGCATGTCCCTACAGCAGATAACCGTATTTTACCAAGCGGAACGGCATACATTACAGATGTTGGAATGACAGGGCCGTATGATGGAATATTAGGTATGGATAGAGAAGCAGTATTGAAGAAGTTTTTAACAAACTTACCAGTACGATTTGAAGTAACAAATGGTAGAACGCAATTAAGTGCAGTGTTAATTGATGTGGATCCAAATACAGGAAAAGCAAAGAAAATTGAACGTATTTTAATTAATGACGATCAACCATTTTTTGAGTAAATTCCCGTTAAATTTTAGATAAGTTATTATATTTTAATTTTTTAGAAAAATTACGAAAATTTAGCAGGAATACGCGCCATTCCTCGTGAATATAAGTTAAAGTGAAATAATTGCTAATACTTTTTAAAGAAACGAGGAGGAAACGCGGAATGGAAATATTAAAAGTTAAAGCAACGTCGGTCCCTAATTCTGTAGCTGGTGCACTTGCAGGTGTTATTCGCGAACGCGGAACAGCAGAAATTCAAGCTATTGGTGCAGGTGCATTGAACCAAGCGGTAAAGGCAGTAGCAATCGCAAGAGGATTTGTAGCGCCTAGTGGTTTGGACCTGATTTGTATCCCAGCGTTTACAGATATTATGATTGATGGCGAAGAGCGTACAGCAATAAAATTAATTGTAGAACCTCGTTAAGTTTTAAACAACCTGTTTGCAGTATGCAAACAGGTTGTTTTTATAATGGAGGAATGAAAATGAAAATTTTTGATGCTCATTGTGACGTGCTTCTTCAGTTATGGAGTGCACAAGGGAAAAGGAATTTTAACGATGATTCACAATTACATATTACATTTGAACAGTTAAAGAGAAGAAAAGGAAGTATACAATGTTTTGCTATATATGTACCAGAAACAGTGGCATATGAAAACCGATTTGAAGCAGCATTACAAATGGTAGATATTTTTTATAATGAAATTTTATCCCTACCAGGTGTAAAGTTTATTCAGACAAAAGATGATATTAACATGTTAAAACAGGACGAGGTTGGAGCGATATTAACACTAGAAGGATGCGAAGCAATTGGAAAAGAAGCAATGAAATTACGGTTGTTGTATCGCCTAGGAGTACGTTCTTTTGGACTAACATGGAATTATGCCAATCTCTTAGCTGATGGTGCGCTAGAGACACGTGGGGCGGGTTTAACGAATTTTGGTAAACAGGTTGTACAAGAACTGAATGCGCTACATGTATGGACTGATGTGTCTCATCTGAATGAAAGAAGTTTTTGGGATGTTATAGAGATTGCAAAAAATCCTATTGCTTCCCACTCAAATTGTATGAAACTTTGCGAGCACCCACGTAATTTAAACGATGAACAACTTAAAGCTCTTATAAAGAAAAATGGCATGATCGGTGTCACTTTTGTACCGCAGTTTCTAACGAATGAAAATGAAGCAAATATAACAGATATAGTAAGACATATCGAATATATTTGTTCATTAGGTGGAGAGTACAATATAGGATTTGGTTCAGATTTTGATGGGATTTTAGAAACAGTTGTAAATGTATCAGTTTATCGAGATTATGAAAATGTAATGAATGAGCTTTGTAAACACTATGCTACATCTACTGTAGAACGATTTTTATATGATAATTTTGTAGAACATATGAGTTTTTAAGTTTCGGTTTAAAATTCAGAAAAATTAAAAATAATTCATTTGATTTTATTGCTTTTTTTAAGACCTAATACTAGAATGAAAAACAAAATAGCTTTATACTAAAGATTCAGGGAAATCAGAAGAGGCATAATTTGCGTCCGTTGTAGTTTATTTGCATAAAAAATGCTAAACTATTACTGTAAAAAAATACACTACAATGAATGCAGCCAAAAGGGGTGTAGGAGATGATTAGTCAACTTTCATGGAAAGTTGGAGGCCAACAAGGTGAAGGAATTGAAAGTACAGGAGAAATCTTCTGTATTGCATTAAACCGATTAGGATATTACCTATACGGTTACCGCCACTTCTCATCACGTATAAAAGGCGGCCATACAAATAATAAAATTCGTGTAAGTACAACAGAAGTACGAGCGATCTCAGATGATTTAGATATTTTAATTGCTTTTGACCAAGAAACAATTGATTTTAATTTCCACGAACTACGTCCAGGTGGAATTGTAGTTGCGGATGCGAAATTTAATCCAACAATACCTGACAATACAGATGTAAATCTATATGTGATACCGTTTACAGATATTGCTTCAGAATTAGGCACATCATTAATGAAAAACATGGTTGCTGTTGGAGCATCAAGTGCAGTATTAGGATTAGATGAAACAGCTTATTTAGATGTTGTTGAAGAAATCTTTGGTCGTAAAGGAGAGCAAGTCGTTCAAAAGAATATGGACGCAATTAAACGTGGCTCTCAATATATGAAAGAATTACTAGGTGAGAAAGTAAACATGATGCAGCTTGAAAAAGCTGATGGTAAAAAACGCATGTTTATGATTGGGAACGATGCAATCGCATTTGGTGCGGTAGCTGGTGGTGCTCGTTTTATGTCAGCATACCCAATCACACCTGCATCAGAAATTATGGAATACTTAATTAAAAAATTACCGAAAGTCGGCGGAACAGTAATCCAAACTGAGGATGAAATCGCAGCTTGTACAATGGCAATCGGTGCAAACTATGCTGGTGTTCGTACATTAACGGCATCTGCTGGTCCAGGTCTTTCATTAATGATGGAAGCAATCGGTTTAGCAGGTATTACAGAAACTCCATTAGTAATTGTTGATACACAACGTGGCGGCCCAAGTACAGGATTACCAACTAAGCAAGAACAGTCTGACTTAATGGCGATGATTTACGGTACGCATGGTGAAATTCCAAAAATCGTAATGGCGCCAAGTACAGTTGAAGAAGCTTTCTATGACATTGTAGAGGCATTTAACTTATCTGAAGAATATCAAGTTCCTGTTATTTTCTTAACAGATTTACAGCTTTCTTTAGGAAAACAAACAGTAGAACCACTTAAATTAGATAAAGTGGAAATTCGTCGTGGTAAGCTTGATTTAGAAGTAGAATTACCAGAACGTGAAAATAAAGCATACTTCAAGCGTTATGAAGTAACAGAAGACGGCGTTTCACCACGTGTTTTACCTGGTATGAAAAATGGTGTTCACCATGTTACAGGTGTAGAACATGATGAAACTGGAAAACCATCGGAATCAGCAATAAACCGTAAAGATCAAATGGACAAACGTTTCCGTAAAATGGAGAACTTGAAGTTTAATACCCCTGTTTATAAAAATGTTAAGCATGAAGAAGCAGACGTATTGCTTGTTGGATTTAACTCAACTCGTGGTGCGATCGAAGAGGCAATGACGCGTTTAGAACAAGAGGGTATGAAAGTAAACCATGCTCATGTGCGTTTAATTCACCCGTTTCCAACAGCTGAAATCGATCCACTTGTGAAAAAGGCGAAGCGTGTTGTAGTAGTAGAAAACAATGCAACAGGTCAGCTTGCTAACATTATGAAAATGAATCTTGGTAATGGTGAGAAAATTTCTAGTCTTTTAAAATATGATGGAAACCCATTCTTGCCGAAAGAGATTTACAACGAATGCAAAAAAGGGGTTGTATTAAATGGCAACATTTAAGGACTTTCGTAACAGTGTAAAGCCAAACTGGTGCCCAGGTTGCGGAGACTTCTCAGTGCAAGCTGCAATTCAACGTGCGGCAGCTAACGTTGGCCTAAATCCAGATGAACTTGCTGTTATTTCTGGTATCGGCTGTTCAGGCCGTATTTCAGGTTATATTAATTCATATGGTGTGCATAGTATTCATGGTCGTGCCCTTCCAATTGCGCAAGGTGTGAAAATGGCAAATCGTGATTTAACAGTTATCGCTTCAGGTGGTGACGGTGATGGATTTGCGATTGGTATGGGTCATACAATCCATTCTATTCGTCGTAATATCGACATTACGTACATCGTAATGGATAACCAAATTTACGGATTAACAAAAGGGCAAACTTCACCACGTAGTGAAGCTGGATTTAAAACGAAAAGCACACCACAAGGTTCAATTGAACCATCACTAAATGTAATGGAAATGGCCTTAACAGCTGGTGCGACATTTGTGGCGCAAAGCTTTTCGAGTGATTTAAAAGAATTAACACAAATTATTGAAGCTGGTATTAACCATAAAGGATTTTCATTAATTAACGTATTTAGCCCATGTGTTACTTACAATAAAGTAAATACTTACGATTGGTTTAAAGAGAATTTAACGAAACTAAGTACAGTAGAGGGATATGATCCATCTAATCGCATGATGGCTATGCAAACTTTAATGGAAAATAACGGTTTAGTAACAGGGTTAATTTATCAAAATACTAAGCAACCATCATATCAAGAACTTGTTAAAGGCTATAGTGAAGAGCCTTTAGTGAAATCTGATTTAAATATGGATCAGAAAATGTTTGATGAGCTTGTTGCTGAATTTATGTAATGTAAGAAGAGGAGGTTGCCGATTTGGTAACCTTTTTTTATGTACAAAAATATAGGGTAGTCTTATTTACTTAGAAAATTCAGAATGATAAAATAATATATAAATCGTTGTATGAAAATGGCAAGTTCATTGCTTATGAAATGTAAGATAATAAAGGGCCTCTTTATTGTTAAAATTGGCGAAATACATCATACTATGGTAATGTTTATAGGGATAAAGCAATATGCCTTTTGGTAGGACAACAAGAAATGATAAAAAGGGAATGTCTATTTGCGTGGGGAAGACTTCATTCTTATGAATGATTAGATTGATTACTCAAGTTTCAAAGGACAAGTTATCTCTCAAGCTATCTAACCATTTTTGAGGTGAGTCTAGGCGCATTAAAATGGACTATAGAGTATGTATAGTTAAGGGTGAAAGGAGATTACCGATGAACGAGCAACAACGATTAGCAAGTCAACAAGCAAATTCCTCTACGAAAAAAGAAGAGAAAGATTATAGTAAATACTTTGAAAGTGTATATCAACCACCTTCCTTAAAGGATGCGAAAAAGCGTGGGAAAGAAGAAGTTAAAATTGAACGGGATTTTGGCTTACCTGAAGAGTTTCGCAATTTTGGTACAGGAAGAAAGTTCTATATTCGTACATATGGTTGTCAAATGAATGAGCATGATACGGAAGTAATGGCAGGCATTTTCACCGCACTTGGATATGAACCAACTTTTTCAACTGAGGATGCAGATGTAGTTTTATTAAACACTTGTGCAATTCGTGAAAATGCTGAAAATAAGGTGTTTGGTGAGCTAGGCCATTTAAAGTCACTCAAACGAAGAAATCCAGACCTTTTAATTGGTGTATGTGGTTGTATGTCTCAAGAGGAATCTGTTGTAAATAAAATTATGCAAAAAAATCAGCATGTAGATATGGTATTTGGAACGCATAATATTCATAGATTACCGTACATTCTAAAAGATGCGATGTTCTCGAAAGAGACGGTAGTTGAAGTATGGTCAAAAGAAGGTGACGTAATTGAAAACCTTCCGAAAGTACGTCGTGGTGATATTAAAGCTTGGGTAAATATTATGTATGGCTGTGATAAATTCTGTACGTATTGTATTGTACCGTATACACGCGGAAAAGAGCGAAGTAGACGTCCAGAAGATATTATCCAAGAGATTCGTCATTTAGCTGCAAATGGTTATAAAGAAATTACTTTACTTGGTCAAAACGTAAATGCATATGGTAAAGACTTTGAAGATATAGAATACGGTCTTGGCGATTTAATGGACGAACTTCGTAAAGTTGATATTGCCCGTATTCGTTTTACAACGAGCCATCCACGTGATTTCGATGATCACTTAATTGAAGTGCTTGGCAAAGGTGGCAACCTAGTAGAACATATCCATTTACCAGTTCAATCTGGAAGTACGGATATGCTGAAAATTATGGCACGTAAATATTCGCGTGAGCATTATTTAGAACTTGTAAGAAAAATTAAAGAAGCAATTCCAGATGCAGTATTAACAACAGATATTATCGTTGGTTTTCCAAATGAAACAGATGAGCAATTTGAAGAAACGATGTCGTTATATCGTGAAGTAGGGTTTGATACTGCCTTTACATTCATTTACTCTCCTCGCGAAGGTACACCAGCTGCAAAAATGAAAGATAATGTACCGATGGAAGTAAAGAAAGAACGTCTTCAACGCTTAAATACACTAGTAAATACGTTGGCAATTGAAAAGAATAGTCGTTACAAAGGTCAAATTGTAGAAGTGTTAGTTGATGGGGAAAGTAAAAATAATCCGGAAGTACTTGCAGGTTATACTCGTACGAATAAACTTGTAAACTTCGTCGCTTCAAAATCTTTAATTGGTCAGCTTGTGAAAGTAAAAATAACGGAAGCAAAAACTTGGTCTCTTAACGGGGAATTAGTTGAAGAGCCGATTGAGGTGAAATAATAGATGAAAGTATATTCGAAAGATGACATTGTTGAACAAGCGAAAGAATTAGCAAAAATGATTTCTGAAACAGAAGAAGTTGATTTTTTTAAGAAAGCAGAGGCGCAAATTCATAAAAATGAAAATGTAAAGCGCGCAATCGATGAAATTAAAGCACTGCAAAAACAAGCAGTAAACTTGCAACATTACGGGAAATGGGAAGCTTTAAAAAAGGTAGAAGCTGAAATTGATGCATTGCAAGATAAGTTAGACAGTATTCCAGTCGTACAACAATTTAAATCTTCACAAACATACGTAAATGACTTATTACAGTTAGTTGCTAGTACAATTTCTAACAACGTAACAGATGAAATATTAATTTCAACTGGTGGCGATGTACTAAAGGGTGAAACTGGCGCAGCAGTAGAAAGTAAAAAAGGAAATTGTGGTTGTTAAAGAGATGTCATATTGACATCTCTTTTTTTGTGGATTAAACGTAAGGTCTTCTCAAAAAAAAGAATGACACATTCCGCTATTGTCACGCATATGATTAAGTGAATAGTGATTGAGGAGGGTTACGAATGTCCGAATTTAGAGAGATTATTACAAAAGCAGTGGTTGGAAAAGGACGTAAGTATACAAAGTCAACGCATACATGTGAATCGAATAATGAGCCAACAAGTATTTTAGGGTGCTGGGTAATTAACCACTCGTACGAAGCAAGAAAGAATGGAAAACATGTGGAAATTGAAGGTTTCTATGATGTGAACACTTGGTATTCATTTGATGGAAATACAAAGACTGAAGTTGTAACAGAACGTGTGAACTACACGGACGAAGTAAGTATTGGTTATCGTGATAAAAACTTTTCTGGTGACGATTTAGAAATTATTGCTCGTGTTATTCAGCCGCCAAATTGTTTAGAAGCACTTGTATCACCAAATGGTAATAAAATTGTTGTAACTGTAGAACGTGAATTTGTAACAGAAGTAGTTGGAGAAACGAAAATTTGTGTAAGTGTAAATCCTGAAGGCTGCGTAGAATCAGATGATGATTTCCAAATTGCTGATGATGAATTTGAAGAATTAGATCCGAACTTTATCGTTGATGCAGAAGAAGAGTAATAGAAAGCTAGGGAGAAGTTCTTCCTAGCTTTTTACTTTACATAAGTGGCGCTGAATGAACATGATTCTTTATGAAATATGTTATAATGAAGAAAGACTCCTGAAATAGGAGATAAGAGTGTCCGTGAAATGCGACATATATGAAAATAGATTATCATGTAAGAATTATGGAGGAAAAGTATGACTCAATATACGCCTATGATACAGCAATATTTAAAGGTTAAGGCAGATTATCAAGATGCCTTTTTATTTTTTCGCTTAGGCGATTTTTATGAAATGTTCTTTGAGGATGCTGTTAAAGCAGCCCATGAACTTGAAATTACATTAACGAGCCGAGATGGTGGTAGTAGTGAACGTATACCAATGTGCGGTGTACCATATCATGCGGCTAAAAACTATATTGAACAACTTGTTGAAAAAGGATATAAAGTAGCTGTTTGTGAGCAAGTAGAAGATCCGAAAACAGCTAAAGGTGTAGTACGTCGTGAAGTAGTACAATTAATTACGCCAGGAACGATGATGGAAGGGCGTACAATTGATGAGAAAGAAAACAACTTCTTAGCCGCATTAACACATTTTGAAGATGGATCATATGCATTAGCTTGTAACGACTTAACGACTGGACAAAATACAGTAACGTTACTGACTGGTTCAGTAGAAGATATTTTATTAGAAGTGTATGCAACTGGTTCGAAAGAAATTGTTGTTGATTCTTCATTTTCTAAAGATGAACTAAACAAGTTAACTGAAACATTGAAAATGACGATTTCGTATGAAGATGCAACGGCAATTCCGGAAGGATTAGAACATCTTGTGAAAAATGTTTCACAAGCAAAATTAATTAAAGCAGTTGGACGTTTATTTAACTATGTAATAAGAACGCAAAAACGTTCTTTAGATCATTTGCAACCAGTAGAAATTTATTATACGAATCAATTTATGAAAATTGATGTACATTCAAAGCGAAACTTAGAACTGACAGAAACACTTCGGACGAAAGAAAAAACAGGATCACTATTATGGTTATTGGACAAGACGAAAACAGCTATGGGTGGTCGTATGTTAAAACAGTGGATGGAACGTCCACTTATACAGAAAGAAAGAATTGAAGAGCGTTTAGAAATGGTTGAAACGTTTGTAAATGATTACTTCTTACGTGAAGATTTAAAAGAAAAGTTAAAAGAAGTATATGATTTAGAACGCTTAGCAGGAAAAGTTGCATTTGGTAACGTAAATGCAAGAGACTTATTACAATTAAGACGTTCATTACTTCAAGTGCCAGCTATTTTAGAAGCAATTAGTTTGTTAGATAACGCTTATGCATCGAGATTAATTCAAGGTGCAGATCCATGTGAAAGCTTAACAGAATTACTAGGAAGAAGTATTCAAGAAAACCCACCGCTTTCAATTAAAGATGGAGATATTATTAAAGATGGTTATAATGACAAGCTTGATCAATATCGTTACGTGAGTAAAAACGGGAAAACGTGGATTGCTGAGCTTGAAAAAAGAGAACGTGATATTACTGGAATTAAATCGTTAAAAATCGGATACAACCGTATTTTCGGTTACTACATTGAAGTAACGAAAGCGAATCTTGCAGCACTTCCAGAAGGTCGCTATGAACGTAAACAGACGCTTGCTAATGCTGAACGTTTCATTACAGATGAACTGAAAGAAAAAGAAACGTTAATTTTAGAAGCAGAAGAAAAAATTGTACAACTAGAATACGATTTATTTACAGCGCTTCGTGAAGAAGTAAAAGTATTTATTCCGAAATTACAACATTTAGCAAAAGTAATTAGTGAATTAGACGTACTGCAAAGTTTTGCGACAGTTAGTGAAGAAGAACAGTTTGTAAAACCTGTACTAACAACGAAGCGTGAAATCTTTATTAAAGATGGTCGTCATCCTGTCGTTGAAAAAGTATTGAACGGGAAATTGTATGTACCGAATGATTGTATTATGCCAGAGAAGATGGATGTCTTTTTAATTACAGGACCGAACATGTCTGGTAAAAGTACGTATATGAGACAATTAGCACTTGTAACTGTTATGTCGCAAATCGGTTGTTTCGTACCAGCAACAGAAGCAGTATTACCTGTATTTGATCAAATCTTTACGAGAATTGGTGCAGCGGATGATTTAATATCAGGTCAAAGTACATTTATGGTCGAAATGTTAGAAGCGAAAAATGCAATTGCAAACGCATCAGAAAGAAGTTTAATTTTATTCGATGAAATTGGACGAGGTACATCTACCTATGATGGTATGGCACTTGCACAAGCAATCATTGAACATATTCATGACCAAATTGGTGCAAAAACGTTATTCTCTACGCATTATCATGAATTGACTGTGTTAGAAGAGAGTTTAGATCAACTGAAAAATGTACACGTTTCAGCAATTGAAGAGAATGGAAAAGTAGTATTCCTTCATAAAATTCAAGACGGGGCAGCTGATAAAAGTTACGGAATTCACGTTGCGCAACTTGCAGAGCTTCCAGATAGCTTAATCGCCCGCGCGAAAGAAGTGTTAGCACAGCTAGAAGGACAGGAAGAAATTATTATTCCAAAACGAGTAGAAGTGAAAGTACAAGAAGCTGCTCCAGAACCTGTAGTTGTAAAAGAGGAAATAGCAGAAATACAGGAAACGAAAGTAGAGACTGAAGAAGAATCGCAACTATCTTTCTTTGGAGGAGAACAGTCTTCGAAGAAACAAGACAAACCTCTGCTAGATCAAAAAGAAACAGCAGTATTGGCGCAAATTAAAAAAATCGATTTACTTGATATGACACCTTTAGAAGCGATGAACGAATTGTATCGCTTACAGAAAAAGTTAAAGAAAGGATGAGTAAGTAGATGGGGAAAATTCGCAAACTCGATGACCAACTCTCTAACTTAATTGCGGCAGGGGAAGTAGTAGAGCGCCCTGCTTCAGTCGTAAAAGAACTTGTGGAAAATTCTATCGATGCGAATAGTACATCTATTGAAATCCACTTAGAAGAAGCTGGGTTATCGAAAATTCGTATCATTGATAACGGTGATGGTATTGCAGAAGAAGACTGTATCGTCGCTTTTGAACGCCATGCGACGAGTAAAATTAAAGATGAAAACGATCTGTTTCGCATAAGAACACTCGGTTTCCGCGGTGAGGCATTGCCGAGTATTGCCTCTGTTAGTGAATTAGAATTAATTACTAGCACAGGTGATGCGCCTGGTACACACCTCATAATTAAAGGTGGAGACATTATAAAACAAGAGAAAACTGCGAGCCGAAAAGGAACAGATATTACAGTACAAAACTTATTCTTTAATACACCAGCGCGTCTTAAATATATGAAGACCATTCATACGGAGCTCGGGAATATTACAGATATCGTGTATCGTATTGCAATGTCACATCCAGAAGTATCGTTAAAACTGTTTCATAATGAAAAGAAATTGCTTCATACATCAGGTAACGGTGATGTAAGACAAGTACTTGCATCGATTTACAGTATTCAAGTTGCGAAGAAGCTTGTTCCAATTGAAGCTGAATCTTTAGACTTTACAATTAAAGGCTATGTAACATTACCAGAAGTAACGAGAGCATCTCGTAATTATATGTCAACGATCGTAAATGGTCGTTACGTTCGAAACTTTGTACTAATGAAAGCAATTCAGCAAGGCTACCATACATTACTGCCAGTTGGCCGGTATCCAATTGGCTTCTTATCGATTGAAATGGATCCAATGCTAGTTGACGTTAACGTACATCCAGCGAAGTTAGAGGTTCGTTTTAGTAAAGAACAAGAATTGCTAAAGCTGATCGAAGAAACATTGCAAGCTGCATTTAAAAAAATACAGCTCATTCCAGATGCAGGCGTAACAACGAAGAAAAAAGAAAAAGACGAAAGTGTGCAAGAACAGTTCCAGTTTGAGCATGCGAAGCCGAAAGAACCATCTATGCCGGACATTGTTTTACCAACTGGCATGGATGCAAAACAAGAAGAACCGCAGGCTGTGAAACAGCCACCACAACTGTGGCAACCGCCGAAACAAGAATGGCAACCACCACAGTCGCTCATAAGAGAAGAACAAAGTTGGCAACCATCCACTAAACCGATAATCGAAGAACCAATTCAAGAAGAGAAATCGTGGGATAGTAATGAAGAGGATTTTGAACTAGAGGAATTAGAAGAAGAAGTTCGGGAAATAAAAGAGATTGAAATGAACGGGAATGACTTACCACCGCTTTATCCAATTGGACAAATGCATGGAACATATATTTTCGCTCAAAATGATAAAGGCTTATATATGATTGACCAGCATGCCGCGCAGGAACGTATTAATTATGAATACTTCCGTGATAAAGTAGGAAGGGTAGCGCAAGAAGTACAAGAGTTACTTGTACCGTACCGTATTGATCTATCTCTTACTGAATTTTTACGTGTCGAAGAACAGTTAGAAGAACTAAAAAAAGTTGGGCTATTTTTAGAACAATTCGGCCATCAATCCTTTATCGTCCGCTCGCATCCAACATGGTTCCCGAAAGGACAAGAAACAGAAATTATCGATGAAATGATGGAGCAAGTTGTCAAACTAAAAAAAGTGGATATTAAAAAGTTACGTGAAGAAGCAGCCATCATGATGAGCTGTAAAGCATCCATTAAAGCGAATCAATATTTAACGAACGATCAAATATTTGCCTTACTGGAAGAATTACGTACAACAACAAACCCATACACATGCCCACACGGAAGACCGATTCTTGTGCATCATTCTACTTATGAGTTGGAGAAGATGTTTAAGAGGGTTATGTAGAGTGAATAAATTATATTTCAAAAGGGAGCAACATTTACTGTTGCTCCCTTTTCATATGTAGATTTAATAGTTAAACGAGAATATGGTGGAGTAATTTTACCGTTTATTTCTTGGTTGTGTTAGCTTAAATTTATCTATGTATAAAAAAGCGCTGTATACAGCACTTTTTAAAATGTGCATGAATTGTATCATTACTAACTAAATAACTATGCATGGTTGAATGTTGCTTCTTATTTAGCTAATTGTTATAAAGATCTATACAATTACTTATTTTTATTATTATTAATTTTTTCAGTGTATAGAACTTGCTCTTTATAGTGCTTCTTAATTGGGAAGTTATGTGTACCTGTGCCGTTCTTGAATTTTTTATCAATGGGGTTCTTTAGAGGAACTGTTGTAGTTTCAGTAAATTCATATGGGTAATTTATTTTAGATTTATCTTCAAACATGAAAATGCCTCCTTTTAGGATCTCCTAAATTCTTTACTATAACATGATATGCATATAGATATTTTTTGGACTAGTTATTTATATAGGTTAATGGAATTTAATTACATAACTACTGAAACATTTTAAAGGAAAACAATTTGAGAAAGAAATGGTATGAATAGCTGTTGGCTCCTATTGTTGTTTTTTTTGTTTGACAGCACAGTTAATTATGTATATAAATTCAATATAGATTGTTTTTATAATATGGTTTATATGGGATTTTCTTGATAATATAATGTGGAATATTATAGTGTTATTAGGTTATTAGGAACATTTAATGCTGTTTCATAACTGAAAGGTAATTGAAAAAAAACTGAAACTTTTCTCATAAAAATTCAATCTAACTTGAAAAATGAAAGGAAAATGAAATTTTCCAAAAGATATTCTTTGTTAAGATAAAAAGCATACATACAAAAAGTATTGACATATCTTAAAAATGTATTTTCAAGATATAGTGGGGGAAAAGATGAGATTAGAAAAACAATTAATAAAAAAGATGTATTATGAAACATTCCTAATGGAGAATGAAACAAAACCAACTCTTGACGTACTTGGACAAGCTTATGTAAACGAAGAAAAAAATGAGATTTCTGATGGGTCTTATATTCGTTTTGCACAAGGTGAATTTTATTATCGTCATCAAGATTTTGAAGCAGCTATTTTTAAATGGGAGAAGGTTAGTAATGAATTAGCACCATGGGCACAAAAAAATATTGCGGATGCTTATTTCGAACTGAATCAGTTATCATTTGCTGAAAATATTTATACTTCTATTACTACTGATAATAAAATATTGATGACCGAAATTAGACTACAATTACTTTCTCTTTACATTGAGCAAAATAATTTTGACTCAGCTTTCGGTGTTATTAAAGAAGCAGTTTCTTTAAATCCTGATTATCCGAATGTCACAAAAATTGCCCGTTCCTTTTATGAGGAACAGCAAGATTTTGATAGTGCAGTAGAGCTTGCTGTGAATGAGTTAATTCGCATAGAATCGTATCCTTGGTTTGAGGTGTTAAAAGGATATATCGATAAAGGGTTTACTAAACATATTTCACCAGACTATTTTTATGATGCATTAGATACATTAAATAATGTAGATCAAGTACAATTTACGCAAATGGTTTCATCACTCTGGAACAGTTATAAAAATGAAAAAAATTACTTATTGTGGCTTAACACAATAAATGAATTTTTCTTACATATTGAAATACATTCGTCCGATATATGGAACAAAGTTTCTGCTCTTTACGAAGAAACGTACTTTGCATTAATTCAAGGTCAATATACGCTTAGACAATTAAACGATATCATACCAAATCTGTTAGCAAATTGGTTAAAGGTAGTCAATCCATCTTATGCTGTATTTCCATCTGCAGCTGTATTGGCATGGGATGAGATTTTCCCTTCCAAAATAGATTCAGCAAATATAGAACATGCGGAAAACTTACTGTCACATTCTATTAATCATGTAAATGGCTTAGAGTACAGCTTACACCTTTTTGAATCTATTACACAGTGGGCACAAAAGCAGAATATAGAAATAGGTCACCGATTTAAATGGTTAGTTGACGAGCTCGCAGATTTAAGAACAAATCGTATTTTAGTAACGGGAACTTCAGGGAACGGAAAAACTACATTTATTAACTCTATATTAGGAGAAAATATATTAGAAAAATCAATTTCAAATGTAGTAGTTTTAAAAAATGATGCTCATATAGAAATAAACGCTATAACAGACTCAGCAATTACAACAACGGAAGATGTCTCTGATTACCATAATATGATGTCTCAGCACCATCAAACATATAGAGATAGAGCGTGTGTTGAATTTAAATTACCATGCAGATTTTTAAATGAAAATAAACTTACATTTGTAGTGACACCTGGCTTTAATAGGAATAACGACACTAGAGATGAGATATTCGAATATTTAAATTCTGTAGACAAATTACTGTTCGTATTGAATGCGGATTCACCTTTTACTGATAAAGAACGTGACATTCTATTAAGTATTCAAGAACATACGCCAAATTTACAAATTCATTTCTTATTAAATAAAATCGATAACATTTACAGTGAAGCAGAAGTGAAAAGGGTATTACATGATACGGCAACGAGAATAAACACATATTTCCCGTATGCGAGAATTTTCCCTTATTCCTCGTTATATACAAGTAGTCAACAATTAAATGATTTAACTGAGTTTATTCATTTTAACTTTAATCATAAAAATATCGATGCAGAACGTACTGAAAAGTTATTATTTTTCATTCGAAAAACAATTACATATCTTTTGGATAAACGTGTTGAGAAAGAAAATAATCTGGTGGATGCTATTAATTGGAATGAAGATATGCTAGTGAAACTAAACGGTAGCATTAATAACCTTACTACATTTGAGAGGGAAAAAATTCATTTCATTACACAATCATATCGTTCAATGAAGACTGAAATTACAAATGATCTTACTGAAAATATTCCGAAGATATTAAAGAGCTGTTCTAATTTAATTAGTGAAGAAAGTGATTTCGGGCACATGGATACGGAACTAAATAAAGCAATGAATGAAAGAGTGCATAAATATTTAGAACAAACTGTGTTACCTAATCTGGCTCTTTCTATGCAAAATTGGATTGCAACTTCTAATAATGAGCTTCTTCAAAGTCAAACGTATTTAGAAGAACTTAGTGAAGGGCTTAATTCACTATTTGGAGAAAATAGAATACAGTTAGAATGTGACTTTAAAGTGCTTGATGACTGGCGCAGAGATACTGACAGGATGACGACTAGAATACAAATGGATGAAGTAAATATTTTACGTCGATTTACGCCAGCACAATTTTTACTGAAAAGTGCCGGTAAATTGTTTGGAGTTCTTCCTAAAAATAAATCTATGCTATATAACAAATACAAACAGTATGTAGAAAATGAAGATTATACTGAAGTAACGGCTTCTATTATGAAGAAATTTTTCTTGCAATTTGAGCTATTTGAAAACACACAAGAGCGAGATATTCATATATTCTTTAGGAATCCATTTAACTGTTTGAAACAAACTGTAGAAAATATGCAATTAGAAATACAAGAAAAACAAGAGCTGTTACATAAGATGAAATCAAATCCTGAAATCTATCATGATTCTATCATGCTCTTTGAATTGAGATTGCGTCAATGTGAAGTAATTTTACATATAGGTAATGATAATACCTATACGGATGTAGCTTTAGAAACAAGCGTAGAATAAAAGTAAAAGGGAGCAACTGTAATAAGTTGCTCCTTTTTCATATATAGATTATTTTTCTGTTTCTTTAATTTTAGTTTGTACTTCGCCAGTTTTAATTTTATTGCTTTCTGAGAAGCGTAATAAATCGCCTTCAATAATTTTGTCAGACATTCGTAATTCATTTTGGGCACGTTTAATGAGGGCTTGAGCTTCTTTTTTTGGTAAATCTACAATTTCACCTGTTATACGGTCGTAGAAAGTGTTGTTTTTGTATGCATACTTATCTGTAACGAAGCTACCATCACGTAAAACAACAAAGCCAGTATATTCATCTGAAAACATATCATGGCCAAAACGAATATCATTCGTAGAATCAACACCTAATAAATTTAGAATAGTAGGTTTCATATCGATTTGTCCTGTAGGCTTTGAAATCGTTTCACCTTCTGTTTGGCCAGGCATATGAATATATAAAGGTGTACGTTGTAAATTCAGAGTATCAAATTCTGTTATTTGATCTTTTTCTAAAAACTGTGCCATTGCACGATTATGTTTTTCAGAAATGCCATAATGATCACCATATAAAACAATAATAGAATCATCATACATTCCCTCAGCTTTTAAACGCTCAATAAATTTTTTAATGGATTCGTCTAAGTAACGTGCTGTTACGATGTAACGATCAAATACGCCATTACCAGAGTTGTATGGTTCAATGAATTTTGTATCTTCATCATACGTAAATGGATAATGGTTTGTTAAAGTAAGGAAACGAGCGTAAAATGGTTGATCAACAGTTTTTAATATATCTACTGATTGATCAAAGTATTCGATATCTTTTAAGCCCCAATTTAAATTTGTTTCAGGCGTAATTTTGTAATCAAGTTCATTATAGTAACGATCATAACCGAGAGCAGAGTACATAATGTTACGATTCCAAAATGTTGCATTATTCGCATGGAATACAGAAGTGAAATAACCTTGCTGACGTAAAATTTCTGGAGTTGCAGTATAATCATTGTTACCGTGTGTAAAGAATACAGCTCCTCGATTTAATGGATACAACGACGTATCGATTAGAAATTCAGAATCAGATGTTTTCCCTTGACCAGTTTGATGGAAAAAGTTATCAAAGTAATAACTTTCATTTATGAATTCATTTAGGAATGGTGTAACTTCTTGCCCGTTCACTGATGCGCCTATTAAGAAGGTCTGCAAGGATTCAAGAGTGACGACAATTACGTTTTTTCCTTTCGCTGCACCAAACATATTAGGGTTTGGCTCGCTTTGATTTGCTTTTACGTAGTTTTCAGTTTCTTGTAATTTACTACTATCAGCAAGTGCTTTTTGTGACCCAGCTTTTACTTGCAGTGTTAAGTCATATACTTGGTGAGTATATAAGCCTAAATTTTTGACAAGCATGACTCGGTCGAATGATCTTGTTAATAATTCAGGGCGCTCTTTTTCTGCAAGATGTAGATTCGCAAAGAATACACCAATCGTTAAAAGAAAGTATAACAAGCGCGTAGAATGAGTTACACGTTCTGTTTTAAAGACCAATGATTTCTTTTTTAATAAAATAAAGAAGAAAACAATGTCTACGAATGCGAGTATAATTTTGTAGTTTAATATTTCTATAATACTGCCGCCTAATTGGCCGAAGTTTGAGGTTTGTCCAAGTACTGGTAATGTAACGAAATCACTATAAAAATCATAGAACATTACATTTCCAACAAGCACGATTGTTAATAAGAAATTAATACAGAGCGCTATATAATTTCGCTTTTCACCAGTTGCAAATAATGCTAATCCAACAAATGCTAATGATGCGGCTAGAGGGCTAATAAACAAAATGAGCTCTTGCGTTGAAGACTCGATTTTTAAATCAAAACTGAATCGCGTAATAAGATATGTTTTTAACCATACCGCTAAAGCCATTATTATAACAAAACTTATATTTTGCATTTGTAAATTTATTTTGTTCTTCATTTTTACACCTTCTTTATATAATTTATTTAACTAAAGTTATATATTATATTTTTATAACTATTAGAGTGTAATGAACCATTTAGACTTTGTTTTCTAAAGGGAATAATTTAAAGTATTCATATATATACAATGGGGATTTTTAAAGCGTAGTAGCATAAATATAACTCTTTTTGAGAAATGGGCAGAACAAGTCATAGTTGTAGTGAAATTGACTTATAGACATCCTACCATATTAAACACTATGATGATGTTACAAAATATCGAACAAATAAAAGTGAAAATGGATAGAGACTTTTAAAACTGTTGACATTCAATTTATTAGAATTGAATGTCAATCGTTTTAAATATACAGTTATATTACATATGTATTTTGTAAAATCCCGATTTTTTGTCGGTTAATTATTAGCAGGGAAGGATAGGGGGTTTATTAATATAATTTTACTATATGTAAGTAAAGTGTTTTGAAATTGAAAATATTTGACTGACATTTTAATGATAGAAATTAAATGTCAGATAAGTACTTTCCAACATACAGACCACTTGCAGCTGCTTGAGATAATGAATGCGTAACGCCTGAACAATCTCCAATTAAAAATAGCCCATGTATACTAGTTTCAAAATGATTATTAATTTTTATCGTAGGAGCATAGAACTTTCCATCAATTCCATATAGTAAAGTATGTTGATCAATAGGTTCTTGTATAAATTGTTCTAAACGTAATAAAAATTCTTTGAGCCCTTCAATATATAATTGAGGAATTTCTTGATTCAAATCTCCATAATCCCCCTGTAGTGTAGGCTGTATACGGCTATGTTCCATGCTGTTTTCCGCCGTAGGTTGTTTCTTTAGTAAGTCCTCTAAGCGCTGTATAACAATCCGATCTCGTCCTTGGTTAATGCCTTTAATAATTGAACTTGCGTATACATTTGCTTCTTTGAGAGTTGGAAAATAGCTAGGAATAAATAAAGTGAAATTTAAATTAGAAGTGCCAGTTCCTTGCTCTCGAAAATTTTGACCGTCAGGCATAACTAAACCTTCTTCGTACTTTCGAATGATGCGTCCTTTTGGATTCATACAGTAAGTAGTTGCTGTGAAATGCTCACCTTGATAAGAAAGTTTTGTTTCAAAAGTATCTTTTAATATAGAACGTAATTGATGTTCTTTCATTTCTACTCTAATTCCTAAATCTACACGTGTTTGCTCCTGAGAAATATTTAGGGAACTGCACATTTCTTTTAACCAATCGGCCCCAGAGCGCCCAGTTGCAAATACTAGTTGCTTAGTTTGAACTGTTCCTTGATTTGTATCTATTGTAAAATGATCTTCCTGTTTCAGAATATGTTGTACATCTATATGAAATTGAATCTTTATTTTCGTCAGTAAAAATTCATAGAGCTGCTGAAAAATGTTACTGGAAAGTGTAGTACCAAGATGTCTTACTTCTGTTGTTAGCATTTGTAAACCACACGCTTCAGCTCTCTTAGTGAGACTTGAATTTTCAGTAGAATATTTTGAAACCGAACTTCCACCAAACTGACATAGAATTTCATCTACTTCAGCCATGAGTTGTAAAAAAACCTCTTTACCGACTTTTTTCTCAAGTTCTCCGCCAAATCCGTTTGTATAATTAAATTTCCCTTCAGATTTGCCTAAACCACCAAACCCGAAATATTTATCACATGTAGTACAATTACACACTTTTCCTTCGTCTAAAGGACAATGGCGATCTTCTAGCGCTTTACCTTTATCAAGAATTAAAACTTTTTTGTTACTTTTAGCTAGTGAATAAGCCATAAAAATGCTACTTACTCCAGCGCCGATAATCGTAACATCATACATATTCTTCCACCTGCTAACGAATAGTTTGTTTTTTATTTTTCTAGTGTATAACAATTTTATGAAGTTAAGAAATAGCTTTTATTAATAAAGTGGGAGTTTTTGAACTTGATGCTTTATTAATTTCTACGAGTGGTGGAGTAAATACAAAAATTTTTATTTGAAAGAAGAAACAGTTTAAAAAATAACTATGTCATATGATTAATAACATCTTACATAGAAAAAAACAGACCTTTTAAGTGAAGAGGTCTGTTAATGATTTTAAATCTTATTTAGCAAACACATGATTACCAATTACTGCTACTGTTTGACGTGTCGTAATCCACTTGTCCGTTGATGTTTTTGGATTGTAGAAATAAATCCAGTCTGAATCTACTCCATTTGTGGAGATAGCCTCTTCTACAGCCATTTTTGCTTCTGCACTTGCAGGTTGATTAATTCTTCCATCTGTAACAGGAGTAAATGCATATCCGTATTTAATAGGTTCATAAATAACGCCTGTTATTGTATTTGGAAAACCTTTTGCATTTACACGATTTAGTATAACTTTGGCTACTGCTACTTTTCCTTTATAGGATTCGCCACCTGCTTCAGCGGTAACTAAGCGTGCCATTAAGTCTTTTTCTTTTTGTGAAATACTTGAGTTGATTTTTAAATGTTGTCCTGTATAAAGCTTGTTTCCGACTGTATTGTTCATTTGTTTTATAGATTGGACAGTGACATTGTAACGCTTTGCTATCGTTTCTAATGAATCTCCCGGTTGTACTTGATAAATAATTTGTTCAGAAATGTTCGCAGGCTTGGCATTTTGAGGAACAGTGATTTCATTTGATTTCACGGACCCTGGAATATGTAACTGTTCGCCAATAAAGGTTTTATCGTTTCCTTTATTATTAGCCTGTTTAATGGATTGTATTGAAACTCCGTATTGTTTACTAATGCCCCAAAGTGTATCGTTCTTTTTTACTGTATGAATGGTAGAAGCTTCAGCTGTACTTTGACTACATACGAATGTAATTGCGGCCGCAGATAAAGGAATTATATGTTTTATTTTTAGTAATTTCATTGTAAATCCTCCTAAGAAAAAATTAAGGTGAAACGATTAAGTAATGTAGTTTGAAATGTGTATATGCGTAATATATTAATGTAAGTATATTAGCACATATAAAATAAATAATCACTATAAGTTTCATATTCGTTTAGTGTAGAGTCAGAATATGAAATATTGCATATGAAAATACATTGAAGTTCATATTTCTGATTACTATAATCTATTTAGTAGAAAGGGAATACGTTATAGAATTAATCATTATAGATTAATATAATGATTAACAATTATTAATAGGAGGATTGATGTAATGAAAATATTTCAAAAAATGTGTGCGTCAACTGTAATCATTACAACACTTTTAGGAACAGGAGGCACTATCAATAGTGTATATGCTGATTCTATAGAACAGCAGAGTAAATTAGGGATAGAACAAGAAACAGATAAGCAAATCATTGTAAAATTTAAAGCGGATTTGGATTTGCCATATGAAGATGGTATTGAAAAACAAATACAATCTCAAACGAATGATAAAATAATAAAAGATCTTTTGACAGAATATCCAGATGTAACATTTACTCGTTTATTCACATCTGTAAGCCCGGAACAAATACAAAACCTTGAAGTGAAAGCACCTAATCATGTATCTACAAGTCTATTAAACTACTATATTCTTCAAAATCAAAATAGTGGGTATGAAGAAGAAATAGTAGATAAGTTAAAGGCATCTTCTTTAATAGAAGATGCGTATATGAAGAAACAAGAGAAAATAATGCCACCTGAAGTGCAATCATCAAGTGTAGCTCTTAATCCTAATAACAATCCTAGATTTAAAAAACAAGGTTATCTTGAAGCAGCCCCATACGGTATTAATGCGCCTTTCGCCTGGGGAATTCAAGGCGGTAATGGAAATGGTATTACTTTTGTTGATATGGAATACGGATGGCTATTAAATCATGAGGATTTATTACATCAAAATATTGAATTAATGTCTGGAAGAAATATAGATCAGCATGTCGGTCATGGGACGTCTGTACTAGGAATTGTATCCTCTGAGGACAATGAAGTCGGGAATATTGGGATTGCGCCAAAAGCGAAAGCAAAGGTTATCTCTCAAATAAGAGATAACGGACAGTATAATACGGCTGATGCAATATTAAGCGCTGTAAATCAGTTAGAAGCTGGGGATGTTTTATTATTAGAGGCGCAAGCATCCTTTGATGGATATGGTGATAAATATTTACCTGTTGAAGTACAACCAGATATTTTTGATGCAATTCGTGCTGGTACAGATAAAGGGATTGTAATTATAGAGGCTGGAGCAAATGGGTGGAATGATTTAGACCAGTTCAAAGATAGAAAAGGTAAGCAAGTCTTAAATCGTAATAGTAAAGATTTTAAAGATTCGGGTGCAATTATGGTAGGCGCTGGCTCTTCATCTTTCCCTCATGAACGTATGTGGTTTTCGAATTATGGAAGCCGTATTGATGTGTACGGATGGGGAGAAAATGTAGATACAACTACAGCTGAACAAAGTAGAAGTGCTGTAAATCTATATACTTCAAGCTTTAGCGGAACATCTAGTGCCTCGCCAATTATTGCTGGGGCAGCGACTTTAGTACAAAGCATTGCTAAAGAAAATTTAGGACAACCATATAGACCTAGTGAACTAAGAGCAATATTAAGCAACCAGAGCACAGGAACAAAATCTAAAGATCCATATGCAGATAAAATTGGTGTTTTACCAGATTTGAAGTCTATACTAGTAAACTTAGGCTATGAACAAAGAAAACCAAACGGTGGGAATGAATTACAAGTAACAGAAAATGAACCAAATAATGAGCCTAGACAGGCAAATAAAGTTAACTTTCATACACCGGTGAAAGGAATGCTACATAATAGTGATAGAGTAGATGTATTTACTTTCCAAATTGACTCGCCGGAAAATATTAATATTTCTCTACTAAATGAACAAAATATCGGAATGACATGGGTACTTCATCATGAATCAGATTTAAATAACTATGTAGCATATGGTGAAAATGAAGGCAATGTAGTTAAAGGAACTTATAATGCAAAGCCAGGTAAATATTATTTATACGTCTATAAATATGAGAATACAGATGGTTCATACGTATTGAACATAAAATAAGTAAAAGGAACTTCAGATGAAGTTCCTTTAAATTTTTCTAATTTAGTATATGTGAATGATTTTTTAACTTTACTTCTATGCAATATTTCATATTGATGAAATGTTATTTATTTTTTCTGAACTAGCTTATATTATATTCAATAAGTTTGATATAAAAACAGAAAAAGAGAGGGATAATAATGAGCAATAAGAAGTTAATTTTGAAATTATTCATATGTAGTACAATATTTATCACATTTGTATTTGCTTTACATGATAAGCAAGTAGTTGCAGCTAGCTCTGTTAATGAGCTTGAAAATTGGTCGAAATGGATGCAACCTATACCTGATAATATCCCGTTAGCACGAATTTCAATTCCAGGAACACACGATAGTGGGACGTTCAAGTTGCAAAATCCGATTAAGCAAGTATGGGGAATGACGCAAGAATATGATTTTCGCTATCAAATGGACCATGGAGCTCGCATTTTTGATATAAGAGGACGTTTAACAGATGATAATACGATAGTTCTTCATCATGGGCCATTATATCTTTATGTAACACTGCATGAATTCATAAACGAAGCGAAACAATTTTTAAGAGATAACCCGAGTGAAACGATTATTATGTCTTTAAAAAAAGAGTATGAGGATATGAAAGGGGCAGAAGATTCATTTAGTAGTACGTTTGAAAAAAATTATTTTGTTGATCCTATCTTTTTAAAAACAGAAGGAAATATAAAACTTGGAGATGCTCGTGGGAAAATTGTACTACTAAAAAGATATAGTGGTAGTAATGAATCTGGAGGATATAATAATTTTTATTGGCCAGATAATGAGACGTTTACCACAACTGTAAATCAAAATGTAAATGTAACAGTACAAGATAAATATAAAGTGAGTTATGATGAGAAAGTAAAATCTATTAAAGATACAATGAATGAAACGATGAACAATAGCGAGGATTTAAATCATCTATATATAAATTTTACAAGCTTGTCTTCTGGTGGTACAGCATGGAATAGTCCATATTACTATGCCTCTTATATAAATCCTGAAATTGCAAACCATATAAAACAAAAGAATCCTGCGAGAGTAGGCTGGGTAATTCAAGACTACATAAATGAAAAGTGGTCACCATTATTGTATCAAGAAGTTATAAGAGCGAATAAGTCATTAATAAAAGAATAAAGATGATGAGAGTGAGAAGCGATAAAATATATCGCTTCTTATTTCTTTTCCAATAACCAACAATATAAATTGTACTTTTATAATAGAAAAAAATAAAAACATAAGATATAATCATACATATAAAATTTGTACCTATAAATTTTATATGTATGATTGAATTTGATTTGTTGTAATGAAATGGAGGTATATACTATGAAGTTTCCACATGATTTTTTATTCGGAGCTGCTTCAGCTTCTTATCAAGTAGAAGGTGCATGGAATGAAGATGGAAAGGGTGTTACGAATTGGGACGAGTTTTCAAAAATTCCTGGCAAAACATACAATGGAACAAATGGTGATGTAGCTGTTGATCATTATCATCGATATAAGGAAGATGTTCGCTTAATGGCTGAGATGGGATTAGAATCGTATCGTTTTTCTATTTCTTGGGCGAGAATATTGCCGACTGGAGATGGAAAGGTAAATGAAAAAGGGATTGAATTTTATAACAACTTAATTGATGAATGTTTAAAATACGGGATTGTGCCGTTTGTCACTTTATATCATTGGGATTTACCATTACCGTTAGAAAAAGATGGTGGATGGACGAATAAAAGAACAGCAGAGGCTTTCGTAAAATATGCAGAAACTTGTTTTAAGGCATTTGGTGACAGAGTTAAGCATTGGATTACTTTTAATGAGACCGTAATGTTTTGTGGATTAGGTTATTTAAAAGGTGCACATCCACCAGGAATACAAAATGATGTTCCAAAGTATTTTCAAGCGACTCATTATGTATTTTATGCACACGCGAAAACAGTTGCGGTGTACAAGCAGCTGAAACAATATGGTGAGATTGGGATTACACATGTTTTCTTACCAGCTTATAGTGTGGATGATCAAAAAGAAAATATACAAGCAGCAAATCATGCGAATGAATATGAAACGTATTGGTATTATGATCCAATTTTAAAAGGCGAGTATCCGTCTTATGTTGTACAACAATTAAAGGAAAAAGGATGGACTCCTAATTGGACGGTTGAAGAATTAGAAATCATTAAACAAAATGCAGAAGAAAATGATTTTATTGGCTTGAATTATTATCAACCAATACGAGTAGAAAGATACGATATGGATATAAAGAGTGAGGAACATTCTCGAGAAAACTCAACGCTTGCTCCAGGTAACCCTTCTTTTGATGGTTTTTATCGAACAGTTAAAATGGATGATAAAACATATACAAAATGGGGATGGGAAATATCTCCCGAAGGTTTCTTAGAGGGATTGCATATGTTGAAAGCGCGTTACGGTGACATAAAGATGTATGTAACGGAAAATGGACTTGGTGATGAAGATCCAATCATTGACGGAGAAATTGTAGATGTTCCGAGAATTAAATTTATTGAAGCGCATTTAAAAGTAATGAAGCGTGCAATTGAAGAGGGAATTAACTTAAAAGGTTATTATGCATGGTCAGTGATTGATCTTTTAAGTTGGTTAAATGGATATAAAAAGCAATATGGCTTTATTTTTGTCGATCATAATGATAACTTAAAACGTAAGAAGAAACTTTCGTTTCATTGGTATAAACGTGTGGTCGAAACGAGAGGGGAAGAGTTATAACAGATAAAAGCGTATTTTAGGAGAAAGTGTATGAGTGCAAAGTATAAACAAATTGCAGATGTGTTAGAGCAAAACATTCGAGATGGGCTTTTTAATGAAACGAAAAAACTACCTACAGAAGAAGCGTTGATGAATCGATTTGAAGTAAGCCGTAATACGATACGTAAAGTAATTAGTCAGCTTGTGAATAGAGGTTATATTTTTCAAGTGCAAGGTAGTGGCATGTTTTTACGCGAAACTTCTGTAACAGATTACATTAATTTAGGAAGTTTACGTGGATTAACGAAAAATCTTGTTTCACAAAATATTGAAACGAAAGTGTTAGAGCTGGAAGTAATAGATGCGGACGAAGAGATAGCAAAGCGGATGCAATGCGAAGCTGGAACTAGGTTGTATTTTTTGAAGCGCTTAAGAATTGTAGATGCTAAACCATTCTCTATTGAAGTAAGTTATTTCAAAAAGGATATTATTCCATATTTGAACGAAGAAATAGCATTAAGCTCTGTATACAGTTATTTCATTGAAGATTTACGATTAAATATTGGTTTTGCTGATAAAGTTATTAGTTGTGAAAAAGTAAATAAAGAAAATGCACAGCTTTTAGAATTAAATGAAGGTGATCCGGCGCTTCTTATTGAAAATACAGTGTATCTTGTAAATGGAACAATTTTTGAGTTATCTCAGTCGATGTTTCATTATGAAAAGGCGAAACTTTTAAATCGAATTAATTTTAAATGAAAAATTATCGTGTGAAAAAAGCAACTGGTCCTAAGTGATCAGTTGCTTTTTATTTTTTAAGTGGATGAGCAAAAAAACATGAAAGTGGTTGGTCCGCTTTTTGTAAACATCTATTATGATAAGAGAAGAAAGGTAGTATGTTATCGACGTTTTAAAGAGGAAGGTTTTTATGTAAGTTCTTTAATTAAAATAGATGGGTCTTAGAGAGGTGAAAAGACAATGAGTTTTGCAATTTCACTAGTCGTTATTATTGTAATTGTATCGCTATTTGGGACTGTACTAGTTGCAAGAAACGTGGAGGAGAATTACGGTAAGTCTACAAAAAGAAATGTGAAAAACTTATCTGCAATCTATATTCTTCTTCTTTTTGTTCTACTGGCCGGGGTAACATGGTACGCGGTAATGATTTAATAGTTTGTAAAAGAACTGAAATGAGAGTATGAAGTTGGAATTTCAGAAGCTATTGAGTAATCAGAAAGAGAACCATTTTGGATATATCCATTTACGGATAAGAAAATGTGACTAATTAATACTATTTTTACGGTGAATACTGTTAGTGAAAAATGAGGATAGTTCGTTTTGAAAGGAGGAAACTAGATGGAATGGAAACCAAATCGTGCAGATAAGACACCTGTATATAAACAAATTGCGGATTATATTGAAAGAGGCATTTCTTCAGGTGAATTTCCTTCTGATAGTAAGTTACCTTCTGAGCGTATGTTAGCAAAGGAATTACAGGTGAACCGGAGTACAATAGTAGCTGCGTATGAAGAATTAAAATCACTTGGAGTAGTAGAACGGCAAAAGGGAAGCGGAACACGGGTCAATACAGACATATGGGGTGTCTCACATAAACGAATACCGAACTGGGGTAGGTACGTGGAGGATGGATCGTTCTTACCTAACGTACCACTCGTTCAACAAATTCGAATGGAAACACAAAAAGATGATTTAATTAATTTAGCAAGCGGTGAACTGTCACCAGAATTAATTCCAAGTGATAGATTTCGAACAATTTTGTCGGAGAAAACATTTATGGAAAACCTCGGTTATGATCATCCACTTGGAAATGAGATGTTGAGAAAAACAATTGCAGCACATGTTCAGCAATATAAACAAATTGAAGCAGATTCAAGCTCTATTCTTATTACGTCAGGAGCACAACAGGCGCTTAATCTTATCGTTCAATGTTTATTAAAACCTGGTGATGCGATCGCGATTGAAGATCCTTCTTATTGTTTTTCGCTTCCAATGTTTAAATCGGCCGGTTTGAACATATTTCATTTACCTGTTGATGAGCATGGAATGAATCCAGATGACTTAATCGATTTGCACAAAAAGCATCGCATTCGTATGGTGTTTTTGAATCCAGATTATCAGAATCCGACGGGGACTGTGCTTTCATTAGCGAGACGTAAAAAAATTTTAGAACTGTCTTCTGAGTTCGGTATACCAATTGTAGAAGATGATCCGTATAGTTTAATCTCTTTTAATGGAGAAGTGAACCCGACATTAAAATCAATGGACCAAAATGGAAATGTTCTTTATATAAGTTCATTATCAAAAATTGTTGCATCAGGATTACGTATTGGATGGATAATTGGTCCTACACGTGTAATTGAGCGTTTAGCAGATGCAAAGCAACAAGTTGATTTTGGCCATAGTGTATTTACGCAGTGGGTAGCAAATCAATTTTTAGAATCAAAGGATTTCCATAAACATATTACGATACTTCGTGGACAATTGAAGCAAAGAAGAGATGTATTAATTGCAGAGCTTGAAGGAACATTGGGAGACCGAGTTGAATGTTTCGTGCCAGAGGGTGGAATACATGTATGGTGTAAAGTGAAAGGAAAGTTTGATGAATATCACTTATTAGGTGAATCTATACAGAATGGTGTCGCATTTGTTCCGGGCAGTGTTTTAGGTTCGAAAAATGAATATATACGATTTACGTTTGGTAGAGCGAATATAGAACAAATTCAACTTGGAATTAAACGGTTTGCCGACACGCTAAATGAGATTTCATAATATGGATGTGTGATAGTGAAATGAGGGAAAGAAATGAAGTACGTGACGCTTTTACTTCAAGTAGGCGTGCTATATGTATTTAGCCTAGTGGGTACGTGGATTCAAGGAGTATTCCATCTATCAATGCCAGGAAGTTTAATAGGGATGTTAATACTGTTCCTGCTCCTTTCCACTCGCGTTTTACCGTTAAAATGGTTTGAGTTGGGTGCGGAAAAGTTAATCGTATTTTTACCGTTATTTTTAATCCCTTCGACAACAGGGCTCATGGAATACGGGTCTTTTCTTTTCAGTAAGGAGAGTATTATATTCCTTTTAGTAGTTGCAAGTACTGTAGTAACTTTGATTGTTTCAGGGTATATAAGTCAATTATTAATAACAACAAAAAAATAAAATCGACAAGGTGCACGATTCAAATGGTCTTAATTATTATTACTGTAGCAATTTATTTCTTGGCGACAAAGCTATATAAAAAATTTACGTTTGCATTTACGTTACCGGTGTTAACAGTTACGGCAATTATGATTTGTTTATTTTTCATTTTTGGTATTTCTCATCATGAGTATAGGGAAAATGGAGGAGACATTCTTTCAAGCTTATTGAGCCCTGCAATTGTAGCATTAGCCATACCTCTATTTAAAGAGCGAAAGATACTTATGAAAAATTTTTTATCGATACTTATTGGAGTAGTGATAGGTATAGTGGCTGTAACGAGTATGAATGTAGTGATTGGCGGAATTTTAAATATAGATAAGGAACTTATATTAACTACTTTACCACAGTTAGCAACGATGCCTATTGCCCTATCATTAGCGGATCAAATTGGTGGTATTCCATCTATGACTTCTAGTTTTGTAGTTGTTGCAGGAATAACAGGCGCTATGATCGGACCAACAGTACTTAAGTTTTTCAGTATAACAAGTACGATTGGAAAAGGAGTTGGAATGGGCTGTGCATCACATATTATCGGTGTGAGCCGTCTCGTGAAGGAAGGCGAGAAAGAGGCGACAATCGGTTCGGTAACGATGATTGTAACTGGAATACTCATTAGTATACTAATACCGTATGGAACGAAATTTATTTTTTAAATGTAATGGAGATGATAACAATGACAACATGGTTTATAGTTACATTATTTGTTTTTGGAGCTATTAAAGTATTAGTTTCTAGCATGCCCACTTCTGTTGTGGAATCAATTATTAGTAAATTTGAATTGCATCAAAAGCTTGAGGCGGAAAATACTTCTATATCGATAGATGGAAAAAATATAGAGGGAGAAATGAAACTACAAGTTATTCATGAATTTAATGAGGCTTTGTTTTTAGATAAACATTATTTCCCGCCGCACGGAGAAGGGACACCCATAGTCATTGATACGAAGAAAGGGAATAAAGAGATTAGATTTTCGCTATATAGCTATGAAGAACATGTTGATGTCATTAAGCAATATAAGAAGAAAGTCGTTGCCTATCGTTTACGCTCTAAAAGCCTTCAAACATTGGCACCATTAGCAATAACGGAAGAGTATGCTTAAGAAGGGACCTATAATGGTCTCTTTATTTTTTTATCCAATTATATACGTTCCAAATAAAAGAATGAAAAATCATATAACCAAATAAAGAATATGTATGGTTCCAATTCGCGTTATGTACAAATAAACCTAAACTTTCAGCAATCTGTTCAAAAAGGCTAGCACAAATACCGATTGAAATAATAAATAAAATTCTAGAAACGTTAGATAATTTTTTTGAAATGTGTATAAAGATAACTGTTAAAATTGGCAGTATGAACAATGTAAAAGCTATATTAACCGAAAATGTGGATGAGAAGGGCCTAGCCGGAAAGGAATATATTTGTTTATGAACAAAAAAGGCATCTAAGCAAGTTCCAATAATAGAAGAGAGAAAGATTGTAACTACTAATGCTAGAAACTCATTCTTCTTCTCGGAGGAGGACATTTTTCTTTGCGAGAATGGCGAGTTCAATTTTTTCGAGTGTTTTGCAGTAGTCTTCTGTAATTTGTCCATTTATATTTTCCTCCTTATCAACTAAGTAATTTACAACTTGCCAATCGGTAAACCAATCTTCACTGTCAACTTCTTCATGCTTCATATCTCGCCATGCATAGATGAGTGCAGGGCTGTATATGCGATAAGCGCCATTTCGTAACTGGCATTTCTTTATTCGGCGCTTATAAAACTCACGGGAAAAAGATTCATTTACACTTGAAAATAAATGGGGCCAGTAATCTTTCCTTGATCCTGTATGTGGATGGTGTTGAGCCCAGCTTATTATTTGAGATAAAACATGTGTATCTCGAAATAATAATGAGTACAATCTTTTTCCAATTAATATCCGTTCATGTAAGGAAGTGAAATGTTTCATTGTATCACCAAATAGTAATACTTTTTGTTTCTTATCATTTTCGTAGAATGGGAAAAGAATATGATTAAACTGAAAGAAATCAAAGAGTTTAAATCCAATACTATTTAGTACAGTCTTTTTAAATTGTACATTTTGAATCACTCTTTTTTCTAAGTAGTTTTGTTCATTAATAATAGTGGCAATCGCTAAAGTTTTTTTGTTACCTGTTTTCCAAAAATGGTGCCACATCGTTTCCATAAATGTAGAAACATTTAGGTGAGGGAGAAGGTGAAATAACTTTTGTGATCTCTTTACACTTTGTTCGTAAAGTAAAAATTGAGGGTATACATCTTGGAAAATAAGCCAATTCCCTTTTTCTAAAAAAGAAAAAAATATGAATTGATCTTTCTCTGATAAAATTCTCGTATATAAATCCCCCTTTAAATCAGTCATATTCCAACCGCCGTTACGTGATACCATATGTCCAAGCAGTGCCCAATGTATTTCTGGATATTGAATGTAAAATTGGTAGTATGCGCGTGTTCTTGTAACATTATTTTTATTTAGCTGTTCTGTTTGTATTTTTATTTTGTTGATGATGAGTTGCTCTTCTTTCGTTAATTTATACATGGTATCAGAAGGAATAAGTTTGCTTTTTTGTTTTAATTCATTTTTTACGTCGAATAGGGAGAGAGGCAGTGCTTTGGAAGGTCCGTTATATGTATGATTTGAATTGCTTCGGTCCATTCCGTTACCTCCCTTTTTCATAAATTTAAACATGATTATTGGCTATGAATCATTCTATTTATTTTATTACGAGTATAAGAAATAAATGAGCGGTGTTTTTTTACAAGGAATTTATTTATCATGCAAACAGTATGGAAAATCTTACTGTTGTGAGGTGAAATGAAAAACAGAAACTAAGTTTAATAGTTTCTGTTTTTTTATTTTGTCAATTAAATGTAACAAACGACGATTATGATTTGAATCAATTGAAAATAATTCAATAAATATTATTTAAATTGAGATGTTTCGTAGGAGGAAAAGGAATGTTAAATAAAATAATTTTAATTACTGGTGGTACAGGTTCGTGGGGGCATGAACTTATAAAACAACTATTAGAAAAATCACCGAAAGAAATTAGAGTTTTTTCAAGAAATGAAACGGTTCAGTTTGAAATGCAGCAACAGTTTATAAATGATCATAGGCTAAAATTTATTATTGGAGATATTCGTGATAAAGATCAACTAGTCTATGCATGCCAAGGTGTACATTATGTATTCCATCTTGCAGCTTTAAAACACGTTCCAGTATGTGAGTATTATCCTTATGAAGCTATAAAAACTAACATACATGGTACGCAAAATGTAATTGAAGCCTCTACACAGATGCAAGTTGAAAAAGTTATATATGTTTCAACGGATAAAGCAGCTGATCCATCAAATACGTATGGGATGACAAAAGCAATTGGTGAAAAATTAATGGTTCATGCGAATATACAAACGAAGAAAACAAAATTCATTTGTGTTCGTGGTGGAAATGTTTTAGGAACGAGTGGAAGTGTAGTACCGCTTTTTAAACAACAAATTAAAAGATCTTCAGAAGTAGGGATTACCGATGCGAATATGACTAGATTTTTCTTAACAGTTGAAGATGCTGTTGGATTGTTATTTAAAGCCGTATATCAAGGTAGAGGCGGGGAAATCTTTGTTATGAAAATGCCGGCATGTAAAATAACAGATTTAGCGGAAATATTAATTGAAGATTCAAAAAAAGAAAATATTAAGGTGAAAGAGGTAGGGATAAGACCGGGTGAAAAATTAAGTGAAATGCTTCTATCTGAGGTAGAGAGTAAAACAAGTATAAGTTTTGATCAAAATTATTTTGTGGTACTACCGACGATTCCTATCGAAGGACTTCAAGAATATTATTCTAGCTATCCGCTAGTGGATGTGAAGAGTTTTAGTTCTCAACAAGATTTACTTGCAAAACATGAGGTGAAACAAATGCTATTAAAAGGAGGGTTTTTGCGATGAAAAAAAATGCGAGCCTTTTAATAACTGGTGCAAATGGTTTCACAGGCCGCCATGCTTGCCACTATTTTTTAGAGCAGGGCTTTCATGTAATTCCTATGTTTCAAAATCGTGCACATAGAGAAAAAATTAGAAATGGTATTACGTGTAATTTAACTAATAAGAGCGAAGTAATGAAGGTAATGAAACAAATAAAGCCAGACTACGTATTGCATTTAGCGGGAAGGAATTCGGTTATAGAATCTTGGACAGCTGCTCTTGAGTATATAGAGATTAATGTAATAGGAACGTTATATTTATTAGAAGCAATTAAGCAAGAAGCCTCGCATTGTAGAACATTAGTTATAGGATCTGCTTTGCAAGCAGATAGTATGAACGAAATGAAAATTTCAAATCCATATAGTTTAAGTAAAACGATGCAAGTCATTATTGCAGAGGCTTGGGGAGGATTAATGGATTCAAATATTATCATTGCAAAGCCCTCAAACTTAATTGGTCCAGGGGTATCGAATGGTATTTGTTCGATTCTCGCAAAGAAAATAATAGATATAGAATCAGGTAGAAGTAAGGCTATTATCGAAGTAAACAGTTTGAAAGATAGTAGAGATTTTCTAGATGTACGTGATGCGGTCAAAGCGTATCATGTGTTATTACGAGATGGAATAAGTGGAAAACAATATAATATCGGATCAGGAGTAAAACGATCTTTATTAGATGTACTAGAACAATATAAAGAATTAACACAGCTAAATTTTTTTATAGAGGAAACAGAGAAAAGTGGGAGCGACTCAAATGAGAGTTTAGCAACAGAGGAAATAAAAAATTTAGGTTGGATCCCAGAAATTGAATTTCATCAATCATTAAAAGATGTACTTGAGTATGCGAAGTGTAGTGACATCTGCATGCAATGAAAAACAAAAAAGGGTGTAAGAAATATATGAATGGTTATGAAGTAATAGATAATCAAAATACGCTATTTCTTTCAATTGTTGATACGCTGGACTGGAGAGATGAAGAAGCGCATGTATTGCTTATTTATGAGGCAATACATAAATATCAAGCGTATGTAGAAGAAAAAAGGGTTAATCGAATAAAGTCAGCATTAGAGACGGAAACTAGATATGTGATTCAAATCTTTGCTCAATACGAGTGTAGTGAGTATGGAAATGATTTTTATGAACTCATTAACGATCTTTTACAAGATATAGAGGTGGAGTTAAAGATTTATATAAAAAATAATAAGTTTATTTACATTTAAAAGGTAAAGAGAAAGCTAGATTTTTAATAATAAAGGTGGGTATAAGTTATGAGCAAAACGATTCTTTTTACTGGGGGCGGTACAGCCGGACACGTTATGATTAATATTGTATTAATTCCTAAATTTATAGAGAAAGGCTGGAGAGTCGAGTATATTGGATCCAAAAATGGAATTGAAAAATCATTAGTGCAAAATGTTAAATACAATAGTGTTTCAACGGGAAAGCTTAGGAGATATTGGGATTGGGATAATTTTAAAGATCCTTTTAAAATTATACGCGGTTGTTTACAAAGTTATAATTTAATTAAGAAAACAAAGCCTGACGTTATCTTTTCAGCAGGAGGATTTGTTTCAGTTCCTGTAGCTATAGGAGCATGGTTAAATCGTGTGCCTATAATTATACGTGAACCAGATAGCACATTAGGGCTTGCCAATAAAATAGCATTACCTTTTGCTACAAAGCTATGCACAACATTTCCTCAGACAGGAGAAAATGTAAGTAATGAGAAGAAGGTTTATGTAGGACCAATTGTAAGGGTAGAAATTGAGAAGGGTAACGTATTACGAGGAAGAAGATATTGTGAATTTCAGCAAGATAAACCAGTATTATTAATTATGGGTGGGAGTCAAGGTGCTAAGTGGATAAATGATATGGTAAGGGAATGTTTAGATACAATACTATTAAACTTTAATATTATTCATATATGTGGTAAAGGGAAGGTAGACCCATCTATTGGCATGGAGGGATATATGCAATTTGAATATATAGGCGACGAGTTGCCGCATATACTAAATATGGCAAGTGTTGTAGTTTCTAGAGCGGGTTCTACTGCTATTTCTGAATTGTTATTTTTGAAGAAACCGATGTTGCTTATCCCGTTAACTAACAGTTCCAGTAGGGGAGATCAAGTTTTAAATGCTGAATATTTTTCACGGCAAGGATATGCGGAAGTTATACTCCAAGACAGAGTAAGTACGAATACATTTATACATGCAGTAAATAAGTTGTATACAAATAAGGAGAAATATATTCAAAACATGAATGGATATAAGAAAACAAATGATGAGGGAATTCATCAAATAATAGATATAATAAATGAAGTGGTGAAGTAATAGAAATGTAAATAGAAAAACAAAAGGAAAGAAGGTATCTTCTTTCCTTTTTGCTATATTTGTTCTAATTAGTTATGTACTATGGGTGAATGCCGTTTTCTAATAGCTCAGTAAATGCATGAATATGAATAGGTTTACTGTAATAATAACCTTGAATAAACTGACATTTATTTTTTTGAAGGAAATTTACGTGCTCTTTCGTTTCTACACCTTCAGCAATGACAGACATTCCTAATGTATTTGCTAATGTGATGATCGTTTTAATAATTTCCATTCCATCATCACATGTTTCAGACATTGTAATAAATTCTCTCGGGATTTTTAACGTATCAATTGGATACAAAGGTAAGTAGGCTAGCGAAGAATAACCTGTACCAAAATCGTCGATAGAAATGTGAATCCCTAAACTTTTTAGTGTACGCAGTTTTATCAATGTTTCTCGCTCATCCATCATTGCAATTCGCTCTGTTAATTCAAGATCAAGAGAGCTTGCTGGTAAACCTGTATTTGTTAAAGTAGAAGAAATAGATTTTACAAAATCCTCTTGTTCAAATTCCTTAGCAGATAAATTTACACCTATTTTTAAATGTGAATATCCGAGTGCGTGCCAACGTTTCATTTGTTTACAAGCCTGCTCTAATGTCCATTTACCTATTGAAATAATTTGTAGTGTTTCTTCTGCAATCGGAATAAACTCGTATGGAGAAATAATACCTAATTCAGGATGATTCCACCTAATTAAAGCTTCTGCACCGATAATTTTATTAGATTCACTATCAACTTGAGGTTGATACAAAAGGAACAATTCTTCATTTTGTAGTGCGTTTGGTAAATCTTTTTCTAATCGCAATCGTCTTTCAATTTTTTTAGCGATTACATCGTCATAAATAGATACAGAGTTAAGTTCTTTTGCTTTTGCATCATACATTGCAACATTAGCGTTTTTCAGAAGTGTAGCGGTATCGATTCCGGAATGTGGATAAATAGCGATGCCGATACTCAGTGATAAAGTTAATTTATGCTCATGTATGATAAATGACTTTTTCATGCATTTAAATAATTGGTTACATAATTGGAATAAGTAATCTTCGTCAGTATAGTTTTCAATTATGATTGTAAATTCATCGCCACCGATTCTTGAAAGATGAGTATGTGATGGAAGACATGATTGGAAGCGCTTTGCTACTTCTTCTAATATGTAGTCTCCTGATGAATGTCCAAGTGTATCGTTAATTGCTTTAAAGCGATCTAAATCTAAATATAATAATGCAAACTCGCTTTCTGTTATTTCAGCATTTTTTATAACTCTCTTTAATTTCTTATGGAAAAAGGCACGGTTACCAATTTTCGTTACAGTGTCATGGAATGCTAAATATTTTATTTCTTCTTGCTGTTTTTTTAGTGCAGTAATATCTTTCACCATAATATAGCTTCCTGAAATTTGTCCGTCTATTATAATAGGAATGATTGTAACGTATAAAAAATAAGTAAAGCCATCTTTATATTGAGAACTAAGTTGTAAGGATGCCGATTCTTGTTGTTTCACTTTCTCTAACGCCAATGCTAGCTTATGCTTATCTTCATCTAAAATAATCGAAAAACAAGTTTCACCGAGTAACTCATCTGTTGGTGCTCCAAGTAGTACACTCCCAGCCTTATTTACATTTAAGAATATTCCATTTAAATCAATGGTGAAAATAGGGTCAGGATGATATTCATATAATGATTTGAATTTTTGTTGTTTTTGAGAAAGAGCCTCTGATTTATGAACTAAATCAGAAGTCCGTAAAGTAACTTTTTCTTCTAGTTGGGCATTAAATGCCTGCAAACGTTTTGTTAAGGAATTGTTTTGCATACGTACGATAGAATGACGAATGAGTACGAAAATAAAAGTAATACAATTTCCTGTAATGAGAGTTGAAGATGATGTTTGTTCTTTTAATGTAAACCCGATTAGTATTGCAACAGCAAGATAGGGAAATACAACTAAAGCTTTTTTTCCTATTATAGGGTTTACAAGGAAATAATTTCTATGGCTATTATGATCTTCTGAAATAGAGCCAGCTATTGCAATAAGTAATATAGGTATTCTATATAAAAGACGTAATAATATTATCGTTTCAGTTGATAAGTGGTTATTTAAGTAAAAATAAATATAGTTAAAAGTTGCAGAACTTATTAATACAAAAATAAAGATATAAATTTTCCGTTTGGAATTAAAAATTGTTGGACGGAAAAAGAGACTAACACCTAGCAGTAGAAATAATAAATCTGCAATTGGGTATAAAAATGAAAGGAAAACATCTCCTAGTGAAAGAGCGAATATATTTAAATTTGGTTGATTAAATAAATACCATTCTAATGTAAATATGGAAGTAAGCACTATGCATATATCACAAATAAAGAACGCTTTTTCCCATTTATTGCATTCCTTTAAGATTTTATAGCAGAAAGCGATAAGACAGAAAAATAGAAAAAACATGTAAAATACATCAGAAACCGTAAAACGATGTATTGGAATTTCGAAGAAGCTATCTTGATATGTATATACTATTTTCCCTAATAAAAAACTACCAATTGCTATTGTAATACATATCCAAAACGGATTTGAACTGACTTTTTTAGAATATATAGAGTAAATCAGTGATACAAATGTAATGGCTTCAACGACAAGTGAAGCGAAGCGTACATCTGAATTTGAAAAATGAGTAGGGAACAGATAGAAAAACATAAAATAGATTGAATAGCATATTAATGTTCCGATTAATATACATAATTGTAAATTTTTATTTAATTTCAATGAAATCACCTTCTTTAATTATGCACTATGTTCGTTATATCTATACATAATAATATTATTTAAGAATTGTATCAGATTTCCTTATAAAAATCATGTTTATAAGGAAAGTGTTAAAGAGTGTAAGTATTCTTAAGGTTGAAAAAATATTGCGGTTGATAGTATAGACTGTATCAAGACTTTAAATAGAAATTGTATATTTAGTCATCCTTTGAATTGTAAAGTTTTTTTAGTGATTTGTAAGTGGAGATGCAAAATTGCATATAAAATGATGAGTATCTTTTTTTGGTGAGCTTTTTACTTTTAATCTGAAGATTAATATTTGTGAAAATGTTGAGAAAAGATATAAAATAAGAACGTGTATTCTTACAGAGTGGAATAGTATTGCCACTAAATAGGGAGGCTTTTTTATGATATATCGAATTAAAGATGCAGAAATATACTATGAAATTGTGGGAGAGGGTAAACCGGTCATTATCATACATGGCTGCGCCCCTGACCATAGGTTAATGATGAAATGTATGGAATCAGTATTTCAGAAATATGAAGGTTATAAGCGAATATATATTGATTTACCTGGAATGGGAAAATCGAATGCTCCAAATTGGATAAATAGTTCAGATCGTATAGTAGAAGTGCTTATCACATTTATTGAGGAAATCATTTCTACTGAAAAATTTTTATTGGTAGGAGAATCATATGGAGGCTATTTAGCCAAAGGTATACTTGCAAAGATGTTTGAGAGAGTTAGCGGATTACTATTAGTATGTCCTGTTGTTGTAGCGGAGCCAGAAAAAAGGATTCTTCCAGATAAACAGGTAATTGTACAAGATGAGGAATTTTTAAATACGCTCACTTCCACAGAAAGAGAGGAGTTTTGTGAGTTAGCTGTAATAGCAAATGAATATACATATAAGCGATTTAAAGAAGAAATTAAGCCTGGGTTAGATGTTGCTAATTATGAATTTATTGAAAGGTTGCAAAAGAATTACTCTCTTACTATGGATTTTCAGCATGAAAAATATGAAAATCCCGTTCTTTTACTGACTGGAAGACAAGATATATCAGTAGGTTATCAAAATATTATAGAAATTATTGAAGAATATCCAAGGGCAACATTAGCAGTGTTAGATATGGCAGGGCATAATTTGCAAATTGAGCAGCCTGAATTATTTGAGAGTTTAGTAGGAGAATGGATTAGACGAACAAATCAGCACAGTTTATAAAGTATTTTAGTATTACCCCTAAGTGTTGAAATGGGATAAATGAACGTGATTTATTAACTTATCTTGCTATTTGCCGGGCAGCCCGATTAGTGAGGGCTGATTAAAGTTTCACTTTATAAAAAATTTTAAGGAGAAATTATGAGCACATATATTTATATGGTTAGACACGGTGAATCACCAAAACTAGAAGGAAATGAAAGAATGCGTGGATTAACTGAGAGGGGACATATGGATGCCCGTAGAGTAACTGACATATTAAAAGCGGAGAGGATTGATACTTTTATTTCCAGTCCTTATAATCGGGCTATGCTAACGATAGAGGAGTCAGCTAATTTCCATGAAAAAGAAATAGTAGTATATGAAAATCTTAAAGAGTGTATGTTTTCAAGTGAGGATCAGGTTATATCAGACAAAGAGGTGTATCCACTTGTACAGAAGATGTTCTCTAATCCGGACTTTGCACGAACGCAAGGAGAGTCATATGCAGATTGCCAGAGAAGAGTAGTGAAAGTATTAAAAGAAATCTTAATGGATTTTCGAGGATGCAAAATTGTAATTGGTACACATGGGCTTGTCATGACATTAATGATGAACTATTTTGATAAACAATATGGTTTTGAATTTTTAATGAATACGTCAAAACCGGATATATATAAGATGGAATTTAAAGAAGAACAATTAATGAATGTAGAGAGATTATGGAAAGCTGAATAAAATTAGTTGCATGGATTTTGTTGTAAAAGTTACTTTTATAGCAAAGTCTTTTTTTGAATAGAAAGCATCTTTATCAACTATTGTTAGAATGTTAAATAAATAAGTAATTATTCAGTCTTTGAATAAATTATGGAGAAATTGGTTTAGGGAAACAATTTTAAATGTGTCAAAATTCCAAACGTTGGATTTATATTCAATAGGAGAAAAAGATGTAGAATTTTGTCTTACAGTCCCCGTTTACTTTTCATTTCATTACATATAGGCTTTGTGGTGTAAGGGAGGACATTGCCTTTACGTAAAATCTATAAGGAGGTCATTGTAATGAAACAGATTAAAAAGTTTGCGGGAGTTGCTTTAGCGGGGACGATTGGATTAAGTGGATTACTGTTTTTAGAACCAAGTGTAAGCGTTGCGGAAGCACAGCAAGTGAAAGTAGAAAATTTCAATGCAATTGATGTAACGATGAATCTAAATGAATTGTATGTATTAAGTGGCAGAAGCATTGATATTCTTTCTGGAGATAAAGAAGCAATTCAGTTAAATAAATACACAATTAGTTTTAATAAACCTGGGAAGTATGTGATTAAAGTAAATGGCTGTATTTATGATGATGTATATACTTTTATTGTAAATGAGTAGTATATATTCTTAAATTGCGAGATAAAAACAGAAACACCCTATTTGCGATGAGAGTCGTAAATAGGGTGAATTTATTTGTATTAAGCTGTACTTTAAATATGTTCACTAATTTTCTTTTTGTTATGTAAAAGTGTTAACAATGTAAATGAAATATACATCTTCACAGTCAAAAAAGTTAAAATATTTCGTTTTAAGGATTATAATGGAGGGAGGAACATAAAAGGGAGTGAATGAACTTGAAACAAGAACTTATTGAAAGATTTACGAGATATGTAAAAATTGATACGCAATCAAATGAAGAAAGTCATACAGTACCAACAACACCAGGACAAATTGAGTTTGGTAAGTTATTAGTGGAAGAGCTAAAAGAAATTGGTTTAACAGAAGTAACGATGGATGATAATGGCTATGTAATGGCAACACTTCCAGCTAATACGGACAAGGATGTTCCTGTAATCGGATTTTTAGCCCATTTAGATACGGCAACAGACTTTACAGGGAAAAACGTCAAACCACAAATTCATGAAAATTTTGATGGTAATGCAATTACGTTAAATGAAGAGCTAAATGTTGTGTTAACACCAGAGCAGTTCCCGGAATTACCATCATATAAAGGACATACCATTATTACAACTGATGGTACAACACTTCTAGGAGCAGATGATAAAGCTGGTCTTACAGAAATTATGGTTGCAATGAACCATTTAATACATAATCCACAAATTAAGCACGGGAAAATAAGAGTAGCATTTACACCGGATGAAGAAATTGGTCGTGGGCCAGCGCATTTTGATGTAGAAGCGTTTGGTGCATCATTCGCTTATACGATGGATGGAGGTCCATTAGGTGGTTTAGAGTATGAAAGTTTTAATGCTGCAGGTGCTAAGTTAACGTTTAACGGAACGAATACACATCCTGGAACAGCAAAAAATAAAATGCGCAATGCTACTAAACTTGCTATGGAGTTTAATGGGTATTTACCAGTAGAAGATGCGCCAGAATATACAGAAGGCTATGAAGGATTCTATCATTTACTTTCTTTAAATGGTGATGTTGAGCAAAGTAAAGCATATTATATTATTCGAGACTTTGATCGTGAAAATTTTGAGGCACGTAAAAATAACGTTAAAAATATTGTGAAGACTATGCAAGAAAAATATGGCGAAGATGCAGTCGTTTTAGAAATGAATGATCAATACTATAACATGCTTGAAAAAATTGAACCGGTAAGAGAAATTGTTGATATTGCATATGAAGCAATGAAAAGTTTAGACATTGAACCAAATATTCATCCGATTCGCGGAGGCACAGATGGATCACAATTATCATATATGGGATTACCGACGCCGAATATTTTCACTGGTGGTGAAAACTATCACGGTAAATTTGAGTATGTTTCGGTAGATACTATGGAAAAAGCCGTTCAAGTTATTGTGGAAATTGCAAGACGTTTTGAGGAGCAAGCTTAAAAAAGAACCAAGTAGTACGAATGTGCTACTTGGTTCTTTTAATATAGTACTCGCCACAAATAAAAAGTCGCATAAGACTCCCAATTAGCCCAGTTTGCCGCGAAATCTTTTATTTCATTTTTTGTTGGTTTATTTTCGGAACCTGTTATAAATTTAATTGCATTATGCAGACCAACATCATCAATTGGAAAAGCCGAAGGAAATCTTAAACAACGCATTAAAACATAGTTGGCAGTCCATGGTCCTATACCATGGATAGCAGTTAATTGTTTCTCAGCAACCTTTACATCTTGTGTTTGCAGTAAATCCTCTTTTGATAATTTTCTCTCTGTAATAAGCTTCGCAATACCGATTAAATATTCACATTTTCTAGTCGTCATTTTTAATTGTTGAAGATTTTCTACATGTAGATTTGCAATTGTTTCAGGTGATGGGAATATCCAATGTTTTCTATCGTCCCATTCTACATAACTTCCAAATTGCTCAACTAATCTCCTTTTTAGTGTATAAGCATATGTTAAGTTAATTTGTTGACCGATAATTCCCCAGGAAAGTGCCTCAAATAAGTCTGGAATGCCTAAAGTACGAAGGCCATAATATTGTTCAATTGGTCCTTGAAGGAGTAAATCATGTTTAGCTAATGTATAAAATGGGGCTAAATCAGTAGTTAAATCAAACCATTCTTTTACATAGTTAACTACAGCTTCACGTATCGATTTTTCAGATGTATATGGTTCTTCTAAACAACGTATTTGAATATTCCCATCTGTATTCACACTAATTTCAACTAAAGGATTTACATCTTGAACAGGGATAACTTTATAAATTTTGTTATCTTCAATATGGAACATACATTCATTGTTAGAGCGTGATAGATAACGTAAATTTTCTTGGAAACAAAATTCTTTTGGAACTGCTATAGATAATACGCTATTATATTCTGCTGTCATATGAATTCCACCTGCAACTTTTCTAATGTAAGCAATTTTTTCTTCATTTCTAATCCACCCCTAAATCCGGTTAGTTTCCCATTCTTCCCAATAACGCGGTGACAAGGAATGGTAATAAGAAGAGGGTTAGCAGCAATAGCAGAAGCAACGGCGCGCACAGCTTTAGGTTTTTGAATTCTTTCAGCAATTTCTGTATAAGAATATGTCTTTCCATAAGGAATTTCACGTACCGTATTCCAAACAGATAATTGAAAATTAGTTCCATAAGCATCGATAGGAAATGTAAAAGTTTCTCGCTTGTTTTCTAAATACTCGATAACTTCTTGCGTATATATTTGCAAGTAACCTGGACTATGGGTCAATATATGTTGGGGCAGTTTTTTTCTAGCCCATATATTTAATTCTTCAAAGTTTTCGTCTTGTGATCCAATGAAACATAGTCCATTTTCAGTTGCAGCAATATGAAATCGCCAATTTTTATGTGTAAGTAGCGTCCAATATATATAATTATTTTTGTAGGAATTCATTATCGTATCCCTCTTTCATTTCGTTCTTTTTTCGATATTCAGTAGGAGTAAATCCGGTTTTCTTTTTAAATAAAGTTGCGAAATACTCTGGGTTTTCTATCCCGACAGCAGTACTAATTTCTTTAATAGATTGATTTGTGTGTAAAAGGTATTCGGTTGCTTTAAGAACCCTGAATTGTTGTATATATTCTATAGGAGTTAACCCTATTATTCTTTTGAAAGTACGTTGTAAATGAAAAGGGCTACCGTGACACATTTCCGCAAGCATGTCGAGAGTTAAGGATTCGTCATAATGCTTTTCGATATAGTCTTTAATTTGTTCTACCCACTCTTCATTAGGTAAAGTGATCCCATTTGGCTTACAACGTTTGCACGGGCGAAAGTTCTCACTTAATGCTTGCTCTGCATGATGAAAAATTCGTACATTGTTTCTATTCGGTATTCTTGATTTGCATGATGGTCTGCAAAAGATTCCAGTTGATTTCACAGCATAAAAGAATTTGCTATCATAGGAAGAATCATTATGAATAATTGCTTGCCAATACTCATTTGTTAATGTAACTCCTTCATTGTGCATAGAACATCACCTCTGAAATTAGTATAACCTGAATAAAGTGCGTATGTATGTATTCATAAATGTAAGAGCAAGATTACAAAGGTGAAAATATGATTGTTTTCTATTTTGTGATAGCATGAAATTTGGAAATAAACATCAAGAGGAGGACTATAAATGAAGTTAATTTCATGGAATGTAAATGGTTTGCGAGCTGTTATCGCAAAAGGTGGATTTTTGGAATATCTTGAGGAATCAAGTGCTGACATATTTTGTCTACAAGAGATTAAATTACAAGAAGGGCAAATTGATTTAAATTTAGAGGGATATTATACATACTGGAATTATGCTGTGAAAAAAGGATATTCAGGAACTGCTATTTTTTCGAAAAAAGAACCGCTTTCAGTTACATATGGTTTAGGCATTGAAGAGCATGATCAAGAAGGGCGACTTATTACTTTAGAATTCGAAGATTTTTACATGATAACGTTATATACACCAAATTCAAAACGTGGATTAGAACGATTAGATTACAGAATGAAATGGGAAGATGATTTCAGGTCCTATATCAAACGATTAGATGAGAAGAAACCAGTTATTTTTTGTGGAGACTTAAATGTTGCTCATAAAGAAATCGATTTGAAAAATCCGAAAAGTAATCGTGAAAATCCTGGATTCTCTGATGAGGAACGAGAGAAATTTTCATGTATTTTAGAAGAAGGATTTATTGATACATATCGTTACCTTTATCCTAATCAAGAAGGTGCATACTCGTGGTGGTCGTATCGTATGGGCGCGAGAGCGAAAAATATCGGATGGCGTTTAGATTATTTTGTTGTTTCGGAAAGAATGAAAGACCAAATAACAGAAGCGAAAATTAATAGTGAAGTAATGGGGTCAGACCATTGTCCAGTTGAATTACATATAAATTTCTAAAAAAAAGAAGTATCTCCCTAATATTAGGGAGATACTTCTTTTTTTAATTCAGTTTGTTAAAATTTTTCAAATCATTCTTGAAATAATTTCATATTAAATATATACTTAGTAACGATAATCATTATCAGTGAAAATGATTATCAAGTGATGAAGGCGTAAAAGAATTATAGTCTAGGGGAAGTGAACGGGAATGAGTTCTGGATAAAATTATTAATCTAATGAAATATATATATGGGACAAGGTTCATATAGTTAAATTTTATTGAGAATATAGTTTGAAAATTCGAGAGGAGACATATAAAGATGAACAAGAAATTATTTACTTTAGGGATGGTTACAGTTTTAAGTGTAGGTTTAGCGGCATGTAATAGTGCGGATAAAACTTCAGGCGAGCAAAAACAACAGACAAAAGCTACGGAAACGAAAAAAGATGAAAAACGAAAAATCACATATTTAGGTAAAGAGTATACAGTGCCAGCAAAAGTAGATAAAATTGCGACAGCTAGTTTAGAGTCAATGGAAGATGCGGCAGTACTTGGAATTAAACCAGTTGGTGCCATTACTGTAGGTGGTAAATTACCAAAATATCTTGAAAAAGAGTTAGAAGGTGCTAAATCTGTTGGTGAGAAAATGCAACCCAATTTCGAAACATTACTACAATTAAAACCAGATGTTATTACATCGAGTACGAAATTCCCAGCAGAAACAGCTGAAAAGTTTACGAAAGTAGCTCCTACATTCCCGGTATCACACGTTTCAACAAATTGGGAAGATAACTTAAAGTTAATGGGAGAATTAACTGGTAAAAAAGATAAAGCCGAAAAAATTATTAAGGATTACAATTCGGACGCTGAAAAAGCAAAAGCAAAACTAGGAGATAAGTTAAAAGATAAAAAAGTACTTGTCATAAGACTAAGAGCAAACGAATTATTCCTATATCCAGAAGGAGTATACTTCAATCCTGTAATTTATAAAGATCTTGGACTAACTGCTCCAGAACAATTGAAAACTGTAAAAGCACAAGAGAAAATTTCATTTGAAAAACTTGCTGAACTTAACCCAGATTATATTTTCTTACAATATGAGGCAAGTGAAAATAAAAACCCGAAAGTGTTAGAAGAAATTGAAAGTAATCCAATTTGGCAAAGTATGAATGCTGCGAAGGAAAAGAAAGTATTTGTAAATGTTGTAGATCCAATGGCACAAGGTGGTACAGCTTGGAGTAAAACAGCATTCTTAAAAGAAGCCGTGAAAAATTTATCTAAATAATACAATAAGTAAGGTGCGTTGAATGATATGCAGAAAACAAATGCAGTACCAGTAACTATATTATGTATAGCACCCATACTCATCTTATTTACAATTATACTTTCGATTTTGTATGGGGCAAAAAGTATTGACGCTGAAACAGTGTGGAACGCATTATTTCATTTTGATTCAAGCGATGTAAATCATAATATTATTATTACTTCACGTTTACCAAGGGTAGTTGCAGCTCTTTTAGTCGGAGCATTTCTAGCCATATCAGGAGCACTTATGCAGGGGATGACAAGAAACTATCTTGCATCCCCTTCTATTATGGGTGTGACGGATGGCGCTGCCTTTGTTATTACACTTAGCATGATTTTTCTTCCGGGAATGTCATCAATTGGTATGGTTGTATGTTCAATGATTGGTTCTGCACTAGGAGCCGGTATCGTGTTTGGTTTTGGTTCGCTCCTTCAAAATGGCTTATCACCAGTTAGGTTAGCGATTATAGGAACAGTTATTGGAACATTTTTAAGTAGTGTATCGGCTGCAATGGCTTCGTATTTCCAAATTTCTCAAAATGTTAGTTTTTGGTTTAATGCAAAGTTAGATCAAGTAGATCCTAATATCATTAAAATCACGATACCGTTTGGGATAATTGGAATAATTTTAGCATTGTTAATATCAAAATCTATTACCATTCTTTCATTAGGCGAAGAGGTTTCTATTAATTTAGGGCAACGTACAAAACTAGTTAAAGCGATGGCAATTTTATCGGTAATTTTCTTAACAGGAACAGCAGTTGCTTTAGTGGGGAAAGTTGGTTTTGTAGGTTTAATTATTCCGCACATTACGCGCTTTATAATTGGGGTAGATTATAAGTGGATTTTGCCATGTGCAGGTGTTATTGGTGGCGTTTTCTTAGCGTTATGTGACGTTTTGAGTAGATTTGTAAACTATCCATTTGAAACACCTATTGGAGTCGTTACCTCTTTAATTGGAATTCCTTTCTTCCTTTATTTAATCCGTACTAGAGGAGGAGAGAGACATGCTTAAAAGTTCAAGTCAACGTTTCGGAATGACGATGGGGATTATTATATTTTTAATACTATGTGCTATTTATATTAGTTTAACAAATGGTACGTTCGACATTACGATTACAGATGTATTTAAAACACTGTTTAGAATTGATCCAGTACCAGAACATGATTTAGTTATTTTTGAGTTTCGCCTTCCGCGCATCGTAATTGCTGGATTAGTAGGATTAGGCCTTGGTGTTGCGGGTGCCGTTATTCAAGGGATTACGAGAAATGGGTTGGCGGACCCAGGTATTTTAGGCGTAAATGCCGGAGCAGGAACAGCGATTGTCATTTTTATGTTTTTCTTTCAAGGGCAATTAAAAAGCACAGACTGGGTTTCTATTATGATGATGCCAATGTTTGGTTTAGTAGGCGGATTAGGTGCAGCTATCATCATTTATCTGTTTTCTTGGAAAAACGGTAAATTAGATTCGCAGCGACTTTTATTAACAGGGATTGCAATTGGATCAGGATTTGGAGCCTTTTCTATGTACTTATCACTCAAAATGAAGTCAACTGATTTTGAAATGGCCGCAGTGTGGGTGTCTGGAAGCATATATAGTGCAAACTGGAAGTATATTGTGGCTATGTTACCATGGCTTATTATCTTAATTCCGCTTATACAAAAGAAAGCTTATTTATTAGATTTATTTCAATTGGAAGAAACGAGTATTACAAGTTTAGGTGTTTCAGTAGAAAGAGAGAAATCGATTTTACTATTAAGTAGTATCGGGCTTGTGAGCGCATGTGTTGCTGTTTCAGGGAGTATCGGTTTTATTGGCTTAATGGCACCGCATATAGCGAAAAGGCTTGTCGGTATTCAACATAAGTATATAATTCCTACGTGCGGCGTAATCGGAATGTTTCTTGTAATTGCTTCAGACTTTATTGCGAAAACAGTTTTTACACCTGTAGAGCTACCAGTGGGAATCGTTATTTCTATTGTCGGTGTACCGTATTTCTTATATTTACTTTATAAGGCGAAAGCGTAAGAGGAGGAATAAAAGTGAGTATTTTAAGTGCAAAAAATTTAGAAACAAGTTATGAAAAGCTTACAGTGTTTCGCGATTTAAATGTGGAAATACAAGAAGGAAAAGTAACGACAATTATAGGTCCAAACGGTTGCGGTAAATCGACATTGTTAAAAACAATGGGAAGAATTTTAAAACAAAAAAGCGGTAAAGTATATTTGCAAGGACAGGATTTACATACAATTCCAACGAAAGAAATTGCGAAGCAGTTAGCTTTACTCCCGCAAACTCCAATTGCACCAGGTGAGCTTAAAGTGGAAGAATTAATTTCTTATGGACGCTATCCACATCGAAATAACGTAAATAAGTTAACGACAAAAGATAAAGAAATGATTGATTGGGCATTAGATATAACGAAAACTTCTGAATTTCGAACGAGACAAATTGCAAATTTATCAGGTGGTCAAAGACAAAAGGTATGGCTAGCGATGGCATTAGCACAAGAGACAGAAGTGTTGCTATTAGATGAGCCAACTACATACCTTGATATGTCTCATCAATTAGATGTATTACAAATTGTGGAGAAGTTAAATAAAGAACATAATTGTACGGTTGTTATGGTATTACATGATATTAACCATGCATCAAGGTTTTCAGATGAAATTATTGCAATGAAGGAAGGCGAAATTGTTACAACTGGTAGCCCAGAAGAAATCATTACAAATGAAGTGTTAAAAGAAGTATTTCATATTGATGCGCGTGTCATGATTGATCCGTATAACGGGGCTCCTGTTTGTTTCGGTTATGATAGCGTTGTATCTCAAGAAGAAAAAATCGAAATATATGTAACAAGTTAAAAAGGGGGGGATAGGGTGAATACTACAGTTGAAAAACAGCAGATTATAACATCTAATACAGAGCAGTGGAAAATGTATTCAAAATTAGAAGGTAAGGAATATCAAATTCATATTTCAAAGCCGAGGCAACCAGCACCGGATTCAGGATATCCCGTTATTTACGTATTAGATGGCAATGCCTTTTTTCAAACATTTCATGAAGCAGTTAAAATACAATCAGTAAGAGCGGAAAAAACTGGTGTTTCACCAGCTGTTATAGTTGGAGTGGGTTATCCGATTGAAGGCGCATTTTCAGGGGAAGAAAGGTGCTATGATTTTACGCCTAGCGTAATTTCAAAAGATGCCCCTTTAAAACCAGACGGTAAACCGTGGCCTAAAACAGGAGGAGCACATAATTTCTTTACTTTTATTGAAGAAGAACTGAAACCACAAATTGAAAAGAATTTTGAGATTGATAAAAGTAAGCAAACGTTATTTGGACATTCTTTAGGTGGACTATTTGCTTTGCATATACTATTTACAAACTTAAACGCTTTTCAAAATTATTTTATTAGTAGTCCATCTATATGGTGGAATAATAAATCCGTTCTTGAAAAAGAAGAGAACCTTATACATGAATTAAACAATGCTAAGTTTGAAACAGGAGTGTTCCTTACAGTTGGATCACTTGAACGAGAGCATATGGTTGTAGGTGCAAATGAATTATCAGAGCGCCTTCTCCAAGTAAACCACGATAAACTTAAATTTAAGTTTTATGAAGCTGAAGGGGAGAATCATGCATCTGTTGTGCCGACGTCTTTAAGTAAAGGATTGAGGTTTATTAGTTACGTATAGGAAAAAAGGTTATGGATGAAACATTCCATAACCTTTTTTAATGTGTAGAATTGTCCTTTTCGAAAGTTTTGTTTCAACTTTTCGTCTAAAGAGACAAAAAGTTGTCACAAAACGGTCACAATTAGCATAAACATAAAATAGACGAAATGAACTTATTTCCAAAAAGGCTTGGTTTATTCCGATCATGATTTGTAGAGCTGAAAAAGTATGGATGAAAAGTTCACTATATTCCCAAGGAGGTAGATCGTATGAAAACTATTCTTGCTATCGCTGGACTTATTTGGGTTCTATCACATGGCATTCCAATTTATGAAGGAGAACAAATTCGCAGTGCTCTAAATAAAAATTTTAATGAATATCATATCATTGATCGGCAAGATAATGTTGTGACAGTTCGAGTAAATGACTGTTTTCATACGGTAACCGTTGAAGGAACTTCAGTAGTGAATGATACAAAAGTATGTGATCAGCAATAATTATATATGGAAAGAAAAAATTCTCGGGTTAAATATCTGAAAATTTAAATTAAAACATTATAGACGAAGAATAAGCGGGGGCGGGTAATCCCCGCTTATTCTTGTTTCACTTTATTGAATTTTGATGAGAGATATAATGATTTTTTGACAAAAAGGAAAGGGTATACTGAAAATTGAGATTAAGAAGCTAATGCGTTGTTAAGAATAATCATAAAGTGTAAATATACTCTTATGGGGTATCATGCGTAGATATTTAATGCTATAATTGGTATACTCATAAAAAACAATTGTTTTATTGGATGAAGAGAAACTTTAAGAAGGTGATAATATGGATCATAAAGAGCATGAAGCAGTAACACATAGATCAGAAAAAGAAAAAGAACAGATTATAAATAGATTAAAGAGAATTGAAGGACAGGTCCGCGGTATTCAAAACATGATTGAAAATGATCGTTATTGCGTAGATATTTTAGTGCAAATTTCAGCGATTAATGCAGCGATGAAAAAAGTAGGAATGGGCGTTCTCAAAAATCATACGAGTCATTGTGTTTCAGGAGCTATTAAAAATGGAAATGGTGACGAAGCAATTGAAGAATTAATGACAGTATTTGAACGTTTTTCAAAAGCGTAAAAACAAGCTAGTATTTAACTGGCTTGTTTTTTTGTTTACCCTCATATTGGATTTGGGTGTATTGTAGTGAAAAAGTGTGTGTAAAATAAACTTTTAGAAAATAATTGAAAAATCATGATACAAAACCATTGATTACCTTAGGGGGGTATGGTAAGATGTAATTGTGATTAACAAACAATGAATAAACAAGAGGAGGATTTTAAATGGAACAGTTAACATTACAGGTTGAAGGTATGTCTTGTGGACATTGTGTAAATGCTATCGAAAGCAGTGTGAAAGAGCTAAACGGTGTTGAACAAGTGAAGGTTCAATTAGCAGAAGGAACTGTTGAAGTTACTATCGACTCGTCTGCTGTAACATTAAAAGATATCGTTGCTGTAATCGAAGATCAAGGATACGATGTTCAATAATTATTTTTAGATATGGAAATAAATCGTACTTTAAATGAAGTACGATTTATTTTGCTAATCATTATACCTCATAAGGGTATATAGAGGTGAGAGACATGAATGAAAAAAAAGAGGCCAATCTTCAAATATCAGGAATGACATGTGCGGCATGTGCAAATAGAATTGAAAAAGGTCTAAAAAAAGTAGAAGGTGTTCATGAGGCAAATGTAAATTTTGCGCTTGAAAAAACAAAAATAATGTACGATCCAACTAAAACAAATCCGCAACAATTTAAAGAAAAAGTTGAATCATTAGGATATGGAATTGTAAGTGATAAAGCTGAATTTACTGTTTCAGGAATGACATGTGCAGCATGTGCAAATAGAGTTGAAAAGCGTTTAAATAAGTTAGATGGTGTGAACAAGGCGACAGTAAATTTTACTTTAGAATCAGCCACAGTAGACTTTAACCCTGATGAAGTTAATGTAAATGAAATGAAGAGCGCGATTACGAAGCTAGGATATAAATTAGAAGTGAAACCAGATGATCAAGATGCATCAACTGATCATCGATTACAAGAAATTGAAAGACAAAAGAAGAAGTTTATTATTTCGTTTATTTTATCTTTCCCATTATTGTGGGCAATGGTTAGTCATTTCTCATTTACGTCATTTATTTATTTACCGGATATGTTAATGAACCCTTGGGTGCAACTAGCACTTGCAACTCCTGTTCAATTTATCATTGGTGGACAGTTTTATGTTGGGGCTTATAAAGCGTTACGCAATAAAAGTGCTAATATGGATGTTCTCGTGGCGCTTGGAACGTCGGCCGCGTACTTCTATAGTGTATATTTAAGTATTCAATCTATTGGTTCTTCGGAACATATGACAGATTTATATTTTGAAACGAGTGCGGTACTTATTACATTAATTATTTTAGGTAAATTATTTGAAGCGAAAGCAAAAGGGCGCTCATCAGAAGCAATTAAAAAATTGATGGGTTTACAAGCAAAGACAGCTACAGTTGTGCGAGATGGAACAGAAATAAAAATTTTGATTGAAGAAGTAGTAGCTGGTGATATCGTCTATGTAAAGCCTGGTGAAAAAATACCAGTAGATGGTGAGATTGTAGAAGGAAAGTCAGCAATTGATGAATCGATGTTAACGGGTGAAAGTATTCCTGTTGATAAGTCAATTGGGGATGTAGTAATAGGTTCGACAATAAATAAAAATGGATTTTTAAAAGTGAAAGCAACTAAGGTAGGAAGAGATACTGCATTAGCTCAAATTATTAAAGTAGTAGAAGAGGCACAAGGTTCAAAAGCTCCTATTCAAAGGGTAGCAGATCAAATTTCAGGTATTTTCGTACCGGTTGTAGTTGTGATTGCGATTATCACCTTTGCAGTATGGATGATATTTGTTACACCTGGTGATTTTGGCGGAGCACTTGAGAAAATGATAGCAGTACTTGTTATTGCTTGTCCATGTGCATTAGGTCTTGCAACGCCTACATCTATTATGGCAGGATCAGGAAGATCGGCTGAGTATGGTATTTTATTTAAAGGTGGAGAGCATTTAGAAGCAACGCACCGATTAGATACGGTTATTCTAGATAAAACGGGTACAGTGACAAATGGGAAGCCGGTATTAACAGATGTAATTGTAGCAGATGGATTCAATGAAAATGAACTGCTTAGATTAGTAGGGGCAGCAGAAAGAAATTCTGAACATCCGCTTGCAGAAGCGATTGTAGAAGGAATTAAAGAAAAGAAAATTGATATCCCAAGTTCAGAAACGTTTGAAGCGATTCCGGGATTTGGTATCGAATCAGTTGTAGAAGGAAAACACTTATTAATTGGTACACGTCGATTAATGAAGAAATTCAATATTGATATTGAAGAAGTTTCTAAATCAATGGAAGCGCTAGAACGAGAAGGAAAAACAGCAATGCTTATTGCAATCGATAAAGAATATGCTGGTATAGTTGCCGTTGCAGATACTGTGAAAGATACTTCAAAAGCAGCTATCGCAAGACTGAAAAAAATGGGTCTAGACGTTGTGATGATTACAGGAGATAATACACAAACTGCTCAGGCAATTGCAAAGCAAGTTGGTATTGATCACGTAATTGCAGAAGTATTGCCAGAAGGAAAAGCAGAAGAAGTGAAAAAACTGCAAGCAAATGGTAAGAAAGTAGCGATGGTTGGAGACGGGATAAATGATGCTCCTGCTCTTGCTACAGCGAACATTGGTATGGCAATTGGAACGGGAACGGATGTAGCGATGGAAGCAGCGGATATAACGTTAATCCGCGGTGACTTAAATAGTATTGCTGATGCGATATTTATGAGTAAAATGACGATAAGAAATATTAAACAAAATTTATTCTGGGCATTAGCTTATAACGCGTTAGGAATTCCAATTGCGGCATTAGGTTTCTTAGCCCCTTGGGTTGCTGGAGCAGCGATGGCATTTAGTTCTGTATCCGTTGTATTAAATGCATTACGATTACAAAGAGTTAAATTAAAACCTTAAAAAGCTACATTAAGTAATTGAATAGAATTAAAAAACAATACTTGAATAAGTATTGTTTTTTTGTTCGTATAGAAATTAAAACGATATAATAAAGCAGAAATATAGAATCGTATGTAGCAGAAAAGTTAAGAGGTAGTTTGGTAAGGAGACTTATATATGTTAAAAGATATTATAATTAGAACATTCCAGAAAAAAGATTTAGATCAAGTATTACAATTGTTCTATGAAACAGTTCATACGGTTAATGCAAAAGATTATAATGAGTTACAGCTACAGGCGTGGGCACCGGAGCGACTAGATAGAGAAAATTGGTTACAGTCTTTAGAAAAGAATATTAGCTATGTAGCGGATCATAAAGGTATGATTGTGGGGTTTGGGGATTATAACGATGATCGTTACGTAGATCGTTTATTTACGCATAAAGATTATCAAGGGAAAAGAGTCGCTTCATACATACTACAGAAGTTAGAAAAAGAAGCAGTGAACTTGGGACATAGGGAGATATATACAGAGGCGAGCATTACCGCAAAACCTTTTTTTGAAAGTAAAGATTTTATTTGCATAAAAGAACAAAAGAAACAGCATAATGGTCAGATTTTTATTAATTATGTTATGAAAAAATATCCTTCTCATAAATGAGAAGGATATTTTTCATTATTTTACAGCTTCTTTTAGTTCTTTACCAGCTTTGAAAGCAGGTACTTTAGAAGCTGCGATTTGCATTTCTTCACCAGTTTGTGGGTTACGGCCTGTACGAGCAGCTCTTTCGCGAACTTCGAATGTACCGAATCCGATAAGTTGTACTTTTTCACCAGCAGCTAAAGTGTTAGTGATTGATTCTACTACAGTTTGTACAACTACAGTAGCTTCTTTTTGAGAGATCTCAGCATTTTGTGCTACGTTTTTAATTAATTCTGTTTTGTTCATGTTTTTCACCTCATATGTAAATAATGCTATTTAAGTTGTTATTATAACGTATAAAACATTCGAGAACAAGTGTACGTACATATATTCGCAAAAAAAATGAAATTTGTAATATTTTTAGGGTTCTTTATAGACATTCTATTTAAGCCGACAGAGATTTGTTCTTCATTTCAGTCTTCTCTTGATAAGAAGATAGTTTCTTATTATAAGATATGAAGTAAGGTAGTGCTACAAATAACATACCTCCTACTAAATTTCCAAAGAAAACAAAAATAAAGTTTGGAAAATATTCAGCCCAAGTGAAATGACCGGCAAAAATTGCGGCTGGGATGACAAACATATTTGCTACAACGTGTTGAAATCCAATCGCAACAAAAGTCATAACTGGGAACCAAATACCGATAATCTTTCCGATAAATTCTTTACTTCCCATACTGAGCCAAACAGCTAAACAAACGAGCCAATTACATCCGATTGCAGAAATAAATGCTTGCAATGGTGTATCTTGTAGTTTCGCTTGAGCGATAGAAATAGTTTTCGCTAAAAAAGCTCCTTCAGTTAAGCCAACGATATGGCCGAAAAAGTAGGCTACAAATACAGCCCCTATGAAATTGCTAAACGTAACAATAACTAAATTTCGTATGAAATGAAATAAAGTAATTTTCTTTTGAAGCCAAGCCATAGAAACTGTCATCATGTTACCAGTTACTAGTTCACCGCCTGCAAGAATAACGAGAATAAGACCGATAGGGAATACAGCAGCGCCTAGAAAACTAGTAAATGATCCCCAATATTTTGGCATTGTTCCAATAACATGAATATCGAGTAAATACCCTAATGCGATAAAAGCACCGCCAAAAAAACCGAGAATTAGCATAGGGAGTAATGATAAATGAGCTTTTTTCCTTCCGGAATTCGCAGCAAGTTCCGTAATTTCTTCTGGTGTAAATACAGACATGAATAACCCCTCCGTAATAAAATGATGGAATGAATAGAAAAAGATTCGAAAATATATGTATTATAAAAATATGGTATGACTTCTGTATAAAATTGTCAAAGTGAATAGGGAGGAAATTACATATTAATAACATTGTTCATGTTGTCACATTAATGTAACAATAAGGATTTAAAGTGTTTCTAGAGGTGAAAACATGAATACGAATCATGTAAAAAAAGAACGAAAAAAATCAATCGTAAAGATATTTATTATTAGTTTTATAAGTATATTAATGATACTAGTAAGTTTGTATTATTATGCGACAGAAATAGAACGAAAACTAGTAACAGTTACATGGAATGAAATAGAAGCTTCTGCAATTCCTAAAGAATTTAATAATAAAAAAATATTACAGTTTTCAGATGTACATTTAGGGCCAGAGTTTACATTGAAGCAACTTGAACATTTGGTGGAGAAGATGAATGAATTACATCCAGATATAGTAGTTTTTACCGGAGATTTAATAGATAAATTTGGTTCTTATAGTGCAGAAAGAGAGGGAGCGAAGGCTATTTTGCAGAAAATTTATGCTCCCTTAGGGAAATATGCTGTGTTTGGGAATCATGATAGGGGCGGGGGCGGTAGTTTATTTTACAAAAAATATATCGAGGAAGCTGGTTTTTCTGTATTAGTAAATGAAGTGCAGAAAATTAAAGTGGAAAACGGCAAATATATTACAATATCAGGTTTGGATGATTTTCTATTAGGGAAGCCGAAAATAGATTCAACTTTAAAAAACTTGAAACAAAATGATTTCAACATGTTATTAGTACATGAGCCGGATGTTGTAACCAAAATAAATCGTTACCCAGTTGATCTTCAACTGTCAGGACATAGTCACGGGGGACAAGTCCAAATCCCTTTTGTAGGTCCGTTAATTACTACCAAACTAGCTGAGAGTTATGTTGAAGGTATGTATGAAGTGGAGGGGAAGAGTAAGCAGTTATATTTATATGTAAATCGTGGTATTGGGACTACTAGGATGCCTGTTAGATTTTGTAGTGTACCTGAACTTTCAGTTTTTGTGTTGAAGCAAAAGAGTGACTAGAATATTTAACAATATGATTCGGAGGAACGTGCGATGTTGGGCGATGGAAAACAGTTTCTTAAAACTTTAGATGTGACAAAGTAATTTTCATAAATAAAAAACAACAATAGGACCTATAAAGGGTCCTATTGCTGTTTTTATCCTGCATTGATTGCCCATAAATGTCCGATTGATGGGGGCTAATTATAGTTTTACTTTGTTATTTTTGCAAGGAAAGACCATCAAAATATGTTCTATAGTTATTTGAGAATTCGAAGTTGTTTTTTGCATCCCAATTAATAGACCAAGACATTAGGCCGCGGAATGCAGGATAGCCACTCTGGTTAGAAAGTTTATACTTTCCTCCGAACGGAACTCCTTTAATGATATAATTTAAAGCTTTTTTCATTTCAGTTGGCGAAATGTATCCACCACTTGGAGCTGCCGCTGGTGCTGCTGGAAGCCCAATCATGACTTGATCTGAACGAAGAGCTGGGAAAATGTTATTTGCATTACCACCTACAGGAAAACCATGTAAGAGCATATCTGCCATAGCGACCTCGTAGTCTGCAGTACCTTGATTGTAGTTATTACCGTCCATTCCAATCCCGCTACCAGCGTTGTAGTGTTGAACATGAATGTATGTTAGTTTATCTTTCACTCCGTAAATAATTGGTAAATATGCACCCCATATGCTTCCATATGCGCTATAACCGCCTTGAACATAAGCTGTTTCAGGAGCCATGCTTAATAGAAAATCTGGACCATAATGATCTGAGATTGTTCGAATAGCTGATATAAGATTTACGATTTGGGGAGTAGTTGGATTTTTGAAATTAGTATCATTTCCGTTTAAGTAAATACCTGATTCAAGGTCAATATCTATTCCATCAAAACCGTATTTATCGATTAGAGACTGTATGGAATTAATAAAACGATCCTTAGCGGCATTGTCAGGAAGTAAAACGACTCCATTTTGTCCACCTATTGAAAGAACTACTTTCTTTCCTTTACTTTTTAAATAAGAAATATCTGATTTGAAGTCTGCATCTGTACCATACACAGGAGAAAATTCAACAGTGGAACGATCACCACCAGTTTCACCAAAAGATACATTGATTACATCCCATTTTGGTGAAACGTCTTTTAATTTAATAATGCCAGTACCGTTATCAAAGTTATGCCAATATCCAACGAGTAATTTTGAACCTAAATTGTTTGCTGCTTGTGCTTGGAAAGGGGATAGCGGTAGAAGTAAGAACATTACTAAAATACAACAAAAAAATTTGAACTTGTTTAACATATCAACACTCCTATACAAAAAGTTGTCTAGATGTATAATCTTGTTTATTTAATAATATCTGAAAATTCTTTCTTTTGTAAAGGGACTATAATTTTCTCAACAATTGTGTATGGGAAAGTATTAAACCTAATGTAATAATTTTTGAAGAAGGTTGAATTGTAATTGTTAAATTCAGAATATTTTGATATATTTTAACGTATAGAACAAAATCTTTCGCACAGTACTCTTACATAAGTTTCAAAATTTAGTTTGGAAGGGGATGTACAAGATTTGGATAAAAATCTAAAGAAAGACCTCAAAATACGCCACATTACAATGATTTCAATTGGCGGCGTAATAGGGGCTGGTTTGTTTGTTGGAAGTGGTGCAGTTGTACATTCGGCAGGACCAGGTTCTATCGTTTCATATGCATTAGCAGGACTTCTAGTCATTTTCGTCATGAGAATGCTAGGAGAAATGGCAGCTGTTAATCCGACAAGTGGTTCATTTGCAACGTATGCAAGAGAAGCGATTGGTCCTTGGGCGGGTTATACAATAGGCTGGTTATACTGGTTTTTTTGGGTAATTGTTATTGCAATAGAAGCCACAGCAGGTGCTGGTATTATCCAATATTGGATTCCACAAATACCGCTTTGGTTATTAAGTTTAATATTAACAATTTTATTAACGCTGACGAACGTTTTTTCGGTGAAATCATTTGGAGAGTTTGAATATTGGTTTTCTTTTATTAAAGTAATAAGTATTGTTTTGTTCCTTTGTCTAGGTCTTGCTGTTATTTTAGGATTTGTTCCAGGAACAGAAGCACCCGGCACTTCGAATTTAATTGGACAAGGTGGATTTATGCCAAACGGTATAAGTTCGGTCCTGCTTGGAATTACTGTTGTTATATTTTCATTTATGGGATCAGAGATTGTAGCAGTAGCCGCAGGTGAATCTGCAGAACCTGTAAAAGCAGTAAAAACAGCAACAAACAGTGTGATTTGGCGTATTCTTGTATTTTTTATTGGGTCTATAGCAGTAGTTGTTACGCTACTGCCATGGAATTCAGCAAACATATTAAAAAGTCCATTTGTAGCTGTACTTGAACATATAGGAATACCAGCGGCAGCACAAATTATGAATTTTATCGTTTTAACAGCTGTACTTTCTTGCTTAAATTCAGGCTTATATACAAATTCAAGAATGCTTTTTTCAATGGCAGAAAGAGGAGATGCTCCAAAGTCATTTTTAAAATTGAACAGTAGTGGTGTTCCCGTTCGAGCGGTTTTATTTGGAACTTTCTTCGCTTATATTGGAGTTGTGTTTAGTTACATTTCTCCAGATAAAGTCTTTTTGTTTTTAGTGAATGCATCTGGCGGGATTGCGTTACTAGTTTATCTCGTTATTGCAGTTTCGCATTTAAAGATGCGTAAAAAAATGGGGAAAGTAGAACAACAAAATTTGAAAGTGAAAATGTGGCTTTTTCCGTATGTAACGTATGTTACAATTGCTGCTATTATAGCAGTTTTAGTTGCGATGTTCGCAATTGATACTTTACGTTCACAAGCATTTTTAACAATGTTTGTTACAGTTCTTATCATACTTTCTTATTTTATTTTTAATAGAAATAAAAATAGCACAGTTTTGCATCCTAAAAGTAAGAATGAGGAATCTGTTCGATTCTAATTTTCTTATTTTCGAAGAGAGTTACACCCAATCATTGCTATAAAAGAATCATATATAATCATAGAAACAAGTAATTACTATTGTCATAGTGAATATAAACTTTTTTCTTGACTTTTTATACGAAGGCGAGCAAAATGGTAAAAAAGGAAGGGGGGATGATGATGGAAGAGTACGTATTAGAGCTGTATAACCTGTTATATACGACAGAATGGCAAGATATTGTTTCGTTTCTAGGAATCGTATTTTGCATGAAAATTGTAATTGTATATATGGAAGAGCAAGGTATGTTCTATTCCTTCTCATCTCCGTTCGATGTGCAGCGCGAGCCGTTGCTAAACTATGCCAATGTGAATTACGAACAATTTCCTTTTGTAGTTTTCTTTATGATTCGATTTATTACAGCAATTGTAAGGAAAAAGGAAAGTGATGATGAAGAGTGCCACGCAACTTGTAAGGTAGCTAACGTTTTTTAAGCTAAATACAAGGAGGAGATTTATATGTGGTTTCGATTTCTTATGATTGGTTTCTTTTCATTAACAGCAATTTCATTAATGGGATATCAAGTGTCTGAAATTTTTCAAGCATATAGCGATACATTTTTTAACAAAAACTAATCGCATTGCTATTTGAATAATAAAGCGATAAAATCCTTCTTAAGAAGTTTTATTAAGAAGGATTTTTTTCTTTGTCTGGTCTTGCTGTGTCAAACTATTGTCACATTTACACTGTGAATAATATGTTAAAATAGTGAGGTTATGTATACATACTTGAAGGAAGAGGGAGTGACCATTTTGGTGGATCAATCAACAAATCAGAAAAGCTATGCTCCTATTGTGATAACGCTTTCTGTAATTGTAAATGCGATTATTTTATTTTTGTTCTTTGGACCTGTTGGCTATGAAGGAGAAGTACATTTTGATGTAACGATTTTACCAATGTTAAACGCGATTTTTAATAGCTTTACGTTCGTATTTTTATTAGCAGCGTTATTCTCTATTATTAAAAAGAATGTGAAAATGCATCGTGGTTTTATCCTTGCAGCATTTACGACAACTTTACTATTTTGTGTGTCGTATTTATCGTATCATTACTTAGCACCGGCAACACATTTTGGCGGAGAAGGATTCATTAAATATGTGTATTTCATCATTTTAATTACACATATTATCCTAGCAGCAATTATCGTACCACTTGCATTGTTTGCGCTTGTATTTGGTTTTACAAATCAATTAACACGTCACCGTAAAATTGTACGTTGGACGATGCCGATTTGGTTATATGTAAGTTTATCTGGTGTTATTGTTTACTTAATGATCTCACCTTATTACCAATAAAAAAATCTCAGCCTGTAGGCTGGGATTTTTTTATTAAGCAAATATTTTTGTGAAATGAAAAAAATATGGTATACAAAAGTATAGTTGCTTTTCATATAGAAGGGATGGTAAAGAAATATGCAAAATTTTGTATTTCGTAATCCAACGAAACTTATTTTCGGTAAAGGTCAATTAGAACAGTTAAAAACTGAAATTCCACAGTTCGGTAAAAAAGTTCTTCTCGTATACGGGGGAGGCAGCATTAAAAGAAACGGTATTTATGATAATGTAATTTCTATTTTAAAGGATATTAATGCAGAAGTATTTGAATTAACAGGTGTTGAACCGAATCCACGTGTATCAACTGTAAAGAAAGGGATTCAAATTTGTAAAGAGAATGGTGTTGAATTTATTTTAGCAGTTGGTGGAGGAAGTGTAATCGACTGTACGAAGGCAATTGCAGCTGGTAGTAAGTACGATGGAGATGTATGGGATATTGTAACGAAAAAAACATTTGCTAATGAGGCATTACCATTTGGTACTGTACTTACTCTTGCAGCAACAGGATCTGAAATGAATGCAGGCTCGGTAATTACAAACTGGGAAACGAATGAAAAGTATGGATGGGGTAGCCCGGTTACTTTCCCGCAGTTTTCGATTTTAGATCCAGTTCATACTACTTCTGTACCGAAAGATCAAACAATTTACGGTATGGTAGATATTATGTCGCACGTATTAGAACAATATTTCCATCATGGAACGAATACAGAACTACAAGATCGTTATTGTGAAGCTGTTTTAAAAACAGTAATTGAGACAGCTCCTAAGCTTTTAAGTGATTTAGAAAATTATGAGCATAGAGAAACTATTTTATATTGTGGTACTATGGCGTTAAACGGCATTTTAGCAATGGGAGTAAAAGGAGATTGGGCGACTCATAATATTGAGCATGCAGTTTCTGCTGTTCATGATATACCACACGGGGGTGGCCTTGCGATTTTATTCCCGAACTGGATGAAGCATGTTGTAGAGGGAAATGTAAGTCGTTTTAAACAGTTTGCTATTCGAGTATTCAATGTAGAAACAGATGGAAAGACTGATCGAGAAATTGCGTTAGAAGGAATTCAGGCGTTACGTCAATTTTGGACTTCAATTGAGGCGCCAGTAACATTATCTGATTACGCTATTGGAGAAAATGAAATTGATTTAATGGCGGATAAAGCGATGGCGTATGGTGAATTTGGTAACTTTAAAAAATTAAATAAAGATGATGTTTTAAGTATATATAAAGCTTCTTTATAAGTGAATTTAGAAAAGAAATCTATTTGATTGTTTGATCGAATAGGTTTCTTTTTTTGCTGTTTATAAATGTTTGTGGATGTTTTTGATTATTTTTGATTGTTTATGGTTGATTTTTGTGACCGTTTTCATTATACTGTAATCAAAGAAGAGGTGAATAAAATGTTAACTCCTGAACGTCATCAAATGATATTGCAACTTGTAAAAGAACAGAAAGTTGTAAAATTACAGCAATTAGTTGAAAGAACAGAAAGCTCTGAGTCGACAATTCGCCGTGATTTAGCACAATTGGAAAAGCAAAGGTTATTAAAAAGAGTTCATGGTGGTGCCGCTGTTTTAACAGGAAAAGGGCAAGAACCAACGATGGTCGAAAAATCATCCAAAAACATTCAAATAAAACAACAAATTGCTAAGTATGCGGCTAGCGTTATTGAACAAGGTGATTGTATTTATTTAGATGCAGGAAGTACAACATTTGAAATGATTCCATTTTTAATAAATAAAGATGTTACTGTCGTTACGAATGGACTTATGCATATTGAAGCTTTAGTTGAAAATAATATTCGTGCGTATTTACTAGGCGGAATGATGAAGAGTAGGACGAAAGCTTTAATCGGTGCTATGGCACAGGAAAGTATGCAGAAGTATCGTTTTGATAAATGTTTTTTAGGTGCAAATGGTGTACATGAACAGCTTGGCTTTACAACGCCAGATCCAGAAGAAGCGCTCTTAAAACAAATGGCATTAACATTAGCAAACGAAGGATATTTCTTAATTGATGAAAGTAAGTTTTCAGAAGTTGCGTTTGCGAAAATTGCAAATGTTGAAGATGCAAATATTATTACAAACCATTTAGAAATTGATTTAGAAAAATATAAACAACAAACCAATGTAATTGAGGCTGATAAACAATGATCTATACAGTTACTTTAAACCCATCTATTGATTATGTAGTGCAAGTTTCTTCCTTTGATTTAGGAACAATAAATCGAGCGGAAAAAGATATGAAGTTTCCTGGAGGAAAAGGAATTAATGTTTCTCGTGTTCTTCAGCGTTTAGGTGTTAAAAATATAGCACTTGGATTTACTGGTGGATTTACTGGTCAATTTATTAAAGAGGTATTACAGACGGAAGGTGTAACAACAAACTTCGTCCAAGTAGATGAAGATACTCGCATTAATGTGAAAATAAAAGGGGAAGAAGAAACAGAATTAAATGGCCAAGGTCCTATTGTAACAAAAGAGCAGTTCGAACAGTTAATGAAAAAAATTGAGAGTATGCAACCTGGAGATTGTGTTGTACTTGCTGGGAGTGTACCAGTTTCTATTCCAAGTACCTTTTACGAATCAATTGCTGCGTTTGGAGCTGAAAAAGGTATTCGTGTAGTAGTAGATGCAAGTGGAAGTGCACTGCAACATGTAATTAAAAATAAGCCATTTTTAATTAAGCCAAACCACCATGAACTTGGTGAGTTGTTTGGAGTGGAGCTTTCAACAGTAGAGGACGTTTTACCTTATGGAAGAAAATTAATTGAACAAGGTGTAAAACACGTTATCGTATCGATGGCTGGAGAGGGAGCTTTATTATTTACGGCAGAAGGTATATATGAAGCGACTGTTCCAAAAGGTGTTGTAATTAATTCAGTTGGGGCCGGGGATTCTCTTGTTGCAGGGTTTGTAGGCAAATATGAACAGACAAAAGATATTGAAAAGGCATTTCAATACGGCGTTGCAACAGGGAGTGCAACAGCATTTTCAGCTGATTTATGTAAGAAGGAAAAAGTAGAAGAATTATTGTCGCAAGTAATTGTAGCTAAGCGATAGGGGGAAGCAACATATGAAAATTACAGAACTATTAAAAAGGGATACAGTCATTATGGATTTGACAGCTTCAAATAAAGAAGCTGTCATAGATGAATTAGTTGAGAAATTAAACGGGGCAAATCGTTTAAATAGTAAAACGGAATTTAAAGAAGCTATTTTAAAGCGGGAGGCCCAAAGTACGACTGGAATAGGGGAAGGTATTGCAATACCTCATGCGAAGACAAAGGCTGTTAAACAACCATCGATTTGTTTTGGTAGAAGTGTAAGCGGTATCAATTATGAGTCGCTTGACGGACAGCCAGCACACTTATTCTTTATGATTGCTGCAAGTGAAGGAGCGAATAATACTCATTTAGAAACGTTGTCTCGTTTATCGACATTATTAATGGATGAAGGATTTCGCAAGCAACTATTAGAAGCAAAGGATGAAAGTGAGCTTCTTCAACTATTTGATGAAAAAGAGAATGAAAAAGAAGAAGAGATTGAAGTCGCAAAACCAGAAGGAAATGAACCGTACGTACTTGCTGTTACAGCTTGTCCAACTGGAATCGCTCACACATATATGGCAGCGGATAGCTTAAAAGCAAAAGCGACAGAGTTAGGAATAGCGATTAAAGTTGAAACAAACGGATCAACAGGTATTAAAAACGGTTTAACGAAAGAGGATATTGAACGTGCAACAGCTATTATTGTTGCGGCGGATAAACAAGTAGAAATGAATCGTTTTGCTGGTAAACATGTCATTCAAGTGCCAGTTGCTGATGGGATTCGAAAAACGGAAAATCTGCTTAAGCGAGCTGTCAAACAAGATGCACCAATCTTTAAAGGTGTAAAAGAGGACGGGAAATCAGAAAGTATTGAGGGAGAAAAAGGATTAGGAATTTATAAGCATTTAATGAGCGGTGTAAGTAATATGCTTCCATTCGTTGTTGGTGGCGGGATTTTAATAGCGCTAGCGTTTTCGTTTGGTGGTATAAAGGCGGAAGGTCCTTTAGCTGAATTGTTCATGTCAATTGGTGGAGGAAAAACAGGTGCGTTTTTATTCCTTGTACCAATTTTAGCTGGATTTATTGCAAGTTCTATTGCTGATCGTCCTGGTTTTATGCCTGGTGTTGTAGGTGGATTTTTAGCGGCGAATGCGAATGCTGGATTTTTAGGTGGATTAATTGCTGGTTTCTTAGCTGGATATGTTGTTTTAGGGTTGAAAAGATTATTTTCAGGACTACCAGTACAATTAGAAGGAATTAAACCTGTATTGTTATATCCAGTCTTTGGATTATTGATTACAGGAGTTGTAATGCAAAAAGTAGTAATTCCGCCTGTAGTAGCATTAAATGAAATGTTGACAGGGTGGTTAAATGGTTTAAACGGTACGAATGCTATATTACTAGGTCTTATTTTAGGTGGTATGATGGCAATTGATATGGGGGGGCCAATTAATAAAGCGGCATTTACGTTTGGTATTGCTGCAATAGAAGCGCAGAATTTTGGAGTGCACTCAGCAGTTATGGCTGGTGGGATGGTACCACCACTTGCGATTGCATTCGCAACTACATTTTTTAAATCAAAGTTTACAGAAGCGGAACGTAAATCTGGTTTAACAAATTATATTATGGGAGCGTCGTTCATTACAGAAGGTGCGATTCCGTTTGCAGCTGCAGATCCGGTTCGAGTAATCGTAAGTTGTGTTGTTGGTTCAAGTATTGCAGGTGCGTTATCTATGTTATTCCAAATTACATTACCGGCACCGCATGGTGGATTATTTGTAATAGCGTTAGTAAATAAACCGTTACTATATATTTTCTCTATATTAATTGGAACAATTGTCTCGGCTGTTATGCTAGGTGTTTGGAAAAAGAAAGTTCAATAACAAATAAAAAGAGAGCAGTTTTTAGTAGCTGCTCTCTTTTTATTACAAAAAAATAGGTTAACAATTGAATATTGATGTTTTTTGGTAAAAGATGTAACGAATTGTGAATTTTTTGTAACAAAAAAGTAACACTGTAATTTTTTCTGGGAAAAAGTTCTTGTGCTCGTATATGAAAAATATATGAAAACCACTGAAGATTGTATTAGAAATGCATTTTATTAATATGGAAATTTATGTTACAACTCGTTAATCGTATATTACGAATGCTTTGTAATTGTGTGATTTCTAAAAATTCTAAAAATCTGTTGCTATAATGAAAATACGAAAACAAAGCAAATGGAGGCTATTCATGAAAAAATTATTAGGTATAGCAACAGCAGCAGTTTTTGGTCTTGGGATTTTTGTGGGTTCTGCTAAAGCGGAAACAATTGTAACAACAGACGTATTAAATGTTAGAGAAAACCCAAATGTAGAGTCAAAGCTTGTAGGTAAAGTGTTCAGTGGGAATACACTAGATGTTATAAATACAGAAAATGGATGGACAAAAATTAAGTTGAACGGTAAGGAAGCGTTTGTAAGTGCCGATTTTACAAAGAGCACATATTATGTAACGGCGGGCGTATTAAATGTTCGTGCTGGAGCGAATACTGATTCTGAAATTTTAGGTAAACTTAATAAAAATGATGTGATTGAAACGACGAATCAAGTTCAAAATGAATGGTTACAATTCGACTACAATGGAAAAGTTGGATATGTTCACGTGCCATTTTTAACAGGAACAGCACCTGTAATCGAAAAGAAAGAGGTTGTAGCTCAAGAAGAAGCGCCAGCTAGAACAAATACGCCAGTTAAAAATAATACAGTAGTTAAGAATAAAGAGTCTGTTAAGAGTAATGATTCTATTAAGAATGTAGAATCAAGTAAACCTGTGGTAAAAGAAAAACCGGCTGCAAAACCAGTTGCAAAATCTACTGAAACAAGTGCGCCTACTGGTGGTCGTGAAATTACAGTAGAAGCGACGGCATATACAGCAGATCCGAGTGAGAATGGTTCGTATGGTGGTCGTGTATTAACTGCAATGGGGCATGATTTAACAGCAAATCCAAATATGAAAGTAATTGCTGTTGATCCGAAAGTAATTCCGCTTGGATCAAAAGTATGGGTAGAAGGATATGGAGAAGCGATTGCTGGAGACACCGGTGGTGCGATTAAAGGAAATCGTATTGATGTATTAGTCGGTTCAGATGGTAGTGCTAATAGCTGGGGGCGCAAATCTGTAAAAGTGAAAGTTATACAATAGGTTATCGATATTAATATAAAAAGCGGTTGCTTGAAACTATGTAAGCAGCCGCTTTTTATGGATTATTGAAATGGATAAATAGTTTTACCTGTAATAATTTTATATGCACTGCAAAATTGCGTTTGTATATATTCTGTATTTTTATTTTCTGGATGTAATGTTGTTTCATGGAGAGTAGAATGAAAAGCCCGTAGTAAACAATTTAGGGCGAAGTATAATTCCTCTTGTGAACAATTTTGTTCTTTTGTAGAAGTGGCTAAAATGAGGTCTTTTGTCAAAGATGAAAAATTGATGGTGGATTGTTTCATAGTTAACTCATCCTCTCGAAACTATTTTTATCATGTATATGCAGAATTGGACAAACTATGTTCTTTTTTCTGTATAATTTCATGTACCGAAATGAAAGAACTTGCAATCATGCCGTTAAAATTGGTAAGATTGGGTATAATCAATAGATGGAGTATATTACATAAAGAGAGTTGAATGATATGGGAGAAGTGCAACGTGAAAAAGTTGCTGTCATCATTGGACCAACTGCTGTTGGAAAGACGAAGTTAAGTATCGATCTTGCCAAAGCGTTGAACGGTGAAATTATTAGTGGTGATTCCATGCAGATCTATCGAACGATGGATATTGGAACCGCAAAGGTAACAAAAGCAGAGATGGACGGAATTCCACATTATATGATCGATATAAAAAATCCGGAAGATTCATTTTCTGTCGCGGAATTTCAAGAACGTGTTCGCAAGCATATTCGAGAAATTACAGAACGTGGTAAATTACCAATTATAGTTGGTGGGACCGGTCTTTATATACAATCTGTTTTATTCGATTATCAGTTTACAGATGATGCTGGTGATGTGATATACCGAGAGCAAATGGAAAAGTTAGCTTTAGAACGCGGTGTGGAATATGTACATAAAAAATTGCAAGAAGTAGATCCAGAAAGTGCGGAGCGTATTCATGCAAATAATGTACGACGTGTCATTCGGGCGTTAGAAATTTTCCACACGACGGGTGAAAAAATGAGTGAACAAATTGAGAAACAAGAAAAAGAGTTACTCTATGATGTTTCATTAATTGGCTTGACAATGGATCGAGAAATGCTATACGATCGCATTAACTTACGAGTGGATTTGATGATGGAACAAGGCCTATTAGAGGAAGTAGAAGGGCTGTATAATAGAGGGATACGAGATTGTCAATCTATTCAAGCGATTGGATATAAAGAAATCTATGATTATTTTGAGAATCGAGCCTCTTTAGAAGATGCGGTGTCACAATTAAAGACGAATTCGCGTCGTTATGCAAAACGTCAATTAACGTGGTTCCGTAATAAAATGGATGTCACGTGGTTTGATGTTACAGACGGTGAAAAAACGTCAGAAATTTTACGATACATAGAAGGAAAGTTACAAGTAAAGTCGAATAATAGTAAGTAGAGAAAAAGAGGAGGATTCGACATGAAGCAATCAATCAATATTCAAGATCAGTTTTTAAATCAACTCCGTAAAGAAAATACGTTTGTTACGCTGTACTTATTAAATGGTTTCCAGCTTCGTGGACTAATTAAAGGATTTGATAATTTTACAGTCCTGCTGGAAACAGAAGGTAAGCAGCAGCTTATTTATAAACATGCAATCTCCACATTTGTACCACAAAAAAATGTTTCAATTGAATTAGAATAGTAATGAATTATTGTACATAACAAAAAAAGAGCGAGTTTCCTCGCTCTTTTTTTATTTGTCATAAACAATATATCATGAAATTTAAGCGATTCTAAATACAGTAAGGCGGATGTTAGTATTTCCTGTCGCAGGGATCGTAATCTCATTAAGAGTAGATTGAACAGAAATTCTTGCACCAGCTGCTAATGTTTCGATTGTAGTAAATGAAAGTGAGTCGCCTATTAAATTTGAAGAGAAATTATCAGTTGCGACTGCTCCATTAATTGAAATTCCTACTCCGAGTGGAGCGCATCCTGGCGCAGTTGTAGAAATGGATACGCTAATTACATAAATACCACCGTTAATAACAGTAACTGTATCTGTGCCGTTGAAGATAATATTGTTTACGTTAATTGCAGTACTAAAAATAAAGTTATTAAATTGCAGTACTGTTTGCTGAATATTGTTTGTTACAACAATTGTTGCTATAGGGAAGCTAGGTCCAGTAGGCCCAGTAGGTCCGGTAGGTCCACCAGAAGGTCCAGTAGGTCCAGTAACTCCTATACCAGTAGCGCCGGTAGCACCCGTTGGTCCTTGAATGCCTTGAGGTCCGGTAGCACCCGTGTTACCTTGAACGCCTTGAGGTCCAGTAGCGCCAGTGGCACCAGTAGCACCTGTGTTACCTTGAACACCTTGAGGTCCAGTGGCACCGGTAGCACCCGTGTTACCTTGAACGCCTTGAGGTCCAGTAGCGCCAGTGACACCAGTAGCACCTGTGTTACCTTGAACACCTTGAGGTCCAGTGGCACCGGTAGCACCTGTGTTACCTTGAACACCTTGAGGTCCAGTGGCACCAGTAGCACCAGTAGCACCCGTGTTACCTTGAACGCCTTGAGGTCCAGTGGCACCAGTAGCACCAGTAGCACCTGTGTTACCTTGAACACCTTGAGGTCCAGTGGCACCGGTAGCACCCGTGTTACCTTGAACGCCTTGAGGTCCAGTAGCGCCAGTGGCACCAGTAGCACCTGTGTTACCTTGAACACCTTGAGGTCCAGTGGCACCGGTAGCACCTGTGTTACCTTGAACACCTTGAGGTCCAGTAGCGCCAGTGGCACCAGTAGCACCTGTGTTACCTTGAACACCTTGAGGTCCAGTGGCACCAGTAGCACCTGTGTTACCTTGAACGCCTTGAGGTCCAGTAGCACCAGTAGCACCTGTGTTACCTTGAACACCTTGAGGTCCAGTAGCGCCAGTGGCACCAGTAGCACCTGTGTTACCTTGAACACCTTGAGGTCCAGTAGCGCCAGTAGCACCTGTGTTACCTTGAACACCTTGAGGTCCAGTGGCACCAGTAGCACCTGTGTTACCTTGAACGCCTTGAGGTCCAGTGGCACCAGTAGCGCCAGTGGCACCAGTGGCACCAGTAGCACCTGTGTTACCTTGAGCACCTTGAGGTCCAGTAGCGCCAGTGGCACCAGTAGCACCTGTGTTACCTTGAGCACCTTGAGGTCCAGTAGCGCCAGTGGCACCAGTAGCACCTGTGTTACCTTGAGCACCTTGAGGTCCAGTAGCGCCAGTAGCACCTGTGTTACCTTGAACACCTTGAGGTCCAGTGGCACCAGTAGCACCTGTGTTACCTTGAACACCTTGAGGTCCAGTAGCGCCGGTAGCACCTGTGTTACCTTGAACACCTTGAGGTCCAGTAGCGCCGGTAGCACCTGTGTTACCTTGAACACCTTGAGGTCCAGTAGCGCCAGTAGCACCTGTGTTACCTTGAGCACCTTGAGGTCCAGTAGCACCAGTAGCACCTGTGTTACCTTGAACACCTTGAGGTCCAGTAGCGCCGGTAGCACCTGTGTTACCTTGAACACCTTGAGGTCCAGTAGCGCCGGTAGCACCTGTGTTACCTTGAACACCTTGAGGTCCAGTAGCGCCGGTAGCACCTGTGTTACCTTGAACACCTTGAGGTCCAGTAGCGCCGGTAGCACCTGTGTTACCTTGAACACCTTGAGGTCCAGTGGCACCGGTAGCGCCAGTAGCACCCGTGTTACCTTGAACACCTTGAGGTCCAGTGGCACCGGTAGCGCCAGTAGCACCCGTGTTACCTTGAGGTCCAGTGGCACCGGTAGCACCTGTGTTACCTTGAACACCTTGAGGTCCAGTAGCGCCAGTGGCACCAGTAGCACCTGTGTTACCTTGAACACCTTGAGGTCCAGTAGAGCCAGTGGCACCGGTAGCGCCGGTAGCACCTGTGTTACCTTGAACACCTTGAGGTCCAGTAGCGCCGGTAGCACCTGTGTTACCTTGAACACCTTGAGGTCCAGTGGCACCGGTAGCGCCAGTAGCACCCGTGTTACCTTGAACACCTTGAGGTCCAGTGGCACCGGTAGCACCAGTAGCGCCCGTGTTACCTTGAACACCTTGAGGTCCAGTAGCACCCGTAGCACCCGTGTTACCTTGAGGTCCAGTAGGTCCAGGAGGCCCGCCAGAAGGTCCGGTAGGTCCGGTAACTCCTATACCCGTAGCGCCAGTGGCACCGGTAGCGCCGGTAGCACCTGTGTTACCTTGAACACCTTGAGGTCCAGTAGCGCCAGTGGCACCAGTAGCACCAGCAGGTCCTTGAGCGCCTGTATTGCCGGTAGCGCCAGTGTTACCTTGAGGCCCCTGAGGTCCAGTAGCACCCGTAGCACCAGCAGGTCCTTGAGCGCCTGTATTGCCGGTAGCGCCAGTGTTACCTTGAGGCCCTTGAGGTCCAGTAGCACCCGTAGCACCAGCAGGTCCTTGAGCGCCTGTATTGCCGGTAGCACCTGTGTTACCTTGAGGCCCTTGAGGTCCAGTAGCACCCGTAGCACCGGCAGGTCCTTGAGCACCTGTATTGCCGGTAGCGCCAGTGTTACCTTGAGGTCCCTGAGGTCCAGTAGCGCCGGTAGCACCAGCAGGTCCTTGAGCACCTGTATTGCCGGTAGCGCCAGTGTTACCTTGAGGTCCCTGAGGTCCAGTAGCGCCGGTAGCACCAGCAGGTCCTTGAGCGCCTGTATTACCGGTAGCGCCTGTATTACCTTGAGGTCCTTGAGGTCCAGTGGCACCAGTGTTACCTCGAGGTCCAGTGGCACCAGTAGCGCCTGCTGGTCCAGTAGGTCCGGTAGGCCCTTGAATAAACGAAGCAGAATTAACTAGAGCAGTTTGTAATGCTGCTATTAATTTAAGGAGCTCTTGAAGTGTGCAAGGGTCAATTCGGAATAATTTTGTAATGTATAGTAAATAGTTAATGAGATTTTGAAGCTCAATAAATACAGCGCTTGCTACAAAGGTTGGATTTCTTAATATAGTTATTAAGTTTTTAATAATAGCTAACCCTTGTGCTTTCAGGGAGGAAGTAGCGTCTAGTGAACAAATAAATTTACTCAGTAGGTTCAATGTATCGATTAGATCTTCAATATTTTGGGGAGATGGATTTGCGAAAAGTTTTGGGATTATTTTTGTTAAATCAATAATAATCGCACGAAATGTTCTAAGTTGAGCTTTAGTAATTGGGATTGATGGAGTATTTGGGATTCGTCCGGCGCTACTTGGAAAGCATGGTTTGGAGAATTTGTTTTGATTGTCGTTATAACGAGACATTAAATCTCTCCTTTCTCACGAAAATGTGAACGAAACTCATCATAGTAGATGCAGAAATTAGTTAAATGGTCATAGTAAAATCGTTTGTTTAAAGAAAAAATAGAAAAAACGCCTTACAATAAGGCGTTTTTTCTATTTTCTGCGTATTGATAATATCGCTTTAATGAAATTTTTGATTTGAATCCAGCGAGTTTTATAATTTCTGATTCAGGAGTTTCTTTTTTTATTAAGTTTAAAATATAGGTGTTACGAAAATGTTGTCCTGAAATTCCTTTACGTAAATTGGCTCTAGCCACTTCGAGGCGAATCATTTTTTGTATAGCAATTTCCGTTAATGCCTTTGGTGCATCATTTTCATATACCCATCTGTATGTTCCACGGTTAAAATCGAATGCGACAAATAATGGATCATCACTATGGTATTTGGGACGAACTGGTTCCGGGATGCTTTTGTAATAATTATATAGTTGTTTTTTGTCTTCTTTTGCTAATGTAATTGTTCTTTCTACACCTGCGGTTGCTGGGATTGATAATGTGTTAGTTTCAAAGTGAACGTGATGCATTGTTAATGCTGTAAGTTCCTGTAAGGATAAACCGTAGTCAATCAATAGATTTAAAATAGCAATATTGCGATCCATTAATAAGGGGCGCACAGGAAGTTGTTTTTCTGAAAGTCCTTCTAATGAAGTGACTATATACTTTAACCTTTTTTCTTCATCAGGTGAAATGAAATCTTCGTTACGAAGTGTACGGTCTGGTTGAATAGATATCTCCATATTTTTCAATGGATTAGGAATGTTTAGAAAATGATACATTCTATTTAGTACAATAAATACACGATGCATCGTTTTTTCTGAGTAATGTCGATTCGTTTTTAAATCGGAAAAGTAATCTTCGTAGTCTTTTGTACAAAGTGTAGCCCATATATTACTGGAAGGGAGCTTTTTGTTTTTTTCTAACCAATGTCCGAAGTCTTCAACGTCATAAACATAACGTTTAATAGTTGAGGGTTTTCGGCCTTTATTCAATAAAAAAATAGAAAAGGCTTGTATTGTATCATGGAATTCCGTTGTCTCCATAGTCCCACCACCTTAATTATTTCTTATATTATAGCAAACTTTTCTGAAAATAGGCATTTACAAGGGGGACAGGAATAATAATATTTGGTGAGTGGATAAAATGAGGTGATTGTATGGAACAATCGATGCGAAAGAAGAACAATAATCAAATTAATATTGTGTTAAACCATCGAAAGAAAATTTCTTTGCCAGCCGCAGAAAATAAAACGGTAATTTCAAATGAAACTACAATTAAACATGAAATGCTACAGAGAATTGAAGAAGAGATGGGGAAGCTTGTTGGGATGGATGATATAAAAAAGATAATAAAAGAAATATATGCTTGGATTTATGTGAATAAAAAAAGACAAGAGAAGGGATTGAAGTCAGAGAAGCAAGTACTTCATATGCTGTTTAAAGGGAATCCAGGTACAGGGAAGACAACAGTTGCTAGAATGATAGGAAAATTGCTGTTTGAGATGAATATTCTATCGAAAGGCCACTTGGTTGAAGCTGAACGTGCTGATCTTGTAGGAGAGTACATCGGCCATACAGCCCAAAAAACAAGAGACTTAATAAAAAAAGCAATGGGAGGTATTTTGTTTATTGATGAGGCGTATTCTTTAGCTCGAGGAGGAGAGAAGGACTTTGGAAAAGAAGCAATTGATACGCTTGTAAAACATATGGAAGATAAACAACATGGTTTTGTATTGATTTTAGCTGGATATTCAAGAGAGATGAATCACTTTCTTTCATTAAATCCAGGGCTGCAATCTCGTTTTCCATTTATTATTGAATTTGCGGATTACTCGGTAAATCAGTTGTTGGAAATTGGGAAAAGAATGTATGAAGAGCGTGAATATCAGTTATCGAAAGAGGCTGAATGGAAATTTAGGGATCATTTACATGCTGTAAAGTATTCGTCGCAAATTACATCGTTTAGTAATGGGCGGTATGTACGGAATATTGTTGAAAAATCAATTCGTACACAGGCGATGCGGTTGTTGCAAGAAGATGCCTATGATAAAAATGATTTAATTGGAATATCGAGTATGGATTTGATGCTCGAAGAGGAGACGCACAGTACATAAACTGTGCGTCGATTTTGTGTATAAGTTCGTTTACTCTTTTTTTGCTTTTTCTTGGTGTGCTTTATGGAAGTGTTCCATTTTAGCGCTCTTTTCGTGTGCTGAATTAGGATCGTGCCCGAATTGATTTACTGAGCTTTTTTGAGCTCCTTTATTAACGTGGTTTGTCATGTGTATTCACCTCACTTTAAAAATTAGTATAAACATTATATAAAGAAAAAATCGTTAGAAAAGAAAAACCTCTTTACGATATGTAAAGAGGTTAGATTGCTATTTATGCATTGAACGTTCTTTCGTTTCGATACGTCTGTGCGGTAAATGCCATTTGTAATGAATAGAAACCATGCGGAAGCAAACAATTAAAATGAATAAAATGTAAAGAGCCCAATCGCTAACAATAATTTGAGCGCCAATTAAGAAACCTGCTAAAATTGTCCAAAAGGCATATACTTCAGCTCGAAGAACGAGAGGTTTTCTGCGGGCTAAAAGATCGCGAATGATACCGCCGCCGATACCAGTTAAAACAGCTGCTACAATTGTGGCGCTAATTGGTAAATTTAATTTTTGGGCATATAATGCTCCTTGTACAGCAAATGCTGATAAGCCGATAGCGTCAGTGATATTTTCCCACTTTTTCCAATGTCTAATTAACTTATTTGGAAAAAGAAAAATAATAGTCATTGATAAAAGTGCGATTTGGAATAACATGTCTTGTTGCCAAAACGCGACAATCGGATAACCGATTAATAAATTACGAAGGGCACCTCCCCCAAATGCGGTTGCCATTCCTAAAATATACACCCCGAAAATATCATAATCCTCTTCCATTGCAACAATGGCTCCGCTTAGTGCGAAAGCGATTGTGCCTATGATGCTAAAAATCTCCCATGCCATGAATTTTCTCCCCCGCTAACTAGATGAAATGTGCTTCCTCTGCTATTATATTAGAAGGTTTAAATTTCGAAAAGGATGAGTGAACATATTTGATGGAAGAAAAAGAAAAAGTCATATTAGTAGGCTGTCAATTGCCACAAGATGATGATGAAAAATTTATGCATTCCATGAAAGAGCTTGCATCACTAGCGAAGACTGCACGAGCAGAATTGTTAGTGTCAACAACGCAAAAACGACCAAAGTTTCATCCGGCAACTTACATAGGTAAAGGGAAATTAGAAGAGCTTACAATGTTAACTGAAGAATTAGAGCCGGATGTTATTGTATTTAATAATGAATTAACGCCGAGTCAAATTCGGAATTTATCCTCAGTATTAGATGCGAGAGTAATTGATCGAACGCAACTAATACTGGATATTTTTGCGCAACGTGCGAAGTCGAGGGAAGGTAAGCTTCAAGTAGAATTAGCTCAGTTGCAATATACAATGCCGCGTCTTATGGGGCAAGGATTGTCCTTATCGCGTCTTGGTGGTGGTATTGGAACGAGAGGACCGGGTGAGACGAAATTAGAGACGGATCGTCGTCATATTCGATCCCGTATTGATGAAATAAAGAAACAACTTGCAGTTGTTGTGGAACATCGAAAAAGATATCGTGAGAGAAGAAAAGATAATAAAGTATTTCAAGTTTCGTTAATAGGGTATACAAATGCAGGGAAATCGACACTGTTTAATAGATTAACGGAAGCTGATACGTTTGAAGAAAACCTTCTGTTTGCAACATTAGACCCAACGACGAGGAAGATGCCGTTACCTTCTGGTTATACAGTATTACTAACCGATACTGTTGGTTTTATACAAGATTTACCCACTTCATTAATCGCTGCTTTTCGTTCGACACTGGAAGAAGCGGGGGAAGCAGATGTCATTTTACATGTAGTTGATTCTGCGGATCCTAACTACATAGGGCATGAAAAAACAGTAAAACGATTATTATCAGAACTTGAAATTAATCATATTCCTATTATTACGTTATATAATAAAAAAGATGAATTACATCAAAACTTTATTCCGTTTCCGAAAAGTGATTTCTTAATGACTAGTGCTTTTGAAGAAAGTGATGTATTGCGTATAAAAGAAGCGATAGAAATGAAAATGAAGAAAGAAATGGATCGTTATCGAGTAGAAATCCCTCCGAGTGAAGGTAAGTTATTAACGCTTTTAAAGACGGAAACGCTATTAGCAAAGATGGAGTTTCTGGAAGATAAATTTGTATATGATTGTGCAGGGTATATTTTTACTCATTCATCGCTTAATGTGCAATTAAAGAGATTTTTAGTGGAAGAAGGAGAAAATAAAAATGTTTGATCGTTTGAAAAATGGAGAAAAAATTGCTCCAATCGTAAAAGAAGTAGAGAGTCAGATTACAGAAGTACATAAACGTGCGGATGAAGTAATTGAAAGTAATCAGTTTCGTGTATTAGAAAGTTTTCGTAAACATAAAATTAGTGACTCGCATTTTATCCCGACGACAGGTTATGGTTATGATGATATTGGCCGTGATACGTTAGAAAAAGTGTATGCTGATGTGTTTGGAGCGGAAGCTGGACTTGTTCGTCCGCAAATTATTTCAGGTACTCACGCTATTTCTACAGCGTTATTCGGTATTTTACGTCCAGGAGATGAGTTGTTGTACATCACTGGAAAACCGTATGATACGTTAGAGGAAATCGTTGGCGTGCGTGGGAAAGGTGTAGGTTCATTTAAAGAATATAATATTGGTTACAATGCAGTTCCGCTAACTGAAGGTGGGCTTGTTGATTTTGAAGCTGTTGCAGCAGCGATTCATAGTAATACGAAAATGATCGGTATTCAGCGTTCGAAAGGTTATGCTACTCGTCCATCGTTTACTATTTCTCAAATTAAAGAGATGATCGCGTTTGTTAAAGAAATTAAACCTGATGTTGTTGTGTTTGTAGATAACTGTTATGGTGAGTTTATTGAAGAGCAAGAGCCATGTCATGTTGGTGCAGATTTAATGGCGGGTTCGCTTATTAAAAACCCGGGCGGCGGAATTGTTAAAACTGGTGGTTATATTGTCGGGAAAGAACAGTATGTTGAAGCGTGTGCATATCGTTTAACGTCTCCGGGAATTGGTGCGGAAGCTGGAGCGTCTTTATACAGTCTGCAAGAAATGTATCAAGGGTTCTTCTTAGCGCCACATGTTGCAGGACAAGCGCTGAAAGGTGCAATTTTTACAGCTGCGTTTTTAGAAAAGTTAGGAATGAACACGTCACCAGCGTGGAATGCGCCAAGAACAGACTTAATTCAATCTGTTCAATTTGATGATAAAGACCGTATGATTGCCTTCTGCCAAGCGATTCAATATGCATCTCCAATTAATTCGCATTTTACTCCGTATGCAAACTATATGCCAGGTTATGAAGATGATGTAATTATGGCGGCGGGAACATTTATTCAAGGTGCAAGTATTGAATTGTCTGCTGATGGTCCGATTAGACCACCGTATGTTGCATATGTGCAAGGTGGATTAACGTATTCGCATGTTAAAATTGCGATTTGTTCTGCAATTGATGAATTGATTGAAAAGAATTTATTAACAATTTCTTAAAGGGGAGCTGTCGATATCGGCAGCTTTTTTCGTATAAAAGTAACGATTTATGCGATTAGAAAAAAGAATGAAAAAAATTATAAAAAAATCATGTAAGAAAAGCTAACATCTATTGACACTAAACATAACATGTTATAAAATGAGAAGCAGTTAAGGCGAAGGAGGAACTGAAAAATGAAAGAAGATAGACGTTCTGCCCCGCTGTTTCCAATTGGTATTGTTATGGATTTAACACAATTGTCTGCACGTCAAATTCGCTACTATGAAGAGCATAATCTTGTTTCTCCAACCCGTACAAAGGGGAATCGTAGATTGTTTTCATTTAACGATGTAGATAAGTTGTTAGAAATTAAAGATTTGTTAGATCAAGGCCTGAATATGGCTGGTATTAAACAAGTGTTACTAATGAAAGAAAATCAAACAGAAGCAGTGAAAGTAAAAGAAGAAACGAAAGAAATTTCAAAAACTGAGCTTCGCAAAATACTTCGAGATGAACTACAACATACAGGTAGATTCAATCGAACTTCATTGCGACAAGGTGACATTTCAAGATTTTTTCACTAAAGATAACTGATTCTGAAGGCGATTAGAGGGACTAAGGAGGAATTTATAATGTCTAGATACACAAAAGAAGATATTTTCCGTTTGGCGAAAGAAGAGAATGTAAAGTATATCCGTTTACAATTTACGGACCTTTTAGGGGTAATTAAAAACGTAGAGATTCCAGTGAGACAATTAACGAAAGCTCTTGATAACAAAATGATGTTTGATGGATCTTCGATTGAAGGTTTCGTACGTATTGAAGAGTCTGATATGTATTTATATCCTGATTTAGACACTTGGGTAATTTTCCCTTGGACAGCTGAAAAAGGTAAAGTAGCTCGACTAATCTGTGATATTTACAATGCAGATGGCACTCCATTTGATGGAGACCCACGTAACAACTTAAAACGTGTGTTAAAAGAAATGGAAGCTTTAGGATTTTCAGACTTCAATCTTGGACCAGAGCCAGAATTCTTCCTATTTAAGGTGGATGAAAAAGGAAATCCAACATTAGAACTAAACGATAACGGTGGATACTTCGACCTTGCGCCGATGGATCTAGGGGAAAACTGTCGTCGTGATATCGTTCTTGAACTTGAAGAAATGGGATTTGAAATTGAAGCATCTCACCATGAGGTTGCTCCAGGACAGCACGAAATTGACTTTAAATATGCAAATGCAATTCGCTCATGTGATGACATTCAAACATTCAAACTTGTTGTAAAAACAATTGCTCGTAAACATGGTTTACACGCAACGTTTATGCCAAAACCACTATACGGTGTGAACGGTTCAGGTATGCACTGTAACTTATCATTATTTAAAAATGGTGAGAACGTATTCTTTGATGCAAACGGTGACTTACAATTAAGTGATGATGCTCGTCACTTCATCGCAGGTATTTTAAAACATGCACCAGCATTTACAGCGATAGCAAACCCAACTGTAAACTCATACAAACGTCTAGTACCTGGATATGAAGCACCTTGTTACGTAGCATGGTCTGCACAAAACCGTAGCCCGTTAGTACGTATCCCTGCATCTCGTGGTATTAGTACACGCGTAGAAGTACGTAGTGTTGACCCAGCTGCAAACCCATATTTAGTAATGGCTACATTATTAGCTGCAGGTCTTGATGGAATTAAAAACAAATTAACTCCACCAGCAGCAGTAGATCGTAACATCTATGTAATGACAAAAGAAGAGCGCGAAGAAGCAGGTATCGTTGACTTACCAGCAACATTAGCGCAAGCATTAGTTACATTACAATCTAATGAAGTAGTATGCGGTGCACTAGGAGAACACTTACTTGAGCACTTCATCGAAGCGAAAGAGATTGAGTGGGATATTTTTAGAACACAAGTTCACCAATGGGAACGCGATCAATATATGTCTCTTTACTAAGAGGCTTGAACCCTTGATACAACTCGTATCAAGGGTTTTTTAATTCCCTATTATTACAATTTTATGTGGTTGCAAAATGAAAAACAGCCACATAAAAGCCAATAATTAATAACAAGTAGTGATATCATAGAAAAACATTATCAGATAAATGTAAGTTTTATATAATTTGTGAAATGAAAAAGCCTTGATACTACGGTATCAGGGCTTTTTTAGTGAAGTTATTGGATATGTTAACTACTAGATAATGGATTGTTTTTGGTTGTTTTGAATCATGTTACTAAGAAAATCTTTTCAAAAGAATTGATTTTATCTTTTTTAATCACTTGTGCTAAAACTTAATAATTCTTTACTGCCTGTACAACGCGACCAATTATTTTTACATCTTCAGCTGAAAGGTCGTAAGTTTTTGGTTCGTGGATAGGGTCATTACTCAATGGTATTAAAGTAATGATGCTTCCGGATTTTGAAATCTTTTTCACGGTAGCATCATAACCATTGACTTTTACAACAGCAATTTGTCCGTTTTCAACATAAGGAGTTTCCTCTACTAAAACATAAGAACCATCAGGGAATTCGAGATTCATGCTAGTGCCTTTTACAGTAAGATAAAAATACTTTTTACGCTTGTTTAAAAATGTACTTAGCATGGGTAAATAGCCTTCGATATTTTCTTCAGCGAGTATGGGTGTACCGGCTGCTACAGAACCAATGATAGGAATGTAAATAATGTTTGATTGATCGTTTTGGATGGTTTCATAAATAGAAACTTCTTCTTTAACAGTATTGTCCTCTTGAGTTGCGAGTCTTTCTAAATCATCAGTAGTGATTCCTAATCCCTTACAAACTTTTATGACATTATCAACAGATGCTTTACCAATCCCTCTTGATAACATGGATTGCAGTGTTGTGGGGGGGAGACCTATTTTTTCGGCGAAGGCTCTTTTACTATAGCCAGCTTCTTTTATTAAGCGTGTTACAACCTCTGCTTTTTTCATTACTTTCACCATCTTTCTTATTAAAATGTATACGATATTGCGTATTTCTGTATATATCATAACCTAACTAAAATTGTTAGTAAATAGAAAATCATACGAAATTGAGTATTTAAATACGTTTTTTTGTTGACTAAATACGAAATTGAGTTTATATTTAAATGGAAATGAACGCAATATCGTACAAAAGAACAGGTGGTGAGTAAATGTATCCGAATTTGCGTGCAGAGATGGCGAGAAAAAGAATTATGATTACACAAATTTCTTCGCATCTGAAACTTCGCCACGCAACAGTGAGCGACAAAATAAATGGTAAATTTCGTTTTTATTATGATGAAGCTTTTGAAATTAAGAAAACTTTTTTTCCAGAACATAGTTTGGAATATCTTTTTGAATTTGAAGAAAATGAAGCGAATTGAAATCGGAGGAAATTTACTTAAAATGTAACCCTATAATCGAATTATTGAATGATGATTTAATAAGAGGGTTCATATCAAAGTATTTAATTTAAATTCTGATAACTAGTTAATTTGTAAAAAGAAAGTAAAGAATTATGCGTAGTGCGAAATTATCTCAATGCAATAAAGATAGTCCAAAATTAGTAGTGAGGAGGAGATGAGGATGGGGCAATTAATTGACTCATCAGTACATAGTTCATTAGTATTTGAAGTTAATGGCAAAGTAGTAACGGATAGTTTGGTAATTGCGAAGATATTCAAAAAAAATCACTTCGACGTTTTGAAGGAAGTTCGAAAACAAATTGTATATGTAGGTGAAGAGTTTGGAGGAGAAAATTTTCACGAGTCCACTTATTTTAATTCAAAGAATAGGCGAATCCCTAAATATGATTTAACAGAAGAAGCATTCACGTTACTTGTTATGGGATATACCAGTAGAGAAGCGGTTGGAATGAAAATTAAATTTATGAAAGAGTTCAAACGAATGAAGCAATATATACAAAATCAACAAAATGTGCCAAAGGACCCAATGGGGGTTTTAAAGTTAACATTTGCTGCGTTAGAAGGACATACTCAGCAGATACAAGAGATAAAGTCTGAGGTGAAGGGTTTGCGAGAAAATACGCCGCTTTATGCTATCGAGTGTGAAGAGATAACAAGGGCTGTAAAAAGCTTAGGTGTTATGTTATTGGGAGGTAAAAATTCAAATTCTTATCAGGATATCGGCCTTAGAAGGAAGTTATATAGAGATATTTATAGTCAGTTACATCGGGAATTTGGTGTGAATAGTTATAAAGCTATTAAACGTAATCATTTGGATAGAGCAATACAAATGATTAATGAAGAATATTCAATTCCAACTGTTTTAAATGAAGAAATTACAGTTAAAAACTCACAAATAAATATGGCAGACATTCAGTAGGAGGAAAGAACATGCAAAGAAAGATTTTAGTAATTACTAGCAGTTTAGCAGGGTTACCAACTGTCAGTGAATTTAAAACAAAAGAAGATGCAAAAGAGCAGGTTAGAAAGCTTATTCAAAAAGGAATGAGTCAAAATGTGATTCGTATAACACAAGAAATTCCAATGAATATCGAAATTCAAGTGGATGTTGAACTTGAGGAATAAGAGAGGTTTAGAAGAAAATAGATATGGATAGCATGATTGTTTTGAATGAATGCATAAGAAAAGAATCCGTTGCAGCGGATTCTATAAGAAAAAATATCTCTAGATAAGTATAACATTGAATACCGTTTTTGAGAATTTATGAGGTGGCTAGTATGGGGATTATTCGAGTGAAAAAAGATAGTAATTATTCCGTTATAAATAATACTGGTTTAAAAGATGAAAGGTTGTCATGGAAAGCGAAAGGAATCTTAGCCTATGCGCTTACATTACCAGATGATTGGACTTTTCATATTAGTGAATTAGCTCGACATGCTAAGGATGGAGAAGATTCGCTCCGTACAGGTTTTAAGGAATTAAAAGAATTAGGTTATGTAAAACGTTATCCTGTTCGTGATGGGAATACGAAAAAAATTACAAGGTGGGATACGGAAATTTACGAAACGCCACAAAGGGACATGCCACAAATGGAAAACCAAGATGTGGTAAAGCCATATGAGGAAAATCAGAAACTACTAAATACTAATAGACTAAATACTAATAAACGAAATAATAATGATTATGATGATATGGATAAATTAGAATCTCGTGTATTCATCAATGAGAGGGTTAAAGTAAGTTGTAACTTTATTAAGGGGATGGGCATTCCGTTAAGTGAAATTGCAATTGCAGAGTTGGGGAGCTTTTGTAATTTGTTTAGTGGGGAGTTAATTCAGCATGCAATTAATAAAGCTGTTGATGAGAATGCGCCAAGATGGAACTACATTAAGGCTATATTGAGGAATTGGAAGGAGCAAGAAGTTAAAACATTAGTTGATGTGGCTATACTAGATAGACGTTTCGAAATGAGCAAGAAAAAGAAATATAACGGGACAGGTAGGAAGTATTCAAATAGAAAAGAGATTGTACCCGATTGGTTATATAAAGATGATGAATCAACAAATCTAGAAGAGGAAAGAAAAACCGTGCAGTCTACTGATGAAGAGCGTGAGAGATTACAAGAAGTGTTAAATAAATATAGGTCATAAGAAAAAATGCTAGATGATTTACAAGCAATAAAGATTGAAAAGGCTAATAAGCATATTCATGCTATTAAATTAGTATTAAGAGACTTTGTAAAAAGAACGGAAGTGGGTGAATCAGTAAGTGTTCGAATGGCTCAAAGATTATAAGAAGTTAGAAGAAGAAATTGCTTATTTAGAATACAACTTAGATAAATCAAAAGCCGAATTGAAGCGTTGGATTAGCGGTGATTTGCAAAATGTACGATTAACCGCTGAATCGGAAGGGGCTAAGGTAGAAGGGCGGATTGAAGCAATTGAATATGAATTAGCTCATAAAATGAATGAGGAGTATGATTTAAAGCTTTTGATTAATAAGTTTACAGGACTGGATCATCAAATACTTAAAATGAAATATGTTGATGGAATGACTTTAGAGCAAATTGCGTTTGAATTACATTATAGTACAGGCTATATACGCCGAAAACATGCTGAAATAAGGAAGATTGTCAAGTTTTTAGATGGATTTTAGTGTTACCTTTTTGTAGGATACATGCAGTGTACAGAAAGTATTGAAAAAGTGATTTATAGTAGTAATATAAGATTTCGACGAAAGGGCAACTATTTTTATGGTTGCTCTTTTTGATGTGAAAGAAGGTGAGTAATATGAAGTGATTTGATGGATTAATAGGTCTTTAGCTTCTAGTTATATTTAGTAAAGTAGTAGTTTTACAGGCGAAAATAATAGAAAAATAAGGAGATGTTTAATGATGAGTTTATTAGCTGCTTCAGTCAAAACAAAGAATTTGCCACAACAGGTGTTACGTTGGCAATCAATGGTAGAAAGCGAATGTTCTGCACAAGGTGTACCTGAGTTAGTTCCTTACGTGCTTGGAATTATTATGGTGGAAAGTGGAGGGAATTCTGAAACGACACCTGATATTATGCAATCCAGTGAATCACAAGGGTGGGCAATGAATACAATTAAAAACCCGAAAGATTCAATTTATTACGGAGTGAAGCATTTAAAGGGTGCTTTTGATGATGCGAAGAAAAATGGAATTACAGATTTAAGTGCCATTGTTCAATCATATAATTTTGGACGAGCTTACCTTCGCTGGTTAGCATCTAACAATAAACAGCATTCATTACCGGTGGCAGATCTGTATTCTAAAACGGTTGTTGCGCCATCACTTGGAAATACGACCGGTGCTATGGTGAAATATAGTAACCCTATCGCTGTTGCCTACAATGGTGGTTATCGATATAAAAACGGGGGGAATTTCTTCTACTCTGAAATTGTTAAACAATATGTAGATTTTGATGGAGGAACTGGTGGCGGTGACAATAAGCCGTTACAACCAAAAGGACTGGGAATTGCAACGTCTAAATACCCAGAAGGATGGGGCATTAATTTATATAGTGGTCCTGGAAAAGATGCTTGGTTTACAGGTCATGTCATTAATACAAAAATGCCATATTTAATTATAGATGCTGCTTGGTATGGCGGGAATGAAAATATGCTTTGCTTAGGTTGGGAAGCCTGGGCAAAAGAAGAACACTTTGAAGTGCAGTGGTTCCACGCTTACTCAAAATATCCAGCAGGTTATGGTATTAACACATATGATGGTCCAAATGGAAATTATAAAGGAAATGTGGATGGATCTTATCCATATGGTGTTTTTGCGAGAAAAGATGGTTACATTGATATTGGACAAAACACATGGGTAAAAGAAGAGCATTTTAATGTAAGGTAATAACAAAGTTTTTTATTATTTGATTTAAAATTATAAATTTTAATATATAGAAAAAATGTAAAAGGGTGCTTTTTTAAGTGCCTTTTTATATTACGTATGAATAGAAAGGAAGATTATTATGGCAAAATTTATTTATCCAACAGATACAACGAGAGTAACAAGTGGATTTCGGGGGAGCAGACCAGATCATCATGGGATAGATCTTGCTGAATCGGGCTATCATCCAATTTATGCAGCAGCTAGCGGACGAGTTAGTCGTTCTTATATTTCATCCAGTTATGGTGAATGTATTATGATTGTGCACACTATTGATGGGGTTACATGGGAAACAGTATATGCCCATATGCGTAGCGGTTCTCGAACAGTAAAAGAAGGTGATTATGTTACACAAGGACAAACTATTGGGGTTATGGGGAACACAGGGGATTCTAGTGGTCAACACTTGCATTTTGAATTGCATAAAGGGTCTTGGAACATCAATAAGAGTAATGCTGTGAATCCATTAGACTACTTAGGAAAAGGAGACGGTGGTGGTACAACTGACCCTTCTGATAAACCGCTACAACCAAAAGGGCTGGGAATTGCAACGTCTAAATACCCAGAAGGATGGGGCATTAATTTATATAGTGGTCCTGGAAAAGATGCTTGGTTTACAGGTCATGTCATTAATACAAAAATGCCATATTTAATTATAGATGCTGCTTGGTATGGCGGGAATGAAAATATGCTTTGCTTAGGTTGGGAAGCCTGGGCAAAAGAAGAACACTTTGAAGTGCAGTGGTTCCATGCTTACTCAAAATATCCAGCAGGTTATGGTATTAACACATATGATGGTCCAAATGGAAATTATAAAGGAAATGTGGATGGATCTTATCCATATGGTGTTTTTGCGAGAAAAGATGGTTACATTGATATTGGACAAAACACATGGGTAAAAGAAGAGCATTTTAATGTAAGATAATATCTTTAAATCAGCATGTATTAAGTAGGATGAAAAAACTTGTTATCATACCTCTTGAGATTAGAGTAATATCTGTAAAATGCTGGGCGGAATATAGAGTGCGATTTTTGAAAGAGCAACTGATGTAAAAAGTTGCTCTTTTTCTTTTTTTTTGAATGTGAGGACCATAACCCATTATATAGAATATGGCCTGTCTGAGGATTTAGTTTCTAGATGTACTTAATAATTCAGTGGAATTTTAAATGATAAAAAATAAAAAAGGAGATAATCAGTAATGGAAATTAGAAAAAAATTAGTGGATCCAAGTAAATATGGTATAAAGTGTCCCAATACAATGACACCAGAATTCATCACAGTACATAATACGTACAATGATGCATCAGCAGAAAATGAGATATCGTATATGATTGGGAATAATAATTCAGTGTCGTTTCATGTTGCAGTAGATGACAAAGAAGCAGTACAAGGTATTCCGTTTGATCGTAATGCTTGGCATGCAGGTGATGGTAACGGAAATGGTAATCGTAAATCTATCGGAGTGGAAATTTGCTATTCTCTAAGCGGTGGGGATAGATATTACAAGGCGGAGGATAATGCAGCAATTGTTATTGCTCAGTTAATGAAACAATTCAATATACCGATTAGTAATGTACGTACACATAAATCGTGGAGTGGAAAGCATTGCCCACATCGAATGCTCGATGAAGGAAGAGTGGATCAATTCATTGAGAAGATAAACAAAGCATTTAATGAAGATAATAATAAACCACTACAACCAAAAGGACTGGGAATTGCAACGTCTAAATACCCAGAAGGATGGGGCATCAATTTATATAGTGGTCCTGGAAAAGGTGCTTGGTTCACAGGTCATGTCATTAATACAAAAATGCCATATTTAATTATAGATGCTGCTTGGTATGGCGGGAATGAAAATATGTTATGTCTAGGTTGGGAAGCGTGGGCGAAAGAAGAACACTTTGAAGTAGAGTGGTTCCATGCTTACTCAAAATATCCCGCAGGTTATGGCATTAACACATATGATGGTCCAAATGGAAATTATAAAGGAAATGTGGATGGATCTTATCCATATGGGATTTTTGCAAGAAAAGATGGTTATATCGATATTGGGCAAAACACATGGGTAAAAGAAGAACATTTTAATGTGAGATAAGGATATGAGAGTAGGATTACTCGTATGATTCTCTTTAATTTTTGAAAAGGAGATGAGAACGATGGAAGAACAAATCTTCAATTCAATGATTCAACAAGGAGCATTCGCAGCTTTATTTGTATGGATGCTGTTTACTACGCAAAAAAAGAATGAACAGCGCGAAGAACAATATCAAAAAGTTATTGAAAAAAATCAACAGGTCATTGAAGAACAAGCAAAAGCATTTAGTTCGTTGTCGAAGGATTTATCAGATGTTAAGCGAAAAATCTTGGGGAACGATGATGAGAAATAAAATATGGTATTAAAGTATTTGTCGCATATGCAGGTTCTCAAATAGGAATTCGATTCATATATAGCTAATGAGAAAAAGCCCTAATACCGATAAGTATTGGGGCTTTTTCTCATTAGCTATAGTGAATAAGTTTGTGGTGGATTTTTCAAGAGGAAAGAGTGAATGAAGTCTAATATTAATGTAAATGAAATGAAACTTTGAATGCTGCTTAGTTATAACATAGTCTTATTCAGGATTTCGTTAGTTAATTTTCTAAATTTAGGGAATAAATATAGTTTAGTACCTTGCGATAAACAATACTAAGTGGTATATTATGGATAAAACAGGTACCGTGTATTGAACAGTACTAAGATAGGAAAGGAGGATGGCACTTGAACGTTCAGTTTAAAAAAGGTGTGCTTGAACTTTGTGTATTAGCACTTGTAAAACGTAAAGATAGTTACGGTTATGAACTTGTTCAGCAAATTTCTAATAAATTTTTAATATCGGAAGGGTCAGTATACCCTTTATTACGTCGTTTGACGAAAGAAGGGTATTTTCAAACGTATTTAAAGGAATCTACGGAAGGGCCACCTCGTAAATATTATCAATTAACAGAGCAAGGGGAGACGCAATTTCATTTGTTAGTAACAGAATGGCGTGATTTTGCGAAAGGGGTACAAGAAATTATTGAAGGGGTGGAATGGGATGAGTAAAGAAGGGTTTCTTAAAGAATTATCAAGTTATCTTAGAAAGTTACCAGAGGAAGAGAGGCAAGATATTTTATTGGATTATGAAGAGCACTTTCAGTTTGGACTAGAAGAGGGGAAAACTGAATCGGAAATAATACAGGGCCTTGGTTCTCCGAAAGTAATCGCGAAAGAATTACTTGCGATGTATCGCTTCGATGAAATGAAAAAAAATCCATCGACTTCAAATGTGACAAGAGCTGTTATGGCAGCGATTGGACTTAGTTTGTTTAATTTTATTATTGTGTTAGGCCCGTTAGTCGCAATTATTGCTTTTATATTTTCTTTTTGGATCGGTGGTATTGCTAGTGTAGTAACACCATTTTTCGTTATTGGAAAAGTATTTATGGGTACTTTTATATGGTTGGATCTTTTCGTTAGTATAACGTTTGTTGGGGTAGGTTTATTGTTATGTATTATCGCTTTTTATAGTACAAAGTGGTTTAAGAGATTGTGTGTACGATATGTAATATGGAACTTCAAAATGATAAAAGGAGAGTAAATGATGAAAAAACTATTTTTAATCGCTATCGCTTGTATCATTATTGGAGTAATAGGAATTTCCCAAACATATGAAAAAGCAGTACAAACTGCTGAAAAAGGCGATAAAGAAAATGTAATTAAAAACGAAACATTAAAAAATATAGAAGTTAAGTTAGATGCCGGGGATATTATTGTCCAAAAATCTCCTGACTCTTCTTTTTATGTAAAGCAATCGGGAGATGTACGTAAACAAGAGATTCGTATCGCAGAAGATGGTGACACATTAAAAATTATTGGGGAAAGAGAAAAAGGTGCTTCATTTGATTTTTCTTTTTACGATTTTAGGTTTCAAACGTCTAAATTGACTCTCCTTGTGCCCGAACGCTCTTACCAAGATGTAAAAGTAAATTCATCTGCTGGACAAATCGAAATGAGTGATGTGAAAAGTGATAGCGTAAGTGTTAGAACACTTGCTGGAGAAGTAGAGTTGAAACAAGTAACGGCTAAGAATGTGGAGGGATCGACAAAAGCTGGTGAGGTGAACTTTAAGAAGGTATTAGGGAAAGTGACCGCAAAAACAACAAGTGGGGAAATAAATATTCAAGATCATGATTCTAAGTATAATCTAGAAGCCAGTTCAACTGCGGGAGATATAGATATTACTTTATCGGAAAAACCACAAGATGCGGTAATTACTGGGCAAAGTGCTGCTGGAGATGTAACAATTTTTAATGAAGAAAATAAAAATGTAACAATTGGAAATGGCAGTAAAAAGATTAGCGGTAAAACGGCTGCGGGAGATGTGACGATTGAAACTCGTTAATAAGAAATAGAATGCATGGAAATCTATCAAAATACAAAAAGAAGATAATTACCTTATTTATATACGGTAATTATCTTCTTTTTGTTATTTTTAATGTAAATCACGATATACGCCAATTACTTTCCCGATAACTGACACTTGTTTTAAAATGATAGGTTCTAATGAAGAGTTTTCTGGTTGTAGACGGAAATGGTCTTTTTCTTTATAGAAACGTTTAACTGTTGCTTCGTTATCCTCTGTTAAAGCGACTACAATTTCACCATTATATGCAGACTGCTGTTGGCGAACAACAACTAAATCTCCATCGAAAATACCAGCTTCAATCATACTATCTCCAGAAATACGTAACATGAACACTTGGTCTGCTCCAGCAACAATACTAGCTGGAAGTGGGAAATGTTCTTCTACGCTTTCGACCGCTGTAATTGGTAACCCAGCAGTGACTTTTCCGACAATTGGAACTTGAATAACAGATTGTGTTTCCGTATCCATTCGGTCTTCACCTAAAATTTCAATGGCACGTGGTTTTGTTGGATCGCGTCGAATGTATCCTTTTTCTTCTAATCGTGATAAATGTCCGTGCACTGTAGAACTAGAAGCGAGGCCGACTGCTTGACCAATTTCACGTACGGAAGGTGGATATCCTTTTTCTTGTACTTTTAGCTTAATAAAGTCGAGAATGTCTTGCTGGCGTTTCGTTAACTTTTCCATGTTTTCTAACACCTCGTTTTCTTTCATTTTTCTTATTAATAAGTATAACATGTGAAAAAACATTCTACAAACATAAGTTCGAACAAATGGCGGATTTATGTTACACTATAGGGAAATAATAGGGAGAAAGAGGGGTTCAAAATGAATGCAATTATTTATGCACGTGTGAGTACAACGAAAGAAGCGCAAGAAACATCATTATTACGTCAAAAAGATGAATTATTGCATTTAGCTGAGCGCTATCAAATGAATGTTACTAAGGTGATTGAAGAGCAGGCTAGTGGATATACAATTGAACGTGACGGTATATTAGAGGTGTTGGATACAATTCGAGACGAACAAATTGATGTGTTACTTATACAAGATGAAACGCGTCTTGGTAGAGGAAATGCGAAGATCGCGTTAATGCATTGTTTACATAAAGAAGGCATAAAAGTATATACGCATACACATAATGGTGAATTACAATTGTCGGATTCTGATTCAATGGTATTAGATATTATTGGTATTGTTGAAGAATATCAAAGAAAGATTCATAATTTGAAAATTAAACGAGGTATGCAACGTGCAGTAGAAAAAGGTTATCGTCCAGAAAAAAATTTAAAAAATCGTCATTTAAGTGTAGGAAGAGAGAAAAAAGAAGTGCCAATTGAGGAAATTGTACGTTTGCGAAAAAGTGAACTCACGTTTGAAGAAATTGCAGCAACATTACGTGGATTTGGTCATAATGTTTCAAAGGCGACTGTACATCGTAGATATGTAGAGTATACGAAGCAATTGCTTGATAAAGAAGAGTAACTATTGTATGATAATAATCAGTTTTGATTAGAAGGGGGATTCGAGATGATTAATCACGAACTCGTTGAACGCATTAACTTCTTAGCGAAAAAAGCAAAAGCTGAAGGTTTAACTGAAGAAGAGCAACGTGAGCGTCAATCGCTACGTGAACAATATTTAAAAGGATTTCGTCAAAATATGTTAAACGAACTTAAAGGTATTAAAGTTGTTAACGAAGAAGGTACAGATGTTACACCGACGAAATTAAAAGCTTTAAAAAAGCAAGATAATGCAAAATTAAATTAAAAGATGGGCGAAGCCCATCTTTTTTATATGTAAAAATCGTTATTTAATAACTTTCCAGTTGTTATTAACTGTTGCTTCTATCGTTTTATGTTCCAATATATAATTAGCGATAAGTTCAGACATATCTGTGGGTATATCTTTTACTACCGGTTTGTTTTGAAACATAAAGAAATTTCCCCCGCCACTTGCACGATAATTATTCATTACAACGTCATATTCTTCATTCATATTAAGAGGAGCACTGTTATGCTGTAAAGATTCTACTCTTTCACCAATTGGTTTTGAAATGTTTAATACGTATGAAATCCCTTCCCACATATCATAATTATAATGTTGTGGCTTTGGTTCTATGTAGGTAGGACTTACGGTGATGGATCCATCTGTTTTTAATGTGAAATAAGAAGCAGAGAGTTCAAGAGCATTTTTTATATCCGCTCCAGTTATTCTAATTACTTTTAATGTGTTTGGATAAATATAATTAGAAACGATGTCACGCATTGTTACATGTTCCGGGAAACCTGGAGATGTATTATGGAACAAACTTGTACAAGAAATTGATACATTAGCTATATCCATCTGTATTTTATTTATGAATTCGATAAAAGGATGATCATGCAAACGAGTTTGCATAGCATCTGAAATTTGCATATCCCCCTGAATGATTCCAATAGGTTGATCAAGCCACTTTTGTGTTTTCTCTTCGTAATCGGCTACCAATGAAAGTACATCTTGGTCAGCCTCAACTCCTTGTACAGATAATAATTCAGAAGAACTCTCTTTTTTAACCCATTTATGTTTTGTTTTTTCGAATGTTATTTTTACTTTTCCAACTGAGTTTCCATTACATCCGGTCTGTAAAATTGTTACACCGTTAGCCATTGTGTGAGCAATTTCCCGGTGTTGGTGGCCTGTTAATAAAATATCTATGTCGTCAATTTCATGGCACATTGCATATCCTTGGTTTTCTCCTGTTAAAACTTCAGTCGGTACCCCGGTTTGTAAATCTCGTTCAACTCCCCCGTGATACGCTACGACTAGTAAATCTGGTTTCTCATGTTTGCGAATGTAAGAAACCCACTTTTTCGTTGTTTCTAATGCATCTTCAAATTGTAAGTCTCTAATGTGATGGGGTTGTTCCCAATTGGTAATGTAGTGCGTTGTCACCCCTAAAATAGCAATTTTTATATTGGATTCAATCTGTTTGATTATATAAGGTTTTCCGAAATAAGGTTTCTTTATGTTTTTATCTAAAATGTTTGCTGATAGGTACGGGAAGTTCGCAGTAGTCACAGCGTTATTTAATATACCCATCCCGTAATTAAACTCATGATTGCCGATAATTGCAGCGTCATACTGTAAGTAATTTGCTAATAAGGACATTGGGTTTTTTTTGTTTTTTTCGTATGTAACATAATGATAAGTAAATGGTGTTCCTTGAATAAAGTCGCCATTATCAATTAAAAGAACGTTTGTATTTTGGGAACGTTCTTTTTTTATAAGAGTAGAAATTTTAGCTAAACCAAGTTCTGCTGGGGAGTTATCTTGGTAGTGAATAGGATAAACAGTGCCATGTATATCGCTTGTTAATAAGATGTTTAAAGTTACAGTTTGATTTTGTTCCAATATGACTCACCTTTTCTATTGTTATCTTCCAATTCATCATATCAAATATGTGAAGAGAATTTTAATGTGAGTGTATAGAATGTGTAAAGATTCTGTAAATAATCAATTATTTGTAAAAATATGTGATATATTTCTTCATGTTTATGAAAGGTTATTTTATAACAATGAAAAATGGAGGCATTAATATGTTGAAAAAAGTTTTTGCAATGAGCACAACAGTTGTACTAGCAGCGGGATTATTAAGTGGCTGTGGAACGAAGGAATCAAGTGCAAGTAAAAATGAAGATACGAAAAAAGGGTATGTACCGAAGACTTTAAATGTTCAATTTGTTCCTTCTCAAAATGCAGATACGTTAGAGGCGAAGGCAAAACCGCTTGAGAAGCTATTAAGTGATAAGTTAAATATTCCAGTAAAAGTTAGTATTTCAACGAACTACAATACAATTGTAGAAGCGATGGCATCTAAACAAGTAGATGTAGGATTTTTACCGCCAACAGCGTACGTATTAGCACATGAAAAGAAGGCTGCAAATGTAATTTTACAAGCACAACGTTTTGGAGTAGAGGATGAAACAGGAGCTCCTACAAAAGATTTAGTAGATTATTATAAATCTGAGTTTGTTGTTAAAAAAGACTCTAATATAAATAGTGTAAAAGATTTAAAAGGTAAAAAGATTGGTTATCAAGACGTAACATCATCAGCAGGGTATGTATGGCCTGCAGCTGTTCTATTAAAAGAGGGAATTGATCCGTTAAAAGATGTGAAACCTGTTACATTAAAAGGTCACGATCAGTCGCTTATTGCTCTTTTAAATGGTGACGTAGATGCAGCTGTTGTATTCCAAGATGCTCGTAATATTGTAAAAAAAGATTATCCGAATATATTCGAGCAAACGAAAATAGTGAAATTTACGGAGAAAATTCCAAACGATACGATTTCGGTACGTTCTGATTTAGATGAAGAGTGGAGCAAGAAATTACAGGATGCTTTCATTGAAATTGGAAAAAATGAGGAAGGTCACAAAATCATTAAAGAAGTATATTCACATGAAGGATATGTTAAATCTGATGATAGTAAATTTGACATCGTTCGTGAATATGGGAAGAAAGTAAAAACGCAATAATACATATGGAAATGGCAGCTAGCTGAAAGGGAATGTTTTCAGTTAGTTTGCCGTTTTGAATACATAGAAGGTAGGTAAGATGTGTGATAGAATTTCGAAATGTCTCCAAAGTGTATCCAAATGGTACAAAAGGATTGAATAATATAAACTTGAAAATTCAAAAAGGTGAGTTTGTTATAATGGTAGGGCTGTCCGGAGCTGGAAAGTCTACACTTCTAAAATCGGTAAATCGTCTTCATGAGATTACAGAAGGCGAAATCATGATTGAATGTGAGTCTATTACTGCTGCAAAAGGAAAAGATTTACGACGTATGCGCCGGGATATTGGTATGATCTTTCAAAGTTTTAACCTTGTAAAGCGATCAACAGTATTGAAGAATGTATTAGCTGGCCGTGTTGGATATCATTCGACATTGCGTACAACGTTAGGTTTGTTTCCGAAAGAGGATGTGGAGCTCGCATTTCAAGCGTTAAAAAGAGTGAATATTTTAGAAAAAGCATATGCACGTGCTGATGAATTATCAGGAGGACAACAACAACGTGTATCGATAGCTAGAGCATTGGCGCAAGAAGCAAAAATCATATTGGCAGATGAACCTGTTGCGTCGTTAGATCCGCTAACAACAAAGCAAGTATTAGATGATTTAAAGAAAATTAATGAAGATTTTGGAATTACAACAATTGTAAACTTACATTCTATTGCTTTAGCTAGGCAATATGCGACGCGTATTATTGGATTACATGCAGGCGAAATTGTTTTTGATGGTTTAGTAGAAGCAGCAACGGATGAAAAGTTTGCTGAAATTTATGGTGACGTAGCACAGAAAAGTGAATTGTTAGAGGTGGCAGCTAAATGAATGATGTGACGATATATTCGAAGTCGATACCGAAGCCGCCGAGTAAGTTAAAACATATGTTAACGTTTATTCTATTCATTTTACTGTTGTGGGGAAGTAGTATACAGGTCGACGCATCATTTTCAAAGCTAGTAGTTGGTTTTCCTAATATAATGGATTTGTTAAAAGAAATGGTGCCGCCAGATTGGAGTTATTTTCAAGTTATTACAACAGCAATGTTAGATACAATACGTATGGCGATTATTGGGACGACTTTAGGAGCGATTTTAGCTATTCCACTTGCACTGTTTGCGGCAAGTAATGTGTTTACTAGTACATTTTTATACAGTCCAGCTCGATTGATTTTAAATTTTATTCGAACGATACCAGATTTATTATTAGCGGCAATTTTCGTAGCTATTTTTGGAATAGGACCACTTCCGGGTATTTTAGCTCTTACTTTTTTCTCAATTGGGCTCGTGGCGAAATTGTTGTATGAATCAATTGAATCAATTGACCCTGGCCCACTAGAAGCGATGACAGCTGTAGGGGCTAATAAGGTGCAATGGATTGTTTATGGAGTCATTCCACAAGTAAAAGCACACTTTGTTTCCTATGTACTATATACATTTGAGGTGAATGTACGGGCAGCGGCTGTCCTAGGTTTAGTAGGAGCAGGTGGTATTGGACTATATTATGATCGTACACTTGGGTTTTTACAATATCAACAAACTGCATCTATTATCATCTATACTCTTGTTGTTGTATTGGTAATTGATTATGTAAGTACATTGTTGCGGGAGAAATTATAATGAGTAAAACGACGATAATCGTACCAAAACCGAAGAAACCGAGTGTGTATCGCTCGTTTATTTTTATAGCACTTACATTTGTTTATATATGGGCTTTTTCAGGAGTACCGCTAGAGGGAATAAAGGAAACGGCGGGAGAAATTACAAAAGCAATTATGACAGGGATATTGACTCCAGACTGGTCGTATGTATCTTTGCCAGATGGTGAAGATTTATTACATGGATTAATTGATACGTTGGCAATTGCGATATTAGGTACATTTATTTCTGCATTTTTATCTGTTCCGTTTGCTTTTTGGGCGGCAACGAATATGAGTAGTGGAAAATTAACTTCAGGATTTGGGAAATTTGTACTTAGTTTTGTTCGTACATTTCCTGAATTAGTTATGGCTCTTTTATTTATAAAAGCTGTTGGTCCAGGCTCTTTTGCAGGAGTATTAGCCTTAGGATTGCATTCTATTGGAATGTTAGGAAAACTATATTCAGAAGGAATTGAAAACATAGATAAAGGACCGACGGAAGCGTTACTAGCAACAGGAGCAAATCGTTTTCAAATACTTTGGTATGCGGTGTTACCGCAAGTGTTACCAGATTTTCTATCGTATACGTTATACAGATTTGAAATTAATGTACGATCCGCTGCGATTTTAGGAGTTATCGGAGCAGGAGGGATTGGTACACCTTTAATTTTTGCGCTGAGTTCACGGAATTGGTCTCGTGTTGGTATTATTTTATTAGGTATTATTTTAATGGTAATTATAATTGATTTGATTTCAAGCTCGATTCGGAAACGGATTGTTTAACTTATTTGAAAAGCATCGAAGTTAGATGCTTTTTTATGTTTTTAAAAACGTATTTAAAAAAGTAAGTATAGAAGAAATTTGTATAAATATACAGATAATTCCCTTTCTTTTTAAAATAAAAATAATGAAAAAGTATGTCATATTGAATGCCCATACATTCCCGGAAACATTGATTTTTTTATAAAAAATCAAAAAAATATCAACATATTTGTCGATACATGTTGTATAATCTTGCGTGGGAAGCTATCATATAAATGTATAAAACGTTTACTAATATAAGCGAAGGGAAGAATAGCATGTCACATTCAATCGAACAACTTTCTATCAACACGATTCGCACATTATCCATCGATGCGATTGAAAAAGCAAACTCTGGTCACCCAGGAATGCCAATGGGTGCAGCACCAATGGCTTATACATTATGGACTCAATTTATGAAACACAATCCAAATAACCCAACGTGGTTTAACCGTGATCGTTTCGTATTATCTGCAGGTCATGGTTCAATGTTATTATACAGCCTACTTCACCTATCTGGTTATGATGTAACAATGGATGACTTAAAGAACTTCCGTCAATGGGGAAGCAAAACTCCAGGACATCCTGAGTACGGTCATACAGCTGGTGTAGATGCAACGACTGGTCCACTTGGACAAGGTATTGCAACTGCTGTAGGTATGGCAATGGCTGAAAGACATTTAGCTGCTAAATATAACCGTGATGCGTATAATGTAGTAGATCATTATACATACGCTATTTGTGGTGATGGAGATTTAATGGAGGGCGTTTCTGCTGAAGCATCTTCATTAGCTGCTCATTTACAATTAGGTCGTCTTGTTGTGCTTTACGATTCAAACGATATTTCATTAGATGGCGATTTAAATCGTTCATTCTCTGAAAGTGTAGAAGATCGTTACAAAGCATACGGATGGCAAGTAATCCGTGTTGAGGATGGAAACGATATTGAAGCAATCGCGAAAGCAATTGAAGAAGCGAAAGCTGACGAAAAACGCCCAACGCTAATTGAAGTAAGAACGACAATTGGTTTCGGTTCTCCAAACAAATCAGGAAAATCAGCTTCACATGGTTCTCCACTTGGTGTAGAAGAAACAAAATTAACGAAAGAAGCATATGCTTGGACTGCTGAGCAAGACTTCCACGTAGCAGAAGAAGTATATGACAACTTCCGTAAAACAGTACAAGATGTTGGTGAAACTGCGCAAGCTGAGTGGAACACGATGCTAGGTGAATATGCACAAGCATACCCAGAATTAGCAAACGAATTCCAAGCAGCAATGAACGGTCAACTTCCAGAAGGTTGGGAGCAAAACTTACCAACTTATGAATTAGGATCAAAAGCAGCAACTCGTAATTCTTCTGGTGCTGTAATTAATGCAATTGCAGAGTCTGTACCATCATTCTTCGGTGGATCTGCTGACCTTGCTGGTTCTAACAAAACATACATGAATAACGAAAAAGACTTTACAAGAGATGATTACAGCGGTAAAAACATTTGGTACGGTGTACGTGAGTTCGCAATGGGTGCAGCAATGAACGGTATTGCACTACATGGTGGTTTAAAAACTTACGGTGGTACGTTCTTCGTATTCTCTGATTACTTACGTCCAGCAATTCGCCTTGCAGCATTAATGCAATTGCCAGTAACGTATGTATTCACACATGACAGTATCGCTGTTGGTGAAGATGGTCCAACACATGAACCAATCGAGCAATTAGCAGCGCTTCGTGCAATGCCAAACGTTTCTGTTATCCGTCCTGCTGATGGTAACGAATCTGTTGCAGCTTGGAGACTAGCTTTAGAATCTACAAACAAACCAACTGCTTTAGTATTAACTCGTCAAGACCTTCCAACATTAGAAGGTGCAAAAGATGATACGTATGAAAAAGTAGCAAAAGGTGCATATGTAGTTTCTGCAAGCAAGAAAGAAACGGCTGACGTAATCTTACTTGCAACTGGATCTGAAGTAAGCCTAGCTGTTGAAGCTCAAAAAGCATTAGCAGTAGACGGCGTTGACGCAGCTGTTGTCAGCATGCCATCTATGGATCGCTTCGAAGCTCAAACTGCAGAGTACAAAGAATCTGTATTACCAAAAGCAGTAACAAAACGTTTCGCAATCGAAATGGGTGCTACATTCGGATGGCACCGTTACGTAGGTCTTGAAGGAGATGTGTTAGGTATCGATACATTCGGTGCTTCTGCTCCTGGTGAGAAGATTATGGAAGAGTATGGATTTACTGTAGAGAACGTTGTTCGTAAAGTAAAAGAAATGCTTTAATGATTTCAGAAAAATCTCTCCGGCATGGAGAGGTTTTTCTATGTAAATGAGTTTTTTCGACAGAAAAAGTTTTTTATCTCTCCGCAGTCAGACAATCATTGCAAATTTTCTTATATATAATGAAGAGAAAAGGTTGTCCAGATTGGGAGTGGAAAAATGAAAACGTATGAATTGTATTTAATTCAAGAGGATATTGCGAAAGCTTATTTTGGTCGTGAATATTTGTTTTTTGATTTATTTGCTCGATTTTCAGAATCTGGGTCCCTTTCGGAGAAAAAAGTGTTATATAAGCAAATGATGTATATAACGATGCCATTGCAAGTAATGAAAATTCATCATAAATTAGAACAAGCTTTGCGCGTTCTTGGTAAATATGATAGAACACATCATACACATACAATTTATACGGGAGCGGAGTACGGCGAAATAATGGTGAAACCGCACTATATTCGTATGAATACCTCTGGAAATGTCTCTATGGAAACGACGTTCTTTGAGGTGTTAAGAAAGTGTGAATTAACATTTTTAGCTATGGATTATGAAAATACAAAGTACGGATGGCTGAATCCTCTAAAACAAGTACGAACATATGTGTAAAAAATGTCGAATTGTATCTTGTCTTATTGAAAAGGTTTTAGTACACTGTAAGGTAGACAACATGAAGGAGGAAAATATATGCCAATTTGGTTAGGTATTCTAGTGGGCGTAGTAGCACTAGTAGCAGGCGTGGCGTTAGGATTTTTCATTGCCCGCAAATACATGATGAATTACTTACAAAAAAATCCACCAATTAACGAACAAATGTTAAAAATGATGATGATGCAAATGGGACAAAAACCTTCCCAAAAGAAAATCAATCAAATGATGAGCGCAATGAACAAGCAACAAATGAAATAAGCGCTAAAAGACACTCGCTAAGAGTGTCTTTCTTTTTGTTAGTTATAGTTTTTAAAACTTTTAAAAATTCTGTATTTTTGGTAAACTGAAAACATCGCTCATTTTAAGGGAGGAGGAAAAAAATGAAAGTGTTTATGAATTTAGCGTGGTTTTTTAAACAAGAAAAACGAGCGTACATAACTGGAATTATTTTATTGTTTGGCGTTGCACTTTTAGAACTTGTAGCACCAAAAGTAATTGGAATCGTTGTAGATGAAATTAATGATGGAACATTGACGACCGATAAGTTACTAAAATGGGTTGTACTATTAGTAATTGTAGGTATTACGATGTACATATTACGTTACATATGGCGTATTATGATTTTCGGGTCTTCATTAAAATTAGCTCGCCAATTACGAAAAAATTTGTATGAACATTTTACAAAGATGAGTCCATCTTTCTATCAGTCAAATCGGACAGGTGATTTAATGGCACATGCGACCAATGATATTCAAGCGATCCAGCAAACTGCTGGAGCAGGTGTTTTGACGCTTGTTGACTCATTAGCTGTCGGAGGATGTGTACTCGTAGCGATGGGTTTTACAATTAGTTGGAAGTTAACATTATTAAGTTTAATTCCAATGCCGATTGTAGCTATTTCGACAAATTATTATGGAACTTTATTACATAAAAGGTTTCATAAAGCACAGCAATCGTTTTCGGAAATCAATGATAAAGTGCAAGAGAGTATGAGTGGAATGAAAGTGATTCGCTCGCTTGGACAAGAGAAAGAAGATTTACAGGCGTTTCGAAGAAAATCAGAAGATGTTGTACATAAAAATGTGTTAGTTGCACGTATTGATTCGTTATTTGATCCGACAATCTCTCTTATCGTTGGATTTTCTTTTTTAATCGCAGTATGTTACGGATCGGTATTAGTTGTAAGAGGTGAATTAACAGTAGGTGATCTCGTTACATTTACGACATATTTAGGTACCCTCGTTTGGCCAATGTTAGCGTTTGGATGGTTATTCAATATTATGGAGCGTGGGCGTGCTTCATATGACCGTGTAGAAAAAATTCTTTCACAAAAATCAGATGTAGTAAATAGCGAAAATGCTGTACATACAATAGCGAGCGGTAATGTTTCGTTTGCCGTTGATTCATTTTCGTATAAGAAAAATGAATTGTTACATTTAAACGATATTCACTTTGATTTGAAGAAGGGCGAAACGCTAGGAGTTGTAGGACGTACAGGCGCAGGGAAAACGACTTTATTAAAATGTTTAATCCGTGAGTATGATCATTTTAATGGTGAATTAAAAATTGGGGAGCGAGATATTCGAGATATAACACTTCATGGTGTCCGTTCTGCCATTTCATACGTGCCGCAAGATCATTTTTTATTTTCAGCAAGTATTGGCGAGAATATTGCCTTTGGAAAGGCGGATGCTACATATAATGAAATTACCCAAGCAGCAGAGATTGCTTGTATTCATAATGACATCCTCCAATTTTCAGAAGGATATGAAACAGTAGTAGGGGAAAGAGGTGTTTCGTTATCTGGTGGTCAAAAACAGCGAATCTCTATTGCTCGTGCTTTATTAACAAATGCTGAAATTTTAATTTTGGATGATTGTTTATCAGCGGTAGATGCAAAAACAGAAGAGACGATTTTAAGTGCCTTAAAGAGGGAGAGAGCAGGGAAAACGACGATTATTACTGCACACCGATTAAGTGCAATTCAGCATGCCAATCTTATTCTTGTTGTTGATGAAGGTAGAATTGTACAAAGAGGTACACATGAGGAATTAATGAAGGAAAACGGCTGGTATAAGGAAATGTATGAAAGCCAGCAATTAGAAGCTTTAGTCGAGAAAGGAGGCGTATGATGGTAGAGAAGAAGCGAAGTGATTTAAGTAGATTGCTTTCCTATATGAAGCCATATAAAGGGTTACTATCTTTAGCATTTATCTTTTTAGTTGGTGCGACAGTAACGGAAATGATGGGTCCTTTTTTAATTAAACAATTCCTCGATGAACACCTAGTACCGCGGGATTTTGAACGATCAGCGCTTGTTACTTTATTTGTAATTTACATAGTTGCTCATTTATTAAAAGTACTATTTACGTATTTAAATCTATTGTACTTTCAGAACATTGCTTTTAAGATTGTTCAAGATATGCGAGTTGAAGTATATGAACATGTTCAAAAGCTGTCATTAAGTTTCTTTGATCGTACGCCGATTGGTACACTTGTATCGCGTATAACAAATGATACGGAAGCGATTAAAGATTTTTATGTCAGTGTATTATCAACATTTGTAAAAAATGTAGTCTTTTTAGTAGGTATTTTAGTAGCGATGTTTTTATTAGATGTAAAATTAGCGCTATTTTCTCTCGTATTAATTCCGATAATGTTTGCGATTATGGTATTATATCGCCGGAAAAGTGCAGCTTTTTATTTAGAAGTACGTAATCAACTAAGCGTGTTAAATGCAAAGTTGAACGAGTCCATACAAGGAATGAATATTGTTCAAGTGTTCAGACAAGAAAAACGTATGAGAAAAGAGTTTGAAGAAGTGAATAATAAACATTATAGTGCAGGGCGACGTACTTTGAAGTTAGACGCATTACTTTTACGACCAGCTACGGATTTAGTACATATTGTAGCTATTGCGTTAGTACTAGGTTTATTTGGGATTGATGCTTTAAAGAGCCCTGTTGAAGTAGGAGTTTTATATGCTTTTGTTAACTATATACATCGTTTCTTCCAACCTGTAAATGAGATGATGATGAAATTGTCCTTCTTCCAACAGGCACTTGTTTCGTCATCACGTGTATTTCATTTAATGGACGAGAAAGATTTAGCACCGGTTCAAAAAGGTAATGAGAATCCTCAAATCGTGGATGGAGATATTGAATTTAAAAATGTTACTTTTTCATATGATGGAAAGCGTGACGTTTTAAAAAATGTATCATTTCACGTGAAACAAGGGCAAACGGTTGCTTTTGTTGGGCATACTGGTAGCGGAAAAAGTACGATTATGAATTTGTTAATGCGATTTTATAATATTAAGTCAGGAAATATTGTAATAGACGGTGTAGATTTAGAAAAATTTGAAGAACGAGAAATTAGAAAGAAAATAGGACTCGTATTGCAAGATGCATTTTTATTTGCTGGAAATGTAAAGCAAAATATTCGTATGTATAATGAAGAAATTACGGATGAAGAAGTAAAAGAAGCTGCTCGATTTGTGCAAGCGAATACGTTTATTGAAAAGTTACCAAAACAGTATGAAACAGAAGTAGTAGAAAGAGGTGCAGCATTTTCAAGCGGTCAACGACAATTAATTGCTTTTGCTAGAACGATAGCAACGAATCCGAAAGTATTAGTATTAGATGAAGCAACAGCTAATATCGATACAGAAACAGAAGAGGCTATTCAAACAGCGTTGCAACAAATGCGAAAAGGTAGAACGACGATAGCCATTGCGCATAGGTTATCTACAATTCAAGATGCGGATCAAATTTTTGTGATGCATGATGGAGAGATAGTAGAGAGAGGGACACATCAAGAATTATTAAGTGAGCAAGGTTTGTATTATAATATGTATTTGCTACAAAATAAAGTGAGTTTGCAAAAGGCCTTGTAATACAAGGTCTTTTTTATTTTGTATACAAAATATGTTTACTCTTTGTTTCTATAGCATAAATGTCGTGTCCTCTTATGAAACTTGTACATATTGTATGTATACGAAGTAAAAAAATGATAGGAGATTTTATATGCAAAACAGATCAAGTTCAAATGTTACGTTTATTGATGTGTCTCATTGGGAAGGGAATATTGATTGGAATGCAGTGAAGGCATCTGGAATTCCAGCAGCGTATGCAAAAGCGACAGAAGGTGTAAACTACATTGATCCTACTTTTACTAAGAATGTACAAGCAGCACGAAATGCGAATGTATTAATTGGTGCATACCATTTTGCACGCCCAGAACAAAATGATGCAATTTCAGAGGCAAAATATTTTGTGAGTATATTACAAAATAACCAGACAGACTTAATGCCAGTTCTGGATTTAGAATCACCAATAGATCCGAGTAACAGTAATTTAACTGGTAACGCTATATCGAATTGGGCAAGAAGCTTCATAAATTATGTGAAACAGGCTACTGGAAAAGATGTAATGTTATATACAGGAGTTTGGTATATTAATGAGTTCGGAATTAGCGGATTAAGTGATATACCGCTTTGGATTGCTAAATACTCGAGTACACCGCCTGCTGATGCTGGTGGATGGACAACGTGGACAGCGTGGCAGTACACAGATTCTGGACAAATTTCAGGCGTAGGAACTTGTGATGTATCAGCTGCAGTTTCATTAGAAGCTTTAAAAGGGAATGGAGCAAGTGGTGGAGGTAATGTTTCCCCGCCTAATAATGCAACTCCAGTGTACGGGGTTGCTATAATTAATGGAGATAATGTGAATTTGAGAAGTGGACCATCTTTGCAGTCTAGTGTAATTCGCCAATTGAATCGTGGCGAAACATATGAAGTTTGGGGAGAACAAGATGGATGGCTTTGTTTAGGGACAAATCAGTGGGTATATAATGATCCGAGTTATATTCAGTATAAACATTATGTGGCAACTATTACTGGTGATAATGTAAATTTGCGTGATGCTCCATCATTAAATGGAAATGTTATAAGACAGTTACATCATGGTGAATCGTATCGAGTATGGAGTAAGCAAGATGGATGGCTTTGCTTAGGGACAAATCAATGGATATACTATGATCCAAGTTATATTCAGTATGGTGTACAATAGAGTGAAAATAAAAGGTGCCCCGTCAGAGGTGCCTTTTATTAAAAATATACAACTTTTACAAAGTCTATATCGAAACCATAGTATACTATAATAGATATATTTATAAAAAATAATCGAAAATGAAATAAAGGGGTAAAAATATGAATTATGTGCTAATAGGTGCGGTTTTAATATTATTAGCTGTAGTATTTGTGCTGTTTTATAAAAATAAACAGTTAGAATCAGAGAGTCAGCAAGTAGAATTTGAAAAGAAACAAGCGATTGAAACGTATAAAAATGAAATTGCAGCTACGGTGATAGAGCATAAAGAACAACAAAATAATTTAAAAAATATGGAACAGAAAAAATACAATGATTTACAAGTAAGTGCAAATAGAGAAATTGAAAATATGCGTATGATGAAAAATCAATTAGCTGTGCAGCATAGTAAAGAACGTAGTGAAATGCAAAATAAACATAATAACGAAATACATATGTTTCAAAAACTAATTGCAAATCTACGAGAATATACTAAAAACGGCGCTGAAATGAATACGTACGAAACATTACATTATATGAAACGAGGATTCATAGAGCAAGGCACCATATTAGATGCTGAAATTCAAATCATGCCGAATGTTTTTATTAAAAATAATAGTGAAATAAACGATAATCGAATCCATCATCTCATCTTGTGCAAAACTGGTATTTATCTACTTGAGACGAAAGAATGGGAAGAGAAATTAATTCATGGTTTAACGAAAGAAAATGCTGGTATATATTCATTTATGATTGATGAAATGGGTAAGTATCAACAAGAAGTTGAAAAAGAAGAGACATTTGAATATATAGTAGGTAAAGATTCGTCAACTATACAAGTGAAAAATGAAGGGAATCCAGTATATAGGGCGAAGAAACTATCTCAAATTTTATACAGTGCTTTGAAAGAAATGCAGGCTAATAGTATAAAAGAAAAAGTAAAACCAGTTGTATATTTTTATAATAAAAATGGAAAAGAAATAGTAGACCTTTCTAGTGAGGAAACACCTAGATTAAAAGATCGGGAGCAAATTGTAACGTTCTTTAGAAATGAAATATTAGCAGGGGAAGTATTATATACAGTGCAAGAATTAGAACAGATTCAAGAAATGATTAGCCGGATGAATTATATAGTGAGTTAAAAGGGGAGATCTTTCTGAACGCTATGCTACGTGGCATTTTGTATGTCTCTTTTTGTTTATATATAGTAATGTACATTGTATTTATATTCGTCATTGATATGGTCCATATACCCTTAAGTGTAAGCAGCATTTTTGTAGTATTCATACCATTTGTTTTATTAGTCATGATTCAAAGGGCTATTTTATATGTTTCTAAAAATCGTAATGAAGAAAAGAAGCAAATGTTGGGGGGGTTAATAGTAGCACTCATACCATTAATAGTGTGCACTGTACAACTAAGTGTAAATGAATATACATCAAAGTTTAATCAAAATAGATGGTTAAATCATGCAGATAAGCGGGTACATATGGTAGATGATCTATTACAAAAATATAAATTAAAAGGGAAATCAAATGAAGAAATTACACAATTGTTAGGAGCCCCAACGGAAACGAGAAGTGGGGGAGAAGGAGTTATCACTTTGTATTATCTTGGGACTGAACGTGGCTTTATCCCAATAGATAGCGAACAGCTTATTTTACAATTTGATAGAGATGGTAAAGTCATGGAATATACGGTGCATAAAGATTAAAGAAACGTGGAGGGAAGCTATATGTTATAGCTTCTTTTTTATTTTTCAATATGTCAAGGAAGGGGGAGAAGGTTTTTGAGTGGAATAAGGAATGAAAGCGGAGGTGATGCATATATATAGATGCATTGGGCGATTATTCGCCCGATTGGTGAGGGTTAATAATCAATAAGTACGGACAAAAACCCCACTGATGAAAGTTTCACTTTATCATATTGTATAAATGAAAAGGAGGTAAGACGGTGAAAGCAATCCCGACTGATGTCCTGAGTAAAGAATTGATGGAAAGAGAAGGAGTTATATCTATTACAGTAAAGGAATTTGAAAAAATAGAAGTAGCTGGAGTAGTAGTAGCTGGTCCAGCGGTTATTTTGATTAATCAAGATTAAGTACATATCATTGAAATAAAAAGCATCCATCTAGGATGCTTTTTATTTGTATGTAAGGATAAATATGATGGATAATTGTGTTACTGGAGGGAAAGTCTGTGGCAATTATTATAACAATGTTAGTAATGGGTATTTTATTAGGATTTGTTGGAGCTGGAGGAGCTGGGTTTATTATCGCGATACTCACTTTAGTATTTCATATTCCTATTCATGTTGCTCTTGCAACATCTTTAACTGCAATGGCGTTTACGACATTATCAGGTGTTGTCAGTCATTACCGTGAAGGTAATGTAGCACTTATTATAGGCGGGATTGTTGGGGGATTTGGCGCAATTGGCTCTTATATTGGTTCTAAATTTGGTTCACTTATACCAGCACATCTTCTTCATTGGTTTACAGCTGGGATGTTATTTTTATCGGCAATTTTTATGTTTATTAAATTAATTATGTTCCAAAACAAAGAACAGTCATCTTTATATAAGCATAAAGAGTTTTCCATGAACTACTTGTTGAAATGTATATGCCTTGGATTAGTTACTGGAATGATGGCTGGTTCATTTGGGATTGGTTCTGCACCGTTTATTCAGCTTGGATTAATGGTTCTATTGGGATTAACGATTCAGCAATCTGTAGGGACAACAATGCTTGTTATATTACCGATTGCAATTGGAGGCGGTCTAGGATATAGTTCGGAAGGATATTTAGATTATATATTGTTATTGCAAGTATTAATTGGGACCATGTTAGGGGCATATATTGGCGCGAAGTTTACAAATTATGCACCGCGAATGCTTTTGAGGTTTTCGATGATTATGACACCGGTTTTAGCTGGATGTATGCTATTGATGGAGTAAGGTGAAATTATAATAAGTAGGGGGTTACTGCTTACAAATAGCGGGATAAAATTAATATAGCAAACTATTAATATATTTTACGAATGAATTATGTAGGTAATTCATATTTCCCATATAAAAGGATTTGTTTTAATATTATGAGTGTAAAGTTCGAGTATTCGAAGTACTACTTGAATTATATCCCTATCCCTTTTCTAAAAATGCGAACAAGTTTTGCCCTATTCTATTCAATAGTTAATTGCATAGAAATATATTGTTCGATGACCATTATGGAACGTACATAATGGGAAAATCCCGATCCTTAAAGAGGATGCCCCTAATCTTCATGTGAAAATATGATCGGATAAGAAAGCTGACCAATTTATGGTCGGCTTTCTTTTTGTTCAAAAACAATTTTTTCTTTAATTTCTGTTTGTAATAATACAGTTTTTCCGAAGCGACGTTTGCATTCCGCACGCACTTTTTCAATGGCTAGTAGCTGAGTAGTCGCGGGAACTGTGACAATAGCTTGGCGAGCCTTTCGATTTTCTTCACAAAAGACACATTCCACAACATAATTAGAAATCATATTTTCATCCTTCCAGTTTTAATTTCTAAAAAAGGATTGTCTATGAAGTTGATGTAATTTTTCGTCATTGTTTTATTATTTTCCTCTTTTTTTCAAGGGGAAAATAAAAAAGAGGGCGAATTTTAGTAGGGGAGGGATGTTTATGGAGAGATGGATAGGTAGTGCAGCGGTATGTGTAAATGAAAGAAATGAAGTTTTAATGGTACTGCAGGGCAAAGAGGGAGAAGAAAAAAGATGGTCTGTCCCAAGTGGAGGACTTGAAAAGGGAGAGACAATAGAAGAATGTTGTATCAGGGAAGTTTGGGAAGAAACAGGTTACAATGTGGAAGTGGTAAATAAAATATATGAAAAAGAGGGTATTACATACGGTGTTCCAGTGTATGTCCATTATTATTTTGTTAAACAAATAGGCGGTAATATGAAAATCCAAGATCCTGATGAGTTAATACATGAAATTGCTTGGAAAGGGATACATGAAATTGAACAATTGTGTTTAGCTTTTCCAGAGGATTATGAATTGCTGTGCCAATATATAGATAAAGAAGCAAGTATGTAAATACTTGCTTCTTTAATGTATCCAAGACAAGAAAAGCGGAACGATAACTAAACTAGCGCCTGCTGTTAAAAGCATGGATAAACTTGCAATTGTTCCTTCCACAGGACCGATTTCGAATGCTTTTGATGTACCGGTTCCATTTGCGCTCGTTCCTAACATAATACCTTTTGCGATTGCTGTTTTAATGCGGAAAATGCGTATGAGAGAAGGACCGAGCAATGCTCCTGTTAAGGCAGTTAAAACGACAAATACAGCAGTTAATTGTGACATACCACCAATCATTTCTGAAATAGCCATTGCGATTGGTGTTGTTACGATATGTGGCGCTAAACTATGTTCTAGTGATGAATCAATTTGAAAATAATTTGCTAGTAGTGCTGAAGTAATGACTGATAAAAACGAACCGACAATGACATTAAGTAAGATAGCCATTCCATGTTTCTTTAATAAATCAAAATATTTATAGATTGGCCATGCAAAAGCAACTGTTGCAGGCTTTAATAATTCAGTTAACCAGTGACCACCAGATTCATATGTTTCATAAGGTGTATCTAATCCGAGCAATAAAGCAATTAAAATAATGGGACAGACGAGAAGAGGAGAAAGTAGACTCCAATTCCAACGTTGATACATTTTTTTTGATATCCAATATGTGAATAGTGTTAATAGTAAACAAAGAAATCCGATCATTGCGTTGATCCTTTCCGCTTTAGTAGCAATTCTGTTAAAAGTCCTGTAACTAAGGTAACGCAAAGAGTGCTAATCATAATAATTAAAATGAGATCGATTCCATATTGTGTTAGTGTATCTCTGTAACGTATGACAGCGACTGCAGAAGGGATGAAAAATAAAATAAGTTCTTTTAATAAAAAATCTGCTCCGTCCTGTATCCATTCTTTCTTAACTAGGTTAAATTTTAACGAAATTAATAATAAAAAAATACCGATTATACTTCCTGGAACTGGGAGGTGTGCCTGTTTTGCAATCCATTCACCTGTCCAAGCGAAACAAAATAGTAACAAAATTTGTCCGCTTAACTTCCACCATTTCATACAGTAACCACCTCTTTCTTTTTTTACATAAAAATTGTAAAAAAGAATTAACAATTTCTACTATACGTTCATTCAAAATATTTGTCTAATATATAAATTATATGTTATTAATATATTAGACATATTAATCGAAAGTGAAAAGGGTGTCCAAAAATGGAATTACGGCATTTGCAATATTTTGTTGTTGTGGCAGAAGAGTTACACTTTGGACGGGCAGCTGCTCGTTTACAAATGACACAACCACCACTTAGTCAACAAATACAGCAATTAGAAAAAGAAATGGGAGTTACATTATTTTCAAGAACGAAAAGAAAGGTTGAACTAACAGAAGCAGGAGAAATGTTTTTAAAAGAAGTAAAAAAAGCGTTTGAACAAATTGAAAAAGCAGTAGAAGTTGCACAAAGTGCGCAAAGGGGAGAAGTAGGATCACTTTCAATTGGTTTTGTAGGTGCGGCGATATATGATATTTTACCATCAATTGTTAGGGAATATAGAAAGAAATTTCCGAGAGTGTCTGTTGCATTACATGAATTGTCAACACCAGATCAAGTTCATGCACTTCATGATAATCGTATTGATATTGGCTTTTTACGTCCACCCATTCCAACACAATTATTAGAATTAGAGCCAATTCAAAGGTTATCTTGTACCTTATGTTTACCAAAGGCACATCCACTTGCAGAGAAAGATGAAATACATATAGAAGATTTACGAGATGAGCCGTTTGTATTTATTACGAGACCAGTATGGCCAGCTTTGTATGATACAATTTTATCTCTTTGCAGAGAAGTTGGATTTAGTCCACGTATTGTACAAGAAGCAACAGAGTATCAAACAGTTATGGGGCTTGTAGCGGCAGGGATTGGAATTACAGTAATACCCGTATCGGCAAATAAGTTATATAAAACAGAAGTTGTATATAAAGAATTATATGATTCTAATTTTGTGGCAGAAATGTCAGTGGCTTACAAAAAAATGAATAGTAATCCAGAGTTGCTAGAGTTTTTAAAAATTGCAAGAGAGAAGAAAAGAATAGAAGTAGAAGATGAGTAATAGTAGTAACAGAAAATGAAGTTAATTCAGATTTATAAAAGTACACCTTGTTAAACAATAAAGCGGAAGTGCAACTTAAGTTGCATTTCCGCTTTATTGTTCTTTTTTTAGCTCGATACTAAATAGATAAACGTGTTCATTTTCTTTTAAGAGTAGATCAATACCTTTGTCTTCGTCAATTGTAGGGACGCTTACAGTTTCTTTACTTGTTTGGATTACAGCAGCTAAAATTGTTTTTTGATTGTATTTTAAATTTTTTATAGATTGGATTGTAGTAGTTGCGGAGCTATTTACGCTTGGTGGTGCTTCTTCATGAACAAGCGTTGAAGCACCTTCAATATTCATATACCACTGCCTTTTTTCTTGTATATCTTTATCGAATTGGAAATGTGGTGGTAAAAAAGAAAGCTTTACTTTCTTTTTTGAAAAATGTGAGGTAGCTATATTAGCAATTTCTTTTGTTTTTTTACCATTGTTATAATAATCAATTGTAGCATTTATTTCATCTTTATCATTTTTAAGCGTAACGTTATAAAACATGCTATTTCCTTCTTGAAAAGGAGTCATTTGTAAAATAGAAGCTTGCTCTTTTGTTAATTTGTATGGCTCAACAATGGCAACTTCATTGTTTTTTATTTGGCTACAACTTGTGAGTAATAATAAAAACAAGATTGATAGTAATTTTATACGCATGCAATCTCCTCCTTTTTACAATTATATTCTAAATGTGATTTTTTATCATTTCGTTTTCTAGGACTAAAGACTTAGAAGAAATTCCGATTGTAGTGCGATGTTTAAAATGTCATATTTTTATACACTAGTAGTATAGAATGCGTATGTAATAAGGTAGGGGAAGAATTTTATGTCTTTATGTCGGTTAGCGAGAAAAAATATTAGAACATTTGCTACCAAAAGGATGAAGCAATTTATGTGGATTGCTATGAGTATTATGATTTTGTTTTTTATGATATCGTTACAATTTAATGAAGGAGCTATTTTGAAAGTAGGGGATGCATTTGTATTTCAAATGTATTTTTACACACTGTTTATTGTACTAATTTTCATATGTATTTTTACTACATATAAAATGATGTACTCCCTTTTGCTAGTGAGGAGAGAGGAGTTTACATCTTATGTAGCAGAAAATATAAAAAGAAAAGAAGTGCTATGTTTATTATGTCAGGAGCAATTATTCATTTATGGAGCAGCGTTTGTTTTTGGATTAGTTAATGGGATGTTATTTTTAAAATTATTTACGATTATCTTTATAAGAATAGCAGGAATACAAGGGATAAATAGTGCACCGATTACAATATATGCAATAGTAGTAGTGAGTATAATTATGATTGTTATCCTTCTATTATCGATGGTGCAATGTTTTCGATTTGTTCAAAGTTTACAAGATAAAAATTCGTTGCATTTCAAGAAAAAGGCATGAGAAATCATGCCTTTTTCCATTTTACACATAAAAATAATCATGTTACAGTGAAAGGACCTGACAAAGAATGGGAAGGAAAGGTTGTATAGAATGACAAATGAACAATCAATTGTAAAAGTCGATCGGTTAACGAAGCGAATCGGATCAAAGACACTTGTACAAAATATTAGTTTTGAAGTGAAAAAAGGCGAGGTTGTCGGTTTACTCGGACCAAACGGTGCTGGAAAAACGACTTTAATGAGAATGATGGTTGGTATGATCCGTATGACAGAAGGTGAAGTATGGATTGATGGTCAATCTGTGAAACAGCAATTCGAAAAAACAGCTGCGAAAATTGGAGCGGTAATTGAGACACCTGAATTTTATCCTTTTTTGAGCGGCTATGAAAATTTAACATATTTCGGACGAATGAATGGTAATGTGACCGAAGAACGTATCGATGAAGTAGTGAAATTGTTAGGGATGGGACAAGTAATTGATCGCAAAGTAAAAGCGTATTCACTCGGCATGAGACAACGTTTAGGAATCGCTCAGGCACTTATTCACGATCCAGACGTGTTGATACTAGATGAACCGACAAATGGATTAGACCCTAGTGGAATACATGAAATGAGAATGTACATAAAAAAAATTGCACATGAACAAGGAAAAGCTGTACTTGTATCAAGTCACTTACTTTCAGAAGTTGAATTAATGTGTGACAGAGTTATCATTATTCAGCACGGGGAATATGTGGCTACGCAAAATATTCAGCATAGCCAAAGCGAAGAGATGGAGACGATCCGTATACGTGTAGATGATGCGAATAAAGCAGCAGAAATATTAGGGCATGATGTTTTAGTAAAAGATAATGAATTACTTATTAATGTAAAAGATGAAGAAATCCCAAATGTTATTCGTACATTGCTTGAGAAAAATATTCAAGTGTATCGTGTATATGAAGAAAGAAAAACGTTAGAAGAGCAATTTTTAGAATTAACAGGGGGAAAAGATATTGTTTAATTTAGTATATAACGAACTGTATAAAATATTTAAGCGGAAGCGAACGATTATTCCATTTGCAGTTATTGCAGTATTAATAATCGGATTAGGATGGGTTACGGTAAAGTATTTTGAACCGGAAACAAAAGGATGGAAAGTAGATTATACAGAACGAACTGTAGAAATTGAGAAAAAGCTTGGCATGAAAAAAGAAGCTATTTTAGCAGAAAAATCAGGGGATGAGCTTGTAAAAGAATACCAGCTTAAGATGAAGCATTTAGATACGGATACAGCACCGGCAAGCAGTTCTCCACTTTCTTTCATGAGAGATACAGGTTTTATCGTATTTCCAATTTTGCTCCCATTTATCCTCGTGTATGCAAGTACAATTTTTGCGAATGAATATAGCTGGGGAACATATAAATTTTTAACGATACGACCAGCGAGTCGCTTTAAAATTTTAACAGCAAAATTTTTAGCAATCGTTATATTTGCAGCTTTATTATTTATATTTAATATGATCTTCTCCGCTTTATGTGGACTTGTTATTTATAAATTCCAACAGCCTGCATGGAGTGAGTTTATTTTCCAAGATGGAAATATAATAAAACAAAACATTTTTGTAGAAGCAAGTAAATATTATGTTTTATCGTGGTTACCAACGGTTGTGTACGCATCGTTTGCATTTATGATTTCTGTGTTAACGAGATCTAGTGGAGGTGCAATTGGTATTTCACTATTCCTTGCTTTATCAGGCAATATTGCGTTATTAGCAGCCACTAGATATAACTGGGCGAAATATTTATTGCCGGCAAACACAGATTTATATAGTATTTCAAAGAACGGAAGTTTTATTGATGGAGTAACATTCCCGTTTGCATCATGTATGTTGCTACTTTATTTGTTCGTATTTTTATGTATTTCATATACTGTGTTTTTAAAACGTGATTTAACTTAATAAGAAAAGCCGTTCAGGGTGCTGAGATGCACTTTGAACGGCTTTTTTTATGAGAATTGTTTAAGTGCTCTTTCGGCTAGTAAAGCAAAGTATTCTGCACTTATAGGCAGTGCCTCTTCATTAATTGTAAAAGCAGGATGATGCCATTCATGTGTACCGCTCGTTCCCATAAAGACGAATGAACCTGGTATTTCCTGTTGGTAAAATGAGAAATCTTCTCCAGCCATTGATAGACTAGGCGAGATGATATTAAGATTCATCTTTGTGGCAACTTGAGTAGATAAGTCTGTAAGAGCTTTATCGTTGTGAACAGCAGGAGGACCTGAATAAAAACGGAATTTCGTTTTTACACCTAATGCATCAGATACACCTTTAATAATACGCTCCATGAGTGCTGGAATCTTTTCACGTGTTTCAGCTTGGAACGTGCGAATCGTTCCTTCTAACGTAGCTTTTTCAGGAATTACGTTCCACGTATTTCCTGCGTGAATATTTGTAACACTAACAACCGCATTATGAGATGAACTTATATTTCGGCTTACAATTGTTTGCAGTGCCATCACAATTTGAGAGGATGCGACAATAGGATCTACGCCAGCATCTGGTACAGCCGCGTGTGTACCAACTCCGTGAATTTCAATTTCAAATCGATCAACTCCAGCCATCAGTGGACCATCTTTAATGCCAATTGTACCTACTGGTAAATCAGGTTTATTATGCATGCCGAAAATCGCTTGCACATTACGTAAATGTCCAGCATCAATAACTTTGCAAGCGCCATTACTACTTTCTTCAGCTGGTTGGAATATGAAGCGAACCGTTCCATTTAGGGAAGATTCTCTTTCTTTTAATAAGAAAGCAGTACCTAAAATGGCAGCTGTATGAAAATCGTGTCCACAAGCATGCATTTTTCCTCGTACTTTAGATGCATAGGACAAATGTGTTTCTTCTTGAATAGGAAGGGCATCAATATCAGCACGAACTGCTACAATTGGCCCGTTTTTATTACCAGACACTTCAGCGATAATTCCTGTTTCTAAATTGGAGTCAATGATAGTAATGTTTTTTTCTTCTAACCAATTTTTTATTGCTTTTGTTGTTTCGAACTCTTCATATGATAGTTCTGGATACTCATGTAAATGTCGACGGATGGAAATAAGTTTTTCTTTTAGTTGATTTGAAATAGATACCATGTAGTATGCCTTCTTTCTTCAGCAAAATATTTATCATAAGTATACAACAATAAAAGAGAGGATTCTCAAATGAAAATCCTCTCTCGTTTATCCCGTATTAATGGGCAGTCCGATTGGTTCAACTAATTAAAGTTTCGCTTTATGCTGCGACTTTTTTATGCGTATGATGTTTACGATAACGTCCACGCATTGCGTATGCAATTTGCGGGATTGCAATCCCGATTAAAATAAGTGATACACCGAACCATTGTGAAGATAGTACAGCCTCTTTTAAAACGAATACGGACATAATTGTTGTAACTGGTAGTTCCGCTGCACCAAGAATAGTTGCTAAGCCAGAACCGATTTTTGGAATACCGATTGTAAAGGCAATAGATGGAATTACGATACTAAATGTTCCTAATCCTAAACCGTATTTCCAAAGACCTTGAGAAATGGCACCATTAAAAATAAATGTTGGTGGGAATACAATCATGACTAAAGTTAAAGCACCAGTCATTAAGAGAACACCGCGCGGTAATGAAGGTACTTCAACAGCAACTTTTCCGCTCACGAAAATGTATGTTGCGAATGTAACAGCAGATAATAAACCTAAAATGATCCCAGTCGTATCGAAAGCACCTGCTGATTGTTCAAGTAAACCACTTGATAAAAATGTCCCTACAAGTAAGAAAATAACAGAAATAACTTTTTCTCTTGAAGGTAATGTTTTTGTTGCGACTGCTTCAATGATAATTCCGACCCAAACAAATTGGAATAAAAGAATAATTGCAATAGAAGCTGGTACAGTTTTTAATGAAGCATAATAAAAAATTCCGGTAAAACTTGCAGATGTTCCTGCAACGAATAAAAGTAATGCTTGCTTTAAAGGAACGCGATGTCTAGAAAATAGAAGTGTAATAGCAAGCAAAATAATCCAACCGAACAAATATTGGCTGCCAATTACCTCTCCAAGTGAAAATCCTTCTGCATATGCAAGCTTAACAAAAATAGCTAAAATTCCATAACTACACGCTCCTAATAAAACTAAAAGAGAATAACGAAGCATGAAAAATTCCTCCCATCTATATGAAGTTGTTCCGTATCGAAAATATATAACTAGAGGGAAGTATACAAAATTAGAAATAAAGGGTCAAATGAAAGAAAAGTATGACATTTTATAGAATAATAATAAAAGTATGATATTTATGCATAATCTTGAAATTATTAATAGTAGAAGTATTATAAAATCAACTTTGCATTGTATAGAGCCAGCATTTGAAAAAAATATTTTTTAAACCAATATGTATATAGACGTACTAGTAACGTGCTAATTATTTGAGAAACTATGTTACCTTTGTTATGGTAATGACAATTAAAGGAGTTTCATAATCCATTTGAGTTTTTTCTATATAATAGAAGGAAATGAAAACGTTTTATTAGAAACTGTGAGGAAGTACTTTTTTCTTATTGCCACGTTGTAAAAGTGATTTCACGAATTGTTCATAGTATTTTTATGTGTTTTTGTTACAATATTTAGGGAGAGGAGTGGAATGATGCAAGATATTAGTATTTTTTTAGCGTTTGGCGCCGGGTTCTTATCATTTATTTCCCCATGTTGCTTACCGCTTTATCCGGCATTTTTATCGTACATAACAGGTATGTCGGTTTCTGAATTGAAAGAAGAAAATGCAATGCTTCGCAAAAGAAGTATGATACATACAGCGTTTTTCTTACTTGGATTTTCAATTATATTTATTGCAATTGGATTTGGTACAAGTTTTATTGGAGGAATCTTTACTGACTATAAAGATTTAATCAGACAGTTAGGTGGTATATTTATCATCGTGTTCGGCTTAATTATTGTCGGGGTGTTTAAGCCGAAATTTTTAATGCAAGACCGTAAATTTACATTTAAAAATCGTCCAAGTGGCTATTTTGGATCAGTACTAATTGGATTAGCCTTTGCAGCAGGGTGGACGCCATGTACCGGACCAATTCTAGTGTCGGTAATTGGATTAGCAGCAACAAACCCAGAATCAGCAATGATTTACATGATTGCTTACATACTTGGATTTGCTATCCCGTTTTTCGTACTGTCATTCTTTATTACGAAAATGTCTTGGATTAAAAGAAATAGTATGGCCTTCATGAAAGTCGGAGGATATATTATGATTGTTATGGGGGTCTTCCTATACTTTAACTGGATGACGAAAATTATCGTATATTTCTCAAGTTTATTTGGTGGTTTTACCGGTTTTTAGTATTATTCTGCGAAAATGTTGGAAATACTAACGGAAAAGCATATAATGAAAGTATATTTTGCATATAGCCACAAAAAAGGATGAGAAAATATGAACATAGTTCTTTTATCAAGTATCGTTGCTGTTTGTATGGCTGTCGGTGCGATGTTTATTCGTTTAAAAGCAGCTAAGAAACCTGCAACATTGAAAAAAATTATACTTCCGCCATTTTTTATGAGCACGGGAGCATTGATGTATGTTTTTCCTGAATTTCGATTAACTCCAGCGGAAATGTTAGAAGCAATTGGCGTCGGTTTGTTTTTCTCTATTTTTCTTATTAAAACATCTAAATTTGAAATTAGAGGACAAGAGATTTATTTGAAGCGTTCAAAAGCCTTTGTTTTTATATTAATTGGATTACTTGTCGTGCGGATTGTATTTAAAACATACTTAAGCCAATCTCTTGATTTAGGACAACTTAGTGGCATGTTCTTCTTACTGGCGTTCGCGATGATTGTGTCATGGAGAATTGCCATGTACCGTTCCTTTACGAAATTACAAAAGGAAATGGAAAAAGAAGATGGTTTTTATAATGAAAAAGATATGAAGCTAACTTAAAAACTGTATATGTACCAAATAAAAAGACAGCGTCAAAGGCGCTGTCTTTTTTATCGAAAATAATATGAAGTTACTTTGCGAGTAAAGATCGATAGTTAGAATAATCAATCTTTTTTTCTTGTAGTTTTTTAATTAAAAATTTATGATCACGCTTTGGTGTGGCAATGATATATCCTTTAATAATTAAGTCTTGTGTAATTTGAGAGGCATTTTCTTGTAATGCAAGTTCCCCGATTTTTCCAGCAATCTTTGATTTTGCAACATCGCGAAATAGTTCTGGAACAGGACTTACAAGCTCTTCTAACAATTGTTTTTGTTCGTCAGCCCATAAATGTCTCGTTTTATTTATGTAGTGTTCTTCCCAATCCAAAATGGACATGCCGTCTTCTTTTGGTAAACGTTTTAAAAATTTTCTGAACATAAAGTATCCACCGATAGACATAAGCCCTAATAAAATAACCGTCCATAATACAATGAACCAACTGAACCATCCTTCGAGCAAGCATATCCCCCCTTAATGATAGCGGTTTTCTTTTATTCATATTATATACAGTGAGATTCATAGAAAGCAAGAACGCTTGGTCATTTTGACCAAGCGTTATCATTTAAACAAAGTATAGTTGTTCCACATGTAAATTATTATTATCATCTTCTACATATTCAATGATTAATGTGCCAACTTTACGATCTTTATCTTCAGTTGTGAAAATAGAGTAAGAAGTAAAACGTGTTTTTGATAGGCCGCTTATGTGTGTAGGTAAAGAAATGTAGTCGTTATCGCGGAAGAATTCCATCAGTTCAATATCCTCAAATTCTTTTCGGTCAACTTGTTTGTTTGTATAGCGGCGTTGAAGTTGTTTTAAAGATTCATTCCAAGAAATTGCTTTTGTGTCGTATACCATTGTTCTATCTCCTTACTGTATGTAATTATTAAGAACATACGTTCTAATCTAGTATACTCTTTTTATTAGAAAAGGGAAAGCAAAAAATAATGTAAGCTTGGATTTCCAAGCTTACATTATTGATGCGTCCGTCATAATCTCTATTTTTCATTATAAGTTAGATAAGAATAAGAAACAAGATGATATATATAATGTTGAGAGTTTTCAAGATTCTGTATATTATAGGTGTACTAAAGTGTAAGGGAATGAGAGGTGTGACATACGTAATTTCACTGCAAGGGCCGATGGCTAGCGGAAAAACAACATTAGCAAAAAGGTTAGAAAAGAGAGGGTTTCGAGTTATATATGAAAATCCATATCCAATTGTAGAGAAGCGAAAAAAATTGAATTTAGATATGAATTCAAAAGTAGGGTTTATTATGAATCAAAAAATGTTTATGGAAGCAAAAATAAAGGAGTTTCAAAATGTGAAAGATTCAGTCGTAATTTTTGATCGCGGACCAGAAGACATTGAGTTTTTTACACTCTTTTATCCAACGATTATAGGAGAAGAGTGGGATATAGAAACTGAATTGAAAGATGAATTATATAAATTAAGAGAATGCCGTTCGGATGTGATTTTTTACTTAGATGTTACGAAAAAGAATGTATATGATAGAAAAAATAATGATAGAACAAGAAACAGAAGTACATTTGAGGAGCAATTTAAATTAGCAGAAACTGAAAAAGACTGGTATAAACAATTTCCTGTAACTTATGTGGACACAAATAGATTAACAGTTGACGATTTAGAGGTATATTTTATGGACTGGTTAAAGGAGAGAGGGCTATGAAAAAAATACTTTTATTTGTATACCCAACATTTGCGGAGTTTGAAATAACAGTAGCGACGGCGTTGCTGAAAAATAAATTTGAAATCATTACAGCGGGCTTAACAAAAGAATTGATTATAAGTGAAACAGGTTTGCAAGTGCAACCACATATAGAAGTAAGTGAAGTACGTGTAGATGAGTATGAGGGGGTACTTATTCCAGGTGGAGAAGAAGTACAGTTGAAAGATGCGAAATCTCTTTTTTCAGTCATTCGTCAATTTCACGAACAAGAAAAATTAGTGGCGGCAATTTGTGCTGGACCGTATGCGCTAGCAAAAGCAGGGTTATTTAAAGGGATTTCTTATACTGCGACTATAGATTATCAAAAATTCGATTGTTTTCCAGTAGAAAATTTCGTGTATGAAGAAGTTGTGCAACACTCAAATATCATTACAGCACAAGGGCATGCATTTGTACCATTTGGAATAGCGATTGCCTCTTATTTTGGAGTGGCAGACGAACATAATACAGATTTTTATTGTGGTAAAGGCAATGTAGTAATGGAGAAACTTTTACGAGAAAACGTGTAAAAGCTAGCAAATGCTAGCTTTTTTACACCGATAAATTACTAACGTTTTTGGATCGCGCCATATACCGTTATGGAGCGATAATTCCTTGTTGATTTCTTCTGTTAGCCATTCTTTCATCTCGGCTTGAAGATACATATTATCGGGTATATTTAACGATGGAAACATGCTGGAAATATAGTTTACTATTGGGGTAGCATGATGAAAAACGAGCGCATTATGAATAACTGTTTCTTCAACCGTTGGAAAAGCAGATGCTACTATCTCTTTACCATTTTCTAAACAAAATGGAGAGACTGCTGGTGATGTTTTCGGTAGATCAAATGCGTCAAGCATGTTGTTACACATTTCAACTATACGAGGTAATGAAACTTTAGAATTTGTTGTAGCTAAAAGTGTTCCGCCAGAACGAATGACTTTATAAAAGCCTTGAATTGTTTTTTCAACATCTTTCACATGGTATAACATATGTCTTGCAATTATTAGGTCATAACAATTTGTTTCGAAAGGAAGTTTACTAGCGTCCCCTCGTTTCCATTCTATTAAGTAATTTATTTTAGCAGCTTCAGCAAGCATAGCTTCGGATTGATCAAACCCGGTTAATGGGCCTTTATGACCATTTGTTTGTAAAAGGGAAAGGAATTTTCCACTAGCGCACCCAACCTCTAATATGTTTTCATCCCCTTGAAGGTGTAAATGTTCAATGACGATCTTATCTAAATCTACGTGTTTTTCTTCGTAATGTGTATGTGTGTCGATGCGTGTTTGTAAATGGTTGCTAACGTTATATTGTCGTTTTACATCATTCATTTTGTCACATTCCACCTTTGTGCAAAATTGTTGCATTGCATGTGTTAATACATCTGTTTTCTTTAAACCTTCGTAATGGAGTGCTGATTCAAACCTTTCAAGTAATTTCTCTTCAATTCGAAAATGAATATCTTTTCGTTTTGTCACTGAAATTTCGCCCCTTTGCATCTGTTAGTGAGACTATAGCACGTCTGGAAATTTTGTGTAAATCATTTGTGTACACAAAATTAGGGGGATGAAAAAAATGTTTGAATATGATTTTAAACTATTGACGATTTAACCGTTTTCATATATTCTTAAATTAAGTAATATTCAAATAATTCAAAAGAAATGAGAGAGTCACATGCTTCTTCAAGGAACACATCGAATTGGTCGTATGGCCATGCTGTTGGCACTTGCGGATGAGAATGAAAGTCCTGTATTATCCATTCCAAAAGGTTGGAAGTATTGTACGGGGAAAGTGGGTTCGATGAATTCGCAAAAGGTTGTCGCAGCAATGGAAACAGCGGCTAAAAGCAACCAAGTTATTGAAACAGACGTTTACAGAGAAACACATGCACTTTATCATGCAATTATGGAAGCTTTGTACGGAGTGACGAGAGGTCAAATTCAGTTAGCAGACGTTCTTCGTACAGTAGGACTTCGTTTTGCGATTGTGCGCGGTACACCATACGACGGGAAAAAAGAAGGCGAATGGGTTGCTGTTGCATTATATGGAACGATTGGTGCACCTGTAAAAGGATCTGAGCATGAGGCGATTGGTTTAGGAATTAATCACATATGATTTGCCCATAGTCTATTAGTTAGAAGGGGGCCTTACTTTTTTAGGACAGAAGTCTGTCTTAAAAAGATAAGGTCCCCTTTTGCCTTTTTAAGGAGGAAAAATGATGATTACGTTAACAGGACATACATTGACAGTTGAAGAAATGAAGAGGTTATTACTGGAAGGAGAAGGTGTAACAGCTTGTCCAACTAGTATGCAAAAGGTAGCGGAGTGCCGCGAAGTAGTTGAGAAAATTGTAGAGGACGGAAAAGTCGTTTACGGTATTACAACTGGATTTGGAAAGTTTAGTGATGTGCTTATCCAAAAAGATGATGTAAAGGCACTTCAACATAATTTAATTCAGTCACATGCATGTGGGATAGGTGATCCATTCCCGGAAGAAGTATCGCGCGGAATGTTAATTTTACGAGCGAACACGATGCTTAAAGGAGTATCAGGCGTAAGGCCGCTTGTTGTAAATATGCTTCTTGAGTTTGTAAATCGTAAAATTCATCCAGTCGTTCCGCAACAAGGTTCACTTGGTGCAAGTGGAGATTTAGCACCTTTATCTCATCTTGCGCTCGTATTATTAGGCGAAGGTGAAGTGTTCTATAAAGGGAAACGCGTTCATGCAATGGTTGCTCTTACAGAAGAAGGGCTTGAGCCAATTGAACTTGAAGCGAAAGAAGGTCTTGCGTTAATTAATGGTACGCAGGCGATGACAGCACAAGGAGTTCTTTCTTATATAGAAGCAGAAGCAACGGCGTATCAAGCTGAACTAATTGCTTCGATGACAATTGAAGGGTTACAAGGCATTATTGATGCATTTGATGAAAATGTTCATAAAGCACGTGGCTATAAAGAGCAAGTGGATGTAGCAAGCAGAATTCGTGACATTCTTCATGATAGTAAGTTAACAACAAAACAAGGAGAACTACGTGTACAGGATGCCTATTCACTTCGTTGTATCCCGCAAGTACACGGTGCTTCTTGGCAAGTTTTGAATTATGTGAAAGAAAAATTAGAAATTGAAATGAATGCCGCAACAGATAATCCGCTAATCTTTGATGGCGGGGAAAAAGTAATTTCAGGTGGTAATTTCCATGGTCAACCGATTGCATTTGCGATGGACTTCTTAAAAGTAGGAATGGCGGAACTTGCAAACATTTCAGAGCGTCGTATTGAGCGTTTAGTAAATCCGCAGTTAAACGATTTACCGCCATTTTTAAGTCCAGAACCAGGACTTCAGTCTGGTGCAATGATTATGCAATATGCTGCAGCGTCACTAGTTTCTGAAAATAAAACGTTAGCACATCCAGCGAGTGTTGATTCAATCCCGTCATCAGCTAACCAAGAAGATCACGTAAGTATGGGAACAATCGCTTCACGTCATGCACATCAAATTATTCAAAATGTAAGACGTGTTCTTTCAATTGAAATGATTTGTGCGATGCAAGCGGCAGAATATCGTGGAATTGAAAACATGAGTACAGTGACGAAGAGCTTCTACCATCAAGGGCGTCAGCAAGTACCATCTATTACAAATGATCGCATCTTCTCAACGGATATTGAAAATATTGCACATTGGTTAAAAACGAATTATTCGATAAAAGAAAGATTGGATGTAAACGCAGCACTATAAAATGAGAAAAGGGAGAGATTGAAATGGAAAAAGTACAACAAACAATTCGCGCGCCAAGAGGTACAGAGTTACAAACGAAAGGGTGGGTGCAAGAAGCTGCACTTCGTATGCTAATGAACAATTTAGATCCGGAAGTTGCTGAAAAACCAGAAGAATTAGTTGTGTATGGCGGAATTGGCCGTGCAGCTCGTAACTGGGAAAGCTATCAGGCGATTGTAGATTCATTAAAAACGTTAGAAAGCGATGAAACGTTACTTGTTCAATCAGGAAAACCAGTTGCCATTTTTAAATCACATGAAGATGCACCTCGCGTTCTGTTAGCGAACTCAAACTTAGTACCAAAATGGGCAAACTGGGATCACTTCCGAGAACTAGAGAAAAAAGGTCTTATGATGTACGGACAAATGACAGCTGGTAGCTGGATTTACATTGGAACACAAGGGATTCTACAAGGAACATATGAAACATTTGGTGAAGCAGCTCGTCAACATTTCGACGGTTCATTAAAAGGTACATTAACACTTACTGCTGGTTTAGGTGGTATGGGTGGTGCACAACCTCTTGCTGTAACGATGAACGGCGGTGTTGTCATTGCTATTGATGTTGATAAGCGTAGCATCGATCGTCGTATTGAAAAGAGATATTGTGACATGTATACAGAATCATTAGAAGAAGCATTAACTGTTGCGAACGAGTATAAAGAGAAGAAAGAACCAATTTCAATTGGCTTGCTAGGAAATGCGGCAGAGATTTTACCAGAACTAGTGAAGCGTGATATTACGCCAGATTTAGTTACAGATCAAACATCTGCTCATGATCCATTAAACGGTTATATTCCAGTAGGTTACACATTAGAAGAAGCAGCGAAACTTCGTGAAAAAGATCCAGAACGTTACGTACAATTATCAAAAGAAAGTATGACAAAACATGTGGAAGCGATGCTTGCGATGCAAGAAAAAGGTGCAATTACATTTGATTATGGAAATAACATTCGCCAAGTTGCTTTCGATGAAGGTTTGAAAAATGCTTTCGATTTCCCAGGATTCGTTCCAGCATTTATTCGTCCATTATTCTGTGAAGGAAAAGGGCCATTCCGCTGGGTAGCACTTTCTGGTGATCCAGAAGATATTTATAAAACAGACGAAGTAATTTTACGTGAGTTCGCTGATAATGAACATTTATGTAACTGGATTCGTATGGCACGTCAACAAGTTGAGTTCCAAGGACTTCCATCACGTATTTGTTGGTTAGGTTACGGTGAGCGTGCGAAATTTGGTCGCATCATTAATGAAATGGTTGCAAATGGTGAATTATCAGCACCGATTGTTATTGGTCGTGACCATTTAGATTGCGGATCAGTAGCATCTCCAAACCGTGAAACAGAAGCGATGAAAGACGGTAGTGATGCAGTAGCTGACTGGCCAATTTTAAATGCATTAATTAATAGTGTAAACGGTGCGAGCTGGGTATCTGTTCACCACGGTGGTGGCGTTGGTATGGGTTATTCACTTCACGCTGGAATGGTTATTGTTGCAGATGGAACAGAAGCAGCAGCAAAACGTATTGAGCGCGTATTAACTTCTGACCCTGGTATGGGTGTTGTTCGTCACGTGGATGCTGGATATGACTTAGCTGTGGAAACTGCGAAAGAAAAAGGCGTTAACATTCCAATGATGAAATAAGGAGGAGAAAACATGCTGGACACTTTACTAATAAATATCGGTCAATTACTAACAATGGATCAAGAAGATGGCTTGTTAAGACGAGAAGCGATGAACACGCTTCCTGTTATCGAAAACGGTGCGGTTGGAATTGAAAATGGTGTAATCACTTTCGTTGGAACAGCGGAAGAAGCGAAAGGATTACAAGCGAAAGAAGTTATTGATTGCGGGGGGAAAATGGTTTCTCCTGGTCTTGTTGATCCGCATACCCATCTTGTATTTGGTGGATCTCGTGAAAATGAAATTGCGCTAAAATTACAAGGAGTTCCGTACTTAGAAATTTTAGAACAAGGCGGAGGTATTCTTTCAACTGTAAATGCAACGAAACAGGCGTCGAAAGAAGAACTTGTTCAAAAAGCGAAATTCCATTTAGACCGTATGCTATCTTTCGGCGTTACAACTGTAGAAGCGAAGAGTGGTTACGGATTAGATGATGAGACGGAATGGAAACAATTAGAGGCAACTGCACAATTACAAAAAGAGCATTCAATCGATTTAGTTTCCACATTTTTAGGTGCTCATGCAGTTCCGAAAGAATATAAAGGTAGATCGAAAGAATTTTTACAATGGATGTTAGACCTATTACCAGAAATGAAAGAGAAACAATTGGCGGAATTCGTTGATATTTTCTGTGAAACAGGTGTGTTCTCAGTAGAAGAATCAAAAGAATTTTTATTAAAAGCGAAAGAGCTTGGCTTTGATGTGAAAATTCATGCAGATGAAATCGACCCTCTTGGTGGTGCGGAAGCAGCGGCAGAAATCGGTGCAGCATCAGCAGACCATCTAGTTGGCGCTTCTGATAAAGGGATTGAAATGCTTGCAAACTCGAATACAGTAGCAACATTATTACCAGGAACAACTTTCTATTTAAATAAAGAAAGCTTTGCTCGTGGTCGTAAAATGATTGATGAAGGTGTTGCAGTTGCGTTAGCTACAGACTTTAACCCAGGTAGCTGTCCAACTGAAAATATTCAGCTTATTATGAGCATTGCGATGCTAAAACTGAAAATGACACCAGAAGAAGTTTGGAATGCCGTAACGGTTAACTCATCATATGCCATTAACCGTGGTGATGTAGCTGGGAAAATTAGAGTTGGTCGTAAGGCAGATTTAGTTTTATGGGATGCTTACAATTATGCTTACGTACCGTATCATTACGGCGTAAGTCATGTGAATACAGTATGGAAGAATGGTAATATTGCATATACAAGAGGTGAACAATCGTGGAGCACGGCCACTATTTAAAGAAAAACGCAAAGTTTATTGATCGTGAAGTGACAAAATGGAGTGAGATGATTAAAGATTGGGAGGAAGGTGTAGAAATATTCGGTGCTGCCTTAATTGGAGCACCCCTTTCTAAACCATCTATTAGTCATTCAGGAGCGAGTTTTGCTCCAAAGACAATTCGTGCGATGTTAGATGCATACAGCACATATGCAATTACAGAAGAACACGATATGAAAGAAAGTGTCTTATATGATTGCGGCGATATTACGATGCATGTGACGGATATAAAAGAAAGTCATAACCGAATTGCGAAAACAGTTGGTCATGTAACGAAAGTAAATCCGAACATGATACCAATCGTTCTTGGTGGTGACCACTCGATTAGTTTTCCGAGTATAACAGGCTTTGCAAACAGTAAAGGAAAGGTCGGGATTATTCAATTTGATGCTCATCATGATTTACGTAATTTAGATGATGGAGGCCCGTCAAATGGTACACCATTCCGTAGTTTACTAGAAAATGATGTCATTACAGGGAAACAACTTGTTCAAATTGGAATTCGTAATTTTTCTAATGCACGTGCGTACCATGAATATGCAATAGAGCATGGTGTAACAGTGTATACAATGAAAGACGTACGAGAGCGAGAAATAAAAGATATTATCACGGAAAGTATTGAATTATTAAGAAATCAAGGTGTGACTTCTATTTATATTTCTCTTGATATGGATGTGCTAGACCAAGCGTTTGCACCAGGTTGTCCAGCAATTGGGCCTGGTGGAATGGATAGTACGACTTTACTAGATGCGATTGAATTCCTTGGTAAAGAACCGCTCGTTCAAGGGATGGATATAGTAGAGATTGATCCAACTCTTGATTTCAGAGATATGACGAGTAGAGTAGCAGCGCAAGTGATTATGAGTTTTCTTTTAGCGAGGGAAACGGTTAGTAAGCAAGTTAGTATATAGACGGAAAAGTAGATCTTTATTTATGCCTTAACAAAAACACATCACTACTTAAATGTAGTGATGTGTTTTTGTATTAAAAGAGAATGAATGTGTGTGGAACCGTTAATGGAATTGCGATTTTTATAGTTTATTGTGTAAATTTAATTTCTTGCTTCTGAAGTGTTGACGTGTAAAATAATTTTATGATAAAATAAAAATTTTGCTAAAAAACTAAAAGTATGTTAAGCTTGAGAAGGTTACCATATATGGAGGTGGATTATTTGTTTCAAATTGGCGATAACATTGTTTATCCAATGCAGGGAGCAGGTATAATTAAAGCCATAGAAGAGAAGGAAATCTCAGGAGAAAAACAACAGTATTATGTTATAAAAATGTCAGCTAGTAATATGGAACTAATGATTCCAGCAGGGAGAATATTGAATTCGAATATACGTCCAGTTACGGATATAACCGCATTAGCACACATAATGGATATTTTTCAACATGGGGAATCAGATAGATTACTTACGTGGAAACAAAGGTATAAATTGAACACTGATAAAATAAAGACGGGTAAAATGCAAGAAGGTGCTGAAGTTGTGCGTGATTTAATGCGTATACAGAAAGAAAAAGCACTTAATGCAAGCGAAAAGAAGATGTTAGATAACGCATATGAATTTTTGATTAGTGAACTGGGATTAATTGAAGGTATCACAGAAAATCAGATAAAAAGCTTTTGTTAAGGTTCATTACAAATAATGTATTATATCCCAAAAAAGATCTTGAATTTTTTGGGAACATAATTATAGAAAATTTATCATTTCAAAGACATTCAACTCTTTCAAACCACTTTTAGAGCATTACCTCTATTGTTATTACTACAATCAAATCCATTTTTATTTTTTAATTTCATTTATGAATGTTCGAAGTTTAATTGAATACTTCGATAAAATAGTTACTTGATTTTTGCAATCCTGATTCACACTGGCACGGACGAGGAGCCGTAAGGATGAAAGAGAGGTAGGGCTTTCATTGTTTTAGGTATATAAGTTATTATTTTTAGAAGAATACTGAACCATTTTCACTTCTATTGATAAGGTGCTTTTTTATTAAAGAGATAAACGAATTGACAGCCATATATGGTCAACAAAAAAGGTTTCCTCCTAAGGAAACCTTTTTAATATTATTTATAGCGTTTTGTTTTTTTTTGAATATTCGAATTTTTTATTTTAAAGTCGTAAAAATTGACGTTACTATCTAAAAGTAAGTATGATGCGATTATAGTAAGATTTTTTAGGGGGAAGAAAAATGACAAGTTCAAGTAATAAAGCAGCGAGTATTTATGAAGGAACAAATGTAAATGCTGGGGGATTTTTTGGAAACGTTGAAGAAACAAAGTTGTTTGATCCAATTCAAGTTGGAGCTTGGTCTCTTCGTAATCGTATAGCGATGGCACCGATGACAAGATGCTTTGCAGATAATGAGACTGGAGTAGTTGGTGCGGATGTAGTGGAGTACTACAGAAAACGTGCTGCGGATGGAATTGGACTAATTATTACAGAAGGAATTGTCATTAGTCCGAGAGCAAAAGGAAACCCAGGAGTACCAGGTATTTATACACAAGAACAAATCGATTCTTGGAAACCTGTTACAGAGGCAGTACATAAAGAAGGCGGGACGATTATTGCTCAAATATGGCATGTTGGGCGTATGAGTCATCATGAAATAATTGGTGGTCAAATGCCACAAGCGCCGTCGGCTATCGCTGCAGAGGGAAATGTTCCACGCTTTCGTAAACCGTTTGATATGCCAGAAGCAATGACGTTAGAAGAAATACAAGAAGTGATCGATCAATACGCACAAGCTGCGAAAAATGCGATCGAAGCTGGATTTGATGGAGTAGAAATTCACGGTGCACACGGATATTTAATCGATCAATTTACGTATGAGTTTGCGAATAAGCGAACAGATAAATATGGCGGTGATTTAAAACAAAGGTTAACGTTTATGAAAGAAGTAACGGCAGCTGTAATAGAAGCTGTTGGAGCTAATAAAACACTTCTTCGTTTCTCTGCTTTCAAAGGTGATAATCCTACTTATATGTGGGAAAACCCTGAGTTTGCAATTGAAACGTTCATAAATATGTTTAAAGAGGTTGGATTAACGATGATCCATCCTTCAACGATGAATTATACCCAAGAGATTGCTGACGGAAAGAATTTTCATCAACTAGTAAGAAAATATTGGGATGGTACGATTGTTGGGGTTGGTAATTTAAATCCGAAAGAGGCCGAAGAAGCGTTGCAAGAAGGAACGATTGATGTAGCGGCATTCGGAAGACCGTTAATTGCTAATCCAGACTTTGTTCATCGAATTAAACACGCTGAAAGTTTAGTTGAATATGACGCGAAAGAGCATCTTGTTACGTTAGTATGAATAAAGATAAAAGGAGAACACATCTAGTGTTCTCTTTTTATTATGGAATTTCATAGGGGGAAGCGGGATGAGTGAAACGCTACTCGTTATTATTAGTATATTACTATTTTTAATGTTGCTTTTAATCGTCTTTTTTATCATTACATTTTTTATAAAAAAACGAACACATCATTCTATTTTAAAATTACATCCGTACTTAGGAAGAATGCGCTACTTACTGGAAAAGATAGGGCCTGAATTTCGACAATATTGGTTTGATCATGATACGGATGGAAAGCCTTTCTCACGTTATGATTTTCAAAGTGTTATGTTTTTAGCGAAATATCGCTCTGAAATACTTGGTTTTGGATCAAAACGAGATTTTGAAGCTTCTGGATATTATATTGCTAATACATTATTTCCGATATTAACGGAGGAATTAAGTGTGAATCTCACGCAAGAGCGAGAAGGTAAAAAGTACGTGATTCATAAAGAAGGGTTATTTTCAAGAAGAGAAAAATTGACAGCGGATACAACGAATCTTTGGCTGTACGAAGAAGATGATGCAATTATAGTCGGTGAGAACCGTAAATATCCGTGGAAGCTACATGGCATGTTTGGTGCATCTGCGACTTCTTATGGTGCGATTGGAGAAAATTATATTTTAGCGAGTGGTCTTGGAGCAAAAATGGCAGGCGGGTCGTGGATTAATACGGGTGAAGGTGGCGTTATTCCAGAACATTTACATACAGGAGCGAATATCGTTGCGCAAATTGGTCCAGGGTTATTTGGATACCGTGATGAAGACGGTAATTTTTCAATGGGAAAATTCATGGAGAAAGTGAAAGAAAGTAATATTAGAGCATTCGAATTGAAATTTGGGCAAGGTGCTAAAATACGTGGTGGTCATTTAGAGGGGCAAAAAGTAAATGAGAAAATTGCGTTTGTTCGCAACGTCCGAAAGGGAGAGACGATTAATTCACCGAATCGATTTTCATTTTTAAAGAATGCAGCGGATACACTTTATTTTATTCAACAGTTGCAAGAAAGCGGCGGTAAACCAGTTGGAATGAAAATTGTAATTGGTCAGCAGAAGCCTTTGGAAGATTTAATAAAAACAATGAAAGAACTAAACATTTATCCAGATTTTATTACAATAGACGGTTCAGAAGGCGGGTCAGGGGCAACGTATAAATCGATGGCAGATTGTATGGGACTGCCGCTTATTCCAGCATTACTTACATTTATTGATACAGCAAACCATTATGGTGTTCGTAACAAGTTTAAAGTATTTGCATCGGGTAAATTAATCACACCAGATAAAGTAGCGATTGCTTTAGCGATTGGGGCGGATGCTGTAAGTTCAGCCCGCGGATTTATGATGGCAAGCGGCTGTATTATGGCCCTTCAATGTAATTCTGGCCAATGTCCATCTGGTGTAGCCACGACGAATCCGCATTATCAAAAAGCGTTAGATCCGTATGAGAAGAAGTGGCGAGTCATGAATTATATTATTAGTATGAGATATAGTTTATTTTCATTAGCGGCAGCGGCGGGAGTGAAGAGCCCGCGCCATTTAACTAGAGAGCATATTGTGTTTAAAGACGAGGTGGGGAGAGTAGTTCCTCTTTCGGAATTGTTTCCTATAGTAAATCAAACCTAAAAGTATATTTGATATGTAAGATTTTTTTAAGGAATAATCATATTTTTGGAAAAATTAGGAGTATAATAGGGAAGTATTTTTAAAAATGACTATTTTTAGGGAGAGATTCACTTGCAACAAGGTTCTTACAGTATTACAATTTTTTTACTCGTCATAGGGCTCGTTATATTTAGACGCATGCGCTCTATGAATCGACCAATTAATAATAAAGGAAGACGACTACTATTGCCATTATTTTTCTTATTACCAGGTTTTTCTTTATACGCAGCACCGATACAACTTGCTGGTTGGCAAATTTGTATAGCTGCTGGGATCGGACTGCTATTGTCAATTCCACTTATTATTTTAAGTGGGTATGAAGTCAGAGAAGATGGTCAAATTTATGCAAAAAAAAGTATCGCTTTTATTGCTACATTTTTAGTTATCGTTCTTTTACGTGCTTATTTTAGAAGACATTTACAAGGTCTAGATCCAAAGTCAATCGGCATTCTTTTCTACACTCTTGCGGTTTGTTATATAGTACCTTGGCGTATTGGATGTTATATGAAATTTCGTAAAGTATATGTAGAGAAAGAGAAAATTGAGACGTCAATAAGCTAAAAGTCATACATTTGTATGGCTTTTTTCTTTTAAAATTTATCGGGTAAACGAATGAAAATAAGGTGTGAAAAAACACCGTTTAATTTTCTGAATATTATTACTTTAATTCCTTAAAAAATCATTGTAATCCACTGGGATAAAGGCGTTTATAAAGGTTTTCACATGTAATAAAAAGTGCTCGTTCACTTGAAAGAACAAAAAATGTTTGTTAAGGTAGGGAACCATAAGCGAAAACAAGAAAATAGAAAAAGTCATTTTTCGAAATTTTGAATGGCTTATGGACTAAGGGAGAGATTTGGTGAAGATTGAAATTATGGTATCGCTTGCTATTTATATGGCAGGTATGTTGTATATCGGATATTGGTCTTATAAGAAGACATCCGATTTATCAGATTATATGTTAGGCGGGAGGGGACTCGGTCCAGCAGTTACAGCTTTATCAGCTGGTGCTTCTGACATGAGTGGTTGGATGCTAATGGGATTACCTGGTGCGATGTATGCAACAGGATTATCAAGTGTATGGATTGCGATAGGTTTATTAATAGGTGCGTATGCAAACTATTTAATCATTGCCCCGCGTTTACGAACGTATACAGAAGTGGCAAATGATTCAATTACGATTCCAGACTTTTTAGAGAATCGGTTTAAAGATCGTACGAAAATACTTCGTTTTGTCTCCGCTATCGTCATTTTAGTATTTTTCACATTTTATGCGTCGGCTGGTTTAGTTTCAGGTGGACGTTTGTTTGAAAATTCTTTTAACCTTGATTATAAAATTGGTTTATTTGTAACAGTGGGTGTCGTTGTTGCGTATACACTATTCGGTGGCTTTCTAGCCGTAAGTTGGACGGACTTTGTGCAAGGTTGTATTATGTTTATTGCGCTTGTATTAGTGCCAATTGTTGCTTTTACGGATGTCGGTGGTGTAACAGAAACATTTAATACGATTAAGCAAGTCGATGCATCGCATTTGGATATGTTTAAAGGGACTACAGTATTAGGGATTATTTCCTTTTTAGCATGGGGCCTTGGATATTTTGGTCAACCACATATTATTGTCCGCTTTATGGCAATTACCTCTATTAAAGATTTAAAAACTTCTCGTAGAATCGGTATCGGTTGGATGACGATTTCAATTATAGGTGCAATGCTTACTGGTCTAATTGGTATCGCCTATTATGCTAAAAATAATGCGACATTACAAGACCCAGAAATGGTCTTTGTAACATTCTCAAATATTTTATTCCATCCGTATATTACAGGATTTTTATTATCAGCTATTTTGGCTTCGATTATGAGTAGTATTTCCTCACAATTACTTGTTATTTCAAGTGCAGTAACGGAAGATTTCTATAAAACATTTTTCCGTCGTAATGCAAGTGATAAAGAACTTGTATTTATCGGTAGGCTGTCAGTATTAGTTGTAGCGATGATTGCAGTTGTTTTAGCGTATCATCCGAGTGATACAATTTTAACGCTTGTTGGATATGCTTGGGCAGGATTTGGATCAGCATTTGGACCCGCTATTTTATTAAGTTTATATTGGAAGAGAACGAACAAATGGGGCGTTCTTGCTGGTATGATTGTCGGTGCAGTAGTTGTTATAGCATGGGTACAAATTCCAAGTTTAAAAGCAATTATGTATGAAATGGTACCTGGATTCTTCTGTAGTTTATTAACTGTTATCGTTGTAAGTTTATTAACGAAAGAACCCGTTAAGGCAGTTCATCGTGAATTTAATGAGATGGAAGCAGTACTGGAAGAAGAAACGAAATGATTTGAAAAGAGAGTAGACGGTGAATAACGTTTACTCTCTTTTCTTTTTAAATGAAATAAGTAACTTATTGACAAGGAAAAGTAAGTAACTTATAATAAGTATTGAGGTTGAGATAAATGACATTCTAAATCAAGTTTTATTATGATTTTAGAGTGAGTAAATGTTTTTTGGAAACTATCTTGAAATCGAGATAATCCCGATAAGTTAGACGCTAATGTGTAATTTTGTAATTAATATCTCGAATTCGAGATAAAATTATTATAACGGATTTTACTTTGTAGCATGGACAAAATGAATAATGAATTTAAATGTAAAAGAATTTTTATAATGAAATAAAAAAGGAGTGGAAGAAATGGAAAAGAAAACAATGGGAATCCATCACATTACAGCGATTGTAGGGCATCCACAAGAAAATGTAGACTTTTATGCTGGTGTATTAGGGTTACGTTTAGTGAAACAAACAGTGAATTTTGATGATCCAGGTACGTACCATCTTTATTTTGGAAATGAAGGAGGAAAGCCTGGAACAATTATTACGTTTTTCCCATGGGCAGGTGCTCGTCAAGGTATTATTGGGGACGGTCAAGTAGGAATTACGTCTTACGTTGTACCAAAAGGTACAATGGAGTTTTGGGAAAATAGATTAGAAAAATTCGATGTTTCGTATACAAAAATGACTCGTTTTGGAGAGCAGTATTTAGAATTTGATGATCCGCATGGTTTGCATATAGAATTAGTTGAAAGAGAAGCAGGCGAATTAAACAATTGGAGTTTTGGAGAAGTTACACCAGAAGTAGCAATTAAAGGGTTTGGAGGTGCTGTTCTTTTATCTGCACAGCCTCAAAAAACAGCTGAATTGTTAGAACATATTATGGGTCTTGAAAAAATTGGAGAAGAGGGCGAATTTGTTCGATTCCGTTCTTCTGCTGACATTGGAAATATTATTGATTTGAAATTATCAACAATCGGTCGTGGCCAAATGGGCGTTGGCACAGTTCATCATATTGCCTGGAGAGCGAGTGATGATGCTGATCAGCTAGACTGGAAAGAGTATGTGTCGCGTTTTGGATATCACGTAACTCCTGTACAAGATCGAAATTATTTTAACGCGATTTATTTTAGAGAACATGGTGAAATCTTATTTGAAATTGCAACAGATCCTCCTGGTTTCGCTCATGATGAATCGTTAGAGACGATGGGTGAGGAATTAAAGTTACCGGAACAATATGAACAACATAGAAAACAGATTGAACAAACGCTTTTACCATTTGAAGTGAGAAATTTAGATTAAAGTGATTGGAGGGGGAACAGGATTATGATGAAACATGTTTTTCAAAAAGGAAAAGATACGTCAAAACCAGTGTTGTTATTACTTCATGGCACAGGTGGTAATGAATTAGATTTACTACCACTTGCAGAAATAATTGATCCGGAAGCGTCGGTATTAAGCGTTAGGGGAAATGTGTTAGAGAATGGGATGCCGCGTTTCTTCCGCCGATTAGCAGAGGGCATTTTTGATGAAGAGGATTTAATTTTCCGTACGAAGGAATTAAATGAATTTTTAGATGAAGCGGCTAAAGAATATAAATTCGATAGAAATAACATTGTAGCTATCGGTTATTCGAATGGGGCAAATATCGCAGCAAGCTTATTATTCCATTACGAAAATGCATTGAAAGGTGCTGTGCTTCATCACCCAATGGTACCAAGAAGAGGAATTCAATTAGCAAATTTAGCAGGGAAATCTGTGTTTATTGCTGCTGGGACAAATGACCCAATTTGTTCATCAGCAGAGTCAGAGGAATTGAAGGTACTATTAGAAAATGCAAATGCGAATGTAACAATGCATTGGGAAAATCGAGGGCATCAATTAACGATGGGTGAAGTAGAAAAAGCAAAAGAGTGGTATGACAAAGCATTTTAAAAAAGAAGCATCTGCTAACGATTAGCAGATGCTTCTTTTTTATTTAAGACTGGATTGCAAGATGAGATGAAGAAAGTGGTAGCTCAATATCAACAATCGTACCTTTATTTAATTCGCTTGAAATGTGTAATCTACCATGATGTTCTTCAATTATTTTGTAACACATCATTAATCCTAGTCCTGTGCCTTTTTCTTTTAAACTATAAAAAGGTTCGCCTAGACGGGAGATACGATCTTCAGGAATGCCGCAACCTTCATCGATAATTCGTATTAAGATGAAATTATCCTCTAATGGTTTTGTTTGGATGAAAATATTTCCGCCATTTGGCATTGCTTCTATCGCATTTTTTAATATGTTTATAAAAACTTGTTTTAATTGGTTACCGTCACATTGAATATCATATACGTAATCAAAATGATCCATGATGATATGAACGCTATGCATAATTGCAGTCGGTAAAATAAATGTAACTACCTCTTCAATTAAAGTTTGTATGTTACAAGTTTGGATAGATAATACTTGTGGCTTAGACATCGCCATAAATTGACTCGTGATGGATTCCATTTGTGAAATCTCACTTAACATAACATCGATATACCATTTCTGCTCCTCACTTATTTCAGGGAGGAGCAACGTTAGAAAACCTTTTAGAGAAGTGAGTGGATTTCGAATTTCATGGGCAATTCCAGCTGTCAGTTGTCCGACTACTGCGAGCTTCTCTGATTTTCGTAGTAACTTTTCAGTTTCTTTTAGCTCAGTAACATCTCTCCCCATCACGATAAGACCTTTGCGAGAACCATCAGGATGATAAAGCGGAACTTTTGATATACTTAAGATTAGATCGAAATCATCTCTATGTATAATAAATTCCTCGCCATGAAGAATTTGTCTTTGTTGCCATGCTAGTTCATCGATTTCTTCACAATGTAAAAAAGCTTCTCGGTATGCTTCATTATATTGAATGAGTTCGCTATCTTTTTTCCCGTGGTAAGGTACATGATGGAAATTGAAGCAAGAAAGTGCGTAATCATTTGCCTCAAGCCAGCGCCCTTCATGATCTTTAAAAATAACAAACGCAGGCATGGAGTTTACTAATGTACGTAATCTCTTCTCACTTTCTTTTAGCATATTCTCAATTCTTTCTGATTTTTCAAGCGGCTTCATAATAGCATATACGCCAGTAAGACGATTTTGAACAAAAATAGGAACTAGTTTTGTCACAACATCTAATAAGAATCCATTTTTATGATAAATAGATAAGATATACTCTTGTTGATTATCCGCTTCAGTATTCTTTATATTTTGTAATACTTGCTCAGAAATATGGGCTTCTAAAATAGAGGTAATATTTTTCTGTTCTAATTCTAAAGAAGTGTAACCTAATATTCTTTCGGCAGAAGGATTTATATGTAGAATAACTCCTTCTAAATTTAATGAAATAATACTATCAGGATTGTGTTCGAACAGAGATGCGTACATTTCTGTTAATGAACGATCTTGTATATGGTTTCGCAAACGTCTAGAAATGTTCGGATGACGTTTGTTTTGAGTTGGTGAATATTTTTTACGACTCATAATAGTTCCTCCGTACAAATAGCATCTAAAAAGATTTGTCTATTCATAACTATAATATAGATGTAATGTGTATTTCTATAAAAAATGGAAGTTATAGAATAAATTTTGTTTTTTTTATTTTTTGCAAGGTGAATGCAGGATGGTAATAAGGGGAGCTTATATTGTTTTATAAACCTTTTGTAAGTTACAGACGGTTGTTTTCCGTATAACATTAGGGTAGAGGAGGGGGAGAGAAAATGAAAAATTATATTCAAGGGATTGATCACGTGCAAGTAGCTGCACCTGTAGGGTGTGAAGAAGAGGCGCGTGATTTTTATGGGAATACGATTGGTATGGAAGAAATTCCAAAGCCAGAAGAGTTGAAAAAACGAGGTGGATGTTGGTTTAAATGCGGAAATCAAGAAATCCATATTGGTGTCGAGCGGAACTTTACACCAGCTAAAAAGGCTCATCCAGCTTTTTATGTGAATGAAATTAATGAATTTAAGCAAACACTTATAGAGCAAGGTGTTAAAGTGATTGATGATTATGCACGGCCAGATGTAATTCGATTTTACGTGTCAGATCCATTTGGAAACCGAATTGAATTTATGCAAAATAAAGACTAGGTGGATTCCCACCTAGTCTTTAACTTCTTCTGAAAAGTCCTAACACTTCTACAGTTTCTGTAATATTAACGAATGCATTCGGGTCGATTTCAGAAATTGTTAGTTTCATACTTGCTAATTCTTCACGAGAAACGACGGTCATAAGTACACGCTTTTTCTCGCTTGAATAAGCACCTTCGCCATCAAGTAACGTTATTCCACGTACAACAGTTGAAAGAAGTTGTTTTTTCATTTTTTCTGCTTCATTTGTTACAATCATAAGTGTAACTTTACGATGTTTTGTATGAACAGCATCAATTACTTTACCAGTTACATAAATTGAAAGTAAGCTTGTAAGTGCAACATCCCAGGTGAAGAAGAATCCTGCGATTATTACAACGACTGCATTTAAAATAATAAGGAATCCGCCAAGTTTAATGTCTCGCTTGCGGGATAAAAGCATACCGATAATATCAAATCCACCAGTGGATCCATTACAGTTAAAAACAAGACCAATACCAGCTCCGGCGATTACACCTCCGAAGATAGAAGATAACAATGGATCTGTTGCTACGACTTTTACTGGAACGTAGTATAATGCAACAGATAATACAACTACAGAGACAACTGTGTTAAAAATTACTTTTTTCCCAAGACCTATGTACCCTAAAATAAGGATAGGTAAGTTTAATACAAAGTTAATAATGCCTGTGTTTACAGGGGTTACAATCCCTAAAATAATAGCAATTCCGCCAATTCCACTACTTAAAATTTTGTGGGGGATAAGGAAAAGATTAAAGGCAACCGCAATAATAATAGAACCGATAATAACACCAAGGAATCTGACCATTTCTTTCCCGTCCTTCACTGAAAAATTCATATTATTTCAAGATTATATATGATATTGAAAGTTTTGGGTAAAAACAGTTTATTTAGGTAAATTAGATTAATCAAAAGAATTTGAGTATTTTATCATTTGAAAGGGGATACAGTTGTGAAGATAAAAACATATCAACAGAAAAGCCCGTTGAAGCAAGAATGTGAGGATTCTTATTTTTGTAATAAAGAAAAAAAGATTTATGGTGTATGTGACGGTGCAACACCACTTGTCCCGTTTCGTGATGAAAAGGGACATAATGGAGCATACATCGCTTCGCATTTATTTGCAAGTTATTTTACTGTATTACGAGAGAATCATAGTTTACAATTTGCAGTTGCCAAAGCAAATGAAGCATTGCAAAGCAAAATGTTAGAATATGAAGTAGACACGAGAAAAAAAGAGCATTTGTGGTGCACATGTATCGCGGCAGTCCAAATAGTTGGTGAGAAAATTGAATATGCGCAGCTTGGGGACTGTATGATTGTCGCAACTTTTCAAAATGGAACGATGCAAGTATTAACGAAAGACACAGTTGAAGGAATTAGTAAAAGAGCAAAAAAGAAGAGGGAAGAAGATCGTAAAAAAGGGTTATCTGTACCAGAAGAATATGTTTTTCAAGATGTTCGAGAACAGTTAAAATACAATCGTTATCTTGCAAATATGCCAAATGGTTATTCAGTTGCAAATGGAATGAAAGAAGCGATACATTATTTACAACATGGTGAATTACATACAGATGAAGTGAGTGGGATTTTTATTTGTTCAGACGGGTTATTTCACCCAGATTGGTCATTAGAACAAACTGTTGCATATATAAGAAAGAATAGTATAAACGAATATATAGCAATTATTGAAGAGCTAGAAGCGGAAAAGAGAATAAGGCCAGATGATAAAACGATTATTATGATTGATTTTTAAGAGGAGGCAGTTCAAATGGAAATTAAACGTGTCAATCTAACATTTCAAGATGAATTAGTTCCTTTAGAAAAAGTAAACAAACTGATTATTCACCATACAGCTGAAGATGGATGGGACGTGTATAAAACGCATGAATTTCATCAAACTGTAAGGGGGTGGAGCGGAATTGGTTACAACTATTTTATCGAAAAGGATGGAACTGTAGTGGAAGGGCGAGGTTTACATATTGGAGCGCACGCGAAAGACCATAACCGTCATACAATTGGAATATGTATGACGGGAAATTTCGATAAATATGATCCCACTCCCCCGCAAGTGAATGCATTATATTCTTTATGCAAAATGTTTATGAAGCAATTTGCTATAAAGAAAGAAAATATACTAGGTCATAGGGAGTTAGAAGGAGTTACAAAAAGCTGTCCTGGTAATCGTTTTTCTATGGTAGAGTTAAGGAAGATATTATCTTAAATATAGAGGAGTAACAACGATGATGAATATAAAAATACCAAATGATAAAAAAGAAGAGCTTGTAGCGCAAATTCAGCAATTTTTCATGGAAGAAGATCTAGATGAAATTGGGCGTTTCCAAGCAGAGCGTTTAATAGAAGAAATGATTAAATTAGTTGGACCATTTGCATACAATCAAGCAATTGGAGATGCAAGAAAGCTTGTAAGTGAGAAATTAACGAATATGGAAGAAGATTTATACGTGTTAGAGAAAAATGAAGGGAAATAAAAAAAGAGCCGATGGGCTCTTTTTTATTTTTCTTTCTTATGTTCCTTATATTCATGTACTTTTTCTTTCACATTACCAACTGTATCTTTAGCAGTGCCTTTCACCTTATCCCATTTTCCTTCAGCTTGTAATTTCTTATTGTCAGTTACTTTCCCAACAACTTCTTTTACTTCACCTTTTACCTTATCAATGGCACCTTCTACTTTTTCTTTTAAACCATGATCATGTTTAGTCATACATTTCTCCTCCTTGTAGTTTGATTAGAATTCTCTTTTCATATTGCAAGTTGAATGATGTATCTAGTAATAGCGTAACAAATCTAGTTTGAATATTCAAATGATTAATAGGATAGAAAAGGAATTGTCATAAAATGTTTAAAAATGTAACGGGAGGAGAAATAAAGTAAATTATAATATGTCTTTTGCGGTCCATATTGATTTTGTATAAGCGATTTTCATGTGAGCACGTTCCATGTTATTTTGACTGCCGCTACCGAACCTTGCTTGTCCAACTATTAAAGTACAATTGGATTCAATAGCTTTCTTAATTCGTTTTTGAATTAATGCAGTATGACAGCCTTTACGCTGAAATTCTGGCAAAGTAGCAGAAGCAGCTAATGATGCGACACCCTTATTTATATACAGGACACCAATACCAGCAGGGATATTTTGAACTTCAGCTATGAAAAAATGCCACCCTGGTTCATTGTAAAGAATTTCATTATTTTGGCGCACGCTATCTTTTGTAAAGGATGGCATATTAAATCCACGTACATAAATGTCTGCAAAAATATCAAACTCATTTTCTTTTAGTTTTCGTATTGTAATATTAGAAGGAAGAAGTGATGAACCCTCTCTCGGTATACTATACAAAGCAGTATGGAAGCTAGATTGATAAAACCCTTTTTGAGATAAGTATTGAAATAATTCAGTTGTACCTTGTGCTGGGGTAATTTCAAAACGACAAGGGATTTGTAGTGATTCATAATAAGAAATGATTGCATCAATCGCATCTGCATTTGTAATACCTTTTACCGTATTAAAAGCTGGACCAGCAATTATTTTTGATGAAAAGGCAGTGGCGCTACCGAATTTTTTCATTTGCACTTGCATTGGGTTTCCGCTTATTGTTTGTAGTCTCTCTAATCTAGAAGAGAGCATATCAATTTCTGCATTTTCAATTTCTGTTGCTATATCGAGTGTCATAACAGTAGTCATAAAATTCCTCCGTTAATAAATATATTTCATAGTACATATACGATTTTTGTTTTGAGATTCCTGTTGAAATGTGAGAGAATAAGAGGTTTTTTGGAAGGGAAATGGAAGTGAGCTGTCGAAGGGAGTGGAAACAGATTAAAGGTGGTGCTCTCATGAAACAAAAAACCGTGCAGACATGCTCTAATTGTGGTTCTCAAAACATAGGAGAAGGTGAGTTTGTCGGATATGCACAAATACGGAAAAAGGAAACGATGTTCACATCTTCACCGGTGGATGCTTATATTTGTACAGACTGCGGAAATATCCTTTCATTAAAAGTACGACATTATGAAAAGTTTAAGCAGAAGCCGTTATGATTATTGAGTAGTGGTTTTATTAGGGTAGTTAATAAGAGTAATATTTTACATATATATGAGTATGCCTCAGATAAAGAGATGAAAACATATACAGTACATAGTTCGTTATATGACACATAAAAATATATAGAAGAAATTGTGAGGTAGTAGGAGGAAGAAAAAACAGCTCCTCTTGGAATATTTCATATTTAAAACTCCTTTAAATGAATAAAGGAGTTTTTTGATTTTTTATAACAATAATTACCTTTAATTGTTATAATTGGTTATTAGGAGAGGGTGGTTTATTAACGCCATAATCATAGAAGAATAATAGCTAAATCGTATACAAAACCACTATATAACACAATCGCAACCGTAAGTTGACAAAGTGCAACCGCAGGAAGATAGAGGTAAGAGCAATGTTTACATACAATTTAGTTAAGAAAACGAAGGGGGACACACATATGGGATTTGGTGAGAAGCTTTTTAAATTAAGAAAAGAAAAGGGTCTTTCTCAAGAAGCATTAGCCGAGAAATTAAACACAACAAGGCAAGCGGTTAGTAAATGGGAAAACGGTCAAGGTTTTCCTGAAACTGAAAAGTTAATAATGATTGGAAATGTATTTGAAGTATCACTTGACTATTTATTAAAAGAAATTGCTGAGCAAAGTAACGAAAAGGAAAATGGTTATTATGTAAGTAAGGAAATGGCAGAAGGGTATATAGTGTATGGACAAAAAATTTCTAAATATATTGCATTAGGATTTAGCTTGCTTATTTTATCTACAATACCGTACTTATTATTTAAAGAAAATGCAACAATGTCTACGTTTCTTGTCATTATCATTGCAGTGCTTGGGATCGGAGCAATGATGGCACCTGTAACGATAGAAGAGAGTCGATACAATGTATTGAAAAAGGAAGAACTACTATTTGATCAAAACTTTCTAAAAGAATTGACCAACAGATATGCGATTATTAAGAAGAAGTATGCCGCAGTGGTGATTGTTGGATTTTGTTTTATTGCCGCAGGCGCAATACCGTTTTTGTTTGAGGAAAAGCATATCACTTCAGGAGAATTAGTGCAGTATTATCCGTACTGTGTTGTACTTATTGCTATCGGAGTTTATCTTTTTGTACGTGTGTTAGGAGTGTTAGAGACGTATCGGATTTTAGTAGAAAATAAGGAATACAGTAATCGTTTTATTTTTAAACTGAAAAAGAAAGTAAGGAAAAAGGTAGATAGTTTATAAAAAATAAAAAACATGTTTCGAATCAATGTATTCAAAACATGTTTTTTATCGTTCTGAATTATTTCCAAAGAAATAATTCAGAAAATACAGAAAAATGTCGTAATCATTTGTAGAAGTCTGCTATAATAAACGAAAAATGAAAACGTTTTAAAGGGGGACATAACCAATATGATGATGAATGTACCGCTAACAATTAGTTCTATGATGGAAAGAGCAGAGAAACTGTTTTCGAAGAAAGAAATTGTTTCACGGACACATGATACAGTTACAACGTTAACGTATAAGCAGTTAGGGGAAAGAACGAGAAGACTTTCCAGTGCGTTGAAAAAGCTTGGAATTAAAGAAGGTGAACGTGTAGGAACGTTAGCATGGAACCATCATCGGCATGTGGAAGCGTATTTTGCTATTCCTGGTATTGCTTCCGTTTTACACACAATTAATATTCGTTTATCTCCTCAACATATTTCATACATTATTCAGCATGCAGAAGATCGAATTTTACTTATTGATGAAGATCTCGTACCACTCGTTGAAAATATTCAATCACAATTATCAACTGTACAAGCTTACATTATTATGACTGATAAAGATGAACTCCCAAATACTACGCTGAAGCCTGTATATCATTATGAAAAGCTATTAGAAGAAGGCGATCCAACTTTCCAATTTGTAAAAGATATTGATGAAAATACACCTGCTGGTATGTGTTATACGTCAGCGACTACAGGAAATCCAAAAGGTGTTGTATATACGCATCGTAGTACTGTACTGCATTGCATGGCACTCGGTTTAGCGGATACAGCTGCTTTATCGGAAAGTGATGCTGCAATGGCGATTGTACCGATGTTCCATGTGAACGCTTGGGGACTTCCTTTCGCTGCTACTTGGTTTGGGTCAAAACAAGTTCTTCCAGGACCGATGTTTACGCCAAAAATTTTATTAGAAATGATCCAATCTGAAAAAGTGACGTTAGCTGCCGGTGTGCCGACAATTTGGCTTGGTGTATTACAAGAGTTAGAAAATAATAGTTACGATTTATCTAGTATGACGAGAATACTATGCGGTGGTGCAGCTGCACCGAAAAGTGTTATTAAAGCATTTGAACAAAAACACAATGTTCCGTTCATCCATGCATATGGTATGACCGAAACGAGCCCACTCGTAACACTTGCACGTTTAAAAAGTTATGAAACAGAATTATCGTATGAAGAGCAATTAGAAATTAGATCAAAGCAAGGGTATCTTGTACCTGGTGTAGAGATGAAAGTAGTCGGTACAAATGGTGAAGTGAAGTGGGACGGTACGGAGATGGGAGAACTATGTTTACGAGCGCCGTGGATCGCTGAAAGCTATTATAACGATGAGCGTACTGTCGAAGGTTTTCGTGATGGTTGGTTATATACAGGAGATGTTGTTACAGTTGACGAGGAAGGATGCGTGAAAATTGTTGACCGTACGAAAGATGTTATTAAAAGCGGAGGCGAGTGGATTTCCTCAGTTGACCTTGAAAATGCTTTAATGGCACATGATGCTATATTTGAAGCGGCTGTCGTTGCAGTTCCTCACCCTCAGTGGCAAGAGCGACCAATTGCCTGCGTTGTTCAAAAGAAAAATAGTACGGTTACAAAAGAAGAAATATATGAGTTTTTAAAACCACAGTTTGCGAAGTGGTGGTTGCCAGACGATATTGTCTTTATGGAAGAAATACCGAAAACATCTGTTGGGAAGTTTTTAAAACAGGCGCTTCGGAAAGAACTGGAGCATTTGCATAGAGAGAAATAAGTGAACTTCTATTTGTAAACTCTAATACATTAATGGTTGACAAAAGAGGAGTGGAAAGATAATATAATTTTTATGATATGTTACCTAAAATAAATTTTAAGTTTACAAATAGGAGAAGCAAATATGAATACAAAAAACTTAGTTTTTGTCGCTTTATTTAGTTCTATTATGGGAGTGTTAGGGTTAATACCTCCGATTGCTCTTTCTATTACACCAGTTCCAATTACATTGCAATCACTCGGTGTTATGCTTGCGGGTGGGTTGTTAGGATCACGTCTAGGTGCGTTAAGTCAGCTTATTTTCTTACTTATTGTAGGAGTTGGAGCACCATTGCTTGCTGGTGGACGCGGTGGCCTTGGTGTATTTGTTGGACCAAGTGCAGGATATTTACTTGGTTACATCATTGGGGCGTTTGTTATTGGTTATTTAATTGAGCGTTTACGTGAAGTTTCTATTATAAAAGTATTATGTATTAATATAATTGGTGGTATTTTCGTAGTTTATGTATTTGGTATTACTGTACAAGCGTTCTTAATGGATGTTTCTGTATGGGAGACAATGAAAGTGAGTGCTGTGTTTTTACCAGGGGATTGTATAAAAGCAATTATTGCGGCAGTTCTCGTAACAAAATTACATCGTTCATTGAAACATATTATTACGCCCGCTTTAAAGAATGGAAAATATACAAATGCGGGATGATAAAGGGAAGAAACACGTTAATTGCGTGTTTCTTTTTATTATTATTGTAAAGAAAGGACGTCTCATATGGGGATTACAAAAGAATATAAAAAGCATGCCTCTGTACAACCGAATAAAATAGCGATAAAGGAAAATGATAGAGTTTTAACATATAAAGAGTGGTTTGAATCAGTTTGTAAAGTAGCAAGCTGGTTAAATGAAAAAAAATCGAAGAATAAAACGATAGCAATCCTATTAGAAAATCGTATAGAGTTTTTACAACTATTTTCTGGTGCCGCTATGGCCGGGTGGGTTTGTGTTCCGTTAGATATAAAGTGGAAACAAGATGAGCTCAGAGAAAGAATTGAAATTAGTAATCCGGATATGATTGTGACAGAACGATATAAGGTGAATGATCTATTGGATGAAGAAGGAAGAGTAATTGAAATTGATGAGTGGAAAAGAATGATAGAGAAATATCTTCCTACATATTCCACTGTAGAAAGTGTACAACATGCTCCTTTTTATATGGGATTTACATCAGGATCAACAGGAACAGCAAAGGCATTTTTACGTGCACAACAATCGTGGGTTCATAGTTTTGATTGTAATGTACATGACTTTCATATGAAAAGGGAGGATTCAATTTTAATAGCTGGGACGCTCGTTCATTCTCTTTTCTTATACGGGGCAATAAGTGCATTATATGTAGGACAAACAGTGCACATTATGAGAAAGTTCATTCCGAATCAAGTATTAGATAAGTTAGAAACTGAAAATATATCGGTTATGTATACAGTTCCGACAATGCTTGAATCTTTATATAAAGAAAATAGAGTAATAGAAAATAAAGTGAAAATTATTTCGTCAGGAGCGAAATGGGAAGCTGAAGCGAAAGAAAAAATAAAGAATATATTTCCTTATGCGAAAAGATATGAATTTTATGGTGCATCAGAGTTAAGTTTTGTAACAGCACTAGTCGATGCAGAAAGCGAAAGAAGGCCAAATTCAGTAGGAAAACCTTGTCATAATGTGCAAGTTCGAATATGTAATGAAGCAGGCGAAGAAGTACAAAAAGGTGAAATAGGAACTGTTTATGTGAAAAGTGATCAGTTTTTTATGGGATACATAATAGATGGGGTTTTAACACGGGAGTTGAATGCAGAAGGTTGGATGACAGTGCGAGATGTAGGCTATGAAGATGAAGAAGGCTTTATATATATTGTTGGTAGAGAGAAGAATATGATTTTATTTGGAGGAGTCAATATTTATCCAGAAGAAATAGAAAGTGTATTACATGAACACCCAGCTGTCGATGAAATAGTTGTAATTGGTGTGAAAGATAGTTACTGGGGTGAAAAGCCCGTCGCGATTGTAAAAGGAAGTGCTACGAAACAACAATTAAAGAGTTTTTGCTTACAGAGATTATCCTCTTTTAAAATACCGAAAGAATGGCATTTTGTAGATGGAATACCTTATACAAATAGTGGGAAAATCGCTCGTATGGAAGCAAAAAGTATGATTGAAAACCGGGAGAAAATATATGAATAGAGCAGTTATTGTAGAGGCGAAAAGAACACCTATTGGTAAGAAGAATGGGATGTTAAAAGAGTATGAAGTTCAGCAATTAGCAACGCCGCTTCTTACGTTTTTAAGTAAAGGGATTGAGAGGGAAATAGATGATGTCATATTAGGTAATGTTGTTGGGCCAGGAGGGAATGTTGCGAGACTATCTGCTTTAGAGGCGGGACTTGGCTATCATATTCCTGGTGTAACGATTGATCGGCAATGTGGTGCTGGTTTAGAAGCAATTCGAACTGCGTGTCATCTCATTCAAGGCGGGGCAGGTAAGTGTTATATCGCCGGGGGAGTAGAGAGTACAAGTACGTCACCTTTTCAAAAAAGAGCACGATTTTCACCTGAAACAATTGGTGATCCTGACATGGGAGTAGCGGCTGAATATGTTGCGGAGCGTTATAATATAACGAGAGAAATGCAAGACGAGTATGCTTGTCTTAGTTATAAGCGGACACTGCAAGCGTTAGAAAAAGGATATATACATGATGAAATATTTTCTTTTAATGGATTATTAGATGAATCTATAAAGCCAGAAATGAATTATGAACGAATCATTAAAAGAACAAAGCCCGCATTTTTACAAAATGGAACAGTGACGGCAGGTAATTCATGTGGTGTAAATGATGGGGCATGTGCTGTTCTTGTAATGGAAGAGGGACAAGCTCGAAAGTTAGGTTATAAACCTGTCCTTCGTTTCGTTCGTAGTGCTGTAGTGGGAGTGGATCCCAAGCTTCCAGGGACTGGTCCGATATTTGCGGTGAACAAATTATTAAACGAAATGAATGTAAAAGTAGAGGACATCGATTATTTTGAAATAAATGAAGCATTCGCCTCAAAAGTTGTTGCTTGCGCAAAAGAGTTACAAATTCCGTACGAAAAAGTAAATGTAAATGGTGGAGCAATTGCGCTCGGTCATCCGTACGGTGCATCTGGTGCTATGCTTGTAACACGTTTGTTTTATCAGGCTCAAAGAGAGTCTATGAAATATGGAATTGCTACATTAGGAATTGGAGGCGGGATAGGGATGGCGCTATTATTTGAGAAAATAGAAGACTAGCGAGGTAACTAGTTTTCTACTTTTTGAGGAACATAAACATTACTACCAGGCTTCGCTTTCATTTCGTTCCAAGCAGCAATCGCATCAGCTTTTGCTTTCCCTTTATTATTTGGATCTTCGAAAAAGTCACGAGTAAAGCGATTGTATTCAAATTGTGCACCGATAGTTGTTTTGTATGTAGGGTCTTTTTTTCGTTCGTTTTCTTCATGCCAAAAAGCTATCGCGTCTTCATATGTTTTTCCAACATTCTCTTTGAAAAATTTTTGAAGAGCTACTGTAAAGCTGAAGTTTGTTCCGATTTTTTCTTTGAAAAAAGCACGAACATCTTCGCTACAGCGGTGATTGTTAGTAATAATCGTTTGAAGAGAAAGGTCTTTATAGGATAGGGAAGCTTTACTCACCTTTTGAACAGAGCTGTTTTTTAATATTTTACCAGTAGTTAAATAATGTGAGATACGCTCGGTTATTTCGATCTTAGAGCCACTAGCTGGCAACCCATTCTCACGACAAAATGTTTGGAGTTCTGCTTTTAGCCAATAATAGTTTTGGAAATCTTCAATTGATATAGACTTTGTTAAAGGTGGACGCATGAATGTAACAACTACTTTCTTCCATAATTTTCTTCAATTATAAAACATATGTTCTTTTTATGGAAGGGTTAATTTGTAAATATAATGGGAAGAGGAGATTGCATATGGAAAATGTAATGCAAGTTCGTGTTACAGGAATTTTAATTGAAGATGAAAAGGTATTGCTAGTAAAGCAAAAAGTGGCTAATCGAAATTGGTCTTTACCTGGAGGAAGAGCAGAGAATGGCGAAACGTTAGAGGAAGCAATGATTCGAGAAATGAGAGAAGAGACAGGGTTAGAAGTTAACATTCAGAAGCTACTCTATGTTTGTGATAAACCAGATGCTCGCCCGTCTTTATTACATATAACGTTTTTGCTTAAAAGGATTGAAGGTGAAATTATGCTACCTTCTAACGAGTTTGATCATAATCCAATTCATGATGTGCAAATGGTGCCGATTAAAGATTTAAGTCATTATGGTTTTTCGGAAACTTTTATCAATCTTATAAGTGAAGGTTTTGTAAATGCAGGGAGTTATCAAGGTTTGAAACAAAATATAGGTCTGTAAATATAGGGGAAGGATAGCCGTTCGCTATCCTTCATAACATGTTTTAAACTGCTGACTGTAAAGAAGAAACAAGCTGATTTAAAAATTCATCTCCGCTCATAATTGCTTTCCCGCCACCGCGAGCACTCTTCTTATTTCCGCCACCTTTTCCTTCGATTGTAGGAAGAGCGTCTTTTAAAAGAGCATTCATATCGAGTGATACTGATTTTCCGCAAGCGAGAATACATTGTAGTTTGTCATCATTTTCGATGACGAAATACGTAATTGCATGCTCTTGTTGTTCTGTAATAATAGCGGAAAGCTTTGCGATTTCTTGCATAGAACGATTTGTAAATACTTTAGAAATAAGTATGCCGGCATGTATTTCCGTAGGGTGTTGAAGTAGTTCATTTGCCTCTGCAAATAATAATTTTTCATTCATTGTTTGTATTGCTTTTTCGTTTTCTTTTTGAGAAGTAAGCAGTTGCGCCACTTTTGTTGGAATATCAGTTTCGCTACTGTTTAATTGTTTGGAAACATTCTTTATAATTTGTTGTTGCTGCCCTATTAATTTAAGTGTGCGCCAGCCAGCGATAAACGTTAGTCGTATGCCACCTTTATTGCGTTCCCATCCTAGTACTTGAATAGGACCTACTTCACCAGTACGTTTCGGGTGTGTTCCGCCACAGCCGTTATAATCAAAGTTTTCGATCATAACAACGCGTATATTTTCTGTCATAGTCGGTTCTTTACGAAGGGGCAACGTTTTCGCTTCTTCTAAGTTCATCCACTGGATGCGGATTGGATGGTTTTGAAAAACAATTTTGTTTGCAATTTGTATTGCTTTTTCAACCGTTTCTGCATGAAGATTTTCTGTTTCTAAATCAATTGTTACTGTTTCTTTACCAAGATGGAATCCAATTGTAGGCATGTTAAAATGGTCCCAAAAGGCAGCAGATAAAATGTGCTGAGCCGCATGTTGCTGCATATGATCAAAACGGCGCTCCCAATTGATTTTACCTTCTACGTCTTCTGTATGTAATTGTTCTGCAATGTAATGACGAATTTCTCCGTTTATCTCTTCTACATTGATTACATTGATATCATTTAATGTACCAGTATCATATGGTTGTCCGCCACCTGTCGGATAAAATGCTGTTTCATTCAAAACAACGTATAAGTTACCGTCTTTATCATAATCTTGCTTTATAATTTTAGTAGTAAAGTCTTGCTTATAAGCGTCAGTGTAATATAATTTGTGCTCCAATTTTCTTTCTCCTCTCGCATTAACTAGTTTCATTGTAAAGCAATTGAAATTAGTTTCCTAATATTTCAGAAGAAAGAAACTATTTTTAGAATTTTCTTGCTATAATAAGAAAAAGAAAATGCGGGGGTGGAATGAATATGTTATATGAAAACGGCGTAGATAAACTGCTTAGTTTAAGCAGAAATATTTCTGAATTATATCGAGAATTAAATGAAATGACCCGGATTTTAACGGATTGTAATCGAGAAAGTGTGAAGTTTGATCGGTTATATGTAAAAGAGTTACTTTGGAAGAAAGAAGATGTAATAGAGAAATATGACCAGCTACTTGTACAACTTTGTATTAACGAATGCTTTGATCTAAAAAGTGTCATTACAGGGGAATATAAGTATACATATGAAGAAGTAGAAAACATAGTTTTACAATTTAATGAAAAGTATAATGTCGCAATCTTAATTAAAGATGTGTGTAAAGAATTACAGTTCACATATGGAATTGATATGGACATAACGAGAACAACTCGGGTATCAACAGCTCAAGTATAGAAAAAGGAAAAGAAAGCAGATCCTTTGCTTTCTTTTTTTTGTGAAAATAGAGAGAGTAGGTTTAACGATGAAGGGGAAGTTACAGCATATTCATCCGCTTGGAATGAGTATTATTTTAGGGACATTGTTTGCTAGGTTTGCAACTTCAATGAGTATCCCTTTTTTAGCGATTTATTTAACGACTGTTAAAGGTGTATCAGCTGGAATGACTGGTGCTATTATCGGAACGAGTGCACTTGTTGGTGTTTTTGCTAGTTTTATCGGAGGGAATTTATCAGATCGATTTGGCCGGAAAAGGATTATGCTCTGGTCCATGATCGTTTGGATTTTTGTGTTTATAGGTTTTTCACTTGCGGATCATGTTTTAAGTTTCTTTTTATTAAACGCTTTAAATGGATTATGTAGGTCGTTTTTTGAGCCAACATCAAGAGCATTATTATCAGATTTAACAAAGCCTGAGTATCGGTTACTCGTCTATAACTTACGATACGGTGCAATAAATGTTGGAGTTGCTATTGGACCAATTGTTGGATTACAGATTGGAAGTGCAAAATCAACAATTCCTTTTTTAGTAGCAGCTGGGGTATATATTCTATATACAGCTATATTAGCGTTCCAATTTAAGAAGTATCCAATGGAAAAAAAGAAAGTGAGTACAGAAAAACCTGTTACAATGTTAAATGCAATGCGTATATTGCGAAAAGATATAGTATTTTTAGTTGCTTTAGTCGGTATTATTTTGAGTAATTGCGGTTTTTCACATTTAACGACGACAGTATCTCAATATTTTGCAAATGCACATATATTTGAGGATGGAGTGAAGCTATTCTCATATATGCTCGCTTTAAATGCAATTGTTGTAGTGATTATCCAATACCCTGTTATTCAAATGTGCAAAAAATACACACCATTAGCATCCATTATGGTTGGAACTTTATTTGTGAGCGGAGGATTGTTTGGATTTGGAGTAGTAGAATCTATGCTAGGTGCTGCCGTCTGTACAATTATTTTTACAATTGGAGAAGTCTTAATGTTTTCAATGACGGATGTATTTATTGATGATATTGCTGTTGCGCATCTAAAAGGAACATACTTCGGTGCGATGGGTTTCTCGGGAATTGGAGCAGTAATAGGTCCATGGTTTGGAGGAGTACTTCTCGATTACTACGGGTACCAAAATGGGTTTGCAATATTTTCAGCACTAGCTATATTTTCAACTGTGGCATTTCCTGTGCTTTTAGTTACAAAAGGTTTATCGAAAAAAAGATATGATAGAAATTCTAATATAGAAATGCATGCGAAATAACATAAGCCCCAGTAACCAACTGGGGCTTAGTGTGTATTATATTAACTCTTAATTTAAAAAAAGAACTTTCTTTTCATGCTTATCAGCAACTTCATTTTTGGAAATATGAATGGCTAAATATCCATTTTCTAAGCAGGCTAGCATCTTCTTATAAATAATATTATCGGGTAAAGGAATGATCCGCTGTAAAGAAATATTATTATGAAGTATGCAAATGGTTAGGCCTGTCTTCATCTTTTTAATGACTACATTTTGTTCAGTTACATTTGGTACATCTGTTTCCAAAATGTATTCTTGTTCCGTTTCGCAAAGGTCAATATGAATTTGATTTGGGAAACTAAAGTTACTACAAGAGTCAGAACAAAATTGATCCATCCATTCTTCGAAACCATCAACATGAAAAAGACAATCCTTCTTTTTCTTGCCCATGTAAGACACCCTCCGTAAAATCTCAATTCATACTATGTTATGCATGAATGAAGTAGGGGTGAAGAATAAATGGAAAAATATAAACATTGTATGTGGAAAAGATAGCTAGTGTGCACTTTTTGTTTTACATATCATGATGCGCATGATGTTTTTGGCGTGAATGGTTACGGTTTTTTACTTTATGAGATCCGCTTAATGGTTCAGGTTGTCCTTTTTTTTCTTTCGCTTCACGATTGTTTTTTCCCATTGTATGTGACACCTCCTCTTCCTCTTTAGAATGAGAGAAGTTTGCAAATTTATACGAGAATGTTTTTAGAAAAAAAGGTAAAGATAAATGGGACTAACTATTATGGAAAGGGGATTATATAATGCCATATCATAAAGATAAACAACAAGCGTTCCAAGCAGCTCAGCAAGGTGTTACACAAGCAGAAAATGCATTTAACAACATTGTAAAAAATGATCCAAACTACGGTCATGATTTAAAAGAATTACGCCAAGAGGTTCAGGAAGCGTATGAACAAATTCAAAATGCACTAGAAGTAGCTTCAGAAACACAACGCCCACAACTTGAGCAATACGAAAATAACCTTCAAAATATTATGCAGCATGTAGATCAATTAGAAAAGTAAATGAGGTTGTTGTGTATTCGACAACCTCATTACTTTAACGAATATTATGCTAAAACAGAAAATTTTTCTACTCGTTTTTTCTTTATTATGCGCAGTACATATATTTCAAGTTGAAAAAGTGGAAGCGAAAATGTTGCTCAGAAAAGAGCTAGAACCAACTGGCTATGTAACATGGGAAGTACCTAATAATGAAAAGATTATTGCTATTACATTTGATGATGGACCGGATCCAACTTATACACCACAAATTTTAAATTTATTACGTCAATATAAAGCAGAAGCGACATTTTTTATGATTGGATTTCGGGTTCAGCGTAATCCATATTTAGTGAAACAAGTGTTAAAAGAGGGACATGAAATTGGAAATCATACGATGAATCATTTGTATGCGAGTAATTCATCAGATGAAAAATTAGAAAATGATATTTTAGATGGAAAGAAATTTTTCGAAAAATGGGTGAAAGAACCTTTGCTATTCCGTCCACCGGGTGGATATATTAACGATGCTGTATTTAAAACAGCGAAAGAAGCTGGTTATCAAACTGTTCTATGGTCGTGGCATCAAGATCCACGTGATTGGGCAAATCCAGGGGTTGAATCCATTGTAAATCATGTAGTGAAAAATGCAAAAAGTGGTGATATTGTATTGTTACATGATGGGGGAAATAATCGTAGTCAAACAGTAGCAGCGCTAGCAAAAATTTTACCTGAACTGAAAAAGCAGGGCTATCGATTTGTAACGGTTTCGGAATTGTTACGTTATAAACATTAGAAAAAATCCCAAAAGGTGAATGCTCCTTTTGGGATTTTTCGTTACTGGTTCTTTTTGCGTTTCTTATTATTTTGTCGTTCTGCAGCAGTTAAGTTTTCATTTGCAAACTCTTCGTTATAACCAGCACCTTGTCCTTGTGCAGATGCCGCATTCATTCCTGAAATAGTATGATTTGCTTTTCTTTTACCCATTTTATTTCACCTCTATAACTTTTTTTGTAAGTTGCATGATGAGCAGTTCATAGTATGTATGAACTGTAAAGAAAGCGCTAATAGAGCACTTTACTTTATGGTAATAGTATTCATAAGGAACATGAACACTATTCAAATTTAGAAACATAAAGAAAACTTATGATAATCTATAAGTTTCTTATTATTTACTTATTTAGAAAGTTGTAATAAGATATTATCGTAAGGTATTGAAAAGTTTGTCTACATTTTATATTCAGACAACTTAGTCACGTTTAACAGGGGGGAAACATAATGGTCAAACATAATCCATTTCAATCACGCGCAACTTTTGAAGTAGATGGAAAAACGTATCATTATTATGATTTGAAAGCGCTTGAAAACGCAGGGGTTGGCAACGTATCTCAATTACCATATTCCGTGAAAGTTTTACTTGAATCAGTACTTCGTCAAGTAGACGGACGTGTAATCACAGAAGAGCATGTTACAAATTTAGCGAAATGGGGAACGAAAGATGTGCAAGATATCGATGTTCCATTTAAACCATCTCGTGTAATTTTACAAGATTTCACTGGTGTTCCAGCTGTTGTTGATTTGGCTTCGCTTCGTAAAGCAATGGCAGACATGGGTGGGGATCCTGATAAAATTAATCCGGAAATTACTGTAGACCTTGTAATCGATCACTCTGTACAGGTTGATAGAGCGGGTACGGCAGACGCGCTTGCATTCAACATGGACTTAGAGTTTAAACGTAATGAAGAACGTTATAAATTTTTAAGCTGGGCACAAAAATCATTTGATAACTACCGAGCAGTTCCACCAGCTACAGGTATTGTACACCAAGTAAACCTTGAATATTTAGCACCAGTTGTTCACGCGGTGAAAAATGCTGAAGGTGACTTAGTTGCATACCCAGATTCATTAGTTGGAACAGACTCACATACAACAATGATTAACGGTATCGGCGTTCTTGGTTGGGGCGTTGGTGGTATTGAAGCAGAAGCAGGAATGCTTGGACAGCCTTCATACTTCCCAGTACCTGAAGTAATCGGTGTAAAATTAACTGGTACACTTCCAAGTGGTACTACAGCAACTGACGTTGCATTAAAAGTAACACAAGTATTACGTCAAAAAGGTGTAGTTGGTAAATTCGTTGAGTTCTTCGGTAATGGACTAAAGAGCATGCCTTTAGCTGACCGTGCAACAATTTCAAACATGGCACCAGAATATGGCGCAACTTGTGGATTCTTCCCAATCGATGATATTTCATTAGAATACTTACGTTTAACAGGTAGAGATGAAGAACAAATTCGCGTTGTTGAAGAATACTGTAAAGCGAACGGCTTATTCTATACAGCAGACAGCAAAGATCCAATTTACACTGATCTTGTTGAAATTGATTTAAATACAATTGAATCTAACCTTTCTGGACCGAAACGCCCACAAGATTTAATTCCACTTTCAGATATGAAAGATGCGTTCCACAAAGCTGTTGTAGCACCAGTTGGAACACAAGGACTTGGATTTAATGAGCAAGAGTTCGATAAAGAAGTGAAGGTTACATTAGAAGATAAAGAAGTAACGATGAAAACAGGTGCAATTGCAATCGCAGCAATTACAAGCTGTACAAATACATCAAACCCATACGTATTAATTGGAGCAGGTCTAGTTGCGAAGAAAGCAATTGAAAAAGGACTTGTAGTACCTGAGTACGTAAAAACATCATTAGCACCAGGATCTAAAGTTGTTACAGAGTACTTAGATAAGTCTGGTTTAACAACATATTTAGATCAATTAGGTTTCCAAACAGTTGGTTACGGCTGTACGACTTGTATCGGTAACTCTGGTCCATTAGCGCCAGAATTAGAAGAAGCAATCGCAGCAAACGACTTACTAGTAACATCTGTTTTATCTGGTAACCGTAACTTTGAAGGTCGTATTCATCCACTTGTAAAAGCAAACTACTTAGCATCACCACCACTTGTTGTGGCATATGCACTTGCAGGTACTGTTGATATTGACCTGAAAAATGATGAAATCGGTAAAGATGCAAATGGCAATGCTGTTTACTTCAACGATATTTGGCCATCAGCTAAAGAAATTGAAGATGTAGTTCAAAGCGTTGTTACATCTGAACTGTTCAAGAAAGAATATGCACAAGTATTTAACAGCAATGAGCGCTGGAATGAAATCCAAACTTCAAACGAAGCTTTATATACTTGGGATAATGATTCAACATATATTCAAAACCCACCATTCTTTGAAGGTTTATCTAAAGAGCCAGGTGAAGTTGAAACATTATCAGGCCTACGCGTAGTTGGTAAATTTGGTGACTCTGTAACGACAGACCACATTTCACCAGCAGGTTCAATCGGTAAGCATACACCAGCTGGACGCTACTTATTAGAAAACGGCGTACAACCAGTTGACTTTAACTCTTACGGTTCTCGTCGTGGTAACCATGAAGTTATGATGCGTGGTACATTCGCGAACATCCGTATTAAAAACCAAATCGCACCAGGAACAGAAGGCGGATATACAACATATTGGCCAACTGGTGAAGTAACATCTATCTATGATGCTGCTATGAAATATAAGGAAGATGGAACAGGTCTTCTAGTTGTTGCTGGTAAAGATTACGGTATGGGAAGTTCTCGTGACTGGGCTGCGAAAGGTACTAACTTATTAGGTATTAAAGCAGTAATCGCAGAAAGCTTCGAACGTATTCACCGCAGTAACTTAGTGTTAATGGGTGTACTACCACTTCAATTTAAAGATGGCGAAAGTGCTGAAACGTTAGGTCTTGTTGGTAACGAGTCATTTGAAATTCAAATCGACAAAACAGTTAGACCGCGCGATCTTGTAAAAGTAGTTGCAACTGATGCAGATGGCAACGAAAAACAATTTGAAGTAGTAGCTCGTTTCGATAGTGAAGTTGAAATTGATTACTACCGTCACGGTGGTATTCTGCAAATGGTTCTTCGTGAGAAAATTGAAGAGTCAAAAGTGTCGAACTAAACAATTGAAATGAATGATAAGGAAGCTAACAATTGTTAGCTTCCTTATTTTATGGAAAGGGATGAAACCATTTGGTTTCATCCCTTTCTTTTTACTACGAAAAGTGGAGGGAAAGTCATGAAAGAATATAAAAGAATATTGTTGCCGTTACGAAAAGAGAAAATATTAGTACTGGCAGCTGTATGTAGTGGGATAATTGCTGCCATTTTAAATTTATCACGCCCAATTTTCATGGGATTAATTGTAGACAATCTTATTCAAAGGGAGCTAAAAGGTACGTATTTATATATAGCTTTGTTTGCGGGTATTCGCTTTTTAATGTGGACGAACAATCTTTTATTTGATTATATAAGCTCAAAAGCCAGTCAACGTATATTACAAACGAAACGTATAGAATTATTGCGTCACTATTTCTCATTACCGTTTGAAGAGAGTGAGAAGATTAAGCAAGGAGAGTTAGAAACTTTGGTCGTGTCTGATATTCCGAACTGGGTCAGGTTATATGGCTCTATATTAATAGAATATATACATGCCATTGCGCAATTTATAGGTGCGTTCATAGCACTACAACATATAGATATACAGTTCATATTGTGGATAACTCCGTTTTTATTTTTAAGTGCAACGGTTCCGATGTTGTTTGGGGAAAAGGTAAGAAATATCGCAAGCGTTGCTCAAAAAAATCACTCAAGTGTTGTAGAGATGGTGTCACAGTTTGTAAAGGGAATACAAGATTTGCGGAGTTTACAAAAAGAAAAATGGGCAATTCGCTTATTTAAAAGAGTAACGGCACAATCGTATAAATCGGAAGTAAAGAAGACGATGATGCAACATTGTATTGGAGTAGTTGGAACGGTGATTGAAACAGGAGCATATATCCTTGTTCTCATTATAGGTGCACAAAAAATAATGAGGAGAGAAATAGAAGTTGGTTCACTCATTGCAGTGTTAGCGACAATTGAGATGCTCTTTTTCCCAGTCCGTTATGTGGGCGATTTATTAATGATGACACAAGTTGCAGTCGCTTCGGCAAATAGAGTTTTTTCCTTTTTTGATAAAAGAGTGGCAGATAGTAATGTAGAAAGAGCGATGGGGATGATAATAACAAATGTCTCATTTCAGGAAAATAATGAAGAGAAATGTAGAATTCATAATATTGATTTGCAAATTCAACCTGGTGAACTCGTTATGATTGTAGGAGAAAGTGGTGCAGGAAAAACGACGCTTTTAAAATTAATGACAGGTTTGTATAAACCATCTAACGGTAGCATTACTTATTATGGAAATGAGGCTCAATTGACTGCAGTGTGGCAAGAACCTCGTTTCTTTCGGGTGACAGTAAAAGAGAATATGTATTTTGGGGAAGAGAGGCTAGAAAACGAGTTAGAAAAAAATGCTGAACTTGTCAATGTAACGCCGATTATTAGGGGGTTACCTGAAGGTCTTCAAACTGTACTACATAAAAGCGGTGAAGAGTTTTCAGGGGGAGAAAGAAAACGCCTTGCATTATTGCGAGCAATTGTTTCAAAGCCTCATCTTATTATTTTAGATGAACCGACCGCGGGATTAGATCCGAACAATCAAGAATTTTTTTGGAATATGATAGAAGAACTAGGAAGCGATGTAACGAGAATTGTGGCAACACATGATGTCGAGAGGGCGATGATAGCGGATTGGGTTGTTGTCATGAATAATGGAATTGTTGTGGAATGTGGGGATCCTAGAGAGTTATTAACATATAAATCATTTTTCAAAAAGATGTTAATAAAAAGATAAGAGCGACATAATGCTCTTATCTTTATTCATTCTTATTAAGTTGATACGTATAAGATTCAGTATCGTTAGTACTAAACTCTTTCATTAGAGTCAGTTGGTTTGTATCTGGATTATATTTGAAAATTTTGACCGTATGTTCGCTACTTAGAGATGGATTATATTCTTGAATGGCAAATGTATTTTCAGCAACCTGTGTCATATTACTGGTCGAAACATTTTCTATAGAATCGTGATTTGTAGAAATTTCAACGACTTGTTTGCCGTTAAAAAATAAAAGAACAATCACTAAAACAACTAAATATATTCGTATATATCGAAGTTCTTTGCAAATTGGATGTTCTCCCAAAACAGTCATCCTTTCTATAATTATTCTGTAGTAGTGATGGTGGTCGTCGTGAAGAAAGTAAGAACACCGAGGCCTGCTAACAGGATAAATGAAATTAAAGCGATATAGAGACAAATACGTCCAACTTGTTTTTTTTCAGGGTCTTTACTAAATAGTGAGATAATCCATGTGATAATTCCGATTGGGGAAAATATAAAACTAAGAATATATAGAAGTATTTTTTCAAATAAATTCATGAGAGCTCCTTTCATTGTAAAATATTATATTTATTTCTAATTATATGATGGAAAGGTAAATATTTCATCGCGGTTATAAAAATTCTGATTATTTAGAATGTGAATATTTCCAAGCTTGTCCGTATAAGCTAAAATAAGGTATATAGTATTTTGATGAATGTGTTAAAAGAAGATAATACGTTAGGGTGATATAAAATGTGGCGGAAGCTTACGATTATTGTAGTGTTACTTTGTTTAGCGGGATATGCAGCTTATGAACAGTTTGGTAATAAAGAGCAGGCGGTAAAAGTGAAGCAAGAAAAAAGTGAAGCTGCGATGAAAGAGATTATTGCAAGGAATGGTATTGAAATAGGGAAGAGTGCACCAGACTTCGAATTAACGAAGTTAGATGGAACGAATGTAAAGCTATCAGATTTAAAAGGAAAGAAAGTGATTTTAAACTTTTGGGCAACGTGGTGTGGACCTTGCCAACAAGAAATGCCGGATATGGAGGCTTTCTATAAAGAACATAAAGAAAACGTAGAAATTTTAGCAATCAACTATACGCCTTCAGAAAAAGGTGGGGGGGCAGAAAAGGTAAGCAATTTTGCTAAAGAAAAAGGAATTACTTTTCCTATTTTATTGGACAAGAACATTGATGTGACAACAGCGTATAAAGTAATTACGATTCCAACTTCGTATTTTATAGATACAAAAGGTGTCATTCAAGATAAGTTTATTGGGCCGATGACGCAAAAAGAGATGGAGAAAAGGGTTGCTAAATTAAAATAATGGTGAAAAGGTAGAGGGGGAGAGTTCCCATTTCTGCCTTTTCTTTTTCAAGTAGTAATAACTTCATGATATGATGTAAGAAATATAATCGTTTAGAGATAAAGGAGTGTATGGAGTGGGGAATGTATCCTTACCGTTAGATTATGTTGTAATTGATTTTGAAACAACAGGATTTAACCCTTATAATGATAAAATTATTCAAGTTGCAGCGGTGAAATATCGTAATCATGAACTCGTAGATCAATTTGTTTCATACGTGAATCCAGAGCGGCCAATTCCGGACCGAATAACGAGTTTAACCGGTATTACCAATTATCGTGTTTCAGATGCACCGACGATTGAAGAGGTATTACCTTTATTTTTAGCATTTTTACATACAAATGTTATTGTGGCCCATAATGCTTCTTTTGATATGCGCTTTTTGAAAAGTAATGTAAATATGCTTGGGTTGCCTGAACCTAAAAATAAAGTAATTGATACTGTATTTTTAGCGAAGAAATACATGAAGCATGCGCCTAATCATAAACTTGAAACGTTAAAGCGAATGCTTGGAATTCGTTTAAGCTCTCATAATGCATTTGACGATTGCATTACGTGTGCTGCTGTTTATCAAAAGTGTGCAGCTATTGAAGAAGAAGGGAAACGAAAAGTAAATAAGGTTATGCTTGATGAAACTGCGGTATATGAAGCGGTGAAAGAAATACTTGCATGTAATAAACGTAATGTAGAATGGCTACGTTGTATGAACGTAGGAAGTTATTTAGATATAAAAGCTTTTTATCCAGTTATGAGAGTAAAGGTAAAAGGACGAAAGAAATATGTATTAACAGAGATATTAGAAGAAGATGTGAAAGAAATATGTACAAGCTTAAAATGTGAACCAGCGTTAAAAAGTGAAGTTGGTAATACGAGAATTATGCTTAATAGCTTAGAGGATGTTATGAGATTAGAAAGTTATATTTTAGAGCAGTATGATTTTGTATTACAGGCGCTTCATGATTATAAAGAAAATGAAATGAATGCAGATGAAAAGTTGAAAGAGTATTTAAATATTATGGTATAAAAAACTCCGTGTGCAATATATTGTACACGGAGTTTTTTTAGGAGTACTAAAACATAAAATTTTCTTACAAATCTGATTAAAGAGTTTTTCGTTTGCTCATACTATGTAATAAGAAAGCGAAGGAGAGAGGGTGAACAACATGAGAAGAAGTCGCCGTAAATCGTTTGAAGAACTTGTAAATGAAAATAAACAACAATTATTAAGCGATCGTGATGCAATTGATCGCATTGAAGAGCGCATTGAAAAACGTTATGAAATGAAACTTTTTAAGCAAGCTGAATAATTCTTAACACTAGTACGATACTAGTGTTAAGGAGGCGATAGTAATGGGTAATCCGAAAAAAAATTCAAAAGACTTTGCACCAAATCATATTGGAACACAATCGAAAAAAGCTGGTGGAAATAAAGGAAAGCAAATGCAAGATCAAACAGGTAAACAACCGATTGTTGATAACGGTTAAAAAGGAGAATGTTATCATTCTTCTTTTTTGTGAGGAAATGAAAGATGAGTTTTTAGCAGTAATATGAAAAAAAGGGCTGACTTTTGTCAGCCCTTTTTCGTAATCGTAAAATTTTCAACGAGTAAACGCCAATTTTGTGGGAATGGTAAACCGATTTTCCAGTAACTAATACCACCTATACCTTGTTCTTTCATTAAATTGAATTTACTTTGAACAGACCGTGAATCTTCAAACCAAACTTCGTGTTGCACGCCGTTTTCATCAAAATAATTAAAATGAGGAGCTTGGGCTGTGAAATCATAACGAATAGGGACATTATATTTACGAGCTAGTGCAACAGCTGCGACAGAGCTAATTGCTTTTGCGGGTGGATTTCCTTGTTTAAATGGAAGCTTCCAATCAAACCCGTATAAATTTTGCCCCATCATAATTTTTTGGGGAGGCATTTGAGATTTTGCATATTGAAGTACTTCTTTCACCGGACCGATAGGAGAAATTGCCATCGGTGGCCCGCCCTGCCATCCCCAGTCATATGTCATAATGACGACGAAATCAACAATTTGCCCTTGCGCTTTATAATCGTGAGCTTCGAAAAATTTTCCCTTTTGATTTGAACTTGTTTTCGGTACGAGAGTTGTGCTCAATGTGTACCCGCTAGGTAAGCGTGTTTTTACATTTCGTAAAAAGCGATTATACGCCTCGCGGTCTTCAGGTGCTACACTCTCGAAATCGAAATGAATGTCTCGCATGCCATATTTTTGAGCTGTTTGCAAAATGTTAGTAATAAATTTGTTTTGAATCGTTGCGTCGCGTAAAATAACCGATGTTAGATCGGCACTGAAATTACCATTTTCAATATTTGTAATAACGAGCATAGGGATTGTTTTACCCTGCGTTGCAATATTAGCGATTTTAGCTGTTTCAGTAGGTTCTTTTAATGTGCCATCTCTTTTTGCCTCAAAACTAAAATAAGCTAAGTATGTTAAAAATGGATTGATGGCACGTGTAGCATTAACTAAACTCTCTTTAATCGGTATAGTGGAAGGCTGTAAATAAGCGATGGATTCTACAGCTCGTTTTGTACCTTTTGGTACGTATAATTGTTGTCCGACATGGAGAATAGATTTTAAAGATAAATTATTAACTTTAGCTAAACTAGCGAGGGGGACATTATATGTTTGAGAGATTCGATATAGGCTGTCACCAGGCTGTACATAATAATTATTCCCTTTCGTATTAACGATAAGTGCCTGACCAACAACGAGCGTTTCAGCTGGATTTAATCCATTGTCTTTTACTATTTCGTCAGGTGTTGATCCATATTTTGATGCCAAGCTATATACGCTATCACCACTACGAACCGTTACAATTTGAATCATATGCTTGCTCCTTTCGGGAAAAGATTCACTATTTTTATTTTATTTTTGATGTCACTGTATTATGATTAAATGTATGCAAGGTAGCAGAAGTGAAAGAAGGCGAATACATATGTTTGTAGCAGAACATGAAGTTGAAATCCGTTATGCGGAAACAGATCAAATGGGTGTTGTTTACCATTCAAACTACTTAGTGTGGCTTGAGTTAGGTCGCACGAAACTTATACAAGATTTAGGTTTTTCATATGTTGAAATGGAGAAAGAAGGAATTATTTCTCCTGTGTTAGATTTACAAATTTCATACCGTAAAGCGATGCGTTACGGAGAAAAAGCAATCGTAAAAACATGGGTAGATACTGTGAGCCCACTTCGCGTTGTATATGGATATGAAATATATAATGGTGATGGTGAACTTTGTATTACTGCAAGTACAACGAATATTTGTGCGAAAAAAGAAGGGTTCCGCCCTGTATCATTTAAAAAGTTATATCCTGAGTGGTATGCGAAATATGAGGAAATTAAGAAAAAATAAAAAAGCGTGGCAGAAGCCACGTTTTTTTATTTTTCATAATTAAATTGTGGGAAGTCGTCACCTTCGTTAAGTGTAACAGATAAATTATGTCCATCGAAGAACCATTCATCATCGCCTTCAATAAAGAAGTTAATACCTTCTTCTTGAATTTGAACAGCAGGATGTGCAGGATCATCTTTACGAATACCTAAAGAAAGTCCTTTTTGCACAGTACTGCAACCACCGTATTGTACGAAAAAGCGTAGTGTTTCATTTGATTGTAAGTTTAATTCATTTTTATACCATTGTGCTGCTTCTTTTGTTACGGAAAGATTCATGTATAGTTCCTCCAAATTATGTTGCTTTTTCTTTAGTATAAAAAATAACGCAAAAAGACGCTATTAATATGCTTCACGTTTTCTTTTTGCGTTATGTGGGTTACGATCTTATTTTTGCTTTTTTGAAAAGTTTGCTTTTGGTTCAGTTTTATTTATAATTCGTCCGATATTTGCACGGTGTTTATAAATAACCATACCTGCTAATAAACACATCGCAATAATGAAGATTTTATCCCCGCTAACAATGGATGCAATAACAGCAACAACTGCTGTTACCATAGAAGAAAGTGATACGTATCTTGTTGTAAATAAAAGGGTGAAAAATACAACAGCCAATATTGCAAAAACAACTGGTGAATAGCATAATAGCACCCCAGCAGAAGTTGCAACTGCTTTACCACCGCGGAATTTCGCGAAGATTGGATAGACATGTCCAAGAACAGCCGCTAACCCGAACCATAGTGGATGAATATCTAATCCGAAAATCATTGGTAGACTTGTTGCTAATGTCCCTTTTAAAATGTCAGCAATTGTAACGGTAAAACCTGCTTTTTTCCCTAATGTGCGGAATGTGTTTGTTCCGCCTAGATTACCGCTCCCGTGCTCACGAATATCGATTCCGTAGCCGATTTTTCCAACAACTAGTGCAAATGGAATCGAGCCAAGTAAGTAGGCAACGATAAATAAAAGATATGTAGTAACCATAAGTTCAGTCTCCTTTATTCAAATGTGTTGATAAAGGGTAAAAAGAGTTTTTCCCGTATATTGTACCATACATTTGTAAAGAGCACATTTCTTTTTTGTAAATGAAAAATTCATTATTTCGTGAAAAAAATTTCACAGTAATGTTACATTTCTCACAGAAACAGTAAGACTATATGTAGTAACATTTTAATCAAAAGATAACAACATATTGGTGGAGGGTTATAAATGTTACAAAATAATACACGTGGAGAAGAATTAATGAAAGTGTTTGAGACAATAGTCCACGGCAATGAACAAGATTTGATGCAAGAAAATGCAAATGTAGACGGCCGCTCTCCAATGGGCGTAATGGGAACGTTCGCATCTGAGAGTGCAAAATATTATGCTGTTGAGAATTTATTGTCAGATCAAGTGAAAAAAGCGATAAATGAAAATATATTATATCCACATGATTTAGATTTTTATGCAACAGGAACGACGACTTGTTCACAAATTCCGTTAGCGCAAATGCTTGCTAACGGTTTTCATACTGGACATGGACATATGAGACAACCGCAAGACATTAAAAGTGCATTGGCTCTTTCGTCTATTATTTTTCAAGCGAATCAAAATATGCAGCATGGTGGTCAATCGTTTGCACTCTTTGATATTGATTTAGCACCTTATGTACGAAAAACAATTGAGAGACATAAAAAACGATTACAATCATATCCGCTTACGAAAGAACAAATAGAAGAATTTGCATGGAAAGAAACGGAAAATGATACGTATCAAGCGTGTGAGGCTTTCGTTCATAATTCGAATAGTATGCATAGTAGGGGCGGAGGACAAGTACCGTTTATTTCTATTAATTATGGAACAGATACATCAAAAGAAGGAAGAATGTTAATTAAACAACTTTTAAAAGCGACACAAGCTGGACTTGGTAAAGGAGAGACACCGATTTTTCCGATTCAAATTTTCAAGATGAAAAAAGGTGTGAATTTTGAAGAAAGTGATCCGAACTACGATTTATTTGAATTAGCATTAGAGACAACCGCAGAGCGATTATTCCCTAACTTTTCATTTTTAGATGCTCCGTTTAATGCAGTGCATTATGATGGAAGACCAGAAAGTGAAGTATGTTACATGGGATGTCGTACCCGTGTTATGTCTAATATACATGGAGAAGAAACAGCGATTGGTAGAGGGAATTTATCATTTACGTCTATTAATTTAGTGAAATTAGCGTTAATTAGTGGTTCAAAAGAAGCGTTTTTTGAAGCGCTAAACTATTATTTAGATTTAGGAATTAAGCAGCTATTAGAAAGATATGCGTATCAATGTACGAAGCGAGCAAGAGATTTTCAGTTTTTATATTCACAAGGTGTATGGCGTGGTGGAGAAACGTTGCAGCCTGAAGACTCCGTAGCCTCGATTTTAAAACAAGGGACGTTAAGTATTGGTTTTATCGGTCTTGCGGAATGTTTAGTAGCTTTAACAGGAAAGCATCATGGGGAAGATGAAGAATCATGGAAACTTGGGTATGAAATTATTTCCTTTATGAGAGATAGAATGGATAAAGCGACAGAAGAACATCAACTGAATTTCTCAGTAATTGCAACTCCAGCAGAAGGATTATCAGGGAAGTTTGTGAAAAAAGATAGAAAAGAATTTGGCGTGATTAGCGGCATAACGAACCATAATTACTATACGAATTCATTCCATATTCCAGTTTATTATAACATTCAAGCGATAAATAAAATTCGTTTAGAAGGTCCGTTCCATGCTCTATGTAACGGGGGACATATTACTTATATTGAACTAGACGGAGCAGCAATGCATAACAAAAAGGCATTAAAACAAATTGTACAAGCCATGGCAGAACATGGCGTTGGATACGGTTCAATTAATCATCCTGTTGACCGTTGTAAGTGCTGTAGTTATCACGGGGTTATTGGGAATGAATGTCCAAGTTGCGGGAATGAAGATGAGGCTAATATAGAAAGAATTCGCCGTATAACAGGCTATCTTGTAGGAGATATGTCAAAGTGGAATAGTGCGAAACGTAGTGAAGAGATAGATCGGGTGAAACATAAATGAAAGTGATGAATATTATTCATGATAGTGTAGTAGATGGAGAAGGATTGCGGACAGTCGTGTTTTTTGCGGGCTGTCCGCATCGTTGCGTTGGTTGCCACAATCCGAAATCGTGGAATATTTGCAACGGAACGGAAATGACAGTAGAAGAAATTGTGAAAGAGATTGCAAGTAATCCATTAACTGATGTAACATTTTCAGGTGGAGATCCATTTTTTCAAGCTGCTGAAGTGAAAAAGGTAGCAAAAATCGTGAAAGATTTGAAAAAAAACCTATGGATGTATACAGGTTATACGTTAGAAGAGATACAGAGTTCTCAAAATAATGATATGATAGAGTTGTTACATTATGGGGATGTTTTAGTCGATGGAAGGTTTGAAATTGAGGAAAAAGATTTAACACTTCCATTTCGCGGAAGCTCCAATCAACGTATTATTCGATTGAAAGAGTAAAAAGGCGGGATAGATTATATGAACAAAACGGTATTGCTTGTTGAAGATGAAAGAAGATTACGTGAAATTGTTAGTGATTATTTTCGTAATGAAGGCTTTGAAGTAATCGAAGCAGAAGATGGAAAAAAAGCGCTAGAGTTATTTGCAGAGCATGAAATTGATTTAATTATGTTAGATATTATGTTACCGGAAATAGATGGATGGTCTGTTTGTAGAAGAATTAGAAAAGAATCAGCAGTACCAATTATTATGTTGACAGCGCGTTCGGATGAGGATGATACATTGCTAGGTTTCGAATTAGGTGCAGACGAGTATGTAACGAAACCATTTAGCCCGAAAGTATTAGTAGCTCGTGCAAAGACGTTATTGAAACGTGCGGAGGGTGCGGTAGGAGTAGCGGAAGAAAATGCTATGTCTTTAGCTGGAATAGAAGTGAATCGTCTATCTAGAACTGTTTTAGTAGATGGAGAAGAAATTATATTGACACATAAAGAATTTGAACTTCTTGTGTATTTAATGGAGAACAAAGGAATTGTGTTATCACGTCAACATTTATTAGACCAGTTATGGGGATATGACTATTACGGTGATGACCGAACGGTTGATACCCATATTAAAAAACTTCGAAATAAGCTAGGAGATAAAGCGAAGCATATCGGTACTGTTATTCGAGTTGGTTATAAATTTGAAGAATAATCTAGAACGATTTGTGTAATTTAGCCTAGGGAAATGGTAATTTTATACTCTCTTTTGAAGGTAAAATGTACAAAAAATACTTTTTTTGTCTACAATGTTAGATAAGTGTATTTTTTTAATTGGATTTCACGATGAGTTCACAAGAAGGACACAAAACGTGACTATACTGAAAATACGAATTCACCAGAGAGGGGAAATAAAACATGGGATATTACGACGGACCAAATTTAAATGAAGAGCATAGTGAAACGAGAGAAGTGAGAAAATCAGGTAGTAAAAAAGGCTATTTCTTCACAGGTTTAGTGGGAGCTGTAGTCGGAGCGGTTTCGATTAGTTTTGCAGCACCATATATGCCATGGGCTCAAAATAATGGAGCGCCAGTATCATCATTTAGTTCGGATTCAAAAGTAGAAGGTACTGTAGTTCCTGTTGTAAATAAAGCGAAAAATGAAACTGATTTACCTGGTATGATTGAAGGGGCGAAAGATGTTGTTGTAGGTGTTATTAATATGCAACAAAGTGTTGATCCATTTGCAATGCAACCGACAGGTCAAGAACAACAAGCCGGTTCAGGATCAGGTGTTATTTATAAAAAAGCAGGAAATAAAGCATATATTGTAACAAACAACCACGTAGTAGATGGAGCAAATAAACTTGCTGTGAAGCTGAGCGACGGAAAGCAAGTTGATGCGAAATTAGTTGGTAAGGACCCTTGGTTAGACTTAGCGGTTGTTGAAATTGATGGATCTAATGTAAATAAAGTTGCCACTTTAGGTGATTCAAGTAAACTTCGTGCGGGTGAAAAAGCCATTGCAATCGGTAATCCACTTGGATTTGATGGAAGTGTAACGGAAGGTATAATCAGTAGTAAAGAACGCGAAATTCCGGTTGATATTGATGGGGATAAACGACCAGATTGGCAAGCACAAGTTATTCAAACGGATGCAGCGATTAATCCAGGTAATAGTGGTGGTGCATTATTTAACCAAAATGGTGAAATAATTGGGATTAATTCAAGTAAAATTGCACAACAAGAAGTTGAAGGAATTGGATTTGCTATTCCAATTAACATCGCAAAACCAGTTATTGAATCTCTTGAAAAAGATGGAGTAGTAAAACGTCCAGCTCTTGGAGTAGGTGTTGTTTCACTAGAAGATGTGCAAGCTTATGCAGTCAATCAATTGAAAGTACCGAAAGAAGTAACAAACGGCGTTGTATTAGGTAAAATTTACCCAATATCACCAGCTGAAAAAGCTGGTTTAGAGCAATATGATATTGTAGTAGCATTAGATAATCAAAAAGTAGAGAATGCTCTTCAATTCCGTAAATATTTATATGAAAAGAAAAAAGTAGGCGAGAAAGTAGAAGTTACATTCTACCGTAACGGTCAAAAAATGACGAAATCGGCTACTTTAGCAGATAATTCAGCTACAAAGAATCAATAATCGAAATAAAAGAAAGTCTCTTTCATATTGAAAGAGACTTTCTTTATCGGCTATACTAAAGGAATAGGAGGGATTAATTATGACAATTGAAAACCCAACTCGTACGGAAATTGGTGAAGTGTTAAAGAAAAGCAAAACAATTGCGGTTGTTGGATTATCAGATAAGCCAGAACGTACATCGTATATGGTTTCAAAAGCAATGCAAGATGCTGGATACCGCATTATTCCAGTTAATCCAACAGTAGATGAGGTGCTCGGAGAAAAGGCAGTTTCTTCACTAAAGGATATTAAGGAACACGTTGACATTGTAAATGTATTTCGTCGCTCAGAGTTTTTAATGGATGTTGCAAAAGAATTTGTAGAGATTGATGCAGATGTTTTTTGGGCACAATTAGGAGTACAAGATGAGGATACATATAAACTTTTAAAAGAAAAAGACTATACTGTAATAATGGATCGTTGTATTAAAGTAGAACATGCGATGACAAAATAGTATAGATTTAAAGGTAGAAAGATTGATTCAGCCCTCATTATAGATAAGTAGGGCCGATGAACGAGGTGTTCATCATGAGATTTTTTAAAGGCTGTTTTTGGGGATTGTTACTTGTAATCCCATTTTGGATCTTGATCATTTGGATCATAATAAAGGTTTGGAATGTGTAATCTTGGAATACATATCCATTTCTCGTTGACAAACGATTATTTTTCTGAAATAGTAGCCTAGAGGAATCCTTGTGAGAAAACAAGGATTTTTCTATTGAAAATGGTATATAAAAGAGATAAGATAACTTGCCAAAACGATAGTCGAGGCGTTATTCTATAATAGAAACATATGTTCTGATTTTGGATTAGGAAAGGGGCAAGGAGTTTGGCGAAGCATCAGTTCCAATATAATGAAGATGCGATTCAAGTGTTAGAAGGACTTGAAGCCGTTCGAAAACGCCCGGGTATGTATATCGGGAGCACGGACAGCCGTGGATTGCATCATTTAGTATATGAAATAGTAGATAACTCCGTTGACGAAGCGTTAGCGGGATTTGGCGACGAAATTTCAGTCGTAATACATAAAGATAATAGTATTAGCGTTATAGATAAAGGGCGAGGAATGCCTACGGGAATGCATAAACTTGGGAAACCTACACCTGAAGTTATTTTAACTGTACTTCATGCCGGTGGTAAGTTTGGTCAAGGTGGTTACAAAACGAGTGGTGGTTTACACGGTGTTGGGGCATCGGTTGTAAACGCCTTATCAGAATGGTTAGTCGTAACGATTAAGCGTGACGGAAATATTTACGAACAACGCTTTGAAAATGGCGGTGTTCCTGTAACGACGCTTGAGAAAATCGGGAAGACGAAAGAGTCTGGTACTACGATGCATTTCAAACCAGATACAACGATTTTCAGCACAACAAATTATAATTATGAAACATTATGTGAGAGATTACGTGAATCTGCATTCTTATTAAAAGGGATGAAAATCTCAATAAAAGATGAACGAAATGATTTAGAGGATGTATTTCATTATGAAACGGGAATTGAAGCTTTCGTTTCCTATTTAAACGAAGAAAAAGATTCCATTCATCCAGTTGTATATTTCACTGGTGAACAAAATGGAATTGAAGCAGAACTAGCATTTCAATTTAACGATGGCTACTCAGAAAACATTTTATCGTTTGTAAATAACGTACGTACAAAAGATGGTGGAACACACGAAGCTGGATTTAAAACAGCGATGACGCGTGTGTTTAACGAGTATGCTCGTAAAGTAGCACTATTAAAAGAAAAAGATAAAAACTTAGAAGGTACAGATATTCGTGAAGGTGTAGCGGCTATCGTTTCGGTACGTGTACCAGAAGAAGTGCTTCAGTTTGAAGGGCAAACGAAGGGGAAACTAGGTACAAGTGAAGCGCGTTCTTCAATTGATGCCATTGTATCTGAGCATTTAGCATACTTTTTAGAAGAAAATCCTGATGTAGCTACACTTCTTGTGAGAAAAGCAATTAAAGCAGCACAAGCCCGTGAAGCAGCCCGTAAAGCAAGAGAAGAAGCGCGTAGTGGTAAGAAGAAGAAAAAATCAGAAGGTACGTTAAGCGGGAAATTAACACCTGCACAATCACGTAACCCGCAAAAAAATGAACTATACCTAGTAGAGGGTGACTCTGCCGGTGGTTCTGCAAAACAAGGACGAGACCGACGTTTCCAGGCCGTATTACCGTTACGTGGTAAAGTAATTAATACAGAAAAAGCAAAGCTTGCTGATATCTTTAAGAATGAAGAGATTAATACAATCATTTATGCGATTGGCGGCGGTGTAGGAAATGAATTTGATGTTGAAGATATTAACTACGATAAAGTTGTAATTATGACCGATGCCGATACGGATGGGGCTCATATTCAAGTATTGTTATTAACGTTCTTCTACAGATATATGAAGCCACTTATCGAAGCTGGTAAAGTATTTATCGCACTTCCCCCTTTATACAAAGTAAGTAAAGGAAAAGGTAAGAGTGAGGTAATTGAATACGCTTGGTCAGATGAGGAATTAGACGGTGTAACGAAAAAAGTTGGAAAAGGCTATATGTTACAACGTTATAAAGGACTTGGTGAAATGAATGCGGATCAATTATGGGAAACAACAATGAATCCTGAAACGCGTACATTAATTCGCGTGAAAATTGATGATGCAGCTAGGGCAGAGCGCCGCGTTACAACGTTAATGGGCGATAAAGTAGAACCGCGCCGTAAATGGATTGAACGTAATGTACAGTTTGGTATGCAAGAAGAAGGAAATATTTTAGAAAATGAAATGATTATGGAGACGGAGGTGGAATAACATGCAAGCAGAGAAGTTTCATGACCTCCCGCTTGAAGACGTGTTAGGTGATCGCTTTGCACGTTATAGTAAATATATTATTCAAGATCGTGCACTTCCAGATGCGCGTGACGGCTTAAAGCCAGTACAAAGACGTATTTTATATTCTATGTATGTAGAAGGTAATGTACATGATAAAGCGTTCCGTAAGTCAGCTAAAACAGTCGGTAACGTTATTGGTAATTATCATCCACATGGTGATTCCTCTGTATATGAGGCGATGGTACGTTTAAGCCAAACTTGGAAAGTACGTAATGTTTTAGTTGAAATGCATGGTAATAACGGTAGTGTTGACGGGGATCCAGCAGCAGCAATGCGTTATACGGAAGCTCGTTTATCACCAATTGCATCTGAGTTATTACGTGATCTTGATAAAGAAACAGTAGAATTCGTATCAAACTTTGATGATACGAGTGAAGAACCAGTTGTATTACCAGCAGCGTTCCCGAATTTATTAGTGAACGGATCTACAGGGATTTCCGCTGGTTATGCAACAGAAATTCCTCCGCATCATCTTGGAGAAGTTATTGATGCTACAATGATGCGTATTGATAAGCCAAATAGTACTGTTGATGATTTATTAACAGTTATGAAAGGACCAGATTTCCCAACAGGCGGTATTATTCAGGGGATTGATGGTATTAAAAAGGCGTATGAAACTGGTAAAGGTAAAATTATTATTCGCGGAAAAGCAGAAGTTGAAACAGTGCGTGGTGGGAAACAACAAATTGTAATCACTGAAATTCCTTACGAAGTGAATAAGGCAAACCTTGTAAAGAAAATGGATGAATTACGTCTAGATAAAAAGTTAGATGGTATTGCCGAAGTGCGTGATGAGACAGATCGTACTGGTTTACGAATTGTTGTTGAATTAAAGAAAGAAGCAAACGCCGAAGGTATTTTAAATTATTTATATAAAAATACAGATTTGCAAATTCCATATAACTTTAATATGGTAGCGATCAATAATCGTCGTCCAACACTTATGACATTACCGAAAATTTTAGATGCTTATATTGGACATCAAAAAGAGGTTATTACGAGACGTTCGCAATATGAATTAAGAAAAGCAGAAAATCGTCAACATATTGTAGAAGGTTTAAAGAAAGCATTATCGATTTTAGACCAAGTAATTGAGACAATTCGAGCTTCAAAAGATAAACGTAACGCGAAAGATAATTTAAGTGCAAAATTTGGCTTTACAGAAGCACAGGCAGAAGCAATTGTTTCCTTGCAATTATATCGCTTAACGAATACAGACATTACGGCGTTACAAGAAGAAGCAGATGAGCTTAATAAGAAAATTATTGAGCTACAGGCAATTTTACAAAGTGAAAAAAGATTACTTCAAGTAATTAAAACTGATTTAAAGAGAGTTAAGAAAACGTATAGTGATGATCGACGCGCGATTATTGAAGATCAAATCGAGGAAATTAAAATCGATGTAGAAGTGATGATCCCACAAGAAGATGTCATCGTTACTGTAACGAAAGAAGGATATGTGAAACGTACTGGATGGCGCTCACATAATGCCTCAAACGGCAAAGACTTCGGTATGAAAGAGGGTGACATCTTACTTGAACGATTCGATACGAATACGACAGAGACAGTCCTCTTATTTACGAATAAAGGAAACTATATATATCTGCCAGTATACGAAATGCCAGATATTCGTTGGAAAGATTTAGGTCAGCACGTTGCTAATATCGTTTCACTCGACCGGGATGAAACAATCATTTGGGCAACGGTTGTACCGAACTTTGAGGAAGAAAAACGATTTATCGTATTTGTAACACGAAATGGTATGATAAAGAAAACAGAATTAAATCAATATAAAGTTCAGCGTTATTCAAGGGCATTCGTTGCTGTAAACTTGAAAAAAGATGATGAAGTTGTCGATATATTTGCGACAGATGGAACGAGTGATATTGTTCTTGCTACACACGGTGCATATGCACTTATTTTCCATGAAGAGGAAGTAAGTCCAGTCGGTGTAAGAGCTGCTGGAGTGAAAGCAATTAATTTAAAAGAAGATGACTATGTCGCTTCTGGTAAACCGTTAAATGGTGACAAAGATCAACTTATTCTCGTAACACAGCGCGGTGCTGTAAAACGCCTAAAAGCATCAGAAATTGAGAAATCAACGAGGGCGAAGCGAGGTCTTGTTATTTTCAAAGAATTAAAACGTAATCCGTACCGCATTGTCGGTATTGAAATCGTTCGGGACGATGAATTAGTTTACATGAAGACAGAGAAAAACATTGTAGAAGAAATTGATCCGAAAGCGTATCGAAATAAAGACCGGTATAGTAATGGTAGCCTTGTGCTAGATGTTAATGATACTGGTGAAGTAGTAGAAACGTGGACGAAGAAAAGACCAGAATAAAGAGGGCATCTTGCTATGAATAGTAGCAAGATGCTTTTTTCTAGGCAATTTATTATGTAAATAATAATAATCTTGTTATAATAACTAAATGAAATCGTTCTCATAAAGTTCAACTAATCGGGCTTTAACAAGCAGTTGATTCCTCACCTAATTCCTTAGCTTTCACTGAATTTTGGGTTAGGAATCTTACTGCTCGTTAAAGCGGCACAAATGGAGGGGCAACATGAAAAAAATAGGTGTAGGGATTGTAGGATTTGGTTTTTCTAGTACGACATTTCATATCCCACTATTACAAACAATAGAAGAATATGATATTCGTGCTGTATTATCCTCAAAAGAAGAGGTAGTAAAAGACACATTACCAAACGCTAATGTTGTTAGTACAATTGATGAATTGGTGAAGCGAGCTGATGTTGACTTAGTTGTTATTACATCACCTAATACAACTCATTTTCCATATGTAAAAGAAGCAATTTTAAAAGGTAAGCATGTTGTTGTAGAAAAACCATTTGTTGTCTCAATTGAAGAAGGGGAAGAGCTTATTTCATTAGCAGAGCAGCATAATGTAATGTTAAGCGTATATCATAATCGTCGTTTTGATAATGATTTCTTAACAATTAAGAAATTGTTAGGAGAAAACAGAGTAGGGAATGTATACGCATATGAATCGAATTTTGATCGTTTCCGTCCACATGTACGTGATCGATGGAGAGAAAAAAATCTACCAGGCTCCGGTATATTATACGATTTAGGATCGCATTTAATTGACCAAGCGTTATCAATATTCGGGAAACCAGATGCGATAAGTGCAGATGTAATAAAACAACGACCAGGTGCAGAGGTGGATGATTATTTCCACATAGTACTTCATTACGGAGTTAAACGTGTCATTTTACGTAGTAGCAGTTATGTGAAAAAAGCTGGACCACATTTTATAGTGCATGGAGAGAAAGGTTCTATCGTGAAGTACGGTATGGATTCGCAGGAAGAGCAATTAAAAAATGGAATGAAGCCAGGTGATAACGGTTATGGAGTAGACGATGAAGAGAATTTTGCTACTTTAGAAACAGAAGAAAGCTTAGAGCGTATTCCAACAGAAGTCGGTTGTTATGACAATTATTATCAAGGTGTACGAGATAGTATATTAAATGGTGAGGAACTACCTGTAACAGCAAAAGAAGGTTTAGATGTTATTAAAATGATTCAATTAGCGATTGAAAGTAGTGAAAAGGGTAGAGTCATTTCTATAAAATAAAAAGACACGAAATTCTTAAAGACATATGAATAATAAGAGTAAAGATAGTAAGGATTGATTATCCCTACTATCTTTTTTTATCTAAACGGATAAATTTAAAATACATAGTAATAATAGATACTTTATGTTATTATCTGAATATTATATATATTATTTTTATGGAGGAAGACGTAGCCTCTGTGCGAGGACCTTGAATTTAAGTAAAGGAGTTAGTAGCTAAATGACAATATCTCGTAAGGAAAAAACAATAAAGGATAAATGGCATGAGATTGTATCTGTTAGAGAAGCACAAACAGGTAATGGGACAATGTACTATCTTATGGATGAAAACTTAGATTTTATACTATTAGTAAAAGAATATCTCGATATGATACAAGCAAGAGCAATACGAGAAGTATCTCCTAATACGATAAAAACATATTGCTACAACTTATGGTATTTCATTGTGTATTTGAAAATAAAGGGTTTGGGTATTTTGGACCTAGATGGAAAACCTGATATTCTTACTAACTTCAAATTATGGCTCAAGAACCCGTATAGATTTTATGAAAATGTAGAGATGCTAGATTATGAATACGTTGAAGACGACCTTAAAGTTTCTACTGTCAATGCCATCGTAGATAGGGTAAGTTCTTTATTCCTTTGGCTTAAAGCTAGTGGGAGGATTAAAGACAATCCTGTTGTGTATCGTAATGTCATGGTTACAAATGAGATGAGAGATAAAGATATGTTATCCCACACTCGGAAAAGCAGGACTGTTCAGAAGAACACTTTAAAATCAAAAGTTCCTCATATTATTCCTAAGACCATTGATCAAAAGGATTTTCAGACGTACCTGAAGGCAGTCAATCTCTTACGAGATAAAATCATTCTCTTAACTCTTAAAGAAGGAGGGGTAAGGTCTGGTGAGCTTCTTGGAGTAAAGCTTGAGGACATTGATTATGGCGAGCAAGGCATACATATTCGTTTCAGACCAGACAACGAAAATGGATCAAGGGCTAAGGCTGGGTATGGCAGGGACAGGTTTGTTCATCTCCCACCTGACCTTATGATTTTGATAGATAGATATATTAGTAGCTATTGGGTGAACAGTGACCCTGTTACTGATTTCCTGTTTGTTGTGGTTAATAGTAATAATCCTATGGATAATGGAAAGCCGATGAAGAAATCGACACTTACCTCCACCCTTAATCATTACAACAGGAAAACAGGGATTAAACTGAACACCCATAAACTAAGACACACGCACGTTACTGAATTAGCAAGAGAGTACATCAGTAAAGGTGAGCCTATCAACTGGAAGTATATCCAAGAAAGGGTTGGTCACAAAGATGTTGCAACCACGATGCAAATATATGCCCATTTAAATGCAGAAGACCATAAAAAAGAATACCAACGAATGAGTGAGTATAGAGAAGAGAAACGGAAGGAGCGAGAAAATGGCAAAAAATGAAGCAGCAAATTCATCAAAAGCAAATAACTCGAAGAGTTTGGGAACAAAGGCAACCTTTTCTCCTTTTCCTATTACAGCTATCGATACCTCTTGGATGACGAAGACACAGAAGAAGTTCTTCGAAGTCTTACAGCAATCTGAAAACCAAGATAAAAAGTATGACGTATTATCTAAATTAGCAGGATTTAAAAGCTCTGGTCCTTGGTATACAGCCATCAAAGATGAAAAGTTCGCTGAACTTTTAGAAAACATGGGTGTTCAGGTAAAACACTACGAAGATGACTACCCTCCCCATCACGAAGTTGAGTACATTAAAAACCCAAAAGAGCGAGAAGAATATCTCAAAGAAGATGTGTGGGATGTAAGAAGGTTATTTAAGAATTATCCAAAACATCTTTCTCCTGTTCAATTTATCGTTAAATTGACTAAATTGGAAAATATTCATTTACGCCCAACGGTAAAAAGGTATTTTGTAAATATGCTTGGAACTTGGGAAGCTAAAACGTTTAAAGAAAACATCCTATGCTTGAGTGATTTTTTTAGTATACTGCATGATAAATTTCCGAATATCAAATCTTTTAAGGAGCTAAATAGGCAGGAACATATCGAAAAAATTCTTCCTGACATATATTCACTTTCTAACTGCAAATCTATCAGAGCGATAATAACTACCCGTTCTATGTTCCGATACATGTACGAAAATAAATGGTCCGATGGACCAAAAACAGACGCTTTATTGATTAGTTATGATACGCCTAAAACGGTAGAAACCCTACCAAGACCCATTCCACCACATATTAAAATAAAATTGGATGATTACTTGGAAAATATAGTAATCCCCCTATTGGAAGATAGTGAGGAAACTCCCATTGTATCCCCGACTTATTGGGATTTAATTATCATTTTAAGATATACAGGAAGACGTTTTGAGGACATAGCTCACTTAATTGCAGATGGAAGTGATATTGATTGTTTGAAATATGATTTGGATGGAGATCCACAACTTTTCCTTGACCATCGTATTGCAAAAATCAAAAAAGATTTGGTCGTTCCATTAGCACATTTAAAAGACTCCAAAGGAAGAAATATAGTGGAACGGGCAATTTTACGCCAAAAGGAACGGGTAAAAGATTTACCTCCTACTTCTGATAAGCAAAAGTATTTATTTAGGGAAGTTATTACTTTCGTTCAAGAAAAAACTCTGATAACGGAGTCTGTTAGTTATGCCACTATTTATCATCATGTACTGTCTAAAATATGTAATCAAATCCCATTATCAGATATTGGTGCACAGTCTGGAGATATTTATAAAATAGCTTCACACCAGTTTAGGCATACAGTAGCCACCGAAATGATTGATGCAGGAGTCGATATATACGCTGTTAAAAACTTTTTAGGGCATTCATCAGTTAACATGACAGAAAAGTATATTAAGGTCTACCAACAACGTTTAAAAAAGGAGTTTAAAGATAAGCTTCTTAAATCTGATGCCACAGCAATTAAAGACAATCTCCCAGAGCAAGAAGAAACTTTCGGTGATAACAAATGGGTCAAAAACAAAATTATCGCTATTTTTGACCAAGGTGACGGATGTTGTGAGCATCCTTATAAGATGCCCTCCTGTCCTCATCAGGTGGCTTGTAAAACGTGCATTAAGAAAAAGATATTGCCGAGACATAAAAACGCAGTTATAGATACAATAGATGCCTTTACAACGCATTTAAACCAAGCGAAACAAATTGGACTAAATGAAAAAATTGAGGAATTTGACAAGGTAGTTCAGTTCTATCAAACCGCATTGGAAATCATTGAAAAGGGTGAAACATTCGATGCCTCAAAACATTTCTATACAGGAGGTGTCCATTAATGGCTAATATGAGTCCAAATACCTCTAAAATGGTTGAATCAAAGAAAATGGAAAGCAGGTTAAAGAAGCAAACTGTTTTAGCTGTTCTAAAGGAGCTAACGCTCCTTGATGATCCAATAAGTAACCCTATATCAAAAGCTGAAATTTGCCGTAAAGCAGGAGTAAGTAAAACGTTTTTGTACTCGTATCCAGAAGAACTTATAAAGCCAATTGATGAAGCAATAATAAAACAAAATCAGAAATTAAAGGTTATCACAAAAAAACAGACATTTAGTGAAAGTTCCAAGGACAAACTTATTGATTCCCTAAAAAGAAGAATAGGTAATTTAGAAGAAGAAAACAAAAAACTAAAAAGAGACAATTCTATTCTACTTGGAAAAATAGCGAATAAGTAAAAAAAGCCTGTATCGAAAATTACCAGGTAATCGTCGATACAAGCTTTATATTTTAATGTTTAATAATGGTTATATATATTTAACATATGGGTGTCTTTTTTATTAGGAATATGTGAATATGATTAATTAATTAGTTTAGTCGTTTATCATACATTAATTGGATTTGTATGCCATAAGGATCTTCAATAATACCATATGCTTCACTAAATATATTTTTTTCTAGCGGAGAGATTATTTTCACATGCTTATCGGAAATTAAATTATTATAAAACCGTTGTATTTCTTCTAAATTAGCGCTTTGAATGCAAAGTGACATGTTATTTCCAACGTTATAACGTTCATTATGCTTCATTGTATCTTCTGCTATCATTAGCTTTGTATTCCCAATTTGTAAAACAGAGTGAGCAATATGATCTTTATTTTCACTTGTAATTTTAAAAGAACTATCTCTTTTCGCCAGTTCTTCATACGTAACAATCATTAATTTTTTGGCTTCTAAATTACGTGTATAAAAGTTAATCGCCTCCTTTGCTTGCCCGTTCATTGAAAGAAAAATAGCTATCTCTAATGTCATAAATATATAACTCCTTTATTAGTTGATAATTATAATATAGATTAAAAAGGTTTCAATACATGATACCTTTTTGGGAGGGAAATATGAAAAAAATTGAACGAATAAATGACATGCTTATTTTCTTAAATAATAAAAGATATTTTAATTTAAAAGATTTAATGGCTAGATATGATATTTCTAAAAGTACTGCGTTGCGAGATATTCAATCATTGGAAGAAATAGGTGTACCCATATATTCTGAATTAGGTAGAAATGGAAGTTATAAAATTATAGAAAATAGTGTGTTATCGCCAATTTATTTTAGTGTGGATGAAATGTATGCGTTATACTTTTCAATTCTTACGCTAAATGGATACAAGACAAAACCATTTAATGTAGAAAGTATTGCGCTTGAAAATAAATTTAAACATGTATTACCTGATAATGTGAGTAAAAATATTTCAATTATGGAACGAACGCTTTCCTTTGAAGTAACAAATCATAGTAATTTTAGTCCGTTCTTAAAAGAAATTTTACAGGGAATTTTTGCTGAGCAAGTTTATCATTTAACATATTTAAAAAAAGGTGAGGAGAAAGCATTGGTTGCCCAATTTATTCGAATAGAATCTAAATTTGGCCAGTGGTATGCTAAAATCTTTAATTTTGAGACAAATCATGTTCAAATAATTAGATGTGATAAAATTCTTTCTATTGTGGAAACAAGCAATGTTCATCCAAAAAATCTTGAAGAATTATTAAGTTATCTTACTACCTTTCACAGAAAGTCTGATGCAATTGATTTTAGCGTCATTGTTAATCAAAAAGGAAAAGACATTTTTGATAAAGAGAATTACCCTTCCATGAGGTTGCAAAAGGAAAATGAAAATTACATTATAACAGGCTATTTTAACAAGCAAGAATCTGATTTTATTTCAAATTATTTTCTGAATTTCGGTGAAACGATTATTTCAATTCAGCCTGTTATGCTAAAAGAGTTAATCTATAATAAGGTGTTATCTATAAAGCAGCATTTAACTTCTTTAAGATAAAGTTAGTTTTAGCTATTTATTTGATATGAAAAAGCCCTTGAGATTTAAATATCCAAAGGGCTTTTTGGTGATTGTATTTGTTTTTTAGAAACAATTATTTTTCTGGGACGGACAGTCCATAAAAGAACATCGTAACGATATCTTTTATATGTTTTTCCCGATCTCCTTCAAGAAGTTGTGCTCCAAATTCATCACCTAATTTTGTAAACATTTGAATGTAAAGTAACATCATTTCTTTAGTAAGGTGTGGATTAATTTCGTTTTTGCGCTGAGCTTGTTCTAATATTTCTAAATACCAGGGTAGGATTTTTTCATTTTGATAACTATAAATAAACTTACGGAGTTCTTCGTCCCTTTGCATCATTTGTAGTAACATATCAGGTTGAAATAATCCGCCAGTATTCATTTTTCTTACAATCATTTTTTGCATCATATCATGAAAAGGTAATTTTTCTTCTGCAAGCTCTTTATAATATTGAAATTCAGATATGATAAATTCTTGTATAAGCTCCCTAAATAACGCATCTTTACTTCCGAAATGATTATAAATTGTAACTTGAGAAACGTTTGCTTCTTTTGCGATATGTTCTATTTTCACTTCATTAAATCCACGTTCTGAAAATAATACGAATGCTGCTTCTTTAATGGCACGCTTTTTCTTTTCTTTTACTCTTTCAAAGCCGTTCAATGCAATCACCTCACTTAAAATATACAAGAAAAAATAATGGAAAACAATAATTTTGAAATATGGACTAATAAATATTTCAAAAAGTTGTTGCGAATATGGAAGATGAGGAGTACAATAATTTTGAAATATCAAACATTAAATATTTCAAAAAATGAGGTGGAATTATGATTTCAGTTCAAGATGTCACAAAACAGTTTTCGAATGGAAAAGGTTTGTTTCATATTACATTTGATGTAAAAGAGGGAGAAGTATTTGGTTATTTAGGACCGAATGGTGCCGGAAAATCAACGACGATTCGTAATTTAATGGGATTTATAAAACCGACAGCTGGTAAAGCGACAATTTTTGGATTAGATTGTTGGAATGAAGCAGCGAAAATTCAAAGGGAAGTTGGTTACTTGCCAGGTGAAATTTCTTTTATTGAAGGAATGAATGGATTAGAGTTTTTAAAATTAATGCAGGGAATGCGTGGATTAAAGGATACGAAAAAACGAGATGAACTGATAGAGCGTCTGCAATTTGATGTGAAAACACCGATTCGCAAAATGTCTAAAGGAATGAAGCAAAAAGTAGGGATAGTCGCTGCATTTATGCACGATCCAGAGGTGTTAATTTTAGATGAACCAACATCTGGACTTGATCCACTTATGCAACAAGTGTTTATAGATTTAATATTAGAGGAAAAGCAAAGAGGAAAAACAATCCTAATGTCATCACATATTTTTACTGAAATTGAGAGAACTTGTGACAGAGTAGCTATTATTAAAGATGGTCGACTCGTAACGGTTGAAAATATTCACGATTTACAAAGTATGAGAAGACAGGTGATAGATGTAACAGTATCATCACAAGAAGAGATTGAGTCCCTTACAAAGTGTAATTTGCAATTTGAAGCGGTAAAAGGTAGAGAGGCATCTATCATTGTACAAGGAAACTATCAAATTGTTTTACAAACACTTTCAAACTATAATGTAACGGCACTTCAAACGAGAGCGATGGATTTAGAACATTTATTTATGCATTATTACGATAAGAAAGAAGGGGTAACGCATGAATAAGCAATTATTTTTAGCTAGTTTGAAAGAAACACAAAAAAGTATTTTGAGTTATGCGTCTGGTGCAGCTTTATATCTGTGGTTATTAATTTGGATATTCCCGTCAATGGTATCAGCGAAAGGGCTAAATGAATTAATAGCTGCCATGCCTGATAGTGTGAAAAAAATCGTTGGTATGGAAAGTCCGATTCAAAACGTAATGGATTTTCTAGCGGGCGAATACTATAGTCTATTGTTTATTATCATTTTAACAATTTTTTGCGTAACAGTTGCGACACATTTAATTGCTCGTCATGTAGATAAAGGAGCAATGGCATACTTGCTAGCAACACCTGTATCTAGAGTGCAAATTGCGATTACACAAGCTGCTGTTCTCATATTGGGACTTCTAATTATTGTATCTGTTACGTATGTAGCTGGGTTAGTAGGTGCAGAATGGTTTTTACAAGATAACAACTTAAATAAAGAATTATTTTTGAAGATAAATGTAGTCGGAGGGCTCATATTTTTAGTCATTAGTGCGTATTCATTTTTCTTTTCTTGTATATGTAATGACGAAAGAAAAGCACTAAGTTATTCAGCGAGTTTAACTATTTTATTTTTCGTATTGGATATGGTAGGGAAGTTAAGTGATAAGTTAGAATGGATGAAAAACCTATCATTATTCACGCTGTTTCGTCCGAAAGAAATTGCTGAAGGATCATATAATATATGGCCGGTAAGTATAGGTTTAACTACTGTAGCGCTTTGTATTTTTATCGTAGCGATTGTATTATTTAGGAAGAGGGATTTACCGTTATAGAGTAGAAAGTCCACTGAGAAAGTGGGCTTTTTTTATTTGTAAATTTAAACTAGTATGTTTATCGCATAACACTTATAAAGGATATTTATCTTTTTAATTAAGAAAATATTCAAAAAAATGAACCTTTTTCTAGGTTCATACGTCTAATACATGTAAAGTTAAATTGGAAGTGATGAAGTGAGGATGAAACAGGAGGAGCAATTGTGAAAGTAATCCCTTTATATAAAATGATTGTAAAAGAAGAAACGGATGTTTCTTTAGCGAAAAAAGGTGATCATGAAGCCTTTATAGCGCTTATACATACAGAAAAAGCGAAGATGTATCGAATAGCAAAGGCGATGTTACGTGATGAGACAAATATAGAGGATGCGATACAGACAACAATTTTAAAAGCCTATGAAAATATAAAAAAATTAAAAAAAGAAGAATTTTTTCAAACTTGGTTAATTCGAATACTAATAAATGAGTGTAACAATATTATTAGAGCGTATAAAAATGTAATTGTGACAGAAGAGAATGATTACATTATGAGTGCGTGTGATCAGTATGAAGATATAGATTTGTGTAATGCGATTCAATCGTTACATGAAGAATTAAGAGCTGTTACGGTGCTTTATTACTATGAAGACATGCATCAAGAGAGTATAGCAAAGCTGTTAGAAATACCGAAAGGAACAGTGAAATCAAGATTATCACGTGCGAGGGAACAACTACAAAAACGATTAAAGATGGAATAGGGGGTGTAAAGGATGGATAATGAAAAATTATTTGATGAGAAATTAAAAAAGAGAATAAAAGATGAAAATGTTATAGTACCTCCAGAGTTAAATGAAAAGATTAATAGCACGCTACATAATCTTAAGGTAAAAAAGAAGAGTTACAAAATTCATATGATGATAATTAGTGCAGCGGTTTGTATACTTTCAGTGGTATCTATGACTGAGTTTTCTATACAAAGTTTTGCGCAAAATGGTGGAGTATTTGAATATGTAAAGAAAAAAGCGTTTTCTGATTATGAAAATGAAGAAGAAATAAAATCGAATGTACATTATCCAGATAAAGAAAAGATTCATCAAAAAATGCTAGATTCTATTGATTATTTTAAAAATATTTCAGGACAATTTGAGGAATATTCTAGCTCATCAAGAATTGCTACAACATATAAGTATGCGATTGATACGGAGAAACAAAGAGGTATCTCTTCGAAAGAAGATAAACTAGCCAAAAAACGAACAATTATATATAACGAGGGGAAGAAAAAAGAGTTTGATGATGAGAAGTATACCTATAAAGAGACAAAATGGAACCCGAAAGAAAGAAACAATGAACTATTAAAATTAAATCCTACGGAAAGGTTAGTGAGAAAATCAGATGAGAAAAAGAGATATGATGATGAATATGTAGGGCTAGCTAAATATAGTATTCAATCAGAATTCGCAGATTTATTAATTCGATATAAAGATTGGAATTATAAAGAAACGAAATATCTTGGATTAGATTGTTACAAAATTGAAGGAGTTATAAACATAGAGATGCCTGTTAGCACCTCTGAAGATTTAAGAGGGAAATTCGAAATGGTTGTGGAGAAAAATACAGGGATTATGTTGAAATTTCTTAGTTTTCAAGAAGGCTTGATTCAATATTCAGTTACGACTGAATGGATACAAATAGATAAGGGATTGAAAGAAAGTATGTTTCAAAAGGATAGCGCTAAATATGAAAAAATGAAAAACATATTGGATGAATAGAAACAGGAGGAGAGTAAATGGGGAATCATTCATCTTTAAGAGAAGAGAAAAATAAGCAAAAATATAAAAAGAAAAAGATAATAAGTTTACTACTGGCGGTATTACTATTTGGTGGAATTGGCTATGGGGCCTATGTATATATGAAAACTTCTAGTCTTGTACAAAAATCTAATTTGAATTTAGCACGAGGTGAAAAATCCAATTTACGTGAGAAATCTGTAAAGCCAATTGCAAATCATGTTTCACTTTTAATTATGGGAATTGATGAAAATCAAGAACGACAAAAGGAATATAATGGTGCATTTCATACAGATGCATTATTGTTAGCGACTTTTAATAAAGACGATAAAACAGTGAAATTAACGAGCATACCGCGTGATACATATACATATGTTCCAGTTGAAAAGAAAAAAGATAAAATAACCCATGCATATGGAAGTGGTTTCGTTAAAAATGGTAAAGATGGAGGACCGCAAGCTTCTGTGGAAGCGGTAGAAAAATTGTTACAGGTGCCTGTTGATTATTTTGTGAAATTTAATTTTGGTTCCTTTACTAAAATTGTTGATGGGTTAGATGGTATTGAAGTGGATGTCCCAGTTGAATTTACGGAGCAAAATAGTAAAGATGAACCTGATGCGATTCATTTGAAAAAAGGATTACAAAAATTAAATGGGGAAGAAGCACTTGCACTAGCAAGAACGCGCCATATTGATAGTGATGCAATGAGAGGACAGCGCCAACAACTTGTTATTGAAGCGATTTTAAGTAAATTAAAAAGTGTAGGATCGATTACGAAGCTAGAAAAAATAGTTGAGGCGGTTGATGGTGATTTTAAAACAAATTTAGTAATGGATGATATTTTATCTTTTTATAAATACGGTTTAAACGGTTCAGTTGAAAAAATACAATTAGCTGGTGATGATTTATACTTACCTAATGGCCCAAACGGGCAACGTGTATATTATTATAATCCTAATAAAAAAGATCTACAGAGTTTGAGTAATACTCTTAGAACACATCTAGGATTAAGTGAAAAACAGATTGAGGAGAATTAAAGCAGATGTAATGTCTGCTTTTTTATTACGTTAAATAGTATGTCTTTTATTCGTGAATATTATATACTATTTTCAAGTTTAAGATAATAGTGTAACATAAAGTTATAGTTTAAGTTAAATAACAGGGGGGCTATTACATAGAATATATCATTAGCAATTATTGAAATAGTATGGGAGAAATGAAAATACAGGGGAGTATCAAAAATGAGAATCGTAAAGAATTTAACATTCCAAGTTATTGTGGCCATTATTTGTGGTATTGCAGTAGGGGCAATTTGGCCGAGTGTTGGACAACAAATGAAGCCAATTGGTGAAACATTCATCAATATGATTAAAATGGTTATTGCACCGATTATCTTTTTAACAATTGTGCTCGGTATTGCAAGTATGGGAAGTATGAAAAAGGTAGGCCGTGTTGGTGGGAAGGCACTATTATATTTTGAAATTGTTACAACAGCGGCTTTAATTATTGGTATCATCGTAGCGAATGTTGTACGTCCAGGAGATGGATTAGATCCCTCAAAACTAAAAGGCGGAGATGTTTCGCAATATGTACAAAGTGGGCAAGAAATGAAATGGATGGATTTCTTTTTACATATCGTGCCGTCTAACATGTTTGAAGCATTTGCCAAAGGTGATATTTTACAAGTTCTGTTCTTCTCCATTTTATTCGGAGCAGGGTTAACGATGTTAGGAAAAAATGGACAACCGGTTATTGACTTTTTTGAAAGATTATCGAAAGTATTTTTTAACATTTTATCAATTGTAATGAAATTAGCACCAGTTGGAGCATTCGGTGGGATGGCATTTACAATTGGGAAGTATGGTTTAAGCACGCTCATACCACTTGGTAAATTAATGATTTGTGTATATGCGACAATGGCATTATTTGTTTTTATTGTTTTAAATTTTATTTGTAAATTGTATAAATTTAGTTTGTGGAAATATTTAGCGCATATTAAAGAAGAATTACTTATTGTTCTCGGGACATCATCGTCAGAATCAGTACTGCCGCGGATGATGACAAAGATGGAAGACTTCGGGTGTTCGAAGCCGGTAGTAGGTTTAGTCATTCCAACAGGTTACTCTTTTAACTTAGATGGAACAACGATTTATTTATCAATGGCAACTATATTTTTAGCGCAAGTTTTTCACGTCGATCTTTCACTAGGTCAACAATTAACTATAATAGCTATTTTGTTAGTTACATCTAAAGGAGCAGCAGCAGTAACCGGCGGGGGATTCATTGTACTAGCATCTACCCTATCGGCAATGAATGTTATCCCATTAGAAGGTTTAGCGTTATTACTTGGTGTAGATCGTTTCATGTCAGAAGCACGTGCTATCGTTAATTTAATTGGTAACGGTATTGCAACTGTAGTTGTTGCGAAAAGTGAAAATGAATTTGATGATGAGAAGTATACGAGAGTAGTAGAGGAAATGAAAAGAGAAAAAATGGTCGGGTAAAAAGTCAGCTTTGCTGACTTTTTTATTTTTGTAGAAAAGATGTTTTTAGATATATGCATTATTTATTAGCAATAATTAACAAGTATTCAAGTGGTAAATGAGATGAAAGTGATTAAAACAACGAATGTGTATGAATGCGAAATAAGGTTTGAACAAAATATGGAATTTTTATGAATATTACTGTAAAAAAATAATTTTTTAAAAATTTTCAATAATAATACTTTACAAAAATTAAAAAATTAGTAGAATAAGAATTAGTAAGAATCGTCTGATAAATATATAGAGAAAAACAGAATTATCAGAAAATTCTTTAATAGCTATCGTTAAGAATTAGGGAGGGTACAAAATGAAAAAGAAACAAATGAAAAAACTAACAGCAGTTGTAGCACCGGTTTTAGCAATGAGCATGGCGTTAACAGCATGTTCTACATCAGGTGGAGATAAGAAGACAAGCACAAATTCTAGCTCTAGTGGAGATAGTAAATCAGGGGAAAAATTAGCAGCAAAACAAGTGTTAAATCGTACAGAAACAAATGAGATCCCAACAATGGATACTTCAAAAAATACAGATACATTAGGTTCTCAAATTTTAGGGAACACAATGGAAGGGTTATATCGATTAGATAAAGATAATAAACCAATCCCAGCTGCAGCAGAATCTAGTACGAAAAGTGAAGATGGTAAAAAATATACATTTAAACTACGTAAAGATGCAAAATGGTCAAATGGTGATCCTGTAACAGCAAAAGACTTTGCTTATGCATGGCAACGATTATTAGATCCAAAAACAACTGCAGAATATGCGTTTATCGCATTCCCAATTAAAAATGCAGAGGCGATTAATAAAGGTGAAAAACCAGTAACTGAACTAGGAGTTAAGGCGGTAGATGACTATACATTAGAAGTTGAATTAGAACAAGCGGTACCATACTTCTTAAACTTAGTAGCGTTCCCATCGTACTATCCATTAAATGAGAAGTTCGTAAAAGAAAAAGGTGATAAATACGGTTTAGAGTCTGATACAACAGTATATAACGGACCATTCGTTCTTACTGATTGGAAGCATGAGCAAGGCTGGAAACTAAAGAAAAATGATCAATATTGGGATAAAAAGACTGTAAAATTAGATGAAATCAACTATAGTGTAGTAAAAGAAATAAATACAAGGGTTAACTTATTTGATACAGGTGCAATTGATTTCGCACTTCTATCAGGTGAATTCGTTGACAAATATAGAAATAACAAAGAGGAGTTTGGCACATACTCACAAGTAAGTACATTCTTCTTACGTATGAATCAAAAACGTGGTGGACAAGATACACCATTAAAGAGTCAGAAATTACGTGAAGCAATCGCGCTTTCTATCGATAAGAAAAACTTAGCAAACGTTATTTTAAATGACGGATCTAAACCAGCAGACTTCTTAGTACCGAAAGGGTTAGCGACTGGACCAGACGGAAAAGACTTCCAAGAAACATTTAAAAATGGTATCAAACCAGATGCGAAAAAAGCTGCTGCGGCCTGGGAAGAAGCGAAAAAAGAACTTGGTAAAGACCAAGTTACAATTGAGTTATTAAACTATGATACTGGTAATGCGAAAAAAGTAGGGGAATATGTAAAAGACCAAATTGAGAAAAATTTAAAAGGTGTAACAGTTAATATTAAACTTCAGCCATTCAAACAAAAACTAAAACTAGAAACAGAGCAAGATTATGATTTATCATATGCTGGTTGGGGACCTGACTATGCTGACCCAATGACATTCTTAGATATGTTCCAGTCTAATCATTCTCATAACCAAATGAGCTTCGCTGATTCTAAGTATGATGATATGATTAAAAAAGCTGGCACTGAATTAATGGGTGACGCGAAGAAACGTTGGGAAGAGCTAGGAAAAGCTGAGAAATTACTTCTTGAGAAAGATGTAGCACTTGTACCTTTATACCAACGTGGTGATGCATATGTTCTAAAACAAAATATTAAAGGTATTGTAAAACATAATATCAGTCCGGAATATAGCTTTAAATGGGCATATGTAACTGAAAAATAATAGAGTTAAAAAAGCATTTCAAAGTAGCTAAGCTACTTTGAAATGCTTTTTTGTGAGCTTAAAATACTAATTTTTAGTATGGTTAAATAGAGGAGAATAAGGTGTATAGTATGTACATATAGTAGATGGGGGATAAATCCTACTAAAACAAAAAAGTCAGAATATTTAAAATTAAACTATTTACAAATGCGAAAAAAAGAGTAGAATAACATTAGTTGTAATTTTCCGAAAAATTAATCTTTAGTAAGGGGTCTCTCAAGGGTTGGTAATGTACATATAATTAGGGAGGGTACAAAAATGAAGAGAAAAAAGATGAAAAAGTTAACGGCAGTTGTGGTACCAGTTTTAGCGATGAGTGTTGCATTGACAGCATGTTCTGTGTCAGGTGGGGAAAAGAAAACGACTACTACATCAAATAGTGGGGAAGAAAAAAAATCTGATATTAAATATGCAGCGAAACAAGTATTAAATCGTACGGAAAACCAAGAAATTCCGACAATGGATACTTCTAAATCTACTGATACATTAGGTGCGCAAATTTTAGGGAACACGATGGAAGGCCTATATCGCCTTGATAAAGATAATAAGCCAATTCCTGCTGCGGCAGAGTCTAGTACGAAAAGTGAAGATGGTAAAAAGTATACGTTTAAACTGCGAAAAGATGCAAAATGGTCAAATGGTGATCCTGTAACAGCGAAAGATTTCGTTTTCGCATGGCAGCGCTTACTTGATAAGAATACTGCGGCAGAATATGCATTTATTGCTTACTATATTAAAAATGCAGAAGCGATTAATAAAGGGGAAAAACCTGTAACTGAATTAGGAGCGAAGGCGGTAGATGATTACACGCTAGAAGTAGAATTAGAAAAACCGGTACCGTATTTCTTAAATTTATTAGCATTCCCATCATACTATCCATTAAATGAAAAATTCGTAAAAGAAAAAGGTGATAAGTACGGTTTAGAAGCAGATACAACTGTGTATAACGGTCCATTCGTTATGTCTTCATGGAAACATGAACAAGGTTGGCAGCTGAAGAAAAATGATAAGTACTGGGATAAAAAGACTGTGAAATTAGAAGAAATTAACTATAGTGTAGTAAAAGAGGTTGCAACGAAAGTAAACTTATATGATACAGGATCAATTGATTTTACATTACTATCAGGAGAGTTTGTAGATAAATATAAATCGAACAAAGAAGAATATGGTGAGTATGCGGAATCAAGTACATTCTTCTTACGTTTAAATCAAAAACGTAACGGACAAGATACACCTTTAAAGAGCAAAAAACTACGTGAAGCAATTGCATTATCAGTTGATAAAAAAGGATTGGCAAATGTAATTTTAAATAATGGATCAAAAGCAACAGATCAATTGGTTCCAAAAGGACTTGCGACAGGGCCAGATGGTAAAGATTATCAAGATACATTTAAAAATGGTCTGAAATATAATCCGAAAAAAGGAGCAGCAGCTTGGGAAGCGGCGAAAAAAGAACTTGGAAAAGATCAAGTGACAATTGAATTACTAAGTTATGATGATGGAACTGCGAAAAAGATTGCTGACTATGTAAAAGATCAAATTGAGAAAAATTTAAAAGGTGTAACGATTAATACGAAAATTCAGCCATTCAAACAAAAATTAAAATTAGAAACTGCGCAAGATTATGAAATTTCTTATGCAGGTTGGAGTCCAGACTATGCGGATCCAATGACATTTATTGATATGTTTGAATCGAAGAGCCCGTACAACCAAATGAGTTATTCAAATCCAAAATACGATGAAATGGTAGGAAAAGCAGGTAATGAATTAATGAGTGATGCGAAAAAACGTTGGGAAACGTTAGGGAAAGCTGAAAAATTATTCCTTGAAGAAGATGCAGGGTTAGTTCCTTTATATCAAACAGGAAGATCGTACGTAATGAAACCGAATGTAAAAGGAATTGTGAAACATAACATCAGTCCAGAATATAGCTTTAAGTGGGCGTATGTAACTGAGGATGGCGGAAAAAAATAAAGTGAAAGCATTTCAAAAGTGGCTGAGCTGCTTTTGAAATGCTTTTTAGTATGTATAAGGGAATAAATCTCTTTAGCCTATTGAGAATTGGATAGGTGATTAGGAAGGTTCTATCTGAGGAAATTAGAGAGGTCAGTAAGTGGTAAGAAAGATGAATGATAGTAAGAGACCTCATGCTAATAAGAAAAATATAGAATGTAGTAATAGAGTGGAATAAGAGAAGGGATGTTTACATATAGTAGACGGGGGATAATTCATATAGTAGTTAAAACAACAAGATACTATAATAAAAAAATAAATATTTAGAAAATTTACAAAAATACTTTACAAAATTTAAAAAAACAGTAGAATATTAATTAATAAGAATTTTCTGATAACGAAAGTTAGTAGAGAATTTCTAAATGTTAATATCGTACATATAATTGGGGAGGGTACAAAAAAATGAAGAGAAAAAAGATGAAAAAATTTACAGCGGTCGTAGCACCAGTTTTAGTAATGAGTATGGCATTAACAGCTTGCTCTGGATCAGGAGATAAAGAGAAGGCAAGCACAACACCAAAAAGCGGTGAAAAAGAAGGCGGAAAGCTAGCGGCGAAGCAAGTGCTTAATTTAACAGAGTCTCAAGAGATTCCATCTATGGACTCTGCTAAAGCGACAGACCAAGTATCGTTTCTAGCTTTAAACAACGTAATGGAAGGTTTATATCGACTTGATAAAGATAATAAAGCAACACCAGGAGTTGCTGAATCATATAAAAAGAGTGATGATGGTAAAAAATACACATTTACATTAAATAAAAATGCAAAATGGTCAAATGGAGAGCCTGTAACAGCGAAGGATTTCGTGTTTGCTTGGAAACGTGCGGTAGATAAAAATACAGCAGCAGAATATGCATACATTATGTTTGATTTGAAAAATGCACAAGCGATTAATGAAGGAAAAGCTGAACTAGATACGTTAGGAGTAAAAGCTGTAGATGACTATACGTTAGAAGTAGAATTAGAAAATCCAGTTCCTTACTTTGTAGAATTAACTTCATTTGGAACATTTTATCCATTAAACGAGAAATTTGTAAAAGAAAAAGGAGAAAAGTACGGTTTAGAATCAGATACGACGTTATACAATGGACCGTTTACATTAACAGACTGGAAACATGAAGAAGGTTGGAAGTTAAAGAAAAATGCACAATATTGGGATAATAAAACAGTTAAGTTAGATGAAATCAACTTTGACGTAGTAAAAGATAGCGGTACACGTGTTAACTTATATGAAAGTGGACAAATCGATCGTTCAGGACTTACATCTGAATTTGTTGACAAATATAAATCAAACCCCGACTTCTTTACACAAAAAACACCGTCAACATTCTTCTTACGCTTAAACCAAAAACGTGGTGGGCAAGATACAGTGTTAAAGAGCAAAGATCTACGTTTAGCGATTGCAAAAGCGTACGATAAAAAAGGCTTAACGAATGTAATTTTAAATGATGGTTCTACACCTGCAGATTATTTAGTGCCAAAAGAATTTGCTAAGAGCCCAGATGGAAAAGACTTCCGTAAAGAAAATGGAGATATTTTAAAAACAGATGTGAAAAAAGCAAAAGAGCATTGGGAAAAAGCGAAAAAAGAGCTTGGAAAAGATGCAATTACAGTAGAACTATTAAACTATGATGGTGATGGTGCGAAAAAAGTAGGAGAATTCTTAAAAGGAGAACTTGAGAAAAACCTACCAGGTTTAACGGTGAATTTGAAAAACCAGCCATTTAAACAAAAGTTAAAATTAGAATCAGATCTAGATTATGATTTATCTTACGCTGGTTGGGGGCCTGACTACTTAGATCCAATGACATTCATTGATATGTTTGTTACAAATGGCCCTCATAACCAAACAGGATATTCAAATCCTAAATATGATGAGATTGTACAAAAAGGTAAAGGTGAGCTATTAACGAAAACGAAAGAGCGTTGGGATAGCTTACTGAAAGCGGAGAAAATGTTATTGGAAGATGCTGTAATTGCACCATTATATCAACGTGGTGATGCTATCGTTCAAAGACCTAAAGTAAAAGGTATTGTTCACCATCCAGTTGGTGGAGACTACAGCTATAAATGGGCATATATTACAGAGGATAAGTAAGATGAGGGGCGTACAATACGCCCTTTTTTCTATGCACTTTTCTTCCTTGCTCGAATATATAAAATAAAAAAGGGAGAATCCCATGAAGCGAAACACATACATCGATTTCCTAGCTTATTACGGAATAGGAAGCGCTCATCCTGGTGGCTTTACGTTAACAAAACAATTGTTAGCACAACTGCCTTTTAAATATGGAGCGAATGTCCTTGAGATAGGTTGCGGTACGGGGAAAACAGCGGCATATATGACAAGGGAATTTGGTTATAAAGTAACAACGGTTGAAAAGAATGAAATTATGATTCAAAAGGCAAAAGATAGATGGTTGTTTGAAGGGTTAGCTATACAATTAATTGAAGGAAATGTGGAGCATTTACCGTGTTTGAATAACTCATTTGAGTTCGTACTTGGAGAATCAATCATCGCTTTTACAGACAAAGAAAGGGTTATCTCGGAGTGTTATCGTGTATTACAGCAGGACGGTAAGCTTGTTGTCATTGAAATGATTATTGATAGGCACATTGATAAGGGTGAGGAAGAAAAAATCGCCCAATTATATGGTATGAAAGAATTATTAACGGAGAATGAGTGGGTACAATTATTTCAGAAAGCAAATTTTAAAAGAATTACAATTGCTGGCGGTGGCACGATTGCAGAAACGATCTCTGGCTATGTAGAAGAGCCAGAATGGAATGTATCCTCACATATTCCGAATGAGTTATATGAGGCGTGGGTACAGCATGAAAATATACGGCTTATGTACCAACACATTTTAGGGTATCGTATTTTTATATGTGAAAAATAAAGAAAAAGAGTTGGCTAAAGGTAGCCAACTCTTTACTATGTTAAATGAAAAATAATGCAGCTAATGTAATTCCGAAGATGAAACCAAATCCGAGTTCAACACCCCAGCCACAACTGCCGCCTCCCCAGCCACCGCAACCACAACTACTACAACCACGACCACCACATCCGCAGCTGCTGAATCCACCACCGCATCCGAATCCACAACTATCACACCTGCTAAGGCCTCCACAAAGGTCACAACCACCGTTTGCATAAGCGTCATAGTAGCCGAATCCTGAATCAAAAGATGAGCGCTGTTGCACCGGTTCAATCCATACAGAGCTTTGTGTCACATCGATTATTTTCCCTAAATGTATACGGCCATCACGGTCTTCAATCCGAACAACTTTTCCGAAGTAACGTCGGCATGTATCATAACATTTTTGTCTATGCATGTTCTTTCCTCCTTCCGCATTACAGTAATACGATATGTAAGGGGGACAAGTGCGGCTTGTACGAATGCCCTATCTATCATAATTGTTATAGGAAAGGGGAAATATAAGAAGAGGATATATAAGGAGGAAAAGGCATGAAATCTACAAATCAGTTTCAGACATACGAAGTACCGTGGGAAGAATTTATTGAAGCGTTGCGAGAGGAAATGAAGAAGCAAGTAGGGGCAGATATTATTGATACAGTAGTTTGCAATTTAGAAGATGGTTTTGAAGTGTATACATATGTGCAGGGGGATTTAGATTTTGAATATAAGGAAGCGCTTGAGAGAAAATACGGAAGTGATGCGAAGACACCTAATGTGTTAACGATAATGTTATTAGCTAGTATTTATAATACAAGTGAAGAGAATATACGCTTGCATGCGGATCATAAAGAGAATCCGATTGTTGAAGTGTATGTAAAGCAAGGAAACACGCTGTGAAAGGCGTGTTTTTTAATTGTATGATAAAATGTTAGAAAATTAAGAAATAAGGTGATGAATTGGGAATTAAACATCTTAATTTAACAGTTGCAGATGTAGTAGCTGCAAGAGAGTTTTTAGAAAAGTATTTTGGCTTAACTTGTAGTGGAACAAGGGGGAATGCCTTTGCAGTTATGCGTGATAATGATGGATTTATACTAACGTTAATGAAAGGAAAAGAAGTTCAGTATCCAAAAACATTTCATGTAGGATTTCCACAAGAAAGTGAAGAACAAGTAGATAAGATAAATCAAAGATTGAAGGAAGATGGATTTTTGGTCCAGCCTCCTAAGCATGCCCATGCGTATACGTTTTACGTTGAAGCACCTGGTGGATTTACAATAGAAGTGATGTGTTAAGTTAAAAATCAAACTTTTTGTCATGTGTTTTTAAAATAAAAAGTAGGAAAAGTCTGTTTTAAGCGTGGAGCTTAAACAGGCTTTTTTACTTATATAATTGGATAGAGAATGCTAGAAGGAATATTACCAAGTGTATGATCTGTTTACATAATAAAGTTATGGTGGGTTAGTTGTCCTAAAATACAAGTCATATATCTTGTTTCCTCTCATAAATTTAAACATAGGAATTTGTCTACAAAGGTGGCGAAGCCTCATCATGAAAATTCGAATTTGTGCCACATTCATGTTGTTTCTATTTATATGGTTACATCCTTTTTGGACTTTTGCAAAAGGAGAGGAGGCAAAGGAAAGGGTCGTTTCACTTGTATATGATGATTCGGGCAGCATGAGAAATAACGATCGCTGGAAATATGCCAATTATGCTTTGCAAAGTTTAGTTGCGCTATTAGATGAAAAAGATAAATTTTCTTACGTTCCAATGAGTAAGCCGAATGATCCATTAAACATTTCGTTAGCGAAGGATAAGAGACAAATGGAAATTGAGGGAATTGGAGCGTGGAAAACGTATTTAAATACTCCATTTAGCGCGGTAGAAACGGCGATGCAATCTATAAAAAAGGAAGCAGATATAGATGGGAAGCGTGAATTTTGGCTTATTGTCTTAACTGACGGGGCATTTAATGATTTAGAGAAAGATAAGGTTGGCGGAAAAGAACAAATTACACAAAAGTTAGCACAGTTTAAGAAGGATATGGATGCAAAAAAGATATCGCTACATCCAATTTTAATTACGATGGAAGAGGATTTAGGGCAACAAGAAAAAGCACAACTAAATACGTTTAAAGAAATATGGAAGAAAGAGCTCAACGGGGTTACGATGCCATCTAGTGGAGAGGATGGGATTGTAAAAAGCGTCAATCAAGTGGCAGCATTAGTTGCAAATCGTGATCCGTTCTCTTCCGTTGAATCGATTGTAAAAACGAAAGTAATAGGGAAGAAAGTAGAGATTACAACACCATTTCCGTTAAAACGTATGACACTTGTACGACAATCGCCTTCTTTGCCCGATTATCAGGTCACACAAATTTCTAAACCATTACAATTACAATCTTCTTTTTCCATACATGCACCAGGTGAAGCGAAATTGTTCGGAAATATAGTTCATATCAGTACGGAAAATGAAGAAGTTATTAAACCAGGAACGTATACGATAGAAGTGGACCGAGATATTGAGAAAGAAGGATTACAAGTACTAGTCGAACCGGCACTTAATTATACTGTTTCTACTTATGACAAAGAGGATAAGGATAGAAAAAATGTTGAGGAAATGTATGAAGATGTGACAGCTGTTATTCAAGCAAAACCTACTGAGTTGCCAGTTCAGTCTTCTTACTTTCAGGCAGAAGTAGAAATAGACGGGAAGCAATATGCGATGAAGTGGGACGATAAAAGACATGTATTTTATTACGAAACGAAGCTTACTAAAGGGTTAGTACGCGGGAAAGTTCATATGAACATAAAGGGGTTTTACAGACAGACGAAAGAATTTAAAATCGAAACAACGAAAAAGCCTAAATTATCACTTCAAACTGTCACGAAAGATTATGAAGAAAAAGTAACAAATTTAGAGAATAGTAAACCATTTATTATACAACCACAGTTAGATGATAAGCCGATGACAGAAGAGGCTGTAAAAAAACTATTAAAATCTACTGGTGTCACATCTAAACAATCAATCAATTATGAAATAAAGCAACATGGAAATCAAATCTATGTTTATCCTCGTCCCTATTACTCCGACACATTTAATTTTACAGATACCGGCACCGTAGAAGCTACCATCGTAATGCAGGATTCAAAGTTACAAGAAGTAAAGAAAAACATAACATTCCATATTCAAGATGCTCCGTTTTATGAAAAATATGCGCTTATTTTTAAGTTTGTCATTCCTATCACTTTATTACTGCTAGTAGTAGGAATCATTGTTTTAGGATGGATTATTCGGCCAAGATTTCACCGGAAAGCACTACTGTATTATGAATGGGATCAAGAGGTAGCGAAAGATTGGCTATATCAATCTGAACCAGAATTACTTCGAAATAAATGGTGGAACCATTATTTTGGTATTCCGTATAGAGCAGAAAGAAAAACCGTGCAATCCGTTACGTTTATAGCGAAGAAAGGTTCGAAATCTGTCTTTGTAGCGAAAGAATCACAAGTAGTTGGAATGATTATTGATGGAATGTTTATAGCAGAGGATGAAGTAGGAATGGAACATAAGACACTATATCCAAATGAACTTTTACTAATTGATAGGGGATATGGTAAAGAGATTTACAAGTACGAATGTGAATAGTAGGTAGGGATAAGAAGGGGATGGAGTATTAATCCTCTTTCCCTTTTTTCCAACAAGCAAGAATAGGAAGGTGGTTCACATGACATTACAAGTTCCAACAATATTAATTGGTTTAGGTGGAATCGGTAGTACTGTGACGCATCAAATATATGAAAAACTGCCTGAAGAGCGCCGGAAAAAGGTAGCAATGCACGTATTTGATACAGATGTGAATACATTAAGTAAATTCGATCATATTCGAAAGTTTAAGACACAAACAAGTTCTAGTAAAACGCCTAGGGAGTATATTGCGGGAGATCCAACGATCCCAGAGTGGTTTCCGATGGATCCGACTATACTTGATAAACCATTAACAGAAGGAGCAGGACAGTTACGCGTCATTTCACGTTTAGCGTTACGTGCTGCGATGAAAGAAGATAAATTGACATCTTTTTGGCAAGAAATCGAGAAAATCTTTCCGGTTACAAGTGATCAAACGGAATATGGTGTGCGTGTCATTATAGTAACATCACTAGCAGGCGGAACAGGTTCAGGGATGTTTCTGCAAATTGCTTTATATTTACGTGAAATGCTTCGGAAGAAATTGCAGCATCATAACATTTTAATACGCGGTGCGTTTTTAATGCCGGATGTTTTAGTAAAGACGAGAACGGTTAGCGCGAAAGAATTTGAAACGGTGCAAGCAAATGGCTATGCATCGTTAAAAGAATTACATGCTATTACGCTCGGGTCTACTGGAGAATTATCAAAACGCGGCGGTGTAACAATTGAATTAGAGTATCGCCCTGATCAAGTAGATGAAGACGGAAGAACGAATCATACAATTAAACAACATCATTTACCGTACAATTATTGTTTCTTATACGATTACGAAAACCTACATGGACACCATTTACACAATTTATCAGACTATATGGAACAGATGGCAAATACAATTTATTTACAGTTATTTAGCCCGATGTCCACAAGTCATTTTGCACAGGAAGACAATCAAATTCAGCAATTAGCAGAATCAAGCGGAAAAGGACGATATTGCGGGGCAGGAACGGCAAAACTCATTTATCCATATGAACATGTGTTAAAATATTGTGCTTTAAAATGGGCTGTGCAAGGTTTAGATGAATCGTGGCTTCATTTAGATCAACTGTTTCAAGAGAAGAAGCAAAGATACGATCAAGATGTAAAACGTGGGATGCAACGTGAAAAGCCGGAGAGAGGTAAAAGTTATTTAGAGGACTTGGAGCATCTTGCTACCCGTCCAGAGCAAGCTCATATTTTCTATAGACAAATGTACAATGAAACACGTGAAGGAGCAGAGGGTGGTAAGCTCGGAGTTGCGAAATCAAAACTGTTTTTAGAAGCTGTAGAAAGTTATGTACAACGAACGGTGCAAAAAGATGAGGAATTAAATCGTCTGCAACATGAGTGTAAAATTTCAGCTACGAAACTGAAAATGATGGAACAGATGAAGGGTGAAGTGGCAAGAGTGGATCATGCGGTGCGTTTATATGCGTATGCGATTCCGAGCCGGGTACATGAACATGTAACGACACTTTTATATGACATGATTGAATCAGACCGCTTTTCACCAAGTGGTTCTGAAGGGCAGTCCTATCAATTAAATACATGGTTTTTAAAGAAAACAGATCCCGTTCACCCAGTAGCAGCGCGTTTTATGTTATATGAAATTCGAAAGCAGTTAGTAGAAAAAATGAATCGACTACATGAAAATAATGAACAAAAGCGTAATGTAATTCAAAATTACGATAAAAAATTTAATGTGGGTAATATTGATGGAACGGTAACGGCTGTACGCCGAGTAGAAATTGCTCAACAACAAGGCTGGTTCGGAAAAATGATTAATAATCAGCAACGTTTATTCAAAAGAGAATTTGAAGACATCGTAACGCAATATGTACACAAATTAAATGAATATCGAAAAGAAATGCTATTAGAACTTGTATATCAATCGCTATATCAAGCAGTTAATAAAATGATTCAATATTGGGAAAGATTTTTTGATAATTTACATGAAACACGTGAAAATTTACTGTTTGAAATCCAAAAGCGCAGTAAGGAATTTGAAGGGAAAACAAACCCGACGAATGTATATGTATTAGCTGAGGAACAGCTGCAAGAAAAGATATGGCAAGATATGCAGCAACATTTAAATTTAGGTGTACTACCGAAAGATATATCAGCGGAAATTTACATGAGTTTGTACGGGGAATATTGTCGTGATGCGAAAACAGAAGAGATTCAGTCGAAAAAGGTAGAGGATTTCTACCGAGAACATATACTGAGCTATTGTTATGACGAACTGCAAGTACGCTATCGTGATAAATTAGAACTGAATATTATTGAAGCGTTGCGAAAAGAAGCAGATTATAAGAAACGTGATCGCGATGAATACGTTCGTGAAAAAATTGAAGACCTGTTCCATTTAGCGAGTCCATTCGTTCCGAAAGTTGCTCATCATAGGGAATTACAATATTGGGGTATACATCCTTCTTTAAAGAAAGAGTTGCAAGAGGAATTAATTCAAGAAATGTTTAAAGAAAAAGATACAGTACATGAAGCCTTTTCGCCATTTGAAGTGATCTGTTATCGAGCGCATTACGGCTTATCGCTGCAAGACTTTCCTAAATTATCATCAGGACATATTTCAAATGGATTTATGAATGATAAAGGTGACTATTTCCAATCGTATTATCGCCGTGTAAACAAATTAAATAGTAAAAAATCTAGTTTAACGCCGCATTTAGATAAGTATTGGCACTTACCAGCCTTTATGCCAGATTTAAATGCGACTCAAACAAAATTAGATTATGATAAATGTAATCGTGCATTACTATACGCATATATGTATCGCTGGATTAGTTTAGTTGCTGTTGATGGACAGTTTGTGTATCAATATAACGGTGTAGGACGTAGCTTTTTAATTCAGTCAATGGGGAAAAATATTTCAAGCGAAAGTTATAAATTACACAGAGCGTTGCTTCATAATCCGTTTATTTATGAAAACATCTTGTCACGATTTGAAGAAGAGCAAGAAAAGGCGATGATACAAGGTGGACATTTATATACACATCCGTTCGTATTAGGAGCCCAAGATGTAAGATGGCTTAGAAAAGAACATGTCCACAATCTTTTAGATATGATTTTAATGTATGATCGTGAAGCGAAGTATGATCCGACGTTAGAAGAAACATCAGATGAATTATTAAGACTATTCCTTGATGAAATCGAGTTGTATTTCCAGAACTATTACGGTACAGGTGCCGATATGGTGGCAAAGAAAGAGAAAGAAATGTTTATTAAACAATTGTGGGATCGCTCGCATGCGAAAGGATATGTAGATCCAAATAGCGCTCCGTATAAAAAATGGCAAAATTTATTAGGTGTTCAAGATGAAGAAGAAACGTCAAAAACGAATGTATAATGAATGAAAAGGGAATCCTTAAAAGTGGCAATACAACTTTAGAAAAGAGGGATTCTGATGCCGTTTTTAGGAAGTGTATATCAAATATTTGGGTTATATCCGGAACTTTATTATGGGATGATTTCAGCGGAGCTGCAAGAGGAAGCTCAGAAGGAGCATCTTGGAAATAGTAGTGCAGAAGCTGAAGCGGAAGAATAAAAAAAGTGCAGATGAAAATCTGCACTTTTTTGTTAGTATTAAAATGGTAAAATAACCTCAAATGAATTATTATTTTTAAATAATAATTCATTTGAGGTTATTATAATTTTTATTGCATTGTATGTAATGAAAATTGTATGAAAATCAATGTAATAAAATGTGTATGAATATTAAGGTGGAAAACAACAATGTTTTTGAGAAAATAATTATGTATAAAAATAACATTTGATACATAATCAACCGATTATTTTTGATTGATTTATTATTGACAATATAATTAATTGTATGATAAATTCAATCAGCATTCTTAATGGTTTTTGGTACGATTAATATTTTGAAAATTCAATACGGCATAAAGAGATTGATTTTTCTGTTTTTTTTGAGGTGGGTTACTAAGTCTATAGGGGAAGTGAACTATGTATATTTTTATTTTTAAAATAGAACAGTAATAAAGAATGTAACAAGTAAGAGATAAACTTGAAAAAGAGGTTTCAAAGAATGAGTCTTTTCATAAAGAAAGCAATGGATGAAGAAAAGAAAAAAGTATTGAATCAAACTTTAGGAGCGATTGATCTAACTCTTTTAGGGATTGGAGCAATTATTGGTACAGGTATTTTCGTATTAACTGGTATTGTAGCAGCGAAACATGCTGGTCCAGCGATTGTATTATCTTTTGTATTAGCGGCAATTATATGTGCATGTGTAGCTTTCTGTTATGCTGAATTTGCATCTACAGTTCCAGTTTCGGGAAGTGTATATTCATATACATATATGACACTAGGTGAGATTTTTGCATTTATAGTTGGCTGGTGTGTTATGCTGGAGTATTTATTAGCGACTTCTGCGGTTGCAGCAGGCTGGTCAGCATATTTTCAGTCATTGCTACTAGGTTTTAATATTCACATTCCTACGATTTTTGCTTCGGCACCAGGAATGGGGAAGGGTGGAATCATTGATTTACCAGCAGTTCTTATTATTTTAGTTGTTACATTTTTATTAAGCCGTGGTGCAAAAGAAAGTGCACGAATAAATAATATAATGGTTATTATTAAACTGGCTGTTATTGTAGGATTTATTGTTGTAGGGACACAATATGTAAGACCAGAGAATTGGCAACCATTTCTACCGTTTGGTTTTCACGGTGTGGTAGGAGGCGCTGCTACTGTATTTTTTGCTTTTTTAGGATTTGATGCAGTTGCAACAGCCGCAGAAGAAGTGAAGCGTCCACAACGTAACGTGCCAATTGGGCTACTTGTTTCCTTGTTCATTTGTACGGTTCTATATGTAGGTGTTTCATTCGTGTTAACTGGAATGGTTCCGTTTACGGAATTAAATGTTGCTGATCCTGTTGCATATGCGTTGCGCACTGTAGGAGAAGATAGAATTGCTGGGTTGTTATCGGTGGGAGCGATAGCAGGGCTAACAACAGTTCTGTTAGTAGCTATGTTTGCATTTGTTCGTGTATCTTACTCGATGAGTCGAGATGGATTGTTACCAAAAAGACTTTCAAGTGTTCATAAACGTTTACAAACTCCATTTTTTAATACATGGGTTACAGGTATACTAGCAGCTTTATTAGCGGGATTAGTGGATTTGAATTTATTAGCTAATTTAGTGAATATGGGAACGATAACAGCGTTTGTGTTTGTATCTATAGCTGTCATTGTATTAAGAAAGACACATCCTAATATGAAGAGGCCATTCCGTGCTCCTCTAGTACCTTTTTTACCTATCGTTTCGATAGTAAGTTGTATATATTTAGCTTTGAACCTTTCTAAGCTTACTTTAATTAGTTTTGTTGCATGGATTATAGTAGGTGTTTTCATATATTTTGTATATGCTAAAAAACATAGTAATGTTAGAAATAGAAATAAAGTATAGTCCATTGAAATAATACTTGTAATGGAAATGAAAACACGCTACTTATTCATATAAGAACAAGTAGCGTGTTTTTTCTATTTAATAATCCCATTTTCTAAAATTTTAATAGTTGGTGCCACTTTCACATTAGCTTTTGAAAAGGCACTCGGCCAATCATCTTCGACTTGTTTCCATTCTTTATATTGAAACGCTCTCGCATAATCACCAAATCCGAATGGATCAAGTTGCTGTTTTTGAATGTTGTGGATTAAATCGTTCAAATCTTTGTTTAATTGTTTTGTAATAAGAGAAGTTAATTTCTTTCTATCTTTGTCTATATCCATATTGAATGTAAGTTCAGAGACAGCAATTTTTAAATCCATTTTAACATGAAATTTGAAGTGGTTATCGCTATAATCTGTATGGATATCACGATTCATGCTAAGAACATTTATTGTTACGAAATCGCCGCCATCGGTATCTTTTAAATCACTATTACTTTCAACTGAAGTAGAAGGGATTTTCAATGTAAGCGAAACCGGTGTATTCGCTTTCTTTTGTAACAAAAGAAGAAGGGCGCTTTCATAACGATTTAATGACATTTTATAAATTCCGCGAGAAGTTAATAGCGCGGAACCAGTAACGATAACATCCTTTTTACCTTTTTTTATTTCTGAAATAGCAGGTGTTATACCTTTATTAAACGTTTGCCTGTGAAATTCATGGAATGTCGTAAAAACGGTCCGATTGTACAGTTTGTTCGTATTAATTAAATCTGTTAAATACTCGGGAAGGGCAGGCTTATCTTTAAAGTTATTATATATAACTGAAGAAATTGGACCGTCTACTGCAACCATGCGCATGTTTCCAGTGTTTTTAGGATCACGATACCAAACATCAAGGTAAGGCATAGCCCCTTCTTGTTTTAAAAAATTTGTGCTAAATAAAATGAGCTGTAACTTTTCTGTAGATACTAAACCGCCACTTGAACTATTAAACGTTGCTTTTGCTTCTCGAGGTGTACGCACTTTTGCTTCATGTGTTTCGTACTTTTTTTCTACGTCTTCATTAAAAATAGGATTCACGTGGTACACAATTAATTTTCCTTTTGCTTTTGCGTCAAAGCCGTAAATTAATGAAATCGATTGTTTTTCTAAGTCGAGTCGATCTCCACAGCCTGTTAAAAAGGTTATGAGAAAGTAAAGTATAGTGAAATGAATAAAGCGCCACATTTAAACTCTTCTCCTTTTCCAATGCTGATAAAGTGTCATGTATAAGAGAAATACGACTGGGAATAGAAAAACGATAAAATAACTAGCAGTTCCCCAAAATTCCCGCAACGCACTTATTTGGTAAGAGGAAGGGATATAAAAGAATAAGATGAAAATACACCCGAATAATAAAACATAAATAGGTAATGAACTGCCTTTTTTGTTAAGAAATTGATTAATTCCATCTGAAGCAGTGAAAATATAAGGAATACAGGAATCAAAAATAATAAAGAGATAAAATGACAAAAAGATAATTTCAAATCGCTCAAGAAATGAGAAGTGAAACGGTGTAACAAGAGAAAGAGTCGGCCATAAAAACTTTGTTATACCATCTGGACTAAAATAAACAAAAGAGACAAACGTGACTTGAAGATAAATAAATAGCGTAATCAAATTTGCGATAACAATTCCTTTTTTTGCAGATGATTTATTACTGAGATAAGGATAAAGGACAAATGCAAACTCAAATCCGAGAAACGCAATGATAGTTGATTTTACTGTGTTTAAAACTGGTATCCAGCCTTCTTTAAGAAGAGGAAGAAGATAAATCCAATGCCCATCTTTAAGCGGAATAAACAATAGAAAAGGCATCCATAGCGTGAAAAATACAGTGAAAACAGCGTAGCGACTTATAATAAGAACGCCTTTACATGCTAGCATTAACATTGGAATAGATAGTAAAATCATAATTAAAAACATTGGAGTTCTAGGTAAAATCCAAATGTGAATAACGTATAAGAGGGAAAAAATTAAGGAAATAGCTGCAAGGACAGCATATAAAATCCAAAAAATCATTCCTACTCTTCCTAGCCACTTCCCAAGATAACGAGTTAGCACATCGAGTAAAGTATATCCAGGATGCTTTTCCATAATTTTCACAATACATAAACTGACTAAAGTAGTGAGAGCACATCCAATAATAATAGACATCCAGCCATCTGTATTTGCCCCTTGTGCAACTTCACGCGGAAGTGTAAGGACACCGAATCCTACTTGAACACCACTAATCGTTAAAATGTATTGAAATAAACTAATCTCCCTCTTTGCACGTTTTGTCACTTATTATCCTCCTTTTCCTCAACATCTCTTTGCCGGTTATCTTGTTTTAATTGTAGAGATAGTGGCCGTTTCTTCATAATTTTCCATGGGAAACGTACAAGGGTATCTTTTAAATCCGAAGCAAATAACGGAGAAAAAGGACTACCATAAGGAACACCGAGAGATTCCATAGAAAGTATATGAATAATAATGATCGCCATCCCAACCATAATTCCAATGACGCCAAATAAAGAGGCGGCTATCATCATAGGGAATCGAAGAAGCCGAATTCCTGCTGACATTTCTAAGTTAGGAATAATGAAGGAGGCAACCGCAGTAATTGATACGACGATAACCATAACGTTACTAACAATCCCAGCTTGAACGGCAGCTTGTCCAATTACAATTCCTCCTACGACGCCGATTGTTTGCCCAACAGGTCCAGGAAGCCGAATCGCTGCTTCTCGGAGCATTTCGAGAACTAATTCCATTAATAAAGCTTCTAATATGGGAGGAAAAGGAATTTTGGCTCGAGATTCTCCAATCGTTAACAACAATTTGAGCGGAATCACTTCATAATGGAAGGAAATCATAGCAATATAAAGAGCAGGAGCAAATATTGCAATAAATAGCCCAGTGAAACGAAGGAGTCGTATAAAAGATGGAATCATGGGTCTGAAGCTGTAATCATCTATCGTCTGAAAAAAGGATGAAAAGGTCATAGGTCCTATTAATACGCCTGGTGAGCGATCTACAACAACGGCAATTCGCCCATCTAGAATATGATGTGCTGTTGTGTCGGGGCGTTCAGTTATTGATAATTGCGGAAAGAGAGTAAATGAATTATCTTCAACAAACCCCTCTAATTCACCAGTAGTAAGAATCGCATCAACTTTTACTGACTCGATACGGGATGCCATTTCTTTTACGACATTTTCGTTCGCAACATCTGCTAGATAAAGCAAAAAAACCTTTGAAGTAGCTCGTTCACCAACAGTGAATTCCTTCACTTTTAGTTCGCGATTTGGAATATATCGACGAATAAGTGCAAGGCTGTCGCTCGCTACTTCATTAAATCCTTCGTGTGAGCTTTTTATGGAGCTCTCTGTTGTAGGTTCTTCAATACTCCTTTTTGGTGCCGCTTGCGTATCGAGCTCTAAAGCGGATAGTTGTCCGTTTATAAATAAAATACTTTTGCCGTGTAAAAGAGATTGTTCAATGTCTGTCCACTGTTGAACTTTTTTAATATTTCCGATAGAAACAGAGGCTTTCCAAAAATCGTCTTCATTCCACTCTTTAAATAAGAGAGGACGAAGAATGTTTACGTTAATAACAGTTTTGTCTACAAGTCCTTCCATATATATGAGTGCAGCTTCCTGTCCGTTTTTTAATGGAAAAGTGCGTGTTATTAATTCTGGAATACCGCTAAACAGTTTGGACAAGTGCTTTAAATTAAGGGAAAGGGAAGAAGAGATAGATTTATTTAATGCGTAATCAGCTTGCTCTTGGGTAGAAAAAGATTTTTCACCACGAATCCATTTATTAAAAGACCCCATTTGTTCGCTTACTCCTTGTTATGTTTTATCCCGATTGGTGAGGGCTGATAATCAGTGGGGGATGAAGAAAACCCCCCACTGATTAAAGTTTCACTTTATATGGGTTATTATGGATAGTTACAAGCTGACATATGCGTAGTTTAAATTTTATATTGTATATTTTTAACTTTAACGCTATAATTATAGTGTTAAAGATGGAATCGTGATATGACCTGTTATGACTCTATCGTTTTATTTATGAATAAATGGATTGGTATTTTAGCAAGATGTGCTAATAAACTACTCCACCATGATAATAACGTGCCGAAATGTGGTGCGTATATTTTCGTGGTGGAGTTTTTTTATTCTCAAAAAGGGGGAAAGACCATGAATAACAACATGGTTCATATTACAATTGACGGAAAAAAGTATACAGCGGAGCCCGGTTCAACGATATTGGGTGTTATTAATGAGAACGGGATTGAACATCCGCAAATTTGTTACGTGCCAGAAGTAGATCCTATTCAAACATGTGACACTTGTATTGTAGAAGTTGACGGAAAGTTAATGCGTTCTTGTTCGACGATAGCAACGGAAGGTATGAACATTGAACGTGCTTCTGTTCGCGCAAAAGAAGCACAAACAGAGGCGATGGATCGGTTACTAGAAAATCATTTATTATACTGTACAGTATGTGACAACAACAATGGGAACTGTAAACTGCATAATACAGCAGAATTAATGGAAATTGAACATCAAAAATATCCGTATGAACCAAAAGTAGATGTAAGTGAAGTTGATATGACGCATCCGTTTTATCGCTATGATCCTAATCAATGTATTGCATGCGGTCAATGCGTTGAGGTGTGTCAAAACTTACAAGTAAATGAAACGTTATCGATAGACTGGGAAGCGGAACGCCCACGAGTTATTTGGGATGAAGGAGTAAATATTAATGATTCTTCATGCGTTAGCTGTGGTCAATGTGTAACGATTTGTCCTTGTAATGCTTTAATGGAGAAAACGATGCTCGGTGAAGCTGGATTTATGACGGGATTAAAACCAGATATTCTTGAACCAATGGTAGATTTAATTAAAGAAGTTGAGCCTGGATATAGCGGTATTTTTGCGGTATCAGAAGTGGAAGCGGCCATGCGTGATACTCGTACGAAGAAAACGAAAACAGTATGTACATTTTGTGGTGTAGGGTGTTCATTTGAAGTGTGGACGAAAGGACGTAAAATTCTTAAAGTACAACCTTCTTCTGATGCACCAGTTAACGCAATTTCCACTTGTGTAAAAGGGAAATTTGGTTGGGATTTCGTAAATTCTAAAGAACGAATAACAAAACCTTTAATTCGTAAAAATGGAACGTTTGTTGAATCTACATGGGAAGAAGCACTGAATGTAGTTGCAAATAAATTAGGCGCTATTAAAGAAGAGTACGGTAAAGGTTCTATCGGATTTATTTCTTCCTCTAAAATTACAAATGAAGACAATTATGTAATTCAAAAATTAGCTCGACAAGTATTTGGAACGAATAATATTGATAACTGCTCACGTTATTGCCAATCACCAGCAACGGATGGTTTGTTCCGTACAATTGGTATGGGCGGTGATGCCGGAACGATTAAAGATATTGCGCAATCTGGTCTTGTTATTATTGTAGGATGTAATCCGACAGAAGGTCATCCTGTTCTAGCTACACGTATTAAACGTGCACATAAATTACACGGACAAAAGTTAATTGTAGCTGATCTTCGTAAAACCGAAATGGCAGAGCGATCAGATGTCTTTATTAGTCCAAAACAAGGAACAGATCAAGTTTGGTTAATGGCTGTTACGAAATATATGATTGATCAAGGTTGGCATGATCAGGAATTCATTAATGAGAATGTAAACTTCTTTGAAGATTTCAAAGAAAGCCTAGAGGAATATACACTTGAATATGCAGAAGAAGTAACAGGCATTTCAAAAGAAACGCTTATTCAAATGGCTGAAATGATTCGTGATGCAGATGGTACATGTATCCTTTGGGGTATGGGGGTAACGCAAAATACAGGTGGTTCTGATACTTCCGCTGCAATTTCAAACTTACTTCTTGCAACAGGGAACTACCGTCGTCCAGGAGCAGGCGCATACCCACTTCGAGGCCACAATAACGTACAAGGTGCTTGTGATATGGGTACTTTACCAGGGTGGCTTCCAGGGTATCAGCACGTTACTAACGAAATGGAACGTGCGAAATTTGAAACTGCTTACGGAGTGAAAATTGATAGTGAACCAGGTCTTAATAATATCGAAATGCTTCACGCAATTGACGAAGGAAAAATGAAAGCAATGTATCTTGTCGGAGAAGATATGGCTCTTGTAGATTCTAATGCAAATCATGTACATGAAGTGTTATCGAGCCTTGATTTCTTCGTTGTGCAAGATGTTTTCCTTTCTAAAACTGCTCAATATGCAGATGTTGTATTACCAGCAGCGCCATCTCTTGAGAAAGAAGGTACTTTCACAAATACAGAGCGTCGTGTCCAAAGGTTATATCAAGTTCTTCCTACGCTAGGAGATGCGAAACCAGACTGGTGGATCGTCCAGGAAGTTGCGAATAAACTAGGTGCAAACTGGAATTATAGCCACCCAAGTGAAATCTTTGCTGAGATGGCAAGTTTATCACCATTGTTCTCCCAAGCGAACTATGAAGTGCTTGAAGGATGGAACAGTTTCCATTGGGGAAGTTTTGATGGAACGAATACACCACTTCTGTTCCAAGACGGATTTAACTTCCCAGATAAAAAGGCTCGTTTTGCGATTGCTGACTGGGTACGTCCAGCTGAATTTCCAGCTGAGTTTGACCTTCACATTAACAACGGTCGTATGCTTGAGCATTTCCATGAAGGGAATATGACAAATAAATCAACAGGTATTCAAACGAAAGTACCTGGTGTTTTCGTTGAAATCTCTCCAGACCTTGCAAAAGAACGTGGCGTAAAAACAGGTTCGTTAGTTCGTCTTGTCTCTCCTTTTGGAGCATTAAAATTACGTGCACTCGTTACAGATCGTGTAAAAGCGAATGAGTTATATTTACCGATGAACTCTACAGATAACGAAACGGCAATTAATTTCTTAACAGGTCCTGCTGTGGATGTACGTACGAATACACCTGCGTATAAACAAACAAAAGTACGTATGGAAGTATTAGAAGTTGATGGCGAAAATCCGATGCCAAAAGCGAACCCACGCAATAAAAAACGTCACCCTCAAGCTGGAATTGAGGTACATCGTAAGTGGGCACGTCCAGGGTATGTGCATTTAACGGATAAGTAGGAGGAGAAAACTATGGCTGCACCTATAAAAATGATTCAAAAACAAGAATTAACTGAGGAAGAAATAAAACAGCAAAAGTTAGATGATTTAAAAGAGCTTCTAACTAATAATGAAGAAGCTCTAAATCAGATGTTTAATATAGTAGGGGAATTAAATGACATTGGAATGCTAGAAGCTGCAAATTCAATGCTAAAAGCGAAAGAACCAATTGCGAAAATTGTTCTAGGTCAAGTAACTCGTGAGCCTGTTACAAATTTAATTAATAATATGATGGGCGCTGCAGGTGCGTTAACTGAACTTGACCCAGAACTTACGAAAAAGCTTATAGGTAGTTTATTAGTCGGGCTAGAAGAAGGTAATGAACATCTAGAAAGTAATAAAAAAGTAGGGGTATTCGATCTTATGAAAGTATTGAAAGACCCAGATATTAACCGTGCTATCGGGTTTGGGCTTCATTTTTTAAAAGGTATGGGGAAAGGGTTAAAAGACGAATAAACTTCATGAAGTGAACCTTTCCGCCCAAATATTTGTAGGAAATAGTTTGGGCGGAAGGCTCATTTTGGTAAAATATATAATAGAGTAAAATGAGGCTTTTGGGAGGTATAATTGTATGTCAAAAAAAGTACATGAATTTAATGATATGATACGAAAACTTCGAAAGGAACTTTTCGGAAAAGGACCAGAACGAATTCATACTGTTTTTGCGGAAAATATGGCTATAGCGACTCTTTATGGAAACTTAACACCTACTGAAAAATTTATTTCAAGTACGATGGACGGTGCGGAAATGGTTCATATGGCTAGAACGAAAATGATTCAAGAAGTGTATGCTGCGAATTCCCGTGAACATTTGGAGGAACTTGTTGGAGCGAAATTAGTGAATTTGTTTTCAGATATGAAAGTAGAAGAAGATATTGCAGTTTCTGTATTTGTTTTTGATAAAAATATAACGTGAGAGAAGGATACTGATCGTGAAACCGATACAGGTAGAAAGAGAAATCTTTCGTTATGAACAAGGAGCATTTAAACATATAGAGGACAGCATTGTAACAGAGTTTCCTGTCACCATTAAAATGAACGGACAGGAGTTTGTTACAATGGTTAGTACTCCAGAATATATAGAAGATATGGTAATAGGCTTCTTAGCGTCTGAAGGAATCATTCGGAAGTATGAAGACATTGATAGTGTATGGGTGCAGGAGAAAGAAGGATTTGTGCATGTAACAACGACAAAAGTAAATCCGTATTATGAACAAATGCAAAATAAACGCTATATTACGTCTTGTTGTGGTATGAGTAGGCAAGGGTTTGTTTTTGCAAATGATGCACTAAGTGCAAAAAAAATGAAGGGTGTCCATGTACAGGTTGCTGCCGATGATTGTTTTCGGTTAATGAAAGAAATGCAGCAATCTGCGGATACGTTTCATCGTACTGGTGGGGTTCATAATGCAGCTTTATGTGATGTTAATGGTATTATTTTAAGCCGAATGGATATTGGTAGGCATAATGCACTAGACAAAATTTACGGTTATTGTTTAAGAAACGATATTTCTATAAAAGATAAAATCATTGTTTTTAGTGGTCGTATTTCTTCGGAAATATTATTGAAAGTTGCAAAAATCGGTTGTGAAATTATACTATCAAAATCAGCTCCAACTGAGTTAGCTTTGCAACTAGCGGAAGATTTAGGTATTACGACAATAGGATTTATTCGTAATCACTCCTTAAATGTATATACCCATCCAGAACGTGTTTTAAATATAAAATAAAAGTGAGGCAATGAAGATGAAATCAGTTACATTAGACAAGTTGCAACGTCCGTTAAAGGATTTACGTATTTCAGTTACTGATCGCTGTAATTTTCGCTGCCGATATTGTATGCCAGAAGAAATATTTGGTCCTGATTACTCGTTTTTGTCTAATGATAAAATTTTATCTTTTGATGAAATTGAAAGGATAACACGTATTTTCGTTTCTTTAGGTGTGAGAAAATTACGGATTACAGGCGGAGAACCGTTACTTCGAAGAGGGCTTCCAAAGCTTATTGAGCGCCTTAATAAAATTGATGGTGTAGAAGATATCGGTTTAACAACCAATGGATCGTTACTTAAAAAGTTTGCTCCTGATTTATATAAGGCGGGACTATCACGTGTAACAGTTAGCTTAGATTCCTTAGAAGAAGAGCGGTTTTTCTATTTAAATGGTAATAGGAGCAAAGTGCAAAGGGTTCTGGAAGGAATACAGGCTGCAGCTGAAGTTGGAATGAAAATTAAAATAAACATGGTCGTTCAAAAGGGAAAAAACGAACAGGACATTTTGCAGATGGCGCAATATTTTAAGGAAAATAAGCATATTCTTCGTTTTATTGAGTATATGGATGTTGGAAATTATAATGGTTGGGATTTAAAAGAGGTCGTCTCTAAACAAGAAATAGTAGATACGATTCATCAAGTTATGCCGTTAGAACGGATAGAAGCAAATTATTCTGGTGAAGTGGCTACTAGGTATCGTTATATAGGAAGCGATGAGGAAATAGGTATTATTTCATCAGTAACAGATTCTTTTTGCTCATCATGTACGAGAGCTCGTATTTCTGCAGAAGGAAAATTATATACTTGCTTATTTGCTTCTAAAGGAAATGATTTAAGAGAATTGCTTCGTTCTGAACATACAGATGAGGACATTACAGATGTAGTACGCGATATATGGAATAATAGGGAAGATCGTTATTCAGATGAACGCTTAAATCATACAAATAAGAAAACAATACCTAAAATTGAAATGTCACATATCGGTGGTTAATATATAAAGCTAGCGTCATAGTGAAAAATGGAAAATTTACAAGAGTTGTGGATTTTCTATTTTATAGTAAAAGTGATGATTGATATCTCTGTAAAAGATGTGCAGAGAAATTAAGCAGCATTCAAAAACCTTTATTTTGAGGAGGTTTTTTGAAGCTGCTTTTTTATTTGGAGAAAATGGAGGAATGGGTAATGGCATTTCATAAGCCGGAACAAATTGCTGAGCTTGTCATTGAGGCCGGTGTTCAAAAAGTAAGACAGACATTGCCAGCGATGCTTATTCTCGGTTTTTTAGGAGGAGCGTTTATTGCGATAGGTTTTTTACTTAACATTCGAGTTTTAGGGAATTTACCTGAGCGCTGGGGAAGTCTAGTGAATGTTTTAGGAGGAGCAGTATTTCCTGTTGGACTCATGCTCGTAGTATTAGCAGGAGGAGAATTAATTACGGGAAATATGATGTCACTGTCTATGGCGCTTTATGCAAAGAAAATTACATTGATAAGTGTACTGAATAACTGGGTTTGGATTACTCTCATGAACTTTATTGGGGCAATTTTCGTTGCGTATTGCTTTGGACATCTTGGCGGATTAACAGAGGGAGAGTATTTAAATAAAACGGTAGCGATAGCGGAAGGGAAGTTACATGAATCATTTGGGAGAACTTTGATTTTAGCAATTGGTTGTAATTGGCTCGTTTGTCTTGCTCTTTGGCTCGCTTACGGGACGAGTGATTTTGTCGGGAAAATCATCGGAATTTGGATTCCAATTATGGCATTTGTAGTGATTGGATTTCAGCAAGTAGTAGCAAATATGTTTGTCATTTCCGCTGTTATTTTTGCTGGTCATCTAACGTGGATGGATCTGGCTAAAAATTTTGTTCCTGTTTTTATCGGAAATGTAATTGGAGGAGCTGGGTTTGTTGGTTTTGCTTACTTTGCTTGTTATCAGAAACAACATTCTAATATGAAATAGAGTTCTTGAGAGGAAGGGTATGTAATGGCTGATCGGTATTCACGACAACAGTTGTTCAAACCAATTGGGAGTAAAGGACAAGAAAAAATTCGAAATAAACATGTGTTAATTGTAGGGGCAGGCGCATTAGGAAGTGCAAGTGCCGAAAGTTTCGTACGTGCAGGTGTTGGTAAGTTGACGATTATCGATCGTGACTACGTTGAATGGAGTAATTTACAAAGGCAACAATTGTACTCTGAACAAGATGCGAGAGAGAAAATGCCGAAAGCAATTGCTGCAAAAAATCGGCTAGAACAAATTAATTCGGAAGTACAAATACATGCTTTCGTAATGGATGCAACTTCAGAAAATATGGAAGGTCTATTAAAAAATGTAGATGTAATCATTGATGCAACAGATAATTTTGATATTCGATTTGTAATAAATGATTTATCACAAAAACATAATATTCCGTGGGTATATGGTTCTTGCGTTGGATCATATGGTATGAGTTATATAATTATTCCGCAAGAGACACCGTGTTTACATTGTATGCTGAAAAATATCCCTGTTACAGGTGTGACGTGTGATACTGCTGGGATTATTAGCCCGACTGTTCAAATCGTCGCAGCATATCAAGTGGCAGAAGCGCTCAAAATTTTAGTGGAAGATTTCTCAGCAATTAGAAAAACATTTTTCATGTTTGATATATGGAGTAATCAAAATCATTTTATAAAATTAGGGAAAATAAAAACAGACGCTTGTCTCTCATGCGGTTTGAATCGAACTTATCCTTATTTATCATACGAAAATCAAACGAAAGCAGCTGTTTTATGCGGAAGAAATACAGTTCAAATTAGAACAGTAGACAATAGGAAATACAATTTTGATGATATAGAAAAAGTATTAAAAAAACTGGGAAAAGTAGATCGGAATCCGTATTTACTATCTTGCCAATCCGATGATTACCGCATCGTTTTTTTTCGGGATGGTCGTGTTTTTATTCATGGTACAAATGATATTTCGAAAGCGAAACAACTATATTATCGCGTATTCGGTTAATAGAGAGGGTGTCAACAATGGAAAGAAGAGTGCCAATTACGGTTGAAGAAGCTGTTCGTAAAGTGATGGGATTTGCTGATAAGGGCTTAAAGGAGCTATTACCAATTGAATTAGCTTATGGACGTATATTAGCAGAGGATTTAGTAGCTGACCATGATGTACCGTCATTTAATCGTTCGCCGTATGACGGATTTGCTATTCGAGCAGAAGATACTAATTTAGCAAGTTATGAAACGCCAATTGTATTTGAAGTAGTGGGTGAAATTGGTGCAGGATCGCTATTCCATGAGAAAGTAGGTCCATTTCAAGCAGTTCGAATTATGACAGGAGCACAAATTCCGAATGGATGTGATGCGGTTGTTATGTTAGAGCTGACTCGTCAATATGAGAAGAATGGCAACAATTATATGGAAGTGAAGCGATCATTCAAAACGGGCGACAATATTTCTTTTCAAGGTGAAGATGCTCGTAAAGGAACAGTTCTTGCAAAGAAGGGATCGTACATTAATCCAGGTATTTCAGCTCTTCTTGCTACATTCGGTTATAGTGAAGTACCAGTTGCGAGAAAGCCTGTAATTGGATTGTTAGCGACTGGGAGTGAATTACTGGATGTCAATGATTCATTACAGCCAGGGAAAATCCGAAACAGTAATACGTACATGATATTGTCTCAAATTCGAAGAGCGGGCGGAAGAGTAAAATATTTTGGGAAGTTTAGTGATGATTTTAATACGTGTTTTACAGCTGTGAAAGAAGCGCTTGGCCAAGTAGATATGTTAATTACAACGGGCGGTGTATCAGTAGGAGATTATGATTATTTACCAGCTATTTACGAAAAGTTAGGTGCATCTGTTCTTTTTAATAAAGTTGCAATGCGACCAGGAAGTGTTACGACTGTAGCACAATTAAATGGCAAGTTATTATTTGGTTTATCAGGGAATCCATCAGCTTGTTACGTAGGGTTTGAATTATTCGTAAGACCGTGTATTCGGACGTATATGTTTAGTGAAAAAGTACATTTAAAAAGAGAAAAAGCGTTATTAGGAGAAGATTTTCTAAAACCGAATCCATTTACAAGATTTGTACGAGCAAAATTGCAATATGATGAGGGGAAATTAATCGCTTATCCATCAGGGTTTGATAAATCTAGCTCAGTTTCTTCATTGGCAGAATCCAACGCGTTTATCGTATTGCCGGGCGGGACAAGAGGATATAAAAAAGATATGTTTGTCGATGTTCTTTTATTAGAAGATAACGAAGGTAGTGAATGGCCTTGGACATTTCATAAAGTGAGAGGTGGTTTTAATGGGACAAGTGCTATTTGAGATTGTAGATAAACCGATTTTAGTTGAAGAAGTAACGAATAAAGTCGCAAGAAGGGAAGCAGGTGCGATTACAACATTTATTGGTACGGTGAGAGAATTAACAAAAGGAAAACGAACGCTACATTTAGAGTATGAAGCATATAAACCGATGGCAGTAAAACAACTTATGAGAATTGGTGAAGAAATTAGTGAAAGATGGCTGGATGCAAAAGTAGCAATTACGCACCGTGTAGGGCGGCTAGAAATAATGGATATTGCGGTAGTCATTGCAGTTTCATCACCGCATCGTAAAGTAGCTTATGAAGCGAATGAGTACGCGATTGAACGTATAAAACGAATCGTTCCAATTTGGAAAAAAGAATTTTGGGAAGATGGAACGATGTGGGTTGGAGATCAACTTGAAAACACACCTTATCCAGAAGGAAAACCAAAGAAGGAAGAATGAGAAAATGATTACAATTTTACTGTTTGCAAATTTGCGTGAGGAAGTTGGATCGGATCGATTAGTAATTTCAGAAAAGCAAGAAATGACAGTGCAGCAATTAAAAGAATGGCTCAAAGCCAGCTATTGTTTACAATCGCTGGATAAAGTGATGGTGGCTGTTAATGAAGAGTTTGTAATGAATGAAGAGATGATAAAAGCCGGAGATATAGTCGCATTAATCCCACCCGTTAGCGGGGGATAATAAGCTTTTTCACCAGATGAAGTGCCAAGAAAATGTTGTATATAAATTAGAATAAGAGAAGGGATGAGTTCTATGCTTACTCAAGAACAAATAATGAATGCATTAAAACATGTAGAGGATCCAGAGTTACACAAAAGTGTTGTAGAATTAAATATGGTTAGAAATATACAAATGAACGGAACAGAGGTTAAACTTGAAGTAGTACTAACAATCCAAGGTTGTCCGTTAAAAGCAAAAATTCAACAAGATATTGAAGAATCGCTTCACGCAATTGGTGCCTCTAAAGTGGAGGTAACATTTGGTTCTATGACACAAGAAGAACGTGCAGCTTTAACAGAGAAGTTAAAGCGAAATACTAGAACAGAAACTGGTATGCCGAGCATGCTTCGCCCGGATTCAGGAGTACGTTTTATTACTGTAACGAGCGGAAAAGGCGGAGTTGGAAAATCAACGGTGACAATTAATCTTGCAACTGCACTAGCTCGTATGGGCAAAAAAGTGGGGATATTAGATGCAGATATATATGGTTTTAGTATTCCAGCTATGATGGAAACGAATAAGAAACCAACGATGATTGATCAAACGGCAATTCCAGTCATTAGTCACGGTGTTAAAATCATGTCGATGGGATTCTTTACAGAAGGAAATAACCCAGTGATGTGGCGCGGACCGATGCTAAATAAATGGATTCAAAATTTCCTTGCGAATACGCACTGGGGAGAATTAGATTATTTATTACTTGATTTACCACCAGGTACAGGAGATGTTGCGATTGATGTTGCAGCGATGATTCCGCAAGCGAAAGAAATAATTGTTACAACTCCGCACAATATAGCTTCATTCGTTGCTTCAAGAGTTGGTGTAATGGCAAAACATACGAAGCATGAGATTTTAGGTATTGTGGAAAATATGGCTTATTATGAAGAACAAGATGGATCGAAAAATTATCTCTTCGGAAAAGGCGGCGGCGAAATGCTTGCAGAACAATTGCAAACAGAAGTAATTGCCAAAATACCTTTTGCGAAACGTGAAGAAAATAATGGTTCATCTGTATATGATGAAGATTCTCTTGTTGGAGAAGTGTTTACATCGTTAGCTGAGGATATTATTTATAGAGGATAGAGGGGGAAGTTTAGTATGGCATGTAACATTGATCATTCTATTGAAGATGTGATGAATAAGCTTGAAAGTCAAAAGAATTTTTTACCTGAAGGGATCTTTAAAGAGTTAAAGAGTTTTTTGCAAGGTATTCATTCACAGAAATTATTAAATGATGTTTTTCACCTCCTAAAAAAGTATGATTTAGTCAGTGAGGAAGAACGAGAGACGAGAAACGCACAATTGTTGTACATTTTGAATTAAGTACTCTTTGGCTTTAGAATTTTTTCAGAAGGGGTGAATGTGATGGATATGAAAAAGATGATTGAAACGATAGAAGTAACTAGAGTGACTGACGAGGAATTATCGATTTCGAATTTACATCCAAAGCTTGTGAAGTTGTATAGTCAAAAAGATAGTGCAGAGTATACGAAGCTATTAAAATATATTTTATCATTATCCGTACAGCTGAAGCTGAATCTTGTATTGAAATATTTTGGTGTACGTCCCATTGTTGCTGCAGACGAGCGTATGCAATTTCAAGAGATATTTAAATGCTTAGCTAAGAAAGATGAGAATGGGGAATGGTTTCTAAATTTTGTTTCTTTATATGTAGGGCTAATTGTAGTTCTTCGTTTTGATGAGAAAGTGATTGAGAGCAATTTTTTTGATGATATGGTAGTGGATGAATGTAATGAAATATAAGATTCTACTCATAACATTTTTCTATATTAAATGCTTTAACTGCGATTTTAGTTGGTTATGTAAATATGAAGGTAACTAATTAAGAAAAAGGAATGAAACTAGTTGGATAAAAAGAGTTCTTCAGTTGTTTCCGTCGTTTTTTCGTGTTACTATTAATCGAATTTTTCATAAGGAGAGAAAGCGATGAAATGGATTTATTTTCTTATTATTAACGTTATAGCTTTTAGCCTTATGGGGCTTGATAAACGAAAAGCAAAGAAGAAACAGTGGAGAACGCCAGAAAGTACGTTGTTTTTATCGGCGGCAGCTGGAGGAGCAGTTGGAGCTTGGATCGGCATGTATATGTTTCATCATAAAACTCATAAAAAGAAATTTGTTTTCGGCATACCGTTACTTGTTGTAATAACGGTATGTTTATTATTCGTTGTATGAGAAATGTCGAAAGAAATGCAGATTGATTATTGGTAAAGTGAGCATGTGAGACCGTATAATGGAGAAAAAATGAGAAGAGGAGAAAAAGGAAGATGGGGAGTCAATCAGCAGAGCAAAAAAAAGGGATACTATACGCGGCTGGTGCTTACACGATGTGGGGAATCCTACCGATTTATTGGAAATGGGTTGAGGAAGTTCCAGCAGATGAAATATTAGCACACCGCATCGTTTGGGCATTTGTTTTTATGTTACTCGTATTAGGTGTTACGAAGAGGTTTCGTCAGTTTATTGGGGAATTTGTGAATCTTTTTAAACGACCTAAATTATTAATGTCATTAACAATAGCTTCAGTCTTGATTAGCGGAAACTGGTTTGTTTACATATGGGCCGTTAATCATAATCATGTTATTGAAGCGAGTCTTGGCTATTATATTAATCCGCTTATTAGTATTTTACTTGGTACAGTCGTTTTAAAGGAAAAGTTAAACTTCTGGCAATATGTTGCAGTTGGTTTAGCTGGAGTGGGGGTTATCATTTTAACAGTGCGTTTCGGATCTATTCCGTGGGTTTCTCTTTCACTTGCCTTTTCATTTGGATTATACGGATTAACGAAAAAACTGTTAAACTATGATGCTACAATTGGACTTACGATGGAAACGATGTTAGTGACACCGCTTGCAATCATTTACCTTGTTATGACAGGCGCCCATGGTTTCGGCTCATTTGGATCTATTTCAATGTTATCGACATTACTATTAATAGGAGCAGGTATTGTTACAGCTCTACCACTTTTTTATTTTGCAAAAGGAGCCCAACTTATTCCGCTTTATATGGTAGGTTTTTTACAATATATTGCACCAACAATTAGCTTAATTTTAGGTGTATTCGTATTTGGTGAACATTTCACATCTACTCATATGATTGCATTTTTCTGTATATGGGTTGCATTATTTGTATTCTCGGTAGCGAAGACTAAGTTTTTAGTGCAGAAACAACCGAAATTTATAAAAAATAAATCAGCAAAAGTATCATAATGCGTAGTATTTTCTACGCATTTTTCTTTATACTTATATTATATAGAATTTCCATTATAGTCAGTAAGGAGCTGAGAACATGGAAACAATTTTACATAATGATCCGCTTATGGCAGCTGTAATTTCATGGTTTTTAGCACAATTAACGAAAGTAGTCTTCAAATTAGTTAAAACAGGTGAATTTGATTTTGCAAAGTTTTTTGCTTCAGGTGGGATGCCAAGTTCTCATGCTTCAACAGTTACAGCGCTTGCTACAGGAGTTGGAGTAGTGGAAGGTGTGGAAAGCTCGATGTTTGCGGTTGCTACAATTTTTGCCATTATTGTTATGTATGATGCTTCAGGAGTAAGGCTTGCAGTAAGTAAACAAGCAAAAATATTGAATGACTTTTTTCACGGTAGAGAAACAGAATATAAGAAGTTAAATGAACTTGTTGGGCATACACCGTATGAAGTAGTAGTCGGTGCTTTATTAGGGATTATTGTCGGAGTAGGGTATTGTTTATGAGCAGAACATTTTATATGTTCTGCTTTTCTTTGTTTTTATACATATTCAGCTACCTTTTTGAATATCGTTATACGGATTTCGAAAGGGTGGGTGAGCAACTTGTTATTATATGAAAAAGTGCATGAAGAAATAGCGAGAAGAACAACTGCACTTCAAACAATGCAACGGCAAGATGGTACGTGGCGGTTTTGTTTTGAAGGAGCGCCACTAACAGATTGTCATATGATTTTTTTATTAAAATTATTAGGTAAAGATAAAGAGATAGAACCGTTTGTAAAAAGATTAGCATCACTCCAAACAAATGAAGGAACATGGAAATTGTATGAAGATGAAGTGGGTGGTAATTTATCTGCTACAATTCAATCTTATGCTGCCTTACTTGCATCGAAAAAATATACAAAAGAAGATGTGAATATGAAGCGAGCGGAAATGTTTATAAATGAGCGCGGTGGGGTAGCGCGTGCTCATTTTATGACGAAGTTTTTATTAGCGATTCATGGAGAATATGAATATCCTTCTCTCTTTCATTTGCCAACACCAATTATGTTTCTGCAGAATGATTCCCCTCTCAGTATTTTTGAACTGAGTAGCTCAGCACGTATTCATTTAATTCCGATGATGTTGTGTTTAAATAAAAGATTTCGAGTAGGGAAAAAGTTATTGCCAAATTTAAATCACATTGCAGGCGGGGGCGGAGAATGGTTTCGGGAGGATCGGTCTCCAGTTTTTCAAACGTTAGTAAGTGACGTGAAGAAAATTATAACGTATCCACTTTCTTTGCATCATAAAGGATATGAGGAAGTAGAACGTTTTATGAAAGAGCGTATTGATGAAAATGGAACATTATATAGCTACGCAACTGCCTCGTTTTATATGATTTATGCTTTACTTGCATTAGGACATTCTATTCAATCACCAATTATTCAAAAAGCTATAACGGGAATCACATCTTATATATGGAAGATGGAGAGAGGGAGCCATTTGCAAAACTCTCCATCAACTGTATGGGATACAGCTTTACTCAGTTATGCTTTGCAAGAAGCTCAAGTTCCGAAAGCAAGTAAAGTGATTCACAATGCATCAGCATATTTACTAAGAAAACAGCAAACGAAGAAAGTAGATTGGAGTGTACATGCACCGGATCTCTTCCCGGGTGGTTGGGGCTTTTCGGATGTGAATACGACGATTCCAGATATTGATGATACAACTGCTGCGTTAAGAGCATTGGCGCGAAGTAGAGGGAACGAAAATGTAGACACTGCTTGGAAGCGAGCGGTTAATTGGGTTAAAGGATTGCAAAATAATGATGGTGGTTGGGGGGCTTTTGAAAAGGGGGTAACGAGCCGTATATTAGCAAATTTACCAATCGAAAATGCAAGTGATATGATTACAGATCCTTCTACACCAGATATTACAGGAAGAGTATTAGAATTTTTCGGAACGTATACGCAAAATGAATTGCCCGAGAAACAAAAACAAAGTGCGATAAATTGGTTAATGAATGTACAAGAGGAAAATGGATCGTGGTATGGGAAATGGGGAATTTGTTATATATATGGTACATGGGCAGTGTTGACTGGTTTACGGTCACTAGGAATACCATCTAGCGATCCATCAGTGAAACGAGCAGCTTTATGGCTTGAACATATACAGCATGAAGATGGTGGCTGGGGAGAATCTTGCCAAAGTAGCGTGGAAAAAAGATTTGTTACTTTGCCATTTAGTACACCATCCCAAACAGCATGGGCGTTAGATGCCCTCATTTCTTACTATGATAAAGAAACGCCAGTCATTCGAAAAGGTATTTCATATTTGCTCTCCAACTCTTATATAAATGAAAAATATCCTACTGGAACAGGTTTACCAGGTGGGTTTTATATTCGTTATCATAGTTATGCTCATATATATCCATTGCTTACTTTGGCTCATTATGCAAAAAAATATAGAAAATAAACCGAGAGATGTCTCTCGGTTTATTTTGTTGGGTAGTAGGTCCCTTTTGAAAAGAATAAGGTTGTGATGTACCTTATTTTTCGGTTGATTGGCGCTTTTGACGTGCATCAGCGGCATTTGCACGTGCATTTGCTTCTAAGTCGTTGTGGTCAGCGAGTTCGCGAGAGAACTCAACATCAATGCCATCAGTTGCTTTGCTTTGTTTGAAATTCTTTTTGTTCATTCGACACAATCTCCTTGCGTTTATGCGACGTTGCAAAGTTAGTTTGACACAAATAGACTTTTTTATACAAAGAGGAATTGGAAAGCAAGGAGCCGAAATATACAGTATAAGTAATAGAAATGGGGGATAGGAATGGAGTTTTTAAATGGGAAAACAGCTGTTGTAACAGGAGCTGCACAGGGAATTGGAAAAGAGATTGCAAGGGTTTATGCAAAACTAGGGGCGAAAGTATTAATTAGCGATGTAAATGAAGAAAATCTACAAAAAACGACACGTGAATTATCAGATGAAGGATATGAAGTGTGCTCATATCGATGTGATGTGAGTAATCAAAATGAAGCAAAGTCGTTAATTGAATATGCGGTTCAAAAATTTGGTACATTACATATTTTGGTGAATAATGCTGGAATTACAAGAGACGCAATGTTACATAAAATGGAGAAGTCTGCTTGGGAACAAGTATTACAAGTGAACTTAACTGGAGTTTTTTATTGTATGCAACCCGCGCTTCTTTACATGAGACAACAAGGGTATGGACGCATTATTAATATATCTTCAATTAGTAGAGAAGGAAACATAGGTCAAGCAAATTATGCGGCTACAAAGGCAGGAGTTGTAGGATTAACGAAAACAGCAGCGAAAGAAGTTGGAAGTTTCGGTATTACTTGTAATGCGATTTGTCCGGGGTTTATGGATACAGATATGACCAAAACGATACCAGATAAAGTGAAAGAAAAGATGGTTGGCGCTATTCCAGTTGGTAGAATTGGAACGCCAGAAGATATTGCGAACGCAGCAGCCTTTTTAGCATCAGAATACGCATCTTATATTACAGGTGAAGTATTAAATGTGAGCGGAGGACTGCAAGTTTAAAGGAATACATAATGAAAAGAACCTGACCAGGTAGGTCAGGTTCTTTCTCATTAATTTAAGTTAAGCCAAACGCTCTTTACTTCTGTATAGTTATTTAATGCGTAAGATCCCATTTCACGGCCAAGACCAGATTGTTTAAATCCTCCAAATGGAGATGCTGCATCAAAGACGTTATAGCAGTTTACCCATACTGTACCTGCACGTACTTTACTTGCAACATAGTGTGCTGTTTTAACATTTTCTGTCCACACACCAGCCGCTAAGCCGAATTGTGATTTATTTGCACGTTCAATTACTTCGTCAATATCGTTAAACGGTATTGCAGAAATAACTGGACCGAAAATTTCTTCTTTTGCGATCGTCATTTCATCATTTACGTCAGCGAATACTGTAGGAGAAACGAAGTAGCCTTGATCGAATGGATTACTTCCTCCGCAAAGTACTTCAGCGCCTTCTTCAATCCCTTTTTCAATGTAGCCCATTACACGTTTTTGTTGTTCTTCGGAAACGAGAGGGCCAATTGTTGTTTCAGGGTTAAGACCGACACCTTGATTTAGTTTTTTAGAATAGAGGACGAGATCAGCCATGACATTATCATACATTTTCTTCGGAACAAATAAGCGTGATCCAGCAGAGCATACTTGTCCTTGGTTAAACATAACACCAGAAAGTGCACCAGGAATCGCGCGAGATAAATCAGCATCTGGCAATATGATATTTGGTGATTTACCGCCTAATTCAAGTGTAACGCGTTTTAATGTTTCGGATGCTTGTCGCATAATTTGTTTACCGACAGGAGTAGAACCGGTAAATGCAATTTTATCAACGAGTGGATGATTAACGAGAGCTTGTCCAGCTGATTCACCGAATCCAGGTACGATATTAATAACACCTTTCGGGAATCCAGCTTCTTCAATTAATTCAGCTAAGTATAGAGCAGATAGTGGAGTTTGTTCTGCAGGTTTTAAAACGATTGTACATCCTGTAGCAAGCGCTGCTCCCATTTTCCACATTGCCATAAGAAGCGGGAAGTTCCAAGGGATAATTTGACCAACGACACCAACAGCTTCATGGCGTGTATAGTTAAAGTAATCACCGGAAACAGGAATTGTTTGACCAACGATTTTCGTAGCCCATCCAGCGTAATAGCGCATATGCTCAATTGCAAGTGGTATGTCTGCTGCCATGGTTTCACGGATTGGCTTTCCGTTATCTAATGTTTCGAGCTGTGCAAGCTCTTCTTTATGTTCTTCCATTAAATCAGCTAACTTGTACATGAGACGGCTTCGCTCAGCGGTGCTCATACGAGACCAAGGACCTTCGTCAAAAGCCATACGAGCTGCGACTACAGCTTTATGAATATCTTCGCGACCAGCTTCAGAAACGACGGCAAGTGTTTCACCAGTTGCTGGGTTAGGTGTTTTAAATGTTTTACCGGAAGCGCTTTCAATGAAAGATCCATTCACATATAACTTTTTTGTACCTTGAAGAAATTTCTCTACCTTTTCATGAAGATTTACAGCTAGTTGACTCATTGTATAACCCCCTTGAAAATATAATGTAAACGCAGTACGAGACGGCGCTTATTCCGAAATCAAGGATGTGGAAACTAGATGGAAAGCCTCTAATTAAAATCATAATTAATAAATACTGAAAATTCAAATTTCATTTGTGTTACAATTGTAAAAAATATGTAATGTAAGAGAATCTTCTATATGATTATAAAAAATCCTGCTTGTTTTTGCTTTCTAGTAGGAAAAACTAGAAGAACAATGGTACAATAATACATCGTGAGAGGAGGGGTAAAAATGAAAGATTATCATGATGATCCACGCTTTCGAATAGCCCATAGAGAAGCGTTAATTGGTCTTGGACTTGCTATTATTAATTTTATAATATGGTACGGATTTGCTTATGGGCTTGGTAGTAAAAATCCGAATGAATATACATATGTATTAGGTTTTCCCGCATGGTTTTTTTATAGCTGTATCGTTGGATTTATCGTTATGGTTATTTTACTTAGTTTAGTTGTTCGTTTTGTATTTCAAGATATTTCACTCGATGAGGAAGAAAAAAGTGAGGAATAATAGATGAATTGGTATGTAATCATTCCAATGATAATTTCGTTTATCGTTGTATTTTTAATTGGTGTATATGCTTCAAGACGTGTGCAAGCAACTGCTCATAATAAATTTTTACAAGAATATTTTCTTGGTGGGCGTGAGCTAGGCGGTTTATTATTAGCGATGACAATGATTGCTACGTACGGTAGTGCAAGTAGCTTTATTGGTGGCCCTGGTATTGCTTACAATATGGGTCTTGGATGGGTACTGTTATCTGCGATTCAAGTTGTAACAGGCTATATCGTTTTAACCGTTATCGGTAAAAAGTTTGCAATTATCGCTAGGAAGATGGAAGCAATTACTCTTATCGATTATTTAAAAGGGAGATACAATAATAAAGCAGTTGTTATACTTTCTGCGTTATGTATTATTATCTTTTTATTTTCAGCGACAGTAGCCCAGTGGGTCGGTGGTGGACGATTAATCGAGTCACTAACTGGTCTATCGTATACAACAGCACTATTTTTATTTACTTTTTCTGTACTTGTGTACGTATTAATTGGTGGATTTCGTGCAGTTGCTCTATCAGATACATTATTAGGAATCATTATGTTAGTTGGAACGACAATCATTTTAATTGCTACTGTCATTGCTGGTGGTGGAATTGAAAAGATTATGCAGGAACTTGTTCAAATTAATCCAAAGTTAATTACACCATTCGGAGCAGATGGCAGTTTAACGAAATCATATGTTACATCATTTTGGATTTTAATTGGAATTGGCGTTGTCGGCTTACCGCAAATTAGCGTGCGTGCCATGTCTTATAAAAATTCAAAAGCGATGCATCAAGCTTTAATAATTGGAACCGTTGTCGTTGGCACAATTATGATCGGTATGCATTTAACTGGTGTATTTGCAAGAGTAGTACTTCCAGGTATAACGGTACCAGATAAAGTAATGCCGCTACTTGCGATGGAAGTGTTACCTCCTTGGTTAGCTGGAGTTTTCTTAGCTGCACCGATGGCAGCGATTATGTCTACAGTAAACTCTTTATTATTACTTGTAAGCTCGTCAATTATTAAAGATATATATGTAAATTACATAAATAAAGATGCAGCAGACAGTACGATAAAAAAAGGAAGTTTGTGGATTACTGGTATTGTAGGACTACTCGTTTATGCAACGGCGATTAAACCACCAGATTTTTTAATATGGCTAAATTTATTTTCTTTCGGTGGATTAGAAGCAGCATTCATTTGGCCAATCGTATTAGGGTTATATTGGAGGAAAGGAAATGCTACAGGAGCGCTTGCGTCTATTTTAGTTGGGGTAGGCTCATATATGTGTATTCATCTTTTCTATCCAAATCCGTTCGGTATACATACAGTTGTCTTCCCGATTTGTTTTGCGTTTATCGCTTATGTTATTGGAAGTATGAGTGCTGTAAAAAAAACAGTATAGGTTAGCTGAAGAACGTAGTCCTTATAAGACTGCGTTTTTTCGTATGAATTTGTTCTTTTTTTATTCTGTATATCCACGGTTATTCATAAATTAATAACAACTGAGGGGATGGAGTTGAGGTCGATGAAAAAAGTGTTATTTTTAGGAGACCCAGGAATTGATGACTCTTTAGCAATTATGTATGGATTGTTGCATCCTGATATTGATATTGTTGGTGTAGTAACGGGATATGGAAATGTAACACAAGAAAAGGCGACAAGTAATGCCGCATATTTATTGCAAATGGCAGGACGGGAAGATATACCTGTTATTAATGGTGCGAAAATTCCTTTATCCGGAGATATTACGACGTATTATCCAGAAATTCATGGGACAGACGGTTTAGGGCCAATTAAACCTCCAAAAACTTTTTTACCAAATATAAAGCCTTTTTGTACATTTTTTGATCTTCTTGAAAAATATAAAGGAGAATTAATAATAGTCGATGCTGGTAGATCAACAACATTAGCGACAGCATTTATTTTAGAAAAGCCGATGATGAAGTATGTGAAAGAATATTATATAATGGGCGGTGCTTTCTTAATGCCTGGCAATGTAACACCAGTCGCAGAGGCGAATTTTCATGGTGATCCCATTGCGTCACAATTAGTTATGCAAAATGCCAAAAATGTGACATTAGTGCCACTTAACGTTACATCTGAAGCAATTATTACACCGGAAATGGTAAAATATATTACGAAACACTCTAAAACGAGTTTTAATAAGTTAATCGAGCCGATATTTACGTACTATTATAAAGCTTATAGAAAGTTAAATCCGAAAATAAAGGGAAGTCCAGTACATGACGTCGTTACAATGATGGTTGCGGCAAATCCATCCCTTTTAGATTATGTATATCGTCGTGTCGATGTAGATACAGCTGGAATTGCAAAAGGAGAGAGTATTGCTGATTTTCGGCCTCAACCTGATGCAAAAGCATTAAAAAATTGGGTGCGAATTGGTTGGTCGTTACATTATAAAAAGTTTCTTGAGGATTTTGTGAAATTTATGACGTAGACATAATAGGAGCATACAAGTTAAAATAATGGAGATGGTTATGTAAATAACCATCTCCATTATTTTGTTTTTAAATGATAAATAGAGAAGAGTTACACAATAGGAGAGGAATTTTACTTGAAAAAAACTATAGTATGCGCAGTAATTGTGGGTATTTTTGTTTTGCTAATATCGGGTAACTTTTTAGTGAAAAAAGTGTGGAGTTCAAATAATGATGATGCACAGTATATTGCATCTTTTATTGAAGAACATAAAGATGAAAAAAATAGTGCGCTTCTAGTAAAGAGAAATGATAAAGTTGTTTATTCTGTAAACCCAAATGTTGTATTGCCAGTTGCTAGTACGATGAAATTAATTGTGGCGCTTGAATATACGAAACAAGTTACTGATGGGAAAATTGATTCTTCTAGTTTCGTGTCGATTAATGATGTGAATCGCTATTATGTGCCGAATACAGATGGTGGTGCACAAGATAGATGGCAAAAGTATTTGGAGAAGACGGGCAAGATAACTGAAGGAGCGGTTTCTTTAGAAGAAGTGGCAAAAGGAATGGTTAAGTTTAGTTCGAATGCAAATGCTGAATACTTAATGGAATTGTTAGGATTAGATAACATCAATCGAAATTTACAAAGTTTATCACTTCCTGCACATCAACCACTATTTCCAATCGTCTCATCTTTGTATATCCCGGGATATTTGCATAAAGAATTACATGTTCCAAAATATAAAATAGAGAAAAAGTTAAAAGAAATGTCTCAAGAGCAATATCGTGAATATGCGATGATTATTCATGAACGCTTAAAGAAGAAGGGACCATTATTACAGAAGGAAATTCCGCTTTATTTAGAGGAACGTTACGACAAAATTTGGTCAGATAGATTACCAGCAGCTTCTGCAAATGATTATATGGTATTACTTCAAAAGGCAAACCATAAAGGTGGCTTGACAGAAGCTGAAGAAAAAGTGTGGGCAAATATCGTTGAAACAGACATGAGTGCCAAGAAATACCGTAAAACATTTAGACATGCTGGGCAAAAGAATGGTTATACACCATGGACGGTTACAAAAGCAGTTTACGCTATGGATAAACGTGGAAACTGTACGGAGATTGTGTTTTTGGCGAATAATTTAAATGAAGACGATAGTGCAGAAATACGGAAACATTTAGCAAACTTACATTTCCAAGTGTTGCAAAGTGATAAGTATGATGCGACTTTTATTAAATAAACTCGGTGCAGAGAGCACCGAGTTTATTTTTATGTACAGGCACTTTTTTTCTATCAATGGGTATGATGGGTAGTAATACTTAGGTGAGAGGGGAAAAGGTGATGAAACAGAGTAAGGAAGAGTTTATAAAGAGTGAAGGCGCTGATTTCCCTGGAAAAACATATGTGGATTGTGTATTACAACATGTATTTGATTTTCAACGAAATTACTTATTGAAAGATATGTTTCAAGTGCATAAAGCACATATTACGATGCTGACTGAAGAAAGTTTAATAAAAATAGAAGAAGCTAAAGTTATATTAAACGCACTTAGAAAAGTAGAGCGAATACCAAAAGATAAATTGGTATATACAGAGCAGCATGAAGACCTCTTTTTTTTAATCGAACATTTAATTTCTCAAGAAGCGAAATGCGATTTTGTAAGTAATATGCATATTGGTAGAAGTAGAAATGATATGGGTGTAACGATGTATCGCATGAGTTTAAGGCGGTATATATTACGATTAATGGAACATTATTTGCTATTGCAAGAAAGTGTACTGCAACTTGCTGATGATCATAAGGAAACGATCATGCCAGCTTATACACATACACAACCGGCACAGCCAACAACATTTGGTCATTATACGTTAGCAATTTATGATACGATGCAAAGAGATTTAGAACGAATGAAAAAAACGTACCAGCTTTTAAATCAGTCTCCAATGGGGGCGGCTGCACTCTCTACAACAAGTTTCCCGATTAAACGAGAACGAGTTGCTCATCTACTTGGATTTACAACTGTAATTGAGAACTCATATGATGCTGTTGCCGGAGCGGATTATTTATTAGAAGTTAGCTCGCTACTTATGGTAATGATGACGAATACGAGTAGATGGATTCATGACTTTTTGTTGTTAGCAACGAAAGAATATGACGGTATTACTGTTGCAAAGCCATATGTACAAATTAGTAGTATTATGCCGCAAAAACGAAATCCGGTTTCAATTGAACACGCTCGTGCAATTACGAGTAGTGCTTTAGGAGAAGCATTTACAGTATTTCAAATGATTCATAATACACCATTTGGTGATATTGTCGATACGGAAGATGACTTGCAGCCATATTTATATAAAGGGATTGAAAAGGCGATTCGTGTTTTTTGTATGATGAATGCAGTGATCCTAACGATGAAAGTAGAAGAAGAAACGTTAAAAAGTCGTTCCTATAAACATGCAATAACGATAACGGATTTCGCTGATGTTTTAACGAAAAATTATGAAATTCCATTTCGGCATGCTCATCATGCAGCAAGTGTTATTGCAAATATGTCATTGGAGCAGAAAAAAGAACTACATGAATTACACTTCAAAGATGTAAATATGTATTTGCAAGAACATTTTAAAATAAATTTATTAGAAAAAGAGTGGAAAGAAATTATATCGCCAGAAGCTTTTATTCAAAAAAGAAATGTATACGGTGGACCGAGTAAAAAAGAAATGAAGCGTATGATTAAAAATCGAAAAGAGTCCTTTCGAAAAGAAGAAGATGTATTTGAAAAGGAAAAACAGAGAATTTTACAAGCTGAAAATGCCTTGAATACATTAGCTTTGAATATTATTGAATCGTAAAAGAGGGATTTAATGAATTAATCGCCAATACTTAATTAAAATATAAATAGAGAGAAGAGATTGTCGATGATTCAATTACATGTATATGAAGAGATTTTTCATTTTAAAGAAGATGTTACACCATTTCTAGAAAAGAATGAGCAGGAAAACAATCTCATATTAGGTGTATTACAAATGGTTCAAGAACCGATATTTATGGGGATAGCGAAACAAGGAGAAGACATTGCGGTTGTATTTCTGCAAACAGAAGAGAAGAAACAAATCATTGTTGCAACTTCTGAAATTTCGGGAGTAGCTATTGAGGAACTTGCAAAAGAGTTAACGAAAGTATATCCGGATATTCCTGGATTGATCGGTAATAAGAAAATTGTACAGAAATTAGCGGAAGAGATTGCGGTATTAGAAAATAAGAAAATGAATGTTGCAATGGAGCAAGGTGTGTATGAGTTGAACAGAGTAAAGAAGAAGTGTAATGCGAATGGACTTTTTCGAGCGGTAAATAATGATGAATTACCATTAATAGAACAGTGGATATATCAATTTTGTGAAGATGTAAAGCTTCCTACTACGAAAGAAGAAGCAAAACAAACTGCATATACATTAATAACTACAAATCGACTGTTTGGTTTGGAAGTGGATGGGAAACTCGTTTCTGTAGCTGCAAAAACGAGACCAACTAAAAATAATATAACAGTTAATTTTGTATATACGCCGAAAGAAGCAAGGAAAAAGGGATACGCATCTAAGTGTGTAGCGGCACTTAGTCAACGTATGTTAGATGAAGGGTACAAGACGACTACGTTATATACTGATTTAGCGAATCCGACATCGAATAAAATTTATCAAGAAATTGGTTATGAGCAAATTGCGGAGTCTGTGCTTATATTTTTAGAGAAGTAGAACAAAAAGGCGTGCTATTTTAGCACGCCTTTTTGTTATTCATCAATTCTAATAACCTCGCCTTGAGGGAAGTTTTCAGTTTCTAGTAAGTTACGAATAGCTTTCGCAACGTATTCAGGTGATAATAGCTTTCCTTCTTCTTTTAATGCGATGAATCGATCTAAATTTGTGAAGTCTTCTTTATTTGTTTCCCGAATTTGTGCTTGCATATTTGTATCAACGACACCAGGTGCAAAAGCGACGATTTTTACTGGATATTCTTTTTCTGCTTCTTCGGTTGCTACGCACTGTGTAAACATATTTACACCAGCTTTCGTCGTACAATAAGCGCCCCATCCGAAATAAGGATTTTTTCCTGCGCCAGATGAAATATTTATAACGCGTTTATCTACTTTCCAGTCTTTTGTATGTTTCATGAAAGTAGATGTAAGAATCATTGGAGCAAGTAAATTAATGTGAACGTTTGTAATGAATTGTTCGCTTTCTGCTTTTTCAATTGGTTTCATAGGTGCAACTGTACCCGCATTATTAATTAAATGAATAGAGGATATATTGTCTTTTTTAATAGATGAAATGATCTCTTTAAAGTTAGTTTCTAAGTTATGTACATCTTGAAGATCTAGGGAATGAAAAATGCAATTGCTGTTATATTGCTCTGCAAGTTTCGTAAGCTCTTTATTTTCTCTTCTAGAAATAGAGATGACAGTTGTATTTTTTTCTAATAATTGCGTAGCGATTGCCTCACCTAAACCTTGTGAAGTTCCTGTTATGATAACGTAGCGCATAGTTTTATAAACCCCTCTCATATGTGCGGAATTTTGTTGGACAACGTACATTGTATAGTTTGTCTACATTTTATAGTATAGAGCACTTTTTACTATAATTGAAATGAGATGATTGTGTGCCTTTTATAAATAGGTTTACGACAACAGTACCTGGTGCCGTCACGTTTACTGGGAATACGCTGGGACTTAGCCCTACATCACCTGCACCAGGTAATATTTTTGGTACACTTGCTGTGTTTACGACAGTAAATACAGCATTGCAAGTACCAGGATTCCCAGCGGGGACAACAGATGAGTGGCAATTGAATTCTTCAAGTGCAATTTTAAATATTCCAGCGGGAAGCAGTGTGTTATATGCAGAATTAGTTTGGGCTGGTACTTTCCGGACTGATACGGAAGATGTTTTACCATTTTTAAATGATAACATTACATTTACAACGCCAGCAGGGACGTTTTCTGTTACGCCAGATCCTGCTACCGCGCAGCAAGGTTCAGTAGGAAACCAGTTTTATTATGCTCGCTCTGCCAATGTAACGAATCTTGTTAGTGCAGGTGGAGCAGGCACATATACTACAGGTGCCGTGCCAGCTGCAAGAACTTCAGCCGACCCGACAATCAGTCGTTCAGCTGGATGGACGCTTGAGGTTGTGTATCAAAATGCAAGTTTACCACTTCGAAATTTGTCAGTATATGCAGGTCAAGAAATTATCGATGCTTCATCCCCGCCAGTTGATGCTACAATTTCAGGTTTTGCTACGCCGGCAACAGGAGCTGTTACAGGAAGAGTGCTCGTAACTGCTCAAGAAGGTGATTCTAACATTGTTGGAGATCAACTTCGCTTTGGGCCGAATGCAAATGCTACAGTTGCATTATTCGGACCGAGAAATCCTGCGAATAATTTCTTTCAGTCACAAATTTGTAATGATAGTGGAAATTTAGATACGAGCGGCACGTTTGGAGATTTGAATCAGCCGTTAGGGGTAGCTTTGGCCGTCCGAAGACAAGGGTGGGATATTACGAATGTAGATGCCTCCTCATCTTTAGTAAACAATCAAACATCAGCAACGGTTCGATTTGTTACAAATGGAGATGGATACGCAGCAGCTGGTTTTGGTGTTCAAATTGATGCAACAGGTCCAATTATTAATCCTGTTAAATCAGTTAATAGAACAGTCGCAGGGGTAGGGGATATTCTCACTTATACGATTACGGTCCCAAATACAGGAACAGGAAGTGCAGAAAACGTTGTATTACGTGATAGTATTCCGAACGGAACGACGTTTGTTGCAGGTAGTGTTACGGTAGGGGGAGTAACACAGCCGAATGCAAACCCTTCTAATGGAATTAATTTAGGTACAATCCCAAATAACACGCAAAGAATTGTTACATTTCAAGTTCGAATAATATCATTCCCGAATCCCAATCCTATTTTAAATCGTGCAATGGTGTCATATCAATTTCGTCCTTTCGTTGGTAGTCCTCCTATTACAAGTACGTCTTCTTCAAACACAGTACAAACGACAGTGAATCAAGCAACTATAAGTATGCAGAAATCTGTAGATTTACAGACGGCAACGCTTAATGATGTATTAACGTACACAGTTAATATCACAAATAATGGAAATGTCACTGCGAGCAATGTTATTTTTGTTGATAGTATCCCTGCTGGAACAACATTTGTCGCAAATAGCGTTACGGTAAATGGAGTAGCGCGTCCAGGAGCGAATCCAGCAAGTAGTATTAATCTAGGAAGTATTAATGCTTCGCAAACGACTGTAGTGCGCTTTCAAGTTCGAGTAACATCGAACCCTCTTGTCAATCCAATTCCAAACCGTGCAAGTGCAACATTTACCTTTACTCCAGTGCCTGGTCAACAACCAGTTTCAGGGCAAGCGACAAGTAATACTGTAGTTACGACAATTAATATAGCTGATATAACAACGAGAAAAACAGTGGATAGAGCTTTTGCAACGGTTAACGATGTTCTTACGTACACGGTAACAATTCAAAATACAGGAAATGTACTTGCAACGAACGTTATTTTTCAAGATCCAATACCAATTGGAACGACATTTATAGCAAATAGTGTGACTGTGGATGGGGTTTCACAACCTGGGGTAAATCCAGCGACTGGGTTTACAGTAGCAAATATATCTCCCGGCGGAAGTAGGACAGTGACTTTTCAAGTACGAGTGACATCAACGCCATCAGGAGGCACAATTGCGAATCGCGGAAATGTAACTGCTAATTTCGTCGTTATTCCAAATCAGCCACCAATAACGATTAATAGACAAACGAATACAGTTGTGACACAAGTTAATACAGGCGGTTTAAATGTAATAAAAGAAGTGAATACAACGCAAGCGGCAGTAGGAGACACTTTAACATACACAATTGCCGTTCAAAATACAGGGAATGTTCCGTTAACAAATGTATTTTTCCAAGACCCTATTTCTTCTGCTGTTTCATTTGTTGCAAATTCTGTAACAATTAATGGAGTACAGCAAAGTGGACTAAATCCGAATACAGGATTCTCTCTTCCGAATATTCCTGCGGCTCAAACGGTTGTAGTCACATTTGACGTAGTAATTGTACAGAATCCAGAAAATGAAGATATTTTAAATCAAGCAAATGTAACAGCAAGCTTTCAAGTGAATCCGAATGAACCACCAGTAACAATCAATGTACCGAGTAATGTTGTGAATACGACAGTACAATCAGGAAACTTTGAAGTTGTGAAAGCAGTCAATACGGATGTTGCAACAGTAGGGGATATTTTAGTATATACAATAGAAGTCATAAATGCAGGTAGTGTACCAGCTACGAATGTATTTTTCCAAGATTCAATTCCCCAAGGGACATTATTTATTGAAAATAGTGTAGTTGTGAATGGTGTTTTACAAGAAGGGGCAGATCCAGAACTTGGATTCCCATTAAATAATTTGCCTACTGGCGCCAGTGTTATTGTTACATTTGAAGTATTAATTGATGAAATTCCCCAAGGAAATAATGTTGTAAATAATGCGAATGTAACTGGAGATTTCCTTGTAAATCCAACAGAGCCGCCGATTACTGTAACAGTACCAAGTAATACTGTTATGACGATCGTGAATTCTTCAGGGTTAAATGTAATGAAAAGTGTAAGTGCTACTGAAGCCGGTGTAGGAGATACGTTAACGTATACAGTTCGTATACAAAATAGTGGAACGGTGACAGCGACAAATGTATCATTCCTTGATCCGATTCCAGTTGGAACCACTTTTGTAGCGAATAGTGTAACAATAAACGGGACACCTCAACCAGGTTTAAACCCGACAACTGGATTTCCACTTGCTAATATTCCAGTAGGAGGAATGGTGACGGTCACTTTTCAAGTGACAATCACGAGTGTACCACCAAATAGAGTTCTTCCGAATAATGCGAATGTCACTGCTGATTTCCAAGTAAGTCCTCTCCAGCCACCAATTACAATTGTAACGATTAGTAATATTGTTGTGACGCGAGTGAATGTAGGATCACTTAATGTAATGAAGAGTGTAAATACACTACAAGCCGGTGTAGGAGATACGTTAACGTATACGATTCTTATTCAAAATACAGGAACTGTTCCTGCAACGAATATTGTTTTTCAAGATCCAATTCCGTCTGGTACTGCCTTTGTAGCAAATAGTGTGACGATAAATGGAGTCGTACAGCAAGGCGCGGATCCTATGCTAGGTTTCCCGGTACCAAATATTCCGGTCGGGCAAACGGCTACGATTACGTTTCAAGTTACAGTGACGAGTGTTCCGAGCGGTGGAAATATAAGAAACCAATCAAACGTTACTGCAAGTTTTCTTATAAATCCAGCAAACCCTCCAATAACGACTGTTACAAATAGTAATTTTGTAGTGACGCAAGTAAACACAGCACAGTTAAATATACAAAAATCTTCATCTGTACAACAAGCAGCACTTGGAGAAACTTACACGTATTCTGTTGTTATTCGAAATAACGGTACAGTAACAGCAACGAATGTCTCTTTCCTTGATCCAATTGCTTTAGAAACAACTTTTGTAGCAAATAGTGTAACGATAAATGGAACGCCACAACCTGGATTTGACCCAAATGTTGGTTTCCCGCTTCCTAATATTGCAGCTGGAACATCATTGACAGTAACGTTCCAAGTTACGGTAGTTGCACCGTCTACACGTGGAGCAGTATTAAATACAGCATCTGCTACAGCCACTTTCTTATTAAATCCTTTACAGCCACCTGTAACAACAACGAATTCAAGTAATACAACGGTAGTTACAATACCGTTACCTCCTCCTGGTGAAGTAACTGCAACAAAGACAGTTGATGTTGCAACTGGGGCCGTTGGGGATGTATTAACGTATACTGTGCTCATTTCAAACGTAGGAATTATCCCTGTTACAGATGTGTTCTTCCAAGATGTCATACCAGAAGGAACGACGTTTGTTGACAATAGTGTAACGATAGGTGGAGTGCAGCAACTTGATTTAAATCCAGAAATAGGATTTACAGTTACTCCATTATTAATCGCTGGTGGAAGTATTGAGGTCACATTCCAAGTGACGATTACAGAAATTCCAGATAATGAAGTCATATTAAATGATGCAGATGTTACATTTACTTCACAACCAAATCCGCAGGAACCACCGATTACGGAAACGATATTAACAAATTTAGTCGTTACGACAATTAATATAGCGTTTATTTTTCCATTGAAACTAGTAGATAAAGAAGTAGCGACGGTAGGAGAAATATTAACGTATGATGTATTGATTTTTAATTTCGGAACAGTGCCAGCGACGAATGTTCAATTTATCGATACTACTTCCGCGGGTGTAGCATTTGTACCAGGAAGTGTGAGCATAAACGGGGTACCAGCACCAGGATTAGATCCTTTCATTGGTTTTACAGTTCCAGATATACCTGTCGATGATTTTGTACTTGTCACATATCAGGAAGTGGTTACAAGCATACCAGAAGGTGGAACGATTGTTAATTTTGTAGACGTTACAGCTACATTTGCTGTAAGTGAAACAGAACCGCCTATTACGGAAACAACGACAAGTAATACGACATTAACAGAAATCAATGAGCCTGGTTTGAATGTTTTAAAATCAGTGAGTCAGCCGGTTGTTGCAGTAGGCGATACAATCACATATACAACAGTAGTTCAAAATACAGGAACAGTGCCAGCAACGAATATTCAATATAGTGATGTATTACCTTCCTCTATAGCATTCGTGCCGAACACTGTAACGATAGACGGTGTGTTACAACCTGGATTCAATCCGAATAATGGATTCCCGCTTCCAGATATAAACCCAGGTGAAAGTGTAGAAGTCATCTTCCAAGTAACCGTTGTTAGTGCGCCATCAAACGGAACAATTGCCAATACGGCAAATGTAACTGGAAGTTTTGTATTAGTACCAGGAGAACCACCAGTTATAGTAACAGAGCCGAGCAATACAACACTTACAACTGTAAATAGAGGGCAATTTAATGTTATTAAACAAGTAAATAGGGTTGCTACTCTCGTTGGAGATATATTAACGTATACGGTTCAAATAACAAATACTGGAACAGTAACAGCTAATGCTGTTCAGTTTGTTGATACCATTTCAGCAGGGGCGTCATTTGTACCAAATAGTGTAACGATAAATGGAGCCTCGCAACCAAACTTAAATCCGATTACTGGATTTGGAGTTGGAGATATCCCAGTTGGTGAAACAGTTATAGTGACGTTTCAAGCGACAGTTACAAACATCCCGTCATCAGGAACAATTACGAACGTTGCAAATATAACAGGAAGCTTTACTTTAGTGCCAGGAGAACCACCAGTTGTAGTAACAGAGCCGAGTAATACGACGATAACTAGAGTGAATAGAGGACGATTCAGCGTTATAAAATCTGTAAATAAAGAAGCGACACGATTAGGAGATACGTTAACGTATAGTGTGCAAGTTACAAATACGGGAACGGTAACAGCAACGAATGTTCAGTTTATCGATGTTCCATCACCTAGTTTAGAATTCGTTCCTGGAAGTGTACAAATAAATGGGATTCCGCAAGTAGGTTTAGATCCATTTGTAGGCTTTGCATTGCCTGATCTTGCAGTAGGGGATAGTGTATTAATTACATTTGAAGTAAATGTAATCGCAGTTCCGCCTTCTAGTAGCATTATGAATACAGCAAGAGTAACGGGTGATTTCGAATTGATTCCAGGAGAACCTCCGTCTACAATTACAAATTCAAGTAATACGACGGTTACGCCGGTAAATAGAGGTAGCTTAGATATGCTAAAAGAAGTAGACGATTCAGTTGTTGGTGTAGGAGAAACGGTAACGTATACTGTTCGTATATTAAATACTGGTACTGCTGATGCAATGAATGTTCAATTTATCGATGTGCTATCTCAGGAAGCTGATTTCGTTCCAAATAGTGTAACGATAAATGGGGTTCCGCAACCGGGGTTAAATCCGCAGATTGGATTTACGATACCTGATATACCAGTTGGTGAGACGTCACTTGTAACATATGAAGCTACGATTACAAGTTTTCCGGATGGTGGTACAGTAGTGAACGTTGCTGGGGCGTTAGCAGAATATATTTTAGTACCAGGGGAGCCGCCAGTTACAGTGATGGATACAAGCAATACAGTTATAGTGACGGTAAATACTGCAATCTTATTTGTTGCAAAAGGAGCAAACTTTGAAGTAGCAATGATAGGGGATGTTGTCACTTACGGAATCGCTGTTATAAATGATAGTACAGTTCCTGTGACCAATATTGTGTTAACAGATATCATTGATCCGAATACGCTATTTATAAATGGTACGGTAACGGTAAATGATGTACCTCTTCCATTTGCTAATCCGAATACTGGTATTCCGTTAGGTGATTTTCAGCCAAATGATGCAGCAATTATTAATTTCCAAGTTGTAATAATAGGAGGGCAAGTAAATAATTTAGTTACAAATACTGCTACAGCGAATGGGCTTGCAACTGTAAATCCGAATGAGCCGCCAGTAGTAGTTGAAGGTGATAGTAATACAGTTGTTATCCCGTTTATTCCTCAAAATGTCTCAACGACAGTCGTAAAAACGGCAGATTTACAGGTAGCAACAATTGGAGATGTCATTACGTTTGCGACAGTCATCACAAATACGGGTGATACTGTAATGCAAAATATTCGTTTTCAAGATATGTTAGATAGTAGTGTTCGATTTGTTCCTGGAAGTGTAACGGTTGATAATACGCCAGTGCCGAATGTAAGCCCGGCAGTAGGGTTTCTTATCGGAAGTTTAAATCCTGGTGAAGCAAGGACAGTTTCGTTCCAAGTAGCAGTACAGAGCGCGCCAAATGGTTCAGGAAATTATATAAATCAAGCGAGTATTCGTTTTGAACATCAAGTAGGCACAGTATTGCCACCTGTTACACAAATAGTAGAAAGTAACATAGTTGTCATTCCATTTGTTCCAACGATTGAACAAATTTGCGAAACAAACTTTAATTGCTTAGATAAGATTCCATTTCAATGTTCTCCGTGTAATCATTTGCATGGACATAAAAAATAAAAACAGAAAGAGCATCCTGAAAAATAATTGGATGCTCTTTCTGTTTTAATCATATAGATTCATTTTCGGGCGAGGTGAAAAATTCGTCGATTTTGTCGGAAAGTAGTAATGGAATAGCTCCTTTTATAACAGAAATGTCCCAGTCCCACCATGCAAGATTCTCTAGTTTGTCAATTGTTTCTTGCGGGAAACGATATCGAATAAATTTTGCTGGATTACCAGCCACAATTGCATATGGAGGGACGTCTTTTGTAACAACACTTTTTGCACCAATAATGGCACCGTTACCAATTGTAACACCAGATAAAATGCAGGATTGATAACCAATCCATACATCATTGCCAACTACGATATCACCTTTTGAAGAAGGGTGACCAGTAATATGTGCTCCTTCATCAAAAAGTGCATTAAATGGATAAGTTGTTATCCAGTCTGCGCGATGTTCACCGCCAAGTATGAAAACGACTTCTTCTGCTAATGAACAAAACTTACCTATTTTCAATTTTGTTTCATCGTTCCAAGAAAAAATGGTTGGCCCTACTTTACTATAAGTATAATCACCAATATCATATTTATTATATTCAGGTTTTTGATTTAAATATAACATGCTTCTTCAGCCTCCTTTCTCAATTAAGTGATACGTATGGAATATTATATGCAAGATGTAGTAATGTGAACTGTATTAATAGGTGAAATGAACAAAAGGGAGTGGGATGTATGCGATACGAAATGGGTTTATATAATAAACCGTTTCAGTCAATTCGATCAGGGAAAAAAGTATATGAAGTACGCCTATACGATAAAAAACGTCAACTAATAAACAAAGACGATGAAATCGTATTTACGAATCTTAAGACAACAGAAATGATGACGGTAAAAGTAAAGGAAATAAAGCGATACGAGAGCTTTAAAGCTATATATGAACAAATCGATAAAAAATTATTGGATTGTGAAAATGATAGTTTAGAGGAAATGTTAGAAAGTACATACAAAATATATACGAAAGAACAAGAAAAAGAGTGGGGAACAGTTGCGATTCGTATTGAGGTAATAAAATGATAAGAAATCGCGGAGCCGCTATCATTGTACAGGAAGGAAAAATCGCTCTTATAAAACGTATTCGAGAAGAGGAAAGATATTATGTTTTTCCTGGCGGAGGGATTGAGGAAGGTGAAACGCCTGAAGAGGCAACGAAAAGAGAGGTATACGAAGAATTAGGGGTACATATACAAGTGGAGCACCTTATTGCAAAGGTAAAATATAAAGGAAATGAATATTATTATGCTGCCTATATTACAGGCGGAGTGTTCGGAAGCGGAACAGCTGAGGAATTTCAGCTGGAAGGTAGGGGAAATTATATTCCGTTATGGCTACCGATAAACGAGTTGGAAAAAGTGAATATAAAACCTTATGAAGTGGTCAGAAATATATTTAATCATTATAAAATATAACGTCTGACAACATACAAAAAAAACCATTGACATAGTCTTCTGATTTAAGTATTGTATTCGAGTATGTTTATAATCAGGAGGTTTATATGAGCAATCAAACTACTACACATCATGTGAAAATGACAACAGCGGATCCATCTGGAATTGGTCTATTTGGATTAGCGATGGTAACACTTGTAGCATCATCTCAAAAGTTAGGCTTAACAGATGGCGTTTCACTTGTATTACCGTGGGCAATCTTTTTAGGAGGATTTGCACAAATCTTTGCTTGCATTCATGATGCAAAGCATAACAATACATTCGGTACAACAGCATTCGGTGCGTACGGTCTATTTTGGCTAGGTGTTGGAATGACTTGGTTAATTCAACTTGGAGTATTTGGCGAAAAATTAGCACAAGCTGCAGATTCAAAACAGCTTGGTGTAGCCTTTATCGGATATTTGATTTTCACAATCTTTATGACAATTGGTGCAATGGAAACACATAAAGTATTATTTATGATTTTCGTCCTTATTGATTTCTTATTTATCGGTCTTTCATTAAGTACTTTAGGTGTTATGCCGCATGCAATGCATAATTTAGCAGCATATTCTGAACTTCTTATTTCATTATTATCTTTCTACGGTTCAGCTGCAGCAGTGTTAAATACACACTTCGGAAAAGTTGTTTTACCAGTAGGAAAGCCTTTTGGTATTTTTAAAAAATAATAAAAAAGCACAGATGATTGTATAGTCATCTGTGCTTTTTTATTTATTCCGCTCTTTGTGGGTTGTCTGAAAAAGCCTGATTGGTGAGGACTCATTAAACTTTCACTTTATCCCGCTATTTGCCGGGCAGTAAGCCCCCCGCCTCAAAATTCAGCGGAAACAAAGAAGTTAGGTGGGGGATGAATACCCTCACTGATTAAAGTTTCACCTTATTTGAAATAAGTAATGTGAAATGTAAATAAAAGTAGAAAAAATCAATTGAAATTGATTCTCATTATTAATATAATGAGAATGAGAATCATTTATTGTTAGAGGGGGATGCCAAAGTGGCAAAAATTTTAATAGCTTATGCAAGTATGTCAGGAAATACAGAGAGTATTGCTGATTTAATTAAAGTTAGTTTAGATGCTTTTGATCATGAAGTAGTATTGCAAGAAATGGAAGGCATGGACGCTGAAGAATTATTAGCTTATGATGGAATCATTTTAGGATCTTATACGTGGGGCGATGGTGAATTACCATTTGAAGCGGAAGATTTTCATGATGACTTAGAAAATATAGATTTAGCTGGGAAAAAGGTAGCGGTATTCGGATCGGGTGATACAGCGTATGAACTGTTTTGTGAAGCGGTAACGATATTTGAAGAACGTCTTGTGGAACGCGGTGCAGAGCTTGTACAAGAAGGGCTGAAAATTGAATTAGCTCCAGAAGATGAAGAGGATGTTGAAAAATGCAGTAATTTTGCAATTGCATTTGCTGAGAAGTTCTAAGAATGGGAGTGTCAACGTGGAGACAATGTTAAGTGCAACTGCTATTACAAAGTTAAGAGATGGAAAACTGTTGTTAGCTACTACATATAATGGCTTATTTGTTGAACAAGACGGAGAATGGAAACGAATTTTAAATGGTTTTCAAAAACGAATTAGGGATTTACATAGCGAAGATAATGTAGTTTATGGTGTAGGTGACGAAGGGATTTTTATTCGCAGTATGAATGGTGGAGAGAACTGGACAATTCAGCGTTTTCCAACAAAAGCAACGAGTTGGAATGTATGTAGCAATGTACAAGGAACTGTTGTTGCTCATGGAGAAAAAACGCTGTATCTTTCTAATAATTTCGGTTTGACATGGGAAACTATTCATCCGTTTCTTGAGTATGGCAGTGCGGCACCGTCTATTCGATCATTATTTTTATATAAACATTACTTATTTATTGGTACGAAAATACATGCTAAATATGGTGGTGTTTGGCTCTTTGATTTGAAGACACGTAAATTAAAGAGGATTAAAATTGCGATGAATCAAATGATCTCCGCGTTGACTTTACACAATTCTTATTTAGTAGTGGCAAGTGGATCGTGCAAGGGAGTTAGCGGAAATATTTCTTATTGTAAAATAGATGAAAGTATTGCAAGTGAAAAAATATATTGGCATACATGTCAAAGTGAGCAGAAAGCAAGTAGTTATTTAGACTTAAGTGTAGATCAACATGTTTTATATACAACTTCAACGCAAAATAAGGCGGGGATTAGTAGTGTGTGCCGTGTGCTTCTTGAAGAAGGTATTGTTACAGTATGTGATTCAGTTAAAGGGCACGGATGGCGCATTGTTAATCAAAAAGATGGTTATGTAGTAGCCGGATCAGGTGAATTAAAAGCAATGCAGTGGGAACAAAAAATAATTTAAGAAAAAAACTTTACTTTTATTATATTGATATGATATAGTATATTTAAACCATTTTACTTTTAATAATATAGAGATTTAAATGAGCTGTAACTTCCGAGGAGGATAGCAATGTTAAATCTCCTCAGGGGTTGCAGTTTTTTAATATCTGGCTTATTATTGTAAGGTGGTTGAAAATGAATATGTACATATAGGTACATTGTAGGAGGATTTTTTTCATGCAAAACGGTAAAGTAAAATGGTTTAACTCAGAAAAAGGTTTCGGTTTCATCGAAGTTGAAGGCGGAGAAGACGTATTCGTTCATTTCTCAGCTATCCAAGGCGAAGGCTTCAAAACTTTAGAAGAAGGTCAAGAAGTTACTTTCGAAGTAGAACAAGGTAACCGTGGACCTCAAGCTACTAACGTAAACAAGAAGTAATTTTTGAAAAAAGAAGGGCTCGCCCTTCTTTTTTTTTGCATTTTTATAGATGTCCTCCTACTTACATATCATAACAAGACTGAATTTTCATTTATTTATTCGGAGTATTTTTGTATAAAGTACATGAATAAATAAATACTGAAAATAAAGTGTTTGTGTGAAAAGGAATTTAGAAAGAGGTAAATAAATTGAAAAATGCTACACATTTCATTGTGTTTGATATTGAAAGGAATTTCAGACCGTATAAATCAGAAGATCCATCAGAAATAGTTGATATCGGAGCTGTAAAAATAGAAATAGGTACAATGAAGATAATTGAAGAATTTTCGGAGTTAGTAAAACCAAGTGCACGATTAACTCGTCATACAACAAAATTAACCGGTATTACGAAAAAAGATTTAATGGGTGTAGAAAAATTCCCTCAAATTATAGAGAAATTTATTCAGTTCATCGGCGAAGGTTCTATATTTGTTTCATGGGGAAAAGAAGATTATCGCTTTCTATCTCATGATTGTACATTATATGGTGTTGAATGCCCAAGTATAGAAAAAGAAAATAGAATTGATTTGCAAAAATTTGTTTTCCAAGCATATGAGGAATTGTTTGAACATACGCCAAGTTTACACTTTGCGGTAGAACAGCTCGCTTTAACGTGGGAAGGAAAACAGCACCGTGCTTTAGCAGATGCTGAAAATACAGCAAATATACTTCTTAAAGTATATAGCGAGAGAGATATCAATAAGCGATACAAAAGACATGGTGAACTTGAACTTGTAAAAAACGGAAAACTAACAGAAAAAGCGAAAAAAAAGATGCGAAAATGGGTTTTTAAAGAACTAAAGAAAAATACAGAACGCCCTTTTGAATGGAGTACATTTGAAAGTGGTGACACGTGGGAAAGTATAACGGAAAGATATTATATAAGTGAAAATACAGTGGAACTCCTGAAAAAACATTTTCGTACAGCAGTGAGAAAAGCGGAACGGCAGATTAGGTATTTGGCTGAGATGGAGGAGAATACAGAGGTTAAATGAATTTCTCCTCCCCCTCTAACTACATACATGTAATAACAGCGTATTGATATTAAATAGGCATCAACTTGTTGTTGTGATTGTGCATTATAATTGCTTTGGGATTGTTAAGACGTAATAAGAGTTTTAAACCGTATTAATAAAATAAAAATATATATAAAGAAAAGAGTGTAGTTTAATGGAAACGATCTTTAACATTTTAACTGTTTTAGTTTTTGGGATAATATTTACCACACAATTAGCATTAACTACACTTTCTTTCATAGTAAAGAAGAATTGGAAAAAACTTAATATCTCTTTAAGTTGTGGTGTATTAAAGTTTAAAATAGAAGAGTAAGATTGAGTTTTGTACAAGGGAGGTGTGATAGTGGTAGACTTGGATATTAAAGATGTCACAGTAAAGATGGAATTAAACGGTGTCTTTTGGAATGAGGATCGGATTGCTGAAATGAAGGTGACTACAAAAGAAGAGCATTCTGTTATTCTTCGTCTAGTAGTTGATTTAGAAAGTAAAACTATTAGGGCGACGAGTGCGGAAATAGTGAATGGATTCTGCCCTCTGTGCAAACAGAAAAGGGACGAATGTAGTGAACTTAATGACTTGCAAAACAAAATGGAAATTTTAGAAGAAGCCTACGATTGGGTGAGAGAACATCCGGAATATCGTTTTCAATTATCTTTTTACGAGTACAATAAATTTGAGGTAGTAAAGTGAAATTTGCATCTTAACAACTTATAGAAGGTCTTGGTCAACTAGAAATATTGAAGTAGATATTTCTAATGGAAATAAGCTTGTATAACAAGGAAGGGATGTATTTGATTCTGCAACAAATGTCATCTTGCATCAAAAAAATTTGAAAATAAACATGTTTTATTATAAAGCAGAAAAATCGATTCTTAGTAGAATCGGTTTTTAATATAAACAAAAGAGCGCTTATTATAAGCGCCCAGTAACAACAGTTATATGGAAGTATTTATCCCGTAACAGCCCGATTGGTGAGGGTAATAATTAGTGGGGGATGAACAAAACCCCACTGATTAAAGTTTCATTTTATTCAATACCGCTCGGATCAAATGAATACTGCTGCTTATTCTCAATCCGCTCAATCACATCCTGCAGCTCATCTGGCTTCAGAAACTCAATCGGAGAGAAGCCTTTTTCAAATGTAAGTGTGTCTGCTTCAATCATAAGTACATATCGGTCATTTACCTTCGCAATATGTATTTGATCCCCGAAATCAGCAAGCAAAGCCTTCACAGAGATATGATCGGCTTTTAGTTTTAATTCCACTTCAGGAGCATGCTCGACGATTTGAGCGGTAGCTTCCATTACTTCTTCGGTTGAAAATTGTTCCATAATTTCCCGCTTCGGACTAGCAGCCCATACTTCCATCGCTTGGTCGAATTGTTCGCGTTCTTCCGTACCTTCTTCAAATACATCTTCAATTTGGTCGTATACCATGTCCATTACCTGTGTTTTCATAATTTCAGGCATAGAGCGTTCATATTCGACGAATTTTAAGAAGTCTTCAAAGTAGCGGGCATGTGATGCTTGGTGTATTTTTAGTTCGCCTACTTCAACCATACCTTCTTCAGGCATGTACGGATATTGGATAGATTTCATATTCTTTGTTGTGATGGCCATTTCAACGTTACGAATCAGTGTTGATTCATCAGAAATAGAAGCAACCTTTGGTTCAAAGTCGCATTTCATTACGAATACGAATGGATCATCAAAGTATTTGCGTAGTTTTGCCTGAGCAATTAAAAATACACCACCACGTACAGCGCTTGTGTCAAGATATGTATAAACGAGAGGTTCGCTCATATCTTTAAAGTTTTCTTTTGTTTCTGCAAAGCGAATACGATTAAAAAGGTTGTAATGAGGGTTTGAATCAAGTTCGTGCCCTTCTTCTACAATAAAGCGACCAATTTTTGTTGGGGCTTGTTCTGTTTTTGCATGACGTTCTACTTTTCGCTTCGATATTTTTAATAACTCACCATTCAAAAATTCTTTTAAGGAACTATCTTCATATTCTTCAGCGTCTAAAGTTTGAAAATGTTTGTAGCGTTTATCAACTGCTTCACCTTTTCCTTCTACTTGTACAACATAAAAGGAAAGATAATTTATTTCAAAATCCATATTTATCACCTTGTTTCATTTCATTAACTCTTATCAGTATAGAGATGGAAAAAACTTTCGTCAATTTATATAAGGAAGGGGAAGCCCCTTCCTTTATATAATCTTTATTTTCTCGATTAAAATCCGTCTTCTAATGCTGCGAATGGAATGTTTAGTCTGTTTTCTACTGTGCGTAAACGTTGGTTTAAGCGGTTTAGTCTACGTGTATGGCGCTCAACTGTATTTTCTAGTTGACGAACTCTTTGTTCAAGCTCATTTACGCGTCTTTCTAATTGACGATTTCCAGTGCCAGGAAAAGAGATTGGAAGTTGGAATTGTCTATTTTGGTCATATGGATTCGTGTGCTCTGCTTGATCTATATAAGATTGATATTGTGTTTGTAAGTCATACTGTGGTTGTTGGTACGCATATTGATTATATGGATCATATGGATTGTAGGGATACATAATAACATCCTCCATTTCTTTAAAATAGGTTGAATTCACCATAATGTATGTGCAAAAGCGGAGTGGTGGCACGGCAAATACCTATTTATGTTGACGGGATTTCTCTTTATCCCGCTATTTGCTGGGCAATAAGACCCCCATGTCAAAATTCAGCAGAAACAAAGAAGATCGGGATGCCCGTAAAACCCCCACTGATTACAGTTTCACTTTATAAAAAATAGCTTGAGGGTTTTTGATTTGTATTTCTTTTGCTTAATGGTATATACTGGATAAAAGAGAAAGTTTACATAAAAGTTACAATTCTATCAAACTCAAACTTTTATGTAAATATGTATAGACATTTATAAAAGAAAAGAGTAATTTATATAGAGTGAAAAATAACTTGTAACATTTTATAAACATATTGTAAAATGATTGTAACAAAACATACATAAAAATGAAATAAATACATAATAGTGATGTTGGGGAAAGGGAGAGAGTATATTGTTCCGTAAAGTAAAGGGTATATTGGTTGGGGTGTTATGTGTAGCTATAATGAGTGGCTGTGGTGCAAAAGTAAGTGATGTTGCATTGGTAAGTGATATTGGTGGGCATACTGTAGAGGCTAAAGCAGAAGTGCAGGATACTATTAGTTTAGTTGATGGTCGAACTGGTACTGAAGTGAAAAAATTAGATTTATCTAGTTTAGGCTATTTTGAAGATGAAGCGAAATTTAAAAAGTCTGTAACAAAGGTTGTTGGTGAGGTTGGAAAAAGCGTCGACAAAAAAATGGTTCCTTCACGTATAGCACCTGATGGAAGTTGGCAAGAAGGAAAACCTTCTTATGAATTAATGGAAAAAGAATTAGTAGATAAATTGTTAAATGTTGGTATGTGGGATGCTACGTATCAGTTGCCGATCGTGGAGAAAAAACCAGTCGCAACATTAAGTGATGCGCAAGGAAATGGTACGGTAATTGGTAGATATGAAACGAATTTAGGTGGTTCAACAGGTGGCCGTATTGAGAATATTCGTTTGTCAGCAGCGAGCATAAATGGAGTTGTGTTAGCAAAAGGAGACCGTTTCTCTTTTAATTCATTAATCGGTGATACAACACCAGATAAAGGATATCAATTAGGGAAAGAAATAGTTGATGGTAAATTAGTAGATGGATATGGCGGTGGTGTTTGTCAAACATCTTCAACTTTATACAATGCAGCAGATCAAGCTGGTCTGAAAATGGTGGAGAGAACTACACATTCTAAAACGGTAGGTTATGTTCCACAAGGAAGAGATGCTACAATTGCATATCCATACTTAGATTTAGTATTTGAAAATACGAATGATGCACCTGTGAAGCTTTATATGGGCATTCAGGGTGGAAAGCTAGTTGCTGAAGTACATAAAATGAGATAAGAGTTAAAAAGCCATCTTTTCTAAAAGTTAGAAAAGGTGGCTTTTTATTATGAAAATAAAAATGTATGTAAATTCTGACTTTTCTTATTTACATAGGATGATTTTAGTTGTATCCTTCATAGTAACGGTTATATGTAATGGGAAAATATAGGGATAAGGAGATGAAGTTATTCATGGTAAAAATTCATCCGAAAACACGTATTGGTCATGTTGAATTTAAAGTGAAAGATTTAGAGCGTCAAATTGCTTTTTATGAGAATGTTGTAGGATTAGAGGTAATTAAGCAAGAGGGGAATAAAGCATATTTATCTGGAAAAGGTGGAAAGAATGCGTTACTTGTTCTTGAAAAGTTAGAGGACGGGGTACTGCAAGAACCGCGTACGACTGGTATATATCATGTAGCCTTTTTAGTTCCGACTCGTGAAGCTTTTGCTTCTGCGCTATTTGGGGTTCTTCGTAATAAGAATGTAATTGACAGCCCGGCTGAGCAAGAAGGGCGTTATACATATTCAAATGAAATTTTACCAATTTCAAGGTTTAATAGTGCAAGTGATCATACATATAGCGAAGCTTTTTATTTGCAAGATTTAGAGGGGAATGGTATTGAAATTTATGCAGACCGTCCGCGCGATCGATGGGGAGAAGGGCCAGGAGGAAGTACACCACTTGATTTAAAAGAATTGGCAACATTCGTTGATTATGAGTTTGATGGTTTGCCTGCTAATACTGTCGTTGGGCACGTACATTTACGAATAGCTGATGTAGAGAAATCACATGAATTTTATGTGGAAACAGTAGGTTTTGAAGTACAACAGCGTGAAGAGGATTGCTTATTTATTTCAGCAGGGGGATATCATCACCATATTGGTGCAAATACGTGGAACGGAGTAAACAATCCACACCCACCAGTACATGCAACTGGGCTAAAGGTGTATACGATTGTACTACCGTATAAAGAAGCGTTAGATGAAGTGAAAGAAAGATTAATAGAAAAACAACATGAAATAAATGAAACTACAAATGGGTTTGTGGTGGTAGATCCAAGTGGTATTACAGTGCAGTTTGAAATAGAAGCAGTGTAAAATAAGCGAGAAAGTGTATAATCACTTTCTCGCTTATTTGTGATCATTCATAGCTCAATCCAATATCTTCTTACTACATTCCCATCTTCCTCAGTGAAATCATCATCACGAAGCCCGCCGTTATGTAAAATCGTTTTTTCAGAAGCGGTATTCACTGCGTCGCAAACGACAAGTACTTTCGTGATGTCTAATTCCTTCGTTTTTTCTAATGATAATGCTAGTAACTTCGTAGCATAACCTTTTCTTCTTTCAGAAGGGCGAATGCCATAACCAATATGACCGCCAGCGTTAAATAAGTGTTCGGTTAAACTATGACGTATATTAACAGCTCCCACAATTTTATTTTCATCTGTAACAAGCCAATATGTAGAGTCTGGTACCCAAGTTTCAGGGATATTTATTCCGTTATGCGCATCGAGAAGTTCTTGAACCATAGCTGGGAAGTTGGCAGGATTTTTTGAGATAACCCACGGGATCATTGTTTCACCGCTATCTTTCCATTCGTTATAGAAATCTAAGTATTCTTCTTGTAAATCAGTAGTAGGTGTAAGTAACGAGACGTTCATTGTTAGTAAGCTCCTTTGTTTATGTAGTATTTATAAAAAATTATGATACAAAATGAAAGCGTTTTCTGAAGTTTCTCAACCTAATTTCATGTAATTCACCTTTTATTTTTTAGAAAATTAGTGAAGGTTTAAAATTAGAAGTTATTTATTTTATGTTAATATTTTAAATATTAACATAAAACGACCGGAGTATTAAGTGTATTTTAGTGGTATTCCTTCATGTTGATAAATGGATGTTTGTGATATTTTTTGTTTTATCTATCTATAATGAATGAAAGGGGGAAGTGCCCGTGAGTGTAGATTTTGATTTTATTATACGAATCGGTGTTGCTGGCTTGTTAGGAGCAATGATTGGCATTGAAAGAGAAATTCGATCGAAAGAAGCTGGATTAAAGACTCATTTCCTCGTAGCGGTAGGAAGTGCGTTAATAATGGTTGTTTCGAAATATGCCTTTTCAGATATTGTGTTTGAAGAGCATATGTCTCTAGACCCAAGTCGTATTGCAGCACAAGTCGTTAGTGGAGTTGGTTTTTTAGGTGCAGGCACAATTATTATTCAAAAGCAGGCGGTGAAAGGATTAACGACCGCGGCTGGTTTATGGGCTACTGCCGGTATAGGATTAGCAATTGGAGCGGGAATGTATGTAGTAGGCATTGGAGCGACGATTCTCGTTTTAATTGGTTTAGAAATTGTAAGTCGTATTTTTAAGGTGCAATTTCTATTTCCACAAAATATAACAGTGCAAATGTTTGTAAATAAACATGAAGCGATACAACAAATATTAGAAACACTACAAGTGAAAGGCATCCCAATACTCTCATATGAGGTGGAAGCTTCACAGCAAGGTACAGAAACTGTTTATAAGGTAGGAATGCAGCTGAAAAATATATCGTCAGAAGAAAAGAATGAGTTTATTCAGCATATGCAAACATTACCGGAAGTTACGTTTATAAAGTTAAAATCATAGTGTTGAAAACGAGGATAGATGTAGCAGAAATTTTGCTATTATCTATCTTTTTTGATATAAAATGCACGGAAAGTCAAGCGTTAATTTTACATGGAATGGATACATGTGTGAACGTTACCTTATTTTTTCTCAATACAGGACAAAAAGCGAAAATAGTAAAATAATGGAGCGGGACACTAAAAATGTAAGGTAGGGGAGAGCATGAAAGGCTATTCAAAGAACATGTTAGTAGGGGTAAGTTTTGCTAGTTTAATGTTAGGGAGTTTTCAAGGGGTCAGTTTGGCAGAAGATACTAAGGGAGAGCAAGTTTCTTATCGAAATGTGCTCAAAATGGAGCCAGTCGGTGTACAACTACCAGTACAAGAATTAGCTCATTCATCGAAAGTGCTCGAAAGCAAGTCTTTTGAGAAAAGGTTACAATTTGCCGATTTATCACAAAGACCACCTGAGGTGAAAAAAGAAAGTAAGCAATTAGCTGTAGCGAAAACTTATACAATTGCTGAATTAAATCAATTAAGCAATCAGCAGTTAGTAGATTTACTTGTAACAATTGATTGGGAGCAAATTACGGGGCTATTTCAGTTTAATACAGACAGTCTAGCATTCTATCAAAATGATAGTAGGATGCAGGCGATTATTGATAAATTGAAGCAGCAAGGACAAGCCTATACGAAGGATGATTCAAAAGGGATTGAGACATTAGTGGAGGTATTGCGTTCAGGATTTTATTTAGGATTTTATAATTCGGAACTTAGTAAATTAAATGAACGGAGTTATCATGATAAATGCTTACCTGCATTAAAAGCGATAGCTAACAATTCAAATTTCAAGCTGGGTACATTAGAGCAAAATAGAGTGGTATCATCATACGGAAAGTTAATAGGAAACGCTTCGAGTGATGTGGAAACGATAACATCAGCTGCAAAAATTTTCAAACAATATAATGATAATTTTTCTACATTAGTAGATAATCTTTCAGCTGGAAATGCTATTTACGATATTATGCAAGGTGTTGATTACGACATTCAATCGTATTTGTACGATACGAGGAAAGCTCCGAAAGATACAGTATGGTATCAGAAAATAGATAGTTATATTAATGAACTAAGTCGTTTTGCATTAATGGGAACGATTACAGCAAAAAACGGTTGGCTTATTAATAATGGCATTTATTATACAGGTAGACTTGGTACATTCCATAGTACAGGAACGAAAGGGTTACAAGTTGTAACAGATGCGATGAAAATTTATCCGTATTTAGGGGAGCAATATTTCGTAGCTGCTGAGCAAATCGCAACGAATTATGGCGGAAAAGATGCAAATGGTAAAGTGGTGAATTTAGATCAAATAAGAGAAGATGGAAAGAAAAAATATTTGCCAAAAACGTATACGTTTGATGATGGGGCAATTGTTTTAAAAGCTGGAGATAAAGTGACAGAAGAAAAAGTAAAACGTTTATATTGGGCGGCAAAAGAAGTGAAGGCACAATTCCATCGTACGGTTGAAAGTGATCAACCTTTAGAAAATGGAAATCCTGATGATGTACTAACGATGGTTATTTATAATAGCCCAGCAGAATATCAATTTAATCGTCAATTGTACGGTTATGAAACGAATAACGGTGGTCTTTATATAGAAGGAACAGGTACGTTCTTTACTTATGAGCGTACGCCAGAAGAAAGTATTTATAGTTTAGAAGAATTATTCCGGCACGAGTTCACGCATTATTTACAAGGTAGATATGAAGTACCAGGATTATGGGGACAAGGAAAAATATATGAAAATGAAAGATTATCTTGGTTTGAAGAAGGAAATGCTGAATTTTTTGCAGGGGCAACGAGAACGGATAATGTTGTACCGAGAAAGAGTATTATAGGAGGATTATCTTCAAATCCAGCAGAGCGTTATACGGCAGAGCGAACGTTAAATGCAAAGTATGGAACGTGGGATTTCTATAATTATTCCTTTGCTTTACAATCGTATATGTACAATAAGAGATATGATATGTTCGATAAAATACATGATCTTATTAGGAAAAATGATGTAACAGCATATGATGCATATCGCTCTACATTAAGTAAAGATGCGAATTTAAATAAAGAATATCAAGACTATATGCAAATGCTAGTTGATAATCGTGAGAAGTATAATGTGCCATTAGTATCAGACGATTATTTAGCGAATCATGCATCGAAGCCAGTTTCAGATATTGCAGCAGAAATAACAGCGGAAGCAAAATTGAAAAATGTATCAGTGAAGAAAAATAAATCACAGTTCTTTAATACATTCACACTACAAGGAACATATACAGGAACTGCAGCAAAAGGAGAATACGAAGATTGGAAAACAATTACACAAAACGTTAATGATACGTTAAAACGTTTAAGTGTAAAGGAATGGACAGGCTATAAAACAGTAACAGCATACTTCGTAAATTATCGCGTGAATGCATCAGGACAATTTGAATATGATGTTGTGTTTCACGGTATTAATACAGAAGAAGGTGCAGAGAATAAAGCACCAGTTGCAGTTATAAATGGTCCGTATAGTGGAAATGTAAATGAAGCAATTTCATTTAAAAGCGACGGATCAAAAGATGAAGACGGGAAAATTACTTTGTATAGATGGGAGTTTGGTGATGGAGCAGTAAGTAATGAGCAAAATCCAACTCACGTATATACAAAAGAAGGAACGTATACGACGAAATTAACGGTAACAGACGATAAAGGAGCAACTAATACTGCTACAGCGACTGTAACTGTTCAAAAGAAAGAAGATAACAGTGTAGAAAAAGAACCGAATAACTCATTCCAAACAGCAAACAAACTGCAGTTAAATCAAGTTTTACGTGCTAGTTTAGGAAATGGCGATACAAGTGACTTCTTTGAAATTAATGTGGAGAATGCTAAAAACCTTCAAATTAACGTAACGAATGAAAATAATATCGGAATGAACTGGGTACTTTATTCTGCAGCAGATTTAAATAATTATGTTACGTATGCTCAGCAACAAGGGAATAAACTAGTAGGTAGTTACTACACATATCCAGGGAAGTATTATTTACATGTGTATCAGTATGGTGGTGGAACAGGGAATTATACGGTGGAAGTGAAGTAGTAAAAAGGGAGTTGTCTTTTTCAATGAATGGCACAAGGTCTGTACTTTAATGAAAAAACAACTGCAGGAAATGTCCCTAATGATAATAACAAATTAAGTATCGCGAGATATTATATTTACATTAAACAAATCTAATCAGTAAATGAGATAAAATCGATGAACTAGTATTTCATCACGATGTAAGAAAAGTTATAAATATTAAGTGCGTTTAATGTAGTTAAACTAAAGGATCAGAGTGTATCTGTAACAATAGATAAGCTCTGATCCTTATTATATTTAATTAACGCATATGAATTTAAGATAATTAATAAGTAAGCTAGCTAGCGGGATTCTTAAAATTCATTTATGTAATTAACTAAACAGAAAATTGTTATCACATTAGCAAGGGATACTAATAGAAAAGCGTGTCCCTTTACCTAATTCACTCTCTATTTCTATATCTCCGTTTAATTCTCTAATAATACTATAAGCAATCATAGTACCAAGCCCAGTTCCTTTTTCTGTTGCTAGAAAAAGACTTTAAAATTTACATGTTTTTTATGAAGTGTAATATTGTAGCTTTATCTATGTGGCTTTCTCAATAACTATTAAGGCGGAAAGTTAATATATATAGGTTTATAGATATGAATTATTACATAAAAACGCACTTAAAAAAGGATGTATGATGGTAATAGAATACAAACATCAAGGGGGAACTTAAAATGAAGTTAAATAAACTAGTGCTTAGTTGTGGAGTAGTTTCAGCATTAACACTTGGTGTGTTAGGGAATAATACTTATGCTGAAGAAGTACACAAAACGAATGATCCAATTCATGTAGTTGAACATGTTTCTGCAGACTTATTATTAACCCAAACAATGGATTATAGTGGTGAGGCTGTAACTTCTTTCGTATATGATGGGAGTACTGACTTAAGCTTCTCTATGAAAAATAATGGTCAAAATACAATGGGATATAGTGTAAAAGGTCCAAATACAGAGCTAATTGTTGGTGGTTATATAAAACCTGGAGAACAACAAATTAATGTTACAAATGTACGGAATGCTTTATCTCCATTACCGAATGGAACATATAAAATTTACGTTTCAAATGATGATGGTTCTAAGGGGCAATTCCAAGTTTCAGTAAGATCTATGAATTAAATTTAAAACGCTTTGTTTTTAAGTTAATTTAATCTTTACTTATTGGAAAGAAGCTAAATTGAATTGAGAATTACCGATAAAAATGAAAACGAGCACCTTATCTAATTGGGAGAGGGTGTTCGTTTTTTGCTATTAAACAGAAAATAATTATAAATATATTTTGATATTCCCATTGCTAACCTACTAGATTGTGTCAACTAGAGAATGTCTACTATAAAACATATTAAAATAAAGATGATGTAACATTCCGCTAAATTATATGGGGAAAGCTTAATAACTGGAGTAAAGGAATTGCTATTTATATATTTAACATACATATTTGTCTTTTAAATTGTAGACGTGTTTTAGAATTTGTATATAGTAAATTCGTTAAAAAACTTGATAAATAATAAAATGTGTAAATTTTTTGACTATTTTATTAAAATTATTTAATATTTGTAATTTATTGTTTTATAATGATAAATGGGTCGATCGTGAATGTTTTAGATATTGCGATATATACTCGGATTAATTTATTCTAGGGAGGTTACAAAATTGGGTAAGAGAGTCATTATAAGAGTTTTTACATTATTATCAGTACTGGCATTATTCCTTAATGTATTTTTACCTAGGGCTAGTGCAGAGGTTATGACGCATGAGAAATATTCAATGGACTGGAGTTATAGTAATAGTCTAGGTAAGTACATTCGCACTGAAATGATTAAAAATTCAAGTGGTCAAATTGCTTATTGCTTAACCCTTGGATTAAAATCACCAAATGGTGAAGATCTTCCTGAAATGGGGAAAACAGATAATGTAGTATATAGAGTCTTATTAAATGGTTTCCCGCAAAAAAGTGCTGAACAGCTGGGAGTAGCTAATAAAAATGAAGCGCATTATGCAACGCAACTTGCGGTTTGGAATGCATTAGGTCAACTCGATGTAAATGAATTAAAACATGAGAATAAAAATGTTGAAAAAGCAGCTAAGGCTATTATTAGTAATGCTAATAATAGTGAAGAGACTCAAGATGTTTTTATGAATGTGATTCCTGCTGAAAAGCAAAAAGCAGAATTAAAGGGTGAATTCTTCGAAACAAATCTATATTCAGTACAAACAAATGCTAAGAGTGGTTCTTATAAGGTAGTAGCGAAAAATGCACCTAATGGAGTTAGAATTGTTAGTGAAAATGGAGAAGTGAAAGATCAGCTTTCAGTTGGAGAAAAATTTCGTATCCAAATTCCTAAGAATACAAAAACGGGTGAATTTAATTTAAGTGTTGCTGCTAATTTAACTAAAGTTCAAGCAATTGCTTACCGTGGTACGGATACTGTTCAGAACGCTACAGTACTATTAGAAAGAAATGAAGAAAAGCTTAGTAGTGATCTTGCAGTAAATTGGGAAGCAGCTGGTTCTTTAAAAATTAAAAAGGTTGGAGAAAATGGAGAAGTTTTAGCTGGTGCAGTATTTGAGGTCTTTAATGTAAATAATGAATCAGTCGGAAAAATCACGACTGGTGCTGATGGTATGGCAGAATTAAACAACTTACCAATTGGTACTTACACATTAAAAGAAATTAAAGCACCAACAGGCTATGTTTCAGATGATAAACCACAAACTATTGAAGTTAAGACAGGAGAAACAGGAGCTGTCCAAATAGTAAATAACAAAGTAAAAGGTAACATCGAAATTAAAAAGCTTAGTGATTCAGGAAAGATTTTACCAAATGTTGAATTCACAGTCTTCACTGAAGATGGAAAAGAAGTGAAAAAAGTAGTAACAAAAGAAAATGGAATTGCAAACGTTGAAGGTCTTACGTATGGTAAATATTATTTCTTAGAGACAAAAACACCTAATGGATATATTGGAAATAAAACAAAGTATCCTTTTGAAATTAAAGAGCACAATAAAACACTTACTTTTACAGTGGAAAATACCGAAGTGAAAGGTAGTGTAAAATTACTAAAAGTAGATAATGAAGATATTAGTAAAAAATTAGAAGGTGCAGCATTCGAGCTAAAAGATGCAAGCGGAAAAGTAGTTGGGGAATATAAGACAGATAAAAATGGTGAGATTAACGTCAAAGATTTAGCGTATGGTAAATATTCATTTGTAGAAAAGGCTTCTCCACATGGTTACGTTCTTGTTAAAGAACAAATTATGTTCGAAATAAAGGAACATGGGAAGATTATTGAGTTATTGGCAGTTAATCATCTTATCAAAGGTGATCTAGAAATTACAAAGGTAGATGTAGCTGATGGAAATAACAAGCTTCCAAATGCAGAATTTACGATTTATAACGAAGCAGGAAAAGAAGTAGTAAAAGGAAAAACAGACGATAAAGGAATCGCTAAATTTGAAAAATTACCATTTGGAAAATACACATATAAAGAAACTGTTGCACCAAAAGGTTATGTATTAAATGAAGAAACGTTCTCTTTTGAAATTAAAGAGAATGGTCAAATCATTAAACACATTGTCAAAGATGAAAAGATTCCTTCAATAAAAACAACAGCTACTGATAAAACAGATGGTACAAAAGAAATGCACACGTCTAAGTCTGTAACAATCCAAGATAAAGTGGAATACAAAGACCTACAAGTAGGTAAAGAGTACACTTTAAAAGGTAAATTAATGAATAAAGAGACTAATAAACCATTAGTTGTAAATGGTAAAGAAGTAACTGCTGAAACGAAGTTTACACCAAAAGAAGCAAATGGTTCTATTACACTAGATTTCACTTTTGATGCAACTGGTTTAGAAGAAAAAGAAGTAGTAGTATTCGAAGAGTTACTGAAAGACGGAAAAGTTGTTACGACACATGCTGATATCAATGATAAAGGTCAAACAGTTAAGTTCGTTAAGCCATCAGTAAAAACGACAGCAACAAACAAAGCTGATGGTTCTAAAGAGTTAGACGCTTCTAAATCTGTAACAATCCAAGATACAGTGGAATACAAAGACTTAATCGTGGGCAAAGAGTATGTTGTAAAAGGTAAACTGATGGATAAAGCAACAAACAAGCCATTATTAGTTGATGGTAAAGAAGTAACAGTAGAATCTAAGTTTATTGCTAAAGAGAAGAATGGTTCTATCACACTAGATTTCACATTTAATGCTTCTGCATTACAAGGTAAAGAAGTAGTCGTGTTTGAAGAACTGTATCAAGATAATATATTAGTAGCTATTCACGCTGAAATTGAAGATAAGGGACAAACAGTGAAATTTAAAGAGGCAAAGCCGGAACAACCTAAACCAGAACAGCCAAATTCAGATAAAAATACTTCAACACCAGAGCAGCCTAACGAGCAAGTAAAAGAACAACCACAACCTAAGCAAGAAATTCAATCTAAAATTGGATGGTTACCGCAAACAGGTACTAATCTTACAAGTTGGATCTCTATGGTTGCAGGCGCATTACTGTTAATTGTTGGTGGAGTTATTTTCTTGAAACGTAAAAATGCATAGAAATTAAAAAATAAGCACATCTGTTTTTTAACAGGATGTGCTTATTTTCTTACATATCTTTGATTTAAAATAAAATTTTTGCAGGATCAATTAAATTCATTTCTTGTTATGCAAACACATTTTCAGCGAAAATAACGTCTTCACTATTTTGCGCAGGACAGACTTTATAAAAAAATGGCTACGTTTCCTGATTTTGAAATAATCTTCTCAAATTGCAATCCTGCTTTTCTAAAAGCTTTACTGCATCAACAATAGAAGTAATTGCTAAAAAGGTTATTCAAATGAAATTTATAAAAGCTTGATAGGCGATACCAAGTGAAAATACCGTAGCTACTATATGTGCAGTCCATTTAGGCATATTTAATTTCAATACGGTATTGTACAAGATTCCATATACGATACAAATAATTAATATAAATGCAATGAATTGAAGAACTAATAAAAATAGCGGTTGTCCCATTTATTTTCACTTCCTTTATTTAATATATTAATATAATTTATTTAGAAGTGAAAGTTTTATTTCTATGAATTTCCAAAAATGTGATATGAAAGGAATAGTGGTAATCACAAGAATTACTGCAAAACTATAATGTAACTAAAAGTATTATTACGAGATCAGTAAAGTAGTAAAAAAGGTCGCCATTCAAGGCGACCTTTTTTACTATGCGTTATACCCAAATAATTTTAAATCTTCTCCTGAATCTGAAATGATTTTCTCAAATCGTAATCCTACTTTTTCTAAAAGCTTTCCTGAGGCAATGTTATCTATAGAAGTAATTGCTACAATTCGTTTCATGCCGAGCTTTTGTACACCGTATTCGATTATCGCAGAAGCTGACTCGTAGCCATATCCTTTTGAACGGAATGTTTCTAAAAAGGCAAATCCGATATCAACGTCTTCTAATGAATCTCTTTTAATAAGGCCACACATACCAAGTGGAGTGAGATCTTCTTTTCGTTCTACTAAGTAAAGGCCAAATCCGAGTTTGTTATACATATCGATGGGACCGTTTACAATATAATTTTTTGCATCTTCTAAGTTTCTAACCCCTTTGTCACCGATAAACTGAATCCATGCAGGATCGTTTACTAACTCAAGAATAAAAGAAGCGTCTTTTATATCAAACCAACGAAGATTTAGACGTTCGGTTTCAAGAACTATCAATTATTACACCACCTTTAAAAAGTTATAACAATTAGTATGGATTGTGTAAAACAAAAGTGCAACATATTTTAATGGGGGTGTTTGTTCACATAAAGTTCGTTTGTTTTGTATAGAGAGATATTTTATAATTAGGATTGATTGTAAAGAGTGAGATACTTATACAATGACTCCTAGGTGACTAGGAGTTTTTACTATATAACTATCATTATTACTAAATATGACACACTACACATTCTACTCAAGGAGGTACATAATGAAGAAATTATATAATGCATCGTTTACGTATTTGATTATCGGTTTATTATCAGGGATTTTCGCTAGGGAGTATGGTAAGTATAAAGGGATTTTAGGATCTACTTTGTTAAATCTTTTGCATACACATACACTTGTACTTGGCTTTTTCTTCTTTTTAATTGCTTTAGGATTAGCAAAAGTATTCGCATTTCATGAAGTGCAAGGGTTTAATAAGTGGTTTGTTTTACATAACATTGCATTAACATTAATGTTAGGTTCGCTAGCAGCGAGAGGGCTTCTTCAGTTAAATGGAGCTGACTTTAAAGGGTTAACTTATATTGTAGGGTTTTCTCATTCGTTGATGGCAGTTACTTTAATTTGGTTTATGTTGTTAATAAAGAAATCGTTTAAAATGTAGTAAAAAAGAACTTGTAGCGTGTGCTACAGGTTCTTTTTTGTATGTTCAGATTTAATAATCTTATTTTTCTAATTATTTAGTATAAAGATGGTATACTTGTTTTAAAATTAAAAAGGAGAGTTGATTATGGAAATAACAATTGAACATGTAGTAAATGAATTAAAAGGCATACTTCCTGAAGATCGAGTAGTAATAAATATGACAGTACGAGAGTTACATAGTAAAGATGAATCTTACCATAGTAGTAGTTTACCTGATGTAGTTGTTTTTCCAAAAACAACCGAAGAAGTTAGCGCGATAATGAAAATAGCGAGTCAGCACGGAACAGCTGTCGTTCCATTTGGAGTAGGATCCAGTTTAGAGGGACATGTAATCCCTTACGAAAAAGGAATTACAATGGACTTTTCTCTTATGAACAAAATACTTGAAATAAGAGAAAAGGATTTTCTTGTGAGAGTACAGCCAGGGGTGACGCGCTCTCAGCTTAATAAAGAATTGAAAAAGTATGGATTGTTTTTTAGTGTAGACCCAGGAGCTGATGCAACGTTAGGAGGAATGGCTGCTACAAATGCGAGCGGAACGACAGCGGTAAAGTATGGGGTAATGCGTGATCAAGTTCGAGATTTAGAAGTCGTTCTTGCTGATGGAGTAGTAATACATACCGGGAATTTAGCGGCGAAGTCATCATCAGGTTATCATTTAAATGGTATTTTCGTAGGCTCAGAAGGAACACTTGGATGTTTCACGGAGTTAACTTTAAAAGTATACGGTATACCAGAACATGTTATGGCTGCGAGGGCATCGTTTCCAACTATAAATGATGCAGTAGAAGCTGTAATTAACATATTACAAGCAGGTATTCCAATCGCGAGAATTGAACTCGTTGATGAATTATCTATGAAACAAGTAAATCATTACAATGAAACAAGTTACAGAGAAGAACCGACACTGTTTGTAGAGTTCCACGGCAATGAAGCAGGGTTAAAGCAAGATATTGAATTTACGAAAGAAATCGTTCTTGATCATAAATGTATAGAAATTGCGTTTGAGATGGAAACAGCAGCGAGAAATAAACTGTGGGATGCAAGGCATAACTTAGCGTACTCTTACGTGCATAGTTATCCTGGTAAAAAGCTAATGAGTACAGACGTATGTGTGCCAATTTCGGAATTAGCTGGAGCGATTCAACATGCGAAAGAGGTATTAGATAAAGTAGGGCTTATTGGCGGTATTCTCGGTCATGTTGGGGATGGGAATTTCCATGTACTCTTAATGATTGATACAAATGATAAAGAGGAAGTGAAGAAGGCAGACGAAATAAATGAAAGTATCGTTCAGTATGCTCTTAAACGAGGAGGAACGTGTACAGGAGAACATGGCGTTGGAATCGGAAAACGAAAGTATCAAGAAGAAGAGCATGGGGCAGCATTATTTGTAATGGAGAAAATAAAGAAAGCTCTTGATCCGCAAAATATTTTGAATCCGAATAAGGTGTTTCAATTAAAAGATAGGGGCTGATTGGATGAAAGTACTAGAAGCGATAAGTAATATAGCTGGAAAGTATTTTGCATTGTGGACCGGCTGCTGCACTCCCAAGTGTATTAGCGGCAGTATGGCATAACATTGTAGGGCCAATATTAGCAACCATCTGGTCAAAAAATGCAAAGAACACTTTCAGCGATGAAAATGTATCAATAAATATAGAAAAATAGGAATGATAAATAATGCAAAAACGTATTGTACATTTTGAAGGAATGGTTGTATTTTTAGCCACGATTTATATGTATTCAATATATGAGTTTAGTTGGATTATATTTTTTGTATTCCTTTTTGCGCCGGATTTATCCATGTTAGCGTATGGGATCAATAATCACGTTGGTGCGAAAATATATAACGTATGTCATACATATATCATATCCATATTAATTGTTCTAATAGGTGTCTATTTTAAGATAGATACCGTTATAATGATTGGCTTAATATGGACAGCACATATTGGAATGGATCGAATGTTTGGATATGGATTGAAATATGAGACGGATTTTAAGGATACTCATATTCAAAGATTATAATTGCTTTTGAGGAGAGGGATACGTTGAAACAGAGAATTACTATCGAAGAATATAACATCAAATGGGAAAGTGAATTTAATAAGCTACAAACTCTCATTAACGATGTGATGGAAGACAGCATTTTATCCATTGAACATGTTGGGAGTACATCTGTTAAAGGGCTTGCATCAAAACCAATACTAGATATTGATGTTGTAATAGAAGAGTACGAAATTTTTCATGAGGTAGTAAAAAAACTTGAGAAGATAGGGTACTATCATCAGTTAGAATGGAGCTTTAAAGGAAGAGAGGCATTTGGAAGAAAGGATATGTTCGTTCCATGGAACGAGGGAAATACAGTTTGGATGGAACATCATTTATATGTGTGTGATAAAAATAGTGAAGAGTTGAGAAGGCATATAGCGTTTCGAGATTACCTTCGTGAACATACTGAAGTAGCTAATAAGTATGGAAACTTGAAGGAAGAGTTAGCAAGAGAGTCGAAAAATCGATCTAGTTATATTGAAGGTAAGACCGTATTTATTACAAATATATTAGAAAAAATAAACTAAGGCAGCATGGAATACATGCTGCCTATTGTTTTGAAATAGAAAGCTGCCATTATAAAACAAATATAAACTGGCCCTGTTGATTGATGCGGTTACTAAATATAATAGGAAATAAAATAGAAAAGAGCGGAAAAGAGGGAGCTTATGTACATACCAAAATATTTCGCAATACAAGATGAAGAGATGAAGTACGAAATAATGGAACAAAATAGCTTTGCGACATTATTTTCTCAACATAACGGAGAACCATATGCAACGCACTTGCCGTTGTTGCTAAATAGGGAGACCCTTACTTTACATGGTCACTTCGCACGACCGAATGAACAGTGGAAAGATATTGGGACTCAGCAAGTACTAGCTATATTTCAAGGACCACATAGTTACATCTCTCCGTCATGGTATGAAACAAACAATGCAGTACCAACATGGAATTACGTTGCAGTGCATGTATATGGTGAATTAGAAATTGTTGAAGATGAGAAGACATTAGTAGATTCTCTTCAAGATTTAGTAAATAAATATGAAGATCCAGAGAGCACCTACTCACTTAATGATGTAGATCCAAATTATATGGGAGGATTAAGTAAGGGAATAGTTGGATTCAAAATAAAGATAAATAAAATAGAAGGAAAAGCGAAGTTAAGTCAAAATCATTCTGTAGAGAGACGGAATTTAGTTGTGGAGAAACTTGAGAAAGTTGGTAGTGAGGAGAGTAAGAGGATTGCGGAGTTGATGAGAAAATAAAGCCTACATGAAAGGGAAATATTCTAAATAAGCGTATTTAAAAAGACCTTCTTAATTGAAGGTCTTTCATTTTTTAAAGTGCTTTTTCAGTTGTTGTTGAGTTGTAGTCTTTACTTACGTCAATAGATTGAACAAGGTCAGGTCTTTGTGGTGCAGGGGTGTCCCCAATGTTTAATGCTACATATCCTAACTGTGTTTTCGGTGTTTCTGAGGTGAAGCTTAACCCAAGAGTTGTGATGCTAATAACAGCTAAGCCAATGATGCTCAATTTAATCTTTTTCATTATATCAAAGCTCCCTTTTCTTCATGTTTTTTTCTTGCTTGATTGGCCATGTAAAAGTATTGACTAGCTTTTATATGGTCTTCTTTTTCATAAAACATATTTGCTAGAACATCAGTGTACTCTTGTATACATTCCCAAAGGTTTTCTGTTTTAAAGTAAGAAATTCCTTCCAAAATTATCATTTCTAAATCATTTATAGAAGTTTTATTATTTAGTTCTCTTAAAATCATGAAACGATATTGAAACTCTTTGTTTTCTAGTTTATTTGAGATGTTTAATCCTTTTTTTATAAGTTCTTTAGCCTGGGTATATTCTCCAAGCTTGTAGTATTCACGTGCTTCAACAAAAAGTGCTTTAAAGTGATTTGGTTGCTTAGTTGTAACCTCTGAAATATGACGCATTGCTAACTCTGAAAGGTTTTGACTTGCATATAGCCAAGCTAAATTATGTCGTACTCTTAATGATAAAGTCTCCTCTGAATACTTCTGTAGAATATTTAATGCTGAATCAAGTCTAATTTCAGCTTGTTCAAACTGTTTTAAATCAATACAAGATAAACCAAAGATGTTATCACACAAAGCAACATTAATTTCACAGTTTATATGTTTTGAAAAAATCGCTTTAGCTTCATTTGCAGATTGGATTGCTACTAGTGGTTGATATGTTTGATAATAATAGGCAGCTAAGCGGTAGTTAAATTCAGCATTCTCTAGTTCGTCAGATACGTGTATTAGCAGCTTTTTAGCGTTCTCGAAAAGGTGTTTTGCTGCATTGTAGTTTCCAATAATTGTATTGTGAATAGCCTTAAAAAAATGATAATAATAAGAAAATAGCCCATTCTCTGGAAGTGGGAAAGAATCAATTTTATTAAAATCATCTTTATTAATATTTAAACCATCTGTTAAGATTTTGTATCTGAAATTAAAAAGTGAATAATACAATTGTAGGTTTGTATCTTCTTCTGAATTAGAGATGGTATTTTCAATATCTTTTTTTATTTTTGTTGCATGGGTAGTTTGATGCTGTAACATAGCTCTATACCAGTCATTAAATAATTTTGTAATTTGTTCATTACCTTGTAGTTGAACGTTCATGAAATCCCCTCACTTTTTGAATATTCTTATAAAATATAGTATCAAAAATAAAAATATTTAGAAATGATGTTTTATATTTCTCAATATTTGTTTAACAAGCTTACGAGTAAGTCTATTGGAATAGTGTAGAATTTGTTTTGGATTAAAGAAATGGCATCGGGGGATGTGTATTTTAAAGTTTTAGTTGAGTGGGGGGATATAAAAAGGGTGCGTTCACACAAATTATATGAACGCACCTTTTTACATATTAAACAATCAAGTCCCACAAAAAGTACGATAAGGGCGATTCGTCGGTGCAGGCGGAATGCAGTATTCTTCTTGATCTGTAGAATACGCATAAGGGTTTGATAAAGCTTCAAGAAGTTGCTCCATTACGCTATAGTCTTCATTTGTAACAGCTGCTTCTAGTGCTTCTTCTACACGGTGGTTCCTCGGGATGATTGATGGGTTATTATTTTTCATCATCTCGTAGGCGTTTTCTTTTGATTGTTCTTGTCTTTCTAATCGAGATTGCCACATTTTGTACCATTCTTTAAATTCAGGACTTTCAAATAGAGCTGTATTTTCGATAGCATCAAGAGTTAATGAACGGAATGTATTTGTATAATCCGCTTTATATTTCTCCATCATTTTTAAAAGTTGCTCAATAAGTGATTGATCTTGTTCTTCGTTGCTAAATAGTCCTAATTTCTTTTTCATTCCAAGGAACCACTGTTTTTCATACTGTACGCTAAATTTCGAAATTTCGTCTTGAGCGATTTTTAATGCTTCTTCTTCATCTTCGTGCAGAATTGGTATTAAAGATTCAGCTAGTCGTGCTAGATCCCATGCGGCCATATATGGTTGATTTCCATATGCATAACGACCTTGTGTGTCAATAGAGCTAAATACGGTTCCTTGGTCGTAATTGTCCATAAATGCACAAGGACCGTAATCAATTGTTTCGCCACTGATTGTTATATTGTCAGTGTTCATTACGCCGTGAATAAATCCAACAAGTTGCCATTTTGCGATAAGACTGGCTTGTCTTTTAATGACTTCTTGTAGTAATGCAGTATATCGGTTTTCATGAGCTTCAATTTCTGGATAATGCCTTTTTATCGTATAGTCAGCTAGTGATTTCAGGTCCTCTATTGAACCACGAGCTGCAGCATATTGAAATGTACCGACCCGTATATGACTACTAGCGACTCTAGTTAAAATTGCTCCAGGTAATTTTGTTTCACGATATGTTGGCTCCCCGGTTGTAACAACTGCTAAACTGCGAGTAGTCGGAATATCAAGTGCATACATTGCTTCACTAATAATATATTCACGTAGCATCGGACCGAGTGCAGCACGGCCATCTCCTCGGCGTGAATAGGGAGTAGGGCCAGAACCTTTCAGTTGAATATCGAAACGCTCACCTGAAGGAGTAATTTGTTCGCCAATTAAAAGAGCACGACCGTCGCCTAACATATTAAAATGTCCGAATTGATGACCAGCATATGCTTGAGCTAATGGATGAGCTCCTTCTGGAAGTCCATTGCCAGCGAAAATGGCAATTTCAGCTTCCTTTTTCAGTTCTTCAGGGGTTAAGCCAAGAGATATCGCTAATGAATGATTTAGTTTAACTAACTCCGGTGAACTTACGGGAGTAGGGGGGATTTCTGTATAAAATGATTGTGGTAAAGTCGTATAACTATTATCTAAATTCCAACCTGTTTCATTATTTTTAGTCATTGTATCTCCTCCTTTTTGTATTTTAAATTATGTATTTGTACGTATATATTCTTTGTAAAGTTAACTAAAAGTATAATATAATATTTCCCCTTGCAATCTATTGTAAGGACTTCATTGCACTATGTCTATTTAACAGCAAATTTAAAACCTCCATTTTAAGAAAATGGAGGTTTTATTATTATTTAATTTTTACAATTATTTTTCCTTTTGCTCTTCCAGCCTCGGAATATTCCATTGCTTTTTGCGCATCTTCAAAAGGGAAAACTCGATCGATTACCGGTTTGATTTCACCAGCTTCAATATAGTTTGCAATAGTACGTAATTGACCCCCACTTGGCTTCATAAATAAAAATGAATATTGAGCATTATGCTTTTTTTCAAGTGCAGTAAGTTTTTTGCTGGCTAATGAAAATAAGAGAGTTTTAAAGAATCCTGAACCAAATTCTTTACCGAAGCGAGCATTCGGCATGCCTGAAACGGAAACAATGTTTCCTCCCCTTTTTATAATATTGAATGATTTTTCAAGTGTTGCACCGCCGATTGTATCAAATACGGCATCATAATTTTTTAGTATATCTTCAAATTTCTCTGTTTTGTAATTAATAATTTCATCTGCGCCAAGAGACGTTACTAAATTCGCACCAGCTTCACTAGCAGTCGTTGTAACAATGGCACCCATTATTTTTGCTAGCTGAATAGCGAAAGTACCAACACCACCGGATCCGGCGTGAATTAAAATCTTTTGTCCTTTTTGTAATTGCATGATGTCATGTAATGCTTGATATGATGTTAAGCCAACGAGTGGAATCGAAGCAGCTTCCTCAAAACTTAAATTTTTCGGTTTTAAAGCAATATCATCTTCATGAATGGCTATATACTCCGCGAAAGTACCAATCTTATTTTTTCTTGGACGAGCATATATTTCATCACCGACTTTAAAACGAGTCACTTTTGATCCAACCTTCGTGATGACACCGGAAAAGTCATTCCCAAGGATTAGAGGCATTTCATATTTCAGTAACATTTTAACTTTTCCATCACGTATTTTAAAATCAATTGGGTTAATACTAGCTGCATGAATTTCTGCGAGCACTTCATACTCATTAATTTCAGGAGTAGGTACCTCTGCCATACGCATTGGGACTTTTCCATATCTATCAATTATCATTGCTTTCATATCTTATACCTCCAAGTTTTAATAAAAGTTTTGCAATAGCTTCTCAATATCTAATACAAGATTTTTTAATAAACCTAATTTTGTACGTATATCAATATAATAAAAATTCTTTGTACCTTCTTTTCTCATTAAAATAATGCCAGCTTCTCGTAAAATCTTAAGGTGATGTGATACTGCTGGACGGGAAAGGTGTGTTTGCTTCGTGATTTCTCCTACACGTAATCCTGTTTGACATTCTGTTTCCATTAGCACTAATAAAATAGCTTGACGTGTTTCATCACCAATTGCCAATAATACTTTTTGAGAATCAATAAAATCTTTTTTTATAATATTTAATTGTTCTTGTTTATTCATTTCAATCACTTTGCCTCCAGGTAATTAGTCGAAAGGTTTAAGATGATAAACCATTACTTCGATACGGTAATGCTACATGATTGTTGTACGAGGTGCAATATTGAGAAAGAAAATCGAGACGAATGAATTTTTTATTGTTGAAAATTATAGGGAGATAGAAAAGGGATTGGAAGGATTACATAACACAATAGATGAAGTTTTAAAAACAAAAAATGATGTAACAATAAAATAAGCGGTCGTAACCTTGTATAATCCATAAGGTTACGACCGCTTATAATGTTTATATTATTTTTGATTTTTACGATAGAACATGGTTCAACGTAAAGTAAGTTCTTTTGTTTTACACTTTCATACAGACACAATTCAGGTGGATTATAGATGTATGAAAAGGTAAAAGGAATTTTGGGGCGTAATCTATCTATATGATAATTCAAAATGAAATATAAGTCTATATTTTAATGTTTTTTTTGATTATATTTATGTCACTGAGCTCAGAACAATGATGTGGAGGGTAAATATATGAAATCGAATTATGTACCAGTTTTAATTGTTGGAGGGGGATTATCTGGGTTAGCGTCTGCGTTATTTCTTGCAAAACATAACATTGAGTACTTACTTATTGAAAGGCATCCGTCTACTGCCATTCATCCGAAAGCAGGTGGTCTTACTTTACGTACAATGGAGTTATTTCGAGAATTAGGCTTGGAACAAAGAATTAAATTGGCAGGTAAAGCATTAGAGAACTGCCGAGGAAGAATAGCGGTTCATACAATAGCTGAAGCGAATAAAGAAGACCTGGAACAAATGAGAGCGACGCAATACAGAAACGATGAAGAGTTACTTCAAAAAATAGAAAAGATTAGTCCATCAAAACAAACTGCATGTTATCAAATTATTTTAGAAGAGATGATGTTACAAGAGGCAAAAACGCTAGGCGGGCAACTATCTTTTTATCATGAATTAGTTTCATTTGAACAAAGTGAAAACGGGGTAAAAGCAAAGATTCGAAATCGTGAAGCAGAAAAAGAAAGTGTCATACATTGTGACTATGTAATTGCAGCAGATGGAGCGAAAAGTAAAATACGTGAGCAGTTAGGGATTAAAACTGAGGGGCGTGGAACCATTGGTGGCTATTATATGAATATTTATTTTGAAGCAGACTTAAGTGAGTTTATACAAGGAGACGCATTCGGTTTTTCTATGGTACTTCATCCAGAGGTTCTTGGTGCACTGATCCCAGTAGATAACGTAAAAAAATGGATTTACCATGTAGCCTACGATCCATTAAAAGGAGAGGGACCAGAGGATTTCACGATGGAACGTTGTAAACAAATTATTGAAATAGCAATTGGAAGTACAAATGTTGAGTCAGAAATATTAAGTGTTTTACCGTGGGAAGCGGCCGAAAGTACAGCAATGAAATTTCAAGGAAATCGAGTCTTTCTAGTTGGAGATTCAGCACATATTATGCCACCAACAGGCGGATTTGGTTCAAATACAGGAATACAAGATGCGCATAACTTAGCTTGGAAATTAGCGGCTGTTATAAAAAGGAAGGCAAAACCAAAATTGTTAGAAACATATCATGAAGAGAGACACTCTGTTGCAAAATTAACGACAGCTTATGCAAGTAGTTTACTGTTTCGTGCTGCGAAGAGAGAGAAAGGCAGTTTGAATAATATGGATGGTTTAGCTGTTACAGTTGGATATCAGTATTGTTCAGAGGCGATTATAGATAATTCAGTCACTCCACATAGAATGGATAGCATAGAGTTGAACGGAAGACCTGGAACGCGAGCGCCACATTTATGGGGAACGTATGAAGGGAAGAAAGTTTCTACATTAGACTTATTCGGTAACAGTTTTGTATTACTTACAGGAGTAGAAAATAGTTCTTGGGCTGAGGTAGCACATACTGTTTCAGCTAAATTAGGAATAAATATAAAAGGGTATCGTGTTGGCTTAAGTGGAGACTTTATTGCTCCAGAAGATATTTTTAGCAAATTATATGGTATAGAGAATGGAGGTGCTGTATTAATTAGACCAGATGGCTTTATAGGATGGCGTTCAGAAAAAGCGGTAGTAAATCCAGATATAGTATTGGACGAGGTAATGGGAAATTTATTATGTGATTTTTAAGTAACTACGGAAATATTGTTTTATGTGCTTCACTGCACTGAAAAAAATATTCACAAATTTCAATAGGTTTGATATGATTAAATTCGACAAGTTAATAGAGGCCGGAGATATTTGAGAAAAGCCATAAATTTATTTAGGGATACAGGAGTGTAGCCTAAATAATTTATGGCTTTTTTTATTGAATGAACCGTACAAAATAGGGAGTTACATGTGAAAAGGAGGGCTATAGAAATTAAATAGGATAATACTAGTTTTCTATATTAATAATATAGAAAACATTTGTAAGATTGGAATTTTAATATAGGTTTATAAAAATAATGAAAGTGTGTCTTCTGTTTCGTGTAAATCTCATTAGCTTGTTGAAATTTGCAACGTAGGAAGGGTTAGAAGAATGAGAAAGATTATTAGCGTTTTAGTTATTTTCTTTATGACTGGAAGTATCTTTGCTGGGGGAGCTGTTCATGCGAAAGCAGAAGGAAAGCATGAATGGAATACGAATAAGTTTTTAAATATTGCACATCGCGGAGCAAGTGGACATGCACCTGAGCATACTTTTGCTTCTTATGATTTAGTGAAAAAAATGAAAGCGGATTATTTAGAGTTAGACATTCAATTAACAAAGGATGGCCAATTAATTGCAATGCATGATACAGCAGTTGATCGCACTACAAATGGAACAGGCGAAGTACGCGATAAAACGTTAAGTGAAATAAAGAGTTTAGATGCTGGATCATGGTTTAATAAAGCGTATCCAGAAAAGGCTAAGCAAGAGTATGTTGGGCAAAAGGTTCCAACTCTTGAAGAAATCTTCCAAAAGTATGGAAGAAGTATGAAGTATTATATTGAAACAAAATCACCAGATGTGTATCCAGGAATGGAAGAGAAATTGTTGGCGTTGTTACAAAAATATAATTTAGTAGGCCAAAACATGTCTTCTAGCCGTGTTATGATTCAATCATTTAGTAAAGATAGTTTGAAAAAGATTCATAGTATGAATGAAAATATTCCGTTAGTTCAATTGCTTTGGTATTACCCAAATGAAAACAATGAAATTGTTGAATGGTCTGGCATTACACATGAACCGAAAAGTGTAACAAATGATGATTTTCAAGAAATTAAAAAGTATGCAGCTGGTATTGGACCAAACTTACGTAATGATAACGGGGAACTAATTATTGATGAGTCATATATGAAAATGGCTAGGAAAAATGGACTGTTAATTCACCCTTATACAATTAATGAGAAACCAGATATGAGACTGTTAATCAAATGGGGTGCTACAGGAATGTTTACAAATTATCCGGATCGATTACATAGTGTATTGAAGGAAAAATAAGTGGAAAAGGGTATACCAGTGTTTTAGGTATACCCTTTTTAATCTAACTCTCCAATAAACAGAATCTCTTTTTCATAGCATTCATCTGCATCATAAATAATTTCTTGAAAGTGAAGCGTTTTGAAGGAATGACAAACTGACATTTCCCGTGTCTCCCAAAAATCAATTTCATTTGAAAGAAGAATCCATTTTTGAAATTCACTATCTCTATTAAAGAAATTATGAAAGTAGTCCTCATTTTTAAATATAATGATTTGCGAATCCCACAAATTATTTATAGAAATCAAAACAACAACTCGATATGTATGTGTATCGCTCGGTTTCATATTTATTAAATGATTTGCTTGATTTAATAAGGTTTGAATACATAACCGTTTTACTTTTCTAGGTGTTTTACGAGAGTCAATAAAAGCTTGCGAAACTGGCAATAGCATATTCCAATATTCATCGTTATAGAAAGTAGAAGGGAACGTTTTTGTATGTTCCTCAATTCGCTTTATCATAGTGTTTGTTTTTCGTTTCATACCACTTATTTTCTTTTCACGCATTGCGAGTCATCTCCATAAATTTTTGTAATGCAGCAGAGTGATATATATCTTTTCTAGTAATAAAAGTAGTAGGAACTTTTTTGAAGCTATTTGGTAAAGGATTGAATGATATGTCATGTTTATGACCACTTAAAATAGACTTCATCATAATTGCTATGCCTATACCTGATTTTACACATGCGAGAATCGCTTCAATTGTTCCAAACTCTAATACTCGCTTAGGTGAAATTCCTTCTTCTTGAAGCCAATCTTCTAATAAATTTCTATAATAGCACCCATGACTAAATGCAAGTAAATTCATGTCTCCTATGTCTTTAAAGGAAGATAAAGGCTTTTTGCTAATGAGAACTAATTCTTCTTCACGAAATATATTTGTATGAAGTTCAGCATGCTGAGTAGAGCCAGCTATAAACGCTCCGTCCAGTTTTCGTTCTAGTACAAGCCTAATCAATTGTTCCGTCGTATTTGATTCTAAAATCAATTCGACTTTTGAGTATTTCTCATAATAGGCCGTTAATATAGATGGAAGTCTTACAGCGGTTGTAGATTCTGTACATCCAATTTTTAAAGTGCCTCTTGGTTCGATCCCATTACTTTGAACTGCTTTAACAGATTGATCCATTAAGTAGATAATTTGTTTGGCGTATGTTAATAAAATCTCACCATTAGAAGTTAAAGTTACACCTTTTCCGTTTCGGTAAAATAAAGGCACACCTAATTCGTTTTCTAGTTGTTTCATACGCATTGTTACGCCAGACTGTACATAGTTTAAATTTTTAGCTGCGTGAGATATGTTTTTTTCTTTCGCAACTTCGTAAAATACAGTTAAATCTTTTATATCCAAGTATCATCCCTCCAGAAAAGGTATCATTTTTTTTGATGAATTACATGATAAATCTTTATTTTATATGATATCAGAACTTTCATACAATGGAAGGGGATGGAGGGATTATTGTGTTAATGGAAGAAAGGGTAAATAGTACTTATAAGTGGGTTATGTTAATTTTTGCGACGGTTGCTCAAACAACAGCGACACTTATAACGTATGGTGTTGGAGCGTTTGCTTTATTTTGGAAAGAAGAATATGCACTTACGAATACGGAGATTGGATTGTTAGTAAGTGTTGTAAATATAGGACCGCTATTTTGTATGCTTTTTGTCGGGCGGCTACTTGATCAATACAATGAAAAGTTGTTAATTTCGATAAGTTCATTTTTACTAGGAGGTTCGTTTTTACTGACTAATATGGTCAATGGATTTAATGGGTTACTCTTTGTACTTTTATTAGTAGGAACGTTTTATAGTGTTTCGCAGCCAGGAGGAAGTAAGGTGATAATGAAGTGGTTCTCAAAAGAAAATCGCGGGTTAGCGATGGGGATTAGACAAGCCGGTATACCGATTGGTGGTACATTAGCGGGAGTATTGATCCCGTTTCTTACAATAAAATATAATATGGCCTATGCGGTAAATAGTATTGCATGTATTTGTATAATTGGAGGGTTTTTATTTTTTATATTTTATAAGGAACCATATATTCAAGAGAAAGTTAAACAAGCACGTAGTAAACTTTCTTTTTGGATGCAGTTAAAAGAAGTGATGTGTAAAAAAGAGTTATATGCAATTTATATAACTGGCATTTGTATGATTTCATTGCAAATGGTGTTAGTTGCGCACTTTATAAAATTTTTAGTATTGGAACAATCAATCACGCCAATTTTAGCTGGAAAAGTATTTTCCGTTATGTTCTTTTCTGGAATGGTTGGTAGGGTTATATTAGCAGCTACTAGTGATTTATTTTATAAGGGGAATAGGCGTAACCTCTTATTTATAACTGTTTGTATTTCTATTTTCTTCATTCTAATATTAGTAATGAGCATACATACAATAACGAATGTATTGTATGGTGTAAGTGCATTGTTAGGGTTCTTTGCAATTGGATGGTTTAGCCTTTTCATAACTGAAGTTGCGGAATCAGCAAGTGAAGAATCGGTAGGGATGACAGTGAGTTTTGCACTTACATTAAATCAAATTGCCATTATTGCTGCGCCTGCTTTATTTGGTTATATTGTAGATAAGAAGGGATATACGTATGCGTGGTTATGCATAGTTGTATTACTAACTATTTCAGCGGTTAGCTTATATAGGAAGGATAGAAAATGAAGGAATGTTAGCAATGTAAATTTTTTATGAAGAAAGTCTAAAGAAATGTTGAATGAGCGACATTTCTTTTTTTATTTGTTGTATAATCAAAATATAAATGAGATTCGTTTTCAATTTCGTTCATTACCTCTTTTGAAATTACCTGTAATTTTAGCCATAATTAGCTGTTTTTCTTTATCGTTATTTGCATGATTTATTTTATTTGAAAATTTTTCAGCATCTTTTCCTTTTAATACCATAATCAGTTTTCCGTAATATTCAATTAATACCATGTTGTTTTTTGTTATCCGATAATGAAACATCTTATCATCTAAACGATTGCGTTTATCGGTGTTTTTCATATTACATCTCCATTCTTTTTAGTATGTAACAAATGTTACAAAAGAATTTGAAATTATAGTGTAATGCATCCGATTGTATGTTGGAAATTTTGCAAGAAAGAAATACAATAGAGAGTAGTCAAAATTGAAAATGAGAAAAAGGAATCTAGTTTTAACAGAGTGAATATTAAATAATATTATAATATACTTGATAATTAAAAGATATAAAATAGAATGGATGTACGTTAAGTGAAACTAGATAAAAGAGGGTTCCTAGTATGTTAAAGAAATGGTTAATCGTTTTCTTTATTTTTGCAGTTTTTTGTGGAAGTATTGTTACACTAATACATGCAAATAAAGGAAAAAAATATGATGCAAAGGCATTTTCTAATGTAAATAGTAAGCAAAAAGATGTTAAGCAGGAAATTGATGCGAATGAGAAAAAGCGTTATGAAATTGCAGCTGGAAAACTAGATCAGTACTTAAAAGATAAAGGATTTAATGGAAGTGTTCTTGTAGCAAGTAAAGGTCATGTGATTTTACGAAAAGGCTACGGTTATGCGAATGTGAAAGATCAAGTATTAACAACGCCAAGAACGAAATATCGCATTGGTTCTATTACGAAAACAGTTGTTGCAATATCTATTATGCAACTAAAAGAAAAAGGGAAGTTGAACATTGAAGACAATGTAAATAAATATATCCCATCGTTTCCAGCAGATAAAAATATTACGTTACGAAACTTGTTAACACATACGTCTGGATTACCAGAACAGGGACAAGGTAGTGTTGACGCAGCATCACGGTTAAAATTAGTAACGTGGATTGGGGCACAAACGTTACAATTTCCAGCAGGGACAGGATGGAAATATACAGATTATAATTATATGGTGCTTGCATATATTGTAGAAAAAATATCGAATAAACCACTTGCTGAATATGTGAAAGAAAATATTTTGACTCCCGTTGAAATGAATGAATCTGGAATGGGCGCAACACTTCCAGAAGATATTTTCTTAGCAGAAGGGTATACGAAAAAAGATAATAAGTTAATAGCCACGCCGCGCTTAAAAATGAACTGGCTGTATGGTTGTGGTGAAATGTATACGACTGTTGAAGATATGAAAAAGTTAGATGAAGCTATTATGGATGGTAAACTACTTTCTAAACAAAGTGTATCAGATATGTTTTCTGCATCACCTGCAAGAAAATATGGATTTAGTTTCTATATTTACCCAGATTATTATCATAACCACGGTGTATTAGCTGGTTGGAACACTTTTAATAATTTTAACTGGGATAAACGAACGTTTGTCATATTATTTTCTAACGTCCAAAATGGTATGAATGACGCATTTAATCAAGAATTCAGGAAAATGGCGAATGATTTAATAGAAGGAAAATAATTATAAAAAATCGGTATTGATATGTAATTATCAATACCGATTTTTTTATTTTGTAAAGTTTTACTTACTGAATAAAGTGAAACTTTATTCAGTGGAGGGGCTTTGTTCATCCCCCACTGAGTAGAAGCCCTCATCAATCGGGCTTTTACGGGCAGCAGGGCCCCCACCTAACTTTTTTGCTTGCGCTGAATTTTGAGGTGAGGGTCTTACTGCCCATAAATAGCGGGATAAATAGGTAAGAAAGGTGATTGGCATATGAATAAATCTAAATAGGTAGTTAAATGCTAAGTAATGCAAAGAACAATTGGTAATTTTTACATTGATAAAAAAGCTTGAGCTTCACACTATGTGAAGCTTTATATTATTGGAGACAAGAACAGGAGGTTGAAAAAATGAAAAAAGCAATAAAGTTTTGTTTAATAGCTACATTATCTACAACAATTATTAGTGGATGCTCTTTTGAGGGTAACAATGAAAATGTTAAAGGGAAAGAAGGGGAAAAAGTAGAGGTACAGAAAAATGCTGGGAAATATACGATGCCAGATGAAAAAGATAAACATGAAGGTACATGGCTGCAATGGCCACATGAATATACATATGGTGAAGAGTATAAGAAGGAAGTTGAACCTATTTGGGTTAAGATGGCAAGTGCTTTAACTGAGGGTGAGAAAGTCCACATTGTTGCATATGACCAGGAAGAAAAAGAAAGAATCAATAACCTTTTAACAGATGAAGGGTTAAATATGGAGAAGATTGATTTCTTTATCGCGCCTACTGATGATGTATGGGCAAGGGACAGTGGACCAATTTTTGTTTATGACAGCAATAAAAATCTCAAAATATTAGATCCAGCATTTAATGGTTGGGGGAAGAAAACACCTTATAAAAATGATGCTCAAATACGTAAGAATGTTAGTAAACAATCAGGAATTGAAAGAGTTGATTGGGGGAAATTTGTCCTTGAAGGCGGCGCAATTGAATTAGACAGCAATGGGACTGCTTTATTAACTCGAAGTGCAGTAACGAATAAAAATAGAAATCCTGATTTATCAGAAAAGGAAATTGAAAAATATATAAGTGACCTTGGGGTATCAAACTTTATTTGGTTAGACGGAGTACCTAATTTAGATATTACGGACTTTCATATTGATGGATTTGCTAAATTCCATAATAAATCTACTATTGTAACGATGAAAGAAGATGACCTAGCTGAATGGGGTTTATCTAATAAAGATATGGATACATTGTTAGATGCCAAAAATGCTTCAGGACAGAAATATAAGTATGAATACTTGCCGCTTAGTAAAGAAAAGGTTGCTTTAGAGAATGGAAAAACTCTCGATTATAAGGGATCGTATATCAATTATTATATTGGGAATACAGTTGTATTAGTGCCTAATTATAATGATCCGAATGATAAAATCGCAAACGATACGATTCAGAAGTTATACCCAGATCGTAAAGTAGTCGGTATTGATGTGAGGGAGTTGTATAAAAACGGCGGTATGATACATTGTGTGACACAACAACAACCAATTGCATTGAAGTAATTAATTGTAATTTCGTTGTGCTGCTATATAGACAAAATAGGTGGAATCTTATTACCTATTTTGTCATTCCTTATTATTTATAAAAATAAATTTAAATATAATGATAAATGAATTGTAGTGTATATTCGCTTTTCGTTTTATATGGTAAAGGAGAAAAATGTTTGTGTTAAAGAATTTTAAAATAGTGTTTTCGTATTTCCCTATCGTTTTACAGTACATTTTAAATGTAGCTTTAATTTGCTTAGGGGTTGTTCTAAGTGTGTTTCTTATGAAAGAAGTCATTCAGTTTATACAAGAACTGAAATTGGATGGTAATGAATCTAGTTATCATTTAATTGATAGTATCGTCGTATTCTTTCTGTACTTCGAGTTCATCGTAATGATTATAAAGTATTTTCAAATGAATTTTCATTTTCCATTACGATATTTTATATATATAGGTATAACAGCTATTGTGCGTCTCATCATTATAGATCACGATAGTCCGTTAGATTTATTGTTATATGCCTGTGCAATCTTTGTATTAATTAGTGCATTGTTCATTGCGAATTCTAAAATGATGCGTCGGGATTTAGAATAGTAAACATTTGTTGTTGAATTAAATAAGATATTTTATCTTTTTGCAAAAAAGGAGTAACGGTATTGAAAGAAATAATCTTAACCAGCCTCATAATGATAGGGTTTATGATTCTATTATTTAATTGTATACTTTCATGATTTAAAAGAATAAAAGGTTAATAGAGAAAGAGGTTTTTGTAAATATGGTTCATTACAATAATCAAAATAGTTTACATCAAATATTTACATTAAAAGGGACAATTATAAGAGATATTTTCCCACAAATCGTATTATATACGTGTATTTCAACGATAGTAGCTGTGATTAATTATTACTATACAGAAATAAATATAAATCAGACTCCTTGGGTAATCGTCGGAGGAGCTTTAGGATTACTATTAGTGTTTCGTACGAATACTGCCTATGATCGGTACTGGGAAGGTAGAAAGCTGTTTGGCGCGATTGGTGCTTGTACTAGAAATTTAGCAATTAGTTTTTTGTGTCATTGGGATTCTAAAGGGAAGAGTATGGAGCAGGAAAAAATAAAATTTTTACATCTATTAATTGCATTTCCAAAGTTAGCGAAAGGACACTTGAGAGAGGAAAAAGATTTATCTGAAGTGAAATCATTGCTCGCTGTCTGTTCTGAGAAGGAAAAAGCACTTTTGGTTGAGTCCAATCATTTACCGATTAGTATAGTTTTTATGTTGAAAACTATACTATCAAAAGGTTTGAAAACGGGGCAAATTCATCCAAATGCGATAATTAGTATGGAAATGGATTTGAATACGTTACTTACATCTGTGGGTGGATGTGATCGTATCAAAACAACACCTATTCCTTTTGCATATTTTGCTCATATAAAAATTTTATTGATTATATTTTGTGCGACTTTACCAATTGGTCTTGTTGATAGTCTCGGATGGTTTACAGTACTTGCGACTACGTTTATAAGTTTTGCATTCATAGGTATTGAAGCAATAGGGGTTGAAATTGAAGATCCCTTTGGTCAGGATCCAAATGATCTTCCGCTAGAAGGAATTTGTATAGGAGTAGAAGCGCATTTAGTGAATTTATATAATCAAAACGATCTATTAGAAGTAATGGGTTTGAATCTTGATACAAAAATCATTTAATCATTTATTGTTGTTTTAAAATAGGTTATTTAAAAAACTTGTCAAGAGTCAATTTAAGACTTAACGTCAGCTTTATATTTTTTATATAAATATATAATATTTCTCCATGCTATAATCCATTCATGAAATATACGCGGTTCATGAGTTGTAATGAAAAGAGAAATGAATTGAGGAATAGTTGGCTTTGTGAAATCAGTTATGTAACTACTATTAAAAAGCGAGGTAAATAATATGGAACAAAAACATAATGGGATTATTTTTACTGCAATACCAGACGAATCGAATGAATATTATCAACCATTTTATGAAGACTTGATTTACTTTAATGAATGTTTAAATGAAAAGAAATCAATTGCGGATCAACTTATATCTTTATCTGTTGAAGAACAAGACTTTCATACGAGCTGTTTTGAGTATGATGATATTTGGCTAAGAGATGTTGCACCGGTTGTCACAAATCATCTAGTTAAATTTAAATATCGACCAAATTATTTGCCAGATGATCAAGGGCGATATTTAGATCAACAGTTTAATAAATGGTTGAAAAAGAATGACTTTGAATATGTGAAATCCCCATTAATATTAGATGGTGGTAATCTTATTTGGAATAAAAAAGATACCGTAATATTAACAGAACGTATATTTGATGATAACGATGATTGGACAGAAGAGGAAATTATTGAGCAGTTAGAATGGGATTTAGATGTGAGCCGAGTTATTATTATTCCTGCTGAAGAAGGGGATGTACTAGCACACGCAGACGGAATGGTTAAATTTATTGATGAACATACAATGTTTATTAGTGATTTTTTAGGGGATCATGAATTTAGATATAGTGTTCAAGAGATTATTCAAGAACAAATGCCAGAAGCTGAATTTATAGTTGTTCCTTCATCATATACAGAGAAAGGACAATATGATCAAGAGATAGCATCAGCAAAAGGGTTGTATATAAATATGTTAGAATCATGTGATGCTCTTTATGTTCCTAAGTTTGGATTAGCTAAAGATGAGGAAGTTTTACGATATATTCAACAGTATACGGAGAAGCAAGTTATTCAAATTCATGTAGGAGAAATATCAACAATGGGAGGCGCAATGAATTGTTTAACGTGGTATTGTCCAAGCCATTTGTTACCTTCAAAAATGAGAAGATTAAAAAATCAGAATGAAGATTTTTCAATGAAGAAGATTTTTGATTGGTTTTAATAAATAAGTAATGAAAAGAAAATCTATTCAAGGAGTATTGATATGTATACCATCGCTGAGTTTTCTCGGATTTGTAAAATGAGTACGCGGATGTTAAGACATTATGACAAAGAGGAGATATTAAAACCGGCATATGTGAATCCGGTTAATGGGTATAGATATTATGAACAAGAGCAGCTGGAAGTAGCGTTGAAAATCAAAAAGTTAAGGGAGTATAAATTTCCTCTTCCAAAAATTAAAATTGTTTTGCAGTCATCAGATCAAGATTCGTTTGTTCAACATATACAATCACAAATTATCGAGTTGTCTCATGAAGTGAAGCAAAATTTACAGGTTATTTCAGAAATGAATGAAATGGTAAAGGTGAATAGTAGTCTAAATATTGCTCGTCATAGAAATTACGATATATTAATGGGAATGAGGAATGAAGTAACGATAATTACTCAAAGAGTAAAAATAGATATAGATGATATGGATGATTATTTTTATGACTTATATGAAGAGGTACAAAAAAATAATTTTCAAATAGTCGGTTCACCATCTGCAGTCTTTTATGATGAAGAATATATTCCAAGTAACAGTGATATTGAATTAAGAATCCCGGTTATGCAGGGGAATGATGAAGACGTAGCACAAGAGTATGAAATGAAACAACTAAGTCCACATCATATCGTTACTACTATGCATTATGGAAGTTACGACTATATAGGTTACGCTTATATAGCGTTAGAAGAATGGATTGAAAGAAATGGGTATGTGATAATTAATTCGCCATATGAGGTTTATATAAAGGGACCTGAATGTGATTGTTTAGCAGAAGAGTATGTGACACAAATTTGTTTTTTAGTTACGAAAATAGAATGAGAATAAGGATTGACATTAACATTATGTCAATCCTTATTCTATGTATGAAAGCAATTTATCATAATAAAAAGGAGAGAGAATATGAGAAGAACAATCATGATTATTTGTCTCGTTCTAAGTATGGTATGGATTTCCGCATGTACTGCTGGAGTAGGAGAAGGTGAGAGTGGTAGCGCTGTACTACCAAGTCAGTTACCTAAAAATGTAGTGTTTAAAAATGGTACAATCTATACTTCAAATGAAAAGCAAGACATCGTAGAGGCTGTAGCCGTTAAAGAGGGGAAAATTATATTTGTTGGTTCAAACAAGGATGTAGAGGAATTTATAAATGAAGATACGAAAGTGGTGGATTTACAAGGACGTTTTATCCTTCCTGGTTTTGTGGACAATCATAATCATATATTTGAAGCAAAATCACCAGCAGCAGGAAATTGTAGTGTCTCACCAGATGCTTCTCTGCAAAAACAACGCTCGTATTTAAAGGCTTGTAAAAAAGGTGTGAAAGATGGCGAATGGATAAGTGGAACGGGGTTCAGTTTGGAAGCGTTGTTAAAAGATATGGACGAAAAATCAGAGCAACAAACCCCATTACAAGTTCTTGATGAGTTATTTCCTAATAATCCAGTATTAATTATGGAAAGAACCTCCCATTCTGTATGGGTTAATTCAAAGGCACTCGAGTTAGCTGGAATAAATAAAGATACAAAAGATCCACAAGGTGGAAGGATTATTCGGGATTCCGAGACAGGAGAACCGTTTGGTATTCTTTATGATACAGCAGGAGATATCGTGATGGAAAAAGCATGGAATTCTCAACCAAATCTGTTTGAAAAAAATTATGAAGGTTTATTAGACGGTTTAGATGAGGTTGCAAAGAATGGTATTACTACAGTTGGTGATGGACGTCTTTATTGGAAGCGAGGCTGGTTAGACGTTTGGAATAAAGTAAATGACGAAAAAAAGCTAACGTCACGCGTAGTACTTCGACCATGGGTATATCCAAATTTAAACGAAGCAGAACAAATGGAGTATTTCAAAAAAATTAAGCGTGATGATGTGTCATCCCGTATGCTTATTAATCAAGTGAAAATGTATAGTGATGGAATTAGTATTAATAGCACTGCTAAAACACTAGAAAAATATAAATTTGAATGGTTTACAGGAACTCCGTATGGGTTGAATTATATTCCAGAAGAAAAAATGAAATGGTGGTTAACCGAATTAAATAAAATTGGTTACGGTGCACTTATTCATACAATTGGAGATGCTGGGGTAAGAGAGAGTTTAAATGCGATTGAAGCAGCGAAAAAAGAAGGTGCAAACCAGCCTTATACACTTACGCATGTGGAAATGGTAGAAGATAGTGATATAGATCGTTTTGCTAAGTTAGGTATTAGCGCTGATTTTCAAGTAGGTCATGATTTTGCGGAAGATCCAAAACAAAGCTGGGCAAGTACGTATTTTACAAATCAGCAAATGAAACGAATTATGCCGTTAGGGCGAATTTGGAAAACCGGTGCGAATGTATCACTTAGTAGTGATTGGGATGTAAACGAACTGAATCCACTTGTGACGATTTCAAATGCATTAAGCATTGATGAAAAGGGCTTGTCTGATGTATACGCAGCTATTGATGCCTATACAATTAAGCCAGCTAAAGCGCTAGGTCTTGATAACATTACAGGTTCGATTGAAGTAGGCAAATCAGCTGATATGGTATTACTAAATGAAGATATTACTAAAATGAGTGCCGATAAGATTCCGAATGCGAAAGTTTTAGTGACGGTTTTACAAGGAGAAGTAGTGTATCACAAGGAGAAATAAAGAGTCACCTTATAAAGTTGCTACAAGTAAATGAATATATTCCTGTTGACCTTAACACGATGTCAAAGTATAGACTGGACATACATTCATATAAGGGGTGAACACGTATGAGAAATATAGAAAATAGTTTGTATTATATGCCTGCGGAATGGGAGAAACATGAAGGTACATGGCTCCAATGGCCACATGATAAAACACATAGGGGTGAAGGTTACAGAGCTAAGTTAGATGATATTTGGATATCGATGGCAAAGGAGCTTCACTATGGAGAAAATGTCCATATTGTTGTATGTGATGAAGAAGAAAAAATACATGTCCAATCGAAGTTAATGGAAGCTAACGTGAATATGAATAAAATTGATTTCTTAATTCAAGAAACTGATGATATTTGGATAAGAGATAACGGACCAATCTTTGTAAAAGATAAAGAAGGGAACCGCTATCTAACGCACTGGATATTTAATGGTTGGGGAAATAAATATCCGTACGAAAACGACGCTAATATTCCGAATAAAATAAGTGAAATGTATCGCATTCCAAAAGTTGAATCTAGTGTCTGTCTAGAGGGCGGGGGAATTGAGACAAACGGAAACGGGACCTTAATGGCGGCGGAAACGTCTATTATAAATGAAAATCGAAATCCTACACTAAGTCAGAAAGAAATTGAAATGGAGTTAACGAAATATTTAGGAGTAACAAATTTTATATGGATAACTGGTATACGTGGAGAAGATAATTATGATGAAGATACGGATTATCATATTGATGGCGCAGCACGGTTTGTAAATGAAAATACGATATTGTATGAATATGATCCTTTCGGTGAAGGAGAGTCATATCTTTTGGAGGCGTACGAAAAGCATTATCAAGAATTGCGACAAGCAAGAAATATAGATGGCAAGCCATTTCAGCTCATTCCAGTACCAGTAACAAGAAAATTGGTAAAAGAAGCAGATTGTAAAGGATCGTACTTAAATTTTTACATTGGTAATGAAGTTGTATTGGTACCTATATACGGTGATGAACATGATAAATTAGGGCTTCAAATCATTGAAGGTCAATTTCCAGGGAGAAGAATTGTCGGTATATATGTTAACGAATTGTATGCATACGGTGGTATGATTCATTGTGTGACGCAGCAGCATATAGAATAGAGTAATTCAAATAAAAAGCATGCAGAGCATATACTCTGCATGCTTTTTATAATGTTGAAAACTCCTCAACAAGTTGAGTGAATTGTTTCAATGCACTTTCAATCGGTTCTGGCGTTGTTAAATCGACGCCAGCTTTTTTCAATAAGTTTAGTGGATAGTCAGAACTTCCACCTTTAAGGAATTCAATATAATTTTTCTGAGCATTCGGATCACCGCTTAATAGTTTATCAGCGATTTGAATGGCAGATGCGAATCCAGTTGCATATTTGTATACGTAAAACTGGCGATAGAAATGAGGGATTCTAGCCCATCCGTATTTTACTTCTTCATCAAATACAAGTGAATCACCGTTATATTCTTTAAATAGCTTTTCATAAATTTCACTGAATACTTGTGCATTTAATGGTTTACCTTGTTCAGCCATTTCATGTGTGATTTTTTCAAATTCTGCAAACATAATTTGTGTAAAGAAAGTACCTTTAAATTTCTCAATAAAATGGTTAACTAAATGGTTACGTACGTTCGTTTCTTTTGCTTCTTTTAATAAATAGTGAATTAATAACACTTCATTTACTGTTGAAGCGACTTCTGCGACAAAGATAGAATAATGTGCAGAAATTCTTGGTTGGTATCCATGTGAATAGTGCGTATGCATACCGTGTCCGCATTCATGAGTAAGAGTGAACAGGCTGTTTAAATCATCGTGATGATTTAAAAGAATGAAAGGGTGAACACCATATACACCAAAGTTATAAGCACCAGAACGTTTTCCTGGTGTTTCCCTTACGTCTATATATCTTTTATCTTTAAAACTTTTTAATGTTTCAATATATTCTTCTCCTAAAGGAGCTAGTGATGCAATCATAATGTCAAATGCTTCACTATATGGAATGTCTTGTTTTGCACCTTCTACTAAATCGACGCCTAAGTCGTATTGTCTTAGTTCATCTACGTTTAATTTTTCTTTTCGAATTTCATTGTATGTATGTAATGTTTGAATGTTTTTTTTCGTTGTATCAATTAGGTTTTCATATACTTCTTTCGGAACCATATCGCCAAATAATGATTTCTCTAGCGCTGATGGATAGTTTCTTAGCTTCGAAACAGTAACATTATTTTTAATAGCAGCGGATAAAGTAGATGCGATGGAATTCTTTAACTGAACATATGGTTTGTAATATGCTTTATAAGCTTCTTTACGCTTTTCACGATTCGTATCTTCTATTAACTTTGCATACATTCCGCGTGTTAAGTTCACTTTTTCTCCATCGTCAGTCGTCACTTCACCAAATAATATATCTGCATTGTTTAACATACCAAATGTGTGCTGTGGAGAAGAAAGAGCTTCACCCATCTGTGATAAAATTGCTTCTTGGTCCTTATTCAATACGTGTTTTTTATAACGATATAATTCAAATAAGTCTTCTTTATAATATTGTAAGCCTTCTGTTTCTTCTATGTAAGAATGTAATGTGCTTTCGTCTATGCTAAGTAAGAAGGGGGAAAAGAAAGATTTAGCTGCACTTACTTTCACGTGTAATTGTGATACTTTATCGACAAGAGATTGTGCGTCAGTATCGCGTGTATCAAGGTCAGATTGTAATCGTGCATAAGCGAACATTAAAGATATTATGCTAGAAATTTCTTCACTCTTCGTTAAATAAGCTAATAAACTATTGCCATCGTGAATATTGCCATTAAACTCGTGTAATTCCTTCGTTAATACTTCAATTTTATGAAAATCACTTTCCCAATCTTCAATTGTATGGTAAATGTCTGTTAAATCCCATTTTTCTATATCAGCTACTTGTAATCGATCTTTAAGTTCTGTCATAATCATTTCCTTTCTAAACATGTAGTTATATTTCTATATAACTATGAAATACAACAAATTGCAAAAAATCCCTGCTGAAAATTGAAAAGCCTTGCTAAAATAACAAGGCTTACATACTTATAGTGTAATTCCGAATTTTGAATGTAAAAGGTTTGTATATTGCATGTCTGTAACGGTTTCTTTCGTTTTTTTACCATTTTTCGCTACTGTAAGGCTATCTTTCGTTAAAGAGGCATGCCCATCTTCAGTTAGTTTTACAATAAGAGGTACTTTGTTAAAGGGTGATCCTTCATGTTCAACGATAATTTTTTGTGCTGTATTTGCTTTTTCTTCATCCACTTCTTCTATATAAAATGCATAGCCTAACGTCCAATCATCAGCAGCAGATTGATCCAAGAACTCATTGTTTTTCCGCATCTCTAAAATGTAGTTTCCCTTTTCGGTCATTTCTTTACGAATACGATAATCTCCTGTAGCAGAGTGAATGACTTCACCTGAGAAAGGGACAGGGGCAAGAGGTAAGTATGATCCGAATCCTACTTCAATTAAATAAAGTTCATTATGATGTGTTAAAACGGTTGCGATATGGCCAGAATCAACAGCCCATATGGAGTTTGCAGCGTTATAAACTGTTCCTGAAACGAGATGAACATCGAATCCAGAATCTTTCAGGAAGTAATACATAGTAGGATTGAGTTCATAACAAAGACCGCCACGGTTATTTACTAAAATTTTCTCTTTCAAATTTTCTTTTGATATTTCTTTAAAATTCTTTTCGAGAATATTTAAGTTTTCAAAAGGAACAGTTTGTGCCATTGCGTACATAATGTTAGATAAATCTTCAAATGAAACTGTGTCTTTTTCTTCTATATGTAATCGTGCGAAAAATTGTTTTTGAAAGTCTGTCATCGAAATCCCTCCGTTATGCTTTTATAGGTAAATTGTAAACAATCTTGAATAGGATGTGAAATGAAAACTACGTTGAATATTTGAAATTAGATTAAAAATAATATGGGAGAGTGAGAGATTGCTACTTTACTAACGGTGGGACGAATATTATAATAATTCTGATAAACTATGCAAACGCTTTCTTGGAAGGGGATGGTGTACAGATGTTTAAAAGAATAACAATAGTCGGATTGTCAGTTGTTATGTTTTTACCTAGTATATATGAGGGGAGTAAGGCATATGCAGACACAGTTAACAATGGAACGTTAATGCAATATTTTGAGTGGTATGCTCCGAATGATGGGAATCATTGGAATCGTTTGCGTACTGATGTTGAAAATTTAGCGGAAAAAGGAATTACATCTGTTTGGATACCACCTGCATATAAAGGAACTACGCAAAATGACGTAGGATATGGAGCATATGATTTATATGATCTGGGGGAATTCAATCAAAAGGGCACAGTGCGGACGAAATATGGGACGAAATCACAATTGAAATCTGCAATTGACGCTTTACATAAGAAAAACATCGATGTATACGGTGATGTAGTTATGAATCATAAAGGTGGGGCTGATTATACAGAAACTGTAACAGCAGTTGAGGTAGACCCGAGCAATCGAAATGTTGAAGTATCAGGTGATTATGAAATTAGTGCGTGGACGGGATTTAACTTTCCAGGACGTGGAGATTCTTATTCTAATTTCAAATGGAAATGGTATCATTTTGACGGAACGGATTGGGATGAAGGAAGGAAATTAAACCGAATTTATAAATTTAGGGGCATAAGTAAAGCATGGGACTGGGAAGTGTCTAGCGAGAATGGGAATTATGATTATTTGATGTATGCGGATCTTGATTTTGATCATCCAGATGTTGCGAATGAAATGAAAAAATGGGGAACGTGGTATGCGAATGAATTAAATTTAGATGGTTTTCGTTTAGATGCTGTTAAACATATTGATCATGAATATTTGCGCGATTGGGTAAATCATGTTAGACAGCAAACAGGGAAAGAAATGTTTACAGTAGCTGAATATTGGCAAAATGATATCCAGACTTTAAATAATTATTTAGCGAAGGTTAATTATAATCAATCTGTGTTCGATGCACCACTTCATTATAATTTTCATTATGCTTCAACAGGAAATGGAAATTATGATATGAGAAATATTTTAAAAGGAACGGTAGTTGCGAATCATCCTACACTTGCGGTTACTCTAGTTGAAAATCATGATTCACAGCCTGGTCAGTCATTGGAATCTGTAGTGAGCCCTTGGTTCAAACCGCTGGCATATGCATTTATTTTAACGCGTGCAGAGGGGTATCCTTCTGTTTTCTATGGTGATTACTATGGTACAAAAGGAAATAGTAACTATGAAATTCCAGCGTTAAAGGACAAAATTGATCCGATTTTGACGGCACGAAAAAACTTTGCATATGGTACGCAGCGTGATTATTTTGATCATCCGGATGTGATTGGCTGGACAAGAGAAGGTGATAGTGTACATGCTAATTCTGGTTTAGCAACATTAATCTCTGATGGACCAGGAGGGGCGAAGTGGATGGATGTTGGAAAGAATAACGCAGGGGAAGTATGGTACGATATTACGGGTAATCAAACAAATACTGTAACAATTAATAAGGACGGATGGGGGCAGTTCCAAGTAAGTGGAGGATCAGTTTCCATATATGTTCAACAATAATTTGGTGATGAAAAAGAAGAGGTAGACTGAAATATAAGTTTTCCTCTTCTTTTTATATTGTGCATATTTATCCCGCTATTTGTGGGAAGCCCGATTGGTGAGGGCTTATTAAAGTTTCACTTTATTTTTCATAAATCTTTATTGTAATAAAAGAGCTAGTCGACCTTTATAACAACAAGAGAGGCATTGGAATATATAATGTCACCCGTGGCTTCTCTTATTCGTACTCGAAGAACATCCCCTTGATTTAAAGGTAGTAAATCAGTTCTGGCGGATGTAGCTCTCACCCCAGAAGCACCACCAACTCGCGTTTCAATTGCGAATTGAATGGAATCGTTTATTGTAAGATTTAATATACTAGACGATATAGCTTGTATTACAAATACAATTGAAAAGGATACAGAGTACACGCCAGTGGTATCAATTGTAATAGAATTATTTAATGGATTTAGGGTAGTTCCACTAGCAGGTCCTGGAATGGTAAAATTAATATTTGTATTAACTACTGCTGAAAAACCGATTCCTACTTCAGAAGTTATTGTTCCAAATATGGGAAGAATCCCTAAACCGGTTGCGCCAGTAGGACCAGTTATTCCGATTCCGGTAGGACCTGTAACCCCAGTAGGACCAGTTATTCCGATTCCGGTAGGACCTGTAACCCCAGTAGGACCAGTTATTCCGATTCCGGTAGGACCTGTAACCCCGGTAGGACCAGTTATTCCAATTCCGGTAAAACCTGTCGCGCCGGTAGGTCCTGTGATTCCAGTAGGTCCGGTGGGGAATGTAAATGGTGGAATTGATGGTAGTGTGGGACCGATTAAATTTGGTTCCAGAGCAGGTCCGTGTAAAATACTATACTCTTCATTCATATAGTAAACCTCCTATCATTGCTTGTCATAATTATTAAATGTATTTGGGGAAGTAAATGACATTCGCAATAGCGGAGGCGCTTCTTATAATTTCTCTTCAGCGAATATAGACCTAATTTAAGCAATATTGAAATTTATAGTTACGTACTACTAAAGTATGACACCTTTACTTCTCACGTAACATATAGTATGATGATTTCAATAAATTAGATTTCAATGACTATAATATAAATTAATGAGAGGTGCTTTTTGTGAGTGCGGTAGGTATTAAATAGGAAAAATTTAATGAAATAAATCGGATAAGACCAGGGGATTTTTATGTACATCATACCCCTAATTTTGTCATGCATTTATTTCAAAACCTATGAAGATACCTACAATACTTTATAAAGCGTGTAATAAGGGACTGCCATCTATTTTTTATGGCTTATTTCCTCATACGTTATTACACATGCCTTGTAAATGTAAAAGCTGCGGTATCCCCGCAGCTTTTTTGTATATGTTTTTATTGTATAATTATGGAATTTTATATGACTCATTGGAATCTAATGAGTAGGTATCTTCATTTATGATAAAAATCAATCATAGTGAGGAGAAACAAAATGAATACGATGACTTTTGAAAAGTTACAATATAACGAATTAAAGGATATAGTGAAATCTTATTGTGTAAGTGGATTAGGTAAGGAATTATTAAACAAATTAGAGCCAAGTACGAGTATAAAAGTAGTGAGAAATCGGCTGAATGAAACGACAGAAGCACGAGCTATATTAGATGCAGAAGGGCATGTTCCTTTCTTCGGCATTTCTAATATTGCTAGTACAATTCAAAAATTAGAAAAAGGTATGATTTTAGATCCAGAAGAATTAGTGAGTGTTTCAGACTTTTTACGTGGATGTAGAAAGATTAAAAAGTTTATGTTAGATAAAGAATTTTTTGCACCAGTATTAGCTTCTTATGCAAATTCAATGACTGAATATAAAAGTATTGAAGAGGAAATTAACTTTTCAATTAAAGGAAATAGTATTGATGCAGCTGCAAGTAAAGAGTTAAAACGAATTCGAAATAATATCGATTCTGTAGATGGGAAAATAAAAGAACGTTTAACGAAGTTTTTAAATAGTAGTGCAAATAAGAAATTCATTCAGGAATTCTTTATTAGTAAAAAGGATGACCGTTATACGATTCCAATTAAATCTTCCTATAAAAACCAAGTTGCCGGAAGTATTATTGAAGCCTCGGCAAAAGGTTCTACTGTATTTATAGAACCGCATACGGTTACGAAATTGAATGCAGAACTAGCAGGTTTGAAAGCAGAAGAAGCGGTTGAAGAATATCAAATTTTAGCGACTTTATCAGGGATGGTATTAGAAAATATTTATAGTATAAAGATTAACATGGAGCTAATTAGTCAGTATGATATGGTATTTGCGAAAGCGAAGTTTAGTAAATCGATTGATGGAATAGAACCGAAGTTAAATGATCATGGCTACATTCATTTAGTGAATTGTAAGCATCCGCTTTTAACAGGGCAAGTTGTACCCTTGAATTTTAAAATTGGTCAAGAGTATCGTAGTTTAATTATTACAGGGCCGAATGCGGGCGGAAAGACAATTGTGTTAAAAACGATTGGATTGTTAACATTAGCTACAATGTCAGGTCTTCATATTGCAGGAGATAAAGGGACAGAAATCGCTATTTTTGAAAATGTATTTGTAGATATTGGTGATAATCAAAGTATCGAAAACGCACTAAGTACATTTTCATCTCATATGAAAAATCTTTCTGAGATTATGAGGATGTCAAATAATAATACGTTACTTTTATTTGATGAAATAGGGAGCGGTACAGAGCCAAATGAAGGTGCAGCACTTGCAATTTCTATTTTAGAAGAGTTGTACTTTGCGGGATGTATTACCGTTGCGAGTACGCATTACGGAGAAATTAAACGATTCTCAGAAATGCATGATGACTTTATGAATGCAGCGATGCAGTTTAATAGTGAAACGTTAGAGCCGCTTTATAAATTAGTTATCGGAAAATCAGGAGAAAGTAATGCACTTTGGATTGCGAATAAAATGAACGTAAAAGAACATGTACTGAAAAGGGCGAAAGAGTACATGGGAAATAAAGAGTACGCTTTAGAAAAAGTGAATGAAAGTAAAATTAGAAAACCGAAATTCGTACAAGAAAAAAGAGAATCTCATTATGAGTACAAAATCGGCGATCGTGTTAATTTATTGGATCATGATGATTTTGGTATCATCTATAAGGAAAAAGATAATTTTTATAACGTTGTTGTATATTATAACGGTGAATTCGTTGAAGTAAATGTAAAACGTATTACTTTAGAAGTAGCAGCGAAGGAGTTATATCCAGAAGGATACGATTTAAATACACTATTTGTTGATTATAAAGAAAGAAAAATGCAACACGATATTGAGCGCGGATCGAAAAAAGCACTGCGTAAAATTCAAAAAGAAATAAGAAAGAATAGAGGATAAGTTAAAATGGTAACGATTAGACAAGAACAAAAAAATGATTATAGAAAAACAGAAGAAGTCGTAAAAGAAGCATTTTTAAAGGAAGAATTTAGTGATAAAACAGAACATGAACTTGTAAAACGTATTAGAGAATGTGACGCGTTTGTTCCAGAGTTATCAATTGTTGCGGTAGATGAAGATATAGTTGGTCACATTATGTTATCGAAAATTACAATAGAACAAGATGGAACTTCTGTAGAATCGTTAGCGCTTGCACCAGTTTCAGTTGCTAGGGGTCATCAGAAAAAAGGAATTGGTGGAAAACTGATTGTAGCTGCATTAGAAAAAGCGAAAGAACTTGGATACGGATCAGTTGTAGTATTGGGACATCCAGAGTACTACCCGAAATTTGGTTTTAAGAAAGCAAGTGAGTGGAATATAAAAGCACCGTTTGAAGTGCCTGAAGAGGTATTTATGATAATGGAATTAACAGAAAATTCTCTTCGAGGTGTAAAAGGAATTGTACAATATTCGAGTGCTTTTGCTGAGTAGGAGTAACGGTTAAGAAATGTAATCATAAAAGATGCTATCTTTTTGTATGGATATACAGAAAGATAACTTTTTTTATTAAGCGGATCTACTGACGTATATTTTGCTCAATGAATAATTGAGGTGGTAAAATTGATATAGAAACGTAAAGGGAGAGAATGAAATGAATAAGCGAGAAACAGATAGCAATGAGAATGCAGTTACGTTATATGTTACAAGACACGGTAAAACAATATTAAATACGAATCATCGCGCGCAAGGTTGGGCTGATTCTCCATTAGTAGAAAAAGGTGTTGAAGTTGCCACAAATTTAGGGACAGGATTAAAAGATATTCATTTTATGAATGCATATAGTAGTGATAGCGGCCGCGCAATTGAAACTGCTAATTTAGTATTAAAATATAGTGAGCAATCAAAATTAAAACTTGAGCAAAGAAAAGATTTGCGAGAATTAAATTTCGGTATTTTTGAAGGTGAAAAACTTGAGAATATGTGGGATGTGGTTGGAAAAGCTGCAGGCGTTGCATCACCAGAAGAACTTATGAAGTTTTCTATTCAAGAAGTGATTAATCTTATTAGAGTAGCAGATCCTACAAAACAGGCGGAAGATTGGGAATTATTTTCTACTCGCATAAAAGCTGAGATAGATAAAATTAGTGAAGAAGCTGCTGGAAATGGTGGCGGTAACGTTTTAGTTGTCGTTCATGGGCTTTTGATTACTACCTTAATAGAAATGTTAGACAGTAGCAAAACAAAACTTGGGGTGGAAAATGCTAGTGTGACGAAGATTGTATACCAAGATGGAACATATACAGTCGAGTCGGTTGGAGATATGAGTTATGTTGCAAAAGGGAAAGAAAGTGTGGAAATATAATTAAATCTCAAATAGAAATAAGAAAAGGAAGGTAGAGAAATCTAGCTTCCTTTTCATTTTGTGAATTATGGGATTAATAAAATCTTCCCTGTGCTTTTACGGCTCTCTAATAATTCATGAGCAAGAGCACCGTCTTGTAAAGAGAATGTAGTAGGATTTGAAATGTTTAATTTTCCAGTTGCGATCCAATCGAATAATTGAGTAGATCGTTTTTTACGTTCTTCATAAGTGGTAAGCACGTTCCAAAGGTCTCCACCAGTTAAAGTTTTTGAAGTATCCATAAGCATACGCGGATCAACTGGCGCAGGATTACCACCAGCCATTCCGTAAAATACGACAGTACCGCCAATTTTAGTAGCGTTAAAACTTTCCCCTAATGTAGAACCTACTGATTCATACACAACATTTACTCCAGTTCCATTAGTCATTTCAAGTACTTTCATATGCCATGCTTCGGTATATAAAAATACGTGATCGGCACCAGCTAATGTAGCTATCTTTGCTTTTTCTTTTGATGATGTAAGACCAATTACTGTTCCGCCCTGTAGTTTAATCATTTGAATAAGAAGTTGACCGACGCCACCAGCTGCAGCGTGTACTAAAGCTATATCACCTTGTTTTAGTTGATAGCTATCGTGCGTTAAATAATGTGCAGTTAATCCTTGTAATAAGACAGAAGCGGCTGTTTCAAAAGAAATAGAATCTGGTAGTGGGATTACTTTTTCAGATGGAACGGCAACTAGTTCTGCATTTGCAAATGGGACGTCCGCAAATGCAATACGGTCTCCTAGGTTGATAGTAGTAACGTCAGCTCCTACTTTTTCAACAATTCCAGCTCCTTCATAACCTAATACATAAGGCGGATTGCCAGCAAGATGATAATCGCCGCGGCGTCTATAAATATCAGCGAAGTTTAATCCGATTGCTTTCGTGCGGACAAGAATTTCATTTGGACTTATGATTGGATCGTGTATTTCTTTATAGTGTAGAACATTAGCGTCTCCGAATGTTTCGAAACAAAGTGCTTTCATATGGAATACCTCCATTTATATTGTTTATAGATGTTCTTTATCATACAATACAAATATCAATAGACAAAGAGGATTATTTCGATGGAATCAATCGGAAATATCGATTGAAAAGAGGGATGATAAATGGAAATAAAACAGTTAATTACATTTAAAGTAGCGGCACATACTTTGAACTTTACACAAACTGCGAAGAAATTAAACTTTGCTCAATCGAGCGTGACAGCGCAAATTAAAACGTTAGAAGCTGAGCTTGGTACACCTTTATTTGAAAGATTAGGAAAACGTCTTTTCTTAACTGAAGCAGGTAGGAAGTTTCAACTATATGCCGACAAGATGATTGCACTCAGTAACGAAGCGAAAATGGCTGTGAAAGATGATGAAGAAATAGCAGGTACGTTAATAATTGGTGCACAAGAAAGTCAATGTACATACAGACTGCCTTCTATATTAAAGAGGTTTAAAATACAATTCCCAAAAATAAAACTTATATTTAAACCAGCACATTCCAATAAAGATGCGAAGGAACAATTGATGGAGGGAAAAGTAGATCTTGCATTTATTTTGGATGAGTGTAAAACAGAAGATGTTTTACATGTGGAACCGTTTATGAAAGAAGAATTAAAAGTAGTAGCTGCTCCTACACATCGTTTACTTGAACAGACTACTGCTTCTATAAAAGATTTAGAGAGTGAAACACTGTTACTAACAGAATTAGGCTGCTCGTATCGGACTTTATTTGAAGAGCTATTTCGCTGGGAAGATGTATATCCAGCAAATAAAATTGAGTTTGTTAGTGTTGAAGCAATTAAACAATGTGTTATTGCAGATTTAGGCATAGCCGTTTTACCAGCAATAGTAGTAGAAAAAGATATACGAGAGGGGACGATAAAAGAGTTACATTTAGAAAATACAATCTCTCCGATTTATACGCAAATCGCTTGGCATAAAGACAAATGGATGACAGTGCCACTGCAGCAATTTATTGATGTAACGAGGGAGTTCTTTACAACGGATTAAGTGGAGAAATATTTATTTTATAAAAAGAAAAAATGGCAATTTTGTATAAAGAACTGATGCTTGCATGTAACAAGTATCGGTTCTTTTATGTTTGAAATAAAGGATGTCTTCAAATTTGTATTTCTCAATTTTTTTTCTTAAAAGGATAAGTAAATTTCTTTGTATATTCCAATAATCGTAAGGGAATTTACAACTTTTATTCGTTTCTGTAAGATGCCTCTAGGCAGCATGAAAGGAGGGGCGTACATAGGGGATAGATAAACGTACTTATTTTGAGGGAGGAGATTTACAATGTTTAAAAAGCTAATGAAAGTATGTGTGTTAAGTGCAGCGAGTGTAGGGGTATTATTTAGTTTCCAAGGAAGTACATTTGCAGCTACTGATTTAAGCAGTTATTATGACGGGAAAAATCCAGCAACAACGAAAGTATACGGGGGAAGTACGACGTGTGATGCAGATGGATTTAATGCAAAATCTACAGCTGTATATGAAGGTAGTAAAAAAGTAGGGACAGTGTATTTACGTTACAGTAATAAATGTCATGCAGCATGGGCTAAGTTTGTTTTAGATCAACCAGCACCAGCTGTTTCGGGAGGAGTGTACGCGTACGCTGTTGTGAATAAATACAAAAATGGTGTATTCCAAAAATCAGTTACTTCTAATCAGGGGAACGGCACAATAAAAACAGGTCAAACGAGCACTTATACAGGAATGGTATTTGATTTAACTGCTGATTTCGGATACACAGCAGATGCTGAAGCAGTTACGTTTAATAACGGTTACGGAAAAACAGCACGTTATTAAGAAAGGAGTGAAATGATATGAAACTTTTAAAAAAGACGAGTGCATGTTTATTGCTATCTTTACTCATTGTAACTAGTATGTTTAGCACGACTAATAGCGATAAAGTATACGCAGAAGATCATTCATATGATGGGAAAAGTCCTTACTATAACAGCTGTGATCAATCCGCAGTAACGAAAGAAAAGAAGTGGATTGATTCAAATTCTTATGTAGAATTAAAATTTAGCACGACGTGTAAAACAGCGTGGGCAAAAGTTACTGTAACTCGCCTGGCAGTTTATAATAATGAAGCTGATGCAAGGATTGTTAGAAAAACAGATGGAAAGGCATACACTTGCGGAAGTGCTGGAGGAAATGGTGTTGTAAATAAAGGGCAAACATCATGCTATACACCAATGGTATATGATTTAGATCCAAGAAAGGCGCAAGCACAGGGGAAACATGCAATACCAAATAGTGATGCTTATAATTATGCGGAGACTATTTGGTATTGATGAGGATATGGAGATTGTAAGATAGAATATTTTAAGAGCATGTTTTGATTGGATTTCAAAACATGCTCGTTTTGTATTCATTCTAATTTTTTCGGTAATCATGGACCATTGTATTAACTAAGGTCTGTATCAGGAGGAGTATATCCAAGGTGACGAGCCATAGATACAATTTGTCCTTTATGGTGAAATTCATGCGTCTCCGTATGAGTTAAAAGCCATAGCGGAGTTGTGCTCCAAGGTTCTTTTTGCCATTTCACTTCATTTGCTATATTTTCGAGCCAACGGTCATTGTATTCATCTAAAAAACGTTGTACAGTCTCATCTACTAACTTAAATCTAGCGCGAACTTTTTCCACATCTGCATGCTCAATTTCGTAATCGCTAGCAAATGAAAAATCTGCTCTTTTTTGCTTGAATGCGAATGATCCAAGCCAGTATCGATAGCAATCGGCTACATGAATATGAGTCTTTATAATGCTACCGCTTCCGAAATTAGAAACTGTGCTATGTAATTTTTCTACTGGGATTTCTTCCAAAAACGAAAATAGAGTTTCTCTTGTAGAGCTAATAAGATTATATTGTTGTTTTAAAATATGTAACATGCAAGTACACTCCTCTTTTATTAACATAGTAAGTAATTCTATATTTACGAGGAGTGAACCTTTTTATTATTTTTAATAAGCATATTAGATGTATTTCTTATTTGTTTCTGATAGATTAAACAAGGTGAAACTTTAATAAGTTGAACATTCTTAGTTCATAATAAATTGTACATCAAGAAGGGGAACGATAAAATGAATAGACTAGTGGGTTTAAAACAATTTGAAATAACGCGCGGGGCGTTACTTAAATTTATGGAAACGTTAGATGATAAAACTGTGGATACGCAGCCAGAGGGTTTTAACAATACAATTCGTTGGCATATCGGTCACGTGTTAACAGCAGCAGAGACTTTCATGTTCGGAAGAGAATTTAAACAATTGCCAACTGAATATCCAGGTATGTTTGGATATGGATCAAGACCATCTAAATGGACGACAGAAGGACCATCGTTAGAAGTGTTAACGGCTCAATTAAAAGAACAAGCAAAACGTATTAACGAAATTCCAGCAGAAGCATTTGAAAATAAACTGCCAGAGCCATTCCTAGGATTGGAAACAGTAGGGGAGCTTTACGGTATGATGCTTTATCATGAAGCTGATCATATTGGGCAAATGAAGGCGATGGAACGTATTATTAAAGCTCTTTAGTCTTAATTGCATATAACAAGCAATACAGTTGTAATGTTAAATAATATATACAAAAAAGGTAGATAAATTATTATCTACCTTTTTTGTATAACTTCTTGAAGGATTAGAGAATTTTATAATTTTTTATGTTGTGATTATTAATTGTAGTATTCCTAAATATGGAATATACGTATAATAATAGAGAAGAACTAGAAATAGGGGTGAATACTATGATTACATTAGAGCAAAAGTTGGAGCAATATAAACATACATATGTACAGTTAAAGGGAGAACTAAAATGGAAAACGAGTGATTCTCGAACAGGAATGATGATTGCTGCTATGTATGCAGGTAGTGATAAATTGTTTGATCTCGGACGTTTTTTAGAAATTAGTAGCTATATTAAGAATCAGGTAGGGATGTTTTCATACTTAAAGTCTTATCATCGTTTTGTAGTGGCCGCAACATTAGATATTCACTTTACAGATTACAAGGAAGCTTTTCGGAAGTTTTTAGATTTATATGAACAATTGGTCACTGGTGGCTTTAGCCGGAGTATATTTACTTATCTCGCAGCAGCTGTGCTTTTAACAGAAGAAAATGAACAGCATGGCGCGCACATTCAGCGTTCGATGCAAGTATATAAACGCATGAAAAAGGATCACCTCTTTCTTACAAGTACAAATGATTATCCGCTCGCAGTTTTATTAGCAGGACAATCAGAGCATGTAGAAACACTTATGGACCGAGTGGAACGTCTTTATCAGAAACTAGCGACAGCTGGTTTGCGTAAAGGGAATGATCTTCAATTTTTGAGTCATATTCTTTCACTAAAGAAGGATGTCAGGGAAGAACTATTAGTTGCAAAATGTACAAATATATGGAATTTGTTAAAGCAAGAAAAGGTAAAAGTAAAACAGATGCATTACCCAGCTATCGGGCTACTAGCGTTACTCGAGGACGGAGAAAAAGAGATTCATTCTATTCGAGCATTTATTGAAAAATTGCAGGGGGATAAATTGTTCCGTTGGCATACAGATACAACTATTCTTATTGCTATTCAACTGTTCGTAAGTCAGAAAGGTGAGGAAAGTAAAGCTACTAACACAGGTTTACAAACAATGATAGAAGTCCTCATACAAGCACAACAGGCAGCCATGATGGCAACGATTGCCGCTTCATCTGTAGCAACATCTTCTGCTAGTAGCAGTTCATAATGTGTAATTGCTTATACTCTTGTAAATTATAACTCCCTTGATAAGGATGGTTTAAAAAATATTACTAAAAACAGTTAGCTCATCACTCTCTAATGAGTGATGGGCTAACTGTTTTTACATAATCAGCATTATCTTTTTGATTCCTTCAAATGTTTGAGCTGCGTGACAATCATAATGCTAATAACAACGAGTAAAAACCATGAACTAATTTTGCTTAAGTGAACGAGATTCCATGCTTCCCGTTGATTTGGATATTGCCATGCTCCGAAAAATGTTGCGATGTTCTCTGCAATCCAAATGAAGAAACCGATAAGGAAAAAGGAGAGAACGAGTGGTATTTTATATGTAACGCCTCGTAATGAAAATTCCACAAATGTCCGAAAGAAACCGATGAATAGAAGTAACGTTAAGAACCATCTAAAATCGTATAGAAAATGATGCGTGAAAAAATTGAAGTAAATCATTGCTCCTAATGGCACGGTAAAAATAGCTTTCGGCCAATAATGCATTTGTAAATGCAACCTTCTCCACGCTTGGCATATGTAACTTGCGACACTTGCGTACATAAAGCCGCTGTAAAGCGGAACTCCAAAAATCTTTGAATACGCCTCTTCAGGATAACTCCATGAACCGAAATGAACTTTATATATTTCTAGTAAAAGGCCGATGAGGTGAAAGACAGTAATTACTTTTAATTCGTCTTTCGTCTCAAGTCCAGTCTTGTACATAATCCACTGCATAAGAAGACATGCGATGAGTATGAAATCATAGCGATATAACCCTGGAATAGAAACGATTTTTGAAAGGGCTAGTGTTAAGAAAATAACGACTGGGAATAAGCAAGATAATGTTTGCTCGTAAGTGAAGTGTAGTAGTTGTTTTATATGGAACATTGTGTCACCTTCGGGATTTTTATTAGAAAAATCAAAATAATTAATAAGTATACTACAATTTAAAAAATAATCCAGTAGTCTATTTTGCATGTATTTGTAAGTTTTAGAAGGGAATTGTAATGAGTATTTTAATATTTAGCGAAGTGAAAAAATAGTTTGCTATTTAAAAAAAGTGGGGATATAATATCTAAATGAAAATGATAATTATTATCAATAATAATTATAAATAAAAAATAATTATAAAAAACAACTGAATATAAAGGATGAAATGAAACATGTTACATAAGTCTACTGTACATGCTGGTAATAACCGCTGGATACATATTAAGTTCATATGTTTCATGAGCTTAACAATTTTATGTTTAATTGGATCTATATTTTTAGCCATTTCATTTGGTGCAAAAGATATTCATTTACAAACGGTTTGGGCAGCGATTTTGAATTACAATCCGAAATTAACGCAGCACCAAATTATTTATGAATTAAGGCTCCCGAGAGTAATTGGTGCAGGAGTTGTAGGGGCAGCTTTTGCGGTTGCTGGTGCTGTTATGCAAGGTATAACACGAAATCCTTTAGCTGATGCAGGTGTACTCGGAATAAATGCAGGTGCGATGTTTGTAGTGGCACTTAGTTTTGCTTTTTTTCCGCATATGCCGTATTCCTATTTAATGATTGTTTCCTTTATTGGAGCAGTCTTAAGTACAGTACTTATTTTTGTTATTGGGTCAGCAACATCAGGCGGGTTAACACCAATGAGATTAACGATTGCTGGAGCAGTTATGGCAGCGCTTTTACATTCATTAAGTTCAGGTGTTGCGATTTATTATGATTTAAGCCAAGATTTAGCATTTTGGTATGCTGGTGGTGTTGCAGGGGTTAAGTGGGAACACTTGAAATTTTTAGTTCCTATTATTCTTATAACGATTATTTTCGCGACAATGCTAGGGAGATCTATTTCACTCATATCAATGGGGGATGATGTTGCTACAAATTTAGGAGTGAAAACGAACCGAACGAGAATACTAGGGATGATTATAGTAGTTATTCTGGCAGGTGTTTCTGTTTCAGCTGTTGGTTCTATTGGATTTGTAGGACTAGTTATCCCGCACATTGCTAGAAAATTAGTTGGTGTGAATTATAGACTCATTATTCCTATGTCAGCATTATTAGGAGCTATGTTATTAGTTGTAGCTGATTTAGGGGCAAGAACAGTAAATCCTCCTAAGGAACTTGCGATAGGGATTATGGTAGCTCTTGTTGGAGTTCCGTTCTTCCTCTATATAGCACGTAAAGTTGGGAGGGAGTTATAAGTGAAAGATCTTTTTAACACGGATAAAAAGAGAGCTATTACTGTAACTACAATCTTCGGATGTATAAGTATCGCTGTAATTTTAATTAGTTTAAATACAGGGACGCTGAGTATAGCACCACTTAGAGTAATTGAAACACTTTTGGGTTATGGTGATTTTGAGAGTGCAACCGTGCTATATGATTATCGTATGCCAAGAATAATAATCACGATGTTAGCCGGCATTGGTCTTGGTATTTCCGGTGCGATTTTGCAAGGGTTATCACGTAATGCACTTGCAGATCCTGGTATTTTAGGGTTGCATTCAGGTGCATCTTTCGGTCTTATCGTATTTGTTACTCTCTTTCATTCTATTAATGAGGGTGCATCCATTTTAATACCGTTATTTACATTTGGCGGAGGAGTATTAGCTGCATTTCTTATTATTTTACTTGCGAGTGATCAGTCAAAAGGTTTACTTTCCATTAGACTTATTCTCGTTGGTATTGCAGTTTCAGCTGGCTTTAGTGCAATTTCGCTATTTTTCTCTCTCAAGTTAAATGATGAGACGTATACATTCGCTTCTAGATGGCTAGTTGGTAACGTGTGGGGAAGGGATTGGATTCATGTCCTTGCATTATTACCATGGATTTTCATACTAACCCCTTATGCATGGCTAAAATCTAAAACGTTAAATGCATTGTCACTAGGTGATAGTGTAGCAGCAGGACTTGGTGTTTCTGTTCAAAAAGAACGGTTATTACTTTTAGCTACAGCGGTTGGATTATCTTGCGCAAGTGTATCGATGGCAGGAGGAATTGGTTTTATCGGTTTAGTTGCTCCGCATATCGCAAGGAAGTTAGTAGGTACTACATATCAACACTTTCTTCCTTTAGCTGGCATTATCGGAATGATTATTTTAGTGCTAGCAGATACGATAGGTCGTTCTATATTTGAGCCAAACTCTATTCCAGCTGGTATAGTAGTGGCAACTTTAGGAGCACCGTATTTTCTTTATTTACTTACAAAAACAAAATAAATACTTCAAAGAGGAGAACATATGAAAAAGAAACTTACTATTTTATTTAGCATGATGTGTATTTTAGTATTAGCAGCATGTGGTCAAACGAAAGCTAATGAAGAGGCAACGAAAAAAACGGAAAAAAGTAATGACCCAAAAATTGCTTCAATGTCTATTCATTTAACGAATGATTTACTTGCATTAGGAATTACACCAGTAGGTTCTGTTATTGGTGGAGATTTAAAAGATTTCTTACCGCACGCTAAAGAGAAGTTGAAAGATACGAAGAAGCTTGGTGTTGTAACAGATCCGAATATGGAAGCGTTACTTCAATTAAAGCCAACTGACATTTATGTTGATGAAAAATATGCTGGTAAAGATGTAGCGAAATACGAAAAAATTGCAAAAACACATTCTTTCAATTTAGATGAAGGTACGTGGAGAGAGCATTTAAAACAAGTTGGTAAACTTGTAAACCGTGAGAAAGAAGCAGATAAATATATTCAAGATTACGAAGAGCAATCAAAACGAGTAAAAGGTTTAATAGATAAAGAGCTAGGTAATAACGAAAAAGTAATGGCAATTCGCGTTACTGCAAAAGAATTGCGTGTATTTAGTACGAAAAGACCGATGGGACCAATTTTATTCCAAGACCTAGGGTTACAACCTGCAAATGGTGTAGAGAAAATTGATGGAAACCGTCCTTTCGAAGTCATTTCACAAGAAGTATTACCTGACTTTGATGCAGATGCGATTTTCGTTGTTGTAAATAGAGATGACAAAGCAAAAGCAGCATTTAAACAACTTCAAGAAACACCAATTTGGAAAGACTTAAAAGCAGTTAAAGGCAAGCATGTATACATTATCAATGATCAACCATGGCTTGACTATTCTGCTTTAGGAAACAAAATGGCAATGGATGAAGCGGAGAAAATGTTTACGAAATAATATCGATTCGTCGTTAGGAAGATCCTCTAAATTTAGAGGGTCTTTTTTTATTGTTAGAATAAATGAAAAATTATACAATGAATTTAATTTAACGTAGAGGAGATGTGCCAATGTCAGCGCTTATTGTAAGTATCCCGTTTATGAAACAGTTTATGAAACGAGGGGGTAAATAGGCTGGAATAATTATCCCCGTTATTTAATAAAGGGGGAGTTTGAAATGACAATGAATCTTTTTCGAAATAAAACGATTAAATTATCAGCTATGAGAGAAACAGATGCTGAAGTAATGGCTATGTGGCAAGAAGATAGTGAGTATTTAAGAAATGTTGATACAGATGTAGCATTCCCGCAATCTTTAAATGAAATAGCAAGTGATGGGTTATTAAAAGGACGAAGATCGAATAGTGTTTCTTTCATGGTAAGGACAGTTCAAGAAGATCGCTTAATTGGTTTTGTGGCGATTCATGGTATAGAGTGGAATAACAGAACAGGTTTATTAGCCATTGGTATAGGAGATGCGAATGATAGAGGAAAAGGATATGGGAAAGAAGCAATACATCTTATTTTAAAGTATGCTTTCTATGAATTGAATTTACACCGCGTCGGTCTGGATGTGATTTCTTATAATAAAGCAGCCATTGCGTTGTATAAAAAGATAGGTTTTCAGATGGAAGGGTGTATGAGAGAAGCGGTTCAAAGAGATGGGAAGTGTTTTGATCGTATCATTATGGGGATATTGCGGGATGAATGGATAGGGTTGCAAGATTAGCGAATACATTCAATATTATATATGTAGTATGCAGGAGATATAATGATAATTGGCGAAAATTTACAGTGAACTGATTGAATTTATAAGGAGTTATGTAAAATGAATTTAGAAAAAGCAAAACCAGTAAATGAAGAGGTCGCTGAATTAAAGGAACTAATTAAAGAGTTACACGGAAGTGTACATCAACTGCAAAGCGAAGTGCAGCAACTAAGGCACGAAAGACCAGTTGTTGAAGTGAGAAAAGGTGTTCAATTATCACCAACAATTGTCGGACAAATTGGTGGTATGATTTTAGGCGGTTTAGCAATTATCGGTATATTTTGGTGATGAAAAAAGGTTTGCAGCACGGATGCTGCAAACCTTTTGTATTTGACGATATAATTTCATGCAATACAACTTTTACATTAAATAACGTAAATATATATAAGCATGTGATAACAAGAGTGCAACAATAGTTAATGGTAAACCGATTTTTAAGAAGTCCATATAAGAGAAAGCATGTCCTTCACGTTTTGCAATACCAGCAACGACTACGTTTGCAGATGCTCCGATTAGCGTTCCGTTTCCTCCTAAGCAAGCTCCAAGAGATAACGCCCACCATAGTACTTCGATTTGCGGAGAATCGACAGATAGTCCGAGTCCTGTAGCTAAGTCTTGAATAAGAGGGATCATCGTTGCGACAAATGGGATGTTGTCGATTGTTGCAGATGCGATGCCAGATACCCATAAAATAAGTATAGCTGCAAATCCGATGTCACCGTTTGTTACGTCGATTACTTCTTTTGCAAGTGAAGAGATAAGTCCGATATCAATTAACCCGCCAACGAGAACGAATAGTCCGGCGAAGAAGAAAATGGTTACCCATTCAACGTGGGCAAATACATCTTCAATATCATGTTCTTTCACGCCGATTAACATAAGAAGTGTAGCGCCTGTCATCGCTATAACGGCAGCGTCTACATGAATAATCGAATGAAGTACGAAGCCTAAAATAGTTAGTCCTAAAATCGAAATAGATTTTAAAAGGAGGCTTTGATCCTTAATATAATCTTTTTCATTTAATGCCATTAGTTTTTCGATTTGTTCAGGTGTTGTTTTTAGTTTGTTACGGTACATGAAGTAAATAATGCCAAGTGTCACAATAGAAATAATAATTACGATTGGAGCTAAGTTAAGTAAAAAGGCGTTAAAGTCTAAATGCTTGTTTGCTGATCCAATCATAATATTAGGTGGATCACCGATTAATGTTGCTGTTCCGCCTATATTTGAAAACAGCACTTCTGAAATCAAATAAGGCACAGGATTTACTTTTAAAATACGTGTAATGGATAATGTAACAGGAACGATTAATAAAACAGTCGTTACATTGTCCAAAAATGCTGATCCGACAGCAGTTAATAGGGATAGTAATAATAAAATGCGAATCGGTTTTCCGCCAGCTGCTTTTGCCGCTTTAATGGCCACAAATTCAAAGACGCCTGATTGACTCGTAATATGTACGAGAATCATCATCCCAATTAAAAGGGTAATCGTTTCCCATTGAATATGTGATGTGAAAGCAGTATGTAAATCTACAACTCCAAAAATAATCATAATAGCAGCACCGAATAGTGCGATTACAGCACGATTCAATTTCTCAGAAATAATAAATCCGTACGTGATTAAAAATACGGCAATTGCAAAATAATATTGCCAATTTGCTACTTCATGTGCTGACTGTTCCAATCATGTCACCTTCTTTAAATTATGTATTCAATTGTCGAAATGTATCTCGCTGCAATAATACGGGATAAAATATATTGTAGCAAATTCAAAAAAGAAAGAAAACTATTTAACAAAGTGAAGGAAAAAATGTATTTTTTACATATCATATAAAAAATATAAAAAACACAGTGCAAATTATTAGGAAAAGTGAGCGTTGTCCTCTAATATAGAGATAGCAATTTACATTATTTTTGCGTAAAATGGTTTAAAGAGGTGAATTCCGATGGAAATAGTAAAAGATAGTTCTCTTATTCAAAATGAAATTGAACGTTTTGTAAATAAAGATGTATATATTCATTTAGAAACGACAAACGGAGCGTATGCATCACACATAAATGAAAAGATGATGACAGTTGGTGCTTTCATTCGAAATGCGATTATCCGTTTTGAACGCGGGAAGATAACTGGAACAAATCCATACCGAGTTGGTCTGAAAATGGATCATGGTTGGGTATATGCTGAAGGTATTACGCACTGGGAAGTAGACGATCAAGAGCGTTTATTATTAGCTGGACATGATAATTTAGGTCGTCTAGCAGTTGCACTTGAGTTAAGCTTAACACCATTTAAGTAAGAAGGAGGGAAACTTATGGAGAGACATGTACTTGTTGTATTTCCGCATCCGGATGATGAAGCATATGCTGCGGGAGGGACAATTCGCTTATTAACAGATCAAGGAGTACCTGTAACATATGCATGTGGTACTCTAGGACAAATGGGACGTAACATGGGTAAGAACGTATTCGCTAACCGTGAAACGATTCCACATATCCGTAAGAAAGAATTGAAAGATGCTTGTGAAGCGATGGGTATTAAAGATTTAAGAATGCTTGGCTTCCATGATAAAACGTTAGAATTTGAAGATGTTGATTTCGTTGCTGACAAAATTGAAGCAATCATTCAAGAAGTAAATCCATCTCGAATTATTACATTTTATCCAGAGCACGGTGTACATCCAGATCATAATGCATTTGGCCGCGCTGTCGTTCGCGCTGTATCACGTATGCCAAAAGAAGAGCGCCCAGTTATTCATGCTGTTGCGATTACGAAAAATCGTGAAGCAGTATTAGGAGAACCGGATGTTGTAAATAACATTAGTGAAGTATTTGATCATAAATTAACTGCATTAGGTGCGCACCGTTCACAAACAGAAGCAATGCTTGAAGACACGCATGCAAAAATAAAAAACAAAGATGCAGCAACATTAAAATGGCTGCAACTTGAACAGTTTTGGACTTATAAATGGGAGTAGGCTAGAAGGATATCTTCTAGTTGCTCTTACATAGAAAAAGCGCCGTCACTTGTGATGGCGCTTTTTCTTGTTGAAGACTATATATTTTTTAGGGTGCTTCAAAATTTTTAAATTAACGTGCAGTATAGCCTCCATCAACAAGAAGTGTTGTGCCGTTAACAAAACTAGCATCATCACTTGCTAAAAATAAGACAGCTTTAGCGACTTCTTCTGGTGTTCCAAGTCTGCCTTGTGGATGAAGTGAAGCTAAATATTCTTTCTGTTGAGGATTAACACTACCTAGTAAAGGGGTGTCAATATAACCAGGGCACACCGCGTTAATACGTATTCCATATTTAGCGTAGGCAGTACATAAATTTTGAGTTAATAGTTTCACACCACCTTTTGCAGAGGAGTATGCTGTTGGTGTAGGTAATGAAACAAAACTATGAATCGAACCAGCGTTAACGATGACACCACCTGTACCTTGTTTAAGAAATTGTTCAATCGAATATTTATCAGAAAGGAATACCCCAGACAAATTAATATCAATAGTTCTTTTCCACTTTTCATAGGATAATTCGTTTGCCGGTGCATCATCAGCAACGCCGGCATTGGCATACATAATATCTAATTTACCGTATGTACTTACTGTCTCATGAATTAGCTGTTTAATATCTGCCTCTTTTGTTACATCGGTTTTAATAAATAACGTATTATATCCATGTGCATTCAATTCATCTGATAGTTCTTTTCCACGTTCAGAAAAGTCAGCAATAACTACTTTTGCACCTTCTTCGATAAAAAGACGAACAGTAGATTCGCCAATTCCACTTGCACCACCAGTTATGATTGCTACTTTGTCTTTTAATTTCATATAAACCTCTCCATTCATTAATGAATTTAAGTCGAATTTTTAAATCTTGTTACTAAACTATTAACCTTAAATAGTAAGTAGATAGAAGAAAAAAGCTCGCGTTTACTTAATCGTGAGAGTGCTATTTTTTCTTTAGTGTACTTTTTGATACAGTTATGGACGAAAATATTAATTTGGTCAATTTTATCATTAGATTGAATATTTGGTAAAGAGCTCTCGAACAGAGCGAGTAAGGATGTTGAAAAAGTAAAATAAACATTCAGTATTATTTGTAGGGTAAGGAACAAAGGGGAGAGATGCATAACGAAAACTACTACTCTAGTTAAATAGGAAAAAGCCTTGCAGGGGGGCAAGGCTTTAAACAGGGTATTAAAAATGATTGATTTATTAAGAATAACTTCTTCTTGTGAATAAACTAATTTTAGCATAATAACTCATATATATGTGTTACGAATTTGTGAATAAAAACTCAATGATAAAAGTATGAGTGAAAGGAAATAATGTATTTGAAATATGCATTATTACACAAAGTTAAGTTGAAATAGGGGATTTGTATATGTAATTTCTTTTTGCATTTAATTCTTTAGAACTGATTTTTAATAATGTATATGAGAAGCGTATATTTTGAATTATTTAATAGAATAATATATATTTATATTGATTTAATGATTTTAGTTTGTTAAAAATGGGGAAATCGATATGAAGGTTAAATTTGCCGTAATAAAAGATGAGAATTTTGATTGTAGTTTATTGGAAACAAAATTATTGAAAACTTTTAAAGAAGTAGATTGTGAAGCAGATATTGTAAAGGTTGAGGATGAAATTTTTGAAAACAATGATATACAAACGTATTTATCAGAAATAACCATTCATGTTACTGGAAAAAATATTGGATATAGATCCGTTTCAGCCAGTATATTTATTGTTCTAGAGAGTTTATCAATACAGCTATTTCGTATTCATATTAGTATACTTTAAGCAGTTCAAAAAGTGGCTTCTTCAGAAAATCATACTGATTATATGGAGTTGTAAATATGAAAACAATAGAAATTATCGTAGGTGCTCCCGAATGTTGGATTGCACCTTGTTTGTTGTTAAATAAACAAGGGATTCCTTTTTTAATTTATCTTAACGCTGATTTATATAGAAGATAGGAAACATATGAATAATTCAATTAGATTGTACAAATAATTTGGTACGCGGATGTACGCAATGTATTCACAGGTAAGAGGGTTGTCTCATAATATATATAGATTTTTCTATTAAGATGAACAGAGGGTGTGAATATATGGAAGATGTTTACGCTAAAATTGACAGTCTCAAGGCGGAGCAAAAAGAAATTATGAGAGACATTCGTGCTTTAGAAACGCGTACTACTATTAATGAGAAAGATATAGCAACAATCAATAAGCAATTAGAAAAAATAAGTACAAACACTACTTGGATTTTGCGAATTATTATTAGTGCGATAATAATGTCAGTTTTAGGATTGATATTAAAAGGGATGATTTAAAAGAAAGAGGGGAGCTCCCTCTTTCTTTTATGTAAATGAGAAGCTATAAATTTTCCGTTTCCTTTTCATCTGCATACTTATCCTCTAAGGAAATTAATAGAGGGATTGATATAGTTACAAGAATGATTAAAGTAGTTATAAAAGATCTAGAAAGAGAAAAAGAACCTTCAATTAAAGGTGATAAAAACTTGAATGAAAGGCTAGTCTATCGTTTAATAATTAAACTTAAGAATTCAAACTATTTCTAATTATTCCATAAAAAGGTGACTGCATCAAGTTATCTTTTTAACAATCCTCCAAGGCCGAGCACTAGTAAAAGAAACGTAGTATGTAATATAATTGAAAAAGTATATTTAAAAATCGATGTTAATATTACCCTCCTATAAGTATTAACATACGTAATTGAGGTGTTTTCTTTGTTGTTTTATGAACGGATTTCTATAATGGCCCCTCCTGTTCCGTAGCTAAGGAAAGTCTTTTTATTTCTGAGATTTTCAAAGTTATAGGAGGGTATGAAAAATGAAAAAAGTCTCAGTACCATCACTTTTGTTAATGATTGTTCTTGTCGCATTTCCGCAAATTAGTGAAACGATTTACACACCGTCTTTACCAGACATTTCAAAGGCGTTACATGTAAGTAATAATGAGGTGCAGTTAACACTTAGTGTGTATTTTGCTGGTTTTGCGTTAGGTGTATTTTTTATTGGGTGGTTATCAGATATAATGGGTCGTCGCCGGGCGATGTTACTTGGAATTGTCGTATATGGCGCTGGGAGTTTCTTATGCTATATTGCAAGTTCCATTGAAGTTTTATTGATAAGTCGTTTTATTCAAGCGTTTGGAGCAAGTGCAGGATCCGTGGTTACACAAACGATTCTTCGGGAAAGTGTAGAAGGGCATAAGCGGCATGTTATGTTTGCTCAAATCTCGGCAGTCATTGCTTTTACACCAGCGATAGGACCGTTAATTGGTGGCTTTCTTGATCAAATGTTTGGATTTAAAATAGTATTTTTAAGTTTAGTAGTTATGAGTATCGGTATTTTTCTGTATACGTTTGTTTCTCTCCCTGAAACAAAAACGATCTCAGTAACGAATAAAATAAATGTATTTTCAGTCTCGAAGAGGTTAATTACAAATCCGAAAGTGGTAACATATGGGCTGTTAATTGGAGGAGCAAATGGTGTTTTATTTAGCTATTATGCAGAAGCGCCGTTTATCTTTATTGAATATTTTCAATTATCGCCTAGTATGTATGGATTTCTAGGAATTGTTGTTGCATCTGCTTCTATTGTTGGAGCGAAAATTTCAAAACGTTTACTTGCTACTTATAAACCAGAGAAAATTATATATATCGGTTGTCTCGTAATGACAGGGGGAGCTATCCTTTTATCTGTTATTACGTTTATTGGATTAAATCCGAATGTAATATATATGGTTGTATTTTTAATAGCAATGTTTATATTGTTATTAGGGATTGGAGTAGCGTTACCTAACTGTTTAAGTTTAGCGTTAGTAGATTTTCAAGATGTCATTGGTACAGCAGGTGCATTGTTTAGTTTAGGGTACTATGTAATTGTAACGATGACAATTTTGGGAATGAGTCAGCTGCATACAGGCTCGTTACTAGTGATGCCACTTTATTTTCTGGTTATTGTAGTTATAATGGCAGTGTTTACTAGGGTATTTATCTTTGGTAAGCAAACTTCGAAATCGATTTAAATATGAAATTGTAAAAGAGTCTCATTTTTTAATGAGACTCTTTTATATTTTGGCTGGGGTAAAGAAGTTAGTAGTTTATTAATATATTAAATTTCTCATTGGTATATAAATCGAATGTGTGGGGAATTACGTTATCAACTATAAAGGTTGAAGTATTTGAGATATGAAACCGAGGAAGAAATACTCTCCTCGGTTATTTATATTGTAATAATATACATGCCGGAATCATATTGAATAGATGTATTTTATTGTTAATTTAGTTAAAAATTAATCAGACTTATGTATAATAATTTATTGAAAAAATAATTGAATTTTTCAGATTAATGAATTAATATAAGGTAAGTAATTTTAAGATTTATAGAATATTGGAAGATGAAAGGTTTTGAGAATTTTATTAGGAGCACAAAACGATTTTAGGATAGCTTTAAAGCTAGTGTAAAATGACGTTTGCTTCATCATTTTCAGGGCCGAAAGGAATTAGGGGAAAGCATCTTGTGTTAAAATGCGGCTATGAATCATCTAAGAGGGGGAAGTGAAGTGGCAAACAAAGAATTGAAAAGAGGTTTAGAAGCACGTCATATTCAAATGATTGCTTTAGGCGGAACGATTGGTGTTGGTTTGTTTATGGGGTCAGCCAGCACAATTAAATGGACAGGTCCGTCAGTAATGCTTGCTTATGCCATTGCAGGTATTTTTATCTTCTTCATCATGCGTGCCATGGGAGAAATGTTGTATATGGAGCCAAGTACAGGCTCATTTGCGACGTTCGGTCATAAGTATATTCACCCGTTAGCTGGTTATATGACAGCGTGGAGTAACTGGTTCCAGTGGGTTATCGTTGGGATGTCAGAAATTATCGCGGTTGGAGCATATATGCAATATTGGTTCCCGGATTTACCAGCTTGGATACCAGGTATAATCGCAATGGTTATTCTTGGTGCAGCTAACTTAATTTCAGTTAAGTCATTTGGTGAATTTGAATTTTGGTTCGCGATGATTAAAATCGTTACGATTCTATTAATGATTATTGCGGGATTTGGCCTTATTTTCTTTGGAATTGGTAACGGCGGAGAAGCGATTGGCATATCTAATCTTTGGTCAAATGGCGGTTTCTTTACAGGTGGTTTTTCAGGATTCTTCTTTGCATTATCACTTGTAGTTGGGGCGTATCAAGGTGTGGAATTAATCGGAATTACTGCTGGTGAAGCGAAGGATCCAAAGAAGACACTTACAAGAGCGATTCAAAGTACAATTTGGCGTATTTTAATTTTCTACATCGGTGCTATTTTCGTTATTGTAACTGTGTATCCGTGGGATCAATTAAGTACAATTGGTAGCCCGTTCGTAGCGACTTTTGCGAAAGTTGGTATTACGGCAGCAGCTGGACTTATTAACTTTGTTGTTATTACAGCAGCAATGTCTGGTTGTAATAGTGGTATTTATAGTGCTGGTCGTATGCTTTATACGTTAGGTGTAAATGGACAAGCACCGAAATATTTTACGAAACTTTCTGGAAATGGTGTACCTTTATTTGGTACAGTTGGCGTAATTATCGGTCTGGCGGTTGGTGTTGTTTTAAGTTACATCGCACCGAAAAACTTATTCGTATATGTATATAGTGCGAGTGTACTTCCTGGTATGGTACCATGGTTTGTCATTTTAATTAGTCAAATTAATTTTAGAAAAGAAAAGGGAGCAGAGATGAAAGATCATCCATTCAAAATGCCATTTGCTCCTGTAACAAACTATTTAACGATTGCCTTTTTAATTATGGTATTAATCGGAATGTGGTTTAACGATGATACTCGTATTTCATTAGTTGTAGGTATTATTTTCTTAGCTATCGTTACAATTAGTTTCTATGCTTTCGGAATAGGAAAGCGAGCTCCGTTAGACGTTCAAAATAATAAAGAGATTTCAAGTAAATAAAGAAAAGGCTGTTCATCTGGAACAGCCTTTTCTTATTGTTGCTATTTGTCGATAAATCGATATACCTTGACGAATCGTTGATATAATTTGATTTATGATAGATATATTTGAAAAATCGTTGATATATTGTACGTTATGATAGATATATTCGAAAAATCGTTAATATAGTTTCACATACTATCTGTCACTATCATGATTAAAATCTCTCTAATACGATTTTCCCAATGGTGTGCCCGCTTTCAAGTAGTGCATGTGCTTTCTTTAAGTTTTCAGCGTTAATCGGTGTTAATGTTTCATTTTTATGTAAGCTGTACTGATAGTCTAGAAGGAATTTATTTCTAAAAAGAAGAATTTTTTACTGTATTACTTTATCCCAAACTAAATGTAAAGGTGGATACATAATGACAGTAAAGAAACTTTATTTCATCCCAGCAGGTCGTTGTATGTTGGATCATTCTTCTGTTAATGGTACACTCGCGCCGGGGAATTTATTGAACTTACCTGTATGGTGTTATCTTTTGGAGACAGAAGAGGGGCCTATTTTAGTAGATACAGGTATGCCAGAAAGTGCAGTTAATAATGAAGGGCTTTTTAACGGTACATTTGTTGAAGGACAGATTTTACCGAAAATGACTGAAGAAGATAGAATCGTGAATATATTAAAGCGTGTAGGGTATGAGCCGGACGACCTTTTATATATTATTAGTTCTCACTTACATTTTGATCATGCAGGAGGAAACGGTGCTTTTACAAATACACCGATTATTGTGCAGCGAACGGAATATGAGGCAGCACTTCATAGAGAAGAATATATGAAAGAATGTATATTACCGCATTTGAACTACAAAATTATTGAAGGGGATTATGAAGTGGTACCAGGTGTTCAATTATTGTATACGCCAGGTCATTCTCCAGGCCATCAGTCGTTATTCATTGAGACGGAGCAATCCGGTTCAGTTTTATTAACAATTGATGCATCGTACACGAAAGAGAATTTTGAAGATGAAGTGCCGTTCGCAGGATTTGATCCAGAATTAGCTTTATCTTCAATTAAACGTTTAAAAGGAGTTGTGGCGAAAGAGAAACCAATTGTTTTCTTTGGTCATGATATAGAGCAGGAAAAGGGTTGTAGAGTGTTCCCTGAGTATATATAGTGCAAAAAGTCATGAGTTCGCGTGCTCATGACTTTTTCGTTTAAATAATTTTTTTAAATAAATTATAAACTTTTTTTGAACTATCTTCGTTTAACTGATAGTACGTAAGTTTTACATCATCAGGAGTATCTTGCTGAGCAATCATCACTTCGCTGCTGTGATGATCAACTACCCATATGAAATATTTTTTATAAGTTCCATCCTCGAAAGTAATCCACATATCACAATCTATTAAGTCTGATCCTTCTTCATCTAATGTTAATTTACCTTTTTTTGCGGTATTCATACTGTTAATAAACGTTTTTAATTCATCTGTTTTTGTGAGAAAGATATCCTGTTTTGTTTTAATTGATTCGACATGTATATCTTTTATTTCCTGTTTACCTAAAAAAACAGGGGGCTCATTTGGATCTCGCGAGCTTGAAATAATAGTAGCTTTCTTTTTCGGCTTATTTGCAGTATAGAGATCTTGAATAGATTTTCCCGAGTTTATAAACCATGCAATTCCAGAAATAATTAATACGCTACCTAGCAATAAAATAATTTTTTTAATAGGATTTTCTCCTCTCTATTACTTCGTGTGAAGAGCTTTTCTATTAATATATGATAGGTAAGCGTAAAGTATTATAGTTGAACTTGGTTATGCTTCACAGTTTTTATCGGGCGATCTATGAGTAAATTGTAAGTGAGCCCAATTAATACGAAAATGCCACCGATAACTTTACCAATTGAGAGTTCATTTGTCAGGAAGAAATCAATAATAGTCCCCGCAAATAATTGTCCGATAAAGATGAGTAATGTTAAATAAAAGGCTGATATTTTAGGAGTAATATAGTTGGATAATGAAATAACGATAACTCCTACTAATCCGCCTAAGTATACGGCGATAGGAATAGATTGCAACTTATGAATAGGGATATACAATGAATCTGAACTGAAAATTAAAAATAACATAGAGAAAAATAATCCAGTAATATAATTGAAAAACGTGCCTTCCCAGTTTCCAATTTCCTTTGCTAAATTCGCGTTAATAATTCTAGCAACAACGATAGAAACACCAGCTAAAATAGCAATCGTAATATATAACATTTTCTTGCCCCCATTAATAAATTGTCATGATTATAATTCCAGAAGAGATGAAACATAATCCAATTAGTTTTTTCTTTTCAAACTTTGCAACTTTCATTCCTAATAAGCCGAAATGATCAATAACGATGGAAGCAATAGATTGACCGAGTAAACTTAATGCGATCGTAATAGAAGCACCAAGGACGGAAAAACTTATATTGTTAAAAAGAACAGTGAATACTCCAATCGCTCCAGCGCTATATAAAAAAAGTGGAATACTTTTATCGAAACGAATTTTATTTTTGTTTATGATTAAAATGAAGATAACTGCAATTAAACCGACAAGGTGAATGACCACGCTTGCTGTGTACTTGCCAATTAACTCAGATAAAATTCCATTCAATGGAAGCATAACGGCGATGAGCACACCAATAAAGACAGAAAGAAAGTTATACAATGTAATATCCCCTTTGTATTTCATATTTGTAATGACTGTATCATGCTGAAATTGTGTATTGTTATGACATATGTCATAGTGGAAGAAGAAAATTTTGATTACAATGGGGATGAGTTGTAAAGGTGGGGAACTATGAAGAAAATATGTAATTCTATTAAATTAGCAGAGTATATGAAGAAAAATAATATTGATTCATTTTTTAGTCATGATATGAAGCCATATATGGAACTTATATTTTTTAAAAAGAATGAGTTTATTTGTAGAGAAAATGAAGAGATAGATTATTTATATTTCTTTGTTGAAGGAAAAGCGAAAGCGTTTAACACATTAAGTAACGGGAAATCCGTATTACTGTGTTTTTATGATAGTTTGCAGTTACTTGGAGATGTAGAGTTAATTCATTCCCAAAGGATTACTTCAAATGTACAAGTAATGGCAGATTCATATTGTGTTGGTTTACCATTAGGAAAAGTGAGAAATCAGCTATTTCATGATGCGAAATTTTTAAGATGTATTTGTGGATCGTTAGCACATAAGTTAAATCGACTTTCAAAAAATAGTACAATTAATTTATTGTATCCGCTTGAAAATAGACTTGCGAGTTACATGTTAGCAGCAGGAGAACGGGCAGTACAGCACGGAAATAGAATTGTATTTAGTGGGAATTTAACGGAAACAGCGGAATTGTTAGGAACGAGCTATCGGCATTTGTTGCGCACATTAAATGTTTTTTGTGATAAAGAGATAATAAAGAAGAATGATGGTTGTTTTGAAGTAGTAAACGTGGAAGTTTTGGGAGAATTGGCAGCAGATGTTTATAAATAGGAGGAGAGTATAAATGATAACACCTATATTTAGAATTTTTGATATTGAAAAAGCAAAACTATTTTACTTAGGTTTTTTAGGATTTAAACTGGATTGGGAACATCGGTATGAGGAAAATATGCCATTATATTTGCAAATTTCGTTACAGGATGCTGTGATACATTTATCAGAACATCATGGTGATGCCTCACCAGGTGGTGCGATTCGGATCAAAATAGATGATGTAAAGGATTATCATTCTGTAGTATTAAGTAAAGAATATGCTTATTCGAAGCCGAATATAGAAAAAACACCTTGGGGTACAATTGAATTAACTGTAATTGATCCGTTTTCAAATAGAATTACACTATACGAGGAAAAATTGTAGAAATGGAATGAAGAGTAGTTCATAGAGCAGTGAACTGCTCTTTTTTATTTTGAGTAGATATTGAATCATATAAAAAGAAAATGTTATGATTATGGAAACGTATGAATATATGAACAAGTATTCATGCGTTTAAGAAGAGGAGGGATTAGAATGAAAGATCTAATTATTATTGGGGCGGGTCAAGCTGGATTAACAATGGGATATTACTTGAAGCAAGAAGGGTATAATTTTTTATTACTTGAGGCAGGAAAACGTGTTGGTGATTCATGGAGAAATCGATATGATTCTTTGCAGCTTTTTACCCCAAGGTCTTACAGTAGCTTGCCGGGTATGGCGTTAATAGGTGAAAAAAATGAATTTCCATATAAAGATGAAATTGCAACTTATTTAGAAGAATATGCAAGACATTTTCAATTACCGGTACAATTACAAACGGAAGTTCTAAAAATAAAGAAAGAAAAAGAAATATTTGAATTACATACTCCTACAGAAATTTTACAAACGAAAAAAGTTATTATCGCAACAGGTGCTTTTCAGCAGCCGTTTATTCCCTCAGTTTTAGCAAATCTATCATCACATATTTTTCAAATACATTCATCACAATATAAATCACCGTCACAAATTCCTAAGGGAAAAGTACTAGTAGTAGGTGGTGGGAATTCAGGAATGCAAATTGCAGTAGAACTGGCAAAGACTCATGAAGTTACGGTGTCTATTAGTCATTCTTTAACGTTTTTACCATTACAACTTTTTGGAAAAAGTATTTTTAATCTGCTAGAAAAAGTGGGTTTATTGTACGCTGAAATAAATACAAAGAGGGGAAGATGGTTTCAGAAGAGAAAGGACCCTATTTTCGGTTTTGAAGGTAAGAAACTTATTCGTAATGGAGCAATCAAACTGCAAGAAAAAGTAGTAAGTGCATCAGGAAATAACATTATGTTTCAGAATGGTGATACTTATAGTGCAGAAAGCGTTATATGGTCAACTGGTTTTGTACAAAATTATAATTGGATTGAAATTGAACAGGCAGTGAATGAGAAAGGATTTCCTAATCATATAAAGGGAATCAGTCCAGTAAAAGGATTGTATTATATCGGTTTACCATGGCAATCTCAAAGGGGTTCCGCACTTATTTGTGGTGTAGGAAAGGATGCAGCGTATGTACTTTCTGAAATCAAAAAAATAGATCAGTAGCAATAACTACTGATCATCCATATGTACATGAATTAGGAGAGGTCAAACATTTATTAACTTTATTATAATAGACTTTCATAGAATTAAAAACTGAAAATTCAAATTTAATGTTGAGAAAGTTTTTTGTATCGAAATATACGAAAAAATAGGGATTTTTATTAAAACAGAAAAAGATATTTCTATTTTAGTAAATTATGATATAGTCTAAATAAGTGTGTTTTTCCATAAATGTAATTATTTTCATTGTAATTTTGTTTATATGAGGGAAGGAGAAGTAATTATGAAGTTTGATGATCAACGCTTACTAGGAGTCCGATTAGGTTCTGTACTTGTGACAGAGGAAAATCAATATTTAGTAATTAAGAAAAAAGATCATTATGCACTGTTAAATATACATAATTTAGAATGCACTCATGTTGAAGTGCAGTTAGAACATTTGGAAGAAATGTTGCGGGAAGATTTCCAAGAAAGTATAACGGAGATTATCGCACCAGAACATATAAAAATTGTTGCGAAAAATGTTATATAGGTAAAGAAGCTGGAAGGGACAGCTTCTTTATTTTCATTATAAGGATAACGTTTTTACAACCTCACCAATGAAGTGTTTTCTTTTTTAGTTAGTTTGAAGTGAACTTTTGAAAAAATTTGTCTCGGTACATGTACATAACCCATGAGATTGTTATTAAAGAAATGATGATTTGTTTGTTTTTAATTGGTGCATTGAAAACAAGCCAACCAACTATATCAAATAACAAATGTAGCACGATTGAAAGAACTACAAATTGAAGTAACGTATTTAAAAATCTTTTCATAAAGTGTCCCCCTAAAATAATAGGTTTTATTAACAGTTTGATATAGTGATATTATACATTAAATGTGTATTGGGGTAAAATTTACATAAGTTAGTGGAATTAAAGCAAATGAAAGTTAGTAAGGGGGGAACATTCATGGAATTCTGGACGGTTATACTGATAGTAGCCTTTGGTTTCATTTATATCGCTGAAAAATTAACTACAATTGAAAAGAAAAATGATGCGCATTTAAAGAGAATTGAAGATAGATTACAATTAATTACGAAAGAAATGGGAATTGTAGAAAGAGAACCTGAAATTAATAAAGAACTACGCCAGCTTGTAGAAGAAGGCAAAAAAGTTACAGCAGTTAAGAGAGTAAGAGAAGCTTTTGGTTTTTCCTTACTAGAAGCGAAGCAATATGTTAATAAATTATAAAAAAGATCATCCATTTGGGTGATCTTTTTTCACTGCACCATGCGTGTATTTACATAAGCGGCGATAATAAAGTGTCCAATTATATGGAACAAACATTTGAGATAAATTGTCTAATATAGGTAATAACTATTTAGCTTGAAAGAAAGGGTTGATAACATGAAAAAGAATACGTTGTTAAAAGTAGGATTATGTGTAGGTTTACTAGGAACAATTCAATTTGTTAGCACAATTTCTTCTGTACAAGCATCACAAAAGGTAGAGAAAACAGTAATAAAAAATGAGACGGGAACCATTTCAATATCTCAGTTAAACAAGAATGTATGGGTTCATACGGAGTTAGGTTATTTTAATGGAGAAGCAGTTCCTTCGAACGGTCTAGTTCTTAATACTGCTAAAGGACTAGTGCTTGTTGATTCTTCTTGGGATAACAAATTAACGAAGGAACTAATAGAAATGGTAGAAAAGAAATTTCAGAAGCGCATAACGGATGTCATTATTACACATGCGCACGCTGATCGAATTGGCGGAATAAAAACGTTGAAAGAAAGAGGAATTAAAGCGCATAGTACAGCATTAACCGCAGAACTAGCAAAGAACAGTGGATATGAAGAGCCGCTTGGAGATTTACAAATAATTACGAGTTTGAAGTTTGGCAATACAAAAGTAGAAACGTTCTATCCAGGGAAAGGACATACAGAAGATAATATTGTTGTTTGGCTGCCACAATATCAAATTTTAGCTGGAGGCTGTTTAGTAAAATCTGCGGAAGCTAAAGATTTAGGAAATGTTGCGGATGCGTATGTAAATGAATGGTCTACATCGATTGAGAATGTGCTGAAGCGATATGGAAATATAAATTCGGTAGTACCTGGTCATGGAGAAGTAGGAGACAAGGGGTTACTTTTACATACATTGGATTTATTAAAATAAGAAATTGTAGAAATACAAAAGAAAGGAGAAATAATTTTCTCCTTTCTTTCTTCTAACTATATTTAAATGCTGAATCTGTCGATTACGTCAGCATATATTACTGAGATTTTAATTCCAAGTATACAAATACTAGTACTGTCATAATTGCAATAACAACGTAAGTAGCATCAAGCATTATAAGTGTTTTTAAAGTTTCAGTCATCGTAATTCACCCCTGTTATAAAAATATAACATGATCTTTTTATTGATTAGATTAGAGATCATAAAGATAAAATGTATATGAAATTTCTTAAGTAGCTTCTATATAAATATATCATATAAATAATGTAAGTAATGTTAAGATAGTGTAAATGTATTGTAAATAAAGAGGTTTACAATGAAGGCTTTAATAAAAAAATGATAGTTCCTTAAAATAAAAAATACGCTATTTTCATATGAGATGAATTGCAATTATTTGTATAAGGGATTCAAAAAAATTTTTTTGTTGTATATATTTCTCTAAATTAATTATTTAGCTATTTAAAAGTATCGAAAGATGTGTGCACACTAATGTATATTTTTTGGATGTCAATAAAAGTATTATGTCAACAATATGAACTGTCACAAATCTTTATATATTATTGTGATTGATATCACATCACTTTTTTTCAATGGGTATTATGCTTAAGGTGTAATGAATGATTGGGAGAGGGTGGGATGATATGTTTTGTTATCAATGTGAACAAACGCCAACAGGCGGATGTAAAGTAATGGGTGTTTGTGGCAAGAATGAAACGATTGCGAGTCTACAAGATACGATTGTGTTTGGGCTAAAAGGAATTGCAGCTTATCGCACACATGCTGCTCAGCTAGGGTATACGGATGGATTTGTAGATGCTACAACACAAGAAGCTTTATATATGACATTAACAAATTCTAATTTTAACGAACAAGAGCATATTGATATGGCTATGAAAGTGGGGAAATCAGCTTTACGGGTGATGGAATTATTAGATGAGGCACATACGAATCATTTTGGTGTGCCAGAACCTGTACAAATTACACAAAATCGTGTAGAAGGTAAAGCAATTGTAGTTACGGGCCATAATTTATTTGCATTAGAAGAACTATTAAAGCAAACAGAAGGAAAAGACATTAATATTTATACGCATTCTGAAATGCTACCAGCACACGGATACCCGCAACTGAAAAAATATAAACATTTAAAAGGAAACATCGGTAAGGCATGGTATGATCAAAGACGCCTTTTTGAAAAATTTACTGGTGCCATATTAGCTACAACGAACTGTGTTATGCCAATTAAAGGATCATACTCTGATCGATTCTTTTCATATGACATTGCAGGTTTAGAGGGTGTACAAAAAATTGAAAATGATGATTTTACACCATTGATTCAAAAAGCACTAGAACTTTCAGAAGTACATATGGAGTCGGATGAACAGTTAGTAACAGGGTTTCATCATAATACAGTATTATCATTAGCTCCGGAAATTATTAATGCAGTAAAAGAGGGGAAGATAAAGCGTTTCTTTGTTATTGCCGGTTGTGATGCACCGGGAAAAGGTGGAGAATATTATCGTGAATTAGCAACGTCACTTCCGTCAGAAACAGTTATTTTAACAACTTCTTGCGGGAAATTCCGCTTTAATGATGTGGATTACGGTGTTGTACCTGGTACCGAGATTCCGCGCTACATCGACTTAGGACAATGTAATAATTCCATTTCTACAGTGAAAATAGCAGCTGCATTAGCTGATGCTTTCCAATGTGAAGTGAATGAATTGCCAGTAAGTATTGTGCTATCATGGTTTGAACAAAAAGCGGTTGCCATTTTACTCGGGCTATTTAGTCTTGGAATTCAAGATATTCGCATCGGTCCAAAGGCTCCTGAATTTATTTCACCTGGCGTGCTTGATGTATTACAAGAAACATTTGGTTTAAAACTAATTACAAATGCAGCAGAAGACATGGCTATGATGTTATCGTAACGGAAAAGATTCATTTACATTTGAACGTGATCAAAATGGACAAGTTACGAAAGTGAAAGACCATGTCAATGGTGTAGAACGAACAAAAACATACGATAAGGCTGACCGCGTTACAAGTGCAACAGATAGCCGAGGCGGAAAAATTGACTGGGCATATCACGACAAAGCAAACAGTAAGACAGAGAAATTAAAAGAACAAACAGTAACACAAGGTGGATACACAAATAAAGTATCGTATGACTACAACACGCTAGATCAAAACATTCGTGTAACAGACGGTTCTCAAACGTATCGATTTGATTATGATGATCAAGGAAACGTTCGTACGTATACAGCTGGTAATGGTTCAGGTTCGACGTTTAACTATGACCACGCGAACAAAATTAAAGACCTAGTAGTAGGTACATCCAACAGTATTCTTCTTTCTGAACGATATGAATATGATCAAGCGGGTAACCGTACGAAGATTAAACATGAAGGTGCGGGCGGAAAAGTAACAGAAACAAACTTTGTATATGACCCGATTAACCAATTATTAAATGAAGCACTACCAAACGGAACAAGTAAATCTTACACATATGATGGATTTGGAAACCGTACGAGTGTGAAAGTTGTAGAGAATGGAAAAGAAACAAAATCTATAGCGGCAACATTTAATGACGGAAATCAGCTTGTGAAATTCGGAAACGAATCGTTAACGTATGATGCGAATGGAAATCGTACATCTGACGGGAAGTACAAGTATACATGGAACGAAGATGACCAGATTGTAGCGATTACAAAACAAGGTGAGAGCAATGCATTCGCAACTTATAAATATGATGAGAATAACCGTCGTATTGAAAAGAGTGTAAATGGTCAAGTAACACGTTATTTCTATGATGGAGATAGTATCAACCCATTATATGAGACGGATGGTAGTGGAAAGGTACTCCGCCAATATGTATATTCCGTAAATGGTTTACGCATGGCTATGAAATCGCAAGGACAAACGTTATACTATCACTATAATCCTCGTGGTGATGTCGTTGCGATGACGAATCAAGACAAGGAAGTTGTAGTAACATACGAATATGATGCATGGGGTAACGTATTAAAAAGTGACGCAAAAGGTATCGCAGCAGATAATCCGTTTGGATATGCGGGATACATGTATGATAAAGAGATTGGCATGTATTATCTAGTTGCGCGTTATTATAATCCAGAGCATGGTGTGTTCTTATCGGTGGATCCTGATCCGGGCGATGAGGATGACCCGGTTACAATGAATGGGTATACGTATGCGGATAATAATCCAGTCATGCTGACCGATCCAGATGGTCATTTTGCTTGGATGGTATTGAACGCAGGTTTTGCGGCCTATGATGGTTATCAAGCGTATAAAAAGAATGGTTGGAAAGCAGCTGCAGTAGCTGTTGGTGTCGGATTAGTTGGTGGAGCAGCTTATAAAGGTGCGAAATTAGCATATAATACATTCAAATATGGAAAAAAGCTTAATTTTACTAATACTACAGTTGGAAATTCTGTATCAAATTTTAGGGTTAATATAAGTCTGCGCCAATTACACAATAGATTAGGAAAAGCAGGATGGAATCAAGACATAACTTACCGAAATGGTTTGCAAATTAGGAATTTTACTAAAAACGGAAGGAAAATAACTACTCGCAATGGATCGAGTAATGGTGAGAATACTGCTGAGTATTATGGAAGAGGGAAGAAAAAAAAGAAAGATGTTATTAAATTTAGGTTAAAGGGAAAGGGGAAACAGGTTGAGAAAAATAGATAGCTTATTTCAACTTACCGAGGAAGAGTATAGTTTTGTTTATAAAAGAATTGCCGAGATGGTAGATATGGAAAAAAGTTTACCAGAGTATGTAGTCAGGGGTGACCTTGATAAATATATATTGCTATTTAGTTGTTATGATTTTGGTGCTGAGGGATTTATTGATTCGTTAAAACAAATAGGCGAAGTTTTAGGAGAGCATACGGCATATATATGTACAAAACAAACTTTTCGATATCGAACTTTTCTATTTTGGACTAAGAGCGGATATTTTGATGAAGATGTAAAAAAGGCAGCAAAGTTTGATGTGAATATATCATCAGAAGACTATTGGGATATTATCACATGGCGGGAAGAAAAGGATGGAAAAGAGTTCGGATGCTCACTGCGTGATCATTTTGTACTTTATATACTATTTTCTTCTGGAAAGGTATTGTTGGTGATTGATGTTCGTGACGACGTAGCGTTGCTAATTAGTGAAAAAGATATTTATAGGGATCAGATGATTGATACAACGATATGGCAGCCTCTTTCTGATTTTCTTATTGAAACGGAGGAGTACCATAAAGAAATTTTTCGCGATGGAGGAAAAAGGTATAGGAAAGCTTTAATTGAAAACTATGCTGGTCTGCAATAAAGGAATGGCAATGCAAGTATTGAAAGTAGTAATATTTTATACATGTCGTTCTAGGATTATAAAATTAATTCATTGCTAATATTCTTTTTAATGATGAGTGGGATATAAAGTTTTATAGATTCAGTGCATCTCGAAAATTAAACAGGTAATTTTTGAGATGCACTTTTTATTTTAAATAATCTATTATTCTTAAGGAAGAGGTAGTATTCCACCGTTATATGGGATAGATGGAAATGGGACTGCCCTTCGTCAATATATGCATTTAATAAATGGTGTACGTGGAGCAATGAAATCACGAAGACAAACAGTATACTACAACTTCTTCATGGTGACGTAGTCGCGATGACAGATCAAAATAGGGAAGCTGTAGCAACGTATGAATATGATTCGTGGGGTAACGTATTAAAGAGTGATACGAAAGGTATCGCAGCAGACAATCCATTTGGATATGCGGGATACATGTATGATAAAGAAATTGGCATGTATTATCTGATTGCGAGATACTATAATCCAGAACATGGTGTGTTTTTATCGGTAGATCCTGATCCGTATGCAAGGCCTGGTCAAAAGAAACAAGGAAGAGAAAATAAAGAGAAAAAAAGAAAAAAGGTTGGAAAAGTCAATCAAACAAACGAGATGGTCCTTCAAAACCTAAAAAACATACACCAGGTAAGGGGCATAGAAAATATTAGGTAGTTAGGGTGATGATATGCATATTTGGACACTGACAAATTGGCAGAAATATTATAATTTAGAAGACAAGAGCCACCGTACAGGATTAAGATTAAAGTTTGATAAAGATGTTGATCCTGAGGTAAGAAGAGCAATTAAAGAATTTTGTAAATGGTTACGACAAGAGTATTATTTCCCTATTAGAGTACCGATATATGTGAAATCTGCATGTAAAATTAAAGCGATGGATGGAGAGCTAGTCTATGGAACTTTCTTCGAGCCATTTAATCGAAATGATGAGCCATATATTCGTATTTCAACAGGTGATTATTATGAAACGTTAAAAAAAAATGGAAAAGATGATGCATTAGGATATTATCTGGTTACTATTGCTCATGAGCTGACCCATTATTTCCAATGGATTAATGATATTAATTTAACTAAAATTGGATATGAAAGGCAAGCTACTACCTATTCGGGATATATTATTGATGAATATAAAGAAACGAGAGAACACCCTTAATGTTCAAATTGAGAAAAAGGCACTCAGCGGAATCAATGATTGGAAAATTAAGAAGACTAATGAAGTAATACAATTAAAACTGAAGTGAACCCTGAAAATGGAACACCTATCAAAACACCTAAACCATCTGTTCCCTAAATTCTTTAGGGGATAGGTGGTTTGATTTTTCTTGTATTCGCACACAATTGTAGTAATGAATGTATTCTAGCACAACCTTTCGTACAGCTGTGTTGAATACTCTTGCTATCTTTTGTGAGTAGAAAGTTCCGCTTTTAAATGCGCAAAGAAGCTTTCCATGATGGCATTATCATGGAAATTTCCTTTCCGGGATATGCTGGTGATAATGCCATTTTGTTTGGCATACGATTGAAATTCCTTCGCAGTATAAACACTTCCTTGGTCTGTGTAAAGAATGACATCTTTTACTTTTCGTCCTCTCATTGCTTGTTTTACTATCTTCATCGCTAAGGACCGATTACTGACGACATAACTTATAATTTGGCGATTAAAGGCATCCATAATCGTTGATAAATACAAAGTACGCTCTCCAAATAATAAATAAGTTACATCCGTAAATCACTTTTCATTTGGAGCTAAATGAATTTTCGGGATTTTTTAGAGGGAATTAATTTATTGCTGATGGCATGATCAAGGAAAAATGGAATTTATTAAAAGTGAAAACAACTCATAAAAATTTTCTAACTTTCATTCGACCTTTGGTATTTTATTAAAGGATCCGAAATTAGGTATAAATTAATACCGAAATATCGAATGGTTTTTTACATATTAGATGCTACATTGGGTATTTCTTTTATAAACTAAGGCATAATTTAATTGAAACTTGGCTTAGCTTTAGTAATGATATTTTTAATGTTTCTGTATAGTGAAGAGGGCAGTTGATATTTAACGAACAAAAAACACAATTCTCTTAATCTATTTCATGAAAACAAGATACATCGGTATAAAAACACCAAGAAGAGAGGTGATTTAAATTACACTTTGGGTTGTATATAGTATTATTGTAAGCGAATGGCTAATTATAAAAGAACAACCATTACAAAAACTAGCTGTATATGAATAAGGACATATGATCAAATATATAAAACCGAGATACTCCCATTTTTTCGGTTTGGGGGCATCTCGGTTTCGCTAGCTTGATGGAAATGGGGTAGCCCCTTACAAAAAAGATTGTATTTATTTTTGTTGTAGAGCATTCTTTAGCTTACTAGCTATATGGATAGTTCAACATAAAAAAGTAGGCTGTATCCGGTTAGGGTAAAGCGGATTTTTAATTTTTTTGAAAATAAAGTTGACATCCATAACTACTTAGTCATACAATGTAGATGTAATAAGTGATACTGAATAGTTCGGATTCACAAAACTGTTCAGTAAAAAATTCGCCTTAGTACTCTGTGATACTGAATATAAGTCAGACAGAATAGGGGGTAAAGGAGGATCAGGACATGGAAAATTTAACTGAAATGCTGAAAGGTTCACTGGAAGGGTGTGTACTGGAAATCATTAGTCGCCGTGAAACGTATGGCTATGAGATTACCCGCCACCTGAATGATCTTGGGTTTACCGAAGTTGTGGAAGGTACGGTGTATACCATCCTCGTACGATTAGAGAAGAAAAAGCTTGTGAATATTGAAAAGAAACCATCAGATATGGGACCGCCTCGTAAGTTTTATTCATTAAATGAAGAAGGCCGCCAGGAGCTTGAATTGTTTTGGAAAAAATGGGATTTTGTATCGTCAAAAATTAACGTCTTGAAGTCAAAATAGGTTCATAAGATAAAATGTTCCGGCCGATATTTTGAGAATTTCTTGTTCGGTTTTATAAAAAAGGAGGAAAATAAGATGTTAGAAATGTTCAAAAAGTTAATTGGTGATAAAAAAGAGTACAAAATGATGATGGCACGAGTTGAGGCTCTGCCAGAGGACTACCAATTTGTATTTAAGAAAATTCAAAACTACATGTGGAATTTTTCAGCGGGTAACGGGATGGATATGTTACACATACAGTATGAATTAATCGATTTGTTTGAAGCTGGTGCAGCGGAAGGAAGACAAGTGCTTGACATTACTGGGGATGACGTGGCTTCCTTTGCTGACGAACTAGTGGCAAATGCTAAAACTTACGTCTCCAAGTATCGTGAAGATTTGAATGAAAGTATTATGAAGAAATTGAGAAAAAAATAAATGGAATAAGTAGTACCGACTGATTAGCTGGTTACACATATGAATTGCCATCATAGCTATTCAGTTATATTTTTAACTCGGTACTAAGTAATACAGAATATCAGTGATACTAAATAGATAGAGGTAAATAAATAGTCTTCGCAAAACATTTTTATAGGGAGGAAAAAAGTATGAGTCATGCAGCGATTTCTGTAAAAGGCTTGAAAAAATCCTTTAAAGACAAGGAAGTTTTAAAAGGGGTAGATTTTGAGGTGCAGCGTGGAGAAATTTTCGCGCTGCTAGGCTCAAATGGAGCTGGAAAGACGACAACGGTTAACATCCTTTCGACGCTAATGAAGCAAGATAGCGGTGAAGTAAGTATTTGCGGATTTGATGTACAGCGTCAACCAGACCATGTTCGTCAAAGTATCAGTTTGACAGGGCAGTTTGCAGCTTTAGACGGTATGCTGACTGGGAGGGAAAACTTGATAATGATCGCCAAATTACGTGGTGTTTTCAATCCCGCTCAAGTTGCTGACAATCTACTTGCAAGATTTAGCCTGACTGATGCGGCAAACCAAAGGGCAGATCAGTATTCAGGCGGGATGAAGCGCCGGCTTGATATCGCGATGAGTTTGATTGGGGCGCCAGCAGTTATTTTTCTTGACGAACCAACGACTGGACTTGATCCTGAAGCGCGAATCGAAGTGTGGGATACAGTCAAGGAACTTGCTGGTAGCGGCACAACTATTTTGCTTACGACTCAGTACTTGGAGGAAGCAGAACAACTGGCAGACCGTATCGCTATTTTGCATGGCGGAAAAATTATTACGACAGGTACTCTTGCTGAACTAAAAGAGATGTTCCCGCCAGCAAAAGTGGAGTATATCGAGAAGCAACCGACATTGGAAGAAATATTCCTTGCGATCATTGGCAAAAAGGAGGAGATGTAAATGAAAAGTAAAACAGGTGTATTACTAGGTCGTTTAATGCGTAACATTATGCGCAGTCCGGATACAATTATTACAGTAGCGATTACACCGATTATGATGATGCTATTATTTGTCTACGTGTTTGGCGGCGCAATAAAAACAGGAACGGAAAATTACGTCAATTATTTATTGCCGGGAATTTTGCTAATGGCTATCGCATCCGGTGTAGCTTACACTTCCGTGCGACTCTTTACGGATGTAAAGAGTGGGCTGATGGCACGTTTCATTACGATGCCTATTAAGCGCTCATCGATATTGTGGGCTCACGTTTTAACCTCTCTTGTTGCTAATGTACTTACTATCGTGGTGGTTATTCTTGTTGCACTCTTAATGGGCTTTCGTTCCAGCGCTAATATTCTAGATTGGCTTGCAGTAGCTGGGATACTAGGGATGTTTACGCTGGCGCTAACATGGCTAGCTATCATTCCAGGATTGAAAGCGAGGTCTATGGAAGGGGCGACTGCTTACTCGTACCCGCTAGTTTTTCTTCCATTTATTAGTTCGGCCTTTGTACCTACCGAAACGATGCCAAAAATTGTTCGTGTGTTTGCGGAGAATCAGCCTGTAACTTCAATCGTGAATGCGATTCGTGCTCTTTTATATGAAGGAACTGTTGGTAACGATATTTGGATTGCGCTCGCTTGGTGCGTAGGTATAATGATTATTTCTTACTTTTTCGCCAGTAAAGCATTTAAACGTCAGTTAGGGTAAGAAACGAGATAAACGAAACCTTCAGGAATAATATATATTTAGAAAAGCACGGGAGATTTTCCGTGCTTTTATTATTTATCATGCTCTCATTGTAGTAAATGAAATGGTATTTAAAAATAGAATAATTGTCCATAAAGCTTAATATTTGAGGCTCACTGCTTATGGAATGTATAAGCGCACTCGTTTTTGTAAATCTGCTAATACTTCATCGGGAATTTCTTTGATTTTAATATCCTTCCCTAGAAAAAGCAGCCAATTTATTATTTCCGTCATTTCATCGGGATTGTTAACATTGATAAAAGTTTTTAAAATGGCTGTGGATTGGTAAGGATTAGTATAAGATATTGAAATTTTTAAAGGATGGTATTTTTTGAACTGGGCAATTGCTGTCGGACCAAGTTCAAATACAAGGTTAATTGCTTCGTCCTTCTTACTTAGTTTTTCTAAAATCTTTTTCTTATTTAGCCTTTTGTTCGTCGTGTATGGTTCAATATTAATGAGATCATCGACAGGAAACATCATCTTCTTTTCTTTTTTTAAGTCAAACCCTTCAATGATCCAATGGCTTTTTTCTTGATAAAGGTGCAATAGATAAATTGGATAAGACTTGATTTCTTCATCTTCTTTCATAGTAATCAATAAATGGTTATCCAAAAGAAGGATTTGAATGAGTTTTTCTAACATAGGATGGGGGAGATCAGAAAGCTCAAGTAGATCGGGATTATGAGGGTTAGTCCCTTGGAAAAGCAAGAGTTGATTTAAAAGAACGAGATCATCTTGCTGGGTTTCTGAGATGAGTCCTAGTAGTTTTTCGGCTAAAGATTGACGACTCTTTAGGTAGGGAAGTTGTTGATTCCTTGTAGCCATAAAGGCAATAAAAAGAGCTTTCACTTCATTATCAGTAAAGCGAACAACGGGCAGGATAGAGTTGTGCATAACAAAATATCCCCCGGTCCTCCCAACTTCAGCGACAAGTGGCATTCCCATAGCTTCGATTTCTCTAATGTCTCTAATAGCTGTCGACCGTGATATGTTAAATTCTTGTATGATTTCAGAAATTGTAAAGTGGGAGCGGTTGTTGATATACCGCATAATTGTATTAATCCGTTCAACTTTTTTCATTTTAGTCTCCTAAACAGTATCATTTTTTGACATGGTTTAAAGGTATTATAAACGTATCAGATGAAAAGATAAATCGTTTGATTAATAAAACAAGAGGCAGGTTTTGCAAATGAAAAATTATACTATAGAAGAAAAAGATAGCTTTATTGTGTTAGGTATTGGAACTGAAATTAAGAGTGAATACACAGACTTTGCTGGAATAAATAAAGAAAAGGAAGACTTTTGGTCGGCTGTTAAAGAAGATGGAAGGCTGGACACTTTAAAAGCTTTAGCTACAAATGAATACATTTTTTCCGTGAGCGAAGCGGTGAATAACAAAATGATGTATTATGCGGGTGTCATGACAGAAGCACAAATAGAAGAAGAATCTAGAGTGATTCAGTTTCCGAGGGGAGAATACTTAGTAGTGAAAGGGGAAGACAAAACGGCTAAAGAGCTAAGTAATAAGCTTACTGGCATCGCCTTCGGTCAAGCTTTACCAGAAGCAAAGGATTTTGCCTATGTTGGTGGACCGAATACAACGGTTGAGATGGGACAGAGAAATGGCTTAGTATTTGGTGAAATGTGGATTCCGGTTGTTAGGAAGTAAAGTGATAAAAGGTGCGAATATGGAAAGTAGAGGCTAACGATCTTGTATTGTTGGCCTTTTTGAAATGAATATAATATTCATATACTGCTACACAGTATGTTCTGATAAAATGGAATAAAAGGGGATTCCTGTAAGGTGGTGGCAGATTGAATAAAAAAAGATTATTTGAGCTATTCATAGTAACGTTTGTTTTTCTATTCCTTCATGTAAGTACATTTACTAATGAAAAATTTAACGATAAATTGGGATCTTTTACTTACATTGTTTTATTTCTTATGCTTACTATCAACGCTATATTTATAGAAAGGTATTTTGGTGATATACAAAAGTGGATTCGAAATATTACATGTTGCTTTGCTTTATTCGTAGTGGTTTTAGTAGCTCTATGGATAGGTTATTTTTAGTCCTTACTTAAGAGAATGAGAAATATGTGATTACACTACATTTGATCCGATAATATTCCTTAGCTGCATCGGTTTATATTAATCTTTTCTCTCCTCAATCATGATAAAATGTACAATAGGAAATTTTATGTAAGATAAAGAAGGAAGGTTTACGGTCAGCCTGAGTACTTTGCTAGCTTTTGCGCTTGTTTCACTTAGTATGGTGAGCCTATTTTGATTTATCTTATTTCTCATTCCATTACGTAGGGGCGTATGGCAGGATTTATTTTTTTTATTGAGCATCATGCTTGGATTTGTAATTCATATAAATGAAGCAACTTTAGTATTCACTCAAAAATCCATTGTCTATGAAACAACTAGATTTGTAAACGGCTTTAATAGAAAGATGTCTATTGTATTTTTTGCGGCAAGATTAAATAGCTTTTTTGTTACTTTACAATAAAGTATACTTAATATCAGTAATTCATGTAATTAGGGGTGGTTTCTATATTTAGAGAAAATACAAAAAGGATACTTCTGTCATTAGTAACAAATCCAATACTAATAATTGTATACGGGATTTTTTGTTATGAGTTGGCCTTATACTGTAAGTACGGAAGAATGAATTATAATATTTACATTTTGTTATTATGTATAGTACTTTTTATATCCATAACTACATTTACTACAATGCGGGTGATAAAAAATAGAGAATATGAATCTAAAAAATTAACAAATTCAATAGCATGGAGATCCATTTCTATTATCATTATTGTTGCAATTACATCATTTTATGGGATGCAGATTTATAAAAGTGCAATAAATTACAATGGCAAATTGGCATGGTTTATAGAAAAGTTAAAACATGAAAGGTCAGTTAAACTTAAACATAATAATATATATAAATCTGGAGTAGAAGGTATTTTTGAAGATATAAATAAAAAATATCCTTTGCCAAAGAAATTGTATATGGCAACTGATTTTGATCTTACATTTCATTCAGATGGAACAATCACAGCGTTTGATACATTTGTTTATGGGAAAAATGTTGATGGGAAAGAAGAAACTTATTTAATCTCTTATAATAAGAAGAAATCAGAAGATATTACTATAATACGAGATGGATATGCAAAGCCTGATTATAATGATGATAAATTAGTAGAACCTTTAATTAAAACGGTTAAGGCGATCCCAGTTAAGCAAACGGTCAAAAAATGGAATGAAAGTAAGTATGGGTTGATTTATTATGGAAAAAGAAATTGGGGATCCAATACAGAGGGAATTATTAATATTACTGAGGATGGTAAGAGGCAGAGTGTTAAAGAAGCAGCTTCTGATATCATTGGATATACTGTATCTATATTTGTCCCTGGAAAAGAGAAAGAGCTAGTCCCTGCTAGATATAATTTAATAAGTGACGCAAGTTGGAGTAAATCAAAGACGCCTCCAAAAGAAGATATACTTAAAGAGAAGGAACAACAAGATTTAAAGAATGAAAAAGAACAGTTTTTCCTATCGAAAGAAGTTGGTTATAAACTAAATATGACAGATAAAGCATTAGGGAGCGCCTTTTATTCATTAAGCAAGACTAGTGATGAAGGGAAAACATGGGAGGTTATCAATCCAGACCCATTTAATGGGGGGATTGGTAGTGTATCAGGAATCATTTTTATAAATGATAAACTTGGGTTTTTAGGAGCAATTAGGCCTTCTGGTAATGAAGGAGAGTTATATCGCACAGATGATGGGGGAGTATCTTTCAAAAAGGTAGAATATCCGCCGCATGAAGTGAAATTAGATCATACACAGTCTACAATAAGTCCTTTTGATTCTCCTAGTATGCCATATGAGAAAGATGGGGTTTTTAATATGTTAGTTGGACAAGGGGCAGATGGAGACTACAATGGCGATAGTAGTGCACTTTATCAATCAAAAGATAACGGAGAAACATGGGAATTTGTAGAAGAAGTGAAAAAGAAATAATCAGAATGTTTTTTAAAAAATAAGGTAACTACTCAGCTATACATTTCATGACGGACAGGAAGAATTTACGAGTGAAATAATTAAAGTTCTTTCTCATGCTGGAGATTGGTTAATATGGTCTACTATTCTTGCATCTTCCATCATGTATACTGTTACTTTATATAAGAATCATCCAGATATCAGAAAAATTATACATGCTCGTTTTGAAGAAATAAAGCAACGAATAAAATATTAATGTAACTAATAAAAAACGTTATTCTTTCTAGTAATTTTGCTTATTTAGAAAGAATAACGTTTTTATTTTTTAATACTCAAGTAATAGTTTACCTGCAGTTCCTATCATATAATTTATTGAATTTTAATATACGTTATGTATAACAGATATTTACCTTATAAAATAAGGGGGGGCATATTATGACTGAGACAAACGAATCTTCAGGAGTTAATTTGAAAAAAGATGTGAAGTTTTCTATTATAATTCCTGCGCATAATGAAGAAAAGTACATTAGAAAATGTTTAGATTCAATTGCAAAGGCATCAGAGGCATATAAAGAGCAAACGGAAGTTATAGTTGTTTTAAATCGTTGTACAGATAAAACAGAGGGAATAGCAAAATCTTATAATTGTGTTACATTGAAAAATAACGATAAAAACTTATCTAAAATTCGAAATGCAGGGGCTAAAATAGCCAGTGGAGAAATAATCGTTACTATAGACGCTGATACCATGATGACAGAGTCTATGTTGTTTAATGTAGATAAATATTTAGCTTCAGGTACATACATTGGTGGTGGGGTAAATGGGAAGTTTGAAAGAATATCTTTAGGAATATTTCTCTCCGCAATGTTAATCATAATCCCCTTACTTTTTAAGTACGGAGCTATATCTGTAGGGATTTTTTGGTGCTATAGAAAAGACTTTATGGCAATCAACGGATTTAATGAAAACATGCTTATGGCAGAAGATGCAGATTTCGCTAAACGTTTAAAAGAGTGGGGAAAGAAAAATAATAAGAAATTCGGTACTATTAAAAATGGAATGATAACTTCATGCAGAAGATTTGATACATATGGAGACTGGACTTTACTTAAAAATCCAAAAGTAATTTTAGCTTATCTAAAAGGAAATGATAGAAAATACGCAGATAAGACATATTATGATAACCAAGAAAGATAAAAATGGAGAAAATCAGAAGAGGATAGCTAGTACTTTTTTAGATATAATGAGAATCCAACTTAATTTAATAGATATTATAAGAAAACCACCAATTTGATTATCCTTTTTCAAATTGGTGGTTTTTATTTTTGAAATAAATATGTATTTTTTTATAAAAATATTTTTTGACCCCCATAAAACTATGTATTCCTCCGAATATGTATAGTGAAGAAAATAAATAGAAGAAAAATGACTATGAAAGAATATAGAAGCATTAATAAAATTACTAGATTAGGTGGGCATCCAAAATAAAAGGATGAAATTACCAATGGTATAGAGGAGAGTTATTCAAGGATTGCAGATAAAATAGAAAAAGAATAAGCAAAACGAACGGTAGAAAATAAGAAAGTAGATAAAAATACAAACCTAACTGTAGTGCCGAGAGAAAAGGAAAAATCATTAAGAAAACGTTAGACTCTAAAAATATAACTAACAGCAAGAAAACAAGACCGAAGAAAAGTACCAAGAAAATCTGGTTAAATGGTCACTTGTGTAGTGGCCATTTTGCTATTTGAAGGAGGCTGGGAGATTACAAGTGTTGAGTTTAGTAATGAAGATCTTAAGAAAACCGAAAATAGAAGATATCGTATGTAACATACAAAACAACGAAGAAGATAAAGAAGCGTTTATCGTACAGTATCAGCCTTTTATTAGAAAATCAATCTCATCTGTCTGCCGCCGATATATTACAGAACAGGATGATGAATATAGCATTGGATTGTTTGCATTTAACGAAGCAATTGAACAGTATTCCTATACAAAAGGAAAATCCTTTTTAGCGTTTGCTGATCTTCTTATAAAAAGAGATGTAATTGACTATATACGTAAGGAGTCTAAACATAACTTTGTCTTTTTAAAAGAAGATGAGCAAGAGGAAATGTTAGAAATGCAAGTGTCGCTTACGGAGTATATGAAAGAGATGGAAAATAGTAACCGTAAGGAGGAAATTCTTCATTTTCAAAGTGTGCTAGCTGAGTTTAAAATCACATTCTCAGAGCTTGCTAAAGAATCTCCTAAGCATCGTGATACGCGTGAGCACTTAATAGAAATTGTAAAAATTATTATAAAAGAAGAGGAAATGATGGAAGAGCTGTTCCGAAAGAAAAAGTTACCGCTTAAACATATTGAACCGCGTGTTAGGGTAAGTCGTAAAACGTTGGAACGACATAGAAAATACATTATTGCAATGTGTATTATTTTTGCAAACAACTATACATATATTCTGGATTACATAAGAGGGGAAAAGCATGATGAATAAAGGAATTGTGATGGATATAAAAAAGCATAGCGTAGTTGTTTTAACACCAAATGGAGAGTTTATTACGTGTAAAAGAAAAGGGGATTCTTGCATGATCGGGGAGGAAATCTCATTTGATGAGCAAGAACAAAAAGCATCGCATTTTTCGATCCCTTCCTTTTTAAAACCTGCATCAATACTTGTTGCTTGTTTTCTATTTGCAGTGCTGTTTTTCTACAACCAACCAGAAGAAAAAGTATTTGCTTACGTCTCAGTTGATATAAATCCAAGTTTAGAGGTGAGCGTAACGAAGGATTTTCGTGTTATAGATTTACAGGCTTGTAATGATGATGGAAGGCGTATTTTAAAAGAATTGAAGCAATGGGAAAATAAACAATTACAAGAAGTAATACGTACTATTATAAAGCAAAGTCAAGAGGATAAGTATTTAACGAATGATAAGCAAGTTATGCTAACAGCAGTTGCAAAGGACAAGGCGCTAGAACCACAGTTAGAAAAGGCAATGAAAGAATTGAAGAAAGAATATGAGTTAAAACATATTACAGTTGAATATCAAAGTAGCACGATGCAAGTACGAGAGAATGCTAGAAAAGCTGGAATTGGCACAGGTGTCTATATAAAGCAAGAGAATGAGAAAAACAAATCGCTTACTCCTCCTGCCACGCCGCCTAATCCGGTGGAAAATGAAGAAGAGGTGCAATCACAGCCGGAGTCATCTCCTGATGCATCAATGGATTTATCTCCTGTAAAAGAAAAAAAATATGAAAAGCAAGAGCAGAAAGAACAAAAGAAAACAGAGGGACAGCCATCGAAGCAAATAAAAGAAAACAATGGAAGAGGATCTCAGCAAGAAAATAGAGGGAATCAACAGGAGAATAACAGTAGAGAATCTCAACAAGGAAATAATGGGAATCAGCAAGGGAACAACGGAAGAGAATCACAACAAGGAAATAATGGAAATGGGCAAGGGAACAACGGAAGAGGATCACAACAAGGGAATAATGGAAATGGGCAAGGGAACAACGGAAGAGGATCACAACAAGGGAATAATGGAAATGGTCAAGGGAACAACGGAAGAGGATCTCAACAGGGAAATAACGGAAACGGACAAGGGAACAATGGAAGAGGGTCTCAACAAGAAAATAATGGGAATCAGCAAGGGAACAATGGAAGAGATCCTCAACAAGGAAATAATGGGAATCAGCAAGGGAACAATGGAAGAGGATCCCAGAAAGAAAATGACGGAAACGAGCAAGGGAACAACGGTAGGGGGTCTCAACAAGAAAATAGAGGCCACCAGCAAGGGAATGAAAAGAAGAATCAATAGAATATGGAAGTGAGAGATTCATTTCAAAGCTAAAAGGATTTCTCTCGCTATTGTGGGCAGTAAAACTCCCATCTCAAAATTTGGCTGGAGCAAAGAAGTTAGGTGGGAGTTGGGCTGCTTGTAAATGCCCAATTGGTGAGGGCAGATTAGAGTTGCACTTTATTATTTTATAGTTCTATTAAGAAGGAGTATGTGAAAAATATAATGGAGAAAAACATTCAACAAGAGAAAGATAAAGAAAAACCTGTTTTTTATGATCCGAAAGGAAGGAGAAACATAGCCTTTATTTCGTTTCTATGTATCTCAATAGTTAGTGTAGGTGTTGTATTTTATTTTTTCTTTCAAAGTATTTTTTCAACACCAGAAATTCCAAATATGAATACCGCTGTACAACAAGATACTAAACTTGTACCAATTAATCAAAAACTTAGTGATCAGCAGCTAAAGAAGGAAGAATTTAACCCAAATACCGAAACGAAGGATAATAAAAATTTGGTGAATCCGCCGAAGGATAGTAAACAACCTAAAGAAGTGTATGGTTTTTATGTAAATTGGGATGAAAATAGTACCGCTTCTTTAAAAGAAAATATCGATTCCTTAACTACGTTAGTACCAGAGTGGTATCATTTAAAAGCAGATTTAACGATTAGAAGTGAGATCAAACCTGAGATAGTAAAGTTGGCAGAAAAAAATCAAGTGAAGATTATGCCTTTGCTTACTAACTATACTGAGGAAGCTTCTGGTCCTGATAGTGGGCTAATTCATAAGTTACTGAATTCCTCAAATGATGTAAAGACAAAGTTTATTAATGATTTAGTAAGCCAAGTTAAAAAGAATCATTTTTCAGGAATTAATATTGACTTTGAGGCCGTACCTGAAAGTGACAGAGAAAACTTAACAAATTTTATGAAAGAACTTACTACGGAATTTCATCAACATGATTTGCTCGTTACACAAGATGTTCCAGCTAATGATAAGGCTTTTGATTATAGTGCGTTAGCAAAAATAATAGATCGAATGATTGTAATGATGTACGATGAGCACTATGGAGCCGGGGAACCAGGACCAATTGCTTCAAATAAATGGTTCCAACATACATTAAAAGAACTGAATATTCCGTCTAATAAGCTTATAGTTGCTTTCGGTAACTATGGATATGATTGGCAAGTAAATAGTAAAGAAGCTGCGAAGTCTTTAACTTTCTCAGAAGTTATGGCAATGGCTCATGATTCAAATATGAAAATTCAATGGGATAAAATGAGTGGAAACCCTTATTTTAGGTATAAAACAGAAGGGAAAGAACATACTGCTTGGTTCTTAGACGGTGTAACTCTTTATAATCAAGTGAAAATCGCAATGGACAATAATGCAAAGGGATTTGCGTTATGGAGACTAGGAGCAGAAGACCCTACAATATGGAAAGTTTTAAAAAATCCGATTGAGGCACAAAAAAATCCTAATGTATTACATAAAATCAATAGTTTAGATGAAGTAAATTATTCTGGACAAGGTGAAATTTTACAGATTGAGAATGAAAGAAAAAATGGATTGAGAGATTTTAAAGTAGGCAAAGATGGTTACCTTACAGATGAAGTATATCAATCCTTACCATCTGCATATGAAGTGCAACGATATGGAAAACCAAATGGGAAACAAGTAGTATTAACATTTGATGATGGACCAGACCCGAAATATACGCCAGAAATTTTAGATATATTAAAAGAGAATCAAATAAAAGCTGCTTTTTTTGTACTTGGTGAAAACGCACAACTAAATACTAGTATTGTAAAAAGAATATACGATGAAGGGCATGAAATTGGCAATCATACTTTCAAGCATCCTAACATAGCTGATACGTCTTTACTACGAACGAAAGTAGAACTTAATACGACGCAACGTTTAATTCAGGAAGTAACTGGACATTCTACGGTTTTATTTAGACCGCCATATGAAGCGGATGCTAACCCGGATTCATCAAATGAAATATTGCCTATTTTACGTGCACAAAATATGAACTATACAATGGTAGCGGAAAAAGTTGATCCCGAAGACTGGGCAACACCATCAACAAATGAATTAGTAAAGCGTGCTCTTAATCCCATTTATAAGGGAGAGGGAAATATTATTCTTCTCCATGATGCGGGAGGGAATCGTACACATACAGTAGAGGCGCTCCCAATCATTATTAAAGACCTAAAAAAGCATGGATATAGTTTTGTAACAATTTCAGATTTAATGAATAAAGAACGAGATGAAATTATGCCTCCTGTTTCTTCTGAGGGGAAGCAATATTTACTTTACAATAAAGCTGTCTTTTCAGGAGCGGGATACTTTAAGCATATATTAACTACTATTTTTTATATTGCTATTGGATTAGGGATTTTTCGATTTTTATTCTTAATTTATTTTGCATGGAAGCAGAAAAGAAAAACGTTATCTCGCTATATTAATTCGTCTTATCAACCTTTTGTTAGTGTTGTCATAGCGGCATATAATGAAGAAAAGGTGATAGCCAAGACGATTCACTCAATTTTGAATAGTAATTATAGAGAATTTGAAGTTATTGTTGTGGATGACGGATCGACAGATGGTACGTCAAAAGTAATGAAAGAAACATTTTATAAACACCCTAAAGTTCGTTTCATTCAGAAAGAAAATGGCGGGAAATCATCGGCAATGAACCTAGGGTTTCAACAATCGCGAGGAGAAATCATTGTCACTTTAGATGCGGATACTATTATTGCGCAAGACGCTATTTCTTTAATGATTAGACACTTTGAAGATCAGAATGTAGCTGCAGTTTCAGGTAATGTCAAAGTGGGGAATAGACGGAATTTGTTAACTACTTGGCAACATGTTGAGTATATTACAGGGTTTAATTTAGAACGTAGAGCTTTTGATGAGTTAAATTGTATTACAGTCGTTCCAGGAGCTATTGGGGCGTGGCGCAAGAAGAATGTAGTTGAATCTGGATATTTAAGCGAAGATACATTAGCAGAAGATACGGATCTTACTATTACATTTTTACGTCAAGGGCATAGAATTGTATATGAAGAAAAAGCGCATGCTTTTACGGAATCACCTGAGGATGTGAAAAGTCTCATTAAACAGCGATATCGTTGGTCATATGGTACACTTCAATGTCTTTGGAAACATCGAAAAGCGTTGTGTAATTCTAAACATAAAACATTAGGGTTTATTGCACTGCCTAACATGTGGTTATTCCAATATGTTCTGCAATTCATTGCTCCTTTTGCAGATATATTAATGATTATAGGACTATTTAGTAGTAATCCGCTAAAAGTTTTAGGATTTTATCTTGTATTCTTTTTAATGGATCTTCTCGCTTCTCTATTTGCATTTAAATTAGAGGAAGAGAATCCGAAACCATTAGTATGGTTAATTTTACAACGTTTTATTTATCGTCAATTTATGACTTATGTTGTCATTAAATCTATATTCTCATCGCTTCGAGGAGTAGCGGTAGGGTGGAATAAACTAAAGAGACTGGGGAGTGTTAAACATTCCACGGAACATAAGGAGGCATCATAAAAGAGCGGACTATCTGCTCTTTTTTTCATTAGTTTTAGTTAGTTGAATGTAGAGTTGTAGCATAAAAACTGCTCCTTCTATAACGAGATTCCTATTCATTATGAATAGTGAGACAGTATGTTAAGCTAATCCTTTAGTTTCGGATTAAAGTTTTTTTATATTTTTTTAAAATGACGGACACAAAAACGCATATACCTTCGAATTATATATATGGATAACATAAATATGTATATAAAAGGGGAGAAATAAGATGAAAGAAAAAAAAGAAATGTTTCAAGAAATCGCTGAGGTGTTAAAGGTATTGGCGCATCCAGTTCGTCTATCTTTAGTAAAAATAATGCTTGCAAAAGGTCCTACTAATGTAACAACAATGTATGGGGATTTACAAATGCCTCAAAGTACAATTAGTCAACATTTATCTAAACTAAAAGCTGCTAAAATGGTTACAGGTACTCGGAAAGGATTAGAAATTTATTATGAGGTAACTGACAATCGCACAAAATCAATATTAGCATGTTTAGTTTAAATAATGACTTCTATTTCAAAATAAAAAACGCTATTCTTTTCTATGATTTTACAGAGAGAATAGCGTTTTTTATTTTTAAGGAGTATCTTTTTATATGCCTATAGAATGGAGTGAAAGGTTTATGGGTTTAAATGTACCTACTATTACCTTAGGTTCTAATGCGTCTAATAATGAAAAAATTCTCGGTTTAGGGGTACTTCTTTATAGCTTACGTACAATTGAGATTAGAAAAAGTAGAGCGAGCGTTTAATGAGGCGGAAGTAGTGTTTATATGCGAAACTGTATAGAAATCTCATTTTTCTAATTGTATCTTTTTAGATTGATGGATGTGGCGTCACGTCCATCAATCTAAGAAAACAAGTTAGCTAAAAAACAATGAAAATAAACTTTATAAAAACAAAAAATATGAACGTAGAGGATGAAACAAAGCATATAGTGCTTTTTTAGTCATGTAATCTTTTAATTTGATGATCTTTTCCCCATTCAAACAGATTATCCATTATTTGCATTAAAGATTTTCCGTATTCACTTAGTGTGTACTCAACCTTTGGTGGTACTTCTTGATATACGGTACGATAGATAATCCCATCAGCTTCAAGTTGCCGAAGTTGTTGTGTAAGAACCTTTTGTGTAATGTTTGGGATTTCTCGTTTAATTTCATTTGTTCGCATTTTTCCATCCGACAAAATACATAAAATATGAACTTTCCATTTTCCACCGATTACATCGAGTGTTGTTGCAATTGGGCAATTATCATTTTGATTCATATAACACCTCCAAAGGTACTTCAAGGTTCCTATAGTACCTGAAAGTACGTACTTTTCAATTATATGTAACTCATTCATACTAATACGTAAAGGATTGATTAATTTATAAAGGGGCTGGAAAATGATGAGAACACTTGTAATTGTAGCACACCCTCATATTGAAAAATCAAAAATTAATAAAAGATGGATAGAAGAACTTGAGAAACATTCAGATGAAATTACGGTGCATGAATTATATAAGGTGGCACCAAATTGGGAGTTTAATATTGAACAAGAGCAAAAGTTATTAGTAGAACATGACAGATATATATTTCAATTTCCGCTTTACTGGTACAGCACACCACCATTATTAAAAAAATGGTATGATGATGTATTAACATATGGATTTGCGTACGGATCACAAGGAGATAAAGTGAAGGGGAAAGAATTTGGTGTAGCTATTTCTATAGGTGGATTAGAAAAAGACTATGAAAATAGTGGGATTACAATGGATGAGTTGACGAAACCATTCCAAGCTACATGCCTATATACAGGTATGGAATTTATACCTTCCTTTTATTTATATGGTGCAGAATATAAACTAAGTGATGAAGAGATTGATAAAAGTGCACCTGAGTATGTGCAATATGTAATGAACAAGAAGTATTCTAATATATAATGAAAAATAGCCATTTACTTGTGAAGTAAATGGCTATTTTATATTCTTCTTATATTCACTAAGTGTAATCTTTAGTAAATTAATAATTAATCTGGTAAAATAAAAAACCTAACATATATAAAGGGGAGTTTTACTTGAGAACGATGCGACAATTATTACAAAAGAGAGCAATGCAGTCACCAAATTTGGAAGCGCTTGTAGGAGGGAAGAAAAGATATTCGTTTCAGCAATATAATGAACGAGTAAATCAGCTTGCACATTATTTGTTACATAATGGTGTGCAAAGAGGAGATCGTATAGGAATACTATGCAAAAATAATCACCCATTTCCAAGCGTTATGATGGCAAGTTTAAAAATTGGAGCGGTATTTATTCCGCTAAATCATCAGCTTACTGTATATGAATTAGAAACAATTGTAAAAGAAGCGAAATTAAAAGTGTTAGTTATTGATGAAGAATTTAGTGAAGTGTTATTAAATGTTGATGCTGTTAAAGAAATTCCTTATGTAATTCAAACGACAAAAGAAGGTTTTGGTTCATTTGAATTAGAGCTGCAAAAACAGCCAACGACAGAACCGAACGTAGAAGTTCATGAAGAAGACGACGCCATTTACTTATTTACTTCTGGAACGACTGGACAGGCGAAAGCATGTGTAATTGGACATAAAAACTTACATCACTATTTTGCTGAAATTGCGGGACAAAGAGAAATACCAGCAGGTGAACGCTTTTTATCTGTGCATCCATTGTTCCATATGAGTGGCGTGCTTTCTATTTTAAATTGTATTTATCATGGCGTTACGATGATTTTCTTAGCTGATTCGAATCCTGCTATTATTTGGGATAAGATTGAAGAAGAGAAAATTACTACGATGCTTGCGTTCCCTGCTGTTTATAGTTACATGCTTGATGAATTAAATAAAAAAGAACGTAATATTTCAACCTTTAAAGTAGCACAAAGCGGTGGTACAAAAGTGCCAGAAACACTCATTCAAAAATATATGGAAAAAGGAATATATATGGTGCAAGGTTATGGTAGTACAGAAGGTTGGGTTGTAACCTCATGGCATCCAATGATGGGAAAAGAAAAGATGTCTTCTGTAGGAAAGACCTTGAAAAATGTAGAGGTGAAAATTGTTCATCCGGAAACAGGACATGAACTAACAACAAATGAAGTTGGAGAGATTCATGTGAAAAGTCCATACATGTTTAAAGGGTATTGGAATAATGAAAAGGCGACAAAGAAGGTAGTAAAAGATAACTGGTTTAACATGGGCGATGCTGGCATGATAGATGATGATGGATTCCTGCATATTATGGGAAGATATAAAGACGTTATTATACGCGGTGGTGACAACGTATATCCAGATCAAGTAGAAGATGTTATTCATGAAATACAAGGTGTTTTAGAAGTTGCAGTAGTTGGAGTTCCAGATGACTTTTGGGGAGAGGTTCCAAGAGCTTACATTGTGAAGGATGGCGAAACAACATTAACAGAAGAAAGTATTATTCAGTATTGTAAGGAGAAGTTAGCAAGTTATAAAATACCAGAAGTAGTATTCATAGACGAGTTACCGAAAAACGCTTTAGGAAAAGTGTTGAAGAGGGAATTACGAGATGTAGTTCTTGTGAAATAGAAAATTATAAAACGATGGAGAACCCAGTTATGTATAAGACATGACTGGGTTTTTATGTATCAAAAACATAATGATTTACTAGATTTTGCATTTTGTGTAAGATAATAAAGAAAATTCAATTAATATTTTGAGGGATGAAATTAAATGAAGCTATCGTTATTAGAAGTAGAGACGGATAGACTCATTATCCGTCCATTTCAAAAAGCTGATTATGAAAGTTGGTTAGATCAATTTTCTTATTGATTATAAAAATAAAGAAATGGACAAATAAGGGGAAAAGAAAATGAAGACTATAAACGTATTTCATTATGACGCATTTACGAATAAGCCAAATAAGGGAAATCCAGCAGGTATTGTATTAGAAGCAGATGGATTAACGGAAGAGGAAATGCAAATTATTGCTGAAAAAGTTGGATATAACGAAACAACTTTTGTTCTTTCCTCAGAAGTAGGAGATATAAGAATGCGCTATTTTACACCTGGTTTTGAAATGGATTTATGTGGTCATGGGACAGTAGGGACGATATATGCCTTGCGCGAAAAAGGTTTATTAGAAGAGAAAAGTAACCTTACGATTGAAACGAAGGCAGGGATTTTACCGATACAAATAGGTGTAAATGAAAATGGAGAAACCTTTATTAAAATGAGGCAGACAGCACCTCAGTTTAAAGATTTTGCAGGTTCAAAAGAAGAATTAGCTCATAGTATTGGTTTAGAAGTAAATGATTTAGATGTAAGTTTACCGATAGTATATGGAAGTACAGGAAACTGGACTGTAATTGTGCCGATTAAAAATCTAGATGCGTGTGAGAGAATGAAACCTAATAATGCTGCATTTCCATCGGTATTAAAAGAAATACCTAATGCTTCTATTCACCCAATTTGTCTAGAAACTTATGATGAACTAGCACAAATGCATGGCCGTCATTTCTCGTCAGCTTATGCTGGGACGATTGAAGATCCAGTGACAGGAACAGCTTCAGGTGTAATGGGAGCGTATTATGCGGAGTATTTAGAGAAAGATTTTGAACATGAATTGGGTTTAATCGTTGAGCAAGGACAGGAAATAAATAAAGATGGCCGTGTAACTGTTTATGTAACGAAAGGGATAGAAAACGAAAAGTTACAAATAGATATTGCTGGAACAGCGGTGTATGTGAAAGAGTTTGAAGTTTTAATATAAAAAAGAAAGCCCGGCATACATCCGGACTTTCATTATCTGTTCAACACTTCAATATACGAAGCATCTCCAGTTGTTCTTAAAGCAGAGCGAAAATTGTTATTTTCTAGCGTTTTAGCGACTTGTTGTAATTGCTGTGCATCATCATGATGGATAAGTAAGCTGTCAGCACCGCTTTCTTCTATATGAATATGTTCGACGTTTCCAATGGCATCATGTACAGCTTTTAAAAATTCAGGTTTCATGGTGTCCTCCTATATGTATGTAACGTTTTTATTTAGTATTTCCTTATTTTTGAAATATAAAAGTAAATGAAAGGAGAAATAAAATGAATATAAAGCAGTTTAACGAACATATAACATCACTATTTGGAGAGCATCTTCATAAATACGGCGATGATGAATATGGTTTTACTCATATAAGTAAAGATGAATTTCACAAAATCGGTTACACAACAAATTTAACGTTAGAAACTATTGAAGAAGCGTATAGAAATGGAGTCGATATGATAGTTACACATCATGCGCCGTGGAGTTTTTTATTTGGTATGGAAGAGGCTTGTATTGAGAAATTGAAGCAATATGAAATGAATCATTTTTGGGTTCATTTGCCGTTAGATTTTGTAAAGTTTGGCACATGTACATCGTTATTTAACGGAATTGGGATAGATACAATACTGGAATATTCCACGTATGAGGAAGAAGAACTACCGGGAATAGGAGAATATAAAGAAGCGATTCCTTTTTCAAACTTAGTTGGAAAACTTGAAGAAAGAATGGAAGAGAAAGTGAAGAGCTGGAGAAATCACGATAAACCAGTAAAACGGATTGCGATTTTAACCGGTGCAGGAAACAATACAAATTTGATTGAACGTGCATTAGAAAAAGGGTGTGACACGTACATAACAGGTGAAAAAACATTATATACAGTGCAACATGCGAAATTTAAAGGGATTAATTTAATTGTAGGCAGTCATACGTTTACAGAAGTGTTTGGTGTAGAAAGTTTGGCTCATAAGTTAAAAGAAAGAGATAATTCAATAGAAATTACTAGATTAAATGAAGAACATTTGGAGTGAAGAAATTACATCGCATTACCATCAATGGAATGAACTATATGATGGAATATTGAAAGACGCAGTTGCAATGAGATAAAATTATCTTTTGTTATATTAAGATTTTTAGGAGGAATTCCCTTATGTTTGTCAAATAATAGTAAAGTTGTCTTTTGAATTAAGGGAATATTCGGAGTTAAAGGGTGAGAGAATGGATATTTCAATAATCACTGCACAACTAGTTAAGGAGAAAGTGATTTCACATTATCCAAATAGTGTAAAAGTGTTAAACGGGGGAACAACAAGTACTATATATTTGTTAGATGAACAATACGTTGTAAAGTTGAATGAATCGGATGTCATACGTGAAGAAGCTTATTTTCTTCAGTTTTATAAAAAGGATGAATTATTTCCAAAGCTTTTTTATAAGGAACCTTTAAATCGCTATATTGTTTACTCATTCCTTGAGGGCACAACTTTTTGCAAACTAGGCCATAAACGGAGCGTTCTTTGTAAACTTGTAAAGGAAGTTATCAATAAGTATGAAGTAGCTACAGAGATTGATGGCTGGGGATGGAAAGAAAACCTAGTTCAATCTTGGAATGAATTTTTAACGACAAATGTGATGGAAGCTCATGAAAATGTAAGACGTTACATAAGTGAGGAAGCGTATAGAACGGTTTTTAAGTTAGCAAATAGTCCAAGTAGGGGGACTGGAATAAATCAGCCATTTTTATTGCATGGTGATCTTGGATTTCATAATTTTATATTTCAAGAGAATAAACTGCACGGTGTAATTGATCCTTTACCAGTGTTAGGAGATCCTATATATGATTTAATTTATGCGTTCTGTTCAACTCCGGAAGATTTAACAAAAGAAACGATTGGTTATGCGATGAAACAATGTGTATTTCATAAAAATGACCGTGATTTATATGAAGAGATAGTCATAGGATTATATTTGCGTATAGATACATGTTTACGGCACCACCCGAAAGATTTAGAGGATTATTTAGAAGCTTGGCGTTATTGGATGGGTGAGGTTGAGGTGACTTTATAGTACAAATATTTTGGGGGAGATAGTGAGATGAATGTTGCAGAAGTGAAAAAGGATTTACTGTAATTCCATTATCGGTTACATTTATCTATTTACTTACTTTTATAAGTTTATTAATTGAAAATAAAAAAGCAGATCATTATCAACAAAAATCAGCTTAATAAAAATTTAGGGATAGGGGGAATTATGATGAAAAATTTCGTTTGTACAACGTGTGGCGTGCAGTATGCAGCGAGTGTAGAAGAACCGGTGAGTTGTCATATTTGTGATGAAGAAAGGCAGTATGTGAATCCGAAAGGGCAGTCTTGGACGACTTTAGAAAATTTGCAAACAGATGATACATATAAAAATGAAATAATAAAAGAGGAAAATGGACTTTATAGTATTACGACAAAACCAGGATTTGCGATCGGTCAAACGGCATTTGTAGTGAAAACAGAATCATATCGTTTACTGTGGGACTGTATTACGTATTTAGATGAAACGACAATTACGAAAATAAAAGAGCTTGGCGGATTAGATGCGATTGCATTGTCTCATCCTCATTATTATTCAACGCAAGTAGAATGGGCAGAGACATTTGATGTACCAATTTATATACACGAAGATGATAAAGAATGGGTGATGCGCCCAAGTAGTCGTATTATTTATTGGTCTGGTGAGTCTTTACAATTAGCGGATGGGATTACTGTACATCGTCTTGGAGGACATTTTAGTGGTGGTTCTGTCTTACATTGGGAAGAAGGTAATGACGGAAAAGGAATTTTGTTAACAGGTGATATTATTCAAGTTGTAGCAGATGAGCGGTGGGTAAGCTTTATGTACAGCTATCCAAACTTAATTCCACTACCAGCGAGAAAAGTGGAAGAAATGGTGAATCGAGTGAAGCCGTTACAGTTTAATCGTTTATACAACGCTTTTCATCGAGTAGTAAAAGAAAATGCAAATGAGGCAGTTGAACGTTCTGCTGAAAGATATATAAAAGCAATAGAAGGAAAGTTGTTTCATACGTAAAAGGAGAGTAGCTTAATGAAAACGTTAGTATGTTTTGGAGATAGTATTACAGCTGATGAAACGTTTTATGATGGAATGCCGAGATTAACACCACGTTTGCAAGAGATGTTTCCGAACTGGAAAGTAGTGAATGCAGGTGTTCCAGGTGATAATACATTCGATGCGTTAAATAGAATTGAAGAAGATGTAATATCATATAAACCAGATTTCGTAACAGTTTTTCTTGGTACGAATGATGCAGTTTCTTTTTCTCAAGTGTCATTACAAGCATATAACGAAAACTTAGAGAAGATTGTGAACCAAGTTTCATCAGATAAAGTACTACTGATTAGTCCTGCACCAGTTGATGAAGAAAGACAGCATAATAGAACAAATAGAGTGCTGAGTCAGTATGCAGACGTGGTAGAGGAAGTGGCAAAAGAAACAGGAAGCTATTTTCTAAATTTGTATGCTGAAATGATTCAAGAACTGAATTATAAAAGGTTTGTAGAAAATGATGAAAAAGATGGATTACACTTTGGTCCAGAAGGTTATGAGTATCTAGCGAAGTTAATTGGTGAAAAGTTAAAAGGGATTTTATAAAAAAAGCAAAGCGATATCGCTTTGCTTTTCATTGTTTTTAGTAAATTAATCTAGAAATGCTTGCTGTAATGCTTTCAGTCCATCGCTGTAAATACCATGAAACAGATTTATTGCTTCTTCATCACTAACCTCAACAGGAGTGAATGTACCAGACCACTCTACTAACGATGTGTTACGTTCAGTACCTTCTTTCACCTGGATTGTAGATAAATAATTAGTGACTGGGAACGGTGCATTCATGATTGAATACGTGTAGTAGCGTTCTTTATCATTGAATACTTCTAAGCGTTCTATAATTGTATCGCCATCTGGATTAGCTAGATGACGTACACGACCGCCTTCCGTTAATTTACTGCTAGGTATATAAGGTAACCAGTCTGGAAGGGAGTTGAAACCTCCGATTAATTGCCATACTTGTTCAGGTGAACCGAAAATTTCCATAGATGTAGTAGTATGTGCCATGTTCATTACGCTCCTTTTTATCTCGATATTTGCGAGCAAATAATCAGTGGGGATGACCCCACTGATTAAGGTTTCAAATTATTTTACGTTGATGGGTAGTGGTGCATTAGGTGCTACTAATTTTTGTTCGCGCATTTCTTCCCAGAATGCTGCTGGAATTACTGTATTTAAGGCGTTTTGGTCTTCTGCAATTCGTTCCGGTTTACTTGCACCAGGAACAACAGCAGCAACTGCTGGATTGGCTAGTGAAAATTGTAGTGCAGCAGCTTTGATGCTGATTTCGTGACGATCTGCAAGAGCTTTGATTTTCTCAACCTTTGCAATAATTTCTGGCGATGCTTTTTGATATTCGAAGTGAGCGCCTCCAGCAAGAATACCTGAGCTATATGGGCCACCAACAACAATATCCATATTATGCTTTACAGCTGCAGGCATTACTCGTTGCAATGCACGTTCGTGGTCTAATAATGAATAGCGACCAGCTAATAAGGATATATTTGGTTTCGCTTCTTCTAAATCAAGCATAAGTTCAATTGATTCTACTTTGTTTACTCCAAGCCCCCAGCCTTTAATGACTCCTTCTTCACGTAAACGTGTTAGCGCACGGAATGCTCCTGTTCGAGCAATTTCAAATTGTGAAATCCACGCATCACCATAAAAGTCTTGTGCTAAATCATGAATGAAAACAAAGTCTAGACGATCTGTTTTTAAACGTTTCAAACTTTGCTCGATAGAACGAAGTGTTGCATCTGCGCTATAGTCATTGATCATTTTATTTTTGCGACCAAATTCGAAAAGCCCGCCTTTTTCACCTAAATCACGTGCAGATGGATCTTCTAATTCATCCGAAATAGTTCGACCTACTTTCGTACTTAAAAAGTAATCATCACGATTTCTTTTTGATAGTGCTTCACCAAGACGAATCTCCGCTAAGCCAGACCCATAAAGTGGAGCTGTATCAAAGTAACGAACGCCATTCTCCCAAGCAGCATCCACTGTAGCGATTGCTTCTTCCTCTGGGATATTACGGTACATATTTCCTAGTGGTGCTGTACCAAACCCGATTTTTTCTTTTAGTAATTTACTCATTATAGATATCCTCCTAAAATGTATTTGAAAAATATTTATTCATTGTGAATGGATGTGAAAATGAAAACATGTCATTTTATCGTCTGACAAAATGTATGAGAAAAATACTCACTTTAAAGTAAAGGTACTAACAGGTAATTTCTAACACTGCATGACTCACTCAACTCTTACAAATGCTATTATGAAATGTATTTTACATAATGAAAAGTACGTACTTTAAAGTGATATAGATACTAAAAAGTAATACAGGTACTTTTTGGTGCCGTACTACTCATCTGCTGTTTACGTATGCTATTATGAAACATGTTTAACAGGGTAAAAAGTACGTACTTTAAGGTGCTATAGATACTTAAAAGTAATATTTAAATATTTTAGCTTATTTGTCTTATAAAATTATTAAAGGAGATTTTTATATGAAAACATACAATATTCCTGTAGAGGCAACTTTAGAGGTTATCGGTGGAAAGTGGAAAGTAGTTATCCTTTGTCATTTAAAGAAAGACAAAAAGAGAACGTGCGAATTAAAACAATTAATGTCTGGTATTACACAAAAGATGTTAACGCAACAATTACGTGAATTAGAAGAAGATGGTGTAATCGAGAGAAAAGTGTATAACCAAGTGCCACCAAAAGTAGAGTACTCTTTAACGGATTACGGTCATTCTTTAGATTCTATACTCGATACTCTTTGTAACTGGGGAGAAAATCATCTTGAAAAGAATGGGAACACATCTATGCTTATAACAGCAGCTGAATAAAGAAAGAAAAAACGAACGAGAATACGTTCGTTTTTTCTTTTTGTATAGAGGGAGATTTTTACGCAGCATAATTACTTTTTTGTAATATAGGTACTTTTTTGTGCTGTAGGAACTAAAATGTGCCGTATAGAAAATTATTTGTTTTTACGTAACAATAGAGAAGAAATTTAGAAAAAAGGAGGGAGATCGTGTGAAACAATACAATATACCGATAGAAGCAACTTTAGAAATTATCGGGGGAAAGTGGAAAGTCGTCATTTTATGTCACTTAACGAAAGGAACAAAGCGAACGAGCGAGTTGCAGCGTCTAATTCCTGAAATTTCTGTTAGAATGTTGACGCAACAATTACGTGAGCTAGAAGATGATGGTGTGATTACACGTGAAATCTATAAAGAAATTCCACCCCGAGTAGAATACTCCTTAACTGATTATGGGTGGTCTTTGCAAAATGTATTAAATCAATTGACCGTATGGGGAGAACGATGCATAGATAGAAAAAACACAGAAGTTAAGTGAAATCTCTATATGTAATATTGAAAACACCACCTAATGACGAGGTGGTGTTTTTCGTTTTAAAACTTTAGAAAGTTGTTATGATGAAAAGTAAAATTTTTGAGGACCTGTTTCAGTCATGGGTACTTAAAAGTGCCTACATCACTTTAAAGTACGTACTATGCTTCATAATATAACCGTTTTATAATGACACTCGTAGCAAGAAGTCAGTACAATAACGATTTTAAGCTATGTTCAAAAAGACTTATTAACTAGTATAGTTTTTTGTTCAATTTTTTAGTAGGAGATGTTTTTATGGTTGAAGAACTTTTTTATAAAAAAATACTCAAAAATCTGTTTTCAGATCCAGTTCAAATTACACTTTGGAATGGAGAAACAATCCAATATGGCGAAGGGGAACCTCAATTTCACATAACATTCCATAAGCCACTTTCAAAAAAAGAAATCGCTAAGGATCCTTCTATTGCATTCGGTGAAGCATATATGAATGGGGATCTTGAAATAGAGGGTAACCTTGAAAAAGCAATTCAATCTATTTATAAAAGGCAGGATAGCTTTTTAGGTGATAGTAAGTTGCAATATTTCAAAAGTAAATGGAATTTCTCAAAACAAAAAAATAAAGATGATATTGCTCATCATTATGATATTGGGAACGATTTCTATAAATTATGGCTTGATGAAACAATGACATATTCTTGTGCATATTTCCAAAATGAGCAAGATTCTTTAACGACAGCGCAGCATAATAAAGTGAATCATATTTTGAAAAAGTTGAACCTTCAAAAAGGTGATACGCTATTAGACATCGGTTGTGGGTGGGGTGAACTCATTACAGCTGCCGCTAAACAGTACGGTGTGAAAGCGATGGGAGTAACGTTAAGTGAGGAACAATATGCTAAGACTTCTGAGCGAATTAAACAAGAGGGACTTACGGATTTAGTTGAAGTATCTTTACTTGATTACCGCGATATTAAGAATCATAAATTTGATAAAATTGTTAGTGTAGGTATGATCGAACATGTAGGAAAAGACAACATTACGCAATACTTTGAAACAGTTAACAAACTATTAAATGATGGCGGGATTTCTCTGCTGCATTGCATTACTTCTCCGGCTAATGGTGGTGCTACGAATGGTTGGATTGAAAAATATATATTCCCTGGTGGGTATGTTCCTGCTGTGAACGAATTAATCACGAACATGACAAACGAACAATTTTTTATTGTGGATGTAGAAAGCTTACGTAGACATTACGGAAAAACATTACAACATTGGGCTCGAAATTTTGAAAACGTACTAGAGGAAGTTCGTAAAACGAAAGATGAGCGATTTATCCGCATGTGGCATTTATATTTAAATGCATGTGCAGCTTCGTTCTTTACAGGTAATATTGATTTACATCAATTTGTATTTACAAAAGGGATTAATGATACAATTCCGATGACACGTTCGTATATGTATGAATAAGAGCATGTAACCAAGTAGCTCTCAAGTCATTGAGTATAAATAAAATGATGATAGGATATAAGTCTATAACGTAAAGTCGAGATGGGAATCAGAAAATGATTTCTATCTCGACTTTTTAGTATATAATTTTAAAATTAAAACTATATACTTTTAAAGAAAAAATATATAATAAATGTAGAAACGAAAATTTATGAGCAAGGAAGTTGAAGAACATGACATTAACAATGGGCTTTATTGGATTTGGAAAATCAGCTAACCGTTATCACCTACCTTATCTAAAGACACGTAATAATATAAAAGTAAAAACGATTTTTGTACGTCAAATAAATGAAGAATTAGCGGCTCCATATGAGGAAAGAGGTGTTTACTTCACTACTGATTTGGACGAATTGTTGAATGACAAAGAAATTCAAGTCGTGACGATCTGTACGCCAGCACATACGCATTATGAATTAGCAAAAAAAGTTATACTAGCCGGAAAATCAGTTATCGTTGAAAAACCATTTTGCGATACAGTAGAACACGCCAAAGAATTATTAGCTTTAGGACGAGAGAAAGGTGTAGTCGTTATGCCTTATCAAAACCGTCGTTTTGATGGTGATTTTTTAGCTGTAAAGCAAGTAGTTGAACAAGGATTCCTTGGTGATATTATTGAGATTGAATCACATATTGATTATTTCCGTCCTGGTTCAATCACTCATGAAGCTCCAAAAGAAGAAGGTTCATTTTACAGTTTAGGTATTCATACGATGGACCGCATGATTTCACTATTCGGCCGTCCAAATACAGTGACATACGATATTCGTAATAATGAAGTGGAAGGTGCGGTTGATAACTATTTCGATGTTGGTCTACATTATGGAAATCAGTTGAAGATTAAGCTGAAAACGAACCATATCGTAGCAAAAGATTATCCACGCTTTATCGTTCATGGAACAAATGGCTCTTTTATTAAATACGGTGAAGATCAGCAGGAAAATGATTTGAAAGCGGGTATTATGCCTGAGAGTGCAGGATTTGGTGAAGATTCGCCGATGTATTATGGAATTGCTAAGTATCGTAATGCAAATGGTGACTGGATTGAAAAACAAATTAAAACGCCGCTTGGTGATTACGGTCGTTTCTATGATGCAGCGTATGACACAATTGTAAATGGTGCACCAAAACTTGTGAAAGATGAAGAAGCAGTAACGAATATTGAAATCTTGGAAAACGGATTTGCTGCCCCATCACCTTCAGTTTACAAACTTGAGGCTTTACATTTGAATGAATAGAAGAGAGTTTGCAGTATAAAGGAGGTATGGAAATGGCAAGCGGATCAACACAAGTAAAATACCTCGGCATTTATCAAAAGATTAAACAGCAAATTTTAGACGGTGAATATAAAATCAACGAAAAAATTCCGAGTAGCTCCGTCCTTGCTGAAGAATTCGATGTTTCAGCACTTACGATTAAAAAAGCGCTGGATCTATTAGTAAGAGAGGGCTACATTATCCGTCGGCGCGGAAGTGGAACAGTGGTACAAGATTGGCATCAGCAGGAAAAGGCACTAATGATTCAAACTTTAACAGGTACGAAAGCTGTTTACGGTAGTGAGGTAGAAAGTAAAATTATCGAGTTTGCGATTGTAGGTGCTGATGAAGTAGTTGCTGAGAAATTGGGAGTTTCAATTGGTGATTTCGTCTATAAAATCATTCGCCTCCGCATCATTCACAGCATTCCGACGATTATGGAGCATACATGGATGCCAATTTCGGTTATCCCAGGTGTTGAAGCTTCTGTTTTAGAGGAGTCGATATACTCACATATTCAAAATAAACTTGGTCTTGAAGTAGGGACATCTGTTGTCAGGGTTAAAGGGATTCGCCCAGATGATAGGGAAAAGCAGTTTATGAACTTAACAAATCAGGATTTCCTAATGCGAGTTGAGCAAGTAGCTTACTTAACGGATGGACGAACTTTTGAATATTCTTATGCAGATCATCTACCGGAAACCTTTGAGTTTGAAACAGTCATTACGGCAAAAAAATTATAAAGAGACATAAAATAGGTTGAGGCAAGCATTGTCTCAACCTATTTTATGTCTTCTACAGTTATGATTCATCTGCTGTAATCAGCATGGATGTGTTCCCGGTTTTTTCAAGATGAACTTCTCCCCAGGAACAGAGGGAATCGAGTATAGTTCCTAAAGACGAACCGTAATCCGTTAAAGAATACTCTACTTTTGGTGGTACTTGGTCATATACTTTCCTTTGGATTACACCATCTTCTTCTAGTTCCCGTAATTGTTGCGTTAACATTTTTTGCGTAATACCAGGCATTAAACGTTTTAATTCACTCGTTCTTTTTGTTCCTTTTTTTAAATGACAAAGGATAACAACTTTCCACTTTCCGCCAATAACTTCTAAAGTCGCTTCTACAGGAATATTGTATGTCTTCATAAAAAAACTCCTTTGATGAATTTAGATTACAGTTGTGAGCCTACATCCGTTGCAATACTAAAATTATTTCTTTTTAGTACCTATAACACTTTAAAGTGCGTACTATTTATTGTGCTAAATATCGGTCATAATAACCGATGTAAGAGAGAAATAAGCAGAACGGCACTTAAAAATGCATATGTTACTTTTTAGTACCTATAATACTTTAAAGTACGTACTTTTTATTAGGATGAATATAATCCATAATAGCACTTGTAAGCAAGAAATGCGTGAAATGTGCTTTGAAGGAGCCATCATGCTATGGGGAATTTTACATGAGAATAATTTGTTGTGTTATTAAAATTAATCCAAGACTTAACAGTTGATTAATTGAACTGTAAAGTTTAAAATTACAGTAAGATTTTTAAAAGTGAGTTGTTAACGTCTGTAAAATGTAGCATGAATAATAGAGATAAATGAAACATTGCTGAATAATTAACATTATGTGAATTTGATTCTAAACTGTAATTTTTTTTAATACATTTCAATAAGCGATATTTAAAATGTACGTTTAATAACATTAAAGGAGTGAGTTAAATATGGTAATTCTATATACAACAGCAAGCTGTGCTTCATGCCGAAAAGCGAAAGCATGGCTTGAAGAGCATCAAATTGATTATATTGAAAAAAACATCGTATCAAATTCTATGACAGTTGATGAGCTTAAATCGATTCTTCGTTTAACTGAAGAGGGGGCTACTGAAATTATTTCAACTAGATCCAAAACTTTTCAGGACTTAAATATAAATATTGATGAGCTCTCGCTAAATGAATTTTATACATTAATAATTGAGCATCCACTAATGTTGCGTCGCCCGATTATGCTGGACGAAAAAAGATTGCAAATTGGTTTTAACGAAGAAGAAATTCGCAAATTTTTACCACGTAGTGTCCGAACATTTTTAAACATTGAACTGCAAAAGTTGGCTAATTAATAAGTAATAGTATGAAAGAGAAATTTTTTGAAAGGAGGAAACTGAAGGTGATAGAAGTATGCGTTACAGTTAATTATAAAGATAGAAACTATCAAACAAATGTCATTGTGAACAAAGATACGATTTGGACAAAAATTGAACAGTTGGCAGAAGAACAAGTGAAGAAACAGTGGGGTTTTTAAACTTAATTATTTAAAAAAATGAAGTTATATGCTAGAGATTATAACTAAATTCAAAATTTTTCAGGTATTAAATATAAATAAGAAATTTTCTTGAAAGGAGGAAGCAGAAGATGATTGAAGTATGTGTTACAGTTAATTATAATAATAGAAATTATCAAACAAATGTTATTGTGAGTAAAGATACGATTTGGACAAAAATTGAACAGTTGGCAGAAGAACAAGTGAAGAAACAGTGGAGTGTTTAATTTTCTTTTTAACTTAAAAAGCTAAATGAAGTTATCAGATATAGGTGGGACGGGATAGAATATAAGGGAATTAATTTTTTATGGCAAGAAGCATCCACATGTTTTAACGTTCTAACCAATCTGTAATATTTATGGCTACAGTATGTTAATATATGAGAAACAATATTTTTAATCGTAGGAGGAAAATCATGAACAGCGACTTTACCTTGGCCATACACAGTTTAACTTATTTAGCTTTACAGCCAGACCGGATGTCAACAAGTAATGCTATTTCAGAAAGTGCAGGTGTTCATCCAGTACGCATTCGCAAAGTACTAAGTTTGTTAAAAAAACATAAGTTTATACAATCGAAAGAGGGGACTGGTGGCGGTTTTATTTTCGCTCGCGATTTAGATGAAATTAATCTTTGGCATATTTATCAGATAACCTCTGAAGGTGCTTTGCAGCCGAAGTGTCCAGAATCAAACAATCAGTGTGTTGTAGGTTCGAATATGCGAAAAGTTCTTTTCGCTATTTTCTTAGGTGCTGAAGAGCATCTAGGTGAATACTTAAAGAATTATACAATGAAAGAAGTTGTTGACCTTATCAATCAAGAGCGTTAAGCGGCTTAACTATTATATAGCCGTGAGTTCTTAACACTTAAATGTAATGAAAAATATTACAGTATAATTTGTTTTTATATCTTTTTTATCGTCACAAAAAATATTTATAGGAAGGTGAAACGGTATGATGTCAAATAATAATCATGTTTTAAAAGTAGGAGATTGGGTTCGTGGAATATCAAATGAAGGTGAATTAATAGTTGGTTATATTGTATCACTTGATGATGTAGAGGATATAGTTACAGTTAGTATTGTGAAACGTGACGGCCAGTACACAATAAACGAAGCGATTTTACTCTTTAGTAAACACGTTAACAAACTCCCTGAATCAAAGGTAATAAATAAGGAACAAATCCTTTATCTTATAGATCTTGCATTATTAACAGGGGATGAAGAATGGTTTATCGAGCTTTCTTCAAAATTAAACTCGATAAAAGAGCTAGTTAATGAGGGATTTTAAAATTTAAACTTTTGAGGGTGCACACAATCCGCCTTATGGGACACAATTACTTTTCGCATAAAAGGAAATGATGTAAAAACGATTCATTACTAATATAGAGATATCCCTGAAGAAGAGCCGAACAAACTACAATTAAGATGATATTGAAGTGATTTGTTTGTGTATTCCTGATAACGATAATTATGTAAATGAGCTGTCCATATGGGGCAGCTTTTTTGTTTTTTGCTCAGTGTAGCTTTTTAAATTGTATATGAATTCAATATTAATAATATATATCCTAAAATTTGGTTTTTGTATTTTGGGATTTTTTTCTTTTTACCTACATTAATTATTTATTAGAATATCTTTTATGTTTAAAATAAAATTTTTTGATAAAAGGGGATATAAGTATTTTTATAATAAGTCACCTAGAAAAACAATGTATTATTGTATTTTTTTACTAACTAATTCAGCTTTAAGCGATAAAAACAATGGCTACATGCTAACTGTAAAATATTATCCATATAAAATTATTCCTCTTTAATATTTCTGAAAATATAAAAATATTAATTTTATAAATATACACGTTATAATGAGGGCGTCGAGAGAAATTTTATTATCTCTGGAGAAAATATAAAAAATGCGATTATTAGTAAGAAAGGTGTGTGATTAGAGGCGAAATGTATGTAATGTGCTTCAGTGGCTTGTGTGAGCAATATCATCAGTGCTACCGAAGTTATGAAAGTAATGTATAGAATTGAGAAAGAAATGCCTCGCAAATGAAGAGAGGCCGGTTTAGCTAAAATTACTGTTAAAAGTAAAAAAGAGAAACCATTAAAGTAATACACTGTTATTAGAAATGTTGCAACGTATTTATGAAGTCTATTCTATATTGTTCTCTTAAGGGTTCTTTATATAAAGAGCGGATATTACGAGTAAACTTTTTTGTGAACGCTAACAATTATATTAGGACGCTAATTAGCGAATGTTTCAATTTGGATTCATTATGATGAAGGACATACAATGTGGGGCAACTTGTAAGGAATTCATTTTCCAAAAAGGGAATATTTGTTAGGTACAAAGAGAGATGCAGGAATAGATACAAGGGGGAGTTATTATATGAACGGGAATACTGCAAAGAAAATAGAAGTTCAAGCTGAAAATACCGCACTAAAAAATGAGCAATATGCAGATCCGAAAAAGTGGCATAAGCAGGATACTACATGGGCACTCAGTCTATTTGGAACTGCAATTGGAGCAGGGGTGCTCTTTTTACCGATTAATGCAGGTTCAGGTGGTTTATTATCTTTACTACTAATTACATTGCTTGCATATCCAGTTATGTACTACTCACATAGGGCACTTGCTAAAATGATATACGCTTCTAATTCTGCTGATGAGGGGATCACAGGTACAATTAGAGAGTATTTCGGAAATAAAGCGAGTATCATTTTTAACATCGTATATTTCGGTTCAATTTATACAATCGTACTAATGTATTCGGTTGCGCTTACAAACACTGCAAGTAGTTTTATTGTGCATCAATTGCACATGCCAGAACCTCCAAGAGCTATTTTATCACTTGTATTAGTTCTTGGTCTTATCGTTATACTGAATTTTGGTCAAGATATTACTGTAAAGGTAATGAGTATGTTAGTGTATCCTTTCATAGTTTCTCTACTGTTTATCGCAATATCTTTAATTCCACAGTGGAATACGTCAATGCTTAGTTTTTCAGCTGTTTCAACTGCTTCAACAGGAACAGGCTATTTTGGGACGATATTGATGATTCTACCAATCATCGTATTCTCATTTAATCATTCACCTATGATTTCATCATTTGTTGTGAAACAGAGAGCTACGTATGGAATCGAAGCCACTGATGCTAAATGTGCGCAAATACAAAAGGTTTGTTATATCATGACATTCGCTGTTGTTATGTTCTTCGTTTGGAGTAGCGCATTGAGCTTGACTCCAGATGATATAAAAATGGCAAAAGAACAAAACTTATCAATTCTTTCATATCTTGCTAATGAGCTTAATTCGCCTGTAATCACTATTGCAGCTCCAATTATTGCTTTTGTGGCTATTACAAAGTCTTTCCTTGGCCATTATATAGGAGCATTTGAAGTAATGCGTGACATGATTATTAAGTTTGGTAAATCACGTGGAAAAGATATTGAAGAAAAAACAATTAAGACAATAATTCTTACTTTTGTTGTATTATCATGCTGGTTTGTTGCTTATACAAATCCAAGTATTCTTGGACTTATTGATTCTCTAAGCGGTCCTTTAGTTGCTGCTATCTTATGTCTATTACCGATGTATGCGATTCAAAAAGTGCCAGTACTAGCTAAATACAAAGGGAAAATGAGCAACGTATTTGTTATTATTGTAGGTGTACTTACTGTCTTAGCAAGTATTAAGTCATTATTCTAATTCACTACTGTTGGTTTTAGTGTCAAAGTAGTGGAATATGAAATATCTATTTTTGGACAAACTTCTCAAGTTGGAGAGTTTGTCCTTTTTATTCAATCTATTAACAAACAGCCACCTTTCAGATAAGGTGGCTGTTTCGGTATTAATTTATTATTCACGTCTAAATGGACCTTTTGGAGCAATTAGCTCTAAATTAGTACCATCTGGATCACGGAAGTAGGCAACTCTTGTACCAAATCCAGATTTCAAGCCGTTTTCTTGAAAGATAATTGATTCTCCATATGGGTGCTATCTTGTGCACATCAGGCTAACAAAATGGATTGCCTCTGAAACAAAAAAATGATTTTTATTACTATAAAAAACGTAAAGTATCTGTTTTAGAAAAAAATTAATTTTTATAAATTGATGGAGATATAACTCAATTCTTTTATATATTTAGTTAAATATGATTGTCAGAATGAACTTAAAGTAATTATGATTTCTAGAAATGCGAACTGATGTTTTGAATTGGTTTAAAGTTGCTAGAACAAAATAAAACCAATTGAGCAAAAAAACTTGCAAAAATAAAAAGAGAGATATATATTAATTGATGTATCAATAATTGATATATCAATTAATATTTTGACAAGAAAGAAAAGGAACATTTTATGAAGGAAATGTTCGTAAATATCAGTGGAGAAGAACGCAAAATACTTATTCATGTTCTATTACAGATGCAAAAAAATGTAGAGAATATTAAAGAATAGAGAGTGTAGGGGGCAGAATAGTGTGGAAATAATCGCAGCTATTTTAGTCGGGATCGTAGCATTAGAACATTTGTTTATCATGATCCTTGAAATGTTTTTTATTAATTCAAAAGTAGCGAAACGTGCTTTCAAATTACCGAAGCATTTAGAAGGAGATCGAAACGTAGCCATTATGTTTGCAAACCAAGGTTTATATAATGGATTTTTAGCGGCTGGTCTCATTTGGGGACTTGTACTTGGACTCAATCCAATTGGTTATATGGTCCAATTATTTTTCGTGATTTGTGTGGTGGTAGCAGCTATTTTCGGAGGTTTCACATCTAATAAATCAATTATTGTGAAACAAGGACTTCCAGCTGTTTTAGCACTGGTTGCCCTTTTATGTATGATATAGAATCAAAGTTTCTCAATAAAAGAACTCATTTTTGAAAAGAATACGCTATTCTTTCTTTAAAATTATAGGAAAGGATGGCGTTTTTGTATGTCTATTTCTATAAGTAGTGAATTATAACTATTCCCTCAAGGGACTCAACTGCTTTTCAGCTTTTGGATATATTTTCATCCATCTTTGTTTCCTCCTATTGTTGGATAGTGTAATAATTGATAAAAATTTTGATGAAATTGGATTATAACGATTGATCAAAAAAGTTAGTGATTAAAAATATTATTCTTTAGTACATACATTTTTAAGATGTTAAATATATTTCATAATAGTCTCTGTAAGATAGGGATAAGTAGAATAGTACTTTAAAGTACCTATAGCACTTTAAAGTGCGTACTTTTTATAACTTTGAATATCATTCATAATAGCACCAGTAAGAAGAAAACAAGCTTTACGGTACTACTAGTTACTAACGATGTTACAGCAGTTTATTTGGAATCAGATTGATTGAAAGGTTGTACTATATGGCCTAATAATTTCGAAAAAATGTCGGTGTGGCATAAAACAATTATGGAGGTTAAAGATATGAGTACTTCAAATTTGAATGAAATAAGTAAACAAATTTTAAAAGAGGAGGAAACGCTTCAATTTTCCTCTTTTACAAATGAAGATGCCTTGCAACTAGGTTTATTTATCGTTGAAACAGCAAAGCGAGAGGGGAAATTGATTGCTGTTGATATAACGAAAAATGGTGTGCAATTATTTCATTTCAAGATGACAGGGACAAATGCGGAAAATACGAAATGGATTGAGCGTAAAAAACGAGTCGTTTCCCTGCATGATCGTAGCTCGTATTATATGCAGATACAAAGTGAAATAACTGGAATTTCATATAATGAAAAATATCTTTTAGATACTTCGGAATATGCTGCGTTTGGTGGATGCTTTCCTATCAGGATAAAAAACGTAGGGGTTATTGGAATGATAACAGTTTCAGGATTACCACCAGAAGAAGATCACGAATTGGTAGTAAGAGCAGTTAAAAATCATTTGAACCAATAGTTGTAACTAGTCAATAGATAATTAATTTTAGGGGGCAATACTATGCCATTAATCGAGCTAAATACTTGGCCAACCATGTCAACAGAAGAAAAGAAGGAATTTATTTATAGTGTAACGGAACTTACAATAAAACTATTAAAAATTGTCCCTGACAAAATTCAAGTGTTGATAAAGGAACTTGAGAAAGAAAACTGGGGGAAAGCTGGGGCTGTAGCAAGTGATGCTACCTTTGCTGAGAAAAGTAGGGTGTCCGATTGGGAGACAAAAGAGTCTTACGATACACCAGGTCGTAACGTTGATGGAATGGCTATTATTAAGATTGATATATGGAATACATTTGATCAAGAGACAAAGGATAAGTGGGTAAACGAACTTACACAAGTAACATTTAAATATACTCATGCACCTTTGGATAAAGTACTAATTCTTATTCGCGAAATGATTCCAGGGAACTGGGGACAAAGTGGTGTAACAGGAGCTAATGCAGATTTCCTTTCCAGAAGTCGTACATTTTAATCGTTAAATAAAAAAGGCAAAAATGAACACATTTCTGTTCGTTTTTGCCTTTTTATTATTTGTCTGTGGTAATGAACATGATCCTTTATATGTTTAAGTAATGTCCTCTAAAGTTGCCTCTACGGGAAAGTGTATTTCTTCATTTGAAAGTCTTTTTCATGGAATGTAGATTTCAATTTTTGAGCAAAATAAGCTAGGTTATATAAATGTTACTTTTTAGTACCTATAGTACTTTAAAGTACGTACTTTTTATTAGGGTGATTATCATTCATAATAGCACATGTAAGAGAGAAACAAGCTTTACGGTACTGGTAACTAACTATGTTACTTTTTAGTACCTACAGCACTTTAAAGTACGTACTATTCATTGTATTGAATATATTTCATAATAGTACATGTAAGAGAGAGAAAAGCTTTACGGTACTAAAAAGTACCTATAGTACTTTAAAGTGCGTTCTTTAAAAAAAGAATGAAACCATTCATAATAGCGTTTGTAGAGATTAAATATGTTTTTTAGAAGATAAAAGGGCCTTTTTATCGCACTATTATGATAGGAATTATAGGGAAGAGGGGAAACTCAATTGAATTCATATACAGCATCGTCTTCAGAAGTTCAGACGAATCGAAGAAGTATATTTGCGTTGTTAGCGTTAGCAATTAGTGCGTTCGGGATTGGGACAACTGAATTTGTTAGTGTCGGTTTATTACCATCTATTTCGGAAGATTTACATGTGTCGGTTACAACGGCTGGTTTAACAGTTTCTTTATATGCGTTAGGCGTAGCGTTTGGGGCTCCAGTATTAACGTCATTAACAGCTAATATGTCACGAAAAACGTTATTAATGTGGATTATGATTATTTTCATTATTGGTAACGGAATCGCAGCGGTAGCAACAAGCTTCACTGTATTACTTATTGCGCGAATTATTTCTGCACTTTCGCATGGTGTGTTTATGTCAATTGGTTCAACAATTGCTGCGGCACTTGTCCCAGAAAATAAACGGGCTAGCGCGATTGCGATTATGTTTACTGGTGTAACAGTTGCAACTATTACAGGTGCACCAATTGGAACATTTATTGGTCAACAATTTGGCTGGAGAACATCATTTTTAGCAATTGTAGTAATTGGAATTATCGCCTTAATTGCAAATAGTATTCTCATTCCATCTAATATGAAAAAAGGTGCGTCTGTATCATTCCGCGATCAATTTAAACTGATTACGAACGGAAGACTGTTACTAGTTTTCATTATTACTGCATTAGGATATGGGGGAACATTCGTAACATTTACGTATTTATCTCCGTTATTACAAGAGGTAACAGGATTTAAAGCAAATACAGTTACTATCATTTTATTAGTGTATGGAATCGCCATTGCGATAGGGAATGTGATTGGCGGAAAATTATCGAATCATAATCCAATTCGAGCGCTATTCTACATGTTCTTTATTCAAGCGATTATATTATTTGTTTTAACATTTACGGCACCATTTAAGGTAGCTGGGTTAATCACTATTATTTTAATGGGGCTATTCGCATTTATGAATGTTCCAGGGTTACAAGTATATGTCGTAATGTTAGCTGAACGATTCGTACCGAGTGCTGTCGATGTTGCATCGGCAATTAATATTGCGGCGTTTAATGCTGGGATTGCTCTTGGTGCTTATTTAGGCGGTATTGTAACGAACTCGTTAGGGTTAATTCATACAGCTTGGGTAGGCGGCATTATGGTAGTAGGTGCTGTTATTTTAACAGCATGGAGCATGACATTAGAAAAAAGAGATCAAGTAAAATAAAAGGAGAGAAAATAAAATGAAAAACTTACAAAGTAAAACAGTATTAAGTAATGGTGTGGAAATGCCTTGGTTTGGTTTAGGTGTATTTAAAGTAGAAGAAGGACCAGAACTTGTAGAAGCGATTAAATCAGCAATTAAAGCAGGATACCGCAGCATTGATACAGCTGCAATTTACGGAAATGAAGCAGCTGTAGGTGAGGGGATTCGTGCCGGTATTGAAACAACTGGTATTTCAAGAGAAGAATTATTTATTACTTCAAAAGTATGGAACGCAGATCAAGGATATGAAGAAACGATTGCTGCATACGAAGAGAGCTTAAAAAAATTAAAGCTAGATTATTTAGATTTATATCTTGTTCACTGGCCTGTAGAAGGGAAATATAAAGATACATGGAGAGCGTTAGAAACACTTTATAAAGAAAAGCGTGTACGTGCAATTGGCGTAAGTAATTTCCAAATTCACCATCTGCAAGATGTAATAAAAGATGCAGAAATTAAGCCGATGATCAATCAAGTAGAATACCATCCTCGTTTAACACAAAAAGAATTACAAGCTTTCTGTAAAGAACAAGGTATTCAAATGGAAGCATGGTCACCACTTATGCAAGGTCAATTATTAGATAACGAAACATTACAAGAGATTGCTGAGAAACACGGTAAAACAACAGCTCAAGTTATTTTACGTTGGGATCTTCAAAATGGAGTAATCACAATTCCGAAATCAACGAAAGAACACCGTATTATTGCAAACGCTGATGTATTTAACTTTGAATTAACGAAAGAAGATATGGAAAAAATCGATGCGTTAAATCAAAATCATCGCGTTGGTCCAGATCCTGATAACTTTGATTTCTAATAGAAATGAGTAAAAAGAGTGCAAAAATTGCACTCTTTTTTTATTTTCTATTCAATAAAATGTTTCTGTTTATATTATGACTTTTAAATTACTTTAGGCGAGCTAAAGAACTGATTAACAGTATTAAAGTTTGACATAAAATAATGAATTCTATATTATATATGCTATAGCATATAAATTGCGATTTATTTGAAGGTGGCATATGGACTTATATGAGTTAACAGGACATCTTGTTCATCATACGGATGTGAAGTTAACAAATTATATAATGTAAGTTTTTAATCACATATTGCTTATAAAATTTATCCTTTATATGCTGTAGCATATAAGTGTTATCTCATAACTTGTAACGGTAAAAATTTAAATAATACAGTAGATATATTATGAAACGAGGAGATTTTAGTTATGGAAAAATTCATATTAGCGTTTGATAGAGAACTTGTAATCGCAGAAAAAAAAGACTCAACATGGAGCGTCCAATCGCAGTTTGTAGGTGCGAATCCAGTTGCTTTAGCTTTAGATCCATACGAGCAAGAAAGAATGTATTGTGGTACTTTTGATAGGGGATTATGGAGAAGTAAAGATGGAGGAAGTTCATGGGAAGCGATTGGTACGTTGCCTTCATTTGGTGAAGTGTTCCCAGCTAATGCTATTCATATGAGAGCTATTACAGCAGTTTCTGTATCTCCAGCGAAGGGGGATGACGGTAACGGGATTGTATATGTAGGAACTGAACCGAGCGCAATGTTCGTATCCAAAAATGGAGGAGACAGTTTTGAGCTGCTAACTGATTATCGACAAATGCCATCATATTCATCATGGTTCTTTCCTCAAAGAACATATACACACCATGTAAAACATATTGAAATTGATGCTAATAATCCAGAAACTATTTATACGACTATTGAGGTTGGGGGATTAATTAAAAGTGTAGATGGAGGTAAGACATGGACTGAGGAAAAAGAGGGGAACTATCCTCAAGATATTCACATTCTTACATCACATCGCAATGCCCCAAATCGTTTATACGGGGTGTTAGGTGATTCATTCTTGAAAGAACCAGGTCAAGAGTATGCGGAGAGTAATGATGGAGGTAAGACTTGGAACTATATGTGTAGTGGGCTAAAACATCATTACGCATATCAAATGGCAGTTAACCCAAATGATCCAGAAAATATTATTATCGCGACATCTTCAAATCCACACGTAGCGCATGATTACAATAATGGGAATTGTGAATCATATATTTATAAGAAAGAAAAAGATCAGCCTTGGGCGGAAATGAATGCAGGTTTACCAACTCCTAAAGGGACAATCATACCAGTATTAAAGGCAACAAGTGATGGAACGTTTTATCTGTTTAGCAATAAAGGAGTGTATCAGTCAGTAGACGGTGGTTCAAATTGGACATCATTAGAGATTCCTTGGGAGAATAGATTTATGGAACAACATCCATATGAGATGTTAATTATTAAATAAGTGACAGGTATAGTTTTTACTACTATTCATTGGTAATGTTTAGTTGAATTTAAATTAAAAATGTAAAAAGCCAGGTAATGTGTTATTCATGCTACCTGGCTTTTTTGACCAGCAATTTAAGGTTATTTTCATATTTGTGTAAATATGAAACAAGCAGGATACATGAATAGAGAATGGGTAAAATAATACCGAATGATCACTAGATTGTATCAATGATGCTATAAGTGTTTTTTTAGGGAAACTGAAGCAAGAAGCAGTGGTTTAGATTCAGAATGACTAGCAATTGGTGTTATGGTGTTCAATGGTTCAAAAATGAACTCATTTCAACTCATATTATCTTCGCAATGTATCATTTTGAAGAATATTAAAACTTAGGAGGAAATGAATTATGACAAAAGATTTCTATACTGCACTGAAAGAAAGACGTACTTATTATGGAATTAACAAAGAGGTACAAGTATCGGATGAAAAAATTAAAGAAATTGTGGAGTTTGCTGTGAAATATACTCCATCAGCTTTCAATTCTCAAACTGCGCGATTAGTTGTATTATTTGGTGAAGCTCATGATAAATTATGGGATATTACAACTGAAACATTAAGAAAAGTAGTTGGAGATGGAGATTTCTCAGGAACGCAACAAAAAATGGATTCTTTTAAAGCTGGTTATGGAACAGTACTATTCTTTGAAGATGAGGCTATCGTTAAATCGCTTCAAGAAAAATTTGCTGCATATGCTGAAAACTTCCCAATTTGGTCACACCAAGCATCAGGTATGCACCAATTAGTCGTGTGGACAGGTTTAGAAGCAGAGGGATTAGGGGCATCTTTACAACATTATAATCCATTAATTGATGATGAGGTAAAACAAGAATGGAATGTTCCTGCTAATTGGAAACTAATTGCACAAATGCCATTTGGTAATCCAACAGCTGCACCAGGTGAAAAAGAATTCCAACCACTTGAAGAGCGTGTGAAATTTCATAAGTAATATTCAAATGTAATAAAATGGAAATTTAATTAGTGGTGGTCTTACTGTCCGCAAATAGCGGGATAAGCTAACTGTATTGCGAAAATAAAACTGTTTAGTTACAAAAATTCTATTTATTATTTCTGTTAATTGAGTATGTATTAATAAAAGTTGTTAAAATCACTATTTTAATCTTTAAAGGAACAAGGTGATCGGTTTGATCATCTTGTTTCATTTCTTAAATTTTATTTTATTCATTAAAAAACGCTAGCTTTTCATAAATGCTTGAAAAACTAGCGTTTTAATAATAGGTATCTGTAATTTGATTACTTAAAACTATATACGAAAAAGCTTTTATGTTATTCCTCAAGTTCTATCCATTCCTGTGACCATTCTTCTATTCCGCGAATAATAGCTTCTAAAGCAAATCCTTTTTGAGTTAAAGAATATTCTATACGAACTGGTGTCTCAGGAAAGACTTTACGTTCGACAATTCCTTCTAGTTCTAATTCTTTCAATCTTTCTGAAAGTAATCTTCCGCTAACAGGAAGAGAAGATTCAAGCGTACAAAAGCGCTGAGATCCAGAAAAAAGTTGGTAAATAATTAGTGCTGTCCATCGTTGGCTAAAAAATTTCATTCCTTTTTCAAAGCGAGGGCATAATGTAGAATCATTCATTTTCCTTCACCTCCTAAAACAAATTATATAACATCTTACTATTAGTAACAAATGTTTTTATAATTAATTACTTGACGTAAATTAATTACGAATGTATACTCACTTACATAAAGTAACTAAGTTGTTTTATGTAACTAAAACTCTTTTCTTTAAATGGCCAAAGTTGTAATGATACATATTGCATATAAGCTGAGAGAAAAAAGAATAGCATCTGTAAAAACACTTACGTTGTGTAAGTTAAACAATAAAAAATATAACAATGGAAGAGAATTTTTAGAGATTCTCAATACTAGGAGGTACCTAATGGTTACAACAGATACAATTCATATGTTAGAAGATAAAATTCAATTTATACATCAAGATGGAAAGGATATTTATTTAGTAGGACCTATCAAATTGCCAATTAATTTATATGGGGAGACTAAAATTTTCCAATGGTATTCTTGGTTACAATGTAGTGAGGTTACAAATAGTGTAGAAGGAATTATCAAAAAACTCTCATCTATTAATTTAGCTGATATGCAGCAATCTAGTGTGCTTGTATATGGTGATTTTGAGAATTCTGAAGATGCCCTAATTCGTATGCATAGTATTTGTCACACCGGTGATATCTTTGGTAGTAAACGTTGTGACTGTGGATTCCAATTAAAGCAGTCTTTACAAATGATTACAGAACATGGTTCAGGTGCTTTATTTTACTTAGCGAATCATGAAGGAAGAGGAATTGGTTTGTTTAGTAAAGCAATGACGTACCTCTTGCAAGAAAATGGGTTAGATACAGTAGAGGCTAATCTGAACCTAGGCTTTGAAGATGATGTTCGAAACTATGATGATACAATTGAAGTATTAAAAGCGCTACGCTCAAAACCTGTAAAACTTATTACAAATAATCCAAAAAAATTAGAAGCGTTACAAAAAGCTGGATTAAATGTTACGAGTCGTGAACCGTTATGGGGTGATATCTCAGAGTTTAATGAGAAATATTTGCAAACGAAGATTCAGCGTTCTGGACATTTTGAAGGGGGACACTTACATGCTTGAGCATGAATTGTATATGAAGCTAGCACTAGAAAATGCCAAGGCTATGAAGGGACAAACGACTCCAAATCCATTGGTTGGATCTGTAATTGTAAATGATAATCGAATTGTAGGGGTCGGAGCACATATGAAGGCCGGAGAACCACATGCCGAAATACATGCGATACGTATGGCTGGAGAACAGGTACGTGGTGCTACAATCTATGTAACTCTTGAACCTTGTTCTCATCATGGTAGAACAGGGCCTTGTGCTGAAGCAATTGTACAAGCAGGAATTAAGAAGGTAGTAGTTGCTACACTTGATCCAAACCCGCTTGTTTCTGGACGTGGAATTAAAATTCTACAAGATGCAGGTATTGAAGTACTTGTAGGAGTGTGTGAAGAAGAATCTAAAAAAATGAATGAAGTCTTTAATAAATATATTTTGACAAAGCGTCCATTTGTAACGATTAAATCAGGAGTTACATTAGACGGTAAAATCGCTACGTCTTCATCGGATAGTAAGTGGATTACATCTACAGAAGCAAGACAAGAAGTACACCAAATACGAAACGAAAATGCGGCTATTTTAGTAGGAGCGAATACTGTTCAAAAGGATAATCCATCATTGACAACGCGTATTCCAAATGGACGAAATCCAATTCGAATAATATTGGACTCGACATTACGCATACCGATGGAAGCTAATGTTGTTACAGATGGAGAAGCTCCTACCTGGATATTTACAACAAGTAATCATGCAGCGAAAAAAAAGATAGCATTAGAAAATGCAGGAGTTAAAGTATTTGTTACTAGCAGAGAAAAGCATATAAACTTACATGAAATGCTTGATGTTTTAGGGCAAAAAGGAGTTTCCTCCCTGCTTATTGAAGGTGGTGGAGAGGTAAATGCTTCGTTTATTGAAAATAAATTGATGGATAAACTTATATTATATGTCGCACCAAAAATTATTGGGGGCAGATTGGCGCCTAGCTTTGTAGAGGGGACTGGTATTACTAAAATGCAAGATGCAATTGAATTTAAGGATGTATCATTTACCCAGGTTGGAAAAGATTATAGATTTATTGGCTATCCAGAATATCGGAAAATATAAGGAGAATAAAAGCTACTTATATGTTCCGATAAATGGATTGCAGAAAGGAGCGATGAAGAGTGAAGTTTGGATTTGATATCGATGATACATTAATTGATTTAAGGCAGCATGCTTTTCATTTATATAATAAGAAATTAAACAAAAAAGTAGGATTGGATGTATTTCATTCTTTAAAAACAATTGAAATTCATGAAGCATTTGGCATGACTTCGGAGGAAGGCAGTCATATGTGGAATAGTTTGCTGGATGAGATTTATTATACTTCTTGTTCACCGTTTCCATATGCAGTAGAGACATTACAAGAATTAGAAAAACAGGGACATGAAATATACTATATAACAGCACGGCCTAAAGAACATGGAGAGCAAACAAAAAAATGGTTAATAGAAAAAGGTTTTCCGGTACATGAAGATCGCTTTTTCTATGGAATGAAGGATGAAGAAAAAATACACTTCATACAAGAAATAAAATTAAACTATTTCTTTGATGATAAGCCGGCAGTCTTAGAAACGTTAATAGGAAAACCGATAAATGTGTATGCAAAAACTACTTCTTACAATCAACATCTCAATATCCCGCGGATTACAAGTTGGACGGAGTTAGGAGATATTATAAAGAAAGAAATGTGAGGATTTAACTGGCAAATCAAATAGAGCTAAGAGTATATTGAGTGTTACAATTTTAGAGGAAAGACATAGGTGTTATGTCTTTCCTTATTTTTTAATACTATCGTTTTTATTAGTGTGATGTGCTAGGAGTACTTCTAATAGAGAGGAAATAGAAAAATGAGCAATAAGAAAAATATTTTTAAGCTAGTCTTGTATGGTAGTGTAATTTATACATCAATGATGGGTTCCCCTGGTGCCACAATATTTTTGGATATTTTGGATGAGAAGTTCAAGAATTAATAGGGTGTGTTCATAATCATGAATTTTTGGAAAACCAAAATTACAATGTTAGGTTATTTTGAATCAGTAGTGGATGATATGCAAAATTGCATATTACAAAATAAACATCGTAATTTTTGGATTCTTGGTATAAAATACATTACTTAAACTATATATTAGAATGGAGAAAGTGAATTGGAATTATTAAGAAACAGTAAGGTTGGTACAAAACTAAACATATTAATAACTATATCAAGTATTGCATGTATAGTATTATCCCTAATAGGGTTTTGGGGATTAGAAAGAGGGAAAAGTACTTCCTCTAATATGTATGAGGATAATTTACTACCAATTGAGTGGATTGGTATTGTAGAATCTAATTTTTATCATGTTAATATGAACTTTATGGAAATTATGGTATCAAAAGATGAAAAAAGAATGAATGAATTAATAAGAGAAATGGACGGAATTCGTCAGGAAAATGATTATCTTTTAAAGCAGTTTGAGGCTAAAGTTATTTCTACTAAAGAAAAAGAATTATATAACACGTTTTATGAAACATTTAATAAATTAAGAACTCAAATGAAGAAAGCGCAAGAATTAGGGAAATCTAATAATGAGGAAGCATATGCATATTACCTAAAAGAGATTGAACCTAATATGCAAAAATCAATAAAATCAATTCGTGAATTAATTTTATATAATAGTAATAATGCAGAGCTTTTACAGAAGGAAAATAATAATAGTGCTCAAAATACAATGATAATGTTTGTTAGTATTTCGCTTTTAGCAATTTTAATAATTATATTAATTGGATATATTATTAAATTAACTATCCGAAAACCACTTGTGTTACTACAAAATGATATGGAAAAAGTAGCAGCTGGAGATTTAACAACACGTACTCCTTATAAAGCAAATAATGAATTAGGGCATATTGTTCAGTCTTTTAATAGTATGTTAGATAACCTTCAACAATTAATTGCGAATGTTAAGATGACAACACAAGAGGTTATTTCTACTACGGAGGGCGTATTACAAGATACAAATCGAGCGTCTAGTATTTCAAATGAGGTTGTACAGACTGTTTTAGAAGTAAAAACAAAAATAGAAGGACAGGTAACTAGTATTCAGGAGAGCTCATCCTCAATGGAAGAAATTACAACAGGGGTGCAAACTGTAGCTGAATCTTCAGCAGTAGTCGCTGAGGTAGCAGTAACGACTACAGAACGAATAAATATCGGTAGTGAAGTGATAAATCACTCTATTCTTCAAATGAATAGTGTACATGATGTTGTCGAGGAAACATCAAAAGTAATAAATAAACTTGTTACACGTACACAACAGATTGATACAGCTCTCGCTGCAATTACTAATATTGCCGAACAAACGAATCTTCTTGCCTTAAATGCCGCTATTGAAGCGGCACGTGCTGGAGAGAATGGGAAAGGATTTGCAGTGGTTGCCGCAGAAGTTCGAGACTTGGCTGAGCAATCTAAAGAATCTGCAAAGGAAGTGAATCATTTAATAAAATCCATTCAACAAGATACTCAAGATACAGTTAATGTCATGCGAAAAGGCCAACAGAAGGCAGTAGAAGGAAAAGAAGCTGCCCACAAAGCGAATCAAACCTTCTTGTCTATTATGAGAGATATTGATAAGATTACAAGTCAAATTCAAGAAGTATCCGCAGCGACAGAAGAGATGTCTGCTGGTACAGAAGAAGTAAATGCTTCTCTTTCGCTAGTTTCTGAAACTGCAACGGATGTGAAAAAGGAGACGCTTCAAACAGTAAATTCAATTCAATCACAGGCCGTATCAATTGAACAAATATCAATCCAATCCAACAAAATGAAAGAAAAGGTGGAAGAATTAAGGGGATTGGTTTCAAAATTTAATATTACAGAATAAGATAATTTATTCAATTATAAATGTAATAACATGTATGAAAACACATGAAGACTTAAGGGGCTTCGTGTGTTTTTTTTATTGAATAATGTATGAAATAATATTGGATCATTACAAGATATCTCGAAATTTTTCGTTAAACATTAATATATGCAAAATTACATATATTTAATGATTGATAATCATGAGCTAATGTAACTATAATAATTACACTAATAAGTAACTTACTGACGACAGTTATAAGTAAAGAAGGAGGGTTTTATTGTATTTTGTATATAAAAAATAGAAAAGGAGATATGTAAATGAAAAGGCTACTTGTTATAGGCATCATGTATACAATGTTTTTCCTCATAGGAAATATACACTTACATGCTGATGAACGAACAAATGTAAAAGAAATTACTAGTTTAGAAGAGCCTACTTGGATATTTCAGGCGGGCATAAGTAAGGGTAAATATCACGATCGACAAGATTTAGGATTTATTTTGCAGAGAAATACACCATTAAAGGTAAGACAAACGAATCCTAATTTTAAAGACAAATTAACATTACGTTTATTGTCTAATGACTCTAAAAATGAAAAATCCATACAAGTAGGAAATGAATGGATTACCATTCAAGGTGATACGCCTTTAGTTCCTTTCATAGATACTCCGTATGGTGAAGAGCACGCTGTACTTGAGTACCAAGTAGGGAATGAAAGTGCTACTAAACCTCTTCCCATTTATAAACAACAAGGAAGTGTATCTCAATTTTTTAGTACATGGGATCAATTTGATGGAGAGTATGCGTTACTTCAAGGGGAGAGTTTTCAATTATTTATACCTAAAAAAGATAAAGAAATAGTAAGGTCTTTAAAAGATTTTCAATCATTGGATGAGTTAATTGCGTATTATGAAAATATTTTTGCGATGTATGATTCAATTATTGGTTTAGATGGTTCAGCGGTTGAAAATAAAAAAAGTCAAAATCGTTATTTTTTAAAAGCAGATATATCCGGTGCTGGCGGTGCCTATTATGGTGCAAATTGGACAGCGAATAGTTCAGATAGTACAAAGATGTGGTTAGATAAACTGAGTTGGGGAGCTTTACATGAAATCGCTCACGGATACCAAGCTGGTTTTGATAATCAAGGAATATTTACAGGAGAAGTTTCTAATAATCTATTCGGTGTTCAATATCAATATAGTAAATATGGAAAAAAAGCAGATCAAGTTGGTTGGTTGTTTAATTTCGGGAAAAAGGAACAAGTAGAACGGAATTTATATAATGCTTTAATGAAAGAAAATAAAAATTATGATGACTTAGATTTACGACAAAAACTTATTCTTTTAACGATGGCGAAACAAAAAGCTGGCGATGAAGCTTTTGCAAAAATGTATCAAGGTTATCGAAAACTAGCTAGCAATGCTGCTTTCAAAAAGGGGGATTATTCTTTACCGGATTTAATGAATCAGTATTATAGCGAGAATGTACAAGTTGATTTTACACCCGTTTTTGAAAGATGGGGCTTTAAGCTTAATCATAAACAAATAGAGATGAATAGGGCGAAAGGTTATCCGGCAATGACTTCTTTAGCGTATATAGTGCCTGAATCACAATTAGCTAAGGCGAGAGCTCTAGTTGATCCTGATATTCCGATAAACTCTAACTTTGAAATAGTTACGAATCAGCAAATTGCTTCACTTGGGTTAAAAGGGAATTTGCATATCCATTTAAATACAAATGAAATAGATACATTGAAAGGAAGAAAGATTAAATTAAAAGAAGGGAATACAGTTGTTCAAGAAAAAACAATTGAAACAGCAGATATCAATTTACAAGACGTACCAAATGGGGTTTATACGGTTGAAATTTCAGGTGAGAAAATGGATAGAATGTATCATTTCCGTTCGTATTATGCCTATGTAAAGGAAAAGGATAATAGTCTAACGATTGATGTTAACGAAATGAAAGTGAGCAATTTGGTAAATGAAACGATTCAATTCCTAGGATTAGGAGATGATCAGTTTGCCGAATTAAATACAGACTTAGAGCAAAAGCGGGCTGTTTTTACGGTTACTACTAAAACGCCTCATAGCTATTATGCAGATGAAAAATACGCATCAATAGAGGTGTTTAATGAGAAAGGTGAAAAAATTTATACGAAGGAAATGGAAGGGACAAATGTAACGATTGTAAAAGATACTATTCCACTAAAAGAAGGATATAAAATTAAAATCTATCATGATGAAATAAAAAAACGATTAACTAGTAAAGCTACTATTATTAATCCTATGAATAAAACGAATGAATTTATAATGACAAAATGGGGACTGAAAAATACTTATTTAAAAAATAATCCAGAAGAAAATCTTATGAAAAGAATTGATGAAGAAATGGAAGAAATTATAAGTAATCCGGTTTTAAAAGAGATACCAATGCAAAAATTAGAAATGAAAAAGAATGTGTGGATGGCGATAAATATGTTATCAGAACCACAAAAAATAACGTATATAAATAAATATAAAGATAGCTTATATAATGAGTAATTTTTGAGGAATGAAATGAATCTAAAAGTAAAGACGCAATCTATCTATATTATGAGGAATCACAATTCATAAACAGTAGATAAACATAGATAGTTTGAAATATCTATGTTTCCAATTTTGAAAAAACATTTATTTAACTTAATAATAAGATTATAAAGGAGTAAGAATATGAATAATTTCGTAAAGGTAGGTTTAACTACAGGAGTGGTGTTATCGGCGATTATGCCCTATGGAGGAGTGCATGCGGAAACAGAAGATTTAAAAGTGGAAACAAAGGAAGATACGTTCCGAACAGGTAATTTAACAGCACCTTCTCAAAATTCGGCAGAAAATGTAGCAAAGGATGCACTAAAAGGAAAAACAGAACAAGCATTATCATCAAAGCAAGTTAATACGGAATCCAAAGTTAATTATAATGTTACGCAAAGTCGTAAATCTTATGATGGTACTACATTGGTACGTCTTCAACAAACGTATGAAGGACGTGATGTATACGGATATCAACTAACAGCACATATTAATGATGATGGTGTACTTACGAGCGTTTCAGGGGATAGTGCCCAAGATCTACAACAACAGGAAGATTTGAAACAACCTATTACTTTATCAGAAGAGGATGCAAAAAAACAGCTTTTCAACATCTATGGAAATAATCTCACATTTATTGAAGAACCAGAAATTAAACAAGTGGTATATGTAGATGAAAATACAAATAAAGCTACAAACGCATATCAAATTACTTTTAGTGCATCTACACCTGAATATGTATCTGGTACAGTATTAATTGATGCTTTTGGTGGTAATCTATTAAAAGAACTCGTTCAAAAATTGGGTATACAAGTAGATAGTAGTATTGTCCAATCTGCGACAGCAAATAAATCACAAGATTCTTCAAGATTAACAGGTACAGGAAAAGATGACTTAGGTATTAATCGTACGTTTGGAATTACGCAGCGAAGTGATGGAACGTACATGCTTGCAGATTATTCTCGTGGTAAGGGAATTGAAACATATACTGCTAATTATAAAGATTATAATAATTATAGAAGAAATGTATGGGGTTATCTCGATGATTTAGTAACAAGTAATTCTACAAATTTTACTGATCCTAAAGCAGTTAGTGCTCATTATTTAGCAACGAAAGTATATGATTTTTATCAAGAAAAATATGGCCGTAACAGCTTTGATAATAACGGACAAAAAGTAATTTCTGTCGTTCATGGTTGGAACACAAATGGTACGAATAAAGGAAATCCTAAGCAGTGGTTTAATGCATTTAGTAATGGAGCTATGCTAGTATACGGAGATCCAATTGTTAGAGCATTTGATGTGGCAGGACATGAATTTACACACGCGGTTACAAGAAATGAGTCTGGACTTGAGTATGCAGGAGAAGCTGGTGCAATTAATGAGGCTCTATCTGATATTTTAGGAGTAGCAGTTGAAAAGTATGCTAATAACGGAAAGTTCAATTGGACAATGGGAGAACAATCAGGTCGTATTTTTAGAGATATGAAAAACCCATCATCTATCTCTTCTAGATATCCGGAGGACTATAGACATTATAATAACTTACCTATTGATGCTGACCACGATCATGGTGGTGTACACACGAACTCTAGCATTATTAATAAAGTAGCTTACTTGATTGCTAGTGGTGGAAACCATAATGGAGTAAACGTACATGGCATTGGAGAAGATAAAATGTTTGATATTTTCTATTATGCAAATACGGATGAATTAAATATGACTTCTAACTTTAAAGAATTAAAAGAAGCTTGTATTCGTGTAGCAACGAACTTATATGGTAAAGACTCATTAGAAGTACAAGCTGTCCAACAAGCCTTTAAAGCAGCTTATATTTAATAATATTGCGATGAATTATAAACCCTTTTATTTTAATATAGTGATTAATTTGTGTGTATAGGCAAAAACCTTGTAGAATTTTTCTGCAAGGTTTTTTTAGAATTTTATTTTATAAATGTGTTATATGGTTTTTAGTTAATTAGGATAAAAATAATCTTATAACTGTATGTAAGAATGTGTGATTTTACAACCTTTTCTATGATAAAAAAAGATACTACTTTAGCAAATATAAAGAGTTAGAAATTATAGTTTATAGGGCACTTTTTTGTTCCTATGGAACTTTAAAGTGCGTAATTTTCTTTATCGTTAATATATATCATAATGGTATTTATTAGTTGGTTTTAGCTTTACTCTGCTGTTGATGTGATTTTTTAACATGACAATGATTAGAATCAGAATTATCGAGTAGATCTAAATGATAATAATTTCGATTTTTAATTCCGTACAGAGTCCAATAGCTACATAATTTTCGTTTATACTCTTTCGAAAAAAGGGTGGATCTGCTTATTTTCTGTTAAAGATAAGAGAAGTGAACCACAATATAAACGTAATTATTTATTCCAACGTAAGTCAATCATGTAGCACATGAATTTGGAGGGATCTATATGCATATGCAATTAAAAGGAAAAACAGCACTGGTTACTGGATCTACGGCAGGGATTGGAAAAGCAATTGCCACTTCATTAGTAGCGGAAGGAGCTACTGTACTTATTAATGGACGCCGTGAAGAAAATGTTAATCAAACGATAAACGAAATTCGAGCGCAGTATCCGGATGCTATTCTTCAACCTGTAGTAGCTGATTTAGGAACAGAACAAGGGTGCCAAAATGTGATTGAAAAGTACCCTGAAGTAGACATTCTTATTAACAACTTAGGGATTTTTGAACCTGTAGAATATTTTGATATCCCTGATGAAGATTGGTTTAAATTGTTTGAAGTCAATATTATGAGTGGTGTTCGACTTACTCGCTCGTACTTGAAAAAAATGATTGAAAGAAAAGAAGGAAGAGTCATCTTTATTGCTAGCGAAGCAGCTATTATGCCATCTCAAGAAATGGCTCACTATAGTGCGACTAAAACGATGCAACTCTCACTTTCTCGCAGTTTAGCTGAGCTGACGACAGGAACGAATGTGACTGTTAATACTATAATGCCTGGTTCGACTTTAACGGAAGGAGTGGAGACTATGTTAAATAGTCTTTATCCTAATGAGCAATTGACAATAGAAGAAGCTGAGAAGCGATTTATGAAAGAGAATCGACCAACCTCTATTATTCAAAGACTTATTCGACCAGAAGAAATTGCCAATCTTGTCACGTTCTTAAGCAGCCCACTTTCTTCAGCAATTAATGGTTCCGCGTTGCGAATAGACGGGGGATTAGTACGTAGTGTGTTTTAAAAAATTAAAAACAACATAATATTCTGTTGAAGGTAAAGATGGTAAGGCAAATGAGGTGTATTTTATCTATTAATGGAAATATATAAAAAGCAAATTGCGACATGCAAACAGCCGAATTTTCTACTATAAGAAAAATTCGGCTGTTCTTTTTTTACTTGTTGTAAAGGATGGAAAGCTTTTAAGATTGTGGCACGCCTCTTAAGACAAAGATAAGGCGAAGCAATCCCGCTGTTATTTGTATTATTTAGTGAAAGTTACCAAACGTTTTTCAACACTATTTTCCCAATTGCTTTATTTGACTCCAAATATTCATGTGCTTGTGCAACTTCATCAAACGTAAAAAGTTTAGAATCTAGCAATGGTCGAAGGTGTCCTTCTTCTACTATTTGCGTTAGTTTAGTTAAAATTTCCCCGCAAGCGTCACGTTTATCTGTATGTAATATTTTTAACGCCATAAAAGTAACGTGCAGAGAGAGTCCTTTTGCGTGTAAAGGAGAGAGGTCATGGGTTGAACGAGCTGCAATTGTTACGACAGTTCCGTTGACCGCAGCAGCTTCAAAAGAATGATCAAGATTCTTGCCGCCTACTGTATCAAATATAACTTCAAATCCGTTTCCGTTCGTATGTTCTTGTACATATTCTTGAACAGATTCTTCTTTATAATTAATAGCTATGTCGGCTCCTAGACGATGGGCGATGTCTATTTTGCTTTGCTGAGAAGCGGTTGTAAAAACTTTAGCGCCTGCCCATTTAGCTAGTTGAATGGCTACGTGTCCTACGCCACCAGTAGCTCCATGAATGAGAATATTTTGACCAGGTTTAATATTTGCACGATCAAATAAAGATTCCCAAGCTGTAATTGCAACTAATGGTAGAGCAGCAGCTGCTTCCATTGTTAAATTTTTAGGTTTGTGAGCAATTAATCGTGCATCAGCAAGCATAAATTCTGCAAGTGCACCTCCAGTTTCTTTAAAACCTCCGGCACATCCGTATACTTCATCCCCACATTTAAATTTCGAAACACCTTCTCCTACTTCAATAACAATACCAGCTACATCGCCGTGTAATATAGCTGGAAACTCAGGAGCGACTGCTGAAACGGCACCACTACGCATTTTTGTATCGATTGGATTTACACTTGTTGCTTTTACATCGATTAGAACATGACCTGGTAAAAGTTTTGGTTTTGAAACTTCTTCTAATTGAAATACAGATGAACCCCCAAAAGAATGGATAATTTGTGCTTTCATAGTTTATACCTCCTGTTTGTGGTTATAGCATAGCAAAGTACGAAAAATAAGTATAATATTTTGAATTTGGTTAGTAACAATTTTATATAAAGAAAGGGAAAGTACGTGAAATAATGAAACGTATTTGCAAAAGCAACAGTAAAGCTTTTTGAAGAAAGGGTAGATGTTATTTTTGCAGCATGATTTATTATTACTCACTTAGTATAGGTACTTTAAAGTGCCTACATCACTTTAAAGTACGTACTGTTATTCATGTTATGGCCGATTTATAATAACACTCGTAGCACAAAGAAAGTTATAACGATTACAATCGGCAACAATGTGGTGTTGCAGTGTTGCTTATAAATTTTGAGAAGAAATATGAAAAGTATAGGTTTATATGAATGAGGGAAAGTGAGTGAAACACATGGAAAAGTTTGCGAACCATTTTGGATATAATCGTATGTTTGCGAAAGATCAACTTACGTTAGGAGTTCACATTCCGATTGAAAATTATCAGTTTCATGCTCCAACGATGGAAAAACAAGTAGAGTTAGTACAAAAGGCGGAACAATACGGTTTTACAGGTGTATGGCTTCGCGATGTATTGCTGCAAGACCCTGATTTTGGTGATCCTGCAACAGGTCAAATTTACGATATGATGATTTATTTGACGTATTTAGCAAGCAAGACAGAGAAAATCGCATTTGGAACGTCGGCAACAGTGTTGTCACTTCGTCATCCATTGCGTGTAGCAAAAGAAATTGCTACATTAGATCAACTATTTCCAGAAAGAATTATGCTTGGCGTTTCATCCGGTGACAGACGCGCCGATTTCAAAGCGTTAGGTGTTAGTCATGAAACACGAGGTGAAAAGTTTAGAGAAGCATTTGCTTACTTGGAAGAAATTTTGTATAAAAACTTCCCGTCTATCCAGTCGACACTAGGAGAAGTTCATGGTGCGAATTTAGTTCCAAAACCGTCTAAACGTGTTCCAACCTTTATTACAGGTTTTAGTCAGCAAAATATGGAATGGTTTGCTGAACATGGAGATGGATGGATGTATTATCCACGTAGTCCGGTGCATCAGGCGGGAGCAATTGGACAATGGAGAGAACTAGTAGAGGATTATCATCCAGATGTATTCAAACCATTTATACAACCGATGCATTTAGATTTATCTGAAGATCCAAATGAACGTCCTACACCGATACGTTTAGGTTACCGTACAGGGCGTAAGGCACTAATTGAATTACTTGATATATATAAAAGTATTGGTGTGAATCATTTATTCCTTGCTCTATTTGATGGTCAACGTCCAGCTGACGAAGTATTGGATGAGCTAGGAGAAGAAGTGCTACCGCATTTCCCAGCCTTGTAAAGGAGTGAAAAGAATGAAAGCAATAGGACTTATGCAATATGGAGATAAAAGTGTACTACAAGAGATTGAAATGCAGACACCGCTATTGGAAGACAACGATGTACTGATTAAAGTATATGCAGCTGGTGTAAATCCTGTGGATTGGAAAATACGTGAGGGTTTACTTCAAGACGTAATTTCTTATGACTTCCCGCTCGTTTTAGGATGGGATGTTGCAGGTGTAGTTGCTGCTATAGGAAAAAACGTAACAGTATGTAAAGTGGGGGATGAAGTATATAGTCGTCCAGATATTGAACGAAATGGTACGTATGCAGAGTACGTGGCAGTAGATGAGAAGTATGTAGCGAAAAAACCGAGAAATCTATCTTTTGAGGAAGCGGCATCAATCCCTCTAGTAGGTTTGACAAGTTGGCAAAGTTTAGTGAAATTCGCTAATGTTCAAAAGGGTAATAAGGTTTTAATTCATGCTGGATCTGGCGGGATAGGTACGTTTGCTATTCAACTAGCGAAAAGTTTCGGTGCACATGTTGCAACTACGACTAGTACGAAAAACATGCAATTTGTAAAGGATCTAGGCGCTGATACTGTCGTCGATTACAAAACGGAAGACTTTTCTTTGCTTTTGCATAATTACAATATTGTATTTGATGTGTTAGGTAGGGATGTACTAAAGAATAGTTATAAAGTACTTGCACCAAATGGAAAGTTAGCGTCTATTTATGGTCCGAAAGGTATGAAAATTCCGCAAACCGAGATATCAAGAGAGAAAAATATTGAGAGTGACCATATATTTACTGAACCTAACGGATATGAACTTTCTCTTATTACAGAATTAATTGAGAGCGGGAAGATTAAACCTGTTGTCACGCATGTGTTGCCTTTACATGTAGAAGGTGTAAAAAAAGCACACCACATAAGTGAGTCAGAACGTGCTCTTGGGAAAATTGTATTGAAGAAACATTGGTAAAGTATGAGGTTTTAGAGACAGTATTGTGCTAAGTAGCGAATGAACTTATATATTCTATTCTAGCAATTGTTTTAAAAGGGAGAGAACAAATGGATTCAATGACATTTCTTTTACCCCGCATTAACAGGCAGTAAGACCCCCACCTCAAAATTCAGCGATATCATAGAAGTTAGGTGGGGGCAACTGCCTGTAAAAGCCCGATTGGTTCAACTAATAATCAGTGGGGATGAACAAAACCCCCACTGATTAAAGTTTCACTTTATCCGGAGCGACAGGGGATTTAGCGAAACGCAAAATTTATCCTGCTTTATATAAGCTATTTAGTAATCAAAATATACCACAATCTATTTCGATTATCGGTATCGGCAGAAGGGTAATGTCAGATGTGGAATTTCAAACAAAGGTAGAACAATCCCTTGCTACATTTTCTAGAAGATCTACTGATGATGAATTAGGAGTAGAAGAATTTATTAGCACATTTCGTTATTGTCAATTAAATACAGCGAATATAGAGGACTATCAAGATTTGTTGCGTCTTGTAAAGAGGCGTGAAACAGAACTAAACATTCCTGAAAACCGCATGTTTTACCTATCTGTTATACCAGAAGTATTTGATGTCATTGCTTTAAATATTAAGGAAAGTGGATTGTGGGCTACAAAAGGATTGAACCGTCTTATTATAGAGAAGCCTTTTGGTTATCATGTAACGTCTGCTCGTGAGTTTAATAGAAAAATGATTGAAGATTTTGATGAAACTGACATTTGTTATATCAATCATTATCTTTGAAAATGAATGGTAATTAGGAATACACTTAGAAAAGCATTACGAAATAAATAGTATGTAATGCAAGACATTTTTATTGACGATAATAATTTATATGGTTAATATACTAGACATAAGATTATTTAATTACTAAAAGTAATCGGATATACATTTGTTTGTTGAGTTCGATAAATAAGTAATCTGTGGTAGAAGTGCTTTGAATTGCCACTATTAATATTGGGGACAATTAGAAAGCGAAAGGTATAAAAGGAATTGGAATTTGATAACTCTTTGTTTTTTTTATAAAAACAGGGGCTTCTGTACAATTCATTTTTAAAATATTGACAAGGATTATACAACAAGAGGGGGACTGAAATTGGAATCAATGACCTTTGTTTTATTTGGAGCGACAGGGGACTTAGCGAAACGCAAAATTTACCCCGCACTATATAACTTATATAGAGATCAAAAGCTTCCAAAGCAAATATCCGTTATCGGGCTTGGGAGACGTCAAGTATCTCATGTGGATTTTCAAGAAAGAATAAAAGAATCAATAGAGACGTTTTCCCGTCATAGAGAAGAAGGTACTCCAGAACTCGAAGTTTTTTTAGATAACTTTCGCTATTGTCCATTAGATGTGAGTAAGCCGGAAGACTATGAGAGATTATTACAAGTCGTTCGTGAAAGGGAAGAAGAGCTACATATAAAAGGTAATAGAATGTTCTATCTTTCAGTTGCTCCTGAATTTTTCGAGACGATTGCTTTAAATATTAAGGAAAGCGGACTTGATAAAACAGATGGATGGAAACGCCTGATGATTGAGAAACCGTTTGGGCACGACCTTGCATCTGCTCGTGAGCTGAATGATAAGCTTAGTCGCACGTTTGAAGAAGACGAGATATACCGTATTGATCATTATTTAGGTAAACCGATGATTCAAAACCTTGAAGCGCTAGAATTTGCAAATCCTGTTCTCCAGTCGATTTGGAATAAAGAACATATAGCGAATGTACAAATCACAGCTAGTGAAACAGTTGGGGTTGAAGAAAGGGCAGGATATTATGACCAGGCAGGAGCCATTCGAGATATGGTTCAAAATCATATGTTACAAATATTAATGATGACTGCTATGAATCTGCCGGAAAAGGTTAATGCATGTGAAATTCGAGAGGAAAAGCGAAAGGTAATGGAGACGCTTCGTAAAGTGAAAAAAGAAGACGTTCAAAACCATATCGTTCGCGGTCAATACGTTTCAGGAGAAATAAAAGGCGGACAAGTTGTAGCGTATAAAGAGGAGCCAGGAGTAAATCCTTCTTCTAACATAGACACATTTGTTGCTGCTCGCCTGTGGATCGATAATCCATTTTGGACTGGCGTTCCATTTTATATACGAACAGGTAAACGAATGAAAGAAAAGTCTACTCGTATTGTAATCGAATTTAAAAATACGTTAAAACAGCAATATCAAGATAGTAATCCAAATGCAGCACCTAACTTATTAATAATTGAAATTAGTCCAGGTGAGAACGTTTCATTACAGTTAAATAGTAAAAATCCATTGAAAAATGGAGAAATTGAACCGATGCGTATTAACTTTACTTGTGAGCAAGCGGATGTGGGAGTACCTGAAGCGTATGAAAGACTCATTCATGATGCGGTGAGTGGAGACGCTACATTCTTTGCACATTGGAGAGAAGTTGAATTGTCATGGGAATGGGTACAACCAATTCTTGAAGCATTCGAGGAGAACTTATTACCACTTCATGAATATGAGTCTGGTTCATATGGTCCAGATGCGTCTAATGAATTATTGCAAGAAAGTGGATTTAAATGGTGGTTAGATCAAGAGACGGAAAAATAAGTACTTTCTTTCATGAAAGCATGTAGGGGGACGATTACTATGACACAAAACATAAATCAATTAGCAGTGAATACAATTCGTACATTATCAATTGATGCTATTAATGCGGCAAATTCAGGTCATCCAGGTCTTCCGATGGGAGCAGCACCGATGGCTTATGCATTATGGGCGAATCATTTAAATCACAATCCTAATCATCCGAAATGGTTTAACCGTGATCGATTCGTTTTATCAGCGGGACACGGATCGAGCCTACTGTATAGCTTACTTCATTTAGCTGGATATGACGTTTCAATTGATGACTTGAAAAACTTCAGAAAGTTAAATAGTAAAACACCAGGACATCCTGAGTTTGGTCATACTCCTGGAGTTGAAGCGACGACAGGCCCGTTAGGACAAGGGATTGCGAATGCTGTCGGAATGGCAATGGCAGAAGCGCATTTAGCAGCGAAGTTCAATAAGGATGGTCACTCTATTATAGATCACAATACGTACGCTTTAGTCGGAGATGGTGACTTAATGGAGGGTGTCGCTTATGAAGCGATGTCAATGGCAGGACATATGAAACTTGGCAAGTTAATTGTACTGTATGATTCAAATGAAATTTCACTTGATGGTGAATTAGGCATTGCTTTCTCTGAAGATATTCAGAAAAGGGCAGAATCTGTACATTGGCAATATGTAAGAGTTGAAGATGGAAACGATGTCGATGCTATTACAAAAGCTATTCAATCAGCGAAAGAAAATACGGATCAACCTACTCTTATAGAAATTAGAACCATTATAGGTTATGGAAGTCCAAAAGTTGCTGGAACGAACAAAGCACATGGTAATCCGCTTGGAGTAGAAGAAGCGACAGCGACAAAACAAGTGTATGGTTGGCACTATGAGGAAGACTTCTTTGTGCCTGAAGAAGTAACAGCTCATTTTAATGAACTGAAACAAAAAGGTATTGAAAAAGAAAATGACTGGAATGAGCAGTTCAACTCATACAGAGAGTCGAATCCTGCGCTAGCAGATGAATTAGAAAAAGCGATTACAGGTGATGTTTTAATTGAAGCGAAAGACATTCTATCTTTTGATACTGAAAAAACGATTTCCACTCGTGTTGCAAGTGGGGAAGCTATTAATCATTATGTGAAATCGATTCCTTCTATTTTCGGTGGAAGTGCGGATCTTTCTCATTCTACGATGACAGATATAAAAGGTGAAGCAGTATATGCAGTAGAATCATATGCTGGACGAAATATATACTTCGGTGTACGTGAACATGCAATGGGCGCGGCAGCGAATGGACTGGCTCTCCACGGAGGAGTAAAACCTTTCGTAAGTACATTCTTTGTATTTAATGATTACCTTCGTCCATCGATTCGACTGGCTGCACTGCAAAATTTACCTGTTACTTACGTATTTACACATGATTCGATTGCTGTAGGAGAAGATGGTCCAACGCATGAACCAATTGAACAATTGGCAGCGCTTCGAGCAATTCCTGGTTTAACAGTTATCCGTCCGTCAGATGCAAATGAAACAGCAAGTGCTTGGGCGTATGCTTTACAGCAAACGGATGGTCCAGTCGTTTTAGTACTGAGCCGTCAAAATTTACCGGTGTTTAATGAAACGAAAGCGAACATAGAGAATCTCTCTAAAGGAGCTTACGTATTAACACAAACAAATGAAAATCCGGATGTAATTTTAATTGCGACAGGTTCTGAAGTATCCTTAGCTGCTAGTGCGAAAGCAAAATTAGAAGAAGAACAAGTTTCTGTTCGCATCGTTGCAATGCCGAGCTGGGAGTTATTCGATCGCCAATCGAACGAATATAAAGAATCCGTTCTTCCGTCTTCTATAACGAAACGAGTATCTCTTGAGATGGGTGTATCTCTCGGGTGGGAACGTTATGTAGGACAAGAAGGAAAAGTACTATCAATTGAAACATTTGGAGCTTCAGGAACTGGAACTGAAGTCATGAATCTATTTGGATTTACGACAGAAAATGTTGTTCAAATTACAAAAAATGTGTTGAATTCTTAAGCTATGACTGTGAATACCTTTCTGTACATACTAACATTTCAGTGCTGAAAGGTATTCCAGATTGTAGTGATATGGATTTTTAATAAAAGATAATTTGAGGAGGAATTATATTATGCAAGTAGGATTAATTGGGTTAGGTAAAATGGGATTAAATTTAGGGAAAAATTTAATGGATCATAAACATGAAGTAGTAGCATTTGATTTAAATACGAGCGCAGTAGAAGAAATGAAAGAGTACGGGGCAACGGGTACATCTAGTTTAAGTGAACTTGTTCAGTCATTACAATCACCAAGAATTCTTTGGGTAATGGTACCACACGCTGTTGTTGATTCTGTTATTGATGAGGTTACACCACTTTTATCAAAAGGAGATATTCTAATTGAAGCTGGTAATTCACATTATAAAGAGTCTATCCGCCGATATGAGCAATTAAAGGAAGATGGCATTCACTTTATGGATGCAGGAACTTCTGGTGGAATGGAAGGCGCTCGTAATGGTGCTTGTTACATGATCGGAGGAGATCAAGAAGCTTGGGACATCGTTGAACCTATCTTCCGCGATACTGCTGTAGAAAATGGATTCTTATATGCTGGAAAAGCTGGTAGTGGTCACTTCTTAAAAATGGTTCATAACGGAATTGAATACGGTATGATGGCTGCTATTGGTGAAGGATTTGAGATTCTAGAGAAAAGTGAATTTGACTACGATTATGAAAAAGTATCAAGAGTATGGAACAACGGTTCAGTCATTCGTTCTTGGTTAATGGAATTAACAGAAAATGCATTTTCTAAAGATGCAAAACTGGATGAAATTAAGGGTGTTATGCATTCTTCTGGTGAAGGAAAATGGACAGTAGAAACAGCATTAGACCTTCAAACAGCAACTCCTGTTATCGCAATGTCTCTATTAATGCGCTACCGCTCATTAGACAATGATACATTTACAGGAAAAGTTGTAGCAGCTCTGCGCAATGAATTTGGCGGACATGCAGTAGAAAAGAAATAAAGTGAAACTTTAATAAGTAGGGGCTTTATTCCACATCAATCGGGCTTTTACGGGATAAGCATATTAAACATGTAACTCATCAACGTTTAAAAACTGGAGGGAATTGATCATGAAATTTTTTATTGATACTGCAAATCTTGAGGACATAAAAAAAGCATATAAACTTGGAGTTTTAGCTGGTGTTACAACGAATCCTTCTTTAGTAGCAAAAGAGGGCGTTAAGTTTGAAGACCGTATCGCAGAAATTTGTCAGGCAGTACCTAAAGTTGAGTCTGTTTCGGCAGAAGTAACGCCAGATGCTGTTACAGCTGAAGAAATGATTGCTCAAGCAGAAGAATTAATTAAAATTAACGGTGGCGATAAAAACGTCACGATAAAACTTCCAATGACGCTAGCAGGATTAGAAGCTTGTCGCTATCTTACTGAAAAAGGTGTGAAAACGAACGTTACACTTATTTTCACTGTGAACCAAGCACTTTTAGCTGCTCGAGCAGGTGCAACGTACGTTTCTCCATTTTTAGGACGCTTAGATGATATTTCTGAAGATGGTGTACTATTAGTTGCTAAAATTGCTGAATTATTCGATGTTCATCAATTAGATACACAAATTATTGCGGCTTCTGTCAGACATCCAGATCATGTAACTCGTGTAGCGATGGCAGGTGCTCACATTGCAACAATCCCTTATAAAGTAATCGAGCAACTTGCTATGCACCCATTAACAGATCAAGGTATTGAGAAGTTTGCTGCGGATTGGGCGAAAGCTCCTAAATTATAATGTATAAAAGTGAAGGGGCTTGCTGAAAATTGCTTTTCATGAGAGGACAAATTCTAAGTAACTTCATCGTTTAAACTGGATCCCGAGTTTGTAGTCTTACTATGTGAAAACAGCAAGAGAAGAAAGCGTCATTCACTTTTAAAAAAGGAAAATTTGCTCGCGCGAAGCGTTTATCACAATGACATTATAATTATGAAAGAGAAATCCCCTTATCAGAGAGATGAGTTAAAGTATATCTCTGATAAGGGAGATTCTTTTTGTATAAATCATTATGATGTGAGGATGCTTTTAAGTGCATATCAATATGTAAAGCTATCTTTTACTCAAGTAAGAACTATATAGGTTCTTTTCATTATATAGCATTTTTGAAAGGGTTTACATAAAGGGGGATTAAGTATGAATATGTACCTTTTAATGATTACATTATTATCAATTGTAATTGTTATTTTAGGGGTTTCGTGGTGGAGATGGCATGCGTTTATTAGTTTAACGGTTGCAAGTTTGTTTTTAGCAATTATGTCTGGAATGCCAATGGATAAAATAGTGAGTGCTTATGAAACGGGAGTTGGGAGTGTTCTCGGGCATTTAGTAGGTATTTTAGTTTTAGGTACAATTTTAGGGAAAATGATGGCAGAGTCAGGTGCTGGAATGCAAGTGGCAGAGTTCTTTATTAAATCCTTTGGGATAAAAAACTTACCGTGGGCTATGTTAATTGCAGGTTTTATTATTGGAATTCCGGTGTTTTTTGAAGTAGGTATTTTAATATTGTTGCCGTTAGTAATTTCAATTCATAAAACTACGAAACAAAATATTTTATTGATAGCGTTACCAGCAATTGCTGGGCTATCTGTCGTACACGGCCTTGTTCCGCCGCATCCAGGGGCAATTGTAGCAATTGGTATTTATAAAGCGAATCTTGGGAAGGTACTATTGTATTCACTCATTATTACATTTTTTGCAGCGATTGTTGCAGGTCCTATATTTGCGAAATGGATTCATAAACGTGTAATTCCTGAAAATGAGCCAGAATTGATTCGTGTAAATACAAAATCAACGAAATTACCAGGAATAGGAGTTTCATTTTTAGTTATTTTGTTACCTGTTATGTTAATGGTTTTAGCTGCAGCGGCTCCTTATGTTCCACTTTCTACTACTTTGATGAAGATTATCACATTAATCGGTAGTCCTATCATTGCGTTATTGATTGCATGTTTTGCAGCGTTTTATTTTCTTGGATTTCGTCAAGGTATCGATAAAAAGGCTATTAAGAAGGTAACAGAAGATAGCTTATTACCAATCGGTTCAATTGTTGCGATTATTGGTGCCGGCGGGGGATTTAAGCAAATTCTTATCGATAGTGGTGTAGGCAATGCTATTGCTCAAATGTCTGAGCATTTAGCTCTATCTCCAATTGTATTAGCATTTATAGTAGCAGGACTAATTCGAATTGCGACAGGGTCAGCGACAGTCGCTTTAACAACAGCAGCAGGCATCGTTTCACCAATCGTTGAAAATACAACAGGTGTGAACTTAGAGTTACTCGTTATTGCAACAGGTGCAGGAGCATTAATGTTTTCACACGTAAACGATGCTGGTTTTTGGATGGTAAAAGAATACCTAGGGTTAACAGTGAAAGAAACATTTAAAACATGGACTGTATTAGAAACGTTACTTTCATTTATCGCTTTTGGAGGAGTTTTACTACTCGATATGTTTGTTTAAGATAAAGATGTTTCTATTTAGATAATTGTGGCATACAACGTTATCAATAGATAAAAGGTATGTATTTTTATGGTGGGATACTGTAACAATTTTTTGTTAGGAGGAAGAAATGGTGAGCTCAAAATATATGGTTGGTGTAGACATTGGGACAACTAGTACAAAATCAGTTCTATTTTCTACTGATGGATCTGTTATTGCTAGTCATGGAATTGAATATCCTTTATATTCTCCTACGCCTGAAACAGCGGAACAAGACCCAGAAGAAATTTTTCGTGCAGTAATACATACGATTAAAGAAACTGTACGATCAAGTAGTGTACAGCCAAGTGATATTCTTTGTGTCTCTTTTAGTTCGGCAATGCATAGTATCATTGCCGTAGATGAAAAGGGAGAGCCGTTAACGAGATGTATCACTTGGGCAGATAATAGAAGTGCAAGCTGGGCGGAGAAAATAAAGAATGATATGAATGGTCATGAAATTTACCTTCGTACTGGGACACCAATTCATCCGATGTCACCACTTTCGAAATTAGTTTGGCTACAGAATGAGCAGGCAGATTTATTCGCAAAAAGTTATAAATTCATTTCTATTAAAGAATATGTTTTTTACAAGTTATATAAAGAGTATGTAATTGATTATTCTATAGCGTCAGCAACAGGGATGTTTAATTTGAAATCTTTAAAATGGGATGAAGAGGCTTTACATGTTGCGGGAATTACAGATGAAAAGCTTTCAAAGCTTGTTCCAACAACGCACAGTTTAACAGGATTAGATGAAGAGCTTGCCAAAGAGATGAATGTACTTGTTTCTACGCCTTTTGTAGTAGGAGCGAGTGATGGAGTACTATCTAATTTAGGTGTAAATGCAATAGATCCTGGCGTTGTGGCTGTTACAATTGGTACAAGCGGTGCGATTCGTGCTGTAACAAATCGTCCTGTAACAGATCCAAAAGGTAGAATTTTTTGTTATGCGTTAACTGAAGACCATTGGGTAATCGGTGGACCAGTTAATAATGGCGGTATGATTTTCAGATGGGCTCGTGACCAATTGGGTACTTCAGAGATTGAGCTTGCAAAGCGTTTAGGGAAAGATCCATATGAAGTACTTACTGAAATAGCAGCAAAAGTGAATCCTGGATCTGACGGTTTATTGTTTCACCCGTATTTAGCAGGGGAAAGAGCTCCTTTATGGAATGCAAATGCACGAGGATCTTTCTTTGGACTCGGATTGCATCATAAGAAAGAACATCTTATCCGTGCTGTTTTAGAAGGAGTAATTTATAATTTATATACGGTTCTTCTCGCTTTAAAAGAGTTAATTGGCGAACCGAAAAAAATTCAAGCGACAGGCGGCTTTGCAAGGTCGGAACTTTGGAGACAGATGATGGCGGACATCTTCCATCAAGACGTATATGTTCCGGAAAGTTTCGAAAGCTCTTGCTTAGGAGCTGCAATCCTCGGTTTATATAGTCTAGGTGAAGTAGATACGTTGCATGTAGTTTCTGAAATGGTAGGTGCAGATTTCCATCATGAGCCAAACATGGAAAGTGTGGAAAAATATAAAGATTTAACGCCAATCTATATCCGTCTGTCCCGTCAATTGGAAGAAGAATATGAAAGTATAGCAGCGTATCAAAAAAAGTGGGTTTAAAAGCTATTTACCAAGAAAATATGGTAACGTATAAAGAGGTACTCCGATTTTTTAGGATATTCTTTCAACATAAAATATTTTAAGAAGCATGATGAACGAAAAATATAGGGAGAGAGGGTTATGAAAATGAAGGATAACAAAGAGTTTATTGGATATGTTGGAACTTACACGAAAGAAAATAGCGAAGGAATATATAAGTTTACTTTAGACACAGAAGCAAAAAAAATTAGTAATGTAACACTTGCCGCTAAGCTGGATAACCCTACATATGTAACGATTAACCGAAATAATGAATATCTCTATTCCGTTGTTAAGGAAGGCGAATCTGGCGGTGTAGCTGCGTATTCCATTGATAGTCATACTGGAGAACTAAAAGCGAAAAATAGACAAGTAGTAGAAGGTGCTTCTCCTTGTCATATTAGTGTTGATAGGGGAAATCATACAGTAGTTACAGCGAATTACCATAAAGGAACGATTGAGTCTTTTGAAATAAATGAAGAAAATGGAACTGTAAATCCTGCTTCATCTATTATGGCACATGAAGGTTCAGGTCCGAATAAAGAAAGACAAGAAAAACCACATGCACATTACGCGGGGTACACTCCTGATGAAAAATATGTAGTGGGCGTTGATTTAGGGATAGATAAAATAATTACGTATGAAGTAAAAGATAGTACATTAACAGAAGTGAATCGTTTATCTGTAAATCCAGGAAGTGGTCCAAGACATATTACTTTTCATCCGAATGGAAAGTATGCATATGTGATGACGGAGCTTAGTTCAGAGGTTATTGTGTTAACCTATAATCCTGCAGAAGGATCCTTTACAGAATTACAGTATATTTCTGCTGTTCCAGAAGAGTTTGATGAAAATAATCAAGGAAGTGCGATTCATATTTCTTCTGACGGCCGTTTTGTATATGCAGGTAATCGTGGTCATAATAGTATCGCTGTTTATAGCGTAGATCAAAGTTCAGGTCAGCTTACATTTGTTGAACACACATCTACAGAAGGAAATTGGCCAAGAGACTTTGTATTAGATCCTACTGAAAAGTTCCTTGTTGCTACAAATGAAAAGTCACATAATCTTGTGTTATTTTCAAGAGATGAATCTACAGGTAAGTTAACACTTTTACAATCTGATGTTGCTGTGCCAGAGCCTGTTTGTGTGAAGTTTTTAAATATATAATTTCAGATGCCTAAACAAAAGCAAAGCGATATCGCTTTGCTTTTTATTGTTTCTTTTTTGGCCTACGTACTAATTCGCCGCCGCAGTTTGGACAAACGTTATGTCTTTCTTCTGTACATGGTGCGCAAAATGTACATTCATATACACAAATGTATGCTTCAGAATTTTGTTCGAGCGATTGATCGCAAATTTGACAGTTTGTTTTCATTTCTAGTGCCATAATAAGTCTCCTTTTTAGTTAGAAAATTTATAATTTAATTATAATTCATTAAATAGAAATAGTCCTTTTCAATTGAAAGGAAATCGAATGATAAAGTTATGAATTGAAACGAAAGATGCTGGTTTATTTTAAAATTGATTATTTATTACAGTTGGAATATTATGAAATAGTCAAAAGACAACAGGGGGTATAGATTTTGACTAATCATAACGATCATTTAAAAGCAAACTGCGAAAAATGCTTCGGTCTATGTTGCGTTGCATTACCGTTTGCAGCATCGGTAGATTTTGCAGTGAATAAAGATGGTGGTAAACCATGTTCCAACTTACAATCAGATTTTAAATGTAGTATACATAAAAATCTTAGAGGAAAAGGTTATAAAGGTTGTACAGTATTTGAATGTTTCGGTGCTGGGCAGAAGATTTCTCAGGGTACGTTTAAAGGGATTGATTGGAGGAAAGATGCAAAGCATGCAAGAAAAATGTACGATGCTTTTCCGGTTATGCATCAACTTCATGAAATGCTTTGGTATTTGAATGAAGCGATTCTTTTAAAGGCAACACAGCCAATTCATAAAGAGCTAGAGACCGCAATTGAGGAGACAGAGCGACTTTCGAATTTAAATCCAGATGAGTTAATGAAAATAAATGTTCCAATGCATAGGGCAGAGGTGAACATTCTTCTTTTAGAAACGAGCGAATTAGTATGGAAGGAAATGAATACTGCGCGTAAGAAACGAATCATTCACCGCGGAGCAGACCTTATGGGAGCGAATCTGAAAAAGAAAAATTTACAAGGTGCAAATTTAAGAGGAGCTTACTTAATTGCGGCTAACTTAAATGGTGCAGATTTAAGAGGAGCAGATCTCATCGGAGCAGATTTGCGAGATGCAGATATTCGCGGGGCTGATTTTACTAATAGTATTTTTCTGACGCAAGTTCAAGTTAATGCTGCTAGAGGGGACAAACATACGAAATTACCGAAATTATTGTCTCGTCCATCGCATTGGAGTGCGTAAAGAGTGAGGAGTATTTAGTGTGGATATATTTCAGTATTTAGAAGAGATGCAAGAGGATGTCTTTTCGTTAGCAGTAGAGCAAATAGAAGCGAAGTATTATGATATTTGTTGCATGTTGGCGTCTACAGAATATGCAGAACGAATTAAAGTAATTGATGTAGAGTCATATAAGGTAAGTATTCGAGTAGGTTTGGATGCAGCTGTAGAAATGGCTACTAATGAAGAAGCAAAAGCGATTTATTTTGAGTATGACCTTGATAACGAGTGGACTAGTCAGTTTTATATTTGTGAGGAGTATGCTCCACTTGAAGAAGAGGATGATGATTGGGCTTCTGAATGGACATATGATGTTGAGGGACCGGAGTCTGTAGAATTAGCGGATATGTATAATGAAAATGGCTTTGACACAAGTGAAAAAGCAATCGGTATCACTTTATATTTAATTGCTAAAACGCTGTGTAGTTTTATAAGTGTACGTAGTGAAGTGCAAAATAATATACCGATTTGTATTGGTTTTCACGACCAAGATCCAATAATGCGAACAGGCAGAGACTAAGAGAATCTCTGCCTGCTTTTTATTTCTTTTCAAAAGTAGTAATTAAAACGCTACATATAATAAGAATACCACCAATAAAAAAGTTACTATTTAATGTTTCATTTAATAAGAGCCAACCAAGTAACGATCCAACGATAGGTTGGAAGAAGAAAAATAAGGAACCTATGCTTGCATCCAGTAATTCTAATCCTTTATTCCAAAGGAAAAAGGCACCTGCTGTTGAGACGATTCCTAAGTATAATACGCCTAATATTACGTACGTATTTACTGTTCCGATAGAGGCCGCTTGTAGCTCCCATATCATAAAAGGTGTAATAAAAAAGAGTGAAAAGAAAATTGCGTACGTTGTAATAACTAAGGATGAAAATTGGATTGAAGCGATTTTTACATAAATAGATAGTAAAGCCCACGTAATAGCGGCTCCAACTAAAATGATTGTTCCAATAAAATAGGAGCCAATTTCAATATCCCATCCGATTACGATAATGACACCGATTGTCGCTATTATAGTAGATAAAAGTCTACGAGCAGTTAGTTTTTCTTTCAAAATGAGCGCTGCAAATATAATCATAAATGCAGGTGTAGCTGATGTAACTAACGAGCCTGTATGAGCGTCGGATAATTTTGTTCCGATAAATTGGCATGTGATCGAAATGAAATAGCCGATAAATCCAATCCAAGCGAATAGGAGCCAATCTTTTTTGCGAAGGGTTACTTTTTTCTTTTGCTTTTTCTCAGCTAGTTTCAAAATGCCATATAAAACAACAAAAGCGATAATAAAGCGTAGCCAAACGAGTGTTAGTGGTGGAATGAAATCGAGTACGTATTTGCTAACAACATACATACCGCCCCATATACTTGCTGCTAGTGATAAGCATATAGCTCCTAAAATTGTTTGTTTCATTTGAAGTACCTCCGTCTATTTTTAGGGTAATATGAGTTCCCTAAGACGAGGCATAGTGTATGTGTTATAAGCCCGTCTTAGTTTATAGACGGCCTACAGGTTGATCGTTTTCGAATGAAGTGTTGTAGTACATGAGTGCATTCCTCCTTCATAATTTTATAATGATATTATAACTTAATTTTCAGTTTATTGTACTGAGTTAATTTTTTAGAAATAGAACGATATGTTCTAAAATAAGAAAAATTGAAAAGAACAGGTGATTTCATAAATATATTTGGCTAGCACGTAATTAATGAAATTTAATAATTTAATTATATAAGTAAAACCATATTCTATAAGTTTAAGAAAATATATGAAGTTGTGTATAAATTGTGAATAATAAACCGTCACGTTTGACTGTACAGTTTATGTATTGTATGATGTAAGTAATATAAACAAGGGGGGAAGATCGTTGGGAAGGTGTATCGAATCGGACAGTTGGCTCTCATGGCTCACGTGTCGAAACGAACGATTGATTATTATACGAATCTAGGTATCTTAAAAGCGGAGCGATCTCAATCTAATTATCGCTATTACGACGAAACAGCATTTGAGACATTACAATTTATTGAGAAGTGCAAAGAAATGCATATGCCGCTTTGTGAGATTAAAGAGAAAATCGAGGAGAAGAAGAAGCTGCTCGGTATCAATGAACACGTTTCGAAACAAGTGAATGAAGTGACAGACCATATTCATCGATTAGAAGTGGAGCTTACTGAGTTAAAACCGCTTTTAGATGAATTGACTGATTCACAACGTGAAAAAATATCGAAATCTTTATCAGGTCAAACGACAGCTTTAATACAGACACTTGCTCTATTATTATAGAATAAGTGAAATCCGACCTCTTTAATTTTTGTATCGGGCTATGTTTTCTAACAAACAAATAAGAAAACATTATAGTATACAGGAGGTGGACACCTTAGTTTTTTAACTAAGGGGATTCATTGGAAATATTTAATTTAGTCATGGTTGCGATTTTAATCGCATTTACTGGATTTTTCGTAGCAGCAGAGTTTGCGATTGTAAAGATACGTTCAAGCCGTATCGATCAGCTTGTTGCGGAAGGAAAACGCGGTGCTTTAGCAGCGAAAAAGGTAACAACAAATTTAGATGAATATTTATCTGCTTGTCAATTAGGTATTACAGTTACGGCTATGGGATTAGGTTGGTTAGGTGAACCGACAATTGAAAAGTTATTACACCCGTTATTTGAGAAATGGAACTTAAATCCTTCTATTTCATCAGTATTAACATTTGGTCTTGCTTTTATGATTATGACGTATTTACACGTTGTAGTAGGAGAATTAGCTCCAAAAACGATGGCAATTCAAAAGGCTGAAAGGGTAACGTTATTATTGGCAGGTCCATTAATGATGTTCTATAAAATCATGTATCCATTTATTTGGGTATTGAACGGTTCAGCTCGTGTGATAACTGGTTTATTTGGTTTAAAGCCAGCTTCAGAACATGAAGTAGCTCATACAGAAGAAGAATTACGTCTTATCCTTTCAGATAGCTATGAAAGTGGCGAAATTAATCAAGCTGAATACAAGTATGTAAATAACATTTTTGAATTTGATAATCGTATTGCAAAAGAGATTATGGTACCGCGAACAGAAATCGTTGGTTTCTACCTGGAAGATTCAGTAGAAGAACACATGAAAGTAATCCAAAATGAGCGATATACACGTTATCCGATTTTTGGAGAAGATAAAGATGATATTATCGGTATGGTCAACGTAAAAGATTTCTTTATTCGATATATGACCGAGGATCAAAAAGATTTATCATCTATTCGCTCGTATATGCGTCCGATTATTGAAGTGATGGAAACGACTCCAATTCACGATTTATTACTTCAAATGCAGAAGAAGCGAATTCCGATGGCTGTTTTATATGATGAGTACGGAGGAACAGCTGGAATTGTAACGCTTGAAGATATCTTGGAGGAAATCGTCGGCGAAATTCGTGACGAATATGATGAAGATGAAGCACCGCCAATTCAACATGTGAACGAGCAACATATTATTGTTGATGGAAAAGTGCTTATCTCAGAAGTGAAAGATTTATTTGGATTACACATCGAAGAAGATGATGTGGATACAATCGGTGGATGGATTATGATGCAAAATCATGAAATCGAAGAAGGACAACACGTTGAGGCAGAAGGTTATGAATTTAAAGTGTTAGAAAAAGACGCTTACCAAATTAAACGTGTTGAAATTCGTAAGATGGAACAAGAACAAGAAGAAGAGAAAGCAGCAACTGTGTAAGTTGCTGCTTTTCTTCTAAAGTACAAAAAATGAGAACTTAGGAGCGGATATTTTGATTCAAGAAGCCTTACGTGTATATCGATTACAATTGTATGTGATCTTTAGTGGTTTACTACTTATGTGGACGATTACTCCGTTTGGAAAACAAGTGACAGGGTTCGGTATTGGATTAGCAGTAAGTGCTTATTGTCTTTGGTTATTAGCTCGCAGAGTGGAGAAACTCGGGAAAAGTATCGTAATGAAGGAAAAGGCTCCTGGATTAGGAGTTTTAAACCGATTTGCAGCTGCTATTTTAGGCGCTATCATCATGTATGAAATTGAGCATGAAATGGAAATGTGGGCATTCGGTACAGGTATTTTAGGTGGTCACTTTTTAATGATTGCAAATTTAGCTTATGCAAATATGCAATTAGTGAAAGAAGAAGAGAAGCAAAGGGAACATGCTTCGAAAGATATAGAGCTATGATGAAAGGGACCTAATCGGGTTCCTTTTTTAGTTTAGCGATATGATACAAGTAATCAAATTAATGACAAATATAATACGCTTCTTTTTTGCGTTTTTCAATAGTATGAAAAATAATAAAAAAATTTTAAAAAACCCATCGATTTCTAAAGGTTATGTATGTTATTATGACAAAAGACTTTTTGAAAGAGGTGGATACCAATGTTACAAGCGCTACTTATTTTTGTGCTTCAAATTATTTACGTTCCAATATTAACAATCCGTACGATTTTGCTTGTAAAGAATCAAACAAGATCCGCTGCTGGTGTTGGATTGTTAGAAGGAGCTATTTACATTGTCAGTTTAGGTATTGTGTTTCAAGATTTATCAAATTGGATGAACATCGTTGCCTATGTCATTGGCTTTAGTGCGGGACTGTTATTAGGCGGTTATATAGAGAATAAATTAGCAATTGGTTATATTACGTATCAAGTTAGTTTACTAGACCGTTGTAATGAATTAGTAGATGAGTTACGTCACTCTGGATTTGGCGTTACAGTATTTGAAGGCGAAGGTATTAATTCTATACGTTATCGCTTAGATATCGTCGCAAAGCGTTCTAGAGAGAAAGAGCTTTTAGAAATCATTAATGAAATTGCACCGAAAGCGTTTATGTCTTCGTATGAAATTCGCTCGTTTAAGGGTGGATATTTAACGAAGGCGATGAAGAAAAGAGCGTTAATGAAGAAGAAAGATGAACATGCATCGTAAAAAAGAGGAATAGTGATGCATTAAAAGCGCAGTATAAGTCTAAATGTAAAAGGGAGGAATCTATTTTGATGTAGATTCCTCTCTTTTTTTATGAAAAATATTCATCTGTTAATTCAAAAAAACTAAATCGTATAATTATGTTTTTTACTCATTCTCAAATTAATGATTAGCCATATAATTTGAAAAAATACCGGTATGATAAACGTGATTAATAAAACGATAAGTGATATTGATTTAATTTCAGGTGTTTGAATAACACCAGCACCATCAACCTCTCGTAACCAAATAATAGCGGCCCATATTCCAAAAACGATAATCCAAAATAGGTTACCAATCCACCAAGAAATCCATCGTTTTTTCATGTTAGCACCCCCTACATTTATCCTACTGTTAAAAGTATATTTTCTTTTGTTACATTTATAATGAAACAACTTTAAAATCAGTTTTTAACTGTATATCTAACTTGTTTGAAGGTTACTATTTCTCCATCATCATCGTCTTTCGTTTGTAAAAGTTGAACTTTTGGTTTGTAGTCTGTCCGATGAGCGTGTTCGATATCTTTAATGTTAAGCTTGTAGGATTCACCATTCTTTAGCTTTTGTTCTAACACTTTTTTATTAGCAACATAAATAAAAGTTACTTTATTTTCATCAATGCCTTTAGTTTTAATTTCTAATTCATTATCTTTTGCTGTGATCGTTGGTGTTAGTAATTCCATACTGCCTTTCCCGCTTTCTAAAGAATTCTCTGCTATAGTTGAACATCCTGATAATATGATTCCGGTGAATAGAAGAACAAGTAATTTCTGTTTCATAACATCCCCTCCGATTCCATGTGATTTTTGATTTTTGTATTGCTAGATTACTAGTGCGGAGCGTAAATGTTTAGTTAGTACCCTCTTAATTGTACCATAATATGTAAAATGAAACAGGAGGTATATCCAATTTAAGGGAGAATGAAAAATTTACTGATTTTTGTAAATTCGTATGTTTTAGCTTCTATTTCAATCGAAATGTAGACGAGAGAAAGAAATTTTTTTATAGAAATTATAATTTTTACATTTTACAATAATGATAGGGGATAGATGAATTCATTTACTTCGGAGGTAGTTATTTGAACATTAATGAGAAGGCAATTGAAATGTTTGAACAAAATAAATATGAGGAAGCAATGGAACTGTTTCAACAAGCAGTACATGAATCTAGAGACGTACAATCTCTCAATAATCTGGCTTGGATGTACTTTTATGAGGAAGAGAATGATGATAAAGCTCTTGAATTAATAAGAGAAGTTGTTAAGTTTAATCCTTCTTCATACTTTCCTTATAACATCTTAGGGGACATTTACATGAAACAAGAAAAATGGACAGAAGCGAAAGAAGCATTACAAAAGTCTATTTCGATTCAACCATCAGATGAAGCATATCATAATGTAGCTGTAGCGCATTATAACCTTGGAGAGCTGGAAAAAGCTTCAGACTTTTTCTTGCGAGTTGCAGGGGATTCGGACTATATCATGTATAGCTATGTAAAATGTTTAATTGATTTAGAACGAACGACAGAAGCAAAAGAGAAGTTAGATACTTTTAACAGGGAATCTGATAATTTTTTAGGGGAAATTAATGTAGCAGATTTATATGTTGAGTTGAATTGCTATAAAGAAGCAATTGAATGGTTCGAAAAGGGATATAAAGAATGCTGGAAAAGTCCTAATTGGATTGGTAGATTTGTGTATGCTCTATATAAAACGAATAATTTCTCCCGTATAAATGAAGTTATACGGGAATGTATCGAAGCGAAAACAGCAGAAATAGAAGATGTCCAGAATGAAGAAGTAGAAGAAAACTGGACAGAAAACGATAAGAAAGAGTTAATTGAGGAATATACAGAAGAGAATAATTGTTATAAAACAATGGTAGAACGTATCAAATCTGGATATGTTCCAGGGTTAGAATTTGAAACGGATTTTATAGGTGGGTGCTATTTGTTTGGTTGTAAAAGGCATAATCATCTTGAATATGAACAATAAAAAGATTCGACTGTCACATACGATGGTCGAATCTTTTTATTAATAGAAGAGCCTGGACCATCGAGCTCATTTGATGAAGAACTAGCTGACCTGTCTATGTCTACGAAATACTATTCTTTATATAAAGCTAGAATGGTGCCAATTACTTTTATTATTAAGGCGAGAAAGTAAAGTGTTTTATAAAAAGCAGCCTATCGTTTCAAATAGATGAAATGATAGGCTTCTTTATTTTAAAAAAATGAGGTCAAAGGTGTACTTTTCTTATAAAAATGCATTTCATATAAAAGGTGTAATTATTTTGGGGAAGGGGGATTGTTGTGCGTCATCATAGAAAGTGCAAAAAATTTGGAGTGGCACTGCCTCTTCCGCTTATAGGAGCAACGGGTCCGACAGGTAATAGTGGTCCAATCGGTCCAACTGGAGGGCATGAAGGTCCTGTTGGTCCTACAGGGGTGACTGGACCGACGGGAGCAACTGGGCCCCAAGGTCCTCAAGGTATCAGGGGGATACAAGGTCCCCGAGGGACAACAGGAGCACAAGGAATACAAGGAGTTATTGGTGATACAGGAGAGCAAGGTATAACTGGCCCAACTGGTCTCCAAGGTGCTCAAGGATTAATCGGAAACCAAGGTCTAATTGGTGATATTGGAGTACAAGGATTAGAAGGAATACAAGGAGCTACGGGTCCTGCTGGTAGTCAAGGAATACAAGGTATACAAGGAATACAAGGGGAAATAGGTGAGCGAGGACAAACAGGGGCACAAGGAATGCAGGGAGAAAGAGGCGTAACTGGAGTCTCGGGTGTAACTGGTCCACAAGGCCCTCAAGGTGTTCAAGGAATACAAGGAGAGCAAGGGGCTATTGGTATACAAGGAGAAGACGGCTTCCAAGGTATACAAGGAATTACTGGAGAGGAAGGCCCACAAGGAGCTCAAGGAATACAAGGTGAAGTGGGTCCAACTGGTTCTACTGGAATGCAAGGTGCCCAAGGTATAAGTGGAATAAAGGGGATAACAGGTGTAATAGGTTTACAAGGACCACAAGGTGTGCAAGGAATACAAGGTATAACGGGAGCAACAGGTTTTCAAGGGATAAAGGGAATAAGAGGTATAACAGGAGCGACGGGTAGTATTGGTACTCAAGGCTCAGAAGGACCACCGGGCGGTCCGACGGGAGTGACCGGTCCAATTGGCCCTTCTAGTGGAGTGACTGGACCAGCTGGCCCACCCGGTCCACCAGGAGGTCCAACAGGTCCAACGGGTGCGACCGGTTCAACAGGTGTAAGCGGAGGGATAGGTCCAATTGGAGGGCAAGGTGTGCAAGGTATAACAGGTCCAACAGGTCATCAAGGTGTAAGGGGAGCGCAAGGTGCCCAAGGTGTAGTTGGAGCAGTTGGAGTACAAGGAGCACAAGGTCCTCAAGGTAACCAAGGTATAACAGGTCCAACGGGTGCAGAAGGTTCTCAAGGAATACAAGGTCCGCTGGGAGTAACTGGTCCAACTGGTGCAGAAGGTCCTAAAGGTATTCAAGGTATTCAAGGTGTGATAGGTCCAACAGGTGCACAAGGAATGGTGGGAATACAAGGGATAGCTGGTCCAGTTGGTGTTACAGGAGCGGAAGGAGCTCAAGGAGCACAAGGAATCCGAGGAGCAACCGGCCCAGCTGGAGCACAAGGAATCCAAGGCGTACAAGGAATTCAAGGGGAAACAGGGGCAGCTGGAACACAAGGTCCTCAAGGTGTTCAAGGGATACAAGGGACTACCGGATTGACAGGTACACAAGGTGCCCAAGGTCCTCAAGGAGTGCAAGGAATAATAGGACCGACTGGAGCTATCGGTTTGCAAGGTCCTCAAGGATTACAAGGAATAACGGGTCCAACAGGAGCGCAAGGAGTGCAAGGAATACAAGGTGTGCAAGGAATTATCGGTCCAACAGGTGCACAAGGAATTAGAGGTCCCCAAGGAAATACAGGGGAAGTCGGTATAACAGGCCCACAAGGAGTCCAAGGGGCGCAAGGTAGTCAAGGCCCACAAGGCCCACAAGGAAATGTTGGAATTACAGGTGCAACGGGTGAAACTGGGGCTACTGGAGCAACCGGGGCAACTGGACCACAAGGTGTGCAAGGAGTTCAAGGGATTACGGGAATACAAGGAATAACGGGAACGACAGGCAATACAGGTGCAACGGGTCCGCAAGGAATACAAGGGATACAAGGTATTCAAGGGTTGCAAGGCCCAATTGGAGCGAGTGGGGTGACAGGTGCTAGTGGTAGTATAGGCCCAGTTGGAGCACAAGGTAGTCAGGGCCCAAGTGGCGTGGTGGGACCGACAGGAGCAACTGGTAGTGCAGGTTCAATAGGTTTCTTTGGAATAGCGGGAGCGACAGGAGCGACTGGTTTACCTAGTGGGGGCGGTTATTTCTTTTCTACTTCAACGAGTACAATTGCAGCGAATGCGTTAATACCAATTAATTCTGGATCTACAGTTTTTGGTTCTGATGTCAGTTTAACAAATGCAACAACTGTAACGTTAAGTACGCCGGGAATTTATTTAGTAAGCTATTATTTTCAAGGTGATCCAACTGCCGGAAATGAAACAATTTCAGTGAGGCTTACTTTAAATGGAACACAAGTCGCAGGGAGTTTTATTTTTTATGTTACAGGAGGTACTTTTATATTAGAACCAGCAGTTTCGAATACGATGGTCATTGAAGTTACTTCTTCAAATGCAACTTTGTCTTTACAAAATGGTCCGTTAGCTATCGGGCATGTAACGACATTATCTGGTGTGATAACAGCTAGTTTAAATGTATTAAAAATAGTTTGATACGTTAGTTATAACGGGGGAGATGCTTGTGAAGAATCAAGATAAGTGTAGTAAGTTTCAAGCACCTATTCCTTTTCCACCGCCAGGTATTACGGGGCCCACTGGTCCAACCGGTCCAACTGGTGCTTTAGGTGGACCAACTGGACCGCAAGGAATACAAGGCGTACAAGGTCCAATCGGTCCAACCGGCCCACAAGGAATACAAGGAGTGCAAGGGGTGCAAGGAGAAAATGGTCCAACCGGCCCAACTGGTTTAACTGGACCACAAGGTTCTCAAGGTAATCAAGGACCTATGGGAGAACGAGGCCCACAGGGAATACAAGGTGTTCAAGGAATACAAGGAGAAAGAGGTCCGACTGGTCCAACTGGTATTCAAGGGATACAAGGAATTCCTGGCCCAATCGGTCCGACCGGTCCAACAGGAATACAAGGCATACAAGGAATGCAAGGAGAAATCGGTCCAACCGGCCCAACAGGAATACAAGGAATACAAGGAGTGCAAGGGGAAATTGGTCCGACTGGACCAACTGGAAATACTGGTATACAAGGTGTGCAAGGTAATTTAGGAGGTAGTGGTTTACAAGGTGTAACCGGAATACAAGGAATACAGGGTCCGATTGGTCCAACCGGTCCAACTGGTTCTCAAGGAATTCAAGGGGAACAGGGGCCAATAGGGCCGCAAGGGGAAACTGGTGTTCAAGGTTTACAAGGTCCCCAGGGAGAAATGGGGCAGGTAGGTCCAACAGGAATACAAGGAATACAAGGAGTGCAAGGTGTAATCGGTCCGACTGGTCCAACCGGTTTACAAGGTGATCCAGGTCCAACCGGCCCAACAGGAGCCACTGGGATAACTGGTCCGACAGGTTCTGCAACTGGCCCGACTGGAGCAACCGGTCCAACTGGTCCACCAGGAGGTCCAACTGGTCCAACCGGTCCAGCAGGATCACCAGGGGGTCCAACTGGTCCGACTGGAGCAACAGGGGCAACAGGAGCGACAGGAGCGACAGGAGCGACTGGAATTCAAGGGGTACAAGGAATACAGGGACCGACCGGAGCAACTGGTGTAACAGGTTTGCAAGGAGTACAGGGACCGATGGGGGCAACGGGTCCAACGGGTGATCAAGGCATTCAAGGTCCACAAGGGATACAAGGGGTAACCGGTCCAACTGGTCCGCAAGGTCTACAAGGAATCCAGGGACCGGTAGGAGCAACCGGTCCGACTGGTCCACAAGGAGTGCAAGGGGCACAGGGGCCAATCGGTCCAACCGGCCCTCAAGGGATACAAGGCATACAAGGTGAGCAAGGAGTAAGGGGAGCGACCGGTCCAACTGGTTTACAGGGGCTACAAGGAATCCAAGGTCCGAGTGGTTCAACCGGTCCTCAAGGAGTGCAAGGCATACAAGGTCCGAGTGGCATAACAGGTCCAACGGGTCCTCAAGGAATACAAGGTATTCAGGGACCACAAGGAAGTATAGGCCCAACTGGTCCTCAAGGAATACAAGGTGTGCAAGGTCCACAAGGCCCAACCGGCCAGGCGGGAGCAACGGGTCCTCAAGGAATTCAGGGAATACAAGGTCCAATTGGTCCAACCGGCCCCCAAGGAATTCAGGGGATACAAGGCGTGCAAGGTCCACAAGGCCCAACTGGTCAGGCAGGCCCTCAAGGTCTACAAGGAATAACTGGTCAGGCGGGTCCAACCGGTCCAACCGGTCCAACCGGCGAGGCGGGAGCAACGGGTCCTCAAGGTCCACAAGGAATTCAAGGACCACAAGGAGCAACCGGTCCAACTGGAGCAACCGGCGAGACAGGAGCAACGGGCTCACAAGGTCCTCAAGGAATCCAAGGTCCACAGGGGGTAACGGGTCCGACTGGAGCAACCGGCCCGACTGGAGCAACTGGTCCACAAGGTCCACAGGGAATCCAAGGTCCACAAGGTGTAACGGGTCAGGCGGGAGCAACAGGTCAGACGGGAGTGACTGGTGCAACTGGACCGACCGGAATACAAGGCATACAAGGAATAACTGGAGCAACAGGGGGAACGGGAGTAACAGGCCCAACAGGAGCAACGGGTCCAACAGGCTTAACTGGAGCAACAGGATCATCTGCTATATCGACAGGTGGCGGATATTTCTTTTCTACATCAACAAGCACAATTGCAGCAAATGCCAACATCCCAATTAATTCTGGATCCACTGTATATGGAACTGGTGTATCTTTAACTAGTGCTACGACAGTCACAGTAACGACGCCAGGAATATATTTAGTAAGCTACTATTTTCAAGGGGATGCAAATGGTGGGAATGAGACAGTATCTGTTAGATTGCTATTAAATGGAACGCAACTAACAGGGAGTTTTATACAAAACGTAACGACATCAACTGTAGTAATCGAACCAGCCGTTTCAAATACACTTCTTGTGAATGTGACGAGTGCCAATTCAACATTAATATTACAAAATGGCCCGTTAGGTGTAGGGCATGTGACTACTATAGCAGGTGCGATTACAGCAAGCTTAAATGTAGTGAGAATTTTATAAAGAATATAAAAAACACAAGGAATGTCTTTGTAAGACACACCTTGTGTTTTTTAATATTAAATAAACATTTTCTTTATCTTTTCGGTTGAAAAATATGCTGAAAGAAGTATTTGTGATGTAAGTTATCTACAACCTTATTTGCTTGATATGTGCGTTGTTTTTCAATGCGAAGTCTTTGCTCCATCATTTTAATTGCGTGATCAGATAAACGTAACATAATACATTCTCCTTTTCTATAAATATAGGTGACTATTTGATATCGATCCCATATTTATAATTAAGGAGGCAAAATGTGTAACATAGGCAAAAAGCACCTTCCTCTCCCATTACGCTTACGAGGTTAGCTGTCGGACTCGGGAAGTGAGAGTTTCCCTACTTAAAAAAGATTCGCCCCAAGTAGCATAGCTACAAAAATGGTTCCCCCGCTCCAAAATTTGGACTCAGCAAAAGGTTTTATAAAGTAAAAAATAACATAAAGGAGCGAACAAGTCAAATTATTTTGTGTATTCTGTCTTTTTTAATTGCGTAAGAATCATACCGTCAGGAAGTATTGTATCTGATACTGTAATGAATCCGTGTTTTTTATATAAAGTAATAGCAGGGGTATTCGCTTTACCTGTTTGTACAATGTATGCCATTGAAGAGGAAAACATGTTAAATATATAAATTAGGAGTTTCGTTGCGATTCCTTTTTGAAAAAAATTGGGCGATACAACTAACCTGTGGATATCGATTAGTTTTTCTTCTTGTACAAAAGAAATAAAACCGACAAGTTTATTTTCAGAAAAATATCCATAGAATGTTTCAACGCAATTTTGAATATCGTTTACAGTATCATATAAACGAGGTATGGCAGTACTATTTAAGTAGTCTGCTTCAACTTTATAAGCTGGAATTTGAACCTGTAAAATGGATGTTGCTACTTCAAAAGAAGTGGAATTTAACTTAAGAATCATAGATAATGAAGCCTCCTTTAAATATGGTATATGAATATAATTGCTTTATGGGTGAGTTTGACAATATTTTTCTTTTTTGCATATAATATATGTATCTCCATATGTAAAATAGTAGTAAATATATTTCTATAGTGAAATATGATTAGCAATGATAAATACATATGTTTGTATTAAATCATACAAACTATAATAGAAATGGAGGACTAAAAATGGGATGGATTATCACATTAATAGTTGGTGCTATTATAGGTGCAATTGCTAGTTCTATAACGGGTAAAAATTTCCCAGGTGGTATGTTCGGAAATATTATCGCAGGTTTATTAGGTGCTTCATTAGGTGGTAAATTATTTGGAACTTTTGGGCCGTCTTTTGGTGGGATTCATGTCGTGCCAGCATTATTAGGTGCAATCGTGTTAATTTTTATTGTATCATTTGTAGTGAAAGCTGCAAAGAAATAGATATATAGATTATGATGAAGAGCCCTGAATAAGGGCTTTTCATCATTCGAAGAGGTGGTTTCGTTGGAGAAAATAAATATAAGAAAAAGAGATAAGTTAAGAAAGTTTTTTAGAGAACAAAATTATTTGGCGGTATTACTTGGATTTGCGTTATTGTTCATTAATATTTTATTGCTAACAAAAATATCATTTGTTTTTACACCGTTTATCGTATTTTTAAAAACAATTTTCTTCCCAGTACTATTAGCAGGCGTGCTATTTTATATTTTACATCCATTCGTTTCGCTTTTAGAAAAGAAAGGTGTTTCAAGAATCGTATCGATAGCTTCCATATATTTAATCGTACTAGGATTATTTGTATTTTTAGTTGTAACGGTTATCCCTATTATTAAAGATCAAATTGATGCATTAATTGATAACTTACCGTATTTTGGCCATGAGATTGAACAAGCAGCACGTAGATTCGGGGAAAGTAATTTACTCGGTAAAATTCAGGAGAATTTAAATATTAATGTTGCGAATATGGTAAAAGAATACACAGTTGATTTTACAAAGTCATTATCATCAGTAACTGGGAATGTAACTGGATTTTTGAGTACTGTTACAGAGGTTGTTTTGACATTTGTAATGGTTCCATTTATATTGTTCTATCTTTTAAAAGATGGTGAGCAATTGCCGAATCACTTTTTAAAGTTTATTTCAGAGCAAAGACAACCAGCAGCAATGAGAATACTAGATGATATGCATTATGCGATTAGCTCGTATATTAGAGGTCAAATTATCGTCAGCTTATTTATCGGTATTATGCTATTAATTGGTTATCTTATTATTGGTATTAAATATGCGGTATTACTTGCGATTTTAGCGATGATTGTAAATATCGTTCCGTACGTAGGACCAATTATCGCGATTACACCAGCGTTAATTATCGCATTTATCGACTCGCCAGCAATGGTGTTAAAAGTAATTATTGTTATGATGGTTGTACAATTAGCAGAAGGTAAATTTATTTCTCCGCAAGTCATGGGTAAAAAGTTAGATATTCACCCGATTACTATCATTTTTATCATTTTAACTGCCGGAAACTTATTCGGGATTATGGGCATTATTTTAGCCATTCCAGGATATGCGATATTAAAAGTGTTAGTTACACACGGTTATAGATTTGTTAAGTTGAATACGTGAAAAAAAGCGCTAAAACAGTGGGAACTGTTTTAGCGCTTTTTTATTAATAGGTGATTAGCGTATGTACTTGCCTATTAATCCATTTCTAAGGATTACTTTAAATTAAGTATAAGCATGGTGTTTAAGTTAGGTTCTCTCACCATTAACTCCTCATAAAGAAATATAAAATGCAAAGGGAGTGAAATAAATGGAATGAATTATAAGAGATGTGTTAATCACAAATCATATTTATGATTTGTCAAGGTATAAGCTCTTGATAGAAGACGGAAACTTAAGAATTAATATAACGGAACAAGTTTGACAATAATTTTTGCAACGTTAAGAACAACTGTGTGATAGTTGATACTTTTTATAAGAAAGTAAAAAATTACTATTTTGTTCACAATACAACCTTTAATTACAATAAAAGGAAATGTAAAATAGGGAGAGTAATTGGAAGAAAATGAAAAATATAGAAAGGAATGATATAAAATGAAATTTATTTATAAGGTTGGATTGTTTAGTTTCGCATTTATCTGTTTTATTTGGAATGCTTATTTACCTTCGTCAGCTTTTGCGGTTTCGACTAGTCAAACAGAAAATAAAAATGCTCCACTAATACGGGTGTTAAACAACTTAGGCCATGAAATAGATACATATTCAATGGTAAAAGGTAATGATAAGGCTATGAAGCAAGCTACAGATAAGGTAAAGTCTTTACCTGTAAATGAGCAAGGAAATAAGGGAACCATTGAGGTACCAGAAGGTAAGTGGAATTTTAAAAATGAAATTTTTTTACCTGAAGGAACTACATTACGTGGGAAAAGTCAAAAGACAATATTAGTTCGGAGTTTTGGGGAATTTCCAAAAAAACCAATTGAAATTATAGATGGCAAAGAATATTATCAGGGGATTATCCGTATGCAAAGTCATACGGCACTGAAAAATATCACTTTAGATGGAGAGAAAGGTAATGAAAAGTCTAATCCACATCAAAATGGTATTGTTGCAAGAGGACATTATACCGAGGGAGGAGAAGCAACTTTACCTCATGAGAGCGATTATCTTAAGGATATTATGATAGAGGATGTTGTTATTCGAAATATTACAGGAGATGGAATAACGCTTGATTTAATTAAGGAACTACATATTAAGGGTTCTAAATCTGTGGCAGTAGATGGAGAAAAGAGGATGTTGGTTGAAAATGCCGGAAATAGCGGAATTATAGGGTATTCTATAGAAACGGCAGAGATACAAAATGTGGTGACTAGAAACATTGGAGGTGAAGATAAGAAAGGAAAGATTGGTAAGAACTATAACATAGCGCTTTCCATGCGCAAAATGAAAGAACCTCCAAATCCGGGTTATAAATTACAAGCAAAATATCCAATTAGTAAAAATGTGAAGGTGCGAGACAGTGTGTTTATTGATAATTGCTATTGGGAAGGATTGGATACTCACAGTGGAGAGAACATGGAATTTACTAATAATATTTTTGTAGGTATTGCTCGTCCAATTGTAATAGGTGGACTCGAATATAGAGGGAAATATTACTATCCACCAAAGAAAATTACAGTGGAAAAGAATTATATAAATGCTGCTGAGCATATTGATAAATGGAAGCCGAAGAATAACAAAAAATCAGAAGTAGGTATTGCGGTTTGGGGTACTAACCAGACCTTCCCTATTGAGAAAAATGGCAAACTATTAAATCCATTAGATGAAGGGTATAAAGAAAATATTGGTTATATTAAAGAAACAAAGATTATGAATAATGTTATTGAACAAGTAGAACCAGGAGATGATTCCTCGAGGTTTGGTGGTGTTGCTCTAAAATTAACTGAAGGAATTCTAGTAGAGAACAATCAGATTGGTTGGGTTAAAAGTGATTCTGTGAAGCGTGGTGGTATCATTTTAAATAATTCTAATAAAGAGTTTGAGATTCGAGGGAATCAGGTGGGGTGGATTCAAAAATCTAGTCTGATTACAGATGATACGAAGCAAAAAGGACATGCACCCGTCGAGATAATTGAAACAGGAAATAATGGGACTGTTACGGATAATTGTTGGAATGAAAATAATAAAGTTGGTATCAATGATGAAAAATATGGAGATTATACAAATAATAAATTAAGAGGTATAGAATCAAATAAATGGAGAACAGGAAAACCATATGATGAGAATGGGTATAATTATGGATTAAGTAAATTGAAATGGGATACTAAAGAAGGCGTAGTAACTGGAAAGGCAGGAAAAGATGTTGGAAGTGTAGTGCTGAAATATGGGGATACTAAGTTAGTAGAAACAAACGTCTCTAATCAGCAATTCACGTTGACAACAGATGAATTAAAACATGGTGATAAAAAGTTTCAAATTGTAGCGAGAAACTCCCATATAAATCCGAAATATCGATATGAAGTGCATAGTGAAGAATTAATAAAGTAGGATAAAATGAAGTGAGTCTCTATGGTGAAATGATATGAATGTAAATATAATATAGACAGCCCTGATTGAACTATATATTATACTGTATATAAATTTACGGTGTTTAGTAATTTTTTTATTATTTGAAGAAATGAAGGTATTTTGTATATGTAGAACAGGATATCTCGAGTGTGGATAAATTTGCAAAATGTAATTCATACTGTAATAAGTGATTCAGAAAAGGAAACAGTAATAATATTAAAATTACATACTATTAGACAGTTCAAGTGAAAATTTTCTACTGTATAAATCAGAAAATTTATGTTCAAGTCAATGAGAAATGTGATAAACTGTAAAAAATAACGAAAAAGCAATGAAAGAGAAGAGTACATATTCGAAACTTTTCAGAGAGCTGATATGTGGTGGAAATCAGTAAGGGATGAATATGGAATGGGCTCTGGAGCTTCTAACTGAAATGAGTAGGTAAAGACGGTTACTTCACGTTATTGAAGTATGAAGTGAGCTAATGATAGCTAATTAAGGTGGTACCGCGGGAGTCTCTCGTCCTTTTTTTAGGATGAGGGGCTCTTTTTATTTTGAGAAAGGAGGAGTTAGTGTGAGTGAAAAAATAATGTTAACAGGAATTAAGCCGACAGGTTATCCGCATTTAGGGAATTATATTGGTGCGATTAAACCTGCATTACAAATGTCAAAGAATAATGAAGGAAGAGCATTGTACTTTATAGCTGATTATCATGCATTAAATGCTGTGCATGATTCAGAAAAGTTCAGCAGTTATACGAAAGAGGTAGCAGCTACTTGGTTATCGCTTGGACTTGGGGAAGATGTTGTTTTTTATCGGCAAACAGAAGTACCGGAAATTCTAGAATTAGCTTGGATTTTAGCTTGCCTAACTCCGAAAGGTCTTATGAACCGTGCTCATGCGTATAAAGCGAAGGTGGAGCAAAATAAAGAAGCAGGGTTAGAGGTCGATGCGGGAGTGAATATGGGGTTATACACGTACCCGATTTTAATGGCAGCTGACATATTATTATTTCAAGCTACTCATGTACCAGTTGGAAAAGACCAAATTCAGCATATTGAAATTGCGCGTGATATTGCGACGTATTTTAATCATACATTTGGCACGACATTTACACTACCGGAGTATGTAGTGCAAGAAGAAGGAGCTATTTTACCTGGTCTTGATGGAAGGAAGATGAGTAAAAGTTACGGAAATGTAATCCCATTATTTGCAGAGCAAGAAAAACTTCGAAAGTTAATATTTAAAATCAAAACAGACTCTTCACTTCCAAATGAACCGAAAGAATTAGAAACATTATTTATGATATATAAAGAGTTTGCGACAGAAGACGAAGTACAGTCATTACGTGAAAAATATGAGACTGGAATCGGATGGGGCGATGTGAAAAAAGAGTTGTTTCGCGTTGTAGATCGTGAGTTAGCTGGACCTCGTGAAAAGTACGCAATGTATATGAATGAGCCGAATTTATTATATGAAGCATTAGAAAACGGTGCTGAGAAGGCACGCGCTATTGCGAAGGTAAATTTAGCGGAAATTAAAAAACGGATTGGATTTGAGAGGGAACGTTAAGCGTTCCCTTATTTTTTTAGATAATCTGTAATAATCTTCTCGATAACAGGAGGAAGATTATTAGGTAATTCATCAAGTGAAAAGAAGCGTAGTTCTTTTGATTCACTTTGATCGCATACAAGCTCCCCATAAAATTCTCGGCAAATATAAACAACGAGTACACCGTGTACTTGATCGCCATTTGGATAGATTTGAAAGAAATCTGGTCCTGAGTATGTACGGAATAGTTCTGGATTTTTAATAATAAGTCCAGTTTCTTCAAACACTTCTCGTTTTAAAGCATCTTCTAATGTTTCGTTATATTCTAAGGCACCGCCAATAATGCCCCAGCGGTTAAAATCTGTACGGAGCTGCAGCAATGCTTCATCTTTTTCATTTAATATAATGGCGTGTGATCCTATTAGAATAAGTGGATGATTTCCTACTAGATTTCTCATATCTTCAATATAACCCATGTCATTGCTCCTTGTATTTAATAATAGTTAGGAAGTTCTTTTAACATTCTTTCTGTTTTACGTGCTGTAAAGGCTAAGTTATGGTCATCTTTCGTTCTGAAAAATAATGTGCGTAAAAAGGTTTTAATATTGGCACATAAAATACAATACTCATTAAGCGAAAGGCGTTTTCTAATTTGAGGAAGCCTTTTTATTTTTTTATGAATAATAGAAATTAAATCGTTCTGAGGAAAATCATGATACAGCATTGCTAGTAATGGAGTAACAATGCGTTCATCTTCGTTATTATGAAAAAGGTCAGATGGAATAAAGATTTTATTTAATAAACAATGAATTAATTCTTCGTACCATTCAAAAGTTGTATACGTATTATGAACAATTTCAGTAAAGGCATCAGATACATGAGCAAGACAATGAGCCCATCCTTTATTTTCAATATAGCCCCGAAAATCCGTTTCTAAGTTTGTGTATGTAATGAGTTTATTTTTTATTTCTTCGATATCCTCCTCTGTACAAAAGTAGTGCGAATTAGCGAATTGGAGTATTAACGCAATTAACGAAACAGTGTAAGAACGTGTGAAAACCCCATCTGTATGTGGGGAGTAAATGTCACAATATAAATACTCATCACTTAAACAAGTTTGCAGAAGTAATTTCAGCTGATCGTCCATAAGGAATTCATGATGAATGAAATGCGCAAAACATTTATATATAAGTTGGTAACGAACGTAGCTATCAGTCGTTCCGATATACTGAAGCATGTTCAAAGTTAACTCATTTACGTCTATATGTTGCAGTTGCGTGTAGTCATTTTGTTGTATAAGCTCTAACTGTTGTTGCAATGCTGTAATATCCAATGGAGAACCTCCTCCGCACTTTAAAGATGCGATCTTTTCTAGTATTCTATATATTCAAGGACAATCCTGCTCATGCAAGGAGAACGATTAGAAATTCGAGTATGATATAGATGAGGGAAGAATATGACGACGATAGAACAGTTAGAAAAACATTTTAAAATAAGAAGAAGTGCTTCTTCTATTATGATAAAAGAAAATAATGCAGAGATTTTTACAGAAGAGCAATTAGAGGAAATGATGCAATATTGCGTTGCTGAAGCTGAAAAAGATGGATTAGAAAAACTACATTTTGAAATCTCTTCAAAAAGTCCAAATTATGATGTGTATAAAAAATGTTTTGAAACGTATTCATTTGAATATGTTACTGAAAACATGATTGTATTTAAAGATATATACGAAGTAGAAGATGTAGAAAGTGAAATTGATTTTAAGCTTATTGAAGAAGTTGGAGAAGAGGCTTTTTATTCACTGTGGAATGAAGCGACGGGAGAACCAGTCGCTCATGATCAATTTGTGCATATGATGCTACAAGAAATTGGTGAGCAATGGAAAGAACATTGCTTAACAGCGGATGTCGATGAAAAGCCGATAGGAATTGTAATCCCGCATATTGAAAGAGGTACGTTAGAAGAAGGGAAACTTATGTACTTCGCAGTTACTCCAAATATGCGTAATAAGGGATATGAAGCTGCGTTATTTGCAGGTGCGATGTTTGTCTTAAAGGAAATAGGTGCATCTTATTATATTGGTGAGACAAATATACAAAATGAGTGGATGAAGGATGTTTTTGAAAAGAACGGATGTCAGTTGTTTAGTTCAACTGAGAGATATGTGAGAAAGTTTTAGGAGGATGAATGATGTATACTCTCGAACTCGTATAGCGGGAGGGGACTATATATGTTAAAGCAATCCATGCATTCATTCGTGTTATTGTATCCAAATGTATTGTTAGAAGGCTGGAATGTTGAAAAAGTTTCAGAACGTTATGAAGGTGAAAAGTGGGGAACTTTTTGGTTTCAGGTTGTTACTCCAACTGGGATGTTTCGAGTAAAGGAATTTTTTCTCGATATAATGGAACCAGTATTTCCGGATAGCTGTATTTCTCAAGCAAAAGGAGATTGTTTTCAATATAAAGGGCTTGTGTATTGGAAAGGTATAAATTATAAAGGAAAAGAAAGTTACGTTACATCTATATGGAAAACACAAGTTGAAATTTCTGTTGATCATGGATATGTAAACCAAGACGAAATGGAACGATTTCTATTTGAATTACAACCAGTAAATATGGAGCTTGGGAAAACGATATTACATACATCATTTCACTTATTAAGCTTTCAAGCGAAGAGAAGTGAAATGGGTGAGATAGGAAGATGTAGAGAGTGGAATGCTCCAGATGACGTATCCTATGTAAATTTGTTAATTCATGAAAAACTAAATTGGAAACTTGAATCGGTCGGTTTCGGAAATGACGAAATGCAGTATGTATATTGGGACGAAGTTAATAAACTATATGCACTTTGGGTTTGTAGACATAAAAACAAAGCGTATTATCCTATTTCTTCATGGACAATGAACTATGGTCCAAAACAAATTATAAACGGGTTAGAGTTTTATTCGCACCCTAATCGCGGAACAGTTGTATACGAAGATTTAGGTAATGAACAAATCGCATACGTATTTCGCGGTAATCCATGTACAAATTTTGAACAAGTAAAAGAACTTTTCGCCTGTTTGTAAGATAAAAAGAAAAATGAGAACGACAAAATGGATATTCCCATAATACAATAGGGTAAGATTCAATTATAAGAGAAAGCGTTGGTGAAAGAATGGAGCAGCAAAGAAATTGGCTACAAGCAACTGTAGAAAGAATTGAAGATAATACGTTACAAATAAAGTGGGAAAATAATATAGAAGAAGTTCGTATTTATTGGAGTACTTCACCAGAACATATTGAAGAAACTGGAGAATTACTTGCAACGGTAAATGGAGAATTATCATATACAATTGAAAACCCGAGTGAAAATGAACGTCCATATTTTAGACTAGTAGGAAGTAATGGACAAGCAGTGACAGTAGCTGAGCGTAGATTGCCATTACAAGGTGCGTTTAACTTCCGTGATATGGGTGGATATGAAACGACAGATGGACGTAAAGTGAAATGGGGCAAATTATACCGTTCTGAAGAATTAGCAGGACTAACAGAATGGGATATTGCGTATTTACAAAAGTCTGGCTTAAAGTTAATTTGTGATTACCGTACAGACTTTGAAGTGAAGCATAAGCCGAATCCAGAAATTACAGGTGCTCGTCAAGTGTGCTTACCAGTTATGCAAGACTTAGCGAAAGACTTAAATATAAATGAGTTTTTCCAAGTTGGTGACCTTTCTATGTTAGGAAAACCAGGTGAGTATCTTGTGAAAATGAATCAAGATTTCGTAAGTGGCAACGAGGCGTTCGTAAGCTTCTTAAACTTAGCGCAAAACCCGGAAAACTTACCGTTAGTAAACCACTGTACAGCTGGAAAAGATCGTACTGGATTTGGATCAGCATTATTATTACTTTTACTAGGTGTACCAGAGAAAACAGTAATGGAAGATTATTTACTAAGTAACGGTTTCCGTGAAAAGTTAAACGAGAAAATGATGGCCTTTTTAGGTGCAAAACTACAAAACGATGAGAGTAGAGAGATATTAGGTGCGATGTTTGAAGCACGTGCTGAATACTTGCAAGCTGCGATTGGTGAAATTCAAAAGCAATACAGATCAGTTGAAGCATACGCTGAAAGGGCCCTTGGCTTTACGAAAGAGTCGTTAGAGGAAATGAAAGAGTTATTGCTAGAAGATTAATAATGAGAAGGAGGCTGAGCGAATTAGCCTCCTTTTACTTATAGCGTAGTTGAAAATAGAAGATAATGGTGTATTCAATAAAGAGCAGGTTAAGCGCCTCATAATGAAATATATAAACTTATATTACTATCGTGTTATTATGTTAAGTGACGGTAAAGTCGTGTGATTTATAATGATTTCTATAATGAACTATAGGGAAAAAGCAAGAAAATGTCTATGTATTTGATGGAGGGTTATCATAATAGAAAGGAAATTAGGAGATGGGGAAATCAATAAAAAGTGAATTAATAGGATTGTTTACCTTTAATGAGACATGTAAAGCATATCACCAAAAAAATGGGGAAATACATTGGCAATTGGATATTAGAAATGAATATGTAGATGTTAATGAGATGATTAAAAGGGCAGAGAAGCTTTTTTTATGTATAGAAGAATTTGATAAAAAGGCTAAAGTAGCCATAGCAGAAAAATTGATAAATTACAAAAATGATTTTTGGCCTGAGTATGATGAGAATGATGAACATTTAAATTGGGATGCTGTAGATGCAGGAGAATATGATATAACGAAAGAAAAATTTGCAAAAGCAATTACGCTCTATGAAATTGAAATTAGAGAAAATGATATATACTGTGAATATCATGATGGAGATTTATTTGGTGGACACATGATACATGCTTATTTTAATAATGATTATAAGTTATTAAACGCAGAGGTGTAGTTTTAGTTATATAAAAATTGAATTAAAGTGTGCTTTAGTTAAAAGAATTAAATAAATTTTAAACAATGAGAACGAAGCTTTTAAAATAGGAATTGAGGAGAACATCATGAAATACAAAGTTATATTATTCGACGTAGATGATACATTATTAGATTTCCCTGAAACGGAAAGACACGCATTACATAATGCGTTTGTACAGTTTGATATGCCTACAGGGTATAATGATTATCTTGCAAGCTATAAAGAGATTAGTAATGGATTATGGAGAGATTTAGAAAATAAAATGATTACGCTAAGTGAATTAGCAGTAGATCGATTTAGACAATTATTTGCACTTCATAATATAGACGTAGATGCACAGCAATTTAGTGATGTATATCTTGAAAACTTAGGGAAAGAAGTACATCTTATAGAAGGCGCAGTACAATTATGTGAAAATCTACAAGATTGCAAGTTAGGTATTATTACGAATGGATATACGAAGGTGCAACAATCAAGAATCGGAAATTCGCCTTTATGTAATTTCTTTGATCACATTATTATTTCTGAAGAAGTTGGTCATCAAAAACCAGCACGTGAGATTTTTGATTATGCGTTTGAGAAGTTTGGGATTACTGATAAATCAAGCGTACTAATGGTTGGAGATTCGTTAACTTCTGATATGAAAGGCGGAGAAGATTACGGCATTGATACGTGTTGGTATAATCCGAGTTTGAAAGAAAACGGGACAGATGTTAACCCGACTTATGAAGTGGAGAGTCTGCTACAAATTTTAGAAATTGTAGAAGTGGCTGAAGAAAAGGTAGCTTCATTTTAATTGTGCTGATATTTGTCGAAAAATCGATATATTGAAAAAATCGTTGATATATTGTAAGTTGTGATAGATATATTTGAAAAATCGTTGATATATTGTAAGTTGTGATAGATATATTTGAAAAATCGTTGATATATTGTAAGTTGCGATAGATATATTTGAAAAATTGCTCATATAAATTCATATACTAAGATATAGAACAAAAAAATAGAGCTACTATACAAGGTCATTCACGTGTTATAATGCGTGAATTAAATATGCGTATATAAATAGTTTCCTAGCGTGATGCGATGTCATGTATGATTAGTGTAACAACTAGAGGTGAATAAAGGATGTTAACGTTTTTATTTGAGTTAGACAAAAATCTCCCGCAGAAGGATGAGCCACGGTATGATGCTTATTCAAAGGGCTTTATCGAAGGAGATGTAACGATTTGCGCGAGTGACAGCGTATTTTTTCAAAAATCATGTATGAAGGTTGCAGAGCTGGGGATTTATTTAGGTCAGTGGATGGAACAAGTTCAACATGGGCAGAACGTGCCTATGAAATATGAAACGGCTGACCGTGAAGAGGTAATTCTTGGTTTCTTCTATGAAGAGGATCATAATCAATGGAATGTTTTTTCCAGCTGGCAAGAATTTGAACTTCAAGAGCGTATAGCTACTACAACATTAATAGAGAGTGTTCAACGCTATTTGTATGAGTTAAATAAAGAACTGCGCATGATAGAATATCCTGTGACGTTTGATCAGTACTTAAGAGGAGAGCGAATGATGCAGCTCTCTTACAAACGACCGTGTGATAGTAAAGCAGATACGACACCGATAGAGGTTTATAATGGAAGTGAGCAAGTAGGTGTAGTAAGGGGCTATTATAAAAATACGCTGATGAGAGTGCTGGATTTTATTCCGAAAATTGGTAGTAATATTATTTATGAAATAAAGGATAGTAAGGACAATATTCGCGTCATTGCAAAGGATGTAAGTAGGCAGCGCCAAAGAAGGATTTTAGTAATGTACAAAGATAATCATGATGCAGAGCATGAAATACTTGTATGTGACGGAAAGTTATTGGATGCAAATTTCTTATTTACCTTTACATATAAGGCAGAAGAATATGTTGTTCATAAAACTTCATTTGGAATGGGAAAATTATTACGAAAGGGCTATGTAATTGCAGATTGGAATATTCGTCTTGAGGAAGATATGTATTACATCGAGATGAATGCATATGATGGAGATTACATGGAGGATCAATACTTACTATTAGGCGTATTTCATGCGGTTTTATATGGATAATCAATGAGAAATACCGTCATTCTTCTTGGAAAGAATGACGGTATTTTTTATTTATCCTCAAAAATAAAAATCTCATCAATCGTACTATGTAGTGCCTTCGCTATATCGTGAGCAAGTTGTAAGGAAGGATTGTATTTACCTTTTTCGAGATGACTAATTGTTTCACGTCGCACACTAACGCTCTTCGCTAAATCTTCTTGTGTCATGTTCAATTTTGCGCGGTATTCTTTTATCTTCGTTACGAACGCCATGGTGCATCTTCCATTTCATCAACAGGTTTATCATAAAAGAACATAGAAAAACCGAATGTAAGAATGAGTGTGCCGAAAATAAGAGCGATATCAATTTCTTGTAGCGCCGGGTTTGGAAATAACATTTCAATAAACATAATGATTGCGGTAGTTAGTAACGTAACGATAAATGCATTGCGGCACGATTTATTGACAATTTGTTCAAACAGTTCATCGTGTTGAACTGTTCTATACGATGTGAAAAAGGAGAAGAAACAGAACATAGTAAACAATCCTTTTTCATAAAAAAATCCGAGGAAACCGAAGAAACCGAGAAATCCTAAATATTTTATCCAAGTTGTTTTCATGATAGGTCCTCCTTACGTTGTTAGAAATAAGTCACGTTATGTTACAAATATATCACAATTGGATAGGAATGGTAATAATAGTTTTCCAGTTTGCTTCATAATAATAGTAAAAAGAGGAAATATGCTGCGAAATAAAGAGGATAATATTGTAAAATGGTTGTAAGGAGGGGGAGGAAGAAATGCTAACTTGGATCATGATCGTTGTATTACTTGTAGTGATTACTGTCATTGCGACGGTGTTAATTGGGCGGAATGGTGATGCAAATTATAGCAAAGCGACAAAGGGGAATATTAAACGCTTAACAATGATTTATATTATACTAGCTGTCGTTTTAGTTGTTGGATTAGGGGTGTATATTTATTTTAAAGGTTAAATATACTGAAAAATGTAAAAATCTTAAAATAGAACTATGCTATAATATCAATATAGTTATTTGGTAATTAAGGAAAGGATTGGATGGAATGATTGAAATTACGAATGTGTCAAAAAGTTATAATGGGTCTACCTATGCAGTAAAAGACTTAAGTTTATCTGTACCTAGCGGCGAAATCTTTGGATTTTTAGGACCGAATGGTGCGGGTAAATCAACGACAATTAAGATGATTACTGGTATTCACGGGGTGGACAAAGGGACTATTACGATTAACGGAAAAAATATTATGGAAGAGCCGATGGAAGCGAAGAAGACGTTTGGTTATGTACCAGATAGTCCAGATATGTTTTTACGATTAAAAGGAATTGAATATTTAAACTTTATGGCCGATATGTATGAAGTGCCGAAAGAAGTACGACAAGAACGAATAGAGTCTTTAGCGAAGAAGTTTGATCTTTATAATGCTTTATCTGATCAAATTCAAAGTTATTCGCACGGTATGAGACAAAAAATCGTTATTATTGGTGTGCTCGTACATGAGCCAGATGTATGGATTTTAGATGAACCATTAACTGGGCTTGATCCGAAATCTGCATATATTTTAAAAGAAATGATGAGAGAGCATGCGGATAAAGGAAAGATTGTATTTTTCTCTACACACGTATTAGAAGTAGCGGAAAAAATATGTGACCGGGTTGCTATTATTAATAAGGGGAATTTGCAGTTTAAAGGAAATTTAGATGAAATGAGAGATCATTTTAAATCCAATGAATCACTTGAAAAAATGTTCTTGGAGATGACGGGCAATGAGTAAAATTTGGACGTTAACGAAGGTACTATTAAAGTTAAATTACGCAGATTTTATAACAGATAAGAAGAAGCGATGGGCGTATGTATTTTCATTTGCAGCTATTTTATTTGTCGGCTTTTTACTGTTTGGTTCTATCACGCATGCAATGTATGAGGGAATGATACATTTAGGGCAAGATCCAGGAATGATTATCGCAATGGGACTTGCGATTGCGAGTATATGGGTATTTTTAATGAGTATTACGAACATTTTAACTGTATTTTACTACAGCAATGACATTGAAATGTTATTACCATTACCATTAAAACCAGCGCAAATTATTTCAGCCAAATTTTTAACAGTATTAATTACACAATACGTAATGAGTTCATTTATTTTATTACCGATCTTTATTACGTACGGTTTAAAAAGTGGCGCATTTATTACATATTACATATATATGATTTTCATTTACTTACTCTTCCCAATTGTGCCGTTAGTACTAGCTTCGTTACTGATGACAGTTATTATGAGGTATACAAATATAGCGAAAAATAAAGACCGAGGAAATATATTTATTGGAATCGTAAGTATACTATTTATTGTAGGAATTAACTTATTTTTGCAGTGGAAAAATAAAAGTTCGTTTTCTGAAGATGCAATTGCGGATTACCTTGCAAACAACCAGTCTTCTCTTTTAGTACAAATGACAAACTATTTTCCAACTACATATTTTGGAGCAGTAGCATTAGTAGAAAATGCAAATTGGAAGGGACCTTTATATGTAATAATCTTTGCAGTTATTTCATTTGTCTTCTTTGTGTTGTTTTATTACATAGCAGAGCGTACATATTTAAAAGGGGTTATTGGACTTTCAACGAGTACAGCAAAGAAACAAGTTATTTCGGCGGAAGGTTTACAGAAATCAACAGTACAAAGTTCGCATTTAAAAGCGTATGTGAAAAAAGAATTTAAAACGTTATTCCGTACACCACAATTTTTCTTAAATTGCATTGTACAAACTTTCGTTATGCCAATTATGTTGTTCTTTATTTTATTTGTGCAAGATGGAAATTTAAAGTTTATTACAGAGTATATTAACAATCCAGAGACAACGGGATTTGCAATTGGTGTTGGCCTTTGTGCATCGTTATTTTTAATGGGTAGTAACGTCATTGCAACAACGTCATTTTCACGAGATGGAAGCTCTTGGTTTGTGAATCGTTATTTACCAGTAAAGGCTTCGGATATCTTTTTTGCGAAAGCAATCACTGCTTGGTTAATTAATGTGATCATTTTAGCAGTATTCGGTATTACGATGGCAGTTGTAGCTGGGATTTCTCCAGTCTTTATGATACTGTGGTTTTTACTAAGTGCGAACGGGTTGTTATTAATTAATTTAATCGGAACACGCTGGGACGCGCAAACTGCAGATATTCATTGGGATACAGAGCAGAAATTATTTAAAAGTCGATATACAACTTTGTGGAATTTTTTAGCTAATATTTTAATAGCTTTAATTATTGTGGGGGGAGTAAGTGTATTATACTTCTTCCTTCATGTCGGACTGTGGGTTATGTTTATCGTTTTATTTGTAATGTTTACGATTGTAAATTATATCTTTATTAAAATGTTAAAATTAGGTGCTGAACGTATACTGTCAAATATTCAATAAGAAGATAGATCCTCTGTATTCATGCAGGGGATCTGTGTATAGATGGAGGAGAAAAAGGTGAAGAAAATAGCAATTGTAACAGGGGCAACTCGTCTGAATGGAATTGGTGCAGCTGTATGCAAGGTGCTTGCTCAAAAGGGGATAGACATTTTTTTCACGTACTGGCCAAAGTATGATAAAGCGATGCCATGGGGAATGAGTGATCAAGAACCCTTTTTGCTGAAAAAGGAAATTGAAAGTTACGATGTTCGATGTGAAATGGCAGAAATCAATTTATCGCAGTCTTATTCGCCAAATCGTTTGTTTTATATGGTATCAGAACGGTTAGGTGATCCATCTATTCTAGTTAATAATGCAGTATATTCTACTCATACGAGGATTGAGGAATTAGATGTAGAGCAGTTGGATAAACATTATACAGTTAATGTTCGGGCTACTATGCTATTAAGTTCATTGTTTATAAAACATTATTCACTTAAAACGGGCGGGAGTATTATTAATCTTACTTCGGGACAGTCAGTAGGTCCAATGCCAGATGAACTTGCATATGCAGCAACGAAAGGGGCAATTGAAGCATTTACAAAGTCAGTAGCACCAGTTGCGATGGAGAAGGGGATTACAGTGAATGCTGTAGATCCAGGACCGACGAATACAGGATGGATTACAGAGGAGCTGAAGCATCATTTAGTATGGAAGTTCCCACAAGGTAAAGTAGGAGAACCGGTGGATGCTGCGCGCTTAATTTCTTTTTTAGTAAGTGAAGAAGCGAAATGGGTTACTGGGCAAGTCATTCACTCGAATGGTGGTTATTCATAAAAATATTATGTTAACAAATGTTGAGAAACAAAAAACGAAAGAAAATTTTATTTTTTTGTATAAATAAAATGTCAAGAAAGATAAAAATTTGATAGAAGAGTATATCGTCATATGAAGATAGTAATTCTTAATGTGACAATATACTCTTTTTCTTTTACTTGCGAGTAGAAAAATGAAGTAGAAGAAACTCGAATATTAAAATGAGTTTATCAGTTTTTGTACGTATTATTATGAAGATTACTGTCGGAAAGATGATAATTCGTATGAAAAGGGATTTTTTAAGGGGGAATCGAATCGTAAAGGGGAGGATAAATTATGTAAAACATAGGGGGATTTATATGAAAATGAAAAAGGTCGCTATCGCATCGATAACAATTGGTACAATGCTTACTATGGCAGCTTGTAGTCCTTCAGCAGATAAAGAAACGGAAAAGAAAGAGCAAGTAACTGCGCAAAATGATGGAGAAGCAAAAACGACAAGTGCAGATGAAGCGTCAAAAACAACGAAAGATACTGAAAAAGAAACAAATACTTCTTCAAATGAAAAAACAGATAAGGATGCAAAAAATACGAAAGAATCATCAGGGACAGAAAGTAACGGCAAAACGTCAACTCAAAACGAAAATGTAAAAACAAAAGAAAAAGAGACGACAGGAAAAACGAATGATCAAACGACTAGCGGGAAAACAACAGATCAAAGCACAAGTACAAGTACAAGCACAAACAATAACGGAAAGACAACGAAAGATCCGAAGAAAAGTGTTGCTGTGAAAACGAATGTTAAAGAAGTTGTAGCATTAATTGATAGCTTGGACAAGCAGTTAGCTGCTAATCCAAAATTGGAAACAGTGAATAAGCTTGGCAAACAAATTAATGAAAAGTGGGATGTGATTGAAAAAGAGCTAGAAGCATCACATCCGACGGATTCTAAAACAATCGGTCAAAGTATGTATCCGTTAATTGTAGGAGCGGAGAAAGAAAAAATCGATATTAATAAAATGAAATCATTAACGACGAAAACGAAAAAAGATTTAAATCAGTTATTGACGAAACTTTCATAGTTTCAAAAGCCTACTCGTGTGAGTAGGCTTTTTTTGGTTGTTGTAATGTGCACAGTATAACTTATTCATTTTCAATTACGATACGAAAGGAACTGAATGCTTGTTGACTAACATAATCTTCTTCGCTAACTTTAAAAGGAAATGGAAAAGCGACGAGTTGAAAATTACTTTCCTGATCTACTGAAGGCAATGTGAAATTAAAGATTTGTCTCGTTTCAGGTGCAACCTTAGTATAAACGACTTTTCTATTGTTAAATATTTCAACTTGTTTCCAATCTTTAAAAGCCACGATTGCGTAAGTCATTTCATCATTTTTTTCATTACCGTTTGATAAAATTAATTGCTTGCCTTCCTTTTCAAAGAAGACAGTTTGTAAGTTCTCTTCACGGTTCGTAACAAATACTGGTTCGTAAAGACCATCTTTTAAAATAGCATTTGGATCTATAAGGGAGAGTTTTATTTTTTCGTTTTCTTTCTGAAGAAGATGCATTGAATACCGCATACTTAGAATATCTTCTAAAATAGCTGCTTTATTTAAGTTATTATCTTTTAATTTGTATTCAGGTTTTTTAATTATTAAAAAGGTTAATTCACTTGCATCAGGAGAAGTGTGTAAAGAGATTTTCGTAGTCATTGAACTGTTTGGTTTCATATCAAAAAAATAGTGTGATATTTCAGTAGTAGTATCTTCTATTTTAAAAGGTTTTTGTTCGTAATCTTCTAGAACAATTAATCCATATTTTCGGTTTTCATTAATAGTATGTACGAATGATAATGTTACATTAATTTTATTATCCTCACTAGTAATTGTACTACCATTGTTAATATGTTGGCCTTGATTATCCTTCAATCCGTAAGAAATAGTATTGGTTTGTTGCTCTCGTTTATTTTCTATGGAAGGTGGATGAGGTTGTATGAATGAAGTATTGAACAAAATATAAATTGTAAGTAATGAAATAAGTAAAACACCGCTAATAATATATATTTGTTTCATAAATAGCACCTCAATATATGTAAAATATTAGAGAAAAAAGATATGCAAGATGCATATCTTTTTTCTCTTTCTTACCAGAAAGCTTTTGTTTCGTGATTCACATCATTATAACCACTTAATTTATAGGTATGATTACCGATAGCGTAATCATCTCCATAATAAATGCTTGTGTTGGTCGCTGTAGCACTTACAAAGGATGATTTTTTTGCACTATTACTTTTCGTATTCACTAATGAGCCATCGCCATTGAAAGTTCTTGCTTTTGCATAAACATAGTCTTCGGTCGTAGTTGATTTCGATTTAGCAACTGCATATGGGTTACCAAAAAAGGGAGTATATACGCTAATGTTAGAGTCATTCTTAGGTGCAGCTGCAATAGTCAAACTAGGAACACTAGATGTTTTTGTTGATTGAATTGTATCAAAGTCAACTAAAACGGGCTGCTTGTCTACAGTATCGACCTCTGAAGCACTTGCGTTATTAGTAAAACCAAAACCTAAAACCGCTAACCCTAAAGTTGTCACCGATAAAGATTTTTTCATATTCACTAATTTTCCCACCTTTTTAAATTTTTGAGTTCGAACTCAATTCATACAATATATGAAAATTTCGAAACTCTCAATGGTTTATCCCATACTTAACGTTTCTTTTACTTTCGATTCAACATGTCTTCATTTGCAAAAAAGCGAATATATCTTCTAATGCTTAGCCAGCAAGGGATACAGGTTTAATTTTATGAAATTCATGTAAATTTAAATCTATTCATGTCAGAATCTCTGTTATTTTTAAGTTCATATGGGAAACTTATTAAAAAAAGGATGGTGACAAAAATGACAATCGATCGAATTTGTACAATTGGACCCGCAAGTAATAATAAAGAAACATTAGCACAGTTAATAAAGAATGGTATGAAAATTGTTCGACTGAATTTATCGCATGGCACGCATGAAAGTCATAAAGACATCATTCGTTTAGTGAAATCATTAGATGACTCTATTAAATTTTTGGGTGATGTACAAGGTCCTAAAATAAGATTAGGTGAAGTGAAGGGAGAGCAAATTACACTTCAGGCAGGAGATTCTTTTATTTTACATACACAACCAGTTACAGGGAGTAATACAGAAGCGAGTGTTGATTATGAAGGAATTGCGAATGATGTGAAAGTAGGCAGTAGAATTTTAATTAATGATGGAGAAGTTGAATTAATTGTTGAAAAGATAAGTACGGACAAAATAGAAACGAAGGTAAAAACAGGTGGCAATATCTCATCTCATAAAGGAGTTAATTTACCAGATGCGGCTGTTCGTTTACCAGCTATTACAGAGAAAGATAAAAAAGATATTCAGTTTCTTTTAGAAGAGAATGTTGATTTTATCGCGTGTTCTTTCGTAAGAAAACCTAGTCATATAAAAGAAATACGAGATTTTATACAACAGTATAAAGAAACGTCACCTAATGTAATTGCAAAAATAGAAACGATGGAAGCAATCGAGAATTTTCAAGATATATGTAAAGAAGCAGATGGAATTATGATTGCAAGGGGCGATTTAGGAGTAGAGTTACCGTATCAATGCATTCCGCTTTTACAGAAAATGATGATTCAGGAATGTAATCGAACGAATACATATGTCATTACAGCAACACAAATGCTTCAATCTATGGTAGATCATTCTATTCCAACAAGGGCAGAGGTGACTGATGTGTTTCAAGCTGTACTGGACGGGACGAATGCAATTATGCTTTCAGCTGAAAGTGCATCAGGAGAGCATCCAATCGAAAGTGTGAGAACATTACGTCTCGTTTCAGAATTTGCGGAACATGTTAAAAAAGATGGACCTTTTGCGATGAAAGATGTACTGCAATTACTGCGTGAGTCTCTGGATGAGTAATAAATAAAAAGAGGGCGGATATACATCCGCCCGCGTGTTTTTCATTCATACTATTCTTGCTCTTGCTCATCCAAAATCTTTTCAAACGCAGTAGATACTTTATCAAACTCTTCATCATTTTCAATGTATGAAAACTCATTATCTTCTTCTACTTTTAAAAAGAAAATATCAATGTCTTCCTCAGTTTCTGTTTGGATATCTTCAACAAAGGCAACTGCAATATACTCTGCACCTTCGACATCCATCGCTCCAAGTACTTCTACTTCTTGCTCTTCGTTATTCTCATCACTAAGAGTAAACACTTCGCCAACTTCAATATCAGACATATTCATTCTCCTCCTGTTCGACTCTAAAAATAGAGCACTCAAACTGTATACATACTAACATATCTTTCCATGAAAAACCAAATTCATACATAAGAAAAACGACTGATAGTTCTTTAGTATAAGTATCCAGCTATTAGGAGCATTATTTGTCTGTGCTATATTACTTAATCCATTCAACAATTGTATCCATAGTCTGTCTTGTTTTATCACGCTTTGGCTCTTCTTTACGGTAACCAAAGGCAACCATAACTGATACTTCAAAGTTATCGTCTTGTATAATGCCTTCTTGACGAAGTAAAGAATCTACTTCCTCTTTATCAAATCCTTCTATTGGACAAGAATCAATACCGATTTGAGCTGCGCTCGTCATCATATTACCTAAAGCAATATAAGTTTGTTTAGATGCCCAATCAAATACAGCACGATCGGATTGTAATAAGTTAAAATCTGTTTCCTGGAACTTTTTGAAGAATTCATATCTAATTTTTTGAGTGTCTTCAGGCAATCCAATAATATCGTTCATCATATATTTAATATACTCTGCATCATAATGCATATCTTTAATGTTTCTTGAAAGAACAATAACAAAATGACTAGCTGTTGCAAGTTGCCCACCAGCGCCCCATGAATACGGTTGTAGTTTTTCTCTTAATTCTTTATTTTGTACGACAATAAATTTCCAAGGCTCATATCCAAAAGAAGAAGGAGATAGTCTGCCTGTTTCTAAAATGAATTTGAAATCCTCTTCTGAAATTTTGTGCATAGGATCGAATTCTTTACATGCATGTCTGAAATGAAAAGCCTCCATAATCTTTTCTTTTGTAATTTCGTTTGTATTTGTCATAAAAGTTCCTCTTTTCATGAATTTATTTTTGTAAGTAAATTATATTTTTAAAGTAACATAGATACAAGTACGCACATTTATGTGGTATAGTATCAAAAAATATACTAATGTTAAGGGAAGGGATTTATTATGGATTGTCCAAACGAAAATAATATAAATTATCCATTTTTAAATAAATATTCTTGTCCAGTTGAAGCTATGGTTGAGGTGATTGGAGGGAAATGGAAAGGGGTAATTTTGTATCATTTATTAGATGGTACAAAGCGGTTTAATGAATTAAAAAGATTAAAACCAAATATCACACAAAGAATGTTAACGCTGCAGCTGAGAGAACTTGAAGCTGATGGCATTATACATCGTGAAGTATACCGTGAAGTGCCACCTAAAGTTGAATATTCGTTAACTGAGCTTGGTGAATCACTACGTCCAGTGATTCTATTAATGATGGAATGGGCAACTCATAATATGGAGAAAGTTTTGGAGAGTAGGAATACGAAAAATAATAGTTAAGAGTTGAAATTGGTATAGACGAGTTATGTGAAATAGTTGTAGAAATAAAAGGTGTTTCCATACGTGAAAACACCTTTTATTTCTATGTTTTTTACTTTTTAACTTCAACTGCTGAAGTTGGAAAGTTATTTAAGTTTGCAGTTTGACCATACCAATCAGCATGTTTAAAAACAACACCTTTTCCATATCCGTCAGTTGAAGTACGTTCCCATAGTGTTGTTGAGTAGCTAGCAGTAGGAGCTGCTGTACGTACAGAAACAATTTGATTTTGCCAACTAGCAGACAAGTTTTTATAACCACTACTTAGAGAAAAATACTCGCTACCTTGATTTGTGCGTTTATAGAAGTCTGTACTACCAGGTCCGCTTCCTCCAACACCAAGGGGAGTGATTGAATTGTTCAACCTTTGTTTATCTTTTTCAATAAAAGACTCTAAACTTTCTTTGCTCGAAAATCCATAAGATAACCAGTCTCCATTTTGATTTTGTTTCGGTAGAACTAACGTTATTTTTATGTCTTCCTTTGATGGAGCACTCAATTTGTTAAACGAATCAACAGTCTTTTCATCTACAGTTACATATTCGAAAGAGGAAATCGTATAATCTTTTTCGGTACTAGCTGATACTGATCCCAGTCCTCCAGTTAACGACGAAACAGTTAATAATGCACCTGCTACCAACTTTTTCAGCATGGATTCATCTCCTTAAAACTTAGATTTTTTACATAACTAAAATGTATGTTAATTTGAATGTTTTATAAATATTTAGAAATTTATAAAAATTAAACAGAATATTCTTTTATTATTCTGAAGTAAGGAGAGTAATTAAAAATGAAAAAAGGTTTACTTAAAAAGTAAACCCTTTTTGCTGACCTATTTCAAAACTCAATGGATGAAAGTTTCATTTTATCCATCTATGAATCATACACTTCTTTTGCATTCGTAGAAGCAGCATCTAATAAAAGGAAAATGGCTGCTATCATATGTAGAAAGATGTCTATATAAGGAAAGAAGGCAACTAGAGTAACGATAATACCGATATAATGAGGGTACGTATTCATGCCTTCTTTTTTAGCTAATAAAATAGTAGTGATATGAAAAACAATCAATAGTAGTAAAGGTAACCCATATAGGTTAACAAGACTTGGAAATACATAATAACAAGGAAGTAATAAAAGATGATAGATCCCTGTAGTCCACTTTAGTAATTGGATGTAGGTTTTCAAAGTTAATCCTCCTAAAATAATTCATATCTATATATTACCAAAAATAATAGGTAATTGGATATTGTTTATTTGTATTTTTAATAGATTATAATAATTTTATGTAAACTAATTGTTAGGTATCTATAAAATAGAAAAACCACCCAAACGAGGGTGGTTCGTATTATAAATACCTACTTAAAGAAGAAATCGGAACCTTCACCTCACTACCTTCCTTCATATTCCGCAACACAACAGTGTTTGTACTAAGTTCGTCTTCCCCAATAATAAGCACATAAGGGATATTTTCTTTATTGGCATAATTAAGGGCGCGTTTTAATTTGCGTCCTGCTAGTTCAAGTTCGACTTTTAAGGAAGTGGTAGAACGTAATTGCTGGGCGATTTGTAAGCATTGTAATTCTGTTCCGAGCGGGATGATAAATACATCCGCTGTAGATGATATCGTTTCTTTCTGTGATAGTGCTGTATAAATAACGTCTAAACCGAATGAAATACCGACTGTTGGATAGTTCATGTTATCACCACGGAATGCTCCGATAATGTTATCGTAACGGCCGCCGCTACCGATGCTAGATGTAATCGATCTATCTTTTAAAAAGATTTCATATACAGTACCTGTATACATTGTGAGTCCTCGCGCTAAAAACGGGTTGAATATCGTATTTTCATTTATTCCAAGGGCGATTAAATATTGCTGTAATTGTTGTAATTCGTTTACTCCATCGGCAACGAGTGGATTATTGAAAGCTTCTTTAAAGTCAGCGATAGTAAGCTTTAGACAAGATAATACGGTATTACATATCGTATCAGCCATTTCTTCAGAAATCCCGCGCTCTAATACATCTTTTCGTACACCATCAATCCCAATCTTTTCGATTTTATCTAATGACAAAATGACGTCACTCGTTAACTCAGTAGGGATGTTAATAGACTCGAGAATACCGTTTAATAATTTTCGGTTATTATATTGGATCGTTATCTCTAAGTTTAACGTTCGGAACAGCTCAAACGCCATAGCCATAAGTTCAGCTTCTGCCATGACAGACTCAACACCGACGATATCAACGTCGCATTGTATAAATTCACGAAATCTTCCTTGTTTAATTGGCCCATCTCGAAATACTTTCCCAATCTCATAACGTTTAAAAGGGAGGCGGAGGTTCGGATTCATTGCCACAACCTTTGCGAATGGAATAGTTAAATCGTATCGTAAGGCGAGCTCACGTTTTCCTTGATCCTGAAGTGTATATATTTCTTTTAATATTTCATCGCCACCGCCGTACTTGTAAGACATAAGCTCATACATATTTAACGTCGGCGTTTCTAAAGGTTTGCATCCGTATCGTTCAAACGTATCTTCACAAGCTCTTTTAATTTTATTTCGCAGCACTTGCTCCTCTGGTAAATAGTCTTTCGTTCCTTTTACATTTCTCATTTCCATCATAATCACTCCTTTTTCAAATTAAAAAAAGCTATGCAGGTATAAAAATACCCACATAGCTTTATGAACGCTTCGTGGGTCAACAGGAAAAGCCCTGTACCCACGAAGAAAAATTTTTCTTCGGATACACGGCGTTACGTTTGATGATGAAGTTGGAAAGAAGTATTAAAATTTAGCATTGCAAATCTCTCCTTAACGTAAGTTTTTCCAAATTATATCAGATGATTTTTGAATTATCAATATTTTTAGTTTTGAAATATACGTGAAGTTATGTAGGAGAAATGGAAAAGGGTGTATAATAAAACTTAATAATATGAAATAACCTTTTAAGGAGATCACTATGAAAAAAGATAAAACAAATGCGATGCGAATATTAGATAAAGAAAAAATTGAATATTCGATGATGTCATATGATCCAGACGATGGGAAAATTGATGGCGTATCAGTAGCCGAGAAAATTGGACGAGAAGTGAGAGAAGTATATAAAACGTTAATCGCTCAAGGGAATAGTAAAAATTATCATGTGTTTATTATTCCGGTAGATGAGGAACTAAATTTAAAAGCTGCCGCAAAAGCAGTAAGTGAAAAGAAAATTGAAATGATTCCTGTAAAAGATATTACGAAAGTGTCAGGATATATTCGTGGTGGTTGTTCACCAGTCGGAATGAAGAAGTTATTTTCTACATGTATTGATGAAAGTGCCCAATCACTTGAAACGATGATAGTAAGTGGCGGGAAAATTGGTATACAAATTGAGCTTAAAGTAGATGACTTGGCGAAAGTGACGAGAGCGCAGTTTGGAGAGGTAACGAAGTAAATATACATAGGAAAAGAAGTTCTAGTTTTATCCCGCTATTTGCCGGGCAGTAAGACCCTCATCTCAAATTTCAGCGGAAGCAAAGAAATTAGGTGGGGATCAACTGCCCGTAAAAGCCCGATTGGTGAGGGCTGATTAAAGTTTCACTTTATTGAATTTAGATAATAATTTATAGGATAGTTAGTCCGTTATGGGGCTGATTATCCTATTTTATTTACAAACTGGATAAAGATTGAATGTTTAGTTTGATATAGGCATGTAATCTGAATTGTTTGTTTGGCTTTGGGAGAAGGTAAAACCTCGATGCAAGAACTTGAAATAAACAAGCAGGGTTTATTCTTAAAGATAGACAAAGAACAGGAGAGTGTTTTAATGAGGAGTCAAGAAATATCCATAAGAAAGCACAAATTGGGGGATGCCAGTATTTTTGAAAAAACAAGCTAATAGTATGCAAGATTTTATACAGTTTTTTGGCTAATCCAGTAACAAACAAGAGCACTAAAACCACGTTAGGATAGGAATGTATATAATATGTATAGATTCATAGAACTAAAAAAGGGTTCACTTGTGAGAGCAGGGTTGTCCTTTTTCCTCGCTAACGCTAATGATGGGTTATGTTAACCTCATATGTATAGAATATACAGTTAACTAAAAATGAAAAGTTTACAATTAAAAATGAACAATAAAAAACAGTAATGTAAAATCACTACTGTTTTTTATTGTTTCTTATAAGTGAATCATTTGTACTCCTGTCTATATAATTTAAACGAATAAATAGCTCCAATAAAGAATACAAAAGCTTCAAATAATATAAAGATTTGACGGAAATTCTCAATATCTTTACCAACTAAAGAAATAAATATAGCATTCATTAGAATTTGAGTAGTAAACATACGAGAAGTAATTTTTAAATAAATAGCATTTGTTCTTTCAACCGGTTTACCAATTTTTTTGTAAATAATAATAAGTGCAATTACTGAACCCAAAAATAAAAGTGCTGTAAGTCCTACAACGATATTAAAATTGGCTGTACTTTCTAACATCCATTTATTTAATAGATCGATCATTATTATCTTCCTTTCCTACATAAGAGAATATTTTGTTCTTCTTTTTCACTATAATAAAAAAAGGAAAAAGAAAACATCGAACTTTCTTACAAACATTCGTGTATTCTTACAGTTTTGTCATTTTGTAAATGTATTCCGCCCTGTTTTTCACTATTTTCTTTGGAAAACATAGTGAATTACGAGAAAGAGCGCTACAAGATCAACTTCTGAGAACAAAAATTATGTAAATAAGCTGTTCACTGGATTCTCGTAGAAAACTTTGGTGAGATAAAATTTTTGATTTTGTAGCACTTTAAAATCTTAGCTAGAGGGCTATTTATCGGTATCCCACAATAAAAAGGCAGGAACATATCAAATATGTTCCTGCCTTTGATTTTATTAAGTTTAATATCTATGACCTAAATATAATAGAATTTGGAGCTTCTTTTTATTTTAAATAAATTGGGTAATTAGACTATAACATTAATGTTTATCATTGAATATAATAATAATATAATGGAGGTGGTGTTATATGGCTCTTACTACAGGACCAATTGAAAACGTAGGAAATCAACCTGCTAATGCAAATAAAGTTAGGGTGAAGATCCTTAACCGTACTGCGGGCCCACTTACTGGAGTAGCTAGAGTTTTTAGACTTGACGGTTCATTAGTATTAATTGAACAGGTAAACTTCAATGTGAATTCTAATGCTTCTACTTTTGCAACTCTAAGTTTAGTTCATCCTGCTCTTGGACAAGCATTTGAATATGAAGTTCAAATTGTTCCTAATCAACCTGGTGGACTATATAGTGTTTATGGACTAACAGCTGAAAATGTTATTATTACTGCACAACGTGTTGTGAACTCAGAATTGACACAGTTTCTTTAATTAAAATAGATTGGTGCCTACATGGTATCCAATCTATTTTTATACGTATTATTCAGAGAAAGAAAGGTTTTACACAAAAATAAAGATAGTTATGGAAAAGGGAAAAGTCGAGCTATCATCTTAATTTTTATTATTTCTGTCTTAGACCGTATCTGTTTTGTGGCACGGTTTTCTTTGAATGCATTTTATTCAAACTGTTTTTTAAAGTATTTATCAAATATGCATTATTGCATAAATAAATTTAAATTTATAAGTTAATATTAAACTACTTTTTAGTTGTAAAGAATATGTTAATAATCTTTATAAGAAAAGGATATTCCTTGTAAAAAGTGAAATTGTTTGGAATGTGAATAAACAAAAAGTTTAGAAGTGATACAGACTGGATAGAGTCTTGTATTAAATAAACAGAAAAGGGGTATGGGTTTCTAAAAGGTTTCGGGGGTTAGAAAGCACGTTTTAGTTAATAGCTTTAAATTATATTTTAAAGGGGAATGGGTATATGAAGTTTCGAAATACAAAGATTGCTATGGTTACACTATCTTCATTTTTTATTTTAGGTTCTGCATCTCTATCATTCACAGATACTATACATGGTGAAGTGGTTCCTGCATCAGCACAGGAGATTATTGTAAAAAATTATGACGATACATATTATAATAACGCAATAGGAAAAACGGGGTTAGAATTAAAGAAGGAATTGCATAATATTATTGATAATCATACAAAGTTATCATACAGTGCGGTTTGGGAAGCGTTAAGAGATACTGATGAAGATCCGAATAATAAAAATAATGTGATACTCTTATATACTGGTCGTTCGCAAGGGAAACTTACGAATGGATCAGGAGTAAATAACTGGAACCGAGAGCATGTTTGGGCAAAATCTCACGGTGACTTTGGAACGACTGCAGGACCTGGAACAGATCTACATCATTTAAGAGCGACGGATGTATCTGTAAATAGTTCACGTGGAAATCTAGATTTTGATAACGGTGGTGTAAATCATTCTGAAGCGACAGAATGTAAATATGATAGTGATTCTTGGGAACCTCGTGATAGTGTAAAAGGAGATATTGCTAGAATGCTGTTTTATATGGCTGTTCGTTACGAGGGAGACAACGGCGAAATAGATTTAGAACTAAATGAAAAAGTGAATAACAATAAAGATCCATACATGGGGAAACTATCTGTCTTATTAAAATGGAATGAACAAGACCCGGTCGATGATTTAGAGCGAAAGCGTAATGAAGTGATTTTTACAAAATATCAACATAACCGCAACCCTTTTATTGATCATCCAGAATGGGTAAATAAAATCTGGAACTAAGATTTTTAAAGGTATTATATTTTGATAAAAGGGATTGATCATTATGATCAATCCCTTCTTATATTTTTACTAGAATAAATGATTTTTATAGGACTAGTGAGGGAAATAGAATAGATATTTATATGGAACGATAGTACTTATTTATCTAGTTAAGTATTTAGTAAGGTCCCCACTCAATATTCACCCCAACAATAAGAAAAACAAGTCCAATGATAAACCAAATGAGTGCAAGTGGAGCCATGAAACGAATCCATTTTCCATAAGAAATCCCGCTTGCTGCGAGAACGCCCATTAAAACACCGGAAGTTGGATTTAAGCAGTTTACTACACCTTCTCCGAGCATAACAGCCTGTACTGTAACTTGGCGTGTAATGTGCATGAAATCAGCTAATGGAGCTAATATCGGAATAAAAATAACCGATTCTCCTGTCCCGGATGAAATAAGGAAATGTAATGCAGCACTACTTACGTACATACCGATAACGCCAAATACAGGGCTTTGTCCTTCAAGAGACTGTGCGAGCTGGTTAACGATAGTATCAAGTAATTTGCCTTGTTCTAAAATGACTGAAATACAGCGAGCCATTCCGACGATTAAAGCACCGTAGATAAGATTTTGGCAGCCAGTTAGAAAAGTGGATGCGATATCGTTTGCTTTCATGCCACCTATTATTCCTGCTGTAATTGCTATGAAAATAAAAGTAGCGGTCATTTCTGCGTCCGTCCAATGTAGACGAAAAGCGCCTATTAAAAATGCAATTAATGATAAAGCTGAAACGAGTAAAATTAATTTATGACGTATCGTCCAAGGGACTTCTTTTTTCTCTGCTTCTTTTTCGCTTGAAAGAGCGTTACTGGGAAACCAGTTGTCGCCAAGGATGCTTCCTTTATTTGATTTTTTCAAGCGTTTTACATACCAATTTATATAAAGGATAGTGGCAAGTAAAAAAGATATATAGATTGCGGTGCGTAAACCAATCCCGGAAAACATCGGAAGTTCTGCGATCTTTTGTGAAATGCCTAAAGGTGAGGGAGATAAAATAGTAGCATTAAAACCAGCATAAGTGCCTAAATAAATAATTGCTACACCGACGATAGCGTCCCATTTTAACGTGCGTGCAACGATGATGCCGATGGGGATAAAACCGATAACTGAGTTAACGATAATACCAGTCGTTCCAAGAATAGAAAAAAGCGCAGCAACTATACAAATGAAAAGTAATTGCTGATTACGAAATTTGTTAATAACATGATAGATTAAACCGTCAAGAGCACCTGTTTTTTCAAGAATTGCAATAGTTCCACCTGTAAATAAAATTAGAAAGATAATAGGAGCAGCAAGTGTCATTCCTTTTTCAATAGCGGTAAAAAAAGAAACAAATCCTACGGGTGATTGCGGAACAGAATGGTAGCTACCTGGTATTGTCGTTGTAACGGTCCCGTTTGTAACCCTTTTAAATTCTCCAGCAGGAACGAAGTACGTAGCAATGGCGCAAAGTAAGGCAATAAAAAATAGTAGTACGTACGCATCAGGCATTTTAAACTTTTGTTTACTAGGTTGTTTTTTTGCCTCAGTTTGTATTTGCATAAAATCCCTCCTTCTTCACTTGGTTAATTTTTAATATTCTGAATTTAATCTGTGAAATAGATTATAATAAAGGTAGCTTCTTAAGGCAATAGTTTTTGTATCCTTTTCCCGCACGTACAAATTATTGCAATATTAGACAGGGAAACGATAATAAGCCAAGAATATGTTATGTAGAAAGAAAAAGGAAAAGAGGGAACAAGATGTGGAAAACTACTGATCTATGTGATGAATTTGAAAAGGAATTACAAATATGTCGCCAGTCTTTTCGGTCTTTTGGGAAGAAAGAACAATTCCACGGGAAAATTGCAACTGTAAAAGTGAAAGATGATAATGTACTAGTGAAGGAAGGATTGCAAACATTACCAGAAGGAACAGTATTAGTTGTTGATGGCGGAGCGTCTACGAATTGTGCGTTACTTGGTGATAATTTGGCAGCTATTGCGGAAGAAAGAAAGCTAGCAGGAATTATTGTGAATGGGTATGTTCGTGATTCTAGTGAACTAAAGAATATTAATATTGGTATTTTAGCGTTAGGAACGATGCCAAATAGAAGTGTGAAAGAAGGAAAAGGAGAACGAAATATTTCATTGCACTTTGGACAAGTGGATTGGAATCCAAATGAATATGTCTATGCGGATGAAGATGGCGTCATTATTAGTGAAAAGAGTTTACATCGTTAAGAGTTAATAAGTTATTATTCTTAGAAAATAAATCCGATAAAGCATGGACAAAATTCTTTGTCAATAGTAAAATAATACAGAAATTTAAAATTTACAGAATGTATAGGTTTATCGTTTTACGATAACTTAAATGGAAGTAAGTTGTGCCAAGAAAAGTGAATGTTATCACAATGATACGTTCATAAACAAAATTATTTTTCCTATACAAATATAGCCGCGAATAATGCGGGTAGGAGGTGTTGTACATTTTTGTTCGACACTTACAAAAAGAGAGTGTCAATCGCACGCCCTTGAAGGGCCTTTTTTTGTGTAAATGGTAGTAAGGGAGGAAATTTTGGGATGGCAATGTTGAAAAAGTGGCTGCTTACGTCGTTAATGGCAGTGACACTTGTATTTGTTTCTTTTGCGAATACAGTACATATTACGTTTGCTGAAGAAAATACAGCAAAACTTGCAATTATTGGGGAATCACAAAAGGGCATTATGTTATGTCCGAAAGAAGAGCAAATTAAAGATGGGGAAACAGCTTTAAGTTTGCTGCAAAAGGTCATGGGGGACAAAGTAGAATCTGAAACGATGTCGTTTGGAACATATGTAAAAGGAATCGATGGTTTAATGGCCGGGGCTACAAGTGCTTGGCTGTATGATGTAAATGATAAGTCTGCAGAAGTCGGAGCAGATAGTTATAAATTAAAATCTGGAGATGTTGTTGTCTTTCGCTTTGTTTCAGACTGGAGCAATATAAGCCAGGAAACATTGAAAGAAACGTTAGATAAGTTCGGGACGTGTAAAACAGAAGAACCTAACGGTGGCAAACCAGAAGAACCAAAGACGGATGATCCAAAACAAGAAAAACCAGAAGAACCGAAGACGGATGATCCAAAACAAGAAAAACCAGAAGAACCAAAGACGAATGATCCAAAACAAGAAAAACCAGAAGAACCAAAGACGGATGGTTCAAAACAAGAAAAACCAGATGGTACAAAAACAAATGATGAAAAACCAGAACAACCAAAGCAAGAGAACATTCAAAATCCAAGTGCACAATTAAACGAAGCCATTTCTAAAACATCAGATAAGATGTTACAAGATGGAATTGAAAGTGACTGGGTAGCTGTAGCGCTTTCTCGTTCTGGAAAGAATGTGCCAATTGAGGCAAAATTAAATTATGTTAAGTCAGTAACTGAAAAAGTAGAAAAGCGCATTAATCGTTTTTCAGCGACAGATTTAGCTAGAACAATTATTATGATGAATGCAATGAGTGCAGACCCTAAAAATGTAGGTGGGCATAATTTAGTTCAAAAATTGTATGAGTCAGATAAAGTGAATTCTGTTACAGGTTATGCATTTGCTTTACTTGCATTTGATACGAAGAAGTATGAGATTCCAGTTGAATCAAAATGGAACAGAGTTGCTTTAGTTGAAGCACTGTTAAATAATCAGCATACAGACGGTGGATGGACTTATAATAGTTCAGGTAGTAAAGATAGTGCTAGTAGCGTTGATGTAACAGGTATGGTTTTATCAGCATTAGCTCCTTATCAAGAGCGATCAGATGTGAAACCAGCTATACAAAAAGCTGTTGCATATTTATATAACGAACAGCTGCAAAATGGCGGTTTTTCAGCTGATGGACAAGAAAATTCAAATAGTACTGCGCAAGCAATTATTGGATTATCGCTTGTTAAAGATGTAGATCAAAATCGTCTTCATAAGGCAATGCAAAACCTATTATCATATCAACTTTCAAATGGTGAATTTAAATGGTTACCAAGTGATCAAAATGGTAACGGAATGGCTACAGAACAGGCTCTTTTAGCATTACTTCAATTTAAGGAAATGGGAAAATCTATTTATGATTGGTCTAATGTAGACGCTGGTGATGTAATTAAGCCAAAACCGATTGAAGAGCCAGAAAAGGTCGTTGAACCAGAAAATAATGTAGTAGAAAAAGAAGTTATTGAAGAACCGAAAGAACAAAAACAAGTACAACAAGAAACAAAAGATGAAAATCTAAAAGTAGTTGTAGATAACGAACCGGTTAAGAATAAAAAAATCGGAAACGGTAACAGTCTACCAAAAACAGGAGCATCTTCTCATAGCGCAGCAACAGAAGTAGGTATGGGTGTATTATGTATTGCTTCTGCATATGTATTATGGAGACGTAAAGCAGCTTAACAAAAAATTAGGAGCAATTATTTGCTCCTAATTTTCGTATGAAAGGTGAGAGATAGGATGAGTAAGGTGAAATGGTTCATTTCTTTACTGCTTTCGCTCGGGCTACTTGCCGGATGTGAAGAGGCAGCTGTAAAGCCTGAGAAGAAGGTAGAACCGAAGCAAGAAGAGGTAGCGAAACAAGAAGAACAAAAAGATGAAGCGAAGCCGGAAGAAAAAACAGAAGAAAAGCAAGCTGAATCAGAACAAAAGCAACAAGAAGAACAGAAAGAGAAACAAGAACAAAAAGTAGAAGAGAAGCCGAAAGAGGAAAAGCTGCAGGCACAACCAGAGGTAAAGAAAGAAGAGAAACAACAGGAACAACCGAAAGAACAGCCGGCTGTAAATAAGCAACCAGAGCAGCAACAAGCACAAGAAGAGAAACAACAACCGAAAGCACCAGAAGTAAAAGAAGAAGCAAAGGTTGTGAATCAGCCGAAAGAAACACCGAAGCAGGAGCAAAAGAAAAAGCCAGAAGAGAACAATAGTGTACCAGCTCCACCAACACCGGTACCACCACTAAACCCAGTGCCACCACCAGTACCACCAGTACCTAAAGCAAAACAAGTAACAATCTCGGTAAAAGGAAATAACGGATATATAATGGGTGCGAAAAAGATGGATGTACAAGATGGCGATACTGTGTATAAAGTATTACAACGTACAGGATTAGATGTTGATGCAAGCGGATCTAGAGATAGTATTTATGTAAAAGGTATTAATGATTTATATGAAAAAGATATTGCGGATACTAGTGGATGGAAATATCGTGTGAACGGTGCTTTTCCAAACCATAGTGCTGGTGTAGCTACGGTAAAACCAGGAGATACAATTGAGTGGGTATACGTATTACAATAAGAAAGGCATTCGGTAAAGGGCTATGAAAATAAGTTTTTCTTCTTTACATCCTTTTGTGAATTTTTTCTATTATATCGGGGTGATGATACTATGTACGATGTGTCTTCATCCTCTTTTTTTAATTGGAGCAATAGTATTAATTATTATGTTAAATGTGATGCAAGGAAATAGCGAAAAGATAAGAAAGATGCTACCGAGCACAATTGTTTTCTTTTTTATGGTAATTTTATTTAATTCGTTATTAACGCATAGAGGTCGAACTACGTTATTTTGGTTAGGTGATAGCCGTATTAAGCTTGAGGCGATTATGTTTGGAATAGTAATGGGGTTATTACTAGTTGCAGTTATGTTTACGTTTGCGTCATACAATGATATTATTTCCAGTCATAAATTTTTATATTTGTTTTCAAGAATTTCACCGAAAGTTGCATTGTTAACGATGATTACAGTGAGATTTGTTCCTTTGTTTATAAGGCGATTAAAGAAAATCACACTCGTCCAAAAAACGAAAGGTGTGCAGGTAGATTCAGGTTCGATAATAGAACGCGTCAAAAATGGTATGCAATTGCTGCAAGTATTATTAATTTGTTCATTAGAAGATGCACTGCAAACGGCAGATTCTATGCAAGCTCGTGGATTTGGTGTAACGAAGCGTACGACGTATATTCGCTATAGAATGGAAAGGCGTGATTGGTATACGCTCAGTTATTTAATCATTTTATTTATAGCTGCTATTGTATGTAGTAATTATGGCGGAGGGAAATTGATTATTTATCCGAAAGTCGAATCTATTTTATTCCAGCAATACGATGGAATGATGTTTGTATTATTTACACTGTTTATTAGTTTACCAATTATGATGGAAGGAAGGGAATGGATATGGTGGCGCATGCAGAAATAAACAATTTATCATTTGTATATGCTGATGAAAATAAAAAAGCGTTACAGCATATTTCTCTTTCTGTTCAAAAAGGTGAGTTTATTGCACTTGCTGGAGGATCGGGATCTGGGAAGACGACGTTATTAAAACATTTTAAAAAGGAGTTACTTCCAATTGGTACGCGTTCTGGAGAGATATTTTATGAGGGTGTTTTAATAGAGGAAGTAGCTGATTTGTTATCTGCCCAAGAAATTGGGATGGTATTTCAAAACCCAGAAAACCAGATTGTTATGGATACAGTGATTCAAGAATTAGCATTTTCTTTAGAAAATATCGGATTACCATCACATATTATTCAAAAAAGAATAGCAGAGCTTATTAGCTTTTTAGGATTTCAAGATTTATTGCATCAATCTGTTCATACGTTATCTGGTGGGCAGAAGCAGCTTGTCAATTTAGCTGCGGTATTAGTTATGCAGCCGAAATTGCTATTATTAGATGAACCGACAGCGCAGTTAGATCCAATCGCTGCAAAAGAGTTTTTAGGATTATTAAAACGGATTAATGAAGAACTTGGAATTACGATTATTTTAAGTGAACATCGTTTAGATGAAGTTATCCCGCTTGCAACACGCGTTGTTTGTATGGATAATGGCCGTATTATGTATGATGGTAGTCCTAAAATTGTTATTACGGATATGTGGGGAGTAGAAACATTCCGTCCATTTATTCCGCAAATTCCAAGGCTATTTTTAGAGTGGAATGTGAGAGATATTCCGTTTACAGTGCGAGAGGCGCAAATGAAAATGAATGATTTTGCAGCGATATCATATGTAAATGACCCAATAGCACAAAGTGAAAAGCAAGAGGTAATTTTAAGCGCAGAGCATATTTCCTTCCAATATGAAAAAAATAGTCCGCTTATTTTACGTGATTTATCAGTTCCAATTGAAAAAGGAAAATGGGTAGCGCTCGTTGGGAAGAACGGTACAGGTAAGTCTACACTGTTAACGATTTTAGCAGGATTACAAAAAGCGAGAAGAGGAAAAGTAAAGTGGAACGGAAAAGTGGTACATAAAATCGATTCGAAAGAACGGTTTAAAAGTATTGGGTATGTATCGCAGCATCCGTATTACCATTTTACATTTGATACAGTATGGGACGAGGTTTATGAACGTGCGCGTGAATTATATGGAGAACAAGGAAAAGAAATAGCAGAAGATACGCTAAAACAGTTTTGGTTGTACTCGCTTAAAGAACGCCATCCGCATGATTGTAGCGGAGGAGAGCAACAATTACTTGCGTTATGTACAACGTTATTATCAAAGCCAACGTTATTATTACTTGATGAACCGACAAAGGGATTGGATCCATGGAAGAAAGAAAGAGTAGGAGAACTATTTAGGAAGCTGCAAAAAGAAGGTACAACAATTGTAATGGCAACGCATGATATTGAGTTTGCAGCGAAATACGTGGATCAATGTATGATGTTATTTGATGGAACAGTCATTATGAATGATGCACCGAAAGAATTTTTTAGCGGCAACTTCTTTTATACAACATCTATTAATCGATTCATTCGAAAAGAATTGCCATATGCATTAACGTGGGAGGATGTGTACGAAGCTTGTCCAAACAATATGTTGCATTCATAATATGTATCTTTGCAGTAATAATCGGCACATTACTCTTTACGACACTTGTTATGGATGGTTATTACATGTTAAGTAGTTTGTTTCTATTAGCGGTTATTATGTTACCTTTCTATATCCGTTTTGAAAGAAAGGCGTTTGTTTCACGTGAAATTGTTCTCGTTGCTGTATTAGCGGCAATTGCAGCAGTAAGCCGGGTGCCATTTTCTATTTTACCAAGTGTACAACCAACTTCTTTTGTCATTATCGTTTCTGCAATTGTATTTGGAAGTGAAACTGGTTTTATGATTGGTGCTACAGCAGCAATCGTATCTAATATTTTTTTAGGACAAGGTCCATGGACACCGTGGCAAATGTTTTCGTGGGGCATGATTGGTTTTATAGCAGGTTTACTTCGTAATACATTTTTTATGAAAAAGCTATGGGGAAGACTTCTTTACGGAGTAATTGTTGGCTTTTTATTTGGCTGGATTATGAATTTCTGGGGCCTTCTCGGTTTTATACGAGAAGCAACATGGGAAACTGTCATTTCGTATTATATCGCAAGTTTTTACTTTGATTTGAGCCATGCGATTTCGAATGTTATTTTCTTATTACTATTTAGTACTTCATGGATTACGATTCTTACAAGATTTAAAAAGAAATACGGTATATTAGATGAGCATAACGTGACATAGAAAAGCATACTCATATAAGGTAGGGTCGCGACTTACATATTCGTTTGCCTCTTTCATGCTTCTTACATAATGTAAGGAGCATTTTTTTGTCAAAAAATCGATTCAATATGCATCCGCTATTATATAAAATTATTTGTATAATTGTAGGTGAGAACTTTTTTCAAAAGGGAGGTGTATAGTTAATGAAGTTAGTTATTCCGAAGCAACATGGTGCATGGGCCATGCTTGTTATTCCTTTTTTATTAAGTGTCATACTTGGGAAACCTACTATTTATCATATTCCATTGTTTTTAGCGTGGTTCTTTATCTATTTAGCTACGTACCCATTTCTTACGTACATAAAGCAAAGACGAAAAAAAGAGTTTTTACAAGTTTCCATTATTTATTTTCTTATTGCGTTCCTATTTGGGATGATTTCTTTATTATATGAGTGGCGAATTCTTTTATTCGTAATAGTAATGATTCCATTATTTATAGTGAATATGTATTACGCTCGTCAAAAAAATGAAAGAGCACTATTAAATGATATTTGTGCGATTATTGTGTTTTGTATCGGTGGGTTAATTAGTTATTCCTTTTCAATGAAGCAAATCGATCATACAGCATTATTCATTGCGCTTATTTCATTTTTATACTTTTTAGGTAGTACGTTCTATGTGAAAACGATGATTCGTGAAAAAAATAACCCGAAGTATCGTCTTATATCTTGGGGATATCATATCGTATTAACGATAATCATATTTGTGATTAATCCGTGGTGTTCTCTTATTTTTATACCAAGTGTCATTCGAGCAATTGTGTTGTATGGCAAAAAAATTTCTATTAAAAAAGTAGGAATTTTAGAAATTGCTAATTCTGTATATTTTTTAATCATAACGGCAATAATTATGAAGTATGCCATTTGAAAAAACTTCCCATCAATTGATGGGAAGTTTTTAATCTTTTTCTAAAATGTGAACGGTGTACTCGCAACGTTGAATAGCTTGTTCAACAGCATAAAGTGATTGTTCAATACGAGCGCGATTAAAATCTTTTTCAACTGTTTCGAGCGCTTCTTCTAAACAATTTTTAGCTTCTTGTAATGATTGAAAAGAATCTTGTACATATCCGCGAGCATTTTGATGCATTTCATAATCCTCCTTGCATGTTCGTATATGGGTAGTATGAACAGTAAGGAAGAAAATATAATTTGTTATATTTATTATATTTGTTTGACAATTAAAGTGGAATTACGTATAGTAAGAATTAAGTGAATATTTTCTTATCCAGAGAGGTGGAGGGACTGGCCCGATGAAACCCAGCAACCGCGATGCAGGTGCTAATTCCAGCAGAACATATTTGTTCTGGGAGATAAGACGAAGATATATACGTAACTTCTTCTTATCGGAGAGGTTTTTTTATTGCAAAAAAACCGATTACGAAAATTTATATTAAGAAGAAAGGGGTTGCGCATTACTGTGACACTCGAAAAATACGTAAAACTGCGTAGTACAGTTTATGAATATATGATAGAGCAAGATAAGCCGATATCATTGTTAGATATTCAAGAACATATCGTTTCGCATCATGAAGGAAAATTCACGAAAAAGATGTTGCATCAATTTTATTTATCAAGATTATTAGACGAACTAAAACTGGATGGGAAAATTACATTAGCTGATGAATATCTCTATGCTGAAAAAGGGGTATTGTATAAGGCGAGAAAAGGGAGCTAAGCTCTCTTTTTTTCTTAAAATAACGGAGTATGTAGAGTAAAAGACTGCTAAAGCAGCCTGATACAGGGAATGGTGTTGAGTGTGTAGTGTCAAAAATTGAATGTGCCTGAAAGAGGCAATTCATATCGGCTGCAAATGAAAAGAGACACCTTCGCCGAATAGGTGTCAGTCGTTTTGTCACGTAGACTTGCTACTTAACAGTAATTAGAATAACATGCAGGATTTTTGAAGTCAAAAGGGAATTAAAGGAAGGGGTACAATTATGTACGCTTACTTATTAAAAGATATAACGAAATGGATCCCAAAGTACATTGTAGATAAGGGATATGAATATTATGAAGATGGGCATGTAGAAGATGTTGAAATACAAGATAAAAAAGTGTTTGCTTTCGTTACTGGAAATGCAGGGAATTATGAAGTAGTTATCGATCTCGAAGATTTTTCAGAAAGTAACTGTGAGTGTCCCTATGAAAATTATTGTAAACATATGGCGGCAGTTGTTTATGATATGCAAGGTGCTGGTGAGAGTGCAGTTAAAGAGAAACTGAAAGATTTAGAAAAAGAAGAGTTACTTATATTATTAAATCGATTGTTGCAAAGTTCGAAAAACGTACAAATTGTAGAGAAGTTATTAAAGAAGGAGAAACTTTAACGTATAGAGGGAGTTGTTTTGTAGTGAACGTACTAATTATATATGCTCATCCTAATCCTTCAAGTTTTAACGCGGCGATTTTCAATCATGTGCAAAAAGGACTACAGGAAACAAATCATTCAGTTACCGTACTTGATTTATACAAAGAACAATTTGATCCAGTCCTCGTATTTAATGAAGAGAAGAAAAGACGCGATTTAGTAAATGAAGAGGAAACAGCTCGGTATAGAACGTTAGTAGAAGAAGCAGATACACTTCTATTCATCTATCCAATATGGTGGTGGGGGATGCCAGCAATTTTAAAAGGATTTATCGATCGTATTTTCGTAGCTGGATTTGCTTATAAATATGAAGGGGCTCTGCCGAAAGGATTATTGCAAGGGAAAAAAGCATGGGTTATTAATACGTTAGACTCGCCTCTATGGTACGTCGCATTGTTATATCGATCAGCAGATTGGATTATGATGAAGAGAGGTATTTTACGTTTTTGTGGCATTCGCGATATAAAACGGTCAGTGTTTCAATCTGTGAAAACGAGTAAAGTATCAAAGCGTGAGAAATGGTTATTACAAATAGAAGAAAAGGCTCGTGCATTATGAATGAAGTCGATCGTATTATAAACTGTGTTCAGTATGATGGCGAACTTTTTCGGAAGTATGTTACGTGTTTACTTCAATTGAAAAAATGCAGCGAAACATTTCAGCAAATTCAAATAGAGTTAAGAAATGATTATTTAATAAGAGGAATTTGTGAAAGAGAAGTTGATCAGGTAGTAAGGGGAAGTAAAGAATATGAAACATATTTTCTTCCTAAAGCGTTACAGTGGAATTTTTTGAGGGAACATCCACACCTGATCGGAAAAATTTGCGAAGATTTTTTTGCATTTGAGTCATTACATCTTACGGAGTTAGAGTGGGAGAAGATTATAAATTGCGTGGGAAATAAGTGATTTATTATGTAAAAAAGCTAGTATAAAACTAGCTTTTTGTTTAAATAAATAAGAAACATAGACTAATGATAAAACCCGCATATAGTAAGTTCACAACACAAAATCCCATAATGTCACGAGCACCTAAACCAGCTATCGCTAATGCTGGTAATGCCCAGAAAGGTTGAATTAAATTCGTCCAAGCATCGCCCCATGCAATTGCCATTGCTGTTTTTGCAGCAGGTACACCAAGTTCAGCGCCAGCTGGAATCATAATTGGTGCTTGCACAGCCCATTGACCGCCACCAGATGGAACGAAAATATTAACGATACCAGCACTTAAAAAAGTAAAGAGCGGGAAAGTTGATTCGTTTGAAATGCTAATAAAGAAATTAGAAATAGCTCCTCCAAGTGAAAGTCCTTCACTATTTGCTCCAATCATCATGCCCATAATTCCTGCGTAAAACGGAAATTGAAGTAAAATGCCAGAGGCACTTTTCGTAGAGTCTGAAAAAGCGCGAATATACTGAATCGGAGTGCGGTGGAAAATAAGTCCAGTAATTAATAACATAAAAATCACGATATCGAGAGTAAGATTAAATCCTTTCGTATAAAAGTAATTGAAAATATAAATGAGACCTAACAATCCAACGCAAAGTGTAATAATAATGCTATTTTCCATCTTTTCAGCGAACGTATTTTTTTCTACTTCTTGAGCAGCAGCTTCTTCATGGAACACGCTAGGATCTACAGTTATCGTATGTTTTTCATCTGGATGCATCGCTTTATTAATGAGAGGCATCGTAATGAGAAAAATAATAACTGGAACGAGAGCGTATGGTGAGAATAACGTTTCTGTTATTGGAATCGCCTCTTTAATACTTCCAGCAGTCGTTTTAATTAACGTTTCACCGCCTGTTGCTAACGTAAGAGGGATAGAGGCAGAAAGACCGGCATGCCAAATGAGAAATCCAGAGTAAGAAGAGGCGATTGCTAGTCTATAATCTAATCCGTCCAGCTGCCTTGCCACTTCTTTTGCGTATAAAACAGATACAACAATTCCAAAGCCCCAGTTTATGTATGCACCGAGTAAACTTACAATTGAAATGGCAATAATGCCTTGTCCAGTTGTTTTTGGTAGTCTGGCAGCTTTCGTTAATCCTTTTTTAATAAGAGGAGCATTTGCTAAAGCAGATCCAGTCACGAGTACAAGTGCCATTTGCATAGAAAAGGCGAGGAGTCCCCAAATTCCATTACCCCAGTGATTAATCATTTCTACAGGTGTTTGGTGAGTCGCAAACATACCAAAGAAGATAACGAAAACAGTTAGTAAACATGATAAAATAAACGGTTCTGGCAAGAAGCGTTGCACTAAGGCGACGCAACCATTTGTAAAGGAACGAAACAAAATAGATCAACCTCCTTATGTATATGTATTACAATTATTCGAGGTTGTTTAGGAGATAACCTTCAATGTAAAGAAAATTCAGATATTTACAGAGTGGTAATTTATTGATAGATTGATATAGAGCCTCGTATCAAATTCTGCTTTTAATATACTAGAAGAAAAACGGTTGGAAATGGGGTAGCACTTATAGGGATAGTATAGAGAAAGGTTACTAGCTGGCTTCAAAGCAACTGTTGCAAAGGGAGAGGAGATTCAATACAATAGTGTTGCATTACATGAGAAATATGTTTTAGCACAAATCTAGCTAAAAATGTTTATACAAATACATTTAAAATTGATGGGGGAATTATGATCAAAAGTTTTTATCTTTTAAAGCCTAAAATGTTTACGGCAGATATATATTATAAAGTTTTTATTACAGGTGACTGTATATATTTTATAAAGATTGGCGGACAGTTTCATAGCCGACATGCTTATAAAAAACAATTACCTGGTATTTCAGAGCTATTGTTTTTGTTTTGGTTCAAAAAAATTGAGAAAAAACAATTAAACTTAGAAACTGAAATAGATGCAAAAATACATACTGGCGATGTACATGAACTCTTGCAATTAAAGAATAACTTTTCAATTGAAATAAATATAATTGAAGAGGTACTATTAAATAAACGAGGAACGTTTCATACAGGTTTTAATGATAATGGAACGATTTCCTTCATGTTAAAAAATGGTCAAAAAATAAAGTTCATCATCCCGGAAGAAACTTTATTTTCATCTATAGAAGAAATTTTCGACCAATATGAACAGACAATCTTTGTAAGGGAAGTGTTTTAAAGGAAACGATTAATTTATTATCTTTTTAATAAAGTGATAGAAAGCTTCATTAAAAAGATGAAGCTTTTTACTTATAAAAGATAACAAAAGTAATACATTCATTACTACATTTGTGTGTGAATTCAAGAAAAATTAAACCACCTAGCCCCTAAAGAGAATATAGGAAGCAGATGGTTTAGGTGTTTTGAGAGGTATCCTGTTTTCAGGATTTAGTTCAAATTATTGATTTGCATTTTTATATCGAGTAAATTTAAGTTTCTGGAATAATTGTAATAGCGACAGTCCGAACCGGAGTCTCTATTTCGTCGCCTTTACTTTGGCTATTGTAGTATTTAATCATTAATTCGTTAAGTTCGTTTTGAAATTTTCCAAAGTGTTCTTCATCTAGCTTTAATTCTACTACAGAAAAAGTAGCAGTATCTTCTTGACTGTTTTGTTCCTCTAATTTCTTAAGGTAACTTTGATATTGTGTCATAAGTGATAACTGATAATAGGAAATGTAGTTTAACTTTTCATCATCAGATAATCCTTTCCATTCACTTCCTTCAATTTTTGCATCTTCTTCATTGATTGCGTAATATTTTTCAGAAACAGATTTCACCTTTTTTTCTTTAATTACATGGACGATACCAGAATCAACCATAGTTTGTAGCTGTCTATATAGTGTGGCTTGTGGTACATTTTTAATGATTTTTACCATTTCTAATGGTGTTAGCCCATCTTCCTTATTTCTCATTAACACTTGGCAAATTTTCATTCTTACCGGATGCATTAAAATTTCAACTTTATTATTCATTCGCTCACCTTATTTATTATGTATTTTTATTCTCATTATAAATAATGAGAATAAAGTTTGCAATTCATTCGTTTGTGTTTTATCATTATCAATAATGAGAATGAATTTAGGGAGGAATGACAATAATGCAACTACATTATGGATTGAATGATCTTAAAGACATTGATATTATGACTTTTCTACCCATTATATTGCCAGTTATTGCAGTGGGGGTACTTTTAGTTTTCATTGCATTCATTGATTTATACCGACATAGAAAAACAAGAAAAAATGTACTTGTATGGACGTTCATTATTCTTTTCATTAATGTATTGGGACCTATTTTCTACTTCGTTATAGGGAGAAAGGATAGTGAGAAATTATGAAATTAGAGATTAAAAATGTAACAAAAGTATTTAAAAGAAAAATTGCGGTTAATAATTTCTCGATGGAACTGCAAGCGGGGGAATGCGTCGGATTAATTGGACCGAACGGAGCAGGGAAATCCACATTAATAAAAGTAATTTCGGATATTATTCATCCAACTGCTGGTGAAGTTTTATTGAATGGGATAAAAATATCAAAAATGAAAAGTGAAATTGGTTATTTACCGCAATATCCTAATTTTTTCCATTGGATGACAGCGAGAGAAACGCTTACCTTTATGGGCCAACTTTCGGGATTGAAAAAAGAAGAATTGTCAAAGTCGATTCCAAAGATTTTGGAGAAAGTTGGACTAAAGGACGAAGAAAACGCAAAGGTTAGTACATTTTCTGGTGGAATGAAACAACGACTTGGTATTGCACAAGCATTATTGCATAAACCGTCACTTATTGTCATGGATGAACCGGTATCCGCATTAGATCCAATCGGCCGACGGGAAGTATTGAATTTAATTGAAGAAATAAAAAAAGATACAACCATTTTATTATCAACCCATATATTAGGCGATGCGGAAGAAATCTGTGAACGATTTGTCATTATAAAAGATGGAACAAAAATAGAAGATACAACGATTACGGAACTTTTACATCGTAATAGTGAAAATAAATTAATGATTGAAATAACAGCTAAAGATCAAAAGTGGATTGAAATTGTAAAAAAATTACCGTATGTGAAGGACGTTGAAGTGGTTGGGCTTAAAATCAAAGTGAAGGTTGAAAGCATTGAAATAAATAAAAATATGTTATTGCAAAATGCACTCGAACATAAAGTGAACATCGTTAAATTTGAAATGAGCAACGATACTTTAGAAGAAATCTTCTTGAAATTGGTGGTGCAAAAATGAATAACTCAATTGTATTGATAAAAAAAGAATGTGTTCAAATGTTACGTGATTTCAAGATTATTTGGCTACCAATTGTTTTTATATTTTTAGGCGCAACACAACCGATAGTAACTCATTATTTGCCATCAATTTTAGAAGCGTTAGGTGGAGGACAGGGAATTACCATTGATTCGAGTATGGCAACGCAAAAAGGGGGCGAAGTATTAGCGAGTACTTTGGGATCCCAGTTTGATCAGCTTGGACTTATGATTCTAGTGATTTCTATGATGGGTGCTATTCAAACAGATAAAGCTAATGGTATGTTGGCCTTTATTTTAACAAGGCCTGTTACTGTTCCTTCATATGTAGGTGGGAAAATAGTGTCGAACTATTTAATGGTAGCGTTTAGTGTAACAATTGGATTCGTTACTTCTTATATATATGTAAATTATCTTTTTACTGTTGTTCCATTCGCACACCTAATTACTGGATTACTATTTTATTTAATTTGGGTTCTTTTTATCGTATCTTTCACAACAATGATAAGTGCTATTTTTCAAAGTCAAGGTATGATTGCATTAATTTCAATTGTTTTCCTTTTAGCTTGTAGAGTAATCGTCGGTTTGAATCCAATAATGGATCAGCTTAATCCAGCCAGTATGAGTAAGTATGCAATGGAAATGTTAGTCACGGGGGGAGTAAATTCAAACGCAATAATCAATGGATTACTAACTATAGTATGGATTTTATTGACACTCTTCGTAACGTTTTATTGGATTGCTAATAAAAAGTTTAATGATGAATAACCATGATGAGTATAGTAGATTTACGAATGCTTTTAAACCTGGAATAATATAATGGATTCAAATAAAACACCGAAATAAGAAAAAGCTTCCACTACTGTGGAAGCTTTTCTAAATGATGTGCAATATCAATATACATATTTGAGTAAGTCGAATGTATTTCATTACTTGGCATAGCGTTAGAAGAGAAGTGGACAATTACCATATTTGCTTTCGGATCGATGTAAAGTGTTTGTCCGTAACTACCTAACACTTCAAAAGCACCCTGTTCATTGTGGGGAATCCACCATTGATTATGATAAGAAATGGAAGCTCCAGGGCTAATTGCAAGTTCACCTTCTTGGACATTTTTTATATCTTCAGTAATAGAAGAAGGGAGAATTTGTTTTCCGTTATATTCCCCGTTGTTTAATAGTAATTGCCCGAATTTCGCCATATCTCTAGCAGTTGCATTTAAGCCAGCGCTTGCTTGTTCTATTTTCGTTTCATCTGTAACGTAATACGCGTTTTCTTCCATACCAATTTGAGACCAAATTCGTTCGCTTACATTTTCAGCTAGTGATTTACCAGTAATAGTTCTAATAATCCAAGCGAGCGTTTCTGTTGATCCGTTATTGTAAGAAAAGGCAGAACCAGGCGGTGCCGTTTCTTCGGCTTCCCGTAACATATCATAAATTTTCATCGGACCGTCGTAATTTTTGCCGCGGGGTAAAATATTGCTAGCTAAATATAATTGTGCATCTTGATTTTCTAGCCCAGGTTGCTCATATCCATGAGTAGGATATTCAGCTGAAACTTGCATGTCCATTAATTGCTGAAGTGTGGCATTACCGAACGGTGTGTTTTTTAATTCTTTTATGTAAGTGTCAGCTGTTTTCTCTAAATCGATACGATTCTCTTCAGCGAGAGATTGTATAATTGCCCCGGTAAAGACTTTTGCTAATGATGCCATACCATGAGGTTCATTCTGTTTATACCCATTGAAATATCGTTCGTAAACAAGTTGTCCATTATGTACAACGACAAAAGCATCTGTTTTGTTATCATCTAAAAGTTTTTTTAGAGGAGTTGTATTTCCGAATCTACGCTCCACAGCAAAATCGTCTAAGTTTTGCAATGCGGAAGGGAAGTGAGCAATTTGGTCAGGATTGTTTTTTACGTCATTAACTAAAGTGAATTCTTTCATGTGTGTGTACGACCAACGTAAGTAAGGGTCATTTAACCAGTTTTCTTTTGTCACATTATGTTTTGATGGGGTCGTTTTATTTTGTTTGAAGTAAGTAAACCCAAGCCCTGTAATTACAAATATGAATGTTAGTATAAGTAAGAGTAGGGGAGATTTTTTTAGTTTCATATATGGCCCTCCTTTTTATTTCTACTATAAGTATACGCTCGTCTTGAAAGAAATACAAAATAAGGAAAGTAAACGGGGAAGTTTACTTTCCTTATTAACGCTAAGCGGAAATTTTTCCGTCTGTAGGTTGTTTCTTGAATTTTTGTTTTCGTCCGTGTAATCCATAATATAAAAGTAAAGTGAACGCAACGATAATAGCTGCGATAAAATACATATTATGATAACTGGATTTCGCTGCGACAATACCTAAAATGAAAGAACCAAAACCAATACCACTATCAAAGAATGAGAAATACGTAGCTGTCGCAGAACCACGTCTATGGTTTGGAGCGGCAGAAATCGCAATCGTTTGGAAACTCGGAATTAATGTCCCGTAACCTAAACCGATTAGCATACCTGCGCCAAGGAACCAAAATGAAGTTTGTGCTTGGCTTAATATGAACATTCCGATTGTGAAAATAATGATAGCAGGGTAAACGAGTACATTTTCACCGAAGCGATCAAAAATCTTTCCTGTAAATGGACGAGAAATGACAACAACAAGTGCGTATAAAATAAAGAAGTAACTTGCAATTTCACTTAAACCGAGTTCTTTCGCATAAATAGGAATAAAGGATAAAATACCACTATAAGAAAAGGCTAAAACAAATCCTGTAAGTGCAATCGGAATAGAAGATGGTTCGATTAAGTCTTTCCATTTCATTTTTTCACGTTTTTGTTTGCTAACAGGTGCTTCGTGCGGAATATCTACAAGTAGTCCTAATAAAAATGCAAGTAATGAAAATACGGAACAAACGATAAATAATACAGTAAACGAAAAATGAGAAATAATTGTTAAACCTAAAAAAGGACCAATTACCATCGGCAGACTCATAAATACGCCGAAATATGCAAGCGCTTCGCCTCGTCGATGAGCTGGCGCAACATCAGTTACAATCGTACCAGTAGCTGTCGTTGCCATCCCGAACCCAATACCGTGCAAGAAGCGAAGGGCAAGTAATAAGAATAAACTTTGCGCACCGAAATACATAACAGTAGCGGCTAAAAATAATGAAAGTGAAATAAATAATATTTTCTTTCTTCCTAAATCATCGAGCCATTTTCCTGTGAATGGTCTACATAAAACAGAAGAAATAAGAAACACAGTTGCAACTAAACCAATTTCCTCAGGTTTTCCTTTTAGGCCGTCTATAACATAGACAGGCAGAGTAGTCATAAGCATGTAAAATGTTAAGAAGAGAAATAGACTACTAAAACAAGTTCCGAGGAAATCCTTCGTCCAAAGTTTCTCACTTTGCATCGTCATCCCTCCAATTTAATCTAAATTTTTAATAATTTGTTGTAACACTTGAAATGCTTGATGTAAATCATCTTCATTAATACCTTCTAGCGTTTTTTCTTCGAAAGTATCAACTTCTTCTTGCCATACTGGAATCATCTTTATCGCTGTTTCGGATAAAGAAATGAGCTTCTCGCGGCGATCTTTACCTTCTGTACGAATAATCCATCCCATCGTTTCCATACGTGTTAACGTACGAGTCATCGTTGGTGATTCAACATTTAAATACTGGCACAATTCTGTTTGCGTACAAGAACCAGTTTGATTAATGCGGAAAATAACAGCCCATTGCGCACTAAATAACCCTGTTGGAGATACACGTTCATTAAATTTCTTCGTAAACTTTCGAGAAGTCTGGCTGACGATGTGAAAAAAATGTTGTTTTTCGTCCATGTATTTTGATCCTTTCAAATTAGTTACCTAGCTAACTATATACTTTTTTATAATAATTGTCTAGTAATAGACATGTTGATTTATGTAAAAAATTCTTATAGGTTTTATGTTGCGAACGTATATTCTACGTGCTATTCTTTAATTAAGTAAAGAATTTTCTTTCTATTAAATAGAATGGGGGAACTTGTGATGATTAAGCCTGCAACAATGGAGTTTGTTTCACTATCGAACGGAGAAACGATTGCATATCAGGAAGTTGGAAGGCGAAATACAGATATTCTTGTACTCATTCACGGGAACATGACATCGTCACAACATTGGGATTTAGTTATTGAAAAGTTGCAAGATCAATACCATATTTACGCTCTTGATTTAAGAGGGTTTGGACAATCAACGTATAATCAGTCGATAGATTCATTACAAGACTTTGCAGACGATGTAAAATTATTTATTGACGAGTTAAAGCTAGAGAAATTTTCATTAATGGGCTGGTCAATGGGTGGTGGCGTTGCGATGCAATTTACAGCGAATCACCCAACTTTTGTAGAAAAGTTAATTTTAGTAGAATCAGTAGGAATGAAAGGATACCCAATCTTTAAAAAAGATACGAATGGGCAGCCGATTGTATCAAGTTTAGTAAAGACGAAAGAAGAAATTGCGCAAGATCCAGTACAAATCGCTCCAGTATTAGATGCGATAAAAAATATGAACAAACTATATTACCGTACAGTATGGAATCTATTAATATATACACATAATCAACCTGAACCGGATCGTTATGAAAAGTATTTAGATGATATGTTAACGCAACGTAATTTCGTAGATGTGAATTATGCGCTCATTACATTTAATATTTCAGATGAACATAATGGGGTTGTAGAGGGAAGTAAACAAATTCATCGTATTAAAGCGCCAACACTCGTCATACAAGGTGATAGAGATTATGTCGTACCGCAAGTAGTCGGTGAGGAATTAGCGAAACATTTGCCAAATGCAGAGTTGAAGGTATTAGAAGATTGCGGACACTCGCCGTTTATTGATTGTTTAGATGTATTTATAAAACATGTAGAGGATTGGTTAGAACAGAAATAATCCCCGAAATGAGAAGTGTTGCATATACTATAACATTTGTATGTATAAGGGGAGATTATCAATGCATAAACCATCCTTAATCGCTTATTCGCCATATAATCATCATATCTATACAAAAATAATGATAGATCCGATGTATATGCAAGTTTCACCAGCTGTAGTTCCTTTACAAATGCAGCAGCCACTAACAGCTCATATGCAACATTACTTATATGGACCTTCATTTTATGAAAATCCATATTTTAAACATTTTCATTACAATGTGAAAGCGCAAGTTTGGGAAGGATAAGATAACAAGCTAAAAGGTTCATTCTTTTAGCTTGTTTTTTATTGCGAATATTCGTACACGCATTTGAAGAAACAGTTTATAATGAAAAGTGGAAGCGTGAGAAGGAGAGGGACAGAGGATGTCAATGCGTTTTACTTTTTGGATTATGGTTGGGATTGTAGCAATCTCGGGTTTGTCACAAGGAATGCTCTTACCGGCCATTGCAATGATTTTTGAACAAGAAGGGGTTAGTTCAAGTATTAATGGTATTCATGCGACGGCATTGTACATTGGGATATTAGTTATTTCGCCGTTTCTTGAAAAACCGATGCAAAGGTTTGGAATGAAGCCGATTATTGTTATAGGTGGGTTTCTCGTTATTATTTCATTATTCTTTTTTACACAAACATTTTCATTTTGGGTATGGTTTATCCTTAGATTTCTAGTTGGAGTTGGAGATCATATGCTTCATGTCGGAACACAAACATGGATCACGACAACATCACACCCAAGTAAAATAGGGAGACAAGTATCGATATACGGTGTATTCTTCGGAATTGGTTTTGCCGTTGGTCCGTATTTAGCAAGCACTGTGCAGTACGGTCTTGCAACACCATTTATTATATCTACTATACTTTGTCTAATAGGTTGGCTTTTACTACTTCCAACAAAAAATGCATTCCCAGCGCAAGATGAAAGAGAAGTGAAGAGTGAATCATCATTTTCTCGTTATAAACAAGTTGTTGGATTAGGATGGATTGCATTGCTAGGTCCACTTGCATATGGCGTACTTGAAGCGATGTTAAACAGTAACTTACCAGTATACGCACTTCGTAAAGGGTGGTCTGTTTCAGATGTATCCTTCTTGTTACCAGCATTTGCAGTTGGGGGTATTATTACACAAATTCCGCTCGGTATATTAAGTGACAAATACGGAAGGGATCGTATTTTAACGTGGACGTTCTGCATAAGTACGGGCATTTTTCTACTTGCCGCCGTATTTGATCAATATTACTGGATCGTCTTTGCCTGCATGCTTTTAGCGGGTATGGTTATTGGATCGTGCTTCTCTTTAGGGCTTGGATTTATGACTGATTTATTACCGAGACATTTACTACCGGCAGGTAATATATTATCCGGAATCGCTTTTAGTTTAGGAAGTATTATGGGACCTGTATTAGGCGGCGTATTTATAGAAAAAATACAGTATACAAGCTTTTTTATTGCGGTTATGATTATAATGGGAATTCTCGCAATGTTATATATGGTCTACATGAAAAATCAATTTGCATCAAGAAAAATAGAAAGTAGGTTAGGGCATGACAAAACAACCTAATAAAAAGAAATTTGAAGTACTTGAAAATGAAACAATTACAGACTGCTTAGCACGTATGGAACAAGAAGGCTACGCTCCGTCTCGTCGTATGGAAGAGCCAATCTTTCATGAAGTAAAGAAAGACGGCAAAACAGTAGTTGAGCCGTGCGGTAGGAAGATTGTTTTTGAAGGGAAATTGAAGTAATCCAATAACAAATTCTCTTTATAGTATAGAGCCATCCAATAGTTGGGTGGCTTGTTTTTTTATTAATCAATGAAGGAATTGAATAGAATGAATCTCTCGTTCATTTCTCCTAATGGGCTTCTTTATATGGGACAAAAGATTGCTACTTTTTTCGTATATTGGTAAAATAAGTTCTTGGGTCTTACTTATTGTTATCGGTATAATGTTTGTCGCTTGAATGAAAGAAATTAGTTACAAAAATTTCGCACTATGCAAAGGGGTACAGCAACGATCCCTTTTTTGGAGGCACTTTAAACATAAAGCGAGAGAAGAGGCTATATGAACGATTCTCCTATCTTGTTTAAATATTAAACAAGTTATTGCAATTGGAATAGGTATATCAAACTAGTCGACATCCTGATGGAATCGATAGATTGCTAGAAAGCGGAAAACAATTATTAGTATATTCCGAAGCAGGTGTAACAGAGTGTCCTTCCATAATTAAGGGTAAAACCAAAATACGTTGTTGTAAAGAATGATTTGTTAGAACTGGTTATAAGGAATAAAACAGAAAAGAGGATCACATGTTAGATACTTTACAGAAAAGTAAAAAGTTTTTTTTAGTATGTCTTATTTTTTTAGTGCTTTTAACCGCTTGTGGTAATACAGATGTTAAGACATCTAAAGCTTCATTACCACCGGCTGAATCCAATATAGATACATCATTAAAAGCACCGAATTGGGTAGAGAAAAGTCCTATCCAACAGTCTCCTAATTTTACGGAAGATAAAAAAGTACAATCGGTTGTGAATTTAATAGCAACGGGTGATAATTTATATCATGACGCAGTAATTAAAGATGGCAAACAAAAAGACGGTTCATATGATTATAATTATATTTATGAAAATATCAAAAAAGCTGTTAAATCAAGTGATCTTGCTATCGTGAACCAGGAGACTCCGATTGCCGGAAATAATTTAAAAGTACAGGGATATCCGACTTTCAATACACCTGAAGAAGTAGGCCAATCTTTAGTGGACACTGGGTTCAATATAGTGACGCAAGCGACAAATCACGCTATGGATATGGGTATTAAAGGTGTTGCGAATACAAGAGAATACTGGAAGAAATATCCGGATGTTATCCCGGTAGGTATTAATGAGAGTCAAAACGAGCGTAATGAAATAAAAACGATTACAAAAAATGGTATTCGTTTTGCGTTACTCAATTATACATATGGTACGAATGGAATTAAAATTCCAGCTGATAAGTCTTGGACTTTAAATTTAATTGATAAAAAAGCGATACAAAATGATGTGGAAAAGGCAAAGAGTAGCTCTGATATGGTGATTGTTATGGTGCATTGGGGAGTAGAATATACCTCAACACCTTCAAAGCAACAAAAAGAAGTTGCTCAATATTTAACAGATTTAGGTGTAGATGTAGTAATTGGAAATCATCCACATGTAATTCAACCAATTGAGTGGAAACAAAATAAAGATGGACATGAAACGCTAATCTATTATTCTCTTGGAAATCTTATTTCTGCGCAAGAAAAACTAGAAACATTGGTTGGAGGATTATCTTATGTACAATTTGTTAAGTATGAAGATAAAACTTTTGGTATACGACAAGCGGCAATCGTACCGACAGTAACCGACTATGCTGATGGTAAGAAACAATTTAAAATTCAATTTTTAAAAGATTATTCGGATGAAAATTCTAAAAAACATGGAATTAAAAAGTTTGTCGGCCCCGTTTCTTTGAAGGATTTCAAGGAGATTCCTAGAGACGTGTTGGGAAATTGGTATAAAGACTAATAAACAAAAAGGGAATGAGATACAATTAAAAAATTTATAATTTTAGTATTGGTATTGGCAATGGGATGGAGTCTTGCTGCTTGTAGTGGAAAGCAAACATCTCAGGAAACTACTAATAATAACGATAAAAATAAAAATGAAATACATGCGAAGAAAAAAGATGTTTTACCTATCTCTGATGTTAATGATTGGAGAATTATCCTTGTAAATAGAGAGCATATGTTATCAAAGGAACTAGGAATTGAATTAACAAGTATCACCCAAAATGCGAAGCCAAATATGAAAATAGATAGTAGAATTGCAACTTCCTATCAGGATATGGTAGCAGCTGCAAAAAAAGAGGGAATCAATCTTTATTTAAGATCAGGTTATCGAGCTATAAAATTACAACAAACTTATTATGATGCTTCAGTTAAAAGCTATAAATCTCAAGGTTTGTCGGATAAAGAGGCTAGTGCTAAGGCATTGGAATATCTTCAGTATCCTGGTGCAAGTGAACATCATACTGGATTAGCGTTAGACATTATTTCAGTTGAATGGCAGAATACTGTAGAAGATTTAAATGCAAAATTTGAAACTACCGATGCATTCAAATGGTTAGATAAGAATGCTGCAGAATATGGATTTACTCTCCGCTATCCAAAAGATAAAGAGAATATTACTGGCATTAAGTATGAGCCATGGCACTATCGTTATGTAGGAAAAGAAGTTGCTGTTTATCTAAAAGAAAAAGGGTTAACTTTAGAAGAATATAACGAAAAAATTAAGTCTGGTAAGTAAAAATATGCTTTAATTTTATTAAACATTATGCACTGCTACAGGAAAAGGTGAATCTGAGGATGTGTTAACCTTACGCCTAGTATTGTAAAAACTGAGTATGATAATTTGAGCACGTATGAACCAGTTATCGTGTAAAAAGATGTATGTATTAAGAAATTAAAGTTAAGGATCTGATATTCATATCAGATCCTTTTTCTATCGTTCTTTTAAGAGCGACTGAGCCAAAATATTGGAATGAATATAGAAAACAAAACAGCCCAAGAAATAGTATAACGAATCAGGGAGCCTACTCGTACGCTTCATTGGGATTATCCAGAAATAGTTGTTGATGAAATAAGAAAGAACTGGTCTTACTCTCAAGCAAGGATTTAATACGAATGAATTGGATAAAAGGTAGTAATAAAAAACACTGCGCCTGGCAGTGTTTTTTATTATTTCTGCACATAAATACATAGTCATATTGATTAAAGTTTCACTTTATTGAAGAAAAATGCGAAAGCCATTCATAAAATATGGAAATGTTAAAATCCCTTTGATAAAATAGCAATATGTAAAAATAATTATTTGTTAATTCTTAATGTAATGAATATTCATGTTTAAATATACGGATTTAACTACATAGTTATTGTGCTAAAGGGGGAGAAAGATGTTAGATGAATTGTACAATGCTTTTTTAAATGCGTCTGGTTTTACAGAAAGTGCGAGGAAACGAGATCGGTATGATGATTTACATGATTATTTAAAAGATAAAGAAAGAGAGTTAAAGCAATTCATTCAAGAGGCTGAATCAGCGAAGAGAGATTATGAGAGTAAAAGTAATGGTTTAGAAGCTAATAAAATTCCAGCAGTTGAATTTGAACAAAAACGTCATGAAAAGGATGAAGACTTAAATACAGTATTATCCTATTTTAAAAGTGCATTAAGCGATATTGGATCTGCGAAAAGTACAGCTTATGCAAAGTATTTGGAATATAAAGCGAAAGCAGAATCGGAGAAAGCGTCAGCATACGCTGCAGCGACCAAGGCTTTTGAAGAAAAGAAAAAGGAATTTGAAAACTTTATCCATTAAGCATACAAAGAATGGAGGGAACCAACATGAGTGGTAAAGAGGTTGAAATTATAGGAAGTAACACTGCAAGTGCCATTTCTTACGCACAAAACATTGAAAATGGTATGAAGGATTCTTTAAACCAAGCGAAAGACTTAAAAGCATATGTCACAGGTGCGAAATGGAATGGAAAAACGCGAGATGCTTTTTTAAGTTATCTTGATTTAATCATTCAATATAATTCAGAAATGGTAGAGGCATTTGAAGGGCATACGAAAGCTTTGAAAGAGTTAGATAAAAGCATTCAAACGTACGGAGATAGATCGGAAGTAAGAGCGATAAAACAACTGTGATGGAGAAACGAGGGATAAAAGAATGGGGAAAGAAATGAGTTTTGCACCTGCTGAATTATATGTTCTCGCAGGTGCAGCTGGGGTTACCGATATATTTGGATTGCCAAACCGTGACGTAATTATTTTACTTGATGCAGAATGTGTCACGAAAGCAACTACGAGTTTAAAAGAAAAAGGCCTACTTATAAGTGAAAATGGAATTACCCCTGCAGCTTTTCAAATAATTGAACTATTAAAGGAATATGAAAATTGTCATGAATACACGAGAATGAATAATGTATTAATTGGCTTTTTAAAAGAGGATAAAGATCGAGTGGCTGTATTAACGGAAATAGAGCCAAATAAAAAATACGAGATCGACTACATACCAAAGCCAGACGTATATTTTTCATTATTAACACGCATCCCTTTCTTATTGAGAGAACCAAGGGAAATAGAAGATACATTTTTCTCAAAGAGAATGACAGAAGAAGAACAACAAACATTTGAGGAAAAAGATTTATCAAATAAAGATGTTATAGCGATAGAAACGTATACGAGGCCTCGAAGTAATAGAGGAGGAAAATGGGAATGTTTCTTATATTTCACTGAAGGAGAAGATTTCGTTCAAATTGATGTAGAACGTAATCGATATGACTGGGTGAGTCTCTATGCTGTAAATAAGAAATTGTATGACGTGTTAAAAATGCCATATAAAAAGTTAATTGACCCGAGACAATTTTCGTTAGGAGGTATTGAATAATGCAAGTATCAATGGGAGATGGTGGTTCTGGTGGTGGAGAAGAAGTATTAGTTAATTTTCAAGAACTACTTGATATAGTAATGAAATTAGAAAATATATATAAAATCCATTTAGACGTCATTGGAACGAATATTGAGAGTTTATTAAGCTGTGATTTTTATCAAAAAGGTGAAGCGATGAGAGTAATTGAAAAATATCCTGATATATTACACAAAACACTTGAATTGTCTGAACACTATTTGAGGTCGGCGAAAGTTGTAGGAAATGTATGTGTAGAAATGCTTGAAAAGGACGAACAATTACGTGAAATATTAAGTAAGTTGTAGAAATCACCATACGGCTGGGGGATGAAAACGAGATGGATGTGAAATATAGACCTGAACCATGGCAAAACATGGGAGAAGGTATGAATCGAATTACAAAAGATGCACTCATGAAATTACGGGAAGCAAATGAGTCATTAAAAAGAATTGATGGAAGAATACGAGATTTAGACTCGGATGGTAGTATACATTTTAATCCTAAAGATCAATCGCAAAAAATCGGGGAATTACTTGATAGTTATACGACATTACAAAAATATTGCGGAGAAGTAGGGCGAATAGTCTCTGAACATATAGATAAACCTTTTTTAGTAGAAATGGATAAATTCGCTCAAAAAATGAGAGATACATCTATTCTCAGTTTCGAAACAAATAACCGAATTGGCTCTACAACAACGACAGTATTACCAGGTGCGCATGCAGGCTACGGGAGTGTACCACAAACAATACAGAAGAAGAAAGATAAAATAACAGTAGAAGATATTTTTAAAGATTCACCTGCATTTGATAACGTACTGAGAGGGGAGTACAAAGAACTAAAAAAACAAAATCCAGATGCAAAATTAAATTATGAAGAATACAAGAAAGTAGTCCCATCCACACGAGGATTTGAATACAAATCGATAGAAGATGAACAGAAAAAACTAGAAATGGTGCGAGACATAGGAATAGGCGTAGGAATCATCATCACAACAATCCTTTGTCCACCACTTGGGGCCGCTGCCGCAGTAGTATACGGAGGTGTACAAATAAAAAGCGGTATCGACGGAGAAGACTGGGGAACACATAGGAAATTGAGCCAAGAAGAGCGGGTAGGAAACATCATTTTTGGTGGATTAGACGCAATCCCAGTTGTTGGAGCAGTAGGAAAAGGAGTAAAAGCATTCAAAGGGACGAGTGAATTAGCTGATTTAGCCAAATTATTAAAATTCAAAGAAGGAATGCCTGGTTTTAATCCAAATTTGGGTAAAAATGTGGTACAATCGCTTAAGGAAAATAAGACTTTAAAAAATGCACTAGATGCTATGAAAAATACTCCTATTCCAGTAGCAGTTAGGATGGTGGATACTGGAATAGGAGTGAAGATTCCTTATGTAGAATCTTCAACTGTTGGAGAAGTAGCTGGAAAGTTTTCAAATGCAAGTACGGCAGCTAAGGATGACGCTTATCAACTTGCTAAGGGTACGGGTGAAGTTTCTAATAGTAGTGAAAAATTAAGTAGAATAGAATACTTGCGTAATAAATATGGTCGATTTACTCCACAAGAATTAAATCATAGAATTAATTTGCGTGGTGCTGTAGAAAAAGAGGTTGAAAGATTAAATACATTAGGGCTAACAAAAAACGAAATGGGTCCAGCGGTTGCAGGAACATTTGATAAAAATACTGGAAAATATTATTTTGGAATTAACAATACTGACGGTGATATTCCAGTTACATTGCACCCAATTATTAGGGATCGGATAGAGAACATGCCTAGTAGTGTTAGAGATGGTTATAAATTTACGTATGGAGCAGGTTCCCACGCAGAGGTATACTCCTTGAATGAGGCATTACTTGCGAATCCCAACGCACAGCCAACAGATTTTATTACCCACGTCGTAAGATCTGGTAAGAAATTGAAACCGGCTGGTATGATGATGCCAACCTGTCCACATTGTAATTTTATTACTGAAGGATTTGAATTTAGTTCAGAGGTGAGAAAAATTGGAAAATAAGATGGATGTATTAAGTAAAGAATATGTATTAGAACAGGGTATAGATTTTGATGAGGAACTATGGTTTACCTCTTACAGCGATGAAGTGCTGGATAACCCAGAAGATGAAGGTGGAAAACCTTTTACTGGATTAGCTTATGAGTTATATGAAAATGGGAATCTAGCGTATTACTGTTATTATAAGAATGGTTTTAAAGAAGGTAATTATGTTAAATTTCACCATAATGGGAAAGTTAAATCTATAGATTACATGATAAAAGGACAAACAAGAGGTATAAGAAAAATTTGGTATGAAAGCGAAGAACTCAAATATGAAGGAACGTTTAAGTTTGGCGTTTGTTTAAAATATACTGAATGGGATAAACAAGGGAATATAATTAGGCAAAAAGTTGCTCCAACAAAAGAGGAATTAAGACTAATTACCCGATTATCTGATTGTGATGATAATGAATAATTTTGATGAAAAGAAATTAATACAAGAGTTTTCAAAAATCCAAAGTGAATTATCACCTAGAATTAAATTAGAAAATAATTTTCAAATAGAAGAGATACAATTTATCGCAGGGGTAGATTTGGCTTATTGGGATGTGAATAAAACTAAGTATGGTACATGTTGTATTGTAATCATTGATTATGGTACAAAGGAAGTTGTCGAAAAAGTATACAGTTATGGAGAAATACCAATCCCTTATATTCCAGGTTTCCTTGCATTTAGAGAGTTACCTTTAATAATAGAGGCAGTTAAAAAGCTAACAAAGCAACCAGATATATATATTTTTGATGGTAATGGATATTTACATTATCGTCACATGGGTATTGCTACTCATGCTTCCTTTCTTCTAAATAAACCAACTATTGGTGTAGCAAAAAGTTATCTTAAAATTCGAGATGTAGATTTTATTATGCCAGAGAATCTAAAAGGGTCTTACACTGATATTGTAATAAATAATGAAGTCTATGGTCGAACTTTAAGAACGACCAAAAATGTTAAACCTATTTTTGTTTCTTGTGGGAACTGGATTGATTTAGATACAAGTACTGAAATTGTTATGAACTGTATTAATAATGAAAGTCGTTTACCTATTCCTGTTAGATTAGCAGATTTAGAAACACATAAAATGAGGAAGAAGTTAATGGAAGGATAAAATAGTGTATTCTATATTTATTAAGCAATAAATATAAGTAGAATGCATTTATATAAACTTGTAAGTTTTACCTAGTATTTGTCACAACATGTAAAGGCTGTCGAACTGTTACTAAAAAACTTACAAATTAAATACTACTTAAAAACATATAAATTTAAAGCACTTGATTGTCTACGAAAGGCAACAAGTGCTTTTTTAATAGATAGACATGCTATAAATTTTTAGAAATTATTTTTTATGAATTCAGGCTAATGAAAATTACTATTATTATATAATTGAAAATACATTAGCAAAAGGTGCGGACTCCGTATCCCCATTCTTTAAAGGTGTAGAAATACTGCCAGATGGAAGTGTCGTTAGATCTGGAACGAATTATAGCGGGAAATTCCAAGAAGCCCATGATGCCTCAAAGGCGAGTATTCAGAGTAAGATCTCGAATTTGGAGAGTGGTGGGGTTAAGGGTACGGGTAACGCTGTTCATAGATCTGAAATTGACGAAGTAATTAAAAATAATTACGATAAAGACGGGAACTTGATTAATAGATCAATTGTTCCTAAGGGATATGATAGTGTTGAAGATTTCTTAAAACAAGTAGATGATACTACCATCAAAGAATTTGGGTATGATAGTGTTGAAGAGTTTAAAGAAGTGGTAGGTTATGTTGATGAATATTTGAATGCCTCACCTAAAAATAATATTTTAAATAAATCATTAGCGGGAGGTACACATGTGAAAGGTGTAGACTACGATGTACTAGGATTTCCTATTTTTAAAGGAGATGCTGTTAAGTTTCAAACAAAGTTGGATAAAGGGATGTTTATAGCATCTGATGATAAACAGTTTAAGTTCTGTACAAAGGCATTAAAAGAAGCAATAGAGAAGGGAGATATACCAAAGGAAATCTTTACAGAGAAACAGCTCCGGGATATTTATAATGAGGAAGCTAGAATAAAAGGATTGACTTGGCATCATCATCAAGTACCTGGTAAAATGCAGTTAGTAGTGTCTAAAACGCATAAAGTTAACCATTTAGGTGGAAATGCATTATGGGGGGATGGAATCAGATGAGTAAGGTACAATGGAGATCACCAGATGAACCTATTATACGAGAAGATGTAAAGAATGTTGAACAGGAATTGAACATTAATTTTCCTTTAGATTATATAGAATGTGTGATGAAGAATAATGGAGCGCATGTTAGTCCAGAGGTGTTTGAAGTTGAAGGGAAAAGAAAGGTTTTTGGAACGTTATTAAGTTACGATATGGATGATGATGAAAATATTATAGAAGTATTTGATGATTACAAGGATACACTACCGGCAGAATTAGTTCCTTTTGCTTTTGACCCAGCGGGAAATTTAATATGTTTTGACTATAAAAATGACAAAAATAACCCTGTTGTGGTATTTTGGGAACATGAAAATGCTGGTGAAAAAGAAATGTTGATGCGAGAAGAAGGATTAACAGAAGAACAAGTGGAAGAACGTGCAAGAGAAAATGTATTTTACATTGCAGATACATTTACTGATTTTTTAAGTAAATTACACGATTAAAAAATATAATGATGAATGAAAAATAAAGTTTATGTGAAGTGGATAGAAAAAATAATAGGGTGTTTGAAAATAGATACTCCATGATGGTTGTACCATCATGGAGTACTGTGTGCAATGATAGAATAGAAAACGAAGTACGAGCTTAGGCGAAATGACATTTTATATGGCGGTGAATATAAACACATGGAATGTACATTAAACTAACGAACTTGTACAAACTCGTAAGTTTTAACGTAGTAGTTGTCATGGCATGTAAAAGGTGTCGTACTGTTAATACAAAACTTACAGATCTTATAAATCTTACAAATTTATGCTACTTAAAAACATATGAACTTAAAGCACTTGATTGTCTATTTGAGGCAACAAGTGCTTTTTTGTGTTTTAGCGTAGAAATAATGTGGTACAATCGCTTAAGGAAAATAAGACTTTAAAGAATGCACTAGATGCTATGAAAAATACTCTTATTCCAGTAGCAGTTAGGACGGTGGATACTGGAATAGGAATGAAGCTTCCTTATATAGAATCTTCAACTGTTGGAGAAGTAGCTGGAAAGTTTTCAAAGGCAAGTACGACAGCTAAGGATGACGCTTATCAACTTGCTAAGGGTAGTGGTGGTAGTAACGCAAACCCAAACAAAATTAAACTAACCCCGGAAAGAGAAAAATACTATCGAATAAAAATAGATGAAGCCAAAGCACGGGGGGATTATAAGGAAGCAGATAACATTAGGTATAATCGTCATTGTGAAGAAACAAAAGAGCCTTTAGAACGTAAAGAGTGGGATGTTAAGCGTGAAAATTTAAAGAAAAGTCAAGAGCGTGGAAGAGAAGAAGAAATAAAAGGAAGAAAAGCTTTGGGAGAACACCTAAATCGTACATTAGAGGACAATAACTCTGGCAAGGTTGTTACGTATACATCCAGTGAAGGGCATCTTACGCGTCCAGATAGTATAGGTCGTAATGCTAAGGATGAAATCGATTTAGTTCATGATCACAAACACAAAATAAGTGACAAAGAACACGTTATTCATAATGACAGCCAAATGCGAGCTGAAAGAGAGATGCTCGAAGATAAAAGTGGAAATCATATTGTGATAATATCAAGTGATAAACCTGATTTGAATGGGATTCCTCCTAAACCAAGACCAAGTGGGCCTTTAGGAGAAAAGAGTGGGATTTACTATACTGACCCAAGTAGTGGAAAAGTGACTCATAAATGGGAGGGCAATTCACGTTTACCTGGTGGAGGTCGATGGAAAAAACTATGAATAAAAATTATTATGTGACTATATTTTTTAGTATTAAGGAGGATATACATGAAACCTGATTTTTTCTCAATTACAATGTATCCTACAGTATCTTTTAACGAAGAAGAAGTATTAGGTCGTCTTTTGGATGTGTTTGAGTCAAATGAAAAATTTGCTCCTACTCATTGGGGTAACAGTGAAATGGTACGAGTAGAATATAATCGTCAGGAAATCCTGGAAAAAGTAGTTTCAGAGCGTATAGTATCAGAAGTTTACCTGTATCGTGATAAATCTGTGAACTACACAGGACGTTTTCAAGTTAACTGGAGCCATCGTTCATTTTTAGAGTTTGAGTTTCATAAATCAATACCTAAAAAATTATGGTCTGCTTTTTTTGAGTTATCTGATCAAATCGCAGAAGCTGCGAAACCAAGTTACGGAGTAACTCAAATTTTTTGGCCTTTATCATATCCGTGGAATACCGACCGTGAACGTTTACAGATGTGGATGGAAATATCTTCCCAGCCAATACCGGTTAGGTTTCTTCCTAACGGTCCCTTAGGGATAGGCGCTAGAACATACTTTAGTGGTCATATTTTAGAAATGTTTGATAAGGAATTATTACAAAATAGTCCAGCTGTGGTATCTGAGCTAGATTGGGGTGGGCTTTGTATTGATATTTTAAATAATCCATTAGGGAGTGATAGTGATACATTACTTGATAATTGGCTACAAGTAATGAAGTATTTGGAACCAGCACAAGTAATGGCTATACCAAGTTTTGATGAAGATCAAATGGGTGTAACTTATTCTCCAAATATTGCTTGGAAGGACTATCTGAAAAGCTAAATGAAAGGAGATCGTAATAATGAATGAGAATGGTAATGATAGAATAAGAGTCATGGAAATATTAAATAGATCTCAATACAATGATGAGGTTATAGATAGACTAGATATGAGTGATTTAGATCTTACTTTTTCAGATTTGTCAGAGGTGATGGCAGAGGGTATCATGGCAAAACAAGTCCATTTAAGAGCTTCTTCACTAATGAGAGCATCTTTTTTTGATTGTGATTTTGAGTTGGCTGATTTCAGGAGCTGTAATTTAGAGGAAATACATATTGCAGATTGTAGATTTGGTGAAGCTAATTTCTCAAAAGCCAATATGAAATATGCAAAGGTAAATATAAGTAGTTGCTTTGAAACTTGTTTTGATGAAGTTGATTTTTCATATGGAGAATTAGTTGGAACTGTATTAAATGATGTAAATATAAAATAATTGGAAATTGCATGGAATTATTGGAGGGGTAATGTGAAAGCTAATAAAGCATTTGAATGCGTATGTAATCTAATATCTGAAAAGTATTTAGATAATGGCTGGAAATATTCGAAGTCTGGTCATTGGATGAGGAAAAAAGATAAAAATTTCATTTATAAGGTACTCTTTTATACAAGTTGGAATAATATATCTGATAAAAATGTAGTATTTTATGGTGAATGCGCAATTCTTCCTTTAAAATCTAAAGATAAAATATTTCATATTAATACACGTCAGTGCAATGTACCAAGCGGTCAGTTATATTGGAACATAGCAAATGAGGAAGAGTGGGAGAGGACAGTTAACGAATTCACTAATTGGTTAAATAGTGTATTTATGCCAATTGTAGAAAGGTGTACGAATGATTTGAACAACTTTGTAAAAGAGGTTGTTGAAAGGGGTTTTTATCCTCAAAAGGGTTATATGGTAGATATTAATTTTATATTAACGCACGGGTCGCGTGAATTGGCAGAGGAAGCTATCAAAAGATACTATGACAGTTTGGAAGAGTCAATAAAAAAAGAATTTAAAGGTAACTATGAAAGTATGGTGTGTGGTAATGAAGCAGTTAGTGCATATGGTAATAATATGATGAGAAATTACACCAATTTTAGAACTATCGTAGATAATAAAATAATTGTTACTTTATAGTACATAAAATGGTTTGACTTAGTAAGCGATAATTGGTAACACAATTATCGCTTTTGGTTTTAAATAAGGGTACGGGTGATATTGGAACACAGCCTCGATACGGGGAAAGAAGAATCTCAAAGGAATTATATGATGAATTAAGAGATGGAACGCCTGACCCTGCTATACCTGGTAAGTATATTACAGATAGACTTCAAGCTGATCATATCGTATCAATGAAAAATATAGCAAAGATGGAGAATTTTGATAAACTAACAAAAGAACAACAACTTAAGGTTTTAAATAATGAAGAGAATTTTTTAGGTTTAAGTGAAGCAGCCAATAAATCTAAGGGGGCTAAATCTTATTCTGATTGGACAATTTATAAGAAAGAAAAAATTGAAGTTAATCCTAAGTTTAGAGAAGAGATGATAAAGAAGGAAAAAGAATTAGAAATGAATTTACAAAAACAAATTGATGATTTTGTTGAAAGGAAATAAAAAAGGATATAGATAAATAAAGGAGATGACATAGCATTATGGAACAAAAACTTGGTTTTTTAAGAAAATATAAAAGAAATGCACAACTTATATCATGCCATGGGATTAATAAACTTGATTGTGAGAAAATACCAAATTCATGGTGTGAATTGTTTCAAGAAGAAAACGTAGACAAGAGAGTTGAGAGTATTTTATCGATATGGAAAGAGCAAGTAGGAGTGGAATTAAGAAACACTATTTCTTATTTGTCTAGGCACCTTGAAGAAGTAGAGCTTATGAACACAAATGGTAGATATTCAATTTTATACACTATTAAAACAGATAATGGGGAAATTCTATATTATGAGGGGGGAAATCCCAAAGATGAGTTTAATAATGAAGAATTAGAAAAATCTTGGGATAAGATTCCTTCAACAATACGAAATTTTTATCGAACTGTTCATAATGGTTTCTATTTTTATGCGAGTCAATCTATGGGGTTAGTTCCTTTAGAAAATGTAACTTTTTTTGATGATGATGAATGGGGTATTATTGAGGAGTTAGAAGAACCTTTACAAATTGATTTACAAACTACTTTTGGTTTCTTTAAAAGTGGTATGGGTGGTTATGTTGCAGTAGATTATAAGAATTCTAATAATGATAATGCGACTTTATGGTGGACGAATAAAGAGCCTAGATATAATATGAATTTTTGGGACATTGTTGATGAATGGATAGTAATTGGATTTGAAGTTTAGTTTAAAGGTTCTGTTGCAAAGTTTTTATATAAACAAAAAAATCCTAATTTAGTAGGTAGAGTTTATACAACTTTGAATAGATTCTCTAATTCATTGTACGTCGAAAAAACGAAGTACGAGCTTAGGTGAGATGACATTTTACTGGGTGATGAACATAATCACATGGAAAGTATATTAAACTAAGAACCCGTACAAACTCGTCAATTTTAACTTAGTAGTTGTCATGGCATGTAAAAGGTGTCGTACTGTTAATACAAAACTTACAGATCTTATAAATCTTACAAATTTATGCTACTTAAAAACATATGAACTTAAAGCACTTGATTGTCTACGAAAGGCAACAAGTGCTTTTTTATTAGATAGGCATGCTATAAATTTTTAGAAAATATTTTTTATGAATTCAGGCTAATGAAAATCACTATTATTATATAATTGAAAATATATTAGCCAAAGGTGTGGACTGACCACGAATAATAAAGTTGTTTAAAAAATCGTACAGAATTGAAATTTAATACCATCTTTTGAGTTTCTCGTATAATAAAAGGAATAATGTTTCGATATCTGTGGTTAGTTAATAAAAGGGAATGAGGTTTTGGGAGTGAAAATACCGCCACATATTACAGGTTTGAAAGCAATACATTTAAATTCCCATAATGAAAATGAAACAAAGAGAATATTTTATGATGTATTGAGGACATGTAAATTCAAAATAGTAGAATGGATACAACCACACTATCCCAAAAATTTTTTTGAAGTGATAGTGATAATAGACGATAAGGAATTTATTATTTTATTGCATGAGTTTTATCCTTTCTTAGCTTTTGCGGATAAAAATGTAGAAGGAAAAATTATTTTTAGTTTTATTGATATGCCCATATTAGAAAGTGAATTTGAAGCGTACTATCAAGTTTTGTCGAAAGCTTATTTAGAAAAGCCTTTTATACCTAGGGAACACAACTTAACAGAAGAAGAATTAAAAGATGCTAAATATTGGCGATCAGAAAATATCGGTGAAGTAATTTTTAATGTTTGGGATTGAATATTAAAGGGGTGATTATTAATTATTAGCTATCCAGAAATTAAACACTTTTATTATTCACTTAAATGAAAAAGTGCAACAAATAAAACTTATTTTTAAACAACTTTAATAACCTCGTACCAAATTAACAGGCAGAAGGGTATTGCATTTCTAGACACAAAATTAAACAACTTGATTATCACTGCACATGGACTCCGTATCCCTATTCGTTAAAGGTGTAGAAATACTGCCAGATGGAAGTGTCGCTAGAACTGGAACGAACTATAGCGGGAAATTCCAAGAAGCCCATGATGCCTAAAAAGCGAGTATTCAGAGTAGGATCTCGAATTTGGAGAGTGATGGGGTTAAGGGTACGGGGAAAGTTGGTTATGGCAGTAACATTTCAGACAATATCTCAAAAGAAATTAAAGAGTTAGATAAAGAAATAAATAGATTGAAAATAGAGGGAAATGACAAAGAAGTCAAAAGATTAACGCGAGAAAAAAATAAATTGGCCAACAAGTTGGATACAAAAGATGTTATTAGTGATCATTATGACTTGAAGGTTGCAAAGGAGTATGAAAGAAAAATCGATAATTCTAAAAATTTTTCTCAGGATAAAGGTGATTTAGGTAAAGATGTTTCCGATCTGTTCCAAGTGGGGAGAAATGGTATAGATGCAGCATTCCTATCGAAAGGGCCGCCGCCAAAGTTAACTATTATTGAATCAAAGGCATCAGATTCCGCTAGTTTTAGTTACTCGGATAAACAGAAAAAGGGTGGAGATACTTATTTTCAAGACATGGTTAACAGCGATGATCCTAGGTATGCTAATTTTAGAGATAACTTAGAGAATCTGATGGAGGAGCGTCCGGATCTACAATTCGATTTTATTAGAGTTGAAACAGATATAAAGATCACTGATATTGGATTCGGCGTTGATGAGTTACAGGTAAAGGAATGGAAGGAAATAGATTAATTCATAGGGAGGATACAATGATAAACCAAAAAAAGTTAGAAATGGCTTTTAAAAAATATAGCAAAAATTTTGTGGATGGAATCAAATTTGAAGATGTGAAAGATAAATATAATGTCAGTAGAAGAAAGATTGAGAAAATCGTTGAGCAAAATGAAACAGAGAAAGATCACATCCTACTAATAAATTTAAGCAAAATTTTCTCATATCACTTGTCACTATGGAAAAACGATGTATTGATAAGCGGTGGAAACAATGTAGAAGGATTAAAGAACATGCAGAAAGTCTTATTTTACCAGTGCATGGGACAAGATCTTTATAAAATCAGATATCCAAAGATGATTTTGGGGTATACGTTTAGAGAAGTCGTCCTCACATTAGTTCATTTTGCAATGTATGGATGGGAGAAAGAAGAAAATATATTATATGATTTTATGGTTCATCACTTCGGTGGACATTTAATAGATGCTAATGAAGAGAATAGACATATTTGGTTTTTGCTAGAGCTATACTCGCAGTATAGAAATAAAACCATCATGGGGACAAATGAAAAATTGCATCTAGTCGTGAAAAATAAGTTTAAAGAAGCTGAACTGCGATGCGATTTAATCCCTGAAGACCTAAATATATATGATGAAGTGTTAGGACGTTGGTCGACTCGTGACTTAGAAGAAATAGAATATCTAATTTCGATAATGTCTCAGTATCATTCTGCGTTAGCTTCTGAAATCGGACAGCTAGGTGAATTTGGTGATTTCAGATACGGATTTTATCCTTTTGAAATATTATTTTTAATCCATGTAAGGAAACAACTAGGGTTGCCAGTACCTACTCAAATCGATAATTTTCTGATGAATACTTCAGAAGCTAGAATGGTATTTGGGGAACATGAGTCATATCCTGAATGGGATCCCGTACTTCAGATGATTGATCAATTTTATCGTGAAAACTATCCGGAATATATTCCTAACAAGCATGGAGAATTATTTCAATAAAAGGGAGGAAGCTAAGATGCCTGATCAAGGGATAGCGCAGATTATATTTCCTGATAGCAAGGATTTGGAAACATTTTTGAAGGAACAAGGAAGTTATGACTTACATGAAGACCTATTAAAATATGGATTGACAACGAAACAGTTTTTATACGTTGACTATAAAGGTGAGCAATACCAAGAAATTGTCAATTTTATTCTTGATTACGAATTTGCCCACCAAATTGAATTAGCAACACAAGAAGAACTTGAGAGATTAGAAGCATTTAATTATGAATTTTTACCCGATAAGATCAAGATGGCCAACAAAATACTGTCACCAAAGGGATTTGGTCTGTTTTTATATCCAAATTCGGGCGACTTTTATGCATTATTCATTGGGAAAATAGAGAATATAACAAAAATCCTGCAAGAAGAGGTGTTGCTTGATGATAGAATTCCTTTTCAAGAAAGGTGTATCAAATATTATAGATAGGCCTAAGGTTGTATGCCTTCACCCTTGAATCCGATCAAGATTTTTTTATAAGTTAATATCAAGATTGCATAACCACCTAGAATGTGCTATTTTTGGCCACGTACAATTTTAATAACACCATGTGTTACTACAAATGCATTTAAACTTTCCACCTCCTGAATTCGAAATAATAAAAATGTTTTGGATTTGGGAGGGGTGATAATAGAGATAGAAAATAAAGATAGAAAATAAATTGAGAAATGTGCCTATTTTGTTGGTTACTTGCACGTTGACAAAGGTACATGCTTAGTAAAGGAATTCAATGGCAACGTTAGGAGAACGTAGTGGCTATTGAATTTTTTATTTTTACAACTGTATTAGAAAGAAAAGCGTGAGAATTAGGTGAGATGATATTTTATTGAAAAGACATGGAAAGGACATAATAATAATGACCTCGTAAGTATTAATGTATTACTTGTTACCATCTAAAAGGTGTCATACTGTTACTACAAAACTTACAAATTTATGCTGCTTAAAAACAGATGAATTTAAAGCACTTGATTGTCTACGAAAGGCAACAAGTGCTTTTTTAATAGGTAAGCATGCTATAAATTTTTAGAAATTATTTTTTATGAATTCAGGCTAATGAAAATTACTATTATTATATAATTGAAAATACATTAGCAAAAGGTGCGGACTCCGTATCCCCATTCGTTAAAGGTGTAGAAATACTGCCAAATGGAAGTGTCGTTAGAACTGGAACGAACTATAGCGGGAAATTCCAAGAAGCCCATGATGCCTCAAAGGCGAGTATTCAGAGTAGGATCTCGAATTTGGAGAGTGGTGGGGTTAAGGGTACGAGTAATTCTAAGTACACAACTAAAATAAAATGGGGAATCAATGATATAGAAGCAAGGCCATATGGGAAGGGATATTGGGGAAAAAGAATACCTCAAAAAAAATCCAAGAGTTGATGAATTTGAGTTAAAGATAAACCCAAGTGATGGAAGTTTCTATTTACCACATCCTAAGGGTGGATTTGTACAATTTGAAAATTTAGTTGGAGATGTAGTTCAAGATGGTAAATTAATAATTAAACAGAAATCATTTTATCATGTAGAAGAAATGCCTAAGTTTGCACAAGATAAGGTGATTCAAGAAGCATTAAGACAGATTGATGCTGCTAAAGTAGCGGAATATAAAGTTGAATGGTTAGTATCTGAAGAAAAAGCTGTAGAACAACTAAAAAGGTTATTTAAGAAAATGGATATTGATATAGAAGTGAAGTATTATCCAGAATAGAAAGGGGTAGCACTATGAAAATAATAAGTGAATTAGAATTGAAGAAAATGATTGAACTAGAAAAAGATAACTTAGTCGTTAGAAAGGATATTAGTGATGAAAAATTAAAGAGATTTTTAAGTTATTATGAGTTCTTTACTAATAATGTAATAGATTTAGTGGGAAAAGAAGATAAAAATACCATATTGTACAGTAAATATTATTGGTATACAAAATATAAGAAAAGATATTTTGAAGTTTATGGATATGATGCTGGTATTGAACAAGAAGGGTTTAAGTTGTTAGAAGAACTTGAAAATGAGTTGGAAGATGGTATTGATTAGGTAATAATACAGGACATTGAAGAGAGAGGAAAATAAAACTAACTGTTTTTATTTATGAGAACGACTAAGCTTGTGATGTTAAAATTAAATGTGCATAAGCACATATACAGAAACGAATACTGAAGTATATTTGCATTTGACTTAAAAATAATAAGGTATTTGAAAATACGTACTTCATGAAGGTAATACCATCATGGAGTACTATGTGCAATGATAGAATAGAAAAAAAGTACGAGCCTAGGCGAGATGACATTTTACTGGGAGATGAATATAAACACATGGAATGTTTATGAAACTAACGAACTCGTACAAACTCGTAAGTTTTAATGTAGTATTTGTTATGAAGTATAAAAAGTGTCATATTGTTACTATAAAACTTACAAATTTATGCTACTTAAAAACATATGAACTAAAGTACTTGATTGTAAAATAAAGGAAACAAGTGCTTTTTTGCGTTTTAACGTAGAAATAATGTGGTACAATTGCTTAAGGAAAATAAGGCTTTAAAAAATACACTAGATGCTATGAAAAATACTCCTATTCCAGTAGAAGTTAGGACGGTGGATACTGGAATAGGAATGAAGCTTCCTTATATAGAATCTTCAACTGTTGGAGAAGTAGCCGGAAAGTTTTCAAAGGCAAGTACGGCAGCTAAGGATGATGCTTATCAACTTGCTAAGGGTAGTGGTGGTTCAGGAGTTAGTAAGGAAGGTAGTGTGGCTAAGGTACGGGTAAAACTGGGGGACCTGTTGAAGTCAAAGCACCACCAGGAGCGACAGATGAACAGATAGCACAAGTTAAGGCTTATGTTGGTGATAAAGCTTTAGAAGCGGGTGCTTTATCACCAACAGGAAGAGTATCAACTAAAGGTAAATTAAGACAAGAAGCTTCACGTGCGGCAAGACTAGAAGGCAAGCGTGCTACCGATAATGGAGAAGCATACAAGGGACATGTTGGTCATGTTCCCGATACAACTTGGATGGGGAAACCGGATCCTCATAGTTGGTTAGACCTTGACCCAGAAGTTAATATGAGCATAGGTGGACAGGCTAATAAATATCCAATTGGTTATAAACCTACAAAATTTAAGTTTGTAGAGGAGGAGTAGACGGTGAATAATTGGAAAGATAAGATAGCTACAATGATTTTAGTGAAGCAGGAGCTAATGAAACAAGATGTAGAAAAAATATGGCCACACCATTTTCCAGAGGTGGGAGCAAATGAAAAATCTATTTGCACTATTGAACAAGAATTGGGATATAAACTTGATTCAATGTATCGAGATTTTTTTCAATATGCCAATGGTTGGGCAGGTTTTTATCAAACGGTGGATTTATTTGGTACGGAGCAATTAAAGGAATCTTCTATAATGGATTATGCTCAGATGCTATTAAAAGCTATAGATGATGTTGTTTTAGAGGGTAGTGGTGTTTTAAGACATGAGCTACTACCAATTGCAGTTTCGAAATTTGATAGGGATTTATTTGTTTTATGTCTACCTTCTTCTTCTAGACCAGGAGAGATTATTTGGTTTGCGGGCGAAGAAATAGATAGATTTGAGAACTTTGACGAGTACTTTTTAGCAATGATTGACTATAATAGAGAAGAAATATTAGCTTTAAAGGGGTAGTTTATACAATTATGCTTGTTTTAAGTGTATTTTACTGTACAGCTATAAAAACATAAATACTGATAAATCTATAGCAAAATATATTTGAAGTGGACAGAAAACAAAATAGATATATTGTTACTACAAAACTTACAAATTTATGCTACTTAAAAACATATGAACTTAAAGCACTTGATTGTCAATTAAAGGCAACGAGTGCTTTTTTGCGTTTTAGCGTAGAAATAATGTGGTACAATCGCTTAAGGAAAATAAGAATTTAAAAAATGCACTAGATGCTATGAAAAATACTCCTATTCCAGTAGCAGTTAGGACGGTGGATACTGGAATAGGAGTGAAGATTCCTTATGTAGAATCTTCAACTGTTGGAGAAGTAGCTGGAAAGTTTTTAAAGGCAAGTACGGCAGCTAAGGATGACGCTTATCAACTTGCTAAGGGTACGGGTAATAGAGAGGCTGAAGTTCCACCAGCCTTCAAGCAAGAGGAATTTGCCAGTACATATGAATCGAGATTTAAGCAAACACTCGCAGAAACGAATTCAAATGTCGTTTTTGAAGGGGTTAGAGGTGAGTCTTTATGTACCCTAAAACCACCACCAGATCCTACGTTACAGAAAATCTTAAATGAAGCTGGTATTAATGGAATTGAGTATAAAAATGGAGTTCCTGATTTTTCACCAGTAGCAAAGGCACAGTTGGAAATCGATTATATGCTAGGTGGAAAAGGGGCTAAAGGAAATACTGCTAGAGATTATAATTTTAAGCAAGCAAATGAAAGGTTAGCAGCTCAGCTTAATAATTCACCAGAATTGGCAAACCAATTTGGAATGGAAGCTGGTGGAATTACGACAAAAGATATAGAAAAATACCGAGTGAAAAATAAATTAACATGGCATGAGTTAAATGATGGAGTTACTATACAACTTGTGCCAACAGAAATAAACGCCAAATTTGGACACCTTGGTGGAGTTGGTGAAATAAACGCAGGAGCTTTTGAACCTGGAGGATTTGCAAATAAATAATAAGGAGATTATAAAATGACAATAAATGATAAAATTTTTGGAGAACTTGATTATCAGTATACATGGGTAGGATGCAGAACCATAAAGTTTTTAGGAAAGGACACGGAGATAGCATTATTAATTGGAGGAGAAGATGATGGTAAATTTGATGAAGGTCAATATGTGGCATACAATTCATTAATGGATAATTGGGAGAAAATCCAACATAACATATTACAACCAATTTTAAATTATTATAAACAAAAAAGGCATGAGCTTGGTTATGATGTTGCATTTAATGAAGATTATCCATTAATTGAAACAGTTGATCAATTAATAGAACATATAACATTAGTAGGTATTTCTGTTCCGTATGATTTCCTTCGTGATGGACGTGATGTAGGGATCTCGTTTGATTGTTCATGGGATGAGGAAAATGGTTTAGGAATTCGTCTTATAAATGAAAGGGTAGATGAAGTAGGTTATCAAGATGTCGCTATTTAAAATGGGCTGTTAAAAAGTACAGACTAATGATGGTTGTATCATCATGGAGTGCAATGAAAGAACAGAAAACAAAGTACGAGCTTAGGTGAGATGAGGTTTTATTTGGCTACGAATATATACCACTTAAAATGAACCTGAAACTAATGAACTCGTACAAGCTCGTAAGTTTTAATGTACTTGTCACGATACATATAAGGTGTCATACTTTTACTAAAATACTTATAAATTTATGCTGCTTAAAAACAGATGAATTTAAAGCACTTGATTGTCTACGAAAGGCAATAAGTGCTTTTTTAATAGGTAGGCATGCTATAAATCTATAAAAATTATTTTTGTGAATTAAGGCTAACCCAAATTACTGGTATTATATAATTGAAAATACATTAGCGAAAGGTGCGGACTCCGTATCCCCATTCGTTAAAAGTGTAGAAATACTGCCAGATGGAAGTGTCGTTAGAACTGGAACGAACTATAGCGGAAAATTCCAAGAAGCCCATGATGCCTCAAAGGCGAGTATTCAGAGTAGGGTCTCGAATTTGGAGAGTGGTGGGGTTAAGGGTACGGGTGAAGGGCCTGTAAAAGTAAACTATGGAGAACAATATGCTAGGGAAAAACGTAAAAAGATATTAAAGCCAAATGTTGAACAAGTAAAGAAGGATATACATATACAACAGATAGTCAAGGGTGTGTTGCAAGTTGCGAGGGTAGCCTTCAATTAGGTGATGGTAAGCGGAATAACTACGCTCAGAGAGTGGTAGGTGGGAATGATCGTTTGGATGATGATGACGGCGGACATTTAATTGCAACTATATTTAAAGGCTCTGGTAATATGGATAATTTAGTTCCAATGAATAGTAACTTAAACAGAGGAGAATGGAAAAAACTAGAGAATGAATGGGCTAATGCTCTTAATGATGGTGATAAAGTTAGGGTGAAAATAACGCCGAATTATAGCGGGAATTCAAAACGTCCAGACAGTTTTGTTATTAGATATAAAATTGGTGATGAAGATAGATGGAGATTGAAGAATTTTGATAATGTACCAGGAGGAAAACTAGATGAATGATGAAAAATTAAGCAAGTTATACAATGAAATAGCAGAGGTTGTAATTGATACAATTCCAGAGAAGTGGTTTAAGGTTTACCTGTATGGTGAGGTTGGGGAAGGTGCTCAAGAGTCATATTTTTATTACTATCCTGAAGAGAATAGTACTCCTATTTACAGTCATAGTATTGTTGAACTCTTTAATGTCCCAGAAGAAGAATATTTTAAGAAGTGGCATCGTTTGTTAGATTGTATTAAGAGAATGAAGAAAGAGTTTATTGATAATGATCAAGAAGCTTGGACAAATTTCACTATGATTTTTGATAATACAGGAAAGTTTAATATTGACTTTAATTATGATGACCTTTCAGATGAAAATTCCCACGAGAGAATGATTATTTGGGAATATGAACATCTTGGTCTTATGCCTAAAAGTAATTCAGGGAAAAAATACTTAGAAAAGCATCTTAAAAATCTTGAAGATACAAAAAATTGAGTGCAATACCATATATGATAAAAGTTTATAGTGGTTTAACGTAAACATGCATAAGCATATATGAGAAGTGGGTAGAAAAAGAAATGGCTATTTTGAAGAATAAACTCCATGATGGTTGTACCATCATGGAGTACTATGTACAATGATAGAAAAGAAAAAGAAGTACGAGCTTTGGCGAGATGACATTTTACTGAGTGATGAATATAAACACACGGAATGTATACTAAACTAACGAACTCGTACAAACTCGTAAGTTTTAACGTAGTAGTTGTTACCACATATAAACGGTGTCATACTGTTACTACAAAACTTACAAATTTATGCTGCTTAAAAACAGATGAAACTTAAAGCACTTGATTGTCTATTTGAGGCAACAAGTGCTTTTTTATACATTTAATTATTTTTATGAATTAAGTCTAATATATATTGGTAGTATTATATAATTAAAAATAAACTAGCGAAATATTGTGATAATAACTCTTCATTAAAGGGGGAGAAGTATGAATTAATGAAAGTGTAAAAAGAAGTTCTTGTGGCCTGTCAGGAGGGTATTCAGTATGCAGAGTAGAACCTCGAACTTGGAAAGGTGTGTTGCTAAGGGAACAGGTAATATTGTAAAAAAAGTAGCTTCAAAAAACTGTTACCAAGAGAAGGTGACATAGGAACGTATAAAAATCTAAATAAAGCAGAATCGGTTAGCTCAAATAAATGCTGGTTAAAGAAAAAGAACTTGAAAGAAAGATACAAAAACAGATTAACGACTTTAATAAACAATGAAAAATGGGAGATGGATAGTAGATGGATCAAAAACTTACTTATTTAAAAAGGTACAATAAAAATGTTCGAATATTAACAATCGATGAAAATTACTTGCCACCAAATAAATAATTATTGGGAGGATTTATATTGGAACTTAACGATCAAGTGTATGACCGAATTGTGAGATTATGTAACGAAGGAGATGCTTTTGTTGAAAAAGGAAAAGATGATAAAGCAATAGAGAGCTATATCGCTGCTCTGGATTTGGTTCCGTTACCGAAGACCGATTGGGAAACAAGTACATGGATTTATACAGCATTAGGAGATACTTATTTTTTAAATCGTGAGTATGAGAAAGCGAAAAGTAATTTATATAATGCACGAAACTGTCCGGATGGTATTTCAAATCCATTTATTTTACTGAGACTTGGAGAGAGTTTATTCGAGTGCGGGGAGCTTGATAAAGCTAGAGAGTATTTGCTAAGAGCATATATTTTAGAAGGCTATAAACTCTTTTTTAATGAGGATGATAAGTATTTTGAATTGATTAAGGATATGATTTGAGGAGGGTAAATATGGCTATTTTACAATCACATATGAAAGAAGAATTCGAAAGTCTTTTAGAAAAAAGCAATGAAGAATTCAATAATGGTAACTATAATGACTCTATTGTGTTATTAGAAGAGGCATGGGATATAATTCCTGACCCTAAAGGTATTTATTGTGAAGAGAGTTACCATTTAGTTAAGGATATTATTTCCACTTGTTTTATGGTAAATGATTTAAAAAAAGCAAAGGAGTGGGCAGATAAAATATTTTTAACTGGATTTGCACGTATAGATTCCGGTGATAAGGAATTTATTGCAGGAAAAGTTTCTTTTGAATTAGGTGATTTAGAAACCGCAAAAGAATTTTTTAGTATTGCCAATAAAAAATCAGAGGGTAGATGTTTTGGGAATCCGAAGAATACTAAGTATCTGAAAGTTTTAAAAAGTTAAATGTTTAGCTGCGTAAAAAGAATTTAAGAAGCTGATTACATTATATCTGAAACAGTATGCCTGATTTATTACCATTAGAACATAGAAAAATTGGAAAGGAGGATTAATATGGAAAGTCCAGGAGCTGTTTCTCTTTGGTTTGGAAGTAGTACTAGCGAAATGGTGTTAAGAAAGTATGTAGAAATAAAATATGATAATGAGGGGAACAGAATCCCTTCACGTTTTATGACTGACTTTCAAATAGATTTCATTGAGTATAAACCAAGACTTATTAGAATGTACATATAATGAACATGTTACATCTTCTTTGTCTGAATTACTACAGAATGCTTCGTATTCTGAATCAATTATAAGTGAACTTATAGAATTTTATGTTGGAAATTTAGAAGAACAATACAATACTGTCATTAGGTTATATGATTTTGAATATGAAGAACTTGTTGAAGAAGCAAAACTGGATGGTAGAAGCCTGAAGTATATGGGATCGGTAATTTATGAAGATTAGAAGTTTAATGTAATAATAGGGATGGAGTAAAAATGACAATCATACAATTTAATTCTTATCATCAAAAAGTAGAGGTAAAGAGAAATTTAGAACTTATGAACTTAGAGCATAAAAAACTTAGAGAGTATGTGAATTTTGATGTATGTTCTTTTGAGCAATTAGATGAATTTCAAGATGGATGTTTTTTATTTATCGTAAAACTTAGGATTGAGAGTTGTTTTTGATTAGAATTTATTTCTATTGATCATATAAACATTCTTGAAGAAGTAGAAAGAGATCTAGAGATGCGTGCACTAAATCGTTTAGTAAATGGAAAAGTGGATAATTTTTATCCCGCATTAACGGGCAGTAAGACCCCCACCTCAAAATTCAGCGAAAACAAAGAAGTTAGGTAGGGAATCAACTGCACGTAAAAGCCCGATTGGTGAGGGCTGATAATCAGTGGGTGATGAACAAAACCCCCACTGATTAAAGTTTCACTTTATGAAAAGGTATTTAAGGTGTATAAAATGGGAGGATGGCCTTGTGGATGGAAAGGTGAGTACATGAAAGGGAAAATGATTGTCTACTTACCAAATGAAAAATGAAGGCTTACATACCGACATACTTTATGAATTTCATGAAATCTATTGCGAAACGATTATAGAGAGATGATAGGCGATACGTTTAAATATCTTGATAGTTTAGGAGGAATTATTAAATGATTAATCTATTTAATATTCCAGATTTGATAGAAAAGTCAGCAGCGAGTGATATTGAAATCCAAGCAGTAGAAAATCGTATGAATGTTACATTACCTAATGTATATAAGGGATTATTGAGATGTACAAATGGCTTTTCAATCGGTAGTGGGTTACTTATTTATGGTACGGAGCATATTGCAGAAAGGAACGAGGTTTGGGAAGTAGATGAGTATGCGAGGGGGTATGTCTCAATTGGTGATGACGGTGGGGGTAATGTATTTTTAATGGCTCAACATGCAGAGGAAAAAGAGGTGGTAGTAATTGATTCTGGGGACATGAATCCAAACCATGCTACTGTAATTACCGCTGATTTTAAAAAATGGGTGAATAGTGGTTGTGTAAGTGAAATAGAACAGAAAGCGATACATAAGTCGTCTGATATATGTAATATAGTGTTAGTGAAAACTCCTAGTGAAGGTTTGAAAGATTTAATAAGAATAAAGAACATATTAGGGCTTGAGATTTCCGCAATTGATTTGCTAAAGGGTTCAAAAAATCTTCCTTATATATTAGTAGAGAGATTTCCATACGGTAAGGCGAAAAAACTTATTGAAAAATTAGCAATTGATAGTACTATACTGAGTATAGAAACGACTGGAAAAAACAGTTAATATTAGAGGGTAACTTTTATACGAATAGAGAAATCTATATGGATCCAAGGGAGTAAATAGGGAGAGTTAAAAATGATTATAAATGATGCAGTTTTTGGTGAGATTGAGTATACATATGGATGGGTTAAGGACATTAACGTTGAATTTTGTCGAAAAGAAGTTGAAATAGCATTGATAGTGAAAGGTGAAGAAGACGGTAAGTTTGATGAAGGACAATATACTGCTTATAATTCATTATTGCAAAATTGGGAACGACTACAGCACGGTTTTTTACAAGCGATTTTAGACTATTACAAGCAAGAGCGTCAACAATTAGGATATGATATTGAATTTAATGAAAATTATCCGCATATCGAAACAATTGATCAATTACTTAAGAGGATCACTTTAGTTGGAATTGTAGTCCCATATGGAGATATTCATGAAGAACGAGATATTGGGATAACTTTCGATTGTACGTGGGATACAGAGAATGGATTAGGAATACGTTTACTAAATGAAAAAGTAACTGAAGTGGGGTATCAAGACGTTGCTATTTGAATTTTAATCTAAGGAGTGAAAAAGTAATATGAAAGAATTTGAGGAAAGGTTTAGTGAATTGCAAGCTGATATGATATCTATATGCATGGAATATGTTGAAGATAGAGCAGATAAAGTGTACGTTTATGCTTCACGTGAGGAAGGTATTATTTCGGGAAGTTACTTTTATTGCATTAACAATAAGTATGTAGAATGTCATAAAGTAAATGATGCATTGGAAGATGAAGACGGAAGATATGATGTGTCTACCGAAAGACAGTCTATGATATTGCGCATTATATGTGAAGATATTGAGAAAATCGAAGAATTATGCAAAGGATATGAGCGCGACATGCCAACTGAGATGAAATTGATATATGATGTTCAAAGTGGCAAGTTTAAAGCTCAATATAAGTATGATTTAGTATATACGAATGATGAAGTTAAAACAGCTAGCCATATTGCTGATGAGTGGTTTGAGGAAGTGAAAAATAATAACCTTTAAAAGGGGTAAAGCAATAGTTATATCTTAGTTAAATAGATAATGAGTGGGAGTAGAAAATGGAGAAATCAGTATTAGAAAAAATAGAATTAATTAAGGATATTTTAGATAATGATCCATTTTGTTTGCTTATTGGTGAAATTATAGAGGCAGAAAAAAAGATTGATGAAAGATTAGAAGAAGACCCTCTGAAAGATTATAATTTTATTATAAAAAAATATGAATTGTTGAACGGTGGAGTAATTACTATATATGGTCATCTAAAACGCGAAAGTATTCAATTTTATACGGAGGACATGCCAGGTGGTACTGATAAGTGGGTTTGTATAGGGAAAATTGAAAGATATCCATTGTTTATTAATAAGATTAATGGAGAAGTTTCTTGTTTGTATGGAGATTTAATTAATCAAAATTTTATTATTGAGTCATATGGTGATTTTAATAATTTCTTACAACATTATTATGTAGGAAAAAGATATTGTGAATTAGGTAATAAGTTTGTTCAATTTGGAGGAATTAGTGAAACCGTAGGAAGCAAAGAGGATGATTGGTATCAGTTATTAGAAAGTAATAATTTATTATAATAGATTAGTTGAACGTATTATGAACATAATGATGTGAAGATATGTGATAAATTATAATAACGATGTTGTAAAAAGGAGGAGAAGTTAATAGATTTTAAAGGGGAAATTTCCGTTCTATATAAAATGCGTTTTCTAGAGAATGAAGGGGATAATATTGAAGTTTTTGAGAGTATTCTTAATGAATTAGCAAATAAAGGGACAAATGATATAATTCCTGATCTATGTATAATTTTTGAGGATCATATTGCTGAGCCATCAGCGGGTGACTACCTTATTGAAACGATTTTTTATATTGCTGAACATTCCGGAGTAGAGGAAGGGCTATGCAAATTAGCTATTAGTATTCCTAAAATGTTACCTCATGCAGAATTCTGGGTGGAAAGAATTCATCGGACACTTTTACATTCAAAAGATTTAGTCGTATCGTATATGAATGTTTTAGAAAATATAAATAGTTCAACAAAGCAAATAATTAAAGGAATTCTTCTCGAGATAAGAGAGGACGATCCAGATTTATATTTAGAAAAAGTAAATTTAATCTTAGAGAAATTGTGATAAGGGGATACTATGGAAAAGAACACATATTCAGTAGCATTTGACTTTAATCGAGAGAATACTGGTAATTAAAATAAAATTTAGCCTTTTTTCTAGTATAAGGGGGGATAGTTTGTGGGAAAAGATGAAATTGCAAACTTATTAGACAGTATGTTAGATAAAGAATTAGAGGATTTAGATTCCCCTTCAGATAATGATTGGAGGGAACTAGAGAAAAAATTTGGATGTCAATTTCCTAAAGAATTTAAATGCTTTATTGAACTAATGTCTGAATATGTATTTCCAGGGGATATTTTAAATGTTTCTAGTGGTAAGACAAACGGAAATGATACTATTGAATTTATTTATGATTATGAAATGAAAGAAGGTTTTTGGAAAAACGAACTAATCCCTTTTTATAGTATAGGTAATGGAGATTACTTTTGTCTTCATTCAAAAGAGGGCCAGCGAACGGGAGTTTACTTTTATTTTCATGAGGAGAATTGTGTAACTAAGGAAGCGGATAATTTTGAAGAATGGTTAAATCAATTACCAACCTATTTGAATTAATAACTAAAGATAGATTTGTATTCTAGAAATTAATTCTTTTATTAAACTATAAATTTTTTGAAACTCTTCAATAAACTCTACTCAAAGTATGGAGGGAAATAAATGTCATTAGAAAAAAAGATATTTATTTTAAAAAGAATATGTTTTCTGGATCATGAAGATGATAGTATTGAGCTATTTGAGGAAATCTTAAATGAAATATTGCAAACGGCAGATAATAAAGTGATTATTGATTTGTGCAGTGTATTTCATGATGAAATAGATGAACCTTCGATTGTTGGTGATTTAATTGAATCGATTTTTTATATAATCGAAAAAAATGGAGTTGAAGATGGTTTAAGTAAACTGATTGAAGGGATAAGCATTGTTTTGCCACAAGCTAAATATTGTGCTAAAAGATTCTATAGAAGTCTTCTAGCTTCAGATGATTTTATTATTCCATTTATTAATGTATTGAAGAAGGCTAAAGCTACGAATAAAGAAGACGTTATTAAAATTTTGAAAGAAATAAGTGAGAAACAACCACAACAATATTTTGAAAAAGTTGATTTGATTTGTAAAGAGGTTATTTAATACTTTAATTATAAAATAACTTTAAAGTTTGCGTGTAGGATCATGAAAATAGCTTTAATATGTTTCATTAAAATATCAATCTAGATAAATTATATGGTTAATACTAGCTAGAGTGGCTTCGAAAAATATTTAAATAGCACGCCAAAAGCAATGGGGAATTTGAAACCAATCCTTGTAATGGGGTGTACTATTGAGGATTACTTTGTGTAATTCTAGCCTAGAAAAGGATTGAATATTTATTAGAAGGTGAAGTTATGTGGAGAGAGAAGATTAGTCATATATCCAAAATAAGAGAGAAACGAAATCGAAAACTCAATTTACCTATCAACGAAAGGGAGTTATCAAAATTTCGTAAATCTGTAGTAGAAAAATTTGGTGAAGATGTCCTGCCACAGCAGTACTATGAATTTTTACAAACAGTTAATGGAATTGAATTTAATGGATTAATAATATATGGGATTGACCAAAGTTTTTTAGATTTTAAGCCAATAAATGAGGTAGATAGTTTTTTTGATGCTAATGAAATATGGGAATCAATTAAAGACGAAGATGAACTGATTTTTTTCGGAGATTCAGATATAGCTTGGTATTGTTATAATGTTTCCAAAAAGAAATTTGTTGAACTAGACAAGCCTTCAGGCGAGCAGATGGAAATTTTTTGCGATTTTGATACTATGCTTAAATCTGCTCTCTCAGTAGCACTTAGCTAAATGTATCGTAGTCAATGTCTAACTGTTTAAGCTAAATGAAAATAGTGCAGGAGGATTCTATGGAAAGTAAGGAAAAAGCGATAAAAATCTATGATTTCATTAAAAAAGGTGATATAGAACAAGCGAAAGAGATCATTATTACTGATAAAAGTTTGCTTGATTTTGTAACGCCTTATGGAACGTGGCTACATGCTGCAGCTAGAGCTGGTGAACTGGATATGATAAAATTTCTTGTTGAATCTGGTATGGATATTAACCGTAATGAAGGTGTACCAAAATCAGCGCCTATTGCACATGCAGCTAGTGAAGGTGAAATTGGTATTGTAGAGTACTTATTTAATAAGGGTGCAATATTAGATGTTGGTGACCCGAATAGGAATCCTTTATTCTCAGCGATTTATGGTGGGCATCTTGATGTTGTAAAGTATCTTGTTCAGAATGGTATTGATATTACTGTTAAGTATACAGGAGATACTATGAAAGATATGGGAGCTTATGAATTTGCTATTGAAAGAGGAGAAGTAGAAATTGCTGAATATTTAAAAATGTCCAATTGAGATGGAAGCCATATATTGATGTAATAGAAAAGTTGAAAACTAATGATCATATTAATTTAATTATCCAATTCATTTAAAAGGAGAAATTTATATGGACAGCAAATCTGAGATCAAGAGATTATATAGTTGTAGATTTTTAAAAAATCAATCGGAATGTGAAGAATTTGACAGTGTATTAGAAAACTTAGCAGATTGTGATGATGAGAAGCTTATTAAAGAGTTGTGTATAGTAATTGAGGATGAAACACAAGAGGAAGAAGTTATGTTTGGTCTAGTTCATTTTATTGAAGATTTTGAAATGGGAAAATATCTAACAGAGATGCCTAAAGCTTTACCAAAAATGGTTGAGAGTGCAAAAGAGTGGGCAATGCTACTAAACATAAGAATTTTAAATAATGATTTATATAGAAGTGAGTATGCTAAAGTACTTGTAGGAATGAATCATGATATACAACTAACGATAATTAATTTACTTAATGAAATTATTGCTGATAACCCTAAAAGATTTGAGAGGACTGCCAATGAGGTTCTTAGTCAATTACAAGGAGTTCATAAAAATAAATAAGAATTGTAGAACTACTGTATTATAGATAAAACTAAGAATACCCTAGCGAAGAGCTAGGGTGTTTGTGTTATATAGTTTCACCATATGCTTCCGAATTAGGAGCAGGAGTAATCAACAAACCTTTTGTAGCGTTTCCTATAATAGAATGAAAGTGTTTAACGTTTAAATATAGGAAGAAAAACAATTAAGCTTTTATTTTATTTAAAATGGATACTCTATTAGTAGTGAATAATAAATAATTTTGCTTTACTGTCTTAATTAAAATACGATCAGTTGTACCATATGCTGTTCCAATTCGGATGGCGCTTTTTTCTTCAACACCAGCATATGTATTATCTTCCGTTACCTCAGTGATTTCACATAATGCAATATGAATTTTAGAGAATTGCCATGAAATAATTAGTTCATCTTTTGTTTTTTCAACATGAATACCTAACATATTAACAGAACCTTTCTATAATAAAATTTCACTCGTACTATTTTATTATACAAATTTATAAATTGAATTTCTATTTTTTTACAGAGAGTATACAATTAACAACGAGAAAAATGTTCATCATTACTTTCATTCCTATTATAACGAATTCTACAATAGAAAACAGAACGTATATTTGGTATAATCGAAATATACTATATGAAACGATGTACATGAGTTTGAGATTTATGAAAAAAGGTAACCTAATAATACATACGCTATAGGATTCAGTTCATGTTATACAAATCAATCGTTAGAAAGGAAAAGAAGTATGAATCAAATTTCATTCGAAGATTTATTTGAAGAAGAAAACAAACCAGAAAAGGTGGAGGTAGCTGAGACCCCCGTGCCTTTATCGCCCTTACAAAAGGATATTTTAGAATTAATTAATTCTGAAGAAATAAGTGCACTTGAGTTATGCGAACAATTAATACGAGCTGGTAAAATATCAGATGAGAGATTCACAACGAATAAGCCTAAAGCATATGGGCAAGTATGCTTACTATTAGAAGGTTTTGTTACAGAAGGAAAACTTATTTTTATCAAAGATGATGAGAAAAGAGATAGGGTATATAAATTGAAAGAAGAAGTTTGAGATGTATAGTGGGAGATGAATGATTGGTTTCCTTTAACTTGTAGCTCCGTTAGTCTAGTAATGTCCACTAAAAAGGTGTCAATCTCTCCTAGATTGACACCTTCATACTTTTAACATCTTACATACTTACGCTTAAAACCTAGTCTTCCTCTATCAAGTTCTTTCTGAATACTCTCTGTAGCATTTAGCAAACTGCTTTTTTTATTATCACGTTTGACTTCAACTATACCAACTTCTTTTGCAATCTCGACTGCTTTTTCGTGTAGTGGTACATATGAAATTGCCACGGTGTTTAGGAAATTATTCATAGCGGATTTTGTTCGTTCTGGAGAATGATGAATTGTATCTTTCACCATTTCAAGCATATCGGAAATTTTACTTTCGGAAAATTCATTGTCTTTGCGATTTCCTAATAGCCAACAGTAGCAACTCCAGCCGGCAGACATTTTAAGCTCGTCCCCACTTGCAATCCATTTATCAGCAACATCTTGTGCGATATTTGACTCCGATAAAGTTACTGCCACCACATAATCAGATAGCATATAAAAATATGCCCCGTCTATCCAGCGATCAAAATCAGACTCACTCATAGCTTTTGGATCCGCAATAATCCCTGCAAAATACATAGCATCGTAGTTGCCTGTGGCATACAGTTCTTCAGCTAACTTTTGGTTTACTTTTATTTTTTTAGCGATTGGTTTCATAGCGCCTGTAGCTACGCCAAAAACTGGCTCGTGGGCGCCGTTAGATATGTATATTTTTTTCGTTCGTTCCTTACCTAGAGCCTCAAGTTCTTGCATAACTGTTTTAAAATCCAAAGTTGTGCACTTCCTTCCTTCATGTAAGAGCCTTTTTAAGTCTTTCATATTTCTTATTTTAATACTAATTGTATTTAAGAGGTATGTCTACTTTCTAAAGGCATCGAAACTTGGTTTGATTTTTAGATGAACTACATTACACTTTAGTGTAAATAAAGAGCTAATTAAAAGAATGGTATAATATAGAAAAAGTAAGTGATGAAAATTAAATAGGGGGAATTTAATTGGAAATAAAATTGAATCGATTATATAGAGAGATAGCGGAAACGGTTTATGCCATGATTCCAGAAGAATGGGAGAAATTTTATTTTTATGCACAAATATCAGAAGCTGGAGGGGGAACTTACTTTTTCTATAACAACTTCAGAAATAAAGAAAATTATAAGTATAGTGTAGAAATTCCTTTTAAATACGAAGTTGATGAAGAGGAGTTTGAAAGGAAAGAAGATTTTTTATATAAATTGAGTAAGGAATTAAGAAATGTTTTCAAAGATAATCAGCAAGAGCTTTGGTACTCCTTTACAATGTCTCTGGAACATAGTGGGGAATTTAACATGCATTTCGATTATACAAATTGGTTCGATACAGAATATAGTTTTAGTGATCAGATGATTATTTGGAAACATAAATACTTAGGTGAAGTACCAATTGATGAAAATGATAAAGCGCTAATTCATAAGTATGACAATGAATTTCCGAATAATCCTATTTGACTGAAAGGAAAGAAGAAATGGTTTTTATAAAAATCATGAATTTTAAAGCGTAAGTTGAATGAGAATATATATTCATAATGGAGGACGCTATTAATGGAAGTACACGGAATGGTTTCAATATGGTTCGGTAATATGCAAACGCAAGATCAGTTGGATACATATATAGATGTTACGTATGATGAAGAAGGAGACGCTATACCAGCAAGATTTTTTGTTGATTTTAATATTGATATGATTGATGTAGATGAAGATTTTATTGAAAAGGAAGTGTTAGAAGAAGCGAGTGATGACATTTCTATGTTATTAACGGGATGTTCATATGATGATAAAATACTTTCTCGAATTAAGGAAGTAGTTAAATTAAATAAATCCTATAATTGTATCGTTTTAATTTATAATTTTCAATATGACAATTCAGTAAGTAATTGTGAAGGTTTTAATTTTGTAACTGCTACAAGTTATCTATAGATACAAGAAAATTGCAGTAGAATAAAAAATACATTTGTATAGTTTTTCCAATGAATATTTGGTATGATGGTGAATGGGAAAAATATACAAGCAGTTAGTGGTTCATAAAAGGGGGATTGAATTGAAAAGAACGCCTGAATTTGTATTAGGTTTAATTGGTGGCATTTTGGGAATTATTATTTCTATAATATTAATAGTTGTAGCGTTTAATATTATGGAAGGTGTTGATTACGAACTTTTAGCTTATTACTCTATTATTTTAACGGTTCAAATAGGGTTGTTCATTTTATCGTGTTTAGTAAACAAGGTTAATAATAAAGTTTATGGAGTTTGTATGATTGTGATTCCTATAGTTATGTTATTTATGTCATTATTCTTTTTACTTATTCCGACAATTTTACAAATTATATCTGGTTCATTTGCATTTAGAACATTACAGTTAGAATCGAATGTAAGCTAAATATAATTATTAACGTCTGAATATTCGGTTTTTTAAACATTTTCGTTTGTAGTTCAAATTAACATAAAGCACAAAGTTGTATGCTTTAGGAGGAGAAATAAATGATTATTTGGTCTGGTTGGGGTTTTTTAGTCGCAATTATTGTAATTATTAATACTCTTTTGGGTAAGGCTATTTTTGGATCTATAACGGGGGACGCTACATATTTTCAAAATCATAGTTGGCCAATGGCGGTAATGTTTATTATATCAGGGGTTATGTCTTGGTATTTAGGTAAATATATTAATAAGCCAGATGGTAAAGTTTATATAGATGCCGAAACTGGTGAAAAAGTTATGTTTAAAAAAAAACACTCGCTATTTTTTATAAAAATGGAATATTGGGGACCAATTTTAGGAGTTATTGCAGTTGTAACTTTAATTACAAGATAAAAAAAGAGGATGGGTATAGTAAGAGTAATCTATTCAAGTAGAAGGAGAAATCAGTCATGAATGCAAAGAAACTACTAGGGGTAGCAGTTCCGGTCATGTTGTTATTTGGTTGTGGAGTTTCTGAGAAAACGAACACTTCTAAACAGGAGAAAATGGAAGAGTCTAAAGTAAAAGAATCGAAGTCTAATAGTAAGAAAGAAAAAGTTTCAAAGGAAGACTATCCTAATAAAGTGTATAAATTAGGGGTAGAGTTTGATAAGTTGTTTGCGGAGCATAACAATATTACAAGAGAGGTTTTTGACGGTAAGAAAAAGAAATCAGATATAGTAGATAGTGTGAAAGAATTAAACAAAGTGTTAGATAAATTTGAGTCGATAGATCCCCCTACAGAGTATGTAAACCAACAAAAAGATTTTGAAAAAGCAATTAGTTATTTTAGAGAGTCTTTTTCTTTAATAAATGAAGTATTCACCAGAAAAGAAAAAAGAGAAAAAGGTGATAAGACTGATAAAGAGTTAATAGAGAAATCTGAAAAGCTAGTGAAAGAAGGAGATATTTACTGGCTTAAGGCATTCAAAGATCTTGAAGGGGATATTAAAATCGGTGACGGTACAGTATCTATGAAAGATTTGAAAGAGTTAGATAAGAAAGCTGGAATTAATACAGATAACGTTATGAAGAATGTGAAAGATGGTACGGAATTAATCGGTAATTGGGGATTCCAAGGAACAGACGGTTTCAATATGTCACTCATTTTAAAAGGTGATAAGACATTTGAAACGTATGGTAAAGGTGAGTATCCAAATAAAAAGAATTATATTGAAGGAACTTGGGAATATGATAAGGAAGCTTTTACAATCTATTTACATCTCAATAAACGTTTAGTAGACGGTGTAGAAGATACAATTCAAAAAAAGAAAATAGCATATAAAGTTCAAGATTATGATGGGGAAAACTTGCAATTATTTAATGAGACGTCATTTCATACAATTAAGTATGTGAAGCAAAGTTAAAGTTATGTAGGACTAGGTTTAAATGGCCTAGTCCTTCATTAAAGTGTGGGTATGTAAAGAATATGTTATCTTTCGTTCTGTTTACTTAATATCATGTTATTCTTTAATAGAGTAATAAATGGAGTTTTGCATTAAATATATGAGGTTGGTTACAAATGATAAAAAAATTTACTAGATTCGTATTAATAGTGGTTATCCCAATCAGTCTTATTACAGGTTGTGGGGCTGCTGAAAAAACTGAAGCACAAAAGCCGAAAGCGGTACAAACGGAGAAAAAGGACTATATGGATTACTCATATGGTAGCAAAGGTATATTAGTAAGTGGCAAAGCGAAAGAACGGCAACAATACGAGATTGGATATATGGATGATAATAAATTAATTGGGATTGATGAAAATATTGAAGACTGCATTATTTTAGATAATAAAGATGAAGCAGGTCTCATTTGGAAACAAATAGAGCGAGGATCTATTATTGAAGTGCAATACGGTAAGGATCGCAATGATATCGTAGGCGTGCAATTCGTAGGAGATCGTGAGTCATATGAAATTAGTGATAAGTTTGATCGGAATACGATAAATGAGATTGTTGAAAACGTTAAAGGGAATTTGTAATAGATGTATTTCGATAGTATAGGATCTCTTATTATGAAATTGTATGCCAGTTATTTGTCTAAGTCTAAATTGATTATTTTGACGGTATTTGTAATTAGTTGTAAAATAATGTTTGTTGATGTATTTTATAAAAAGTATGTTAGATGAAATTCATCTGTAGGGATGACATATAAATATTTTCTTAATAGGTATAAAATATTTTAATTTAAATATATGAATAAAAAGAAAATATATTAGGAGTACATAGTAGATTCATATTTTTAAAAATTATTGTGACAATAAAGGGAGGTTGAGATACATACACGGCGGGAATGTGTATGTATTTATTATAATAATGAATAAGACAATCAAACAACAAGTAATCGCACTATCAACAAGTCTAGTGATTTTAGGAAGTGTACCTTTATCAGCATCAGCAGAAGAGATCAACAAATCTCAAACTGATCAACTTAATATTGCCCAAGGAGAACACGGAACGAGCGGATTAAATTATTCTAATTTCAAGTTGGAAGTTCCTGATCATGTACAAATTAACGAAGCAGAAGTATCTGAAAATGAAAAAATGCTTTTAGAAGAATATAAGCATAAACATGATGAAACAGAAGAATTAAACAAAATGCAAGATGCTAAGAAGGGACAAGTAGCAGAAAAGGAAGCTATTTCAAACATTGAAAAGGCATTTGAATCTGTAGATGGTCGAAATGATGGATCTGATCGTCAAATGAAACCTGTTGCAAAGCCAAGAGGTATTCAATATAGTGCACAGAGTACGAAGAAATATGGAACACTTGCAGGAGTTCCATTTGTGGAGTGGATTGTTCCAGCAGGAAATCCTGATATTCGTCCTGCGAATCCGATGAAAGCACGTTACATTACAATCCATGAGACCGCAAATACAGCCGCTGGTGCTAATGCTGAAAATCATGCGAAATATTTATACAAGCAAGCAACTGAAGGCACTTTCCGAACAGCTTCATGGCATTTTACTGTAGATGATAAACAAATTTATCAACACTTACCAACAAACGAAAATGGTTGGCATGCAGGAGATGGAGATGGTTCAGGAAACAGGGAGTCTATCGGTATCGAGATTGCGGTTAACCAAGACGGTGATTACAATAAAGCGTTAGAAAATGCAAAACGACTTGCAGGTTATTTAATGAACAAAGAAGGAATTGGTGCAGATCATATATACAAGCATCAACAATGGAGTGGGAAAAAATGTCCTGACATTTTAATTTCACGAGGTAATTGGGCTGGTTTCGTACAAGGAATTCAGTGGTATGCAAATATAAATGCGCAGATTGATACGCCTTTACAAGATAAAAATGACTCATTTAATCCAAATGAAAATAATCCAGCTGAACCTAGCATGGAACTAGTGGTAAATGGTAGTGGCATCAATGTACGTAGTGATGCGGGCATTGAACATCGTGTTGTACGTAAAGCTTCAAACGGAGATCGTTACAAAGTATTAGCGGTTAAAAATGGTTGGTATAAAGTAGGTAATGGAGAATGGATTTTCTATGACCCAAGTTGGATTAAAATTAACTACAATGTACCAAAGGAAGAAGTACAAAAGCCTAAGGAAGAAGTACAAAAACCAAAAGATGATATTACAGGTGGATGGTTTGAAGGGCATATTCGTAAATTAAACAGTCTAGGTATTATGCAAGGCGAAGGCAATGGTGTATTTGCTCCATATCGAAATGTAACGAGAGCGGAGTTTGCGAAATTAATCTCGAATGCTCTTAAACTACCAGAGGGAAATAAGTCATTTGTAGATATCAATGAGGCACATCCATCACTTCATGACGGTATTAAACGTTGTGCAAGTGCAGGAATTATTAATGGTCGTGGTGAAGGGATTTTTGATCCTAACTCACCAATTACTCGTGAAGAAGTATCTATTATGATTGACAAAGCATTACGATATAAAGGAATTACAGGTGAGTTAGTAGCATTACCATTTACAGATAAGCATTTAATAACATACAAAGAATCGGTTCAACGATTATACAGCTTAAAGGTAGTTAATGGTATTGGAAATAATGAGTTTGATCCTCGAGGCACAGCAACTCGTGGTCAGGCGGCTGCCTTTATTGTGAAGATGTTAGATTCAATGCAAAAATAAAAGGAAACTTTAATCAGTGAGGGCCACTCGCACTTACATCAAGCAGTTTATTCACCAAATTTTGAAATGAGAGTTTTACTGCCCGCAAATAGCAGAAGAAATTGTATGTAGAAGCTGACATTGGTAGAAGTAAAAAATAAGAAGAATTTGAAAGGAGCTATCCAAAATAATAATTTGGAATAGCTCCTATTTAGTAGGAAGAACAATTGTATTTGATAGATTGTAATGTAGAATGCCCTTCCAAGCCCCTCATAAGCCCCTATCAAGTAATAAATCACTAAGAAAAAACAAAAGCAAAACAAAAACAAAAACAACTACAAGAACAAAACAAGCACGAAAAAATGAAACCGGCGTTGTAGTAGTAAAAAAAATTGTAATTCGAATGCCAAAACCATTCCCGCATGCCTATCTTTATAATGAAGGATTAAAATTTTCCTATTTACTAGCAAAGAGTGGAGGGAAACATATGGCGGTATACCGTAATGTGCAGGTGAACTTTTGGCAAGATGAATTCATATTAGATTTAACGCCAGAGGAGCGTTATTTTTACATATATTTGTTAACTGGTACGAAAACGAAGCAATGTGGTATCTACATATTACCGAAGCGTGTGGCAGAGCTTGAAACAGGTTATAGTATGGAGACTGTTGAGAAGTTGCTAAACAGGTTTGTTGAGTATGGAAAGATTCTATATGATACGGAAACGAAAGAGGTATTCATAATAAATTGGTTACACTATAACCCTATTTCAAATACGAATGTGGAGAAGTGCGTATTACGTGAGTTAAAGACTGTAAAAAGTAATGAGTTCATACATATATTTTTACGTAAATGCCTTGAAAAAGAATACAAGATTCCATTAGTACTGCAGCATTTTGGTATGCCAAAAGAAGAGGATAATAGTAGTTCACAAGTAGTTATTGAAGAGAAAGAAGAAGCGGAAGAGGTGGAAACCATAGAAGAGGACGTTCCAAATAGTGAAGTTTATAAGTTTTATGAACAAAATATTAGTAGTTTATCCCCATATATTGTGAAGGAATTGAAGAATTGGATACAAAGACTTTCTGGAGAGAAAGTGTTAGAGGCACTTAAAATTGCGTTTGAAAATGATAAGAAAACGTTAGCTTATGTGAAGGGGATTTTGAGGAATTGGTGTAGCAAAAAGTTAAAGGATTTTAGTGGGGGGAAGTCTGTAATGGGAAGTTTAGAGAGAAGGAAATGTATGTTGAGTAGTGTATTTTAATTTACATTAATTCAATACAGAATGTATGTTCGTTTTTGTGAGTTTTATGCTATACTACCATTAAATAAGGGTATTTTTATAATAGATAAAAAGATGCGGGGGGTACAAAGTTTGACTACTAGTACATCTGAGTTGTTTCAATATATTAATATGACAGAAGAACAGAAACAATTATCACAACGATATTTACAGACAAAAGAAGAAGAGATTTTAAAAAATATTCAACTAACGACAATTCGTGATCAAAAAAGAAGTGATTTTGCGGAGAGATTTATAAACGATTTTAGGAAAGTGCATAAACAAGATCCGGATTTTTTTCGATTATTTTACCATATACTCGAGGAGCAATTATTAAATGTTCTTGTAGTCCGTTTTGCGCATGTCAGTTTTTCTAAAATGAAGATTTATTTAGAAAAAAGTGCACTTCCTTTGGACAAACTTGTAGCAATCGCATGTAAATATTTATCCAGTATTTCAAGTTATGTAAATGAAGCAGATGTTTTTCTTAGAGAGTTAACAAAAGAGAGTCCGAACTATATAGAGGGACAATTACATACTTTACCAACTAAGCAACAATTAACATTACTTCTCATAATGTTTGATGTAGATTATGAAAAGTTTCGTACATATAGTTCTTTATTGAATGAAAGGTTAGAAGAACATACAGAATTTATATTAAAACTGCTAGGGGAAAAGGAAAAGGTTGAAGCAGTTAAACGGTATTTAAAAGGTGAAGATGATAGTGAAGTATTTATAGGTGGGAATTTACCGGAACATATTTGGCGGCTATTATTTTGTGTTCATAAATATTCGGATGTTGCGAGGCGATATATTGAAATATTGGCGAAGAAAAATGTTTGGGGTTTTATAAACTATGCAACACGTTATATGTGTCACACTCTCGGTCAGTCTCAAAACTACAAAAAAACTGGTAGTGTAAATAGAGAAACATATGAAGAAATTCAAAGTTTTTGTACACAGTTTTGGATTTCTAAGGAAAGATTTTTTGCGCATCGTCTAAGGCAACATGATTTGAACAGTGAGGATTTTTGTAAGACGTATGAATATGAATTGCTATGCTTTATGTTGGAGGAAGATCCTGAATGTATTCAACATACTTTGCAATATGTAAGTAAAATGAATTATCTCATCATCGCACGAACGTTAGCTGAAAAAGGATATGAGCTAAATATAGGGAAAATGCGAGAAGAATTTTTTGTTGCTGCTTTGCAAATAAAATTGTCTACAGTGCGGGATACATATCGTGATTATTTACAAGGGAAATTGTCACTTGAGGATATGAAGCAAATACTTAAAAATCCGAAATATAGGAGTATGTATTGGGGTATGCCGGTGTTAGAGGTTGCGCTTCTTTGGGATATAGATGATGTAGCGAAGAGGGAAGCTGTACTTACACTACAGTTTGGAGATGATGATAGTGTTAATTTATACGAACTTCTTTACGAATGTTCTGTCAGAGGAGTAGAACCGAAACAAGTATTAGAAGATCTGCTTTCGTATGGGTTAAGTAAGGAAAAGCTTATCGCTTATGCAGTTGAAGAAGCTGCATGCTACAGTGAAGAGAGAAATAAGGCGAAGGAAGCGCTTGTTTGTGTAATTGTAAAAGAACAAGCGTACATCATTGAAAGATTTGATGAGTATTCTGCTGTGGCAAAAGCATATATTTTAGAAGAGTTAGCAAAGGATAACATGATTAAAATGCGTCCAATTTTAATTAAAAGCTTAGGAGATTCATCTAAAAAAATGCGTGAGTCTGTAGTTAAACTGCTTTCAAAAGATGTGGAAGCTGCAGCAGATGTAGCAGTTGAACTTCATAATAAAAAGAAGATTGTTCGTGAAAATGTGATGAAAATACTAATAGAGTATAAGCTTGAAAAATATACGAAAATTGTACAGGAAGCTTTGCAAGAAAGTAAAAATGAATCTTTCGCAGGAAAATTCTCGTTTTTATTCCAAACGGAGGAAGAAAAAATAGAAGAACTATGTGCACGTATTTTAACTGAACAAATAAGAAATTCACTTCTGCAATTGATTGGGGATGAGCCACAAATCCGTTTACGTGACTCTGATGAAATTGCTGATGCTGCAATTCCGTTAGCCTATTTACAACAGTATATTTCAGATGCTGTTATTGAGAAGAAAGGAACGGCAGAAGTAATTGGTAGAGCTTTAAATGAAGAGGACTTAAAAGAATGTGTGCAAACAATATATCAAATATGGATTTCTCAAGACGCAGATGTGAAGAAGCGTGGAATTCTTTCGTTATACGGAATGTATAGTGACGAAAAAATGGTCGACATACTTATAAAGCAAATTGATGAATGGGTGCTTCAAATGAGAGGAAAGATAGCAGCGGATGCCGTTCGTGCTTTAGGTTTGTCTTCATCTAAGCTTGCACTTATGTCTATTCATGCAATAGCATTTAAATATAAACATAAGCAAGTACGTAATGCAGCAAAAGAAGCGCTAAGTCTTGCTGCGAAAACACGTGGTATAACAGAGGAAGAGCTGGAAGATCAATTGGTGCCGGACCTCGGCTTTACTATACAGGGTGAAAAGATAATTGATTTCGGGAATCGAAGTTTTACTGCCATTTTAACTACAGAGTCAAAAATTGAATTAGAGACAGAAGAAGGAAAACGTATGAAGTCACTTCCAAAGCCGAATGCAAAAGATGATGTAGAAAAGGCTGAAGAGGCTAAAAAAGAATTAGCCTCTTTAAAGAAGGAACTCCGAACTACTCTTTCAATGCAAAAACAACGATTAGAAGCGGCACTTTCGTTAAAGCGTTATTGGTCACATAATGCATGGAAATCTGTATTTATGGATAATCCAATTATGAAGCAATTTTCTATTTCACTCATTTGGGGTGAGTATAAGGAAGGGAAGTTGCTGAAGGCATTCCGTTATGCAGAAGGTGGCGTGTTCTGTACAATTGACGGGAAGAGTTATGAACTTTCATCTGGCACTGTTATTGGTTTCGTTCATCCGTTAGAATTGTCTGGGGCGGAGAAGGAATTATGGAAAGAGCAATTAGAAAGTACGGGAATTGTTCAGCCGTTCCTACAAATTGAGCGTCCAGTGTTTGTAGTAGAAAAGAATGATGAGAGTGCTATTGAGAGATTTGGCGGTATTTTACTAAATGGTCGTTCGTTATTCGGTAAGATGACGAAGCTTGGATGGATCCGTGGGTCTGTTCAAGATGGCGGTGTATATTATACATTTTACAAAGAAGATACTCGTACCGGATTAGGCGTGCAATTGTCATTTAGCGGAGCTCCGATTGGTTATGAAGATGAAGAAGATGTATGTGTATTTGACATTCAATTTTATAAAGCAGGTACAGTGAAGCGTGGTTCATATGAATACGATGAGATTGATGATGAAAGACGCATTGTACCAAAAGAAGTAGATAAACGCTTCTTTAGTGAAATGTTATATGATGTCCAAGTAGCGACAGATTCAAATCTTGGGCATAATGAAAGTTGGCGTAGCGAACGATAAGAAAAACCCCCTTCATTGGTAGGAAAATGAAGGGGGTTTTTCAATGTCTTTAAAAGGTTCTTTCTCAAAAAGAAGCGAATAGTGTGAGAAAGGGGTGGTTATATGGAAGTCGTTATAAAGAAGAAACGAAAAAGGGGAAAAAGAATTTTTATTTGGGCTAGTAGTATCGTTCTTTTGTTAGTTATTTCCGCTGCGATTTTTTTGAACATATATACGCTGAAATCTATGCCAAAGATAGATGGAACGATAAAGCTAGAGGATTTACAACACGCTGTTACGGTGAAGCGGGATAGTAAAGGTGTCCCGCATATTAAATCGGAAAATGCACATGATTTATATTTTTCACAAGGATATGTACAAGCGCAAGATCGTTTGTTTCAAATGGACTTAAGTAGAAGACAAGCGTCTGGTATGTTAAGTGAAGTTGTTGGGGAAGCAGCTGTTGACCGAGATAAATTGTTTCGAACACTCGGTTTACGGCGAGCGGCCGAAGCTTCAGTTAGTCAATATAATGGAGAAGCGAAATATGCCCTGCAGTCATTTGCTGATGGGGTGAACGCTTTTATACGTGAGGCGAAAAAGGAAAAGAAATTACCAGTTGAGTTTACTATATTAGGTTATGAACCTGCTGAGTGGTCAATTGTTGATACTTTAACGATTGGGAAGTATATGGCGTTTGACTTAGGAGGACATTGGCACGGACAGGCATTTCGATATTGGGCGCTGAAAAATCTTCCGAAAGAGCAAGCGAATGAGCTATTTCCTGCATATCCGAAAGATGCTCCTAGATTGCTAGCTGAACTGAAAAATACAAATGTGGACGTAGCACAAAGTTTTTCAAAAACGATAATTCCGCCGGAGTTTAACGGTAGTAATAACTGGGTTGTGAGCGGTGAGAAGAGTGCGTCAGGTAAGCCAATTTTAGCAGATGATCCTCATTTATCTCTTGCGACGCCTTCTATTTGGTATCAAACGAGACTTGAAATGAAAGGTTTAAATGTGAGTGGCGTTATTTTCGCTGGAGTACCAGGTGTTATATTAGGACACAATGACAAAATAGCGTGGGGTGTTACGAATACAGGGCCTGATGTGCAAGATTTATATATTGAGAAGAGAAATCCTAATAATGAAAATGAATTTCTGTATAACGATAAATGGGAGAAAGCTACCGTTGTAGACGAGTCTATTAAAGTAAAAGGCGGGAAGACAATTCCTTATAACGTTACGATTACGAGGCATGGACCAGTAATTTCAGAGTTTGCGGATAAGGGGAAGGAGAAAACGAAAACAGTATTCTCTTTAAAGTGGACAGCTTTAGAACCGTCAGCTGAGTTAAAAGCTGTATTAAATATGAACAAAGCAAAAGACTGGAATGAGTTTGAAACCGCTCTTCAAGATTTTCATACACCAACCCAAAACTTTGTGTTTGCATCAAACGATGGCACAATTGCTTATAAAGCGAATGGAAACATACCAGTGCGTAAAAAAGGTGATGGTAGCTTACCTGTTCCAGGATGGACAGATGAATATGAATGGGAAGGGTATATCCCGTTTGATCAACTTCCAAAAGTAATTAATCCAAAACAAGGGTTTATTTCAACTGCGAATAATAAAATTGTTGATGATGATTATCCGTATCATATTAGCAATACGTGGGCGCAGCCATATAGGCAAATGCGTATTCAAGAATTTTTGCAAGAGAAGGAAAAGTATACGGTGAAAGATTTAGAAGAGTTACAGATGGATCAAAAGAATTTATATGGGAAAGAGTTTACTCCTATATTTTTAAAAGAGTTAAATAAAGCATCTTTAAATGAGGTAGAGAAAGAAGGCGTAGACCAATTAACAAAGTGGAATTTTTACGATAGTAAAGATGAAGCGGCACCATTAATATTCCATTTGTTAATGAAAGAGATTTCAAATACGTTATTTTCAAAAGAAATACCGAAAGATGTAATGGAGTTATTTGAAGGGAAGTCACAAGTTGTTGATGAATTGATTCGAAAAGAAGTAGCGGGAGAAAATAGCGTTTGGTTTACGAAGTACGGAGGTTTCACAAAAGTTGTGCATACATCGTACGAGAATGTAATGAAGAAATTGCAGAAGGAATATGGACCCGATATTGGAGAGTGGAAGTGGGGCGATTACCATCAACTCGCTTTTACACATCCAATTTCGAAATCATCGAGTATGTTAGCATTACTCGCTTTTAATCGTGAGAAACCAGTTCCAATTGGCGGAAGTCAAGTTACCGTTCAAGCGGCGAGTTACGGAGATAACGGTATTGTAAATCACGGAGCTTCTTGGCGATTCATTATTGATACGAAAGATATGTCAAACGGTTATCATATCGTAGGGCCAGGACAATCGGGCCATTTTAGAAGCGATTGGTATCATGATCAAATAGATGATTGGGTAAATGGCACGTATCATACGACTACATTGAATACGGAGGGGATAGAGGGGAAGGTGCTAAATTTAGAACCGAAGTGATAGGGTGTTTTTGTTTGTGGAGGGAACTAGTAATACTCTTTTTGATAATGAAAGCTTAGCATTTAGAACATAACCCAGTTCTTAAATAATTTTAACAGCCAGCCTACTATCATTTAATTTGATAGTAGGCTGTTTCCATCTTCGAAATACGCTGTAGCAACTTCTTCAGGATTACGATTATTTCCACATGCTGTAAGTGCTGTAACTATTAACATGATCATTCCAGTTTTGAGGGGAATTAGTTAACAAAGACTAGGTATTATTTGCAACAGAACTGTTCCTCTATCCCCCTTGTTTCATCATTTTTTTAGGCCAGCCAACTTGACAAATGTTTTTTTATCAAACTACAATGAAAATCATTATCAATAATATAGGGAGGATACTTTGGTCAATAAATGAAAAACAATATATTTATAGGTTAATAATCAGATCTTGTTAAGTTGTATGTACTATTTTTAGTTTAGCGTTTCCCAGAATGTACACCAATTAATCTCGCGAATTACAAGAAAACTATTATTGAAATGAGGCGTGTATTGTGAAGTTAGACGTGAATGAGTTAGCAGAGTATCTTGCCAATACTCCTTTCCGAGTAGAAGGAGTATATCGTTATGCTAAAAATCCAGGTGTGCCTTTTGCTGAGTCTACAGATTCTTTCCCAGGATTTGTATTTCCAATTACAGGGAAGACGCAATTTCAATTTAATGGTACGCCGTATACTCTTTCCCCAGGAAAAGTTATACATGGGGGTGCAAAAATGACATTAGCCCATAAAATGCTTGGTGAAATAAACTGGGAATATATTCTTGTTTTATATCGGATAAGCAATTCAGAACGAGAAGACTCTGGCTTTACTCATCAGCATTTTGAATTATTAACAGGACAATCTCCTCGTCTTGTCGAATTACTTATGCGTCTTTGGGATGTATATAATCAGCGTGGAGGCATTTCGATGTTTCAGACCGAAATGCTGTTTCGCGAAGCGTTGAATGAAGCTTTATTAAGTGTTTTCAATAGAGAAAGCAATTATGAGTCGCATACTTTATTTGAACGAATATCTAGTTACGTTCGTAAATACTATTATAAAGATATTACAATTCATACACTTACAGAACAAAATAATGTTAATCGAAATCGTCTTTCTTACGTGTTTAGAAAGCATGCAGGTATGGGGGCAGCAGAATATTTATTGAACTATCGTATAAAGATGGCTCAAAAAATGTTATGTACAAGTGATGTGCCTGTACAACAAATTGCGCAGGCTGTTGGAATCGCAGACCCTTTTTATTTTAGTAGAGTTTTCAAGAAGCGAGTTGGCATTTCGCCTACTAAATATCGCGAGAAGTTCATCAATAATCCATACTAATGTCAACAGGGGTCCATTCTTATTTGAAAATCACTGTTCTATACTTATGGAGAGTTAAAGGAAACATTGGATTGAAAGTACTTTCATTGAAATCACTCCTTTGTACTATCTGAATGAAAAGTTCTGGCCGGAGCATTTTCTTTTTAAGCGTAATAACGACTTTTTTACTTATATTACTGTAATATAGTGGAATTTGAAAGTGAGGAGGGATTATTATCCATTACCAACCTATTAAACTAAATGACGAGTTATCTAAAATTAACGATTATTGGTATCCACAAGTGATTGGTGAAATGAATGACGATCAAATTCAGCTTTTTAAAGCTAATGGAGATTTTATATGGCATGAGCATCCTAATACAGATAAGCTATTTATTGTGCTTGAAGGGGAGATGTTCATCGATTTTCGTGATGGACAGGTGAAAATTTCTAAAGGCGAGATGTTTATTGTCCCGAGAGGCGTTGAGCATAAACCTTTCACTGAAAAGGAATCCCATATCATGTTGGTAGAGCCTAAAAGGGAAATGGATTGATAATTGTAAAAAGATAAAAAAGGAGCGGAAATCCGTTCCTTTTTTATTTATCTTACTATTTTTAGGAGCTTAGTATGAGTAAGATGTGAATAAAGGATGAATAGCATTTTTATCAATAAAAATTTATTGGATTTTTTGTGGAATATATATGAAACGTTGTATAAAATAATCAAGAAAGCCAAAAATTATAGGGGGAAAGTTGTGAAGAAAAATAAGAGTTTAATAAGTTTTTTAGGAGTGTTTCTTATGTTGTTTTCTTTTTGTTTTCAAGGAAATGTACAGGCAGATGTAAATACTGTTCAATCTGGAAAAATCAAATCAGGAAACGTAACAGTATGGGAAGTTGGAAATGTAGCGAAAGTGTTAGCTGATGTAGAGCGTTTAAATTTAAATACAGTAAATGTACCGATTCAAGTAGATATCCCAAATGTGACTTCTACGAACATGGTAATTAATCAAGCGCAAAAGCAACAAGCTATTATTTTAATTCAAGAATTATTAAAGCGTAATATTCAAGTTATAGTGGAACCGTTCCCGTATATTCAGCAGGGGAATGTTGGAGAGACAGAATGGAACCCAAGTAACATTAATGATTTCTTCTGGAATTGGAAGACGGTTATTCTGCAAGATATTTTTAATTCCATTACAAGTAAATACAATGTGTATGGACTAAAGATTGCTTCTAATTTCGTGAATATGGAGTATGCAGAAGGATACTGGAGCGATACAATTGATTTTGTTCGTAATCAGTATAAAGGAAATGTTTTGTATCAAATGAACTGGTGGTTAACAGCAAGCTGGGACCCTTCTTATGAAGCGAAGTTTAAAGAGAAAATCAATCGCCCGTATTTAAAAAAGGTGGATATTGTTAGCATAGACAGTTGGTTTGAAGTTTCAGGAAAAAGAAATCCAACATATGAAGAAGTGAAGCAAAGTTTATTTGCGACAACAGTATATAATCGTGGGCAAAATGTTGTTCAGCAATTGGAACAATTACATAATGCAACAGGAAAGCCAGTTTACTTCGGTGGATTTAACGTTCCAGCACGTGAACTTGGATTACAAAATCCATGGAATCCAGATGTTTCAAATGTGTTTTCGAAGGATGTGCAATTAAATGGATGGAGTGCTTACCGCGATGTATTAGAACCGAAACCATATTTTAAAGGTTTTTCAATTTGGTTTATTGGCTCTAATGATAGTACACATGCGTATCAAATACATAGTAAAGAAGCAGCGGCAGTTATTAACGGGTGGTACAGAAAATAAATTTTATAAAATAGGTAAGTTTTAAAGTTTACTACATATATTTCTAGTGAAAGGCCTTTCACCATCTTATCACCTAGGGGGCAATCATAATGAAATTTTTGTCTTACCTTACAGTAATTTTGGTGATTCTTGGCGGTTTGAATTGGTTATTTGTAGCGTTAGATTACAATGTAGTTGAGAAATGGTTTGGTTCTATGCCGGCGCTTGTGGACACTATTTATTGGCTCATTGGTCTCTCTGCTATTTATCAAATTTTTGATCGGTTCTTTACGAACGATTAGCTATTATTCTTTCATTATTAGAGTGTTAAGTACGATTATGTACTTAACACTTTTTTATATGTCCATAAAAAAGTCTGCACTTGCAAGCGATTCCATCGCGTCTTGCGCTCTAATAATAGAAAACAAATTGACCACATATTATATTTTAGGTTATAATTCAGAAAGTTTAAAAAATAATCCGATGAGAAATAGGGAGGTTATGAGGGTAATGGAGAGAGTCTATAATTTTTCAGCAGGACCATCAATACTCCCTTTGCCAGTTTTAGAGAAAGTGCAAAAGGAGCTATTAAATTATAACGGGACAGGCATGTCTATTATGGAAATGAGTCATCGATCTTCTTATTTTCAAAGTATTATAGAGGAAGCGAGTAACTTACTTCGTGAATTAATGAGCATCCCTGATGAGTATGAAGTTTTATTTTTACAAGGCGGTGCGTCATTACAATTCTCTATGATACCGTTGAACTTAATGAATACGTATAAAAAAGCTGGATACGTACTAACTGGCTCATGGTCTAAAAAGGCCTTGCAAGAAGCCGAAAAAGTTGGGGAAGTACAAGTGATTGCTTCTTCCGAGCAAGAGAAGTTTACTACGATTCCTAAACTGGACGGTTTATTAAGTGATGAAAAACTAGATTATGTACATATTACAACGAATAATACAATTGAGGGGACAAAATATGTGGACATTCCACATGTAGAAAAAGTGCCGCTCGTTGCGGATATGTCCTCAAATATTTTATCAGAGCGATATGATGTTTCGAAGTTTGGTCTTATATATGCGGGGGCGCAAAAGAATTTAGGACCTGCGGGCTTAACGATTGCTATTATAAAAAGAGATTTAATTGGGGAAGCAGATCGCTCTTGTCCGACAATGTTAAATTATGAAACTTACAGTAAAAATAACTCCTTATATAATACACCGCCGTCCTTTAGTATTTACGTAACGAAACTTGTACTAGAGTGGTTGAAAGAGCAAGGCGGAGTATCTGCGATTGAAGAACAAAATAGAATGAAATCTTCACTTCTTTATAATTTCTTAGATGAATCAAAATTGTTTACTTCACCAGTTAATCCTACGTATCGATCACTTATGAACATTCCGTTTACAACACCGTCAGAAGAGCTGAACAGTGAGTTTTTACAAAAAGCGAAAGAACGAGGACTTGTTACGTTAAAAGGGCATCGATCAGTCGGTGGTATGCGCGCTAGTATTTACAATGCGATGCCAGTACAAGGCGTACAGCAATTAGTAAATTATATGAAGGAATTTGAGCTTGAGAATAGATAGGGAGATGGGGATATGTTTCGTGTTCAAACGTTAAATCAAATTGCAGAAAAAGGTTTGCAAGTTTTTACTGAAGAACGTTATGAAGTAGGAGATAGAATCAATCATCCAGATGGAATTTTGCTTCGTAGCTACTCTTTACATCAAGAAGAGTTTTCAAAAGACTTAAAGGCGATTGCAAGAGCTGGCGCTGGTGTAAATAATATTCCTGTCGAGCGATGTACAGAAAAAGGAATTGTAGTATTTAACACGCCGGGGGCAAATGCAAACGCTGTAAAGGAACTCATTATTGCCAGTCTTATTATGTCTTCACGTAACATTATTAATGGTGTAAGTTGGACGAAAAACTTAGAGGGTGAAGAAGTACCACAGCTTGTTGAATCAGGAAAAAAACAATTTGTTGGATCAGAAATTGCAGGGAAACGTCTAGGTGTTATCGGACTTGGCGCAATCGGTGCTTTAGTTGCGAACGATGCGTTAGCGTTAGGGATGGATGTTATCGGATATGACCCTTACATTTCAGTTGAAACAGCTTGGCGTCTTTCTACACATGTGCAAAGAGCATTTAGCCTTGATGAAATTTTTGCAACATGTGATTATATTACATTGCATATTCCTCTTACGAATCAAACGAAGGGGATTATTGGGGAACACGCTGTAGAGAAGATGAAAAGAGGGATGCGTCTATTTAATTTCTCTAGAGGAGAACTTGTAGATGAAAAGGTTCTTCAAAAAGCATTAGAAGAAGATATTATTACACATTACGTAACGGACTTCCCGAATGAAAATGTAATAAAGATGAAAAATGTAACAGCGACGCCTCACCTTGGTGCATCTACGTCTGAATCAGAAGAAAATTGTGCAGTAATGGCAGCACGTCAATTACGTGAATATTTAGAGACAGGAAATATACGTAATTCAGTCAACTATCCAAATGTTGAGCTGCCGTATATCGGAAAGAAACGCATTACAATTATGCATCAAAACGTCCCGAATATGGTAGGGCAAATTACAGGATGCTTAGCGGAACATCATATTAATATTGCCGATATGATTAATCGTAGTAAACATTCTTGGGCATACACAATGATTGATATCGATAACGGAATTGATGATATAATAAAAGAGAATATTGTAGAAAATATAAGCAAAATTACAGGTGTTGTAGCCGTTCGAATGATTGTGTAAAGGAGAGAGGAATGTGGCAAAAATACGACCGTTTCGGGCCATTCGTCCAGTAGAGGAAAAAGCGGCACAAGTGGCAGCTTTACCGTATGACGTATTAAATAGTGAAGAGGCAAGGGAAGTTGTAAAAGGGAATCCATATTCTTTCTTGCATGTTGATAAAGCAGAAATTGATTTAGATCCTGAACTGTCACCGTATGATGATCGCGTGTATGAAAAAGCGGGAGACAATTTAAAGCAATTTATACGAGAAGAAGTGTTCATACAAGATGAAGAGCCAGCGCTATATATTTATGAACTGACGATGCAAGGAAGAACGCAGTCAGGCCTTGTCGTTTGTACATCTATTGATGAGTATGAAGATGATACAATTAAAAAACATGAAAGAACACGTCATGAAAAAGAGCTAGATCGTATTCGCCACGTAGATGTGTGTGACGCAAATACAGGTCCGATTTTTTTAACGTACCGTACAAAAGATGAAGTAAAGCATTTAATTAGAAGCTGGAAAGAAGAGCATGCGCCAATTTATACATTTACAGCAGAAGACGGTGTTAAGCATGTTGCGTGGAAGATTGCAGATGAAGATGTAATTACGACTTTAGTAAACGCATTTGAAGATATTCCTAATCTTTATATTGCAGATGGGCATCACCGTTCTGCATCAGCTGCAAAAGTAGGACTTATGCGAAGAGAACAATATCCAAATTACACAGGAGAAGAGGAATTTAATTTCTTCTTATCGGTTCTATTCCCTCATGATGAATTATCGATTTGGGACTATAACCGAGTTGTGAAAGATTTAAATGGCTTATCAGAGGAACAGTTTTTAAATCAAATTACGCAGTACTTTTATGTAGAAGGAGCACCTGTTTCTCCGTATAAACCAAATGAGCCCAAATCATTTGGTATGTATGTAAATGAGAAGTGGTATAAGCTCACAGTGAAAGAGGAAACGTTTGATGCGAATGATCTTGTTAGAGGTTTAGATGTATCTATTCTGCAAGACCATTTATTAAGCCAAGTGCTTGAAATACATGATCCGCGTTCTGATTCACGCATTGATTTTGTTGGCGGAATACGGGGGCTAGAAGAACTAGAACGACTTGTGAACAGCGGCGAATACAAAGCAGCATTCGCATTATATCCGACATCTATGGAAGATTTATTAGCAATCGCAGATGCCGGTGAAGTCATGCCGCCGAAATCAACGTGGTTTGAACCGAAACTGCGTAGTGGGTTGTTTGTCCATTCTTTAAAGTAAATATTGACTTCTATAGTTTTGAAAAACCGAAATGATTTGAGTTTCGGTTTTTCTTATTTTACAAGTGTTTTTGAGGAGGGGGATCGATGAAATTGCAAGTAGGCGAAAAAATTACCTTTGAAAGAACTTTTACGAGAGAGGATGTTGTTTTATTTACAGAAGTATCTAAAGATGAGCAGGGGAGATTCGCTGTACAAGGCCTATTAACATCAACACTACCTACAAAAATTGGCGGAGATTATAACGTACTAGCTCGTCAACAAAAAGGACATTCCGAGTATTACAAGAAATGTCCTTTCCACTAAATTATAAGGTATTTCGCTAAAATTCAAACTCTAAAATTAGTTTACTAGTTTGACCTGTAAACTGATAATGATAGGATCCTCTCAGGTTTTCTAAGTTACCGGTAGCTTTAATAATTGTTCCTGGGGAATCTAAATTTCCTTTATCAAATATTCCTTGCTCTATAGCTGTAAATGTCCCTTGTTGCCCCTTATAAATTCCTTCGAAGTGTAAAAAACCAGAAATTTTAGCAGTAGCCAAGTGACCATCATTTATATTTGAGTCCAAATAATATAATAAGTATTCAACAAAAGCTTTTCCTTGTAATTCCCCATCGATATCATATTCAACATGAGCAATATTAATAGGAAAATCTTTTCTAGTATCATCAATTGGTTTTTCATCCCATTTACTTACTGTAAATGTTACTTCCATACACGTAAATCCCCCTTTATCATTAGATAAGTAATCTCCATATCATTTAAAAAGTACCAATTCACTGTCATATCTCATAGGAGTGTTTTTATTTATTTGAGTCCTGTCATATTGCTATCAAGCTCATCAAAATAAAATACACCCTAAAATGAAAAAAAATTATAAAACTTATGGCTAAACTTATTTAAAGTTTTCCTTTATTCCACACCACTCTCCAAAATAGAGAAAGATCCATTTTCACAATTAATTTCTGCCATTGCACCGTAAGGTAAAATAAACTTCGGTTCAGTATGGCCAAAATTTAAATTATAAAGAATCGGCAAATCTTCTAAGTTATGTTCCTTCATAACCTGCAATATTTCCTGTTTATATTCTTCATAGTATTGTTCATCTTTCGGTTTACCAAAAATGATTCCTTTTGCTTTTTGCAGAATGCCTTGCGCTGCATAATTTCGTAACCAATACTTTATATAACTTGGTTCTGGATGATCTTCAGAAGTTTCAAAGAAGAGAATACTATCCTCCCAATGTTTTCTCTCAGGCCAAAGCTCCGTTCCTTTTGCAAATTCCAGTACTTCAATGCAACCACCAATTAAGTGCCCTTGTACAGTGGTAGAGCCTTGAAGTACCTCATATCCATTGTTTTGCTGCATCGTACGTCTTGTATCCTTATTTATTTCAATCCATTCTAAATGCTCACTTGTCCATTCATGAGCTGGTTGAATCTCGCCAATCGTTTCATTTGAAAAGAGGGTACGATTTACCATTTCAATTGTGTATGGATCCATTTCTACATTTTCGGCAAAATCGGTCAGAATTGCTGGACCGTATAAAGAGGAAAGCCCTGCTTTATGACAAAATAAATGTGTAATAGTAACGTCAGAGTACCCCATAAAAATTTTCGGGTTTTCGCGTATCACATTAAAATCTATATAGGGAAGTAACCGGATGCTATCTTCACCGCCAATATTCGCGATAATTGCTTTCACACGTGTATCTTTAAATGCTGTCATTATATCTTCCGCACGAGCCTCTGGATTGTTATAAAGGTATTCGCTACCTTTTAAGCTATTTGGCATGGGGATAACCGTAAGACTAAAAACTTCTTCTAATCTTTTTACTCCTTGCTCATATCGCCATCTTATTTCAGGATCACCTGCTCCTCCCCATGAAGGACTTACTGTTGCTACAATATCTCCTGCTTGTAACCTCTTTGGTTTTATTAACATGTTAACCCCGCTCCTACATAATGTAATAGACTACGATTATACAAAATGTATCATTGAAAAAATATGATGCATGACATTAGTTTCTTCATCGTCAATTCGTTTACCTGCTGGGATTTAAGAATTCAATCTTAGTGTTGAATTGTATTTGAAAATTACAGTATGCAACATTGTATGAGAAAGAAAGTTGCTATTTTCTGCAATCTGTAACTGTAATGATTATAAGTTAATCGTATTCAATCCGAAAAATAAAATCATCATGAATGGAGAGGTTACAGCTTTTCCTGAACAAGAAAGCTAGCGCCTTTAGGCATGGGAGAGGTAAGGGAAGTTGGATACGGAGTGTCACTAAAAATCGCAACGTTCGTGGTACTTTAAGTGTCCGAAGTATAGATAATTTCTTCGTTTTTTTGTTGGGATTTTTAGGGGATTATTCTTTGAGTAGTAGATAGAGAGGTGAAAAAATACACCTAATTAATAGGTGTATTTTTTAGACTTGAAAACCACATATGTATTGGAGATTTCTCTGGGGTACAGCGTATCATTACAGAAATCATGCGTATACATAATAGGTGCTATATTGAATGGTTTCCAAATATATATGGAAATTGAAAACTAAATAAATCTCAATATTGGTAACTTAAATACCTGTACTATATTAAGAATTAGTAGGAGCACCGCCAGTATGGCCATGAGCTTCAAATTTTGGAGCCGGGAAATGTGTATGTCCTTCTTGTTTAGGAGCCCCACCAGTGTCACCGATGTTTAAAGCAGGAGCGCTGCCAGTACCACGTGAATCTAATTTCGAGCTTAAATCAGCATGTGTCTCTTGTTTCGGAGCAGGGAAATGTTCGAGCCCCTCAAGTTTCGGAGTCGGCGTATCACCAACATTTAAAGCAGGAGCGCCAGTATTACCATGCGCTTCTAACGTAGGAGCAAAGAAGTCAGTATTACTCTCTTTTTTAGGAGCCATTCCTTCTCCATGAGTATTTGTATAAGCAGGAGCCCCGCCGTGGTCCCCATGGCTTTCTAATTTCGGAGCAAAAGTTTCACCGTGCTCAGCTTTTACAACGCCGCCATCCCCAATATTTACACCAAAAAGACCAAAGCTAAACACTGATAACCCTACAACAGCTGTACTAATTTTTCTTTTCAATCTATATCTCTCCTTTTGTTATGTTTTTTCATTTTGTCTAAACGTGGTAGATAAAATGAAATGAATCGTAAAAAATTACCAATTATATTACGATATACGAATAATTCTGTGTAATATTTTGTAAAACCTCCTTGGAATTTGAATTTTATGAAAATAAAATTCGACACGGTTCAGTTTTCAACTAGTTGAATAGAATTTGATTGAGTTTTTATAAAGCTATTGGTTAACCTTAGGATCAAAAGTAGTTCTTAATTTCTTTATAACGTGCCCATAAGGTTATTTTAGCTTTGAATTAACTATTATAATTCGAGAATTTATTCCTCTTGCTGTATATTTAAAAATTACAGTATGCAACATTGCATAAGAAAGAGGGTTGCTATTTTCTACAACCTGTAACTATAATAGTTACAGATTGGTCGTATCCAATCAAAAATAAAATCATCATGAATGGAGATGTTTCATAATGGGTATGAAAAAATTAATTTTAGCAGGTGCTTTAGGAATCGCAGCATTATCAGGAACAAATTTACCAGGACTAGAAGTAACAAAAGCGAGTGCAGCTTCTATTGAATCGAATTTCTCGACGTTAGAAGGACGAGTAGTAGAAGTAGATAACGGTGTAATTGTCGTAAAATCTAAGCAATACGAAGAACCTGTTAGTGTATACATGGATACTTTCTCAAATGTGAAAGTAGGAGATGAGGTTAAAGCTACTGGATCTATGATGCGTAATTTTACAGAATATATGGTTGCAACTGCAATTGAAAATACAACAAACAAGTTTGGCATGCACATGAAAGAAGATGGCTCACCTGATTATGTAATTGGGGAAGTATCAAAAGTTGGAACAGACGGTGCTACTAAATATGTCGTAGTGGGGTATCCATCGTTAAACGGGAAGAAAGATATTATTGATGTTTTCTTAACAAAGGGACAAGTATTTAATGTGGGTGAGAAAGTGAAAATTGATATGAATTATGTGGGCTGGGGTGGAAGTTCTATTAACTGGAACACAACGGATCATATCGAAAAGGTTTATGAGGTAAAGAACAACGCTGTGAATAATGATGATGTTTGGATTTGGTCTTAATTAGACTTCTGTAAATAATAAATGTATCATGTAGTACTCAGCAAATGGTCATGTGTATGACCATTTGCTGAGTACTTTTTTCTTTTTTTTATATTTGGGGCTAAGGTACATCATTGTATCTATAATAATTTTTAAAATCCCGGTACACAGTTGAATCGAATAAATCTATACAGACAAGTGTTTTCAAGTAATGCTTATGCATTGATTTTATTCAAAACTGCTACTCTATTCGTCGTAAATAATAGATAATTTTGTTTTACTGTTTTGATTAAGATTCGATCTGTTGTAGCATATGCTGTTCCGACTCGGATTACGTTTTCTTCTTCTACACCAGCATAAGTTTCATCTTCTGTAACTTCAATAATATCACTTAATGGAATTTGAACCTTAGCTAGTTGCCATGAAATAATTAATTCTTCATCTGTTTTTTTGACATCGATACCTAGCATGTTATCAAAACCTTTCTCTATTAAAATGCCACTATTAATTTAATTATACAGATTTAAGGGTTTTATTTCTATTGTGAAATTTGATTTTTCACAAGGTATCGTACTACGAACAAATAAAGGTATCCACTGACAACTGTGATTTTTCTGCAATGAAGATGGTCTTTTTTATGTTGTGAATTTTTGAGAATAAGGGATTCCTGACTAGAATATGATGTTTAAATCGGAGCGGATTTAAAAAATACAATAATGAAAGAGGTGTTTACATATGGAGCGAAATGAGAATTATTTACGAGCTAAAAAAAGGGTGGAGAATTTAAAAGCGTTTTACATTCATTTAACGGTCTATATATTAGTGAACTTAATGCTTTTTTTTATAAATATAAGTTCTGATTCAAGTAAATTATGGTTTTTATATCCACTTGGAGGTTGGGGGATTGGTATCGTTATACACGGTTTAACAACTTTTCCATTTGGGATATTCGGAAAAGAGTGGGAAGAACGAAAGATTAAAGAGTATATGGAGAAAGATAAGTGAATTTATTTTTGGAATGTATGAATATAAATCTCTACAATCAAATGCTTGATGCGAAGCCTATTCTATAGCTTCGCCTATTTGTTTTGTATTCGAAGTTTGCGCGAGTGAGAGTGTTCCTATTCACTTTTCAGCGTAAATTGCAAATGAAATCAAAACTTTACTTGTAGTACATAATAAATAAAGTTGTTACCCTTTTAAAATTACATGTGGATATAGGATAAAGTTGATTTATCATCCTATATTAAAATAAAAACAAACCACTGTTCGATTTGAATATTCCACGATATAATAGTGAGAGTTTATGGCAGAATAAATATTTACATAAGAAGTGAGGTACTGTATGAAAAAAAGAACGACAGACATTATTTTTATTATTATCGGTGCATTTCTTTTTGCGTTAGGTGTCAATTTATTTGTTATTCCGAACGAGTTTGGTGAGGGCGGGGTAACAGGTATCACGATTATTACGTACTATTTATTTGAGTGGTCACCAGGTTTAGTTAACTTAATTTTAAATGCGATTTTGTTAATAGTCGGTTATAAATTTTTAAATAAGATTACAACGATTTATACGATTATCGCTGTAGTGACTAACTCGCTATTTCTTCATTTAACAGAAGGCTGGACGATTGCTTCTGATGAAATGCTCGTAAATGCCATTTTCGGTGGAATATTTATCGGGTGTGGTATTGGTCTTATCATTCGCGTTGGTGGAACAACTGCAGGTACTACGATTTTAGCAAGAATGACGCATAAGTATTTAGGCTGGAGTATTAGCTATGGTCTACTGTTCTTCGATTTAATCGTTGCGTTTTCATCTTATTTCATCATTGGTGCAGAAAAACTGATGCTGACAATTATTATGTTATATGTAGGAACGAAAGTAATGGAATTTGTAATTGAAGGCTTAAATCCGAAAAAGGCCATTACAATTATTTCTGATAAACCAGATGAAATTGCCGGGAAGGTAACTTCTTTAATGGGTAGAGGGGTTACTGTGTATTCAGGTCATGGTTATTACACGAAAACGCCGAAGGACATTCTTTATGTTGTTATTAATAAGCAAGAAGTAGTGAAGCTAAAGCGGATTGTTCAAACTACAGATCCGGCTGCCTTCATCGCTATACACGATGTTCGTGATGTGTTCGGAGAAGGATTTGTTGATATTTCGAAGGCTTAAAAATTGTTTTTGATTAAAATAATCTTAATACTAAAACGTGAGAATCTATTTTGAATAATCTTTTTTCAAAATAGATTCTTTTTCTTTTTCTTGCAAAAAATCCAATTGTTTCTTAATGTAGTGATGTAGAAGGATGAACGAGAGAGGGTTTAATGAAGATGATACATATTTTATTAGCTGATGACGATAAACATATAAGAGAGTTATTGCATTATCATTTACAAAAAGAGGGGTTTAAAGTTTTTGAGGCGGAAGATGGAAAGGTAGCGCAAGACGTATTAGAGAAGGAAAATATTCATCTTGCGATTGTAGACATTATGATGCCTTTTGTTGATGGTTATACGTTATGTGAAGAAATTCGGAAGTATCATGATATTCCTGTTATTTTATTAACTGCGAAAGACCAGTTAGTGGATAAAGAAAAAGGATTCATTTCTGGTACAGATGATTATATCGTAAAACCATTTGAACCAGCTGAAGTGATTTTCCGTATGAAAGCTTTATTACGCCGTTATCAAATGCTGAGCGCTGACATAATTACACTCCATGGAACGACAATTGATCGTAAAGGTGTTGAAGTAAAGTGTAACGGCCAGACGATTTTACTTCCTTTAAAGGAATTTGAATTATTATCACAATTAGCTAGTTATCCTGGGAGAACATTTTCAAGAGAAGAATTAATTGAATTAGTATGGGGAATGGATTTTGAAGGAGATGAACGAACAGTTGATGTTCATGTGAAAAGGCTCCGAGATCGTTTCTCAAAACGAACGGATGATTTTCAAATTACAACGGTGCGCGGCCTCGGGTATAAGTTGGAGTTGAAATAAGATGAAATCACTATATTCTAGATTTGTATTTATGACGGTCGGCATTATGCTACTTAGTAGTATTATCGGCTTTTTATTAACGAACGTATATTATCAAGTGAAGTTAAAACCGTATAATAGTGAAAAGATTTTAAAGTATGCGGAAGAAGTTAAATCGTTATATGAAAAGCAAAGTGAAGAAAATCAAGAGACGTATTTGCATTCTATTGCAAAGTTAGGGTATGAAATTTATATTGTCGATGATCAAAAGAATGGAAAGCGTATCGGTAATGCGTTTCGTAAGACGTCTATTAGCGATGCTACTGTTCATAAAGTATTGCAAGGAGAAACGTTTAATGGTGTTTCTACGTATCCAACGCGTCTTTTTATTACAGGATTTTTCGATAATGAATTAATAAATAGTGTTGGTGTACCGGTAAAGCACGGTGATAAACAGTACGCGTTATTTATTCGCCCCGACATTCAGAACCAATTTGGCGAAATGCGAATTTTCTTAGCGGTATTACTTGGGTTTATCGTACTATTAAGCATTATCTTTATAGCGATTGCAGCAGGTTATATCGTTCGCCCAATCCGTAAATTTACGAAGGCTACGCAAAAAATTGCGAGTGGGGAATATAAAATTGAATTAGACGTAAAACGAAAAGATGAAATAGGAACGTTATCTACAAGCTTCCAAAAGATGACGAAAAGTATTAAAGAACTAGATGAAATGAGACAAGAATTCGTTTCGAACGTTTCACATGAATTTCAATCACCACTTTCTTCCATACAAGGTTTTTCAAAAACGTTGCAAACAGAAAAGATGAGTGAGGAAGAAAGAAATCATTACTTACAAATTATTGAAGGTGAAAGTAAGCGAATGTCTAGTTTATGTAAACAGTTACTTACGCTCGCTTCATTAGATAAGGAGGAAAAGGTTTTACAAATAAAAGACTTTTCCTTACAAAAACAAATAAAAGACGCCATTTTTATGCTTGAATGGAAATGGCGGGAAAAAGATATCGCCGTTGAATTTGATGTGCCGGACATTACAATTCAAGGTGATGAAAACTTACTTCATCAAGTATGGAGTAACATTTTCACGAATAGCATTAAGTTTTCAAACGATGGTGGAACGATTGAGTTTTTCGTGGAAGAGTTAGAGTCTAGCGTTATAATTTCTATATCAGACAACGGAATCGGTATGGAAAAAGAAGAAATGGATCGTATTTTTGATCGTTTTTATAAGGTGGATACAGCGAGAGCAAGAAACGTAGAAGGTAGCGGTTTAGGGTTATCAATCGTGCAGAAGATTGTTGAACTGCATAAAGGGACCGTTTCGGTATATAGCACGAAAGGGGAAGGGACGACTGTTCGGGTTGAACTTCCTAAATAGATGAAAGAGGCTGTTTGGGAACAGCCTCTTCTTTTTTTGTCGCTAGTATACGTGTAAAATGAAAAAATATGAGTCATTTTAATTGCATAATCGGATGAGTTTATGGAGTGGGATTAGGAGGAAGTTTATTTAAAAATGTAGAATCTCTACAGAGTTAGAGGAAGTGTATTAAAACTTGAACTGTGTAGGGAGGAAATTACTTTGAAACGAATTGACTTGTTATTAAATAAACTAGATTCAACATTCGATAAAGAGAGTTGGTATGCACCGTTTAAACATGCTATAGAAGGACTTACAGCTGAACAGGCTATGTGGAAACCAGCTGGAGAGACAACGAATACCATTTGGGAGAATGTTAATCATCTCACTTATTACAAAGAAAGACTTGCTGCAAACTTGGAAGGACGTGAATGGACACATAATCTTGACGGTAATGACACCTTTTATCTGACTAAGCAATCTAATAATGATACGGAATGGAAGGAAGTCGTTGAACGCTCTGAAAATGCTCAGCGTAATTTAAGACAGGTATTAAGTGCAATTTCTGAAAGAGAGCTTGAACAAAATTCACTTGAAGGTAAATTACTGGACATCATGCTTCATGATGCTTATCATACAGGCCAAATTATTCAATTAAGGAAAATGCAGGGGGCATGGCCATCAAAGCGTTAACTGCCGTTTTGGTGCTTTTGTTGAATAAAATTTAGATATTCAAACGACTTTATTATTATATTTTTAACCCCGTCCCAAATTTAGAACGGGGTTATGTTTGCTGGCTATAAAGCAGCACCTTTCCTGCGCTCCTCCTTAAACTGCACCCCAAAAGTATCCGCTGTAATCTCATCAGCTTTCGGCAATGCTCGTAATTTCGGATGAAGTAGCCATACGAGAGAAATAAATAAAATCCCGATGCTAGCGAGCGCGAAAATGAGTTGGCTACTAAATACATTTGCAGTGTATCCGCCAATTAAAGAACCGATCGGCATAGCAATTGTGCTCATACTTCGCATGACTGAATTGATGCGGCCAATATATTGATTTGGAATTACAATTTGGCTAATTGTCGCAAATAATATGTTGGTTGCACCAATTGGAATCCAAGCTAGGCCGAATAAGAGAATAGATAGCCATTGAAACGGTACGATTGTAGAGAGAAACCAAAAGGTAGCGCCAGTCGCAAAGCCAATAATAGAGACACGGCCAACATTACGTTTACCAACCCATGAACTGAATAATGCACCGATGAGACTACCTGCTGATATAGCAGCTAAGAAGAAGCCATATGATTTCACGCCCCCTAAAGAATCAGCGAAAGAAGGGAGTATGGCCATCGTCATACCAATTGAAAAATTAGCGACAACGGAACCGATTAAGAATACGCCCATTAAGGAACGGAAGACAATTGAAAAACCTTCTTTTAAATCAGAGAAATATTGTTTAGTTGAAAGTGATGTGCCCGTTTCGGTTTGCTTTGGCATTTTTAATGAAAAGAACAAAAGGGCAGTAATCGCGAATGTGAAAGAGTCAATTACATATAAAGTGATCGCGCCAAATAGTGCTACTAATATTCCAGAAAGCGTCGTACAAATTAAATCAATGCCTTGATACGCAAATGAAAAGAGTGAATTTCCTTTTAATAATTGTGTTTTATGCAGTAGAAGTGGTAAAGCTTTTGATTGTGCGGGATAGGCGAATTGTTCAATAAAGGCTACGATTGGCATGATGATGAGTAGTAGGTGGACTGTTAATAGGTCGAAGTAGTGTGTAATAGGAATGATTAAAATAAGAATGCATTGCAAAACTTGTGTGATGACGAGGGTGTGTTTAATGGACCATCTATCAACGAATGGACCAGTAAGAAATTGAAGTGCAGAAGGTAATAATGTAAGAAAACCAGCTAATCCAGAATAAAAAGGATTACCACTTAATTTGTATACGAGCCACATCGCTGCTACATAATACAAACTATCTCCTATGTTTGTAAAAATTCTCCCTAAAAATAATAAGCGGAAATTCCGGTTTTTTAATATGTCCACTTTATCTGCTCCTTTATAATAAATTTATTCGGTAAAATAAATTTGACCGTTTATGTAAAAAAAATCGTATTACGATTTTTCTTCTTTTTTAATAAATTGCTGCATTGTTCTCTCAGCGATTTGAAGTGCAGTAGTAGAAATATAATAAGGTTTACTATTCGGATCTTTATCTGCACCTTTTGTGATTTCGTTTAATTCAGCCATTAATTCATAAAACTTTTTTACCCACACTTGAAATTGTTCTGGCGTAGCATCAAATTCCCAGCAGGATGAAACGTAATTCCACTTAGCTGGATCTTCACTTGCATTTCGTAATGTAAAAGCTTCTTCTGGTGCAGCGAGAATTTGGCTTTTCGTTCTTTCTATCATTTGTAAAAAGATTTGGCGACCTGATTCGCTTACTATTTCTAAATGAGGTAATAGATCTGCAGCAGGGGTGAAGCCTTTCGCGACAGATTGATAAAACTTTTGAACAATCCCATTCTTTTCTTCTGTATAAACGATCTCTATAAGACCATTCTTTTCTAATTCTTTTAAATGATAATGAATTTTCGCCCTTGAAATGCCGAATTTCTCAGATAGTAATTGTCCAGTATAAGGACGTTCGCATAGACGTATCATCATTTCGGAACGTAGTGGATCGCTTAATGCTTTTAGTTGGCTATAAGTAGTTAGTGTTAATACGGGCTTCAAAATGATCAACTCCTTAAATTAAATTACTCGGTCAAGATTATTTGACTGAATTGTATCAAGGATCTTAATTATTTTCAATACTTTCTGAAAATTTAATCTTAATCTCTGTAATCTTCTGTTCATATTCCGTTCATATTTCTTTTTTATGATAAGTGCATAGAAAGAAAGAGGAAGGAGCGAGCGAAATGTTTTTAGCTCTGCGTGAATTAAAACAATCAAAATTACGATACGGATTAATCGGATTGATTATGGTGTTATTATCATTTTTAGTCCTTGTTATTTCAGGATTAGCAAATGGATTATCATATGATAATGCTTCATCGATTCAAAATATGGAGGCAAATAAGTTCGTTTTAGCAGATGATGCGGAAAATAAATTACTTCGTTCACAAATTAAGAAAGACGATGTAGATAACGTAGTAAGTCAAGTAGGCGAGAAAGAGGCAGTTCCATTTCGTGTGAAAGTTTCAACATATGAAAAGAAAGATAGTTCGAAAAAGGTTGATATCGCTATTTTCTCAAGCGAACGAGATTCATTTTTAGAACCGAACATTGTAAAAGGTGAGAAATTAGGTACAGCAAACAACGAGATGGTTGCTGATGAATCGATTAAAGAGAAGGGAATCGATATTGGAGATACAATTATCGATCCTGTTTCAAAGAAAGAATTTACAATCGTCGGATTTACGAAAGATCAAATGTTTAGCCATACACCAGTCGTTTATGTAAATGAAGACGTATGGGGATCTATTTCACAACCAAACCAAAAAGATTATAGTGCAATTGCACTTAACACAGATAAAGAAATTAAAAATGCTCACGTTATTGATAAAAAAGAAGTACTGCAAAGTATTCCAGGATTTAAAGAAGAGCAAGGAACTTTAACGATGATCATTGCGTTCTTACTTGTGATCGCTGCGTTATTAATCGGTGTATTCTTCTATGTTATTACACTACAAAAAACACAGCAATTAGGTGTATTAAAAGCAATTGGTACGAAGGACTCGTATTTAGCAAATAGTTTAGTCGTACAGGCGTTATTCTTATCAGTCGTTGCGATGGTAATTAGTATCGTTCTTGTACAAGGATTAGAACAAATTTTACCAGCGGGTATGCCGTTCTTATTAACAACACCGATGATTGCACAATACGCAGCAATCTTTATCGTAATTAGTATTTTAGGAACACTTATTTCGTTATACCAAGTATTAAAAGTTGATGCATTAGAAGCAATTGGAGGCGGGATGTAATGACTTCATTATTGAAATTAGACAAAGTAAGTAAAGTGTACGGAGAAGGGAATACGGAAGTAACAGCCCTTCATCCGATGTCGCTTGATGTGAAAGCTGGAGAGTTTATCGGAATCGTCGGTCCTTCTGGATCAGGGAAAAGTACATTATTATCAATCGCGGGTGCACTATTATCACCGTCAAAAGGGGATATTTACATTCGTGAGCAAAATATTACGAAGCTATCAGAAAAGGAAATGACAGACATTCGTTTGAAAAAAATCGGCTTCATTTTCCAGTTCGCAAATCTTGTTCCATATTTAAATGTGAAAGAACAATTACTTTACATTGCTAAGTTAAAAAAAGAAAGTAAACAAGAATCAGAAAAGCGTGCGGATCATTTATTAGCGGCATTTGGATTAGGAGAAAGAAAAAATCATTATCCAAATCAACTATCTGGCGGGGAAAAACAAAGGGTAGCAATCGCTCGTGCGTTCATGAACAACCCAGATTTAATATTAGCGGATGAGCCAACGGCAAGCTTAGACTCAAAACGCGCACGTGAAGTTGTTGAAATGATGAAACGTGAAGTGAAAGAGAGCCAAAAAGCAGCAATTATGATTACACATGATGAAAGAATGCTTGATGTATGTGATCGTATATTGACGCTTCGAGATGGACAGTTAATATAAAAAAAGGAAAACCGTACATGTATGTGCGGTTTTCCTTTTTTTAATGGATTTATTTAGAGAATAACGTTTTAATTTTATTACGAGTAAGTAATAAAATCCCGCCTAATACAGATAGCATTCCTAGAGCCATATTGTTTGATTGCTCGCTACCAGCGTTAGGAAGTTCTTTAGCGTTATTGTTTTTAGTACCATTATCTGCTTGCGTTTGTTTGGACTGTGATACTTCATTAATCTTGTTATCAACATTTTGCTTCGTTGTATGTAACTCAGCTAATTTGTCGTCAATTTTTTTCTCAGTATGCTTAAAGTCGTTGATTTTAATATCTAAGTCTTGTTTTTTCTTTGTTAAATCGTCTGAAACAGTTTGTTTCGATTGTTTAATTTCGTTAATTTTATTTAGTAAATCTTCTCTAGCCTTTTGTAATTCAGCTAGTTTGTTTTTTACATCTTGTTTAGCTAGTTCTAAGTTAGCGGAAAGACTGTCTAAATTGCCTTTAATTTTCTTAAGTTCCTCTAACGTGTTACCAGTATTCGGCTTGTTTTCTTTTAGTTCAGCGAGTTTGTCTTCAGCAGTTTGTTTCGCTTTCTTTAACTCAGCTAATTTTTCATCTACTTGTTTTTTAACTTCCTTAAGTTCATTAACCTTTTGATCAATGTTCTCTTTATGTTGCTTCATTTCATTCACTTTTTCATCGACAGTTTGTTTATGTTCTTTAATCTCATTCACTTTGTTATCGATATTTTGTTTATGCTCTTTTACTTCAGCAACTTTATCTTCTACTTGTTTTTTATGCTCTTTTATTTCCGCGATTTTATCTTCGGCGATTTGTTTGTCTTGCTGAAGTTTTGCATCTAACTCTTGTTTATGTTGTTTAATCTCGTTAATTTTTTCATCAGCAACTTGTTTACGTTCATGTAGTTCATTCACCTTCGTATCAACATTTTCCTTAACCTTGTTAAGTTCATTCAATGTTTGATCCACGTTTTCTTTGTGTTGCTGCAATTTAGCATCTAACTCTTGTTTATGTTGCTTAATTTCAGCTAATCGATCTCCCGTACTTTGCTGAGGAGTAGCATCATTTACTTCCGCATGAGCAGAGTTTGCGCCAGCAATCATTGCTAAAGCTAGTGTAGACGCAGCGATTGTTTGTTTTGTTTTCATATTTTTGTACCTCTTTTCTTTCATATGCATGAACTGTTTTGTGTAAAAATGAGCATATAGAAGTAGATTATCTTATTATTATATACTATGTTAGGCGCTTAGAGGAAGGATTTGCATAATAATCTATGATTATGTAATTTTTATAATCTCTTATTTGGGGTAGGGGATAAACCTTTAGCTAGATGAACAATTTCTTCTATAGTAAAGCTTACATCTTTATTATTGCGAATAACAAACAAATAATCAGCCTCGTTTTCTAAAGGATCTACCACATCATCGTGAAGTGATTCAGTTTGTTGTCGATCAAGTACTTCTTTGAAACTAGAATATCCACCTCTAAAAATATTCGTACTTCGCGTGCTTCGAGCCACTCTTTCGTAAAGTACATCATCTGGAATGTCAAAATGAACTAATATGCGTACATATTCATTCTGTGGAAATAATTCGTTTAGTAAATAGAATCTTCCGTTTTTACTGCGATTGGAATTACAAATAATAAGGTGTAAATTTGTATGTTCTTTCGCATAATCAACAATGAATTTTGAAAGACCGTGCTTAAATGTATTAGCACCTTCAGCCGGCTGTAATTTTTCGTAATGCGTGTTAATAAATTCAGCTTGGTTATCTTGATCCATAACGAAAGAGTGGGATAACTCTTTTTCTAAAGCTTTTGCAAATGTAGTTTTACCGCTGTGTGTTTTTCCTACAGTAATAATGACGAATCGTTTCATATTGGCCTCCATTTGTATTGTTATGAACTGGAATATTCGGTGTAGATCGAAATCTTCCTGCTAGAGATTACACAAATTGTTGGAGCGTTAGTAGGCTGGAAACTTGACAAAAAAACTTATTTGTGCTATAATTTACCAATATAAAAATAAGGTGTATAATAGGGTTCTCCTGGCCAGGGGAACCCTATTTTTGTTGTGAAAATGAAGGAGAGTGTATGTGCGTGAAACAAGGTGAAGCAAGTGTAACGTCGTTAGTATCAGCTTTCGGAAGGGCGTATCATAGTGAATTTGATAATCCTAAAATCTTTGATGATTATGTAGCTAAAGATTTCATTTCACAAAAAGAACGTAACAATATTGAAACGAACATGGTTCAAGGGATACATTTCTTCAATACAGACATTGCACAGCAGTTTCAAGATAATCCACAAGAAATATTAAAATGGATTACACAAGTGCAATTATCACCAACACCTTTAGCACGTGCGGCATATTGTGAAAGAGTATTACTACACGAGATTACGCTGGGAGCGAAACAATACGTCATACTCGGTGCAGGCTTAGATACGTTCAGTTTTAGACACCAAGAATTAGAAAATAAAATAGAAATATTTGAAGTGGATCATCCTTCTACGCAGGCGTTTAAGAAGGAAAGAATAAAAGAAACAGAACTTGAAGTTCCAAAAAACCTTCATTTTGTTTCAATGGATTTTACGAAAGGATTTTCCTATGAACAGTTACGCAATGAAGGATTTGAACATAAAAAGACTTTCTTTAGCCTTTTAGGTGTTACGTACTATTTAACGAAAGAGGAACTTGCTAGTTTATTAGAATGTTTATTCGAGATGGTTCCGGCAGGCAGTTCTATCGTTTTTGATTATCCCGATGAAAACTTGTTTACAGAAAAGGGACTGTCCAATCGAGTTGAAAATATGGTGAAAATGGCTGCGGTGGGCGGAGAACCGATGAAATCATGTTATTCTTATGCTGAAATGGAAGCACTGTTAGAGAAGGCGGGCTTACTCATTTATGAGCATTTATCACCAGAGGACATAAATACATTATATTTTGAAGGACGAAATGATTATTTGAAAGCTTTTGAGACGGTGCATTATGTACATGCGGTGAAGAGGTAAGGAATTAGTAGGCATGGGGAGGAATCTCTGTGTCTTTTTTGTATTAAATTTCCTGCCCTCGAATAAAGAACAGTAAAACCCCTAAGCATGTAGATCTTTGATTTTTATTACAATTTTGTAAGGTTAAGTAATGAAAATCGATAGAACTAGATATGTGAATAGGATACTCTGATTAACGGATAGAATATTCTGAAAAAAAGGGCGGAGCAAATGAAGAATAGACAAAAAGCATCGATAATATGCAAAAGTATTTTATGTTTAATTATTTGCATATTTATTATGAATGAAGCATGGTTTACAAATGTGGTGAGGGCAGAATCGGGCACGCTGACTGATAGGAGTATAGAGGATTTCAAAAAAAAGCTGGATGAACAGGTACCAAAATGGCAGGAGGATTATGAGGTACCCGGGGTTGCAATAGGAATTGTGCATGAGGGACGTATTGCTTATACACTTAACTACGGTTATGTAGATAAAAAGACAAAAAAAGCGGTGAGTGATGATACTTTGTTTCAGGCTGGTTCCATATCTAAAAGTCTTACAGCGTGGGGAATCTTGCACCTTGTAGATGAAGGGCGTTTATTACTAGATGATCCCGTTGGAAAATATCTGACCAAATGGAAATTATCTAATTCAGAGTTTAATAATAATGAAGTTACGATAAGAAGATTGTTAAGTCATACAGCAGGGCTGTCTCCACATAAAGGATATCTCGGGGTTGCACCAGGGAAACATCTTGACTCTATTGAGGAGTCTCTGTCTGGAAAAGGATGGCTTAATGAACCAGTGGAAGTTACCAATAAACCAGGTTCAGAAACAATTTACTCTGGTGGCGGATATACAATTTTACAACTTGTAATTGAAGAAGTTACCGGAATACCGTTTGATCGTTATATGGAAGAACAAATTATGAAACCTTTAGGAATGAAATCTAGTTCATTTTTACAACGTCCTGAAAACCATAACCTTTCAAAAGCTTATGGTTATTTTGGAGAGGAGCTCCCTAGTTACCAATTTACCGAACAGGCTGCTGCAGGTCTTAAGACAAATGTTACCGATATGATGGCATTGATACTTGCAAGCATGGATGCAAATAATAAAGGGAATGGTGTCATCAAAAGTGAACGTGTTGAGGAAATGCAAAAGCCGATATTAGGGGAGAATGGTTTAGGTATATTTGAAAAAAAACTATCTAATCAATGGAAATTACTTTATCATTCTGGTGACAATCGTGGCTGGCATTCTTTTTATGGTTTTATTCCTAATACAAAGGATGGATTGGTAATCCTTACAAATGGTGAAGGTGGTATAGACTTACGACAGGATATTTACCACGCATGGATTGAATATGAAACTGGAAAATTACCTGAAAGTTACTTCGCTCTAGCTGAGCAGAGAAAAACTAACTTCATTACATCAATTGTTATTGGCGCCACATTTAGTATATATTTGCTACTGTTTGTGATTAGTTTGTACAAAGGTAGAAGAACGTTCATTTTTAAGCAAGAGAAGAAATCTTACATCGGATTAGTAGTTAGGACATTTTTACTTATTATTACTGCTGTTCTCGTTTTTTGTGCTGCCGATTTGTGGAGAGTGTTTAGTTTGAATTCCGGTAATAAAATAAATTTCATTCTAATAATGGTATGGATTATAACATTATTAATTAGTGGATTTTTCCCGAAAATTAAAAGTAATAAAAACAACGTATGAAACGAAAAGATTTAACATCAAAATTTACATGTATGTAATGTAAAAGACTAGAAAGTTAGATTGGCGTGAATCGCGAATTGTGGAGTGCAAAAAACGACAAAATCTCTTAAAAAACACTTAACTTTTAACTCCATCTATCTTTACAATCCCTCCTTATAATGTGAATTGGACAAGCACCTAAGAGAAAGCAGAACATGTCAGTTTGTACTTTCTATTATTAGGGGGGAGAATTTGTATGAAAAAGACAGTTGCTTCGTTAGCAGTTATGGCGGCATTATTACCGACGTTTTCAGCACATGCGGAAGGGAAAGAGCAAGCCCGAAAATCAGCTACAACTTTTAATGTTATTAGTGATATTCAAGGTGATTTAGGGGATTTTGATCATGTGCTAAAAGATATGAACAAAGTGACGCCACTTTCTAGAGCACTTATTATGAATGGGGATATAACGCCGACTGGACAACAGTCACAATATGATGATGTAAAGCGTGTGTTAAATAAAAATAAGCATCCAGAAAATGTATGGTCTACTGTTGGGAATCATGAGTTTTATGCTGGTAAATGGACAGCGGATGGAAAACTTTCTCAAAGTACATGGCCAAATGGTGTAACGGAAGAAACGCTATTTGGTCGCTACTTACAATTTAGTGGACAAGAAAAGGTATATCATAAAAAAGAATTAGACGGTTATCCGTTTCTATTTTTAGGAACTGAAAAATATATGAAATACCATGATTCAAAAATGTGGGATGAAGTATATATGAGTGATGAGCAACTAGGTTGGTTAAAACAAAATTTAGAAGAGTACAGCCAAAAAGATAAAAATAAACCAATTTTCATTTTCTCTCATCACGTTTTACCCGATACTGTGTCTGGATCAAGACAATCACCATATTTACAAGATTATTTAAACGTGGATAAATTGTACGATATATTAAAAGACTATCCGCAAGTTGTTTTCTTCACGAGTCATACACATTGGGATTTAAACTTACCTGACTGGGCTGGTAAAAAGAAAATTACAGGCGGAGATGAAAAAGGTTTCACCGTTGTAAATACGGGCGGGATTGAAACAGGCTGGATGTCAGCAGGACCAAATGGAGGAGAGAAAACTGCTCCAGATGGCTATTCATTTAAACAAGGGTTACAAGTGAAAGCATATGGTAACGATGTAATTGTGACAGCTTACGATTACAAACGTGATAAGGATATAAAGAAGTTATTAATTAGTGATTCAAAAATTGCGCAGATGGCACCAAATGTAACGGCAGATGATAGTAAAAATATAATTGTCGGTGCAACTGAATATATGGAGTATTCTATAGAAGGAACGAATGAGTGGCATACGTATAGTAAAGCAAATCCTCCGAAATTTGATGGAGATAAAGTCGTATACGTACGCCATAAAGGTGAAATGAATTTAGAGCCGGGATTAACGCAGTTACTTCGTTTTTCGGTAAATAAGTGATTGGAGGGAGTCTGCATTTGAATGTGTGGGCTCTTTTTTTGTTGATGAGAAAGGGGTTGCCTGTCTGTCGTTTTTTGTCGATAGATCGATATATTAAGAAAATCGTTGATATACTGCAAGTTACGATCGATATATTTGAAAAATCGTTGATATATTGTAAGTAATGAACGATATATTTAAAAAATCGTTGATATAAATTTCATGTACCGTAATTAAGTTAAAATCATTAATACGGTTTTACTTATCAAAATGAAATTCTAATACATTTTTAACCGAGAAAGATGACTTCACCATTTTTACGTGTAATAATAGTAACGTTACATATATTGTGAAAGAAGTACAAAAGGAGCGTTACAATGAATTTAGCTAAATTCCCGAGGAAAAAATATACAGAATCATATACACCAATTGAAAAGTTAAACAACTTTTCTGAAGCACTTGGTGGTCCGACTATTTATTTTAAACGAGATGATTTACTTGGTTTAACAGCCGGTGGCAATAAGACGAGAAAGTTAGAATTTCTAGTTGCAGATGCACAGGAAAATGGTGCAGATACGTTAATTACAGCTGGTGGTATTCAGTCAAATCATTGCCGCCTGACACTTGCTGCTGCGGTAAAAGAAAAAATGAAATGTATTCTTGTATTAGAGGAAGGGCTTGAGCCAGAAGAGAAGAGAGACTTTAACGGAAACTATTTCTTATATCACTTATTAGGTGCTGAAAACGTCATTGTTGTACCGAACGGAGCAGACCTGATGGAAGAAATGCATAAAGTAGCAAAAGAAGTAAGTGAAAAAGGAAATACACCATATGTAATTCCAGTTGGTGGATCAAACCCTACAGGCGCTATGGGATACGTTGCTTGTGCGCAAGAAATTATGGCGCAATCATTTGAGCAAGGAATTGATTTCAGTTCAGTTGTTTGTGTAAGTGGTAGCGGCGGTATGCATGCTGGTTTAATTACTGGTTTTTCTGGAACACAAAGCCATATTCCTGTAATCGGGATTAATGTAAGTAGAGGAAAAGCTGAGCAAGAAGAGAAAGTAGCAAAACTTGTAGATGAAACTTCAGCACATGTTGGTATTCCAAACTTTATCTCGCGCGACGCTGTTACGTGCTTTGATGAATATGTAGGACCAGGCTATGCGTTACCAACGCCGGAAATGGTAGAGGCAGTTCAGTTACTTGCGAAAACAGAAGGTATTTTACTTGATCCAGTGTATACAGGTAAGGCAGTAGCGGGATTAATCGACTTAATTAGAAAAGGTAATTTTAATAAGGAAGACAATATTTTATTCGTACATTCAGGTGGTTCACCAGCTTTATATGCGAATACTTCTTTATTTGCGTAAGTGTAAAAAGCATTGGGTATCCAATGCTTTTTTGTTATATACTGGAATTATTGAGAGGTAGGAGGATGATATGAATTCAAATTTAAAATGGATTATATATACGGTACTCGGCATTTCTATTCTATTAATCTTATTTGTGGCTTATGGGGTGTATTCTTATTTTACATTTTAAAAGCGTAATGGAAGTGAACCATAATGTAATGTATGTTATAGTTTGATATGTTAATTACTTACAATACTTTCCACAAGGAGAATACATAATGAGAGCAAAGAAACTAGTAACGTTAGCAGTTCCATTTATGCTGTTAGTCGGATGCGAGGTAGGAGATAAAGATTCTACTCATAAGACTGAGCAAACTAGTAAAGCAATAACAATACTTTCCGAACAACAGTATCCGTACTACATATGTGAGCAAGTGGTAGAGTTCCAATTTAAGAAGGATGAACTATTACTAAACTTAGGAGAATCCTTAAAGGATAAAGAAAAAGCAAAAGCTGTTTTAAAAACATCAAACGAGATAGATAAAATTTTAGATAATATGGAACACATAAAAGTACCTGATACATACAAAGACATTCACAAATCCATACAAGAAGGGGTAACAGAGGCAAGAAAAGCAACGAAGTTAATTAAGGATGCTGGTAAAGAAGATAAACAGAAGATTCAAGAAGCTGCAATGAAAGGTACTGAATTTTTATCAGGTGTAGACGGAGAGCATTGGAAAAAAGCAGTTTATGAGTTATCACAGGAAAACAAAGATGCTTATAGTAAGGCACTTGATAAGAAAGTAAAGGAGTACTCAAAGTAAAACAGTAACTTGTAACAATACATATCCACCTAAAATTTCCGCGAATGCTATGCTAGGAAGTTAGGTGGGAGATTACTGTCCTTAAATGTGGCTGATTAAAGCTACAGCCACATTCTCCTGTTCTAATTAACTAAAAGAAGAACTTCCCCATCCCGATTAAACTACTGATCATTCCTATTCCACTCATGGTGCCTTTTCCTGCTGTAAGTAAGTTTCCAAGCATTCCAAGCTGACCGTTACCTCCGTTATTTCCCCATCCCATTGGGGCCCACGGACTACCCCATCCTGGAGGGTTTCCAAAAACACCCGAGTTATTGGTATTGAAATGAAAAGGCTTGGCTGGCGGCGATAGTAAAGCGGCAAGATGACCTTGTGCGAACATCCCTGTGTGATTGAATGGTTGCGCCCAGGGGAAGGGAGGTTTTTGAAAATTAAAACCTGCATGACCTGGTAATGGAGTCCAATTAGCAGGGTGGCCTTGTGGTATTATCCCTGCATAATTAATTGGCTGCTGCCCCCAAGAGAAGGGAGGAGGTTGGGGATTGAACCCCGTATAATTGGCTGATGAATCCCAACTAACTGGATAGACTCGGTAACTCCAATTCTCAGGAAGCTTTAAATCATTCATTACCTCAGACGTAGTTATTTCGGGCTGTGAATATAATGAAATTTGGTTAGTATATTGTTCCCCGTTTCCCTGTGACTTCAAATACCAATATTGGTGCATACGCTAATTCCCCTCACTTTAAAAATGTAATGTTAGACTTAGCCTATGTAATATTCCTTTTTTTGGATGGTTACATAACTAGATCTACAAGCCTGTATTTAAAGGAATGGGTGCGTGGTCTTGTTGATTTTTCTCACTGCCTGTAAAATTCCCATTGATTTAAAGTTTCAATTTATTTTAGAAGGGTATTTTCAGTTGCTTCTTTTTGTATTTCAGCCTAATTTAAATTCCGTTAACAAACGTTTTTATAAAGGTTTCATCAACAAAAAGATTTTAAAATGGTATGTTGAGCAAGTGGAATTGCTAAAAAGAGAATATCCATTCGAAGAGTTTGGCAAAATACTGCAAGGGTAATGTTTTCTTGTGCAAATATGTAAACGATTTAAACGAATCAATGAAATTTATAATGAAGGGGCAATTAAATATATGAGTGAAACATTACATAAAAGAAAACCACCATATTTAATGCTTGTAATCCTTTTTATTGGGGCATTTGTTTCATTTCTAAATAACTCCCTTTTAAATGTAGCCTTGCCATCAATAATGAAAGATTTAAACATTCAAGATTATTCAACGATCCAGTGGCTTTCTACAGGGTATATGCTTGTAAGTGGTATATTAATTCCGGCATCAGCATTTTTAATAACGCGTTTTTCAAATAGGAGCCTATTTATTACATCTATGGTGATTTTTATTCTTGGTACTGCCTTAGCGGCTGTAGCACCGAACTTTGGTTTATTACTTACTGGTCGGATGGTTCAAGCGGCAGGCTCTTCAGTTATGGGGCCTTTGTTAATGAATATTATGCTAGTAAGCTTTCCGAGAGAAAAAAGGGGAACAGCAATGGGGATTTTTGGACTAGTTATGATTACAGCTCCAGCAATTGGGCCGACACTATCAGGTTATATTGTAGAGTATTATGACTGGCGTTTGCTTTTTGAAATGATTTTACCGTTAGCAATCATTAGCTTACTGTTAGGGATTTGGAAATCTGAGAATGTCATGAAACAAAACAAAAATGCAAAACTTGATTATCTCTCATTACTATTATCTTCTGTCGGTTTTGGCGGTCTGTTATATGGATTCAGTTCTGCAAGCTCCGATGGCTGGACGAATAAAGTTGTCTTAACAGCCTTAATCATAGGCGCTATTGCCTTAATTGCTTTCATTATCCGTCAATTAAAAATGGATGAGCCGTTATTGGATTTACGTGTTTACAAGTACCCAATGTTTGCACTTGCGTCTGTAATTGCAATTGTTAACGCGGTGGCCATGTTTTCAGGTATGATTTTAACACCAGCTTATGTACAAAACGTCCGTGGTATTTCGCCGCTGAGCTCTGGGCTGATGATGCTTCCAGGTGCGGTAATAATGGGGATTATGTCACCAATTACAGGTAAACTATTTGATAAATATGGTCCTCGGATTCTTGGCATAGTAGGGCTTTCCATTACAGCTGTTTCAACTTATATGTTGGCAAGTCTGCAAATTGACTCTAGTCATACACATATTATTCTTATTTATACACTGCGGATGTTTGGGATGGCGATGGTGATGATGCCACTTATGACAAATGGTCTTAATCAATTGCCAACTCGCTTAAATCCGCACGGTACAGCTGTTAATAATACAGCTCAACAAGTGTCCGGTTCCATTGGTACTGCTATTCTTGTTACGATTATGAACTCTGTAACAAAAACAAAAGCTGAAAGTTTAATGTCTCATATAGATCCAACAACCTTCACAGAAACTACGAAGGCAATAGTAACTCAGAAGGCTTTATTATCCGGAATTCAATATTCATTCTATGTAGCGCTTGGCATGAATGTTGTTGCACTACTATTAGTTTTTTTCGTTAAACGTGTAGACACAAGTGCGGAAGCCGTCGAGAAGTTAAATCGGTAGAGAAGAATAAAACGTTAGATAATGATTCCTACAAGTTGTTTGCTGATTAGATAAACTATAAAGAAATACAAATTTTTGCTACTAAGGCGCCGGTATTTAAAATGGGAAAAGAACTGAAAGAAGCAGTGACATAATTATATAGTGAAAGAGGACCTGATGTTCATATCAGGTCCTCTTTCATTAGTAACACGGTATATTGCTTATTGTATTGGTTTAACTAAACCACTGATTTTTCAAATACTACAATCTTAAGCTCGTCAACTTCTCTATTTTGGGATGTTTTAGAAGAAAATGAATCAAAATAATCATTTTTATGAACAAATACAAGAGATGAGATCCGTTTGCAATTTCTCATAAACATTACAAGTTTAGATTATCTTTTAATACCAACATTAAAAGGCTCCAACTATATTTATTCGCTTCATTTTAATTTAGTATTTTTCTACAAGTTATAAATCTAATTGCCAAGCTTATACGCAATATCATAATCATGAATAGTTAGGGAAAAGATAAAATAAGGTAATCAATTACATATCTTTATTTCATGCTTTTTTGAAAGGGTGTTTTTAATGGAAAAAAAAGTATCTGCCATTCCTCAGCCGAAAACATATGGACCGCTGGGTAATCTCCCATTAATCGATAAAGATAAACCGACCCTATCCTTTATCAAGATAGCGGAAGAGTATGGTCCCATTTTTCAAATTCAAACTTTAAGTGATACCATCATTGTCGTTTCTGGACATGAATTGGTAGCGGAAGTCTGTGACGAAACACGGTTCGATAAAAGTATAGAGGGTGCTTTAGCAAAAGTTCGTGCCTTTGCTGGGGACGGATTATTTACTAGCGAGACTCACGAGCCTAACTGGAAAAAAGCTCATAATATTTTGATGCCTACATTCAGCCAACGGGCAATGAAAGATTACCATGCCATGATGGTCGATATTGCTGTACAACTCGTTCAAAAATGGGCACGGCTTAATCCGAATGAAAACGTAGATGTTCCGGAGGATATGACACGTCTTACGTTAGATACAATTGGTCTATGTGGTTTTAATTACCGATTCAATAGCTTTTATCGTGAGACACCTCATCCTTTTATTACTAGCATGACCCGTGCTCTAGATGAGGCGATGCACCAATTGCAGCGGCTGGATATAGAAGACAAACTTATGTGGAGAACGAAACGTCAATTTCAGCATGATATCCAATCTATGTTTTCTTTAGTAGATAATATTATTGCTGAACGTAAAAGTAGTGGAGATCAGGAAGAAAATGATTTACTTTCCCGTATGTTAAATGTGCCAGATCCGGAAACTGGTGAAAAATTAGATGATGAAAACATTCGTTTCCAAATTATTACTTTTTTAATAGCTGGACATGAGACAACAAGTGGATTGTTATCTTTTGCAATTTACTTCTTATTAAAGAATCCGGATAAATTGAAAAAAGCCTATGAAGAAGTAGACCGTGTTTTGACAGATCCTACTCCAACATACCAACAAGTTATGAAACTGAAGTATATGCGGATGATTTTAAATGAATCGCTACGTCTATGGCCTACCGCTCCAGCATTCAGTCTTTATGCAAAAGAAGATACAGTGATTGGCGGGAAATACCCAATTAAGAAAGGAGAAGATCGTATTTCTGTTCTTATTCCACAGCTACATAGGGATAAAGATGCATGGGGAGACAATGTGGAAGAATTCCAACCTGAACGATTTGAAGAGCTGGATAAGGTTCCTCATCATGCTTATAAGCCATTTGGAAATGGCCAGAGAGCATGTATCGGTATGCAATTTGCACTTCATGAAGCCACTCTTGTAATGGGAATGCTTCTTCAACATTTTGAATTAATCGATTATCAAAACTATCAGCTGGACGTAAAACAAACATTAACGCTAAAGCCCGGTGATTTTAAGATTAGGATTCTACCCCGAAAACAAACTATTAGTCATCCTACTGTTCTTGCACCTACAGAGGACAAGCTGAAAAACGATGAAATTAAGCAACACGTCCAGAAGACACCTTCTATTATTGGGGCCGATAATCTTTCACTTCTTGTTCTGTATGGCTCGGATACAGGTGTAGCAGAAGGTATTGCAAGAGAATTAGCAGATACAGCTAGTTTAGAAGGAGTTCAAACGGAAGTGGTAGCTCTTAACGATCGAATTGGAAGTTTGCCAAAAGAAGGAGCGGTACTTATTGTGACTTCTTCTTATAATGGAAAACCGCCAAGTAATGCAGGGCAGTTTGTGCAATGGTTGGAGGAACTAAAACCAGATGAGCTAAAAGGGGTTCAATACGCAGTTTTTGGTTGTGGAGATCATAATTGGGCTAGTACCTACCAACGGATTCCAAGATACATTGATGAGCAAATGGCTCAAAAAGGAGCAACAAGATTTTCTAAACGCGGAGAAGCAGATGCAAGTGGTGATTTCGAGGAACAGCTTGAGCAATGGAAACAAAACATGTGGTCTGATGCGATGAAGGCATTTGGATTGGAGCTCAACAAAAATATGGAAAAAGAGCGCAGTACTTTGAGTCTGCAATTTGTCAGTCGTCTTGGAGGATCTCCTCTTGCACGAACATATGAAGCAGTTTATGCATCTATACTAGAAAATCGTGAACTTCAATCATCCAGCAGTGATAGAAGTACACGACATATCGAGGTATCTTTGCCAGAAGGCGCTACATATAAAGAAGGAGACCACCTTGGAGTGTTGCCAGTTAATAGCGAGAAAAATATCAACCGAATTTTAAAACGTTTTGGATTAAATGGGAAGGATCAAGTTATACTGAGTGCAAGTGGACGAAGTATAAATCACATACCTTTAGACAGTCCTGTTAGTTTATTGGACCTTCTTAGTTATAGTGTTGAAGTTCAAGAAGCTGCCACTCGAGCACAAATACGAGAAATGGTAACATTCACAGCATGTCCTCCTCATAAAAAAGAATTGGAAGCATTATTAGAAGAAGGAGTTTATCATGAACAAATATTAAAGAAACGGATTTCAATGTTGGACCTTCTTGAAAAGTATGAGGCTTGTGAAATCCGATTTGAACGCTTTTTAGAACTTCTTCCTGCGCTCAAACCGCGTTACTATTCTATTTCAAGCTCTCCACTCGTTGCACACAATCGTCTGAGCATTACGGTCGGTGTTGTTAATGCGCCTGCATGGAGTGGGGAAGGGACATATGAAGGAGTCGCTTCTAATTACTTAGCTCAGCGTCATAATAAAGATGAGATTATCTGTTTCATTCGAACGCCACAATCAAACTTTGAATTACCTAAAGATCCAGAAACACCAATTATTATGGTTGGGCCAGGTACTGGAATTGCACCATTCCGTGGATTCTTGCAAGCGCGTCGTGTTCAAAAGCAAAAAGGTATTAACTTAGGACAAGCGCATCTATATTTTGGTTGTCGTCATCCTGAAAAAGATTATCTTTATCGTACAGAACTAGAAAATGATGAAAGAGATGGATTAATCTCTTTACACACAGCTTTTTCTCGTTTAGAGGGACATCCAAAAACATATGTACAGCATTTGATAAAACAAGATAGAATCAATTTAATTTCGTTATTAGATAATGGAGCTCATCTTTATATATGTGGTGATGGAAGTAAAATGGCTCCGGATGTAGAAGATACCCTTTGTCAAGCATATCAAGAAATTCATGAAGTCAGTGAACAAGAAGCAAGAAATTGGTTGAATCGTGTGCAAGATGAAGGGCGATATGGAAAAGATGTTTGGGCTGGTATATGAATGTTTCTTAATTAGATACATATTAACTAATGAACTTCTTTCGAATAAATTTCACTTTATTAGTATAGTGTATTTAGATGAATAGTGATTAACCAGATTATTTAGTATCTACTAAATAAAAAACAGGACCTGATAACATCTATCAGGTCCTGTTTCACATAGACATTATACATCGATATTTTCCACACATTATCAATGTTTGTAATGTAGTTAGCCTTTTGAGTCAGCTATAAAATCAGATATTATTTTTTCGATATCGAAAGGAGTAATCCCTTTATTCAAAGAGAAAATAGTTTCTGCTTCTTCGATGTCTTGAACGAGTTCACCTCTAGCTTCAATATGTAATCGGAACAAGTCATATAAATTTGGTTTAACTAAATTAGTTAAAGCCTTTCCAACTAGTATCATACCTTTTTGATTAGCCTCGATGGTATTATCATAAGTTAGATCTCTTGTAAGAGACAAATCTGTCCAAATCAATTTTCGTTCCTTTAAGTCTAAAATAACTGGAATAGAGATTTGGGTGTCGGCAGTAATATCCACTTTATCTTGAACAGTAGAAGGTTCAAATATTTCACCTGAACCAGGATATTGACGAACCATCCAACCAGTAAAGCATTCTGGTAAATCTTTATATGGTTGGTCTGTGTAAGAAAGCAAAGTCATAACTACATAGCGTCCACCATATTTCAGCACAGACGGAATATCGAAATCAATGAATTCAGATGCTCCCTTTGGTGCAGAAGTAATATCTCCGCTATGGTAGGCTTTGAAATTTTTTGAACGTAAGTTCGTGAAGGATACATGTTCTTTGTATTGCCAATCTTCGTCGTACATTGCAGCAGACAAATCAATGTCAACACGTCCTGTATGTTGTCCATTCACATAGCCTTCTTTCCACCATAGGAAAAAACGAATCGTATCTCCTTCTGGCAAATCTACTTTACTTCCTCGAGATAATGTGCGAAGCGCTTTGCTGGCTGAACGTTGAGAGAAGGGAACTAAGTGATTTTTTAACTGTTCATCCAAAAATACTTTTCCGAGACTTGGAAGTTCTGCGAAGCGATTTTTTAAAGTATCTTCACACATTTTTACAATCATTAAACAAATATCCTCTGAGATAAATGGAAGTGTATTTTCAATACCTATAGCTTTTGCTACATTTCCCTTTGGAAAAAAGGTGCGAAATTCATTTTTATCATTTCGATGCTTAAAATGAGCCGTGAGTTGAAGTAATACAGGAGTAGAAACATTTCCTATTATACTTAGAAACTCTTCGAGAATATTGAAAACATCTGTTGACGTATCACTACATAAACGGATTAAATGATCCAAGCGTCTGGCAAATTCCCCCGGGCGAGTTTTTAAAAGATTTTTCGCTGTCATGATATCACGATTCAACAAAGCTGCTTCTATTTTTCCATTAAATGTTTCAACTTTAATGTTGTTGCGAAGCATCTCAAATGCTCGGTGGGTTTTTGGGAAACGAGTATGATATTCTGCTGGATGAAGAATTTCACCTAAACGAATCCAACGTTTTTTGTATCGAATCATATCTTCGGTAATGTTTCCGCATTGCTCTAACAATCCTAAAAGAAAGCGTCTTTCTACTCGGTTAAACTTCTTGAATCGAACGGAGGATGCTAAACTCACATCACCTTCAGATAAAGCAACTGCAAGGCGAAGAACATCAGTTGCTGTTTTAAAATACTTTGCAGCAGCATCGGCTGATATTTTTCTGTTTATTAATAAAACCCCAATTATAAAAGACATATTTTCCTTATGGGGAATTACATTAGGTAGAAAACAGGAAACATCTTCAGTGTGTGTAATAGCCCATTCTACATCTGTCTTATCAGTTGAGGAAATAGAGCTGTTTGCACGAATCAATTGAGAAATCATTTGATTGAAATCTTCTTCACTTCCTAAGTCAATAACTTTCAAATCAACGCTATCTAAAAGAGGAAGTCGTTCTTCTACTTTTGATACAGGTAGGCGCAACGTCACATAATGAATAACGGCATTGATGTATAAATCAGCGTTACTTAAATCCATCATTTGTTGCGGAAAGTTTGGATACATAGGAGTAAACTGAATATGTGCACCAACCATTTCTTTTAAATGTTTTACCAACTCTTTGTAAAACGATGTGAATGCACCAACCGAAAGTGTTTGCAACTCTTCTATTAAAGGCTCAGAAAAAGTAAATCCTAAACTTTCCAAGTTTTTTAAAGCAGTGGCTAAATACATGTTCGGTAGTTTATTTTCTTCTCTTTTTATAATTACTTTCAAACTTCTTCTTATGTAAATAGAATTTTTCATGAGAACGCCGATTATTCACTCCTTATAAAAGAGGGGAATAGTCCGACTGTCCTCCTTTCAGTGGTAGATTTTTATTTTTACATGCATAAACACACTAATTGTAGAGAAATGCACTGAGGGTATAAAGCTATTTTTTAGTGAAAAATTAGGGGTGTAACATTTAGTTGTTAAGTGGTAATTTGTTAATTAAGAAAAGAAAACCTCTACATCAATGGTTGATAAACTAAAGTTTATTCAAACCCAAAGAAGAAAGAGGTTTTATAGTCTAATTATTTTCATAGGAAATTGACAACTCTAAAACAATTTGAAATTTCTACAAAGAAGGAAGAATTGTCATAGCCTATGTGTTTAGCAGGAAAGTAACATCCCTATTTCGCCAAAGAAGTTAGAAGGAAGGAACGTCATAGCCTGCTTTATTAGTATATTCTCTTGCGAAGAGCAATTCAAGTATACAGTCTGATTTTTTAAAGTTTTCCTAAATGGGAATTTTCATGTTTATCCCGTATTAACGGAGGATTTTTATTTTTGATATATTATGGAATGGAGTTGAATGAGTATTATAAATACAAAAGGTGAAATTAAAAAAACAAAAAGAAAAGTATTACTAACTATACTTACTGTGTTAGTAATTATAATTGGATTTGGATATTGGAAACTTTTTAGTTTGCAAGGTGTTCCAAAAGGGGAATTAATTCGAACAGTGAAATCTCCAGATGGAAAATATCTCATCAAGACTTATTTTCATAATGCAGGATCATTAAGTGCGGATGCTGTTAGGGGTGAATTAGTTAACCTTGATACAGATTCAGAGAAAAATATATATTGGAATTATCCAGATACCGATCCATATATTGAATGGGTAAATAAGAATATTGTTAGAATTGGAGATCAAACTTTAGATGTTTCGCAGAAAGAAACCTATGATTGGCGTGATGATGATAAGCACGTTAAAGAAATGCCTAAACAGTTTAGTAGATAAAACAAGAAAATTTAAATGTATTTAATCTTATTTGTTTAACAATAGATAGTATTATATGAGTGAAAGAGTCCATTTAAATCTTCTAAATGGACTCTTTTAGGTTTCTAGATACGACTACTGATAAAAATGGAACAAACTTGTTACTTAGGTTGTCTATTAAGTATACGTATAAAACAGGTGTTCATGATAGTTCGCTCATTTTATCCCGCTATTTGCCCGTAAAAGTCCGACTGATGAGGGCTGATTAAAGTTTCACTTTATCCTTTACTGTATCTTGTAACTACATTTTGCCTTGCTGTAAAGAAACAAAAAACATTTTTCTTATTCAATAATTCCAATTTCTAGAGCTTTTTGAACAGCTTCTTCTTTGTTGCGGACTCCTAGCTTTGTATAAGCTGTGGAAGCATAATTTCTGACCGTACCATTCGATAAATATAACCTTGATGCTATGGTAGTGTATCGAAGTCCCTTGGCTACTAGTTGCAATATTTCTATCTCCCTAGCTGTTAGCTCATAAGCGGTTGCTTTCGATTGTGGTGTCTCTTTTTGCGCATCAAACTTTTCAAATATTTTGTGAGACATTCCCTGATCAATCAGTGTCCCACCTTTGTGAATAAGTCGGATTGTATTAGCTAGCTCCAATGTTTCAATAGATTTGAGTAAAAAACCATCCGCACCGTTGCGAAGCGATTCCAACGCCTGTTCGGTATCCTGAAAAGTGGTAAAAATCAATATGCGGATATGTGGCCATTGTTGCTTAATCTTTTTGGTTGCTTCGACTCCATCCATGTGCTGCATATCTAAATCCATAAGTATAACATGGGGTTGAAGGCGCCCACACAAATCGATGGCTTCATTGCCATCCTCGGCTAAACCGACTACATTTAAATCTTCATATCTATCGAGTAGTGTCCTCAAACTTTCCCGAACAAACGGCTGGTCGTCTACAATTAACAAACGAATAAGTCCATCTGTTATTTCAGTTTGTCGCGGTATGGTACATGTAACAAGCATTCCTTCATCTGGCTTTGTATATACAGACAATTGACCTTGCAAATTCATTGCTCGTTCTTTCATTGCATTCAGACCGAAGCCTTCCTGCCATTCTACATTTCCTTTTCCATTATCTTGAACTTCTAATCTCGTATATTGTTGTTCAAACTGCAATGAAACTATAATTTCAGTTCCTTGACCATGACGTACTGCATTCGTAAGGGACTCTTGTAAGCAACGAATGAACGCTATCTTCGCTTGCCGAGACATTTCATATTCCTCTCCGTATGCCCGAAAACTTACATTAACCTGAGCGTGCTCCTGAAATTCGGCTCCAAGATTTTGGAGAGATTGAATTAAGGAAGGCGATTGGCAAGGAGACTCCATTTGATGTAGGTAACCTCTCACGTCCTCGATGCTTTTACGTCCCATTTCAAGCAGAGAATCTAGCCTCTGTATACCCATTTCAGTAGCAAGTTCGGTGCGCAACGTTTCCATCCCCATAATAATAGATGTATAAGCGTGACCAACTGTATCATGAAGCTCACTCGACAGTCTGTTTCGTTCTTCCGCCAGTGTAATGCGTTCAATCTGAGACATATATTGCTCAAGTACCGCGTTTTGTTTACGAATTGATTCATTTTGTTTATGATTGACGATTAATAAATGAAAAGCGAAGCCCATTACATATGCGAATCCATAATAGGTGACCATAATCCAATAGCTATTACTTGGCGCAACCGCATAGAAAATTCCAGTTGTTATAAAAACCGTTATTGGAGCTGTCCAATAATAGGACAAATGCTTACTATTCGCAGCAATTAGAAACACCGATATAAGAAATGTGTTGTAAGCTTCTGGAAATAATAAGGTTAAATATATACATAGTCCACCATATAGCAGTATTTCTGTGAACAAATAATATTTATAATTGAATAGTAAGGCTACCCATGGAACAGAGAAGGCAATAATTTCCCAAAGAATAATAATCCAAAGTGGTAATGTTAAACCATCCTGAAAATTTAATGTAGCTAGAATGATAGACACACTAGCAAGTAGGCGTACCCCTAACATAATCCAATCATACCAAAACCAATACTTAACCATATCTAACAAGTCCTTTACCCCCTAAATAGCCTACCATTTTACTTCCTATATAATAATTTAATCCTTCCTGCCTTATTATACTTTTTAATTTAAAACTACGATACTACTCACAGACTGCAAACTTCTATTGATTTAGTTGCCGAATCATACTACGTGTATAGCCCCCAATTTTCTTTGTCAAACCATCGACTATTCTAATACTTATGGCGGTAAATACTATACCCATAAACATTACAAAGAGTGACTTGGCAAAAGTATCTATTTGTATAAATATAATATTCATATCGATGTATCGATACAGTAGTGGTGCCAACAGGAACATAAGTGGCATTACGTAAAAAATGATTGCACTAATGAGACTGAAAATGCCAATCGTAAATTTCTGCATTAGCCAATAGACAGCACACCAAGTGCGACGATCTGTTAGCACTAATTTCACCTGAGACCAGTTCGATGTATCCATTGTTATACTTCTATCGTAAGAGTCTGTTGAAATATCTGTATAAATTTTCGTCTGTATGCGCTCGAATTGGATAAAGGGTGTGGTAGTCTGTAGTACGCGCATAATTAATGGAATCCCAACAACAGTAAATGAAAGGGTTAAACTAAATAGCAGAGCTATTAGGTAAAAACAAAAATAAAACAATCCTGTACCGAAAGTTAGCAATAAAAAATAACCATTATGGATGAATCTTGATTTCATAAAGTTCATCGCTCCTATCTGTGTAATAACCGAATCATACTGCTTTTTTTGTCATTCTCACTAGTGTAAAAGTGTCATATGACAGTTCTAAATGATGTTAAAAAGGGGAGAGCAGCTTACTTCTGGTTAAAAAGATGCTTTTATCCCGCTATTTACTGGGCAGTAAGACTCCCACCTCAAAATTCAGCGTTAGGTGGGGGGCGGGCTGCCGGTAAACGCACGATTGGTGAAGGCTAATAATCAGTGGGGGATGAACAAAAACCTGCTGATTAAAGTTTCACTTTATTACTCCTCCACAAAGCAATCCCGTTCTTACATCTGCAAGAACGGGATTGCTTTGTACTTTTATTTAATATGAGATGGACTTGTTTTTCGAATATGAAAAATAATATCAAATTGCTCAAGCAATGAAGTATCAAAATACACCGAACTGTTCGGGAGGATTTGTCCCCCTATACTTAGTAATGGTCTTTTTGCTTTAACCCATTTTTCTGCTTGTCCTTTAAGGTGACGGTTATCCAATAAAAACATTTTACATGGCACTTTTCCGAGAGTATAATTGAAACTTTTTACATCTTGTGGAATAGTGTCGGTTGTAATCTTACCTCCAGTGGAAGGATTATATTCGCTGTATAAGGTAAAATTCCCCTCCGTAGTTGTACTACCAATTGTGACATAATTATTGTCTAAACGTTCCTTCAAAAACTGCCCCGCAACATAAGGGTATAATTTCTCATCGATAATTCCTTTAGCTATATGAATATTGTGTGCCCATACCATCGTTTTACCACCAAATGTCTCTTGTGCCCACATTGCATGATCGGCCAAGTATTGTTCATGTAGTTTTATTATACTTGGATAGTCGTTAGGGAGTAGCATTGTGGTAAATTTCTCTATTGCACTTGCCGTTGCTTTCGCCCAGATGTACTCGGATGGAATTATTTCTGTGTTGGCTTGTTCATTCTCATCTTTTAGTAATCGGGCTACTCTCTCAGCGTTTGCTTTAAACTTCTCTTTCCTTTCAGGAGCAAGTTTCATATATTCCTGTATACTTCCAGTAAAAGAAGACAATTCTTTATAATTTTCTTCTACTTCTGCCAGCAAATCTGGTCGATGCAGCCTTACATAATCAATTACTTTATTAAAGCTACCTTGGTCCAACGCCTTTAAGTCGAGCCCAATAAATTGGATCTTTTTTTTATTGGATGGATCAGCATTATAATCTTTCATCCACTCAATCATGGCTATAATTTCATCAGTAGGATATAACAATTTTAAAAATTCCCTAGGGTTTCCTTTTCCTGTTTGGATATATTCATTTAGTTTTAAGCCGTTTCCCCAATCTTCTTCCATTGCAAAATTCGTAAAACCCATTTCAGTAACCAAATATTTCACAAGGCGAAACTTCATAGTAAAAATTTCAGAGCTTCCATGAGTATTCTCTCCTAATCCTACATATTGCGCGTTCCCAATCATTTTCTTAAGTGGTTTTAAATCTTCAAATGGTTTTGACGGCTCTATCGTTTTTAATGGGTTAGCCTGTGATTGTATTGATTTAACTATATTTTTTTGGACTGATTGACCTGAATTTTCGACTGCTACAGTTTGAGCGTTTCCTACTTCCGCGCATCCTGTGACTAATAAAGCTGTACTAACCATTGCAATCATTCTTTTCTTATTCATTTTTACCCACCTCAATTGAATTATTTTCAAAAGCAAGATTGATTCATGTACTTGCACGAATCAATTGCCTTAATTCAATTGTTATTTATTCCATATCATATTTTCTAGTTACATATTGTCATAAGATTAATTGACACAAGTCATAGGTTAATCATTACACTTTTGTACTATCGGCTATGACAGTTTATAAATAATAATTAAATTGTTGAATCGCAAGTAAGACTAGATTATGAATTTGGGAGGGATTTTAAAGATGAATGATCTGTATGTCAAAATATTTTTATTCTAAGTTGTAGCTGTTGAAATGACAGGAAGTAAATTTGATAAACAAATGAATAAAAGGGGAAGGGGGGATTACAATGTTATTACACGGAGAAGCATTCCACAATAAAGATAAAATCCAACGTGCTAAAATAGGACTTCAACTCTTTCTAAGTATCTTAACCATTACTTCTATTATTCTAAATGTAGTAGTAATGATTACTAACAGTATGCCGCTTATTGTGGTATATATGTTTACCCCAGCATTTTCTTCTATTTTGACTCGCATAATATTGAAAGAAGGGTTTAAAGATGTATCTTTTAGTCTCGGTAACTTAAAGATATGGAAGGGGATTGGTTTTGCGCTGTTAATACCTATGATAATATGTGGAATTACTTATTCTATCGCCTGGTTGAGCGGAATTGCGAGGTTTCAGCCCCCGCAAGGTGGTATGCTAGAACCTATTTACAATATACTTGGATTTCAGTATCTACCGATACCATTAAGTTTCATTTTTATAGTAGTATTGAGCGGAGTTTTAGGTAGCTTGCTTAACTTAATTCCAGTTATGGGAGAAGAAATGGGTTGGCGAGGTTATATGCTTACAAGACTAATCGATGCAGAGTTTTCACGCCCAATCCTTATTAGCGGATTGATTTGGGCAACGTGGCATGTTCCAATTGTTATAGCTGGTCTATATGTAGAAGGAACATCTGCCCTACTTTCAGTACTTGGCATCTATTTTTGTATTGTGCCATTCAGTTATATTACAGCTTATTTACGACTTATCACAGGTAGCGTTTGGCCTTCGGTTATCATTCATACTACTTGGAATGCCATTATTCAAGGACCTTTCGCACGTGCAAGTACAGGAGATCAAACTGAGATTTGGATTGGAGAATCTGGTTTGATAACCGCTATTATTATCTTGGCTACTGCAATAATTATGTCTCGAATCGTAAATTTTACTAAATAGCATACGGATTTGTTTTAAATTCAGTTAGTGTAATATGACGAGGCTGAAATAAGATGCTCCTAAAAATATTAGAAAAAATCTAGTTGAACGGACTCTTACTTAATCTTAGGCTGCTGGACATGCTGTGATATCCCATCGTCATCAAGCTAAGAAAATAAACTTGGTTGCCATAAAAAAACATAATGTTTTCATTTAAAGTCTTGGAGATGAAATTTCATCATCTTCATCACGTTTGACCTTCAGGAAATAAAAAGTTAAACGATTATATAAATACTCTAACTGAAAAAACGATAGTCCTTTTATCAAAAATGTAGAAGGACTATCGTTTATTTTTTTTGACAAAATTAGGGATTGATGTTCATAAAAATGGATAATATAATTCGTATTTTACGTAAAGAGAAAAATTTCCCCCTAGAATATTAAGCTAAATCTCTTGGTGTGACGGTTAATTTAAGTTTCACTTTATGACTTGTAAAGGGCTGTTCAATGCATCGTACTATTAAAAAATCTAAATTAAATCATTAAATTGAGATAAAATGTGGTCGGAAATAATGAAATTTTAGGAAAAATAAGGTACACTAGTCTATGATTTTAGTTGAAAATCGTTTGACGTTAATGCATACGGGGGAAAGATTGATGAACAACAATACAACAAATGAATCAGTTGAAGAAATTGATCAAAAACGAGTAAGATCAAAAAAACGTTATACAAATTGGAAGTTTATCGCAGCAGGTATTGGTGTAATTGCACTTCTTATTGGGGGAATGAGTTATTATCAGGCAACTCACTTCAATTCGAATGTTACAATTAATGACACAAAAGTTGGTGGTCTGAGCGCTGATCAGGCAATACAGAAATTAAAGACATCTGGACTAGCAAACAAAGTCTATGTTGATCAACAACAAATTTTAGATGAAAAAGATACAAAAACGGAACTTACGGAAAAAGATTTGCCTCAAGTTAAGAAACTATTAAAAAGTCAGTGGACATTTTTCCCTTCCTCAAAGGGAGAAAATTATTCATTGCTACCAGAGAAGGCAGATCAGTATCGTAGTGAAACGATGAAAAAACTTGTAGAAGAAAAGCTCATCTCTATGAATGAGAAATTAAAAGCGCCTCAAGATGCTATGGCGAAGCTAGAACAAGGGAAAATTGTTATTTCGAAAAGTGTTGAAGGAAAACAGTATGATGTTACTAGTCTACTGAAAGATTACGATAAGCAAAAATATAAAAGCGAAATTCATCTGAAGTCTGCATACATAAAACCTATTAAAGAAGACGACCCGATTGTCAAAAAAGAGGAGAAAGCACTACAGAATCTTCTTGGGCAGTCTGTTGAGTATAAAGTGCAGGATGAAGTTTATCCTTTAAAAGCGAAAGATTTAATTCAAAATGCCTCTATGTCAAAGGATATGAAAGTTACAATTGATGCGAGTGACATTAAGAAGAAAATTACTGAAATTAATAATGCCAAATCAACCTTAAATAAAGATTTCTCATTTAAAACGCATTCCGGTTCAGTCATATCAGTAAAAGGGCAAGGCTACGGCTGGGCACTAGATGTTGAAAAAGAAACTAAACAAGTTCAACAAGCCTTTGAGAAAGGCGAAAAGGCGCTTTCTGCTTCTAATATTCACGGAAATGGTTGGGAGAAGGAAGGTATCGGTTATAAAACAACAGCGAATAATGGCATCGGAGACACGTATGCGGAAGTTTCAATTGCAGAGCAACAAATTTGGATTTACAAAGATGGAAAATTAGTTGTTACAACAAATGTAGTAACTGGTAAACATAGTACTGGTGAAGATACATCACCAGGTGTGTGGTACGTTCTATATAAACGAACACCATATACGCTAAGAGGTAACGCAGTAGGAAAAGCTGATTATGCAGTTAAAGTAGATTACTGGGTTCCATTCACAAATAGCGGTCAAGGATTCCACGATGCCGGCTGGCGAAAAGACTGGGGAAATAATGCTTATTTAACAGGAGGATCAGGTGGGTGTGTGAACCTTCTTCCTAATGTTGCAAAAACTGTATATGATAGTTTGAACACGTATGATCCAGTTATCGTGTACTAGAAAATAGCTACGTATCAAGAAATAAACAAAGCAGGAAATCTTATCTGATGGTATATGAAAAAACACCTCTTGCATTCGCATACTAAGTGTGCAAATGCAATGGAGGTGTTTTTGTTTGAATACAAAAGTGTATTGCTTATAAGAAACAAAGTAGAAAGAGATTAAGAATAAGTATTCAAATAATCAATAAAATTGACAATGAATATCATTTTCACTTAATATAGAATCGTCGCATTTAATTAGACATGAATTTTTTGTTAATATAATAGATTTCTATTAAGTTGTCATATTTACGAACTATCATTAAATATTTTAAGAATTTAAACGTAGGAAAGGGTAATATAAAATGAACTGGAAAAAAGGCGGATTATGGGTTATTATTTTTTTCGTTGTAAAAGGCACGATTTCTACACTTTTAATCGTTACAGGTGCTAAATATTTTGATTTATCATTTATGCAACTTATCTTATTAATTCTGACCTTATTAGTGATTTCTCTAATAAGTCGTAAATTGCTCTATAGACATAAACAAAACAAAAAGCAAAAAGAGCTAAATATATAATGAAGCCCCAGAGACCATTGGATTTCTGGGGTTTTATTTTGATAGTTTTTTCGCATGTATATTAATTTAACAGAATAGGTTGTCCAAAATGATAAAATCGATGATGTTTAAAATGCTTCAGTTATTTTTACATAAGGATTGTAGAGAGCCTTTGAATCAATCTTTATTCTGAAGCGACAGACACGTATAAATTATGCTCTTTTTTCAATTGGTAGTTTAAATGTAAAAGTACTGCCTTCTCCTAATTTACTTTCAACCGTAATTTCTCCTCCATGTAGTTCGACAATCCATTTTACCATCGACAATCCTAAACCTGTGTTTCCGATGTTTGAAGATGTTCGTGCTGCGTCAACTCGATAGAAGCGGTCCCATATTTTAGTAATATGTTGCTCGCTGATGCCGATGCCATTATCGGAGACTTTACCTATTATGTTGGTTTCATCACGGAATAGTTGCATATTCACAGTTCCACTCGCTTTGCTATAAGCAATCGCATTCGTTAGTAAATTCATTAATAAACGCATCATCAATGTTTGATCGGCTTTAATAAATAGGTCTTCCTCTATATTAGTTGTTATTTCAATCGAATTTTCTTGAACCATTAATGAAAGTTCTTCTACAACGATTTCCGTTAATTCACTCATATTGATACATTCAAATTGGAAAGTATTATGATTTCCTTGGTCAGCTCTTGCTAATAATAAGAGTTGTGAGATTAGAGCGGACATTTTACGTGATTGTTTTAAAATTACTTCTAACGATTCTTCCATTTCTTTCGGGTTATTCCTCTGCGATAAAGCGTATTCGCATTGCGAAATAATAACAGATGTTGGCGTTCTTAATTCATGAGATGCGTCAGATGTAAATTGTTTTTCACTTTCGAATGATGTCTCCAATCGCTCAAACATTTTGTCAAAGGTTTGTGCTAAATGATACATTTCGTCTTTCGGTGAACCTTGTAAATTAATTCTCTTTGAAAGGTCTTTACCATCACCAATTTTACTGGCTGAATCACTCATTTGTTGCACAGGTCGAAACGCCCTTTGCGTAATAAAATATCCTCCGAATGCCGCAATAAGAATAAGTAATGGGAATGAGATGATTGTTACCACGATAAGCGTATTCATCGTTGAGGATAATTGGTTCATAGTCATTATTCCACGAACCCAGACTTGCTCATCGCCGCCTGCATTATGGAGAAAATCATATACTATCCATTCTTTATTGCCGTCTTTAATGGTTTGTATTTCATCGGATTTAAGCGATATCTTTTTATTAAAGCTTGTTGGACTATGTCCTACCAACAGCTCACCTTGTTTACTATAAATGCTTATATTTACTCCATCTTCTAAGGTTTCAAAATCATCGTCAATCTTTAACTGCCCATGCTTATATTCGATATCTTCCATGCTTTCTTTTACTGTGTTCTTCAATTGATCTTTCATATTAAAAAGCAAAACTTTATCTGAAGAAGTTAAAATAAAAGCTAACACGAGTGCCATAATAATTACAATTAGCCCCGTATACCACAGAGTTACTCTCATTTTTATTGATAGTCTTTTCATGATTCTACTCGCAATACGTAACCAGTTCCTCGTACTGTATGAATTAACTTCGTTTCAAACTGGCTATCAATTTTTTTGCGAAGATAGCGGACGTAAACATCAATAATATTCGATCCGCCTTCATAGTCGTAATTCCACACATGTTGCTCAATTTTATCTCGTGTCAGCACAACTTCTTTATTACGAATCATATATTCTAAAATAGCAAATTCTTTACTGGAAAGAGTGATAACTTGGTCTCCTCTTGTTACTTTATGCATATTGCAATCTACCACTAGGTCAGCGATTTCAAACACATTAGATGTATTTCCTGTTTTTCTTCGCATTAACACTCGAATTCTTGCTAACAGTTCATCAAAAGCAAACGGCTTTACTAAATAATCATCCGCACCTAAGTCGAGCCCTGTTACACGATCATCAATTGTATCTTTAGCTGTAAGAAGCAAGACAGGAGTTGTATTATTGTCCGCGCGTAATCTTTGTAATACTTGTAAACCATCTATTCCTGGAATCATAATGTCAAGTACAATCAAATCGTAGGTAGCCATGTTTATATAATCCAGGGCATCTTCACCATTCCCACATGCATCGACACTATAATGTTCTGCATTTAATCGTTTTACCAATATATTTTGTAAGTCTTGTTCATCTTCGACGATAAGAACTCGCATTAACATTCTCCTTTTCTTCTTATTAATATGTATCACTATAATTCCGAAACATTAAAGAAAGATTAGAAACTAGTTAATTATATCATTTTATCCCGTATTAACGGGTAGTAAGACTCCTCACTCAAAATTCGGCGAATGCGAGGGGGGAGTCGGGCTACTTGTAAAAGCCTTCACTTTATTTTTTTGTACATTAATCTTCCTTTAATGTTTGTTAAGTAATATAAAGGCAAGGATAAGGTGCACATGTAAAGGGAGGAAAACAGAATGGGAAAATGGATGCTGATTGGAGCAATGTCTTGTGTATTGTTAACAGCTTGTTCTACTCAAGCTGATAACAATACAGAAGTACAACAACTGAAAGTGGAAAATGATAAATTACAAAAAGAAGTTGCTCAATTACAACAAGAACCAAGCAAAATAGGGCCTGCTACGAATGATACGAAGCAAACACAAGATTTCAAAAACGAAGTCACATCTATTGTAGAAAAGGCAAATAACACGAAACCAGTTGGAGCAAAAGAAGAAAACCTAAATACGTACTTAGCAGTAAAAAAAGAAATTGACCAACTGGATGACAAGATAGATCTATCTGATAATCAGCTAGAAGCAGATTATCACGCTGGAACGATAACTGTTGAACAATATCAAACGCAAGAAAGAGAACACGATATACTGGAAGATCAATTAGAACAAGCAGAAAATGCACTTGAAGCAAGATTTGGAATAGAGGATTAATCATTAAGGAGTGGATGGAAATGTTAAAACATAAAAAGAAAATAATGATAAGTGTAATTGCTATTTTAGTAAGTGGTATTGCTATTGTTGGTGGATATTATGGTATGGGTTACAATTATGCAAAAAAGAATGAAAACTACACAGAGAAACAAGTTCGTGAAATTTCTTTAGCTCATACAAATGGAGAAATTATTAATGTGAAAAAAGAATTCGAATTAGAAGATGACAACTTAGCACAATCAAAATTTGAATATGAAGTGGAAATCAAGACACCTGATAATCTGTTAAATATTTTAAAAGTTAGTGCAAGGACAGGTACAATAGAAATTGATAATGAAGATTAAATAAATATCGCGTATTTGAAAAAACTCCGAACAAAATTTGTTTGGAGTTTTTTCATGTTTATACTTTACTATTTTAAAATGTGGAAAATCTTCATACTTCTACAATCTATATAAATGGCTCAAGCTTCACATCTTATGAATTCCTTGAAGCGCTAAACTTAAGCAAAATAATGAACTATCCTATAGAAGAAAGTTGAGGGAGCTAATCGCATATGTTTTATTGAAAGGATGTGATTGAATTATGGAACGGCCAAATTGGGGAATTGGAGGATTAGTATTCGTTGGCTGTATGTTTCTTGGTGGAGGAGTGGGATCTATGTTAGGTAATGCCCAAACTGGATGGCTAATAGGAATGGGCATTGGATTTCTTGGGATGGCTTTAACGAGACTGTTCAGAAAATAATGTAACTGAGATTCTTCTTTTGGTAAATAAGGAAATATGTAAGTAATTCATGGCATAAGAGTTCTATAAATTATAGTTAGAATTTTCTCTTTTGTATTTGTCTTTTCTAAATTTCTCCATACATAGATAAGATTCTCAAGTCGGAGGATAGCACCTTAGGGTGTCTTTTTTATGCTTTTTAAAAATGTCTTATCATATAATAGCTGAGTTTTGCTTTCAGTCTCCGATGCCCATTAAACATAAAATGAAAATTCTGCACCATTTAAACTCTGATAACAATTCATACGATCAAGAATAATTGAGCTAATAGCTCTCGGTAGATTGTCATCATTTTTTTATAATACATTAGATTCATTACCGTTTCAGACCTATGTATTCATTCATAACCTAACAGTAAAAGGGGGAATGATTAAAGGTATGGCGTTTAATGATGAATTAATTTGTCAACAGTTTGCAAGAATTATCGGCGGGCAAGAAGGATTCGCCGGTGGGAAATGCGTGGCAACAATAAACAGGGATGAAATACGAGCAACAATCTTGGGAAAACGTTTTAGAGTAACAACTTCCTTTTCATTCGAATCACGAGACAATAAAACTGGACGGGCATTATGCCTAGGCCGAGTAGCACTCTTACAAAAAGAAGTCACTGAATTTGTGGCGACAATTATTAAACAAGGAATAATCGTTTCGTCTATACACAATGAGTGGTTATGTGATGATCCAAATTTGATTTACGTTAATATCGAAGACGTTGATGATCCACTAAATTTTGCAAGAAAAGTGAGAAGAGCATTGTGCAATTAACTAAGTTTTTTAGTTAAATGAGTGATTACGTTAAATAGAAGATTTCAGCGTGTTGAATGTTATATTTGTAAAATAGATTTAAGTGGATGGTTTTATAAAACGAAAGAAGGTGTTTCATATTTGGAATGCCTTTTCTTTATGTTTTCGTTGCTAATGTGGGTGGTTAACGGATTATATGCTGTTTATCTTGCAACAGCAAGAACTGGACGAGGTATCTTTAAAGGTGTTTGACTATTTGTAGATACCATATTTTATCAAATGTTATTAGCATATCATAAAATGATAAGGGAGAAATCGTCAGAGAGATACGTCAAATTAGTCATTCCTTCTATAATCTAAGGAGGCGATTTTGTTTTTGAAAAATAATAGGTAAATCATTTGACAATTAAAATAATCTACTTTATTATATGTGCCATAGCATATATATGGTGAAACAAATACATTCATTGTGAATGATTGACTGGTATGCTATATCCTTTTATATCTTAATTTATAGAGGTGATATATGAACTTACATGATTTAATAGGCTATCTTGTTCATCGTACTGATGTGAAAATGACCAATTATTTTACGAAGAAATTAAAGCCGTATGGAGTTACGCCAGAGCAGTGGGGGATTATTAGTGTTCTTTGTAGCCAAAGGAGCACTACTCAAAAAGAGTTGGCGGAAGCTATTGATAAAGATCAAACTACTGTTGTTAGAATGATACAGTCAATGGAGAGAAAAGGGATTGTAAGGAAGGCTTTGAATGACCAAGATAGGCGTTCACATAACCTTTTTTTAACTGAAAAAGGTGACGAGTTAAAGAAAACAATCTTGCCTGTAGTGAAAGACGCTCACCATTTCGTTACGAGTAATTTGAGCGAGGAAGAAATTAAAGTATTACAATCGTTATTAAACAAATTGTATGATACACACTATTAATATTTGTTCCTTATTGATGCTATGCTATTCATAAGGAACAAACTTTGTTTTAGGTATTATATGTGCTATAGCATATAATTTTTGTTTGTTTGGACGAATGGAAAGATAACTTTATTTTGTATCATATCTGATTCAGGTTCACTTTTTTGCCTAGTACCAGTCAAATTTTTGTATTATATATGCTATAGCATATAATTTTCAGCCCTTTAATATTGAAAAGGGTAATGAAAATGGAAGCGACTTCCATACGGGTAATCTCAGGAAATAGGGTAAAGGTAGTGACTACTACCTGAACAATACTGAGTTTTTATCAAATAATAAGAAAGGTGTGATTACTATTTTAATTTTCATCAATATTGTAAAAGTAGTGTTGTTTCTGTTCTTTTTAATGACAGGAACGAAAATTATATCGGGGAAAATGGCAGATGAATTCAAACGATTTGGTTTACCTTCGTTTTTTAATTTCTTAACTGGAGCTTTTGAGATTGTAGGAGCGATTGGAATGTTGATAGGAATTTGGATTCCAACAATAGCTTTATTAGCAGGATTGTTATTAGGCGGTACGATGCTTGCAGCCGCATTAACTCTAATTGTATTAGCGAGAGATCCCTTTAAGAAAGCAATACCTGCACTTGTTTTGTTTGTCCTTAGTTTAGGGATAAGTTTGTATCACATTTTTTAAACATAACTGAAAACTATTAAACTTTCACTTTATGCGTTCAAGTTACTATCGTTTTGTGATTATGTTACAAATAGGGGGATTCTCCAATTAGTGCTTGAATAATAATAGCAATATGGATTTAGACATTACTTTCATTTGAATCATGATCAGTAAAAGAATGGGAAGAATTTTTATACAAAGGAATTCCCGATGAATTTTATATTAAAAATAGGAGTGAGTGAAAATGGCATATTTATTACAAGTTGATTTTCCGTTTGAAGGTCCTTTTGGTGAAGAAATGGAAAAAGGATTTTGGGATTTAGCAAAAAGTATTAACGAAGAAGAAGGATTCCATTGGAAAATATGGACTGAGAATGAAGAAACAAAAGAAGCTGGAGGCATTTATGTATTTGAAGAAAAACAAGATGCTGAAAAATACGCGGAAATGCACAAGAGCAGACTTGAAGCAGCTGGTGTAAAAGATATTAGAGTGAAAATTTTTAACATCAATGAAAAGTTAACGGAACTGAATCGTGGGTATATTAAATAATTTCGAAAGTTGGAGTAAGCGTAAAAAGGAGGGGGATAATCCCCTCTTTTTTTAATTCTTAAATTGATGGTGAGGGGACTCGCATAAAAAATAATCAATTATAAAAGTGATTTTGAACGTAAGGAATTTGTAAGGAAGAGGTAAGAAAAAAGAGATTTTCCTTGTGTAAGATGAAAATGTAAAGAAGAGTGAGAGGAGAAAAATACTATATATTTCTATAAAAAACAAATCAATTAATAAGATTTGTTTGGAGGAAAAGAGACATTACAGATTCAATGTCGTCCTTTTGCAGTGGGGTAAGAAGAAAGCTGTGTGATTAGTTCCAAACAGCAAATAACTATTTATACAATATGAATAGGGGAGAGGATTATTTTGATGAAAAAGCATAGTCAAATTACATGTTCAGGTTTAGCTCTTTTAATAACTGGAGGTTCCCTGTTTTATACAACTCCAACCTCAAGTGTAAAAGCGGAGTCCATTCAAAATGTATCTAGTTCGTTACAAATAAGCACCCAAAGAGATCATAATTCCGTCAAAGAGGCAATGCGGGATACATTGAAACTAGGATATCCAGGGATACTTGCTAAAACTTCTGAGAGTGGAAAAACATGGAGTTATGCAGCTGGTGTAGCTGATCTGAGTACCAAGAAACCAATGAAAACAGATTTTCGTTTTCGAATTGGCAGCGTGACAAAGACGTTCACTGCAACAGTTATACTTCAATTAGCAGGAGAAAACCGCTTAAATCTAGACGATTCTATTGAAAAATGGATACCTGGTGTCATTCAAGGAAATGGATATGATGATAAACAGATTACTATCCGGCAATTATTGAATCACACAAGTGGTATCGCTAATTACACAAGGTCAAAGGATTTTAATATGATGGATACAAAAAAATCTTATACTGCTGAAGGATTAGTAAAGATGGGAATATCCATGCCTCCAGATTTTGCTCCAGGAAAGAGCTGGTCGTATTCAAATACAGGATATGTATTACTAGGAATTCTTATTGAAAAAGTAACTGGGAACAGCTATGCGGAAGAGATTGAAAATCGAATTATTGAACCACTTGAATTAGCGAATACATTCTTACCTGGAAATTCAAGCGTCATTCCAGGAACCAAGCATGCCCGTGGATATATCCAATTAGACGGAGCAAGTGAGCCGAAAGATGTTACTTATTATAACCCAAGTATGGGGAGCTCAGCCGGAGATATGATTTCTACAGCTGATGATTTAAACAAATTCTTTTCTTATTTACTTGGGGGCAAATTATTGAAAGAACAGCAACTAAAGCAAATGCTTACAACAGTCCCTACAGGAGTAAATGAGCTTGGTGATTCCGGGCTTGGAATTTTCAAAATGAAGCTTTCAAACGGTGAATCGATATGGGGGCATGGAGGAACCATTCCTGGCTTTTTAACTTTTGCTGGAGGCACACTTGGAGGCAAGCATACATTGGCAGTCAATTTGAACAGCCTTAAAGCTGATACTCCTGATCCTTTTAAAAATATTTTACTTGCTGAATTTAGCAAGTAGTCTAAAAGTAAAAACGGGTAAAATTTATCATAGTTTCATAGTTAAACAAATGAATGATGAAAACGATCAATTATTTAAGGAGGTATCCGTGATGAAAAATAAGCTAACTGGTGTGTTAGCCACTGCATTAGCGGTAACTATGATTCTACCAACAGGAGCGAAAGCATTTTCTGAAAGTAAGACTACTGTTGTAACTGGTGAAGAAGTAGTTAGTCAGGAACTGAAGAAGATTGCAGCAGAGAAGGCGGAGCTACTTACGAAGTCCCATGGGGCAGCTAGCGTGCAGTATGCACTAATTGATAATGGAAAACTTATTTTGTCGGGTCAGGCTGGCAAGAACGATATGGAAGGGGAAAAGCCGCTAACCAAAGATACTTTATACGGGATTGGTTCAGTTAGTAAAATGTATGCAACAGCGGCTGTAATGAAATTGGTCGATGAAGGAAAAGTCGATTTGGATGCTCCTGTTGTCCGCTATGTTCCTGATTTTAAGATGAAAGACGGTCGATACAAACGTATTACACCGCGTATGTTATTGAATCACTCCTCTGGATTGCAAGGTTCTACGTTAGGTAATGCATTTTTATTTAACGATAATGATACCTATGCCCATGATACCTTGTTACAGCAATTGTCAAATCAAAACTTGAAGGCGGATCCTGGTGCTTTCTCGGTATACTGTAACGATGGTTTTACGCTGGCCGAAATTTTGGTGGAAAGAGTTAGTGGTATGAGCTTTACTGAATTTCTACATCAAAACTTTACAGAGCCTTTAAAGATGAATCATACGAAAACGCCGCAGGACAAATGGAGGGATGAAAATCGGGCTGGACTATATTACCCGGCGTACCAAGGGCAACTTCCAATTGAATCGGTGAATGTTATTGGTACGGGCGGTATATCTTCCACGGCAGAAGATATGGTGCGATTCTCACAACTATTTATGGGACAGGGAAAAGGAATCCTCTCTGATAAGGTAGTTAAGGCAATGGAGCAAGAGGAATATAAAAAAGGAATGTGGCCGGGGGCTGGCGAGAATATTTTTAACTATGGTCTTGGCTGGGATAGTGTGAAACTATACCCATTCAGTGAATATGGGATCAAAGCTTTGGCTAAGGGCGGCGATACGGCATTGCAACATGCTATATTAGTCGTGCTTCCGGAACAGAAAATAGCAGCGGCTGTATTGACATCTGGTGGACGGAGCTCTACAAATCAGCTAATGGCAACTGAATTGCTGCTCGCTACGCTTAAAGAAAAAGGTACTATTAAGGAAATCAAGCCGAACAAATCCTTTGGTAAGCCGGTCAAAGTCAAAATGCCTCAAGGCGTAGCAAAGAAAGCAGGATTTTATGGCAATAGCGAAACTCATTTCAAAATTGAAATTATGAAGAACGGTGAACTATTCTTACCATCTAATCCAGAAGAAAAATATGTATATACTGCTGATGGAAGCTTTATTAATGAGGGGGGTACTTCCAAGCTCAACTTCGTAACCGAGAAGAATGGAAGAACTTATTTGAAGGAGAGCGCATATAAATCTTATCCAGGTTTAGGGCAAAGTGTGATGACCCACTATTTAGCTGAGAAACTAGAAGACAACGTGCTTTCGAAGAAAACCGCTGCTGCATGGGCAAAGAGGGAAGGTGTCAAGTTTTATCGTGTAAACGAGAAATTTAGTTCTATTCAATATCTTGTTCAGTCGAAACATCTTAGTACTCAAATTACTCGCAAGGAAGGCCCAGCAGGCTATTGGGATGGCAGAAAAATTACAGGTCCGAACACCGCGGTGCATCAGATACAAGTACCCGTGATGAATGGTCGTGATACGACGGAAACGCATTTCTATACAGAAGGCGGCAATGAATATATGGAGATGGCTGGATTGTTATACGTAAGTGAATCTAATGTGAAACCAATTGATGTAGGCCAATCATCCCAAGTTACGCTGGGAGCAAATGGACATGCGAAATGGTTTACAATTCCACAAGCGGCAACAGACAAAAGGATGACCGTGACGCTGCCATCAAATGGTTCATTTGCGGTGTATGATGAGAAGGGAGTTTGCGTCAACTTCACCATTGTGAGTGGCAATAACAAGGTGGAACTTCCGAAGAACGGAACAATCGTATTCGCTGGGGCACCGAAATCGGAATTTGCAATCTCGGTGAACTAGCTATAATTTAAGATGATCTTAAACAAAACCAGTACGGTACAGAAAAGATGTATTACTGGTTTTGTTTGTATTTATGCATTCTCAATGAAAAAGCTTGAATAATATCACTCTCAAGCACTATAAAAACATCAAAACTAGAAAATTAGTATCTCTAGAAGATGTACAGTTTTTTGGGAGTTGAATAATTTTAACAGCGTAGAGAGATTAAATTTCTACTCTTTTTGGGGTACGACCTCATACCCATCAAGCTAACCAAGTAAATTACTAGATACGAAATGACCTTTGTTTCAAAACTAGCAAGTGATAAAAAATTAGGCATGCTAAAGAAGCCTATTAAAACGTAATTTTTTCGCTAGGCAGCTTGTCTTTGCTTCACCGTCGTTTTATACACAATCCCTAGAATATCAAAGACCGTCATCTTCTTATACCTATGACATTTACGACCGTTTTTTTGAGCAGCTGATAAAGGGGATGCAGAATTTTTAAAAGTTTTTCTGTGCCAACGGCTATCGCTTGAAACAGTAAAGGAAAGTAATCTTTAATCATATAAATCGCTTTGTATTCACTCAGCTCCTGTTTTTTCTTTTCAAGTAGAAACTGTCGCATTTGAAATATCGTAGAAGAACAGAGGAGAATGCCGATGAGCTGTCCATATAAATGGCACTCTAGGGTTCTCTTTTTATATTTTTACATTCATCAATTCCAAAGAATGACTTCCACGTTTTAAACAAAATTTCAATCTGCCAACGAAGTGAATATAATGAATGCACGTAGTTCGTCGGTACTTCTTCTAGCGACGTGTTCGTGATATATACATTCATGCCCATTAAACGTTTACTTTTATCCTTCATGATAATGCCTTTCTTCTTTTCACGTATAGCCTGGTTTTTCAGACGTGTTTGCGTTTGATCATCGGTTAAACGATGGATAATAACACGTGCTGGAAGTTTCTGATTTTGGCCAATGTATGCCTCGGGGATTTCTATCGTTTCACCAGGGATTAGACCAGACATCATTTGTGTCATATCAAGCTGGATGTATTCTGTTTGCTTTTTTAATGTACCATTGTTGAAGTATTCTGGTTCAGGGTTCTTGATATAAATGCGTGTATTCAACATATAGATACAAAGTTAGCGTGAATTTCTTTAGTTGGTCACTTAGCCATAAACTAGGTATAGAAATTCCAAAATACCTGTAATTGCTATAATTGCTATTCGTCTAATTAAACAACCCTATTTCTTCTGTAAGCTACCTCTGCTAAAAAATGATCCCTCCCTCATAAACAGAAAGTACTTTTTATGAGGAGTATTTATTCAATTTAAGTTTATAAAAATTGAATGAAGGCGATGCAAGTACTCATTTATTTAGAATAAGAGTAAAGATGATGCTTTATTTGTTCAATAAAATATTGATGGTGTATATTATCGTTAGATACTCGACTTGCCATAATAGCTCCCTCCATTGAAGATGCAAGAAAAGAAGCGAGCGATATAATGTCTATATCTTCTTTAAGTTCTTGTTTCTCTATTCCTTCCTTTATGAGAGAGGCCATTAACATTACTGTATCATCATAACCTTTTGCTGCTGCTTTTTGTAATTCTGGAAATACTCCAGTACTTTCAATTGCGCTATTAAGTAATGGACAGCCTCCAGCAATTGGAGGATTATTAGCTGCATCTTGATATATAAGGAAAATTGCAAGGATTTTATCGATTGCTGTCTTTTTCTTTTCCATTGCTGTATGAAAATGCCCCCACATAATCTCACCACTTTTGTCGTAGGCAGCAAGCACAATTTCTTCTTTATTTTTGAATCTACGATAAATAGCTCCTTTAGATAGTTCAGTAGCTGTTATTATATCCTGAATGGATGTGTAAGTTATCCCATTAGTATTAAATAAATATAAAGATGTTTCAATGATCTTTTCTTGTACCTTATCAACTTTAGTCATGCTTTGTGGTCCTCCTAATAAAAAGAACTTAATATTTAGGGTGATTTTCACTATAATTTTTTAAAATTTTTATTGTAGGTATAAATAAGTTTGAAGCAAAATTATCATATCAATCCCTATCTTATAGGAACCAATACAGTTTGAGATTCATTAAATTATATATTCTTTATCGCATGAAAGAATTTTCTGTCAATAATAATTGGCCAATTGGTTAATTCAGTCATGTTATACAACTAATTTCACCTAAAATCATAGAAAAAGTAAAAATATATAGTTAATTTTAATGTATAGACATTTAACTATTATATATAATTTTTATTAATATGTTTATCTAAAGTGGGCGAGTTACTCACACCTTCATTTCATTCTATAAAAGAGTAATCAGTAATCATTAATGATTACTGATTACTGGAATTTGATTGTAAATAAGCAACTGAGATATAATTACATTTAGTTTTTACTATGTTAATTTTGTTAATAATTTGTAGAAAGGGTTTAAAAAACTAGAAACTTATAGTATTATTAGAATCCGAACCGAACCGTTCGGTTCGGGTGATTATTTATATATATTAAAATGGAGGATATTTAATGAAAAAATTATTTGAAAAGTCACCAGCCGGTGTAATACTTAGCTTTTTTGCAGTAATTATGGTACTTACAATCGTAGTAGATTCAGTTTTCTCGATTATATTTACTGATGATAATGTAGCGCAATTAGTAGCGCGTTTTGTTCTAATTGTAATTATGTTGCTAGTTAATGTGACAGTGTTCAAACTGAAATTTGGAAATATGATGAATCGAATTGGATTAGGCCTTCTGTTATTACTTCCAGGATTAAGTTATGTTGTACTAAATTTAATAGGTGTTGAATTTGATAATTTAATGAAAGCAAGTATGCAAGCTTATCTAATAGCGGTAGTATCTACAATTGCTGCTGTTTCATATGAAGAGATTCTATTACGTGGGCTTCTATTAAATGGATTGTTAAAAGCTTGGAGCCAGAAAAAGAACGGTATTTTGTTAGCTGTTATATGGTCAAGTGTACTCTTCTCATTAGTGCATGCTATAAACTTACTTTCTGGCGCACCTTTAGATGCAACTTTATTACAGCTTATTTATACAACAGCAATGGGCTTCCTCTTCGCGGCTGTGTATTTAAGAACAAACAATCTATTAATACCAATTATCGGTCACTTCGTGATAAATTTCAGTGGTGTATTACAAGATATGGGCATCGATCCAGAGAAAGTTACGGGTCATGTTAGCGCAGGAGATGATGTTAGAAAGGCTCTTATTGCTATTGCGGTGGCATCAGGCATCGTTTTTGTATTTGCGATGATTTATTTACGCAAGATGAAACTTGCTGAAGTTAATGATTTAAACTTAAATATAAAGTAAGATTAGAACCTTTAGTTAATCATAAAGATATTAAAAGTAATTTATACATATAAAACTGAATTTTATATTATAGAAAATAAATAAGACAAGAAAACTGAGAAAATATTATATAAGCAAAAAAGAATCCATTTTGATTAAAATGGATTCTTTTTTAAATAGAGGTAAAGCCCATCGCTATCAAGCTAAGAAAGGTAAATACCCTCAGAACGAAATTTTGTTTTAACTTGTAGCAAAAAAGCTCATTTTTTCGTTTTGGGGTAATTCTGAATTCTTAAGTTGATGGGCATGTGGTACGACCTCAATTAAGAAGGTTTCTTCAATTAATAGAAATGTATGTACATACACATTATATTTTTATTCCATAAATTTTAAAATTTTGTTCACAATAGTTTGAAATTGTAAAAAAAGAAAATATGTGGCACGACATCACTTTGTTTTTATACAGCTTTGTAATTAAACTATAATATTGTATTTTTTCTTCATTATTGAAATTAGTAATAATAAAATGTATTATTGAAAAGCACAATTTATAATTCAAGTAATCAAGCATATGTACCCATAATAATTTGAACATTCAGAAATTATAATATTGTCTAAAAACGAGGTGAGATTCATAGAAACAGTACATATTAAGTGGTATGGCATGTATAGTATAAATGACTTTTATAATAGGGAAGAAGCTTCTAAGAAGGGGATATTTGCAATCTCTAGAGTATATGCTAAGAATGTAACATTGCTCTATATAGGACAAACTAAAAGAAGCTTTATACAAAAGATAAGAGAACTTAATAAAGAGTGGGCTTTTGATGAGAGCGAATTAAAGATTACATTAGGAATAATAGAATTTCCTAGTGGTGAACTTTACTCTGAAAAGAAGGTAAAAGAGATAAAATCTCTTTTGATTTTACGACATACCCCATTAGAAAACGAAACATCTTTATTATACTATAGAGGGAAATTTAATTTTAAAATTATTAATAAGGGAAGAAGAGGTTTAATTGTTAAAAAGCTTTCTACAGGAGATCTAATGTGGACGTAATTGGAATCACCTTTGAATAAAATTGAAGGTTTCTTAAGTGCAGAAGCTTATCAATTTTTAATGTATTAAACTATTTTGAATAACATATGTCAGATACTTGAAAAAACACAAATTTTATTATGATATGAAATCCTGTATGGAAAGTGTAGTTTATTTCTATTGTTTAATAAAAATATTAAGAATTTTAGGGATAATACATAAAGAGTAGAGGAGAAAGTAAACACGGAGGTTTGAAGAATGGGACAAGTAAGCAGATTTCAAGAAAAACAACAGAATCGTCGTCAAAAGGCAATTTTTAATATTGCATTTACTTTGGTATTAGTGACAGTTGGTATAGTGACATACCAATTGTTTACCCCTTCTAATACATCAACGAAAGCAATTGCTCAAGAAAAGAAAGTAACAAAGATAGAAGAGAAGAAAACTGAAGATAAAGAAACAGCAAAGATAGAAGAGAAGAAAACTGAAGATAAAGAAACAGCAAAGATAGAAGAGAAGAAAACTGAAGATAAAGAAGCAACAAAGTTAGAAGAGAAGAAAACTAAAGATAAAGAAATAGCAAAGATAGAAGAAAAGAAAAGCGAAGATAAAGAAGCAGCACAGTTAGAAGGGAAACAAAAAGTAGAAAAATCGGTAAAAACGAACGGAACTGAAAATAAAGAGGAAGAAAAAACGGTATCTCAAGAAAAGGATCCTCAAACTAATCCTTCATGGAAGCCAATTGGTACAGAGCAAGGAGCAAAACCTGATATGAAATTTAAAGAAGGAACAGTAGATTGGAGTGAGATGAAAAAAGCAATCTCTTATGCTGTTGATGTTCCAGAGAGCCAATTGATTTTCGATTTTATTGGAAATAATGGTAATAATAAAGCCTACGGTAATGTACGAGATAAACAAAGTAATAAAAAATATAAGGTTAATATTGATTGGGTAGAGAATCAAGGGTGGAAACCAGCATCTGTACAAGTGGTAAAATAAATAATAGAAATGTAATTATGTGCTTAAAAGTTTACTCTTGTAAAAACTCATAAAAGAGTTTGTTTCAATCAGGACTCTTTTGCTATGTTAACAGGTTTAATTACTCAGGCTCAATTGTGAGATCCTGATGCAGACAAAGTTCGAAGCTTATTAAAAGCTATCTAATTTAGTGCTTCGAAAGGTTCAAAATTGCATTTTTAAAGCATTAAATAATTAATGGTACTTTTTGAAATATTTTTGGTCTCATTTTATTAGAAACAATTCCGTCTATATAACTAAAAAATGTATTATGATATCTATTGAACATATGAATAGGATAACAATTACCTGCTGTTAGCAAGTTGCAGTTTATCTAATAAAAAGATCACTTGTTTCTAAGACAAGTGATCTTTTTATATACATTTCCTTTACTATTTTTAAAATTGAATAGATATTTCAATCTGTGTAATTACAATAGACTTGATTAAAATTAAAACTGCAACAAGGATAATACCGTCCATATTTGTAGTAAGAAATATATATATAATATCTTAATGCAAGGTTGGCCTATGTTCTATGAAGATACTAAAGAATTATAGGAAACATTGAGAAACGGGAATTATTTTTATTACAATATTTATGCATCTTTAGGCCTAAATAGCTGGGTATTAGCTAAGAAACTTGAGATATTAGACTCCTATTAAGTTAAAAATGACCTTAAGTGTACTTCCCATAAAGAAAATTGTGTAAATAAGCTGTCCATATGGGCAGCTTATTGTATTTTTTGGCTTAACTTGTTTTTTTCGAAGTGCTGGCGGTTCCTCTACAAGTATTCTTGCATTTAAATTATTTTTAATATATTATATTTATATGGTTATATAGAGATTGATGTATACAAAAAGGACTCAAATCTATTAATAAGATTTAAGTCCTTTTCAAAGATAAAAAGATTGTACCGAAATGGAATACAACTTATACTTTTCTTTTTAATATGTATCTAGTAAAAAGACATTTTTTATCAATAAAATTGTATTTTCAATATAAATGGAAGTTCATTTATATTCAATGATAGGAAATAGTGGGTCTAGAACATAGAGGAACAAAGAACCATACAGAGAAATTTGAAGAACCTGAAAGCTATTGTATGTAGTTTGTTCATCTCAAGTACAATAAAAGAGTCTTACCTCTGTAGGCAAGACTCCACTAGTATCGTTGTATAATATTTACATATCAACTAAAAAACAAAAACCATATAACACCAAGTAGGAGAATCCTAATATTCCTCCTACAGCTAATACTTGTTTAAACCAACTTTTAAATTTTATATTACTGTAAATATCTTGAACTTTTTCCATATTTCCTCCTATTAAGGAGAACCCTTAAAGACTCTCACTTCGTTATGGTACCATTAAAGAATGGCTAATAGAGGTCAAATATTGTCAAAACGTATAAATATGCAATATTGCATACAGAAATGTATTGTTACAAATGTAAGCGTTTACTATAATGAAGGTATAAAGTTTAATCACATCCCAGTATTAACAAAAGAGGAGGAAATAATATGGAAATCGCAATGGCAGTTTTAAAATTTATAGGTGGAGCAATCCCATTAGTTCAAGAGCTTCTAAAAGCATTTATGTAAATTCACTATTTAGCAATTATTTATAAAAATTATCATTCGTATGAGTAAAGCCCCTTTAACAATATTAGGGGGCTTTTTAAATTTCTAAATATTTAAGGTTACGTCACTTTTAGCTAGCAGAATTAATAGAGCTATTGAATTTTATAAGAAACAAGAAGCAGTTTCCTCACCACCTAAGATTATTTTCTCTGGTGGACAAGGATCAGATGAAAATATTTCTGAAGCGAAAGCTATGCAGGAGTATGCTGTGAATAATAGGATTCCTCTAGAGAATACAATAAAAGAGGACCGTTCTACTACAACATACCAAAATATGCTTTTTTCAAAGAGAATTATGGAATCATTAAAAGGAACACAGTATAACTGCATTTTTTCTACAAACAACTTCCATGTGTTTCGCGCCGGATTATACGCTAAAATAGTAGGATTAAATAGCCAAGGAATTGGCTCAAAAACAGCCTTCTATTATTGGCCAAATGCGATGATTCGAGAGTATATCGCAATCTTCGTTATGAATCGTGTACGTCACAGTATTGTAATAGCAATTATTATGGGATTCTCTATCATAGCAACCGGAGTAAATTATTTATTTTTTTAAGGGTGTTGTATAACTTATATTTTGGGAGTTATCTTAGGTAAGGAGTCACCTTAGGATGACTCCTCTTTTTTGTGTTTATATGGGTTGGTTTATTTAAATGTTAGACTACAATGCAAGTGATTGTTATGATGGTGATTAAAAAGGCAGCTGTTGTAGTCGTCTTTTTATTATCTTACAAAAGTGTAATCTTCATGTCATGTTCTTGAATTTCTTCTCAAATAAAAAGGGGTTATGATAACAGCATAATAAAAAACACATGAGGTGAATGATGTGAAAAGATATATTACACTTTTTAGTATTCTAGTTGTATTTGCTACAATGTTAGTTGGTTGCGATGTGAATCGTATGGGAAAAGATGAATACTATGTTCAAATTACAACTGATGCGAAAATAAAGTCAGGGGTATCTAAAGAAGGAAATAAATACACAGAGTATAATTATGAATTACAAGGATTTGACGAAAATGGTAATGAAAAAACAGTGAAATTTAATGGATTTAAAGAGCTTCGTAAAGAAGCATTCTTACGCGTATTCCACTCCGATAAAAAAGGTGTAACTGCTTGGGAAGAGGTGAAGAAAGACGAGCTTCCTGGGAAGGTAAAAGAAAAATTAGACGTGAAATAAATGATTTATAATGGCGAACCCACATATTCGAAGGGTTCGCTGTTTTTTTGTGGGGTAATTTTGCCCAAATCCCCGAAAATGGAGAATAAGCTAAATTAAGTAGGTATACCACCATATCGCCATAAAGACGTTATTCTTACGGTAGAATTATAGGAAAGGATGACGTTTTTTTATGTCTAACTCTGTATCTGACGACTTACAATTATTTGCACAGGAGATTAAGAGTCTTTTATCACCAAATACCTTACAGAATCTAGCTAGAGATGTTGGATTTGGGGTACTGCCACATCGCCATCAACCTAAGATTTTGAATTATCCCCAAAACGAAAATTTCATTCTTTCATAGTTGTCCATAGAAGTTCAGTTCGTTTTTTCGTTTATGGGAAGAATGTATTTTTTAACTTGATAGCACTGTGACGATTCCCCTAAGAGACCTAAAAAAACTATGTAAAGAAGGTTTTCCAAAAGATTAGGCATAGCGCTACTCTTTTTGGAAAACCCTAATCGATAAATTCGTGTTATTATTCTTGATATTGCTGTTGAACCGCCTCTGGTAGTTCCTCAAAGATTATTCTTTTAAAAATGTTAATAATACTTCATTAAATTCTTTTGTAGGAGTTGCGTTTAATCCATGAGGACAACTTGTATTAGAGCAAGTTTACTATCAGGAATGGAATCATATGTGCGTTTCCACTTAACTCAAAAGGTACAGTTGCATCAGAGTCACCGTGAATTATAAGATTTAATATAAATATAAAATTTACCAATATATATAAACCAGTATTATAGTTTGATACTAATTTATTTGATTCTTTTATTTATGTGCTTGTTAATTTAGCATAGATGATAAAAAATAAGGTTAATTGTCCTATTATCACAATATTCGGCACTACTATAATTAAATTAATAACAAAAAAGACTGCTAAAATTCCTAAAAACAAGCACAAATGATAAATGTTCAAGCGGTGTTGTTCAAACCTGTATTGATGAAAAACAATTGTAGTTGACAGGAAATAGAGCAATACAGAACCAAAAACAAAATATAAGATAAAAGAATAATAGACCTCATGTAAAAATAATAATCTAATGGATGCTGCAACCATACTCAAAGACATTAAAATAAATAGATGACCGTAAATAATAATTTGACCAGAAGTTTGTCTAGACTTGTCGAGTTTCTTCTCCATGTTATCGAAATATTGCCACCACATCGAAATAATGAGGATAAATGAAATGATCGCAAAGCTTATTGAATCCCAATTTCCTTGTTTAGGTTGAATGACCACAAGAGTGCTTACAAGAGCTTCCCCAAAGAGAATAATGGAAAATAGACCAAATCTCTCTAACAAGTGGGCTGTATTTGTAGGAACCTTTTCTAAACACTTCCTTCCAAGCAGTGGGACAATAATATCGATAAGAATCCCAAAATATAACACAGCATATCGAATCCAAGAATCAAAAAAGACGGATAATAATGAAATAACGATTCCAATCCAAAAATATCTTCCTAAAAAGAGTGCTGCTTTTTTTCGAGCTCCCTCTTCTATACGCTGGACAACAAGATATTGAATTGCAGTCACGACCCTTAAGCCAATATAGCCAATTAAAAAAGAAAGATAATAAGGATCAAAATCAGCTGATAAGCTTGATGTCATTATTAGGACAAAAAACATTTGCAGGATCAAAAAAATTCTTTGATGAAATAAATCTTTTCCAAACCGGTTAACAAAGATGGTTTGCCCTACCCAAGCCCACCAGATCGGAATAAAAATTAAGACAAATTTTACTAAATACTCTGCATGGATTTGACCATCTTCAACATGAAGTAAAACATGAGTCGCAGCCGTCACTGCCGCCACAAATAACAAATCATAAAAGAGTTCTAACCACGTCACTTTCTTTTCTTCCATTTCTGCACTCCCTCCTTATAGTTAATAGTATGCTAAAAAGATATAGTAATTGGAAGAGAAAATAATATAGACATAAACCATTTTTCCTCATTATTGTATTCAACATAATCCCCTGGAACGTCAGTGTTACATTTTATATAGTTGGCTACCTTTAAAATTTTAATATTAAAATACAATACTTTTAGACCGTTTAGTTTTTCTCCTTTGTTATCCGCTACGATTTTATCTCCACCATATAGGGGACACCCTATATTCCCATCAACTTAAGAAATTTTAATACCTTTAAGTACAAAAAAACGTTATCATTTCTAAACAGGATAGATTAGAAATGATAACGTATGGATGATACTAGCTTATATTAGTCTTTCTGGTGCTGTGATGGTATATCATACTAATTAATAAAATGAAAGAATGTAGCAATAATAATTCTAGAATTTTTTATCATAAAGATGTAGCAACTATAGAACGCTTAGTAACAGCTATGAACAAGAAGAACGTAAAGCTAGAACAGGCTATAAATCGAGCAATGTCAAGTGTTGAAGAAAATGAGATAGCAACTGTTGCTACAGATAGTGTAGCGGATACAGAACACGAACTTCATCACATGAGGTCTTTGGAATTGAACTGACGGGTAACTTTAACAAAATAAGGAGTACAATTAAACAGCCTAAAATATGCAAGTTTTTATGCGAAACTGCTTGCGTATTTTGGCTATTTTTGCATTCGTAAAAGTGCTATAAGTAAACAGCATTTTTAAATTGCCAAATACCCCCATGAGATCAATGGGACTTATATTCCACTTCTTTATCAGAATTATATTAAGAAGTGGAAATAGTATAAGTACCCAAAAAACGATAATAAAAACTGTATTCATCAGTTTCTACTCCTTATGTGAATCATAAAGTTATTATCCCGTTTATTGTGGGCTGACTAAAGTTTCACTTTATCTCTCCGTCTCAAAAAACTCAATCCACTCTCCATCAGGGCCAGCGAAGAATATGTAACGTGTTCCATCTGGTAATGTTTCGATTTCTTCTCCTAGTAAAAAGGTTACGCCGTGTTTTTGTATTCTTTCAATTTCATCCTCTAATGAATCTACCTTAAAGCAAATGTGATGTACTTTTCCTTCTGCCGGAAGGGAAGAGTTGTAGCCTTCAATTAATTCGAGTATCGTTTCTTTCGATTCTTCCACACCTAAAAAAGCGAGTTTTAAGTCTGGGTTCGGGTGCCCCATACGTTTAAGGAGCTGTAAGCCGACTACTTCTTCATAAAATGAGATAGATGCTTCTAAGTTTGCAACCATAAGTCCAACGTGTTCTATTCTTCTAACTGGCATGTAGATTCCTTCTTTCTGAAAATTATATACAATATATTATTGAAAATTAAGAAAATAAGCAAGATAAAAACCTTACAAATTTTAGCGTGTTATATGGTATAGTGAGAAAGTATGTTTGGGGAGAAGGAAGGAGATTATACGATGAATACAACTACTCAAACTCCTTCATTATCGGAAACGATGAAAGAGTGGCATTATGCATTAGCATATGAAATTAAACATTGGAAAACGATAGGTGGTAGTAAAATTTCTATCATGAATGGTCGTTTTTTATATACAGATTATGAAAGTACAGTATACGTATTTCAGCTTATTTCGGAAGTAAGCTTACCTGAAGGTTCACCGATTCGAATTGAGTTCGATGGTGAGGAAGCGACAGGAGAAGTATTATCTGTACATGGATTAGAAATAGAACTGAAATTAAATGATTATATACAAGGTGAAATAAGAGAATCGGTTTTATACAGTGAACCGTGGCAACTTTTAGAGCAACTGCAAGAGCGATTGAAAGAAGCGCGTAAAGATAAGCTGAAACGTAATCGTATAAAGCGTCTTGTTGATGGGACGAGCAGCCCGAAACATATTGAGAAGATGAAAAATCCAAAAAATGAACTGGCATATCGCGCGTTTTATAATCCGACAACGTACGTATGGGGACCGCCGGGAACAGGGAAGTCTTACAATTTATCACGTATTATTTCGGCCCATTATCAAAAAGGAAAATCGGTACTTGTGTTAGCTCATAGTAATGCGGCAGTAGACGTATTAATGAGTGAAGTAACGAAGCAAATTGAGAAGAAAAAGAAATGGACGCCTGGCGAAATTGTTCGCTACGGTTATAGTCAACATGAACATATACGAAATCATGAAACGTTACTTGCATCTAAGTTAGTTGAAACGACGAACGAATCATGGGGTGAGGAAAGACTCTATTTAGAAGAGACACGCCAAGAGCTTCGTGAAAAAATCTTATCGTATAAGGCAACGTCCTCTGATAAGAAGCGTATGCAGGAGATTGAAAGTGATCTTCGAAAGCAAAAGGCTAAAATTAAAGAAGTAGAAAAAGAATATATTGAAAATGCGAAAGTAATCGGCGCAACTTTATCGAAATGTGCCATTGATGCGCTAATTTATGAGCGTACATTTGATTTAGTTGTCGTAGATGAGGTGAGTATGGCGTTCGTTCCGCAAATTGCATTAGCTGCTTCACTTGGAAAACGTATCGTCGTTTGCGGTGACTTTTTACAGTTACCTCCAATTGCGATGGCAAATCATGAACTCGTTCGCAAATGGCTTGGAGAAGATATGTTTTACCATGCTGGGATTGTGGAGTCTGTTAATAAATCAGAAGCACACCCAAACCTATTTATGTTGCAGGAACAAAGACGTATGCATGCGGATATATCGAAGTTTACGAATTCGTTTATTTATAAAAATAGAGTATACGATCATCCGTCTGTTTCAGAGCGTAAAGAACTTGCGCAATTGCAGCCGTTTGCAAATGAAGCGAGTGTTTTATTTGATACGAGCCAAATGGGAGCTTTTTCGTTAAAAGATGCTGCTTCTGGTTCACGTTTTAACATTATGTCTGGTTTAGTAGCAATGCAAATGATGTTAATCGGATTGTTAGACGGTGTTCAATCAATTGGTATTGTGACACCTTACAGGGCGCAGTCACGCTTTTTATCGACGTGTATTAGAGAAATGTTGCAGAGAACGAAATATCAAAACATACCAGTTTTAGCGGCGACAGTTCATAAGTTCCAAGGTTCTGAAAGAGATATGATGATCTTTGATACGGTTGACAGTTATCCGCAAGAACGACCTGGCGTATTATTCTTTGACCATAAAAACCATCGCCTCGTCAATGTAGCAGTGACGAGAGCGAGAGGGTAACTAACTGTTACGATTTATTTAACCAATTATAACGAAAGTTAATTAAATATATCAGTAAGCCCTGCTAGTCAAGTGATTGGCTAGTAGTGAGGGTTAACTGCGGGCAATCCCTAAAGCTGATTGAACTACAACGTGGCTAGAAATAGCGAGCGTGAATGTCGCGAAAGCAGAAAAAATCAATCAGATGGTGCAAGGTTAAATCCTAAACACTAGAACAATGGGTCTTCCGCCTCGAATCATCTAAGTCAAAAGTGATAAGATGAACGTTCAACGACTATCTCGTATAACTGGCGAGAGTACATCACAAGCCTATGGTGGTGGAAAAATCCTCTATCTCTAAGTAGATAAACATATAGTCTGCGCTCATGTGAAAACATGAGAAGTTCATAAGAGAACTGGCTAAGGAATTGCGGCCCTAGTTGAACAAGATAAATTTTATTGAATCTATCAAACTTCATTGAATTCATCGAACGTACGTGCTGCGATAGGTTCAATGAGGTGAGAATAATAATGAAATTTTCACGAGTTAGTCAAGTATCGGAATTAACAGGTTTGTATCCTGGTAGTCTCAGGAGAATGCTGGTGGAACACGCTACGATTCAGAAGAACAAATCTTTCATTAAAGGAGTTACATTCTGATGATATTGGCGAAGAAAGTTAGACTGATTCCAACGCCTGAACAAGAAAAAGTGCTTAGAAACCATGCTGGTGCTGCAAGATTTGCTTATAACTATTGTAAAAGAATGAGTGATAGATACTATAAGCTATTTGGAAAATCTGTTTCACAGTTAGCTTTACAGAAACGATTTACAAAGATCAAGAAGCGAAAGAGATATGAGTGGTTAAAAGACATTAATGCACAAGTTCCCAAACAGGCTTCAAAAGATTTTGATACGGCGAGAAAAAATTCGTTCAAAAAGTACAAAAATGGTTCTCACACTTCTTATAAATCCAAAAAAGATTTAATCCAAGGATTTTATGCCAATTATGAAAGACTGATTATAGGAAAGAAAGTCGTTCATATTCAGTCTATTGGAGAAGTGAAAACAAGCCAACAACTACCAAGAAACAAAAAACCATCCAATCCAAGAGTTACCTTTGATGGTCGTCACTGGTGGATTAGTGTAGGATTCCAAGAAGACTTTGAATTCCAAGAACTAACGAACGAGTTGATTGGTGTGGATGTTGGGTTAAAAGAGTTGTTTGTAGCTTCTAATGGTATGAAAGAACGAAATATAAACAAAGATGCCAAGGTTAAAAAGCTTTTGAAAAGGAAAAAGTCAGCACAAAGAGATATGTCTAGGCGATTTAAAAAAGGTGTAAAAATTCAATCTGCCGGATATGAAAAAGCGAAAGCTGAGCACCTGCGGTTATCTAGGAAAATTACGAATATCCGAAATAACCATATCCATCAAGCAACAGCTAAATTGGTGAAAACCAAACCAATGAGGATTGTTGTGGAAGACTTATCTATCTCAAACCTGTTAAAAAACAAAAAGCTATCGAAAGCATTTTCATTTCAAAAATTAAACTTCTTCTTTCAATGTTTGTCATACAAGTGCGAGAAGTACGGCATTGCGTATGTAAAAGCTGATAAATGGTTCGCCTCAAGCAAGATTTGCTCATGTTGCGGCGTAAAATACGACCATTCAGTTCAACCAGAAGGACAGTGGAGTTTAAAGATTCGTGAATGGCGTTGTGCTTCATGCAATAGCCATCACGATAGGGATGTAAATGCTGCGATAAATTTATCAAGATGGGTAAAATAAATGCTTGATAATAGGAGGTAACGATACTGCCTCGTGTGGAGTGTTATACCCCTCGTCCCTTCGGGGTTGCGAGAACACGATGAAGCACTAACTCGTGTAAATTTGATTGAATTGTATAGATTTAGTTAAGTTTATCGTATCGGAAGTTCATTCAATTATCAGATTGCCACTACATGCGCAAAAATTTATCGAGAAAACAAGCGTTATCACAATTAACAGCTCATATAGAACGTCACGGAGATGTGTATGATCGCACGACATCAAGACAATTGTGGGAACGAAAAATATCGAAACGTTTACGCTGGTTTATGGAAATGAATCTTGAGGAAACGAAAGGGCTATTAAAAGATATTTTAGCAGCAAAACGAAAAATTATTATTTCACTTCCAAGTACAAAACAAGTGGATAAGCGAGTATGGCAAGCGTTAATGCGTACAAATGCGCAAATAACAGTGTATAGTGACGGACCAGTTCCACTGAAAAATGTAAAGTTACAAAGACAAAATAAAGCATTCCCGTTCCTAGTAATCGATGATGAAATCTTCTGGGCAGGCGCACCGCTTACATCTCAAATGATGTTTGAAGGTAGTACGGAATTTCCGTACGTATGTGCAAGACTGCAAGCACCTGAGACAATTGGTGTATTAAAAGGATTTTTAGATATTCGGTAAATTCGGATAGGAATTCCTTGACTTTTACTTGGAATGAACTTAGAATAAAAAATAATTTAATATAATTTTATGAAAATTCTTATCACGAGAGGTGGAGGGACTGGCCCTATGATACCTCGGCAGCGGATTCGTTATGAATACTGTGCCAATTCCAGCAAGGTAACTTGAAAGATAAGAAAGAAGCTCATTTTGACTGTATATACAGAAGCCTCTTTCTATCTTTTAGAAAGAGGCTTTTTTACGTGAAAATAAAAGGAGGAAGAACAATGGGAGCGACAGGAGTAGCGTCACAAAGAAAAACAATTGAAGAGAGTATCGAAAGAAATAAGGAAAAGTACATAGAAACAAGTCATGATATTCATGCGAATCCGGAGATTGGAAACCAAGAGTTTTACGCATCAAGAACGTTAAGTTTATTACTAGGTAGTGCAGGGTTTCAGTTACAGCACAATATAGCTGGACATGAAACGGGATTTATCGCGCGAAAAAGCTCTGGAAAACAAGGACCGGCAATTGCATTTTTAGCGGAGTACGACGCTTTACCAGGACTCGGTCATGCGTGTGGTCACAATTTAATCGGCACAATTAGTGTTGCAGCAGCAATTGCATTATCAGAAACACTTGAAGAAATTGGCGGAGAAGTTGTCGTGTTTGGTACGCCAGCAGAAGAAGGCGGGCCAAATGGTAGCGCGAAATCAAGTTATGTAAAGGCAGGTTTATTTAAAGACATTGATGCGGCGCTTATGATTCATCCGAGCGGAAAAACAGCGACAACGAGTCCTTCACTAGCAGTCGATCCACTTGATTTTCATTTTTACGGAAAAACAGCTCACGCTGCAGCTTCGCCAGAAGAAGGGATTAACGCATTAGATGCGGTTATTCAGCTCTATAACGGTATTAATGCACTTCGCCAACAACTTCCGTCAGACGTGAGAATTCATGGCGTCATTACAGAAGGAGGAAAAGCACCTAACATTATTCCTGACTACGCTGCAGCAAGGTTCTTCATCCGTGCAGCAACGCGAAAAAGATGTGCAGAAGTAACAGAAAAAGTAAAAAATATTGCTGAGGGAGCAGCGTTAGCAACAGGTGCGAAAGTAAAAATCCATCAATTCCAAAATGAAATCGATGAATTACTCGTAACAAAAACATATAACGATATTGTAGCGGAAGAACTAGAACTATTAGGTGAAGATGTAAATCGTACAGAAAGAGTAGGAATCGGTTCAACCGACGCAGGAAACGTAAGTCAAGTCGTACCGACAATTCATCCGTACATTAAAATCGGACCAGATGATTTAATTGCACATACGAATGAATTTAGAGAAGCAGCACGTTCAGAACTTGGAGATAAAGCATTAATTACATCGGCAAAAGCATTAGCAAATACGGCGTATCGATTAATTACGGAAGAAGGGTTGTTAGAGAAGGTGAAGGAGGAGTTTAGAGAGGCGCAGAGGAATCAAGGGTAAGGGGATTAAGGTACTTTTTTCGAATAGAGATCTAATTAATAAGTAGAGATATAAAAAAGAACATTGAAAATCAATGTTCTTTTTTTTGTTACTAATCATTGATTCTGTTGGATTTTCTCATAAAGGAAAAGCTTGTACTGTTAGCGGAGGATAATACGTATCCCTTTATTAGAACGACAATTTCTCCTCAAACTCACTCTTTAAAACAATTAAAGGAGATGACAAGCCAAATTGCATTAAGGAGTCTAAAAATGTAGCGAGAGAATCCATCGAATCGCTCATGACCTTCATCATATAATTAAACTCCCCACTAATTCGATATAAATCTGTTACTTCAGGAGCGGCATTACAAAATTGAATAAAATCAGAGCATTGGCTCGTTTTAAACATGATGAATGCTTGAATGTTTTTATTAATTTTTGCAGGCTCAAATTTCGTTCGATAAGCCGCTATAACTCCTTGATCTTCAAGTTTATTAATACGCTCTTTTACAGCAGGTTGCGTCATGGATATAATTCGTCCTATTTCTGAAACGGAAATTCTCGCATTTTCATACAACAAGTTCATAATTTTATGATCGATTTCATCCAGTTTTACTGTGTTTTGCATTGTGTAGCCTCCTTATTTTGTTTTCTAAAGTGAATCATAAATTATAACTATAATATCATAAGTGAACGAACTAAATTACCTATAAATCTATATTTAAAATGATTGGTTTTTGCATGAAAATATAAGTATGGCATTCATCAAACGGAAATTTAGGAAGGATGGAAGAAATGAAGAATCTTAATGGAAAAGTAGCATTAGTAACAGGAGCGAGTCGCGGAATTGGCCGTGCGATTGCGATGAGATTGGCGAAAGATGGAGCATTAGTTGCGATTCACTACGGTCGAAATAAAACAGCTGCAGATGAAACGATTAGTGAGATTGAATCTAATGGAGGAAAAGCGTTCTTAATTGAAGCTGAACTCAATTCAATTGATGGTGTCAAAAAGCTAGTAGAACAGTTAAAGCATGAATTACAAATAAAAGTTGGTACATCAGAGATTGATATTTTAGTAAACAATGCAGGGATAGGTACACAAGGAACGATTGAAAATACGACAGAAGAAGTTTTTGATGAAATCATGTCTGTAAATATGAAAGCACCATTCTTTTTAATCCAGCAAACATTACCATTAATACGAGCAGAGGGTCGCATTATTAACATTTCATCAGCTGAAGTAAGGCTTGGTTTTACAGGCTCAATTGCATACGGCTTAAGTAAAGGTGCGCTTAATACGATGACACTGCCTCTAGCTAAACATCTTGGAGAAAGAGGTATAACAGTGAATACAATTATGCCTGGATATACGAAGACAGATATCAATGCAAAATTGCTAGATGATCCGGAAATACGAAATTTTGCTACCAACTCATCTGTGTTCGGACGAATAGGGCAAGTTGAAGATATTGCAGATGCAGTAGCATTCCTTGCTTCTTCTGATAGCCGCTGGGTAACGGGGCAGATTTTAGATGTTTCTGGCGGGTTTTGTTTATAGGGTCACTACTCCATAGCCATCAAGCTAATCTAGTAATTTATAGAAAGATAGGCATACTAAAGAAGTCTATTAAAACGTGATTTTTTCGCTAGGCAACTTGAATCAGGGGGCATTTCTTTTTCTTAAGTTGACGGGTATGTATGGTGCCCCCGATTAGACGATAGTGAATGAACAATTTCGGGGTTCAGTTCAACTTTATTCAAAATAAGATTTTTTGCAGTAAAATCAATGTTAGTGGAACTTTTTTAAAAATTAACATAAATACTTGCAATATTTAAATTAGTACTATATAGTTCTAGTTATGACAAAGATAAAATTAATGAATCAAAAACGTGTGATTGAAGTAGCTGCAACATTATTTTTAGAAAAAGGGTTTGCTTATACAAGTATGGATGAATTAGTACGTGTAAGCAAAGTTTCAAAGTCTAATGTGTATTATCACTTTTCTAATAAGGAAGTATTATTAGAAGGGGTCGTTGATTATTGGATTGAAATGTATCAATCTGCAATTGATGACGTACTTTCTCAGAACCAATTTTTAGTTGAAGATCGTATCCAACTGTTTTTAAAGCAATTATCACAAGGAGTTCAATCGAGAGAGTATAAGGGAAGCTGTCCATTTATTACTCTTTATATTCAAAGTCCTAAACAGGCCACGCAAATAAAAGAAAAAATAGGTCTTTTTTTTACAGGATTACAAAAGAAAGTTTCTCTATTACTTAAACAAGGGGTAGAGAATGGAGAATTTAGAAATACGATTAATATTGATGAGGTTGCATCACTTTTTATTACAAATCTTGAAGGAGCGTTATTTATTTCAGAAACATTGAAGGATGCAACTGTAATCACGAAAACAGCAGATCATTTTTTAAAATTGCTTCGATAAAAGAAGCATTTTTTTTACATCAAATTAGTACTAAGTAGTACTAAAAGGGGGATTTTATATGAGAACAGTATTTTTAACTGGTGGAACAGGCTTTATTGGAAAGCAATTAGTAAAAGAATTAGCCAAAGAGGATGTTAAAATTCTTCTTTTAGTGAGGTCGAAAAATAAAGCAACACGCCTTTTTCAAGAAAGAGGCATCTTAAAAAAGGAAGTTATGCACTTTATTGAAGGTGATTTGACGAAAATAGATTTAGGTCTAAGTGCTGAAGATAAGGAGAGGGTATTGAAAACGGATGTGATTATTCACGCAGGAGGCCCCATGGATATTCAAGCGACAAGTAAAGAGGCAGCTTCCGTATTTTTAAATGGTGCCAAACATATTAGTGAATTAGCTGAAAGTATTCATCAATTGAAGGGCTTGCAACAATTTATTCATGTTGTAGGTTATATGAGTCCCTTTGATGATAAAAATAGCAAGATTGCAATTGATGTGTTTAAAGAAGGAAACAATTATTTGAAAATAAAAAATCCATATGAGAGAACAAAATTTTTAGCAGATCTTTATATCCGTCAGCAGGCATCAGCAGTAGGTTATCCGCTTTCTGTAATTAATCCGCCAACTGTAGTCGGTAGTAGTAAAACAGGGAGTACAGAGCAGATAGCAGGATTAGGTTTGCTTGTGCTGAGTATGCGAAGAGGGCTCATGCCAGTGATTCCTGGAGGTAAGGGATATAGGTTACCACTTATTTCAAACGATGAGCTTGCGAAGTTTATTGTGCAGGTTTTCAGATTGGAGCAACCGACTATTCAAACATATACACTTGTTGAAGACAAACAGCACGATCAAAACATTGCTGAATTATTAAGTATTATGTCGGAAAGTATGAATATGAGGGCACCAAAAATCTCTGTTCCAATGCCATTTATGAAAGCAATTATGAATAGTGGAGGAAGTAAAATAACAAAAATTCCTTCTGATGGACTGAATTTTATTACAAAACAAAAATTTTCAAATGTTTCAGCGAAAAAAATTATGGGAGGAGATTGGTTTAAGAAGACGAGTGTAATGAAATTTTTCCCTGCCGTAGTAGCTGATCTGGATTATCGAATAATGTATCAAAATGGCCGGCATAATCATTTATTTAAACGAACATTATGCGATAACACTACCCTTTACCAATTACAAGGAAAGGGTAAACCGTTTATTTTATTACATGGTTTATTGAGTGATGGAGAGGATTTATTTCCTTTAGCACAAGAGCTTCATGAAAAAACTGGTCAACCTGTATGGATCTTGGATCTTCCAGGTTTGGGACGGTCTCCTTTTAAACGAGAGAAAAATCTTCTAGATATCTATTTGAATGTAGTGAAAAAGTTATTGGAGAAAGCTACGAATGGTGCGCATCTAATTGGACATTCATTCGGTGCGTTTATTCTTCTGGAAGCATTGGTACAAGAGTACATAGATAAGAAGTATTCAATCACTTTACTTCAGCCACCTGTTGCTAAAAAAAATGCTAAATCGCTAAATGTTCCTCAAGTTATGAACAAATGGACATTAAAATTAGCAACTACTAATTTGATAGGGCGTTATTTATTAAGTAATGGTTTGTTTGAAAGTACGGAGAGCATCCCTGAACATTATATTGAAAAGATAAGTAAAAGTTTTACTTCTCCTAGAATTTTAAATACTACGGTTCAGCTTAACAGTTTACTACTGAAAAACGATCAAGGTGATTTCAATGAAGTAACAAAGTATAATCTTCACATTATTTGGGGGGATTATGACAGAGCCTATTCTGCTCCATCGCATCTTGGTAAGGTTGATTTTGTTCCATATGGCCATCATTTTCCTCTTAGCCACCCGAGTGAAACGGCAACATTAGTAATAAAAAATAGTAATAGTAGCAGATGAGAGTGTGGGATAAATAAAAAGTGTGTAGTAAGATCGTTGTGTCTTTGAAATAAAATCGTACTGTTTGGAGTCCCGCGAACAAGACGCGAATTTTGCACGCTAAGCAAAAAAACAATAAGCTGTCCACATGGACAGCTTATTTACATTATTCTCGTTATTGGAAGTTATTTTTAACTTTTCCTGATCTGAAAGAGTCAATCTTTTTTTATATAATTTATCAATAATTATTCTTTTTTCTCCGGCTGATAGGAAAGAATAACGACACCTGAACTGGTCGTTATTGTTTCTATAAGTTTTAATGCTTTTGTATTGCTCTGGTCTTTAAAGAGACGCTTTCCGCTTCCTACGATAACGGGATTGATTATAAAGTGATATTCATCAATGAGGTCATGTTGCATCAATGTCTGTATAAGCTCACCACTACCATAAATTAAAAGGTTCTGACCGGGCTGTTCCTTCAGTTTCGATATTTCTTCTACAATATTACCCTTGATAAGATTTGCATTCCATTCGGTTTTTTCCAAAGTTGTTGAAGCAACAAATTTAGGTATGCTGTTCATCTTATCAGCAAAACCCTCTTCATCAGTCATAGAAGGCCAGGCAGCTGCAAAACCTTGATAGGTTACTCGCCCTAGTAGAAGCGCTTCACTTTCAAACAGTAAATCGGATTGAAACTTTGCTACTTCTTCATTGAAATATGGAGCAGTCCAAGCTGGTTCCTCCATGACACCATCTAGTGAGAGGTACATCGATACAATTATTTGTCCCATTTTGTTCTCCTTTAATTTTAAATTGAGATTTTTACATATTGGTAACACAATTATTAATTCTCTAGCTAGAGAAATTCTCCCTTTTTAATAGTTTCGACAAAATGTATTTATATATGTTTCGGAATAATCTAATATATATTAATAACTTTGAAATATTGTATAACTTCTAATTTTTATGCATCATTGATTAGCATTGCTTATTGTGCTAACGAATCAGGATAGTGTGGCGACCGACTAAATAGTTGCTTATCCTCATTTATTAGAAGGGAAGTTCTATCATTTCGCGAATTTGTTAGACATAGACGAGCGCTATAATTTTCTATATCTACATATAAGAGGTGACTACGCATGAATCAAAGACCGTCAGAAGAAGAATACGCCGGAAGCTCCGGCGAATATATCCGTTTGGTGCCGGACGGTAACATCATCGATATTCTGCTCGCCCAGGAAAAGCAAATGACCGAGCTCCTGGCATCGTTGACCGAAAGCCAGGCCGCATATCGGTATGCGGAAGGGAAATGGACGCTGAAAGAAGTCGTGGGCCACATTGCAGACGCGGAACGCGTCATGACCTACCGCCTGCTCCGGTTCGCAAGAGGGGACCAGACACCTCTGACTGGTTTCGATCAGGAATTGTTCATACCTCCTTTCGGAAGCTGGACAACCGCACAATTGGCCGAAGACTACCGGGCCGTACGGCAATCAACGATCACATTGCTGCGCGGGCTACCGGCTGAGGCGTGGACCCGCAAGGGCACAGCCAACAACCTAAGCATTACGGCGCGCGCCCTCGCGTACGGCGTCGCAGGACACGAACTTCATCACATGGCGGTCATCCGAAATCGGTATTTGAGTTAATTGCCGGCTGAGGCCATTGGAATGGAACTAACACCTATCATACAATCTTTTAGATACCGTTCTTATGAGGGGCCCGCCCCACAACCATCTTAGACAATTTTTGAAATTAAAAGCACGTTACTATTCTCTTATGTTAATGAGAAAGGTTGACGTGCTTTTTATGAATATGCACCAAAAACAAGAGCATATCGATTTTTCTCATTTTGGGGTATTTGTTTTTCTTAGATTGAGGGTGATGGGGCACTACTCTATAATGATCAAATTAAAATTTAAAATAGTTATAGAGACTCCATTTCTCGGAAATATTGTAACTATTAAGTTGTAAAAAGAACCATAGTTTTTCATTTTTGAAAAGGTTATGGTCTTTTTTAATTGTAACAAAGATATGATGCGAGGAAGTTTTTTAGATAAATCAAAAAAACTTGATTAATAAGTTGCATATAGAACTCATCTACGTATATACTATAAACATCAAAAAAAGTTGATGAAGGGAAGTGAACTACAGTGGCACAAAATTTTCAGCTCTATGAGAAAAAGTTTAAAGCGTTGGCGGATCAGAAACGTTTAGAAATCATGTATGAACTTTGCCAGCGAGGACAGACGTGTGTATGTGATTTAACAGAAGTTTTTGAAATGACGCAATCTAAATTATCATATCATTTAAAAATTTTATTAGATGCAGGTTTGATTGTAAAAGAAACAAAAGGTACGTGGAGTTATTATGATTTAAATGATGCGGAAGTGAATAATTTATTATCAGAAGAATTGTGCTGTATCTTTAGAAAAACAGGGAAAGGTAGTTGCTGTTAAAATTTTGAGTTATTAATCAAAAAAAATTGATTAATGATATATAAAAAGGAGGAATAAGGTATGAGATATGTTCACGTCGGTATAAACGTTACGAATTTAGAGAAGTCTATTGAATTTTATGAAAAGGTATTTGGTGTTTCACCAGTTAAAGTGAAAACAGATTATGCAAAATTTTTATTAGAGACGCCAGGACTTAATTTTACGCTGAACGTGCGAGATGAAGTGAAGGGAAATCAGGTAAATCATTTTGGTTTCCAAGTGGATACAGCTGAAGAAATTACATTGCATAAAGAACGATTAGAAAAAGAAGGTTTCTTCGCGCGTGATGAGATGGATACGACTTGTTGCTATGCAGTGCAAGATAAGTTTTGGGTAACAGATCCAGATGGGAATGAGTGGGAATTCTTTTATACGAAAGCAGATAGTAATGTTCACAAAATTGAAGAGTCATCTTGTTGCGCGACTTCAAATGAGGTAGCTAAAAATTCTTGTTGTTAATAGGAGATGGAAAATAGAATGAAACGTTTATCTTTTCTAGACCGATATTTAACACTATGGATTTTTCTAGCGATGGCTGTTGGGATTGGTTTAGGGTTTGTGTTCCCTAGTGTAGTAGACGGACTGAATACATTACAGGTTGGAACGACGTCTATTCCGCTTGCTGTTGGTTTAATTGTAATGATGTATCCACCGTTAGCGAAAGTTCGCTATGAGGAAATGGGCCGAGTATTTAAAGATGTAAAAGTGTTAGTGCTATCTTTAGTACAAAATTGGATTATTGGTCCGGTACTTATGTTTGTGTTAGCAATTATTTTTCTTCCTGATAAACCAGAATACATGGTTGGTCTCATTATGATTGGGTTAGCACGTTGTATTGCAATGGTAATTGTTTGGAACGATCTTGCTGATGGGGATAAAGAGTATGCGGCAGGTTTAGTTGCTTTTAATTCGGTATTCCAAATGCTCTTTTTCTCAGTTTATGCATACGTATTTGTAACTGTAATTCCAGAATGGTTAGGGATTGAAGGTGCTATTGTCAATATTACAATGATAGAAGTAGCAAAATCAGTATGTATCTATTTAGGAATTCCTTTTATAGCAGGTATGTTGACACGCTTTGTACTAGTTAAGTTAAAAGGAAGACAGTGGTATGAAAAAGTGTTTATACCTAAAATTAGTCCACTTACATTACTTGCATTGCTATTTACAATCATTGTTATGTTCTCTTTAAAAGGAGAGATGATTGTTAGCGTGCCACTAGATGTGGTAAGAATAGCGATTCCGTTATTAATCTATTTTATTGTAATGTTTTTTGTTTCTTTCTTTATGGGAAGAAAAATTGGTGCAAACTATCCGGTGACGACAACGTTAGCATTTACAGCAGGTAGTAATAACTTTGAGTTAGCAATTGCTGTAGCAGTTGGTGTGTTTGGTATTCATTCGGGCGCAGCATTCGCAGCTGTCATTGGACCGTTAGTCGAAGTACCTGTCATGATTGCACTTGTAAATGTCGCTTTTTGGTTTAAACGTAAATATTTTAATGATCAATCAACTTAAAAACAAAGGTGGAAAACAACATGGAAAACAAAAAAACAATCTATTTCTTATGTACAGGAAATTCATGCCGAAGCCAAATGGCAGAAGCGTGGGGTAAACAATATTTAGGAGGTAAGTGGAATGTATATTCTGCAGGAATCGAAGCACATGGAGTGAATCCAAATGCGATTAAAGCAATGAATGAAGTGAATATCGATATAACAAATCAAACATCAGATATGATTGATACAAACATTTTAAATAATGCTGATTTAGTCGTTACACTTTGTAGTCATGCGGATTCTGTTTGTCCTTCGACACCTTCGCACGTAAATCGTGTTCACTGGGGATTTGATGACCCGGCAGGAAAAGAATGGTCTGAATTTCAACGTGTTCGCGATGAAATTGGTGAACGTATAAAACGATTTTCTGAAACAGGTGAGTAAATAAAGGAAAGAGTCAACTCAATCGAGTAGGCTCTTTTTTATGTGCTATGAAACTTCAAAATAGAACGGTATGACGGCAGTAGAATGTTGTAATAAACGTGGATTTAATCACGAAAAAAATGACTCCATTCACGTTTTTCAGGTTATCTGATGTATAGGTGAATTTTTTGAGAAAAAAATGTTTATAAAAAGCCTTGAAATATTCTGAAAATTAAATTATTATTATCCATGTAAACTACTAAGTAATCGTTTACATGGATGGAATAAGGGTTTAAACAAAACTGAAGTAAACGATTTCTTGAAAACTAAGAAAGAGTGATGAAATGGCAAAGTCTACAATTAAAGATGTTGCAATGGAAGCGAATGTGTCTACAGCTACAGTATCTCGAGTGTTAAACGAAAGTGGATTTGTAAGTGACGACATTAAAGATCGTGTTTTTTTAGCTGTGAAAAAGCTTAATTATCAACCAAATGCGATTGCTAGAAGTTTAAAGCAAGATAAAACATACACGATTGGTGTTGTGATTCCGGATATCACAAATCATTATTACATGACAATTTCAAAGGCGATTGAAGATATTGTGCAGCAAAAGGGCTATAACCTTATTTTTTGTAGCAGTCATGAAAATCCTAAAAAAGAGGATAAATTGTTGCAGCTACTAGTGGAACAACGGGTAGATGCAATTGTGTTGGCTACTGCTGGAGGTTGTGAAGAAAGAGTAAGAAGTATTCATCAAGCTGGTGTACCAATAGTTTTAGTTGATCGGACTGTTGAGATTGGAGATTCAAAATTAGATTCGGTTGTAGAAAGTAATTTTGAAAGTGCTTATAGATTAACGAGCTATCTTTTACAACAGGGGCATCGATCGATTGGTCTTGTAAATGGATTGTTAAACGTTAGTACAGGTAAAGAGCGCTATGAAGGATTTCAGAAAGCTTTAGAAGAGTTTGGGATTCAAGAAGATGAAAACTATACGTTTAATAGCACTTTCACAAGAGAAGGTGGTATGAAAGCAGTTGATTATTTTCTTAATTTCACTGAGAAACCGTCAGCTATTCTATCTTTGAACAATGAAATGGCATTTGGTGTTCTTCTTGAATTAACGAGGAGAGGCTACTCTGTACCAGAGGACATCGTGATCGCTTCTTTTGGTGATGTGGAAGCAGCACAATTATTACAAGCGCCTGGGATTATATCGGTAGCGCACAAACCATACGAAATGGGAGAAAGGGTAGGCGATATATTACTGAAACGCTTAAATAATGAAGAAGGTCCCTTTAATGAAATATTTACACCGAGGTTACAAATAGATGCACAAAGTGTAAGTAGTTGAAACGTATTTTCGTTAAGATAAAAATCGGAAGGGAGATAGAAATGCTAAAAGGAATACCGAAAATAATGAGTCCGGATTTAATGAAGGTTCTTTTAGAAATGGGGCATGGGGATGAGATTGTTTTAGCGGATGGCAATTTCCCCGCTGCCTCTTGCGGGACGAAGCTCATTCGATGTGAAGGTCATGGGGTTCTTGAAGTATTACAGGCAATTTTGCAATTCTTTCCACTCGATACGTATAGTAATCATTCTGTTTCATTAATGAAAGTCGTAAAAGGGGATCCTACCACGCCCTCCATTTGGGAAACATATGATGCGACAATTAAAAAATATGATACTCATTTTGATGGTTTTGAGATGATTGACCGCTTTGCATTTTATGAGAGGGCAAAGAAGGCGTATGCAATTGTTGCAACGAGTGAAAGTGCTCTCTATGCCAATATGATTTTAAAAAAGGGCGTGGTTACTGATTAACGCATTATTAAACTAATATATTGTTTCATTAAAAATTTGATAGGGTAGTAGGTGATAGGATGAGTGAATTATTGCTGAAAATGGATGGAATTAGTAAAGCGTTCCCTGGAGTGCAAGCGCTTTCTAATGTGCGATTTGAATTGAAAAAAGGCGAAGTTCACGCACTTTTGGGAGAGAATGGAGCCGGAAAATCTACATTAATGAAAATTTTAACAGGAATTTATCAAAGAGATGCTGGAACCATTGCGTATGAAGGAAAAGAAATAGAGGTTCCAGATACAAAAGCAGCACAAAGACTCGGAATCAGCATTATTCATCAGGAACTTAATTTGGCTCCGCATTTAACAGTTGCCCAAAATATTTTTATTGGAAGAGAACCTAAAGGGCTATTTAATCTTTTTTTGGATGAAAAAGAACTCAATAACAGAGCGAAAAAACTATTTGAAAGGTTAAACATTCATCTAGACCCAAGAGAATTGGTAGGCAATTTAACAGTTGCGAAACAGCAAATGGTGGAAATCTCTAAAGCTCTTTCTTTTGATTCAAAAGTACTGATTATGGATGAGCCAACCGCAGCTTTAACGGATACTGAAATCGATGCATTATTTGTTATGATTCGGAAATTACGACAAGATGGTGTGGGAATTGTATATATCTCTCACCGCATGGAGGAGCTTAAGAAAATTACGGACCGTGTATCGATTATGCGAGACGGTACATACGTAGGAACGATGAACACGAAGGATGCAACGATTGAACAAATTATCTCGATGATGGTTGGAAGGAAAATTGATAACAATCAAAAACCAGAAATGAAAGAGAGAACGAGAGAAAAAGTGTTTGAAGTAAAAAATTTAAAGAGAGGGAACACGATAAAAGATGTAAGTTTTGAACTGTATAAAGGGGAAATCGTTGGCTTTGCTGGATTGATGGGTGCTGGAAGAACAGAAGTAGCCCGTGCCATATTTGGGGCAGACCCACTAGATTCAGGGGAGATTTTTATTAAGGGGAAAAGACAGAATATTAAGAATCCTTCTGATGCAGTACAAAATGGAATTGGCTATTTGTCTGAAGATCGAAAACAGTTTGGACTTCTAGTTGGGATGGATGTCAAAACAAATATTGCAATGGCATCGATGAAAGATTATGTAAAACCTTTCGGCTGGATGCATGTATCGAAAGTGGATCAACAATCTGAGGAATTAATTAAGAGGTTAAAAATAAAAACACCATCAGGTAATCAATTAGTGAAAAATCTTTCAGGAGGGAATCAGCAAAAAGTTGTTATTGGCAAGTGGTTGACTAGAGATTCAGATGTCTTAATCTTTGATGAGCCTACTCGTGGTATTGATATCGGGGCAAAAGACGAAATTTATAAGTTACTACATGATTTAGCACAGCAAGGAAAATCTATTATTATGATTTCCTCAGAGCTTCCTGAAATTTTAAGGATCAGTCACCGCGTGATTGTTATGTGTGAAGGCAAAATAACAGGAGAATTGAAAAATGATGAAAAAGCATCGCAAGAAGCAATTATGACTCTTGCAACAAAACGAATGATGTAATGAATAGTAACGGATGATAAAGGAGTGAACAAAAATGGAAATACAAAAGGTAGTCGAACTTCCAGTTGAAGGGAAGATGAGGAAAGGGATAAATTCAAACGCGCTTCAACAGCTTCTAGCATTTGCAAGTTTAATTGTACTTGTTGTCATTTTTTCAATTACTTCAGCTAATTTTCTACAATTTGATAACATTATAGGAATCTTTTTATCGACAGCTGTTACAGGCATCCTTGCTTTAGGGGCAACGATGATTATCGTTACAAGTGGAATTGATTTATCCTGTGGAACCGTACTAACCTTGTCTTCGGTTATGACAGGTGTATTTGCTGTCAACTTAGGTTTACCAGTTTGGATAGCTGTACTTGGAGGTATTTTAATAGGTGCCGTAGTAGGTTTAATTTCTGGAGCTGCAATTGCAAAGTTGAAGATTCCCCCATTTATTGCAACGTTAGCGATGATGATGATCGCAAAAGGATTGGCACTTGTTATTTCGAAAGCCACTCCAATTTATTTCACTTCTATACCAAGCTTTAACAAAATTGCGATGGGTTCTATTATTCCTGGCTTTGCTATTCCGAATGCTGTTTTCATCTTTTTTGGAATGGCTATTTTCGCAAGCTTAATTTTAAATAAAACGATTATCGGAAGGTATACATTTGCACTAGGAAGCAATGAAGAAGCAACCAGGCTTTCTGGAGTGAATGTTGATAAGTGGAAAATCATTATCTATATGATTGCAGGTGTTTTTACTGGTGTTGCAGGGATTATCATGGCATCTCGTCTAAATTCTGCTCAGCCAGCTTTAGGTGCAGGATATGAATTAGAAGCAATCGCAGCAGTCGTTATCGGAGGAACTTCTTTAAGTGGTGGTAAAGGAACAATTCTTGGTACTGTTATCGGTGCATTGATTATGAGTGTGTTAACAAATGGTCTTCAAATTCTTTCGGTACCTCAAGAATGGCAAACGGTAGTTGTTGGGGCGGTTATCTTATTAGCAGTTTACGCAGATGTGTTACGAAACAAAAAAGCAAAGAATTAATTGCGATACTGCTTTTTAAATAAAACAATATATAGGGGGAATTTTGGATGAAGAAAGCAAAAAAGGGCATAGTTTTATCGTCAATTCTCGCAATTTCAATGTTTATGGGAGCGTGTTCTTCAAATGGTGCAAGCACAGGAAGTAAGGATAGTAATGCCCCTACAAAAGATGACGGTAAGCGCTATGTGGCTATTATTTCAAAAGGGTTCCAGCATCAGTTCTGGCAAGCAGTTAAAAAAGGAGCTGAGCAAGCAGCAGATGAGTATAAAGTAAATATTACATTTGTAGGTCCTGAAACGGAAGCGCAGGTTGATAAACAAGTTGAAATGCTCCGTAGCACACTTGATAAAAAACCAGATGCGATTGGTTTTGCGGCATTAGACTCTAAGGCTGCTCTTCCTTTATTAGAACAAGCAAAAAATAAAAAAATTCCGGTTGTTGCATTTGACTCAGGTGTTGAGGGAGATATACCTGTAGCAACAGCTGCAACGGATAATAAAGCAGCAGCAGCTCTTGCAGCTGAGAAAATGGCTGGATTAGTTGGTGAAAAAGGAGAAGTAGCAGTAGTTGCTCACGACCAGACAAGTAAAACAGGTGTTGAACGCCGCGATGGCTTTGTAAATACAATCAAATCAAAGTATCCGAACATCAAACTTGTCGATATTCAATATGGTAGCGGCGATCAATTAAAATCGACTGACGCTGCTAAGGCAATTATGCAAGCGCACCCAAATGTAAAAGGTATTTTCGGTACAAATGAAGGTTCTGCGATAGGGGTAGTAAATGCTGTTAAAGAATTGAACAAAAAGAGTGTAGTAGTAGTTGGCTTTGACTCTGGAAAACTACAAATTGATGCGATTAAGAGCGGAGTGATGGCAGGTGCGATTACGCAAAATCCAATTGGAATTGGTTACGAAACTGTGAAAGCAGCTGTTGAGAACCTAGATGGGAAACAAGTATCCAAAACAATTGACACTGGTTTCTATTGGTACGATAAAAAGAACATTGATGATCCAAAGATTAAGGAAGTGCTATATCAATAAAATCTAAAACGAAACTAGCGGTGCAAATAAGAGAGAAACTGAGGTGTATAACATTGTCTAATGTAATAAATGATTTGAAATTATATGCAAATAAGATTGTCCAAACAGGACTTGTAGTAGGAGCAGGTGGAAATTTGAGTATGAGAGATGGGAATATGATGTATATCTCTCCTAGTGGTTTTGATTTGCAAGAGATAGAAGACCACGAGTGGGTACGTGTCAATATTGAAACTGGTGAGATATTGGATGATTTAAAACCATCTTCTGAAATATTAATGCATTTGGAATGTTTTCGTAAACGTCCTGATATAACAGCTGTTTTACATGCTCATCCAAGTTATTCGGTAGGTGTATCATGTACTGGTCATACCATTCCGAGTCTATTCCCAGATTTTCCAGCAATGATCAAAAGCGTATCTTATCTTGAATATATGATTCCGACTACAGAAGTATTGGCTAACGCTGTATCAAATGTGATTGAAGAAAATGATGTAGTCGTAATGAGGAATCATGGCGTACTTACGGTTGGTAAAACAATGAAAGAAGCATATTTTCTAATGCAAATTCTAGAAGAGGCGGCCAAAGTATATACGATTGCATCGACTGTGGGCGTGCCAAGAATTTTGACAGAGGAAGAATGTCACGAATTAAGAAATCTATCTTCTGAGAAATATAGATTACAACTACTAAAAGATGCGGAGTAATTGAAGTGTTTCCGAGGGGTGTGAAGGAATGGAAAAAGTTTTGGCTTTTGATTTAGGTGCATCTAATGGGCGTTTAATGGTAAGTGGATTTGATGGGAAACGCCTTTATCTTGAAGAAGTTCACCGGTTCTCCAATCGCCCTATTTACGCAACTGGTCATTATTATTGGGATATTTTAAGGATCTTCCAAGAAATGAAGAATGGAATAGGGAAAAGTATTAGAAACGGTCATAAGTCGATAGAAAGTTTATCTATCGATACGTGGGGCGTTGATTTCGGACTTCTTTCTGCAACAGGAGAATTGCTTAGCAATCCTTATTCTTATAGAGATCCGCATACAAATGATAGTTTAAAAGAAATCACGGAAGTCATTCCGAGGGATGTTTTGTTCTCTCGAACGGGCGTCACGCCAGCAGCAATTAATACGATTTGCCAGCTTTATACGATAAAAAAGAATAACCCAGATTTGATAGAAAAGGCAAAAACTCTATTATTAACACCAAACTTATTGAGTTATTTATTTTCCGGCGAAAAGGCGAATGAATATACGATTAGTACAACGACATCATTATTTCACATTCATGAGCATAATTGGGATACCGCCCTTATGACTAAGTTAAAGCTACCTAAAGAAATCATGGGAAATATTGTGATGCCAGGAACAACTCTCGGTCCGACACTTTCTTCCATTCATAACAAATTTGGCATGAAGCCTGTTAAAGTTATTGCTGGTGCAGGACATGATACAGCCTGTGCTCTTGCCGCACTGCCTATAAAGTCAGAATGTTCTGCGTTTATGAGTTGTGGTACATGGATCTTAATGGGAGTTCAAGTGAAGAATCCAGTCATTAATGAACAGGCTTTGGAATGGGGCTTTACAAATGAAGGAACGGCAGATGGCGAGTTTCGGCTACTTAAAAATATTATGGGGTTATGGCTCATGCAAGAATGTAGGGGGACTTGGGCAAAAGAAGGCAAGCTTTTTACTTACGAAGAAGAAGCAACGTTGATTCGAAATACAAAGCCATTTGCACATTTCATAGACCCAGATGATCCTTCTTTCTTCAATCCGGAAAATATGCCAAAACAAATCCGAGATTTCTGTATAAAGAGTGGTCAACAGCCGCCTGAAACGGAAGGAAGTTTCCTCCGCTGTATTTTGGAGAGTCTCTCACTAAGTTATAGGTGGGTGTTAGAGAAGCTGGAAGTTTTAACTGGAAAGTCAATAGAAGTTATCCACATGGGCGGCGGTGGCATTCAGAATGATCTGTTTTGTCAATTTACCGCAAATGCGACTAACCGTCCTGTTGTAGCGGGGCCAGTTGAAGCGAGTGCGATTGGAAATTCATTATCGCAATGGATCGCGCTAGGAAAAATAAAGGATTTAAAGGAAGGTAGAGAGATTGTTGAAAACTCGTTTCCTGTTAAACATTATCAACCTCAAAACCAATTAGAATGGCAGGAAGCATACGGCCGTTTTATTGAAATAATCGATAACAATGTAGTAAGAAGGGAGCTTTAAAATGAAAACAGTTCATAATAGATTCTACAATACATTACCGAAAATCGGAATTAGACCAACAATTGATGGCAGAAGAAATGGTGTACGTGAATCTCTTGAAGATATGACGATGAATCTTGCAAAATCGGTAGCAAATCTACTAACCGAAAACTTGCGTCATTACAATGGTGAGGCAGTAGAATGTGTCATCGCTGATACATGTATTGGCGGTGTGGCGGAAGCGGCCAAAGCGGCTGAAAAATTTGCAGTAGAGGGAGTTGGTGTTTCTATTACTGTTACACCATGTTGGTGCTATGGTTCTGAAACAATGGATATGAATCCTGATATTCCAAAAGCAGTATGGGGATTTAATGGAACAGAACGTCCAGGGGCAGTGTATCTTGCAGCTGTCTTAGCTGCCCATAATCAAAAGGGCATTCCAGCTTTCGGCATATACGGGAAAGATGTGCAAGACTTAAGTGATACATCCATTCCAGAAGATGTGCAGGAAAAACTACTTCAATTTGCAAAGTCTGGCCTTGTCGTTGCTACTTTAAAAGGAAAATCGTATCTGTCGATGGGGTCTGTATCTATGGGGATTGCCGGTAGTACCGTTCAACCTGAATTTTTCCAAGATTATTTAGGAATGAGAAATGAATATATTGATATGACCGAATTTGTAAGAAGAATAGATGAAGAGATTTATGATAAGGAAGAATATGAAAAAGCTTTAAACTGGGTAAAAGAGTATTGTCCAGAAGGTCCAGATAATAATGCGGAAGAAATGCAAAGGTCACGGGAGCAAAAAAATAAAGACTGGGAAACTAGCGTTAAAATGACTTTAATTGCAAGGGATCTTATGACTGGAAATCCAAAACTAGCGGAACTTGGCTATGGTGAGGAAGCGCTAGGATACAATGCTATTTCCGCAGGTTTCCAAGGTCAGCGTCAATGGACGGATCATTTCCCAAATGGTGATTTTATGGAGACAATTTTAAATTCCTCCTTTGATTGGAACGGAATTCGCCCGCCATACATTATGGCTACTGAAAATGATAGTTTAAATGGAGTTACGATGCTATTTGGCCATTTATTAACAAATACAGCTCAAGTTTTTGCTGATGTAAGAACGTATTGGAGTCCGGAGGCAGTAGAACGTGTGACAGGGCATAAACCTAAAGGATTAGCAGAAAAGGGATTTATTCATATGATTAACTCCGGTTCAGCTGCACTTGATGGGACAGGACAACAAACGAAAGATGGAAAGCCTGCTATAAAACCGTTTTGGGAAATTACAGAGGAAGAAGTTCAAAATTGTTTAGCAGCTACTTCTTGGAGACCGGCTTCAACAGGGTATTTCCGAGGGGGCGGATTCTCAAGTGATTTCTTAACAAAGGGAAATATGCCTGTAACAGCAGCCCGTCTCAATCTTGTTAAAGGCTTAGGTCCTGTTTTACAAATCGCAGAAGGCTATTCAGTTGAAATCCCAGAAGAGGTGCACGACATATTGGATAAGAGAACAGATCCAACTTGGCCAACAACTTGGTTCGTTCCAAATATAACGGGAGAAGGTGCTTTTAAGGATGTTTACACCGTGATGAATAATTGGGGTGCTAACCACTGTGTAATAAGCTACGGTCATATTGGTAGTGATTTAATTACGCTTGCTTCCATGCTCCGAATTCCTGTAAATATGCATAACGTCAAAGAAGAACAAATCTTTAGACCGAGTGCATGGGGCATGTTCGGAACAAACGATCCAGAAGCAGCAGATTACCGTGCCTGCCAAAACTTTGGTCCATTATACCATTAAGGAAAAAAAGTTCCCCCTGATAATATGTCGGGGGGTTACTATAGAGCATATTTTTTCGCACTGGAATGAAAGTGTTTTACATGTAAAAGAAGTGCAAGTAATAGCAAACTCTTGAACATACGGATACTACTATTTTAAAGAGTTTAGTATCCGAAATAATAGAACAATAAAAAATAGCGGGGGTAAAAAATATGGTGAAAAGTTTATGGGAAGATGCAAAAGCATCTCAATTATCGCAAGGATTGGAACAATTAGTGTATCGTTCAAATTTAATTGGCACAGACCGTGCTGTATGTAATTGGGGCGGTGGAAACACATCGGTAAAGACAGTTGAAAAGGATTTTCGTGGTCATGATGTAGAGGTTATGTGGGTGAAAGGAAGCGGATCTGATTTAGCGACTATGAAAGTGCAAAACTTTACTGGTTTAAAAATGGAAGACATTCGTTTATTGATGGAGCGCGAAGAAATGCCAGATGAAGAAATGGTAGAGTACTTATCTCATTGTATGATTGACAGCAAACATCCGCGTGCGTCTATCGAAACGTTATTACATGCATTTTTACCTTTTAAACATGTGGATCATACACATCCAGATGCTATTATTAGTCTTTGCTGCGCACATAATGGAAAACAAATTGCGGAAGAAATTTACGGTAATCGCTTCGTTTGGGTTCCATATGTGCGTCCGGGATTTACATTATCAAAAATGATTGCAGAAGGCGTGAAAAATAATCCAAATGCTGAACTAGTATTAATGGAAAAACACGGCTTAGTCGTTTGGGGAGAAACAGCGAAAGAAAGCTATGAAAAAACAATTGCGGTCATTAATGAGGCAGAACAATATATTAATGAGCGAGTGAATGAAAGCACTGTATTCGGAGGTCAAAAATACGAAGCACTTTCAGGAGAAGAGCGTAGAAGTATTCTTGCAAAAGTAATGCCGATTATTCGCGGGGCAGTTAGTGATGAAAAGAAAATGCTATTATCCTATGACGATACAGATGAAGTACTTCAATTTGTAAACAGCCGCGATGCACGAGAACTTTCTCAAGTTGGAGCGGCTTGTCCTGACCATTTAGTTCACACAAAGCGCAGTCCTCTTTATATTGATTGGGATCCGCAAACGAAAGATATGGACAGATTAATAGAGAGCATAAAGGTTGGTGTTGAAAGCTTTAAAGAAGAGTATAAAGCTTACTTTGAACGTAACAAATACGAAGGAGACAAAATGTTTGAATCGGCACCGCGCGTTATTTTAATTCCTGGTATCGGTATGGTGAATACCGGTAAAAATGTGGCGATGTCAAAAGTAAGTGGTGCGCTGTATCATAGGGCAATTTCAGTAATGAAAGGCTCCACAACACTTGGAAGTTTTGTTTCTTTAAATGAAAACGAATCTTACAATGTTGAGTACTGGCCATTAGAGCTATATAAATTATCGTTGGCACCAGCAGAAGCGGAATTTTCCCGCAAAGTTGCCTTTATTACAGGTGGTGCTGGCGGAATTGGAAGTGAAACGGGACGATGCCTTGCTTCAGAAGGTGCACATGTAGTGCTTGCTGACTTGAATTTTGAAGGGGCAGAAAAAGTTGCAGCGGAAATTAATGATAAGTATGGTGAAGGCCGTGCTATTGCGGTAAAAATGGATGTAACAAAAGAAGAAGAAGTGAAGACGGCATTTGAACAGGCAGCTCTGACTTACGGAGGCGTTGATAGTATCGTAAACAATGCAGGGCTTGCGACGTCTAGTCCATTCGATGAAACAACGCTTCAAGAATGGAATTTAAATATGAACGTGCTTGGAACGGGATACTTTTTAGTGGCACGTGAAGCGTTCAAGCAAATGAAACAGCAAGGCATTGGGGGGAATATGGTATTTGTCGGCTCAAAAAATTCTGTGTATGCCGGGAAAAACGCTACAGCATACAGCTCTGTAAAAGCACTCGAAACACATTTAGCGAGATGTATTGCAGCTGAAGGCGGTGAGTACGGTATTCGTGTAAATTCAGTTCTTCCAGATGCGGTTCTGCAAGGATCAGCTATTTGGGGTTCGAAATGGCGTGAAGAACGTGCCGCAGCATATGGTATTGAGCCGGACCAGTTAGAGGAACATTACCGTAAACGTACAACATTATTGGTTAATATTTATTCGAAAGATATCGCTGAATCAATTGCTTTCTTTGCCTCTTCAAAGGCGGATAAAACAACTGGATGTATGATTACAGTTGATGGTGGTGTAACAGCGGCATTTACTAGATAATTATTTCTTTTTTTAAAAAGGAAAAAGAGGTGTAATAGGCAAATGTACGTTTGCCTATTATGCTTCCATATAAAAGAATAGCGAATCTCAAGGAGAGAATAAAATAAGTCAATGCGCAGAAGGGGACACTTTACATTCGCTTTTCAAAAGGGGATGGAAATTTGAAACTTAGGAACTTATTAACAGGGGGATTGCTCTTTGGTACGTTATTATTCTCTTTAGGAAGCACTGGAGAGTTTAATAGGGTAGAGGCAACATCACCTATTACGATTGACACTCCAAAATCAGAGGGAAAGAAACTATCGCTTTGGTACAATGAGCCAGCAAAAGATTGGGAAAAACAAGCATTGCCAATCGGTAATGGTTATATGGGCGGCATGGTATTTGGCGGAGTCCAGCAAGAACGTATTCAGTTTAATGAAAAAACGCTTTGGACTGGCGGACCAAGCAGTACGAGTGAGTATACGTACGGGAATCGTGATGGAGCAGCGAGTCACTTAGGTAGCATTAGGGAAAAGTTAGCAAAAGGTGATAAATCAGGCGCGGAAAGGGAATCTTCGCAATTTCTTACAGGTCTTCAAAAAGGGTTTGGGTCCTATCAAAATTTTGGGGACATTTACTTAGATTTTAATATGCCAGATCCATCTGCATTTTCAAATTATCGCAGGGAATTAAATATAAATGAAGGTATTGCTACTGTTTCCTATAACTATAAAGGTGTTCAATATAATAGGGAATATTTCACAAGTTATCCTGATCGCGTTATGGTTATGCGTTTAACAGCTAGTGAATCTAAACAGCTTTCATTAGATGTTAGACCAACGAGCGCGCAGGGAGGGCAAGTAACGTCCAAAGATAATAAAATCACTATTAAAGGACAAATAGCGAATAACGGAATGAAATATGAATCAGAATTTAAAGTATTGAATGAGGGAGGTACTTTAACAGCGGAGAATGGGAAAATTAAAGTAGCGAATGCAGATAGTTTAACAATTATTATGACTGCGGCTACTGATTATGAAAATAAATACCCTACTTATAAAGGAGAAGATCCACATCAAAAGGTTGAAAAAATCATGGCCTCTATTTCTAAGAAGAGTTATGAGATTTTAAAATATACGCATATTAAAGACTATCACTCTTTATTTAATCGTGTTTCTTTAAATTTAGGAGGGGAAAACCCATCTGTTCCAACAAATGAACTACTAGCATCTTATAGTAAACAAAACAGTAAGTATTTAGAAGAACTATTCTTCCAATATGGAAGATACTTGCTCATTTCTTCTTCAAGACCAGGAACGCTTCCTGCAAATCTACAAGGTGTATGGAATAATTCGAACACACCACCGTGGGAAAGTGACTATCATTTCAATATTAACCTGCAAATGAATTATTGGCCTGCAGAGGTGGCGAATCTGTCCGAAACAGCTGAGCCATTAATGGACTATGTTGATTCATTAAGAGCACCAGGAAGGGTTTCGGCGGAAAAACATTTCGGTGTTACAGGTGGCGGGTGGACCGTTAATACGATGAATAATCCATTTGGATTTACAGCGCCTGGCTGGGGATTAGGCTGGGGTTGGGCACCTAGTGCGAATGCTTTTATCGGTCAAAACCTATGGGAACATTATAAATTTACGGATGATAAACAATATTTACAAGAAAAGATTTATCCGATACTGAAAGAAGCGGCGGAGTTTCATAGTAAGTTTTTAGTAGAAGATCAAAATAAGAAGTTAGTTGTTTCTCCGTGCTGGTCTCCAGAGCTTGGTGGTATCTCGAATGGATGCGCTTTTGATCAACAGTTAGTGTATGAGTTGTTCTCAAATGTAATTGAAGCTAGTGAAATCTTGCAGATTGATACGGCGTTTCGAGATGAGTTAAAGACTAAAAGGGATCGATTATTCCCACCAATTCAAATTGGTAGATATGGTCAAGTGCAAGAGTGGAAGGATGATATAGATGACCCTGGCGAAACGCATAGGCATATATCTCAGCTAGTTGCACTATATCCAGGAAGTATGATTAATCACAATACACCGGAATGGCTTGAGGCTGCTAAAGTTACTTTAAACCATCGTGGTGATGAGGGAACGGGCTGGAGTAAAGCGAACAAAATTAATTTATGGGCACGTTTATTAGATGGTGACCATGCTTATAAAATTTTGCAAGGGCAACTTACAGGAAGTACGCTTAGTAACCTGTTTGATACGCATCCACCGTTTCAAATTGATGGAAACTTTGGCGCAACATCGGGAATTGCTGAAATGTTAATTCAAAGCCATACCGACTCCATTCAATTATTGCCTGCACTTCCGAAAGCTTGGAAGGACGGTTCTTATAAAGGACTAAGAGCACGCGGTGCATTTACGATTGATGCGAACTGGAAAAATGGTATGCCTACAGTCATTCAGGTGAATTCTGATCACGGAAACGATGTAAAGTTAAAAAGTCCAATGTTCAATACACCAGTTACTGTGACAAGAGTCGGAACGAATACACCGGTGCCATTTACGAAAGATGGAGATACGATTTCATTTAAAACGGAACAAGGTAAAACTTATAAAATTGAGTCTATGCTTAGTTTCGATCTAGAGTCTCCGAGTAGTATAACGGCAGGAAGTACAGTTAAAGTAAAGGCAAATTTATCAAACTTCGGTTCATTGAAATCTTCTTCCGGAGAAGTGGTTGTAAAGGCTCCAGAGAGCTGGAATGTTAAACCGATTACAGTAGCTTTTGAAGGCGTTGAACCAGGGCAATCGAAAACAATTGAGGCAGATTTACCGGTCCCGATTGATGTGGCTTCTAATAATTATTCCATTGAAGCTGAAGTAAATACAGATAGCGGGACTGTTCGTAAAACGAATCAAATAGAAGTAACGCCAGCAGTAAAGCTAATTTCAGCAAATGTTGAACCCAATCCAATTATTGTTGAAGGGGGTTCGACTACATTAAAGGTAAAGGTTCAAAATGAAATAAGGGAAAAAGTGACACCTGGAAAGATTGAACTGCAATTACCAGATGGCTGGAATGCGCAGCCATTAACAACAGACTTTCAATTAACTGCAGGAGGAGAGGACACATATTCGTTTGTTATAACTCCGCCATCCGAGTTTAAAGGAGTGAAAGAAGTTGGGGTCTCTGTAAAATTAGGGAATGCGGTGGTAACATCAACGAAAGTTCAAGTGGCTTCCGGCGGCATCTACCTGAGTGATATTTCATGGATAAAAGCAACCGCTGGATGGGCAACGGTTCAAAAAGATAAAAGCACTGACAAAAACCCGCTTTCATTACTCGGAACGACAGGACCGATTACGTATAAAAAAGGAATCGGAACGCATTCGAAGTCAGAAATCACCTATGATATATCAAATGCAACTTACAAACGATTTAATTCATATGTAGGAATCGACCAGGAACCTGGCGGTAAAGGTGGTTCAGTCGTGTTCAAAGTACTACTTGATGGGGATGAAGTATTTAATAGCGGTACAATGTACTATAATACGCCAGCAAAATTTGTTGATGTTGACCTTACAGGTAAAAAAGAATTAAAACTAGTCGTTGATGATGCAGGTAACGGTAACGGAAATGATCATGCGGACTGGGCGGATGCTTGGTTGAGTTTTAAATAGCGTTGATTTAGTCGTTACTCTTTGTAGTCATACGGATTATATGTCTCCAATTATACCCTCACATGTTCAGTGGGGATTTGATGATCAGATAGGAAAAAGAGTGGTCTGAGTTTCAATGTATGAAACAATTTTTATAAATAAAGGAAAGAGTCAATCTTCTATTGCATAGAGGATTGACTCTTTTTTACTATACATAAGCAAGGCTGCATTGATTTACAAAAATCACTTAAGTGAATAGAGAATATTCCGATAAAATGATAAAGTTAGAATAGAGTGGTTTCAGGAAGGTGGTTTAACTTATGATTTCTGAATTAAGCAAGAATGATTTTTATAAATGTAGTGGTTTAATAAATGAACACGGTCAATTAGAAGTCAAAGCTGTAATTGCAGGAGTGAATCCTGGTCGTATATTTGTAGATAACGTGTCTTCTCCTAATTCGGGACTCATTTGGTTAGGTAATAATGATGGCTTCTTCTTTATTGGAGATGCTGAAAATGAAGAGTTTAATAAAGAAATGAATCGTTTTATTAATAATGTAATAGTACCTAGGGCGAGGAAAGCAGGATTAGATTGCTTTGAAGGGATCGGAAATCATTCAAAGTGGAACAAAACAATTGAAAGAATATTTCAGCACCGTAACTTAAAGAGTTGGAATCAAAGAGTGTATACGCTAAGAAAAAAGGATTATGAAAATCATCATGAACCTGAAATTGAACAGGAATATACTGTGCTGAAAATGAGTAAAGCTCTCTATGAAAATAGTAATAATACATTTAAGAATATTGATTTTTTACAATCAAAAATTTTAGAGTTTTGGTCTTCATCGGATCGTTTTTTCAATGAGGGAATCGGTTATTGCATTGTTTATGATGATGTAATTGTGAGTGTTTGTTTTTCAGGGTTTGTATTTGAAAATATACACTGCATAGATATTGAAACAATAGAGGGTTACCAGGGGAGGAAATTAGCTCAAAAGATAGCGCATAGTTTTGTAAAAGATTGTTTGGAGAATGATATTATTCCATATTGGGACTGTATGGAATTGAACAAGCCTTCTGTTGCAGTTGTGGAAAATGTAGGGTTTACAAATGTTTTTAATTATGTAGGATATTATTTTCTATTTGAATAATCTGTTGAATATAGAAGTAGTTTTTTTAATTCATACATGTAAGAAAAGGACATGCAAATCCGATTTTACGAAAAATCTAATGACTTAAAATTCATACGAGGTGAAAATAATGGTAATAAAACAAGACGAAATGAAAGTAGTAGTGGCAGCTGGGGCATTTAATAACAATCCGGGCTGGATTCAAACGCAAGAAGATGATCTTAACTTATTAGTTGAAACAATGTGGGAAGCAAGATTTGAATATAACTCCATTTCAGCTATTTTAGCAGAGCATGTATGGGAGCACCTTACTTTTGAAGAAGGGGTAAAAGCAGCTAGCATTTGTTATAAATTTTTAAAACCGTCAGGCCATATTCGGTGCGGTGTCCCTGATGCATTTTTCCAAGATGAAACATATCAAAATATAGTGCAAGTAGGCGGACCTGGCCCGAAAGACCATCCAGCTGCAAGCCATAAAATCGTTTATAATTATAAAACATTAACGAAAATGTTTGAAACAGCTGGATTTGAAATAGTTTTACTGGAATATTGCGATGAAAATGGGCAATTTTATTACAAAGAATGGGATGCAAATGATGGCGTTATTTTCCGATCAAAAAGATATGATCCTAGAAATCAAGGAGATAAACTTGGTTGCCCATCGTTAATTGTGGATGCGATTAAACGGTAAGGTATTCGTTAGTTCAATAAGTTTATGAGCCGCAAATGCGGCTTTTTATCTATTGTATAATTATTACTGGGATGCCTTTTCGAAAAACTGAATGATTTTTTTAGAATTATCTTCACTTAAATCATAACCTTCACCGTGTGTTTCATCGCTCGCTTTTGCCATTACGATGTCACCATCCGATTCTATCCAAACAAAAAATTCCTGCATAGATTTATCTTGATAAGTAACCTTCATTTTTGAATGCATATGTTTTTTTGCATCTTGATCTAGAAGGAGTGTTTTTTTCTCTGCGCTTTCCATACTTGTAAAAATTGTTTTCATATTTGTTTTATTTACTATTTTATTACTCCCTTTTGAATTTACAGGACTAATCTCAAGTTTTCTCACTTCTTTTTGTTCAAACATAACGTTTTCATATACAATTTCTTTTTCTTTCACTGTTGTGGATGCTTCTTTATTGGAAGCTTTCGTTTCATTTGAATTACTTGTACATCCAATTAATAAGGTGATACTTAATGCTCCAATCATACCGAATGTTAATCTCTTCAATAATATGCCCCCCATCTACTATTTTCTATAATTCTATTTCCTATTTGAAATATCCTAGCTATGCTTAATGAAGTGAAATACATTTTGTTATGGGGAATAGAATGGATTGCATGTACGTTAATTTTTTATATGAAAGGAGAGAAGGAAGTGAAGCACATAATAAAAGATGTATTAATGAATTATTTTACAGAAATCCGTTCATTAGTAATAGAAGAAGAATTACATATAAATAGCTGGCATACAGATTTACACTATAAAATCATGGTAAATGGAAAGCGATATTCCGCACGGTTTATGAATAACAATCGAATAATCAATCCAGCTTTTGGAGCGTTATCAAATGAACAATTGAAAGAGCAAGTACGCTTTACCTATTATTTACGAGGGCATGGAATTCCTTTTATGCAAATTAACAAGAATACGTCAGGGGAGTCATTTACATTAGTCACTTGGAATGATGAACAGTACCGATTTGTATTGTCTAATTGGATTGAAGGAGAGCATCTTACACACTGCACAGAATCTATTGCAGAATCGTTTGGAAAGAAGGCAAGAAAGATTCATGATATTTCTAGTACATTTCAAAGCTCGATTTTTCAAAAGAAATCCCATTTAGATGGGTATGCCCAGTTTATTGATATGCTAGAAAGTAAGGTAAGCGCATGTAAGGAATTACGGGAGTACATAAATCTTGCTACATATCATATAGAGTGCGCATATACGAGTAATTTACAGTTTATTGTACAAACAGATTTAAATCCTTTGAATATTTTATGGGACTCAAGTCAATGTGTAAAAGGAATTGTAGATTTTGAATCAATTGGATATGTTGATCGTATTGAAGGACTAGCCTTTTTAATAAAATGGTACTCGCGAACAGAAGGAATACAGTCTCATGAAGTATGCTCAAGTGTTGCTAGTTCATTTTTAGAAGGGTATACGGTACATAATATTGTAACACCAAATGATTATAAGAGACTTTCTTCATTGTTATGGTTATCCGGTAGTTTGAATTGGAATTTTGTGAAGAAAACGCTAAGTGTATTAGAAGATGCGAGGCAGTTAGAGGAACATTTGAAGGTTTATAGAGTAAGGGGAGAGAGGTTGTCTTCATTATTAATTTGTAGATAACCTTTCTTCTCCTTTGGGATTTATAAAACAAAACATATGAGGTGTTCTAAAAATGAAAATACAAACTGTATTGTTTGATGGTTTTGGAGAACTTGTCTCATTCGCACCGTTTGAGGTACTGAAAAGAGCGATAGAAGAAGGGGCTCCATTTACAATTGAATTCGTTTCGAGTGAACAAAAACAAGAAGTTACTACTGATTAAAGTTTCATTTTATAAATTTTACTTTATTAAAAGTTGATTTGTTAGAAAGGATAATCATTTATTGCTATAATGAATGGATGCGTGGCAGGAAATAGATAGAAAGATACTGCTAGTAATTTATACTTCAAATGTAGGGAGATTGAACAGAGTTATGGGGAATGAAAAGGAAATTAGTTCCGCTAAATTAATATGGAAGATGACGCGCCCGCATACATTAACGGCGACGTTTTCTCCTGTAATTTTAGGGACAGTGGCATCACTTTATGTTGCCAAAATTGATTGGCTTTTATTTATTGCGATGATGCTTGCATGTTTAGCGCTGCAAATAGCAACGAACTTATTTAATGAGTACTATGATTTCAAACGTGGATTAGACACTGCTGAATCTGTTGGCATCGGTGGCGGAATTGTCCGTCATGGATTGAAGCCAAAAAATGTGTTAACAGTTGCGCTTTTATTATATGTCGTAGCAGCTTTTATTGGCATTTATATTTGTATGAATAGTAGTTGGTGGTTAGTGGTTATTGGTTTAATTGGGATGGCAGTTGGCTATTTATATACAGGCGGTCCATTACCAATTGCGTACACCCCGTTTGGAGAATTAGTTTCTGGGTTGTTAATGGGGACATGTTTTGTACTCATTGCTTTCTTTATTCAAACGAATACTGTAACGATTGAAAGTGTATTGATTTCCATTCCAATTGGAATTTTAGTAGGTGCAATCAATATGTCAAATAACATCCGAGATATCGAAGAAGATATTAAAGGTGGAAGAAAGACATTAGTAATCCTCCTTGGGAGAGAAAAAGCTGTGGTAACACTAGCGGTAGCCTTTTTCATTGCGTATTTATGGATTGCCGTAATTGTATTAATGGGTTATATAAGCCCTTGGGCATTAGTTATGTTCTTAGGTTTGAGAAAGCCAATTTCTGCGATTCAAAGTTTCCAAAAAGGGGCAAAGGATCCTGGATATATGCGCATCGCAATGAAATCAACAGCGATGACAAATACGATTTTCGGCTTCTTGTTGTCAGCAGGATTATTAATTAGTTATTTGTTTTAAATAACTTAACCCCAATTTCTCGATTTTAATATAGAGAAATTGGGGTTTTATTTTGAGTTTTTTACGTTATAAACTATTATCATTTGAAATGTATATACCAATAAATTGCAACTTCATCACTTGTCTTATCCAAACCTTTATAAACAAGAAAATCAAACCCACCAATTACAAATCCACATTTTTCATAAAATTTACATGCTGCGACATTATTATTTTGCGTTTCAAGCATGATACCTGGCATATTTCCTTTTTTTGCCCACTGCTTTGCTTGATCAACTAATTTTTTGCCAACTCCGATTGTACGATATTTTTTATCTACCGTTATATCCTCTATGTAAGCATAGTGGTTCCAATTCTTTTTTAATACCATTAATCCAATGATTTGGTTATGTAACAGAGCTATGTAAATGACTTGATTAGGTTTATTTATATATTCATTGTAAGCCAGTTCTTCATTATCATCTTGATTTTGTAAATAACTTTTTTCATAACTTGGAACGTCTTCTACTGTATATTCTATGCGTCTATTTCCTTTGGAAAGAGAAAGAATTAACCGAGCATTCACTATAAAACTGTCATCAATCTCCGGGAGATTATCTAAATCATTTGTTTCTAACTCTCTAATTACAAGGTTCATCGGAGTACCTCCACATAATAATATTTCTTCTAGTTCTTCATTTGGTTCAAATGAATTCCAATTACAAAATTATAATAGAATTTCAATAGTACGGCCATCTCTGTATTTTATCTTTATACCGGTATGCTATTATCTTGAGGTGAAAATGTTATTTAGAAAGAGTAGTATTTTTTATTTTGGATGTATATCCAGTTTTCAAATTTAACTGTAGTAGAGAAACAAATATTTTTTTAAAGAGTGGATGTAATAGGCTATTCTTTAACTAATTTCGACATTATCTGCATTTTATCTTCACCTTCCTCTATTAATCTATTTATTGTAAATATCAGCTGAAGTTAATGTTTAGCTGCATAAATAATGAATATGAAAATGAGTAGGGAAAGGATCGAAACATAATGAAAGAATCACAAAATAAGAAAAAAACAAGTGTAGTAACTAAGGCAATACTATCTCTAGGAGTTGTTTTAGCAACGACCTTTTTCACGTTCTTTTTAATAGGGAAATGGAACTCTATCCCAGCGAAAGGGGTAGCTAATGAAAATATTAGGCTAGCTAATACGCAACAACAAAAAAAGAAAGAGGACACATCACTGGCAAAACAGAAAAGAGCTGATGGAAAACCAGTAGGACAGGTTGTTTATTTAACATTTGATGACGGTCCTAGCGAATTAACTGGGAAATTTTTAGATGTACTAAAAGAGCAACATGTTGCTTCGACATTTTTTATGCAAGGTAGCAATTTACAGAATACCGGTTTTCAGGAAAATGTAAAACGAGCAGTAAAAGAAGGACATTATATTGGTGCACATAGTATGACACATAATAGTGATAAGCTATACAAAAAAGGACAATTTGTAACGGAGATGAAAGAAACGTTAGCTCTTATTCATAATATTACAGGTACAACTCCTAAACTAGTCCGTCCCCCATACGGATCTGCACCAGGATTAAAGGGGCAGGACATTCGTAACAAAATTGTAGAAGCAGGAATAAAAGTTTGGGATTGGACGATAGATTCAAATGATTGGAAATTAAAAGGTAACCCACAGCAAATTATAGAAAATGTAAAGCGTACAACAACAGAAGATGTGGAAGTAGTTCTAATGCATGAAAAACTACAGACATTACAAGCGCTTCCGGAAATTATTAAATTTTATAAGGAAAAAGGATATGAATTCGGGGTATACAATGAAGCGGATCATTTTCAACTAAACTTCCAGAAAGATCAACGTCTATAGTATCAAATAAATAAATTAAGAGCATGTTCTGATTTATCTTTCTTCAGAACATGCTTTTTTTGCTCGCTTCTATAAGCTTATTACTACCAATTTAACAAAGCAGAATTTACAAGTTACTTTATGGATACCTCATTTTAGAATAACTAACTTATAGAAAAAATTGAATAATTTTCATGTGTAAGGAAATTTTAAGAAGGATATAGAGGGGATATTTTCCTTTTGTTTTCTAGATAAATGATTACTTACAAAAAAACATTTAGTGGAACGGTTTTTTAAAGCTATTCTGTCAAGAAATTACTAACAATTGGGCTCAAAACATAAACCACTCGATAAATGGGGTAGTATGATGAAAAAACTTAGTAGAAAGCGTTTGAGAAAAGATATTCAGGAACTTGAGAGTGCAAGTATGCTGCTCCAAAATGATCAAGAGTGCGAACTCAAGCAGAGTGTATCTGCGAATGAAGAAGTTTTGAGACAAGTTTTTGAAAATTGTTCCGATATTGTTTTTCGTCCAATAATCATAGATAGTCAAAATAAAATTCTTTTTATTTATATAGATGGATTAATTGACACTAAAGTTGTGGAACAAGTTGTTTTGAAACCAATGATGTTCGAAGGTCTGCCTAGTGGAGTAAAGAGTGTGGATTCGGTAGGAGAAATTATACAAAATCAGCTAATTGCGGTTTCTCAAGTAAAGACAATCTCTAAAGTTCGTGAGGTTATAGAAGCAGTATTGAAAGCGAATGTTGTCATTTTAACAGAAGGAGAAAGTCAAGCTCTAGTCGCTGATTTAAAAGGTTTTGAAAAACGAGGTATTGAAGAGCCGGCTGCCGAGATCTCTGTTCGTGGCCCTCGGGACGGGTTTACGGAAACGATAAGGGTCAATACGAGCCTGATTCGCCGAAGAATTCGAAGCCAAAAACTAAAAATGGAACCTTATTCGATTGGGGAATTGTCACAGACAGATGTGGTAATTGCCTATATTGAGGGAATTGCACCTGATTCGGTTTTGGATGAAGTTCGCCAAAGGGTAAAGCGAATTCAAATTGATGGAGTATTGGAGTCAGCTTTCATTGAAGAGTTTATTGAGGACCAACCCTTTTCACCCTTTCCACAAATTCAAAATACTGAGCGGCCAGATGCGGTTTGTGCAAGTTTATTAGAGGGAAAAGTCGCCATTTTAGTAGATAACACACCTTTCGTTTTGATTGTTCCTATGACATTTTGGACTGGTCTACAAGCAGCGGAGGATTATTATGAACGCTCCATCTACACAACTTTTGTTCGATGGATACGTTTAATATTAATTAATATTTCATTATTTCTTCCTTCTCTCTATGTTGCTATTACAACCTTTCATCCTAAATTAATTCCGACAAATTTGCTTATTAGTATTGCAGCTGCGCGAGAAGGCATTCCGTTCCCGGCTGTCATAGAAGCGCTAATGATGGAGTTTTTATTTGAAGGCTTGAGGGAAGCGGGGGTTCGGTTACCAAAACCTGTTGGATCAGCAGTTAGTATTGTCGGAGCACTTGTTATCGGGCAAGCTGCTGTGCAAGCAGGTATTATTTCCGCACCTTTGGTCATTGTTGTGGCGACGACCGGTATTGCGTCATTTGCGTTCCCGCGCTACAACTTAGGAACAGCTTACCGGATGTTACGCTTTCCGATGCTGTTATTGGCAGGGATGCTCGGGCTATACGGTGTTGCAATAAGTACCCTTGCGATTTTGATTCATTTAACTAACATTCGTTCTTTTGGCATTCCGTATTTAAGTCCAGTTGCACCACAAACTCCTCGTGATTTAAAGGATGTTTTTCTCCGAACACCTCGTTGGAATATGACCCACCGCCCAATAATGGTATCTGGTGAAGAGAAAGTCCGTTTTCCAGGTGGACAAAAGCCAGATGAGAAACGGGGAGGGGAAACAGAATGAGCCTGCACAAGGCACTCTGTATGATACTGGTCATTTCTTTATGCTTCTTGACGGGATGTTGGGATCGGACAGAATTAAATGATTTGGCAATAGAATTAGGATGGGGACTTGATCAAGCGAAGAATAATAAGATTGAAATTAGTGCTCAGTTTATTATTCCATCAAAAATGGGAATGGGACAGAGCGGAAGAAGTAATGCAGGAAAAGCGTTTTTTACAGAATCGGGAACGGGAAGGGATACACATGAAGCTATACAAATGATGCAAACAAAAATGTCGAGAGAAATTTTTCGAGGGCACCAGCGTGTAATATTGATTGGAGAAAAAATGGCTAAAAGTGGTCTTGCTCCAGTTTTAGATGCATATAGCCGCGATCCTGATATTCGATTACGAGCAGGTGTGTTTGTCATAAAAGGGAATACTGCAAAAGATTTTCTGAAAGCATCCATCCCTTTAGAGTCTATCCCGGCACTTGGGGCACTTAAAGAGCATATGCAAATAGAGGCAGCGGGAGATATGTCTTTATTAAATTTTCTTATTGCTGGTACGAGTGATGGAATCACCCCGATTTTGCCCGTTATTAAACTAAATGTGTCTCATAAAAAAGGAAAAACTGAGGTCAAAGGGTTTCAAATTGTAGGCGGTGCTATATTTAACAACGATTTCAAATTGGTAGGATACTTGAACATGCAGGAATGGTTAACTACTCTTTGGATAGTGAATCGTTTAAGTAAACAGACAGTTACAGCAACGGCCTCTAAAGGAAATGGTAGTGCAAGTTTATATATGACAAAGATCAATAGAAAAATCATACCTACTATACAAGGGGACACAATTAAGTGTGACATTGTTTTTTCTGGTGAAGGAACAATTCAGGAGAACAATACGAATTTAGATCTTTCGCAGCCAAAAAATCTTACTCTTTTAGAACATGTATTGGAAAAACAGTCCGAAAAGGAAGCTCTCCAAACTATTAAAAAGGTTCAAAAACAATACGGAACCGATATCTTTGGATTTGGAGAAGCCATTCATCAAAAATATCCATCTGAATGGAAAGAGTTAAAAAAGAATTGGAGTAAACAATTTCGAAAAGTGGAGGTTTCTCTTCATACAAAGCTTACTATTCGGCGAGTAGGACTGACTGGACCACCGTTGCAGTTGAAGAAAAATGAAATGAAAAAATAAGGAGGAATATAGAGTGTGAGAAATTCGATGAAAATCTCTGGCAGGCAAATCTTTTGGATGATGTTCACTTTTGAAGTGGGACAATCGCTCCTTCTAGTTATTCCAGCGACGATTCGTACTGTCAAACAAGATGCGTGGATCTCGATTTTGATTGCAGGAGTGATAGGGGTTGCTCTTACTTTTTTGGCAACTACACTTGGTTCGCTTTATCCGAAACAAACTCTCATTGAATTTAGTCAAACTATTCTTGGTAAATGGCTAGGAAAGCTACTGATGATTCCTTACTTCTTTGGGTGGTACATGATAATTTGGATAACCGTCCGTGAATTTGGTGAATTCATTATTATCGCTTTGTTTCATAATACACCTTTGTGGGTCATTGTCTTTACTGCGATGTTATTGCTCATTTTTATCATTTACCAAGGAGGGGTGGAAGGTATTGGACGTTTAAGTGAAATCATAGGGCCAATTGTACTTTTAATGATAACGTTTGTAATCATTTTGAATGTTGGCAATATGAATTGGGATTATATGCGGCCTATTTATCACGATTCTGGCTGGCTTCCCATCCTTAAAGGTTCCTATACTCCTGTAGCCGCATTTTTTGGAGAGGCTGTTATGATGATGATGTTCGTTTTCTTTATGGATAAACCAGAGCAAGCGTCATCAAGGGCGATGTTGGGGGTAGGATTAGCCGTTTTCATGGTAACGATTGGAACATTAGCGGTCATTTTAACATTCGGTCCGAATTTATCTTCAAGTTTTTTGTATCCGGTTTACGATTTGAGCCGATACATATCTGTCATGGAGTTCATTCAAAATGTGGATATTTTGATAGTTATTATTTGGTTTTTTAGTATTTTTGTGAAATTGGCGTTATACATGTTTATCGCTTGTTATGGAACAGCACAAATATTTCATTTGAAGGATTGGCGAAAAGTAGCGTTAGTTCTTGCTCCTATTTCGTTCATCATAGCTGTGTCAGTTAAAAATATCCAAACATTTACCCATTATTACTACATATTTTTCGTAATTCCAATTGCATTTCCCGTTTATGAGCTAGGGATTCCTTTACTGTTATTGGTGGTTGGCAAAATTCGAAGGAAATATGCATAAACTCAATCGGTAATATGTTTGGAGGGCAGGTATACTTTTAGTTTTTTGACTAATATAAAAAGAGAAAAATCCTATTCATAAGTGTAGGATTTTTTGTTTGTATATTACGTTACAAGAGTTTCCTTATTTTCTCCGGAATGTCCTTTTTAGAAATCTATGCAACAGAGTCTTTATAGTAAGAGTATTTTGTTTTGGATAATCAAAAAAACGTATATCGCAATATAAAAATTCACTTTAATACTAAAGGATACATGAGAACGATTCCTATAAATTCTTCTCAATAATTGAAAATAAAATCAATCCAGATTATTATATTGTTATTGTAATTATAAATGTAATTACATTTTATTGAAGGAGGATACAAAGATGAAAAACTCAAAAGGCTCTATTGAATCAGAGATAAGCAAAGCAATTACTCACTGGGAAAAAGACTACCTAGGACGCGGGTCTATATCCGTTAAGACAGATATATTAAGGGATATGATTATCGTAAATCTACAAGGTATTTTAACGCCGGCTGAATATACGGTTTGCGAAACAAAAGACGGTATGCTAACGATAAAGAAAAATCGTTCGGAGCTAGTTGAATCTGGAATTGAAGATTTGAAAGAGATTATACTAGAATTAACTGGAGAAAAAGTGAAAAGTTTTCATACGGATATAAGCTCCCGTACTGGTGAACGAGTAATGATTTTTAAATTGTTTCATAATCTTGAGGAAAAATTTTAAAAATTAAAACCACCGTAGGGTTAGTGGGAGATAATTAAGAAACCTAAAAGTTTTGCGCTGTATTTAAATTTATTAACATTATAATAATTAATAACTTGAAATTATTTACGTATACTGAATTTTAATTGGAATAACGCTCAAAAAAACTGATAAATAAATTGACAAACTGCTTAATATAGTTTATCTTATAATTGTTTTAAAAAATTAATAGATGCTTATTTTAACTGTTTGCTATAATTAAGGCTTTAGCATTTTTTTAATATGTAATATTGACTAAATGAAAAAGTTTCTTAATTGAAAGATAGCGCATAACATAAATTGATATATTGATTGCATAATCTAGGAGATCAGAGATATACTGTTATTTTTAATAGGAGTAATACATACATTACTATCCTCTATAAAATGGGAGCTCTTCAAAAAACTTTATTGAAGTTAGTTGAAGTGAAACCGACAATCTCCATAATTCAATGATGATATAAAATCATTGAATTATGGAAGTTGTCGGTTTTTTTTATGGGAAAAAACGATGCACGAAAAAGAGTGAATGAAAATTGAAATTTAAAAAACTATCGTAATGAAAAGGAATTTTTATAGGCTATTTTCGCTTAGAAGGGAGTATTTAACATGTTAATTTCGCTGAGTTCATCAACACTGTTAACTTTATTTTTTATGGCGCTTAGTGCTTCTTGGCTAAGTGGATTATTATTTTTAAATGCAAGGATACCTTTACGTTTTGTTCATATCCATATTGGTATCGCTGCTTTACCTTCATTGGTTTCTTTACTCGCACTTGTTAATAACAATGGAGATAGAATTGTGGGGCCTTGGCATCTAGATACTTTAGCTTGGTTAATGGCTTTCTTTGTTCTTACAATTGGTTTAATCATTCAGCGTTTCTCTGTACGTTATTTAATGGGAGATCGCTCATATCGAAAATACTTTGCACTTTTTACATTTACTACAGGTGTATCTTCGGTTGCATGGTTAAGTGATGATCTTCGCTTAATGCTCATTTGTTGGGGAGCAACGCTTATAGGATTGGTTCTACTTATAGGGCTAAATAAAGGGTGGAAAGTAGTTAGTGAAGCAACTAAAATCTCTGGCTACCTATTTACAATAAGTTGGATTGCCTTACTATCAGCTATCATTTGGCTTTTTCAAGTAACAGGACAGTGGCAGTTAACATCAGTTTTAACGAATGAAAATGTAGTGCTACATGGAACATTGGAGAGAACAGGAATTAACTTATTAATTATATTAGCGGTGATGATTCCAGCAGCACAATGGCCTTTTCAAAGATGGTTAATTGAGTCTGCTGTTGCTCCAACTCCTGTTTCTGCTATTATGCATGCGGGTTTAGTAAATGCTGGCGGTATCATGTTAACTAGATTTTCACCTCTTTTTCATGATGATATTGCACAAATAATTTTACTAATTTTCTCTAGTATTTCTATCTTAATAGGTACAGGAATTAGTTTAGTCCAAGTTGATTATAAACGTCAGCTAGTAGGTTCAACTATTGCACAAATGGGATTTATGCTTATTCAATGTGCATTAGGCGCCTATTTAGCGGCTATTATTCATTTAATTTTACATGGTTTGTTTAAAGCTACACTATTTTTACAAGCTGGTTCTTCCGTGCAACGTTTTGGGGTAGTGAATCAGTCTAATGAAAAGATGTCCAATTTATGGATTATAGTTGGGCGTGTTTTAGGATTATTTATAGCAATTACTTTCTGGTTTATGACTTCTGGAGAGGGGTATCAACTAGTTAGTGCGTTAATCTTAGGCTGGTCACTATACTTTTCATGGAAACAGCTTGTTGTTTTTGGAGAGGGAAGAATGGGACGAATTGCTGGCGTAATTGTTTTGATTGGATTTTCTCTCATTTACTTTACCGTTCATAATTCTCTTTATAAATGGTTGCATACTGATATTTATCAAAGTGTTCAACCTTCAGCTCCAGCCGTTATCTTTGTTATATGTATTTTACTATTTAGTAGTGTTATTAGTACTTTCGTTACTCGTCATCAATCTTCTACTTTATTCGCTGTACTTTATCTTTGGTTAGTTCGAGTAGGTGAGGCGAGACGAAAGTCAGTAGAAAGTCACCCAAGCTATCTGAAACATTATGTATCAAAGGGAGGTAATTCGTGATGAGCATACCGTCAATATTAAAGAAAGATACAAACATTGATATGCAAGAAAATAATATAAATGATTTAGTTGCATCTGCTAGCCGAGTTATTGCGCCACTTTGGCCTATCTCTACGTTTGCAGCTCACCACCCTTGGATGGGACTTGAAAAGCAATCATTTGAACAAGTCGCAAATTGGTTAAAAGAAGCTCGTAATGTGGATATTTATCCTAGTGCCTCCATGATTCATTCGGCAAAAGCGAAAGGTGAGATTGAGGAATCATTTTTACAAATGAGTTTGTCTCGTTGGCTGGATTCACAATCTTTTCATATTCCGCGAGAGAAAGCAGAGCGATTTTGCCAAGCAGCTTTAAAGTTAGAAAAATTACCTTCTAGTCTATTATCATCGCCAGAAGTAAATAAATTGGCAGAAGAAATGAATTATATAAATACAGCAAGTATGCAAGCCTCTGTTATGCAGCCAATAAGTTCGCTTATAGAGAGTCAAAATAGTGAAAACCTATCTGATGTTCTTAATTATCATATCATTAAATGGTGTAAATTATATCTTGATGAATCCGGATCAAATTGGACGATGCCAAATCGAGAGAAAGGTTTTTATCGCGCATGGCAACACCTTATTAAATTTGATCCAGCGCTCAGTAAAAATGAGCGTAAAGTTTTAAAAAATTGGGCACAAGATGCCGAAGTAGCTTTAGCGAGAGCATTATCTGAACTAGGAATTTCTGAATCTAACATACAATCTTACCTTGAAGGGCACTTACTTTCTTTGCCTGGGTGGGCAGGAATGATACGATGGCGCTCACAACAATCAATTCAGGAACAGGAACTTCTCATAGAATATTTAGCAGTTCGAATTTCTATGGAGCTGGCTATTGTAAAACCTTATTTACCTTTAAAAAATCAAAAGGTTGAGAAAAAAGTTTCGATCGTCCCACTTATAGCTTCTTGGATTTATTGGGGGAATATTTCAACACGGGAATGGTTACAAATGCCTGCTACTGAACAAAGTGAATTATTAGTATTCGCTTATCGTTTTGATGAAAATATTCGCAAGAAACTTTGGCTGGAAGCTTGGGAACAAACGCATGCAGAGCAATTAAGGGAGAAGATTGCTTCTACACAACGTGCAACCAATGATAAAAAGCGTGTATTAGCTCAATTAGCATTCTGTATTGATGTACGTTCAGAACCGTTTCGTCGCCACCTTGAAAAATTAGGTCCGTTTGAAACATTTGGAATAGCTGGTTTCTTTGGGTTACCAATTGCAACTAGTGAACTAGGTAGTAATAACAACCATCCTTCTTTGCCAGTTATACTCAAACCGAAACATCAAATAAAAGAGCTCACAAATGAAAATGAACTTAAATCTTATGAGCAACGTAAGAGGGTAGGCAGTTCGGTGCGTTATACTTTTAAAACGATGAAACAGAACGTACTGACAAGTATGGCGCTACCTGAGTTAAGTGGTCCTTTACTTGGTCTACAGATGGTGACAAGAAGCTTTGTTCCAAGAGGAGTTGGTGGTTTCATTCGTAACCTTCGTAAAACTATGTTACAAAAACCTGATACAACATTCTCGCTTAATCATGCTCATGACACAAAGGGTGAGATACCTATCGGTTTTACGAAAGAAGAAAAAGTGAACTATGTGCGTCAAGCTTTAAAAATGGTGGGACTGACAGAAAAATTTGCTCCTTTAGTTGTAATGTGCGGACATAGTAGTCAAAGTACGAACAATCCTTATGCTGCAGCACTTGAGTGTGGTGCTTGTGGCGGAGCAGCAGGAGGATTCAATGCAAGAGTTTTTGCTACTTTATGTAATCTCCCAGAAGTGAGAGAGGCGTTGTTTGCGGAAGGTATTAAAATTCCTGAGGATACCATTTTTGCAGCAGCTGAACATAAAACAACAGTGGATGAATTGGAATGGATTTACGTCCCAGAACTTTCGGAAACTGCGCAAGAAGCATTTGATTGTATCGAATCGATTATGCCAAATGTGAGCCAACATGCAAATAGAGAGCGTTTAACGCAATTACCAAATTTTAAAACGAAAATAAAAAATGCGAGTAAAGAGGCACATCGATTTGCAGAAGATTGGAGTGAAATACGTCCAGAATGGGGATTAGCTCGTAATGCATCTTTTATTATCGGGCAACGAGAATTAACTCAGGATTGTGACTTAGACGGTAGGGCTTTCCTCCATAATTATGATTGGAAACAGGATGAAAGTGGCGATATATTAGCTAACATTATTGCAGGACCAGGAACAGTAGCTCAGTGGATAAATCTACAATATTACGCTTCAACTGTAGCTCCTCATTATTATGGTAGTGGAAACAAAACAACCCAAACCGTAACCGCGGGTCTAGGTGTTATGCAGGGAAATGCAAGTGATTTGTTGCCAGGCTTACCTTGGCAATCCGTTATGCAGTCAGATAGTGAGACGTATCATTCACCACTTCGTTTACTAATTGTAATTCAAGCGCCTAGTCAATATATAGAACGTTTGCTAAATAATGATTTCACATTTCGAGAAAAAGTTCAAAATGGATGGGTTAGACTTGCAAGTGTTGATCCAGAGGGACACTGGAAAAACTGGTAACAATCATGTAATGAATTATCAACTATTGTTACTAACTTAAAAGTTTCATAAATACAATAATGAAGAAGGAGTGCTCCATATGAATTCAAAGAATAAAAAAGTTTTATTGTTAACAGACATTAAACATGAAATAGAGCCTATTATCCAACAAGTAACTAACATTCAACAAGAAAACATGTTGACTATACACAGCTACGATTCTGTAATTGTACATCCTTATGGAGATATAATGAGATCTATTATTATTGCTATTTATCAAGAAAATGTTGAAGAAATTTTTGTTGTAGGAATAGAGGATAAAGAAACTGATGTAGTTAATCTACAAATTCAACGTGATTCCATAAAAAATAACAGGGAACTAGACTATCTCTTTGAAAATTGCATGCCTGAATTTTCAAGTGGTAGCCTTGATGAATGGCTAAGTGGAAAAGAAAATGTTAGTGAAAATATTGAGAAGAGTATAGATATGATTTGTCATCATCCACTAGTACCGTCTGATGTTAAAGTTCATGGTTTCAAGATTGATAGAACAGGGGAAAAAGAAACGGTTGTTAAAGTTTCTGTTAATAAAGTAGTGAAACAAATGCATTCTTATGTGTAAGTTATCGATAGATAAGCAACTTTTATTTGGTAGATACTATAATATGTTAAATATTTGGATTTATTTCCTTTAAAAAGAGTAAAAGAAATCTTCTATAAATGGAGGTCTTTTGCTCTTTTTATAATAAAAATAAAAAATTATTTGACGTTTTTTCGAAAAAATTTTTAAGACAAGGCTTTTAGGTTTATGAAAACCTTTATTCATGATAGCAAGATAATTTTGATAAGAAGTATATAGTAAGAATGATTTGGAGATACCGATGGGGATATAACTATTTTATTTAGGACGGTGCAATTAAAATGGATTTACAGAAAGGGAAATTATATTGGAACACGACTTTTTCTAATACACCTTCTTATCCTCGTTTGGACGAAGATATAAAATGTGACGTACTAATAATAGGAGCAGGAAGTTCGGGTGCTCAATCAGCATACTATTTGAGTGAATCAGATTTAAATATTGTTATCGTTGATAAAAGAAAGGTAGGACATGGAAGTAACCTTACAAATACAGCACTTATTCAATATTTAGGTGATAAGATGTTTTATGAACTTGTAAATACATTTGGGGAAGAGTATGCAGTTAAGCATATGAAATTATGTGAACAAGCTATTAATGATATTGAATATGCTGATCAAAACTTGCCTTATTGCTCTGACTTTAAACGACGTGACAGCTTATATTATGCAAGTTATGAAGAGGATATAAAGAAATTAGAAAAGGAACTGTATTATTTACATAAGCATGATTTTAAAGCGGCTTGGTTATCAGAAAAACAAATTGGACAGAGATATCCATTTAAAAAACGTGCAGCTATTTATACGTATAATGATGGTGAAATAAATCCTTATAAATTTACACATAGTTTATTAGAACAAGCCTCTAATAAAGGAGTTCACATTTATGAAGATACAGAGATTGTTGGCAAAAAGTTAGAGAAAGAATGTGCTATCTTTTATACAAAGGAGGGCAATTCTATTACTGCCAATAAAGTAATTGTGGCTGCAGGATATGAAGGATTGGAATTTAAAAAGGAAAAGAACGCTACACTGATTAGCTCATATGCAATTGTTACTAATCCTGTGGAAGATTTATCTTCTTGGTATAAACGCACTCTCATTTGGGAAACTGCGAGACCATATATTTATATGAGAACTACTGTAGATAATAGGATTATTATAGGTGGATTAGATGAAGATACAAACATTGCTCAAGAAAGAGATTCAAAATTAATCCATAAAAAAGAGAAATTAGTGAATGAATTTAATAAGCTCTTTCCCAATATAACAGTTGAACCTGAATTTTATTTAAGTGCTTTTTATGGTGGTACTCATGATGGTTTACCTATAATTGGAATGTATGAAGAGTTTCCAAATTGTCACTTTATCTATGCGTATGGAGATAATGGATTAGTTTATAGTATGGTACTTTCTAAAATTGTTCGAGATATAATTATTAACGGTTCAAGTCCAGATTTGAATTTATATTTACAAACTAGACCAAAACTAAATGAGTAAACTGCATGTATACAAAATCATAGTAGTAAGGAGCATATTTAGGATTCCATTATAAAAAAGCTATTTTAAATGTATTAGTTTCATGTGACTATTTGTTATGTTTATGAATGCTTAAATAAAGCATTCATAAACAATATTATTTGTTAAATCCATTCATTTTACTAAGTTCAGTTATTTGTATAATCCATTCTTTTTTTAGGTAGGGTAGAGTTGCTTGGATATGATGATATTCCCATTCTTCCTCAATGGTAGGGTAAAGATTAAATAAGTATTTTTCTTCATCATTTGTTACACTTGCTTTAGGATTGCCAGTAAGTTTAAAATAAATGTCGCACCATCCGCTATAGTTTGTTAACATGAATAAAAAATTAGGACATGTGAATTCGATGAGGTATATTTCTTTCTCTAATTGAATATCTGATAGTAATTCTCTTGCAGTCTCATAAGTAGGCTTCTTTTGGTAACCATTGCATGAATGCCATGCCCAAATGGGTAAATCTATAATAAATTCAATACCTTTCTGTTTCATGTGTCTTACAATGTATTTATATGCTGTGCAATCTTCTTTACTAACAAAAATAGGATCGGCTATAAGCTTACCTTCATTCAAAAGTGTATTTATGGCATTTTGGTTTTGAAAAGTCCATAGGATTGTTGAATCTATAGATGTATTTAAGTTTGATTGTTTATAAAATTGTTTTTTCATCTTTCTCTCCATTTTCTTTTTTATTTTATAAGAGTTTAAGATAAGTACAAAGTGCATTATATTTTTATCTTTATTAAGAGTTGGAAAAATCCATTAAAGATAGAAGAGTTTGTTTGCAATTACAAAAAATGATTCTTATAATCATTTAAAAATAACAGAAGTATTTGTTCTAATAAAGAATGAATTGTGCTTTAAGAATTAGAAAGGATAGCCATGCAAAATAAAATTATTGTTATGTTTCAAAAAGATTTTCGTTTATATGATAACCCAGCTCTATTTGAGGCTGTTCAGTCTGGTGAGGTTCTTCCTGTATATATACAAGATGAAACTTTTTCAATAGGAAGTGCGTCAAAGTGGTGGTTGCACCATGCTGTAATAGATGTAAAGAAGCAACTTGAGGCATTGGGCTCTACTTTAATAATTCGTAAAGGACGTACGGAGGAAGAAATACTTTCTCTCATAGAGCAATTAGATATAACGGCTGTATATTGGAATATTTGTTATGATCCGGACAGATTACAATCTAATCAAAAAATGAAAATGATGTTAGAGGATAAAGGTATTATCTGTAAAGAATTTAATTCGCATTTATTATTAGAACCGTGGATTATTAAAAAGAAAGATAACACTGAATATAAGGTGTTTACGCCTTTTTACAATGCATTTCAAAAGCAGGTAATACCTAAACCTTTTAGCAGAGTGCAGAGTATAAAGTGGGGGAACTCTTTACCAGCAAGCTTATCTGTTTCAGAATTACAATTGTTGCCGATTATACCGTGGACATCTCATATGGAAGTAATATGGGATCCGACAGAAGAAGGGGCATATAAAACATTCAAGAAATTTTTCTCTAGTAAATTAGTCTCTTATAGTGAAGGAAGAGATTTTCCAGGTCAAAATGTCCATTCGATGTTGGCACCGTATCTTTCATTTGGTCAAATATCAGTAAAGCTAATGTTTCATTACTTAATAAATAAAAGTACCGAAAGACAATGTAGTCTTTTTGAAAAACAAGTTAATAGCTTTATACGTCAATTAATTTGGCGAGAGTTTTCTTATTATTTACTATATCATTATCCATTTACAGTATATAAACCTCTTAATAAGAGCTTTGAAAATTTCCCGTGGGATAAGGAAGAGGAGTTATTAAGAGTATGGCAAAAGGGGAAAACGGGTTATCCGTTTATTGATGCGGGAATGCGAGAACTATGGCAAACAGGTTTTATGCATAACCGGGCAAGAATGGCTGTAGCCTCTTTTCTTGTAAAGCATTTGTTAATTCCGTGGCAAGAAGGAGCAAAATGGTTTATGGATACACTACTAGATGCTGATATTGCAAATAATACAATGGGATGGCAATGGGTTGCTGGAAGTGGAGCAGATGCATCACCGTACTTTCGTATTTTTAACCCAATCACACAAGGAGAAAAGTTTGATAAAAATGGAGAGTATATAAGAAGATGGGTACCAGAATTAAGAGATATCCCAAACAAATATATACATAAGCCTTGGGAAGCACCTGAGCATATTTTACAAAAATCCAATATAAAACTTGGGGATACATATCCTTTTCCGATTGTTGATCATAAGGCAGCACGGGAGAGAGCCCTTTGTGCATATAAAAGTATGAAAGAATTTGTATGAAATAGGTTAAACAATATGTATTTTGAATTTTAATATTAGAATTTTATCCATTACAAGGACATACTAATCATATAAAGTTTCTATAATCTTCTAGTAAAAAGGAGAATGTTTATGAAAAAATCTAGTATTATAGTATTTTTACTAACATATGGTTTGTTTTATGTTTCTAGTGTTTTATTCCCTATTGATCGTACTTGGTATGATGCGTTAGAAAAGCCGTCTTGGACACCATCTGGTATGACAATCGGAATGATATGGGCTGTATTATTTGGACTTATTGCATTATCAGTTGCAATTATTTACAACAACTATGGATTCAAGCCAAAAACATTTTGGTTTATTTTCCTTTTAAATTATATGTTCAATCAAGCGTTCAGCTACTTTCAATTTAGCCAAAAAAATTTATTTTTAGCAACAGTAGATTGTTTACTAGTCGCTATTACTACGTTACTTCTCATTATGTTTTCTTCCAATTTATCTAAAGTATCGGCATGGTTGCTAATCCCATATTTTTTATGGTCTGCATTTGCTACATATTTATCTTGGACAATTTATAGTATAAATTAAAGACGTAAATGAAAACTTGAGCACAAAGAAAATGCTCGAGTTTTTATGTTTATTAATGATAATCTAAAGTATAGAATATACACATCTTAGGGAGGTCATATGTGTGAAGAAATGGATAAAAATTGTTCTGTACTCTGTATTAGGTATTTTAATGATCGGAAGTATTACTTTTTTAACTTGGTCTCAGTTTACTTATAAACCAACGAAAGAGGCTTTGTCTTTAGTAGATGATAAAAAAGATGCAGATTATATAGTTTTTGGAGAGAAAGATGCAAAAATAGGAGTTATTTTTTATCAAGGAGCTAAAGTAGAAGCCGAGGCTTATAGTTACTTAGGAGAAGCTCTTGCAAAAGATGGGCATTTTGTAGTAATGCCTAAGTTACCATTAAATTTAGCGATATTTGGAATAAATGAGGTAGATAGTGTAATTGAACAGTATCCTGAAGTTCAAAAATGGTATGTTGCTGGGCATTCAATGGGTGGAGCTATGATTTCTAGGTATGCCTTTCAACATGAAGAAAAGGTAGACGGGATTATTTTCTTAGGTTCGTATCCTGCAGATGACTTCTCTACTAAGTCGATTCCAATGTTATCAATTTACGGGGAAGTAGATGCTTTAGCAACTGTAGAAAAAATAGAGAACAATAAAAAGTTAATGTCAAAGAATAATACTATGCACATGATAAAAGGGGGGAATCATGCTAATTTTGGCATGTACGGTGAGCAAAAAGGTGATAATGCGAGTTTAATTACGCCAAAAGCACAACGAGATGAAACAGTGAAAGTAATTGAAGAATGGTTATTGAAACAATGATAACGAATTTAATAAATCTACCGAAAGAATTCTCCCAGCGGTAGATGGAAGAGAGAATAAAGAGCCAACTCGTATGAATTGGCTCTTTTATTTATTTGCTATCTCCAATTGTCCCCTTATTTTCTCCGGAATATCCTCTTTAGAAATAATATCGTAAGAATACACATACTTTCCTTTTACATGAATTTTTAAGTAAGTTTTTCTTATAAAATCATTAGGCGTGTTCGTTCCAACATTATATTCTTTTTCATTGCTTAATTCATCAACAGCTTTTAGTGAGTACATAGCTTTTCCTTTTTGATGATAATCCGGAACACCATATCCTTTCGCAACGGCATATACATTTTTTTCTTCAGCAATCGGATTAAATCTGTCTAAATCCCCGCGTAATATGAAAGGTAGTAAGTATATAGGAAGGCCTATTCCTAATATGCAAATTACAAATTTTTTCATTATCGTTTCTCCTCTTGTTCATTTACATGCTTCAGTATAGAAAAAAATTCTTATAAATATAGAGGGAAATTTCTTAAGGTTTTCTTAATAAAGTTTAACCGTGTGAAAAAAACTAACTTGAGCATTAAGCTTGCGGAATGAATAACCAAATAACTTTTTTCTTTATTTTTTGATATTTCTTAAGAACCTATCAAGAAATAAGTGAGTTTTAGGATTTAGAATAAATGTATCTTACAGTAATAAGAGAATTATCTAAATAAATTAGAGTGAGAACAATTAAAGAAAGTATCTTGTGGGGTGCTGCTTTCTTTTAGAATAGAGAACCCCATGGGTCAGTTACATGTAATGCAGCGCTGCGCTTCTATGTCACTGAAAAATCCAATGATAAAAAAAAGAGGGGGAAGGCATTTTTTATTGAAGTTTGTTAATGATAGATTTTTAACTAGTTAGGGGGGAGCGTAAAATAGATTATTAATCTCTTTAATAATTTTTATTTTCCTTATAGTTGGCATGTTCTATTAGAAATTTTAAATTTTGGAAGGAGAATCAATAATTATGGGTAAGAAAAGAAGAATAAGTAATAAGTTATTACTTGTCAGTGCAATTTTTACAATAGCAATTCCTTCAGTCTCATATGCGGAGGAAGTAATTTCACCTGAAAATTTTACGAGTTCTTCAAGTTTGTATGAGGGACGGAATACGGAAGTATTGAAAACAAGCTTATATCCTGATACATATAACTATCCGTTTAACTACCAATTTAGTTCGAAATTAAAGGAAGCAAACACAACTATAAAAAAAGTAGACAATAGTGATGATGAAAATCCTATTATATCTACTACTCTTTCATTTATTCGCCATATGAATAGTGAAGATTATAAATCTGCATTTGATTTAACCTCAAGGTCATTACAGAAAATAATATCCGAAGAATGGTTGAAGAGCTATTGGGGGGGACTCCCAGTGCAATTACAAGCAGGTTCTTTTATAGAAATTGGAGAGGTTACACAAAAAGAGACAAATCCTGTTCATACAAATGTGGAGATTCAATTAGTTTTTGAAAAAATGACTGTACCTTTACTAATTAAACTAGATCCATCTGGAAAAATAGACGATTTTCAACTCAGCATGTCGTTTAGTCCTGTTGCAGAGCGTCCATCATATAGTAAGCCTGAGTCATTTGTTGATAAAGAAGTAGTAGTTGGAAGTGGTGCATTTCCATTACCAGGAACATTGTCGGTTCCAAAAGGAAAGGGGCCTTTTCCAGCGGTTATTCTTGTTCAAGGATCAGGAGCAACTGATCAGGATGAAACAGCGTTTGCTTTAAAACCATTTCGCGATTTAGCTGAAGGTCTTGCATCGAAGGGAATTGCTGTCCTTCGCTATAATAAAAGAACGTATGAACATGGGTTGAAAACACAATTCAGTCCCTTTTATACAGTTGATAAAGAGACAACAGATGATGCTCTTCTTGTAACTCAATTTCTTAAAAATGAGCCTCTAATAAATAAGAATCAAATATATATTCTTGGTCATAGTCAAGGTGGAATGATGCTTCCGAAAATGATTGAAAAAGACCAAAATAAAAATATTGCTGGAGCAATTGTAATGGGAGGGCCAGCTCGTACGATCCAAGACGTTGTTTTAGATCAATTTGAGTACCTTTTCTCTATTGGAGCAATGAACCTGGATCAATATAAATTCTACAAATCGCAATTTGAATTATTAAATGATCCCAATTTCTCTGGTCAGAATCCCCCAAAAGATTTTTACTTAGGGTCAGCAGTATTTTGGGATTCTATACGGAAAATTAAAGCGGCAGAAATGTCAAAAGAACAAAAGACACCGCTTCTTATTATTCAAGGAGAAAGAGACTATCAAGTTCAATCAAAAATTGAAATTCCTCTTTGGAAAGAACAATTAAAAGAACGAGATAACGTAGATTATCGACTATATCCAAAGTTAAATCATTTCTTTACAGAGGGTGATGGGGAAATAAGTAAGCCAGATGAATATTATAGTCCTGCTAATATCCCTGAGTATGTTATAAATGATATTGCTGCTTGGGTGCAAGGCAGATCGCAATTAAATTAGCAACCATATGTTTTAATAAGGACTTTCTTTCCGTAATCAAAATAGAAATATTTTGATTAGGTTGTATGTTTTTTTAAAGCACTCTTTGAAAAGGAGTGCTTTTTTATTTTGCTATGATTTCTATAAAACAATGGGCTTACCTTCCAAACAAATCGTTATTTGGAGCGCTTTTATCAAAGCAAAGTGCTTGTGACATTTCTTTGATATTAAAAACATGAATAACTTATTGTGTAAAATTTTTTGAAAATTTAGGTTTAACATCTTTAAAATAGGTGTATTACATATTACATAACAACTAAATAAAAAAATAAAAAATCTAAAGGAGGAAAGATACGATGCATACGAATGAAAGAAAAACGGTAGTTTATGAATATCAAAATGAACAGGAAGTAGTTATGAAAGTAAAAGAGCTAGAATTGCAAGGGATTCGCCACGATGACATTTATGTTTTAGCACATGAAAAACATATAACAAAAAGGATTGCGGATGATACAAACACAAATACGATTGGAGTAAAAGAACAAGGATTGGGAACAAGTATTATCAACTTTTTCTCCAAAAAAGGGGACGAACTTCGAAATCAAATGGAAGAAATGGGGTTGTCGAAGGAGGAAGCTAACTTATATGAAGAAAAACTAGATCAAGGGAAGATTTTACTCCTAGTAACAGCTGAAGTACCAATGGCGAATGCTAGGCAGCCGCAAAACTATCATTCTCTGTAATAGATTGCAACATCTGATAAATAGGTAAGGGAATTATTTTAGTTTGTAGCATGGAAGAAAATAAAAATAGAAAAGGATGAGAAAAATGAAACATACAATATTTAAATATGCTGTGATTGGAATTACGACCGGAGTCATAGTCTCCCTATTAAAAAAAGAAAATCGGAAAGCTATACAAACAAAAGGAAAAAGCGTAAAAGAAAAACTACAAGAAGGAAACATAAAGGAAACATTGGAGAAGGTAACTGAGACAAGTAAACAATTTTCTGTAACTGCAGCTAATGTTGCAAAACAAACATTACCACAACTGCTTACAGCCACACCAGTTGTCATTTCTACCATTAAAGACTTAACAGAAAACGAAAATAATAAAAAGAAAACAGGTGAAAAGGATTACGAAATAAATGAAAATAGTAAGAACTTAGACGGGGAAAAAACGAAAAATGAAAAGAAATATGTGAAAGAAGGGAAAGAAGAGAGTGCCTAGATGTAATTCTAAAAATAGAAAGTGAGGAAAAAAGTATGAAATCTCTGTATGCAATTGATGTAGGAATTGGCTTTACCAAAAGGGCATATCGACAGGATGTAGATTCTGAGATGACAATCAAGAGTGAAGCTTCCACACTAGCCCCTGTACCTAATCATGCTGAAAGTGAAGATTTAACAAAGGTAAGTTTTATAGACTTAGATTTTGCATACTACATGGGAAATGAAGCACATCAATCTGACGCTTCGTTTCTTCCTCCATTTGACGAAGAAATAGAAAATTATTATGAAAGCGAACGATTTAAACAACAAATATTTGGTTGCATTGCAAAGGATTATAAAGAAAATGTCGTGTTACCTCTAGTTGTTACTGGGCTCCCCGTTACTTGTTTTGGTAGTCAGCATGAGCAATTACAACGTGCACTAAAAAAAGAGACTTCCGTACAAATTGATGGGAAATTTATTCATATTACGGTGGAAAATGCTTTGATTCTTCAGCAACCGGTCGCTTTACATGCCTATTTCTTAAAAGAGGGAATCATTCAGGAACGAGATCGCATCTTAATTATTGATGGCGGATTTCGTACAGTAGAAATGACAGATATGAAACAGAATGTCATTTTAAATCATTATGAGGCGGAACTAGGATGTAGCAAGCCTTTGAAAAATATTAAGAATATCGTGCAGAATCATGAGGGTGAAAGTAATCAATTGCATATTAACGACATGCCAAACATATTAGAAAAAGGATATGAATGTCGAGAAGAAAATCATGAGGCAAGTCAGGTTCATACTTTGATTCAAAAAGAGTTGGATGCACACTTCCAAGACGTCATGCGTGTATTACAAGAACAATTTAAGTTAGAACAGTATAACACTATTATTTGGACAGGAGGAATAGTAGATCTCCACAAAAAACGAATTGAAAAAATGCAAAGTGAAATTTCTTCTTTCCGTATGGTAGACGCTTCGAAAGAGGCTGCACTCCATGGATACTACATTATTGGGAGTCAAGTATTTGAGGACATCACCAATCAATCTGCATATGAATCCAAATTATAATAACGAATGAAATGGAGTTCGTTGAATAGACGTGCCAAATTATGTAGCTTCTTTTCCACATATAATAAATTCTTTATAAGAAAAGATAAAAAGTGCTTGTATAGAGGAAATGTTTAAAATTGAAAATAAAAATAACTAATATATAGGGGGTCTTCCTTTTAAAAGAATAAGACCTCCTATGTTATTTATTTTGTAATTTAGATGATCTAAAAACTCTTCCTCCAAGACATGAATACCTACATACAAATTTCGTATTACGGATATGATTCGATCAAACATAAAACTATTTAGAAAGGAAGAATAATATGGAATGCATAAAAATGACGAAATGGAGTTGGTATCATGTGAAAACTAGTGAGCTTGAAAAACTTTCTTCTATAATCCCTCGTGATGTAACATCTTATTTCGCTCAATTTGTAAAGAAAATAAGTTCTCCTTGTGAAAATGGATTATATGTTTATACGTTATCACCAAGTCAAACTTGTGTATATGGTTCGTTTTTATATGATCAAGATAAAAAGGACGCCAAAATTCAAAAATTTCTTCATTATTTCGTAGCTGATGGAATACTGATAACAGTTCAGGAAAAAGAGGAAGAGGATTTCCAAAAAATAATACACAATTTCCCTATGGGTACAAAAAATTGTAATAGTTCCGCTGAAGGATTATGTGCTATCTTATCAATGTTTATATCTCATTATTTGCGAAAGGTTGACTACTTTGAAAACAATTTCAGAAATGTATTATGGGATTTTTATCATCATAATAACATAGCAGTTTTAGAAAGGATTTATCATATTCGTCATGAATTATTTATGAACACACATGTGTTTCGCTTAATACAAGAAGTGTTACAAGGCCTAAAAGAAGCTTGGTTAGAAAAACTAACAAACACCCTTTGTTATAAACAAACATACGTAAAATTAGAGCGTGGATTACAACTTGTTAAAGAGTACCAAGAAGAATTAGACACGATGATTCATTTACAAGAAGTTGTTTCTTCTCATCGTGGGAATGAAATTATGAAAGCTCTTACTGTATTAACTGCTGTGAGTACGCCTTTGACAGCCTTAGGAGCATTATGGGGTATGAATTTTAAATACATGCCTGAACTAGAATGGAAATATAGCTATTTAATCGCTCTCTTATTTATTATTTTCACAACAGCGGGTATGTATATGTATATGCGATTCAAAGGATGGACAGGTGACTTATTACGAGTAAAGAAAAAGAAATCTTTTTTTAAATCTAATTAATCCTGTTTATAAAAAATATGATAGATATATGGTTTGTAATATTTATTAATTGAGATAGCCCATATCCCCATCAAGTTAAAGTTTTGATGTCCTCACAATGATAAAAATGGTGAATATTTATATGAAAGATTAGAGCTCTCCTTCCTGTAGGAGAGCTCTAATCTTTGTTTAAAAACTATATCATATACTCTGAAATTTGTCCGGATTCAATTTAGAATATGGCAAAAGAGAACTTACCATTAAAAACAAGCTCTCTTTAAAAGAAATAACGTAATTGAGATACTTATATAGTAACAATTGTTTTCTTCTAATTCCATATGTCATATGTTGAGAAATAAATTATAAATGGATTGATAAAGCTAAAACGAATGATTGACATAATATTTTGACGATAATATAATGAATCTCGAATTCAAGATAACTTGTAAAGGATTGGTAATTATGAGCGTGATTAACGATGAGAGCTTATCTTTAAAGTTATTTGTTATATTATCAAGGGCAATACAGTCAATTACTAAGCGTATTGAAGAGGATATAAAAAGTTATGGACTTAATCCAACTGAATTTGCAGTGCTTGAGCTACTGTATAGTAAAGGCGATCAGCCTATACAAAAAATTGGAGACAAAATATTACTTGCAAGTAGTAGTATCACGTATGTAGTGGATAAGTTGGAAAAGAAGAGGTTCTTAATACGAAAACCATGTCCTAAAGACCGCCGTGTCACGTATGCGTCAATTACTTCAGAAGGTATTGAACTAATGGATATTATTTTTCCTCAGCATAAAGAGGCGATTCAGCAAATATTTGGTGGTTTGGACTATACTGAGAAAAAAATGATAATCGAAAAGTTGAAAAAATTAGGGTATTATGCACTCGAACTATAAATCTTTAGAAATATATCTCGAATTAGTAATGTCCTAATTAAATATAATTTAAATAAATAGGAGGAAAAATTAATAAATGGTAGTAAATTTATTATAATACAAAATGAATAAAGCGTGTAATTTCAATCGGTATAATATGAAATAAAGTTGTTATGTTAATGTATACATATCGTCCTTTAAATTATAAATCTTTCATAAAGCGGAGAGTGGGTATCAAGAATGGAATTACGTCATTTAGAGTATTTTATTCAAGTTTGTAATAATAATAGTTTTACTAAAGCTGCGGAAGTTCTAGGTATTTCACAGCCGACTTTAAGTCAACAAATACGAGTTTTAGAAGGTGAACTTGATACACCCTTGTTTCATCGAGTTGGAAGAGGTATCAAAATGACAGAAGCGGGTAAGCTGCTATTTGATAAAGGAAAATTTATCATGCAACAATTTGATGACGTTTATAATGAAATTTTTGAATTAAAGGGTGTAAAAAGAGGTGTGATTACTATAGGAGGTTTATTAGAGGATCTCACTTATTTAACACCTTATATTATGAAGTTTCAACAACATTATCCCAACATTGTAGTAAAGATTATAGAATCCGAAGTTGCTGTAAATCAAATCGTTGACAAAAATATTGATTTCGGGATTACACGTAGTGCTCAAATTCCAGACACATTAACAAACACCCTTTTGTATAGTGAAGAGCTCGTCCTTGTAATTCCAAAAAATCATCCTTTGAATGAAAAATCATTTGTTTCTTTTCAAGAATTAGTAGGGCTCAGTAGAGTAATGGTTTCATGTAGTTGTCGTGAATCTATTAAGATATATTGTGAGAGTTTAGGGTTATCTTTATCTGAAGCAAATATAGAAACAAAATCTTCTATTTCTCTATTGAGCCTTGTATACAATGGACATGGTGTTGCCATAATACCTCTTTCACTGGTTAACTTTGTTAATAATGATACTTTGAGCATAGTTCGTATTACTGATCCAACACCAAGTCAAGATATTAATCTTATACACTTTGATGATAAATTTTTAAGTTTTGCAGCACGCATCTTTATGCAGAAGTTAAATGATTCTCAAAAAGTATCAGTGTAATAGAAATAATAATGATCCTAGTGTAACAATTGAAAAAATTAAAATCTATATTAAAGTCGAAGGACAGTGGATTTATATGTGTGGTGTAGTCGATCAAAAAGGGGGATACCATTGACTTTTAATTAAGGAAAAAAGGACAGACTTTGCAAGGAGAGAAGGCTATCAAAAACAAGTTAAGTTAATCAATCAATTCTTCGGTCTTATCGCATAGTAACAGATTCCATGTAGGGATATACACTGCTATTTTGAATTTATATATCCTTATTGTAGAAAGAAAACCACCGGCATTATACCGGTGGTTTTGATTTAGAAAGCAAAGCAAGTACAACCAATACCCCATTTAGTTCCATCTTTTCCTATTACGGTATGGGTGTGTTGATGGAGAGGGTTACTACAACTATGTAACTTGTTATCATGGGAATCGTGAGAAAGTATAGTGTTGGCTAGGTTAGCACCACCATACCCATAAACGCCCGTCGGTGACCAATCAGGTGATGCTGGCGGCAATTCAGGTGATAAGTTTTTAAATTCATTATTTCCATAAACAACCTGCCCACCCATAATGGTGAGCAATGATTCAAGGTCTTTGATTTCTTCTTCCGGCACAGTAAAGTAGTCAGCAGACAATACAGCAATATCAGCAAACTGACCTACTGCCAGGGTTCCTTTTTTACCTTCATCGCCAGAGAACCACGCACTTCCTTTTGAATATAATTCCAGGGCTACTTTTCTATCAAGTTTATTTTTTTCATCGTATATGGAAAGCCCACCAATGGTTTTTCCAGCAACCATCCAGTAAAGAGCAACCCAAGGGTTATAGCTGGAAACCCTGGTTGCATCACTACCGGCGCCAACAGGTATACCAAGGTCTAACATACGATAAATTGGAGGAGTATGCTTTGCAGCTTCCTTTCCGTATAAGTCAACAAAGTATTCACCTTGAAAAGCCATGCGGTCTTGGATGGCAATACCGCCATTTAAAGCCTTAACACGTTCCATACTACGATCTGAGATTGTTTCTGCATGATCAAACCACCAGCGTAGCCCATTAAAAGGAATTTCTCTGTTAACTTCCTCAAATACATTTAAGAAACGTGTGATTGACTCGTCATAAGTTGCATGTAAACGGAATGGCCAACGGTTTTCCACCAATAGAGAAATTACTTTCTTTAAGTCGGCTTCCATTACTGTAGCTAGTTCGGGCCGTGGCATTTGAAATTTTTCAAAATCGGCTGCCGAGAATACTAACATTTCTCCGGCACCATTCATTTTATACTTATCATTTCCTTGACCGGGAGAAACAATTTTTGCCCATGAAGCAAAGTCTTCATATTCATGATTAGGATTTTGCGTAAATAGATTATAAGCAATACGCAAAGTTAATTGTTCCTTCTCGGCTAAATGTTCAACAACTTTGTAGTCATCAGGGTAATTTTGGAAACCACCACCTGCGTCGATGGCACTTGTAATACCTAATCTATTTAATTCACGCATAAAATGGCGAGTTGAGTTAATCTGGTCGTCAAGATTAAGTACTGGAGCTTTACCCAAACTTGAATAAAGAATAGAAGCGTTAGGGTTAGCAATTAAAAGGCCCGTTGGATTACCTCTTTTATCCCGCTGAATTAAACAGCCTGGAGGGTCTGGGGTATCTTTCGTGTATCCCAGTGCACGTAGCCCTGCACGATTTACAAGTGCTCTATCGTAAAGATGTAGCACAAAGACAGGCGTGTCTTCAGAAACAGCATTAATCTCTTCTAATGTTGGCATCCGTCTCTCTTTAAATTGAAATTCAGACCAACCTCCAACTACTCTTACCCACTGAGGAGCAGGTGTACGCCTTGCCTGTTCTTTGAGCATTTCTAGAGCAATAAAAAGTGATGGCACGCCTTCCCAACGTAATTCCATATTATAATGCAGACCACCACGAATCACGTGTATATGGGAGTCATTCAGGCCTGGAATAGCTCTCTTTCTTTTAAGGTCTATTTTTTTTGTTTTTTCCGTGGCACTATTAAGAAGCTCATCTCCACCTACTGCAGTGACTAAACCATCAGTTATGGCGATAGCAGATACCTCAGGCTGAGAAGGGTCAAGGGTAGTAATTTTTCCGTTATATAAGATCATATCCGGTAAATTCATGTTCACACCTCGTCTACTTTCTATTATTTTGTAACCATGGATGAAATAATTTACCGAAAATCGGCATGACTACCCATGATAGCAAGGACACTATACATACAGAAACAAAAAAAGCTGACATAATAGGATTCATATGTTTTATAATAGGTCCTATCACTTTAGGAACTAACATGCTAAGAGGCCATACACCCAGAAGGGTAACGATAGACATTTTCCATTTTGGCGGTGGAACTGGCGTTTTCGGAGTAACAAACCAATAAGCCAAACTGCTTTCAGTTTTGTAAGTTGGATTAGTGGCTTGAAATTGCTCCGCCGTTTTTAACAAATCCCGGCGAACATCTGATTCTTGCCAAGTACGTAGATGCTCATACGTATCAAAGCGAAAAATAACAGTATACTCTCTGGATTCGTTACTTGGGACTATTAGATTTACACCTAAATGTCCTGGGAATTTAGTAGCCGCAGCCTCAATTTCATGTCTCCATGTTTCAAACTGTTTTTCTCTACCTTCTTGAATTTCCCATGTAACAATGGTTGTTACTGGATTGCCAGCATCCATCGTGTTCCCTGTATAAGTCTCTTCGACAGCTACTCCTTCTTGTTTCATATTTTCCTGCTTGGAAGCGCGCCATGCACCATAGTATATGCGTATTCTACACCTTGACCATAAGCACCAGTGTGTTCCTTTACAATCTCCATTACAGCATCATAAGTGTCTTTGTGTGCCCAGTCACGTTGGTATTCAAGTAAAACTTGAATTGCTGTCACTGGAATTGCACCAGCTTGTTCTACACGACGCATAGCAGCGTTATGTGCTGTCAAACTAGTACCACCTGAAGCATCATCAACTGCATATACCTCATAGCCAGCTTTAATTGCTTCAAGCACAGGGAATGCAAGGCAAACTTCAGTCCAAAGTGCTGCAAATATTAATTTCTTTCTACCGGTTGCTTTAACTGCCTCAACAAATTTCGGATCTTCCCAAGAGTTCATTGAACTACGTTCTATAATTTCATGGTTTGGGAATATATCAAGAATTTGTGGCCAAAAATAACCAGAAAAGCTGCGTGTTTCAACTGTAGTAAGAATAGTAGGTACGTTAAAAGTTTTTGCTGATTTAGCAAGTAGCATAACGTTATTAATCAATGTTTGTCTATCAATACTTGCAACTCCAAAAGTCATTTGAGGTTGAAAATCAATTAAAATTAAGGCACTGTTCTCCGGATTTAACAATTCTAAATTACTCATAATAAAATGCTCCTTTTTCAATTGTTTATTGAAAGTAATGTATCTTCTGTCAATTGAAGCTCTACTATACTTTTTAATTTAAATTTAGTGCTGATTTAATCAGCACTAAATTTATACTATCTACTTTAAAAAAGGTGATTTAAAGCTATTTCCTTGAGATACATTTATGCATTTTGTTTACTAAGATCTCGCTGAGCTCCTCTATAGCTTCCAATTATATTTTGATAGCCTGGAAGATTGCTAGCAAGCAAATTGCCAAAACCTTCGACATCGTTGCGCCAATCGCGTTGTAATTCGCAAGCTACGCTAAACCAGTTCATAAGTTGCACGCCACTATGTGCCATACGTGTATTGGCAGCATCTGCAACTTGTTTACTGAAAGTTCCTGAAGCATCAGTAACAGCAAATACTTCATATCCAGCTTTTATAGCGGAAAGTGCCGGGAAAGCAACACAAACGTCCGTAACTACGCCTGCGATGATAAGTTGTTTTTTTCCAGTTTCTTCGATTGCTTTTACAAAATCATCATTATCCCATGCGTTAATTTGTCCAGGTCGAGCTATTTTTGGTGCATGAGGAAAGAGATTAACCAATTCTTGCATTAAAGGTCCATTAGGCCCGTTTTCAAAACTTGTTGTTAAAATAACTGGTAAATTAAAAAACTTAGCAGTATGAGCAAGAGCTAAAACATTGTTCTTGAATTCATCAACACCATAGTCACGTACTAGTCCGGACATAAGACCAGTTTGATGATCTACTAAAAGCACAACAGCATCATCTTTGTTAATACGAGAATAGAGATCAGTCATTATGTATTCCTCCTAAAAATTAAGTAATCGAAGAAAGTTTAAATAGTCGGATACTATCATAAGTTTCTTCGTTTATAACTAAGCTGACCAATAATATTGGTTATAGCAGCATTCACAGAACATGAAGTACTATACAAATTTATAGTATTTGAAAACTGATTCGTTAATCAATTCTAAATTATCTATAATTTGTATAGGTCGTAACTATAGTTGTTTCACTATAAAATAGATTGGTTTTACCTATACATCCTATAGATAGAACGATATTGATAGTCACCTATTTTTGTTATTACAATTGAATAGGAGTAATGTTCAGTAATTATTTTATGATGCAAAAGGTATTAGAGGGGGGATTGTTCCAAAAGGAGAAAATGAATGCATTGGAACAATAGAGTTTCATACTTAGAATTCACAACATAAACGTGCATGAATAGGTTATGACATTCATCCAGATTATTGAAGAAAAGGATACATATTGGAATATTTTTAGGGGGTAGAAGCATGGCTAAAATTACTGTAGGAACCGAAAAGCAAGAACCAATTGAGATATATTATGAGGATCATGGCACAGGAAAACCAGTTGTACTCATTCATGGTTGGCCGTTAAGTGGTCGATCTTGGGAATACCAAGTTCCTGCTCTTGTTGAGGCTGGATACAGAGTTATAACATATGATCGTCGAGGATTTGGACAATCATCTCAGCCGTGGGAAGGGTATGAATATGATACCTTTACTTCTGATTTACATCAACTATTAGAACATTTAGAGCTTCAAAATGTCACACTTGTTGGTTTTTCTATGGGTGGAGGCGAAGTAGCCCGATATATTAGTACGTATGGAACAGATCGTATTGAAAAGGCTGTTTTTGCTGGGGCAGTTCCTCCGTATTTATACAAATCAGAGGATCATCCTGAAGGGGCCTTAGATGATGCAACAATTGAAGCATTCAAAAGTGGTGTGATAAATGACCGCCTTGCATTTCTTGATGAATTTACTAAGGGATTTTTCGCGGCTGGTAATCGAACAGATTTAGTTAGTGAGCCATTCCGTTTATATAATTGGGATATTGCAGCCAGTGCATCACCTAAAGGAACACTTGATTGTATTACCGCCTTTAGTAAGACAGATTTTAGAAAAGACTTGGAGAAGTTTAATATACCTACTCTTATTATTCACGGTGATTCTGATGCAACTGTACCATATGAATATAGTGGGAAATTAACACATGAAGCAATTCCTAATTCTAAAGTAGCCTTAATAAAGGGTGGTCCACATGGGCTAAATGCAACGCATGCTAAAGAATTTAATGAAGCACTCCTATTATTTTTAAAGGACTGATTACAACTATATAATTGTTAGTTGATAAATTATAAATAAGTAAAAAATAAAGCTTTATAAAAGATGCTCTTGGATAAATCCAGGAGCATCTTTTTAAATGGTGGTATTGATATGTTAGGTTGATAAATCTTCATTAGTTTCGAATTGAATATTCTTCTTAACAGCAAAAATTTATTGTTTAGAGTTTTTTTAGGTCTTTTAGATGTATTGCTATATTACTATCAAGATAATATTTCTTCCTCAAAACAAAGAAATGTACATTTTTTGAGGAAGAAATATCTTGTCAGAAAACAATAAAATCTTATTAATTTTTATAATTGGTAGAATTTTTATGGAAATAATTCTCTTAATATATTAAAATAACATCGTATTATGTCAGATTTTAATTAGGGGAGAGAAATTTTATGTTGAAAAAAATTATTCCAGTTGCTTTAGCATTAAGTACAGTTACTTTTACTAGTGTATTTGCTGCGCCTTCAATCCAAGCAAGTACAGAACAAAATCGCTACATAGATGTACAAATGCTCGGTATTAACGATTTTCATGGGCAACTAGACACTGTAAAAAAAATTAACAATAAAGATGCAGGGGGAATTGAGTACTTAGGGGCTTATTTACGTGATTGTGAAAAACAAAATCCAAATACATTAAAGGTACATGCTGGAGATGTTGTTGGAGCAAGTACTCCTGTTTCAGCATTATTACAAGACGAACCTACAATTGAATTTCTAAATGATTTGAAATTCGATGTTGGAACGATAGGAAATCATGAATTTGATGAAGGTGTTGAAGAAATGAACCGCCTTATTTATGGTGGATACCATGAGAAAACAGGAAATTTTAAAGGAGCAAAATTCCCATATGTTGCTGCAAATTTCTATAATAAATCCACCGGTCGTTTATTTTTACCACCATTCACTATAAAAAAGGTACAAGGAGTTCCTGTTGGCTTTATCGGAGTCGTAACAACGGATGTTCCTAACCTTGTTATGCCTACTATGCTAAAGAATGTAGAAATTACAGATGAAGTTGAAGCTATTAACAAATCCGTAAAGCAATTAAAAAAACTAGGCGTTAAATCTATCGTTGTTCTTGCACATAACGGAGGTATAACAGATGGGAACGGCGTAACAAATGGTGATATCGTCCGATTAGCAAATGAGACTGATCCAGAAGTCGATGTTATTTTTGGTGGCCATAGCCACACCTATGTAAATGGAACTGTTAATAATAAACTTGTCGTACAAGCAAATTCTTATGGTATGGCTTTTGCTGATGTTGATGTAAAGATTGATCGTAAGACACAAGATATTGTTGAGAAAAAAGCAGAAATTGTTACAACTTATCATGAAGGCATAGAGCCTGATAAAAAAATAAAGAAGAAGATGGAGAAATATCAAGCAAAAATCGCACCTCTTGTTAATGAAGTTGTAGGTAAGTCTATCGCTCCACTAGATCGCAAACAAAATATGGCTGGTGAATCTACTCTTGGAAATTTAGTTGCTGATGCTCAGCGTACAACAATGCAATCCCAAATTGCACTTATGAATCCTGGTGGTATTCGTAATGACTTAGATGCTGGTGATATTACATGGGGAGAGATATATGGTATTCAACCATTCGGAAATCAATTAATAAAAGTAAATTTAACAGGTCAAGACATTCGTGATATTTTAAATCAACAATGGCAAAAAGACATAACAAGAATGCTTCAAATTTCAGGTATCCAATACACTTGGGATGCGAACAAGCCTAATGGAGAAAAAGTAACAAGTATTCGCTTAACAAATGGAGAAGAAATTATTCCTTCTAAAACTTACAGCGTCGTTGCGAACGCATTTCTAGCTTCAGGTGGAGATGGATTTGTATCCTTTAAAAACGGTAAAGATGCTGAAACAGGACCAACTGATTTTGAAGCATTAGTAGATTATATAAAAAAATCAAAAGAACCAATTCAGTCTATTATTGATGGAAGAATTCAAAAGATAAATTAGTTTTTTATTAATCTCAAAAACAACTAGATTACCTGTGCGCTATACTCTTTAGTGTGCAGGTAATCTATTTTTTTGATTTGAAATAGTCTAACTGTGGCCAATGGGTATACCGTCTAGATGCAGAGTGCCGAAAAAAATGAAGTGAACAAAAAATAACCCCTAAATTAACTCTATGATAAAGAGACTACAAACAATCAAAATTTGGAACTTCATATTAACCATATATTAACTACGTTAATAATACATACTGAAATTGAATACTTTTAATAACATCATTTATAACGAATATCTGTACATTATAATGTTATGCAATGAGGAATTTACAATACAATGAATTGAAGCTTATTTAGTTTTATATTTGTATAAATGAATTAAGAATTTCTTAAGAACCTATTAAGAAATAAGTGAGTTTTAGGAACTAGAATAAATGTATCTTAACAGTAATAAGAAAATGAATATTTTAAACGGAAGTTGGCAGAGTATGTCAAAAAGCTATAAGTAAATATTTCAGGAGGTTTTTTATGAAAAAGAAAATGATTATTGCAATTGTTGTTTCTGCTATAACAATGACTCATTTTGTAGGAAATACTTATGCAGATTCGAAAACAGAGGTTTCTGTTACAGCTCCCTATAATACAAATCAAATAGCGAAATGGTTAGAAGCACATGCAAAGCCTTTAAAAACAACTAATCCAACTGCATCTCTTAATGATTTGAAACCACTTAAGGATATGGTAGGTTCAGCTTCAATTGTAGGTTTAGGTGAAGCTACGCATGGGGCTCATGAAGTTTTTACGATGAAACACCGCATTGTTAAGTATTTAGTATCTGAAAAGGGCTTTACCAATCTAGTTTTAGAAGAGGGATGGGACAGGGCCTTGGAACTTGATCGATATGTTCTTACTGGTAAGGGAAACCCAAGCCAACATCTAACACCTGTATTTAAGACGAAAGAAATGCTAGATTTACTTGATTGGATTCGGCAATATAATGCTAATCCAAAACATAAATCGAAAGTACGTGTCATCGGGATGGACGTTCAATCAGTAAACGAAAATGTTTATAATAATATAATAGAATATATTAAAGCGAATAATTCAAAACTGTTGCCTAGAGTAGAAGAGAAGATAAAAGGGCTTATTCCTGTAACAAAGGATATGAATACTTTTGAAAGCCTTACGAAAGAAGAAAAAGAAAAGTATGTTTTAGATGCTAAACAAATTAGTGCTTTATTAGAGGAAAATAAAAGTCATTTAAATGGGAAATCTAAAGAGTTCGTATGGATAAAGCAAAATGCTCGTATTATTGAACAGTTTACTACAATGTTAGCGACACCTCCTGATAAACCAGCGGATTTTTATTTGAAACATGATATTGCAATGTATGAAAATGCGAAGTGGACTGAAGAACATTTAGGAAAAACCATTGTATGGGGACATAATGGACACGTTTCGAAAACAAATATGCTTTCTTTTATATACCCTAAAGTAGCAGGGCAGCATTTAGCAGAATATTACGGAAAACGGTACGTATCTATTGGAACGTCAGTTTATGAAGGACAATACAATGTGAAGAATAGCAATGGTGAATTTGGCCCCTATGGAACATTAAAATCGGATGATCCAAACAGTTATAACTACATCTTTGGACAAGTTAAAAAAGATCAATTTTTTATTGATTTACGTAAGGCGAACGGCGTGACAAAAACTTGGTTAAACGAACAACATCCAATTTTCGCTGGAATAACTACCGAAGGGCCTGATATACCAAAAACTGTTGATATATCATTAGGTAAAGCGTTTGATATACTCGTTCAAATTCAAAAAGTGAGTCCATCTCAACTACATTAATAAATTTAGAATAATGTGCCTTAATGACAACTTGAGAAGTGTTTCATATAATACTATGAAATTTGTTTTATATAGTAAGAAGAATAATCGTATTAGAAAAAATCAGTAATTTAACCTGTTAAGAGTAAAATGAATCTTCAATATGTAAAGCGCAAAAAACACTGAAGCGAAAAGCATCGGTGTTTTTTGCGCTTTCGGGCACAGATGCTACTTCAATCCTATTGTAGAAGTGATTTTGTATGTAAGGAATTTGTAAGGAATAGGTAAGAAAAAAGAGATTTTCATTGTGTAGGATAAAAATATAAGGAGGCATGAAGGGGGGAACAAGTACGGCCTACATATAAAACAAATAATCAGTAACAAGAGTGTTTTAAGGAAAAGAAGTAATTTCTATGGTTAATATGTATGTAGAAAAAGAGTGATTTAGAGATTGTTAGAACACAATGGTGTTTGTGAAAATAATGATTAGTACGTTGATTGCAAATTCAGTGTTGACTTTTATCATTGGGAGAGTTGATAGCTGTGTGGTTCGTATATGAGACAGCTATTAGCCATCAATACAATTTAAATAGAAGAGAGGAATTCTTTATGAAAACACGCAGTAAAATTACATGTGCAAGTCTAGCACTTTTAATAGCTGGAAGTTCCCTGTTATACATAACACCAACATCAGTTGTAAAAGCAGAACCTACGCAAAATGTATCTAGTTCGTTACAAACAAGTACGCAAAGCGATCGTACTTCCGTTAAGAAAGCAATGCGAGATGAACTGCAACTTGGATACCCGGGAATACTCGCTAAAATTTCTAAGGGGGGTAAAACTTGGAGTTATACAGCTGGGGTAGCGGATCTGAAAACTAAGAAACCAATGAAAGCAGATTTCCGCTTTCGCATTGGCAGTGTGACGAAAACGTTCATTGCAACAGTTCTACTTCAATTATCTGGAGAGAACCGTTTGAATCTAGACGACTCCATTGAAAAATGGTTACCTGGCGTTATTCAAGGAAACGGATATGATGGTAACCAGATTACGATCCGTCAAATATTGAATCATACAAGTGGTATTGCTGATTATATAAATTCAAAAGACTTCGATATTACGGATATAAAAAAATCGTATACGGCTGAAGAATTTGTAAAGATGGGGATTTCACTTCCCCCAGACTTTGCCCCAGGAAAGGGTTGGTCTTATTCAAATACAGGATATGTAATACTAGGAATCCTTATTGAAAAAGTAACAGGAAACAGCTATGCGGAAGAGGTTGAAAATCGGATTATTGAACCGCTTGATTTGTCAAATACATTTCTACCTGGTAATTCAAGCGTGATTCCAGGCACCAAGCATGCCCGTGGCTACTTGCAACTAGACGGAGCGAGTGAGCTAAAAGATGTTACTTATATTAACCCAGGTAGCTCGGATGGAGATATGATTTCTACTGCTGACGACTTAAACAAATTCTTCTCTTGCTTACTAGGTGGCAAATTACTGAAGGAACAGCAGTTAAAACAAATGCTTACTACAGTTCCTACAAATAGAGAGGGAACCGGATATGGTCTTGGAATACTTGAAATTAAGCTTCCGAACGGTGTCTCGGTATGGGGACACAGGGGTGCCGTTCCAGGGTTTTCCACTTTTGCTGGTGGAACACTTGGAGGTAAACATACACTCGCTATCAATTCGAACAGTTTAAACCTTAATAACCCGGAAGTTTTTAAGAACATTTTACTTGCTGAATTTAGAAAGTAGGAAAAACGGATAAATTTTGTCATTTGTAATTTCCATCGGAATGGATTACCGCTTGAAAGAGTATAGAGGGATTAAGTATCTAGAAACAATCAAGCCAATCATGAAGAATGGCTAAGTAAAAGGATTTGTTTATACATTGGCCAATTAAAAGAGCAACAGATATAATGAGTGATTAGTATGTATCTAGTATTGCATTTGTATTGGTATCTTCACGGATTGTAAATTTGTATAAGGTGCGAAGTCTAATTTAAGACTTCGCACTTTTGCTGTTTAACAGCTTTTATTACGAAGCTATTAACAATAGAAAAAAGGAGAATGTAACTAGTTATGTGGATACTACTGTATGATTGGTGCAACAGATTGTGACTCTAACGTATTTGAAAGTCCTGATAAATTCAACGTTTATCGTCCTGACATTGATATTAAAAAGGCATTTAGTGGTACTGCAAGACATCTTGCTTTTGGATTAAGTATCTATAATTGTGTAGGAGCAGCATTTGCAAAATTAAAAATTGAAATAGATTCAACCATTAAAGATAATATTAGCAGGAAAAAATTGAGGGGCATTAAGGATTTTGTGAAGAAGACTTCAAAAATGAACTGAAATCTAATAAACAACGTAAAAGCTAAAAGATTTTCGCTGTGAGAACATCTCAAAATATTAAATTGATGGTAACTTTGTTGTAGCTCTTTAAACATACCTATATTAAAACCCAAATATCTCAGCATTAAATTGAGAATTTGGGTTTTTCTAAAGGAATTAATTTTTTAAAAAATTTTTAGAAATTTAAACATAAAGTATTGTATACATGTAAGTATGATTAAAAATGAAAAGTTGTAAATGCTAAATTTAATTAAATACGCCTTACTCTCTTTAACATTGGCCTGAATGAATAGTTTATAGGAGATTACACTGGCTAAAGATGCGATAATTGTTCCGAGCCCTCCAATATTTACTCCTAGTAATAAAGCTTTCCAATCAGAAGTAAAGTTTGATAGAAGAATTGAAGTAGGAAAATTGCTAATCAATTGACTCAAAAATATGGAACTAAAGAAGACTGAAGTATCTCCTCTTAAATTAGCGCGAGCAAATGTCTCCAGTGCATCCGAATGCGAAATGTTTCCGATGAAAATAAAAAAACAGACAAAGGTTATTAGAAGAAAGTAATCGATCTTAAATAGTAAGTTTCTATCTAATGTAAATGCTGCCACTAATGTAACTATTAGCGCAATGTAATAATTAATGACACCAAAAATAGATGCAATGATAGTGAGAAGTATTAAAATCCAGACGGTAGCTTTTTTTCGATTTTTCACGGTAATAACAGGTAGTTCTATTTTCAAATCTGTTTTTTGAAGTTTTTGAGTACATATAAATAACAAACTAATTCCAAGTACAGCTAAAAGCAGGATTGAACCTAAAAATGGGATGAGCTTAATTCCATAGTAAGAGTATAAGTATAAATTTTGTGGGTTTCCCATAGGCATCAAGCTACTACCGATGTTTGCCGCAATTGTTTGCAGGATGATTGTATCCATCATGTTCATTTGTGTTTTTTTACTAATGACAAGTGTTATTGGTACAAAAGTGAGGAGAGCGACATCATTTGTTACAAACATGGAGCAAATAAAGCATAACAAAATTAGAATAATAGATATTGACCTGCTGTTATTGCATTTATTTAAAATGGCAACGGCAAGTTTGTCTAATATCTTTAGCTGTTCCAAGGCCTTAATGGCCACCATTAGATTAAATAAGCTAATTAACACTTCAAAGTTAATATATTCGATCTTTGGCGAATGTATTAAGCAGCTTACAATTGCTAGTATTAGTGAAATGGTAAGTACTAAATCTTTTTTTAAAAATCCGAATTTCATAAGGAGTCTTTTTTTATTTTGAACGAATACTATTTCTTTCACAATACACCACCTGTAATCTATGTTAGTAAATATACACTTTTTGGGATAACTCGATATTGCTAGAAAAGAGGATGTCATAAGTTCCTAAATAAGAGTTTTGTAATGTTTCATCCCTTCAATAAAATCCTTTTTTGCTTAGTGTCTTTCATGTTGTAAATATGTGCAATATAGACGAATCCAGCTAGGGGGATTAATTGAGAAAACAAATGTTTTTTGTATGATACCATAAATAAATTAAATGCTTTATTTTTTTAATATTCTTATAATATTCCGTTGATTCTTGATTTCAAATCCTTTATATGAACTTCTAAAAGAGAAAAGTATGCATGTTTTTATGAAGAAAATAGAGGCTTGTCAAAGGTTAGGTAGAACGGAATCTGCGACGTTTGGATACTGTATAAAATTCACAAAATCTCAGTGTTTTTTAGATGAAAAAAAACTTAAAATATTTTTTTGTTTTTATAAAAACCTGTACTTTTTCGTAACATTCTGTACTTTTAATTATAAATTAAAGACAAGGTTTTCTTAGTTGAATAGTGAAAGCGCTTTATAGATTTTTCGCGAAGTTTTTACCTAGCCTATTCTTGAGATTAGTAGCGAGAAAGGAGATATTTCCATGTTCTTGAGACAATTAACAAAAAAACACTTAATCACTATTGATTATTATGATTTAAATCACCGGTAAACGAAACAAACATAATAGTACAACAATGTTAGTGGATAAAAATATTAGTTTGCAGAAAGGGGTAGAGCATCCGTTTGTATAAGCGTTAAGTACTTCAAAATTTCAGTTTTACGGTTACATGTTGTGATGTTTGCTTAAACAGGCCAATCCGATTCATATAGAAAATTTTTATCCTTGTTGTATTTGAATATGAAAGAGGTATTTGTACCAGGAAATATAGGTGATTTTATATAGATTATGATATAAAAATTTTGGCATGGAGTGATGGTATGGAAAGGCTTTTTGTAGACTTAGTCGGATCAACAAATGATTTTTTATGGTCTAAATTGTTAATTATTATGCTTGTTATTTGCGGAATTTATTTTACATTTAAATTGAATTTTGTACAGTTTCGAATGTTAAAAGAGATGGTCCGTGTATTAATGGAGGGGAAAAGTGGTTCTAAAGATCAAATCTCTCCTTTTCAAGCGTTTTGTATTGGTATGGCAGCCCGCGTTGGAACAGGGAATATCACAGGAATTGCGATTGCAATTGCATTAGGTGGTCCTGGAGCTGTATTTTGGATGTGGATTATTTCTATTATTAGCTCGGCCTCCAGTTTTGTCGAAAGCACATTAGCACAGATATATAAAGTAAAAGATAAAACTGGTTTCCGCGGTGGTCCATCCTATTATATGGAAAAAGGGTTGAATAAACGTTGGATGGGAGTATTATTCTCTATTTTAATCACAATTACTTTTGGTCTTGTATTCAATTCAGTACAATCAAATACAGTTACAATTGCTTTTCAAAACTCATTTGGTACAGATCGTCTAACAGTTGGGATAATCATGGCCATTGCTTTCGCTGCGATTATTTTTGGTGGTGTACAACGTATTGCAAAAATGGCTGAATACAAGGTGGTATTTTTAGCGGTATTATACATTGGAGTTGCATTATTTGTTGTAGTTACCAACATATCAAAAATGCCGGAAGTTCTTTCTCTTATTGTTCAAAACGCATTTGGTTTTAAACAAATAGCAGGCGGTTCAATTGGTGCAGCACTTATGAATGGAGTTAAACGTGGTTTATTTTCAAATGAAGCTGGTATGGGAAGTGCACCAAACGTTGCCGCAACAGCAACAACAAGTCATCCGGTGAAACAAGGACTGATTCAAGCATTTGGTGTATTAACGGATACACTGATCATTTGTACTAGCACTGCCTTTATTATTTTGCTGTCTGATGCATATAAACAACCGGGGTTAAATGGTATTGCACTTACACAAGCAGCATTAAGTGAACACATAGGTCCTTGGGCATCGGGTTGTCTTGCTATCTTTGTTTTTTTATTTGGATTTGGTGCGTTAATTGGCAACTATTATTATGGTGAAACAAATATTCGCTTCTTACATACAAGTAAAGTGTGGTTAATGATATACAGAATAAGTGTGTTGGCTATGATTGTATTTGGTTCTGTTGCCAAGATTCAAATTGTATGGGATTTAGCGGACTTATTTATGGGCTTTATGGTTATTATTAATTTAATTGCTATTACCTTACTTTCAAAAGTAGCATTTGCGGCGTTACAAGATTATATAAACCAGAAAAAAGCTGGTAAAGATCCTATTTTTTATAAAGAAAACATTAAAGGACTTGAAAATATTGAATGTTGGGATAGTTATGAGAAAACTTCAAAAAAGAAAAGTGTGTAATAAGAAGGATATTCAGACTGCAATATGTCTGAATATTTTTCTTGGTTCTAGTGCAAATAGTATTGATTATAGTAAAGAAAAAATCATTCTATATAAAGTTAATAGTACGGGGGAATATGATTAAATGATAAAGGATTCTAGCGTTCAAGTTGAGGGTCAAGAAAAAGTTTGCTTAGATCAATGGGTAGCTCATTATCGAACGTATGCAGCTAAGGGACGAAGCGCCAGTTATATTCCTGCTCTGGGGGAAATAAATGTATCGCAGTTAGGTATTTGTATAGTAAAGCCAGATGGAACAATGATAAAATCAGGAGATTGGGAGATACCTTTCACATTACAAAGTATATCAAAAGTAATCGGTTTTATAGCCGCTTGTTTAAGTCGCGGTATTTCTTATATATTAGAACGAGTTGACGTAGAGCCAACTGGAGATGCCTTTAATTCAATTATTCGTTTAGAGATACATAAACCAGGAAAACCTTTTAATCCTATGATTAATGCTGGAGCAATTACGATAGCTTCACTTTTGCCAGGGACATCGGTGCAAGAAAAATTAGAATCTCTATACGTATTAATTGAAAAAATGATAGAGAAGCGTCCCGCTATTAATGAAATAGTATTTCAATCAGAATGGGAAACGGCTCATCGTAATAGAGCATTAGCATACTATTTAAAGGAGAATGGTTTTCTAGAATCAGATGTGGAGGAGACACTAGAGGTTTACCTAAAACAATGTTCGATTGAAATAAATACAGAAGATATTGCCTTAATAGGGCTTATACTAGCACATGATGGATATCATCCTATTCGCAAAGAACAAGTGCTCCCTAAAGAAGTAGCTAGGTTAACAAAAGCTTTAATGCTTACTTGTGGAATGTACAATGCTTCTGGAAAATTTGCTGCTTTCATTGGATTACCAGCTAAGAGTGGGGTATCGGGCGGAATTATGACACTTGTTCCCTCAAAATCTAGGAAGGATTTATCGTTTCAAGATGGATGTGGTATTGGTATTTACGGACCAGCCATTGATGAGTATGGGAATAGTTTACCAGGAATTATGTTGTTAGAACATATTGCAAAAGAATGGGATTTAAGTATATTTTAAAAAGGAGCACAGATATTTTGGTGTTAGAGCGAGTCCAAAAGTGTTCAGACCTTATATTGTGTCTGAACATTTTTGAGTTATAAAGTATCTTTCTAAAGTAGAAGGGTGTAATGAATACTCACAATCTATAATGCTTTCGTTTATATCTTATTTATCAGTTTTTGAAAAAAATAGAGTAAGTATTGTATTAATGCAAATAGGTTTGTATACTGACTGTTAGGCGAAAGTGAGAAGTGATTATTTTGAATCTTAGTAATTTAGTAAAAAAAGACATCTATATTCTCGTTTTAATGATACTTACAGTACCCTTAGTAGGTGAAATAAAGTCATTTCCTTTAAATGAAACATTTAGAATGAGCTTTGGCGCACCAACATTTTTCTTTTTTTTGTTATTGTTTCGACGAATTCCAGCATTTTTACCGGGTTTTTTAACAGCGATAGTCGTGGTAGTATTTCGTATCTCAATGGATGTCATTATAAAGGGAAATATGGATTGGCTAGCCGCTTTTCATACTCACTATCCTAGTTTTTTCTTTTATTTTACTTATTCGTATCTCTTTCATTTAGCAAAAATCAAACGTTTTTATCATCAACCACTAATGATTGGTTTTATTGGTTGCATGATTGAAATACTGTCAGACTGTGTGGAATTAATGATTCAATATTTCGTATTAAAAACATCGATCACATCCGAGGCAATAAATGAGATCATTGTTATCGCATGTTCCCATAGTTTTATAGTTCTAAGCTTTTTCAATATGATGAAATTGTATGAAGCACAATCAAGGGAGAGACATATAAAGAAGCAAAATGAACACATGCTCATGCTCATCTCTAATTTATATGAAGATGCTGTTCATTTAAAGAAAACATTACAAGATGCTGAGAATATAACAAAAAAATCCTATGATTTATATAAAACCTTAGACTCTTTTGAGCACAAACAGATGGATTTTCAGTTTGAGGATTTAAGGCAACAGGCATTACAAATTGCTGGTGAGGTCCATGATGTTAAAAAGGATAACCAACGTATTTTTGCGGGACTTTCAAAATTAATTTCTGATGAAAGTTTTACAGATTATATGTCTGTGCATGAACTAGTAAATATCATTATACGGGCAAATACGAAATATGCACGGTTGCTAGAGAAAGACATCCAATTTGTGTATAAAATTGATGGGGTGCATCCTCATTATCATATTTACACAATCTTATCTATTATAAATAATATCGTTACAAACGCTGTAGAAGCTATCCAAGGTATGGGAACCATCACAATTGACATTAATAAAGACCACCATTTTGTTGAATTTCAAATAGGCGATAATGGTCCTGGTATTTCTTCAAAATATAAAGATTCAATTTTTGAGCCTGGGTTTACTTCTAAATATGATGATTTAGGCAACCCATCGACAGGTATCGGATTATCGTATGTTAAAGAAATGGTCGAACAACTTGAAGGTGATGTTACGCTTGAGGACAGAACCGAAGGAAAAGGATCAATTTTTATAATTAGATTAGGGATTGATCATATAATTTCGAAAGGGTGATTCTATGTATTTTTATATAGTAGATGATGAAAAAGCGGTTCGCTCAATGTTGGCTCAAATTATCGAGGATGAAGATCTTGGGGAGGTTATAGGAGAAGCTGAGGATGGTTTATCTTTAGAGCAACAAATGGTAATCCTTAAAAATATAGACATTTTATTTATCGATTTGTTAATGCCGAATCAAGATGGAATAAAAACAATTCGTCAAATAAAGCCTTCGTTTAAAGGGAAAATCATCATGGTCTCTCAAGTAGAATCAAAAGAATTAATTGCTGAAGCTTATTCGCTTGGTGTTGAATACTATATTATTAAGCCAATTAACCGGATTGAAGTATTAACAGTTGTTCGGAAAGTCATTGAACGAATTCGTTTGGAAAAATCAATAAAAAACATTCAAGAATCGCTTAATATGGTACTAAAATTGGATAGTAATTTAAGTACGCAAGAAAAATACCGTAGTGAAAAACATTTAAATACTTTCAATCATTTTCAAAATTCCATTCATTTTCTTTTGTCTGAATTAGGAATAGCCAGTGAAAGTGGAAGTAAAGATTTAATGGATATGCTAGATTATTTATATAAATATGAACAAGATAACACGTTGGAACAAGGCTTTCCCTCACTAAAAGAGATTTTTATGAATTTGGCTCAAAAAAAACTTGGGGATTCAGCTGAAGATGCCGAATTAAAAAGGTTCATAGAAGCTTCCAAACAACGGATTCGGAGAGCAATTTATCAATCATTAAACCATTTAGCATCCCTTGGACTTACTGATTTTTTAAACCCGAAGTTCGAAAATTATGCTTCTAGATTTTTTGATTTTACTACCGTAAGGAGAAAGATGACAGAATTGAATAATGAACCAACATTACCTGCTCGTATTGATACGAAAAAATTTATTCAAGTTCTTTATTTTGAAGCAAAACGAATACACTTGGAGTTAAGATGATAAACTCTTGCTAATTATTATTTTCAATTGATAGATTGATAATTGTTTTAATGTTATTTTTTTATATAATTTTTCTTTTTATTCTCCTTTATTTCATATTAGTTTTAAAATCAGAAAATTCCGTATCGATTCGGTAGAAGTGTAGGAACTTAGAACAAAAGAATATGTAGTTTTTATTTTTTTCAACATTAATATTCATTAAAAAAACGAGTATTTTCACAATAAAATATAAATACATAGTAAGTTGAATTGAAAAAAAGATGCTATCTTCTAGCATCTTTTTTTCTTTAAGAGGAAATATCATTGATCCTTATATTATTTGAAATTCAAATGCGGGCATATAAATAAGGGAAAAGGAGATAATATTTAACAAATTATAATTGGAAATGGTATTTTAGGTCAGAAATGTTTTTATACTAATTAGGTTATTGGTACTAAATAAGCATAATGTCTCGCTTTTCTGCTCTTTAATCTTATCGTTATTTTTTATTAAGTACATATCGTTTTTTAGAAATCTCAATCCTAGCAGAGTATATAAATTGGGTGATAAAAATGTGGAACATAATTACTTCTTATCTTCCAGATTGGAAAGTCTTTGTACAAGCGTTTATCTTGTTTTTAATTCCGTATACTATCTCAAGATTTTTTCATTGGGTTCGTATGTCAGAGAAAGAGTGGGAAGAATGAGTTGGTGGAAGTCAAGAGACAAACAAGTGAAAAAAAATAATATTCAAAGTAAAACGAAACAAGAGCATAAACCTTCTCAAAATGCAACCGTTCATTTCACAAATGACTTTGCCTCTAACTTAGAACTTATAAAGCAACAAATCGGACATAATTCTGATGTTCGATTTCGGAAGTTTAATATTGGACGCACAGATATTCAGGCTGGGATCGTTTTTGTTGATGGTCTATCAGATAAAGAGATAATTGACAAACATATTATGAAATTACTAATGGATGATTTTTCTGATGAATATAAAAATGAATCTTCTTATGTGGAGGGTACTGTTTCAAAAGAATATATTAAAAATAAAGTTCTTACAATTAGTGAAGTAGCAGAAGTCCATTACATAAAAGATTTAATACCCAAAGTATTGATAGGTTCAACAGCTCTTTTAATTGATGGTTTAGCAGATGTGTTTATTCTTGGTACAACAAAAGCAAATAAACGAAACATTGAAGAACCAGTATCGGAGGCATTAGTCAGAGGGCCACGGGTCGGTTTTACTGAAGTATTAAGTGATAATACCTCACTTTTGCGACGGCATTGTGCGGATGAGAGCTTATCATTAGTAAAGCTACCAGTAGGAGAACGTGCAAAGAAAGAGTTAGTCGTCGCATTTATTAAAGATCTTGCTAGTACAGAATTGGTGGATGAAATAAAAAACAGAATTCAGAAAATTGACATAGACAGTGTACTCGAATCTGGTTATATAGAGCAACTTATTGAAGATAATTATCTCAGTCCTTTTCCGCAGATTCAAAATACAGAACGACCTGATCGTGTTATTAGTGCTTTGATGGAAGGTCGAGTAGCTATTTTGTTAGATGGAACACCATTTGTTTTAATTGCTCCAGTTACATTTAGCATGCTGCTGCAATCACCAGAAGATTATTATGAAAGGTGGCTTCCTGGTACACTTCTCCGCTTATTACGCTTCATGACAGCTTTTGTTTCATTATTTGCTCCAGCACTGTATATTTCTTTCATTTCATTTCATCCAGGATTAATTCCCACTAAGCTCGCTATTTCTATTATCGGATCGCGAGAAGGAGTTCCTTTTCCCGCTTTAATAGAAGCGTTAATTATGGAAATAGCTATCGAAGTTTTACGAGAAGCAGGTTTACGTCTGCCTAAACCGATTGGACCGGCAATGGGAATTGTGGGCGGTTTAATAATTGGTCAGGCTGCCGTAGAAGCAGGAATTGTTAGTCCAATAATGGTTATTGTTGTTGCGGTAACAGCTATTTCTTCTTTTACTATTCCGCAATATAGTGTGGGAATTACGTTACGCATTCTTCGTTTTGTAGCTATGTTTTGTGCTGCGATATTTGGCTTGTATGGAGTTATTCTCTTCTTTCTTTTACTTTGCAGTCATTTAGTGAAACTGAAAAGTTTTGGCGTTCCTTATACCAGCCCTGCTGTTCCATATCGATTCAGTGACTGGAAAGATTTTATGGTTCGCATGCCATTAAAAATAATGAGACGTCGACCGAAAATAATGCATACCAAAAAAACTATCCGCAAAAGGTAGCTGATGACGAAAGGAAGTGGCCTTCAATGATTACTATACCTAAAGACCGAATAACAACTTCACAAGCAGTTGTTATTATTGTAAATTACATACTTGGGACAGGAATTCTTACTTTGCCCAGAGCATCTGTGGAAAAAGTGAAAACACCAGATGTATGGTTAAGTGTGATATTAGGTGGGATACTCGCAATGGTTTCAGGAGTAATTATGGTCAAATTAAGTCAGCAGTTTCCAGAAAAAACATTTTACCAATACAGTCAAGATATTGTAGGGAAATGGATAGGCAGATTGCTTAGTTTTCTTATTATAGGGTATTTTCTTACAACTTCAGCATTTCAAATTCGTTCAATGGCAGAAGTAATAAGCTTTTTTTTGCTCGAAGGAACCCCCACATGGGCTATTGTTATGCCTTTTATGTGGATAGGTCTCTTTTTGATTATGGGTGGTATTAATTCAATTGCACGGATGTTTGAAATAATATTTCCTATTACTGTTTTTATTTTTTTAATCATTTCCTTTATGAGTATCGGAATATTCGAGATAGATAATCTCCGTCCCGTATTAGGTTTGGGAATTAAACCAGTGTTAGATGGGATAAAAACAACGTCTCTCGCATATACAGGTCCTGAAATTATGTTAATTCTTTTGGTATTTATGGAACAACGAAAGAAAGCAGTAAAAGCTATTTTAGTTGGAATTTCTATTCCGTTAATCTTTTATGTAATAACTGTTGTAATGGTCATTGGTGCATTATCAATTGATGGGGTTGTAACAAGAACATGGCCGACAATTGACCTTATGCGCAGTTTTGAAATTTCTGGTTTGATATTTGAACGTTTTGAATCTTTACTGCTTGTAATATGGATTATGCAAATATTTGCTACCTATACGATTAGTTATTATGCAGCTGCATTAGGATTAGCGCAACTCTTTAAAAAGAGTATTCATCCGTTTATTTTTGCTTTGATTCCAATCATTTACATCATTGCTATGACTTCGAAAAATATAAATGACTTGCTTAAATTGGGGGATATGCTCGGTAATGTTGCATTATTTTTATTTGGTTTACTACCACTGCTTCTTCTTATTATTACGCGATTAAAAGGAGGAGTAGTGTGAAACATAAATTTAATTATATGCGGTTCTATTTGGCTTTGTTATGGACGCTTTTGCTTCTATTTTTAACAGGATGTTGGAGCAGTAAAGAAGTAGAAGAGTTGAGTTTAACTGCAGGTATAGCACTAGATAAAGGGAAGGATTCAACAATTGAGAAAGAGGATGAGGAAGGAGGTTATCCTAAAAGAAATCTTATAACAGCTACTTATCAAATTGTTAGTTCGCAAGCACAAAGTAAAGGAAATGGACAACAAAAACGTTATATAAATGTTTCTGAGACCGGTGATTCCATTCATCAAATTGTTCGTGAGTTTTCATTGAAAAGAGAGAGCACAATGTTCAGCCCACATTTAAAAAACATTGTTATTAGTGATAGTCTTGTACGTACATACAGTTTAGAACAATTACTTGAACAGTATCTCCGTGACAATGAAGTTCGGCTTAGCTGTATGCTCTTAATTAGCAAGGGTCTAGCGAAGGAGGTACTGGAATCAAACAAAAAAGGAGAAATCCCAGCATTTCGTTTGTCTGGAATTGCAGATAATAGAAATAGAACAACAAGGATTTTACCTCCTGTATCGCTCGCTAAATTGGAAGGAAAGATGCGGTCAGGGTCCAGTTTTCTTTTGCAAAATGTAATCTCGATAAAAGGAGAAACAAAATTTGCAGGAGCTGCTGTAATTAAAGGAAAGACAAAAAAGTTGATGGGCTTTTTAAATGAACAGGAATTGGAAGGAGTAGTATGGATAAACGGAAAAAGGAATGGTGGTGTGGTAAAAACTTTTGATAAAGAATCAAAGAAACTCATTATATACGAAATAAAGTCAATAAAAAGCAAAATCATACCACATGTTAACGGAAATAATATTTCCTTTGATGTAAACATTGAATCAGAAGGGCGTTTGTCTGAAAATTGGATACAATCAGGAAAAGATTTTGAAAATGAATTTTTAAAAAGGGAAGAAAAAGCTATTGAAAAAGAAGTAAAGCACTTAGTACATCATGTTACAAAAAAAATACAAAAAGAATACCAAGTCGATATTGCGGGTTTTGGCAACCAATTAAGAATTAAACACCCGAGAACATGGGAGAAAGTCAAAAAAAATTGGGATCAAACATTTAGTAAGGTACCGATTAAATATCATATAAATGTAACTATACAAGATTATGGAGCGTCAAGTTTAAAACGGTGAGATACCTTAATTGAAATTATATTTGCATCAAAACAAAAAGTTACAAAAATTTTAATTTAAAAATTTTTGTAACTTTTTGTTTTTTTATGTCCTTCTTATTATAGATTAAAGAAATGATTTTATCCCGCTATTTGCCGGGCAGCAAGACCCCCACCTCAAAATTCAGCGAAAGCAAAGAAGTTATTAGAGGTATATGTAAGCTCTATATAGGAAGGAGAATTTTGAAATTCTATTGATAAACCAAGTAATTGTAATAGCCCTTATTTAGAATAATAATTTCAAAATCAATAAAATTTAGAGTAGAAGGAGCAAGAGCAAATTATTATGAATAAACAAATAGGATTCATCGGATGTGGAAACATGGGTATTGCTATGATAGGTGGGATGATAAAAAAAATATAGTTTCTCCAGATCAAATAATTTGTTCAGATTTAAACGTCATTAATTTAAAAAATGCTAGTAATGAATATGGCATAACTATAACTACTAACAACAATGAAGTCGCTAACAGTGCTGACATTTTAATTTTATCAATCAAACCAGATTTATACTCATCGGTAATTAACCAAATAAAAGATCAAATAAAAAATGATGTAATCGTTGTAACTATTGCTGCAGGAAAAAGTATTAAGAGCACTGAGAATGAATTTGGTAGAAAGTTAAAGGTTGTTAGAGTAATGCCTAATACACCGGCACTTGTTGGAGAAGGAATGTCTGCGTTATGTTTTAATGAAATGGTTACAGAAAAAGATATAAAAGAGGTACTGAACATATTTAATATTTTCGGCCAGACGGAGGTCATAAATGAAAAACTAATGGATGTTGTTACATCTATTAGTGGTTCTTCTCCAGCATATGTGTATATGTTTATAGAAGCCATGGCAGATGCTGCTGTACTTGGCGGTATGCCGAGAAAACAAGCTTATAAATTTGCGGCTCAGGCTGTATTAGGTTCTGCAAAAATGGTATTGGAAACAGGAATACATCCAGGTGAATTGAAGGATATGGTTTGTTCTCCAAGTGGAACGACGATAGAAGCTGTAGTAACGCTAGAAGAAAAAGGTTTAAGAACAGCTATCATTTCAGCTATGAAACGTTGTACGCAAAAATCTATGGAAATGTCTAGTTTAACTAGTAAGTGAGAAGCGAATTTATATAATATTTCAAATCTATTTAATGTAAAAGAAATATTATGAGGCTAGTTAATAACTAAGTAAATTTATATACAACACTAACGAGAAGAACAAACCTTATTTTAAAGGGGATACAGAAAATATGAGTAATTTACTAAAAAAGAAATCCGTTACACAATTGTTAGAGCATAATCAAAGCAAGACTTTAACGAAAACATTAGGAGCATTTGATTTAATTATGTTAGGGGTAGGCTCGATAGTTGGAACGGGTGTTCTTGTGTTAACTGGATTAGTAGCAGCAACAAATGCTGGTCCAGCAGTTGTTTTTTCATTTATACTTGCAGCAATTATATGTGGATTTATAGCATTATGTTACGCGGAAATTGCTTCTACACTCCCGGCGTCTGGTAGTGTATATACGTACTCATATGCAACAATTGGTGAGTTTGTTGCTCATCTAGTAGGTTGGTCATTGCTGTTAATATATATCGTGGCAACAGCAGCTGTCGCTGCTGGATGGACAGGCTATTTCCACAATTTAATAAAGGGATTTGGATTAGAGATACCTAAAGCTCTAGTAACGATTCCTTCGCATGGTGGTATTGTGAATCTACCAGCAGTAATTATTACATTGATATTGGCATGGATGTTATCTCGTGGTACGAGAGAAAGTAAACGAATCAATAATATAATGGTATTGATTAAAATTGGAATGATTTTGTTGTTTATTACGGTTGGTATATTCTATGTAAAACCAATGAACTGGATACCAATTGCACCATACGGTTTAAGTGGAGTTTTTACGGGTGGAGCAGCTATTTTATTCGCTTTTACGGGTTTTGATATATTAGCAACTTCAGCAGAAGAAGTAAAAGATCCGAAACGTAATCTTCCCATCGGTATTATTGCATCATTAATCATATGTACAATTATTTATGTTATGGTATGCCTTGTTATGACAGGAATGGTTTCCTATAAAGAATTAAATGTTCCTGAGGCAATGGCTTATGTAATGGAAGTTGTAGGACAAGGAAAAGTCGCTGGTGCAATTGCTGCAGGTGCTGTAATTGGCCTTATGGCTGTTATTTTTTCCAATATGTATGCGGCAACACGAGTATTCTTTGCAATGAGTCGTGATGGATTGTTACCGAAATCATTTGCGAAAGTTAATAAGAAAACTGGAGCACCCACTTTTATAACTGGATTAGCAGGAATAGGGAGCTCTATAATAGCTGGGTTTATTGATTTGAAAGAATTAGTTAATTTAGTTAATATCGGTAGTTTGGTGACATTTGCGTTAGTTTGTCTATCAGTTATTATCCTTCGTAAATCACACCCAAATTTAAAACGTGGATTTATGGTACCTTTTGTACCTGTATTACCATGCGTTGCAATTGTATGCTGTGTGTTTTTAATGCTAAATTTACCGTTAAGGACATGGGTGTACTTTAGTATTTGGATTACTATTGGGGTAGTAGTATATTTCCTTTATTCGATAAAATACAGTAATTTAAATGAGGAAACGATCTCGAAATTACATGATAAAATAGCGAGATAATAACGATCGAAAATTTTATTAATAATCATATTGATAGTTGAGTAACATAGAAACAGTTTTTTGACATTTAGCAAGAGATAAAATAAGAGATGCTAGGGCAGCTAAGTACTTTTTTAGAAACCTTGCTTGTTTTTTACGATTTAACACTGCTAAGGAGAGAGAAGTATGAGTGAATTGCATTTTATGAGTATAGAAGAATTGGATAATAAATTGAAAAAATCTGACAGTGGTATTTATTTCATTAAAGACTATAATGACAATATTATTTATGTAGGCAAGGCTTTTAGTATAAAAAGTAGAGTATTAGCTCATTTTAATAGTTATTCCAATATTGAGGAATATGTACATTTATTTAATAAAGTAGCGTATCTCATTGAAGATAGTTTGTTAAAACGCTCTTTGTTACAAGTTACTTATATGATTAAATATAGACCAGTATTAAACAAAGAAGTACAAAAAGAATTCCCAGAGTTGTATACTCAATACATTAAGCAGACAAATAAAAAATCTATGTTGTTAGAAATTGATAAAGCTAAAGAAAAGGGGGATGAGTTAAAGAATAAATTAGTAAAATTAGTGGGTGGAAAAACTATGTTTTATGACATAATTTCTCTGTTAAACAATGGATATAACTATCATATCCTCGCAAAAGTATTGAGCATAGAACTTCAAACTTTAATTATAATGAAAGAATACCGAAAAAAATTCCCGATACCACATAATTATAAGAGGACAATAAAACATCAAGATATAATGTATGCTTTATCTGGAAAAAAGAATTTAAGTACTTCAAGGTTAAACACTTAACTTTAAAGTAGTAAATTCGTTGCTTTTGTAGCTTTTATTGTTATATTGAAATGCAATGTACATTTGTGTTTCAAATTTAATTGGTGGAATAAGGGGAGGGAAAGGGTTCCTATAAAAATACTGGAATAAATTAGGTTGATCATGCATAAATAGCATAATTAGGCACATGTTATTTATAAATATTCAAAGATACGAAAGTGATACAAATGAAATTCTTATTTCTGCTACTACAAGTACTATTGAGCAAATGAAGTATGAAATTGCTTTTGAACTAGGAGTCACACTGGGACCTGATACATCACATCATCTGCAAATGGTTCGGATCGGTGGAGAGATTACAAAACGCTTAGTTCGAATGGCTGAAAAACAGTTAACAGGTCAATACAGACTACACTAAGAAAATAATCCGTATATATACGGATTATTTTTCCTTTAATTTACAAAAAAATAAATTTCGGAATTGAAAAAACCTCTCAGATTCCTTTGTAATGATGTTTTTTAGTTATGTTAATGACGTAGGTATCGAAAGGTGATAAATTCGATACGAGCGATGTATGAACCCTTTAAAGAGTTTTGGTGTTATTTGCAATTTTAATTCCATAATACTTAAGCCGATATAATAAAATGTTTTATGTCTAAATCGATATAAAGGAATAGTTTTTAAGTGATATTTCTTTTTTTATAGAATAAGCAAAACCTGATATTGTAGTAAGAATTGTTTTGATGTCAATTTACTGTGCACCTTGGTTATTGAAGTTTTTGGTTGATTAACAACTATTGTATTTGGAAATTAATAATAAGTTTATCTCGCTATTTGCCCGTAAAAGCCCGATTGGTGTGGGCTAATAATCAGTGGGGATGAACAAAACCCCCACTGATTAAAGTTTCACTTTATGTGATGCGGTAATAAAACTATCTAGTTTGCTATTTTTAGTATTTGTAAAGTCTATATATATTTTCCTCTTTTGTGGAAAGTAAGCTAATGTTGCGACCAGTAATATAGTGTCATTTTTTTGAAAATTCCATTCGTTTTTTTATTTTTAGTTAATGAAAAGACCTTTCTCTCAATTAAATGTTTAGTTGAGTACTTGAATTTCCTCCACCTTATACTTTTCAAAGCATAGTGCTTCAAAAATAGCCGTATCGCTTTCATCTGTTTCCAATTTCACAACTTCTTTATTATCTTTTTTTAAAATTTGGAGCAAAATAGTTTTTCAGTTTCATATTTAAATTAGCAGTATTTATTTTTTTGAATTCAATTTGTATAAGTGATTGAATTGGAACTTTGACTGTTATTTCTTGCGGTGGTACAGTATCTCCTGTTACTTTCGCTTTATTTTAAATCTTTTTCCAGCTTGGTCCTCGCATTGACTACCACTGTATTTTGTAGTATTTCACTGTTTTCTCAAGTTCAATAATTATATTTTGTAGAATTAAGAAAAGAACTTAGCTTATTTCCTTTACTTATCTTATCTACTCTGATATTTAGATGCTAACTACAATTAAATAATATATGATTTTTATAAAAAAGATATAGTAATATTTTGTTGTGAATTGTACTAATTTGATATTTTATAGTATTATTTGTCGTGAATTATATCTAACAGAATATATTTTATAGATCTATAAAGGAGAATGTAATGAATACTTCTATCGATATACAACACTTGTGTGATCTTGCACATAAAGCATTTAATGCCCCTGTACATATTTTATCTGCAGACAGAAAAATTTTATATCATTCTACATCTGATAATGTTTGTAGTCCTTTTTATTCTTCAAAAGAAGAACATCTTACTGATATTTATCAAGAAAACGATCCCTTTAACTTGCCACTTTTCCGAAGTAACAACTATCTTGAAAATTTTGTTCTAATTCATATAGAAAATCATGATGATATTAAAGGGACTATTATAATCGGTCCTACTATACATTCAAAAGATTCAGATGATATGATCATAAAATTTCAGAAAGAATTTAAATCAAATGATAACATTCAAGAAAGACTTGCCTATTATCAGTGTTTATCTGAGATTAAAAAAACTACATTAATTGATATGGGAATTTTATTACATTACATGATTTTCAATGAAAAGTTAGATGTAGATATTGTCTTGGAAAAAAATAAAGTACTAGAGGAAGTTCCTAATAAAATTGTGAAACCGGATTTATATATTTTAAAACGCCGACAAAACAAACCTAAAACGCACAATATGGCATTAGTAAATGATTTCTTTTCGACTATTAAAGAAGGAAATAAAAAAAAGTTAATACAGTATATGTATGCGGTTTCGCAAGAAGATGTTGAACTTATGCTAATAGAGGACCCGCTCAGGAATCAAAAAAACCTTGGAATTATTGCGATTACCTTAGCCACTCGATATGCAATAGAAGGAAACCTGCCACCAGATATTGCTTTTGCCCATAGTATTTTATATATACAAACCCTAGAACAATTAGATAATGTAGAATCTGTAAAGCGATTATCAGGGGACGCTTTACGTACCTTTGCAGATCGTGTGAAAGAATACAATGCAAAAAAGTATTCTTACGCGGTTACTACATGTATAAAACATATTAATAAAAATGTTTACGATGGAATATCTCTGAATGAACTTGCTAATCATTTAGAAATTACGCCTACTTATCTGTCTAAACTATTTAAAAAAGAAATGGGAATTACTTTAAGCGAATATATTCAAAGGGAAAGAGTGGAAGAAGCAAAAAAATTATTAACACTCACTACTTATTCGTTATCAGATATCTGTGCGTGGCTTAACTTTAATGACCAAAGTTATTTTATAAGAGTTTTCAAAAAAATCACTAGTATGACTCCTAGGCAGTACCGTGAAAAATATACAGTAATATAAGCTTGTTATCTGCTGTCTTCAATGTAAAGACTTAAACATGGGTATAAGTATCCCAAAAAATGAAAATACACTAACCATTATTTTGCTAAAGAAAACAAAAAGACAGAAGGCTGCAAAGTGTTTCAAGTAAGCTTTGCAGCTTTTTTGTAATTTAAAACCTATGTTTATAACGATGATAAGTTTATAGACTAATATCTTCATACTGAATATTTGTTAATAATTATATTAGGATGTTTTGTGAAAAAATCAACAATATAACATATATTACTAAATATATCTACATTTTATGCAATTATACATAACTAAATAAAGGTAAAAAAGTATAAAAAGACCTATTATATTATTCTATAAGTATTTTTTCTAAAATAAAATTTCTTGGTTGAGCTAAAATAGTTATTTTTAACCGTATACACATTAATTTGTAATCATTACAATTACAGAAATGAAATTTACGAATAACTATATTTATATAATTTTTTTCGGTTCATATTTTTATTTAACAGTAAATTATCGATCGTAATCGACAAAATTTTTCTATTTACGCATTAAAAATTTAATGTTTTAATGAACAACATAACTGGTATGACCAGACAGAAAGGATAAGGTTACGCTAATAGGAATTATAGTGAAGTTGTAAGTAACATTATGTCGTTAATAATTTTATAAATAGTCAATTTATTTACAAGAGGTCAAGAATCAAATTTGTAATAAACCTGTTCTAAGTTTCTGCATAACAAAAGTGAAGTTATTCCGCAATAAAAGTATAAGCGATGTACAGTATAATTTCACCTTTTGTAGTCTAGTAAGGAGCTTGCTGATAAAACTAAGAGTAATATTATTAAATTTAAATTAAACAATGTTATGGCAAGATTAACTGTAAGCATTGGTTTATTGATTCTCGCAGTTCTGTAAGTTAAACCGCAATTCTAGGGAAGAATTACTGATTTACTATTCATAGGGTGCTTGATTCAAATATAGTTAATAAATTTTTGTTATTTATATTTGAAAAAATAAAGTATCGAAGTGAGAAGTAAGTAAAATCCTTACATCCTATTAGAAGTAAAAAATAACGATATTATTCTATCTGAAAGATTTCTCCTTCTTAACCAGTTTACAAAGAGAGAGGTCGTACAAGTTATATGAATTAAGTTATAAAAACAATGGTAAAGGAGTGTACGGAATGAAAACTAAAATAATGACAGGATTTTTAATAACATCCATAGTAACTGGAGCAACTATTCCTATCAATACTCTCGCAACACCAATCGTTCAAGCGGAAACTCAACAGGAAGGCATGGATATTTCTTCATCATTACGAAAATTAGGTGCGCAATCTAAATTAATCCAAACGTATATTGATCAATCTTTAATGAGTCCTAATGTACAGCTAGAGGAAGTCCCAGCTTTAAATACCAATCAATTCCTAATCAAACAAGATATGAAGGAATGGTCATCGGAACTCTATCCACAGTTAATTCTATTAAATTCAAAAAGTAAAGGATTTGTAACAAAATTTAATAGCTATTACCCGACATTAAAATCGTTTGTAGACAATAAAGAAGATAGAGAAGGGTTTTCGGATAGACTTGAAGTACTTCAAGAAATGGCTATGACGAATCAAGAAAATACGCAACGGCAAATCAATGAATTAACAGATCTTAAATTACAGCTTGATAAAAAATTAAAAGATTTTGATACCAATGTGGCAACTGCTCAAGGCATACTAAGTACAGACGGAACAGGAAAAATAGACCAGTTAAAAAATGAAATATTAAATACCAAAAAAGCAATTCAAAATGATTTACAGCAAATTGCATTAATACCAGGGGCTTTAAATGAACAGGGATTTGCTATATTCAAAGAAGTTTATAGTCTTTCAAAAGAAATTATTGAACCGGCTGCTCAAGCAGGGGTGGCAGCGTATAACAAAGGAAAAGAAATTAACAACTCTATTTTAGAAGCGGAGAAAAAAGCGGCGCAAGAAGCGACAGAACAAGGTAAAACTGCTCTAGAGATTGAATCAGCAAAAAAAGCAGCTCGTGAAGCAATTGAGAAAAGCAAACAAGGTGAAATAGCAGCCGCAGCCGCAGCAAAAACACAAGAGTATGACCTGATGAAGGTCATTGATACCGAAAAGATTAAGAAAACATTTGGCGTTTTTGCTGAAGTAAATAAATTAACAGCAGAACAGCGAGCATATTTAGATGATTTAGAGAAACAAAATCAAAAAATATATGATTTAACAACGAAATTATCAATAGCTGATTTACAAAAATCAATGCTTCTTCTTACACAAAATGATTTGCATACGTTTGCAAATCAAGTAGATGTAGAACTTGATCTACTAAAGCGCTATAAAGAAGATTTAAATCTAATAAAAAATAGCATTACAAAATTATCTACTAATGTTGATACAACTAGCGAGCAGTCTCAAAAAGATACATTAAGACAATTAAAAAATGTAATAAGTTACCTTGAAGAACAAGTATATAAATTTTAATATTTCGTTTTTTCGGAATTCATAAAGATTATAAGCATTTAGCGAAAGAAGGAGAATAGTCATGAAAAAATTTCCATTCAAAGTACTAACTTTAGCTACATTAGCAACTGTTATAACTGCTACTACCGGTAACACTATTCATGCATTTGCACAAGAAACGACCGCTCAAGAACAAAAAGTAGGCAATTATGCATTAGGCCCCGAAGGACTGAAGAAAGCATTAGCTGAAACAGGGTCTCATATTCTAGTAATGGATTTATACGCAAAAACAATGATTAAGCAACCAAATGTAAATTTATCTAATATCGATTTAGGCTCAGAGGGGGGAGAGTTGCTCAAAAATATTCACCTTAATCAAGAGCTGTCACGAATCAATGCGAATTACTGGTTAGATACAGCGAAGCCACAGATTCAAAAAACTGCTCGTAATATTGTAAATTACGATGAACAATTTCAAAATTATTACGACACATTAGTAGAAACTGTACAAAAGAAAGATAAGGCAGGTCTAAAAGAGGGTATAAATGATTTAATTACTACAATCAATACAAATTCAAAAGAAGTTACAGATGTGATTAAGATGCTACAAGACTTCAAAGGGAAACTATATCAAAATTCTACAGATTTTAAAAATAATGTTGGTGGTCCAGATGGGAAAGGTGGATTAACTGCAATATTAGCAGGTCAACAGGCAACGATTCCACAACTTCAAGCTGAAATTGAGCAACTTCGTTCTACTCAGAAAAAACATTTTGATGATGTATTAGCATGGTCAATTGGTGGTGGATTGGGAGCAGCTATTTTAGTTATTGCAGCTATTGGAGGAGCGGTAGTTATTGTTGTAACTGGCGGTACAGCAACACCGGCTGTTGTTGGTGGACTCTCGGCTCTTGGTGCAGCTGGTATCGGTCTAGGAACTGCGGCTGGTGTCACAGCATCTAAGCATATGGACTCCTATAATGAAATTTCTAATAAAATCGGAGAATTAAGTATGAAAGCAGATCGTGCTAATCAAGCAGTTCTTTCGCTTACTAACGCGAAAGAAACATTGGCATATTTATATCAGACTGTAGATCAAGCGATATTGTCTCTAACAAATATTCAAAAGCAATGGAATACAATGGGCGCAAATTATACAGATTTACTGGATAATATCGATTCTATGCAAGACCACAAATTCTCTTTAATACCAGATGATTTAAAAGCCGCTAAAGAAAGTTGGAATGATATTCATAAAGATGCAGAATTCATTTCAAAAGATATTGCTTTTAAACAGGAGTAGAACTGAAATTTAACACCTAAATTGGAGGAAAATGAAATGATAAAAAAAATCCCTTACAAATTACTCGCTGTATCGACGCTATTAACTATTACAACTGCTAATGTAGTTTCACCAGTAACAACTTTTGCAAGTGAAATTGAACAAACGAACAATGGAGATACGGCTCTTTCTGCAAATGAAGTGAGAATGAAAGAGACCTTGCAAAAGGCTGGATTATTTGCAAAATCTATGAATGCCTATTCTTATATGTTAATTAAGAATCCTGATGTGAATTTTGAGGGAATTACCATTAATGGATATGTAGATTTACCTGGTAGAATCGTACAAGATCAAAAGAATGCAAGGGCACATGCTGTTACTTGGGATACGAAAGTAAAAAAACAGCTTTTAGATACATTGAATGGTATTGTTGAATACGATACAACATTTGACAATTATTATGAAACAATGGTAGAAGCGATTAATACAGGGGATGGAGAAACTTTAAAAGAAGGGATTACAGATTTGCGAGGTGAAATTCAACAAAATCAAAAGTATGCACAACAACTAATAGAAGAATTAACTAAATTAAGAGACTCTATTGGACATGATGTTAGAGCTTTTGGAAGTAATAAAGAGCTCTTGCAGTCAATTTTAAAAAATCAAGGTGCAGATGTTGATGCCGATCAAAAGCGTCTAGAAGAAGTATTAGGATCAGTAAACTATTATAAACAATTAGAATCTGATGGGTTTAATGTAATGAAGGGTGCTATTTTGGGTCTACCAATAATTGGCGGTATTATAGTCGGAGTAGCAAGGGATAATTTAGGTAAGTTAGAGCCTTTATTAGCAGAATTACGTCAGACCGTGGATTATAAAGTAACCTTAAATCGTGTAGTTGGAGTTGCTTACAGTAATATTAATGAAATGCACAAGGCGCTTGATGATGCTATTAACGCTCTTACTTATATGTCCACGCAGTGGCATGATTTAGATTCTCAATATTCGGGCGTTCTAGGGCATATTGAGAATGCAGCTCAAAAAGCCGATCAAAATAAATTTAAATTCTTAAAGCCTAATTTAAATGCAGCGAAAGACAGTTGGAAAACATTACGAACAGATGCTGTTACATTAAAAGAAGGAATAAAGGAATTAAAAGTGGAAACTGTTACTCCACAAAAATAGGGAAATATTAATTCTGTTGTAAAGTGAACTAAAACATGGAAAGTCTATGATTACACTGTTAAACAGAAAAGTAATAATTAATAAATCCTTATATAACAGAAAGGCGGAGTCTCATTAAAGACTTCGCCTTTCAATTATATATAAGTATGATTCGAATAAAAAATAACCTTGTAGTTTAATTGCTTTTTTAAAATTTGCAACAGAATCGGTTAATTTGAAGTAGATTATATACATTTTCTTTAATACTTAATGATTTGAAGGCTGCTAAAGAAAGTTCAAACGATACTGATAAAAGATGTAGAACTCATTTTGAAAGACATCGCTTTTTAATAAGATTAGAACTTGAAACCATACCTTATATAGGAGGAATACGAAATGATGAAAAAAATCCCTAATAAACTACTCGCTATATCAGCGTTTTTAACTATAACAACTACTTATGCAGTCATACCACTAGAAACTTTTGCAATTGAAATTGAACAAACGAACACTGAAAATATGTCTCTTTCAGCAAATGAAGAACAGATGAAAAAAGCTTTGCAAGATGCTGGTTTATTTGCAAAAGCTATGAATGAATATTCTTATTTGCTAATTAATAATCCAGATGTGAGTTTTGAAGGAATAACTATTAATGGAAATGCGGATTTACCTAGTAAAATTGTACAAGATCAAAAGAATGCAAGAGCACATGCTGTTACATGGAATACACAAGTAAAAAAACAGCTTTTAGATACATTGACAGGCATTATAGAATACGATACAAAATTTGAAAATTATTATGAAACATTAGTAGAGGCGATCAATACTGGAAATGGAGATACTTTAAAAAAAGGGATTACAGATTTACAGGGAGGAATTCAACAAAATCAAAAGTCTGCAAAAGCATTAATAGAAGAATTAATTCAATTAAAAAATGCTATTGGAGAAGATGTTAGAACATTTGGAAGTCATAAAGAGACATTGCAATCGATTTTAAAAAACCAAGGTGCCGATGTGGAGGCTGACCAAAAGCGTCTAGAGGACCTTTTAGGACAAGTAAAATATCAGAAAGACATAGAATCTAAGGGGTTAGACATGGTGAAAATCCCCTTTATTCCAACCTTGATTGCTGGTGGCATAATGATAGGTGATGCAAGAGGTAAGTTAGGTTGGCTAGAACCTGAATTAGCAAAATTGCGTCAGACTGTAGATTATAAAATAACATTGAATCGTGTAGTTGGAGTTGCATTTCATAATATTAGTGATATGCATAGTATGCTTGATAGTGCTATCACTGCTCTTACTTATATGTCTACGCAATGGGAGGATTTAGATTCTCAATATTCGGGTGTACTGGGACATATTGATAAAGCTGATCAAAAAGCTGATCAAAATAAATATAAATTCTTAACCCCTAGCTTGAATGCAGCGAAAAACAGTTGGAAAACATTAAAAACAGATGTTGTCACTTTGCAAGAAGGGATAAAAATTGCAGAGAAAAAAGAACAGGATTTTTTGAATCAGCTTCGTCCATCAAACGTTTTCTACTTTTATAAAAAAATTCATAACGCATACACTTTTGAAATAAAGACTGGAACAAATGCGCCAAATGCGTCTTATAAAGTTATGAATTTAACGAAAAACACTGTTCATAATATGTGGAGTGGAGGGGCTAATACTAACATGTGGGCTGATTGGCTTTCATTCAATCCAAATGATGAATTTGCGGTAGTAGCAGTAGTGGATGGTAAAGAATATGTTGTGTATAAAGACAAAGTACAAAATATAATGAACTGAATCTGAAAGTAACGAAGTAATTGGAGCTGGAGAATAAACTAGACACCAAGTTAATCGAAAAATCTCCTTATATCCTAGAATATTTTGCTCAAGAAAAAGAATTTGTTCAGCGAAAAAGTAAATATTGAACCAAGGAGTTAGTTGTATTATGTGTATGGTTTTACTGAAAGGTTTCAAGTACATTAACCATACAATTATGTAGTTATCCTGAAGCATCTACAGGTGTTCTTATCGACCTTGAAGAACTACTTAGCTTCCTAAGTCGAGTGATTTTATGCAAAATTAAGTGAACGTTTTTGTACATAGATTAGTTGACATTCATATAGATTTTTTCCATTTTCAAAGATAGTTTTGTTTTTTATGTTATTTTTCAAAAATTACTGCTGAAATTTCTATATTCATGACTCAGTATATAATCATTGTTTGATGAAATGACATACCACGTCCCTTAGAGTTTCATACATATTACGATAACTTAAAGAAAAAAGATAATAGTAGTCAACGGTTACTATTATCTTTTTTGAACTATTTTTCATTAAAATATCCCATCTGCTGTGTTCCTTATTTACTTTTCCAGATTTTAGCCTAGTTTAAAATTTATGCATTTGAACTGTTTATACAATTTGTAGGATTTTTAGCTTTTTTGTCGAATACACTTAATGCAAGGAGGGACATTACATGATTATTAAAGATTATTTCATCAACCTTTCTATTTTTTCTTTATTAGTTAGCGCAGCAATATTTATTCAAGTGTTTACAATTAATTCTAGTCGATATTTCGAAAAGCTCTATGGAGGGATTATTGCAGTTACGTTAATGTTCTTTTCTTTTCCATACATGGGATTTTCTTACGATCTTCGAGTTGTTCCTCTTATTCTATCTTTTATTTACTTTGGTCGTATTGCTGGTTGGATTACGCTAATTAGCATAATATTAATGCGTATTTTTTACATTGGAGAGTATTGGGAACCTCCTGTGATTGCTTATTTATGTATGGGGATTCTATTTTCTACTTTTAAAACTTATTTTAAAAAACTACATCCTTTTAAAAGTGCATCGTTATATTTTTCTGTTTTTATTGGAATAAAGTGGTTAGTTGGCGTATTATTTAATACTACATTACTTTACACAGGAGGCCTATTATATATAGCGTTAGGACTTTTAATTGGGCTATTTCTTATGGAAGCCTACCAGAGATTGTATTATTTAACACAGGACTTATCTAAAATGAATCGAGAATTAAAAAAATCGAAGCAAGAACTTGCAGATACCGTACATGAGCTTCAAGGAGGAATTTTTAAATTTAAAAAAGTGGATAAGCACTTTATACACACTTTATGTGATGGACAGTTTTATTATCAAAACGGATTTTATTCTGAACAGGTGGTAGGAAAAAGCTTACGTACTATTGATGCTTCTATTGTTCCTCCACATTTAGTTCCACAATTGATGAAGTACTATCTTCAGGCATGGGAAGGAAAAGAAATTATATTTGAATTACCTTGGCCAAATGATAAAACTATTATTCTTATTGCGCTTAGGCCGATTAAACGAAATGGACAAGTTATTGAAGTTGTTGGTTCTACAGTTGATATAACCGAAAGAAAAAAGGTAGAATCAGAATTAAGCGCTACCAAAGAATTATTGGAATCATTTATAAAGCACAATCTAGATGCTATTACCATTTCTGATCGAGAAGGGCATATTTTACAAGCCAACAAAGCTTATGAAAAGATATTTGGGTGGTCATCACAAGAAATCATAGGTAAGAGATTACCTTGTGTACCAGATTTTTTAATGGAAGAATCACTTGAAAATATTCAGAAAATTCTAACAGGAGAATCGGTGGTTACTAGATTAGAAACTGTTAGACAACGGAGCGATGGGAGTCTTCTTGATATCAGTCTGACAGTTTCTCCTATACTAGATGTAAGAGGAAATGTGATAGCTTTATCAGCAATATGTAGAGACATCTCTGAAAGAAAACAAGCAGAAAGAGAACGGCATCAATTACACCAGCAATTAAGAGATAGTGAAATGAAGTACCGTGCACTAATCGAACAAGCAACTGATGCGGTATATGTAGTAGAGCTGAATGAAGATAATACTCCAAGTCGATTTATTGAGGTAAACCCTGTTGGGTGTAGAAGATTTGGATATAGTAGAGAAGAGTTGCTTTCATTATCATTTTCAAATATAGTACCACAAGATTCTCAAATAATCGTAAGGTTATTAGAAAAAATTAAAAAAGGACAAACTTCCTTCACTTTGCAAGATGAATATGTTTTTCCAACAGGAAAAGTAATAACAACTGAGTTTAGTGTTCGTGTTTTTAACTTAAATGGTAAAAAAGTTTTTCTAAGTATTTCTCGTGATATCACTGAACGGCTAAAAACAGAAGAATTATTACGAAAATCTGAAAAACTTGCTGTTGTAGGACAATTAGCGACTGTAATGGCTCATGAGATTAATAATCCATTAACTGCAATGAAAGGGTTCATGCAATTACTAAAATCAACGGAAAATGAGAATAATCAGGGTTATATTAATATAGTATCATCAGAGATTGAGCGTATAGAGAGCATAACAACTGAATTTATGGCGGTAGCCAAACCACAGGTAGTAAAAATGCAACCTAATAACATTAGTGTGCTAATGGATCAAGTTTTAATGCTACTACAACCTCAAGCAATGATGCATAATATAAAATTTAGAATCGATCTTAACCCTGGTATTCCATTGATTTCATGTGAAGGAAATCAATTAAAACAAGTATTTGTTAATATATTAAAAAATGCAATTGAATCTATGCCGATGGGAGGGGAAATTCTGATTCAAATAAATATACTTGATAATAATCAAGTAAGCATTCGTTTTATCGATCAAGGGTGTGGGATTCCAAAAGAACGTATACCATACCTCGGAGAACCTTTTTATAGTATTAAAGAAGAGGGGATTGGCTTAGGATTAATGATCTGTTATAAAATCATTGAAACACATGAGGGAAAGATATTTATTAAGAGTGAAATGAATAAGGGGACTACAGTTGAAGTCACTCTCCCTATTTGTACACTTCAAAATTAAGATATTCTCTTACTGAAATTTTTTAAGAAACCATACAGAATGTAATGCCAATGTTACTTAATGAAATAATAAAGAGAAGAACACTGGTAAATGTACCCTATAGAATAGACACTTGAAAAAGCCTGTTATAAAAACATCCTTTCTTTAGAACCAAAAGAAAGGATGTTTTTAATATTGTAATTTTTCTTGGAGACATTTCAAATTTTTACTTGTAATACATTTTTTAACTAATTTTGGTTAAGTTAGTTAAAAAGGCATTGTTTTTAAGGAGCATATTGACATATAAATATCCCTCATTTTTAAAATAGAAATTTCTAAAAACTATATATAGGTTCTTTTTGAAAGGAAGGGTATTATCAATTGAAACCACATGAAAAAGTACCTGTTCACTCTATAAAATCTTTGCAGGAATTAATGCAATTACTAAAAAAATCTAAAGATTTTATAACGTTGGAGATCGCTTCAAACAAATCCTCTATAGTCATTTCATATTTTAGAACCTTAATCGATGTAAATATATTTCATGAAGAGGTTTTAACTTATATAAAAGAGAAGAGCTTCGATTCATTACAAGATATTCGGTCTGTCTTACCCTTTGAAAATTCAAAAATAACAAATCAAATGGAAGATATTCAGGATAGTATTTTAAACGGCTATATACTTATTCAGTTCGATACAGATAAATTAAATGGCTTGTTAATCAATGTGGCAAAGAAAGAAAAAAGAGATATTACAAAAGCTGAAATTGAATACAATATCGTGGGTCCACAAATCGCGTTTGTTGAAGATTTAGATGTAAACTTAAATTTAGTACGTAGAAAGCTTCCAACACCTTATTTACAAATGAAGGAATTGAAAGTAGGCTCTCTATCTAACACAACCGTTGCGATTGTATATATTGAGGGAATTGTAAATGATCAAAATCTACAAGAAATTATAAAAAGGGTGAGTCTAATAAAAACAGACCACGTTTTGGATAGCACGTATTTGATGCAGTTAATTGCAGACAACCCGAATTCTATATTTCCTCAATTTTTGAATACAGAACGACCAGACCGTGTAGCAGCTGTATTGGCAGAAGGGAAAATTGCACTTTTTGTAGATGGCTCACCTTATGCAATCACTCTTCCAACAACATTAATTGACTTTTTTTCTACGACAGAAGATTACACCATGCCTTGGATTATTGCCTCTTTTTTTCGTCTATTAAGGCTTTTTGCTTTTATGTTTTCTGTCTTAACGACTCCATTATATGTTGCAATCTTAACATATCATTACGAGCTTATTCCAAAAGAACTTCTTGAAACGTTAATCATATCGAGAAGTAAAGTACCTTTTCCTCCATTAATTGAAGCGCTTTTTTTAGAAATAACGATTGAATTACTGAGAGAAGCGGGGGCACGTTTACCAACTAAAGTGGGTCTAACTGTCGGTATAGTAGGTGGTATTGTAATTGGACAGGCATCTGTAGAGGCAAGTCTTACAAGTAATGTACTTATTATTATTGTTGCACTTTCAGCTCTTAGCTCATTTACAGCACCAATATATCGAATTGGTAATACAATTCGAGTAATTCGTTTTCCTTTTATAATATCTGCACACCTGTTGGGTTTATTAGGAATTGTTTTAACAAGCTCTTTGCTTTTAGCACGTTTATTACGTACAGAATCATTAAGACGTCCTTATTTGTTTCCTTTTTATCCTACACGCCCTACAGATTGGAAAGACAGCATTATCCGTTTGCCGATCTCAGCGATGTTTCGACGTCCTATTTTTTCAAGATCTAAACAGCGTTTTCGTTTTAATCCAGAAGAGGTAGAGAAAAATAAAATTAAATCACGAAATGATTTTGATGATTGAAATTAACAGGGAGGAGCATTATGAAACAGATCCCAATTGAGTATCAAGTCTCTCCATATATGGTGTTTTTTTTAATTATTACTATACAGATGGGGGTTGGTATGCTTGGTTTTGAAAGGATTAGTGCAAAATTAGTTGGAAATGATGCGTGGATTAGCACGCTGCTTTTTGGAATATCTGTTAATCTTATGATTTGGATCATATATCAGATTTTAAATCAGGGTAATGGAGATATCATTGCAATCAATCAAGACGTACTTGGAAAATGGATTGGTGGATTGTTCAACTTCATTTTTTTATCTTATATTGTATTGTTAGGTGCAACAACACTACATACCTATATCGAAGTAGTACATGTTTGGATGTTTCCTTCCATTTCATCTTGGATTATAGCAGGGGCTTTTTTGGGTCTATGTTATTACATTGTGACTGGAGGATTTCGTGTAGTTGCTGGAATCGGCTTCTTTGGAATCGTTATCCCAAGCATTCTAATCTTCACATTTTTTTATCCTTTGCAGTATGCAGATTTCCAAAATTTATTTCCAATTGCACAGCATTCATTCCTAGAAATTATGAAAGGAATGAAAGGAAATATGTTTAGTTTTTTTGGATTTGAAATGTTATTGTTATACTACCCATTTATTAAAAAGGCAAGAACGTCTCAAAAATATGCGCACTATGCAAATTTAGTAACGACTATTGTCTACACATACCTTATGATTTTAACTCTTGCGTTTTTTAGTGAAAAACAACTAGCGAGCGCGATATGGGCATATTTAAGCATGATTAAAATTATACAATCTCCCTTTATAGAGCGGTTTGAATACATTATTGTTTCTGTTTGGGCTTTTTTTATATTACCCAATGTTTCCTTTACATTATGGGGAGTAAGTCGTGGTATAAAAGAGGCACTGGGAATAAAGCAAAAATATGTTTTGCCAGTTATCATCCTGTTCATCTTTGTTTTATCATTTTTCTTGAATAACCGTAATAAAATTAACTTATTAAATACTTGGACAGGTCAAATTGGCTTTGTATATATATATGTATACCTACCTATATTATGGCTAATTCAAACCGCCAAAATAAAGTTAAGGAGATAAACATGAAGCGATGGATACTTTTCCTTATAGTAAGTGTCTTCTTAATAGGTTGTGCTAAAACGAAAATTGTGGATGACATTGACTTAGTTCAAGTTGCGGCATATGATACCGAAGCAAAAGGTAAGCTAAAAGGAACCTTTGCGATTTCAGCTTATAAAGGAGGCGGGGAAGGTGAAACGAAAATCTATTCAGCATCAGGCCAGACTGGTAGAGAAGTTCTTGCAAGAGCATCCGAAAAATCTTCTGGACCTCTAGAGTTGGGGCAATTGCGTGTTATTATATTTAATGAAAAAATAATTGATAAGGGAATGCAGGAAATTTTAGAGACTTTGAACCGAAATCCTAGTGTAGGAAATGCAATTTATTTAGCAATTACAAATGTAAAAGGGGAATCACTATTAAAGGGGAATTATTCTGAAGAAAAAGAAATTGCTTCCTATCTATCCTCTTTACTGGAGCAAAATATGGATAATGGAACGCAGCCAAAAACAAATTTTTTTATGTTTTTAAACCAACTTAATGATGATGCGAGAGATTCATATTTACCGATAATATCTAAAAAAGGTAATGTGTTGGAGTTAGATGGAATAGCACTTTTTAAAAGATGTAAAATGGTTGATAAAGTAAACCCTAAAGATTTATTTGTATTTAAATTGTTGACAGATAATTTTAAACAAGGTACATACCAATTCAAACTACCTGGTTCCTCAAATACTTACGCCACGATAGAGAATATAAAAGCTAGAACAAAATATAAGATGGAGGGGAATAGTAAGCATCCATTCATAAATGCTCATATTCAAGTTAAAGCTGAAATTCAAGAATTTACAAAAACAAAAAATCTAGATAATCCTAAAGAAATAAAAAAATTAGAAAAAATTATGGAAAAAGAAATAGAAAAAAAAGCAACTACATTGATAAAGAGATTTATTAAAAAAGACACAGATCCTATAGGACTTAGAAAGCTTGGTAGAACTCACGTAAGAAAATGGAACAGTCAAGAATGGGAAGAATCCTATAAACATTTACGTTTTCGTGTAACAGCTGATGTAAAAGTAACCCAATCTGGTGTTACAGAATAAATCAAATAAGATATGGGAAATTTTAACAAAAAAAATATAGTCTCGCAGGAGATTAGGGAGAAGAGAAACGATTAACAAAGAATTTCATAAATAGTAAGATGCTTTGTTAATCGTTTTTATACCTGTAGCTTTATCACTTATAGTAATCATAATTATAATAAAAGAACAACGAAACAAATTCCCGATACCACATAATTATAAGAGGACAATAAAGCATCAAGATATAATGTATGTTTTGTCTGGAAAAAAAGAATTTCAGTACTTCAAGGTTAAACACTTAACTTTAAAGTAGTAAATTCGTTGCTTGTAGCACTTCAGCTAGACTGTGCCCCCGAAAGTTAGAAAGGTCGGTTTATTAAGTAGCCTCTAGGGAATGAGCCTAGTACAATACTGGATTCATTTCCTTTTATTTTTCCTTGATTCTTTCATGATTATAGTATTTTATATACTTTGCTAATTCTTGTTTAAATTCTGTTATACTTTCAAATTCTTTCGATACAGAAATAGACATACAAAAACGCCATTCTTTCTTATAAATCTACAGAAAGAATGGCGTATTCTTCAAAAGTGAGTTCCTTTATTGAAAAGTTTTAGTTCTATATGACAGATAAAAGGGCAAGTAACGCTAAAATAGCGAGAAATCCTTGTTTCATGATAATTGATTTATTGGATGTGAAACCTCCGAAAATAGCTGCTACCACTATACAAATGATGAAAAATAATTGAATCATATAACCAATGGGATTGTTTCCAAGTATAAGTCCCCGAATGAGGCCAGCTGCTAAGAATTCATTATATAAACCGTTTGCAAATTAATTGTCTAAGTATTTCTAAGTTTAAAGAGTACAGTGTCTTCGTTTTTTATTGAATCAACTTTTACATGTTGGTTCAATATTTTCTATTCTCTTGGAACTTAGTTCTCGTTTACTTCTCACAAAAGCAATAAAATCTATTATCTCTTCTGTTGACAGTGCTTCTCCATCTATTAAAAGTGTTGGATCTGGATCGTTTAGGAGTCTTGTAATATCAATTACATCTTTGTTTTGATGTGAATGTTCAATTCGGCCTAATATATAATCTACAGATGTATCAAATAAATCGGCTATTTTTGATAAAGATTGTAATGAAGGTAATCTATAACCATTTTCATACCCGGCATAGGTGCTTTTCGCAATCCCAAGTCGATCTGCTGTCTCTTGTAAGGACCATTTTTGATTTTTTCTTAATTTAGATAAACGTTCCAGCATTCGTCTCATACCCCATCTAATTTTATTAAATTAATTATAACATAGAAAAAGAATCAAGAATAGAAAAAAGTACGCGTATTGAATACAAAATCTTGATTAATTCAAATTAAGTTCTATAATGATAAATATAAATACGCATTACGCGAACGCTATATCGTTGTTTATTTTATGGAGGGGTTGTGTATGAAGAAAATTTTATTACTTGCAACTGGTGGGACAATTGCATCTGTGGAGGGGAATGAGGGGCTTGTTCCAGGATTGTCCGCTGAGGAATTATTGAATTATTTTTCGAAGTCTTCTCGAAACTTAGAAATAGATTGCAAAATCTTAATGAATATTGATAGTACCAATATGCAACCTGAGCACTGGAAAGAAATAGCTAATGCTGTTTTTAATCACTATGATGACTATGACGGGTTTGTGATTACACATGGAACGGATACGTTAGCTTATACATCTTCTGCGTTATCTTATATGCTGCAAGGTTTAAGAAAACCAGTTGTTTTAACAGGTTCACAAGTACCTATTAGTTTTAAAAAGACAGACGCAAAAAAAAATGTAGCTGATGCTCTTAGGTTTGCCTGTGAGGATGTTGGCGGTGTGTTTATTGTTTTTGATAGTAGGGTGATTATTGGGACGAGAGCAGTTAAAATGCGAACAAAAAGTTATGATGCATTTGAAAGTGTGAATTATCCATATGTTGCTGAGGTAAATGAAGATGAAGTGAAATATCATTGGAAGCCAACTTCCTCACATAGTGAACTTTCAATAAATACTAATTTATGTACGGATGTTTTTCTTATGAAATTGTATCCAGGTACAAAGCCTGAGGTATTTGATTGTTTAAAAGATTTGTATAAAGGGATTATTATTGAAAGTTTTGGAAACGGTGGATTACCTTTTGAAGGAAGGAACTTGCTTTCGAAAATTCAAGAGTTGACTGAAATGGGGATTGCTGTAGTGATTACTACTCAATGCCTGGAAGAAGGAGAAGACATACTTCTCTATGAAGTAGGACGGAAAGTGGCGCAACATCAAGTAATATTGTCTGGAGATATGAATACGGAAGCCATCATAGCAAAATTGATGTGGGCGCTTGGGAAAACTAATAAATTAGAAGAGATTAAAAAAATTATTGAAGAGCCTTTAGCCTACGATTTAACAATAAAATCTGATAAGGATTGGTAATGACTTCATATGATTTATTTAGGTTTTACATTTAATATGGGGGAGAAATTAAAATGGCAATGACAAACAAGAACGTGCGAGTGGAGAATGATTTTTTGGGAGGAAAGGAATTACCTATTGAGGCATATTACGGAATTCAGACTTTACGCGCTGTTGAAAATTTCCCGATTACAGGGTATAAAATTCATGAAAGTTTAATTAGAGCGTTCGCAATTGTAAAAAAAGCAGCAGCGCTTGCGAATACAGATGTAGGAAGATTGGAATTGAACAAGGGCGGCGCGATCGCAGAAGCTGCTCAAGAAATTCTTGATGGAAAATGGCATGATCATTTCATCGTAGATCCAATCCAAGGCGGAGCGGGTACTTCAATGAACATGAATGCAAATGAAGTCATTGCCAATCGTGCGCTTGAATTATTAGGGATGGAAAAGGGAGACTATCATTATATTAGTCCAAATAGTCATGTAAACATGGCGCAATCAACAAACGATGCATTCCCAACGGCGATTCATATCGCAACATTAAATGCATTAGAAGGCTTATTACAAACGATGGGTTATATGCATGATGTATTTGAATTAAAAGCAGAACAGTTTGACCATGTTATTAAAATGGGTCGTACACATTTACAAGATGCGGTGCCAATCCGTCTTGGACAAGAATTTAAAGCATACTCTCGCGTACTTGAACGTGATATGAAACGAATTCAACAATCGCGTCAACATTTATATGAAGTAAATATGGGGGCAACTGCAGTTGGTACAGGCTTAAATGCAGATCCAGAATATATTGAAGCAGTTGTAAAACATTTAGCTGCAATCAGTGAATTACCGCTTGTTGGTGCAGAAGATTTAGTAGATGCCACGCAAAATACGGATGCTTATACTGAAGTATCTGCAGCACTGAAAGTATGTATGATGAATATGTCTAAAATTGCGAATGACCTTCGCTTAATGGCATCAGGTCCACGTGTTGGTTTAGCAGAAATTATGTTACCAGCTCGTCAACCAGGTTCATCTATTATGCCAGGGAAAGTAAACCCTGTTATGCCAGAAGTTATTAATCAAATTGCGTTCCAAGTAATAGGTAATGATCATACAATTTGCCTTGCTTCAGAAGCAGGACAATTAGAATTAAACGTGATGGAACCAGTACTTGTTTTCAACTTACTGCAATCAATTAGCATTATGAATAACGGTTTCCGTGCCTTTACAGATAATTGCTTAAAAGGAATTGAAGCGAATGAAGATCGCTTAAAAGAGTATGTTGAGAAAAGTGTAGGAATTATTACAGCCGTGAACCCTCATATCGGTTATGAAGCAGCAGCTCGCGTTGCGAAAGAAGCAATCGCGACAGGGCAATCTGTTCGAGAACTTTGTGTGAAAAATGGTGTATTGTCACAGGAGGACTTAGAGTTAATTCTAGATCCATTCGAAATGACACACCCAGGGATTGCAGGAGCAACTCTTTTAAAGAAAAATTAAAAGAAGAGGGGGGACAAGTCCCTCCTCTTTGTTTACAATATAGGGATTTTATATGTGAATAGAGGTAGGGAGATTATAAGTAAGTAACAGTGGCGTTTAATAGTTCATAGAAACAAAATTAAGAGGAGCAGCAATATAATCAACATCACTTTTAAATAAAGAGGATTTATTAAAACATCTTATCATGTTAACAACAAGTTTACATGAATCTTTATAAATAACTATGACCAACCATGAATCAATAGTTGGCCATAATGATCTTAAAGATCCATATCTTTTAATCCGGGACTATGCTCATTTGGCATTTCAGGAAGTTCTGGTACAGGAAAACCTTTTGGCGGGTCCGTTACTGCTAATGTTCCTTTGTTTCTACTTGGTGATTCACCTTGGAATATTTCTCCCATTCTTGTTGGATCTAAGCTAAAATTAAATTGTGCGTTATGGAATCCCATGTCTACATACTTTCTGCACTCTGGGTATTTATTAATATCATAGTTCGGCACAGGGAAGAGTTTCCCCCATTCAACACCCAATGTCTCTAAAGCCTTTGCGAAAGCATTTTGATGTGCATTATCACGTACAATTAAAAATGCAAGTGTTTCTCTAAAAGTTTGATTGGAACTCATTTCATAAATTCTAGTTTTTTGAAGTACACCTGTAGATTCAAGTACTACGTTATCTAATAAATCGCTAATTAAATTCCCATGGCTATATACCCAAGATCCATTCCATGGGTTGCCAGCTGCATCAACGGGCAATGAACTTTGAGCACCTACAATAAAGTGATGAGGATTGGCATGTTTAACCGCTTCATCAAGTGGTGCTGTGTCAACACCTGCATTTCCTGGTGTAGGTTCACCAGATCCAGTTAATAGTTGATTAATTGTATGTTGTACAAGTTCTACATGGCTTATTTCTTCTAAAAAAACACCTCGAAGTAAATCACGATATTGCTTCTCTTTCCCTCTAAAATTTGAGCTTTGGAAGAAGTATTGCATCATTGTACGCATTTCGCCATAATGCCCACCTAATATTTCTTGTAAAACTTTTGCGGCAGCTGGATCTGGCTTGTCCGGCTTGATAATATTAATCAGTTCTTCTTTATAATAAAACATGAAGTACACCTCTTTTAAGTTAGTTAACATTGTTATCGTGTCCGCTATTTGGTTACTTAATACTTTAATTCATGTTTTTACCAATTATTTATTACCTCAAAATGCAAAGTTTTTGAAAATAACTATTTTAGATGTGAGATGAAAATAGGGGATAGATACTTAGCATTTAATAAAAAAAGATAAGATTACGAAATGTAATCTTATCTTTTTATTAAGAATAATGAATTGTAGCTTTAAGGCTTCAGAATGACTTTTATACAGTCGTCTTCACGATTATTAAAAATCTGATAACCATAACTCGCTTCTTCAAGGGGAATTTTGTGTGTAATAATCTCTTTTGGATCAAATTCTTTATTTGTTATTTTTTCAAATAGTTCCGGCATAAAATGAATGACAGGTGCTTGTCCCATTTTAAGATTAATATTTCTAACCCAAAATGCACCGAGTGGAAAGGCGTTATAATTGCCACCATAAACGCCGGTCATTTGAACCGTTCCATATTTTCTTACGGCTTTCGTAGCGATTTGAATAGGACCGAGAGTTCCACCTTGTAATTTTAATTTTTGTTCCAGAAATTCTAGAGGCGATTTTTTTCCATCCATCCCCACACAATCAATAACTACATCAGCACCGCCACGTGTAATTTCCTTTAAATGTTCTCCCATATCGGGGAATTTTGTAAACTCAAATACCTCAACATTGTTAATCTTTTTTGCATAATTCATCCGATAATCTAAGTAATCCACTGCAATTACACGTTTAGCACCTTGCATCCAAGCGAATTTTTGTGTCATTAATCCAACAGGTCCACAACCAAGGACGATAACAGTATCACCTGGCTTAACGCCTGCGTTTATTACACTCCAATAGGCTGTTGGTAAAACATCTGATAGAAATAGTAGGGATTCATCTTCAAGTTCGCATGATTCCGGTATAACAAATGGAGTGAAATTTCCAAAAGGAACTTTTAAATATTCTGCTTGTCCGCCCGGATGATTACCAAATTTCTCTGTATAACCAAAGTATCCACCAGAATCGTAATGAGGGTTTGAGTTATCACATTGACTTTCCATTTCATGTTGGCAATAGAAACAATGTCCACAAGAAACGTTGAATGGGATGACAACACGATCGCCTTTTTTCACTTTAGTGACATCTGGCCCGACTTCTTCAACGATTCCCATTGGTTCATGGCCGATAATGTATCCTTGAGGTAAGGGCATGTTGCCTTGATATAAATGTAAATCAGAACCGCAAATAGCGGTTGAAGTAATTTTTACAATAATATCATCTTTTTTCTCTAATTTTGCATCATCCACTTGTTTAACCTGTACTTGGTTTGGTCCTTGATAGGTTACAGCTTTCATCTCATATCTCCTTTTGGATTATGTCTCAAAACATAATTTTATTTAATCTCTTGGTGAAATAGAAATCTTTCTTTTGTTTACTGAAGGGAATTAGAAAGTATACATAGTGTTGTTATGAAAGTATGTTATATCAGTTATTCTTTCTTATATGTTTTGCCCTACTTTAAGAAAAAAATCAATTTTTATTCATAATTTAATTTCCATAAAAAGGATAATTATTATTTCATAATTTGTAGCATATTAAAAACATCGGAGGTGAAACAATATGGGAAAAAATAATAGTGGAAGTCGTAATGAAGTATTAGTTCGAGGCGCTGAACAAGCTCTTGATCAAATGAAATATGAAATTGCACAAGAGTTTGGTGTACAACTTGGTGCAGATACAACAGCTCGTTCAAACGGATCTGTTGGTGGTGAAATTACAAAACGTTTAGTAGCAATGGCAGAACAACAACTTGGTGGTAGAGCTAACCGCTAAGTAAATTGGCTTAAAATATAGCAAATATGTAAATCAATTTCTTTTGTGTATTCATAAAAATAAAAAACCTTATATTAAACAGATTCTCGCTCAAAGATTATTGATAATCTTCTTTCATAATCTTTGAGTATTTAATTTGTAAACTACTTTCCTAAACAATAAACACGCAGTGTTGGAAAGGTGTTTTCCATGCATAGTAGAAAATCTTTTGCAGGAAAAAGCATACTTAAAAATTTGATTTCAATATTGAAATCAATATTTATTATGATATTTTCGAAAGGTAGGAATTTAAAAATGGGTATATTAAGTGGAAATCCTCAAAATGAACCTTTACATTACGGAGAAGTATTTGACATTTGGAGTTATCTTCTTGCTGCACAGGGTGCAATTGCAAGCCATCAAGTGTTTATGAATCACACAGGTGATGAAGATTTGAAGAAGTTTTTAGAAGGCTTAATTGAAAATGATATGAATTCGGAAATAGAAGAATTAAAAGCTCTTTTAAAGATTAATGGGGTCGCTTTACCGCCTGCTCCTCCAGAACGACCAGTTGCATCTATCGAAGACATTCCTCCTGGAGCACGTATTAATGATGTTGAAATTGCTGCAGCTGTTTCTACAGGATTAGCAGCTGGACTTGTGACATGTAGTCAAGTAATGGGAAAATGCCTTCGAGAAGATGTAGGTATGCTATTCGGACAATTTCATATGAAAAAAGCGCAGGCAGGTGTAACTCTGCTACGTTTAAGTAAGAAAAAGGGATGGGTAGTTCCACCTCCATTACATGTAAGAAATTCTGACCAAGCGTAATAAACAAAAATAAAAAAGTGGCGTTGGCCACTTTTTTATTTTTTAGGTGTATCCTCAAGCTTGGACTTATTTATTGTGGAAGAATCCATATATTCATCTGATATCTCCATAGCGTATTTATCATGGTGAATATGATTATGTTCTCTTAATTCATTGTCATTACGCAGTACTAACTTCTGCATATAAATATGGAAGAAAACTTCTATTCCGCCAATAATTAAAGCAGCTAAAAATGAAGAAAATCCAATATTATGAGTAGCATCTAAATTAGTAAACAAGGATGTTAATAACCAAATTCCAAAGAAGCTTAAACCGAAATCTGCCATTGTAGCAATCGCATTTCCGTATTTAGGTAAAATGAAGAGATCTCCGATTAAATAGGCAGTTCCCGTAAGGAAAAGAGAAATTAATAATACTTTAGGAATTGAAATGCCTTGAAAGATACTGAGCATGATTAGCAATACTGCAGTTATCGCTGTGTACTTAATTAATAAGGCAACAATATGTTTCATTATTTTCCTCCATTGTTTAAATGTATATGGAATACAATATTTCATTAAAAACGGATTATGCTTTTATATAGCGTAACCCGTTTTAATCACCCTTTAATGGTAAGAGGTACAACCTGGGTAAGAAGCAGGCTTATACTATGGATAGTATTTGCGGAATATCGAGCTTTATTCACAAAGGATAGTTCCATTCTTATAATAGAGAGGTTGCCTAAGTACAGTTTTTTTCATATTAAACTTAATATTTTTTGGTGTTTTGATTTTGTATCATATTCTGATTCGTTAATATAAAAATAAACAAAGTATTTCCGCGTTTAATGCATCTTTTTATCTATATATTTTCCGTAATCAGGTACAGCAATTTTATCAAATTCTTGAACGAGTGTTTTGAGGCTTGTTGATAGCAATTCACCTGACATCGGTATGCCATGTCCAGTAACAGTGGTTAAAGGCTTTAACTTCTCTAGCTTAATAACGGACTCTTTAGCGGCTTTCCAGTCTGTTGTTAAATAGCGAGGCGGACCGCTTATTTCCTGTTCTTGAGTTATGACTTTATATAGATACTCCTGTTTCACTGTAACAAAAGCGTCCCCAGCAATTAAAGTTCGGTCTTTTTCTCGGAATAATGAAATATGCCCTGGAGTATGTCCTGGTGTATGAATCCATCTAAACTCTGGCATATGGGGAACACTTCCATCGGTAGGTAGCGCTTTTACGTTATTTCCTAAGTCAATTGGTTCGTTTGGGAACAGAGGAGACATTTTCGCTACCATACCACCTTCAACTGTAGGGTCTGGTTCTGGATAGCTTTGTTGTCCAGTCAGGAACGGTAGCTCCATTTGATGTGCATAGACGGGAACATCCCAATACTTGATGAGTTCAATTATTCCCCCAACATGATCAAAATGGCCGTGAGTTAAAATAATTACTTTTGGGCGACTATTGGTACCAAATCGATCCTCAGCGATAGAGATAATTTCATTTGCACATTTAGGCATTCCAGCATCAACTAAAACAAAATCATTGGTCTTAGGATTTCCAACAAAGCATATATTGACGATTTGAATCGTGTAACAAAATAAATCACGTAATACTTCGATGCCGTGACCACTTTCAATTGAAGTTGCTGGAATAAACTTGTAATCGCTTCCGTAATTCATTTCATTGTCCAATTTTTCTCCCCCTTAATATATTTTAATACGACATTATAGTTCCCTAATCTTGAAAATTCATTTTGGCGAATTTGAGAAAAGAATTAATGTGGGATTAAAAACAATAATTTAGTCCTAGAATTAAGAAGGATTCATATCAATTTATATAAAGTGCAAACAAAAAATATTGCTTTTAAAGTCACAGATTCTACTATTTTTTGAGGCGAATTTATGGCTTAATAAAAGATTTATAAAGATATTACAATATGGATTTATATAAAAAATACATAACAAAGTTCGATAGAAATCCATTATGTCTAATGATTGCTTTTCATAATAAAAGAATGTTTAAGTTTGGTGATGTAATTGAAGTGAATTAGAGGGGAAATAGAAGTGATAATCTCTTCCTAACTTAATTATATCATGTAATTTACGTTCGAAATAGACTGTTTCTTCTCATTTACTACTGTTACAATCAAGAACACATGAATAGTAAGGAGAGGTGCCAAATGAGTTCTTTCGTTCTCGATTTTCAGGAAATAGAAAAAACGCAGCTTTTTCTCGTTGGTGGAAAAGGATTGAATTTAGGGGAGTTATCCAATATTCAAGGGATACAAGTGCCAGAAGGGTTTTGTGTTACAACGGTAGGGTATGAACAGGTCATCGGAAAAAATGGAGCGTTTCAAACTTTATTGAATCAATTAGCAATGCTAAAAATTGAGGAACGAGATCGAATTGGTGAAATTAGTAAGCAGATTAGAGAAGTCATTATGGCGGTGGAAATTCCAGTTGATGTAGTGGAATCAGTAGCTCATTATCTCTCGCACTTTGGCGATGAACATGCATATGCAGTGCGTTCGAGTGCTACTGCTGAAGATTTACCGTATGCCTCGTTTGCTGGTCAACAAGATACGTATTTAAATGTTATTGGAAAAGAAAACATTTTGCAGCATATTAAAAAATGCTGGGCTTCTTTGTTTACAGATCGGGCGGTTATATACCGAATGCAAAACGGTTTTGATCATAATCAAGTTTCTATATGTGTTGTCATTCAAAAAATGGTTTTCCCTGAGGCTTCAGGGATTTTATTTACTGCGGATCCGATTACTTCGAATAGGAAGGTGTTGTCAATCGATGCCAGCTTTGGACTTGGCGAGGCGCTAGTATCTGGATTGGTTTCTGCCGATAATTATAAGGTAAAAGAAGACGAAATCGTCGAAAAGGTCATCGCAACGAAAAAATTAGCCATCTATGGACGAAAAGAAGGCGGAACAGAGAGAAAGAAAATTGCTCCTAATCAGCAAAAATTTCAAACACTTACTGAACAACAGATTTTACAACTAGCACGCATCGGAAGACAAATCGAAGCTTATTTTGGTTGTCCGCAAGATATTGAATGGTGCTTAGTTGATGATACAATTTATATAGTCCAAAGCAGACCGATTACGACTTTATATCCAATTCCAGAAGTAAATGATGGGGAAAATCACGTGTATATATCAGTTGGTCACCAACAAATGATGACCGATGCGATGAAACCATTAGGTTTATCTTTTTTCCTGTTAACGACTAGTGCACCTATGTGTAAAGCCGGAGGAAGACTATTTGTTGATGCTACGCAAAGACTAGCTTCACCTGCTAGCAGAGATTACTTAATAAACACTTTAGGTAAATCGGATCCGCTCATACGAGATGCATTAACGACTGTAATTGAGCGAGAGAATTTTATTAAATTGTTATCGGATGATGAAAAAGAAAAGGATCTTAGTAAAAATGTGCCACCTGCAAGTTCGCAACAACAACCTGAAAACGATCCGGAAATCGTTACGAATTTAATAAAGAATAGTGAATTATCAATAGAAGAATTAAAACGAAACATGCAAACGAAATCAGGGGTGGATGTACTTGATTTTATTTTAGAAGACATTCAGCAATTAAAGAAAGTATTATTTAACTCGCAAAGTATAGCTATTATTATGGCAGGTATGAATGCTTCATCATGGATTAATGAAAAGATGGAGCAGTGGCTAGGAGAAAAAAATGCAGCAGATGTACTTTCACAATCTGTACAACATAATATTACGTCAGAAATGGGGCTAGCGTTATTGGATGTGGCAGATGTGATTCGGCCGTATCCGGAAGTCATTGCGTATTTACAGCATGTAGAAGATGACAGCTTTTTAGATGAATTAATTCAGTTTAAAGGCGGGGAAAAAGTTCGGGATGCAATCGATGCTTTTCTAAATAAATATGGAATGAGATGCAGCGGAGAAATCGACATTACGAAAACGCGCTGGAGTGAACAGCCAGCTACAATTATACCGATGATTTTAAATCATATAAGAGACTTTGAATATGGTGCTAGTAAGCGGAAGTTTGAAGAAGGGCTGCAGGAAGCTTTGAAAAAAGAAAAAGAGTTGTTAGAGCGATTGCAGCACTTGCCGGATGGGGAACAAAAAGTAGAAGAGACGAAGAGAATGATTCGTAACATCCGCAATTTCATCGGTTATCGTGAATATCCGAAATACGGCATGATTCATCGTTATTTCATATATAAGCAGGCATTACTGAAAGAAGCAGAGAAACTTGTGCAAAATAATGTTCTGGATGAAATAGAAGATATATACTATCTAACTTTTGAAGAACTTCACGAAGTCGTTCGCACAAATAAACTAGATTACAAGATTATTCATAAACAAAAAAATGCGTACAAATTATATGAAAAACTAACACCTCCGCGTGTTATCACGTCTGATGGAGAAATCATTACAGGTAAGTACAAACGCGAAAATCTCCCAGCTGAAGCAATTGTAGGTTTGCCTGTTTCTTCTGGAGTGGTTGAGGGGAGAGCACGCGTTATTTTAAACATGGAAGACGCGAATTTGGAAGATGGAGATATATTAGTTACGGCATTTACCGATCCTGGGTGGACACCTTTGTTTGTTTCTATAAAAGGGTTAGTCACTGAAGTCGGCGGGCTTATGACGCACGGAGCAGTGATTGCACGTGAGTATGGCCTGCCAGCAGTTGTTGGAGTAGAGAACGCTACGAAACTAATAAAAGACGGGCAACGAATTCGGGTACATGGAACAGAAGGATATATTGAAGTGTTGTAGTTGTATTTTAGATAAATAAAGAAATCGTCCACTAAATATAGTGGACGATTTCTTTATGATTTTAATAGTTTTATCAACTTTCGTCAATATTTTCTGAAATATTGATGAATCAGAATGTATGTTCATCTAAAACAAAGGATTTTTTCAAAAATATTACAAATTCAGACAATGCATTGATAATTTTCTGAATTTTCCGTAATATATAAACGTTGTATCGTATTTAATATTGGGGAGGAATAGGGATGAAGAAAAAACCTTTTAAAGTGCTGTCTACGCTTGCGGCGGCAGCTGTGCTTAGTTGCACATTTGGGTATGGGGGTCAATCTGTTTATGCGGCAACGCCGTCTAATGGAGGAACTTTAAGTCCGATTGATGAAAATTTAATTCAAGAGGAGCGTTTAGCAGATGCGCTCAAGAAACGCGGTGTAATTAATGAATCTACGTCGAAAGAAGACACATTAAAAGCTGTTGAAAAATACGTAGAGAAGAAAAAAGGAGAAAATGCGGGAAAAGAACCAGCAGCGGGGGATAGTGTTACGAGAGAAGCGGCTGACTTTTTGAAAAAAGTTAAAGATGCAAAAGCAGATGAGAAAGAAAAAGCAGATCAACCTGCTAGTGGTCCAGTAGCGGGACAAGAGCCGGTTAAAGGGGGATTAAACGGCCAAGTACCAACTACTTCAGCGAAGCAAAAACAATATAACGGTGATGTTCGTAAAGATAAAGTTCTCGTATTGCTAGTAGAGTTTGCGGACTTTAAGCATAACAATATTGATCAAGTACCAGGTTATATGTATTCAAATGATTTTAATCCAGAACATTATCAAAAAATGTTATTTGGTAATGAGCCATTTACACTCTTTGATGGTTCAAAAGTACCAACATTTAAACAATATTATGAAGAGCAATCTGGTGGTAGTTATACAGTAGATGGCACAGTAACAAAGTGGTTGACAGTTCCTGGTAATGCGGCAGATTATGGCGCAGATGCAGGAGATGGCGGTCATGATAATATGGGACCAAAAGGACCTCGTGATTTTGTAAAAGAGGCATTAAATGCGGCTGTAGAAAGTGGTATTGATTTATCTGAATTTGACGAATACGATCAATATGACAATAATGGTGATGGCAATAAAAATGAACCAGATGGTCTGATTGATCACTTAATGGTCATTCACGCTGGAGTTGGGCAAGATGGGGGCGGTGGTAGACTAGGTGATGATGCAATTTGGTCACATCGTTGGCACCTTGGAACACCATATCCAATTGAAGGAACAAAAGCAAAAGTTGATAACTGGGGCGGTAAGATGGCAGCATACGACTACACAATTGAGCCAGAAGACGGAGCGGTTGGTGTATTCGCACATGAATTTGGTCATGATTTAGGTCTTCCAGATGAGTATGATACGAAGTACACAGGAGCAGGTGAGCCAATTAACTCCTGGTCTGTTATGAGTGGCGGTAGCTGGGCTGGTAAAATTGCAGGAACAACGCCACCGAGTTTCTCTCCGCAAAACAAAGAGTTCTTTCAAAAGAACATGGGTGGAAACTGGGCCAATATTGTAGAGGTTGACTATAATAAATTAAATCGTGGTATTGGCTATGCGACGTATTTAGATCAAAGTGTAACGAAATCAAATCGTCCTGGTCTGATTCGTGTTAACTTACCAGATAAAGAGGTAAAAGGTATTCAGCCTGCATTCGGTAAGAAGTACTACTATAGTACAAAAGGTGATAACCTTCATACAACATTAGAAACGCCAGTGTTTGATTTAACAAATGCAACAAATGCGAGGTTTGATTATAAATCAATGTATGAAATTGAAACGGATTATGACTTCCTTGAAGTACATGCAGTGAAAGAAGATGGTACGAAAACGTTAGTGGATCGAATTGGTGAAAAAAATGTGAAAAATGGTCTAGACACAACAGATGGTAAATGGGTAGATAAGTCTTATGACTTAAGCAAATTTAAAGGTCAAAAAGTAAAATTAGTATTCGAATACATTACAGATGGTGGTTTAGCGCCGACCGGTTTTACTTTTGATAATGCTACATTAACTGTAGATGGAAATGTTGTGTTCTCTGATGATGCAGAAGGCGAAACGAAATTTAAATTAAATGGTTTTGTTGTAGCAGACGGTTTTGATAAGAAGAAGCATAACTACTATTTAGAGTGGAGAAACTATGCTGGTGCTGATCAAGCGTTAAAATATAGCAGTGGTGTACCATATAATACAGGTCTGCTAGTATGGTATGCAGACTCTAGCTTTACAGATAATTGGGTTGGTTTACATCCAGGTGAAGGTTTCTTAGGAGTTGTTGACTCTCACCCAGAGGCAATTGTTGGAACACTAAACGGCAAACCAACTGTTAAAAATAGTACACGATTCCAAATCGCAGATGCTGCGTTCTCCCTTAACCAAACGCCAGCATGGAAAGTGGTATCTCCAACACGCGGAACATATGATTACAAAGGATTACCAGGTGTAACGAAGTTTGATGACTCTAAATTGTATATAAATGATTTAATCCCAGATGCAGGACGTAAATTACCGAAATTTGGATTGAAATTTGAAGTAGTTGGACAAGCAGATGATAATTCTGCAGGTGCAGTTCGTTTATATCGTTAATAATGTAGAAGCTGTTGAAGGGGAGTCCTTTCAACAGCTTTTTTTACAGAAACATAAATTTCAAGTTATTAATAAAATAATAGAAATTACTAAGCAAGCGGGCTTATTTCTTTAAGCCAGCAGCATAAAAAGGTCCATGAACTGCGATTGTTGATAAAAAGCGAGCAATCTCCTCAGGTGTTTCTTTTTGTCCATTATTTAACCATTGTTGGATGACACCTATATGTGCAGATGCCATATAAGAAGTTAAATATTCGCTTGGAACAAGTAAATTCTCCTTATTAATGAGAGGACCATTCGTATCTTCAAATAATGTTTTCCACATAAAGTCTTTCAGTTTTGTTTGGAAAGATAAATCTCCTTTCGGACTTAGTACAGCTCTCATAAAATCACTATTTTCATTTAGAAATTCAAGAATAGAAGTGATAAGTATAAATGGCATTGTTGGAGAAGGATTTGATCCAAGGTCAGCAATAACTTCCGGGAATTTCTGTTTAGCAATGTTAGAAAACTCGTACATAATGTCTTCTTGGCATTTTGTCATTAAATCAAATTTATCTTGATAGTGCGCATAGAAAGTACCGCGATTAATGTTTGCTTTCGTTGTAATATCTTTCACTGTAATGGCGTCAAAACCTTTTTCTTCAATTAGCTCCACCAATGCATTTCGTATGGCAGTTTTCGTACGAACAACACGCAAATCTAAATTATTATCGCGCAAAGCATATCCCTCCTTAATTTTACTCAACACATTTGGAAAATGTGTCTTATAACCAACACATTCACGATTTTTGATTATTGTATAAGGTTCAACTCGAACATATAATTCAAAATATAAATAAACAACACGTTGTTGGTTATTATAGATCAAATTAAGGGAGGAGAAAAGAAAATGTTTAAAAATAAACTTTTATTTTTATCACCAGTTATTGTACTACTTGTTGTTTTTATTTTTTCATTAACGCTATTTCCAACTGTTCAACCGCAGCCGAAAAACTTGCCAATTGCAATTGTAAATGAGGATCAAGGTGTAGAAATTCCAAATCAACCGAAAATGAATATGGGGCAAACGATCGTTGATAACATGAAAAAAACAGCGAAATCAGAGGAAGAACCCGCAGTGAAGTGGGTAGAAGTAAAAAATAAAGAAGCCGTTCAAAAGGGATTAAACAATAAAGAGTATTACGCGGCATTAGTCATCCCGAAAGAATTTAGCGCAAAACAAGCGTCGTTACGAACACCACAGCCATCTTCACCTGAGATAGAAATATATATTAATCAAGGAATGAATACTGCTGCATCAACTATGGCAGGGCAAATATTACAGGCGATTGTTGATAATATGAACAATACTGTTCGTACACAAATATTAGAAGGGTTGAAAGCAAAAGGAGCTACTGTAACAACAAATCAAGCTGAGAAATTAGTAACACCTATTGTAAAGAACGTGAAAAATGTGAATGAGGTCGGCAAAAATAGTGCGAACGGTAACTCACCAATATCATTATTCCAGCCGTTATGGATTGCAAGTTTAGCTAGTGCAGCGATTATTTTTATTGCGATTAGTAAAATGCCAGTAAGCTCAAGAAAAGAAAACTTTCTGTTAAAAGTAAAACAAATCGTAACAGGAGCTATTGCGACACTTGTAATTGGGTTTGGTCTTACATGGATTGCAGATGGGATGGTAGGGTTAAATATTTCGAACTTCACGGATACAGCTCTATTCTTATCCATTACTTCTTTTAGTTTCTTCTTAATGATATCTGCAGTACTATCATTAGTTGGGTTAAAAGGAATCGGTTTATTCGCTTTATTACTATTCTTCGGGGCACCGTTATTATCATTAGCACCTGAGATGTTGTCTCCGTTTTATCAAGACTGGGTTTACTCATGGTTACCAATGAAATTTATGATTGAAGGCCTAAGAGAAATCTTCTTCTTCGGAAAAGGGTTAAGCTGGAATACACCTGTTACTGTACTCGTTTGGATTGGTATAGTAAGTATGGTTACTATATTAGCAACTGCACTCAAACGTAGTGTAGTAAAAGGGCATAAAACAGAATTGAACGCTTAAAAACAAGCCGTTTCACTAATTAGTGAAACGGCTTGTTTGTGATTTTTTCTCAATGTAAATGCTTGATTGTTGAAAAGTGTAGTGTTTAGAATTAAGGCGAAATCTTTAAAGATCGCGTACGTTCCAAACAATCTCACCACGTTCATCATCCCACGTACTGTGATGCCGCTTAAATCCTATCTTTTCTAGTACCCGGAGGGAAGCGATATTCCAAGCACCTACAGTCGACCAAAGTCTTTGGCGCCCAGTAGCAATCGCCGCGTCCAGTACAACAGATGCGGCCTCAGTCGCATAACCTTTACCATGAGCGCTGCGGAACAACTCGTATGCAATCTCCGGCTCTTCAAGTGTGGAACGACCGATAATTAAGCCACAGTACCCAATGAAATCGCCTTCGTCTCTCCTTCGAATAGTGAGAAGGGAAATACCATTTTCGTCTGCCTTCTTGCGCATCTCAATAAGCCGATTACGAACGGAATCAACGGCTGGAATGTCCACGCCACGTTCGCCAATTAATTTGCTCAGCCAAACGGAATCGGATTCCTCCCACATACTAAGCTCAAGTCTTTCGGTTTTCAGCTGGAAGGCCATAGTTTTAAATAAAGATGGCATAGTGGTACCTCCTAGTTATATGACTGGATTCATAATAGCTTCGCATCTCAACACCACATCTGGTTGGAAACCTGATTCATTCGCGAATTTATAGCAACAGCGTACAAAAAAATAGTGATATTTTATCCGCTATTTGCCGTGTAGTAAAATCCCCACTGATTATAGTTTCACTTTATGAATAAGCAATTCCTTTACAAAATAGACCCTTTTCTCAAACTTTTCTTTCAATCTAAAGCCGTCCCGTTATATACACAGGCTCCTACTATTTCTAAATGCATAAAATGTTAAGCGAAAGTATGGGGGGATATGATGTATAATTCGAATTATTATGATTGGTATAGGCAGAATGATAAGTTAATTAGTGATATTGAAAAAGCTATAAATGGAGAGTATAGCGCTATAAGCTGCTATGCAAAATTAGCGAATATGGCTCCAAATCAAGTAGAACAAAAACAAATTCTTGAAATTCGTAATGATGAAATAAAGCATTTCCACAACTTTGTACAAATTTATATGAACTTAACTGGTAGGTAGCCAAAACCACAAATTACTGAAGACTGCCCAAATACGTATTTACAAGGATTAGAGTTCGCTATACAAGATGAACAAAAAACAGTAGATTTTTATTTGGAAATTTCAGATGAGACATCGGATGTACATTTGAAAGGGTTGTTACGGAGAATAGCTGCGGATGAACAAAATCATGCAGTATGGTTTTTATATTACTTTGTAAAGTCGAAGTGAGCATTAAGAATGAACGACTGATGTGGTGCATATATTAAAAAATATTTTAAAACGTAGTGCAACAATTAAATGAAATATTTAAATATAAGCAGAAGGAAACCGTTTCGCTAGTCGTGGAGCGGTTTTTTTATGATGTACTTATGTATCGACAAAATATAGTAATTACATTTCATATATAATGTATAGAACAAAAATAAATAAGCTAGGAGCAGACATATGAAAAGAGGGATTACAGTAGATATTCTAGATGGATATGATAATTTACTTTGGAAAGTATTAAAGCCAATTGATATTACTGTATTTGATTGGCGAGTGAGGGATGAGGAGTCCTACTTAATAGCACGTGGTGAATTGGATGAGGCATTATTTCCAGAAGAACCAAGTGTAGTGGAAGGGTTAGCGTTGAAAAAGTTAGTTAAAGACAACATATATTATCTTATTTTTGCAGATTTAAAAGCATATCCTAAAGGAGAAATAGCGATAGATATTGAAACATACGAAGAGTTTAAGGAAAGCAAGTGTGAGGTAGTTGTATTAGCGGTGGATGCTCAATACATACAAATTTATGCGAAAGATCAAAAATCGATTGAATTAATGTATGAAAACGCAGTGAATCAAGGATTTTATGTAGAATATATTACAGATGAAAATGATGGAAGGACTCGTTTGTCAGTATGGTAGCAATTTGAAAGGGGAAAGGCAATATGGAGAGAAATATAAGTAAAGAATATGCAATTCGAATTGCTACTGAAAATGAAAGTGATAGTATTATCCTTTTATTAAAAGAGGTAGCACAATGGCTACAATATAAAGAAGTGGATCAGTGGCAGTATCTTTTAGGAGAGGAAGCTACGGCTGAAATACTAGAATGTATAAGAGAGAAATATACATATGTTGTTCTGAAAGAAGCTGAAATAGTTGGTACGGTTACAGTTTCTCCTAAACAAAATGAATGGGATGAACATATTTTTGGTAAAGAGGAAGTTTCTAATTCATTATATATTCATAGATTTGCGGTGAAACGGAAGTATAAGGGAAATGGAATAGGAGAATGGATTTTACGGTGGGTAGAAGAGAATGTGCAATGTGATAAAGAGTATTTGAAGTTAGATTGCGTGGGGCATAATCGTACGTTGAATGATTTTTATAAGAAAAATAGTTTTGAATATGTTGGAAGTACGGATGGGCTTAGTAAGTTTCAAAAGAAAAGGAGAATGTGAATGCATCCAATTAACGTAAGTTTAGTTGAAAAGTTAATACAGGAACAGTTTCCTGAATGGGCCCATTTAGAAGTGAAACCTGTAAAGTTTAGTGGGCATGATAATAGGACGTTTCACTTAGGGGATGAGATGAGTGTAAGATTGCCAAGTGATGTGGCATATGCACCGCAAGTAGAGAAAGAAAATAGTTGGCTTCCTATATTAAATAAGGGGCTTTCTTTACCGATTTCTACCCCACTTGCGAAAGGAAATCCGTCTGAAGCGTATCCATTGCCTTGGTCTATTAATAAGTGGATAGAGGGAGAAACAGTTACGAAACAAAACGTTCGGGATTTAAATGAATTTGCGGCGGACTTAGGATCTTTTTTAGTAGAATTGCAATCTATTAATGCGAGTAACGGACCTTTAGCTGGAACACATAATTTTTACCGAGGCGGACTTATATCTGTATATGATGAAGAGGCGAGAGTTGCTATTGAAAATAATAATGATGTTTTTGACGAGGCATTATTAAAGCACCTTTGGAATGTAGCACTTAGTTCAATATGGGACCGTAAGCCAGTTTGGATTCATGGAGATGTAGCACCGGGGAATTTACTCGTTAAAGATGGAAAACTTTGTGCTGTAATTGATTTTGGTATTTTAGGTGTAGGAGATCCTGCTTGTGATGCAGCGATGGCTTGGACGTTTTTTGATGAAAATAGTAGAAATGTATTTAAAGAAGTATTACGCATGGATGAAGAAACGTGGAATAGAGCGAGAGGATGGGCACTTTGGAAGGCGTTAATTACATATGATACGAATAGGGATAGTAATGAAAAAGTAGCAGAAGAATCTTATCGTATCATTCAAGTGCTTGTGGATGATTATGAGAGGTAATAGAAAAGCCTATTTTAAAATAGGCTTTTTCATATGATTAAATAGTAGAAATGGAAAGAAGGAATACAACATTATTATACAGAATATTTAGATAATAGGAGGTGTCGAATTTTGAGTGAAATTGAATTAAAGAGTAATGTAATTAAGACAGGGCGAGAGAAGGGGATTATTCTTCGGTTTATACTTGCTAGTCTCGTTGGGGTGTTTATGTTTTTCGTTCCTGTTACGATAAATGGTGCATCGTCTATTATGATTGATCATATCGTATCGTGGATTAGGGCTTCGGTTCCTGGCATAGTACCTTATTATGCATTATTTGTTATGGCGATTGGTGCGATTTATCCATTTTATACGAAGAAATGGAATGCATCTATCGTAGACATTTGTTTTTCTATTTTAAAAGTAGTTGGCGTTGTTTTTGGCATATTATATTGTTTAAAAGTAGGACCAGCTTGGTTCTTTGCGCCAGATGTTGGACCGTTTTTATATGAGAAGCTAGTCATATCAGTAAGTTTGCTCGTTCCAATTGGCTCGGCGTTTTTAGCGTTATTAGTCGGATATGGATTGCTTGAATTTATCGGTACATTTTGTCGTCCAATTATGAGGCCATTATGGAATACGCCGGGGAGATCGGCGATTGATGCAGTTGCGTCCTTCGTTGGAAGTTATTCGCTTGCTCTCCTTATTACGAATCGCGTGTATAAAGAAGGAAAGTATACGACAAAAGAAGCGGCGATTATCGCTACAGGATTTTCTACAGTATCCGCTACATTTATGATCATCATCGCAAAAACATTAGATATTATGCATTTATGGAATGTTTATTTTTGGACTACACTTGTTGTAACATTCATCGTGACTGCTATCACCGTAAGAATCCCGCCCCTTAGTAGAAAACCAGATACATATGTAACAGAAGAAGGGTTCCCAGAGCCTGTTTATAAAGAGAAAATGTTAGAACGTGCTTGGGAAGATGCGTTAGAAGTATCAAAGTCTGCACCGAGCATTATGAAAAATATTGCAATGAATTTAAAAGACGGATTTATTATGACAATGGGAATTTTACCATCCATTATGTCAGTAGGATTAATTGGTATCGTCTTAGCGAAGTTCACGCCAACATTTGATTGGATTAGTTATATTTTCTATCCGTTTACATGGCTATTACAATTACCAGAAGCAGACTTAGCTGCTAAAGCCGCATCAGTTGGCATTGCAGAAATGTTTTTACCGTCATTATTAGTAGTAAGTGCACCACTCGTGACAAAGTTTGTTATTGCAGTTGTTTCCGTATCATCTATTTTGTTTTTCTCCGCTTCCATTCCTTGTATATTATCAACAGATATTCCGTTAAAAGTATCTGAACTCATTATTTTATATGTGCAGAGAACGATTTTAACGTTGCTTATTATTACGCCGATTGCTTATTTGTTGCTTTGAAGTTTTAATAAGATAAAGTTAAACAAAAGAAGCCGTCTGTAAAAAGAGGGCTTCTTTTGTTTAAAAGCGGGATATTCTTATTTATTTTTCGTATATGACGTAACGCTTCTTAAGAAGATTCCTAGTCCTGCAAAAAAGAATCCTAAGCATAATAAGCTGCCTGGCGTTCCCCAAGTAATTTGATCTAGCATTTTTTATCCCCTCCCGTTTATCATTATATAGAATTTATTGGAAATTATCAAAAAATTCTTTTTTAATGATTACTGATGAGTCTTCCTACCTTATACGAGAAGAATATATTTGAAAAGAATTCTTTTCTTTATATTTTTTTATTCTTATAATGCGTTTTTGATTCTTATGATATAGTAACAACAAAGGGGGCTTAAAAATGGAAATTATTCACGAAAGAGCAAAGTTGCGGTTAATGGATAATACTGATGTCGAAACTTTGTTTTCGATTGTAGAAGGAAATCGGGATATTTGGGCGTATTTAATCTCTAAAATGGATAGTGTGCAAGATATGCAACAATACGTTCAAAAAGCTATAAAGGGTTACGGAAGAGGTACTCAAATACCTTTCATAGTCGTAGATCAACAGTCGAATAAGATTGTAGGAAGTACACGTTTATATAATATTTCAGTAGAAGATAAGACAGTTGAGTTAGGGCAAACGTGGTATCATCCGAGTGTGCAACGTACGAGTATAAATACAGAGTGTAAGTATATGCTTCTTCAGTATGCTTTTGAAAAATTGCATATGCTGAGAGTGCAAATTAAGACGGATGCAAGAAATGAAAAAGCACAACGAGCAATTGAACGGTTAGGCGCAGTAAAAGAGGGTGTGCTTCGAAATGAAAGAAAATTACCGAATGGTTATGTGAGAGATGCGGTGGTGTACAGTATTATCTCGAGTGAATGGCCAGGCGTAAAAGAACAATTGTTAGAAAAATTAGAGTTGTATAAAGAAAAGTTATAATTCGTGTTTTGAAAGGTATATTGTTCGTGAGATATGAAAAATATACCTTTTTTCTTACAAAATGCTACTTTATTTTAATTCCTTTTGTTTCATCGTTCCCTTCTGAGAAAAAATTCGTTACAATGTAGTTGTATGGTAATAAACTTATGAATTTAAAAAATGTAATGAAAACCGCAAATGAAAATGAATTGATAATCCTCAATTTTAAATGAAAACCCTTTTATACATAAATAACAAGTAAAGTTCCTTCTTTTAAATAAACTCAAACAAAACGATTTGATATAAATGTTTTTTATAGAAGTATGGATGATGTACGGAGGCAATTACAAATGAAAGAAAATAAGAAGAGTAAGAAAAGACGAATCTTTCAAGTATTTTTACTAATGATTTGTTCTGCTATTTTATATGTAAGTTATGCAGCTTACGATATTTGGAGTTATCGTTTTAAAGCAAATGATGACGTGAAAACGGATGCTGGTATCGTACTAGGAGCAGCTTCATGGAACGGAAAACCATCTCCTGTATTTAAAGAAAGAATTAATCATGCGATTTCTTTATATAAGAACGGAAATATTAAAAAGATTATTTTTACAGGTGGTACAAAGTTCGAGGCAGAACTTGAGGAAGCACGTACTGCAAGAGTATATGCAATGAAACAAGGTGTAAAAGAGGAAGATATTTTAATTGAAACTAAATCCCTTTTCACTGAAGAAAATTTAAAAAATGCGAAGCAAGTTGGAATAGAGAACGGCATACAAACATACACGATTGTAAGTGATCCACTTCATATGAAACGCGCAATGAGAATCGCAAAACATATTAATATTGAAGCGTATGCTTCACCAACGCCGACATCAGCATATAAAACGTTAGATACAGAAATACCATTCTTCTTTAAAGAATTATTCTCGTATATTGGATATGTAACCTCTTTGCCATTAAAAGCATTGAAGGGGGACTAATATAAGAAAAGGATCTATCCTTAAATAGGAACTTTTCTTATTAGTCAAAAACATTGTATTTTTATCGGAATAGTGAAACAATAGAGAGGTAGCTTCATATAATCATAATGACAAAATGAACGGTTTATGAATCGAGCATAAAGTGAAACTTTAATCAGTGGGTGGGTTTCTCACTGATTATTAGTTGAACCAATCGGGCGTTTACGGGCAGTTGATCTCCCATCTAACTTCCTTTGCTTCACCTAAATTTTTAGGTGGGAGTTTTACTGCTCGCAAATAGCGGGATAAAGGAGATTATAGTATGGCACTCTCATTTGTTGAAACAGAAGAACAGTCTTTAATTATTGAGAAAATAAATAAATTGATTCCGAAGTTCATGGAAAGGGAGCATCAGCTAAGTGAATTAGGATCATTTCCGTATGAAAATATAAATGATTTGAAAGATATCGGATATACGAAATTAACGTTACCGAAGGAATTTGGTGGTAGTGCCATTTCTTTATATGACTTCGTTTTATTTCAAGAGAAAATCGCGGAAGGCTGTGGAGCTACTGCATTATCGATTGGCTGGCATCTTGGCATTGTGAAGGAGCTAGCGGAAAATCGCTCTTGGAATGATGAGATGTTCAAATGGTTTTGCGAAGAAGTACGTAATGGTGCGCTCTTTAACAGGGCAGCAACAGAACCGAAAACAGGGAGTCCGACGCGTGGCGGCAAACCAGAAACAATAGCGGTTCAACAAGGCGAGAAGTGGGTTATAAATGGAAGAAAAAATTTTACAACGATGGCGCCAGTACTTGATTATTTTATTATTTCAGCAAGTATGGAAGGCCGTGAAGAAGTTGGTGAGTTTGTTATTCCAAGAAATACACTCGGTGTATCTATTGAAGAAACGTGGGATAGCGTTGCAATGCGAGGGACTGCTAGCCACGACCTTGTCTTACAAAATGTAGAGATAGACAACCGCTTTTTTACGGATGTAAAAGGCGGGAAAGTGAAACAAAAGGGTATTGGCTGGTTGCTACATATACCAGCATGTTATTTAGGAATTGCACAATCAGCAAGAAATTATGCAGTTCAGTTTGCGGGATCATACAAACCAAATAGTTTAAACCATTCTATTAGTTTATTACCGAATGTTAGAAGATTAGTTGGAGAATTAGAACTCGAGCTTATGCAAGCTCGCGTCTTTTTATATCAAATTGCGAAAAAATACGATGAGGCAGAAGATAAACTGTCACTGCAAGCAGAATTAGCGGCAGTGAAATACGCCGTAACAAATGCGGCGATATCCATAGTGGATAAATCAATGCGCATCGTAGGAGCAAAAAGTTTATCAGAAAAAAATCCGCTCCATCGTTACTATTTAAACGTCAGAGCAGGACTGCATAATCCACCGATGGATGATGCAACATTGTCTATGCTGGCGGATGCGGCGTTTCGGTCGTGATTTTTGAAGTTTACATTTTATTGTTTATGGATATTATAGTTGTTTTGAAAGCACGGGTTTGATTAGTAATCAAACCCGTGCTTTTTATGTGTATGAAGTACTTAATGGAGATGTAGGTTTTTAATATAAATGATTATCATGGTGTTGTGATTGTTTCTTGTTGAAAAATTCTTATTGTAATGCCAGTTTGGAGGCTGTATAAACATTTTTCGTATTTAATCCCAAATTAAAGGTCTTTCCAAGTTAACCATTCGCAAATATTGTAAAAATTGACCCGCATGGACCGCATCATGATAGGCAATTCGTAATAGCATATCACCTAAATATCGTTGATAGCCAACATCGCTTCGATCAATAAGTCTTGAATCTAGCTCGGCTATGCTTATTGATTGAACATATTCTATGAAGTCAGTAAAGTGTGATTGTGCCAATTCAATTTCTTTTTTTACACAAGTAATTGGCTCGTCATCATACGGGGTACGTATGTCGTTTATTGAACCGTTGTTTTTTATAATCATATGATAGTAAAAAGTTGAGCTCCATACGTGACGAATCATTTCACCAAAGGACATAGCCTCAGGATCAGGCTTCCAATTAAGAAAATTATCGGGAAGAGAATTCCATAATTTTTCTGAGCGCCTTCTCGTTTCTTTTAAATTTAATATACTAAGATCAATTGCATTCATAATACATTCTCCTTTACTATTAAACTTAAAATAATTGTATCAATTTAATAGTTAGGGTATCATCGAAATATGAATGTATATCCGAATATCTCATATATAGCTAAACTAATTGCTGAACCTACAAGAGCAATCATCTTAGATTGTCTAATGAATAATCAGGCACTACCTGCTAGTGAATTGGCTTATATGGCAAAAGTGTCACATCCAACAATTAGTTCGCATCTTTCTAAATTAGTAGAAGGGAATTTACTTACAGTTGAACAACATGGTAGACATCGTTACTATCGACTTGCTAATCAAGAAGTTGCAGAAGTGCTTGAAAAGTTAGGGACAATTGCACCAACAGTTCAAGTTCGCTCTTTAAAACAATCAAGCCAACTAAAACAAATTCGTTATGCTCGAACTTGTTATGATCATCTTGCAGGCAAACTCGGTGTAGAGATAACTGAAAAATTACTAGATAGGCAATTTATAATTTTAGAGGATGGAGAATACATTGTAACGGAACAAGGTAAGAAATGGTTTCTGAATTTTGGAATAAATGTTGATGAGGCAGATACAAAAAGGAGGGTATTTGCAAAACCTTGCCTTGATTGGAGTGAACGGCGTTACCATATTTCTGGTTGGTTAGGGTCTGCAATTGCAAAACTGCTTTTTGAACAGGGATGGATTACGAAAACGGATAAGAACCGAGCTGTCCATCTTACAAAGAAAGGTGTAAAGTTATTGGAAGATCAATTAGGCATTGATATGAAAACTGAGGAAAGAAAAGCTTGAAATTAGAAAAATCCGTCAAAATGAAGGGCTTTTTTCATTATGGTAGGAGTGTACATGAATAATAGGATGTTACCAATAATCGTTGCCAATAAAAAATCTTTCTTTTCATTCTTCTTTTTTAAGTTTTAAAGGAGAAAGCTAGGCTTCTTATTTTTACTAATGTTATAATAAGAAAAAAGCACGAAAAGAGGTCATCTCATGCTAGAGGTTATTGCAACATGTTTAGAAGATGTAAAACGAATTGAAAGTGCTGGCGGGAAGCGGATTGAATTAATTTCATCTTATACAGAAGGTGGTTTAACACCGAGTTATGCTTTTATAAAAAAAGCGGTAGAAGTGGTAAGTATACCAATTCATGTTATGATTCGTCCGCATGCGAAGTCTTTTACATATACGGAAGAAGAAATTGAAATGATGAAAGAAGATATTATAGTTGCACAGAAGTTAGGAGCAGCTGGGGTAGTATTAGGCGTATTAAACGAACGAAATGAAGTGGATGAAGAGAAATTAGCGGATTTACTATCTGTTGTAGATGGAATAAATGTAACGTACCACCGTGCGATAGATGATATAAAAAATCCAGTAGAAGCGATGAGCACTTTAAAGAAGTTTCATAAAGTGACTCACGTTTTAACTTCAGGTGGACAAGGAAATATAGTAGAGAATATTCCGGTGCTTACAGAAATGCAAAAGGTAAGTGAGGGTCAAATTCAGCTTGTAGCTGGAGCTGGCGTGACGAAAGAAAATATAAAGCGATTGCTAGATGAAACTGGAATCACGCAGGCGCATGTCGGTACAGCGGTAAGAGAAGGAAAATCATGTTTTTCTGAAATAGATCCTAATTTAGTACAAGAATTAGTTGAAATAATAAAATAAGTGCTTAAGAAAGAGGAGAAACGATGAAGGAAAATACGAAGAAAGAATTATTCTCTTGGGCTAAAACGATAGGTTTTACCCTTGTATTAATTGCTATTATTCGCGGTGTTTTATTTACACCTTCTTTAGTACAAGGTGAATCAATGATGCCCACTTTAAAAAATAACGAAAGAGTTCTCGTGAATAAGATTGGTTATAGTATAAGTGGATTAGATCGCTTTGATATTATCGTCTTCCACGGGAAAGAAGGATACGATTTAGTAAAACGAGTAATTGGTTTGCCAGGCGATACAGTTGAGTATAAAAATGATGTTTTATATGTAAACGGAAAAGCGATGGAAGAACCATATTTAAAACAGTTTAAAGAAAAAGCAGTAGGCCGTGTATTAACTCCAGACTTTACGTTAGAACAAATCACTGGGAAAACGAAAGTGCCAGAAGGCCAAGTATTTGTTTTAGGGGATAATCGTGAAGTTTCTAAGGATGGTCGCATGTTTGGCTTTATTTCAGAAGATGAAATTGTCGGAAAAGGACAAGCTGTTTTCTGGCCGTTGGAACAAGTAAGAGCGTTATAAAGTGTGGTGAAGTATGGGAGAGATATTCTTCCATACTTTTTTATTTGCTTAAAATCTATTGATTGAATTGAAAGAATATTTTATAATTTTAAATTATATGTTTGTTTCGAAAAACGGAATTTAAGTTCCGTAATTCGGAACGAAAGGGAGATAGAATGAGTATAAATAAAACGGCAGTTAAGACAATGGATATTTTAGAGTTGTTTTATGAGCATGAAGAGCTAAGTTTAACTGAGATGGTTCAGCTTACAAATATGCCGAAGACATCTGTTTATCGTTTAATTGGTTCGTTGGAAGAGATGGAGTTTTTACAAAAAAACGAAAAGGGGAAATATCGTTTAGGGGTCGTATTTTTACGGTTCGGTCAACTTGTTTCACACCGATTATCAGTAAGAAATATAGCAATTCCTTATATGAAAGAACTTAGAGATAGTTTAGGACAGGCAGTTAATTTAATAATTCAGGATGGAAATGACGCAATTTATGTTGAAAAAATGGAAGGTGTTCAGCCGGTACGCGTGTATACGGCGGTTGGAAGAAGAGCACCGCTTTATGCTGGCGCATGTCCAAGAATTTTACTATCGTATTTCTCTGAGGAAGAGAAACGGAGATACATAGAGGAAGTGGATTTAAAACAGTTTGCAGATGGAACAATCGTGGATAAGAAACAATTGTTAGAAGTGTTGCAAATGGCAAAAAAGGAAGGCTACACCATTAGTTATTCTGAGTTAGAAAATCATACAGCCGCGATAGCAGCACCCATTTTCGCGAGCGATGGAACGGTTGTAGCAGGCATTAGTATTTCGGGATTAGCAATTGAGTACAACGAAAGTAACATTTCATATTTTATTGCGAAGGTGAAAGAAACAGCGCATCGCATTTCGAAAGAACTCGGCTTTTTGGCATAGAAAGAGGGAGTAGGATGAAATTTTCTGCGTTAGGGGATCAAGCAATTATTGTTACATTTGGTGAAGAAATTAAGAGGGATATATATGAGAAAGTACAGCGGTTATTTCAAGCACTGCAGCAACATCCGTTTGCAGGAATGATAGAGTGCGTTCCGTCGTTTACTTCATTAGCTGTTTACTACAATGTATACGAAGTATGGAAGGGAAATGAGAGAAGTGAAAGGTCACATGATTACGTTCGCCAGTATATAAAGGAGCTGTGTGATTCTTATAAAGAAGAAGTAAAACAGGATGTGAAACATATTTCTATACCAGTGTGCTACGGGGGAGAATATGGACCTGATTTAGAAGAAGTCGCGCATTATCACGGTTTACAAGTAGAAGATGTGATTCGAATACATAGTGAAACTACATATTTTGTATATATGCTAGGTTTTACACCAGGGTTCCCGTATTTAGGAGGACTTTCAAAAGAATTAGAAACACCTAGAAAAGAAACACCACGGTTACAAATCTCTCCTGGTTCAGTAGGTATTGGCGGAAATCAAACAGGTATATATCCGCTTGAAACACCAGGAGGATGGAATATTATCGGCCGAACTCCTATTTCATTATTTAATCCGGAAGAAGAAATACCAACATATATTCAAAGTGGTATGTATTTACGATTTATTCCAATAACGAAGGAAGAGTACGTATCGCTTGAGGGGGCTAAAAAATGGATGTAGAGGTTTTGCATGCGGGAATGTTTACAACAGTCCAAGATTTAGGGCGATCTCATTATCAACAATACGGTGTGCCAGTTGGCGGGGTGATGGATCAAAGTGCACTTCGGATGATCAATATGTTAGTTGGTAATGAAGAGAATGAAGCGGGACTCGAAATGACGATTATGGGACCTAAATTGTTAATAAAGAAAACGACTTTACTTGCGATTGGCGGAGCAGATATGGAACCGTTATTGAATGGAGAACGTATCCCGTTATGGCGTCCCATTTTAGCGGAAGAAGGTAGTATGCTTTGTTTTGGAAAAGTGAAAAGTGGTTGCAGAGCGTATGTAACTTTTGCGGGTGGTATACATATTGAGCGTACAATGGGAAGCAAAAGTACGTACATACGTGCTGCGATTGGTGGTATAGAAGGAAGAATGCTGAAAAAGGGTGACTACTTCCAAATTGGTGCACAACCAGAAATGGCGAGTCGTTTCATTCTAGACTTACAAAAAGATGCGAGAATAAAAACGAAATGGGCAATTAGCAACAGCGTACTACCAAAGTATAAGAAACATCCAAAGCTTCGTGTCATAACTGACTTTGAATACGATCAATTTACAGAAGAAAGTAGAAAGGCATTTTTTACGAAAGAGTATAAGGTATCTAATTATGCTGACCGTATGGGCTATAGGGTTGAGGGAGAGGTTTTAAATAGGAATGAAGAAAAAGAGATTTTATCGAGTCCTGTTACATTTGGAACCATTCAAGTTCCTAATGGTGGACAGCCGATTATATTAATGGCAGATAGGCAAACGACAGGTGGCTATCCGAGAATGGGAAATATCATTTCAGTAGATTTACCTCTTCTTGCCCAGCTAAAGCCGGGGGACTATGTTTCTTTTGAGAAAATTACGCTTGAAGAAGCGGAACAATTGTACATAGAACAAGAAGTAAATATGAATTTATTAAAGAAATTCATCGCTTTACGAAGCTGAAATTAGGAGGAATACATTATGACTACAATCGATTTAAACTGTGATTTAGGAGAAAGTTTTGGCGCTTATAAAATGGGGAATGATGATGAGATTCTTCCGTTCGTTTCCTCTATAAACGTTGCTTGCGGTTTTCATGCGGGTGATCCGTCTATTATGCGTCAAACTGTTGAAAAAGCTTTGGAGCATAACGTAGCAATAGGGGCGCATCCTGGATTTCCTGATTTAATTGGATTTGGTAGAAGAAACATGAATGTTTCAGCAAGTGAAGTATACGATTATGTTCTATATCAAACAGGCGCATTAGACGCATTTGTGAAAGCGGCAGGCGGGAAAATGCAGCATGTAAAGCCGCACGGTGCCTTATATAATATGGCGGCGTCTAATCCGGAAATTGCAGATGCAATTGCAAAGGCAATTTATCATATAAATCCAAGTCTATTACTTTATGGATTAGCAAATAGCGAGGCGTTTATACAGGCTGCAGAAAAATACAAAGTAACTCTTGTACAAGAGGCTTTTGCGGATCGTACATATAAGCAAGATGGTACATTAACGAGCCGTACAGAAGAAAATGCGCTTATAAAAGATGAAGACGAAGCGATAAAGCAAGTACTTCAAATGGTGAAAGAAGGCTATGTAAATTCGGTGAATGGTGAGAAAGTAGCAGTTCAGGCGCAGACGATTTGTTTACACGGTGATGGGGAAAAAGCAGTACAATTTGCAGAAAGAATATACAGAACATTCAAACTCAATGGTATTTCTATTTGTGCACCGAAATAAAAAATAGGGGGAAGTGCTAGAAATGATTAAATTAATCGGAATACTACTTGTTGCAGTGGGCTTTTTATTTAGATTAAATACACTTTTAGTAGTTATGGTTGCAGGTATTGTTACTGGTATGGTTTCAGGATTAAGTTTTTATGATGTGATCAGCATGTTCGGTAAATTTTTCATAGAGAATAGATATATGTCTATGCCAATTATATTAACTTTACCGGTAATCGGAATTTTAGAGCGTTACGGTTTAAAAGAAAGAGCCGAAGCACTTATAACGAAATCAAAAGGAGCAACAACTGGAAGAGTATTAATGTCATATTTTACGATAAGAGAATCATCAGCAGCACTAGGGCTTAATATTGGTGGGCATGCGCAAACAGTAAGGCCGCTCGTTGCACCGATGGCAGAAGGGGCCGCGCAAGGTAAATACGGTAAACTTCCTGAAAAATTAAGAGAAAAGATTAAAGCAAACGCAGCGGCTGCGGAAAATACAGCTTGGTTTTTCGGAGAAGATATTTTCATCGCAACTGGAGCTATTTTATTAATGAAAGGATTCTTCGATTCAGTAGGTATGCATGTCGGAGTATGGGATATGGCACTTTGGGGCATTCCGACAGCAATATCTGCACTTATTGTAAGCTGGATTAGATTTAGAAGGTTTGATAAATATATAGAGAAAACAATGAAGGCAGAAGGAAAAGAAGAGAAGGAGGCAATCTAATATGAACATCATCACAATGGATACAATCTATTATGTATTAGGGATAATCGTTGCTTTTATCGCTGTTCGTATCGCATTCGATTGTAAACATCCAAACAGATTCGGTTCTAGTTTATTTTGGGCATTGTTTGCAGTTACATTTTTATTTGGAAATGTAATTCCTTCGTTTTACGTTGGCTGTATCGTGCTCGCTATGGTCGTTTTAGCCTCGCTAAATAAAGTAACAAAATCAGAGGAAAAAGAAGTTCCAGTACAAGAACGTGTGAAACATGCTGAGAAATTAAAAAATAAAATTTTTATGCCTGCACTATTAATTCCTATTTTTACAATTATCGGTACGTTGACCTTAGGGAAAATTAAATGGGGAAATGTCTCTCTTGTTGATCCAGATAAAGTAACATTAGTTGCACTAGCGCTTGGTGCATTACTCGCATTTGTTGCGGCGATGCGTATTACAAAATCAAAAATAACAACACCTGTACAAGAAGGAAGCAGACTATTACAAGCTGTTGGCTGGGCTGTAATTTTACCACAAATGTTAGCAGCACTTGGCGGTATATTCGCGAAGTCTGGCGTTGGACAAGTTGTTTCAGACTTAGTCGGACAAGTGCTACCGACAGAGTATCCGTTCGTTGCCGTTATGGCGTACTGTTTAGGCATGATGCTATTTACAGTCGTAATGGGAAATGCATTCGCAGCGTTTGCTGTTATTACTGGCGGAATTGGCTTACCTTTAATAGTTCAAATGCACGGCGGAAACCCAGCAATTATGGCAGCACTCGGTATGTTTGCTGGATATTGCGGAACGCTGCTTACTCCAATGGCAGCAAACTTTAATATCGTACCTGCGATGCTTTTAGAGCTAAAGGATAAAAATGCGGTTATTAAAGCGCAAGTACCAATTGCTCTTTCAATTTTTATCATAAATATGTTTATTATGTACGGCCTAGTATATCGTTTCTAATTAGGAGGATAAAACTATGAAAACAGTATTATTAACAGGGTTTGATCCGTTCGGCGGAGAAAATATCAATCCAGCTTGGGAAGTAGCAAAAGGTTTGCATGAAAAAACAATTGGAGAATACAAGATAATAAGCAAACAAGTACCAACTGTATTTCATAAATCAATAAGCGTATTAAAAGAGTATATAGAAGAACTAGCGCCGGAAATTATTATATGCATTGGACAAGCTGGGGGCAGGCCAGATATTACGATAGAACGTGTCGCAATTAATATTGATGATGCAAGAATTGCTGATAATGAAGGCAATCAGCCGGTAGATGTACCAGTTGTAGAAGAAGGAGTGATTGCATATTGGTCTACACTTCCGATGAAAGCAATCGTGAAAAAACTTCGCGAAGAGGGTATACCGTCATCTGTTTCACAGACGGCAGGCACATTCGTTTGTAATCACTTATTCTATGGACTTATGCATGAACTAGAGAAACATGATAAGAAAATAAAAGGCGGATTCATTCATATTCCGTTTTTACCAGAACAAGCGAGTAATTATCCAGGGCAACCGAGTATGTCACTTTCTACTATTCGTAAGGGGATAGAATTGGCAATCGAAGTAACGACGACAGTTAAGGTAGATATTGTAGAGGTTGGGGGCGCAACGCATTAAGTAAAATGAATTGTACAACACCTCCTGTAAACAACTGGTATAATAAGAATAGGAAAATACATAGAGGTGATTTTTGTGCAACAATTTGAAGAAGTACGTTCAATTTTAGAAAAAGCGAAGAAAATTACAGTATTAACAGGCGCTGGTGCAAGTACGGAAAGTGGTATTCCAGATTTTCGTTCAGCAAATGGATTGTATGCTGATGCGAATGTGGAGATGTACTTATCAAGAGGGTACTATAACCGAAGTCCGAAAGAATTTTGGAAGCATTATAAAGAAATCTTTCAAATTAATACGTTCCATCAATATAAACCAAATCGTGGCCATCGCTTTTTAGCTGAGCTAGAAGAACAAGGGAAAGATATTACGATTTTAACGCAAAATATTGACGGTTTACATCAATTAGGTGGCAGTAAGCATGTCATTGATTTACATGGAACACTTCAAACAGCACATTGTCCAAAATGTAAATCAGGCTATGATTTACAGTATATGATTGATCATGAAGTACCGCGTTGTGAGAAGTGTAATTTCATTTTAAATCCAGACGTTGTTTTATACGGAGATACACTGCCGCAATATCAAAATGCTATCAAACGTTTATATGAAACAGATGTGCTTATCGTTATGGGAACATCACTAAAAGTACAGCCTGTCGCTTCATTCCCGCAAATTGCAAAGAGGGAAGTAGGAGCAACAACTATTTTAGTAAATGAAGAGTTAACAGGACAGGAATATAACTTTGATTTTGTTTTTCAAAATAAGATTGGTGAGTTTGTTGAAGGGTTATCTTCAATGAAATAAGTTATCGAAAAAACTGAGGTATCTGCCTCAGTTTTTTATTTGAGTAATCACTGTTTTAAGCCATATGAAAACATTTTGATAACGTAGTAACAACATCTCTATAATTTATAAAAATCAATTTGCCCCATTTTTCTTTTAGAATAATATTCATGTTATTGTGCATTAAGGGAATGGTAATAAATAGGATGTAAAAAACAAAAAACTGAAAATTAAATCTTTTATTTCTTTTATAATTAATATAAAATTCTATATATATCATATAAATAAATTTGATACATAATGATTTTGCGTAGAAATGTTAATAGAATGAAGCGAGGGAGCGAAATGAGACAGAAAAAGGAGCAGAAAAAACAATCGAAAAAGAAAAAGACTCATATTCCATTTCGGTTAAATGTACTATTTTTTATTGTCTTTCTTTTATTTTCAGCTATTATAATTCAATTAGGTAAAGTACAAATCATTGATGGAGAAACGTATAGAAATGAAGTAAACAAAAAGGAAGATGTAACGGTAAGTACTCCCGTTCCTAGAGGGAAAATGTTTGATCGGCAAGGTCACGTTATTGTAAATAATAAACCATTACGAACCGTTACATATACGAAAATGAGAGGAGTAGACTCGAAAGAAGTTTTACAAGTAGCAAGAGATTTAGCTAAGCTAATTGAAATGTCGCAAGAGGACATGGATAAGTTAACAGAGACAGATAAGAAAGATTTTTGGATGCAGTTAAATGAAAAGCGGGCAGCGGCGAAAGTAACGAAAGAAGATGAGAGTAAATTTAGAAAGCAAGAAATAGAAGGAAAAGAGTTAGATAAAAAAGTAGAAGAACTGCGCCGGGAAAGAATTACACAAGAAGAACTAAATGAGCTTTCAAAGGAAGATATAGAAGTATTAGTAATTAAAAGCAAAATGAATGCGGGATATAAAATGACGCCGCAAATCGTTAAAAAAGATGTAAGTCAAAATGAATATGCTGTCGTTAGTGAAAGGTTGGCAAGCTTACCAGGGGTAGATACGACAGTAGATTGGGAACGTGAATACCCAAATGATAAAATACTGCGCTCTATACTAGGTAGCGTTTCTAATGAAAATGAAGGATTGCCAAGAGAACAATTAGATTATTATTTAGTTCGTGATTATAATCGAAACGACCGTATTGGTAAAAGTTACATTGAAAAACAATATGAAGATGCACTACATGGAACGAAGGAACAGTCTAAAAATATTATGGATAAAGCAGGGAAGATTGTTCGAACAGAAAAAGTGACTGAAGGAAAAAGTGGAAATAACTTGATGTTAACAGTCGATATGGATTTACAGAAAAGAGTAGAGGGCAGCCTTGAAAAGAATTTACGAGCCTTTCATGCTGCAGAGCCGATGATGGATCGTGCGTTCGTAGTAATGATGAATCCGAAAAACGGTCAAATTTTATCAATGGCAGGAAAGAAAATTGTAAATAAAGATGGCGGTATGCAAATAGAAGATTATGCATTAGGAACGATGACAAGTTCTTATGAGTTAGGGTCAACTGTAAAAGGGGCTACTTTATTAACTGGATATCAAACAGAAGCGATTAAGCCGTATACACATTTCTTTGATGCGCCAATGTATTTTAAAGGAAGTTCTAAGCCGAAGAAATCGTGGAAAGAATTTGGGGATATTGATGATTTAAGAGCTTTGCAAGTGTCATCGAACGTTTATATGTTTAATACGGCTTTAAAAATGGCAGGCATTAATTATGTCCCAAACAATCCATTAGACATTAAACAAGAAACATTTAATAAAATGCGCTACTATTTTAGACAATTTGGCCTAGGTGTGTCGACTGGTATTGACCTGCCAAATGAATCAATTGGTCAAGTAGGTAGAACTGATAACATACCCGGATTTTTACTTGATTACGCGATTGGACAGTATGATACATATACGCCGCTTCAGCTTGCACAATATATTTCAACCATTGCAAATGGCGGTTACCGAATGAAACCACAAATTGTACAAGAAGTTAGAGAGCAACCGAATAGACCAGAGGATGTAGGAAAAGTCGTTCGGTCGATTGAACCAGTTGTATTAAATAGAGTGGATATGGACACTTCGTACATTAATCATGTAAAAGAAGGATTTAGAAGAGTTTTTCAAGAAGCTGACGGAACAGGTACCGGAACGTTTAAAGGTCTACCATATAAACCAGCGGGAAAAACAGGAACAGCTGAGACAGTATATGGTGGAGAAAGTGATATTGGAAGAGATGAGAACAACAACCGAAAAAAATGTTATAATTTAACTCTTGCCGGTTATGCACCATATGATGCTGATCCGGAAGTAGCTTTTTCAGTTGTTGTACCATGGGTGAATGATGATAAATCAGGAATTAATTCTGCGATTGGTAAAGAGATTTTGGATGCGTATTTTGAATTAAAAACAAATAGATCAAATGCAAATTCAATTCCAGTAGAACAACCGAACAAGGCACAGTAAAAATAGTATCACTGCATGGAAACATATTGTGCAGTGATATATTTTTTGAGTTAAAAAGCGCTTTATAAGGTGGGAATGGATATGAAAAAGGAGATTAAGAGAGGCTGGGGAAAGTACATACTATTTATATTGGTGATAGTCATAGGCTACCATTCTTTTACTTTATGTAAGGTGGAAGGGGAATCGATGCAGCCGACTTTATATGAAGAAGACTACGTATTTGTAAATAAAGCGGTAGTACGTCTTTCTAATTTACAACACGGAGAAATTGTCATTATAAAAGAAGAGGATGAATCGAAATATTATGTGAAACGTGTAATAGGGCTTCCTGGTGATGTAATTAACATAACGAACGGAAAGGTATATGTGAACGATAAAAAGCAAGAAGAACCATATACAAACAAAGATTTATTTAACAACACACAAGTGTTTTATAATTTTCAAAAGACAAAAATTCCGCCAAATAAGTTATTTGTAATGGGAGATAACCGCGAAGTAAGTAGAGATAGTCGAAATGGCTTAGGATATATTGAAGAAGATAACATAATAGGCAAGGTGGAATTTGTATATTATCCTTTTTCAAAAATGAAAATGATAGAATAAGTGGGGGATGAGCAAAACCCCACTTATTAAAGTTTCACTTTATTTTCTTTAAAAAACCTTTTGGATTAAATGATATGAAAAATTTATGTTTAGACTCGTCGATTATGAAGTTATTATTTTTAGTTAAAAACTCATCCACAGCTTCCATCGGGCCAGGACCCCAATCGGGAAGAAGCGGATTTCCATTAATGGAGGTATCTTCTACAATCATATAACTGCCAGTAGTGACGATAGATTTATATAGTAATAGTTCTTTGGAAACATGTTCTTTACTATGATCAGAATCTAAAATAACTAAAACCACATCATCAGGTTTGCGCATGCTTACAATTGTTTGGATGGCCTGCACAGAAACAGAAGATGCTGTTAAATACGTAATCCGATTATGTGATGGCCGATTTGGCTGCGGAGTTATATCGATAGTAAGTACGTGACCTTTTCCAATTAAATCTAACATAGAAGCTAAATACAGTGCACTACCACCGTGAAAAGTCCCGCATTCAATAATTAAATCGGGCTTTAATTCATAAATAATTTCTTGATACAAAAAGAGATCAGAGGGAAGTTTACAGATTGGAACCCCGAACCAGTGTGTATCGTTTAACCACACGAGGCTGTTGTAATATTGGTTTAGAAATTCATTGCTTATATTATCGATTTTAAATTCTCCTTTCTAAAAAGGATTCTCTCGTTTGACGTAAAGTGTTTACGCATGAAAGTTGTACTATATATTATGTAGTAAGGAATTGTAAGGCGAGTGTTTTTACTTGAAAATAAGCCAAATAACTCATGTGGAAAATGAAAGGAAATGATCGTATGTACAAATACACAATTTGTTTTATTAGAAAAAGCGATAAAATACTGCTATTAAATAGAAATAAAAAGCCGAATATGGGGATGTGGAATGGTGTTGGAGGAAAAATAGAAGAGAATGAAACGCCATACGAAGGAATAATTAGAGAAACGTTTGAGGAAACGGGTATAGAACTTTCAAGTGTAACGTATAAAGGGACTGTTGTTTTTAAAGGTAAAGATGAGCCCCAGGCTAGTGAAGGAATGTATGTGTTCGTTGCTGATTTTCCAGATGGAATGCAAATGAATACACCATTACGTACGGCTGAAGGATTATTAGAATGGAAAGAAATTGATTGGATATTAGATGGTGATAATAGAGGTGTAGTTAGCAACTTACCAAAATACTTACCGACAGTAATAACAGAAGAAAATAAGTTAAAACATATATTCACGTACGATAACCGGAATATTATTAATTACACAACTGCATGTTTGACAGAAGATGATGCGAACAAGCGATATGAAAAACAACTCATTTCTCAATAGAAGAGGATAGTGAAAAATCACGTTTTGTTCTCATTATATATACGAAGTGATTATATGTTTCAGAAATACAATTTATTGGTCAGAATTGTAATATGTATGATATAACTTTTCTTATGGTGAAAGCGTAGAGAACATACGTAAACGGAACAAAAAAGAGGTGGCTTTGCCGCCCCCTTTTTGTTAGCTGTGAATCGCCTTAATCATAAATCGATGTTGCTTCACATCAAAATATCCTTTTTGCAAGATGATTTCATGTATACGATATAGTTCCTTATAATACCTTTCGACAGTAAAATCAGGAATTTGCCACGGAATCGCTTTTAAATAATAGACAATAGCGCCAATATCATAAAAGCGTTGGAAAGGGAATTCTTCTTTTGCATCTAAGATAGTAAATCCATTTTCCTCTAACTCACTACATGCTGCTTCAAGTGACCAACTTGCAAATTCGTTATTTAGCGGTGCGTTAAATTGCTCATTAAGTTCCACACAATCGAGACCACCAACTTGTTGTGTAAGGAAAACGCCATGTGGAGAAAGAATTCGTTTTACCTCAGAGGCAGCATAGGATTCATGTTGATTTATAATGAAATCAAACTGCCCATCTTGAAATGGTAATACAGTATCATTAATCACTTTGACGACTGTAACTCCTAAAGGCTCTAATTTCTTCCGAGCAATTGGCACATTTGGAGCATAACCCTCAGTAGCATAAATAGTTGACGGGAACGGTTGTAACATAGATAAAAACTCTCCGCCGCCAGTACCCATATCGAGCATTGACTTTGCACGTTGCATAAGCAGGAAAGCAATGCTGCCGTACGACCATGATAAAGGCTCGCTCTTCATTCGGCCCGTTTCTGAAATGAAAGAAAAATCCCAACCGCTAAAATGTGTATTTGCACTTTCTAATAAAGTTAAAAATAATGGATCACGTTTCATAATTATGTCCTCCTATTTTTCAATGAATGATATGATGAGAAAGGAGAACGGAGAACGGGAGGACCTCTCATGAAAGAGAAGCGGTTTTACGTTTCGTGTTCGAATAGATTCATATAAATTTGCTCCTTGTGAGAATGGTTATTTATATATTCGGGATAATCGAGTGGGAATCCTTTGAGGGTATAAAAGAAGGCAGTTGTTTAATGAAAAAATAAATTGAGTTATCTAATTTTATAGTGTAATTGTTCATCCATACGCATAAAAAAATTATTCTCTCCATAAAATAGTAAAATTATATTGGAGGTTGAATTATGAAAAAATTTAGTGTATTTTCAATAACATTGATGACTTTTGGAATGTTATTATTTGGATTAAATAGGATAATAGATAGCTATTCTGAGCCTATTATCCTATTAGGGTATATTTCTTTTTTAATTGGAGTGGTTCTGAGTATTATAGCGATTGCTAGACGTGAAGATGGAAGATTAAAATTCATATCACTTATCTCTTTCTTTGTTCTCCTGTTTTTCATTACTTGGTTTGAGTCGTTTCAGGTACTACGAATTATTACTTGGCTAAAAAATATCTATTAAAATTTAAATTGTTGGTAAAAATGGGAAAACTTAAATTTAGGTTTCTTTTTATTATATTCGATTATCAATAGTAAAACTTATTAGAGCCATTAATAAAAGAAATAGATATATAAACCGAGTGTAAAAATATTTTAATTCTTTGAAAACATTCAGCGATTTAGTATTCTTTATATATGGAATATTTTGTTTATGCGAAAAGAGGGCAAGGTGCTATATGAAAAGAATGAAAAATGTAATGTTACTATTGTTATGTTTCTTATGTTTAAGTGGGTGTAATTATAAAGATGACGATCAGGTGAAAAAATATGTGAAAAAAAAGCACGGAATTGATGTGATTGTAACACATTGGGGTGCTATAAACGAAGGGAATATGGGGCATACATATCATACTGTTCAAGCAAAAAATAACAAAAATATTCAATTTAGAGTAGAGGTAGATGGCTTCTTATATTCAAGAATAAAAGGTGATGAATATCAATACGGAAAAAAAACATATGAGGAATATAAGAAATTTAAACCAATGCTAGAAGAAATTAAAAAATTAGGTTACGTGGAACCTGAAAATAAAAATGTTTTTCAATATATAGTGGATGATGATATAGAGGAGAAACCAACGGATACGTTATTATTAACTTTAAAAACGAGTGACAAGATTGATTACAGTCAATTTGAATCAAAAGAATTAGATCGTTTATATGCTCTAATCCAATTCATTCAGAAGAGTAATAGAAAGATAACAACACTTGAAATTGAGGATTATAATGGTGAATCTATAGGCTTGCCTTTTCAAAATGTGCAAAAAGCTATAACGAAAGAAGAACTGCTTTTAACAATGAAAAACACAGTAAGCGGTTATTGGACATATTTGGTTCAAACTGAAACAAAAGTAGGCGTAAGGTTAAATGAAATTCAAAATGATCGTTTTGAAATTGAGGATATTACTTGTCCACACCCGAAAGACGGCAATTGTCTAGAGTATGAATTGACATTAGTTTTCAATGACAGTGAGATAAAATATAGAAATGATCCATATGTAATAGATGATTTGAGAAAGGTAGTCACTATTCTTAAAGAAGAACTATATAATAAGGAATTTAACATATATTTAAGGAACAAGGATGGAACAAGTTATTCACTCTGGCTATCATCCGAAAAAATTAAGGAAAGTAATAACATAGAAGAGCTAGTAAAATAATGATATAAAGAAGAAATTTAAAGTGCTTTTTACGTTTGTTATTTCTGTATTCAAAAGGAAAACCGCTTATACTTCATTTTTGAAGCATAAGCGGCTTTGTTTAAAATATTTAAAAACAAAAATCTTTTGGTAAATTACCATTTTTAATAACTGTTCTTAACCCATGTTTTATAATCCAAGGATTAATAGGATGCTGTTTATCACGTAATTGCTGTAACCACTGAAAAACGAGTTCTTTATCTTCTTTCGTAATATCGTTAATATGATTGGCTACAGATTTTTGAACATATTTAGAAGGGTCATTCATTAATGGTTCAAGAAGTTGTAAATTGTACTGAAAATCACCTTTTAGAGCTCCTATTTTTTTAGCCCAAGGAAGCCTTGGTCTTGTACCTTCAGAAACTAATCTCCTAATGTGGCTGTTTTCGTCATGAATCCACTGTTGTAATATGTTTAGTGTATCTTCATGGTATGTTTCAAGAAAGGGCCGAATGGCATATTCAGCAGTATTCCTTTTCGTTATTTCATACATTGCATTAAACGAGATTTTAAAATCGTTAAGCCCATATTTTTCAACGTATTTTGCAACAGGCATGTACATATATCCATTTGTAAATGTGCCTACTTCTGTTGTATTTTCTGGTCCTAATGTTTTCAGTAATATATGTATTGCGGCATTAAAATCTTTTTGTAAAGCATTGTGTAATTCATCTGCAATTACTTCAATACGCTGTTTTAACTCTAAATTTTCAACTTTACAAGCTACAGAATCTACAAAGATGCTTTTAGAGAAACAAGGATCGTGTTTACAAATAGAATCAGCTATTTTTTCTGCTAATTCTTCATTAAATAAAAATTTTAACGGAACATATTTACCCATTTTTTCACCTCGGTGGTCAAATGAAAACAATTTTTATTTTTTAATCGACAATCCATAAACCAAAGTCTCACTCGGAGTCGTAATACTAAAACCTGTCGTCTTATAATCAAGCTTCACTGTATCACCAGTGTAGTCTTTCGTAAATGAATCCATTTGTACGATAAGCTCCGCATCTTCATATACAACATCATCTGCGTTAAATGTATCCCAAATTAAATCGACATCAACGAAAATACTACAGGAGTTTGTCATTGTTCCTCTAATGCGAATGATCTTTTTGTCTTCACGTTCTAATCTATGTATAGCTGCTTTTGCTTCATCAGTAATGCGAATGTTCATTGTATCCCAACCTTTTATTTATATTTCTTCTATTATGGCAAAAACAGGAGCAATAGGGAAGGAAAGAGGTTTGCAACAAAAAACGAGCAAACAAATTTGTTTGCTCGTTTCACTTTATTTTAGTTCACATTTATCAAGTGGAATCACTTTTGTTTTTTTCGTAAATTTATATCCTAACCATAGTACTAAGAAGAGTGGTAAACCGATGTAAGAAACGAGTACGCCATTCCAATCGATTGATTCACCCATAAATGCGCCGTAGTTTTGTCCTAAAATTACGATGATACAAAGTGTAAATGCGAAGATTGGACCAAATGGGAACCATTTTGCTCTATATGGTAAGTCATTTAAATCTTTTCCTTGTGCGATATACGCTTTACGGAAACGGTAATGACTAATTGCAATGCCGACCCAAGCGATAAAGCCAGACATTCCTGATGCATTTAATAACCAAATGTATACAACACCGTCACCGAATAAAGAAGCAATGAAAGCGATACTACCGACAATTGATGTTACGATTAATGCGTTAACAGGTACACCGCGGCTATCTAATTTACCAAGAAACTTTGGTGCTTTTCCTTGGCGAGCTAAATCCCAAAGCATACGAGTTGATGCATACATACCAGAGTTACCAGCAGATAGTACTGCCGTTAAAATAACAGCGTTCATAACAGAAGCAGCAAAGGCAACGCCCGCTTTTTCAAAAATAAGTGTAAACGGACTTACTGTAACATCACTTGCAGCAAGGCTTTCAGTTGTATAAGGAATTAATAAACCGATAACGAGAATTGCAAGGATATAGAATAAAAGAATACGCCAAAAGATTGAACGAATCGCTTTCGGAATATTACGCTCTGGATCAGAAGTTTCACCAGCAGCTACTCCTAATAGTTCAGTACCTTGGAATGAGAAACCAGCTGCCATAAACACACCGATAATTGCCATGATACCGCCGTTAAATGGTGCATCTGCAACAGTGAAGTTTTTAAATCCAACCGTTTCACCGCCCATAATTCCAAAAATCATCATGAAACCAACAATTAAAAAGATAATAATCGTAACTACTTTAATAAGTGCGAACCAATATTCAGATTCACCAAACCCTTTAACAGATAAATAGTTTAAAAGGAAAATAATAGCTAAACATAATCCGCTCCAAATAAGAGAAGGGGTATCTGGGAACCAAAATTTCATAATTAATGTTACGGCTGCAAGTTCAGCAGCAATCGTAATTGCCCAGTTATACCAATAGTTCCATCCAAGTGCAAAGCCAAGTGATGGATCAACAAATTTTGTTGCATACGTACTAAAAGATCCAGTAACAGGCATGTAAGCTGCAAGTTCAGCTAAGCTTGTCATTAAAAAATAAACCATAATTCCAATTGCGGCGTATGCAATTAATGCGCCACCAGGTCCAGCTGTATGGATGACACCACCACTGGCAAGAAATAGTCCGGTACCAATTGTACCACCGAGAGAAATCATCGTAAGGTGACGAGATTTTAATCCGCGTTTTAATTCACCTTGTCCTTGTGTAGTTTGCGTTTTAGAGGTAGATTGATTTGTTGCGCTATTCATGTTCAACACTCCTTTTCTTGTAGGTTAGGAAGGAGCGGGGGAGAAAAATACAAAAAACCGCCAAAGGAATTTGGCGGAACGTTTCACAAATAACCACCCCATCATACCCTTCCGTTAAGATAGCACCCCACGTTTACACGGTAATTTTGTAAACGTGACAGTTCTGTTCCTTTCGGAGACAGCCCCAGCTCATATTTCCAGAGAAGAAATATAAACTTCGGCAACTTTTCCTTTCAAACGGAGTCAGCTGACATTCTCTGTGTCTCGTCCGTTTTACTATTAAAAGTCGCAACCTCTACCTCATCGGATTGATGAGGATTTATATATTGCTAAGATTTTTAATATATGGCAATTGTAATGACTTTCTGAATATATTGCAAGATATTTTGTTAGGAAAAGTCAAAAAATATCGGTTATTGTATAGGAAACGCTTGCAAAACTCCACCCGAACCTACTATTATGTAGCAATAAGCAAAGAAAAAATTGTTATACAAATGTTTCGCAAAAAATATTGAAAAACCCTCTAAATTAAAAGAAAATTCAGAAAAATATAATTCGACATTCATAATAAAGTCATATTATTTGTTATAATTAGGGTAACGTTTAAGCAAAAAGGGGAAATCAAAATGAAATTAGAAACAGAAAGGCTCTATATAGTGCCGTGTACAGAAGAGAGGATTCAAGTCGCTAACGAGCAAGGATATAATAGCGGTCCGCATATTGTAGGGCATGTAAAGAATGTAAAAAAAGATGCAACTTTATTACCATGGGGGGCGTGGTATGTTCTTCGAAAAGAAGACGATAGCGTTTTAGGTGATATTGGGTTTAAAGGGAAACCAAACGAGGATCAAACAGTAGAAATTGGCTATGGATTCATTGAGAAATATTGGAATCAGGGCTATGCAACAGAAGCTGTAAAAGAACTAATCGATTGGGCTTTCAAAACAGGTGAGGTAGAAACAATAATTGCAGAGACACTTCTAGATAATTATAGTTCGATGCGTGTTTTAGAAAAGTTACATATGAAGAGAGTAAATGCTACAGAAATGATGATTAATTGGAAAATAGAAAAATAAAAAATACCGCTCTAAATTGAGCGGTATTTTTTATAGTTATGGTAGCATTTGCTTCTGATCATTCGGATACTCAGCCGTTGACGTATTAGGACGATTGGAATGATTACGAACAGCAATGAAAATAGAAATAATAACGACAAGACCAACTGCAACGTAAGAAAGTGAAATAATAGTTGGATCCACTTTAAATGTAGTAAGCAGTGTACGAATGTTTGTAAAGATAATAAGACCACCAACTAATACGCCAAGTAAATGAGAAGGAACGATGCGAACTAGCCATGCCGCGATTGGTGCCGCTACGATACCACCGAGCATGAGAGAAAATACCCAAACCCAGCTTACTTGTTCCCAGCCAAGTGAGATGAAGAAGCCGATTGTTGCAGCGAGTGAAACAGGAAATTCACTCGTATCTACAGATCCAATAACTTTTCTAGCTTCATTTCCTCTTGCTAGAAGAACAGGTGTCGTAATCGGCCCCCAACCACCGCCACCAGTTGAATCAACGAATCCAGCGAATAAACCAAGCGGCACAAGTTGTTTTGCAGACATACGCTTATTTGAAGTGACAATTTGTTTTTGAATGATGAATCTTAATAAAATATAAACCCCTAAAGTAAATAAAAATACGGAAATGTACGGTTTGATTACATCTCCAGGCAAATTACTTAAAAAACATGCCCCAACAAATGCGCCGATTGCCCCAGGTAATGTAAGCCTGGAAACTGTATATTTATCAACGTTTCCAAATTTGATATGAGATGCGCCAGAAGCTGCAGTTGTAACGACTTCAGCTAAATGAACCGATGCGGAAGCTACAGCCGGTGCAATACCAAACATTAATAATAGTGAAGTAGACGTTACCCCATACGCCATTCCGAGTGCTCCATCGATCAGTTGAGCGAAAAATCCAATAATAGCAAAGACAATTAATTTCTGCATAAATAATCCCCCTGTAATAATAAATGAAAAAGACACTTTTCCCGTATGAGAAAAGTGCCTTTGGTTTTTCCAATCAGCAATAATTAAATTTGTTTCATTATAATACATATTAATCGTATAAATCAACTAGGTTTTAAAGTTTTTGAATTGAATGAAAGAAAAATAAAATATACAATAAAAGGATGGAGAGAAAGGGGAGAAAGACATGTTACGATTTGATCATCTTGTTCACGCAGTTCATGGTACACCGGAGGAAGCGGCAAAACAAATGCAGGAACTTGGATTTCATACTGTATTAGGCGGAGAGCATACGAATTGGGGTACTTGGAATAGTTTAAGTTATTTTGATTTATCATATATAGAATTTTTAGCAGTTCAATATGAAGAAAAAGCGAAAGAAGCAGAAAATCCATTAGTACAAGAAACAGTGGTGAAACTACAAAATGGAGAAGGAATGCTACAAATCGCGATCCGAACAGATGCAATTGAGGAGCTAGCAGTTAACTTTAATAAGTACGGCTTACATACGATAGGGCCATTTGAAGGGAAACGCATGAGAAAAGATGGCCGACTTTTAGAATGGAAAATGTTATTCGTTAAGCAAGAAGAGAACGGACCGAAATTACCTTTCTTTATACAGTGGAATGAAACGGACGAAGAAAGAAGAAACGATTTACGTAACAGTGGGATGATCACTGAACATAAAAACAAAGTGCAACAAATTGAAACGATTCATTACGCAGTAAAAAACGTTCGAGAAACAGTACGGAAATGGAAAAAAGTAATGGGACTATCTACAAGCTCAGTTGTGAAAAATGAAAAATGGAATGCTGAGTGTCAAAGTGTAGTATTTGGAGATGTTCATGTGCAGTTTTGTGAACCGAGTGGAGAAGGGCTAGTACTAGAACATTTGAATAAGAATGGCGAATATCCATTTGCAGTAGAGTTTAAAGGTGGAAATAAACGAGAGCATGAAGTGCTAGGTAGTTTGTACATATATTAATAGAGGTGAACGTTGTGAAAGAAATGCTTAGGGAGATAGAGAGAATACTAGAATGGCCTCGTATGTTAAAAGCGACTGTTATTTCAAAAGGCTTTTCATTCGATGAGAAATATAAAATTGAATTAGAGAGTGGGGCCTCGTATTTTATTAAAGTATGCGATTCATCATATTTTGAACGGAAGCAGGAAGAATATGAATATATGCAGCAGCTAGATTCTTTACATATTCCTATGCCAAAATTAATTCATTTTATTAGTCTTACTAAATTCAATAAATGTGTACAAGTTTTTGAATGGATTGATGGATTAGATGGTGAAGATATATTAAGAACGTTGTCTACAGAAGAGCAGTATAGGGCTGGAAAAAAGGCTGGAGAAGTACTAAAAAAGATTCATTTAGTTGAAAAAGAAGATAAAAGTAATTCATGGGAAATCTCTATATGGAGTAAATATGAGAGATACTTAGAAGCGTTGAAAGAATATGAAGTAGACTTTTTTCGTTTAAATACAGTGATAGATTTTGTAGGAAATCATAAAGATTTATTAAAAAATCGTCCCATCGTATTTTTACATGACGATTTTCATCCGGCTAATATAATGATTGACCAAAATGAGTTTCGGGCTGTCATTGATTTTGCTAGATTCGATATTGGTGATCCTATTCATGATTTTTATAAAGTAGCACTATTTACAACGAATATAAGCAAACCATTTGCGGTTGGACAAGTTCACGGTTATTGCGGAGGAGAACCTGATCTACATTTTTGGAAACTGTACTCATTATATGCAGCAATGATATTCCCGGCTGATATCGTATGGACAAACCGAAGCACACCATATTTATTAGATGATATGAAGGAAAGATTAAATGGAATTTTAGAAGATCATAATGATTTTTCATCCTATATTCCAAAATGGTATCAATCAAGCGAATTTAATAAATAAAGGAGTAATTTATATGGATAAAATAGCAGTAATTTCAGATATTCACGGTAATATTCAAGCATTAGAATCCGTGTTGAATGATATTAAATTAAGAGGAATCGAGCGCATTATTTGCCTTGGAGATTTAGTAGGAAAAGGACCTCATTCCAGTGAAGCAATTGAAATCATTCGTAAAGAATGTGAAGTAGTCGTAATGGGAAACTGGGATGATTTTATTACAAAGCCGACTGAATTTGAAGCATTAAAATGGCATCAAAAACAATTATCGGAAGAACAAAATGATTATTTAAGAAGTTTACCATTTTCAATCGAATTTTTTATGAGTGGAAAACTCATTCGTATGTTTCACGCTTCACCGAGAAGTTTATATGAAAGAATTCAACCACACGCTTCAAGAGAAGAACGTATTAGTATGTTCGAAAATAGTGATCTGACAGAAAATATAGAAGGAGAAAGAAAACCAGATGTCGTTTGTTACGGCGATGTTCACCAAGCGTTCGTTCAAAATTTCAGAGGGAAAACGTTATGTAATGCCGGTAGCGTAGGAAACCCACTTGAAATAACGCAAGCTTCCTATTTAATATTTGAAGGAACATATAATGAAAAAGAAGCGGCGAGCTTTTCTATTCAACTTGTACGAGTACCGTATGATATTGAATTAGCTATCAGATTAGCAGAAGAACTCGAAATGCCAGAAATTGAAGAGTATAAGCAAGAGTTACGGACGGCCTTATATCGGGGGTTTAAGGGGAAGTAAGCTAATAATATATCAACGATTTTTCAAATATATCTATCATAACTTAAAATATATCAACGATTTTTTCGATATATCAACGATTCGACAAAGGATATCGATTTACCGACAAATAGTGACATGAATTGTTACTTATAATTATATTATGTAAACTAATTATAAAGGGAGATATCATGAACCGAAAACAACGAATCAAAGAAATTGCAGATCATATTGTAAAGCTAAACTTAACCTATCCAACAAGAGTTGGAGTAAGTGGTATTACAGCATCAGGAAAAACAACATTTGCAAACGAACTAGCGGAAGAAATAAAAAAACGAGGACTACCAGTAACACGCGCCAGCATTGATGATTTTCATAATCCAAGAGTGATTCGCTATGCAAAAGGAAAAGAATCTGCAAGAGGGTATTATGAAGATGCACACGATTATACAGCTTTCAAAGAAAGATTATTAATGCCTTTAGGACCTAACGGGAATTTACAGTATGAAACGATTTCTCATAACTTAATAACGGATATGTCTGTACATAATGAGCCGCTATTGGCCACGCAAAATATGATATTAATAGTAGATGGAACGTTTCTATTGAAAAAAGACGTTGCGTATTTATTTGATTACAAAATCTTTGTAGATACAAATTTTGAGATTGCGAGAAAACGTGGTGCTAAGCGGGAAACTGAAGCTTTTGGAAGTTATGAAGAAGCAGAGAAGATGTTTTTGAACAGATATCATGCGGCCTGTAAGTTGTATATAGATGAGCATAATCCGAAAGAACTTGCAGATGTTTTATTTGAAAATAGTAAATTTGATGATCCAGTAGTTCTATTTAAAAGACATTAATACAGTTTATATAGGGGGAATGAACATTTGTTTAGATGGTTTCAAAAAAATAATAAAGTGAATGAAGAGAAGGATGGACAATATTTAGAAATCAAAAATGAACAGATAAATGAACAGTTAAAACAAAAAATAATGGAACTAGAGAGTATAAGTGAAGACATTTGCAGTAAGTATCAAAAAATATATGAAGAACGTTTTGCGCAAAATGGTAAATTAAATTTGAAGCTGTCAATTAAAAGAGATATAGACGGTGATGAATTAGAAGAACTAACATCTAAGAATTGTTTAGAGTATGAATATAGATCAGAAATTAATTTTGAATATGATGCTTCAAAATCATGGGAAGTCTGTACTATTTCGCTTTGGTATTATTACCAAGGATATCGAAAAAGTAGTAGCATAGGAACACTTTATAGCGGAACGATTAATGAATTAGAAGAAGAAGTTAAAGCAACATTGGAAGAACTGTTACATAGTGAAGATAATTAATGATTCCATTTTATATTGCGTTAAGAATGGGTTTAATTTTATGATACTAATAGGGAATAATTTAGGAAGAGAAATTTAAAGGGGATAAAAAAATGACAGAAGTACTAGAACTAAAAGAAGAACTACTACAAATTAAAAATAATAATTATGCTGTACCAGAAGACGTAGATGCATATCCGTATGCGCAGTGGATGCTAGATTATATCGGATCACCAGATGCTGAATTACGTGATGATTTAATTTATAGTACGCTTCATACATGGATTACAAATGATGTGTTTAGACAAAAAGAATTACGAGGGTTAATGCTACAAGCAATTAGTCCTGATTATTTATTTTATAAAATTGGTGAAAAGGGAACAGACTCTGTATTTAAACGTGCATTCTCCGTATTAATTCCACCACTTATTTTATCTGTTCATGAAAGAGAACCGTTGTTATCGGAAGAACAATTGTACAGTGTGGCAGAACAAGTGTTGGAATATGTATATTTAGAAGAAGATGTAAGGGGCTACGTAGAAGGAAAAGGCTGGGCACACTCTACTGCACATGCAGCAGATGCGCTTGATGCTTTAGCGCGTACAATCCAAAATCGTGAGTTCTCATATGCAATACTAGCTGCCGTTCGTCAGAAGGTACGCTTACATGACTATGTATACATTCACTTTGAGGATGAGAGATTAGTAGCACCAATTATGTCGTTACGTAACCAAAATCTTTTAACTGAAGAAGAGTGGAGCAACTGGTTACATAGTATAGCAATTGTTGAAGACATCCCGCATCCTCAATATGATATTTTAGTACAAAATATTAGAGCTTTCTTAAGAAGTTTATATTTTAGAGTTTTAGAGACAGAGGGTAGCACAGCCTTTACAGATGATATATTGGAGACTTTGAAAGGGTTGCGTAGGTATTAAAAATACGTTTTTCTAAGAGAAAAGTACATAAAACCACTACCTCCCAACCATACTAATAAAATGTGTTGGAGGTGAGTTTAATGGACAAAGAAGACTTTGAAAAAGTATATAATGATTATTTACATCAAGGAGAAGAGCAAGCTCAATTTGAAGTAGGCCATGAAGTCAATACAGGAGCAGAACAAATTGTTGCTGTTCGTAAAAATGATGATGGAGATTTAATAGCGTTTAAAACAAGTAGCGGGAGAGAGTTAGATTATATGACTGCTCTTAATGAAGCAAAATCAGGGAAGTTAGCTCATGTGGACGTATTTCATAAGTATGGCAGAGATATTATACGTAGTGAACCGGATGGAATAAAAGAAAATAACTTAGATAATTTACCTTCATTTTAAACGGGTAAACCTCAAGAAGAGAATGTTCATTACGATATTCTCTTCTTTGTTTTGCGAAGTTTTCCTAGCAAATAGACGATTCATTTTTAAAGTGAGATCATACTTTTAAAGAGTGCTCTAAATTTCTCCTTATCTTCTGCTGTAAATGGTTTCGGTCCTTTTGTACGTTTACCACTTTTTCGAACCATTGCACTTAAATATCGTGTTTGTAACAATTGTTCAATGTTATCATTCGTATACTTATAGCCTTTATGGTGTAGAACGATACAGCCTTTTGCTAAAGCGAGCGAAGCAAGACCGTAATCTTGTGTTACGATTAAATCTTCTTTTTTTGCTAACTGCATAATTCGGTAATCAGCAGCATCTGCTCCGGAATCAACATATATTGTTTCCACACCTTTTGGTTGTTCCGCATTAGAATAATGAGAAAAGCTAGTAACGAGGGTTACAGGGATTTCTGCATTCGTAGCTTCAAAAATAATTACATCTTTTACAGGACAAGCATCTGCATCAACGTAAATTTTCATTTTTATCACTCCTATAACTAGGTTCGTGTTGATAATAATGGTAGATTTTTCTTTTGTCAAACGAGAAAGCTTTATCTCACGTTATTTTTCACAAACCAAAATAGCCTCCCGCAAACGAGAAATACCTTCCTCAATTTGATTAATATTCACTTTTCCATAAGATAAACGTATATAACCATCTTTTGCGCCGAAAATACTACCTGGCATAAAAGCAATTTCTTGTTTTAAACTTTGCATAATAAGTTGCTTTTCGTTTATCGGTTCTTTTAATTTTCCCCATATGTATATTCCACCGGTCGGATTTGAAAAAGAGATTTTATCATGAAGTTGCTCGTTTAGAGCGTGGACGATAACGTCTCTTTTTTCTGCTAGTTGTTTTCGTAACGGTACGATATGCGACTGAAATGGTACAGTTTCAAAAAATTGTTGCATAAGCCACTGCGGGAAAATACTCATTCCTAATTCCATTTGGTGCCTTGCGTCGGATAACCTTTCTACTACAGACTGCGGGGCAACGAGCCAACCAACTCGTAAGCCTGGTGCAATCATTTTTGATAAAGAATGTACATAAATGACAGTTCCATTTTCATCAATTGATTTCAAAGTAGGGCAAGGTTGTTTCTTTTCTAGCGTAAGTAAACTAGACGGATCATCTTCCACAATCGCAATTCGTAAGTCTGCACAAAGTGATAATAGTTTTTTTCTACGGTTTGGATGAAGCATCGTCCCCGTAGGGTTTTGGAAATTTGGATTTAAAAAAATCATTTTAATGCGGTGCTTTCTATATAACTCCTGTACATCATCTGGGTTAATGCCGTGTTCATCAACAGGTAATGGGAAAATACGAATACCTGCTGATTGGAATAGAGGCAGGGAATAACAGTGTGAAGGACTTTCGAAAGCAACAGCATCACCTGGATTTAATAAACATTGCACGATAAGGTGAAGTGCTTGCTGTGCGCCAGATGTAATCATAATGGATTGTTCAGTCGCCTCAACTTTTAAATATTCCTTCATATATTTTACGACCGCTTGTCTTAGCGGGAGATAGCCTTGCGGATGATCGTAACTTAATGAATGCGTTAACGGTTGTTCACGTAAAATCGCTTGTAGTTGATCGTGGGGATAAAGATTACAACCGAGCTCTCCGTTTGCAAAATCAATAATATTTTCATTTTGTTGTACTTCTGCCCGAATATGGCGGAGTAGTGGTAAGTTTGGTAAAAAAGTACCACCTTCTACGAAATTTCTCCAGTTGGGTGTTAATGTTGGAGAAACACCCCACATATGTGTACTCACGCGTGTTCCTTTACCAGTCGTACTCTCTACAATTCCCATAGCACGTAGTTCATTATAAGCAGTCGTTACTGTACTTCTGTTTACATTTAACTGCGTAGCTAATTTCCGTTCTGAAGGGAGGAAGCTTCCTGGAGGAAGTTCTCCATATGTAATACGTTTTTCAATAAAGTCAACAACTTGCTGATAAATAGGGATTTTACTGTCACTATCTAGTTTCCATTCCATAAAAAACGCCTCCGTATCTCTTATATACATCAAGTATAGCAAATTGGCTGGGTAAAAAAACAGCCAATTGGACGGTGTTATATCCAGCCAATTTTACTATGCTAAATAGGGAAGGGGAGATTCGGATGAAACGATGGCAAATGGAATGGCTCCTAGTATCAGTTGCATTAGTATGGGGAGCAAATTATACAATAGGAAAGTATGGAGTGGCATTTATGTCATCCATTCAATTTAATAGTTTACGATTTTTAGTAGCATCACCGGTATTATTACTTATTACTTTTATAATGGAACGCTCATTACGTATTGAAAGAAAAGATTGGTTACGATTAGTAGCAGTCGGTATCGTTGGTACAACAATGTATCAAACGATGTTTATGCTATCTGTGAAATATACTTCAGCAACAAACGCCTCATTATTAATTGCAATGTCACCTATTTTTACAGGGATATTAGCGGTATTACACAAACAAGAACGTTTTTCGATGAAAGTACAAATTGGTTCAATAGTAGCGTTTATTGGTGCAGCATTCGTTTTATTAACAGGGCATACAGGAGGAGCTACTTACGAATATGCGTGGCTCGGAAACATAATTGGATTAGTCGCAGCGATTGCGTGGGGATGGTACCCAATATTAGCGCAACCTCTTATAACAAAATATTCCGCAATGAGAGTCACATCTTGGTCAACTTTAATTGGAATTGTACCTCTCGTTGTATATTGTTTATTCAACGTAAATACATTAACGTGGCCAGTAGACATGCCAAGCTGGGGGTCTCTAGCATATTCAATCGTCTTCGCGACAATCTTCGGACTTGCAATGTGGTATGTCGGTATTAGTAAAATAGGCTCAACGAAAGTAATGGTTTATATGTATCTTGTACCATTGTTCGCAGTTATCTTCGCGGCAGTAACTATCGGAGAGCAAATCAACATGATGCAACTCGTTGGCGGACTTATAATCTTTATCGGCTTATATGTTGTAAAAAAGGGTGGAATTCAAAAGCCAGCTCTCAATTTGAAAAAAGTAAGTTAACAATAAAAAGGATCTCTTTTATATAGAAGGAGATCCTTTTGGTTTTTGTAATAAAAGCGCTTGTTCAACAGCCCATTTTTGATGATCATGAATGAGAAGCTCTACAGCAAGTAAAGGAGACATCCACCGCAAAACATGATCTTCCTCACAGTTTTCAGTTTGTGTCTGCACCATGTTCGCAATATAAAAAAATCCATCGTTTAAATAATATGTATCTTCTTTTTCCGCATAAAAATATCGCATTGCATTACCGATATATTGATTAATTTCAATTGCCCATCCTAATTCCTCTAGTAGTTCACGATGTAAGCATTCATCTTTTGTTTCGGTACCTTCCATACCGCCACCAGGTAAAAAATAACGGTCTCCTTTTTGGATAATAGCAATGTTTGAAGAAGTTGAGTTAAAAATAATTGCATAACAACTAGGCCGTAATACATATTGCTCAGTAGGCTTTTTATAACCAAAAATAAGTTTAGATATCATAAAACACGTCACCTCTCTATAAAATACACAAAAGGAATAATAAGGTAAAAATAGAATTGTATAAGTATAATCTTACGAGATTGGAGTGATAACAAAATGATAAATCGAAAGTGTTCGCGCTGTAAAGAAATTACAGGTACATTGCACGGTGGTAAAAAAATTAAGGAAGAATTTCTATGTGAGGACTGTTTGCAAAAAGGAATTGCGAGTGGGGAAATCGAATTATCACAAGTGGAAGAAAAACAAACTTCATATCTTTCTATAAAAATATTAAAAATAATGAGTGTGATTTATTTAATAGGATCAATTTTAATGGCTTTTTCAACTGGTCCATTTATACATAATCTTGGGTTTGATGAAATATCTATTTCGGGATCGGAATTAGGTTTAATAAGTATTGTTATGTTAGGTTCTATATTTCAGTCAGTTCTTGTATTTTGCGGGATATGGGTATTTATCCTTTTAGTAGAAACAGTCATTAAAATTTATGAAAAAATGAAGTGAGTGAGAGGGAGAAACGTATGCGAGTAAGAAACATCCAAGGGGAAGATTATGTAAAGATTCATTCTGTTTTAAATGATTGGTGGGGCGGGAGAGACATGGCTGCCATGTTGCCAAAATTGTTTTTCGTTCACTTTCAAGAAACGAGTTTTATCATTGAAGAAGATGGCGAAACGTTAGGTTTCTTATGCGGATTCTTTTCGCAAACGCATAAAGAGGAAGCGTACGTTCATTTTATCGGGGTAAATCCGAAGTATAGAAGAAGAGGAATTGCATCGACATTGTATTCGTATTTCTTTGATGTCGCACGTGCAAATAATTGTAAAGTTGTAAAAGCAATTACGTCACCAGTTAATAAAAAATCGATACAGTTTCATCAAGAAATCGGTTTTCGAATTGAGGCTGGGGATGATGAGATAGAGGGTGTATCGGTACATACAAATTATGATGGGAACGGCGGTAGTAGAGTTTTATTTTTGAAACATGTGTAAAAGTAGGCTAGCGAAAAGTTAGCCTTTTTGTTGTGAGGAGCTAGAAATATGGAGAGTAAACAAAGTAGAAATGAATACTTACAACGCATTTATAAAGTGCAAGATTATATAGAATCAAACATGAATGATTCACTTTCAATTGAAGAGTTAGCGGATGTAGCAGGATTTTCAAAGTTTCATTTTCATCGGATTTTTAAGGGGATAGTAAACGAGTCATTATCACGGTATGTAAACCGATTGAAGTTAGAAAGGGCAACACATCTACTTACATATCGGACAGATATGACGATTACAGATATTGCGTATCACTTCGGATTCACAGATTCAGCAGTTTTCTCCCGAACATTTAAGAATTATTACGGCGTAAGTCCATCTCAATATCGAAACGACAATAGCAAGAATTGCAAAGACGTAAGAAGAACTTCTCAATACAATGAATGTAAGAAGGTTCGAGGAAATGTTGAAATTGTAACAGCGGACGATATAAACGTCGCATACATAAGACATATCGGTACATATGGAGAGTTAACTATAGCTTTTCCAAAAATGATAGAAAAACTATTTCATTACGCAGCTAAGCAAAACTATCATGTATTTGATGATATTAAAGTATTAACCATTTACCACGATCATCATGAATTTACTGAGGACTATCATTTAAGAACAAGTTTATGTATAACAATTCCGGAGGCGTCCGCAATAGAAACGAACGACATAGGAATAATGGTAATACCTTCAGGCAAGTATGTAGTAGGACATTTTGAAATATTTCAAAATGAATATAAAGGAGCATGGGATTTCTTATACGGTGAATGGCTGCCAAATAGCGGATATAAACCGAGAGACTCGTATCCTTTTGAAGTATATAGAAATGATCCAAAGCAGCACCCGGAAAATAAACATATAGTTGATATATATGTACCTATCGAACCTTTTTAATTATAGGTTAAAGGGGAAGGAATAATGAAAACTGCTGAAAAGTTAGATCAAATTATACAAGAAGAATATAAAAATATGAATGGCATGTTAGTAGTGCAGAAAGGTAATGTTGTTTTTGAAAATTATTATAATGGTTACAGTCCAGATAATGCGTTTCATGTAGCGTCAGTTACAAAAACGATAATCTCTGCGTTAATTGGGATATGTATAGATAAGGGCTATATAAAAAGTGTTGATCAAAAAGTAATAGAATTTTTCCCGGAATATAAATGTAAGGAATCTGAAGTAACCGTACGCCATCTTCTAACAATGACAGCGCCATATCCTTTTGTAGACTGGCAGGAACCGTTAGAAGAACTATGTACACAAGAGGATTGGGTACAGCATACACTTAATAGAATGGGGAACGGTGGAGAAATTGGATCTTTTAAATACTCATCTGCAGGAGCGCATGTACTATCAGCAATTATTACGAATGCAACAGGGAAAAGTGCACGTGAATTTGCGAATGAGTACTTATTTCAACCACTGGGCATGAGCGAAATTCCAAACTACAATACGAAAGCATTTGGGTTCGATGACTTATTCGGAAAAGATGTGAAAGGATGGGTTCACGATCCAAATGGTATTTCGACGGGCGGCTGGGGAGTAACGTTAACGGTTAGGGATATGGCTAAGTTTGGACAGATGTATTTGAATGAAGGTATTCATAATGGAAAACAAGTTCTATCAAAATCATGGATAAAAGAATCGACAGAAATGAACCAAAATCAATATGGTTACTTATGGTGGTTACGAGAAGAAGAGGGTGTCTATTCGTATTGTGCAATGGGTGATGGTGGGAATATGATTTGTTGTATTCCGAAGCAGGATTTGGTTGTAGTAATTGCTTCTGAAATTATGCCGAATGCACGGGATAGATGGGAATTGATTGTGGAATATATTCTTCCTTGTATACGGTTAAATAAATAATTTTAGTAAAAAGATGGTGTGAATTGGAGCTTCATACCATCTTTTTGTTTTATGACGGAAATTTCAGGGGAATGTAAGAATTGCGTGAATAAATGTAAATATTAAACTTTATCGATATATGGTTATTTTTTTTATGTATAATGAGGACAAGGCCTAAAAATACTTAAATATTTAAGTGAATATTTTAAAAAGGGAGATTAAGAATATATGAAAAGCCTACTTCAAAAAACTTTAGCTGTTATAGGATTAACTGCTTCTTTATTAGGTATGGTTTCTTCCGTTTGATTTGCTTCGATTAGTTGGGATAATAATGCAACGTGGACAGGAAGCGGAGCAAAAGCTAAGGCAACTGCCTATACTGCGAAAAAGAACGAACCTCATTTTTACAAGATGACTGTAAGAGCTAGCTTTGATGATGGGACTTCTAAAGAGTTAGCATTGTATGATGCTAAAACTTCAGATCGTATAAACGTTAGCGTTGCATCCAAAGGACCGGTGACCAGAGGTTATTCGGGTCATGAATGGATAATGGTAGGGGATAGTGCGTACACTTCTAAGGAAATGGTAATTAAATAAAAATCAACAAAAACCGTGAAAAAGGATAAATACCATTTTCACGGTTTTTAAAATGAGGAGGATATATGAATCTAGTATTAAAAGAAATAGTGGTGAACAAAACAATATTCATTATGTTATTTATTGGATTTGTATTGACAATATGGCCAATCCTGATTGCAATATCGACGCGAGATTATTATGATGAGAAATTTTATGATAGTAAGAATGGTTATTTTAATTATTACTATTCTGTTCGACTTACTAATATGGGGGAAATCAATTTCGAACAATTTCAGACGTTAGTAGAATCTGATTTTAAAAACGCTAGCGTTATTACAAATGATATTCGTATTACTATTCCGGATATCGGCCACGTAATAATGAATGGTCTCCTTAATAAAAATTGGTCTCCACCTTTACTAAAAGGTTCTCAGATGGGACAAGATGAAAAAAATAGTGTAATAGTGGGGAAGAAAATTTATAAGGATATGGAAACAATAAAATTATTTAATAAGGAATATACAGTTAAAGGCGTAGCTGGAGAAAATACTGGATATGAGTATAATATTAAAATTTACGTCTCTCTAAATGACATGCCAGATGAAGTGAAACAGATGATACAAAAAGATAATACATTCCAAATGATTGTTCGTTCTAACGAAAACCCTATCAAGGAAATAGAAACTTTCATACAGCATATGAAACAGAACAATAAAGATATAAATGCCAAAGTAATTAGTGAAAAAGAGAACTATGAGAAGGAAAAAAACTCAAGTGAAGCCGTAGAAGAGTTACTCAGTTTTCCATATAGGCTTTTATGTATAGCTTTCATTACCAGTATAATAGTAAGTTATTATTGGATTTATACGAAGAAAAAAAGTTTGTCGTTAAGGAAAGCTTTGGGAGCAAGTAATGTAAATCTTTTTATTTTTATATTTAGTCAATTATTTTTATGTGCAATCACTGCATCAGCCTGTGCAATATGCATACAATGGATTTTTAGCATTTTGAGTGAAAGTATTATAGAGTTTACAAGCTATAATATTAGTTTACAGTCTACTCATATTGTAATGTGTGTATTTTTTTCACTTACTATAGCTTTCATTCTCTCTGTAATACCATTTGTATATGTGCTTAAAAGTGAACCTGCTAAAGCATTAAAGGAGTAAAAACGATGAGAATAAAAAGTGCGTTCCTAGCATTAAAAAAGAGGTTTCTATTTTCCGTATTTCTTCTAATACAGATTACATTTGGATTAGCAACTATAACGAGTTCAATTAATGTGTTTTATAATTTACACTATCTAAACGATAAATCCAGCTCGGTATTAAATGGGGATAAAACATATTTAGTTACTTTTGAAATGACGACAGATAGATTACAAAGCAATCAATTTAATAAAGAGAAAATTCAAGCGGTTTATAATACAATTTATCAAAATAAAGATGTGATTTCGTATGGTACATACGAGGAGCGAGTTATTGAAATAGAGTCAAGTAATAGACCATTTCAAAACAGTATGATTACTGATTTGAAAAATAAAACGTTTCATGACGAAAGACCTACTATTAAAACAATTTTTGTAGATGAAAATTACTATAAAATGTTACATTTACCTTTAAAACCTGAAGAAGGTTTCGCGCATGATGACTTTCAAAAAAATAATGAAGAAAAAACAAAAGTTTTAATGGGTTCTTACTTTAAGAAATATTTTCAAGTTGGGGATACAATTAATAATCAATATACAATTACAGGGTTTTTGCCAGAAAATAAATTTATCGTAAATAATAATACGACGAACACATATTTGAAGTTGGATTACGCAATGATAATGCCTATGTCATTTGATAGATTTGAAAAATATGAAGCAATGTTTTTAAGGCTACATCAAAGTACAGTTTTATATTTACAAAAAGGTGCAGATGTAAAGAAACTAGAAGAATCAATTCAACTTAAAGGAAACGGCGGTACGTTTCATTTAAAAAGTTTAGGTGATGAAATAAATGAAGATGTTACTCTTAACGGCTATTCTGAAATACCTCAACTTATAGTAGGAATCTTATTCATTGTATTCTCGATTGTCGGAATTGTAGTAACGACCATTGTTTCTATCTTGATGAGAAAGCGGGAATTTGGTATAAAAATAGTTTTTGGCGAAAGTAAATTTGGAATGTTTATTCAAATTGTTATAGAAAACATTATTGTAGCAATAGTTGGCTTAGGAATGTCAATAGCTTACTTTTCATGGAGGTATGGGGTTCTATTACAAATGTCGAAGGATTTAAAGGAAGCAACGGTATTAGACTTTAAATTGGATATGCCTATATTGTTTTTAGTATTTCTTTTCTTATTATTGATTATCATTGTCTCGAATGTAATTGTCTTTTTGTTTATTAGAAAGCTCGAACCGAAAACATTAATAGGTGGGATGGAATAATGGGGTTAATTGAACTAAAAGATATTAAGAAGGTGTATAGTAATAAGAATTACAATACGTTCGCGTTAAACGGTATAAATTTAACGATAAATAAGGGCGAAATTATAGCGGTAATGGGGCGATCAGGCTCAGGGAAGAGTACATTACTAAATGTTATCGGGCTAATTGATATGCCAAATGAGGGTGAATATACGTTAAATGGAAAATCATTAACTGAAATTAGAGCAAATAAAGTTCATAAAACAAGAAATGAAATGATCGGATTTATTTTTCAATATTTTGCATTGTTAAAAGAACATACTGTACTGGATAATGTAGTGCTACCACTCACATATAGAAAGTTAAAGCAACGGGAAAGAAAAAATAAGGCGAAGTTCTATTTAGAAAAAGTAGGTTTAAAAGAACATATGCATAAAACACCTGACGAGCTATCAGGTGGACAACAGCAGCGAGTCGCAATTGCAAGAGCGTTAGTAGGTGAACCAGAAATAATTTTGGCTGATGAACCGACAGGGAATTTAGATAGAAAAACAGGAGAAGAAATTATGGATCTATTATTACAACTGAATGAAGAAGGACGAACGATTATTATTGTAACGCATGATATTGAGGTAGCAAATAAGTGTAATAGAATTATTGAGTTAGTTGATGGGGAAGTTGTGCGGAGTTAGTAATTCAATAATTATATCTAATGTAAGAATCCGTATTGATTAATTTTTCAAAATGGATTCTTTTTATTTGTAGGATTAAAGTAAAATAACAAATCCCCCGTAACTTTTTATGATAGAAATTCGTTTAACAAAAGAAAGGGTTTTTAATGATGAATGGGGGAGAACCATGAAAATTCTAATTCTAGGTGGTACACGTTTTTTAGGAAGAGCATTAGTAGAAGAGGCTTTAAAAAGAGGGCATGAAGTTACAATATTTAATCGCGGAACGAACAAAGAAATTTTTCCTGAAGTAGAGCAATTAATCGGTGACAGAAATAACGATGTATCAAGTTTAGAAAATCGAAAATGGGATGTTGTCGTGGATACATGTGGGTTTTCTCCACATCACATTCGGAATATTGGAGATGTCTTAAAAGATAATATAAAACATTATATATTCATCTCAAGCCTTTCCGTATATAAAGATTGGATTCCGCATGACATAAAAGAAGACTATATATTACAACCTGAACCAACGGAAGAGCAAATAAAGGGTGTAGAGAATGGTGAAATATCTCCTTATGAGCATTATGGCGCACTGAAAGTATTATGCGAAAAAGAAGCAGAGAAGTATTGGCCGGGGCGTGTTTTACACGTAAGAGCGGGACTTCTTTCGGGAATGTTTGATTATACGGATCGACTTCCATACTGGATTGGGCGTATAGCAAAGGGAGGAGAAGTGTTAGTTCCAGGAAGAAAAGACCGTCCAGTGCAGATAGTTGATATAAAAGATGTTGCATACTTTGGACTCAACATGGCAGAAAACAATAAAGCAGGTATATTCAATGTAACAGGTCCGAATGATGAATTGACGATGGAAGAGCTATTAAATACGTGTAAAAAGGTTACGAATAGTGATGCTGAATTTGTTTGGGTAGACGAATCGTTTATGAGTGAACATAATGTGCAGCCTTGGACAGAAATGCCTTTGTGGATTCCAGAAACTTTCCCATTAGATGGTGAGACGAAGCCGTGGAGAGGCGGGTTTTCTATTTGTATCGAAAGTGCGGTTAATGAAGGGCTTACTTTTAGAAGAATAGAAGAGACAGTTACAGATGTGTATGAGTGGATGGAGAGTACAGACGAATGGGAATTAAAAGCAGGTATTTCAGGCGAAAGGGAGAAGGAATTGTTAGAAAGATGGTATCAATAAATTTAGCGGAGTTCTTTGAATATGCTTGATTGCACATAAGGAGGAAAAGGTGATGTGGAAAGACACCATTCACAGTATCTCATCAAATTTAAGCTTGAAAAACCCAGCTACGAAGGATGAACTTACTGATATACAAAAATGTTTACATGTGGAGTTACCGAATGATTTATATCAATTATTACAGGAAACAAACGGTATAGAAGGTGAATACGGCGACTTTATATGGTCTGCTTCAAAAATTAAAACTGAAAATATGAATATGAGAAATATAGTTGATTTTAAGGATTTATACATGCCTTTTGACTGTTTATTATTTTTTGCTGATGGGGGAAATGGTGATTTGTTTGGCTATTCTATTTTGAATGGAAAAGTACAAAGAGATGATATATATGTATGGAACCATGAAAATGATAGTAGAACGTGGGTTGCTCCTTCTTTAAAGACTTTTATGGAGTGGTGGGAGAGTGGAAAGATAATAATTTAAATATAGTATCAAAAAAAGTGCCTTGTTACTAAAGAAACAAGGCACTTTTTCACGAATAATTAATCTACCACTCAATTGGTTCTTCCCCATACATCTCCCATAGCTTAGGAAACATCTTTTTTAAACCTTCCTCATCGTCTTCATCCCAATCTAACTCGATATCAACTTCCTCAAACTCTTCATTTGTTAAGACATGGTATAGTGTAAAGTATGTATCATCTTCATCCCCAGTCTTCTCCATGTAAGCTTCTTGCCCGAAATATAGAGTAAGCTCTTCAATCTCTGGAACGTCATACTCACACAAATTTTCTAATACAGAAATTAATCGTTCTGGATCTTCAATACAAGCTTCGTATGTCTCTTTTCCTTGATATAATAACCATCCGCGGAAGTAATCGAAAGTATCATCTGAACAGCCACCCATAATAATATAGGCTGCTGCCCATAAACGGGAGGTATAGGATTCTTTCAAAAGACGGTGCATATGCGTATCAAAAGCTACAATTTCATGTACTGTACGTTTAGCAAGGTGAGAAGTAAGCCATTCTATTTGTTCTTCTTGGTCCTCACCTTTCGTTTTTGCACGATTAAGTAGTTCCCAAAATTCTTCTTCGGTTATCGTTTTTTCTTTTATGTAATCTTCCCCTTGAATAGGGTCTATATATCCTTTTTTACGTTTGGAAGCAACTAGTTTAGTAGCTTCATTCATACATTCTTCTTCTGTTTCAAACTCTTTCGCTTTCACACTGCCAGCTGTGCCAATTTTTCCGTAAAACACAACATAGTCTTTTTCTTTCACAACGATTTTCCAAAACTTATTTGATTTCTCAGTTTGCTGGATTAATAACGTTTCCATTCGTACCCCCATAATGTTTTCTAGTGTGCAATGTGATTGTAACATATGTATATACACTTGTAATGATGGAAAATAATAGTTTAGAAAATTCAAAAACCGTTGAATGGAGTGGATAAATTTAGTAACCTTATTTGTACAGTAATTACATAATTGTTTTGTAATAATTCGATATTTATATAAGGGGGCGTTACGGATGGATCTTACGTTTAAAGTTGAGGAAACATGTTTTAATTACCGCGTTGGAGCAATTTGTAAACAGGATAATAAAATACTTATTCTGCAAGGTGACGGTGAAGATTTTTGGTACGTACCCGGTGGTAGAGTAAAAATGCTAGAGAATAGTGAAGATGCATTAAAACGAGAGCTTGCGGAAGAGATAGGTGTTCCTATTAAAAGGAAAAGGTTAATATGGTCAGTAGAAAATTTCTTTACACTTTCTGAGCGAAAGTTTCATGAAATTAGTTTTTATTATGAAGTAGAGCTACATGAGTTACCTGCGAGTGGAGCGGATCAATATATTTTGGAAGAAGAGGGTAGAACGTATTTGTTTAGATGGGTGCCAGTAGAAGAACTGCATACATATAACTTACAGCCTGCATTTATAAAAGAGAAAGTAAAGGATGTATCAGTTCACACAGAACATATCGTATTACAAAAGTAAATGTATTCGGAGGGGAAAATGGTGAAGGGAACTAAAAAAGAGATACATATAAATGACAAAGTAATTTATTACACACATATCGAAAAAGGTTCTAGTACCGTTTGCTTTATGTTTTCAGGTTCAGGATACAATTATGATAAGCCGTTATTTTATTACGCGACGATGCTTATGCTTGAACATAAAATTGATGTTGTACATATTCATTATTCTTACGACGAACAAGTAATGAATAAACCAATGGAAGAAGTAACGAAAGTAATGATGGATGATATTAATCCGGTAATAAATGAAGTATTAAAAGATGAGCAATACAACGAGACTATGTTTTTAGGGAAGTCACTTGGAACAATTCCGATTGCAAATGATTTAATGAGGAGAGACGATTTTTTACAGTCAAAAATGATAGTACTTACACCTTTACTAACTTTTGATTCCATTTTTGATTCTATTTTACATAGTAGTCACGAAGGGCTTTTAGTAATTGGGGATAAAGATCACCAATACAATGCAGGTCAAATTGATCAGTTATATAAAACGAATTTACAGATTGAAGTTGTCAAAAATGTAAATCATTCTGTAAATGTTGGGGGATATGAAACGGAAAATTCAATTGAGGCTATAGCGAAAATAATAGGAAAACTTAAAGAAGTTGTTAGGACAAACTAACCTATTAATACATGCAAAAGAGGTGCGAATTGCACCTCTTTTACTTTAATAAGCCTTCAAAACATGAAGTAAATAATCCTTACGATTCAGCGGATTATAATCAACACGTTTTCGAGTAGGGAAGGGAGCCATAAGCTTTGTGAAACCAGCTGGCTTCGTTGTAAATATGCCTTCTCCTTCTGTAAATGAATGAAGCATGCGTTTAAAATTCTCTGTTTTCGCAACAGGTAATGATCCTGTTAATTGGTAAGAATCATTATATAATATAGGCTCTGCAAAAGTTGCTGGAATAGTAGCAAGTTTATACATTGCGGTACTAATTGCTTGCTTCGGTACAGTTAATTCAAACTCGTTTACTGGTTCATATACATATGTTTCAGCTTTCTTTAAGGCATCCATTAGTACGAGTGGTGTTAAGTTTCTAAAATCACTCGCTGTTGTAACAGGACTAGCATAACCAGTATGTGTTAACGTGACAGAAATGTCCGTAACTTCCCATCCGTATAAACCTTGTTTTAACGTTTGAAATACAGTATCTTCAATTGCTTTATGAAATGCTAAAGGTAGTGAGCCAAGTTCAACGCCTAATTTATATGTTATGCCAGAATTAAGTTCACCACGTTCGACTTTGAATCCAACTGTTGCGTAAAAAGGATTCGCTTTTTCACCCATGACTTCAACGGAATTCCCAATGCCAATTGGTTTCTCCATACATACAACTCGCGTACTTGAAAAAGTAACCTGCAAATTATATTTCTCATAAAGTGTTGTTTCGATAACCTCTTTTTGTACTTCACCGAAAAGGCGAATATAAAGTTCATTATGAATATCATCTTTCCACACTTTAATGAGCGGATCTTCTTCACATAGTTCCATAAGTGCAGCGTATAAATCATGAATTCGTTCTTTTGGTACTGCATTGATGGCTGCTTCCATTTGTGGTTCGGCAAAGTGAGTATCTTTTATATAATCCGTACGTTCACCGATAATATCACCAATTTTAATATCATTCAGTCCCCACACTTTACAAAATTCACTGCTAGGAACGGTAGTAGTTTGAACGGCATCTCCATTATGAAATATGCACATTTTTTTTATCTTTTCCTTATGTGGTAGAGACTCATCGCGCTGTATATCAACATATTTTCTAACATGTAAGCTACCTGAAAAAACTCTTATATACGCAACCTTTTCTCCAGAAGGTTCACGTTCAATTTTAAAAACAACACCAGATAATGGTTCCTCTTGTGCCGATGTAAGAGCTGGCATTAGGGCCGGAAGTTTTTCAAGTATTTCAGTTACTCCTATACCTGTCATTGCTGAACCGAAAAAGATTGGATACACATTTGCTTGCTGTATTTGTTGTTCTAGTTTTTCTCTTAATAGTGCGTCCGGTATTATTTCGTTATTTACATATGATTCAAGTAACGATTCATTAAATGGTGTTAACAGTTCCATACAATCGTCATATGATTTGTATTCAATGATCCGGGCTTCTTTCGTTCCTTCGTTTAGAACAGAGTAGAAGGGGAATGCTTCATTTGAAAGAACCTCTTTTATTTGTTTCATAACTTTTTCAGTGTTTGCGCCACTACGATCAATTTTATTAACGAATAAAATAGTCGGTATGTTTAGTTTCTGTAATGTTCGCATTAAAATTTTTGTTTGTGCTTGCACACCTTCAACGGCAGAGATAACTAAAATCGCACCGTCTAGAACGCGGAATGATCGCTCCACTTCAGCGATAAAATCAGCGTGTCCAGGTGTATCAATGACATTTACTTTTACATCATCAATAAAGAAAGAAACGACAGATGCTTTAATCGTAATGCCGCGTTGTCTTTCTAATTCCATTGAGTCAGTTTGTGTATTACCACTATCTACTCGGCCAATTTCTTTAATCACATTCGTTTCATAAAGAATACGCTCAGTCAAACTCGTCTTGCCAGCGTCTACGTGCGCGACAATCCCTATATTTATTGTTGTCATTTGTGAATATCCTCATTTCATTTTCCATTTTCATTTCCTCATTTCTATTTGTGTATTGCCGCATTATCAATCACTCTCCAGTCATTTAAATTATTACTATTATAGTGCAATTAACATTATTTGTAACGCTACAAAGCGCCTTAATTTGGAAAAAATAAAATAAAAACAAAATGCTTGCATTCTAAATCGATATAGATTATATTAATTGACATATCAACTATTGATACATCAAATGTTTTTATTTTGATTGTAAAGGAGGGTTAATTTGACAAGTTCATGCTCAAAAGAAGCGATTATTTTATATAAATTACACTTTCTAAATAAAGAAGTAAGTTCGAAATTTGAAGGGTGTACGGGTATGAGCCAGTCTCGATTAGAGCTTATACTTCAATTATTTGAAGTAGGTGAAATTAGTCAAAAAGCACTTCAGCAAGAAGTGAATATTGATAATGCTGCGATAACAAGGCATTTAAAGCAGCTTGAGGCCAATGAAATGATTGTAAGACGTAAAAATCCAGATGATAACAGAATTACGTTAGTTTCTCTTACTGAAGAGGGGCGAAATAAAATTCAGGCGTTTCAAGAAGAAAAAGAACGTTTTGCAGCATCTGCATTTAAAGGATTAAGTGAGGAAGAACGCGATAATCTTTTAAATATGTTAAATCACATTCAAGAAAATATAAAAGAATTATAAAAAAGGGAGAATACAACTATGACTAACTCAGTAAAAACAAATGATTTTAACGAAATTTTAACAGGACGTCGTTCAATTCGTAAGTACGACCCTTCAGTGAAAATTAGCAAAGAAGAAATGACAGAAATTCTTACAGAAGCAACACTTGCACCATCTTCAGTAAACATGCAACCATGGAGATTCGTAGTGATTGAAAGTGACGAAGCGAAAGCAACACTTGCGCCACTTGCGAAATTCAATCAATCTCAAGTAGAAACGTCTTCAGCAATGATTGCTTTATTTGGTGATTTAAACAACTTTGATAACGCAGAAGAAATTTACGGTACAGCAGTAGAGCGTGGACTTATGCCAGCAGAAGTAAAAGAAGATCAAATGAAAAAACTTTCAGCTTACTTCTCTATGGTTACACCAGAAGTAATGAAAGATACGGTATTAATTGACGGTGGTCTTGTAGCAATGCAATTTATGCTAGCAGCTCGTGCGCACGGTTATGACACTTGTCCAATTGGTGGATTTGAGAAAGATCAAATCGCAGAAGCATTTGGACTAGATAAAGAAAGCTACGTACCAGTTATGTTAATTTCAATCGGGAAAGCTGCAGACAGTGGTTACCAATCAGTACGTCTTCCAATTGACAAAGTTGCTGAGTGGAAGTAATCTAATTAGGTCATAGAAATATATGGAATATGAAAGGGGAAACACCATGATTATTATTCACGCAATATTTCAAGTAGACCCAGCAAAACAACAAGCATTTTTAGAAGAAATTCAGCCACTCATTCATGGTTCAAGAGAAGAAAGTGGAAATGTATCTTATGACTTATATAAAGATACAGAAAAAGAAAGTGTTTATACGATGGTAGAAGTATGGAAAGATGAAGCAGCAGTTGCGAGCCATAATACGAGTGAACACTTCACATCTTTCGTTAGTAAAGCAGCACAATTTTTAACTGCTCCGCTTAATATAAAAGCTTATAATGGAGAGTTAGTAAAATAATAAGGTAGAAAAAGATGACTTTAGCATATGGCTGAAGTCATCTTTTTTGTATAAGTAGAATCCATTTTGGACTCAGTTATGTTGATAGATAAGCGTTGCTCGTATCCTCAGTAACAGTGCTGAATTGTATGTTAAATTCGAACATTCGGTTTATTGGGATATTTTTCCGTGGTATAATTTTCTTGTAAATAAAAGGTAGAGAGGAGCAAGTAATGGGAGAATTTCAAAGTAATTTGCATACGGCAACGCAACTTGCAACGAAAATGAGAAATGCTTCAGATAGAATGAAAAGTGCTACTAGTCGCTCTATAAATAAGGCAACGCGTACTACACTATCTGTGAACTTCAAGGCACAAGAAGCAAATCAACAAAATTTACAGATCACGAAACAATTTTGTACTGCTTTTCAACAAACAATTGATAATATCCATTCCGTAGCAAATGAATTTGAGAAAATGGATACAGGACTTCAAAAGACTTTTCAATAATGTAACAACCTACGTAAAGGGGAAAAGGTAGGGGGAAAAGATGAGTCAAGGAATTGAAACGAGAATCAATCAATGTAATCAAAAATTACGAATTATATTTGAAGAACAAAATGAAAACCGAATCGCGCTGCAAAATCAAGAACGAGCTGAGGCTAGTTTTCATGAATGGAAAAATAGAAGTAATCGTTTATTTAACCGAATACTAGAAACTTGGCACGGCGACAAAGAAGTGTTTCACCTTTTTACGAATATGCGGCAAGAAATCGGACAGTATGAAAGAAAACTTACATTCGAATTAGAAAATGAAAAAGAGACGTTGCTTAAAGAAAAACGGCATCTCAGTGAGAAAGAAAACGACCTTTCCTATGAACAGCAGCAACTACAAAGGGAGGCCAATACATGAGTTTAAACATGTATTTGGGAGAAGTACAAAGTCAAACTCAAAGTATGAACGCTATATGTAATGCTACGATTCAAAGTATGGAACAAGTCATTCAATCTATTGATGCCTTTGCGATAGACACAGTATTACAAGGACAAACATACAGTAGTGCAAAATCCTACCTTGTCCAAACATTTCGGCCATTAGCGCAAGGAATTATATGCTTATGTGAAGAATTAATTCGCCAAAACGAAGCATTTCCAAATGAGTTCCAAGCGAAAGTTGCTTCGACAGATGTGATTGAACAAGAAATAAGAGAACAAATAAGGGGAATTAATCAATCGATTACAAGTATAGAAGCAATAGAAGTACTTACACCAATGCCCGGAGTAGGTGCAATTGTAACGGTATTAGGTGCAATGAGAAAAAAACTGGAAGAAAAACTAGAGCATTTATATGAATTCAATCATTCATCCAGCAACAACTACAGCACCGCTCTCCAATTAGCAGCTAGCATCACAGCCGGACTCGCTGAAGTGCAAAGCGGGAAAGGATTTAGTCCTGTGAGTGGGACGTTTAGTACACAAGGGTTGAATATGGATTGGGTGAGTTCGATTCAGGGGATTATAGAAGAACAAGCTCGAAAAAATGATCAGTCAATTAAAGATATAGAAACAAATAACATAATTGAGAAGAAATCTCCGGTTAGAAATGCTTGGGACGATGCGACAGACAGTATAGTTGGCACGTTTGAAACAGCGAAAAAGATGTGGGAAGCTATTCAAAGAGGCTCGGGGAAAGCTATTGGTGATGAAATCGAGTCCGCAATAGCTTTAAGTAATATGGACATAGGAACTTTTATTAATGTAACCTATGCACTTTTCCATTTGGATGAAACTGCAAAAAATATGTGGCATGCATTTTCAAATAAAATAAAACGAGATATGATAGAGGGAGATGCAGAGAGTCGTACAGAATTGACTACCTATGGATTAACACAAATAGCTACCACAATATTAGGCGATAGGGCACTAAATAAAGTAGGCCATATCACAAAAGGAGCAAAAGCATCAAGTGGAGTAAGTACATTTGCTAATGCAGTAAAACTAGCAAAAGAATTGAAGCCTACGCTTGAAATGTTACAATCATTTAAGAGAGAGGCTTCCTATGCATTCTCTAGTGTTGGTGGAACTATCATAACCAAAATACCACAAGGTGAATTGATAGAAGCTTATTATAAGTTTGCGAAGTCTAAAGATGGTGGTAAGGGTACGGTTAAAATTGATTACGATTTAGCTAAAGATTATATTAGAGATGTAGAGTCAAAAACAGGATTGAAGCTTCATAAAAACCAAGTAGAACAATTAAAGGCTGCTCTAAGGGAACATAAGTATGAAAAAATGACGCCATTGGAAACGTTAAAACACAGAAATAAATTTAACAGTGTGAAAAACAAATTGATAAGTGAATGGGAAGAAAAAACAGGGCAAACATGGCCAAGATATACTGAGGAAGTTTATGATAAAAAAGGTAGAGTAGTAAGGGATATTGGGCAACCCTATGATGCGCATCATATTATAGAGAATAATTTTGGTGGGCCTCATGAATGGTGGAATATACATCCAGCTAAATTTCCTGATGAACATCAGGCAGGAATTCATGGTAAAGGGTCACCATCAAATAAATTATTTCCAAGGAGGTAGTTTTAATGGCTACATTTGATTTTATAAGAAATAGTCATCATAAGTTTTTTAAATTACAAGAAAATGAACTTATAGTGGCAGAAGAGAGACTTGGATTTGCATTTCCTAATGAACTTAGAAATTTTTACTTAGAAGTTGGCTATGGTTTCATAAAAGGAAATAATGTGGATGCAATAAATAGAATAATGGATCCAGATACTATAGCAGATATTACATTGAGAGAAGGTATTTACGAGTTTGATCCAGATTTAGAGGGGATATACGAGGAAGAAGATAAATTGGTTTTTTATGAAGTAAACGAGGGTGTATATTTAACACTTGATTTGAATACTCCTCAACAAACTCCTGTATATTTTTTTGAGACTCAAATAGCTGATTCATTGGAGGAATTTATACGAAAAATTAATCAGGATACTGAATACTTTGTGAATATGGTTGATTAATACTCTAGTATAGATTAAAAGTCTACAGTAATAAGTAAACAAACGAGATTGGTTATAGTAACTTTATAAGTATTATAGTCATACTTACTACTCAATGTATACTTTACACACGAGAATGACAAAGTTCGTGGTGCTAAAGTTAAATATACACTGACACATAAGACAAGCAAACGAAAAAGCACTTATTTTTGAAGTGGACAGAAAAAGAATAGGCTGTTAAAAAGTATATACTTCATGATGGTTGTACCATCATAGAGTATTACGTGCAATGATAGAATAGAAAATGAAGTACGAGCTTAGGCGAGAAAACATTTTACTGTGCGACGAATATAAAGACATGGAATGGACATTAAATTAACGAACTCGTACAAACTCGTAAGTTTTAACATAGTAGTTGTCACGACATATAAAAGGTGTCATACTGTTACTATAAAACTTACAAATTTATGCTACTTAAAAACATATGAACTTAAAGCACTTGATTGTCAATTAAAGGCAACAAGTGCTTTTTTGCGTTTTAGGATAGAAATGAGTAGACACATTATAATTTTATAAGTGTGCTAAGTATTAAATTTTTATAGATTGTAATGGTTGTGAACAGGGTACGACGATAGTAGAGGGAAAAATAAAGGGTTGTGTTACTTTTTGAAGTCATCGTAAAGTACGTTTTAACGGATGGACGTTATGCACACGTTATCCGCAAAAAAAACGGGTAAACGTTACATGGATTGTAATTACTGTAACGGGAGAGGACTCAATATGGAAGAGAAAGTAGTTGGTTATGTACGAGTTTCAACAGAAGGGCAAGTACGTGAAGGGTACAGCTTAACATATCAAGTAGAAGAAATTGAACGGTACTGCATTGAAAATGAACTACAACTGCTTCACATATACGAAGATAAAGGAATTAGTGGAGCGACAGTAGATGAAGATGGATTAACAGTTGAACGTGAAGGTTTACAAGAATTATTGTCAGATATGACATATCATCAAGTGAGCCACGTGATTGTACTAAATACATCTCGGTTATGGCGCTCTGATATGGCAAAAGTGTTAATACAACGAGAGCTAAAGAAATACAAGGTAGATGTGAAAGCAATTGAACAACCAAATTACAGTATATACACACATGACCCGAATGACTTTTTAGTAAATGGCATGTTAGAACTACTAGATCAATATCAACGTCTTGAGATTTCATTAAAGCTAAGTCGAGGTAGAAAGAAGAAAGCGGAACAAGGTGGATATGCAGGTGGCGGTGTGATGTTTGGTTACAGGGCAAACAAAGGACAGAAAGTATTAGAAGTAGATGCGGAGAAAGCGGTGGTTGTGCGTAGACTATTTGAGTTACGATACTTTTTTAGGCATTGGTCACTCTCTCAATTGGCAGAACGACTGAATGTAGAGGGTTATCGTACGGAGAAAGGAAAACAATTTACGAAAGTACAAGTGAAACGCATGTTAGACCGAGAGAGTTTTTATCGAGGGATATACACATATGGTCAAATACAGGCAAATGGGAAACATCCAGCAATTATTTTATAAACTCACTTAAAAAATTAGCTCATTTTACTATACATACTACTAGAGTGATGAAAAATGGATAGGCTTGCGTACCTATGCGCATCGGAAGATGAACGCTCGAACTAAGGTTGCCGACATTTTTATATATGACTAAATCATTGAATAGAGGGATGAGTTATGCATAATAGGCAGAACTATTTGTATGTAGGAGTAGATTTACATAAGGAGCATCATACGGCTGTTATTATTAATTGTTGGCAAGAGAAACTAGGAGAAATACAATTTGAGAATAAACCATCTGCATTTTCGAAGTTTTTATTAGAAGTAGAGACATATGTGAGTGATGGATTATCAGTTGTATTTGGTTTAGAAGATGTTGGTGGTTATGGAAGAGCGTTAGCGAAGTATTTAGTAGATCATGAACGAGTGGTGAAAGAAGTAAATCCAGCTTTATCATTTTTAGAACGTAAAAGTGAGGTAATGATTAAAAAGAACGATAGCTGGGATGCAGAATGTGTAGCACGCATATTGGTAAGCAAATTTAATCAACTACCAGATGCAAAGCCGCACGATTTATTTTGGTCGATACAACAACTAGTTTCAAGAAGGAATGCATTAGTAAAAGCACAAGCAGCTTTGAAAAATCAACTACATATTCAATTGAACCACCATTATCCAAGTTATAAAAAGTTTTTCTCAGAGATAGATGGCAAAACGGCATTGGCATTTTGGCAGCAATATCCGTCACCTTCTTGTTTAGAGGGGACGAATATAAAGCGATTGACAGCTTTTTTATTAGATGTTAGCAACAATACATGCTCAGTAAAGAAAGCAAGTGACATATTAAAGCTTGTAAAAGAAGATGGACAAACAATGAAGGAGTATCAAGAAACACGAGACTTTTTAGTGAGAAGTATTGTTAGGGACATTGTATTTAAAAAACAGGAAATGAAGTACATTGAGAGAGAACTAAAACAGTTAATGAATGTATTAGATTATCAATTAGACACAATGCCGGGAATAGAACTTGTGACGGCATCAGCATTAATCGCAGAAATTGGGGATGTAAGGCGATTTCCAAATGCCAATAAATTAGCACGGTTTGCGGGGATTGCGCCTGTTTACTTTGGTTCTGGTGGGAAAGGTAAGGCACATAAAAGTAAACAAGGAAACAGGGCGTTACACGCTTTATTTTATAACTTAGCAGTACAGCAAGTACAAGTAGCAAAAGGAAGTAAGATGCCACGAAACCCAGTGTTTCATGCATACTATCAAAAGAAACTTAAAGAGGGGAAAACAAAAGGACAAGCATTGGTATGTATTATGAGAAGACTTGTAAACATTGTTTATGGAATGATGAAACATAAAACAGCATATGAATTGCCGGTAGTACAAGAGAAGGAAGTAGTTTAATAAGGTTTTATATGGTTTGTTTTTTTATTGTGAGAGTTTAAGATTACAACATAGGGTACGGGTGAAACACTATCTAAAAAGAAATCAATACCGGACTTTGTGAAAAAGCAATGGGAAGCAGGGAATAGATTTAATAAGGAAAATCGTCCTCGATATCCTTATAATGAAGTAGAGTTAGAGGCAAAGGAAATCAATGGGAAGAAATATGTTGTAGATTCTTATATTCCGGGTGAAGAAATTGTCTCGAGGAAATTTACCCAATTGGCTGAAGTAAAAGAAAAGACGGCATTAAGTTATCTAAGTGAGTTTACTAAAAAGTATTCTTCCGGTTCAGAAATTTCTTCAGGTAAATTTAATCCTAATGCTTTAAAAGGTGGTCGACTAGATGGAGAGTTAATTTTGGAAATCCCTGTACAAACAAAGCCAGTTCCACAAAAAATTATTGAAGAGGCGAATGAGAAAGGGATTATTATTCGTGATATTAATGGGAAGGTGTATAATTAATGGAAATTTATTATTGTGATAAGTGGTCTAATATAAAAAAGAAGCCTTGGAATATTATTGATGAGAATGCAGCCAAGACACTTCATGAAAATCGTCATTCTTATACTGCTGTTCTTAGTGATGGAGAGCAGCCAAAGTATTTAGTAAATGTCACTGAGAAATGGGTATCGGTAAGTTTTTTGGATGATTTTCTTCGTAAATATTTACACTACGATTTTATTGTTAAAGAAGATAATAGACTATTCCTAAGGACAATAATGTATTGGGAATATGACGGGGATACACAGTTAAAAAGTATGATTTTGGGGTATCAAGAAAATGGTCATATTGCTATGGAGCAAAAAGATTCTAAAACTGGAGAAGTAGAAGAGCGAGAGACAAAAGATGATGTATCTAGAAATTGGGATACATTCCCTGAGTTTGGCCAATACTTATATTTGTGCAAAGAAGAGAGATAATTCTTTTGAATATAAGAACAATAACTAGGCGAGATAGCTATTAGTGAGCTAAGAATATAAATAAATGGAATAAACATGAAACTAATGAATTCCTAAGTTTTAAAGATATTGTAAAGTTAATTGAAAATCCCCTCAAATGATCCTACTTAATAAGCAGATGAACTTAAAGCACTTGATTGCCGACTAAAAGCAACAAGTGCTTTTTATTTCGGAATTACAATATTTGGTGAATTATATATCCAAAAATACCAAAACAAAAGTTTCAAATGATGAAGTGCTTCCACAATTCTCTTTCATGATATGAAGAAGTTTTCAACGACTGGATTATCGTAGCAGAAGTAGGAACTGGGGGGGGAGCGTCACAAATTGTTATTCCATTAGATATAGCAGCAACAGCTACTGGGGCAAGTCTTTTTGTACATGGTGGATTTGTTTGGAATAAATCGATTCAAAATACTAAGGATACTATTCAAAAAATCCAGTCTTCTGGTGGAGGTAAGGGTGCGAGTAATCGAATACCTTCTTATGGAAAAGATTCTGTACCTAAAGGCCCATACCGTGAAGTAAATGGTTATCCAATAAAAGTGAAAGCAGGAGCTCAAGAGAAGCATATTCCCGATACACCGAACTATAAACAAGAATTAGCAAATGGAAAAAATAAGAGCATTTTCTATGGAGATAATAAAATAGCACAAGAATTGCTTGATAAGTTCGCCGGGAAAGGTCAACTACTACCAAACGGTAAAAAAGAAAGAGTAGACTTTGGTAAAACAATTGGAAAATACTATGATCGTGATACTGGTGAATACCTTGAAACTACTAGAGGAATGATTCATTATGGAAAAGACGGAGCACATATAGTGCCTTCAGAACCACTAAAGAAGTAATAAGAGGGGGATATACATGAAATATGATCCTTTAATAAAAACGTTAAAAGAGTATAAAGATAGAGACTTGATAATAGAGTGGGAAAGTGGATTGAAAATTATTGGTGAACCAGACACACTTTTTGAAACAGACAATGGGTTAGATGACGATGATGTGAATTATACCGAATACTATGCCGTTACATTTCAAGTGAATGATATTTTAGCGCATCCTACTAGGGAAGAAAATAGTTTATATAATTGGTTAATACAAAAGAAAGGCTCGTTAGTTGAAATTTCTCTTTATGATGATCCACCAATTGCAGTATTTTTAACTGACGGAAAAAGAGTATGGGAAAGAGAAATATGTAAATAATAGGTGGTATTTAAAATGAGACCTTGATTGGCATATATACCAATCAAGGTTTTTTTCTATGTTTTTACACCTGTAAAGGGTGTTCATCGGTGGTATAAAATTGGCTATAAGAAAAAGAGACGGGTGGGAGTATGAGTGTACTTAGGATATCTAATAAGAAATCTCAATGCCGATTTTGTGAAAAAACAATGAGAAGAACTTAGGGGATTATAGAAGAAACAGCCCAAAAAATGATCAGTCAATTAAAGATATAGAAACAAATAACATAATTGAGGAGAAATCTCCGGTTAGAAATGCTTGGGACGATGTGGCAGACGGTATAGTTGGCACGTTTGAAACAGCGAAAAAGATGTGGGAAGCTATTCAAAGAGGCTCGGGGAAAGCTATTGGTGATGAAATCGAGTCCGCAATAGCTTTAAGTAATATGGACATAGGAACTTTTATTAATGTAACCTATGCACTTTTCCATTTGGATGAAACTGCAAAAAATATGTGGCATGCATTTTCAAATAAAATAAAACGAGATATGATAGAGGGAGATGCAGAGAGTCGTACAGAATTGACTACCTATGGATTAACACAAATAGCTACCACAATATTAGGCGATAGGGCACTAAATAAAGTAGGCCATATCACAAAAGGAGCAAAAGCATCAAGTGGAGTAAGTACATTTGCTAATGCAGTAAAACTAGCAAAAGAATTGAAGCCTACGCTTGAAATGTTACAATCATTTAAGAGAGAGGCTTCCTATGCATTCTCTAGTGTTGGTGGAACTATCATAACCAAAATACCACAAGGTGAATTGATAGAAGCTTATTATAAGTTTGCGAAGTCTAAAGATGGTGGTAAGGGTACAGGTGGATTCAGTAATGGAACTAGTCGGGCTAACAAGGTTAATATACCCGAAAGTAGCATTAAACATTCAAATGTAGGTGACTTTACAACACATCCTAAAACAGGAGATATTTCAAAAATGAAGGGTGGAGGACATGGACAAAGTAATATTGAATTTTTGGAAAAAAATAATGTAGATTATAATATAAATAAAGTATACGAAAACGGTGTTAGGGTAGGTAATGTGCCTGGACACAAGGTGAAAGCAAAAAGAACAGGTTCCAATCAATCATGGTTTCCAGAAAGCTGGACAGAGTCTGATATTACAGCAGCAGGTGCTAAGATTGCTGAATTGCCCGGATTTGCGAATACAGAAAATGGTGTGGCTATTTTTGGAGAGTATAATGGGGTTAGGGTTGGAGTTATAAAAACAAATGGAGAGATAGGGACTATTTTTCCAGATGCGACTAAATAACCGTAGATAGAGTTTGGAGGATTAATATGGATATAGCAAATAAAATGGAAGTTATATTAAATGAAAGAAAAAAATTAAATTTGAATGATGACTATGGGATACAAAAAAGTTGGAATGAAATAATAGAAGTTCTCTCAGAAAATGAGGGAAATACTATAAGATATTTAGAGAACTGTAGTAAAGAAGAGTTATATTGGATAAGTGAAGTTTTGGAAGATATAGTAGAAATTATACAAAGTAAAGAACTAATTAATTGCTTAAGAAAATTAGATGGAAAATTTCCAGAATTAGAAATGACAAATGATATTGATATTGCAGAAAGTTATATAGAAAATCCTTAAATTAAAGGAATAGTTGGTGTGCTTAAGTATAGAACCATGGGATATAATGATACTTTCTTGAAATTCATAGATCATGATGGTTGTACCATCATAGAGTGTTATGTGCAATGATAGAAAATAGAAAACGAGGTACGAGCTTAGGCGAGATGACATTTTACTGTACGACGAATATTAAAGACTTGGAATGGGAAAAATTTACAAATTTATGCTACTTAAAAATATATGAACTTAAAGCACTTGGTTGTCTATTTGAGACAATAAGTGCTTTTTTAATTGAAAGGTAAGCTATAAATTTATCGAAATTATTTTTATGAATTAAAACTAACAGAATATGCACATAGGCTTCAATTGCAGGTATATAGTTTGTTTTTCAATGTCAAAAAACATTAATAAAAACAGGGCAAAATTATTAAATAGCCGGGTCCATTGTAGAAATGTTTGAAGGTATCTCGCTCATAGGCGAATCTAATTTCTTAACTATCGTGGCAGAAGTAGGAACTGGTGGGTTAGCATCACCAATTGTTATTCCATTAGATATAGCAGCAACAGCTGCTGGGGCTAGTCTTTTTGCACATGGTGGATTTGTTTGGAATAAATCGATTCAAAATACTAAGGATACTATTCAAAAAATCCAGTCTTCTGGTGGAGGTAAGGGTGCGAGTAATCGAATACCTTCTTATGGAAAAGATTCAGTACCTAAAGGTCTATACCGTGAAGTAAATGGTTATCCAATAAAAGTGAAAGCAGGAGCTCAAGAGAAGCATATTCCCGATACACCGAACTATAAAAAAGAATTAGCAAATGGAAAAAATAAGAGCATTTTCTATGGAGATAATAAAATAGCGCAAGAATTGCTTGATAAGTTCGCCGGGAAAGGTGAACTATTAAAAAACGGTAGAGAAAGAGTAGACTTTGGTGAGCCAATAGGAAAATATTATGACCGCAATACTGGTGAATACTATGAGACTACTAAAGGGTTGATCCATTATGGAAAAGATGGCGCTCATATAGTACCATCAAGACCATAAAAATCATAAGAAAAGAGGATGCAAATGGGGTACGATTCTTTAATTGGAACATTAATAAATTATGAACATAGTGACATGATACTAGAATGGAAAAGTGGATTGAGGATTATTGGAGAACTAGATACAGTTTTTGAAACAGACAATGGACTAGATGAGGATGATATAAATTATACAGAATATGATGCAGCTGTATTTAGAGTAAATAATATTTTATCTCGACCTAATACAAACGAAGGTACTGTATATAATTGGTTAAAACAAGAAAAAAGTTCATTGGTTGAAATTTCTCTCTATGATGATCCGCCAAGTGCAGTGTTTTTAACTGACGGAAAAAGAGTATGGGAAAGAAAAATGTGTAAATAATAGGTGGCATTTAAACTGTTACCTTATTAGTCAAATTAGATCTAGTTAATTTTGATATATGGTTTTTAAAGGAATCAGAACAGGCTACTAACATATACTCTGGTATGAAGAAAAGATATCCTAATCGTAAGCTGATTCCTTTTGCTAAAAGAGTTGATAATGATGATACTGCATGTTTTGAAATCGGCAAAGGAAGTAAAGTTCAACTTATTCATGATTTTGCTTCTGAAGGCTTTGAACAAAGAAAAGATAAGCATCCTATTATTTTAGAAGTTAATACTGAAAAAGCTAGAGAAGAAGGCGTTAAATTTTATTTAGGAAATGAAAAAGTTTGGTTAGCAGATGAGATTCCTAGTGAGTTTATCGCAATTAATAAGAATTAATTGAATCTATTCTACTAGCTTATGAAGGCAGGAAAAATTTTTTCTTTAGGATATATTTGAATGAACCATGTTATCTGTCTTAAAATAAACAAATAAATGGCGAGTTACTTATGGAAAATAATCAACAAGAGAGACTTCACATTTGAGGTCTCTTTTGTTGATTTAAATTGAAAATTATTATTTGAGCGAATGCACTTTCGTACCTTGCATTTCACAGGCACATAGGCTTCAATTGATGCTATATAGTATGTTTTTCAATGTCAAAAAACATTAAAAAAACAGGGCAAAATTATTAAATAGCCGGGTCCATTCTAGAAATGTTTGAAGGTATCTCGCTCATAGGCGGATCTAATTTCTTAACTATCGTGGCAGAAGTAGGAACTGGTGGGTTAGCATCACCAATTGTTATTCCATTAGATATAGCAGCAACAGCTACTGGGGCAAGTCTTTTTGTACATGGTAGATTTATTTGGAATAAATCGATTCAAAATACTAAGGATACTATTCAAGAAATCCAGTCTTCTGGTGGGGGTAAGGGTACAGGTGTTGATGGTCAGGGAGCCAGTGTAGCAGGGAACATTGGAAAAAATGATAAACTAGCAAGTCAAGGGCATGTTGATGCTGGCGTTTCAGGTGCTCCAAAAGTTGATGCAGGAAAACAGGGTAAACATGTTCCTGGTCATGGGAATAATGTCTCAACCAAATCGCAGTGGGGAGGAGGGAAAAATGGAGTAGTAGAGACACAAGAAGCATGGGTGAAAGGAACACCAGTAAAGCCAGACGGAAGTGTTAGAGTGCATGATTTTGGAAAGCCAATAGGTCCAAATGGAGAAACGAGGGTAAAGGTTCATATGGATGGTAAAGGAAATATACATGGGTACCCTGTACAATAAAGGAGAATAATTATGAGTGATGAGATACTAAAAGTTGTTAATAAATTATATAAACAAGGTGATTTCCAATATGTTTTGGGGAAATTTGTTGATAAACATTTTTGGGATGGAGAAATTAATAAAATATCAAATATAAACGTTGATAATATTACTGATTTTAGTTATTCAACATGTTTTTCTTACATTCTTCTACCACTAGATGTGAAATTTCGTTTTGGTAGTGTAGAATTCAGTGAGTACGTTCGGAAGCAATCAGAAATTAATTGTGTAATGCTAATGATTTCGGCAATCGCGCCATATGCAGTGGTTAAATATTTAAGATATAGATATACTAATGGTACAATCGAGCTAGTTGAAGAGTCCTCGCCATACAATGATGAATCTAAGAAAATAGGAAGTAGTATTTTAAAATTATTAGATAGTAACGGAATAAAGAATCTTGATAAAGAAACGTTAAGTATTGAAGTGGAGGATGTTTCGTTAGAGTTAAAGGAAACAGGTGTTACTATATATAATTGTCTATTTGAAGATGAGTATTAAAAAGAAACATTAATGATTGTGCAGAAACCAAAGAAGGGATATAAATAATAGAGGTAGATTAGTAGTTGTTAAGAAGTGATTACAGTTCGAAAATGTAGTCTCATTAAAAAGAGTGACCCTCTTTAGAAAACTTTTATGAGTGTACTCCATAGGGTAAATGTCCGAATATTTGCTAAAAATCGTTACGAAAATTACAATTTATGTAATAGGAAGATGAAAGTTAAAAATTTCTAGGGATAAACCAGTTTCAACACTAGGGCAAGTTAAAGGTGGATGTAGCTTCAGATATTAAAAAGATGAAATTAAAGTATACTGTGAAGAACAAGGATTGTACTCGATGTATATTTTTAGAGATAAAGAAATTAATTGCGCAAAAATGAATGAAGAAGCATCAGAAATAGACAGGGTGGGCTTGCGAGAAATGTGGGCTCACCTTTCGTCTGTTCAAATTGATTATGTGGTGGTGCTAAACTAAGTAAAACTAAAGATGGAAGACAAATGTCAAATGATTGGTTGAATGGTGCGAAGACCCGAAAAAGTAGAATATTGAAGGCAGTTGATGGAGATGCAAAATTAGCATCAAAGATTACGAAAGCATTACAAGATCAGGAAGTTGAGAGAGTGTTATCAAAGGTTGATAGTAGTGGAAATGTGAAAACATTTAGAATAGATGCAAAGGGAGACATAATTGGAGAATGGCCATAATTTAAGGAACTAGGAGGAATTGAATAGTATGAGAGATCCTTTATGTATAGAAGAAAAATGTAGAGAAGGAATAGAATATAATAAAGAGTTTATTGAGGAAAATAGAGAGGAGATTAAAAGTTTTGAAGAAGATGAAAGGAATGGTATTCAAAGAAAGGCTAAAGATAATAAAAGTCTTATAGAAGGAAGGTATCTATTAAATTTTAATTATGAGTTAGAGGATATTAACGCAAAATATTCCCTAGGAGAAGCTATCCATACAATAGAAGGAGATTTTGACAAAGCTCTTATTGATTTGAGGCATATAGGGGAAAATGAAGTTGGATATTTAAATCTAATTTGGATGATATCTCTAGGGATTTTATTAGAAACAGATAAAAAGAATCTTGTAAGTTTAGCCAAGCTAGTTGAGAAGGAAAATATGAACGACGCAGTAATCGATTTCCTCTTATGCGCTAGTGATATCGGATACACAAAAATGACGAATGTTTATTTTAAAGAAAATCCATATGCAAAAACGAGAGAGATTATAGAACTTGCACAAACAGATAAAAAAGAAGCGTCTAAAAGATTACAAACGTATATGGAGAAAGAATGGTTTAGAGGCCATTATGATTATGAATGGAAAAATGCACATAAAGAACCTGGATATGTGGGGTATTGGAGCTTTGAGACAGCTGCAATAGTAAAGATACTCGGACTTGATGATACAAGTTTAAAAGATAATAATCATTATCCATATGATTTGGCACATTATAAAAATGAAATGAAATTCAAGCATATAGACCTAAGTGAATATCACTATGAAGATGAGACAGAAGAAATAGAGGATATAGTAGAAGGAATTGAACATAATCCTGCATTGGAAAATATTATTCCGCCAAAATGGCATTCATTGGTCAATGAATTAATACATGATTATGAGAATATGGATGATAGTAGTTTTTATGAAAAATACAAAAAAACAATAGGAATAGGTCAAGTGTGGTTCTTACCACAAGAGTATGAAGAAGAAAATGAGCAAAAAAATCTATTAGGAAGTTTAATTGTGTTTGCCCTGACGGTAAGAGATTATATATTACAACTGGACTATAAAGACGATTTAGAAGACTACATTGATAATCTTAAAAATTTCTGGAATGTTTCAGAAACAAAGTTAGTTCAATTTATATTAGAAAATGATCAAAATTATTATGCATGGGTACCAAAAGAAGCAAGCATCCCAAATATGTATGAAGTGAAGATTGAGAGTGTCGATGTACAGGAAGTTCTATAACGAACAAATCGAAATGGTTTTTATTATATGTAATATTAGAATGCATTTTACTAGTTAATTGAAAACAATGTATGCGTGGGAGTAAAAAGGATGTATTGTTACTAAAAATTAGAGGGAAAGAAGGCTGTTGGATTGAGTTAAGCACCTCATTGTCAATATACGACAATAGGTGCTTTTTTGCGTGCAATGAAGAAAAAATAAAAGATTCATTTTCACTCTATTTCATCTTCGAATTACATGTTATAATTTGGAAAAAGTATATTCTTAATTTTTAGATAATTAAAAGGTGGTAGATACTATATGAGTACATTAAAGAAAATTACTAATAATATTTCGAAGGTTATTATAGGAAAAGACGAATCGATAGAACTAGCAGCCATTGCTCTAATAGCAAGAGGACACATTTTATTAGAGGATGTACCTGGGACAGGAAAAACAACATTAGCGAAAAGTTTGGCTAAAAGTGTGGACGCTAAATTTCAAAGAATACAATTTACAGCGGATACTTTGCCTGGAGATGTTATTGGCCTTGAATATTTTGATGTGAAGGAATCGGATTTTAAAACGAGGTTAGGACCCATTTTTGCAAATATCGTATTAGTGGATGAAATTAATCGAGCTGTACCGAGAACACAATCTTCGTTACTTGAGGTTATGGAAGAGCGTACTGTTACAATTGCGAAACAGACACATTCATTACCAGACCCTTTTTTAGTTATAGCAACGCAAAATCCACTCGAATCAGCGGGCACATTTCCTTTACCAGATGCTCAGTTAGACCGGTTTTTACTCACAATACGCCAAGGTTATCCTACGAGAGAAGCTGAAAAGGAAATGATGAATCGGCTTCAAATGAATGATCCATTAGAAACGTTACATTCTATTATTTCAAGTGAAGAAATTATTGCGATGCAAAAGCGTGCAAGAGAAGTGTTAGTAGGGAATGATGTGCAAGATTATCTCCTTGAAATTATTGAAGCAACTCGTAACCATGAGTTAATTGAAATTGGTGTAAGCCCTCGGGGAACGTTGGCATTTATGAGAGCAATTCAAGCACGGGCAATATTAAATGAAAGAGATTACTGTACGCCAGATGATATTAAGACGCTGGCTGCATCCGTTTGTGCTCATCGTTTAACGTTAACAATTGAGGGAGAGATGAAAACGACGAAAGAACAAATTATGAAAGAAATTCTTCATACGATTAGTGTGCCAGTGGAGAATGTACGATGAATCAACAGCTTGTGTATACACCTTTAGCGGAGCCTTTCGTAATGGGGGTTATGTCAGTTGTAGCCGTTATTTTAAGTGTATTTTCAAGTAATCTACTGTTTTTATCTCTCGTATTTTTATATGTAATTTTAATAGGTGCTATGCATGTATATATACGTAAAGTATCTCGTGTTGAATGGGAATACAGTCAAGGGAATTCGAATGTTTTTATAGGTGAAACGAATATGTGCAAAATGAAAATTTCAAACAAGTCGATATTTCCTATTCTTAATATCGTATTTCGATTTAAATGTGAAAATAAGCTAACTTGGAATCATGATGAAATAAACAAAAATCATAGTACAGGTTCAAATTATTATATGAATTTTAATTTAAAAGGAAGGGAGTCAGTTTCATTTGATTTGCAAGCTGTAGCGTTAAAAAGAGGCATCGCGAAATGGGAAGAAGTTGAAATTGTTATTACTGATCTCTTTGGATTTATAACGAACCATATAACATATAAACAAGTTGATACGCCCTCTTATTTAGTCTTACCAGCTGTTCCGAAAATACAAGTTCCTGAATTACAAGAATGGTCACGAGGATTTCGAAAAGCGATGTCTTCACCCTTATATGATGAAACGAAAGTAATGGGAGTAAAGTCTTATGAAAATGAAGATTTTCGTTCCATCCACTGGAGTGCAACAGCGAAAACAGGGACGATAATTGCGAAAAAGTATGAGCGAACACAATGTGATAAATACGCGATTTATCTCAACTTGCAAAATAAAAGTGGTGTTTCTTTGCGAAATGATATAGAGGAACTAATTGAATTAACAGCAGGTATATGCAAACAACTTCTTATGCAAAACTGTTCGTTTGAAGTATGGATCAATAGTGTAAAAGATAACGGTTTGCTACATATAAAAAATGGGGATAATCGGAAACATTTGCAAAATGTATTAAGGGTACTTGCCTCGATATCAGACCAAGATACGCCTATATCTTCTTCTTACTTTTACACAGCAGGCTTTCGTCGAAAGGAACTGGATGCGGTTCCTTTAATTATTGGTACTTCACCAAAGAAATACAGTAGAACGAATAAATGGATTGTAATGAAAGAATAAGAAGGGGCTTATGTCATGGTGAATAAAAAGCGACATATGAAAGTGAAGTTATGGAGTGTGAGAACTTTAATCATACTTTTCTTTGCGATTAGTGCGATAACGTTATCACAAGGTATTGTGTATGTACAAGACATAGTAAAAGAGCGTTTTTTCAGTAAGACTAAGACAATATCGGAAAGAAATTATGACTTTACTAGTATAGGTGAAAATTTTGATGATTCCAAAATAGATGAAGATGAATATGAAGAAGTAAAAGATACGGGTATAAGAACGAAAACGGGTAAAAAATTTCAACCTTTCGAAAGAGAAAGTCTATGGAGTGACGTGCTTTCTGTTCTTTCAAATGTATGGATTACTATAGTTTTTTATGTGATAATCGCAATATTAATTATATATGCCATCTACAAGTATATTAGGAACAAATTGATGAGAACAGAAATAGTACAGGAGAAAGAATCAATCACAAAGCAAACTGCGGTAAGAAGCATAAAGAATGAAAAAGTCATTCATCAGTTAGAACGGCCGTTACCGACAGATAAGATAAGAAAAACGTTAGTTGAATGGGAAAGAACATTACCATTTCATGAACAGAGAAGGTCCTATGAAACGATACAACAATGGTTAAAAAGAATTTGTAGAACAAGGGATATTATCTCGTTATATGAGTCTGTTCGTTATGGTGAAAAGACGTATACGGATTTAGATGTGGAAGAAATAATGAAGTGGGTAGAGGGAGACGGGAAGGTGGATACATAAATATCCACCTTTTCTATTTTTATACGGAAATTTGATTAACATGAATTATTTTCTTATATGAAACCGTCTTCAAATAGGTAAACAAAATTAACTTTATTTACTTATACTTCATTACATGTTAACCTATACTTAATTTTTATAAATTATAATTAATTTTTGATTTTTTAAGGGTGTGAAAATGTAATGAAATCGGTATTAAAAAGCATACTTATTTCCTTTGTTTTTTCAGCAGTAGGTATGTGTTGGTTACTGTACGTATTATTCAAAGGAGACGGAGACTGGTTATTGTCTTGGATAGGTGTATTAATGGCATATTTATCTTTATATACTTTAATAGATTTATATTGTAAAAATACATACGATAAAAAAATAAATAAATGGCTTATAAAAACATCGGTGACTAGTTTTAGTTTTGCTGTATTAGGAATCTCATTTTGTATCATACATGAGCTATTAACACCGTGGAGTCTTAGTTTAATGGTGTGGTATTGGTTGCTAATGTTAGTATTATTTTTAACAACTATAATATCATTAATCAGTTTAGTATTTGTTAATCGTAAAAATCACAATTTCACCGTTGGATATAGAATGCTCATACTTCTAAATATATTTCTTACACTAGGACCAGTATTATGGCCGCTATTACTTTCTATTATTGGAAATGGTATGAATGCTAGTGCGGGCTGGTAAAAAGGAATATAAATTAGTTGTGTAAAGAATAGGATGAAAAGTTGATATAGAATTTTAAATGTTTAAGAGAACATGTTTACATAAAAAATGAAAACATGTTCTCTTTTTATTTGCATGCATAACTCTTCCTCAGTTTACCGTATTTAAATTTAAACGTAAGTATTTCGTAAGGAATGGATAAGAAAAAAGAGAGATTTATCATATAGGATGAAAGTATAGCTTGAATCAATCCGATATTAATGGAGGAGAGAAAGCCTTATGAAAAAATGTAATTCAATTAAGTTAGCAAGTTTTGCAGTTTTATTAGCGGGTACTGTTCTATTCACACCTGGTTTTACTGTGACTGCAGAGTCAACTCAAAATATTTCTAGTTCGTCACAAGTACATGATCAAAAGAATCGTAATGGCTGGAAACAAGTAATGCAGGAAACAGTACAGCTTGGTGCTGTAGGAATATTAGCTAAGGCGTCTAACAACGGAAAAACTAGTAGTTTTACTGCTGGCGTGGCGGACTTAAGTACAAAGAAACCGGTGAATTCGGATTATCGCTTTCGGATTGGTAGTGTGACGAAGACGTTTACTGCGACGACTGTGCTTCAATTAGTAGGAGAAAATCGCTTACAACTTGACGATCCAATTGAAAAGTGGCTACCGGGTCTCGTGCAAGGAAATGGGTATGATGGTAATCAAATTACGATACGACAACTTTTGAATCATACGAGTGGTATCGCTGAATACTTAAAGTCAAAAGACGCGGACATAATGAATTCGAAAAAAACGTATACAGCAGAAGAAATAGTGAAAATAGGCCTTTCGCTGCCTCCAGATTTCTCGCCGGGTAAAGATTGGTTGTATTCAAACACAGGATACGTAATACTAGGAATGCTTATTGAAAAAATAACTGGAAATAGTTATGCGGAAGAAATCGAAAAGCGAATTATTGAACCTTTGGATCTATCAAATACGTTTTTACCAGGAAATTCACCCGTCATCCCAGGAAAGAATCATGCTCGTGGATATGTGAAAATGGAAGGGACAGGCGAGTTCAAAGATATTACGTATTATAATCCGAGTTTAGCTAATGCAGCTGGAGATATGATTTCTAATGCGGATGACTTAAATAAGTTCTTTTCATCTTTACTTGGTGGTAAGTTACTGAAGGAACGCGAGCTAAAAGAAATGCTTACTACAGTTCCTATAGAAGGCAAAGGGGTTGGTGACGCATACGGTCTTGGAATCTATGAGACTAAACTTCCAAACGGTGTTTCAGTTTGGGGGCATGGAGGAGGAATTCCTGGATTTGCAACTTTTGCTGGGGGAGTAATTGGAGGCAAACATACATTAGCTATCAGTCTTAACTCAATAGGTGGGGTCGATATTGTTCCACAGTTAAATAAAATGATGCAAATTGAATTTAATAAATAGATGAAAAGAAAATGAATAGAATTTTGTTATAGTTGTATTTAAAAGAGGTGCTTTTTTAAGTTCGCAACTATGGACAGTAGTTGCATTTATGATATGACATCAAGTGTATTCCAAAGTGAAAATCAATCTTAATGCTTACGACAAAATAAAAAAGGATGTCAGTTACATGACATTCTTTTTATTTTGGATAAAAGAGGTATGTATATAGTTCTGAAAATTGTTATTTTTTAAATTTTTACATATAATGAAGGGTATAGGGGCACCAATTGGGGAGTTATGAATGGAAAATACTTTAGTTAGTTAAATATTACTCGTTTTAATCAAAATAATTATGAGTTGATTTGGAGTTGAATACAATGGGGAAAAATCATTATAAATGGAGTAATAAACAATTACGAGAACATGTTGAAGTACTAGATGGTAAGAGAAGCACACACATATTATTAAAGAATGCAACATATTTAAATTCTTATATGCGCGAGTGGATGACAGCGAATATTTGGATATATAATGATCGAATTGTATACGTAGGGGAGCAGCTGCCAGAGCAATTAACGGAGTGTGAAGTTGTTGATTGCGAAGGAAAGTATGTCGTACCCGGTTACATAGAACCACATGCACATCCGTATCAGTTGTATAACCCAGAGACGCTAGCGAATCATGCGATGCAGTTTGGGACAACAACTTTTATTAATGATAATTTAACTTTATTTTTCACATTAAAGCGTGAAGAAGCATTTCGTTTATTAGATGAATTCAATAAGATTCCAGCAAGTATGTATTGGTGGTGCCGTTTTGATGGACAGACTGAATTGCAAAACGGAGAATCTTTGTTTAATCGTGAAGAAATAATAGAGTGGCTGCAGCATGAAGCGGTTCTTCAAGGCGGCGAGCTAACAGCATGGCCAAAACTATTACATGGCGATGATGAAATGTTAACTTGGGTGCAGGAAACGAAGCGATTGCAAAAGAAAGTAGAAGGACATTTTCCGGGTGCATCTGAAACGACTTTAGCGAAGTTAAAACTGTTAGGTACAGATTGTGATCATGAAGCGATGACAGGGCAGGAAGTTTTCACTCGTCTTATGCAAGGTTACACTGTTTCCCTAAGAAATTCTTCAATCCGCCCAGATTTAGAAGTTTTACTGAAAGAATTGTTGGAACTAGGCGTAAAGCAGTTTGATAGATTCTTTTTTACAACAGACGGCTCACATCCTTCGTTTTATGAGAATGGAATGACAAACGTTATGATTTCTACCGCGATAAAACAAGGAGTGCCAGTAATAGATGCATACGATATGGCAAGTTATAATATTGCTCGCTATTATAATATGGAACATGTACATGGTTCGATTGCGACAGGTAGAATTGCTAATATCAATATTTTAGAAAGTAAAGAAAACCCAGTACCAATCAGTGTCCTTGCAAAGGGGAAATGGGTGAAGCGTGACGGTGTAAATACACATGAAGCATTACATATAGACTGGAGTAAACATAAAGTAACTCCATTATTATTAGATTGGTCAATAGAAAAAGAGGATATGATTTTCTCTAATAAAACGGGGATACACTTATTAAACAACGTTATTACAAAACCATACACTAGTGAAATTAATATAGACTGTGATGAATTGTCCACAGATCATGATGAATGTTTCTTTATGATGATTGCTCGTGATGGCAGTTGGCAAGTGAATATAGCTGTGAAAGGTTTTGCGAAAGAACTAGGTGGGCTTGCTAGCTCTTATTCTGGTACAGGTGACATCATTCTTATCGGAAAAAGAAAAGAAGATATGCTCACAGCTTTTCGTAGAGTAAAAGAGCTCGGTGGTGGAATGGTCGTAGCAGAAAACAATGAAGTGTTACACGAAATAGCATTACCATTGCTCGGGATTATGTCTAATTTAAAAATGAGAGAATTAATACAGGAAGAGAAACAGATGGTGAAATTACTACAAGAGCGTGGCTACGCGCATGATGATCCAGCATTTACAATTTTATTCTTTTCTGCGACGCACTTGCCTTTTATACGAGTAACACCTATAGGATTATATGATGTGAAAAGTAGTAAGGTAGTTGCCCCGCCCGTGAATTTGATAAAGCAATATTAAAAGGAAAGATCCTATAAAAATTTTATAGGATCTTTCTCATTATTAGCATAAGAATATTGTAAGCCTCAAATGATATAGTATCTAAATCATTTGAGGTGATATGTAAATATGAAAAAAATATTTTACATTTTAAGCGTATTTATTCTGTGTGTATCGATACAACACGTTGTACATTCCCAATCAGATGCACCAGAATTATCTTCGGATTGTCTCGAAGAAAGAAAAGTTAGAGATGAAAAGCATGTGAAGAATATAATACAGGACATTAAATCCACATTTAATTTAAATATTGATGAACATAGTTTTTGGGAAGTAAGTAAAAGAAATCTGGAGGCTGCTCATTTGATGTATGGTGGAAAGGAAAATGATTCTTATTATAATTCGCTAACTAAAATTTATGATAGTGGTGGATTTAGCGAACAGCCCAGCTTATTTGTGAGGGCACAAGAAGCATTTTTACTTTATAAAGAAAAAGATAATATCAATGTAATGAAACGCCTAAAACTAGACGTTGAAAAAGGGGAATGGCTCGTTATAAAAACGAAAAAGAAGAAAGGGAAAAAAGTGAAATTCAAGCTGTTGCAATGTGAAAAAGATTATATGAAAAAGAGAAATGAATAACAAAATACTTATTCATACTGTTTTTATTCAACGATATTTTGCTGTTGATGTGAAATAGAAAAAGGTAAACGAACATATTAGCTTTATGGAATATGTTTGTTTACCTTTTTTTGAGAGATTTAATAATTGGGGATTATTTACTGGCTAATGAACTTATAATATTCAATGAATTTGTTCTTCATAAACATTAGATTTTGTGTCAAATGATTTATACATTACCGAACCACCTATGTATATTTTATTCTACAGTATTTATAAAAGAATGTTGGCTATTCATAAGAAATATGATTGGCACGGTTTTTGCTTGTATTACATGTAAGGAAGGGAGATTGTATGTAAGGAATCTGTACTCGTAATAGTATAAAACAAGCTACTATTGCATTATTAATCATAGTTGTATTTATAGCGGAACTGTAAATACATACAAATAAGTGGTTTTTTTGAATTTAAAATTCTGAATTTTCTTTTAAGTTATTAGGGGGCAATGGGATGGTTAAATATTCGAAAATTTCTAAGTGGATTCTTGGTGTTGGATTAGTGACAATAACATGTAATGGTTTGCAAATTCAAGCAGAGACAAAAGAGCAAAATGTGAAGAACGTATTACAAATGGAGCCGGTAGGAATACAGAAATCTGTTGATGAATTGGCGCACCCTTCAAAAGTACAAGAAAATGCATCTTTTACAAAACGGTTAAAATTAGCGGATTTATCACAGCGTCCACTAGCACCAACTGATAATATTAAATCGTTAGCTGAAGAAAAAAAGTATTCAATGGCTGAGTTAAATCAATTAAATAATAAACAATTAACTGATCTTCTTGTGACAATTAAATGGTATCAAATTCCGGAATTATTTCAGTTTAATAGTGATAGTCTTAAATTCTATCAAGATGATAGCCGAATGCAAGCAATTATTAATAAACTAGCAGAACAAGGACAAGCTTATACGAAAGATGATTCAAAAGGGATTGAAACATTAGTAGAAGCTCTACGTGCAGCATTTTATTTAGGTTTTTACCATGATGAATTAAGCAAACTAAATGAGCGTAGCTACCATGATAAGTGTTTACCAGCTTTAAAAACAATTGCAAAAAATCCAAATTTCAAACTTGGTACATCAGAACAAAATAAAATAATTGCATCATATGGAAAATTAATTGGAAATGCATCAGCAGATGTTGAAACGGTTTTATATGCAGGTGAAATTTTTAAACAATATAACGATAATCTTGCAACTTTCATTGAAGACCGAACAAAAGGAGACGCTATATATGAGTTGATGAAGGGAATTGACTTTGATATTCAGACGGATATGTACACGACTGGAAAAGAGCCAAAAGATACGATGTGGTTTCGGAATATCGATAACTTTATTAATGAAGTAAATCGTTTTGCACTACTTGGTACAGTAACAAATAAAAACGGATGGTTAATTAATAATGGAATTTATTATGCTGGTCGATTGGGCAAGCTTCATAGCACGCCGACAAAAGGACAACAAGTTGTTACAGATGCAATGCGAATTTACCCATATTTAGGAGAGCAATACTTTGTTGCGGCAGAACAAATTACTACAAATTATGGAGGAATAGATGCGAATGGAAAAACTGTAAATTTAGATCAAATTCGAGAAGAAGGTAAAAAGAAATATTTACCGAAAACGTATACGTTTGATGATGGAGCAATTGTCTTTAAAGCTGGGGATAAAGTTAGCGAAGAGAAAATTAAACGTCTATACTGGGCGGCAAAAGAGGTGCGTTCTCAATTTTATCGTACAGTTGGTAGCGATAAACCACTTGAAAGTGGACATGCTGATGATGTGTTAACGATGGTTATTTATAATAGCCCAGATGAGTATCAATTTAATCGTCAACTGTACGGATATGAAACGAATAATGGTGGGATTTATATTGAAGGGACAGGAACTTTCTTTACATATGAACGTACACCAGAGCAAAGTATTTATAGTCTGGAAGAATTGTTCCGCCATGAATTTACGCACTACTTACAGGGAAGGTACGAAGTTCAGGGATTATGGGGCCAAGGGGAAATGTATCAAAATGAACGTTTAACATGGTTTGAAGAAGGGAATGCAGAGTTCTTTGCAGGTGCAACTCGATTAGATAGTGTAGTACCGCGAAAAAGTATAATTGGCGGGTTATCTAATGATCCTGCAAAACGTTATACAGCATCACAAACGTTAAATGCGAAATATGGAACGTGGGATTTTTATAATTATTCGTTTGCGCTGCAATCATATATGTATAATAAGCGCCCAGAAATGTTCGATAAAGTACATGATTTAATTCGCGCAAATGATGTTTCAAGTTACGATGCATACCGTGCTACATTAAGCAAAGATAATAAGTTAAATGAAGAATATCAATCTTATATGCAAATGCTTATTGATAATCGCGATAAGTATACGATTCCACAAGTATCAGATGAATATTTAACTCAACATGATCCAAAATCGCTTTCGGACGTTACTTCAGATATTACGAATGAAGCGAAATTAAAAGATGTGAAAGTAACAAAGAATAAATCACAATTCTTTAATACATTTACACTACAGGGAACATATACAGGAAGTGTGGCTAAAGGAGAAGTTGAGGACTGGAAAGTGATGAATGAAGCAACAAATGATATGTTGAAACGTCTTTCAGGAAAAGAGTGGACTGGATATAAAACATTGACTGCTTATTTTGTAAATTACCGTGTAAATAATGCTGGGCAATTTGAATATGATGTTGTGTTTAGCGGAGTGAATACGGAAGAAGGTACGGCTGTATAAAAAGAACCAAATAATTCATTTGAAACAGCAAACCCACTATCTTTGAATATTTTGTTAAGAGGAACCTTGAGCGATCAAGATCAGGGGGATAAATTTGTTATTGATGTAAAGGATCAAAAAGATTTACAAATTTCTGTTACGAACGAACAAAATCTTGGACTGAACTGGGTATTATATTCTGAATCAGATTTAAATAATTATGTAGCTTATGCAACAAAACGTGATGGAAACAAATTGCTTGGAAATTATAATGCAAAGCCAGGGAAATATTACTTAAGTGTATATAAGTATGGTGGTGGAACAGGGAATTATACGGTACAAGTAAAATAGTTTACTATAGTTTGTTTTGAAAGGCTACTTATCGCATTTTTTAGCGAAATAAAGTATGTAATGTTAAACATTAAACTAAGCCAACATATCCCTGTTCTAATTATAGAACAGGGATATGTTGGCTTTATATTTTCAAATTAAATAACCTCATTGGATTTTGACAAGAAAATAATTAATATAGATTTGAATTCTCATTCGTAAAGCATGTTTTAATCTTCTTAATGCTCTTTCATTTTTGTCTCAATGCTTGTTTTCAAATCAGTTGATACTTGATTGAAATACCCCAAAACGATCTCCCTAATATCATCGGATATAACTTTCAAATCACTAGCTAAGTTTTCAGCGAGATGTTCTTTTTCTATTGGCTGTAACTTCGTATAAAATTCACCAGCCTGCGTAAAGTCATCCTGTTTCATTATAGAAGTTCTTTCAAGTTTACCTTCAACGTACCTTCCTTCACCGGTTGTAATTTGATTAGCAGGTGTCCAATCTTGCTGCTGGTTAATCGTTAATTTGCGAAATTCTGGACCAATTCTTCTTCTTTGTGAATCACTGTAAATGTTAGCGCGCCCTTGCAGCATTTTATCATCTGATAGTTCTGCACCATCCAGTAAATTAGAAGGAGAGAATGCGACCTTTTCTACTTGTTCCATAAAATTTTCAGGATTTTTATTTAATACCATTTTCCCGACTGGTATGAGAGGATACGTCTGTTCATCCCATACTTTTGTGTCATCTAAAGGATCATAAGAAAGATGCGCTTCATCTTTCGGATCCATGAGCTGGACGTATAAACCATACTCCACTGGTTTACCATTTTCAATTGCATCATATAAATCTTTCCCGCTATAATCAGGATTTTCGGCAGCTAGTTTAATTGCTTCTTTACTAGTAATGTACTGTACACCTTCAAACGGGTACCAATGATACTTTACATACTTTCGATTACCTTCCGCATTTCTCCATACATATGTATTAACACTATGTCCTGGAATGTGGCGAAGACTTTTGGCCGTACCATTATTAGAGTATAAACGGACAACAAAATGAATAGATTCAGGTGCTTTAGCGACAAAACTCCAAAATCTATTAGGGTCTATTAAGTTATTTTTAGGTGAAGGCAATAATGCTTGAATCGTTTCAGGGAAACGCATTGGATCACGGACAGAAAAAACAGGAATGTGATTACATAAAAGGTCAAAAATGCCTTCTTTTGAATAAAATTTTGTGGAAAAACCGCGTACATTTCTAGCAGTATCCGGTGTTCCTTTCGTACTAACAGCTAACGAAAATCGAACCATAACAGGAACTTTCTCATTAGAATTTTGTAAAAAACTTAATTTAGTATGTTCAGACATCGAATATATCGTTTGAAAATAACCGAACGCACCAAATCCTTTTACATGAACAGGTCTTTCTAAAATTTTTTCATGAATAAATTGTTGTAATGACTCATGCAGTACACTATCTTGCTCTAGTACAGGTCCACGTGAACCAACTGTTTGAGAGTGAAATTTAGCTGGTTCAGTAAGTTCTCGATGTTTATTAAAGTCTTCTTCTAATAATTCTTTCCTATGTTTATCATATTTTTCATTCATCGATATAGCCTCCAAATTTTTTCGTCGATTGTTACTAAATATGATTTTATAGTCTCGATTATGTATGACATACAAAGTTCAAAGCAGTAACATACCGCTAGATGAAAAAAACACATATGTAGTGGACCTGTTGAAATAGAAGAAATTATGGAAAAATGAATATCGGGAAGAGAAAGCACACGTTTTAATAAAAAATGTGGAAGAAAACCACTATTAAAATTTCAATCTTAAAACTTAATTTATAAACGATTATATAGAGAATAAACGTTAAAAAAGGAAAAATAACTAGGAGGAATTTAACATGTCGGATTGGTTTCAATTAGATAAAGAATATATGATGTCTACATATTGTCGGACAGAGGTTGCAATGGAAAGAGGAGAAGGATGTAAACTATATGATGTAGATGGTAAAGAGTATTTAGATTTATTTTCTGGCGTAGGAGTAAATGTACTAGGATACAATCATCCTAAAATTGTACAAACGACAATGGAGCAAGTTGTGAAATCGTTGCATTTACCGTTTCATTTCTTAAACCCAGTTGCAATTGAGTATGCAAAGAAATTAGTAGAGTGTACTTTAAAAAGCGGAAAAGTCTTTTTTACAAACTCTGGTACGGAAGCGACAGAAACGACATTAAAATTAATTGATAAATATAGATCTATTGCGAATGAAGAGCGTGACGGAGTAGTTGTGTTAAAAGATAGTTTTCACGGGAGGACGTTAGGGGCACTACATTTTACGAGACAAGAAAAGGTATATCAAAATTTCCCTAAAACATCTATTCCTGTATACGAAGTAGAGCGTGAGAATATAGACCAATTAGAGGAGACCATTATTAAAGAAAAACCAATTGCGATTATGCTAGAGCCTGTTTTAGGCAGTGGGGGAATTTATCCTTTATCAAGTAAATATTTGCATGGTGTTCAAAATTTATGTGAAAAATATAATGTACTTCTTGTCGTTGATGAAGTTCAAAGTGGTATGGGTCGAACGGGAAAACTATTTGCTTATCAAAATTTTAATATCACACCGGACATTATTCAAATTGGTAAAGGAGCAGGAGGCGGGATACCGCTAGGAGGGATTATTGTAGGTGAAAAGTTATGTGATGTATTTTCACCAGGAGATCACGGGACAACGTTTGCTCATTCATCAATGGGAACAGCTTTAGGTTTAACGGTATTAAATACATTACTTGATGATGGGTTAATGCAAGAAGCTTATGAAACGTCACTATATTTGAATGGCAAACTGCAAGACATTCAGAAAGAAAATTCTTATTATATACAGGAAGTGCGTCATGCTGGCATGATGTTTGGAATTAGTCTGAATGATACGAATGAAAATGTGAAGAAATTACAGGTTGAGCTAATGAATAAAGGAATGTTAGTCGATGTAACAAAAGGGAATATTATTCGATTACTTCCGCCGTATATTATTACGAAAGAGGAAATTGACGCATTTATGAATCAGTTTATTATTTGTTTAGATAAAGTTGCTGCTGTAGTAAGTGCTTAAAAATTAAAGCTATATTTTATATAAAGTGCACTCTAATTGTTGGGGATAGTTTACAATTGGGGTGCATTTTTTATAGTTGAATTTTGTAAAATACAGTCGTTTTTATATGATAACGGAAAAATAGAAGGAATTTCGTTATATTTGAGTGGTGAAGAAAAGGGAAAGTAAGTATAAAGATAGTAGATAAAGCGGGTGGTTTAAATAACTAATGATAGAACGTTTTGAAAATAATAGCATACGAATATATAAATAATAAGAATGAGGTGATATATTGGAAAATAATGATATTCAATTTACTTCTTTACAAATGAGAACGGATAAATATGGTTGGGCTAGTATTCAATATACAAATAAAAAGCAGGCTATCTTATATACTCAAAATAGAGGAGTAGAATGGGATATTGTCAATCCTCTTAATTCAATTGTATTATTTGGGTATCCAATAAACGCTCGAAGCTCTTGGGCATATGGTTTAACAAAAAAGAATGACGATTTATTGCCAGCTATATTTTATACAGTTAATAGAGGAGAAAGGTGGAGTGAGTTTATTTTACCGGTTGAAGAAGATTGGGAGAAATCGACTGATGTTCAAGTACAATTGCATGCTACGAATATGGATAGTATATGGATTGTATTATCTAGAAAGCTTGCATCAAATAAATTTGAACATAATTTATACTATTTGAAAACGAAAGGGAAAGTTTGGAAAGTAATAAAAAATATAAGTATTAGTGATAGTATTTCAGGGATAACATTTATAAACGATCTAATTGGGTTTATTTCATTACAAAAACATTATGAAACATCAACGGTATTTAAAACAATAAATGGTGGGGAAAGTTGGCATCCTACAAAAGATATTCCAAGTATTGAAGGAATTAACAATGGGACTGCTATGGCTTATAAAGCAATCTATAAAAATAACTTATTAGTAATACCAACTAAAAAGAATGATGATGTATTTTTAATGAATTACTCATTTGATAAGGGGAATTCGTGGCATATTTCAAATAAAACAATAAATACTAGTAAAGTGGCTGTTTCGTTTTTTAGTTCCTATTATGGCTGGGTTATAAATAGTGAAAATGGAAGTGTGTATCAAATAATAAAAAAAGGAGCAAAATGGATTAAAGTATCAAGTAATCCATTGTTAAAAAATGTATTTTGTTTGCATTTTTTTAATCGGCGTAAAGGTTGGGCGTGTAATAAAAAAGAAATATTTACTACAAAAGATCGCGGTATAACATGGAAAAAGGTAGTATATAAAATTAATAATATTGATAAATTTATTTAAAAAAGTCCTAAAGAAATTAGGACTTTTTTTGTTTTTTATGGTGAGAGTTGTAACAAACAATGATAAGAGAAAGGAGGTAAGTGCAGAATTATATTTTTAAAAATAGACGTTTGTTTTCACACAGTATAATTCACTTTTGAATATGTTAATAAAGTAGCAAATTCATAGGAAATGGTAATACTTAATATTTTATGTCACATGATGTGTAAAGGGGGCGTGTAATGAAATCGTTAACGGTTATTATTTTGTACAGTGAAAGAGAGCAAATATTAGAAGAGTCAATTCAATCTATATGGAAGCTAAATCCTCTTGAAATTATAATTTTCGTTCCTAACGATAGAAGTAATTTGTATGAAATAGCAAAGAAACATAAATGTCATATTGTTTTTATGGACAAATATAATAAGCATTATGATGGATATGGAGCTTGTATAAAGGCAGCAAAAGGAGAAGTTTTATTATTTTTAGATGGCAATTTTTCGTTATCCACAAATGAAATGCAGAGATTTATTGAGCCAATTGTTACAAATCAAGCCGATGTAGTTTTAAATAAAATAGATAAATTGATAGAAATAGGTAAATGTCCAAATATGGATATTGTATGGAGAAAAATGTTAAATGAAATTTTAAGTCGACCAGATTTAAAAAGCAATTCAATACTTTCGTTACCATATGCGCTTACGAAAGAAGTAGTGGAAAATATCGGCTTTAATTATATGGAAGATATCGTTCTATCTCATATGAAGATTGTGAATCAAGGGTGGCGGATTAACGATCAATATGCAATCAATACGTTATCTAAAGATGAGACTATAGAGGAAGGAGGATATTTAATAAAAAAAGAGTTATCCAAAAATGAAAAAGAGAAAGTAGAAAGATATTTACGCGGTATAGCTAAATGGATAGAGAAAAAAGGAAGAAGAGTAGGGTTTACTGATGCAGGAAAAAGAAGAGATATTGTTCAAAAACTAGGTGAATGTAAGCGATACCCTTCCTATCATCAAGGGTGGGGAATGCATTCTTCAATTTATGATGGGAAGCAACTTTCTGTCATTATACCAGTACAAAATGAAGAAGAGACTATAGAACAAGTAATACTTGAGGCGAGAAAAATAGAACCACTAGAAATCATCGTCGTTGTAAATGGTTCGACAGATCAAACGGCTAATATTGCTAAAAGACTTGGTGTTACTATTATTGAATATAACGAACGACTTGGTCATAATGTTGGACGTGCTATTGGAGCGCTTGAAGCTACAGGAGATATTCTTTTATTTATTGATGGTGATTTTAGTGTTTCAGGAAGTAATTTGCATCATTTTACAAAAGCAGTTTCAGCTGGTGTAGACATAGCATTAAATGATTTGAATCCGATGTTACACCCTCCGTTTTATGTTGTAGACGTCGTAAAATATATGCTTAATTTAGCATATAATCGTCCAGAATTAAGCAATGGCTCATTAGTAGCAATTCCACATGCTATGAGTAGATCATGTTTAGATGCAATAGGCTGGGAAAGCTTACTATGCCCTAGTCTTGCACAAGTAAAAGCAATATTACAAGGGTATAGAGTAGAATGTGTACATTACGTTGATGTTGTAAAACCGAATAGAATTCGTTTAATGGAGAATGTAAGTCACAATGGGCATCCTCCGGCAGTATTAAGAATCATTGGTGATCACGTTGAAGCTCTCTCTTACTTGATAGAACAACTTGAAATGGATGGAAAGGGTGATTAAACTGTTAGACCAGTATAAAATAATTAACATTTCATATGAACAATTATGGCAAATGGATTTTCAAATTACAGAACCATTTATACTCAAGGTTGATTGGGATAAAGTAACGTATGAATTTTTAATTCGTATTAAGCCCGATGCTTCTAACACTATTGTTTTTGGATCCGGAGCAGGTGGGTTTCAAGAACAGCCAATTGGTCCACCTATTTTTCATCGACATTCTTGGATGGATGAATTTGAAGATACTGTTATATATTATAATGACCCTACGTTATATCTTGGAAAATTATCTTTAGGTTGGGGACAGGGAGAGTTAAATAGATTTTATTTACAAGATATAGCAAATATTTTAGAAATAGTATTTGTAAAGTTAAAAGTTGATTCGAAAAATGTGTTGTTTTATGGCAGCTCTGGGGGAGGATTTATGTCTTTAATTTTAGCTGGATTCGTTAAGGGCTCCACAGCTTTCATTAATAATCCTCAAACAAATTTATTAAAATGGATACCTGTACCAATAAATCTAGTTTTCGATTTGTCTTATCCAAATTTATCAAGAGAAGAAGTTGAAGAGAAATTTGGCGAAAGAATTAATGTTGTGAAATTTTTTAATCACATTAAATATGTACCGAATATTTATTTTTTGCAAAATTTCGCGTGTGAATTTGATGTGCAAAATCATTTGCTACCATTTATTTCCGAATTAGAGCAACTTGATAAAGACACGGAAGTAAATCAAATTATAATTGACTTATATTTTGATAAAAAAGCAGGGCATGCAGCTGTAGGGAAGAGTGAAACAATTGAATATATAAAAAAAGTAAAACCTAATCAGACTGTAAAAGAAGAACAAAAAGAAGTGGACCTATCAGTTGTTATAGTTTTAGGAGAAGAAAAATCAAAATTGAATCAAATTTTAAATAAAGTGCAGCATATAAAACCACTAGAAATTATTATTGTAGCTGATGATAGAATGAGTGCGATACAATCTATACCAACATTTGTTGAAAATAACGTTGTTGTGATTGAGGAGAAAAGTAAATGGAAAGCACCAGTTCATGGGGCAAAAGTCGCCAATGGTGATGTAGTCTTATTTTTAAATGGAGAAGATGTTATTTTTTCGGTAGAATTAGAACGATTTATAGAACCGCTACTAAAAAAGGAACAGGATGTAATTTTAAATAATATAGACTCGTTTTGTTTTGAAAAGATGAGAGTAGAATGGCCAAGCATTGCTATGGTGTATAGAAAAATAGTAAACGATGTATTGGGGCGTATGGATTTAAAATATGATTCGATGTTATCTATGCCATATGCTATTACTAAAAAAGCAATTGAAGACATTGGATATGATATCTTGCAGAATCCTATTCTGTCCCAAGTAACTCTTATTGAGAAAGGGTGGCGACTACAATCCTCGTCAGCCATCACTAACACCTCCTTGAATAATATGCCTGCAAACAAAACCTCTTTCTATAAAAATGGATTAACTAAATTAGAAGTATATGAGATTAAAGAAAATATAAAAGCTTTGGAGAGTTGGTTACAACGAAAAGATGATAGAGGTAATTATACAGATGGAGGAAGAAAAAGAGAAATTATAGAGCAGTTAAAAAACCAAAAGAATTATTCACGTTTCCATAAAGGATGGGGAATGAATTCCTCTATTTATAATGGAAAACAGTTATCAATTATTATACCAGCACAAAATGAAGAATCAACGATTAAAGAAGTTATTCTTGAGGCAAGAAAAATTGAACCGAAAGAAATAATTGTTGTCATTAATGGGTCAACAGATCAAACAGAAGCAATTGCTAAGCAATCAGGGGCAACAGTAATTGTTTATGAAGAAAGATTAGGGCATGATATAGGTCGGGCAATCGGTGCACAAGAAGCGACAGGAGATATACTTCTCTTTATTGATGCTGATTTTGCTATTCCAGCAAAAGATCTTCATCCGTTAACGCAAGCTGTTGCGGATGGTGTTGATATGGTTTTAAATGATTTAAATTTAAATCTTAGATTTCCTCTATATATTGTAAGTTTATATAAATATATGTTGAATATTGCTTGTAACCGTAAAGATTTAGGGGTAGGATCTACAATTGCTGTTCCCCATGCTATTAGTAGAAAATGTTTAGAGGGAATTGGCTGGGACACTCTTCACACAGCGTGTGTTGCACAAGTAAAGGCAATATTAGAAGGGTATAAAGTCGAATGTGTCCATTTTGTAGATGTAATGAAACCAAATCGTATTCGGCCACAAGAGCATTTTGCGACGATAGGACATCCACCAGCTGTATTGAGAATTACTGGGGATCATTTAGAAGGACTTTCATATTTATTGAAGAATAAGGATTTTAAAGATTTATTTTAAAAGGTAAATTTGTCTATTGAATGAGTAACTTAAACATTTCATTTATGCAACTTGACAATATTTAGTATTGCAATGAAACTAAAATCAAAAATTTTTATTATTTTTAGCTCAGGTACAAGTGAAGAGCATGTTTCACTGACTGATAGTAAATGAACAAGTAACTAAAAGGTAAAGGCTTCTTTATATATATGAAGAAGCTTTTATCTTTTTTATTTTAAGTATGGAAGGTAAAGAGTAAATAAAGTTGTAACGGTATTTTTATTTTTGGATAAATTGATATTAGATATAAGAAAGGAGGGAATATCTTGTCTTGCATCAATAAAAGTTGTTTTCATATTTCTTTAGAAACTAAAGTCAATCCAAATGGTGGGGCAGAAATATTCGTAAGGTGCAATGATGAATGTTTATCTAATTTTAATGTAATACCGTTTATTGCATGTGTTTCTATTTCAGTAAAGGATGATTTGAGTTTTTTAGTTGATTTAGATAGTTTAATAAAACGTTAATTTTCTATGCAGTTAATAATAAAATAACATCTAATTTATAAGACTTAGTAAGAGAGTCGTGTCCGAATTTAATTAACTGCATATATTGTTAAAAGAAAGGAGGGAGAGTTATGGCATGTACTACGAATAATGTTTGTTTAGATGTGTGTCTTAAAATTACAATTACCCCTGGTAGTGGAATTGATGCAGTAGTCGATTGTGGAGGCACATGTGGGACAAGTCCTACTATTGTAATTAGTCCTAGTGGATCAATTGTTATTACTTTACCATTAGTTGCATGTTTCTCAATTGCACTAAAAGATGATTTAAGTGTTGACTCTTCATTAACAAGCCTCTATTTTCAAACTTCTTAAGAAAGATACAGAAATGAAAAGCCTGCCTGCTACTTTTCTTTTGATCTAATGTAAAAATAAAAAAGATGGTTACAACCATCTTTTTTTATTTTGCTATATATTTAAAATGAATTCATATATTATTTGGTGGTAAGAATATACAATTAAAAGTATTCAGTGTTTCTTTTTTGTTCAATGAGGTAAGAAATTGCTTCTATATGATCACCAATGATTTGTTGCGTTGCTAATGAAAGGTAGCCTTCCTGCGAGAAGTGTTTTTCTGGTCGAACTCGATTTATCTTGTCAACGTCGATAGAATGAACATTTTGTACATGCAATCCTGCTAAAATTGTTTTAACTTGACTTAAGGTTGGTGAAAGAAGAGAATCAAACCCAATTGTATCAATGCATTTTCGACTAAAAGCATGAGGGACAGCAGTTGTGGAGCCCATACCTAAATCTTTTCGATTACATGCTAAATTAACAACATGCTTACATGCAGTTACGATAGTATAAGGAACACGATACATGTAGTAGTGCTCTAATTTATTTAAAGCTAAATCGGTTCCATTTTGAACAGATTGTACAAATGGTAATAAATCAGAACTAGGAATTAAGAAATCACCATCAATAAATAATAATATATCACCTTTTGCAAAATATGCACCAACGGCACGTCCGGTATCAATGCCGAGTGCTTCTTTGTAAGTAATAACTGTTGCACCGCAATTCTTCGCCAATTCCTCTGTTTTATCTGTTGATCCATTAACAATAATGATGATTTCTAAAGGTTTTAATTTCTGCACCTCAAAAATGATAGATTCTATCGTTTTTTCTTCATTTTGAACAGGGATAATGATGGATAATTGTTTATTTCCATAAGTATTTGAATAAAACTTTTTACCTGTAATTATTTTGGGTATAGCTCTTTGTTCGCCGTTTTGAAGTTCTAAAATAATATCTCGCCTTCGATTATTATCAGTATAGTTTCCTCTTGAATTTTGTAATATATTTACCCAATTTTCAATTGCTTCTAGGTGATAACGAATGAGTTGTTTTGAGGGGAAGGAGGGAATTTGCGGTATAGAAATTTTAAAATGATTGCTAATGCGAAATTTATTTTTAATAATTTTCATTTGTGCCAATATCGGATTTAATAAACTTTCTGGAGTAATTGCATCAAGAATCTCTTTTGTTATTGCATAGGGAGGAAATAATAGTGAGTTAACATGTAAATCTGGACGATGAAAAAAATGATTCGTAACCTGCTGCCAAATCATTTCTATAGTTGGCTTTTGCTTTTGATAAAAAAAGTCATCTAAATTGTTTAATACTATGTCAGCTGATTCGTCTAGTAATGGTTGAAGAAATTGTGTAAGTAAGGAAGATTGGATAATGTAATTTGCATCTAAAAATAAGAGGTACTTACCCTTTGCTTTTGTGGCACCAATTACATAACAATTATTTAATTCTGACGGTTCTTCTAATGTGATAATTTTACAATTGTAAGATTGTGCAATATCAATGGAATCATCGATATATCCGTTAATAGTAAGGATGATTTCTAAAGGGTGTAGTTGTTCACAGGCTTTCAAAATTTCAGGTAAAACTTTTATGTTATGCTGTATACGAATAATAATAGAAATCGGATTTTTACACATAAGTAGTCTCCTTTTTAATCAGAGGTAGTTATTAATAAGATTAGATAAAATAGGAGATATATATTTTATTAAATACGTAACGACTATTTAGTTTTCTCAGACTTAGAATTTTCATTACCTGAATTAGTACCTTTATTTATTCCAGAAGCCAGTAAATTATTGAGAACGCTCAGGTCTAATTGCATAGGGATTGAGTTTTCGGATGTAGTTTTCTCATTTTCTTTTTTGGTAGTTAATATAGTCTTTATATTTTTTATTTCTTTATATTGTTTTAAGGTAATGAAAAATCCAGAAATAATGAAGAGAAAAGAAATAGTAGCAAGTAAAAGTATTATTTCCAACATAAAACACCCTCCTTTAAATCTATAATAATACTATATTTGAATGTAATAAGACAAAATTCGAGCTAATGAGTTCACTTTTTAAATATATGCAAATCTTTAGTAAAAGTTACTAATTTCTAGGTTAAAGGAAGCAATTACAGAAACGTATAGATATAAATAAATTAAAATTTCATTTGTAGTGTAAAGGTATGTGTTATATAAGCTGAACGTCATTCTATAACAAGTTAAACAGGGTTTAATTTTATATAAAAAGAGCATTTAATTGGACAAATAATTAATTATGTGAAATAATAATAACAGATAAGGAGACGTTGCTTTTCCTTAAGTGCTTCGAATTAATTTTATTCAATAAGAGAAGGTGTGCTTAAAGAAGTTAAATTAAATAAGGAGCTGTTTTATTATATGCAACAAAATAATGATTTAAATTTTGAACCTCAAGACGTTAATATTGTTAATCCTAAACAAGCCAGGAAAGCAGTAATTGCTACTGGTATAGGGAACGCAATGGAGTGGTTTGACTTCGGATTATACGCGTATTTAGCGGTAATTTTAAGTCAATTATTCTTCTCTGGTGTTGATAATAGTGGATTGCAACTTGTACTTACATTCGGTACATTTGCAGCAGCCTTCCTCGTTCGACCAATCGGAGGTGTATTCTTTGGTAGAATAGGAGATAAGTACGGCCGAAAAATCGTGTTAAGTACTACTATTATTTTAATGGCACTTTCTACATTATTCATCGCATTACTACCAACCTATGAACAAATTGGTGTATGGGCACCAATACTACTTTTAGTTGCCCGAATGATTCAAGGCTTCTCTACAGGCGGCGAATATTCAGGAGCAATGGTTTATATCGCAGAATCTTCTCCAGATAAAAAGCGTGGTATACTCGGTAGTGGTCTTGAAATTGGAACACTCTCAGGTTACATTGCTGCATCGGTAATTGTTACCATTTTGACGTTATTGTTAACAGATGAGCAAATGCTCAGCTGGGGATGGCGTATTCCGTTCTTAATAGCTGCACCAATTGGTTTGGTCGGTTTATACTTACGCCGTCATCTAGATGAATCTCCAATCTTTGAAGAGATGGAAAAAGCACAAGAGGAATCTGAAGACAATGAACAATTTTCATTCATGGATATTATTAAATATCACAAAAAAGACTTCTTATTAAGCACAGTAATTGTCGCCTTCTTTAATATTACAAATTATATGATTCTTTCGTATATTCCTTCTTATCTAACTCAAGTACTTAAAGTCGAAGAAACAACAGGCTTATTAATTATTTCTATTACGATGGCACTTATGATTCCACTAGCACTATATTTCGGTAAATTAAGTGATAAAATTGGTAATAAACGCGTTGTGCAAATTGGTTTACTTGGTTTAACTGTATTTGCAATTCCAGCATTTTTACTAATAGGTAACGGACATATTGCAGCTATATTTGCAGGTATTTTCGTACTAGGTTTCTTCTTAAGTGTATATGAAGGAACATTACCTTCATTATTACCATCACTCTTTTTCACTGATGTACGTTATCGAGCACTTTCGATCTCATTTAATATTTCTGTATCGATATTCGGTGGAACAACACCGCTTGTATGTTCATACTTAGTTCATGCAACTGGTAACCCGCTCGCACCGGCATTTTATTTAGCAGGTGTAAGTATTATTGGATTAGTTGTATTTAGTGTACTATTCGTTACAACTTCAGGGCGTGCGCTAAAAGGTTCATATCCTACAGTAGAAACGAAAAAAGAAGCACACCAAATCGCTAAAGAAGACCCTGAAGAAACACTTTGGTGGCATGAAGAGTCATTAGAAATTGAAGCAGGGAAGAATGCTTCCATTTAAAAAGCAACGTAGAAGTACAAAAAGACTCCTATGAATATAGGAGTCTTTTTGTTACGTTATTTCTTTCGTTTCTTCAAACTTTTTTGATATGCATAAAGCTTATGAATCTCTTCCTTAAATTCATGTAGAAGTACAGTGTTTGCACTATTTGAATAACGCACCGTATTATAAGTATCTATAATAATATCACTTTGAATATTTACATCTTCTTCATCGTTTATTCTTTCTAGCCAAGCCTCAACAGTTTCTCCCCGTTTTCTATTTAAAGGAGGGGTTAACTTACTCTCTAGCTTAAAAATTTCCTTCCGAATTTCGTTATGTGGCGGTTTATTTCGTTTAAAACGATTTTGGCTCATTCCTTCTTTATCAGTAATGATAGTAGATTCGAAGGCGGGCATATTTGGTAAACTTAAATGTTTTCGTTTTTTTACTATTTTCCAAACGACGTAAATAGCGATAGCTGTACAGACTATTATTGTAGTGCTATTTATGAGTATTGGATCAAAATCAGGAATTTTTTTTCCGTCTTCAATTTTTGGTTTTAAGAGATGTCCTTTATTTGCCCAAACATCTTCAGTATCTTTTAATTCCGCTGCTTTAATTAATGGCATTAAAGCATAGCCGAAGCCTAATGCGACTACTTCCGTTATAAAACCAAAAATAAGTCGAATGAAAGGAAATACTTGAACAATTAATATACTCATTAAGCCAATCGTAATGATAGAAGAAAAACGTAATAGTTGTTGTTTGCGATTGGCCCCGGTTAACCAAAATGTAATCATAAGATGCAAGGCTAACATTAATAGTTTCCACAACGGTGGAAAGGGTGCATAAAATATAGCTGAAACGACAAACCATACAATACCACCTAAAGATTTTTGAACTGGATATCCAGGTCCGACCACATGTACGATAAAGAAAAATAGTGGTAATATGATTGTGCCAAATAGAGAAAAAGGTAAAAATAAAGAGAAAAGAACGATTTGAAGAACTAAAAGTATTACAAATCCTGTTGTTTTTTTCTGCATAAATTTATGAATAAGAAATACTCCAATATAGCCTGTTGTTAAAAATATTGCAATACTAATTAGTTCATCTCTTTCTGTTAATAATGAAAGCAGAAGGAGCAGAATGAAATCATGAATGTGATATAGCCAAGTTTTCAACTGGTTCCACCATCCCTTCACTAGTAATGAGAAACGTTGGCTGCGAGAGAAGAGGGAGTTCATTTCTTTGTAAACCAATGTATATCATTGTAGACGATCGTTCTCTTTTTCTCTTTACATAATGAAGGAATCCTTGTTTCGGAAGTAACGTACTATCATCTGAAATACGGGCTAATTCTTCTAAAGCTTTTGCATATTGTGTTTGTCCTTCATTTAACGGTACATGTAATGCACCGCCTTCTGCTAATACACTAATAAACAATTCAAACGGAATGTGGTGCTTCGTTGCATACTGGAAAATGTATGTTGCATATGAAATAAGTTCTTCTACATTATCTTTCCAACCAAATCCACGATCGGCAGCTAAAGAAAGACAAATCGTCCAACTATAATTTTTTACAGGTTCATATTGCTTCGCCTGTACTTGTTGCATTTTAGCAGATGCCTTCCAATGAATAGAGCGGAAAGACTCACGCTCATATCGCTTTACACCGATAATAGATGTTTCATCATTGTAAAAAGAAAAATTCGTTCGATAAGATCCATTCAAAAGTTGCTGAAGTTCTTGCAAACCTGCTACTTCTTTAGGAGAAGGATACACAATAATTTCAGTCCTTAATTTATCAAAAACAGGTAAATGTACAGTTAATAGATGAAATGGATCTTTTAATACACATTCAAATTGTTCAATTTGAAACACGCCACGCTTCGTGGCGGTTAATGTTAACCCCCATTTTTGTGCCGAATGTGCAAGTTGTGAAAATGGGAAAGAGAATAACGTTTTTGATATTTGTTCAATGCCTTGCTCTTTATGCGGTATAAGGGACGAATTTAAATGAAAGTAACAAACACCATTAACGATTGGTATGCTGGCTCCATTTTTTAAATGAATAAAAAACTGTCCAGATTCCTCAGGAAAAATCCGTGTAGTTTGTTTCTCATTTATGATTTGAAACTTCTTCTCTATGAAAGCGACATATTTATAAATAAAAATCGCAAATAAATAATAGAAGAAAAAGAGAAACATAAGCATTCGTTGCGGGAAAAAGAATGTGAAAAGTAATGCGATTGGAACGGTTAGTTGAATAATATGGAGTTGAAAAAATAAAGGCACAGTTACAACACGCTGTCCATTCATGCTTGTTCAATCTCCACAGGTACGTCAACTTCTTTTAAAATACTTTGCATAATATCATTCTTTGTCGTACGCAGGGCACCTTCCATTGATAAGACGATACGGTGATTCCAAACAGAAGGAACTAACAATTGTATATCTTCTGGTGTGCAATATTCTCTCCCGTGTAAAAAGGCTAAAGCTTGAACAGCACGTACTAAAGCTAATGTGGCACGTGGGCTTACACCGTTAGCGATATAATCATGATTTCTTGTAGCATGAGCAAGTTTAATAATGTAATGTTCTAACGGTTCCGAAACAAATATTTCTTTTACTCGTTTTTGAGCTTCTAAAATATCTTCTAATGAGATGACAGATGTGACACTTTCTAATGGTAAATCGTTCCGAAAACGTCGCATCATTTGTAACTCATCTTTAGGAGTTGGATGACCGATTGAAATCGTCATTAAAAAGCGATCAAGCTGTGCATCTGGAAGAGGGAAAGTCCCTTGTGATTCAATTGGGTTTTGCGTCGCAATAACAAAGAACGGTTTCGGAAGAGGAGTTGACTGCTTCTCCAGCGTCACTTGTCGTTCTTCCATCGCTTCTAACAAACTCGACTGCGTTCTCGGCATTGCACGGTTAATTTCATCTGCTAGCAAAATGTTTGTCATAACTGGTCCAATTCTTAATTCGAATTCGCTTGTTTTTGGGTTGAAGTATTCAATACCTGTTACATCACTTGGAAGTACATCAGGGGTAAATTGAACGCGAGAAAAACTACCACCAATACTTTTTGAAATGGTTTTCGCCAGTAACGTTTTCCCAGTACCAGGCACGTCTTCGAGTAGTACATGTCCATCAGCAAGAAGTGAAACGAGCAGTAGATCAATAACATTTTCTTTACCAACAAACACAGATCCGATGTTTTCTTTCAATTTATTTATCATATGTACCATTCCTTTCATTATAAAAGAGCTAATATTTCTATATTTTAACAAATTATTCAGAAAATTGGTATGATTTTTTAATTCAAAGAAATGGATATTTAATTATTAAATTACTCTTGCATATTTTGGAATATAATTATACAATATCGATATACGATGTATCGTGAGTCGATATATCATATATCGATGTATCGGAGGTAGTTATAATGAATGCGAAGGCGCAAAAATATATTCCGTTAACTGAGGCGACATATTACATATTATTGTCACTCGTGAAGCCGTTGCATGGCTACGGAATTATGCAAATGGTAGAAGAGATGACAAATGGGGAAGTAAAGCTCGGCCCTGGTACTTTATATGGAAATACGACGAAATTACTAAAAGAGAAGTTAATTGTTGAAGTTGCCTCTACAGACAGAAAGAAGTGCTATGAGTTAACGCCGTTTGGGAGAGAAGTGTTAGAGCTCGAGTATAACAGATTGCAGAGATCTGTAAGGAATGGAAATAGTATATTAGGGGAGTGAATGAGAGATGGAGACAAAGAAGGTATTTAAATTTTTCATGGCATGGAGTTTAGAAAAAGAAGAAGCTTTTTTACGGAAAATGCATCAAAAAGGTTGGGCGTTACAAAGATATAATTTGTTGTATACGTTTAAGAAAACAGAACCGAAAGATGTAATATATAAAGCGGATTTTAGATTGGTTTATAGGGATTCAAAAGAAAAACAACAGGAGTACTTTGAAATATATGAAATGTCTGGTTGGAAACGTGTCACAAGTTTTACAAGATGGAATTATTTTTGTAAGGAAGTAGAGAAGGGAATTGAGTTACCTGACATATATTCAGAGAAGGACACGAAGGTACAAAAAATGAAGGAATTATTACAATTTTTCGCATTGATTTCAATAACTATATTACCCTCAATGTATAGCGTATTTTTAAGTTCAACAGAATCAAGGGTGCCAATTTGGGCGAAAGTTATGACAGGGTTTGTAGGTTGTATGTATGCTTATTTCTTCATGAGGATTTTTTGGAAAATCAAGAAATTGAAAAGTGAAATATTATAATAAAGATTAGACCCTAGAAGAAGATAATGATGACAATGAACAATGACATATTATCTTCTTTAATTTTTATGTAATTCTATTTTGTTAACTATTTTTTATATAATAAAACATTATATATTTAAGGCATAGAACTAACAGTTACAAAGATAATACCAGTAACAATACCTAAAAAAATCATAAATGAAGAAGTAATTAATAATAACGAACTAGCAATGAATATCACTTTATTAGATTTTTGTTTTTTGTAAAGGAAATAAAGTAAAAGACTACAAACAGTAGAAAGTATCCATATAGCTAAACCGTAAGAAGTCGAGATTTTCTTCCAATCGGAAATCCAAAAGTAAAAGCTTATTATGTGACAAGTTAATAGTAGAAATGTTGATGGAAGCATTATCTTTTTATTTAAAATCATTTGTTTCACCTCCCTTATGTAAATATTACTAAAATGGTGTGGATTTTAACATATAATAAGGAAGAAATACATTTTTAATTAACGTATTAAACGAAAAAATCCCTTATAGAAAAATCTATTTCTACAAGGGATAATCATATTTTTATTAGAAAGACTGATTTTGCGCAGGTTTAATAAATTGTTCAGGGTTTTCAACAAGTCCGCATACAGCACATTGGACACGGTATGTAGGTCCTTGATAAGCCATATGAAAAGCATTCATCGTTTCATTTGTGTATTCTTCTTCCACTTGACCAGTTTGTGGATTTATTTTGACTGGTTTTACTTGTTGCTCAAGAATATTAAAGCGAGTACGGTTCGTTTTACAACTTGGACATAGCATTGGTTCCATATGTATACACCTCCATTTGTATCATTTCTTAAAATCTTTAATTTTATGCAAGCAAAAAACTTTCTCAATATAAATAGGTGTTTAATGTATTTAAAATTCAGAAAAAATAAAATATAATAAAAGTACGAACTGGTTATGTCCAAACCAAATCTCCTGTTTTATGCCAATAAGCTGGGGGGCCGAGAAATCGGCCTCATTTTTTTTGCTCATTACTACAAGGAACAAGGTTTTATGAGACTTTTGTCGAAATTTTAGGGATAGATACAAAGGGGGATGTAAAATGAATTTGAAAATGAAGTACATCATTTTATATGTAGAAAAGTTTGAGGAATGTTTAAAGTTCTATAAAGATATTTTACAGTTACCTATAAAAGCAGAGCACGGCACATATATTGAATTTAATACTGGAACTACCATTTTAGCGATGAATACGCGGCAAGATGTGAAAGAATTAACAGGACTACCGCTTACAGAAGGTGAATTACAGTCTTCTCATTTCGAGTTAGGATTCGTTGTTGAGAATGTACAAGAAACGATTGAGCAATTTAGAGAGCAAGGTATTAAAATTTTAGTGGAGCCAATTGTAAAACCGTGGGGACAAACAATTGCCTACATTGCTGATCCAGATGGAAATTATATTGAAATTTGCAGTTCATTAGAATAGAGGGAGAAAGAGAGATGGGATTTCCGAAACTAGAAACAGAACGTTTATTCTTAAGAGAACTTACACTATTAGATGCAGAAACGATGTTCCAATATTTTTCGAAAGAATCAGTTATACGTTATTTCGGAATGGATTCTTTCCAAAATATTGAGCAAGCGAAAACAACGATTCAAACGTTCAAAAATCGTTATGAAGAGGGCAGTGTATTTCGCTGGGGAGTCGAGAAAAAAGGGACGGGCCAATTAATCGGAACGTGCGGATTTCATTTAATTAATAATCATCATAAACGAGCTGAAATTGGTTATGAATTAGATGATACATATTGGGGACAAGGATATGCATTGGAAGCATTACAAGCAATTTTAGCTTACGGATTTGAAATACTGCAACTAATAAGAATCGCAGCGGTTGTATATGTAGAAAATAAAGCTTCTCAAAAATTATTAATAAAAGCAGGATTTCAAGAAGAAGGATTACTTCGAAAACATATGATTCAAAATGGAGTTGCTCATGATACCATTTTATATTCTTTATTAAAAGAAGAGTGGAAGAAGTAATGAGTACAAACGAACTTATAACGATTATGAAGAAGCATAGGGAAAATAGATTCATTTTAGGTATAGATGGTTTAAGTCGATCTGGAAAAACAACATTCGTAGCCAATTTAAAAGAAAATATGAAACAAGAAGGCATTCCGTTTCGTATTTTCCATATTGATGATCATATAGTGGAGCGTAATAAACGATATCATACTGGATATGAAGAATGGTATGAGCATTATTATTTACAATGGGACATTGAATGGCTAAGGCGGAAATTTTTTCAAAAGCTACAACATGAAACAAAATTGAAATTACCTTTCTTTCATGAAGAAACAGATATATGTGAAATGGAAAAAGTACAGATTCCTATTGTAGGCGTAATTGTTATTGAAGGAGTTTTTCTGCAGCGAAAAGAATGGAGAGATTTTTTTCATTATATGGTCTATTTGGACTGTCCAAGAGAGACAAGGTTTCTACGTGAGAGTGAAAAAACGCAGAAAAACCTTTCAAAGTTTGAAAATAGGTATTGGAAAGCAGAGGATTATTACTTAAAAACGGAATTGCCGAGGGATAGGGCGGATTTAGTCATTGAATGATTTGAAAATAGAAGGTGAATAGAATGAATATTTTATGGGATTTTGATGGGACGTTATTTGATACGTATCCTGCATATACAATGATGCTTTCTGAAATATTAGGTGATTCAGTAGAAAAACAAGAAATATACAAAAACTTAAAAATATCATACTCTCATGCAATTCAGTATTATAATATTTCATGTGAGCAGGAAGAAAAGATTAAAGTTTTGAAGGGGAAATTCACGCCAAAAGATATGAAACCTTTTGCAGGTGTCGAAGAGGTTTTGAAATTTGCAAATAAAAATGTGATTATGACCCATAAACATAGGGAAGGGGTTATGGGCATTTTAAAATATTACGGCTGGGAAAAATACTTCGTAGATATGGTTACAATTGACGATGGCTTTCCTCGAAAGCCAAACTCTTTAGCTTATAATCATCTGCATAAAAAATACAATATTGATTTAGCTATTGGAAATAGAGAATTAGATTTATTACCTGCAAAAGAATTAGGTATTTCAACATGTATGTTTCAAGGTGATTGTGATGTAGCGGATTATTCTTTATCACATTACTCGGAGTTTTTTAAGATAGTGAGTGATAGAGAGTTTTCTTTATAAAAAAAGTTATTAATAAAGACTGAATCTTTCATTTTAAAGGTACAGTCTTTATTTTTTAGAACTCTTTCATTTTATTCCGCATTAACGGGTAGCCTGATTGGTTCAACTAATAATCAGTGAAGGGTGAACAAAACCTCCACTGATTAAAGTTTCACTTTATTTTCTGTATATAATAATTACTAGAGGTTAAAGAATGATCGTCCATCTTTATTAAGGAAGTAGCCAGGTTAATTGTTAGATAGAAATAAACCGAAAGATAAAGTGATAGCGTCTACTTTATCTTTTTTATATTTTAACCAAATTATGGTTATTCATGTTAATATGAATTCATAGCTATATAGAAGGGGTGGGGTTAGTATGAAAACTGAAATAGTTCCTAAAAAGAAGTACAGTATAATAAGCTATGTATCTTTACTCATCGGCATTTTGTGTTTTCTATTCGTTTTTATAACGCCAACAAGGATAGCCAATGCAGGTAATATAGTTGGAGATTATATTACAATTGCCCTGACAGGTGTAGGTATCATACTTTCAATAATCACAATGACGAAAAGAACAGAGAAGAAGGGAATTGCTATTCTTTCATTAATACTGTCCGCATCATTTTTTATATTTTGGATCATAGCAATTATCCTATTGTTTACTGGTCAAATTAGTTTTGCACCGTAATGTGTAATAAAAAGAGTCCTTCTCGTATGAAGGACTCTTTTTACTCGGTATCTTCAGGTTGATATTCTAAAATATCCCCCGGTTGGCATTCTAATGCTTTACATATTGCTTCTAAAGTTGAAAAACGGACTGCTTTTGCTTTTCCATTTTTCAAGATAGAAAGGTTAGCCATTGTAATTCCAACCTTCTCCGAAAGCTCTGTTACACTCATTTTTCTTTTTGCTAACATTACATCAATATTAATAATAATTGCCATATTATTCACCTCAGACCGTTAAATCATTTTCTGATTTTATATCTATAGCATCTTTTAATAGTCTTTGGAGAACGGCAGCAAAGACCGCGATTACCATTGAAGCAAAAATCATAATCATTCCGATAATAATAATGCCAGGGGCGTCATCTCTCTCTGCCACGAGATAGAAAAGTGGCATACCTAATACATATAATACACTAATTGCCAATGCGCTGTACTTAATATTTTTTAAAGCTTGAACAGATAACTCTGAGAATGCGTTATTTTTATCAATATAGTTTAAAAGCTTAAATGTTTGGTACAGTGCGAAGTAATAAGGTATTGCTGTTGCATATAAATTGATAAATACAAGATATTTAATATATGCAATATCTGGATATAATTCTGCAGCGAAAGCTCCTATTTTAGGGACTAAAAAAATGCACATAGCAAGAACGGGGATTCCGATCAGAATCACAACGGTCTTTAAAAAGAGTGTGGATCCTTGTTTCATAAAAAGCACCTCATTTATTTAATATCTTATTAATTTAACACGAAATTTATTGTTTAACAATAAATTTTTATTTCTTTTGATCGAGGATTTATTGTTAAACAAGTAATTAATGAAAAGGATGTTAAATCTTTTTTATAAGATAGATGATACATACCGATATTTAATAAAGGAAAGAAAGGGAAAGTAACTATTGTTAGCTTTATGAGAATTGGGAACTAATAAAACATATGTAGGTTTTGGTATGGAAAAGGAAATAGTGTGTATTTAAAATGAATGCAAAGTTTATGGAGGAACAATCATGTTGAATTATGGTGTGAAGATGAAAAAGTTGCTATTAGTGGCAGCTATAATAGTAAGCGTATTAAGTACGGAAAGTATGATGAATTATCATGCGGCCAAAGCTAAGGTGAAAAAAGTAGAACATCAGCCTAAAAATATAATTATAATGGTTATGGACGGAACGAGTTCAACGGCGGCAACATTGGCTCGCTGGTATAAAGGGGCACCGCTTACGTTAGATCAAATTGTAACAGGAGGAGTTCGTACGTTTTCGGCGGAATCAGCTATTACAGACTCAGCGCCAGCAGCAACAGCATTAGCAACTGGAAATAAATCAAATTCAGGATATGTAGGTGTATTACCTTCTATTGTAAGTTCGCCTAGCTTAGAGCCAATAAAAGAAGAGGACAAGTTACGGCCGGTCGCAAACGTATTAGAAGGTGCAAAACGTACTGGTCGTGCAACTGGAATTGTTGCTACATCTGAAATTCAGCATGCTACTCCGGCGGGATTCTCGGCTCACCATGTCAATCGCAAGCAATTTGACGTAATTGCGAAGCAGCAAGTATATCAAAATATAGATGTCGTATTAGGCGGGGGAAAAGCAGCGCTGCTACCTATGCAAAGTAATGGAATCCGAAAAGATGGTGAAAATTTAGTGAAGGTGATTCAAGACAAAGGATACGATTTCGTTGAAACGAAAGATGCGTTATTGAACTCCAAATCTAATAAAATTTGGGGCTCTTTCTCACATCATGCTCTTGCGTTTGATATGGATCGTATAGCAACAAACCCAGAACAACCAACACTTTCTCAAATGACAGAAAAAGCAATTCAAACATTATCAAAAGATAAAGATGGCTTCTTTTTATTCATAGAAGGTAGTAAGCCTGATTGGGCAGCCCATGCTAATGACCCAATTGGGATGATTAGTGATATATTGGCATTTGATGAAGCGGTAGCAAAGGCGTTACAATTTGCGAAGAAAGATGGGGATACGATGCTCATCGCTTTAACTGATCATGGTAACAGCGGCATCTCTATAGGGAATAGGAATACGACAAAAGGATACAATACTACACCGGTTTCTGCATACATTGATCCATTGAAAAAGGCGAAAATGACACTTGAAGGAACTATAAATAAACTGAAATCTGATTTATCAAATGTAGAAGATGTAGCTAAACTATATGGTTTGGATAATCTAACTCATGATGAAAAAGAAAAATTAAAAGCGGCAAAAAAGAAAATGGATGTAGGACGAATTCTTACTACATTATTGGCTAATCGTGCAAATATCGGCTTTACGACAGGAGGACATACAGGTGAGGATGTATTCTTACATTCTTATGGACCTCAAAAACCAGAAGGCTTAATCCAAAATACAGACATTGCGAAGACGATGGCGAAAGCGATGGGCTTTAACTTAGAAGAAGTAACGAATAAAATATTTTTAGAGAGTGAACAAGTCTTTAAGAAAATCGGTGCAACTGTAACAGCCGACAAAACCGAAGGAGCAAACCCGTTACTCGTAGTAAAACGTAATAAAGTAGAAGCACAATTATTTGGTAACAAAAATATAATTCGTATCAATGGTAAAGGACATGAATTAAGAAGTATTATTGTAGAGAGTAATGGAAAGTGCTATGTACCAGAAGAAGCAATTCAACTATTTGTAAAGCATTCTCGTTAAAAAATTGCCAACCAGTTAAGCTAACTGGCGGCAATTTTTTGTGTTTATTCTAAATATAAGGGTTCGGATTGTTTTGGAAAGTTTTCCAGATGAGACTTGTATAAATGTGAAAGGGGAGTTATATTTTTTCTTACATTAAAAAATTTCGTTTTGTAGAATAGAGAATTTATACATATAGTAAAGTCTAATGTGTTATCAATTAATATTTACGAAAAATATATTAATACTTTAGAATTTCTTTAATTTTCATTATTTTTTATTTAAGGTTATCCGTTATATTTATAATGTATTTATTTCAATTTATTGTATTTCAGCGCAGTTTTATATAATTATAAAGCAATCATCAAAATAAAATCTCCACTAGAGTAAATTTATTATTTTTTTTGCGAAAATTATTATGCAGCTAAGAAAACTGTAGTTTATTGAATTAGAAATATATTAGAATTTAGTTGAAGAAAGAGAGAGGGAATAAAATGAATATAGTGCACTTACGTCCTAAACAGCGGTCTAAGTATCGCATTATGCTAGGGAAGTGGTATTACTCTACAAAGAGGTACATTCAGTGGTTAGCAGACGGAAAAACATATGCAAAAAGGTTCCAACAAGAAAAGCTACCTTGTACAGCAATTCAGCACCAAACGATATTACTTCGTAAGCTTAAAGATGTAGATATGTGGTATCAACAGAATAAGGTTGTTAATTTGAAAATTGCTGTTAAAAAACTAAATGATATCGTCATTAGACCGGGAGAAACATTTTCTTACTGGCGTTTAATAGGTAAGCCAACGAAGAAAAAAGGGTATGTAGAAGGTATGGTATTACACTACGGATCTTTTCAAACAGGTATTGGAGGAGGTCTTTGTCAGCTTTCGAATTTAATATATTGGATGACTTTACATACACCACTGACAGTAACCGAACGATATCGTCATAGCTTTGATGTCTTTCCTGATTCTAGGCGAACTCAACCGTTTGGGAGTGGGGCGACTTGTTCCTATAACTATTTGGATTTACAAATTAAAAATGAAACGGACCAACCGTATCAACTTCACCTTTATATGACAGATGAACATTTAGTTGGTGAATGGAGAACAGTCTATCCGCAACTTTATCAATATGAAGTGTATGAGAAAGAACACTCAATTCAACCTGCATACTGGGGCGGTTATATACGACATAATGTGATTCAACGTAAAGTATATAATCTACAGAAACAGTTAATAGAAGATCAATATGTAACAGAGAATCACGCTATAATGATGTACGAACCACTATTAGCTTGTAATAATGAGAATAGTGAGTAATATGGTAACCCATAGATTAAATAGTATAGAGAATATTTAATTCTTATTTTTACTAAAAAAGTTCACTGTTATTTATAGGTGAGTTTGTTTTTCTATCGTATGTATTTCACCCTTCATAAAAAATATTTCTCAACATTTTATTTGTTGAAAAAGATTGAATATTCGTATTATAACGAATATTATGTTGTTATCGGCAAAAAACGATAATTTGCAGACACTGGGGAGGAAATACATTGAAAAAGAAAAAGAAATTAAAACCATTAGCGGTATTAACAACAGCAGCAGTACTAAGTAGTACGTTTGCTTTTGGAGGTCACGCAGCGCATGCTGAGACACCAACATCATCTCTACCAATAGATGAGCACTTAATACCGGAGGAGCGCTTGGCTGAAGCGCTAAAACAACGGGGGGTAATTGATCAATCTGCATCGCAAGCTGAGACGTCAAAGGCTGTCGAAAAATATGTTGAGAAAAAGAAAGGGGAAAACCCTGGGAAAGAAATTTTAACAGGAGATAGTCTTACGCAAGAAGCTTCTGATTTTATGAAAAAAGTAAAAGATGCAAAAATGAAGGAAAATGAACAGGCGCAGCAGCCTGAAGTAGGCCCAGTAGCTGGACAAGGTGCAGCATTGAACCCTGGGAAATTAAATGGAAAAGTACCTACTACATCAGCGAAGCAAGAAGAATACAATGGAGCTGTTCGAAAAGATAAAGTACTTGTTTTACTTGTAGAATTTAGCGATTTTAAGCATAACAATATTGATCAAGAGCCAGGATACATGTATTCTAAAGACTTTAATCGTGAACATTATCAAAAAATGTTATTTGGTGATGAACCATTTACTTTATTTGATGGATCGAAGATTAACACATTTAAGCAATATTATGAAGAACAATCTGGTGGTAGCTACACAGTTGATGGGACTGTAACAGAATGGCTTACTGTTCCAGGAAAAGCATCAGATTATGGTGCTGATGCGGGTACTGGGCATGATAACAAGGGGCCTTTAGGACCAAAAGATTTTGTGAAAGAAGCATTAAAAGCAGCGGTAGCAAAAGGAATCAATTTAGCAGACTATGACCAATTTGATCAATACGATCAAGATGGTGATGGAAATAAAAATGAGCCAGATGGCATTATTGATCATTTAATGGTTGTACATGCTGGCGTTGGTCAAGAAGCTGGCGGCGGTAAATTGAAAGATGATGCGATTTGGTCACATCGTTCAAAACTAGGTTCAAAACCATATGCAATTGATGGCACGAAATCTTCTGTTTCGAACTGGGGCGGAAAGATGGCTGCATATGATTATACAATCGAGCCTGAAGACGGGGCAGTTGGTGTGTTTGCACATGAGTATGGCCATGATTTAGGCTTACCAGATGAATATGATACAAAGTACTCAGGACAAGGTGAACCTGTTGAGTCATGGTCTATTATGAGTGGTGGTAGCTGGGCTGGAAAAATTGCAGGAACAGAGCCAACGAGTTTCTCACCACAAAATAAAGAATTTTTCCAAAAGAATATGAAGGGGAACTGGGCGAATATCCTTGAAGTAGATTATGACAAACTTAGCAAAGGAATCGGTGTTGCGACATATGTAGATCAAAGTACTACAAAATCTAAACGACCTGGAATCGTTCGTGTTAACTTGCCGGACAAAGATATAAAAAATATCGAATCAGCGTTTGGTAAGAAGTTCTATTACAGTACAAAAGGAAATGACATTCATACAACACTTGAGACACCAGTATTTGACTTAACAAATGCAAAGGATGCTAAGTTCGATTATAAGGCATTTTACGAACTTGAAGCGAAGTATGATTTCCTTGACGTATATGCGATTGCAGAAGATGGAACGAAGACACGCATTGATAGAATGGGCGAAAAAGATGTAAAAGGCGGCGCGGATACAACTGATGGTAAGTGGGTTGATAAATCATACGATTTAAGCCAATTCAAAGGAAAAAAAGTAAAACTGCAATTTGAGTACTTAACAGATATTGCAGTAGCTTATAAAGGGTTTGCGTTAGATAATGCAGCATTAACTGTAGATGGAAAAGTTGTTTTCTCTGATGATGCAGAAGGTCAGCCAGCAATGACGTTAAAAGGCTTTACTGTGTCTAACGGATTTGAACAGAAAAAACATAATTACTATGTAGAGTGGAGAAATTACGCTGGTTCTGACACTGCGTTACAACATGCACGTGGCCCAGTATTTAATACAGGAATGGTTGTATGGTATGCGGATCAAAGCTTTACAGATAACTGGGTAGGCGTTCATCCAGGTGAAGGGTTCTTAGGAGTAGTAGATTCTCATCCAGAGGCAATTGTAGGGACATTAAACGGACAACCTACTGTGAAGAGCAGTACGCGTTACCAAATTGCCGATGCGGCATTCTCATTTGATCAAACACCAGCATGGAAAGTAAATTCACCAACTCGCGGTATCTTCGATTATAAAGGATTACCAGGAGTGGCAAAATTTGATGATTCTAAGCAATACATCAACAGCATTATTCCTGATGCAGGACGTAAGTTACCGAAACTAGGACTGAAGTTTGAAGTGGTAGGCCAAGCTGAAGACAAGTCTGCAGGTGCAGTGTGGCTTCATCGATAAAATAAGGTAAAACGAAGAGGAGCTGCGATAAGTCGGTGAAACTGACTTATCGCAGCTTTTTTCTTCTTGTGAAAAAACTTGCTGTTTTTTTATGTACTTATTGGAAAAATTCGAAGTTTCTTTTATAAATAAAATACTCCGCCTGTCCAATTATAGAAGCTATTTTGGGCGTAAGTAATTTGTAAGTAATGAGTAAGAAAAAAGAGATTTTCATAGTATATAATATTTATTATAGCTACTTTTAACACCTGATACTAATAGTGTGCTATAATATGAATTAGCAACAAAAAGGAAAGGAATTAGAACAATGACCTTAGAAAATACTAAAAATTTAAAAAAACAAGTTGCTCCTTTTGAAAAATCAACGATTAAAAAAAGTGTTTGGCAACTGATCAACACAATCGTGCCATTTATTATTTTATGGTACCTTGCTTATAAAAGTTTGTCAGTTTCTTATTGGTTAACATTAGTTCCAGCACTGTTAGCCGCTGGATTTATGACAAGAATTTTCATTATTTTTCATGATTGCACCCATTATTCGTTCTTTAAAAGTCGACGTGCAAATAGAATAGTTGGAACGTGTATGGGTGTTTTAACATTATTCCCATTTGATCAGTGGGGGCATGAACATTCTATTCACCACGCTACGAGTGGTAATTTGGATAAGAGGGGTACAGGGGATATTTGGACGCTTACAGTTGATGAATATGTAGCTGCACCATTTAGACTTCGTTTAGCATATCGCTTATATCGCAATCCATTCGTTATGTTTGGATTAGGTCCGATTTATGTTTTCTTGCTTAAAAATAGATTTAACCGAAAAGGTGCAAGGCAGAAAGAACGTATGAATACTTATTTGACGAATATTATAATTGTTGCTGTAGTAGCTATACTTTGCTGGGCAATTGGGTGGCAATCGTTTCTGTTAGTACATGGTACTATATTCTTAATAGCAGGTTCAGTAGGGATTTGGCTGTTTTACGTACAGCACACATTTGAAGATTCTTATTTTGAAGAGGATAAAGATTGGGAATATGTGAAAGCGGCAGTGGAAGGAAGTTCTTTTTATAAGCTTCCTAAAATTTTGCAATTCTTAACTGGTAATATTGGATTCCATCATGTTCACCATTTAAGCCCAAGGGTACCTAACTATAAACTAGAAGAGGCACACAATAATACGCTTCCGTTAAAAAATGTACCAACGATTACGCTTGCTACAAGCTTACAATCACTACGTTTCCGTCTTTGGGATGAGAAAAGTAACAATTTTGTTAGCTTTAAAGATGTCAAAAATATAATTAAAAATAATGTTTCTGTTCGAGTGAAATCTGAACTATAATTGCATCGTATATAAAACTCCCCTTAATCATTTTCGATTTAAGGGGAGTTTGTGTTTAAAGAGTAGATGCCAGACCAGATAAGAGGAAAATTTACATAATTCAAATTGTAATTGAAGCAGATTAGGAATTGCTCGTACGTAAGTACAAATATAAGATGACAGTAAATGCATTATGTTAACAAATTCATAGTAAAAGGGGGGATCGTACAACATTATATCCAAAAATAAGAAAAGACTTGAACGAAAATTCCATTCATTTTTCTTGGTGTTCCGCATTCCATACACTTAAATAGGACGCATATTCTAATTCATCTGGATTCTCATGTAACATAGAAATGAATTCTAATTTGTTTCCATCACAATCTAGAAAGTATACACTTGCAGCAGGCATCCACCTTTGGACAATTGGCTTTTGATTTCCTTTTCCTTGACTTCCTATCACTGCTATTCCACGTTCCTCTAGCCACGCTTTAGAAGTCATTAAAAACTCTAAATTTACACCAAAAGCAAAATGTCTCGGCTCAAAGTCTTCAATGTTATGTACTTCCCATAGTCCAAGCATTTGTTGTTTATTTTCTCCGACCCAAAAGAAAGCCACTCTTCTTTTGGAGAGTTTTCTTGCTAACGTTAATCCTAGCTTGTTTTGATAGAAATTTATTGCCTTCTCTAAATTTCTTACATGTAAATGAGTTTCGTATATGTTCTGTATTATTATGATCATTCCTTTCTTTCTTTCTTTATTGGTAACTACCAATTCAATAGTGAATATAATTCTAAAGTTGAAATATGTATAAGCCTAGTAATGTACATCTATATCCGATATTCCTATTTACTATTATATTGAAATTGGAATGTGATAAATCCCACTGAGGTAGTAAGTGTTTAAATGAACACTCTACTACTTTTGTAGGAAAGGGGATATATTCATTAAATTCAGATGAAATCATATAAAAATGATAAAAAAAGACCACACATGAAGTGAAACGCCATGTGTAGTCTTTTATGTATAGTCAAATATTACGAAGTCTCGCTAATTTTAGTTTCACTATGAGTGTTAGTAGAATTTCTTTTCTTAACTTTAAAGTGATAGTAAGTGTAGCAAAAGATGATAAATGGGACAGTGCAATAGATTCCAAGTCGTTGTTCTGGGATAAAAATAAGACTGATTAATATAATGCCATACAATCCAAAACCAAGAATTGGTACGAGTGGATAAAGTGGCGTTTTAAATTTTAAGTCTTCTAATTTTCCGCCGTCTGCTAAATAATGTTTGCGGAAAAAGAATTGAGAAACACAAATTGACATCCAAACAATAATGGTAATGACTCCGGAAATTGAAATGAGCCACAAGTAAACAGTTTCAGCAGCTACTACACTTGTCAAAAGAGAAAAAGCAGAAATAGCTATTGTCATGATTAAAGCGTTGAGAGGAATCCCACGTGATGATAATTTCTTTAAAAATGCTGGAGCCATTTCGTTTTTTGATAAAGACCAAAGCATTCGAGTAGCAGCGTATAGTCCTGAGTTTGCGACAGAAAGAACAGCAGTAAGAATAACAAAGTTCATAATATCAGCTGCATATGGAATACCGATATTATCAAAAACAGCAACGAATGGACTCTTTGTTAATCCAGCTTCTTCCCAAGGAATTAAAGCAACAAGAACAAAGATTGCTAAGACGAAGAAAAACATTGTGCGCCATATAATATTTCTAATAGAACGAGGTAAAGTTTTTGCTGGATCTTCACTTTCACCTGCTGCGATTCCGACAAGCTCTGTACCTTGGAAGGAATAATTGACTGTAACCATTGTTAATAGAATAGCTGCAAGTCCATTCGGAAATAAACCACCATGATTTACGAAATTTGAAAGAAGTGGAGCTGGTTCATCGCCTTTTAAATCAATAAAACCGAACATAGCGGCGCCACCAAGAATTATAAAAGCTATAATGGCAGATACTTTTATACTTGAAAACCAAAATTCTGTTTCTGCATAACTACGAGCAGATAATGCGTTAATAGTGAAGATGGTAACGCCAAATATTAAACACCAAACCCAAACAGGAATATCAGGAAACCAGCGCTGCATTGTAATACCGGCAGTTGTAAATTCAAGACCGGTCGTATTCGCCCAGCTTAACCAATACAACCATCCGATTGTAAAGCCAGTTGCAGGATTGATGAATTTAGTAGCATATTCCTGAAAAGAACCTGAAACAGGCATGGCTACAGCAAGTTCACCAAGACATAGCATAACGAAATACATTAATAATCCACCAGCAATAAAGGCAAGTACGGATCCACCAGGTCCAGCCTGACTTATAATAAAGCCAGATCCGTTAAATAACCCGGTTCCAATCACACCACCGAGTGCAATCATGAATAAGTGTCTACTTTTCATCGTACGTTTTAATTCATTGTTTGTATTGCTTACTTGCGCCATTGTTTTCCTCACTTTCGTAGTTGATAGAATAACGTTTGATGTTTTTCCGTATTATGGAATGTATTCCGTGATGTGAAATCTTGTTATAATTTTCAGATAATTAAAAAGAAAAGTCAATATTTTTTTGTTTGCGTTTTCAATTCGTTGTTAGTGATATGTTTTTATTGTTAGAAAATTAAATAAATAGATTGATTTCATTTCGAATGTTTGCTAAATTGATAGTTAATTAAGCGTACTAACATATTACGAGTAAAGTTGAGGCGAGTTATGGTACAGTCCATTGATCGAGCGATAAGTATTATTAAATTATTGAATTCTACAAATGAAAAAGAGTATTGGGCTATTTCTGATATAGCTGATGGAACACATCTCCCGGTTAGTACAGTACATAGATTACTTAACTCTCTAATGGAGCATGGGTTAGTTACACAAATTACAGAGACAAAACAGTACAAAATTGGACCAATGTGGATGGAAATAGGGTTGCGTCAATTGGAGAAGGTAGACTATAGATCTGTTGCAAGAGAAGTGATGAAACGTTTGGCTTCTGAAGTGGAAGAAAGTGTCTATTTGAATATTCCAAACGGAACACATTCTATTATCATTGAAAGAATTGATAGTCCTTTAAAAATTCGAGTTATCGATAATCTAGGAGAACAAATTCCACTTTCAATTGGTGCTGCAAATAAAACGATGCTTGCCAATATGAAAACGAATGAAATGGAACATATTGTAGAGTATTTACTTCCTTCATTACCAGAACAAAAGCAAATTCTTCTTAATCAAATAAAGCAAATAAAAAATGAAGGATATGCTGTCAGTTATGGTGAAAAAACAGAAGGGACAGCTTCAGTAGCTGCACCTATTATCGGATTTAATCATAAAGTAGTAGGAGCATTAAGTGTTGGGTTAATTAGTCATCGTATTAATGATGATCGACTATCTTTTCTTATTAGCAAGGTAAAACAAGCGGCTCATGAAATATCAATAAAAATCGGCAGTACATCAGAACTATAATTTTGATAGCTGTCGTCATTTTTTATTCATATACTGGAATTAGTTTTCATAATGCGGAAAATAGGGGGATTTATATGTCAAAGTGGCAATCAAAAGAACAATTGGTTCAATTATTAAGCAGTCTTGTTGAAATTCCTAGTATTACCGGTTCAGAAGCTGAAGTAATATTGCCAGACTTTGTTGTGGAACAATTATCTGACTTACAGTATTTCAAACAAAACCCGCACCATTTGCAAAAAAATCCGACAGGGGACGGACGATATTTTGTTACAGCACTAGTAAAGAAAAGCGATAGTACAAAAAATACTGTAATTCTAGTAAGTCACTTTGATGTTGTAGATGTACAAGATTACGGAATGTGGAAAGAAGATGCATTTAATCCTAAAAAGTTAACATCTATGTTTTATTCTCATAAAGATGAACTTCCAGACCATGTACGTGAAGATATAGAACATGGAGAATGGCTGTTTGGTAGAGGAACAATGGATATGAAATGCGGCCTCGCATTACAAATGGCAATGATTGAGCAAGCTTGCGAAGAAAGATTTGATGGGAATGTTCTTTTATTGGCTGTACCAGATGAAGAAGTAAACTCTGTAGGGATGAGAGCTGCTGTTCCAAGATTACTAGAGTTAGCAAGAGAACATGATTTAGAGTATAAAACGGTACTAAACTCAGAGCCTATGTTTTCAAGACATCCTGGTGACCAAAATAAGTATATTTACACTGGCTCTATTGGTAAAGTGTTACCTGGTTTTCTTTGCTACGGAAAAGAGACACATGTAGGTGAACCTTTTGCAGGGTTAAATGGGAGTTATATGGCTTCATTAATAACAGCAGAATTAGAGTTAAACACAGACCTTTGTGATATTGTAGAAGGGGAAGCGAGTCCTCCGCCAACTAACTTACTTCAAAGGGACTTAAAAGAGGATTATTCTGTACAAATTCCGCATCGTGCAGTTACATTATTTAATTTGTTTTTATTAGAAAAATCAATGACAGATGTAGTTTCATTGTTACGTCAAAAAGTAACGAAAGTAGCAGAGAAAATAGAAGAGTCGTATGAAAAACATGCATATCGTTTTTCTAAATATAATCCATTTATACCACCTAATCTCAAAGTAAATGTATTAACTTATGAAGAGCTTATCACATATGCAATTGAGCAACATGGACGAGAAAAAATAAATCATATTCAATCTAATATTATAAAAAATAGAGGAGATAAAGATGATCGTGCGGTAACCATTGATTTAGTAGATAAATTAGCGATTTTATGTAAAGAAAAGGCACCGATGATTGTACTTTTCTTCGCTCCGCCGTACTATCCAGCTGTGAGTTCACGCAACAATCCTTTAATAAAAGAGGTAGTTGTAGAAATGGAAAAGTATGCACACTACAATCATAAAATTACATTTGAAAACCAAAATTATTTTGGGGGGATTTCAGATTTAAGTTATGTAGGCTTGCAGTATCCACTGGATTCAATGAGTTCGCTTGTAGACAATATGCCATTATGGGATAAAGGTTATTCAATTCCGCTTCAGGAATTAGAAGAGTTTGATGTTCCAGTATTAAATATGGGGCCGGTAGGAAAAGATGCACATCAATGGACAGAACGTCTAGATGTAAACTACGCATTTGAAACGCTATTAGATATGTTACCGAAGTGCATTGAAAAATTATTAGTTTCTAATAAAATTACACAATCATAGTAGGGAATAGGTAAGGGATAAAACAGAACCTGTAAAGAAGATTTGAATGAAATTATTTTAATATAATTAAAACTGAAACGGCCAAACTCAATTATATATGAGTTTGGCCGTTTATCATGTAGTGAATTTCTAATTAAATTCATATGAATTCATAGCTAACGCGATCTCTTTTACAGTTTTACTTTTTAGTTTGACCAGATAGTTCAACAGACTTTTGCGTACAACGCTGCATAGCTGAAATAATCGCTGTTCTCAGTCCTTTTTCCTCCAATGTTGCTACAGCTTCTATTGTCGTTCCGCCAGGAGAACAAACCATATCTTTCAATTCACCTGGATGTATTCCTGTTTCTAGTACCATTTTTGCAGAGCCTAACACAGCTTGAGCAGCGAATTTATATGCTTGATTTCTTGGCATACCATCTAGTACAGCAGCATCTGCCATCGCTTCTATAATCATATATACATAAGCTGGTGAAGAACCACTTACGGATGTGACAACATCCATTAATTTTTCACTTACGATCTCTGTTTGACCAAAACTATTGAAAATGTTTAGTACATCTTCTAAATCTTTTTCTGTCACCATTTCATTCGGGCATAATGCAGACATTCCTTCTCCAACAAGAGCAGGAGTATTAGGCATTACCCTTACAACCTTTACTTTTTTATTAAAGGCATTTTCAGTACTTTCAATACTTTTCCCAGCAGCGATCGTAACGATGATAGCATCGTTTTTGATTATTTCTTTTATTTCATTAATTATTGACGCGTATAGGTCTGGTTTGATTGATAAAATTAAAATATCAGCATTTTTAGCTACTTCATTGTTGTCGGTAGTTGTAGTTAGCCCATATTTTTCACTAGCATTTTTTAAATTAGCAGTGTTTAAATCTGAACAAATAATTTGATTTGAAGACACTATATTTTTGTTTATCATTCCGCCAATCATAGCCATTCCCATATTTCCGCAACCGATGAATCCAATTTGTTTATCCATAATAACTCAATCTTGCTCCTTTTATAATCAATTATATCGGTTTGATATTATTTTCTTAGAATAAGAATAACATCCCTGTGCAATATAAAGAAACATTCTAAGAGAATATATTCCTTTTTGCAACACTAAAAGATAAAAATTAATTATATTCGACATTATGTAAATATATACACTATAATGTAAGGTTTTATGTTTATGAATATGAGTTAAACTTATATCATTTTGTATTTTCATTCAGTAGGGCGATAATTTCATACAAATAACTTGCGGCTCTATTTATTTTTAAAAATACCTCTTGACACCGAATCGAACTATATCGCATAATATAAAAAAATTAGATTGAAAATCGTTGAAGGGAATTAGTACATATGTCTTCTTGCGAAAGAGAGTGGAATTCACCGGCTGAAAGATTCCTCGTATAGAATATATCGAACCTATCCCTGAGTCTTAAATGAAAGTTTAGGCGTTCGCCTGCGTTATAGGCACCAAGTGGATATCTATGTATATCAATTAAGGTGGTACCGCGGAACAATGACCGTTTCGTCCTTTTTATTTTATTAAGGGCGAAGCGGTCATTTTTATTTTGCTCTTAAATACCTCATTGCAGCATTGATGAGAATAGATATAGTTACAAAGTGAATGAAGTGTAATTTATAAAAAACTTTGATTTTAGACTTGGGGGATAAAAAAGTGAAAAAACAACGAGTTGTTGTAAAGATTGGGAGTAGTTCCTTGGCAGATAGTCACGGAGGCATCTCTACAGAACAGCTTTCAGATCACGTTGCCGCATTGGCTCGGTTGAAAGAAGAGGGGCACGAGGTTGTGTTAATTACATCTGGAGCCGTCGCTGCAGGTTTTTCAGCGCTAGGATATCCTAGCAGACCTGTAACGATTAAAGGGAAACAGGCTGCAGCAGCTGTCGGACAAAGTTTGTTAATGCAGGCGTACACGGAGGAATTCCGTAAATATGGCATCGTTACTGCGCAACTTTTGCTGACGAGGAGTGATTTTTCTAGAAAAGAACAATATAGTAATGCTTACGCTACGTTAGGAGAATTATTAAACCGCTCCGCTCTTCCAATTATTAATGAAAATGATTCCATCTCTTTAGAGGAGCTGACGTTCGGTGATAATGATATGCTGTCAGCTTTAGTAAGCGGGCTTGTTTCGGCGGATATGCTTATGATCTTTACGGATGTGAACGGGTTATATGACAAAAATCCTCAGAAAAATCCGGATGCAAAAAAATATTATTTTCTTCCTGAAGTTACGGAAGAAATTTCTTCTCTTGCAGGAGATGCTGGCTCAAAACTTGGGACTGGCGGTATGAAATCAAAAATCGACGCTGCAAAGACAGCGCTCTCTCTTGGTGTGAGTGTATTTATCGGAACAGGACGTGGACAGGAAAAGTTTGTAGATGTTTTGAAGGGTAAGGGTGATGGAACGTATGTTGGTAATGCTCCTCAAAAAGAAATGAAGATGAACAAGCAATGGATTGCCTTACATTCGCTTGTTAGCGGACAAATTGAAGTAGATGCTGGGGCAGCTACTGCCATCATTCAGCATGGTAAGAGTTTACTTCCAGCTGGTGTTACGAATGTATCAGGATTTTTCCAAGTGGGTGAAGTTGTAGAGGTTGTAACGCAACAAGGGCGCGTAATAGGAAAAGGACAATGCACATATAGTGCAGAGGAACTAATAGATGTAAAAGGTATGCAAAGCCAAGATATTCAAGTAAGAGGCGAGAGACATAGTTATGAAGTCATCCATAGGGATCATTGGGTTTCACTTTAAAAAGGAGGAAATAAAAATGAATGAAGTGTTGGCAAAGGGGATAAAAGCAAAAGAGGTTGCTAGAGAGCTTGTGCTTAAATCTACAGAGCAAAAAAACGAAGCACTTTCCGCAATAGCTGATCAGTTAATATTAGAAACAGCTTATATTTTAGAAGAAAACAAGAGGGATATTGAAGAAGGTAAGGCAAAAGGATTTTCTGATTCACTCCTTGATCGTCTTCTGCTAACTGAAAATCGTATTATTGATATGACAGAGGGGATTAAGCAGCTAATTGAATTACGTGATCCTGTAGGAGAATGTGTAAGTGCATGGGAAAGGCCAAATGGACTATCTATTCAGGAGATGCGCGTACCACTTGGTGTTGTCGGGATGATTTATGAGGCAAGACCGAATGTAACTGTTGATGCTGCTACAATTTGTTTAAAAACAGGAAACGCAGTAATACTACGTGGTAGTTCTTCTGCTATCCATTCTAACAAAGCCATCGTTAGCGTTATTCACCGGGCGCTTAAGCAAACTAGCTTGCCTTCAGAAAGTGTACAGCTCATAGAAGATACAACGAGAGATAGTGCAAAACAGTTGTTTACATTGAACGAGTACTTGGATGTTCTTATACCAAGAGGCGGTAAACAATTAATTGATACAGTAGTGAGAGAAGCGTCTGTTCCAGTACTTGAAACAGGTGCGGGAAATTGTCATATATTCATTGATGAAACAGCAGATAAACAAATGGCGTTTAATATTATTATAAATGCAAAAACACAGCGTCCATCTGTATGTAATGCAATTGAGACGATTGTACTTCATGAGAATTGGGTAGAGCAATATGGTAGCGAGTTGTTTTCTTCCTTGAATGAAAGAGGAGTGGAGCTACGTGGTGATAATAAAGCAGTGGCGATTGATTCTTCTATCTTACTTGCGACAGAAGAAGACTGGGAAACTGAGTTTTTATCTCTCACACTAGCAGTGAAAGTGGTTTCCACTGTTGAAGAAGCGATTCATCATATAAATACGTATGGATCTATGCATTCTGAAGCAATTATTACTGAAAACGAGGAAAACGTCAGCAAGTTTTTTACTTCTGTAGATGCCGCGGCACTTTATCATAATGCATCGACTCGTTTTACAGATGGATCCGAATTTGGATTCGGAGCGGAAATTGGTATCAGTACACAAAAGTTACACGTAAGAGGACCAATGGGGCTTCCAGCATTAACTTCTACAAAATATGTGATTCGTGGAAATGGACAAATTCGAAAATAATAATAAAAGACACTCAATTGGCTTGGGTGTCTTTTATTATTAAAATTAATTACCATACAAATAGCCCAACGAGCATAGCACTTAATAAAGAAACAGCCATCCCGCTAACAAGAAGCTTCCAAACATTTTTACCGATGACTGATGATTTTTCTCCGCCAAATAATGAATTGTAAGTTCCGTAAATCATACCTACTGTACTAAAGTTAGCAAAAGAAGCTAGAAATGTCGTTGCAACCGCAACCGTATGCGGTTGTAGCGACTTTAAGTTTGATTTTAAATCCATCATTGCAACAAATTCATTCGTCGTTATTTTGATCCCCATTAATTCAGCTACATACATAGCATCACTGCCTGATAAACCGAGTAAAAATGCAAAAGGACTAAAGATAATGGAGAAGATTTTTTGAATTGTTAACCCCGTTACAAAAAATCCTAAAATCCCATTTAAACATGCTGTTAAAGCTACATAACCAATTACCATAGCTAAAATAACGATAACCATATTCATCCCAACTAACATACTGTTTGAAATAGTAGAAAAGAAATCCTTTTTTTCATGTTTTGAAGGTGTGTAAACAATGTCTTCTTCTTTCGAAACTTCCACAGGATTTAATACATTGGCTAAAATTAATGCGTTAATACAGTTTAATGGGATTGCGCTGAAAATATATGTTGCTGGAACCATTGATAAATAAGCACCAAGAATGGATCCGCTAACGCTACTCATACTCATAATTCCAAAAGTTAATAATCGATTTTCTTTTAAAACAGATAATTGATCACGAACAACCGCAAGTGCTTCGGTGTTTCCTAAAAACATCATTTGAATCGAAAAGAAACTTTCTAACTTTGGTAAACGAGAAATCTTTGAAATAACTGCACCTACTTTATCAATAATCCAAGTTAAGATTCCGAAATAAGAAAGAATATCGAAAAAAGTAATAACAAAAATGATAGGAAGTAACGCACTAAAGAAGAAATCAATGTGCTGACTTTCCATAGCTGAAGGAAATGCAAATCGAATACCTTCATTCGCACATGCTAGTAGCCAACTGAAAAATGACGCAATTTTATTAATGATAATACTGCCGAGCTTTGTGCCTAACATAAACCACGTAATAAAAAGCTCCAATAGGATGAGAATTACAATTGGTCTCCATTTTATATGTTTTTTATTAGGCGAACATAAGAAAATGATTAATATGACAACGAAAATCCCTAACATATTCAATATGAAATGCATGTCAACAACTCCTTGAGAGTTATTATTTGTATATAAAAAAGCATCTATTCTTCCAAATTTGGATTATGATTAGAAGTTATGAAGCATGTAAGTTATGTTAGGAATCAATGTATTTTAATTTGCTTTATTTTGAGCAATCGCAGTAATTATCGAACAATTAGCTGTTTTCAATTGTTTTGTTGGATATTAAACGTATGCGATTTTAAACATCGTTTATTCCGGATTAACGGACAGTAAGATTTTTACCTCAAAATTCAAGGAAAACAAAGAAGTGAGGTGGGGACGGGCTGCCCGCAAAATCCCGATTGGTAAGAGCTGATTAAAATTTCACTTTATAAATAAGAACGGTGAGTTGGCCATGAACCTTGAAGTTTCCGAAGCTGTATAATTTGTCCTGTATGATAAGCATCATGCAAAAGGATATTCATATATTGTTGCCAAACTGGTAGAGAAGGACTTAGTTGATCTAGTTCTGCTTCTTGAAGGGCGGTTAATGAAGATTGTAAGGCATCATGTACTTGAAGCGTTCGCTTTACGGTTTGCTGCCAAGCGGCATCATCATTAGGTCCACCTTGGATAAACGTCTCATCATTATTTTGTGGAGCAACAAATGTGTCGTCTTCATGTAAACGGGAAAGTAGGCGTTCTTTAAAGATTAATAAATGGTTCACATTTTCCCAAATCGTATTACTGGCAGCACCTTCTGGTTGCCAACATGCTTGTTCAACCGTAAGATTCTTTAACGCTTCTGATATTGGTGGGTACCATTCTTCTTCGTAAAAAACTTGTTGGACTCCATTTTGCAACATTTCTTTTCTTCCCATTCGTATAGCCTCCTGTTCATTTTTCTTAATAAAACCAATTCTCTTTTCTCTTCAATAAACCTTTTCTATAGTTGCACAAGAGGGTGAAAGACAACTTATAACAGAGCCATTAAAAAACTTCTTTTTAATATGATACTTAATAATCAAGGCTTTAATTGAGTCAGAATGAAAAAGAGTATAACCTTTTCTCTATTTGCTCATGGATTAGAGTTTTTTTGAAGTCGCAAAATAATTCTAAAAATATAGAAGGTTAAATTCGATAAAAATAGAATTTGATATATAGCAAACAAGGAGGGGATAAAAATGGAGGTCTATCACATAACGAGTAGAAAGAGGGAAACGTATAACGTTCAAGTGAAATATTCGATACTTTTCGAATGTGCGCTTGGCATTGCAGCAATTACTCATAAGAGGTTAATTGATACACTTGAAAAGAGTCAAAATGAATGGGAAGAAATTAAGAAATCATTAACAGAAGAAATGAGAGAGCACTTACAATTTGTCGAAGAAAATAATACGTGGAAAGCATTGCTTCAGTTGTTGTATGAAGAAGACATACAGGGTGTATCGCAGTTTCATGCTAAAATCGATTCACTTTCAGAAGAAGATTTGAAGTATACATGTTTACCGTTTTTAGGGGAGAAATATGAGAAAAAAAGACGTTTAGCCGCAAGTAGAGATGGAACTGCAATACATGAACTAAAGGAATTAACACATGATCATCAGTTTTTCTCTACGTACATTCGCTTTATATGTGATGTAGATGTACAAGTGCTGAAATCTCATTTAATCGCTGTAATGACAGGGTGGTATGAGAGTGTAATTAAGAGTGAGGAAGAAGAAATACTTTCTATATTAAAACGAGATTATGAAGCAAAAAATGAAATGAATAAAAAGATGAAGCCGGAAGAGTTTGTCGAGTGGGCGACTGGCGGAGTGAACTATATGCCAGAGCCAAGTGTTCATCACGTACTTCTTATTCCGCAAATGACGTACAGACCGTGGAATATTGAAGCAGATATTGATGATACGAAAGTATTTCATTATCCAGTTGCGAATGAAAGTATTCATCCTGAAGATCCGTATGAACCGAATTATTTTTTAGTTCAAAAACATAAGGCTCTTGGGGATGAAGCGAGATTGCGAATTGTAAAAATGTTGTTTGAAAAAGAACGTACATTACAGGAAATAACGGAAAGATTGCAACTCGGTAAATCGACTGTACACCATCATTTGAAATTGTTACGTGCAGCGAAGTTAGTTGATATACATGACGGAAAATATGTATTAAGAAAGAAAGCAGTACAGTCTTTAGCGAAAGAATTAGATATGTTTTTGAATAGATAATTAACAACGAGAATGTACATAAAGGGAGGAATATAAAAGAAAAGTTGGTGTGTGAAATTGAAAAATATATTGAAAAATCGTTCGTTCTTTTTTATGTGGATTGGTAGTGCAATCTCTGAATTAGGAGGGGCTTTCGGAACGTTATGTAATTCAATTCTAGTATATGAGTTAACAGGATCAGAAATGGCTTTAAGTAGTATGTGGTTATTATATTTCATCCCATCACTCATATTGCAATTAATAAGTGGCCCATTTATTGATAAATGGAGCCGGAAGTGGATTATGATATTTTCACAATGGATACGAGCGTCCGTATTTTTATTACCTTTGGTGATGCTAGTTTCGGGTAGTATAGAAGTTTGGCACATTTATGTTGTTCAAATTGTAGTGGGACTTATTACACCACTTTATACACCTGCAAGTCAAGCAATTACACCGAGCATTGTAGGGAAAGAACAACTTCAAGATGCAAATGCGTACATTGATGGAATGACTCGCCTTATGATGTTTCTTGCGCCAGTATTAGGCGGAGTAGTCATTCATTTGATTGGAACAGAACTTACATTATCTTTCGTATGCATATGTTTATTTGTTAGTGGCACTTTCTTATTTTATATAAAAGAAAATAGAACGTCGCAACCTATTCGGAAAACGTGGCTAGAACAGTTTTTTCACGGTTTTACATATTTTTTCACAAAACCAATCATCGTTTGGCTCGGTATATTTCTTACTTTCGTGCAGTTTGGAGTAGGGGTAACGATGGTCACAAATCTTCCTTATATAAAAGACGAGCTGTCAGCGGGATATGCAGAGTACGGTTATTTCATGGCAGGTTTTCCACTTGGCTACGTAATTGGCTCAGTATTAGTCGGAAAAGTAACATATAAAAGCCGGCGTATACTGATGCTTGGAGGATTGTTTATAGGGGGACTCACATACATTTCATTAGGATTCAATCATAGTATTATCATTGCAATAATAATTGAAGTAATAGCAGGGATTTGTATTGCATTTTTCAATGTTCATAACACGACAATATGCCAACAAACCGTCCCAAATAATATGATAGGACAAGTATTTTCAGTGCGTTTATTTTTTATACGATCCGCTATGCCATTAGGTGTGTTAGTAGGGGGGATATTGAGTGAAATGTGGGGAGTAAGAGCGCTATATGTAATCATCGGTGCAATTATATGTGTTACATCTTTAATAGGGATGTTACTTCCATATTTCAAATTTTTAGATGAGGCGATAGAAAAGAAATCAGCATAATTCAAAAAATTAAAACTTTACAATTGAAAATAATTATCATAATCAATTATAATAGAAGAATACTAGTATTCGTATAACAAAGAGGGAGTGGGATATATGTTTATCGAAACGAAAACATTTACAGTAAAAGAAGGTACATCAAATATAGTTGTAGAACGTTTCACTGGAGAAGGTATTATTGAAAAATTTGAAGGCTTCATCGATTTAAGTGTTCTCGTGAAAAAAGTAAGACGCGGCGACGAAGAAGTTGTCGTAATGATTCGCTGGGAATCTGAAGAAGCATGGAAAAACTGGGAAACAAGTGAAGAACACTTAGCTGGACATAGAGCGGGCCGTGGTAAACCAAAGCCAGATCATATTATTAATGTGGATCATGCAGTTTATTATGTGAAATCATCGAAATCGGCTTATCAACAGTCGTAATATATAAGTAGAGGATACATGTTGTAGAAGCAATCATGTATCCTCTTTTTTATGACTGGGGGGATGGGAATGATAGGAAATCTTTCATTCATTTAAAAAAACGTTCTAGGCTATGGAGAAAAGTATTAGACTTATAAAGCATAGTCTTAGACGGAACGCTTGAATATCTTGCCTTACATATTTAAGGGTTATGAAAATGAGTCTATATCCCTTCTTTTTAAAAGGAGATGAGTACATGAAGCTGAATCATTTAAATTTATGTGTTGATGACTTATCAGAAGCGAGACATTTCTTTGAAACATTTTTTGATTTTCAATTTTTAGAGCAAAAGGGAAAGGCATTATTAGTAATGAGTGATGAAAGTGGATTTATACTTGTGCTGAGCGATCCAAAAGCATTTAAGGGAAATAAGGAAGTGATGTATCCTGAAGCTTTTCATATTGGTTTTTTAGTGGATACTTCAAATGAAGTTGATCAAGCGTATAATCGTTTAGTAGCTGGTGGCATTGAAATAGACAAGGAACCGTATACGATGAGAGGTAGTAGTTATGGTTTTTATTTTACAGTATTTAATGGCTTATTAATTGAAGTGTCTTGTCTTGATTATAGAGAAGGTAAGAAAGTTTCAAAGCTTAATAGCGATCAACAAGAGTAATCATTTGAAGGTGTATAAAATTTAAGTATGTATCATATTAGAAGACGGATTATGAAAGTTTCACTGTAAAGTAAAAAAGACAGACTAATAAATAGTCTGTCTTTTCACATTAATTCTTCACATCATCATAAAGTTCAAGTGCCTCTTTCACATTCAATCCATTTTTCACAATGCCATGTATTGCTTGGATCATCGCAGCTGGGTGCTCGGATTGCCATATGTTTCGGCCCATGTCTACTCCAATTGCTCCTTCTTGCAATGCATTGTACGTAATGTTTAATGCGTCTTCAATTGAATCTAGTTTTGGGCCGCCCGCGATGACGACTGGGGCAGGGCATGTGCTCGTTATTTTTTCGAATCCTTCGCAGTAATACGTTTTAATAATATCAGCACCCATTTCAACACATACGCGGGAAGCAAGTGCTAGAAAGCGAGCTTCACGTTTTTGTAATTCCTTTGCGACTGCGGTAATGCCGAGTACTGGTAGGCCGTAATCATGAGCTTCAGAAACTACATTTGCGAGATTTGTAACAGTTTGTGTTTCATAGTCTGATCCGACAAAAACAGAAACGCCAACGCCAATTGCGTTTTGCTTCACTGCTTCCTTCACAGGTGTAACAATTGTTTCATTCGCTAAATCTTTACCGACGACAGTAGCGCCACCAGATACACGCATAACCATCGGTGTGTTGCAGTTTTCAGGAATGCAGGAGCTAAGTACACCGCGTGTTAAAAAGAGGGAGTCTGTATAAGGAAGTAAGTTTTTAACTGTTTCAAGTGGTTGTTCTAATCCGTGAATTGGTCCTAAGAAATAACCGTGATCTATTGCTAACATAACCGCTCTACCATCAGGTAAAATTGTATTTAATCGATTTTTAAATCCCCAAGTCATTCAAAATCACTCCTTCGTTAATGTTGGATTTTCCGTTTGTACCGTATCTTTATTTGGTAAATGTGGTGACTTTATAAAAACAGCTTTAAAAGGTTTGTCAGAATGGTTAATCAGATAGTGAGATTCATGAGGGCGAACTTGCAGGACATCACCTTGTTTAATCGGAACTCTTTCGTTATTTACATAGAAGTCTATTTCACCTTCTAATGCATAAAAGACCTCTTCGCACGTCGTATGATAATGGTTTTGAAACTCCTGGCCCGGTTGAATGACAACAAGGCCAAGATCAATATTTGGCCCTTGTATTAAATATTTCGGCCCGTTATCACCGAAGCGATAGGAGAAGTCATTTTCATTCGCTTTTAACATACAGTTCACTCCTTTATGTAATGTGTTACAGTGCACCAGGCGCAATCCACATATGTGAGGTGAGCCCTTTATCAGCTAAAGCGAGCTGACTGTCATATACAGTTTTCCATGTTTCATAGAACTCTTTATATAGTTCGTGATTTTCAGTAACTGGTTCGAATGTTTGCTCCCACTGTACAAACTCTTCGGCAGTTTCTTCCATAGATGAATATATGCCAGCACCAACTCCAGCAGCAATCGCAGTTCCTAAAGCAGCTGCTTCTTTCACAACAGGTACTTTTACAGGAATACCGAGTACGTCTGATAGAATTTGTGGCCATAGTTTTCCTTTAGCGGCACCGCCAGCAAAAATAACTTCAGAAGGGAATGTGCCAGTTAGATTTTTTATTAATTTTAAGTTTCCAAGTGTAATGAAGGCTGCATTTTCTTCAATAGCACGAAACAGTTCTTTTTTTCCGCATTTGTCAGCGTCTAAACTTAAATTTAAGAATGAAGGTGCGGCATGACGCCAAGAAATGTAGTTCATAACGTTTGAAAAAGTAGGGATAATGCCATGTGAACCGACAGGTACGTCTTTCGCTTGTTCTTCTAGTAATTCATAAGCATCTACACCAAGTTTATCAGCAAGTTTCTTTTCTTCTTGGCAAAAAGCGTCTCGAAACCAGCGCATAACGAGACCTGGGAAAAAGGCGATTGTTTCATATTGCCATAGGTTCGGAACGACGTGACAATTTACTCGAATCGCAGCATGTGGATCTGTTATTGGCTCAGTAACATTCACTTCTTGTTGCCAAAAGCTACCCCCGCATATTAACGTTTGATTTGGTTTCACGATTCCTGTTCCGAGCGATGCCATTTGAGCATCTCCACCCCCGGCGACGACAGGAATCCCTTCACGTAATCCAGTTAATGCTGCACACTCTTTTGTAACGTTGCCAATTACTGTACCAGCTTCATTTACTGTTGGTGAAAATGGCAAAGATAGACCGCACTCCTTAGCGACATCGTTATCCCACACTCTATTTTGTAAGTCAAAAATACCTGACGTACATCCGTTTGAAGGATCGATTTGCAGCACTCCGCTTAATTTATATAAGATCCAATCGTTTAACATTGTAAAAGAGTGAATAGTATTATAGACGTCGGGTTCATGTTTTTTTATCCAGAGTAGGCGTGGTAAAGCACCTAATGAAAAAGTTTGACCAGACTTTGTATATAAATCTTTTTCAAGATGTGACCGAATTTCTTTTAATTCACTAACTTCGACGGATGCGCGCCCATCAACATTTGCACACGCCCATATTTCTTGCCCATCTTGATCATATAAAACAAATCCTTCTCGCATACTTGTAGCGCTAATAGCAAGAATAGAAGAGGCAGGAGTGTTGCTTTTTTGAAGCACCTCTTTCGTACATTCTTGTACTAGCTTCCAATTTTCTACTACATCAAAGTTCATAGAGCCTGGATAACGAAGGTCAGATTTGTGAATCCATTCTTTTTGACTTACTGCAATTTGATTACCATGTAAATCAAAAAGAACTGCTCGAATGCTCCCTGTACCAGCATCGAAAGCTAATAAATGGGACATTAACAATCACCATCCTTTCGTAATAAGGAGAGGGCAGTTTCCTCATCGGTAATTAATGAATGAATAAACTTTCCTTTTAAGGCACCATAAATTGCATCTATCTTTTCAGTACCTCCAGCAACACCGACGACATGCTTCATATTGCGCAAAATAGAGAGGGGCGTGCCAATTAGACGATTGTGATGCGAGAGTTCTAATAAATCGCCATTTGTATTATAAAACTGTCCTAAAATATCGCCAGCACCGTTTTGACTACGAATATATGTCATCTCACGTAGTGTTAATTTTTCTTCTTTTACAATCGTAGCGTCTTGAGATAATCCCCCAATACCGACAACAGCCGTATGAGCAAGTGAAGCGACTTGAAGCATATCTTTTACACTCGGTTCTGATAGAATACTTTGTGCCATTTCGGTTGTAGACGCTAGAAACGGCGTAGGGATAATGTGAAGTTCGCCTTGCATGTAGTGTAAATAGTTTTGTTTTCTCGGGAGATAGTGATTTACCCCGCCTGTGAGCGTTACGATTGAAAGGTTGATAGAACTTTCAAAATGAATGTTTTCTAGCATTTTGCTAATTGTTTCTCCCCAGCCAATACCGAGTAAATCGCCTTGCTGGAGATGAGTTTCTAAATATTGTGCAGCAGCTTTTCCGAGAGAAGCATGATAATTGTTTACTGGGGTAGGGATAATAAAAGCATCTTTTAAGTGGAATTTTTTCATTAGGTCACGCTCAATACTTAAACAGTGCAAACCAGTCCCTTTTACGTGAAATGTAACGATACCTTCACTCCGCGCTTTATCTAATAACCGGACGACTTTATTTCTTGAAATATGAAGAAGTGACGCGATCTCCTGTTGTGTTAATTGGTCTTTATAATAGTACCAAGCTACTTTAGTTAATAAATTTTCTTCAAAGTTCAGCTGAGTCATACTCTTCATCCCTTTCAACAATTGACCACAGCTTAAACATATGTACCATATATTTTGTTTATTCCAGTTGAAACGATTAATAGTACGTAGAAAAAAGTGTTCTAGATATAAAAAAAGGAATATACAATGCTACAAAACAAGTAGAACAAATAATCATTTTCTCAAAAAATGTTCTGGATAAAGGCAGGTGACATCATGTGGAGAACGTACCTTTATTACAAGTAAAGAAAATGAGTAAGGCGTTTTTAAATCAACTTGTATTAAAAGAAGTGAACTTACAAGTAGAGCGCGGAGATATATACGCTTTAGTGGGGGGAAATGGCGCCGGGAAATCAACATTAATGAAAATATTAACGGGGTTATATTCGTATGATGATGGAGAGATGTATGTAAAAGGAAGGAAGCAACAGTTTTCAAATCCATCAGAAGCACACCGAAAAGGTATTTATTTAATACCGCAAGAACCACTCATTTTTCCGCATATGACTATTGAAGAAAATATATGTATCGGGTTAAAAGAAAAGAAAAAGAAACTAAAAGTACAGATTCAGCAATTGATTAGCAGCTTAGGATGGGATATTGACCTTAATAAACTAGGAGGAACATTATCGATTGCGCAACAACAGTTAGTAGAAATCGTTAGAGGATTAATAAGAGAAGCTGAGATTCTTATTCTAGATGAGCCAACATCGACATTAACAACACACGAAATTAAGAGTCTTTTTGTGTTGATGAAAAGTTTACAAGAAAAAGGAATTGGGATGATTTATATTACGCATCGTTTTCCAGAAATCTTTGAAATTGCCAACAAAGTAGCAATACTACGTGATGGAATGGTTGTAAGCCAAGGTGATGTATGTGACTATACATATGACATGCTGATGGAGGGACTATTGCCAAAAGGATATAAACAGAAAGAGAAAATAGAAGTAGTTCAAGAGACAGTAAAGACGAAAAAAATATTAGAAGTGGTTGATATAAATGGTCACGCATTCGAAAATATATCATTCACTGTACATGCGGGTGAGGTTGTAGGTGTTGCTGGCATTATAGGATCTGGCAGAACGGAATTAGCAGAAGCAATATTTGGATTGAAAACTATAAAATCAGGGTCTATCTTATTGGGTGGAAAATCAATTGATACGTGTTCTTTGCATAAAAGGCTAGACGAAGGACTAGTTTATGTGCCAGAGGATAGGGCGAGGAATGGAATTTTCTCAATTGCTTCTGTTAAAGAAAATATTGCAGCAGCAAGTTTATATCAAAATAATCGCTTTTTTATAAATCAAGAAAAAGAAAGCGCTTTAGTTAATTCGTTTATAGAACAGTTCCGAATTGTTGTACAGAATATGAATAAAGAACTGGCATCTTTATCAGGAGGTAATCAGCAGAAGGTCGTGCTTGCGAAGTATCTTGCATGTAATCCTAAAATTATTATTCTTGATGAGCCGACTCGCGGAATTGATGCGAAAGCAAGGCTTGAAGTGTATGAGACGATAAAAAAAATGAAAAGGGAAGGACTCGCAATTTTATTAATCTCTTCAGATGTTGAAGAAATTGTCCAATTAGTAAACCGTGTATATGTAATGAGAAATGGGCGATTTGTTTCTCATATGGAAAAAGAACAACTGAGTGTGAATGAAGTTACACGCCTTGCATACGGAGGTGTAGCGGAATGAAACATATGTTAAAAATGCATGAAACGTCTATCATACTGTTACTACTAATGTATATAGCTATTGTAGGAATGATAAACCCTAGTTTTATTCAATTTAACTCGTTATCTTTACTGATGAAATCAAGCGTTATTTTAGTCGTGCTAGCAATCGGTCAATCGTTCGTCTTATTTACGAAAAATATAGATGTATCAGTTGGTTCAAGCATGGGGTTAAGTGCAGCAGTTTGCGGAATGATGTTAACGAATGGGTATAGTGCATTCTTGTCGATATTTGTAGCTATTATACTTGGGGCCATTATTGGTTTCGTAAATGGTATTGGAGTTGCGAAGTTTCGGGTACCAGCCATTATTATGACATTAGGCATGTTAGGAATTATTAGAGGTACAATGTTAATTTTCACAGGCGGGAAGTGGATTGAAGATATTCCAAACGATTTTAAGCAGCTGTCATCTATCATCATTCTTGGTTTACCTATAACTGTATGGTTCGTTCTTATTATTTTACTACTACTATACTTCTTTTTAAGAAAAGTGCCATTGGGAAGATACTTTTATGCGGTAGGTGATAATGAAGATGGCGCGAGGCTTATTGGTATACCTGTAAATAAAGTGAAGATATATGCGTTTATGATTTCAGGCATAAGCGCTGCGCTCGCTGGTTGCATATTTGTTATGAATATCGGTTTCGTGCCAAATCAAACAGGTACAGGATTAGAATTACAAGTAATCGCAGCCGCTGTACTAGGAGGAATTCATTTAAAAGGAGGAACAGGATCTTTATTTGGAGCTGCATTAGGAGCGTTATTTTTAGAAACAATAAGTAGCTCACTCGTCTTTTTAAAAATACCAGCATTTTGGAATAATGCTATTTCAGGTTTTTTATTATTACTTATCATCATATTAGATAGTGTTATGAAAAAGTGGAAGGCAGAAAGGAGGATGAATCTATGAAGTATGTATATAGATGGGAAGGGGTTCTAATTGTATTACTTCTTGTAGAATTCATCCTTTTTAGTTTAATGAATAGTGATTTCTTAAATATTAGTAATCTCCTTTTTAGTACAAATGATTTCCTATTTATCGCAATTGCGGCGATACCAATGACTTTTGTTATAGTAACAGGAGGAATTGATGTATCGATCGGCTCAATAATGGGGCTCACTTCAATCTTAATCGGTGTACTTTGGATGAACGGAATACCTATTTTGTTTGCTGTTATAATCGCCCTAATAATTAGTTGTTTAGCAGGCGCTTTAAACGGACTCATTATAAAAATGACGGATGTAGAACCACTCGTCGTTACACTCGGAACGATGTTTTTATACGGGGGAATTGCCCTCGTCATTTCAGGAGGGGCAGGTGCTTCTGGGTACGAAGGAATAAGCGGTTTACCTGACACATTTGTACAACTGGCAAACGGTAGTTTTATAGGAATACCGAATTTATTATGGCTACTGATCGTATTAACAGTTTTATGTACTGTATTATTTCACCGAACTATATACGGGCGCCATGTAAAATTAACAGGTGCGAACGAAAATACAGCAAAATACACCGGGATTAAAACGAAAAAAGTAGTCATTATCGCTTACATACTTTCCGGGTTAGGAGGTGGATTAGGAGGTGCTTTCTTAACCGCATATTTTGGTTCCGCACGTGCTGATATGGGAAGTGAAACAATTTTACCAATCATTACAGCAGTCGTATTAGGCGGGACACTTATTACGGGGGGAAAAGGAAGTATTATTGGTACTGTACTGGCGAGTATTTTCATTGGGCTCATGCAGTATGGCTTGCAAATGACGGGTTTAACAAATGAACAATCCAATGTAGTAATAGGTATTATCCTTATTCTTTCAATTATTATGAGACATTTCAAATTACATCAATTCTTAGCGGAGAAAAGAAAGAATTTGCATAAGGGGGAAATGTCATGAAGAGAAAACTGGGGATTGTATTGATTGTATGTATTTGTTTAATCGGTTTAATTGCGTGTTCTAGCCAAACGGCAGATAAGAAAAAGGTTGATGATGTGAAATTTGCATTTATTCCGAAATTAACAGGAGTTGGTTTCTTCACATCGGGTGGTGAAGGGGCAAAAGAGATGGGAGATAAGTTAGGCGTGCAAGTGAAGTATGATGGACCGTCTGAAGCGAGTGTTTCAGGGCAAGTTAAATATATAAACAATTTCATTAATCAAAACTATGATGCGATTATGGTTTCATCTACGTCAGTGGATGGGTTATCGCAATCACTGCAACGTGCTAAGAAAAAAGGGATGACGGTGTTAACATGGGATTCTGATGTGAATCCGAAAGACCGTTCCTTTTATATCAGCCAAGGAACACCAGACCAACTTGCTAATTTATTAATAGAAATGACTTCAAAGCAAATTGGAGATAAAGGAAAAGTAGCCTTCTTTTATTCTAGCCCGACAGTAACGGATCAAAACCAATGGGTAACGAAAGCGAAAGAAATTATTAAAAAGAAATATCCGAACTGGGAAATTGTAACGACGCAGTACGGTGAAAATAATGCGCAAAAGTCTTTGTCAGTAGGAGAGAATATTTTAAAAACGTATCCTGATATTAATGCAGTCATTTGTCCAGATGCAACGGCACTTCCGGCAATGGCACAAGCAGCTGAAAATTTAAAAATGGATAAAAAGGTTGTCGTAACTGGCTTCTCTACACCAAACGTTATGCGTGATTACGTAAAACGAGGAACAGTAGCACAATTTGGTTTATGGGATGTAAAACAACAAGGTGCTCTCGCAACGTATGTAGCAAATGAAATTGTTGTAAAAGGGAAGAAGTTAAAAGTAGGGGATAGCTTCGAAGTAAAAGGAATTGGAAAAGTGAAGGTAGAGCCAAACTCCATTCAAGGATATGATTATGAGGCAGAAGGGAATGGAATTATCGTATTACCAGAACGAGTTGTATTTACGAAAGATAATATTGATAAGTATAATTTTTAGTAGACAAAAAAACGTCCGAATATATCGGACGTTTTTTTATTTCTTCATTAATTATGAACAGTTTCTTTTTCGTTTAATCCAAGTGTACGACCAGTAGAAGTGTGAAGATCTTGGAACAATCTTGGATTTTCAGTTAGTGAAATGCCATATGAAGGAATCATTTCTTTTATTTTTTCTTCCCATTCTACCATGCGGCTTGGGAAACATTTTTCTAATACTTCAAGCATGACGTGAACAGCAGTAGAAGCACCTGGTGATGCGCCTAGTAATGCGGCGATTGAGCCGTCAGCTGCACTTACTACTTCTGTACCAAATTGAAGTGTCCCTTTACCACCAGCATCAGTATCTTTAATTACTTGTACACGTTGCCCAGCAACTACAATATCCCAATCTTCACTTTTCGCGTTCGGAATGAATTCGCGTAATTCTTCCATACGTTTTTCATGTGATAACATAACTTGCTGAATTAAGTATTTTGTAAGTCCCATTTCTTTTACACCAGCGGCTAACATCGTTAAGACGTTATTCGGTTTTACAGAACCGATTAAGTCAAGATTTGAACCTGTTTTTAAGAATTTAGGTGAGAAGCCTGCGAATGGTCCAAACAGTAAAGCTTTTTTATTGTCTATATATCTCGTATCTAGATGAGGTACAGACATTGGCGGAGCACCAACCTTAGCTTTACCGTACACTTTCGCATGATGTTGCTCTACAACTTTTTGGTTTTTACATACCATAAATAGTCCACTTACCGGGAATCCACCAATATGTTTTGATTCAGGGATACCAGTTTTTTGAAGTAGAGGTAGGCTACCGCCACCGCCGCCAATAAAGACGAATTTAGCAGTATGATGCTCAATTTTACCACTATTCATATCGTGTACTTTTACTTCCCACAAACCATTTTTCGTGCGCTTAATATTTTCGACACTATGCTTGTAGTTTAGCTCGACATTTTTTGTTTTTAAGTAATCAAACAACATACGTGTTAATGCACCGAAGTTAACATCTGTTCCAGAGTCAATCTTCGTTGCCGCCATCGGTTCATTAGATGTGCGGCCTTCCATAATGAGTGGAAGCCATTTTTTTAATGTTTCAGGAGCATCAGAAAATTCCATTCCTTGAAACAGTGGATTTTTTGAAAGCGCTTCAAAACGGTTTTTTAGAAACTCAACATTTTTTTCCCCTTGTACTAAACTCATATGAGGTAGTGGCATAATAAAATCTTGTGGATTACGAATTAATTTGCTCTTTACAAGATATGCCCAAAATTGTCTTGAAAGCTGGAATTGCTCATTCACTTTTACAGCCTTACTAATATCTATAGATCCGTCAGCTTTTTCGGAAGTATAGTTCAGTTCGCATAGCGCAGAATGCCCTGTACCTGCATTATTCCATTCGTTAGAGCTTTCTTCCCCGGCACTTGCGAGTTTTTCAAAAACTTTAATTTCCCATTCTGGTGCTAATTCTTTTAGTAATGAGCCTAATGTTGCACTCATAATTCCTGCACCAATTAAGATAACGTCTGTTTTTTGCTGCATGTTGCTCATGATAATCTCTCCATCCCCTATATTGGCAAAAAAGTGTAGGTGTTTTCTATGTCTAAGCCGTAAAAGAGAAACACCGCCTAGGCCCCACCTAGGTGTATACCTTTTTTGTCTCAATTATATAACCATCTCATACTCTATTATAATAATTAATAGACTAAAATATCTAGTGTTATCTGATAATTTTAAACTATTTAACGTTTTATTCGCTAAAAATCTTATTTAACAAGCTCTTTTAAGGTGATAAATAGAAAAAAATTACAGTTTGAAATTATCTCGAAAAAGCTTACGTATCCTTAAGGGACTAAATCGAGTACCTTTTTATGGAATTATTCTTTCTGTAATGGTAAGATTATTCTGAAAAATAAAAAGGAGGGACTCTAGTGTGTACAAAAGAACAAATTTCAAACTTATTTCGAAACTTTTCAATAAAGGAATGTAAAGGGTCAAGTGATTTATATGAATATTTATCAATGAAAATTGCTGAAGATGAGGAAGTACTTACACTATCGTCCTATGCTCAGGTAGGTCAACCAGTCCCAAACTTACTATTAGGTGCAGTACATTATTTATTGCTAGCAGGGAAAGAACATCATTTAAAAACGTATTATAGTAGTTTAGTTGAAAATGCTGATACAAATTTAGATAAAGCTTTTAATCATTTTAAAGATTTCTGTAAAGAGTACCGAGAAGAAATCATTACTTTGTTACAAACGAAACTCGTTCAAACAAATGAAGTAAGACGGTGCGCATACTTATACCCAAGTTTCTGCTACATATTTAACAAAGTGAAGAAGCCGTTAGCGTTAATTGAAATTGGGACAAGTTCTGGGTTGCAACTGTTCTGGGACCAATATAGTTATTCGTACGGGACGGATGAAATGTACGGAAATATAAATTCAAATGTGCATGTAACTTCTGAAATAAGAGGGACGAATGTGCCGCATTTTCTAAAAGAAAGCCCATCTGTCGTAGAAAGAATTGGACTGGACTTACATGTGAATGATTTACATAATAAGGAAGATTATTTATGGTTACGTGCTTTAATTTGGCCAGAACATAAAGAAAGGCTTGAGATGTTTGATCAAGCTGCATCTTTAGTGAAAAATGAATCTGTCCAATTAATAGAAGGAGACGGTGTAGAGCTATTATCATCTATTATTGAACAAATAAGTGAAGAAGCTGTTATTTGTATTTTCCATACACATGTTGCAAATCAAATACCAGAACAAGTAAAACATAAGTTAGAAAAACAAATACAAGAAATTGGCGCAAAACGTGATGTATTCCACCTGTATAACAACATGTGGGATCGTGACCTTCATATTGATTATTATATTAACGGAAACGAATATCGTGAAACGGTTGGAGAAACAGAAGGGCACGGGAGATGGTTTAGCTGGAAGATTGGAAATGAGACGATTTGTTAATATTTGAGAAATTTTTATTTTCAAGAAATTAGATAATGAAATTCCAGAAAATGAAAGTAACTAGTTACTTTCATTTTTCTTTTGTGATAATATGTTAGTAATTACTTACTTACATATTGAATGGAGGAATATAGATGGGGAAATTAACAGCACGAGAAAAAGTTATGGAAGCTGCTACTTTATTATTCGGGGAAAAGGGGTATACAGCGACAACCATTCGTGAAGTGGCAGAAAAAGCAGGAGTAAGCGAATTAACGATATTCCGTAATTTTAAAAATAAGGAAAATCTTTTTAGGGAGAGTATTATTTTACGGACGACACCAGTTGCTTTGCTAGAGGAAATAGAAGAGCAATTTACTGGTGATTTACATAAGGACCTTACGAAAGTGGCGGAAACATATATTCAAACCAATTTACCAAAGCTAAATTATATTTGGGCTGCATTAATAGAATCAAGACAAAATAGTGAGATGAAAGCATTACTACATGAGTTGAATTCACATCTAGTGAATCACTTAGAAAAATATTTAAAGCAACTTGGTGAGAAGGGACACATTTCTACCTGTAATTACCGTTTGATAGCGAATATGTTTTATGGACAATTGTTTTTATACATTATGAATGTAAGTATATCGGAAGAAGAAATTCAATTAGAAGAGTATATAGAGACATGTGTAAGTTTATTTGTGAGTGGCATTTTAAATCAATAAAACGAATAAGGGTGGCAGAAATGAGGAATAAATTTGCATTAATAGCTTTAATTGCAGGATTTTTTATGGCGATTTTAGATTCAAATATTGTGAATATCACATTACCAGAAATGACAAAGACATTTCATACTTCAATTGATACAATTTCTTGGGTTGCTAATACTTATAATGTTGCCTTTGTATCGTGTTTATTAATTGCAGCACGTCTGGCGGATCAGTTTGGTCGCAAGAAGCTATATATTATTGGTTTATTGGGATTTTCTATTAGTTCGTTTATGTGTGGTATAGCCACTTCTTTTCATACATTAGTAGCTTTTAGGATAATACAAGGAATTTCCGCAGCAGTTATCGTACCAGTTGCTATGCCGCTAGGTCTTAATTTAGTACCGAGAGAGAAACAAGGTATGATAGGAGGCATCATGGGAGCTTTTGGGGGATTAGCAGCGGCAATTGGCCCTTCACTTGGAGGCATTTTAACTGACAAATTGAATTGGAGCTGGGTGTTTTTTATTAATGTTCCAGTTGGTATATTATCTTTCATCTTCGTGATTCTTTGTATTAAGGAATCCTATGATCATGCTGCAAGCTCTAAAATAGATTGGGCAGGTATGATTACTTCAGCATCTGCACTATGCTTACTTGTATATGCACTCATACAAGTAAATATAAACCATTTAAGCACAATAGGCTTAATATTTCTTTTTATGCTCTCACTCATAGGTTTTATATTATTTTTTATCATTGAAAAGAAAAGTGAAAATCCAATGTTGCCATTAAAGTTATTCACAAATAAAGAGTTTTCAATCTCGAATTTTTCTTTATTCTTTGTTGGAATGGGATTAATGAACTTTTTGTTTATACTTGCTTTTTATTTCGTTCAAGTAGAAGGTATGTCTGAATTACAGTCAGGTTTAATAATTAGCACACTAGCGATTGTTTCAATGCTTGTTACAGTAATCGTAACACCAATTGCAGCAAATCGGGGAAGCTCATTAGTAGGTAGTATAGGGCTATTAACATTTATCGTAGCATCATATTTATTTAGTCAAATAGATTCAAATTTTACTACATGGGATTATATTTGGCGATTAATAATCGTTGGGATTGGAACTGGGTGCACATTAGCACCGTATACAACAACAGCAGTTTTAAGTGTACCGATTGAAAAGTCAGGTGTTGCTGCAAGTATATGTAATATTTCTAGAACAGTTGGAAGTATTGTTGGGGTAGCAATACTGGTGATGTTTCTGAATCATCAGTTGTTAGTTGAAAAAGAGAAGATAAATAGGGAAGTAGTGACGGTGATTAAAAAAAGTGATTTGTCAAATTTAGAAAGGGAAAAAGTATTGCAAGCAATAAATAAAAAACAACAGATAGTATTAAAAACTGATGAGGAGAGCAAGACTTACAAACAACTAAAGGAGAAATATAAGCAAGGAATTATTCGTAGTTATAATGAAGTGTTTCTAATGGGTAGTATTATCTTTTTTATCGCTTTTGCTTTTAATATAGGAAGAGTAATTATAAGTAAAAAGAGAAGTAAAAGAGTAATATCTTATAATCCTTAATATTATTATGTAAACAAAAGAGTCTTTATACTAAACTGCTAAATAAACAATATAAAATGAATGTTTATTTAGCAGTTTGAAAAAATATTTAAACAGTTAAAAAAGCGGAATACTTTGCGGAAAGTTAAAGACATTTTTCGCAAAGTATTCCGCTTTTACTTCCATTAATCGGTCAAAGTTGCAACTGAAGTATGCATCTGGCCAATTTTTAATGGATAGGTCAGGAGTATTAACATAGACACCTTTTGTAAATGGAAGCATTGCTAAGCGGAAGTCTTCAACCCATCGAATACTTCCACCAGAACCTTCTGGCTGTTCCCAAGTAGCGAATATTGGCATGTTTGATAGTGCTTTTCGGTAAAAGTAAGCAGTTGCCTCATTTGGCACCTCAACAACAGCACCGCCTAATCTGTGGAAAAATACGGAGGTGGTGGAAAAGGGTAAGTTAAATCGTAATTTCTATTTGATTGCCTTCTGGATCGCCTATTACACTTTCATAATAGCCATCTCCAGTAAAACGTGGTCCATTTAATAAAGGATAACCAGCATCTTTTATCACCTTTGTCAGTTCATTCACACGTTCTTCACTACCGACAGAAAAAGCCATATGAGCATAGCCAGTTATGTTTAAATTAGGCTTATTTTCAATCCCTTTTTTACGCATAAGTTCAAGTCTTGCTCCAGATTCGAACGTAATAAAATAAGATTCAAATTGTTTCGTTTTATTATGATATAAAGAGTTTGCTTTACCATTAAAGTATTTCATATAAAAATCACGCATACATTCTAAGTCATTTACCCAAATTGCAATATGTTCAATTTTCATAGGTTTCACCAATCCTATCTGTATCAATTAGGCTTCCACTGTATTAAATTTGCATTTGCATTGCAACAATTTTGCTTCGCTATTAAAGCTAGTTGTTAATTTTTGATTATGTACGTACATACAATATGTAATTAAGTGAATGACCATCATAGTAATTACAGAAAAGGGTGAATGAAGCATATGAATCAATTTGAGCAAATGATGTACGTTGGTGTCATCATGTCTATTGTACTATCCGTAATGATTTTAGGGTCCTTATATTATAATCCTCGACTTTCGTTAACTGATTATCCGAAAGATATTCAAAAAGTAGTTTTTCCAAAATCGATTCATGAAAAAAAGCAAACCATTTATTTTAATATTGTATATAATACTATTCTTTTCGGTACTCCTTTCATTTCTACATATATACTACATAAGCATGAAAAGTTAATGTATATGGATGCCTATTTACACACTTTTGGTATTTTAATGATTTTCAATTTAGTAGATTTACTTATAATTGATTGGCTAATTTTTTGCTGGATTACTCCAAGGTTTGTTGTGATTCCTAGTACGGAAGGTATGAAAGGATATAAAGATTATAAGTTTCATTTAAGAGGGGCTATTGTCGCTACTCAAATTTTAGCAATCGTAAGTTTATTTTTGGCGGGAATTGCCACAACTATTTAGTGTGAAGAAGGGCATGGAGCTTTTATAAAAGATAAGGAGATTTATAATATATAGAATTAGAAATGAGAATTTGATAGTATTGGAGTAAGGAGTTTTAATAACAGTATATTAAACAATATTAATATACTGTTGCAAATGTTTTGATATTATGTAAAATTATACAATTTTACGGAGGCATTTGATAAAATTCAAAAAAATTTAATGGAGGCTAATATGAAAAAAGTAATTGGCGCAGCAACAGCAACTGTTTTTGGATTAGGAGCGTTTACCACAACTGCTACCGCAGAAACAATCGTAACAGCAGATGTACTTAACGTACGTGAAAAACCGACTACAGAATCAAAAGTGGTCGAAAAAGTAAAGAATGGGCAAGAGTTAAAAGTCATAAATACCGAAGATGGCTGGTCAAAAATTGAGTTGAATGGTAAAGAAGTGTTTGTAAGTTCGGAGTTTACAAAAGATGTATATCATGTAACGGCGAATTTGTTAAATGTACGTACTGAAGCAAACACAGATTCAGAAATTCTTGGCAGACTAAAAAAAGATGATGTAATTGAATCAACGCATCAAGTAAAAGACGGATGGCTGCAATTTGAGTATAAAGGAAAAACTGCTTATGCAAACGTTTCTTTCCTATCAAGTACAGCACCAACTGAAAAGAAAACTGAAGAGAAAACGAAGCAAGTAGCGAAAGTACAAAAATCAGTTAAAGAAAAGAAAGAAATAAAGACGCAGAAAGTAGCAAAAGCGAAAGAAACAACGAAAGCACAAGAAATAGTAAAGCCTAAAGAAGAGGCAAAAGTAGTAAAAGTTAAAGAAGAACTGAAAGCGCAAGAAATAGTAAAACCTAAAGAAGAGGCAAAAGTCAAAGAAGAAGTAAAAGTTAAAGAAGAAGAAAAAGCGCAAGAAATAGTAAAGCCTAAAGAAGAGGCAAAAATCAAAGAAGAAGTAAAAGTTAAAGAAGAAGAGAAAGTGCAAGAAATAGCAAAGGCTAAAGAAGAAGAAAAAGCGCAAGAAATAGCAAAAGCTAAAGAAGAAGAGAAAGCAAGAGAAATAGTAAAAGCTAAAGAAGAAGAGAAAGCAAGAGAAATAGCAAAAGCTAAAGAAGAAGAGAAAGCGCAAGAAATAGCAAAAGCTAAAGAAGAAGAGAAAGCAAGAGAAATAGCAAAAGCTAAAGAAGAAGAGAAAGCAAGAGAAATAGGAAAAGCTAAAGAAGAAGAGAAAGCAAGAGAAATAGCAAAAGTTAAAGAAGAAGAGAAAGCAAGAGAAATAGCAAAAGCTAAAGAAGAAGAGAAAGCGCAAGAAATAGCAAAGGCTAAAGAGGAAGAGAGAGTAAGAGAAATAGCAAAGGCTAAAGAAGAAGAAAAAGCGCAAGAAATAGCAAAGGCTAAAGAAGAAGAAAAAGTAAGAGAAATAGCAAAAGCTAAAGAAGAAGAGAAAGCGCAAGAAATAGCAAAGGCTAAAGAAGAAGAGAGAGCGAAAGAAGCATCTAAAAACAACATACAGTCTGCTAAACGTGAATTAACGGTAGTAGCGACAGCGTATACTGCTGATCCAAGTGAAAATGGTACATATGGTGGACGCGTTTTAACTGCGATGGGGCATGATTTAACGGCAAATCCGAATATGAGAATTATCGCAGTTGACCCGAAAGTAATCCCATTAGGATCTAAAGTATGGGTAGAAGGCTATGGAGAAGCGATCGCTGGTGATACTGGAAGTGCAATTAAAGGTAATCGTATTGATGTTTTAATGGGTTCAAAAAGTAAAGCTATGAATTGGGGAAGACAAACTGTTAAAGTGAAAATTTTATAATAACAATAATTATCCAAATAGAAGTCAGTTCTCTTTATTGAGGCTGGCTTTTATTTTGTTAGTAGAAGGATAATAGGATTTTTAAAGGGCTTATTACTAAATCTGTAATTAAGTTACCAGCTTCATTACCAAAAACAACGGTAAAGCTTATAAATATGAAAAATGAAGATATACCTACAGATGAAGATAGTTACTGGGAAGCTTTTGACTTGTTCGGTTCTGAATATGTATGTAGATTATTAGACGTACCATTATATGATGATCTTCCAAAGGATTTGGCGTGTCCAACTTGTGCGAAAGAGATGAAATATGTTGCTACAATTACTCAAGATATTGAGGAACGTGGACTTATTTCAGTAGTTGATTTCCAGTTTGGGGAAATGAATATATACTATTATTTATGTATAGATTGTTTAATTATAAAAACTGAAATACAAAATACATAACAAGCCTAACATATTATGTTAGGCTTGTTTTTCGATCGCAACATCATTAAGAATTGCATCAAATATATCTTTTTGCGTAAAGTTATCTGTAAAAATAGTTTCTGTGGCAACCTTAATAGTATCGTGCGGATTATACCATTTTTGTAGGGAATCCTCACCAAATTCATGTCGTTTGTCTCTTGTGTTATGTCGTCTAATAGTTTCCTCTAATGATAAATCAAAGTAATATGCAAATGCATTTTCATCAAAATAACGAATTAATTCTTTTAACATCTCACCATACCTATGACTGTTCAATATACCTTCTAAAATAACAAATTCACATTTTCCTTTTCCGTACTTCGTAATTTCAAATAGTAAATCATGTGATAAATTACCCATTGTGTCGTGTACTCTAAGCATATCTCTACGTACAACATCCTGTGATACTAAAAGTGTTCCTTGTCCGAAATGTTCTTGTAGTTGTTTTGCAATCGTTGTTTTACCACTTGAGGAGTTTCCTCTAAGAATGATTAAAGTGGATGTAAGTATAGGATTAGACATAATGTATTTCCCCCCAACAGCATTAATTATATAGAAAATTTTAACAAATAAAGTGAGGAAAGTGTATAATTAATATGATGGATATTTAAGGAGGGGGTAAGATGGGAGATATATTAAAAAATGCACAACCTATATGGAAACGGACTTGGTTTCGTTATCTAGGCGCATTTTTTATTGTTCAGTTACTGTTTACCCCGCATTAAAGGGCAGTAAGACCCCCACCTCAAAATTCAGCGAAAGCGAAGAAGTTAGGTGGGGGGATCAACTGCCCGTAAAAGCCCGATTGGTTCAACTAATAATCAGTGGGGGATGAACAAAACCCCCACTGATTAAAGTTTCACTTTATTTTGTGTGAAATCACTGCGTGGGCGCCAAACTTTAGGCCAGGCGGAGAGTTTTTTAATAGAATATTAAATTCTCAATTTTTCACTGAATGGTTCACACTCTATACAATCCCGCAATTTAACGTATTTACAGCATTTTTTGTGATTACATTACTACCATATGCATTAGTAGGTGCAATGAAAGATGTAACAGCAAGAAAAAATATAAAGAAATAATAGAGGTATAATATGCTTTTTCAAAAAGAAGGTTTATTGATTAGATACGTAATGGAAGATGATGCATCTATCATTTCTAAATGGTTAACGGACCCAGCAGTCCTGCGGTATTACGAAGGACGAGATAATCCGCAACCTGTAGAAAAGGTGCTTGATCATTTTATACATAGTCCAAACAGTAATGAAAAAAGATGTTTAATAGAATTTGATACCATTCCGATTGGTTACATACAAATGTACCCAGTGGATTCAGAGTGGAAAGCGTTATATGGCTATAAAGAATCGCAAAATGTATGGGGTATGGACCAATTTATCGGTGAACCAGCCTATTGGGGAAAGGGAATTGGAACAAAACTCGTTCAGGCAGCAATTACATATATTATGGGTGAAATGGGAGCAGAAGCAATTGCAATGGATCCGAAAGTAAATAATGAACGAGCAATAAAGTGTTATGAAAAAAGTGGATTTAAAAAAGTAAAGATTTTAAAGGAACATGAGTTGCATGAGGGGAAATTAGAAGATTGTTGGATGATGGAATATAAACAATAATAATGGCTTATACAAATAAAGGGGGATGTGTGAAATGAAAAAAGCATTAATCGTAATTGATGTGCAAGCGGGTATGTATACAGCTGGAATGCCAGTACATAATGGGGGAAAGTTTTTACAAACATTGCAAGAGCTTATTAGGGAATGTCGTTCAAATGATATTCCAGTTATTTATATCCAACATAACGGTCCTAAAGACCATCCGTTAGAAAAAGGTACGGATGGATGGCGAATCCATGCGGCCATCGCTCCGCAAGAAGGAGATAATATAGTTGAAAAGACGACTCCAGATTCATTCCATAATACAAACTTAAGCGAAGTGTTACAAGAGAAAGAAATTGAACACGTTATTCTTTCGGGAATGCAAACAGAGTATTGTGTAGATACGACAACGCGCAGAGCATGTAGTGAAGGGTATAAAGTAACGTTAGTGAGTGATGCGCATAGTACATTTAATACAGAAGTGTTACGTGCTGAAGATATTGTGAAACATCATAACGCAGTATTGGGAGCGTTTGCGGATGTTGTTGCAGTAAAAGACTTAAAAGTGGCTGCCTCTAAATAAGAGGCAGTTTTTTATTAGAAAAAATAGCGTCAAATATTGTTAGTAAGTCGGTATTTTGAAATAATCACTTATATAATTTCACGTACCATAATGAAAAAATACAAAAAAGGAGCACCACATAATTAAAAAGGGCGCTCCTGCATTAAAACGTTACTTTTTCTTATCTTTATCCAATATATTTTGTTCTTCAGCAAACTCTGTACCATATGCAAAGCGGCGATTAATACGAATGTTATCATTGTTGTGCCTTGTATGAGAGTTAGAGAAGCGATGAACGATTACTTCAGATAAAGTGAAGACGATGGCAGAAAGGATACTGCCCCATGCAATTTGCATATAGTTGTCTAATAAAATATTACCGAAAATCCATACGCTTAAATATGTTAATAAGAAATCCGACATAATGGCACCAGTATTGCCAATTCGATTTAAAATAATTTTATCAACGAACATGTAGGATACGATTGTAACAAAGAGACTGAATGAAATAATTTGAACAAACGTTGCAGGGAAAAATAAAGCAAGCCCAATACTAAATGCGATAATGCACGATATAAACTTGATAAGCACTACTGTGAAATCATTCAAAATTTACACCTCCGATTTATACATAGTTTTTCAATAAATTCTGGAGTTCATACATTGTAACGGATTTATTTACATAAAACTTTTTCATGTTCGGAATTTAGTCTAAATATTATAAAAACAATGAAAAAATGTTATAGTAAAATGAGAGTGTATGACATTTTTAGGTAAGGGGGAATCCAAAATGTGGATTACTTCAGAAGTAGAAATTCCAGATGAGTTAATTGATCACCTTGAGCAAGGAAAGTTAGTGTTATTTGTTGGAGCGGGAGTTTCTATGAAAGGGAAATCAAACTTACCGAATTTTGATGATTTAGTTGATGAAATTGCAAAAACGTTATATGTCGAAAAACGTGAAATAACAGAGCCACATGATTATTATCTTGGTAAAATTGCGAAAACAAAAGATGTACATCAAGTCGCAAGAGATCTCGTTCATATAGAGAAATCAAAACCGAATCCATTGCATTATGCAATTCCAAGGTTATTTCCTTTAGATACAGATATCCGCATTGTAACAACAAATTTTGATCAACATTTTACAACTGCAATTAAAGAAATAAATAGAGATATCAATGTTTATTACGCTCCAGCTTTACCGACTGGGAGAGCTTTTAAAGGTCTTGCTTACATACATGGTAATGTAGAACAGGAGAAAGAGGCTTTAATTTTAACAGACGGTGATTTTGGAAGGGCTTACTTAACAGAAGGGTGGGCAAGAAGATTTTTAGTTGATCTATTCTCAAATTACACCGTTTTATTCGTTGGATATAGTCATAATGACCCAGTAATGAAATATTTAGCAACTGGTTTACCACCAAGTACAAGACGATTTGCTTTTGTCGCACAAGGAGAAAATACGTACCACTGGGAACATTTAGGGATAAGACCAATTGTGTATCCGAATAAAGTAAATAATCATCAATCTCTCGTAAAAGCGGTAAAACGCTGGGCGGAATTAATGGGTGATAATTATATTACGAAAAGAATGCGTATTCGGGATATTGTAACGGTTCCCCCGTCAGTAGAACAGGAACAATTATCATACATAAAGCAATCAATTAAAAAAATTGAAACAGTTCGTTACTTTGTGGAATTTGCTCATGATTATGAATGGGTCGAATGGTTAGAAGTAGAAGGTAAATTACAAAATTTGTTTATGCTTACGCCAAACTATAATGAAGTAGATGAATTACTTGCAGAATGGTTAGTCGAACAATTTCTTTTTAGTCATCAGAAAGAATTATTTCAATTAATTTATAAAAACTATTCTAAAATATCACCGTTATTATGGAGAACAATTTGTAACTACTTAACCGAAACGAAGAGTAAGATGGACCCGTTGTTGTTTGCAAGGTGGACACTCCTTTTATTAGAAACAGCTGAAAAAGATAGTAGCTCTATAGAAAAGATTTCTAAGTTACTGCAAAAATGTTCTTTTCCTGAGCATAAAGAAATTGCCTTATTGTTACTAACTTTTATTTTAGACGGAAAACTGAAGTTGAAACGTGTAAGGAAATGGGGAAATGATACGCAAGAATCAATAGAACTCGAGGAATCGAGTCGCTTACCAGTATCTACATTTTCTCATGTGGAGCAAATTTGGAACGAAAAGATGAGGCCATATATCGCTTATTATGCTGTTCCAATTATGATGATTGGATTAGAAAAATTGAGAATGTTGTCGTTAAGACAAACGGCACTGAAAAAAAGAAATAAGGAAAATGTAGAGAAAGAGTTTCATCAAAATGACCTTGCATTTTTAATACGAATTGTAAAAGAGTGTCTAACTTATTTATGCGAAAACAATGAGAAAAAAGCGGATTATTATATTACAGAAATGATAGAAGCAAATAGTGTACTTCAAAAGCGAATTGCAATTGATGCGATGAATAAAAATATTTTTGTTCGTGTAGATGACAAAATGAAATGGTTGTTACATGAAGGGCTTCTTTTAGATTTCACTTATAAACACGAAGTTTTTCAACTTTTAAAAAGGCATTATGCACATTGTTTAGAAAAAACAAAAGAAGAAGTCACTCGAACTGTAATAAAGCATCTTACAGAAGAGAGGGTATTTGATGCATGTCTCGTATTAGACTTATTATTCAAGTGTGATTCGAATAGCCCATCTACGGCAAATGGGTATGAGTTAATGAAGCAAAAGCATCCTCATTTTCATTCTGAACGATACAGTGTACAAAAGAAAGAGGATACAGAGCAAAGCATTACTTGTAATGTAACTGCTGACGGATTATTGCAGCTGAAAGATGTTGAAATTATGAAGCAAGTTCAGCAATTTTCGCAAGATGGTGTTTTTGAACAACGCCATTTTTTAGAGATGTTATCAAAAGCATGTAAATTAAACACAGAGTGGAGTATTTCATTTGCATACCAATTAGTAGGAGTGCAAGAAATAAGTAATGAAGTATGGTTTGTTTGTATTAGAGAATGGCGAAATAATCGGGGATTGACGAATGAGCAAATCCAAAAAATTATTCCGCTATTGCAGAAATTTATTAGAAATACTGCTTTTCATTGGTTAATTAGTAGTTTTCTATATGAAATTAGTAATCGACTAGAAGAGTTAGAAGAGAATAGTATACGTGTTGTAAAACGATTTGCTTTTTCAGTGTTTCCTCAAGTTATGAAGAGTGATACAGACTTTAAGCTTGGGAAACAAGATTTTTACAATGAATCAATTCAGCATCCAGTTGGAAAAATGACAGCTGTATTATTAAAGTTGTTATCATATGATCATTTATACGATCGTAATGTATATGAATATTTATTTTTATTTGAAGAACAAGTAAGAGTTAATTCGGAACGAACAAACTTTATGTTTGCTCGTTTAATAGCAGATATTACATTCCTATATCATATTGAAAAACAGTGGTGCCGAAAATATTTGTTACCATACTTAGATTTAAAAAAACAAAATGAGATTACGGAATATGCATGGGCCGGCTTATGTTACACGCAAATAAATCTACCTTTATTTACAGAAATGAAGCGATTTATTAAGTATGCGATAGAACATTTGGAAGTATTACATCCGCATACGAGAGAAGCTTTCTTGAAATGGCTTAGCTTTGTATTTATTAAATGTGTACTATATTGGGAGCAAAAAACAGATTGGTTATACCCGTTACTCATACTAGAAAATGAAGAAAATAAAATTAAGTTTATGCAGTTTTTATGCTATTACGTCAAAACATTAAGTGTAAAAGAACAACAAAAATTTTGGACAGCTTGGCTCAGTGTATTTTTGCGAGAACGACCAAAAATGGGTGAGATAACTGCAAGAGAATATGTAATGCTTTTACGTATTATTTTATACATGGATGAAATATTAGAAAAAGGATTATGTATTATGTCTCGTGCATTTTCAAGTGTACATGGTAAATGTGCAGGTGAGGAAATGAAGCAGTTATTGATTGAAATGCTTCATAAAAAAGAAAGTATGAAAGCGCATAAAGAAATATTTGCAAATGTGTTTTTTATTTTACTACAAACATGTCACGAAGCCGTTTTATTTGAAAAAGAAATCATAAAAATAAAAGAATTATTAGTTCAGTATGAAGTAGAGGGATATGTTTTACATTTACTAGAAAATGAAATAATTCGCATAGGAATTGTAATGGGTGATTTACAAAAAGAATTATAGGACGAAAGTGGAATTTTAAAAAATATATAAAAAGTTGTTGACAGTGTTTTGAAAAGCGTTCTATAATACGAATCATACTTATTCAATTTCAAAAACATTTGAATAAACAAAGTGCAATGAAGAGATCACAGTAGTGGTTAGTCTTACTGTAACAGAGAGCTGGTGGTTGGTGTGAACCAGTACAGGGATAATCATGAATTACAGTCTTGGAGCATCTTTTTCGTAATAAAGATAGTTTTTCTTTATGAGGAAAAAGCGGTCAATTGATCGTTAACAGTGAAGAGAGGTAGACGGAAAGTTAGTCTACAACTAGGGTGGTACCGCGATAAATATCGTCCCTACTGATTTATTCAGTAGGGACTTTTTGTATTTTAGTGGTCCAACTTGAAAATTAAATAGTCATGCATTGAAAGGAAAAGCAGTAGTTGTTGTTTCCCTGTAACAGAGAGCTGGTGGTTGGTGCGAACCAGTACATAAACAAGAGCGAATTACAGTCCTAGAGCATCTTTTTCGTAGTAAAGATAGTATTGTCTTTATGAAGGGAAAGACGGTCAGATGATCGTTAACAATGAAGAGAGGTAGACGAAAGAAGTCTACAACTAGGGTGGTACCGCGATAAATATCGTCCCTACTGATTGGATCAGTAGGGCTTTTTTGTACAAAAAAGTGGATTTTTAACTAGTAGTTTATGTCTGTGTACGAATTATTAGTTTAAAATAAGAAGAGGTATCGATTCCACTATAAATTTGTATAATTAGTCAGTTCAGAAAATAGAGAATTTTTTATTCTCTTACTATACTTTTAAAACATTAGAGGAGGATTTCCAAATGGCAAATCATGAATTAGATCAATTACGTAAACAGGTAGATGAAATTAATTTACAACTATTACACCTTTTAAACAAACGTGGTGAAATTGTTCAAAAAATTGGAGAGCAAAAGCAAGTACAAGGCACGAAACGCTTTGATCCAGTACGTGAGCGTGAAGTACTTGATATGATCGCAGAGCATAACGAAGGACCATTCGAAACATCAACAGTTCAACATATTTTCAAAACGATTTTCAAAGCAAGCTTAGAGTTACAAGAAGATGATAACCGTAAAGCGTTACTAGTATCACGTAAAAAGAAACAAGAAAATACAATCGTTGATGTAAAAGGTGAATTGATTGGAAACGGAACACAAACGTTCATCATGGGACCTTGTGCAGTAGAAAGTTTAGAACAAGTTCGTCAAGTAGGGCAAGCGATGAAAGACCAAGGCTTAAAATTAATGCGCGGTGGTGCATTCAAACCGAGAACTTCTCCATATGATTTCCAAGGTTTAGGAGTAGAAGGACTTCAAATTTTACGTCAAGTAGCAGACGAGTTTGACTTAGCAATTATTAGTGAAATTTTAAATCCGAACGATGTTGAAATGGCATTAGACTACGTTGATGTAATTCAAGTTGGCGCACGTAACATGCAAAACTTCGATTTATTACGAGCTGTAGGTAAAGTTAACAAACCAGTATTATTAAAACGTGGATTAGCAGCAACAATTGATGAGTTCATTAACGCAGCGGAATACATTATTGCGCAAGGTAACGATCAAATTATTCTTTGTGAGCGCGGTATCCGCACATACGAAAGAGCAACACGTAACACATTAGACATTTCTGCAGTACCAATTTTAAAGAAAGAAACACATTTACCAGTTATCGTTGATGTAACACATTCAACTGGACGCAGAGATTTATTATTACCAACAGCGAAAGCGGCACTTGCAATTGGCGCAGATGCAGTAATGGCTGAAGTTCATCCAGATCCAGCAGTTGCATTATCAGATTCTGCACAACAAATGGACATTCCAGAATTCCATAGATTCATGGATGAGTTAAAAGGTTTCAAAAATAAATTATCTTAATTCCATATCATATATGCGTTGAAGAGGAAACAGTAGTGCTTATCTCACTGTTAAAGAGAGCTGATGGTCGGTGTGAATCAGTACAAAGGTAAGCATGAATTACAGCCTTGGAGCATCTTTCCCGACAACTTTTGGAGGGGAAGACGGTCAAACGATCGTTAAAGAAGAAGAGAGGTAGACGAAAGAAGTCTACAACTAGGGTGGTACCGCGATAAACATCGTCCCTACTGAGCGCTCAGTAGGGACTTTTTTGTACAAAAAAATAGTAAAGGGGCAAGAGAAATGAGATACATTACAGCTGGAGAATCACATGGACCGCAGTTAACAGTTATTTTAGAAGGTGTACCAGCAGGTTTGACACTTACGGCGGAACATATTAATAAAGAATTATTAAGAAGACAAAAAGGTCATGGACGCGGAAGACGTATGCAAATTGAAACAGATACAGTTGAAATTGTAAGTGGTGTTCGTCACGGGATGACACTTGGATCACCGATTACGTTAATTGTAAAAAATGATGATTTCAAACATTGGACGAAAGTAATGGGTGCAGAGCCAATTTCGGAAAAAGAAAGTAAAGACATGAAACGTACAATTACAAAACCACGTCCCGGACATGCAGATTTAAATGGAGCAATTAAATATGGTCATCGTGATATAAGAAACGTATTAGAGCGGTCATCTGCAAGAGAAACGACAGTTCGTGTAGCTGCTGGTGCAGTTGCAAAACAAATTTTAAGCGAATTAGGCGTGGAAATTGCAGGACATGTTCTTGAAATTGGTGGAGTAAAAGCAAAACATATTTCAAACTTATCAATTGAAGAAATTCAAACAATTACTGAAAACTCACCAGTTCGATGTTTAGATAAAGAAGTAGAGCAAGAAATGATGAATGCGATTGACAACGCAAAAAGTAGTGGAGATTCAATCGGTGGTATTGTGGAAGTCATTGCAGAAGGTATGCCGATTGGCGTCGGTAGTTACGTCCATTACGATCGTAAATTAGATGCAAAACTTGCTGGTGCAATTATGAGTATAAATGCATTTAAAGGTGCTGAAATCGGCGTAGGTTTTGAAGCGGCACGACAACCAGGAAGCAAAGTGCATGATGAAATTCTGTGGGATGGAGAAAAAGGATACACGAGAAGAACGAATAATGCCGGCGGTTTAGAAGGCGGTATGACAACAGGTATGCCAATTATCGTAAGAGGCGTGATGAAGCCAATTCCTACTTTATACAAACCGTTAGCAAGCGTTGATATTGATACGAAAGAAGCATTCCAAGCGAGTATTGAAAGATCTGATAGTTGCGCAGTACCAGCGGCGGGTGTAGTAGCTGAATCTGTTGTGGCATGGGAACTTGCAGATGCACTAGTCGAACAATTCGGAAAAGATCGTATGGAATTATTAAAACAAAACATTATGCAACACAATAACTACGCAAAAGAATTTTAATAAAAAGGTGGGTTTAACGTGCAAGTAAAAGATCAACTATCATCATTACAACCATATAAACCAGGTAAATCACCAGAACAAATGAAAGAAGTGTACGGAGATCATTCGTTTGTGAAATTAGCATCGAATGAAAATCCATTCGGCTGTTCGTCACGTGTTTTAGATGAGTTGCAAAAATCGTGGTTGGAACATGCTTTATATCCTGACGGAGGTGCTACAACGCTCCGTCAAACAATCGCAGATAAGTTACATGTGAAAATGGAACAAGTACTTTGTGGTAGTGGTTTAGATGAAATCATTCAAATAATAAGCCGCGCCGTATTACGAGCGGGAGATAACATTGTAACAGCAGGTGCAACATTCCCACAGTATCGTCATCATGCCATTATAGAAGGTTGCGAAGTGAAGGAAATTGCGTTAAATAACGGTGTATACGACTTAGAAGAAATTTCTTCAGTAGTAGATAACGATACAAAAATTGTATGGATTTGTAACCCGAACAATCCAACAGGCACATATGTGAATGACCGAAAATTGACTCAATTCATTGAAGGTATTAGTGAAAATACGTTAATTGTCATTGATGAAGCGTACTATGAATACGTAACAGCAAAAGATTTCCCAGAGACATTACCGCTTTTAGAAAAACATAAAAATATTCTTGTACTTAGAACATTTTCTAAAGCGTACGGATTAGCTTCTTTCCGCGTTGGATATGCGGTTGGACAGGAAGAGTTAATCGAAAAATTAAATGTCGTTCGTTTGCCATTTAACGTATCTTCATTAGCGCAAAAAGCAGCGACGATTGCTTTTGGTGATGACGAGTTTATTGAAGAAATAGTTCGTGTGAATACAGAAGGATTACAACAATACGAGAGCTTTTGTAGGGAAAATGATATTCCATTTTATCCATCGCAAACAAATTTCATCTTCTTGCCAGTTGAGAATGCTGGAGAGATTTATGAAGCTTGTGCACACGCAGGATTTATTATTCGTCCGTTCCCGAATGGTATCCGTATTACAGTCGGAACAAGGGAGCAAAATGAAGGGGTGATTTCAGTGTTACAACAACACTTTGAAAATAAAAAAAGAAAGTCTCGAGATGAGGAAAATGCGTAAAAAGGTAGTATTAATTGGAACTGGTTTAATCGGAGGCTCTCTCGCATTAGCAATTAAGAAAGAGCACGATGTAACGATAACAGGTTATGATATATTTCAAGAACAAGTAGAGCGTGCAAAAGAATTACACGTAGTAGATGAAATAGCAGTTGATTTACAGCTTGCATGTGAAAAGGCACATTTAATTGTTTTTGCTTCTCCAGTTGAAGAAACGAAGAAGCTATTACACAAACTTGCGTCATTCCGTTTACGAGAAGATGTTATAGTGACTGATGTTGGTAGTACAAAAGGCACGATTATGAATGAAGCAGAAACTTTATTTTCAAAGGAAGTATCTTTCATTGGTGGACATCCAATGGCAGGTTCTCATAAAACGGGAGTTGAAAGTGCAAAAGCGCATTTATTTGAAAATGCATTTTACATTTTAACACCGATGCATCATGTGCCAAATGAACAAGTGGAAGAGTTAAAAGATTGGTTAAAAGGAACAGGGTCACATTTCCTTGTTTTAAATACAGAAGAACATGATTATGTAACAGGGATCGTTAGTCATTTCCCGCACCTTATCGCTGCAGGTTTAGTGAAGCAAGTAGAGAAACATGCAGGAGATAATCCGCTCATTCATCAGCTAGCTGCTGGAGGGTTTAAAGACATTACACGTATCGCATCTAGTAGTCCGAAAATGTGGAGTGATATTGTAAAGCAAAATCGTGAGCATTTAATGGTATTATTAAAAGAGTGGATCTCTGAAATGGAAGATTTATATAAAACAGTTTCTACCGGAGATGCATGCGAGATTCAAAACTATTTTGCAGATGCGAAAGAATACCGTGATTCTTTACCAGTAAGAAAGAGAGGGGCAATTCCTGCCTATCACGACTTATACGTCGATGTATTAGATAAGGTGGGGGCATTGGCTCATATTACGAGTATTTTGGCGCGCGAGGAAATTAGTATTACGAACTTGCAAATATTAGAAGCGCGTGAAGGACTGCTTGGGGTATTACGTATTAGCTTCCAAAGGGAAGAAGATCGTATGAAAGCAAAACTAGCGCTTGGAGAAGAAGAATACCAAACTTATGAAACAATTTAAATGAGAAGGTGAAAAACGTGAAAGAAAGAACAATACAACCTGTTAATAACGGATTGAATGGCAATATTACAATCCCAGGTGATAAATCCATTTCACACCGTGCTGTTATGTTCGGTTCTATTGCAGAAGGGAAAACAACAATTAAAGGTTTCTTGCCCGGTGCAGACTGTTTAAGTACGATTTCATGTTTTAAAGAAATGGGAGTAGAAATTACGCAAAACGGTGATGAGGTTACTGTAGTTGGTAAAGGATTAGAAGGTTTACAAGAACCGAAAGCTGTATTAGATGTTGGTAATTCTGGTACAACAATCCGATTAATGTCAGGTATATTAGCTAACACACCATTTTTCTCTTGCGTACAAGGTGATGAATCTATCGCAAAAAGACCGATGAAGCGTGTAACAAACCCATTAAAACAAATGGGCGCAAACATAGACGGCCGAGAAGAAGGAACATTTACACCGTTAACAATACGTGGCGGAGATTTAAAAGCAATTGAATATATTTCTCCTGTTGCAAGTGCACAAGTAAAGTCAGCTATTTTACTTGCAGGTCTTCGTGCAGAAGGTGTAACAGCTGTTACAGAACCACATATTTCACGCGACCATACGGAAAGAATGCTCGAAGCATTTGGTGTTAAAGTAACTCGCGAAGGGAAAACAGTGAAGCTGTCAGGTGGACAAAAATTAACAGCAACAGACATTCAAGTGCCCGGTGACGTATCATCAGCAGCATTTTTCTTAGTAGCAGGTGCAATCATCCCAAATAGTAAACTAGTATTACAAAATGTAGGAATGAATCCAACCCGTACAGGTATTATTGATGTTTTAGAAAAAATGGGTGCTACGTTCACTGTAGACCTAATTAACGAAGGGGCATCGGAACCAGCTGCAAATATTACAATCGAAACATCTTCATTAAAAGGAATTGAAATTGGCGGAGATATTATCCCTAGATTAATCGATGAGATTCCTGTAATCGCATTAGCGGCAACGCAAGCAGAAGGAATTACAGTAATTAAAGATGCACACGAATTAAAAGTAAAAGAAACAAACCGTATTGATACAGTCGTTGCTGAGTTAACGAAACTAGGAGCTCGAATAGAAGCAACTGATGACGGTATGATCATTTACGGAAAATCAGCTCTAAAAGGCAATACAGTAAATAGTTATGGTGATCACCGTATCGGAATGATGCTTGCAATTGCTGGCTGCCTAGCAGAAGGAAAAACAATTATTGAAGATGCAGAAGCAGTAGGTGTATCATATCCTACATTCTTTGACGAACTTCAAAAGTTAGCTAAATAAAAAGGGTGGAAAGCAGATACGTGATGTATCTGCTTTTTTGTTAAAACGTCCTTGTAATTTCACTTACCGAACTATAATAGTAAGAATTATGATACAATTCAAAAAGGGAATGGAGGAGAATTATATGAATGTCATACAATTAAAAGAAGATAAATTCAGAGAAGCACTACGCTTATCAGAATACGCTTTTCAATATAAAGTAGAAGAAGAACGAATGCAGCAACAACTTACAAAAATGAAGGAAAGTCATGAAGTATACGGTATTATGGAAGGTGAGGACTTAGCTGCAAAACTACACCTCATCCCGTTTCATATTTACATAGGTAAAGAAAAATTTAAAATGGGTGGCGTTGCAGGAGTAGCGACGTATCCAGAGTACAGAAGAAGTGGGTATGTAAAAGAGCTACTTCAACATTCACTTCAAACAATGAAAAAAGATGGCTTTACAGTCTCTATGTTACACCCATTTGCTGTTACATTTTACCGTAAATACGGCTGGGAACTTTGTGCGAATCTTCTCGTATGTCATTTGACAAAGAGTGATTTAGTTATGAAAAAACAAGTGAATGGTACTGTGAAACGTTTCAATAAAGAAAATCACCCAGAAGAGGTCGAGAAGCTTTATGAAACATTTGCAGAACGTTTTTCTGGTATGCTAGTTCGCAATGAAAAATGGTGGTTACAAGCTGTTTATGAGGATTTAACATTAGCAATTTATTACGATGAAAATAAAACTGCAGCCGGCTATATGTTATATAAAATAGAAAACTATAAAATGACAGTAGATGAATTTGTTCCACTGCATAATGAAGCACGAAATGGTCTATGGAATTTTATTTGCCAGCATGATTCTATGATTAAAGAGCTTGAAATGACAGTAAGTGAAAACGAACAGTTGTTATATACATTGCAAGAACCACGTGTGAAAACAGAAATAAAACCATATTTTATGGGAAGAATTGTAGATGTAGAGCAGTTCTTAAAACAGTATGAGTTAAACTGGAACAATGTACAACAAGAAGTCATTTTACATATTACAGATTCATTTGCACCGTGGAATAATGTATCGGTGAGACTTGCAAATTATGAAATAGCAATTATAGAAGAACCAATGGATAAAGGGATCAACCTAGATATAAATGCACTATCTACAATACTGCTTGGATACAAACGCCCATTAGAACTAAATGAATTAGAATTAATTAGCGGAAGCGAAGAGGAAATACGGGCATTTGAGAATGTAGTACCAGTGCGCAAGTCGTTTATTTATGATTTCTTTTAATTTGCATATAAGATGGAGTTGTTTCGAACAAAATTTTGGGATAGCTCCATCTCATTGTATTAATTTTTGTCGGTAAGTTGATATATCCTGAAAATCGCTGATATAATTTTATTCACATACAAGAGAATAGAATCGCAACTATACGTTGTCACGCACTTGACTTTTATTCCCTGTAATTTATAATTAAAAACGGAATGAATTTTCATTCCTGAAAATAGAGGTGGAAAAAATGGCTAAAAACAAACAAGAGGATATTTTTGATGCTGCGATGCAACTTTTTGCAGAGCGTGGTTACGATGGTACGACAATTCCAATGATCGCTGAAAAAGCAAATGTCGGTGCGGGTACTATTTATCGCTATTTTGAAAATAAAGAGGCGCTTGTTAACTCATTATTTTCAAAAAGTATGTTACAGCTTTCTGAAATGATAAAAACGGATTTTCCTGTTGAAGCAAATATTCGTGAACAGTTTAGTCATACGTATAACCGTTTATTTGAATTTGCGAGAAACAATGTGGATGCTTTTTTATTTACAAATTCTCACTGTGATAGTTATTTTCTTGATGAGCAGAGTAAGAAAATATTTGACGATTTTATAGGCTTCTTTATGAATATTATTGAAGATGGAATCGCAAAAGGTTTGCTTCGTCCATTGCCTCCAGTTGCTTTAATTATTATTGTATATCAACCGTTAGAAAAATTAACGAAAGTAATTGCAACAGGGCAATTAGAATACTCGAAAGAGTTAGTAAAAGAATTGGAAGAAAGCTCTTGGAACGCTATTAGAATCATTTGATTCTATAGCTTTATAAGGACAGGAATGAATATTCATTCCTAAATAGAATTAAAAAATGAGAGTAGGAGAGGGTATTTGTGCAACTAAAGGAATGAATATTCATTCCGGAAAGACTAGTTTAATAGAGTTTACAAATAATGTAATAGAATAATAGGAATGAATATTCATTCCTTAACTAACGTAAATTTTAATCGCGGGAGATGATGCAAATGAGTAAGCTGAAAAATTGGAGAAGTTTATCTTTTCTATTATGGATAGTTATTACCATTACAATGATCGTAACGATGCCTAATATGGATAAATTAGTGAAAGAAAAAGGGCACATTACGATTCCTAATACAGAACAAAGTAGTATTGCTGACAAAATGATAAAAGAAATGGATAAAGACGGGACAGAAAAGTATGACATTATAGTTGTTTTTAATAGTGACAGTAAAACAGCTTTAACGACTGAGCAAAAAGAGGAAATAATAAAAACAATCAACGCTTTGCAAAATGAAAAAGAACAATTAGGAATTAAAGAAGTTGTTTCACATTTAGATAATAAAGAATTAGAGAAACAATTAGTTTCTAAAGATAATACGACTATTTTAACGCAAATATCGATAGATAAAAAGCATGGTGAAATATCGAAAGTTACAAATAACCTTCATAATAAAGTGAAAATGAAAGGGGTAACAACGTACTTAACAGGAAGTGATTTAATAGCAGGAGATTTCCTTACATCTTCTCAAGAGGGAGTGAAAAAGACTGAAGTTATTTCAATCATTTTCATTCTTGTAATATTAATCATTGTATTCCGTTCACCTATTGTTCCAATTGTTTCTCTTCTTACTGTTGGGGTATCATATTTAGTTTCAATGGGGATTATTGCTCATTTAGTAGATCAATTTAATTTTCCATTTTCTAACTTTACACAAGTGTTTGTCGTTGTTGTCCTGTTTGGGGTTGGAACAGACTATAACATTTTATTATTTACGAGATTTAAAGAAGAATTAAGTAAACGAGAAAACGCATTTTTGGCTACGAAAGAAACATTTAAATCGGCAGGGAAAACCGTTTTATATAGCGGGATAGCAGTACTAATTGGTTTTGCATCTCTTGCTTTAGCGAGTTTTAAACTATATCAATCTACTTCAGCGGTAGCAATTGGTGTCGCAGTTTTATTACTAGTATTAACTACGTTAAATCCGTTTTTTATGGTGCTTTTAGGAAAAGGGATGTTTTATCCCGTTAAAACATTTAAAGGTCATGAAGACAGTCGTCTATGGGGATTCTTTGCGAAAAACTCAGTAGTGAGACCATTTGTAGCTTTAATTATTGTATTCGTGATATCAATTCCTTTCATATTAAAGTATTCTAATACACTTAATTACAACGATTTATTTGAAGTAGACAATAAATATGAGTCGAAAATGGGGATTAACGTAATAGAAGAACATTTTCCACCTGGTTTTTCTTCACCAAGTACGTTAGTCATTCAATCGAATAACAAGTTAGATGAGGCGAGTTCGCTTCAAGCTTTAGATGAACTAACTGATAAGATTTTGAAAGTAAAAGGTGTTTCAGAAGTATATTCACCGACACGTCCAACTGGTGATAGGATTAAAGAACTATATATAAATAAACAAGCGGGTGAACTAAATACAGGTTTAGGAGATGCCAATGGTGGTATAAAGGAAATTAATGATGGATTAACTACTGCGAAAGATAAGATGGGTAATAAGGACTCAAATAGTCTTGCGAACGTTCAAAAGTTAATTGATGGAACAAATGAAGCGAAAAGTGGTGTATCAGCATTAGGAACAGCTTTAAATCAACTATCCAATGGCATAAATGACGGAGCACAAGGTGCGCGGCAAATTGAGAGTGGGTTAACTTCAGTAAATGAAAATATAAGTGTATTATCTCAAGCAACTTCACAACTTCATGCTGGCTATACACAGTTAGAAAAAGGTTTAAGTTCTTACGATCAATACTTCGGAAGTATTTCTCAAGCGATTGACGGTGCGAAGAAAGGTTATGAACAAATTGAAATGTTAATGACCAATTTCATTCAAACGAAACCAGAATTAGCAAATGATCCTAACATTCTGCAGACGATAGGAATTGCTAAAGAGGCTCAAAAGCAATTAGGTGGGCTTTCAAATGAATTAAATAAATTGAAAGCGCAGCATAATGCGGCGATGGGATCATTTAAAGAAGCGAATCAATCGTTATTGAAAGTGGATAATGGCTTAAAAGAAATGAACAATGGAGTTACTAAGTTACAAAAAGGAGCAGCTGATCTTAAAAATGGATTAAATGAAGGTGCTTCAGGTTCAAAACAAATTGCGAACAAGTCATCTGAGTTACAAACCGGATTAACGAAAATAAACGATGGGCAAGGTCAGCTATTAACCGGACTGAAAGACTTGCAAGAACAGATGGGTCAATTACAATCCGGACTAACTAAAAGTACAGAAGGCCTTGAAAAGGTAAGTAATGGCCTAGGGGATGCTCAGAAATATTTAGGAGAACTGAACGAATCAAAAAGCTCTGAGAAATTCTATATTCCAAAAGAAGTTTTGGAGGGAGAAGATTTCCAAAAAGCTTTGAATACGTACATGTCACATGATAGAAAGACTGCTAAAATGACAATCATTTTAGACGTAAATCCGTATTCAAAAGAAGCGATGCCAATTATTCAAGAAATCAATAACACAATAGATGGTACTTTGAAGGGGTCGGAATTAAATCATGCGAAAACAGCAATCGGAGGAACGACAGCTAGAAACGTTGATTTAAAAGAAGTAACTGGGCAAGATTTCTTACGTACAGCTACAATTATGTTAATTGGAATCGCGATTGTATTAATTGTGATTACACGTTCATTATTAAACACCATCTTTATTATTGGATCGTTACTATTAGCTTACTTTGCATCATTAGGGATAAGTGAACAAATTAGTACGCATATTTTACATGTAGATTCATTAAGCTGGAATGTTCCATTCTTTAGTTTCATAATGATTGTCGCTTTAGGAGTGGATTATAGTATTTTTGTAATGATGAGATACAATGAGTTAGAAGGGGACCCAGCGACGAAAATTGTAACTGCTTCTCGTCATATCGGAGGAGTCGTATTATCAGCGGCACTTATTTTAGGTGGTACATTTGCTGCATTAATCCCTTCAGGTGTATTAACGCTTATACAAGTAGCATCCGTAGTTGGCGTTGCACTTCTTCTATTAGCTTTAATTGTGATGCCGATATTATTACCGGCGTTAATAGGGTTAACGAGTAAAATGAAGAGTTACAAAGAGAAAATAAGAAATAAGAAGAGACTGTAGGGAATGATTTCTCTACAGTTTTTTCGGTATATAATATTTCAGATGAAAATGAATCCGATGTATGACAGAATGAGCAGTGAAAGGTTATATGAGAAAGAGGTCGATGATATACATACAATAGCTAGGGGAATGGACAAAAACTATCCGATTTCATTGTAGAAAGGTAATCAACCGTTGCTATTCATCCAGCTTCTACTATATAATAGCTATAGTCTACAATAATTGAGTCGTAATATGCGATTTTTTAAGACAATCGGTGAGAAAACGCTGAAATAAGCGGTATTAGTAGGAGGACACAAATGATTACAGTAAGTAACGTTAGTTTGCGTTTCGCGGATCGCAAATTATTTGAAGATGTTAACATAAAATTCACGCCAGGTAACTGCTACGGTTTAATCGGAGCAAACGGTGCTGGTAAATCTACATTTCTAAAGATTTTATCTGGGGAAATTGAACCATCAACAGGTGACATACATATTACGCCAGGTGAGCGTCTAGCAGTATTAAAACAGAACCATTTCGAATATGAAGAGTTCCCAGTATTAGAAACAGTAATTATGGGTCACACGCAACTTTACAAAGTAATGCAAGAGAAAAATGCTATTTACATGAAAGAAGACTTTAGTGATGAAGATGGAATGCGCGCTGCTGAACTTGAAGGTGAGTTCGCTGAGCTTAACGGTTGGGAAGCTGAGTCAGAAGCTGCAATTCTTCTTAAAGGTTTAGGTATTGGTGAAGATCTTCATGATAAGAAATTGTCAGAATTAACTGGGGCAGAGAAAGTAAAAGTATTACTTGCTCAAGCTTTATTCGGTCAACCTGACATTCTATTATTAGATGAGCCTACCAACCACTTGGACTTAAAAGCGATTCAATGGTTAGAAAACTTCTTAATGAACTTTGAAAACACAGTTATCGTAGTATCCCATGACCGTCACTTCTTAAATAAAGTATGTACGCACATGGCTGACCTTGATTTCGGTAAAATTCAACTTTATGTTGGTAACTATGACTTCTGGTATGAGTCAAGCCAATTAGCTTTAAAATTAACACAAGATGCTAATAAGAAAAAAGAAGAGAAAGTAAAAGAGTTACAAAACTTCATTGCACGCTTTAGTTCAAACGCTTCTAAAGCGAAACAAGCAACTTCTCGTAAAAAATTATTAGACAAAATTACATTAGATGATATTAGACCGTCATCACGTCGTTACCCATTCGTTGGCTTCACACCTGAGCGTGAAGTAGGAAATGACTTATTAACTGTTGAAGGTCTTTCTAAAACAATTGATGGTGAAAAAGTGTTAGATAATGTGTACTTCACTTTAAATAAAGGTGATAAAGTTGCATTTATCGGCCGTAACGATATTGCGATGACAACATTATTTAAAATTCTTATGGGTGAAATGGAGCCGGATAGCGGTTCATTCAAATGGGGTGTTACAACCTCTCAATCTTACTTCCCAAGAGATAACTCTAAGTACTTTGAGAACAGTGATTACAACTTAGTTGAATGGTTACGTCAATTCTCTCCACAAGATGAGTCTGAAAGCTTCTTACGTGGTTTCTTAGGCCGTATGTTATTCTCAGGTGAAGAAGTTAAGAAGAACGTTTCTGTATTATCTGGAGGCGAAAAAGTTCGTTGTATGTTATCTAAAATGATGTTAAGTGGTGCGAACGTAATCACACTTGACGATCCAACGAACCACTTAGACCTTGAGTCAATCACAGCATTAAATAACGGTTTAATTGCATTCAAAGGTACAATCTTATTCACATCTCATGACCATCAGTTCGTGCAAACAATTGCAAACCGCATTATCGAAGTAACACCAAACGGCGTAATCGATAAAGAGGCTACTTATGATGAGTTCTTAGAAAATGAGGAACTTCAAAAACAAGTAGATGCAATGTACAAAGGTCAATAATATATAATGAAAAAACTCGCTCTTTTTAGAGCGAGTTTTTTTGTCGAGAAAACGTAACATCGCTGGTCGGTCAAATGAATAATTATTCAAATATAATATTAATGAACAGGAGAATTTTTTCATGTATGAAGGGATGTAATGACTTTAAGATTTAAAGAGTTAGTTGAAGAAGGGAAATGTAAGTGGAGTAATATAATCAAATCGTATTATTTTGTCATGTGAAATATGTACCAAATTTGGAGATAGAATAGTTTGCGAATGAGTTTATAAAGGTATATAGTATGGGGTGTCATAATTAGTGGATGAATCTTGGGGGAAAACAGGAAATGTTACAAATTTATTTTGTTAAATAGAAACCAAGGTCAAAATGTCTAGAAAGAAATAGTTGAATAAATACTAGCTTCAAATTATAATTACTAATATTCTTCATATAGTTAAATAAAGATAATCTATTTGAAGAAGAAAATTTGAATAGAGAGACAGACTTATAAAAAAATAAGCCTTGGATGATCAAAAGAGGTGGAGAAATGAAACAGTTCTTATTAAAGAGCAAAAGCGTGTTAAGCAATCATTTTGGATTCTTTCTGTTTGCCGTTATTTTATTGTGGCTCAAAACATATGCAGCTTATGTAACGGAATTCAATTTAGGAATTTCAAACACAATTCAAAAATTCTTGCTGTTTTTTAACCCGCTTAGTTCAGCAGTTCTATTTTTAGGACTTGCATTATTTGCAAAAGGGAAACGATCTTATATTTGGTTAATTATCATTAATTTGTTATTGTCGATTCTTTTATACGCAAACGTAGTATACTATCGCTTTTTCAGTGACTTTATTACGTTCCCGACATTAACACAAACGAATAACTTTGGAGATTTAGGTGGTAGTATTCTTGCGTTGCTACATCTTTATGATCCATTATACTTCTTAGACACGATTATATTAATTGTGTTAGTCGCAACAAAATTTGCAAATCCAAAACCAATTCGTGTTGCGAAGCATAAATTATCTCTAGTATTTGTAGCAGGTATTTTATTATTCAGTGTTAACTTAGGTCTTGCAGAGTCTGACCGTCCTGAATTATTAACAAGAACGTTTGACCGTAATTATATTGTGAAATATTTAGGTGCATACAACTACACAATTTATGATGGAATTCAAAGTGCGAAAGCATCGACAGAACGAGCATTAGCTGATGGCGATAATATGACAGAAGTACGAAATTATTTAACATCAACTTATGCAAGTCCAAATCCTGAGTATTTCGGTAAAGGAAAGGGAATGAACGTAATTTACATTCATTTAGAGTCATTCCAAAACTTCTTAATTGATTACAAATTAAATGGTCAAGAAGTTACACCGTTCTTAAACTCATTTACAAAAGATGCGAATACACTTTATTTTGATAACTTCTTCCATCAAACAGGACAAGGGAAAACATCTGATGCGGAGTTTATGTTAGAGAATTCAATGTTTGGTTTACCGCAAGGTTCTGTCTTTACAACGAAATCTCATAATACGTATCAATCAGCACCAGCTATTTTAGGACAACAAGGATACACATCAGCAGTATTCCACGGTAACTACAAAACATTCTGGAACCGTGACGATATTTATAAATCATTTGGTTTTAATAAATTCTTTGATGCGTCATACTACGATATGAATGAAAAAGACGTAGTAAACTACGGGTTAAAAGATAAACCGTTCTTTAATGAATCTATTCCGTTATTACAAACGTTGAAACAACCGTTCTATACGAAGTTTATTACGTTATCGAACCATTTCCCTTATCCAATCGATAAGGCAGAAGCAACGATTGAACCAGCAACAACAGGTGATTCATCAGTAGATACGTACTTCCAAACAGCACGCTATTTAGATGAATCTGTAAAAGGCTTCATCGATTACTTGAAACAATCTGGTTTATATGATAACTCAATTATTGTTATGTACGGAGACCATTACGGTATTTCAGATAATCATAACGCAGCAATGTCAAAAGTAATGGGTAAAGAAATGAACTCATTTGAAAATGCACAGTTACAACGTGTACCATTAATCGTTCGTGTACCAGGAGTGAAAGGTGGCGTACAACATCAATACGGTGGTGAAATTGACGTTCTTCCAACGCTATTACACTTACTAGGTACAGATACAAAGAATTATGTTCAATTCGGCTCTGATTTATTATCACCAGATCATAAACAAGTCGTTGCGTTCCGTAACGGTAACTACGTAAGCCCAACAGTTACTGCACTAAACGGCAAATACTATGATACAACTACTGGAAAACCTGTAGAATTTACAGATGAAATAAAGAAAAATGAACAAATGGTTCAAAACTCACTAAAATACTCTGACCAAGTAGTGAATGGTGACTTATTACGATTCTACACACCGGAAGGATTCACTCCAGTAGATCGTTCGAAGTATAACTATAACAACCGCGATAAAAACAAAACGAAGGTAAAAACGACTCCGGAAGGGGAAGCTAAATAAATAATAAAAGGCGCTATTCATATGAATAGCGCCTTTTATTTGTAAATATACCATCATTATGAGACAGAGCCAGCTGTTGCTTTTTGTTTAGCCTTTCCGAAGAAAACTACACCGATGATGATAATAATGATAAATGCCCATTTAACGAAAGGGTTACTTTCGAAAAATCCAGCGAACCATTTCTCATCTACAATCATTTTCGCGGCAGTATAAGCTAAAACGGCTGCTCCAATCGTAATGATGACAGGAAAACGATCTACCCATTTTAAAATCAATGTACTGCCCCATACGACTACTGGAATAGACACTAATAATCCGATGATTACTAAAGAAAAGTTACCATGGGCAGCTCCTGCAACAGCGAGTACATTATCGATGCCCATTAACGCATCAGCAATAATAATGGTTTTAATAGCAGACCAAAATCCTTCTTCGGCCTTAATATCATGATCTTTGCCTTCAGCAATTAATTTATAAGCAATCCATATAAGGAGTACACCACCAATTAGAAGTAGACCTGGTATTTTTAACAACCAAACAACAACTAAGGTAGCGAGGGCTCTAATTGCGATTGCCCCGATAGTTCCCCATATAATAACTTTCTTTTGCTGATCTTTCGGTAATCTTCTTGCTGCTAATCCAATTACAATGGCATTATCACCGGCTAACACTAAATCAATTACAATGATGGCAAGTAGGGCGGACAAATATTCGGCTGAAAGAAAATCCATATACACATCACTCCTTAAGAGTAATATGTGCTAAAGTGTTGATAATATAAAAAATAGGATTGAATTTGTATATTCAATCTATAATTTCTTACTGTATTTTGATATATGTTTTAATTTCGTATAAGTCGCTTTTGTATTCTTTTTTGTTTATCGTTTCGCTTTCTTAATTTTCGATTCATCTTTTTAATGCGGTTTTCTTTTCTATTATCCCAGTTATCACTTCGGATTTTACTAATAGACTTATCTGTCTTAGCACGAAAACGTCTTACTTTTTTCACGAAGGAAAGGGGTATTTTGCCGATAACACCTTGTTTTTCTAACGAATCCTCTTTACCTAGACACCAATCAGGATGAGATAATAAATAGTCGAAATCAAATATTATCCCGTATTCTTTATCCATATATGTATACCATTCATCTAAAGTACACTTATTTTTTGTATGTAAATATGTTGATCCATCAGTCATAGCACAGCACCAATAGTCAAAATAACTCCATAGTACCCATTCTTTCGGTACATCTAGTGTTAAAATTACCATTTTTGAATTTGTTCTACCCCAAGCTTTATGATTTCGATTTGGGTAATTATTTGCTTCCCAGACCCAAATAGGATAGTTACCTTCGTAATGAGGCAATCTTGTTTTAGCGACGCGCACCATCCAGTCATATGAATATACATCGTCTGGATCGATGAATTCTTTATTACCCTCTAAATAACCAAGTTTCTTAAATTGTTTCCATGCTTCTTCAGTTTGTACTGTATATACGATCATATGGCACCTACTTATTTAAACTAAATTATAGTATAACATGTGATTTTGAATTTTTATTGATATTAGAGAAGGGGGAGTTTGAGTCGAATATACGAGGAGTAATTCCCAAAATGATAAAAAGACTTGATTCCCAGCTAAAGGAAATCAAGTCTTTTCATTACATACGATTATCATGCCAGAAGTTTAATGGGAAGTGTTCGTTCTCATTATATGCTTCTAATTCATATCCTTTTTCTTTCAGTCCTTTAATAATTCCAGGAACTGCTTTTACTGATTGTGGATGAATATCATGCATAAGGATAACTTCTGTTGGATTTGTAGCACCATGTAACACGTTTTCTACAATTTTAGCAGATGCAGCATCAACTTGCATTTTGTTATATTTCCAGTCTAAAGAATCAATTGTCCAATCCCAAACTTTTAAGCCATTTTCTACAACTTTGTTGCGAAGAGCTTCGTTTAATCCTGGCATAGAGCCGTAAGATGGACGAGTTAATACTGGTGATTTACCTAAAACACCAGCGATTAAGCCTTGGTCTTCCTTCATTTCATCTACGTAATGACCTTCAGTGTAAAGTTTCTTGTAGTTATGAGTCATACTGTGCATCCCAACGTAGTGACCTTCAGCATCTTCGCGTTTTACAAGATCAGGGAAAGCTTTTACGTTTGAACCAATTAGGAAGAATGTTGCTTTTGCATTTTCTTTCTTTAACATATCTAAAAGCTCAGCTGTGTATTTTCCAGGACCGTCATCAAATGTTAAATAAGCGACTTTTCTAACTTGCCCGTTATAATGTTTTGGAGCTTCTTTCGGAGCAAGAGATGTTTGAATCTCACTTACAAGTTGAACAGATTTTGCTTCATCCTCTGTACTAGCTAGAGCAGTATGTACTGATCCAAAAGCCACTTCGTATGTGAATAATACCCCCGCACAAACTAACATAGCCCTTTTTACTAAAGTTGTCATTCGAATTCCATTGTGCATAATTTTCCTTCTCTCTATAAAAGTTCTACTCTACTATATTAGCAATTATAGGTAGGGAAATGCAAAAAAACTTTTTTACAAGTGTAAAAAAGTTTATTCAAAAGTATGCAAGATTTTATATCAATTGCAGTTTTGAAAAATAGGATGAATTTAAACTTTATTATTTAAACTTTCAATCACCAAATCATACTTTCGTATCATTTCATTTTCGTTCCAATTATTGATTCGAATATTTTTGTTTTTTATTAAAATATTGGTAAAGAAACAATTACATGAAAAAAGGAGTGGGAATATGGATAATTATATTTGCACTACATGTGGAGTACAGTATCCCGAAAATGAAGAAGCACCTTCTCGCTGTAAAATTTGTAATGAGGAAAGACAATATGTTAATCCAATTGGGCAGTCATGGACAACATTAGAAACGATGCAAAATAGCAATTTATACAAAAACGAAATAATAAAAGAAGAAAGCGGTTTGTATAGCATTACTACTAAACCTAAATTTGCGATTGGACAAACAGCATTTTTAATACAAAGTAAAACTCTAAATGTTATGTGGGATTGCATTAGTTATTTAGATGATAAAACGATACAACGTATATATGATTTAGGTGGTATTCAAGCAATAGCACTTTCTCATCCACATTATTACTCTACACAAGTTAAATGGGCGGAAACATTCAATGTACCTATTTATATTCATGAAGATGATAAAGAGTGGGTGGTTCGTCCGAGTAAGCAAATTAAATTTTGGTCTGGGGAGCATCTGATATTATCGGAAGAACTTACATTGCATCGCTTAGGAGGCCATTTTAAGGGTGGAACTGTTATACATTGGAAAGACGGTAATGAAGGGAAAGGTATTTTGTTATCAGGTGATATTATACAAGTAGTTTCGGATCGGAAATGGGTAAGTTTTATGTATAGTTATCCCAATCTCATTCCATTACCAGCGAATAAAGTTAGAGATATGGCAGAGAAGGTAAAAGATATCCAATTTAGTCGACTATATAATGCATTTCATGGTGTGGTGGAAGATGCGAATAAAGCTGTACAAAGATCTGCTGATCGGTATATAAAGGCCCTGCAAGGAGAACTATTTCATACGTAATAGCTTGTAATTCATCTCTATATTTATATAACTAATTTTATATGAATTTTATACTAAAGTCCTATTGTTTATTAACTAATAGGTCTTTCAACTTAGGAAGTTCACACTAATGAGGGATGTTAAAAGGAATATATGTAACCTATACTAATTACTATAAAGCTTTGGAAAATGAAAAGGAGGAGATTTGCATGAAGAATTGGGTTCAATTTAGAATTGCAAGACCAACAGATAAATTTGAAGAAGTGATAAGTTTTTATGAAACAGGATTAGGTTTAAAACGTATAGGGGAATTTCACAATCATGAAGGATATGATGGGGTTATGTTTGGCTTACCAGATGAAGAGTATCATTTGGAGTTTACTACACATGTTAATGGAAGTCCATGTCCGGCACCGACAAAAGATAATTTACTAGTTTTTTATATGCCTATTAAAGATGAAATTGAAAAGATAGTGAATCGATTAAGTAATATGGGCTATCATGAGGTAGAACCTGAAAACCCGTATTGGATAGAGAAAGGAACCACAATAGAGGATCCAGACGGTTGGAGAATTGTGCTTATGAATGCATCTGAATAAGAAAACTATTTTCATATGAAATAGAGTGTAACAAAATGATTTAGACATAAATCCCTACAGTGTTTGTAGGGATTTTTATATAAGAAATTTTTATTGAGAGAGTTATTAAAATGTAGAAAGTATTTTGGCTAAGAACAAATGTAGTAAACATAATTTATGAAGGAGGTATAAAAGTATGATAGTAAACCATTTTGAAGCGTTTTCTAAACATGTTGGAAATACACATCTTATTAAAAGTTCTTTCGTAGTTTATATCTTATTCTACGCAAAATTGATACCATCAAAAAACTGTATGTTTAACATGTACAGTTTTTTAATGGTATAGCTGTGCAATGTTTAAAAATTTCACATACCGTATTTTAAAAATAAATATAGGAAAACCAAAAAGTAATGTAGAATATATCGTACATACATATATACAGTCAACATAAAAGATAAAGAGGTGGGTATATGTTACTTGAGGAAGTAATGCGGCAACTAGAGGAATATGGAACAGAACAAAATCGAAAAACGTATAAAAACCACGGAGCGAAAGAGCCGTTATTTGGAGTTAGTTTTGCGAATTTAAAATTGTTAAAAAAGAAGATAAAAAAAGATCACGATTTAGCAGTTGAATTGTGGGAAACGAAAAATATGGACGCAATGACATTAGCAACTTATATTTTAGACCCGAAAAAAATAACGACAGAACAGCTTAATAGTTGGATTCAGGATGTTGATTATTACTGTTTAATGGATGTTCTGATGACATCTATATGTACTTCGCCAATTGCAATAGAAAGAATGGAAGAGTGGACAAAGTCTAATGATGAATGGATTGGAAGAGCTGGCTGGTCTTTATTAGCAAATATAGCGATTAAAAATAAAACGTTACATGATGATTTCTTCTCTCCGTACTTAGAAGAGATTAAAGAAAATATACATAATGAAAAAAATCGAAAAAAAGAAGCGATGAATAGTGCTTTAATCGCAATAGGAATTCGTAATGAAGACTTAGAGCGACAAGCGATTGAAATTGCAAGTGAAATTGGAAAAATAGAGGTTGATCATGGTGCAACATCATGTAAAACACCAGATGCAGAAAGCTATATAAAAAAAGCGAGAGAAAGAGCTGAAAAAAAGAAAGTGAAATAAGAAAAGAGGATCGGTTATGAAACCAATTGAAGCAGCACAAAACATAATTACATTACAATTTCCGAATTGTGATGTAGCTTTACTCGGCGGAAGCGTTGCACGAGGAGAAGCGACGAAAACATCTGACCTTGACATTGTAATAGTCGATCAAAGTTTAACTTCTTGCTATAGAGAATCTTTCTATAGTAATGGATGGCCTGTTGAGGTGTTTGTTCATAATTTCGAAACATATAAAACCTTTTTCAAAATGGATTGTGATCGAGGGAGGCCGTCGTTACCACAATTAGTTTCAGAAGGGATTGCCTTAAAAGGGGAACAGGAAATTGTTGAGAAATTAAAAAAAGAAGCGAATGATTTACTACATAAAGGACCAGCTAAATGGACCGAAGAAACGATTAAGCAGAAGCGATATTTTATTACGGATACTTTAGATGACTTTATTGGTGCAACAAAAAGAGAAGAAGAATTGTTTATCGCTAATTTATTAGCCGATTTAGTACATGAATATGTATTAAGAGTAAATGGTAAGTGGCTTGGGAGTTCAAAATGGTTTATTAGAGTGCTAAAAAGATATGATGAGCAATATGCAAACAAATTTGTAGCCGCTTTTGATCATTTTTATAAAACGGGAGGGAAAAATGAATTAATTCATTTTATAGAAAAGACGTTAGAACAGTATGGTGGAAGAGTGTTCGAAGGATTTTCTATTGGTAAATAAAGAGAGGAGAAAAAAATGAATGTACCATATGTTCAATTAAGAGAATTGACACTAGATGATGTAGAAGATCGCTATCAATGGTCATTAGATAGAGATGTAACAAAGCATTTAGTCGTACCAGATCAATATCCTCCGTTCACTCGTGGAGATACGAGAAACTGGATTGAAGCTTGTATAAGCCGAAAAAATGGTTATGAACAAAGGGCAATCGTTACTGAGACAGGTATACATATTGGATGGGTAGACCTTAAAAATTTTGATAAAACAAATAAAAATGCTGAACTAGGAATTGCGATTGGAAATAAAGACTATTGGGGTAAAGGATTTGGAATGGCAGCTCTAAACAGCATGTTACAAATAGGTTTTTCTCAGTTTGAATTGGAGAAAATTTGGTTACGTGTAGATGAAGATAATACAAAAGCTAAAAAGAGTTATGAAAGTGCCGGATTTGTATGCGAAGGGTTAATGAGAAATGATCGATTGAGACAGGGAAAGTTCATTCATCGCTATCGTTACAGTATATTAAAAGAAGAGTATGAATCAAAAAAATAATAACCTATAAAAATATTATGTAAATTAAAAAGGGGAAAATAAAATGATTCGATTACTTACAAAAGCGGATGCAAAAAAATATTGGGAGTTGCGTTTACAAGCACTACAAGTAAATCCAGAAGCATTTATAACGACTTATGAAGAAGCAGTACGTCAAGAAAACCCTCTTGAACGAGTTGCTAGTAATCTTTCATCCAACAGTAGTTTTACATTTGGTGCTTTTAATAATGAAAATCGTTTAGTTGGGGTTGTTACTTTATTAACAGAAGAAAAAGACGCATATAAGCATAAAGGACATATCGTTGCAATGTATGTGGATACTGAAAATCGAAGAAGTGGTCTTGCACGTGATTTAATACGTAAAGCAATTGAAAGGGCAAAAGAGATGAAGCTAGAGCAATTGAATTTAGGGGTTGTGTCAACGAACGAACCAGCCAAACGATTATATGAGTCAATGGGATTTAAAACATACGGAATTGAAAAAAGGGCTATAAAAATGAATGGTGTGTATAGTGATGATGAACATATGGTGTTGTTCTTTTAAGAGAGGAAGTTTTGTATGAAAGATCTCCATTTAGAAAGTAAAATGGACCCTCAAGTAGCGATTTTGTATGCGACGGTTGCTGATACGTTTAATAGATTGCAAAGGTTAGTCGAAGGTACTGAAGAGAACGAACTATCCTATAAAGGGTCTGAAAATAATGAAAATAGTATTGGGCAGTTACTTCAGCATTTAGCAGTTGTTGATTTACATTGGGTGTATCGTTTCAAGGGAGAAGATGTTCCGCCAGCATTTGAAAATAAATATGGTCCTATGTTAAATGAAGTAGGAGAATTACCAAGTTTAAGAAAAAACACATTGCAAGAGTTAATGCAAGATTATGAAGCAGTGCAAAAATTGTTTTATGAAGAATGTATGAAACTAACAGAAACTGATTTAACGCGGGAAGTTTTGTATGAAAAAGGGGAAAACGCGACAATAAGATGGGGAATATGGCATATAGCAGATCATAATCGGTATCATCAAGCTCATATAAGTCGATTGAGGAAATTATACAGAGAATATAAACTACATATTCTTTAATTTTTGAATGAACGAACGCCCCTAAATAATAATTAAAGGAGGCGTTTGTTTTTATTCGTTCGCTTTTCTTCCCAAGCTAGCATTAAATTTTTATGATAATCTTTTGGTTTCTCAATAGAAAACCAGTAAATTGAATGTGAAATAGTTGGTAGCCATCTTTTATAGCGGATGCGTATATTTTCATGGTGAGTATAGTGGGTCGAGATTAAAGTAGATTTTGACCCTTGAAAGTTTTGATATGTAATGGCCTCGATTTCATACCAATGCACTTTATTCCCATGTAAATCTACTACAATTCCTTCATCATCCTAAAGTGAAATGTAAGTTTGAATGTAGATTTTTCATCGCGTATACTAAAATATAGGTCATAGAGATAAAAAATTAAATACAAGGGGTTTTACAATGAAAGCAATTGTTATAGGGATACTGGCATCATTTTTCTTTGCCTTTACTTTTGTTTTAAACAGGGCAATGGACTTAGAAGGTGGAAGCTGGATTTGGAGTGCATCATTACGGTATTATTTTATGGTTCCAATGCTATTACTTATTGTTATGTATAGAGGGAACTTAAAGCAACTCTTTCAATATATGAAAAACAATCCGAAAGAATGGTTAGTGTGGAGTATCGTTGGATTTGGTCTCTTTTATGCACCGCTTAGTTTTGCTGGAGCGTTCGGACCAGGTTGGCTCGTTGCATCAACATGGCAAATTACAATCGTTGCAGGGATTTTGTTAACACCATTTTTTGCGGTGGATCCACTACATAAAAAACTTCCGATGAAGGAATTAGTAATGTCGGGCATTATTTTATTCGGTGTCGTTCTCATGCAAGTAGAACATGCTTCTTCATTAGGTATTCGTGAAACCGTTTTATGTGTAGTTCCTGTACTTATTGCAGCATTTGCATATCCTCTTGGAAATAGAAAAATGATGCAAGTTTGTAAAGGGGAATTAGATGTATTTCAGCGAGTACTCGGTATGACATTAGCAAGTTTACCATTTTGGTTTTTATTATCTGGTTACGAAGTATCAACAGGCGGATTACCGTCAAATAGCCAAGTTTTTCAATGTTTTATTGTAGCAGTTAGCTCTGGGTTAATCGCGACAGTATTATTTTTCTTTGCAACAGATCTTGTGAAAGATGATCCGCAAAAATTAGCAACAGTGGAAGCGACGCAGTCTGGTGAAGTTTTATTTGCGCTAGTAGGAGAGTTGATCTGGTTATCTGCACCAATCCCATCATCATTATCTTGGATTGGTATGAGTCTCGTTATTATTGGAATGATACTTCATAGTTATGTGGCTGTCGTTGTAAAAAAAGAAGAAAAAATAACGGCGTAATGAGATTAGCTCTTTTTATTAAGAGCTAGTCTTTTTTCATAGAAAGGGATGAAAGTATGAATTTACAGTGTGTTAAACAAATTGAGAAAGATTCAATATTAAATGTGCTACAATATGCCGTCGGTCCAAATGAAATAAGCTTAAAGAAGGCAGTAATATTTTATCAAAGTAATAAAGGGACTTTGTACAAATATGAAGAAAAAGCTTGTCTAGGTATTGAAATAATCGGAGAAACTAAAGCACGCATATGTCATATAGCAGTGGCTCCAGATTATCGTCAAAAAGGAATTGCACTGCAAATGATTAAAGAAGTGGTAAGGATATATCAATTGACTTATATAGAAGCGGAGACAGACGATGGGGCGGTAGAATTTTATAAAAGAATTGGTTTTCAAGTTAAAAGTTTAGGAGAAAAATATCCAGGGATAGAAAGACTTCATTGTTACATGGAAAAATAGTATAAAATATGCATATGGAGTATAGTTTGAAAAAATAGGATTTACATTTTTCTTCATTTCAAAAAAACTCTCGCTCATCATTATCTACGATTTTAATAGAGTTTTGAGGCTTCAGTATAATAATATACATATTTTTGTAGTAATGAATATGATTAAGTTAAAAATTAAGAAAAATATGATAATATATTTATATAAAAGTTTAAATTTACGTGGCTAGTGGGGGAACCAATATGAAAATGAATGAAATAGTAGCAAGTACACAATTTCCAAATACAATCGAAACAATAACAAAAGATTTAAAAGCATTAGGAGTCGAAAAAGGAATGACAATTATCGTTCATTCATCACTAAGTTCTATCGGGTGGATATCTGGTGGTGCCGTTGCTGTAGTAGAAGCATTAATGAAAGTTGTTACGGAAGAAGGAACGATAATAATGCCAACGCAATCTTCGGATTTGTCCGATCCGAAACATTGGTCAAGACCACCTGTACCGGAAGACTGGTGGCAAATTATCCGAGATAACGTCCCAGCATTTGATTCACGTATAACCCCAACAAGGGGAATGGGTGAAATAGTTGAATGTTTTCGTACATATCCGAATGTAGTACGTAGTAATCATCCGTTAGGAAGTTTTGCTGCATGGGGAAAACATGCAGTAGAAATAACAATGAACCATTCGTTATCAATGAGCTTTGGAGAAGAATCTCCATTAAGAAAAATATATGATTTAGACGGGTACGTATTATTAATTGGTGTTGGATATGATTCCAATACGTCTGTTCATTTATCCGAGGTGCGTTCTGGTGCATGTGAGTTAATACAAGTAGGAGCACCTATTATAGAAAACGGTGAAAGAGTGTGGAAAGAGTTTGTTGAAATGGATTACGAATCTGAGAAGTTTGTAGAAATTGGTGTGGAGTTTGAGCGAAAAGGAACTGTAAAAAATGGGAAGATAGGGAATGCAACGTGTCGTCTAATGAAACAGCGTGATATAGTTGACTTTGGAACAGAATGGTTTCGTAAGAAAAATTAGTAAGGGATGGTTACAATGAAGGGGAAAAAGGTATTAATTACGAGCGGTGGTTGTCTAGAAAAATGGGATCAAGTACGCGGGCATACGAATATGGCCAAAGGTACAATCGGAAGGATAATCGCAGAAGAACTTCTAGCTAAAGGGGCACATGTTATATATTTACACGGTTATTTTGCGGAGAAACCGAGTGATGTACATAGAGGGTTAGAATTACATCCATTTGAAGGAATCGTTGATTTACAAGATAAAATGAAAAGTATCATATCACATGAAAAGGTTGATGCAGTCATTATGGCAGCGGCTGGATCAGATTGGATTGTAGAGAAAATTTGTGATCAAGATGGTAATGTTCTTAATATGAACGGAAAAATTTCAAGTGATATAGCACCGATTATTCACTTTCAAAAGGCTCCAAAGGTATTAAAACAAATAAAAGAATGGGACCCAGAAACAGTACTTGTTGGTTTTAAACTTGAAAGTGATTTAAATGAAGAAGAACTGTTTGAAAGAGCAAAAAATAGAATGAAAGAAGCAAGGGCGAATGTAATGATTGCGAATTCACCACATTCTTTATATTCGCGCGGGGCTGTGCATTATGTAATTGGACAGGATGGTAAAGGGAAGTTGTGTAATGGGAAAGATGAAACAGCGAAAGAAATTGTCAAAAGCTTAGAGGTATTATGTAATCGTGTCACTGCTTTTTAAAATTAAGTTTTTAGATGAGAATGAATCCGCATAGTAATAAGTAAGCGAAACTTTAATTGGTGGGAATTTTACTTTTACACGAATGTGAAGCGTATACCAATCAAGAGCTATACACAGAATAATTGGTGAGGAGTGGATTCTATGGAACATTTATTAAAGCAAGCTATTAAACTTAGAAATGAAAAGAAATATGCGCAGTCTAAAGAGATGCTTATAGGATTAACAAACTTTACAAAGGATGCAGAAGTACTGTATCAGTGTGCGTGGATACATGATGTAATGGGGCTAGAAACAGAAGCAGTTCCGTATTATGAGCAGGCAATCGCAAATGGACTTGATGGCGAATCGCTTTGCGGTGCTTATATTGGTTTAGGAAGTACATATCGTTGTATAGGGGAATATGAAAAGGCAATTACAGTATTAGAAGCTGGGGTGAAAAAATTTCCAGAGAACGCTCCGATGAAAGTATTTTTATCATTAGCAAAATATAACGTAAACGATCACGAATCAGCGATGAAATTATTACTTGAAACTGTCGTGAAAGTAGAGGAAGTAAAAGAATTTGAACGTGCCATTTCATTTTATAAAGACCATTTAAATGAGGTTTTTAAATAAAGGAGTGAACGTATGAAGGTTACACTATCACGAAGGCGAAAAGGTATTTGGATTGGACTCGTCTCTTTAATTATGCTATCAAACTATTTATTGTATGCCCTTCCAATTGTACCAGTTGCGCCGAAAGAAGTTGTGCTTGGGTCATTATTAGATTGCTTGTTTGTCATTCCAATCATCACATATTTCTTCATTATTCGAAAAAGATACTCGTTAACATATATAGTTCCTGTTGTAATAGCTGGTTATATTTTTGCAAGATTTATTATTCCAAGTGATTATTTACAAGCTTTTTCATTCATCTCTTATATTATTGTTGCGGCTGAAATTGCATTTGTAGGTCTAGAATTATTCCTTCTCTATAAAATTGTTAGAGTGCTTCCTAAAATAATAAAAAAATATAAAGAATATAGAAGAGAAAATTATTCCTTTTCTTATGCAATTGATGCAGCGTTTGACACTACTATGAAAAGAGGTAAGTTAATAGATGTCATTCTAACAGAGTGTAAGTTAATCTATTATGCGTTTTTATCGTGGCGTGAAAAAGTACCAACAGGTAAATCTGTATACTCATATCATAAAAAGACTGGTGCTATAGGTGTGTATATCATGATTATTCACGCAACAGCAATTGAAAGCATTGGTTTTCATTATTTACTACATCAGTGGAATCCAGTAATAGCATGGATTTTACTTATTTTAAATATATACGCGATGATTTATTTTATAGCTGAAATACAAGCGATGCGCAAAAATCCACTTGTCGTAACAGAAGAACAAGTAATCATTCAAATCGGATTAGGAAAGAAAATTGTTATGCCATTTACACAAATTGATAATATTGCGTTCTACAAGGGTGAATTGCTAACGGCAAAAGAAGGGAAGCAGGTATTGGATGCAACTGTTATGGGGTTCATAAAAGAACCTGCTACTTTTGAAATAACATTAAAAGAGCCAGTGAAAGCGCAGTTGTTATACGGCTTTTCTAAAACAGTAAGTCGTGTTTACTTAAATGTTGATGAAGAACGAAAATTTTATGATGCGGTTAAGGAAAAGTTAAAACATGAGTAATAGTACTGTTAGTTGCATGAAAACAAATGAGTTTCCGTTAGAAGTGAAAAAATATGAAACATGGATAGTGAAAAACTCTTTCTAAATAAGAAGGAGTTTTTATTATGTACTTGTATAAATCATTATATAAAAAACTATACACTTCTTTATCACTACATAAATAGATATAATTGAGGATAGAACTAGCATAAGGGGAAACAAAATAATGAATAAGTTACTTACATCGAAAATTGAAATTATAGAAAGAAAAATCCGGTATAACTCAACAATAGTAGATCACAATTGCTTATTACTTGAAAAGCAATCACAAAGTATCGTTTTATTTCACGAGGTGCAGTATTCATTTACAATGACTGCAAATGATACTAAGTTAACAATCCCAAAAGGGAGTTATACAATCGCATATTACTGGAGAGATCGTCCGTACAATTTATACGTATGGAGAGATATAAAAGGAAAGTATTTAGGTTCCTATTTTAATATCGTAAAAAACACACAAATAAAAGATGAAGTGGTTTCCTTTGAAGATTTAATCATCGATATTATGGTACTTCCAAATGGAGAATACTTCATATTGGATGAGGATGAATTACCAGAACCATTAGGAAATTTCGAAGGTGGTTATGTGAAGAAAGCTCTTTATGAATTAAAAGAAATCATTCAAAAAGAGCTTCCACCAATAGTTTTGGAGACAGCCAGGGTGCGGAGGAAATAAAATTTAATTACATAAATATTTTGAATGGAAATGAGTAGTCTCAAGTTATATGATCTAACTTTTTTGATCAATCTAAGGTTAGTAGCATATCTCTTGAGATTACTCTTTTTTTGTAGAAATTTCGTCGCTTAGTTATTAAATCGATTTTAAATTTATGAAACAATATTGACTGAATCAAGTTCAGTCGTTTATGATTGAATCAGATTCAGTCGTGGTGAAAACAGTGTAGGAGATGACGTATGAAAAGAATATCAAAAGAACCAGATGTAAGACGCCAAGAGTTAATGGATATTGGTTTTGAACTATATATGAAAAATGGTATGAAAGGATTTGGCATAAAAGATGTTGTGAATCATGCAGGTGTAGCAACGGGCTTATTTTATTATTACTTCAAGTCTAAAGAGAATTTTGTTGATGAAGTTTTAAATGACTGTATTGTGAAAAATATGGAGTTAATTGAAGAAATACTTGTTTCAAATGAACGGTCTGTCATGCAAAAGATGAAAGATTCACTAGATATATTTTGGACATTTATTGAAAAGTTAGCACCTTATAAAAATGTGAGTTCGTTTCAGACGGAACAACATTTTCAACTGGAACAGAAATTATTCGCACGTATGCAACCGTTAATTAGACAAGTAATTGAAGAGGGAGTGAAAACAGGGATTTTTTATACTGATAACTCATTATTAGCTTCTGGATTTATTTTATACGGTCTTAACAGTATTGCTCATTCAGAAGTAAAGTTGAATCTAGATACAAAACATGAAATGGTTAATTTAGTATTAACTACACTACGATACAATCAAAAGGAAGGAGAAAGTTTATGAAAATTATTATCGATGGAAATAATATCTCACAAGAGCAACTTATAAAATGGAAAAGAGAACGGATAAAAAAAGTATTATATACATTAGGACATAAAGAGCTTGAAATAAATGATACAGACGTCATGATAAAACAGCTAACGGAAATAAAGTTGCGATATACATACAATGAAATGTACGAAAAGTTGAAATCAAAACTTAGATTAAGTGCATTAGGTATGCGTATCTGTACTCTTTTATCTGGCGATAGACGAAAATTTTCAAAAACTAGTATTTATTTAGACGGGATTACAGCAGAAGTAGCTATACATGGAATTGATAGTTTGATGCTTGAACAATCACGTGAAAATAACAAAGTGAATTTATCTGCTTGTCCTGATCACTATGTACTAAGACCCTTTGGGGAAAATGAATTAGAGGTTATCGAAACTACTGGTAATTCTCCGTTTCCAGTTCAATTTTTCATTGTTTTTGGTGACGAAACCGGATTGAAAACACCGAGAGATAAATCTTATCAATACCAATCAACAGGTGTTGCACGTATGAAAGATGGTACTACTATTGGTGGAGTTCGACATCAATTTAAAGATACTGATACAGGGATAGAAGTAAGTCTAGTTGTTGAGTTCCCAGCCCTTTGTCCTAATAGTCTAATTAAATCCCATCAAATGCATTTAGCGTGTGAGTTTTCTTATTGGTTACAGTGGATTAAAGATCAGAAAAAATAGTAAGTAAACGATATCGTTTAAATAAACAAAAGTAAAATGTTCAAACAAATCATATGTATGTTTTAATAAAACCTAGTTGACTTATCGGAAATATTTGTATAATATGTACTTAATTCCATAACGTATTGCTGATTGGAGAAACCAAAGGCATTTTATCAACAGATAAAATGCCTTTGGTTTTTTTATTGCACAAATACTGAATCTGTTCATTTATATGAATCATTTTAAGGAGGGGAAGAAATGACTGTTTCAATTGATGGGGTATCAAAATATTTTTTGAAACAAACTGGTATGGTTCAAGTGCTAGAGAATATTAATTTTCAATTAGAGGAAGGGGATTTTGTTACAGTAATTGGTCCGAGTGGGTGCGGAAAAAGTACATTACTAAAAATTGTTGCAGGTCTAGATAATGATTTTGAAGGTGAAGTTGTTATTGACGGGGAGCCTATCTTAAAAACGAGCAAGAAACAAGGTTTTATTTTTCAAGAACATAGGCTTTTTCCATGGTTAACAGTTGAAGAAAATATAGCGGCAGATTTGTCGTTAAAAGATAAGTATGTGAAAGATAAGGTGAGAGAATGGGTTGAAATCGTTCGGTTAGATGGCTTTGAAAAATCGTATCCGAAAGAAATTTCAGGCGGGATGTCACAACGTGTTGCGATAGCGAGAGCGTTATTAAGAGATCCAAATGTATTATTACTTGATGAACCTTTTGGAGCGCTGGATGCTTTTACTCGAAGTCATTTACAAGAAGTATTGCTAAATATTTGGGAGCAGAAGAAAACAACAATGATATTCGTTACACATGATATAGACGAAGCGATATATCTTTCAAACCGAATCATCATTATGAGTGCAAAACCAGGGAAAATACATAAAGTGATTGAAAATAATTTGCCTTATCCGCGAAATAAAACTTCTCAATCGTTCCAACAACTTCGAACGAAAGTATTACAGCAGTTTGAATATGGAGGGTTGATTCAAACAAGTATATAGGAAAAGGGTGATTTTATATGTATAAAAAATTAAAAATTCTTTCTTTTGCTTTAGCTATATCAGTATGTTTATTAGGATGTGAAAAAAGTACAGCAAGTAGTAAGAAAGAAGATGTAACAATACAAATTGGTATACAGCAAGGGTTAAGCCCGCTATTACTAGCAAAGAAAAAGGGGTGGTTTGAAGAGGAGTTTAAAAAAGAAGGAGTTAAAGTGAAATGGATAGAGTTCCAAAGTGGACCTCCTTATTTTGAAGCAATCGCATCAAACCGATTAGACTTTGGTGAAGTAGGGAATTCTCCAGTCATTTCAGCGCAAGCAGCAGGTATTGGATTTACCGAAATCGCCAATACAAGTTATGCGAGAAAAGGAACTGGAATTCTCGTTCAAAAAGATAGCAAGATTGCGAGTGTAAAAGAGTTAAAAGGTAAAAAAATTGCAGTAGCAAAAGGAAGTAGTGCCTTTAATTTATTGTATCGAGCACTTGATAAAGAAGGGATTGATGCAAAAGAGGTAAATGTCATTCAATTACAACCAGATGAAGCGCAGCCTGCATTCGAATCAGGATCAGTAGATGCATGGGCGATTTGGGACCCTTTCATATCATTACATACGTTAAATAAAGGTGCGAAGGTGATTGCAGACGGTGAAACATTAAATGTCTCTTCACCAGAATTTTTAATTACGAGAACAAAATTTGCGAAAGAACATCCAGAATTAGTTGAGAAATTCCTCAAAGTTTATGAGAAAGCACGTGTATGGCAAGATGCTAACTTAGATGAAGCAATAAAAGTATATACTTCTGTAAAAAAGATAGATGCGGAGATCGTAAAAGAAGTGTTTAATCACGACAAACCAATTTTAGTTCCGGTAACGAAGGAAATAATAGCAGAACAACAAAAGACAGCGGATTTTCAATATAAGCTCGGTTCTATAAAGAAAGAAATTAAGGCGGAAAAAGTTGTAGATAATTTTTTCGTAGAAAAAGCATTGAAAGCGAAGTGAAAAGAGGTTTTGTAAAGTGGAAAATACGAAAGCTGTTATGAAACCAGCGAGTATAACGATTGAGAAAAACAGAGTTAAGAATGTGCGAAAGTTAAATGTAAAAGTTTTAGTAAGGGCGATTACTATACCGGTTATTATATTAATAATTTGGCAGTTAGCTGGCGTATTCGGCCTTGTTTCTAAAACAGTTTTACCAACACCATTAGATATTTTTTTAGCTTTCCAAGAGCTTATTAAAACAGGAGAGTTATTCGGCCATTTAAGTATTAGTGTATTCAGGGCTGCGGCTGGTTTCTTTATTGGTGGGGGCTTAGGAATCATTTTAGGAACGATTGTTGGATTTTCAACGAGAAGTGAGCAATATTTAGATCCATCTGTGCAAATGTTAAGAACTGTACCTCATCTAGCTGTTGCGCCACTTTTCGTATTATGGTTCGGTTTTGGTGAAACATCGAAAGTGTTATTAATTGCAGATGGTGCATTTTTTCCTTTATACGTAAACGCATTTTTAGGTATTAGAGGTGTGGATTCAAAGTTATTTGATGTTGCGAGAGTGTTAGAGTTTAGCAAAAGAAAACTAATTACGAAACTCATTTTACCATCTGCATTGCCTAACCTTTTACTAGGAGCAAGGTTATCGTTAGGTGTTGCATGGGTGAGTTTAGTAGTAGCAGAACTTATGGGATCTACAGAAGGTATTGGTTATATGATTATGGATGCAAGGCAATTTTCAAATACAGATATCGTATTTGTCGGCATAATTATCTTTGCATTTGTTGGGAAGTTTTCTGACTCTCTAGTACGTTTACTAGAAGCGAAGTTTTTAAGATGGCGAGATAATTTTAAAGGTGAGACTGGGAATTAACATATAAATTATTAGGGGTAATTTATATAGAATGTGTTAGTATACGATTCAAAATAAATAAGGGGTGTGTAAAGGCATGGAATTATTATGGTTTATTCCGGCTTATGGAGATGGTCGATATTTAGGAACGACAAAACGAGGAAGAGCAGCTGAATATGGTTATTATAAGCAAGTTGCTGCGGCAGCTGATTATTTAGGATATACGGGTGTTTTACTTCCAACTGGTCAAGGATGTGAAGACCCTTGGGTGTTAGCTTCAGCTCTTGCTGCTGAAACAGAAAAACTAAAATTTTTAGTAGCAGTAAGACCAGGACTAATGTCCCCTACAGTTGCAGCGAGGATGGCATCTACATTTGATAGAATTTCAGATGGGAGACTGCTTATTAATGTAGTAGCTGGAGGAGATCCAGTTGAACTACAAGGAGATGGATTATATCTTAATCATGATGAAAGGTATGAAGCAGCGGATGAATTTTTAAAAGTTTGGAAATCGACATTGCAAGGTGAAACGATCTCTTTAGAAGGAAAACATATTCAAGTTACAGATAGTAAAGTTGTATTCCCACCAGTTCAAACGCCATATCCTCCTATATATTTCGGAGGATCATCAGCTGCTGGAAAAGAAGTAGCAGCTGAACATAGTGATGTATATTTAACGTGGGGAGAGCCGCCAGAGCAAGTAAAAGAAAAAGTAGAAGAAGTAAGAAAACTTGCAGAAGAGAAGGGGCGTACAGTCCGATTTGGCATTAGATTACACGTAATTGTAAGAGAGACAGAAGAAGAAGCATGGGAAGAGGCCGAACGTTTAATTCAATATGTGGATAATGAAACAATTGAGCTTGCTCAAAAGACATTTGCAAGATATGATTCGGTTGGTCAAAAACGGATGACACATTTAAATAAAGGTACGAGAGAGTCGTTAGAGATAAGCCCTAATTTATGGGCTGGTATCGGACTTGTAAGAGGTGGGGCAGGTACTGCACTTGTAGGCGATCCGCATACAGTAGCAGAAAGGATAAAAGAATATGAATCGTTAGGAATTGATACGTTTGTTTTATCAGGATATCCGCATTTAGAAGAAGCGTATGAAGTGGCAGAATTGTTATTCCCATTATTGAAAGACAAGAAGAAAGAAGAAAATAAAATTGTTGGTGAAATGATTGCTGATGCATATGCATTAAAAAAATAGTGAGAAATAAAGTTTCACTTATTTATTGCTTCATTTTGTTTACTGCCTGTTAATAGGGTATAAAAAATCCGCAAGTTATTCGCTTGCGGGTTTTCATCGTAAATTATTAGAAAATATGGTAAAATCAAAGGGTAACTTAAGGTGCGGTTGGTTGTTCAATTATCACTTCTCCGAGTAGGAGGGGGGTGATAATACGTGAGTGAAATAGCGTTGCTACTGCAGGGTGGACTGTTTCTCGTTGCATTGTTAACGTTCGTCGTCGTTTTAATAGACAAGCTCAAAAAATAACAACCCACCTATGCCTATAGAATGTGGGTTGTTTTGTTTGTAAGAAACAAATAGGATAAATGAACAATCCAATCTGCTAAGTTACATGGACTAGTGTGTAGCCGCACACTAGTCTTTTTTATTTATATACAATTTATAATTGGTTTATGTGATTGTATTGTTCTTTTCATACTCATTATAACACAGTGTCTTTTCATCAAGAAAGGAGACCGTATGTTCTGGCATCTATTATATAGTAGGTGCTTTTTCTTTGAACAGCCCATCCATATACTGTTTTAAACTTTGGACATAAAATTTCTGTGTATTCACATTATTTACACCGACAATGGGTGATGGAAGGTCAAATCTTTTTTCTGATAAATGAACGACAACATCAAAGATGTCAAACAAACGAATGAAGCAAAACAGACCGTCTTTATCGCTAAGTAAAATAAAGTAATGATTTTCACTACTTGTATTTAACGTATTCCATAAAGAACTTTTGCTTAAATCACGTACAATACTTTTTTCTTTTAGTTCCACGAAATCTGCATTTGAGAGAATGGTAGAAATATCAATCGCATCTTGATCTTCAAAGTAGCCATCAACTGCTTGTACAGCGAATGTATAAGCCATTTTTAATATACTCATTTTATATTTACGGTTATCTAATAGTAATTCCCGTTGAATAGAACTCGCTACTTTCGTTACACGTTCCTCTTTCCAAATTTCATTATGTAAGGAAATATCGTGCTTTTTACATAGTTTCATAATTAATGCATTAGAATAAAGAATTTCGTCGCTTACTTCGACAACATCAGTCTCAGCAGCCGCAAGTTCCTCACCGTGCTCATTCGTATAGAGTGGGGAATCAATTTGTCTTTTCATTTGTTCAATCTTAAATTGACTCAATTTATGCCTAATTAAAGGACGATCAATATTTGTTGTCATTTGTTCATGACAAGTATCACAAATTGAGTTTGTGAAATAATATCCACATAATATTTCTGGAATGACATATTGTTCACTAAGTTCTTTCGTATCTTTTCTGCATATGATGCATTGTGTCATTTTTATCACCTTTACCTGCAAATTTGTATGTAATCTCATTGTAGTGTATTTATCGGTATTTTGGAATATTGTAAAGGAAAATATTATGTGAAATTCATACTTATTTTGGTACAATGAAGAGAAGTGCTAGTTTAAAGGAGGCCGTTTTTTTGAAATCAAAAGTGCACTTTTGGACATTAGAAGTGCTAATGGTTGTAGGAATCATATTTATTTGCACAAAAATATCATTTTTATTTCAACCGATTGGTATCTTCATATCAACATTATTTTTCCCAATCTTAATAGCGCTTTTTTTATACTTCATATTTAATCCTGTATTAATCTTTTTGGAGAATAAAAAAGTACCTAGAAATTTAGCGATATTGCTGTTATATCTTTTTATCATAACATTAACTGCGGTTGGCGTTGGAGTAGTTGTTCCTACGATTTCACAACAGCTAATGGACTTAGTAAAAAATATGCCAGGCTACATAAAAGAGGGAAAAGTATACATACAAGAATTATCACATCATAGGTTGTTTGAATGGTTATCTACACAAAACTACGTTTCCATTGAAACAATTGAAAAAAATGCGATTGAATACTTAAAAGATATACCAAATACAATTACGTCGAGTGCAACGGCTTTATTTGGTATTATCACGAACGTTGCATTAGTTGTATTTACTGTACCGTTCATTTTATTTTACATGTTTAAAGATGGACATGCCTTTCCAGGAAAAGCGGTAAGTTTATTACCAGAGTCTTACCGTGAAGAGGGGCTTCGTATCATTAAGGAAACGAACGAAACATTATCTGCATATATTCAAGGGCAAGCGCTCGTTTGTATATTTGTAGGTGCGTTTACTTTTATCGGTTATTTAATTATCGATTTACCGTACGCTTTCGTTTTAGGAATTATCGCAGCATTTACAAACATCATTCCTAACTTAGGTCCATTTATCGGGGCAGCACCAGCTGTTATTGTAGGACTGTTCGTATCTCCGATGCAAGCCTTATACGTAATTATTATCGTAACAATTGTACAACAGTTTGAAAGTAATATTATTTCACCACGTATTATGAGCTCGAAATTAAATATTCATCCACTAACAATTATTATTTTAATTTTAGGGGTAGGTAACTTTGCGGGAATTATCGGAATGATTTTAGCAGTACCAGTTTATGCAGTAACAAAAACAGTTGTTTCGAACTTAGTGAGATTGTTTAAGACGAAGAGAAGTAACCGAAAATAGTAAAAACTGAGGAAGATACACCGCTTTTTAAGTGGTGTATCTCTTTTGTTTATAAATAATTAAAAGTGGGTTGATTTGATTTTATTATATATTTTTTATACATCAAATTCAGTGATAAACTTGTGTGGTATAAGCTCTATAAAACTATGTGGAATCCCTCTGAACTATCCAAATCATTTCCTTACAGCGTGCTATCAACATCATAATCGACTCCTTTCAATTCCATATAGTTAAACGATTAAAGGTGAGTGTAGTATTTGCTTCTACGATCTCGAATTTCATTAATAACTTGTTTATATTGTCTTTCTTGTTTTAATTCATTTTGAGATATTGTTTCTTTTTGAATCGTAATCGTTAAAAAGAAAAGGTGAAACTTCATATGTGAATTCCTCCTTTCGAATTGGAATTACAGATGACTACAGTAATGACTTTGTCTTTCTTTTACAGAATTCATAGCCTGATTAATTTGACGTTCATGAAGCATTTCAGACTCAGAAAATTTATTTTTTTGAATGGTAATGGTTAAAAAGAATACTTTAAATTTCATAAAATAATTGCCCCTTTATAAGTGATTTAGAAAAAACGAGTGTAATAAGAAATTACAGGTGACTACAGTAATGACTTTGTCTTTCTTTTACAGAATCCATAGCCTGATTAATTTGTCGCTCATGAAGCATTTCAGACTCGGAAAATTTATTTTTTTGAATGGTAATGGTTAAAAAGAATACTTTAAATTTCATAAAATAATTACCCCTTTATAAGTGATTTAGAAAAGACGAGTGTAATAAGAAGATTGGCGCTCTTTTACTTCGTCCATAATGTTTTGAATGTGTTGTTCACGTAAAATCTCTTTCTGTGAAAGCTTACGTTTTTGAATGGTGATTGTTAAAAAGAATGCTTTAAATTTCATGAATATATTACCCCTTTAAAATATATTTTTAATACATTTGAGTGTAGTATGAACTTTTAATGTCAGTTATTTTATCAGTCAGTTGTTTTAACTGTTGTTTACGATTGATTTCAGTTTCAGATAAAGTATGTTTTTGAAGTACAGTCGTAAAAAAGAAAATATGAAAAGTCATAAATGAATTCCTCCTTTCGAAAAGGAATTACAGGTGATCACAGTAAAGTGCTTGGCGCTCCTTAACATCATTCATAGCTTTTTCAATTTGCTCATTATGAAGAATTTCATCTTTGGAAATTGTATTTCTTTGAATCGTAATACTTAAAAACAATACGCTAATAGTCATTGAATGTTGCTCCTTTCTTAGAAAAATAATGTAAGAGACTAAAAAATCGCGCAAAAAAACCACAGGAAGATACAGTTCTCCTATGGCTGGGCGTGAAAAAGCCACAGGAAAGTATACGACCTCCTGTGGCGAATTTATGAATTAAATGAAATAAATTACGATTTTCAATTCTCCATTAGGGTGGTCGAATTCATATTTAATTGTCCAGAAAACACAGGTGCAGTTAACGCTAAAGTTAATGCATGTAATTGTAATTTCATCATTTCCTTCGACCTCCTTTTAGAATTTTTTTCTTACGTTAGTAAGTATATACAATTAATGGATAATTGTAAACATAAAAAATGAAAATTTTTAATTTTGATTAAAATGCGTATATTTAAAAAGGGATTTGAAAGTAAATATTGTAATTAACGAAATATCGATAAAAATGGGGGATGCTAAATGAAATATATGCATCATAACATAATCGTTATGCTAACAATTTTTTTATTCATTACGGCTTGTTCTAACGGGGAAAGAATAAAAGATATATATGATGTTAGGTCAGATGATTTTAAGAAATATACTGGGACATACGTTGGTAATAATTCAGATGTGGTTGCAATTGTTAATCATTTACCCGGTGGTGGAACAGTTCAAAGTATAAGTTTAGAAAAGTTTGGCGGGAAAATAATAATCATGCTATATGAAAACTTCTCATTTGAGAAGTTTTTTTATTTTTAGAGGTAAGCAAAACAAGTTGTTGAAGGGCAGGCTGTCATAGAATATGATACATATTATAATGAGGAAAAGTTGAGGGGATAAAAATGCGTACAATTTTACTTTTTCTAAACAACATGTTCATTAGCGAAATCGAGGACATTAGGCAAAAACATGATCCTTTATTTGGATTAATTTCACCGCATATTACAATTGTATTCCCATTTGAAAGTTCGATTTCAAATGATGAGCTGAAATTACATATTATAAATGTATCAAAACCGATACAGAATATAGAAATTGAATTTACGAATCAAATTACAAGTGAAAGAGAATATTTGTTTTTACGAGTTGAAAAGGGGAAAGAACAAATAGAGGAACTACATAATATTCTATATACAGGACCTTTATTACAATTTTTGAAAGAAGACATTCCGTACATCCCGCATGTAACAGTCGGAAGAAAAGAAAGTGCCGAATTAGCTGCTGAAGTAGTGAAGGAGATTCCTAGTTTTCATGGGAAGTTAAATTGTGTGATTGATAGAATAAGCGTGGAGCGAATTGGAGAGAACGGGGAATCAATTATTGAATTTGAAGTGCCATTTCTAAAAAGCTGACAAAAGTCAGCTTTTTATTTCGTAGCATGAAGTAATGCACCAATTGCACCGCTATTACCACCATCTTGTAAAAAGATTGGTGTTTTATTTTGATATTCGGTGTAGCTACTAATAATATGTTGAAGTTGTACGTTATTACATAAAGTCGAACCAATATAAATAATATGTTCAATGTTTTTTGTTTCAGCGAATTGAAGGCTTAATGCAGTAACGACTTCACCAACAAGTCCTTGTACAGTAGCTAGTATATCGGAGCTACTATTATTTGATTCTGTAATGGCTGCTTTTCCGAAGTTACTAGCAGTTAAGTTATTATCGATAGGGGAAAGAATACCACCATAAATATCTCCAACCGTAATATCTAGTTCTTTTCTAGATCCTACCTTTGTTAGAGGGATTACATCTTCAAAATGATCTATATTTGTTAACAATTTTGAAAGTCCCATAATAGTCCCACCGCCAACTCCGGTTCCACCAGCGCGAATATATTGTTCATTATAAACATAATGGATAGAAGTACCTGTACCGATATTGGTTAAAATAAAATTGTTTATAGTATGTTGTTCTTCTTTTAATATGAATTGGACACCTGCAAGAGTAGCTTCAAATTCGCTTAGCTCTATTATTTTATATGAACCTGTAAGCAGTTGCTGTAATAGTTTCGATTTACCCCCCGTAATACATATTTGTTTTATGCCATTGTTGTTTTTAATCCAATCTATTATTTTATGTTGTTCATGCGAATAAAATTTTTCAAAAGTTAATAGCTTTTTTTTGTTAAAATAAGCTATTTTCGTTAATGTGCCTCCAGCATCGATACCGATAGTACGTCCCATTTTCCTGCTCCTAACTACGTAATATGTTTTCCTATTTACTTAATCGGTTGAGAATAGATATTTCCAACTGATATAAGGAACACTTTAATCTGCTTGATATATTAATAGTTTTTCTATAGTTACAATAGGCTGGTCGTTTACAGTTGCAATACCTTTACCAAGAACAAAACCTCGGCGATTGCGCGTTAGCTCATAATGTAAATCAAGTTTATCACCGGGATATGCTTTTCCGTGGAATTCAACTCCATCTAAAGAGGAGAGGAATCCTAGTCCTTCAGAATCACTTGTATGTACAAATGCACTAAGCTGAGCAAGTGCTTCTACAATTAACATATGAGGCATATGTTTGTGACTATCATTTATAAACCATTCGTTATTTGTAATGAGTTTATATCCTGTAACGAATTCATCTTGTTTTACATTTGTTACTTTATCAATCATTAAAAATGGATAACGATGGGGAAGTGTGTCTTTAATATGCATATGAAAGTACCTCCAATTAATAATACCCCTGCTAAAGTTAAGCAGGGGAGCCGGAATTAATTTTTAACTAATTCATTTACTTTTTCAAGGACGAAAATGCCGCTATTTCTAATGTTTTCAACAACTTGTTGCAACACTTCTTTATCTTGAACGAGTGCAATACGTACGAAGCCTTCTCCGTGAGGTCCAAATGCATGACCAGGTGTAACAACGACATTCGCACGATCCATTAATGCATAAGCGAAGTCTAGAGAAGTCCATCCTTGTGGAATTTCTGCCCAGACAAACATACTACCAGCTGGCTTATCGACATTCCAGCCAAATGTTCGGAATCCATCGATTAGTGTATCTCTACGTTCTTGATAAATTTCACGGTTTTTCTCACAAAACGTAGCACCGTTTCTTAGTGCAGCACATGCCGCTTTTTGAATTGGTAAAAATACACCGTAATCGGTATTAGATTTAAATTGAGTAAGTGCACGAACAATTTCTTCGTTTCCAATCATATATCCAATACGGCTACCTGCTAAACTATAACTTTTTGACAAAGAATTGATTTCTACGCCAACTTCTTTAGCACCAGGTACAGAGAGGAAGCTAATTGGCTTATTACCATCAAAATAAAATTCGGCATAAGCAAAATCATGGACAACGATAATATTATGCTTTTTCGCGAATGCGATTACTTCTTTAAAGAAATCTTCATGAGCCATTGCTGGAACGGGATTCCCTGGGAAGTTTAAAATCATCATCTTCGCTTGATCGGCAATTTCTTCAGGGATGACTTCTAATTCTGGTAAGAAATCATTCTCTTTCTTTAAAGGCATGTAGTAAGATATTGCACCAGCCATTTGAATACCTGTTTCATAAGCTGTATATCCTGGATCAGGAACTAATATAATATCACCTGGATTTGCATAAACCATAGGTAAATGAACGAGCCCGTCTTGTGAACCCATTAATAATAAAACTTCTTTATCCGCATTTAATAAAACGTTATGAGTATTGTTGTAATATTCAGTTACAGCTTCGTGAAATTCTTGAATACCTGATAATGTATACCCGTAGCTCTCTTTCTCACTCGCTGTATGTACCATTGTTTCTCTTACAAAATCAGCGGGCGGCATATCAGGATTTCCGATGCTCAAATCAATCATGTTATGACCTGCTGCAATTTTTTCTTTTTTATAGGCTCCTAATTGACTAAATATAGAAGATTGGAATGCTTTCATTCTAGTTGCTAACGTGTAAGTCATCAAAACCCCTCCTAAAACAGTGCTTTCATTCTGCATTTTTAATTATTCTGAAAACACATGTTTATATTTTATCATTTTTTTATGAAAATTAAAATGATTGACAAATTTAGAGGAAGGATTAGCCTATTTTGAAAAGTATCGATGTAAATAGCGTAGATGCGTTAATTGAAATGTCTATTATAGGATTCATTTTATATAACTTAAGGTATTCTCTAGTTTTTATTAAGTATATTTCTCATGTTTTGAATGAAAAAGAATACGAAAACAAGGGCTATTTTTGTGGCCGATTTCTAAAGTGAAATAACGCAGAAAATATTTTCTGCGTCTCCTCTGAAATGTAATCATTTCTTTTTATATGTGCATAATTTTTCGGCTGTCAAAAAGTATACATTTAGTGTACCGTCGGCAACTTTTAAAGTTTGGTCCGATGTAAATGAATTACCATAATCAATGTGATATACATTAGAATTTTTGACAAATGAGCCTTTATATAAATCGTCTTTATTCTTTGTTGTTTGCATTTCTACTAAATTTTGCACAATTTCCTCTTTATTTTCTTTTTTGACAACTGTTTCAAATTTATAATATACAGGGCATTCACCATTTTTATTGTCAACGACTTCCCAAGAACCGTATATATCGTTATTGCTGCATCCACTAAGTAGGATGATTAGTATAGGAATTGTAAGTAGAACCTTTTTCATTTTGTGCTCCTTTCTTTTAAATTTGAATAAACGTGCGAATACGATAGGGATATTATAATAAATAAAGTTTAAATTTTTTTAAAGAATTATTTAATTTCATATAAAAATTTAGGAGAAATTAAATAAGCATGAATCTAGTGTAAAGTCAGATTCATGCTAGTACCATAGCCTATGTTATGTCTTTTTTGAGCATAAATAAAGAGGAAAGCAGAATCACTATTCCATTTAATATATATACGCTTGCGATCATAAAGGCTAACGTACCTGCGCCAAATCCTGCTTTATCGAATATAGAAGCAAATGTTGCGATAGTCAAAAAGATAATGGGAGTCAGTAGTAAAAATATGAAACCTGCCACGATTCTTTTTTTAAAACTATGTCCAGATAAGGAAATGGCTAAAAAGTTTAGGATGCTAAACAGAGCAATTGCAAAGAGAAGGACAATAAATACTTCGATGCCATCAGACATTTTACCACTCCTTTTATAAAGAGTACTTTTTATAATCTATTCGAAATTAAAGGAGGATACTCCTTTAGGTAATTTCAATAAACGTAATAAATAGGCGTATTATAAAACAAAGAAGTATGGATCCAATATTAGATCCATACTTCTTTGTTTATTTTATAAATTCGCAGATTGCGAATGCTGTTTTTCATAATGTTTCTGCTTAGAGAGGGAAATAGAAATAATCAATAATGAAACGACTCCGAAGATGAGAACCATATATTGTAACCCAATTGTATCTAAGAAGAAGCCTGTGCCAAGTAAGACGATTTGGAACATAACCCTCTCAAACATATTACGGAATGAGAAGAGGCGACCGTGATAACTTTTTTCCACTTTCGTTTGGAAAATCGTCGACATAATAGGGAAGAAGCAGCCAACACTAAACCCAAACAACCCAAATGATGTAAGAGCCATCCATTTTATATCGCTAAAGAACAATGACAGATGTGCAAAAGCAGTACAAACTGCAAAGAAATATAGTAATTTTTCAGGTTTGAAATGATCAGATAGACGTTTAATTACGAAGGCACCTATCATAAATGCGACACCTTCAATTGTATATATGAACCCTTTAATCGTAGGATCATGTTGCATTTCGCTAATGTTAATAACCATTAAATTAAACCCAGCTATAAATAATAGAGGGATGATACTTAATATAAGTGCTGTAAAAGCAATAGGAATTCCTTTTAAAATACGAAATACTTCCATAAAGCTATTATCTTTTGCAGCTTGTTTACTTGGTGTTGTTGATTTCTTGTCTTCGAATTGTAGGAAGAAAGTCGAGAGGAATAATAAGGCGTATGCTGCCATTGAGAAGGCATACATGTACTGTAAACTCATCACAACTAAAAGAATTCCACCTAGTGAAGTACCTGCAATACGAGCAATTGTACCAACATTCATATGTACACCGTTCATTTGTAATAACTCATGCTCACGTACGATGAGTGGAATTACAGATTGTAATGCAGGGAAATAAAATGCTGCTGAAATTTGAAGAGCAACCATAAATGCAATCATAAATGCGATACTTTCAAATTGAATAGCAAAAAACATGAAAATAACACTTAAAACTCGACCAAACCCAGCGTAAAGAAGAACTTTTTTCTTTTCATACTGATCGATGACACGGCCAGCCATAGGTCCAACTAGAACACCGGCTAATAGTCCGATAAATAATATAACTGATTTCATGAAATCAGAAGGGACATATTTTTGCATAAATTCAAGGTTCCCAAGAATACCAAGCCATAATCCTAGACCTGCAATAAACTCCCCAATTAAAACAATCCAAACGTTTTTATTACGCCACATAACATTAAAACCTCTCCGTCTTTTAAAATGAAAAACTCGTATATAAAACCTCCTTATTTATGTAGTGTTTTTATACGAACTTTTTTAGAGTCAGAGTCTATATTACGTGTTTCATAAGTGGATTTCAATCTTTTTGATTTGTCAAAAATTTGATGTGTTAAGTGCTGAAATAAGTGAATCAAAACGTAAAAATTTTATGATTAAAGCTAATAGAAAGTAAGAATATATATAAAAGCAAGAACGTATAACTACGCCTCGCTTTTCTCAAGTACAAAATTAAATATTAGATTCACTTAGCAACATTTTTGCTCTTTTCCAATAGCTAAAGCGCTAAAAGATAGAGGACCAACAACTTCTGCACTAGCACCACTAGTAAGGTTTTCTACAGTTAATGAATATTCGTGTGTTCCACTGCTAACGTTTTGATCTATAGCTTGAAATGTTTGTACGTAAAATTGTTCAGAATCTGTAGATTCAATACCTACTTGTGCATTAAAAACTTCAATATTATCACGGAAAATTCGGAATAAAACTTGTGAAGTCCCAGTTATTCCTTCTACACCAATTGTAGCGATTAATTCTACTCGATTATTACGTGAATCTCTACTTGAAATTCTCAATTTCAAATTTGCTAAAATTGCTTTATTTGGAGAAGAGGGGATTGCAAAAGTTGTTTCACCAGTTTTACTAATAGGTTGAGTAGCTTGGTAATCAATGATATGAGTCATATTCTTAACTATTTTCATATACTAGAATATAAAAATAGTTAAGAATTAGCTTGGACAAATACTAGATTATTTAATAGAGTCAACAACAATTATTGAAAAGAAGAAATTCACATAAAAGCATCAAGAATATATCAAAATAAGATGATATTTTTCTTAATGCTTTTTGTAATTAAGCAGAATATTCTTCTTTACGTACTTCAAAAAATTCATTACGTCGTAAGTAATTATAAATTTTCTCGGAAACTTCTTCTTCTTCAGACACTAAGAAACGATGATCAAAAGCATAGAATGATTGACCTTTAATTAATTTCACATAGTACATTTTAAACACCTCCTTTGACAGGATTATTAGTTGTCCCATATTATGATGGCCTATTTGTCTGCTAAAAATACTTCGAGTTTCAAAGGGGGGAAAGAGCTTACAATTCTGTAAGGTTTATGTCACCTTTTTCGATAGTTTGTATTTACCAATTTCTTCTATACTACAAATAGTTATATAAAATAAGGGGGTAAAAAGATGGATGAAATAATTGGAGAAGTTGTAGCTGGTATTTATGAGTTTGTAGTGGAAGTAACAGCGGATGCTATAGGAAGTTTAGTTTCCGGAAATGATGAGGAAAAAGAAACATTATAATAATTTGTAAAAGTATAAAGTTGATCGAATTATAAAGGCTGATTTCTAAAGGGAATTCAGCTTTTTTATTTTTTACATTATATTAACTTAATTTGAATATTCGTTTGTTATCATATTTAAGAAGCCTATATAAGGAGGTGAATAAACAAATATGTCGAATTCAGGGCTTGATTTATCTGTTTCTCGTTTGATTGTGGTAAATATAGAGGAAAAAGAATATCATTTTATTGTTCGTGAACATCCGATTGTAGGGAAATTTATATCGCTATTTGAAAATGGAAAAGAATATGGTTTAATAGATAAACAAATCGCTAATAAAGATAAATTTATTACATCGGAGCTTACTAAGTTAGATTATTTTAATATAGATGTTTTATATCTTACACCTGGGTGGATATGGATTGGTATGGATCAATTTGGTTTACATGCTCGTGAGGCTACTTATAACGAAGTAGATGTTATTATGAAGTTGAAAGAGGATTTATATTATATAGATATATACGAAGAAATAAAAATGTAGTAAATATTTAGTCAGGTTAGGGGGAAAGTTCCCGTAGCCTTTTTTGTTTAATGCAATAACGTATAATCATATTATTTTGATTATAAGGGAATGTGATGAGAAGTGAGATGAAAAGAGGATTTGAAAATACATGAAGAGAATTGTAATAATTATATGAGTCGTATATGTAAATAACAATAGAAAGAAGATGATAATATGAGTAAAGAAGAGCTTGTGAAAAAACAGTTTGGCAGTAATGCAGATAAATATGTAAATAGTAAAGTACATGCTAAAGGACTGGATTTACAATATGTAGTTCAACAAGTTGAGTCTCGTCATAATAATCGTCTTCTTGATGTTGCTACTGGTGGTGGACATGTGGCAAATATGTTAGCACCTATGTTTGAAGAAGTAGTTGCACTTGATTTAACAGAACAGATGTTAGAAAAAGCAAAAGTTTTTATAAAGCAGAATGGGCATGAAAATGTATCTTTTGTAGCAGGAAACGCAGAGGATTTACCATTTGCAGACCATTTTTTTGATACAATCACATGCCGGATTGCAGCCCATCATTTTACGAATCCGGCTCAATTTATTTATGAAGTAAATCGTACATTGAAGGATAATGGATTATTCATCTTAATAGATAATGTTTCGCCAGAAAATAATGAATATGATACATTTTATAATTTTATAGAAAAAAAGCGAGACCCAAGTCATGAACGAGCTCTAAAAAAGACAGAATGGCTTACTTTATTAGAAAAAAACGGTTTGCAAATGCAGTCATGTCTTACTTTTGATAAGAAATTTGATTTTGACTGGTGGTGTAATATGATGGATGTCCCTTTACAAAAGCGTGAAAAATTAACAGAATGTATGATGAAAGCACCAAACGAAATGAAGGGATATTTTAATATTCAATTTAAAAATAATAAAGTAGAGTCGTTCTATACTGAAATGGCTATGTTTATATGTAAAAAAAGTACAACATTAAAAAGATAAATGTGTTGCAGTCTTTCTGAAGTACGATATACTTAGTACAGAGAAACTGAGAATTGAGGAATAGATATAATGATTCGTGTACGCATTGAAGGTACTGAGGAAGAAATGCTTGAATTTATGGAGAAAATGCCGGACATTCCTGGATTTGAAAAGATACATTTGAGAGAGCCGAGAAAAGGAAATAACCCGAAATACGATTCAAGTAAAAATGTACTTGCATATTTGTCTTATAAAAAGATTGAAGTCGCCAATAAATAGGCGGCTTTTTTAGTTTGCGCTGTTTCACCGCCTTGTCTTTTTCACATAATAATAATAGTAGATTATGCTTAAGAGGGGTGAGAATAGTTAATAAGAAAATTATCTTTTTTGGAGACTTTGGTATTGATGACGCCGTAGCGTTAATTTATGCAAATAAAACATGTAAATTAGATATTCTAGGTATTGTTGCTGAGTACGGGAATGTATCACGAGATATCGTTACGGAAAATGTTTATTTTTTAGAAAGGTACTATGCTACACAAGTGAAAATTATTGAAGGTGCGAGTAGACCGATGACAGCTGAAGAGCCTTTGTTTTTCCCTGAAATCCACGGGGATCACGGTTTAGGTCCTATTATTCCACCTGAGATGAGAATTTGTAAACGAGAAAATTTTTGTGAATTAATCAAATTAATCGAACCTTGTCCAGAAGATATTATAATTGTGGCGACAGGGAGACTAACGACGCTTGCTACGTTATTTTTATTGTATCCAAATATAATGGATCGTATTTGTTCGTATTATATAATGGGCGGCGCTTTCCTATTTCCAGGTAATGTTACACCAGTATCTGAAGCGAATTTTTATGGTGATCCAATTGCAGCAAATATTGTTATGAAATATGCGAAAAACGCTAGCATATACCCGTTAAATGTAACACAGGGCGCGCTTATTACGCCTGAAATGGCGAATATAATAGATAAACAAGGAACTGGACAGGCGAAACTCATTAAACCAATGATTGATTTTTATTATGAGAATTTCTATAAAAAAGAATATCCGGGTATTGGTGGAAGTCCTATACACGATTTACTACCGTTTATCTCGTTTATAAATGACAGTATTTTCGAATATAAAAAATCGGCAGTGTGGATTAGTACGACAAATGATGTGACTAGGGGCCAAAGTGTAGCAGACTTTAGAAAAATAGCTGAGCCAACAAGGTTTGATGATCGGCCGATTCAAAGAATTGCTGTTGGTTTTAACTATGCAGCTTTTAAAGAAGAGTTTATGCGAACAATATTGAAGCCAGATTGTTCTTAATGTGTGTAATAACAAGTCGGATAAATCGTTAGTTCAAAAAAAGGTTTAATCTGTGTGTATTATTCTCAAAAATCTTAAAGTTGAACAACATGAATAACTTATGAAAAATGTCACATAACTAATGGTAAGCAATTGTTTCTAATTATATTTTGATTGGTGAAATGTAAAGGAGGTTATTATATGATTTGGTCTTTAATCGTCGGTGGTATATTAGGATGGCTTGCGAGCTTAATTACTGGAAAGGACGTACCTGGTGGTGTAATTGGTAATATTATTGCTGGTATTATCGGTTCTTGGGTTGGTTCGAAATTACTTGGTAGTTTTGGTCCAGTCATTGGCGGATATGCAATTATTCCAGCTTTAATCGGTGCGATCATTTTAATTTTCATCGTAAGCTTCTTATTACGAGCAATGCGAAAATGAATGTAAGGACTGTTTACATTTGTAAGCAGTCCTTTTTATATGTTATGCTAGTATTATACAATCAGGAGGTGTCAGCATTGAAATCATTTACAGTAAATTTCCATCAAGAAGATAATGCAAAAGCGACAACAGTACATAAATTAAGTGAAGAGGACTTCAATAAAGCAACTGAAAAAGGTACTCGTCATTTATTTGATTTAGATACAAACGTTGGCTTCTTCGTATTCTTTGATGCAGAAGATGCAGAAGGAAATGATCAATACTTAATGTTACAATATGAAGGGGATCATGAAGAACCAACTGCATGCTACGGATTTGATTTAAAACTATACTATCAATTTTTAGCACTATACTTAAACGATCTTGAATTCCAAGGCGAAACAGATGAGGAAGAGGAAGAATACGGTCCAATTCATCATTTAGCGCATTTACTTTATCATATTGTTGAAGATGGTAAATCAATTGAAGTGTAATATACATATTTGAAGCTGCTCTTTTTGGGCAGCTTTTTTATATGACATTGAAATGGTGTACTGTAAGCTAAATAAGGTGAAATTTTAATCAGTGGGGGTTTTGTTCATTCCCACTGATTATCAGCCCTCACCAATTTAGCTTTTACGGGCAGCAGGGCCCCCACCTAACTTCTTTGTTTCCGCTGAATTTTGAGGTGGGGATCTTACTGCCCAGCAAATAGCGGGATAAATTAATAATAGAAATTTATTTATTACTTTCATGTTAGCGTCGTAAAACACCTGTTATAATGATTGTAATTAAATTCTTGGAGGCTAATTCTATGCTTGTAGATGTAAAAGCTTTTATTAAAGCTGCAGGTTTAACATGTATTTCATCATTAAGTGGAGATAACACGTTTGCTTATAATTTTGAAACAGTAAAAAACACTATCGCTACATTTTTTAAGAAGCTAAGATTTACCGTTTAATTTCATTTCAACCAGTAGGAAAAGAGTAATCACTTCCTACTGTTTTTTTTGTTTCAAGGAGCTGTTGTGACAGCATGTTTTAAGTTATAGATAGAGGATATTATCATCGAGAAGAGAAGGTTTAAAGAAGGAGATGAATACGATGATTAACAATATAATTCCAAGTTTTTTTAAATTATGGGAAAGTGACGATTTAGAATTAGAAGTCCTTAATTAATACTATACTTCGCATCCGGTTGATTATCGAAATGAATAAAATACAATAGGGGGTAAAAATGATGAAAGTATATTTCAAAATAGTTATGTTATTTCTTGCTTTTACATGCACATTTGCATTAGCAGCATGTAAAGGGACAGACGAAAAAAAGGAAGCAAATCCAGCCTCGGAAAATCATAAAAATGAACAAAGTAATTCTTCAGAAGAAAAGAAAAATCTTGAAGCAAAACCAAGTAATGAAAAGACAACAAAACCATCAGCTGAGCAAGATTCGAAAGATAGAATACTTAATCAAAAATCAATTAACCACGTTAAAGATTTGTTTGAACTAGCAAAAGAAGGAAAGGTACCTAATGTGCCATTTGGAGCCCATACAGGGGATATTGAAGAAATTGAAAAAGCGTGGGGGAAAGCAAATAAAACCGAATATACAGGGAATGGAATGTACGCAACTTTTACAAATAAAAATGTTGTTTTCGGATTTAATAAAGGGTCACAAGTTTTTGATGTACGCTCATATCATGCGGAACTAAAATTGATTACATTACAAGAAATTGAAAAAGCATTAGGAAAACCATCTTCAGTTAAAGAGAATGGTGAAGATAAAATATATGTATACAAAGTAAATAACCAGTATGAATTGAAATTTGTCATTCCAAAATCGACTGGTAAGGTCGATCATATTTCCGTATTTTCGCCAGAGGATAGTATTAATAAAATGGCAGGATAAGAAATTAAGTGATTTCAAAAACACCTCACTTTCTTGAAGTGAGGTGTTTTTAGTTGTAAACAAGGAATGTCTCCTGTCATATAAAACATACTTTCATATGCGAAATACTTCACTTTTATTTTTTAGCATTTATCCAATAAGAAATGTTGATCTACTGAAAAAGTAGTAACCTATAAATTATGTGTAGGATGGTTCACGATTTTTTTACGTTCCAAACTTTGAACAAATAGCGCTTGAACAATACCTCCAACTAATAAGAAGCTAGCACAAATATAAAACAGCATACTTCCATTTAACTTACTTAATATAACTGCGCCAATAACTGGTCCACACGTTCGAGATATATCCCAGTGTATACCGTAAATTGAAAAATATAAACCACGTTTATCATGAGGTGCAATTTCTGAAACGAATCGTAATAAATGGTTTAGAGCAATACTTTCTCCAATGACTAAAAAGAGTAAGGTGAAGAATAACGACAATATCGTCGTTGAATAACTAAAGCCAACTGCAGCTATTGTATAGCAGGCGTAAGAAATAAGGATGATTTTCGCCATAGAAAATCGTTCAGACCATTTTACGAGGAAGATTTGTAGAATGATTTCCAAAATGGCTTTGCATGTTGAAATAAATGCGAGTATGAATACGAGATTAGGAAATACATGTTCTGCAAAAATACGATAATTCGTCTCAGTTTGTGCATAAAAAAAGCTAATAGGAAGTGTAGAAACCATAAGACCGAATATGGCGTAATGTTTAAAAACAAATTGCTTTGGTGAACTTGCCTCAACTGTTTGTTTCGACTTACTTATAGGTGGAACAGTTTCTGGGAGCTGGGTCCAAACAACAACAGCATATATCGTAAGAGTTACACTTTGCACGATAAATAAATATTCTGGGTGAGTATTATAAAAACTTGCACCGATTAAAGGGCCGACTACGGATCCGATTGCTCCCATCGTTTGTAGGAGAGCAAAAATCTCTGCTTGCTGCTCTTGTTTTGTTAAATCAGCAATTTGTGCACGCTGAGCTGGAATGTATAAGGAACGGCCAATACCATTAATAACATATAACAGTGCAAATATAAAAACGGATTGAGCGAAAACGAAACTACCGATTGCAACACCTTGTAGTAATAATCCGAGTAACATAATCTTTTTTCGGCCATATTTATCAGTAATTCCTCCAGCAATAAGTGTAAATAAAATGTCTGAAAGTGGCTGCAGTCCGAAAATCAGCATAGTTATTATTACATTGCCGTTTAACATTTTATTGACGTAAATAATCATAATGAGAGCTAACATAGATTCAGTCGTTCGGGTTAATAATTCACCGCACAGTCTAATGAAAATAGGTTTATTGTAACGAAGTAAGAGATAATTCAATATTAATTCCTCCTTTCTATATTGAAATGATAAGATGAAAGGAGAGTTGGAAAAAGGGTAGAAACAATAGGGAGTATTTTTCACCTTTTAGGGGGAGTATGATGTTTATTTTAGATCAATACATTGAACTATGGATTGCTTATGGAAAAGGGAAAAAAGAGGGAGAACGATTGGAAGTAACAGTGCAAAATATATCTAGAACACTATTTTGTACAGAGCGTAATAGTAAATTAATTATAAAAAAATTAGATGAGTTAAATTGGATTAAGTGGTTTCCAGGTCGCGGCAGAGGAAATCGTTCTAAGTTAATATTTCAAAAGCACCCGATGTCTTTAATTTTAGATAGAGGAAAAGAAATAACGAAAAAAGGGGATGTGAAAAGCGGAAGCATATTTGTGGAACGCTATAGCTCACATTTTCCATCGGTAAAGGGAGAATATCACTCCTGGGTGGATTCAATATTTGGTCATAAGGTTGAAATGACATCTGAAGGGAGAAGAGATGTACTCCGGTTGCAAGTACAAATGAATTTAGATATCACATTAGATCCTGTATACGCTACAATGCGTTCGGAATGCCATATGGTAAAACATATATTCGACACACTCGTGTATGTAGACGGTAATACAAACATTATAGAGCCAAGACTTGCATTTCACTGGGAATATAATGACGCTGAAAAAATATGGACGTTTTACTTACGAAAAGGAGTTCACTTTCATAATGGAAAACAACTTACTGCACATGATGTTATATACTCGTTGAATCGATTTATGAAGCTGGAAAATAATGCACACGCATGGATGTTACAACACGTTGAAAATATCCGTTCAGTGGATGACTACGTTTTCGAAATTCAATTACATACGGAAAATCGAATGTTTTTACATATGCTAAGTGCAGAACAGTGTTCTATCGTGAATGAAGATGAAGCAGGAGGGTTAATTGGAACAGGGCCTTTTCAATTATATAAAAGTAATGAAAATCTGTTCATTTTAGAAGGACATCCTTTATATTTTCGTGAAAGACCTTTTTTAGATCGTATTGAGTTGTGGAATGTAGAACAAGGTGTAAGTACATACGATGTTTTAGTAAAGGCGCAGTATAAAGATAAAGAAAAACATAATAAAGAATTGTCCCGGCTTGAGTCGAACGTGACATATATAACATGTAATCTTACGAAAGAAGGACCAATGCAAGATGCGTTATTTCGGAAAGCGTTATATCAAATCATTCATGGTTATACAATCGTTCAAGAACTCGGCGGAGAACGTGGAGAAGTGGCAAAGAAACTAATATTAGCAAATGAAAGCATAGTAGATATTGACGAAGATATCGAAAGTTTAATTAAAAGGAGTACTTATCATAGTGAAGTGCTACAACTCTACACATTTACAGGACGAGATCATGTTGAAGATGCACAATGGATACAAAAAGAGTGTGCGAAGTACGGGATTCGTGTAGAAAATAATTTTCTTGAGATAGAAGAGCTATTGGAAGTAAGTACGATACAAAAGGCCGATATGATGCATGATAGTGCCACAATAAGTGAACGAATAGAAGATAGTTTATTATATATGTTTCTTACAAAAAATAGTTTTATTCATGGACAAAGCAGCATGGACTTTCATGAAAAGTTGTCTCCTTATTTTAGACAAGAAGAATTAGAGAAAAGAGTTACACTGTTACGCGATATCGAGGATACTTTGTTACGTCAAATTCATATTATTCCTTTATATCGTAATAAACAAGAGGTAAGTACACATGAAAAAGTTCAAAATATAATGATTAATTCACAAGGTTGGATTGATTTTTATAATATTTGGTTTAAATCTTGATATATAAGGGCTTTTGCACATTTTCATAAGATGTGTAAGAGCCTTTTTGTATGTGAGAATAGGTTTGTTTTACACATTGTTACGCTACTTGTGATAAAAGTCTATTTACAGCGTAACAGTGTTATGTTACATTGTTATCAGGAAGGAGTGTTATACAGTTGAGTACAGATTTAATTTCAAAAAAAGATTTATTAGAACTAACTGGTATTTCATACGGACAGTTATATAGGTGGAAAAGAAAAAATTTAATTCCGGAAGATTGGTTTGTACGAAAATCAACGTTTACAGGTCAAGAGACATTTTTTCCGAAAGAAAAGATATTAGAGCGTATCGATAAAATCCAAACGATGAAAGAGGATTTATCACTTGATGAACTAGCGAACATGTTTTCACCGAGTGTGAGAGAAATTCTTTTAACAAAGGAAGAGATTTTACGCAAGGGGATTGCATCAGAACCAGTTTTACAATTTTTCATAGAACAAACGAATAAAACAGCAGAGTTTCAATTTGTAGACATTCTTTATGTGTACATGTTAGAAGAATTACTACAATCAGGAGAGATTAGTTTAGAAGAAGGAAAAATGGTCTTGCAAGTTTTACGTGAAAATTATGAAGCAATGAAACATAAAACTTGTGACTTAATCATTGTCCGAAAGTTAGGTATTTCTACATGTTTATTAGTTTCAAACGTGGACGATTTAATTTTTGAAAAAGGCACCAAAATCGTTTTACGCGAAGCGATTATGAAATATACCGAAGCATTAAAAACTAAATTGTTGTAGTGGAGGAGAAAGTATGCGTACAGATAATTTGATTATAAATGGTTACGGTTCATCGAATGGTGGCGAGTTTCATAAAGTGCAATTAAACGGAAAAGGAACTGTGAATGGAAATGTTGAATGTGAGCAATTTGAATGTAACGGTTACGGTGCAGTTACTGGCGATTTGAAAAGTAGCAGTGCACGAATTAGCGGATCTGGTAAAGTTGATGGCACAGTTCATGCTGAAACGATGCGAATTGATGGAAAAGCAACAATTACGCAAAATGTAAAAGCAAACAGTTTGAAAATTGCAGGAAAAGGTACGATAGGTGGAAATGTCACTGGTGAAGAATTTAAAGTCAATGGTCAAGCTACAATTGACGGTAATTGTGAAGTGGATACTTTTTCTTCAGAAGGACAATTTACAATCGGTGGTTTATTAAGCGCAGATGAAATTAATATAAATATTCACGGTACATGTCAAGCGAAAGAAATTGGTGGTCAAACGATTAAAGTAAGACATAGATCAGGTACATTTAGTAGGCTATTTAAAACAGTATTTGGCTTGCAGTTAGAAGCTGAACTATTAGAAGGTGACAATATCGATATTGATTATGCTCACATAAGAACGGTAAGAGGAAACAATGTTACAGTAGGAGCAAACTGTGAGATTGAACTGATTGAATATACCGGTGTTCTTACTGTTGATAAAAATGCAAATGTAAAAGAAATTAAGCAAGTTTAACGGAAGGGAGAAATCAATATGGAACATCCACATAGTCTCACAGTAAATGGTTCTGGTAATTCAGCAGGCGGAGATTATAATAAAGTGAAGATTCGCGGTGAAGGAACAATTACGAATGATATGAGTTGCAATGAGTTTAAAACGTACGGAACGAGTGATGTACGCGGTAATGTGAAAGTGAAAAATTATGTCGTATATGGAGATAACGAAGTACAAGGAAATGTAGATGCGGAATATGTAAAAGTATATGGTAATACACAAATTCATGGTGATGCTCATATTGAAAAAACAAAAGTTAGAGGTATGATAGATATTGCAGGAAAGTTTTCAGGTGATTTCGTAGATGTAAAAGGTGCTTTAAATGTAAAAGGAGATATTGAAGTAGAAGATTTATCATTAACTGGTGGTCTTGAAAGTGCTGGATTACTTAATGCTGAAAATATTCAAATCTCACTTCGTTATGAAGGCAGTAAGGTAAGAGAAATTGGTGGCAAAAAGATTACTGTTCGTAAAAAAACGAGATTTATTCCTTTTACTAGTCATGCTGGAAACCTCCAAACTTCGATTGTTGAAGGAGATGATATCTATTTAGAACATACGATTGCTGAAGTTGTAAGAGGGAACAACGTCACAATTGGTCCTGGATGTGAAATTAGTGTTGTAGAATATCATACTAGTTTTAATCAAAAAGGTAATGCAGTCGTAAAAGAACATAAACAAATATAAGTAGTATGAGGGAGAGCAAGAGATATGGTTGAGAAGAATAATAAGCTCGGCTTTGTTGTGGCGGGCTTATTGCTAGGTATTTTAATGGCATCGATGGATAATACCATTGTCGTAACGGCGATGGGAACAATCGTTGGTGACTTAGGAGGCCTCGAAAACTTTGTATGGGTCGTTTCTGCCTATATGGTCGCAGAAATGGCAGGCATGCCGATTTTCGGTAAGCTATCAGATATGTATGGTAGAAAGAGATTCTTTATTTTCGGTTTAATTGTCTTTATGATTGGTTCGGCACTTTGTGGTACTGCTGAAAATATTACACAGTTAGGTATTTATCGTGCCATTCAAGGTATTGGCGGCGGGGCATTAGTGCCAATCGCGTTTACTATCGTTTTTGATATTTTCCCACCTGAAAAACGCGGGAAAATGGGTGGTTTATTCGGAGCGGTATTTGGATTATCTAGTATTTTCGGGCCATTACTTGGCGCATATATTACCGACTACATTAGCTGGCACTGGGTATTTTATATTAACTTACCACTTGGCATTTTAGCACTTATTTTTATTACATTCTTTTATAAAGAATCACGCGTTCATAGGAAGCAAAAGATTGATTGGTTTGGTGCAATTACTTTAGTTGGTGCAGTAGTTTCTTTAATGTTTGCGCTTGAACTAGGCGGACAAAAATATGATTGGGATTCTAGCTTTATTTTAAGCTTATTTGGTGGATTCGCTATTTTAATCATCGCATTCATTTTTATTGAACGAAAAGTAGAAGAACCAATTATTTCATTTGAGATGTTTAAGCAGCGCTTATTCGGAATGAGTACAATTATTGCTTTATGTTACGGTGCTGCATTTATGTCAGCAACTGTGTACATTCCGTTATTTATTCAAGGTGTATACGGTGGTACCGCAACAAACTCAGGATTATTACTTTTACCGATGATGTTAGGATCAGTCGTAACAGCGCAGTTAGGCGGATTTTTAACAACTAAACTTAGCTACCGAAACATTATGATTATTTCTGCGGTTATTATGCTAATTGGACTATTCTTATTAAGCACGTTAACACCAGAAACAAGTCGTGTATTATTAACAGTTTATATGATTATTATCGGATTTGGAGTCGGTTTCTCATTCTCTGTACTAAGTATGGCAGCTATTCACAACTTCGGTATGGAACAGCGCGGGTCTGCGACTTCAATGAGTAACTTCATTCGTTCGTTAGGAATGACACTAGGCATTACAATCTTCGGAATGATCCAAAGAACAGGTTTCCAAGATCAATTAGAAGAAGCATTTAAAGGGATGAGCGGGGGAATGAATACAAACGCTTTAGGGGATTCAAGAGCTATTCTATCAGAATCGGCAAGATCTCAAATCCCTCCGCAAATATTAGATAAGATTATTGACGCTCTTTCTAGTTCAATTGTTCAAACATTCATGTGGGCATTGGTACCAGCTGGATTAGCATTCATATTCATTTTCTTTATGGGAAATGAGCGCATGGTAATTAAGAAACAACAAACGAATAAAAAGAGTGAAACATCAAAAGCGTAATGAAAAAGCTCCTTTCTAATTGGAAAGGAGCTTTTTCGTATGTACGGATTTAGATTAGCCTTCGATAATTTCGTATTCTTCGTCTGCTAATAGTAAAATTTGTGTTTTCTTACCTTTGTTTTGAACTTCGATTACATCGTAAGCACCTAAGTCTCTTACTTTGCTTTGAGAAGCGTTAACCATAACTTCAATAGAATCAATTAAGATATCTTCTTCAATGTATGATTCAGGCAATGCCATATCTTCAGTATCTAATACACATGCGTATAGATTTTGTAAGTTTTCAGCAGTTGGGTTTTGTTCCTCAACATCAATGATGTTTTTTACTGCTTCCATATTTTCCTCTTTTGCTTGGTATACTTTAATTTTAGCCATTGTTTTAATCTCCTTTATAACGTAATCGTAGAGGCTACACCTTATTATAACGTTTTTTTCATGAAAGATGAAATTGTTATATGTATTTATAGTAAAATTTATGTGTCCTTACTCAAAAATGGTGTGATTTCCATATAAATGTACGATTAGGTAACGATATTGCTACGTTAACGTTATATTGTCCAAGCTTTTCTTATTTTCTTCTCATATATATGTAGTAGCAATTCTATATAGAGAAGGGATGGAGTGTAAGTGGGGTGTGAACCGAAACGTGATTGTGGGTGTTGCCAAAATAGTATATGTGAGTTTTTACAGAGTCTAGAACCGTATACAAAAGTTGAAAGTATCATAATAGCAGGAAACGAAATTGCTGTATCTTATTTTCTTTCATTTAATAAGAAAACAGGTATCGTATCATTCGTACAAGAAGACAATGAGGTTATATTTGTCGATTGTTCAAAGATTGATGCAATTCGAATAGGGAAAGTATGTAGTTGCAAAACAAAAGTTAAATATATTGAAGAGGACTTTAGCTTGCTAGGAAATGTTTGCCCGCATTGTTTAACGGAGGGGAGTACAATCTTTTTCGATTTTAACAATCCTGAATTAAATGTGTCTTTCCAAGCAACAACAATTAATCCACCTAGATGTACTGAATTTACAGATGATCTCGGGAATGTAGTAAAGCAAATTACTATAGTAGGTGAGGCGAAAGTTTCTAGAGATTTTGTTCAAGTACCTGAACTGGTAGGTTTTCGATTACTTTTATCACATCTAGCTGGAGACCCTTTAAACTACGGATTATTATTTATTAATTTTCCTGATACGATTTTTATTTTTATATTGGCATCAAGCGGATACCTTTCCATTTCGAACTGTTTAAAAATAGAGGGCGGAACTGGTGATGCCGAAATAGAAGAGATGAAAAAAATGATAGAGGATGACGTTAACACGTACAAATCAGTTGTTAAATTGACTAAAGTATATAAGAACGGTGAGACGGAATCTTTTATTTATAAAAATGAGTTATAACACATGTATTTAAATGCACCCTCAAACTATTGTTGAGGGTTGTTACATAATTAATTATGTTGGTCCTTCAAACCGTTTGTTAACGGGTAAGAAATATATTTATTGTTGACTTATTTTATATGTTGATCATTTCATAGTTAGTAGATGTTATAATCATTTTATGTTTACTGATATTTTATAAATATTCAAAGTTTTAATTTAATAGTCAATTGCTTTTATGATGAACAGGTGGGTATGTATATGAATACGAATTATGGAGCGCTCATGAAAATGTTAAGAGTAGTTGATTCTAAAGAAGGCGGGAATGTAAATGATATATGAAGCGAATATACATACAAGAAAAAAACTAGTTTCTATGTTTGAGGATTTCAATAACGTTGTTTTACTTTCTTATTTACAAGGGCATATGGGTACTGCTTGGGTAAATGATCTTGAAAATCCAAAAGTAGCACAAGTTACGGTAGGGATTTTTACATTTTACGCTGGAGACCCAAATACGAAAGAAACAGAAGAGTTATTACGTAATATTCCAGAAAGAATTTTAGTTATCGTGAATAGTGAAGAGTGGAAACAACGCTTAGAAACATTCCATGAAAGAAAAATAGATAAGTTTTTACGTTATAAATTCAAACGAAATCCAGAAGTTTTTAATCGTTCAAAATTAAAATCTTTTATATCAGCACTTCCAAAAGAATATGAGTTAAGAAGAATAGACGAGCATATCGCAAATAGCCCTACATTACATAAGATATCTGAAGATTTCACAAGTCAATTTCATTCGGTAGAAGATTATATAAACCGTGGTATAGGTTATAGCATTTTATATAACGGAGAAGTTGTATGCGGTGCATCCTCGTATAGTATTTATAATGATGGGATTGAAATTGAAGTTGCGACTGATCACAATCATAGAAGAGAGGGCTTGGCAACTGTAGTAAGTGCAGCTCTTATATTGGATTGCTTAGAAAATGGAAAGTATCCAAACTGGGACGCAGCGAATACTACATCTGCTAAACTAGCAGAAAAGTTAGGATATGAATTTGATAAGGCATATGATACTTATTTTGTGGATAATAGATGAGTGAAGGAGTTACATACTAAAAAATAAATGCGCCCTAGTACGTAAGTCTAGGGCGCATTTATTAGTTGGTAAATATCTTCATAACAATCATATCATATTTTATCTTTTGAATGTTTGGAATTAAAGATATTTATGTGACTTTTTGAAAAAATAAAAGAGCAGCTAGCAAAAGCCAACTGCTCCTCTCCAAGGGGGAATGGAGAAATACAATCATATTATCTATAGTATTGACGGAACATAGAGTTTTAATCAAAGCCCGATTGGTGAGAGATTTGATTAAAACTCCCACTGATTAAAGTTTCACTTTATTACATTTACAATTTAAATAGTAGAACGTGTTTATCGTAGTTCTCCAAACACCAATTATATTTTTTTAGAATAATTGGATGGACTGCTTCTGTCGTAGTATCGACTTCAGTATATCCATATTTCTTATAAAAGTTTTCTAATTCCTCAAAAGGAAGACAATATACATTTTGTATTTGTGATTTTTTCGCAGTTTCTACTAAAAATGAAACAAGCTCACCAGCTAATTGAAGCCCTCTAAATTGAGGCAGAATAAAAATCCCGCCCATTTCTAAAGTATCTTCATCTATTTGGACTAATCGGCCAACACCTGCATACTCGTTGTTATATGTAATAATTGCAACTTTATCTCTCTTTAAATCACTTCGTACAAATCCTATTGAGTCATATTGACTATTAATCCATTTTAAATCGTTAGATGTGGCCAATTGAATACTCATATATATCCTCCTTCGGAATACTAGCGCTCTCTTCATTATATAGAACATAACATACTATATCAAAGGAACCTTGAGGTAGCCCATTTGTTTAAGTTATTAGTTAAAAGTGTGGGGTTGCTGGCATTGAAATGATGGCTTCATCAAACATAGGATAATAATCTTGTGAATTTAGTGTTACATAGTCAAAATAAAAATTAATTCATGTGTTCGGTAATGCACGATGGTTTAAGTGTAGAGAAGATCATAGGGGTATTTTAATTAGTAGCTACTATATTCATTGAAGTTATTAAGGAAATGTCGTAATCCCTAGCCTTAGTGATACAAATCATATTAGGGTTTAGTAAAAAAACTCTTCCTGAAAAAGAGGGGGATTAAAGATAAGAGCACTTCGAAAAGTGCCCTTCAGTAAACGACTACTTATTCTAAAAAGAAAGGATGCAATATATTATATGAAGTTTAGTATATTTAAGTATGGGGCTTTTATATAAAAGTTTTATTTTGTTCCGAATAAAAAGGCGGTTGTTTCCGCAACCACCTTTCAGTAAAACAAAGCACTTTTTATGAAATAAATTATGGATGGTCCCTAAAAAAGGTATAGGATATACCCACATTTTTATAACTAAAGTGACGAACTCAGGTTATAAGGAAGGAACAATTATATTGTATGAAATCTATTCTAGAGTAGTCACAAAGAAAGTTGTCTTCTTATTAGAAGGCAGCTTTTTTTATTAGAAAAAGAAGTAGAAGATTAAGTTACTTGTCCAAACAAATTTTTAAAAAATACATAAAATGCTATTAGTTAGTCAATATTTTAATATTGCTAATTTTTAAGACTAAAAGGGGTGATTTTATGTGTGAATGTGAAGTTTGTAGACGAAAGAAAAATCGGGATCCATTAAACCGGGAGTTTGAGCCGAAAAAACGAGTTCCTGAGCCAAAAAAAGAGGATTGTGAGCCAAAAAAAGAGGATTGTGAGCTAAAAAAAGAGGATTGCGATCCGAAAAAAGAAGATTGCGATCCGAAAAAAGAAGATTGCGAATCATTAAATGATTATTCGTTTAGTAAAAATGCAAATTTTTTAGAGGAAGCTATACAAACAGATGAAATCGATCAAATTTCTGAGGAATATATTGAAATAGTTGATTCAGCAGATGTACAAGTTACTACTACAGATACAAAAGCTGCGCTATCTATCCAAGCGGCATTACAAGCAGCTATCGTAGTTGTAGTAAGTATTTCTATAGCAGATAGTGAAAAGGCAGATAAAATAACACAAGAATTATTTCAAAAATCAGCTATTAAACAAATTAATAGACAAAAAACATTTATTAAAAATTCTAGAAACGTAACCGTAACAACTACTGATACAGATATTGCAGTGAATATTCAAATTCTCCTTCAAATTTTATTAGCTTTATTAGTTAAACTAAACATTTTATAAAGTGTCTATCCTATTGATATTTAGCTATAAGTTTTCAATCTAAGTAAATGTTTTTTGTTGTAATACGTGGTACAAGCTTGGACTTTTTATTATGACTGAATTAATATTCAAGATTAATGGTAAAGCAAGTGTGGAAAACTACAAATAAAGATAAAATACATGATTTAACAGTAATGAAACTTATATTTATGTGAAGTGAAGGAAAGCTGTCTTCTTATTAGAAGTCAGCTTTTGATTTTATTAGCAAAAAGAAGTGAAAATAGAAGATTAAGTTACTTGTCCAAGCAATTTTTATTTCATTACATATAATGCTCGTAGATATTTAAAATTTTTATAGAAAATTGATTGGAGTGAATATTGTAAATGGATGATTTAAACAAATTTTCTTCCTTTAAGTTTGATAAGGATCAAAAGAATATAATTATAGACCTTTTACTCTCAGATATTTTTAATAGGCATGGGATAAATGAAGAAAAATTAAAAAATTTATCACCAGAAAAAAAGCAGCAAATTAAAAGTATTGTTTCTGAAATACAATCACAAGTTAATAATTATTTAGATTGAAAGGGGGTGAACGCATGGACAAAACATGTCATTCAGATGAAAATAAAAAGTGGAGTGCATTAGATTCCTCGAATCCTCATCCATCTTTTAAAAATGCTAGCGTTTCAGAAGCAGCTGCGCAAGAAAGTAAAACGTATCAAATTTCTGAAGAATCTATTACAATTGTAGATTCAGCAGATGTAGAAGTTACTACTACAGATACAAAAGCTGCTTTATCTATTCAAGCAGCATTACAAGCAGCTATCGTGGTTATAATAAGTATTTCTATAGCAGATAGTGAAAAAGCTGACCGTGTAGCACAAGAATTGTTTCAAAAATCATCTATTAAACAAATTAATAAACAAGAAACTGTTATTAGAAATTCTAGAAATGTTACAGTTACGACTACGGATACAGACATAGCAGTAAATGTTCAAATTCTTCTCCAAATTTTATTAGCTTTACTAGTAAAATTAAATATTTTATAAAATGTTTAACTTGTTTTTATCTAGTGATTCTTACAGGTGAATATTCACTGTTTTAATTATAGTACAGGCTATAAATATTTATCATAACTGGACTAATATTCAACATCACCAAAGTATGAATGTAAACAAACAATTTGATGGAAAATAAAGTTTGGTTATTTTATGAAAATGTAAAAGCCATTTCCTTTATTGGATTTGGCTTTTCAATTTTAAACAGTATGAATTTGAAAAGATTATATTAAGATAAAGAATTAAAATATAATGATACAAAATACTTATAAAATTATTCGTGTTTTAGAAAAATAATAAGAAAAAGGTGTTTAAAATAGAATCATTTTCATTAACAGTTCAAGTTTTGAAGAATAGTGCATACAATATAAAGTGTTTTCCTTTCTTCATTTAAGTTTTACGTATATAATTTAAAAGTACTATTTTTATTTTATTATTTTATATTTATAACAGAATAGAGGTTTAAAAATGGGTGTTAAAATCATTACGGATAGTGCGGCGGATTTACCAGTAGAATTGCTGCAAGCATATGATATTGATTTAATTCCACTCCGTGTATATGATGAAGCAGAAACAGAGTATTTAGATGGAGTAACATTAGAGTCAGTTACATTATTGCAAAAAATGAGAGAAGGCGCTGTTTATAGAACGTCATTGCCTTCACTTGAAACGTTCCAAGAAAAATTTGTTTCTTATGCAAAAGACGGTAATCCTTGTATATATTTAGCTTTTTCATCTGAACTGTCTGGTACATATCAATCATCAGTTGTCATTAAAGAGGAAGTAAAAGAAACATATGCTAACTTAGATTTAGAAATTATTGATACGAAATGTGCTTCGCTTGGTCAAGGTCTTGTCGTTTTAGAAGCTGCTAAAATGGCAAAAGACGGCGCATCAAAAGAAGATATTTTAAAGCGTGTTGATTTTCTAATGAGCCATATGGAACATATCTTCACTGTAGCTGACTTACAGTACTTAGTGAGAGGTGGACGTTTAAGTAAAGTCGCAGGATTTATCGGTGGTTTACTAAACATTAAACCGATCTTAAACGTGGAAGAAGGAAAACTTGTACCACTTGAAAAGGTACGAGGGAAAAAGAAAGTATTAAGCCGTATTGTTGATATTATGGAAGAACGTGGTAAAGACCTTAAAGGTCAAACAATCGGTATGACTCACGGTGACGATTTAGAAACAGCGGAAGCATTAAAATCATTAATTACGGAAAGATTTGGCTGTGAAGTATTTATCGTAAATACAATTGGTGCAGCAATCGGTGCACATACAGGACCTGGCGTTATAACGTTATTTTTCTTAAATGAAGTAGAGTAAAGGATTGATCTTTTGATCAATCCTTTTTTATTTTTTAATCTGTGATAATCGGTCGATATGGTATTGATGAAGATAAAATCTTTGAAGTTTTCCTATATCAAATGCAATCTTGTAGAGGGATTATTTTTTATATGTGTAATGATACTTAATGGTAGAAGAAAAGAGTATAAATAAGAATATATTTATAGGAATTTAAATATTTGAATATATCAAAATTTTTCCATTTCATATATAATTGTGTGTGGAGAAATATCTGTAACTATTTGTAAAAATAGGAGGTGGCTATAAAAATGCAAGAAAGTGCTAGATGGGATTTAAATCGCTTGTATTTGAATGAGGATATTCTATTTCCGATTTTGGAGTTGAAAGAGCAATATTTTGTAACAAAAGATGTAGAGATTCTTTCAAAGCTTATACAAGTTATTGAAAAAGCAGAATACTATTTGTACTGTCGATCGGTTGAAGAAAGTGTTCCATCTGACCTTACTAAATTGACCGTGAAAGTGAAGGAACTAAAAAGTGAATTACAGCAAGTAATAAAACATAATGAAGTGGAAACTTCAGATAATACTAAGTTAATAAAAGATGAACTTAATGCGTGGGAAAATATGTACATACAATTACGGGATAGGATAGAAATAGAGCACAATAATAAACTATTATCCTTTGGACAAGCAAATACTATTGCAATGAATAGTGATAATGAAAAGGAAAGATTAGAAGTATTCGATTCATTAACATGTGCTTTACATAAGGAAAAAGAAATCTTTGCTACTGTATTAAATCAAGTAGGGAGATTGCGTAATGCAAAGAGTGATGAAATAGAAGATAGAGAGATTTTAACACAATCTTTTCATGCGAATGGCATTTCAGAAACTGTATTATTCCAAATGTGGAATGCGACAGAAGAAAACCTTGATAAATTAGTAAGTGCTTTAAACGTGTATAAGAAAGGGAAAGCTTCGATTACATGGCATGAACTTATGACAGTAAAGGAAAGTAATGAGGTCATGATTCCTTTTTCAGTAGCAATACAAAACGTTTATGATGCATGGAAGAATATTGATGAAGAATTAGCAGAATTTGCACGTAATGCGATAGAAAGTGGTTGGGTAGATGCTGAACCGAGAGAGAATAAACCACCAGGCGGGTTTTGTGCTCCATTTTTCAGTGAGAAAGAATCGCGAATTTCCATTCGTTATGATGGGAGTATAAATAGTGTAAGAGTGCTCGCTCATGAATTAGGACATGCTTGGCATTTTTATAATATGAGTTTTGAACAATCTACATCTTTTTTAGATGATTATTTGCCAATGAGTACGGCTGAATCAGCATCTATTTTCTTTGAAACGGTACTCTTAAATTATCTAATTGAAACAACGGATAGTAAAGATACGAAAAAGTCATTACTTAGCTGGAAAATAAGAAATAGTTTTAATTATGTAATGGCAATACGAGCATCGTATCAGTTTGAAAAAACATTTTATGAAAAATGTAAAGAGGGTCCTTTAAGTGCTGATGAAATTGAGAAATTATCTATAATTGCACAAAAAGAAGCTTATGGAAATGCTTTAAGTGAATACCAGCCGTTTGTATGGATGAAATATATTCAATTTTATATAGCAGATGTTCCTTTTTACAATTATCCATACACGTTTGGATATTTAGTAAGTTTTAGCTTATTAGAAATAGCTCAAGAAGGTAAAAGTACTTTTCATTCGAAATATAAAGAGTTCTTACGAGAAACAGGAAAGGCTTCAGTAGAGGAGCTTATGAAAAAACATTTTGAAATAGATATAAGAAATTATGAATTTTGGAATAAAGCTTTTATTCAAATTTCTAAAGACATTGATGAATATTTGCAGCTTATATAAGGGGAGAGTACAGTGGATCAGCAATTTATAAAAGGTATACCTTTTTCAACTTTAGAATATGCAAAAGCTATAAGTTTATTAAAAGGTTGGTTATATGAACAACAAGAGAAACCAAGGTTTGTAGTAACTGCAAATCCTGAAATTGTTATGTCTGCAAAGGAAAATACGGAAAAATCAAAGGAGTTTAAAAAGATGTTACTATCTGCGGATTTAATAACAGCGGATGGGATTGGTGTCATAATTGGCTCGAAAATATTAAAAGGAACTTTGAAAGAACGTGTTACTGGGGCGGATTTAACTCACGATTTAATAAAATATTGTAACGACAATGAATATCGTGTCTTTCTTTTTGGAGCTGCGCCAGAAAGTAATAAAAAGGCATTAGAAAAATTAAATGAGCAGTTCCCAGGAGCACAATTTAAAGGACAGCATGGATTTGTAAATGGTGAAGAAATAGAAGAAATAAAAATGAAAATTAAGCAATTCAAACCGCATTTATTACTTGTAGGACTAGGTTCACCAAAACAAGAAGAGTTCATTTATGAAAACATACAAACATTAAACGTTCCGCTATCTATTGGTATCGGAGGAATGATTGATATAATATCTGGTACTGTAAAAAGAGCACCGAAAATAATGAGGGATACTGGAACTGAATGGCTGTATAGGTTACTCTCACAGCCGAAAAGATTAAAGAGACAACTTGTACTTCCGAAATTTTTATTGTCGGTTATGTCAGAGAGGATTAAAGGGATTAATTAATAAAGGGGACTACATACATGAACAGAACCGGCATTATCGGAGCAATGCAAATTGAAATAGATTTACTTTTAGAAAAGCTAGTAATACAAGAAGAACAGACAATAGCGGGAATGCCATTTTATATTGGAGAATTCATGGGAACAGAAGTAATTATTGCACGTTCTGGTGTAGGGAAAGTAAATGCAGCTGCATGTGCGCAAACATTAATTCATAAATTTAATGTAGACTCTATCATCAATACGGGCGTTGCTGGTGGATTACATCCAGATGTAAAAGTTGGTGATGTAGTTATTTCAACGAATGTTACCCATCATGATGTAAGTAAAAATCAAATGAAAAAATTATTCCCGTTTCAAGAGGAGTTTATTGCAAGTAAGGAATTGATAGAGTTAGCACGTAAAGCATGTAACAGTAATAGTTCAAATATTCAAGCTCACGAAGGAAGAATTGTAAGTGGTGAATGTTTTGTTGAAGATTCAAAGTTAAAGGCAAAATTAATAGACGAATACGCACCTCATTGTACAGAAATGGAAGGTGCAGCAATTGGACATGTTGCCTACATAAATGATATACCGTTTCTTGTTATACGATGTATTTCTGACAGTGCAGATGATGAAGCTCAAGTTTCTTATGATGATTTCGCGAAAACTGCTGCAAATTATTGCTCAGAAATTATTATTGAGATTCTTAAAAATATATCTGGTAAAACTATAGTCCAAAAGGAGAGATAAGAATGTTACAAGCATTAATTTTTGATATGGATGGAACATTATTTCAAACAGATAAAATTTTAGAATTATCGTTAGATGATACTTTTGATCACTTAAGATCACTTCAATTATGGGATACGGTAACACCGATTGAAAAATACCGTGAAATTATGGGTGTGCCGCTACCGAAAGTTTGGGAAGCTTTATTACCGGAACATTCTATTGAAATAAGAGAACAAACAGATGCATATTTTTTAGATAGACTAATTGAAAACATAAAAAGCGGAAAAGGCGCTTTATATCCAAATGTAAAAGAAATATTTACATATATAAAAGAAAATAATTGTTCAATTTACATTGCTAGTAATGGTTTGAAAGAATATTTACGAGCAATCGTAACGTATTATGCTTTAGACAAGTGGGTGACTGAAACGTTTAGTATTGAACAAATACAATCGCTAAATAAAGGTGACTTAGTTAAAAGTATTATGAACAAATATGATATAAAAGAGGCAGCGGTAGTCGGTGACCGGCTATCTGATATAAATGCAGCGAAAGACAACAGTTTACTTGCAATTGGATGCAATTTTGATTTTGCGCAAGAAGAGGAACTTGCTCAGGCTGATATAGTAATAGATGATTTAATAGATTTAAAGCGGATACTGCCTGCTGTACAGAGATAAATAAAGTGTGTGAATTTTTTTCGAGTCCTATATGTCTTATTTTATGGAGGGGAATATGCTTAAAAATAATTTTAAAATTAGTAATATTCCTGCGGTTTTGTGGGGAGATAAGAGTGAAAAAATTTTTATTGCAGTACATGGAAATATGTCAAATAAGGAAGATGCAGTTATTCAAATATTAGCTGAAGAAGCCGATCGAAAAGGTTATCAAGTATTAAGCTTTGATTTACCTGAGCATGGAGAAAGAAAGAATGATAACACTCCTTGTAAAGTACAGTTTTGTGTTAATGAATTATCTATAATTATGAACTACGCAAAAGAACATTGGAAAGAAATAAACGTGTTTGCATGTAGTATGGGAGCATATTTTAGCCTTTTAGCTTTTCAAAATGATGTGATAGAAAAGGCATTATTTTTATCACCAGTAGTTAATATGGAACGAATTATAGAAAATATGATGAAATGGTTTAATGTAACACCGGAGCTTTTACAAAAAGAAATGACTATAGAGACACCTATTGGTCAAAAGTTATATTGGGATTATTTATGCTATGTAAAAGAGCATCCTATTAGTACATGGAATACAGATACATATATTATGTACGGAGCTAAGGATGAACTGTGCGAATTTGAAACTATTAACTATTTTACAAAAAAACATTGTTGTGAATTAGAAGTTATGGAGACGGGTGAACATTACCTTCATACTGAAGAACAGTTAAAAATATTTGAACAGTGGTTACACAAACATATTGATTAACAAATTACAATTTATCTTGAACCTGTTAGAGAAGAATGGGGAATATATAAACTGATAGTATATTTGAGAGAAAATATAAATGTGAATGTATACACTTAAACAAACAGATGCTTTAGTTAAATAAGAATTAAACAACTATATTATCGATTTATATCTAAAGTGAAGAATACACATACTACGAATTGAATAAGATAACAATCATAAAAATGCTCAGAATCAAAAATTCTAGAGCATTTTTATGTATTTTCATAGTAAGGGGAGATTTACTTGAAAGATATACATATTCAACAAATTGAAGATTTAATGATATACGAACACGATTATCTTGTTCAGGAAAGCAAAGACGAAGGATTTTATTTCCTAATAAAACTAATAAGTGAATATGAAAATAAAATAAACACGTTTAATAAAACTGGTGAATGCTTATATGGGATTTTTCAAGGGGAAAAGTTAATTGGAATAGGAGGGTTAAATGAGGATCCATATACAATAAACAATAAGATTGGTAGGATAAGGAGATTTTATATTGCAAAAAAATACCGAAGGAAAGGATTAGGGAGGTTATTATTAGCGAGAATTATAAACGATGCGAAAAAACATTTTAATATTGTTGTTTTAAATACAGATACAGTACAGGGTGACAAATTTTATACTTCGAGTGGATTTCTGAAAGGGACAAAATATATGGGAGTGAGCCATTATTTGAACTTATATAAAAGGATATAGTGAATTATTGTTTACTTCTCCAGTAGAACTTTTGTTCTGTTTCGTGTAGATTGATGTTATAATTTATAAGAATCTAATATTAGAATGGAGAATTGGATGATGGGAGAAAATAAAATTATTAATGATTTCAATGAATATTCAATTTGGATAAATACATTGAAAGGTATGAAAGAGGAATTGTGGGTGGCACCAATATCAGAGGGGAAATGGACTATTGGCGAAATAATATCTCATATTATGAACTGGGATGACTATCTATTACGTGAGACATTATCATCAGTGAGAGATGGGAAGGGAATGGAGTTCCCTGATTTTGATACATATAATAAACTAGCATCTAGTTATGCCAAATCCGGTATATCTAAGATGAAACTTCTTGAAGAAGCAAAATCTAAAAGAGAGTTACTCGTAAAAGAACTTAGATTACTATCTGCTGGAAATCTAAAGAAACCTTTAACGGCCAATGGAGTATCACATTGTCCTCATACCGGAACGCCATATTCTCTTATATATATTATTAAAGAATTTGTAGATCATGATAACCATCATAAAAGACAGGTTATTCATTTTTTAAATGAAAATCAAATTGTTAATTGATAAAGAAAGATCCCGCAAATCATATTTGTGGGATCTTTCTTACATTATAACTTAACCTTCATGTGTTTCAATAATAATCCTGGTTTACCTTTTACATAATAAAAATGCGGATTATTTTCATCATCATAAAGCATAATATAAGGCTTTTCATTTAGTGGGAGCAGTATAAGTACTTCGTCTATTGTAGTGTGTAACCATTGATTAGTAATAGAAACCGGCTTAGATAAAGGGATTTTTATCATATAGCCATCTTTTGGAACGACATTTAAGTTTTTAAATGGACCAGTTATTGCTTTAGCGTATTGAACTGCTTCTTTTTGGATTACTGGATCTAAAGATTGTTTTTGAATGACCATTTCTTTTTGACAATCAAATACTTCAATTTGTTGATTTGTATTTGCGAACGCATTTGTTGATAATAGAAATAGAAGAAGAGAAATGACCCCGATTTTTTTTATCATAGTACAACACCTCACCATTACTATCCCCTCAAAAGCTTTAAATATTTTTCTGTCACATTCATGTAACAAAGATGTTGTATGATACAATTGGTTTTTGTTTAAAAGCAATGGAGGAAAAAATATGAAAGTATTAATTGCAGATGACGAACAAGATATGTTAAGGATTTTAAAAGCTTATTTTGAAAAAGAAGGATTCGAAGTTTTTTTAGCAAAAGACGGAGAGGAAGCACTTCAAATATTTTATGATGAAAAAATTGATTTAGCTATTTTGGATTGGATGATGCCAAAACATAGTGGTATTACTGTCTGTCAGGAAATAAAAAAGAATTCAAGCGTGAAAGTATTAATGCTTACGGCGAAAAGTGAAAGCGAAGATGAATTAGCAGCGCTTCAAAGTGGGGCAGATGAGTACGTGAAAAAACCATTTCATCCAGGAGTACTAATTACGCGAGCGAAAAAACTTATTCAGCACGATGATATTATTCAAGTACAAGATGTAAAGATAAATTTCGCCAAAAATAAAGTATATAAAAATGATATAGAGTTAGAAATTACAAAAACAGAGCTCGAATTAATAAAATGCTTTTTAAATCATAAAGGAACTATTTTAACTCGTAAAAAATTGTTAGACATTGTATGGGGATTTGACTATTTTGGAGAAGAGAGAACGGTTGATACACATGTAAGAAGGCTGCGTAAAAAAATTGGAGAAGATATTATTAAAACGCATCGTGGGCTGGGTTATAGTTTGGAGGAACAAAGTGAATAAACTTGGGAAAAAGCTATTTCTCAGCATTTCTTTAACCGTTATTCTTATATTTACAATTTCTTTATTATTAATTAACTTTCTCCTGCCGAAATATAATATTTATAAAACACGTGAAAACTTAAATGAATTTACAACTCAAATACAAAATGCGCCAGTCAATGATTTAGAAGATGTTATTCATACAATTGAAAGTGAAAATAATGTTACAATTGCGTATACGCCAATTAATCAGTCAGAAGATGCTATGAACGACGCGTTACGCATGCAACTTACGAAAAAGAAAGTAACGTTAAATAAGCTTTGGATTACGAAAGACGAAGTTATGAAAGTGAAGACGGAAGGGCAATCGAATAAACTGTACGATCAAGGAAAGGTAAAAGCGAGTTTTTTTGCTAAATATATTGCGAAAGATGATACGATAATTTTAATTGGGACTTCCATTGCGAATTCAAATGAAATTATAAATACGTTAAATACATTTTACTTATATATCCTATGTTTCTCGCTCCTTCTTATTATTTTACTTGTGTGGATACTTTCAAAAATAATAACGACACCACTGAAAGAGTTAAGTGATGTGGCTCAGGATATTTCACATTTGCAGTTTAAAAGAACGAAAGTGAAAACGAATGATGAAATAGGAGAGTTGGCCAATAGTATTAATATCATGAGTGAAAAACTACATGAAGCACATCAAGACTTAACTGATCGTAATGAACATTTAAAACGATTTATGGGTGATGTAACGCATGAATTAAAGACACCGATCGCATTAGTAAAAGCATACTCTATGGGGATTAAAGATGGATTAGATGATGGGACTTACGTAGATACAATTATTAAACAAACAGATCAAATATCAAACTTAATTGAAGAACTATTACGATTTTCTAAACTAGAAAGAGATATTTTACAAAAAGAAGAATTCCCCATTGAACCACTGGTCCAGAGTATATTAGATAAGCATCAGATTGAACTGGATTCGAAAGAAATTAACTTGCAAGTAAATTGTAATGCGGGCAATACAATCGTTTATGCAGATTTAAATAAAATGAGAATGGTGTTTCAAAATTTAATTTCTAATGCGATAAAATATACAGCAAATCAAAACATAATAATTACATTAGAAGATAGAAATAAAAGTATATATTTCCAAATAAAAAATGGCATTCCTACGGATAAAATTAAGGATATCGAGAAAATTTGGGAGCCTTTTTATGTACTAGAATCTTCTCGTAGTAAAGAAAAATCAGGTACAGGATTAGGTTTAGCGATAGTGAAAAGTATTTTAGAAAGGCATGGTTTTGAATATGGAGTTTCCTCTATAGATGGAGAAATTCAATTTTATATAAATGTGAAAAAGGACTAATGAAAATATTAGTCCTTTTTGCAGCTTTAGAGATTAGCGATATAGGACGAATCACCATAATTTTCAAAATTGATGTATTAAATGGAGAATTAGCAAATGTTCTACTTTCATTAAATTCACGTGAAGTTCACAGGAAAACGTTATATTTACATAGTTATATTTGAATTTAATGAAGTGAGGTATTCAGATTTGAACAGAAAGAAATTAGTAATTGGTAGCATTTTAATGGGTATGACGTTATCTTTATCTGCATGTGGTTCATCAGATAATATTGTAACGACAAAATCAGGAAGCATTTCAGAAAGTGATTTTAACAAAAAATTAAAAGAAAACTACGGTAAACAGAATTTATCTGAAATGGTAGTAGAGAAAGTATTACATGATAAATATAAAGTTACGGATGAAGAGGTAACGAAACAACTAAAAGAATTAAAAGACAAGATGGGCGATAATTTTAATACATATATGGAATCCAATGGTGTGAAAAATGAAGATCAGTTGAAAGAGAAATTAAAACTTACTTTTGCTTTTGAAAAAGCTATTAAAGCAACCGTAACGGAAAAAGATATTAAAGATCATTATAAGCCAAAGCTTCAAGTTAGCCATATTTTAGTAAAAGATGAAAAGACAGCAAAAGAAATTAAAGAAAAATTAAATAGTGGCGAAGATTTCGCGGCATTGGCTAAACAATATTCAGAGGATCCAGGTTCTAAAGAAAAAGGTGGGGAACTATCTGAATTTGGACCTGGTATGATGGTGAAAGAATTTGAGGATGCTGCGTATAAGTTAGAAGTTGGTCAATTGAGTGAACCTGTTAAATCTTCTTTCGGATATCATATTATTAAGCTAACGGATAAAAAAGAGCTTAAACCGTATGAGGAAGAGAAAGAGAATATTCGTAAAGAATTAGAACAGCAACGTATACAAGATCCTCAATTCCATCAACAAGTTACTAGAGATCTGCTTAAAAATGCAGATATAAAGGTATCTGATAAAGACTTGAAAGATACCTTTAAAGAGTTAGAAAAATAATAAATGGAATGTAAGGCAATCGATAGAAATATTGGTTGTCTTTTTCTCTATTTATCCCGCTATTTGCCGGGCAGTAAGACCCCACCTCAAAATTCAGCGAAAGCAAAGAAGTGGCCCTGCTGATCGTAAACGTCCAATTGGTGAGGGTTGATTAAAGTTTCACTTTATAAAGAAGGTGGGAGTGGGAAAATAATTTCACACCTCCATTAAATTTTACTTAATAAGAAATCTTTGAGTTTCTCAACTTTTATATAAAAATAAAACTGAATTTTCAGTTATTTTGTTATATAGTAAAAGAGAACGAATAAGGGGAGGGAATATTTTGAGTAAAAAGAAAATGGCAATTACACTGTCAGCAATGCTATCTGCAACAATTATACCTAGCTTTACTATGGATGTGCATGCAGAGAAGAAGGAAGAGACTAAAAATACGAAAATTGAATTAGAAAATGGGATGACAAAACCGATTTATTCTCTCGATGAAGCTATTATCGAAAATTTATATGTAGAGACAGAAGTTGATAGTGATCAAGACGGTAAGAAAGACAGAGTATCGATAAAAGTTATGCGTCCAAAGACAGATCCGAATGTGAAAGTTCCTGTTATTTATGAAATGAGTCCATATCGATCTGGATTAAAAGATGTTCCTGTATATAATGTAGATGAAGAATTGTATGCGTATGAAGGAAAACCGTATGGAGCGATTAATCTTGGTTCGTATGGGAACTATTACGTGCCAAGAGGTTATGCAGTTATTTTAGGCGAAAGTATCGGTACTGGAAAATCAGATGGATGCCCTACAACTGGAGATGAACAAGAGATACTCGGGACAAAATCTGTTATTGATTGGGTAAACGGTCGCGCGAAAGCATTTACAGAACAGGGTGAGGAAGTTCAGGCAAATTGGTCTACAGGCAATGTAGGTATGACTGGAGTTTCTTATAATGGTACATTACCAAATGCTGTTGCGACTACTGGAGTTGAAGGTTTAAAAACAATTATTCCAATCGCAGCAATTAGTAGTTGGTATGATTATTATCGTGCAAATGGTGCAGTCATTGCTCCAGGCGGATATCAAGGAGAAGATACAGATAATATGGCAGAAGCAGTACTGACAAGGGAAAACCCTGAAGTTTGCGGACAAGTTATAAAAGAGTTAACGGCTGGACAAGACCGAAAAACAGGTAATTATAATGATTTTTGGGATAAACGTAACTATGTAAAAGATGCTAAAAATGTAAAAGCGAGTGTATTTGTTGTTCATGGTTTAAACGATTGGAATGTTAAAACGAAACAGTTCGCGCAATGGTGGGAAGCACTTGGAGAAAATAATGTTCCGCGTAAAATGTGGCTACACCAAGGTGGTCATGGTGGGACATCAAGTAATAACTGGCAGCAAACACAAAATAAATGGTTAGATTATTGGTTGTACGGAATTGAAAATGGAATTATGGATGAACCAATGGTTGATGTGCAAAGAGAAAATAAAACGTGGCAAAAGATAAAAAATTGGCCAGATCCAGCAGCTGTACCTTCAAAAATCCGTATGTATTTAAGCAATAAATCAGTCAATTTGCCACTAAGTATGGGATCGGCTAATAAAGTTTTCTCATTCTTAGATGATGCACAAATAAAATCAAACCAATTAGTAGCAAACCCAGAATTAGAAGTAGCAAATCGATTAGTATATACAATGCCTGTACTGCAAAAAGATACGCGTATAAGTGGTACACCAAAGATTTCAATTACAGGAAATATTGATCGATCTGTATCAAATTTAACAGCGTTACTTGTTGACTATGGAGGAGCGAAGCCGGAAATCGTAACGAGAGGCTGGATGGACCCACAAAACGTAAAGAGTATAGAAAATTCAACAGCGATTCAACCGGGCAAAGATTATACATTCACATGGGACATGCAGCCAGATGATTATGTATTTAAAGCGGGGCATCAAATCGGAGTTGTTTTAATTGCAAGTGATTATGATTATACAATTAGACCGAAAGCTGGTACAAAACTTACTGTGAAATTAAGTGAAGTGACATTGCCGATTGTGAAATAAATATTTTTTCTAAAGAGCTTACTAAAGTAAGCTCTTTAATTTGTAGTCTGAATTTTAAATTTTTATATTTCAAATTGGAAGGTTATGTAATACAATATCATTATATTCTATGGAAAGTGAGTGATATATTATGACAGTCAGCTCTTTCGAAATCTCATTAAAATTAGAGGTACAGGAAGATTAGTTGAATTGAAATCTTCCGTACGTAAAAACGGAGGAGAAAATAAATGTTTAGCTTTTATAGTACACTTTGTACGGAACTGTATGATTACACAAAACCAGTCGGTTATTCTTTAAATGGTGATATTGAGTATTACAAAGAACGTTTAAAAGATTGTAGAGGAAGAATCCTCGAAGCTGCAGTAGGTTCAGGGCGTGTCATCATTCCGCTTCTAGAGGCTGGTTTTAAAGTGGATGGGATAGATTATTCACCTGAAATGCTAGATTCTTGCCGTAAGCGCTGTAAAGAGAGAGGCTTACATCCTAATTTGTATGAAGGAAGCTTGCAACAATTTTCACTTCCGCATAAATATGACGCAATTATCATTCCTACTGGATCTTTTTGTTTAATTGAAAATCGTGTGGATTCTATAAATGCATTAAAATGTTTTTATGAACATCTTAATCCAGGTGGACGATTAATTGTAGATATTATGCTCCCGCATAAATGGAAGACTGGGGAAATTCATACATCGACTTTCTCTTTGCCAAGCGGAGACGGAATCACATTAGAAAATAAATCAATTGAAATAGATTGGCTGAACCAAGTTACTGTATCATATTTGAAATATGAAAAGTGGAGTAAAGGACAGTTAGTACAAACAGAATTGCAACGCTTTGCGCTGCGCTGGTATGGAATAGAAGAGTTTATACTTCTTTTAGAAAGTATAGGTTTCTCAAACATTACTCGCTCTACTGAATATGTTTATGAAAAAGAACCGTCAAATGCAAATCAAACGATTACTTTTGAAGCTGTGCGAAAAGAATAGAACTAAAACTATGAATAAAAAATAAGGCAATCGTTTTAAAATCGGCTGTCTTATTTTTTATTTTATGTAATGGTTTATAGAGAAAGATTGGGGGAAATAAATGAAACTTATATTAATATTTGGCCCACAAGCAGTTGGAAAAATGACAGTGGGGCAAGAATTAGCAACATTAACCGGTTTAAAACTTTTTCATAACCACATGACAATTGATTTAGTAAGTCCAATTTTTGATTACAGTACGAAAGAAGCAAAAAGACTAGTAAGTTTATTTCGTAATGAAATATTTGAAGAAGTATCTAAAAGTGATTTATCTGGAATAATTTTTACGTATATATGGGCATTTGACCTCCAAGAGGATTGGGATTATATACATCATGTAGAAAATATTTTTGAATCAAAAGGTGGGACAGTGTATTTTGTAGAGCTGGAAGCGGAATTAGATGAAAGATTAGAACGAAATAAAAGCCCGAATAGATTAGAACATAAACCGAAAAAAAGAGATATTGAGTGGTCTGAAAATAATTTGAAAGAAACGATGAAAATGCATAGATTAAACTCTCTTCATGGTGAAATTGAAAAAGAAGAGTATATAAAAATTAATAACACGTATTTGAGTGCAAAAGAAGTAGCGGAAATGATTAAAGAGAAGTTTCAATTGTAAAATTCCCGAAGTCTATTTCGTTTCTATTGTCCAAGCATTCTCCTACTAATTACATATACTATTTATGTTAAAATCGGTCACTATTTTAGATGGTGCTATTTTAATATATATAACTATGCAGGGAAGAGGGGAGAATAAATTTGGAAAACGTAGAACAAGATAGAATTGAAAATCAAGTGTATTCAAATCGTGTAGTAAGATCAGAATTTGATGCGAATTGGGAAACTTGTATATCAAAGAGTGGTTATGTAATTTATGTAGCAACAAGTAATAATGCTGAAGTAATAGTGCTTCTTGCAGATGGTTCAAGTAAATTATTAATTTTCGAAAAAGGCGGTAAAGTAGTTGTAGGTGGCGGTGGAACAAGTCATTACAGTAAGCCGCATATTGCAAGAAATATTTAAGATAGAGCATGTTAATTAAGAAGAAACTAGAAAACGGTTGTCATTCATGTTTAGGGCATGATAGACGAACCGTTTTTTATTTGTTTATAATTTTAGAAGAACTTCATTGATTACAAATACATCAGGATGAGCAGCGAAATTAGAAGAAAACTTGGCGGGTAATGGTACAAAATATTATGTACATTTGCAAGAATCTTACAGCGATATAAAAAAGCATTTCCTATTTGGGGAAACACTACTTCTATGTTATAGTATAATAGTGTTTTTAGATGGTACTATTTTAATATATCTATAATTTTGTTATGTATTATTTTCATATTAAATTAGCACCTAAAGTATTTTTTTATATAAGGAGTAGTAATTAGAGAAATGAAAAATATAGACTTTATACTAGAAAGTGACGAAGCATTAAAACCGTCTGAACGATTAGTACTATTATTATTAGAGAAGCATAGAATGTTATATACGAACGATCTATTGGCATTATCAAATTTATCATATAAAACATTAACAGATTCATTAACGGCGCTAGTTTTAAAATCGTATGTGTTAAAGGAAACAGGTAAGGGAAGAAGACAGAATTGCTATAGATTAGTATGATAAGGCAGCTGTTTTAGAAACTTTTACATATGTTTTTTCAATTGTAAGGTGAAATTGTATTTTTGTTTTCGAACGAAAAACTTACTATAAGAGGGGCTAAGATAGTAGTGTTTCATTTTTGTAAATATAATTATTCTATCATTGAAAACACAAAAATAAAATAAACCGCATAAAACAGAAATAAAAAAACAATCCATTTTTAAAATGGATTGTTTTTTATTGGAATAATATTATTTGATATGTTGAAAGCATAAATAGCAGAATAAACATTACCTGTTTTAGTTCATGCAACTGAACAAATATGATGAAAACTATGTGTATAGTTTTTTGCTTGCTTTTTCAGTCACTCTAATGAAATCATGGTCTTCATTGTTTAAAGGCAGTATTTTTAACATTATTGCTATTCAGCATTAAGCACAAAAAAAGTGATATATAATATTATTATGTAAACTTAAGGTTTTAAAAGGAAAATATAATAATGAATAGAACATGTAGAAGGAGATGCTTAAATATTTTGAAGGATGGGAGATTATTATGGAGCATTTACAATCAATAGCACAAGCTGTTATAAGTGGTAATAAGGAAAAAGTAGTGAAGTTTATAAAGGCGAGTCCAAGTATTGTTAACGAATGTAGTGAAGATGGATGGACACCACTTCATTTAGCAGCTTATTTTGGACAGAAAGAAATAGCGAGTTTTCTTTTAGAAAGTGGTGCAGATATACATAGTAGAGCGAAAAACGAAAATGAAAATACGCCTTTGCAAGCAGCAATTGCGAACAAGCAAAGTGAACTTGTTGCTTTCTTAATTGAAAAAGGATTAGATGTAAATATTATGCAAAGTGGTGGCTGGACAGGACTTCACGAAGCGGCATTATTAGGAAATGAAGAAATAATTATGTTACTCCTTAAAAATGGAGCTAATAAGATGATAAAGAAAAATGATGGGAAAACAGCGTATGATATTGCATTAGAAAAAGGATATGATCATCTATTACATCATTTGAAACAGGAAGTGAACTTATGATGAATAAATGGAGTGTTGGTATATTTTTATTTAATGAAGTAGAAGTGTTAGACTTTGCAGGGCCATTTGAAGTTTTTTCTGTAACTGAGGTGAATGAGGAAAAACCATTTACTGTTTATACAGTTAGCGAGAATGGGGAAATGATTACAGCAAGGAACGGATTGAAGGTACAGCCAGATTATAGTATTGAAAATTTACCACCAGTGGATATTTTAATAATTCCGGGTGGGCTAGGTGCTAGAGAATATGAAATAAAAAATGAAATAGTAATAAAATGGATTCGCCAACAAATGAAAGAAGTAAAGCTGATGACTTCAGTTTGTACAGGAGCGCTATTACTGGCGAAAGCAGGTTTACTGGAAGGTTTAAAAGCAACAACACATTGGGCTAGTATTGAAAAGTTTAAAAATGAGTTTCAAAATGTTGAAGTTATAGAAAATGTAAAGTTTGTAGATGAAGGACATATTATAACATCTGCCGGAATTTCAGCTGGAATTAATATGGCATTTCATATTGTGAAAAACTTGTTAGGTGTGCATGTTGCGGAGGACACAGCGAAGCGAATGGAGTATGATATTAGTTTCCCAAATTAAAAAGCCCGAATTGGGCTTTTTATATTGAATGAATATAGTTAAGCTCTTCATCACTCAACATAGGGCGAACAGATGCATTTGCATTTTCTTGTGCTTGTATTCCTGTTTTGGCACCAGGAATTACAACACTTACTGCCGGATGAGAGAGTACATAGCGAAGTGCAAGTTGCCCTAAGGTCTGATTTTTATTTGAGAGCAACCGAAGTTTCTTTACAGTTTGTAAGTCTTCTTGAAACCAAGTTTCATTTGGCCAATCTTTGCGTAAATCTCCATCCGGAAAAATTGTTTTATTTGTGAATTTTCCAGTTAAAATGCCCATTTTTAATGGACCACGAATAACAGCTCCTAAATTTTTCTCTTGTAAAAATGGTAATATATCTTTTTCTGGTTTTCGATTTAATATATTGTAATCAAGCTGTACGATATCAATTTCGTTGTTGTTATTGAAATGATGAATGTATTGTAAATCATGAGTCGAAACACCGACTGCCCTTACTTTTCCATCACGTTTTAATATGTCAAATGCACGTAGAAATGCTTCTGTTTCTCTACGATTATGCCACCAAATATGACAAAAATAAAGATCAATATAATCTGTTTGAAGACGTTGTAAACTTGTTTCAAATACGGCGATGATTTTTTCGGGAGTATCATATACAGGAACTCCATTAGGGTCGTAGTGGTGTCCGATTAAACCACCTTTCGTTGATAGGATAATATCATTACGATGTCCTTTAATCGCGGTAGCCACCAACTTTTCACTATGTCCTAAACCATACACATCCGCAGTATCAATAAAATTCACACCACACTCAATTGCTTTTTTTATAGCAGTTATAGATTGTTTATCGTTAACAGGTCCCCATTCATCACCACCGATTGCCCATGCCCCAAAACCTATTTCAGAAACAGTTATTCCAGTTTTACCTAATGTGCGGTAATGCATATTTCTCCTCCTTGTAAGCATGTTATAACATGGATATGTGGGGTAAGAATTTTGTGTGTGAAAAAACTCTTCTACAATAGTAGAAAAAGAATTACAGAAACTACTATTTTATAGCAGCATGTATAAAAAAAAACGGTGTAAATGTAGAAATGTCGTCGAATGCTATCTTTAATTGGTTAATTTATGGGATATTTTTGTGAAGGAGTTTATTTTATAAGAATAGAATTTAGTTTAGTAAGAAAACGTGCCGATGGTAGTGAAAAATATGGGTTAGGGGGATTTGAATGAGGAAACTCAAACGAGTAAATGTTCCTAATATACCAGAACAATCATCACAACCTAGTGACAAGCGTAAGATAAATAAAAAGAAGTTAAGGCGTCTTATTTTAATGGTCCTTTTTATTGCAGCAACTACTCTGTACGTTCAATATATTTTAACGAAACAACAAGAAGTAATTGATAAAAAGAAAGATACGATTACGGATCAAAAGAAACAATTAGTATCTTTAAAGAAAGATAAAGATTCTTTAAAGACTAACATAGAAAATTTAACAGACGATGAGGAAGAAATTTTGAAGTTAGCGAGAAAAGAGTATCAATTTTCTAAGTCAAATGAAACTATATTTGTGATGCCAAAGTAATAAAAAAACAGTTAGCCATTGAACTGCACCTCCAATTGTTAGGCAGCGTCTAACAATTGGAGGTGCAGTTTTTTATGTATGAATGTCATGGTACAAGGAACAATCACATATTGTAAAAATGAAGAGTTTAAGCTGTTTTCATAAATATGGAATATACACTAAAATAAATGTTGTTAAAATTCTGTCAATTATATTATAATACAAGGTAAGCGGATACATTTTTTAATCAACGTTGAGTTCCTCGCTCATACGACTATTAAGAAACCCGTTATCCTCGTATAAGAAAGGAAGATAGCTGTGTACGCTTCAAATACAATTTATATCGTAGGGGATGCGAAAGCACCTCAAAATAATCCCATTACTGAAAAGTTTAAAAGCTATTTCGTAGCATTTATCCTTGTTAAGGATACAGGGGAAATTGTAGATGCAGACTGCTCAGCGACAATTGCATTAACATCTCAATTTGTTAAATATTTATTTCTACATAAAAATATAAATGACCCGGCGTTAGTAATGGAAGTAAAGAACCGATATTTCGGTTCTTCTCAAAAAGCGTTACTTGTAGCGCTAAAAGATGCACAGAAAAAATATAATCAGCTTGCTGCTTTGTCTACTCAATCATAGACAAAATCCAGCCGTAAGAATCATTCTTATGGCTGGATTTTTTTATTTCACATTATCGTCCTACATTAAAAGTAAACGAAAATAAAGTAGAGAGATAGGAGAGTAAATGCCCAATGGGTTTACCTAATAATCCGTGGGTATAAATCTCCGGTGGATTAAAATTTCACTTCATTGGAGAACGAAAGGATGAACAAAATGAAAATTACAGATGTAAAAGTAAATCGTAGACGTGTAAAACTGCATACACCGTTTAAAACCGCGCTTCGTACTGTAACCGAAATTGAAAGTATAGATGTTTATATTCATACAGACGAAGGAGTGATTGGTAAGGGGGCTGCAGCCGCAACGCCAGTTATTACGGGGGATTTCACCAGCGGAATGGAAGAAGCGATTTTAGGGCCGATGCGTTCATGTTTAATTGGTCAAAATATCATTCAATTTCAGCAGTTACTACAGCGCATTCAAATGAGTTGTATTGGAAATTCAAGTGCGAAAGCAGCGGTAGATATCGCTTTATATGATGTATATTGCCAATATCAAAATGTGCCGTTATATGCATTGTTAGGCGGGAAGAAAGAAATTCATACCGATATTACAGTGAGTGTGGATGAGCCTGTATTAATGGCAAAAGAAGCGAAGAAACATATAGAAAAAGGATTTCAAATATTAAAGATTAAAGTGGGTAAAGAGGCGCATTTAGATTTGGAACGTATTGAGGCAATTCGAAATGTGGTACCAAGAAATACGACATTACGTTTAGATGCGAATCAAGGTTGGAGTCCAAAAGAAGCGGTTTCTATCATTCAAGAGATGGAAAATCGTAATTTAAATATAGAATTTATTGAACAACCAGTACACGCGAAAGATTGGGATGGGTTAAAGTACGTCAAAGATCGTGTGCAAACGCCAATTATGGCCGATGAAAGTATATTTTCAGCAAGTGACGCATTAAAGCTCGTTCAAGGAAGATATGCAGATTTCATTAATATTAAATTAATGAAATGTGGTGGCATACGTGAAGCATGGCGTATTGCTGATATCGCAGAAACAGCTGGTGTGAAGTGTATGGTGGGCAGCATGATGGAGTCTTCACTTTCCGTTAGTGCTGTTGCGCATTTAGCGGCAGCGCATCCTAATATTCATTATTTTGATCTTGATGCACCGCTTTGGTTAATGGAAGAGCCAGAAGGAATGACTTATTCTGGATCAAAGGTAAACCTTCAATCGACAGTGAATAGTAAATCTTAGGAGAAGAGACAAGTAAACTATCTTTTAAGGGGGATATATATGAAAAAAGTAGGAACTGCATTTTTAACAACTTTATTTATATTTTCATCGTTTACATCGGCAAATGCTGAAGAAAAGAAGGATAATAAAGCATTTATAGATGTATCTGCTGCAACGTTATGGACAGCACCTGATTCATTAAGACCAATCGATACACCGAGTGCAACAAATCCAGTGGATCTATGGAAATGGACGAAATCAATGACACTTGACGAGAAACTATGGTTAACAAATGCAAATAAATTAGAAACACAAGCTTTACTCGGTCAAGAAGTAACTGTTATTGATAAGAAAGGTGAATGGGTGAAGGTATTAGTGCATGGACAGCCAACACCACGAAATGAAGAAGGTTATCCGGGCTGGATGCCTGAAAAACAATTAACATATAATCAAGAATTTGCAGATAAAACAAATGAACCTTTTGTCTTAATAACTAAACCAACAGCGATTTTATATATAAATCCTTCTGAAAAACATAAATCACTTGAAGTCAGTTATAATACAAGACTGCCGCTATTAAGTGAAGACACAATTTCATACCGTGTATTGTTGCCAAACGGTCAGAAAGCATGGCTACGAAAAAATGATGGAACAGTTTACCGATCTCAAACTGATATTCCAACTCCGGCGGCCAATGATTTAATTAACACAGGGAAAATGTTTTTAGGCTTACCGTATATATGGGCTGGTACAAGTGGTTTTGGATTTGATTGCTCTGGCTTCACACATACGATCTATAAATCGCACGGCATTACAATTCCGCGAGATTCTGGACCGCAATCAAGAGCAGGGGTTGCAGTTGATAAAGAAAATCTACAAAAAGGAGATTTAATTTTCTTTGCACATGATCAAGGGAAAGGTAGTGTCCATCACGTTGCAATGTATATTGGTGATGGCAATATGATTCACTCACCAAGAGCTGAAAGGTCGGTAGAGATTATACCGCTAAATACACCAGGATATATAGAAGAATACGCTGGTGCTCGTCGTTACTTACCTTAAAAATAGAAGGGGGTTTTTAAATGAAAAAAGTTATTCGTTACTCATTAGTTAGTACTCTATTAGTTTCTTTATTTTTAGTTGGTTGCGCAAAAGAAAAAACTGCAACAAAGCCGAAAGATGAGAAGAAAGTATTACAGTTACTAGAAACAGGTGAAATTCCGTCGTTAAATTCAGGGAGAGTAACAGATGCAGTCTCGTTTAACGTTTTGAATAACGTAATGGAAGGACTATTCCGTCTATCGAAAAATGATGAAGTAATTGAAGCCGGCGCACAAAAATATGGAGTGAGTAAAGATGGAAAAACATATACATTCCAATTACGTGATGCGAAATGGTCTAACGGAGAGCCAGTAACCGCTCATGATTACGTATACGCTTGGAAGCAATTGATAAATCCAGATACTGCTTCTCAATATGCATACATTGCGTACGATGTAAAAAATGCTGAGAAGATAAATAAAAAACAACTAGGTCTAGATGAATTAGGAGTAAAAGCGAAGGATGATAAAACATTCGTCGTAGAGCTAGAACATCCTGTACCGTATTTTACGAAATTATTAATTTTACCATCCTTCTATCCAATTAACGAAAAATATGCGAAAGAGCAAGGTGATAAATATGGATTAGAAGCAAATAAAGCGGTATATAATGGACCGTTTACATTATCAGAGTGGAAGCATGAAGCTAGCTTTACAATGAAGAAAAACGATAAGTATTGGGATAAAAAAGAAGTGAAGTTAGATGAAGTAAACTATCAAATTGTAAAAGAAATTTCAACTGCGGTAAATTTATATGAAACAGATAAAGTTGATAGAGCTGTTATTTCTACAGAATTCGTAGATAAATATAAAAATAATAAAGAGCTAAAACAATATACAGATCCAGTTATGTACTTCTTCCGATTTAATGAAAATGTACCGATTCTTAAAAATAAAAATGCACGTCTTGCGCTAAGTACAGTTTTTGATAAGAAGGGACTCGCAGATTCATTTTTAAATGATGGATCGGTTGCAGCAAACTATTACGTACCAAAAGGATTTTTAAAGGGGCCAGATAAAAAAGATTTTAGAAGTACGGCAGGTGAGTTTAATAAAACTGATGTAAAAAAAGCGAAAGAATATTGGGAAAAGGCAAAGCAAGAAACAGGTACAGATGAAGTGACGTTAGAACTATTAAATTATGACTTGGAAAACTTTAAAAAAGTTGGAGAGTACATTAAAGAGCAGCTTGAGAAAAACTTACCAGGATTAAAAGTGAATGTGAAATTACAACCACATACGCAAAAATTAGCACTTGAGAAGAAGAAAGAATATGAAATGTCGTTATCACGCTGGTTACCAGATTATCCAGATCCAATGACTTACTTAGAAGTATTCCTTTCTGGAAGTAGCGTCAATAATACAGAATATGCAAACCCAGAATATGATGCGTTAATTAAGAAGATTAAAACAGAATTAGGTAATGATGAAAAGGCTCGCTGGAAAGCAATGCAAGAAGCTGAAAAAATGCTACTTGATGATGCAGTAATTGCACCGGTATTCCAGCGCGGATTATCTTACTTACAAAAACCATATGTGAAAGATTTATATGTACATCAATTTGGTCCAGCTACAAGTTTAAAATGGGCAGATGTACAAAAATAAAAGAATGGAGAAACAGACTTCATGTATGTGATAGTCTGTTTTTCTTATTTAAAGTTAGAAAAATAGTTCATGGTATAATTTATTAGTCTGTAAACAGTATTTGGAGGGGAAATGATGTCTATGTTTGAAGAAGAGAAAGTAATTTATACAAAAAGATTATTTATGAGGAAACCAATTGTAGAAGATATTAATCAGTTTTATAACATATTAAAAAAAGATACTGTTGGCAAATGGTTGGCTAAATCAAGAGGAATGTCGAAGGAAGAAACAAATGATTATATTGGGCAACTTATCTTACATTGGGAACAGTATGACTTCGGGGTATGGTTGTTATTTAATAGTGAAACAGGAAAGCTTTTAGGACATTGTGGTTTAAGAAAGGTAGATGAAACAGGTGCAATAGAAATTATGTATCTCCTTGACCCAGAACATTGGAGGAATGGGTATGCATTAGAAGCAGCAGAGGCTTCCATTAAATATGCAATAGAGACTTTGAATGTAACAAGAATAATTGCTAGAGTTAAAGTAGCAAATGAGAGCTCGAAAAAACTTTTACGAAAGCTCGGGTTTATATATACTCATGAAGTTAATCATAGCGGGCGTTTATTATCATATTTTGAACTTCATACATCATCCGAAGAATTCTAGACATTTCATATGTTTTTTTATTGTTAAAAAATAAAATTATTACTAAAATTCCAGTGTGAAATTTATGTAGAATCTTGTATAATTAAAATGTTTCTATGGAAACATTTTCTTGCGCTATTTATATAGGGCTTAATAGAACAAGGAAGGAAATACATACATGTATATAATAGATAAATAGAATGGAACATGTATAGAGACAAAGGAGAGAAAAGATGACGTGTCAAAAACAAGGGTTACAATTTAATAACGATAGAAAGAGGGACAGAAGATGAAAATGAAGCATGCTTTTGGTCCTATAATTTTAGCATGTGTGCTTTTTTTCATTATCATTCTAATCCCATCGAAAAGTTTAGTATCGCTTATTAGTGATAAGAAGGTAGAAGATGCGGCAACTTCTTTACAAAAAGAGAAATTACAAAGTGTTTTCTTACAGCAAAAAATGTTAGAGAATTCACAGTATTTACCGATGTACGGTTCATCAGAATTTTTACGAATGGATGCATATCATCCGTCTAATTATTTCAAAGTAAATCCAGCTGGTTTTACACCGTTTTTAATTGGAACTGGCGGTACACAAAGTTTAGCTCATATTTTAAATATGACATCTACTATGGATGAATTAGAAGGTAAAAAAGTAGTCTTTGTTCTTTCACCACAATGGTTTACAAAGACTGGTGTCTCACAAGGGGATTTCACTAATAATTTCTCCAAACAACAAGCATATCATTTTATTTTTAATGATAAGATAAATCCAGAAATGAAAAAGCAAATCGCGAAACGGCTATTAGATTATAAAGTTGTTCAAGAAGATGATATATTAAAAAATTCATTAGAAGGTATTGTATATAATGATACGAAACATAACATAAAAGCAGGTTTAGTTAAACCACTTGCTTATATGCATCGAAATATTTTAGATCATAGAGATATATTTAACTCTTTATTTAAAATCGAACCGATGAAGGAGAAAACAAATATCGGACTTCGTTCAATTTCTTGGGAAGACGCACGTAAACACGCAGAACAAGAAGGGAAAGCTGAGTCTACTACAAATACATTCGGAATTGAAAATCCGTATTATCATAAGAATAATCTGAAGAAAAAACTAAAAGGTTTAAAAAACTTTAGAGCAAATGAAACATATGATGAATCACCAGAATACGATGATTTACAAATTATTTTAGAGTTATTTAAAGAGAAAAATGTCAAACCACTCTTTATTTCTGTACCTGTAAATGGGCCTTGGTATGATTATACTGGCTTCCCGAAAGAACGCCGTGAAGTGTATTATAAAAAAGTTCGAGAACAGGTTGAGAAAGCAGGATATCCAGTAATTGATTTCTCTGGTCATGAATATGATAAGTATTTCTTAAAAGATACGATTCATTTGGGCTGGAAAGGTTGGATTTATTTTGATGAAGCAGTGCAGAAATTTTATTCTGAGAAATAAAGTATAGAAATCGGAATGGCTATGAGCCGTTCCGATTTTTTTAGTATAGAGGATTTTGGTGAGGACAATTTGGGAATGCATGTATATCTTGAATCTGTCTATAATCATAATGTTTCATTGCAAACTGAGCTTGATAAAGGTATTCATACACATATAATTGACCATCATGCGCTGAACATAATACACCAGAAGTTCCTTGCCCATTTATGAAGGAAATGCCGATAGGGCGTCCGATTAAGTACGGTATTTTTTGCTGCCAATGCATAGGGGAATCACTCCTTTTTGAGATAATATACGAAAGAAATGATCAAATGGTTGCTTATCCATGTAAATGTAGATGGAAAGGTATTATATAATTCCTGAAGATTAATTCATATATAATAAAAACCGCTATAATTCCGAATGAATTTATAGCGGTTTTTATTATATTCTTAAGCGAGATTTTTACGCTTTTTTGTCCATTTTTTTATAACGAAGTATAAAAGTATAAGTACGACGCCACCAATTGCGAATGATTTCACATACGGACCAGCAATATCGTTTATATTCTCCCAATTTTCACCTAGTTTTTCACCTAAATAAATGAAAATAATAGACCAAGGGATAATCGCAAGTGCTGTTAATGTAGTGAAACGTAGTAATGGCATTTTTGTAATACCAGCAGGAATTGAAATCGCATGACGCACTACTGGAATGAAGCGTGCTGTAAAAATGACGCCAGTTCCGTAACGATTAAACCAATCTTCTGCAGCATCTATTTGTTTTTTATGTATGAAAATATATTTTCCGTAACGTTCTAATATAGGGCGTCCGCCGTATCGTCCAAGCCAATAAATAAAGATTTGAGCAATAACACCGCCAATTGTACCGAATACAACAGCGCCTATAAATGAGATACTTCCATTGAATACTAAGTATCCTGCATAAGCAAGGACAATTTCACTTGGGATAATTTCAATCATAAGTCCAAGCATAATGCCCCAATAACCTAATCCTTCAAAAAACGTTAATACTGAATGAATAAAACTACTTAACATTGTTGCACCTTCTAGTTTATGAATTTTTGAGTATAAGAACCTTTTATTTAATGACGTAAAAGGTTCACTATATGTAGATTATACCTTATTTACATAGGGGATTGCTATTTCAATTCTTTTATGTCTCTCATAATTATTATAGTAAAAGATATAAGCCACGTTTTCATGAAGGGTTAATGAAAAGATTATTAAAAATTTCTCATATATCAATGATAATAGACTGAAAATTAAGTATAATGGTATAGGTCTTTCATTTACAAAAATAGGAGGAGAACGTATGTATATTACAGATCCGATTTATGGACCAATCTCTATTCGTGATAGAGATATCCTTCGATTGATAGATACAAAAGCATTTCAAAGGTTGGCGAATATTAAACAACAAGGACATACTTATTTTTTACATGAGAACGCAATACATACGAGGGAAGAACATTCGATAGGTGTATATGTGCTAGTAAATAAAGTGATAGAACATCTTACTGAGATTGGTGACATACATTTATCGAAATATGAACGAAAGCTAGTATCTACTGTAGCCCTTCTACACGATGTTGGACATGGGCCATATTCACATTGTTTTCAGCAAATATCGGGTGAAGATCATGGTGAGTGGACGGTACGAATCATTCAAGAGGACGAAGAAATACGTACGATTTTAAATCAAACACATAGATTATTAGATGATGTAACGAAAGCTTTAACAGAAGATGGAGTTTTTCCAATTATAGATGAGCTCTTATTTAATTCATTAGGAATGGATCAATTAGATTTTTGGAATAGAGATTTATATTACTCATCGCTTGAATTAGAAGGTTTACAGATAGAAGAATTGATTGCTAACATGCGTTTAATTGACGATAAACTTGTTATTGAAGAATCAGGAATCCCCTTCATCGAACAATTAATGAAAATGAAAGAAGAGCTTTACAATAATGGATTTGGCCATCCGTTTGTGATAGGAAAAGACATATTGCTGCAAACAATTTTAAAAATGATAGAGGAGAAAAATCTTTCGTTCTATACTCCTGAACTTCAAAACTTCTTTCATAAAGGAGAGAAGTTAGAAGTAGAAGACTTTCTTCCGTTACAAGATGAAATGATTTTAAATGAAATAAAGTACTTTGCAAAATCAGAGGACGTACAATTAGCGACGTTAATTCACCTTTATTTTTCAGAAGCCAAAAGTTTATCTTTTGAAAAAGGACTAGAGGGTGATTTTAAAAAGGAAAATAGCACCTTAGCAGTAATAACTGAGAAAAAGGCGTACAGTTCATATGTAGGTGGTATTTACGTCTATAGTGAGGGGCAGTTAGAGGAAATTTTAGAGAAATCAAATTTCATTCAAGAGATAGTAAAATTGCCTAAAAAAGAATATGCCTATTCAATTTGATTTGGTTCGAAAATAAAAAATGAATGAGATGGAAACGTAAATTTAGATGTAAAATGATTTTTGTATTTTATATTGATTGAAAACAAGCATCCCCCTGTACTACGTATATGACGGGGGATGCTTGTTTTTTAAGGCTTCACATCTAAGTTCTGTAAAAATAAAGTTGCTGTTACGTAACGTTTTGCTAACATTTGTACATATGCGGTATGTACAGAAAGGGTCGCAATAATAATAGCGTTACGAATTGCTTCGCGTTGTTCGTTATTAATTTGATCGAACTTGCTTGCGATTTTATCAGCTTTTTCTTTTACGATGTTTTCAATTGTATGAACGGTATCTGTTGCATTTAATTGTAAGCAATTCCCTTGATTGAGTTCTTCAAATAGAGAAGAGTATGCTACATATAAATGAACAGGATTGATTAAATCATCACTTCGATCGGCTGGGTCATTTACAATAAGGCGTAATAGCTTACGAATGGATTCAAAATCAAGTGCTGTTTTTAAATCTTCGACAATAAATAGTAAGGCTGCTTGTTCAATTGAATATTTTTTCCCCTTTTGAGGAGAGCCAATCATTTCTTTTATATCTCGTTTCACCCAGTTTTGCATAGCAGTTACAGAGAAACTTGTGTTTTCAATCTGATTGCCAAGCGCAACTATTTCATTTAAAGAAAAACCGACATCAGTATCGTCAATTTTAATTAGCTTTTCAAAAATAGGTGAAAGTGCGGTAGTAATAAAAGCTGTAACGCTTTGTCCGCTTTCAATATCTTTTTTATGTGACTTTGCCCAAGCTTCTTGTAAAATACCGAGAGGCTTTTTCGTATTCCATCCTCTTAGTGATAGAAGAAGGGTAGCCATTTCGTTTCGTGTGAGATGAAATGTTTCCATCTTTTCACCTCCAAAATAATAAAAAGTTCTTATGAACTTATAATATGTTTTGTTTCATTTAAAGTCAATTCTGTTTTGCTTAATTTTTCCTTTGTCACCAAACTGTCGGAAGTAAATAATACTTGCATATTTCGACAAAAGTTCATATAATAAGTTCATAAGAACCTTTAAAATGTTCTTAAAAACAAATCTATCATTCTGAATTTACTAGAAAGATAGATTTCACATATATCTATATAAAAGGAGAATGGATATAATATGTTGAAAAAACTTGTAGCAGTAATGACAGCATTCATGGTTATCTTTGGGGCTAGCAGCTTTATGTTCGTAGATCATGCGGCAGCGAAAAGTTACAAATCTGGTAAAAAATCATTTACACCAAGTTCAGGTCAAAAGTCAAAAGTTGATTTAAACAAAAAAGACTCAAATGTAAATTCTCAAAAAACGACTCCAGATTCAAAAACGAAAGCAACAAATACAGCACCAAAAAGTAATAAAGGAAGCTTTATGAAAGGTTTATTACTAGGTGGTCTTGGTGGTTTACTAATGGGTAGCTTATTTGCAAATATGGGAGCTCTTGGTTCTGTATTAGCGTTTATGGTAAATATGTTAGTAATGGCTGGTATCGTAATGTTAGCGGTTCGTGCATTTAAATACTTCAAAGACCAACGTAAGAAGAAGGCAGATGAAGTAGCATGGAAACAATAAAAATTTCTGAACAAGAGCTTATAAATGCGCTTTGTATATATATCGCTGAAAAAAGACAAGTGGGTCCAGAAGAAGTATTAGTTGAACTTATGTATGATGATGACTACGGTTTCTCTGCGGAAGTAGAGGTAAATGGTCGCCAGCAAATTTTAATTCAAGCAAACTTAATCGAAGCTTTACGCTTATTGCTTGACAGAGAATATAATGTCAATCCATTCGCAGCGAGATTGCAACTTGAATTAGATGATGAAGAAGGAATTTACGCATTAGCGAAATTTAATAACTCAGATGAGTAGAGAAAAGAGCTGTTGAGAATAATCTCAGCAGCTCTTTTTAGTATGTGCATATGTAGAAGAATAATCACGCCAAATTTCATTCATTTTTCGTCTACCGATATCTACCATCGGATTAAACTGAATTGCAGCTTTCTGACGAACAAAGTGAACGTTTTGCATGGCGTGAGATAATTGTTGGTCGACTATATCACGTTTTTTACTTGCATATTTTGCGATAGATAGACCTGCAACTGTTCCTTGCGCCATCGCAATTTTTCCGCTTTCAATGCCTGTAATATTGCCAGCTACAAATAAACCAGGAAGAGGAGTTTCCATTGTTTCGGAATGGAGAGGAACGTGTCCGCCTAATTCTGAAATGTAATGGAAGGGACAACCGGCTACAGCTGCAAGTTCGGCAAGTGGGTATAATCCCCCGGCAATACATACAAAATCTGCTTCATATATTTTCTCTGTTCCATTAATAACATTTCCTTTAGAGTCAATATTAGCAATACGTACACCTTCAACTTGATCTGTTCCGATAATTTCAAGAGCTGCTTTCCGAAGGTGAAGTGGCGTTCCGTTTATTTTCATTCCGTTGTTTGGATAGAATGTTAATCCAGCTTTTCGAATCCAATCAAATTTCATAAAGTGGCTACCTATTCGCAAGAAAGCAGAAGGAGCGAGGTGAGCTGCATTTAAAAGAGAGTTTAAAACTTCTTCAGGTTCACCAGCTTTTTGACTTAACTCGCTTTTCTCAGGGAGTACAATATGATCCACTGTAATTCCCGCTAATTGCAATTCACTTAAAATGGCGAAAGACAAAATGTTAGCACCAATAATAATTCCTTTTTTTCCAACTTGCACGCGATGAACATTTGTCATAACTTGAGCTGCTCCAATTGACATCACTCCTGGAAGTGTCCAGCCAGGAAGGGGAATAGAATATTCCGCAGCTCCAGTAGCAAGTAGTACGAAAGGTGCTTCTAACGTACCGATATTAGTATGTACAAACCAATTGTTTTCATCTCTATCTAAATTATAGACCGAAACACCGCACCTGATATGTACTGAAAGTGATTCTGCTTCTTCATGAAGTCGCTTCGATTCTTCTATTCCGTTCCACCATTCTCCAGTAGGCTCTTGATGCAACTGTCCTAACAATCTCCCGCCCGGCTTCATAAATTCATCAATAACGAGCACTTTTAGTCCGAAACGAGCACAAGAGATAGAAGCAGATAATCCCGCTGGCCCTGCACCTATAATAATTACATCACTCATCGCTTTTTCACCATCTCTCTCACGATATTCGGATGCTGTTTCCCGCTTTCAACAATCATGTTTTCTTCTACAACAGTTAAGCATGCGCGTACATTTGTTTGATTATTTACTGTCACGCGGCATTCGGAACAGTGCCCGATATTACAATAAATACCTCGCGGTGTTCCGCTATCTTCATGAACTCTTAATGTTCGTATTCCATTTGCTAACAGGGCAGCAGCTATCGTTTCATGTTCATATGCTTCGTATTGATGACCGTTAAATTGAAAGGTAATACGCTCACTACTTTGTAAAGTACCTAAAATAGGGTGATGTGTAATTCTACTCATTTACTTTCACCTACTGATCCAAAAGTAACTGCACGTATTGGTGGTTGATATTTTAACGGTAGTTCATTAAGATTTACGTCAGGATTCGCATTTTCAATCATTCGATCTATCATTATTCTGCATGTGCGCCCACCGCAAAATCCCATGCCAGCACGTGTTCTTAGTTTTAATTCTCTTGCCGAGCAGTTATATTCAGCAATTGTCGATTGAAGTTGCCCATATGTAACCTCTTCACAACGACAAACGATTAAGTTGTTTTTATTTGTCATGTGTATTCCTCCTCTAGTTCGATTTTCACAAATTATATAAGCAAAAATCATGCCAATATAGAGAGGAGGTGGCTACCTGTAAACGCCTGATTGGTGCATAATGATTCTTTATTGAAGTCCAAGTTTCTTTAAACGGTTATATAAAGTAGCCCTTGTTACGCCAAGTTGTTTTGCGCATTCTAATTTATTCCCATTTAAAATTCGTAAAGCCCTTTCAATAACTTTTTTCTCATGCTCATCCATCTCTTCTTGTAAAGAAAGGATTGTATTATTGTTGCTGAGTAATAGGGAATGAGCTGTATGGTTGTCTAAAGTTTCAGTCGTATGAAATGGTAGATATTCTTGTTTTATAATTCCGTCTGTTGCGAATACCACAAGCCGTTCAACAACGTTTCGAAGTTCGCGAATATTACCTGGCCAATTGTAATGAAGCAGTTCATGCATAATGCTTGAAGGTAGGTCACGAATTGGTCGGTTATAGTTGATTGAAAAATCATTTAAGAAAGAATAAGTTAATTCAATAATATCCTCGCGTCTTTCGCGCAGCGGTGGAATATGCAAGCTAACTACATTTAAGCGGTAATATAAATCTTCTCGGAAAGTTCCTTTTCTCATTTCTTCTTGTAAATCACGATTTGTAGCAGCGATAATGCGGAAATCAATATTAATTTCTTTTTCACCACCAACTCGGTAATACTTTCGCTCTTGCAGTACACGTAACAGTTTTACTTGCATATCAAGTGGCATTTCACCTATTTCATCAAGAAATAAAGTACCGCCTTGCGCGAGTTCAATTTTCCCTTTTTTTCCTTTACTATTTGCTCCAGAAAACGCCCCACGCTCGTAACCAAATAATTCACTTTCAAATAACGCTTCTGGAATTGCCCCGCAGTTAATCGAAATGAAAGGCGCCTTCGCTGCCTCACTTGCTTCATGAATTGCTTTCGCAAATACTTCTTTTCCAACTCCGCTTTCCCCAAGTATTAAAACAGTTGATTTTACCGAACAAACTTTTCTAGCTAATTGTATCGTTCTTTGTATAACAGGACTTTTCCCATTCATCGCAAGGAATGGATCGGATTCATCTTTATACTTTGCCACTTCTTGTTCTAAACGGTGCATTTCATGTGACATATTAAATAGTTTTTCATTTAAAGCGACTTGATTTGTAACATCTGTTTCTGAAACGACTGCTCCTATAATTTCATCATTACAATAAACTGGATTTGAATTAATTAATACGAATAAATCGGGACGAGGCTGATGGAACTGAGCGACTATGCTTTTTCCATCATGTAAAGATTGTAAAATTTCCAAGTCTTTATAATCAAAAAAACGAGTAATCGGTTGCCCAATAATCTCATTATGATTGACTGAAAATATTTTTTCAGCGCCATCTGTCCAAGTTCGAACGTATTCTTTACTATCAATGACTGTAACAGAAGAGTCAGTTGTTTGTATTACAGTGTCATAAAATGACTGTAGTTCATTGTAGGACTTATAAAGAAATGGAATCATTTGCTGAGAAGTTATACAGCATAGCGGCTCATCGTTTTCGTTAAGGATGATAACAGCTAATTCATAAGAAAAAGCGTCAATTAATGCAGTGAATGAGTCATCTACATAAATAATTGCGCAATTATATTCTTCTGTAGTAGAAGGGAGATAATAAAACCTTTCGTTTATTTTCTTAATGCGATCAAGGCTACATGTATGATTGATTAAAGCGCTTTCCAAAAATTCTTGTATAGTCGGAAATGAAAATGCCATAATGTCCTCCTGTTATGTATAAAAATTTTGACAGTGATAAAAAAATAATACACCTATTTACTATAAATTTAAAATATTTTTACAAATAAAAATATTATTTATAAAAATTGTATATGTACAGAATTGGCACGTCAATTGCATAAAAGAAAGTGAGAGGTTTAGGGAAAGGAGGAGTATAGTGTGAGGCACTGCGACGTTTTAATTATAGGTGGTGGAATAATAGGGTGTTCTATCGCTTATTACACTTCAAAATACGGAAGAGACGTAACAATCATTGAAAAAGGAGAATTTGTCAGCGGGACGTCTTCACGGTGTGATGGGAATATTTTGGCCATTGATAAAGACCCAGGGTTTGATAGTCAAATGTCTTTAGTAAGTCAAAAATTAGTAACTGATTTAAGTGAAGAATTAGAGCATGCATTTGAATATAGGGCACCAGGAAGTATTCTCGTATGTGAGTCAGACGAAGAGATGGAAGCTGCGCAGCAATGGGTAAATCGGCAAAAAGAAGCTGGATTACCGTTTCGAATGCTTGATAGGCAAGATATAAGAGAAGAGTCGCCTTTTTTTGCTGATGATTTATTAGGCGGTTTAGAATGTGCGACGGATTCAACTGTGAATCCATATCTCCTTGCATTCTCGCTTCTGTCAGAGGCACAAAAGTTTGGCGCAAAAGCTTTTAAACAGACCGAAGTAAAGAGTATAAACATAGATACGAATGGTTCATTTGTTGTAGAAACTACGAATGGAACTTTTACAGCACAACAAGTTGTAAATGCAGCGGGTGTGTGGGCTCCTAAGATTGGTCAGATGTTAAATGTAAATATACCAATTGAACCGAGAAAAGGGCATATTATTGTAGCATCAAGACAACAACACGTAGGGTGCCGTAAAGTAATGGAATTCGGTTATTTAATTTCTAAATTTGGCGGAAAACGAAAAGTAGATGCTTTAACTGAAAAATACGGGGTTGCGCTCGTATTTGAGCCTACTGAAAGTCAAAATTTCTTAATTGGAAGTAGCCGTGAATTTGTAGGGTTTCATACGAGAATAAACAATGAAGTCATTAAATGTATTGCAAATAGAGCGATTCGCTTTTATCCGAAAATGGCAGATATGATGGTAATTCGTTCTTACGCTGGTTTACGTCCGTGGACAGAAGATCATTTACCGATTATTTCACGAGTGGAACATATTCCAAATTATTTCATTGCCGCTGGGCATGAAGGGGATGGGATTAGTCTTGCAGCAGTTACTGGGAAAGTAATTGAAGAGTTATTAAATGAAAAAGAGACAATTATTCCTATTGAACCACTTCGTTTGAGTCGTTTTACAGAAAGGGTGTTAAACGGATGAAGTCACAAAGAGTCTTTACGACAATTGATACACATACGGGTGGGAATCCAACGAGGACATTAATTAGTGGACTTCCAAAGTTGATTGGAGAGACGATGGCAGAGAAGATGTTACATATGAAAAAGGAGTATGATTGGATTCGAAAATTGTTAATGAATGAACCGCGTGGTCATGATGTAATGTCAGGGGCATTATTAACAGACCCGTGTCATCCTGAGGCTGATATAGGTGTTATATACATAGAGACAGGTGGATATTTACCGATGTGTGGTCACGATACAATCGGTGTATGTACAGCGTTAGTTGAATCAGGTTTAATTCCGGTAGTTGAACCAATTACTTCTTTAAAACTAGATACACCGGCTGGCTTAGTTGAAGTAGATATTGCTGTTCAAGATGGAAAAGCAAAAGAAGTATCTTTCTGTAACATACCAGCTTTTTTATTAAAAAATATTACTGTACAAGTGAAAGACATTGGAACTATAGAAGCTGATATTGCGTATGGAGGGAATTTTTATGCCATTATTGATGCGAAATCAGTAGATCTAGAATTAGTACCAGAAAATGCATCTACAATCATCGATAAGGCGATTCATATAAGAAACACAATTAATGAGAAGTTTGAAATCACTCATCCAGAGTATTCGTTTATAAGAGGATTAACACATGTTGAATTTTATACAGATCCTACTCATGAATGTGCGCATGTGAAAAATACAGTTGTTGTACCACCAGGCGGAATAGATCGATCTCCATGCGGTACAGGAACATCTGCGAAGCTAGCTGTATTATACGCTCAGAAAGAAATCGAAATTGGTGAAGAGTTCATTCATGAGAGTATCGTTGGTTCTTTATTTAAAGGATATGTCATGAATACGACACATGTTGAAAATATTGAAGCTGTCATAACGAAAATTACGGGATCAGCTTGGCTTATGGGTATGCATAGATTTTTTTACAATGAAATGGATCCACTTAAAGAAGGATTTTTGCTAATTCCGCCGATGGAACATGAAACGGAGGATATAAAATGAACATTCAAAAAATGTATACAGCAGTAGACGTACATGTAAATGGCGAGGCATTTCGTGTAATGAAAGACGTACCATGCAAATACTACTACAGTTTGGAGCAATTAAATGAACAATTTTCAGGTGAATTAGCAGAAGAGATGAAGCTTTTATTAAATGAACCACGTGGTTTTATCGGTTTGAATGGGTGTATTGTCGTTCCATCTATCCATAATGAAGTGGATGCAGCTGTATTATTTTTTAATCATGAAGGTTCGATTCCGCTTCATTATGGAGGCATTGTTGCAGTAATAACGATGTTACTCGAAAGTGGGTATTTAAAAAAGAGAGAGTCCAATCAATACAAAATTGAAACGTTATCTGGAATATTTTTAGTTCATGCGTATGTAGAGAATGATGAAGTTATATCGGTTTCGTTTGAAAGCAAACTATGCTATTTGATTGAGGAAAATTTACAGGTTGGTAATGTAAGTTATTCTCTCATACAAGCAGATAAAGTATATGCAGTTGTAGAAAAAGGTGCGTATTCGCCAGAAATTCGTGTTGAAAACATTTCAGAATTGAAAAGATGGGGAGAAGCTACACTGCAGGCTATACAAAAACAGTCGCTAATAAAAAGGCTTATTTTAGTAGATCCTTCGCAAAAAGAAAAGAACCATATAAAGTCGATTACATTTCATGAAGATAACTTTATCGTACGTTCGCCAGGTTTTGTTTCTACTATCGTTTCCTATGTTCATGCGTTATTTAAAAATGATTATATGGCGGATAAACCTTTTAAAAATGAAAGTATATTTAATAGTTTTATAACTGTGGAAAAAGTGAAGAAGGAGGAACTAGGATACATTTTCCGTTTTGAAAGTAGAGGATTTATTACAGGAATGCAGACGTTTCTATTAGACCCTACGGATCCATTTCCGGCAGGTTTCTTATTAAAATAAAATGTGATAAGGAGAGATAAATATGCAAAAAATTAAAGGGGCATTTCCAGTATTAATAACACCGATGGATGAATTTCAGGAAATTAATTGGGATGGGGTAAAACAAAATGTAAATTACTTTATCGAACAAAAGGTTGCAGGTGTCATCATTAATGGAAGTACAGGAGAGTTTGTAAGTTTATCAAAAGAAGAACGATTTAAAATGGTAGAAACCGTGTTGAAAGAAATTGATGGCCGTATTCCAGTCATTGTTGGAACTGCAGCAGAGACGACGAAAGAAACAATTGAATATACGAAACATGCAGAAGCGCACGGAGCGGATTGTGCATTAATTATAAACTCTTACTATTGTAAACCGAAGGAAGAGGAGATTTATTTTCATTTTAAAGAAATCTCAAATTCTGTAAATATACCAATTATGCTATACAATAACCCATTTACTTCTGGTGTTGATATGAGTACAAAGCTAATGCTCCGTATTGGAAAAGAGTGTGAAAATGTTACACATATTAAAGAATCTAGCGGAGATATTCGAAAAGCGAGAGATTTAGTAAGACAAAGTGAAGGGGCTTTCCAAGTCTTCTGTGGTTCTGAAGATTTAGTTATGGAATCATATTTAGTTGGTGCTTCGGGATGGGTTTCAGTAGCAGGAAATATCGTTCCCGGTCTCGTTACAAAAATGTATGAGCATTTTCAAAATGGTGAATTAGAAAAGGCGTGGGAAATAAACGATGCTATTTTACCACTTTGCGAGTTTCTTGAAGGATCAGGGAAATATGTTCAAATCGTTAAACGTTCCATGGAATTACATGGGCAAGCGGGAGGACCTTCTCGCTATCCAAGACTAGGATTAACTGTTGACGAAGATCAAAAGCTTCAAACGATTTTATCAAATATTGCAGCTCATGTAGCTGTTTAAATAAGGAGGAGAACATAATGTTAAAGACAAATATTGAGCTGAAACCAAAAGTGGAAGCGTTTTTAAATGAAGAAATTAAAATGTTTATTAATGGCGAATTTGTTGCTGCTATTGGGGGAAAGACGTTTGAAACGTATAATCCAGCTACAGAAGATGTTCTAGCTGTCGTATGTGAAGCGCAAGAAGAGGATATTGATGCTGCAGTAAAAGCGGCAAGATCTGCATTTGAATCCGGTCCGTGGGCAGAAATGACTACTGCTGAAAGAGCGCATCTTATTTATAAATTAGCAGATTTAATTGAAGAACATAGAGAAGAATTAGCGCAACTAGAAGCTTTAGATAATGGAAAGCCATATCAAGTAGCACTTGATGATGATATTTCAGCAACTGTAGAAAATTATCGTTATTACGCAGGATGGGCTACAAAAATTATTGGGCAAACAATCCCAATTTCAAAAGATTACTTAAATTACACGAGACATGAACCTGTAGGTGTTGTAGGTCAGATTATTCCGTGGAATTTTCCGCTCGTTATGTCTTCTTGGAAAATGGGAGCTGCACTGGCGACAGGTTGTACGATCGTATTAAAGCCAGCAGAGCAAACGCCTTTATCTTTACTATATACAGCAAAACTTTTTAAAGAGGCTGGATTTCCAAACGGTGTTGTAAACTTTGTACCAGGCTTTGGTCCTGAAGCAGGAGCAGCAATTGTAAATCATCATGACATTGATAAAGTTGCTTTTACAGGATCTACTGTTACAGGAAAGTATATTATGCGTCAGTCTGCAGAAATGATTAAGCATGTAACGTTAGAGCTTGGCGGCAAATCACCAAATATCATTTTAGAAGATGCGGACTTGGAAGAAGCAATTAATGGTGCATTCCAAGGTATTATGTATAATCACGGTCAAAATTGTAGCGCAGGATCACGTGTATTTGTTCATCGTAAACATTATGAAACTGTAGTAGATGCACTTGTGAAAATGGCGAACAACGTAAAACTTGGAGCAGGTATGGAGAAAGGAACGGAAATGGGTCCACTCGTATCTAAGAAACAACAAGAGCGTGTGTTACATTACATTGAGCAAGGGAAGAAAGAAGGCGCTACAGTTGCGGCTGGTGGTGAACGTGCACTTGAAAAGGGTTATTTCGTTAAGCCAACTGTATTCACAGATGTTACAGACGATATGACAATCGTTAAGGAAGAAATATTTGGACCAGTTGTTGTTGTTCTGCCATTTGATTCGACAGAAGAAGTAATTGAACGAGCGAACAACTCATCCTATGGCCTTGCTGCGGGTGTATGGACGCAAAATATCAAAACGGGTCATCAAGTGGCAAATAAATTAAAAGCAGGAACAGTGTGGATTAATGATTATAACTTAGAAAATGCAGCTGCACCATTTGGTGGATACAAACAATCTGGTATTGGCCGCGAATTAGGTTCATATGCGCTTGATAATTATACAGAAGTGAAAAGTGTTTGGGTAAATATAAAGTAATAGGGTGTTTTACTGACAAAAATTGAGGGATGAAATAATGAAAGATGCGGACAACTAGAAAGTTTGATAATAGTTGTCCGTTTTCTTATATACAAAATTGCTTTTCCAAAGAATGATAAGGGGGATTTGGATGGAGAATTTAGTAGAATGGTTAGTAGGGCAAGTGTGGAGTATCGGTTTAGTTGTTTTTGCATTAGGGGCAGGCGTATATTTCACGATTGCAACACGTTTTTTGCAAATTCGTTATTTTAAAGAGATGATTAAACTATTATTTGAAGGAAAGAGTTCCGAGACGGGAATATCATCTTTTCAGGCATTTTGTTTAGCCTTATCAGGAAGAGTTGGAATTGGTAATATTGCAGGGGTAGCGACAGCGATCGCTTTCGGCGGGCCTGGAGCTGTATTTTGGATGTGGGTAATGGCTTTGTTAGGGGCAGCGAGCGCGTTTGTAGAATCAACATTATCTCAAGTATACAAAAGTAAAGTAGGGAATGAATATCGCGGCGGTACTCCATATTTCATTGAGAGAGGTTTAAAAATGAAATGGTTTGCAGTCATTGTAGCGGTAGTTGTAACACTTTCATATGGCGTGTTATTACCAGGTATTCAATCTAGTAGTATCGCAGTTGGATTCGAAAACTCTAATGGTATTAGCAAATATATAACTGGTATATTTTTAGTCGTGTTACTAGCAGCAATTATTTTTGGTGGTGTAAAGAGAATTGCCGGTGTTTCTCAAATGCTTGTGCCATTTATGGCAATTGGTTATGTAATTGTTACATGTATCATATTAATTGCGAATGTAACGGAGATTCCAAGTATGTTTGCTTTAATTTTCTCTAGTGCATTTGGTGTAAATGAAATGTTTGGTGGAATTGTTGGTGCAGCTATTGCATGGGGCGTAAAACGCGCTGTATTTTCAAACGTTGCTGGTGTCGGAGAAGCGACGTATAGTTCGGCGGCTGCTGAAGTATCGCATCCTGCAAAACAAGGATTAGTTCAAGCGTTTTCCGTATATATCGATACAATTGTCGTATGTACAGCGACAGCTCTTATGATTTTAATAACAGGTATGTATAATGTTATACCTGAAGGGAAAACCGCTATTGTACAAAATATAGGAAATGTGGAAGCTGGTCCAATTTATACACAACAAGCAGTTGAAACTGTGATAACAGGGTTTGGTCCAATATTTATTTCAATTGCGATTTTCTTTTTTGCATTTACAACGTTACTCGCTTATTACTATATCGCTGAAACGACACTTACTTATTTAGATCGTCAATTGAAGTATGGCTGGTTAAAACCAGTTTTAAAATTTGGATTTTTAATTATGGTTTACATCGGTAGTGTTGAATCAGCGTCGCTTTTATGGAATCTCGGAGATTTAGGAATCGGTAGTATGGCATGGTTAAACTTAATCGCGATTCTATTATTAAGTAAAATCGCATTAAAAGTGTTAAAAGACTATGAAAGGCAGAAAAAAGAAGGGAAAGATCCAGTATTTAATCCTAAAAATGTGGAGATTGAAGGATTAACATTTTGGGAAGAAAGAAGTAAAGAGGTTGAAAGAAAAAGTTCTAGAGAAAAAGTTATTGTAGATGATAATTTAAAATTATAACGTAAATTAACTGAAAATTCTTAATTTAAAAGAAGGTATATTGCCTCCATTTCATCACATACTACAATAGGTATGGATAATATGACTGGAGGGAATAAGATGGAACATGAGCAACATAGTTCGATAAATGATATTCTACATCATTATAAAGAAGGTATAGGTAGTTTTACAAATCAAATTCCTGAAATCGCTGAGACATATAATGCGTTCACGCAAGCTTGTTTTCAAGAGGGTGCTTTAACAAAAAGAGAAAAGCAACTTATTGCATTAGGAATTAGTTTAGCAACGCAAGATGAGTATTGTACAATTTATCATACAAAAGGTTGTCTTGATCAAGGATGTTCAGATAAAGAGATTCTGGAAGCATGTGGTGTTTCAGCAGCATTTGCTGGCGGAGCTGCGATGAGTCAAGCGGTAACTTTAGTGCAAGAGTGTTTAACAGAACTGAAAAATCAAAAGCATTGAATAAAAAACGTTTTAAACTTTATGTTTAAAACGTTTTTTATTTGAAATTAAATTTGTATTCAATTTAATATTCTATATCTTCATAAATAGATTTTTCTACATCAGGAAGAACTGTGTATATACTCTTACCGATTAAAGCTTCTAATTCTTTCTTAATCGCATAAAACCCTTTCCAATGTAAAGATGTATGAGATGTTGTACCATGACGCAAACCAACAGAAATTAATCTTCTTTCCAGCGTAGTAAAGCCACCCGCATCAGCAAGAGCGTCACAAAGAGTAATTACTTTATTGTATAAGTCGTAGTTACAATGTTCATTTAATATTTCAACTAACCGGCTTCTCATATGGTCAGGAACGAGACTCCATTCCGCTGCGATATCTATATGTTCATTTTTGCATGGGAATGAGTGTGTCACACAAATAACAGCGTTTCCTGTATACCCTAAATCATTCATATACATATAACCATCATAGGAATGAATGACCGATTTGGTAAAACCTTTGTATCTTCCGATATCATGCAAAAGGGCAGCGTTATATGCTATGTCAGCATCTAGGTTATACCCATTTTTAATAAGTTCTATAATTATGTTTTCAGTTGCATGAGCAACATGTAGTGAATGTTCAAACCAAGGGCCCGGGTTTTGTTCATATGCCCATTCGAGTAATTCTTTTGCGTACGTTCTATCTAATATATATTTCATATCGTTATCCTTTCACAAAAAGTCATATCTTTCTATAAATTCATCTTATTATTTCATTATTCCTTCTTTAAAAATTGTTACAATGAAACAAAAGGGGGAAAAGTAATGCGAAATTTAGTAATTGAAGAAATAAAGCAACTAGAAAATGATATGGAAGAACTTTCGAAACTTTTGAAAATGGTTGTAAACGATGGGGCATCAATTGGTTTTTTGCCTCCACTGGAACAAAAAGACGCAACAAAGTATTGGCAAACAGTATTAGCGCCAGAAGTGATATTGTATGTGGCTAAAATAAACAACGAAGTAGCAGGGAGTATTCAATTACAATTAGTTACTAAGCCTAACGGAATTCATAGAGCCGAGATTTGCAAATTAATGACTCATCCAAACTTTAGACGTAACGGTATTGGACGATCACTTATGCAAAAAGCAGAGGAACGAGCAAAGCAAGAAAACAGGTCTCTTTTAGTATTAGATACTAGAGAAGGAGATCCTTCCAATAAACTGTACAAATCACTAGACTACCAAGAAGTTGGAACAATACCAGGGTATGCAATTTCCCCGAATGGTAAGTTAGATGCTACGGTTATTTATTATAAAAACATTTAAGGTATAATCAAACGGGGAGAGTGCTTAATTATTAGTAAGTGAATAATAAACGACTATTTTTAACACCGTCTATATTTTTCTGGCGGTGTTAAAATAGTTAATTATAATCTAATTAACGCACTAAATGAATTTGAGAAATTTTTTAGAGGGTTCTTTTAGTAATGATTCTCGTCTTATAATAAATGTAGAGAAGATGACTAGCCAACTATAGTTATTTTCGCTTTATTATCGGAAGGGGATGAAAGTATGAAAAAGAATAGTTTACAAAAGATGAAGAAAGTTATTTTAAGTGGTGGAGTATTACTTACGGGATTATTAACATTTGGATTTTCAGAAAAGGCTTCAGCTCATGGATATGTAGAATCACCAGCGAGCCGATCTTATTTATGTAAGCAAGGGGTAAATGTAAATTGTGGACCGATTCAATATGAACCACAAAGCGTAGAAGGGATAGGTGGATTTCCGCAACTAGGACCTTCTGATGGACAAATTGCAGGGGCTGGTCATTTTCCCGCTTTAGATGTTCAAACTGTAGATAGGTGGAAGAAAGTTACGTTAAATGGCGGGACGAATATATTCAAGTGGAAACTAACGGCTCCTCATAGTACAAAAGAGTGGAAATATTATATTACGAAAAAAGGTTGGAATCCAAATAAACCTTTAACGCGATCAGATTTAGATTTAGTGCCATTCTATGTGAAAAATGACGGTGGAGCTAGACCAGGGACAACAGTAACGCACGAAGCAAATGTACCAACTGACCGTAGTGGATACCATCTTATTTTAGCTGTTTGGGAAATTGCAGACACTGGAAATGCGTTTTATCAAGTTATAGATGTAAACCTTTTGAATAATGGTTTATCCTCAAATTTCGCTTTTAACAATGTAGTGCAAGCTCCTACACTATTTTAATTGAAACATACATTTCGATCATCTAATTCATTTTAGATGATTTTTTTTATGAAAATGATGAAAAATATAGAAGAAAGTGCAATTATTTATAAAAAAATATGCTTTAAATATTGTCATATTTGCTTCTTTAAGATATCCTTTTCATGAAGAGGTGGAAAACATGGAAAAAGTACTAGTTTTCGGGCATAAAAACCCAGATACAGATGCAATTTGTTCTGCAATTGCTTATGCAGAATTGAAAAAAGAATTAGGAATGAATGCTGAGCCTGTACGTTTAGGCGAAATCAGCGGTGAAACTCAATTTGCGTTAGACTATTTTAAAGTAGAAGGACCGCGTTTTGTTGAGACAGTAGCAAGCGAAGTGGACAACGTTATTTTAGTTGACCATAACGAGCGTCAACAAAGTGCTAACGATATCGAATCAGTTCGTGTGTTAGAAGTTATTGACCATCACCGTATTGCTAACTTTGAAACAAGCGATCCTATATACTATCGTTGTGAGCCAGTTGGCTGTACAGCTACAATCTTAAACAAAATGTACAAAGAAAATGGCGTAACAATTCGTAAAGAAGTTGCAGGTTTAATGTTATCTGCAATCATTTCAGATTCTTTACTATTCAAATCTCCAACTTGCACAGAACAAGACGTAGCAGCTGCTCGTGAATTAGCGCAAATCGCTGGTGTAGATGCAGATAACTACGGCTTAGAAATGTTAAAAGCTGGTGCTGACTTAAGCGGAAAAACAATGGAGCAATTAATCTCTCTTGACGCTAAAGAATTCCAAATGGGTAATGCGAAAGTTGAAATCGCACAAGTAAACGCTGTTGATACAAACGACGTTCTTGTACACCAAGCGGAACTTGAAAAAGTAATCTCTGCAGTAGTAGAAGAAAAAGGTTTAGACCTATTCTTATTCGTTGTAACTGATATCTTAACTAATGATTCTGTCGGTCTTGCGATCGGTAAAGCAGCAAACGTTGTTGAGAAAGCATACAACGTATCACTAGAAAACAACACAGCTACTTTAAAAGGTGTTGTATCTCGTAAAAAACAAATCGTACCAGTATTAACAGAAGCATTCCAAGCTTAATCGTATTGCGTACAGATGAACAGTAAGGACAAGTAGTCAGATTGGCTACTTGTCCTTTTTTACCTCTAAAAAACAGAAAATTAAAAACGGGAGGATTGTGTATGTTTAATGATTTGGAGAGTAAATTACAGTCACTTTTAGAACGAAATATTACGTCGGTTTCAGAATTAGAGAGCTGGCTCTCGGAGGAGCTACCTTTAAACGCTGAAATACAGAAGTTGCGTTTGACTTTTTAGAAGAAAGGATATAAAGTACTGCAAGGGTCATTCTAAATTTGATTAACGAATTAAAATAAGGATAGCGTTAGCTATCCTTATAATCGTTTATTCGTAAGATTTTTTCTTGTTTATATAAAATGTAATTATAGCAGTAATGAAGAAAATAGGTATCGCATACACTTGCCCAACAAATAACTTCCAGCCGACATAATTATAGCCTTCAGATGCTGGGATGATAACGGAAATAACGCAAACAATAAAATAGACTAATAGTGCAGGGATAATATTTTTCATTTTTATGGACCTCCTTCCTAATTTAATTTATAAATCATAATATTTCAATTTAATTATAAAAATTTGAAGAAAAAAATGCAAAAATTTTTATGGTATTATAATATTTGCAATGAGAGTGATCCATAGTACATATATGGTAAAATGTGTAATTTAAACTTTTCAGAATTATTATATAGTATTTTGAGAGAAAAATGTACAAAATAACGAATTTTATTTACCAAAGTAAAGGGAGTAGAAATATATATGAAAAGGATATGTATAATTCCATGTGGAAAAAAGAAAATTTGGGATAAACATTCAGACTACGGACCGATGGAAGCAAAAGATGTGTATATTAGTCCGTTCGGAAAAGCATGTCAGGCGTACGCAACTATGTTTTTCGAAAACTGGGTTATATTATCGGCGAAACATGGATTTTTAAGACCAAATGATATTGTATTAGAAAACTATGATCTTGCATTTGATTCAAAAAGCGATGAGGTAATAAATATAGAGCAATTACAAAAACAGATGGTAGATAAAAGTTTATTACAGTTTGACGAAATCGTCTTACTAGCAGGGAAGAAGCATAAAAAAGTAGTGACAAAGTTATATCCAGAAGAAATGATTACATATCCGCTAGAGGGGTGTAAAGGGATTGGATATATGTTGCAGAGGTTGAAAGAAGCTGTGAAGGAAGGGGAGGAAATATAGGTGTAGTTTCAGTGATTTTAAACTCTATTTATTTAGGGAGCTGAAAAGTAAAATAGAGTTTTTAGGCATCGCCGAAAGGGTGATGCTTTTTTGTTCGTGTCGTCATTCATGTAAAAGTAATTTAGAGAATAAATCATTCGATTTATGAAGCGATAGCTTTTTTATATCGAAAACAAATTGCTTCACTTCTAGAAAATGTAGGACATATGGGTACAGTTAAAATTGTAAGTGGGAATAGCAATAAGACAAGTTTTGAATAGGATATTAAGAAAGGAGATGTTGATAAATAATGGCCAGATATAGTTTGCACGGAGGACACAATAGTATTGTTCAAGGTGCTAATTTTGGGAATCGGAAAGAACACGTTTTAGATAGGCAAGTTAAAGATGCTGTGGCGGCTAAGTTAAGATCCCTAGGACACACGGTTTATGACGATACGGACGAGGTAGGGGCAACTCAATCACAAAATTTAAATAATATCATTCGGAATAGCAATTCCCATGCTGTGGATTTAGTTATTTCTTTTCATCTTAATGCAAGTGATGGAAATGGACAGGGTGTTGAGGTTTTGTATTATGATCAGAAAGATTTGGCGGCTAAAATCTCAGCTCAACTAGCAAAAGATATTGGATGGCGTGATCGAGGTGCGAAACAGCGTACAGATTTAGCGGTATTAAATGGGACGAAAGCACCTGCTATTCTTATAGAATTAGGATTTATTGACAATGAATCTGATATGGCAAAATGGAATGTTGATAAAATCGCTAATTCTGTTGTATTTGCTCTTACAGGACAAACTGGAGGAGGTGCAGCGGATTTGCTCAAAGTAAAAACTGGTGGTGTAGCATTTAGTAATTTACAAGCTTTGGCTCAAGCTATGGTAGATGCGGGTATTGATGGACAAATTGTCGTTCAGAAAGATGGCATTGGTTATGCTATAACGAATGGCTATCCGTCTGGAAATATCGATAAATTTACAGCTTGGTTAGATGCACGAAAATGGTACTATGAGTACGTGAGATAAAATGAAAATTAGTTTGATTAAAAACTAAAAATTGTCTTATTTTTAGTTAACAAGTATATTAAGTAACCAATAATTATGTAACTATAAAAATATGGACAATGTATATGTAAATTAGTACACAAAACCACCTGTCAGAAAGGTGGTTTTATTTATCAAGCTATTTGTGGGTAGTAAAATTCTCACCTCAAAATTCGGATGAAGCTAAGAAATTAGGTGGGAATTCCACTGCTCGTAGCCTCCTACTAATTATAGTTTCACTTTATATAGTTTAGAGTTTTGTAAACCCCTACTTATTCAACCCGTAATAATATTTTGTTTTCTCAATACATAAGCCGAATTTTAAATTATTACCCAATAATATAATACCTCTCATACTATTTATTAGTTGATAATAGCAAAAAAACAAGCTTTGAATATAATAATGAAAAAGGAGATGTTAAATAATGGGTTATATTGTAGATATTTCGAAATGGAATGGCGACATTAACTGGGATATCGCAGCACCACAATTAGATTTTGTAATTGCACGTGTGCAAGATGGTTCAAATTATGTAGATCCTTTATATAAAAATTATGTACAAGCAATGAAAGCAAGAAATATTCCGTTTGGTAATTATGCGTTCTGTCGTTTCGTTTCAGTAGAGGATGCACGGATAGAAGCAAGAGACTTTTGGAACCGTGGTGATAAAAATGCAACAGTTTGGGTAGCTGACGTAGAAGTAAGAACAATGAACGATATGAGAGCAGGTACACAAGCTTTTATTGATGAATTACGCAGATTAGGAGCTAAGAAGGCTGGTTTATATATTGCTCATCATATGTATGCTCCATTTGGAATGGCAAATGTCAATTCTGATTTTGTATGGATTCCTCGTTATGGTGGTAACAAACCGGCATATCCATGTGATATTTGGCAATACACAGAAACAGGCAATGTGGCTGGTATCGGCAAGTGTGATTTAAATAAGCTGATTGGAAATAAGCCGTTAGCTTGGTTTACAAATCAAATTGTTGAGCCGATAAAAAAACAAGAAGGGGTTGGAATTATAGTGAATAAATATAACAAAGTAGTTACTTATGAATTTGGTGTAAATTTAGTTCCTGACATGATTCAAATGATGGATAAGCTTGGATATACTTCTAAAATAATATCTCGTGGAGATAACCAAGGGCTTGTGTATTTCGAAACAGATTATCGTCAAGGGAACGAACTGGACAAAGCAACTGCTTGGTTAGATACGAAAGGAATTAAATATTTTTATACAAAAGAGTAGTTTGCTAAATAAAAAGCCGTCATGTGACGGTTTTTTATTTTTATGTAATCTTTTAACTCTACTTATAATATGGAGAAAATAGACTAATAAACAAGCCTTTGTATACTTTCAAACATAGAATATGATGAATTCTATTAAGGAGGAAGCAGATTCATGGGGAATACTTGTCATTGTGGGCATTCCCGAAATTGTAATACATTTTGGGATAATTTAATGTTTGGGAGATGTAGATGTAAACGCAATGATTTTCACGAATGTTGTTGCAAAGAGAAACCGAAATGTGAGTGTGAAAAATGTCATTGTAAAACAAAACCGAAATGCCATTGTATTCATGAAGAGGAAGGGTATTAATAATAAAAAAGAGTACGATACGTACTCTTTTTTTGGGTGATTATATTCCATCTTGAACAGATTTCTTTACAATTACCCATGTGTCTTTCTTTTTAACCGTTATAGCTACATTAGTTCCATTAGATTCCTTATAAAAGATATATCCATTGTTTGAGTTTACATATGTTACTGGTTCGCCTATGCAATCTCGCGAGCAGGATTTGTTGACCAGTTCAATTAGGGATAGTTCACTTGGATCGGTTTTGCTTGCTTCTATAACAGCATCAAGGCTTGTTTTTCGATAACCTTGCAAGTTTATATGAAAAAGCTGCTCTATTTCTCCTGTAATGCTAGTGTTCATTACTTCTACTGAATTCTTTTTTTCTTGAAGAAAGCCGTTTTCATAAAGTAATTTTGTATAGCCAATCCATGCTATTAACACTAGCATGAAAAACATACCCGTCATTTTAAGTATTCGAAGTCGTTTGCTTAAAATTGTTTCTGAGTATTTCATTCACTCTAATCCTCCAATGTTTTTAATTTAAAATATGCTTGGATACATACTTTTAGAAGAGGATGAAAGTTAATGAGTTTTCAATAAAAAAGAAAACATCCAGAGTTAGATGCTTTCTTTTTTTGTATTTTTGGCTATCTGTTCGTTACTTGTTTCATAAGTGGTCTTATTTCTTTAACTGGTGGTTTCTTATCATAGGCATCAACGTAAGAAAAGTAGTAGTTTAAGTTTCTTAGAAGACCTTTTCCTATTTTTGCACTTAAGAAAGGAAATACTTGTCCGGTATAATCATCGAGAGATTTACAGTAATATTTTTCATCTAAATATATACTGTATTTACATGTTAGTTCTACTAAAGGATTCCCTTCATCATCAAATACTTCTTTAGAATCAATAATATCTATTAGTGCAAATTTTTCATTTAAGTAAACTTTCTTTTTTTTCTCGTGTTTATTTGTAAGTATAAAAACGAGACCAATCGCGTTAATCAAACTATTTCCTCCTATAAAAAACGGATATTAATAAAATATATCGATATAAGCTAAATGTAAAGAGGAGAGGTGAAATATCATGGAGAGAAAACTAAATAAGCCGATTTATGTTTGGAAACCGACTTATTTTTATCAAGTATTACTTAGTAGTAATACCTACTCTGATTAAAGTTTCACTTTATTGAAATACTTGCGGGAATTGTTTTACGATTGCGTTTGTTATCATGTCGGCCATTTCTAATGCTTCTTTTTCAATTTTATCGTAAAGTTTTACTCCTGCTTCATAATCTTTATTTAGGAAGGCAAGTGCTTCTGCTTTCGTTAGTGCTAAATGTTCATAAAACATTTTTCTAAATTCTTCTTTATCTATATATGGGTTGATACTGTTAAGAAATTCAATAATTTCATCACCATTAGCGTACCATTTTTTCTCTATAGCGGCCGCTGCATTTTGATTACCAGCTTTTGCGGCTTTAACAAGATCCGCTGCAATTACTAAGTGATCTTTAATTAATGCACTATATTTTTTCACTGCATCCTCACCGTAAAATGGTTCAAGTGATAGTCCCATATGTGTTGCGTTTTGTAGAAGTCGTCCAACAGTAACGTTAACATCTGGTAAATTAAAGACTATACTTATAATAGCCAATCTCGTCCAAGCGACGTGTTGTTCCCATAAAGAACGCATATACCCTTTTAAAAAATTCTCATTTTTACTAATTCGGTAGTTCCGTACGGATAAATCATAGTTTACATAAGGGTTATGGTAGGGGGAGTAATACGATTGCCAATAAGAATACATAAATAGTAACACTCCTTTGAACATGTATAACTCAAAGTATGATGAAGATTTATTTTTAGTTACGTGTCCTAGATTATTTTTAGGGAATTTGAAATGGAGAAATTCAATGAATGATGTTGTGGTATATATGAATAAATTGAATATAAAGTAAAAGAGGGTCTGCAAGGGAAGTTGCAGACCCTCAAAAGGGTATTGCCGAGATGTCGGACTCGACTACGTAATGTTATCATAAAATTCTTTTGAAAAACCCTGGTAAATGTGTCCAAATGAAATTAGGACCTTCATACAGTCAAAGGGACCTGCTTCCCGCGGCAGGCCCCAATAACTAGATAATGTCGATGAGCAAAAAACTCATCTGGAGTACTTTTATAGTAGCAAGTAAAATGTCTTTTGTGTATTGAGAAAGAAGAATTGCATAATTATATGTGAACAATTTAACTCCCAACAATTCATGATTATCATGAATTGTTGGGAGTTAAATATGGTTATAAAATGGAGAAAAGACTTGGAAGTGAGATCGAGGTACACAGAAGTATGTAATCATGAAAAAGACCTGCTAATATAAGCAGGTCAACTTAAGGGGTTTATCCAACAGATTATTATATATGGTAACAACTGAATTGTAGTAAGTCTATACATTTAATATTGAGAAAAATTCTGTGAATGATACATTTTTTGCGCATATATTAACGTCTAAAAAGTTGAGAAAGAAAATGTAAAAGCTTTTTATAAGAGAGTAATGGCTGGTACTTATAGTATGATTCATATTTCCACGCTTCATTATTTGAGAATTGGAGTTGGTTCGATACCGTTTTCTGTTTGATGGAACTAATATTACGGTGCTTCATATAGTAACCCCCTGAATTCATATGTATAAGATTAGTAGTATTCAAGGAGAATTAATAAAATGTGTATTTATTTTGAAATTCGTTATAATTGCTAATCATTCTCAAAAATGTAAAGAAGCATAAAATAATGAAAAAGCAGGCTGTTAGTCATGTATTCATCACTTTCATGATGCATAAGAGATGATATAATAGGAGTAGATGAAAGATAAAGAAAAGCAGGTGACTCTTTTTTGTTTACAAAAGCACAAGAACTTTTAGCGTCTTATTTCGGTTATTCGTCATTCCGAAGAGGACAAGATGAAACAATTAAAAATGTATTAGATGGGAAAGATACTGTCTGTATTATGCCTACAGGTGGTGGTAAGTCAATTTGTTATCAAATTCCCGCATTAGTATTTGAAGGAACAACGTTAGTTATATCGCCTTTAATATCACTTATGAAAGACCAAGTAGATACATTAGTACAAAACGGTATTTCAGCTACCTATATTAATAGTTCTATTTCGATTGCGGAAGCGAATCAACGAATTCAATTAGCGAAACAAGGACATTACAAATTACTTTATGTCGCGCCTGAGCGTCTTGATTCGATGGAGTTTGTTGACCAACTTATCGATATGAAAATCCCTATGATTGCGATTGATGAAGCACACTGTATTTCACAGTGGGGACATGATTTCCGTCCAAGTTATTTACATATACATCGCATATTAGATTATCTTCCAGAAAAGCCGCTCGTATTAGCATTAACAGCAACAGCAACACCGCAAGTACGTGATGATATTTGTAATACACTTGAAATTAATAAAGAAAATACAATTATGACAACGTTTGAGCGTGAGAACTTATCGTTTTCTGTCATTAAAGGGCAAGATCGAAATGCATATTTGGCGGATTATATTCGTCAAAATCAAAAGGAATCTGGGATTATATATGCAGCTACTAGAAAAGTAGTCGATCAGTTATATGAAGATTTAATGAAGGCAGGAGTTTCTGTATCAAAATATCACGCTGGTATGAGTGATAGTGATCGAAATGAGCAACAAGAACTCTTTTTACGAGATGAAGTAAGTGTAATGGTAGCAACATCTGCATTCGGGATGGGTATTGATAAATCGAATATTCGTTACGTAATTCATTATCAGCTTCCAAAAAATATGGAAAGTTACTATCAAGAAGCAGGACGTGCTGGTCGTGACGGATTAGATAGTACATGTATATTGTTATATTCTTCTCAAGATGTACAAGTACAGCGTTTTTTAATTGATCAATCAACTGGAGAATCACGTTTTTCAAATGAACTTGAAAAATTGCAAAATATGACCGATTACTGTCATACAGAACAATGTTTACAATCATTCATTTTGCAATACTTTGGAGAAGAACCGAAAGAAGATTGTGGACGCTGTGGTAATTGTACAGACAATCGCGAGAGCATCGATGTGACAAGGGAATCACAAATGGTTTTATCATGCATGATTAGAACGAACCAACGCTTTGGAAAGCAAATGATAGCGCAAGTATTAACTGGGTCGAAGAATAAGAAAGTTATTGAATTTAATTTTCATACTTTACCAACGTATGGGCTTTTATCGAACCGTAGTGTAAAAGAGGTCAGTGAGTTTATTGAGTTTTTAATTTCAGACGAGTTAATTGCAGTTGAGCATGGCACTTATCCGACGTTAAAAGTAACTGAAAAAGGGAAAGAAGTATTACTTGGTAAAGAGAATGTTTTACGAAAAGAACGAGTAGAGACAAGACAAATTGTTCAAGACCATCCTTTATTTGAAGTGCTTCGTGAAGTACGTAAAGAAATTGCGCAAGGAGAAGGTGTACCTCCGTTCGTTATTTTCTCTGACCAAACATTAAAAGATATGTGTGTGAAAATGCCGCAAAGTGATTCCGAATTGTTGACGGTAAAAGGTATCGGAGAACACAAACTTGTGAAATATGGCTCGCACTTCTTACAAGCAGTTCAGCATTTTATTGAGGAAAATCCAAATTATGCTGAAACGATTAAGACAGAAGTAGTTTCAGAGCGTAAAAAGTCAGGAAAAGCGTCCGCAAATTCTCATTTAGAAACGTATGAAATGTATAAACAAGGTATTGATTTGAATGAGATTGCAAAAGAACGTAACTTATCAAGACAAACAATCGAAAACCATTTAATTCGCTGCTATGAGGATGGAATGGAAGTAGATTGGAAAAGCTTTGTTCCAGCAGAGTATGAATCTCTTATTGAAACTGCCGTTCAAAATGCAGATGGTGGTCTGAAATCTATTAAAGAACAGCTTCCGAATGAAGTGAGTTACTTTATGATTCGTGCTTATTTACAAATAAGAAAGTAGAGGCATATAAAGGGGATAAGAATTTATGTATCATGTTTTCGTTTATGGCACGTTAAGAAGAGGACAAACGAATGCTCATTATATGCTAGGTGCAACATGCATCGCAGACAGAGCTTGGACATATGGCAAATTATTTGATACGAACGAAGGATATCCGGCCATGACTTATTCGATTGAAGAACAGGTGTATGGAGAAGTTTATGTAGTAAATGATGAGATATTGTGTAAGTTAGATGAACTAGAAGAATATACAGGTAATGCGGAGACTGATTTATATGATCGAATCACGCAAACAGTATATGTTGCTGATAGGGAAATTGAGGCATATGTGTATATCGCTCAAGATAAAAAGATGTTAAAGAAAGTGATAGACTCTGGTGACTGGCTTATGTATCAAAAAATATAATAAGGTAGTTTTAAAAATTGGAAAGCAGATAATGACGAATTCATTATCTGCTTTTTATTGTGTGAATAATTGTCGTTCTCTTTTTATTCTTATAGTTCTTAGTACGATTCCAATTCCGAGAAATAAAACAGTAGCAGCGACCCCGCTAATAGGATTTAACCAAAAATCACTACTGTTTGTAAGGGTAATAATCCCTGTTATGGTAACTAAAACAGTAGGAACAGCATCCTCAATCGCATGCATGATAACGCATGGCCAGACGGATTTTGTAAGTCTATATATTTCAACATACATAATGGACCAACAAACCATAAGGATACAGCCAGATAAAAGCATATTTAATCTTGAGATAGATTCAAAATATTCATTTGAAGAGCCTCCTTTACTTTTATTTATCCTACTATTTATGGGCAGTAAAACGCCCATTGATTAAATTCTTTAATTTTTACAATGTTTTTTAATAGATAAATTAAATAGGAGACAAATAGAAAGTAATATCTTTTGCATGCATCATTATACTATATGTGTATTTGTGTGATTTAGATGTTGCATATTCTTTTTAAATTAGAAAGATGAAAAGTAAGTTTTTTCGGAAAATTTAAATAGAAACTATTGACTTTATGATTGGATTTTTAATACAATGATACTTCGACTGAAAAATTAGAACGGACAGGAGGGAATCGTCGAAATGAGCAATATATTTGAAGATGAGTTACAAAAAATGAAGGATACTTTACATACGATGGATGAGCAATTGGATAAGCTTGAAAAAATCCCAGTTTATTATGGAGAAGATTTTAAAGAGCAAATTCTTGAAAGTATGAGGGAGTCTAATAGACAAAACTTACGTATTGGTGTGCAAGAGCCGTACTTTGGAAGGTTAGATTTTCAGGAAGATGGAAAAGAAGAAGTTATGCCGATTTATATCGGAAAAGTAGGAGTTTCGGATATGGACACGATGAAGCCAATCATTATCGATTGGCGGGCACCTGTCGCAAGTATGTTTTATTCATTTACCGGTGGAGACGAATTAGCATTTTATCAATCACCAGATGGGTTAGTAGAAGGTGATGTGTATTTAAAACGAAACATTTCCATTCGAAAAAGAGAACTTGAACGTGTTGTTGATACATATGTAAAAGGAAATGAAGATGTATCGCATGCCGATGATTTTCTTCTATATCGATTAGGTGAGAATAAAGATAATAAGCTAAAGGATATCGTTTCAACGATTCAATCGGAACAAAATGATATTATTCGAGCGGAAAGAAATTTACCATTACTTATTCAAGGGGTTGCAGGGAGTGGAAAGACAACAATTGCTTTACATCGCCTTGCTTTTTTAATTTATGAATATCGTGAACAACTAGAAGCAGAAAGAATGATCGTATTTGCGCCGAATAGTCTGTTTTTAGACTATATTTCGAGTGTACTTCCTGAATTAGGTGTAGGGAATATTAATCAAACAACGTTTCCGGATTGGGCATTACGTACGTTAGATGATTCAGTGAAACTAAAGCAGACAGAAGAAAAATTGAAAGAAGCATTTTCAATTAATCGTGATGAAAAGAAGGTAATGCTAGGTAAATTAAAGGGTACGTTGGAATTTAAGACGTTTATTCAAGAGAGAATGATCCAATTTGAAAATGAGTTAGTTCCGACAAAAGATTTTGAGGCGTGGGATAGAGCGATTATTCCAGTAGAAGATATTAAAAAATGGATGCAAGTTGAATATAAACATTATCCTTTACAGAAAAGAAGAGAACGATTAGTAGGACGAATGAAGCGCTGGATTGAAATTGAGCTTAAAAAATTCGGGGAAACAAACGAGAAAAAATTACTAAAAAAAGAAGCGACTAAGAGACTGAACGCATATATGAAGTTTTGGCCGAAAATGAGTGCTCTTTCACTGTATAGTTCAATAGTAAAAAGTAAAGAAATACTTGAGGCATTACCTGAAGAACTTGTTAAAGAAACAGAAAAGAGTTGTCGTAAAAAAGAAGTGTATGTAGAAGATTTATCAGCTTTAATATACATACATCATCGTATAACAGGGATTGAAATCGGGCAGAAGTTTCATCACGTTGTTATTGATGAAGCGCAAGATTTTTCGCCTTTCCAAGTTTATGTATTAAAAGAAATTACATTAGGTAATTCTTTCACTATATTAGGTGATTTATCGCAAGCGATTTATGATTACCAAGGAATTGAAGATTGGAATGCTTTTAAGGAAGTATTCCAAGAAACCGGTTATTATGAATTGACAAGAAGTTATCGTTCTACAAAAGAAATTATTGAATTTGCAAATGAAATAATTAAAAATGCAGAAATCCCAGTAGGACTCGCAACACCAGTCTTCCGCAGTGGAGAAGATGTGAAAGTAATTCATGCAGAAAATCAATTTACTGAAATTGTGAAGACGGTAAAACATTTGCAAAATGCAGATGTGAAAACAATTGCGGTAATCGGAAGAACAGAAGATGAATGCCGTGATATATATGTGAAATTAACAAATGCAGGATTAACGGTCAACGTAATTGAAGCAAACCAAAGTAAATATGAAGGTGGTATATCAGTAATACCTGTCTATTTAGCGAAAGGTTTAGAATTTGATGCGGTGCTTTTAATTGATGTGGATGAAGAACATTACAAAAACACAAAACATGATGCAAAATTACTATATGTCGGATGTACGAGATCACTTCATGACTTATGGATTTTCCATAGTGGGGAAGCGTCACCTTTAATTAAAGGATTAAAATAAAGTGGAACTATAATCAGTGGGGAGTTTTACTGCAAGCTAATGTGGGATAAATATAAAAAGAGGATTTTCTAGTACAGTATGAAGATCCTCTTTTTTATATTAAAATGGTAGACGAATTAATGACTTGAACTGTTGTTTAAATGATATACGATGCTTTTTTCTAATTCCTTAGTTTGTTCTTTTCCCATGTACGAACAGCATCTACTGGAATTTGTGTATGTTTTAACCAATCTAGAATTAAGTGTAGTTGTTCTTGTATTTGATCAATGTTTTGCTCCTTTATGTTCTTATTCTGAATTCTATTAATTAATTGAAGCATATAGGGAAGTTTTTCTATACATTCGCTTAAATCTCCGCAATAACCTGAAGGGAATTCATGTGTACCAAATTCTAAAGTATGGATGTAATTAGAAACTAGGTATATCATAGCTTCTTGTTCGGTATCACCACCTAATTCAATCGCTTTTCGAAGGAATTTTTCTAAATCGTCATCTTTATTGCTAGAGTCCATATAAATTCCTATCCATCTAAAAGGTCTTGAATCAATCGGGTTGTTTTCTGTCCATCTATATAGAATGTCAATTAGAAAACTATTTAGTGAGAAAGTTAAGACCTCATCTTTTTCGTTTAATGCATCTAAAATAGTAAACAACGAAATGGCAAACTCTTCTTAATCTTTTGATTCCCATTTCTTTGCATTTGAAATAAATGTCTCTAAATGTTTATAAGCTAATTTTCGAAGTCCCGCTTCGCGATGCTGACAGTAACAAATAAAATCATGCCAATGTTCATTTGTATTCATATGTATAATAATAGTTTGTAATGCAGTGAGAGGTTTATCCATTATAAGTCCCCAATCTATTAAGCACGTGTTGAAAATTTAGTGTTATTATATCATTACATAAATTAAAGTGGGAAGAATTTAAGATGGATTTTATTGGTCGCGGGATCCAATTGATTGGTAATGTAGCAGTTCTAACAGGACTCATTATAGACTTTGAAGATGAAACGTAAAAAAAGTTATTATGTTTATCTGGATATTAATATAATACAATATTAGTATTTATTTAATTTTTAGAAAACATAGACTACAACATTAATAAATGGTATAATTTCCTTGTTATTGGAATTAAAATGAAAATATTAGAAGAAAAAGGATAGGGTTGGTTTTAATGGGGGATTCTGATCACAAAGAAACAAAGGCAATATTAAAGTTATGGTTTATTTATATACCACTTGCATTTGGAGAGTTTGTCTTTTCGAATATCATAGATTATTTAAAAAAATAAAGATTTTGCATTTGAAAAACAATTAACCTAATTTAATTGTTTTTTTATTTTTCTCTAATAAACCAAACAAAAATAAAGATTTTGAACAAGATGAAGTTTATGAAGGAAATAACGTTGATTAGGTGCTCAAAACGGGAATCATTCAAGCATGGTAATTCGCCATTTTTATAGCTTCCTATAGTGAAATGTTATGTTCACATCATATGTATACGATATTTGTAACTTAATATAGCATTACTGGAACTTCAAAATTAGTAGTTAAGGTTGCTACCTTTTAGAGTGCTATAGATATATATAACTTAGCTAAAAAGCAAAAATCATATAATTTGCGCTTTTTATTATCCGTTTTTTGGTAAATGATTATAGTTTTTGTCACATTAATACTGTACGATACATAGTATAAAACACATACTGTATGACATATAGTAATGGAAATGAGGTGAGTGAATGGATACTTTATTAAACTCGTTAATTACTGAGTTAAGAAGAGGGACATTAACGTTAGCTGTTTTAAGTCAATTAAGAACGCCGCAGTACGGATATTCACTTGTCCAGTTATTGGAGCAATCAGGGATTACAATTGATCAAAGTACTTTATATCCACTACTTCGCCGATTAGAAAAGCAGGAGTTAGTGACGAGTAGTTGGGATAAAACGGAGAGTAGACCTCGTAAATATTATGTTTTAAGTGAATATGGATTAAAAATATTTTTGCAGTTAAAAAAGGAATGGATAAAGGATTCGAAAGAACTTTATAACTTATTAAAGGAGGAGGAAGAGAATGAATTTAATTGATCTCTATATCCAGGAAGTTGCGAAGAGATTACCTGAAAAAAATCGTGAAGATATTACACTTGAACTAAGGTCAACTATAGAGGATATGTTACCTGAAGATTATAATGAAGAAGATGTAAAGAGCGTTCTCGAAAAATTGGGGAGTCCGGTTTCATTGGCTAATGGTTATTTGGATAGACCGATGCATTTAATTGGACCACGTTATTTTGATGTATATACGACATTGTTAAAAATGATTATACCAATCGCGGCAATCATTGCACTCATATCAATGGTTGCAGAAAATTTTATAGGCTATAGTGGTGATCAAGCAGTATTAAATGTTATTTTACAATTGATAGGTAAAGGTATTGGGGAAATTTTTGAAGTGGGTCTTCATGTATTTTTCTGGTTGACACTTGTGTTTGTTATTTTAGAAAGAACAGATAAAGACAAAGGTATTCAGCCGTTGACGACAAGTTTTAAAAAATGGACACCAGATGATTTGAAAAACATCTCGTATATCCCAAAGAAAAAAGCAATCTCGAAGTTTGAAGTTTTTGGAGGTTTAATGTGGACAGCAGTTTGGGCTACACTTTACTTTTATGCGAATCATCTTGTTGGCGTATATCATGGTACGGCAAATGGACTGAAGTTTGTCTCGCCAACTTTTAATCAAGATATTTTACTGCAGTACTGGCCAATCGTTGTAATTATGATCGTTTTTGAAATAGGTATATCCCTTTATAAATTAGTACAAGGAAAATGGACGCAAAGATTGGCGATTGGAAATGCTATTCTTCAAGTAGCTGGGACGATAGTATTCATTGTAATTGTAGTAAATCCACATTTATTTAACGCAGGATTTATTACGTATTTGGCAAATGCATTTACTATTTCCCCAGAGGAGTTTAAAACGTGGCTCATTGGGGGAGGAATTTTCTTTTATATGTTATCTGCTGCAATAAATATATTTGATGGTTTCCGAAAAGCTAGTATTCGTATGTAGATAAAAAACGGAAATTTCGATAAAATAAAACTATTAAAAAATAGTGAAATAAGATGAACATGATGAAAGGAAGAAAATAATGATAAGGGAAGCAACGAAAAGAGATTTAGCATACATTTTAGATATTTATAACGATGCGATACTTTATACAACAGCTGTATATGCGTATAAACCTGTAACCCTTGAAAATAGAGTAGATTGGTATGAACAAAAAAAGGCTGAAGGGTATCCCATTTTCGTATATGAATTAGATAATAAAGTAGTAGGATTTGCGACATTCGGCCCATTTAGAGCGTGGCCTGCTTATAAATATTCAGTTGAACATTCTGTGTATGTAGATAAGGCATATAGAAAAAATGGCATTGGGTCTTCATTAATGAAAGAATTAATCAGAATTGCGAAGGAAAGAGAGTATATGACCTTAATTGCTGGAATTGATGCAGAGAATGAGAAAAGTATTGCCTTGCATCAAAACTATGGATTTGTTCATGCAGGGACAATAAAAAAAGCTGGTTATAAGTTTAATAAATGGCTAGATTTAGCTTTTTATCAGCTGGAACTTAACGGTCCTGAAAATCCTATAGAAGAATAAATATTTTTCGGTAGCAAGAAAAAATTCATGCTACCTTTTTCTTATTTAAATAGCTGATATGAGCTGCCGAAAAGTTTTTTTATATTCGATATTGAATTTATTGGTATAATAGGAATGTTTAACGAATTTCCGCTTCTTTATGTGATGGGGGGAAAAGATTTACCGAATCGACGTGAAAATAAAGAGGTAGATGAAGCTTTTGCAGCAGTTTTAAAGTACATATACAAAGAATATAGTGAAAGCATGCTAGGAGTGAGCGATTGAAAAGAAACTTAAAGACTTCAACAATCATTATTTTAATTTTAACGATTATTGCTCTTGAAGTTGGAATCGCACTATATGATCACAATTTGTCATTAGATACAATTTACTTTGCAGCGATCCTTATTTGTATTGTATTGCTTTTTGGCACACGTGTTTCTGGAGAGAAAGAAAGTACATCGCAACGAGGAAGAAGAAAAACAGCTCTTATATTTTGGCCATCTATTTTATTGTCTATCGTTTGTTTTGCGGTTATAAGTTACATAAGGGTAGGATATGTCTCTGTACCAGGTATAATTGGCTTTTCATGTTTTGTTACATATGGTGGATTCGTATGTATTAGTATTTTAAAGAGAAAAAATAAAATGTAGATTACTAAGCTGAAAGGGAGCAATATAAATGAAACATATAAAGAACGGTACACGTACTGAAGGAGAATATATTAAAAATAAAGTTATTCAATATAATATGTCCATCTTAACAGATGAGGCAAGACAGACGATGGAAGAAGTAAGCCTCGTAGTAAAAAATGAAGAAGGAAAAATTTTTGGTGGCGTAACAGGTACGATGTATTTTTATCACCTTCATATCGACTTTTTATGGGTTGATGAATCAGTTCGTCATGACGGTTATGGCAGCCAACTTTTACATGAAATTGAAGGGATTGCGAAGGAGAAAGGGTGTAGATTAATATTGCTAGATTCATTTAGTTTTCAAGCACCAGAATTTTATAAAAAGCACGGTTACAGGGAGTATGGTGTCGTTGAAGATCATCCGAAAGGTTATAGTCAGCACTTTTTTGAAAAGAGATTATAATAATATTATGTATACTGATTGATAGGAGAACGAATATGTACACGTATAAATTGCAACAAGAACAACCAATCTGTGCAGAAAAAATAAAGAAGCTTTATGATTCTGTCGGTTGGTGGCCAGAAAGAAAAGAAGTCGATATTGAAAAAATGTTAAAGAATAGTATAGCCATTGGAGTATGGGAAGAAAATGAATTAGTTGGATTTGCTAGAGTCGTTTCTGATGGTGTTTTTCGAGCATACATTGAAGATGTTGTCGTACATGAGAGTGTAAGAAATAAAGGTATTGGAGAGAAGATGCTTACAATATTACTTCGAGAAATATCTCATATTCATATTGTTAGTCTATTTTGCGGAGAGAAGCTAATAAAGTTTTACGGTGAGCAGCAATTTCAAGCAACGAAGCAAATTGTGATGCATCGTAATCAAACAGGGAAAGAATAAGAGGTGCCAATTAAAATGAATGCAACAAGAGCATACTGTTTATCGAAAAGAAAAGCGACAGAAGATTCTCCAGATGGTTGGAGTGCAACATGTATGAGGCTTAATAATAAAATATTTGCGATAGTAAATCATGAAGAAGGCGAAAAAGCTGCGATTACATTGAAGTGTGATCCAGAAGTCGCATTAAGAATAAGAGAAGATTATCCAGAAACCATTATTCCAGGGTATCATATGAATAAAAAACATTGGAATACTGTTTATATTCATAAGGATATAGTGCAGGAGCAAATTAATAAAATGATTGATTGGTCGTATGATTTAGTACTACAATCATTTTCAAAGAAAAAGCAGCAGGAGTTAATGGATTAATATGTATTAGGAGTGTGTGTAATGAAAGATTCGATTAAAGATACGTATGATAAATTAGCGAGTACATATAAAGAAAATCTAGATTTCGCAAATCCATATAACAGTTATTATGAAAGACCGGCGATGATGGAGCTTATTCCAAAGGAACTAGAAGGAAAAAAGATACTAGATGCTGGATGTGCAGCTGGATGGTATACTTCTCAATTCATAAAAAGAGGAGCAAATGTTACAGCAATTGATGTAAGTCCTGAAATGGTAAAAGCAGCAAAAGAAAATATAGGAGAAGAAGCAACGTTCCTTTGTCATGATCTGCAAGAAACATTGCCATTTAAAGATAATACATATGATGTGATTGTAAGTTCATTAACTCTTCATTATATAGAAAATTGGAATCAAGTATTTCAAGAATTTCGTCGTGTATTGAAGCCAGGTGGAGAACTTATATATTCTATTCATCATCCTTTTATGGATTTCACAAAGTTTCCATGTGAAAATTATTTTGAAAAACAGTTATTAATAGATACTTGGGTTAAACCGAATATTACTATTGAAGTCAAGTTTTTTAGAAGATCATTACAAGACATACTAAATGAAACTACAAATTATTTTGTATTAGAAGAGATAGTAGAACCGAAGGCAATTGAAAAAATGAAAGAAGTAGACGAAAAATCATATTATTATCTAAATACGAATCCACATTTTCTTATCATTAAAGCAACTAATAAATAGCTAGTAAAATAACTTTGTTTTACTAGCTATTTACAGTTTTACATTACATATTAGGGGACTTTAAAATGAATACGAAACGAAATAGAGTAGTATATGCACTATTTACTATAGTTATTATTATTTTAGGTCTTAGCTCAAGAAAGTTTTCTTTTGCACTACCACATCTATTAAATGATTACTTAGGCGATGCTTTATGGGCATTAATGATTTTCACTGGCTTTGGATTTTTGTTTCCTAAAACAGAGACGAAGAAGTTGGCTTTTATTAGTTTAATGTTTTGCTACGGGATTGAAGCGAGCCAATTGTATCATGCGGAATGGATAGATAGCATGCGTGCAACGACTTTGGGCGGACTCGTGTTGGGATACGGTTTTTTGTGGAGTGATTTAGTGGCCTATACAATTGGTGTTGGAGTGGGAGTACTGTGTGAGGTTATTTTTCGGAAGACATAAGAATTGTAAAAGGGGTATTTGTAAATGGAACAAGCACTGGAAATTGCAAAGTTTTGGTTTCAAAATGAACATGTCACAGCTACTGTAATTCAACAAAAAGTAGCGAAGGTTATATGCAAGAATAAAGAGTATATTTTAAAGAAAACAGGATCAATAAAGCAACTTCTAGTTGAATTCGATGTTTTGAAGCAACTGTATGAAAAGGGAATTAAAGTACAGAGAGTAGTAAAGACAGAAAATGATGAACAATATGTATTATATAAAGAAAAATATTATTGCTTATATGAGTATGTTGCCGGAAGTGTTTTAGAAATAAAAGATACGAATAAGCTGGAAAGGCTAGCAAGTACAATTGGAGAAGAAATAGCTAATCTGCACAAAGCATTACATTCGGTGAATAGTGACCATGAGTTAATAAAAAGAGATTTATATAGGATGGTATTTGAATGGGCTATACCGATTTTAGAAAAGAATGAGTATGTTCATCGAGAGGTAATTCAAAAGATGGAGCGAATGCACGCAGCTTTCAAGGAAACGGTCCATCCATTACCGAGACAAATTATTCATCGTGATATGCATCTATCAAATGTAATCTTTAAAGATGATAAACTGGAAGGGTTTATAGATTTTGAGATTTTAGAAAATAATGTAAAAATATTTGATTTATGTTATTGCTGTACAAGTATATTAAGCGAGCTATTTAGTGATGAAAGATTAAGAGGGAAATGGTTACATATCGTTAGCAAAGTCTTTGAAGGTTATTATAAACAAAATGATTTAACGAAAGAAGAACTAAAAGCCATTTGGTATGTTATGCTTTCAATTCAAATTATCTTTATTGCTTATTTTGTCCAGTTACCAGATTCATTAAAGTTAAATGAAGAAATGTTCTTCTGGATTTTAGCTAATAAGGAAACTATTGAAGAAGTTATAGAAGGTATCGTAAAGGTATGAAAAAAATAATATTAATTGGTTCTGGTGGTTCAGGAAAATCTACATTAGCAAGGCAGTTAGGAAATAAATTAAATATTAAGGTGCATCATCTTGATGCATTATTTTGGAAACCGAATTGGGAAGGTGTTCCGAGAGAAGAACAAATAGCAGTTCAAAATAACTTAATTAAAGATGAGAAGTGGATTATTGATGGGAATTATGGCGGGACGATGGGTATAAGACTGAATGCAGCTGATACAATTATCTTCCTTGATATTCATAGAACAATTTGTATTTATCGTGCTTTTAAAAGAATTGTAAAATACCGGAATAAAACAAGACCAGATATGGGCGCGGGATGTGAAGAAAGATTTGATTTGCAATTTTTTAAATGGATATGGGAATATCCTAATGCTAAACGACCTACAATTTTAAAAGGGTTAGAGCAATTGCCGGAAGAGAAAAAGGTTATTGTTTTAAAATCTCCAAATGAGGTTCGGAAATTTTTAGAGCACATATAATTATAGAATGTAACACAAAAATTCTTTGTGAATCTTACCGATTAGTTTAATAAAACTAATCGTTTTTTATTATGAAAAATTTAACACTTTTTGAAAATTGTATTTTGTAATGAATATATGACTTTAAGTTCATATAAAATGAACGTTTGGAGGAATAGAAAATGACTAACGATTTAATTCAACTAATCTATTCATTAATGGTCAATATTCCAGCTGGAGAGGTAGTATTAAGAGATGATCGAATAAAAAAAGAATGGCTAGTACAAATTCAACCATTTCTTCTTGCAAAGTATGCTGTAACAATGGAACTATATGATGCTATTACAAATAGTACATTAAATAATTTTGATAAAAATCATAAACCAGTTGTCAATATTTCATGGAACGATGCCATTGCGTTTTGTAATGTACTTTCAAAAAAAGCGGGATTAAAAGAATATTATTCTATTAGTGATGGTGGTCAAATTGTGAAATGTAATTTAGATTCAAATGGCTACCGATTACCATCTGAGGCGGAGTGGCAATATGCATGTAAAGCAAGTACAACCGGATATACATACGGAAAACTTCATGATATAGCGTGGTATAATGAAAATTCAAATGGAGAGATTCATGACGTTGGCCAAAAAGAACCGAATGCATGGGGACTTTATGATATGCTAGGGAACGTTTGGGAATGGTGCTATGATTTGTATGATGAAAAAGTGTATGGATCATACCGCATTTTTCGTGGAGGTAGTTGGGCTGAAACAGCGAGAGGGTGCGGCGCTACTTGTCGTCGTCGAAGCCATCCTACATTTCATATAGATGATCTCGGTTTTAGACTTGCTAGATCAATTTAGCAGGAATATGATACGAACAACTAAGAAAAGAGTATGGAGAGAATCCGTACTTTTCCAACATAGAAATGATTTAACGTAAGGAGTGTTTATAATGGCGCGTGTTTTATTTATTAACGCTGGATCAGAAGGACATATAAATCCAACTTTGCCAGTTGTAGAAGAGTTGATTTCTCGCGGTGAAGAGGTCGTTTATTTTTCAATAGAAGCTTTCAGGGAACGAATTGAGAAGACAGGTGCTACTGTACGAACGATTGACGATCAAAAATTTATAAAAGCGTTTCTATCTGGAGGCAGAAATTATTTACAGGAAAGAATAAACGGTCTTCTACATACAGCAGATGTTGTTATACCTAGTGTTCTAGAACAAATTGAAGGTGAACATTTTGATTACATAATTCATGATTCTATGTTTGGCTGTGGGCACTTAATTGCTCAAATTCTTAAATTGCCATCCATAAATTCATGTACATCTTTTGCGCAGGATGAAAAATCTTTTGAGCAAATGTTAGGTCATCTGTCAAAAAATATCCCAGTAGAAATTCATGATAAAATACAGAATGATTTTCAAAACTTAACGAAGGGAATTACTGAAAAATATGGTGTTGAAATAAAATCATCGTATGAAGTTTTCTGTAATCCTGCACCCCTTACTATTGTATATACAATTAAGGAGTTCCAGCCTTTTGGTGATACGTTTGATGAAACATATAAATTTGTAGGACCATCTATCTCTGCACAAATGAAAAACAGAGACGTTGATTTTACTTCAATTGAAGAAAAAAGTCCGATTTATATTTCATTAGGTACTGTTTTTAATGAAGCGATTGACTTTTATAAACTGTGTATGAAGGCCTTTGAGAATAGTGAGCATACAATTGTTATGTCTATTGGTAGTAAAACAAAAATAAGTGATCTAGGCGAAATTCCTAAAAACTTCATTGTGAAAAACTATGTACCCCAAACTGAGCTGCTTACATATACGAAACTATTTATTACACACGGCGGGATGAACAGTGCGCATGAAGGACTGTATAACGGGGTTCCGCTCGTTGTAATACCGCAAAGTGCAGATCAGCCAGTAGTCGCAAAGCAAGTGGAGAGTCTTGGAGCAGGAATAAAATTACAAATGAAAGGATTAACTGCGGATCAACTAAGTGAAAGTGTAGAAATGGTATTAAATAATCCGTCATTTAAAGAAGTTGCTTTGAATTTGAAGAAATCTTTCCAAAAATCAGGTGGATATAAGGAAGCTGTTGATGAAATTTTTATATTTGTAGGTCAGTGAAAAAATGAAATTATACATTAGAAAAGCATCTAAATAGGATGCTTTTTATTTAACTTTATAATTCTTATTTTTAATATCTAGTATGGTTAAAACTAAGGCACTGAGAGATATAAGTATAAGAATAAAAGTTAACCAGTTAAATGTATTGTCAATTATGAAGTAAAGATGATAGATAAATATATTCGAATTTTATTTTAAAATGTTAGGACTTAGTTTTACATGTTAGTAATAATTTCACTGTTTCTGCATAACTTCTGCACATACTCAGGTAATTTCTATGTCATGATATATTCATAAAGTGAAATATTTCACAAGAAAAATATAATTTCACTGCGGTGTATGCATAATTAACACATACATCGGTACAAGTTTGTCTCTTGTTATTCTTTTACATCAAAGCCCACATTCCACTACAAAGTATAACAAGAAGGAGACATGAACATGAATAATCGATTTTTAAAACAACTACAAAATATGAAAATGAACAAAAAAAGTTTAGGAGCTGTAGCATTAACAGCTGGAATTATTAGTACGACACTTATTCCTCAAAATGCTTATGCGCACGGTTTTGTTGAAAAGCCTGGTAGCCGATCTGCTTTATGTAGTCCAACTTATGGTGCGCTAAATGTAAACTGTGGAAGTGTTATGTATGAACCACAAAGTTTAGAAGCTCCAAAAGGGTTCCCACAAGGTGGTCCAGTAGATGGACAAATTGCTTCAGCAGGCGGAAAATTTGGTAGTATTTTAGATCAACAAACAGCAAATCGTTGGTTTAAAAATACAATCACTGGTGGGGAAAATACATTTACTTGGAAGTATACTGCGCCTCACTTAACGAGTAAGTGGCATTACTATATTACTAAAAAAGGATGGAATCCAAATAAAGCGCTAACAAGAGCAGATTTTGAACCAATTGGAACAGTACAACATGATGGTTCTGCAGCTTCAAATAATTTAACTCATAAAATCAATGTACCTACTGATCGTAGTGGATATCATGTGATTTTAGCAGTATGGGATGTAGCTGATACAGCAAATGCATTCTATAATGTAATTGATGTTAATCTTATTAATGATGTGAAACCAGACATAGAAGCGCCAAGTATTCCAAATGGACTTCAGACGCAAAAAGTAACAGCAAATAGTGTAGAACTAACATGGAACGCTTCTACGGATAATGTAGGGGTAAAAGGATATCAAATCTTCCGTAACGGAGAGATGATTGATACAGTAATAGGCACTCATTTTATTGATAAGAAATTACAACCAAGCACAGAATACTCTTATACTGTAAAAGCAATTGACGCAGCTGGCAATGTATCGAAGGAAAGTACAGCGCTTACAGTAAAAACAACAGTTGAGATTCCAGATACAGAAGCACCAACACAACCAAAAGGATTACATAGTATGGGAACGACAGCGTCAAGTGTGGATTTAATGTGGAGTCCATCTGACGATAATATTGGTGTAGACCATTACGATATTTATAGAGAAACAGAAGGATCAATGAAAAAGATTGCAACATCCAATACAGCTTCTTATATGGATAAAAATCTGCTCGCTAATACTACTTATAAATATGTAGTAAAAGCTGTTGATGTAGCTGGAAATGAATCCGTACAGAGTGATATATTCACAATTACTACAAAAACCGAAAGCGCTTCATATGAAGCGTGGGATGCAAAAAAAGCATATAAAAAGGGAGATAGAGTTCTACACGAAGGAAAAGTATATGAAGCAGTCCAGAGTTATCAAGGAAATGGTGATCCGAACTGGATTTATGCATTATCATTATGGAAAACAGTGTAAGCTTTACCGAGATATGAACTAAGAGATGATGGGCTTTGATGCAAAAGGGAATCTTGAGAATTCACTTTTCTATTTATAAAAAAGGGTAGTATATGAATACATAAGATTCATATACTACCCTTTTTATTATGATAACACTTTCGTCATAAGTATATGCGGAATGCCATCTTCCATAAATATATCAGAAGAAGTTTCATAACCTAATTTTTTATAAAATCCTTCAGCTTGTGTTTGCCCGTGTAGTTTCACTTTTGTAGCTTGTTCGTTACGAGCAATTTCTTCTAACGTTTGAATGATGACTTTACCTAATCCGTATGTACGATAATCTTTTAAAATGCAAATACGTTCTAATTTTCCGACGCCATCAACAAATCGTATACGCCCTGTACCTACAGGAAGCTCATGATAATAAACTAAAATATGTTTACATTGCTCTCCGATTTCATCGAATGTATCGAATTCATCTGCAAGAGGGACACCTTGTTCTTTTACAAATACTTCTTTTCGAATATGAAAGGCAGTTTCTAAATCAGCAAGTTCTGTTATAAGTTTGGATTGCAAAATATTCAGTCCTTTCTAATGTAATCAGCTTGTGTTTTCATAGTATATCATAATAAAGCGCTATAAAGAGAAGAACATACTAAAAAGCCAACTTTAAAAAGTTAGCTTTTATTACAATTCCTTTATCCCATTTTTAGCGCCGATAATTACTTTACTCGTCATACTTATAAATAACCCTGTTTCAACTACACCAGTAATCATTTTTAATTGAGTGTGTAAATGGGCAGGATTAGAAATATGATTAGGGAATATACAATCGATAATCATGTTATTGTTATCGGTTATATAGGTTTCATTGTTTTTCAAACGTAATGTTGTTTGACATCCTAAAGACTGAATTTTATTTTCGGTTTGTTTCCATGAAAAAGGGATGATTTCAATAGGTAATGGAAAAGTACCTAAATGTGTTACAAGTTTCGATTCATCAGCAATGATAATTAGTTTTTTAGAGGAAGAGGCAACGATTTTTTCACGAAGTAATGCACCGCCACCGCCTTTTATAAGTTGTAAATTTGAATCAATTTCATCCGCTCCATCAATTGTAAGATCAAGACTTTGTACGTCGTTTAACGAAATTAGGGGGATATTTAGTTGCTGTGCTAATGCTTCAGTTTCCTTTGATGTTGGTACAGCTTGAAATGATAATCCTTCTTTTACACGCTCACCTAATTTTTGTATTGTCCAATATACAGTAGAACCTGTACCAAGCCCAATTTTCATGCCATCGTTTACAAAGTTAGCAGCATATTCGCCAGCGAGCTGTTTTAAATTCATCGCTTTACTCCGCCGGACGTGGCCCAGCATCAAGACCTGAATTTTCAACTGTAAGTACCGGACGAACGACTATATCTTTATGTACACGCATTTGACAAGATAATCGTAAATGATCTTCAATTCCTTTTTCCGTCATTGCATGTTTCTCATTCGCACTCGCTTCACAGAAATCACCTGCTAGTATTTCTACTCTACAAGTTGTGCAACGTGCATTCCCGCCGCAACGATGAAGAATGTTGACACCGCTATCTTCAATTGCTAATACTAACTTTGTTCCTTCTTTCACATCAAAAGTTCCCGCACCTTCAATTGTTAATTTTGGCAAATTTGTTCCTCCTCACGTAAAATTGTACATAACATATTTATGACCGCGAATTATTGAACATAAACATTATTTTTTTATATCCCCGTAACTTTTTTTAATGTTGAATCGTTTATTAAGTAAGCGCTGAAAAGGAGTGGTTATTTTGTGCACAAAAGTAACTCATGTTTTAAAGAACCATATCGATATGAATCATTCAAATATAAACTTTTTAATTGAACAATATGGAGAGTTAAAAAGATACTGTACTTTTTTAACGAAAAACAAATGGGATGGGGAAGATCTCGCCCAAGAAACAGTGTGTAAAGTGCTTCAAAAATATAGAAATAAAGATATTTGTATGACACTCGTCTATAAAATAGCAAGAAATCGTTGGTTAGATCAGATAAAGTCTAAGTCTGTTCATGAAAAAATAAGAGAACAAATCACTTTTGAAGAACCACATGAGAACATTGCAGATTTGCATGAAATGGTAGGGAAAGTATTGTCTTCATTAAATGTACAGCAATCCGCAATTTTATTATTAAAAGATGTTTTTCAATATAGTATCGCTGATATTGCTAAAGTGTGTTCTGTATCAGAAGGTGCAGTAAAGGCTTCTTTATTTCGGAGTAGAAATAGGCTGAAAACTGTAAGTGAAGAAGGGATTGAGATAGTCGAATTCACAGATGATATGGAAGTTGTAGTAACGTCTATTCGAGAAGAGAGACCGGAATTATTAACGAAACTGCTTCCGTCAATAGATTTTACTAAGTTACCATCTAAACAGCCAGTGTTATTATTTAATGTGAAAAACCCTTCTTCCTACAGTTGTATGCTTTGCGCAGCATAACAAGTATTGGAGGAATTTAAAATGAATACAATTCCATATGTAGTAGAACAAACAAAATTAGGAGAACGTTCCTATGATATATATTCAAGGTTATTAAAAGACCGCATTATTATTATCGGCTCAGAAATTAACGATCAAGTAGCGAGTAGTGTCGTAGCGCAATTATTATTTTTAGAAGCAGAAGATGCAGAAAAAGATATATATTTATACATCAATAGCCCAGGAGGTTCAACGACAGCAGGTTTTGCAATATTAGATACGATGAATTTAATTAAACCAGATGTGCAAACGCTATGCATGGGCTTTGCGGCATCATTCGGTGCATTGTTATTATTATCAGGTGCAAAAGGAAAACGGTTTGCGCTCCCTAACAGTGAAATTATGATTCATCAGCCGCTTGGTGGTGCACAAGGGCAAGCAACAGAAATTGAAATAACTGCGAAAAGAATATTGAAGTTAAAGCATGATATTAATAAAATGATTGCAGAAAAAACAGGCCAACCGATTGAAAGAGTAGCACATGATACAGAAAGAGATTATTTTATGACTGCAGAAGAAGCGAAGGCATATGGGATTGTAGATGACGTTGTTACGAAAAAATAAGATGAAAAAGGCTAGAGGATATGTTAATTCTCTAGCCTTTTTATTAATCCTTTACCCATTCATCAACTAATGCTTGATTTTTTTTAATCCATTTTCGCGCAGCCTCTTCAGGATCTTTTGTTTTATTTAACATGACCATTAACGTACCGAGCTGTTCATCGTTCATTTTCCATTTATCAAAGTATTTTATAACATCTGGGTGATCTTTTTCGAAACCTTTACGAACGGAGTAATAAATGTCATCTTTTTCACCATATACTTTCTTAGGGTCTTTTAAATATTTTAAGTCAAATTCTGAAAAACCCCAATGCGGATTCCAAAGCGTAACAGCGATTGGTTTCTTTTTTGTATATGCTTTCTTTAGTTCACTCATCATCGCAGCTTCAGAAGATTGGACAAGTTTTAGTTTTATATCATATTCTTTCATTGCTTTATTCGTTAAATTCATAAGACTACTACCGGGTTCGATACCGACAATTTTATTATCTAGTTCATCTTTATGAGCATTTAAATCTTCGATACTGTTTATGTTTTTCATATAAGAAGGGACGACTAAACCTAGTCCAGTACCTTCGTACCATGTTGATTTTAAGACAATATCATCTTTATAACGATCGTTTAGCGGTTTATCTGTAACTGGTAGCCATACTTCTAAATTCGCATCAACATCGCCACGAGCGACACCAGTCCAAATTGCGGCTTTTTCTAAATACATGAGCTCAACTTTGTAGCCTTTTTCTTCTAATAAAACTTTCCACATGTTTGCAGTTGCAATATTTTCTTTCCAACTTGTTACACCAAGTTTAATTTTTCCTTTCGAATTTGCATTTGTTGCATTACATGAAGTGAAAATCATAGTAATAAATAATGCAAGGCATATAAACCAAATTTTCTTTCGCATCGAAAACCTCCTAAGTAACGTTTGCCTTATAAAATAAATGTATAAGTAAGCATTCTTATTATGAACGGAAACGAGAATTTTAAAGAAATCTTATGAATGTCATTTTTATGTAATATTTCTTTGTAAAATCGCAACACTATGTGAATAGATGGGTAGAAAAGGAGTAGTGACATGGATAATACAAAGGTGCGTGTTGAAAACGTAACAAAAGTATTCGGGAAACATCCGCAAAGAGCCCTTTCCTTATTAAAAGAAGGAAAAAGTAAATCGGAAATTTTAAAAGAGACAGGAATGAACGTTGGGGTGAAAAAAGCAACGTTTGAAGTTTACTCTGGAGAGATTTTCGTTATTATGGGGTTGTCTGGCAGCGGGAAATCTACGCTAGTTCGTATGTTAAATCAATTGATTAAACCAACTGCAGGTCATATATACATAGATGGTGAAGACATCGCAACGATGGGAAAAGAAGAGTTACGGAGAGTAAGAAGAACGAAAATGAGTATGGTATTTCAGAAATTTGCTCTATTTCCGCATCGTACAGTTATACAAAATGTTGCATATGGTTTAGAAATACAAGGAGTTCCGGTTGAAGAGCGAGAGAAAAAAGCGTTAGAATCGCTACAGTTAGTAGGACTCGATCATCATAAAGATAATTATCCAAGTCAACTTAGTGGTGGTATGCAGCAGCGCGTTGGAATCGCAAGGGCACTAACGAATAATCCAGATGTATTACTAATGGACGAGTCATTTAGTGCATTAGATCCACTTATTCGAAAAGAAATGCAAGATGAATTGTTAGAGTTACAAGATAAAATGGAAAAAACGATTATATTTATTACGCATGATTTAGATGAAGCGCTTCGAATTGGAGATCGTATTGCATTAATGAAAGATGGAGAAATCGTCCAAATTGGAACGCCAGAAGAAATTATGATGAGCCCCGCAAATGAATTTGTAGAAAAGTTTGTTGCGGACGTGAATTTAGGAAAAGTAATTACGGCTGAGTCTATTTTAAAACGACCAGAAACTTTATTAATTGATCGTGGACCTCGTGTGGCTCTTCAAATTATGAGGAATGCAGGCGTCTCAACTGTATATGTTGTAAACAAAAAGTATGAGTTTTTAGGTATATTAACTGCGGATGATGCGAGTAAAGCAGTACAAAAACAGTGGCCGATTGCTGATTTATTACTTAATGATATTCCGCATGTGTATTTGGATACTTTACTGGAAGAGACATATGCAAAAATGGCAGAGATGAAATATCCCTTACCAGTAATCGATGAGAAGAAAAGGCTAAGAGGAATTATTAAACGTGAAAGTGTCATTCAAGCTCTTGCAGGAAACATTGAGGAAGAGGTGAAAGACGATGAATAGTATACCACGTATTCCATTAGGGGAATGGGTCGACTCATTTGTTGCAAGTTTATATGAGCACTTTGAAGGCTTATTCCGAGGGTTCTCTTATATTATCGGCGGATTCGTTGATTTACTCACTAATTTTTTAACAATAATACCAGCCATATTGATGATTATCATCCTTTGTTTCCTTATTTGGTACACAACGAGAAAAGTATCTTTAGTCATTTTTACACTGATCGGGTTATTATTTATTTTAAATATTAACTACTGGGCACAAACGATGCAAACATTATCACTCGTACTTACTTCCGTTATTATTTCAATTATTGTCGGAATTCCAATTGGGATATTAGCATCTCAAAATGAGCGTTTCTCAAAATTTTTAAAACCAACGTTAGATTTTATGCAAACAATGCCGGCTTTCGTATATCTTATTCCCGCGATTACATTTTTCGGAGTAGGTGTAGTACCCGGGATTATTGCATCAGTAATCTTTGCAATGCCACCGACAATTCGTTTTACTGACTTAGGAATTAGACAAGTTCCAGAAGATTTAATTGAAGCAGCGAATGCATTTGGCTCAACCGCATCACAAAAATTATTTAAAGTACAATTACCACTCGCAACTGGAACAATCATGGCTGGTGTGAATCAAAGCATTATGCTTTCTTTATCTATGGTAGTAACAGCATCACTTGTAGGAGCTCCAGGACTTGGAGTTGATGTATATCGCTCTGTAACACAAGTTAATATCGGAATGGGCTTTGAAGCTGGATTAGCTATCGTAGTAATCGCAATTATATTAGACCGTATTACACAAGGGTTCCATACGAAAAGAAAATAATGACCAAAAGACACACTTTTATAATACAAAGTGTGTTTTTTATTGCATCCAGATCACATACGAACGATAACAGAACCTCCAGCTGGTGCGCAAACTTGGTTTTGTTGTTGTTCCATTGATTTGATGAATTGATTATTTTCCTCGATTAATGAGATTAATTTAGTTAATTGATTTTCAAGACTTGCGATACATTGCATCATATATTGTGAATCATGATGCAATGTATTCCTTACAGGATGGGGGGAACGATTCCAATGAGGATGCATTTGAATCGTTCCCCCTTCAATAAATTACGGATCTTTCTTATAGTAAATGCCTATATATATTTAATGGTTACTTGAAATTTTTTCATTATAAAAGGAGTATGTACAGAAAATGGAAAATATTATATATGAAGTTAAAGTGCATTTTTTGAAAAGATTCAAGCGAGATAGTGCGTATATTAATACATTTAAGTGAATGCATGTTGTTTAGGGAGAAATGATGGGAGGAGATGCAATTTTGGCTAAAAATAAAAAAAGAAATGATGCTTTGGCAATAGGTGTCGGTATAGGGGTTGTAATTGGTGTATTTCAAGGGCACTTTACAAATAATTTAGTAATCGGAATTGTGATTGGGATTATAATTGGGATTGCGTTTTTGAAGAAATAATGAGGTGTAAATTCATTTCAAAAATTGCTGTATCAAAAGAATGAAAATTCGGAATACAAAACCTATTTTTCCTTTTTTTGTGATATTATATATGAAAAGGAAGGTGATGGACATGTCAACAAACAATCAAGTAGAACAAAACTGCTTCATTTGCAAAAAGCATAAAGGAAATATTATAGTTCCAGGTGGAGCTATTTACGAAGATGAACTCGTTTACGTTGGACATGTCCACTGGGATAGTGAAGAAACATAATTCCGCGTTATCCGAATACACCAAAAGAGTTTTGGTCACCAAGCGAGATAGCGAAATGGACTGGCGCACCATATGGTGACGCAGCGAAAATCAAAAAACTATGCGAAAGAATACGAGAGTATATGGTGAGTGAATATGCATACAAAAAATAATAGACAACATTCATGGGTTGGAAGTAGAGAAATGTGTTTAGACGAAATTTCGGTAAAGCAATATGGTGATATCGTGCTCGGTGCATATGGTGGGAATATTAGTGCCGGAGCGAAAAAGAATGAAGATGGTGCATTAGTTTGGTCAAATGGTGAGTGGGAATTTGCAGCTATATTAGATGGACATAATAGTGCAGAAAGTGTTGATTTAGTAGTAAATACAATCGAAAAAGAATATGAAAATATAAAAGTAATTTTGAATGAACCAATTAATTCAGTATTTCAGTCTGTTGAAAATCATATACTTACAATTTTTCAGTCATCTTCATTTAAGGAAAAGTGTAAAAAAATTAAAGGTGAAACAGCTTGCTTACTATGTGTAAGGAAAGAAAATTATATATGGTGGCTTTCTATCGGTGATTGTTTAGTGTATGTATTTCATGAAGAGTTACATAAGTTAGGACAATATGCATTAAATCAACGTCATTTTTACGAATGGATTGGAAATGTAAACACATTTGATTTACCTGTGCCTTGCTATTCATCAGGTATTCGTGAATTACGTACTGGAAAGAACCGAATTGTGATGGTGACAGATGGAGTATTAGAATGCGGGGAACGCCGATATGAAACACCTGTAAATTTGTATAATGCTATGAACAGAAATGATAAAACACTTAAAGAAAATATTCACAATGTTTTAGAACACGTGCATCATCAGTTGGGACGTGATAGTGCGACAATTATTAGTTGGGACGTAGAAAATAAAAGGAATGCCACGTATCCGAGTGATCAGCCGGAGAAAATGCAAGTAAGAAAATAAAAGGATAGGGTTTTCTGTCAATTATAAAAATAACTCTATTAATTTTATCGGTACTATCTATATTCGTTTTTGAAAAAATAGAAAGAAAAAGGATTAAACATCCCGAAACAAAAGGGATGGGAAATAGATTGTTGTTATACAATACATAAAACATGTCTTGATAAAACTACTACTAAAGAAGATAAAGAAAATGAATACATTATCTACATATTAAAAAATATATAATCCATTTTGTTACGAAAACATAATTAATTTAATAGGAGGGAATGCAATGGGCAACTCTACTATTTGGATTATAGTTATTATTATGATAATTGGAGGATATTTTTTAGAAAAGTTTTTAAGAAAAAAACTAAATATGCCAAAGGGCAATGCTTGGATATATAAGCATGTAAATAGTTTACATGTAAAATTAGAAATAGGTCTTTTTATCGTATATCTTATAGTAAGTTTTATTTATCTGTTCAAAGTAGAAAATGCTAATATAGGAATTGCTGTACTTACTTATTTTGGAGCAATTTCCTTATTACGCGTATGGATGGAATGGAAGTATAGCAGAGAGACAAAGGAATATATTCTTTCTATAATTGGATTCTTTGCATTTGTTTTTATGGTTTCAATGTTACTTTATTTTGATCCTCTTTCTACATACTAATGTCGTTTTGGTTTTTCATGATGAATATTTAAAAAGAGTAGCTACCATTATTTATCTTGATAGTTACTCTTTATATTTACATCTTCTTAAAGCTTCTCAAAACAAGGTATTCCCACAATCTCCAAGGAAGAATCTTCTTCGTAAAGATCATAAATTTTACACCTTTTCCAAGAGGATATCGTAAAGTAGTACGCTTTGTTTCAGCAATTTCAACGATTTTATTAGCAACATCTATTGGATTACCAAATGTATCACTGCCGCTATTAATATGTTTTTGTATTTTGTCCATATATTCTTTGTAAGGAGAAGTAGTATCAGATTGGTTTGTAGCTAGTTGTTTACCAACCTCCCATATATTTGTGTTGTAAGAACCAGGTTCAATTAAAGCGACATCTATTCCGAAAGGTTTTAATTCTAAGCGAAGCGATTCACTCCAGCCTTCTAATGCATATTTTGAAGATACATAAGGAGATAAACCAGGGAATCCAACTTGGCCGCTAATGCTGCTTATATTAATGATTTTTCCACTTCTTTGTTTTCTCATATATGGTAAAACAAGCTGGGTAATTGATATAGCTCCAAAAAGGTTCGTTTCAAATTGCTTTCGATATTCGTCTACTTGGATTTCTTCTACAAAGCCCCCATTTGCATATCCTGCATTATTTATAAGGAGATCTATTCTATTAATTTCTTTTAAAAATAATTGGAAATTATGTATAGAATTTTGATCTGTTACATCTAATTGTTGAACTTTTATATTTTGCTGTAAGTTAAGTTGAGTAACTTGGGATAGTAAGGTTCCTTGTTTTTCAAGGTTTCGCATTGTAGCGATAACTAAATAATCTTTTTTTGCGAGTTCGAGTGTAGTTAATAGTCCAAATCCACTTGAGGCTCCAGTAATTATTGCGATTTTTTTATTCATTTTTCGCCAGCTTTCTTTTTCTTTTATCATAACGAGTTATGATAAGAAAATCTATTATTCTTACATTTAGTATGAAATCAATTTGTATGTAAAAAAAGGGGATTATAGGGAATCAGCGTATATAGAGTAGTGTATATAATATGATAATGAAATGAGGGAAGAAAAATGGTCCATGTAAAAGCTGTATTAGCAGATCAGCTATTAGCGAATGCAAATGATCCCAGTTGGTATATGCCATTTTCAGATGCAGTTAAGGATTTATCTGAGAGGGAAGCTTTCTGGAAACCGAATGAAGAGAGTAATAGTATAGCTGAAATCGTACAACATTTACTGTATTGGAACTCTACGTGGCAAACTAGGTATAAAGAATCAAATGTGAATGCAGTACCCGCTATAGGAGATAATAACAAAAGTTTTATGCTCTCAGATAATCAAACTTTCGATGAATTACGGGAAAAACTACTAGAAAAACTGTTACAATGGCAAAATCTCATAAATGAAGAAAAGGTTGAAAGTGATGTAGTGGGATTTCCTGTTTCTGCAAAGTGGTGGGAAGTGTTAGCGAATGTAACAACTCATAATGCATATCATATTGGTCAAATTATTTACATCCGAAAATTACAGAAGAGCTTTGATAATGAATAAAGTAACAATTCTCTTATTAAGGGAACAAAAGTGGACAAAACGAGACAAACGTCTCATTTTGTCCACTTTTTTATTGTTAAAAGATAGAGAAAACCTATTAAAACAAGGATTCGAAATTGGCACAATACTTGCAATATAAAAGACGAACAAGAAAATAGGAGGGCTGGACATGTTAAAAACAACTGAAAGTAAAGGGAATGAAATTACGAAAGAACAAGCTCGTTGGATGTACGAAAAAATGTTAGAAATTCGTAAGTTTGAAGATAAGGTGCATGAATTGTTCGCGCAAGGCGTTTTGCCAGGTTTCGTTCATTTATACGCAGGTGAAGAAGCGGTAGCAGTTGGTGTATGTGCCCACTTAACGGATAGTGACAATATTACAAGTACACATAGAGGTCATGGACATTGTATCGCAAAAGGTTGTGATTTAAATGGTATGATGGCTGAACTTTTCGGGAAAGCGACAGGATTATGTAAAGGAAAAGGCGGTTCCATGCATATTGCCGATTTAGATAAAGGAATGCTTGGTGCGAATGGCATTGTAGGCGGGGGGTTCCCACTTGCTTGCGGTTCAGCATTAACAGCTAAATATAAAGGAACAAAAGATGTAAGTGTTTGCTTCTTCGGTGACGGAGCAAATAATGAAGGAACATTCCATGAAGGGGTTAATTTAGCGGCGATTTGGAAGTTACCAGTTATTTTTATTGCAGAAAATAACGGTTACGGTGAAGCAACTACATTTGAATATGCTTCAAGTTGTGATTCTATCGCTGATCGCGCAAAAGCTTATAATATTCCAGGTGTTCAAGTAGATGGAAAAGATCTTCTAGCTGTATATAAAGCTGCTGCAGAAGCAGTGGAACGTGCGCGTAATGGTGATGGTCCAACAATTATTGAATGTATGACATATCGTAATTATGGTCATTTCGAAGGTGAAGCACAAACATATAAAACATCAGAAGAAAAAGAAGAACATTTAAATGAAAAAGATGCAATTGTGAATTTCCGTAAGCATTTAATTCATGAAGGTTTATTAACAGAATCTGAACTTGTTGATATGGAAAAAGCAGTAGATGATGCAGTACAAAGATCCATTGAATTTAGTGAAAATAGTCCATACCCAGACGATGAAGAATTATTAAAAGATGTATACGTTTCTTACAAATAAGAGGAGGGTGAAAAATTATGACTAGAACAGTAAGTATGTCAACTGCAATTAATGAAGCGATGAAAATCTCAATGCGTCGTGATGAAAATGTAATTTTAATAGGTGAAGATGTTGCAGGAGGTGCACAAGTTGATCACCTGCAAGATGATGAAGCTTGGGGTGGTGTTCTTGGTGTTACGAAAGGACTTGTACAAGAGTTTGGCCGAAATCGTATATTGGATACACCAATTTCTGAAGCGGGTTATATGGGAGCTGCGATGGCAGCTGCTGCAACTGGGTTACGTCCGATAGCTGAGTTAATGTTTAATGATTTTATCGGTAGTTGTCTTGACCAAGTATTAAACCAAGGTGCGAAATTCCGTTATATGTTTGGAGGTAAAGCAAAAGTACCCGTTACAGTACGTACGATGCATGGCGCTGGTTTTAGTGCAGCAGCTCAACATTCACAAAGTTTGTACGCATTATTTACGAGCATACCAGGTATTAAAGTTGTTGTTCCTTCCACACCGTATGATGCAAAAGGCTTATTATTAGCGGCAATTGAAGATGATGATCCAGTAATCTTCTTTGAGGATAAAACACTTTACAATATGAAAGGTGAAGTGCCAGAAGGATACTATACAATTCCATTAGGAAAAGCAGATATTAAACGGGAAGGTTCTGATGTAACAATTGTCGCAATCGGAAAGCAAGTTCATACAGCGCTTGCAGCTGCAAAGCAATTATCGAAAAAGGGGCTTGAAGTAGAAGTAATTGATCCACGATCTTTATCACCACTTGATGAAGATACTATTTTATCATCTGTTGAAAAAACAAATCGTCTTATCGTCATTGACGAAGCGAATCCTAGATGTAGTATTGCAACAGATATTGCGGCAATTGTAGCGGATAAAGGTTTTGATTTGTTAGATGCACCTATTAAACGAATTACAGCACCACATACACCCGTTCCGTTCTCACCACCACTTGAAAAGTTGTATTTGCCAACACCAGAAAAAGTAATTGAAACTGTATCAGAAATGATCGGAGACCAATCTTTATTACATGTGTAATAAAACGATGAGAAGGGAGAGAGAGACATGGCTGTAGAAGTTGTAATGCCGAAGTTAGGTATGGCGATGAAAGAAGGTATTATTACGAGCTGGAATATTAAAGCAGGCGATAATGTAGCAAAAGGAGAACTAATTGCTAGTATTAATTCAGAAAAAATTGAAACGGAAATTGAAGCGCCAGCTGATGGTACAGTACTTGATATAGCTGTAAGTGAAGATGAAGGAGTGCCGCCTGGTACTGTAATTTGCTACATCGGTAAACCGAATGAAAAGGTAGAAATGCAGGAAAGCACACATGTTGTAGAAGAAAAAACATCTAATATAGAAGTACAAAATGTACAAAATCAAGAAGCAAATGGGAAAGAAGTATCGAAGCAAAGAATTAAAATTTCACCTGTAGCCAAGAAAATTGCAAAGTCTGAAAATCTGGATATCAAGGCATTAGTTGGTACAGGTCCTGGCGGAAGGATTACAAAGGCAGATGTATTAAAAGTACTTGAGGTAAGAGGAATCGTTCCGGAAATATCTGAACGAGAAGAAAGTAAAGCGATTCCTGTTACTGGTATGCGTAAAGCAATCGCAAATCGTATGCACGCAAGCTTACAAAATAGCGCACAATTAACGTTAACGATGAAAGTAGATGTAACAGATTTAGTTGCTTTACATAAAGAAATAGCGCAAGTTGTACAAAAAAGAGATGATAATAAATTAACTATTACGGATTTCGTCTCGCATGCTGTTGTATTAGCACTTGGAGAGCATAAAGAAATGAACAGCGCTTATATAGATGATGCAATTCATCAATTTGAACATGTGCATTTAGGCATGGCAGTCGCATTAGAAAAAGGGTTAGTCGTTCCAGCTATTCGCTTTGCAAATAATTTATCTTTAGTAGAGTTGTCTAAAGAGATTAAGAATGTGGCACAAAAGGCACGAGCAGGTAGCTTAAGTAGTGATGATATGCACGGAACGACATTTACAATTAGTAATTTAGGTAGCTTTGGTATTGAATATTTCACACCGGTATTAAATACACCTGAAACTGGTATTTTAGGTGTAGGTGCAATTGAACATGTTCCTGTATTTAAAGGGAAAAAATTAAGAAAAGGAAGTATGTTACCTTTAAGTTTAACATTCGATCATCGTGTATTAGACGGTGCACCAGCAGCTGCATTTTTACGCACAATTAAACATTATTTAGAAGAACCTATAACAATTCTTTTATAAAGAGAAGGTGAGAGAATGAGTAAATTAGTTGTTATTGGGGGCGGACCTGCTGGCTATGTAGCAGCAATTACCGCGGCTCAAAATGGCAAAGATGTCACTCTTATTGATGAAGCTGACCTTGGCGGAACATGTTTAAATGTTGGGTGTATGCCGACGAAATCACTGTTAGAAAGTGCTGAAGTACTTGACATTGTGAGAAAAGCGAATGATTATGGGGTTACGCTTAATACAGGAAGTATATCAATTGATTGGGATCAAATACAGGCGAGGAAATCACAAATCGTAATGCAACTCGTCCAAGGAATACAATATTTAATGAAGAAAAATAAAATTAAAGTTGTAAAAGGAAAAGCGAAATTCGAAACGGATCATCGTATGCGAGTTGTACAAGGAAATAAAGAAGAAGTAGTTGATGGAGAGAGCTTTATTATCGCAGCTGGTTCCGAACCTACAGAATTACCATTCGCTCCGTTTGATGGAAAATGGATTTTAAATAGTAGCCATGCCATGTCTCTTGAGAGTGTACCATCTTCATTGTTAATCGTTGGTGGTGGTGTAATAGGATGCGAGTTTGCAAGCATTTATAGTAGACTTGGCACAAAAGTATCGATAGTTGAAATGGCACCGCAATTACTACCTGGTGAAGATGAAGATATCGCGAATACTTTAAGAGAGAAATTAGAAAAAGATGGGGTGAAAATTTTTACGGGAGCAGTTTTAAAAGGATTAAATAACTATAAGAAGCAAGCTTCATTTGAATACGAGGGAATTACTCACGAAGTAACTCCAGAATTTGTTCTTGTTTCTGTAGGAAGAAAACCACGAGTGCAACAATTAGGATTAGAAAAGGCAGGGGTTCAGTTTTCAAATAAAGGGATTGCTGTGAATGAACATATGCAAACGAACGTATCGCATATTTACGCAGCTGGTGATGTGATTGGTGGAATTCAGCTTGCTCACGTTGCCTTCCATGAAGGAACGACAGCAGCATTACACGCAAGCGGAGAAGACGTGAAAGTAAATTATCACGCTGTGCCCCGTTGTATATACACAGCTCCAGAAATAGCTAGTGTCGGGTTAAGTGAAAAAGGTGCAAGAGAACAATATGGTGATATTCTCATCGGAGAATTTCCTTTTACAGCGAACGGAAAAGCTCTTATTTTAGGAGAACAAGTAGGGAAAGTAAAAGTCATTGTAGAACCTAAATACCAAGAAATTGTAGGGATTTCTATTATCGGTCCTCATGCAACTGAACTTATTGGTCAAGGAACCGTAATGATTCATACAGAAGTTACCGCTGATATAATGAGAGATTATATTGCAGCACACCCTACTTTATCAGAAGCAATTCATGAAGCGTTAATGCAAGCGGTAGGACATGCTGTACATGCTTAAATGGAAATATAATAAACCACTATTCTCTAAACAAATAAGAGAATAGTGGTTTGATTTTTTATTAATAGAATATCTTATTATTTTTTAATTTCAATCGCTGAAGTAATATCGTTCCAATCAGGAGCTAAATTAGCAGTTTTACCATACCAATCAGCGTGTTTAAATATAACACCTTTTCCATATCCTTGTGTTGAAGTGTGCTCCCAAAGTGTCGTTGAATAACTTGCAGAAGGTGCAGCTGTACTTACAGAAGAAATTCTGTCATTCCAGCTAGATGGTAAGTTTTTAAAGCCGCTGCTCCAGTAAATATATTGGCCACCTTTATCTTTATGTTCGTAAAAATCAGTACTACCAGCACCGCTACCTAAAGGATTAATTTTATTTTTAATTGCTTTTTTATCCTTTTCAATATACGCATCTAATGTTTCACGGCTAGTAAAACCATAAGCTAGCCAATCTCCATTTTCATTTTGCTTAGGTAATACCATAGTAATTTGGATATCTTTCTTATCCTGATCACTTAATTTTGCAAAGGAATTAACATTTTGTTCATCCACTTTTAAATAATCAAATGACTTAATTGTGTTACTTTTTTCTTCAGCACTTACCGCACCTAGTCCTCCAGTTAATGCAAAACCCGCTACTAATGTCCCTGCTACTAATTTCTTCAACATATAACCATCCCTTTTTGTTTGAATTTTTGTACAGGTGAATCTTGTACAGCTAAAATGTATTCTAATTTTATACTTTTGTAAATATTCTGAAGTTTTAGAAATAATAGGCGGAATATTTACATTTTTACATTATTTCTTTAGAAAAAATGGTTATTGGAATGATATAATAAGTGGATGTATTGCTTTTACTGGATGTAAAGATATTTTAGGAGAGGTGTCATTGAAATATTTTACAAGAGAATGGTATAAAAAAATGCAAGTTTTAGAATTTGTAAGTTTTATAGAGTCTATAAAAGAATGGTCGGAAATGGATATACAAAGTTTAAAGGAAGAAATAGAGGAAAGGAAAATAGATTTATTAAAATTCCTTCCTGAATCGATATACTCAATTATACAAAACATCACAATTAATTCAGAATATCCATCAGGTGAACTGAAAAAACGTATGCAAGAGTGGACAACAGATTATGAGAAAAGAATGGCACAATTAGATCAATCATACGTAGAATATTTTAATTCCATTGAGAAAAAACTTCCGTCAAATGTCGCTCAGTTACACAAGACATCACTACACGATAGTGTAATTAAAGTAATAAAGAGAGAATCAGAAGATACTTTGTCTATCGTATTAGATTGCAGTGGTACTTTTAGTGAATTTGATAAACTTGAAGTAACCTTTATAGGAGTAACAAATTGTGCTATGCCGGAAAACTTTGAAAATGCTTGGTGGTTATATCATGAAATAGCTCTTACTGAAGATGGTTTTGAACTAGGTGTTTTATTTGACTGTCCATTTAGAGAAGTGACGATTTGTGCGACAGATGTATTACTTGTGAATAAATAATTTTTTATGGAGCATTACAAACGTTTGACATAATAAAAAAATAAAGTTATTGTAGATACATGAAGTCTACAATAGGGGCTGTACTATGAAATATTCTAAAGCTACAAATTATGCTCTTCATACAATACTTTTTCTGGCAAAGGCTACACCAAATAAGTTAGTTAGTGTTCACCAATTAGCAGAAATGCAAAATGTTTCACCAACGTACTTGTCTAAAATACTAACTAAGTTGACGAAGGAAGGGATGATACACTCATCATCTGGTCCAAAAGGCGGTTACTCGCTTAGTAAGAATTGGGAAGATATTTCATTTTTAGATATTATACATGCAATTGAAGGTAAAACATCATTGTTTGAATGTTGTTTACATGACAAACCGGGATGTTTAATTAATGAAGTAATGCTTGCAGCAGAAGAGAAAATGGAAGAAGAGTTAAGAAATCAAAAAATCGTAGATCTTGCGAAAAAAATAAAAGTGGATTTTTAATCTACTTTTATTTTTAAATTAATTAAGGATAAAAAGACTCTTTGATATCTTTAATTGTAGTTAGAAAATGATATGAAGAAGGAGAGAAGATGATGACTAAATTTTGGAATGATCGATATAAATCAGATGAATATTTTTACGGGGAAGAACCTAATACATTTATTAAAGAACAAGCATTTCGTTTAGCAAATCACAATAAAGTAATAGCTTTCGCGGAAGGAGAAGGTAGAAATGCTGTATTTCTAGCAAGACAAGGGAACGAAGTAACAGCTATTGATTATTCGGAAGATGGATTAGAGAAGACAAAAAAATTGGCAGAGAAGCATAACGTAAACGTGCATACAAAAAAAGTAGATTTATTAGCTGATAGTTTGCCAGAAAATGAATATGATGCAGCAATTATGGTATTTGGACATTTTCATGATGATTATAAAAAAATGATATTAGGTAAAATGATACAAACGATAAAGCCTGGTGGTTTAATTATGTTTGAAGTTTACTCAAAAAAACAAATAAACTATGGTACTGGTGGACCAAAAGATGTTGATATGCTGTATGATCCAATTGATATCCTTACTTGGTGTGAAGAACATAAGGTAATTCATTTCTTTAATGGCGAACAAGAGCGAATTGAAGGGAAAGGGCACACTGGTTTAGCTGATGTTATTCAAGTTGTTATTAGAAAATGAATATAAGTGTTAATGAAAGTTAAATGTATGAATGTAAAAGACCAGTCATGTAAGACTGGTCTTTCTATTTAGATACTAAATTATCAAGCTTCCAATATGTATCTGTTAACGGCGCTGCTTTGCTATCTATGTATAAATACATATTATTTAAATCTTTTGGTGAAGTTTTCAGTTCAAATACAACGTCAGTAGTTAAAGAGAACTCGTGTGGAACATTTTTATAGTGCTCGTCATCTATCGGATGAGCTTCACCTTCATATTTCTCACCAGTTTTTTCATCTTGTATGAAATATTTTATTTCCGAAAGATCAATAGTTTGTCCATCGTCTCGAACATTATTAATCATAACACGAGTAGTAAGGCGCCGCTCTTTGTCTATTTTTTCAAACTTTGCATTCTCAACTGTCGCTCTATAGTATTCGTTTTTAACTATTTCTCCATAGTGCATTGCATTCTTTTCGAGAGCGCTCTTTTCTTGTTTTGATGTAGTATTGCTATTACATCCTGTTAATATTCCAGTAAATAATAATGCTGTACATGTCGTTTTGATTAATGATTTCATAGTAATCCCTTTCTGTATTAAAAAGTAAAACATAGGAATAATTTTACATCAATAGGAAGGTGAATGGAAGTATTTTTGCGTAATATACAGATATACATTTATTTGGTTGTCAAGTTAACAGGATAGAAAGAGGGAGAAGACTGTATAAAACGGAATAAATAAGAATTGAAAATATTGTAAAACAGAAGAGGCATGCATATAATTAAAATAAAGTTTAAGTTTCTGAATCTTCAATAACGGTGGTGATAACATGTTTACTGAAGAGCGTCGAGAGAAAATTTTAGAACTACTTAATACAGCTGGAAGAGTAATCGCAAAGGATCTTGCGGAAAGATTTGATATGTCTATTGATTCTATAAGAAGAGATTTGTCTATTATGGAAAAGGATGGTTTATTAAAAAGAACGCACGGAGGTGCAATTGAACTTACGCGAGTGAGAAATTTAGCCGCGGAACCAGCTAAACGTTATAGTGATAGCTCAATATATGAGGACACAATTGCAAGAGTTGCGGTATCTTATATACAAGAAGGTGATTCAATTTTTATTGGCGGGGCTCCCGTTCATAATGCGATGCTGAAATATTTACCGGAAGTAACATTTACGGTTATTACGAATTCTATAGAAATAGCTGGTTATCTACGAGAATATAAGAATATTGATACGTATTTAATTGGCGGAAAAGTAAAACCTTCAGGGAATATTACTGATACACTTGCCTCTGAATTGATAAGTAGATTTTCTATTGATCTGTATTTCTCTACAGGTGGAGGCATTTCATTACAAGGTATTAGTACCGCAACACCTGAAGTTGCTTATTTTAGTAAAAGAGTAAGTGAAATTGCTAGAAGAAATATTTGTTTAGTTCCGCATAATAAACTTGGAATAGATTGTTTTATAAGAGGAGAGTCTCTAAAAGAAATTGACATTATTATAACTGACGAAGAGGCTAGTAAAGAAACTGTTCAGGACTTTGAGAAACAAGGTAAACAAGTTGTAATAGCGCCATTATATTCATTTGAAAGGAGTTTGACATGATTGTAAAAGAGCAAGAGTTTCATATAAATGGATTAACTTATACAATTCGTTCTGCAGCTGAGAAAGATGCTGACCAGTTATCGAAAATTAGAGTTCAGATTGATGGAGAAACTGAAAATATGGATAGAGATGCTGGAGAGGGATTTATAGATGACCTAGGGTTTCAAAAAATAATAAAAACAGATAGTGAAGAGACGAAGAATCTCTTTTTAGTTGCAGAAGTGCACAATCGAATCGTTGGATTTTCAAGGTGTGAAGGATCAAATTTTAAGAGATTATCTCATAAAGTGGAGTTTGGCGTTTGCATTTTAAAAGAGTTTTGGGGATATAAAATGGGTAAGAGCCTATTACAACAATCTATTAAATGGGCTGACGAAAATGCAGTAAATAAAATATCTTTACAAGTATTAGAGACAAACGAGAAAGCTATTCATCTTTATAAAAAATTAGGTTTTGAAGTAGAAGGCGTTTTGAAAAATGACAAAAGACTATCGGACGGAAAGTATTATAATACGGTAGTGATGGGAAGGTTTACTGATACTTTTCATAAAAGAGGTGAAGAAGTATGTTTTACAGAAGGAAGTACTATGTAGTGAAAAATGAATTCATAGAAGTATTTAATGATCATTTCAATAACACGAACTTACCTAATCAATTAAAGCATGGTTCTAAGCTAATAGGACGCTGGATGAAAGATAATAAGAATGGTACGTCTGAAGTATTTGCCATATGGGAATATGATAGTTATGAACAGTATAAAGAAATAGAATCGAAAATTAGAAGTGACGAGAGGCATATTAAAGGAATACATGAATGGTATGAAAACCATGGCGGGAAAGAATATGTTTTACAGGAGTACATAGTAGAGATGAAAAATGAAGAGTTAGTATGTACTGTAAAGTAACAGAGGGGTGAGGGATAATAGAAATTAAAACAAAATTATATTTTAGTTTAGCATCCGCTATTTTATTTGCAATAGCCGTGATTGTTTTCTTTATAAATGGTAATCCACAAAAGTGGTTTTGGTTATGTATTTTGTTTGCGTCCATTATACAAAATATAGTGCTACTAAAAAAGAATAAAGAAGTGCATTAGGATATTCAAATTATTAACATATTTGTGTCGTATTGCTAGTTGTATTGAAAACGCTTTTATTCAGTTTTATAATAAAAGTATGTTTTATAAATCTCCAAAACAATTAAAAGGGAGATGATACAATGTTAGCTTCACCGTTTTACTTACATGCATGGAAAAAGTTTGTTAATGAAGGTGTTCTTGATTCAAATCGCATAAATCAAAGAATTTCAGAATCGTGGCATCGATGTAAACAGGCTAATGTTAATCCTCACATGAATAAAGGTCAGAAAGTTTTGTCTTCTAATATTTTTCGAGAACAAAAGAAAAAGAGTGAAATTTTCCTTGATATAGCATTACCCCAAATACAAAATTTGAGAAAAACCATTGATGAACTACAAATGATGGCATTATTAATCGATCCAGATGGTTATGTTCTATCCTTAAGTGGAAATAAACAAACGTTAAAGCGAGCGAAACATATTAATTTTATTGAAGGTGTAAAATGGACGGAAGCAACTGTGGGGACAAACGCAATAGGAACAGCGCTAGAAATTGAAGAAGCTATTATGATAAGTGGTACTGAACATTACTCCGTGGCATCTCATAGCTGGAGTTGTGCGGCTGCTCCCATTCATAACGATGACGGGAAATTAATTGGTATTCTAGATTTCTCCTGTCCAATTGAATTTTCACATCCATATATGCTCGGTATGGTAACTTCAATTGCACATGCGATTGAACGTGAATGTAGCATAAGAGTTCATCAAAATGAATTACACTTAATCCATCGTTTTTTAGATGTCATTGATAGTGATGAACAAGTAGTTATTTGTAATCATCGTGATGTTATCGTTTCTGCGAGTAAGAGCGTTCGGGAACGAGTAACTAATTGGTCAAGAATGAAACTTGAAGATTTAGTGCACCATGGATTGGAAACTAAATTAGAGATACCGGTATATAGTAATGAAAGAATGATCGGGAAATGTATGTATTTAAAGGAAAACAAACAAATGAATACATATTCTGCTTTCACATTTATAAAAGGAATTACTTTTCCAGGAGTTACCGGGACAAGCAAAGCATTTCAACACACACTAGAAGAAATTAAGCTTGTTTCACCGACTGATGCTAGTGTGTATGTATGTGGTGAGACAGGAGTAGGAAAGGAATATGTCGCGAGAGCGATTCATGAAAATAGTCCAAGAAAAGACGGGCCCTTTATAGCTGTTAATTGTGGTTCTTTGCCTAAAGAATTAATGGAAAGTGAATTGTTCGGTTATGCTGAAGGTGCGTTTACAGGTGCGCGACGTCAAGGGTATAAAGGGAAATTTGAACAAGCGAATGGAGGAACATTATTTTTAGATGAAATTGGTGAAGTACCACCAGAGATGCAAGTAGCCTTATTGCGTGTTTTACAAGAACGCACAATAACTCCAATAGGAAGTTCAAAAGAGGTACCAGTAAATATTCGTATTATTACTGCCACACATAAAGATTTACTAAGGTTAGTAGAAGAAGGGAAATTCCGTCAAGATTTATATTATCGTTTACATGTTTATCCACTATATGTTCCATCGTTAATAGAAAGAAAAGAGGATATTCCATATTTTATACAACACTTTTGCGAACGGAAGAATTGGAATGTTGTATTTCCGAAGAGTATTTGTAATCAATTTTTACAACATACATGGCCCGGAAATATTCGAGAACTAGTAAATGCATTAGAACGCATTTACATTTTGTCGCAAGGACGGGAAATATGCGAAAAACAAGTCGCTTTTTTGATACAAACAATGATGGGAAATCAACAACAACTTGAGTTACAAGTTGAAAATAAAACCGAACATACATTGAATTTTCGCGAAAAAATACAGCGTGATAGCATGATTGAAGCATTACAAAAGACAAACGGAAATGTTTCATTAGCTGCAAAACTATTAGATGTACCCCGTAGTACATTTTATAAACGAATGCAAAAATATAAGTTATAAAGTAGATTTTTGTAATCTACTTTTTCTTTGTGGGCTCATGTTCTGTCGGAATGTGCGCTTACCGGGGAAATAATAGAATTGTTAGAAGGGAAATTTCCTAATGGGGGTTAGTGTGTGAAGTACATTGAAATTGGAATCGGGAATAGGTGGTTCGTTCGAACGGAAACTGAAAATAAAGATGGAACTGAATTTGAAGAACGAGGAATTATAAAACCTATTTATTTTGAGTCTTTATACATACGTATTTGGTTTCGGAAAACTTGTTTTATTTTTGATACGAAAGAGGGGTTTAAGAAAGATAAGAAGAGGAGGGTTGAATATAAATTTATAGTTGGAATTGTCAGTAGACTGGATAAAGAAGAAGTGGGCTAACATACGTAGTTATATTGGACAGGAAATTCTTTTGACTTATATCAAATTCATGAAAAGCACATTTACTAAATATAAATTGTTAATAAAACCACTAAAAATTATTATCAAGACCTAAAAGCTAAAAATCCTAAAAAAATAAAGGTGAGCGCATATTATACATGACTAATATGTACTCACCTTTATTTTATTGTTCAAAGCCCCCGTTAGTCACTCATGGAACATGGAATAAAGTGTGGTATTGATTTAAAATAAAGTTTGATAATTTATAAAAAAGATTGATAAAACCCTGTATTAATATAAGGTTTTTCTTTTGCCCCTTAAATTTCAGTTGTATTGTTCAATTAAAGGGCCAGATTGTTGAGGAAACAGGAATAATAAGAATACTCAAAATATTGTTTGTGAAGTGTTACACTTAAACTAACGGGCAGTTTAGCTTAAGTACATTTTTTCACAAATTTAAATGGGGAAATTTCCCCATTTTTTATACCAGCTTAACGTTGATTCGGGAATATTGAACTTCGCTACCTGCTAATTGAATTCTACTTCATCTGGAGACCTTTAAATTAAAATGCTTCCTTTCTTCTGACAGACTTATTAAATTTCGAAAACAATCAATTCAATCATCTTTTCGTATAGAAAAACTTATTAAGAAACATGCACTAGAAAAAATATAAATCATATATAGGAGATATCCCGTTTGAACGCTTGAGGAGGATATTATGAAACCTATGTTACCTAGTGAAAAATATTTCGGTAATTTAGAACTAGTTTATGCATTTTATGGGGCTATGCCTACAGGTGTTACTGTTTCAGAAACCGGTCGTATTTTCATTTGCTTTCCGAAATGGGGAGACGATGTTAAATTTACGGTGGCGGAAATTTTTGAGGATAAATTGCAGCCTTATCCTAATTTACAAACCAATTTGGCTAACCCCGAGAATATCCCAATGACTTTCATCAGTGTCCAAAGTGTAGTTGCTGATGGAAGGGGAACGCTTTGGATATTAGATACAGCGGCACCCAATTTTTCTGAACCTATTAAAGGGGGAGCAAAATTAGTCGCTGTTGATTTAGAAACCAATACAATAAGAAAAGTATATACCTTTACAGAAGATATTGTCCTGCCTACAACTTATCTGAATGATGTCCGTTTTGATTTTCGTGTTGGAAAAGCAGGTTATGCCTATATAACGGATTCTTCTTCGAGAGGACCAGGAGCTATTATCGTCGTAGATTTATCAAATGGAAACGCGTTTAGACGGTTAAATGGAGCAAATTCAACTTCACCCGATCCCTATTTTTTACCGAAAGTAGAAGGTCAAATTTTAATGAATCGAAACAAAGACGGTTCAACTTCTCCATTTAGGTTGGCGTCTGATAGTCTTGCGATTTCTCCCGATGGAAAGATATTATTTTTTGCTCCACTAACCAGTCGGCATTTGTTCTCGATCTCAACAGAAGCCCTGAGAAACAGAACGATACCGGACATGAATTTACCTTATCATGTGGAGTATTGGGGAGAAAAAGGTGCGTCTGATGGAATGATCACTGATGCAAAGGGAACTGTTTATGCTGGAGATTATGAAAACAACAGTATCCGTAAGATATTGCCAAATGGCATATTGGAAACTATCGCACATGATCCGAGAATTTTGTGGCCGGATACTTTTTCAATTGGTCCGGATCAATATTTGTATGTCATTGTGAACCAATTACATCGACAGCCTAGATTTCATTATGGAAAAGACTTACGACAGAAACCTTATAGTTTACTTCGTATCAAAATTGATGAATTTCCTGCTCCGACCTTTTCATAATAAAAATAGTCAATTAATTGTTTTCATTGATAGAAAATGATCAAACTTTTTTATAAAACCAAAACATAAACCTGCTGGATAAGAATCCATTTTGATCAATCTTTTTCAAAATGGATTCTTTTTATTTACCATAGAATACGGGTTAACACGATATTTTTAATCAAACTTTATTTTAAAATTACGAAGAAACTCATGAATGTTTTAAAAAATATGGTGAAGTAGTAATACCCGAACTTATGAGTGAAATTAATGAAAAGTTAAAATGGGATGTTGTTAGTTATGTAGATCATAAGGAGTATGCTTTATGGCCACTACTAAAATATTTTAAAAAGATAATTAAACAAGATTCACAAGAATGGAAAACGCGAGGTTTAGAACTGTATAAATTATCTAGTGTAGCAGATATAAAGGGGAGTAATTTTCTTATCCTTTCTATATAGAAATTGCTATTGGTATTATTATACAATAGGTGTCAGAAAATACAGTTGTTTATTATTGGAGTGGGAGAGAATTATATGTCGATGTCGCTATATTATAAAAAAATCCGTGAGCAATTAGGCCATGAACTAATTCTAATACCGAGTGTAGCTGCTGTTATAAAGAATGGGCAGGGAGATATTTTGTTTCAATATCCTGGCGGGGAATACTGGAGTTTGCCAGCTGGAGCGATTGAACCTGGGGAAACTCCAGAAGAAGCAGTAATTCGGGAAGTATGGGAAGAAACAGGATTGAAAGTACGAGTAAAAAAACAAAAAGGGGTATTTGGAGGGGAAAGGTTCCGTCATATATATCCGAATGGCGATCAAGTAGAATATATTGTTGTTGTGTTTGAATGTGAAATTACTAGTGGAAAACTGAAATCGATAGATGGTGAATCTTTAAAACTACAATATTTCTCATTTTCTGAAAAGCCTACTTTAGCGCTACCATACCCAGATAATATATTTTTATAGATGTAAAATAACACACCTTCCTTATTGAAGGTGTGCTATTTATATAACCCGGTCGTATACATCTCCGTTAACGTATACACAATTTCCTCTAAGTTAATCTTTTTATCATTTTGCGTAATAGTCCAAAGAAACGATTCATTCATCGCGAACCAACTGCGTGCTACAATCTCTTTATTTAAATTAGGTTGTGCTAATCCACTTTCTTGAGAGTGAGTAATATCCTGTTTAATACTTGTTATAAAACGTTCCCGAATCTCATCCCATTTTTGCCGTATTTCTCTTGATAATCCTATCGCTTCCTCTACAACTTGCAAAATAGCGCGTTCTTCATCTGCTAATTGCAGGAATGCTCTAACTTGATTTTGGATCATTATACGTGCTTCCTCTTTTGTTTGTGGAGAAAAAGAGCGCTCAGCGATATTATAAAAACGATTCATAACATCTTCCATTAAACTAATTAGGAGATCATCTTTGTTTTTGAAGTATACATATGCTGTTCCGTAACCAGTTTCTGCATGTTTAATAATTTGTGTAATTGTCGTTTTTTGAAATCCATTATTTATAAAAATAGTGTAACCAGAGTGTAATAGTTTCTTCTTCGTTTCTAAGGAGCGGTGTTTTCTTGATGAAAGAGTAGGGTTTTTCAAAGAATCACCTCTTTATACTGAAATATCTGAAAATATAACTGTATTGTAAAAGAAGTTCATATATAAAGTCAACTGACATAATATCATTGACGTTGTATCAATTAAGGTGATATATTTCAATTAGTTAGAATAAAAAGAAAATTAAGAGAAGGTGACACCATGTATAAAGAACCATTTCAACCAACTTATGAGTATGCGCTTGAATGTGATAAACATGATGAACTGAAAGATTTTCAAACTGAATTCTATAAAAAAGAAGGTACTATATATTTAGATGGAAACTCATTAGGGCTACTTTCAAAAAGAGCAGAGAAATCATTACTTACGTTGCTAGATTCGTGGAAAGATTATGGCATTGACGGCTGGACAGAAGGTGAGCACCCGTGGTTTTTCCTTTCAGAGAAATTAGGTAAACTTACAGCCCCTCTTATTGGTGCTTTACCGGAAGAAACTATTGTAACCGGTTCTACAACTACAAATATACACCAAGTTATTGCGACGTTTTACGAACCAAAAGGAATACGTACAAAAATACTTGCGGATGAATTAACTTTCCCATCAGATATTTATGCACTTCAAAGTCAAATTCGTTTAAAAGGATTAGATCCAGAGGAGCATTTAGTAAGAGTGAAAAGCCGAGATGGTAGAACACTTTCTGAAGAAGATATTATCCATGCGATGGAAGATGATATCGCTTTAATTTTATTACCTTCTGTTTTATATAGAAGTGGTCAAATTCTTGATATGAAACGTTTAACAACGGAAGCTCATAAACGCGGCATTCATATCGGATTTGATTTATGCCATTCAATAGGATCTATTCCGCATCATTTCAAAGATTGGGATGTCGATTTTGCTGTTTGGTGCAATTATAAATATTTAAATGCAGGACCGGGTGGCGTTGCAGGAATTTATGTGAATAATAAACATTTTAATAGACTGCCAGGGTTGTCTGGATGGTTTAGTTCTAGAAAAGATAAGCAGTTTGATATGGAGCATACATTAACAGCTGCTGATCATGCAGGTGCTTATCAAATTGGTACACCGCACGTTTTAAGTACAGCACCATTAATTGGTTCACTTGAAATTTTCAAAGATGCTGGTATTGAACGTTTACGTGAGAAATCTTTACATATTACGAGATACATGCTGAATTTAATTGGACATGAATTAAAAGATTTCGAATTTACAATTGGAAATCCATTAGAGGATGAAAAACGAGGCGGGCACATTTATTTAGAGCATGCAGAAGCAGCACGTATATGTAAAGCACTAAAAGCAAATGGAGTAATTCCAGATTTTAGAGCGCCAAATGGGGTGAGACTTGCGCCGGTCGCTTTATATAACACATACGAAGAAGTGTGGAAATCTGTACAAATATTAAAGAAAATTATGAAAAATGAAGAGTATAAGCAGTTTGAAAATAAGCGAGAGGTTGTGGCATAAATATGAAAACATCAGAGTGGATTGATATTTCACAACCGCTAAATAATAATATTGCAACGTGGCCAGGAGACACACCGTTCTCGTATGAAGTTTCATGGTCAAAAGAAGAAAGTGGCTCAGTAAATGTCGGAAAGTTAACGATGAGTATTCATACAGGCACTCATATTGATGCACCATTTCATTTTGATAATGATGGAAAGAAAGTATTGGATTTAGATGTTCAAGTTTATGTTGGCCCAGCACGGATTATTGACGTTTCTAATCTTGAAAGCATCGGGAAAAAGGAATTAGAAAGCTTTCATTTAGAAGGTGTAGAACGATTATTATTACGTACATCTTCACATGGGAAAGCTGAAGAATTTCCAGAGGTGATCCCTCATTTACGTGCAGACATAGCGTCGTTTCTTTCAGAGAAAGGTATTCGTTTAATCGGAGTAGATGTACCATCAGTTGATCCGCTAGATGATAAAGAATTAGCAGCGCATCATCAATTATTTAAACATGGAATTCATATTTTAGAAAATGTCGTACTAGATCACGTAGCAGACGGTGATTATGAACTTATTGCATTACCACTTGCATTAACTGATGCAGATGGAAGTCCAGTTCGAGCCGTTATTAGACCAATATAAGTAGAATCATATAAAAGGGGCGTTTGGCTAATATGAAAGAAAATGAAAAAGTAATTATGGAAAAAGGGATTCATACGGATTTTAAAGAGAATATGACGTATGGGGAGTATTTACAATTAGATAGTTTACTATCTTCTCAAAAAAGATTATCGGACCATCATGATGAAATGTTATTTATCGTTATTCACCAAGCAAGTGAGCTTTGGATGAAGCTCATTTTACATGAGCTAAATGCGGCGATTGAATCTATTAAACAAGATAAATTACAACCAGCTTTTAAAATGTTAGCACGTGTATCAAAAATTCAGTCTCAAATTATTCAATCTTGGGATATTCTTGCGACATTAACACCATCAGAATATATTGAGTTTCGTGATTCACTCGGTCAAGCTTCAGGTTTTCAATCGTATCAATATCGTATGATTGAGTATGCACTTGGCTATAAAACGCCACACGCATTAAAAATTTATGAAAAGGATCCAGAATTACATGCACGACTTCATAAAGCGCTACATGCACCAAGTCTATATGATGTCGCGATTCAAGCATTAGTAAAAGAAGGATTCCCTATTCATAAAGATGTATTAAACCGTGATATTACGCAGCCTTATGAAGAAGATGCAACAGTAGAAGCGGCATGGCTTGAAGTGTATGCGGATGTGAAAAAATATTGGAATTTATATCAGCTTGCTGAAAAATTGATTGATATTGAAGACTGGCTACAACAATGGCGTTTCCGTCATATGAAAACAGTAGAAAGAATTATTGGACATAAAATGGGTACAGGTGGATCCTCCGGTGTTTCTTATTTAAAGCGAGTACTTGATCAACAATTCTTCCCAGAGCTTTGGAATGTTCGTACGAAATTATAAAAATAAACCTGTCAGTTCATTATAGCTGACAGGTTTATTTTTATTTGAGCGCAATTATGTTTAAAATGAAGGAACAAGATATAATAAATGGAGTAACTATTTAAATGGAGGTAAAGTTTTTGGATTTCAAGCAACTAGAAAATAAATTCGAAAAGAAAAAAGTGAATACATTTCTTGTTTATCAAAAAGGGGAATTAACAACGGAGTATTATAAAACACCCGAATGTGCAAATAACTTATATAAAATAAATTCGATTACAAAAAGTATCGTATCTTTATTAATTGGTATTGCAATTGATAAGGGCTATATAAATGATATACATACATCAATTACAGAGTGGATTGAAAATGTACCTGGGGAAAAACATGATTTAACGCTATATCACTTATTAACAATGACTACTGGTGAGGACTGGAAAGAGTTTGGGAATGGAGTAGTATTCCCAAATGACTTTGTAGAATCAGAGAACTGGGTACAGTACATATTAGAAAAGCCAATAATTGAAGAACCTGCTACAAAAATGAATTATAATTCAGGTTCTTCTCATTTACTGAGCTATATTATTCAAGAAGCTACTGGAATGTCGACAGAGCGGTTTGCAAAGAAATATTTATTTGATCCATTAAAAATTAACGAATACGAGTGGCAACAAGATCCGCAGGGTATATATGTAGGTGGCTTCGGTATGAAAATGAAATCTACCGATTTATTAAAATTAGGAAAATTATGTTTGCAAAATGGATATTGGAATGAAAAAGAAATTGTATCAGCGAAATGGTTAGAAGAGTCAAGTAGGGCGCAATTTGAAACATATGAACATGTCGGCGCATATGGATATCACTGGTGGGTATTACATAATGAAAGATTTCACATACCGTATTGTATATATTTCGCTATGGGATACGGCGGACAATACATCGTTATCATTCCTCAATTAGAAGTAGTATCTATTATAAGTAGTCATATGCCAAAACGTGGGCTCGTTCCGTTAAATTTATTTATTGAGCATGTACAGGGAAATTCTAATTATATATAAGAAAAGGAGGGAATGTATGAAAGATGAAAAAATTTTATCTTTATTTAGACTATGTTTAAGCCTTCTAGCATTTAGTGCAATCATTACGCAATTTATAATACGGGCACAAGTGAAACCGTTCAATCCAGTTAACTTTTTTAGTTTCTTCACGATCGAAAGTAACATTTTAGTTGCATGTATTCTCCTTTTAAGTAGTATCGGAACAGCTACATTTGGTCGATCAGAACAGTTTGGTATACTTCGTGGTGCAGCAACGGTATACATACTTACGACTGGACTCATTTATTTTTTATTATTAAGAGGGTTAGAAGAATCACTTCAAACGGCAATACCATGGGTAAATACGGTGTTACATTATATCATGCCAATTGCTATGCTTTTAGATTGGATATTAAATCCACCAAATAAGAAAATCACTTGGAAACAAGCTTCAAGTTGGCTCTTATTCCCGTTTTTTTACGTTGTATATAGCTTAATTCGTGGTCCAATCGTGAATTGGTATCCTTATCCATTTTTAGATCCGAGAATAGGTGGATATGGTAGAGTACTTTTATACAGTATAGGGATAGCAGTTGTAATTGGCACTATTTGTATATTGGTAAGATTTTTAGGGAATCGATATTTTAGAAAAGAATTTTAGAAATGAAAGAAACCCGGCTGTTATGAATCTAAATAGCCGGGTTTCTTTCATTTTATCTACTCATCTTCTGAAACGACATTTTAATAAATTTCTCCGTCTTCGTTTCAAATTCCACATCAACAAAAACACCATATTCTTTTCCGTCTTCACGTAGCCACAATTTGAATTTTTCAACTGTTATTTGAACGGTTTTTGGTTTTCTACCTATATGAAGGTAATCAATAATCTCTGCTTTTGGGTACTTTTCTTTCGTTTTCTCTACAGCAAGCTTACCCCATTTTGCATACGGCGGCTGCGCATGAACAATTGATGAGCCTGTATATACATTTGAACATGTTGTTAGGAACAGAAGGACGAGTGCGACACGCTTTAACAAATTCTTCATGATGAACTCCTTTTATCCTTTTTTTATATTGTTTACATTTTCTTTCTACGATATTAGTTTGGATTTTTTTGTCTTCTTTACATAAAAGCGAGGCTTTTACAAAACATAACCAAGAAATCATTTACATAATTAAGGAGGGAAAATTATGCGCCAAAAAGCTATTTTTAAAATAGCGGTTTTACTTGCGTTCATAGGACTGTCTTTAATGGTCAGTAGTATACAACTAAAGAATGTAGAAGCATTTTCTAATCAAGTCATTCAAAGAGGAGCATCGGGCGAAGATGTCATTGAACTGCAATCTCGTTTAAAATATAACGGATTTTATACGGGAAAAGTAGATGGTGTTTTCGGATGGGGTACATATTGGGCACTTCGGAATTTTCAAGAGAAATTTGGATTACCCGTTGATGGTTTAGCTGGAGCTAAAACGAAGCAAATGCTCGTGAAAGCAACGAAGTATGACAAGTCAACTGCTAATAAAGGGACGACAACGAATAAAGGAAATAGTGGTGGCACTGCACAAGAGAATAAACCACCTCAAAATAAAGGGACAAATGTTCCGAATGGTTATTCTCAAAATGATATTCAGCTTATGGCAAACGCAGTATACGGAGAATCACGCGGTGAACCATATTTAGGACAAGTTGCAGTAGCTGCTGTTATTTTGAACCGTGTTACAAGTGCGTCATTCCCAAATACTGTTTCAGGTGTAATCTTTGAACCTAGAGCATTTACAGCGGTAGCCGATGGACAAATATATTTAACACCAAATGAAACAGCAAAAAAAGCAGTTTTAGATGCGATTAACGGATGGGATCCAACAGGAAATGCTTTATATTATTTCAATCCAGATACTGCGACTAGTAAATGGATTTGGACTCGTCCACAAATTAAAAAAATCGGTAAACATATTTTCTGTAAATAGAGCGGAGGTGGGACAATGTTACGAGGTATTATCATTGTATTATTAACAGTCGGTGTAGTAGGAACAGGCTATTGGGGCTATAAAGAGCACCAAGAGAAAAATGCGGTTTTAATTCGAGCGGAAAATAGCTATCAACGTGCATTCCATGATTTAGCATACGAAGTCGATTTATTACACGATAAAATTGGCACAACACTTGCGATGAATTCACGATCATCTTTATCACCTGCATTAGCGGATGTATGGCGTTTAACATCTGAAGCTCGCTCAGATGTAGGACAACTACCTTTAACATTAATGCCATTTAATAAAACGGAAGAATTTTTAGCGAATATCGGTGATTTCAGTTACCGTGCAGCCATTCGTGATTTAGAAAAAGAGCCGTTAAATGAGCAAGAATATAAAACGCTACAAACTTTATATTCAAATGCAGGAAATATACAAGATGAACTAAGAAAAGTACAACATCTTGTTTTGAAAAATAATTTACGCTGGATGGATGTAGAAATGGCACTTGCATCAAATCGCGATCCAGCAGATAACACAATTATTGATGGATTGAAAACTGTAGAGAAAAACGTAACATCATATTCTTCTACAAACTTCGGACCGACCTTTACAAGTGCGCAAAAAAATAAAAAAGGTGGATTTGAAGCGGAAGGAAAGGCAATTTCTAGAGATGAAGCGGCGAAAATTGCCAAATCGTTTTTGAATTTAAAAGGAAATGAAAAAGTAGATGTTGAGAAAAGCGGAAAAGGTGCGAAAGAATCCTTCTATAGTGTGAAAATTAAAGATGAAGCAACGAACAATGAGTTCTATATGGATATTACCGGAAAAGGCGGATATCCAATTTGGGTTATGAATAACCGCGAAATTAAAGAACAGAAAGTTAGTTTAAACGATGCAGGTAGTAAAGGTTTGAAATTTTTAAAGGACCATAAGTTTAATAATATGGAGCTTTATGATAGCTCTCAATATGATAATGTTGGTGTATTTACGTATGTAGTAAATGAAAATGGAGTACGAATTTATCCAGAAGCAATCCAAATGAAAATTGCTTTAGATGATGGTTCTATCGTTGGGTTCTCCGCAAAAGAATATTTAGCGTCACATCAAAAGCGAACAGTTCCATCGGCAAAGCTAACTGCAGCAGAAGCAAGAAAGAAAATCAATCCGGATGTAAAAGTCATGGAAGAACGTAAAGCTTTAGTAGTCAATGATTTGCATAATGAAGTGCTTTGCTATGAATTTGTAGGCACTTTAGGAAAAGATACGTACCAAATATTCATTAATGCTAATAGCGGGGCCGAGGAAAAGGTAAAGAAAATGCAAGCTGTTGAAAAAATTTATGATTAAACCTTAATAGTGAAGTGGTGAAAATAATGAAAACTCTAATATATATATTGATGCTTTGCTTCGTTATAACTGGATGCAGTATTGGAAAAAAAGACAATCCAAACGAAAAGCCGGAACAAAAAAATGTTTCAATGAAAAATGTTAATTATACGAATAAATCAAATAAGCCAAATGAAAAAGCAGCAGATCATTTAGCATCTTTAGCAGCAAGTGTGCCAGGTGTGAATGATGCAACAGCGGTCGTTGTTGGAAAATATGCTATTGTAGGTATTGATGTAAAAGCAAAACTTGATCGAACTCGAGTTGAATCAATTAAATACTCTGTTGCAGAAAGTTTAAAAAATGACCCTGACGGTGCTAATGCAGTCGTTGTAGCAGATGTTGATACGTATGAACGCCTCAAACAAATCGGAAAGCAAATTAAAAAAGGAAAAACAGGTGAAGGTATACTAGATGAATTAGCCGCTATTGTGGGCCGAGTAATGCCACAAGTTCCAAATGATATGATAGAAAATAGAGAAACGAATCCAATTAAAGATAATGATAAACAATTACCAAAAGATGAAGAACAAGAGTTAAGAAAAGAACAGGATGATCAATCAAATAATCATTTGAATAAATGAAATTAGCCTCGTACTTAATTGTACGAGGTTTTTAAATATAATATTAAATATTCAGTTTATTTTTAAGGGAATATATGGTTTAATTATCATGGGAGGGACAACTGTTATGATGAAAAAAAGCGCATGTATATTGTTTAGTTTATGCTTAGGTTTCAGTATGACAGCGTGTGAACAGAGAAAAGAAGTGAAAAACCAAACAGCAACTTCTTCTACTGTGATGGAAAGGGAACAGAAAGAGTCTATCAATATAAATCATTTCTCGAGTATAAATGAAGGAATGACTTATACAGAAGTGAAAGATTTAATTGGTTTTGAAGGAGATTTACTTATAGAAGAAGGGGTAGAGCATTCTACACAAATTAAACAAATTTTTGCTTGGAAAGGGAACGATCCAAATTCATTTGTTGAAATTACCTTTTTAGATGGAAGAGTGCATTCAAAAGCACAGCAAGGTATAAGTTAATAAGCTGAAAAATGGGAGAGTTTAGCATGAACATACACACAGGGGAAATTCAATTAGCTCCGTATAAGGAGAAATATAAAGAAGTTATACAAACATTTACTTTACCAAGTGAACAAGTTCAGTTTACATCAGATCCAAGCGCATTACTGGAGAAAGCAAAAAGTGATTATACAAAAAATGTGATTGTTATTTTAGATCACAATGGGGTACCGGTGGGTCTTTTCGCATTGGAAACGGGAGATAGAGTAAAGGAGTTCACAGATAATGAGGATGCTTTACTTTTAACGTCATTTTCTATTAATCACAATAGACAAAGAAAAGGATTCGCTAAAAAGTCATTGTTATTATTAGAAGAGTTTGTAAAACGTTATTTTCCAATAAAAAATGAAGTTGTACTTGCTGTGAATGAAAGAAATATTCCTGCACAAAATTTATATGCAAAAGTTGGTTTCCAAGATAAAGGTTTTAGAAGAATGGGACCAATTGGCCAACAAATAATAATGCATTTACCTATAATGAAATAATGAGATAGAAAACTTACTCTTGAATATTCAAGTAGTAGGTTTTTTTATTTTAACAATATATAATATATGTATATAAAATGAAACAGGAATGAAGGATATAAAAAATGAATCAAGATAGAAAATGGAATATCGTTGGAGGAAGAGTGATTAAAACTGGGATTGCAGTTTTTCTTACAGTGTTAGTTTGTGATTTTTTTAACATCCCAACTATTTTTGCTGTAATAACAGCAATTGTTACAATTGAACCAACTGCAACAGACTCAATAAAAAAAGGACTTATTCGCTTTCCGGCCTCAACAATTGGATCGGCATATGCCATGACTTTCACATTTTTCCTAGGCCACCAAGCAATTTCTTATGCATTAGCTGCAATGTTTACGATCGTTACATGTCAAAAACTAAGGTTACATGCGGGAACTTTAGTTGCAACTTTAACTGCCGTAGCAATGATTCCAATTACGGCAAATCATTATTTTACTGCATTTTTAATTCGTTTAGCTACTACATCTACTGGTATTATAGTATCTACTTTAGTGAATTTTTTCATTTTTCCACCCCACTACACGAAAATGATTTTTGGATGTACAGAGGATCTATTTGCTAAAACAGCAAATATTATGGAAGAATGGATTACTGCATTAGTTGCAGGAAAAGGTGTGAAAAAGGAGACTGCTCAGGATTTATCTAAATTGACTTTATTATTGCATAAGGCGATACAATTTGTTCAATATGAGCAGAAAGATTGGAAATATCATCAACATACAAAGAAGGAAATGAGAAGCTTTTTAACGATGCAGAAGCAACTTCATATATTACAGCAAATCATTTACCATATAGATAATTTAGCTCGGGTATCAATTGAGACTTGTGACTGGTCACAAAGTGAAAGAGAAATATTACAACGAACAATTCATTCTATAATTGCTATATTGAGAAACCGTTGTAATGAAATTGATGAGGAACATTTCAAACTTATTGCTGAATTAGACAAGCAATTTTGGAGTTATAAAAATGATTTAAAAGATTATAAACCAAATCATTATCATCACCATTTTTCAAGTGAATCTATTATTTTATTTGAGGCATTATCTATTCATGATATGTTAGAAGAATTAAAACAAATATCCGAGAAATATGAGTGGGAAAACCGATTCAATTGATAAGTTCATTTTACTGTGGGGGGGATAATATGACATTTTATATTGCATTACTAAGAGGAATCAATGTCGGTGGCCATAAAGTAATCAAAATGGCTGATTTAAAACGAGTGTTTGAATCAATAGGGTTAAAACAAGTGAAAACATATATACAAAGTGGTAATATTGTGTTCGAATCTGAGGAAGGTATAAACTTTCTAAAGGACCAAATACAATCTGAAATAAAAAAAGAATTTGATTTCGATGTTCCAGTCATGCTAAGAACACATGATGAATTTATAAATATTATTAAACAATGTCCATATGAAGTTCATTCATTGTTAGAAGGAGAAAGTGTTCATATTGCTTTTTTAGCTAATGTACTTTCTGAAGAAGAGAGTAGTCAATTGCTTACATTTAAAAGTGAACTTGAAGATTGCTATATAGATGAGAAGGTCGTTTATTTATTTTTCAAAAATAGCATTCGAAATTCTAAATTAATGAACCAGTTTCAGAAGTTACATACACCAGCTACAGTTAGGAATTGGCGGACTGTGAATAAATTAAAAGCAATTGTAGAGATTATGTAAATATAAAAAGATGAGGTTTTCTACATGTAGAAAACCTCATCTTTTTACTTATATTGTTTTGCAACTATGAGTTCGACAATAGGATAAATAAAGAATGAAGAGCAAATTGCGATGAACAGGGGGAGGTTTTTTACTCCATCTAAATTAGCCCCCATAGAAAATCCTTCGGAGAAGATTAATAAAAGGAACATTACAACTACAAGCACAAAATACGCAATTTTAAAGCTTTTATATGTAATTTGTTGTCCCATCTCATCTTGACTTTCTTCTGACACACCGTGGGGATCTCCCCAAGTAATGTGATTAATTAAATTACTAAGTATTAACGAAATAGCAAAAATCGTACCACCTAAAATAGAACCTTCAGTTATGTATTTATATGTGCCATGTACTAGTATTGCAATTAATGCTAAAACAATGATTATAAAAATAGTTTTTTTAGTATTCAATAAATAATTGCCCCCTCGATTGTAAAAAACTCTTTACAAATATAAGTATAAAATTGGAAAAGTGTCATGTCAAATACTTTTTACACACAATATGTAAGTATGCAATATTTTGTTTTTATGATAAATAAAAAATTACAATACATTTGAATGTAAAAGAATGGGCTCGCATATATTTGGAAGGGATGTCAGATTAATTTAGGGGGTAGTTATGTCTATACTTTTAAAAGCTGGTGCAGATGCAGGAAACAACGGTTTGAAGTTAATGGTGAAAGGGCAAGACCCTATTTTTATTCCGAGTATTTATTCTTTATATATAGGTGAGCCTACAGGACTCTTAGATGAGGTAGATGTTTCATTATCTGAATTAGAAAACCACATTGATGTGACTATAAGTTCGCCATCGTTAATGCTAAATAATGTACGATACATCGTTGGAGAAAAAGTTATTCAAGATCAATTAAAAGGTACTGAGGTAGAGAAGAAATCGAATAAGTCAACGGATGAGTTAATGGTTATTACAATACTATCAGGTTTGGCGGTAAGCGCTATGCGTCAAAGTCCAACTTCTAGCCATATTAATATTCGTTATGATTTATCTGTCGCTCTTCCTATGCAGCTTATTACACAAGAAATAGCTGCTGAAAATGCAAAACGTTATATGGGAAATCATAAGGTTATTTTCCATTATCCGAACGGACGCGATGTGACAATTAATGTTTCAATTGAGTATTGTAAATGCCTGCCTGAGGGCGCTTCTGGTACGTGGGGCATTGTATACGATGAAGAAGGAAATGTTGTGAAACATAAAATAGAATGTGAGCAAAATCAAGTTTCTGAAATTGATTTTGTAGATAAAACTCTACTCTCTTTTGATATTGGTGCAGGGACGACAGAAGAAGTCGTTTCATTAGGGGTGAATTTCCGTCCGCAACTAAGTAAAGGTTTATCTTATGGTGTAAAAGAGACGTTACTACAAATCATTACGAGATGGAACCGGAAGTATCCAACTAAAACGATTGATAGTATTACAGAATTCAATCAAATTTATTTAAATGATAAGCATCCGAGAAATACCTTATTAGTTGAGGAATCACAGCCAGCGCTATTAGGTTTAGCAGCACGTGTTGCAACAGATATTATAAATAAAATTGATGATATGAAAGACGATCCATACGTGTTTATTTATGGCGGGGGTGCAGTAATTATTAAAAACAGTTTAAAAATGATTTTAAAGCAAAAAGGACGACTCAAAAATGTAATCTTTGTAGATAATCCGTTATTTACAAATGCACGAGGATTATTAGTTTATACTTGTTCGCCAAAATATAGAGAGCATAAGCAAAAAGAGTTAGGATTTACAAACTTAACGATAAGTTAGTTGGTGGAAGTATGCGATCTAGGCGATATAAACGTGGTGATCGAGTAAAAATCAATATTCATAAATCGGTATCACCTGAAATGCTTGCGTGGCTGAATAAACAATCAAATCCAACTAATTTCTTCTTTTTTGCTGCGCAGCAACTATTTAAACAAGTTGGAGATATTGACGTTTCAAAAGCTTTACCAAGCAGCCATGTTTTCTCATTATATGTGGAGCCTTCATCCTTATTAAAAGTCGAAGTAAACCCTTTTAAAAACATGACACTAGACACAAATACATCCACCGAAAATGCAAAAAAAAAATTATGGGAATCTGTTGATCAATTAGATTGTCCATTTTTTTAAACATAGAAAAATATAAAAAGTCCCCATCACTATACATACGAATACAGTGATGGGTTTTTGTTTGTAACTAGAAGGGGACACAATTTGTGCCCCCTTCCATTAGTTATTTATCTAAATTTTAGATGTATGTTTAGAAACAGCGTTAATTATGCTTTCCCAGTCATCTGGATGGTTTTCATGGCCTGCCCCTTTAAGGGTTAATAGTACTGAGTTTGGAATTTCATCAATTAGTGCGAGGCCATGTTCAAATGGTAGTGCTGTATCGTCTGTTCCGTGAATAACTAATGTAGGTGCTTGTATGGATTGAAGTACACCTTCATATGCATCATCACCTTGAAGTAAAGCGTGATTAAACATACTTAGTAAATTGTTTGCGCGTTCTATTTCTTGTTTTACTTGTTTATAAACTCTATTTTCATCAAATATTCGTTCTGATCCACATAATAGACGAGATCCTGAAACTAAATACTCTGCCACATCATTTTTATTTGTCCAATCTATACTTGCGCTCTTTACATGATGTGTTAAAATCCTTTCATCCATTGGGGGTAAATCGCGAGTATTATTATCAGATCCTATTACACTAGTCGCTAGTAAAGTTAGCGCCAAAATTCTTTCGGGATGTTTTACAGCGGCAATTTGAGCAATCATACCACCTAATGACATACCAAAAAGATGGGCTTTATCAATATGATAAGCGTCTAATACCCCGATTGCATCTTCAGCCATATCTGTTACTGAATAATTTGAAGTGCCAGGTTCATATGTAACAGAGCGTCCAACATCGCGATTATCAAAGCGAATAACAAATTTTCCTGTGTTCGCCAACTGTTCACAAAATTCTTCATCCCAATATATCATTGAACAAGTAGCTCCCATAATTAATAAAATAGCGGGATCATTAGAGTTACCGAAGCTTTCTGTACATATATCAATACCGTTTATTTTAAATATCTTTTCACTCATAACGTTAGCCCCATTTCTTTTGAATTTAATTAATAATACAGTTTTGAATCATTCTAAGATGTGTGTAAGATTCTTTTTGAAATTCATCCCGCTATTTGCCGGGCAGTAAGAGCCCGATTGGTGAGGAATGATTAAAGTTTCACTTTATAATGCTTTTTGCATAATTACCCCCAAAAATAAGTATATGGTAATTCAAGGCAAAAAATTTTGAGAAATAATTGTATGTTATTAAAATAAACAGCAAGGAGGAGAGGAAATGAAAGCAATCGTTATTGATCGATATGGCAGTGTTGAAGAATTAAAAGAAAGACAAGTTTTAAAACCGGTTGTTAAGAATAACGAAAAAGCTCAACAATAGATAATATCCCATACTATACATTTTCATTTGCGGGCATTATTTATTGTTGGCTAATGTGATATTGCTTCTAACAAATACTTTTTCGTATTGTATCATGTAATTTCTCTAATCCAATTTCCATATCTTTCTCGTTTAACATTGAATAGCTAATTCTTAATTGGTTATCATTTGTTTCGTAGTTTAATAGACAAGCTGTTCCTGGTAAAAAAGAGACATCTACTTCATTTGCTTTTTGTAATAAGGTAAAGGGATCTATCGAATCAGGTAGTGTCACCCATAAATTAAAACCTCCATTTGGTATTTCAAAGTGTAGTTCTTTTAATGGCGATAATATATCAATTGTTAAATCACGTCTCATTTGTAAAGCTGTACGTAATTTTTCTAAATGGTTTTTCATACGTTTTGCACGTAAAAACGGTAGAAGTGCCTTTTGTGTTAATAAAGGACTACCGATATCCATTGAACCTTTTACTGCATATAGCCATTCAAAAATAGGACCATCGGCAATAAGCGCCGCGATACGCAGTCCTGGTGCTAACGTTTTACTAAATCCTTTTATATATATTACGTGGCCATCCTTATCAAAACTTTTGATTGGGGGCGGGATTATAGCATCTTCAAAATATATTTCTCCGAAAGAATCATCTTCAATGATAAAAAATTGATATAGCCCCGCTAGTTCTATAAGTTCCATTCTTCGTTCTTTACTCATTACTATACCTGTCGGGTTTTGGAAGGTCGGATTCGTATACAATAAAACGGGATTTTTACTTTGACAAATATCATCAATTAAGTCGGAGCGAACTCCATGATTATCAAGAGAAACAGGAATGATTTGAACACCTTTATTGATGAAAACATCAAGCGCGGCACTGTAACACGGACTTTCTACTAATACAGTATCTCCAGGTTTTAATAATGTTTGAGCAATTAAATCAATTCCTTGTTGTGCTCCGCTTGTAATTAATAATTGAGATGGGTCCGTCACTAATTTCTGGTGTTCATTTAAGTAATTTGCTATTTCAACTCGCAATTCATAATCGCCTTGAACTGGCCCATAAGTTGCTAACAACATCGGATTTTTATCCAGCAATTTATGCATTTCGTCTGCCAAAAATGGATTTGGTAACAGACGGGGATACAGAATTGCTTGTGAAAAATCATAATATTTACGGTGTTTATTCATTGCATATTGAGAACGCATAACATTAATAGATCTTGATTGTTGCCATTTATACGGTATCGGTTTGAAATCTTTCTTTACACGTTTATATATGTAAGCACCTTTTCCTTGTTCGATGCGTATATACCCTTTCGTTTCTAACTGTTTATAAGCTTTACGAACAGTTAATACATTGATTTGTAAATCTGTGGCCATACAACGTAAAGAAGGAAGGGATTCACCATGTGAAAGCATACCACTTTGTACTCTTTCAACAATTTGCATATATATTTGCTTGTAATACGGTATGTTTGATTCTTTACGCAATACAATCTTCATAGGTTCACCTATTTTTCTTTTTAATTTAATTAAAGCGAAAAATATATAGGGAATCAACTACAACTTGAAGTAACTGTTATATGTACCGATACACTGTTATACACCATAGCCTCTATACTCATTTTAAGAGTAAAAAGGAGGAAGTAAAATGGTCATTTTTAATTACATTTTAGTATGTATTATTTTCGGGACAACATTTTTAACGATTAAAATTGGAATTGAAGCAGGAGCGCCACCGTTGTTTTCAGCAGGAATTCGTTTCTTTTTAGCGGGTATAATCCTTATGATTCTTTTTAAATTAAAGCGAAAAGAAATTATGCCACATATATTTTCAAAACGTATTATGTATGCTGGATTTTGTTTAACATTTATGACATTCGCAAGTTTATATTGGTCAGAACAATATATTTCTTCGGGATTAGCTGCTGTTCTTTCTGCTACGGGACCAATGATGATTTTATTAATACAAGCAAAGAGGAATAGGGAGAAATTACAAAAGGAACAACTCGTTGCTTTAGTTATTGCACTAATAGGTGTTATATTTGTTTCTTTACCAGGAATGCATCAACAAGTAAGTTTCATATGGAGTATTGCTTGTATTGTTTTAGTTATAGGGGAGCTATTTTACGGAATAGGCTCTATTCGTTCGAAAGAAATACTGTCAGATTTATCAAATGTATCACCATTTCTTATTAACGGTATTCAAATGTTTTATGGAGGGATTTTACTACTCATCGCATCTATTATTGTAGAACAACCAAATGTAACCGTATTAACTTCATGGAGTGTGCAATGGCCTATTTTATATCTCATATTTATCGGATCGATTGGTGGACACGGATTATATTACTGGCTCTTATCAAAAACAAATCCAGTATTTCCATCGACGTGGTTATATGTATCACCATTAATTGCAATAATTGTGGGATATATCATTTTAGGAGAGCCTTTAAATCCTACAATGGGAATGGGGGCTTGTCTTATATTGATTGGTGTATTTTTGGCCAATCGTTCAACACTACGGACTTATTTCAAAAAAGGGCGGTTATTAGAGAAGGAGATGTAGTTTAATAAAGCAACAGCCCTGTATATTACAGGACTGATAAAATCAAAAACACAGTTGGAAAAATAACCAACTGTGTTTTTGATAATTAATTCACTTTTTTAATAAAGCCTTTATAATGACGTTTTACAAGCTGGCTTTCTAACGTCTTCATAGTTTCTAGTGCTACACCGACAATGATAAGTAAGCTTGTACCACCAATTTGAGCAGAAGGTGGTAACGTAGCAATTTTCGTGAATACGAGCGGTAATATAGAAATTGCACCTAAGAAAATTGCACCGATAAATGTTAAACGGTATAAAATTTTAGTTACATATTGTTCAGTTGCTTTACCAGGACGAATACCAGGAACATATCCATTTTGCTTTTTCAAATTCTCAGCCATTTGTTCAGGATTTACTTGAATAAATGCGTAGAAGTATGTGAAAGCAACGATAAGACCGACATAAAGTGTCATTCCAATTGGATGTGCGAAATCAAGATTTGCAACTAACCATTTTGATACGCTTGAATCAGGGAAGAGCTGCGCAATTGTACGCGGCGTCATTAAAAATGCAGAAGCAAAGATAACTGGTATAACACCAGCACTATTTACTTTAAGCGGTAAATGAGTGTTTTTTGCTCCTTGATATTGATTGTTTCCTGAAACAGCTTTTGCATATTGGATCGGTATTTTACGTACAGCTTGTTGAATGTAAATAACACCAACAACTATCGCTAAAATTACGAGTCCAATTAAAACAATTTTTATTATGTGCATAAATAGCTGATCGCCAGCATTTTGGAATTGTTGTAAATAAATTTGATTTGCAACATTTGGAATCGCGGCAACGAGACCTGCGAAGATAATCATCGAAATACCATTACCAACTCCGTTAGCGGTAATTTGTTCGCCTAACCAAAGTAAAAATGCAGTACCTGCAGTTAAAACTGTCGCAATAAATAAGTATGTAGTCCAGCTTTGATCTGTTATTAATTGTCCACCTGCTATATTATTAAAGCCATAAGACATTCCGATGGCCTGTATGAATGCGAGAATGATTGTAAAGTATCGAGTGAATTGAGCTGATTTCTTACGGCCCATTTCTCCTTGCTTTGCCCATTCCGAAAATTTAGGTATAACATCCATTTGTAGTAACTGTACTATGATGGAAGCTGTAATATATGGTGTAATACCTACAGCAAAGATTGAGAAGTGTTGCAATGCTCCTCCACCAAATACGTTTAACATACCTAGAACGTTAGCTTGATCTTGTACTTTTAATACCTCTGCGTTAGTATGAGGAACTGGAATAAACGTGCCAATTCGAAAAACGATTAACATCGCTAGTGTAAAAAGGATTTTCCTTCTTATCTCAGCTACTCTCATGAAATTTGAAATCGTACGAAACATTATGTCGCCTCCTATATTTTTATCAGTAAAAAACTGATTATTATACCCTATGAAGTAACCACAAACCTCCTTCCGCACTAAATTCATTTGACAAATGGATTTTCATACACTTTGTAGTTTTCACGGATATAAAAATATAAGGTGTTATATAAGCGACCTATACACTTTACGTAATCATTCAATACCCATAATATATCGAATAAATTAACAAATGTACATACATACGCATTAAAAATGAATAAATAGGGTCATTTTTTACATTTATTTAATGATAAATTGATAGGACATTATTATTCAAGATTGTTATACATGTTATAAAAATAAAAGCGAGCCATTATGATTTATAACTAATATTCATTCAAATGTGTCAGCTAATAGCGTCTCCCAATCTTTAAAGGATAATTTATCAGTTATATGTTTTAGTGCGTTAGGTACAACAATATGACAAATAAGTTCTAAGCTATTACCATCTGGATCAATAAAATAAACAGATGCATTACCTTGATGTGGACGGACAAAGGGTTCAATAGATTCATTACTCCCAAACGGAACAGCTTTAATTTGAAGTGAGTGTAACCAATGTAATGATTCTTTTAAATCCTCATAGGAAACTCTAAATGCAATATGACGTAAAGAAGGATGATATTTTGTTTCGTATTCAGAGCCCGCCCATAATCCTAGCCAACTTTTCCCTTCCTCAATCCAAAAGAATGCTGTTGATTCATCGCTCCAGGCTAACTTCAACCCTAGTTTTTCATAAAATTCGATAGATTGTTGTAAATTACTCACTGGTAAATGCGCTTCGTATATTCCTTTAATCAATTAAAATCCTCCACCTTTTTATTTTCTTACAATTAATATATCGATTTAAAAAGAATGTAAAATCAAATAAAAGTATGAAAGTACATACTACTTTAGTAGTAATAGTAATCAATTATATTTCAATTCAAATTCATCTCCCGCTGATTAAAGTTTCACTTTATATGATTAGAGAATTCTTTTTATTTAAGAAGGAATAAATGTTAAAGAAAGCTAATTAAACTGTGTACATATTTATAGGGGAGAAGATATAAATGAAAGTTGTTATAAAAAAATTACCACCATTAGAAGTAGCGTATATAAGACGAACTGGTAGCTACTTTGAACCGCAAGATCACTGGGGAAAGTTACTGAATTGGTCAATTGAAAATAAACTGTATCCACCAGAGCAATCATTTATCGGAATATCATTGGATAATCCTGAACTTGTTGCAAGTCATAAGTGCCGGCATGATGCATGTGTTACGATTCCTGAAAACTTCGATAAAGAAAAGTATCATGATGTGCAATTTAAAAAATTAGATGGAGGTACATATGGTCTATACCAGTTCTATGATGAACCTCATAAATTAAGTGAAGCGTATCAATACATGTATGTAGAGTGGCTACCAAATAGTGAGTATGATGCAGATTATGATAGAGATAATTTAGAGTTTTGCTTAAATAATGTTGCTGAAGATCTAGACGGAAAGTTAAAGGTTGATTTATTTGTGCCAATTAAAAAGATATAAAAAAACAAATAAGTTCATTTGTGGCTTTAAAATAAAATTGGAATAGTAGTGAAAGAAAAACTTTTTTTGAAGATAATATCTCTAGCGTAGAAATTTAAGTATGTAGGTTGCAATGAAAGGAGAATCCACATGGATACATTTGTAAATGACAAGTTTTATGAAACGAGAGATCAATTATTTGAGGAAATTACTTTGTTGAGTGATGCTCAATTTAATAGGAAACCAGATAAGGATAAATGGAGTATTGCACAAGTTTGTCATCATTTAGTTTTATTAGATGAGAGAGTGATAACAGTTATTTCCTCAGGGTTAAAAAAGTTAGATAGTACCCAAAATGAGCGTAAAGAAATTCACACTATTTTATTAGATAGAACGAAAAAGTTTATAGCTCCAGAAATGATTGAACCAAGTATAGAACCATTTGAAGTGGAGCAAATGCTCAATATGCTAAACGAATCAAGAAAAGAATTGATGCGTTTCCTGAGTACAATAGAAGATGAGTCTATATTAGCGAAAAAATCAGTGATGCATCCAGCTCTTGGAGAATTATCCCTTGATCAGTGGATAGAATTGATCTATTTACATGAACAGCGTCATATTTCACAAATAAAAGAGATAAAATTGCTTTGTGAAATTGAAAAGTAAAAATTATTCCCTATTTATTGATACGTATTATAAACAGGGGAAACGGTTGATTCATATTGATTCAGAAGAAAACAAAAATAGAATGAAATTAGTTGAAAGTGACCAATAAGCTTAAGAAAATATGAAACTATCCGATTTTCTGTATAAGTGTAACCCCGTCTTAAATGAAGAGCGGGGTTATTTTTTTGAAAGTACACTTCACACGCTTAAGGAAGGAGTATTCTGTCAGAAAACGATAAAATACAATTCTGTTAGGGGATGTATGCAATTTATTCTCTTTATTCTCTTTATTTTTGCAACAGAACCACCTTCAAAATTATCTTTTGTAGTTGAAGTTTCCTGAATAATAAGTTACATTTTTAAAGTTCAAGCAACTTTATGAAAGTACAAAAAGGGGAGAAATATTATTATTATGCAAAAAATGAAATGGAAGAACTATGTATGTTACTTTGTAATTTTATTACTGCTTGGAACGGCAGTAATAGTCAAACCATCTATCTCTAAGGCTGAGGAATCTGAAGTTAATATTACATTGTTAGGTACTGCAGATATTCATGGTAGATTTATGCCTTGGGATTATGCGCTTGATGGAGCAAATATGAGTGGAAGTTTGACGCAGCTTTATACGGTTATAAAGAAGGTCCGTCAAGAAAATCCAAATACCATATTAGTAGATGCCGGGGATACAATTCAAGGAAACTCAGTAGAATTATTCAACGATAAGCCACAATCGCCAATGATGGTAGCGATGAATACAATGGGATATGATGCCTGGGCATTTGGAAATCATGAATTCAACTTTGGATTAGATACATTGAAAAAAGTTAGTGAGCAATATAAGGGAAAAACGTTAGCAGGAAATATTTATAAGGAAAATGGAGAGCGCTTTCTTCCTGCATATACAATTGTAGAAAAAGGTGGAATTAAAGTTGGGATTATTGGTATGAATACACCAATGATTAGTGATTTTGAAAAAGGGACAGATCACTTAAATGGTTTAGTGGTGAAAAATCCAGTAGAAGAGACGAAAAAGGCAATTAAGGAATTAGAAGGTAAAGTAGATGTAATGGTAGGAGTTATGCATATGGGATTAGAAAATGAGAATGGTATCCCTGGTACTGGTGTTCAAGATATTGCAAATGCTTGTCCGGAACTAAGCGCTATTTTTGCGGCTCACATGCATAAACTTGTAAAAAAAGAAGTTGTAAATGGCGTAATTATTACAGAACCAGATAAATATGGAACACATATTTCACGTATTGACCTTACTTTTACAAAGCAAGATGGGAAGTTGGCTTTAAAAAATAAAACTGCTACCGCTATACCTGTAAAAAATGCTGATGGGACAACGATATTATCCGATCCTACACTTGAAGAAACATTAACACCTTTTCACGAATATGCGAGAGGAGATGCAAATGTTGTAGTCGCTCAATTAAAGGGTAGAAATCTTGTTCCTGAAAATGAAATAAAGGGTATTCCAAGTGTTCAGATTCAAGAAACACCTTTATCAGATTTCTTTCATGAAGTTATGCTCTACTACAGTAAAGCAGATGTAGTAGCCCATCAAATTGATAATGATTATGCCCGTTTAGATACAGGCCCTATTAAGAAAAAAGATATTGCGTACAATTACCAATATGCCTTGGGAGAAATTACAGTATATAAGATTTCTGGAAAAGATTTAAAAGACTATATGGAATGGGCAGCAGGATATTTTAACTCATCTCGTGCCGGAGATGTAACCGTTAGCTTTGATAAAACCCGCCGTGCATCTAAATACAGTACGAACGATTTCTTTGGAGGCGTAAAATACGAAATTGACTTAACAAAACCATATGGAAGCAGAATTACAAATTTACGCTCTATTCGTACAAACAAACCAATCAAAATGAGCGATGTTATGACGTTGGGAATGAATGCATATAGAATGGAGGCTCTTCAGGCAAAAGGTGGAGCTTTAGAGGGGCGTAAGTTTGAACAAATTTGGTCATCTAAACAAGAGAATGCATTTGGAGAAACAGGCGGAACCATTCGTAACCTTGCTATTACATATTTAAAAGAGGTAAAGAACGGTGTATACACACCAAAAGTTATGCATAATTGGAAAATTACTGGTGTAGATTTACATTCTTCAGAGCATAAGGCGGTAGTTGATCTTGTGAATAAAGGGATTTTAGAAATTCCAAAAACAGAAGACGGAAAATACACAAATATAGCATCTATAAATACGAAAGACTCAATTTCAAAAGAAGAGATTATATTACTCTCACAAAAAGCAAATATTAATCCAAATCAGTTTAATCATGTAAAGACAAAAGGTGAATTTTACAAAAAACTTAGTAGGATTACTAAAAGAATATAAATTATAAAATTTCTTATAGTAATTGTTATTTTAATAACATTAAACCCACTCTTACAATAGTAAAGAGTGGGTTTTTATGTTGTTATTTAGAGGTAAGTATACTTTTATTACAATGAATATAGATAATTAATAACTAACCAATTGGGTGAGCACCTATAAGGACTCTCTTTTATTCAAATTAATGTACATATGTGTTCCGTTCATTATTTATAATATTGACCACAATTTATGTAATTTTGCATAATGTTACATAAATTGTGTATTTTCTCTTTTTTTAGACATTAATAGACAGTATACTTTGTACAAGCTTTCTATTTCAAAAATTATACGAGGTGAAATAATGAAAAACAAAAAGACATTAACTAAGGTAGCATTAACAACAGGATTAGCTTTAACAGCTGTGGCACCATATGGGGTAGGTCATGCAGAGGAAACAGATCAACTACAAGTTCAAATTCAGGAGGAATCGTTCCGTTCGGGTGAACTTACACAGCCGTCACAAAAGGCACCAGAAAATGTAGTAAAGGATGCACTTAAGGAGAAAACAGAACAAGCTCTGTCCCAAAAACAAGTCAATGGAGAAGCAGGAGTAGATTATAAAGTCCTTCAAAAACGTGGTTCGTATGATGGAACTACACTTGTGCGTATGCAGCAAACATACGAAGGAAAAGAAGTATATGGACATCAATTAACTGCACACGTAGATAATAAGGGTGTTATTAAAAGTGTTTCAGGTGATAGCGCGCAAAATTTAAAACAAGAAGAATTGAAAAAACCTATTAATCTATCAAAAGATGAAGCAAAACAATATATTTATACGAAATACGGGAACGATATCAAGTTTATTTCTGAGCCAGAAGTTAAAGAGGTTATTTTTGTTGATGAAAATAATGGACAAGCTAAAAATGCATACCAAGTTAAATTTGAAGCTGCAACACCAAACTATGTTTCTGGTACTTATTTAGTAAATGCACAAAATGGTGATATGTTAAAAAATATGGTACAAGAATCTAACTTAAAGGCCAGTGACAAACTAGTTGGAGCTTTAAAGAAAAGTAAACAAAGCAGTCTTACATCATTAACCGGAACAGGAAAAGATGATTTAGGTATTAATCGTTCATTTGGTATCTCTAAACAAAGTAATGGCAAATATGCTCTTGCTGATTATACAAGAGGGCAAGGCATTGAAACATATGATGTGAATTACAGAGATATTACTAAAGAAGAAAGCTATTATCCTGGTACATTAGCGACAAGTACTTCGGCAACATTTAACGATCCAAAAGCAGTAAGTGCTCATTACTTAGCAACAAAAGTATTTGATTTTTATAAAGATAAATACAAGCGTAATAGCTTTGATAATAAGGGACAAAAGGTAGTTTCAGTTGTACACGCTTGGGATTCTGAAGAGACGAATGATCCGAAAAATTGGCAGAATGCATTAAGTGCTAATAATGGAAGTATGCTTGTATATGGCGATCCTATTGTTAAAGCATATGACGTAGCTGGACATGAATTTACACATGCTGTTACTTCTAGCGAATCTAATCTTGAATATTACGGGGAATCCGGTGCGATTAATGAGGCGCTATCTGATATTATGGGAACATCTATTGAGAAATACGTAAATAATGGAAACTTTAACTGGACAATGGGAGAACAAACGGGATCTGTTTTCCGTGATATGGAAAACCCAGCTTCTGTTCCATCTTCACTTGGAGTGCCTTATCCAGATGATTACAGTGAATTTAACGATTTTAATGGATGGGATCAAGGCGGTGTTCATTTTAATTCAAGTATTATTAATAAAGTTGCGTATCTGATTGCAAAAGGCGGAACTCATAACGGAGTAACTGTTAAAGGAATTGGTGAAGATAAAATGTTTGATATTTTCTATTATGCAAATACAGATGAGTTAAACATGACTTCTAATTTCAAAGAATTGAGATCAGCATGTATTCGAGTGGCAACTAATAAATATGGTGCAAATACAGCTGAAGTTCAAGCAGTTCAAAAAGCATTTGATGCAGCAAAAATTAAGTAATTTAGAAATATAGTTATCATTCATATATTAATACATTATGAAAAATAGCTAATGTCATTTTAAGGATATTAGCTGTTTTTTACGTGGCAATGTATCGTTGAAAATAAACTGACTAAGCAATAATGAGGCACTTTATCTGTAAGAAGTTGTGACAAATAAATAAGGTTTAAAATATATAAAAACAGAAAATTAATAATATATTGACCTCTTGATAGAAAGTCTATAAAATGAAAGCGATAACAAACGATTGCTTTAAAATGTTTTCCCTGATCTTTTAGTATTTACAAATATATGAAGGCATAAACAAATCTATTTTTTTAAGTACTAATGCAAACGTTTTCGTATTAAAAGGTCATTGAAATACATACGTGAAAATAGCCGATATGGAGGTGAAGTAAAAGAGATTTCTAGATTAATTTAAGCAGTGTTATTCAGTGTAAGCATAATAAATCGTTAGTAATATTTGAAGAAAGGGTGTATGTGATGCAAATTACAAAAAGATTAATTAACAAAACAGTTTTATTACTTACTTTAATCGTTATGTTATCATCTGTTTTCTCCTTTCAGAGTGTGAAGGCAGTTTCAAATTCGAAAACAACTGAAATTATCATTCATTACAAAGAAAAGCTTGGAAATACAAAAGACTGGAATCTTTGGTTATGGGGAGAAAATGCAAATGGTACATCTTATCAATTTACTGGTGAAGATGAATTTGGAAAATACGCTAAGATAAAAATAGACGGTGACTATAATCGTGTAGGATTTATAGTTCGAACAAATGAATGGGAAAAAGATGGTGGGGATCGTTGGATTGAAAATATAAAGGACGGTCGTGCTGAAGTATGGATCCTTTCGGGTGATGAAAAAGTATATAACTCTAAGCCTTCATCGGATCTCTCAATTCAAAAAGCAACTATTGATAGTTTCCATGAAATTACTGTAACGACTAATGTCCCGTTTCATATTAAGGAAAAGAAAATTGAAATTGAAGGCATTAAAATTAAGAATATTACTCCTTATGATATAAACAGTGGCGATATTACTAATAAGGTCAAAATAATTACGGAACAGAAAATTGATTTAAAACAAACATACAAAGTTAAAATAGAAAACTTAGCTGATACGAATACTGAAATTGGTAAAGTCATTCGTAGCGAAGAATTTGATAATTTATTTTATTATGGTGGTAACGATTTAGGAAATACATATACTCCGCAACATACAAAGTTCCGTTTATGGGCTCCTACTGCAAGCGAAGCGAAGTTAGTTACATATAAAAAATGGAACGATAAAATAGGTACTGAAATAAACATGCAACAAGGTGAAAAGGGAACTTGGACAGCAGAACTAAAAGGGAACCAAAAAGGGCTCTTTTATACGTATAAGGTCAAAATTGGTGATAAGTGGACTGAAGCGGTTGATCCATATGTGCGTGCTGCTTCTGTAAATGGGGATAAAGGTGCAGTCGTTAATTTAGAAGAAACAAATCCGAAAAAATGGAAAGCAAACAAAAAGCCAAAATTTAAAAATCCGGAAGATGCTATTATTTATGAGTTACATGTACGCGATCTTTCCATTCAACCTGAAAGTGGTATTAAACAGAAAGGGAAGTATTTAGGTGTAACAGAAAAAGGAACAAAAGGGCCAGAAGGTGTAAAAACAGGACTTGATCATATAAAGGATCTTGGTGTTACTCACGTTCAGTTTTTACCGATATTTGATTATGCTTCTGTAAATGAAGAGACTTTAAATGAACCACAATATAACTGGGGATATGATCCTAAAAATTTCAATGTTCCAGAAGGCTCCTATTCTACAAATCCTTATGAGCCGACTGTGCGAATAACTGAATTAAAGCAAATGGTTCAAACACTACATGATAATAATCTTCGAGTGGTGATGGATGTAGTATATAACCATATGTATAACGCTGCTGAATCTAATTTCCATAAGTTAGTTCCAGGTTATTATTATCGTTACAATGAAGATGGAACATTTGCAAATGGAACTGGAGTAGGAAATGATACTGCTTCAGAAAGAAAAATGATGAGGAAATTTATGATAGATTCCGTCACATATTGGGCAAAAGAATACAATTTAGATGGATTCCGTTTTGATTTAATGGGTATTCATGATTATGAAACGATGAATGAAATACGTAAAGCTGTTAATCAAATTGACCCTTCTATTATACTACACGGAGAAGGATGGGATTTAAATACACCTCTTGCAGCTGAGCTGAAAGCAAATCAAAAAAATGCAGAGAAAATGAAAGGGATTGCTCATTTTAACGATAATATACGTGATGGGTTAAAAGGTAGTGTATTTGAGGAAAAAGAAAATGGTTTTATAAATGGAAAGGAAAACATGGAAGATCGTATTAAAAAAGGTATTACGGCAGGTATTGACTACGATACAAATTCGTCTACCTATCAAGATCCAGAGCAGGTGCTAACTTATGTGGAAGCACATGACAATCATACATTATGGGATAAACTTGAGTTAACTAATCCAGGTGACAGCGATGAAGTGCGAACACAAATGCACAAATTGTCTTCTTCGATTTTATTAACATCACAAGGAATTCCATTTTTACATGCAGGGCAAGAGTTTATGCGGACGAAATACGGTGATCATAATAGTTACAAATCTCCAGACTCAATTAACCAGATGGATTGGCTGCGCCGTGCAACGTTTAATAATGAAGTAGATTATATGAAGGGTTTAATAGAATTACGCAAAAAGTACTCAGCTTTTCGAATGACATCTGCAGAGCAAATAAAAACACACGTATCATTTATTGATGCTCCAAAAAATACTGTAGCTTATATAATAGAGGGGAATAAACATGAATACTTTACAGTGGCTCACAATGCAAATAGAGAAGCGGTTGAAATAACACTTCCATCGAAAGGGCCTTGGAAAGTACTAGTAGATGGCACGCAGGCGGGAAGTAAACCACTTTATGTTGTCCATGACAATAAAATTAAAGTTCCTGCATTAAGTTCCATTGTTTTAAAATCAGAAAAAACGATTAAATAAAAGCGAAGAGTGTAGAAATAAATACTGAATTGAGCAAAGTTAATAAGGATTGCAAATGAAAAAGCGAAGTAAAAACAACCTTTACTTCGCTTTTAAAATTAATATAGCATAATTTCACATACTGTAATTAAATTACAATTCAATAAAGAACAAACAAAAAGAGAAGAACTCATTAAGGTTCTTCCCTTTTTAATGTTTCATTAGGGGATCTTTCATTTTTATTGTGTATGGATTAGCATGACAATGATTTATATATGTAATTGGTTAAAATGAAACATTACAAGTATAAGATTATGTGCTTAGTAATCTCGCGATTTAAGGCACGACATTAGATAAGTGCGGGGAGTTCAATCGATTTTGAATAAAATTAATAGTATCAGCTGCAATTTTTTTACGTTTAAGAACTATCCCAGCATGCCCACATGTATAAATATATCGTGTAGGTCTTTCCCAAGATTCCCACAAGTAGTCTGTATCCTCAGAATACACATATAAATCATACTTACCTGAAATTAATAAAATATTTTCTTTTTTTACTTTTGGCAATGCTTGACTCGGTTCAGTGATTTTCCAATAATCTATTAAATCATCATACGTAACACCATGATGTTCCAAGTCTTCTCTAATAAATTTACCCGGAATTGTATTCCAAATAGAATAAGAAAGTCGATTTGCATAGAAAATGGATGCTAACACATCAATTTCTTCTTCAACAAGAGAGGTTAAGTTAGTAATAAATCCGCCTAAACTAATTCCTATTAGAATCAGGGGCCCATTTTTATTTGTTTTAATCCATTTAATCAAAGCTCGTAAATCAGCTACCGCTTGTCTAGTTGCTTGTACTGTTCGTTCAATATTTGCACTTACCATATACTCTCCACTGAATAAGGATTGATCGGGTTTTCTTTCAAAATGATAGGGTAGAGTGAAATAATACATATTCCACTTCAGGCTGGTCATATGATCGTGGAATATTTTTTTCACACGTTCGTTAGAATCCATTCTCCAACCGTGAACAAAGATAACATGAGGTGCATTTTCATTTTCATGTAAGAATAATTCCCCAGTTACAGAGTCGTTGCGTGAATCACCGGATTGAATCGAGCTTTTATAGTTGAATTGTCCAAGCATGTATTCATTTTCCTGCTTTGAATGCTTAATGTCAAAATGAAGATGTGATGGTTTTACTTTATAAAAAGATTCTATGTCCTTTATATTTAATGAAGTGTTAGAAAGGGAAGTAAACTGAAACGCTACACTTCTTTTTTTGTGTAAATCATATAAGGCGTACCGATCAATGAGTTTTGAAAAAATCAAATTAACCTCCTCCAAAGTACATATTGTTTAAAACATAGACAAAATTTATGTTTTAAATTAATTAGGAAATATTCTCTTTTCCTAATAGTAGGTGCTTGAATTATAAAAACAGGTGATAAATTTGCATATTATATTATAAAGCTTACAATAAATAATTTATACTAAAATTTAAGAAGCAAGTTAATATTTTTATCCATATAAAAGAATGTTAACTTGCTTCTTTTCGTATTAAAAGATGTAATTTCTATGAGGAACAACTTAAATTCCCATATAGATATTCACAAATAGGTTCTCTATATTTATTGTGTGGAAATTATATAATAAATATATTTTTTATGTTACATACATTAAATCAATCTTAACCTCTCTTTTTTCTATAAGTTCCTTAAATTGACTAACTTCTTACCAATATTCAACAACGACTGCGTTTTTGAATTTGTTTTCTAGCTTTTCTTGAACAGGTGAAATTTGATTTATCATAAAATCAAGCCATAATCAAAATGGTCTCCCTGTACTGAATGTTAAAATAGTTTGTTGTTCCCGTTTTAATAATATTTGAAAAAGAACTTGTAAGATATTCTACAGGTTCTTTTTATTATAATCGGTTACTTATATCATGGGATAATCACACATAAAAAACGGGACATTACCTAGATGTATGACCTAAATATCGTCCCGTTTACCTACTCTGTATAGTTATTGCAGAATTAAACCTACAATCATAATTAAACTAAATACTATCATCCAACCAAACGCACAATAGCCAAAAACTCTAATCCATTTAGGTAATTGATGCATATTAATTTTATTTGTGGGAACTCCTTGCATAGAAAACATCATTTTTTGATCTCTATCTCTATTATTTTGTTGTTCATACATAATATCATCACCTTTCCAGAACTATTGTGTTTATAGTATATCAGCCTAAATAAAATTATGTACAGAATAAGAGGGGATAACATATATATTATGTGGTGAATTTTATAAATAAAGACATTTAATTGCCATGGTTCTAAGCGCTAATCCGTTATAAATTCTGAAAAAGAGCCCTACATAAATAGGACTCTTTTTCTTCAAACATTAAGTTGCTGGATATACATCAGAACCAAGGTAACGTTCTTTTATAATTTGAAGATGATGAAGCTCATGACCAGCAATGATGTATGCTAATGCACGAACTGTAACTTCAGAATTATTCGCATTTCCTCTTTGTGACCAAGCTTCTTTATCTAAGCTTCTAAGTAAATACAGGGTAGATTGGCGAACAACTATTAAATTCTCAAGAAGATCTTGCATAGATTGCTTATCAAAAGCAGCTTTAAGAACATACATATCATCGTTATAGCCTGGAAGTTCCGCTGTCTCGCCTCGAGCAATAGATAACAAGCGATATGTCATAATACGTTCTGTATCTGCAATATGGCCGATTACTTCTTTTATACTCCATTTAGTAGGAGCGTATCGAAAAAGTCCCTCACTATCAGAAATTCCCTTTAATAAAAGATTTGTTTCCTTCATTTGTTGTTCTAGAATATATATGATATTTCCGTCTGATACCAAGTTGGTATACGTTGCATAATAGGAGTTATATTCACTTACCTTTGGTCTTATTTGCATATGAATCATCCTTTATATTTAATCTTTAAGTACAGCTTATCACAAAATACCTTCGAATTAATCTGAAAATTAGAAATTACAATTAAAAAATTCACCTACTACCTTAGTTGAAATCGTGTACTTTCACATCAATTAACAAACAGAAGAAGGATTTTTGATTTAACTCTTAGAATATCGTTCTATTACGAGTTCTTTGATATGAATTGTTTTTTTGATTACTTTTGATGATTACTAGGAAATATAGAAAGGTTGTGAAATGATTTGATGGGTTATAAAGCGATGCTGTTTGATTTAGATGATACATTACTTGATAGGGATAAAGCAGTAGAGGCATTATTTTTAATTGTTTTAGAAAAGTGTTATGAAAATGTAGATGGTGCGGCTAAAAGCAACATGTTACAGAAATTCAAAGAATACGATAAAAGAGAATATGGCATAAGTAATAAAACGACAGTTTTAGAATCATTGTTTGATGAATTCACGCCAAGGTATAGATTGCCACGCAATTACATCCAAGATTTTTGGAATAATAATTTCCCTAGATGTTTTTCAATAGACCAAAATACTATTCATTTCTTAAATCAAATAAAGAAGCACTGTAAAGTTGGAATTATAACAAATGGCTCAACTCAGAGGCAAAAAGCTAAAATATTTAACACGAATTTAAATAAGTATTTTGAAACAATCATTATTTCTGAAGAAGTGGGATTTAGTAAACCTGATAAACGTATATTCGAACTAGCATTAAATAAGTTAAATTTACAACCGGAAAATACTTTATTTGTTGGGGATGACTTAGAAAAGGATATTGCTGGTCCTCAAAATGCAAATATAAAAGGTGTGTGGTTTAACCCTCAGAAAATCAAGAATACTACCAAAATACAACCATATGCCGAGATTAACACTTTGGATAGTTTGTTAAGTTATGTTACTCCACAATATTTTTATAACAAGTAAAAGTAATCCCATATATATATTAAAAAATATAAAAAAGAGAAACTATCATTAATTTCATTGACCGTATTAGTAATAAAAAATAGATATTTACAACAAAAAATAGAGGCGATTTTAATAGCTGTGGCTAATTTAATCTATGATTAATACGAAGTTTTGTAAAACAATTTTACTCATACTGTGTAAATTATAAAGGGGTGGTGTATAGTGATAATAAAGTTATTGAATTTTGATTAAAAAAGATAAGAGCCTTACTACATTCTATATGCAGCAAGGCTCTTTAAAGTTGTTTCAAATTATATCCATCTGCTTATGTAATGCTTAAAAAATGAATAATAAAGTTGTTTACTTCTTATTAAACTAACGCCCCCGTTAGTTTAAGTGTAACTCTTCACAATTATTTCATATTATATAGATAAATAGAAATATAAATCAGAATTTAGTTTATAGTTATAAAAATAAGTTATTTATACCCTTATAATTCTTCAGAAAGGAGAGTGTATGAAAAAGACTATTGTTTTTGTATTAACGATATTTATATTATTCTCAGGATTCGCAACACAAAGTTATGCGTTGTCAGATTCGAAATCTGTGGCAATACAAGCATTGCTAGATGATGCCTGTCGTACGTCAGGTGTGCCTGGAATGTCACTCTCAATACTTGCTGATGGTGAAGTGTTCTACTTTTCTTCTGGGTATGCAGATCTTGAAAAGGGACTGTCTGCAAGTGAAAATACACTCTATGAGTTGGCCTCGGTGAGTAAAGCTTTTACTGGTATGGGGATTTTGCTATTGGAAGAGCAAGGGCTGCTATCAATGACTGACCCTATCCAAAAATATTTACCTTGGTTTACGTTAAAGTATCAAGGTAAACCTGTTGATATGCAAAACCTTACACTAAATAACTTTCTTCACCATACCAGCGGCCTAACAAATATTAGACATCTTCAAAATATTCCACAAGGTAATACGCCTGATATGTTGCAAAAGACTGTGGAAACGCTGGTAGATGCAGAATTGGCGTTCTCTCCTGGTGAACAATATAACTATGGAACCGTTAATTATGACGTATTGGGTTTGGTTATTGAGATTGTATCACGACAAAGCTATGAAGACTTTATGAAGGAGCAAGTATTTCTACCCTTAGGTCTTCACCAGACGTATGTTTATAAAGAAGATGCTCAAGCCACTGGACAGTTAGCACAGGGTTACCGTTCTTCCTTTTTTATAACAACTCCATTTAACGCTCCGTATTATACCGGGAATAAACCTGCCGGCTATATCATTTCTAATACAAAAGATATGGCGCGTTGGATGGGCATACAGATGGGTATCGTGCAGGACATACCCGAAATATTTCACAGGGCCATCGAAAAATCACATAGGGGTGATATGTCTGTTTCGGCTGTCAATGATATGTATTATGCGGCAGGTTGGTCGGTAAACGTCGAACAAACGTTTATAGAACACACTGGGGGTAATCCAAATTTTAGTACCAAAGTAGCCATACTGCCAAATGAAAGAACAGCCATCTGCTTACTGAGCAACGGCGCAAATACCAATATAAACCTGGTACTACAAGTTAAAAATATATTAAACGGCAATCTAACTCAGTCATATGAGATAAGCGGCACACAGCTGTTGGATATCATTTTGTCGTCTACCACAATTATTCTTTGCCTATTAGCCGTTCTGTTATTTTTCTTAGGATTAAAAAAAAGAAAACGAATGAGCAGCAGCCAATGACAAAAAAGAGAACAATCGTAACAATTATTTTCCTAATCGCTACGATTGCCCAGTGTATAATGTTTTTTGCCTTCGATTGGTCAACGATACTTATTTGGCAAACATATAGTGTTCTTACAGCTTTAATTTCGTCAACATTATTAATAGCAAGCATTACTTGGTTTGTATATACTCACCGATTAGATGCCTCGGTCCGAAAATAAGTACAATGTTAAGTAAATAAATCTTAATTTATCGATATCCTTAATTTAAAAAACAGAAGACACTTCTCCTAGTTAAACCCACTTGCTATTTCTTCCACTAACCTGCCTCGTTAGTAGAAGAAGGATTTTTAAACTACTATATTATTTTTTAAATGACTTTATTGTAAATTAAACAACTTTATTATCTCTGTACAGGTGGGACTATGGAAATAAAGAAAGTAGTAATCGATGGAATCAATATTGCGGTCATTAGAAACGATAAGGTATTAATATCGGATGTTCAGTCTGCATTAGATACTATGGCAACAGTTCAAAATGAGGTAGATGCGAAACATATTATTATCCATAAATCTTTAATAAGTGAAGATTTCTTTGACCTAAAAACACGGCTTGCGGGTGATATCCTTCAAAAGTTTATAAACTATAAGGTAAAGATTGCCATTGTTGGAGGTTTCTCTATGTATACTAGTAAAAGCTTAAAAGATTTTATTTATGAATGTAATAAAGGAAATGACATTTTTTACTTAGCAACTGAACAACAAGCAATTGAAAAACTAAGTACATTAAAGTAATAATTATATCCTGCTAAATTCCCCCATTTCACTTAGTTCATAATTATATACGATATAGAAGAACTGATGTTTGTGGTAAACTAAGAGATGAATAAAGGGGGAGTTTTTTTGAACAATTTTAATATTATAATCCAAAATTTAAATAATATAGTTTACAAACCTAACAACTTAATGATTACGAATCTAAAAGAAGAAAAGCAAAACGCAGAATATGCCGGATGTTTATTCCACTTAAATAACAAAACCATTCGTTTTAGAAAATCAAAAGTTACACCTAATAAAATTGGTCAATTTGTTTCTTTTTGGGAGAAAGATGAAAATATGCGAAATAGAGCTTTCTCTTATGAAGCTGCTCCTGATTTATTAGTAATCACTTGTATTGCTGATAATAAACTAGGGCAATTTATTTTTCCTAAAGAGATTCTTCTTAAAGAAAAAATATTGAGAACACAAAGTCAAACAGGGAAAATGGCAATGAGGATTTATCCTGTTTGGGATACCACTGTTAGTAATCAAGCTAAAAAGAGCCAAACGTGGCAACTTCAATATTTTGTTGATTTAAGTGATAGTAATAATTTGCCTATAGATAAACTATTAAATTTATATTCGTAGCTTTTGATTTGCCACAAAAAGAAGCAATTACAGAAAAGACATTTGTAATGACGCCTTCTATTAATTTACCTCGTGAATCGTAATTTTTGTACCGGTACAGTTAAATGAAATGTACATTGTTACAGTGCCCCTTAAAATTTACAATCAGCATATATTATTTAAACTTATAAATTTTTAAGGGGTGCTAAATATGACAAGTTTACAAGATCAGCTTTTCACAAGATTAAATCTTAAAAAACGTAATGATGTAACGTTTGAAGAATTACCTACCATACTCTTTTCGTTTGCGCATACTATACCATTTGAGAATTTAGATGTTATAGCACGAAATACGAATCAAATCTCTCTGGAAAACTTACGAGAGAAAATTTTAACTAGTTCCCGTGGTGGACTTTGCTACGAATTAAATACTCTTTTTTACTATTTCTTAAGAGACTGTGGCTATGATGTACAACTGGCATTAGGTACGGTGTATAAAAACGATATAAATGCATGGGCACTTGAGGATGGCCATATAACAATTATTTTAACTTATGATAATGTACAGTATTTAATTGATATAGGTATAGCTTCGTTAGTACCTCTTGTTCCTGTACCTTTTACTGGCGAGTCGGTTTCTTCAAAAAATGGTTCGTACCGGGTGAGACGGAAAGATACGAATAAAGGAAATTATGTTTTAGAAAGAATAGATGCTGCTGGAGAATGGAAAGTTTGTCATGCTTTTTATAAACATATTATTGATGAGATAGTAGTAAATGATGTTCAAAGAAGAGTGATAGAAGATGAGAAGTCTATTTTTAATAAAGGACCAATTACAGTAAAGTTGACGAACTCTGGCCATATTTCATTAACGAATACAAGTTTAACCGAAATTATTCATGGGGAAAAAACTAAGCGTGAAATTACAGAAGATCAATATAAAGAGTTTTTATATACTTTATTTGCTATTAAGTTATGAATAATAAAGATAGCCGGTTCTTATTCAGAAGCGGCTATCTTTATTATTTTTGGTGTAAATGGTTTTCTTCTAATATGTTTCGGAAACTGCGGTATAGTTAATGTTTTTAATGTTTCCTCAGCTTCTTCATATGTATGAAAAATTGGTTCTTTTCCATCATCCCCTTGTAAAACTAGCCCTTCATCTCGGATTACATATGGCATAAAACCACCCCATCTAGTAAAGAATTATGTTCTTTTGCAGCAGAATAATACGATTTAAAGTTTGATTTTCTTAATACATATAATACACTAGAACAGTACGAAAAAGTATGTACAATGAATTTTGAATGTAAAGGAAGATTATTATGTCAGTTATTGATAAATTGAAACTTAATAAGTATACAAATATGGTCGTTATTAACGAACCAAGTGATTATGACATTTTTACAGGTAAAGAAACTGCATTCTCAAAAGGACACGATGCTATCTTTATATTTGTAGAAACGCTTGATGAAATGGTGAAACAAACGAATTTTATTATTAGTAATGAAGAATTACTAATTGAAAAAGGTTACGTATTCTTCGCATATCCGAAAAAAGGTAATGCGCGTTATAGTACGTTTATTCACCGTGATGAGATGTTTCCGGCATTAAACGTTGGAGAAGATGGTTATGTGGGAGAAAGCGATATTAAATTTGCACGAATGGTAAGTATGGATGAAGTCTTTACTGTTGTTGGTTTAAAACGTGAAAAGAAAAAAACAACAAAAACATCTGCTATGAGTCAATGTGTTGCCGATTATGCAGATCGAATTAAAGATGTTGAAGCATTATTAGCTACTCATCCGAATGAACTTAAGTTTTATCAAAGTTTAACGCCTGGATACCAAAAAGATTGGGCACGTAATCTTTTTTCTGTGAAACAAGAAAAAACTCGTGAAAAACGTCTAGAGAAAATGATAGAAATCCTTTCACAAGGCTATAAAACAATTGAATTATTCCGTAAGAAGAAAAAATAATGATTAAGGAAGTCACAATGCTGCAACAATTAATTGTGATGAGTACATTGAAAAAAGCATTCCTTCCATTATACTAAGGAATGTTCTTATATTTATATAATTAGCAAAAGAGAAAAGGTGTTTGAAATGAAATCATATATTGTAGTTGGATCTGGAATTTTAGGAGCGTCTACTGCTTATCATCTTGCTAAGGCAGGTGCGAATGTTACTATCGTGGATCGCCAACAATTAGGGCAAGCAACTGATGCAGGAGCAGGTATTGTATGTCCATGGCTATCACAGCGTCGTAATAAAGCATGGTATAAAATCGTTAAAGGTGGTGCACGTTACTATTCTTCGTTAATTCAGCAATTAGAAGAAGACGGTGAAACTGACACAGGATATAATCGTGTAGGTGCAATTAGTTTACATACTGACGAGAAAAAGTTAGATCAAATGGAAGAGCGAGCTTATAAACGACGTGAAGATACCCCGGAGATTGGTGAAATAACTCGCTTATCAGCTGAAGAAACAAAAAAATTATTCCCAGCATTATCAGACGAATATAGTTCTGTTCATATTAGTGGTGCTGCACGAGTAAATGGAAGATTATTACGCAATGCATTAATAAGTGCTGCGAAAAAACATGGTGCAACTTTCATAAAAGGCGATGCTATATTAGTCCGTGAAGGAAATCATATTACGGGAGTTACAGTAAACGATGAAACAATTTTAGCGGAAAAGGTTATTGTAACTGCAGGCGCATGGGCGAATGAAATCTTGAAACCATTAGGAATTAATTTCTTAGTTACATTCCAAAAAGGACAAATTGTTCATCTGCAAATCGAGAATACAGCAACAGAAAATATGCCAGTTGTTATGCCACCGAACGATCAATATATTTTAACGTTTGACAATGGGCATGTCGTAATTGGTGCAACACATGAGAATGATACTGGTTTCGATCATCGTGTAACAGCAGGTGGTTTACATGAAGTATTTCATAAGGCATTAACAGTTGCACCTGGCTTAGAAAATGCTACAATGCTTGAAACGAGAGTTGGATTCAGACCATTTACACCAGGATTCTTACCTGTTATCGGACCGCTACCTAACTTTGAAGGAATTCTCGTTGCGAATGGATTAGGAGCTTCGGGTTTAACAGCTGGTCCATATTTAGGAGCGGAACTTGCTAAACTAGCGCTCGGACAAACGATTGAATTAGATTTAAATGATTATGATGTTGCTGGCGCAATTGAATAATATAGGGTACTGCTAACATTTAGGAAAAACCATGCTAAACAAATTTGACAGAGAATAAGTAGTTTTTCCTCTGTTAAGAGTAAGCCTGTTTATGAAAAATAAAATTATTTAAAAATAGAGGGCCGACATTATAAACCTGCATTAATAATGTAGAATTGTGATGGCGGCTCTTTATTCATATTGATTTAAAACGTATTTTCGAGAGGAGGTTAAGTAATGAGAGCGCCATATCAAGTATTGATATTTCCTTATATAAAAACTGCCGATTCTATTCAATATGCCATTTTTAACCGAAGTGATTATGGTTATTGGCAAGGAATAGCTGGCGGCGGAGAAGACGGTGAGGTTCCTATTGAATCAGCAAAACGGGAAGCGTTTGAAGAGGCTCGTATTACAAGAGAATGTCCATATATACAATTAGATTCTGTGTCTTCACTATCAGTAGAAGATGTAGTTGGAGGATTCCTTTGGGGAGAAGAGGTTTATGTAATAAAAGAATTTTCTTTTGGAGTTAAAGTCCCTACAAAAAACATATCATTATCTAAAGAACACTTCAATTATAAATGGTTATGCTTTGAGGAAGCAGTAACGCTTTTGAAATGGGATAGCAACAAAACAGCATTGTGGGAATTAAACAAAAGACTATTAAAACAATGAAATTGTTAGCTAACAAAAATAGTAGTGGAACAAGAATTGAGTCATTAACAACCCCTTGCTACACTTCTAAACAATGTTTTATAGATTTGGCATGGGTAATGAACGAAGAGAACTTGTACTAAGAAAAGCCCTATACAGTTGACTCTGAAAAAATAAAAATAATTAGAAATATTTTTATATCGTACGGTTTTTGGCTATGAATAACGGAATAAATATTAAGTATTCAACAGTTTAAATAAAACGAGTTAGCTTTTTATTTTAAGAAGAAAGATGACTCGTTTTATGCTAAAATTCGCTTAGTGTATATTTTCGTTAAAATGTGGGTGGGCCCCCTTTTAGCAAAACCGGAGTGGGAATGATGAGTATAAATAGTTTTGTGGGATTGATAAATGACGAATTATTAAAAGAGGTAAGTATCAGAAGTGAGGATGAATTCGAGCCTGTAGTAGTTAAAGATATTCCTAGACTTTGGAAGTGTTTAGGAACAGGTAATTATGCCGCAGTATTCATGCACAGAGAATACAAAGATTGGGTAGTGAAAGTTTACGTGCGAGAAGGAGAAGGAATTGAAAAAGAGTCAGAAGTATACCGAAGAATTGGAAATCATCCTTCTTATTCAAAGCTTATATATAAAGGAGAAAATTTCATAGTATTGAAACGTTTAAAAGAAATTACCTTATACGATGCTATTCATAAGGGTATTAAAATTCCTAAGCAAGTAATACTTGATATTAATGAGGCTTTAGAGTATGCGAGGGAACAAGGGTTAACTCCTTGTGATGTTCACGGGAAAAATGTGATGATGGAAAAAGGAAGGGGATATGTAGTCGATGTATCTGATTTCTTAAAAACAAAAGAAGATAGTAAGTGGAGAGACCTAGAAAAGGCATATTTCACCTTTTATTTTCCTTTCATATATAAATTACCTTTCCCGGTTAAAATACCGTATTTTATGTTAAACATTGTTAGACGTTCGTATAGAAAATATAAGAAGCTTAAAAAGAAATTCAAATTGTAAAAGGACCACATACTTATCTTTAAGTTAGATAAGTGAATCAATAGTAAAATTAGTACCGTATATTTCAGATATGTCTAATATGTACGGTACTAATTTTATAACTTCATGAAGTAATCAGTAGGCTTTATTTTCTTCTTCAAACTCTTTATTCTTTTTCTCTAACTTTTCAATTATTGACTTTAATGTAAAATCAGCGGTAGTCTTTGACAAAAAAATAAAGTACTAGATTGCTGCTGGTTAACTAGACTAGCGTAATCACTTATCACTTATCACTTATCATTGTTTCACATTCATTATTTTATCTTCCATATCCTTATCCCGAGTATTGGTATAAGCGACATAACTGTATTCTATTTTGCTCATTTTTAGCTCCGTGTTATGTTTAGTCTGCTCCTCTCTCTTTGACGAACATCCATAATCCAATTGCAAAGAAAAACAAAATATAGGTGATATCTATCGCTAACGACATAAGTAAGCCAACTAATTCCGATTTATATTGTGACGTGCTCCAATAGACACTTAAATCATCATGATGAATGAATAGAATGTGTGTCCATGATGTAGATAAGAGACTACCTCCAAATATCATTTGTAAAAAGTATAGCACTAAGCTACTGCCTACTGCGATAGCAGCTGATCTCGTCCACACGCCAATCAAGGATGCTAGACTTGCATATAGGCAACATTGCAATGCGATTGCTCCAATAGAATATATAACATCCGTCATGTCGCCCCATTGTATGTTTTGGGGAGCCATCAGAAGATTCGCTAACAAAGAAACAATGCATATATTAACAATACCCGTAATGATGAGCAAAATCATCGCAGCAATTTTTGCAACATACAACCGTGAGCGCGAGGACGTATGCAGGAACAGTTGTTTCAAAGTTCCATATTGATACTCATCCGTCCAAATAAGAGGTGACAAAACAATCGCCCAAGGTAGAATAACAAGCATTCCCGATAGGCCAAGCAAAGCATTTACTATTTGAGCCACCGTATCATCAGCCTTGAGATCACTGGTGTATGCCCAAGATAACAGTACCGTCATCACAATAAAACCAATGTGTGAAAGAATAAAGATTCTTTTATTCACTATCTTCAAACATTCATTCCATAACAACTTAACTCACCTCACCACGCGCAGTTGTCCATTTTAAAAACTTATCCTCTAAACTCGTATGTGTCGACAACACCCGATGAACTTCCACCCCGGCAGCACACAATGCTCGAATCAACATTGGAACTTGCCCTTCATCAATAGCTACTGTTATAGTATGCACACCGTTAGATAATTTCTCTGTCTGCATATAATCCAATGCATGATGATCTTCCCCAAACAAGTTAACCAAAACTTCGCTTGTAAGCTCAACATTATCAATGTGAAGAGTGATACAGAATTTCCCATCATTTAAGCCATCATCAATCCTTTGCTCTGTCACTAAGCAACCATTCTGCATAATAACCACTCGACGTGCCATCTGCTCAATCTCAGACAGTTGATGACTGGAAATCACAATTGCTACGCCCAAATCTGTCGCAATTCTATTTAAATAGTTCCGGGTTTCACGGACACCAGCAGGATCAAGTGCATTCATCGGCTCATCTAACACAAGCAACTTTGGCTTTCGCAGTAGTGCTTGTGCAATTCCCAAGCGTTGTTTCATTCCCATGGAATACGTGCCTACTCGCTGATCAAGCGCATGTTCTATGCCGGTTAGACTGGCTACCTCCAGCAACCAGTCCTTACTTGCATTTTTGTGCAAACGCTGATATTGTCGTAAATTTTCATACCCACTCAAATAAGGATAGAATGCAGGTGCTTCAATCACAGCCCCTACATTGAGGATTGCTTTAGAAAACTGACTTTTAATACTGTAACCTGCAATTTGCACGTCCCCGGCACTTATTGTGCTTAGACCAACTATCATCTTCATCGTGGTTGTCTTGCCCGCTCCGTTCGCACCAAGTAGTCCAATAATTTCTCCCGCTACCATATCGAACGATATGTCTTGTACAATCAACTTGCCCTTGATTTCTTTCGTTAGGTGTTGCACCGATAGTACTGTTTTCAATAGTCCCACTCCTTACAATATAAGTACAATCCCATTTCATGAATTCATTAAGAACAGCCTGTAAAGAAAAATCAGATTTGTCGCAACCGCACCTTTTGATTGATAAAATTTCGTTAAACCTTTTACTTCATTAACACTCATTTTCATATCATCTTATTTGTTTTCTTCTTATCCTTACTATAGAAAAAATTGGCGAATGAAACGAGTGATTTCCCTTACAAAATAGTTCGTTATCTTACAGTTTTGTCATTTTTCACATCATTTTGTGATACCTGGGATACTATCCACATCGTCATCAACTTAAGAAATTGATTCTTCCCCAAAACGGAAAAACGAGCCGAATTCTCATAAATAATTGTGAAAATGTAAAGTTTTCGTTAAGGGGGTGTCTTAAAATCTTAGCTTACTGGGCATATGGTGTTACCTCAAAAAATAAAAAGATTAGGAGTGAATCCTAATCTTTTTATTTATACATATTTTTGTTAGTTATATCACTACCAATTCCAAAACGGGATATTTTGAATAAATGAAACCGTCAAAATAAGTGTTGATGCGGAACCAGCAGTTACTAAAGTTACTATTTTTCGTCCATTCTGTTCTTTTGAAGGTTTTATAAGTTCTGTAATTAACAAAATCCATATTATGATAGATACTATTGAAATAATATTTATAGACATATGTAACACATCCCTTCGTGTTTTTACATAAATATTTCTGCTTTTATAAAATAAAAGCAATTTAACAAGAAAATATGTAACGCATTACAAATCAATATTTTCCTGTTAAACCACCTTTTTTAAATAGAAATACGACTGATAAAACGATAACAACAGCCTTCAAACTGCCCCAATATGGATAAATAGCATGATCTGTTAGACTAGCATATTGAAAAATATTCTCTAAACCGAAAATTCCTATCATGACTGCTAAAATGAATGAAGCTGATCCATACGTCCCGTTATGATAGAGGGTAAATAAATAGACTGCGAAAATTAGTGGTAAGATGATTTGTAGTACGATTATCATAGTTCGTCCCCCATATTATTTATAATTATATTATATACAAAATTGTAATAAAAAGGAATGCGACTTATTTGATACTAACAAAACTACTCTAATCATATTCTTCTATAAAAAGAAGAAAAAGGGGTGTACAGTTAATTGACAAAAGTTAAAGTTAGTTTACGACCCATTGTTCATAATATAAATTTACCAACCGTATTGAAAACAACAATACTTCCAGGCGAATCGACCGAAAGACTATTTATCGCAACCCAATTAGGAGAGATTTTTTACATAGGGAATGGAGTTATAAAGATATTTTTAGATATTCGTCACCTAATTATTAAATTAGGTACATTTGAAGAAGGTGTTTCTAGTAGCGGTTATGATGAACGCGGATTGCTTGGACTTGCGTTCCATCCACAATTTTATCAAAATGGGTTATTTTATCTTCATTATTCAGTAGCTGGAACTCAAGGACCAGGTGCATTTTCTGAGCAATTTAAACCGAATCCTTGTGACCCTAAAACGTTAAATTTAAAGTGGGTTAATAGAAATACGCAATATGATCACATTGATACAGTAGAAGAATGGACTTTACAATCTAATGGTCAAGCTCAAAAGCGACGAACATTACTGAATGTAAGAAGACCATTTTTTAATCATAACGGAGTCAATAGTTTAAACTTTTCACCTGAGACTGGAAAACTTGTTTTTACAAATGGAGATGGCGGATCAGGTTATGATCCATTTAATTTAAGCCAAGATGATTTAGAAATAGCAGGTAAAATAATTGAAATCGATGTAAGTAAAAATACATTTATAAATAACCCTCCTGTAGTTACACGCTTTAATGAACTCCCTTTATCTATACAAGAAACACTTACAGTAATTGCAAAAGGAGTACGTAATATAACCGGCATTTCATTTCAAAGGTTTTATAATCAATATATCAAATACGCCGGAAATGTCGGACAAAATATTGTAGAGTCTATTTTTTCATTTGTTCAATATAAACCTATACCGGTTACAGAACTTGTTCAAATGCATTTTATGAGGCTCACTCCCAATCAAGATGGGTTTATCAATTTTGGTTGGAGAGGATGGGAAGGGGATTTACCTACTTCTTTTATACGGCATTGTTCCGAAAATCAGACTTTGGATGAAAGAACAATGACTTATTATGATGAAACAATACAAACTTCAGCGAGGCGTATTCTGCCTCTACTTAGTTATTTTCATCAAGATTCCAGACCCGATAAGTTTGGAGGAACTTCCCTTACAGGAGTTCAGCCATATATGGGAAATGCAATTCCAAATTTAACAGGTAGCGTAGTGTTTACTGACCTTGCTAAGAAAGAAGATTCTCGACCGCCAGTTAATGGTGTTTTAGCCTATACTAGAGCAGGTACAGACGGTAAACATGCTGACTTTCATGCTATTGAAACCAATTATGATTTTGGTACGCAAGCAGCTTATTATATGAGTTTAGGAACAAATTTGAATCAAACTAAATTATATTTAGGAGTTTACGGTTCTATGAAAGTAACAGATTTTAACAAAGGTACCATTTTTGAAATTATTCCCTGATACGATATACACTCGTAGTTTAATAATCCAAGGAATTTATTTTGTTTTAAAACGCACAATTTATCCCCCTAAAAGCCTTTTATTATATAGTAATTCATAACAAGTAGAAAGCAGCTCATAAACCACTAGTGTATGAATAATATAGAAAGTAATGAATGAGGCATCTTTAGGGGGAGATATTGATGAATTGGTTTGTACGTTATTGGTATCAACTGATGATAGAACATGATACGAGCTTTGTTCATAAAAGAAAATTGTCCCTTGCGAATAAGTTAGTACTTACAGCTTTGATGAGTACATTAGCCACCATGTTTCAAGCAGCAGGAAACCTAGTTCCTGGTATAGGTTTGCTCATTAGTCCATTTTCGACATTACCGATTTTTTTTGCTATTTTCTATTCTATTCGTGAGGGAATACTTTCTTATATTCTTACTATTTTTCTATTATTTATTATTGAGCCAAGTGAACTAATTGTCTTTCCTTTTACTACAGGCTTATTAGGTCTAGCCTTAGGAGTATCCTTTTTAAAATTAAAGAGGAGAATTTGGATTGTTTCCTTTTCAGCAACTTGTCTAATTATTGGTATTATGATTGTTCTCGATGTTTTCCGTTTTCCGGTACTTGGTCCTGCTGTTCATACAACTATGGATATAAAAATTATTTTATCAATATCTATAATGAGCTTTCTATACTGTTGGATTTATGCAGGTTTTTGCAGAATAATGATGAATAGATTATATAAAGTGTTGTATTGACAATGGCATAATGAGGATTGGAGATTGAATTCATGACTAACGTTGCAGTTAGAAGACCGAATTTGAATGATGTAGATGAACTATATTTATTTTTCCGTATCGTTATTACGAATACATACAAAAATGAAGGATTGTCACAATCATTGGATGACATAGAAAATGAAATTAACTCAAAAAAGCAGTATTTGAAAAGTGATTTTGATAGTAACGGAGAAGGTCGTTACTTTTTATTAGCAATTGATACAAGTAACGATAAAATCATTGGAACAATCGAAATCGGTCCAGCAAGTACATTGATTAATAGTTGTACAGGTGGTGTACTTAAAAATTTGTATGAAATAGGAACTGTATTCATACTTCCGGAGTATCAGAGAAAGGGAATAGGGAGTTTATTACTACATACAATGTTTCTTACATTACTTAGCAGAGGGATAACAGAATATTGTTTAGATAGTGGATATAAAAATGCGCAAAGTATATGGACGAAAAAGTTTGGAAAACCTAGCTATGTATTGAAAGATTACTGGGGAGAATCCAGCGATCATATGATTTGGAAGAAAAGTTTACATGATACACCTATAATATTTGAATTATAAAATGAAATATGCCTCTGAACATAGCTTTTCTTACTTATGTATGCTATTATTTATCTTTATAATAAAAGAGGACGTGAATGAACTTGATTAAAATTAATATTCCTGAAGCTGATGTTTCAATTACTGAACGTAAACAAGTTATTAAAGGAGACGAGCCAATTATTACTCCAATTAATGGATTTATCGATTTCCACTTGTTCCCTAGAGATAAAGGCGGCATTTTTATGTTTTACAATATTAATGACGAACTTCTTTTCGTAGGTAAAGCTCGTAAAATTAGACAACGTATTAAGAAGCATTTTGAAGATAATGTTTCACCAATTAAAAATCACCGTGATGAAGTATACCGCATTGATGCATGTATCGTAGAAGATCCAACAGAAAGAGAAATTTACGAAACATATATCATTAATGAATACAAAGCGAAATATAACGTTGATAAAGTATTCTACAAATAATCAACATTAATAAAAAGCAATCCTAGCTAATATGCCAGGATTGTTTTTTATTTAGATTTATTCTTCATATCTTTCTCCTTTTTTCAAATGATTAGCAGCAACAAAACAGATTACACCTATAAATATAAGTACAATACCAACCGTTTTATGTTTTCCCTCAAAGAAAGGAATATCTGAAATAACATTTGTCATACATAGTCCTAAAAATACAAGGATAGGGCCCACCCAAAGTAATACATTACCGAATTTTGTGTGCTTCCACATAATAACCCTCCTTAACCCTCTTTACATATATATCCATAAATGAAAAGTAAATTCATAGAGAAATATAGTTTTTTTCATATCGAAAATTTAACCCTCATATATTGGTACAAGCAAAAGAGAAAGGAGACCATCATGAATTGGTTAGAAGCTTTCATACTAGGTATAATTCAAGGTTTAACAGAATTTTTACCAATCAGTAGTACCGGACATCTTTATTTAGGAAGGCATTTGTTCCGATTAGATGAGGCTGGCTTATTTTTAGATACGATGCTGCATATTGGGACTTTACTTGCGGTTTTTATTTATTACAAAAAAGAATTTATATATTTAATTAAAAACCCATTTTCAAAGCTCATGTTATTACTTATCGTTGGGACAATACCCGCAGTTGTAATTGGTTTATTGTTTAAAGATTTCTTTGAAGATATTTCAAAAACAGGAATCACGATCGGTTGGGAGTTTTTAGTGACCGGATTCTTTCTTTACGCGGCAGATAAACAAAAGAATGGTCGTAAAAAAATGGATGACATAACATATAAAGACGCATTAATTATCGGTTCATTTCAAGCTGCTGCTATTTTTCCAGCCATTTCTCGTTCTGGAATGACAATTGTCGCTGCATTATGGAGAAAATTAGATCGTGAAACAGCTGCTTACTTTTCTTTTTTACTTTCGACACCAGCCATTGTTGGAGCTATCATTTTGCAATTTGTAGACGTTTTTCAAGGGAAAGCAGAATCTATTTCTAGTACATCTTTAATTGTCGGAACGTTATCAGCAGCATTTTTTGGATACATAGCCGTTTCATGGATGATTCACTATTTAAAACGTCACTCTTTAAAAGTATTCGCGTATTACGTATGGGGATTAGGTATTTTAATTTTAATGTTGCAATTTACTGATGTATTTTAAGTATAATGATAAAGAAGTTAATTAGTTTAAGATCCTGTTTCATTCATACAAGGCAGGATCTCTTTTTATTAAGGGGGAAAATATGTTTAATAAGGCTATCGTTATTGGTGGAAGTATAGCAGGAAAGTTTGCAGCAAAAGCATTATCAACTTCTTTTAAAGAAGTAATCATTATAGAAGCTGGTGAAAGGTGGGATGGAAAGTCTTCGAGAAAAAGAGTTCCACAAAGTAATCATCCTCACGTGTTATTAAAAGGTGGAGAAAACGCAATTGAAGAATTGTTTCCTACTATTACGAATGAATTAATAGAAGCAGGTAGTATCGTAAATAACTTTACTCGTGATTTAAAATGGCATCAATTTGGTTTATGGAAACAGCCATTCATAGGGGAAGTACATATGATTCAACAAAGTCGTCCTTTGCTAGAATGGCATATTCAAAAACGAATACATCAAATTTCAAATATTACTATTAAATATGAAACATTGGTTAAAGGGTTATTGGTAGATGCAAAGCTTAACAAAGTGTGTGGAGTAAAAGTTAAATATTTAGAGACAGACATACAAGAAGAAGTTCATGCAGACCTTGTAGTTGATGCGAGTGGATTTGGCTCAAAAAGTATAGAGTGGTTACGAGAATACGAAATTGAAGTACAAGAAGAGAAAGTTCGTATTGATTTATTTTACGCAACGAAAATGTTCAAACTTAAAGAAAATGAGAAATTAGACTGTTGTAATATGTTAATGTCTCCGAGTTTCCCTGATAACCCTTATGGCGTTCTTATTCAAACGATAGAAGATAATCGTTATTTTGTTACTTTCAGTGGATACGCAAACGAGAAAGCACCACAAACAGATGATGAGTTTTATGATTTTGCTGAAAACCTATCAATTTCTAATGTTACAGACTTCCTAAACAAGGCTGAGGGAATTACTGATATAAAGACATACAAAATTCCTTATCAAGTACGCCGGCGATTTGATTTAGTGAATAATGTACCAGAAGGCTTATTAGTTGTTGGAGATGCGCAATGTCGTTTTGATCCCGTTTTCGGCCAAGGCGTATCAGTTGCTGCTATGGAGGCTCACCAGTTGCAATTACTTCTGCAAGGTAGAAAACAACTTGATAAAACATTTACACAACAATTTTATAAAAAGGCAGCTACTATAATAGAAACCCCATGGGATATGACAACAACGGAAATATCACGTCATCCGCAACTAAAGAGAGAATTAACTACAAAACAAAAATTTCAGCTATGGTATACGAAACAAATATATCGACTATCCGCAAGTAATTCTGATGTTTATATTCGGTTAGTACGAGTTATGAATTTAATTCGTAGTCCATTTCATCTTTTTCATCCGAAAGTGCTACTATCTGTATTACTTAATCGAAAGTAATAGCAGGAATATAATTGATTAAAAAAGAATGTATAACAGTTAGTAAATCTAGAAGGAGAATACGGGATGGAAATATACATAGAGCAACTAAAGAAACAAGATGCTAAGGATTTATTTACGTTTGAACTTACGAATAAATCTTTTTTTGAAACAATGGTACCAAATCGTGGCTCAAAATATTTTGAATTTGAATATTTCCAAAAACTACTAGACGATTTATTAATAGAACAAGCAGATGGAGATTCTTATTTTTATTTAATTCGTAATGAAGAAAAAGAAATTGTAGGGCGAATTAATTTAGTAGATATAGATACGGAAACTCGAATTAGTTCGCTCGGGTATCGGGTCGGAGAAAAATTTACTAAAAAAGGAGTTGCAACAGCAGCCGTAAAATTAATTTTAGATGTAGCGAAAAATAATGAAATTACTGAAGTTCATGCTAAAACAACGACTAATAATCTCGCATCACAAATTGTACTAGAAAAAAGCGGATTTTCTTCTTATCAAAACGAATCAGATACAACTTCTGTAGAATTACATGGAGAACATGTGAAGTTTGTACACTATATTTGGAGAAATACTTCACGCTTATAATAAGGAGGACTTATTCATGAATGATTTACGTTATCCAATTGGCCAATTTACATACAAACGTCCTATAACTGAAGAAATGATTGATACATGGATTCAAGAAATTGAAGATTTACCAAATGAACTAACAAAGGCAATTAAAGATTTAGATCAGAAGCAGTTAGATACACCATATCGCGTTGGAGGTTGGACTGTACGTCAAGTAGTTCATCACGTCGTTGATAGTCATATGAATAGCTACATACGCTTTAAATTAGCACTGACAGAAAAGAATCCCACTATTAAGCCGTATAAAGAAGAGAAGTGGGCAGAGTTACCCGATTCAAAATTACCGGTAGATGTTTCACTAGTAATGCTAGATTCATTACATAAAAGATGGGTTAACCTTTTATATTCTCTAGAAATTGAAGATTTAGAAAAGACATTTAACCATCCTGAAACTGGTGAAACAAAACTTGCTGTTGCAATAGGACTATACGCATGGCATGGTCGTCATCATACCGCTCATATTACTTCTTTAAGAAAGCGGCTGAATTGGTAACATGGATATTATATTAGAGAAGGCGACAGAAACTGATGCAGAAGTTATATTTCAAATGCAAATAGACTCATTTAGCCCTTTATTACATAAATATAAAGACTATGAAACAAATCCAGCAAATGAAACTATCGAAAAAACTATTTGTAGAATAAATCATGTAGACGGTGGCTTCTATAAAATAATAGTGGCAATGAATCTTGTTGGAGCGATATGCATTTCACCAAAAGAAACACCCTCTAAATTTTGAGTCCAATGTTTATTCACCCGAGTTATCAAGGAAAAGGAATTGCCCAAAAGGTACTTACATTAATTGAGGAAATGTTTCCTGAAGCAACGAGCTGGGAACTTGCTACTATTTTAGAAGAAGAGAAAAATTGCTTTTTATACGAAAAGATGGGTTATAAAAGAACAGAAGTTATAAAGAAATTAAATGATGAACTACACTTATTTATTACAAAAAAGAAAGGTAAAGCATATAAAATACGCTTTACCTTTTTATGTTATTTTAGATTAAATATACAAAAATAATGTATGTTCTTCCAAAATACTCGGGTTAGTAATTTTAAAAATGAATAAAAATACAAAACCCACTACTTAGTCGTAAAGGTTACTAACGCTTTTTGAATGCTTAAAATACTATCGTCACCTTTAAATTCTTTCGTAATTGGTTCCTCCATACTAGACACCCAAATTTTAAGTTCTGCATCTAAATCAAAATGCCCAGCCGTTTCGATGCTATATTGTGTAATACTTTTATAAGGAATAGAATGGTATTCTGTTTTTTTGCCAGTTACTCCTTGTTTATCTACTAATATAAGACGACGATTTGTAAATACGATTAGATCACGAATTAATTTATAAGCATGCTCTACTTTTTCATCGTCTAGCATAATCTTCTCTAAATCACGTTCTACACTTTCAGAACTCGTATTTGATGCATTTCCTAAAATACCGCTAAATAAACCCATATTAAATTCCTCCTTTAATATATGTGGAATGAATTACTTATATTGTAACATGTTACTCACAAAGATATTATGACATTACTTTAGTAGTTTCTGGTTATTGTTGTAATTAGTTTATAAAACCTCATCTTAAAATCTTATGCTAATATGAAATTAAGAAAAAAGAAGCAGAGGGATATAGCATGAAGAATATTGGTTTAGTATTAGAGGGTGGAGGAATGAAAGGTTTATATACTGCAGGTGTACTCGAATATTTCATGGAAAAGAACTTATTCTTTCCGTATGTAGTCGGCGTATCAGCTGGAGCCTGTATGGGAGCAACCTATTTGTCACGTCAAAAAAGTAGAAATAAGAAAGTAAATACAGAGCTAGTATCAGATTACAGGTATATATCTTATCGAAACTTAATTCGAAAACGTGAATTATTCGGAATGGATTTTTTATTTGATGAAGTACCTAATAAAATTGTACCATTTGATTTTCAAACTTTCTTAAACTGTAATGAACAGTTTGTTATAGGGACGACTGATTGCGAATCAGGACAAGCCATTTATTATAATAAAGCAGAACACGGAAATGATATTTTAAAAATCATCCGTGCATCCAGCTCTGTGCCGTTTATAGCACCTGCTGTAGAATATGATAATCGAAAATTACTAGATGGAGGAATTATAGATCCTATACCAGTTTTAAAAGCTCAAACTGATGGTTATGAAAAGAACGTTGTAATTATGACAAAGCCAGAAGGATATGAGAAGCAGCGGAATAAATTTTCAGGCCTGGCTAAAATTTTATATAGAAAATATCCGAAAATCGCAGAGAATTTAGTAGACCATTATCGTTTTTATAATGAGACGATATCTTATATGAATCGAGAAGAACAAAAAGATAATTTTTATGTAATTCAACCAAGTGTACAGCTTCCTATAAGCGGAATAGAAAGAAATAAGGAAAAGCTTGTTAATCTATATAATCTTGGGTATATCGATGCTCAATATCATTATGAAAACTTATTAAATTGGATAGAGAAATAAAGGAGGAGAAAGTTGAAGTTAGGAAAACAAATTATTTTTAAGGAATTGCAGAAAATGCATAGTCCACTTCATAAACCGTTTCCTTATCGTGCTACAGCAAAATTGCAGCGAGACTTAAAAAGTAAATTTACCGAAGATGATTGTATAAACGCTGATTTTAATCATTATTGGATGCATACAGCAGCTACTTTAAATTCTATACTAAATGGAAACGAACTGAACATTACGTTTCAACAAATAAAGTGGTTAAAAAAATCGTTTTTTGAGTGGTTTCCGCAATATCGTTTTATAGAAACAGAAATTGTGAAGTATCCTATTTTGTATAGAGATTTCATGAATTATGAGAAGACCAGGAAGCTATTACTTTATTACCTTACTGAATAAAAGCGAAAACGTACAGGTTACATTACTTGTACGTTTTTTTGTTCATAAAACATTCAATATTAACAACTAGTTTATATAGGAATTCTAATGAGAAGAAAGAAGTACATATAATAGAATGCTACAGGGGAGGAGAGAGGAATAGCTGTTTTGCTTTAAGTTATTGTCCAACTCGAATACAGTTAGTTATTTATGTTAAAATATTTCGAGTGAAATCAAGCTTTTAAGGATTTCATTAAACATTAAACAAAACAAGTTAGCAACGTAGAAGGGATAACATTAACATGAAAAACGTATCAAATATAGATAAAGTAGAATCAATAAAATCTTTACAGTCAACAATTAGTAAACTTGAAAATGCCTTGTCACAGATGACTCAAAAAGGATCAAATACTACTTTAGTGAAAAAAAGACTCAAAGCAGCTAGTATCGGCTTAGCTATGTTAGAAAGTGTTTGGAAGCAAGAAACTCATCATTATACTCAGGAAGATTTAGCGGAAGCTCGTAATGTTCTAATTGGTTTGCTTCCATCAATTGAACAGATTTACGTTAAGTCAAAGCTTGGGAGTCCTCAAAGAACGCTTTTAGAAAGAAGAATAAAATCATTAGAACTTTCTATTCAGGCAATTGATTATTTTTCTAATAAATAACTTCGCTAAACAAATAACTTACGACTACTTTTATATAGGGATTCTAATGAAAAAAACTACATATAGAATACTACAAAGGAAGAAGAGAGGTGACTACAATAATCAGTCCTAAGTTAGAGAAGCTTAAAAATCAATTAAAGAATGGAAACGAAAAAGCTCTTTATACTTTTTTGCATGAAATAAAGTCAAATCACACGCCACTAATAGAACAATGCCCTGCAGATAATCAGTATAAGCTTATAACGTATATATGGTTAGGGGATCAAAACACTGAAAACGTTTATGTATTCGGTAGTTTTCCTGGTTGGGATTTGTCTGTAAATCAATTACAACGATTGTTACAGACAGATATTTGGTATGTTACGTTTAGAACAAATAAGAGTTTTATTTCAACTTATTATTTTACAGTAAATGATTTTTTCGAAAATAATTGGATAAAGCGTAGTGAACAGTATCGATTAGACCCATTTAATAAAAATACATTTGGAGAAGGTACCAATAAAGCGTCTGTGTTAAAAATAAGTATGGACATGCAGTATAGCAGTCGTTTCCCTTCAAATCATTATCCATCTGGGAGAATTGAAACATATTCTTTTCATAGTTCGATTTTAAATAACACACGTAAAATTCATATTTATACGCCTCATGATTATTCTCACACTCCACATCCTCAAGAACTTCTCATTGTATTTGATGGGAATTCATTCATTCAGAGCCTTTCAATTGAAAAAACACTTAATTATTTAATTTACGAAAAAGAAATCCCATCTTGCATTGCTGTTGCTATAGATCCTGTCGATCGATTAGAAGAGCTAACTTATAACGATAAAATGAATGCATTTTTAACGAAGGAATTACTTCCGTGGATTCAAGCTAAGTATCACGTTTATCAAGAAAAGAATCATACAACAATTGCTGGTTTCAGTCTTGGTGGCTTAGCAGCTTTTTATGCAGCACTTCAAAATCCACATATTTTCGGAAATGTGTTGTCAATGTCTGGATCCGTACATTGGAAAAAGGATAATTATGAAAATACAATTCCTTGGATTGAAAATCAAATTTCATCAATAAATTCTAATGCGACTCATCTACATTCTTACATAGCAGTAGGCGAACTCGAAAACGAACCTCTTTTAACGGCTAATAGACGGCTATATAAAGCTTTAGAAGCAAAGAAATACCAAACCACTTACGAAGAGTTTCAAGGTGGACATGATAGCGTATGGTGGCGAGAAAAGCTATTCGATGGATTAAGGGCATTAGAATTTACAAAAACGACATTAGAAAATAAAAAGGAGAGAGAATCTATGAATCAAGAAGAACTAGATAAAAAACTAAAAAAACAAGAGATTTTAGTAAAAGATGAGAAAGTTTGGTCTTATACGTATGAGGATCATATTAGTTCTATCGTTAAACAAGCAGAACAGAAAGGAGCTTTTGATCATTTACCTGGTAAAGGGAAACCTCTTAATCTTGATAAAGATCTTTCGTACAATCCTGAAAAGCAACTTTATAGAACTTTAGCAAATAATCACGTTTTACCTAGGTGGATTGAGCTTTCAAAAGAAATTGATGATTTAAAAGAAAAGCTAAAAGAAAATACAAATACTGCAGAAGTAGCGGATTTAATTCGAACTATTAATAAAAAGGTATTAGAACATAATCTACTTTGTCCACCAAGCGCGCAAAAAATGAGGGTGAAAATGGATTTTTAACGATTTTCAATTAAGCTATCGCTTACTATATAATTAAGTTAGGTATTTTCAATTCATTACTAAAAGGAGGTAAATATAGTGAAGAATACGTATCAACTTCAAATTCCGAAAGAACTAGAACAGTATCGTAGTATTTTAGAAGAAAGTGTGAAACCGTATGTTAAAGTGTCTGGAACATTAGCAGAGACAACGCTTTTTGAAAGTAAGTTTGGTGGATATCCGTATTTACCTATAGATCAAGAGCATCCTAAAGACTCAAACGGACAACCTATGATGCTACTTGCGCAGTTAAACCTTGAAGAAATACCAAACATTGAACATATGCCTCAACATGGAATGTTACAGTTTTTCATAAGTGCTGAAGAAGATCTTTTTGGAGCAGATTTTGATCATCCCACAAGCCAAAAAGACTTTCGAATTGTTTATCATTCTACAATCACAGCGGATTTAACTAAGGTGATTACTGATTTTAGTTATTTAAACACTTTAGATTTAGAGAATTTTATCATACCCAAAGCAGCAAAACTAAAGTTTGAGTTGGCATATCAACCAGTAACACCAAGAGATTATCGATTTGAAATGATTTTTAATGATAACATTGATTGGGAAGAAATTGTTGATGAAGAAAATAATACAGAATTAGGCGAACTGTATGATGATTTATGTAAGGATCAAGGACATAAAATTGGTGGTTATCCATTTTTCACACAGACAGATCCAAGGGAATGGGAAGAAAAATACCAGCAACATGACATATTATTGATGCAAATCGATACAGACGATTCATTAAATATTATGTGGGGCGATTCTGGGGTTGCTAATTTCTTTATACGTAAGGAAGATTTGTTAAATCTAGATTTTTCCAATGTCATTTACAATTGGGATTGTTACTAGAAGATATAAATAAAATAATAGCAAACAAAAAATCTTCCTGAAGGTGAGGAGGATTTTTTTATGTTAAAAATAAGCGTTATGTTAACTAGAATAAAAAACAATGAGTGTAATGAAAGTCAAGCCTAAATAACAGAAATAACAACAAATAATGTAAAGTTGTAAAACATGTGCAAATAGCAATTAATTCATTAAGTAAAACATAAAATAAAATTATTAATTTATATTTTGTATAGAAATAATTTTTCTGTATAAAAATTTCTTGCCAATCAAAAATGTTTTTAATTCGTTAAATCTTAAGCGATTATTGATTAAGATTTGCTGTGATGAATTTATAACAAATAAAAACGATAAAAACTGAAGAAGTTTGTTTAGATAAGATTTAATGTAAATCTCACCAAAAATCTCTGTTTCGTCTCATTAAGTATAGTTTACTTGGGTTTTGATACCTGGTATTGCTTTGTTTCTATAACTGCCTATAATATATATTATGTTAACTAACTTTAAATAATAAACTTATTATAGGTAAGTTGATTTTTGTGATTAGCCTCCCCTCGTTCTTTTTAATCATTCTGTGTGATGGATTGTTTAGTTGTTTGTTTTATAAGTTGTTGATGAAAATGTCTCCAGATATAAATTATATTTAAGACAATAAAAAATGCAATTCGTTTTAACTGAACGCATTAAACGAATTGCATTGATATGATTCATAATAAGTTTTTAAAATTAGTTTGCTACAGCAATTGCTTCGATTTCAATTAAAAAGTTATCGTTAATTAACTTTCTAACTTCTACAGCTGAACTTGCTGGTGGATTTTTAGTATCAATGTATTGATCTCGTATATCTCTAACAGTGGCCATTTGAGAAATATCTGTTAGGAAAAATGTTAATTTTACTACATCATTAAATCTTAATTCCGAAGTTTCTAATGCACTTTTAATATTTTCGAAAACTTGTCGCGTTTGTGTAGCTAAATCACCAATGCCAACTATTTGACCATCAGTGTTAATCGCTACTTGTCCAGATATGTAAATTGTTCGTTTAGCGTTACTAACTTCCACTACATGTGAATATCCAGAAGTTGGTGGCATCGTTTCTGGATTGATAAATTTCTTTTGCAAGGTGTCTCTCTCCTTTTTTATCAAGACAATTGTAAAATCTATGTATTTACTATATTCAATCAATAAAATTAAGAATCCTTTATGATTTAAAAATAAAAAACCTTAGAATAGCTATCTTCATACCTATTCTAAGGTTTTTTAGGATTTTATATTTAGTTATCGCTAGTGGACATTGTTAAATTAATCTTTTCATAATCTCTTTTAAATTGATTATCATTTTTTAGCCAATGTTTGAAAGCCGATTCGCTTATTTCTAAATTTGAACAAGTTATAGCATTACATTTATTTTTCATATATTCTTCAAGGAAACTTTGTTTTCTTTGCTTAACAGCAGTTTGAGTTTGTTTTAATTTTCGATCTTGTAATTGATCTAAACTCAGACTTTCTTTCTGAAACACTTCATATTTTCTATGCAAATAAATATCTTTGTCTTTATAAATCCAATTTGAAAATAGTTGTATTGATTTTCTTCCAGATAAAATAACACGATAATGTTTGTTTTGATTTAGTAAATCGGCTCGTAAATTGCGATTTTGAAGAATTTGATGTAAAGAATTCATAAAGTTATATGATCCACCTACGAAATTAACTGTATAAGTTTCATACTTGACGTAACCATCCCCATCAAAATATCCACGAACAAAATGATGTAAATATTCTTCTGGTACTAAAGGAAATTCAATGTTAAAAGATTTACATGGCATGATTCCGTGAATATTCATTAGATCGTCTTTTATTACTTTACTATTAATGTTTAGCATATATACGCCTGTTTTTTTGTTTTGATAAAGTGGCTGGTTTGTTTTTAGTTCTTTTTTTATATCTTCTAAAATATAACTTTCTTTTTGAGATATACTGACACATTGATTTTCTTTCTGTATAACACCATCTGCTGCTATAAACCCTAAAATATAAGCCATATTGTTTGACCACGTTTTAAAATAATCTTCTGTTATGTCATACTTTCTCTTCCAACTCCCTATAGCGCGTCTTGGTACGTTATTGTCTGATAAAACCATACGAATATACCTTGCAGACACATTAGCAAGCATGGCGATTTCTGAGGTGCTCTTCCCTTCAGTATACAAATGCATGATTTCAGATTTTGATAGTTTACATTTTGAGTTCTTTTTTCTCTCTATTTGCACTTACGTCCTCTCCTTCCTTTCTTTTATTAGAGACATATTTTCTTCTATAACATACAACGAAACGTATGTTCTTTGTTGCGTATAAGAAGGAATTTACTAAATAAAAACAATTTACATGTACTTAATATTTGTTTTAGCTGCCACTGTGCAATTTGTACTTTATAGATACAAATAATGAATTTGACGAATTTATGAAATACAAGGCAATTTAGATGAAAGGTAAAATAATATAGTTTAAACTACAAATAGCTACAATAACAACATACGTAAATTGTTAATCGTAAAAAGGAGAACGAATGAATAAGAAATATACAAATCAAATTCATACTGATATGAGTTTTAAACCGAAAGATATTATAAGTTTAATGACGGATTACTTTAAAATAAAATCAAAGCTGCGTCCTATAAAGGATTTGCCTATCGTTTTATCAAATAAAGATAATGAATCGTTAGAGAGTGTTACATGGTTTGGCCATTCTGCTTCTCTTTTGAAAATAGAAGGTAAAAAACTATTATTAGACCCTATGTTTGGAGATGCCTCTTCCCCATTTCCTTTGTTTAATAGTAAACGCTATAGTGGTACTTTTTCTTTAGAACGTGATGACCTTCAAGAAATTGATGCGATTATCATTTCTCATAATCACTATGATCATTTGAATTACAAAAGTATTATGCAGTTAAAAGATCGCGCAAAGCACTTTTATGTTCCAACTGGAGTTGCACAATATCTTATTAAATGGGGTGTTTCGCCTAGTAAAATTAGTGAACATAATTGGTGGGACGAAATTACGTTTGATAATATTAAGTTAGTATGTGCGCCTGCAAGGCATTTCTCGGGACGTGGTATGACAGATAGAGATCGTTCATTATGGTGTTCATGGCTTATTCTTGGTAAAGAGACTAAAATTTTCTTTAGTGGTGATAGCGGTTATGCCCCTCACTTTAAGGAAATTGGTGATAAATACGGTCCATTCGATCTTACATTAATGGAATGCGGGCAATATGATCCGAGGTGGTCTGCTATTCATATGTTGCCTGAAGAAACGGTACAAGCTCATATTGATGTTAAAGGAGAATTACTTCTTCCGATTCATTGGGGGGCCTTTACGTTAGCATTACACGAATGGAGTGACCCGATAGAACGTGTTACGAAAGAAGCTAACCGTTTAGGAGTTAAAATTACAACGCCTCAAATTGGTGAATCTATTACGTTAAAATCTACAAATTATCCTTCATCCGCTTGGTGGAAGGAAATTTAATTTTAAAATATAAAAAGAGCGAATCCTCTTATAAAGAATTCGCTCTTTTTTCTGTATTTAAACTTATTTCACAATATTGGATTTCCCACTATCTAAAACTCTATTTGCTGGTACACTGGACATTTCAATCACTGTATTCATACTTTTATCAGTTAGTTCAATGAGTTCGTTTTCATGTTTTATTTTATTTAAATCCCACACCATCCCATGAAATTCATTATACTGACCACTTACTTTTATAATGCTTTTTGTTTTATTTGAAGGCTGTATTTGAAGATTTGTAAATTGATTCCCACTAATTTCATTTGGCGTAGTTACTTGACTATCCATATAAATCATATTTACACAGTCTTCTAAAGAAAAGTTCATAAAACGATTGGCATTTATCCAAGCTTGTCCGGTGCTCGGTTTTTTTGCTACTAATTTTAGTCCGGTTTCCATTCCTACAATTTTAATGTTTTCGAAGTTAACAAACGAAATTTCATTTTCTTTTCCAGCAGAGTATAAAGAAATTCCGGTACCTTTATTCGTTTCCGTCCAATTGATAATATTTATATCTTTTATTTGTGTTTTGTTCCAAGTGTTATAATATTTATTTTTACCGTCTAAATAAATAACTTCAGAGTTAAATTTAGGATCGTCAATAGCTATATACGCTCCTTCAATGGATGCGTTGTTCTCCAGTTCTAGAACTCTAAAGTTTCCCTCAACTACAAATTGGGATCCATAACCAAATAATAATTTCACACCTTTTTTAACAATGATTGGTGACGTAATTTTATACTTCTTATCATCAAGTAATACCGTTTTAAATTTACTAGATTCTGCTTTATTAATAGCAGATTGTATTTTTATTGAATCATTTTCCCCTTTAAAGTTTTCTACATACAAGTTAGTACTTTTAGCTGCATAGTCTTTTTTGTTGTATTGATAAAAAGCAAAAGTAATTAAAACTATACCAATGAGTAAAACAATTATTTTCTTCATCATACTCACCCCATATCGATTAATCTATGGCTTTTATATTGAGGTTATTATTATTTTGCTTTGTATTTCAGATTACCATTGCTGCTTTGTCTATGATTGAATTATATTATGTAGGATTTAGTAAACTGTTTGCTTTACTAATACATCATTCTTATAATGTATTGATTTATGATTTCATAAATCAATAGTCTGCTTGTACATAATGTAATTCCTTCCTCTATCCCTAATACGCTCTTACTGGTGATATAAGATGTACTGCTGCAGATTGTTCTCCTGCTTCAATCAATATCGGTCTCATAGAACCGCCAAAGCTTAAAGTAATCGTTTCTTCTTTTATTGCTCGTAAAGCATCAACCATAAAACGCCCATCGAAAGATATATTTAATTGTTTTTCACCTTGAATCGCATCTATTTGTTGCGTTTCGGATATTTTCCCAATTTGAGAAGCGTTTGAAGAAATTTTAATTGTGGATTCGTTTATGATTTCTAAGTTAACATTGTTATTGGCCCATTCACTTGCTAATAAACTTGATCGGTCTACACCTTGTAATATCTTTTTTCTATCTACGTTAATAATCGTTTTAAAATCATTTGGAATAAGGTTAGAAATATTAGGATATTTCCCTTCAATTAGTCTTGAATATAATGTAGTTGTTCCAAACGTAAATATAATATGACTCTCCGAAAAGTAGATATATACGAATTCCGAATTGCTGTTCATTAATTTTAGAAGTTCATTAATGGTTGCGCTTGGTACAATACAATTTGCTTTTACATCTGAGGAAAGTAGCGTTTCACGTATCGCTAGTCTATGTGAGTCAGTTGCAGCACAAATTAACTTATTATTAGATAACTCTATATGCACCCCAGTAAGAACAGGTCTAGATTCATTTTTTGCTACCGCAAAAACTGTTTGTTTAAATACTTCAATCAATTGCTCTGTCTCTACTTTGATTTCTGCATGATTGTCTATAAGTGGTACATTCGGAAACTCATCTGCAGGAAATCCATTTAAACTTAATGTGATTTCTTCTGATTGTATCTTAATAATTTGCTCATTCTTACTTTTTATTGCTATATCACTTGGCATTTTCTTTATTATTTCAATGAAATACTTTGCAGGTACAACAATAGTTCCTGCCTTTAAAATAGTTGCAATCTTTTCGTCTTCAATTAAAACAGGAATGAATTTTTCAATAAAAATATTCGAGTTACTTGCAATTAAAGTAATTCCAGATTGATCTGCAGTTATTTTTATACCAGATAATATAGGAATTAAAAATTTTGTTGATATTGCTTTGTTGACTTCTGAAAGTGCTTGAGTGAATTGTTTGTGATTAACGATAAACTCCATGTTTTCCCCGCCTTACATGAGATAATATTTTTATGAAGATTGATGAACGATTGTTCCGTTAAAAAAATAAGGTACTGTTTCTTTCTTTTGTAATAAATCTAGTAAATGTTCTGGTATGCGTAAATATGGAGCTGCTATATGTAATTCCATCCAAGTAATCTCTTCAATTTCTTTTGGCCTTGATATATATGTCTCTCCGCCAATTATTTCACCTAGAAAATTAAAGAAAATTGCATGATGATCTCTTTCCTCGAAAAAGGCTTCGCTGATAGAACAAATCCCTTTTACGTTTATATGTAACCCTGTTTCTTCTTTTACTTCTCGAATTACTGCTTCTTCCAATGTTTCTCCTAATTTAACTGCGCCACCTGGTAATGTATAATAAGAACCATTTTCCCCTTTGTTTTTTACCATTAAAATCTTTTCATTAGTTTTATCGTACAAAATCGCGTATGTAACATTAACTTTTTTCATATGTACCTCCTCTATTTTAATAAAAGGAATTTTCTGTCTTCTATTCATTCTACCATTAACTCCTTTTAATATATATAAGTTAGTTAAGTCTTGCCTTTACCACTATTGGTGGAGTTAATAAGAATAGGCTACTGATATAAAAAAAGAACGTACCTTAGGAAGAGTATCCAAAGTACGTTCTTGCAGTTTTAGAATAAAAATTGATCCAATTAATACTGAAATTAATAATAACCTCGCCCTTATTGCATTTGTATTCCAAATACTAATGTTAACAAATTCTATATACTTTTTAGCCGTTTTTCTAAATAATAATGATTATGTCCTTTCGGATAATCTTCACTTACTCCGATTACTTTATATCCATGCTTCTTATAAAAATCAGGAGCTTGGAAACTAAAAGTATCTAAATTGATTAACCTGCACTCTTTTTCAATTGCAAATTCTTCAATAAGTTTTATTAACTTGGTTCCATAACCTTCGTGTCTATATTCTTCAGAAACCCACAGGAAATCAACATGTACGTGGTGCCAAAATGTAATTGCAGTTATTCCACCTACAATTTTCCCCTTTTCATTTCTCACTATAAAACTAATTTTTTCTGAAGGCTTTTTCTCTTCATCTGAAATATGTTTTTGGTTATATTCAATTACTTTTTCTCTTATGTAATCACTATCTTCTTGGACCCATTGTTTTACTATTTTCATTTTAATTATCACGCTCCTTTTACGATAGCTATTCAACTTCATAATGCTAATGTCCTGTCTAAATAATAGTCGTAGATCACTAATACAATTGTTTCATTTCACTAAAATAAAAAAAGCCCTACTACATTTCATCTGTAATAAGACTTATATACGTTGTGTAGAATCTAGTTAATTTCAATGAATATAATTGCTCAAAAAATATTAAAATTGTTCAATTCTTTTTTATGAAAACTTCCGTTATTTCAACACCTTAGGAGAATAGTCCAATTGTACCACTACGAAAAAGAATGAACATTCCTAAACCAATTAGAACAATTGGAACAATAATATGACAGTTTTCCTCAAGTACTTTAGCTAGTATAGGAGCTTTTATCAATTTGTAGCTAATAAAACACCATATCGCTATCATGGAAAAAAAGATAACTAATGTAACGATATTTGTTTCAAGAGTTTGACTAGCAAACATTGGTATATAAATCGAAATATTGTCAGCTCCATTAGCTAATGTAATTGAAGCTACTTTAAATAATGAAACAGTAACGTTATCGATAACTTCATTACTTTTATAAGAACGAAGTGACAATAGTCCTTTAACCCCCATATAAATTGGCACGAATCCTAATAATCCAATCCACGAAACAGGAATGAAAAAAGAGCTTAAAGACCCAATGATACTTAGAAAAATAATCATACTAAATCCTAAATATTGTCCAATAACAATATAAAGTTTTTTTCTCGTAGCTTTTTCGCGGACAGCTCTTCCTTCTTTCCTAATTACTTCTGTTCTTACTTGTGAAAATAAAACAAGTAGTATAAAAATGTCATCAATATTTGTTGTAGCGAATGCCACAACAGAAGAAATTATGGTTGTAATCAATAAAAGCCAACTACTTTCATTGTAAACTGATAAGAAAATAATGGTCTATGAATGAAGTGCACGTTCCATCACAAAGTTTGTTAACTGTAATTTTCTAAATGTTTTTAGCAACATGTTAGTTCCTTTATAAAACAATATGAATATTCTAAGTATCTGCTACTCATTTCATTTTAAATTAAATAACTCTATTCTCTCTACACAAAAAATGTTTTGTACTAAAAAGAGCCCTATATTAGGACTCTTTTTAGTATTACGCCACTTTCCGATGTAGATGTTTTAGTTCCTTTGTCTTCTCTGCAGTTGGTGGACGGATTAATATTGAAATAATGAAGGAAATAACACTTAAAACACCAATTATAATGAAAGTTGGTTGAAATCCTCCAAGTATCGCTCCAATGAATGATCCTGCAAGCGCACCAAATCCGAAACCTTGGTAGACAATCCCGTAATTTGTACTATGGTTTTTTAATCCAAAGAAATCTCCGACAATAGCTGGGAATATAGTTATATTACCGCCGAAGCAAAAGGCGACACTTGCTACACAAGCAAAATAGATCCCGTAATTTAGCGGAATAAAACTTAAAGTAAAGACTGACAAACCTATAATAATAAACGTTGCAGAGACAATTTTCATTCGCCCGATTTTATCTGATAACGTCCCAAGAATGATTCTACCTACTGTATTAAAGATCGCAATCATAGCAACGGCGTTTGCAGCGGTTGCTGCGCTAAGTCCAACGAGTTGTACACCGATATCTTTTACCATACTGATTAAATACAAACCACCCATACACGAGGTGAATAACATAAAAAATAGCAGATATACTTGTTTCGTTCGCATCATTTCACGCGGAGTATAGTCATTGTGTAATGTTTCAGTTACAGCATTACTTACAATTGCCTCGCGTAAGAAGAACGATCCGATTAACACTAAAAGTAACACGATAATACCCCAATATAAGAATGCTTGTGATACACCAAGGTTATCGATAAGATTTCCGTTTATATATCTAAAGATTAAGCTGCCCATTCCATACGCTGATACAGATATACCTGAAATAAGCCCTTTCCGATTTGGAAACCATTTAATTAAATTAGATAGTGATGTAATATAAGCTGTTCCATCCGCATAACCAACAACGACACCAGCTAATAAATATAATAGTGGTAAAGAAGAAACTTGAGAACTAAGTATTAAGCCGAGTCCTAAAACAATTCCTGCAGTAGCAATAAGTTTCCGAAGTCCTAATTTTTTCTGTAACTTTGCTGCAAATAAAGTTGAGAATGATAAAGAAAAACTTGTTATAGAGAAAGTTATCGCTACTGCATTAAGATTCCATCCAAACTTACTTACAAGGGGTTGATTAAATAAACTCCATGTATAAATTGTTCCAAGTCCAATTTGAACAATGATTGTACCTAGAACAATTAGTAACGGATTTATAGAAGTTTGTTTCATGCTAACTGTCCCCTTCTTTTATCTTGACATGAATTTTCACAGTTAGTATATCCATCATAAATTGCAAGATACTGTACGGAAAATGGTAATTAAGTTCATATACACAAAAAGACACTTCATAAAGAAGTGCCTTTTGCAGGTTATATCAGATATTTCTAAAGAAAGCTTTGTTAAGATAAGACATTTTCAAATGCTTATGTATATATGTTATCAAATAATTTCTTAAATGTTATGAGACTTAAGACGTATTTTTCATTCATCATATAGTCGGATGAAAAATTAATATTCGATTTCATCAAAATCTTTCGGCTGCGGTACAGTTTGCATATTAGCTGCATCTTTAGGATCGCTATAAATTGCATTTTGCTCTGTATTTACATCTTTTATATTTTGCTTTTTATTTTTGTTCACTTTATCTTTCACTTCCAATCACTCCTTTTCGTTATAGGAGTAATTATGCCCTATTACCGTTACTAAATGTATCTGCGACTAAATTACTAAATTCACGTAAATAATATAAGTAATTATCACCACCGTAGTTATATCTTTTATTATACATTTTTGCAACAACTACATTATATTCAGGTATTACTAAAATGGTCGATCCAGTAATCCCTAATATTTGATACGACCCTTTTGGAACACGTTCACCAAGTTCGCTTAATTGCGCAGGCTCATTTTGGATGAACCAAAACAATCCATTTTGTGGTAGCTCTTTGTTTATATATGTTGGACTCTGCAAACTCGTAGCGATTTTTATAACTTCTTTTGGAACAATTTGTTTACCATCTATCCCACCTTGATTTAAATGAAGATTGCCCCACTGCGCAAATTCTCTAGCTGAGACAAACAAATTTTTTTCAGTACCGTCATCTACCGTACCAATTTCACTAATTGCGTCTTCATTTGGATTATTAACAACGTCAACTAAATTTTCATCTCGCTGAACTCTCCAACCTGTTTCTTGAAAATTAGCAGGCTTAAACACACGCTCCTTTAACAATTCAGGAAAACTTTTGTTATATAGCTGATAAATAAGACGTGTCATCATTCTTACATTAATATCTCTATACGCCCATGATTGCCCCGGTGCAAATTCACGAAAAATTGTCCTGTCATTCGTTTCTTCTAATCCATGCGAATGTGTTACTAAATGTCTTATCGTCGTTTTACTAAGCAATGCAGGATCAAAGTCTTTAAAATATTTTATCGCTTCATCATCAATAGAGTTTATTTTCCCCTCATAAAGCGCATACGCTATCATTAATCCTAAATAACTTTTTCTAGCAGAAGCAACGTTAAATTGTGAAGATGCTGTTACTCTCTTGGTTGTAGATGTATTTGAGTGATAACCACTATAATGCTCTAGTACGATTTTATTATCTTTTATAATACAAAGTGCTGTAGCAGAACTATGATTTTTTTCTTTTATATCCTCTACCCAAGAAATCAACTTATCATATGTATACAAATAAATCCCCCTTAATACACATCAAAATTACAGCATGAAAGAAAAGTGCAAAATAGTTTTTACACCTTTCTTTCATATAAAATAACTTGAATTTTCTATACTTAAATAATCCACCAGTTCCAGCAATTAAAGCAACTGAAACATCCTGCGCATCCTATGCATCCGCCGCAACGACCTGCACAACCACCACATCTACCGCCACATCCACCGCAACGTCCACCACAACCGCCACATCCGCCGCAACGACGTGCATCGTCTTGAATGTAATAGTATGGATATTGACTTTGTTGTTGATCCCAATACACAACATTGCCAGTTTGATAATCATTAAGGTTTAATGATTGTAGTTCTTGTTGAAACTGATTCATTATGAAACCCTCCATTTATAAATGTAAATTCCGTCCAAATATTAAAGTTAATAAATTCTTTTAAACAAAGTAGAAACAAGACTATAGACTAAATGCGTACATCAACAAAATATGAACTTACACTAGGTGATGTACCTTGTTTTTCAGCCTATTTTCTTTATATTCATTCGATGGACGTATTTACTATAAATAAAGTGATTTAAAAATTACTAATCCAACAATTTAGTAGTTCATCACTTAACTTTCTTTCTAGTAATTCCTTCACTAAAGGCATTGGCATGATTTCATAATGATTTAAGGCTTCTTTATTATAATCTATCCAGTGAAATGCTAAATGAGACTCGCTAGATTTCGGTGTTAAGTCCGTATGTAAATCTTGTGACTCTACTTCAAAAATGTGGTTAATTTCATGATGAAGCACTTCTTTATCTTGCCATTGATTTTCTATGACGCCTAAAAATTGTTGTATACTACAGTTTACTCCAAGTTCTTCTCTTAACTCTCTTTTTAATGCATTCTCTGCTGATTCTCCAATTTCAACATGGCCACCAGGTAAAAAATAATGATGGCCGATATATTCAGCAACTAATAATTTTTCATCTTTTATCATGACTGCTCGTACAATATGATGAAATTTACTTTTCAATTGATATTCCTCCTAGTTATTTAATGTATAGTTTCTCAAAATAGTCATTTAGTATTGGTATAATATAAATCATAGGTGTTTCATACGGATGAATATCATTAATAACTTCAAGAGCATCTTTTACAAGTTCTCGTTTACACTTTATTTCAACTTTACATTCTTGTCCTTCGCATATTTGACCAATTTCTCCATTAAAAGGAGATGCCTCTTCTAAAGGTCTCCAATATCCTTTCACTGAACTATAGGAAAGACAATGGTCATATTCGCCCGTTTTACATGCTCCAATTTTATTTAATTCATCCCTTAATGTTTCAATATATTCTTCAGGAATGAACACTTCAATTTTCACTTCAGTAAATTGCATATTTCATTTCACACCTTTACTTCTTAATAGTTAAACAAATAAACGGTATACTTGCTCACCATCATACTCCTGTCCTAATGATATGAAACCATATCGTTCATATAATTTCTTTGCAGAGAGATTATCTTTATGTACGGTTAATCTTATTTCTTTACACGATTTAAAAGTATTTTTTATTATATCAATACTTTCTTGTAATGCTGCTTTTCCATAACCATTACCTTGTTGCGATTGATCAATAATAAATCCGTTAATCCAATACATATCCGATGTCTCTATTACAACAGCATGCATAACAAAACCAACCATAAGGTCACCATCGTATATAGCGAATGGTATGTACTCTACATTGTCACCATCTGGTTTTATATATACTTTAGCAAGTGAAACTGCTACAGCGGGGACAAATTTTCTTTGATCTTCTTTAACTTGTAACTTTAATGCATCTTCCCAATTGTCTCTCGTAACAACCTTTAACTGGACATTCAATATTGTAAGCTCCTTTATCTAGAGGATGTATTTTTATATTCAACGCATTGAAATAATTCCCTTTTTCGACAGCAACTTATAACATAATTTTTATAAAATCTTGAATGAATTTTTCTGCATCTATTTCTAAAGCTATACGGGCTCCTTCAGATTTAGAGTTAGGGCGAAAATCAGCAAATGTTTGTCCTTTCGTATCTCCGTATGTATCTACATTTACTGTACGATGCACAAATTCAAAAAAACTTGGATTTTACTAATCCGCTTATTGCAACCACATCATGTAGCAAAGGTCCTTCCATAGATGGATTAAGTTTTTGGTATGCGGATAGATAGTAGTCATACATTGGTTTCATTATCATATGAAATGGATTCTTTGCATTAGCTTGAATATAGTTAAATACATTTGGTGTTAACACAGCTTTGTTTGTTACATTTAAAGGGAATATGAATAAATTCTTTGCTTGATGGAAAACAATTTTACTTGCTATCGGATCTCCATACACGTTTGCCTCTGCTAATGGCGTAACGTTTCCTACTTCTAAAAAAACACCACCCATGAAATAGATTCCTTTTACATTTAGCATTAAATCATTCCATAAATTAAAAGCAATTGCTAACGAGGTAGATCTTCCTACATCAACAATCGTTAAATCTTTTCCGTACTTTATAAGAATCGCAGCAATACTGCCGAAATTATATATTGGAATAGATAATATATTTCCTGGAACATGGATGGGCCCTAATCCTTCTGCTCCGTGAATTTCAGGATAGTACGTAGTGATTTCTTCTGTCAGTGGTTTTGTTGCACCACTAATGACAGGAATGTCTTGTCTATTTGCTAACTGTAAAATATACGCTGCATTATGTGCAGCATGTATATGCTCAACATTTCCGTATCCGGTTACAATACCGACAATTTCAATTTCGGGATGCAGTAAACCATACATAATGGCAAATGAGTCATCAATACCTGGATCTCCGAAAAATAATACTTTTTCCAAGAAATACTCTCCCTTCATAAAAACATAGAGTCATCAATAACTATGTATATGAAAAAAGCAAGTATATCTATGCGAATTTTAGAATGGATAATGTTTTACAAAACATTAAAAAGGAACTAGCGAATGCTAATTCCTTTCTTCAGTAACCATTCTCAAATTTAATTAATTATCGTATCCTTCATAAATTGCATCATTTATTAGATTTTGTGTTTTTTTATCATCAGGTACAGGCTTCCACCAATTTCCTGTAATAAATAACATAGTTAATAAATTATAACTATCACTAAAATAACTTTCTCTCTTATTCTTCATCCAATCCCAACCACTATTTACCCACTGTTGATTATTGCTACTCGTTATACTTGCAGCAATAAACGGTGAAACAAATACAGCAGTTGGATAACTACCAATATTGGATCCATTTAATTGATAACCATCCACAATTTTAGAAGGATTTCCATTCGTTTTATTTTGAATCCATGAAGAGACTTTATCAGAAATGACTTTACTTCGCTTCTCGCCGTACATCGCATAGTCCATTACAATTCTTAAAGGTACTCGACTAGCATTATAATAATATGCATTTGTATATTCTGACTCATCTAAGAAGTCTTTAGGTGCGGGTTGTGGTGGGTTTTTTACAACGAAATCTGAAATAAGTCCTGTATTTGGAGAGTACTTATTACTAAATTGCGTATAAACATCGTACAAATTATTAATAACAGTAAGCCAAGTTTTATCACCTGTAAATTCATAAAATGCTCTAAGGTGTGACATCATCCAATCAGATGGTCTCGTATCAAGTGAACTTTTAGAATCCCAATCTCCTAAATTTAGTCGGTTATTATTTGTAACATTACTAGCTTTAATACCTTTTGTAATCATGTCTTGTGCTTCTTTCAAATAATTAACTGTTCCATTAGATCCCCACTGCTTATGAGCAAGAAGAAGAGAATACGCAATATCTAAATCTCCATCAGTAGCAGAATCAAAATGACCTTGTGCTTTTTTACTATCTGCGACAACCCATCCCATTAAATTAGGATTTTGAGAGCTTTTAAAAGTTCTTGCTGTTTTAAATAATCCGTCATATATTTTTTGAGCATTCGAATCATAACCAGCCATTAATACTGTAATTATCATCCCATACCCTTGACCTTCTGAAGTTCCAAGTGGCTTAAACCCATCCGCATCACCTGTAATCTCTCCTTTTACGTAATAACCACCAGGTAAAGAAGATAAATCATTTTTCAAATATTTCTTTTTCCAATTATCGTAGTAACTTCTTACAGAAGCATTTAAACTTTCCTGTGTAACATGATTCGGTTTTATAACACCTGCATAATTAACTTGCTGGGGAAATGGTTTCATTTCCTTTGCAGCAGCTACTTGTTGATTAACTACGGGAATAGAATTTTGTATTGAATCGTCCGTTACACTTGCTGCGAAACTAGAATTAGAAAAACTAGCTAGTCCGATTCCTACAATAGAAATACATGTAAAAATATTTCTTTTTCCATTCATTATGTTGTCAGCTCCTTTTAAAATGCTTACTACATAAAATGTAACATACAATATTTAACTGAAATACAAAATATTATATTTATCAACATAAGAAAGAAACTATATAAAAAAGTATCATAAAATTATTATTGAATTACATTATACGGATTGATTATTTGCTAAATTCCTATGTTTTTCTTTTCTTAATACCGGTATATGAGCAATCACAATTCCAAGTATAGTAATTCCTCCGCCAATTATCGAAACCAAAGTTGGCACTTCTCCTAACCATATCCAAGCAATGAAACACGCAGTTATTGGCGTTAAATATAGAGAACTTGTTGCTTCAGAAGCACCAGCACGAGATATAATATAGGCCAATGCAATATACGGGAGTACTGTTGGAAAGACACCTAAATATATAACGCTCAAGTTAACTTCAAGAGGAGCTGCTAGTATTTCTTGATAAACTCCGGGTAAGAAAATAAGCATACATACAGTACTAGACAAAATTGTATATATGGTAAATGGTAAGAAGCCGTATTTTTTTAAGTAAGATGTTTGGAAAACGAAAAATAGACTTTCTGAAATCGCCGCTAATAATATAAATAATCCCCCGCTATTCAATTGAATAGCATCGCCCTGGCTAAATGAAATTAAGGCAATTCCTGCAAAACTAATTACACCACCAAGCCAACCATTTAATTTCATTTTTTCATTCAAAAAAACAGAAGCAAGAATTGCCGTCACTATTGGAGTGACTGAAATGATTAAACTTGCAGATCCAGCATTTACTGTTTTTTCGCCGTAGTTTAATGCGATGTGATAAATAGTAAATCCTAGAGCACCAAATATAAAAATTGCTGGGATATCCTTTAAATCCGGTAGTCGTAGTTTGTATATAAATGAAAATAACAAAAGTATAAATGAGGCGATTAATAAGCGTAGTAAAGTAAGGTGTTCAGGCGTATAAGATTCAAGCCCCATACGAATTGCTGGAAAAGCAGTTCCCCATATAAGAATTGTAAAAGCGTGAGCACATATAATGCGTAAATCCCATTTTTTATTATGCATATTTTCTCTCCTTCCCTAAAAAACCAACCATTTTTAAATTACCAATTATTTCTTTTCATCATATTTAATAGTTGATACAATGTCTTCAACCAGTTATTTATCGGAAAAACCAACCACTTTGAATCTTTTAAATAAACGAAGGAGTTTTTTATATGACGACCGATAAAAAAGTGCCCAAATATCGGCAGATAATAGACTATATGAAAGAAAAAATTGAAAACGGAGAATGGCCAATTGGAAGTAAAATCCCTAGTCAGCGGCAGTTAGCAAAATTATTTCATGTAAATCGAAGTACTGTAATAAATGCTCTAGGTGAACTTATGGCAGATGGTTTAATTCAAGGACAAATCGGAGCAGGAACAATTGTAATGAATAATACATGGTCATTATTAGCAACTAATCCTCCGCCCGATTGGAGTGAATATGTAAAAGCCGGTATTCATAAACCAAGTAAGTTAATGGTTCGAGAAATAAATGAAGCAGAAGCAAATAAAAAGCTTATCCATCTTAGTAAAGGTGAACTTGCACCTCACCTTTTTCCGCTCGAAACTATGCAATCTATAATAAAAAAAGTCAGTGAGGAATTAGATTATTTTGGATACGAAGAACAAAAAGGTTTTTATCCGTTACGAGAAGCAATAAGCCAATATGTAAGATCATTTGGAATACATGCATCACCGGATTCTATATTAATAGTCTCTGGTGCACTCCAAGCATTACAATTAATATCGATTGGTCTTTTACATAGAAAATCAACTGTTTTACTTGAACAACCTTCTTACTTATATTCACTTCATGTTTTTCAATCAGCAAATATAAATTTATCAGGTATATCAATGGATCATCACGGTATTTTACCTAACGACTTATTAAAACGAATTAAATATAGTCAAAAGAATAATATTTTATATTCAATCCCTTGTTTTCAAAATCCAACGGGGATATTGATGTCCAAAGAGCGAAGAAAAGAAATATTAAAAATATGTGAAAAAGAGCAATTGCCTATCATCGAGGATGATATATACCGAGAGTTATGGCTTGATGAATCACCTCCAGCTCCTTTAAAGTCGATGGATAAACATGGACATGTATTATATATTGGTAGTCTCTCTAAAACACTTAGCCCAGGACTTAGAATTGGATGGATAATCGGACCAGAACCTGTTATTGATAGATTGTCAGATATAAAAATGCAAACAGACTATGGATCCAGCTCTTTATCTCAAAGAGTAGCTGCTGAATGGATAAATGAAGGTTTTTATGAAGAACATGTAGCAAACGTAAGAATGCACCTGAAAGAACGAAGACAAATAATGATACGAGCTTTAAATAAATATTGTGCAGATATTGCATCATGGGATATTCCTAGTGGTGGATTTTTTATATGGCTAAAGGTTATACATAACATTCCGATGAAAAAACTATTTTCAGAGGCACTATCAAAAGGAATTCTTTTAAATCCGGGACGTATTTATGAAGAAGAATCAGATCAGTACATTCGTTTATCATATGGATATGCTACTCCAGAACAAATGACTAACGGAATTAAATTGCTCAGTGAATTAATTCGGAAGTTAACGGCATAAAAAAAATCCTCTTTTGTTTTTGGAGGATTTTTTATGTATCTTATTTACCACAATTTCATTTCCTGCCCTAATAAAATAAGCTCTTCATAAGGATCTCCGTCAATATTTAATACTTGAGCAAAAGCAGGTTCTGTTTTTAAACCTTGTTCCTTTAAGCGAATAACTTCTTCCCTTATATGGGGATGCTGCATTAATAGCATGTGTTCCACTATCATGTGTCTATATGCATTTTGATTACGCACTGGCTTCGGTTGAGCAAATAATTCAAATTCAAAACCTTCGAATTCAAAATTCACCTTTATCGATTCAGTACCTTTAATTTTTTTCTTTTTTATGTTGAACCCTCCATAAGAACCATATAAAGATCTCATTTCCTGCTCAAAAACATCAAAATTATATACTTCCATTACAATATCTAAGTCAGATTGAGGAGTATCAATTCTTATAGGGATTGTCCCGCAAAGAACGGGATTATATAAAGCTAAATCCTCCATTATGTTTAGGCTATTCAAAACATCATATATTTTTTGTTGTTTCTCATTGCCAGATTGTAAATATGTAATAGATGTAAACATAGAAGTCTCTCCTTCATTTAACATAATAATCATCTCACTAAATATTTAAATCATTGGGTTTTGTTCTAGGAGTACCTTTATTTCAATATATTAAGCCGAACTAACTATATTTTTCAACTTTTCTCCTATACTGCAATACTATAAAAATAAAAAAGGAGGAATTATTATGAGCATTTTTAACATTCTTTTAACCATACACATCCTATTTGGAACAATATGCTTAATCACTGGTATTGTAGCGATGGTTGCCCAAAAGAAGAAAGGAAAACATACCGAATGGGGCGAAATATATCATGCATCCTATGTTGTCATTACCCTTACGGCAATAATATTATCCATTATCAACTGGGATAAAATCGCATATTTATTTTATGTAGCAATCTTCTCTTATTCATTTGCGATTTATGGATACCTTGCACGAAAAAAACGTTGGAAAAATTGGCTCCATCACCACATTAGAGGTATGTTAGGTTCTTATATAGGTGCAGTCACCGCACTTTTAGTAAATATCGGCATCCATATTCCCATTATAAATTTACTTCCGCCAATATGGTTTTGGTTTTTACCGACCTTAATTGGTATCCCCCTCGTAGCCAGTGTATCAAAAAAATATAAAAAGCGTAGTTGAAATTAATTACATTTTGATTACTTTCTGATTATTAGAATGAAAAATTATACTCTATGTATCACAAATGATATTATGAATGCTCGTCCTATGAATATTAAAAATAAAATGCCGCCCAACAGGACGGCTCTTATTTTTACTTTACAAACGTAACATATTCACCAGAAACCCATTGATTTCCACCAACATTATACCAACCATCTTTATATCCAAACGATTGATATTTTTCACCTTGGTACACGTTTTTCACAATGCCGTAATTTGTTCCTGGGCCGGTACGAACACGCAATACATCAGCGATTATAGTAACTACACCTACACCATCGTTTGATGATTGTGAAGTTGCTGGTACATTTCCTCCCGTATAACGGATGTATGATGGATCGTTATAAACCCACTGATCGCCACCTAGATTTAACCAACCATTTGTTTGTCCAAATACTTTGTAGGACTCACCTTTCCCTAATTGACGAATAACGCCATATCCAGTACCAGGTCCTTTTCGTAAATTTACATTACTACCGTTAATATAAGCAACCCCTACACTATCATTCGACGTGGGAGGAGTCACTACGTTTTGAGCACCTTTTCCAAAAGTATCCGTTCCATACCCTTTGTAGTTATATTGCAAATGCGGGCTATCCACAAATCCTTTCCAGTCACCGCCCCATTCGAAACCAATTTGTTTAGCATAACGAATTGCTGAAGCCCACGGTTCTTTATTATAGCCATTCCAATCTTCTGTACCATTCGACTGAATTGGAACAAAATCTAATGCCTGTCCTACTAAGTGATATGAGCGCATCGTTTGTGATGCTCCTTTACGAACATATTCACGTTGTTGCTCGACTGTACGGATTGTTTCATAAATTAATACTTCAATTCCATTGTCGATACAGTACTGATACCACTTAAAAGCTGCAGCTTTCGTATTATCCGCTAATTTATTCAGATTACTTACATTTCTATTGTGGTATTTCAATATGCAACATCTCCTTTTCTATTATCCTATGCAAAACTCGTCTCACGGGTTGTACATATACCTAGAACGATACGAAGTACAAATACATAGGAAGCCAATTCAGCTAAAAAGGTTTTCACTTCTAGCTTCAAACTTTGTAAGTTGAAATCGAAGCAATAAAAAAACCACAACCTAAGTCTTCAAGTTGCGGTTTTTGGTATTTTCTTTTTATATGCTACATGCCTTCTTGCATTGATAATCCTAATATGCAGGTTTTGTAAATTTTCCCTTTATGAATAACACTTCTTATTCATGACTTTTCAAATCCAATAATATTGAATGTAAACGATCCGGATAATTAGTAAACATCCCATCGACTCCCCATGAAAGTAACTTTTTCATATCTTTTTCATTATCTACTGTAAATGGATGAACTTCTAATCCGCTTTTCTTTATTTTCTTTACGTAATCTGAATCAATATATTTGTAATTCATACCAAGACCTATGCAGTACGTTTTATACTTTTCTATCTCTAATTCTGTTAATTGAACTGCTTTTTTATAAGGTAATAATTGTACTAAGGATATATTACTATTTAAGCCATGAATCTTTTGTAGACTTTCTTCACTAAACGATTGAATAATAACTTTATCCTGTATTTCATAATGATTAATAATTTCTACTAATTTTTCTTCCATTCCTGGATATTCATTAGGTGATTTTGTTTCGATATAATAGTTCGCATTATGCCCAAACGTTTTAATAATTTCTGTTAAAGTTGGGACTTTAACATTTTCAAATTCTTTCTTTGCTAAGTTCGGATATTTTTCATTAAAAAAAGAACCTGCATTTAGTTGCTTTACTTCTTCTAATATATGCTCTTTCACTAGCCCTGTACCATTTGTTGTACGGTTTAAGGTTTCGTCATGCATAGCCACTAAATGTCCATCTTTTGTCATTTGGAGATCAATTTCTATATAATCTCCATTCATTTTTTGGCCTAATCGATATGCTGCTATTGTATGTTCAGGCGCGAACGCAGAAGCACCTCTATGTGCGATATTTTTTATATGATTTGATTGATTCATAGCTTTAGTATACTTATGTTCATTAATTTTCTGAAAAACAAAGATACTTATTATTATAAAGGCACAAATTATTGTAACGAGATATATCTTTTTCATAACGATTTATAGGCTCCTATATAAAGACAATTTAACTTGAATGATTTACTCAATTAAATGTCGATTTTCCAATACAGTCATTTTGCCGATAGCTTGAAATCCCGATTTTTTATAAATATTGATTCCATCGGTTGAAGCTTGTAATACACAATACGTATTTTTAAATTTATGTGCTTCTTGCAGCAGGAAATTGAACATAGCAGATCCAAACCCTCGTCCTCTCATTCCTTCTTTAGTTGCTATGTCATAAATACCAATACTATCTTTTGAACATATCAATGAACCAACAGTTACGACTTCACCTTCATATAACCCTAAAAATAATTTCATATTCTCACTGTTACATATATCAAGATTAGAAATTTGATTATAGAATGCTTGTACATGTATACCTTCTTCTGATGTGCCGAATAGATTAGCTAACGTTTCTCCAAATTTATTTATTTGTCCAGGTGAAGATGCTTGTTGAATAGTAAAACTTACTGGCATGTGTATTGTTGGGGAAATTGTTTTTAAGTCTGCTACCATCGCAATATTCTGTTCCACTTCTTTTAAACCGATTTTAATTAACTCACTTTTTATATCCCGCTCTTGCTCCTCATCCCATAACCAAACACTCATTGGAAAATTTCTTTGATAATAGTATTCTACCTCTTTATATAATTTCTCGATCCCTTCCGTTAAATTATTGTTTAGTAGAGTGATGATATTAAATGTATCGGCAGGTAATCCACAATCAACAGCAATATAATCTTTCGTTTTTTTTATACTCATTCCGGGCACAAATTGTGCAACATATGAAGTTTTAAATGCAAAGTTTTCTAGTAGTAGTTGTTTATAATTCATCAATAGTTCTCCTTTTCATAAAAAGTAACACTCGAATTTTTCTATATTAAATATAACATATTAGAAATTTACCATTTTCTATAAAAAGTACCTCTTTAAATTGTGCTCTATAGTTTAAAATAATTAAAAATGATATAACGTTGTCGGAATGAAAAAAGTGGTATATAATAAATATTAACATTACTAGTAATTATTTTAGGTATTCCTAGAATAAAGGAGCGATACATATGAAAATTACTATTTATTTCGGAAGTCATGAAGATCAAGATGTTCGTACTATGGACTGTCATTTAGATGTAGAAGATACAGAAGAGATTGTTTCTGTATCATAATATAAATAGTTAGGATAAACCCTATTCCCTACAGCGTTTAAGGCACCTTTTATAAGGTGTCTTTTTTGTTATATTTTCATCAAAAACCCTTTACTTTATAGCGTTTTAATAGTAAAATATAAATATACGAACAAACGTTCTTTTTATTTTAAACGTACATGAAGGGATGATTTTAACAATGGCTCCATTAAAGCGCAGAGGAAGAAAAAAGCAAGCACCTATTATTTCAAATACAGGCTTTATCGGCTCTGTCTTTATTGATACATTGGAGTTACAAAAGAAATCCTATTATTTCGCTCGTAAAAAACTTCAAATTGTTCATCACGTATTAGATGGTCTCTCTGGAGCAACAAGCGCTTTGTTTAAAGAACATAACATTTCAGCATACATGTCATGTGTGTATTTACATAAACAAAAGAAAATTGGCTTTGTTCTTTCAACGAAACCATTTGAACAAAGTGATGGCGTTGCTTATTTTGTAAATTATTTAATCGAAAAGAATTTTTATGGCGGCCATGATGAAGATGTAGAATATCAAGAAGTATTTAATACAGGTTTTATCGGTGTAGTATTCGCTGATTTATCTAGTATAGATCGCTTTAATTTCGAGTTTGAAATGGGTATGCTAACAAAATTAATGAAAGATATGATTATTCCAGTTAAAGAACTCTTTTTACGCCATAATGTACCGGCTTACATCTCCACTTCTCATTTAGAAGAACAAAACAAATTAGGTTTCGTTCTCTCTGTAAAGCCATATGACGAACGCGCTGAAGCAGATTTATATTTTGAAGCATATTTAAAAGAACGAGGATTATTTATTGGTGATGAAGAAGATGAAATTGATAAGATCGTTATTAGAAAAACAGCTGAATTACGATAGAAAAGCGCAGGATGCTGATCCTGCGCTTTTTAAGTTACGTTAAACACTATAATCTTTTGAATGAATTTCTAAATTAAACTTATTTGCTAAAATTTTATTCAAAGTAAAAAATACAATCCCCCCTGCAATGGGAAGCGTGTAGGCTGGAATGAAATTTAATAATAGTCCTGATATTGCAAGTGCTATTGGTTGCATTATTTTACCTAAGCTTAATCCAATACTAAGAACTCTTCCTCTATATTCTTCAGGAATCTCATTTTGCATGAAATACATTAAAGGAATATCAATTTGTGCTATCATAAATCCTAAAAAGAACATAATCATGCAATACGTAGTAACATATACCAAATTATTTACTACAATAGATTTAAATAAAACAGGTATCCCTAAAACTATCATAAAAATTGCCAACATAAAACTTATTTTTTTCAATAGATAAGAATAAGAATAACAATCAGTTATCTTTTTCACTAATATTGCACCAACTATCATACCTATCGGAAAAGTCCCTTGAATCATACCAAATTGCTTAGAATTAAGATTGAGAACTGTGTTAATAATGTATGGCAACGGAACGGTTACAGCAAAGCCTAAAAAGAAATTAAGGGAAATTAAAATACTAAAAGTATTTTTTAAGCTTTTCCGCTCCAATAAGTAAGAGTATCCCTCCTTTATATCTTCAATAAAATTAATTTCTCTAATTGAACATTCCTCATTTATGTTTTGCTCGCACAATTTAAAGTTTATAAACAATATGGATATAGCCGAAAGGATAAATGAAATACCGTTAATAATTATAAAAGTTTTCATATCAAAGACTGCAAAAACAATGCCCCCTAACATAGGCCCTAAAATTAAAGATATAGAATCGATAATTTTACTTATAGAATTAATACTCATTAACCGTTCTTTAGTAACCATATTCGGTTTTACGGCCTCTAATCCTATTCCAAAACACGTTGTAAATACGGTCATAAGAAAGGTAGTAGTATAAATAATGAATAAGTTTAATCCATAATAGTTGCTTAATATATAAACAGTTATTAATAAGCACCCGCTTAATACATCCATGCAAACGACGAGTTTCTTTTTATCAACCTTATCAGCAATGACACCGGCAAATGGATTCATAACAATCATTGGAATCGTTCCTAAAATAAGCGTAATCGCGAAATTTAAAGCAGATCCGGTTATTTGTAATACATACAATCCTAATGCGAAACTATAAATAGAGCTACCAAATAGTGATACTGTTTTTGCAATTGAATATAAACAAATATTTCTTAGTTCTTGGTTTCTATTTTTATTTTCTATATGTAATCGTAAACTTCCCATCATTTTCCCCCCTGCATAACTTTGTATTACGTACATTGTAAGTTCTTGGGTCAGCCCAATAGCAATATGTACGATTTGAAAAGTTTTAAAGGGAAATAAATAAAAGATGGGGTTAACCCCATCTTTTTCCGAAAAATGAATATGTATAAATTTCTTCTCCTTGAACAAAGAAATCCTCATACCTTCCCCCTCGTATCAAATAATTTGAAGTACTTTCATCAATAGATTGAAACTGTAAATTTTCGATTTCTTTTGTTACTTTTGCAGATGTAAAATTCCCTCGGAGTCTAGGTACAATTTGGCTATTTATGCTAAATTTATTAAATAAAATAAATGAACTTAATAAATAACAATTGTGTTTAAAAAGGGAATTTAATTCGCGCAATAAGAACTCCTCATGTTCAAAACTATAATTACTTGTACCTGATTGATCGATTACAATATCAATAGAACTACTCTGAATAGGTATGTTTAGAAAGTCGGCACAAATAAATACAATATTTCTTTTCACATTTCTTCTCTCAATTACATCTTTTAAAAGTAAAAGTTTATTCAAATCTCGATCAACAGCAATATATAAACACTCTTCCGGTAGTTCTTCATAAATATTTCGTAAAAAGAACCCAATACCAGACCCTAAATCAAGTAGTATTTTTTCATTTAAATCTAATTGCATTAGTTTCTTTTTCGCCCATTCTCCTCCTCTTTGAACATTTTCCAAAAAAGCAGTATCCGTTTCATGGATATAATCTGAAATAGAATCTTCAAGTGATTTCCTCTTATACACCTCAAATAATTTTCCAGCTGTTAAAACTCCGGAAGTAATCGCGTATTCTTCACCACAATTACAAATTAATTTCCCCTCAACAATTTGATTTTTATTAATAATGCCATCTTCAAGAATTAAATTTCCGTTACACTTAACACATTTAAATAAATGAAGTACTTTTAAATCTACCCCTAAAATTGAACTCGAGATTTCAGTTTCTATAGATAAATTATTTAACGTTTTCTTTAATTTATCTTTTCGTTCCTTTAAGGTTTTTATCTCTTGTTCAATCTTTTCATATTTTACTTTAAATAAAGATTGATAAAAAATATCCTTTTCATAGTCTAAGGATTTCCCTAAATTTTTATAAAGAAACAGTTCTTTAATTTCATTCAAGCTAAACCCTATCCATTTGTACTCTAATATAAGTTCTATATCCTTTTGACAATACTCGTCAAAAAAATAGTGACTTCCTTTTTTCTCAGGAATAACGAGTCCGAGATCCATATAATGTCTAATCGTATCTACACTTACATTATTTACTTCTGCAAACTTACTGATTTTCATCCTAATCACTACCATTTATATATTTGTTTATACATACTTCTTTATTACTTTAAAAAATCCTTTCATCTCCCTATACAAAATTATTTATGCTATGAAAAAGATGTAATTAATTTTAAAGTTCCGCCACATCCCCATTAAGCTAAGCTTATATAAGTTTAGCTTCTCTTTTTTAATCTTGAATTTAAAAAAGAGGCGCAGGTATTACGTTTATGTCTATATATCTAAAAACTGTGAGTTCATGGATGAATTTAAAACTGCGGCGTAAGTACTGCAGTTTCTTCCTTTTTCATTGAGTTGAAATATGTAAAGTTACGTACTTTAACTGTAGCGGACTTGTACTACGCGTTCATATTAATTTTATAGACGTTTAAGGATTTTGTTTTATGGTAAGTATTCTTGCTGTGAAATCAGGATTGTAAATATAGATGAACGTGATTCAAATCAAAAAAAGGTACTCCTAGAAGTACCTTTTTTACTATTCTACATGTGCGAACGCTTTCAAAATTATTGGATATAAATTGATGTACGCATTGTATTAAATGGGGCATTTATAGATGTCTTTTGGTACTCAAAAGTTCCTTGTTGGTGTCCAGAAGCATCCCATTTATAATACCAGCCAACGATTGGTCTTCCGCCAATTATAGTGGAATCAATACTTTTTACATTAGAACCATTCATTTTAGCAAATGGGTTTTGGCCATAGCCCATTTCTTTCGTTGTAATATATAAGTATTTTCCCCCGTGGTTACGCGATGTGCTGAAGCTGTTCTGATTAATTGTTTCTACCCCGCCTAGCTCAGACTCTACTTGTACGACGTTTAGTGAAGTAAGTGGTGCTGCTGGTCCAGCTGAAGCTTCTGTTGCCATTCCTAATCCGACGAACGCTGTGATTGCTAACGATGAAATCCCTAGTGCTGCTTTTTTAAACATAAAAAACATCCCCTTCCATCTATTGTTTTCTCTTTCATTTTCAATATAATCCTAATAACCTTATATGTAAATAGATTGTAGCTGTATAAATATTAGTGCGAATATTCTATTATATATTTCTACAATTCTATTACTCAATATGAATGATTTACAGTGCAAAACGAAATACACATTACAAATTGATTCTATTATTTTCATTATTAACTAGCGTATACCGAATTTAAACCATATGAACCATATGAACCATTGTCACTATTTTTTTGGTTCATAAACAGATGCCTATATTTCTTGTTACTGCATAATAATGTTACATCAAACTGATGTAAGTACACATAGAAACAATAAAAGAAAGCATATTTTAAAAGATTTATTAAAACATGCTCTCTTTTTATTAATTTGAATGAATCTTTCAGTAAAAAAGTACATTGATTTGTATCCTTTATGTAACAGAAATAATCGTTTTAAAAATCTTGTTTTTATGCTTTTTCCTATTATTCTTAAAGATAATTTATTGAATATTTTTATTGTATTCTAATTGATTTTGAATTCCTGATCTATCAATTTGAATCCAATACTCTGAAATTTTCCCGTTTTCTATTCTATACACTGCACTTGCTATTTGAATTATAGGGAGACCTGTAGGTTCATACCCATCTATTTCTCCTATGTGTGTACCTACTTGTTTCCATCGTACATATACTTTACTATCTTGTACTAATAATTCTTGAATTTCTAAAGAGAAATTCCCATATACTTCAACCATCTCTCTTACATGCTCAGCGTAATCTTTTGGCGATCTATATACTGTTTGTTCCTCTTCAGATATAACTTGATGTGCCAATACTTTATCTGCCATATATCGATTTGAAAAATCCGGATTACTCCCTGAACGCACTTCTTCAAAGAAATTTCTGATAATTATTTCTGGTTTCATTAAACATCCCCCTTAAAAATAAATCCAATACTAATAACCCCTGAATGTATCGGATAAGTGTTATATTTTCATTCTCACTCTTTCTCAATAAGTATGTCAAGTTTGAAGTATTGACATTAAAAATTGTAAATTTGCATAGGGTTAGCTGAGCAATGGTTTAAAAATGCAATATTACTAAGTTCGATGGAGATATGTCGAGATCCCATTTTGTTTTAATTAAATAAAAAACCCGTGAATAATTCACGGGTTTTACTTTAATAACTAATTGCTATTGTACCTTCACCTGCATGAACCGCAAATGAAATTGGTAATGGATATAATTTGAAATCCATTTCAGGGAATGCTTGTCTAATATCTGCAATCCATTCCTCGGCTCCATCTTTATCATTAGCATGGAACATGTGAAGTACTTTTGGTAATTCTTTTTCAAGTTCATTTTTAATATATTCTCGACATTTTTGGATTTTACGAACTTTCTTTTCAAGTAAAAGCTCTCCACCTTTTACTTCTAATATTAAGTTAACACTTAATAAACTTCCAAGTAAAAATTGAATGCCCTTTACACGACCACTTGCATAAAGGCCTTTTAAACTTTTCGGGAATACGTGGAAAGGTCTTCTTTTTTCATCTACTAATGTTTTGTGTATATCTTGTAAAGTCATACCATCATTGTATAACGATTTCGCTTTTCTAATTAGTTCATCCATTGGATAACTTGTTGTTTCACTGTCTAATACCGTTAATGGAAAACCTGCCATTTCTGCAGCTAGCTTCATATTTTGATAGGTTCCACTTACTTTTCCGCTAATAGCAACTGCAAATCCTTCTTCATATTCTTCTTTGCATTTCGAAAATAAATCTACCATTTCCCCTATGTTAGGCTGTGATGTAGTGACAGTTTTACCTTCATTCAAAGCATTATAAACGCGCTCACGCACACCTTCTTCACAATCTTTGTACGACACACCATCAATAATAACTTCAATTGGGATAACAAAGTTATCTCCTTCTGTTTTAAAACTCGCAGTTGTACTATCAGTAATCCAAGCAACACGCTTCATGTTGTTCCTCCCTTAATTCAATTCCTCTTTTCTGACTTTTCTATATATTTATGTTACGAAAAGAGAATATCCCTGTAATAGTAACAGGACTTTATTGTTTTGGCTATAGTAGATGCATATTAATTGTGACTATTTCTTGTCTATTTCACAAATAAAAAAGAAAATCAAGGAATTTGCTCGATTTTCTTCTTATCATATACTATTTAAAAGTTTCATTATCTAAAATTACTACATAATCATTCGTTAATCGTCCAGCTTCTTTTGTATAACTAACAAGCCTTTGTATATTATCACAGCAAATTTTTGCTCCCCATACGAGTAACGGTACGCCAATAAAATCAATATGGAACCTTCTAGAAAACAGCCCACCGAAAGTCATCGGTAAAGGCACTGTTGGTGATGTATTAGAAAATATAATCTTTTCATGGCTTTGATAATGTTTTTGCAAGATTTCTCCTAAATGCTTCATCGCAGGTACAACAACTTTTGATGCGCCGCATCCAATCGTATATACAGGATGACCATGTTCATCGATTCCATGAAAAATAATTTTTCCCATATCTTCTGTTTTCAATTTATTAAAGTAATCTACATTCAAAATTTCTTCTTTCGTTAACTTACGATCCGTTGGTAGTTTATTTAAATGATACGCTGCAGCTAGTGAGGTAGTATGTGTTCCACCAAAATCTGTGTAAATGTATATCATATTATCATCCCTTGTTGTAAAAGTTCAATGTTAATTAGTATTACCGTTCTTAGCAATGTTAAACAAGGGATGTTATTTGTCCCATATGAATAATGGACTGGATTGTTACAAAGCACAACAAAGCCGGAATGAGCCAAATACGGTTTATTTTCACTTTTCGTTCTTTACTTTGCATCAAAACAATAATAAGAACAACAAGTAAAATATCCATTTAGAATCCTCCTATAAACTTGCTTATCTTTAAAGATTATATTCTCCTCTTTTCACTCCATACTTGAAATACGATAGCTACTTTCAAGTGTAAGATGGAAAATGTGATTTCTCATCAGCCTTAAGCATTATTTATAAAAATAAAAAAGACGTACTTTTTACTCGTACGCCTTTAATAACTCGTTTAAACTCCTATTTATCAACTAATTCCACACCTTTAGAATTAGTTTTACCCAACACTCGAATGTTAAATTTATTAATGGCTTTTAAAAAGATATTATAAATACAATATCCAAAAATAGAACCTAGAACATTACAAATCACATCATCAATATCAGTAATACGTCCCACTCCACTAAATAAAGACTCAATTAATTGTAGCAATTCAATACTAGCTGATATAGAAAATCCTAATAAAATTGTATTTTTGAATTTCTTATATTTATCCCATAGGATAGGTGCTAAAAATCCTAAAGGCATTAATAATAAAATATTCCCGCCTACATTTCTTACAATTAGCCCAATCATAAATAGGGCATCTCCATCATAAGCACTACCAATTTGATTGATGTCTTTAATAATTGATGCAAATGGTATTATATTGACCGAGCGATTCAGATTTTCAACATTAGAAGGAAAACCGATTGGTAAAGGGAATAAAGTTACTGCAACAACCATACAAATGTAAACCACGAATAAAAAACTTACTATTTCTTTCCACCAAATCACATGTTTTTTATTTTTGGTACCAATTAATATTCCACGTACAATTAAATAACAAATAACCCCTAAAATAATAAACAAACTACCGTTGATCATATACAAATTGTTAACACATCCTTTCATATGAATTAATAATTTAAATTTACAATTATATAGTAATATTTTTTAATTTAAAAATCCATATAAACATATGTAATTGTGCAGAATTACAAAAACCCCTTATTTAATAAATAAAGGGTTCCTCGTTAACTAAAATATTTTTCAGAACAGAAACAATCATAAACCCGTTTAAATTATTTTCGTATCTCTTCTTTTATATCCATATAATTAAAAAGCTCTTTCTATTTCTGTCATTAATTTTTCAGGTCCTGCCTCTTTATTCGATGGAATAACTAAAGTGATTCCTAATTCTGGATATATGGCCGAGCGAAAACTGACGCCTGGATCATATCCCATTACATGATATTTGAATACCTTGTTTTCTCGTGTTTCAATCCATATTCCATATCCGTAAGACTGTTTATCATTTACATAAATGTGGGGAGTTAAAAGTAACTTTGTATATTCCTTTCCTAAAATTTCATTATTAAATAGTGCCGCCCAAAATTTCAACATGTCTGGTGCAGTAACATATGCACCTCCATCAGCCCCTCCTTTTATTGGTATAGAGTAAGCGTTTGTTCTCCAATTTTGGTTGGTTTCGTCCTTTATATATCCTAGAGCTGTATGTCTTGGTAATTTATCTAATGAAAAATAGCCAGAATCATTCATGCCAATCGAATTAAAAATGTTTGTTTCTATATACTCCGTAAATTTAAGTCCCGTCTGTTCTTCTATTATTAATCCAAGTATGATAAAACCTGCGTTGTTGTAGTGAAACTTACTCCCAGGTGCAAACATCATATTATTGTTTTGAAATAATGGTAAAAAGTCTTTTAAGCTCTTTAATAGATACATAGGTGTTTGTTTCCAAAGATCCTCGAAGTTATCTATAATACTTTCATCAAAATAATCTGGTATACCAGAGCTATGCGTTAGTAGTTGATGTATTGTAATATCTTCATCGAAGTTTGGAAGTTTTATCTCTAGACAATCCTTTAATTTTGTATGAAAAGAAATAACACCTTTTTCAACAAGTTGACAGATGCCAATTGCAGTGAAGATTTTACATCCTGAGGCAATGCCAAATCTTGTTTGTATCGTATTGTTTATACATTCACTTTTGTTTGCGTAACCCAATGCTGTTTCATAGACTAAATCTTTTTCTTTTTTTACTAAAACTACTCCAGAGAAATCTATTTTCTTTTGTATTTCTTTTACAATTTTATCAATTTCATCTTTTGTTTTTATCACGACAACCACCCTTATCTTTCGGTATTGTTCTTTCCTCTTATTAATTTTTCCATATAAAGAGGAAGGAACCCTCTTATTAAATACGATAAATTATTAATGAAAACACAAAGTCCATTTCAAATTTATCCCGCTATTTATGAGCAGTAAGACCCCCACTGATTAAATTTTCACTTTATTGACTCAGTAGAATACAACTTAGATTGTGATGGGAATAAAGTAAACACACACAAGACGATAGTAATAAATAACATTATTAATGACCCTACAATAACTACAAGTTGTATAGAAATGAACTGAGTCGCAACACCAGATAGTATTGTAATAAAGATTGTTACTAACGCAATAACAAGTCCATATATACTCCCGATCCGTCCCATTATATGAACGGGAACATTATTTTGGTAAAATGTATAAAATCCTGTATTTGCATATGCCATAGAGAAAGATAAAATAAAGAATCCAATAGCAGCTATTAAAAATACATTTGAAAAAGCATAAATTAAATAACCAATTGCGATGAATAATGATCCTATTCCAATTAGAAATGAAGGTGCTAATTTTTTTGACAAAATTGTATTTGTTATGGCACCTAAAATAAATCCTGCACCAGCTATACTAACTAGAAAACCATATTCACTATCTGTTAGTAGTAATACATCTTTCGCAAACGATAGTTCAAGTGAATCAGTAGCAGTTGCTAATACGAACATACTTTGAAATAAGAAATACACACATACGACATACACATGTTTTCTACTAAAATTTATAACAGTGTTCCAATCTTTTTTTAATACTGTAAGTGATAATGTATTACTAGTTGTATCCAAATCTTCTTTCTTATCAAGATTCGGTAAAAGTAATGTAATGAATCCTGATAAGAGAAATGCTATAGCATTCATATATATAGCAAACTCTGGTGTACCTGCAATTAATAAAACCCCCGCTATCGCTGGACCAATTAAAAATGCACCAGATCCTATTAAACTGCGTAATGAGTTGAAACGTTGTCTTTGCTCTACTGGAATTAATTTCGTCATATATGTCATAGCAGTTGGCTCATAAATTGCACTGGCCATACTTATAAAGAATACGAATACATAAACAATCCAAAGTGACGGAAGTAAAGGTAAAATAGCGATAAATAACGCACGATATATATCGAGGTGAATCATTAATTTCCGTTTATTTAAACGATCAATCATACTCCCAGACCAAGCGTTTGTAAATAAAGTGGCTAATGGTTTTATTACATATAAAGTAGCAACAGCTAAGGCTGAGCCACCCATATTATAGACAAGTACATTCAGTGCTATTAAGTAAATCCATGCCCCTAAATTCGCAATACCAACTCCGGACAATAGTAATAAAGGATATTTCCAATCTTTAAGTAAATTTTTCATTTTTGGCCCCCGCTTTCAAAATTGTTTTACAACAATAAAAAAATCCCACCCCCAAGACTTTTAATCTTAGGGACGAGATTTATCATCGCGGTGCCACCCTAGTTTGTTAATATGTCACCATACTAACCTTATTAGGTACTGCATTCTAATTCATGCTTATACCATAGCTCTATAACGGGAGCTCCCGTCACACCATCCCCTAATAATAGGTTCCGATGTGCTGCTCAGAGGCTTGGTTCAATAAAGAATTTTTACTCCTTTTCAGCTACATGGAGCTCTCTGTGAAAAATTCATTTTATTTACTCTTCTCTTCACTGCATTTATTTTTTCCATATTATCACATATGTATTTAACTGTAAATAAAAAATAATCAGATATTTAACAACTTATCATTTATTATTTTTTCTAAAAATTACGGTGCGTGAAATTACTCGCAACTCTAAAGAAAGAGCTATTTGCATATAGCTCTTTCCAAATGCCTGGATTAATTCGTATTCGCCTCTGTTAACGGTTGTAACGGCGGTTCTAATTCTAGTTCTAGTGTATCTCCTTCTTGTAAATCTTGTCCTTTTTCAATACTTTGACTCGTTACATAACCCGTACCAGAAGTTTTCAAATCTAATTTCAAAAGTTTGGAGAAATACATAATATCACGCATGGACCAACCTTTTACATTTGGCATTTGTGCGTTATTCCCTAATAAAAATATACGATCACCTTCACTCATTACCTCGCCAGACTGTGGATATTGTTTTATTATTTTTCCTTCTCCTAAAATTACCGGCTGTAGCTTCTCTTTTTCTACACTTTTCTCTATTGTATCCATCGATTGATTTACATAATTTTGTACTTTTAATTGAGATTGTTTCATTGCATCAGCTATTTGTTTTTCTGTATACGGTTTCACCTTTAAATATTCAAGGCTGTTTTTTATAACAGGTTTAAATATTTCAGCAAGAGGCTGAGCTCCATACTCATCTCCTTTTAACTTTGGCTGCTTAATAGCTAAGTATACGATTAACTCCGGATCATCAATTGGAGCCATTCCTAAAAAGGAGAAAATGTAATTCTCTTTCCCTTCCATATATCGGCCGTTTTCAGGATTCGGTATTTGTGCTGTTCCTGTCTTACCTCCAATTGGATAACCATCCACTTTATACATTGTACCAGTTCCTTTTGAAGATGTTATAACACGCTCCATTAAGCTTCTAACTTTGTCCGCTGTTTCTTTTTTTATCGGATTCCCAATTTCTTTCGGTTGATTTTCCATAATAACTTCCTTGTTTGTTGGATTTACAACTTTATCAACGATATATGGTTGCATCATTTTCCCGTCATTTGCTATAGCAGTAGCCGCTTGGATTAATTGAATTGGAGTTACTGTAGAACCTTGACCAAAAGAAGTTGTAACCTGTTGAATTTGCGTATTTAATAATAAAGTATTTTTACTTTCTCCAGGTAAATCTATTCCTGTTTTTTGATTGAATCCAAATTTATTCATATATTGCTTAAATTTATTTGGTTTCAGTAACTGATCTTCTAAAATAGAAAAAGCTACGTTTGATGACCTTTCAAAACCTTCATCAAATGTAATTGATCCCCATCCAAATCCACCATTATGATCTTTTATATCAGATGAACCAACGGAATATTTTCCAGATTGAAAATATTCTTTGCCGTTATATACACCTTCATTAATGGCAGCTGCTAACGTAAAAACTTTCATTGTTGAACCTGGTTCATATGCATTTGCAATCGGATCATTTAAAAAATATTCGATATCACCTACATTAGGATTGTAACTAGGTTTACTAGACATCGCTAAAACCTTTCCTGTTTTTGGATCAGCAATAATTCCAATTAACATAGACGGATCATAATGCTCTTGTGCTTTGTTCATCGCTTCTTCTAAAAAGCTATTAATTTGTTTATCAAGTGTTAAATATACGTTATTTCCATTTTTAGCAGGTTCTACTTTACCTATATCATTTGTAAGCGGAATCCCTCTTCGTGTACCCACATATTCTATATTCCCGTTTGTAGAGCGCAAATATTTATCCAAACTCTTTTCAAGCCCAAACTTTCCTTCCGTATTCCCTTTATCATCTGGTCTAGCAAAACCAAGTATATAGGATGCAAAGTCTTCATTCGGATACACTCTTGCTTTTTCCGACATAAAAGATACACCTGGTATTTTTAAATCATTAATTTTTTCCTTCTTTTCCCTAGATAAGTTCCGACCAATTTTCCCAATTTCAACTTGCGTACGCCCTTCATGAAAGTTTTTTAATACTTCTTCTTTATCAATTTCAAGCGCATCGGCTAATTGTTGTGCGGTTTCATCTTTATTTTTCACTTTATCTTTTCCTTTTAAATTCACAACAACTCGATACGTTGTAGAATCTTGTACTAACACCTTTCCGGTTTGATCATAGATAGTGCCACGATTCGCTTCTAAAACACCTTTTTTATTATGTTGTTCATTCGCGAGATCCTTTACATTCACATTATGCACGACTCCTACTGCCTGAATATAGAATATACGCAAAATCATAATAAGAAACAAAACAATAAAAGCAATCATCATATATCGAGCGCCTTTATTCGTTTGGAGTTTTTGCATACTTATCTCCTCTCTTTTGGAATGGATTCGTACGAAGATCCGTTTTAAAATTTGTAGTTTTTGTTTACGATACTATATGTTTCGAAGTTTTCTTTTTAATTCCTTTAAAACAATGCAAAACTAACTGTTGTTATTTTGTGTTATTATTTTATATATTTAAAATACGGTGCGTGAAATTTCAGAATATTAATTAGTACAACTTGATTACAGAGCACTCTAAACTCTTTTCGTATTTCCTATAAAAAAATTCCCCTCTGGATGTCCAAAGGGGAATTTTTTATAGGAAAATTATGCGATATGGTTATATTTCGCTAAGAAAGGAATTCGTCTCGCTACTAATGCATACATTTTGAATACAAGTTTCGCTATTGGTTCAAACATACGAGTACTTTGCATTACTAAAGCACTCGTAATAAGTGTTAAGAATGCTGCACCAAGTATATCTAAAGGATAATGAACACCTACGTACATACGTGATATACCGACTAGTACTGCCCATAATAGCACGATATATTTTAGTTTTTCTCCTCTAAGAATAAATACGAAGGCGATTGAAAATACAAGTACAGAATGATCACTAACGAATGATGAATCTGCTGCATGTGGTACTAATTGATGTACATCATGTGATACGAACGGACGCGGATGGTAATATACCGCGTGTATAAGAACATTTACTAATAATGCAATAATAACCGAAAGCGTCGTATATAAAACTGTATATTGTTTTCTAATTGCCTTTTCTTTCTTTCCATTATTAAACCATAAGATAAACATAAATAGAACGGCTACGTATGCAGCGCTATTTGTAATAGCAATCATTAACGTATCTAATAGTTTGGATGAATCAGCAAAATTATTAAACCACTGAAATACTGTGTAATTCATTAAACTCTCTCCTTACATACAAGTGTTCTTGATTTACACAGTATACAATACCATTATGAAAATAGGCTTAAACTTTTTTCATCTAATTCTCATTTTACTATTACTCATATGACAATTATTAAACAAATTTTATACGCTATTTATGTATAAAGCCGGTAAGCCTTTATAATAAGGCGGTTCGTATTTTTTTCATGTTTGAAATACATAACATATTCATTTAAATATACTAATTGCAAAATCATATTTTTTAATTCATTTGAAGTACAATATTTCCGAATTGTTCTCCATGTTCCATACGGCTTAGTGCTCGAATTGCTTCTTCTAACGAGTACACCTTATCAATAATTGGTTTAATTTGATATTTTTCAATAAACTTTATCATCTCATTAAATTCCTCACGGCTACCCATGGATGTTCCCATAATATCAATTTGATTGTAAAATAATGCGCGTAATGGTAATTCAATTTTATCTCCTGAGCTTGCACCAAAATTCACGATTCTTCCATTTGGTTTTAATACATCAAAATATTTCAAGAAAGTTGCCGGGCCTATACTATCTATTATTAAATCTACTTTTTCACCTTGTAAGCTCTCTTCCCAATTTCCGGTACTATTAAAAGAAATATCTGCACCATATTTTTCAGCAAGTTCCCTTTTATTCTCTACCCTTGAAGTAACACTCACTTTTGCGCCGATTGCTTTCGCGAATAACATGGCAAATGTAGCTACACCACCTCCTATTCCCGGAATTAAAACGTGTTCACCGCACTTCAATCTACCCTTTGTAAAAAGTGCTCTATATGCAGTTAATGCAGATAAAGATAAAACACCTGATTCTTCCCAAGTAAGATATGACGGCTTTTCTACTACATTTTCAGCTGGTACAATTACATATTCAGCAAACGTTCCATCTTTCGGCCCACCTAGTACTTCCGGTAACTCCGGTACTTCAGTAGCATGTTCCCATCCAATACTAGGATTAATAATAACTTCTGTATGTAGTGTAATATTTGAAACTCCTTCTCCTATTTCTGTAACAATTCCTGAGCCATCTGAACCTATTACTAATGGTAGATCCATTTCTTTTCTATTGTTTATAATAAATAAATCCCTATGATTTAACCCTGCAGCTTTTAACTTTATTTTTACTTCACCTGCATTAGGACTTATCTCAGGTGAAAATTTATATTCTAACCCCTCTAATCCTTTTTCATATTGATGTACAATAGCTTTCATTGCTTAATTCCCCCTTAATATTTCCAATGTACTAGAAATATCAAAATAAATAAAATAGTTTGCCTCCAATAATTAGAAATTATATATTTTGTTATGAAAAAAATCCTCTCCCTATAAAAAGTATAGGAAGAGGTTTCAAAACTAGTTAGATACGAATCTATAAATTTATTGAATTCTAGCCAATTCTAATATTTTTCGAATAAACGGCGCTTTTGCCTTTGTATATGAAACACGATCAAAAGCATATGTAATAGCAAGCATCTCTTTTAATTCTCTATATTCTTTACGTGCCCATTCATTGCTTATTAGAAAGTCACGAAATAAAATATTGTTTCTCCACTCGTCACTATTATAAATATAAACATGCAAATGATGAGTACCTGCTCTCCACTTTCCTTTTCTAAAAAAACGCCAATTCGTTGCATCTTTTGGAACATACTCATATTCAATTTCCGATAGAACTTCAATCCACTTTTCAGTTATTTGCAATTCTGTTACGCCAATCATCATATCAATAAGAGGTTTAGCTCCTAATCCTTCTACTGCTGTGCTTCCTATATGTTCAACAGCAATTATTTCTTGTCCTAACAAGGAACAAAATTTCTCTTTTTCTTTTATATACTCTTCAACCCATTCTTTTTGATACGGTTTAATAACAATTTGTTGATCCATTGTATTCACCTCTCTATAAATATTTATCATTATATTTATAAAATTTTATATTATTAGCATAGGATTTCCATAAAATATGTCGAATAGTGGAATGTACAACTTAATTATATTAAATGTGAGGTAATCTATGAAAGATAATTCCGTGGAAATTCAGTTAAATAACGTAACATTCCAATTAAAAGAATATCATAATTTTGATTGGCTTATTAAATTAGGGACCGTATTTGCAGTTTTTGACCAACAAGATTCAGGTAATATAAGTTTTGGTGTAGAAAAAGATGGGCATAAGAAATTTATCAAATACGCAGGAGCACAAACAATTGCATATGAAGGAACAACGGGTGATGCTATTGAAAGGCTAAAAAATTCAGTTACTATCTATGAAGATTTAAAGCATAAATCGCTCATAAGATTAATTGATCATTTTCCAGTTCAATCTGGATATGTATTAATTTTCGATTGGTTTGATGGTGAGTGTCTTCATTCGCATTGGCGTTTCCCATCTCCTGAAAAATATAAAAATCCAAACTCACCATTTTATAAATTTAGACATTTATCTGCTATAGAACGAATTCATTCCTTACATTCCATTTTTTCTTTCCATAGTTATGTAGAAAAGAAAAACTATGTAGCAATAGATTTTTATGACGGTAGTATTTTATATAATTTTAATACAAACGAGACAAAAATTTGTGATATAGATTTATACAGTAAGAAACCTTACATAAATAGAATGGGCCGGCTATGGGGTTCCTCCCGTTTTATGTCACCAGAGGAATTTGAACTAAACGCAACAATTGATGAAAGAACAAATGTATTTAATATGGGAGCAATGGCTTTCTCACTTTTAGGCGGTGAAAAAGATCGTTCTTTTATAAAATGGGAAGCAAGTAAGGAATTATATGAGGTAGCGTATCGTGCTGTAAATGCCAATCGAGCAGAACGGTATGCATCAGTTATAGAATTCTATGAAGCGTGGTTAAAAGCGGCTAATGCGGAAAGGATATAACCCTAAATTATTAAAAGAAATATAGAGTTTATACTATACTTGTTTTGTTTTCTTTGCTATTGCAAACTTCAAAAAAGCTGCAAGTAGGAGGAGGAGCGGTATTCCCTGAATAAAGAGACATCCTCCAAAAAAATCAAGCGTAGTGCTATATGGAGAGTCTGTTGCCATCACACCTATAAATAAAGCCATTGGACTTGTGAGTAGATTTATCCCTAAACAGATCATTATCAATGATAGATTTTTAGCCTTAATTTTTGATGAACCAGACAAGAAAAATAAAAATATCGCAGTACCAAATATAAGAAACAGTGTTACATAAAAACTTACCATAATATCCCTCCATGAATCTAATTGTACCATTAGAAAGGACAAATTTGAATAAATAGGATATTTATGTAAGTCAGATATAGTGTCTCTTTATCAGTGGCAAGAAAAAAGTGGATCCCTACTCTCTCACAAGGAATCCACTCTTTCTATTTCTACAACTCTATTTATATACGTTCCTCTTTTTGTCCTTACGAGAACTGCCATCACTAGATCATTAACATAATTATCTTTAGCGGAAGTTAAAGGTTTTTATTTTCTTGCTCAATTAAAGCACCTGTTAGTTAAAGATTATGGATAATTAATTTGAAAGTTTTTTATCTAAATACACCTTTTCTTTTGGAAAGCCAATCTTCTAAGGCATCTTCGTGTAGTTTTGTGAATAATTTTGGTATTTGGTCTATTGGGAAGTATTTTAAATCCAAAGTCTCAATACCATCTACAGTAAGTTCTCCACCAATTGGCTTACATTGAAAACAATGAGTGATAGTCTGAGCTTTATCTCCGTTCGGAAACTCACCAGAATATTTAGAATAGACACCTATAAGATGTTCAACTTCAACATTTAATCCTGTCTCCTCAAATATTTCTCGTTTAGCGGTTTCTTCAAGAGATTCTCCAAGTTCCATAGCACCACCTGGAAGACCCCATTCATTTCTATCTCCCCGTTTTTGTAAAAGAATTTCATTTCGTTCGTTATAAACAATACCTCCAGCAAAATTAAGAAATATTAAATCATGCCCTACTTTTCCCCGGATATAACGAATGTAGTCCTTATTTGTAGTCATAAATTCCCTCCTAATTTATATATAAAGATAGAAGAAAATAGTAACAAAAATGATAATATTCCTTATTCTCATAAGGGATTTGCCCTTTACTTTTTATCAATCTATGCGTTTATTAACCATTTCTATTCTAATACCTTCATTTCCTAAATCCCCTTTCAAAATAAAGAGACCACCATTTCTTAAAACAATTTTATCGCAGTTCTAAAAATTGGTGTCCTCTAGTTTTCTAGCCGGACTATATTCTATTTTCAAGCCCATTTCTATCTCCCCATGAATAAAACTCAATGTTCTGTTTATACTACAACTACATCTAGAGACACATCACTGTTTAGAGCGGCTAGGTTTTGTTAGCTGCTCTTTTGTGTTTTACACAAATAAAATCAATAACTCAGCATATAATATCTATGTAGCTAGACTATTACCTCTGTATCGAGCAGTTAGGCTGGGCTAAATGCTCTTTTATTTATGACAAAATAAAACTTTTAAACAAAATTACTTTCGTATAACATTTTCAATCTCGCTTACACTATAACTGTAACTTTAAATTACACATCTATTACTTGTAGGGCCTAATTTTCTTTTGCGGAACAGGTGGTTAGCTCATAAAGTTAACCACTTCGTTGCGTTAAATATTTTTTATTTCTCAATACTTAATACCTGGAATTATTTCTAATTTATTGGTATTAAGTATTGACATTGATTTTCCTCATATGCAATTTTTGAAAAGGCCTTTTCTCTCATATCAGGCTCTTTTATTTATTAAAAAAAGATTATTTTATATAGATTACTATAAGCATCCATAAAGCCAAAGCACCAATGATAGCGAGTACTATACGTGTTGATAGTATCCTTACTTCAAAGTCTGTTTTCTTGGAGGGTTCAGGATATGCAATTATGTAAATTCCCTTTAATAATGCAAGCCATGCAATAACCGTTAGGAATCCCTGCCAGTTGAATACCCATACATTATGTAGAATTACAGTACCTAATCCTAGGAAAATCGATAGAAAACCATACATAATACCAAATCCTCTGTCTTCAACCACTAATTTTTTTAAGTCACGTAGCACAGATGGACGGACGAAAAGTATTCCCGATACGATAACCGTCATCCATCCCCAGAACAGCCCTAAAAAAGTACTAGTTTCCATTATTATTTCACTCCCCTCAATTATATTTATATTTCAGATATTCCTTCCTTTAGAACAATTCCAGCACTTTTCACATTTACAATAACTAAATATCCCCATCTTACCAGTTTTAAAATCTTCATTGTCATGACTATTAATAAGTTTATATCTTTGTATACATTTAGTTTTATAATTTTCAAACATTCCTTCCGGAGAGTATTTACTAGCTGCCTTATCATTAATTCCGTTCTTCCTAATGCTAAAGCAATTTCCTTCACCTTTCCGAATCCATAATACTTATATATGTAGGCTAATCCTTTCGTTGAATACGGCTTCTTATGATTCGGATGGTAATCGGGATGATACTTCATTCGGCCCTGCGCATCATATTGAACTTCCACCTTGATCACTTTCCTTTCAAATGAAGTTTTTATTAAGCTACTTGATAAGCTTTACAAACTCATGATTCATCTTCGTCTGCATCAATCCGCAAAGAATATTTCTACCTTCAATTTCAAACCATTCTTCATTACGGCCGTCGCCTCAAATACTCCGCTTATATGATCAAATTTCTTGATATCCTCGTCCTCTAACATTCCGAATTCTTCTGGGAGACTATCGTAGAATTTTTCTACTGCATTTTCTAAATCATACTGACTTTTATATGTTTGTTTGTGAATTAACTGGACCTCCATTTTCATCCTCCTTTTCTAATAAAATAGCGTTTTTGTTTAGTTTCACTCTAAAAGTAAAATTTTCATTTTTTCATTCAACCAAGTTCATAACATATTCTTTTCCCCCGATAAAATAATGATTAGGTGTCCCATGCGCATTTTATTCATTGGAAATAATACCTTTCACGTACTTACGTATTAGAAACTTCATTTCTGCTTCTTCTCCACTAGCAATTTTGTTCACTTTTTTGATACATTTATGAAACATTCACATGTTATCTTCAATATGTTCTATTCTTTTTGAAAAACCATGTGAGAATACCAAAATAAGAAGCCCTAGAGCCCTAACTCTAGGGCTTCTTGTTTTCAAATAAGGATTTTGCTAAAAAACTACACCTTTATTAAGAACATGCATAAAATATAATGTGGTATTCTTTTTCAATATTAATGTTTATCCGAGAGCGCCTTGAATGGCGCTCTTTAATTTCCAAATAACATTTTTAGATAATTACGAGAGCGGATTTTATTATGTTGTACAAGCACTACTTCACTTTATTAAATAGACTATATAGATATTTAAAAGAAGGGAGCTTTAAATTCATATGGCTGATTACTTTTATAAAGATGGTAAAAAATATTATAAAAACCAATCACATTCCAACAATCAAAAAAATAACTGTTTTATTGAAACTCATACGATAGCTGGTTCTGCAGAAAATGAAAATGGAAATATACCTGTGTCAGTTTTCCTTGAAACCACCGCTCCACAAACTGTATTTGAGGATTTTACAAACAATCATAACAAAACATTAATTCAGTTATTCGTTGTCGGTATGAGTGCACCCGTTCAAGTAACTATTCTAACAAGAAGATCTAGCGTACCAATTACTACTACATTACAACCTGTTCAAACAAAAATATTTCAAGTTGAAGATTTTCAAAGTCTTACTCTTACAAAGCAGGAAGGTTCTACTAGTGTAGTTAGTTTATTTGTTCAAAAAACATTTTGTATATGCTGTAACGATAATAACGATTCATGTGATGAATATTACCAAGAATGTAATTGATAGATTAAATCACCAGAAAAACCCTTTATATAAAGGGTTCTTTTCCTTTTACTCCCCTCATTTTCCCGTTTTTTATTAAAATAACGATTTTATTATGTTTCCTAACTTACAGTAATGTCCTTAAAAAACATTCATATATATTTATCAGATGCACTTTTAAATCCCAGAGTATCAAATACTTTTAAGAGTTGACTGACCAATAATATTCGAATTATCTTTAAAAACTTATTAAAAATAACTTAGATACAAAAAAGCTACGTTTTATATAGGATAAAAAATTATCTTAAGTAAAGGAGCTTGATTATTTGTGAATTATCAAAATGATAACAACTCTAACATTCACAAACCTTGTTCTTGTCCATCTCCCACGGCTAACAGTTTAAATGTTGTTCAGACTACCCCATCAATAGTTTCTGTAAACTCTGCGATTCCACTAGATACTGTGGTAAATTCTAATGGCACGGCAATCTCATTCACACCACCAACAACTGTTTTACTTGAAGGTGGAAGAACCTATTTGGCAATCTATGAAGTGCAAGTTATCATTCAACCAGGAGGTAATTCGGCAGGTATCACTATGTATCTGAATAATAATCCAATCATTGGATCAGGTACTTCTCTAGGATATACAGCCGGATTCACTTCTGTATCAGCCCCCGCAATTTTCACTACACCTCCAGGTATAACAAGTACTCTTACTGTAAATGTAGGACCATATTCTAATACATTAAATACGTTGGGCTTAACTCTTGCTGTTGTAGCATTGACATAATGAAATGTAAAACTCTCTACTATGATTTTCTTTGTCCTTTAACTGTTTTTTGGGCTAGCCTCTAGGAACTCAACATAACTACATATAGAAAAAGAACATTATTTGGTTCGATAGTACTAGGTGACTCGGCTAGCACAATTGCTGAGTCACCTATTTATCTATAACAAAATAAAGCATTTGTTTAATTTATTACTTGTTCTTTTTAATGCATTATTCTATTACAATCCATTTTCATGTTATAATTACCAACAGTACATATTTTAATAGGCACAACAAATTCCTATTATTTCTAAATGGATTAACAAATAAAAATACGTGTAGAAGAATTCAGAGTTTCACTGAATTCTTTTTTTATGGATCTTTCAAAATCTTTTACATCTTCCTTCATTCCTTCTTTTTAATAAACTTCAACTTTTATTACAATAACGCTTTTTTAAAATACAATCGTTTTTCTATAAACTTTGTAACCTTCATTTCCTTTCCTATGATTACAATTTCCTCCTAGCAACCAAGTATTGGCTATATCCCCCATATGAACACCTCAATTTTATTGGCATATACTTTGAAGGAAAAAACATTTCAATTAAACATATACCTACAAATTCAGTTGCTAATAATTTACCAAAAATTACTTAACATTTAATTTTTTAAAGGAGGTATTTATGAGATTCAATCGAAAATCAAACTCATCAAATTCGTGTGATAAATTTCAGCAACCCTGCTTTGTTTCTATATCCCCTTGTGATCAAAGTAATTGCTGTACACCTGTTTTTTTCTCGAATGCTCAACAACAAGAATTATTGCAAATAATAAATCAATTAAATCAAGCCATCCTTTCTTTTTTCACAACACCAAATCCAACAACTATACAAATACTCCAATCAGCATTACAGGCATTAAATGATTTATTAATAGCAGTACAACCAAATACACCAAATAGAAATTTAGTTATAAGAACTATAAATCAATTAATTAATTCTTTACCTACCGCATCTCTCACTCAAATCTCAGCATTATTCCAATTTCTATTCCAAAGCTTGTCTTCACTTATAAGTTGTTCAAATATATCGGACCCCTTATTACAGCAAACATTCAACTTAATTTTACAAGGAATCTTAAATAGTTCGCTATTAAGTAACATCGGAACACCGGGGCCGACTGGAGCCACTGGACCTAGAGGATTTCCTGGACCTAGAGGCGCTCAGGGTTCTCAAGGTGTGCAAGGAATTCAGGGGCCGGAAGGACCAGAAGGACCGGAAGGACCTCAAGGTGTGCCAGGGATTCAGGGACCGGAAGGGCCGGAAGGGCCTCAAGGACCTCAAGGTGTAGAAGGAATTCAGGGGCCGGAAGGACCAGAAGGACCGGAAGGACCTCAAGGTGTACAAGGGATTCAAGGACCACCAGGACCACCTGGGCCTACTGGTTCAGGGACCGGAATGGGAATTCCTGGACCACCGGGACCTACTGGGCCTCAGGGTATCCAAGGGATTCAAGGACCGGAAGGACCGGAAGGGCCCACTGGACCTCAGGGTGTACAAGGAATTCAAGGGCCGGAAGGACCGGAAGGAGCCACTGGACTTCAGGGTGTGCCAGGAATTCAAGGGCCGGAAGGACCACCAGGAGCCACTGGACCTCAAGGTGTGCAAGGAATCCAAGGGCCGGAAGGACCACCGGGACCTACCGGAGATTGTGATTGTCCACCGGGACCTACTGGACCGACCGGACCTACTGGGCCAACCGGACCTGCATGTAATTTCCTAGTATATGCTACAAATGCAGGACTCATAGATGACCCTACAAATGATACAGTATCTGTAATTAACACCGGAACAAATATAGTAGTTGATACAATTACTGTAGGTAATGCACCACTTGAAGTAACGGTTTCACCAAATGGAGCTCGTGCCTATGTTACTAATATTTTTTCTGATACCGTTTCCGTTATTGATACTGCTACGAATACTGTTATCGCTACCATTCCCGTTGGAACTGATCCAATCGGTGTAGCTGTTTCTCCAGATAACACAACTGTTTATGTTGGAAATCATGGTAATAATACTGTTTCTGTTATTAATGCAGCTACCAATGCAGTTATCACGACCATTCCTGTTGGCCTCGCTCCACAAGGAATCACTGTTTCACCAAATGGGACCTTTGCATATGTTGCAAACGAATTAAGCAACACAATTTCTGTTATTAATACTGCTACCAATGCAGTTATCGCTACCATTCCTGTCGGTATTCGCCCTAGAATAATCGTCTTCACACTAGATGGTACTCGTGCTTATGTGACAAATCAAAACAGCAATACTGTTTCTGTTATTAACACCGCTACCAATGCAGTTATTAATACAATTAACGTAGGTATCGAACCTGTTGGTATAGATATTACACCGGGTGGAAATCTTATTTACGTTGTAAATAAAGTTAGTAATAATGTATCTGTAATAAATGTGGCGACAAATACTGTAATTGATACAATTTCTGTTGGTTTATCTCCTGATCAAGTAACCATCATACCTGATGGCACTCGAGCATATGTTACAAATCAAGCTAGTAATACTGTTTCCGTTATTGATATTGCTACGAATACTATTATCACTAATATCCCAGTAGGTGTCGCTCCAACCGGAATAGCTACTGGAACTATTTGTGAATAAAATAAAGAAATGAAAGCCACAGATAGTTTTTATTAACATTGATAGTATGTGATATTCTTTCTTTAACTACGTTCAAACAACCAGGATAAACCTCTATATTCTGTTAATATTCTTTTCTGTTTTGTCTTACAGAACCTGCCGAGCCGCTAGCTGTTGTTAGCTGCTCTCTTTCTATAAAATCCAAATCAAATACCAATCAATTTACTGAAATTGATTTTTTTGGAATTACATGATAATATTTACCTATAAAATTATTACCCTTATACAAAGAGCTATGAGCCTTTCCACTCATGGCTCTTTTTTATTACGATTTTCACTTCACATCTACACGATCAACTTTACCGTTTATCCAAACCGCGACTTGCTCACCAAATCCACTCATTGGTGGATTGACTACTGTTACATTTCCGCCCTTCACTATTAAAAGTTTGTTGCTACCAACATCAATTTCTACTTTTTTCAAATGTCCATCTCTCTTTTACTACCGCATGTACTCGACAACATCAGTTTTAAAGCCACTTCCCAAATAAACCCTTACTGGAATTATTTCTTTTTTATCCCTCACTGCCTTACACAATTCTTCAGCTGTATCCCAATTGGAAAACTTGTCTACAACTCTTTGAAATCTCCGTGTATTCATTAACTCTTAGGATTTATTCTCATGTTTTACCGAGCATGCAGGAAGAAGGAGTAAAAAATTTTGGTGAAAATATCTTTGGATAGCTAACGTTTGCAGAATGTTTGCATTTTATATCAAAAAGCCAAACAAATCTTGTATTAACAAGGTTTATTCACTTTAACATATGTTATCATGTATAATACATATGTTAAGTAAATTCAGAATAACGAGGCAAATATTATGGACTTTGTTTATATTAATCAAAACGTGTTAAATAATCTTCTATACATTTTATGTAGTATATTTGTTTTTTATTTCATATATGATAGCCGGCACTATTTAAAGAAATATAAAATACTACTGATTACCCTTTGTTCTAGTATTCCGCTTATTTTATGTATGCGATACCCTATCTATATGGATGAAAGTTGTATTCATGATTTAAGACAAATTCCGGTCATAATAGCTACGCTTTATGGTGGATTCCCTGTCGGTATCATATTGTTTACAATTTTATTAATTACAAGATTTATATTTTATGGATTTAATATGCTAACAGTCGTTGTTTACGGAATAATGTTCATCGTTACAGCACTCGCATCTTCAAAATTTAATACATATAATAGAAAACTTAAAGTAGCTTTTTCCATGTTTTTAACCTTTTTCCTAGCAATATTTACAACTTTAATTGTATTAACTTTATCAGATTTTGAAGTGAATAATTTGTATATTATTTATTTCATGGTATTACCGACTACTTTAATGTTATTTATTGTTTATATAAATGAAGTTATAAAGGATGCTGTATTAATGCGCTCTAAATTAATTAAAATGGAAAAAATGGAGATTGTTAGCCAACTCGCTGCAAGTATATCGCACGAAGTAAGGAATCCCTTAACGGTTGTAAAAGGATTTACACAGCTTTTAAAAACACAAAATTTAACTCCTGAATCAAGAGACGAATATATTAAACATATACTTGAAGAGTTAAATCGTGCCCAAGAAATTATCGATGATTACTTAACGTTTGCCAAACCTGCTCCAGAAAAATTAGATCAAATTTCAGTAAAACAAGAGTTAAATCGAGTTATTAATATGATATTGCCATTGTGTAATATGAATACGATACATATTACACAGGATTTTTCTGAGGCAACCATTGTTGGTAATAAACAGCACTTTCAACAATGTTTTTTAAACTTAATAAAAAACAGTATTGAAGCAATGCCTAATGGTGGTACCTTAAATATTTCCTCATCTATCAATAATAGTAAAGTTGAAATACGAATTGAAGATAGCGGAGTTGGAATGTCACAGGAGCAAATACATCGATTCGGTGAACCGTATTTTAGTACAAAAACAAAAGGAACTGGTTTAGGTACAATGGTTGCTGTTAAGATTATTGAGACGATGCATGGAAGTTTAAAAATCCGAAGTATCGTTAGTAAAGGAACGACTTTAACGATTACGTTCCCGAAATATAGTGAGAATACGCATTTAAACAAATAAAAAAGGAGCATAGTTGCTCCTTTTTTATTTGTTTCGATACATAAGTATCTTCAATGTTTTTTTAGTTTACATTTGTGAAGACTAATTAAAAATTAGTATCCTCCGCCCCAGCAGCTGCATCCTACAATTATTAATAGAATGAATAACACAACTAGTAAAGCGAAACCTCCACCAAAACCACAAGAACCACCGTAACTCATATTTTCTCCTCCTTTTGGTTTGAAAACTAATAGGTAGTTGATCATTTTAACTGGTTCGTATTATACATTATGTATATATCCCTTTTTTGAGCATGTCTACATAAAAATAAGTAAAAGCACTCGTTTAAAGAGTGCTTTAAAATGGATACCAAAAGTTTTGAAATACGTTTAATTTTAAATATACCGCAACAATAAATATGAAAATACCGGCAAATAAAGCGATGAAATCTTCACGTTTCGCCTTACTTGTATAAAACCATGTACGTTTATCCTTCTTTCCAAATCCTCTTAAATCCATTGCATTTGAAACCGTATCTATTCTTTCTAGAGAATGAATGATTAGTGGCCAGAAAATTAAAACACGGTTCTTCATACGAACCCATAAACTTGCTTCTCCTTTTTCAAAAGCCACTCCTCTCGCTTCTTGCGCGTGTTTAATAATTTTATACTCAGACTGGATGTCAGGAATATAACGTAGTGCAATATTTATTGCATATGTAATCTTATAATGAATACCAAGTTTACTTAAGCTACTTACAAATTCGCTTGGATCTGTCGTGTAAATAAAAAGAAGTGTAAATGGTAATAACGTAAAATACTTTAATGAAAGTGTAGCTGCATAAAATAATGTTTCATATGTAATCGTTGCATATCCAACATGTAAAAACGCGGTATATGATTCAGTTAATTCAGATCCATGAGTTGGTGTAATAAATAAAATCATGACAGAGTTTAATAAACTAAATGTAAATATGACACTAAAAACAATTAAAATTTTACGAAATGGAATTTTAGCAATGCTGAGTCCGATACACCCAATAATAAATAATATTAGCAACACCCGAAAATCAAAAAACAAAAAAGTAAGCGTCATACAAAAAATAAATAAAAACAATTTCACTACCCCATCCATACGATGAAAATATGTACTATGCACCTTCCTCCCTCCTAGTACTGTCTAAATAAAGCTCCATAAATTTTTCTGGACATGCAATCCCACTAAATTTAATAAGCTTGGTTAAAGAACTCTCTCTTAAGTTGGCTCTTTGTAACGTTTCTTGATTGCCTAATACATCAAACACTGTGTTATCCGCAATAATTTTCCCTTCATGTAGAACTACTGCACGGTCTGTATATTCTAGCGCGAGATTCATATCGTGAGTGATAACAACAAATGAAATTCCCTTTTTAGCTAGGTTTTTAATAAACGACATAAATTGTTTATAATGATAATAATCTTGTCCCGCTGTCGGTTCATCTAATATGATAAGCTTAGGATTTGTTGTTAATACAGATGCGATTGTTAGTCTCTTTTTTTGCCCATAGCTTAGTGCTTGAATTGGCCAATTACGAAATGGATATAAGCCACAAATTTTTAAAATCCCTTCTACTTTATTCTTAATTTCTTCCTTAGAAAAATTATGTAATGTTAATGTAAATGAAACTTCTTCAAAAACAGTAGGCTGTGTAATCATATGATTTGGATTTTGCATCACGTAAGATATGATTTCCCCACGTTTACGAATAGACCAAGAACTAATATCTTCACCTTTTAACGCAATTTTCCCATTTTTCATTTTGTTTATACCTATAAGACTATGAGCTAATGTGGATTTCCCTGCTCCATTATGTCCTAACAGTGCCACAATTTCTCCTTCATATATTAAAAGGTTTACATTTTCTAATACTTTTTGTTTATTAGGGTATGAAAATGATAAATTCTCCACTTTAAGTAATTCCTTGTTTTTAGCATTCCTTTCTAATATGACTTGTTTCTCCATCCACTCTTTTATAACGTTGCTTACCTTTTCTTTTTGAAGGTTTTCCATTGGATATATTACGTCATTATTACAATCAAAGTGTAATCTCTTTAATGCTTCGATGTAAATAGGCTCTCTTAAGCCAATACGTGGTAATATATTTGACGCTAAGATTTCTTTTGGTGTTCCCATCGCAATGACTTTACCTTCATCAATTAATATAACTTTGTCTAAATCCAGTTTTAAAATTTCTTCTATCCTATGTTCGATAATAACAATCGTTTTATTATACTGCTCATGTATATCTTTCATAAGTTCTATCGTATGTATGGCGCTTAGTGGATCTAAGTTCGCTAATGGTTCATCGAACAATAATATATCCGCATTTGTTGTTAATAAACCAGCAAGAGAAACTGTTTGCTTTTGACCTCCTGATAATTCATGTGGACTTTGTTTATGAAACGTATGCATCTTCACCTTTCTTAATGAGTCCGAAACAATCTTTTTCATGTTATCTTGCTTTACACATTCATTTTCTAAATAAAAAGCTACATCTTCTTCTACTGTCAGACCAATAAATTGAGCATCTTGATCTTGTAAAATTGTTCCTACCTGTTTACTTTGTTCAAAAATACTTCCTTCCCTTGGGTCTTTACCGGCAATTAAAACGTTACCTGTGCTATTCCCTTCGTAAGAAAATGGGATTAGCCCATTTATACAATGAGCTAATGTCGACTTTCCTGAACCACTTCGTCCAGCAATTAGCACTTTTTCCCCAGGGTATATATGAAAGGTAATATCACTTAAAGTAGGCTGCGCAGCATGCCCATATTGAAAGGTGAATTGTTCAAACGAAATAATTGGTTGCATGTTAACATCCCTACTTTTCAATTTTTAAATGTGTATGTTTCTTATTGGATTTCGCCAAACCAATTGTAAGTGGCAATCCAAGTACTAAGAAAACGATGACATCGGAAATTGTTGCTCCTAATACTTGTATAACAATTTTGTCAAATGGTTCTCCCATCACAATAATATCGAATGCCCCAGCAAATATAATAGCAATGACAATACCAACTAGCCCAGTAATTGCTAAATAAGAAATATCCCCCTTGTTAAACGACCCGTTTTTCACACTAAAACCAACTCTTTTTTGAATAAGCCCCATTGAAAAACCAATAATTCCTGAACTAATAACCCATCCCCACCAAATACCCCATCCAGCAATCGTATCTGTTACGGTATGACCGATAAGTCCGATTAACAGTCCTGCCACTGGACCAAATAATGCTCCAAAAACAGTTAATATAGCTAATGCTGGTTTAATAAATGTATTCGGTGCAATAGAAAATCCCCAAAGTCCTAATATCCCGTATAATGCTGCTCCAATACCGATTGCTACTACTAACTTTGTTGATAATTTATTCATGACAATTCCCCTCTCATATTAGTCAACTTTTATTACTCTATATTTAATTTAAAAATGAATTATGCATCGACACTCCCTTTCTATACAACAAAAAAATGACCTCTTACATAAGAGGTCACTTTCTTTCACTTTCAAGAATCCTCTTATCTTTCAAAAAACACATCGTGTCCTCTGCGGAATTAGCACCTTCCTATAAAATTGCATAGGGGTTGCTGAGGTTTCTTAGGGCCGTTCCCTCCACCTCTCTGGATAAGTATTAATTTGTAATTCGTATTATGGCACTAAAGAATGTAAATTTCAACACTTTTCTTACTATTTTTATTTTTTATTAAATAGCGCATTTAAATCATTGTATTCTTATCGGAATTATGAAATAATGAATTCAAAATCGTTTCGGGGAGGAATGCATTATGAAAGTTATTGGTTTGATTGGAGGATTAAGTTGGGAATCTACATCATTATACTATAAACATATTAATACACTTACACTCTCTCAATACGATCAAAATGCGAAGCTAATTTTATATAGTATGGACTTTGGTGAAGTAACTACTTTATTACAAAACCATCAATATGAAGAAGTGAAAAATGAACTAGTTACAGTTGCAAAGAAAGTTGAAAAATCTGGGGCTGAATGTTTATTAATGTGTTCAAATACTGTACATCTATTTGCCGAGGAGGTAGAACAAGCAATATCTATCCCGCTTCTTCACATTGGTGATGTAAGTGCTAAAGAAATGGTAGAACAGAATATAAAACGTATCGGACTATTAGGAACAAAACAAACGATGGAGCAAGATTTCTATAAATCACGATTAGCGAAATATAACATTGAGACAATTATCCCAAATGACGAGGAAAGAACTTTTATCCACCATGTCATATTAGATGAATTAAGTAGAGGGATCATTTCAGAAACATCTAAAAAAAGGTTATTACAAATTACAAAATCATTAATTCAAAACGGCGCTGAAGGTGTATTATTAGGCTGCACTGAAATACCTTTACTCATCTCCCAAAATGATCTTGCTGTTCCCGTTTTTGATACTGCTTTTTTACATGCAAATACTGCTGTACAATTTGCTGGATAAGAATACACAAGCATAAAGGTGAGAACCTCTATGCTTGTATACAGTTACGACTAATTATCCCGCTATTTGCAGGCAGTAAAGCCCCACCAATTAAAGTTTTACTTTATTCAAAAGAGATTCAATAACTGCAATCGCTTCTTTTGAACCACCACATTCTAAAAAGCTATCATTAAGTTTTCTTATACCATATTTATACTTTTCATTTGAAAGTACATCTGTTACGGCCTCTTTTAAAGTGTGTACATTAACATGTTCTTTCAATAATCTATGTGCCGCTTCAAGCTCAGTTAATCTTTGCGCTATCATTGGCTGATCTTTATCATGCGGTATTATTACAAATGGGACATTATAATGAATGGCATCGTGTACACTATTCATACCGCCATGTGTAATAAAAACATCTGCTTCATTTAATATTTCTGATTGAGGTACGTATGGAGCAATTATAAAATTATCTGGTGCTTCCTTAATTTTAGAAATATCATTTCTATCACCAATTGCCATTACAACTATCCCATCAAAATCTGAAAAAGTATCAATACAAGTATTAAAGAATGGTTCGAGTCCTTCAAGCAGTGTTCCCATTGAAATATAAATAACTTTCTTTTCTTTAAGTGATTCCAGTGGAAACTTTATATTTGTTTTACGCTTTGAAATACTCGGTCCAATAAAAATGTTATTTTCCCCGAACGATTCGCTATTAGGTTGGAAATAACGACTTGTGTATACGAGACAAACATCACCCTTATTATTCATAAATTGAAGATTATTCTTTGGTTTTACTCCAAATTTATGTTCCATCTGATTTAGTAATTTTTCAGAGATTTCCTCTGGTTGAAATGGCATATCTGCATTTGGATGAAAAGGTAATGTCTTCAAAAATTCTGGCGGAATTAAAAATATAGGTGAGGACACTACACCTGGAACTTGTAAATATTCCTTTACTAACTCTCCTGCGCCAAATATATCATAAATTACGAAATCAAATTTTATACTTTCATATAATTGTTTCGTAATTTCTAATATATATAAAGAAGTTTGAACATGCACATGAAAGAAAGCATTTAACCCAGATGAGGTTTCAGCATCAATAGAAATCTCTTTTAATAGATCCGGATGAGTATGTACAGTAGCTCCTAAATCTTCAATTCTATCCTTAAAGTTTGCCGTTGTAATATAATGTACATTATCCCCTCGTTCAGTAAAGGCTTTTACTAAATTTAATGTAGGGTTTACATGCCCCTCTGCTGGAAAATTAACTACTAAAATATTTAGCACTTATTCCTCACTCCTTACATTTCACTGTTTTAATTAAGCATACTGTTATTTGTACAAGTAATCTCCCCCTAATAGTCCTAATATGCTTGCTACATTATATTGATAAATAATTTTCAGTCATCAACATAAAAAAAGCATCTACCTATGTAGATGCCTAACCGTGATAAGGAGTGTTCTGTGAGGTTAGAACAAGCTTTTCTGCTTGTCCTATGCTATCAATATATGATTGATTTTATAAAACGTGAATCGTTAATAGAATTATTTTATCCATTTTATATGATCAAATGGATAAAATATCATTTCTACTTTACCTATTATATTTGACTCATCAATAAGTCCAAGTGTATTCCTACTATCTTTACTATGATTACGATTATCACCTAACACAAATAATTTATGCGTAGGAACTTTTATTTCTCTAAAATTTGAAAAACGATTGGATACTTGTGACATATCTAAATGTATATACGACTCATCACGCTTTTTACCGTTAATAAATACCTCATCCTCTTTTAGTTGTATGTTATCCCCCGATAATCCAATAATTCGTTTCACATAGTAAGTAGGCGCGTCTTCTTTTTTTATAATGACAACATCTCCATGATGAAAAGACGATAAACAGACGTTTACCTTATTAACAAGTATATAATCTTTTTCATTCAAAGTAGGTTGCATCGAAATTCCTTCTACCATACAAAATAAAAAGGACTTATTAATAAAAATAACCCCTATTATAATGAATATGTAGCTACATATGTTCCTCCAATATTTTAGAATAAACAGCTTCATATATACCCCATTTCTAATCTATTCCCAGATAAAAACGCCTCTAGTTTACAGGAATGCTAGAGACGTTTCGTACATTTTAATTCTCTTTAGAGGCATCTGTTTTTGGCGCTTCACCAGTTAATCTCTTATTTTTCAAATCAAAATAAGCATCTAAAACTTCTTTTCCAATATCGGAGTTAATGCCCGATTTATCATTTTCAACCCATGGTACTACAACAGAAAATGCTACTTCTGGATCATCATATGGCGCATATCCAGCCAATGTTAAGTTATAACATTCTCTACGATCACCTTTCGCATTTCGCCCAATTTCATTTTCTCCACCATATACAGTTTGTGCGGTCCCTGTTTTACCAGCTGGTTTATATGGTGCTTTTTGGAATGCTCTTACTCCCGTTCCATCTCCCTCTTGAAATACTTTTCTAAATCCTTCTTTTACTTGATTAATATATTCTTGTTTCATATCGATTCTATTTAAAACAACGGGTTCTATTGATTGTACTACTTTACCAACCTCATCTTTTTGAACGGTTTGTTCTCTAATCTCTTGAACAATTTGTGGTTTCATTCGATACCCTCCATTTGCGATAGTCGAAATATATTGTGCAAGCTGAAGTGGTGTATACGTATCATATTGTCCAATAGAATAATCTAATAAGAAACCAGGCTGATTATCTTTTCTTCCAATTTGTCCTGCGGTTTCATTTGGTAAATCAATACCAGTTTGTACGCCTAGTCCAAATTGCCTGAAATAATACCTCATTTTATCAAAATATTCTTGTTTAATATCTAGTGAACTATTTTTCACATAACCCACGCCAGCAATTTTTAATGCTATATTAAACATATAAACGTTTGAAGAAACTTGTAACGCTCTTAGATCGTCTATATCACCAAAATTTTTCCAAGACTTCTTTTCCTTAGTTCCTTTAAATTTCATAGGTGCATCATAAAAATGTGTTCCAGGAGTTATTGCATTTGTTTCAAACCCTGTTAACACTGTCGCACCTTTAACCGTTGATCCAAGCTCATATGAACTTGTCAGCGTGCCTAAAGCATAATCTTCAACTTCCATTTTCCCGTCTTTTTCTACAAGCCTTTTCCCAGCCATTGATAATACTTGGCCATTTTTCGGATTCATCATCACTACGAAAGCACGGTCTAACATTGATTCTGATCCTTTATATTGTTTTAATATTTTTTCTATGCTCTCCTCTACTTTTTTTTGCAATTCCATATCTATTGTTAAAGTTAAATTTTTACCGCTTTTCCCTTCCGAAACCGTTTCCGTTCTAATAGTATTTCCTTGTTTATCAGCAATGCTTCTTACTTCTTTTTTTGTACCATGAAGTACATCTTCGTATTGCTGTTCGATATAACTTTTGCCGACCCTATCATTTCGGCTATAATCACGCACTAAATAATAATCTAATCGTTCACGTGGCAATCCTTCATCAGCATTTGAAACGTTACCAAGGACAGAACGGAATAATCCATCATTTACATAGATTCTCTCCCAATCAACTGATGCGTCTACTCCTGGAAGGTTCGCTAAATTTTCACTAATCACCGCATATTCCTGTTCACTAACGTCCTTTTTAATAATTTGAGGTGCCATTTGAAAACCTGAGGTCATTTTACTTTTAATAGCTAACACTTCTATATCTTTAGCCGTTAGTTCTTGAAGATTTTTATCTGTAACGCGTTTCCTTTTTAAATCTTCTATTTTTTTGTCTAGCTCTTTTCCGGTAATATCCTTATCTCTGAACTTATCTATTTCTGTTTTTGATACTAAGTCTTGAGCAAGTTCTGGATTTAATTGCATCCAAAAGTCTTTCTTATCAGTCTCAGTTAACTTATCTATATCTTCTTGTGGCATTTCAATAATATCTGCAAGTTGTCTTGCTGATTTTAATATTTCTTCTTGTTTTACACCTTTCACCTTTGTATATGTAATCGTACGTAAAGACTTATTATCAACTACTGGATTTCCTTCACGATCAAATATTTTCCCACGTGGTACAGAAAGGCCCACGGTTGCATTTTCTCTCTTTTCTACTTCATTTTTATATGTTTCTCCATCAAAAATTTGCACTTTCCCTAACTGAATAATAATGCCAGAAAATAATAAAAATACACAAAGGAATAAAATATTTAACCGGAGAGGTACTACTCTACCACTTTTCTTCTCTTGCTTTTTCACCTTGTCATAATCTCCTCCTTACAATATTTCAAATAATAATCACATTTCTATATTAAAAGTAATGTACAATTTCTATACATTGCTTTGTACAAATATTAATATAATGTTTAAAACTTAATAGAAATTAAAACAAAGGTAAAGAAAAGGTAAAGTTTACTAAATTAAATATAAAAAATACCCAATAACAAAAAGCTTAGTTTTCACTAATCGCTTTGTTATTGGGTATTAATTGATTTAAGAATTACTACTAGTGCGTATTGCTATACATTTGTCGTCACAATTAGAAAGAGATTGTTTACTTAGTACTTTCGGTAAGTAAATAGTTACTGTTGTCCCGACACCAACCTCGCTCATGATACTAATTGTCCCTTGATGACTTTCAATAATTTTATAACTTAACATTAATCCAATACCAGTCCCTTTTTCTTTCGTACTATAAAAAGGTTCACCTAATCTCTTAATTCTTTCTTCAGGTATTCCTATTCCTTCATCTATTACATGAATGATGACACCATCATCATTTATTTCTTTTATGTGAATTGAAATTTCCCCACCATTTGGCATAGCTTCGATTGAATTTTGCAAAATATTAATAAATACTTGTTTCAATTGATTTTCTGAGCATTCAATAATTATATCTTTGTCATCCGTAAATAGTTCAACTTGAATATTTTTCATAATTGCTTTTGTATTCATTAACGATACGACATTTTTAAAAATTCGATAAATATTTTTCTTTTCTGTATTTATCTCATCTGTTTTAGCGATTGATAGAAATTCTTGCAGGATTGCTTCTATCCTTTCAATTTCAGAAAGCATAAGATCAAAATATCTTTCTTGATCTTCTTTATTAATTTGAAATAACTGTATAAAACCTTTAATTACAGTTAAAGGATTTCTTACTTCATGAGCCACGCCAGCTGCTAATTGACCAATTGCTGCAAGCGTATCTGATTTATTTAGCAATTCTTCTGTTTTTTTTCGCTCTGTAATGTCGCGTACAATAATCATAATTTTATCATGTAATAATGGTAAGCACCTAGCCTCAAAGAAATCAATACTTCCATTAAGTGTGAGTGGATATTCTACAATTACATTCGTTCCTTTTTCCTTCACTTGATTAATGGCTTCCTGAAACTGCTGTGCTACTGACGTTGGTAATACTTCGTAAAACTTTTTTCCCATAAAAGCTTCTGCGGGTACGTAAAACTTTGTAGGAGATCCTGCCTTGTAATCTATAATTGTGCCATCATCTTCTGTTAAGAAACATAAATCTGGTAAAGCTTTAAAAATTAATTCCAGTTCAGATGTTTGTTGTTTTAACTGCTCTTCTATCGCTTTTAAATGTGTAATATCTACACCAACAGCCCAATAACTATATCCTGTTACAGGAAACTGTTCTGATATATTCGACCACATTATTGTTTTGATTTCACCATTTTTACATGTTAAGTGCATTTCCCAATCTCTGAAATTTTTTCCACAAGTTAAAAATTTCTTTTGTATTTGATGGCGATAATTATGATCAGGATACAATAATTGCAGTGCATTGGGATTTCCAATTATTTCTTCAGCGGTATAACCTGTTACAATTTCGCATTCTCGATTCCACAAAACAAAATCTCCATTATAATCAAGCGCATCGACCATAACAGGCATGTTTTGTAAAATCGTATGTAGTTCCTCTTCTTTCCGAGAAAGCAACGTTGTATTTTTACTTTGAAATACTTTTATTGCACCATCTAAAATTAAACTTGAGAGCATTTCAAAGTATTTTTGACAACTGAAAATTTCACTTTTTTTGGACCATACAACAAAAGATCCTAAATGTTGATTGTATAAGAAAATGGGGATTTCAATCTTTGGAAGTTTACTCTTTTTTATCTCATTCATTCCGAATGAAAAAACACACTCTTTTTCAGCATCAAGAAGTTGATGTGATATGTTAGTTAATTTATAAAATTGTTCTGCCATGGTTTCTATTGTACTCACATCAATAAGTTCCATTAGCCGCGAATTCATTCCTTTTTCACCTCAATATGTAAAATTAATACAAATCTAAAATTCATACTTCTCCATTATACGAAGAAAGCTAGTGTAGGTATATAGCTGTAGAATAATTATTCGAACAAATTTTATTTTTCAATTAAAACAAGAAAAGAATATATATACTGAATATACCTTTAATTAGTATATATTTCGTTGATTCCTCACTTATTATCTAGATAACTTGAATTCCTTCTTACATTCACTGAATTTTTACTCGAGAGTCATACACGTTACTAATAGCGGTATAAACATGCAATAAGTATAAAGTTCATAAAATATTCACAATTTTTATGAAAAATATAAACATTTATTCCAATATATTCTATATAATAAAATGTAATAAGGCTTCTATGAATCTCATAGAATACCTTACCCCTAATAAAAAAGAAAAAAGAATCCATTTGGATTCTTTTTTCTTTTTTATTTACATTACATATTTATATAAAGCATGTGCCACACCATGTTCTTCATTTGATAACGTTTCGTATTTACACATTGCTTTTATTTCTTCAACTGCATTTCCCATTGCAATTGATATGTTCGCTTTTTCCATCATAGAAACATCGTTTAGGCCATCACCTATCGCTACAGTATTTTCAACCGGAATATTAAGATGTTCTGCTAAAGTATATAATCCATTCCCTTTTTGAGCATCTCGATGATTAATCTCTAAATTGTGCCAATATGAAGATGTAATTGCTAAATCTGTATTATCAAGAAATGTTTCTTTTAGTTTTTTTAATTTCTCAATATCATAAGAAAATGGTAATAGTTTATGCACATGTATATCTGTTTCTACAATTGGTTTACAACTTTCCGCACTATGAAACGCTGTATGCTCAAGATATAATGCTGCGATTGTTTCTAACTCTTTCAAGTCGAAATTTTCTTTTGAATTCTTCACATACTCAATTTCATTACGTACACTCTCTACTCCATAATCCGGTACATACACACCTTTATCAGTATAAAGCTGATAATATAAACCATTCTCTTCAAGATATTCTACAATTTCAAGTGCCTGCATATTTTGAATCGGATATCTCTTCATCATTTTTTTATCTTTATATATAAGAGCCCCATTTTCCGCAATGATTGGACACTCTAAATTAACTTCTAACAATAATCGCTCAATGTCAACAATAGAACGTCCTGTACAAATTGCTACAACATGGCCAGCTTCTTGACATGTTCGAATTGCTTCTGCATTTTCTTTACTTATCATTTTATTCCCCGAAAGAAGAGTTCCATCTAAATCAATTGCGATTAATTTCATTATTTCTTCACCACTTTCTATAAATACACGAGTTCTAATTAATTATTAGGTATCGTTTTCATACAATCCTCGTGAGGTACTTCTTATTTATAATTTATGAAAAGCGTTTCAGGTCAAGAAATAATTAAAAATAAAATCCAAAGCTTTTCCTTTTAAAAAAGCTTTGGATTTTAAACTATGAATTATAACTAATGTATTTTGTCTCACACATGTACACATTTTTTTCTTCAGTTGGGATATATACTTTAAACTTTTCTAGCCGTTTTCCATAGACATGAATCGTAATAACGCTTTCATTTTTACTAATTTCAAGAATATGACAATCCGCTGGTGGAATTACTTTATCTGTTTCTCCTTCTCCCAAATAAAGATTTCCTGTATGTGTTAAATAAACAAGTGAATTTCCAAGTTGTTTCGTTTGTATAAAGTTCTTCACCATAATCCTTCCTGAAAAAACGCCTTCTACTCCCCATGTGCCGTCATGGTCATGTAAAGGTGTAGATTGTCCATCTTTCCATACGAGAGCTAGTACTTCAAAACGTTTGAGCGGATCTTCATACAATAAATGTCGTGCATATTGAGTCAAATTGGCCTTCTGTTTATCTAACGGAAGCCATGTTTTCTTTTCTAAAAGTTCTTCTAGTAACTTTTCAATGCCACACACTATTTCTTCTTCAAATAAACCGTTTTCCATAAGATTTGTAACACCTTTAATAAACTTTTGAAATGATTTACTTCCATTACAAGTCAACATAAGAATCCTCCTCTACGTTTTATACAATTCCATATTAAGGTAATTGCCGAAAACTCACAATTGAGAAACAAAAAAACAAGATGCAAATGTATGCACCTTGTTAAGATTTTTATTTGGCTTTCAATCGAATAGGTAAGTATTTTAATGTTTGTTCATTTTCCAATATACATTTTTCTAAACAGAAAGATGGAGATAGCTCTATTTTTTCAAAAGCATTTATAAAGGTAGTTAATGCAATCTCAGCTTCTAAACGTGCAAGTGGTGCTCCTAAGCAAAAGTGAGGACCTTTCCCAAAGGTTAAATGCTTTTCATTTCCTGTTCGATGTACATTAAATTGAGAGGCTTGTGAAAATTTTTTCTCATCTAAATTCGCTGCACTAACCCACGCAACAATCATCTGATTCTTTTTCATGAAAGGACCAAATATATTTGTATCCTCTTTGAGACTCCCACGACTAAAGTCGCAAGCCCTAATCCTTACGGATTGACGGGTGGGATTCTTGAATGACTAAACGTTCGCAGTCCATTTCTGTTTTGAACAGACTTCAAGATGAGGGCATCTCATTGCCCCTCCTAAGACAGTGCGTATAGCATCTTAGGCTGATTGACTGTTACCATCAATCACAGTTGCGTAGCGAATATTCATCGCCCCAACAATATCACGATGTTTCTCAAATCCACATCGGCACTTGTATTTTCTGTCTGGTGCTTTGTTCTTTTCAGAACATTTCGGACATGTTTGACTTGTATAAGCAGGGTTCACATATTCTACCTTAATACCAACTAAATTCGCTTTGTATTCAATGAATTGTGCTAAACGATAGAATGACCAAGTGTGTAGATTTTTCTCGTTTTTACGGCTTGTTCTTGCCGTCTGTCTAATATTCGTTAGTTGTTCTAAACGAATAACAGAAATGTTATTATCAGTTGCAAAGTCAATGATTTCACGACTTACTTTGTGGTCTTGGTCTTGCATCCATCTTTGTTCTTTATCATCAAGTTGTCGAATGGCATTTAATTTCTTATTTTCACCTAACTTCTTACGAACACTACGAAACTTACGTTTCATATATTTGTTTTGTCTACCATTGCCGAAGAAACGAACTTTCTCATCGTCTGTGATGGCTACCGCAGGGACTTTAAGACCTAAATCTACCCCTAAAATCTTCGTTCCTGTTTTTTCATTTGTAGGAATTGTGACAGATATTTGAGCAATCCACTTATTAGATTTCTTCGTGATACGAAGTGTACCTAACTTGTGTGTTAACAAATTAAAATTGCGATTATATTTATCAGTTAATAAAGCACGAACCTTTAAGCGAGTGGATTTTCCATTTACCATGAGTGGAACTGAAATGTGCGTGAAGTCAAACGAATAGTTTTGATTGTTCCATACACAAACAGGTCTCTTTAGAATCGGAATAACTTTGTATTTACTTTTTTTCACCTTTGTAGAAAACACACTTTTAGCGTCTTTAATTGCTTGGTTCTTCACTGCGCTTGGAAGATTCGCTTCAACATCTTTTGTACTTTTCTTAGTGCTCTTCTTCGCTTCAGCCATTTCAGATACAAGTGTATTAATGACTTTGATATACTCATAGCTACTTTGTTCCAATAACTGAATTTGTTCTTTTGTTGGAAGCAATTTAACTTTGACTGTGATTGTTTGTGACACAATTTTCACGCCCTCGTCTTTTGATTTTCAACACACTGTTTAATTGTCTCAGTCGATACATTTCCAGCAGTAGAAACAAAATAGGAACGTGTCCATAGACTTGGCAAGTGTTGAAGATGAGGAAACTCTCCTCTCAAACGCTTCGATGTCACTCCTTTAATTTTCGCCATTGTGTCAGCAGGACTAAGTGTTGGTAGTGTATTTAAGAACAAGTGAACGTGGTCTTTGTCGCATTCCATTGCGACAATAGCAACATCCATTTCTCCGCATATTTCTTGAACCAACTCTTTGAAACGTTCTTCTACTTTTGTGTTAAGAAAAATTTTTCTTCTGTATCGCGGGCAAAACACAAAATGGTAGTTAATTAATGACACAGTTGTTTTGGTTCTTCTATAATCATTTATCATATTCACATTGTATCAGTTTTACTTTTAAACTACACCACAAAAGATACCAATATTTTGGATACTTAAAGTACCACAAACTTAGCGATTTTTAGTGGTACTCCGTATCCAACCTCACTTTCATCCCATGCCTAAAGGCGATGGGCTTTCCCGTTCGGAAAGGGCTGTAATCCTCCGGGTCAATGTAACAGGAAAGCGATAGCGTAATACTTCCTCAATCGCTTTTAAAATTAAGTTAGGTTCTTTTCTTAACTCTTCATAAATTCCAGGTGAATCTACTAAAAAGCAATAAAAGCTATTAATAATTAAATTTGTAGTGGTTTCATTCCCAGCCGCTAGTAAACCTAATGAAAAGGTTACAATTTCCCCATCGGTTATTACTGAAGTCATTGAATTTAGTAAATCACGAATTGAACATGAATTGAGTTGGATTACATCACTTATGAAAAAATATGAAAAAATAACAAGAAAAGTTAAAAATAATGAATGAAAATGATATTTATTATCAATACTATAATTAATAAAAGGGCAACCACGATTTGGCTACCCTTCAAACATTTACACTTCTGGATCGAAAGTTTTGCAATCTGTTTCTTCCGTTGTAGATGCATGTTTACCTTTATGACTTACTACGTAAATTGCCTCTGCACTACATTTATTACCGTTCGCCCAAAATTTACAGTTATTTACTTCACATAAAACGTCTTGTGCCATAGTATCACACCTCCTTGTTCTATTATCATTAACAAAATTCGGAGGTATGATACTCTTTGTCATGCATTTTTTATTCCCTTTTTAGCTTTCTTAATGGTTCAATATCTCCTCGTACAATCACATCTATATTTTCAGTTATTTTTTCAATGTCAAAATGCCACCATTGAATTTGTAATAATTCTTCTATTATTTCATTTGAAAATCTCTCTTTTATTTTATTTGCTGGATTTCCACCAACAATTGTATATGGTGCGACGTCTCTAGTCACAACAGATTTAGCTGCAATGATTGCACCATCTCCTATTTTTATTCCGGGCATAATAGTTGTGTCCATACCAATCCAAACGTCATTTCCTATAACTGTATCGCCTTTGTAAGGTAAATCAGACAAACTAGGTGTATACTTCTCCCACCCATTTCCAAAGATATTAAATGGATATGCCGAAAATCCATCCATCCGATGATTCGCTCCGTTCATAATAAAGTTAACTCCAGATGCAATACAACAAAACTTTCCAATAGTAAGGCGATCCCCAAGAAATTCATAATGATATAATACTCGATTTTCAAATGTTTCTCCATCTTTCGCATCATAATAAGAATAGTCACCAACAAGTATATTAGGTTTTGTTATTGTATTTTTTATAAATTGAACGTTTTGATTTCCTTCAATAGGGTATTTAATATTTGGATTAGGATTCATTTTGTACAGCACTTCCTTTACCACTTATTTCACTTTCTACCGCTATTACTGGCTTTAAATTGTATATAGGTAAAATAAACAATAATCCAATTATAAAAAGTAAAGCCGTCCCTTCATACATCATACTTAATGAAAACATCTCTTTTAATGAGCCAGCTATACTCATCGTTACTACCATTGAACCGGTAAATAGCGGACTTAAAATACCATTTACACGACCTATAAAATCGGTATCGCTATTTTGAATAATAAGCGTATTAATACCAATTTGGATACAAGGAAGAGCTAAGCCACTAAAAAGCTGAGCTGTAAGTGTCACCCATAAATTTGTAGAATATCCTATAATGCCAATACCAATTGCTTGACCAAGCATACCGATAATTAACATCTTTTGCGGAGCAACGTTTTTCGCAAATACCATTGCTAATGCTCCGCCAACAATCATTCCCGCACCATTTACTGTTAGTAGCCACTGTAAACTCTCTTTTGATAATCCTAGCTGCTCAGTCACAATAAATATACCTAATGGTTGAATTAATCCTATACCTAGTCCTGCAGCCATAAAGCAAAGCCCTAGCAAAGTTAATGCTTTTTTCTTTTTGACATACTTAATACCATCCTTCATCTCCTGCAGCAGAGTGATATCTTTCTTTTCTACGTCGTTTTCAAGATCTTTCGGAAGAAATAACAATACAACTGCCGCAAGTAAAAACGAGATTCCTGTTATGATGATTGAAATATAAATTCCAAAACTATGAAAGATAAATGTCCCTAGAATTGGTCCTAATACCATAAATATTGCAAATATCGTTTGATATATAGACATCGCTAATTGAATTTGTTCCGTTGATAAATGTTGTTTAAACAACTTCATTCCAGATGGTTGTGAAAACTGTGAAAGGATTGCAGAGATGAGTGTCACAAAAAACACAATTTTCCACGTTCCAAACATAAGCGTAATTAATACAGCGAATACTGAAATGGAACTTAACGTTTCACACCATATCATTGTCTTCTTTGGCTTCCACCTATCAGCAAAGGTACCGCCAATAAATGAAAAAATAAAAATTGGAGCGAATTCAGCAACTGAAATCATAGAAATAGCAAAAGCATCACCTTTTGTCATTTCCATTACATATAGTAATACCGCAAAGTTTCGAACCCATATTCCTATTTGTAAAAATAATGCTGATGCTAAAATCCCTTGTACAAACCGATTTTTTAATACTTGTGATACCCCATTGTTTTGTTTCGTTACTACATTTGTCGACATAAAAAAGCCTCCTATTTCATGTTCTGAACAGGAGGCAGCACAAATCATATAAAAAGACTATATATTCGCAGAGCGAAATACATCCCTTTTCTATAAATGTACAGACTAACCCTATTCAGAAGAATATTTCGTTTTTTAACGAAGATCTCTTACAAATAGAATTAGTTGATCATTGGGATGTCTTCACCCTTCCGTTTCGAATTTAAATAACACATACATACTCTATGTAAATCATTTTCGATGTATGCATGTCTCCTTTTAACTATTCTAGAAAGTTAAAGGTAATTCCTCTAAAGAACGCATTAAATAGTTACCTTGCCATTTAATTTCTTCACGATTCCCTTTTATTTGTAGTTCAGGCATTCGATTAAACAAAGTAGTAATAGCAATCTTTGCTTCTAACCTCGCAAGTGGAGCTCCTAAGCAGAAATGACTACCATGACCAAAGGCAATGTGACGGTTGTTCTCCCGTGTAATATCAAATATTTCTGGATTTTCAAATACTGTTTCATCACGGTTCGCTGAAGCCAATGCAATAATAACCATATCTCCTTTCTGTATTGTTTGATGGTGAATTTGAAAAGGTTCCGCTGCCCATCTTGCAGTTGTAACCTCAACTGGAGAATAATAACGCAATCCTTCCTCAATAGCCGAATCAATTAGTTTTGGATTATCTTTTAATAACTGTAATTGATTTGGATTTTCAAGAAGTGCTAATACCGTATTTGTAATTAAATTCACTGTCGTCTCATGTCCTGCGACAATTAATAGCATTATCATTGAATATAGTTCCCGAGCGCTAAGTTTATGCCCTTCACTCTCTGCAAGTATTAAAGCACTCACCAAGTCTTCTTTTGGCTCTTTTCTTTTAATATCAACTAAATATTGAAGATATGTAATAAATTCAGATAGTTGTTTTTCAGTCTCTTTTATTTCTTCAGGTGTTTCTGGTGATGCAATAACAGCATGAGACCAAATCCTAAATTTCGCTTGATCTTCTTTTGGAATACCGAGCATCTCGCTTATTACAATAATTGGTAATGGAAATGAATAATCATCCACAAGATTTAATGTACCTTTTCGCTCTATATCACTTATCAAATCATCTGCTATTCTCTGAATTCTTCCGTCTAATTGTGCAATCATCTTCGGTGTAAAAGCTTTTTGAACTAAAGATCGTAAACGACTGTGGTTAGGTGGATCTGAATTTAGCATATGTGTTGTTAAGTGGTCACTATTATCAACGGAAAGATACATGTTCTTTATATCTTGAGAAAACACATTTGTCCAATCTTTTTTTAAACGATTATCTTTTAAAAGTGGCAGAGCATCTTCATATCTAGTAATGAGCCATTCTTTACCGATTTCAACTTGGTTTACAAATAATATAGGTTGTTTTTTTCGCGATTCTTTATAAATTTCATACGCATCTTCTTTAAACTGAGCTGAAGCTAAATTAATGCCATCCTCTATGCTTAACCCAACTTTGTTTTTCATTGACATTGTATTCCCTCACTCTCATTTGTTTTTGAAAACCAACCAACATATGCATTATACTCTAATAAAAACGTGAAAATTGTAAATTTTTAATCAAAATCTTACTTCGTATATTGAAAAATAAAAAAGTGAGAAAGTAAAATCGTTTCACTTTCCCACCTCTCTTTATGCGAAGCACATAAAATTACTAATTTGTTGATAGCGATAACTTACTTTACGACGACGACCACCTTGCCAAGTGTAACCTGATACTCCGTTTCTTCTCACTTCAGTCGGAAAGAACCATAAATCCCTTCCAAAAGGTCCAGGACGATGTAAACGTAAATAGCCCCATCTTCCTAAACAGTTACACATCCATGATTTCATATTGCCTGGTTGTGCTGGAGAAGCAAATGTAGACGGTAACGATGGCGCTTGTGACGGTGGTGGTGACGTTGGAGCATCCTCCGCATCATCTGGTCTGTAATCTTCTTGTTCAATATCTCTCACTTCATTTGTAGGTTCATACCCGTAGTTTTGTGGATTATAATACATCGCTTGATCATATGGATAATTTTGTTGGTTATACATATTAACAAATCACCTTCTTTTCATTCATTACCTTTATCATTCATATGTGATATGCCCTCTCTAGGAAGCTTATGTATAGCCCAAATTCAACTTAAAAAGCTCGTATTATTAAAAATACGAGCCTTTCAAAAATAGAATGTGTTTATTATTTCCTTAACTTCACACTATAAAAACGCATTTCATCTAACGAACCTTCAAATTCAAATACTTCTTGTTTAATTAATTGTTTCAAGCGATATTCTAAGAATGTATCTCCAACCAATTGTTCAACAAGACCAAGTGCTTCACCAATTACTCTAGGAGCTTTGAGGAACTCTCGATCAGCACCCACACTTTTCGCGCATTCAATTATAAATTGATCAAAATAATCTTCTTGTACAAAATGCACTTCATTTTCTTTCCACACTCTTAAACATTCTATGCTTTCCGATAATCTATCCCACTCATGTTCAAACTTCATTCGCTTCTCTTCAGTTAAATAAGGTAACTTTATAAAACTTTTTTGGAATAGAGCTAAACTTTCAGGTGGTAATTCTCCCGTTCCACGAATATCATACTCTTGTTTTAATATTTCTCTACTTGCTTCAGACGTATTAATAACTCGAATGTTTTTCTTATCCTTTAATTGTGCTATTACAAAACTTAGGCCTACATGTTCATGTGCATTATCAGCCTTCCAAATTGTAATAGGTGTTTCAACAGGAATAGTATGTAGTTCTTCTATAGTTGCTATAAATCTTGATAAATATTCTTCTTCAAAATAACTATCATAAGCAGTTAAGTTATTTATTAACCACTCCTGTCTTGCTAGTTGCCCCTCATTCGTATGCAACCTATATATCGGTCCAATTGAAAAAAATTCCGAAAAAGCAACAACACTCTCTTCAAATAATTCTTCTTGACTTAACATATATTTTAAGCAACCAGCCGTTGAATCATCAAAAGCAATATGTACGTGCGTACTTTCTTTTACATTCCTTTTATAAGTAGGATTACTTGTTAATTGTTTCGGAATATCCATCAAATTTTTAATTGTATCTTCACTATAGTTTTCTTCTAATAAGTTTAACTGTATGAGAATACTTTGAAGTAAATCTTTAGCCTCATCTTCGTACATATCCTCTACAGCATTTTTAATTTTATCTATCACACAAATCCCTCTATTCATTTCAAAAATAACGTAGATTATAGTGTATCATTTTAGTATAGTTCTTTAAAGTCAAATCCAGATTACTACAGCAATCTGGATTTTCAACAAAAGCTCTCCTTATATTTTTGAATTGCTAAATATTTTTACTTTGAAAATCCTTGTATCTAAATGTATAATTATATAAAAACAAAAATATAGGAGCTATATTTATGGATAAAGTACTTACAAATTATAAACATTACTTAAAAAATTGGAGATTTATATTTATTTGCATACTACCTGCTATTGCCTTATTCGTTACTTTCGATGTCATCTTTGAACTACTGTTTCATCAAAATTTCTACTTATCTAACTTAATTTCTGCTATCATATTATTTTTAATATTTATTAACGTTAAAGATAAATTTAAAATTAAAGGCTAAAAAACACTATTTCAAAATAGCCCTTTATTATTGCATCCTACTATAAAATAAGGCTCATAGTAGATTTTCATAAAAAATAAGAGCACCCTGCAATTAGCTGCTCTTATGTGATTAGAGGTTTTTTCTGAGTATTAAGTAGGACACGAAGATCTTGTCCTACTACATAATATATGCTTGTACTTATTATTTCGTGCATGTATTAAGCACCATGTTCAGGTACTTAATATATGCACAGTCATTGCTAAAAAATCTACTCAAAATTTCACTGCACAATTTCATATTTATAAATTAAAAAACATCCTCAATGGATGTTTTTTATCTAAAGATTTTAAGCTTCCATAAACTTAGCCGGTACACCAATTTTTTCAACTACAGAAGATATATTAGTAGGATTAATCATTACATTTTCAATACATACTAATTTATTTTCTAATATCCCATTCTCTGTAGTAATAAGTTCTTCAAACCGATCTAAAGTCATTGAGAATTTATGTTCACTTCCACCATTCATACTAACTTTTACATACTTCATAGTGTCACCGCCTTTCATAATAATTTACATTTCGACAAGAAGGCGCTTACATCCTTTTTATTTACTCTTAGATTTCTCACGTTTATATATATTTTGAGAACGGAAACTACTATTATTCACTCACAAAATTATTGCTAATAAGAAAGATAAAGATAAAAATGCACAAAGTGGAATATATAAACCGGTATCCATTCTTGCAAAGTGCGTATCTTTTTGTCGTTTAAAGATACCAAAATAGTTAAATTCACCAATTACTCTAATAGAAAAGACGATCATACAAATCCAGGAACCGACTTGAATAATAACATTAGGAACTGCAAAATGAACAATATTTGCTTGTTGCAACAAAATTATTGCTGCCATACTTAATAATAATGCAATGACCAATGTCATTCCGGCACGAGGTGTAAACGCCTTTTCCCCTGCTTTAGTTGGAATAACACTATTTGTCCCCCAATTACCTCCGAAAGCCCAATATACATGTGAAAAACTAACTAAGAATAATATACAAGCAGATATATATGTAATGATAAGCATTTTATCCTCCCCTTATTTCATTTTGGTTCCCACCTATAAAATATGCTGTTCCCCCACATTAGCAACCTTCATTTCATTACATAAAAAAACCGTAATGATTTATCAATATTAAGATAAGTCATTACGGGGTTATTAAACCTCATTATGCATTATACCTATTTCTTCGGCGTTCCATCCTTGTTTGACCTTGAACTGCATTTTCTTTGTATGGATCTATTTGCTCTGTCATTTCATATGTTGCAACTGGTTCTTCGTACTTATACTCATGGATCTTTTCTGGCATTTTACTTTTAGATTCTTTCCCACCAAACTTAAATAGTTTCATCTTTAATTTCGGCAATCTTGGAAGTCGAATCTTAATTGATAATCTTTTGCGTTTCTTTTTTGGTCCAAGTAGATTTATATTTTCTTGATTATCTTTCTCTTTGCGGTGAATGAACATCGCAAGTAATCCTCCTAATACAAGTCCTCCAATTAATAGTAATATATATACATAATGGCTTGTCATTAAACTCGTTATGCGTTCAAGTATGACTAACGACTGTACTTCTTTTATATCCCATAGTAAAGCGGCCCATAATGAGAATAAGCCCAAAGTAAGTCCATATGTACGAAAACGGAATAAACATGGAATTAACGCGACACATGCAGCAATTTTCGCATTTGCTATGATTGAACTTGTTGAAATATCTTGATGCCAAATAACTAACAGTAGTGTTATAAATGGCGCATACGCTATCCAACTGCATATACGTGAATACATCTTTTTAGCAAAATAACTACCGAAACTAGTAAAAAATAAAAGCCCTCCAATATATATAGATTGTTCTAGAGGGATTTGCTTTGTAAGTCCTGCAATTGGAAAGAGGCCGCTCAATAGCATTAAGAGCACATCTAATTTCTTCACAATTCCCCATTCCTTTCAATTTTTTTCAATTAATAAAAATCTTTTTCCATATGAAATAGTTTTTGTATTTCTAAAAAACATATTAATCCTGTCTGCACATAAAGTAAATATGTAAACGAAAAGATACTTGACAAAGGATATCCTTATTTACATAAAAAAATGACAAATCCTAATCGATATAACGAGCAGGATTTGTTTACTAGTATTTAAAGTAGAGTAATTGAATCTTTCTTTTCTACCTTTACTACATCTACATCCAATTCATCATCAAATTCTTTAAACTCTCTTGCATCTATGTCAGTAATATAAGTCTTCATTACCTTTTCCATATGTACGGAATATGTCATGTGTACATTCTTTTTCGAAAGCATACTAGAATTACAGCACATGTAATGTATCATTTTAGCGATATAATCCCTTTCTACAGGTTTTACACCCAATGGTAAAATTTCAAGTATATATCGTTGAAAAATCCCACTACAATTAAGTGAATATTCACCAGTGCTATAATACATCCCTTTTTGATCTGCATATAAGCCAATGCTATCTAGAGCATCATCAGATTCTATTACACCGTAACTTGGTACATCAAAACCTGTATTTATTCTAATAATATTTAAATTTGGAACCTTTAACACCTCTGGAACAATATCAGGTAAAATATCTATATTAATTTCTTTATTTTGTAACTCTTTTATCCAATATTTTCTCAAATTTGCATCTACAATGAAGTAAACTTGTTCATTTTGGTCTTTTGCATATTGTACAATTTCCATTAATGTTTCGAAAACATATTGTTTAAAAAGAGCCCCCATATCATTTCTCTTTGATGGTTGTGGTAAAAATGCATTATGTTTATTTATATTTAATAATACGTAATCAATCGTTTGCCACTCTGTACTCCCATATAATTTATATAAAATTTCTTTTCCTTTTATTTTTGAAAAAATAGGTAAGAAATCGAATTTCGATATTCGTTCAATTGATAAACTAACATATGTACAAGGTAAATTTATCTTATTCCAACTACGCCTCAAAAATCCTTTTTGTTCTAATAGACTAAAAATACTATTTACAATTGTTTTACGAGATACATTTTGTCCTATAAATAAATTAATAAATGTTGAAATACGGTTTGTTCGTGCAAATCCCTCTCTAATGATTTGTTTTGGATCAATTTTTTCGCGTCCATCACAATTCTTCATCGCGATTAATGCTAATGTCGCATCACTGCGCTTACCCGCGGTAGTATAGACAGCTTTCTTAACATCATCTACAAGATTTGTTTTATATTTTTGGCAATATTGCATTTTATATGGATTTTGTAACACCTTTTCAATATTGTATCTCACAATCTTTAATAACACTGGAAAATCTGTATTCAATACATACGAATTTTCACCAACTTTAGTCAAAACAATTTCGCTATCAAGTAATGCTTGTTCTATTTCCAGCGCTATATTTTCAGACCAAACTTCTAATGTTAATGTCTCTAATCCTTTTGGTGCAAATAAAGGAAATAATTCATTTTTGTTATTTGTTGCTACCTTTTTACATTCTGGAAGTATTGTGAAATAAGAGAATTTACGCTGAAATTCTTTAAATAAATACTCTCTTTCCTTTACTGTTATACCCGGTTCTATTTTAGTACCTTGAACTTTATAAATTCTCTCATTGTATGGAAATAACACCCTTTTATTTTCTCCTACAATATAATCTTTCGGATATTGGAGAATATGGTCTAAATCCACCTCTCCCCCTATTTGAAAATCATCTTTTAAATTTCTAAATATCTTAATCCATTTCATGCCGGTTGTAGCTTGTTGTATTTTTAGTTTTACAAACCGTATTTTTTTATTATTTGACGCAAACTCTGAGGTAGAAATCAATATCATGCCTCGTTTTCGTCTTAAAAGTAAAGGAATATCTGGATGATTATATTCTTGATAAAATCTCCGAATCCCTATTGAAATATTTAATAATGGAGCGTTCTCACCACCGCGGGTTATGCATTCGAATCGATATACATAGGAGAAAAAATCTTGTGTTTTTTCATCTTTTATCGGCCCTGACATCGCCTCACAAATATTTTGTGATCTAAGAGGGGAAAAATAGATTTCTTCTGCATTTGTATTTTCTAAATATATAGGACGCTCACAAAAAATATGTGAGATTAAAGCGGGCACCCACTTAGAATACGTTTCATTATCATGTAGTACTGGCAAATGAGAAATCAAATCGGATTGCCATTCATATTTTGGTGGTTCTACTAATCTATTTGGTTTCCAATCATGAATAATCTCATACCAACTTTGAAAAATATAATCGAGCTGCTCTGGTCTAATAGGTTCTTTCGATACAATCCATGGTGTATTTTCATTTAATACGTACGGGTTATGCTGAATAAACAATATATCCGAAAACATATCATACAATCTTTCATTCAAACGTTTCAACTTACTCGTTAATAAAAATGTCTTATAATGTATCTCTACGATGTCCAGCCATTCAATAGGAAAGTATATAAATGATACCTTTTCATTTAAAAGGGGTTCTACTATATTTTCAAATGTTAGCAGCCTTAATTTTTTCATAAAATGATTGCTTCCTTTCTTCAGTTGTCTTGATTATCAAAAAGCTAGAACAATAGTTACTTAATCTAATCCATTTAAACCAAGTATTTAAAAAAAACGTAAAAACTGTTTATCTACATAAATTATTATCAAACCGACTCTTTTAAAAATTCAAAGTAATTATCATGTATAACACCTCTATTATATTTGAATTTCAATACATTCGAATTATACATTATACTTAATGCATTGTACTTATCATTTACAATATCTTTACAAAAAAACCAAAAAAGAACACCTTAATTCGGTGCCCTTTTTACAAATATCAACCTTTATGTAATTGAACATATAGATAACAGTAATCCCCCAAATGAAATTGCTCCTAGTAAACCTACTACAACTCCTGTTAAACAAATACAATCAGCAAGACAAATAGAAGACTGCGATAATGGAACAAATGACCTACTTGTACTCGAACCATATTGTTTTATTTTCTCATAATTCACATCTAACATTAGATGTAAACATGTTACACCATCCTCAATAGTATGTAGAGGTTCTTTTTCTAATCGCTCCAATAATTTACTATCAAAAGCAACTGATAGAGGATACTGCTTATCTAATTTCATATTTTGATAAATTAGTTGCAAACGAGATAATATATTGTTTTTCTTCTTTTCAGATGTTACTGTACATTTCATTTTATTAAATTCATTTAATAACAGTGTCAATTCATCTCTTTTTCCGTATAAATCTTTAGCTATTTTTCTCTTTAGTTTATACGAATGGATAATAGATTTTAGTTCAATCATATTCATACACTTCCTAATTACATATTATTTACCCGATTATTGTATAGATAAACAGTACTTTTTAATCTTATTTAAATTACACTCAAGCATCTTCATTTACTATCGATTAACATTACATTAACCTTACAAAGTTGTAATAAATTCATTAGCTAGAAGAAATCAATCCCTAAACCAGACAGATATTTGATGATAAAACCATAAGAAAAAAGCAATGATTAGATTTTAAATCTAGTCATTGCTTTATCCATCACCTGTTAATTACATCTATATATCTTATTGTTACTCTTTCACTTGAATGACTGAATATATCCATTAATAATGGCTATATTCTTTGTCGGCAAGTACATATATAAAACTAATGTTTTTTAATTGATAAAGTGAAGCTTTAATCAGCTCTCACCAATCGGGCTTTTATGGACAGTCCGCCACCTAACTTCTCTTTGCTCTCTCTGAATTTTAAGGAAGATTTTATTGCCCGCAAATAATGGGATAAATGTAATTAATATTCATACGTTACAATAGTACCGGTAGTATCAGTAAAACCATCAAAACAGTTAGAGCAACCACCACAGCCGCCACAACCTCCGCAACTTCCGCAACCAAAACAACCGAAGCAACCAATACAACGGAATCCACCACAACGAAATCCGCCACAACGACCTCCACCACAACCGCCACAACGACCACAACCGCCACAGCGACGAGCAGCATCTTCAATATAGTAATATGGATATTGGTTTTGCTGGTCCCAATAGACAATATTTCCAGATCGGTAATCATTAAGACTTAGCGCTTGTAGTTCTTGTTGAAACTGATTCATTTTCATAACCTCCGTTTATAAAATACAACCTCATCGATGCTTCCCTATGTTTCTGTTCGTTACATCTAAGTAGGAATAGCGCTACAAACTAAGTTCAATACGTACACCAACAAAGTATGACTTATCACTAAATGATGCACCTTGTTCATATACCTATTTTTGCTATGGGCTCATTTTTATAAAGTGAAACTTTAATCAGTGGGGTTTTGTTCATCCCCTACCTAACTTCTTTGCTTCCGCTGAATTTTGAGGTGGGGGGCTTACTGCCTGGCAAATAGCGGGATAAATAAAAATTAAAAAATATGAATTCTATTTCTCCAGCAAAACTCTCTATGAAATTCCTAATAGAAAAAAGACACACTTAGATTGATGCGTCTTTTTGTGATGCCTCTTTTGTGAAATCATATAAAGCAATTGCGCCTAAAAGAACAAGTATACCTTGAGGAACATCTAGCAAAATAGTTTTCCAAATTTCTGGAATTACCCATTTAATATCTGCTGCTGTTTCAAGATATGTTTGGAAATAGCTGATTGTAAAATTAATTATCCCTAAAAATACAAACAACGATAAACCAAATCGAATTAATTTCTTATTTGTAAACATATAACACCTCTCAAAATTCATTGGATATTCCTGCTTTTGCTTCTTTATATTTTTATATCTTTATATCTAATTTTAACACATAAAGAACTCAAAAAAATACGATATGCATATTTGCATATCGTATTAACAACACTCCATGATAATTTAGGAATTCCTGCGAAGAAAAAACAACTCCGTTACAGCTAATAGCTCGGGTTTCTTTTCTTATTTAACTTCATACCACCAACATTTACGTTCTTTAATTGTAAAATAAATGTGACAGAAGTTTATCCAGTTAATGCGTAGACAAGTAAATGAGCTAAATTATCGATATTCTATTTCGCCATATCCGTAGCACTAATAACTTTACGCAAATTTGACAAGAAAAAATATATAGATAGGTATGATCCAGACCTATCTATAACATTACTTCTATTCTTTATCCAATTACGTCTTTTACGTCTGTATCCACTGGCCACTTTTCTAATGTATAAGCCATTTCCCAAAATGAATATTCATATTGACTGCTAATAATAAAATGCTGTTTCATACGTTTGCGGTCTGCCTCTGTTACTTTTTCAGCGATAGTATCTAAACGTGTAATTTGTTCTTCAACTAGCGTACGGAACCAATCAGATCCATAAGCAGAAATCCATTCGTTATAAATTGGCTCTTCCGGCTGGCACTCTTTTAAGCGTTCGCCAATTTCATAATACAACCAATAGCAAGGTAAAATTGCTGCAATGATATCTCCTAAATGCCCTTCATACGCAGCACGATACATATGTGAAGTATACGCATATGCAGTTGGCGCAGGAATAAAATTATCTTTTTCTTCTTTCGTTATCCCTAGTTTTTTAGCAAAATTCTCATGTAAAGATAACTCTGCTTCATATGTATTTTGAGCATGATGTGCCATACGAGCTGTCGTCTCTAATTCAAGAGCTTTTGCAGCTCCTAAAGTTTGTACTCTAGCAAAATGACTCAAATAATACGAATCTTGAAGCACATAATAACGAAAACTAGCTAAATCTAACGTTCCTTCACCAAGTTTTTTTACAAAAGGATGGTTAAAACTCGCTTCCCAAATTGAATCTACTTCTTTACGTAATGATTGTGAAAAAGTCATTTAAATCCCTCCAATAATGTATAAAATATAAGTATTTATCCACAATTATTAAAGCTGTAAAATAAAAAAACTTTCTTTACAGGCGTAAAGAAAGTGAAATTGACAGTATTTATTTACTCATTAAATAGCAACGTCTTTCCCACTTCCCTACGCTGGCATTAACCAGATCAGGTACTAAGAGTCTCAAAATCACATTTGATCTCAGCCTATAAAAGGCCCCCCTAGTGGATGAATATTTTGTTTTTATAATGTATTCATCATAGCATACTTCGTGAAACTGTCAAAAGAATTCGTTATATAATCTCCTTAAAACCCTTCTTCATTTCTAACTTTTAATGATGTTTCAATAATCATATCTAATAGTTTGCTATAACTAATCCCCGCTGCTTCTGCACTTTTTGGCAATAAACTTGATTGTGTCATCCCTGGTAATGTATTAATTTCCATTACATATGGAATTCCGTCCTTCACCATCATATCAACTCTTGCATAAACACTACATTTTAATGCTTTATAACAAGTCAGTGAAGCTTTATTTACACGTTCCTTAATTTCTGCTGGAAGTTCGATAACTTCCTCAACCGTACTAGTATCATCATATTTTGCATTGTAATCAAAGAACTCGGCTGCATGTCGAATTGAAACTATAGGTAACTGTTTTCCATCCAGAATAGAACATGTAATTTCATCACCTTTTATATACTTCTCAATTACTACTTCAGAATCCCATTCGAATACAGTTTCTAGCATTGAGATCAGTTCATTTTTATTGTAAACGATTTTCACCCCGACACTCGATCCGCCAGAGTTTGGTTTTACCACTAATGGAAATCCTAACTTATCTAACTCATCAAGATTTAGATCCTCCATTTTTGTAAGTTCAATCCAATCTGGTGTTTCTACACCTTCATAACGTAAAATCTTTTTCGAAATATTTTTATCCATACATATACTGCTAGATAACATATTACTTCCGCTATAAGGAATCCCTAAACTCTCCAGTGTTCCTTGAACTGTCCCATCTTCTCCGTATTTTCCGTGTAATGCGAGCAATGCAAAGTCAATGTCTTTCGCTTTTTCAATTAAATCCATTTTTTCGTTTAATGTAATTGGAACTATTTCATACTTATTTTTATCTAAATGAGCAATCATTTCATTCCCCGTCATAATTGAAACTTGTTTTTCAGACGATACCCCGCCCATAATAACACCGATTTTCATTTTCTCAACTCCAAATTTCATTTTTTAATGTATCACCAATTATTTTAATTCCACGAACTATTTCTTCTTCTTTCAAGCGCGAAAACCCTAATCGGAAAGTGTTTGCTCCTTCTCCATCAGAGTAAAAAACATCTCCAGGTGAAAACGTAACGCCTTTCTCATAACACTTTTGTAAAAGTGTGCGGGCATTCATATGCTCTTCTAGCTCTATAAATAAATGCAGCCCACCATCTCCAGTCATTCTTTTAAAAGGAATGTACTGGTTACATGCCCCGACAGCTAACTCATATTTTTTCTTATAAACAGATCTTGCCTTTTTTAAATATTTTTCAAAATATCCCTCATGTAAATATTGAAACAGAACAGCTTGATCTAGCGTAGATGTGTGAATCGTTCTTGCTCTTTTTACGCTTTCTAAATAATGAATCAGCTCTTTATCTGCAATAATCCAGCCTACACGTAAACCAGGGAAAAGTACCTTTGAAAAGCTACTAATATAAATCACATTATTGCCAGCTCCCGCAAAAGTTAATAATGGAGCTAAATGTGAACCTGAATAACGTAATTCTTCATTAAATCCGTCCTCTATAATAGGAACGTTGTATTTTGAGAATAACCTCATCAATTCCGTTCTTTTCTCTGAACTCGTAACAATACCGGTTGGATTATGATAAGAAGGAATTAAATAAGCAAACTCAAAATCTTTTTCACGCAAACTTTTTTCAACTGCATTCGTATCAATACCATCCTCATGCATATCAATCCCATGAACTTCAAGTCCATGTAAACGGAAAAGCTTAAGTGCAGCATGGTGAGTTGGATTCTCACAAATGACACGACCGGATTTTTTTGATAAAGAAGAGAGTACAATATCCAATCCTTCTGTAAATCCATTTGTAATTAGAATATCTTTATTCGAAATGTCTACACCTTTCATTTCCATGTAATGAAGTAAATAATTCATTAACGGTCTATATCCCTTTGCATATCCGTAGTTCAATACGATGTCCCCTTCAATGGACATACGAGTAAGAAAAGCTCTTTTGAAATTTTCAACATCAAATAGCTTCTCATCCGGGGCTATACTATTAAAAACAATCATTCCCTTTTCCCAACGAACACCATGTTTCATTAAATCTAATTCGTCCGCTAATGCGGTCACTGTATTAAGTTTATTTTTCCAATCTATTTTAACAGACGAAGTGTTAGATATATCCACCTTGGCAACAAAGTTCCCTTTTCCTTTAACTGCATAAATGAGTCCTTCTTGCTCTAAATCTGCATAAGCAGCGAGTACAGTGTTTCTACTCACACTTAGTAATTCACTTAGTTCCCTTGTTGATGGGATTTTTTGATCCCCGAGCAAATGCCCTTTCATAATCATTTTCTTCAAATAATCTTTCAATTGAATATAAACGGGACGTTCTTTAACAACTTTAAAATCCTTAAACAATTTCTTACCCCCTGCAATCATTTTTGCATATTTATTTCATTCTCAAAAGGTCCACGGCATATGTATTTTTTATAAAGGGCGGTACGGTCTTACAAATCTTTTCGATATAAGTTTATTACATCTTTTAAAGCTGCAGCTGCAGCGCCTCTTGGATTAGAAGCCCCACCAATTGTAGTAACTTGTCCCATCGTATCTGTAAAGAACGTAATTCCTTTTTCGGTTCCATTTACTTTTGCTAATGGATGATCTTTTTCTATTTGGCACGGTTCAACATTTAAATTCACATTGCCTCCCTCATCCTTATATATTGATGCTATTAATTTAATAATTTTATGTTGTTCCTTAGCATTTCGAATTTGCTGTTTTGTAACGTGCTCGATTCCTTTTATATGTATATCAGTAAGTGTTTTCTCTGTTTCCATTAAGCTGTTTGTCAAAAGTAACAATTTACACGCACTATCTGAACCACTTATATCTAATATAGGGTTTGTCTCAGCAATTCCTTTATTTTGTGCTTCTTTCAATGCTTCTTCAAACGTCATATCTTCCTCATACATTTTCGTAAGAATATAATTAGTTGTTCCATTTAATATTCCTTCTATTTTTTCAATACTGCAACCGGCTAAACTAAATTGTCCGATATCTAGTGTCGGTAGTGCAGCGGCTGTTGCACCGCTATATCGAATTCGTATATTTGCGCCTTTTGCTGCTTCATTTATTTCTCTCCAATTTGTAACGAGCGCACCTTTAGAAATTGCTACTATATCCATCTGTTTTTCAATCGCTTGTTTCATATATTGTTTCCCTGGATTTCCATCTTTAAGATTTGTAACTGTTGATTCTACCAATACAGTACCACTTATGCTAGTTGTTGCACGTTCCTTCGGATGATACTCTAAATATTTTTCAATTGCAGCGGTACCGCCACCATACATCAATAAATGATGAAGAGATAAGCCTTCTTCATTATGTATTGCGATATTTCTCCCTAATACGCCGCTTACAACTAATTGAATCCCATATGTTTCATATATATATGAATATTTTTCATTTAATAATTTTATAAACTCTCTACCTACTGTTCCGTATCCCGATAATACAACTTGAATTTTCATAATATCCCCCCATATTTTTCTACCAAATCCCTCTTTCAATATAATATAAAGCGCTCTCGAATTCCATCGAGAGCGCTTTATTATTACCTATTTCGGTAAACGTGATAGCTTTTCAGCAATTGTTCTATAAAACTCTTGAATGCTAGAAAAACCTAACGAGTCTGAAACACTTAACCCTACCATGTCGAGATGGTCCCAATTCGCTTTCGTTTCGATATGATTCCATTTTCCAATCTGTAATGACTCATTATTATTTACAGTAACATTAGAAGATGGTGCAATCATAGAATTTGTATTTACTACACCATCATTTTGCCACCAAGAAGTATCAACTAGCGGACGGTTTTCTTCATATCTCGCATAAGAACCTAAGAAAAATGCATTTCCCATTAACACTTTATTCATCGTTATATGAGGCAAATGTAAACCTGTTATAGGTGCTGCTTGTGATGCATGTCCACTATATGATAAATAATACACATCTGGTTGCGTCTTTACCCAATTATTTAACTCCTTTGCACCATCTGTACTTAAATCCCATTGACTTATATCTTTTGTATTTTTCCAAAGTGAACTATTTAGAATACGATTACTATATTGGAAAAAGGACTCTCCAGCATTCTTCTTTATACCCCATTGATCCAATTTAAAATCATATAATGATAAATTATTGTTTCCCCCAAAGCTTGCAGTTGTAATGAGTAAATCTTTAACGAACGGCAGTAGAAGACTACCATCCGCAAGTGTTGTACCGTTGTGAGGGGTTGCTAATGTTGTAACACTATGAACATATGATTTTCCGCCTTCAAATAGTGGTGATATTTTGGTGTCTGGGTGATTTTTCACATAATTCTTTTCTTCAAAACTACCTTCTTTTAATAGCTGTACTAATGTTCTAATCGTTTGTCCACCCATGCTATGTCCAACTAAATGAACTTTATTTGTTTCACTCCAATTCGGCGCAAAACCACTATAAGTTCTGCCAAAACGATTATGTCCATGTTTCTCAGCATGGACTGCACCATAGTCTACTGTCCCACCGCTAATTTGTGCATACAATTCACATGCACGATCCCAGTTACTAGAAACAGGTCCAACAGCTGCGGTATGTACCGTATAACCATTTCGTTTCAAATCTTCCTGTATATCATGAACACCACCCCAATATTTTACGCCAAGCATTTCTTCTCTACCCCATCCAGCAAATCCATTCACCAATATGATAGGATAATTATTTTGTTGCCTCTCTTCAGCGTATGATATTTTCGCTGCGAATGAACATACGGTCACTAATGCAAAAAAACATATTTTTAAAAATAACTTCCCCATACTTTCTCCCCCCTAATAAAACGTTTACATTTTTCTTTTTAACTAATTAACAGAATAATTTAACAACTTAAACATAATGTAAAGTATTTTATATACTTTGTATATATAGAAAACATATACAAATGTTGATAAATATTAATTCAAGTAAATATTTACTTTTTACAATATAACTTGTAAATCTATTTATTTAGATTTATAATTAGATATAGTTTCCTCATGTTAAAAAGATTTAAAAACCATAAGAAAACTAATCTCATTGCTTGAAAAGGAGGAAAAATCATGCAAATCGGATCAAATATTCATACATTGTCTCAACCTACTAAAATAACTCCATCTCATCTTGAGCATAATACTATCTCTTCTACTAAACTTGAAAGTAAGAAAATAAATGATCCTATCAAGTTTGATATTCGTTTATCTGAAAAAGAAATGAAACAGCCTGAGCATAAATTTAATGAATTAGATTTATGGAAGATGCTAAAAGATAAAGGTGTTCCTTTATGGATTATACTTGAAATGCTACAAAAGGCTCGTAAAGAAAAAGAAGCCCAAAATAATTCAGTTCAAAATTCAAATGGGATTGAGGAAACGAGTGAGACTCGATTAAATGAAGTAATGTAAGTTATTTAAACGGTATTAAAAAGAGCTCGAGGTTGATAAAGTATCCATCAACCTCGAGCTCTTTTTTAAGATTTTTCTCCAATCGTTACAAACTGAATTGATACCTCATCTCTATAACCTTCAATTAACTTTCTTACTTTTACTTTTTCATTAATCAACGTATTATCTGTCGATATTTTAGGGTTTTCATCACCTAATGACTTTTTAAAGTGTAGAAGTTGCATATTCGTTTCATTTGCTTTTATTTCTTTATACACACTATTTTTCGCCACAACGATATACCATAGTGCTCCATAGTCACGTTTATTGCCAAGCCAAGCATCACTACCATATGTAACAGGTATCTTGTTTCCTTCTATTTCAATACTTTTTATATTCTTTTCTTCTTCATTTATAAATAATAGGGAACTTTCTTTTGGAAAATTCGGCAACGTATCTAACGTTTTAGAAAGGGATGCTTGATCACGTTTACGAAAAAGCTTTGCATTCATCATCGCTTGTGCAGTAGATTCATTTATTATCAGAACCCTTTTTTGGTCAAATCTACCTGTTTTCACTGCAAAAGCTTCCTGTTCTTTCGTGTTTTCCTTATAACGATTCATAATTGCTCCAGTATGATTCTCATCTCCAATGATTAACACACCGTTAGCTGGAAATCTGTTTTCGTTTTTAGAGCATGCACTTACACTTAATAACAATAATATACTTAATATGAAAATAGATAATTGTTTTTTCATCACAGTTCCTTCCATAACTTCAAATTGTTTTTTTACATGCTTTTCTGCAATCTTACTTGCTGATTTTCTCTATTGTTCCATTGTCTTATGAAGCTTTTGTAAATAACGCCAACGAGTTATAAAGAAATATAAAACTTGTATACATATAAATGAAATTAAAATGACGATAGAGCTATTTAGAATAGAAAAATCGACTAATTGTTGTAATGCCATATAAGCGACTACAGTATGTATTACTGCAACGACAATTGGTAAGAAAAACATTAATAATAACTGTCTCGTTACAACTTTCTTTAGCTCCCGTTTACTTAACCCCATTTTCGAAATCATTTTATACTGCTGTTGATCACGATTCAAATCAGTATATAATCGGAAATAAATAAAACTAGCAGCAAATGTGAAGAAAACGATTCCGACTAAAACACTAGCCATAAGTAATAACCCATTCGTTTGTTTTGCACTTAACAACTCTATTGTTAGTGCTCTAAATTCAAAATGTATATCTCTAGGTTCTTGATCAAATATATTATTTAATTGGTTTGAAACCTCTTTCGTTTTTATCCAATCATCTACAACAAATCCGTAAGTACGATATTGAATAATATCTTCATTATCTGGACCACTATTCAGTGGAATTCCATCATATACATGATCTTGAATAGCAATATATATCCCTTTCGTATCATGTGGCAAAACTAAATTATCGACAGTTTTTTTCACATGAAATGTCTTTGTCCAATCGCCTTGAATGACTTCAATATTCTTCTTATAATCACCATTTTTAAATTCTTGTTTTTGTGATACCATTCCAGGAATTAATAACATTTCATCTTCTTTTTCAATCGTTTCTTGTTGATACCCTAGTGCTCTCGCAAGTTCGTTATATTCACTTAATTTCATTACATATACATTACTTTCTGTATATATATATGAAGATGAAGCCATTCGATACGGAATATTAGCATCAGCCAGATGGTTTTTTATAATAGAGAGATGTTTATCCGCTATTTTGTTGTTTTCAGGAGCCATGTATAGTAATGTATACGGATTCGTCATCCTTACTAAATCTTTATTTCCAAGAGCAGCTGTCGTGCCAATTGCTGTAAAAGCAACTGCTGATATAATAGATACTATAAAAAACATTGTTGCATTATCTTTCATACGATAAATTAATTCTGAAAATGTTAGTATATTTGTTCTCTTTAAAAAGAAAGTTTCTCTCCTTTTAGCAAGGTGCAATATATAAACACTACACTGTGTATATAAAAAATACGTTCCTATAATTACTAGGAGCACACCTATTCCAAGCGTAATAAAATTAGTACTTGGTATGAAGCGAAATACTGAAAAATATCCATATCCTATACTAATTAAAGAAAGTAGCGATAATAAAACTGAAGATTTCGGTTCAGGTTTTGGCTTTTCCTCTGCTCGAATAAGTTCCACAAGTTCCGTTACTTTTATCATTTTAAATGTAAATAATGAAACAATTAAAAACAAGAAAAGAAATGTGATAACTGTTAATAATACAGCCCGCACTGGTATATAAAAAGGTAAACCATTATTAATCATTAATACACTTGCACTTATCAATAAGACTAGTTTAGAAAATATGAGTCCAATGAAAATCCCTATACAAATTGAACCAAGTCCAATCAACATATTTTCAATTAATAATAATTTCTTAAGCTGTCTCATTGACATACCTTGCATCATTAAAACGCCAAATTCTTTCTTACGCGTCTTTAAAAACGAACTAACTGAATATAAAATGAAGAAAAATGAAAATACAAAAATCAATCCTTGCGAAACTGAAAATCCCAATGTACCAAATGCACTTATTGTTGCACTTGTCGATTTCAACTCACCTTGTAAATCAGGATGAAATAATAAAAGAGCATACGTAAAGAAAATCATAATAGAAAATGCACTACTTAAAAAATGGGCAGCATATGTACGCTTATTACGAAAAATATTATTAAATGCGAACTGACGAAAAGTCATGCCTTTTCCCTCCTAACAAAGAAAGAACATCCATAATCTTTTGATAAAAGGCTTGTCTGCTTTCACCACAATAAATTTCGTTATATAGTTGACCATCTTTAATAAATACTACTCTACTGCAAAAACTCGCAGCATACGGATCATGTGTAACTAACATCATCGTTGCTTTTTCTTCTTTATTAAGAGTATCAAGCATCTCCATTACATCATTTGAAGATTTAGAGTCCAAGTTCCCTGTTGGTTCATCTGCAAGTAATAATTGCGGCTTATGAACGATCGCACGAGCGATTGCTGTTCTTTGAGCTTGTCCCCCTGATATTTCAAATGTTCTTTTACTCAATATATCAGTAATGTTTAACTTCTCTGCAATCTCTTCCACTCGTTTATTCATTTCTCGGACGGAAACACCATCTAAAGTCATCGGCAATACGATGTTTTCTTTTACAGTAAGTGTGCTAAGAAGATTAAATGATTGAAAAACAAATCCTAATTGTTTTCTGCGGAATAACGCTAAATCTTCTGATGATAATTGGAAAGGATTTGTACCATTTATTAAAATTTCTCCCGATGATGGAGAATCAATAGTAGATACCATATTTAATAACGTTGTTTTTCCACTACCAGATGGCCCCATAATCCCTACAAATTCACCTTCTTGAATTGATAAATCAATATCAACTAATGCTTTATAAGGTATTTTCCCTTTATATACTTTACTAATACTTTTTGCATGTAAAATTTCCATGTATATTCTCCCTTCATTTGCACGTCTCATAACAGAGTGTAAATGAATTGTCTTACAGCTCATATTGATTCGTCTTTCATTTATCTTACACGCTTGTAAGTTTTCTAAAAAAACTGATAATAAAACTATTTTCAAACTAAAATTAGCGCATAACTATCTTATAATAATTGTATAGTAGTAGGAAATACAATGTATAATAAATCTTTATTATATAAATGAGTAAAAGACCGATTGCTATCGGTCTTTTACTACCCAACGTTATATTTTTATCCACTCAGATTTTCTCAATATATAATGATTATATATTTGATTTTCTATCCTCTGTTGGCTCTTATAAATAAACCCGCATTTTTCAATAACTTTATTTGATGCTACATTGTTAATTAAAGCAATTGCGTTAAGGACATTTAAATTTGTTTCTTTAAACAAAAAGTCAATTAAACCTTTAGTCGCTTTTGTAGCATAGCCATGATTTTGATGTTCATTTGAGATAGCATACATTATCTCTCTGTTTGGTGAAGAGAGTTCTTCTTTCATACCTGTGCAGCACCATCCAATAAATTCATTTGTGGTTTTCTTAAATATTCCTAGTCTTAATATGTGATCATCTATGTTAGTCGTAGTTCTCACTGCATGAAGAAACGCTTTATTTTCTGGTATTTCATAATTTACAACCCAATTAACCCTTTGTTCTTTCATCGATTTCCAGTCCGGTAAAAATTTTTCTATTTCCGGTTGATTGGATATGTTATAAATACTCTCTGCATCTTTGACCGTAAACTCTTGTAGGTATATATCTCCACAATCTATTTTAAATAACTTAGTGAATCTCTCTTCATCCATGTTAATCCCCCTTACTTACATTAAAGCTCCTTAATCTGCTTCGTAAGTTCCATAAACCGTTCATCCAGTGCTTTATATTCTTTGTCGTTAGAAGTTAAAAAGCTTAATTTCCCTAGTACTTCTTGTCTCTCTGTTTCTAACGTTAAACGTAGCTCTTCAATATCATCTCTTGTTTTCGTAGGTTCTTCTAGCTGCTTTTGTATCGTATTGTTTGAAAACACGAGTTTTGTGTTAGTTGTTTTCTCCAAAAAATATCGATCGTGAGATACAATTACTAATGTTCCGTTATACTCAGCTAATGTATTTTCAAGTTGTTCACGTGAAGGTAGATCCAAGTGATTCGTCGGTTCGTCTAAAATGAGTACATCTTTTTCATCTAAAATATAAGCCATTAGCTTACATTTTACTCTTTCTCCCATACTCATATGCTCAATCGGCTCTTTCCATTGAGAAGCTTGGAACCCTAAATGTTTCATTAAATTTTGGACTTTTCCTCTTTCTTCAAACGTCTCTTTAAAAAATAAATTTTCTGGTGTTTTATCAAGCGGTAAATCAAAAACTTCTTGTGTTAAATAGCCGATGTTTGCAGATGGTGAAATCCATATTTCTCCTTCAGCAGTTTCCGTTCCCATAATCATCTTCAGTAATGTTGTTTTCCCACTACCGTTTGGTCCAACAATCGCAACTTTCTCACCGTGCTGAATTGTAAAATTAACGTTTTCAAATAATACTTTCCCATGAAAGTCTTTTTTTAATTGCTTCACTTCTAAAAAACGTTTTCCTACTTTTTTGTTCGCTTGAATAGAAAACTCAACTGAATACTCTTCTTTCACACGTTCTACTTTCGCTTTCTCCAGCTCTTTTTCAAGTCGTTTTCGTTTTGACTTCACTTGTGCATCCATTCGCTTCGCTTTTACACGATAGAATTCTTTCACACCTTCTTGTTTTGTAGACTGCGCGTGTGCCTTTTGTGACCATGAACTCAATTCTTTTATATGTGTTTCTACTTGTTCTATCTTTTTTTGCTGCTTTTCATATTCACGCTGCTGCGACTTTCTTTTTTGCTCACGTGCTTTCATGTAGCTCGTATAATTACCACTATGCTCAATTAATTTTTTGTCCTCAATTGACCATATCTTTGTTGCGACAACATCTAAAAAATATCGATCATGCGATACAACGATAACTGTACCTTTCATGTTTTTTATTTGTTTAATGAGAAATCCCGTACTGATCTCATCTAAATGATTTGTCGGTTCGTCTAATATTAAGACATTAGGATTTTCAGCAAATCCTTTTGCTAATCGAATTTTCAGCTTTTCACCACCACTTAAAGTATGAAAATCGTTCGTTGGCACGCCCCATTTCGCAAGAAGTTCTGCTTCTTTTGCAATTACATCATTACTAATAAAAGATTCTATTTCTTGCTCAACATATGCTGTTGTCATATTCATTTGCATCCATTCAACAGTACCTTTTGAAGGTTCAATCTTCCCGTTTATTAATTGAAGTAACGTTGATTTACCAGCACCATTTTTACCGATTAATCCGATAACATCCCCTTGTTTTACTGTCACATTCATTTTCTCTAACAACATATTTTCTTTTATTTCAACATAAACATCATTTAATTTTAATAGTTCTTTCATAAATATCGATCCCTTTCATTAAGGGAGAATAAAAAAATCCTCCCAAATAAATTTGGCAGGATTAGTCATTACATTATTTATACCCAAATAAGCTATTGCGCAATATAAATAGCAATACCGTTGTTTGGAATTGGGCAGACTAATCCTATTTTTTAGAAATTGAAATTTATTGAATTTCAACATTTAAAAATAAGATTAGTTAATCATCGTCCACCCATCATTCCTTTCCGTCATTAATAACCATATTGTACCATACTAGTACTGTATGAGTAAATGCAATTATTTGTGCTGTTAAAAAGATCGCTTTCTTTTAGGCTTATTTATCATTTCTTAGCTTCATATTGAACAAGCACAAATTACATTGATTGTAATACGTCCTTTAGATTTCCCCAGTAGTAAACTTCTAAGCACTCTCTCTTATATAAATTTTATATAAAAACAAAATGTTATTCGTTATCCAATAACCACTTATTGTTTTTCGATAAATTTTTATTGATTATTCCCTTGTGATAAGCTATTATATCTTTACAGAAAATAATAATGTAAGGATTGATTTTATGGACAGGACATTAAAAATCACAAAGTTAAATATGTTTTTAATGATTTTTCTCATCCCGATTATAGTAGGGATAATTGTTGGTATACTAACTAAATTGGGGCAAAGTATACTTCCTGGACATTGGAATTCATTAGCTAATCTAGGAAGCGTTTGGTTAGTTCCATCCTTTTTTGTGGCTAGCTTTAGTTATTCTAAGCGTACAGCTATACTTTCTGGTATCCTTGCACTATTCGGAATGGTATTAGGCTACTATGGTTATGCAATAGTTATTAAAAATATAGCTCACTCTATTTATTTTATATCTGTATGGATTGTATGTGCATGTATAGGAGGAACTATCTTTGGAATTGCAGGTTTTCTATGGAAAGATACTACAAATCCACTTCATAAATTCGGAAGCTCACTTATTAGTGGAGTTTTTGTAACAGATGGACTTCACATTCTTTTAAATTTTGAAGACTATAGTCACATGTTACCTGTTGGATATACCGAAGTCATAGTCGGGATTATCTTGATTCTTGTATTAGAACGCTCTAATGCTCATCGAATTTCTTCTTTCTTAATGATGATTCCTATCACTATTTTGGGATTAATTGGATATAAATTATTAAGTTTGTTTACTTAATTAAAATTCATAAAGCTAGCTCTTTTAAAGGGCGAGCTTTTTTCTTACAATAAACTATTTATATATTAATAAATTATTAAATCCCTCTCATTTAACAGCCTTATTTATTATTGTGTCATTACACATACTTACACGACCTTTTATTAGAATCATACCAGTCTTGTATATCATTTCATTTAATCCATATAAAGTAAGGCTAAAAAACTTATTTCAAAAGTTCTTTAGCCTGAGTCATTTTACACATTAAAAAATATAATACGTACAACGGTACCTTTACCAACTTCTGAATAGATTTCTACACTATGTCCTAATTGCTTCGTAATTTCATATACGAGATATAGCCCCATTCCAGTTGATTCTTTAAAATCTCTACCGTTTTCTCCTGTAAAGAAAGGTTTGAATACTCTTGGTAAATCTTGCTTCGGTATACCTACACCATTATCAGCAATTTCAAGTATAACATTATTACCTTCCTTACAAGCTTTCACTTTAATTTTCTCTCTACTACCTGATGAATATTTAATCGCATTCGATAGTATTTGTCCGATTAAAAATTGTAACCATTTCGCATCACTTTCTACAGTAATGTCCTTATCAATTTCAAGCTCTGGATATACAAAATTTCGGATAAAGAAACGTTTATGCTCATGTACCGAATCATTCACTATTTTATGTAGTTGTACTCTTTCTACATAAAAATCTTGTGTAAATGCTTCTAAACGTGCGACATACAGAGCCATTTCTAATCCCTTTTTTAATCGATCAGTTTCCTCATTTATACTTTCAAAACGTGAATCTACTTCATCCTGTGTAATTAATTCTATTACAGATAAAGGTGTTTTCATTTGATGAATCCACTGATTCATAAAGGTTAAATGGTCATTATTTTTTCTCTCTTGCATTTGCAGCTGATTTTGATAATGTCGATATTGCACCTCAAGTAGTTCTTGAAGAGCAGCCGATACAGCTGCAAAATCAGATTTTTGAACAGATTCATCCAAAGATTGCATCGGGTTTGCTAGGCGCTCATAAAAAGAACGATGTGTAAAATAACGAAACACTAAATAACTTCCCATAAAGAAAACACCTAGAAACATTGCATATAACGCCGTTGTAATATGATTATGCCCATCAAACCAATATACGAGAAATATAGCTAGTAGTTGAATTATGGTAAAGCAAATAAGTGGTATATGATCACGTATAAACAACCTTATCATTTTTCTATACCATTATCCCAAGTAATATGAAATCTATATCCAACACTACGAATCGTTTCAATCGCACCTTCTATATGCAACGTTTGTAACTTTTTACGCACACGTGTTGTATTTACACTTAATGTATTATCATCAACATAAGATTCACTATCCCATAATTTATTAAGTAACACTTCTCTACTCACAACACGCGGATAATTTTTCATTAATGTCTCTAATAAAATGGCTTCGTTTCTCGTTATATCAATCTCGTCATTTCTAAGTTTCAATACAAGTCTTTCAGGATATAAACAAAGACCTTGTTGTTCAATCATTCGTTCTTCTAATTTCGGTGCATAATCTCCATATGCACGTCTTAAATGACTACGAATTTTCGCCACTACAACTTCATAATGAAAAGGCTTCGGAATAAAATCATCGCCACCGTTTTCTAACGCCATAACTTGATCCATCGTGCCTTCACGGGCCGAAATGAATAGTATCGGACATGTTGAAACTCCCCGAATTTGACGACACCAAAAGTACCCATCAAAACTCGGTAAATTAATATCTAATAAAACTAACTCTGGTTGTTCTTCTAAAAAAATGTTTAATACATTTTGAAAGTCCGATACAATAACTCCTTGATAACCATATTTCGCAACATGTGTCGATAATAGTTCTGCAATTTTCATATCGTCTTCTACAATCATAATTTTGACCATTATTGAACTCCTTTTTAATCCACAATCTCAAATATACTTATATAAAATAAATACTACCTCTTTTCACAAAATCAGTAAATTAAAAAAAGGATGCTTTTATACAAAAGTATCCTTTTTCGTCCCTTATCTATTTAATGTGAAATTTACTAAAAGTAAATCCTAGTTTCTCCACATAATCCATTCCTAGTTCCATACGCGCTGTTTTCAGCGGATCCACAACTTGGCAAACTTTTAAATTACCTACTGCCGATAATAAAAGCGTTGCATCAGCTTTAGACATTGCTAATTCTTCATGTAAAAATGTCACCATATTACGTACAGCACGATTTGCTGCATCATCTAACAATTTCTCTGAAGCAATCGTCATCATTTTTTCTTTTTGAATAGCCATTGGTAATGGCCATTGTTTTCCTTTTATAATTTGAACTGTTACCGTTACCTCACCAGCAACCTCTACACCACTAACACCAATTTCACCATCACCCATTGCTGCGTGTAAATCACCTAATGCTAATAGTGCTCCTGGGACATTAACTGGTAGTAGTAATGTTGTTCCTTCTTTAATTTCTTTACAGTCCATATTCCCGCCGTGATCATGCGGTTTGCCACATGAAATGCTCTCTTCTTTCGGTGCAGTACCAATTACCCCAATCATTGGATTAATCGGGATTTGTAGTTCACTTGAAAACAAAACATATTCATTATGTATTGGGACAATTTTCACTGTATTTTCATTTAACTCATCACCCATTACACCAAGGTTTGCACCTGTAGTTAAAACGCCCTGCTCTGCAATTTCAATTTTTTCAATCGTTACGACTAATATATCGCCAGGTTCTGCTCCTTTAACATATACAGGTCCAGTCGCTGGATTAATTCGGTTCCAATCTAATTCTTGTAACACAACATCTTCAGAATCGATTTGATTTTCAAAGCAATCATATGTTTCAAATACAAGACTGCTCCCAATTTCTACTTCCATACACGGCTTATTTTCTGGTGACATTGAGTAAATGATATGGTCTTTATGAATTCGATACATAATACCTCTCCCTTTTATATTTATCTACTATTACTAATTAGCTTTTTTTATACAAGCTCCTCTTAAAATTAAATGTTATTTTTATGTAAAAAAGCACGCAGATTGTTTTATAACATACACTCTTTACTATAACAGAAAGGTGGTATCACTATGCCCCTTATTCCATACAACGAAAGTGATGTTGATTTACTAGCTCGATTAATTCGTGCTGAAGCTGAAGGCGAAGGTCGCCAAGGTGAGGAGTTAGTTGGCTGCGTAGTAGTAAACCGTGTATTTTGTGATTGCTTAGATTTTAAACAACTCCGTACCGTACGAGACGCTGTATATCAAAGCCCCGGCGGATTTGAAGCAGTACAATATGGATATTTTTATCAACGCGCTCGTGAATCAGAAAAAGAAATCGCACGAAAAGTTTTACAAGGTCAATGGCGCTGGCCTGCACGATGGGCTCTTTGGTATTTCCGTCCAGTTGGAGCTTGTCCGCCTGAATGGTATAATCAGCCATTTGTAGGACAGTTTAAAAGCCATTGTTTTTATGAACCAAGTGGTGATGAATGTCCGAAAATGTATTCACGATAGTAAAATTTGCAACGCAAGTACTTAGAAATTTTGGTACTTGCGTTGCTTTTAACTGTGTTTTAGAAATCTAATAGTGTGATGAAATTTTCTATGCCTACTACATGTATTAATAATGGTATACGAGGACCATTTGATTGATTCATAATGAGCTTATATATAATAGTGAATAATTGTTTTTGATTTTCTTTCATTATTTTTTTATTTTCATGATGACAAATCCCATATAATTGCTCCATTAAGTTAGAGTAATCTTTATTAGAACGAAGTATTTTACAAACTTCTACTAGCCATTCTTTCTGCCTTTCATCTAATGTGTAGTAAAACTCTGCATTTTTCTCCTCATTTACCGCGATTAATTTTTCAGATTGAAAGTTTCTTATCCAATACTCTGCGCGATTACTTATCGCTCTCATTTCATCTAATGCATAGCTCCTATCTATTTTCTTTAATATCCCCTGTAAAATAGTTGAATCAAAATTTAATAATGGTAACGTTCCTGCTACTTGATTAAATTTCGGATATTCTTTAATCTCACTATCAACTCTAGAGATTTTAATTGCATCAAATAAATCTTCATTTTTGAGCGTTTTATTTTCATAACTATCTTTCAATCGCTCATACTCTGTATAATTACGAATCACATCTTCATCCAACCCAATATGAAAAGCAGCGCCTGGTTTGTATTTTGCAAACATAAAGAGAATTACTTCTGGTATATACACTTTCAATAAATTGCTTGGTGTAATACTATTCCCTGAAGAACTAGACATTTTTTCATGATTCCCTTTAATACCAATAAAATCGTAAGCAACGTAATGAGGCACTTCTCGATTGAATATTTTCCTTGCAATTTCTTTTGATACATTATAACTACCCGTTTCTGATGAATGATCTCTACCGCCCGGTTCAAAAATAACATCCTCTATCATCCATCTCATCGGCCAATCGATTTTCCAGTTTAGTTTCATTTTATTTGTATTTAATACGGATAACTCTTTTTCATTTCCGCATTCACATTCATACCGGACTGTTTTTAATACTTCATCAAAATGTGTAATAGTTGTTGTATCTTTTCCGCATCTCTCACAATATAATGTAGCTGGATAAAAGCTCTCTCGCTCTTCTTCACTACACTCTCTAGTTTTAAAACCCATTAAAATATCATATATTTCTTTTCGTTTATACAAGGCCTCTAATATATTTTTGTTATACCTTCCGCTTCTATATTCATCATGTTGATAAATAAATTCTACTTCAATTCCAAATGCTTGAAGCGATTTTTCAAACTCTTTTTCAAAATGCTCCGCATACGAGTTATGACATCCATACGGATCTGGAATATCACAGTATGGCATACCAATATACTTTGCAAAAGATGGATCAATATTTTTTGGAACTTTTCTAAACCTATCATAATCATCCCACGAAAATATAAAACGAGTCTTTTTCCCTAAATCTTGAAGTGCTCTTACTACGAAATAAGTCGTTACGATTTCACGAAAGTTCCCAATATGAACAGAACCTGACGGACTAATTCCAGATGCACAAACAAACATTTCTTTATTTGGATGTTTCCTAATTAATTCATGTGCTACTTCATACGCCCAATGCATATATTACTCACCTCAATTATTTTTTGTTTCTCATTTCCAGTTTTATGCAACAAAAAAACTCCCACCCCCAAGATTATTCATCTTGAGGACGAGAGTTGTTAGCTTCGCGGTACCACCTCAGTTTGTTAATATGTCACCATATTAACCTCTTCAGGTACGGCAAAATATGCTTATACCCTATCTCTATAACGGGAGAACCCGTCGCACCATCCCTAAATAAATTAGTTCCTTGCGCAGCTCCAAGTCTTTTTTCATTAAGATGTATACCGCTCTTTCTCAGCTACCAGAGCTCTCTGTACGTATTCTTTCTTAACTACTCTTCTCTTCTATGCCTTAAATATTAGTTTTTTAATATGATAATTTATAACACTTTTATTGTCAAACTTTTCCGAATCGAAATCGTAAAATTATCTAAAAAAATTCTTTATCGCTTCTAATTGAATTTTGTGGCTACACTCATCACAACAATATGCCCCTTTTGGTTTCTCTTTAAATCGCTTATATTTTTCACTGCCTTCGTAAACACGAAATATATTCTTACAAGAAAAGCAAACAATCTCATAAAACATCATATGCATTTTCCTCTCCTTGTTTATACACTTTTTTAATCACTTGAGAAGGTCATTTTTCTACAGTATAAATTTTAATATCCTTTGACTAAAAGGTTTACCTCTATTCTTATCGAATTATATTAATATCTTATAACGCGAGGTGAACATCTTGTTCAGTAATATAGAATTAGTTTTAGATGCTAAAGCAAGTTTAGCCGAAGGACCATGTTGGAATGGAAAAAAGCAACTTTTATATTGGGTTGATATTATGGAGAGAAAATTATGCATATATAATCCTACCGCTAATACGAACCGAGTAATTGTTCTCAATCAACAAATTGGCTGTGTTGTTCCATATTTAGAGGATGTACTACTCTTAGCTATGGAAAACGGCTTTTATTCTATTAATGTAAATACAGAAAAACTGACACATATTTTTGACCCTGAACCACATTTAATAGAAAATCGTTTCAATGATGGAAAATGTGATCCAGCTGGTCGTTTCTGGGCAGGTTCTACAGATACATACGGTATGAATGCTGCAGGTTCCTTGTATTGTTTACATCATAATTTAAGTGTAGAGAAAAAAGTTTCACATGTAAATACATCAAATGGAATTGCTTGGTCACCTGATCATACATACTTTTACTTTATAGATACACCTACTAAAAAAGTGGTTCGCTATCAATATAATATACGTACTGGAGACATTCATAATCCAAGTGATGTAATCAATTTCTCTGAAAATGATGGTCTACCTGATGGTATGACAATTGACGAAGAAGGTTGTTTATGGATTGCACATTGGGGAGGTTCAAAAATAACTAGATGGAATCCCTTTACTGGAGAACAAATATTAAGCATTCCAATTCCCGCGTTATATGTAACATCATGTACATTTGGTGGGCCTAATTTAACAGATTTATATGTTACAACAGCCAGAACAAGAATGAGTGATAACGAATTAAAAGAGTATCCACATGCTGGTGGTATTTTTCGAATTCAAACAAATGTTAAAGGCTGTCCCACCTATTCATTTTGCAATAAAAATATTGGAGCTGAAACAATGTGAACCGTATCGATTACATAAGACAAGAAGAAAAGAAATATCACGACCTTTGCTATGAACAATATAAACTGTTTGAAGCTGGCTCTTGGCTTTTCAAACCAGTTAAAACGGTTATGGACTTGATGAACCACTTTGACGGACAAAACAACTTGCAAGTACTTGACCTTGGCTCTGGCGTTGGGAGAAATAGCATTCCAATTGCAAAAAAAATAAAAAATACTAGCGGCACCGTTACATGTGTTGATTTACTTAATTCCGCTTTAACAAAGCTACAAATTTATAGCAAAGAACATGATGTATTCGAGGCTATAAAAACAGAAGAAGCAGCAATTGAAAACTATCATATTGACTCTAACGCTTATGATTATATCGTTGCAGTATCAAGTTTAGAACATTTCAGATCAGAAGAAGATTTTAAAAATGTACTCCACTCTATGAAAAGAGGTACAAAAAACGGCGGTATTAATTGTTTAATTATTAACTCTAACATACAAGAAATTGATTCAATAACGAATGAAGAATTAGAAGCTTTAATTGAAATTAATCTTTCAACCGAAGAAATGATAAGTACTTTAAAAAGCATTTATAAAGAATGGAAAGAACTAAAAGTTGAAATAAAAGAATTAGCTTATGATATTGTTCGAAATGAAAGACACATTCAATTAAAAACAAATGCTATATCGTTTGTAGTTCAGAAATAATCGTATAATAAAGATATGATTATTTCTCTCAGATTTATTTTTATTGCACGAAATTTGCAACTATAAATATTTATGAAACAAAAAATAAAAGAGCACTTGTTTCCGCAAGTGCTCTTTTGGGGATTTTGAGATACCCTATTAACGAAAGTTAAGGTTACTTAAAGTTAAAAGGTATTTATATTATATGCTTGTCCTTTTTATTTGTGCATAATCAATATATAAACATCTTTAATCATTCTTAATAACTTTTAGTTATCGTTCTTTCTTACATTTTATCATTAAGAAATTGATTGAAGGTTTATTTGCCATGTTCTTATTTGGTTCATCAATTTCCGAAACTTGTACTAATCTATATTGATTAAAATCTTTTTTTATAGATTCAGAATCATAAAAGAACATTTTTACACCGTCCATTATCTCATAATAATCTTTATCCAACTGTTTTCCTTTTCCGTACATGGGAGCTTTTTTAGAAACAGTTGTAAAAACCATATATCCGCCTGGTTTTAACTGATTATAACAATCTTCAATAAATTTCTCTCTTTCCTGTTCATTCAACAAATGAAGAAGTGCATGACTAAATATCCCATCATACAGTTTATTATCAAAAGGCATTTCGTTTACTGAACCGTGATACATACTAACATCTTCTAGTCCGTTTTCTCTTGCTAAATCGATTGCTGTTTTCGAAATTTCAATACCTGTTACATTTATACCATTATCGATAAAAACCTTTGCATTTCTTCCATATCCAATACCCGGAACTAATATATTCTTAACGTTCTTTTCAAGAAAAAAATCTTTTGTCAAAATTGCAGATTCTGTAGGTTCAAATCCCCACATCGTTTGTTTTTCGATAAAACTTGATTCCCAAAATTCCATTATGTATCTATCTCCTTATTTTCAATCCATTTTTAGTATCACATGAAAAACTTATAAATTTTAACGCTGCGTCTACCTATGCCAAATTAGTTTTTTACCACATTCACTATAAGTCCATTGAATATAGCACAATTATAAGCCTATATCTATTATAATGATTGGTTTAAAATCCACCCTATTTTATTAATCCTTACGTTTGTAGAAAAATAAAAAAGCCAATACTTCCGTTATAGTATTGGCTTTTTCTCACGAGAAATTATCTTTTTATATTGTACCGATCTAATACTTTTTCTAACATTTCTAAAGTTATTGGTTGTGCTTCTTTTATTAATTGATAACCAATACGACCATTCGGTTCCGCTGTAACTTGCTGTAAACTCTTTACGTCATGAATCCCTTTTTCTCTTAATTGCATATAAAGTTGTTGTTCCGACATTTTTGCCTGCATCAAATTCTCTTTTACAATCTCTCCGTTTTCAACAATTATAATGCTACTTCCATTTAAAAATTGTTCCACCTTCCTTGATTTCAATTCAAAGAAATGAATGATAAGTAATATGCTTGCAAATATGATAGCCGCGAATATAGATGGGACTACTTTTCTACTTAATACAGGTTCTACAATAATACGGCCAATTGATACAACTATAATGATTTCAGCTCTTGTCATTTGGCTCACAGATGTACTACCTGTCATTTTCAAAACAATTATTCCAGTAAAAGTTAATATAATACTTTCCCAAATTATATTCATAATAACCCAATCCTTTAATGGTGTATTTTACTATCATTGCCATTAAAGGTGTGTTTTACTTACCTATTAAATTGTTAAATCCTTCAGACCATGATGGAAATAAAGGTGTCCATCCATACTCTTTACGTGCCTTATTATTGGAAGCTCCTCTTTCCCAACTATTTTTCCCATCTTGAACTTTAGGCTTATGTGCCCCTATCGCTGCTGCATATATTGGTAACCATTCTTTACTAGTTGCTGGATAATTATCTACAATATTTACGATTCCTGAAGGCCAATTAAGGGATAGCATAGTAGCTCTTGCAGCATCTTCAACATGTATAAACGAGCTTATCCCGTCTGATGCGATAATTTCATTATTACGAACTTGATTTGCTATTAATCCGTTTTCCGCATACCATGTTCCTGGTCCGTATAATGTGCCGTAACGAAGTATAACCGATTCAGGTAACTCAGTAACAGCTTTTTCTAATTTCAATATGCCATTAACAGTGACTTGCCGAGGCATAGAAGCAGTAATATGTAGTGAGTCTTTTTCAGTCGCAAATGTATCCCCTGGTTCATACGCCCATGAAATACTTTGAGCGATTATTTTCTGTACCCCTACATTTTTAGCGGCATCGACAAGGTTACGAGTGCCTTTTGTTCTAATTTTTGCATTATCCTCAAAATTCCATGATGACAATGACGTTAATTGATGAATAACTACATCGGGATTTGTTTCTTCTAATACAGAAAATACAGCCTCTCTATTAAGTACATCAGCTATTACTGGTATGGCACCCACCCTTTTCATTGCTTCTACTTGCGAAGTATTACGAATCATCGCAAACACCGTATGCCCATTTTTTATTAACATTGGCAATAAAGAACGTCCTATTACACCAGTTGCACCTGCTACAAATATTTTCATATATGTTCCTCCTCATTTAATAATCATAAATGTGACGAAACATTTGTAAGGTATGTGACAAATATTTGCTCATTTTTTTCGTTATTCATATGAAACATATACTTTTAATGGTTTAATTATCCCTAAACTCAATTCATCAAAGCATTGTATGAGTGAAGTATAATGTATTTCATGTTGAAAGATCTCCTCTATAAATGGTGTTTTTCCTATTTCTTCAAAAAACCAATCTGCATGTTTTTGATAATCGTATCCGTCACTTGATCCAATAATTTGCAATTCTTTCTGATAAAAGTTAGCAGTTAATGTTAGTTCTTCTATATTACCATCAGACAGTATACATATTTTACCATTAGTTTTAAGAGCTTTTTGCAAAGTATGGAACCCACTATTTGTAGCAGAACATTCGAAACCATAATTATATGTTTCTATTATTTTCTCTTCTGAATCATATATGTTTTTCGTACCAAACTTCTTTGCAAAATCTCTTCTATTTTTATTAGGCTCAACAACATCCACGTGCTCAATGCCTACATAGTATTTTAAGAAATAACAAGCGAGTAAACCAATAACTCCCATTCCAATTATAAGTACTTTTTCATCCTGTCGCGGGTTTAGTTTCAATACTCCTTTAGCGGCATCACATGAAAGAATAGATAATAAAGCAATTTTAGGTTGTATAGAACTAGGCACTCGAATTACTTTATGCGCCTTAACTATCCCTATCGTTTCATGTCCATAAAAAGAAACTACTTTATCACCTACGTTTACATGTGTTACTTGATTACCAACTTCAATCACTTCACCATAACTTTCATATCCAGTTTTTCTTGGATAAAAAGGATGCGGATCTGTAACATCGGATCCATTATACTGTGGTAACTCGGCCCCAATGCTTATCGATCCTGCGATTGTTTTAACGATAATTTCATCGTCCTGTATGTCCTTAATTTCATTTGTTTCCCACTTAAGTTGTTTCGCACCTTCTAAAACTAACTTATATTGTTCCATTCATATCCTCTCACTTTATAAAAATATATTCTCACTAAATTTCAAACAATGTATAATAGATTCATCCAAAATTAAAGCTATAGCGTTGGCTAGCACCCAACAGTGATAACATGATAATTGAATTTGATGGATATAGAATAAACGAGTATGTTATTGGCCGTAACTGTTCTATTAACGAATTAATAACGATGTATTTAAATGTAAAAAATGAAGAGATATCTAATGAGGATCTGCTAAGCTTATTTTGTGTACGCTATCATTACAAAAAAATTCCAAAGTTACTACAAGAAGACGTCATAAGCAATGTTGTCATTGATTTAGATACGGACTATATTTATATCCCAAATAGATAACAGTAAACTAAATTGAATGATTAGTATTTACGATTCAGCTAAGTGTTTAATAAAATAAGTAATTGCCCAAATTAATGTCGCAAATTGAGTGACAAAATACATTGTCCATTCAAAGCCAGTCAATTTTCTCTCTCGTTTAACCTTCTTTAAGTATCTGTAAAATATGAATGTACTTAAAAACATAAGTAACAATGATAATTGTTGTAAATCATCGACTATACGTACCGCCATAGACTCGATCTCCCTCCTATTCAAAATATAAATTATAATTTAATGATAGCATCTAACAGTAAAATATTAACATTAGTTTAACAAAACTTTAAAAATGTATAAGACTATGTATAAATACAACAATTTCCTAATCATAATTTTATAATTTATCTTTTAACGTTGAATTCTCAGCAGTTCATACTCAAACCAATCGATTTTATTATCTATTGAATTTACTGATAAAAAAATTATTTTAATACCCATCTTTTTTACCATTATTTAGGTTTTTAATGTGCTATTATATATTTATAATTAACAAGAAATAAGAAAGAAGGGGTTGTTGTGGAAACAAAGATTTTGGAAACTGAGAAAAACATTGCTTCGAAATCTCTTTTGGCTTTTAGTTTATTAATTACTACCGGGATTGTATATCAAATTTTTGCGGTTTATTTAGGGGGGAATCTACCCCAATTGTTAGGAATACTTATTGAAGCTTTATGGAACCTTGTATTATGTGGAATTATAGGATACTATTTTTTAGGAAAAATATCATTAGAGCAATTTAAACATTTTCGTTTTAAAACTTTACTTTGGGGTGTGCCTTTAACTATTATCGTGGGTATGGGTTCCAGTTTAATATTCAGTTACATTTTTGAACCTGCAACTAAAAATTCTGTTGCTGAAGTAATAAGTATTTATATGATTTTATTCCGTATACCATTTATGTTAATGGGTGAAGAATTGATTTGTACTAATATAATTATTGCATTACAAAAATTAGGATTGAAATTTAGTACAGCATCCATAATATGTAGTTTATTGTTCGCTTTATGGCATATTCCAGCTTACGGTTTTGTGCCAATGCAATTATTAATAACTATAATCCCAGTTAGATTAGCACTAAATTATATATGGAAAAATTCAAAAAGTGTTTGGGTGAGTTGGATTTGCCACTTTATTTTTGATTGTATTTCATTTTTACCAATGCTTTTCAAATAACTATTTTGATAGTTAAGAGAAGTTCATTATTTGTGTACAGTATAAAAAATAGAGCACTCGGCTCTAGAGTGCTCTTAAAAATATTAATTTTGATTCAAAACATTCTCCTCAAAATAATTACTCCCAATATTTTGTTCATTTTCTAACGCTACTACTGTTTTTCCAGCGTATCTGTTGCCCCAGTCACAATTGTTACTTCCCTTTGTAATGGTTTCATTTTATTCAGCCTCATTTTTATAATTCAACTGTATAACTTTTGATATATGTTCTCTTTCATATTTCCTTGTGTGGACTCTGTTATTTGGAGTAACTAATTGCAACAAAATGTCATCACAAACACCATCCGCAATTTCAAATTCACCTTTTCATGTGAAATACTATGCATTTTATTTTTAATTGAATTTTCACATCTGCTATAGGTCGGTTATTTTAATATACGATAATACCTTTTGAATACTCAGTAATTGCTATGCATTGATCATCTTCTTTATAATATTTCGTAACTACCAACGCTCCAATTACTATGGCAATAGCTACAAACAAGGTTATTATTTTTCGCCTCACAATAAACCTTCCTATACGTATTATTCTTTTTTAAATTGAAAATCTAAACGCCCTGATTGCTTGATTTCCTCAATTACTTTACGAATACCTTCTTCAATCTTATCTTCTTTTACATTCGAAACATTTAACTTTAACAGTTTTTCTTTAGGAAAATTCCTCATATAATTCTTATCAATAGTATCGACACTTATTTGCCTGCCACCTAATTTTTGTATAAGTGTTTCTGTAACTGTGTTTTTCTGCATTTCTAAACAAGTGTGTATTCCAAATGTGTTTTGTCTATTATATGTAAATAATGATGGATCTTCATTTTGCACTTTTTCTAATGTTTCTGCTAGTTTTATTGATCTATTATAGTAGGAAGAATTAATTTTACTTTTATGACGTTCAAACATACCGCTCTTTATATAAATTTCTAAAGCCGCTTGAGAAATCATCGGACTATCAATATCTAGTATCTTTTTGTATGTATAGAACGCATTTGCAATGGATGGTGGAATGACCGCAACTCCAACCCGTAAACCTGGAAAAATAATCTTCGAATAACTTTTCAAATATATGACATGACTACAATTATCCAAGCTATATAATGGATCTGCTTTTGAATCAGTTTCTAAATCTGCTAAATAATCATCTTCCACTATAAATACATTGTATCTCTTAGCCAATAGTGTGATTTTTTCTTTCTCATCTTTAGAATAAGACGTTCCAAGCGGATGATGATATCTCGGTATCGTATAGAAGAATTTTATTTTTCCGGTTTGAAATATTTGCTCCAATTCATTCAAATCGATACCTTCATTCGTACGTTTAATACCGATTACAGGAACTTTATTTATTTCTAGATAATCAATATATAGATGATATGTTGGTTGTTCAATTAATACAGTTTCATTTCCATTCGGAAATGGTATAGAAGTTAATATAGCAAGTGCCTGCTGAACACCTGATGTTATAAAAATATTTTCTTCTTTTGTAAAGACTTGATAATTTGCTAGTTGTTTTTGAATAACTGGTATTAAAGATGGTAAGCCTTTCGGCGTTCCATATACAAACAAATCATTTTTATACGTATCAATAGCCTTATTAATACAATGTTGAAAATCTAAATACGGAAAAACATCTGGATCTGGTGCTGAGGAGGCAAAATCAATTATCTCGTTATTTTCTATAGTACTCTCTGATTTTTTAACAACGTAGTATCCACTTTGAGGGACAGAATATATAATGTGACGCTTTTCTAATTCATGAAGCGCACGTATAACTGTTGCCTTATTACATTCATATTGCGTAACGAGTGACCGTATAGACGGTAATTTCTTTCCTTCTCTTATTTCTCCATTTTTAATCATATTTTCTATGTCGTTTAAAATATGTAAATACTTATACATCTTACACCTCCTTCAGTAATTCTATATTTAATTATATCGATTTTTCATTCATATAGCATTCATTCCTCAATTAGTTAATTTTCCGATCATCTATATCGTAAATCCCAATAGCATATGAATCATTTTCAATCCATTTCTTTACTGCTTCTGTTTTAAGTACAACTTCAACTTCTTTTTCTATTTTCTGTCCAAGTTCTCTCGCCCCTACTTCATCATCGCTAATCTTAGTTTTTATATCAATGGTAACAGGTTGATTCTTTTTATAATTTATTTGCTGAATACCAAACCCTTCATATCCATTTTTTCTGAATACGTCATCAAATATATGTCCAAAAACTTGATTCCATCTACTCTCTGCCTTTACAACTTCTCTATTTCTTTGAGTTATATTGATTTTATAAGACGTTACACCTTGTATCACCAATCTTTTATTAATATCATTTTTTATTTCGTTACTATCTTCGCTATCAGCAATCTCTAAATCTAATATTCTTTCTTTTTCATCTCTTATAGCAGCACTAAAAAAAGATTCCTCCTTTACCGCTGCTGTGGCAATATCCATCACTATAGAATCTTCACTTTTAGCATCTTCAATGTCATTCTCACAGGCACATAATAAAGCAAGTGGAAATAAAAATACAAGTAACTTCTTTCCCTTTCTCATGCAGCACCCCTCCATATATTTTCATTTACGATAAACTTTTTACTTTGACATATAAATACCTTCTTTAATTATTAAATTTAACATTATTTCACATTTACCCCACTTAACAAGGGAATTACAATTAATAAATAGAATATCTCTATGAATAAATACAAAGTGAGGGATATATAATGCAACGTGTAAATACGATTGATATTAGTAATGTACTACAATTGGAAAAAACTCTTTCGACTTTATTAAATAAAATGATTTCTTCAAAACTAGACCTTGAAAATTGGTTAAAAGAGCAGTCAAAAGTAATTTGGGACATCGAAGAACAATTAAGATCACATTACATCGCCTTTCAATGTAATACGGATGATGAAGAAATAAAGGATACTTTTGAACATGATCAACAATTTGTAAAGCCACTTTTAAAGCGATACCAAAATTTATTGGATAATAAATATTTAGAGTCACCTTTTCGAATGGAATTAGATTCTAATGTATATGGTTTATTAGATACAAAAATAAAAAATGCTCAAAAGTTATTTTGTGAGGAAAATATCGAATTAGAAATAAAGGAAGACAAATTAGTCACAGAGTACTTTGAAATCACTGGAGGATTAAGTGGAATTTGGGACGGAGAAGAAAAAACGATAACAGAATTACAATCCTATTTACAAGATTCGAATCGTGACACCCGTAAAAAGGCAAAAACCATTATTTCTGAACAATTTTTATCTGTTGAAAAAGAACTGCAAAACATATTAAATCAATTAATTGAAATTCGCCATCAAAAAGCAAAAAATATTCAACTAGAGAATTATCGCGATTATATGTTCAAAAAATACGAGCGTTTTGATTATTCAGCGATAGATTGCTATGAACTAGCTGAATCCATACGTAAGTATGTTGTGCCTCTTAAAGATAAAATATTGCTAGAGAAAAAAGATAAACTGCAATTGGATACACTTCGCCCGTGGGATGTATCAGCTGTAACTCCAGATCAAAAAGTACTTAAACCTATTGCAAATGAAAATGATTTAATTGAAAAGAGCACTCATATCTTTAATAAACTAGATGTTGAATTTTCAGCACTTTTAAACCGAATGTATAAACACAATTGTCTTGATTTAACAAGCCGCAAAGGAAAAGCAGCTGGTGGCTTTTGTGAGTACTTACCAGCTTCACAATTATCTTATATTTTTATGAACTTAAATTATACACAAGATGATATTGTCACTTTTATACATGAAATGGGTCATAGTATTCATAACGAACTCATAAAACCATTAAAATTACGACAGTATATAGAAATTCCAGCTGAAACAGCTGAGCTAGCCAGTATGACAATGGAGTTATTCTCGCTTAATTATTGGGATACCTTCTATACAGACAAAAAAGATTTAAAACAAGCAAAAATTAACTTCTTTAAAGATGTTATTTCATATTTACCTATTATGCTTATTGTCGATCAATTTCAACACTGGCTGTATGAAAATCCAAGTCATACTTCTAAAGAAAGAAATGAAAAATACTTACAACTTCAAAAACATTATCAGTCTAGCGTCATACATATTGATGGCTACGAAAACTGGATAGCAACGAGTTGGTTACCTGTACTCCATATTTTTGAAGTACCATTTTATTATATTGAATATGCGATCGCCCAACTTGGTGCATTACAAATGTATAAACAATATAAAGAGGATCCTAAGCAAGCGCTAGAAAATTATAAAAAGGCATTATCACTAGGAAGCTCGCAATCTATAAAAGACGTGTATGATGCAGCCGGTATTCGTTTTGATTTTTCTGGTGAAACAATTAAAGAACTAATGCTATTTGTAGAAAAAGAATTAGAATTACTTGAGCAATTATAAGAAGAAAGCTGCACCTATATTTTTGGTGTAGCTTTCTTCTTTATTTTATTAATCAGTTCTATGTACTGAGTATCTCCATATCCGATTGTAGGAAAAAGATGAAACAACTTCGTTAATAATTCTTGAGTTGATAAATCTTTATTTTTAGAAATGAATTTCATTACTGCATTATCTTCTGTTAACATTTCTAAAAATAAGTCTATAGCCTGATACATTACAGGTGGTACCTTATGGGAGGTCTTTTTATGGTTTACTAATACTTCATTGTATATAGAAGAATACTTCCCCAATTCAAGTTCAATTTGATTTACTTTAAATTCATCCTCTCTAAAGCTATTTAAGTATACCTTCCCTTCATAAACAGACTGTTCAAGGTGAGAAAGTATGGTAAGTAGGTTCATTTGACAAAACATATCTTCACCAAACCATAAAACAATACATTTATAATTTTTCGTAAAAAGTTTTTCTAACGGATCTATAACCTTTTTTGTATAACTTTCTACGGAACTGTTATGTCCTTCCGCTCTTGTTTTAATAAAATCCTCATCAAAAACTTGTGTAGTAGCAGGGTTCACACACATTGCCTCATTAAATGGTGCATAATCAGAATCACCCATTAGCTTTTCGTTTTTAAATTCTTCATACATAACTTGACCATTTAATATGTTAAGTACCTCTTTATCAAATAGCTCACTCTTCCTATCTCGTAACTGTTCAAACTCTATTTTTCTAGAAATATTCATTTTAAACGCCCCTTCTTTATTTAAATTTAGTTTAACAAATGATTGAATAGGCATTTTGTTAAGTTGATATTCTCTTGGATTCATTCCAAAAACATTTTTACATATTCGATTTAGCCGTTCCTATTTATAGTGCGATAGAATATTCATTTGCTGGAAATGGGAATATCGTTGACTATGAGTATTCTATTACAAAAGCACTATTTGAAGGCTACCAAAAGGAAAATGAGCTACCAAAAGAGATGAAAGACAAGTTTCCGTTATTTATTAAATTAAAGGAGATTTTTGAATATAGCTTAATGCATATGTATTGGGATAAAGAAGAATTAACGGAGGAACAAGTACGGATTATGAACCTTTATAGGATGAAGATCGAAAATAAGAATACCTATATCAATATTTAAGAATGCTGTTGTTTAACTGCAAGGAAAATTTGGTTAAACAACAGCATTTATTAATTAGCTGACAGCCTTTTTTATGACTTATAAATACTGATTCAATAATCTTTTCAAATACACTTCATTTTGCGGTGATACTTTTTCAGAAAATCTAGCTGCAATAATTATAGGAGCCCATTGAAAAACTTCATCTCTTGATAAGCCGGTACGACTGCAATATATATGTAAATACATCTCAGCTAATTCTACCGAAGATTGTGAGTACAACAAATATGTTCGAAATACATCTGCGCGAATATCCCCTGAACTAGCATCTACCCAGTCTATAACTTTCACTTTCTCTTCCTTACTCAAAATTAAATTAAATGGATGGAAATCTCCATGACATAGCCTAAAATCAAATGTAATAGAATCTAATTTTAGTAATATGTTTTTCTTTTTGTTTTCATCCAATTTATGTACAGATTTAATTTGACTCTCTAACCTTTCCCTCATTAACTCCATTTCATCTGTATTTACATGTATAGCATGGATTTTTTTTTGCTCATTAACACAAAGGCCGATATAACGCTCTGCCTCATTTAAATTATTAAGCAGAAGATCACCAATGTTGTCCCCTTTTACATGTTCCATAATAATTGCCTGTCTATTTTGTATCTTTATTACTTCAAATACGTTTGGAACTGGCAGCCCGCATGAATACGCATATTTTTGTTTTTTTGCTTCATTCATAGACTCTGTATCTGGGAGGTAATCTTTAAATAATTTTACAACCTTATCATCAGTTAAATAAATTTCTGCAGTATTCCCTTTTGCAATTGGATTACCTAAAACCACTTCATTTCTCCCCTTAACATAAATTAAAATAACACCTTGTACTTCTCTTTAAATTCACTGTAACCCTAGCTAAAACCTTCTTCACGAATATACAAAAAACTTACCGCTTTTCATCCTTAAATAGAAAGCGGTAAGTTTAATTGTTTAGGAATATCAGAATGAAACTCTAATGTATGCACAATTGAAAATGTATATCCTTGCTCAATAAATGATACTTCATTACGTTTACATTCAAATGATACACTATTTTTCTTAAAGTTATTTTGGATTCGCTGTAAAAATGCGACGTCTGGTGTTCCGAAAGAAACGTATACTTTCGGTGATAGAGCTTTCATCGCGATTGGAATCCAAGGTCGCTGCCACCAAGTCGCGACGATATATGCAGTGCCACCTATAACAAAGTTAAAAATATCCCCATCTTCCATCGTTTTCATATTTAGATTTGATTTTAACCATTCCGTAAAAACAGGTACACTTTTAACAGGAAGACCAATTTCCCTTACGTATAAAATGTTTAAAGGTGAGTGTGGTACTAATACATCCTCTTTAACATAACTATGTGCGATAATTTCGAGTAGATTTCCATCTCCGTCTTTAAAGTATAAATTGAATAGACCATTCTCTTCACCAATTACATTTCCATTTTGCCATTTTACAATGAGTAATCCAGAGTCCTTTAACCATTTTGCTGTTTCATGGAATTTTGAATATGGAATTTTGAATATGGAATTTCAAAAGCAAAATGTGCAGGTGCGATTGGTTCATACACTTCTTGAAAACTAATTGTTGTATAAGGTGTTACTTCAAATTGAATGAAGGATGCTGTTTCTTTTTTTATTGGAAAAGATAATATGTCCTTATAAACTTGTTTTACCCCTTCTATGGAAACCGTTTGTAGTTTTATATCTGATATATGTGTAATCACTTTACATTCCCCCTCATTTCTTATTATCTATTCGTATTGTATTACACTTATAAATAGATAAAATCAAACGGAAGGATGGATTTTTCATATAGAAACTACAACTTTAGTATGAATATGTTAGCTCCAATTATTTTTTATTTCCGCTATAACAATTTCTGGTTTATCCCAGTGCAACATGTGTGTAGTATCAGGAATTACTTTTACTATACTGTCCGTTTTCTCTTTAAAAACATTTACTGTCTTATCTCTATAATCCGCCCAAACTTGTGGGACTGTAGCTCGAAGTAATACAATATTAGCCGGTAGCTTCTCATATATATCTATTGTTTCATCTTTATGCATACCTCTTATTATATTACTAGCTGTATTCCCCCTGGCATGCCACCATACTTTATTATCCATTTCGATCCCTAGATCCTTTACAGCAACTTCTAACAATGAAGACCATCTAGTATAAGCTTCTTTTTCACTTTTGAAAAATTCGTCCCAATTATTAAAAACATATTTATCAAAGTCCTTTTCATAATAAGCAATTTCTTCTTCCAACGTTTCTTCTCGAAGCCTTTTTGTTTGATATCCACCATCAATAAGAATACTTCCTTGTACTTTTTCTGGATGATTTAACAAATAAAATAACGCTACAAAACTTCCCCATGAATGTGATAGAAAATAGAAGTATTTGATTCTCAATTCATTTATTATTTCATTTAACCAATTTGCTAAATTGTGCATCTCATAATCTTCTGTTCTTTCAAATGGCGGTGTTTTACCATGTCCAGGTGCATCAACGGAGATAAATCTATACTCTTCTTTTAATTCCTCAGCAATTTCTATAAAACTTAAACTCGTACTACCTAATCCATGTAAACAAAAGATAACGGGCTTGTCATTATTCCCCCATTCAGTAATATGTACATTTATTTTTTCATTGCTAATATAGTAACGTTTCAAAACATTTATCCTCCATATTTTGATTTTTTAATTTACACTTTATTTATTTCTATTATTTTCAAGTATTTCCTGTATTCTTTTCCACACAAAAAGCTGCTTTTCTTTAAATGAAAAGCAGCTTTTACACTAAAATACATTATAATTTAACAGCAATAATCATAAATCTTTTTGAATTCGTACGAATCCCTTTTTCAGAACTATACGTATCAATGAACTTTTGTAAAATAGTAAAATCCTCTTCCTGTTCTCCGAATCTAGGAATAATAGGGGTATGTTTTAATAAGAAAATGAGATCTTCAGACCTACTGTAATAATCAGTAACATCATATTCACGTACTTGCACGAGATCAAATCCTGCACTAATAAGTTCATTCATATAATTTTCTTTTAAAGTACCATCCCGTTCACCTAAGCATTGTCCTCTACCAAATGCTTCTTTCAGGTTTAATTTATCATTCTCACTTACTTGTTGTGTTAAGAAAAAGGCACCCTTTTTCATTACTTTCGCTAACTCAGATGCCAGAAACGGGGCATGACAACTTGAAGCAATATCAAAATGTGCATGTGGAAATGTTAAAGCTTCAGAACCCATTTGAAGAAACTCAACATTTTGTACACCTGATTTTTTCAAGTTAGAATGTGCCGTTGCAATCATGCCGTTAGAATTATCAATTCCAATCAACAATTTAGCTGATGATGCTATGTTAAGTACATTTTCTCCTCCGCCTGTACCAACATCAAGTAAAATATGTGATGGTTTACACCTTTCTTTTACCTCACTATAAAAGTCCCATGTATCTCCTACAGTTTCACATTTTATTTTGCTAAAATCCCATCCATTTAATCTTCCTACTTTATCATAGAAGCTTTTATACTCTAATTCGTTCATCTTATTACTTCCCCTTTGTAAAAATAAATTAAATATGTATAATAACCTACGACACTCTTTAATTATATATTATAAAATACAAATTATTAAAACAACATTTCCCTTCACACTACAATAAGTTTACATAACATTTTTATGGTTTATCTTTATCTATATATTCTAAATGCCCTCTTCCCCAACTACACATACTATCCAAAACAGTACTGACTGTTTTTCCATGTTCAGTTAAGCAATATTCTACTTTAGGTGGTATTTCTTGATAAATTTCGCGTTTTATTAGTTGATCTTGCTCTAATTCACGTAATTGCTTCGCTAACGTCCCTTGAGATATATCTGGTATCAATCGCTTTAATTCACCAAAACGTTTCATTCCATCTGTTAGCAAAATAAACAAAATGAGTGACTTCCATTTCCCACCGATTATTTGTAATGTTGCTATTACCCCTTTTAACTTCGGTTCTTGTAAATCCATTTTTCTCACCTCTCCTCAGATATCATAAAGTGAAACTTTAATCAGTGGGGGTTTTGTTCATCCCACACTGATTATTAGTTGAACCAATCGAGCTTTTACGGGCAATTGATCTCTTACCTAACTTCCTTGCATTTTCCTAACTTTGAGGTGAGAGTTTTACTGCCCGTGAATGCCGGATAAACCATATTTAGAAATTTTTCCTATTACTTATCCGCATGTATAGCGATTAGTACGAAATTTGCGACTATGTACATATAAAGTGCGTACTTTTCACTTGCTCCCTTTTAGCGAATAATAAAAGCATAGCACAGTTAGTTATATTCTAAATTTTTTATTAAAGGAGTGGCTAAAATATGTCTATTACTACATTAAAAAATAGCCGTATTGTTATCATTGGCGGGAGTTCTGGTATTGGATTAGCAACAGCAACACAAGCAATTAAACAAGGCGCACATGTTATTATTGCCGGACGCTCGGAAGAAAAATTAAAAGTTGCTCGAGAAGTAATAAATAACAATCATCTTCAAACTTATATATTGGATAATCAAAATAAAGAGCAATTACAAAATTTTTTCAAGATAGTTGGGAACTTTGATCATTTATTCACACCGGGAGCCTCTTACACACTTGGACCGATTACCTCTACAGAGGAAATTGCTGAAAGTAGCTTCATCGGAAAGTTTTGGCCTCAATATTATGCCGTAAAATATGCAATTCCTTTTCTTTCAAACTCTGGATCGATTGTGTTAATGTCTGGTGCATTTAGTCAAAGACCACTTAAAGGCGCTCCTGCTTATGGAGCTTGCAATGGTGCTATTGAAAGTTTAGGGAAGGCTTTAGCTGTGGAATTAGCTCCTATTAGAGTTAATGTGGTTTCTCCTGGAACAATACAAAGAGAAAATGAACAAAATGAAAATAGACTAGTTGCTTACGAAGCTTATAAATCTCTTTCACTTGTACAACGAGCTGGATTTAATGATGAAATTGCACATACTGTCCTATATTTAATGCAAAATAGTTTTACTACGGGTAATGTATTATTTCCTGATGGAGGGTACACATACCATTAATTATTAAAAATTTAATGCCTCCTTGTATTAACTAGTATTAAGGAGGCTATTATTAACTAAAAAAGGGATATATTAATGTAGGATCTTCTTTCAAAAGTTCTGCTAACAACAATAATTGCGGAAAAGGTCATAAGATTAACTCTTTATCCAGCAACCCCTTTTGTTCTCAAATCATTCCGTCTCCTCGCATAAAAACCGCCCTAATTTCTATTCCCTACAATTTTATATAAAATCAATATTATAAAGTAGGATTCAACAACTTCTTACAGAATTCTATATTTAATACGTATTGGACGGATTATTTTCAAATTCCTCTATAAAAAAGGGAGGTCATATAATTGTGAAATTTGTACAAGAACGAAGATTAACTGTCAAGACAACTTTTTCAAAAGAATACAAGATTTTTATTTTTGGTTTACTCATTTCACGAATCGGGGATTCACTATATACTTTTGCACTGCCTTGGATTGCCTATCAATTAACTGGTTCAGCTGTAATTATGGGTTCTTTATTTGCTGTTAACGTATTGCCAATCGTTTTATTTGGCCCTTTAGTTGGTGTACTAGTTGATCGATATGATCGAAAAAAGTTACTTTGGATGGCGGATATTATCAATATTATTTTAGTAAGTCTCGTACCAATTCTACATGCATTACATCTATTAGAAGTCTGGCATTTATACGTAATTACTTTTATCTTAGCAGTTATGTCCATGCTTTTTGATGTAACAACAGTTACAGTCATTCCACACATCGCAGGTGCATCATTAACGAAGGCTAATTCTTTATATCAAATGGTTAATCAATTGGCTAGTTTGTTTGGTCCAATCATAGCTGGGCTTTTCATATCTTTTATTGGCGGCTTTCAAGTACTTTGGATTAATGTTCTTTCATTTATTGCTACATTAATTGCTGTGATTATATTACCTTCTATGAAAAACTTAAATAAAAAGAATACTGATAAAAAAACATTGCAAAATGTACTAAATGATTTGTTTGATGGATTTAAATGGCTCATAAATGATCGGTTAAATATAGCTTTGTCACTTCAAGCTATGGTAGGTAACTTTGGAGCAAGTGCTGTTTTAGGTGTACTTATGTATTATTTATTATCGACATTAAATCTTACCTCCGCACAAAGTGGTTATAATTATACTTTAATAGGAATAGGTGGGCTTTTAGGAAGCTTAATTGCCGTTCCTTTAGAAAAGAAATTTCGACGTGGTATACTTATTCCTTTACTCCTATTTTTTGGAGCGCTTGGATTAACATTTGCTTTATGGAGTACATATTGGCTTGCTCCTGGAATTGCTTTCGGAATCGCGATGACATGTAATATCACATGGAATACGATTGTTACATCAATTCGGCAGGAAACTGTTCCATCCAATTTGCAAGGACGTGTTTTAGGTTTTTCTCGTGTACTTACACGATTATCTATGCCATTGGGGGCATTAGTAGGTGGAATTATTTCAGCCTACAATCCTGTATTTATATTTGCTTTAGCTGCTTTTACTAAAATAATTGAAGTCTTTATTGCCTTATGTAGTCCGATACGAAAACTGTAAAGAGGAAAAATTATACATTTTGAGATATTAACAAAATAAAAAAAGGCATAAAACATGCCTTTTTTTATTACTTATTTGTTTATTGGATAACAAACTTCTGTAACCCACTTATTAGGATCCAATTCCATCGCTGGGCTCACATGATAAATATTAAACATCGGGCCTGCTAATTTGTAACCCTCTGTCTCAATCCATTTTGCCGCAGCCTCATTTACAGCTGTCATCTGTTCATAACTTCCATTAACTGTTATAGAAGCTACATTAGTCGATTCCATATTTTTAAATGTAACGTCTTTTGTATTTTCGTGCTTACCTAGAATACTTAGCTGTATTTCTATATCTACATCATTTTCTTTGTATTCATGATCATGGAAAACCGCAATACTATAACTCGGTTGGGCAATACTAATATTTTTCATTTGAATTTCTTGCATTAATACACTCCATAAATCACCTTCGCAATTATACGATGGAATAATCTTTCTAACACTAGCTACAGTTCTTTCTGGAATTTCTTTTATTGAAACATGATAATTCATCTCAACAACATCCTCTCTCATCGTTTTCATTGAGTCTTCGAGGAGACGTAATTGTTTTTGGAGGTTATTCATGTCTTCTTTAATTTGAGCACTACGATTTAAAAATTGCTCTTTTATGGTATCTATATTATCGCATTCTATTATTTCTTTGATGGTAGCAATATTAAACCCCATAGCTTTTAACGTTTGAATTTGATTTACTTTTTTTAATTGGTCTGCTGAATAAAATCGATATCCACTCTGCTCATCGACTTTTACTGGTTGTAGTAATTCCACTTTATCGTAGTGTCTCAACATTCGTATACTAATGGAAGATAGTTTTGAAAAATCCCCTATTTTAAACATGATTTCCTCCTATAAGTTACATCTACTTTGAAGCTCAACTTTATCTTAAACAATGACATTGTGTGAGGGTCAACTATTTTTAACGATTTAAATAACAATTTAACATGTTATATTTATATAATTAAAAACCTATATTCCTGTTTTTATGACTACTGCAATTGACAAATCCATCACTAGTTATTTTTCTCAAGACATTCATAAACCGCTATCATATCTCGTTTATCCAACTCACGTATGCGATTAAAAATTGGTATTTGTCCAACAGCTTCTGTTAATAAGCTTTCATTCACAACATCACTTACTTTTCCAGTTAACCACGTTTGTACATCCACGCCCTCAACAACTTCTTTTAACCCTTCGTCATTAATACCACTTGCATTACAAGTTACACATGGAATTGTTAGTTTAAAGACACCATCATGTAGATTATCTTCGGTTATCACTTTCTTACCTTTACAAAATGGACATGGATTACTCTTTTTAATTTTATTAATTTGGGTAACTAATTTTTTGTATCCAAACGCTTCGTATACATACGTAAGTTTTTTATATTTACCATTTGTGAAATACTTATCTATAATGGTTTCTCTCGTTTCATAAACATTAGGGAAATCACAAACAGTTACTTGATTATTAACACTAATGGATTCGATATTTCCTTTTATTTCGTTCCAGAATGGTAAGACATTTTGTAACACCATTTCATAGTTTGAAAAGCTTGCTTGTTCTAATTCAAACATCTTCAGTGCAACTTGTGCTTTTCTTGGCAATAAAGAAACATCTTCTGTCAATACCATATCGCCACCAACAATAGACTTCAATGTAACAAGTGCCGGTAAATCACCAACTGTTTTCAATACTTTATTAATAGGCTGATTGATTATTTCACGAATATCTACGTTACCAAATTTAAGTGGTTTATGATGATTTAAAACCGTCCCCTCACAAATTGGACATTTCATCATTTTTTTTGAACTCTTAATTTCTTCTTTAATAGGTGCTTTTGAAATAACAATATACCCACCAATAATTGTATTAAACCCTACCCATGTTCTACGTGTCTTTCCTTTTTTATCATAAAATGATTTTTCAAAATATCCGTACCAAAACGTATGCTTTTCTTCTTCTGACATATCATTATAGCTCTTTGACAAATCGTGACCAAGCTCATTTTTTATTTCTTCGAATAGAAATTCTATTTTTTCATGCTGATAAAATTTTAATACCTTCATGATTTCTGGATCGAATAGCCCATCCCAAAATGGAACACTTTTATCTTGAATGGCAATATCTTTATCAAAAACTTCAATTTGAAGACGTCCAGAACAAGATGGACAATGATTGTCCTGTGAATAGAAATCAAAACTTCTCGTATCTTTATTAATTGGATGAGCAGCTACAATATGATTAATTAATCCACCAATCTCATATAAGAAACTATATTGACTATATAAATGTCTTTCAAGATCAATAGCAATAACAGGTGCGATTGTATCAGATTCATATTCACCATAAATTAACCTAGCCATTGATGATAAACTTTTTAAAATACCGCCCTTATAAACATTTTCGGCATTTTTAAAATAGTTAATATGATTTTCTTCTAAATAGTGAACTCCTTTTTTCTGCTTAAGCATTGAAGAGATATTTATTTTCTTTGTGCTATTCACATTACTTTTTTGACGATAGTAATCCTCATGATTAACAACATCCAAATGCTCTACAGATTCATTCTGCCTTTTTCCAAAATCAACTATATAATCAGAGCTTTCTAACATGTAACGATTATGCTCAATCATAATGATAGAAACTGATTCATCTTGCAGAATACCTCTAATACTATCGATAAATTGATTTAAAATATTTTGTGATAAACCTTTTGAAGGCTCATCAAAAATGAATAATGTATGTGGATTTCTAGTGTTTGCAAATAATTCCGAAACTAAATGAACACATTGAAACTCACCTGTCGATAATGTTTGTGTTTTTCTCTCTAATGTTAAATAGCCAAGTCCTAATTTAATTAGTAGGCTCAAACGTTTATAAGCGATATCTTCATTTGGAAGTTCATCAATAATATCCTCAATCGAGCGCTCAAAAATATCATCAATGTCTTCACTATACTTTGTCAGTTTCTTTTTAATATCTAGGAAAGTTGCTACAGTTGATCGACTTGTAATTGATTGATTTCGGTCTTGTCCTACCATAACTAATTTATCTTTTGGATATCGTTTCAAAAAATCTGTAGCTAGACATTCGTTGACAAGTGTAGATTTCCCACATCCTGATTCTCCTGTAACTGTTACAAGCCTGTTTTTAGGAATTTGAAACTCAGCTATTTGGATATTACGGCAATATAAATCATAGAATGTATAAAATTCTGTTGGTATTTCTTTATTTCGATCCCACAGTATTGACTTTGGTCTTGGTGATTCTTCCACAATTTTCCCGCCATATTTTCCGCTACCAGGTCCAAAGAACAATTGCTCATCAGATGTATCTAGTACTGTATCTGAATGATCAATAAGCCAAATTTGATTTTTACACCCTAATCGTTTAATCTCTTCTAAAATTTGTAATAATGTTTCATGATCAAGTCCAACTGAAATCTCATCAATAATAATTACAGCATTTTCACTTACTGCCATGAATTCAGCCAAATAAAGTCGTGTTAACTCTCCACCTGACAACGTACCCATAATTCGATTTAATGTTAAATAACCAATGTTCATATTAATAATATTTTGCAGTATATGCTGTTTTTCTTCACTAATATTCAATTCTTTTGCTAGTGAAAGAATAGATTCAACACTTAAATCATTAATATTTGAAATTGAATGTGGCTTGGCCAACAAATCAATTTCATGTTGTTCAATTTCTTCACTATAACGTTTTCCCTTACATTTTTTACACTCAACATTTTTTGTAGTACCACGGCCTTTACAACCAGTACACCAGCCTAATTGATTATTAAATGAAAAGACCTCTGGAGAAAGATTAAATACTTCAGCAAGTTTTTCCCGAACCTCTGTAAAAACACCAGTATGAGTACCAATCGTTGAACGCGGATTAGACGAAATCGATGATTTTCCTAGAAAAAGTACTAAAGGCATTTCTTCCATCTTAATGGCACTAAAATTTGTTTCCATAATGTTAGGAAATAAATATTGATATTCAGCCTTTGGTAATAAAGAAACTAATCGTTTTTTTGATTCTTCACCAATTGTTTGGCAAAAAGTTGTTTTACCCGATCCAGATAAACCAGCAATTCCAAACGATTTATTAAACGGTATAGTTGCATCTAATTTATTTATGTTATTAGCAATTAATTGATTTACTTTCATATTAACCTCTATTCTTATTTATTCACAAAAGCATTTTTACAATATAATAATTACATAATGAATATTATCTATTATGCAATTATCCTCTCACTTCATGAATCTTATCCTTGTATATTTCAAACCACTGTTGCCATTCATCTTTAGAAAATTCTTTCTCTTCTCCTTCTAAAACGAAAGAAAAAAGATTTAAACAAATATGCCAACCAGCTACATCTCTCGGTGTATGATCTGTTAATTCATGAATGTACTCTTTAAGAAGTAAAAGGGTACCATTTTCCTCATTATGTATTTCAAATCTGACACGGTCTTTATCCCAAGTAAATTCAAGTACTGAGTTTAGTTGACACTCTAAAATATCAATATTTATGAATGAACCGTCCATCATGTCGAACTTTATTATTCCAGCAGTTTTAAGGCTTTCAATCTGTAAATTGGGCATCCATTTTTTCAGCTTACTGTTTTCTGTTAATACAGACCAAACTTCTTCTGCCGTATATGGAAATTGGCGTTCAAATTTTACAATATATCCATCAGTTAGTTTCCTAATTTCAGCTATCATTTTGATTGTCTCCTTATATAGAATATATGTTCCCATTTCATTTTACACGAATATAAATATAAAATAAATATTTATGTCAACGAAGTGTTAATTTAAAGTGAATGGTGCTGAGAAAAACTTAAATATTTTCTAAATCGAATTATATAATATTGAAAATTAAATATAGATTTATGTACAAATAAAAAAGCCGCATTTGCGACTTATGAAATCATAGGATTAACTCCTTTTTTGTTGAATGATTAGCGCTTAATCGCATCGACAATTAGCGATGGAAAACCAAGTTTATCGCCTTTATTTCTAGAATCATACCTTTTCGAACGGAAAATAACACCGTCGTTTGCATCCCATTCGTTGTAATAAAACCGACCATTTTCATCACAATATTCAAGTAAAACTACCTCGAATCCAGCAGTTTCAAACATTTTCGTTAATGTTATATAATTATGAACGATTTTATGACTTGCTGCTGGATGATCTTTCGGACCGGGGCCCCCTATTTGAACTATATTTTGATATGCCTCATCCTGAAAGAATGCATCAGGGACTCCGCACCGAATATGACCAGATGGTTTTAAAAATTCATAACAAATTTCAGCTGCTCTTACACCTTCTTCAAAAGTAAGGTGTTCCCATACATGCTCAGCTAAAATAGCTGAAATAGAGTTGTATTCAAATCTTCCTTCCCACGTAGCTTTATCTAGTAAGTTAAGTTCATCTTCTTGCGTTTGAATCCAACCTGGATTATTATTAAACACTCCAGCTCCGACAACTACTTTAATTTCGTCTTGTTTTATTGCCACCATGTTCACCTCTTGAATATTTTAATTCATTAACATATTCTATGTTTACTATTATCCTTCCTCCTTCAACAAATTTAGTAACATGAGTCCAGTACAATACCGAACTCATGTCCTAAAAACTCTCTAACGCAACGATCTGTCTAACTCTATAAAATTAGTTCATAATATACGATTTTTCTTATAGAAATATAGCACAGCAAACATTAGCATAATACCAATTACGTAAAAAATTGTTGTTCCACTCCCACCAGTATTAGGAATTACCCAATTATTCTTCGCATTTTTCACTGTTATTTTTTGTGTCTTTACTGCTTCTGTAATTTCTATTTCTATTGGATCTCTAAGTAACATGTATCCGTTCGGTGCTTTTATTTCTTTAATCGTATACTTTCCAATTGCTAATTGGTTGGAAATCACCTTTCCTTTTTCATCCGTTATTAATCTACTAACTTCTTTCCCTTCTTTATCTAACACTTGAAATACAGCGCCTTTTAGCTTTAATTCACTATCCATATCATCAACTTTTTCAATTTCAAATTGCCCAGTCGGATCTGGCAATTTCTTATTTCCTATTTTAATTTCTACTACTGCATCTTTTTCTATTTTTACAGTTATTTTTTCTTTTAATAATTCGTAACCTTTAGGTGCTTCTACTTCCACTAAGGTATAGTTTCCTATTGGTAAGTCTTTTGATATTACTTCTCCTTCTTCATTTGTTACTAGTTCTCCAACTATTTTTCCTTTTGAATCTTCTATATGAAACTTTGCCCTTGCTAGTTTTTTATTTTTATCACTTATGTCTACTTTCACAAGCTTCATTTTCCCCATTGGATCTGGCAATTTCTTATTTCCTATTTTAATTTCTACTACTGCATCTTTTTCTATTTTTACAGTTATGTTATCTTTTAATAATTCGTAACCTTTAGGTGCTTCTACTTCCACTACGGTATAGTTTCCTATTGGTAAGTCTTTTGATATCGCTTCTCCTTCTTCATTTGTTACTAGTTCTCCAACTATTTTTCCTTTTGAATCTTCAATTTTAAACTTTGCTCCTGCTAGCTTTTTATTTTTATCACTTATGTCTACTTTCACAAGCTTCATTTTCCCCATTGGATCTGGCAATTTCTTATTTCCTATTTTAATTTCTACTACTGCATCTTTTTCTATTTTTACAGTTATGTTATCTTTTAATAATTCGTAACCTTTAGGTGCTTCTTTTTCCACTAAAGTATAATTTCCTATTGGTAAGTCTTTTGATATCGCTTCCCCTTCTTCATTTGTTACTAGTTCTCCAACTATTTTTCCTTTTGAATCTTCAATTTTAAACTTTGCTCCCTCCAATTTTTTATTATCATTATTACTATCAACCTTTTTTATTTTTACTTTTCCTGTACTAGGCTTGTTCCAATGTTGCCAGTTAAATTTGAAATTGTGAAATTCAAATCCACCAGTTTGTTGTACCGCACCGACAAATGCTTGTCCATTAATCGAACCGCCTTTTGTTTCTAATACAGCATTGGGGGCAAACACACTACCAACGACACCATATCCCTCTGTTATAATTTTTTTCGCATTTGGAAAAACCCAAATCACTTTCCCATATAGCTCAGTAAACGGGGAATTAGGAGAATATGGTTGTGATGTAGGAACTATATCTGTAGCCCTTCCAATATTGTTCGTGTCATATAGAATAGACCCATTTTTAAATGTAACCTCTGTTGCATCCGAATACATAACAATAAAATCTTTGTCCTTAGCATTTGGTAAAAATACATCTCTTATATCTAAATTAATTTTCCCTGTCAATTCTGATGAAACATAAATATTAGGATTGTTTATATCTTTTCCGATTCCATGACTCATATTTGGAATTGGGGTATTCGTTTTATATTGACCTGCATTTTTACTGACTTGGTTCACTATATTGCGAAATTCATTAAATTTCGCGTCAATTTCTAGTTTTTCTTTATAAACGATACGATCATAAGAGGATTGTATGATGCGATCTGGATCACTCTCTTTTGTCATTACGACTATTCCGTTTTGAATGATAAAAGATTCTTCTCTTGATTTCTTAAATTTTCCAGAAAATAACAAGGACGGATATCCCTCATCACCCCATTTTTCACCTACTATATTAGATGTTCCCGCTGCAGCACCTACAATCGTATACCCCGATGCATCCATATCACCTTGAACTGCAATTGCTCCTTCAATGTCGCCACCTATTGCTTTATGGTTACCAAAGACAACAGCATTATAACGCGATATATCTCCTAGACCTTCTAAGTTAGTCGTGGATCCATATGCTTCTTTTGGTACATATACGACAAAACTTACACTTAACATTAACAAAACAATAAAATGAATACTTACCAGCTTTAATCGTAGCCTCAATTCCTTTGTTCCCACCTTTACCGTATTTTTTCTATAGTCGAATAAAATGAAATTTTTATTAATGATGATTTACTTCATCTCCTATATACCTTCTTTACTTATCTTTGAATTTCCGGTCCCACTTCCCATTAATACAGGATAAATACATACATTCTATCAAGTAAACCTTTTCTTATAAATTTCGACTAGAAACACACATAACAATAGGATTGTAACTATTACAGTCCACTTATTAAATATAACTATCTCTGTACTCACTTTTTGTTTTTCTTTCTCGTTTAACTCCACACGCTCACCTCGAACTAGCAATCTATTGGTGTTTATTCCATAAGGCGTACACGTAATTAAAGTTGTATAATCTTTATTTTGTACAATTTGTAGATCGTCCGTTTCGTGTGGTAACACTACTTTAATTTGATCTACTTTATAAGCAAGAACTTTGTCTAAAGAATGAAGATAAAAAAGATCTCCTTTGCTCAACCTATCTAAATCTGTAAATAATTTTGCTGATGGTAAACCACGATGCCCTGTTAAAATAGTGTGCGTATTTTCTCCACCTACCGGGAGCGAAGAAAAATCTAAATGACCTATCCCGCGACTCAATACTTCCTCAGAGGTCCCTTGATAGATTGGCAGTTTTATATTAATTTTCGATATTTCAATATACCCCATTACATCTCCTAAATTTAACGCATCAGCATACGCTTGATGATTACTTTTTTTTTCAGAAAATGGATCTGTAAATGTTTTCGCAGAAGTTTGAACTTGTTTATTATATTCGGCTGCTTCTTTTTCCCTACGTTCGACTTCTTTCTTTTGTAATGCTTTAATCTTCTTATCGTAAGAGCTAATCTCAGAATAATGTGCACGGGTCGCCAACCAATTACTAATAGTAGGATATAAAAAAATACCTAATCCAAATAAAAAAATACCTCCCAAAACAAGATTTCGTTTCATATTTCCACCTCTGTATATGCTTAAATATCGAAAAGAGGGAAGCATTTTGCTTCTCCTCTTTTCATATGGTTACATGTTCCTAAAATCTTAATTTCTAGCAAACTTTTTTCTAAAGAAAACAAATGCCGCTGTAAGCATTAAAGTAAGGCCTATTACAGTAAAAAGAGTCGTTCCTATACCACCCGTTACCGGAAGAATCCATCCACTTTTATTATTTTCTATCGTTAATTTAACCGTTTGATTATTTTCGCTAATCTTTACATCAATGGGGTCTTTTAATAATTGATAAGAAGTTTTTGTACCATCTTCTTTTGTATATGTCGGTGCTTTCGTTTCAAAAATTTGATAGTCTCCATATGGAATGTTAGACCATTTAATAACACCATTTTCATCTGATACACCTGTTACTTCTTTTCCTGCTACGACAACTATTTTTCCATTATTATCTTTAAGTACAAACTCTGCACCTTTTAATTTATTCTTATTAGCACTATCAATTTTTGTTAACTCAATTATTCCAGTTGTCGGAATAACAACTACAGGTTTAGATTCCTTTTCTCCAATTACATCATTTTTATTTGTAAAATGTATTTTTGCTGTATTTAAAATTTCCGAACCAGATGGTACTCCTTCTTTTACTTGGGATTTAATTTGCAAATGAAATTCTTTTTTACCATCTAATTTTGTGAAATCTTTTACTGTAGCTGTTACTTTTTGACCTTCTATAGCTACCTCAACAACGTTTGCATTTACTTCTGCTCCATCAATTTTCACGATTGGCTTTCCTTGAATCACTAAACGATTATCCAAAGTATCTGTTACCACATATTTTTTGTATTCCTTAATGTCTTCTGGAATTAATGTTTTAATATCATAATTATAATTAGTTAACGGATTTATTGGTAACGCTTCCAATTTTCCGTTAATTTTTTTATCAATTGTTGGTTCTTCATTGTTTTTCACTTCTATTTTAACTACTGTACCAGAAGTAATAGTTCCATCTTCATTAATTGTTCCGGAGTTCTTAACAAAAAACTCACGTTTAGTTGGATCTATTACATAGCCTTTCGGAGCTTTTGTTTCTTGGAAATAGTATTCTCCATACTCCAATCCTTGCACTCGGATATGGCCATTAGCATCTGTTGCTAACTCTTTTTTCACTTCTGTACCGTCTTTTTTAAATAAAGAGAATACTGCACCTGCTAATGCTTTTTCATTTACACCAGTTTTTATTAAATCCACTGCACCACGTTTAATCTCATTTTTGGGATACATGTGAACATCATAGTTTAGCACCTTACCCTCTTTATTCGTTAATGGGATATCCACTGTATACGTATTGGGATTTAGATTCACATGTGGAGGTCCTGCCACTTCTTTCACCTCATAACGTCCTAGCGGAAGATCTTTTAATACAGCTTGTCCGTTATCATCTGTTACTACTTGATTTGGAGTGGCTCCCATTACAGGTTTTACGTCTTCTTTTACGATTTTCCCATCGTTTGAAATTTTTTCAAAAGAAGCAACCCTTTTCACTTCAAACGTTACACCTTTTAATGGTTTCACATCTTTTGGCACCTCTTGATTTGCAGAACCGTCACCTTCTAGTCCCTGCGCTCCATCTTTTTCTTGTTCATACTTATGAATCGTTAAAGTACCTTTAGATGGTGAATCTGCCTTTACTAATACACTAGACCATGTAGAAAATGTTAAGAATAACACTAAAAGCACACTAAATATTTTTTTCATTTCTCTTATCCCCTTTACTATTTCTATCATTTTAAAAATTTCTTTATTACTATTACCTTCTTAAAAGCAATAGTGTGCCAAGTATCAGATTTAAACGAATAACATAAAACATAGTCGTCCAACAATCCATTGTTTACAATCACTTATTCACTTTTCTTATCTTCTATTATTACGTTGTCTCTCCACATGATATATGTAATTTTCTCCCCTAAATTACACGTATATCCCTATTTCAAGAATCATTACATTTGTTACATAATAGCTTTCACTGCTAATTTCGACTAGTCACTTACTGTCAATCTATTCATTTCTCACTTCCTATCCCTATTTAAAATCCAATCTTAATCATTTTTTAATACATATAAGTAATAACCAACAAATAAGTTTGACGATTCATATTTTACGTTACTGTCCAAAACTATTACTTGTATATTCAAATAATATGTGCTATTCATGTTAAATTATGGTATTATTCTTAGAAGTTTATAACTTTTATTTATATTTTTTATTGATAAAGGTTTTCCGTATCTACTTATGAAAAAGGAATATATGTTTATTTAACTATTACGCATAACTGTAAGGAGGAAGAATATGACTAAAAAACTCAGTCTAGTTGAGATAGAGTACATTTGCAATATGTTTTTTCAATCTTTCGAAATTCCAGTTTGTTTTTTAGATTGTAACAAAAATATTCTTTTAGAATTTAAATCAAAAAATGATTCACATTCGTTATATACATCAAAAATAGAAGAGTTACATATGCTTTTTCAGAGAAATGATACATATAATTCCCCCATCTTCAGAACTCACGAATATCTAGGGCACTTTATTTTAATTCACATAAAGAGCGATTATATGGTGAACGGTACTGTTATTATTGGGCCCTTGACACATGTGAATTCTTCTACAAGTAAAGCGGATAGTAACCTTAATTTTATTCCAAATTATAAAAGAACAAGAGACCATTATTTTTCATTGTCAGTCAAAGATCAAAATTTCTTTGTAAATATAGCGATATTGTTCTATAACATTCTCTATAAAAAAAATTCAGATGTAAGCACCTTTTCAAATAACAGTGACTCACTTCATATAAGTCATAGCAGCATCTTAAACGAAGATGTATATATTTCAATGCAAAAAGATGAATCCATTTATCATAATTTATATATAGAGCAGCAACTACTTAGTTCTATAGAAGAAGGGGATAAAGAAACCGTACTCAAATATTATTACGAATTCCAACAAGAGACTCTTTCATCTTTATCTTCATTCCATCAATTAAGACGTCATAAAAACATTTGTATTTCATCCATCACGCTCGCTACTAGATATGCGATAAAAGGGGGACTTCCATCTGGGATTGCTTACAAAATTTATGATTTACATATTCAAAGAACAGAAGATTTAAAAGACAAAGAATCTGTTTGGGATTTATTAAAAAATGCTTTTTGTACCTTTGCAGACCGTGTAAAGGCACAAAAAACACAGCAACATTCACAGACTATTGCTATTTGCAAAAACTACATTTTTAAAAATATTTACAATCCAATATCTGTTAAACAACTTGCTAAATTTGCAAATGTGAATTCAGATTATTTATCTATATTATTTAAAAAAGAAGTCGGTATTTCATTAATTGAGTACATTCAGCGTGAACGAATCGAAGAAGCAAAGAAATTATTAACTTTCACCACCTATCCTTTATCAGACATATGCGCTTCGCTTAATTTTAGCGATCAAAGTTATTTCACTAAAATTTTTAAAAAATTCACCAATGAAACACCTGGTAAATATCGAAAATCTCATGTTGTCATTTAGAGTGAAACTTCCATTAAAACAAAATGTTTTCAGTAACTCATCAATGGCAGATTAGAAGCACTCCCAGATTCATGAACTATAGGATTTATGCTTTTTCCAAACCAAAAAACACGTTACTATTCTTTTATTTTAATGAGAATAGTAACGTGTTTTTTATGTAATGTAGTTTTGTAGACAGAACATGATCCAACTACAAATTTTTATAGAAGTCAAATGCACCGCTTAACTACTAAAATCTTATTAAGTAAAAAATCCATATTTTGTTTTACTTACTTTCTACTTTATTTCTTTTGAATAATGAACTCTTTTCTTCAAACGAATAATCCCTACTATTATTTTTGTATCTTTCTAAATTTGCGAACCAAAGTGAGTACTGTGCCTACAATAATTATCAATATGCCGATTGCTGCACTGTTAGTTGTACTTACACCCGTCTTTGGAAGCTCCTTATATGTATATTCTTTTTTATCGCTATTACTGTTGTTTGAGATATTACTCTTATTTTCCTTATTAGCAAGGCCATTAGCTTTGCTAGTTTCTTTATCTTTCACTAATACTTTTTGTATTGCATTTACCTCATTACCCACGGAATCTCTAACACTATATATTATTTCATAAGTACCAGCTTTAGTTGTATCTATAGTTCCTTCATACGCTACTTTAGAAATAAGGTCACCGTCCTCTTTATCAGTAGCTGATACCCCTACCAATGGATCAAATTGATCACCCTCAGTAATTGAAGTTGTAGCAGGTACTTTTAGTATTGGTTTATCATTTTTAACTTCTTCTCTAACTTTGACCGTTACAGTTTGCTTCGCCGTTACTTCATGACCTTTAGAATCTGTAACCGTGTACGTTAATACGTAAGTACCGGCTTTAGTTGTATCTACTTCACCATCAACTTTGATTTTAGAAGTGAGATCACCGTCTTCTTTATCGATAGCTAATACTTCTGCCATTGGAACAAATGAATCTCCAACATGAATTGTCGCTCCAACAGGCACTGTTAATTTAGGTTCTAAATCTGATGTTTCTCCATTTCCCTCTACAATTACAGTCTGTGTTGCCGTTGCATTCCGCCCTTGAGAATCAACAACCATGTATTCCACAATGTATGTACCTGGTTTTGAAGTATCTACATCGCCTTTATGCTTTACTTTATTTGTTAAATCACCATCTTCTTTATCAACAGCTTTTACATTTCTCATTGGATCAAACGTATCACCTACACGTAGTGTAATCGTAAACGGTACAGTTAACTCTGGAGCTTGGTTTTCTGCTGTTTTTTCGTTCTCTTTCACCGTTCCTGTAATTTTTGCCGCATCAAAAGCATTTTGGACTGCTTGAACTTCAATTGAGTTCGCTCCATATTTATTAGTTGCCACTTTAAGGCATGCCAATTTCAATTCAGAGAAATTAGAAGTCATATTTAATTCATCAGTATTTGCATAATAGAAAATATCAAACATTCTATCTTCACCAATACCATTTACATTTACACCGTTATGAGTACCACCTTGTGCCATTAAATACGCAACTTTATTAATAATACTTGAGTTAAAATGAACGCCTCCATAATCCTCTCCATTTAAATCATTATATTTACTATAATCATCCGGATACGGTAGTCCTTCTGAAAAATTAATTGCAGTTGGATTTTTCATATTACGAAAAGTCGATCCAGTTTGTTCTCCTATTGTCCAGTTAAATTCCCCATTATTTATGTATTTCTCTATAGCCGTTCCCATAATATCCGATAATGCCTCGTTAATTGCCCCAGATTCTCCTGAAAATTCAAGGTTAGATTCACTTGATGTAACTGCATGTGTAAATTCATGACCGGCTATATCGAACGCTTTTACCATGGGATCTCCATATAAAAGCATACTAATGTTATTAATATTAGTACTAAATGCATTCTCCCAATTTTCAGGATCATTTGTTCCTCCAGAATCCCATGCATGTACAACTGAAACTACTTTTTTTCCTTTATTATCAAAACTATTACGCTTATATTTTTCTTTATAAAAATCGTATACCTTTGTTGCTAAGAAATGAGCGCTTACCGCCTTTGGATCATTAAATGTTGTTGAAACACTAGTTGCTAGTATACCAGGATAATAACTTTCTTCATTTGTAATATCTCTATAATTTACATCATATGTCTCAATTCCTTGTCCTCTTGTGTAATCAGCAAGCGCATAATTCCCACTGGTCTGTTTAGAAATACCAAATGTACGAGTTACGCCTAAATCATCTTTTCCTGTTCCAGTTAATGATGTAAAATTGCTAGTTTTATTTTCCTTAACGGATTCAACATACTCTTCACTTATTTTCAAACTTGATTCTTGTACCATATCTTTTAACATTTCACCATTATGAGCATTCACTAAATAAGTTCCAGATACATAATTTGGTGTTGTAGCAGCAAATGTAACTTGATATGCATTGCTAGCCTGCCCATGATTTTCATCAACAAAAATAACTGCCTTAACTTCTGGCTCAGAAATAAATTTAGTATCGTTTCCGTACTTTTTATAAATATATTGTTTTGCTTCTTCTTTTGATAAATTAATAGGTTTCTTTAAATCTTCTTGTGTTAAATTTTGTGCGCTAGCTCCTGAAATGCTTTTAATAATACCTTTTTTATCTACGTGAGCAGTCAACTGGTGGCCATATACTTCTTTTCCTTCATATATTTGTTGCATGCGCACAAGTGTAGTTCCATCATAAGAACCACGTTTTTGAAGAACCTTGTAATCTACTCCTGTTTCTGCACTAACTTGTTTTGGAGACAAAGCATGCTCCGTATTTTCCTTAAGTGCATCTTTCACTACATTCTCTGGTGCCTTTTTTGATGGTTGTGTCAGATCACCTGTACGGAACGAATCCTCTTGAATTTCAACTTGCATTTGACCAGGTTCCTCTGCATGCCCTACTCCATATGGTGTTACACTTGTTAAAACGAATCCTGTTGTTAATGCAACTATAGCTATTTCTTTTTTATTTCCCATGATATTTACCTCGTATAAATTTCTATTATTTATATGAAACTGCTAAAATGTATACAATCTATTCCTAACATAAAAAGATGACTTTTGTAATCTACAAAAGCCACCTCTTCAATATGTAATATCCCTAAAATGTTTTTAATACATAATTTCTATACGAACAGAAAAAAGCATTCATTAACGAGCATTTTGCAATACTTTTATTAAGTCATTTATATTTTCAACTTTCTGCTGAAACTGATCAAGTCTGCTATGTAACAATGAAGGATTTTTATCTTCAGTTGAAATAACTTGTTTTAATTCGTTTTCTAATTTATCATACATATCAAAGAAATTATCAAATTCTACACTTACAAGCTCTTCATTTTCGCGATAGAATCTTTTTGCTTCTATATAAGTCATATATGATTTATTTAAAAATCCTAATGAAATTAAATATTTAGAAGTGTTTTCTTGATAAATAGCAATATCACACGCTATTTTAATATCAGAATAAGTCTTTTGAACGAGACAATGCAATTCAAAAATCTTAAACTTTAATCCATTATTCATTTCATCCCCTCCCATCGTATCTATTCTACATAAAATTAGAATATTATACAAAGAAAATTATTAGCATGAAATTGACAATTTAAAAAATAACTTAAGGATAAACAAAATCCCTCTCATTATAAATTATAGTTGCGGAGCATTTACCAACATAACAGCAAAATAAAAAGCGAAAAGAATAAATCTTTCCGCTCTTAGAGTAATAAATACATTTCATATTGCGCTAAAGAATTCTTTTCAAATCCACATTTCTTAAGAAAACCTTCCAGTAAATTATTGTTAGGAAACCCAATTGATAAACTTGATAAATTTAATTCTTCTCTTGCTACTTGTAATAATTTCATCCCAACACCAATATTTCTATAATCTTTGTCTACGAAAATAAAACTAATTTTACCTTGTTTATTTACACATAGAGAGCCTTTTAAGTCATTATCGACATATGCACCATAAAATACATTATTTGTTTTTTTGATATAATCAATATCATTTTGCCAATTTATATGGAAGTTTAACCATTTCTGAATTTCATCTTTAAAAGTTGGAAATTCTAATTGTTTTACTTCAATATCCTTACAATCTTTATTCATTATTTTAGTCAAATCATTTAAATTATAATAAGAAAGATCGTACACTTTTTCATAGCCCAACTTATTATAAAAATGAATCGCTCGGTCATTTCCTACAATGACTTCGAGAAAAAGTTGCTTACATCCATGTTGAATCGCCTCTTCTTTATGCAGTTCAAATAATTTTTGACTCACACCAATACCGCGGTAATTAGGATGAACCGCTAATGTTCCACAGCGCATAGTCTTAATACTTTCATAATCCTTTATACCACCTAGTATTACGCCAGCAGGTTTGCCTTCTTCTAAAGCAAGAAAAGAATGTTCTAGCAAATTACCTTCTGGTCCCAAAAAACGTTGTATAAAATCCCCTTTTGAAACTTCCATTTTAATAATGTAATCTGAAAATCCAACTTTAAAAGCTTCATATACTAAATCAATATTTACATCACTACACCTTTTATATTGAATCATAATATAATTATGCCTCCAATTACTTATGTTAAAACCCTCTAACTATCTATTATTTACTACATTAATCTCATAAACACGTAAAAAGGCAATTAAATGCTCACATGCTCTTTCGCATGCTAGCATTTTAAAGATTTTTTGTTCTTCTTTCGTTTTATCATTTGCTTGATCTGAAGCAGCTTTTAAACAGAGAAATGGTTTTTTATTTATTTGACACACATAGGCGAAAGCTGCTACTTCTTGATCAACTGCCAATGCTCCATATACGGTATGGAGTAAATATCTCATTTCTGAACTACGAATACGTTGATCTCCGGATAAAAATGTACCGAAATGTATTGGATCATATGATCGTATTTTTTTTATTCTTCTTACAAGTGATTTTGTTGTTTCAATAGGTGCTGTTCTACCGTTATATAAATTAAAAACATCTTCCCCTGAGCCAGCTGCAGTAACATCGTGTTGTATTGCGTTTAGTGCCACTACAATATGACCGTTTTTCACCTTGTTTGATAAACTTCCGCATATTCCTGTCATAAACAACTCATCTGGCTGAAACTCACTAATTAACAATTGTACACAACTAGCGCAGCTTACTTTACCGACACCAGTAACAACTGATATAATTTCCAGCTCATTAATAGTATGAAAATGAAATTCCCAAGCTGCTCTTTTTTCAACACGTTCACTCGGATAATGTTGATGCAAATACGTCAGTTCTGGTTCCCATGCAGATACAATTGCAATACGTTTCATTACACGCTTCACTTCCCCTATTGTCATTTAAATAAGTTATCTATACTTTCTCGTTCATAATCTGGAATCCATTCTTTGTATTTCTTATATGAATCTCGTATTATTTCTTTATTCTTCGCAATTACTTCACATCCTCTATCATCATACATAAACATCACAATATCTTTCTTTGCATTTATGAGAAATACATCTGGATAAGAGATTTCTTTTTTTCGTCCAAATCGAAGATACAGATCAGAAAAATCCTCATGATTAGCAGCTTGTATCAGCGGTTCATATTTAATATCTTCCGCAAGACATTTAAAAGAAAATTGATATGTACAATATAAAGTGAAACTTTAATCAGTGGGGGGTCTTACTGCCCGGCAAATAGCGGGATAAATCTGCTTCTTCATCTTCAAATAAAAACGGTAATGTTTCTTATCTTATATGAAATCTTAAATCTCTTTTCTTAATATATTTATTGTATATATTTATTTTCTGTGAAGTTTTTATGTTTTCCTTTTTAAATCTATAAACATTTGTCACTGCAAACACTACATCTTCTTTTGAAAATATGTCTTCAAAGTTGAGAAAAGTATTCCATATTTAAATCGTCGGTTTCTTCTACAATTTGATATTTATCTTTTCCGAAATCAAAATGTAAATGATTTTCCCACTGAGAATATAAGTAGGGTCCTAATGTAACTCCTGGAAATGTTTGATTCATATATTCTTTTAATTGCATTTCCTTGTCCTTTCTACTGTACAATTCTTTTTAAATCCCAATATGCTTCTTCTAGCCACGGATGTATAACTTTCAATGTATCTTTCCTTTCCCACAAATATGAAATATATACAAAAGCTGCTTTTTCCAAAGATTTTCCCAATTCTTTTTTTATTTCTATTAAATATGGTGGTGTCCCTTTTTGATCCCATTCTATTTTATCTGCAACAAATAATACTAAATCCATCTTCGTTGCATGTTTACGCAACGTTGTATGGCAACAAATTGCATTTAAAATCTCTTCATCTTCGACTTTAAATATTTCTTTTGCGATTACCCTCGATAATTTTTGATGAATAATCATAGGAAACTTTCTTTCCGCTTCCACTATTGCTACACCAAATTCTTCAGCAACTGCAATCCGCTCCTCGTTTGGAAAAATGCCACTAATATCATGTAAATATCCTGCAATTGCTGCTTTTTCTTTATCTACGTGAAACTTTTCTGCAATCTTTTTTGCCTCATTTGCCACACGAATTGAATGTTTATATGTAAACTCTTTATTATATTTTAGTAGAAAAGCTTTAATATCATTGTCTATTTTTCCAGTTGGAGTAAATGAATATATATCATTACATAACATAGAAAATCCCCCTTATAACTAACTTTCATTATAATGTAGAATCTAAATATCCTTGTTATTTTATATTCGTTATTAATCTTTTTACTCCTTTTTAATACGTTACATGAAATTTTATACAGAATCATCGCTACAAGTACATAAATGTTTGATATTATAGTAATGTTGATGATTTGTAAGGAAAGGAACTACACAATGAATAAAAATATATTAATTATTGATGATGATAAAGAAATTGTTGAATTACTTGCTGTTTATTTGCGAAATGAAGGCTATAACATTTATAAAGCTTATGATGGCGATGAAGCATTGCAAAAGGTTTCTACATATGAAGTTGACCTTATGATTTTGGATATTATGATGCCAAAACGAAACGGATTAGAAGTTTGTCAGGAAGTGCGTGAAAATAATACTGTACCAATTCTAATGCTTAGTGCAAAAGCAGAAGATATGGATAAAATATTAGGCCTTATGACAGGTGCTGATGATTATATGATCAAACCATTCAATCCATTAGAATTAGTAGCTAGAGTGAAAGCTTTATTACGAAGATCCTCTTTCCAAAATGCTACTTCGCAAAAGAATGAAGATGGTATTATTCGTATTCGCTCTGTTGAAATACACAAACATAATCATACAGTTAAAGTAAATGGAGAGTACATTAAACTAACCTCTATTGAATTCGATATTTTATATTTACTTGCGAGTAATACAGGAAGAGTATTTAGTTCAGAAGAAATTTTCGAACGCGTTTGGAATGAAGATGGTTATGGTTCAAATAAGACGGTAATGGTCCATATTAGCAACTTACGAGATAAACTTGAAACAGTAATAAATGGAGAAAAATTTATTCATACTGTTTGGGGAGTTGGCTATAAAATTGAGAAATGAAGCATTTGATATATTAAAAGATATTCCTAAATGGAAACTTATTTTTTGGCTTTTATTAGCTATCACACTCACTCCTATTACTGAACTAATTATTTATCGCCTCGTTACGAGTGTAATTGAAAGTTCACTTACTCTAACCGAACTCGGTAAAGAATTCATTCGAATTTTTGGTTATGAAAAGTATAAAGGGATTAAAGAGTCTTTATGGATGATGATTGTATCTTATTTGTTTTTATTTTCTATTTTTTCATCCTATCTTTACATTTTTTATCGTCACGAGAAAAAACTTTATTATGAAACTTGTATAAAAAAAATGATAGAAGAAATTCGTTATATTGCAAATGGAAACTTCAATCATAAAGTTTCTATTGTAAATCATAATTATCTAGAAGAATTAGCAATCGGGGTCAATGAAATTGTTGAACAATTAAAAGTCTCAATTGATGAAGAAAGACAAGCGGAACAAGCAAAAAGTGAACTTATTACAAATGTATCACATGACTTACGCACTCCCCTTACTTCTATAGTTGGATACGTAAATTTAATCCATCATGATAATTATAGAGATGAAGTGGAATTGCGATACTATATTCAAGTCATTTACGATAAAGTAACTCGTCTTAATGCATTAATGAATGACTTGTTCGAATATACACGTGTTCAAAATAAAGAATTAAGCTTGTATTCTGTTCCTATTGATATTGTAGAGTTACTTGGACAATTAACTGTTCAATTCCGCATACAGGTTCAAGAAGCTAATATAGAATGTCGGCCTTCTTTCCCGTCTCAAAAGCTCATGGTATTAGCTGATGGTGACAAATTAGTGCGTGTGTTTGAAAATCTTATTATAAACGCTATCGCTTATGGAAGCGAAGGTCGCTATATTGACCTTACTGCTTATGAAAGTAATAATATGATTACAATTGATATAACAAATTACGGACAACCTATTCCTAGTACGGATTTACCTCATATTTTTGAACGTTTTTATCGCGTTGAGAAATCTCGCTCTACAAACACTGGTGGATCTGGACTTGGATTAGCAATTGCAAAAAGTATAGTCGAATTGCATAAAGGAACAATTGAAGTATATAGTGATGACGAAAAAACAACATTCACTGTAAAACTACTCCCATACAAATGTTAATATTACAAATAAAAAGTTCAATTTCTTACCATATAAGAAATTGAACTTTTTCCATAATTACCCTAAATTTAATAATCCTTTATAATTCTTTAGAAATTCTTTACCTTTTCTTTCTTCCTAATTAAGCATTCCTTTTTACAATACTATTATTGATGTCATAATAGGAGGATCGCTTATGCAATTCTTAAAGAAATTTGCTATTTTATTATTATCTTTTTTTATTACTGCTCTTATCGTTTTATATTTTTATCTTTATGTAAATGGTCCGATTATTCAAGCTAAATCAGCTATTTTAATAAATGCTAATTCAGGTGAAATTGTTTATAAAAAAAATGAAGAAACCCCAGTACAATCAGCTGCTTTATCTAAATTAATGACAGAATATATCGTATTGGAGCAACTAAATGATAAAAAGATACAGTTAGATGACTTCGTACAAATAAGTAACGAAGTTTTCCGAGTAGAAACAAGCCCTATACAAGTAACATCGAATGATAAAACAACGGTTCGTGATTTACTTCATGCATTGCTACTGGCAGGGAATAATCGTTCTGCACTCGCTCTAGCAGAACACATTGCTGGAAATGAAGATAACTTTACAGTATTAATGAATAAAAAAGCAAAAGAACTAAAGTTATTACAACCATCTCCATTTCTAAACTCTACTGGAATTAATAATAATACAAATAAACAATCAACTACAACAGCGATAGACGCAGCTAAACTAGCAGCACGATTAGTAAAAGATTTTCCAGATGTATTGAATATTACGAAACTAACCTCTTACCAATTTACCTTCAAAGATTCCCAGGTTTTCAATACGAATAAAATGATATATTCCCTTAATGAAAACATTAAACTTCAAGGTGTTGATGGCTTACAAACTAGTTTTTCAACTAACGGTAATTATAGTTTTGTCAGTACAGCAAAACTTGGAGATACTAGACTAATTTCAGTAATATTAGATGCAGATGAAGAAAACATTTCATTTATTGAAACAAAAAAGTTGCTCCAGTATGGTTTTGATCCTTCCTCGTACTCTGCACTCCAAGCTTTTAAAGACGCCCTTACATCTTGGACAATATTGCTTCAGTTTAAAAATTTAATTATACAAACTATAATGATTTTTTTAATCATTACCACCTTAATGTTTTTACATATACGTCAGAAAAAATCCGAGGATTTCAATTAAGAAATCTTCTTATATATATAAAACCGACTTGCGCTTGAGATGCAAGTCGGTTTTTAATTCTATCATCCTCTTCCAAGCAAATTTGCTGAAACTGGTTGCAAGTTTAACTCTCTCGCCCATATAGATAGCTGACCAATATGATAAATTTCATATCCCATTACATGTCTTAAAACCTATGTTTTTTGAGGCATACATCCATCTCTGTTTCCTTTCGTTGTGTTCGTTTGTTTAGTTTAAATGGGTTAATCTATTAATTCTATTAAATCCAACAATTGAACTATTACACTTTAAAGTTCTACTCATATACTATAGTAGATTACTAGAAAGGAGGCTTAACTATGGATAGTTGCGTTGTATTTGTAAACGGACAACCTTTTTTAGTTCTTTCAGTAGCTGGTATTGAAATTGCTAGATTAGAGATTTCCCTTCAAGTAGCATTAGCTCTAAGAGTACTTGGGATACCAATCTGTGATTAATTACCAAATTAAAAGAAAAAGAGGGCATTAGCCCTCTTTTTTTATTTTCCTCATATATTTTCTTAACAACAAATAAAATTTTAATTTTTATATTGTAAGGAAATTCCGAAAAATAAACTCATTTTATTCAATAAAAAGAGCACCACCCATACCTCATTATCCGTTTCTAAAAAATTAGAATTCGATTAATTACAAAAAAATTTAAATATACGAACGTTACATAAAATACTTGTTAGAATAGCTGTCCTTCACACTATTTATTTCGCAGACGTTATATAATCAAAGCACCAATGATTAACTTTTTATACGGCTTATTTTAAGTGTGCTAGCCAATACTTTTACTTGTATGTTCTATACACTCATTCTCTACGGTATACTGATACCAACTTATATTTTTTGATGAGGGCCAATTTCCCTATATCCCTCTTTATTCCCATGTACTTTTTTTCTCAAATCCAAGCTAAATAATCTATATTGTTATCTTTTAAAATCAGCTCACTATCTGATTATATTAATAACCTATCACCTGGTAAAATCCTATTACCTAATGTATCTTCAATTGAATGGTCCATCATTTATACTTACGGATTGGCTTTCCCGTATCTATTGTGCATGGACATTGGATTTTCTAGCATCTAGCTCATTTCTTTAAAAATGTCGGATTTTTCGTCTATTATTAAATGAATAATGTTTGGAAGGGGATGTAATATGACAGAAATTAAAGTAGGGCTTACACAATTTTTAGACTTCACACTGAAAGGTAGTACAGCTAAAACAACCTTTATAAAAAATCTAAAATCCCAACCTGAATATCAACCAGCTTTTGATTACTGGAAACAATTACGAGAAACTGTTATTAAATTTCATCAAAACAAACTACCTTTTGAATATTTCGAAACATTAGTACAAACGGTTGATCAGAAAAAAAAACAAAACTACATTGATGTCATAAAGCAATACAAAAAATTCATTAAAAATAAAGACATCTCTTGGTTTGATCCAGGTAAATCACATTGGAAATCAGATGATTTAATCGTCCGTTCATCACCTGAACTTGGCTTATTCATTAATAATGAGCCACATCTTATCAAACTGTTTTTCAAAGGAAAAAAAGAGCGAATTGATAAATACAACATTAACTCGACACTCACACTATTAAATGAATCAACATTTTCAAATGAACGAAACGATGTGAATTATACGGTACTTAACATCCAAAAGAACAGAATGTATACGAATAACTCTATTAATAATAATCATTTAGTAGCGCTTAAATCAGAAGCTAACCAGTTTTGCTATATATGGAATAATCTATAAAGGACTATTCATCCCTTTCAATACATTGTTGATGCATACTTTAGTTACAATTTTTCTAGATTCATTCAGTTTCGTTTAATTATGGCTCACCCTCTTATTCCTCAGAAACAATGCAGGTGGGCCTTTTTCAAAAATGGTTTCTTTGTTAGTTTTAACATACTAGCTCTCCCCCGAAACAGCTGCAATTGAAATTATTTTTGTTTTATTATCCACTATACCCACCAAGCCCCTTTGTTAACATAATATAATTATAAATTACTATCGTTGCTACTTCTTCCATTCATATTCTAACATACTCATTTCCCATAAATTCCAATACGTTTCTCCTACTCTTTTTGACTCTCTTAATAAGCCTTCTTTTACAAACCCTATTTTTTCGTAACATGAAATGGCCGATGTATTAAAATCATACACACCAAGAGTTACTCTATGTAGTTTTAATTCGTCAAAAGCAATATGAAGTACTGCTTTCATCATATGTTTTCCTATAGAACGTCCTCTCATCTTCGTATTACCAACTAATACTTTTCCAATTCTAGCGGACTTATTAATATTATCTATTTGCCCAAGCGAAATATGACCAATAACGTCTGAAGTCTCTTCATCTACCACTTTGAAAGCGAGTGTATTTGCACTTTCTATATACTTCTCTAATTGCTGTTCGTCTAAAGGGAATGTGAATGCATTTCCTGACCATTGTATTAGAAATTCTTCGGAATTAATCCAATTTATTAATTGTTTAAAATCAGATTTCTTAAAACTTTCTAGTTTAATCACTTCCTTGCTCCTTTCGTACATCATGCTTTATAACCTCAAACTTATTTCTATATAAAGAATATATTCTCCTTTTATATGAAATTAAAATAAAGCCATTCATGTGAATGGCTTTACAAAAAAGCAGCTTAATTATGCTTTGTTTGCTACATCAATACCATTAAAATCAAAGTCAGCAGTAACCGTTGTAACAGGTGGGAAAATTGCTTCAATTTTACAAATGGAAATAATTACTCCAACCGATCCTGGAATAGCCGCAAGCCTAACTACATCACAACTGACAGACGAAACAGTACCTACATAAGTACGTCCCTCTGTATTAATTTGAACTGTTCGATTAATTAATTTCTTAAGTTCATCTCTAATTCCTTGTACACAAGAATTATCACATTTCTCATGCTGTTCTTTTTTACACTCTTCGAATACTTCCCAACAATCATCTTGTTTACATGTACACTTCTTTTTACAATTATTAAATCGAGAACCCAATACCTCACCCCCTAATCCTTTCTATTAGTAAAGTATGTCCACTAGCTTAAAAGGGTACGAGGCAAACACATAAAAAGAAAAAAACAAACAATTGTACCAAACTTTCTTTTCATTATTCATTATAAAAACAGACTTCTCCTAATTAAAAGCTTTTTAATGAGCGGCCGTGAATTTAGTCCTACTCCATTTAATGTTTAGACACCACTTTCTAAAACAAACCTTTTTTCTTTTAAATAAGACGCCCCTTAAAAACACACTAGATTTTCCCATTAACTCACATATACATAGACTTTATTTGTGGATTTCCCATTTTTCATTGTGAAATATACATTTAAAAAGCGTACTCGAAAATAAGATATTATTTGTAATCAGAACATTTTCTTCAACAAGTGTTTATTGAAAAATACCATAACTAGTAGTAGTTCTCTCCACTTTCTCTTAAAAATTAGCATAGTTTGTATGAATTCTATATCGAGTAGAAGACACTCTATCATATAAAGATAAAATAGTAGGTTAATAAACAAGCCATTTTTTTATTAAAACATAGAATAATATGAACACTATTGAAAGGAGGTAGAAATAAATGTCCTGGAAAAATGATTGCTGGAGTTCTCAGAAAAAGCATTGCTGTGATGATTGGTGGAAATCTAAAGAAAAGCATCATTGTGATGATGATTGGAGTTCTCAGAAAAAGCATTGTAATGATGATTGGTGGAAATCTAAAGAAAAGTGTCATTGTGATGACGATTGGAGTTCTCAGGAAAAACATTGTAATGATGATTGGTGGAAATCTAAAGAAAAGTGTCATCGTGATGATAATTGGAGTTCTAAACGAAATAAGTGTCGTTGTAAATGTTTCTTTATTTGTTGCCATTGTAAAAGAAAAAATTGGTAATATTTTTAATGTCAACGTAAAGGAAAGAATATGTCTTTTGGAACCCATCGGGCTTTTCCGGAAAGTTGATCCCTCACCTACTTCCTTGCTTTTGCTGAATTTTTAGATGGGGGCATTACTGCCCGGCAAATACTAGAATGTAATATATAAAAAGCTGACTGCTTATAGTCAGCTTTTTATATATTAACACGTAAAGGTTTAAACAGACATATAAGCATTCACACTTTGTCATCACCTTGTTGTTGTAAATTAGTATTTCTCCATTGAATAGACATTCCATAATATCGTATTTTGATTAAAACTAAAAAACATACTTAACACTAATAGTAAAATTTTTCTTCTTCATCAAATTCACTTCTTTTCTTTTTATAAACATAAAAAAAGGATCTCTATTTATATAGAGATCCTTTCTAACTTTATAATTTACTAGACTGTAACCCCTGAATAAACGGAACTACTTCAGGATTTACAAGCGATGATAAATCACCTAATTCTTTTCCTAAGTAAGCTGCTTTAATAACACGGCGCATTACTTTAGAATTACGTGTTTTCGGTAAATCTTCTACAACGTGGATGTCTTTAGGACACAACGCTTTTCCAATATGAGAGTTTACTAAACTCATTAATTCTTTCTTTAATTCTCCTGTGAATGTTACATGATCTCTTAACACTACAAAACAATGACAAACTTCACCTTTTACTTCGTCAGGTACACCAATTGCAGCAGCTTCGATTACATCGTTATGTTTCACAAGAATAGATTCATATTCAGCAGGTCCAATACGTTTACCTGCAATATTTAACGTATCGTCTGAACGCCCTGTGATGATATATTGTTCACCATCGTAAATGACCCAGTCACCGTGGACCCATTTATTTTCAAAACGCGACCAATATGTGTTTACGTAACGTTCATCATCTTCCCAGAAGCTTTTCGTCATACCTACCCAAGGTTTCTCTAAGCATAATTCTCCGACTTCATCTCGAATTGGTTTACCTTGATCATCCAGTACGACAGCTGCCATTCCTGGTAAAGATGCGTTAAAACTAATCGGTGCTATTGGCTTAATAAGAACATTACCGAAAATCCCACCAGAGATTTCAGTTCCACCTGAGTAGTTACAGATTGGGACATTTCCTTTTCCAACCGTTTCAAACAGCCACATCCATGGATCAGGATTCCAAGGTTCTCCTGTTGATGCGAATACTTCCAAACTCTTTAAAGAATGTTTATTGACATACTCATCACCTTTTGCCATCAATGCTCGGATTAACGTTGGCGAAATACCTAGATGAGTAATCTCATATTTATCAACTGTCTCCCATAACCGGTCTGCTTCTGGGAAGTCTGGAACACCTTCGTACATAACCATCGTTGCTCCATTAATGAGTGAACCGAATAATAGAAACGGCCCCATCATCCAGCCCATATCAGTTACCCATAATACACGATCACCTTGTTTAATATTCATTCCAAATCCTGCATCAAAAGCTGCTTTCAAAGGAAATCCTGCATGCGTGTGTACTGTTCCTTTCGGCTTACCAGTCGTTCCTGATGTATAAATGAGCATTAATGGATCATCACTTTGCATTTCCTCGGCATGTATGAATGGTTTTTCTTTTTCTAGCGTACTCCACGAAAAGTCATAGTTATGTGGTGTAAAATCATTTCCTGCATGACGAACGATAACAACTTTTTCAACAGTTGGGCAATGTTCACAAGCTTTATCTACTTCATCTTTTAAAGAAACAATTTTACCGCGGCGTGAAAATCCATCTGCGGTAATAATCATTTTTGAACCTGCCGCTTGCACACGTGTCATGACTGCATCAGACGCAAAGCCTGAGAATATTGGTGAAATAATTGCTCCGATTTTCATTACAGCTAGCATCGCAACAACTGTTTCTGGAATCATCGGCATATAAATTGTTACACGGTCACCTTTCTCAATACCCGCGTGTTTCAAACCATTTGCAACACGACTTACCCAGTTGTCAAGCTCTTCATATGTAAATGATTTTGAAGTTCCATTTTCCCCTTCGTACTGAAGTGCTGGCTGTATTCTCGTCTCTTCATCCGCAAGCCAGCGGGATAAAGCTGATTCTACAACGTTACATGTTCCGCCATTATACCACTGTGCAAACGGTGTACCATTTTCTAAATCTAACACGTCTGTATAAGGTTTCATCCATTGATAGCCTACTGCCTTTTCTGCCTCTCCCCAAAACCAAGCTGTTTCCTCGATAGATTTATTATAAAAAGTTTCATAATCTTCATATCCCAATGATTTCATCCAACCATATAAACGTGTTTTTTCCTTGTACTCTTCTGTTGGAAACCAAACTGCTTGTTTCAATGTTTTCCCCTCCTTAACTTTTTGAGCAAGAAAGCCCTAAATAGGGCTTTTAAACTGGATATACAGGATGTTTACGATCCGTGAATACTTGATATTTACTCATATACATTTCGAAACGTCCTTTTAATTCTTCACGTAAATTGTTTGGATGAACAATACCATCAATCACCATCTCTGATGCTAAATGATAAATATCAATATCTTTCTTATACTCTTCACGTTTTTCAGCAATGAAGCTAGCACGCTCTTCTTCTGGTAAAGCTGCAATTTTATTTGCATATACAGCATTAACCGCAGCTTCTGGACCCATTACCGCAATAGAGGCTGTCGGTAATGCCAGGCAACAATCTGGTTCAAATGCTGGACCTGCCATCGCATATAAACCAGCACCATATGCTTTACGAACAACGATAGAAATCTTCGGTACAGTTGCTTCACTCATTGCAGAAATCATTTTTGCACCATGGCGAATAATACCAGCACGCTCTACTTTTGTTCCAATCATAAATCCTGGTACATCCGCAAGGAATAATAATGGAATATGATATGCATCACATAAATTAATAAACTTAGCAGCTTTATCAGCTGAATCATGGAATAATACGCCGCCCTTCATACGCGGCTGATTTGCAATAATACCAACAGGCTTACCATCAATACGTGCTAAGCCTGTAATTAGCTCTTGAGCAAATAATTTTTTCACTTCATAGAAGGAACCTTCATCAATAACTCTATTAATGAGATCTTTCATATTGAAAGGAGCATTTTGATTTTCTGGAATGATTTGTTCTAACGTTTTATCGAATTGTTTCGGTTCTTGAGGTGTAACCAATGGAGTCTTTTCTAAGTAGTTATTTGGAAAATATGAAATGTATTGTCTTGCTTGTGTAATCGCATCTTCTTCTGTCTTGCATAAAACATCTCCGCATCCTGATACAGAGCAATGCATACGAGCTCCGCCCATCTCTTCTAAAGTTACCTTCTCACCGATAACCATCTCAGCCATACGAGGAGATCCTAAATACATAGATGCATTTCCTTCTACCATCATTACAACGTCGCAAAAGGCTGGAATATAGGCACCACCAGCTGCAGAAGGTCCAAATAATAAGCATACTTGAGGAACTTTACCTGATAATTTCACTTGATTATAGAAGATTCTTCCTGCACCACGGCGCCCTGGGAACATTTCTACTTGATCTGTAATGCGCGCTCCAGCAGAGTCGACTAAATAAAATAACGGAACACGTAGTTTTTCAGCTGTTTCTTGAATACGTAAAATCTTTTCAACTGTGCGTGATCCCCATGATCCAGCTTTTACAGTAGAATCATTGGCCATTACACATGCAGTACGACCATGTATTTTACCCGTTGCCGTTACAACGCCGTCCGCAGGTAAGCCTGTTTGTTCACAGTTAGCAAATAATGCATCTTCTACATATTCGCCATTATCAAATAGAAGCGCTAAACGATCTCGAACAAATAATTTTCCTTTTGCTTTATTTTGTTCATGATACTTTGGTGCGCCGCCTTGTTTAATCGTTTCAACTCGTTCTTCAAATGAATTAGATTGTTGTTTTTGATCTAACATATTTACTCCCCCTTATACGTTGGTGTGCGTTTTTCCTTGAATGCTTGTAATCCTTCTAATCTATCTTTCGTATGGATTACACCTTCATACGCTTGTTTTTCCATTTGTAATCCGGTATGTAAATCAACTTGAATACCATTTGAAATTGCCTCTTTTGCTAATCGAACAGCAATAGGTCCATTACTAGCAATTTTCTCTGCTATTTCAATCGCTTTCTCTTCAAGTAAATTAGCTGGTACAACAAATTCTACTAAACCATATTCTTTTGCTTCTTGCGCTGAAATACGTCTACCTGTATAAATTAATTCTTTCGCTCTACCAACACCAATTAATCTCGGTAAGCGCTGTGTACCACCCGCTCCTGGTATAATTGCAAGTGTCGTTTCAGTAAGACCAAGACTTGCAGATTCAGCAGCAATTCTAAAATCACAAGCTAAACTTAATTCCGTACCACCACCAAGTGCGATTCCATTTATAGCAGCAATAACTGGCTGTGGTAATTGTTCAACCATCTCCATAGTCGTGCGAATCATACTAACAGCATGGCGAACTTGTTCCTCATTCATACCAGCACGTTCTTTTAAATCAGCACCAGCACAAAATGCTTTTTCACCAGCACCTGTTAGAATAACTACACGCGTATTGGACTCTTCACTTATTTGAGTTAATATGTTTTGTAACTCTTCTAATAACGCTAAAGATAATGAGTTTGCTTGTCTTTCACGATATAACGAAATCTTTACAACGTGAGGTGTTACATAATCAACTGAAATGTTTTGTAATTGTAGCATCTTCTCACCTACTTATCGTTTTATGTTGAAGCGCTCTATACACATGACTCGGTAATTGGATATTTAGCTTACTTTGAATAAATTGACTAGCTCGCAATAACTTTTCTTCGTCTATATTCGTTTGAACTCCTAATTTATGGAGCATATGTACTAGGTCATCAGTAGCAACATTACCTGATGCTCCTGGTGCATAAGGGCAGCCCCCGAGTCCACCACAAGAACTATCAAATGTTGTAATACCGTATTCTAATGATTTAACTACATTTGCTAGAGCCATTCCATACGTATTATGAAAATGCATGGCAAACTGCGAAGCATCATACTTCTTTAATAGATGTTCTAATACTTGTTCTACTTGTAATGGATTCGCTACACCGATTGTATCCCCAAGAGAAACTTCATAAATGCCGTATGAAAATAGTTGATTACATAATTCGTCAACTGCTGTGACACTTATATCCCCTTCATAAGGACATCCAAATACAGTAGAAACATAGCCTCTTACCTTTTTCCCTTCGAATAATGCCTGTTTTGTTATATCTTCGATTACAACTAACGCTTCTTTAATCGATTTATTAATATTACTTTTATTATGAGATTCACTTGCTGATAAAAAAACATTCACCTCATCTACATTTTGCAAAAAAGCTCGTTCCAAACCATTTTGGTTCGGAACAAGCGCAGCATATGTAACATTTGGATCTCTTTTCAGCTCAGAAAACACATCATTTGCATCCGCTAATGCTGGGACCCATTTTGGGTGAACGAATGAGGAAACTTCAACATACGACAATCCTGCTTCTGTAAGTAGTTGAATCCATTTTACTTTATCTTTTGTGCCAACAATCTTTTTTTCATTTTGTAAACCATCTCGTGGTCCTACTTCTTTAATGACAGCAAAATTAGGTAGTTTCAATTCGCTTCCCCCTATATCTCCCTATTCAATTTCTAATAATACATCTCCTTCATTTACAAAATCGCCTTCTTGCACATTAATTTTCATAACTGTGCCGGCTTCTTCTGAAATGATTGGAATTTCCATTTTCATAGATTCTAAAATGACGACATCCTGCTCTTCCTCTACTGTATCTCCTACTCCTACAACAATCTTCCAAACGTTTCCTGCCATCGATGCGTATACTTTCGTCATCATTTTTTCCCCCTTAATATTGTTAGATCTTATTTTTTAACGAGTTGTTTCGTTACAAAACCCGTTGTATAAATACCCGCTTTGAACACTTCGTCTTCCAAAACTTGCAGTAGCATTGGCGTGTTCGTTTTAATACCTTCTACTTTTAATTCTTCTAGAGCATCATGTAATTTCGAAATTGCTTCTTCACGAGTCTCGCCATGTGCAATGACTTTCGCAATCATTGGATCATAGAAAGGTGTAATCGTTACATGATTTTCTAAGAAGTGATCAATTCGTACATTTGACGGTAATGTTAAATCTGTAATTTTCCCAGGTGACGGGAAGAATGTTTTCGGATCCTCTGCATAAATACGAGCTTCAATGGCATGACCACTACGTTTTACATCATCCTGAGTAAATGATAGTTTCTCTCCACTTGCGATAAGGAGTTGCTGTTCTACAAGGTCTAATCCCGTAATTTCTTCTGTCACTGGATGCTCTACTTGTAATCTCGTATTCATTTCTAAGAAATAGAAATTTTTCTGATTATCTACAAGAAACTCAACTGTACCTGCATTTGTATAGCCAAGTGCTTTGGCAGCTTGTACAGCAACTTCTCCCATCGCCTTTCGTGTACCTTCATCTAAAAATGGTGAAGGTGCTTCTTCGATTACTTTTTGATTTCGGCGCTGTACCGAACATTCACGCTCCCATAAATACACTGTGTTACCATGTGTATCTGCTAAAAGCTGAATTTCAATATGATGCGCATCTGCTATATATCGCTCTAAATACATTTCTCCGTTACCGAAGAAGTTTTGCGCTCTTGTTTTATTACTTTCAAACGCTTTGGTGAGCGTTTGCTCAGTTTCCATCAACTGCATACCAATGCCTCCGCCGCCTGCGGATGCCTTAAGCATTAATGGATAACCAATTTGTTTTGCAATTTCAATTGCTTCTTCAGCAGTTTCAATATTTGTAGTAATACCTGGGACTACTGGGACATCTGCTGCTTGCATTGCGATACGTGATTCAATTTTACTTCCCATCTTCGTAATGATTTCTTCTGAAGGACCGATAAATACGATTCCTTCTTCTTTGCAGCGAACCGGAAAAGACGGATTCTCTGATAATAAACCATAACCCGGATGAATGGCTTCTGCATTTGTCTTCTTAGCTATTTCAATAATTTTTTCAAGGTTTAAATAGCTTTCTTGAACACGCGGTCCACCTACTAAGTAAGCTTCATTTGCCATTTTCACATGAAGGGCATTTTCATCTGCTTCAGAATAAATAGCAACAGTGCGAATGCCAAGTTTTTGACAAGTTTTCATAATACGAACAGCGATTTCCCCGCGATTCGCAATTAATATTTTTTGAAACATAGTGATTCCTCCCTTTTATCTACATCCTAAATGTCTAGCAATTACGAGACGTTGAATTTCAGAAGTTCCTTCACCAATTTCTAATAGTTTCGCATCACGAATATGTCGTTCAACTTCATATTCACGCATATAACCATATCCACCATGAATCTGTACTGCTTGATTCGCAATACGGCTTGCTGCTTCCGATGCAAATAGTTTTGCCATTGCCGCTTCTTTGCCGAAAGGTTTATCGTTATCTTTTAACCAAGCTGCTTTATGTACTAAATTGCGTGCTAGCTCTACTTCAGTCGCCATATCAGCTAATTTAAATTGAATCGCTTGGAAATTAGAGATTGACTTTCCAAATTGTTGACGTTCTTTCGCATATTGTAATGCACGTTCAAAGGCTGATTGCGCAATACCAACTGCCAATGCTGCGATTGAAATACGCCCTCCATCAAGTGTATATAAAAATTGTTTAAAGCCTTTATTTACATCACCAAGAATATTTTCTTTCGGTACACGAACGCCATCAAGTACGATTTCACAAGTATTAGAAGCGCGAACACCCATCTTATCGTAAGGACTTGAAATCGTTAATCCTTCACTCGTAGTAGGCACGATAAATGCAGAAATACGTTTTCTACCATTCTCTTCAATACCGTTGACAGCGGTTACAATAATTGTATTTGCATACTCTGCGTTTGTAATCCAACACTTCTCACCACTGATTACATACTCATCACCATCTAATACCGCTTTCGTTTGAGTACCACCTGCATCTGATCCAGCATTCGGCTCCGTTAATCCGAAGGCACCTAATGTTTTACCTGACGCCATCGGAACTAAATACTTTTGTTTTTGTTCTTCTGTACCGAAATAATAAATTGGAGAAGCACCTAATGAAATTGTTGCAGCATAGCTTAAACCGGTGCCACCACAAGCGCGACCAATTTCTTCAACTGCTAACGCATACGATACCGTATCGCCACCTGAACCTCCATACTCTTCTGGGAATGGGATGCCTAATAATCCTAGTTCGCCCATTTTTTGAAATGTTTCATATGGAAACTCTGCAGTTTTGTCATAATATACAGCTTTCGGTGCGATTTCCTTTTCAGCAAAGTCACGTACCATTTCTTTAATCATTTGTTTTTCGCGAGTTAGAGTAAATTCCATTCCGCTACACACCCCTTATCGAATATTGAGTTTCGACAGCGTGCGAGTTTCTACTACAAACATAACAACTTAAAAGACAAGAATATTAGTTAGACAATTGCTACAATTCTGTCATAACTTAATTTTAAAACAGATTCTGTACTAATGCACAAAAAAATTCCTACATTGTTCTACAACAACATAGGAGATTTTGTGTCGAATTATGTAATTTATTGTTTAATAATCTCTACCTTTTCCCGAATCAGAAATTTCTACTAATGCTTCAGGATATGGTTCGAAATACGTTTGTCTTAATAAATACTTTTCATCAAATCGAATAGCCCATGATTTTAATATTGTAAGTAAACTACTAAGTGGTATTTTCTTTTCTGCATACTTTTGTAACAGTTCTATAAAATGATCTTTTTCTTGTTTTTTTAACTTTGTTTTAAAATATCCAAAAATGTGCTCGCATACATTTACATTCGATGTATAACGGGGCGCACGCATAAATAATTCATATAAAGTCTTCTCATAGTTTTCAAATACCACTTCAATCTTTTCATTTTTTTGATTTGCAATTATACGACCTAATTCCTTTTGTTTCACCTGATTATATGCCATAAATAAATATTTATTGTCCGACTGAAACGATACAAGTTCTTTCATATTTTTATTGTGTTTAATCATTTTGTAATATGCGATTGTAAATAACCTTGTAAAGAAATGCTCTCTAATAATAAAATTCGACAATCTACCTTCCTCTTCAATAGGAAGATGCGAAAAATTTTTTACTACTGCTCCGCCGAATAAGCCAGCTCCTTTTCCCTTTGCTGGCGCTTTTTCAAAACCAGAATAAATTTTCACATCACGCGTACCACAACTTGGTGAACGATTCTTTAAAATAAAACCATCCACATCCGGTATCGTTTGTAAAAAGTCATTTGAAAACTGCTCCATTTTTTCAGTTACATCTTCTCGTGTCGACGGTTGCACAAGTCTATTCTCACCATTTTCTTCTACAATTCGTATCGTTTCACGAGGAGTCCCCAATCCAATCTCCACTTCTGGACAAACAGGTATAAATGTAACAAATGGCTGCAAATTTCGTATTGTTACATCTGGAATCATCTCTCCATTATAACGACAAGCATCAAATTCTAAACACTTACTTACGACGATTGTAGGTTTTGCAAATTGTCGCATCTTATTACCTCCTTATTGCTAGCCCGTATAATATAAATTGTACTAAGATTAACATTTTAAGCAAAGTTTGATTCAGTTATTTTTATGAGAAATATATATCCAATGATATATTAACAATCATTCAACTCTATTTTCTATAAATGTGCGCCCTATTAATGAGGGTTTAGATATTGTGAAATGAATAATACACACATGCTTCGGAGAAATTAATGATTAAGAAAGGAGGGATTGTTATGAAAAAGAAATTATCATCTATTTTAAGTGTTTTAGCACTATCTATTATGTTTTTAGGTACATCTACGCAAGCTGAATACGATGGAAATAATATGAATAGAGTGAATAACACTGATATTTCAACTCGAGTAAATGACAATAACTTAGACAGAGTTAATAATGATGTAAGAACTCGAAATGTAAATACAACAAATGATTTAAATGATAATCGTGATAAAAATAATAATTGGGCTTGGCTTGGTTTATTAGGACTAGCAGGATTATTAGGTCTTAGAAGAAGAGACAAAGAAACACGCTGATTTAGAATGTTTTTAGTAAACAAGTACTTATTTATCAAAAATATATAATGAAAATAAATCGCCTTTTTAAAGGCGATTTATTTTTACTTAAAAGTAATGTATGTAATTCACACTTCAACGATTAAAATCGTGGAGTTAATCCATACAATATAAATTGAATCGTATTTTCAATTTCCGCTTCATCATTCCATTTTTCTTCAGGCAATAATAAAAATCGTGTTAATAATAAACCTAATACAGCTGATAAAGTAAGACGTAGTACGGAAGATGGTGGTATCTCAATAATTTCCCCTACTTCTTGAAATTTCACAATCAACTTTTTGAAATGTGAAAACAGTTCTGTTTCTACTAATTGCTGTATTTCATTTTTCAGTTCTGGTTGGAATGGCACCTCTTGAATTAATATTTTTATCATAGGAAAGTGTTTTTGAGCAAATTTAAACCTATTATGAATTACAACCCTTAAAAGTCCTTCGTATGATTCATACTCCGATTTAAATATTTCTTTTGCAAAGGTTTGTACGAAAAATGGTGCAGCGAACTTAGTTAAAGTTGGCATTACGACCGCTAATAATAAATCTTTTTTTGTTTTATAGTAGCGGAAGATGGTTCCTTCCGCTACACCAGCACGCTTTGCAATTTCACTTGTTGAAGTTGAAGCGTATCCTTTTTCTCCAAACATATCAACAGCCGCCTCTAATATACGCATTTGACGTTCATTTCGTTTATCCGTATTAGTTGCAGCTATTAATTCCTCCAGCCAATCCTTCTGCATTTATAAAGCTCCTTTTTGTCATTATTATATTTTGCGATGTTTCTTTAAAGCAAATACATTTCCTACTGCAAATAATATTGCAAAAAGTAATAATACAGTAAGATCTAATGCAATCTCTGTAAACCCTTGATTCCGAATCATCACTTGTCTCATTGCGTCAGCGCCGTATGTGAGTGGAAATACTTTCCCTAACATTTGTAGGTTCATAGATTCCATTGGAAACAATCCAGAAAAGAAGATTTGTGGCACAATAACAAGCGGTATAAATTGAATCATTTGAAATTCATTATTTGCGTATGCCGATAAAAACGTACCTAATGTTAGTGCAGTTAAAGAGAGCATACATGTAATAAGTAACGTTAGCCATATGGAGCCAGCTACGTATAAATCTAAAATATAAACGGAAAAACTTACGATAATAATGGATTGTATAAAGGCAAAGATTCCAAAACCAATAATATAACCTGCGACTATTTCCCATCTTCTTACTGGGGTGGATAATAACCTTTCTAGCGTACCACTTAAACGTTCTCTTACGAAAGATACACCTGATAATATAAATACAAAGAAAAATGTAAAGAAACCAATTAATACAGGACCAAGCCCATCAAACATCGTAAAGTCTTTAGAGCCATGTAAATAATTTACTTCAGGTTTCATAATCGATACATCATTCTTCTCTGTGCTTTTTTGCAATACTTGAAGTACAGCACGATTTTTTGACGAATCACTACCTTCCAACAGAAGTTTCATTTTTCCATTCTCTATTCGAAATACTGCATCTACCTTTTGTTTTTCCAACTCAGAAATCGCCTTTTCCTTACTGTATTCATAAATTGACGCTTCTTGATTTTTCATCACTTTTACTATTTGAGCGGGCATATCAACAACAGCAATTTGCGGTATATAGTCTTTCTGTGTAAACACTAGTGACAAAAGCCAAAGTAATAACATCGGTGCTCCAAACATCATTGCTAACGAACGCTTATCTCGAAAAAATTGACGAATAATACGTATGATTACACCAGTAACTCTCATGATGGCACCACCTCTTCTAGCAAAAAGACATCTTCAATCCGTCCAGATGACACGCGTTTTTTCAATTCTTCAGTTGTTCCAACCGCAACTAGTTTCCCTTCTCTAATTAACCCTAGACGCTCACAAAATTCAGCTTCATCCATAATGTGCGTCGTTACAATAATCGTTGTGCCTTTCTTTTTAAGATCATAAAATTTTTCCCAAATCGTTTTTCTAAGAAGCGGATCTATCCCCACTGTAGGCTCATCTAAAATTAATATTTCTGGTTCGTGAAGGAGCGCTATTGCTAATGATAAGCGTTTTTTCATTCCACCTGAAAATTGTTGTACTTGCTTTTTCATATACTGTGACAATTGTACAAGTTCAAAAACCTCTGCAATTCTTGTCTTTTTACGTTTTCCCTTTAGCCCATACATCGTTGCTATAAAATCTGCATTTTCATATGCTGACAATTCTTCGTATAATGCATCCGCCTGGGCCATATAACCAATTCGTTTCATTTCATTTAAATTAGGCATATTAGTATTATTAACAAGCACTTCACCTTTCGTTGCCTCATTAATACCTGCAATCATTTTAATGAGCGTTGTTTTCCCCGATCCAGAAGGTCCAACAAAACCAAAAATCTCTGCTTTTTCAACTTGCAATGAAAGATTGTGTAACACTTCTTTTTTTCCAAAACTTTTTGATACAGTCCGTAAAATAATTGAAGGTTGTTGCACGTTTCATCCTCCTTTTCCAATAAAAATGAGTGAGTACTCACTTTTATTTTACTCTTGCTTAATTATATGTCAAACTTCGTTGATTAGTATGTATGTTCAATCACCGATATTAAACAATGAAACAGAGTCGACATTAGAATTTCATTTCCTAAAGTCGACTCTGTTTCATTTAAACTATAAATTTCACTTTACGTTTTTAAATTCATATACTTCCGAATTCTAGCAACGTCTAAAGAATATTCGATAACTAATTGCTGTAACGGTAAAATAACTGTGTCAGGATATAAATGTGCATATTGTAATGTTTCTGCATATTTTTCTAACCTTTTTTCTAAATACTTTATTATTTGATCAGGATGACTTACTAATAAACATTTACAATAATAATGGATTTGTTCCTCAATCGCCGTGTATTCTTCAATTTCATATTCTTTATGCATGTGTACACCCCTTTAAGTTTTTTATATGAATTACTTATCACAATTTTCACTCGACAAATTTTAAGTTTTTTGATTATTTACACTATAACAAACACTGAGGGTCAAATTTTGTTACTTTATGTAACGTAGAAAATTTTTAACAAAATTGTAATGTTTACTCCTGCAAAATACAGAAAGCCCCTTTACTCATTTTTGTATAAAAAAAATCGTACAGCTTAATTTAGCTGCACGACTACAATTTCTGGCCTATTCAAAATCCTTTGCGGAATGATACTATTTCCTAATCCTCTACTCACTACCATTGATGTATTTTGTTCTACATATAAACCCGCTGTATATTTAGGTAAAACACCTTGATTTGGAGCAACTAATCCACCGATAAATGGCAATCTAACTTGCCCTCCATGAGCATGTCCCGATAAAACCAAATCCAACCGCTCATTCGTATATTCCTTTATAAATTCAGGCCTGTGGGATAATAATACATTATATCTATCTGGCTGCATTTCAATTTTTGCTTTTTTAATTTCATCTATTATAATATTTCCTTCATCACGGTTTCCAGTACCAAACTCTGGATCATCAATACCTAGCAAGTTTATCTCTTGCTCACCCTTTCGAATGCCTACATGTTCATTCCTTAAAACATTGACACCATATTTCTTCAACTCTTTTTCTAAACTGTTATACTTTCCAGACCATTGTTCATGGTTTCCTGTCACAAAATATACAGGATACTTCTTTACCATTTCTCGTATTAATTGCATACTAACTTCTGCATCGTATGATTTACTGTCAATTAAATCACCCGTAATTGCAATAATATCTGGGTCTATACTTTTCATTTTTTGAATTAACACATCTTGATTATCGCCAAATTTTTTATTGTGTAAGTCTGAAATTTGTAGAATTTTATACCCTTTAAAAGAGGATGGTATTTTACTAGAGGTTATTTTAATCTCAGTTATACTTATTAAATTGTTCTGTAAATATAAAAAGATTGTAAAACCTACTAATATACAAATAATCATTACAATTCTATTAATCTTCTTTTTCATATTTTCTCCTTTACATTCTCATCAAACACTTCTATATGCTAACTGAGTTATATTATACTTTCTTGAAATTTATTTAAATTAATAAAATAATACAGTACATGAAATTTCATATAAGATATGTCATATATATTCGTTATATTTTTACTTTTACCTTTTTAATAATAAGAATACAAAAACGACTCTTATCACACGAAAAGAGTCGTTTTCTAACTTTATACTTTTAATACTTTCATGTTAAAAATGCGAAAACTAAAATACTATTGCCTAAGAGCCTTAACTATAACTTTAGTTGCCTCTGCAATGAGTTGATTATCATAAGTTGCCTCTTTCTCATCTTTACTAGATAAAATTGCGATGATAATTGGTGCTCTATTTGGAGGCCAAACGATAGCAATATCATTTCTTGTCCCGTAACTGCCAGCACCTGATTTATCTCCAACTACCCAGTCAGTTGGTACGCCTGCACGAATAAGTTTGTCTCCTGTAGCATTTCCTTTCATCCACTCTGTAAGAATTTTACGTTTTTCAGCAGGAAGTGCATTTCCGACCGTAAAAGCTTTAAGATTCGTAGCAATAGCTTTCGCTGTACTAGTGTCACGAATGTCTCCTGGAATAGCTTCGTTTAATTCTGTTTCAAAGCGATCAGACATAGTAATCCGATCCCCCATATGCCTAAGCGCTTTTTCATATCCTTTAGGTCCTCCTATTTTATTAAATAAAATGTTCCCTGCAGTATTATCACTTGAACGAACAGCTGCCTCAGCAATTTCTCCTAGTTTCATTCCAGTATCTACATGTTTCTCTGTAACAGGTGAATAATCCACTAAGTCTTCTTTCGTATATGTGATTACTTCATTTAATGAATCAATTGAGTTTTGCTGTAGTAATACTCCCGCGGCTAAAGCCTTGTAAGTTGATGCGAAGGCAAATCTTTCGTTAGGTCGATAAGAGATTGTTTGATTTGTACCAGTATCAATCGCATATACACCTAATCGAGCATCAAATTTTTTCTCAAGTTGAGAGAACTCTTTATGCGTTGCCTGATTTTTATGTTTCACTTGACCAGTCTTTTCTTTCGCTTCAACTTGCAGTGCCCCTCCTGTAAAAGCTTCTAGGCTTGTAAGACTTAAACCTAATATACCAACGCATATTCCTATTTTTAGCATCCTCTTATTTTTCAAAATCATCATTCCTTCCAAATTTTTAGCACCTTTTTATACGTACACATAATAGACAATCACCGAACCAAATTTGTTCCATAAACTGAAAAAAATTTATAGCTAGTATGAGAGTTATTAACAAAATAAGAGATAGTAGCTACGACGCCTCTATCTCTTATTTCATATTTCATTTTTTTACTTATAAATGGCTTTATATGAACAGGGTCTCTTCCCTGAGAAAAGTACTCTAATTTTGCTTAGAACTACCTGTACTAGTAGCTTCACCATGTATACGTTGCTGTTTCAAATCAAAGTATACATCTAATACTTCCTTTCCAATTATAGAATTAATTCCATTTTTATCATCATGAAGCCATGGAACTACTACGGAAAATGCTACTTCTGGATTATCATATGGAGCATATCCAACTAACGTTAAGTTGTAGCATTCCATACGTTCTCCTTTTGCATTTCTACCAATCGGGTCATCTCCACCATATACAGTTTGGGCTGTTCCTGTCTTTCCTGCTGGTTTATATGGCGCGTTTTTGAAATATTTCACGCCAGTTCCATCACCTTCTTGGAATACCCATCTAAACCCTTCTTTTATCCGATCAATATGTTCTTTCTTCATATCAATTCGATTTAATACGACAGGCTCTATGGAACGTATAACTTTGCCAACCTCTTCTTTTATTGATTGTTCTCGTATTTCTTGTACAATTTGAGGTTGCATTCTATAACCACCATTCGCAATCGTTGAAATATATTGCGCTAATTGCAACGGCGTATACGTATCATACTGACCGATAGAAAAATCTAGTAAAAACCCAGGTTGACTATCTACTTTTCTCGTTTGTCCAATTATTTCATTCGGTAAATCAATACCTGTTGGGACACCTAAACCAAATTGCTTGAAATAATAGCGCATCGTATCAAATGCTCCTTGTTTAATATCCAATGAGCCATTTGGTACGTAATTGACTCCCGCAATTTTTAAAGCTGTCTGGAACATGTATACATTTGAAGATACTTGTAAAGCTCGTAAATCATTAATATTACCAAATCCGGATACATTCCACGATTTTTTAGCTTGTGTACCTTTAAATTTCATCGGCGCGTCATAAAATTGATCTCCTGGATGTATTGCCCCTGTCTCATATCCAGTTAATAAAGTAGCACCTTTTACAGCTGACCCTAGCTCATACGAAGTTGTCATGTTACCTAACGCCAAATCCTCAACCTCTATTTTCCCTTCTTTTTCTACAATCTTTTTGCCTGCCATAGATAAAATTTGTCCGTTATTTGGATTTGTCATGACAACAAAAGCTCGATCGAGCAGTGGCTCTGAACTCTTAAAAGCTCTCAAGTTTTTCTCTATACTTTCTTCCACTTTCTTTTGTAATTCCATATCAATCGTTAATGTTAAACTATTACCACTTTTTCCTTTAGAGATTATTTCTGTGCTAACAATGTTTCCTGATTTATCAGTAATATTTTTCACTTCTTCTTTCGTGCCGTGTAATACATCTTCATATCGTTGTTCAATATAACTTTTTCCAACACGATCATTACGGTTATATCCACGTACTAAATAAGAATCTAAATTTTCTTTCGGTAATCCTTCTTCACTACTCGTAATATTTCCTAATATAGAACGAAATAAATTACCATTTACATAATTACGTTCCCAATCAACAGTGGCATCTACTCCTGGAAAATCTCCAAGATTTTCGCTTATCCGCGCATACTCTTCATCTGTTACATCTTTTTTTATAATTTGTGGTGTTAGTTGATAACCCGAACTCATTTTACTTTTAATAGCTAACACCTTTAAATCTTGTGCTGTTAATTCTGCTAATTCTACCTCTGTAACGCGACCTCGTCTTAAGTCTTCTATTTTTTTATCTAACTCTTTGCCCTCTATACCCTTTTCTTTAAATTTTTCTATATCTTTCTTAGTAATCTTTGTCTCCGCACGTTTCGAATTCAACTGCATCCAAAAATCTTTTTTATCGATATCGGTTAATTTATTTATGTCTTGTTCGGGCATTTCAAGTACTTCCGCCAAGTCTTTTGCTGTTTTTAAAATAGCTTCACTCGTAATCCCCTTTACCCTTGTATACGTAATTGTGCGAAGAGGTTTATTATTAACGACTGTTTTCCCTTCTCGATCTAAAATTTGTCCACGTGGAACTGGAATACTAGTTATTGCATTTTGACTACTTTCCACTTGGTTCCTATAAGCCTCTCCCTCCACAATTTGTACTTTCCCTAGCTGCATAATAATAGCTGAGAATAGTAAAAATATGCAAAGGAACATAATATTTAACCGAATAGATATATATGTCTTCTGTTTCTTTCCTTTTTGTTCTTTCATAAATCCTCCATATAATTCTTCCGGAACTCCTCACTAATACTTAAACGTTCCCTATATATTTGAAACCATTATTCGGTTATAAATAGTGTCTTATCTTTTTTTCTAAATCTTTGTAAGTATTAATTCCTTTTTGTATAGCCGCGTAATTGATAAATCTCCCTTCCTTTTTTCTCACTTGTTTTTTGTCGCTTGCAATGTGACTCATATTATATTTTACACATAGGCTTGCTAGTAACTTTTCATATTGATTATTCCTTTCTTCATGCTGTAATACTTAATAGACAACCTAAACAATACAGTTGTTCCACATTTACAAAAAAAATAATTAAATATAAGATGAAGTAGGCTACATAAGGGAGGGTTATATGTTACATACAAAAAGATGGAGATTATTTGCGGTTCTTTCTATTGTAGGTTTGATTTTACTAATTTTATTAAAAATCAACTTCATTTCAATTACTATCGCAACTTCTTCAGCTGAAAGAGGAAAGATTTTTGATCAAAATGGTGCAATAATAGCTACAAATAAGAAAGTTAAGTCTCTATATTGCACTTCTAATGATGAAAAGCTATCGAAACAAGATACATCAAGCACATTAGCTTTTTTTAATCAATTTTCAAGCAAGTTTCAACATGATATTTCTACAGAGAACATAAAATCTCAATTACAACAATCTTGTAAAAAGCAGACTATGAATGATATACCGTTATACTCTGATATAACTGAGAATGAACTTGCATTCATAAACAAAAACAAACCCAATAATGTAATAATTAAAGATGAATGGATTCGATATTATCCTAAACACGAAATTGGTTCACAAGTAATTGGGTATGTAGAAAATGACCTTAATTCAAAGCATATGGCTGTTGGAAAAAGCGGGATTGAGCTGCAATATGAAAATGATTTAAAAGGAAAACCAGGTAAAACTCTTATTTTTAAATTGAATAATAAAAAGTTCTTATGGAACATTCAAAAAGTACAAAAAGGAAAAGATGTACGGCTAGCTTTAGACTCTGAGTTGCAGCAAAAGGCAGAAGAAGCATTAAGATCGCAAATTAAGAAAACACCTGATGCTAAAGCTGGTTATGCTGTAGTGAGCGATGCAAAAACTGGCGCGATTTTAACTATGGTCAACTCGACAGTTTTTGATCCAAATATATTAAATACACATGTATCTTCTAGAAAAGAAAATATTAAATCTCTTTCGCAAAATAAAGCGATTCAAAAATTAAAGTATGGTGAATCTTATGTAAATATGGCTTCTACTATAAAACCACTTACTATTTTAATTGGATTAAACGAAAAACTTTTTCAACCCGAAGATACTTATTTAGATAAAGGTACTTTTCAGTATGATAATCAAAATAACATTACGAATGCACCTGGAACACCAACAGGTGAGATTACACCGAGGCAGGCTATCATTAATTCATCTAACACATTTATGACAGCAAAAGTAGCTCTGCCCTTATTCAACCAAAATAATGGAAATATAGAAAAAGTGGCACATATATGGACAGATTATTTAATGCAATTCGGCCTACGTTCTAAAACCGGGATTGATTTGCCCTTTGAAGAAGACGGACAATATGAATTCCATCCATCTAATAAATTTGAAAATGGGATTTCTGCTTTATTAAATGCCTCTTGGGGAGGAAATGAAGTGCATACTCCTCTTCAACTCGCTCAATATGCAGCAACATTGGCAAGTAAAGGTGATAAATATAAACCTCAAATCGTAAGTGCGATTATTGGTCAAGATGGTAAGGAAACCAAAAAGTTTAAAACCATTTTAGAAAGTTCAAATCGTTACCCGATGAACTTTTGGAGTGTCGTGCAAGGTGGAATGAGTCAAAATATAGAGGAAATTAAAAAGTTGCCCTTTGACGTCGCAGGTAAAACAGGTATTACAGGTTTTCCAAATGAGCAAGAAAGAATGATAAATCATTCTCTTTTCATTGCATATGCTCCTACTGAAGATCCACAAATTGCCGTTTCTGTCGTTATTCCTGGCAGTAATTCCGAAAAAAACATTGCCGCTCTCGTTACATCAGAAATTTTAGAGTACTGGAATACTCTTCAAAAAGAGAATAAAAACAAAGAGGAAGGTTCATTAAAGTGAACCTTCCTCTTTTACCATATAGAATCTATATTTATTATTTTCCATATACCTTCATTATTCTTTTCGAACATAAATGAATATTTAATATCAGTTAAAATGTACTCTTTCTGTACATATCCAGTATTACCGTTAATTGTCGATATTTTTATATATCCATCATTCTGCACTTTTTCTGGAATCCAAGCTTTTACCATTTCATTAGATACTTCATATAAAACTTGTGATTCTCGCTTTGGTTCTGCTAAAATTTTTGTTTTATTTCCAGTAACAGTTGCATATATAAAATGTGCTTGCTTTGGTTGGTTACTTTCCGTCAATCCACTTGGTACTTTATATACTTGCTTTGTATCATTTCCAAACTCTCCCCCCATTGTAAGGGCGACTTGCAACTCATGAAAAATATCTTCATCAAACTTCAGTTCATCCTTCTTATAACTCTTCCCTTTAAATAGAACTTCATCATTTAACGCTTTGTACAGGTCATTTTCATTTTTTGAGTTCGTACTTTGATATAGTTCATTCATAAATTGTTTTAATGATGGATCTTGAGCAGACTCATCTTTTGTTTTAGGCTTAATTTGAGTACTACTTTGTACTGGTGATTTATTATCATCAAGCCAAGGTTGTTGAACAATGAAAAATAACATTGTACAAACTAAAACAACTACAATAGGTAATGCTTTTTTACGAAATGGTCTTTTATGTTTTACAAAATCCACTTCATTATTTTCGTATATAGACTGCTTTATTTTAGAAATAAATTCTTCTTCATCTTTACGATTCTCCATTGGGCCTTTTTTTATTTTTCTATACCAGTCAGGATTTTGTTTATTGTTCATCACTACTACCCTCCCCTATTAATTTTGAAACCTTACTTCTCGCTCTACTTAATCTCGATTTTACAGTTCCAATGGATACTCCTAATGTTTCAGCCATTTCTTCATATGATAATTCATATTTTGCGTCCAATATAATTATTTCACGGTGCTTTTTAGGTAGTTTTAATACAACCTTCCACACCTCATTCATCTCTTCTTGGTTAAAAAATTCTTGTTCTGCTGACAGGGATTGCTTATCGTCACTAAAAAATCCTATTAAAGATATCCTTTTAAAATAGGAGGATTTCAAATAGTTTATTGCCGTATTTCTTGTGATTTTTAAAATCCACGTTTTAATAGATGACTCCTTTCGAAATGAATTCCAATTTTTAAACACCTTTATAAATACATCTTGCGTGATATCATCTGATAAGTGTGGATCTTTCGTAATAATAAATGAATAATTCCATACATCTTGCCAATAGTCTTTTATAACATAGTCCAGCTCATCATGATTACACTTTTCAATAAACGTCTGTTCCATTTCCACACCTCAAACTTATTTGAATAAACATAAAAACTGCCCTCACTTTTATTATGGTTTCAATATATAGACAAGATACAAGTTTCATTTGTTCCATTGTTTATCTTTTTTCAAGCAGAATAATACTACTAAAAAACAAGTAAAGCATACAATGATAAAATTCTACTCATGAAAATCTGTTTTTTGAATTTAACGTAACACTCCACTTGTCCATTTCAACTTGCTATACTCTTCTATTTACCATTAGCAATGCCAACTTTTCAGAAATGAAAATTAAGATAAGGTATTAACTTTCTAGAGTCGCAGCAAAAAAGCATTCTCGATTAGAAAGAATGCTTTTTTGAAATTTCATTGCTCTATATTTTCCCCAATTTATATCTTTGAGTTAAGCAAACATGTAATAAATGTAGTCAAAAAATTCACCTTATAATTAAGTATTATTTCTGAAATACATGTTTTACTTTTTCACCTGGAACGTTACTTCCCCCTCTTCCTTTTACATCTTCAATCATCATTGTAACAATCATGTCTGGCGCATTTGCATCGAAAGCTGCGAACCATCCCAGTTCTTTTCCGTCTGCTTCTTTCGACTCTTTCAGTTCTGCTGTACCAGTTTTACCAGCAAGCGTTACACCATCAACCTTTGCAATTCTCCCTGCACCATCAGGGTCATTAATGACTTTGATTAATGCACTCTTTAATATTTCTTGATTCTTTTTAGAAACCACATTTTCTTTCCAATTCCCTGCTACTTTTGCTTCTTTTAAAAGATGTGGCGACGGAATATTCCCTTCATTCACAATCGGTGCATATGTTAATGCTAAATGAAGTGGTGTCATTAATACTTGTCCTTGTCCATAGCCTGTGTCTGCTAGTTGGATATCGTTTCTTATCCCATCTCTTGCAATGATTGAAATAGGAAATTCGTATTCGATTAGTAATTTTTCATGAAAACCGTATTTCTTCAGTTCATTTACATACTGATCTTTTCCTATTTTCAAAGCTTGTTGAGCAAAATAAATATTATCAGAGTACTTCATTGCCTTATCAAAATCAATTGGACTTGCATCCTTTACACGCGTTACATAGTAATTTCCCCAAGATGAATCTTTTGTCCACTTCAATCCTTGAATTTTAAATTCTTCCTTCGGATTTATTGTGTTTGTTTCCAAACCAATTGCACCTGTGATCGTTTTAAATACGGAACCTGGTACAAATGCTTGTGTAAAGCGATTCGTCATTGGTAGTTTCGAGTCGTTACTCCATGCTTCTCGTTGGGCTTTCGATGCTCCTCTAACTATTATATTTGGATTATAAGCAGGGCTACTTACAAGTGCGATTGTTTCACCTGTTTTAGGATTGACCGCTGCACTAGACCCTGCTTCAGTTTTCATCTCATTAAAGATTTTTTCTTGAATTGCAGCATCAATTGTTAACGTAACATTTTCTCCTTCTTTTGCTTCTTTTTTTGCTACGTTTTTAATCTCTTTCCCCTTCTCATCTTCTATAAATACGCGTCCACCCTTTTCACCACGCAATTTATTTTCTAACACTTTCTCTAAACCAGTCTTACCTACTAAATCATCTGCTTGATAACCTTGTTTTTGAAGTGATTTTAACTCCTCCGCATTCACCTTTCCTATATATCCAGTTAAGTGTGCCGCTGCTTCACCTAATGGATACGTACGAATATTTACTGGGTGAGATGAAACTCCTTCTAATTCAATATAATCATTCTGTCTGGTTCCCTCTTTTAAAATGCCAATTGGTACAAAGGAGTCTGGTTTTATCCATTTCGCTGTGAGCTTTTGTTCGACCTCTTCTATAGACATATCAAGTAATTGTGCTACTATTTCTTTCGTTTGCGCTGCTGTTTCGCCTAGTTTCTCTGGAATAATTCCAACCTCAGTCGCTTTACCATTCGTTGCAAGCCCTTTTCCATTTCGATCATATATTTCTCCGCGTTTTCCTTGCTCTATTTGCATACGTACTTTGTAATCTTTTTTCATACCTGGGAAGATGAAGTCTGGTGTCCAATCTATTTCCCAAGACTCTTTATCTTTCACAAGTTTTGCTTCATGGATGAATGAAACTGGTCCTACATCCGTATCCATCTTAACTTCAAAAAGAAAAAGCTCTTTATCTTTCGTATTCTCTCCTTTCATTTTAACTTTTAAATTATTAGCTCCAATCCCCTCATAGATTTTTTGATATTTTTCTGTGAATTCTTTTTTAGAAATCGATTTTTTGGCATGGTCTGATAAATGATCATACATATTTGCAAATTTTCTATCATTCCATAAATTGATATATTCTTCAAATGCTTGTTTTGGTGGTTCGTTTTTATTACATCCTACCAACAAAACTGCGAAACAAACGAAAAGCAGCATCCATAATTTTTTCAATTCAATCTTCTCCCTTAGTTAAAAATGATGATTCCTTTCGTAATTTATTTAATAAAAAATGTTTTAACGCTTAATAGACAGTGTAAGTAATGACATTGTTCCATATTTACAAAAAAATTAATATCTATGTTCATTTTAATACAAAAAAGGCAGGCATAAATATATGCCTGCCTTCCGTTCCCAAAATCAATTACACCCTAAAACAACGTGTGGTTAACCAAATCCAGATACTCTTCTACACCCTATTTTTTACTTTTCTAAAATAATTCCTGCTATTTCATTAGCATATTTTTTAGAGTCAAATCCATCATAGTTACTTAGTACTACAACAGTCAAATATTCTTTTGGAAACCGCATGAAGTATGAACGATAACCTGCCCAGCTACCTGAATGTTCCAAGTATCGACAGTTAAAACCTTCTGCAAGCCTTAGCCCAAAAGCATAATCTTCATTGTCAATAATCGTTTCCCTAGTTGGAGAAATTTCCGGACCTATTTCGCTCATTCTTTTAACAAGTTCTTTTCCGCCAACGGTACCTGTAGTTAAATTTTCTCCCCACTTTACCAGGTCTTCGACTGTTGCATGAACTGCCCCATCACCTGTATGTTCCCAAGGGCTTTCATAGACCATATATGCTCCTTGTTCATTCTTTGAATACCCCCTAGCAATTGATATAGTAGTTGGGTAGCAATCTACAATTGTTGTGTCTTTCATATTTAAAGAATCAAAAATACGTTCTTTTGCAAACTGACGTAAAGACTTCCCGCTTACCTTCTCTACCACCAATGACAATAAAAAATATCCTGTATTGCTATACTCAAATTTTGTGCCAACAGGGAACCTTGCAATTTGATGACCATTAAGGTGTTTTAGCGATTGTTCCACAGTTAATATATCAGTAAATTCAATATTTTCCGCATGAGCCAATTCCATATAATCAACTAGTCCGCCAGTATGATGAATTAGATGCCTCAATGTTACTGGTTCAGCATATGTTCCTATAGAAGGGACAAACTTTACAATTGAATCATCTAAACTCAATCTTCCCTCTTGTTCTAAGAGTAATATAGAAAACGCTGTAAATTGTTTAGAAACTGAGGCGATATTAAAAACGCTCTTTGTGGTTATCGGTAGATTTTCCTCTATAGAAGCTAAGCCAACTGCACCTTTATACGTTACTCCGCTATCAAAACTGGCCATATATGCAAAGCCAGGAACTTTTGGTGAAAACTTTTTTAATAATTGTTTAATCAATGTATGCGTCTTTTCATTATATGTATTATTCACCTTAATCACATCCCCTTCTCTTTGAATGGTTAGGAATACAATAAAAAATACTATATATATAAAATGTCAAATTCTCCTTTCAAAATTTAAACTTTTTAATGCATTATGCCAAGTACTAAAGGAAAGCAAAAATTATTAAAGAAATTAATAGTCTACCTTAGGATTGCTCTTAACAGGTTAAAAGCTTTTACAAACAAATTTTAGCAAACAATGTCTTCCCCCTCTTTTTTTATGACAGTTTTTTGATTGGAATGAAAGCCAATAGAATTAATTATTGAAATATACAAAAAATCTTAATATAAACAATATTTTACAGCGCTTCTTCTATAACGTAAATATTCATTTTACTTTATTTTCCACATAACAAAATATTCTACTTGAGAAATTATTGTTCCATGAAAATTTTTTCCTTTTCACCAAATGGAAGAAGAATCCTGACTGTTAGCGCTTTTCGTATTACTCAAACCTGATAACAAGCATGCGTTCTCCGTCAAGTGTACTTCAGCAAAAGTACTAAATCCTGGAGTGTCACCTGTATGCCTCCCAATCGGAACACAGGTTGGAAGCTTAGTTTCATCCTTATAAATAAAAAAATAGGGGGAGCCTATCGTGACAGACTCCTCCTAAAATACAACTCTCGTATACATATCGGAAATGAATTTATTTTACTAATAGTGAATATTCACCATTTTTATCATCAAATTTATGCACATTCAGATAATATTTCCCTGGTTTCGCTACGAATTTTCCCTTTATAGTATTTCCTTCATCTTCACCACAAGCTACATAATTTTGCATATCTGATTCATGATAAAGTACCCATGTCATCCCAATATTTTGTTCATTTACCACAGAAATCTCTACTTCTTTTGGATCTGTAACATTAAACGTATAAACATCTGTTTGATCAGGAGTAACCAGATTTCCTTTTACAAGCGTATTAAACGGGAGTATCTTCTCTTCTTCAAGGGACCCGCCTGTTTGCGGATCTTGTTTTACAGTAACTTTTGTCTGTTCTATACTTTCTTTTCCTCTACTATCTTTCACAGTTAGTTCCACAGTATATGTTCCTTTTTCTCCATATATGTGGGTAGGATTCGCTTTTGTACTTGTTATACCATCCCCAAAGTTCCATAGATAAGAAATAACTTTTCCATTTTCACTTGTTGTACCATTGCTATGGAATTGAATTTCTTCATTTACTATCCCGCTGTATGGTCCATTCATATTTACTATAGTAGTCGTTTTTTCTTTTTCCTCTGTCGCAACACCATGGAAAACAATATCATATTCAAATTGATTAGCTGCATTCACACGATAGTTTACAAAATAGGCTGTAACTGTTTTATAACCGCTCCACCCTTTTTGGGATAACTGCTCTAAAGTTTGATTTACTTGTTTACTCATCGTTTTCCAATCTTCAGACTCACCTTTTGATATCCCACCAACGTACGTGCCTTCCACGCTAAATGTGTTAAAGAATTGCGACTCATGTTTTGTAATTTTTGCATCTTTTATATTTGCTACATCTACAATTTCGTTTTTCACTTCAGCTAACGGCTTTGGTGCGTGTTGAATTAAATAATCATTTGTTACTTGAGGTACATTATATTTACCTTGATTATCAGTCAACTGCTGCATATATGCTTGATATTCTGCATTCAATTGTGTATTTTTGCTTAATAATTCACGATACGCATCATAATTTTTCACATCGTTTGCACGGATTAAATCTTGAAGCTTATCAAATGTATCAAATTGATGATTATACAAATAAGACTGTAGTGCAAAGGAATACTTATAAAAATCCCAAGATCCATATTTGGCGAACAAAGTTTGCTTTGCTGTATAACGGCTTGCTGGATCAGATGATAAGCCACTTATTATACTTTTACGTGGAACAACATTGTTTGTACGTGTAGATCCTGCAAAAAATTCTGCATTCCCTTCTTGGAACCAAGTTAACCGTTCATTTTGATACATTTCTCCGCTTCCAAATAAACTAGGAACCTCATATCTTCCTTGTAAATAATGAGTGAATTCATGACGGAACAACTCTTCTAAACTATAAATACTCTGCTTTGGCGTACGCTCATATGTAAAGAAAGTCCCCTTCTCTTCAATATAAATTCCACCGTTGTTTGTTTCATATCCATATAATTGTCTATTTAATTGATATTCATCTGGATTATTATAAATTACTATTGTTAGTACATCATCAGCATTACCCGGTTCTAGTGCTTTATCATTTCCAATTACACGGTGATATTGTGCTTTTACTTCCTTGGCTGCCCAATATAATCTCTTAATTTTTTCTTCTGTTACTTTATCTCCCGTCTTAAAGACAATAGATCCGTCATCAAATATAATTTTTTTCAAATACGTAGAAATATGGTTTAACCAGTAATCAATGATCAGATCTTCTTAACTTAAGTAAACCTAAATCTATTTGTCTCCATACAGAAAGAGATAAATAGTTTTGTTCCTATTCATGAAATAGTACAATATATGCAAAATTACATATCTAATTAATTGCTTTTAATGTTATATTTTAATAGCGATGAATGCTATTATTTCATAAGTTGTCAACAAGCGTTATGTATGTATGAGAAAAAGGAAGGAGCCAAATAGGCCCCTTCCTTTTTCTACTAATTAACTAAATTACTCTCTGGTAAAAATTTAAATAGTAATGCTCATTTACAGGCGTCTCATTATGCATTAAACATGCTAACTTAGCTTGCTGTCGGAAAAAATAAAAACGATAGCATTAAGTTATTAAGAGACAAAAATTCATCAACACGAAGACAGATTTGTCTTGGCTAGATAAATTTGGTGATAAATACAGGAAGTAACTCTTACGATCCAATGATTCTTTTTCCTGCCTTCTACCCTTGCCACTTCTGTTTCATGACTTGTAAATAGAGATCTTCAAACTCGTTAAAATGGACGCGAAAAACACCTAATGTATCGATATAAGCAGAAATCACATCTTTTTCATTAAAATGGATACCTTCCTGTGCTAAGTCATAGCTATCATTAAGGCTGTATAAATCAAAATATTCTTCTTCCCAATACAGGCCTCTATTTACTAGTAATCGAGTAGAGCAAGTAATAGCTTGTTTAATATTCCATTTCTGAACTACTAACTTTTCATTTAAGACTGAAAGAAGGATGTTTACCGAGGGGTTTTCATCAACTATGCGGCTATATGACAGTAAAGCCGATTCTATATATATCAGCTTTGCTTTAGACATTAAAGATATCTCCATAATTTCATATGGCGGGTGATCATTTGCTTCAATCAACCTATCGCACCATGAAATAACCTCCTCTCTATTCCAAAGTCCGCAGCCTAGTCCTAATGCATACAAGTGGGCTAAAGTTTGATAAGATTTCAATATGGTTCACCTTCAATTTAACTGTATAGTGGTATTGCATTCATTTTGGAAATAATCACGCTTAGTAATAAATATAATAAGCTGCCCAAACGGACAGCTTATTTGCATTAAAAACGCTACACATGAACTTTTTCTTTTTTTCGACGCACAAGCCACCAAACTAAAGATAGCAGTACTAGGGGAAACGGAAATATCTGAATAAACAAAAATACTTCCCAAAAATCGTGCATCGTACTACCAGGGGAATCTGTTGCCATCCCGCCAATAAAAAAAGACAATGGAATGACAAGTATATTTATACCTAAGCTAATCATTAGGAATGATAGATTTTTCTTCCAGATTACTGGTAATGCAGCCGCGATTAATAAAACCAATGCAGTACCCAGTATAAGAAACAGTGCTCCAAATAAAAATACAAAGTATAAAATAGCATTGATTAAAGGTTCCACAATAGCCCTCCTAAGGATTCATTCTATAGAAACACTCATGTTATTTAGAAAGTCAGGATGCTATACCTCTTAGTTGTCTTTCAATTTCTTCATCGCTATAGTCTTCATTTATCTGCTTAGAATACTTAATCTACTTGCTTATATTCTGGACTGCGTTAGGACATATGTTTCTATTGTACAACCAGCTAGCAAGAAACCCACACTTATCCCTGCTAATACGGTACCTTTAAAGGCTCTGTTCATATTCATTTGCCCCTTTTATCTTTTCGTATTTTTTCTCCATCCATAGACAGTCCATTATGAACGTTTTCATTATAAGTATTGTCTGCTCCTTACTATCTGTTTCGGCCCTGATTCTTCTCGTTTACCGTTTCAGTATTACGCTTCAATTCGCATTATCATCACATAAAAAGGACATACCTATTCATATATATACCTTTATTATTTTATATTGAAATAAATAATGGTTCAAAGTTATTTTGTGAAAATTATACAAAAATTAACAATTCATCAATTACCCAACAATAGATAATATGGATAAAGAAAAAATACTAGAGAATATCACATTGTAGTAGTCTCTAGTATCTTTTCATAGTATTTTAGCGGCTATGCAATACGGAGGGATAAAAAAGGACCTCTTACGGAAAGATAAGAGGTCATCAAAAAGATAAAAATGTTGTATTTGAAACACGCGAGTTTCTAATTCACATCATAACACAATATATTTGTATATTCAATATATACATTAAAGATAAAGAATATTACATCATTGAAGATTACGGTGAACCAGGAGATAGTGTTGAAAATGAACCTACTTTGCGCAACATTTTCCCGAAAAAGTATGCGGATGTAGCACCTGCTAAGACATTTTGAATAATCTTTGCAGCTGCTACATCAACGGGTAATTTATTGTATTTCCAATCTAGAGAATCAATTGTCCAATCCCATACTTTTAAAACTAGTGAAATAGATCTTTTTAATTACATACTTAATTTATTTTTTAATGTCCAATATTTTTCTCCATTAGCTTCAAAAGAGAATTCTACCCATCCATTCGGATCTTCACGATAAATAAAGATGGTTGTTCCAGGAGTTACTGTACCAACTTTATTCTCCTCGACAGCTACATCTGGTCTACTTTTAATTTTTAAATTAAATGGATAAGGTACCTGATAGTAAGTAGCTGATGATACAACATTTGAGCTTGAACCGTCTGCATACATTTTATATGGAATTTCATTAGATAACGCGTCGACATCTAATGTTTCAGGATTCTTTGGTAATTTTTTTGCATATGTATAGTCTTCTACACGAAACGGTTTAATACGTTCCATAATACCCGCAATTTTCTTAGCCCAGCCTTTATCTGATGCATATTTCACGTTCATGCCAGTTAATGTTGACCCGTTATAATACATACCACTTTCTTCTAAATATCTTTCTCGTACATAATTAGCGTTATAAGCAATACTATCGCCGTAGCTTGGTAAATATTTCGCATATTTAAACGGATCTCCATCATATGCACGTAGACCGAATAAATTATGTTTTTGATATGCGATTTCTGATTTTCCGTATCCAGATTCTAAAATCGCATGCGCCGCTAAATAATGAGCACTCACGCCATATTGATTTTGCGCATTGATAAAATCTTGTCCATGTCCAACTAAGGGACTATCTGAATGATATTTTGCAATAAAACTATCAATCTCTTGAGCTGTAATTTTCGAAGCCACTGTTAAATTTAAATCTTCATATGAGGTAGCAGTAATAACCTCTTTTTCATCGTTTAAATTTTGTTGTAACATATCTGTTTTTGCAGTAAGTTGAGCAGCTTCAGCACGTGTTATAAATCTATTTGGTTGCCAACCGTTCTCGGTACCATTAGAAATTTTTAAATCTATTAAAATATTGGCATGTTTTTCTCCCCAATGCCCTTTTAAATCTTCAAATCTAACCTGCTCGTTATGATTTGCTGTGCTTTGTAGTTTATATGCATTTACTAGCATGGTAGCCATAGCAGCACGAGTTACTTTTCCGGATGGATTAAAGATTCCATTACCTTCACCTTTAACAATACCAGCTTTTTCAGCAGCAGCAATATAAGGAGTAGCCCAGTGGTTTTGTGAATCTGTAAAAGATGGTTTTGCATTAGGGTCAATTTTTATACCTAAAACTTTTGTCATAATTTTTGTAGCCGAAGCTCTGTCTAAGGAGTCATTTGAACCAAAAGTTCCATCTGGATAACCATTTAATACCTGTTTATCAACTAAATAGTTAACGGATTTATCAGCCCATGTAGGAACATCAGGGAATTTATGAGTATCTGCTAAAATATTAGAAGAATAGGATAATATAGCTCCTGCAAGGATACCTGTTGCAATTAATTTGTGCTTCATTAAAATAAACACCTCTACCATTGTATTTATCAAATTGAGATTTTCTATTTTTATATTTACATGTTTGTAATAATAATAAAATCGTATTATCACGCATTCAATTTGATGTAACGAGTATAGTTACTTATATACACAAGTGTCAATGAATTTCTTTTACAAAAATACATAATATTTACATGATTTTATAATTGACTTATGTATAAATTTTGTAAAGGACCTTTTGATAGATTTTACCTGAAGAAATCTCTTTAGTTGTTAATTTGCCAATCTTTCTCGTTTACTATTAATCAATTAAAAAAAGAATTTTTTGTTTGAAAATCTTAAGTTGATGGATGTGTGAACGTACCGCTACTAAAATTCTTGCTTTTAATTTATTATTACTGTATTATATTTACGTATCAATATAAGGATTATATTATATAAAAAGGAATCAAGTCTATAAGTAAGATTTAAATCCTTTTCCAATTCAAAAAGATTTTGCCAAAATCTAATATAATTTATGCTTATCTTTTTAGTATGTATCTAGTAAAAACATATTTTTTATCCATAGAATTCTGTTTTCAATGATATTAATTAGTGTTCTAAACAAGGAATCCTACAAAGTGATCTGAAAAACCTGAGAGATATTGTATGTAGTTTGCTCATCTCCAGGTACTACAATAAAAGAGCCTTACCTCTCTAGGCAAGACTCTACTAGTTTAGTTGTATACTATTTACATGATAACTAAGAAACAGAAAACATATAACACCAAATAACAGCACCCTATTACTCCTCCTACAGCTAATACCTGTTTAACCCAACTCTTAAATTTTTGATTACTGTAAATCGCTTGCACTCTTTCCATATTTCCTCCTATTAAGGAGAACCCTTAAAGACTCTCACCTCGCTATAGTACCATTAAAAAATGAATAATAGAGATCTAATGTATAAATATGCAATATTGCATACGGAAATGTATTGTTATTATTGTAAGCGCTTACTATAATAAAGTTATAAAGATTTATTACATCTTAATACGAAAAAGAGGAGAGAATAATATGGAAATCGCAATGGCAGTTTTAAAATTTATAGGTGGAGCAATCCCATTAATTCAAGAACTACTAAAAGTATTTATGTAAATTCACTATTTAGCAATTATTTATAAAAATTATTATACAAATGATCTGTATATCAAAAATGAATTGGTTTACAGATCATTTGCGTGATCAAGGTCCCTTTAACATGACTAATGGGCCTTTTTAAAATTTTTAAATAATTAAGGTTACGTCACATCACCATCAAGTTAGCAAAATAAAACGAAACTTTAACTTGATGGTGATGGGGTAACAGTTGTGATTTAGAGATAAGATCAGATTATACAAAGTTTTGCACGTCAGCGATACCGGAAATAAACTTCGCCTTTAGTAGCAAGAATCCCCAATAAAGATAGTCAACTTGCCTATTTAGGAATAAGAGTGTCAATTTAAATAATGCATTCTGAAACACTACTCTTCTTCTAAAATAGCGTAATAATATTCATCCCACCATTCATTCCCATGTGGTATACACTTCCTGAAATAGCCTTCTCTTCTCATTCCAATCTTCTCCATTACTCGATATGATGGGGTATTTTGTGGCTGACATGTAGCTATAATCCTATGTAATTTCATTTCCTTAAATCCATATTCCAATGTAGCTTGTGCTGCTTCAGAAGCATATCCTTTATTGAAATATTTAGGATTGAACACCCAACCAATCTCATATGTATGCTCACCAAAATATTTATGAAAAACTATATGACCAATCAGAATATCTTTATGAATTAATACTACAGGAAAGTTCTTAGCGTTTTCACCAATGTTTTCATTCACAAAGTTTCTTGTATTTTCTTCAGTAAAAACCCCTTCAGGTATGTATTTCATAACATTGATATCTGATGTATACTCATGAACAGCTTGCCAATCTTTGAACTCAAATTTCCGTATTAATAATCTTTCTGTTTTTATAAACATTTACTTTTCCCCCTCAAAAAATTGCAACTATATTTTAAATCCACATTTAACCCTTAAAACAAAAAGAACTTGTAGGACTCTCTACAAGTTCTTTTTGTTTTAAGGTGAATATACGAGCCAAACAAACTATCTTACAGATTGACTGTAGAAACTTTAGGGGTAATGCTTTGACAAATATATTATATAACAAATATTAACATCCACAGGATTTATTTTTGAAAATTATGTGAATTAAGAAAGGAAGTAGTTTTTTCTTAGCTATTATTATTATTATTATTAACTGACGGTATCATTATATTTTATTCTGCAACTTATTTAGAAGAGCTATGTACATTTCGAAGAAGTTCTTCAATAAGTTTTGTTTTTTCATTTACCTTTGTGGCATATGTGAAATCACCATAACAATATGGATACCTAAAATTATTTTTATTTCCACCACAAGTATACATCGCTGGATTTTGATCAACTTTCATCTTAGAAAACTTTTTGGCTGAATCCTCCGAGTGTTGTTTAACTTCTTGACTAGCAACAAAATCAATATAACCTGACCCCATATTATAGCTTTGAATAATTGTATCCATGCTAACATCCTTGTCCGTTCCATATTTATACATTTTAGCAAAGTGTTTTACCCCTTGTTCAATGCTCAAGCTTGTCTCTTGAATTTCATTTGGCTTTAATCCAAGTGATTCAGATGACTGCATAGGATCGTTTCCCTCACCTCTACTCTCTTGATACATAATTCCTAATAAAATTGGTGTTTTCTCTCCTAAATTATATTTTTCTAATTCTTTTTTTAAGGTAGACTCATATTGCAATACACGTTTTTCGGTGGCTTGCGCTTTATTTTGTTGAATATTGGTTTTATGATTAAAATATAGCATTCCAAGTATTATTACTAAGCCTAAAATACTAATAAGGAACACTTTTATAATTTGTTTTTTACTTGTATCCTTCATATATTCCTCCTCGTATAAAAAATTTAATTTTTCAAAGGTAATTGGTTATTTACAAACTATGTAATGAACATCTATCTCCCGCCCTTTTTAGACTCAAACATCAATACTTTAAGGTTTTAAGTTTAATATAAAAATTTAAAGATAAGGTAAAGATAAGATAAAGATAAAATAAAGGGTATTTTTTAGCGTACTTTAAAAGATATTGCTACAAAGGGATATATGGGACAACTTGTTGATATGAATGGATTTAGTGATAATTGAAAGGTTATTGTACAAGTTATTAATTATGGAGACATCATTCCAGAAGATTTAATCCATCTTTTCAATATGCTTTATATAAAAACCACAACATAACATATAATAAAAAACGGCGAACCCTCCACCTAGGAGAATCCACCATCACAAATAACTGATTATTTCACACCTAGTTTTTTTGCTTTCTTAGGGATCCCGTCTTCCAGCACTTCCTCTCAAGCTGTTACACCTGGAATATGATGTGATTGCATTTGAAACAGGGCTTTGGGAAGCAGCAGATGTTCAGCAAAATTTTGATAACTCAACCGCTACAGAAGCGATGAAACAATCCTTATACTCTGTATGGAAAACTGAAGAACTTGAACAATTATTTACCTATATGAAAGAACAAAAAGAAAAAGGAAAGCCACTCACATTAGCTGGTTTTGATATGAATTTGTTTTATAAATCTTCATTCCGCTCTTATGCAAAAGAATGGTTGCAAAAAGTAAATCCTGAAGTAAAGAGTGAATTTGATACAGCAGTGTCAGAGTTGATTGAACTGGATAGGTATTACAATAAAAATAAAACATATCCCTATGATCGGTTTAAAATGGAGATACAGCCTGTAATTAACAAGTTTGAAAAGGTTAGAATGTTTATTCAGAATCATAAATCTGAATTGATTCAAGTTACACCACATCCTACGTATGATGTGAAAGTCAGAGGTGGCATCTCCTCACCTAACCTGACAGACTATTCTTTTTATATCCGAGATCAAAAAATGGCACAAAACTTCGCATGGCTAACTGAAATGCAGTATGGAAACAAACTGGCCCCCTTTATCAAGTAATAATTTGTTCTGCACCCATGTTGATAATTCTTCTGGTAATCGGAATGTAACGGAACCATGTTGCTCTTTTATAATGACATAGGGATTGCGGAATTCTTCTTGAATGCCGATTCCAATCACTTGATACAATTTCCTGCACTGACTCGGAAACAATATATTTGGAATGTCTAATGATTCAATTTCATGAAAAGAATGACGGAATCTCACATCCATTGCAAATACCATCACACCAACTCCCAGCTATACGTAAAACACAATTAGTATACCGATGAGATCTATGTTACGTGCAGAAATCCCCGTTTTCTCCCCAGACTTATCTACAAGAATAAAAAAGGAATCACAAGATATGTTCCCTTTTCACTATTTGTTTTCTACACTTTTAATTCCAATATTTCTAGATGCTGAATAGATCCGCCCCCTGGCAGGTAGACATCTTCCTCCTTCAGCAGGTATACGGAACTTTCCGTTTCTACTAGTGATGGAAGATTGCGCACGCCAAATAATAATACTTTTCCCCTATTGCCCAAATGACGTGGGGTATGCATGGAAATCGTAAGGTTGTTTATGCATGTAATTGTTCCTGTTCTTAAACATTTTCGGGTATCTATTTTTATTATGTTTTGCTTTTGTAGTATTTCTTATTTTTATTGTTTGATTGTTATGACTGGCATTTGCTCGTTTTCGGAAATTTCACTGTAACCAAAATAAAGTAGAAAAAACAATAAAATAATTGTCCAAATAAATATAAACACTTTATAACTATACTTCATATGAAAAACCTCATTTTCCCTATATAAGTGAATGTACATACACCCTATAAATCTAATTACATAAATTATCGGATGTTTTAGTAGTAGAGAATCATTAAGTATTAAGAATTGTTATTCATAAACATATCCAAGAATTCTTCAAAAAAATATCATCTAGGCATTTTAACATTTCATCAAAATGCACAGATGATATTTTGTACGTTTAGCTTGGTAATGCTTTTTATGTAATGAATTCTTATCTCTATTTCACCTTAATGTTTATATGTACAAGAGTCTGTGTAGCAATTAGACTGTACTTTAAATATGTACTCAATTGTGTGTGGGAAAGGAAGCACATTTTATTTAAAGTGGTTACTTTAAAGCCCTTAATTAGTTGGTAGTCTTCTTCATTCAGACAAAAAGGAAATTTAAAGTGTGCACGTACTTTCAACTCAGACTTTTTACTACACACACTCCTATACACATAACAATATTTATAGTTTTTTGTAACATTACGGAAATAACAAGAAATAATATCGAAACATTTATGATATTTTGTAACAATTTAGTAATATAACTGTAACATAACGTGTATAATCGCACAATACTTTTTAACTGAAAATCAATAAATTTATGTAAGTACCCATAACGTATTACATATTGTTTGTGAAACCTTTTAATGAACAAGTATAAGTGGATGGCGGGAATTGAACCCACATCAGAGGTTCTGGAGGCCCCTGTTTTACCCTTAAATTATACCCCCTCGTGGTCGGAATGACAGGACTTGAACCCGCAGATCCACAATCTAGCAAGTCTAGCATTTCGCCACAAACTCCATAAAAATAGAAAAAGACCACCGAATGTACTCGATTGTCTTTTTGCCATGCATATCTGCACAAGAAGTGTATACTTCAAACCCTTTAATATTTTTAGCTATGAGCATACTTATAAAACTCTAAAAACTATTTGATAATCTTTTAGAATCTAACTTTCTTTTAATACTATTTGCTATTTCTTCAATATTTTCATTTAGAAAGAAATGATTACCTTCAAAAGAATGAAAAGTACACGTTTTACTTGTGTATCGTTCCCATTTTATTACTTGATCATATGTAGTGAATTCATCATTTTCCCCATTAAATATAAGAAAATCAATATCACATGGTTGTGTATTTTTGTCATGAATATACGTCTCAACGATTTTAAAATCTGCTCTTAGAATAGGGAGAAAGATCTCCATTAATTCTTCTGATTGCAGTACCCCAGATGGTGTACCTCCCATTGCAATAACTTCTCTTTTAAATTGCTCATTAGAAAGATTATGTCGGATATTTCTTATTTTACTATTTGGATGATTTCTACCGGACAAAACAAGAAATTCAGGCGATACGTTTTTAGAATCTTTTATTTTTCTGGCTACTTCATAGGCGATCAAACTTCCCATGCTATGCCCGAATAGAATGTAGGGCGAATCATCTATCTGCATAACTATTTTATTGTAGACATCATTTACTGCCTCTTCCATACTTTGGTACAAGTTTTCTTCAATTCTATATCCTCTACCAGCTAACTCTACCGGGACTACCTCAATATATGGATTAAAGTGATTTTTCCATTTTGCGTAACTAAACGCAGATCCCCCAGCATGTGGAAAGCAAAAAAGTTTAGTCTTCTGCATTGATTTTCTCCTTACTTTCAAATTTGTATATAGTTTGGCAAATTGTATAAATGTCTTTAATTATTATCTCTTGAGGAAATTCATCTCTTGTTGCACAAGCAGATAACTTATAATTTGGATCAATGTTATATTGTTTAAAGTAAAAGTTTTTAGGTATATGCTTGTATGAAATTAAAGTTCGTGATTCTTTTTTTATAGAGAATGAATTTAATGGGGTATAAAGCCCTTTTCCAATCGTTTTTATATAGCTTTCTTTTAATGTCCATAAATCATAAAAATAATTAATTTGTTCATCAGAATTCATATTAGATATATCATAAAATTCTTCCGCTGAAAAAAATTCTTTTGCTAATTTAAAAGCCTCTATTTCTGAAACTTTTTCTATATCAATACCCACATTAAAATTAGCAGTAGTACAAACCACCCATTCTCCTGAATGTGACAGATTAAAATGAAAGTCAGAAAAGTTTTCAACAAAAGGTTTTCCATACTCATTATATATAAATCTAATTTCTTCATTATTAATTTTATACTTTTGGCAGATTAGAGATCGGATTAGTAAATCCCCTATCAGGGTCCTATTAATGTCGCATGAATTTAATAATCGCTTCATTCGCTCTTTCTTCCCATTTGAAACCAAGTTACTAAGTTTCTTAAACAAATGACTTTCAATATTCTTTGGTATTTTCACAGCGTGAATTTGTATGATAAATCACGTCCTTTTTTAAAGAATGGCTTCATATATGAACGTTACAGAAACTCAAATTAACTTTATTAAATTGCATATACAATAGAAAAGGTGCATATTTACATATCAATGAAAATATGCACCTTCCCTCAGTAATATCATCAGGCATTCGCTTCTATTACAAAGATTTCTATGTCTCTACCAATTACTTTTTACATTATCCCCTTAAAAAGTAATGCTCTTAATATATTCATTATTCCCTACACTTGATATGCAGGTATTGGTCTCCCCTTTTCGTTCATAGCGTTGCATCTTTTGCACTCTTTACTTTTCAGTTAATGAAAGGGATGTTTCTTTTATCCCTTCAAATTCATTTAATAGGTACTTAGCTATCTTTTCAACTGCGGGGAAGTCTACTATTTCCTCATGTGATCCAGGGACAGAATACTTATTTACTCTTCCTTTTAATAAAGGTCCCCAATCTGTAAACAGCTCTTTTCCTTCCTCAGCACTAAAATAGAGAACTTCTCCAGAGTATGGTATTAAATCATGATCTGCCATTATGTTTAGGCATTTCCTATGAGCATTGATAACTTGCTTCAAATTCATAAGATCTGCATCAGGCGGGAGTACTCCTTCCATAAGTAATCGCTCTACAAGCATATCTTGTTCATGGAAGAGGCCTTTCCCCCGCTCAGTAAAATCTCTAGAAATGAAATGCTCATATATATATGAGAGCATATCCTCCGTTGTTTTATAGTCCTGCTCTGAAGGTACTTTAGTATCCATTAGTATCAACAACTCAACTTCCTCACCTTGATTCTTTAGTACAGTTGCGATTTCATAAGCAATCGCACCGCCTAAAGACCATCCTCCAAGACGATATGGACCTTCTGGCTGAACACGTTTGATTTCTTCAATGTAAAGTTGAATTACTTCCGGCAAGGTCAATTCATCAATTTCTCCCTTTTCTATAAGAGGATTCTGTAAACCATAAAATGAACAATGGTTCTTAAGTAATCTTGCTAGTTGAATGTAACAGAATACATTTCCCATAAACGGATGAACACAGAAGAAAGGTCTTTTCTCTGATTCTTGTAGTGGAACCAGCGCTGATACAGATTTTGTCATATCATGCTTATCGCGAATAAGGCATGCGATTCCTTCCAATGTTGGATTCTTAATCAATGTAGACACCTTAATCTCTTTTCCAAACTTCTCCTTAATTTTTGAAATCAATTTAATTACAAGGAGAGAATGTCCCCCTCTATTAAAGAAATCATCATTTACATAGACATCTTCTATCTGTAACACATCCTGCCAGATTTTAATCAACTGATATTCAATTTCATCCCTTGGAATGATTGGTGTAGACAAATTATTTTTTCTTTGAATTGTTAAACTGTTCAATGCCTTTCGATCAACTTTTCCATTCGGTGTAAGAGGAATCTTGTCTACCTTTATAAAGTGTGCGGGAACCATATAATTCGGTACTTGTGTCTTGAGATATTCACGCCAGTCATGCATACTTCCATCTCCAACTACATAAGCAACCAATCTCTGCTCTCCTAGCTTATCCTCTGTCACCAAAACTACTGCTTCTTTTACCAATGGATGCCTCTCTATACTCGCTTCAATCTCTTCAAGTTCAATACGAAAGCCCCTAATTTTCACTTGATTATCAATTCTTCTCAAGTAATCTAAATTACCATCAGGTAAATAACGAACCAAATCTCCCGTACGATATAAACGCTCTTCTTCATTAAATGGATGACGGATGAATCGCTCTGTTGTTAATTCTGGACGATTCAAGTATCCTCGCGCTATACCTGCACCACCAATATATAGCTCACCTGTTACACCAACTGGAACAGGTAACAAATTTTTATCTAATACATAAGTTTGAACGTTCGGCAACGGACGTCCAATTGTAACTCTCTTACTATCTGTTTCGATATGATAACACGTTGCATCAACCGTACATTCTGTAGGACCGTATACGTTATAAAAATCAATTTTTTCAGTCTCTACTAGCTGTTTCCATAATGACGGCATGATTGCTTCACCACCGACCAATATCTTGCTTGGCACATGAACATCAGCACTTGTTTCTAGTAATCCTCCATCTATAAGTAATTGAAGTAATGAAGGTGTCATATCAAACATTTCCAATTTATTCTCCCTAATATAAGACACAAATCGTTCCGGATTAGTGCGAACTTCACTTGGGATAATATATAAACTTGAACCATACAGCAGCATTTGTAATTGCTGAATAGATACATCAAAGGCAATTGACGCATTCAAACCGACGCGCATATTACTAGGTATCTCATGTGAGAAAACTTCTTTTTGTAAACCATAGGATAGGTTTATTACAGAATGGTGCTGTACTAAAGCCCCCTTTGGATTCCCTGTCGAACCAGAAGTATAGATAACATACGCTAAGTTTTCCCCTGTTACCTCACATATTGGTGAAAGTTTGCTTTCTTGAGAAAGCATTGCTTGGTCCCTATCTAGGCAAACTGTCTTGATGTCTTTAGGTATCCATCCTAGTAATACCTCATTTGTAACTAACACTCTAATTCCCGTGTCTTCTAAAATATATTGCAGGCGGCTTTCCGGATTCGATGGATCTAATGGAACATAGGCTGCTCCAGCCTTCCAAATTCCCATGAGACCAACAACCATCTCAACTGAACGCTCAAAGCAAAGGCCAACTAATGACTCTGTCCCAATTCCACATTTCTGTAAATGATGAGCTAATTGATTAGCTCTTTCATTCAGCTCTCGATATGTTAGTTGCTGTTTTTCATCTACCACTGCCAACGCGTCAGGCGTACGATGTACTTGCTCTTCGAATAGTTGATGGATCGCATTCTCACGTGGATAGGATATAGTATTATTATTCCATTCTTCCAATAGCTTTCTTTGTTCAGCTTCCGTAATATATACTAGCTCCGATAGATTTTGATCAATGTTTTTGAGCATTTGCATTAACACTTGGTGTAAATGACCCAGCATTCGTTCAATGGTTACTCTATTAAACTTACTACGGTCATACATTAACTTTAACGATAACTGGATTCCTGGAACTACAGCTAACCCTAATGGGTAGTGGGTTTGTTCTACCCCTTCCAATTCACCAATTTCCAGATTTTCTGAAGACTCCTCTTTCACTGGATAATTTTCAAACACATATAAACTATTGAACAGCGGTATTCCTCTAGGAACTTCACTCCACCCCTGAATCTCTGTCAAAGAAGCATACTCATATTGTCTTCTTTCTATCTCTTCCTCTTGTATCTTCTGCAACCAATCTATTAATTTTATATCATCCATCAATTGAATTCGCGTCGGTGACGTTGTAATGAAAGGACCTACGATGTTTTCAACATCAATAATCTCCGTAGAACGCCCTGAGCTTGTTACACCAAAAACAATGTCATTTTCTCCACTATATCGGCTCATGAGATATGCCCATGCACCTTGAATTACTGTACTCAAAGTAAGTTTATTGCGTTTCGCCCATCCTTGTAACGCTTGAGTCTGCTCTTCTGATAAATACGTAACCTTCTCTGTGTAACCTTTTTCTTCCTCTTTACTTTCTAAGCCCAGCAAAGTTGGCGCAGTAAAACCTTTTAGCTTCTCTCTCCAGAATTGTTCCGCCTGCTCCTTATCTTGCTCTCTTAGCCATTGGATATATTTCTTATATGGTGAGGACTTAGGTAACTTCACAGCTTCTCCATTCATTCTCTTCTGATAGACTGTAAGTAATTCATTAAATACTAATGGTAAACTCCATCCATCCAGTAAAATATGGTGATGGGTCCAAACAATCCGATATTCTTCCTCACCTTCTTGAATGACTGTTACCCGCATCAATGGTGCTTCATCAAATTGGAAGGCTTGTTTTCGATCTAATGCCAAAAAGACTTTTCTTTTTTCCTCTATCTCTTCACTTGTCATTGTACGCCAGTCTTCTTTGTTCACTTTAAATGGGATATTTTCATACACCACTTGTACAGGTTCTTCAATTTCGTCCCATACAAATGCTGTACGAAAAATTTCATGCCGCTGAATTACAGATTTCCACGCCTGCTCAAAAGTAGGAATATCCATTTCCCCTTGAATCATAAAACTCAATTGCACTATATACGGTGCAACATGTTCATCCCCTTGATCATGCAATGTGTGGAAGATCATACCTTCTTGCAAAGGTGATAGTGGATATAAATCAGTAATCTGATTTTTCTTTCCACGATGCATTTTATTTAGTACATTTGTCAAACCTTCTTGGCTAAGATTAGCCATTGCAAAATCCGAAATGGTCAGTGCAGATTCTCTATCTGAAGATTGAATCAATCTACTCAGTTGATATAGCATATTCTGTGCAATACTTTGAATCGTTGATTTGGCAAATTGTCCAACATTGTATACCCAAGTGAAATGAAGTTTTCCATCCGTTACAACCCCAATTACATCAATTACATGCGATCGCTTGGAACCGGCAGCATGATCTAAACGCTTAAATTCGTTCTCCGGAATAAACATTGCATCGCTAGAAAACATTTGGTCAAATTGTCCAAGATAGTTAAAACTAATAGACGGTGTATATTGGGAGCTTAATGGCTCACACATTGTTGTGTTCATGTAACGCAACACCCCATAATCAACACCCTTATTAGGAATTTTGCGAACTTGTTCTTTAACTGCTTTTAATGCTGCAATTGGCGTATTAGCATTAGTAATATTTAAATGAACTGGGTAAATACTTGTAAACCATCCCACGGTTCTCGATAAATCAACATCTTCAATAATCTCTTCTCGACCATGTCCCTCTAAATCTACGCTTAGTATCGGCTGCCCCGTACATGCTGCTGTAGCTTGTACCAATGCTGCTAATAATACTTCATTGATTTGGACACGGTGAGTGCTTAAAGTCTCTTGCAATAACATACGGGTCTCATTCTCGTTTAACACCACAGTAATTTCCTCAGTTACTGCGCTTACTGGATTACTTATAGTACCATCTACTGGCAGTATAACTACGTCTTGTTCAACCTGCTGCTCCCAGTAATGTAGCACTTCTTTTGATATTCCAGTTTGAGCGTAATGTTGTAATTTCTCCGACCATTCTTTAAAAGATGTACTCTTCATAGGTAATTGAATTTTTTGCCCTTGGACCGCTTGCGTATATGCTGTTTGCAAATCTTCCAATAAAATCCGCCAAGAAACACCATCCACGGCTAAGTGATGAATTGTCCAAAATAATCGACCAGTCTCCTCACCTTCATCAAAATACACCATTCTCATTAAAGGACCATCATGTAAATTCAATCTTTCTTGTGCAACATTAATCTCTTTTTGAATAACTTCATGCCAATCCGCTTCCGGCACTTCGTCTAATGAAATGACAGTCAGCATCAATTGTTCTTCAATTCCTTCATTCCACTGTTCCCAAGTCCCATTAGGTAAACGTTCATATCTTAAACGCAGGGCATCATGATGAAGTAGAAGGTTACGCGCTGCCTTTTCCAGTGATCCTATGTCCAATTTTTCTTTCGTTCTAAAGAACATGGATTGATTCCAATGATGTGGATTAGGATGATTTTGCGCAAAAAACCTTTGCTGAATAGGTGTAAGTATCGTCTCTCCAGTTATAATTCCTTGTTCAGCTTGTACACCTTGTTCTTCTTTGACTACTTGCGCTAACTCAGCAATCGTTTGGTGTTCAAATAGTTGTTTTGGTGTCAACTGTAAACCAGCTTGCTTTGCGCGAGAGACAATCTGAATGCTAAGAATTGAATCTCCACCAATTTCAAAAAAGTTATCATAAATACCAATACGTTTTGAACCTAGCACACGTTCCCAAATGATAGAAAGCTTATGTTCACGTTCATTTCTTGGGGCTGCGTAGCCTTCTTGTATTCCTTGATAATCTGGTATAGGTAACGATTTCCGATCAACCTTTCCATTTATGGTTAGCGGTAATTCTTTCATTTCGACAAAGTAGGAAGGTATCATATGGATTGGCAGTTTTGTTTTAAGATACTCTCGCCATTCTTCTACACTACCTTCGCCCACTACATAAGCTACTAACCTCTTATCTCCCGACTGATTTTCCCTAACTATTACAACTACCTCTTTTACCAAGTCATGCTCTTGTAAAGTCGACTCAATCTCCCCAAGTTCGATTCGAAATCCTCTAATCTTCACTTGATTATCCATTCTTCCTAAGTAGTCTATATTACCATCAGGAAGATATCTCACAAGATCGCCTGTTCTATATAACCTCTCGCCTTCTTTGAATGGATGAGAAATAAATCGTTCGGATGTTAACTCTGGACGATTCAAGTACCCCTTTGCTAGACCTACTCCTCCGATATAAAGTTCCCCCATCACACCAACTGGAACTAGCAACCTATTACTATCTAATACATAAGTTTGGACGTTAGGCAATGGACGTCCAATTGTTACTCTCTTACTATCTTTTTTGATATGATAGCATGTTGCATCAACCGTACATTCTGTAGGACCATATACATTATAAAACTGTATTTTATCAGTCTCTACTAGCTGTTCCCATAATGACGGCATAATTGCTTCACCACCAACCAGTACCTTACTTGGAGCATGAACGCCATCGCACGTTTCTAACAATCCGGCATCTATAAGTAATTGAAGCAATGAAGGTGTTATATCAAAGATTTCTAACTTGTTCTCCCTAATATAAGCTACAAACTGCTCCGGATCACTTCGTACTTCATTCGGAATAATATACAAACTTGAACCATAAAGCAGCATTTGTAATTGCTGGATAGATGCATCAAAGGCAATTGACGCATTTAAACCGACATGCATGTTAGATGGTATCTCATGTTCGAAAACCTCTTTTTGTAAACCATGCGACAAGTTTAGTACAGAATGATGCTGTATCAAGACACCCTTTGGATTCCCCGTTGATCCTGAAGTATAGATAACATACGCTAAGTTTTCTCCTGTTACTTCACATTTTGGTGAAAGAATGCTTTCTTGTGAAATCATTGCTTGATCCCTATCTAGACAAACTATCTTGATTTCTTTAGGTATCCAGTCTTCCAATGACTCGTTCGTAACTAATACTTGAATTCCAGTGTCCTCCAAAATATATCGTAGACGACTCTCTGGATATGATGGGTCTAATGGAACATAGGCTGCTCCAGCCTTCCAAATCCCCATAATACTAACAATCATCTCAACTGAACGCTCAAAGCAAAGTCCAACCAATGATTCATTCCCAATCCCGCATTGCTGAAGATAGTGGGCCAATTGATTAGCTTTTTCATTCAGCTCTCGATACGTTAACTTCTGTTTTTCATCTACCACTGCTACCGCATCAGGTGTACGATTTACTTGCTCTTCAAACAACTGATGAATCGTACTTTCCCGTAGATATGCTACAGCATTATTATTCCACTCTTCCAACTGTTTTTGCTGTAATACTGACAATATAGGCAACTTAGCTAATGATTTATCAGGATTCTCCACGATTACATTCAACCAGTTTCCAAAATGTTCAGCCATGGATTCAATAGTTAAGCTGTCAAATAAATCAGTTCTATAAACAAAAGTAAGTAATAAACCCTCTTCCACTTCTGCAGCTGTTAAACTTAAATCAAACTTAGCGATTGGAGCATTACTTTCCATTACTTCTATATTTCTTCCATGTAGTTCTGGTAGCTTCTGTCCCGTATTTTGCAAAGTAAACATGGTTTGGAAAATCGGAGAATGGCTTGTATTTCGTTCAGGTTGGATAACCTCTACAATTTTCTCAAACGGAACATCTTGATACTCATACGCCTTCAATGCTTTTATCCGTACTTGAGATAACAACTCTTGAAATGCCGGTGCATTACTTAAATCAGCTCGATAAACCAAGGCGTTGACAAAGAAACCAATTAGCCCCTCAATTTCTCGATAATTTCGATTTGCAATTGGGCTGCCAACAATAATATCCGTTTGTCCCGTATAACGAGCAAGGAAACTTTGATACGATGCCAATAAGGTCATGAAAAGTGTGGCCCCTTCTTGACGACTTAGTTCGTTTAATTTATCCAGTAATGAGCGTGACAACAAAACATTATGAGTTAATCCATGATGGGTTTGCACTGGCGGACGCGGACGATCCATTGGCAACATTAAGACTGGTAACTCACCAGATAATTCTTCCTTCCAATATGCAAGTTGTTGATATAGTACTTCATCTTTCAACCATTCTCTTTGCCACTGAGCAAAATCGGCATATTGAACTGGTAGTGGTTCCAGCTCTGCTTGTTTTTCACCAATCGCATTCTCATAAAATGCCATCCATTCTTGAAGTAAGATTTCCATCGACCATCCATCTGAGATAATATGATGCATATTACACAGAAGAACCCATTCTTCTTCTGAAATTCTTATGAGTTTCCCACGGAACAATGGCCCTTGTTCTAAATCAAATGGAGATTCGACTTCAGTTTGAATCCATTGCTCCAACTTTCTTTCTCGCTCCTCTAATGAAAGCTTAGTTAAATCCATTTGGAGAAGCGGACGGAAAACGTACGGTTGAATCTGCTGCACAGGATAGCCATCCTCTTCATAAAATACAGTCCGCAAAGATTCGTGACGCTCTATCAACTGATTCCATCCCAACTCCAATGCTTCAGGTAACCAATTCCCTGTAAGGCGGCATGCCATTGGCATATTATAAAGTGCACTATTAGGTGCAAATTGATCAATAAACCATAAGCGCTGTTGGGCATAAGATAGTGGAATATTATTTCCGCGTTCCATCGGCACCAATGGTGGAATTTCTCGTTTTTCGCTCCCCTTACGTAACTGATCTATTCGTTTCGATAATGCCTCGACCGTTGAATATTCGAACAGTTCACGTACTGGCAATTTGATTTGAAAGACTTCCTGTAAACGTGAGACCACTTGTGTAGCAAGTAGAGAGTGACCACCAAGCTCAAAGAAAGAATCCTGAACACCAATTTCTTTTATTCCTAGCACTTGACTCCACACTGAAGCGATAAGTTCTTCCAGCGGAGTTCGTGGGTATACAGTATTTTCGACGGATTGTTCACTAAGTATAGGCAATGCCTTCAAATCAAGTTTTCCATTCGGTGTAAGTGGTAAAAATTCCATCTCAATAAAGTTTGTTGGAACCATGTAATTTGGTAAATGTGTTTGTAGATGTTCTCGCCATTCATGTAAACTTCCTTCACCAACTACATAAGCTACTAATCTCTTATCACCTTGATTATCCTCTCGTACCAATACAACAGCTTCTTTCACAGAAGAATGCGCCTGCAAAACAGCTTCTATTTCTCCCAATTCAATCCGGAAACCACGAATTTTCACTTGGTCATCTATACGTCCATGGAACTGGAGATTACCATCAGAAAGATAACTTGCTTTGTCTCCTGTATAATAGAGACGTTCTCCTGACTTGAAAGGATGTGGAATAAATTTTTCCTTTGTAAGATCCGGACGATTAGCATATCCACGTGCAAGGCTCTTCCCTCCAATATAGAGATCTCCAATTACACCAATTGGTACTAGCTGAAGATGAGAATCTAACACATAAACTTCTGTATTCGCAATCGGTCGACCAATCGATGGCGTACCTGTTGTCACTCCTACAGGTACGTAACAATCTGTGGTAACAACGGTATTTTCCGATGGACCATACTGATTAATTACCGCAAAAGGAATATCGTTAGATGGATACTGCGTTAATTGATCCCCACCAGTAATGATAAAACGAAGCTCCGTTTCATCTGGCCAAGATAATTTCAATAGTCTTTCCAGAATAGGCGTAGGTGCAAAACTAACTGTTATTTGTGAATCGATGAGCCAGTCCCTTAGCGCTTCTGGATTAATTCTCAGTTCCTCTGTTGACAAGTAGAGTGCTGCGCCAGCAGTTAGATACGGCCAAATCTCCTGGACAGCCGAATCAAAAGCAACCCCTGCAATCTGAGTCGCACGATCCTCTGCTGAAATATGATAAACTTCCTGATGCCAAGAAACCATATTCATTAATGAGCGATATTCAACCATGACACCCTTCGGTTTTCCTGTAGAACCAGAGGTATAGACAATATAGGCTAAGTTCTCTGGATTTATTTGACGTGTAGGTGCGATTACGCTTTCCACCGTTAATTCTTCTAGCCTCACCATTTCGACTTGTGCGAAATGTCCTTCTTGCCCTTCCGCCGTCACTACAAATTGAATTCCTGCATCTTCAATCATGTATTCTAACCTTGATTTTGGATACAACGGATCTAAAACGACATAAGCTCCACCAGCTTTTAAAATGCCCAGTAAACTTGCCATCAGCTCAGCTGACCTCGGAAGATAAACTCCTACCACTGACTCTGGGGCTACTCCCTTTCGCTGTAAAACATTTGCCAACTGATTTGCTTGTGCATCCAGTTCACCATAAGTCCACTGTTTTGTTTGATCAACTACCGCAATCGCATCCGGACGCCTTGCTACTTGCTCCTCAAATCTGTCGCAAATAAGACCCTGATGAGACATTTCCATTACAGTGTCATTCCATGTTTCTAATAACAAAGTACGTTCGGGTTCCGATAGCATGCTCAGGTCATGCAACGGATTTTGTGGACGATGAGAAACTTCATGTAGCCATTTCTCAAAGTGTCCTGCCATCCGTTCAATAGTAGTAGCATTGAATAAATCCTTATTGTACTCAAAAGTAAAAAGTAATCCCTCTTCCGTCTCAGTTGCCATTACACTTAAATCAAACTTTGCAATTGGACTATGGCTTTCTATCATTTCAATACTTCTACTAGATAACATCGGAAACTCTTGTTTCATATTTTGCAAGATGAACATAGTCTGGAAGATTGGCGAATGACTTGTACTTCGTTCCGGTTGCACAACTTCTACAATTTTTTCAAATGGAATATCTTGATATTCATACGCCTTCAATGCCTTTTGACGAACCTGATATAGTACATCTTGAAATGTCGGTCTACCACTTAAATTAGCTCGATAAACCAGCGTGTTAACGAAGAAACCAATTAGTCCTTCAATTTCTCTATAATTCCGATTCGCAATTGGGCTTCCGACCAGGATATCTTCTTGTCCCGTATAACGAGATAGAAAACTTTGATATGCAGCTAAAAGCGTCATGAAGAGTGTAGCCCCTTCTTTTCGACTAAGTTCATTCAATTTATCATGTAGCGTGCTTGGCAGAACCAGAGTGTATATCGACCCGTGATGAGTTTGTATTGCGGGACGCGGGCTATCCACAGGAAGTTGGAGTACAGGAAGCTCCCCAGACAATTCTTCCCTCCAATATTGGAGTTGTTGATCAAGCACCTCCTCCTTTAGCCATCCTTTTTGCCACTGAGCAAAGTCGGCATATTGAACCGGTAATGGTTCAAGTTCCGCTACCTTTCCATCCGTTGCTTTCTCATAAAATGCCATCCATTCTTCAAGTAGGATTCCCATTGACCATCCATCTGAAATGATATGATGTAGAGTACAAAGGAGTATCCATTCTTCCTCTCCCACGTGCAAAATACTTGTCCTGATTAATGGACCCTCTGTTAAATCAAATGGCACTTCTGTTTCTTGTTGAATTAAACGTTTAACTTCTTCTTCTTGGTCTTCAGAAGAAAGCATAGTTAAATCCGTTTTCGGAATTGATTGAAAAGCATACGTTTCAATTTGCTGTACGGGTTGACCGTTCACTTCGTGAAAGACCGTCCGCAGTGATTCATGACGTTCTATTAGTTGATTCCATCCCGTTTCCAATGCTTCAAGTAGCCAATTCCCTGTAAGGCGGCATACCATTGGTATATTGTAAAGGGCACTATTAGGTGTAAATTGATCAATGAACCATAAGCGTTGTTGGGCATAAGATAGTGGGATAGCTTCTCCTCGTTTCATTGGTATCAGCGGCGGAATCTCTCGTTTTTTATCTCCTTTACGTAACTGATCTAATCGCTTTGCCAGTGACTCCACCGTTGTATATTCAAATAGTTCACGTACTGGTAATTCAATTTGAAAAATTCCCTGTAAACGTGAAACTACTTGAGTAGCTAGTAGTGAATGACCACCGATTTCAAAAAAGGAATCCTGAACATTAATATTTTTTATTCCTAACACTTGGCTCCAAACGGAAACGATAAGCTCCTCCACTGGTGTTCGTGATGAAGTAATATCTTCACTTATGAACTGTTCTTCTAATTCCAGTAAGGCTTTCCGATTCACCTTACCATTTGGAGTGAGTGGCATAACTTCAATTTTGAAAAAGTATGCCGGAACCATATAATGTGGCAGTTGCTTCTTGAGATATTCACGCCACTCCCCAGTATCGCCTTCACCCACTACATAAGCTATTAACTGCTTATCTCCTGGTCGATCTTCCTTCACCAACACGACTGCCTCTTTTACAGATGAGTGATCATGTAAAGCTGCTTCAATTTCTCCCAATTCAATTCGGAATCCTCTAATTTTAACTTGGTTATCTATTCTTCCAATATATTCTAAGTTACGATCATTCATATATCTCACCAAGTCACCCGTTCGATATAATCGTTCCCCATCCTTAAAGGGATGCGGAATAAAACGTTCAGTAGTTAAATCCGGTCGATTGAAGTAGCCACGTGCTAATCCTACTCCTCCAAGGTAAAGTTCCCCTGCCACACCAATCGGGACGACTTGTTGATATTGATCTAACACATACAACTCTGTATTATCAATCGGACGACCAATCGGAATAAGCATTGGTTCTTTTTCTAAATCACAATCGTAATAAGTCACATCCACAGTTGCTTCAGTAGGACCATACAAGTTAATTAACTTTGTTTGCTGAACATTGTAAAAGATCCCCTTAAACCGGCGAACCTGCTCAGTGTTTAACGCTTCTCCACTAGTAAAAACTTGAATTAAAGACGATACATCCCTTTTCGAATTATATAGTTCCATATAATCTAAGAAAGTAGATAACATCGACGGAACAAAGTGCATGGTGGACACGCGATATCGTTCAATATACTCCTCAATCACCGCAGGATCTTTCTCTCCTCCTGGTGGAAGTAAACAAACACGTGCTCCTACAAATGACCACCAAAATAATTCCCATACAGAAACATCAAATGAAAACGGTGTCTTTTGTAGGATTGTATCCTCCCCGGACAATGGGTATTTTTTCTGCATCCACTGTAGGCGGTTGATAACGGAATGATGTTCAATCATTACCCCCTTTGGATTTCCCGTCGAACCCGAAGTGTATATAATATAGGCTAAGTTATTTGCTGTTACTCCACTTACCGGAGCTAAATTACTCTCTTTAGAAATCATCACTTGATCCCGATCTAAACAAATTGCTTGAATATCTTTAGGTAACCAGTCCTGTAGTGCCTCTTTTGTTAACAGCACTTGAATTTGTGAATTCTCCAAAATATATCTCAGGCGGTTTTCAGGATAACTTGGGTCCAGTGGGACATAAGCCCCACCTGCCTTCAAAATCCCAAAGAGACCGATAATCATATCAGGAGAACGTTCAATACATATACCAACCAATGATTCAGGTCCGATACCTCGTTTTTGTAGAAAATGTGCCAATTGATTCGATTTTTCATTTAGTTCTTGATACGTTAGCTTTCCACCCTCATAAACTACCGCCACTGCATCAGGTGTCCGTGCAACTTGTTGCTCAAATAGCTCATGAATCATACAATCATGACCATAAACTACGTCCGTATCATTCCATTCTTCTAAGAGTTGTTTTTGCTCAGTATCCGATAACATTGACAGCTTTGTATATGATTCATCTGGATGATACGTGATTTCATTTATCCAGTTCTCAAAATGTCCTGCCATACGTGCAATGGTACTACTATCAAATAAATCCGTGTTGTATTCAAATGAGACGAATAGACCTTCTTCCACTTCATAGGCAGTTAAGCTCAAATCAAATTTAGCAATAGACATATTACTTTCTACCATTTCAATACTTCTATCAGGCAAATCTAGTCGTTCTTGTTTTATATTCTGTAGCGTAAACATGGTCTGAAATATAGGGGAATGACTCATGCTTCGTTCAGGTTGCACAGCTTCTACCATTTTTTCAAATGGTATATCTTGATATTCGTAAGCTTTTAACGCCTTTTTCTTTGTTTGGTTCAAAATCTCCCGAAAAGTAGGGGTGCCACTCAAATCTGATCGATAAACCAATGTATTAACAAAGAAACCAATTAATCCTTCTACTCCCTTATGGTTCCGATTTGCAATCGGGCTACCAACTAGAATATCTTTTTGTCCCGTATAACGAGCGAGAAAGCTCTGGTATGCGGCCATTAAAGTCATAAATAAAGTGGATCCTTCTTGTCGACTTATATCCTTCAATTGACTGAGCAATTTATAAGGAAAAATCACGTGATGCGCAGCCCCAGAGTAAGTCTGCTTAACCGGTCGAGGTCGATCCACTGGCAGTTGTAAGATAGGAAGCTCACCAGACAATTCTTCCTGCCAATACGTAAGCTGACGATTTAGCACATCACCTTGCAACCACTCCTTTTGCCACTTCGCAAAGTCTGCATATTGAATAGATAATGAACTTAATTTAGCAGGATTTCCGCCTGTTTCTTCTTCATAGAAAGCAAGGCATTCATTCATGAATATACCAATGGACCAAGCATCAGAAATAATATGATGCATCGTACACAGTAATAACCATTCATCCTTCTCTAATTGAACAAGCTGATTACGAATTAAAGGACCATTCATTAAATCAAATGGTTCTTGCGCTTCTCTCGCAATTAAACTATCTACCTCTTTTTCTTTTACTTCTAGAGGAAGTTGAGAGTAATCCCTTACAGGTAATGCGCTAGGAAGGAATTCGACAATTTGTTGCACAGGCTGTTCTCCTATTTCTTTAAAAACAGTTCGTAATGATTCATGACGTTCAATGAGTCGATTGAATCCCTTCTCTAATGCTTCAGGTATCCAATTTCCTTTTAGATGCCATACTGTTGGAATATTATATAAAGAACTGTTTGGGTTAAATCTGTCCATAAACCACAAACGTTGTTGTGCATAAGACAACGGGAGTGCTTCTTTATTCTCCTTTTTTTGCATTTGCTTCTGAAGCCATGCTCTCTTCTCAGGAGAAAGTGAACTCAGCTTTGCAAGTAAATCACTTCTCATTTTTTTACCCCTTCCTCAATCAAATTACTCTCGAATATCCCTTGTGCTTCTTCCTCTGATAGCTCCTCTAATTGCTTAAGTAGTTCCAATAATTCTTCATCATTACTCACTTCTGCTTCTTTTTGAACATAGTCTTGAAGACTTACATTCTCCTTACTATCATTCTGCATTTCTTGATTTTTGTTATCGAGCAATTGATCAATCTGTTCTGCCAATTGCTGCACCGTATGAAACATAAATAAATCATGCAATGGTATCTCGATTCCAAAAGCCTCTTTAAGATTGGAAACAGCTTGCGTAGCAAGTAATGAATGTCCACCAATTTCAAAAAACGAATCCTGAATTCCGATGTTTTCCATACCTAAAACTTCATGCCATATCGAAACAATTGTTTTTTCCGTAGACGTACGAGGAGCAATATAACAACTCGCTATCTCCTGCTTCTCTGGTGCTGGTAAAGCCTTCCTATCAATTTTCCCATTAGGAGTGAGTGGAAATGCATTTAATCCAACAAAATAGGATGGAATCATATAATTTGGTAGTTGATCCTTGAGATAATCACGCCACTTTTGAGCATCCCCGTCTCCTACAACATAGGCGATCAAACGTGGATCGCCAGGATAATCTTCCCGCACCATTACAATAGCTTCGTTAACTAATATATGCCTTTGTAATGCCGCTTCAATTTCTCCTAGTTCAATCCGGAACCCACGAATTTTTACTTGATGATCAATTCGTCCAACATACTCCAAATTTCCATCTGGTAAATACCTTACTAGATCTCCAGTCCGGTATACTCGCTCTCCTTCTTTAAACGGATGCGATATAAAAAGATTTTGCGTTAAGTCAGGGCGGTTTAAATATCCACGTGCTAACCCTGATCCACCAATGTATAGCTCACCAACTACACCAATTGGAACCATTTTTTGTTCGGCACTTAGTACATATACTTCTGTATTGAATATTGGTTTACCAATTGGTGGTACCCTATACATGACACCCTTTTCTAATTCCATATACGTGGAATACGTAGTATCTTCGGACGGTCCATATAGGTTGTACACCTTTTCGATTGTACTTCTCTCGTATAAATCTTGAACAAGCGAATATGGCAATGGTTCTCCAGCCAAATTCATCACCTTTACCGAAGAAGGGATTGTTTTTACTCGAACCAGTTCCTTCGCTACCGATGGCACAGTATTAACCAAAGTTACACCTTTGGTAGACAACTTCTCTAGATGTAGAGCATTTTCAGTGACAATCACCTTACCACCCATCGTTAAGGGAACAAATAATTCAAAAACGGATAAATCAAAAGATAGCGAAGTTGAAGCTAACACTCCCGCTAATTCCTTTCGGGAATACGTACGATGCGCCCAATGAATCATTGTTACTGTATTCCTGTGCTCAATCATTACTCCCTTTGGATTTCCAGTGGAACCTGAAGTATAGATAATATAGGCTAAGTTATCGCCCGTCACTTCACTCATACATACCGTAGTTACTTCTTGTTCTATTTCTGCTCGATTACGATCAATACAAATCACGTCAACGAATTTAGGTATAACCATTTTTTGTTGTAACTTTTCCTGTGTCACCAGTACCTTTATTTGAGTATCCTCTAAAATGTATTGCAGTCGACTTTCCGGATACGCTGGATCAATTGGGACATATGCTCCTCCTGCCTTCATAATTCCTAAGAGGCCTACAATCATCTCAGATGAACGTGTAACACAAATCCCAACCAATGATTCGCAACCTACACCATTTTTCTGTAAATAATGTGCCAACTGATTCGAGCGTTCGTCCAACTCTCGATATGTTAGTTCTTCATCTTCGCACACTACTGCAATTGCTTCTGGTGTTTTTTTCACCTGTTCTTCAAACATTGTATGAATCGTACTTTCTTCCATATCTATAACATGCGATTTATTCCATTCCTCTAGTAGTTGCTTATATTCTACTTTCGATAACATATTCAGTTCTGATAGTACACATTTTGGATGAGAGACAATTTGATTTAACCAATGTTTAAAATGACTTGCCATACGCTCAATGGTTGTATCATTAAACAAATCAGTATTATATTCAAAGGTTAGTGATAATCCTTCTTCCGTCTCAGAAGCAAATAAACTCAAATCAAATTTGGCAACAGAAGCATGGCTTTCCATGAGTTCCATTTGTCTTTCAGATAGCTGAAGAAACTCTTGTTTCGTATTCTGTAAAGTAAACATAGTTTGGAATATTGGTGAATGACTTGTATTCCGTTCAGGTTTTACGGATTCTACCACTTTCTCAAATGGGATGTCCTGATACTCGTATGCTTTTAGCGCTTTTTTTCTTACCTGCGACAAAAGTTCTTGGAACGTCGGATTTTCACTGAAATCAGCTCGATAAACCAACGTATTTGCAAAGAATCCAATTAATCCCTCAATCTCTTTCACATTTCGATTAGCGATTGGGCTTCCAACTATAATGTCGTCCTGTCCTGTATAACGAGAAAGGAAGCTTTGATACGCTGCCATCAATGTCATAAATAAAGTGCATCCTTCTTGCAGACTTAAATCTTTGAGCTTTTCCTGTAGGGAATTCGCCACTATTAAGGACTGACTTGCACCACGATGGGTTTGAACTGCAGGTCGAGGACGATCCATCGGTAATTGTAAAACCGGTAGTTCCCCAGATAATTCTTCCTTCCAATATTGAAGATGCTGATTCAAATTCTCCTCTTTTTGCCATTCCTTCTGCCACATGACAAAATCTGCATATTGGATAGATAACTCCTTCAATTCCACTGGTTTTCCGGTTAGTGCTCCTTCATAAAAAGCCATCCATTCTTCAAGTAAGATTCCCATTGACCATCCATCTGAAATAATATGATGCATCGTACAAATGAGAACCCATTCTTCCCTGTCCACTTTCAATATTCGTGTTCGAATCAGAGGATCTTGTCCAAAATGAAATGGTTCCTCCGCCTCGTTTTGAATAAGGCGTTGCATTTCTTTTTCCCTATCTTCCAAAGAAAGATCTGTTAGATTCGTTTGAGGAATATGTCTGAACACATGAGATTGAACCTGTTGAAAAGGTTCACCCTCTTGTTCTAGAATTGTCGTCCTTAATGATTCATGACGCTCCAACAATTGATTCCATCCGACCTCCAATGCTTCAATTGACCATTTACCTGTTAAGCGACACGCTGCATGAATATTGTACATAGCACTATTTGGCATTAATTGATCAATAAACCATAGACGTTTCTGCGCATAGGAAAGTGGGATAATTTCTTCTCGTTTCATAGGTACAAGAGGAGCAACCTCTCGTTTTTTATCTTCTTTTCGTAACTGATCCACTCGTTTCGCCAATGCTTCCACTGTATCGTGCTTGAAAAGTTCACGTAATGGAATTTTAATTTGGAACAGTTCTTGCAATCTAGAGACGATTTGAGTAGCAAGTAGTGAGTGCCCACCACGTTCAAAGAAGGAATCCTGAATACTAATATTTTCTATCCCTAACACTTGACCCCAAACCGAGGCAATAAGCTCTTCCGATGGCGTCCGAGGTAGCACATTTAAATCTTCAATAACTTGCTCATCAGGTGCTGGCAAGGCCTTTCGGTCAATTTTCCCATTTGGAGTAAGCGGGAAGTGTTCTAACTCTATAAAGTGCGCTGGAATCATATGAGTCGGTAATTGTTTTTGTAAATACTCTCTCCACTCTTGGGTATTTCCATCGCTTATTACATATGCAACCAATCGTTGATCACCTGGACGATCTTCTCTAACTAATACGACAGCCTCTTTAATAAACGAACATTTTTCTAAAGTCGCTTCAATTTCTCCTAATTCAATCCTAAAACCACGCATTTTGACTTGGTGGTCCATTCTACCTATAAATTCTAAATTTCCATCAGTTAGATATCTTACTGAATCTCCTGTTCGATATAGTCGTTCCCAAAATCGATATGGATGCGAAACGAATTTTTCAGCAGTAAGATTCGGACGATTTAAGTATCCACGTGCCAAACCAGCACCACCAATATATAACTCACCCTCAATTCCTATTGATTGCAAGCGTTGATTTTGGTCTAATACATATAATTGCGTGTTCTGTATTGGTTGCCCAATAGAAACAAATTCTTGATTAGGCTGAATATCAAATGCATTCACATAAATAGTGGCTTCAGTTGGCCCATAAAAGTTGGTTAATTTCACTTGTCCACTATAATCCCATTTCTGTTGAAAACGTCTAACTAACCCTGAACTTAGTTCTTCTCCACCAGAAAATACATGGCGTACGGACGAACAATTCATGTTCAATTCAATATGATTGAAGTGGTCTAAGAAAACAGATAACATCGAAGGTACAAATTGAACTATAGTAACCTGATGTTGTTTAATCACTTCAGCTATAATAGAAGGATCTTTTTCTCCACCTGGAGGTAGGAAAGATACACTTGCACCAACGTGAATGCCCCAAAACAATTCCCAAACAGAGACATCAAATGAGAATGGCGTTTTCTGCAAGACCACATCCTTTTCAGAAAGCGGATATTTATGTTGCATCCATTCTAGATAATTAATTACTGAATGATGCTCAATCATTACTCCCTTTGGATTCCCTGTAGATCCTGAAGTATACATAACATACGCTAAATTTTCTCCTGTTACACCACTTATACATGGGGTTGTTTCTTCTTTTTCAATTGCAGTGTAATCTTTATTCATACAAATCGTTTCTATATTTTCAGATACAAACAAATTTTTAGAATTCTCTTCCGTCACTAGTACTTCGATTCCAGCATCCTCTAATATATATCGAAGTCGACTCTCTGGATAAGTAGGGTCAAGTGGAACATACGCTGCTCCTGATTTTAGAATACCTAATAACGCTATCATCATTTGTAATGAACGTTCCATATATACCCCAACTAGAGACTCTGGGCCTACACCATGCTTTTGTAAATAATGAGCTAGCTGATTTGCACGCTTCTCCAACCCTTTATAGGTAATTTGTTCATTTTCGTAACTAGCCGCGATTGCTTCCGGTGTTTTTTTAACTTGCTCCTCAAACATCGTATGAATCATGCCTTCAGCCGAATAATTAACTTGAGTATGATTCCATTCCTCTAGTAACTGTATCTGTTCTTCTTCTGTTAAATGGGTAATTTCAAATAGTTTTGAGTCTAGGCTCTTCGTCATCTGAATTAATATTTGCAATAAGTGATTCTGAATCAGATTTATTGTTTCTTCATTAAAATAGCTTCGATCATACATCAACTTTAAAGTAATTTTCTTACCGGGCATTACAATGAGTGTTAAAGGATAATTTGTTTGTTCCGTGCTTTTAACATCTAGTAATCTTAAATCATCATTTCTCTCACCTTGAATTGGATAATTTTCAAACACATACAAGGTATGAAATAAGGAGCTATTTCGCGGAACCTCACTCCAGCCTTGAATATCTATCAACGAATTATACTCATACTGTCTTCGTTCCATTTCTTTCATTTGTATTTTACGAAGCCAATCTACTACTGATGTATTATCCGCTAATCGAATTCTGGTAGGTAATGTGTTAATAAATAGCCCCACCATATTCTCTGCTCCCATTAAATCAGTAGGACGTCCAGCGCTAGTTACGCCAAATACGACGTCACTGTCACCGCTATACCTACTCATCAAATAAGCCCATGCACCTTGTACTAACGTATTCAACGTTAATCGACTATTTCGTACCCACTCTTGTAAATTCTCAGTAAGTTCCTCAGATACTTGATAAGCACACTCCCCATAACCCTTCTCTTGTCCTCGATCCTTTCTTTCCATTGCTAATGGAGTAGGTGCATAGAATCCTTTTAATTCTTCTTTCCAAAATTCCTCTGCTTGACTTTGATCTTGTTTATTTATCCATTGAATATATTTTTTATAAGGAAGAGATTTAGGAAGATTCAAAAATTCTCCCTTTATCATCTTGAGATAAACTTCCATCACTTCACTAAAGACCAATGACACACTCCATCCATCTAGCAAAATATGATGATGTGTCCAGATAATTCTCGTTTCCTCTTTTGCTTCTTTAATCGCAGTGACTCTCATCAATGGTGCTTCATCCAATAAAAATCCTTTCCTACGATCTGCAGTCAAAAACTGTTGTAATTTCTTCTCCTTCTCCTCATGCGAATAGGTACTCCAATCCTCTTGATGAATAGTAAAAGGAAGACGTTCGTAAACTGCTTGTAGAGGTTTTTCTACTTCTTCCCAAACAAATACTGAGCGCAGAACCTCATGTCGTTGAATAACATATTCCCAAGCTTTTTCAAAAGTAGCAACATCCAATTGCCCCCCGAGCAAGAAACCTACTTGTACAATATAGGAAAAAGAATGTTCATCATCTTGATCGTATAAAGTATGAAACAGTATTCCTTTTTGCAAAGGTGATAAACCATATATATCAATAACGTCTCCCATTTTTACACCCTCTTTTTTGTTAATTTAAGTAATACTTTGCTTAAGCTTTCTTCCGTAAGATCCTCTGCATCAGCAAAATCTGATACCGTAAAAGCAGACTCTGTTGTTGGTTTATTTATAAGTTGACGGAGATGCCTTAACATACCATCTGCTATCACTTGAATTTTTAATTTAGAAAACTGTTCCCTACTATACATCCAAATAAAATGTAACTTTTCATCTTTCACCATTCCGATAACATCAATTAGATGAGACGGTTTGGAATCTGGAGCATGATCTAAAAATGTAAATCCTGTCTCTTGCATAAACAAAGAGTCCCTTGAAAACACCTGATCAAATTGGCCCAAATAGTTAAAGCTTATTGAAGGCTTTTGCTGATAAAACGGAAGTAATCCTTTATTCAAGTAACGTAAAATACCATAGTCAACTCCGCGATTTGGAATTCGACGTAATTGTTCTTTGACAGCCTTTAACCCTTCAATAGGTGTCTGAGTTCCTTGAAAATTGAGATGAACGGGATAAATACTCGTGAACCAGCCCACTGTCCTTGATAAATCAATACCTTCAATCATCTCTTCTCTTCCGTGTCCTTCTAGATGAATAGAAACGGTTTGCTGATTTATACAATCAACGATAGCTTGTCCTAATGCCGTTAATAGTACCTCATCAATCCTTGTCTTATGAGTGACTAGAAATTCGTATAACAATGTTTGTGTTTCTTCTATTCCTAGAGTCCTCGTCACTTGATCAATCGATTCTTCTGTTGTTTCTTGTATTGGATAGTCCATTGGAATTTTCATCGTTTCTTTTTCTACTTGTTCATTCCAATAATTTTGTACTTCTTTTGAAATACCCGAATCACTGTATGTCTGGAGTCGTTCAGACCACTCTTTAAAAGATGTACTTTTCGCAGGTAAGCGAACTTCTTGACCTTGTTTCATCTGGTTATATACCACCTGTAAATCTTCCAATAGAATCCTCCATGACACTCCATCTACTACTAAATGATGAATCACCCAGAATATTCGATCATTTCCAGTCAAGTTATCTTCAAAGTACACTACTCTCATTAACGGACCAGTAACTAAATTGAAACTAGCTTGATTAATGTTCATCTCTTCTTGTATTATTTTATTCCACTCTTTTTCATTAACTTGATTACGTTTTACAACATGGAGTACTGACAGCTCATCAGTCCCTTCATTTCTCTGCCTCCACGTTCCGTTTGGTAACTGTTCGTACCGGAAACGTAAAGCATCATGATGTTTCAGTAAATTTAATATCGCTCCCTCTAGTAATTTCACATTCAATCTTTCTTTTACTCTTAAAAGCATTGATTGATTCCAATGCTCTGTATGTGGATGTTCTTGCTCGAAGAACCAGCACTGAATTGGAGTAAGAGGCACATTACCTATCACAATTCCCTGCTCCGCTTGTACTCCCTGCGTTTCTATAGCCACTTGTGCCAGCTCAGCGATAGTTGGGCATTCAAACATTTGCTTTGGAGTAAGTTTTAACCCCACTTGACTTGCTTGAGATATGATTTGAATACTGAGAATCGAGTCGCCACCAATTTCAAAGAAATTATCATAGATTCCCACCTTTTTAACACCTAATACTCGCTTCCAAATGGTAGTCAGTATCTGTTCGTTACTATTCCGAGGGCCAACACATTCACTATTAATCTGCTTTTCCTCTGGCATAGGTAAGGCCTCACGATCAACTTTACCGTTAGCTGTAAGTGGAATAGCTTCCATCGCCACAAATCCCGAAGGAACCATATAACTTGGTAGTTTCGCTTTAAGATACTCTCTCCACGCATCTACATTTCCATCTCCTACAACATATGCTACTAATCTTTTATCGCCCGGCTGATCTTCTCTTACAATTACAACTGCCTCTGTTACAGATGCATATGTATGTAAAGTAGACTCAATTTCCCCAATCTCAATTCTGAAACCACGTATTTTAACCTGATGATCAATTCTTCCACGATAATCTAGATTCCCATCTGGCAAATATCTAGCTAAGTCTCCTGTCCGGTATAATCTTGCTTTCGGATTACTACTAAATGGATGAGATATAAAACGCTCTGCTGTTAATTCAGGTCTATTTAAATATCCACGTGCCAATCCTGCTCCACCAATATAAAGTTCACCATCAACACCTATAGGAACAGGTTGTTGATAAGCGTCTAGTATATACACTTCTAAATCGGGAATCCGCTTTCCAATATTACTTCTTGAAGCATGCTGCACATCATCTAGAGTAATTGGATAATATGTAACATGAACTGTAGTTTCTGTAATTCCATACATATTAATTAACTGTGGTTTTTTCTCCCCATACCTTTGAAACCACGGTAACAAGCCAATAGGTTCTAACGCTTCTCCGCCAAATATCACGTAACGCAGCTGCAAATTTTTATTCTTATCTTCTTGTTCACACACTCGTATTAATTGGCGGAATGCGGAAGGTGTCTGATTTAGAACTGTGACTTCTTCCTCCACCAATACTTGATAAAAATCCTTAGGTGATCGACTAATCCAGTACGGAACAACAACTAATTTTCCACCATATAATAACGCTCCCCAAATTTCCCATACTGAGAAATCAAATGCATACGAATGAAAAAGCGTCCAAGTATCTTTTTCATTAAACTGATACAAACAATCCGTCGATTTAAATAACCGTATAACATTGTGATGCTCTATCATAACACCTTTTGGATTTCCTGTTGATCCCGAAGTATAGATCACATATGCCAGATTTTGGGGACCGACACTAGAAACCGGCAAAGTCTTACTTTCTTTCCCAATCTCATCTTGATCACAATCCAGGCAAATCGACTCAACATTTTCTGGTAACCAGTTCAATTCTTTTAAACTTTCTTGCGTTACGAATAACTGAATGCTAGCATCTTCTAAAATATATTGAAGTCGCTGCTCTGGATATGTTGGATCAAGTGGAACATAAGCCCCACCAGCCTTCAAAATTCCTAAAATACCTACAATCATTTCGAGGGAACGTTCAACGCACAGTCCAACTAAAGTATCAGGTCCTACTCCCTTTTTCTGCAGATAATGAGCTAACTGGTTTGCACGTTCATTAAGCTCCTTATAAGTAATTTTTTCTTTTTCATACGTAACTGCAATAGCATTTGGATAAATCATCGCTTGCCGTTCGAACATTTCATGAATAGTTACTTGAGGTGGGACATCCAGTTTAGGATTGTTGAACTCAACTAAACTTTTTCTTTTATCTTCCTCAGAAATGATTTCTATTTCAGCCACCTTCTGCTTTGGGTTTTCAAAAATTTTTTCCAGTATCACTAGCATAACGTTAAAGAATCGTTCTATCTCTTCCTTAGAAAATAGCTCCTCACGATAATCAATATGTACATGTAAAGAGTCTATATCAATTAGATTTTCAATATGAACTGCAAAATCTTGTACTTCTTCACGGTTTGGAATCCATAGTGAGTCACCACTTTCATCACGATCCCTATAATCAATCGTAGTTCCGAAAAGTCTCACATTACTGTTATTCTCTTTATTAATCTGCTTTAATAACAAATCAAATGGATATTTCTGGTGTCTTAATGATTTACTTTGTTTTCTGGACACTCTACTAATAAATGAAAGTACTTCTTCTTCTGGATCAATATCCATTCTTAAAGGAACTGTACTCACCATCATTCCAATCAATTTTCGTTCCATTTTAGTCATACGGTTGCCGTAAGCCATTCCTAAACCAATATCAAGCGATGAGGTCCACCGATACATGGACAACGAAAAAGCAGCAACAAAAAGAGTATATAAACTATTTTTGTAATCTTCAGAAAATTTTTCTATCTTTCTCTTCAAATGTTCCGTTAATATAAACGTCTCACGTGATGCTTTTGTACTAACTTGGTACGTATTATAAGGCTTCAATCCAGTCACAGATGGCAGTGTTTTAAATTCCTCTAACCAAAATTTTTGATCTTTTTGAAAGCGACTACTATTCAAGTATGTTTGTTCGTTGGTCAGAAATTGAACATATGAATTTTTAATTTCGCCTTCCTCATTCTCGTTATGCATGTCATAATAATATTTTGCAATCTGCTCAGTAAATATTTGAATTGATAAACCATCCATAATAATATGATGAACATTTCCAAAGACTGCACATTCATTATCGTTTAATTTTATTAAAGCGAAATAGTATAAATTTGAATTAAATAATGTAAACGTTTCTTTTGTTTTCTGCTCAATCCATTCCTCAAGCAAATTTGTATTCTCCACATTACTGAAATCAAAAAACTCAAATTCTTGTTCTTCATGTTTAGTAAAATATTGTTTCGGTTCCTGATGCCCATTTTCTTTTAACCTAATGCACAGACCGTCATTTTCACTGATAACGCGATTCACAACTTGGTTTAATTTTGAATAATTCATTTTTCGATGAAGTTTAAATAAAAATCTTAAATTACATATTCCTTTATCAGAATGAACGACTTCTGTATACCATATTCTTCGCTGCGGATGGCTTAATGGATAGCATTCCTCATTGGTCATAAAAATCTTCCCTTCAAAAATTATTTGCTCTTATAGGTTCGTGTTTATGTTTAGCCCATAAATATTTCTGCAGTGAAACTCCAATTACTCCAATAATAACAAGCCCAATCCCTCCATAAACATAGAGTTGAGTTACTCCAAACAAATGCACTAATGGACCACTCATAGCAGGAGAAATAATTAGAACTGCGTTTGTTAAACTGCTTTGTATACCAAATACTCTTCCTACTTGATCTTGATCGGATTCTATTTGTAAAATGACTTGATTAGATACAAGCATCAGCCCACTTCCGATACCAGCGATAAAACTAATTAAATAAGCTAAAACGAAGACCGTACCGGGCGTTATCAAACCAATCCCCCCAAAACCAATTCCCATTAAAACCATACCTCCACATACTACCCAGCCATATTGAAATTGTTTTAATTTCTGAGTTAGTAATGCACCAAGTATTCCGCCAAGACCAATAATAGAAATGATATATCCCATTTTACTTTTATCATGTGGGAATAAGCTCTTAAATAAAGTTGGGAATTGTGAGTCTACTAATTGTAATACCGCCATGGCTATTGTAACGAAAATCATGGTTGATAATATTATCCGATTAGATAACACATAACCCCACCCTTGTACCCAAGCGGTCCAAGTACTTTGTTTTTGCTGTTCAACAAATTCTTTCGATATAGTTTCTTTAAATTTTATTGTGGGTATGAGAACTAAGGTAGCTAATAAACAACTTATAGCTCTTATAATGAGGCAGAACTCTGGTTGAAACCAGCTCAACAACATGCCCCCTATAAGGGGGCCTACTATCTTTGTACCCTGCTCTACTATTCCGTTGATACTTACTGCTTTAGTAAGCAAGTCCGGGGATACAATCTGTCTTGTTAGTGTTTGCTGTGCAGGATAATAGAAAACAATAAAAATGGAACGAATCATTAATGCCACTAAGAGCCAGTGGATATCTTGTACAAATAAAAGAGCAATTGTTATTAGACCAACCATTAGATTACAGAACATCATAATTGGAATTTTTCTAAAACGATCTGCAATAACACCTGCCCATGAGCCAAAAATAATTCCAGGAAGTGCATATGCAACAGGAATCAATCCAATCATAGTAGGATCTACTTCCCATTCAAACCCAACTATAGTCATAATCGCTAACATATCAATAAAAACACCAAGCATAAGCAATGAATAGGCAGAGAAAACTTGTAAATAAACCCTATTTCCTAATAGGCCTTTTGAATCAGTAGTTTTCATAAAAGCAAGCTCCTTAGGTTACTAATATAAACGCTTTTGCGTATAAGGTACCTCTTTATTAAACCTAATTAATCATTATTGACATCTCACCTAGAATTTAACTTCGCCAAAACTCAAACCGGTCTTATTTTTCATATATTTAAAATAGTCAGACAAACGAAAGCGTACCTATTTCTTCATTTTTATATCAACTGTTACAAAATATATCTTTACCTTACACTAATAACAGCTAAACGTTGCCTTAATATAACCCTTTACAGTCGTTTACACATTCAATTCACATCCTTTTTAAAGTTGGCTTTTTTCTATCTCAAATACTATCACACAAATATTTCACCTACTATATTCATAAAGTTGAAATATTTGAATCAGAAAATTCGGATAAAAAACCAAATCCACAAATCATAACAAACTATTATTTATTTATATTTTCATTTTATAGATAGCTTTAACCATAAGGGTATCAAGAATTAAGTTTTTTAATTTTATTAACATAATAGTTTAAAGAGACCGTAAATCCTACTAAACAAAAAAAATATACAATAAAGTATATTTTTTTCTTATCCTACATATTTTCTATGCAAATTAATCCCAATAACTAAAGTTGATAATAAAAATATAATATTACCAATCACTAATGTACTCATAACAAGAATTGAATAATATAGTATTAATACTTCTGCACCTACTACCTATTTTATTTATTGGATATTTATACTTCAAAAAATTACACATCATTCACAATTAGGATACATACCCAAAATATGTTTTGAACGTTTTATTATATTTTAAGATAATATAAAATCAGTTTTTCTATAAGAGAACTTAATTTTTATGTAGTACGAAACTGTTAGTAATACAGTATATACTAATTTAGTTATAAAAACATTTAAAGACCACCTATTTCCATAAGTGATCTTTCTTTGTGATTCTGTATTTGTGCACTACTGTAGAAATATATCGTAGAAACGCTTTGTTTGCTAAATGTTTAGTTCTTTCTATTTACTAAAAAACATAGCTTCATACAATTAATATCATATTCGTTACATTGCAAACTATTATTTTGTCTTCTGTACAGGCAAACTACTAAAAATTAATTCAGCAACTTTTACATATCCTTTTGAGTTTGGATGAATTAAATCCTTAGACCAAAGCGTATTGTCATTAACTAAATGATGATTCCAAAAATCAACATGATGAAGCTTATACTCTCTGCTCAGTGAATGTATAACTTCATTTGCCTCTAATAATTGTTCTTTTATTACTTGTTTTTTTTCAGAAACAAAAGGAAGCCTAACTGTAAAATCTGGAAGGTTTGCTATAATAATATCAGCCCCTGCTTTACTTAATGTATCTATCATAAATTCCATATCGTTCTTATATGCATCATGATTCCAACGTCCTTTTAAAACATCGTTTGCCCCTGCAATGAGACTAACCAAATCTGGATTAAAAGTTAACGCCTTTTCCAATTGCTGCAAGCGAATTTCTTCAGTTACTAACCCACGCTTTGCAAAATTGGCATATTCTATATCGTTTTCACACAGTTGAACAAAATGATCTACCCAGCTTTTTAATGCAATTCCCTCAACTTCATCCCCTATCCCCTCTGTAAAACTATCGCCAATTGCTACAAATCGCTTCCACATATGTATTCCCCCTTTATTATTAACCATATCTATACTATACAATAGCTCACACCGTAATTGTTATTTCTAAGTGGTTTTCGATTTCAATTATATTCCACTTTACTATATTTACATTCAGAATCGGTCATATTCATATATTTACTAAAGAAATAAAATCTATCTAGGAATTATACTTTTTTCAAAAAATTTGTTGTTCTTTGTTTCGCCCAGTTGATACATTTCTTTTCGATTAAATGATATGAAACTATAGAAAAAAGTAGTGTCATTGCAATGCACAAAGTAAGAAGAAAAAATTACACCCTGACATTCCAAGCTATCCACATAAGAATCTATAGTACTTTGAAATCTTTTGTTTCAAACTAATATTTAGTTGTATCCTATAAAATTAGCTTTTTACTATATCAATCGAACGATCCCACATACCACTAAAAAAAGATCCTGTTTTACGTATAAAACGTGTAAGCCAATTTGCTTGTTCGACATCAGATTTTGTTACAAGGTCTATTTGTAATGATTTACCTGATAAGAAACCAGAATCTGTATTATCTTTAGGAGAGATAATCATTTTACTAATAGTTCCCCCCTCTTTAATAGGCGCTCCTTGTTCCATATTGGATACTTTAAATTCTTTTTTATAAATGTCTTTATTGCCCTTCGGCATTGGAAGTGCAACAGCTTGCTTCGTTTGAACTACTACATCTTTTTCTTTTGCATTTGCCACTCGAACTGTTTCATGTCCTTTTATTACTGAATCTTTTCCGTAGACATTCTTCACTTCAAAATTCGCAAATCCATAATCGTATAATTTCTTTGTTTCATCAAAACGTGCCGTATGAGATTTTGCTTTTATCACTACAGAAATTAGTCGCATACCATTTCTTTCTACTGTACCAGTGAAACAATCTCCCGCTTCTGGAGTAGTTCCTGTTTTCAAACCATCTACACCTTCATATTGCTTAATTAAGCCTTTTAACATCCAGTTAAAGTTCGCCATATCAATTGGATATTTACCACCCTCTTGGAATGTTTTTTTAGGAATTTTTGCTGTATTTAATATTTGGGGGAAATCTTGAATAAGACGTTGTGCTAAAATTGCACAATCCCTTGCAGACATTTTATTTTTCTCTTCTAGAGTTGTCCCTTCTAGATGATATCCTTTTAAATCTTGATTTGTTAAGCCAGTAGAGTTTACAAACTTATAATCTTTCATACCAAACTCTTTTGACTTATCGTTCATCATTTTTACAAAATTGACCTCTTTACCAGCAATTTGTTCAACTAAAGCAATTGTTGCACCATTTGCAGAGTAAATTGCCATTGCCTCATATAACTCTTTTACCGTATAAGAGCCACCATTTTCTAATGGAACATTTGATAGTGAACGATCTTGCGAAATCTTATGTGCATATTCAGAGATTTTAACTTTTTGATCCCATTTAAGTTTTCCTTTATCCACCGCTTCATGAACTAAGTATTCGCTCATCATTTTTGTCATACTAGCAATTGCCAATGATTCATCTGCATTTTTTTCATATAAAATTTTCCCGGAATTTGCTTCTATTAAAATTGCTGATCCTGCTTCAACGTCTATAGCAGGATCTGTTTCCGCTGCTGCTTTTCCAATTGTAACGACCATGCTACAAAATATTGTAAGCACTGTTACTATTGCAATAACTCTCTTGCAAAACATACCTTTCACTTCTGTTACCTCCAATTTCTTTGTACTCAAAAAAAGCGTTATTCTAACATAATCCCGCAAAAAATAGACAGTGTTCTCAAATTGTATATACATATAAAACGTTAGAATCGCTTTCATATAGACCACCTCATCCGACACTTTTAGGTGCGCTAATACTTTGTATTCCCACACATATCCTTATTTTTAATCCCCTTATATTTTTCAAAATGATTCACACTTTCATATTTTTTAGGATTACAGTTAATAGACAATCTAAATAATACATTTGTTCCACATTTACAAAAAATAAAAAACTACACCCTATACTGGATGTAGTTTTTCTAACTGATTTATTTATTTTTCACTTCATTTTTATAAAAAGCAAATAATGGTTCGATGGATGGACTAGATAACAGCGGAATTGCCTTCTCAATCAATTTCCTATCCCAATCAAACCAACGCATTTCCATTAACATATTTATCTCTATATCAGTGAATCGTTTCTTTATTTCCTTAGCAGGATTTCCACCAACTATTGTATACGGCGGAACATCTTTACTTACGACAGATCCTGCAGCAACAATTGCCCCTTCACCAATAGTAACGCCAGGCATTATTATAGCATTCATTCCAATCCAAGCATCACTTTGAATGACTGTATCGCCCTTTGGTTCATATGATTGTTTGATTTGCTCAGCGAATGGATATACTGTAATCCATTCTGAGTGATGATTATGATTACCACCCATTAAAATGACTACCCCACTTGCAATGCAAACATAATTCCCAATAATGAGTTTATCAAGATGCCATCCCATCTGTTCAATTGGATTGAAAAGTGCTTGAGACTTAGCATCTCCCCACAAATACCTTACACAGCCATCTTCAAAATTTTGATGGCTATAATAGCCTGAATAATAGGAGTACTCTCCTACTTCAATGAGTGGATTTGTTACTATATCTTTTATATACTTTGTTTCTGACCAATGATTAAATAATGGATACTTCATAACTTTATTCCTCGCTTCTAAGTATTATATATTTTGCTATTTACTTAGAAGCTTACTACGACTGCTACATTTTTTAGCTTTCTCAAACGACGAATCATTATCTTCAAGCCTTTCTTTTATACTATAAAAAAGCATAACGCAATATATTACACTAGTCAAATTGTGTAATTTTGAACACATCTTAAACAGCGTAATACTGCAATAAGAACATGAAAACACTCTAACTTTGATCCAGATAATATATTGATTACATTTAGTTTATATTTTGTAAAAAAATTTTAATTGCCATGACAAAGCAAACAATAACCACTATTGGTCGTATTAATGACGTCCCTTTTGTAAGCACCATCTTCGCTCCAATATACGATCCTATAATTTGACCAAGCATCATAATCAACCCAATTGTCCAATCGATTTGGCCAAAAATAATAAAATATAACAAAGCAGCGAAATTACTTGTAAAATTCAAGATTTTAGCATTTGCAGTTGCTCTCGTAGCACTATATCCACATAAAAGAATGAACGCTAAAGCAATTAAACTACCTGTTCCTGGGCCGAAGAAACCATCATAAAATCCAAGGAATGGAGCCACTGTTAACGCAAACAACAACATACTTATTTTTCTCGGTCGATCTTCGTTTGCTATATTTGGAGATAATAGAAAATAAAGACCAATAATAATAAGTAAAAAAGGTAATATCATGATTAAATATTCTGCTCGTATCTGTAAAACAAGCCATCCACCGAAAACGGATCCCAAAAAGGTCATTAAGATGGACAAACGCATTTCTTTAAGATTAATTTCTTTCTTCTTAATAAAAAACACTGTTGCCATGAGAGTTCCGCTACTCCCTTGTAGTTTATTAGTCGCTATCGCTACAGAAGGAGACATACCTACTAATAACATTATCGGGATAGTTATCATACCACCGCCCCCAGCAATCGTATCTATCCATCCTGCTAATACAGCTACTAAAAATAGTAGTATAAGTAATTCAATAGTAAAATCCATACAAAGAATATGGGGAGGCTTGAGCTATTATAACCCAAACCTCCCCATCGTCCCTCCTCTCTTTAAACTAGTTAATTAAATCTGTAAAGTAACTTTCTTTTTGATCACGTAATCGACTGGAAACGTATTGTCTGCAAACAATTCTTCTTCCATATTTATTATTTCCAATCGGGATTTTATATTCTTCCTCAGATAACCTTTCCCTACCATGAGTTACATTTGTTTGTTTACCATAGTATGAATTTGGTATAAGTAATAAATCTTCAGATGTAAGTGGAACCTTATAAGTAGGCGTTGTTCGTAAGAGTTCTAAAAACATGTCAAATTTCAATTTTTCTTCTTCACTTTCTCCCACATAAATTAATCTATTTTCCGCTCCATTCAAACAAGTTGCAATAATATCACCATTATCATCCAAAAATATGATTTGGTTTATTTCCCCTACAAATCCCGATATTTCACCATCCGCCATTCCTGCGATATGAGCAATAGGCATTTTACTTATCGCCAATATGTCATCTTTACTGAAGTGATTTTCTTCAAGATGCTTTTGCAGTAATTTTGGCGTTCCAATATGAGTTTGAGTTTTTAAATTTAACACTCCTTTTAATAAAAGAGCATCAACTCTAGTAAATTTTCCACAAGTAATTTCAGACACTATTCGTTCCACGGATTTATTAAGTCTATTTGATACAATTTCTAAATTCGTATTGAATGTTTTCAATCTTGCTTCAATATCTGATTGGTCTTTCATATCTGTATACACTGTGGCATCGTTATGTTGATAAAAGTTCCCGCCACCGGTGCTTGCACCGACATTTCGCAAAACTTCATCGTTGTTTAAAGGTGAAATAAGATGAAATCTATTTTTCCCTGCATGTTCGGATGGGTGAATTAAAGCATCATAATTAAAAAGTGTGGCAAAAAGCCATGTGACCCATTCTGCATAAAAATATTTTTTCATTCTATCGTGTTCGTCTTCGCCATAATTAAAACCTCTGCGATTTTCCCCAGGTAATAGTGTTTCCATAGGATCACATGGAGTATTTTTAATAAGAGTAGGTGGTACGTTTCCGCCACAATTCGCTATTTTTATTATATGTAGTAGGTTTTTCATATCTGAATTCGGATTTTTCTTTGAATAGTCAATCAAACAATTAAGCCACTCTTTTGAAAAATATGCTGCTATTTCTTGATCACAAGTATAAGGATTATGAGTTTTCAATTCATTTTCTATCAGATTCTTCATTTTATCCTTCAATACATTAGGAATGCTAACTTCTTCAATTTCTGTAATCTGCAGTATTCCTTTATTCATTATAAAACCTCCGTTGTTTTATTTTTTATACCCTATCTTCTATTAAACAAACTATCCATTTCTTTTTTGCTCCTTCGCTTTTCGTCAGAGCTATTAGAACTACCGATTTACAAATAAAAAACGTGGATTATAAGAGATTTCTTCTTAGGTACATTTCCCCGACGAACCTCTATTGAATTGGTAAATTTAATTTAAAAATCTCTTTCATTTTCTAAAGTTTTCCTAATTTTAAAATCAGAATTTTCAATACAACTATGTTAACATTAAAAATATAACACGAAACCAAAAAATGTAAATGAATAGTTTTTTTATAAAAAATAGTCAGACTATTTATGAAGTAATTCGTATTCCATTGAACGAACTACGGCCCCTCAATTTTATTGATAACAATAAAAAAACCCCTAAATTGATAGAGGAATTTTTTTCAAGTATATTCTATTTTAAAGTTCTTACTTACCTTTTACCCCGCTATTTGCCGGGCAGTAAGACCCCTACCTTAAAATACAGCGGAAGCAAAGAAGTTAGGTGGGGGTTCGGGCTGCCCATAAAAGCAAGATTGGTGAGGTCTGATAATCAGTGGGGATGAACAAAACTCCCCCTGATTAAAGTTTCACTTTATTTTAAAAGATATTGCTGTAACTTCTTTATTAACAGTTCCATCCCGTTTGGACTTACAATAATCTTCCCATTCGCTAACGAAATATTGCTGTCTGAAATATCCCCTGTAAGTGCACAAGCTCTTGGAGATTGATATTTTCGTAAAATAATCTGGTCCTCTTCTATAAACATTTCAAGAGAATCTTTTTCTACAATTCCTAAACTCCGTCTTATTTCCATTGGAATAACAATACGCCCCATGCTATCTGCTTTACGAGTAATTCCTCTTGATTTCATAAAATGCCACCCTTTATATTTATCTAATATTACGGTATTTATTTTAGCAATAAACAACAATTAGGAATAGTTCGTATTACAGTACTTTTTTTAGAAAAAATAACAATTAGGAATAGTTTATGTTAGAATTCTTTCTTGTTTATTCTTGATTTTTAATATATTTTTCCTTGATCATTTTTATATATTGTTTTCTTTCAGTTAGTTCAAATATAAATAATGCTTTTTTTATGTCTGTTAAACCAACTTCATTAGAGTGCTGAACTTTCAATAAAATTGCACCTTTTTCAAAAAATAATTCACCTAATAAGTATAAAGTATTCATATTTATCGCTAATTTTATACCTATTTCACTATACTTTATTGCTTCTTCATATTGATTTGCAAGGTGTAAACATTTTGTTAACGTATGAATGAGTCTTAATTTGATTTCTTTTTCTCTAGGAAATTCTATCTTATTAAAATTAATTAAACTTTGTTTTAATATATTTATACTTTTCTCATACTCTTCATTTTCTGCATGTATTATAGCAATTGAATTCATTATGCTTATTTCTTTTTCTGATAAAAAGTTACTACTACTTAAGGTTTGTTTTAGTGCTCTATTTAAAATGTCAAAGGCATTACTTGTTGCTCCATTTACATAATATATAGCAATCGCTTCATGCCATAATAGAAATTGTTTATCTTCTTTTGATTGAAAATTATTCTCATCTTTCTCTTTTTTTACTATTTCGTAAAGCTCATTATATTGTTTTTGTTTCACACAATCTCTCATTACACATTTTACATTTTCAATATATTTTATTTTTTTATTTTTGGTTAGTGCGAATATATAATTTGGATCAATACCAAGTCTTTCAGATAATTGATACAACAATATGCTAGATGGATAAATAATACCTTTTTCTATCTTACTAATTTGACTTTGTGAACATATTCCATGACATAATTCAGATTGTGACATGTTTTTTTTCTTTCTAAGTTCTTTAATAATAATACCAAGATTGTAGAATTCCATCTTTCCTCCCTCAAATGTAACACTTTATGAGTATAAGAATATTTCCCAACTTTTAATGTAATGTAAAATTAATATAGTTACAATTACTAATTATATGGATTTATAGTTTCTTTTACAAACTTGTATTACAATACGAGAAATTATTAAAATATGGTTCACTAATAATTAATGGGAGTTTTATCCCCCCACTGATTATTAGTCCACTCCAGGCAGGCTTTTACAGGGAGTTCGACTTCTTTGCCACATCTAAATTTTGAGGTGGGAGTCTTACTATCCGCAAATAGCCTGATTAAAATAAATATGATTTTTCACCTTTATTTCTTTTAATAGTTTCTTTTGATTTTTATATAAATAATTTCGAAGGAGCGTATTTTATGAAAAGAATGTTGACCGAAAGAGAGTTAGAAGTAGCTATTTATGTAGCAAAAGGATATACAGATGCAGAAATTTCCAAAAAAATATATGTTACCCCTCGAAGAATTTCAACGATAATTAATCATATTAAAGAAAAATGGCATATTAATTCTAGAGTGGAATTAGGTATTTTAGTTTATCATTATGGTTTTATAGATGCACCCTTATTTTCAAATAAAAAAATTCAGCTATGTAAAAAGGTTGTACAATAGATAGCGGAATATAACGAGTTTAAATTGCAAATAAGAATAGAAGAGCAGACAAACTTTTATTATTTGGTTTACTCCATCACTTTTTAAATTTCATACATTAATATAAAAAGGTTAGAGAATTAACTTCTCTAACCTTTTTATATACACTATTAGGTTTCAAACAGTAAAGATGCCCTAATGCTACCATTGATCCTGTTCCCTATTCAACCTTATATAAACACAAAAAAGAATCAGACATTACACTATTCAAAACCAGTTACAATTCTCTCTTTCATTTTCTGTAATACTTCACTGCTCAATACTTTTTGACCAGCAGGAAGTTTTAATATGGCAGCGGCACCTTTACTAAGGTATATTTCTTGATCATTATTTTGATTTACTACCAATATTCCTTGCCCTTCAAATTCGAAATAACTAATATCTTTTGTTTCATTTGTATTATTCTTTATTGCTGTATATAATCCATATAAATCTTTACTTCTATTTTCTCCGCCCGTTCGAATCGGTTCAGTATCATTCGCAACAATCATTCCTTCTGGCTGCTCACCCTTCATAATAAACCACAGCTTTTCATTTGTTGGTAATAGTAAATTCTTAAATTCAGAGCTATTTAAAATTTGCTGTGCTGGAATTGTTTCATAGATTGGTAACGAAAATGGAGATGTTGTTATTTTTTCAAAACTTAAATTTTCAGAAGAACTTCCCTTACTATATTGATAATCTTTTAATGCGATCGATTGTACTGATTCACTTTTATTTTTTGATGCATAACTAATTTTACTAGCGAAAATAATAACAGTCATTAAGCACATGCACAGTATCACAAGCTTAAGTAGTTTTCCCATTTATGAACCCCCGCTTTTAATATTATTAGTTTGCATGGATATTATAAACAGTTTCACTCCACCAAAAATTATTATTGTTATGGAACGTACTGAAATTATGATTATAATGATCACCATACCAAGGGTCCATGTATGTTATATAATCTGTTCCATTTGTCCCTTTATAAAATCCATCAAGTACTAGAAAGTGTCCGATGTTAGCTCCATTTTGCCACATAATGAGTGCAATCATCGGCTGATTACTATTAATTTGACTTTTGAACCAATCATAAGATTTTGCTCCAGAACTTATAGCTGAGCTAACACCATATCCCGATAATCCATATTGTATTTCACGTGAAGTTGCAGGATTATTATATGATCCACCCTTAACATACCCAACGTACTGATCTTGTGAAGGAGTTTTCCCAAAATAATTTAAAACTGAAACCGAAGTGCCTGCCCAACACCAATTTGATCTTTCTTGTAATATGTTAGGTACAGATAATTTACGGTCTGTTGTTGTACTTGGGGGATTTCCATTAATATACGCTGACGTTACATATACTTTTTTTCCATCTTTAAAATAATAAAACCAACGATTATCTAAATTTCCTGTCCAATAATCTTTAACCGCTTCACCATACTCCCATCCTTTAAAAGATACTTTTGTATTTCCGGGAATCACATCTACAATATTTGCATTTAAACTTTTTGCCTCTCTAACATTTACATTCAATGGAGCTGTTGTTCCTGAAAATTCAACTTCTTCTGCTATTATTTTCTGAACACCAATAAAACTAAATGTGAAAAACAATAAAAACATACAAACAATAAAATGATTTCTTCCCTTCATTTCTCCACCCCTTCATCAGTACTAAAAAACATCAACAATTCATCCTTATTAATTGTTCAAGCTTAATATTACATACTAACGAAAAATGACTTCTCATAAAGTGAAACTTTAATCAGTAGTGGTTTTATGCATCACCCACTGATTATTAGTTAAACCAATCGGGCTGCCCGGCAAATAGCGGAATAAATTCCAATACAAAAAAGGAGCCTATAAATTTTTATAGGCTCCTTTTTATTTCGTCGTTATTACTTAGCTAATTCTTTCGTACCCTTCATTACATCAATGAAGAATCCCCAGTTATTCACTACAGAAGAGATACTGATATGTTCATCTGGAGTGTGGACGTTGAAAATGTCTGGTCCGAATGAAATTGCATCTAATTCAGGCATCTTTTGAACGAATGCGCTACACTCAATCCCCGCATGTACAGCGAAGATTTCAATTTCTTTATTGTATTTTTCTTGATGTACTTTTTCAAATAAATTACGAATTTGTGAGTTTGGATTGTATGGCCATTCTGGATACTCTGACTCTATTTCAAATGTAGCACCAACTAATTCAGCAATATATTTGATTTCTTCTGCAACATGTTGTTTTAAACTACTTACAGAACTTCGCACTTCGTTACGTAATTTAATTTCATCTCGCAACGTTTCAATAACACCTAAATTCGTTGAGCTTTCTACAAGACCTTTAATATCCATGCTCATGCTTTGAATGCCATTTGGAATTAAGAATAATGATGAAATAAGCTGCTTTTGTGTCTCTTTAGCAAATACTTTTTCAACTGTTTCATCCAATTTTGTCAGTGTAACATGAACATCTGGATCAACAGCACGCATTTCTTCTTGTAATACACGTGTCCATGATTCTAGTTTTTCTTCTACTTGTCCTACATCTTCTGTACGAATTAAAAGTGTAGCTACACTTTCACGCGGAATTGCATTCGTTTTTAATCCGCCGTGAACTTCACTTATGTTAAACTCCGTATGTGCCGATAAATCACGTAATACTCGTCCTAATACTTTGTTCGCATTACCGCGTTGTTTATCAATTTCCATACCAGAATGTCCGCCTTTTAGACCACCAACATATAGACGGTATGCATCCATATTCGCTGGCGTTTCATCCCAAATTACGGGAATTGTTTCAACAGCTTTCGCACCACCTGCACTACTTACAAGTAATTTATGATCTTCTTCAGAATCAATATTTATAAATATCTTTCCTTCAAAATGATTTGGATCAATAGCAAAAGCCCCGCCCATTGTCGTTTCTTCTTCAGTAGTGATAACGACTTCAAGTGCTGGATGCGGAATTTCTTTCGAATCTAATAAAGCTAATGCATACGCAACTGCAATACCATTATCAGCACCTAAAGTTGTTTGATTTGCATATAACATGTCCCCAATGATTCGTAATTCAATTGGATCTTTTTCAAAATCATGTACTGTTGCTTGATTTTTTTCGCAAACCATATCCATATGACCTTGAATAATAATAGCTGGTACATTTTCATAACCAGTTGTTGCTTCTTTTTTAATAATGACATTTAATGCTTCATCTTGAATGACTTCTAAGTTACGCTCTTTTGCAAAGCCCACTAAATAATCACTAATTTCCTTTTCATTACCTGATCCTCTAGGAATCTTTGAAATTTCTGCAAAATGATAAAATACAGGGTGCTTTGTTAATTGTTCTAAAGTAGAATACATTTTTCAAGCTCCTCTCCAAATGACAAAATAATATGTAAGTCTCATATCATTATACCATGATTCATTATTTTACCTTTCTTTTAACTTTTATTGTTCATTTTATGTACAACAATATTACAATATTGTAAGGGCGTTGTAATCTATATCGATTTTTCTCATTTAATAATAATCGTATACTTTTTAAAGAAACACATTAAAGGAGATAAAGAAAATGAAAAAGTTTTTAGCAATTATTACACTATGTTTATTATTTTTTAGTTTTACTATTGGCTGTGAGAGAGCGTCACTAAATAGAATTGGTAAAGATGTATATTACATGCAAATAAAAGGCGAAGGAACTATTGAAAAGGTAGATGGTAGAAACTTACGAAACTATACGCTGCCCGCATATGATGAAGATGGTGTTAAAAAACAAATTACATTTAGAAGTACAAAAAAAGAAAACGCCCATAAATTAAATGAAGACGCGTTTTTACGCCTTTATGTAGATCAAGATGATAATAGCAAAAATGAAATATCATCAATTGAAGTAAAGTCCTATGAAGAGATTCAGAAAGCAGATTTACCTGAAAAAGTAAAAGATAAGTTTACTATTAAATAAAAAAACAAAAGAAAATGCTCTATGCATTTTCTTTTGTTCTTTTCACCTGTATATATTTTGAACTACTATTATTCATCAGTTTCTCTAACCGATTTATATTCTCCGTTAATGCACCTTTCACAAGAGAGAAATCTGTATTTGATTCTTCTTTTTTTTCTTTAAAAAACGAAGACTTTTGTGCATTGACTTCAGCCATCTCTTCTCCCCCTTTTCAAAAAGATACAACCTTTTATTTATATTATATAGCAAATGTAGAAAGAGTGTACACTTATGATTTTCTTTTTAATTCTTCTTCTAATTCTTCTACTTGCTGCAACGTATCCCCTTTTATTAAAGAGAAATCTGTTGTATCTTCATTATCTTCTTTAAAAAAATCATTGTCATAATCTTTTACCACTACAATCACCTCTACCTGCTAGTGTAGGAATGATTGTCCAATTTTATTCAACTTTGTCGGATTTTGTTTTTAATTTATGTATAGAAGAAAAGGACAGAAAAAGATTCTGTCCTTATTTACTAAAATAACTATGATGTATTGTTAAATTATATACATTTTCAAAATCCCGATCTTGCAGGTTATTTTTCTTTCCATCAATAACAATGAAAACATCACTTACTATTTTTGCTGGTATAATCCCGACATTTTCTACTTGCACCGCTTTCTGCTCATTCAATTGCTCGATATGTTCTAACGGAACGATAATACTAAATTGCGAGCGAATACCACGAAAGTTTGTATTTAATTCCTTCGCGGCTTCAAAAACAACAATTTTCGCGCCAATCTTTTCCCCATATGAATCTAAAAATGCATTTAAGCTCTTTGTATATTCCTCTTCCGTATGCCATTCCATCGTACCGAATACTGCTGGATTAACATTTTGAATAATTGTCGTGTATATTTCTCCTCTCGCTTTAGATGCAATTAATGATCGTTTTATTGATTGAACTGTCTTGCCAATATCGCTAAATTTCGCACCCCATATTTCAGAAATATTAGGTGTTAAAATGAACGCAATATCAACAAAAATAGCCATTGCAGTAAACATTAAAAGATTTTTCCAGAGGGTTAAATCAATTCCTTTTATCATGAAATACACAGTGACAGATATGATAAACAAACCATACCAAGTCTTTCTAATACGTTGCTTTTTCTCCTCGTACAACTCCTCATTTTTCCAATAAAAGAAAACAAGGACTACAAAGACAATCGCTAAAACAAATAAGCCAATTCGAATGTTAGAGATCATTAATCACATCACCCTCCATTCAAAAACTACTCACGATATCATTACATGCGCAAGCTGCTTTCTTTATGACAAAAGACGTGGACAAGCTTCTAAAATTAGCTACATCGCATATATATTAGAAAGTACCACGTCTTTTATCCTGTTATTTGTGGGAAATAAGACCCCCACTGATTAAAATTTCACTTTACCATGAGTCTATATTGTATATGTAGACAAGCATTCATTTCAAATTTTCGTATTAAAAAGAAATATGTTTCGGAATTTCCCCTTCAGGTACTTCTCCATCCATACTTAAATAATAATGACGAATCGGACGTAAGTTTTCGTCTAATTCATAAACAAGCGGAATGCTAGTGGGAATATTTAATGAAACTACACCATCACTTGAAAGGTTGTCTAAATATTTTACTAGCGAGCGAATTGTGTTACCGTGTGATGAAATAATTACTTTATTACCACTTTTTAATGTCGGCGCAATTTCTGAATGCCAATAAGCAAGTACTCTCTTCTCCGTATCCTCTAAACATTCAGTTAATGGAAATTCACCTTTTTTGAGTGTTTTATATCTTGGATCGGTCGCTTCATATCGAGGATCGTCTTCAGTAAGAGCCGGTGGTCTTACATCAACACTTCTTCTCCAAATATGAACTTGCTCCTCACCATATTTTTGTGCAGTTTCATCTTTATTCAGCCCTTGCAATGCACCATAATGTCTTTCATTTAGCTTCCAAGATTTATGTATTGGAACCCAAGTAAGATCCATCTCATGAAGTACAATCCATAACGTCCGAATTGCGCGTTTTAATACTGATGTATAAGCCACATCAAAAGTATATCCGTTTTTCTTTAATATTGCTCCTGCTTCTCTCGCTTCACTTAATCCATTCTCTGATAGATCAACATCTGTCCATCCAGTAAAGCGATTTTCAAGATTCCATAAGCTTTGTCCGTGACGAATAAGTACAAGTTTTATCATTATAATTCCCCTTTCGGAAATGTGAATTTTATTGTTCCATTGCGTACACGTATAAAGTATCTAGTAATGTATCTTTTTATCCATTCACTCTATGACCAAATCATAGTTGCCAAATGTATGGATAAAATTTGTTCTTTTTCAAACGATAAAAACAGAAGTTTTTTCATTATTTTTGATTGACTGGTATTTCACGTTTCGATATCCAAGCATCAAAACCTGATCGGCTATTTGCCATTTCATTCATAACTTGGTGCCAATTGTCCTCACATGATTCACCAAATTTTGAAAAAATAGCACCCATTTGTTGTCTTTGTACATCACTCAGTTTTTTCTCTAAATCTGCACCTTTTTCTGTTAAAGACAACTGTTTTACACGTCGATCATGCATAGCTTCATTACTCTCAATTAAGCCCTTTTCCACAAGTTGACGTAGCGGTCCGTGGAGAGCTTGCTTACTTATTTCTAATAGTGATAGTAACTCATTTACACTTATCCCTGGAAAACGTGCAATAAAAAATAAAATTCGATGATGTACTCGTTGAATGCCATATTCTTTTATAATTTCATCTGGCTTTTCAGTAAATGTTTTATATGCAAAATAAAATAATGCTAATGCCTCATTCATCTGTTCTTCTTTATGTTGTGTCATCTACTTTCCCCCTGTATGTAAATTATACCACAATCTAGTAATGAATATTTTAATCAACGCATTAGAACTTATTTAGTCTATTGAAACATTCATTGCATAATTAGGAGATGATTCATTTGAAAAAACAATATACTATAAGTGCATATTTATTGGATAGACTACACGAATTAGGAATTGAACATATATTTGGGGTTCCTGGTGATTATAATCTTGCCTTTTTAGATGATGTAGTAGCACATGAAAATTTAAAGTGGATTGGAAATTGTAATGAATTAAATGCTGCATATGCAGCAGATGGGTACGCTCGCATAAAAGGAATCGCTGCTCTTATTACTACTTTCGGTGTTGGAGAATTAAGTGCTATTAACGGTATTGCTGGCTCATATGCGGAAAACGTGCCAGTTATAAAAATTACAGGTACGCCACCAACAAAAGTAATGGAAAATGGAGCAATCGTTCATCATACGTTAGGCGATGGAAAGTTCGATCACTTTTCCAATATGTATCGAGAAATCACTGTGGCACAAACAAATGTAACATCTGAGCATGCTGCTGAGGAAATTGACCGTGTTTTACGCGCATGTTGGAATGAAAAACGCCCGGTTCATATTAATTTGCCGATTGATGTATATAATAAACCAATTAATAAACCTACAGAACCAATTTTATATAAACCGATTTTAAGTAATAAAGAAGCGTTGGATAAAATGCTACTACATGCCACTTCAATAATAAATAACGCCAAAAAACCTGTAATTTTAGCTGATTTTGAAGTAGATCGATTTCACGCTAAAGAAAATTTACATCAATTTGTAGAAAAAACTGGGTTTCCCATCGCGACGTTAAGTATGGGAAAAGGAATATTCCCAGAAAAACACCCTCAATTTATAGGGATTTATACTGGTGATGTAAGTTCTCCGTACTTGAGAAAAAGAATTGATGAATCTGATTGTATTATTAGTATTGGTGTGAAGTTAACTGATACTATTACAGGCGGCTTCACACAAGGTTTTACAAAAGAACAAGTTATAGAAATCCATCCCTACGCTGTGAAAATTATAGATAAAAAATACGGTCCAGTTGTAATGCAGGATGTTTTACAACATTTAAGTGATTCAATTGAGCATCGTAATAAAGATACCCTTGACGTTAAGCCATTTATTTTAGAATCCTCACCTTTTACTGAAGAGTTCATTCCAAAAGCACAACTGGTCACACAAAAACGTTTTTGGCAGCAAATGTACCATTTCTTACAAGAAAACGACGTATTAATTGTAGAGCAAGGAACACCTTTCTTTGGTAGTGCTGCTATCCCTCTACCTAATAACACTGCATATGTAGGACAACCGTTATGGGGATCTATCGGATATACACTGCCCGCTCTACTTGGTACACAGCTCGCCACTTTATCACGGCGCAACATTTTAATTATTGGTGATGGTTCTTTCCAAGTAACTGCCCAAGAGTTATCAACTATATTACGTCAAAATTTAAAACCAATTATATTTTTAATCAATAACAACGGATACACTGTTGAACGTGCCATTCACGGCCAAAACCAACCTTATAATGATATACAAATGTGGGATTACAATAAACTATCAATGGTATTTGGGGCAGAAGAAAAAAGTCTAACATTTAAAGTAGAAAATGAATCAGAATTAGCAGAAGTCTTAACAAATATAACTTTTAATAAGAATCAACTTATCTTTATTGAAGTTATAATGAGCCAAAGCGATCAACCTGAATTGTTAGCTAAACTCGGGAAAAGATTTGGTCAGCAAAATTCTTAATATAAAAGCATAACCTAATTATACAATTGGTAGTGTAAAACTTGTTTTGAGAATAGTTTCGACAATCAAAATACATAAGGAAAAGGATGGAAAGCACCATCCTTTTCTATTTTAAGAGCGTTTTTCGACTAACGCCCCGTGCGACAAGCAAAAATTCTTAATCCATCTTTAACTTTATAGCTTTTGTCGCAATAAATGTTTTAATATGCTTATCTAATATCCTTGTTCCACCAAAATCATCCTCATAAAAACCTGTTATAGCAAAACCAGCTTCAATTTGGCCTTGGATTTGGTCTTCTAAAGTATGCGCATATTCTATTGTTTGATTTGAATCGATGTAATCTTGAACTTCATCCTCTGGTAAATAATCCAATGTTGATGAAGGAATTGAATGTTTAACATCAAGAATACCTTTTTGCTCTTGGTTATCATCAAAAATCCATAGTAACGGATTTGTAAATCCAGCAATAAGAATACCCTTATTCTTTAAAACCCTAGAAACTTCATTCCATACAAGATGAACGTCTTTTACAAACAAATTAGAAACAGGATTTATAACAATATCAAAATATTCATCCTCAAAATCACCAAGGTCTGACATATCTCCTTGTACTGTTTTCAAAGTCAAACCATCCCGTTTTGCTACCTTTTCATCTTGTTCCAATTGCTTCTTAGATATATCAGTAACTGTTACATCTGCTCCAGCAGCAGCTAGAACAGGTGCTTGTTGTCCGCCACCTGATGCTAAGCAAAGTATCTTTAATCCATCTAATGACTTTGGAAACCACTTTCTAGGAACTGATTTTTCCGTAGTGACTGTAATCTCCCATTCACCTGATTTGCTTTTCTCAATAACCTCGCTACTTACAGGCTGCGTGTATCTAGAACCTTCTTCAACCTTCTTATCTCATGCATTACTGTTTTGTTTTGTAGTATCCATTGCGATTAGTCCTCCTAACGATCTAGTTGCATTCAATGTGTAAGCTTAATGCTTTCCTTTTTCTATTAACCTGCCTGATGGTTCATACATAGTTGTCTATATTTATATTAACAGATAAACGCAAGTAACCACTAAAAAATTCTGAAAAGACAAAAAATACACATCTATTCCATTCATTTAAACTAATCGTAGAATTGGTAAGTTTTAAACAACTCACTTCCACATAAAAAAAGCATTCCAAATCTGTTGACAGTTGGAACGCTTTTTTATGTTATTTCATTTTTCAAGCTTTTAACTAAATCCATTAAACAAATAAGCTACGCTTTTTCTTTTTTATTCAGCAAGAGTTAACTGCCAAGATACACCATACTTATCATTTAACCAGCCAAACTTTTTACTAAATGGATAAGAACCTAAAGGCATGAGAATTGCTCCATCCTGCGCTAGTTTATGAAAGACCGTTTCAATTTCTTCTTCTGTCTCACAAGTTACATAAAGAGACATAGCTGGAGTGAATGTAAAATTATGATTTACATAACTATCAATACACATAAACTCTTGGCCATTTAGCGTAAAAGTTGCATGAATTACAGTTCCCTCTTTACCAGGTCCATTTTCATCGTAGCGAGAAATACTTACAATTTCCGATTGATCAAATAGCGACGTATAAAAATTCATTGCTTCCTCAGCTTTGCCTTCAAACATTAAAAACGTAGTAATTTTTTGATTTGTGTTACTCATATGGAGACAGCCCCTTGTTATATATTTATGTAAAACATAAGTCGGCAAAAAACCGAACGTACATTCCTATAAGTGTATTGTCTATAAAAACGATGAGTTTGTCAATTATCTACTTTATTATTTCTTCTTAAATAATGCTGTCCAAAGAAATGATTCTCCAAACATTTCTTTCGGTTGTTTCATTTGTTTCATCCTTCTAATCTCAATTACCTCAAATTCTTTAAATATCTCTCTTAACTTTTCTTCCGAGTATGCAAGACCACCTTGTAGACTCCATCCTCTATATACATCCCAATCTGTTATTTCCGATCCATTTCGCTCATCTAAATCGCCTGCCGCAAAACATGTTAATCCGAAATAACCACCCGATTTTAATGAGTTTTTAATTAAATCCACATAATTTATTCTTCTATGCGGTGGAATGTGATGCAAACAGCCCGAATCGTATACAAAATCAAATTCGTTTTGAACCTCTAAATTAAAAATTGAATCACAAATAAAATGAATTGCTACCCCTTTTGCCAATGCCCTTTCTTTAGCCCAATTAATGCCTTCTACAGATAAATCCACTGCTGTTACATCAAATCCTTGAGTCGCTAAATAAATGGCATTTCTACCTGGACCACATCCAAGTTCTAATACCTTCCCTTTTGAAACTCTCTCTTTTTGTATATACGAAACTAGATTCTCATCTGGAACATTTTCAAAAAACGGAACATCCTTTTCTCTATTCTCATAAAAATCATTCCAAAATGGTTCTGCAGGTCTTAATAATGAATCAAGCATTTTTAAAATGTCTTCTTGTGTGTGTAACGTTTCAGTTTTCATTAATACCCCTCCATAAATTAATAGTCAGAAAATTATTATATATCTTTTCGAACTTTCAAACAAAGAAAAAACTCCTATATTCAATAGGAGTTTTTGTCTTTAAAATCCGAGTACAGCTAACCATTTTAACAATTTCTCTTCTCGCGCTTTTAAATCATCATTCCTAAACTTGCCTAGTTGTATTTCACTAACAACTTCTCCGTCCTCCATAAAAAGAACTCTTTCTGTTTTCTCTGCTACCTATACAACATGAGTCACTTAAGAAGGTTACTTTGCTGAAAAATAAAGCCGATTTCGTTAAGGGATATTTTTGCTAACGTCTCTTCTTTCATACATGTTATTTCATACAATCATACTTTTCTAATAAAATAACGCTTTTGTTCACTTTTTTGATACATTTACGAAACATTCATGTGTTACCTTCATTAAGTTCTTTTCTTTTTATAATGTCGTGTGAGATATACCAACAGAGGAAGCCCTAGATCCCCTAATCCTAGGGCTTTTTTATAAGAATTTTATACATTTTATTATTTCCACTAACTCTTTAAATTGTATATACATAATATAAAATTTTCATGTTGTTATATTTTTTGATGGCCTCTTATCTTTCCTTAAAAGGCTTTTTTTCAAATAACGCTTTTATTTAATTTATATTTAAAAAGTTCCTTTTCATAAAGACTTCCCTTATATGCTATACTCATTATTAAATAATTGTATAAGGAATGTTAAAAATGGATGATAGATCGTCAAGACAATGGAAATTGCGACAAAAGTTAAGAGCACTGAAAACCAAAAACAACAATGACACAAACCCTTTGTTTAGTGAATGCCTTGAATCCCTAGGAAACGAAACTCTCATTTTCTCCCAAGAAAAAAGCCAGCAGATTGCTATTATTTTAATGAATTCATTTCCTATAACTGTCTCGGGAAGAATAGATTGGGAACAGATAGATAACCAATTCATAGCTTCGAACAAAGAACAACTAATTTCCCTTATTAGAGCAAACCAACTAGATTTTGACGAACAGATTTTTATAATATGGGATAACTATGAAATCCCTGTAGTAAGTACAAATCTTGATAAAGTATTCCAATCACTAGTTGACGTTGATGCAGTCAGTTTTTATTACTGGATATTAGACAAAGAATATAGATTCGTAATTGAAATAAATGATAAAGAATTGATTAGGATTGGGTTTCGCTAATACTCTAATCATATGAAGCTAGTTCCCTTCATTTCTTAATATTTTCTTCGTCACTATAGCTATTAATATCATTATGAAACTAATAGCAAATATAGGTAAATAAATTTTCGTACTGAATCCTTCAAACATAAAACCATATACGACTTGCCCAATTGGTGCCATACATTGAGATACCGCTGTTATAATTGCCATCACTTTTCCTAGATTTTCATTTGGTGTTTTCTTTTGGACTACAGTAATCACATAGATGGATACAATTGTCATAATCATTGCGATTAGAAGAGAAGAAAGTATAAAGAGGATAAATGGTGGATAGTATCCTAAATTAAGAATAAACGGTGTAACTGATAGTGCCACTGGCATTACTAATAAAGCTATGATAAGCATCCAATTATATAATGTTTTCATCTGTAACTTTTTAGCAAAGAAACCGATTGACAATGCCCCTAATATGGTTGCAAAATCAATTAATCCCATTCCAATTCCATACATCGTATCGCTACTCTGCATAGTCACTCGTAACATAATAGGTCCCCCAACAACAAATAACGGTGTCAAAATTAAGTTTAGTAAAGCTGCAAGTAACATAGCCTTCAAAATAAAAGGTTGCTTTAAAACATAAAGAAAACCTTCTTTCATATCTTTTACAATTGTCGGTACGATATGGCCTTCCTGTATTCTTTTTATAAATGGTATTGTAATAAACATTTCTAAAATCGCAGATAAAAAGAAAGCAAGACAACTTGTTATTACGAGCATTTTCAAACCAATTATGCCGTATAATATTCCTCCTAGTACAGGTGCAACTATATTAGATAATGCTTGCACACCATTTACGATACCGTTTGCTTGTTCTAACTTTTTCTCTGGAACTAATTGCGGAATACTCGCCATTACAACTGGTGCGTACATTGCACTAATGACTGCTAGTAAAAACATAATTGTTCCAATCAATAAAATAGATACCGATTCAGTTAATAACAAAACTATAAAACTTAATACAATAGCAGCGTTTATAAAATCAAAAATGACCATTACATTACGGCGGTTGAAACGATCTGCTATTGCTCCGCCAAGAGGTGCTAGCAGAAACGGAATACTCGTTACCGCATATAACCCTGCGAATATATCTGCACGCCCTGTTATATCTAGCACATATAGTGAGAGAGCAAAACGTAATAGTGTTGAACCTAAAATAGTAATAATTTGACCACTTACCATTAAGTGAAAATCTTTCAAGGAAGATTGAATACTTGCTGGCATCCTCATCACATCCTTCATTTAGTCTAGACCGACTGCCGGTCTATAACACCCAAACAGAAAAAAGCTATTTCTGTTTCATTAAAACCTCGATCATATAATCAAAGGACCCTTCTTTCGCTCCAACAGATACTTCCATCATTTTAATATACGCCTTAGCTCTTCTCATCATTTCTTCCGGTTTCCACTGAAATAAACCATCATCAAATATGACTTGTGCTGAAGAGAGTAATAATTCAATTGTTTCTTGTGGGTATGGAGTATAAAATATGCCTTCTTCTATTCCTTGCTCTAAAACTTCCGTTAATACAGGAGATAAATGTATAATGGATTGCACTAAACTTTTCTGATGCATTTCTGCATTATTTGGTTGATGGAATTGTTCAATCATTTTTTCTTTGACATCTCCTGATTTTGGTGATTGTTCCATTAAAATTTTAAATAACTTATCTAAAACGGGGATATCGGGATTGGAGACAATCCTTTTCGCCTTAGTGACATCCTCTTTAATAATCCTCATAATGATTTCATCCATTACTTCCTCCTTCGACTTAAAATAATGATAAAACGTCCCCTTTGCTATACCAATTTCTTTTAAAATATCATTCACGGTTGTTTTCGTATAACCTTTCGTAAGAAACAAACGCTCAGCTGTTTCTAAAATTTCCTTTCTACGCTCCTCATACTCCTTTACAATTCGCATTCAAGTTCTCCTTCCCACCAGACCGACTGTCGGTCTATTAAAATTATATGTTTAGTTTGCAAAAAGTTTCCTATTATCGTACATATACAACACCATACTTTCTATTTCCTTTATAAATTTTTATTTTTTAACGTCCGCTCAACTTGTTTAAAACGTATCTCATGTTTCTTATTGTCACCTTTCATTTTAGGAAAAGAACGATGCCTTCGTTCGATCTATGTACTTATCAATGGAGTATTTTGTTGAGTTCCAATATGTAATATTGCATATTTTGTACTTTTAATTTTTGCACATGCGATAATTTATTTATAAAAATATAATTATTAATAAGGGTGATTTATATGAGCAAGTTCCGAAAGAAAATGATTAAATATTTGCAAACATTTTGGGGATGCTTAGCATTTGGTGTATTAATGTTTGCTATCTTCTTAATTACGGATTTAACAGATGCATCTTTAAATACATTAGGCTGGAGAGACTGGTTAGGTTCTGTAGCAGGCGCAACCATTTTATCTGTTGGAATATTTACTTTAAATAAATTGAATTTAAAATAAATATTCGGTCAATACTGTATGTAGGCTGTATGCCAACATTCATTTAAAGTAGTCTTCTCTGTATCTCCTTGTATTGAGCAGTTAGCTTTTGCTAGCTGCTCTTTTATTTTGTTCCGGTTCTTGCCTCTTAAAGAACTCTTTATCTACTTTTCCCCAATAAGTACACATATCTATTCCCCTTTGCTACAAAATGAAATTTTTATTTTGTTTTACGCGTCGCTTCTTCAATCAGCCAAGATACAATATTAAAATCATTAGCTTCACCCTTTAAAGATGTTCCGTTCCAAAAGCATTCTTTCATCACTTCAAGTAATTTTTCAACAGCTTCAATTCATCTCATATTCATTTTCCCTTTCTCCCAAATAACTATTTTGTTTTATTAATTAACTGATTAATAAAACAAACACCTTTATTAAACATTCCATGTTTCTTCACCCCTTGAATATTTTTCAAATAAAAATACATACTACTTTCAAGCTGCCGTGTCCATGGCTAATACCTCTTTCTTTTGATGTATATTTTTTAAGAAATCGAAAATAATACCAACAAGCTGTTTGAACTAGCAGCTTCACTCTTCTCGCAATGGGGATGCAAATTATCACAATTAGCTAACTCATTGAACTCACTGGCAGACAACCAAAATCGTTGTCTGCTTTTTGTATGAGATTTTTCGTTTTACATATACTACTTTTGAACCTGCAGACCAATACGAGCCATTTTGGTACTTGGGATTTCCCTTCCGGGGATAAGTATTTTTTACTTATCCCTTTTTTGTATAGACACGTATATTTAGGGTAAAACTAATTACAAGCAGATTTTCTGTTTATGCGTAGTTCTAAACAAGATTACTTTTTCTCCTATTAAAGGACGGCAGGTACGACTGCTAGTCCTTTTTTCTTATTTCGCATATTATCACTACATTACCTTCATCGTCGTCGTAAGCAATTTCCCCATAAGGATGGCAGTGGTGCTTCTCGAGTTCCTCATCGATAAAAACTAACAAATTAGTTTTCCAGTTTCCAACGATCGTACACCAATACGAGTTTAATCCTTCATAAACTTCTCTTGTTCTATTTCGATAATTGCGGAATGTATAATGAAAATACTCGCTCGCTTCAATACCTTTTCTTTTAACCAAAGTGTTCTGCTGAATGACAGTAATACCCTTGCTCTACTGGTTTTGAACTATAAAATTCCCTTTATAAATTTCAAATACGGTGAATGAAATTTTCTCTTGCCATCATCCTTGTTGTATTCAAACAAAAAAAAGAGCCACAATATTTTGCGACTCTTTTACAATTATAACCATTTAACGACCACGTCTTTGCTGACCTTGCTTTGTACTACCTTTTTTATTACTTGGCTTATTAAATGATCGGTTATTTTCATTTCTAGAACTATTTCTCGAACTATTTCTTGAATCACTTCTTGAGCTATTTCTCGAATCACGTCTTGAATCACTTCTTGAACCTTCGCGGCTATCTCTTTGACGATTTTGACCTGATTTCTTCGGAGCCGGCTTTGGTACCGGTTTTCCATTTTCATCTACACGTTTTATCTTCGGTTGTTCGATTATTTCTCTTTGTATTGGTGCACCAAGCGTTTTTTCAATTTCTTCTAAATGTTTTTCATCTTTCGCTGCAACGAACGTAATTGCAAGACCTGATCCACCTGCACGTCCTGTTCGGCCAATGCGATGAATGTAACTTTCTACATCTTCAGGGATATCATAGTTAAATACGTGCGTTACACCATCTACATCAAGTCCACGAGCTGCTACATCCGTTGCGATTAAGTACTGAATTTTAGCTTCGCGGAAACTCTTCATAACTCTTTCACGTTTCGCTTGAGGTATATCACCATGAAGTTCAGCACAATTATAACCTAGTCCTTTTAAATTATCATAAAGCTTACTTGCTCTAACCTTTGTACGACAGAAAATAACAGCTAAAAATGGCTGATCACGATCCATAACAAAACGAAGTGCATCTGGCTTTGCACGGTCTGTCGTCTCAATGACACGCTGCTCAATTGTATCAACCGTTACTTCTTCACTTTGTACTTGAATCATTTGCGGTTCATCCATATAACGCTTCGCCAATTTTTTAATATCTTTTGGCATCGTTGCTGAGAATAACATCGTTTGTTTACTACCTGGTGTCTCATCTAAAATGTCTTCAATATCATATAAGAAACCAAAATAAAGCATTTGATCCGCTTCATCTAGTACAATCGTTGAAAGATTACTTAAATCAATTGTTTCACGTCGTATATGATCTAATAATCGTCCTGGTGTTGCAACAACAATATGTGTATTACCTTTTAATTTTCTCAATTGTTGTGCTACATCTTGCCCACCATAAATCGCTAGTACATTAATATCTTCTCTTTGAACAAGCATTTTTTTAATTTCAGTTGTAATTTGCAGAGCTAGTTCCCTTGTTGGTGCAACAATTAAAGCCTGAACATCACTAGACTCTGGATCGATTTTTTCTAAAATCGGTAACACGAATGCTAACGTTTTACCCGTTCCTGTTTTCGCCTGCCCAATAATATCTTTACCTGACAGAATAACTGGAATTGCCTTCTCTTGAATTGGTGTTGCTTCTGTAATTCCATTTTCACGTAATGTATGATTAAAAGTTTCACTAATTCCTAATTCTAAAAAGTTTTTCAAATAGACCACTTCTTTTCCTTATTTTTCACATTAGCTTTCATTGTACCATTTGTTTCGCCAAATATGAAAAATAAAAAAATTCTTATCTTCTTTTTTTATATTCATCCTGTACTAGATGAACAAATTCTTTTTGCTTTTTCTCAGATTTTATTAATGTTTCCATGTTAGTAGAAGACAAAATGAACTTCTTAATTTTTCTATTACTCCAAATTAAACTTGTATACTTCGGATCTTCATGTAGATTTCGAAACCACTCTAATTCACTTAATTTTGCGATATGGTGTTTCAATTTCATGTCATTTCGAGGATAAAATAAAATGATATCTGCTATTACATCAAATAACGAACCCATTTTCTCCCCCCTATACCCTTGCTCAAATTATATATATTCTTCTTTACGTATATATTTCAATTTTACCGAAATATAATGTTACTGATTTGGTTGAAATCGCAAAATATATGAACTAAAAAACCGATCTTTTCGATTTAGGAAAGACCGGTTTTCATTAATTTATACAGTAAGCTTTCCTCCATGATAGCAATAATACTGTGCTGCTTTAAAACTTTTAATCCTATTTAAAGACTGTTTCGCTTTTTCTATATCCAAACAAAAATTCGGATTAGCTATTACTAACTCACGATTCTCTTGAACAGCCGCATCTCCCGTAATTACACAGTCTAAATTCGGAAAATATAATGAAATATGCCCCGAAGTATGTCCTGGCGTTGCCACTACTTGACATTCATTATTCAAAATCATTTGACCATCATGTACTTTTTCATCGACGGAAATATGTTTTATATTTTTTAACTGTTGTATAAACCATTTGCCAAATTCTTTTTCTTCATTGGGCATACGTTCTAACATTTCTTCAGCTTGAACTAACCTCTCTGATTTTATATCACCATTAATATAGTTAGATTCAATTTCACTAGCAATAACATTAATATTTGGATATTTCACTTTAAAATCATATACAGCCCCTATATGATCGTCATCATAATGGGTAATAATTATATTCTTTAAGTTTTTCATCTCATATCCATGTTTTAATATTGCATTTTCAATTAAAGGTAAAAAACTTGGATATCCTGTATCAACTAACGTTAATTCATTATGTACTATAATTAAACTTGGATAAATACATTGTTTTTGCCCGTTAAATTCGAATTCAATTGGTAGTTCTATTATTTTCATTTTTCTTCCCCCATACCGCTTATAAAATGCATAATAATAACTAAATCATACACATACATTTTACTGTACATATCACAAATAATTTGAATCCAAATATCCATTTTGTTAGAATTCACGTTTAATGTGTAATTTCTATATAACAAAGAAAAAAGCACCCGTTATGGATACTTCCTTATCTTACCTGCTCAACTACATAAATCAAATTGGGTCTATCCGAAACCTGATATGTATAGTCTTCATTTTTATGCATATATGTTTCTATCCTATTTATCACTTTAAACATTCTGTCTGAATTCGCACTGAAACGAGATACTGAATCACATAAAACTATTGACCCTTTCTTATAAAAATTTATAATTTCATAAATATCTCGTTCTAAACAAACTTCTCCTACTTGCAAATCCTCTTTCGCTTCATAGTTATAAATTCCCATCTTCATTTTCCCCCTCAAATTGTATTTTTTCTTACAACATCCCCTTGTTACATAAATAATACCACGATAAAATTCTAAAACTCAAACTCATCGGCTTCATTTGAGAAAATAAAAAAGCCATCACCGAAGCGACAACTTTTAAGAAAATGGGAGAAAAGAGAGGAAAAATGGTTCGAACCAAAGTAACACCTGAAATGCTAGATGAAGTGGCTAATCTTGCAATTAATACCAGAATTACATTAGAAGCCTATGAATCACCAGCGAGTAAAGAGGCTATTTAAGAATTACAAAAGTTCTCATCAATAAATGCACCCTTAGATTATTTAGAAGTAATTCAATATTGTACGAATGCAGAGATTAATGTAGAAAATGAACTTTAATACGTATTACCACCAAACGTTACCTGCGTAGTACCTTTACTTGGAACGAACACATACTATGTAACGGAACACTGTTCAAAATAATCCACATTATAATATTTTGAACAGGTATTCCCCTATTTTTATGGAAATATATAATTAAGAAAAACAATAAAATTGATTAATCTCTCACTTCTTTGTCCATCCTTTTAAAAAATCTATGTTTTTGTAAAAGGAGTGTTTATATGGAGAAACAGACACTTTGGAAAAAGTTCAAAAAAAGCTCTGTAAACCTCGGTAAATCCAGCGTATATGAAAGTATTATTTTATTCTATACAATGAAAAAGAAAGAATTACCTAATAAAGCGAAATTCATAATATTAGCCGCTTTATCTTATTACGTATTAACAATTGATTTCATTCCAGATATAGCTGCTATTATTGGGATCGGCTTATTAGATGATGTTTTAGCAATCGCTGTAGCGCATAAATACGTGATGAGACACGTAGATGCTGAAATTCGAGAGAAGAGCAAAGTAAAGATGGAGTCATTATTTACTTCAGCACAAGCATAATGAAACTATCTAGTCATTTACCTACCTTTTTACTTTCAAATAAAGCTAACTGTAATTAATGATAGTTCCACCTCACTGAATATTACCCTTCACCATGAGAGCATAGCAGAATAAATTCCTAAACAAAAACTTTTCTCTTAGCTCTCAAACCGTAAACAAATAGGGAATCAGCACTTGTTCCTAAGTTCTGACTCCCTTTTATTTATTCTTATATCTATCTGTTATACAGTTTCATGCGTTCCCTTATATAAAACTGCTATTGCCGCTACTATAAGAATCATACCCATAAAAGCAGGTGCGGCATGACCAAGTGATACATAGATTTGTCCTCCAAGAATAGGACCAATCATTCTTGCTAAAGCTTGAATAGATTGGCTTCCACCTTGAATCCTTCCTTGTTCACTAGAACTGACAGACTTTGAAAGCATCCCGTTGAATGAAGGTCCGAAAATTGAATCCCCAAAACCATACATCAGCATCCCAGCGATAAGTAGTGGATAGAGTGAAAACAAAGCTGATGCCGCAATAAAACTGTATCCTATAATCTCCGAAACCATCCCAAGAATTGCTATTTGTTTATCACTAAGCTTGATCAAAAGCTTTGGCATGATAAAACTTTGTGAAACAATGTCTTGAAAGCCCAAAATTGAAAACATAAGTCCGATTAATACAGGTTTCCAACTGAAAGTATCCATTGTAAATTGCGTGAAAATTGCTTGTAAAGATCCGTTAGGTATCCAAAGTAAAAACGCTGAGACAAGTAACCACTTTAAATTTTTCATGGAAAGTATGTTTGCTAGCTGTACAAAAGGATTTAACCTTACAAACGTAATCTCTTTCAACCTATTATTTTTTTCAAGGCTCTCAGGCATATATTTGATCCCATATACAACATTTATTAACGTTATGATTGCACCAAAATATATAGGTACAGTATCACCAAACTTGGCAAGTATCCCCCCAATGGTTGGGCCAATGATAGTTCCCGCACCTACAACTGCACTCACCCATCCAAAATATTTCGTTCTCTGTTCTTTTGGAATGATGTCTGCAAAATATGCGAAGATAGTACTTATGCTCCCGCCTGTTATTCCTTCTATTATGCGTCCAGCAAATAGTACCCATAAAGCTCCTCCTATTCCAAAAACTAAGTACCCAATTGCAGAACCAAATAAGCATATTAAAAGTAATGGACGACGGCCATACTTATCGCTTAAAGCTCCGAGTACTGGTGCAGCTAAAAACACGCAGGCCGCATATACGGAAGTTAGTAGTGTAACAACCAATGCTTGTTCTTCCGGATTACTTGTATATGGCTGTACTAAGAATGGGACTACAGGCATGATGATACTGAAACCTATACCACAAAGAAATACAGAAATAAGTCCGAATAGTAAAGCATGTTTATCTATGCTTTTTTCAGTTCCCCTTTCATTTTTCGATCTAAATATAGACATTTAACTTCTCTCCTAAAAATTTTGTTGCTTTGTCAACAAAATAATAACTCTATTTTGTTGATTAGTCAACAAAAATAAAATAATAAAAAAGCAGCCTATTCTCATTAGAGTAAGGCTGCCCGTAAAAGCCCGATTGGTGAGGGCTGATAATCAGTGGAGATGAAGCCCCCACTGATTAAAGTTTCACTTTATTATTAAAATATATTACGATTTAATATGTATACCTTGTTTCTTTATTTCTGCATCCAAATGTCTACTATACTTTTCCACAAAGCTAATTATACTGTTGAATTCTTCTTCAGTCACTTGTTCAAATACAGCTTTATCTCGCTCTTGAAACTCTTTATGCAAATTTTCATGGATTTTATAAATTTCTTTCCCTTGTTCGGTAAGCCTAAAATAAATTTCTTTCTTATTTTCTGACTTTTGGTAGCTTTCAACAAGGCCTTTTTGTATGAGCTTCTTAGTCATTCTACTTATAGCACCGCGAGTCACATAAAAAGCCTCTGCGAGTTGTGTCACGTTAGAATCTGCATTGTTTTCAATATATTCAATGCAGTGGACTTCAGAAGACTTAAAACCTTTAAGACCCTCTTCCATCTTATCTTTATTAAGCCAAACCAGCTTATTATATAATTCCCTGAAACCGTTCATGACCTGTTCTTCTTTATTCATGCCCTGCCCTCCTCACCGCTCATTAGCACATTAAAACTATTATATTAAATTTCTGCTTACGTTTCGACAATATTGAAATAATTATTATAACATTAAAGATATGTGTAAAAATAGGCGCTTAAATAAAATAATTTTTAAACAGCAAATTTTGCAAGTTTATTTCTACTTACAGTAAACGGTAGACAAAAAGTAAGAGCTAAAATCATTTCTCTTAGCTCTTCTTTCATAAAACTATTTCACTTCATTAGCGACAAAAAAGTGCTCACATACACTTGATATGCGCTGTAAGTCCACGTTCCCACCAGATATAACAGCCACTACTTTTTTCCCTTTTATATAACTATCAACTTTTCCTGCAAGAAGTGCAGCAGTTGCTAATGCACCTGCACCTTCTACAACAGCTTTCCCACGTTGTAATAAATCTTTCATCGCTACTTCCAGCTCTTTTTCTGATACAGTTACAATATCATCTACTAATTCTTTTACAATTTCAAATGTTAATTCACCTGGTATTTTAACTGCGCAACCATCTGCAATAGTAGGCGCCTCATAGTGTTCTACGATTGCTCCTTTATCGTAAGATGCCTTCATTCCATGAACATTATCTGCTTGGACACCAATTATATTAATGGATGGATTAAAAGATTTCAATGCTACAGAAATACCAGAAATAATTCCGCCTCCACCTATTGGTACAATGACAGTATCTACATCCCACATATCATCAAGAATGTCTAATCCAATTGTACCTTGACCAGCCATTACCTCTACATCATCATATGGATGTAAGTATGTTTCACCTGTTTCCCTTATAATTTCTTCACATTTTACCTTTGCATCATCAAAGGTTTCACCATGTAAAATCACTTCAGATCCATATCCTTTTGTTGCTTCAACTTTTGCCTGAGGTGCAGAAATTGGCATAACAATTTTACTCTTAATACCGAGTAAATGAGCAGATAATGCAACTCCTTGTGCATGATTACCTGCTGAACATGCAATTACACCTCTTTCTTTTTCTTGATCCGTGAGCCGCGACATTTTATTAAATGCGCCACGAAATTTAAAAGAACCCGTTAATTGCATATTTTCTAACTTCAAATGAATTTCTCCACCCGTTTTACTAGTTAAGTAAAAAGATTTTACTAATGGCGTTTTACGAGCATTTCTATCTAGAATTTTGTGAGCTTTTTTAATATCGTCTATATGTAATGGTAGTTTTCTAGTTATCATACTGACACCTCTTCCAATGTTCTATTCCTAAGTTTTCGTAAGTCGTAGCTCCTTTATACGAAAAGAAAAAGTCTTTATATATGTACCCCACTCTGAAATAAACACATTTGCAAACAATTTAACATCCTCTTCATATCGCGTTCTTTATAATGATTTAAACATGCAATTTGGATCCAATTATTCTTTTGTAAATAAGATGACTCATAATGAACGATGTATCCTTGTAATGCTAATGTATCGCCTACTACTTTAGAAGAATAATCTTCGCTCAATACAATAGTAAGTATAATTGGCGCGGCATGTTCTTTAGGTGAAACAAGCTTTAAACCCATATCAGTAATAACTTCTTCAACATAATCATATGTCTCTTTAATTTTTACAAATGTCTTTTCATCTTCAAATCTCTTCAACGCTTCTTGCAATGCATAAATTAAATTCCATGATTGTGAGTATGGAATACTTTCATTTTCTTCATACATGCCAATGTCCATATAGGCCGGCACAGCCTCGTTTATTTTTACAATGTGGTTATGAAAAACGAAAGAAATTCCTGTATATGATTTAATCGCTTTACCGCTAACACCACTTGCAAAATACACATCCTTCAAGTCTAATGGTATCGCTCCAATTGAGCTTATGCAATCTACACACAGTTTCATTTGATTCTCGTTACAAAGAGTATTTAGCTCGTTTAAATCGTTTAACATTCCAGTAGATGTTTCATGATGAACAAACCAAATCCATTCATAATTTCCAGTTGTCATAATTTCTTCTAATTCGGTATAAATAAATGGATCTCCCATTTCCTTTTTATACGTATCAAAATGTAACCGTGCTCGTTTTGCATGTCCAACTAATCTATTACCAAATTCCCCATTTGTTAATACTAGTCCTTTCCCTTTTAAAGAACGTAACTGTAAAGCAATCGCATCATTTGCTAACGTCCCTGTTCCTAACATAAGCTGTACATGTTTTGCTTTTGTCATGTGAAGTAACCGTTTTTTCACATTGTCCATCATCACTTGAAATGACTTAGAGCGATGGGAAATAGGTCGCGTAGAAAATGCCTTTCGAACGTTCTCTTCAATATCTACTGGACCAGGTAAAAACGTATATTCTTTCGTCATAATCCCCCCAACACTCGACTCTTCAAACATAGCAGGGGTAACATACATTGGCTGGAAGGCTGCTTCTTCTGTACCAACTAACGTATGGAAAGATTTGAATCCCATTTGCTCATATAAAGCTAGTTCACGTGTTGTTGCAGAAATGAGTGCTAATTCATATCCATTTAGAAGCAAATAACGATGTAGAAAACGAATTAATCCTAACAACGCTCTTCCATTTCTATATTCACGTTCTACTGAAAGTAAACGAATTTCATACACTTTTTCTCCATGCTCTTGCAAATAAATATCTAAATTTGAAATTTTATAATCTAACGAGAATGGTCGTTTTCCCCGCACTGCGACCATACCTACTAATCTATCCTCATCTAAACAAATTAAATATGTATTTTCTTTATGAAACCGATCTATACGAAACCGTTCTTTCGTTTCTTCATGTTGTGGTATCTCTTCTACAAAAGTTTTATAATTCAATTTATGTATACTTTCAAATTCCCAATCTTGATCAGCAACTTTATAAATTAACCCCATGCCTTATCTCCTTTATCTATTTAATAAAAAATGATAAGTGGAGATTATCCCCACTTATTAAACATTCATTTTATTCTCGATTTACATATAGAATGAGTACAATAATTATTCCACTTAATATAGTGGTAACAATAGAATAAGAATAAAGAATCATACAAATTGGTAAACAAGCAATCGTAATTAGTCCTGGCTTCGTAAACCCTTTAAATATTAAATAAAATACAATAAAAATGCCTAAGAGGGTAAGCGCTATCAAATAATCAAATGCGATTAGTCCTCCTATAAATGTTGAAATACCTTTACCGCCCTTGCCTTTAAATAAAACTGGATAAATATGTCCAATAATAACGGCCAATAATGTTAACATTACGAATGTAGGATCTTCAAAAAGGTATTTTGCTACAGCAACAACGATTGCCCCTTTAATTGCATCCCCTAAAAATGTAGCGATGAAATACCCTTTTCCATATACGCGCCCCATATTTCTTGCGCCAGGATTTCCGCTTCCTTCATCCCTAATATCAACGTTATGTCTCAATTTTGTTACTATATAAGCGGTCAATATGTTTCCAATTAAATAAGAAGCCACCAAATATAAAAACTGCATACTATTAATCATGTAATCATTCACTTTCTACATGGGAATACATATACAATATTCAATTACTACGTATATTGTACGTTTTTAACATACATCCCTTTATACATTTTAACATCATATTTTTACAAATCATACAAAAATTCTCATACCTATTTTTAAAAATATATATCCCTCATTAAATAATATGTTCCTTTCACTGCCATTTCTGCTTGTGATACGAATGTAATTTCTTTCATACTTTCTTCACACCATTTCTTAAATACAGCAAATATTTCAGGAACTAAACGCAATATACTGCCACTTACTGCAATTGGCGTTGAGTGCTTAAAGTTCAACTTGTTATAAACATTTACTGTAATCCTTGCTAATTCCTTTCCAGCTTGCATCATAATTTCATGCGCATCATCATTGCCATCTCTCGCTTCCTGAATAACTAATGGGGCGATTGCTGCAATTTTATCTTTAGAAGAAGTATATACTAAGCTTTTTATATGAGACGGTGTCAAAAGTTGAAACTGCCTTTGAATATTCAAACTCAATGGACAAAGACTGATTCCTTGATCGAACTGAATTGCCATTTTCTTTAAAGCTTGTAATGCAATCCAATATCCGCTCCCCTCATCTCCTAAAATATGTCCCCATCCACCGCTATACTGATATACTTCTCCTTTTTTTCCTATACAAATTGCACCTGTACCACCTATAGTTAATATTCCATCCTTACCTTTTAAAGCAGCTGCATGTGCGATCATTGCATCATTAAAAATTTCAATTTTTGTTCCGTATTTCTTTTTTAAACGTAATGTTAATTCATTTGTATTCGCTCCGCTTATACCAGCTAATCCTAAACAAACACAAACACAATGCCCATTTATTAAACTCTTCTGGCATTGATTAATTGCTTCCATAATATGCACAAGAGCTTCTTCAAAATCTATTAATATGTTTCCAAAACCACTGGTAGCTCTTACAAGTTCATTTCCGTCTTTATCAAATGCAATTGCCTCGGTCTTCGTTCCCCCGCCATCTACTCCAATCATATACTTCATATGTTCGCCTCATTTTCATCTGCGTATGGAGGGAATGTTATATTCCCTAAAATTACGGAATTCTTAGCACCTGTTGCGCTCGGCACATTACTCGGATTACGATGATACGTTTCGTTTGCTAAAATAGCAAATGCAATTGCTTCTTTCGCTGCTGAAGAATGACCAATATCTTCTTGTATACATATGCTACATTTCTCTTCTCTTAATCCATTCCGTAACATTTCAACAAGTGTATTATTATAACTTCCACCACCACCTAAAATCACCTCATCAATTTCATAATACGGCAAAATAAACGCCTTATAATGATGAACAATTGAACATGCTGTAAACATCGTGACAGTTGCCAATATATTTTCTTTACTATGCTTTTTAAATCGATTCAATAATTCAGTCACAAACGCTTCTCCAAACTGTTCTCTACCTGTTGATTTTGGTGGTTTCATATTCAAAAATGGATGGTTCATACAGTATGTTAAAATTTCATCTACAACTACCCCCTGCTTTGCAATCCAACCATTTTGATCATATGGTACATGAAATAATCTTTGACATACTTCATCGATTACCATGTTGCCTGGTCCAGTATCGAAAGCAATAACACTCTCTTTACTTCGTTTACTTGGAACCACTGTAACATTACTAATCCCACCAATATTTTGTAGTAGTCTATTTTTAGTTTGATGCCGATATAAAATAATCTCTGAATATGGTACAAGTGGTGCACCTTGTCCCCCTGCCGCCATGTCCATCGTTCGGAAATTCGAGATAACCGTCGTGTTCGTTTCATATGCTATTACTGCTGGTTCCCCAATTTGCAATGTTGAAGAAATAATATTCCCTTCTTGCTTTGGCTGATGATAAATCGTTTGTCCGTGAGAGCCTATTAAATCTAATTGTCTCAAAGGAAAATTGGCCTCTTTACAAACTTCCTTTACAGCATTGGCGAAGCATAAACCAAGTTTAAAATTTAAACTACATATAAGTTGGACATTCGAAGTTTCAATTGATAACGCTTGTTGGATCTCATTTTTCATATCATTACAAAATGGAACAGTAGTAAAATGGATGAGTTGGATTTTAGAATCTACACCACTTCCTTCTATATGAACGAGCGCTACATCTATTCCATCTAATGAAGTACCAGACATTACCCCTGCAACATACATAACGTGCATGACCTCCTATTTACTAAAAAACAATCATGTAAGTAACGAACGTACAACCAATCGAAAACAATATAAATCTAAAAAACAACTGAGCTTTCGATGCAAACGATCCATCAATGAAAGAAACAACTACCGTAAGCGAAACGCTTGCCGCAATACTTGTAACAAGCCAGATACTATGCATTTGTGATAGATTTAGCATGCCTAATAAAGGGACAAAAAGTAAATTTGCACAAATCACTCCAAATAATAATAAAAATACGCCTTTATAACTAAATTTTATATTCATTCTATTTCCCCCTTTCTAGTTTTAATGTGAAAGAAGTGATAGACAAAAAGTCTATCACTCAAAATAACAGCGTGCAGATTAAGGATTAACAGATTCCCCGTCACCATTTTTTTCAATTTCAAGCATATTTTTGTCGTACATTTTAAAGAATGGTAAATAAATAAGGAACGATATTGCTATATTTATAAAAACTAATACAATCGCACGCCAATCTCCACCTGTTGCTAAATATGCACCAATTGGAGCAGGTAGTGTCCATGGCGGCATAATATGCGTTGGTGTTACAAATCCCATCGCAGTTGCTGAATATGCAACAGTTGCTGTTACAAGTGGTGTAATGATAAATGGGATAATTAAAATTGGATTTAGTACAATCGGTAATCCGAATATGACTGGTTCATTAATATTAAAAATACCTGGAACAATACAAGTTCTTGATAATGCTTTCGAATATTTCGATCGACCAAATATAATCATAGCTAATACAAGCCCTAACGTCGCACCAGAACCGCCAATCCATATAAACCATTGATATAACGGCTCTGGTGAAATAAATGGCAACTGATCTGCTCCACTAGCAACTGCTTCACCATTTTTCCCTAGGTATACTTCCCATAATGGCCGAGCAACAGTTCCAACAACCGACACACCATGGATTCCGAATGACCAAAAAAACGTAATTAAAAACACTGGAATCATTACACCGAAGTAACTATCCCCAGCTTTTACTAATGGTGCTGCTAATTTATCAACAACATGGTGTAAATCAATGCTAAAAACGACAGTTACTAGACTCATTATAATAATAACGAATGCTGCAGGTATAAGTGCTTCAAATGAACGCGATACAGATGGCGGTACTTGTTCTGGCATTTTAATCATTACATTTTTCTTCTTACAAAACCTTAAAATCTCTACGGATAAAATAGAAACAATCATCGTCACAAATAATCCATGACCTCCGAGATTTGTCATCGGAAGCATGAATCCTTTTTTATCAATTAACTCAGGCGTTAATGTTAAAAGTAGTGAACATACCGCGAGCTGTGCTCCTGATAAAGCATCTAATTTATAACTTTTCGCTAAATTATATCCTATTCCAAATGCGATATATAAGGACATAATAAACATGGTTAAACGATATGGTATCAATATACTTGTTTGATTCTTTAATGCCCAAACTGATATAAAACTATCTTTCGGCAGTGGTGGAAATGCTACTATTAAAAAGAAGCTTCCTACTATAATAAATGGTAACGCCGAAATAACTCCATCACGGATTGCTTGTAAATGTCTCTGCTCAGAAAGCCTTGCCATCGGTCCAGATAAGTTTTTATCAAGAAACGTGACAAACTTATTCATAACGTTTCCCCCTAACTGATTAATTCATTTACAGTTTTTAATAAAGTCGGGCCGCCAAGCGGTGTGTATGCTTGCGGCGGTATGATGCCACACGGAATAGATTCCTCCTCTGCAAATTTTTTTACAGAGTCAAATCGGTGTCTTATTTGAGGTGCTACCATTACGACATCCCAGCCATTCTTTACTTCTTCCTCTACCTCATTCGTTCCAATTGCATGCACTTCCATGTTCACACCATTTTTCTCCGCTTCTTTTTTTAAAGCGTTTACAACAATTGCACTGGACATTCCTCCAGAACAGACGAACAAAACTTTCATTTATTAATCCTCCTATACTTATAATTTATTACCCTTCAAATGAAAGGAAGTTTCACTTTACTAACAAGCATATGAAGTAGTAAATGAATTTAGTTATAACGAAAGTAAATTTCATTAAAAATATTTTTCCTATTAAATTAATGTTTCAATATGCAATTTTCTCTATTGCAAAGTCAACCTCGCCTCATATATTATTTTAAATAATCATATGATAGGGAGGCGTATAAATGATCGTTAAACGTTTATTAATGATATGTTGTATCGTTATCTTGTTCATCCCTTTCTCTTTCATTCCCCCTCACTTTACTTATGCTGAAGTAAATACTACGTACAAAAAACATGAATTACGTGCTGTATGGATCGCATCAGTTCTGAATATTGATTGGCCCTCAAAAACTGGCTTACCTATTGAAAAACAGAAGCAAGAATTTATAAGATTATTAGACGATGTAAAAAGCACTGGTATGAATGCAGTTGTTGTACAAATTAAACCAACCGCTGATGCTTTCTATCCTTCAAATTACGGTCCTTGGTCTGAATACATTACAGGAACACAAGGAAAAGATCCTGGTTATGACCCGCTCGCATTTATGATTGAAGAAACTCATAAAAGAAATATAGAATTCCACGCTTGGATTAACCCATACCGAATAACGATGAATCACACCGATATAAATCGATTATCAAATAATCACCCTGCAAGGCAACATCCCGATTGGGTTGTCACTTATGGCGGAAAGTTATATTACAATCCCGGTATTCCGGAAGTGAAAAAATTTATAACAGAAGGCGCTTTAGAAATCGTACAAAATTACGATATTGATGCGCTGCATATGGATGATTATTTTTACCCATATAAAGTAGCCGGTGAAGAATTTCCAGATCAGAAAACGTACGAAACATATAATAATGGTAGATTTACAAATATAGAAGATTGGCGACGTAACAATGTAAATGAACTTGTAAAAGATTTAAATACTGCTATAAAACAAGAAAAATCATATGTAAAGTTTGGCATTAGTCCGTTCGGCGTATGGCGAAATATAGCTGACGATCCCACTGGCTCTAACACAACCGCAGGCCAAAGAAACTATGATGACCTTTATGCTGACACACGTGAGTGGATACAAAAAGGATATATTGACTACATTACACCGCAAATATATTGGAATATAGGTTTCACCCCAGCTGCATATGACATATTAGTAGATTGGTGGGTTAAAGAAACAAATAACAAACCGCTTCACCTATACATCGGTCAAGCGGCCTATAAAATTAATAATAACTCCGTCCCTGCTTGGTCTGATCCAGAAGAATATCCAAAACAAATTGCATTAAACCGGCTATATCCTGATATAAAAGGTAGTATGCATTTTAGCTTAAAAGATATTAATAACAATCCACTCGGAGTTAAAGATAGCCTTTCAAAAAACATATATAAACATCCTGCATTAATCCCGCCTATGCCTTGGCTTGATCATGATCCACCAAAACAACCGACTTTAAAAGGCGCCATTCCAAGAGATGAAGGTATTGCAATTGGTATCATTGACAATAGAGATAATGATTCTGCTTATTACGCTATTTACCGCGTGAATGGGAAAAATGAAGTGGATATACAAAATCCCAAAAATTTACTTACTACTGTAAGAAAAACAAAGCTTGGAGAAATTTATGTAGATAAAACCGCTATTTCCGGAGAAACGTATACCTATGTCGTAACTGCAGTTGATCGATTGCATAATGAAAGTGTGGCTTCTAGTAAATCTACTATTCAAGCAAAATAAAAGTAAGAGCCCCCATTTTTTTGAATGCGGGCTCTTACTTTTATTTTCGTAGTTCACTATATTGAATATGAATTCTATTCTCAGGGTTTTTATCTACTGTGTAAAGTACAAATAAGAAGAACCATTCTAGTGGCTTCATTAAAATATAAACAAAATCAGCCGACCATTTCGTATTAATATGTTTACTAATCGGATAACCGTATTTATCATAAAAATTACGAATAACTTTATGACATTTTGGTACCCGCTCCTCAATTACATTTTCAAAAGCGTTCGCAATTAATAACTGTCGATTAACTGTAATTCTTTCCCCATGCCTAATTCCTGCTCGTAATGGCTTAACGATGTTTTTATGGCCTTTCACAGAAACTGTACATAAATAATGCCCATCCCCGGAGACAATTTGAGGACTTGGGGCAGGAATCTTAGAATAATTAAAACTACTTGTTTCCATAAACACTCTTATAAAACTATCTGGTTTTTGGCCAAACAGTATTAAAATGAATTGAATAATTAACAAGACAGGAAATAAACTTATCATCCAGACTGTAGCCATTTTTTGATATCCAAAAGAAATACGATACAGCAATAATATAATTCTGTTGCTCTGCGTATAATCTTTCTCATTCTGAGATTGTATGAAATAATCTAATGTATTTCTTAATTTAGCTATGAATAATAGACTAAATGCAAGCATCCCAACTTGAATACAAAAGACTGGAATGTATCTCAATCCTCCGAGTTCCGTATAAAAGGCAAAGCCTGTATGGGTAATATAGATGAATGTATATACAATGTTTACTATCATTAAAGTACTATAAAAAATATAAAATATTGGTGAAAGTTTTGTTAGGCCTTTCGTTAATCTCCAATACGAAACCGCACCTAAAATAACTAAGAGAACTACTATAGCAATGTGGTCATGTGCTAAAGAAGCATATTGATCAGACATCATTCCGTTCTTTTCAAATTTATGTAATGGTATTCCTCCTCTTACATCATTTGCATTCCACATAATGCCTAAACCAAATATAAAATAACTCAAACATATTGATAATATTTCCTGTGGCTCGAACTTTAGTATACTTGAGGAATTTTCCTTCTTCGATTGGAAACTATCCCAAGCTTTACTAATGGGATAGCCCAGAAATAAAAATAAAATTACAAATAGGATGACTAACTCAAATAACACAATACCATACCCCTTTTATAATAATTATTTACACAAAGTACAAAAAACCACTCTATATTTTACCATTTATTTACGTTTGCATATACAATTTTACAAAAGATTAAACACTCTCAATTTACAAAAAAAACGCCTAAAAGCTGAAACATTCAACTTTTAGGCGATCTCTTCTATTTATTCTTAAATTTCTCAGTCGCTGCTCTCATCTTCACATTTAAATCGTGATCAATTGAGTCGCGAATATCTCGCTCTACTACTTCCATTTCTTTTTGGAAATTTTCCAAGTAGATTTTCAATTCTTCTTCCTTCTCTGGTCTTTGTGAAGGTGGTAATTGTACTACCAACGATAACATGGCCGTTAAATCTTTCATTAAGAACGTTTCAAGTTTATGTTGTTGTTCAAACATGCGTTGCTCTTGATAGTACGGAAGTGCATTTAATACTGAAATTGTAATATCATCAACCGTTCTTTGTAATGAAGGATTTATTGAGCGTTTATACGCTTGAATTGTATTTAATGCGTCTGGATAACGGTCATAAAAATACAATTTGTAAAATGATAAGTCTGTCGGTTTTACAGTTTGCTGCGCTTCTTGTCTTAAGAAATCTTTCACTTTCATCGCAGCCACATCAATATCTTCATTCGTAAGCTTTTTCGTAGTTTTTGCCATTACATGCACTTTTTTCTGCTTTTCTTTCGGTAACATCGAGAAGACTTGCTCTCTCGTACGTTGACCTGATGCACAAAATAGAGTATTTAATGTATTTTGTTCTTTCTTTCCTTCGGTGCGAATCCAGCGATAAAACAGTGGATGTTGTGTAAATTCTTGTAGAAACGGTATTGATTTGTTTGATATCTTATCTAAAGAATCTTGCGCTCTTTTATATGGCTTCGTCCATGAAAAATACAGTTTCCGCCCGAAGTATACGACTAAAACAACGACAGTAAATGCTATTAAAAGCAATGTACCGAGTAGTAATAGTACTGTTTGAATGAAACTCATTTGTTCACCTCCTCTAATAATCCGTTATTTCCTTGGACGCTGAATGAGTTTCTGCTTCATCTCATCATTAAATGTGTCTAGTTCAATAACGAACTTCTTGCTTGACTCAATAATACGTTCTGACGATTTTTCAGATGCTTCAATTGCAGCGAACACATTTTGGAATGATTCACGTAATTTATCCATGCTAATAGCAGGGTTTTCAAGCAATTTCGTCGTTTCTTCTGTATTTTGTTTTAACGCTTGAGAATTACTTAATACCATCGATTCAATTGCTTCATTCGTCGCATTTACGGCATCAATTGTTTTCCGTTGATTCGTTAATGCAAGCTGAATAGCAGCTGAAACTGTTACAACGTTTTGTGTCATCGTAATCGCATTACGTATTGCCTCTGTTAATTTTTCATTATTTTTCTTAATGATGTCTACAGAAGCTATAGATTGTAATAATACACTTTTCGCTTGCTGCATATTACGTGTACGTACAAGTATCTTTTCTAATGCATCGTTAATTAACGGAATATCCCTTTGACGCTCTGGATTTTGTTTCTCAGCTTCAAGCATGCCAGCAAGCTTTTTCCCTAAGTATACTTGTTTATCAAGCGCATGAATTTTATCGTGCGATTGTTCTTTTAACATTTCAAGACCAACTGTATCCTCTTGTAAGTTATCACGGCCAATTAGAAGGGATCTAATAATTTCCTCGATTTGTTTATCTATAGATTGATATTTATGCACGTATGTTTCAAGTGGATTTTTCTTGAATACTTTAAACATTATTTTCTTCATACCACTTGCTTTAAGTGAATTGGGATCAAGCTCTGATACCACTTTTCGTAATTCTAACAATGTATTTGGAATTTCTTCATTTTTCCCATTCATCATCGCTGTTACAGGGCGTTTTAAAGCTGATAACGTTTGTCCTGCTGCTTGTTGCTCTTTATCCCCTAAATCTCCTAGCTGAGATAATACTTTTGATAAATCTGTATTTTGCTCGCTATTTAACTTTTGTACATAAAGATCAGCTTCTTTATTTAGTTCCTCTAATTCTTCATCTTTTATAACTGTATCAACCACTACTTCTACATTATTATCTTTCACAATGGATACAGGTTCTTTTTTCTCGAGTTCAGTCAACAAAATCGCTCCTTTATTTATATGTGCGAATTTATATGCACTATATTTCATCAATTATATCGTATTTCATACACATTCTGATTGCTTGAAATCGATTTTTTTAGAAATGTCTGTTTATGCAGTCATTCCCTGTTTCTTACTATAAGTATACCTGTAATCAACATAATTTTCCTCAGACTTAAGACCTAGAGAACTACATGCTGAAGGCGGATTCTTCATATATTTCCTAAATAATTTACGTTCTTTTAATCGTGCTACACTCAATCTTTTGACATTCACCCGTTTTCAATGTGATAATTCTATTACACTCACTTCTATTTATTTTTGCGAGCTACAAATGCTCCCTTTTGAAACGCTAATAACACTGTTTCAAACGTATCATCTTCTTCAATCATTTTTATAAACTCATCTAATTCACTTGCATGAGAAGTTGCATTATCAACAACAAGAAAACCTTTTGGTTGTAACATACGTTTTATATGCTCAAACCACCACATGTATTGCGTGCGCTCTGAATCTAGGAAAATAAAATCAAATGAATGATCTAATTGGGAATCTAAAAATGCCCCTGCTTCTTGATTATGAATATCAATTCTTTGTAACAGGTTTGCCTTTTCAAAATTGATAAGTGCCTCTCCAACTCGTTCTGAAGAAAGCTCTACAGTTGTTACATTTCCATTTGTTTCTTCTACCGCATTAGCCAACCACAATGTAGAATAACCATTAGAAGTTCCAATTTCTAAGATATTTTTTGCATTACACCCTTTTACTAAAATTGATAAAAATTGCCCCATCTCACGAGAAACATTCCGTAATTTTTCTTCCCTTGTTTTTTTATTTCGATCATGCTCTTCTCCATATTGTTCAAGTTGTAATAATAATGAATCTACTGTATCCATTCTTTTCATCGCCTTTCCAAGCAATATGATGAAAAAGCTCTTGCTGCCCGTCTACTTTTTATTATATGCGAAACAAAAACCTTTTTCCTGTTATATGACAAAGATTTATAATTTTTTATAGCATATTGTTTCGTTTTTTGGTAAAGTTAATTTCTACGTGCAATTATTCCATTCATATTATTTCATATAAAAATTGCAGTTATTAAATTATATAAACCCCATTTAAATGAATCGGTATTTCAAATTCAATTAAGCGCCCTTTTCGGACGCATTTTCTTTGTTTATATATTTCCAGAAGAAAGGATGCTTACAAATGAACGTGATTAGCTTAGATGCTGCTCGAAAACGAAAGCAGCATAAAAAATTAATGATTACTATACCGATTATTACACGTATTTATGAAGAAGACGGGGAAATTAAATTTGAGGTAGCTGGCGAAAAAGATGTACCTCTTGAAATGTTAGAAAAATAATAAAAAACGCATTTCTGAAGAAATGCGCTTTTTTATATTTTTACATTCAAATGCATAAGTTTTTCAGGATTAACCATCATATAAATATTTGAAATCTTCTCATCCTCAAATGCAAACGAAAGAACATATGTTACTTTATTATTTATTGTAACTATAACTCCTGGTATACCATTTACCATTTTGAAATCAACAGTGTACTCTTCTGTCAATCGTTGTGCAATCCCAAAGAACAAACGTATAATTCGATCTGCAGAATAAATTGGATTGATCGCAGTCGTAACTTTACCGCCACCATCAGCTTTGAGTATAGCATCTGTTTTTAATACTTCCAACATACCTTCCGTATCCCCACACTGTAATGATGCTACAAACTTTTCAACATAAGAAGCCATTTTCTCCGTGCTTAATTTTGATTGCTTCGGTTTCTCCAACATGCTTTTTCGTGCACGTTGAAAGATCTTCCTGCAGTTCACACTACTCTTATCAACAATTGAAGCTATTTCTTCGTATTCATAACTGAAAACCTCTCTTAATATGAAAACAATCCTTTCTACCTCAGATAGTTGTTGTAAAAGTAATAAATATGCGGTGGAAAGGGATTCTTTCATTATAAATGACTTTGATGGCTCATCACTCTCTTCTACAAGTGGCTCTGGTAACCACATCCCTACATACACGTTACGTTTATGCGCTGCCGATCGTAATTTATCAATTGAACGATTTGTCGCCATCTTACATAAATATGCTTTCATATTTTCTATAGATTGTGGATCTTCTATATTATTTAGCGAGATAAATACATCCTGAACGATATCCTCAGCATCCATAACACTCCCAAGGATTCTGTATGATAACGAAAATAATAATGGTTGATACGCTTCATATAACTGCTCCGTTTCCATGATGAACTGCCCCACTTTCATATTGCTTTAAAATGTGTAACGCTGCACGTTTCCCGCTTGCTACCGCAGCATCAGCTAATATTTCATCATGCCCTGCCCAATCTCCTGCAACATAAACACCTGGCATTTCAGGTATATTAGGACCCGGCTTTTCAACACGGTCAATATGAGGAAAATCATGTACTACTGTTATTTTCGGTAAATATTGCTGTGCAACAACTTCTCTTTTCCAATTTGAGTGTAACAACTCCATCGTACTTTCCAACTGTTCTTTATCTTCATGAATATGATTCATCTCTAGCACAGGATTATGGTACTTAATTAGACTCACTGCAATTGATCCGTCTTCACTTAATTTAGCTGCTCTCGATTGATTTGTGAAAAATATAGGTTGATCTAATCCTAATACAAATTGATGTGTAGGATTGGGTAATTGTCTCAAGCCAATATCTAATGCACCAACAGTAACCGGTACCGATTGTTCACTCCATTTATGCAAACTTGTTCCTTCTGCACCTTTTATTATTTTACAAGCCTCTTTCGGCGGAGTCGTCACGATGACTGTACCTACTTCAAAAACCTCATCATCAACACAATGTATTCTTTGTTTACCTTCGGAATGCTCAATTTCCACAACATGCTTTTTAGCCAAAAACTGCACCCCGATATCATTTGCTATAGCTCTTAATTTTGTTATTATCGTCTCCCAACCACCATCTACATAAAGCACTCCTTCTTTTATAGAAAGCTGTATTTGCTTTAGTACAGATGATGCTAATTGTATTGTAGGAGCAAACGTATATGTTGTTGTCCGGCATAGCGCATAAAATATATTGCGAACCATTGGATCTTTTATTTCATTTTCTGCCCATGTAGTTAGACTCATTTTCGGAACTTCTCCTACATCTAAATTTCCTAAACGAATCATAAGACGTGAGAATTGTACTTTTGCAGACCAAGAAAGTAGTGGTGTTGATAAAATTGAGCGAAAATCTGTTGGGATGGTGAATATATCCCCTTTCCATATTCCATGTGCTTTTGTAGATGGTATTCCACCTGGAAGATTCAAACCGAGCTCATTAAAAGTTATAAACGCTGCCCCGCCTCTATATAAAGCATGTGCACCAAGATTCATGCAGATTCCATTTTTATTTATAGTCATCCCTCGGCCACCGAATTGACTGGATTTTTCTAATACAATCACTTTCTTTCCAGCTTTCGCTAAATATATAGATGCTGTTAATCCAGCAAGCCCACCGCCAACAATTGCTACATCAAATTTCTTCATAATAAAATCCCTCCTTAATCGTTCTACATACAAGACGAACAATTAAGGAGGGATGTGACATAAAAATAAATTTTTATTACCCTACTATATTTCATTACTTTTTAATTCGGTCATATTGCATACGAAATAACTCAATTGCAAATGGAATATCCTCTTCACTCTTTAAATAATAACTGATCCATCCTGATTCAGGTAATACGTGATGTGGTTTTACCAAGCCTTGCTTCACTAATTCATCTCGCTTTAACTTCGGAAATGGTAAATCAACTAATTTATCACCATGAAGATGGCCAAGTTCTTTCTTGCCATAATTTATTTCAATACCACCAAATCGATGCGGTTTTTCAGAAACACCCGCCCAGCTGAGTACTTCATTTCTAATCATTTCACTAAATGACATGAACATTCACTCCTTATAAATGATTGATGTAATTTTAAATTAACATTTTCATTACTTTTTTCCATCAATCCAAAGTATGAATGGGAATACGAATATAGTTTGGTCTTAACACCTTATTCTTTATGGAATAAGTGAATTTATTAAGCTACCGATAACAGCACAAAACAAAGACTAGACACATATCCTAATTTTGCAACCTAACTTACCTATAGAAAGGCGGGTAATACAATTGACTGCCAACATCGACTATACCTCCCCCTCAACCAATTTTACTTATGATGTAAATAAAAGTAATTTTTTTCGGAAAGATGCCCAAAATTATATAAATGTACTTGGTATTAAACAATTAAATACTTTAGAAAATACTTCTTTATTAGATATTTATTTAAGTACAGGAAATGTTGTAGAACCACATATTCATCAAAATGCAGCTGAACTAGTTTATTGTATTTCAGGGTCTGCTGTTGTTTCTTTACTTAATCCATTTACGAATCAAATATTAAACTTACCGATAAAACCCGGGCAAGTTGCCAACATTCCACAAGCGTGGTGGCATTATGAAATTGCTACAGCAGATAATACTCATTTATTAGCTATTTTCAACGCTCCAACTCCAGAAGTTATTTTCGGTTCTGACATTTTAAGATTAACTCCAGCTCATATGATGGCCCATACTTACTGCCTCAATGAACAACAATGGAAACAAGCGGTTTCCCCTATTCAATCAACTACTGTAATTGGTCCTCCGGCAAACTGCAATCAAAACCGTGAAACGAAAAATTATCCAACCCAGCCCCTCGCTCAACAACAGAATCCGCATCACCAAGATTCTTATTACTTTCCTCTTTACTGGGGCTATTAATTTGTGAATTTTCAAAAGAATCATCATTTATCTCCTAGGAAAATACCAAGGAGATTTTTTTATTGTATCTTCTCTTCCTATTAAAAATAGTAACAATTGATAGTGTACATACATATAATATTTATATATTAAATTGGAGGTGATAGTACTATGAGTAATTATAACTATCGAAAAAACTACTCTTATAATAAAAATAGTAGCTCTTCAGCATCCTCTCAATCTTCCAATTCTCAATCTTCCAATTCCCAATCGCAAAGAGACTTAGCCGAGCAAGGCTATGTAAAGAAAAAAGGATGTAACTGCAATAAAAATAAATAGTTTATTTTATGGATGAATTCTTTTTTTAAAGAATTCATCTTTTTTTCTGATCGAAAATTTTTAAAGTTACATAACTTATTCCTTAAATGAGAAAGGGTAAATTATACTTTTTTATACGAACTTAACAAAGAGTAATTGTTCAATTGATTTATTACTTATTTTCCAAAAAAATATAGTCCTTCCTAAATTTATTAGGAAGGACTATATACAAACCCCTGTTTAATTTCCTACTAAATGTAACAAATTAAACGATATTAATACCTGCACTTACAAATCCAGCAACTGCAGCTATTGGACTTGCTGCTGTTAATGAAACATATAACAGTATTTTGTCCCCAGCCGCTACTGGAATAGCTTCAGGTATGATTCCTGATGCTGTAGAACCAATTGCTATTAAAGCAAATGCTGGTGTTAATAATAGAGGTGCGCCTTGTACTGTAAACGTATTGCTTGCTGCAGGTGCAGTTAATATTTGTATTTGCACTTGAACAGGTGATAATGGAGCTAATGCAGCTGTTGCACTAAAGAAACCTGCCAATGACGTAATAACACCATCGCGCGGTGCTACAAATGCATAATCACCTACACCTAATGCCAATGTGATACTTGTTCCACCCGTTAATGCTATACCAGGCTGACTAAATCCAAATCCAAGAAGAGTTCCTGTATTAGCTACTAACGCATTTACTAATGCTGCTGGTGTTGTACCTGAAGCAAACGGAATAATAGCTCCGCCACCAGTTGCACCAGTTGCTCCTGTTAAGCCTGTTGCACCAGTTAAACCTGTTGCCCCTGTTGGACCTGTTGCTCCTGTTGGACCTGTTGCTCCTGTTGCTCCTGTTGGGCCTGTTGCTCCTGTTAAACCTGTTGCTCCTGTTAAGCCTGTTGCTCCTGTTGGGCCTGTTGCTCCTGCTCCTGTTGGACCTGTTGCTCCTGTTAAGCCTGTTGCTCCTGTTACTCCTGTTGCTCCTGTTGCTCCTGTTACTCCTGCTCCTGTTGGACCTGTTGCACCAGTTGCTCCTGTTGCACCAGTTGCTCCTGTTGCTCCTGTTGCTCCGCCTCCTGGACCTGTTGGACCTGTTGGACCTGTTGGGCCGCCTCCTGGAGTAGCACCAATTAATTGAGTTAATAAGTTTAATAAAAGTTGTAAGCTTGCAGGGTCAATAATTAAAGAGAAGAAGAATGGTGCAAGAGCACTGTAGAATTGTTGTAATAAAGAAAGTAATTGACTTAGATCTGGGTTAGGAGATTGTAGTAAATTAATAATACTTTGAATTAATTGTTTTAAGAAATTCCCTTCTGGAGAAGGTGCTAATTCATTTAGTAAGTTCAATAGTTGAGTAAACAAATTGAGTAAAGCTAATCTGTTTGCATCACTTGGATTTGCAAAAAACGCTGCAATAGCCGCTATTAAAGAGTTTAGTAAAGTAATTAATCTACCTAATTGCTCACTAGTAATTGGAACTGTTTGTGGATTGTTACAGCAATCTGGAGTGAAAACAATCGGATTATTGCAGTGGTTATGACCGAAACAATTATTGTTTGTCATTTATGTCCTCCTTACTTGTTTTATATTTGAGTTTTTCCTATTATAAGGATCATAAAGTTGTAAAAAATATGTTATATATTTACTTAAAATAGGAAACATGAAATATAATTAAACTTGAAAACGCTATTTAATTATGTTCATGACTCACATATTAATTATATGTTTTTAATAATTGACTGCTTAGATTAAATACCTAAACTTAAGAGTTTATTTTATTTTTCCACGTTTATCTCTTAGGTTTAAATACACATATTAATTTGAATATACTCAACAATTAACAGTGCCATTTTTTTCATATAAATATACCTTATTTCTTTACTAAGATTGTGTTCTCTTTTTTAAACATGAAGCCGTTTGTATTATAGAGAACTCTCATATACTATATTGAAAAATTCATTTTATATTTTATTCCAATACACTATGAAAAGGATTGAAGTTAAAATTCCTATCATTCAACCATTTATAACAGCTAGAAATTGAATGTACCCTCACTTAATTTTAACTATTCAAATATAAAACGAAAAGGACAGATTCCTTTTCATTAAGGAACTGTCCTTTTAATTAATAATGATAAATTGTAATATAATTGAAGATCCTTGCGATGGTGGTTGCGTATCCAATAAAGTTAATTTACCAGCACTCACTTCATATAATGGTTGTGGTTGCAGTATTCCGTTAACAAACAAATTAATATAAGAAACTTCACTAGGAGACAAAATATTCGTTGTACCATATTGAGGTATCCCGTCAGCATCTGTATATATAAGTTTCTCTCCATCTGCAAAAGTGTAATATAACAAATTGGTTGTGGTTATAGGACCAATGCCCCCAGTAGGACCTGTTGCTCCGGTTGGGCCCGTTATTCCAGTCGGGCCTGTTACTCCAGTTGGACCTGTTGCTCCGGTCGGGCCCGTTTCTCCGGTTGGGCCCGTTATTCCAGTCGGGCCTGTTACTCCAGTTGGACCTGTTGCTCCGGTCGGACCTGTTATTCCAGTCGGCCCCGTTTCTCCGGTTAGTCCTGTTATTCCAGTCGGGCCCGTTTCTCCAGTTGGACCTGTTGCTCCGGTCGGGCCTGTTGCTCCGGTTAGCCCCGTTTCTCCGGTTGGGCCCGTTATTCCAGTCGGGCCCGTTTCTCCAGTTGGACCTGTTGCTCCGGTCGGGCCTGTTGCTCCGGTCGGGCCCGTTATTCCGGTTGGGCCTGTTGCTCCGGTTGGGCCCGTTTCTCCAGTTGGACCTGTTGCTCCGGTCGGGCCCGTTGCTCCGGTTGGGCCCGTTATTCCAATTGGTCCCGTTTCTCCGGTTAGCCCGGTTTCTCCGGTTGGGCCCGTTATTCCAGTCGGGCCCGTTTCTCCAGTTGGACCTGTTGCTCCGGTCGGGCCCGTTATTCCGGTTGGGCCTGTTGCTCCGGTTGGGCCCGTTTCTCCAGTTGGACCTGTTGCTCCGGTTGGGCCCGTTTCTCCAGTTGGGCCTGTTGCTCCGGTTGGAATATAAATTGGTGGAAGAATCGGAAATGTAGGTCCAATATTTTCTGGGCCTATCATCCCCTTATTCAATGGTAAATTGTCATTGCGTTTCAATTTAATACCTCATTCCACATGTTTTTTAATTCATACACATCATTATGACCCTATTATTAAAGAATAACTTTATAACTATTCTCTTTTTTCTTCCCAAAGAATTATTACATATATTAAACATTTTACCGTTGCTATAACCGCTTTAATTAATATAATAAATTAATCATTCTATTTAAAAAGTACTAAATCTATTACATTCTTATTTAAAAAGATGAGGTGATTTATATTCAAGATAATAATGAAATTAGAAAAAAAGAAATAATGTCAATGGCCCTTGACATTATTTTCCCTTACAGGCTTACTGGGCCTACCGGGAGTACTGGGCCTACCGGGAGTACTGGGCCTACCGGGAGTACTGGGCCTACCGGGAGTACTGGTTCAATCGTTACAACAAACTCTATGTTCGCTAATAATACATCAGGTGGCCCTGTTTCAGTCGTATTAGGAGGAACAAACATTCCACTTTCAAATAACCAAAGTCTCGGTAATTTTACAGTCAACGCTTCAAATGACATATTTACAATTCCTGTAACTGGAAGATATCATTTAACCTATCAAGTTAATACGACAACCGCTCTACTTGCTGGAACTAGACTACTATTAAACGCTTCTACGCCAATTTCTGGCTCTATTTTTTCTCCCGCTTTATCAACTTCAAATTATAGTAATAATTTAATTACTAATTTAAATGCTGGTAATACAATTTCACTACAATTATTTGGTATATTATCTGTCGTGAATTTAGTTGGAGGTGGATCAACAGGTGCCTCTCTTACAATTATACGAATTGATTAAAAAATGATTCATTCTTTTTATAATAAACAACCTAAATACTCCATTGGTAAATATTACGAGAGTGATGACGTAATAAAAATAAATTGTACTATATCCATAGTAGAAAACATCTATACTAAATTTTCCGTATATATATTATCAATTTACACTTCCCCCATGTCGATGTTACATTAAAGATGAAGATTGTTTCTTTTTTACAGACCATCTCAATATGTATTTGAGGAACATCTCCAATCCTATACGCGAGAGCAATACTATATTGACACTCTATTGAGTGTCTTTTTTTATATTCAAAAAATAAAACCATCTCTTATAGATGGTTTTAACAATACCTTTTACTCTTTATATTATTGCCAGCTTATAAAGCTGGATAATAAATAGTCATACTTAACCGCGTTAATGTTCTTCCTGAATTAGTATAAGTATGCGGTCTATCCGCCTTAAAGCGAATTGAGTCTCCATTATTTAACGTATATTGACAATCGTTTATGTCAATTGTCAATTTCCCTTCAAATACCGTTATAAACTCTTCTGTTCCTTCTTTATGCGCTTCTGAACTTAATTTCCCTTCTGTATCAATTTCAACCATATAGATTTCAAAATTCCTATTATCTTGGAAAGGAAATGAGGGATACACCTTATATCTCCCATTGTCTTCAGACAATACTTGAACATCATTTCGTAAAACTACTTTCGTATCAGGCTGTGGATTATTAATTAAAGAGGTAAATGATACTTTCAAACCATTAGCAATTTTCCATATTGTTGTTAGTGTCGGGCTTGAATCTCCTCTTTCTATCTGTCCAATCATTGTTTTACTTACACCTGTTAATTGAGAGACCTTTTCTAAACTTAATTTTTCTTTTTCACGTATTGATTTTAAATTTTTTGCCAGAATAAGTTGAATTTCTTCCATAAAAAACACTCCTACACTGTATACAATATAACGACCGTTATGTATAATAAAAAGCACACGTTATATTGTTCTTTTCGGTCATTATAACACACAAAAAATAGGGGGTTTTGAAATGCCTATATTTTCTTTTTTGTTATTTGTATTTATAAGTAGCCTCACACCTGGTCCCAACAATTTCTTAGCTATGACATACGCAAATCAACATGGATTAAAGAGAAGCATAAACTTTTGCTTTGGAGTAGCATTCGGTTTTTTCATCCTCACTTCTTTATGCAGTTTCTTTAATATTGTATTAATTAATATTATCCCTATAATTGAAATTCCTTTAAAAATTTTAGGTGTCGCGTATATGCTATATTTAGCCTTTAAAATAATTACTAGTAAAGGCCGTGCAGATCACAATGAAAAAAATAATAAAAACTTATTTACAGTGGGTATTTTCATTCAATTTGTTAATCCAAAAGGAATATTATTCGGACTCACAGTAGTCTCTACTTTTATACTCCCCTACTACAATTCATATTCAAGTTTTCTACTTCTCTCATTATTTCTAGGTATAGTCGGTTTACTGAGTACATTTAGTTGGAGTTTATTTGGTTCAATATTCCAAAAATTACTAGTAAAACATAACCAATTATTCAACATCATTATGGCTGTTTTATTAGTTTTCAGTGCCGTTTCAATCGTTATCCACTAGCTATTAACTCATTCTGGATGCTTTTTTCATCCTCTTTTCTGTATACACCACATCATTATTATAATCATCTTAAAATGTTTTTATTAGTAATCTATTTCGTAGTTCTAATTTATGGATTGGGACTACGAAATAAACTAAAATGTTTCTCACTATATAATATTAATTTTGTTGTGTGACGCTAGCTTAATAAATCTCTTCAATATTATTCGATTTACTATTATATGATTGTATGCAAAATGAAAACAATACGTCTACAACATAGGCATTTAAAAATCTTTTTATAATTATAGAGAAAAAATACGGTATAATATAAATTACTGTTCTTTAGGAGGATCACAATGGCTGATAAGTATAAATTTTTTATTCTCATTGTTACCGCATTTTTTTCATTCTTTTCTTTAATAAAAGATTTTCGCAACACTTCAAAAAGTTTCTTTTGGGGTAGTTTTATCATTCTTACAAGCTTCATGATACTATTAATACATGCTCTAGATTTAACTCAAATACTTTTTTATCCAAAGCAAATTGCGCTTGAATTTATTACAATACCACGTAAATTATTTCTACCATCTGTCACTGAGGCCGCCAGTTTCCCTCCAACACTAAAATAATAATTTGATTAAGAGCTCTTTCTAAAAGAGCTCTCTTTTTTAACATAAACATACCATATACAAAATCCACCCTTAACCACTTAATTACTTATAAGAACCTAACTTATAAAACGCATAATAATTATACTTATTTACTAGTATACAAGCCGTATCTCTTAGTAGAAGCACAGCATAATATACGATACAGGACAAAACTTTCAAAAAACTTGTCTAAGTTAATTCTCAAAAAGGGGTGAATATAAATGCCTATCGTTAAACCTTTTATAGCCGGAAGACGATTTGTAAGTACGGCCGCAACAGGAACTGCTGCTGGTGCAGATTTAACTTTTGCTAACACAGACTTCACTGATGACACTGGTGCTGTAACAACATTCCCTGCTTCTTATGCCTTTTTAACACTTTATATTAATGGTGTTATTCAAACAGGTGATACTATTACTGGTGTGACTACTACAGCTGCTACTATTGTAGGAGGAGCAGTCCTAGATGGAGGCACTCCTATCGCAATTGAATTTACTATAACGTAAATTTAGTTGTCTTTTTAGAGGTTTCATTGAAAGAAACCTCTAATTTTAAAAATTCACATCAATTTTAGTAGCAACTACATAATACAGTGCACATACTAGATAGAATGATAGAATGATAGAATTTTATACTCACTCTCAAAAAGAGCACTTATCTATAGCGATCTTTTATATAGCGCAATAATTTTTCGCCTATTTGCTCTTGGAGAACCGACTAAGCAGTTAGTTAAATTAGCTAACTGCTTTTTCCATATAGTATTTATTATTATTCATAGCTTTATCCGTAATAGTAATGCTTGTGCACTATCTACTATAAATTTTCATATATTGTATTATGCTTGTCCAAAATGTGAAGTTAATACTCACGAAATCTAAATACAAGAAAGGAGTGAAAATATGCGCTCATCCATTCGTAAATTCGCTAATTTTAATTGTGAAGCACAAGCACCTAGTTCACTACCTGCCCTAGGTTTTGCCTTCAATGCTACTTCACCTCAATTTGCAACATTATTTACACCACTACTATTACCTAGTACAGGCCCAAATCCTAACATTACTGTCCCTGTAATTAATGATACAATTAGTACTGGAACTGGTATTAAAATTCAGGTAGCTGGTATTTATCAAATTAGCTATACATTAACGATTAGCCTTGATAACGTCCCATTAGCCCCGGAAGCAGCTCGCTTTTTCTTGACATTAAATTCATCGACTAATATTATTGCAGGATCCGGATCCGCAGTCCGTTCTAATATTATCGGAACTGGTGAAGTCGATGTATCAAGTGGGGTCATTCTAATTAACTTAAACCCTGGTGATTTAATTCAAATTGTCCCCGTTGAAGTAATAGGTACAGTAGATATTCGTTCTGCAGCGTTAACAGTTGTGCAAATTCGTTAATAAAGTGAAACTTTAATCAGCCCTCACCAATGGGCTTTTATGGGCAATCCAGCCCCCACCTAACTTCTTTGCTTCCGCTAAATTTTAAGGTGGGGGTCTTACTGTCCGGCAAATAGCAGGATAAAAACAAAAGACTTAGCTAATTAATATTTATTGTTCCTTATACACAATATCTTTTTATAGATTTGACACACATTTATATTAAACAAGCATATTTTATTGTATGACTATATAGTCATACAAATCTAAAGCGTTCATAAAAGCACACTTATATGTGTGCTTTATTTTTAATTAAAACCTACAACATCCTCACACAATATCCATATATTATCTTGATTCCTCTCTAAATGTATGGTTTGTCTCAGAGCGCTTTTAACAGCGCTCTTTTTATTTAAACTCCGATTTTTAAAGTTCGATTTTATGATTTACGTTATTATACACATGCTACGCTACTTTTGAAACAAGGTATACATCCAAAGACTGTAAGTGAACACTTCAGTTATAAAGATATGTTCATAACATTAAATCGCTATTCACATGTTTTGCCTGGAATGCAGGTGGATGCTGTTAAAATATGTAGTGAAAGACCATTTGGATAGTAATATTTGCAAATATAAAAAATGCGGTTTCTCCTCTCAAGAGAAACCGCAACATATCAATGCTTTTACTATATTTTAAACTGACTCGTATACAAATCAAAATAAAACCCTCTATCTTCCATGAGAGATTCATGATTCCCTCTTTCTAAAATATTTCCATCTTTTATAACAAGAATTTGATCTGCTTTTTCAATTGTTTTAAGTCGATGAGCGATCACAAAACTTGTGCGACCCCTCATTAAATTATTTAGTCCTGCTTGTATTTGTAATTCTGTTCTTGTATCAATATTTGATGTCGCTTCATCGAGAATTAATATATCTGCATCTGCTAAAATTGCTCGTGCAATCGCTAGAAGTTGTTTTTGTCCTTGACTTAAATTCGATCCTTCTGAAGTAATTTCTGTTTCATATTGATTTGGCAAATGCTTAATAAAAGAATGTGCAGATGCTGCCTTAGCTGCAGTGATAACTTCTTCATCAGTAGCATCTAAGCGTCCATAACGGATATTATCCATAATCGAACCAGCAAATAAATACGTATCCTGTAAAACTACTCCTATTTTACTTCGTAAAGAATTAATATCATAATCTTTTATATCTTTTCCATCAATATGAATTTGTCCTTGCTGTATATCGTAAAAGCGAGTTAACAAATTAATGATTGTTGTTTTCCCTGATCCAGTCGGACCAACTAAAGCAATTGTCTCTCCTGGCTGCGCTTTAAGACTCACTTCTTTTAAAATCGTTTTATTTTCTGCGTAGCCAAATGAAACATTCTCAAGTGCAACATGCCCTTGTAAATTTTGTACAACGAATGCGTCTTTTTTATTTTGAATTTCTGGTACCTCATCCATAATTTCAAAAACACGTTCTCCACCAGCAACTGCCGCTTGAATTGTATTCATTAAAGTCGCAAATTGACTTAGCGGTCTTGAGAATTGACGAGAATAATTAATAAAAGCCGCAATAACTCCTACTGTTGTCATTCCGTTTAAGACCATAACTGATCCAGTCCCAATGACAAGGCCCATACCTAAATTATTAATAAAGTTCATACTTGGAAAAATAAAAGCTGAAAATGTATCAGCCTTCGTAGCTGAAACTCTTAGCTGTTCATTAATTTTATTGAAATTTTGTACAGTTTCTTTTTCTTTTCCGTACAACGTTGTAACATCCGCACCTGTAATTGCTTCCTCAATAAATCCATTTAATTCACCTAAATCTTTTTGACGCTTCGCAAAGTTTTTACCACTATATGCAACTAGTTTTTTTGTAACGTAAAACATAATAGGTACTGTAATTAAAGTTACAATTGCTAAAATCCAATTTAAGGCGAACATTGCAATCGTTACACCTATAAAAGTTAATGCTGATGAAATAATTTGTACAACGCTTTGTGTCAAGGCTTGATTCAAATTATCTATATCATTTGTCACACGGCTCATTAAATCACCTTGAGAACGCACATCAAAGAACCGTAAAGAAAGCGTTTGGATTTTCTCAAAAATATCTTGTCGTATTTTTTGAATTGTTTTTAATGCAACGTTAATCATGACAAACGTTTGTAACCATGTTAAAAGTACAGTTACACCATAAATCGCGATAAGTAACATACACATTCTTGCTGTACCACTTAAATCTTTCGGTACAATATATTGATCTATAATGACTCCCATAAAATAGGGACCTAATAATCCAAGTAATGTAGTAACAACGACTAGAAATATAACAAACATAAGAGCAGCTTTTTGATAGCCCATATAGTTCCATACCCGCATTACAGTTCCTTGAGCATTTTTAGCTTTTCCCATCTTTGGGGTGTTTCGTCCACCTTTATTAGCAAATTGCCCTTGAAAATTACGCATGTTCTTCCCCACCTTCTTTATCTAAATTACCACCTTGGGAAAGATAAATTTCCTGATAAACCTCACTTTGTTCTAACAATTGTTCATGTGTACCATTGCCAACTAATTCACCATTATCTAATACAAGTATTTTATCCGCATCCATTATGGAAGAAATTTTAGACGCAATTAATAAAGTTGTTGTGCCTTTATATTTTGTTTTTAAAGCTATTTGAATAGTAGCCTCTGATTTTGCATCAACTGCTGATGTAGAATCATCTAATATGAGAATCGGTGGCTTTCTCACAAGTGCCCTTGCAATTGATACACGTTGTTTTTGTCCACCTGATAGATTTGTCGCGCCTTGTGTTAAATTATATTGATAAGATTCTTCGAGCTTATTGATAAACTCAGTCGCACAAGCTGATGCAGCTGCTACTTCCAGCTCGTCATGTGTTGCATCTTCTTTACCATAACGTAAATTTTCTTCTATACTGCCTGAGAACAACAACGCCTTCTGAGGTACAAACCCTATTGAAGCACGGAGTTTTTGCAAATCATATTTTTTAACATCTATTCCATCTATACATATTTCACCATGATCCACATCATATAGACGTGGTAACAGTTTCGCTAAGGTAGATTTACCACTTCCAGTTGATCCAATAATCCCTACTTTTTCACCTTTTTGTATGCTAAACGAAATATCTTTTAAAACGTATTCATTATTTTTCGTATAGCTATAACTAACATTTTTAAATTCGATATTTCCTTCAATTTTCTCAGGTTCGATCGCATTCGCTTCGCTTATAATATCAACCTCGGTATTTAACACTTGCTGTACACGATCCGCAGATGGAAAAGCTCGCGCAATTTGAATAAATACCATGCTAATCGACATAAGTGACATTAAAATGATATTCAAGTAATTAATAAATGCCAAAATCGCTCCTACTTGAAGCGTTCCATCGAATACTTTTTCTCCACCAATCCATAATGTTGCGACAATCCCGCCACTTACAACTAGCATAATGATTGGCATCATTAAAGAAATAAGTTGCACAGCTCGAATATTTATCTTCGTTAAATTTGTATTTACATTTCCAAATTGAGCGATTTCGTATTTTTGTCTTACATACGCTTTTATAACACGCACACCAGATAAATTTTCTTGTAGCTTTGTATTCACTTTGTCTAATGCCTCTTGCACCTTTTTAAATGTACCACTTGCTTTACTTGCAATTAAAATAATCGCAAGTAATAAAATCGGAACAACTACAAGTAATATTGGAAATAACTCTCGCGCTGTTACAAAAACAATAATTATACTTCCGATAAATAACAGTGGACCACGAACGAGAACACGTAATGTCATCGTCATTGCCGATTGAATGGAAGTGATATCATTTGTCACGATCGTTAATAATTTACCTGTTCCAAATGAGTCCCGATTAATACTAGAAAATGTTTCTATTTTCGCAAACACATCTTTTCGTATGTCTGTAGCGAAATTAACAGCTGCTTTTGTAGAATACATCATACACCCAAGCCCTCCAACTAAACCGAGTGCTGCTGCTCCTATCATAAGAAGCCCCATTTTTATTACATAATTTAAATCCCGATTTGCAATCCCAACATCAATGATATGTTGCATAATAGTCGGTTGAATTAAGTCCATCGCAACCTCAAGTACCATAAATAGCGGCCCAATAATAGCGAAGAACATGTATGGTTTTAAATACTGTAATAACTTACGAAATGATTTCATACATAATCTCCTTTTCCCATGAAATTACCACTGAATAATTCATACCCTTCCTTATTTAAGCTATATATTTTGTAATTTCTTTATTACTTCTATTATATTATGTAAATTAATATTTAACATTATTAAATGATAAGTATTAATGACTTTCTAGTCAATAAATGTGCTTTATATTATATAAATACAAAAACCGCATTCTTAATGAAAAGAATACGGTTTTTCATCTATATTTCTTCAATTGTAAAATGTAAAAACTCAGTCTCAAATCCCTTATTTTTAGAAGGACTACACGTGTAAAAACCTATTTTAACAGGCTCCTTCCCTATATCCTCCATTAAATGAGCGATTCTTATTTGTTCCCATTGATAGCCCTTTTTCACATATATTGTATAATCACCGCTTTTTCGAATAATTCGAAAACGAAGTTGTTGCTTAGCTGCTTCAGTTGGATAATCTTGCGTTGACCAGTCAGAATATCCATTATTCGTTACGACAGCACCTAAGTGAGATGGCCCTTCAGGGATATATTCTAAAGATGTTTTTAGCCAACAGTTCTCCGAAATCATAACAAAAAGACCTGCTTGATCGAATTTTGAATTTGGATTCATACGTAACTGAACTTCAGCTTGAAAGTCTGTCATCATCTCATTATAAAATACATGACCATTCATTACTTCAAAACCATAATGTGTTTTAAGCCAAAAATCAGTTTCTGCTTTCGAACGGACAATAAACGCATGATTATCATTAATTTTATAGTATTCAGGTACATTCATTATAGTGAGTTGCTCAATATGTTCTGGTATATACGATATATTCATAGCTCCTCCATAATAAAGCATTTATATAGACATTTAAAACTCCGCTAATACTGGGAATTTATAACCTTTAAAATCTAACTCTTTATCACTTCGAACCATTAAATACTTGCTAGACTGTACTTCTGTAAACTGTACATCCTCAACCCCTAATTGATCCGGAGAAAAATAAAATTCGATTTCCGTAAACCTTTCATTGATTTCTCCACATAATTCATCTAAAACCGGAAGTACTGGCGCAAATACTCCAAATAATTTCAACTTTTCATTTTCTACTTCATAAACGATTAGAGCATCTAGTTTCTCTGAATAATACAATTTCTCATTCCATTCCGAATCATACATATTCAAATAAAATGAAGGATGGAAGTTTAAAGTTGAAAAACTATTTGAAAGTCTTTGGCTACTATCAATAGTTTCATGTATTAACTGTCTATTCTCTATATTATAGTAATCTAACTTTTTAAGTAGTGAATCGTTATTATTAATATTTTTATCATATGGTATAGTCATCAAATATTCCTGCACAACTTTAAATCCAAATGCTGTATATAGTTCAGGGTTTTCCGTAAACAATAATGCACATTCACATTTCTTATCGATTTCTTCTATCATTTTACCCATTAATTGTGTCATTAACCCTTGTCTACGAAAATTAGGGTGTGTCATTACTGATTGAATACCCGCTGCATTTATTTTTTCACCATTAATTAATAATGGGAGTGAAAATGCCGCAACATTTGCAATCACTTTATCTTCTTGTAAAAATGATAAAGCTTTATATGTATCATCCCAATATCCTTTATCCGAAAAATCATTCAATGTTTGAGTTGTAATTCCAAACACTTCTTCAAATAAAGGAAATAACTGCTCTCTTTTCGGTTCTTCTATTAGAAGACTTGCCAATTTTTCAACATTCCCCATGTTGTACCTCCAAATGTTAAATTCCATTAAATTAGATATACTTATATGACCTACTCTTAAAAATAGAGGTCTTACCAATCAATATACTATCACAAAACATAAAAAAAAAGTCTAATTAATTTTATGTTTTGACTATTTGAAAATAAGTCGAATAAAACGATATTAAGATTTCTGGATATTAATTAGTTTATTATACAAAAATAGCGCTTTCTAATTAGCTTTTACTAATAGAAATACACTATTTATAATAAAATATTTTTAGTCTTTTATTCCTTCAAGTCTTTCCTTCGTATTAATTTCTTCTCCACTTATACGCTTTTCAAAAGACTTTCTCCAACTACATGAAAGTGCATTTACTTCTAATATCCTTTTTACCCCTTCAATATTTTGTTTTTCCTTATGCATGATACGATTAGCAAACGCTACTGAAACACCTTTTGGATCAGACTGTAGTTTTTTTAAGGTATCGACTGATGATACCCATCCTTCTTTTAATACACGAAAATAAAATCCTGTATATCCTGTTTCTTGAAAATATAGTGGTAACTTTGGAATATTATATTTTTTTGCTAATTTAAAACAAGGTTGCCTTGGTTGTGTTACCTGTACGATTGCCTGTCCTAGCTCAAACGTATCACCAATACAAACATCCTCTTCGCGCATACCACTAACTGTTATATTTTCTCCGAAAGCCCCATATACAAAATCTTGATTCAATTCTTTTTCCCAATATGGATAGTGATCACCAGTATAAACACAAACTGCTTTATCTACTCCTCCATGATGAACTAAGTCAGCTTGTCCATCCCCATTAAATTTTACAAAGGATAAATATACCGGTTCCTTTACTTGTTTCTTATTTATGCCTGTATGAATTACTTTTCCGCCGTATGTAACCTCTTTTGGTAATCCTATATTTAAAGATAATAATTGATATTCATTAGCCATTCTATTTCCTCCTTTAAAGGTGTTACATGTATTTTCTCTCGATTAATTTTTACAACCCTCTCTGTTACATAAAGATGATTATAAAACCTCTAAAATCATTGTTCAATTCAATTATTTATATAATAATGATAGGTATAACCTATCATTATACTTGAGGTGATTCCAATCGAATTACGACAACTTGAATACTTTTTAGCTGTTTCAAAAGAATTACATTTCACAAAAGCGGCTGAAAAATTAAATATTTCACAGCCTTCACTAAGTCAACAAATACGTGCATTAGAGCATGAAGTAGGAATGCCACTTTTCGATCGAATTGGTAAAAAAATATCATTAACTGAAGCAGGGAAGATTTTATTATCACATAGTAAAACCATTTTTCATGAAGTCGAACAAGCTCGTTCAGCTATTCAAGACCTAAACGGATTACAGCAAGGTTCCTTAACAATAGGGGCTTTGTTAACCGTCGTAAATTATTTACTACCACCAGCTATTTTAAATTTTAACAATTTATATCCTAATATAGAGCTTTCTGTATTAGGGCTTCGTACAGGAGATATTCGTGAAAAATTATTACAAAACGAACTAGATATTGGAATTACATTTCTCCCGGTGCAAGATAAAGAGATTATCTCCATCCCTCTATACAAAAGCGATCTTACATTGGTCGTGCCCACTGGTCATCGATTAGCTGAACGTAATCATGTATCTATTGCTGAATTACAGAACTACCCTTTAATTCTTTTACCTAAAAATTTCTTTTTAACCGAACTAATTACATCTCATTGTCAAAAGTTAAACTTTAAACCAAGGCCAATTTTAGAAATTAGTACGATGGAATCTTTAATCCAAATGGTTTCCAAAGGAATGGGAATTACAGTGTTACCCAAACCATATATAGACTTTTTACAAAATAAAAACATTCAAGCTATTAAAATAGAAAACCCTACTCCAATAATTGAAATAGGGCTAATTTATAGAAAAGATAAATATATGTGTGCTGCAACTCGAGAATTTATTGAGCAACTAAAAATCACAGTACGTTCTTTCCAAAACTAAACAAAAGAGATTATCCTATGAAACCGTTTCACAACAATTTAGTAGAATAATCTCTTTTCAAAACAAAGTAAACATTATATTTAACTCTTATAAACTTTAATGTACCTTTTTAGATATTGGAATATATTTAGTAAAATATGCACCAACTAGCAATAATACAATTGAAAATAACCAAGTAAAAGCACCGCCAAAATGAAACCAATATGCAAACATATTTAAGATTGCAAGTGAAAAGAAGCAAATAGAAGTTACCGCACTTTTCAATCCTTTTATCCCAGACTTTTTCTCTTTTGATAAGCAATATACATCGCAATAATAAGAAAAAAGATAAGAACAAATGGTAACATAACTTTTAGCATTTGTAATCCCTCCAGTATAAATGCACTCTTTACATCACCATCTTATCCCATTTATCTTTTAGGTATCAATTCATTCTTATCTTCCTTCCAAAAGTCAGTATAAGTTTTATTTTTAAAGTTCACGTTCACCTCAGAAAACGGCATACTTCCTCCAACTTTCAATGAATACCAGTCGTTTAAAAGTGGTGATCCGAAACAAATCTTCATTGTACGATCATGTAAATCGAATAATACAGAATGTAAAGTTCCAAACCATTCTTCATAGTTATGCACAGTAAGTCCAGCAGGATATTCTTCTTCTACTAACTTTTTTAAAGACTCTATGCTTACTTGTTCACATCTATTTAAATGCTCATGTAAAAGGTAATATCTCTTTGTTGATTGTTCTAATTTCCTATTATTTAATTTCTGAATTGATGAACTAACTGCATGGTTTGTTGATACAATAAAAGCTTGTTTTTCATCATCAATCGTTATTGTGGATTTATGACCGTCCAATATTTCAATATATGCTGCATTTAAAGGATCAGCTATTATTAAATTAATATTACTAGCAATTGGTATTTCTTCTATTAGTAACTTAGCTTCCTGCACATTTTTACATTTCTCCAACAACAATCGAATTACCGCAAAACATTGTAAACCACTCACCATTGGCTTTCTTAAACCTGCAATATTTCCTACTGGTTGACCACATGCTGAAAATGTAACAGCTAATCCATGCTCGTTAACCCCTTCCGTTCGGCCAAAATATTGAGTAGAAAAGCCACTATGTGCATACGCACCTTCAACATGAGTTGAACAAAAACGCATATCATCTATTACTGGTGACAAATCATAATTCCTTAATACATATGTGTGCTCTAAATCGGTCTTTTTAGGTAATACTGCACAATGACTACAACCTGCTTTCAATAGTGTTTGATAGTAATACATCATATTTTTTGAAGGAATTTTTAACACTTCACAAAACCCCTCAATTTCTTCATTTATGCCTGGACAATGTTTGTTTAGTATATTTCTCGATTCTGTCCAATGGTTATTAGATATTACATTTTCTTCGTGTATAAATTGCGGGATGAGATACGGATTTTGTTTCACGAATTCCCCTTGTTGCTTTCCAATCTCATAATAACTTCCTTTTAATGATGAAAAATACCCCTTTACTTGATACATCAAACTCCCCCTCACATTGGATATATCCATATCGTACCAAATGGATTTCATTCATCCTTGATGTTTTTTACTATCTTTCTTTAACACCATCCCATTTTAATATCTCCACTAATAATTATTTACTAGACAATTAAAGTTTTGTTAATATTGCTGTAATAGCTTTATTTCAAAATAAAGTAGTTTGGATATCAAATGAGCAAAATACTTTGTTAAACCCACTTATAAGCAATCATCTAATTCATGAAATCAAAAAACTTATTTATCAAAATAAAAGGAGAATTTATGTATGAGTAGTTGCAAACCAATTGATAAATTAACTATTGAAGACCTAAAACAAAACCCCATATGGGAATGGGCAATAGATGAAGAGGAAAATGAAGAACATGACGAAACATGGGTAAAACCAGCAACAACTACTAATTTTACAGAGGAGTTAAACGGTTCAATCGTACTAGGCGAACTATTCTTACATAATGGTGAAAAATTCCCTATGATGTGTGAAATTGATATTGAAGGTAACGAGGCAGTAATCCGTTCTGTTGTTTATTATAACGAAACAGAAAATGAGTATATTGCTATAGAAGATATTGTGAAAACGGTCGAAATGCCGTTATCGATTATTATTAACCTTACAATTCATGCAGAATCCAAAACCTTACGCTTCACTGCACATAAAGTAGACATTTATAAAAATTCAATAACGACTAATTTTAATTAAAGTCGGCCGAAATAAAGAAAACAATTATGAAATAAAAACTGGGAAATCATTAACGATTTCCCAGTTTTTTAAACTATATTAAAGTATCCCCTTTTCCACTAAAGTCTCTGCGATTTGAACTGAATTCCAAGCCGCACCTTTTAATAGGTTATCGGAAACAATCCAGAGGTGGAATCCGTTTGGCGTATCAGGATCTTTACGTATTCTTCCGACAAATGTATCTATTTTCCCTTCTGCATATAATGGCATTGGATACAGCTGTTCACTAGGGTTATCCTGCAAAATAACACCTGGTGCACCCATTAATACTTCCTTAATTTCCGCAACGGTTGCTTCTTTTTCCAGTTCTATATAAACCGATTCTGAATGCCCTGATACAACTGGAACACGTACACAAGTAGCTGCCATTTTCAGGTTTTCATCTTCTAATATTTTCTTCGTTTCTTGAATCATTTTTACTTCTTCAAAAGTAAAATCATTGTCTGTAAATATATCTACTTGAGGCAGTACATTAAACGCTATTGGGTAATGTTTTTTATCTTTTTTCGCCGGTAATATATTACTTTTCACTTCTTCACCAGCAAGCATAGACTTAGCCTGCTCTTGTAATTCATGAATCGCATGAATGCCAGAACCCGATACAGCTTGATATGTTGAAACGATAATTCTTTCTAAACCGAATGATTTTCGAATCGGCTGAAGTGCTGTTACCATCTGTAATGCTGAACAATTTGGAACTGCAATGATACCTTTATGCTGTTTTAAAGTGTGCGCATTCACTTCCGGAACAACGAGCGGTACATCTTGCGCCATTCGGTACTCACTTGTGTTATCAATTACAATCGCACCACTAGAAACTGCATGAGTTACAAATTGTCTAGATACTTCTCCCCCAGCGCTAAAAAAGGCAATATCTACACCTTCAAAACTAGTTGTTTTTGCCTCTTGTATAATTATCTCTCGTCCTTTGAATCTTACTTTCTTACCAGCGGATCGTTTTGACGAAAGCAATGTAACTTCAACTATATTAAACTTCATTTCATTCTCTAACAGTTCAATAATTTTTTGCCCTACCGCACCTGTAGCCCCAACAACAGCTACATGATAGCCCTTTTTGATCATCTTTTCTCCTCCAATATCACCTGAATGAATATTTCTACAATTTCATTTTATACAGAATTTAATCATTTGGAAAATTAAAATACATGATATAATCATTCACAAATCATGATAATAAAAGAGGGATCGCTTATGGAAATGAGACATGTTAAAACATTTTGCGCCATTGTGAAGTATGGTAATTTTTCTAAAGCTGCGCACGCGCTAGGTTATGCGCAATCTACTGTTACAGCACATATGAAAGCTTTAGAGAACGATTTACATATCCCTCTTTTCGATCGGTTAGGGAAAAAAGTGCTACTTACAAAAGCCGGTCATCAATTTCATCCTTATGCATTAGAATTACTTTCAATATATGAAAAAGCGCAAGAAATCCCCCAAAATACAGATTATTTAGAAGGTACATTAAGTATTACATCTAATGAATCATTAGCGGTATACCGATTACCACAATTATTACGTACTTACAAACAGAAAAATCCGAAAGTAAATATCGTACTTGAAACGAACACAAATGAACAAGCATTACAAAAATTACGTGAAGGAGAAACAGACGTTGTCTTCATAATTGGAGAAAGTATAGAACATAATGATTTTATTACGCGTACTTTTAGTAATGAAACATTTGGATGGATTTTACCAGCTTATTCCGCTGCACATACAAATCCATTCCAGTTATTACAGGAAACCCAGTTCATTTTTACAGAACAAAGCTGCGGCTATAGGACAATGGTAGATCGTTTTTTACGTCAAAGCGGAAATATTCCAGCTAAAACATTTGAAACTTCCAATGTTGAAGTCATTAAACAATCCGTCATGTGTGAGTTAGGCATTTCAATTCTTCCTTATATCGTTGTACAGGAAAGTTGTCAAAAAGAACAACTATGTTTTCAGCCTATCGAAACTCCAACAGTTATTCAAAGTCATGTAATCTATCATAAATCCAGATGGATTTCCCCGGTGTTACAGTCGTTTCTTTCCTTACTTGAACGAGATTAAGATATTAAGAAGTACATTTAAAAAGAGTAATTGCCTAATAAGCAATTACTCTCTTACATTAATTAGTATATTATTTATTAGTCTGTCCGCCACCTGCAATTAATTTACTACCTGAATATGTACCTTTGTTCATAAACACTTGATTAATTAATTCTTTTTGCTCAGCTTCCGACATTACTCCTTTTCCTTCTCCTAAATTCCCACTTTGTAATTTCCAAATCTTATTGTGATCCCCATCAACCTTTTCATATTTTCCTTGTTTCCATCGTTCTAAAATTTCTACATATGTACTTCCCTGCACAAGATCATTACTCTTTACAATATCAATTAAGCTTTCAATCCGCTCTTGTGTAATAAAAATATAGCCCCACTTTTGATCAGCTTTCGCTTTTTGATGTGCCATTTCATGTAATGCTGTCTGTATGTTCTCATCTGTCCATTTAAAATTTTTATTAAAACCACTATTTGGCAATGAATAATTGCCATTTTCTAAAAGCTTTGCATCTTCTGCTTTTACGTTACTATCAGCTAATACTTCTACTGCTGGAGCAGCTGGTGATGCCTTTTTCGCAGCTGGTTTACTATTATTTAAATAATGCAGCATACCATATGTTAAACCTACTCCGATTACCGCCATACCAGCTATAACACCTATTATTTTCAAAAATGTTTTCATCTCGCTTGTTTCCTCCCAAATATCTCTGTTCTGACTACCTAATTATTTCTTATATAAAAACTGTTACTTCATTCAAAATATCGCATCGCATCCCCTATCATATTATTTATATATACTTCCTCATATTGTATTTCTTTTTCTTTAAAATTGAAAGATTATTCTGTTAAATAATGAAAATATTCTACAAATTTTTCCTTTATATTTATAAAGAAACAAAAAAAACAACGAGCGCGTTCTACAACACTCGTTGTTTTTACTTTATGCACGATTTTCTTTTAACCACTTCGTAATAGCATCTAACCTCGAAACATCAAAGCGTCTTTCTTCACACACATTCAAATTTTTTGAGTTTCTCACTATTTCTAATTCATTATTTCTTACACTTTTCGCCTCAATTAATTTACAATACCCATCTGTAACAGTATTTAAATTTTCATAATAACGCTGAAACGATTTTGATATATGTAAATGTTTTTCAAAGTTTCTTCTTCTTTTCGTCTCATCAGATACTTTCCGCTTTCTAAGTTCTTCATCGTTCGTATATAAATAAAAATATTGATCCGGAAAACCAATTTCCCTATTTATCATCTTTTCTTTATAAAAATTTTCTATTAAAGATAATGGCTGATTAAATATATCAAAATGAAAGCACCAATTATAACTAAGTGGTTGATATATATCCCCATCGAGTATTACTAATTCATATTGCTCTGACTTCTGAACAGCTATATTCCAGCGCTCAACTTGTTTTTCAAAATACCATGTTCTATGTTCATTTTTTGGCCTTTCAAATAAAGAATTCACTTCAGGTATTATATAAGCACCATAATTCTTTTCTAATTCACAGCACGTGGTACTTTTACCAACAGCGCTTGCTCCCTCAAATGCTATTATCCCCATAGTTTCCCCCGCTTTCATTAACTAAAATTTCGTTGTTTCGCTTTTCTTCCCCATAACTTTCTCCATAAAACAATTGAAGCGATAGTGAGCATGATTGTTGTAATGATACTACCTTCAATTCCGAACGAGCCTCCATGAAGGAATTCCGATCCAGTTGTTACAGGTTTAAAAAGTGGTGTAGAATACATTGTCATTCCACTAACCGCAAAACCAAATACGTTATATTGTGCCCAATTCCAAATGGAATGCCATGCGCATATCCCCCAAAGACTACTATCTTTCAAAACGTAAAAAGCTGCAAACACACCAACTAATATTATATTCGATATTGAAAGAATTGTAATACCTGGATTTAGTAAATGAAGAAAACCAAATAAAAATGAAGTTACAACAATACCGATCCATATACGGCTTCTAACAGAAAGAACTGGAAATAACCAACCCCGAACAACAATTTCTTCTGTTGCACCTTGTATTAAAAAAGCAACTAAAGATCCCACAATTCCAAGTATAGCGGTTGGTGTAATGTGTTGCATTTGTAGTTGTACATTTCCAGTTAATAAAAGTAGCATGACTGGTATTGAAATGAAAACAAATCCTATTAATGTACCTCTCAAATATTTTCTTATCCATTGATTTCTCCAAAAACCAATGGATGAAAATGATCTTTTCTCTACAAATCTAATCCATAAAAACACAAAAAATATTGCGCCGCCAAACATTAATATCATCTCAATGTCGCTATAAATCGCCTTCATAAAAGTTGTTTCTGCTTTCGGTAAAATCAGCATAAACAACATAAATAATTCACCTAAAGTTAAAAATATAATCGCGAGTATGACAGCAAAAACAGGATGAACTTTTCTTCTTCCTTCTTTTGCTGCTTCAATTATTTTAAATTGTTTATTTTGCAATATTTTATCCTCCTAATTATGGTACTCATCAGCAATATTAAAATAATATTTAGCCTTTTATTTAAACTTATTTTTTCATATAAATGATTTTTGTTTGGAATAAATCCAAATTAGGAATAATATATAAATAAAAGAGGTGCCTTTGTGCCTTTACTATTATCACCCAGATTACTCAGTGGTATTACCAGCACTTGCTATTTCCAACCATTTGTTGTAAGATAGTAATTAAGGTCAATTTAACACTATATTTTCTTTGCATATTATCAAGTATCAATCAGGGACATTTTGTACTCCTTATGGGTTTTTGATAATATGTGAACTTTTATTTTCATTCAAATAAGGCCGATCATATTGTAATTTTTCTACTTTTAGGAGGCATTACCATGACATTAACAGGTAAAGTAAAATGGTTTAACAGCGAAAAAGGTTTCGGTTTCATCGAAGTTGCAGACGGTAACGATGTATTCGTTCACTTCTCAGCTATCACTGGCGACGGCTTCAAGTCTCTTGACGAAGGTCAAGAAGTTAGTTTCGAAGTTGAAGAAGGTAACCGCGGACCTCAAGCTAAAAACGTTGTAAAGCTATAATTCAAACAATAAAAAGGTTGTTACCAGCAAGGTTAACAACCTTTTTAATATATAACTAAAATTTTTTACATAAAAGGAGTGGTTACATGTATCGCAATCGAAAGAACGATGTAGCAGAAGTACCACCAGAACAAACCCCTGTTTGGGAATGTGAATCAGAGGATTGTTTAGGATGGATGAGAAAGAACTTTTCATTTGAAGAAGAGCCTAAATGCCCTTTATGTAAAAGTAGCATGAAAAGCGGAGAACGTTTATTACCTAAATTAGGTTAATTTATAATAAAAAAAACCTCTTTTAATTAAGAGGTTTTTTTTATTATAAATTTATGTTCTCAATATCAGTTCGTACTATAGAATACAATAATGCATCGTGTTGCTTATTTCCTTGATGAATATATCCACGCAATAGACCTTCCTTTTGGAAGCCAATTTTAGATAACATTCTACAAGAAGTATCATTTTCAGGATATGTAATAGCTCCAATTCTAAACAAACCTAAATCTTTAAATCCATAATCAATAATTTCTCGAGCTGCTTCCGAAGCGTAACCATTTCCCCAATAACGAGGATGCAGATCATATCCAATCTCAGATCGTTTACTCCATAATTGTAAATTGTTTAGTCCAATTGTTCCTATTAAAACGTTCGTTTCTTTTAACACAATTCCCCATCGTATTGCCTTTTTCTCAAAGTAATTTTTTGAAAAAGATTCGATCATACGTGAAGCTTGTCCAAACTCCGTAAAAGAATTCATACCGTAATAACACGTCACTTCATCCAATGAAAAGATTTCATATATTTTTTGACAATAAGATTGTTCTATTTCAACTAAACGTAAGCGTTCTGTTTCTAATATAGGAAATGCCATAGGATCACTCCTTTCTCTCTACTCATTCATTATATCAGAAAAAATATGTATAATTAGTAAAGTCCTTATTGTTCCATAAGTCAAACATTTCTAATGGCGCATTCCCTCTTTATTCTATATACACGAATTGGATACCTTCTGATTGCGACTCAAACATCACGCTATAATTTCCATAAATCAAATTTTAAATTATCAAGAACTGTAAAGAATTTGTTCCTTCATTTTTTCCTTCTAAATAACCACCCTAACCCATACATTTATGGTAAAATATAGTTAATCCATTTTACGCTATGGAGGTGTAAAAATCTATGTATATATTCATCGGCTTACCCCTCTTACTCATATTACTTATTTTTTTATTCGCAAAAAAATTCACACCAAACTCATTCATGATGACTAGCTTTAAAGGCAATAGCTTTAAGACATTTTCAATCGGTATTTTAATCGCTGCCATACTCTCACTTTCATATGGGACTTATCATGCAGTAACATATCAACCTAGTTATTTAGATATTAAATTAAAAAATCAAAACTATACTGTTTTCGGTAATGTAGGCGAATTCGGTTATTTCTCCGAAGAATTATTAAAAAAAGATACAGAAGTACAACTATATTTCGTCTCTTGGAAAACAATAAAGTTAAAAAATCCGGTAATACTTATAGAATATCCTTCAGGAAAACAAGAAACATGGAAGCCAAATATCGTATCAATACCGGTAAATAAATTACAAGAAAAACTTGATATAAAAGATATTTATCAACTATCACCGTATTCATTTAAAGAGTCTGGAGAAATAATATTAACAATAAAAGAAAACAATGCAAAAAACAATACAATTTCCATTCAAATAAAATAAATAAAAACTGTTCCTCCATTTTGCTGAAGGGACAGTTTTTATTTATTCTACAGTATTATTTATTTAATGTATCCATTATTTCATTGGCTATATTCTTTCCATTTCCAATACACGCACCAATTCCAACACCATAATATGAGGCACCAGCTAAATATACATTTGGATAAAGATTCGTCATTTTTTCTTGTAATGCTTGAACCGCTTGATTATGTTCTAAATGATATTTCGGCATTAAATCTTTCCAATTTGTAACTTCAACTACTTCTGGTTCACCTTTAATTCCGAGACTCTTTTCAATATCATATAAAGCGACTCGTACTAATTCTTCTTCACTGTAATTCTTGATTGTTTCATATACCGGATTGGTACTCTTATAAAACATTCTAACTAATAATTTTTGTTTACCCGATGTATGTTTCCACTTTCGACTTGTCCATGTACAAGCATCACAATGTAAATCACTGTTTTCCGTTACAATAAACCCCGTACCATCAGCTGGTAGTTGTTCATCTAGTATGTCAAATCCTAAATAAATACTTATAAGAGATGAGTTTTTAAATGTATTAAACTGCTCATTTAACTCATTAGACTGTAATAAAGTTTGTGCAATATCATGTGGAGCTGCTAAAACAACATAATCAGCTTGTATTGTTTCATGATTTGCAAAAGAAATCTCATATCGATCTTTTTGTTTACTTACAGCCGTCGTTATAGCACCTTTTTTTACGACAGTTTCAGTCAGCACTTCTTCTAAGCGATTAATTATCGTAGATAGTCCACCTTTAAATGATACGAATTTTTTATTTCCTGCTGATTGAAATTGTTTTTTATTCTCTTCAAAACCTTTAATAATACTTCCATACTTATTTTTATAATCCAGTAAATACGGTAATGTAGATGCCATTGTAAGCTCATTCAATTTACCAGAATATACACCTGAAAGCACAGGAGCAATTTGTCTTTCCACTAACTCTTTCCCTAAAAAGCTTTCTAAAAATAAAGCAAGTGATGTATCTTTCGTAAACTCTTTATTTTTCGTTATGAAATCTTTTAAAGCTACGATTTTCCCCTTCGTTGAGACTAGCGTACTGCTAAACAACGACTGGGCGCTCATCGGTATCCCAAATATAGTATCAGAAGGAATCGGATGTAACATGTTTTCAGAATATATGTAAGAAATACCCGTTTCATTATATACCATTTCATTTTCTAAATTTAAATCTTTTACAAGTGGCATAACGTGTTCATTACGAGCAACGATTGAATCCGCTCCTGACTCCATAATGAAATCCTTTTCTTCCACACTATGGATTTTACCACCTAAATACTCTTCTTTCTCAATAAGAATTAAATTTAAATCGATATTATAATCCTTTTTTAATTTTTCTAAATAAAACATAGTAGAAAGTCCCGTTATACCTCCACCGATAACAACAACTGTTTTCATATGTGCTGCGCTCCTAACCGATACAATTAATAATTCCTTTTTATTATAACCAAAAGTCCTTATATTCGACTAGCAAGTTGCGCATTCTGTAAGAAATTAGACAATATATTTTAATATATTTTCAAATTACCTAATAAAAAAGAACTATAACATTTACAAACCCCGTCATAGTTCTCTTTATTTTAAAAACATAAAGTAATTGATTAATTTGTCTAGTTCTTGACTCAATGCCAATACTTTTTCATGTTGAATTCCATAATCCGATACTAAATATAAAAGTTCTTCTTTTTTTATTTCAATTACTTTTTCCAATTTCGCTAGTTCCATGTCGTTTTACATCTCTCCAAAAATAAAATGTATGTATTTCAGTATAGCCTACTTACATAATTAGTAAAAGTAAAATACGCATGTAAAATCTTACATATTTGAAAAAATAATATACTACTAACAAAAAAAGAAACTAGATTAAACATCCTTTTACAGATCATTAACGTTCATTAAGAATGAATAACATAACGGAATTTTTCTAATGTGATATCTTTATAATTTGGAGCTCTCTGTATATGATTAAAATAACTATATGAGAATTTAAATACATGACCAAAATCCCAATCGAATTCACTATAGTCTTTTATCCAAAATATATTTTCAGTTGGTAAAATATTTGCACGTTTAGATTGAATTAAAGGTAATCGATCTATAGGTGAGTGTAAAGTTATTTCCGTATTCAGCTTGAGCTTTTGGCTAGCTCTTAGTACGTATACTAGTTTTAACAGCGGACGTATCCCTCGTTGAAATATATCTATATGTCCTAAATCGTACATTATATTAATTGCGTGGGAGTATGTAAGCAAATGCCCAATTAAATCATGATGTGATTCCGCTCGATAAATACTATTAAATTTCGATAACTCATTTAAAATGAACTGAGATACTTGTGTTGGATTACTCAATTCACTTTGTATCTCCTCTTCAAAACTTAATTGTTTTACTTCTTTCGTCGTATAACCAATCCACGATCTACCTGGAATTGTTTTTCGAAATGATAAAATAAGAGTAGTAATCCCTTCAATTGCTTGATTATCACCCCATTTTTGTAGCTCTTTCATAGCTAATAAACTTAATGACGCATAAATGACGTTATGCCCCACCCAATGAAGCTCATCAATCGTTTGTTCTAAAGATTTTATAATCATATTTTCCGCAATTTTAAAATCTATTTCTTTTTTATCATCAATCATCTCACCAATTTTTTTCTTGTTCAGCATCATCCTTGTTTGCGAATACATATTACGAGCTGTTTCTTCATCAATATTATTATCTTTCATAAAAAAATAACTAGCAATTGCAGCTGCTCCAAAATGTGCATGCCAAATATCATTTGTTTCTTTTTTACATTGAGAAATAATTGAAAGACCGCCTTTCAAAATACTTTTTTCCATTTTCTTTCTCCCCTATTAAAAATCACTATATTTTCATCCTAAAGATGGTGTCAGTACAAATAAAATGTGATTCGATTCATCACTTTTATTCAAAAATCGATGCTTCACATTCGGTGGAATACGTACAACATCGCCTTCTTCTAAAAAATATTCTTTTCCCTCCAATTCCACATACACTTCCCCTTTCATAATAACAGCAATCTCTTCCTTATCTTCATGGGAATAATGGCTTTCTGTTGTGTTTGCTCGTTTATTTAAATCCATCATTAACATTTCAATACGTGCTTTCATAAAATCAGGTGTTAATACATCATATACAATGTGATCATTGTTTTCCCGATATACTTTTTTTCGATCTTTTTTCTTAGAAATGAGCGAATCTGTATCGATATCGTTAATAAAAAGTGTAAACAGCGGTACATTTAATGCTTTTGCAATTAACTCCAAAACATTTAAAGAAGGATTAGCATGTCCTCTTTCAATTTGGCTAATTAGTGATGTACTAATTCCTGCATAATCAGCGAATTCACGAATTGTCATATTATTTTTCTTACGATAACTTAATACTGTTTGTCCAAGCCTATCATGTATCATAGTAAAACTTCCTTTCATCCATCATAATGCATATTTCATTGTCTTTGTGCTGACATACTAAACAAAGGCAAATAATCCTTTCCTATTATCTCCGGGACTTATATACTTACCTTTGTACATTATATCGTATTAAGTTTATTATAATAAACACTCTATAGGAGGGACAAACTTTGAAATCACCTATTCTTTCATATTTCATCTTATTTTTTGGTGTATTCGCCTTATCAACTTCAGCTATTTTTGTAAAATTGGCAGATGCTCCTGCGACAATCATTGCTTTTTACCGATTATTCTTTGCCACACTGATCCTGTTACCGTTATTACTATTTAATAAAAATAGTCGAAATGAGCTAAAAACTTTAACGAAAAAACAATGGACATTCGGATTCATATCTGGGCTATTTTTAGCTGCACATTATGTACTATGGTTTGAATCATTACAATATACTTCTGTAGCAAGCTCTACAGTTATCGTAACGTTACAACCTTTGTTCTCAATGATTGGTGGTTATTTTTTATTTAAGGAAAGATTTACGAAAGGAGCGGTTATTGGTTGCCTCATCGCTATTTCAGGTAGTATCATCATTGGCTGGCAAGATTTCCAAATTAGTGGAGAAGCTTTATATGGAGATATTTTAGCATTTATTGCTGCCGGTATCATTACTGCTTATTTTTTCATTAGCCAACACGTTCGTAAAGATTTGTCACTTATACCCTATTCAGTAATTAGTTATGGAAGTAGTGCTGGCTTTCTTGGCATATTTGCTTTCACGCAACAAGAATCTTTCATCCATTACTCTACACAAACTTGGTTGTGCTTTATTGGATTAGCTTTCATTGCTACAATTTTAGGACAAACCATTTTTAATTGGTTATTAAAATGGATGAGTGCTACTGTAATTTCAATGAGTATTTTAGGTGAAACAATTGGCACTTGTATACTAGCGTACTTTATATTACATGAGACCATTTCTTTACAACAAGGACTAGGAATTACCGTTATTTTTATTGGTTTAGTATTATTTTTATTGCAGCCAAGTTCTAATAAAAAAGCATGACAGTATACTGTCATGCTTTTAACTATTCATTATGTACAATTAAACCATTCGGTCTAAAACGACTCATCATAATTTCATTAATAAACTTTCCATGAGCTTTCAAATTCCCTATCTTTACTCCCTCTTCTACAAATCCAAATTTTTCATATAAAGCTTTTGCTTTTGGATTCGTTTCTAACACACCTAGTTCTACTCTCTCTAACATTAACCAATTATCAGCCAAATCAAGCATCTTCGTAAGAAGTGCTCTCCCAATTCCTTTATTATGATATTCACTGTCTACCCCAATGAATAAATCGCCTGAATGAGATCTTCGGCCCGGACTTTGTGTTAAACCTACAAACCCAACAACTTCTCCATCATATTCTGCAACAAATTCAAATTGATTTGGTGCTAAATTTCGAATTCTATTTTCCATAGCCTCTACACGCATGCTAGGTAAGAAAACCATATACGGTAAAACATCATCCTGTATACATATACGATGAATTGCTCTAGCATCTTGTATTTCTACTGCTCTAACGTTGATTCCCATCTTTCTCTCCTCCATATAAATAACAATATATTTGTGTGTATTCTAGAAACGTTCACGAATGACCTTCTCGCCCGGATTTCTTTATGTCATTTTTACATAATTATTTCGATATAATACTTAATTTCCAAAAAGATTATAAAGATATATGATATGGATTTGGTTAACTTTTCACCTTGTTATATAAATCAAGCAAATTTTCAATCAAAATACCATTTAGTTTCATGCCGACTATATCACAATTTTCTATTTCAATATTTTTCAGATTACTATTACTTATAGTGCTACATTCCAAATCACATTTATCGAATACAATAGGTTCCTTCTCATCTCCGAGACTTGTATTTTTAAATTGCACTCCACCTAAAGTCACCAAATTAAATTTACTGCCAGAAAGATTTAAATCTGCATATGATGACCTTCTAAAATTTATATTTCTAAACTTGGATTGACTTACATTACAATTACTCATATTCATATTCATTATATTGCTACCAACAAATGAACTGTTTTTTAAATTCACTTGATAATACTCTGTATTTGCTAAATTACAGTTTTCGTATTGACTATTTTTCATATCTTTATTTGTAACTACACTGGCTTTGTTTGAGCTTGTTTTTATTCTTTTCACGTAACAATACTCATCTTCCGATTCAAAAATCATTTGGTAACCCATCTTTTTATAAAAGTGATGATTGTTAATTTGTCTACTAGGTGTTTCGAGATCCCAAATCTTTATGTTCGGATATTCCTTTTCTATTAATTTCATAACATGTGATCCAATTCCTTTTCCTTGATAAACAGGATCTACAAAAATACGATCAATTCGACCGTACGACTTACCAGAAATCGTAACTATTATCCCTCCGATTATTTCTTTATCCATTACAACTTTGAAAGAATCCAATTCTTCAATGGAATATTCCATCATTTCAACTGAAGAATATCCTGGCGGTTGAATGTTATAATCAATGACATCATCTTGGCCGTATAGCCATTGTTTTGCTTCTGCATCAAATGTTCTTTTCATTATTTCTGTTAATTTCTCAGCATCTAAAATTGTAGCTTTTTCTATAGATATTTTCGTCATTTTCGTTTTCCCCTTCATTATTACAAACCAACCATTTTTGTGAATGGCATAATTATCAATTCACTTTTGTTTTTAATGCTTTTCCCATTATTACATATGGAACATCATTTTTACTTGAATGAAATGGTTCTAATACATTTACCCAATCTAATCTTTCATATAACGAACGTGCTTTTTCATTGTTTATTTGTGTTGTTAAAACACTCGTTCTATTTGGAATCCCTTCTAGTAATTCATTATGTAAGAATCAATTCACATATTTCTGGAAATCCATCCACATACTATAGATAAATCAAATGAAATTTGGAGGATACATACATGAATAACAAAAATATGAATAAAAAAGAAAATGTTACTGAAAACACTACATCTATTCAAAATAATAATACTGCAAATCTTACTATCGAAGAACAAGCAATGAACGGCTTATACGGAATGCCCGAAACAACAATTGAAGATGCTGATCACGCTGCAGCTGATGATTTAACTTCAAAAAATTAATTAACTACATTGAAAAAAGCCAAGGAAAATATCCTTGGCTTTTTTAACTATGCATCCACCTTTTGTATTTCTTCACTCTTTCTTGAAAGTTTACCTGGCCAAAAAGCAAATCGGCCTAACACAACTGTAATTGCGGGTACAAGTAACGGTCTTACGATAAATGTATCTAGTAATACGCCAATTGCAGTTACAATACCAAATTGAACTAATACTTGAATTGGAAGTGTACCTAACACTGCAAAAGTTCCTGCTAAAATTAAACCTGCCGATGTAATAACACTACCTGTTTGTATTACACCATTTTTTACTGCATCCAAGTGATTTTGTGTCTTTCTGTTTTTCCATATTTCTGAAACCATAAAGATATTATAATCTTCACCTAAAGCAACTAAAAATACGAATGCGTACAACGGTATCGCACCTTGAATGGCCGGCGCTCCCATACCGTAATGAAGTAATATCCATCCTGCTCCTAACGCTGAGAAGAATGATAAGACAACAGTTACAATTAAATAAACCATTGCAACAACCGATTGTAAATAGACAAGTAATAGTAAAGCGATAATGCTAATCATTACTGGAATAATTACTGATTCATCACGTTCAGTAATTTGCTTTGTATCATATAATGAAGCTGTTTCTCCACCAATCCACAATTGCTCTTCAGCATTACTAATCCCAGCATCTTTTAATACTTTTTCTACACTGCTTTTCAATTTAGGAATTTGATCTAACGCTTCAATTGAGTATGGATTTTCCGCTAAAGAAACTTCATACATTTGTATTTGCTTATTTTCTTTTCCCTCTTTTGGCTCTTTTACTGTATTTACGAAAGAAAATTTCTCTAGTTCTTGTTTAATAGGAAGCTCTTTTCCTTTCGTATCAACAACAACTTTTATTGGTGCTAGTTCACCAGCTGAGAAATGATCACTAATTAACGTAAACCCTTCACGAGAAGGCATATCCTTTGGAAACGACTCTAATAAGTCATATGTGTATTGAATACGTGGTACGAATGAAGCCAATCCGCCTAATACAAATACAGTTAGCATAATTATTGTCCATGGTCTTCGTACTACAATATCTCCAAGTTTTTTACTAAAGGAGCCTTTTGATTTTTTAACTTTTACAGCCCTCTTTTTCTTTCTTGCAAACTCCTCATTCATTGAATTTGTTCTCGGTATAAACGGGAAAAATGCAATTCTACCGAAAATTAATAATAGTGCTGGTAAAATCGTTAAAGCCGCGATTCCCATTATAAATACAGCAACACTAAATGGTACTGCAAATCGATGAAAGGCACCATAATGAGCAAGTAGTAATGTTCCTAATCCAAGTACAACAGTTAACGCACTCATTATTATTGCACCGCCAGATGCTTTAATCGCAAGTTGCAATGCTTTATATTTACTTTCTTCTTCTAACAAGTACTCTCTATATCTCGAAATTAAAAATAGACAATAGTCCGTTCCAGCGCCAAACAATAATACTGTCATAATTGATATCGCTTGGGCATCTACTTTAATCCATCCGTGATCAGCTAAAAAACCGAGTGTAGGACTAATAATACCGTATGCAAAGCCAACAACAAGTATAGGTAAAATCGCTAAAATTGGTGAACGATACAGTAAAATTAACAAAACTAACACTAGTAGTACAGTAGCCACTAACAATTTCACATCTGCTTGACTAAATAAACTAACTGCATCCGTTTGAATACCTACAGGTCCTGATAATCGAACATGTAAACCAGATTCACTTATTTTTTGTTTAAATGGATCTTCATCCACCTTACTATTCACTATTTTTCTAAACTCTTCAAGATTTCCTTTTAATATATCCGTACCAGCAGATTTATTAAAAAATACCGGTGTAACAAATGATGTACCATCTTTTGACGCACTTTTTGATAATACTTGCTCTGGAATTGTATCAAATGGTGGTAACGTTGATTGTTCTTTTAAAGGACTAGATTTTAACTCTTTATAGACATCTTGTATGAGTTTATAATCCTGTGACTGTAATCCACCATCTCTATACCATACTACTAATAAAGGATTCCCTGCATTATTCGGAAACTCTTTTTTCATAAGTGCTTCCGCTTGCTGCGACATAGCTGTTTCGGGTAAATTTTTCGGGTTCGGTTCTTTCGTACTATTTACTTGTGGTAACGTAAATGAAAGTAATAATGTAATAAGAATCCATACCGATAAAGTGATCCATTGCGTATTTCTCCCTGCTACAAGCCTCCCTAACATATGTAACGGGTGCTTTTTCATAAAAACCCACCTTCCTTTTTTCCTCCATTATTAATTATATATACTGGTCGGTTAATTAATCAAGAATGATTGAAAATTATGTTATAATTATCTCAATCATAAATGTCAGGAGCGAATGTATTTGGAACAAAAACAACGTCCTCTCGGAAGGCCGCGTCAAAATAAAAATACAAAATCTACAAAAGAAAACATTTTAGAAGTAGCAACCCGCTTATTTCTTACACAAAATTATCAAGTCGTTTCTATGGATGAGGTCGCAAAAGTTTGTGGTGTTACGAAAGCAACTGTCTACTATTACTATTCAACAAAAGCCGATTTATTTACCGCTACTATGATCGAAATGATGGTACGTATACGTGAGAATATGTCTCAAATACTCTCTACAAACAAAACTTTAGAAGAAAGATTATTAGACTTCGCTAAAGTTTACTTACACGCAACGATGGATATTGATATGAAAAATTTTATGAAAGATGCAAAACTGTCGTTATCTGAAGAACAATTGAAACAATTAAAAAATGCTGAAGATAATATGTATGAAGTACTAGAAAAAGCACTCGATAATGCTATGCACATCGGAGAAATTCCGAAAGGAAACGCTAAATTTGCGGCTCATGCTTTCGTATCTTTATTATCTATTGGGAATTTTAAAGATGAAAATCACAATCCTATTCTTGCAAATATAGATGAATTAGCACAAGAAATCGTTTCTTTTTATTGGAACGGATTAGGTCATTCATATTAAACAGATTTCCTTTAATAAAAAAGCATGTTTGAATTTTTTTCAAACATGTTTTTTTATAATTTAGCATCCATTATCTAAAAATTATTATCTTCGACTTTTATAAATTTTGAAGTTGAATCTTTATATTCCCCTTACTTAATCCCCCATGGTAACAAACTACAGATTCAATATCTAGATTTAAATACTTCTTCAAAGACTGCTGTGCTTCCTTAATATTTATAGTTGTTGGGGCGTGAATTCCTCCTAACATCCCATTCACACTATACATAGAGTCTCCTGCAACAAGAATTTTACTTTGTTTCAAATATAAACTAATATGACCCGGGGTATGCCCTGGAGTATGAAGAATTAGTATTCCACCGCAATACGGAAGTTCTTGCCCGTCAATCATAGTATCACTCACTTTTCCTTTTGGTCGGTTCTCTACATTTCCTTCCTTCAATAAAGGTAAATCCCCCTCGATATATGGCTTATCTAGTTCGTGCGCATAAACTTTAATATTACTTCGACAGCGCTGCAACAACTCCGGAAGACTACCTATATGATCAATATCCTGATGCGTCAAAATCACGACTTTTAACTTATCAAATGATACCCCAACCTTTTCCATCTCTACTTGTATATCTTCAATTTGTCCTGGGAAACCCGTATCTATTAATACTGCCATTTCATCATCCCATAAAAGAATTGGATGAATAACAAATTCTTGAAATTCAAGTTGTAACATTTCTATCCCTTTAGCAATCTCCATACAGCCATTCTCCTTTATGTTGAAGTTTGAAAATATGTACGAGTAAACTGAAAATATAAAGTGAAACTTTAATCCGTGGGGCTTTTACTACTCGGCAAATAGCGGGATAAAGCACCTCTATCTTATAATATGTTTTGTCATCCCAATAGAGAATGCTTCAAACCCTATAGATTCATAGTAAGATTGCAATTTTTCTACACACATAAGTTGTGGAATAACCTTGTTTTGTTCACAGTGTTGGATTAATCGTTTCACTATTTCTTTTCCGATGCCACTAGACTGATATTTTGGCAATACACCAACTCCACAAATAATGCCTGTTATGACTCCATCTGATATGACACGCCCCATCCCTACTAACCTCTTATCATCAAAAACATAAATTGCATACCAACTTTGCTTACACATTCGTTCTAACTCGTTAACCGTTAATTTAAGAGAATTCCATCCTAAAGATTCGTATAAGGATAATAATCCATTAAAATCTGTAGGATGTTCACTTGTGTAGCGTATACTATTTTCCATGTAAATACTCCCTATTCTCTGGCTTGTTTATATTTCATAAAATTCCCTTTACACAAATCTGATCGATGTAAAAATAACTAGAACAAACTTCAATAAGAAAGATAGAATTCCTTCTCAATATAAAATAAAAAGAAGTTACCTCACTTAAGATAACTTCTTTTATATAAGACTCTCATTATATTATTAACCAAAAAATATACAACTGCATACGATTAGCACAAACAAAACTAATAAACCATTTGAGAAATAACCCATTGAATACTACCCCTTTATTAAATTATGTAAAAGATTTTATCATAAAATGATTTACAACTTAATAACTGAAAAAGACATTGTATTCATTAGTTATATATGTTTAGTAATATTTTATTTTCGGTTATATTCTCGTTCCCTGAAAGTGCTTATCATACTCTTCTACTTCAGTTCATATAAGTTCAAAATATTAAATAATAAGTAAAAAAGACCTCCACCTTACGAGATCTTTTTTACTTATTTTCCAAATACACTAATTGATTCTTCCTCAATTACAAGTAAACAATTAGCATATTACATGATTTAATATCCCAATAGCCAATTCAACTCTATTAATTCGGTTCGACCTTAATATCCCCCTTTTGTTCCAAAAACTCAATAATCGTTTCACAGACTTTATCCATCTCCTCGATATCTGGGAAATGTCCACTATTTTCAAATATAACAAGTTTACCATTTTTCAATTGTCTCGTTATTCTATAACTCATTCCTACACCCGTGTTATAGTCATGCGCTCCAACTATGACACACGTATCAATTTCTAAACCTTTAATACGCTCAATAAGCGGTAAAGATGCTTTTGTTCCAAAAATAACTTTGCTCATCTTCCCTGTATTACTTAACTGACTTTCCTCCCAAAGACTCCGATTTAGCTTTGCAAATTCTTCATTTTTAAACAATAGTCGATCTACATTTTCTGTATCAACTATACTCCAAACTTGATTATATTTTTCTTTTAGCGCAATTTTCGACTTACTTATTTTCAATATTTGTTCTTTCATTTCCCCTTTCGTTACTTGTAGAAAACCTTCTATCTGCACAGTATACATATCATTAAAATCATCTAACGATGGTGCTTGTAATACCATTCGTTCAACATTTTTCGAATATTTCAAAGCATACTCTAAACAAAGTTGTCCACCAAAAGAGTAGCCTAACAAATTTATCTTCTCTACATGTAATTGCTTTCTTAATTCCTCTAAATCTTCGACTAGAGTATTGATTGAGTACTCACCGTCATCTTGTGGTGCCTCACTTCGTCCGCAACCTCTTTGTTCGTAATAAACTACAGTCATATTTCCTTCTAACTTCAAACCAAGCGTTCTTTCGAATACATAATGATTACCACCTGGACCACCATGTACTATAATAAGAGGGACTGTATTATGAGCTGTCCCTGCAACTTTACACCAATGCATAATCCCATTGATTTTCAAATAGTGTATACCATCTTGCAACATTAACTGATTCATTTATCTTCTCTCCTCATCGCTCACTTATTACTATCTAAATATATAAGTTCTGACCATTTACACTTTTTCCCTTTATATTCTTTAGACACTATCCTCATTTATAAGAATAGCTTTCTTATTCAAAAATAGATTTTTAAAAATTCCTACTCCCACAATTAATAAGCCTATACCAACTAACTTATTTACTTGTAATGGAACACTCTCCATTCCAAATAATCCGAATGTATCAATGCATAACGCAACGACCAATTGAGTAATAAGACTAATTAGCACCGTATATGCTGGACCTAAACTCTTTATTGCACCCATTATACAAATAATTAACCCGATGCCAAACAGTCCACTTACATAAAACAAATAATTTGCAGTATACACTTTAATGCTAATACTGTTTTCTGTAATGATATAAAATAGAATAGAACTAATGAGACCTATTCCAAGGACACATGTAGTTGTTAACCACTGTCCTACATTTTCATTTACTTTTGCATTAAAAACAGATTGTACGCTAATTAATATTCCTGCTAATATAGCTAAACTAAATCCAATCAAAATCTTCCTCTCCCTTTCATTGCTCATATATATTATCTTTAGCGACTTCCTTCATTCTAGAAAAATCTTTAATTACAATAACTCCATTACTCTTTTCAATTAGTTTTTCATTATAAAATCTTTGTAATACCCGAATTACGTGCCTATAACTTACCCCTATAAAATCTGCAATACTCGTTACTGAAGTTGCATCCAAATCCCCTTTATACATATTCCCGTTACTATCTGTTGAAATTGAAAGCAAATAACTAGCTACACGTACTTCTACAGGATAAAGTAAATTAAGAGCAGTAAAACGAGTCGATATTTTTAACGTGTTGGCAATGTTTTCAAGCAAGAACTTCATAAATATAGGATCATGTAATAACTTGTTTCTAATAACCGTATTAGAAATAGAGATTGCTACAACATCTGAACAAGCCTCAACGACATTATGTGCTTTGCTATTTTGAATTAGTTCAATATCACCAACAATGGCCAATGGATTGATAAAGCGAAGAATTAATTTCTTCCCTTCAGGTGTAATCGTATAAACTTTTACTTTCCCTTTAACAACAAAATATAAACGATCCATTTCGTCATCTATATTGCAAATAAGCTCGCCTTTTTCAAAGTGATTTAATTGAAAATATGCTGTATCTATTTCTGAAAAAACCTCGAGCGTTTTATTGATTTTCAAATAATGCGTAATTAAACTTGATCTATTCTCCATATTCATTTCCTCCTTTCATTTACATATTAAATACAACAATACCTATAATCATTACTATTGTTCCCACAATATGATATCTCTCCATCTGTATCTTTTTTATATGAAACAGTCCTTTCATTTCAATAACTGTTGCCGTTAACAATTGAGCAACCATTAGTGTGCCAGCTGTCAATGTAACTCCTAGTGAATATATCGCCATAGTTTCTGCGCAAATAATGAATCCACCAAATGCACCCGCTGCTAAATATACTTTTTTCACACTCTTTAAATCTGTTACTTTCTCTTCTTTCTTTAACAAAAATACAGTTGTTGCAATAATGAATCCAATTAAATGGGTTATAATACTCGTCGACCATATACCGATATGTGAACTAAGTTTCGCATTAAAGGTTCCTTGAAGTGTTATAAATATCCCCGCAAAAACAGCAAATAGAATACCTTTCAAAAAATCATCTCCTCATCCTTTATTTCTGACTTAATTAAAAGCTATAATCCTATATAAACAAAAGGACAAATGTCACATCAGTATGAAAATAACTGCGAATGACCATAAAAAAACACACCTCAAAATAATTGAGATGTATTTTTATCTTTTTATTATTATATATAATTTTAATAATTATAATTACGCTACATTAATAGGTTTATTCTTCAAAACAAACTTTCCAAATAAGAAACGCACAAGCGGCCCCATAATAATTAATTGTAATGGATACGCCATAATGAAGTTTTTAATAAAAATCGAGAAATACATTGAAACAAAAGATTCACCATGTAATCCATTATGAAAATACATCATTGCCATTCCATAAAACGACATGAAGAAAACCATTCCAATAACCATAGCTGTCGCCATCGCAATAATAATATTTACTTTTTTCGATTTATCAAATGGCAACATGAATACAATTTTTTTCGCACTAGGTCCAACGATACATATTTCAATTAATAGCGCAATAATAAATCCAATTAGTAGTTCTAATGCGATCTCCTTAATATGAATTGGCCCTCCTGATCCATTCGTTAGTAAATTGTAAAACGTCATTACGATAACCATCCCAAGGCACATCATCATACCAAATTGGAGGTTTTCCTTTCTTGTTGTTGGCAAAATTCATCATCCTTTCTCTTTGAGTCTTTGTCATTATATCGATATTGGAAACCTCTTCGTAAGTGAACATTTTGTGAACAAATTTAAAACGTTTTCATATATTTTCTTTACTTTCAACTCAAATTCTCACTTTTACTTATAAAGGTTTTATATATTTCAATGTTGAATTACTACATTTAAACATTACTACTAGGAGGAGAACCATGAATGAACAAGGATTTTTCGTATATCATATCGTAACAAGGAAAAAAATGAAGATCGGACAAAGCATTCAATTTAATAAAAATCAAACTAATACGCTATTCCACTTCTTTTTTGAAAGAAAACATTTAAATTCTAGTGGTGAAGATTCTATACAAATTTTAAAAGAACATTATACAAATGAAGAATTACATATAAAGAATGAAAATGCTACAGTAGTTATGAATTACATGGATCAAACAATTAGAGCCATTAGAGAAACGATTATGGAAATGGTTAGGCTGCAAGAATATCCTGATTATCCATCAAGATTGTCTTGTTTATATGCTGCTAAAAGCTATGAAGATGCTTTAAAATGGAAAGCATTATTTGATTCTTACAATCGAGAAGTTTTGCAGATTGTTAAACTACGAGTAATCGGAAGTTCTTTTGAAGGTGACGGGAATCTTTTACCGAAAGAAGATGCTATTCCTTTTTCTCAAAAAATGGAACAAGCTAGAGAATATTGGAAAGGAAATGTGAATAACGAACTCCCTGAGCTACTCATTAATGGCGAAATTGAAGTAGTCGAAATTATTGATGACTTTTCCTCAATTCATGTTTAATTTCTAACTAAATCAAATAGGATGGAGATTACAATGATGAAAAAAGTGTACTTCAATCATGATGGTGGTGTAGATGATTTAATTTCACTATTTTTATTACTTCAGATGGATAATGTCAAACTTACAGGTGTTTCAGTTATCCCTGCTGATTGCTATTTGGAACCAGCAATATCTGCAAGTCGCAAAATTATTGATCGCTTCAGCAAAGAATATATTAAAGTAGCCGCATCAAATTCCCGTGCGAAAAATCCATTTCCAAAAGACTGGCGGATGCATGCATTTTATGTAGATGCTTTACCAATTTTAAATGAGGCTGGAAAAGTTATAACACCTGTAGCAGCAAAGTCTGCACATCATCACTTAATAGAAACGCTTCTACAAACGGAAGGAAAAACAACTTTATTATTTACGGGACCCCTAACTGACCTTGCTCGTGCATTATATGAAACTCCCATCATAGAAGATAAAATTGAACGTCTCGTTTGGATGGGTGGTACATTTCTTACAGCAGGCAATGTACATGAACCAGAGCATGATGGAACAGCTGAGTGGAATTCGTTTTGGGACCCTGAAGCAGTGGCTCGTGTATGGGATGCAAAAATTAAAATCGACTTAGTGACACTAGAAAGTACAAACCAAGTTCCGTTAACTATAAACATACGTGAACAATGGGCAAAAGAACGAAAGTATATTGGTATGGATTTCCTTGGTCAATGCTATGCAATGGTTCCCCCTCTCGTTCACTTCTCAACGAACTCTACCTACTATTTATGGGATGTACTAACTACCGCGCTTGTCGGAAACACTAACCTTGCAAAAACTGAAACAATTAATAGTATTGTTCATACATACGGACCAAGCCAAGGACGTACAGAGGAAACTGCTGATGGACGACCTGTAAATGTCGTTTATGATGTAAAACGTGATGTATTCTTTGAATATATTACTGAATTAGCAAAGAAAGCTTCTACTTGAACCACTATCTATACGAAAAATAAATAGAATAAAATCACTTCAGACGATGAACCCCTATATTTAGAATTTAGTTGAAACTACATATTTAACTATTGAAAAGAGTATTGAATTAAATTTCAATACTCTTTTTGTGCAATTTAATTATATTTGATTAATGTAGTGTCTTACAGATTATTCATTTCATAACCATTGACAAAATACGTTATTGTTTCTAACTCATCTTCATTTAATTCTCTATCTAGTTCTTGTTTGTACGCTGCCTTTATCTTCTCTTCATCGCCCTTATGAGCTTCTGTATAAGTTCCTACTGTTTTTAACATACGAATCTCTTGTAAAAACTCCTCTCGATTTATCGCTTCTCCATGAGAAAGAATATATGTCTCAGCATCAAATTTTTCTAATTCATCTATTAACGCAAACGTTCTTTTCGTCGTATAGTTCCACTTCGAGGAAAAAATATCTGCATATATACAGTCCCCTAAAAACAATATCTTTTCTTCTTTTATGTACATAACAACTGAATCATGTGCATGATCTCCGCCCACATGTTTTAACACGCATGTCACTTCACCAAGATCTAATTCAATTTGATTCTGGAACGTTAAGGTCGGAGGAATAATGTTAATATTTCTCGCTTTTTCTTCAAACTCTTTTTTTATGCAATCCGCACAAAATGCAATTTCAGTACCCTCTTTTACGCGTGCGTCCAAAGCTTCATCTGTCCATTCATAAGAAACAAGTGTACGCATCTCTTTTTTCGTTTCAGAATGTGCAATAGACAATGCATCTTGTAGTACAGGCAATCCAAAAATATGATCCCAATGCCAATGGGTTAGTGCTACGAAATCTGGATTCGATACATTTTGTTCTTTTAACATTTCTAAAAATAATTGTGCATGTTCTTCTGAATTCCCTGCATCAATCATTAACGTTTTTTCTTGTCCAACGACCATTCCTAAGATAGGTCTATCTGTTTCAGAAACAGGTGTCATATACCAAAATGAGTTTCCTATTTTTTTAATTTGTTGCATAACCAATTCCCCTTTTCATTTCCTCACTTAAGTTTAATATATAGATTATAACGAATCACTACTTTTTTCTCTATACTCAAACACAATTACTTGGACTATTCTAACTTTCCTTTTCGTAAGCTAAAAATAAGTGGAAGAATCGGAGTGTGATACTATGGAACGATTATGGATTCCAATGATTGTTACGTTTTTTTCATTTGGTGGATTACTATTAGGCGGTGCTGTTGGAGTAGCAACACGCCAACTCATTGAAGAAAAGATGCATCGTTTATACGCATTATGTGGCGGAATTTTACTTGGGCTTTTATCCCTTGAAATTATTCCTGAAACATTTTCAAGCTACGAAATGATTGGGCCTATACTTGGTATAGCCATCGGTATTTTAGTTATGAGCTTATTAGATAACTATTGTCACCATCCAATGATACATAAAAAAGAGCAACAAGCATGGCAAACCTTCCTTTTTCTCTCTTTCGCTATATTTATTCATAATATACCTAGTGGATTTGCGTTAGGTACAGCTTTTATAAATCATAATGACTCTGCCATTCCCTTTTTAATAGCAATCGTCGTTCACCATATTCCTGAAGGCTTAGCATTAATTATCCCCTTTCTCTTTACAAAGCATAAATATGTTTCCTTTTTATTAACAACTTTATTACTTTCTCTTATTCTCGGTACTGGCACAGTTTTTGGCATTTTGATGGAAGGAAAAGCTCTTCACCTGCAAGGACTCATTATGGGAAGTGCTATCGGTTCACTTGGCTATGTCACAATTCATGAAATGCTTTGGAAAGCTAAGAAACAGCTCTCTTTCCTTACATTTCTAATATGGGCAACTAGTGGTTTTCTCCTAATAATAGCATTTACTCTACTAGCTGGACATCACTAAATTAAACAAAAAAGATAGCTGAAAACAATTTGTCTTCAGCTATCTTTTTTATTCTTTCTATTTCTCTATAGCTCCCTAGAAAAAACATGCATATACTTTGTTTTGAAATAACTGTAGTATTTCTTTCATACTTCGTATCGTTTCTCTCGACAAAACATTATTATTTTAGTCATTTATTAGAAGTTATATTATATTTTTTGACCATCATCTAATATTTTCGTTATTTGTAAAAAACATAAAAAAGAGTCTCTATTTTCAAAACAAGGACTCTTTTCATAAAGTGAAACTTTAATCATTCGGGCTTTTACGGGCAGCAGGGCCCCACCTAACTTCTTTGCTTCCGCTGAATTTTGAGGTGGAGTCTTATTGCCCGGCAAATAGCGGGATAAACTATTTAGCTACCTCTTCTTTCGGCATTACCATACCTTTATAAAGTTGAACAGTTATCCAGTAATAGATGAAATAAATGATTAAGAATATCCCAATTGGCACCCACACTTTTACAAACGGGTCAACTAATATAAAGCTGAATAAGTTAAGCCCTACTAAAACGTGAGAAATGCCAATGATTGCTGGGAAGATAAATAAATATGAAATTTCTTTATATATACTTTTCGTTAGCATACTGCGTCTCACACCAATTTTTCGTAACATTTCATAACGGCGTATGTCGCGAGAAGCACCTGTTAATATCTTGAACATAAGGGAACTTGCCATCATTGCTAAAAAGGCAATTCCGAGGAAAAATCCCATAAACATTGTTCCGCTCATGAAGCTGTTCATAAACTGATAAATTGTCATTTTCGTAAATAAGTCTACCTTTTCACCTGTTGCTTTTTCAATTTGTGCTTTTTGTCTCTTGTCTATTTCGATTAATAACGGTTTATATTTTTTCATATCATCTACTTTTGCTAATGTTACAGTGTGTTCTGTTCCTTGAATTCCTTTATAATGCTCTTCGTCTGCAATTCTTACTGGTTTTCCGTTAAATTGATTATGCGTAATTTGTATCTCTCTTACAACTGCGTCTTCCCAATCCTTTGGCATACGAGGGAATTTTGCTAATTCAGGAGCCTCTAAAGCTGAATATACAGGTTCTGTTAAAGGTTCAGTCACACGTTTACGAACAGGCTCTTTTAACGTTTTTGTATCAAAATGGTCTGAAACAAGTGGTGGTTTCGCAGTTAAGTCGTTACGTAAATAATAAACGGCTTCTCCATCTACTTTATATTTGTACTTGCTTTCTTCAACAATTTCCATTTCTTTTAAGGCAGCTTTGTCTTGATCATTCGGATCATGAATTACAACATCATATACACGAGAAAAGTCTGTCATAATACCTACATTTTTTTGGAAAGCCATACCTGCCGTCATCGCACCTGCGCCTAATGCAATTAACATCGCTACAGTACCTAATACTCTCGATAAACTATTTACTCGAAAGCGTAGCTGTGCATATGTAAAACTATTTAGACCAGTTTCATTTCGTTTTTTATTCCCCTTAATTTTCATCACAAAAAATGGGAGTAATGAACTAAAGGTAAAATATGTTCCAAGTGTTGTAACGATGGTTGCTATAATAAAACCTAATTCAGCATATATTTTTACATTGATCATAAAATAGTACCCTATACTTACTAGTAATACACCAAGTACTGTCATTATAATAATGCGAGTTTTACTTTTCTTCACTTCATCTAGTGTTTCATCTTCACGAATTAACTCTAGTTCAGTTTTACGTAACAATCGGACACTGTTCATTAAGCCAGTAATGAAAAATAGTATTAAGAAGAAAATAGCTGTAACTAAAATTGCTGGTGTGTATACAGATGCATAACTACCTTTTGCTGAAATTTCCATTCCATTCATTAAAAAATTTCCTGCTACACTTGCAAGTAACATCCCTACTAAAATACCGATAATAATACTGACAATACCCATACCGAATGTTTCAATAAATAATAACTGTGCTACTTTTTTCTTTTTTGCACCAAGCATCATGTACATACCGAGTTCTTTTCTTCTTAACGTGAGTAAGAAAGAGTTGGCATATATAATATAAAATACAGTAATGAAAGATAATAGTATTGCACCTACCCAAAAGACGAGTCTAATACTACTAATTAGGCTATTATCTTTCGTAAATTCGCTATTCATCGCCATCGTTTGGAACATATAGAAAATACTAATACTAATAACGAGGCCAATAAGTAAAACCATATAATCTTTTAACATTTTTTTCATACTATGACGTGATAATTTAAATAACATAGTTTCGCCCCCTACTTAGACTCAGCAGCTGAGCCCATATGAGCGAGCACACCTAAAATGTCTTGATAGAAATTCTCTCTAGTGCCTTGACGATTTAATTCTTTATAAAGAAGACCATCTTGAATAAATAAAATACGCTCACAATAACTTGCACTAAATGCATCATGTGTAACCATCAAAATACTTACATTGTGATTTTCATGTAAATCTTGCATTGCTTCTAATAAACTTTTTGCGTTTTTACTATCAAGCGCACCTGTCGGTTCATCTGCTAATACAATTGCTGGATTATGTACTAAAGCTCTTGCCGCCGCTGTTCTTTGCTTTTGTCCACCAGAAACAGCAGTTGGATATTTTGTTAAAATTTCAGTAATTCCTAATTTCTTCGCAACGTCATTTACCTTTCCAGTAATCTCACTTGATGGTACGCCTTGCAGAGAAAGTGGTAAAGCTATATTTTCATAAATTGATAAGTTTTCTAGTAGATTAAAATCTTGAAAAATGAAACCTAATTTTTGAGAGCGAAAATCAGATAACGCATTGCCCTTCATAGAAGTAATATTTGTACCAGCTATCGTCACACTACCACCTGTCGCTTGGTCAAGTGTACTTATCACATTAAGTAAAGTCGTTTTTCCAGACCCAGAAGGACCCATAATCCCGACAAATTCTCCTTCTTTAATACTTAACGATACACCCCTTAATGCTTTTGACTGATTCTCATTTCTTTTTCCATACGTTTTTTCTACACTTTCTACAGTAACTACATTTGTTGACATCTCTTTCACTCCATCCCTTTTGTATAAAATTAATTTCTCACATATTTCTTATTATTTTGTCATGTAAATCCTTAAGATTTTTTTAATTATTCATTCAATAAGAGTTACACCTGTAACATGAACCTATTTCCTACTTCATATTCTCATTTTTCTACAACTCGTTCCCTCGATTTCGCTTACATTTACCTTACATTTTTGTAAGATAAAAAAGAAAACACACTAATTTCTAATAGTGTGTTTTCTTTACAATCAATATTTTCTATTCTTTATTTCTTCTTCAATAGTTGCCACAAATACATCTAGTGCAATAACTTCTGACTTCTCTTCCCCATATTTACGTACATTTACAGCTCCGTTTTCCATTTCCTTATCTCCAATAACAAGAACATACGGCACTTTTTGCATTTGTGCTTCTCTTATTTTATATCCTAATTTTTCATCTCGTGCATCTTGTTCAACACGAACTCCAGCTTGTGCTAATTTAAGTGCAATCTCATTGGCATATTGTTCATGTACTGCATTTGAAACTGGAATTACTTTCACTTGAACTGGTGCCACCCATGCCGGGAACGCACCTCCAAAGTGCTCAATTAATATTGCTAAGAAGCGATCTAATGACCCTAAAACTGCCCTGTGAATAACAACTGGTCTTTTCTTTTCATTATTTTCATCTATATAATTTAAATCAAATTTCTCTGGCATTTGGAAATCAAGCTGGATTGTTCCGCACTGGTGACTTCTATTTAAAGCATCTTTAATATGAAAATCAATTTTCGGCCCGTAAAATGCACCGTCACCTTCATTTAGTCTATATTTATAATTTAGCGATTGTAATACATTTTCTAATGCTGCTTCTGCTTGCTCCCATAATTTATCATCACCCATTGAGTCTTCTGGACGAGTAGAAAGCTCTACTTCATATTCGAATCCAAAAGTTTTATATACGTAATCAATTTGCGCCATTACTGATTTAATTTCATCTTCAATTTGTTTTGGAGTTACAAATAAATGTGCATCATCTTGGCAGAAAGTACGTACTCTTAATAATCCGTTTAAGGCACCACTAAATTCATGGCGATGTACTTGACCAAATTCACACATACGAATCGGTAATTCACGATAAGAATGCAATTTATTTTTAAACATAAGCATGTGCCCTGGGCAGTTCATCGGTTTTAATGCAAAACTTTTATTATCTACTTCAGAGAAATACATATTATCTTTATAATGTCCCCAGTGCCCTGATCTCTCCCATACTTCTTGGTTCATCATGAACGGAGTGCGTACTTCTTGATAATTGTACTCTTTTTGAATTTCTCTTAAAAATGCTTCCAATTCGTTACGAATCATTTGTCCTTTCGGTAAATAAAACGGCATTCCCGGAGCCTCTTCAGAAAACATAAATAACTCAAGCTCACTGCCTAACTTACGATGATTTCTTTTTGCTGCTTCTTCAACGAAATGTAAATACTCTTCTAATTCTTTTTGAGAAGAGAATGCAACACCATATATGCGCTGAAGCACTTGGTTATTACTATCACCTCGCCAATATGCACCGGAAACGTGAGTTAATTGAAATGCTTTCAAATAACCTGTAAATGGTAAATGTGGCCCTCTACATAAATCTACAAATTCACCTTGTTTATATAGTGTTACACTTTCCCCACTAGGAATTGCTTCTAAAAGTTCTAATTTCAAGCGATCGTTCATTTCTTGAAACAGTTTTGCTGCTTCTTCTCGAGAAACCTCAACTCGTTCTATCTTTATATTTTCATTTATAATCTTTTTCATTTCTTTTTCGATTTTTCGTAATTCTTCTACGTTTACACTACTTGGAAGATCCATATCATAATAAAATCCATTTTCAATAACAGGCCCCACCCCAAGATTTATATCACCATACATTCTTTTTACAGCTTGCGCTAAAATATGTGCCGCAGAGTGTCTTGTAATTTCTACACCTTCATTTGAATCTATAGTAATGATTTCTACTTCCGCATTTTCTTCAATATTTCGGCGTAAATCATATAACCCATCATTCACTTTCCCCGCGACTGCTTTCTTTTTCAAACTACTGCTAATGGATCCCGCAATTTCTTCTAAAGTAATTCCTTTTACAAATTCTTTCACGCTACCATCTGGAAATTTAATTTCAATCATTTGTTCTTTCATTTTTCATCTCTCCATTTCATAATAAAAAGCACACTCATCCCTAACATAGGGACGAGCGTGCTTTTACCCGTGGTTCCACCCAGATTCCCATCACAAAATGCAATGGCTTCTTTTACGGTAACGTCGTTTATACGGCACTAGATACTTAATTTCCCCAGTGCAGCTCTAAGGTGGTAAGTTATTTTTCTGCGTTAGGAAGTTCTCAGCTTTCCTTCCTTCTCTGTATAACCGGGTAAAATAACTCGTGTCCTTTTCTTCGCTTATTATGAAATTTAATGCAAAAAAGCATATTCATCCCTAAATATAGGGACGAATATGCTTATATCCGTGGTTCCACCCAGATTCCCATCACAAAAAACATAATGGCTTCTTTTGCGATAACGTCGCATACACGGCACTAGATACTTAATTTCCCTAGTGCAGCTCTAAGGTGGTAAGTTATTTTTCTGCGTTAGGAAGTTCTCAGCTTTCCTTCCTTCTCTGTATAACCGGGTAAAATAACTCGTGTCCTTTTCTTTGCTTTTTGTAAAACATCCATTTATTGTTATTTAATATATCTTATTCATTTTATTTTTGCAAGTGTTTAAAAAAATTATTTATTTAATTAAAAAAGTGAAACCAAATTTTTTTGGTTTCACTTCACAATTTTACCAATCTTGTGGTTCGTAATTTAAGTCTGCAAATAGACGTCTTTTCTCTTTCTTTGTTAAATCTCTCCACTGCCCAACCGGTAAATTATTCAATTCAATATTCATAATTCTCGTACGTTTTAACGTGTATACTTGATAACCTAAAGCTTCACACATACGGCGAATTTGACGATTTAGCCCTTGTGTTAAAATAATTTGGAACTCATATTTTGATAACTGTGTAACCTCACAAGGAAGCGTTTTTGTTCCTAAAATTTTAACACCCGCTGCCATTTTCTCTAAGAAATCAGGTGTAATTGGCTTATCTACTGAAACGATATATTCTTTCTCATGTTTGTTTTCAGCACGTAAAATTTCATTAACAATATCACCATCATTCGTTAACAAAATTAAACCGTCTGAGTCTTTATCAAGACGTCCAATGTGACTAATTCGTAAAGGATGGTTCACTAAATCGATAATATTACCTTTTACTGATTTTTCACTCGTACATGTAATACCTACTGGTTTATTTAAAGCGATATATACGTGATCTCGAGCAATTCGAAGCTGCTCTCCATTTACTCGTACATCATCACCTGGGTTCACTTGGTCACCAATTTTTGCAACCTTACCGTTAATAATTACTCTTCTCTCATTAATTAGTTTATCCGCTCCACGTCGAGACGCTTTTCCAGCTTCACTAATAAATTTATTGATACGCAAATTAGGCACATCCTTTTCTAAAAAAATTTCAAGCTCACACTGCTTCTACCGTACAATACAAAAGGGTAAGCCTCCTATTATAACTTAAATATATTAACATGAAAGGGTATATAACGTCTTCTATTAATTACTTGTTTATAAGAAAATATCTTTATTATACATTCATTTATACACTTTTTCAGCGTTTAATATACAAGCCATTCTTCCTTACATACAGCTTGTTTTCCTTTTATCTCTTCTATATCTTCATGAATATTAGCTAATTTATATAAATCTGGGAAAATCTCTTCCACATAATGTTGATGCGTCTGTTCATCTTTCCAATACGTTAACACTATGTAACGATTTTCATTTTTTAAAGACTTCCCAACTACTCCACCTAACATTCCTTTTGCTTTTTCCATTCCTTTATTCCAAATTGTTTCTTGCTTCTGTAAAAAATACTTTTCCTTTTCCACCTTTACATCACATATAGCAACTCTTACGAATGATCCTTCTGTAACAACGTCTTTCAAATGCGTATCAGTTATATCATACAACGTTTGAAATAATTCAATTTCACACGAAAGAAACGTATCCTCTTGATTACTATTTACATAAATTGTATCGTGAGCACCATTCATAAATGATTGATATGTACTTCTATCTTCCCATAAAGTAAATACACATGCCTCATCTTCATACCATCCACCAAATTGTCCATGAAAACCATCTAGATGCCGTATATCACTCCATTTTTCTTGCGCATTTGAAAACAATTTCTTTTTCTCTTCTTCCACCTTACAGTAGATTGTTTTTAGTAACATTTTTAATTCCCCCTTATGATTCGATCCATTTCCCACTCGCCATACTTTCTATTTTTCCATATACACAAACATTAATTTTTTTGTTATCAGCTCCATTACTTAATCAAAATTTGATGCCCTCCGTAAATGTTGTAAGTTGATTACGAGAATACTTACCGTGTAAAAATACATCTAAAATATAAAAATTAAAATCTCTTACTTTGTTTTCTTATCCCAGTTATAGTTTACATAATATAATTATGTATCGCTATTTATATCATTCAATAAAATATACTATTTTATTCTATATGCATAATATTTTTAATTCAAACAATTCAGAATTAAAATCCGAAAAAGATAGAAAGTAAACAATCCTACATTATCATCTACTCCCTATCTCTCTTATCATCAATTATTTTTCAAATAAATAATACGTAATTTCTCCTGGATAATGTAATACAGTTACCTTCCGCTCCCCTTTTTTAAAACTAACAGTATGCCCGTTTTCCCCTAAGTTCTCCCATCCATTTGCTTTTGTAATAGGCATTACACTTATATATTGATAGTCCTCTTCATTATCATCGTTAATATGGATTGCTGACATTGGCACTGGAAAATCTTTAATTTTAGATTCTTTGTCTACATATATGAGTGCAAATAAACCAACTAATAACATAGCCATTGAAATACTTAAAACCAGTTTTCTTCTATTCATTTTCACTAAAAACCCTCTTTTCTCGCATATAGCTTTCATCATTTTACTAAATTTAATTATTCGTGTATAGAAAAGACATAATTTAAATTATTTCTAACCTATTTTCTCTACTTTAAACAACATTATTGTTATATATTATAATTATAAGTTTTTAAATTTTGGAGGCGTTACATATTGCAGAAATTACTTTTTACTAAATGGACAGTTGTTATTTCTATTTTCATCATTTTCGGTACGATTTTCTATGTTACTAATGTTAAAAATAACAACGAAAAAGCAACTGTAGAAACAGCGGAGACAAAAACTTTCAAAACGAAATTACAACCTAAAATTCATGAATTGACTACTCATTATAATGACATCATCGAAAAAGATTGGTTACCTGCCTGGGAAGAGATTAACACGAATGGAGATTCAGTAGATCGAAATAAACTATTAGTTACAATGAGTGCTGTTTCCAAACAGTACGAAACAATTATGAACGAAATAGACACGCTTAAAATTGAAGAAAACATAACAGATATAGATATACAAAAACAACTACTTCAATTCACAACTCAGTTTAAATCCGCATCAAATTTCATGAAAAATGCAGCAAATTTGATTATAGACGGAGCAAATAACTCTACTCCAACCAATGAAACTATTGAAAAAACAAAACAAGCTTTAGGACTTGCGGATCAACATATTGTCATCGCTTTATCTACTTTAAATGAAGTTGAAGATAAATTAGGACTTACAAAAAAATAAAACTATTTACTATTTTAAAATAAAAAATGATTGCAATTCACAATTTGTATGTCTATAATATTTTTATTGATTTACAATCAATGTGTTTATAAATTTTATAATTCGGATGAACCATTCAGGAGAAGGTCTATTGATCTACCGACGGGGCAAAAAGTTGTTATACCAGCTTTGAAACTCTCAGGTCTTGGTTACAAGTAGAACTGCATGGGGACGAATCTCTGGAGAGACTCCCTCTCGCTTTCATAGAGCGCGGAGGAAAACGAGCACCGAAGGAGCAAATCCGCTACTTTAGCGGATAATCTCTCAGGTAAAAGGACAGAGACAAGCGAAAGAAAAAGCCGATTGTATCGGTTTATTTTTCTATCCCTTGTTTCTCCAGAGACCATTTCATTTACTTGAAGTGGTTTTTATTTTTTCTAAAAAAGGAGAATAAAGATGGAGACAGTAAGTAAAGTATTAGAACAACTAAATCAATACGTGTGGGGATTACCAACTTTGTTGCTACTCGTTGGAACAGGTATCATTCTCACAGTGCGTTTGAAAGGTTTACAGTTTAGTAAACTATTATACGCTCACAAACTAGCGTTTAAAAAATCAGAAGATACTTCTTCTTCTGGAGATATTAGTCACTTCCAAGCACTCATGACAGCTATGGCCGCAACGATTGGTATGGGTAATATAGCCGGTGTTGCAACAGCGGTTACAATTGGTGGTCCTGGTGCAATATTTTGGATGTGGATTACCGCTTTATTCGGTATGGCAACAAAGTATGCAGAGGCAATACTTGCAGTGAAATACCGTGTTAGTAATGAAAATGGTGAATATTCAGGTGGACCAATGTATTATTTAGAGCGTGGTTTAGGTAAGAAATGGCTTGCTATATTATTCGCTATATTTGGTACAACTGCTTCTTTCGGTATTGGTAATATGGTGCAATCTAACTCAGTTGCAGAGGCAATGCGAATTAATTTCTCTTTCCCTCCTGCTTTAACTGGTATAGTAATGTCATTTTTAATCGCAATTGTTATTTTAGGCGGTGTAAAAAAAATCGGGAAAGTGACGGGATATGTCGTTCCTATTAAAGCTTTCTTTTATATAATTGCTGGTCTTATAATTATTTTCTATCACTACGACCAAATTCCAGAAGCATTTTCACTTATTTTTTCTGGTGCATTTAATGGTACAGCAGCTGCTGGTGGTTTTATTGGGGCAACAGTTGCATCAGCTATCCAAATCGGAATGGCGCGTGGTGTATTTGCGAACGAAGCTGGTTTAGGGAGTGCACCAATTGCGGCGGCGGCGGCAAAAACCGATTCGCCTGCAAAGCAAGCTTTAGTTTCAATGACTGGTACTTTTCTAGATACGTTTATTGTATGTACAATTACAGGACTAGTATTAATTACTACAGGCGCTTGGAAATCAGGTAAAACTGGTGTTGAAGCTACAACACTTGCATTCCAATCTGTATTCGGTACTGCTGGTAGTATGATTCTCGGTATCGCAATTATTTTATTTGCCTACTCTACTATTTTAGGCTGGTCGTATTATGGAGAAAAATGTGTAGCTTATTTATTCGGAGAAAGTGCAGTTAAATATTATAAAGCAATCTTTATTTTCATGATTGCAATTGGTGCTAATTTAAAGCTAGGAATCGTATGGACATTTGCTGATATTGCAAATGGACTTATGGCAATTCCAAACTTGATTGGTTTGATTGGATTAAGTAGTATTGTTGTTGCTGAAACGAATCGCTTTTTACAAGCAGAGAAATTGAAAGAAAATAATAAAAAACAGGCAAGTTAATCTATGAAAAAAGGAATGACTCATACATGATGAGCATTCCTTTTTTCATCCCCTCTTTTACTTAATTACTATCATTAAAAATATATTTATATCAATATTTACTCCTTTTTATTCCTTCAAAAGTTTTTCACATAAATGTCATAAATCGTATGGTCTAACTATATAGTTGAAAAGGAATGCGACATTAAAGTGTCGCTGAAAAACTCATCCAAGAAAAGGGAGGAAAAATCTTTTGAAAAACAAAATCATTGTTTTCCTATCTGTTTTATCATTTATTATTGGTGGTTTCTTCTTTAACACGAATACTTCAAGTGCTGAAACATCATCTACTGATTACGTTCCTAACCAATTAATCGTTAAGTTCAAACAAAATGCATCTTTAAGTAATGTGCAATCTTTTCATAAATCTGTCGGAGCTAATGTCTTATCTAAAGATGATAAGTTAGGTTTTGAAGTCGTACAATTTTCAAAAGGTACTGTAAAAGAAAAAATAAAGAGTTATAAAAATAATCCAGATGTGGAATATGCAGAACCAAATTATTACGTTCACGCCTTTTGGACTCCAAACGACCCATATTTTAATAATCAATATGGATTACAAAAGATTCAAGCTCCACAAGCTTGGGATAGCCAACGAAGTGATCCTGGTGTAAAAGTAGCTATTATTGATACAGGAGTTCAAGGCTCACACCCTGATCTGGCTTCGAAAGTAATTTACGGGCATGATTATGTTGATAACGACAATACATCTGATGATGGTAATGGTCATGGTACACATTGCGCTGGAATTACTGGAGCACTTACGAATAACAGCGTCGGAATTGCTGGTGTTGCCCCACAAACTTCAATTTATGCTGTCCGCGTATTAGATAATCAAGGAAGTGGTACTCTTGATGCTGTAGCGCAAGGTATTCGAGAAGCTGCTGATTCGGGTGCAAAAGTAATTAGTTTAAGTTTAGGAGCTCCAAATGGTGGTACTGCATTACAACAAGCCGTTCAATATGCATGGAATAAAGGCTCTGTTATAGTTGCAGCTGCTGGAAATGCTGGAAATACAAAAGCTAATTACCCTGCTTATTACAGCGAAGTAATTGCAGTTGGTTCTACAGATCAATCAGATAGAAAATCTTCATTCTCTACTTATGGTAGCTGGGTAGATGTTGCAGCACCAGGTTCAAATATATATTCAACATATAAAGGAAGCACGTATCAATCATTAAGTGGTACATCTATGGCAACACCTCATGTTGCAGGAGTCGCTGCTCTTTTAGCAAATCAAGGATATAGTAATACACAAATTCGCCAAATTATTGAGTCAACTTCTGATAAAATTAGTGGTACAGGTACGTACTGGAAAAACGGTAGAGTCAATGCATATAAGGCTGTACAATATGCTAAGCAATTACAAGAAAATAAAGCTTCTTAAGAAAACTTTAATCAGTCGATCTACCATGAATGCGGAATAAAATAGAAGGAGAGACTTCTATAATTAAAGCCTCTCCTTCTTACAAACTATATTACTCTCCCTGCTTTTTAACCATATGTAAATACAGTACAAAATCCATCATTGTCGACGAATGACCAAGTTGACGGATCATCGCTGTTATATTTCCTCTATGATATGTACCATGATTTACGACATGTTGCACTAATTCTAAAATCGAAGTTTCTAATTTCCCTACATATGGATTCTCAATAACAAATACAGCATTCACATCTTGTATTGTAATTAAAAAATCTTTATATTGATTTGCCATGTTTTCAAACATTTTTTCTAATTCATGTAACGATTTAGTTTCAATTTGTTTTCGTAAATCTTCTCGGTCTTGTATTGCTTCATTCATACTTTTACCATGCAATATATGTAACCACACTTGATCTGTAATATAAATATGCACAAAAGTATCCTTAATGGATGGAAATACACTCTGTATCTGCTCATTAAAAATCGTCTCATAGTTTGGTAACTCTTTTAATCGATTGAATAATCTTGTATTGGCCCAAGCATGATAATCACACTGTTTTAATATATAATCTTTCAATTTATATTACCTCCTTATTGTATGAAACGAATGGTTTGTTTCTTCATTTCTGATTCTCTATCAACCTTTGCAATCCCTTTTTCTTTCATTTCATGCTTATTTATCGTTTTATATTTTACATACGTATAAAATTCCGTTTGAAATGGAAATGGTGTAATCCGAATTGTTTCCTCGTCCACCCATTCAGCTTGAATAAGTTTCTCCTCTTCACTATTAAACATTTCTGTTCCTTCAAAACCATCTTTAAATAAATCAATTTCATCTTTCTTTTTGACACCAGGCTTATTCATACATACGTATAAAGAAAGTTCATCACAAAACTTTAATAATTTATAATGTTTATCGAACATCGCAAACTGTTCTTTTGTTAACGTTTTCAAGATTCTTTTTTGTCGTTCTAATTCATGTTTATAAAATGACATCATCTCTTCATCTTCCTCGTTTAGTGGAAATGATAAAAAATGTTTACTACAAAGCAATGCCCCGTATGGATTAGAATTTTCAATTTCATTCAAACCAATCGTATAAAAAACAAAACGTAATGGGCTTGGACAATCCATAAATGTATATGGAATATTTTTAGCATCATTCAAAATTGGTACTTTATCAAGCTCTATCCATCCTCTGTCATGCTCATATATTGCATCAACTGTTTCTTTTAAATATGTTTTACTTTCAAAAAAGTCTTCTTTTATATGTTTTGCAATCTCTCCAGCTAAAAAACCATGGTCATGTTGACGAATTAATATACTTTCCTTCTCATTTTTTTCACGAAAAATCATTCATATACTCCCCCTCATCCTCATACTAAAGCTTTTTATATGCATCGATTCTTAATTAATCCCTAAATAATAGAAGGGATTCAGTCTCTTGCAACGAAATTAACATAATTATATAGTATTCTATCTAATCATAGTGATAGCTTTATCTTTACTATCTATTATACTAAAACATTCATTCCAAAAATTTTTTTATGAGGTGAAAACATGAACAAAACAGAATTAATTAAAAACGTAGCTCAATCAGCTGATATTTCTCAAAAGGACGCTTCTGCAGCTGTACAATCCGTATTTGACACAATTGCTAATGCATTACAATCTGGAGATAAAGTTCAACTAATCGGTTTTGGAACTTTTGAAGTGCGCGAAAGATCTGCTCGTACAGGACGTAATCCGCAAACTGGCGAAGAAATTCAAATCGCCGCTGGTAAAGTTCCTGCATTTAAAGCAGGTAAAGAATTAAAAGAAGCTGTTAAATAAACAAGAAACCAGCCATTTTATAGGCTGGTTTCTTGTTTTTATTTAAGCAATTGCTTTATATTCTCTGCATGATACACTTCACAAATATAAAATACACATTTGCATTTACTTACAATTTGATACTTTCTAGTTGGATACACATTCGCTGTAACAGAACATCCATCAAACAATTCGATAATATTTCCAGATGGCTGATATCCTTCATATAATACATTTCTTCTTACTTCCATCTTTTCTATAAGCTTTTCAACAGGAATATTTCCACTCTCTAATTCACTCTTTATTGCGTCCGGTAAAAACGAAGTGTCTGCAAAAATTAGATTTTCAGATAACACCTTGCCTTTATAACTAACATTAGATACACGGTAAAGAAATGTTCCATCTTTATCAAAGAAATTCTTTGCTTCTTTCGGAATGTACTGTCTACCAAGTGCCTCTTGTTCAAGAACATCAAACTGAACTGTATCATTTAAAAGCTTTTCTAAAGCATGAATGGATGATGTATCTCCAGAAAATAAAATATTTTTAATTGCTTGTACGTTATAAGTGAATTCATTCTTTCTATTTTCCGCTACTAACATGAGGAACACCTCTTCTATAATTTTTTTATTTAAGATTTAAAAGTGCTGCCGCATCTAATTGCGTAATTTCAGTTACTTCCTTACTGAATATTGCAACAGAGGCCCTATAATCTAAACTAGGCTTTACATCTTCCATCATTGTATTATTTAATAACTCTTGTCTATCCTTAAAAACCAACAAGTTTGGAGGATCATTTGGAGCTGATACTGTAATATGTACTGGCGGAATCATTAGTCCTTCACCTGTCGCTTTCAGCACCGCTTCTTTTCGAGTCCAATATGTTAAAAATCCTTCTATTTTCTGTTCATTTGGCAGTTTCATAACTTGCGCTATTTCAATGTCTGTTAATACACCTTCTGCCATTTTCATAACATCTACATTTGGATTCATTTGTTCTACATCTATGCCAACAGGTGCAGATTTTGTAAAAGCAACGACAACCCACTCACCTGAATGCGAAACGGATAATTGCGGCATACCTTCTGGTAATTGTGGTCTTCCATGCTGCACTTTACATACTGAGCACATTCGATCAATTGGTACTTGGACTGGTGACATAGAAAGTATCTTACCGAGAACTAATCTACTTATTACGCAACCTATTATAAAACGAGCTCGATCTGCCGAATGATGATACGAATTTGCTTTCTCTCGCTCTATATCATTTAGTAAATTGTAATGCCATGATTGTAAATCCGAAATTCTTGCCCACCATATTTGACAATCATTCTCATTCAAAGTTGGAATAGAATCTACAACTTTACTTTCTATCATGTAAACTCTCCTTTATTCAACGAATATCAATTTTCATAAGAAAGCATGCGTATATTGTTATTCATTGACAAGTACTTTCTCTTTTTCTGATACAGATAATGTTTTTTCTTTCTTCTTTGACATTACCTCTTTATCGGAAATACGTAAAGAAAATAGTAGTGCTATGAGCAAAAATATTGCTGATCCAATTAATGCTGCTTGATATGGTAAAAAATCGGATTGAGCGTTATTACTTCCAAAACCAGCTAGTATACTAGCTAAAACAGCTACTCCTATTGCTGAACCTAATCGATTTTGCACATTGAATATAGTAGTAGCTCTCCCCATAGAAGGCGGCGTGATATTGTTAAAGGCAGAAAATTGAACCGCACCGACAGATTGACCTAAGAAAATACCGATACCAAACAATAATGCGCGGATTTGCCACGGATTCGTATCGTGATTTACAAAACTTAATAAAACAAAGATAACCACGGTACAAATTAATCCAATAGAAATTACCTTTCGCGCTCCTAATTTTTTATATGACCATGGCACAATTTGTGAAGAAATCATTAATCCAATCGCCTCTGGAAATGTCGTAAGTCCTGATTCCAGCGCGGAAACTCCTATCACATTTTGATACATAAGTGGAAAAACAAATAACATTCCTAGTAAACCAGCTGATGAAAATAATGATATAAGACTCATCTTTCTAAACACTGGTTCTTTTAATAAACGTAAATCTAACATCGGTTGCTTTACTTTCAGTTCTACGATTATAAACAATGTAATGAATACACCCCCAGCTATCCCAGTACTCATAATTTCTGGAGAAATCCACCCTTTTGATGGTCCCTGGCTGAGCGCATATATGAGCATCGCAAATCCTGGTGCTGATAAAATAAAGCCGAGCGAATCAAAGCGACCAGCTGATTTTTCAACATGCTCTGCTAAAAATAGAAGTCCAAATAGCAATGCAACGATTCCAAACGGTAGATTAATATAAAATGCCCAACGCCAAGACATTTGATCTACAAAGAAACCACCGATGATAGGACCAATTGCTGGTGCTACAGCAATTGGAAGTATAATGAACCGAGAAATCTTCGGTCTTTCCTCTGGTGAAAATGTTCGAAATAACATTGCCATTCCAACTGGTGTTAAAAGCCCTCCACCAGCACCTTGAATAATACGGAAAATATTCAATGAAGTAATATCGTTAGCCCTTCCGCATAAAGCAGAGGCAATTGTAAATACGAAAAGAGCAATTAAAAACACTCTTTTCGTACCAAATCGATCTCCTAACCAACCAGAAATCGGAAGGAAAACAGCTAAACTAACTAAATACCCAACATTAACCGTCCCCATTGCAGATGCAGGTACTTGTAGTTCTCTACTTATCGTTTGCAGTGCTACATTTACAATCGTTGCGTCCATCGCAGCCATAAACATCGCAGTTATATAAACGATACTTACAACTACTTTTGGATTTAGTTTTTCTTTCATTATCGTTTTCCTGCTAATGTTTTTTCGCGAACTTGATTACTTTTTGGATTCAAATCTTTCCAGTTATATTCAACATATTCTAAGCAGCTCTGCCTACTAGCTTCTTCATATACGATATTCCAGCCAATAGGTACATCGAGAAAAGCAGGCCAGAGAGAATACTGGCCCTCCTCATTTATTAATACTTTATATGTGTAATTATCATTTTCAAATGGATTCGTCATACTCTACTTACCCCTTTCTTATTCTGCAAATATTTCGCTAATACTTGTCCAATTTCCGTAAGCGGACCTGGCTGACATAAATCTTTATGTCTACAATCAATATCGTGCTGCACAATTTGCCCGTCTAAATAATTTAGCCACGTATTTGGAGAAATAGGATCAAACCAGTCTGGTATAACAGTAGATCTAAAGAACAGGATATCTCCGTTATAAACTTTCGGTACATATTTCCCTAACAACCCTACTGAATTTACATATGTTTCTTTCAAGTTCAATATAGTCTCTTCTTCAAGACTTGCTAATGCACTTCCATCTTTACGAAGGATTTCAACTGCACTTTCCATTGTAAGTGGTTTACCATCCATGTTATCTGGGTCATATCCGCCTAAAGCAAGTAATGCGATTAACGCTTCCTCTTCAGTAGGCGCTTCCGTATTCGGTAAGAAGTGTCCAGGATAAGAGTCAAGCATAACGAGTAATTCTACTTCTTCCCCTTCATTTTGTAATTGCGCCGCCATTGCATGCACAACATTTCCTCCAAGCGACCAACCTAATAAACGATATGGTCCATGAGGCTGTACTTCACGAACGTGTTTCAAGTAATCCGCCGCCATCTCCTCTAAACTTTTTGGAAGTTCTTCATTTTTAGCAATACCACGTGCTTGCACACCATAAATTGGATAATCTGTTCCTAAAGATTTCATAAGTCCTGCATAGCACCAACTTAATCCACCTGCTGGATGTACACAAAATAGTGGTAATTGATCCCCGCTTGCTCGTAATGGAAGCAACACATCAAGTGCACTTTGACCATTCCCCATCTCAAGTCTTTCAGCTAACCCTGCAACAGTTGGTGCTGCAAATAAAGTACCAATGTTTAGTTCCACTCCAAGCGCCTCTTTCATGCGGCTCATAAGCTGTACTGCAAGGAGTGAATGACCACCAAGATCAAAGAATCCGTCATCAATTCCAATTTGAGGTACACTTAGCACTTCTGTAAACAAGTCACATAACATTTCTTCTTGCGGTGTTCTTGGACCACGACTAGAAGATGATGCGATAAATACTGGAGCTGGCAATGCCTTTCTATCTAATTTACCGTTTGGAGTTAAAGGTAACTCATTTACTACTACAAAAGCGTATGGAACCATATAATCTGGTAAACTACCACTAGCAAACTGACGCATTTCATTCGTATCAATTGCTTCATTATTTGATGCAACGATATAAGAAACTAACCGTTTATCCCCTGGTTGATCTTCACGTACAATAACGGCTACTTGCTCAGCTTTAGGGTGCTTCATTATGACTGCTTCTATTTCTCCTAATTCAATTCGGAATCCACGAATTTTGATTTGATGATCTGCACGTCCTATATAATCTAGCGTCCCATCATTACGCCAGCGAGCTAAGTCTCCTGTACGATACATTCTTGTACCTGGCTTGCCAAATGGATCTGCGATAAAGCGTTCAGCCGTTAATCCTGCTCTTCCTAAATATCCACGCGCAAGTCCTGCACCTGCAACATACATTTCTCCAACTACTCCAGGTGGGACTGGTTGTAAATAGTTGTCTAACACATACACTTTAAGGTCAGGTATACTGCACCCAATTAAACTATTTGCCCGTAAAGAGACGATAGTTTCATCTAATTCAATATAACTAACATGTACTGTCGTCTCTGTAATACCATACATATTAATAAGCTTTGGTGCGTTATGAGGATGTCGACTATACCAATCTTCTAAGCGACTTAGCTCAAGTGCTTCCCCTCCAAAAACAACATATCGTAAAGATAATTTTTGGCCAATCTCTTCATTTTCACGATCTGCTTGCATCAATTGGTAGAACGCTGATGGAGTTTGGTTTAAAACCGTAACCTTTTCTTTAACAAGAAGCTGTAAAAATTCTTTCGGCGAGCGACTTACAGTATGTGGGACTACAACTAAACGCCCTCCGTATAATAAAGGTCCCCAAATTTCCCAAACCGAGAAATCAAAAGCATATGAATGGAACATCGTCCAAACATCGTTTCCGTCAAACTGGAACCAATGATCAGTTGCTCCTAAAAGTCTCACTACATTTTGATGAGGTATCATAACGCCTTTCGGTCTGCCCGTTGACCCTGACGTATAAATAACGTAAGCAATATGTGATGGAGATAATGGCTTAATTCGTTCCACTTCATCAATATTGTCTTCACTATATTTCTCAACCTCTGCTATTACTTTCACATCATCAACTAAAACTTTTAGTGCCTCATTACATTCAATTTCCACTTCTGAATTCGTTAAAACACATGATGGTTTCGCATCGTGTAGCATAAATGAAATACGGTCTGCTGGGTAATCTGGATCTAACGGAAGGTATCCAGCACCAGCTTTAAGAACAGCTAATAAGCTTACAACCATGTTTAATGATCTTGGCATCGCTAAAGCAACGAGTTGATCAGGACCAATCCCTTTTGCTATTAGGAATCGAGCTATTTTATTTGCTTTTCTATTTAACTCTTCATAAGTTAATTTCTTATCTTCAAAGACAACAGCAATAGAATTTGGATTTATATGAGCCTGCTTTTCAAACAATTGTGGCAATGTCATTTCTGGTGCAATTTGAAAACCACCATTCCACTTTTCTAACACTGTATTTTTCTCTGCTAAAGTTAATATTTCTAATCTGCCAATGGATTGATCTGGATTTGTAGTTGCATCATCTAATAACAAAATGAATCGTTCTATTAGTTTTTGAACCGTTTCACGTTTATATAAATCGGTACTAAACTCTAGTAATCCATGTAAACCGTTCGGAGTACCATCAACCCCGTTACTCTCACTAATTTCAAATGTTAAATCAAATTTTGCAGAACCAACGCTTTGAATTTCAAGGCTCGCTTCTAAATCTGGTACATGAAACGTTGCTTCTGGTGTATTTTGAAAAGCTAACATAACTTGAAACAACGGATGGCTGTTTCGAGTACGTACTGGATTTAATACTTCAACAAGCCTTTCAAATGGAACATCTTGATTTTCATAAGCTGCAAGATTTACCTGCTTCACTCTATTTAATAATTCTTTAAAACTTGGATCTCCTGAAGTATTTGTACGTAACACTAATGTATTTACAAATAAACCAACAATATCTGAAAGTACATCATCATTTCTTCCAGCAATCGGACTTCCAATTGGTATATCAGTGCCTGCACCTAATCTTGTAAATAGTGCACTAAGCCCTGCTTGCAATACCATAAACAAACTAACTCCATTTTTACGTGCAAGCTCTACTAACCTACTATGCATACCTTCATCTATATGAAAATGAATTGTTTCCCCGCGGTAACTCGTCTCAATTGGACGCTGGAAATCTGTAGGTAACTCCATTTGGTCTGGTAAACCTTTAAGTTCTTCTTTCCAAAAATCTAATTGTGTTGAAATAAGACTCTCTTGTGTCGTTTCATCACCTAGCAATTGCTGTTGCCAAAGTGCATAATCTGCGTATTGAACTGGTAGTGTCTCCAGCTGAACTCTGTCACCTTGACATCGCGCTTTATACGCCGCTGTAAAATCTCTCGTTAACGGCTGTAATGACCAGCCATCACCTACAATATGATGTAATAGAATTAATAATACATGTTCGTTTTCACTCATTGTAAAAAGTTGCAAACGAACTGCCGGCTCAAAATCGAGGTTAAAGCTATATCTTACCGCCTCTGAAAGTACACTTTCTAATTCATCTTTACATGTATTAGTTATTACCATTTCTAGATTTAAGTTTTCCATATCTAAAATTTTCTGATAGGAACTACCTAATACGTTAGGGAAAATTGTTCTAAGTGTTTCATGTTTCTCAACTACATCATAAAAAGCACCTTGTAATGCTTCCCGATTCAATATTCCATTCATACGAATGACTAGCGGAATATTATAAGTAGGACTTGGACCTTCTAAACAATTTAAGAACCATAACCTGCGCTGTGCAAATGAAAGTGGAATTTCATTTGACCTACTTGCTTTCTGAATAGCTGGTCTTGCACTTTTTGCATGGTTTAATTGTTGCGCCAGTTCGGCAACAGTTGGTGATTCAAATAGTTTCCCAATTCCTAATTCCACACTTAACGTTTCACGAATTCTTGCCATTAAACGAGATGCGAGAAGTGAATGTCCACCCATTTCAAAGAAATTATCATCAATGCTAATTCGAGAAACACCAAGTACTTCTGCAAATAAATCACATAATATTTCTTCTTTCGGATTTCTAGCAACCCTCTCATTGTTCATTCCATTAAAATCAGGAGCAGGTAATTTCTTTCTGTCAACCTTACCATTTGGCGTTAATGGTAATTCTTCTAGCACAACAAATGCCGATGGTATCATATAATTCGCTAAACTTTCTGAAACATAAGAACGAATTTCTGAAAGATTAATCGGTTCCTTTTCTTCTGCAACGATATACGCAATGATGCGTTTATCATTTGGACGATCTTCTCGTACCATTACTACCGCTTGTTGAATATTTTCATGTCGTTGTAATACCGTTTCAATTTCAGCTAATTCAATTCGGAATCCACGAATTTTAATTTGATGATCTGCGCGACTAATGTACTCTAACGCACCATCACTACGCCATTTCACAAGATCTCCTGTACGGTACATGCGCTTCCCTGATTCTCCATAAGGATTTGCAACAAACCGTTCAGCTGTTAACTCAGGTTTTCCTAAATATCCGCTTGCAAGTCCTTCCCCTGCAATATATAATTCCCCAATAACTCCAGGTGGAACTGGTTGTAACCCTGCATCCAATACATACACTTCTGTGTTGCAAATTGGCTTTCCGATAGGAGGTATACCCTTTTCACCTTCATCAATGTTCATGAAAGTAGACCAAATCGTCGTTTCAGTTGGTCCATATAAATTAGTTATTGAGCAACCTAATTCTTTTAATTTATTTGCTAAATGCGCTGGAAGAGCTTCACCACCAACTAGTATGTTTAGCCCTTGTAGCTTTTCTGGATAATCAGTTACTAACGCCTGCCAAAGCGTCGGTGTAGCCTGCATAACGGTCACTCTTTCTTCTTGTAAAAGTGTCGTTAATGCTGATGGCTCTTGTATGTCTTCTTTTTGCGCAATTGTTAAACTTGCACCACTAATAAGAGGTAAATAAATTTCTAGAGCAGAAATATCAAACGCAAACGTTGTAACTGCTAATAAATGATCATTTTCATTTAATGAAAACTTTTGTTGCATAGCCATTAAAAAGTTACTTAAACCTCTCATAGGAACAATTACACCTTTTGGGTTTCCTGTTGAGCCTGAAGTATATATTGTATAGGCTGGGTTTAAAAGTGATACATCATTCTTACATGCTATATTCATACGAGAATATGTATGTAACGCTATTTTCGTTTCTTCATCATCTAATACAATTTTTTTCATATCATTTTCTATAACTAACTTAGATGAAACAGATGAATGTGTTATGATACAAACTGGTTTTGCATCATTTACTATATAATTAACTCTTTCTGCTGGGTATTCTGGATCTATTGGTAAATACGCTGCACCAGCCTTTACGACTGCTAGCATACTAACTACCATTTCTATTGATCTAGGGAATACTAAAGCTACAAACTGATTTGGTCGTATTCCTTCTTCTACTAAATAATGTGCTAGTTCATTCGCTCGTTCATTTAGCTCTTTATACGTAAGGTTTACACCGTCACAAGTAATCGCTAGTTTATTGGGATTTTTTTGCACTTGTTTTTCAAATGATATAGGTAGACTAATTAACTCATCATCTTCCTTCGTTTCATTCCATTCCAATAAAACTTTATGATTTTCTTCAGGCAGAGTAATGTTTATTTTTCCAATCGACTCGTTTTTCTCATAATTATTTATTACTAATTCAAATAGATTCATAAATCTTTCTTTATGCAATGCTAGCTCTGCGCCATTATATACTTCGGGATTCGCATCAAAATGAATCATTAGCTCATTTTGATCAAAACGTTTATATACATTTATCGATAAATCATCTACAGGTCCTGCTGATAAGTTATGTGTAATACCACGATTTCCAGCAAAATTAAGCCCGTAATCAAAAGGCATAACATTCACTAACGGTCCAAACAACCTTTGATTTTCACCTAGTAACTTTAAGTCTCTTCTTAATTCCTCATGACGGTATTTATGATGGTGACGTACATCTCGAATTTCTTTAGAAACTTGCTGCAATAATTCCGCAAGAGTTATATTTGGAGTTACTGTAATACGAAGTGGAACTAAATTCATTACCATACTTGGTGTATGAATAGATACAGAACCTAGACGTCCCATCATCGGTAAACCTAAAACAATATCATTTTCACCTGTTAATTTATGCATATAAATACTTGTTACAGCGACAATGAATTCCGGCCAACTTGTTAACGAAATATTGATATCTTCTAGTAAAGTTTTCGTGCTAGAACTAGATAAATAAGCTGTTTCTCGTGAAAATCCATTTGATGTTCTCGGTGCTCGTTCTGCCAAACTTACAACTTCTGGGGCATCTGCAAACTTTTCTAACCAAAAAGTACGATTTTCCTGAAATTGTTTTGACTCACGATACTCAATATCTTCTTGCACGACTTTCGCAAGAGAACCAAATGGCTTTTGACTCTTGTTTGTTTCTTCTATAAGTGATGTATACTCATTCGCTACCTTTTGGCTAAGAAGTGAAAATCCATAGCCATCCATCACAATGTGATGGATGCGCTGATACCAAAAGAAACGATTATTTTCAACTTGAATAAGTGCTTCAGTAAATAATATATCTTTTTTCAAATTGACTGGTATAGATAAATCATTTTTCATCCATACTTTAGCAGCTTCTTCAGGGTTTTCTTCTTTACGAACGTCAATAAAATGCATATGAAACTGTGATTCTTCAACAACTTGCCATGGGCCAATTTCATCCTCTTCGAAGCGAACGTGAATTGCCTCTGCTTCCATTACAACTTTACGTACAGCTAATTCAAAAATGTCTTGATGAATATTTCCATTTATTTCTACATATTCCCCAGTATTATATATCGGATTAAGCGGATCTAATTGTTGCGCAAACCACATACCAGACTGCGCAGATGATAACGAATGACGAATCTTTTGACTGTTAGGCATTCTTTACTACCCCTTTATTATGTAGTCTATTTGTTACAGCACCTGTGCTGTTTGTGAAGATAGTAAACTGTACCAACCTGCAACAGTTGGACGTTCTGCTAAATCTGCAAAAGTGATTTCTTTCCCTTCACGACGCCATTTCTCTACTAAACTCATAATTCTGACCGAATCAAGCCCTCTATTTAATAAGTCCTCATCAATATCAATACTCTCTACTGGCTCACGAAGTAGTTGTGCAACTAGTTCATGCACTTCCTGTATAGTGATTCCTTCACTCTCATCACCTTTTACACTTTGTAAAGCTTTTAACAGTAGGTTTGTTGATGTCGTTACTGCACATCTATTAGATGCATACTCCAATGCTTGTTTATGATGCTCTAGTGAAAAATCAGCAACTGCATCTGCTACAAAGAACGGCTCTATACCATCCATAAATGCTTCACAAGCTGTTAAAAGACAGCCAATATGCGCATAAATACCGCAAATAATGAGTTGATCTCTTCCTTGTTCATTTAAAATTTCTAATAGATTTGTCTTTTTAAATGCACTATATCTCCATTTTGTTAGGAATATATCATCTTCATCAGGAGTAAGTTCATCAACAATTTTCTTTTTATCTGGTCCAGCAGGAATACCGTCACCCCAAAAGTCTTGTAATAAACCTCGTTGTTCTAACGTTTGCCCACCAGGTTGTGCTGTATAAACAACTGGTATACCAAGTTCCTTACATTTTTCTCTTATCATTTTAATATTTGAAATAAGTTCTACTTTTGGTGATTCTTTATCGCTATATGCATCAAGAAAATATTCTTGCATGTCATGAATTAAAAGTACTGCACGTTTTGGATCTGGTGTCCAATTCACTTTATTTTTTGGTAGTTCTGATTCAATTGGCATTTTATATACTGAAATAGATGGGATAGCCATCTAATCACTTCCTTCCGGTTTTTATTATTGTTTTACTATAATTAGTTTTTCAGCAATGACTTTACGTAGTTCTTTTTTGCTGACTTTTCCGACTCCTGTTTGCGGGAATGATTCAATAAATTCAATTCGATCTGGAATTTTATAAGCCGCGATACCACGTTCTCTTAAAAACATTTTTAATTCACTTACTGCCGGAACTTGTTCGCGAGCTATAACAAAAGCACAGGTGCGTTCACCTAAATAATCGTCAGGCATAGATACAATTGCTACGTCATGAACCGCATCGTGTGCTAATAAATGATTTTCAACTTCTTCCGCAGCAACTTTCTCACCACCACGGTTAATTTGATCTTTATCTCTTCCTTCTACAATGATGTATCCTTGTTCATTTACTTTTACAAGATCACCTGTGCGATAAAACCCATCCTTTGTAAATGATCGTGCATTATGCTCTTCAGCTTTATAGTAACCACGAATTGTATATGGACCTCTTGTTAATAAACTACCTACTTCGCCAGGTTGTACATCGTTGTCATTTTCATCAACAACTCGTACTTCATCGAGTGCAGACATTGGTCTACCTTGTGTATGAATAATAATTTCTTCCGGATCGTCTAATCTTGTATAGTTCACTAATCCTTCCGCCATACCGAATACTTGCTGTAACGTACATCCAAATGTAGGGCGTATACGTCTTGCAACCTCAGCGCTAAACTTAGCACCACCTACTTGAATAACCTCTAGGCTCGATAAATCGGTATTACGAGAAGATGCAGCATCAAGCCAAATCATTGCTAATGGCGGAACGAGCGCTGTAATTGTAACTTTTTCTTTTTCAATAAGAGCAAATGCCTCATCTGGACTACCACCAGTTGCCAATACCACTTTTCCACCCGCATAGAAAGTTCCAAATGTCCCTGGAGAACTCATTGGGTAATTGTGTGCTACTGGAAGAACTGCCATATAGACGCTTTCTGCATTCAAATTACAAATTTCAGCGCTTACACGTAAACTATAAATATAGTCATCATGTGTTCTAGGAATTAATTTAGAAAGACCTGTTGTCCCTCCTGATAATTGGAGAAATGCAACATCACTTGGCTGAACTTCTGGTAATGAGACGGGATCCATATACAGATCATTTATGTTCACAAACTCTTCTTCTTCCCCCACTACAATTACACGTTGTAAAGTTGGCACTTTCTCTTTCACTTCTCTTGCTAGTTTTCGATAATCAAAACCGAGAGCCTTATCTGAAATAACGTAAGCGCTCGCCTCGCCAAACTCACAAAAATAACTAATTTCACTGCTTCGATGTGAAGGTAGTGCAAAGACAGGAAGCGCTCCAATTCGAAATAGTGCAAAACATATTTCGAAAAACTCGATAATGTTAGGTAACTGGATTACAACTCTGTCCCCTTTCTTTATTCCTAAATTCAGTAAACCTGCTGCTAAACGATCGGCATTTTTATCAAGTTCACTATATGTCATATGCTTCTTACCACTTACAACCGCGATTCGATCTCCATATTTCTCAGCCCGCTCTCTTAACACTCCTCCAAATGTTTCACCAAGCCAACATCCTTCTTCTCGATAATGATCGGCAAATTCTTTTGGCCATTCTGTATAACCTACTAGCATTCTTTCTTCCCCCTATTTTTCATTAAGTGAACTATCTCTTAACCCTAAAGCTTTTAACATTGTTTGGAACTTAGCCGATGTTTCTGCTAACTCATCTTCTGGTTTTGACTCAGCAACAACTCCAGCTCCTGCATATAAACGAAGTGTATTTTCTTGTACTTCAGCACAACGAATTGTAACAATCCATTCTCCATCTCCATTTAAATCGCTCCATCCTAGCATTCCTGTAAAGAACTCGCGGTCAAATGGCTCAATATGCTGTATAGCCTCTCTTGCTTTTTCCATCGGAGTTCCGCAAACTGCTGGCGTAGGATGAAGGGCAATTGCTAATTGTAAAGAAGAAGTATTTGGATCCTTAAGTTCACCTTTCACTTCTGTAGACAAATGCCACATCGCTTCACTATGAATAACTGATGGCTTTTCTGGGACATGTAATGTATGACAATACGGACGAAGTGCAGCGGCAACCGCTTCAACTACTACCGCATGTTCATGTAAATCTTTTGGAGAAGAAAGTAATTCCTCTGCTCTTCTTTTATCTTCTACTAGGTCCTCACTACGTGGCCTTGAACCAGCTAACGGATTAGAAATAACTTGCATACCATTACGTGAAACAAGCAATTCAGGACTTGCTCCAATTAGCGTCTTACTGTTCTCTTTTTCATCTTTCGGTAAATTCACAGCAAATGTATAACCATGCTTATTATGCTCTGCTAATTCTCGCAGAAGTTTTTGCTTATCAATCTTTTCCGAAGATTTAACATCTAACGATCTAGATAGAACGATTTTCTTTAAATCACCGTCCTGTATTTTTTTAATTCCTTGCTTCACACCATTCATATAAACTTCAGGGTCTGGCATTGGCGTCATTTCAAATGTTACGTTCTCATTTGTTTCAAGCTGATTTGTTGTATCCAATTGTAAACGCTCAGAAATCCTACTATATTCTGGTACGATAAGTTGCACTTCTTTTCTACGATCGAATGGCAAAGCACCCACAACGATAGGATTTGGATTTCCAGCTTGTTTCGCATTACTTAATGTCGCTTGCACAAGCTCTGGGAAATTTTCAATTTCACGATGCTTTACTGTAGTAAACTCTCCTTCTGCTAATATCGTTCGAGTTGGTGAAGCAAAAAAGAATGAAGATTCAGTCTTATAATCTTCTAAAAGTTTTTCTGACAATTCCTTTACAGCTATATGTTCATTCATAATATAATAACCTCCTGAATTTTGATTAAACTCCTAACGTAGCACCGCCATCGACACATAAATTGTGCATTGTAATATGACTTGCTCTATCTGAGGCTAAAAATAACACGGCTTCAGCAACTTCTGAAGGTTGTGCAATTTTTTGTAATGGAATTCCGAGTCTATATGTATTTTGAGAACCAGCAATTATATTTTTAGCTCCATTCTCATCAGCCCATAGTAATCTTTGCATCTCAGTTTCAGTAGAACCTGGAGAAACTAAGTTGCAGCGTATATTGTATGCCGCAAGCTCTAGTCCTAAACATTTCATAAACATCGTCGTTGCAGCCTTTGACGCAGCATACGCAGCCATCTCCATTCTCGGCGTATTTGCCGCATTTGAACCGACTGTAACAATTGCCCCTGATTTTCTTAACATCATATTTTTACTTACCGCTCGGGACATATTGAAAACCCCTGTAGTATTTACAGAGAATGTTTTATTCCAATCTTCATCACTTAACGAATGAATTGGTCCCATACGTAAAACCCCTGCAACATTTATTAAAATATCTATTGGCGCTATTTCATTTGCAATATGATTTACCATGTCTTCAACAGCAGCGCTATTACTCACATCTAAACGAAACGTTTTCATACGTGTTTTATTTAATTCATTTTGATTTAAGAGTACATTTAACCCCTCTTCATTTTGATCAACCGCAATAACTGTGGCTCCTCTTTCTAAAAACATTTTGGCAACAACACTGCCTATGCCTTGTGCTGCACCTGTTACTAAAACTGTTTGCCCATCAAATTCCCCTAAGTTCATTTTCTCTATCCTTTCACATAAACATTAATTTCATTAAGTAACATAAATGATATTGATTTTCATTATCAATCATGTTGTAAAAAATAATACACTTACTAAACTAATTGGTCAAGTGCGCATTACTTTAAAATCCATTTTATTGATAATGTTTTTCATTTACTATCTTACACCGAAATGATAATGTTTCTCAATAAACTTGTCAATCTTTTTTTATTTTTCAGATAAAGTATTTTAATGCTTCTTAATAAAATCATATCTAAACGCATTAAATGTACTTATATTATAAATAAAATTCAAACTCCTCTTTTTAAAATTGAAGAAGATAAACTAGAGATACGTTCATTTACAATGCTTTATGAAAAACTCAAGTATATATTTTCTCAATATTTTTCTGAAAATATATCTTACAAATACTAATGAATGTCTTCTTTATCATTTAAGATTTAATATATATTTCGAATATGATGTATCAATTTATTATATTCCAAATGGGTATTCCACTCACTTTTACATCTATAAAAATCACAAAAGTAATTTAACCTTGTTAAAATAACTCATAAAAAAGCATCCTAATTAATAGAATAGGATGCTTTTTCGTAATCATAGTGTTATAGAAGATTTGTATACTTATGCTACGCTGCGATACTCTTCTTCTTGTTCCTTTTTCTGTTTAGGTGCTTGAATTAAAATTGCGATAATGAATGACACGACACATAATACACCGATCACCATGAACGTTGGTTTGAATCCACCTAGAAGTGCACCGATAAAGGAACCTGCAAGCGCCCCAAATCCAAATCCTTGATACACAATTCCGTAGTTCTTACTATGGTTTTTCATACCGAAGAAATCACCAACAATAGCTGGGAAAATAGTGATATTTCCACCAAAGCAAAACGCTACACTTGCTACACATACGAAGTAAATACCATAATTTAAATCTACAAAACTTAGAACTAAGACTGAACTCGCCATAACAACAAAAGTACCAGTAACGATTTTTAAACGCCCAATTTTATCCGATAACGGTCCTAAAATGATACGACCTAATGTATTGAAGATTGCAACCATAGCCACCGCATTAGCTGCTGTTGCTACGCTAAGTCCTACAAGTTGAACACCAATGTCTTTTACCATACCAATTAAGTATAAGCCACTCATACATGATGTAAATAACATGATAAATAATAAGTATACTTGTTTTGTGCCTAACATTTCTTTCGTTGTGTATTCCTTAGTTTTTGTTTCATGAACTGCTCCTTGATCTGCAGCTTGATGGATTAAACAAGCACCAATTACAATCATAGCTGTAACAATTAAACCCCAGTATATAAATGCTTGCGATACACCAACTGATTCAATCAACTGTGCGTTAACGTATTTAAAGATTAAGCTACCTGAACCATATGCAGAGACAGAAATACCAGCAATTAAACCTTTACGCTCTGGAAACCACTTTATTAAATTTGATAGTGACGTGATATATGCTGTACCATCTGCATAACCTACAACAACTCCTGCTAGTACATAAAGCAATATTAATGAAGAAGCTTGTGAACTAAGTATTAACCCTAGTCCTAATGCTAATCCAGCTATCATAATAAGTTTACGAAGTCCCCATTTTTCTTGCAATTTACTCGCAAATAAAGTTGAAAATGCTAAAGAAAGACTAGTAATTGAGAAAGTTATCGCAACAGCGTTAAGACTCCAACCGTATTTACTAACTAAAGGCTGATTGAATAAACTCCATGTATATATCGTCCCAAGCCCCATTTGTACTATAACTGTGCCAAGGACAACAAACCATGGATTAACAGTTGATTTTTTCATACCTTTCCGCCTCCTCTTTCTATTTCAATGCTATTCGCTAAATTTACTTTTTTTATGTTCATTTTGGTCACCTCTTTTGATTTGACACCTTCATTGTATAAGATGTTTTCGTTCATGTAAGCACTTACAAGACAGAGCGTCAAAAACGTAGAATCAGTTACAAAAAACGAAGGATGAAATACAAAAACTACTTATTAAATACGTAACAGTTATTTAATAAGTAGTTTTTGTATAAGCTCGATTTACATTTGTTTTTGAACCCTTTTTTAAAAAGTGAAACAATAAAACCGTCTCTTTACTATTTATTAAAGAGACGGTTTTATTAGGTCAATTCATAAGCCTGACTTTTTTTATACGTTTATAATTGTTTCTTCAAATGTAACAATTGGCTCTACAAATTCCATCATAATGAAAGCATTTTTAATACGTCTTGTTAAAACTTCTTTTAATTCTGCACACATTTGTTCTGTAAGTGATTTTACAAATACAAAGTTATGATAATAAATCACACTCTTCTCTTTACTTAATGGGTTTAAAAACATCCCTTCTTTTGTAACGAGAGCATTAGAATGCCCCGATAAAGTTGAAAGAAACGTCTCTAAAATTTTTATTTCTCTTTTTGAAAACGATTCTTCACAAACTACTTTAATATTCATTTCTGTTATCATTTATATATTCCCCCAACCATTTTTTCACAAGGGGATACTATAATACTATTAAATTTTCACAAGACTCCCCTTGTCGTTCATAAAATTCACCAGAAAACTAAGTTGACTAACTTGTTTTTTCCCTTTATTCATATAAATCTCTCCTTTCGTATATATTACTTCTTCATTTGTAATTGATTACCTTTTTATATTAAAGTTTTTCTATGTTTTTAATTGGAATTTTACCAATTAGAGATCTTATTAATAAACGTATATTTTTCTTATACTCCTGAAAAAAACTTTACTTATCTACTTTACGTTTTGTGCTACATAGTGTCTGTTTTTTGAATAATTTGTTTCTCTGCAGTATTTACATAGAAATATTGTTTCGCTAATGCTGAAAACAATTTACTTTGCTTATAATAAAGTGAAACTTTAATCAACCCTCACCAATCGGGCTTTTATGGGCAGCAGGGCCCCCACCTAACTTCTTTGCTTCCACTGAATTTTGAGGTGGGGGTCTTACTGCCCAGCAAATAGCGGGATAAACTTAAATAAAATATAACTTTTAACATAAGAGTACTTTATACTTTTCTATTAGAGAACAAATTTTTTCCCAATAAATAAAACTAAATATTCACTAATATATCTATCCGTGGTTTAATATATATAATAAAAAAATATTTCTGTCTTTAATGAGGAGGTACTATGAAAGCAAACGTAGGGGATACTATACTTTTTCAACGAAATAATTTAAAGATTACAGGATCTGTATTAAAACTTTATACTGAATCAGTCTTAGTTGAAATTACAAATGTAAGCGGTGGTACTTTTGAATTTGATCGAACAATTGTAAATCATAAAAACTATAAAGTTTTAAATACAAATACATAAAACAACACAAAATAGCCCCTGCTCAACAGCAGGGGCTATTTTATATAAAAATATTTCACTAGTTTATATACCCTAAAACATTAACAATCTTACTCGCTTTTAAATTGTTAATATGATAATAAATTTCTAAACCTCTTCTCTCTGCTCGTAACACTTTACCCTTCATTTTTGATAAATGTTGTGAAACAGTAGATTGCGGAATATTCAGTAACTCTGTTAATTGTGTTACATTACAAGTTTTTCTCGTACTTAATTCATTTACAATTTGCAGTCTGATTGGATGCGCCATAATTTTTAAAATATCTACATCTTCTTCTGAAACTAAAGTTTTTCTCATTTCACTCGTATATGTTGTCATAAGACATTCCCCTTTTATATGAATTCCATATTCATAAGATCTATTTCCAAATTTTTTAAAACCCTTGATTAAAACTTTCATATAGAAATAAAAGGATTTTAAATTTTTGAAAACAGAACTTACATTCACTTTATTTATTTATTTGGTACATATACATAATACAATGTTAATATGTGCTCTATGTGAAGTTCACATAAATTTGTGATGAAGATTTACTTAGCCACTCGCATCCTACTCATCTAATTACTCACTGCGTAAAATCATCAGTTATTTTAACACATTTTAGGCGTTTGTATATACTATTTATAAAGTGAAACTTTAATCAGTGGGGCTTTTGTTCATCCCCCACTGATTATCAGCCCTCACCAATCGGGCTTTTACGGGCAGCAGGGCCCCACCTAAATTCTTTGCTTCCCCTGAATTTTTAGATGTGGGTCTTACTGCACGGCAAATAGCGAGATAAAACAACTTTTATAAAGGAGGATTCATATGCCTACAGCGTTACAAGAAGAAGTCGAAGAAGCACGGGAAACATATGTCAGTCGTATCATCTTAGTTGGAGGATCGACTTTATTTTTAGTAGGCGGGGTTATCTCAGCAATTTCAGCTTTTAAAGCTTATAATCGTTTGGAGAATACGCCGCCTTCTACAGATAATTCATAGATATTTTATAAAATAAAACGTCGCCTCCAATATGAAGAGACGACGTTTTATTATTCATACATATGACACTAAAAGTATCGGTAGATTCCCTACTCCATTTTTTAAGCTTACTTCACCACAAACCGCGTCTGACTACACCCATCCTTCTGCTTCGTTACTTCTAATACAGCCGGCATTGCGTTTTTCAGCTCTTGTACGTGTGAAATGACACCGATAAATCGACCTGATTTTTGTAAGTCAATTAAGGCGTCTACTGCTTTCGTTAATGATTCTTCATCTAATGAACCGAACCCTTCATCGATGAACATCGTTTCGATGGAAATACCACCTTCATATGCTTGAATGACATCTGCCATTCCTAGCGCTAGGCAAAGTGATGCATTAAATTTCTCTCCGCCGGATAGTGTTTTTACATCGCGTGTTTGGCCAGTATATGCATCGTACACATCTAAGCCTAATCCACTTTGACGATTTCTCTTTTCAACTCGTTCACTTCGTTTTAAATAAAATTGCCCGTTTGATAATTTACGTAATCGTTCGTTTGCAATTTGAACAATTTGTTCTAAATACTCAATTAAGATGTAACGTTCAAATGATATACGGCTCTCGTTATCACCTTTCATTACTTCATATAAGTCAACAAGTTCTTGGAAAGCTTTTTCTTCCTCATGAATTTGCTCATCAATACGTCTAATGTTTTCATGTAAATCAGAAATATATGTTACCGCATTTTGCGCACGTTGACGTTTTTCTTTAATGATATCGAGATTAATTTGTAATTCTGTTATGTGTTCACCTAACGCTGTAATATCCATATACTCTTTATCTTTTAATTCAGCTTGTAACTCTTCAATTTGTTTTGCAAGCACTTCAAGCGATGAATAATAACCTTGAATTTCTTTTTGTAACATTTCCATCTCGTGATCGCTTAATTTGGCTTCTTTATACGTGAATTCGTCTGTAAACCCGCTTTGTTCTAGCTCTTTCATAAAGCGTGCGAAAGTCTCTTCTTTCTTTAATTTTGCACTTTCAAATTGATTAGAAGCACCTTTTTGTTCTGCTTGAATACGTATATTTTCATTTTGCCAATGCTGATACGCTTCCTGCACTTTCTTCCATTCGTCCTCCATTAACCTAAGTTCCTGCATAGCTTGGTCAAACTGTGCTTTCCAAGCTTGTACTGTTTGTAAGTTTTCTGGAATATTTCGTTTATCATGTTCATATGACGTACGAAGTTGCATACACTCCATTTCTGTACGGTGCTGCATTGTTTCCACTTCTCGTTTTTGTTTCTGAAGTTCTTCTATTTTTTCTTCTACGCTTTTCATGTTCGCAGCAATCTGCTTACGTGTTTCTTCACTTGCTTTTAACGTATTAACGTCTGCAGCTAATTGTTTTCCTTTTTGAACAAGTGCACTATATGTTTCAGCTAATTTTTCCGAGTTGTAGCCGCGCTTCACAACTTCTTCTATCACTTGTTCATATTGTAGTCGATAGAAATTCCATTTCTCCTCTACTTGCACATGTAATTTTTCAGCAATGTTCTTCTTATCTCTTAAATCGTTTAACTCTTTTTCATCGATCGCATTACTTTGTTCTGTAGCTTTTTGCGGATGATTCGTACTACCACATACCGGACAAGATTCACCGTCATGTAAATGAAGAGCTAATATACCAGCTTGTTCACTTAACCAGCGGCGCTCCATGTTTTCATATGCACGAACTGCCACTTGCATTTTATTATTTGCCGCTTCTTTTTCTTGCTCGAATTTTTGTTTTTCTTGCCAAACATCATATGCTTGCTTTAAAACTTTTGCATCTTCTCGCATATTCGTTAGTTCTTCTACTTTAGCTACATATTGCTCAAGTGCTTGTTCTAATTGCTGCAATTCATCAGACATTCTCTGTTTTTTGTTTGTATGCTCTTCTAGTTGTTGATCTAACTTTTGCATACTTTCTTTTAATTTCCCTATTTGGATTTCGGTATTTTGTAAATTCAGCTTTCTCTCAGCTAATGATTCAATAATCGCTTGTAACTCTTCTAATCTTTGAACAAGTTTTTTAGCCTCTTCTCGCTCAGCTTCTTTATTCTTTACTACTTCATACTTCTCCTGAGCAAGTTCAAAGCTATTCATTATCTGTTCTTGTTTGACGCTTATCTGTTTTAACAAACTTTCAGCTTTCTGCTCATTTTCCATCGCTTCTTCATACCATTGTTCAAATGGTAATAAGCGCTTTGCTTGTTCCGCACGTTTAAAGGATTTTTCTTTCCTTTCAATTGCTGCACGGTTCTCTTGTAAAGTGTTATATTTCTCATTCTTTTGTTGTAAATCTATAAATTTCTCATTTACAGATTTTGCTGCATGAAAACGTGTTTCTGCATCCTTTAATTGCTTCGTTTGAACATCTTGTTCTACTTGTAATTGCTCAACCTCTGCCTTATACACGGTTGTTTCTTGTTCTAACGCTTCTACTACTTGATGCGTATTTACATGTTCTTGTGCCACTAATGTCTCTAATAATGCTCCATCACGGATTGGTAATTTAAAAACATTACGGAAATAGAGCTCTCTCTCTTTTTGTTTTTCTTGCAAGACATCTTTCCATTGTTTTCTCTTTTGATCAAGTAACTCACGCATTAATTTATAACGATCCGTTTTAAAAATACGACGTAAAATCTCTTCTTTGTTTTCCGTCTCAGATGTTAATAGTTTTCGGAATTCCCCTTGGGGTAACATAACAATTTGGCTAAATTGATGTTTACTTAACCCAATTAAATCTTCCACTTTTTTGTTTACGTCTGTTACATGAAAACGATCGACGGCTGGAACGTTTTCTCCATCAATAACTTCATATAATTCTACTGCATGTCCTGTAATGGTCTTATTCCCTTGTTTTTTATGTCCAAGTTGTCGTTTTATTTCATAGCGTTTCCCTTTTAACTGAAAGGTTAATTCAACACTTGTATAAACATTATCATCAGCAAATTGACTTCGAAGCATGCTCGTATCACTACGTTCTTCTCCACTAGCCTCACCATATAACACATAACAAATCGCATCAAAAATCGTTGTTTTTCCAGCTCCCGTATTCCCAGAAATAGCGAAAATACGATGTTCTCCAAGATCTTCAAAATCGATTACTTCTTTCTGTTTATATGGCCCGAATGCTGTCATAATAAGCTGAATCGGTCTCATCCTCGTTCACCTTCCCGTTCTTGCACTGTTTGTAATACATCTATAAATAGGCGTTCTTTCTCTTCTGATAAATCTAACCCTTTCATTTCTTTATAGAAAGCCTTTAAAAGAGATAAATCATCCGTTTTATGTCTTGAAACCGTTACTTCATTTGTATCTGTGAGTTCTCGCCTTTGCATCGCTCTTTCAACGTGCATTGCATTTGGATATACAGATCGTATTTTCTCCATTGGCTGTAAGACAGGGTTTTCGTCTAATAATTTTACAAATACGTAATCTTCACTTACTGGGTGCTGTAATAATTCATCTATTTTCGCTTCTACTGTTCGCATTTTACGACGTGGTGAAAGTAACCTTTTTTCAATTGCTACTTCACCAGTTTCATTCAGTTCTACAATGTAATAACCTTTTTTATGTTTCTCTTCAGAAATTGAATAGGCAAGTGGTGAACCTGAATATCGAATCGTCTCATTACGTACGAAATGCGCTTGATGTAAATGTCCAAGCGCTGTGTAATGAAACTTATCAAAATAATGACTATTTACATATTCAGCACCACCAATTGAAAGTGGTCGTTCTGCATCACTTGTATTCTCCTCCGCTTCTCCTGAAGAAGTTACAAATGCATGTCCAACAAATACATGTCTAGCTTCTTTATCCATCGTTTCAGAGAGCTCATTCATAAAAATGCGCATCGCATCATCATGAGAACGTACGTCTTCATTTTTCAACACGTGCCTCACTATGCTTGGGTCTGCATACGGTATTAGATGGAAGTGAACCTCTCCATATTCATCATTTAGTACAACAGGTTCGTACGGGAATTGAAATTGACCTACAATATGTAATCCTTGTTTTTTCATTAAACTACTTCCAAAATGGATACGATCCGGACTATCATGATTACCAGCTACTGCAATAACTGGTGTTTGTAAATCAATAACTATTTTTTGCAGCACATCATTTAATAAGTCTACTGCTTCTGTAGGTGGAATTGCTCGGTCATATAAATCCCCTGCAATAATTACAGCATCTGGTTTTTCTTCTTCAACAGCCTGTACAAACTGATCTAATACAATCTTTTGGTCTTCAGTCATATACACGCCATGAACAAGCTTTCCTAAATGCCAATCCGCTGTATGAAATAACTTCATATTTTTCTACTCCTTTTAATTTACTGATTTTAGTGAAACGAGTTGATAGTTTATTGTAGTTTTTCCGTTCTCCCACTCTAGTTTCAATATCGTTGCACTTCCAATTCTTTCTTCATTTGATTTATATAAAGGCAATATTTCTTGAATTGTAAATAAGTGATAACCATCCAATATTAATTGAAATATATTTTCTTCAATATGTAATCTTACTTCTTTTTCATTTGAAATAATTTTTGTGTGCATCTCAAATTTCATGATAGATACAACCCCTTTTTATAATCTCTACATTTTAATAGTATAGTGGCTATGCAAGATTGACAAGTACATACACAGCAAAGTACACACTTTTCTATTGTTATATGCTTTATGTATTTTATATAAAATACGGTATGTGAAATTTTACATTTCCCCCAAAATAAAAATGCCTATTGTGACATCTTTATTTTTGTATAAAGTCTTTCATTACATAATATAAAACGGTAATTAAGACGATTGCGACGAAAAATGAGAACACTGCGACAATGTAGCCATCTTTATTTAATAAAATACAGAATGAAATAGATATTATAAAAATCGGAAATACGAGACGTACTTTATCCTTCACTTCTTCTGTCGTATCTGTATGATGAAAATACTGCGTTATTCCTATCATTAAAAAAGACAAAATAATAACCGACAATAGTAAAGGTCCTGGCATTCCGATTTCTCCTTTCTCTATTTCTAATTCAATGTAAAATTTTTTATTACAATTGTACGATTTATTTTTTCTTCAAACACACTTTTAGAATTGATAATGAACATTTCACACCTATATAATAGCGCTTTTATCATTATAACTTCAAATAATTACACTTACAGTAATGTTGTAATATTCCCCCTCAGTCTCTGAAATCCTGCAAAGATAACTCGTCAAAATATGCAGTGACCAAATTAATATTTACCGTCAACTTTTGACAAAATTTATAAAGGACATTTCAGTACATATCAAGAATTAAGAATAAGAAGATATGTAAGGGAGGATGCATTATGACTGAACAAGTTTTATTTTCTGTTAGTGAAAACGGCGTTGCGACAATTACTTTAAACCGTCCAAAAGCACTTAATTCTTTATCTTATGACATGTTACAACCTATCGGACAAAAACTTAAAGAGTGGGAACACGATGAGCGTATTGCACTTATCGTGTTAAAAGGAGCTGGCACAAAAGGTTTTTGTGCAGGTGGCGACATTAAAACTCTTTATGAAGCGCGTTCCAATGAAGTGGCATTGCAACATGCAGAACGTTTTTTTGAAGAAGAGTATGAAATTGATACATATATTTATCAATATACAAAACCGATTATTGCTTGTTTAGATGGAATTGTAATGGGCGGTGGTGTCGGTCTTACAAATGGTGCGAAGTATCGCATTGTAACTGAGCGTACGAAATGGGCAATGCCAGAGATGAATATCGGCTTCTTCCCAGACGTCGGAGCTGCATATTTCTTAAATAAAGCGCCTGGATATACAGGACGATTCGTTGCTTTAACAGCATCTATTTTAAAAGCTTCTGACGTATTATTTATTAATGCTGCAGATTACTTTATGACATCTGATTCATTACCAGAGTTTCTTACTGAACTTGAAAGTGTAAATTGGCATAAAGAAGATGATGTACATACTAATTTAAAAGAAGTTATTCGTACATTTGCAACTGCTCCAAACTTAGAAAGCGAGCTCGCTCCTTCATTAGAAGTAATCAATTCACATTTTGCTTTCGATACAATTGAAGAAATCATCCATTCATTGGAGAAAGATGAAAGTTCCTTTGCTCTAAAAACGAAAGAAACACTGTTATCAAAATCCCCTATTTCACTAAAAGTAACATTAAAACAGTTTATTGATGGACAAGATAAATCCGTTGAAGAATGTTTCGCTACGGACCTTATACTTGCTAAAAACTTCATGAGACATGAAGATTTCTTCGAAGGAGTACGCTCCGTTGTCGTTGATAAAGATCAAAATCCGAATTATAAATATAAACAGTTAAGTGACGTTTCAGAAGAAGATGTGAATCGTTTCTTTAACTTACTTAATGCATAAAATGAAATTGTCATGAGGGGATATTTTGTTCATCCCCCACCTAACTTCTTTGCTTCAGCTAAATCTTGTGCGGTGAAAATCTTACTACCCGCAAATAGCGGTATAAAATCGAGGCTATATAGTAGTGTAATTACAGCTACTATATAGCCTTTTTTATTTAATTATTTTTAATAAAATTTAATTTTATTAAATCCATTTTTGTGCTACACTGATTTTAATCAAATATTCTAAAAATAAAAAGGAGGGGCGGCTATGATAGAAAATTATCTTCTTTTCATCATTATGTCTATTTGCCTTATCATTTTACCTGGTCCAGATACAGCAATGGCTACGAAAAATACATTGGTTGCTGGTAAAGTCGGTGGAGTGAAAACAGTGTTTGGTACATGTATTGCACTATTAATTCATACTTTAGCTGCTGTAATTGGTCTTTCTGCACTTATTGTAAAGTCAGCTCTTTTATTTTCTATTTTCAAGTACGTTGGGGCTCTCTATTTAATATATATCGGTATTAAAGCCCTTTTAGCAGTAAGAAACAAAGAAAACTTAGATACAAATGATCTATCTTTGAATAATGAAAACGAACATACTTCTTGCTTTCGCCAAGGATTTCTTACAAATTTATTAAATCCTAAAGTAGCAGTCTTCTTTTTAACTTTTTTACCACAATTTTTAAATCCAAATCATAATACATTTATTCAACTTCTTGTAATGGGTCTTACTTACCTCGTTTTAACAGTCATTTGGTTTGCATTTTATATATTTTTAATTGATAAAATTAGTGCTTTTATGAAAAAACCGAAGACGCAACGTTATATTCAAGGGCTAACAGGAGTCGTCCTAATTGGATTTGGTATTAAACTAGCTTTTGAAAAAAATAATTAACAAGACGAAAACCACCACTATTAATAGTGATGGTTTTCATCTAATAACTGATTTGGTTGTTTACTCTATATTAAAACCAGCGCTCAGTTACAACTTTTTTACGTGTATAGAATTGAACGCCATCTGTACCATTTGTACCTAAATCACCAAAGAATGAAGCTTTATTTCCTGCAAATGCGAAGAATGCCATTGGTGCTGGAACGTTTACGTTTACACCAATCATACCAGCATCGATATTATCACGGAATGTTTGTGCATGTTTACCATTTGACGTATAAATAACCGCACCATTTGCAAATTTAGATTGATTTGTTAGTTTAATACCTTCTTCTAAATCTTTAACACGTACAATACTTAATACTGGAGCAAAAATTTCATCTTGCCAAATTTTCATTTCTTGATTCACGCCATCAAAGATTGTCGCACCTACAAAGTAACCTTCTCCAACTTCTTCATTAATTTTACGGCCATCTACTAATAAAGTTGCCCCATCTGCTACACCGCTATTAATATAGCCTAAAACGCGCTCTTTATGAGATTCACGGATTAATGGTCCAACATAGTTATCTTCGTTAAAGCCATCGCCTACTTTTAATTTTTTCGTTTCTGCTACTAATACATCAATAAATTCATCAGCAATTTCATCCACTACTGCTACTACTGAGCATGCCATGCAGCGCTCTCCACTACTTGCAAATGCAGATCCAATTACACCTTGTACTGTTTTCTCAAGATTGCAATCTGGCATTACAATCGCATGGTTTTTCGCACCTGCTAATGCTTGTACACGTTTTCCGTGTTTCGTACCTGTTTCATATACGTAACGAGCTACCGGCTCAGAGCCAACGAACGAAACAGCCTGAATATCTTTATTTTCTAAAATGCTATTTACAACATCTTTTCCGCCTTGCACTAAATTTAATACGCCTTTTGGGAAACCTGCTTCATAGAATAATTCTACAAGTCGCTCCGCTAAAAGTGGCGTTCTTTCAGATGTTTTTAATACGAATGTATTACCGCAAGCAATTGCAAGTGGGAACATCCATAACGGAATCATCATCGGGAAGTTAAACGGTGTAATACCAGCAACAACTCCGATTGGGTAGCGCCAAATCGATCCATCAATTCCGCTAGCGATATTCGGAAGTGCTTGACCCATCATTAAATTTGGCGTAGATGTTGCAAGTTCTACCGCTTCAATACCACGCTGTACTTCACCTGTTGCATCCGTTAGCGTCTTACCATTTTCTAGCGTAATGATTTTTGCAAGCTCATCTTTGTTTTCTTGTAATAGCTGTAAATATTTATATAAATTTCTTGAACGATTTGGAACTGGTACTTTAGACCATGTTTCGAATGCTGCTTTTGCCGCTTCAACAGCTTTTTCAACATCTTCTTTTGGAGATAGTGGAACGTAAGCGATAATTTTTCCAGTCGCTGGATTTGGAACTGCTTCTACTTCCGTACCTGTCGATTCAACCCACTCACCGTTAATGTGATTTTTTACTCGTTTAATTTCAGTTGTAATCATTGTATTCTCTCCTTTGTATAATTTATTTTTGATTAGAAATTAATTGCTCGCTAACTTTCTTATATAAAGCAGCCATATCGTTTTCACCATATCCAGCTTGACTCGCTTCGTCATATACGTTTAATAACATTTCGCTTACCGGTAAATGGAGTTCGCTTTCCTTAGCTAAGTCAACTGCAAATCCTAAATCTTTCTTCAACAAGTTCACAGTAAATCCTGGCTCGTAGTTTTCAGGTGCTATAAAACTTTTATAATTACGTTCATAAATTCTACTTTGACCGTAACTTACATTTAAAATATCAAACATTTTATCTAAATCCATATTATTCTTTTTCGCTAATGTTAAAGCTTCACTCACACCAGCTGTATAAAAACCAATTAATAAGTTATTAATTAACTTAACAGTTGTACCACTATCAATCTGCTCACTAACGTGGAAAATGTTCGCACCTAGTACGCCCATGATAGATTCCGTTTTCTCATATACGTCTTTTGATCCACCAACCATAAACGTTAATGTACGGTTTTCGGCTCCTATTACACCACCGCTCACAGGTGCTGCTAAAAAGTCTACTTTCTTTTCCTTTGCAGCTTCCTCTAACTGTTTGTTTAACTGCGGCGATACCGTACTTGTATCAATGAAAACTACATTCGAGTGACCATTTTCAAATAATCCTTCTGCTCCAAAATATACCGCTTCAACAGCGCGAGGTGAAGGTAAACTTGTAAAAACTACATCACATGTTTCTGCTAGTTTTGAGATTGATAGACCGATAATTCCGCCTTCTTTTTCAAAGGACGCTTCCGCCTCTTTATTTAAGTCCACGCCATATACTGTGTAACCTGATTTAACTAGATTTTTTGACATTGGAAGGCCCATGTTACCTAAACCGATAAAACCAATCTTTTTCATATCGCTTTCCTCCTATTTACACAATATATTTCCCGCGATTTATAATAGCTTTCGCAATTTCTCTCTTCTTCGTAAATACGTTCGTGTATAAAGGCACTAATAATTGACGGATTTCAGCTAAAATCACATGTCTATCTTGTTCTTCTGTGACAGCCGCTGAAAGTACAGAAATCGCCGCTTCTTCTACTTTACGGTATCCTTCTTCACAAATAACATCCGTTATTAATTGCTTCGTACATTCTTTTTCCTCACCATTTTTACTTACCGCTTTTCTCGTACGTAAAAACGCTGATTCCATGACGTACACGTCCGTCAACATATTTGAAATTACACGTGAATATTCTTGTTCTTGGTCAATTTTTAGACCTGGAGTTTTAGAGAGCGTTTTCAAAGATTGTTTCAACAATTTTTTCGCTAATAAAATGTAACGATGGTTTCTTTCTACATTTGCTACATCACTTTCTACTTCAGTATCTTCTAATTGTTCGATTTGCTTCATTAACATTTTGGCAACTGTTAATCTATTAATTTCGTTCGTTCCTTCAAAAATACGACTAATTCTAGCATCACGATATAATCGTTCTACCTCATACTCTTGCATATAACCGTAACCACCATGAATTTGTACAGCTTCATCTACGATATAAGCAAGTGTTTCAGAAGCATTTACTTTATTCAGTGCACATTCAATTGCAAATTGGGACATTTTCTTCATAAGATCTTCATCGCTCTCATGAATTGCTTCATCGATTACACCTGCCGTACGATAAGCTGCACTTTCGGCTCCATATGTAGCAATGATCATATTTGCAATTTTCTCTTGAATCATCGTAAAGTCTACTAATTCCGTTTGGAACTGTTTTCGCTCTTTTCCATATTGAACCGACAAACCAATTGCTTGTTTTGCTGTTCCAATATTTCCAAAAGCAAGTTTAAGTCTAGCAAAGTTAAGAATATTAAGGGCTACGTGATGCCCTTTCCCAACTTCCCCTAAAACATTTTCAGCAGGGATGACAACATCTTCTAAAATAAGAGTCGCTGTTGAAGAACCTTTAATCCCCATTTTCTTTTCTTCTAATCCAATAGATACACCTTCACATGTTCTTTCGACAATAAACGCTGTCATTCCTTTATTTGTCTTCGCAAAAACAACGTATACATCTGCCATATGAGCATTTGTAATCCATTGCTTCTCACCATTTAACTTCCAAGCTGTTCCCTCTTCATTCAATACGGCGCTTGTTTTTGCACTTAATGCATCCGAACCAGCATTTGGCTCTGTTAAAGCATAAGCCCCAATCCATTCTCCCGATGCGATTTTCGGTAAATATTTTTCTTTTTGCTCTTTCGTTCCATAATATATGTAAGGCAATGTACCAACACCAGCATGTATATTAAAAGAAACGCTAAACGCACCAGCGTAACCCATTTTCTCTGCTACAAGACCTGAGACAGCCTTTCCTAACTCGAACCCGCCATAATCTTCTGGTACCTCAATGCCTAATAATCCAAGTTCCCCAGCTTTCTCAAATAATTGACGAGAAACTTTATAGTTATGTTGTTCAATATTCTCCATTTGTGGAACAATTTCTTGTTTAACGAATTGTTCTGTCGTTTTTGCGATTAAATCTTCATCACCTGAAAAATCTTCTGGTGTAAAGTAAGTATGATTTATATCTTTATTAAGTGAAAAGAATTCATCCCATGGTAACTTCGTTTTCTCCATATGTATCCCCCTATCATTCGGCTTTCATAGCTTTTTGCTTATGCTCGTCTACGATGAGTGGAATATCTTTTTTGAAAATAGAAGGCGATGATTTTTCACATCAAGCATTTTATTTTGCCAAAGATGTATTTTCATCGCCTTCGCTGCTTTATCTATTGATCTTCTGATAATACTGTTTTTGCAATACCAGTATCTAACTCTTCAAAGTCATGATATGAAATTGTTTCGTATAATTCACTTCTCGTTTGCATATTAGAAAGTGCATCTTTTTGAGAACCTGTTTCTTTAATTAAAGCAAACACATTTTCATACGCTTTCGCTGCAACGCGAAGTGAAGTTACAGGATAAATAACCATTTGGAAACCCATATTCGCAAATTCCTCTGCACTATAATATGGAGTTTTTCCGAATTCAGTCATATTCGCAAGCAAAGGTGCATTTACCTTACTATTAAATAGACGGAATTCTTCCTCTGATTGAAGCGCTTCAGGGAAAATTGCGTCTGCACCTGCTTTTACATATGCATTTGCTCTTTCAATTGCTTCATCTAATCCTTCAACGCCACGAGCATCAGTACGTGCTACAATGTATAAGCTCGGTGCAACTTCTTTAATCGCTTTAATTTTTTGAACCAATTCTTCTGTAGTAACAAGTTTCTTACCATTTAAATGTCCACATTTTTTTGGTAATTGCTGATCTTCAATTTGGACAGCTGCTACTTTCGCTTCCACCATTTCTACAGCTGTTCTCGCCACATTTAGTACACCACCAAATCCTGTATCAATGTCAACAAGAACAGGTAAGTCTGTAGCTCTTACTAAATCTCTTGCTCTCTCAGCCACTTCAGTAGACGTCACGATACCTAAATCTGGTAAACCTTTACTTGCAGTATAAGCAGCTCCTGATAAATAAAGAGCTGAAAAACCTGTATTTTTCGCAACAAGAGCTGCCATTGCATCATGAGCACCTGGAATTTGCAAAATTTCATTTGCTTCTACTAAAGCTCGGAATCGATTCGCAAGCTCCTCTTGTGTTGACTGTTTTTTCACAACCCAAGCCATTCTAAATTCCCCCCTATTATTAAATTAAGAATAGATCTACAAATTCGTTTACATTCATATTTTCTAGTTTTTCTTCATTTAAACAAACTTCATGAATTTGTTCTTGTTGCTTACTAGAATAATGACCTGACATATTTGCAGTGAATTTTTGAACAACTTTTGGAATTGCTTCGTCTCTACGGAAGCGGTGACCAAGCGGATATTCACATTCCACATTTTCTGTTACTGTGCCATCTTTAAAGTGAACTTGAACAGCGTTGGCGATTGAGCGCTTGTTCGGGTCAAGGTAATCTAAACTGTACTGTTTGTTTTCAACAACAACCATCTTATTACGTAATTCATCTACACGTGGATCGTTTGCTACTGCATCTTCATAATCGTCTGCAACGATATCTCCTTTTAATAAACCAATTGCCGTAATGTATTGTAAGCAATGATCACGATCAGCTGGGTTATTTAATGGACCTTCTTTATCAATAATACGAATTGCTGATTCATGAGTTGTAATTGTAATACGGTCAATTTCATCTAATCTCTCTTTAATTTCCGGATGCAACTTCACTGCACATTCTGCAGCCGTTTGTGCATGGAATTCTGCTGGATATGACACTTTAAATAATACATTTTCCATTACATATGACTCTAGTGGTCTTGCTAATTTTAATTCTTGTTTATTGAATAATACATCTTGGAATCCCCATCCTGGCGCAGATAATGCTGTTGGATAACCCATTTCACCTTTTAGAGCAGTCATTGCAAGATGAACACCGCGGCTCGTTGCGTCACCTGCAGCCCATGATTTACGTGAGCCCGTATTTGGAGCATGACGATATGTACGAAGACTAGAATTATCAATCCACGCATGTGATAATGCATTAAAGATTTCTTCACGTGTTCCGCCAAGCATTTTCGCAACTACTGCAGTTGTTGCTACTTTTACATATAATACATGGTCAAGACCAACTCTGTTTAAGCTGTTTTCTAAAGCAAGCACGCCTTGAATTTCATGTGCTTTAATCATCATTTCTAATACTTCACGTACTTTTAAAGCTTCTTTTCCTTCTGAAATACGAACACGGCTAATATAATCTGCAACTGCTAAAATTCCGCCTAGGTTATCAGATGGATGTCCCCACTCTGCTGCAAGCCAAGTATCGTTATAGTCTAACCAACGGATCATACATCCGATATTAAATGCACCTTTTACTGGATCTAGTACATAAGACGTACCTGGTACACGTGTACCATTTGGCACGATTGTTCCTGGCACAACTGGTCCTAGTAATTTCGTACATTCTGGATATTGCAGTGCTAAAATTCCACATCCAAGTGTATCAAGTAATACGTAACGAGCTGTACTGAATGCTTCTGCACTAGTAACCTCTTTATTTAATACATAATCGGTAATCTCTTCTAATAATGCATCTTTTTGCTTAATTTCATTTGTTTTAATCATGCTATTCTTCCCTTTCTGTCGAAAATTCGTTATTATTAATGATGGGTGTCGGTCAAACACCCATCTGGCGGGCGGCGCTAACAACTCCCCAGTTGTTCTTATTTACTAAGTACATGTCGCTCGCCAATATAATTTACACGTGGACGGAACAAACGATTATTTGCATGTTGCTCAATAACGTGCGCACATAACCCCACTGTTCTAGAGCTAAAGAAGATTGGTGTGTAAAGTTGAATTGGAATACCTAGCATCCAATATACTGGAGCTGCATAATAATCAAGATTTGGATAAATTCCTTTTTCTTTTTCCATAATCTTTTCTCCAGCTTCACACATTTCATATAGTGTATAATCACCTTTTACATCACATAACTGTTTTAAAGCTTCCTTCATCATAAGTGCTCTTGGATCCATCTTCTTCATATAAACACGGTGTCCAAAGCCCATAATTTTTTCTTTGTTATATAGTTTCTTCTGTAATAACTCTTCAAATTTCTCAACATTACCAGCTTCTAAAAGCATGTACATAACCGCTTCATTTGCACCGCCATGTAAACTTCCTTTTAAAGATGCAACTGCACCTGTTAAAGCACCGTATAAATCTGATTGTGTTGATGCAATAACGCGAGCTGTAAATGTAGAGTTTGGCATTTCATGCTCACTATATAAAACAAGGGAACGATCAAAGATCTTTTCCTCAAGTTCAGTTGGTTTTTTACCAGTTAACATATAGAAGAAATTCGCACTATAAGATAATTCTTTAAGAGGTTCAATTGGCTCCTCATTATTTAAAATATGATAGCTATTCGCTACAATGTTTGGCACTTTACTTAACAGCTTGTACCCTCGGCTTTTATTCACTTCTAACGAGCGGTTTTCGATATCATTATCGTAACCAGCTAACGCTGACACACCTGTACGTAATCCATCCATGGGATGCGTCTCTTTAGGCAATGCCTTTAGTACGTTGAATACACCTTCTGGTACTGCATATTCTTCTTTTAATTTCTTTTCAAGTGTTACTTTTTCATCTTCATTCGGTAGGTGTTCCTCCAATAAAAGGTGCACAATGTCTAAATACTCTTTTGTTTTTGAGAGTTCGATTAAGTCATACCCTTGAATTACAATTTCACCTTTTACTGTGTCAAGAAACGAGATTTTCGTCTCCGCTGCCACTATACCATCTAATCCCGGGGAAAATTTCTCTTCAGCTTTCATCATTATTTCCTCCAATCCTAATAGATCTTCGTGCACATAACTGTAAGCCTTTACAATATTGTGAAACTACATTTCTATTTCAATGTATCAGAGTTTTTAGAAGATTTCAATTTATTTTATAATGATAAGTTTCCTACACTTTTCTTACTGTAACAATACAATTTTTTGAAAATAATTCTTATATTTTATAAAGAAAGGATAGACTTCTTTGCGTATTTTCAAAAACAAGATATAAAGATTTTTCATATAACACCGCCAAATATACAATTATTCTAATTTTATTTGAGAAATAGAAAAAACGAGCTGTACATAAATACAGCTCGTTACTATATGATATTTATTTCACTATCTCTTAAATATAATTTTTATATAAAACTTATTCATTTTTAATAAAGTTATTATTTTACATAATTAAATTGAATTTCTTCCATTTCCTCATGATAACTTACAAATAAATCATAGTTTTGAAAATACCAAAGATCATCAGAATCTACAAAAAATATAATACCTTCCTTCTCAACTGACACTATTTCGCCATCGGGTTTCTCAGCAACAACCCCTAAAGAATATCCGGGCTGAATTGAACTATCCCCTCCGTACCTTACAGTAAAACGTACAGATTCACCGTGCTTTATACGTAATTCTTCCTGGAACCATTGCAGAGCTTTACGATCAATTGAAATTCTCATCTTTATTCCTCCAGTTTACGCAAACTCTTTTTTTCCTAATCGTTGTTTTACAAAGAAGACGAAAATAATTAAGGCTATCAATGCTGAAATTGCACTCCCTGAAAATAAAATACGATAACCAAACATTTGTGAAACAACTCCAAGTAAAATAGCACCTAACCCGATTCCTAAATCAAACGCTGTAAAAAATGAAGCATTTGCAACTCCTCTTTTACTCGGATCGACAATTGTAAGCATTGCCGCTTGCAAAGCTGGCTGCGCTGAACCAAATCCAATACCGTATAATGTTGCTGCGATAATTACACCTATCAAACCATTTGAAATAGTTAAAACAACTATAGCTAAAATAGTAATACATAATGCTGGAAGTATAATGAATACTTCTCCATACTTATCTAATAGTTTCCCTGAAATTGGTCTTACAATTGTTAATGCAATTGCATATACAAGAAAGAAAGTTCCCGGGTTTACATGAATTGATGATGCAAATAACGGTAAAAAGGTTGTTATTCCTCCATATGCAAACGATAAAAAGAATACTACAATCGTGATTGTTAATACGGATTTCTCAAATAGCTGAATTTTCCCTTTTTCTTTTTGTGGCGTAAATGGGATCTTCGTTATTAATGATAATACGACTGCCATAAAAGATAACAACGTCGCTAATAAAAATAGACCATCAAATGAATAATTTTGCACAACCCATAATCCAATCATAGGTCCGATCGCCATTGCAATTGTCATCGCCATCCCGTACCAACCCATACCTTCACCGCGGCGTGAATCTGGAATAATATCCGTTATTGCTGTTCCAACAGCTGTTGTAGAAACAGCCCATGTTACTCCGTGAATAACACGTAAAACAGCTAAAAGGACAATAGTCGATGCTATATTATAGGAATACATCGTTAAGCCAAAAAAGATGAGTCCGAAAATAATAAAGGATCTTCTACCATATTGATCTAACATTCCTCCAATAATCGGTCGTATTACAACAGCAGCTATTGTAAACATCCCCATCATAAGTCCAACTTGCGATTCATTGCCACCTATCTCTTTAATAAAGAGCGGGAGCGTTGGAACAAGTAAATAAAATCCTGTAAATAAAAATAACATTGCGAAAGTCATTTGAATAAATGATTTCGTCCATAATCGTTCCATAAAAATACCTCCATACACTCGTAAAATATTACGATTAACACCCTCATTGTATATTTTTTTTATCTCTTTTCCCTCCGCAAATAGACGTATCTTTTCATATTAAATAGTCCACCATCAGCTTACATTAGTCTTAAGACTTTGTACGCATATTTTAAACGAAAGTCCTATATATGTACCTTTATACGTGTGAAAAGAATATACTAATTTATTATCACAACTTAGGAGTGATTATTTTATGTGGGTATTATCATCAAGAGTAACTGTCGCGGTTCCTTCGATACCCGAAATACATGCCCCCGCCGTTCATACAGCAAGTTCCGATGTCGGCATTGAACTTCCAGCAATTTGGCAACAATACCAATCACCAGGTCAAGCTACCCCTTCATTTTGGCATCATGGTGCCCATCCAAGTAGCACTACCTTTTATCATCCTAGCCACGCTCCACTACCTCAGGCTCAAGTCTTTTATCATTTCCCATCAATTTATTTTCAAAATTTTTATGGTACGTTTAACATTTAAAACACATCATTTCATAGCGACTACATTTAAACGAAAAAAGCACTTAAGATTGTAATTTTCACAAATCTTAAGTGCTTTTTAATATTTTTTATAAATTTTTCTTATTGCCCATTATTAGCAGGGGTCTCTCCTGCATTACCGCCAGTCTCTGGTTGTGTGGTCGCTGGTGGAGTTGTATTTCCTTGACCTCCTCCGTTATTTGCTGGAGGTGTCGTATTTCCTTGACCTCCTCCATTATTTGCTGGAGGTGTCGTATTTCCTTGACCTCCTCCATTATTTGCTGGAGGTGTCGTATTTCCTTGACCTCCTCCGTTATTTGCTGGAGGTGTCGTATTTCCTTGACCTCCTCCGTTATTTGCTGGAGGTGTCGTTCCTTGGCCATTTCCATTATTTTGTTCTTCTTGTTTCTTTTGCTCTTCTAGTTTCTTTTGTTCTTCTTGCTTCTTAAGTTCCTCTTGTTTCTTTTGTTCTTCTTGTTTTTTCAGTTCTTCTTGTTTCTTTAATTCTTCTTGCTTTTTCTCTTCTTCAGTTTTTTGCTGTTGATCTTGTTTTGGTTGCTCCGTTGTATCCGGTACGCTAGTATTTGGCGATGAATCACGTTTTTCACCTTTTATACGTAGCTCACTACCTTCTTGAATAACACTACTTGGCATTTTAAAGCGTGATTTATCTGTAGCCATTTCGCTCATCATTTCTTTAAAGATCAACTGTGCAATTTTCGTATTTTTACTACTAATATACTCGTCTTTACCATCTTTCATATACCCAGTCCATACTGCCATCGTATATTGCGGTGTATATCCAGCGAACCAACTATCACGAGTTGCACTTTCTGGAATTTTATATTGAGCTAATTGCTTTGATGAATAGTTTGTCGTACCCGTTTTACCAGCTACATCTAAAGAGCCTACATTTGCCGATGTACCAGTACCTGATGTAACTACAGAACGAAGCATATCAGTAATCATGTATGCTGTAGAATCTGTCATAACTTGTTTTGGTTTTTGTCCAAAACTTTGTGACTTACCGTCTGGATAAACGACTTTCTTAACAAAATGCGGTTTCGTATATTTACCTTCATTACCAAATGCCGCATAAGCACCCGCTATTTCAGTTGGCGATACTTCATTTGTACCAATCGCTGTCGATTCTGTCGGTGCTGTATTAAATGTAATACCTAGTTTCTCAGAGAATTCTTTCGATTTACTAATCCCTACTTCTTTTGCAGTTTTAATTGCAGGAATATTACGCGACATTTTTAATGCTTCACGCATTGTAATTGGACCCATATGACTTCTATCTGCATTTCGTACTTCTTGTCCCGTTGAATACTTAAATGGAGAGTCATCAATTTGATGGTACGTAGCCCATTTTAAATATTCAATTGCAGGAGCGTAGTCGAAAATCGGCTTCATCGTTGAACCAGCTGCACGATCTAATTCAATTGCCATATTATGCCCTTTAAATACAGCTTTATTTTCTCCACGGCCACTACCTATAGCACGAACTTCTCCTGTTTTCGTATCCATAAATGTGAATGCACCTTGGAATTTATCGTTCGGATAATCAATGATATTATTATTTAAAATATTATCTGCAAGTTTCTGTGCTTTCGGATCTAACGTTGTATAAATTTCTAAACCGTCAGAACCGATATTAGCATCTGGTAATTCTTTTTCTACTTCTTTCACAACTGCATCCATAAATGCAGGGTATGGCATTGTTTGTAGTTGAGCTGCAGGCTTAAGCCCCTTTTCTACGTCAACTTTTGATGCTTCTTCCATTTCCTGTTTTGTTATATATCCATGTCGGTTCATTAAACTTAGAACAACATTTCTTCTTTCTGTTGCTTTTTGAACATTTTCTTTTTTCGTTGGATCATAGTTATTCGGTGCTTTCGGTAAACCTGCAAGCATCGCAACTTCTGGTAATGTTAAGTCCTTCAATTCTTTACCATAGTAGTTTTGTGCTGCTGTTGCGATCCCATATGAACGGTTTCCTAAGTTAATTTTATTTAAGTACATCTCTAATATTTCATGTTTTGAATACTGTTGTTCTAGCTTATAAGCTAAATATATTTCTTGCGCCTTACGCTTTGGTGTTTTGTCCATTGATAAGAAGTAGTTTTTTATAACTTGCTGTGTTATCGTACTTCCACCTTGAGAACCATAATCCCCTTTAAGACTTACTAGAACAGCACGGGCAGTACCTTTAAAATCTACTCCGCTATGCTCATAAAAACGTGAATCTTCTGTCGCTAAAAATGCATTTTCTACTAATTTAGGTATTTGCTCATACGTAACATTCGTCCTTTTTTCTTTTCCATATTCATATACCAAATCCCCGTTTTTATCATAAATTTTTGAGGATAACGGATTAACAAGTTTTGCTTTCTCAAGTTTTGGTGCATCCTTAATCATTACGAAAAAGGTAGCAACCCCTGCCACTAAACCAACAATACCAAGTAATAAACAAGTAATTAAAAACTTGCGAAAGAATGATGTTTTACCTTTTGGCTTTTGTGTTTTAGAAGCTGGTTGTTTTTTCTTTTTAACTTGTCGTCGTTCCTCTCGAGAACGATAATTTTCTGACATGTTACTTTCTCCTGCCTTTCAATTCTCCCGTTGATTTACTTAAAAATATTGAGGTCACTTTCTAAAATAAATTTGATTAAGAAAGTATATTGACCTGGAGCATTCAATATTTTCCCAATTCACAGATTATAAATTTTAGAATACTTCTTATACAAACTATTTTCACTTCTATTTTTCCTAATAACGCTGCCCCTTGAAGCATAGAATGTAAAAAGTGAATTTTTAATACCTCGTATAAATAATATACCTTTTTTTCAAATGGTCAATATTTTCTTATTTATAAATCAAAGGTGAAATAAAAATAGCACAACGATATGTACTTCGTGTGAACTTCCTTATAATTACGTATAACAAACATTTAATATATTGCATATAAGTATAATACCTCTTAAATTATAAGGATTTCAACATCACAACCTCAACATCTACAAAAAAGTATTAAAAATAAAAAGTGAGGAGTTGCGTAATGATGAAGCTATCTCCCGTAATTTCAAAAAATATAGTTGCTGTTGGTTATAATCCTTTTTCTATGATTTTGCGAATCCAATTAAAGAATGGTATGTACGATTTCTTTAATGTACCAGAAAGTATTTATACTGGCCTATTACATGCACAATCTAAAAGTTATTATCATAATACTTACATTAAAAATTCTTTCCGCCACACAAAAATCTAAACTTAACACCCACTAAAAAAGAAAGGAGGTTAATCCTCCTTTCTTTTAAAAACATTTTGCAGATGAATTATCTTCGATTCCTCTTATTAATTTCATCATATGCTTGAATTTGTTTTTTCAAACGCCGATCAGCTTTTTTATCATGCACTACAAGAATTGCATGTATAACTCCTGGAACCCAAAATATTAATGTTAATATGAAATTTATGATTGCCTGAATTGGTTTTCCACAAAATAATACAGCAACAGGTGGAAGAAGAATTGCTAATAAATACATCATCCCTTGAAAACTCCTTATTTTGTATTTTATATATCACTTTTCAAAATATACGCAAAAAAACCTACTACCATTTTAATCTTAACCTACCTCTAAAATCAATGTATCTCCTTCTATTTAAATAAGTATTTCAGACTTTTTATTGTTTTCTAGCCTATTTTCTTCCTCTATTGCAGTTACTCCAATTGCAGAAATTAACGTTCCTATCGCTTGTATCCAAATACCAATGAGTGCAATGATTCTCTCATCCTTCTTATCAAAAATACTATCTTCATTTTCTCTCTCATCTTTCAATACATTTGAAACACCTTGATACGCTTGTAATCCAGCCCCTAAACTTTGCATGGAGTTACCCAGTATAATAATTTTCTGTAATACATTTATATCCAACAAAGCTGCTTCTACTCCTAAAAAAGCACCGATTGATTGTAAACTGTTCCCTGTAATGATAAGATAATCATTTTCTTTCAAATGTTCATTTATATTAAAATATGTTCCTATTACATTTGATATATTGCCTAATGCTAATAACTCAATTCCTATTTGATCAAGTAATTTACTTTGATTCTCTAAGTCTATATTTTGATTTTCTCTTTTTTCTTCCCCATCATCATAATTGCTCGCAATGATTTGTAATATATATCCGAGGGCTTGTAATGAGCTTCCTACAATAACAAGATCCGATTCAACTTTCTCTTCTCCAATAAATCCTCTTGTCGTTCCAATAGCAGCTGTAAGGTTCCCTCCCACTTGAAACCATGCCCCTGTCACTTTTAAACTGCTTGGATTCATTTTTATCACCTATTTAAATATTTTCTAAAGCTTTCAAAACAAACAAATCTCACCCTTAATCTTTTATTTTATTTTTTAGATGTAATTTTGTGAATGATATAATGTGCTACTAATATAAAAGCACCTTAAAGGTGCTTTTTATATGCATGCTGGGCATGTCAATGAATCTCCATTTTTATCTATTGTTATATTCAATATATATTCAATTGCTTTATGTGACCAAGTTTCAGGTGTAGGCGATTCATTTATATATTGTGGCGCACATGACTTCAGCATTGGAGTACTAATACTCCCTCCAGGATCTAAAGCAAGTACAGCCATGCCATGGGGTAATTCCAGGGCCATAGATTTAGTGATACCTTCAATAGCAAATTTCGAGGCACAATATGGCGCAAGCTCAGCCTCACCTTCTCTCCCCCAACTAGAACTCATATTAATGATAATTCCTTCTTTCCTAGCTACCATCGCTGGAACAAATGCTCTTATTACATTTACTACACCATTCACGTTTACATTCATTACATTTTCGAATTCTTGAGCCGTAATTTTCCAAAGTTGTGCATTTTGATTTACAATCGATGCATTATTTATTATCATATCGGGAGCTGTATGTGTATTAAGTATATAATTTGCCCAATTGTTAACTTGCTGAGAATCTGAAACATCAATTACTTGGAAATCATGTATTTTACTGTACTGTTTTTTTAGTTCTTCAATTTTATCTTTTGAACGTCCACAACCATATATGTTCCACCCTAATTCATGAAATCGATCAACCATCGCACGCCCTAACCCTTGTGTCACGCCTGTAATAATTACAGATTTACTAATTTCTTTTCGCTTCATTTCTCTCATCCTCCTTCCCTATATCTTACTCTCTTCATTTTTATTCAGCGATTTACTATAGTATTAACTCAACTCATACTTTAGTAATGGTTTTGATATTGTATACATAAACAAAAAAAGTAACCATCATGGTTACTTTTTGCTATATATCTAAAAATTCATTGTTTATTTCATTATTGTTTTTATATTTCAACTTCTCTTTTCCACATTTCTCACACTGGTAAATATAAACTACACCTAATGTACCTTTTTTAAAATCCTCATTATCCTGCATCTTAATAAAAATATATTTATGTTTACAATGCGATTCACCCAAATAATTTTTAAACCACTTTTTCAACACAACACATTCCACCTTTATGATAGAACCTTTATTTAGCTGCTTTATTACATACTTTTATTTAAATGTTCAATCTCATCTTGCAACTTTTTAAATTGCTCAAAATGCATGGTAATAGATTGGCTACTACCATAATCAACATTTTGTTTCACTAATATAACACCCGTATCATGAAAAAGCGCTTCAAGTTCTTTCCTAATAGACACTTTCGCAATATGAGCTGTTTTAATTGCAGATAAAATTGCAATTTCATTAAACTTTAATTTTATTTCATTTGGACAAAATGCGTCTTCAACTAATATAACTTCATTACTATAAATTAGTGCAACAAGATTACTTGATTTGGCATCTGTTAAATCAACTTTTTTCATAATATCTTTCATTACATTTTGCCTCCTTTATTTTCATATATATCAATTATACAAATTTTTAAAAAAATTACTCAACTTTATTATATTAATTTTAACACACTTTTATTGAAATCCATGCTCCAAACGTTTTACTATTCCACAATTTTTATTATATGAACCATCTGGACTATAACTCCATATAGTAATGTTAACAACTTTTTATAAAGCAGGTGAAAATTATGCCATCAGTTGTAGGAAATTTAGTTGTACAAAATAGTAATGGATCATTTAACTTAGGTGATTTCTACAACGTTTCTCCGAAAGAAAATACGAAAGCTTATAATGGTTCCGGCGCATCAAACGTTGGTTTTGTTGTTAATACTTTTAGCGGTGTTAGCGCGACCAATACATTTGATTCTGACCTTGCAGATCAAAACCAAGTGGGTACAGCCTAATCTTATGTTCAACTTTTTGTATAGAAAATTTTAATTTGTCTATACTATAATCAGGCTGTTTGACAGCTCTTATCGATTTTGGAGTACCCTATCTTTTTCTCCCTTTCCCTGGGGCTCAGCAGCTAGCACAAAGCTAGCTGCTTTTTCTTATATTATTTGTCTCATAAATCAGAAATAAAAAAAGCTGCCATTTAAATATTCAGCTTCTTTTACATTATTTCAATAATATCCATAGCGTTAAATACGTAAGTTTTATAAAAGGCGTCTGTACAAATTACAATTTGTTTTACCGGATTGATATGTACAACAGTCATGTAGCTTGTTAATATGTAACCATCTTCAAAATATGTTACCAATATTTCTTTCTCAGACAGTAATGACGTTAATAATTTATCAGAAATCCTCTCTTTTGCTTCATTTGTTAAAAGCGGTTTTTGTACTTTTAATTTCTCTCCAATAATCTTTCTCATATTTAAAAGTTGTTCGGACATTACTGTAAACGGAACCCACTCTCTTTCTTCTTTTTGTATCTTTACATCGTTCATTTTTTATCTCCTTGATCATTTATACATTTATTTATTCATGCTATCCCTTAGTTATTTTTAATACTTACTAAACTCGAATTTACTTCTAAACTATAATTAGGTTACCTCTCAAAAGAACATTCGTTCTTATTATACACGAACTTACGTTCCTTTGAGAAGAGCTATACTTATTATTTCTTAACAAAAAACATAATTTTATTTATCTCCATATTTTTTCCTTTATCAAATAAACTTTTCATTTCTTATATAAAATGCATATAAAAACTAAAAGGCGACCTCACACAAAGTGAAATCGCCTTTTTCTAAAAAATATTCAAAGCTTATTTTTCTATCCTAACTAATGTTCTTTCTGGAATACATAATTCATCTATATTAAAATGATTTATTTTTAAGTTCAATTCCCCTACTCGTTCCTTATCTTCATCACCAACCCAACAACTAAATAATTCGAAATAGTCTCCATCTTCCAAATAACTTTCCATAATCTTGCATAAAGTTAAAAGTTTTTCTTTCGCTTCTTTTTTTCCTTTACATTTTGCCACTCGACAAGTTCAATTCCCCAATTAGTTGAAACCTCATATGTGTAATTTGTTTGGAATTGATAATCTTGTACAATTTCAAGCATACTTTCATCTGAAAAACACGGTCCAAAAACAATTACATCATTAGAATCTGGATCCGTTAACGGAATTTCTACATTACAGCCTATGTAACTTGCTAAACTCATTTTATACTCCTCCAATATTCGTATAAAAAATACTTCATAGTATATTTATTTACTCAAATATAAAATCCCTGCCTAAACGAAAAAGTTTTAAATTTTTATCGTTTATTAACCATCTATAACTGAAAACATATACTATGATGAACGAACTCACAAAGCATAAGAAAAGAGAGCATTTACAACACTCTCTTTTCTTACATACTCTATGGAACTTTACAAAACTGAATCAGTGATTTTTATTATTATATTTTATTACATATACTTAGGTTGTACTATTATATGTAACTCTCTCTCTGTATCCGCTTTTTTCGGATGACGAAAATAATTAAGTTCGTACTTTAACACTTTATACTCAACCATCCCAATTTTAATCCCTTTCGTTTCTTTTAATATAACTAATAAATCACTTATATTTTCATCATATGACTCAAAAATTTTCGCTCCGCCCTCTCCTTGAAAGATTACTTTCATATATTCTCCCCACCTTAATTTATTGATGTGGTAAATGATGCGTTTAAAACGATTCATTCTTTATCCTAAAATTTTCACAACAAAAAGAACATCCTTTCCAATCGAATGCTCAGCTTTTTACTAATTATCCATGTTAAATATTTATTCAAAAACATTATATGTATTATTTTTTAAATTATGTTCGATATTCATTATTAAAGAGTAAATATATGTAATAAACTTGCATAATGAAAACCGTAGAATATCCACTTTCGTTGAAATAATTATAAACCATAATTTCCCATTGTAATTCTTAATATTTAAATGTAATATTGTATTGTCTTACTATCTATTTATAACTCACACACTAATTAGAAAAGGGAACTCTATATGAGTTCCCTTTTCTAATTATGATTACAGTCATTATTTCTTTTCTAGAAATTTAAATGTATCTTTAAATTCTTTATTATTCACTTTAATATCAGCATCTTTCAATAAATCATTGACTACTTGTTGTTTCCATTTACCTGTCGTATCTTGTAGTCTTTGTTGTTCTATATCTTTACGAATTTTATCCTTTACTTCATCAAATGGCTTCAATTCTTTTTTATCCGTCACTTTAATAATATGGTAACCGTAAGTTGTTTTAACCGGATCACTTACTTGGCCTGCATCTAATTTATACGCAGCTTCCTCAAATTCTTTCACTGTTTGCCCAGGAGCAAAACCAGATATTTCCCCGCCCTGTTCCTTTGAACCAGTATCCTCTGAATACTGTTTTGCTAAGGCAGCAAAATCTTCACCATTATTTACTTTCTCCTTTATTTCTTTAGCCGTTTTTTCATCTTTCACTAAAATGTGACTTACTTTCATTTCTGGTTTATAGTTATTTTTCACATCTTTATCTGTAACTGTTGCTTTAATCGCTTTCTCAAATGCAATTTCTGGCTTCATTTTTTCTTTTAATTCATCTTCGTTTTTCAATCCAAGTTGTTCTAAAGTCGATTTAAAGTTCTCACCCATTTTATCTTTTGCTTCTTCTACTTTCTTTTTTGCTTCCTCATCTGAAACTTTATATTTATCTAACAATGCCTTACTTAACATCATTTGATATAAAGTACTTTCTCCATATTGTTGTCGTAATTCTTTACTTAATTCTTTCTCTGTAACATTCCCTACTTTTGATGTTACTACGTTGTCTGAGGAACCACATGCAGATAATGCTAGCATCACGCATGAAATAATTGTTCCAATAAATATTTTTTTCTTTTTCAATTCAAATACCTCACTTTTATCATTATGCAAATTAACTATACACAGTCATTGTGAAAACAGTGTGTTTTCTACATGTAATTCATTTCATATGAGTAGACTATGTATCATGTATTTTCATTTTTAAACGTAAAGAGTCTTCTTACTATTATGTATAGTAAGAAGACTCTTTACATACTCCTTAAAAACAATACTGCCGCTATAGTTACTTAATAATTACATGTTTTTCAGGTATCCAACTATTCTGCCCGATATCTACCGCATTTCCCACTCTACCCCACACTCGAAAAGATGTCGATCCATCTATATTCCCTTTATAATTCATACATTCAGGCTCTTCATAATAATTTACTCCGTAACCGACAGGATATTTCGAAGTTGCATAAAACCATTTCACATTAAAATGTTTTAAATATGCCCACTGCTTATCGTTCTCTAAACAAATCATATCTTGCTCACCGCCTCCCCAATAACCTGTTAAGATTAAATATGGAATTTTCTAAGTGAGTGCACCTGTAAATTGAGGGGTCATGGGAGTTTCATATAAATTTATTCCGTATCCATCAGGATATTTCGAAACTGCAATACCAATGCCATTCGGTTGCTGTGTATACACTATGTTAGATTGATTTGCTTTGTTGGAATCTATAAACCAAGAAAGTGACTTATTTCCTACTAATCGATTCAGATCACATTTCCCAATCCCAGGAACATTCCCTGAATCCGTATATTGCCACATATCGCATGGATATGCTGGCTTATTCCCTCCATAACGAGGGATCCATACAAAATCAGCTTCAATATTACATGCTCCAAATGATAAATACGTGTGATGCCCTACGTATAATCCTACTTTTTCCGCACCTAAACGGCGTAATTCATCAATAAATGCCTGTGTCCCGCCTTGCATATCTGCCATCGTTTGAACTTCTACGTCCGCCACCCAAAACTTAGCTGATTGATCACCACGATTCCAAAAATCTTGTGCCTCTTTCTTTGCATCAGCAATAGATATAAAACGGCAAAAAGCATAATTACCGAATGGGATACTATGCTTTTTCATTTCACTAACATAATTTTGATACATAAAATCCACCGTATTAGAGCCATCTTGAACTCTAGCAATCACTAAATCTAGCTGAGATGCTGCAATATCCCAATTAATAGTTCCATTCCATTTTGAAATATCTACAATATACCCCATACATTCCAGCTCCTTTTGAATGTCTTATTCATAGCTTGTTTTATTGTAAGCCTCCTCTCTCTAAAACTAGCTATCTATAATATAAATAAAAAGAATCTTTACTGTTTTTCAAAATATATTCTCTTTCAGAAATATTTCTATCAACTTTAACATGTATGCCACATAAAACATTCGAAATATACCCTACTATTCATTTATTATGTAATCTCGTCCTATCAATCATTTTTACAGATATTAAAAAAAATCTCCTGTATTATTAAATTATAACTTTCAGTATCGATTTCCTTTCAACTAAAAAATTTCATCCCTCATTTTCTATATATTCTTAAGTCAAAATTACTACCTCTACATGAAATTTGAGATTTAGAAAAATTTTAATTAATTGAAGTTTACTCCTATTAAATTGCAATTTTCCAACCTGAACACTATTGGTGCATAAAAAAGACATTTTCTATTACTGAAAATGTCTTTTTACAGTTTAATAAAACAACTTTGGTGCTAAATCTGTATTTTGTAATTGTGAGTTTTCACTGCTCATAACACAACTTGTGGAAAATAGAATTGGGATACCACAAACCTCATCATTCATTACATCACGAAACACATTGGCAGCAACACCTGTAAACGTTTGACATAAGTTAGAAATATCGTCATTGAAAAACTGAATGACTTCCGCAGCGAAAACCGGAAAAACAACATTCGGTCCGCCAGGGAACTGAGGCTGTACCACAACTTGTTCAAAATAAGGATTATTTTCTAGTGCTACTTGAAATAAATGAGCTATTTCAAATGCATCTAGTGGACAAGGAAATGGATTTACAATTTCATTCTCATTATTCGTTACAATAACTGTCACACTTACATTCCCAAATTGTACAAAAGATTTTAAAAGCGTTGCTAATGCTCTCGCTTTTTCGTTGCTTAACGCATGCACTAAAATAATATAATTACCACCAACAGGAATAAGCGGCCCAACTGTAACAGTTGGATCAGCACCTATTGAATTTTTTAATTCATTAAAATATGTGATCCACGGTGGCGAAAGCTGAGCTTGTACATTTTCTTCCACTATTTTATACTACCCCCTTATACCATTCTTACTAACATAATATGTAACAAACAAAAAAATGCATTAGTTATATTAACCATTTGCGTATTTATTGATTATATTAATTAAACATTTTATTTTCCATTCTCAATTTCCCCTTTACATCTTTAAGCACTTTTACTACTATAAAATTCTTTATTATAAGCAAATCCACTGAAATTTCATATTATACTAATACGACTCTATATCCATTAAATTATAATACTCAATATTAGGAGCTGATTTCATGGAAAAAAAACCTATCGTGTTCAAAATCCCACCAAATTCAAAGCTAAAAATTACATTTTTCGGTCCTTGTAACGAAGTAATTACAAATGTGTCTATAATTAATCAACTATGCACCCCTAAATGTCAAACTATCACGCAATACCCAGACTTTAAGAAATATGTAACGGAAGTACGATCGCTATCCCGTTGTTAGTCCGCATAATGCACGATTTTCACAACTTTATTACCTAAAATAACCGAGAAAGAAAATAACTGCATTCCTAGACTAAAATTACTCATGTTATGATATTCCATTGATAATTCATTGATTTTTTACACGTTTTTATGAAAAGAACATATATTATCGTATGGAGATTATCCACTCATAAAACCTATCTTTCTTTGGAGCGTACTTTTTATGTATGCTCTTTTTTTATGTAACCGTCCCCCTTCTAAATTGACCAACAATATATTAAAATTCTTTATATACTCAAGGAGGTCAAATATGTTCAAGTTGCATCCAATACTACTCATCTTAGGATTGATTTTGTTTTTATATAGTGTAATCGCCTTTATGCTATTCTTTTCAGTGTATTAGCATTCCCTACACAAATCTATGTTCAATATATAATTTCTATATGGTAAAGAAAAAACATAATGATACGATCTTTTATGTATTCCGTCTTTCTTGTTCTATAAGAAAACTAGTAAACTTACTAACAATGCGTTTTTACAAACATGTTACTTATTATTCTGTTTATTATCTGAAGAAGGTTGAAGCCCCTACAAATTAAACTACGCTTTACCTATTTACTTATATATTTTAGAAAAACAATAATAATCCCCCACCATTTGGTAAGGGGATTAACTAAACCTACTAAAAAACATTTAATAATCAGTTTTATTTAGTTGGAGAAGGAAATCTTGCCGCTTCAAAGTGAACCGTATTTACACCATTAACATTTTGTACAATTACGCCAGCAATACTACTTTCTGCAAAAACTTCAACTAAATCTCCTGCTTCTAATTGAAGAATAGTAGTTACGGAAACATCATTATTAAAAAATACTCCTGTTCCAAAGAAATCATTATCTATCGCTATTGCCGGATTGCCATTTACACGAATTTCTACTCTAGCTCTGTAATTTACATTAAAATCATTTGGAGAAAATGTTATATTTCCTAATACACTATATACCCCTCTAGTTTTCGGAGTAAAAATCGACGTTACTGGATTATATTCATTCGCTAGATCAAATTGTTCATTTTGAAATAATACTTTAACAGGAGTATTTGCTAGAACAGGTTGATTAACTGTATTCACAGCTCTAAATGCCGATGCCCTTACAAGCTCCTCTTTCTTATCATCACAACACTTCACCTTTACATACTTCCTATCACATTTACTACTTTTCCTATAACAATCATGACTTTCCTTTTTGTAATCTTTACAATACTTACAGTAATAATAAGACATAGTGAGTCCCCCTTTACACTTATTTTTACATAGTATGCTATATAGATTAGAATAGCTTGGACGACCTGTTACTATTTTTAATAGATTAAAAAACCCTCACCATTTCGGTGAGGGTTTACCTTTAAGCTTCTGCAAACTCATTGTTTAATGACTTTATTTAATTGGAGAAGGAAATCTTGCTGCTTCAAAATGTGCACCATCTTCTAAAGGACTTAAAACTCCATCTATACTACTTTGTGCATAAATCTCAACTTCATCCCCTGCATTCAATTGAACAATCGTCGAAACACTTACGACATTTCCAAAACTTATTGGACCAAAAAAGTCATTATCTATAGCTATCGCTGCGTTTCCATTCACACGAATTTCTACACGCGCTCTATAATTTAAAGTTGGATCGTTTGGAAAGAAACCAATCGTTCCAATAATAGAATATACACCTTTAGTCTTCGGCATAAAAATAGATGTTGCTGGATTATACTCATTCGCTAAATCAAATTGTTCATTTTGAAATAACACTTTCACAAAAGTATTAGCAGGAACATTTTGATTCACAGTATTTCTAGCTCTAAATGCCGATGCTCTAACAAGATTGTCCTTGTTATCATGACACTTACTAGTGTTCTTACAACAATCATGATGCTTATTTTTATACTCCTTACAATACTTACAGTAGTAATAACAAGACATACTGATTCCCCTTTCAAACTTATTACTATATATTATGTAAGATTGATTTATAAGGTTTGGACTAGCTATTTTTATTATTCATAAGGGCGCTATTAACCTGCACCCTTATTTATATACACCACTTCATTCCTTACTAGTTATAAGTTGTATACAGTCCCATATGGAATAGTCAGAAAAGAACTTCCGTACGGTGTAACTTGATGTACTGGGTAAAAATACTCTACGGATGAATAATACGGTTGTACACCTTGCTGCTGCATTTGCAATTGTTGTTGCATTTGCAATGCTTGTTGAATAGCTTGGACTGTACTTTGTGCTCCACTATACGTTATAGATGTACCATACGCTGGTCGCATACCAGTTTCAGAATTAAAATATGAATAAAACATGATTTTCAGCTCCCTTCCCGTATAATTTATTACAAATTATATTATGATTCTTTATTTCAGTGGGTACTATAAAGCTAGTCCGCTCGCTTATATTCAAATGACAAAATAAAAAAGTAGCTGCTAGACTACTTTGACTCCTTCTTATCACCAAATGAAATGATATACATATTCTCCTGTTACACGCTCATTAATTCCCGCAACCCTAACGAACCTAAGTAAATCCGCTCCTTGAAGGAAATATACCGAAATCGTAACCGGTACTTGCGACCACATGAATTGATAAAGCTCATTCACTCTCTGATTCGTCGTAACGATTAAATCATTTACAGGTCCATGATTCCATGCAGAGGTTTGAACTGAAGTGAAAGAAAGGTCTTTCCCATTAACCACTATTCTTGATACGCTTTGAGTTATGTCCACAATAATCCCCTCCAACATTACAAAAATTGGACCTTTTTTAGTTCATATTATTATAAATATTCTTGACTGTAATAAATGTTTAAGGCGAATCCCTAATAAAGTGAAACTTTAATCAGCTCTCACCAATCGGGCTTTTACTGGCAGCCCGACCCCACCTAACTTCTTTGCTTCCGCTGAACTTTGAGGTGGGGGTATTTACTGCCCGACAAATAGCGGGATAAAATTTTTTTATTCATATCCCTCAATTCCCATTACAACCATATAATTTCTAACCTTATTCAATTTTTGTAATTAAAATAAAAAATAGCTAATTCACTACTTAAAAAGTAAAAAAAGCATCAGATTGACTAGTATGTAGATGGTTAAATGAATGTAAAATGTTTTTAAATTATCTACTCTTTTTTTAGTTTGGAAGTAACTCTCATCTCGTCCCATCTTTATACACCACTTTCTTAATCACACTGAACGCAATATTCAATTGATGAGTTTGTCATTTCGTTAGCTCCAATTAACGCCTTTGTTCAATGTAGTAATTTTCTTGTATAATAAAAGTTAATTAATCTAGAAGGGACTGACTTATGCGCAGATATCAATATTTTTAATCTACCTATCATTACAACATAACGGAGGTAAAAGTATTGATTACAGAACTACACTCACAGAGATTATATTTAAGGAAAATGAAAGCATCTGATTCACTAAGTATGTTTAAAATATGGTCTGATCCTGATGTTACTAAATTCATGAATATAAGTAATTTCACTGATGAGAACCAGGCAAAAGATATGATTCAATTCCTTAACGAACTCGCTCAAAATAATAAAGCTATACGTTTTACTATTATTGAAAAAGAATCTAATCATATTATCGGTTCATGTGGCTATAATTCCTTAGATTTTGAAAACTCAAAGACTGAGATTGGCTATGATATTTCAAAAACATTTTGGGGTAAAGGATATGCACCTGAAGCAATATCCTCTTTATTAGATTATGCTTTTACACATCTAAAACTAAATCGTGTTGAAGCAAAAGTTGAACCTGCAAATGTAAATTCTATAAAAGTATTAGAAAAATTAAACTTTACTTTTGAAGGTACTCTGAGAAAGAGCGAAAAATCAGCTGGAAAGCTTATCGATTTAAATATCTATTCGAAATTAATAAGCGATTAATTTTAGTCACTCTGCCCATACTCAATCAAAGTGTGGGCTTCTTTAATTTCTGTATAAAATTCAAAAGTTTGACACAATCCTGGAAAAAGCTTATAAAGAAAAGTGAGGTTCCATTATTTTCACACTTAGTAGCGCAGTCATGTTACATATAATTTTATAAGTGTGAACGAACTACAAAACTAAAAAACAAATAATAAGTTTGCAACATGTTTGCAAATACGAATTTTGCATATAAATTCGTGTGATATTGAAAGGAGTTTTACTTATGAAAGAAATTAAAACAGAACAAGAATTCAAAGACATCATCGCAAGCGAGGAGCCTGTAGTTGTTAAGTTCTTTACTACATGGTGCCCAGATTGCGTACGTATGGACAACTTTATCGGAGATGTAATGGAAGAGTTCAATAAATTTGAATGGTACTCTATCAATAAAGATGAGTTTCCAAGTATCGCTGAAGAGTATCAAGTAATGGGTATTCCAAGTTTACTTGTATACCAAAACGGTGAGAAGCTAGGCCACTTACATAGTGCTAATGCAAAAACAGAAGAGCAAGTTACTGAGTTTTTAGAAGCATACTAAAATGAAAGCCCTCTGGAAAATATTTTTCAGAGGGTTTTCATCTATTTTCACAATTATCTTTTGAAGTTTTTCATCGTTTAATGAATTACACCTTGTCATGATAAGAATAATACGTAGTAAGAAAAGTATTCGTTTCCTCATCCATCTACCCTCCTATCTCTTTAGTAAATAAACTCCAATTAGGTTCACACCTTGACTTTGTACTTTTCAACATATTTTTCCTTTACGAAACTTTGTTATCCCCTTCTTAAAAAGCTATAAAACGTCAACAATGTTTGTATAGACCCACACGACTTTCGTTTGATACTCTATTTATAGAAAGAAATTCCTTTAAAGAAAGGTGAGTGATTAAAATGGATACTCTTTCTCATAAAGAAGCTGATAAAGGTGCTATTGTCAGCATTATGGCCTACATATTTTTATCCTCTATGAAAATCATCATCAGTTATATTACCCTCTCTAGCGCATTACGCGCTGACGGTTTAAATAACTTAACGGATATCGGTGCTTCTTTAGCGATATTAATTGGTCTAAAAATATCTCGTAAACCTCGTGACCCAGATCATCCGTATGGGCATTCGCGTGCCGAACAAATCGCATCACTTGTTGCGTCCTTCATTATGGCAACAGTCGGATTAGAAGTTGTTATTAGTGCCATTCAATCTTTCTTAAATCCGAAACAAGCAGCGCCTAATGTACTCGCTGCATGGGTTGCTTTATTTTCTGCTGTCGTTATGTACTGCGTGTATTTGTATACGAAAAAAATTGCAGCACGAACAAAAAGTAAATCATTAGAAGCCGCTGCAAAGGATAATTTATCAGATGCACTCGTAAGTATTGGTACCGTAGTAGGTATTGTCGGTTCTCAGTTCCAAATGCCTATTTTAGACCCTATTGCCGCTTTAATTGTCGGTCTTATTATTTGTAAAACTGCATGGGAGATTTTCGTAGAATCTTCTCATATGCTAACAGATGGAATTGATCCTGATAAAATGGAAGAATACGCTGATGCTATTGAGCATATTGGCGGTGTGGAAAACATTGTAGATATTCGAGCACGTATGTATGGGAATCAAACGTACGTTGATATTACAATTGAAGTAGATGCTCGCATGGATGTTGGAGAAAGTCACTGTATTACCGACAACATCGAAGCTATGCTGCGCAAAAAATTTGGAATTTACCATGCACACATTCATGTTGAGCCAATGAAAAAAGAACCTATTATGACATAGGTTCTTTTTTTATGAACGTTTTATGGAATATAACACATAAAACGAGCCAGCTACCGCCAGCTGCCCATCCTGCTAATATGTCAGATGGATAGTGCACGCCAAGATATATTCGGCTAACTGAAATAGATAATACAACAAAGCTTGCTATAAGAATAATTAACAATTTTTTATGCAACGAAATACGCTCTTCAGTAATTGTGACGTATGCAATAAATCCTAAAAAAGCAGTAGCATTCATCGTATGACCGCTCGGAAAACTATATCCAGTTGCAGTAACAAGCTGCGTAACATCAGGTCTTGCTCGTTCGTACCATAGTTTAAGCATACTGTTTAAATAACGAGATCCGTAGTAATTAATTGTTAGAAGTAACGCACTAAGCAACTTTTTTCTAACGAGAAAATACATTACAAGAATAATGAGTAATGGAAAATATATTCTTTTGGAACCGATAAAAGACACCCAAGTAAAATAGGTCGTCAAATAATCGTTTCGAAAGCTTTGAATAAAATGTGCGACTATATTGTCAAAGTTCTCAATACAAGCGGTATGATACGAAAGTGATAATACGACAAAACAAATGAGTAACGTAAAACTTAGCAAGTATAAATGTCGATATCGTTTCACATACATAACCTCACTATGCAAAAAAATGGAGCGGTTGTTTTAGTTTTCCTCTCCATTTCTTTTTTATGCATAGTTTATTAAAAAATATAATTATTAATTTTTTGCTTCATCTCAGGGATATCTTCTCTTGTTACGGTAAAACGAATCACCTTCTCATCAAGATCAAGCGCCTCAGCGAATAAACCAGCTAATCCACGTGATTTTCTATCTACTTCCATAATAATTTCTAGTCGGTCGTATGCACGTGGCAAGATTAATAATTCTAATTCATCTAATTTCCCATAATGCTCTCCAGAAACCGGAATAAACTCAAATTCTTGTGCGAATGGAACTTGCTTACGTAATCGATGCGGTAATTCTTCACATTCTATATGACGTGCTTTAAACCCTAATTCATTTACACTATCTAAAACACTACTTAATAATGCATTAGGTAACACTTGAACATAGTCGCGGTCACTTGGGTCTATACTACGTTTAATATCAAGACCTGTATGAATCCAAACCGTTTTCATACCAAGTGTAAGTGGTGCTTCAATTGGCATTGGAAAAGAAAATGGAATTTCAACTTTTTCATTCGGTTCTACAGAAAACGGTTCTGTTAAGCGTACTCGCTCTAAATCATATGTTGCTGTTACTTTTTTATCATCCACTTCTCGTACATACGACGTCGATAATGTTAAGTAAATGCTTTCAATTTGTTGGCTAACTGAACCTCCAGTTATATGAACCTTTCCAACTATTTCTTCCCCAACAATATACTCATCTTTTTCAAGAACAGTATCTACCTTTGCACTTCCAATACCAACGCTTGCTAAAAACTTTTGAAACATGGAGTCTCCATCCTTTCTAAAGCAGAAGCTACATCTTGTTTTAAATCTTGTACATTCTCATAGTACGGCGTTTTTATTTGTAACATTCGCATAAGCATTTCACGATTATAATGTTCCAAAGTTAATTCTTCGTACCATGGTTTTTCCTGTTTTTCATTAGATTCATATCCTGCATATAATAAAAATAATGAGAAATGACCGAGCGCATAAAAGTCGCTACGAAAGTGAACTTCTCGCATCAAAGCTTGTTCACCTTCGTAAGTTGTAGCTCGCTCATCATCTTCACCTTTCCATTTAGCTAATCCAAAATCGATAATACTAATTTGATTTTCTTTCATTAGTATGTTTGGAATGCGTAAATCTCGATGAATAATGCCTTCACTATGAAACACCGATACAATTTCTAATATTTCATATAAAATCTCAAAAACTTCGCGTTCTGTATATACATACCCATCTATGAAAATATAATCTTCAAAATTTTTACCAGGCATGTACTCCATCACAAAGAAGCTCTTTTTCTCCCATAGGAAATGATCATATAGACTAGGAATTGCATGATGATTTAATGTTTGTAAAATCATTTTCTCTTGTTCAAATGATTTTCTACCAGACTCATATCTTTGTTTACTTTGTCTTAATTGTTTTAAGACTTTATATCTATTTATTTGTAAATCATTAACGACATATGTAACCCCATAACTGCCCATTCCAATTACTGATTCAATTTTATAACGCTCTGCAACAATTGTATTTTTTCGCAGTGGTCTATCAAATAATGCTAGTACACGACGCCATTTCATCAGCTACTTGAAAAGAAGCTACGGCTTTTACGTTTTCTTTTATAATGTTGATGTCCATAACCAGATGAACGTCGTTTATAATCGCTACTTGAATACGAGCGCCCTCTACGACGATAATCACTACTTGAATACGAACGATATTTTTTCTTTCCTAATAAAGAATCAATAATTTTTTTGAACATTCCTTCACCTCTTGAGTAAAATTTCCTTCTCATTATACCAATAATTATTGACTATATTTGTGACAGGTTTGTAAAGAGTAAAAAACGACGAGTTATGCCCGTCGTTACTTTCATTCATCCTCTTCATCAAAAACTTCATCAATCATGCATTTCTCTAATAAATACTCAAATGTAATATCTGCGAGATCTTCAATTTCTTCTCGTTTTGGGACGTACCCTCTTTCAATTAGTTGCTCATAAAAAAACTCCGCAATCTCTTCCGTATCAATCACGACTTCAATTTCCTTCATGAGCATCACTCCTTTATTTCTGTTTTATGAAAAAATCTCAAAATTATGTATATGAGATTAGAAAAATAGATTTTATTTTTTTATAGGTCATAAGCTTTGGACGAGATGCATACGATTGTAGTACAAGCTATTCAAAGGGGGAAATAATAATGGAAAATCAATATGAAGTAGGACAAACAAAAGAAGAGTTCATGCATGAAGATCAATGGGCAGACTCTCTTATAAAGTGGCTTTTTATTTTTTTAATAGTTGTAGGCATACCTTATACTGCATATGTTGTTGTTCAATTTATTCTCTCTTTCTAGTTAACTATTTTTTCTCTGTCAATTTAACTAAATAATTATGAACAACATCCATTACAATTTTATATTCTTCATCTTTAAATGTATCGAACAATAATTGATAATCGTTATAAATATCAAGTAATCCATCAATGATTTCTTGACGATTCGTCTTAACACTCACTTTTTTCGAGTTGTTAATTGACTTTAACTTTCCTAAATCTAATTTATTCATACCTGCTTTATCTTGTTTCATTTTCTTCAAAATTGCATTTGCCGTTTGAGCATTGGCGAGTAACGTTAAATCTGATTCATCCGCTTCTAACCATTCACCATCCGTAATCCGTGACAATTCATAAATTGTATCTTCCCATGCGTCATTCTTATATCTCCATACTTCTGTACGAAAACCAACAATACGGAAAACATCTTTATCATATCCAGTTACTTGCACAAGATCACCAAACGTGAAATTATAATTTAATTCAATCCACTCCGTATCGCCCTTTTTCATATCTTGCTCTGTAACGTGCTGCAATGTTTGCTCTACGTAAAATCCATCGTGATTATTGACTTCGTATACATAAACTCCATCTAAAACCTTCATATTTGTGATTTTCCCAACGGTTCCATATAGCGTAATCACGACTATGTCCCCTACGTTGTATTTAGGTTGTTTTTTTCTTGCCATCTCTATCTCTCCTTTTTTTGACGTCGTGATTTTGATATCAGTATATGCAACCTACATAAAAACGCTTATCACAGAAGCTTATATTCATAAATTTTTTCAATAAAAAATATAATCTTATAAAATTTACATTACACTCAAACAAAAGCTAGTAACTAGACTAGCTTTAAATCAACAAATTTCATAATAAAAAAACATACAGAATACTTCACTTTAAATAAAGTAATGTATTCTGTATGTTTTCAAATAGTTTTTATCTATCTTGTATGTATAAATCCCAGGCTTCATCAAATATAGACATACTTTCTAGCATTCCGCTCAACTCTAAGTATGAACTAATTTCATCATAGTCTTCAGATTGCTTCGGAAAACTTAAATCATCATACATCGCCTCTGCTAAATCTGAAATTTCATTTCTAAATAAAGCTGCACGATGCTTCATCATATAATGGTAAAATGTCTTTTTCAAAAATATTCCCTACCTTTCTAACTTGGGTACATTATACAAGGCAAAAAAGAAAAAAACCAGCATAAAAGCTGGTTAAAAGTCGAAATAATTTCTTTTTAATAGACGCGGTCTTCCCATTAATTCTTCATATGTTAGTTGTTTTGGTAAATCTTTCGTGTAAATTAAGAATAATTGATCTTCAATTTCTTTTACTGTATGGTCTGATTGATAGTCCATCCCGCACGAGGAACAAGAAATACATGGTGTCTCTTGGATTTCAATGGCTTTCGTACCATCTGGTAATTCCCAATATACAGTATTCAAGCTTTCTTTCGCTTCTGTACTGTCACACCACATACAATTCATACTGCATCACCCTCAGTTTTTTTGTCGTTTTCTTCTAACTTAGCCATTTGTGCTTGATATTTTTTATCTTTTAATTGATCGCGCTTATCACGTTTATCTTTTAAAGATGCATGAGTATCATTATCTTCGTAGTCTTTACGACGGTTCATACGCTGTAAGTCGTCTGGAACGAGGTTAAATTTCTTATCGCTCATAAGACCTGCGATACCAACATCTGAACGTTTTTCTTCGTAGTTCGGATAAATCTCTTTAAAGTATCCTTCCGCTCTTCCTGGAATATAGCTCTCTGGCTCTGGATACGTCGTAATAACACCTTCAAAGTTACGAAGTACAACTTTATCTGCACTTTGTGAGATTAAATAGTTTGGCTGAAGTGCAATTTTACCGCCTCCACCTGGCGCATCAACAACGAATGTCGGAACAGCATAACCAGATGTGTGTCCACGTAAACCTTCAATAATTTCAAGACCTTTAGATACTGGTGCACGGAAGTGACCGATACCTTCAGATAAGTCACATTGATAAATGTAGTATGGACGTACACGGATTTTTACTAAGTCATGCATAAGTTTTTTCATAATTGGAACGCTGTCGTTAATACCAGCTAAAATTACTGCTTGGTTTCCGACTGGAACACCAGCATTCGCTAACATTTCACATGCCTTTTTCGATTCTTCAGTAATTTCAATAGATGTATTGAAATGTGTATTTAACCATACTGGATGGTATTTTTTAATAATGTTACATAAGTTTTCTGTAATACGTTGTGGGAATACTACTGGTGCTCTCGTTCCGATACGAATAATCTCAACATGCGGAATCTCTCGTAAATTTTTTAATACATATTCTAAAATTTTATCGTTAATTAGAAGTCCGTCACCACCGGAGATTAATACATCTCGTACTTGTGGCGTTTCACGAATATAAGCAATTGCATCATCTAATTGTTTCTTCGGTACACCCATTCCAATTTGTCCACTAAAACGACGACGTGTACAGTAACGACAATACATAGAACATTGATTTGTTACTAAGAATAGTACACGGTCTGGATAGCGATGTGTTAGCCCTGGAACTGGTGAATCTTCGTCTTCGTGAAGTGGGTCTTCTAAATCATATTTTGTTTTATATAACTCTTCCGAAATCGGTACTGATTGCATCCGAATCGGACAGCGTGGATCATCAGGATTCATTAGCCAAGCATAGTACGGTGTAATATTTAACGGGATCGTTTTCGTTGAAATTTTAACGCCCTCTTCTTCTTCAGGTGTTAAGTTAATCACTTTTCTTAAGTCATCTAACGTTTTGATCGTATTCGTTAATTGCCAAACCCAATCATTCCATTGCTCTTCAGTAACATCTTTCCATAATTCGATATCCTTCCAGTGACGATTTGGTTTGTATACATCATGTAACATTGCTATTCCCCCTTTTTATACGCTCATCCTTTATATAAGCAATAGTTATGCCAACTTTACATTGTTGATAAGTAAATGTGCGGAGAACCCTATTACATAAGCGAAAAAATATTTTTAAGCGTTGTATGAAATCAATACTTAACATCATATTCATTACTTTTTATATATGTAAACGCTCTTTTATTCGTGCAAACACACAAAAACCGCCGATTATTCGGCGGTTTTGTCGTACTTGCTCAGTTTATATTGAAGCGTTTGACGAGGGATACCCAACATTTTTGCGGCTTGTAATATATTCCCTTCCGTTTCAATCAACGCTTGATCTATTAATTCTTTTTCTGTTTGATGAAGTGCTTCTCTAAGTGGCATTATACCCTTCTTCTTCGAAAACTTCTCTTTCCGAAATGTACGTGGTAAACAATTGGCTGTTAATGTATTCCCTTCTGCAATAATAACAGCATGTTCAATCGTATGTTTTAACTCCCGTACATTTCCAGGCCACTGATAAGCTTGCAGTCTATCTTTCGCTTCCTCATCAATTTGAAGTACACCTTTTTTATAACTTTTATTATATTCTTTCAAAAAATAAGATGCTAATAATAGTACATCCTCAGTTCTTTCACGAAGCGGTGGGATATATAATGAAAATACGTTTAAGCGATAATATAAATCAGTGCGAATTTTATTCTCTCGTAAACATATTTCTGGAGGCTGGTTCATCGCGGTAATAACACGAACATCTACTTTTCTCGTCTTATTATCACCAATTCTTCTAATGACTCCATCTTCTAACACTCGTAACATTTTTGCCTGCAAATCAAGAGGCATTGAATTTAGTTCATCTAAAAATAATGTCCCACCATCAACAAGTTCAAATAGCCCAGCTCTTTCAATCGCTCCCGTATAGCTTCCTTTTGTCGTTCCAAACAATAAACTTTCTAATAGCGACTCTGGTAAAGCTGCACAGTTTTGTGCAATAAATGGCTTGTTTTTTCTTTTAGAAGCTTCATGAATTGCTTGTACGAACAGTTCTTTTCCTGTTCCTGTTTCACCATATATTAAAACATTCGCGTCTGTTGGTGCTACTTTTTGTGCTAACTCTTTCGTCTGTTTAAACCGCGTATCATTTGTCACTATCGTCTCAAATGCAGCGTGCTTTTTAATCACTTTTTTTCTAGATGATCGCTTTATTTTCGACTGTAAGTCAACAATTGTGTCAGTAAGCTTTTGAATTGTAGAGTAATCCTTTGCAATTTCAACAGCCCCAGCAATATTCCCATCTATAAAAATAGGTAACGTCGTATTTACTGTACAAACATCTTCACCATTTAAATTTTGATAATGTTGTACCTGATGTACGATAGGTTTTTTTGTATCTAGTACTTTCATCAATGTACTCGTTTCCCTTGATAAAGACGGGAACGCTTCTAACAGATGTTTCCCTAACACTTTTTCAATCTTCGATCCATCGTGTTTTGCAGCTACAGAATTATAAAATATTGTAATTCCATTTTCATCTACAGCGTGTATAGCCTCATCAATACTGCCCAAAATCGCTTCAATGACTTCTTGTGTCGAAACTGCTAGCAATGTCATCCCCCCTTTTGCCGAAAATCCAGCAATTACATGCCGAATTTTCGGCACACCTATGTGCGATTGTAAGCATGACGATTCCGTTCTATAATTTTAATCAATTTTATATTTTCATTAGATAACTCGAAACTCTAATTAGTACGGCTTTTTCAAACACCCAGCTCCACCTAACTGTTTTGCTTTACAGCCAAATTTTGAGGCGGAAGTTTTACTGCTTTCGAATAGCTAGAAAGATCTTTCACCCATATATTCATATCTTCCAACTTATCGAAAATGTAGCAATTATTCGCCAGTCTTCCTGTATACGTATAGCCTAATTGATGAAAGGCAGCATTCATTCCGAAAGAAAGCGATCGAGCAATTGTATAGGAGCAGAAAATAGATCTTTCTTGAAGTTCTTCCTCTAATTTAATTAGTAAACTTTTCATAAATCCATGTTTACGGTATTCAGGTAAAGTAGCACAATTCGTTAATTCTGCATTCCCTTCCTTTATGTTCATTTCTGCAGATGCTGTACTAATAATTTTCCCCTCAAATTCATACACGTAGTAAATTGTATCGTCTTCTTTCATCGTCTGTAATACATAACTCGCTTCATTTAAAGGTGTCGGATACACTTCAAATACTTTTCCGAATACAGTTGCTAATTCTTCTGCATCTTCTTCAGTCGCTTTTCTCAGCAAAAATTTCTCTGGAACTACTTTTTCTTTTATTTCTTTTCCTTTTACACCGCTTAATATAGTATCTTCCTCAATCCAATGCATACTATTTCGTCTTTCATCATTATTATATTTCACAAAAAAGTATGCATCGTGTCCTTGAAAATAATGAGGTATCGTTGCTTCCAACAAAAAACCGAAAGAGAGCCATGTTGAAACATGCTCTCCCTTTCCTTTAATAATACATTTAGTGAAAGAATGTTTCTCTGCTAGTTCGTCAATTGTCTGTATAATACTTTCAACATTTCCTGTATAGTGATCTACCCGAATACGCTTATTAAAATAATCTAAAACACCTTCTACTGTATAACAATTCGTCTGTTCTCTAAAAGATTCATAGTATTTCATTTTTTCACCTCACACCAATCTAGTAATGTACATGCAATAATTTTTGCGGCAGCTATCATTTTATCAACTTCTATATATTCGTTTGGATAGTGTGCTACTTTCGTCTCTCCTGGACCAAATACTATTGTTGGTACGTTTGCAATTTGTGTAAATAAACCTCCATCAGTCCCCCACGGAGATGCTTCAATAATTGGTTCGTTCCCTTCGATTTCAACAAAGTTGTGATGAAGTGTCGTAATGAGTTCATGATTCTCTTCTAGTTCACCAGGAACCCATCTCGCTCCAAACCATTCTACTTCTACTGGATTTTCAACAAACCAATTGTCCACATCATTTAATTCAGCAATCCAATTCTCAAACTCTTCTTTTGCCGCCTCTATAGTCTCATTCGGCGCAACACCGCATCTTCCTTCTAAAATTAATTCATCGGGAACAGAACTTGGCCAACTCCCTCCTTCAATTTTCCCAATGTTAATTGGAATTGGAATCGGAATTTCTTTAAATAACGGATCTGTAATTCGACTATTTCTTTTCTCCTCTAGCTTTCTTACATGTTCTATAACAAACATACTTTTTTCAATTGCACTAACCCCTTCATAGCGCGTTCCACCGTGTGCAGCTTTCCCTTTTACACGTAGACGAAACCACATGGAACCTTGTTGTTTCGGGAAAAACTTCATATTAGTAGGCTCCGGAATAATGACACCATCTGCCTTATATCCTCGTAATATAGTTGCTAATGTCCCTGCTCCGCCACTTTCCTCTTCTATTACACTTTGAAAATAGATGTCTCCTTTTAATTCAATGTTAGATTCAATAATCGCTTCCATCGCAAGCATAAGTGCGACATTTCCGCCCTTCATATCCGTCGTTCCACGGCCATATATACGATTTCCGATTTTCTCACCGCTATAAGGATGATGTTCCCACTGATTCACATCCCCTTCTGGAACTACATCAATATGCCCATTCAATATCATAGATTTCCCGTCGCCACTTCCTTTTAAAGTTGCTACAATATTTGGGCTATCTGAAAAACTTGTACGGGGTGATACAAAATAAGGATGATCTTTCATTTTAGAAAAAGAAGGCTCCCATATATCGAGCTCTAAACCTAATTCACGTAATTTTTCAATCACAATTGCCTGCGCACCGCTTTCATCACCAGATACGCTCTTTTCTTGAATTAATCGTTTTAAAAATTTCACACTTTCCTCTTCATGGCTCTCAATATAATCACAAACTTGCTTTTTTAATTGCTCCATATATTACATCTCCCTTCATTCAATTACTAGTAAGTTAGAACTAATTTGAAAATCAGCTTCTGTATGTCGTTTTACATCTTCTACTGTGTATGGGCTCATTAATTCTTGTAATATAAGTCCACTCGGAGTTACCTCCATGACTGCCATATCAGTAATAATTAAATCTACACATTTCTTTGAAGTTAATGGCAATGTACACTCTGAAACAATTTTTGCATTTCCGTACTTATCAACATGATTCATCACAACAACGACCCGCTTCGCTTTTTGTGCTAAATCCATTGCTCCACCAATACCTGGAACACGTTTTCCAGGTACAATCCAGTTTGCTAAATCACCATTTTCACTTACTTGTAATGAACCAAGAATCGTTATGTCTAGCAAACCTTTTCGAATCATCCCAAACGCTGTGCAGCTATCGAAATAACTCGCTCCTGTTATAAGAGAAGTTGGTAAACCTGCTGCATTACACAAATTTTCATCTTCATTCCCTTTACTTGGCGTTGGTCCCATGCCGACGATTCCATTTTCCGCATGAAACATAACATTTATATCTTCAGGCAAATGATTTGGTACAAGCGATGGTATGCCAATACCTAAATTTACAATCATACCATTTTGTATTTCTTTCGCCGCACGCCTAGCAATCTTATCCCTCACTTCTACGCCCATACCCATTTCCAGTTCACTCCTTCCGACGGTACAATATAATTTACGAAAACACCTGGAACGACAATTTCCTCTGGATCTAAACTTCCAAGCGGGACTATTTCTTCTGCTTCTACAATTGTTATATCCCCAGCCATAGCTACATGGGGATTCATATTTCGTGCACTTTTGTCAAATACAAGGTTACCAAACGGATCTGCCTTTTTCGCATATACAATTGAAACTTCAGCAGTTAATGCTGTTTCAACTAAGTAGGTCTTACCATTCATTTCAACTGTTCGTTTTCCCTCTTCCACAATCGTATCAACACCAACATCAACTAAAACACCACCAAGACCAACGCCACCAGCGCGAATACGCTCTGCTAATGTTCCCTGCGGAGAAAACTCAATTTGTAACCTTCCCTCGTTTAATTGCCTTCCTGCATTTGGATTGGAGCCAATGTGAGAAGTAATTATTGATTTAACTCTTTCATTTGTAACAAGACGACCGATACCTACATCAGGAAATCCAGTGTCATTTCCAATTAAATTTAAATTTGTAACGCCTTTTTCTAAAATTGCCTGTATTAAAGATGGAGGGGATCCAATCCCTCCAAATCCCCCAAACATCAATGTCATATCATCATGGAACAAAGAAATTACTTCCTCAATTTCTTTTAATTTACCGAATGTATTTGTAATAGTTGTCATGCGATACTATGCCCTCCTTTTTGCATCATCTCTTCCACACTTTTAGAGAAAATTGAAAGTAATTCATCTAACTCGGAATATGTAGTTGTCATTGGCGGTGCTACAAGCAGTGCACTATCTTCTTTTCCTGCTTGCCCTGAAACTGCTTGGTATAACAGCAGACCATTTTTAGCTGCAACTGAAATAAGCTCTGACGCTTTTGTAAACGGTTGCAATTCTACCCCGATTAGCAACCCTTTTCCGCGCACATCAGCAATGATTGTCGATTGTTGCTGAACTTTCTGTAAGCCTTTTATTAAATACTCTCCCTTTTCTGCTGTTTTTTCAGGAAGATTATGTTTCTCCATATATTCAATAACAGCTAAAGCCGTTGCTGCAGACAATGGATTTGCACTTAACGTATGACCGCTCATTACTGAACGTGATCCACGTAATATTGGTTCCATAACACGATCACTTACAACTGTCGCTGCCATCGGTGTATATCCCGCTCCTAACCCTTTACCAAGTGTCATAATATCCGGCTCTACGCCCCAATGCTCCATCGCAAACCATGCTCCAGTACGACCAAGCCCAGTCATTACTTCATCCGCAATAAATAAAATATCGTAATGGTCGCAAATCTCTTTAATGACTTTATAATAGTCTTTCGGCGGAACAACCGCGCCTCCAGCTGCTCCGATAATCGGCTCAGCAATAAAAGCAGCAATATGCTCTGCACCAATTCTTTCAATTGATCTTTCTAGTTCAGTCGCACATGCCAGCTGACAAGTTGGATATACTTTTTGAACAGGACATCTGAAACAATATGGAGCTGGTATAGTCGGATAATCTTCCAAAATAGATACGAAACGTTGTCTACGTAGTGGATGCCCAGACATCGATAAAGCACCCATCGTAATACCGTGATAACTCATCCATCTTGATAAAATTTTATGTTTCCCTTGAATACCTCGCTCTTGAAAATGCTGAATTGCAATTTTCATAGCTGTTTCATTCGCTTCCGTGCCACTATTTACAAAAAAACTCCAGTTCAAATCTCCTACACTTAAATCACTTAACTTCTTCGCTAATTTTTCAGCTGGTTCACTCGTAAACTGTGATCTATAAACGAAAGCAATCTCCTCAGCTTGCTTTTTAATAACGTCTGCAATCTCCTTTACGCCATGCCCAATACCTGCCGTAATTGCTCCTGACGAACCATCAAAATATTTATTGCCATTTTGATCATACAAATAAACACCTTTTCCATGTGAAATCATTGGATACGGCTGACCAACAAGTGGTTTAATTAAGTAATCGCGCATAGCGCTCCCCCATTTCTCCAATTTGTATATATATATGAAGAAAATTGACGTTTCTTTCATAAAAAAGAATCCTCTGCAAAAGCAGTGAATTTATCAAAAAACTATTATAAAATATACAAATGAGTGCTTAAAAATTTTTATAAAACAGAAAATTCAGAACTAAAAAACCGAAGACCAACCCTTTTCTATACGCCCAAATAACCCTCCTTTTTATATGAAATGACTACATCACCAAATGTTTTTATAGCATAATGCCAACTGTCCTTAAATGCCGACATTCTGTACACTTCGACGGAACTCCCGTTAAACTCCTTCCTATTATCCTACTTTAAATTGCATATTTTAAAACAAATTTCGACACCCACCTTACTAATCAATTCAGATTCCTATTCATTATGTAAACTTTTCAGTTTTAAACTATAAAAAAAGAACCGATTAACCACACTAATCAGTTCGTCATGACGCTCTCTTATGGGTTAATACTGTCAATTGCTAAAATAAATAGAAAAATGAAGTTTACAAATTCATCCTACAGCCTATAACACAAAACCTTTTCATAACTTCATTCACAATTACTATCGGGATATCCCTATCCCGAAGTGGCACTCCTTTCCTCAGATTCAAAGTATCTTTCCTTTATAATTTATGTAGGACAATTATCACTTTGTATGTGTATTTGCCTATAATTAAAAAAATCCCTAGTTTTCTAGCGATTTTTGGACATGTATTCAATATGTTAATTGAAATGCACTTTCAATTTGGCATTTATTTTACTTTCGTACAGTCATATGTACTGCTTTACTCTGCGAAATTCTCGTAAGCACCAGCACCTCTTTATGAAAACATATTTGTTGTCAATTTTTAATTTTCCCTTTATAAAATCATTTTTTTTGCATAACCGCTTTCTTGCTTCGCATATAGTTTTAATGATGACAAAGGAGGAATGTTCATGTCTCAATCTGAAATCGAAAAATATGGACAAGAAGTTACACAATACGAACAACTCGCACGTTACTATCAGTTTCGTAATCCTAAAAAATATATAGAATTATATATGAAATATTACGATGCACTATCAAAACTTGTACAGGCGTATGAAACAAGAGACTCACAAGAAGCTGCTTTACCGTCACATATAAGAATTTTTCATGCCAATCCAAATATACCAGCGGTTGACATTTTAGTAAACGGACAAAAGGTTATTAAAAATATTTCATTTAAGCAATTCAGCCCTTATTTATCATTAGTGCAAGGTAAATACCGTATAGATATTGTTCCTGTCGGAAATGAAACTCCAATCTTTTCAGCGTTGGTACCAATAATGGGAAATCATACTTATACTCTTGCTGCAATAAATAGTGATAATCACCTACAATTACAGCCTATACTTGATAATACACATTTACCAGCTGGTCAAGCCAAAATACGGTTTGCACATTTCTCTCCAGATACCCCTGTTGTAAACGTAGATTTAAAAGATGGGGATCATTTATTTGAAAATGTACTCTTTAAACAAATAACAGATTTTTTGCAAGTTAGCCCTGGTACAGCAGATATTGAAATTTCACTCGCAGATAATAAAAACGTTTTATTGACTATGCCAAAATTCAATGTTGAACCAAATGTTATTTATACAATTTCAATAGTAGGTTATTCAACTAAAGATCCTAAATTAGAAGCCGTTATACTCACAAATTAAAACAGTCTACACCATTCATTTGGTGTAGACTGTTTATTTTTGAAATGCAATTTGAAATTCTGTCCAATCGTTATCTGATCGACACATAATGGATCCATTATGTTTTTCCACAATTTGTTTACATACAAATAATCCAATACCAGTTCCTAACTTTTTAGTAGTTACAAATGGTTCAAAAATCGTTTCTACATTTTCAGCTGGAATCATTGGTCCATTATTTTTTATCACAATTCGAATAGCTTGATCTTCTTCAAATACATCAATGATAATTTTTCGTTCTTCTTTCATTGATTCAAGAGCATCAATTGAATTCATTAATATGTTTAAAAATACTTGTCTCACTTCACTCCGATAACCAACAAGCGGAATTGGATACGGTAAATTCTTTTCAATCAAAACATTCGCATTGACCAAACTCGGATATAAGAATTGTATAATGTCTTGAAACAAGTCATTAAGCCAAAACCGTTCCGATTCATTCCACATTTCTTTTTTCGATACGAGTAAAAATTGCGAAATACGAAAATTTAATTGATCTAATTCATGCGAAATAATATCTAAATACGATAAACTCGGATGATCCGCCTTTAATAATTTAACAAACCCCATAATGGAAGTAAGCGGATTACGAAATTCATGTACAAAACTAGCTGACATTTGCCCTAAAATCGTCAGCCTTTCTTTATGTGTTTCGTTAATATATTGCTGTTTTTCCTCTAAATTCTTCGATATAATTTCCGAGTATTTTAAAACGGTATAATAAATTAATTTGTCAAAACAAGTATGTATTTTTGCCATAATTGGTTTCAATTCACGAGCGCTAACATCTAATTCACACATCGCTTCGAAAAGTTCATTTCTTCCCACGTTTGCGTTATAAACAAAATCTCCAATATTCGCATCTGCTCCAGCACGTTCAATAGCAATTTTCTCACATAACGGTTGAAGATAATTTATATCTTTATCTTCCATAGTAAGTTCGATAATTAACTCTAGTAAATCCTCTCCATTTTGAACTACTTCTAGTTTAAATGGATCTTTTTCGGAAATTATCATTTTGTTTTTCCAGTTCTCTACGAATTGGTGCCTATTGTTTTTCAAGTGTGAACAAAATATTTCTTTAATATCCTTATCGATTGGAAAAACCTCCATTCCCTCCATTTCCATACGACGAATACCCTTTATATTTTGAATATTAACACAAAAAATACGATTCGTTAATAGATTTTTGTCACATTTTGTTAATTTCTGTTGATAAAATTATTTTTTCTTTCTTATTTAACTAATTGTATACAAATCCCCTTTTTCCTTCACATATTTTCATTATTTCCGTAGTCAAAACGACTTTTTTTTGCATCATTTTTAATTCTTGCGTACAATAGAAAATGAAAGGTGTGAAAAATATGGTAAATAAAAATGTGGAAGATTATCTCCAAGAAGGCATTTACGGCCAAAAGCAAAACAAACCAGAAGAACGTAATATGTATTTAACTACATTACGTGAGCGTGTGGAAATCGCTTTAACAATCGGTCAAGTAATGCAAAGTAATGTATACTCTGAAGTGGCGGGTAGCATGCGCTCTTCTCAATCATTACAACTCCTCCTAAATGGTGGCATTGCTTACCCACATTTATCAAAATACATTAAATTAGCAAACGAAAAAAATGTTCCTTTTACAATTGTTCAAAATAAAGATACAAAAACACCAATCGGTTTAGTATTAACTCATGCTACTGCTATAGATAAAGAACAAATTTATGTAGAAGATACTATTTTCAAACAAGAAATGAAGTAAAAGTTACACTTAATTAAATAGTTACTAGAAGCGTAAAAAACGAGTATGGAATCGTAAACATTTCCTACTCGTTTTTTAGTGCAAGTTTTAAGTTTTTCCACTTTATTTTTTAATACATACTAATTTCATTTCTGTCATTTCTTCTATTGCATATTTAATTCCTTCGCGTCCCGTGCCACTTTCTTTCACACCACCATAAGGCATATGATCTACTCTGAACGTTGGAATATCATTAATCATGACACCACCAACCTCTAACTCATCAATTGCACGCATTGCTTTAAATAAATTATTTGTAAATACTCCTGCCTGTAAGCCGTAACGCGAATTATTTACTTGCTCAATCGCTTCATCAAATTCTTTAAATGTATTTACTGTCATGAGTGGACCGAATACTTCTTGGCACTGCACAGATACATGATCTGGAACATTTGTTAATACAGTCGGTTCAAAAATTCTTGCATCCTGCTTCTTACCACCACATAAAACAGTTGCTCCTTCCTTAATTGCTTCTTGAACCCACATATCAATTCGCTCTACATCTTTTTTTGAAATTAAAGCTGATACATCCGTTTCCTCAAGCAATGGATCACCAACAACAACTGATTCCATCGCTTTCTTTAGCTTTGAGAGAAATTCATGTATTTTCGTTTCATGTACAAAAACACGTTGTACTGAAATACAAACTTGCCCATTATTAACAAATGCTCCCCATTTTACACGTTCAATTATTTCATCTGTTAACTCTACATCTTCATCAATAATAACAGCAGCATTTGAGCCTAGTTCTAACGTAACTCGTTTTAGCCCAGCCTTTTGTTTTATTCCGATTCCAACTTTTGGACTTCCGGTAAAAGTAATAGAAGCAACGTAATCATTTTTGACGATTGCCTCACCAACCGTGGGGCCAGGGCCAGAAATGATATTTAAAGCTCCATTTGGCAATCCTGCCTCTTCAAATAACTCAACTAATGCATAAGATGATAATGGCGTTTGATCAGCTGGCTTTAATACAACTGTATTTCCGGCAGCGATTGCTGGTCCAACTTTATGCGCTACTAAATTTAATGGGAAATTAAATGGTGTAATAGCCCCTATAACCCCAATCGGCTTTCGGATTGTATATGCAATACGCCCATCTGCACCAGGTGCGGCGTCTAATGGCAATGTCTCACCATATATACGCTTCGCTTCTTCAGCTGCAAATTTGTACGTTTGAACAGTACGATCTACTTCTCCCCTTGCAGCACGTATTGGTTTTGCAGCTTCTTTTGCAATAATCTCTGCAAATTCTTCTCTTCTTTCATCCATTTTTTGTGCAACTTTCTCTAAAATAGTCGCACGATCATATGCAGATAATTTATTCATTTTTGTCATTGCATTTTTTGCAGCAGTAACAGCCTCTTTTACATCTTCTTCCGTTCCTTGTGCAATTTCCGCTAATGTTTCTTCAGAATATGGTGCGTATAATGGTTTATACGTGTTTACAGATTTCCAACTTCCGTTTATATATAAATGCTTTTTCATACTTCTTCTCCTTCCAAATATATGTATACAACAATACTTCACCTAGTGAAAGGTTCAACTTATGTCATTGTATCATAGCCCCTATCCCTCAAAAAACATTATGCTCAAAAAAACTCTGCTATATAGCAGAGTTTACGAGCTAATTTGCTCTTGTAACGAAATTTGTTTTTCATCTTCTAAAATAACAATCGATTCTACTATCTTTGTAACTTCTAATCTTTTTATATAATGTCCATCTAATTCTTTCACACAAAACTTATAATTTTCAATTTCAATGGAATCCTCTTCAGCAATCTCTATATTCTTCGTTAAAATCCAACCACCGATTGTATCAACACCATCATCATCAATCCCTAAACCAAATAACGTATTCACTTCACTAACAAGTACTTTTCCCTCTAGTATCGTCTTCGTTTCACTAACCTTTTGAATTTCTGGCTGCTCATCCGTATCAAACTCATCCTGAATATCTCCAACAATTTCTTCCAAAATATCTTCAACAGTAACAAGTCCAGATGTCCCACCATATTCATCTATCAATATAGCAATATGTGTTCTTTCTTTTTGCATTTTTAAAAACAAATCATGAATGGGAATAGAATCGATAACTAAAATAATTGGTCTCATATATTGCTCTACTGTCTTCTTATTAACAGCTTTATGTTGTACAAATTCAGTAAAAATATCTTTAAAATTCACAAAACCTATTACGTGGTCTTTGTCGCCATCAACAACTGGATACCTTGTATATTTTTCGCGAGACATTTTTTGCAAAGCTTCTTCAGCAGGCATCTCTTTACTTATAATATTCATTTCAGTTCGAGGTACCATTATTTCTTTTGCAATCCGATCATCAAATTCAAAAATTTTATTCACATATTTATATTCAGATTGATTAATCTCACCATTTTTATAACTTTCTGAAACTAACAACCGTAATTCTTCTTCTGAATGAACCTCATCATGCCCCTTCGGCGGTTTCAGCCCTAGCAGCTTCGTAATGATTCGAGCTGAACCATTTAATAGCCAAATGAACGGGAATGCAATACGATAAAAGAAAATTAACGGCTTAGAAACAAGCAAACTCACTTGTTCAGATTTTTGAATTGCAAATGTTTTTGGGGCCAATTCCCCTATTACAACATGTAAAAAAGTAATTAACAAAAATACTAAAGTTACAGCAAAAATGTCTGCTAGTTGAGTAGAGATATTCCAATTTGCAAAAAGCGTGTCAAACATTTGCTTTAACGCAGGTTTACCAAACCACCCAATTCCTAAAGCTGTAACAGTAATTCCTAACTGACAAGCAGATAAATATTCGTCTAAGTTTGTAATGACTGTTTTGACCGATGTTGCACGATTATTTCCTTCTGCAATTAAATAGTCAATTCGTGAACTTCTCACTTTAACAATTGCAAATTCTGCTGCAACGAAAAATGCCGTTAAGGCAATTAAAACAATCACTATACTTATACTATATATGTCCAAATACTTTTCCTTACTTACTTTGTAAGCAAGGAAGCCACCTCCTACTTAATTTTATTCAAGTGAAGTAAGCATTCTAATACTCTAACAAAATTCTACATTAGCAACCACCTTTTTATATATTATATGCATACATAAAAAAGATATTTATCATTATGATAATCTAATTCATTTACACTCGTCAAATTATTCTAAATGTTACGATAAGACATTTTTATTTAAAAGAACTATTCTCCTCAACTCAATTTCGTGAAAAAACACTTTCTTTGCCGATTCCACACTTCTTTTGTCGCACTAGAAGGGAACTTACTTCATAGCTCGAAATCATTCAACAGGATATATATAGGGGGGATTATTTTGGAATATAAAACACCATTTATCGCAAAGAAATTAGGTGTTAGCCCAAAGGCTGTTGTCCGGATCGCGCAACAATTAAATCTTACGATAGAGAAAAACAAATATGGCCACTTTATTTTCACACAAGAGGATGTCGATCAAATGTTAGAACACCATCGATTTCAAATAGAGCAATCTCAAAATTCTCAATCTACTCAAAAGGCTTCCTCAAATGAAGTTGAGGAATTAAAAACTCAAGTTAATACAATTGTTCAAAACATATCATCGAATGATTTTGAGCAATTAGCTAATCAATTAAACACTATTACGAGAAGACTTGATCGAATGGAAGAACAAATGCAAGATAAGGCAAATGATGTCGTCACGTACCAACTTTTACAACACCGTCGTGAAATGGAGGAAATGTTAGAGCGAATTCAAAAGTTAGAAGCTGCCCTAACGAAAGAAGAACCCATTTATATTACTCCGGATTCAAAACCAACATATGAACGAGAAAAGAAACCGAAGCGCCGCAAAATGATTTTTAGTATATTTGGATTATAATTTTTAGACCCTTATTAAAATAATAAGGGTCTTTTTTAATGAAGAGTTATATCCTATACAAATATTATTCTCTTTATTATACATATTCACTTCGCTTTATTTCGTTAACATAATATTTTTACTGTATTCTGTAATTAATGCCTGTGCATGAGCATTCCCTTGAATCACATCACGAAATTCTTTTAAAGAATACAAATGCGTAACCCCTTTTCGAGCATGAATTCTTACTGGTACACCTTGTAAAGTATCATGAAACTGAAAAGGATTATCTATTGGTTCAATTGGAAAACCAAGTGTAAGTAAATACATATACATTCTTTTTGTTACTGCTGCAATGTACCATTCAGCTTTTGTTTCTAACGCATGTATAAATAAAATAGCTGTTAGCCTTTTGAAATGTCCTCTTCCACGAGACGTTTTCGAAATACTTAACTTGCCTATTTCATATACATTCTTCAAATCTTTTACTAAATCATTTTTAGAAAACGGATAGAAAAACTCAGAATTCGATTGTTCAGGTACCGTATACTTAATACATTCTACTGTACCAATAGGATGTTCATCTTCTATTAATAAAAATCGTGATGGATTTAAATTACGTTCTACGAACATTAAGTTTCTTTCTTCACAAAAATCTCCCCATAGTTGCTCGAACCCAAAATGTTCTTCCTTTGTTTGAACACGCTGGAACATATTTAACCGCCTTTCCCATCGCCGCTCTGTTTTTTTGATAACGCTTTCACTATCTATCATATAAGAACAAATCTTCGTATGCAACTAAAAATATTTATGACTTATTATATTCTGCAAAATGAATTAGATTCCAATTTAATCGACTTTTATCCCGCGCTCACATTCCTTTTAATAACACATTTGTAGCACTTTTCAAATCTAAATTACACTACGTTTCTTTCCATACAGCATATAATTCTTCTTAATCTAAAGAAATCCTTTATGAAAAAGGATTTCTTTTACTTCTTAATGCTTTTTAGCCATTTTTCAAAAATTTGTACCATCCCATGTTTTCCAGCTAATTTCTCTTCCCCTTGTTTCGTCTTATATGGATATAACTGCAAGAAAACACCGCATCCAGACTCAATTTTTTTACTATGCATATGGCTTCCTGGATATACACAAATGACTTCATAAATTGACCTTCGATAATAGACTCGCTTTCCATCCTGTTCTTCTACATACTTTATAGACCAGTACTTATACATTTGCTCAGTTGCTTTCGTATTTCCGACGTGCTGAAAAATATTGTACATTGGACTATACTTCACTTCAATAATAATAGAAGATTTATATACGTATTTCCCATCTTCTTTTACATAACAGTCTAAGCGAATATCTGGCTTCTTCGTATCCTCACCATTGTAAAAATTACTACCTTTACTTAATGCAATAAGAGGATGTGTTTCAATTAAGTCATTAAATGCGACATGCACCTTTATATCATCTCGTTCTAAAACTACTGTCGTTCCATCTTGTAATCCATCTACATAAAAATGTTCTTGTATTTGTTCACGGATGGAGTTTCTAGCCTCAAAACCAATTTGCTCTAAAAGTGAAATAACGATAAAAAAAGCGTAATATTCATACACTAAAAACGTTGGCTTATAAACAAATAATAATGATGGAGATTGATCCGTATATTGCGGGAGTACTTCTAAATGATGTAGTAATTGTTGATGTGGTATCGGTAAATCATGTAAGTTCATGTTACTTGTTTCAGTAACTTCCCTCCAAAATGAAGAGTGCATTAACATTTGAAAGTATTGTACATTTTCATGCACAATATGCGCCAATATTTTATATTCTTGTATTTTCATTGAGCTCTTTCGTAAATCGGCTTCTTTTAGTAAATGTATATTTTTATATTTTTGCTTCTCTCTATCGGTTACTGATCCATTACGCTCAATTGTTTGTATAATCGTTTTTACAGCTTGAAACTCTTCTGATTTTTTCTTTTTTTCTCTTTCTAATATTTCAATTGTTTGACGTAAAAAACTTTTAGCTTCAATTAAATAATGATAAAATTGCATCGCTTTATATTTAAGAAATGCATTTTCCTTACTATTTTTTTGTTCCATAAACTTACGATTATAATGTTTGGCATAAGGTTTTCGTTCTGCCACTATAGTTCCTTTTCTTGTTGGCTTTCGCTCTTTTCCTTCCCATTTATATTCATTTATAAATTTTGAGCTTGATTCTATTTTCTTAAAGATTTGCTTTATCATTTTCATTTTTTGCGGTAACTTTCTAAGTAACACTAAATAAGAAGAATCCTCAATATCGCTAAGTGCAGAGAAGGTTTTTTTATAGTAACCTCTATCCAAAATCAACTCATTTAAAATTGACTTCACATAGTCTTGAATCATTTCAAATTGATCATCAAAAAAGTTTTTCGGTACGATTTGAAATGCGCCATAATACGTTGTATCTTCTATACGCACTTCAAAATGGTATAGACCACAGCGCCATGGATAAAAGAATTCTGTTTTCCCGTGTTCATATATTAATACTCTTTGTTTTTTTTCATTTATTTCATATTGAGCCTCTTTTATATTTTTCTGTCCCTCATATACTTTATTCCATATAAAAGTAATATTCATTGGGATTTCATAATTGTACTGCAATCTTATTGGTTTTAATTCTTGTACTTTATAAATACATTGAACTAATGCTGTAGTAGATGTACAAAGACGATTTAATAAAATATAATCTCCTTTCCCCTCATTTCCAATGATTAACTTTAATACAAAAGGGAGCGTTTCATTCGTATCAACGATTTTTGTTTCATAACGCCCTTCATTTTGCATATCCATACAACTCCAGTTCTCTACGTTTTTCTCGTATATATGCTAAAGAGTGTTCAAATGTAGATACTCTGTTTGCAAGTGTAGATTGCAAAAGAGGTACTAAGGTCGCCCCCCTTTTTGCTTCTTCAGAAAGTAAAGGCCCAACCATCATTTCGGTCCCTCTGATTTTCGTCAATACACGCTGCTTTATTTGTAAATCAAACCCCTCTTCTCTACTAATCATATAGGTATGGTTATTTTGAAACGGTATGTTTTGCAAATAAGTCGCAATTGCATTTGCACATCGGAAAGAAATTCCCTTAGACGCGTCATGTGATGACAATACGACATGCAACTTATCTAATAGCTCTAATTCTTCTTCAGAAAACACTTCAATCATCGCTTTATTTCTCATCCAATTTATCCGAAATTCTCCAGCCGTTACTTTCAAAGGTGGATGTAATACGACTTTCCCCTGTTCCATGCCCATCTCACAAAACGGAATTTTCTGTAACGTTATTAGGTTCGTTCGGTCTAATAATCGATCAGAGAGCTCTTTCGTTGTTTCATCAAAATTTACAGTACCTACAAATATAATATTTTCTCCAATTTCAATTGTTGATGGAATTGAATTCTCTATGTCCTGTACACCCTCATACAAGTTTAAAATACGATTTTTTGTTTCAAGTTCAAGAACAGATAGAAACGGAGTAAACCAATGCTCAATATGAGACATGTTCATTTCATCAAAAACGATTATATACAGTTGATTTGGATTTTCTTTCGCCTTCATTAACGTCCTAACTAACTTCGCTTCAGATTCAATAAAAGTACCATTTGGATGAAGGTAACCAAGTAAATCATGTGGTTCTTGATACGATGGCGAAATTGGAATCCAAACCAACTCTTCCCCATACTGTAACCCTAATGCTTCTGCATAAGTTTGCACAAAACGTGATTTCCCAACGCCCGGTATACCACCAAGAATCGTTAACATATTTGTTTTTACACTTATATGGAAATTATAAATATCCGTTTCATCCAAATATAACCCTTTATTATGCACCATACTTTGTACATACTGTAAAAAGGACGATTCACGCTCATCCCATTCCCATTCATCTTTTTGTATTTTTATATCCTCTACTTCAACTAGCTTACCTTCTTCATGCATTCGTTTTTTTAATTGCTCATATACATAATCACTTACAAAATATAATTGATCTTCTACCGCTATTTCTACATACTTCGTCCAGTCACTGCAGTTTATATATTTACATTCACGTTTCTGTTCAAAATAGGCGATTGAGCTAATTGATGACTTTAGGGATATGTTTCCGTACAGTCTTCCATCGTGCCACAATAATTCGGGAGGCTCAAAGTCTTTCGGAAATTTTGGCATAAGAAATGATAAATAACCGTTGCTAAGTTTTCGCTCTAAAGATTCTCTTTTTTTATGATTTGTAACTTTAGGTGCCGGAATCATTTTATAGCTGCTTGCTATTTCTTTCGGTTCTTCTGTACATATTAACTCCACGTATACATTTCCTCTTTCATAATAAAGACGAAACATTACTAATTGCTTTTCTAATTTCCTCTTCTTTAATTCCGAAAAGATTTTTTCATTCTTTTTATTGCTACATAACCCTTCAAATACATATGGTTCATTTGTAAATTGTTCCTGTAAAGTGAATGGTATTGGCGATAAGCAGTGTACAAAGAAATTCTCTCCACTCTTCTCTTTCTCAGCTTTTGTAAATTTCCCTAAAAATCTCATATAGTACATTCGTTTTATAAAACTTGGCTGAAGAGCTTTATGTAATTTCACCTTAGTCACCTTCTTTTTTCATACTATTCTTAGTGTATGAAAGAAACGAAAAACTAGAAATAAAAAACCTGACGTTATCCGCCAGGTTCAAAATAAAAACTTATATTAATGAGAAGGAAATGCTTTTTTCTCTTGTAAAATTGCATTATGAGCAATTTTCATTTTCGCAAGTACGTAACGTAATCGATCTTCAGCGTTTTCATCTTTACTTATTTGTAATTCCGCCAAATTTTCAACAGAACTTGCTAAATTTTCAATGACTCCTCTTAGTTCAGGATGATGATTAAAAAAAGATTCTTGCACTAATACTTTCCTTAACTCACTAGCTAAATCAATTATTCTAGACAACTGTTCTTTTTCTTCCATTCTCATCCCTCCTGAATATCTTATGTAGTAAATATTCTCTAAACAAAGAAAAAAGCCCTTTAAATGAAAAGGACTTTTTACATTTTTATATTTCCAGTTAATAACATATATATTGATGTGATAGCCGCAACAATAATTGCCCACATCACATACTTCTCTGCACCTACAAAGCAACGGTTCCCTTGTTCTTTTCTTGCAAACGTGTAAACAATAATTCCAATTCCATACACAATTGAAACGAGTAGTAAATTCTTTAAACCAGCTGCATAAAGAAGCCATACAGAGTAAATAGAAGCAATTAAAGCTAACGCTCCATTTTTTAATTTAGCGTCTTTTAGTTCGTTTGTAATGACTAATTTAAATTGGAATAACGCTGATAATAAATATGGTAATAAAATTGATGTTGATGCAATGAAATACATAATTTGATATGTTGATTCCGAAAACAAAACGATGATAAATATAATTTGGGCAACACCATTTGAAATCCATAATGCCATGTGCGGTGTTTGCTTCTTATTTGTTTTCGTAAAGACTTTCGGAAATACGCCATCTTTTCCTGCTACATGAGAAATTTCAGAAACAAGTAAAAACCAGCCAATTAATGTACCGACAAGTGAAGCAACTAATCCGATGTTAATCGCAACTGCACCCCATGGACCAACAACGTGCTCTAATACATGTCCCATGGACGGAGTTTCTAACACAGAAAGTTCGCCTCTTGTCATAGCTCCCATTGACAGGACAGAAATTAAAATATAAATGGACATTACTAAAATAAGTCCCAATACTGTTGCCTTACCAACATCTCGACTATTCTTCGCTCTTCCAGATAATACAACCGCTCCTTCAACTCCAATGAAAACCCAAAGTGTTACAAGCATTGTATTTTTCACTTGACCAAGTATAGCGGAAAGTGAGATCGTTCCTTCTCCCCAAAAATCATGTGTAAATGTGTCCCAGCGAAAGGCTGTTACCATTACAACAATAAATAAAACGATTGGAACTAACTTCCCTATTGTTGCGATCACATTCATAATAGAAGCTTCACGGATTCCAAATAAAATTAAAAAATGAAGTGTCCATAATAAAAGTGATGCCCCAACGATAGACGCAACATTATTTCCTCCTTTGAAAATTGGAAAGAAATAACCTAATGTACTAAACAGTAACATAATTGTTGCGACATTACCTAAGATTCCTGCTAGCCAATATCCCCAAGCACTATTAAATCCAATATATTCACCGAAACCAGCACGTGCATAACTATAAATTCCACCTTCAAGTTCCGGTTTTTGTCTTGCTAACGTTTGATATACGAGCGCAAGTGGAATCATTCCCATCGCTGTAATACACCAGCCAATTATTATTGCACCACTGTTTGCTCCTACTGCTAAATCATGCGGTAAACTAAAAACACCGCCACCAACCATTGTTCCAACTACTAATGCGATTAATGGAAAAAATCCTAACTTCTTTTCTATTTGTACCACCCCATCTGTCATTCTAGGTGTTATGTTCGTTCAACTATTAAAGTCACCTTTTTCTCTAATAGACGTTTCTCTTATATTTTTTCAGGAAAACATTACTTATTCTAAAAGAAAATGAGCAAAAATGGAATACTTTTTTGAAAAAATGTATAAGTATGCACAAAAAAACCGCTCATTTTGTAATGAACGGTCATTTCAAACATATAAATTTGTATATTTCTTGTAAATTTAACGAAGTAACTTCTCTTTTTGTAAAAATTGTTTTGCGACTTCTTCACTACTTTTACCATTTACGTTAACTTCATAATTCATTTTTCGCATTTCTTCATCTGTAATCTTTCCAGATAATTTATTTAATACCTTTTCAAGTTCGGGATATTTCTGTAACGTTTCTTTTCTTAATAATGGTGCTCCTTGATAAGGTGGGAATAACCCTTTATCATCTTTCAGCACTTTCAGTCCGTATTGCTCCAATTCACTATCTGTTGAATATGCATCAATTACGTTAACATCTCCAGATTCAATTGCGCTATAACGCAGCTTCGGCTCCATCGTTTTAACATTCGAGAACTTATAGTTATATAATTTTTGCATTCCTTTATAACCATCTTCACGATCAGCAAATTCCAATGTAAATCCTACTTTGGCTTCCTGTGCAACATTCCCTAAATCAGAAATTGTATTTATATTCTTTTGATCTGCTATTTTTTTCGGCATAGCTAGTGCATATGTATTGTTATACTCCATTGGCTTCAACATAATCATATTATATTTCTTTTCCATTCCAATGCGAGCCTGCTCATATACTTCATCACGATTTGTACTCTTTGGTTCTTCTTTCACGAAAGTAGATAAAGCTGTTCCTGAAAATTCTGGATATATATCTACTTCCCCTGATTTCAACGCTTCAAATACAAATGCTGTTTTTCCAAGACCTGGTTTTAATTGTACGTGTAAATCTGTATCTTGTTCAATAAGCTGCTTATACATTTGAATTAAAATTTCAGGTTCTGATCCAAGTTTGCCCGCAATAACAATATCTTTCTTTTCTGTACTCCAAAGAAATGGAGAAGCAATCATTATACAAACAATACATATCGTCAATATAACACGCTTAGAAGAGCGTTTCGGTCGTTCAAGTATGCGAAGTACTATATCAAAGAATAAAGCGAGTAACGCGGCTGGTACGGCCCCTAAAATGATAAGTGCATGATCATTTCGATCTATACCTAATAGTATAAGCTTACCGAGCCCACCAGCACCAATGAGAGCTGCTAATGTAGCCGTTCCAACAATTAATACCATCGCTGTACGAATACCGGCCATAATGATAGGCAATGCAAGAGGAAGTTCTACCTTCCACAATCTTCTCCAACTATTCATCCCCATAGCTTTCGCGGCTTCTATTAGAGATTCATCTAATTCCCTTATTCCTGTATATGTATTTCGTAAAATAGGTAATAGTGCATACACAACTAATGCGATAATCGCTGGAAGTTTTCCGATTCCTACTAATGGAATTAATAGTCCGAGTAATGCAAGTGATGGCACTGTCTGCATTACTGCAGAAGTTCCTATTATAAATTCAGCCATTCGTTCTTTTCTTGTTAATAAGATGCCAAGTGGCACCGCTATAATTACTGCAAAAAATAATGAAATAAGCGATATTTGTAAATGCTCACTTAATGCAGTTAGTAATTCTATTTTTCGTTCTTGGAACGTTTGTATAAAATTAGTCACTGTTTAGCCTCTTTCCTTCATTTGTTCAACAATGTAATTGACAATATGACGACTTGTTAACGCTCCAATATATTGACCGTTTTTTTCAACTGGAACGACCTCCTCATCACGCACACGAACTAACGCTTCTTGTAAAGAAGAATGTAATGATAGCGCCTGCCCTTCTAATTGCACACTTTGATCAAGCGGCAATACATCTGCTATACTTTTCCCCTGATACCAAGTTCGTCCGCGATTTCCAATAAACTCCTCTACAAATTCATTTTTCGGATTATGTATAATTCCTTCTGGTGTATCTAGTTGAACAACTTTTCCTTCTTTCATAATACAAATGCGATCTCCAAGTGATAATGCTTCTTGCATATCATGTGTTACAAATACGATTGTTTTTTGAATCTTTTTTTGCAACTGTACAATATCCTTCTGAAGCTGTTCCCTACTTAATGGATCTAACGCACTAAATGGTTCATCCATAAGAACGATTTTCGGGTTTGCAGCTAATGCTCGCACGACACCGACACGTTGTTTTTGTCCTCCTGACAATTCATGAGGCATACGATTTCGATAAATACCCGGATCTAATCCAACCATATGTAACAATTCATCGACGCGTGCTTTAATTTCTTTTTTGCTCCATTGCCTCATTTCAGGAACAATTGCAATATTTTCAGCAATTGTCATATGAGGAAACAAAGCAATCTGTTGCAACACGTATCCTATATCCCAACGTAATTCATTTATATTATATTGTTGAATATCTTTTCCATCGATTAAAAGCGATCCTTCAGTCGTTTCGATTAAACGATTAATCATCTTCATTGTCGTTGTTTTACCGCATCCACTCGGACCGATGAGAACAAAAAATTCTCCCTTTTTAATTTCTAAATGCAATGAATCCACTGCTTTCGTGCCATCTTCATACGATTTTGACACATGATTAAATTGAATCACAAATACAACTCCTTTAATGTTGTTTCCTTTATTTTGATGGAATATGGCATTCATTTCAAATGATACGCTTTTAAATTAAAAAAGAGCTCACATTTGAGCTCTAACGGTCGAACAATATTGTTTTCATAATAGCAGCATATTCGCGAACATACATTTTTCTCTTAGAACGAATTGGTGTTTCAGCAGCTAGTGCCTCCATCTTCATGCCTAAACGCTTTGCAATTATTTTCGTTCGATATAAATGATACGTATTACTTACAACTACTGCATGTTTCACATTATATAAATCCATACTAAACTTTAAGTTTTCATACGTATTTGTAGATTGATCTTCTATTAAAATACGACTCTCATCTATACCGTGTACCATTAAATAGTTTCTCATGCTGTGAGCTTCCGGTATATCTTCATCTTCTCCTTGACCACCTGAAACAATTACTTTCGCTTCAGGATGGGAAAATAAATACTCCACCGCTACATCCAAACGATTTTGAAGAGATAAAGACGGTCTATCTCCAAATAACTTTGCACCCAGTATAAGAACGTACGGAGAGTGATAGCTCAACTTTTCACGAGCAACTTTGTTCATTCTAAACGTCATATAAATGATGTATAGTGGCGGTAATAATAAAATGATAAGAAAGATCCATTTGTTCATAAATAAGTTTGCACTCCCTTTCTTTTTATTATACAGAAAAAGAAAGGGCGGCAGAAGTGTTTTTTAAACGATTGATTTATTAGAAACATTCGCCGCTACTTTACGTTGTGATAGTACATAATAAATAGCGATTCCTAATGAGAAGATCAATATGCAGCTTAATACGTAAAACGGAAGCATTACTCCGGCTTTAGATACACCCGCTGTAAACAGCATTAATAATACAATTCGTATTCCAGTACCAATTAGGCGAAATAAGCTGTCTACACGTCCCATTACTTCGTTTGGAATTTCCTCCATCATCAATACATTTCTCGCCACTCTTGTACCCGCATTTCCAACTGCATGAAAAACTGCAAGTCCATATAAGAAAATTACGGAAGGTTCAATAATCATTGCGGTAATTGAAATTACATAAATGAACATCGTCATAACGATTGAAACTTCTGTTTTTACATATTTCATTATGAGTGGAATACAGATTCCTGCAACAACCGCTCCGACACCGTACATCGTGCCCTCTATTGCGTATACAGAGGCATTGGCTTTAAGTATATCCGAAATATAAACTGGTATTAAATAATTTGCCATCATAACACCTATAAACGGCATATAAGTGGCCAGTAAGAACCAAAAGAGCTTAGGACGTTTTTTCATAAAGTGAATTCCTTCAAACAATTGCTTCTTAAATGTTATTTTTCTTTTCACTTCTTTTTTCTTTACGTACGGTATACATAAGAAAAGAAAAAATGCTCCAGCAAAAGTTAACATGTCTACTAACAAAATCCACTTCAAAGATACAATTTCAATTAAGAAGCTCGCAGCCGCTCCAGAAATAACTTGTGTTAACTGTCCTTGTATTTCCATCGTTCCACTTAAACTTTTATAATGTTCTGCTTGAAATATCTCTTGGTTGAACGCAAATATTGTAGGATAAAACAATAAATAGTAGAATGATCCGGCTATATAAATAAGAATATAGTGAATAGAATGATAAGGTTGCCCAGCAAATCCCCATATAACCATTATTCCGATTACGGCTATTCCGATTCCTTCGTTACATAGCAATAAAGATTTTCTTGAAAAACGATCAATACTTTGCCCAATGAATGGTGTTAATAAAAACATAATGAGGGTTGCAATGATAGAAACATAACCAAATGTTGTCTCTCCTCCACTCTCTTTAATTAACAGCCAAGGAATCGTTATCATAACAATTCCGGAACCAATAGCAGATAGACTATTGGCTCCTAGAATGTAATACAAGCGAGAATCATGATAAAGTGAGGACATATCATTCCACTCCTAGTTGTTTTTTCACCTCTTTATATACGCTCATATATGCTTTTAATTCTTTAACTACATCATGAATTAATGGTTTTGCATCTTCTCCAAGTTCACCATCTTGCACATGTAATCCATCAAGCACAACTTGTTTTGGAATTGCATTTGCATAAACACCTCTAGCGACCGTTCGCATGCTGTTTAATGCATTTATTCCACCTTTACCGCCACCAGCAACCGCTAACAATGCAACTGGTTTATGAATAAATTCACTACTACTTAAGTAATCTAAAGAGTTTTTCAGCGCACCGCTCATCGCATTATGATATTCTGGTGTACATAATACAACCCCATCCGCAGCTTTCACTAACGTTTTTAATTTTTTTACTGCCTCTAAATCACGTTGTGACTCTTCTCCATTGTATAAAGGTAACTCCTCAATTGCTAAATCATATAATTCCCCTTCAAATTGATCCGCAATATATTTTGCCACCACACGAGTTCGACCAAATTTTCTTGGTGTACCGTTAATAACGACTAGTTTCATGATTATTTCTCCCCTTTGTTTTCAAGTTCTACTTATATATTATCAGAAATTTCTATACAAAACACAATATAAAGAGTTAACTTGTTTCATAAAATAGTATGATAAACAAAAAAGAACTCATACTTTCGTATGAGTTTTGTACAATTACTTTGTTTCATCTCTCATGCTCAATGTACCTAAACTTTCATTTGCTTCAAAATGATTATATGCTTTTTCCGCTAATCTTTTCCGTTCTTCTGGTAATTCTATATATTTCATTACGTTTTCAATTATTTTTTCGTACGGAGTAAACACAATTCCTGGCCACTCTACCTCATCTTCTGGATTACTATTTTCGGAAATAATAAATTTCTTATTTGCGACTGCATAAGACACGCGAGGTGTTTCAAGAATTCCTGATAAATAAAAATGAATATTTAATATAATTTTAGCTCTAGCAATCAATTCATTTCTAACAATTCCCCACGCATTATTTTTAAAAACTATATTTAAATTCGGGGCAATCGCTTTTAGATGATCAAAAATAGCTTGTCGCCTCGGATTAAGAGCACCTATAAACAGAATATCAATATCTTCAATAATTTCATCTTCAAACGCATCTTTTTTTATTTCCAAAGTTGGAGCATAGTTCATTTCTACATGTTTTATTTCTTTTCCTACCCCTTTTTGTTTAAGCCATTCTATATTTTGTTTACTATAATCCCAAATCACTCTATCTTTTAATAATATTAAATAAAGGGGGTGCGCATATGGACTTCCTTCGTATAGCTGTTCTAAATTATAAACAATTGCATCTTTCGGAAGAAGGTTCGGGTTATATGCATATGTATGTGCTCCAAAAACAACTGTATTCTTTACATTTTCCAGTATTGTTTCTGATATAATTACTGTATTTCCCTCCTGCTCCAACCTCCACTTTAAAGCTCGCGCAATATCTATGAAACTACCGTATGTCTTTGGGCATATAAAAAGACAATAATCATATTCTTTATTCAAATAAACTTCCATTAATCTTAAATTATTTTTATATAGATCTACATCCGGATGTTTAAGTACCAACTCATTTGCATGTTTTCTTGCTACTTTATATAATCCAGCATAATAAGCAGCGATGCATCTTCTTAATTCGATTCTTTCCCGGTCCTCATCTAATACATCCATGTTTAAAAGAAGATTTGCGATACAATACGCTTTTAAATGATCACGATCATAATAATAGTCTAGTAGTGGCATCAATTCTTCATACGTATTTCCATGCACCGATTCTCCTAGTTCAATCGCCCATCGTATTAATTCCATGATTACTCCACTACTCCTTTAATCGAAAATGTATTTAATAAAATTTCGCATTATTCTCTACTATATTTGCTATATGAAATGGAATCTTTTCTTTTATCGATTCCAAATACTTTTGCGACACCGCCCCTAAATGTTTTTTATGAGGTATATAGAAAGCACTAATAGAAATTTCATAGTCAAATAAGTAATCATACACATGATAATCTACAAATAGTAGATCATCCTTTGGAAAAGGAATTTCCTTCCCTTGCAGAGCATACATCAAAGCAATATTGTTTTGAGATCGTAATCGATACAACCTTGCAAGTTGGTATAATGGTTCAGCCCGGGTTGGTCTATATTCCCAAGCTTTTTGAAAATAAAAAACAGCTAACGCTAAATATTGCTCTTCTTGCCCTTTAACAGTTTCTTTTTCATCAGCATCTGTCACTTCATTTTGTTTATTTGCTGAACGATTTGCTAACTGCTCATAACAAAATCCTATTCGCAATAACGAATAGAATACCTCTTCAACCCATCCTCCTGCTTCCACACGTTTTTTATACCATTTAATTGAATTCTCAAATTGACTTAAATGAAAATAAGTCTGAGCTAAATAAAATAAATATCTTATATGCAAATCTGGCGTTGTTTCTGGGTCGTTTATTCCCTGTAACAACAACCTCTCATCTCTTTCAAATTTATCAGCTTTGCTCCCGCCATCTCCGGGATCATTCACGACAAGAGTCTCTAACCGAGCTACCCTCGTATTGTAATTCGCTCCAACTTTTGAACGATCTATATCCCAATACTCATGAGTAACACCGACAGATTTCCATGGTAAAGAAGCTTTTAAAAGACGTGTAAGCCAATATTTAATATGAACATCATATTGTAATGTAAGATAATGATCTTCCGTTAAGCTCGTTTTATCGAAATTCGGATCAACCTCTAAAATCATATCCGCATCTAATATTAATAAATAATCTGCTTCTGGGTATGTTTTTTGCGCTAACGAAACAGCTAAGCTTCTGTTATAACCAAAGTTTTTAAACGGCTCATGATGAACCGTCCCAGGTATCTCATTTTCCTTACACCAATTTTCAATAATTTCAGGCGTATTATCCGTCGATCCAGTATCACAAATAGAAACAAAGTCTACAATTGATTTTGTTGCATTTAAACATCTTTCCATAATTCTAGACTCATTTTTAACGATCATACAAAGACATAACTTTTTTTCTTCCTTTACAGACTTCACTTGCTCATTTCCCATTTAACCACCTCATATTTTATTAACACGCTCTTCTCATATGTAACAACATTTCTTAGCTATACTGATGACATAAGCACCCTTTTACTATTTATGAAAACTTCATTTTATTTATTCTTACTTTTATGTTGGGACATATTTCATGCTTCGCTTTATATTTGATACAATCAATACAAAAAACATAATACGGGAATCCGTACATTTCAAAGTCTAAGAGGAGGTTATATTTTGTTGGATTACATTTGGCTAGATGACAAATCACCAATTTTAGAACAACTACCAAGAAACTTTAAATCTGCAGCTATATTGCTATATCCTTTTATCCAAATGCCTTTAGAATGGGAAAAGTCTGTGAGAAAAAGACCATATGAGCACATCTATCCTAGCGCTGAAGAAATCATTTATAATGGGAAATCCGTTTCTTGGAAGGAAATGATGTCTTGTAGTGGATTACATTCATACGCAGACCTAGCAATGGCCATGTTGACTTCCATTAGTGCCCTTTCAGAAGAATATAAAAGAGAGGATTTAGCTGAAAAGCTACATTCAAACTTAAAAAAAGATCTTTATTATCCAACAGAAGATTATACGTCTATATTTTTATTACACAAATTACTTAAACTCCTCGGTTCTAAAGGTGCAAAAAATCTATATTTCTCTGAACCAATTCTTGATACAAACGGATTATTACAGGTAAATAATACTACTCCATTAGATATTTGGGACATTAGCAATAATGAGTTAATTATTACTGGCGAAGATAATGAGTATGCGTTTATGAGTATATACGATTCCTTTACAACCTTATTATTAGCTAAAGAAGAAAATATAGAATATATTGTTCATTCAATGAACGTCGAAGCTATCATTTGTGACAAAAAAACGATGATTGATTGGTATTTTTAAATTAGTAATTTCTTAAACTATAAAAAAGAAACTTGCGCTTATACACAAGTTTCTTTTTAAAAACATCCTTATTTTTTCACAACTTCATGTCCACCGAACTGATTACGTAATGCTGAAACTACTTTTCCATGGAATGTATCATCTTCCTGAGAACGATAGCGCATAAATAATGACATAGCGATAACTGGTGCTGCAGCTTGAAGTTCAAGTGCAGTTTCAACAGTCCATTTTCCTTCTCCTGAAGAGTTCATTACACCTTTAATGCCATCTAGTTTCGGATCTTCTGCAAATGCTTTTTCAGTTAAGTCCATTAACCAACCACGGATAACTGATCCGTTAGCCCATACTTTTGCAACATCTTCATAATTGAAATCAAAGTCACTCTTATCTAGTACTTCAAATCCTTCAGCGATTGCTTGCATCATGCCGTACTCAATACCGTTATGAACCATTTTCAAGAAATGACCACTACCAACACGGCCAGCATAAGAATAGCCATTTTCTACTGCTAAATCTTTAAATAAAGGTTCTAATTGGTCGTAAATTTCTTTTTCTCCACCAACCATTAAGCAAGCACCGTATCTAGCTCCTTCTACACCGCCTGATGTACCGATATCTACATAATGTAATCCGAAGCTTTTTGCTTCTTCAGCACGGCGTAACGTATCTTTATAGAATGAATTTCCGCCTTCAATAACGATATCACCTTCATCTAATAATGGATATACATCTTTTAGTACTGACTCTACAACTTCTCCTGCAGGCACCATTACCCAAATTGTACGAGGAGCTTCTAGTTCAGCAATCATTTCTTTTAATGTATGACGTGCAGTAATTCCTAGTTTTCCTGCCTTTTCAACAAGCTCTTTATTTACATCGTATACAACTACTTCATGCTTGTCTTCATATAAGTGTTCAGCTAATGGAAATCCCATTTTTCCTAATCCAATTAAACCTAGTTTCATATTAATCAATCTCCTATTCTATACAAATATATTTAATATCGAAATTAGCCCAAGTGCTACTACAGATAATATAGTCTCCATTGCAGTCCATGTTAATAATGTTTCTTTCACAGTCATTCCGAAATACTCTTTAATCATCCAAAATCCTGAATCATTCACGTGTGATAAAATTAATGACCCTGCACCAGTTGCAAGTGCTAATAATTCAACATTTACACCTGGTGTGCTTGCTGCAATCGGCGCAACAATACCAGCTGCTGTCATCATAGAAACAGTTGCCGATCCAGTTGCAATTCGGATTAGTGCCGCAATTCCCCACCCTAATAATATCGGTGAAATATGTGATTCTTTCGCCATATCTGCAATTGTCGTTCCAATTCCAGAATCTAATAATACTTTATTAAATGCGCCGCCTGCACCAATCACTAACAATATGTTTGCAATAGGTCCAAGGCAATCATTTGTAAATTGTAACACTTTATCTTTTGAGAAACCTTTTGCATATCCAAGACTAAAGAAAGAGTAAATGGTTGCAATTAATAAAGCCACAATCGGATCTCCAATAAAGTGTAATACTTGTGCTAGTTGACTCGTTTTATTTAATGCAACTTCTGCTATTGATGCACCAAGCATAAGAAATACTGGAAGTAAAATTGTAAACAATGTATTCCAAAAGCTAGGAAGCTCTTTTTTATTATCTTTTTCAACAAATTGCTCCGCTATATCTAATGGTACTTCCTTATGTATACGAGCACCAATCCATTTCCCGTAAAGTGGACCTGAAATAATTGCAGTTGGAAGTCCGACAATTAACGCATATAAAATTGTCTTCCCCACATCTGCTTTAAAAATACCAACTGCCGCCATTGCCGCTGGATGCGGTGGAACAAGTCCGTGTACGACTGACAGTCCTGCTACTAGCGGAATACCAATTGTAATAAGTGATACCCCAGTTTCTAACGCAATTGTAAATACTAACGGAATTAATAGTACAAATCCAACTTGGAAAAATACCGGAATCCCTACTAAAAATGCAACGAACATCATCGCCCAGTGAACTCGTTTCTTCCCAAAACGATTAATTAATGTGTTAGCGATACGTTCAGCACCACCAGATTCGGCCATCATTTTTCCAAGCATCGTTCCTAGTGCTAAAACTATTGCTAAAAACCCTAATGTATTACCAAGCCCTAGTTTAATAGAATCAATAATCCCTGGATCTTTTGGTGAAGTTCCAATTAAAGGCATTCCCATTGCTAATCCTACACCAATTGCTGTTAAAATTAATGCGACAAATGGATGCCATTTTACTACCGTAATAAGTAAAAGTAGTATGACAACTGCCGCTAGTACGATCCCAACTACCATTTCTCCCAATCCCCCTATTGTTTACGTTGGAAAGCAGCTATACAATCAAATTCTTCTTTCAAGCGATTGTAAAGTCGTTCATACATATAAAACATTTCTAAATATATAGCCGTATTTTCTTTATTCGGTACATGGTGATGGACAATATCAATCCAATCCTTTACCTCTTCAAGAGAATCAATTTTTCCTACAGCATATAAAGCAACTGCCGCTGCCCCAAGCGCAGATGCTTCATGACTTTCAGGTACAAGCAATTCTTTTCCCATCATATCGGACAACATTTGTCTCCAAAATGCAGATTTTGCAAACCCTCCTGAAACTCGTATTTCAGTAAGTGGCCCTGTACAATCCCTGATTGCGAGTGCTACTGAATATACACTCATACAAACACCTTCCATCACTGCACGTATAAAATGTTCTCGCTTATGTTGAAGATTGATTCCAAAGAATGTACCACGAGCATTTGCATTCCAGTAAGGTGCGCGTTCTCCAGATAAGAAAGGTAAGAACAATAGCCCATCCGCTCCAGCTGGTACGCTTTCTGCATATTTAATTAATAAATCATAAGGATCAATGCCGAGCTTTCTTGCTACTTCTTGCTCTGGACTACCAAATTCATCACGTAACCATCTCAGTAATATTCCGCCGTTATTCGTTGGACCACCGATTACCCAGTGCTCATCTGTTAATGCGTAACAAAACGTTCTCCCTTTCTCATCTGTATTTATATTTGATGAGATTGTTCGAACCGCACCACTCGTTCCAATCGTAATTGCAGCCGCACCCGGTGATATCGCACCAACTCCTACATTTGCAAGAACCCCATCACTTGCTCCGATGACAATTGGTGTTTCTGCACTTATCCCCATCTTCTGTGCTAACTCTGGCTTCATACCTGATAAAATATATGTAGTTGGTACAGGGGTTGATAATTTTTCTGATGACATATGTAACATAGTTAAAACATCTTCATCCCAGTTTAATGTTTCTAAATTAAATAACCCTGTAGCAGAAGCAATCGAATAATCAACTACGTAGCGTGAAAATAATTGGTAAATCACATACTCTTTAATGGAAATGAATTTATAGGCACTTGTATATAACTCTGGTTCCTCTTCTTTCATCCATAACAATTTAGAAAGTGGTGACATCGGATGAATCGGTGTACCTGTACGTCTATAAATTTCATGCCCATTCATTTGTTGTAATAATTTTTCTGATTGCTTCGTACTTCGATTATCTGCCCAAATGATAGAACGCGTTAATGGCGCACCATTTTCATCTACTGCAATTAATGCGTGCATAGCTGTACTAATACCGATTGAAGAAATATCTTCTGGTAATACATTACCTTTTTCAATGGCAACGCTTACACTTTTGTATACAGCGGCACATATTACATCAGGATCTTGCTCAGCCCATCCTACATTCGGTTGAATAATTGGGTAATCGATTGCATGTGATGCAATGACTTTTCCTTTTTCTGTGAACACAACCGTTTTTGTACTTGTGGTACCGATATCAATCCCGATTACTCTCCCCCTTGTTTCCATGCGAATCTTCCCTTCATTACTAGCAAAATACGATTTAGTAAACCGTTTACATGAATTAGTATATAAAATATTTTTTCATTTATCAAGTTATAAAAAGAAAATTTTTTTCATACCAAAAATAAATCCCCTCATTCCATTTCACTTATATACTAAATTTAGCTTTTCCATGCGGTAAAATTACGTTATATTCGTTACGCAATACACTCTTTCCTCTCATTAACAACACATACATAATCCTCCATACGTTCTACTTATTTGCTTGAAGAAAAAGTTGAAAAGCAATATTCATTTTTAGCGGTCACGTAACATCACCATCAAGCCAAGAAAAGTAACTAACCGCAGAATGAGAATTCTGTGCATTTTACTCATATTTATTGTTTTAGGTTCACTAGTCTTTTATCTTGATAAACATAGAGCGTGGCCCCCTACTATCACTTTTTTATCTTGTAAATATATCTTGCATACTATAAAACCGAAAAGTATTTTTATTTTTCAGAAAAATAAAAACAATAACACGAAATTTATTGTATAATGTTGTAAAAAGATGTCGGAGGGATTTAATGTTAAATAAAATATCTCAATTCACAATTAAGCTTTCATCAATTCTTTTATCACTCTTACTATTATTAAATTTACCTTATTTATTTATCACTCAACAAGGATTTACCTTTCAACCAATTTATTTTTTTAATCAGACCGTTACTATGTTAAAACAAGTTTTTTCCCCTGAATCATTAGTGATTATAGGATCAGACCCGAAGTTTGGCCATTTCAAAAAAACACCATTATTTCCAACTGTTTTAGAACCTTACCTATATTCATTTACTATATTATTTTTAGCCTTTTTTCTTGCTCTCTTTTTATCATCTAGCATGGCATTTTTTTATTTTTTAGCAAAAGATTATATAAAAAAATGGATAAACCGAATTGTGTTCATATTAGAAGCTGTCCCTGATATGATGATGATGATCTGTTTGCAAATATTTTTCATATGGGTACTTCAGAAATTTGGGGAATCTCCTGTCACTATTATTTCCTTTAATGAAAATCGAGCTTATTTACTCCCTATTTTATCATTAGCTGTCTTACCTACATTACAAATGTTTCGGATGATGGTGTTATACATAAAAGAAGAGCAAGGAAAACATTACGTAGAGGTTGCATATGGAAAAGGCCTTTCATCAAGTTATATACTATGCATTCATTTATTCAAAAATATATCTATCCACTTCTTCCACCATTTAAAAACGATTTTTGTTTTCTTACTTTCTAATTTATTCATTTTAGAATTTGTTTTTAATATGGAAGGCATTATTCAATTTTTATTTAATAAGGCGTTTGTTTCACCTCCAGCTGCATTTATCATACTTGTTATGATTATTTTACCATTTTATGCTATTTTCCAAATAGTCTCATTCATGATGAATAGATGGAAAAAGCAATTGAAAGGAGTATCATTATGAAATCTATTTGGAAATCAAAACGCTTTTTAATCGGCTTTACTTATCTATTCATACTTATTTCAGCTAGTTTTATTTATAGTTGGTTCTTTAAAGATAACATCCCAAAACCTCCTCAGTTACTTTACAATGACAATAACGAATTACTTGGAAAGGCCCCCTTTCCGCCATCGTTAATTCCACCTTTTGGATCTGATCGTTTTGGAGAGTCTGTTTTCTTACAAATTGTAGAAGGAGCAAAATTCACTATTTTATTAGCCATGGCAATTAGCTTCTTTCGAATTTTATGCGGAACATGTATAGGAATCCTCTTAAGTTTATTTGCTCCAAAACTCAAGAGATTTTTCCAGTCATGCTCAGAAGTTTTTTATTACATTCCAACTCTATTTATCGCATTCATACTCATCACGCCCGTTAATATTATAATCACATCAAATGCTGATGGGGTAGATCCAAATATTTCATTTACGTTTTATCAAGTACTCGTACTTATTTTCGTCGCTCTGCCTACACTTTCTTTATACATATCCTCAGAGGTTGATGAATTTATGAAACAAGATTACATCTTAAGTTCACAATTACTGGGGGCTAGTCGTTTTCATATTATAAAAAAACACTTACGAGTCTTATTACTTGACCGCTTATTTGTATTATTTATGGAACATATCGTCCAAACACTCATACTCGTTATCCATTTAGCGTTGCTTAACATTGTAATTGGCGGCATACAAATGCGTGAACTCTATGACGGAGTGCTCAAACCTGTTTCTCTATCTAATGATTGGGCAGGTCTTATTGGATTAAATCGTAATGAAATGAATCTTTCATGGTGGATTATTTTTTATACTCTCGCTTCATTCTTTATTACGATTCTATTTATTAAGCTTATGACCATCGGGATTCAAGATGCACTGAAAGCAAGAGATTCGCAAATTGTAGCAATTCAAAACGTTCCAGATCATAAAAAATTTGTTAAACATAAAGATTCCTTTTCGTTTGCAAATAAAGTAAACCTTTAATCATTTCTCATTAATGAAGTATTAATTGGCATCGATATTAGTAGAAAATAAAGAAGATGATCCCTATTAAATACAGGGATCATCTTCTTATGCTGTCTAACTTTTTTACATGTCCTTTGCTAGACTCATGTTTTTTATATTTAAAGTGAATTATTTGCAATCACAATTATGTTTTTTAAAATCAATTACCATACGCCCTTGAATTCTACCTTGTTCCATTTCTTCGAATACATTTTGTACTTTATCTAGCGAACAAGTTTGAACAACCGGCACTACTTTTCCTTCTGCCCCAAACATAAACGCCTCTTCCAAATCTTTACGAGTACCAACTAGAGAACCAACTACTTCAATTCCATCCAGTACAAGTCGTGGGATGTTTAAGTCCATTGTTTCTACTGGTAGCCCTACTGCAACTACTTTACCGCAAGCACGTACTGCATCAACTGCTGAGTTAAAGGCTACTTTAGAGACTGCTGTTACTACCGCAGCATAAGCGCCACCAAACTTCTCTTGCACAATTTTATCAGCAGGACCTTGAGAAATTGGATTGATAGTCATATCAGCACCAACTTCTTTCGCTAAGGCTAATTTATCGTCATTAATGTCTACTGCGATTACCTTTGCACCAAATACATTTTTAGCATATTGGATAGCTAAGTTACCTAATCCACCGCAGCCATAGATTACAATAGGTTGACTAGGTTTAATATCTGATACTTTAATAGCTTTATATGTAGTTACACCAGCACAAGTAATTGATGATGCTTGAGCAGGATCTAATCCTTCTGGTACTTTTACCGCATAATCAGCTGTAACGATACATTGTTCAGCCATACCACCATCCACTGAATAACCAGCGTTTTTAACTTCACGGCAAAATGTTTCTCTACCAGTTACGCAATATTCACAACGTCCACAAGATTGGAACATCCATGCAATACTTACACGGTCACCTATCTTTAGTGAAGTAACATCATCAGCTATTTTCGTAACAATACCTACACCCTCATGACCAAGAATACGGCCATCAGTGTTACCAAAATCATGATTCGCAACGTGTAAATCAGTGTGGCAAACTCCACAATACTCTACATCTACTAACGCTTCACCTGAGTGTAACGGACGTAATTCTTTTTCAATCACTTCGATGTTTGCTTTGCTGTTTTTATTAACCACTACTGCTTTCATATGTGATCTCCCCTTTAGTGTTTTAGCATTTTAATGAGTTTATCTCACAACTACTTTCTTCACTACTTTGGCTAGTTATTGTACCAAATTTAAGTGTTCAATCATCATTACATCTTCATCATAACATGACACTTCATAAACAATTTGTGAAATTATGAACAATATTTGAATTATTACATAAATCGGTCTTTATTTTAAATTTTTAAAAATGAGAGTTTATCACTGACTATAAGTAAGTCATACATTTCTAAAAGAAAATAAAGTAACAAACTTCTCATCGATAAAAAAGCTCTTCACTCAATATTTTCTATATTTAAACACTTAGTTTCACAGTAATAGCCTTTGCCACCAACATAAACTTTTTCTATTTTATTCTTGCTATTGGTTGCTAATTTAACTAATATTTCGGAAGGCGAGTGTAAAGAATAACCTTGTTCAAATACATAGACTTCTTTTTGCAAATAGTGCTGTTCATAAAGATAGCAAGCTAATGCACCGTTTGAAGTTCCAGTCGCTGCTTCTTCATTAATGTCGTATAGTGGAGCAAAATTTCTGCATATAATTCGATTGTCATTAAAAGTATATAAATGCATCCCGACAACATTATAATACTTGCTGATTTCTTTAATTTTTTCAAAATTAGGTTGCAGTGCATGTAATTGTATTTCGCTTTTTATAGGAATTAAAATATCTTTTAAGCCAGTGGAGACAATTTGAATTGGGTATTTATTGTCTATATCTTTACTATCAAAACAGTCGATGAACTCGTTTGGAGATACAACATCATAGAATCTCGGTTTATTTTGTTCCATGAATATGATGTCATCTTTTATAGTGATAGTAAGAACACCGCTGTTCGTTTCAATCGTATAGCGATTCCTGAAAAGTTTATTTAAATACATCAGTATCGCGAAAGAGCCAATTGTGGCATGACCACATAAATCAACTTCTTCTTTTGGAGTAAAATACTCAAATTTATAATCAGCAATTTCAGATTCTGATATAAATGCGGTTTCCGCATAACCCAGTTGTTTGGCTATTTCGATTTTTTGAGTAGTGGTCAATGTATTTGTATTCTCAATAAATACCACTCCTGCTTTATTTCCGCCTTTATGCTCCTTGCTAAATGCACTTGCAACATAAACAGATATTTTCATAAGACATCTTCCTCACTTATAGTAAATTATAGTATAGAAAGCACTACATATAAATTCCATTGGATAAATTATCCCTAAAATAAGAAACAAACTATTTTTAGCATTTGAACTCTCCAAAAATAGTTTGTCTACAGTCTGAAAGCTCTTCATTTGAAGAGCTTTTTTTATATTCGCTTCATCGAAATCGTTTCACGTATACTTTGTAAATTTTTTAGAGTTTCCTCTTGTCGCTGCAACGACAACCCTACATACAAAGTATCTAATAAGCTTAACTGTGCTAATCGTGATGAACTTGCTTCTGTGCGGAATTCAGTCTCACGTGTTGATGTATATAACGTTATATCAGCAAGTTGACTTAATGCTGATTTCTTATAGCTCGTAATCGCAATAATTTTGGCTCCTCTTGCTTTCGCTACTTCTAACGCTTCAAGTAATCCTTTATTGCTACCAGAATGAGAAATACCAATAACAACTGAATTTTCTGAGAGTAAACCTGCTCCCATAATTTGAAAATGCGAATCAGTATGAGCGATACAAGAAATACCCGTTCTCATAAACTTATGATACGCATCCATTGCAATAATACCAGAGCCACCATTTCCATAAAACTCAATTCGACTTGCTTCTTGTAAGGCTCGTACAGCCTGCTCAAGTGCCGTTTCATTAAGCAAATGTAAAGTATCTTGCAGTCCTGTAATATGCGAATGAAAAACTTTTTTAGCAACAGTTACCATACTATCTTCTGCTGATACCTCTTCATGAATATTTTGCATCGGTGTATGTACAATTTCACGAGCTAATGTAATCTTTAAATCTTGAAAACCTTGCAAACCAAGGTTTTTACATAAGCGGAATATCGTAGCTTCGGAACTATTCGTAACTTCAGCTAATTCTGTAATAGATTTATGTACAACATCTTGTGGATGTTTCAAAATATGTTCGGCAATACTTCGCAATTTCGGTGATAAACCATTTAACGAAGCCTGAATCTTTCCAATCCCACTTCTTGTACCAGGCATAGCATATCCTCCCCTTCCATCGTAGCTTTATCCTGTAAAAACCGATTAGTTAAACTAATCATCAGTGGGGATGGTCCCCCACTGATTAGAGTTTCACTTTATTGTACCTAATTATCGAAAGAAGAAAAACCTATATTAGGGATTACTATAAATTTTAATTGCTCCTATGTATTCTGTCATACGATATAACAGAATTATTCATGCTTATGAATAATTCTCTCCATGTTTCACTGCGTATAATGCGGCTTGCGTACGATCATCCACTTCCAATTTAGCTAAAACGTTTGAAACGTGTGTTTTCACAGTTTGTTCTGTAATATGAAGTTCTGCTGCAATCTCCTTGTTGCTTCTTCCTTTCGCAATTTCGCGAAGTACCTCTTGCTCTCTTTTCGTTAACATTGAAAAAGGATTTTCTACTTCCTTCTTTACTGCAGAACGCCCCATTAATGCAGGTGTTACTTTCGGGTGAAAATTCGCATTTCCTTGATGTACTGCAATAATAGAAGCGACAAGTTGCTCAGGTTGTACTTCTTTTAATTGATAACCATCTGCTCCAGCTTCAAGTGCTGGTATAACATAATCTTGCTCTGAAAAACTACTTAATATAAGTACCTTTATTGTCTCATCATATTGCTTTAGACGTTTTGTTGCCTCAATTCCATCCATTTTCGGCATCGATACATCCATTAGTACGACATCTGGTCTTTCTTTTTGCATGAAATGTAATGCCTCTTCGCCATTTTCCGCTTCCCCAATAATTTCAAATTCTTCTCTCGTTTTCAAAAAGAATACAAGTCCTCTTCGAACGATATGATGGTCCTCAACTAGTAGCAGTTTAATCTTCAACCTTATTCTCCCCTTCAAATCGGCAATTGAATTTCTATTTTTGTACCCTTTTTCAACTCTGTTATAATTTGAAACGACCCCTTCATTAACTGAATACGTTCCTTCATACTTTTCAGGCCAAGTGCTGATTCCCTTACTTGTTCTTGTATAAATCCTATTCCATTGTCTTCTATGTAAAAATGTAACTGGTTATTTTCTATTTTCAAAAGAATATGTACCTTTTCACACGAAGCATGCTTTTTACAATTATGTAGCGCCTCTTGGCTAATACGCCATAAAACTTCTTCTATTTCATCCCCAATTGAAACCATCCCATCAATTCGAACTTCCACTTGAACTCCTAATAACTTCCCGTAATTTTGAATTGCTTCTGCTAATCCTTTCTCCAATCCTTCAGGTCTTAATTGCCAAATTAATAGCCTCATCTCTTGTAATGCTTCTTGTGATAATTCCCCAATATAACTTAACATCTCTTGCAATTCTCTATCTTGCGTCATATTCAGAGTACCTTTCGCTGTTAGCATAATAGAAAATAACAATTGTTTTACTGAATCATGTAAATCACGTGCAAGTCGATTTCTTTCCGCTACCACTACATATTTACGTTCTTTCTCAACTAATTGAATACGTTGTATTGTCGTTCCAATTTGAAATGCAATTGATTCTAATAACGCTAACTCTTCCTCAGAAAAATGAGTCTTATGAGGTGCAGCCACATTTAGTAGACCAAATTTTTCTGATCCAGACCTAAGCGGAATTGTCGCATGATGTGTAACATCTTCTGTCTCTCCCCAATTACATTCAATTGCATCTTCTATTCGCTTACATTCAATAATATTAGTCGCTTTTTCCAATCTCCCATTCACAAAACGTTCTACACACCAACAGTTTCCTTCACACATCGGCTTCTTCTTTTGCCACGTAAGAGCCTCTGGTAAATTTTCGTCTACAAGCATGCTGTGCTTTCCACTTTCATCAATAAAGAATATCCACCCTGTTTGTAAATTCATTACTTGTAACAATGTATGCAACACTTTTTCTAACATATCCTGTAAGTTTGTTGCTTCATTTAATAATTCAGCAATTTCTTTTAATGCTTCTAAACGACGCATCTCTTTTTCTTCAAAGTTCATTCTCATCACCAACTACAATTATAACATTAAGAAATTTCTAAATTCTATAAATAAAAAAAGAACCGAATTCCTTCAGCCCTTTCTTTATATCAATCATTTTATTATTGTTATTCTATCCAATGTTGGAAGCAGAATTTTTGTTAACAAACGATTCTACTTTAGCTGTCCGATAAAGATTGTCCACCATGGATATGCTGTAAACCTTCAGTAGTAACAACCATATTCGCTGCTGGCATTTGCACTTGATTCTTATGGAACATAGACATTAATTCAAATCTTACTTGTCTAGAAGTTTCAAAATAATCTTCTGGCTTTATTAAACCTGTAATACAAAATTCATAGCCAACATATTTCAAGTTAGGATTTAAGTCTGTAACACCGACGTATTTAAATGGTTCAACAGCCTCATCCTCTACTCTATAAAGAGTTTGATTCAATTCTTCATTGCATATAACACATACTTCTTCTAACAATTCCTTCACTCTTGTTGGATCTTCCTGATAACTTACCGTGATGCGTTCAATTACACGCATCCATCCTTTATTAAAATTTTGTATCGTTCTAATCTCTCCGTGCGGGATGGTAAGTAGTTTTCCTGACCATTCACGAATTTGCATAAAACGAATACTAATCTCTTCAATAGTTCCTGAATTTGTTCCGTTAAAAGTTACAAAATCACCAACCCGAAACTCTTTGTCCGCTAATCTTGCAAAGCCTAATATAACATCTTTTAGCATCTGTTGTGCAGCAAAACCGATGACAACTCCAGCTATCCCTGCACCTGCAATAATACTTTTTATATCTACAAATTGGCTAATTAAATATATGATAAGACTGATGATAATGATATATCTAAAAATAGATCGAATTACACTTTGAATCGTCTGCTCTACCTCTTCATCAAAAAAGCTTGATTTCCTAAAAAACCAATCAATAATACGGTTTATTACAAAAGAAATAATGATTAAAACTAAAGCAAATAGTAAAAATCTTAAAAGTAAAAACTCTCTTACATAATTAAAAAATTCTTCAGTATACGTTAATAAGCTCATTTAACCACTTCCTTACTAATTAAAAAATTCATAATCGCCTAAGTTTGTTCCAGAAAAATCTATTATCCTAATCTAAAATGCCACTATCCTTACTATGTATTTTGACTCTATTACTAATTCACCTTAAACAGTATGTCTAGGTGTTCTTTTTCCTTTCCCTTTAAATATACCCTTTTTAATAACCTAAGGGGGAGCGAATCGTGAAAATTTTTTATACGTTAAAACTTTATTCATCTCATTACGATTTCAACTCATTTATTCATTAACTACGTAAAAAAAGAGCTGAATTTATCAGCTCTTTTATTCAATATTAATTGTTGTCTTACTACTTTTTTCTTCTTTCAATTTTGGCAATTCAATTGTCAGTACGCCATCTTTATAATTTGCTTTAACATTTTCTTCCTCAACTTGTTTAAAATTAAAGCGTCGAGTTACAGAACCTATAGAACGTTCTTTACGAATATATGTGCCATTCTCATTTTTTTCGTCTACTTCATTATGATTCGTTGCTTGGATCGTTAATATATCTTGTTCAAAATCAACTTGAATGTTTTCTTTTTGAAAACCTGGTAAATCTGCTTTCACAGTATATTTACCAGATTGCTCATGAACATCTACTTTAAAAGTATCCATGTTCAGTGGCTTAAAGAAAGCATCTGTCATCCCTTCTAATAAAGAAGGCCCAAAATCAAAAATGCCATTTTGACGTTTTGTTATCTCTGGAAATAAATTACGCATATTTTTTCCTCCTTATTATTTATGAATGAAAGATTATCTCTTTCTGCCTTTATTATAACATTTGGTCAAAAAAGGTCAAAGTTTTTGTTTGACCTTTTTTGATGTATATTTTACCAAATAAAACAAATAAGTTATATGTCATCTCTCCCCTTATAAAGAGGAATATATTTACATAATAACGAATAGTTTATTTGCTCTTATTTTTTCTTACGGAGGTTACATACAATGGGATATATTGAAGAACTTAGAAAAGTTGTCGGATCAAGACCACTCTGCTGTAGCTGTTTTCAATGAACATGGACAAATAAAAGAGACCTTTTTTAAAGGCCTCTTTTTTCACTTCACTTCTGCATGTAAGCATGACTTAAAATGTCCAAGTGCATATTCATGCCCTTGTGCATTAAAAGATGCAACCGCCTTTTCATAAACAACAATTTTAAACCCTTTATTATAAGCATCTACTGCTGTATGAAGAACACAAATATCAGTACAAACACCTACAAGATGAACTTCTTCTATTCCTCTTTCTCTTAGCTTCATCTCTAAATCCGTTCCAGCAAACGCACTGTATCGCGTTTTGTCCATATAATATACATTCTCTGCATTTTTATATGTTTCGTACACATCTTGTAATTCACCAAACAAATCTCTTCCACTTGTACCAGCTATATTATGAGGTGGGAATAACTTTGATTCTGGATGATATACATCATTTTCTTCATGTTTATCAATAGCAAAGACAACGTAATCTCCATTTTCAATATATTGCTTCGTTATATGTACAATTTCCTTCTCAATTTCCTGTCCTGGTTTCCCGCAAGTTAAAGCACCCTTTTCCGCTACAAAATCATATGTATAATCAATATTAATAAGAGCTCGTTTCATAACCACTATCTCTCCTTCTTCTGTTTCACAGTAAACAATAGAAAATTTGTTATTACGACATCGTATGTACTATTCGACATTTCAAATGAAATACCTACATTTTTCTTCTGAAACTTACCTTAGTCCGAGTTTATCATATAATAGATAAACAATGGTAAAACAAATAGCTCCTATTAACAAGTCATGAATTTGATAATTGAGCGTTATTTGCATAAACTCTTGTATCGTAAACCAAATTATTGCCATCATTAGGCTAATCAAAATGATACGAATACACCGATTCACGTATTCAACCTCTTTCTCTGTCATAGTAGTAACAAGTGATTACTTCCTATTTAATCGTATTAGAAAATGAAATAAGTTATTCACTCTTGCCCACTTTAGTCCAAACAAAAAAGCACACTACTTTTTGAGTAATGTACTTTTTATTCTTATTAAGACGCAGGTTTTGTCTCAAATGTTGCTTGATTAAAACTAATAACCTTTCCTTTCGGGTCATTGTTTTCATACTGAACTGCAGTAATTGTATGACTACCTGTTTCCAGCGTTTTTTCTTTTAACTGCACTGTTGTCTGCGTTGTACTAGTTACTTGATGTTTATCTGTATACATTTGATCTACAAATACGAATGTTTCTTTATCACTTTGAAAATTAGAAAGTTCTAATTCAACTTGCTGAATTAATGTATCCTTTTTGATGAATACAGTCGGTATATTGCCGTTTTCAGAAGTACCATCTGGAGTAATAACTTTTACTTTCCCTTCTCCAATTGACATTGCTCCTTCAGGAAATACAACCATATTCTCATCACTTGCGTTTACAACTTGTTCTTCCTGTTTTGATTGCGCGTCCTCTTTTTCCTGTGGAGCACCGCAACCAACTAATAACAATACAGACAATCCAGTGATTATGAATTTTTTCAAAATTCATCCCCCCTGTAACTTCATTATAATTTATTATACAAAAATAACTTTTAAATTTTGAGCCTACTTTCAACACTTTCATGAACAAATAGAATCTTGCTCACGATTAATGTATCATACTTTCCTTAATAGAACATTAATTTTTTTTATGAAATAAATAGTAATTTCCTCTTATCTATCATTTTAGCCCAACATATGAATTACATACCCTCAAAAATAAAAAGACATTTTTAATTCAATGTCTTTTCTATACAGCAATTAAAAAACAAACGTTGTAATCTCATCTACTTCTTTTCTTGGAAGTTTCTTCGGTTTATCTTTCGGAAATCCGAGTGAAATAACCATATTTATTTGTTTTTCAGGCTCAACTTGTAAATATTGGCGCAGTTCATCTTGAGCTAGCAATACTGGCCCTGTCATTGGACAAGTACCAAGTCCCTTTGCATGTGCAGCTAACATTAAGTTTTGTGCCGCTAAACAGCTACTCTTAATGCCTTCTTCCTCCCAAACTGAATTTGGAACAAAAGCAATTGGATCAAATATCTTTTCACGGAACTTTGATTCATATGGTGTTGCCAAACATACGATTAATACTGGTGCCTCCGAGAAAGCTGTTGCATATGGTCCGAAAGAACGTGTAAGTAATTTCCCTGCTTTCTCTTCTCCATTTTCTGCTGCTTTTGCCGCAAGTTTATGTAATGCATCCCACGTCATTTGTTCAATTTCTTTAATCTTCTCTCGATTCATGATAACTAAGAATTCCCACGTTTGTGAATTCGTATCACTTGGTGCGTAACGAGCACAATCAATTATTTCTTTTATATCATTAGTAGATACTTCTTGATCTGTAAACTTTCTAACACTTCGTCTTCCGTGAATTACTTCTTTAAAATCTTCATAATTCATATATTAAATCCCCTTTTTACAGCGTTTTCAAAACTTGTCCTATGCTTGAATTATATCATGAAAAAAAGCCGGAAGAATACCAGCTTTTTTCTTCATGATTAATTTGTCACTTTAAACAAACGAATACTCTCTTCGTATGCAGCTTGTAGTTTTTTCGTAATTGGTCCTCTTTCACCAGCCCCGAACTGTTCATCACCAATTTGAACGACTGGGAATATTTCAAGTGGCGTCGCTGTAAAGAAGCACTCCTCAGCGTCATATACTTCTTGTAATGAAAACTCTCGTTCCTCTACATCGATATGTAACTCTTTCGCTAATGTAATTACATAGTGACGTGTAATACCATGTAAAATGAAATGATCCGCTGGATGTGTAATCAACTTATTATTCTTCACGATAAAGAAATTGGAATGACACCCTTCAGTCACAATACCATCTCGTACTAATATTGCTTCTTGATACCCTTGTTCATTTATTTTGTTTTTGATCATGATATTAGGAAGCAAATTTAAAGATTTTATATGGCAAAACTTCCACCTGATGTCCTCTTCTACTGTCACCTTAATCCCTGCCTCCATTGAAGCAACTGGTCTTGGGAACGAAACAAGATTTGCAAAATATGTCGGTTGTAAATCTGATTCATATACATGATTGCGCTGTTGTGCACCTCTTGATATTTGTAAATATACATTCCCATCTTCTTGAAATTGATTTTTTTCAATCATTTGATATAACTCTTCTACTAATTCTTCCTTCGTAAATGGTGGAATTAGTTTTATTTCTGCCATAGAGTTAAAGAATCGTTCCAAATGTAAATCTAATAAATGAGGCTTGCCATCGTATAGTCTAAATACTTCATAAATCCCATCACCAAATTGGAAGCCTCTCTCTTCTAATGCTACCATCGGCTGTTCTTCTTTCGTATTAATCATTCTCCCATTAAACAAGATCCAATCTTTATGAGTAGCTTTCATTCTTCCCCACTCCTTTATCACATGATTGATTTTATTGTACAACTTATGACACCCTTAAAGAAGGAATTTTCTGTATTTTCACAAACTAAAAATACATCACTTCGTAAAAGTGATGTATTTTATCATTTATTTAAGGAAATATTTTTCAATATCATCTAACATAAGGTTCGCAGCTTTAATACCGCCTGCTGTATTCCAGATTACCTCATCCACTTGGAATACTTTATTATTTTTAGAAGCCTGTAGTTGCTTAAAGAGTGGATCTTCTGTCCATTCCTTCGCTAACGAATTTCCTTCATTATTCTTATCTGCATCTTTATCAGAAGTGAAATAGAATAAGTAGTCTCCGTCCATATTTGGAATCTGCTCTTTTGTAATTCCTTTTATCGCAAAATCATCTTTATCTTGTAATGGTGGTCGTTTAAATCCAATATCATTTAAAACAACGCCCGAGAATGAGTTTTTTTGATAAATACGAACATCACCTGGCACGAAACGAATAATAGAAACTTTAGAATTCAATTTATCGCCTAACTTCTCTTTCATTCCTTCAATGCGTTTTTTATAATCATCAAGAGCTTTTTGCCCTTCTTTTTCTTTATTTACAGCTTTTGTATAAAGTGTAAAGTTTTCTTTCCAATCACCGCGTAATGTTTCTGCATAAACAGTTGGTGCGATTTCTTTTAGCTGATCATATATTTTTTCATGACGCATTTTATTTCCGATAATTAAATCTGGCTTAAGCTTCATTACAGCCTCTAAATTAATATCACGTTCAGTTCCTACAACTTCCGTGTTTTTTAACTCTTTCGCTAAATGAGGATACCATTCATCACCAGCACGTGGTTTCGTAGTCCCCACTGGCGTTACGCCCACAGCTAGGAGAGCCTCTGCGCCTTCATTTGTTAAAACAACAACTTTTTTAGGTGTACCATTTACTGTCGTTTCACCCATTGCATGCTTTACCGTATATGAATCTTTTGCTTTCGCTGATATATTATTTTCTTTTTTCTCTTCTTTACTACATCCTGCAATTACAACCATGAGTATCATAATGCAGAACATAATTAGTTTTTTAGTATGTATCATATGTCCTCCCTAGATGAAATCGATTATCATTAACATTTAAAGATTAATGTATCTTACATACATTGTCAATGTATATCAGAAAACTTTTTTAATATATACTATTTAGATTCTATCCGCTTTGCTAATGTTTCTTTTTAAAACATAGTGCATAAGTATGAAAAAAATGTTGTTATTAAAATGCGTATCCTTGTTATACATAACAAGGATACGCATCCATATTGCACTATCATTTCAATTCCTAATATTGAGTATACTTAATATACGCTGGGTCATTATATACCCACTGATTTCCACCAAGGTTTAACCAACCATTTTCATTTATATATACTAAATAAGATTCTGGAGAATTTAATTGGCGGATAACTGCAGATGTAGTTGATGGACCACTTCTTAAATTTACATTCATCCCTTGTATATATGCAACCCCAATCGGGCTTCCATCACTATTGCTTGTCTTTACAAAATTAATGTAAGAAGAATCATTATACACCCATTGTCCATTCCCCAAATCTAGCCATCCGTTACTTTCTTGATATACAACGTAAGATTCTGGAGAATTTAATTGACGAATAACTGAGGAAGAAGTTGATGGACCATTTCTTAAATTTACATTTTTCCCAAGAACATAAGCGATTCCCTTCGTTTGAGGTACCGGTTGTGGGTTAGGAGGTTGTGGATTTGGAGCTACTCCAAAAATAGCTGCTATTCCATTTGCATACGCTTGACTTAGATCTTCAATAAATTGTGGATTTTTTAATAAATTTGCATCAAAAGCTGTATCAATAAAAGCAGTCTCAGTTAAAATTGCATCCATTGCGGTTTCTCTTAATACCGCATAATTTTCTTTTTTTGCTCCTCGATCACGAAGACCATATTTTGTTAATACAGGATTGACAGCTGTATGCATTTTTTGTTGCTTTGCATATGCAGTGCTGCTATTGGATAACGCATTATAAATATAACTTTCAAAACCTGTACCCCCGCCGCTATTAATATGAAATGAAATAAAATAATCCGCACTGAAAGCATTAGCAATATTAGCACGTTCAGATAAAGAAATAAACACATCACTATCACGTGTCATTTTAATTGTAATTGGGTAATTTACCGTTAAAATGTCTCGAACGCGTCTAGCAATTTGAAGTGTTAAGTTTTTTTCTACTAAACCATTACCAACAGCACCAGAATCATATCCACCGTGCCCTGCGTCTATAACAAGTTTCATTTTATTGCCCCGCCCCTTTCTTGTAATATGTTTGCATTTCTACTCGTCCTATTTTATGTGAAATGTACAAATTCTGTTACAATTGCAAATAAAAAAACCGCCTTATGTAAGGCGGTTTCTATCATCTTGCTTTAACCAATTTAAAATAAATATATACGATTGATAGTGAACATAACGTATGCAAAATAAAATAAATAAAAGTACTATTCCAACACCACTATAAAGTAAACCGAACTTTAAAAAAACATTTACAAGTGGTGGAAAGTTTATTAGATTTTGTAATGTACTAAGCATACAAAACATAATGAAAAAGACAGGGACGTATTGTAATTCATACGGCTTTTTTTTCTTAATCATTCTTTTCCGAATGATTATATGACATAATTCTGCTACTATAAAGCACCCTCCAATTAATACAAGACCAGAAGTCATCGTCATACATCCACCTGCCTTATATTTATTGTATCGCATAAATAATCATCGTTATATTTTCTTTACGTACTCTTCATCTTCTGAAGTAAAACCAAAACTCTCTATGAAAGACTTCGCCTTTTCTGTTAATTTCTCTTTTAACACTTTTATTTCTTTCACATTTCTTTGTTTCATCATTTCTTCAAATGTAAAATACGTATTTGTACCATAACCGTAACCTTGGTAATCAAAATGAATAATTAGCTGTGATAAAACAGCCCGTTCCTCTTGTACACTATAATCTATTACACCAATATATGTATCATCAACTTTCACACAGTACTGTACCTTTTTCTCACCTAAACTATGCGATTTAAACATTTCTTTAACAACGCTTTCATTTTCTACAGTAACTTTCTCAAACGTAATCATATGTTGTCCATCCTTTTACTATTATTGTATCAATAATACTTCCTATTTATGAAAAAAACCTTAAGACCGTATGCGATCTTAAGGTTTTTCTAATTAAACTAAGCTATACGCACGTTTTGTTTCTTCATGGAACTTATTCGTATCGTATTTATGCTCAACATAAATTTGGTGCCATACCATAAACGCAAGTACAGTCCAAATTTTACGGCTATAATCGCCTTTATCTGCACAATGTGCTTCCAGTAAGTTTAATACATACTGTTTGTCGATTAAATGCTCTGTCTTACTTTCGTTTATAATATTTATAGCCCAATCATGCATTTCGTCTTTTAACCAGTGACGAATTGGTACTGGGAATCCAAGTTTTTTACGATCTAATACGTGATCTGGAACGATTCCGCGTGCTGCTTCACGTAAAATGGCTTTCGTAGTTCCGTTAGCAATCTTAAATTCAGTTGGAATTTTAGATGCAACATCGAATACTTCTTTATCTAAGAACGGTACACGAAGTTCTAATGAGTTTGCCATTGTCATTTTATCAGCTTTTAATAAAATGTCACCGCGTAACCATGTGAACATGTCAATGTACTGCATTTTACTTACATCATCATAATCTTTAATCTCGTTATACAATGGTTTCGTGATATCCATATAGTTAACACTTTCATTGTAATACTTCATTAATTCAGCTTTTTCTTCTTCACGGAAGATTTTAGCATTTCCATAGTAACGCTCTTCAATTGGTGTACATCCACGCTCTAGGAAGCTCTTACCTTTAAATCCTTCTTTAAGAGCACCACTTAATGCTTTTAGAACGCTCTTACCTGGACTAGGGATGTAAGAGAACATTTTTAGTGAGTTTGGCTCACGGTAAATGTTATAACCACCAAATAGCTCGTCTGCGCCTTCACCAGAAAGAACAACTGTTACATGTTTACGTGCTTCTTTCGCAACGAAGTACAATGGTACAGCTGCTGGATCAGCTAAAGGATCATCCATATGCCAAATGATTTTTGGGAACTCATCCATAAATTCTTTCGCTGAAATGAATACGTTATGGTTTTTAACGCCTAATTTCTCAGCAGTTTCTTTCGCAACATCAACTTCACTGAAACCACGTTGCTCAAAACCAACAGAGAATGTTAAAAGATTTGGATTCATTTCTCTTGCGATAGAAGCGATGATAGATGAATCGATACCACCAGATAAGAATGAACCTACTGGTACATCACTACGCATATGCACTTTTACTGAATCATATAACACATCACGAATTGCTTGGATATGCTCCTCTTTCGTTGCACTTGAAGCGTTGAAATAAGGTTTCCAGTAGCGATGGATTTCCATCTCTTTACCGATTTCTTTTACGAAATAATGACCAGGCTCGATTTTATTAACATCAATTGTTAAAGTTTCTGGCTCTGGACCATATTGGTACGTAAAGTAATGTTGTAGTGACGTTGGATTAACGCCTTTATCTTCCATCACATGCATAATACTTTTCTTCTCAGATGCGAAGAATGTAGTATCACCTTGTTGTGCGATGTATAAAGGTTTAATACCGAAGTGATCACGTGCACCGAAAAGTTTCTTTTCTTCACGATCCCAAATCATAAATGCAAACATACCACGAAGGTAATCTACACATTTTTCTTTCATATGTGCATACAATGCAATGATAACTTCTGTATCAGATTGCGTTGCAAACGTTGCACCTTTTTCAAGTAACATTTCACGTAATTCTACATAGTTGTAAATTTCACCATTAAAAATAATTACATATCGATCATTTTCATAAGTTAGCGGCTGATGTCCTGCCTCTAAGTCAATGATGCTTAAACGGCGGAAGCCAAATTGTACATGTTCATCACGAAAATATCCTTCGTCATCTGGACCACGGTGGAAAATCATCGTGTTCATATTTTCAAATTGATGTTTTTCTGTTTCTGAAAACTCTCTAGGGTTTTCACATAAACATCCTACAAAACCACACATACTTCTTACCCTCTTTCAGTTTTCATTCTGTCTCTATACTACTATATCAACCCTATTTATACTAGCATAATCAACTGAATATGGCGACCAAAAACTATAAAAAAATCACTCCATTTCACATTTTTAACAATTTTTTATGAAAACATGAAAACTAGGCACTCACCTTTCTCCGCTTTTGTCATATGATATTGCAAATTGATTTCTAGGAGGGAATACCATGAGTGAAGAAAAAAAAGATTCTTCTCGCCCACCGGTTCGTAATTACTTAAAGCAAATTGATGATTTCTTCGAGCAAACACCTCTTCGCAATGTAATCGCTGATTTAAATCATTTTTTCCAAAAAGGAAACCGTTTATTAACATTCCCTGTAGATTTATATGAAGTTGGTGAAGAACTCGTTGTTACAGCTGAACTACCAGGTATACAAAAAGAACAAATCCAAATTGAAATACAAAGTGAATACTTAAAAGTCTCTGTAAAAGAAGAGATACTTGAAGAGGAAGAAGAACAAACATCCCATAACTATTATCGCCGAGAACGTTCCATTTCAGAAGCATCAAGATTGATTAAATTGCCGTATTCAATTAATAAAAAAGCGGCAAAAGCTTCTTATCAAAACGGCGTATTAGAAATTCGGGCGCCGAAACTTCCCCAGCAACATGACATTTTATCGATAGACTAATGCAAAAAAATAAGGGTGCTATGCACCCTTATTTTTAACCCACTAATCGCTTCATATCACGTATAATGTCTTCGTATGGCGTATTACTAATGCCACTATACTTTTTCATTACTTTTCCGTTTTGATCAATTAAATAAAATGATGTACCATGCATGACCTGACCGTTCTCCGGCTTATCTACAAGTGATTGGAAATTATCTTTTGAAAACTTTGTAATATCTTCTAACGAATACCCCGTTAATAAATTCCAGTTACTAGTATCCTCTGTAAACTTTTGAATAAAAGCTTTCAGATTTTCTGGCTTATCAAGGTCTGGATCTACACTAAATGAAACAAACTGAACGTCTAATTTCTCTTCTTTTGCCATCTTTTGAAGCTTGGCCATATTTGCAGTCATTGGTGGACAAACTGTCTGACAATTTGTGAACATAAAATCTGCAACCCAAACTTTCCCTTTTAAATCTTTTGTACCAAATTTCTTTCCATCTTGATTTGTAAATTGGAAGGTTTCTAAATCCCAATTTAATGGTTTACGAAGCTTTGAACCTGATTCACTACATCCAGCAAGTACAAAGAGACAAAATACAACCATAAGACCAATTATTTTTTGATAACGCTTCATTTATAAACCTCTTTTCTCTATCCTAAATTTAAATAGGTTATGTTTATAATAACAAAAGTTAACACTACGAGAAAATTGTTTACTACATTTGTTCACGAAATCGTACGAATTTACGTATGTTACTTTTTTATTTCAAGCGAATTACTAGACAAAATATATTTTTTTACTATTATTTCTCTAAATAAAAGTGATAAAACTAATTTTATTGTTACTTTTGTAAATACCTCTCCCTATTTTTTAACAATTCCTTAAACATTAATCCATGTTTTACACTGTATTCCTTAACAACATTTCGGTACAATACAAATACAACGATTTTAAATGAGGTGATGTTCATGGCAAAGCGCTATGAAAATATGGATAATGTTAGTACAAAAAAATCAATTCGCTCTTTTTTACGCTGGCGTAAAGAACGAAAGCAAAACAAAAAAGATTTTTCTTTCTTAGTAGAACAATCACCCGTTAAACAAAGTGCATTTTTGCAAAGTAATGTTGAAAAAACGACTATCACATGGATTGGGCATTCCACTTTTCTTATCCAAACGAATGGACTTAATATATTAACAGATCCAGTATGGGCTAATAAATTAAAGCTAGTTCCAAGACTTACAGAACCTGGACTCTCTATAGAAGCACTACCTAAAATTGATATTGTCCTTATTTCACATGGTCATTATGATCATTTAGATTTTTCAACTCTTCGTCAGTTGAATGATGATGTTCTATATCTTGTACCTATTGGATTAAAAAAATTATTTACTCGTAAGAAATTTAAACATGTAGAAGAGTATAAATGGTGGGAAAGTACGATAATTAACGAAGTTTCTTTTCACTTCGTACCCTCTCAGCACTGGACGAGAAGATTCTTATTTGATATGAATACGTCTCACTGGGGTGGATGGATTATTGATAATGAAACGACTATGGAAACCATATATTTTTGTGGTGACAGTGGCTATTTCCAAGGTTTCAAAGAAATTGGTGAACGCTTTTTAATTGATATTGCTCTTATGCCCATTGGCGCTTATGAACCAGAATGGTTTATGAAAGTATCTCATGTTTCACCTGAAGAGGCCGTGCAAGCTTATTTAGATTTAAACGCTACGCATTTTATACCAATGCATTACGGAGCTTTTGCACTCGCCGATGAAACACCTCGTGAAGCAATAACTAGACTTCGAAATAATTGGAATTTGCGCATGTTACCGTGGGAACAACTGCATGTACTCTTTTTAGGTCAAACTTTTATTTATAGTAACGCAACAAATAATAAGCAAATAAAAGAAAAAATTGAAACTTTACATGTGTAACGTAATGACTGATTTTCTATATCCAACATATAATATAGAAAATCCTATAGTGAAACTTTAATTAGTGGGTTTTCTTCATCCCCACTGATTATTTGCCTTCACCAATCAAGCTTTTACGGGCAGCCCGCTACCTAACCTCTTTGCTCCAGCTAAATTTGAGGTAGAGAGTTTTACTGTCCACAAATAGCGGGATAAAGGGTGTTTTCTATGAATGAATATTTACAGACTCGCTATATCATTAGCGGTAGTGCCTGTGTAGCTCTTCTTATTTCTTACTTTCTATTTACATAAAAAAGCTACTTGAAATATATTTTCAAGTAGCTTTTTTATTACTCTGCTAAATACATAAATCCGATTGCGCCCGGACCTGTATGAGTACTAATAATAGGCGTTGTATAGAAAATTTCTGATTGAGCAAATCCACTTACTTTTTCAACCGCCGCTTTCATACTTTCAGCTAAAGGAATTGCTTTCGCATGCGGAATTGCAACAGCTTTTACGACTTTTCCAGCCGTATCTTGCTCAAATAACTTAGCTAATGTTTTTACAATTTGGCCTTGGCTACGAACTTTCGTTACAGGATTATAAACACCGTCTTCAAGACTAGCAATTGGCTTTATATTAAGTAGAGAACCGATAAACGCTTTTCCTTTACCGATACGTCCACCCTTCACTAAGTTTTCTAATGTATCCACTACTACATATAAACGAGTATTCTTTCTTACTTCATCTACACGTTTTAAAATTTCTTCTAGTGAGCGTCCGTCATTTGCCATTTTTGCAGCTTCAATTACTTGATATGCTAAAGCATGTGTAATAAATTGAGAATCAACAACTGTTACTTTTGTATCAGTCATTGATGCAGCGCTATTTGCAGTTGCTACAGTACCGCTCATTCCACTTGTCATATGGATAGAAAGGACTTCGCTTCCATCTTCCCCTAGCTTGTCATACATTTCTACAAATGTACCCATAGCTGGTTGTGATGTTTTTGGTAATTCCTCTGATTTAATCATTTCTTCAATAAATTCGTCAGGTTGTAAATCAACGCGATCTAAATATGTTTGTCCATTTACAGAGATTGATAATGGTAAAACATGAATGTCATACTTTTCGATTACGTCTTGTGATAAATCTGCCGTTGAATCTGTTACAATTTTAATTTTTTGCATACTATACTTCTTCCCTTTCCAATACGCTCTCCTTGTTATTATACTAGTATTCCCATTGCTTTCAACAATTTGGAACGAAATTTCATCAAATTAATTATATTTTCATATCTAAAATGAAAAAGACAGAGTTTACTAACCCTGTCCGTACTTCGTATCATGCATTTTTTTCAAGGGTATTTGTTTTATATACATTTAAATAATCATTCCACTTCAAACAATTTTGTAAATATTCACGGAAAGAATACGAAAATCTTGGGTGTTTTTGTTTTTGAATTTTTGCAATAAATAATTGAAGACGAGACTGAATTAGAAACGATAATGGATGCTGTGCCTGTAGGACAGGGATTTCGAATATTTTAATGCAATCCCCTGTTGAATGAGTGAAATAAAAACTTTTCGTAATCACAATATCAATCCTCTTTTTCATTGGATTTTTGAACTTCCTCTACTTTGCGCTGTAACACGTTGTTTAAAGTGGAGTAAAATCAGACTTATATGATTTCTGTAGTCCTTATGGCTAGAAGATTTATACTCTATTCATCTCCACCTAATTCACCTTCCCGCCCTAAATATCTCTGAGACGGGAATCTCATTATCCATCAATTGTTTAATACATTTAGTATAAGCTTATAAAAGCGCAAAGTTTGTCTAAATTTTGGAGATTCTATAATTTTTTTCTTCTATATATTGTATACGTTTATAGCTATAGTATAACAAATAAATAAAAAAGTGCCTTTATAACGAGGCACTTTTCGACTGCATTTCTTCTCTTTTCTTTTTCCTCTTACTAACAACCTTTGATAACGCAATACTTACTTCATAAATACAAATAAGCGGCACTGCAACTAAACTATGAGATAAAAAGTCTGGCGGTGATATACAAGATGCAATGATAATTAATGCTACGTAAGCATACCTTCTTATTTTTATTAAAAATTCCGCCGTAAGTATTCCAATACTAGTTAAAAACATTACAACGACTGGCAATTCAAAAATCACAGCAAATGGAACTGTTAAATTAAGTACAAAATGAAAATACTTTTCTGTCGTAAACATCGTATTAAACATTTCATTACCTATCGTAGTTAAAAAGTGAAATAGAAACGGCATTACAATGAAATATCCAAAACATAAACCTGCAATAAATAATATAGACAATACCGGTATATACATTATTGTCATCTTTTGTTCATTTGGATGTAAACCCGGTTTTACAAATAACCAAATTTGTATAGCAGCAAAAGGAATTGTACAAACGATAGCAAATACTGTAGCAATCGAGAAAAAAATCCACAATACATCACTTGGACCGAGAACAGTTAATTTCATTGGTAAATCTTTTACAAGCCAAAAATAAATATCCTTTGTAAAAGTAAATCCAATAATTAAAAATAGTACAAAGGATAACACCGTATATATTACTCTTTTTCGAAGCTCAACAATATGTTCTACTACGCTCATTTCCCGATTTTCCATCTCGTTCACCACACTTTATTTATCCATTACAAGGAAAATACACTACATTTTTTCTTTCTTTTCCTTTTCTTGAAATGCGTCATCTGTCAATTCTTTCGTTGATTTTTTAAACTCTTTTAACGTTTCCCCTAAAGCCTTCCCGATTTCCGGCAATTTTTTAGGTCCAAATAAAATGAGTACTGCTACTAAAATTAAAATTAACCCTGGAAAGCCAATATTTGAAAACATTTCCCCATCCCCTTTATTAGTAGTTTCCTTGTCCTACTATTACATAATTTTATTTTGTCAAAAAAGTTTGAAAACGTCAACAAATCCATTGTCTTTTGTCAAAAAAATTCAAAAATATAATCAATTATACAAATTTCATTTTCTATTGCTCTTGTGTATGATATGGTAAGGGAAATGACATATTATTTTATGATAGTAGAAAGGATTTGCATTATGACTGAAAAAATGACACGAATGACCCAATTTGTAAAAGAAGAAATTGCAAATGCAATTACACATGGTATCGGTGCCATTTTAAGCATCCCTGCCTTAATCATATTGATTATTCATGCTTCTAAGCACGGTACCGCATCAGCCGTAGTTGCATTTACTGTTTATGGTGTAAGTATGTTCTTACTGTACTTGTTTTCAACATTGCTACATAGCATTCATCATCCTAAAGTAGAAAAAATATTTACTATTTTAGATCATTCAGCCATTTACTTATTGATTGCTGGCACGTATACTCCTTTTCTACTTATTACACTTCGTGGCCCATTAGGATGGACGTTGCTTGCTATAATATGGACACTAGCAATCGGAGGTATCGTCTTCAAAATTTTCTTTGTACGTCGCTTTATAAAGGCTTCAACTTTATGTTACATCATTATGGGATGGCTCATAATCGTTGCTATTAAACCACTTTATGAAAATCTAACTGGACATGGTTTTTCACTACTTTTAGCAGGTGGAATTTTATATTCTGTTGGAGCTATATTCTTCCTTTGGGAAAAGCTACCTTTCAACCATGCCATATGGCACCTGTTCGTTTTAGGTGGTAGTGCGATGATGTTCTTCTGTGTACTCTTTTATGTCTTACCTACAGCATAATAAAAAAGGATTCAGCTTACGATAAGCTGAATCCTTTTTTATTACTTATGTAATTGTGAGGCAATAACTTCCTGTGTATGCTTCGTTAATTCTTTAATATCCATATTCGCATAATCTTCAGGTGTAATCGGCTTAGAAATTGTTACTGTTGCATGAGCTGGCTTCATACGATTTCCATTCGCTTCAAACATCTTATATGTACCATCTAATGTTACAGGTAAAATTGCTACACCTGACTTTACTGCCAGATGAAAACTACCAGCCTTAAACTCTCCAACTTCGCCACCCTTACTTCTCGTTCCTTCAGGGAAAATTACGATAGAATGTCCATTCTTTAATAGTTCAATTCCATCTTTAATCGCTTGAAGAGATTGACGACGATCGCTACGATCCATAAATACACAATTCATCAGTTCCATCCAAGTTGGTACAACTGGGAACTTTTTAATCTCTGCTTTTGAAACGAATCCAATTGGTTTATTTAAGTAACCTAGTAAAACAGGGATATCCATATTACTTTGGTGATTACTTACAACTAGTACTGGCTTGTCTTTCGGAACATTTTCAAGTCCTTTCACTTCTACTGCCCCTCCAGCTACACGTACCATTTTCTTACCAAACCAATTTGTCGTTTTATACACAGCATTGTCTTTTTCTTTTGGCGCCATCGTATTTACTTGTCTTTTAAGACGCCACATTCTCGGTGTAATCGCAATTACGATTAAAATTAAATAAAAGATTTTAAAAAACGTTTGAATCATACAGAACCCCCACCTATTATCATTCCGACCTTCATTATACTAGACAAACGAAGGAAAAAGAAGAAAAAAAGTCCAAACAGCAAGTGTTCGGACTTTTTAAGCATTCTATATTAGAAACGTTTTGCTAATTCACGAGCATTAGCAATTGCTGCTTCTTTAATTTCTTGTGCTTTTTCAGGGTTTGCATTCATACCTTCAACTGCAATATATTCAGTATCATTTACACCGACAAATCCTAATACAGTCTTTAAGTGATTGCGACCGAAGTCTACAGCTGCGTATGCTCCTTCAGAATATACGCCACCTGTTGCTTGAATGTGAAGCGCTTTTTTACCTTCTAATAAGCCGACTGGACCATTTTCAGTATATTTGAATGTTTTACCTGCGATTGCTACGTTATCTAAGTATGCTTTTACTACTGGTGGATAGCTAAAGTTCCACATTGGAGTTACGAATACATAACGATCTGCATTCATAAATGTTTCTAAGTTTGTGTTCATTGCTGCTACTTTTTGTTGTTGAACTTCAGTTAAAGCTTCAAAGCCTTCACCTGCTGCAAATTTACCCCAAGCAGCAAATACATCTGCATCAATTGCTGGTACTGTAGTGTTGAATAAATCAATTGTTACAACTTCGTCTTGTGGATGTTCGTTTTTATAAGCTTCGATGAAAGCTTCCCCTACTGCCATTCCGAAAGAACCTTCTGCTGAATTTGGATTTGCTGTGATAAATAGTACTTTTGTCATTGTATTCTCTCCCTTTTTTCTCTTTATCTTTAATTCAAGATTTATTTTTCGAAAGTTAATAACTTACCTTATGTAAGTATAATACAAAAAGTTTTAATCAATGTCAATAAAAAATAGCTACTTTTTTTTCGTAAGTTAATGATTTACTTTGTTTCCTTAAAATTTAGTATACGGATATTACAAACTCTTTCATATAAATAGGCTACCTCTACAACTTATAGAGATAGCCTACTATTACATATTATTTTTGAAATACATGTTTTACTTTTTCAGCTGGAATATTACTTCCGCCTCTACCTTTTACATCTTCAATCATCATTGTAATGACCATATCTGGGGAATTTAAATCAAATGCAGCGAACCAACCTAGTTCTTTTCCTTCGGCCTCTTTTGATACTTTTAATTCCGCTGTACCTGTTTTTCCAGCAAGAGTCATGCCATCAATTTTAGCAATTTTCCCTGTACCATCTGGATCATTAATTACTTTCGTCATTGCAGTTTTTAATATATCCTGATTTCCTTTAGAAATTACATTTTCTTTCCAAGCTTTTGGTTGTTTATCTGTTTTAATAATATACGGTGACGGAATCGTTCCATCATTTACAATTGGCGCATACGTTAAAGCTAAATGAAGAGGAGTCATTAATACTTGTCCTTGTCCATATCCCGTATCTGCCATTTGAATATCATTTTTAATGCCGTCATTTGCAATTTTAGAAGCAGGGAATCCATATTCAATTGGTAGTTTCTCATCGAATCCGAATTTTTTTGCTTCACTCATAAACTTGTCTTTTCCGATTTTCAAAGCTTCTTGTGCGAAGTAAATATTATCCGAGTATTTCATCGCCTTATCAAGATCAATCGGATTTGCATCTTTCACACGCGTTACATAGTAATTACCCCAAGAAGAATCTTTTGTCCATTTTAATCCTTCAATTTTCAACTCTTCTTTTGGATCAATCGTTTTCGTTTCAAGACCAATTGCAGCTGTAATAGGTTTAAATACAGAACCTGGTACCGACAATTGTGTAAAGCGATTTGTCATTGGTTTTTTCGGATCATTATTCCAAGCTTCGCGTTGTGCCTTCGATGTCCCTCGTGCAATTATATTAGGATCATATGCTGGACTACTTACTAGTGCAATTGTTTCTCCACTTTTCGGATTAATTGCTGCACTTGAACCAGCTTCACCCTTCATTTCATTATACGTTTTTTCTTGAACAGCACTATCAATAGTTAAAGTTACATTTTCTCCATCAACAGCATCTGTTTTTGCCAAGTTTTTAATTTCTTTTCCTTGCGCATCTTCTACAAAGACACGGCCACCTTTTTTACCGCGTAACTTTTCCTCTAATACTTGCTCTAAACCAGCTTTACCAACTGGGTCATCAGCTTGATAGCCTTTCTTTTGTAGCGTTTTTAAATCTTCAGCATTTACCTTTCCAATATAACCAGTCAGATGAGCTGCCGCTTCCCCTAACGGATATGTACGAACATTTACAGGTTTTGTTGAAACACCTGGTAAATCAATGTACGTATTTTGTGTTGCCCCTTCAGGCAAAATTCCAATTGGTACGAGATACCCTGGTTTTACCCATTTAGCAGCTAATTTTTGATCAATTTCTTCTACAGACATATTTAATAACTTCGCTACTGTTTCTTTCGTTTGCGGAGCAGCATCGCCTAACTTTTCAGGAATCAATCCGATTTCAGAAGCTTTCCCATTCGTTGCAAGACCTTTTCCATTACGATCGTATATTTCACCACGTTTTGGCTGTGTTGTCTGCATACGCACTTTACTATCTTTCGTCATGCCTGGGAAAATAAAATCAGGAGTCCAATCTATTTTCCAAGATTCTTTATCTCCATCTTTTTCTTTCACCATTTTTGCTTCATGACCAAATGTAATTTTACCACCAACTGTATCCATGCTTACTTTAAAAGGAACAGGGCCTTCATCTTTTTTATCTTCTTTTACTTCCCCTGTTTCTACCTTTAAGTCTTTCACTTCGATACCAGAATAAATTTTTTCATATTTCTCAGTAAACTCTTTCTTTGAAATATCTTTTTTTGCATTTTTTGATAGTTGATCATACATATCTGCAAATTTTTGTTTATTCCACGCTTTTACATATGTATCAAACGCTTCTTGTGGTTTTTCTTCTTTACCACATCCAACTAACATGAATGTTAAGCAAAGAAAAAGAATCCCCCATATCTTTCTCAATCGATTCTCCTCCTCTTTCTATATTAGTACTTTTGAAAATTTTAGCATTTTTACATGCTACCTATCATTATAGCACTATCGAATCTCATCTATAAACTTATATTGGTGAATATAAATAAAAAGATTGATGCGAATTCTCACATCAATCTTTTTTATTATTGTTGTTTCTCATATACATGGTAATAATACGTATATGGGTTTTTTTCATCCGTTAAACCTTTTTCTACAAAAATCTCTTTCCAATTTGTCATATCTATTTCTGGGAAGAATGTATCTCCTTCAAATGCATGATGGATTTTTGTTATATATAACTTGTCTACATAAGGTAAAAAGAGGTCGTAAATTTGCGCTCCACCAAAAATAAAAATCTCTTCTTCATTTTTACATAGTTCAAACACTTCTTCTACAGAATGAACAACTTCACAACCTTCAACATGATACCCTTCATTACGAGTTACAATAATATTACGTCTTCCAGGCAGTGGTCTACCAATCGCTTCATAGTTCTTTCTTCCCATAATAAGCGGGTGACCCATCGTTGTTTTCTTCACGTATTGTAATTCACTCGGTAAACGCCAAGGTAAATTATTATCTTTACCAATTACTCTATTTTCGTCCATAGCGACCATAAATGAAACAATCATTTTTTCATCTCCTCTACAATTATACTGCAACCGGTGCTTTAATTGCTGGATGCGGATCGTATCCTTCAATCGTTAAATCTTCCATTTCAAAATCGAAAACAGATTTCACATCTGGATTTAATGTAAGTTTCGGGAATGGACGTGGTTCACGTGCCAATTGCTTTTCTACTTGTTCAAAATGATTTGTATAAATGTGTGCATCACCAATTGTATGAACAAATTCTCCCACTTCAAGTCCGCATTCATGTGCAATTAAATGTGTTAGTAGTGAGTAACTTGCAATGTTAAATGGAATCCCAAGGAATATGTCACCACTTCTTTGATATAACTGACAAGAAAGCTTTCCATCTGCTACATAAAACTGGAATAGCGTATGACAAGGCGGTAAGGCCATACTTGGTACATCTTCTGGATTCCAGGCAGAAACGATTAAACGACGTGAGTCTGGTGTTTTTTTAATCATTTCAATTACATCTTTTAATTGATCAAGTGTCTCACCAGCTGTCGTTTTCCAAGCACGCCACTGTTTACCGTAAACGTCTCCTAAATAACCATATTTATTTGAGAACTCATCATCTTCTAAAACGTTCTTTTTAAACAATTCCATTTGCTCGTCGTACTGTACTTTAAATTCTTCATCTTGTTGTGAGCGAAGACCAAAATCAGTCATGTCAGGGCCAGTATACTCATCACTTTCTACCCAGCTCTTAAAAGCCCATTCATTCCAAATGTTATTATTATGCTGCAATAAATAGCGAATATTTGTATCACCTTTCATAAACCAAAGCAGTTCACTTGCTACAAGGCGAAACGGTACTCTCTTTGTTGTTAATAAAGGAAAACCTTTACTTAGATCAAAACGCATTTGATATCCAAATACAGATACAGTGCCTGTCCCTGTACGGTCTTCTTTCTTCGTACCATGTTCCATTACATGGCGGCATAAATTTAAGTATTCATTTTCAGCATGTTTCATATGTAGGAAAACCTTCTTTCAATCGTATATGCAATTTATCATAACATGAAAAATGATAAATTTAATAATCCTAATTAATAAAATTTCTTGCGCTAATTCTTACAAAATTATTAACTTTCCAAATATAAAAAGGTTTTCATTTTCTATTACCGAAAGTATAGTGCGGTAGAACAAAATTTATATTTGGAGGTTAGAAGTATGTCTAAAATTGAAACGCCTGTTATGACTTCTTTACAAACAACGGCTGAAAAAATGATGAAGGATTTAAATGTTCCTGGTGCTGCTGTCGCTGTTATAAAAGACGGTGAAGTTATTATTTCAGAAGGTTTCGGCTATCGTAATATAGAAACAAAAGAGGCTGTTACACCGAATACTCGATTCGCAATCGGTTCCTCAACGAAAGCATTTGGCACACTTTCATTAAGCTTGTTAGCACAGCAAAAAAAGTTTAATTGGGATACCCCTATCCAGTCTTATATACCTAACTTTACTTTATCTGAACTACTTGCTAGCTCACAAGTTACAGGACGGGATTTAGCTTCTCATCGAACTGGAGTGAGTCGTCATGAGGCTCTTTGGTACAGTTCTTCCTTATCTCGAAAAGATCTCGTTGAAAAAATAAAACATTTACCACTTGATGCACCGTTCCGAACTGCATTTCTATATAACAATTTAATGTATGCAACAATTAGCTACATTGTTGAAAACATTACAAATCAAACGTGGGAGCAATACACTACAGAACATATTTTAGAACCTTTAAATATGAGACATACAAACTTCTCTGTTAACGATTCACAAACTACAGATGATTACGCTTTACCTTACATTGAAAATGACGGTGAAATAAAAGCAGTTCCATTCCGTAACATCGATACAGTTGGCGCTGCTGGGTGTATTAATTCCACAATTGAAGATATGGCAAATTGGGTACTTCTCCACTTAAATGAAGGAAAATTTGGAGATCATGAATTAATCTCCTCTGAATTATTACAACAAATGTATACACCACACAATTCAATTCCAGACCAACCGGTTTTATCACTCCCTGAATCTCCATTAAATAGTTACGGTCTTGGTTGGTTTATTAGCGCTTATCGTGGTAAAAAAGTGATTCATCATGGCGGTAATATCGATGGATTTTCAGCGCTTGTTTCATTCATACCAACAGAAAACATAGGCCTTGTCATTTTAACGAATGCTGGAGGAACATTACTTCCTACTTATCTCGCTAATCAAATTTATGACGAACTACTTGAATTAGAATCCATTGATTGGCATAAACGTGCTGTAGAAGATACTAAAAAAATGAAGGAAATGATGAAAGAAGCAACTGAATCCCTCCCTGAACAAATTAAAGGGACTACACCTTCGCACAAGTTAGAGGATTATACTGGTACTTTTGAACATCCTGCATACGGAACATTACAAGTATACAAACGAGATGATTCGTTATATGTACAATTTATGGAAATGGATATTCAATTAGGGCATCATCATTACGACATCTTCTCTGCAAAAGTTGACTTATTCCAAATGAAAATGAGCTTATTATTCGCTTATGAAATGAATGTAAGTGGTGAATTCCCATCCCTTCAGTTACATGTACCAGCTACATTAAGTACTCAGCCGCTTACATTTAAGAAAATTAAATAAGTATTTTGATGGTAAAAAATAAAGGTAGGTGCGAATCACACCTACCTTTTCTATTTCATATCAATCTTATCTGATTGAAACCAAATTGGCTTCGATAACTCAAAGTTATTATGATCCTCTAAAACTATAGTAAGGCGCTCTAACATATCATCTAACATATGCGGCGCTGCTCGTAATGTCCAGACAACTGAGGAGAAAACTGTCATACCAACGTACACCGTGTATAATGTCCAGAATTCCTCTGGTATTTTTCTATTAAAGTATCCTTCTATTTGTCCGATTGAATACGGAATACTAATGTCCCTTGCAAACAGTGCAATTTTCACAAAATCATGAAGTGGATCGCCCCAATCGTAGCCATTAAAATCAACAACACCTACATATTTTCCATCCCGTACAATTATATTTTCTAAGTGAAAATCATCGTGTTGAAATCGATTTGGGCGGTTCTTTAAATATATTTCATTTTCTTCAATAAACTTTATGATTTTATCATCATTTTTTATGTTTATTCCACATGTTTTATATGCCTCTAAATATTTACTATGTTTTTTCATTGCTCTTTCATACCATGGAAGTATATTATTAGGAGCTTCATATGTATGCATTTTTGCTAAATCTTTCCCTGCCTCTATACCAATATCATATTGTTCTTTTGGTGAATACGTAGGCAATAACTTCTTCGCATCTTCCCCTTCTAAATACGAAAAGATGCCATAGCATAAACCTTCTTCTGCCAACAAACCTATTTCAATTGGTTTTTGTGCTTGCACACTACGATTTTGCATTTCATTTAAAATTTGAAACTCTATTTTCTTTCTTTCATACTCTTTTATATCGCCTGTCCGCAATAAATATTTATCATTATTCGCACTCGTAATTATATATTTCTTATCAGGTGAAAAACCTTTAGAAATTTCTTTAATATCCACTGCATTTTTTACTATTTGTATATTGTTTTGCCATGCTGTAATTATCTTCATATCTATTCCCCTTACATTTCTGCATTTGGTGTATAGGCAACTTCTACAATAAATCCATTCGGATCGTAAAAATCAATCGTATAGTAACCTTCCGAATAATGATTCATTTCAATTGGACCACGTATTACCTTCACTTTCGTACTAGAAAGAAAATCTGCTACTTCCTCAACTACTTCTCTATGAATAGCTTGATAACAAATATGTCTAGGCCCTAACGTCCTTACAATTTCCTCATCTACTTCTTTAAAGTATATTTCACTTTCTCCTGTGCTATATGCTATTTCATTTAACTTTCTCCACCCAATTATGGAAAACAACTTATTATAAAAAGAAATGGATTCCTCTAAATTTGCTACCCAAAATTCAATATGATGAATGCCTGCTCGCAGTGTATTCATATTAAGAATACGCTCCTTGTACTACTTGCACAATTTCTATCGGCTTATGAACCATGTAATCTGGTGCATCTTTTTTCACTGTTTCAATAACATCATATCCCCAAGATACCCAAATTACGTTCACTCCAGCCTTTTTACACGCTGCTACGTCTCGCTGTTCATCACCGACATATAACATATCTTTCTCTGTTATTTTTTTTGATTTCAAAAATCTTTTTATCATTTTATCTTTACCAAACAAATTTTTAGAACAATACACTTCTTGAATATTTTCGATACCATTCTTGTGTAAAAACGCCCGAATATGCTCTTCTGAGTTCGATGATATGACTGCAATTCCGTAGCCTTTTTTATGTAGTTCATCTAATACTTCTTTCATCCCATGGAACAAAACGAGATTTTTTATAGCAGGCTGATATAATTTATAAAATTCCAACGCTAATATCGGTAGTTTATACAGTGGTACATTAAGTTGTTTACATCTCTCTGGCATCGTTAATTTACGTAAATGTTCAATTTCGTCTTCCTTTACTGCTTTATACCCATGTTTTTCAGCAAGTTGATTATAAATCGGTACAAATATATTTTGTGAATCTACTAATGTGCCATCAAAGTCAAAAACAATATATTTTTGCATTCCCATACTCCCTTTGCTTCTTTTTTCTAAACCTATGTTATTCAACAACATAGGTGTCTGTCCCTTCTATAAAAATAAAAAAGAACAAGATTTTCTCTTGTTCTTTTTAAGACAACCATTTCGGTGGTACATTCGTATTCCAATAAATATTTCCTAACTCATGATGTCCAGAGTATCCATCATCAAAACGGTGGTAATGGAAATTAAAATAATAACCATCTTGCGGTGGATGATCTCTTCTTACATGGAAACGCAATAAATCATTTCCAGATTTCGTATCGTAGACGTGAAAAATCTTCTCATTATTTCCACCAGCTGGTTTTTGAGAAATCGCTAATGATTGTAGTGAATCTTCTGGTACATCACTAGCAAGCTCAGCAATTGCCTCTTCAATTTTCGGTAATATTACATCTTTAAACTCATCTTCAATTACTGGACCAATTTTAGTACCAAACTTTTGCATCGACTGCTTCTCTGCTTCTTGCATTGCATAAGTAATAAAAGTATCGGTGGTTAACCTGTCATTCGTTTCTTCATATGTATAGGACGTGCTCTCCAAACTTTGTTGCCCAGCTGTGCTCGTAGGCTTGTCCGCAGCTTTGGCATTATCAAGTAATATGGAAGGAGGCGTCACTAAACCAAATGTAAACACGGTAATTAATGCGACTAAGGTTTTTCTAAACCAATTTGGCATTTATGTTCCCTCCCCTTTCACTCATTATTTTTTATATAACGGTGGTTTCTTCTATTATACAAAATGATTGTAATTTTTGCACTTTACAATTTTGTTAACGTTCACATATTTTTCACTTGAATATGAAATTGTAAGATTTCATACAATAAAAATACAACAACAATAAGGAGGCGATCAGATGACTTTAGATGTCATGTATTCCGCCGCAAGTATACTCGTTTTAGTATATTTTATTTATCAATGTGTTACAGACTAGAAAAAGAGCCGTCACTGGCTCTTTTTTACTGGTACAAATACAATCCATACAATTAATAAAATAAAAACAACGCTGCCTACCACAGCTGGCAATAAATAAAACTGTGAAAGTATAACTATTCCATATAAAAGTATTGCTGGTAGTAGTAAATAACGATCTGCCTTCCATCTTAACAATAGTAATTTCCCTTCATCACAATATAAACGAAGAAACATCTTATTCGTAAATTCATTCCAATAATCACGTGCATAGCGAGAAATTGCAACTACAGCAAATACGAGAACAATAGCTGCAATCCACCTTGGAGTCATAATTATACTTGCAGTACTGATACATACAATTTGAATATAAAATATTCGTGCAGTACTTGTACGGAAAAATTCTTTCAAAAAAGATTCGACAATACGAGAATCAGCTTTTTTCCCTAAAAGTCTTTTAGAGCGCGGAAACATCCACGGTTTTTTATTCGAACTACTCGGTTTAGCCGCATGACCACCAACTTGCATAATTCCGCTCGTCCAGCGCATGCTTTCCTCCTTTTCTTTCTCGATTTCTTTAAAAAAGAACTTTTTATAATTCATTTTCTCTTTTACTAATACACTACTTAAGAAAATTACTAGACCGATAAATAGAATTGAATACAACGGATTTTTATAAATAAAAAATAAACTAATTCCAAAAAAGGACACGCTCATAGAAAATACTACATTTTTTACAATCCATAAAACCCATCGTTTCCCCACATGTACATGAACAAATCTCGTTAACAACGACAACATAAATCGAAATATAGTAAAGAATACCCAAAATAATAGGACTTGTATCTCTGTTACTTCGATACTTTTCATCAACACTGGTAACATAATAACGACTACTATTATATTCGTTATCGCTATTCGAACAAATGTGTACATCATGCCATACTGGACTAATTTTCGCATATGTGTTGCATACGAAATTAAAAATAAACTATCCGCTTGCTCAAAAAATGAACGAACTCCTCTTGGATATGTTACTAGATAAAATGCGAGTAATCCTAATCCGAAATAAATCGTCTCTTCCGTTGATAATTCATTTATCCATAGCGATCGATAATAGATTCCCATAAATATAAGTGCTGGAATAATAATATATAATGCGACTGTCCAATCTGTTACCGAACGTATAGACTTCCATTTCCGCTCAAGTTCATGGCGTAATCTCTTATAAAATTGTTGTTTAATCATGTTGTTCACGCCTTACAATTACATCAAAGCAGTCTAATAATGAACTACCCGGCATTTCCGCTAATATTTGAATAGATTCTAAATGTCCATCTGCGACTAATGTACCTTGTGAAATGAGTAAAAATCTTTCACAAATTTTTTCAGCAGTATCTAATACGTGCGTACAAAGTAAAATTCCTGCCCCGCGCTCTTTTTCTTTATATAAATAATTTAAAAACTCTTTCGTAGCTACTGGATCTAAACCGATAAAAGGTTCGTCAATGATATAAAAATCTGGCTCAGTTAAAAACGCCAATATTAGCATAGACTTTTGTTTCATGCCTTTTGAAAACTTTGATAAATACTCATGTTTATGCTTATTCATTCGAAAAGTATGTAATAATTGTTCCGCTCGTTCTTCCCAACTTCCCATTTCACTTCCACGAGCTGCCATTAATAATTCAATATGTTCCCAGAGCGTCAAGTAATCATAGTATGTTGGATGTTCTGGTACGTATGCATACGGATTTTTCTTTTCACCGAATGATATTTCACCGTCCATATTTACAAGTAATCCGAGTATCGTTTTAATCGTCGTACTTTTCCCAGCACCATTTGCTCCAATAAGAGCAACTAGTTCACCTTTTTCGATAGAAAAAACTATATCATGAATTGTTTTTTCGCCTATTTCATATCCAGCTGAGCGGATATTTACTTTTAACATGCATTCCCCTTCTTTCCATTTCCAATACAATCAAGGAAAAGAATAACATATAACTATCTATATATCATTATAAAATATTTATTTTCATAGCAGGAAAAAACATTTTTTAACAGAATATTAAATGTTTGATTACATTTTATTGGAGTTGATAATATGTCTTTTCAAATTCGTGAAGCAACGATAGATGATATAGACGCACTTTGTTCTTTAACGAAAGAATTAAAAGGTTCCTCTATTTCCTATGAAGATATGAACAACCGCCTACAATTCGTACAAATGAGTCCGTTTGATTTTTTATATGTTTACGAGGAAGAAGAAGCTATATTTGGATTACTTGGATTTCGCATACGTGAAAATTTAGAAGATGTAACACGTTATGGAGAGATTTCAATTATTAGCGTTGATTCTAACATACGACGGAAAGGCATTGGACAAGTTTTGATGGATTATGCCGAGCAATTAGCAAAGAAACATAATTGCATTGGCACATGGCTAGTTAGTGGAACAAAAAGAGTAGAAGCTCATCCTTTTTACAAAAAATTAGGTTATGAAGTAAATGGCTACCGATTTGTAAAATATTTTTAAACTACTTTATAAAGTGAAGGGACTATAACTATGACAAACATTAAAGCAATTTTCATTGATCGTGACGGTACAATTGGTGGTGACACTACAATACATTATCCAGGATCTTTTACATTATTTCCATTCACAAAAACATCCTTGCAAAAACTAAAAGCTAAAAATATAAAAATTTTTTCTTTCACAAATCAACCCGGTATCGCAGATGGAATAGCAACTGTAGCCGATTTTGTACAAGAATTAGAAGGCTTCGGTTTTGATGATATTTATGTATGTCCTCATAAACACGGTGATGGTTGTGAATGCCGTAAACCAAGTACAGGCATGCTGCTTAAAGCAGCAAAAAAACATGGACTTAATTTAACACAATGTGCTGTAGTTGGTGATCGTTGGACTGATATTGTTGCAGGAGCAAAAGTAAATGCGACTACGATTCTAGTCCGAACAGGCGCTGGGTATGATGCTTTGCATACGTACCGAGACAAATGGGCACATATTGAACCAAACTACATTGCAGATAACTTTGAAGATGCAACAAACTGGGTTTTAAATCAACTATAATACAAATGAAAATTTTGATTCACCCGAAATAATTTAAAACATAGTTAAAATAGCCTTTTGGCAAATAATTGTATTCCACAAAACGGATCACCTCAAAAGGTAGCAAGTTCCCTTTTGATACGCAAACATTGCAATTCAAATTATATTTTTTATTAGTAACAGCAATTAACGTAAAGAAGGAATAGCTTAGTGGCTATCCCTTCTTTATTGACTTCTATTATTTACATTTGTTATCTGTTTTTATTGAGTATTCTCATCGTTTTTATACTCCAAAATATCCCCTGGCTGACACTCCAAAGCTTTACATATCGCTTCTAATGTTGAAAAACGAACCGCTTTTGCTTTCGCATTTTTCAAAATAGAAAGATTCGCCATCGTAATTCCAACCTTCTCTGAAAGCTCCGTTACACTCATTTTTCGTTTTGCTAACATGACGTCAATATTAATAATGATTGTCATATCCGCCACCTCAAACCGTCAAATCATTTTCTGATTTTATGTGAATTGCCTCTTGTAGAAGTCGTTGGAGGATAGCAGCAAAAACGGCGATAACGAGCGAAGCAAAAACGATAATGAGTCCCACTAACCCAATAGGAGGATCCATTTTTTTCGCTATAAAATGAAAAAGTGGCAAACTTAATACATACAAACCACTGATTGTAATTGCACAGCGCTTTATATTCTTTAACGCCTTCACTGATAATTCCGAGAACGCTGTGTTCTCATCAATGTACTGTAAAAGATTGAAAGCCTGATAAAGAGCAACGTAAAAAGGCACAGCTGCTCCATACATTACAATGAAAACAAGATATTTTATCGGAGCAATGTTAGGATACAAATTCGCTGTGAAATCCGCCATTTCCGGCACTAAAAATATGCATAAAGCAAGCACTGAAATTCCAGCAAGAAAAATAATTACTTTTAAGAACATTGTTGAACTTCGTTTAAGATTCATTTACAATACCTCACTTATTTAATGGCAACATAATTTTATCACAACATTTATTGTTTAACAATAAATAAATATCGTTTTATTTTTGTCATGTTTTTTAATTTAGGCAAAAATAAAAAAGAATTTCTCATTACAAAGAAATTCTTTTTCTTGAAAATGCCTCTTTCAACTTAATTTTTTAAAACGTTAATTCGTAATGGAAATAACGATTATCTCTCAAATAGCCATTTTCAGCGTATAATCGTTGTGCTGATAAATTATCAATCTCTGTTTGCAATTTTACACCTTTTGCTCCATTTTCTAATGCGTATTCTTTAGCAGCTTCTAATAATTTTTTACCTGTTCCGGCTCCACGCTTCGCCGCTTGTACAAATAAATCATTTAAAATCCATAATTCTTTCATTGAAATGGAAGAAAATGATGGATATAGTTGCGTGAATCCAATATATTCGTCGTCTTCAACTGCTACGAAAATAACAGACTCTTTTCTCTCAATTCGATTTCGTAAAAATACTTTTGCCCCTTCTAAATCAGAATCTTGTCTATAAAACATGCGATAGTTATTAAAAACTGATGCCAGTCCATCTAAATCTGCAATTGTTGCTTCATATATTCTCATTTTACTACATTCCCCTTCCAATACTGTCTCATTATATCCGTTGCCCATTTAGGCTGGTGTATTTCTTCTGTCGGCATAAACTCTTTCATTATTGGTTTTATATCCAATATAGGAGTGCCATCAATAGCATCTAATCCCTCAACAATAATTGATTTACCTTCTCTTTTGATCACCTTTACAATTGTTACACCTATGCGATTCGGACGATTTTTCCCGCGCTGTGCAAAAATACCTACTTCAGGATAATCCTTATTATTTCTAGGATGTCTAGCAAAATACTGAATTTGCTCGTCAGTTACTTTATGAAAATAAAAAACAACTTCAATATGAGAAAAATCTTCAATCCCTTGTATACTTTTTTCTGCATACATTTCAGTTAAAGTTATACGTGATCTTACTTCTCCCCACTCATCATCTTTTATTTCCTTTCTTTCATTATGTACAAATGCGATTGGTTGAACTGAAAACATACGCATTCCCCCTCAAATGTAACCACTTACATTATAAAGTATTTTCTGAATGTTTTCCAGATATACGAATTAAGTTTACATAATATAATTATAATCTATTTATCTAAAGCTACCTTGACTGCTTCAATTGCATGTATATGGGTCGTATCAAATATCGGGACTGATACGTTTTCTTGCTTTATTAATAAACCTATTTCCGTACAACCTAATATAATTCCTTGTGCTCCTTCTTGTACTAATTCTTCTATAACCCTTTTATAATACTCTCTAGATTGAACTACTATTTTTCCTAAACATAATTCTGTATATATTACTTCGTTTACTTTTTCTCTATTTGTTCCTGATGGTACTATTACTTTTATATCATGCTCTTCAATACGTGACTTATAGAAATCTTGCTCCATTGTATATTTAGTTCCAAGCAGACCAACCTTTTGAATGTCTTTTCTTTTAATTTCTTTTGCAGTTGCATCAGCAATATGTAAGACTGGAATATCAATTTTTTCCTTTATTTTTTCAACTACCTTATGCATTGTATTTGTACAAATGATTATAAAGTCTGCTCCTCCCTTTTGTAATGAATATGCCGCATTCCCTAGAATTTCTCCAGCACCATCCCAATCTCCGCTAGACTGACATCGTTCAATCTCTTCAAAATCCACACTATTAATCAAACATTTTGCTGAATGTAGCCCTCCTAATCTCTCTTTTATTTCTTCATTAATAATTCGATAATATTCAGAAGTTGATTCCCAACTCATGCCACCTATAAGACCTATCGTTTTCATATAAACACCTACCTAAACTATTTTTATAAAACTAATAACAACGTTTTATTGTGTATATTATACATAATAAAACAAGACTTTAAGTTTGGAATATAAAGTCTTGTTTTAACGGAAATATGGAAATAATAAAGAATAATTCTACTTTCATTTCCAAGGAAATTTTTATAGAATATTCTGAAATTAACAATCTGATGTTTTTATAAATTCTTTATACTTATAATTAAAACACTCTCGATACAGCTCTTTGATTTCATCATATGATGGAACACGTGGGTTATTAGCTGGGCTACCACTTTCAATTGCATCTGATGCCATTTTAGAAATAGCATTTTCAAATTCAATTTCATCGATTCCGTATTCTTTTAAATTTGGAATACGAAGATCAAAGCAAAGTTTTTTTATTTCACCAAGTGTGTAGTCTGCTACTTCCTCATCAGAATTCGAATACAAATCCTTATTTAAACTACGTCCAATTTTTGCTAACCTTTTCATTGCACTTGTTTTTGTAAACTCTAACACTGTAGGTAATAGTATGGCATTTGATATTCCATGCGGTACATGAAATAATGCTCCCACTGGCCTTGACATTCCATGAACTAATGTAACTGATGCATTAGAAAATGCAATTCCAGCTTGTAAAGAAGCAATCATCATCGCTTCTCTTGCCTCCATATTACGTCCATCTTCATATGCTATACGTAAATATTTCATAATACTTTCAATAGCTGAAAGAGCAAGTACATCTGTAAGTGGTTGTGAAAATTTAGAAATATAAGCTTCAATCGCATGACATAACGCATCTATTCCTGTTGCTGCCGTAATTTGTGGGGGTAACGAACTTGTCAAAACTGGATCTATAATTGCTACTTTCGGTATAAAACTAGGATGCTTCATCATCATTTTTACATCTGTTTTTTTATTCGTAATTACTGCTACACTTGTAACTTCCGATCCAGTACCAGAAGTTGTTGGAATTGCAATAAGTGGTAGTGGATTGTTTTCTATTTTAATATCCTTTTGGACATAATCCTCAACTTCTCCACCATTTGTATATAAAACCGCTACCGCTTTCGCAGCATCAATACAACTTCCACCACCAATACCGATAATAAAATCGCACTTTTCCTCTTTACAAAGAGATAACGCTTCTAATACGTGTATATTTGTAGGCTCAGCATCCACTTTATTATATGTACTAACAGTAATACCTTTCTTATTTAGTTGTTGCATACACTTTTCAACATATCCTAATTTCTCCATAATTGTATCAGTAACTATAAAAGCTCTTTTCCCTAACTTTTTTGATTGTTCTCCCAGTTTTTCAAGCGAATTCCTTCCATATAATACCGACTTTGGCATACGAAACTCAGAAACCTCTTGCAAGTCCCCCACCCCTTCTTATCCTAATTAATATTTTATAACATAAATTATCGATTTGATGAATCTTTACGATTCAAATTTTTTAATAGAGTCCTGTTAAAGTATAGAATGCGATAACTAAAAATACAGCAACCGTTTTCAAAATTGTAATAGCAAATATATCTTTATATGACTGTTTATGTGTTAATCCTGTTACTGTAAGAATAGTAATAATAGCCCCGTTATGTGGTAGTGTATCCATTCCTCCTGATGCCATTGATACGATACGGTGCATAACTTCTAATGGAATATCAAATTGATTGGCCGCTGCAATAAATTTATCTCCCATTGCACTTAATACTATTCCCATTCCTCCTGATGCCGAGCCTGTAATTCCAGCTAAAATATTCGTCGTTACTGCACCATTCACTAACGGATTTGTGAAAGTAGCAGAGATGCCATCTCTCATAATTGCGAAACCTGGAAGTGCTGCAATGACACCACCGAATCCAAACTCAGCTCCTGTATTCATCGTTGCAAGTAGCGCTCCACCAATACTTGTATTCAATCCAGCTTGGAAACCTGTTACTACTCGCTTCCAATATAATAATAACGTTGTTAAGATCCCTATAATAAGTGCCAATTCTACAGACCAAATTCCTACTACTGCACTTAATTCTACTTTTCCAAATGCTTTCATACCAATTGCAGAAAAATCAAAACCGCTTGGATACCACTTCGGTATCATAATAGTAAACACTTTATTCATTACACCTACTAAAATAAGTGGTATAAATGCAATAAGTTGTTGTGCTCTTGTGATTTCAATGTTATTAGTTAATGGCATATTTTTTTGTTCTACTTGCAAAGATGCTGCCATTTCAGTATTTCCATCATTAAAACCAAAGTATCCTTCACCTGCCCCTTTTGCCTTCTTACGTCTACTCTCTAAATATAGTAAACCTACTGTAAGAACAAAAATTGCTCCTACAATCCCAAGTATCGGTGCAGCATAAATATCCGTTTTAAAAAATGTTGTAGGTATTACATTTTGAATTTGTGGTGATCCAGGTAACGCATCCATTGTAAACGTTACTGCTCCAAGAACAATCGTTCCAGGGATTAAACGCTTTGGAATATTAGCTTGTCGAAACAACTTAGCTGCGAACGGATAAACAGCAAACACTACTACATACACACTAACACCACTATACGTTAAAATAGCCCCCATTAATACAATCGCTAATATAGTACGTTTTTCACCAACTAACTCAATAATTGTTTTTGCGATAGAATCTGCAATTCCTGACATTTCCACTACTTTTCCAAATATTGCTCCTAATAAAAACACAGGAAAATATAATTTTATAAATCCAACCATTTTCTCCATAAAGATATTAGAAAAGAAAGGTAATACATAACTAGGTTCTGTCAAAAATACTGCAAATAATGCAAATATCGGTGCGAATAAAATAACAGAAAAACCTCTGTATGCTACGAACATAAGTAAACTTAGTGCTAATAATATAATAACTAACTCCAATTTTACCCCTCCATTAAACAGAATATTCTAAAATTTATTGATAAATTTCTACTAATCTTTTAATTCTGACATCCCTCCTCTTATTCATACAAATTTTTATGCTAAAAATGTCTAATTATAATTATTCGATTACATATGAAAAATCCCTTTAAACAGAAACGAATTCATCGTCATACGTTATAAAGGGATTGCTAGAATCTATATTTACTGCTGTATTAAATTTTTCTCTACACAAAAATGATACAGTTCTTCAACATCTTTCACTATGTAGGTCGCACTAACTTCAGTCAGTTCTTTTTCACAGCCATAGCCATATAAAACACCAATTGAAGCAATTCCATTCTGATTTGCACCTATTATATCGTGCTTTCTATCACCAATCATTATCATTTCTTCTTTATTTAGTTCTTCATTTTTTTGTAAAATATGAGCAATTATTTCTTCTTTTTTTATTCTCGTACCACCTAAATTACTTCCAATGATGTCTTCGAAATAATTCGTTAATTGAAAATGCTCTATAACTTGTTTCGCAAATACAGTGGGCTTTGAAGTTGCTACAAATATGCGATTCCCTGAACTTTTTAATTGTTGCAAGAGCTTCAGAATCCCCTCGTATACATTATTTTCAAACAATCCACGCTGCTTTAAATACTCACGGAAGTAAAAAACTGCACGTTCAACCTCTCCTTCACTCATATTATATCTCTCTACGAATGATTGCTGAATAGGAGGACCTATAAATGAATCTAACTCACTTATATGTACTTCTTCAATTCCTACTTTTTTTAACGCATACAAAACCGAATTTACAATTCCTTCTTTCGGATCCGTTAAAGTTCCATCTAAATCAAATAGAAATGTTTTATACATGTTTCATTCCTCCACTTAATTTGCTGTATAAATAACTGCTAACATCTCTTCCACTTCTCCCTATTATACTATCATTATCTATTTTTTCGAAAAATCAATTTCCATATGTCACATACTTTCAGTTACAAAATACGATAGATATGATAAAGTAAAAAAGTTACAATTATTTTAATAGAAACTGGTGAAACAAATGTCAATTACGTTAATTTTTATAATGGCTTTCACAATTGTAATCCACGCAGTTGAAACAAGCTCTTATAGTATTCGATTAGCGGGGGTTCGTTTAAAGAAGATTGCTGTCGCATTATCCGTCGTAGGAATCGTATTACTCATTTCAAGAACGTCAAACTTACTACAAGCCTTTTTACTTGGCGGGATTGTGGACGAAGCAAAACTAGATCCTTCTATTGATTTAGAGCATATTATACGTCTTGTACTATTATCTGCTTCTATCGGTACATTGCTTGCGATTATACTGTATCCAACTTTGACAAAACTATTTGGATATGTCATTCAAAACTTTGAAACAGACGGTTCTTTCATTCGAATGATGAAAACGAATAACATTCAAAAATTAAAGTACACAAAAAAATATGTCCGCTTTCCAAAGTTAGAAATGATTCATAGACTGCGTATCGGCGGTATTCCAAAGCGTATAATGCTTATTAACATGTTCGCTACTGCAATTTATACAGCGGGAGTTCTTTCCGCACTATATGCTTCTTTTTTAATTCCAGCTTTCGCAACAAAAGCCACTACAGCTTCTGGTCTTATTAATGGTTTTGCTACTATTTTATTAACAGTGCTACTAGATCCACGTATTGCTCTTTTAACAGAGCGAGCTCTTCAATCAGAAGAAGGTGCTGAAGCAATGAGTAAAATGTATGCTTGGCTAATGATTTCTAGACTTTTTGGTACATTACTTGCTCAACTGTTATTCATACCAGGTGCTTACTGGATTACATGGATTATAAAGCTTATGAATTAAATTTACTCTCTAAAAAAAAGCAGGTGAGATAACAAATGACTATACAAACAGAACAAGATATCATTCGCTTAATAGAAAACGACGAATGGATGATGAATGTATTACAAATGGCAAAATCACTAGAGCTACCTGATTGGTGGATTTGTGCCGGATTTGTTCGTTCTAAAATTTGGGATACTTTACATGACTATGAAGCTAAAACGGCTATGCCTGATGTTGATGTAATTTATTATGATAGTCTACATCAAGATGAGATATACGAACAATCATTAGAAACGAAATTAATGAATATTGATGCTACTATCCCTTGGTCTGTAAAAAATCAAGCTCGTATGCATGTAGTGAATAATATGCCACCATATTCTTCTTCTGTTAATGCTATATCTAAATTCCCTGAAACAGCAACGGCTTTAGGAGTTACACTTGATGAACTAAACAACGTTATCTTAACAGCCCCATGTGGTATTGAAGATGTCCTTTCCTTACAAGTGAAACCAACAGCTCATTTTCTTAAATCGAAAGAACGATTACATATGTACAAAAACAGAGTTATAAAAAAGAATTGGCAAAGTAAGTGGCCTAGCATCACAATCACATATCCAGAAATTTAGAAAGGGTGCCTCTCATTTATAGAAGCACCCTTTTCTTCATTTCAAAAAATGTATGACTGTTTCTGCAAATCTATCTGCTTCCTCATAATGAGGTGAATGACCGCTCTCTTCAAATACGATATACTTGCCGTTTCGGGCATCTTTATTAAATGTTTTAATTTGTTCTTCACACGTTACTACATCATGTTTTCCTACTATTAATAACATTAGATTTTGTACATCTTTTATTTTTGATAATAATGATGTATGACATGCTCCCTCTAATTTTAATCTATCAAAGTGAATTTTGGAGCGATTTGAAAATATTTCCCACTCTTCATCACTGTATAAACTCTCATCTGTCCTATCTTCCTTATTATTGTAAATCTCCATTCTTTTTTCTTCTAATTCAGCGCTTAATCTTATATAAGCTTCTGACAACTCTTCTGAACTAGCATCGCTAGATGAATAAGCAAAGCATTCTTTTGCTATTTCTTCTTTTCCATACTTTTTTAATAAATGCCCTGTTTTTTGTAACAAAGCCCTACTTGTTAATGCAAAATTAAAAGTTGGTCCTTCAAATATTATTTTCTCTATTGAACTTGGATATATCGACGCATAAAGCAATGCTACATATCCACCGAAAGAGTGTCCAATTATAGACCACTTCTCAATTTGTAATACTTTTTTAATTCCTCACAGTCTTCAATCAAATCATTTAATCCAAAAGCTTCGTCTTCAGTAATTTCTTCTGAGCGACAAACACCTCTTTGATCTATCATAATTACATATAGAGAATCTTTTAAACGTTCCGCTTGATGAAATGAAAAATCATAACAACTTTCTCCTGGTCCACCATGCAAGTATAAGACTGGCTTATTTTTAGGATTTCCATGTGTTTCAACGTATAGCTTTTTCCCTCTAATATTCATGTATTTCCCTGCTTCTATCAAATTTTCCTTTATGATCACCACCCCTTTTTTTACTGAATATTATAACATTTAATATTAAATAATTCCTATCACATTTAAGAAGACGATAATTATTGCAAGTGGTGCTACAAATCGAAGTAAAAATGCCCAACAAGTAAATACTTTCTTTCCATAATTTCCACCTACAAAAAACTCTGCTTCTAGTACCTTCTTCTCCATTTTGAATGAAACGAAAATACTAATAAATAGTGCTCCAAGTGGCATTAATATATTACTAGATAAGAAGTCTACTGCATCAAAAATATTCTTTCCGAAAATCGTAATATCACTCCATACTCCAAATGATAACGCTGATGGTATACCTACTAAGAAAATGCCGAAACCGATCAGCCATGATAATTTCGTTCTCTTTTCTTGTTCACCATTTGCTAATGCTGAAACAACAGTTTCTAGTAGAGAAAATGCTGATGTTAATGTCGCAAATGTAAATAGTGCAAGAAATACTGTTAAGAAAAATCCACCGAATGGGATTTGACTAAATACAGATGGTAATACGATAAATAGTAATCCAGGTCCTTCTGTTGGCTCCATTCCTAATGAAAATACGGCTGGAAAAATAGCAAGACCTGCAAATAATGAAACAAATAAATTTAATCCAACAATTGTTATTGCTGATTTTGGTAAACTTTCTTTTTTATTTAAATAGGAACTATACGTAACCATAATTGAAATCCCGATACTAATTGCAAAGAATGATTGCCCCATTGCGAACAAAATACTTTCCGAAGTAATCTTTGAGAAATCTGGTTGTAAGAAAAACTTCACACCTTTCATTGCATCATCAAGTGTTAACGAACGAATAATAAGAGCGACAAATAAAACGAACAATGCTGGCAACATATATTTACTTGCTTTTTCAATTCCGTTTTGTACACCCTTTGATACAACCCATATCGTAATGAACATAAAAGCGAAATGTCCCATAATAGCCCAAGCAGGATTCCCAATTGTTTCAGTAAATAATGTGCCGTAATTTTGTCCTGGCGTAATCAGTTGTCCAGTTATTCCTCTGAATAAATAAATTAATACCCATCCACCTACAACACTATAAAATGAAAGTAGTATAAAACACGTTCCAACACCAAGGCGTCCAATCCAATGCCATCCTGTATTTGGTGCGATGCTTTTAAATGCTCCAACTGCTTGTTTCTGCGTACTGCGTCCAATCATAAATTCAGCTATAAGTAGCGGTAGTCCAATTAAAACAGTAAATAATATAAATATTAAAAAGAACGCTCCTCCCCCACTCTTCCCAGCGATATAAGGGAACTTCCATATCGCACCAAGTCCAATTGCTGATCCGGCTGCCGCCATTATAAAACCTAATTTCGAAGTCCATTGCTCCGTCTGTTTCATCTCATTTTCCTCCCAATTAAATCTTTTTATATAAATAAACAAATTTTATAAACCTATTCAAATAAACCCTCCATTTCTTCTTCCATATAATAAAAAAACGGCCTAGCATCTCTATATAAAGAGACGCTAAGCCATTTACTTAACGCGGTACCACCCTTATTGATTCCATTATGAATCCACCTTAGTAGTAATCGTTTGATTACAAACCTAATATCGAAGGTTAACCGTTAAGATTTACTAAGAATGTAATTCCGTTCCACCTTACTGCTCCCAGGCGAGTTCAGGATGTCATTTGACTATGTCACACCAACCCATAGCTCTCTGTACAAATACATGACCTTACTACTCCTATTCAACACATTGTAATATTTAGAATATATTTTCTTTTGAAATTAATATGAAGTATATCGGTTATATTTGTAACTGTCAAGGAATATGTTAATTTTTTTCGAAAAGAATGTTCTGTTGTAATTTTGTACAATAGGGCGATGTTATTAATCATCTAGATCATCATACTCCATATCGTCTTCACCTTGGTCATCATCTTCATCTTCATTTTTAATAAATTCAAATTCCTTTTCCGCTATAATATTCCCGTTTTTCTTCTTAATATATATTTCTTCCTCATCTTCGTTTGTTTCTACCTCTATTTCATATACACCCTTATCATCCATACGTTCTACATCAATTTCCTCTACAACTCCATTTACCTTTTCAACTGCAATTTGCTTAGCTATTTCTGGACTAAACTCTTTACTTTCGTAACTTTTTTCTTCTCTCTCTTTATATCGTATTTCTTCATGTTCCATTGCATTTACACCATATGCTGTCCCTCCAGCAATGAAAAGCACCATCACGATTCCAATCCATAATTTCATTCCATGTTCCCCCTCTTCATTTCTTTCTTACTTACATACTAAAATGTTAAAATGAAAAAAAACTGTGAGAAACATTAAAATTTGATGAGAATCCGTTTATTTTTGTGATTATCCTTCGTCATCATCATCTTGATTATCATTGCCTTCTTCTTGATCATCGTCATCTTGTTGTTGAGATGGCTCCTTTTGCTGAATAGCGTTATTTACTGCTGTAGTTGATAAAATTTCTCCTGTTATTGTATGTACTCTTACATCAACAGTTTCAGTTTGTTTTTTTATAATAATTTGGTAAGTAGCCGTACCATTTATATCAATTATACTTACCTTCTCAATAAATCCACCTTGTATTTTTTGTAACGCAACTTCTTTCGCCTGTTCTTCTGTTATAACTTTTGGTATTTGTGAACTACCAATTAAAGCGCCTGTAGTTTCTTCAATTTCTACGATTACATTTTCACTTGCACTTTTCTCTATTTCTATTACATATATATTTTTTTCATTTTTTTGCTCAAGCCTAATTCCCTTTACATTCCCTGGCACTTGCTGCACTGCAATTTCTTTTGCCTGCTCTTCTGTAATTTTTGTCATCGGTTTTTCTGACAATTGAATTTTACCAGTTGTTTTTTCAATCTCAACTACCTTACTTTTCTTATCATTTGTTTCTACCGTAATTACGAACACTTCTATCTCATTTCTCTTTTCTAATATAGTATGTTTAATTACACCTTGTACTTCCTGTAGCGCCATTTCTTCTGCTTTCTCTTTCGTTATTGTATTACTTTTTAATGCTATTTCTTTTGCACGTTTTACCTCCCCATTTTTGGCATCTACTATTATTTCATATAAACCTTGTTCATTTGAAAGGTTTACCCTATAAAAATCTTGTTCCCCTTTATTTACTAATTTCATACTTTTAATTTTCCCAGGATACTGTTCAGATACAATACTTTGAATTTGCTTCTCAGATAATATTCTTTCTCCTTGCTTTGAAACAATACGTTGTGATACAAACGCTACACTTACAACCGCAAAGCAAACGAACAATGCAATTTTCCATTTCTTTTTCATTTATAAAGCTCCTATCCCTTTATAAAAAATGAGGTAAATTTACTGTAACTTTCGTCCATTTTCCTTCTTCACTTTCAAGTTGTATATCTCCTTCATGAGCATCAATAATTTGTTTGGCAATCGATAAACCTAAACCAGTACCCCCTGTTTCCCTGCTCCTCGCTTTATCAACTCGAAAGAAACGATCAAACACTTTCTGTATATCTTCCTTAGGAATTCCCATACCGTAATCTTGAATAGAAAAAAAGACTTTTTCTTTTTGTATTCCTACTATCATATCGATTGAATCTTTACTGTATTTCATTGCATTATCTAATAAAACTACTAATACTTGTTTTATTTTTTGTTCGTCAATATTTACAATAATCTTTTCTTCCTCTGTAATAACACGAAAATCTCGATTATATGTTTTTTCTAGTTGTTCCGCAGTCATCTTACATAATCGAACTAAATCTGATTCTTTCGTTTCCAACTTCCACTCTGCACTACTGTTGGCAAGCAGTAACATTTGATTTGTCATGCCTTTCATTCTTACTGCTTCAGAGTATATCGCCTCTACAGATTCTTCTAAAACATCTTGTTTTTTCATTCCCCATCTTTTTAATAATTTCGCATAACTTTCAATAACTGTTAACGGTGTTCTTAATTCATGCGAAGCATCTGAAACGAACTGTTGTTGCTTTTCAAAGTTCTGATGTAATAAATCAATCATTTTATTAAATGTCGTTCCCATTATGTGCAATTCATCTTTTGATTTATTCTCAAGCGGTATTTTTTTGAATATCCCTCTATCTTGTATATGCTCCATTGTTTGTATTAAAGAATTTACAGGTTTTAAAATGAGTTTACTTAACATTCTTCCCGCAAAAAAAGATGGAATTAAAACGAAAAGTGATGCAATAACTAATACATTTTTTAACATATTTAAATTCTCTTGCAAACTATCTAAACGTTCTGTCATTTCTAACGAAACGATTTTCCCATCATTCCAAATGATTGGCATTTTTATATAAGCAAATTCACCCTCGTTCTTCTCATAAATTCCAGCGGATTCTTTTCTTTCAAATTTCGTATTTAATGCCGGAATTGGTTTTGTACTATCTACTTCTTGCCTAATCATTACCTTTGAATTTTCATTAATAATTCTAATCATACCGTTTGAAGGTAAGTATGGTTGCAATAGACTTATTGCATCTACTTCTTTTGCTGAATCTGCGTTCATTCCATCAATGATATGTATTGCCTCACGTTTCAATCGTTCTAACTCTCCGTTCGTAGTCACTTTATAAAACAAAAAATATATTGAACTATTAATAATTAATAAAATAAGTAGTAACCATACTGTAGAGAATAAATATATTTTATTTTTAATTTTCATACATTACCCCTTTAAGACATACCCAACACCTCTAACAGTGTGAATAAGTGGTACGTCCACATTACAATCTACTTTTTTACGCAAATATCTAATATATACATCAACAACATTTGTATCGCCATAATAATCAAATCCCCAAACATTCGTTACAATTTGCTCACGGTTTAACACTTGATTTTCATGCTTCATTAAAAAGAGTAATAAATCAAATTCACGTGGTGTCAAGTCGACTAGATTATCCCCTCTTTTCACTTCTCTCGTTTTCTCATCTAAATATAAATCTGCAATTTGATAACTACTATTTTCCTCTTCTTTTACTACATTTGAAATTCTTAAACAAGCACGAATTCTCGCTAATAATTCTTCTATTTGAAAAGGCTTTGTGATATAGTCACTTGCTCCTTGATCTAAACCACTAACCTTGTCAACAACTGAGTCACGAGCAGTTAATAAAATAATAGGTATTACAGCATTTTTCAAACGTATTCTTCGAAGAACTTCTAACCCACTTATATTTGGAAGCATTACATCAAGTAATATTAAATCCCAGTTACCATTGCTGAACTTTTCCATTGCCTCTGTACCTGTTTTTGCAATTTCACTTTCATATCCTTCAAATTCTAATTCTAACTGCACGACACGAGCAATTTTTTCTTCATCCTCAACGATTAAAATCCTTTCTCCCATAAAAGCCTCCTATAATATATATTTGCACCATTTTAGTATAACAAGTAATACTTTCCTTCAAAAGAAAAAATACCCAATATATTTTATCCTTAATGAAAAAAATCAGGAATGAAATATATTCCTGATTTTTAAAGAGACAATCCAACCCATTGCCAATATGCATAGTAAAATATAACCATTACAAATATATAAATAATGCTTAAATAACTACTTAATTTTAATAAATCTTGTGGTTGAAAAGTTTCTCTATCACTTTCTTGAAATAATAATAGTGCCTTAGAACTGACCGGAAAGGTTAAACAATAATTCATTCCAACAATACCTATAAATAAGACAGCTACTTCATTTAATTGTAGACTAGTTGCAAAGTATAGTAGTGGCGGAATAAAAATTACTGCTCTCGTAGTGTGAGATGTAATATATAAATGTGATGTTACGGAAAGAATAACAATTACTAGTAGCACAATGAAAATTGATTGATCATCAATAAATTTTGTTACAGAAAATAACTTCTGCATAATCCATTGCGCTGCACCACTTTCCATTAATGATTTTCCTAATGCAATTGCTGCTCCAACAAATAAAATTAAGTTCCAGGAGACACCTTTCAAACTTTCTTTCCACTTCATCACACCGACTTTTGGTAAAGTTAATAAAAAAACTCCGATTATAGTTACAGTAGCAATTTCCAAACCGTGTAACGACTCTGTTAACCAAAAAGTTACCATCGCTATTAAAATAGTTATTGTATATTTTTCATTTCTTGATAATTTAACCTGCACTTTTTTCGGCTGTAGTTTCGTCTTTACTTCTTCTTTATCTAAAAATAAAAATAATATTACGCGACAACATATAAAGCTCATTATGACTCCAAATGGTAATCCCCATATTAACCACTTTACGAACGTAATGTTTTTATTATTAAATTCCTTTAACATATCTAGCGCGATTAAATGTGAGCCTGCACCAATAATTGTGGAACTTGTTGAAACTAAAATAACAGTAGGCATTAAAATTGCTAATGCTTTCGTAATTCTTCTACTTCCAATTTCTTTAGATATAGCTTGAAAAACAGGTAATACAACCGCTGCGCGTCCCGATGTAGATGGAATAAAAAAGGCAAGTATTTGAATACTCATCGTTAAAATCCAGCATAAGCCTGATATATTACGAGCGCGATTTACAACAAAGTACGTCATTTTTTCAGCTAGACCGGTAATTTGAAGTGCTCTTCCTAAAATAAACGAACCGATCATAAGCCAAATCACATCCGAAGCTAGCGAATCAAATAAAAGATCTTGCTTTGCTGTTCCTGAAATAATTAGAAATAATACAGAACCGAGTGCAATATAGGCCGAATTTATCGTTGTTGTTGTCCATAATATAATTGCACAGCAAAATCCAAACAAACTCCATTTCGCTTCCATCGTTAATGATGATGGAAGCAAAAGAACTATTTCTGCCATTAATATAAGCGCTACGGGAATAACCCAAGATGGCTTAGTTTTCGGATTATCAGTACTATTCACATGTAATTCCACTACATTTTTTTCAATCATGATACGTACCCACTTTTATTCAGCCGAGAAGCGATTTGATAACCGACTAACACTGTACGCATCGTACTCTCTGTACAATCACGAAGCCATTTCTCTGCATTTGAAAATGCATTTTCCAAAGAAGATGGCATTGGTAGTATACTTGTATATGCATCAATTCCATAATCATAATTAATACGTGCTCCTTTACCGACTGTCCCTACTAACGCTATTACTGGTAACCCATATTTTTTTGCACATTTAGCCACCTCAGCTGGAATTTTTCCACGTGGTGTTTGAAAATCTATACTTCCTTCCGCGGTAAATACAAGATCACACTTTAACAATAGTTTATTTAAATCCATATACTTCATAATAATATCGTATCTCGGATGAAGTGTTGCCCCAATTAAAGCTTGTAGTCCAGCACCAAGACCGCCAGATGCACCACTTCCTGGTGTATGATGTACATCTATACCTATATCTTTTTTTATAATAGAAGCATAGCGCTCCAATGCTTTTTCTAGTTCTATTACTTGTTCTTCGTTAGCACCCTTTTGCGGACCAAACACTCTAGCTACTCCATGCTCACCGCATAATTGATTAAACCAATTACAAGCAACATCGATTTGAACATGCCTTAATCTAGGATCTACTTGTAATGTATCTATTTTCGAAACTTGTAATAAAGATGTTCCTCCTTGAATTTGCAATTCCTTTCCATCTCTATTTAAAAACTTTACACCTAATGCTTGAGCCATACCAGCTCCTCCATCAGATGTACCTGAATCACCACACCCTATTAATATACGATCTACCCCTTTATTTAAAGCTAATTCTATTAACTGTCCAACACCATGAGTAGTCGTTTTTCTTGGATCACGTAAATCTCTCGGTACAAGGCGTAGCCCAGCCGCCGCAGCCATTTCAATAACAGCTGTACGCTCACCATTTCTCGTTTCAAAAACACCAAAATAAGATTGTATCTCATCTCCAACAGGTCCCATTACTTGTACTTTATACATTTTTCCACCAGTAATATTTATAATTGTCTCTGTAAAACCTTCCCCACCATCAACCATTGGTAAAGTCTCTACAGTAGCAAGTGGCATAACTTTTAAAATCCCTTCTTTCATTACATCAGCAGCTTCCTTCGCCCCTAAACTTTCTTTAAATCCTGATGGTACAACTAAAATACGCATGTATTATTTCTCCCTTCACCTTATATATCTTTCGTATCTACGGCTTATATTAAAGGTGAAAAAAGAGAGCACAATTAAGCTTACATTAAAATCTGGTGAGAAAGTGCTGAATTTTAGGAACTAAAAAACCGTTGTACTATAAAATAGCACAACGGATACATTCCTCCTCATTATTAAGGGATAAGTCTTGTACAGTCTCTTGGAAAAGCACTAGCCTCTCGTACATTTGTTAATTCTAATAGTTTATATACAATCCTTTCTAACCCAATTCCGAAACCTCCATGTGGTGGACAACCATATCGGAATGTATTTAAATAAGATTGAAATTTCTCTGGATGTAATCCTTTTTCTTTAAACGAAGCGAGTAACAATTCATAATTATGAATTCGCTGTGCCCCTGACGTTATTTCTAGCCCTTTATATAATAAGTCGAATGAATCAGTAATAGCTGGATTCTCTTTATTTTGCATCGTATACATCGGTCTCGCTTCTTTCGGATAATGTGTAATGAAAACAAATTCACTATTATATGTTTCCTTTACATATTTCCCTAGTAACTTTTCACCTTCTGTATCTAAATCCCCTACAGGAGATTCTTTACGATACTTACTTTTCAAAATTTCTTGTGCTTCTAACAATGTAATTTTAGGTATTTCAGTAATAACAGGTACTTCTATTTGTAATAGTTGTAGTTCTATTTCACATTTTTTCGCTACTTGTTGAAACATATATCGTAAAACATCCGTTTCTAGTTGCATCACTTCATAAAAATCATGAATAAAACCAAGTTCTACGTCTAACGATATATATTCATTCAAATGACGGGAAGAATTATGATGTTCCGCTCTATATACAGGTGCAATTTCAAAAACTCGTTCTAACCCACCTGCCACCATCATTTGCTTATAAAACTGTGGTGATTGTGCTAAATAAGCTTCTTTTTGGAAGTATGGAAGCTTAAAAACATTTGCTCCTCCTTCTGCCCCTTGCGAAACAATTTTCGGCGTAAAGATCCGTGTGAAATCGTTCTCTATAAGAAATTCACTAAAGCTCTGAACGAGTGTAGATTTCACTTTAAAAATCGCTGCGGTTCGCTCATGCCTTAATGATATTACTCGCTCATTAAGTAGTTGATCTAAGCCAACTTGTAACTTCTTTTTATTTATTTCAAATGGAAGTGGCTCTGCACCGTTTATTACTTTCACTTCATGAGCAAGTACTTCAACACCCAATTCTGTTTTCGACGTCTCGACTGTTTCACCGATTACATGGACAACACTTTCTACATCAACTTTATATCCGGCCAATTCATTTTCTAATACACATTGAATTACTCCTGTTCTGTCCCGTAATAATAAAAAACTAACATTTCCAAGATGTCGAATCTTTTTTACCCATCCTTGAAGTAATACAACCTTTCCGCTTTTCTTTGTACATTCTTTTGTGAGTGAACGCTTCATTATTGAATCCATTATTTTTCCCTCCAGTAATTTTATATTTATTTACGTTATTGTTGTCATCGTCATCATCCACGGTCACTCACCCCCTTTCAAAGAATACAAAAATCCGCCCCTATAAATAGGGACGGATTTTTTCCGCGGTACCACCCAAATTGTCATATTGACCATCTTAGCCCTGATAACGGTAGGTACCGTTTGCTTTTACTAATAATCACGTTCAAAGCAACACTCACAGGTGTCTTTCCATCATGCGGTATCGCAACCTTCCCAGCAACCGGCTGCTCTCTGTAGACCTTTGCACCATGTACTTTTCCTGATCATCACTTTTTATATTTACAGAGTATTCTAACTCCTCAGCTTATAAAACGCAAGCTTTTTTTGAAACATTCTGGTTTTATAACTCCTAACTTCTTCTAAAGTGTGAAAAGTTAATTTTGTAATACATATTCTTATGTATTAAATCCAAAATTACACCTTTAACATTTTCCAATTTTTACATAAAAACTAATTCATTTACGCATATTAATAAAAATTTTAAAGCGAGGTGTGTTTATGCAAAAAGCAATTAGTTTCTTTCTCCTTTTGTTTTGCTTAATTGTAGTAAACGAAACGTATGCCTATTCACCAAAATCTTTACCAATCTCTCAAAACTCTGATCAATGGCAAGTGAATATTGATAAACCGAAAAAAACAAACAAGAATATGCTTCAAGCTAAAAAAGATGAATTTCAAACATATCATTTTTCAGTAAAGAATGTCGGGAATAGTGAAGTATATAATGTAAACGTCGAAGTATTCCGCAACGAACCAAATAAGAAAACGAAATATGAACTCTTTTCCCTAAAGGAAAGTCGTTTGGCAAGTGGAAAAACTGGATTTGAACACGCTAATTTACCCGTTGCTACAAAAGCAGATGAAGTTGATGTTATTATTACATGGCAAGAACACCCATTCCGATCGATGCGAAATGGTCAAAAAGTTGAATCTAGAAAATTTAAAGAGCATTTTGTTTTTAAAGAAGCCAAAAAGTAAATGGGATACGGATATATTCACACTATCATTGATATAGCTTTATTTACTAGTACCAGTTCTTAAGCAAATTAAAAAGTCGTGGCTTATAATGCCACGACTTTTTATATTAATTCGTACTAATGCCTCTCGCTGCCCAAATGCGATCGATATCAGCAGCATGTTGTCCGCCATATAAAAGAGCATCCGCTTGCTTAATCGCTTTCGCTCCATCACTGAATTTAGAGTTTGGTGTTAATGACCAGTGTGATTGTAAAATGATTTTTGTTGCTACATCACGGCCAAAAGCTTGTGCCATTTCGTATTGGCCTTGAGCCCAAATTTCACCATCATCATGCACTTCATTCGTTATATCTTTCGGATATACTTTATTCGTATCTAATCGGCGTAAGCATGTTGGATCTGAACTAGAATAAGCTGTCGCATCCCATTCTCCAACACATGCTTTACCATATCCAGTAGTCGATACAGCATCTTCATACGTAGCACCTAGGAAGTCGCCAAATCCTTCTCCCATCGCTCCGCCTTCTGCTGAACTACCAAAGCCAGGAACTTGGTTATCTTGGATTGAATGTCCGTATTCATGTGCGATAATTCCAGCATCTTCTGCATCATCAACACCGCCAGTACCAAATGTTAAAGCTTTCGTTGTCGGTGAATAGAATGAGTTATCAGCTGTTGTTCCATTCACATTCACTTTAATCGAACGATTATTAATATTTTTAAATCCTAGACTTTGAATGTAACGTTGCAATGTATCAATATGATAATATGACATCACATCTTCAAAGCTATCATTTGCACGTGTATAGTTAAATTGTAAGTTTGTAGATTTTGTTCTCGCTTTTGAAGAAATCGTTACATACTCTCCAATTAAAAATCCTGTTCCATCTAAACCTTTTAACGTAACAGTTTTCAGTTGGTTCGTTAGAGCTGTTGAATCTGCATCGTTATTATCTTTTAAGCCTACTTTACTACCGCTAGATACAACTGGGTTAGGTAAAAATACTTTTCCTGACCCTTCAGCTTTTCGGTTTATATCAACCTTTTTAATTAACTTTCCATTTTCTGCATCAATAAATGTTTCCCATGCACCAAATGGATTATTAGAATGGACTACAACTTTATATACTGGACGAGCAATTCCTTCTTCAACAATATATCCGAACTCTTTATCTGTAGGAGCCCATAAATTTTGCTCACTTGCTTCTCCAACATACGCCATTGATTTTTGTATTGCATCTTTTTCACTAATTTTTGTCGTTACTTCCTTCACACCTGTAACAGGCTGATAATCAGAAACAGCGAGTACTCCCTTTCCCTCTCCGTTAAGCGTAACTGTTATTTGTTTTGAAAATACAGGTGCACCATTAACAACTTGTTGGAACCTAACATATGAAGCTACTGACGTTTCTGTTGTAGAAATATATTGCAAGTCTGAAAGGTCTGTTTTCAATCCATACTGCGCAGCATTTTCTTTTAAATATTCAGTTGCTTTTTTCTGTGGCGAATAAGCTTCTAACTTTACTTGCTGTTGTTTTTCCAATGCCGAAACCGTAGAAATCGTCCCCATTATTAACGGTACAGTCATTGCCATTGCCACCATTTTTTTATTAAACATAGAACCACTCCCCCTAATAAAGTAGCTCAACCTTATCCCATTACCACTAGGCAATCATTCCCCGCAAAATGGATGGATAAAAATTGAATCTACGAGTAATTCTCTATGAACACTTCTATTACCTTTCCATTTAGGGTAAGTGAAATTTTCTCAATATTTATGTATAAATTGAACACAATACTGTAGAAATATATTTCTACAGTATTGTGTTCGGTACGCTATGAAAAAAGACAATTGCTAGTGGTCCTATCGAATGTATAGTCAAATAAATTCTAATCATACAAAAAAGGAAGTTGGAATCATTCCAACTTCCTTTTTTCTTTAATTAGCTGCACTTAATTTAATTCTAAGTTTTGTTTCACCTAAAGAAAGTTCATCATCTTCGTTCGTTAAGTGACCAAATGTAAATTGTTTAACGAGTAAGTTTTCTTCCAATAAATCTTTATGGTTCGTTAACGTTCGCTGTAGTTCTTCTTCTGTATCAAGAATAATATCGACTCGTAAATTAACTGGTAAATTCAACTGTTTACGGTATTCTTGAACCGCACGAATGAATTCACGCGCTACTCCTTCTTGTAACAATTCTTCCGTTACATTCGTATCTAACATAACTGTATATTGTCCGTTAGTCGTATTAGAGAATCCTGATTTTGCAACTTTCTCAACTAACACATCTTCAGCAGTTACAACTACTTCTCCTTCTGGTGTTGCTTCGTAAACTGCTCTTCCTGTTGATACAAAGTTTTGTACTTCTTCTTGTGATAATTGTTTTAGCCAACCATTCACTGCATTCACATTTTTACCGAATTTTGGCCCCGCTGTTTTAAAATTAAGCTTCAATTGATATGATGTGTATTTTGTTTCATCGAGTTCAACATGGAACGCTTTTACATTTAACTCATCCATAACGATATCACGATAAGATTCCCAATCCATATCATTCTCGTTATGCTCAAGTAATACAAGTTCTGCTAGCGGCTGTTTTACTTTTAAAGAATGCTGATTACGGTTACTTCTTCCAAGTTCAACAACTTGTAAAACAGCATCCATTTCCGCTTCTAATTTTGGTTGAAGTAGTGATTCATTTACAACTGGATAATCGGCTAAATGAACGCTGCTTCCTTCTATATTTAGATGAATGTCTTCCGCGACAAACGGTGTAAATGGTGCAATTAATTTACTAATTGTTACAAGCACTTCATGAAGTGTCTCATACGCAGCTGCTTTCTCAGCGTTCATACCAGATTCCCAGAAACGATTACGTGAGCGTCTTACATACCAGTTACTCACTTCATCTACAAGTGCTGCAATTTCACGAGCTGCATTCGTAAATTGATAATCATCAAGTGCAGTTCTCACTTTTTTCGTTGTACTATGCAATCTTGATAATACCCATTCGTCTAATTTCGTAAGCTTTACATCATACGTTTCTTTGGGATTATACTCATCTAAATTTGCATATAAAACGTAGAAGCTATACACATTGACTAATGTATCTACAAATTTAGATTTCGCTTCCAGTACTGTTCTTTCAGAAAAACGCTTCGCATTCCACGGGGCACTATCAACAAGTAAAGCCCATCTTAGCGCATCTGCACCAAATTTATCTACTAAATCAACTGGATCTAGTGCATTTCCTTTGCTTTTAGACATTTTCTGCCCTACTTCATCTAAAACATGCCCTAGTGATAACACTCGTTTATACGGTACTTTTCCTGTATATAGTGCTGATACTGCTAATAAACTATAAAACCAGCCGCGTGTTTGATCAATTCCTTCTGCAATAACATCCGCTGGAAACTGCTCTTCAAATAACTCTTTATTTTCAAATGGGTAATGATATTGTGCAAATGGCATAGAACCACTATCAAACCAAACATCAATCACTTCTGGTGTACGATTCATTGTGCCTCCGCATTTCCCGCAGCAGACTTGCACTTCATCTACATAAGGCTTATGCAATTCCAAATCTTCTGGTGTTTCTTTCGTACTATTCTTTCTTAATTCGGCAATGCTTTTCGGTGCGAACTGATGATCACAACTTTCACATTCCCATACATTCAATGGCGTTCCCCAATATCTATTTCGGCTAATATTCCAGTCCACCATATTTTCTAAAAACTTACCAAAGCGCCCATGTTTCATATGATCCGGATACCAAGTAACAGAATCATTATTTTGTAAAAATGTATCTTTAATTGCAGTTGTTCGGATTAACCAACTTTCTCCTGCATAATAAAGTAGTGGTGAATCACAACGCCAGCAATGCGGATAGCTATGTTCATATTTTTCTTTATGATACAGTAAACCTTCCTTCGCTAAATAACGAACGATATCCACGTCACAATCTTTTACAAATTTCCCTTTCAAAAATGGTACTGCCTCTGTATACTCACCTTTTTCATCTACAACGTGCAAGAATGACAATCCTTCACTTTGAACAACTCTATAATCGTCCTCTCCATATGCTGGAGCAATATGAACAAGTCCTGTACCACTATCTCCCGTTACAAAATCTGCTGCAATAACGCGGTAACCATTTGTAACTTCTTTCATCGGAAATGGCGCTGTATAAGATGTGTTTAATAATTCTTCGCCTTTATGAACAGATAATACTTCATAGTTCTCTTTTAATACTTCTTGTACACGTTCTTTCGCAACAATGTATACATGACTTTCTTGTTTTGCTTTAACGTATTCCATATTTGGATGGACAGCAAGCGCAACGTTTGCTGGAAGTGTCCAAGGTGTCGTTGTCCAACCTAAGAAATACTCATTTTCACTATCTTTCACTTTAAACTTCACAGTTGCACTTAAATCTTTTACTGTTTTATACCCTTGTGCAACCTCATGTGAGCTCAATGAGGTTTGGCAGCTTGGGCAGTATGGTGAAACTCTATGTCCTTTATATAACAATCCTTTTTCATGGATTGTCCCCAAAATATGCCATACACTTTCGATATATGGATTCTTTAAAGTTACATACGGATCATCCATATCTACCCAATAACCAATACTTTCAGTGAATTCGCGCCACTGCTTCTCATATGTGAAAACACTCTCTTTACACTTTTGAATAAATGGTTCAATGCCATATTCTTCGATCTCATGTTTACCAGAAATACCAAGTTGCTTCTCAACGCCTAATTCTACAGGTAAACCATGTGTATCCCATCCTGCTTTTCTTAACACTTTATAACCAGCCATCGTTTTATATCTTGCTACTAAGTCTTTAATTGTTCGTCCAAGTGCATGACCTACATGCGGTAGTCCGTTCGCCGTTGGTGGTCCTTCATAAAATACGAAAGACTGTGCGCCTTCTCGATTCTGAATTGATTGTTCGAAAATATTTTGTTCGTTCCACTGTTTGCGAATTCGCATTTCTCTTCCTACAGCTGATTCTTTTACATCTACTTTTTCCATATACAATCACTCCTTTGAATATTTTAAAGCACACAAAAAACCCGTCCCTATAAAGTAGGGACGGGTTTACCCGCGATACCACCCTAATTCTATTAGCTTTTTCACTAATAGCACTTAGCAACGTACTATCATACGTGTTCTTTGTAACGGTAGACATCCGTCCGGGCTTACTTACTTTCAGCCTCGGCTCCTCGGAGATGATTTTCAAATAACGTCTGCACACCGGCTTTCAGCAATATACCGGCTCTCTGGAGAACAGCTCACTATTTTACTCTTTCTCGTCTTCAGATTTGTATACTTTGTTAAAAGTTATTTTATGCCATTTAGCAACTAATTGTCAACTAATTCAAAATATATCCTTATCTTTTTCCCCTATTCTTATACAATTACTTTTCAAACTCTCGCAATGCTGCTAAATTTTCATCATCCTCAATAAGTTCAGCAAAGAATCCCGATTCATCCTCACGAAGGACAAATTCAAGCTCTTCCTTCGCCTCTTCATTTCTATTTAACTGTGCTAAATAACAAGCTCGATCATATCTTGCTAACAAATCACTCGCGTCAATTATTAATACTTCATTTGTTATTTTTTCTGCCTTTATCGTTTGGCCGGCACCATGATATGAAGATGCTAAAGAAAGAAGAATTGCTGTTTCATTTGGATGATGTATAGAAGCATTTTCTAATACATGAATTGCCTCTTCAAACCTTTCTTGACTTTGATATATTTCTCCTAAAGCAAGAAATGCTCTACTTACAAACGGTGTTTGCTCTGTTAATTGCAAGATAATCTTTTCTGCTTTTCTTTCTTCCCCTGCTTTAAAAAATACTTGTGCTTGCAGAAGAAGAGTATCATAATCATCTGGTAGTTCTCGAACCATTTGTTTCGTTAATTCCAAAGCATCTCTTAACATATCTTCTTCCTCGCACTCAACGAAAAGATTTACAAGTTGCTTCGCTACGTCATAATCCCATTTATTTTCTAGTGACGTGTGCAGAATCTCTATTGCTTCTTTATTCATCTCTACATTCTCATAAAATAGCGCAAATCGCTGTGCTGCCATACTATTTTTCGGATTTAACTTTAAAGAGATTTCATATAAATCAATTATCATAGTAACCATTGAAATTTCTTTCGCACGATTTTTCATACGATAAAAAGCTCTCGTAATGATAGATCGTTTTGGCTGTTCATGCAGCTGGCGTTCAATCCATATTTCCGTAACCGCAGCTGCAGCATACATGAATGCTGTACTCCTTTCTGCTTTTTTCACCTTTAACGTATGAAGAAAATCTCGTATGTTAGACAATTTTTTATGTTGCTCTACTGCTTTTACATAAACATCAAATATACGTTCATTATCAAAATCTTTTTGTATTACTTTCATTGCAACTTCAATTGCTTTTACATTTCTTTTTTTCACTAATACTTTTGCATAATGATATAGAACTTCTATATGCTCACCATCTAATTGTAGTGCGTATTCAACCTGTGCTTGTTCTTTATCTATTTCATTCATCGCTCCGTACACATATGCAATCGCATCTAAACGCCATATTTCAGGTACTTCGTCCACTAATTGTTCTAGTTCAGTCAGCAATTCTTCCTGAAGATTCATATCTACTGAAAGCTGTGCTAAATATTCCATATTAATATGCAACGGCTCTTCTTTCATCGCCTGAACCATATGACTTTGTTCTTTAGAACGGTTTTCTTCTTTTTCGTATATTTCCGCAAGCTGTAAATGTACACCTACGAAATTCCCATCAAGCTCTAAACATGTTTCATACGCTTGTTTTGCTTCCGTCAATTGCCCTAATGCCATAAGTGTTTCACCAATTCGGTAATACGGTAATGCCGTTTCCATTTGTTCTATCGCCTTATTATATCTTTTCATCGCTTGGCCGTACTGTCCAATAGATTCATATAAAATACCTGCATAACAACCGTACTCACTTACTTCATTTCTTTCTTTGTGTAACGTTCTTAAAAATGCTATACCTCGTTGTACAAATTCCGTTCCTTTAATTCGATTCACATATTCATCTAACGCACTTGCTACATTATAATCACTTTTCTTTATACCATTTTCTAACTTAGATAGTGCTACTTTAAACCCTTCTTCATTTCCACCAAGTTCAATTTCAGCATCCCATAAAACCATTCCTGCATTCATGAGGAAATCTTGGCTCTTTTCAATTTGCTTCTCAAGACCAAGTATATATTCTTTTGCTTCCTTATATTGTTCTCTTGCCATATAAACTTGTGTAAGTCCGAAGTGAGAATAAACATCCTCATCATTTTCTTCTAAAGCACGCTTATACAATACTTCTGCTTCTTCCAAGCTATCATTTTGAAAATGATAATCACCTAATTTTACGTAAAGAGGTGCTTTATCATCACAATTCTCAATACCGTTTAATAAAATTTCTTTCGCACTTTCCTCATCCTTCAAATCAGATTCGTATATTTCCGAAAGTTTCGTATAAATGTAAGGTGCATTACTATCCAAACGAATCGCTACTTTAAGCCCTTTTATTGCTAAATATAATTTCCCTAGTTGATGTGCACATCTCGCTCGTTCATACCATACATGCGCTTCATATTTATACTCTTTTAACAAGTCATTAAAGATTTCATATGCTTCTTCATATCTTTCTAAATCTATTAATATTAAACCGTGATTTGTTAAAGTGAACCTTTCAGGACTACGCTCTAACGCAACTTGAGAGTATTGCAATGCTTTTTCAGATTGATCAATATACATATAGGATAAAGCGAGAAAACTCCAAGCAATAGGCTGATCTGCGTCTAATTGTAACGATGAACGAAAGCTTGAAATCGCTTCTATATAACTTTCCTGCTCAAAAGCATATCTTCCATTTATTAAATGATATAAAGCACGATTATTTTTCTTCTCAACGCTTGTCAGCATTTGCTCCGCTTTCTCTACTTCTTGAAGACGAATAAAACACTGTGCACCATGCAATTTAACAAAGTCCGAGTTCGGAAACTTTTCCATTAACTTATCGATACAATATAAAATAAATTCTTTATCTACTTCAACATCTAAGTGCTTTATCGTATATAACCACGTATTTGGATTATCACTCGTTTCTTTTAAAAATTGTACTAAGTTACTAATCCCCTCTTTGTCATGTTCATCTAAATGATCCGTAAGAGAAAAAATAGATTTAAAGTAACGATTTTCTTCCTCACTTAGAAACGCTAGTTGCTCCTTCTTTTCTTTCGGAACAAACGTGATTGCTAAACAGCCTGTATAACGATATTTTTCTTGTAATTTACTATATTCCACAAGAACTGGTTCTATAAAGTTTGGATCTTGAACATAGAAAGCTTGCAATGTATCATCATATCCAGATAGAACTTGTACGTGTGAAGCATGCTCAATATCTATACTTAATAAAACAGGAATTCCTTCATCAATCAGTCTCTTATAATTCTCTTCATTCCCTTTAAAATAACGATATTCATAACCTAATTCTTCTAAATAAGAAACAGTATCTGAAAACTTCGAACCTGTCATATCAAAAATAAACTCTGCTATTTCATCTTGTGTACGTTTCTCTCCCCATATACGCAACATCATCTCTAAACTTGTCGGAACACAATAATTATCCTTTTGTACAATAGGAACTATCGGCAAGTGAACCTTTTTTCCATCCGGATTTTTTTCTAAATTATGATATAAAGATTCTTTTAAACTCTTTTCTTCTTTTAATAGTTTTTGTAAATCTGCAAATTTATTCATTTTGTACAGTGCTTCTGCACGTAAATGTACAAAGTAAGTATTATAGGCATGATACGGCAGCTGAGTATTTATGTTATCTATTACCGCTAACATCTCTTCATATCGCTCTAAATCTAATAAATACTTTATCTTCTCAAAATGAAAATATGGTACTTGTGGGAATTTTACAATTGCATCATCGATTAACTGTATCGCGCGTTTTTGTTCTCCTTTATTCGCATACAATTGTGATAATAAATAGGTAGATAACTCTTCACAATCTTTATGCTGCATGCCAGCAATAAATTGTTCTTCCGCTTTCTCCCATTCACCTGTATGCATATAAACGTAGCCCCATTTATCAAACACTGCGCGTGCACTGTACTCCTCTGCTTTTTGCATATACATTAACGCTTCTTCGTTTCGTTTCATTTCTAAAAGACATCGTACTAACGTAAAATATGTTTTCGCTAAAAAATCTGCATCTATTTCTTTTTTATTACTCTCTTCTAAAGTTTCTTTTAACAGCTGCTCTGCTTCAAGAATTTTCCGCTCATCAATTAACTCATCACAATATAAAGAGAGCGTTCTCATATTTGGGAATTTTTTATAAGCGTAACGAATGAGGAATGAACTGTATTGGTGCATAAGCCCTTCATCAGTAAGACGAATTAATATATCGAACTCCTTATGCGAAGGAATATTGGCAAGCCAATTCTTCACATAGGATAAAGTATTCGTTTCTTTTATATATGCAATTTCATTATTTATTTCCTGTAATCCATCTACAAATCTCTTGTCTTTTAAACAAGTTTCTAACTGCTTAAAATCTAGCATGCATTCACCTCGAATTTATATTTATACTGCTACTTGCTTAGATTTTACACACCATATAGTATGTATTCAACTAAAATCTCTTATAATGGATAGTATTAATTAATATTATTCAAATTTATAACAAAATATAGTAAAAATGATTGTCTTTCTCTGTATTTTGTTTGATTATATAGAATAACGTAACATGTGTATCCTATCTTTTGTTAGTTAAAAACAGTACATGAAATTATATCGGCGATTATACGGTGAATATCGACTTACCAACAAAAAATGACATTTTTCTCATTCATTAAATTTCAACTCTACAAAAACACTGTAATGATCACTAGGAAACACACCAGTTGAAGTTAGTACCGAATCCCCAAATATAGATACGTTTTCAATCGTAGGAAATTCAAATGCGGCATTTTCTTGTATCATGACCCAATCATATCTTTTTTCTTGCTTTACATCACCTTTTAAATTCGGATTCTTTCTATAATCTAAAGTTGGTTGAGCTATCATGTTCTCTTCGATTTCTTTAAACTGAGCTACATCTATCCAATGCTTCCGAATTAAGTATTGATGCACCATTGAATATGGATCATCATTAAAATCACCACATAATAATTCGTAATCACTTACTTTATTTGTAATCCAATTATTCACGGCATTCATTTGTTCTTGTCTTTTTCTATTAGATTTCCAATTTAAATGAACATTCGTAACTCCTAAATTGCAACCTTTATATGTAAACATGATTCGAATAGCACAATAATTTGATTCATCTATATCAGTTTCCCAAATTGCTTCTTCATCTATAATAGGTATTTTACTTAAAAAGGCTAATCCTTCATCTGGAGAATCAGGGTACTCCTTAAATATACAAAACTAAAGTTCTCTATATAATAGCCGTATTCCTACACTTTTCTTAAAATTTCAAAGCAAAAAAGCTAGTGTATTTTTAATAATACACTAGCTTTTTATTTGGAAGAAAAATTTAACAAGTACAATCACAATCAAAACAATCCGTACAGTCTAAATCGTCACAATCTGCTTTTCTCTTTCTTTTGTTTCTTTTAAGATAATAATACAGTAGCCCAAACAATAGTATACAAATAACAAAAGCTATTATTGCTTCTGTATACTTATTTTGAATCATAAAACCAATTCCACTTCCGCCTGAAATAAAAATTAGAATTAAGTAAATCCAGAACATCTATGTAAATACCTCCATTACTATATATCTTAAGATAATATCCATATAACACTAGAGGAAATGAATAATCCCATACCATTACCGCTTAATACACCAGTAGTTATTCTTAGCAAATTTGAGCTACTTCTCCATTTCCACTTTTGGGTGAACCCATCGATAAGTAACGGAATTTGAGCGAAAAATGATAGTATGATTGCCAAAAGAAATGAAGGTGTCATATAAAAATAAATTGGAAACATTAAAATACCAATAAGCATGCCTGTACAACGCGCACATAAAGGTATGTACTTTTGTAGTTTAAAAAAACTCCTATCTAATCTTCTATGACAAGGAATTTGTAAAATAAAAGTTCGAATCAATATGAATCACCCTCTCTAAAAAGATTTTAATTGATTTTGCAAAAAAAATATATATCCAATAAAAAAACAAACCAGGTTTATACTAGACCCAGTTTGTCAGTTTACTACTATGTTACATTTCCTCAGGTGCCTCCACCCCAAGTAAACGTAATCCTTCTTTTAATACAACCGTCACAGCATAAACCAATGCGAGTCTGCTGTCTTTTTCTTTGCTCTCTTCTAATATACGAACATTACCGTAATATTTATTGAATGATTGTGCTACATCTAATATATATTTCGAAATAATCGATGGCTCATTTTTATTGAAAGCTGCTTCAATTATTTGCGGGAATTTATTTAGTAATTTTACGACACTCCAGCTATGATCGTCTTTTAAAGCAAATGTACATGTTTCAAATTCTACACTTTCTTTTCTTAAAATAGAACAAGCACGTGCATGTGTGTACTGTACGTAAGGTCCTGTTTCTCCTTCAAATTTCAGCATATTTTCTAATGAGAATTCGATATTATGCATACGCTCATTTTTTAAATCGTGGAAGATGACTGCACCAACACCGACTTGCTTTGCTACTTCTTCTTTCTGTTTTAAGTTTGGATTTTTCTCTTCAATATTTTGTTTTGCAAGTTCGATTGCTTCTTCGAGTACTTCTTCAAGTAAAATAACTCTTCCTTTACGTGTCGACATTTTCTTACCATCTTTTAAAATGAAGCCAAACGGTACGTGTTCCATACCATCAACCCAAGTATAGCCAAGTTTTTTTAATACGGTGAAAAATTGATTGAAATGTAAGCTTTGTTCTGGACCAACAACATATAGCGCTTTATCAAACCCATAAGTGTTTTGACGATATAAAGCTGCCGTTAAGTCACGCGTTGCATAAATCGTCGTACCATCTGATTTTCTAATTAAACAAGGCGGCATTCCTTCTTCTTCTAAATTAACGACTAATGCACCTTCTGATTGTTCAAGCAACTCATGTTCTTCTAAAATCCCAATAAAATCTTCCATTAAATTATTATAAAATGCTTCTCCCTGAAAATTAGTAAATTCTACGCCGAGAAGTTCATAAATGCGAGAAAATTCTTTAAGGGACTCATGACGAAACCAATTCCAAAGTTCTACCGCTTCTTCATCACCTTCTTCTAGTTTCTTAAACCAAGCACGTCCTTCTTCTTCTAGTTCTTCGTCGTCTTTTACCTCTTCATGGAATTGGACATATAACTTAAATAGCTCACGTATTGGATCTTCTTTAACTACTGCTTCATTTCCCCATTTTTTATAAGCCGTAATTAACTTTCCAAACTGTGTTCCCCAATCTCCTATATAATTAATCCCTACAACTTCATAGCCACATTTTTCAGCGATATGTTTCAGCGAATTTCCTATCATTGTAGAACGTAAATGCCCCATCGAAAAAGGTTTCGCGATATTAGGAGAGGAATAATCAATTACTACTGTTTTTTCACAGCCAAAGTGGTTTTGACCGAACTCTTCTTTCTCCGCTAAAACTGTTTTTAATACTGCATCACTTACAGTTTCACGATTGAAAAATACATTTACATAAGGACCAACGGCTTCTACTTTCGTAAAAAACGGATCATTGAATTTCTCAGCAACTTCCTTTGCGATAAGAGCTGGTGCTTTTTTATATTGCTTCGCTAATGAAAAGCATGGGAACGCTGCATCTCCAAATTCATCTTGTTTCGGTGTTTCAATTAAATCTAAAATTTGTTTTTGCGTTAATTCATTCGTGAAAATATTAGATAAACTTTCCGCAAACTGCATTTTATAATCCATGATACAACCTCCTTATTTTTTAAAACACAAAAAACTCGTCTCTAAAAAAGAGACGAGTTTTAACCCGTGGTACCACCCTTGTTGTTCGTTACGAACCACTTTCCCGTTTATAACGAGGACAGGGGGCCTCGGCTTTCTCTACTATTCGTTCAAGAAGCATCTCCGAAGTGCGCTTCATCTTTTTCTTCCGTACTAGGCTCACACCATCCCTAGCTCGCTTTCCTTCTAAAAAAGACTACTCTCTTCATCACAGACAGTATATTTAATTAATTATTGCTTATTATACATCTTTTCAAACAATTAGCAAGGGTCAATTACACCAAAGTGAAACTTAGCACTTTTTCTTTTGTATACATAAAAATTGTGTTTTTCAAATCTAGAACTACGAAAATGATCTTTTAAAACGACACGTTTTCTCGCCACTCGTTTTGCCTCCGCAATTGTTTCGTCAGTAATATCATGATACAAAGCGAAGTGTTTTAATCCTTTAATTCCATCGGATTCTATGACAGTTTCTTCAAACATCGGATCAAGGTAAACGACATCGTAACTATTGTCTTCACATTGCGCTAAAAATGAAAAATGCTCCGTTTGCTTTACTTGGATTCTTTGCATTGCTTCATCAATTTCAGAAACAGATGAAGACCATGTTTTCAAACCATTTTCCATAATATAAGCCATATACTCATTGCCTTCAAGTCCTGTTACTTTTCCGCTTTCCCCAACAACATAACTAGCTACAATACTATCTGATGCCATCCCGAGCGTACAATCTAACACTGTCATTCCTCTCTCTAATTGCGTGGCTTGTACAAACGGATCGTGTTCTCCACGCATTAACCTTTTCACACGAAACATCGCTGAGTTCGGATGAAAGAAAAACGATTCTTCCGTACCTTTTGGATAAATAGCTAATCGGTTCTTCCCTACGACAAGCACATCTTGTTCATACTGCTCATGTAGCTTATGTACCGGTATGTCATTACGTTTAACGAAAGAAGCATTTAATTCTGCTGCTACCTCGTTTGCATAATCTGTCATTTCTTTGTTCGTTCTTCCTGCTGTTGTTACGATCATTGTTTCACCTCTATATAAAGAAAAGAGGGAGATTTACTCTCCCCCTTCTTTAGCAATTCTTTTCGAAAGCTTGTTCTAAGTTCGTAATAATTTCGTCCATAGTTGCACCTTCAATTTCATGACGGTGAATAAAGTGAACAACTTCTTTTCCTTTTAATAATGCCATAGATGGTGAAGATGGAGGAATTTCTCCGAAGTATTCACGCATTTTTGCAGTAGCATCTTTATCTTGACCTGCGAATACAGTTACAAGATGATCAGGTTGTTTTTCAGCACGAACAACCGCTTGACCTGCTGATGGACGTGCTAAACCAGCTGCACAACCACAAACAGAGTTTACAACTACTAAAGTTGTACCTGATGTATTTTCCATAAATTCTGTTACAGCTTCTTCTGTAGTTAACTCTTCAAACCCAGAACGCACTAACTCTTGGCGCATTGGGATTACCATTTGGCGCATGTATTCTTCATAAGCATTTGACATCTTGTAATCTCTCCTTCAACTTTCATTCCAAATTCATCATATCACGCTCTATTAATAGGTGCAAAAGAAAGATAACGATGATTTCATTTTTTTGTAGGGATTTCACAAACCCCACCGCGGCAATGTCCCACTGGAACAAGTTTTCTATTATTAGCGATATAATCGTATACTTTACTTCCAAAACCAAGTACGATAGATAGCTTTATAAAAGGAACTGCAAACCAATAAGATGGAACGGCCTTTGCTAATACATCTATGCTCTGAATACCGTCATACCACTTATTATTTTTAAAAATATACAGTCTTTGTTCCATCTTACTTTGTAGTTCTTGAGAAAGCTCATACTTCTCAACTACATCTTCATTTCGAAATGAAACAAATTTCATCTTACCCTTTTTATCTAATTTTTTCGTACGTTCTGCAACGGCCGTACACATCGGACACCAACTATCATAGAAAACAATCATACATTATTCCCCTTTACGAGACTCCGTCATTTGTTTCCATACAGAACCTTTTGCTTCTTCTCCGCCTTCAATACGCTCTAATGCTAGACGTGCTTGCATGGCTACTTCAAACTCTGGATCATCTTGCGCTGCTTTTAATGCTGGAATCGCACTTTCATCTCCAAGTTCAAATAAGAACATCGCTGCACGCCAGCGTACTAATTTACTTGGATCTTTCAGAGATTTAATCATAACGAACATCGCTGCCGGATCACCTACATCTGATAAACAATCTCCTGCAGTACGGCGAACACTTACAGAGCGATCTAACAACGCTTTATATAATAACGGTAATACTTCATCACCTTTTACCATACCTAAATACGCTGTTGCTAAGCGGCGTATTGAAACTTTTTCATCATCTAACGCCATCTTCAACACTGGAATATCTTCTTCAGTAGGATCCATTTGTTCTAATGCTGCAAAACGGTTTTTCCAGTCAGAATCTTTCATCATCTCTTCTGTTACTTTATATGGCTCACGCTTTTGAATCGTTACTTCAACAGCACCCGCTTGATTTAATAATTCTTTAACCGTTTCATTTACACGTTCTTCTGAATAAGCAGCAACAATCTCTTCCACTACTTCTTTCCCAATTTCTTCAAAATTACCGTAACGTGTACTTTGTTCTACCCATTTACGCTCTTTTACAACGTTTGGTGCAGACATTTGCACTTTCATAATTGATTCTTTAAAACGATCTGGTAAACCAACACGTTCTTCCGTCGTTCCATCTGTTAACTTTACTTGCATTGGAATTGTAAAGAACATTTGAACAAACACTTTCACTTCTCCAAAATGAGCAAGTTGTTGTTCTTCACTTTCTTCCAATACTTCTTCGCCGAAAACAGCACGAACTTGTTGTAATAAAACTTTCCAGTCATACTTCGCATTTCGCTCCACTGCTAAAAAGTCGGCTACATGATATACACCTTTAATGCCTTCAATTTTCAAAATTTCTTGCACTTGTATTGGTGCTTGTTCTTTATTTTCATTTGTATAATTATTACGTGCTCCTGATGGTAATACTTCATTCAAAATAACTTTCATTGTATTTGGACTTGGCGTCGGTTCAATTGCTTTAATCTTCACGTAAAAAACTCTCCTTTATTGCATGTTCTTAGCTGTATTGTAACATGTTATCACTCTATACTCCTACTCGGATGCTTAATTTTACTACTTTCTTCCCGCTACCATACTATTTCATTATTTTTACATTTTAAATTAGGAACGGGATTTTAAAAGCTTTCGTTTCCGATGATTTTTATTTTTTATCCATTAAGTTTATTAAAATACTTTCCACAATTTTTTCCGAAGCTATTACTTAAAATCACCTTTTATTACGATGCCCCCTCCCGCCTTCTCTCCAAAAAGGTAATACTCTCAATCACAACTTCAGTTCTATATATTCTCTTGCCTTGTTCATCATCGTAATTACTAGTCTGAATACGCCCTGTAATCCCAACGAGTGATCCCTTTTTACAATATTCAGTTACATTCTCAGCCGATTTGCGCCAAACGACACAATTAATAAAATCGACTTGTTGTTCACCTAAACTATTTCGAAATCCTCTATTCACCGCAACACATATTCGTGCATAAGCGACGCCTTGTTTTGTGTAGTATAATTCTGGCTCCTTTGTCAATCTACCGATTAATACAACTCGATTCATCATAAGTTATACCACCTCACATGTTTTTCTTCATTGTAAGGAGAAATGTTTGAATGGTAAAAAGCACAAAATGATATATCCGTAAGTAAAAAGTATTATTTTAGACCTTACAAAACAAAAAAAGAAACCATACATAGTTCAAACATGTATGGTTTCAAAATTTATTACACTTCAGTACAAGATATGTAATATCCTCCGCGAGCCATCTTTATTTCAGCACGGTACATTGCATTTTCTAAGTAGAAAGTAATCGGTTTAACTTTACTCTCAAATTTTAGTCTTTCATTGCATTCAGTTGCATATCCTTCAATCGCTGAAGTAATAACTTTTGATGATGGATACGTTAAAGCTTCATCTAGTTCTATGAAAAAACTTTTAGAAAATAGTTTTTTCATAATCCCCTTCTTCTCTTTCATCATATTCCATCTCCTTCACTTCAAGTTGCTATCATCCATATTATACCATACATTCAATATATCTTTGAAAATAAAAAAATCCTGCATTTTTCATGCAGGATTTTTTTATTAGTCATTTTTCGTAAAGTACGAAACGAAACGAAGAATTTCTAAGTATAACCATACTAATGTAAGCATTAGTCCCATCGCAGTATACCACTCCATATATTTCGGAGCTTGACTACGTACACCATTTTCGATTAAATCGAAATCTAGTAATAAGTTTAATGCAGCAACTACAATAACAACTGCACTAATAATAATACCGATTGTACCACCTTGGTGAATGTATGGAACAGTTACACCAAACATATTTAGTAGAAATACGACTAAATACATAACCATAATTCCAAGTGTTGCTGCCATCACGCCTGTACGGAATTTATCCGTTACTTTTACTACGCGTGTTGCATATAACACTAACATTGCAAATAGAATTGAGATTGTTAGTAATACAGCATTTAAAACGATAGAATCGCCAAATTTCATTGTATAAACTGCTGAAATACTTCCTAACACAACCCCTTCTACCGCTGCATAGATTGGTGCACCAAAAGGTGAAATACGCGGGAAGAACATAGACGCAAATGCGATGATTGCCGCAACGATTAAAGCACCAATTAATACTGGCATCTTCATCGTCCCCTGCATCATCTGTATGTATGAATAGACAGACGTTGCAAGTAGCAAGATAAGCATAATGAACGTTTTGCCTACTGTTCCGCCAATCGTCATCGCAGAAGCACTTGCTCCCTCTTTACGGAATGCCTCTTTTTTCAACATTGGATTAGATGTTCTCATTTTTTCCCTCCTAAAATAGGTTCTACCAATAGTGTAAAGTTTTTCTCTTTACTTTTCAATATATGCAGCTTGTTTTTATTTTAATCCTTCAACGATGTCTGATAGTTCACTCCATCTTTCCATCTTTTTTTCTAGCTCTTCTTCTGTTTTCTGCTGTGCTTCAGATAATTCTTGTGCCTTTGTGAAGTCAGATCCAACTTTCGCAAGTTCTTCTCCAATTGACTCAATTTTCTCTTCAAGTTCGGCAATTGTATCTTCAATCGTTTCCCATTCACGCTGTTCATTGTATGAAAGTTTACGTTTACGTTGTTGTTTTGGAGCTTCTTCTACAACTTTTTTCTCTTTTTGAACTTCCGCTTTCTCCATAAGTTCTCTCGTTTTTTCCATTTCTAAATAATCTGTATAACTACCTAGAAACTCACGCACTTCGCCTCCGCCAGTAAAGATGAACAGTTCATCTACTACTTTATCTAAGAAGTAACGGTCATGCGATACAGTTAAAACGACACCTGGGAAATCTTCTAAATAATCTTCTAGTACTGTTAATGTTTGTGTATCTAGATCGTTCGTAGGTTCATCAAGTAAAAGTACGTTTGGTTCTCCCATTAAAATACGTAATAAATATAAACGTCTTCTTTCACCACCAGATAGTTTACCAAGTGGTGTACCATGTGAATGTGTCGGGAATAAGAAACGTTCTAACATTTGAGATGCACCAATTACTTTTCCATCTGTCGTATGAATAACTTCTGCAATCTCTTTAATGTATTCAATCATACGCTGATTTAAATTCATCTCTTCATTTTCTTGCGTATAATAAGCAACTTTTACAGTTTGTCCTACTTCCACTTCACCACTATCAGGAGATAACTTACCTGCAAGCATATTTAATAGGGAAGATTTCCCACTTCCATTCGCCCCAATAATTCCGATACGATCACCCGGTTTCACAATATGATTAAAATTATGTAATACCGTCTTATCGCCAAATTTTTTCGTTACATCTTTTAACTCAAGTACTTTCTTTCCTAGACGACTTCCGCTTAGTGCAATATCAACTGACTGTTTTGCAGCTGGTCCTTCTTGTGCCTTTAGCTCATCAAAACGCTGAATACGCGCCTTTTGTTTCGTAGAACGGGCTTTTGCACCACGACGAATCCAAGCAAGTTCACGACGATATAAATTTTGGCGTTTCGATTCTTGTGCCAATTCTTGCTCTTCACGAAGTGCTTTCGCTTCTAAAAATGTACTATAGTTTCCTTCGTAGCTATATAGTTTACCATTATCTAATTCAAAAATACGATTCGTCACACGATCTAAGAAATAACGATCATGGGTTACAAGTAATACCGAACCTGTATATCTCGCTAAATATTCTTCTAACCATTCAACTGTCTCATGGTCAAGATGGTTCGTAGGCTCGTCTAAAATTAATAAATCCGGTGTTTCAATAAAACATTGTGCCATTGCAATACGTTTTTTCTGTCCACCAGATAAATTCCCAACAATTGCAGTGAAGTCCGTAATTCCTAATTTCGTTAAAAGAGACTTCGCATTTGCATTTGCTTCCCATGCACTCATTGCGTCCATACGTTGCTGCACTGCAAATAATTGTTCCTGTACTTTTTCATTACTTGGATCTTTTTCAATATTTAATAGTGCTTTTTCATAATCACGAAGAAGACGAATTAAAGGTGTATCACCATGGAACACTTGCTCTAATACTGTCAGTTTTTCATCAAACTCTGGTTGCTGTGATAAATAACTAATTGTATACCCACGTGAATGCGTCATATCACCTGTATCAGGAGCTTCTAATCCTGCAATAATTTTTAATAATGTCGATTTACCAGTTCCGTTTACACCAATAATTCCGACACGTTGTCCTTCTGTAATACTACATGATAATCCATCAAATAACGGCTTTTCTCCATATGATTTTGATAAGTTCTCCACAGTTAACATTTTCATATTTGTGCATTCCACTCTTTCATAAATTGTTCAATAAACTGTTCCATATAACGATGACGAATTTCAGCCTCTTGTTTTGCTGCATTCGTATTCATTAAATCTTTTAATTTCAAAAGTTTTTCATAAAAATGATTTAAAGATGGATCATTATTTTTTCTATACTCTTCTTTCGTCATTTCTTCACGCGGCGGAATAGTTGGGTCATACATTAATCTCCCTTTCGCCCCACCATATGCAAATGTACGAGCAATTCCTATTGCACCAAGAGCATCTAAACGATCCGCATCTTGAACAATTTTCCCTTCAAGTGACTCTACTGTGCCGCCATGGCCACCTTTATAAGACATATTGGCGATGATATGAAGAATATGTTTACTTTCCTCTTCTTCAACACGTAGCCCTTCTAACCAATCAGAAACTTTTTTCATTCCTGCTTCTTCACTTTCATTTAGCTTTTCATCTGCCACATCGTGAAGTAATGCTGCCATTTCAATTATAAAACGATTTCCACCTTCTTGCTCAGATAAAGAAATCGCCATTTTATGTACACGTTCAATATGATACCAATCATGCCCACTCGCATCTTTTTCTAAAATATGTTTTACAAAAGTAATTGTTTTTTGAATTTTTTCTTGTTTTGTCATTTTATCTTCACCCAGTTACTTATTGTAACACGCCCGCATTTTTTCATCACATATTTTCTTGTCCGCCCATACACTAGGTGGTAGGCATCATCATGAAGGAGGAATAAACATGTTCTATAATAATCAACCGCCTTATCCAAGGCAACCATTGTATCCTCAACAACAAGAACAGAGATACACAGAACAATACGAAGAACAAGAGTTACAACAGCAAGAGCAACAATATGACGAAAACCCATATGCAACAACGCAAAACCAAGAAACTGAATTTCAACAAAATCCATATGACACACGTCCAAATTATGAATATCCTCAAAATCCATATGCAGCACCACAAAATCAAGAACAGCGATATCCTCAAAATCCATATGTAATACCACAAAACCAAGAACAACAATATCAACAAAATCCATATGCAACACCACAAAACCAAGAACAACAATATCAACAAAATCCATATGCAGCACCACAAAACCCATACACAACTCAACCACAACAACCGCAATATCAACAACAAATGTATCAACCAAACTACGACGCACGTGTCTCACCACCTAAACCACCAACAATAGATCCAACTCAGCCACAAATTTTACCGCCCGGACCAACACTAGACATTACACAACCACAAATCTTACCACCTGGACCAATTACTGAACCAACACAACAACAAATTCAACAAGTTGTCGGTACACAATTTTTACCTTTCAAGAAACCTGTACTAGATTTCGTAAAACCATGGGTAGATTACGGTTTAAATGAAGCAAAACATACATCACACGAACACGCATTAACAGAAGTTGCTGCGATTATGTTTTTAGTTGGTAAAGGCTTCAATCCGACGATTGCACATTATATCGTTGAATCTTGGGAGAAGAATGAGCAGTTTTAGGGTTGTTTATTTGATAAAATATAAAAAACACAAAAGTGCCAAACCCCTTATACCACAAGGGTTTTGGCACTTTTTAATATCTAAAACAAATTTTATTGAAATAATTATTTTTATAGATTTTCATACTTTTTATATAGTACGTGAACATATACAGTACAAAAATACACCTTTGTATACACATTTTTAGAAACATCTTACGTTTATCAAACAATAACCAAAAGACGTACCTGCAACCTCATCATATAAATAATAGATATTAAAAAGAGGACACTATAAGCGCCCTCTTCCTTAGGTTTTAAATATGTTCTCCATGATCCATAAACACTTCAATTGCTTCGTTTTGTGGTATGTCTTTTGCATTAGTAAGACCAAAAGTAAAAACAGCGGATAACATCATCATTAATAAGATTGCTTTTTTCATTTTAGCGCCCTTCTTTCTATGCTCTTTTTGTCTGCATCTAAAGCGATGTGCAAATACTTGCTTGCTTTTCTATGATTTTCTGAACCATAGAATATTTCACCTAAAAGAGAAGCATATTCTTTTACCCAATCATATAATTCTTCTTTTTCAAAATACGAAATACCTTCTATAACCACATTTTCTAATTCTTCTTGCGGTACATAGTTATGTACTGCTTTTAAAATTCGGAAATGATGACGATAACATAAGTCGCTAATCTTATAGCCATTCTCAATATATTCATTAGCGATATGACTATAACCTAACTTAAAATGTTCTCTTGCTAAAAGAAACATAGTTTTAGCGTTATTTTCTAATGAATCCTCTAAGTGTTTAATTGCTAACTCTGGCATGTTTTGACTTGCGTATAAAAGTCCTAAATTATGCTTAACTCGTTTAATAAGAAGTTCATCATTAGATTTTTGGAAGGTACCTAGTGCTGAAAGTAAATATTCCTCTGCACTTTCGAATTCATTTAGTCGAATGTGTGCCATTCCTAAAGTATTTAAGCATGCTGCAGTTTTTAATTCATACCCTGGACTAATTGAAAATACTTCATTCGCCTTTGTAGCAAATTGAACTGCTAGGATCGGTTTTAATACGTGATAGTAATGGACTGCAAGCCAATAATTAAATTCAGCTTTTTCAATTTCATCATGCATGTACTCTAAAAACGTTTCAGCTTTTTCAAATTGCATTCTTGCTTCACTATGGTTTGCTTTATTAATAGCGTAAATTGCTTTAAATAAATGATGATAGTACTCTAAAAATGTCTCTGTAGACTCTGGTAAAGGCTCGATTTTGTCCAGAATATCTTTTGTACTATCCATATCCCGAATTAGCAGTTTATACCGTGCATTCAATAAAGCGTAGTAGACTAATATTGTTTGGTCTTCCTTAATATTATTGATTTTATTTGCAATATCTTCTTTTATTTTCTGAGACTGTAATACACGTTGTGAAATCATAGCTTGATACCAGTCGTTTAATAATTTTGTGATTTCTTCTTTAGAAATAATGTCAACACTCATCTACTTCTACCCCCTTTTGTTAAATGTTATCATGACATGCTTGTTTGCATAAATAAGTTTTTGAATATTCTAACTTGAAAAAATTATTTTTGAATATTCATGTTAACAAAATGGTCCCATTTCAAACCAAAAAAGAACACACGTTTGTTTGTAGTGGAGTTAAAAAAACAAACGTGAGGTATTACATCATGGAATATAACGGCTTTCCTGTAGTACGTGGAAGAGGTATGGTGAAATGGAATCCATTCGTTATCAAGACCTAATTTGTTAAAAGTCACGAAAATTAAAAGATGATACATGTTAGTCATGACTAACATGTATCATCTTTTATCTCTCATTATATTAGAATTTATAATTTATCGAGAAAGAAATTTTAACACTAGATGTACCTGTTCCGGCTCCCACAATTGCAATGGAATTTATATCATTCATCGTAATGGATCTACATTCACCTGGTGCAACTACAAATCCTCCAACAGCTGTTCCGTTTACAGTGAGAGCAGCTGTTGGTCCAACTCCAACTGTTCCGTTATTTTCCACCATAATTGTCCCATTTATTACAAAAGTAGTAGCATCATCCCAAATAGGTAAAGCGGTACCACCGGTATCATCTAAAATAATAGTGCAACATACAGCATCATTTACACAGCATAATTGTTCAGTGCAGCAATTTCCTATTTGCGCCAACATGAACCCCTCCTAAATTTATGAACAAGATACACTATTATATGTTTGATTTTTCTATTTTGTTTGGACAATTAAATTTACGGTTTAAAAGAAGTTTTGTTAGAGATACATATTACGAAACCCTAATGATTGTTAAGGCAGCTCCAACCGATCCTCCAATCGACAGAAGTGTAGCAACTAAAAGAATACTACTAAATAATTGTAATTGGATTGTATCTCCAGCATTTAAATTAACTATAACATCATTGTTAAAAGCGGATACACTTAGAGCTGGTCTTAATATAGAAGCAGGAATAGGAGTAGTATTGTTTAATAAAATTCTTGAACCAGCACCAATACCTACTGCAGCTGTAGTATTAATTTGATAAGTAATATAATATCTCCCTGATTGAGGCACTGTAAAAGTGGTATTTGTACCATTGACTGTAAAACCATCTAAGTTTTGATTATTAGGAAGAGGAATACTCGTAGCGCTACCTAAAGCGACATTAATAACGCTACCAATTGTATTAGAGGCAAACATGGAGTTAGTGGTTACTGTTGGTCCAGTGGAACCTGTTGCTCCGGTAGGACCTGTTGCTCCAGTAGGGCCTGTTGCTCCGGTAGGACCTGTTGCTCCAGTAGGACCTGTTGCTCCGGTAGGACCTGTTGCTCCAGTAGGACCTGTTGGTCCAGTGAAACCTGTTGCTCCGGTAGGACCTGTCGCTCCGGTAGGACCTGTTGCTCCGGTAGGACCTGTTGCTCCGGTAGGACCTGTTGCTCCAGTAGGGCCTGTTGCTCCGGTAGGACCTGTTGCTCCAGTAGGGCCTGTTGCTCCGGTAGGACCTGTTGCTCCAGTAGGACCTGTTGCTCCAGTAGGACCTGTTGGTCCAGTGAAACCTGTTGCTCCAGTAGGACCTGTTGGTCCAGTAGGGCCTGTTGCTCCAGTAGGGCCTGTTGCTCCGGTAGGACCTGTTGCTCCAGTAGGGCCTGTTGCTCCGGTAGGACCTGTTGCTCCAGTAGGACCTGTTGGTCCAGTGAAACCTGTTGCTCCAGTAGGACCTGTTGGTCCAGTGGAACCCGTTACTCCAGTAGGACCTGTTGGTCCAGTGGGGCCTGTTTTCCCACTAATACCACAACATCCAAGTGGTCCAGTGAAATTTAGTCTATTTGCCAATTTATAAACGCTCCTTTTTAATGAATAGTCCAATTAATTTATTAATAGTGTATGTCCTTTTTTAGATTGTGGACATGGATAAAATAAAAAACATAACAATTACAATAATTTGTAATTGTTATGTTTTTAGAAATAGTATTTTTCCTTATAACAATAATTAAGTTGTATTTGTATAGTACCCGCGACAAATTTTTGTGGAGTGAGAATTTCAATATATTTCAAATCTGATATAGTAAGAGATTGACAATGTCCTTTCGGGATAAACATTTTATAAGTTTTGGTTTTAGTATATAAAAACATTTGTAATTCTGAATCTGTTCCATAGTTATAAGAACTTGTTATAGTGGTAATATTATTTAGATGTTTTTTGCTTGTTTCCCATATGTTTTGAGGTGGACAATTTTGTAATAAACAAAAAGCTAAACAAAAGCTATCTTTTATCATTCTTGATTTTGTCAAATAATCGAAAACTGGAATTTCTACAAAAGTCAAACCACAAAAGTCAGCAAGATTTACAAATAATTTACTTTTTGTATGGAATAATTTTTTCACACAGCAAAATTTATTTAGCGGAAATTTTTGGTTGTGTTTATTTTCTATAATCGGAAATGGAAATAATAATTCCAGCAAGGCACAATTTTTTTTAGTATCTACTGCTTTGACTATAAAAAAAGGAGTAGTAAATTGGCCTTTCTTAGTGTTACCTGCTAAGGTTAATAATTTTCCATCATAATTAAATAAACAAAAAGGTGGCGTAGTTTGCCATTTTGCAGAATGAGGAGTTTTGTTAATTTCTACAAGTTTTTCTAATTCTAAAGCAAGCCATCTATTCATTTTTAAATCATCCCTTAAAATTTCAACTGTCTTTTGACGAAAACTAAATTTCAACTGTCTTTTGACGAAAACTAAATTTCATCAAAAGACAATGATAGGTACAAAACATTGTAAAAAATATAATATTTTCGTTACAGTATATGTTATTCAAGAAATTTAAACACAAATAAAATTAGGGCTAATATTAATAAAGGTATTCGAATTATGAAATAAAATAATATGACCCTATAAAGATTTAACTAATAGTAGAATTTCTAGTATGAAATAAGTATTATAATTAAATCTGAGTTTCGTAAATGTGCTTTAAAAATAAAATCTCTTTATCTTTTTATATCTGTTTATATATATCTCCGTATGCCACCTTTAGTTGATTTCTCAGTTGTTTATTTTCTTCTTCCATTTTTTTCAGTCTTCGCTTCAACGATTCAATAATTACATCTCTATTGCTATCACTTATCTCACGTTTTATTTGTTTCGATGTAAGGATTTTCGCTTGTTGTTGGCGTAGGATTTCAATTCGTTTACGAAATTTCTGATTATTATACAGGGTTGCTTTAGCGATACCTGCCTCATTTGCTACGCTATTAAAATTAATATTCTGATTGGCTCGTAAGAGCCTTTGAATCGCTTCATCAACCTTTTGAGAAGTAATTGCCTTTCTGGATGCATGAATTGCTTTTAACTGCTCTGTACGATCATAACTAGTCATGTTTCACACCATACTTTCGTTTTATGCGATTTTGTCGACCAAATATAATATTCCCTTCTCGAATATTGTTTAAAATCCTTTGATATCGGTGTAAATTTCGTTCATGCTTTTCAATCATATCTTCACGATTATGCTGTTTAGCTACTTCTACAGCTCTTGCTGTTGTTTTTATGTGTAACTCATATTTTTCAATATCCAGTTCTGAAAATCCAATAGCCAAGTCTTTGCAAGGGCTACCACTATTGCATGTCAAACAAGGTGGAGCTTCCATATGTGGACAATCTCCTTTTAATCGTGCATGACACGTTCCATAAGGATTATCCATTGCATTTAGTTTATGCTCTTGCCAGAGTGCTTGTAATATATCCTTAGGAATATCTTCACCAGCATTAATTTTTTGTACCTCACCGTTCAAGTCAAAGCTGAAGACTCCTTGATTTATAACAGATTCGAATGCTTTTCGTTTAGTTTCATCTAATAGCTTAGCATATCGTAAAGTCATTTCGGGGGAAGCATGAGCAAGTAATTCCTGTACCGTTAAAATATCTGCACCTCCATTCAATAACTTTACAGCATACGTATGACGAAATTGGTGGGTCTTAAAACGAAAGATATCACCATTTTCATCTACAATATTTTTCTTTTTTGCTAATTCATTCAAATGTTTTCGAATCCATGCTTGTGTATAAGGCTTACCTTTTCGTATCCCTTGATATCGTACAAAAATGTATTTTTCTGGATTATTATCTTGTGTGCTATTTTCTTTGGAATTTGAAATTAAAACCGAAAGAATTTTTGCGAGCTCCTCATCAATTGGGATTCGATGACCTTGTACAAACGTTTTTTCAATATCAGTTACAATAGAATATTTACCATTCAATTGTACAAGGCAATCTGTTGTAAGTTCTAATACATCTGAAATGCGAAGGCCTGTTTTAAACGCTACCCATACCACCGGTATGATGTCTTTATGTAGTTCGTTAAGATGAGCGAATAATTGTTCCAGTACAAAGTCAGGAATATAATCAATTTGCCCATAGGGCTTTTTTTTCACTTTTGGTTTATCTCCTGGGAAAATTAATAATCTTACATTTGTAGTTGGGGCAATGTCGTATTCGTATTTTTGAATATCTCCTAAAAACTTACTGATAATCTTTAAACCTTCTGATATATATCTTTCTGGATTTTCAATTTTTTTATTTTTGGTATCTTCATGAAACCATTGAATATATAGCTCCATGTGAGATCGTTTGAGACCTTTCAAATCATTCCATGTTGGTTCTAATGAAAATATGAAAGAAAAAAATTTAGTTAAAGTTCTTGAATAAACTCTTGCTGTAGCGAATGAAAGATCTTGTCGTCCCATTAAACGTTGCTTAATATACTTTTTGGTACTATGTCTTATTTTCATTGGTTCTATTCCAGTAAAATCAAGAAAATGTGCGGTTAAACTTTTGCTGTAGTATATCCCATATTGGCTATGTAATATCCGTACATCCCAACGATCTTTTTCCCATTCATTACGCGAATCTGCTAACACCAAGAAGTTGGAATGAATGATACGAAAATAGGTTGCTGCGGGGGATTTATGTGTATATTCGTCGAACATTGTGGTCTTTGATGTCTTTGTTGTGGGAATTCCATGTTGTTCTAACCAAAACAACCATTCCCGTTCAGCCCTCTCCATATCCAAATCAAATAAAGAGGGAAGGTAAGGGTACTTTTCGTTAAGAAAAATGGATAATTTCGTTAAAAGTGCGGCTTTTTGATTAAAACCGCTACTTAGTGCCCACTGTTCTTTGAATAATTTTTGATACCATACATATTTTATTTCAAGATTAACAGTTGGACTATTTATTCGAAAATGTACATTTCGACGTTTCCCCTTGTAATTATCCGCCATTTTCCGAAATTGAGGGATACTTTTTAAAAATTTGATATTCCAATTGTTATTCATTAAAAAATAGGGATTGTCCACACGGTTAGTGGTAACAGATCCATCAGATTGGATTGTTTTTTCTATATAACTAGAAAGCTCATACTTCAATCGTTCATGAAAATTTACTTCTCCTATATTTATTTGTCGTTTTCGCTTCATATTTACCACCTTCAGCTTTTTTCATCGATTTTAAATGCATATTGTGCTTTTTCCCAATCCTTACGGATATCTTCGTCCGAAGGATGGAGATACAAATTCATTGTTGTTTGAATTTGAGCATGTCCTAGTCTCTCTTGTACTTGTTTGATGTCCTTTGTCTCTTGGTAGTATATGGTGGCATGTGTATGTCGTAACAAGTGAGGATGAATATCAATTTTTGTTTTCTTTCGCAATCGTTTAAAGAGGGATTCTACATCGCTATAATTCATAGGTCTACCCATATTTCTTCCACGTAGCTTAATAAAGACAAAGTTTGTTTCAATATCCAGTTCATCAATAATTTCATATAGATAATCATCATACAAATCCATAAGGTGTTGTGATACAAATATCTCTCGTTCTCCTGTTTTGAGCTTTGCACCATTCTCTAATTCTCCTCGATCCCTCAAGCGAATCCGATGTCCTTTTTTGTAGTCAAATATAAAGTCTTCCAAATATAGAGAAAGAGCCTCTCCAATACGTAATCCCGTTTCAAACAAAAGTTGAATAAGAAAAGCATCTCGTATATTTGTAGTAGCTGTGAAAGTTTGTCGCACTTGCTCTTTTGTTAGTATTTGAATTCTTTTACGAGGCTCTTTTACTTTTAATACATTCCGAATAGAGGGCTTATTCTTATTAATATGATGTAGAAAACTCTTATATCGTGTTCTTCCTCCTGCATAAATCTGACGCATTAGTTTTTCATTCATGTCTTTTGATATTTCTTCGTTACGGTATAAATAATCATAGAAATTTGTAACAGCAGTAACGGTTAAGTTTACTGTTTTTTCAGTCTTTTTTGATTTCACAGGAGTAATAGATGCTACATGTAAACTAGTATACGGATGACGTAACCAACCAACAAAATCTGCTAAGTCTTCTAGTTTTATTTCTTTGTAATTTTTCTCGGTTTCTCTTAAATATAAAAAATATTGTTTTAAGGCATAACAGTATGTCTTTTGAGTATTCCTACTTTTACCTGTACTGTCCAAATATTTGAGATACTTTACTACTGGAACAATCGGAATCCCTTTTTCATCAATTAGCATATATTTCTTACTGTTCTCAAGCAAAATCTCTTGTACACGCATAGAATTCCTCCTCTAGATTTCATACTGAATCTTACAATTATTTTTACACCTACCTTATAGAAGTTATCCTCCGGTTACAAAACCCACCTTACATTTTAAACATAACATACTAAATTACTAACATATAGTTAATCATTATATAATGTGATAAAAAAGAATAATAGGCTCGTATATTAAACATACTATTCGCTTTTTATTATAGTAGAGTTAACCGTTTGCTTCAATACCGGAGCAATACGAGGAAATACATAGAATGTTTGAGGAACAATATAAAGTACCTAAACCTTTTTTAACACAAGATACTATGGAACGAATAGAAAGAGCGTTAATGCAATCTTTTCACGAGGAAGAAGAAATACATATCTCATACTATCGTGATGGAATGGTGCAAGACATGTACATAAATGTATTACATATTGAACCGATGACGAAAACTATATATTGTACAGATGCTTTTGGTTTGAATACTAAGTTTAAGTTTGATGAATTGGTGAATATAAATTAAAAGAAGCCGCCCGACAGGACTGAAGTGCACCCCAATTGTTAGACACAGCCTAACAATTGGGGTGCACTTCACATATATAGGTGGCTTTTGTACGACAAAAAAAGAGCTCTGCTATACAGCAGAGCAAAAGAAAAATATATAACCCTATAAAAATAATACAAATTATTGATACTTTCAAATGACGAAATTTAAATTTCCATCACAATAATACCTATGTTTAAGTATGAAACATTCTACCTTCCGTATAGCTATGAATATTCTTATTTTAGAATTCCATAGTATCCAAATAGTTCTTTGAGAAATACCTCAATACCGAACTTCTTCAAAGAATCTTTTCTTTATTCAAAGAGAAGTTCTAAAACTTTTTTCTTATCTTTGTCTCTTCTATAATGAATCAACCTATGACAGTTCGGACATATACTAACTATATTTCCAACAACATCTAAACTATTTTCAAAATCATGTTGCATTCTTAACGGTATTAGATGATGGGCCTCCATATAATTTTTTCGGCTGGCTTCCGATACAAATGTTTCATGTGTGTCATCTATTTCACATTTAAATTCTGCCTGTTTAATAGCTTGTTTAGCTTTTTTCGGATCACGAGGCCATACTTCCCTACCAGATTCCATTTTAGTTTTTTTCGATTTTCCGATTTCTCTTCTTCTGCAATCTTTACTTTACTAAAATCCGAATCAATATTAGTAAATCCTTGTGGTGTATGGTTCAATTTGTAGCCAAAGAAAGCTGCGAATTCGATTGCTTTAATGTTTACAGGTTTTAGGTCCTTAATAAAATAGATGTATTCCCAAGTTTCATCATTATCGTTTGTTTTCTAAATTTTTCTAGCCACATCTGGGTTATGAGTCTTAGCAAAAATTGTCCCGAAAAACTTAAATTCCCCTTTAGAATACGCTAAAATCCCGTCACCCTCTTTTAACTTTTCCCATCTATCAACATTTGAAGAACCAGGAGTTGCTCCCCACATACATACATTCTCATGTAATTCATTATCTTTAAGTTTAGTTACTGTATCGGCATCTAAATCTGCTAAACATGTAGAAATAGGATATGTTTTTTCAATAGTAGCTTCCAAATTTTTTATAGCACTATCTTTACTTGCAGTAAAAAGATATAACATATTTAATTCCACCTTTTTTAAATTTCATTATATTTCTTTTTAGAGTCTCGAGATTTCTCTACTGGATATTTTTTATTATTTTTTCTATTTTGTTTATAATAATCTCTTCTAAGTCAATATCCAATTGATCTGCCAACTCATCTTTCATGTCTTCTTTTTTTGTTTCTACAGCTTCCTCACTGCTTTTCCACTGAAAATTCTCCAACAACTCACTCGCCTCTAAAGAAAGAGAAATAGCTAAATCTTTAGGATTGTGGAACTGCTTCCAGTTCCTATCATCCCGAAATTTTAGGACTTTCTCTAAAATAGTTTGATTCATTTTTTGAATCCCCCAGTTACTTTTCATTGGTAAACTCTTCTATTTATCAGGTAAACTATCATAAAAACGTTCAATGGCCGCTACTAAAACTAAAACTAAAACTTCTAAATGAGCAGTTTTAGGGTTGTTTATTTTTAAAAACATCAAAAATGCCAAATCCCTTATATCATAAAGGATTTGGCATTTTTAAGTATCTAGAACACTCGCTAAGTTTAAGGAGAACTTAACAGACATGTGTCCGGCATAATGTCATGTCCACACCCAAGGATCGGTTACATAAAATAACGTATCTAACATGGGAAGTCTATTGGTCTTTTCCCCTTATAGTAACACTCTCTTCTACTAAGACCTTTTCTTTCTAGGACCTACAATTAATTTAATCGCTGTTCTTTCTTCATTATTGATAGAAATCTCTTGAAATGCTGGTACGAAGGCTAAGTCAATACCACTTGGAGCGACGAACCCTCTTGCAATCGCAATTGCTTTAATCGCTTGATTTATAGCTCCAGCCCCAATCGCTTGAATTTCCACATTACCACTTGTTCTTAGTACACCCGCTATTGCACCCGCGACTGAATTTGGGCTTGATTTTGAAGATACCTTTAATATATTTTCCATGTAAGTTGCTCCCTCTATTATTTAATCTCTCTTTCGTTACAATTTTAAATATTTTAGCGTATCTTTAATTACTATTCACACCAAAAACAAACGATGCTTCATATGTACATTATTCTATATTTTCTGACTTCTTCCTGCTCAGCTACGCAAATAAAAAAATAAACTGAATAACCTAATATACATACAGTTAAATGCCATAACTTCACCAAATGATAACATCCATACAGCGAAAGATAATATTGCTGTTTGTCAGATGAAATTAATATAGTAAAGTGAAACTTTAATGAGTGGGGGTTTTGTTCATCCCCACCTAACTTCTTTGCTTTCGCTGAATTTTGAGATGGGAGTCTTACTGCTCGGAAAATAGCGGGATAAACGTTTCCTCGTTACTTCAATCTATTTAGAAATTCCATTTATTTTTCTATCAAATTATGAACCTTATCATCTTCAAAAGGTGTTACAGGTAATACCCAAATACTACATTTCATCATTTGACCACTTTATATTCCACATCTATCTCCTTTTATAGTACAAGCATACACGCCAATTGTGATTCACCTTCATAAACTACTATGTGGTTTAAATTTATTAAGAATAGGAGGTAATATATTGGGTTCATACTATCATTCTTCAAACTCGTATAAAAAATGTTCATGTGACCATTCACATAAACGCAGCTGTCCTGCATACGGAACTTTTTGGCAAACTGAATTTATAACTGTTCCTTTTGGCGATCCTTTTCCATTTAATCACGTTGGACCTTTAGCAGGAGGCGTTTCCTTACTAAATCCTACTACTATACACTTTAGACAATTTGGTGATTATAGAGTTTCGTTCATTTCCAGTATTAATACTACTTTAAATCCTGTATTTCCACATATCCCAGTCATAACTATATTTTTAAATAACAATCCACTTGCTAATAGTCAAGGTGACTTCGCTATTCAAATGAATACTTCATCAAATAACGAATGTCTTCAACTCGTTGGCGAAACGATTGTTACAGTGCCTGCTAATTCAACTCTTCAACTTAGAAATAATAGTGGTTTTAATCGTCAAAGTATTGTAACTTGTGACAATGGTATAAATTCAGTTGAATTAACAGTTACAAAACTAAGTTAATATTATTTCTTTACATTCAGATGCTATTTCAGCACCTTTTTTTATTGAATAACAGTTTTCTTCGACTTTTATTATCTTTCATCACGCAAAAAAAGTGCAGAATTCTTTCTAACACAAGATTTCTGCACTTTTTTATTATACTTATTTATTCTTCCTTATTTCTCTACATAAACCGACTTAACAATCGTACGATTATATGATTTTCCTTCTTTATTCATCCCTTTTATATCCATCGTAACGTTATATACTCCCGGTTGTTTTATATCTTTCAAAGCACCTGTAAATGTATTCGTATTAACATTTTGTAATTCATTAAATTCAGAGACTAACTTACCTTCTTTATTAACGACTCTTACTGTTATGGAAAGATCCCCTTTCATTTCAGGTGCTACAGGTGATTTTTTCAGTTTATACTCAGGTTTATTTACTTTAACTTTTGTAGGCATTTGAAGAACAAATGGCGCGCCATCCTTGTAATCGCTTACAACTAAATATGCATCTTTCGACTGCTTCGCCATCATTTTGATTTTCCATTCGCCTACTTCCAATTTATCAAACTTAAATGTTCTAATTGTCGCCCCATTAAAGAAAGATTCGCCTTCACTAGTAGTTATAGCGCTATCTTTATTTGCATAGATTTTTCCTTTTGGAGATACCATTTGTACTTCAACATCAGAAGAAGCAGTTAGTACAGAAACTATTCCTTCAGCCTTTTTATCAACAGAAATACTTTGCTCTATCCACTGATTTTGTGGTAATTCGCCTCCTAAAATATTTTGATTTGAAGTTGTATTTAATTGTTCTAGATTTTCATTTGAACTAGTGCTGGATGCTACTAAAGCTGGTAATCCCACATTTGTCGTACGTAAATATGGTTCAATTCGTGCAAAAACAGCTGATCCTTTTCTTATATTGTCATGATCAAATCTGGAATCTGTAAATAAATGTGTACCGTACGATAGCTTGGCACTCCATTCATTTACTAGTCCATCATTTGAACCGTACGATGATAAATATAACCCACCCATAGATAATGCAGAAAATGTTGGCCCCCAGCTAGTTCCAGTAGCCGTATAGTAACGGTTTAATTTAGCTGCTGGGTTGTTATCTATTATTGAACGAAACTTTGCCATTTCACCTATTTGTAACGAGTACGTACCATCATCTTTTTGACCTAATATAGAAGCAAGCCACCCTGCCCACCAACTATATGACAAATCTGCTAAATTTGAGCCGTGATGCGGTGTAGCAAGTGTAATAACATTTCCAACAAATCGATTCGCACCATATTCAACTAATGCAGCTTGTGTATCAATTCCACCTTTACTATGCGCTACAATATTAACTTTCTTACCGAAATGATTATATATTTCTTCAAGTTTTTGTGCCAACAATTTTCCGTTATCCCACTGACTAGCCGAACCTTTCCCCGCTGCATCATACAATTGTATAAACACTGTTTGATAGCCTGCTTTTAAAGCATAATCATACATATCATTTATATCATGATATACTGTCTTTCCATACCAACTATCAGCATTACCATTTCTTCCTTGTACAAAGAGAATTGGCGGTTTATTCTCATCATAATTAGCAGGTTTTTGGCCTAAAAACCATTCTCCAGGTGTGAATACTTCTGTATCAGGAAACCCCTTTCCAAGCTCTTTTACAACTTCTGCCTGTACATTTGTGCTAATCGTTGGAGCCATGATAAAAAATACAATTAGTAAGGCCACGCATCTTCTCATCAGTCGCATATTACTCCCCCTATTTTTTTGAAAGAAGGTTTTCTTTATAATATTTTATATTTTCCCTTCCTTAATAATAGCTAATCTTTTATTTTAAAAAGATGTTAGCCCTATTTTTAGAAGGTTACTAGTTGTATACCCTCTTCCTTAACTCTCGTTATTCTCTTTGTTTCTACCTCTTCCTTTTGATAGAATACGACAAAAAAGTTTCTCAATAATTGTTAACTTAGCTACATCCAGATATTTTTTAAATCAATATTGTTTATATAAAGCATACAAATCTTGAAAAAATTTTAGTGAAAAAACATTTTATTACTAGTTAGTTATTTAAAAATATAATAAAGATATGTACTTTCTTTTCATTAAATACAAACTAATTTTAAAGGAGCTTATATTATAAGACTTTCCTACGATTAAAAATTAAACTGAAATTTCAGAATAGAAAATCACATTTCCAGAAACATATATTATGATAATTTCCGCGCACTTGAATTAACTTTTTAGAAGTACTAACCTATCGGTGAGCAGAAGAAAATTCTGTAAAAAGAAAGGAGAATACTTTATGATGACCAATTTACAAAAGGAGTTTTTTAAACGCTTAAAAATTCCTGCAAAAGAAATAACATTTGATGATTTAGATGAAATTCTCTTAAAAATGGGAATGATTCTCCCCTATGAAAATCTTGATATTATGGCTGGTACTATTAAAAATATCTCAAAAGATAACTTAATAGAAAAGTTACTTATTCAAAAACGAGGTGGACTTTGTTATGAATTAAACTCCTTATTGTATTATTTTTTAATTGATTGTGGGTTTCAAGTATACAAAGTAGCCGGTACTGTTTATGATCTGTACGATAATAAATGGAAACCCGATGATGGTCATGTCATTATCATATTAAGTCATGAGGATAAAGATTATGTTGTGGATGCAGGTTTTGCATCTCATCTCCCTTTACATCCAGTCCCTTTTAACGGAGAAGTCATCTCCTCTCAAACAGGAGAATATCGAATTCGTAAGCGAAATACTCGAAAAGGTACGCATATTTTAGAAATGAGAAAAGGAGCTAACGGGGAATCTACAAGTTTCTTACAATCTGAACCTTCAAACGAATGGAAAATAGGCTATGCTTTCACTATAGATCCAATAGATGAGAAAAAAGTGAATAACATTCAAAAAGTGATTGTAGAGCATAAAGAATCTCCTTTTAATAAAGGGGCTATCACTTGTAAATTAACTACTTATGGTCACATATCATTAACAAATAAAAATTATACAGAAACCTTTAAAGGCACTAAAAATAAACGACCAATAGAATCTAAAGATTATGCTCGCATTCTTCGTGAATCTTTTGGAATAACGCAAGAGAAATATGTAGGAAAAACACTAGAAAGAGGTTAGTTGACTACAAGTACTTCATAATAAAGCAGATTCTATATTTAGAATCTGCTTTATTTTATACTTTGTTATAAATTAATTTAATTTTGTTGTTACCCTTTAATTTTCAATTATATATTCATCATCATATTTATCGTATTGTAACCCTTCCCCTATCTTTGATTCTGTAACTTGATCTCTTAAAAACGGTGCAGCATCCATTTTGCTAGTTGCAATTTCAATTCCATATTTTTTCGTTAAATAAGCTAACTCTAGTAAAAACCACTCTCTTCGCAATGTAACTGGAATATCAAATGTTTTTCTTTTCATATATAATAGCACCTCTTTTATTTTCATAACTTAAAAACATCACTGGATGCACTTATTAAAACTACCTTTCACCGCTAACATCCAATGAAACATTATAGTATATGCATGTCCATTTCAAACGTGCTATCACAAATATGATATTCAAGTTTACATAATTATATTATGTAATAGTAGAAAAGGAAGGCATGTCCCTTCCCCTTCTACTATAGAGATTTAAATTAAGAACATCTTGGTACACCTAAAGCTAAAAATAAACCTGCTACTCCCGCAGTAATCGGTACTTTTAACGTAATAACATCGTCTACCTTCGTTACTAAAAAGTAAGCATTACCTTCTTGTAATATACAAGTTACCAACAATTGAAATTCCATTCAAATCTCCTCCTTTCAATCGATATACTATAATTTATGAAATCTCTTTCAAAACGTAATAGGAAATATATCTATTTTTCCTTATATACAAAATAAATGTTTATAAGTCTAGTAAAAATATTAACTTTCTAAATTTATATAAAACGTGTAATATCCAATAAGTTCCTATATAATCAATAAGAAGAATCTTACAAATGGAGGTATGAAAATGACGATTTTAAGTAATATTGGTGCAGCTTTATTTTTTATTGCTTTTATTCTTTTAATCTTATGTATTATTTCATTCTTTAAGAAAAATGGAAAAGCAAAACAATATGGACGTCCTACCGTTATTCTTTTTATGATTTCTATTATATTAATAACGGCCGGTACAACAAAATCGGAACACCCCGTCGTCGAGTTTTTTTCTACTTTAAGTTTCATTCTATTTATATTCTTCCTTGTTCTAGCAATCTTATCTGTTATTAAGAAAACAGGTGTAGCGAAAAAACAATTTATTATTACAGCCGTATTATTTGTCATTTTTGTTGCGCTATCAGGTATTTCAGATCCTTCTTCTGAAAAAACGACAGCAACTAGTACAAAAGTTGCTTCTAACAATGAAGAACAGAAAGATAGCGAAAAGAAAAAAGAGGCGGACGAAAAAACTCAAAAGCAAGAAGATGAGAAGCGTCTAGCCGATGAACAAGCTCGTAAGCAAGAGGATGAAAAACGTCAGGCTGATGAACAAGCCCGTAAACAACAAGAAGAGCAAAAACGTCTAGCCGATGAACAAGCTCGTAAACAACAAGAAGAGCAAAAACGCCTAGCTGATGAGCAAGCTCGTAAGCAACAAGAAGAGCAAAAACGCCTAGCTGATGAGCAAGCTCGTAAGCAACAAGAAGAGCAAAAACGTCAGGCTGATGAACAAGCTCGTAAGCAACAAGAAGAGCAAAAAGCACAGCAAGCTCAAACACAACCTGCTTCAGGAAATACTAGTAGTGCATATTACAAAAATTGTGCCGCAGTTAGAGCTGCCGGGAAAGCTCCTCTATATAAAGGACAACCAGGTTATGACTCACATCTTGATCGTGATGGCGATGGAGTTGCATGTGAAAAATAGTAGTAAAAAAGAAGCTTCTAGTAAGCTTCTTTTTTATTATCAGAAACTATTATGACGAATTCCCTCTCCCTCTTCCTTTTATAAAACTCATTTGATTATCCTTAAAATTGACACATTATAAGTGATTTCAATCACCACATTGTTTTTCATTTATTGCTATTCTTAATTTAGATATTACATTCAAACTTTATGGAGGCATTCATATGGAACATACATTTACTGAAACTTCTATTGTCGGTGAGATTGTTACACAATTTCCAAAAGCTAGTAATCTTTTTAAATCATATAGAATAGACTTTTGTTGTGGTGGTAATAAACCACTTATTGATGCAATTCATGAAAGAAATTTATCAGCAACAGAAGTACTTACAGAATTAAATACGCTTTATCATAATACGAAACGATTAAATGAATCTGAAATTGATTGGAAAAATGCTTCTTATCGTGAATTGATTGATTATGTTATAAATAAGCATCATCGCTATTTAAATGAAGAATTACCACAGTTAAGTCCGTATGTGACGAAAGTATTACGCGTCCACGGAGCAAGTCAGCCTCACTTAGCTCAAATTCATAAGCTATTTCACGAATTAAAGATGGAATTAGAACAGCATTTAATTAAAGAAGAAACAGAAGATTTCCCATTAATTTTAGAATTTGAACAAAATCCAATTGACGAAAACTATGTGAAATTACGTAAAATAGTAGATGAGTTGGAAAATGAACATAACCACGCAGGCAACATTATTAAAGAACTTCGTAAAGTTACAAATGACTTTACTCCTCCAGAAGGAGCTTGCGGTACTTATCGACTTGTTTACCAACGTCTTGAAGCGCTAGAGTCTGATTTATTTGAGCACATTCATTTAGAAAATAATATTTTATTTCCACGTGCCATTACGAGAGCATAAATAAAGAGCAGGACATGAGTATACATACTTATGTCCTGCTCTTTCATTTGGTAAAGACTATACACATCCCTCTCAAATAAATCCGAATTTTAACAATTTGTGAATCATTATAAAAATGTGATAAACATCACATCTCTTCCTTTTTTGATTTTCTATAATAAAAACATAATCCTTTGTTCAACATTTCACAGAAAAAGGGGAAACGAAAATGAAAAAACGTTTAGTTATGATCGGAAATGGTATGGCTGGCATACGCTGTATGGAAGAAATATTAAAACATGATAGTGATTCATATGAGATTACTATTTTTGGAGATGAACCTCATCCAAACTACAACCGTATTATGCTCTCTCATGTTTTACAAGGCAAAATAAATATGCAAGATATCATTATAAATGAATACAGTTGGTATGAAGAAAACGAAATAACTTTGTATACAAATGAAAAAGTTCAAAGTATTAACCGAGAAGAAAAAATTATTATTACAGAAAAGAATCGTACTCTTACATATGACAAACTCATTATCGCAACAGGTTCTAGTGCTTTTATTTTGCCTGTAGAAGGTTCCACTCTCCCTGGTGTAACAGGATTTCGAACAATTGAAGATACACAATTTATGATTGATACCGCTAATGAAAAGAAAAAGGCTGTTGTCATTGGTGGTGGGTTACTTGGTTTAGAAGCCGCAAGAGGTCTTATTGACTTAGGGATGGACCTACATGTTGTTCATTTAATGCCAAACTTAATGGAGCAACAACTAGATACGAAAGCAGCTTCTCTTCTGCGCGAAGATTTAGAAGCGCAAGGCATGAAATTTCTAATGGAAAAGAAAACTGTAAAAATTCTTGGTACAGACCATGTTGAGGGCATTCAATTTGAAGATGGTGAAGTTGTAGATTGTGATTTAATCGTAATGGCTGTCGGAATACGCCCAAATACGCAAATAGCAAAAGATGCCGGTTTAATTGTAAATCGCGGTATTGTAGTCAATGACTATATGCTAACAAATGATGAGTCCATTTATGCAGTTGGAGAATGTGCAGAGCATGACGGTATCGCATATGGACTTGTTGCTCCTCTTTATGAACAAGGTGCGATACTAGCAAAACATATAACAAATTTACAAACTGATGGATATTCGGGCAGTATCGTCGGTACGCAATTAAAAGTTGCAGGTTGTGATTTATTCTCTGCTGGTCAAATTTATGAAGATGATCAAACGAAAGCAATATCAATCTTTGATGAATGTAAACGTTCCTATAAAAAAGTATTAATTCGTGATAATAAAGTCGTCGGTATCGTTTTATATGGTGACACAGCTGACGGTACACGTCTCTTTAGCATGTTAAAGAAGGAAGAAGATATACAAGAATATACACCAGCTTCCCTTCTTCACAAAGCTGGTGAAGAAAGTGAATTTGACGTTGCTACAATGAGTGCGGATGACACGATTTGTGGATGTAATGGTGTTACGAAAGGTTCAATCGTTCACGCCATTTTAGAACAAGAGTTAACGACTTTTGAAGAAGTTAAAGGCTGTACGAAAGCCGCAGGTTCTTGTGGTAAATGTCGTCCACTTGTGGAACAAGTTTTATCTCATACACTTGGAGATGCTTTTGATGCCTCAGCGCAATCTGCCGGTATGTGTGGATGTACACCTTTATCCCGTGATGAAGTCGTAGCAGCCATTCACGAGAAAGGCTTAAAATCTCCAAAAGAAGTACGAAATGTTCTTGGTTTTGCACATGAAGACGGCTGTTCGAAATGCCGCCCTGCTTTAAACTACTATTTACGTATGGCGATTCCAGAAGAATATGAAGATGATAAATCGTCCCGTTTCGTTAATGAAAGAATGAATGGTAACATCCAGCACGATGGTACATTCTCTGTTATTCCACGTATGTACGGAGGCGTTACAACAGCTGATGATTTAATGAAAATTGCTGAAGTTGCGAAGAAGTATGATGTTCCACTTGTGAAAATTACCGGTGCAAGCCGAATTGGCTTATACGGTGTCAAGAAACAAGATTTACCTAACGTATGGGCTGACTTAAATATGACTTCTGGATATGCATATTCAAAATCGCTTCGTAATGTAAAATCATGTGTTGGTTCTCGCTTCTGCCGTTTCGGTACGAAAGATTCATTAGGACTTGGTATGCTCCTTGAACAATCATTAGAAATGGTAGATACACCTCATAAAATGAAGATGGGTGTAACGGGCTGTCCGCGTAACTGTGCGGAAGTACTGACGAAAGATTTTGGCGTTGTTTGTGTCGAAAATGGATACCAACTTTATATTGGTGGAAATGGTGGTACAGAAGTACGTGAAGCTGATTTTGTAATGATTGTCCCTACTGAAGATGATGTCCTTCGCATCGCTGCAGCTTACATGCAATATTATCGTGAAACTGGTATTTACGGAGAGCGTACCGCCTACTGGACAGAACGTTTAGGCTTCGATCACATAAAAGAAATACTACAAGATGCAAGTATGGTTACTACGTTAAATGAACGTTTCCAAACAGCTCGTAGAACATATACGGAAGCATGGGGACAAGCACTAGAAACGAAATCATTAAAAGCGATGTATGAAGTAGAAACTGTGAAATAAGGAGCTGTGATCTAAATGATACACACGAAAGAAAAAATAAAAGTTATGCGTGCGGAAGATCTTGCTATTCAAATCGGTAAAGAAGTGCAAATGAAAGGTATGTCTATCGCCCTATTCCGCCTTTCAAATGGCGATATTCGAGCTGTAGAAAATCGTTGTCCTCATAAAAACGGACCGTTAGCAGAAGGGATTGTGTCTGGAGAATTCGTCTTTTGTCCACTGCATGATTGGAAAATCTCACTACTAACAGGTGAAGTTCAAAAACCTGATGACGGCTGTATTCAAACATACGAAGTAGAAGTTATTGACGGTGACATTTATTTATACATGTAATTTTCGAAAGGAAGCCTCCTCTGGCTTCCTTTTAAATAAAAATTGATGAGGTGCAATTATGAACGGATATGTATATTTAGTTGGTGCAGGACCAGGTGATGAAGGGCTTATTACAAAAAAAGCGATAGAGTGTTTAAAACGTGCAGATATTGTTTTATATGACCGTTTACTAAACCCTTTCTTTCTTAGCTATACAAAACAAACATGTGAACTTATGTATTGCGGAAAAATGCCAAAGAATCATATTATGCGACAAGAAATAATTAACGCACACCTTCTTCAATTTGCGAAAGAGGGCAAAATTGTTGTCCGATTAAAAGGCGGAGATCCATCTATTTTTGGCCGTGTTGGTGAAGAAGCAGAAACTTTAGCAGCAGCAAATATTCCATATGAAATTGTACCAGGCATTACATCTAGCATCGCCGCTAGTAGCTATGCAGGTATTCCCCTCACCCACCGTGACTACAGTAATAGTGTCACTTTATTAACCGGACATGCAAAAGGTCCCTTAACCGATCATGGAAAATATAATTCATCTCACAATAGCGACACGATGGCCTACTACATGGGTATAAAAAACTTACCTACAATTTGTGAAAACTTACTACAAGCAGGAAAAAAAGAAGATACGCCAGTAGCAGTCATTGAATGGGGTACAACTGGTAAACAGCGCGTTGTCACAGGGACACTGTCTACCATTGTTTCTATTGTCAACAACGAAAATATTTCTAATCCTTCTATGACAATTGTTGGTGATGTTGTTACTTTGCGGAATCAAATCTCTTGGAAAGAACGTAAACCATTGCACGGCAAGAAAGTTTTATTTGCAGCTGCAACAAATAAAAAAAGCGCAATAAAGCAAAAGTTACAAGAGTCCGGTGCAGAAATATATCAAATTCCAACTTTCAAAAAGAAAGAATACACAGTAACCTCTGAACAAATCAATAAGATTTTTAACGTTGATCGTCTTGTATTTTGTTCCGCTGACAGTGTAGACATCTTAATGCAATCATGCAGTAAATATCATAAAGATATTCGTTCCTTACAGGCAGAACTTCAGTATATGAACCTTTCTATTCAAGAAAAGCTCATGCAATATGGATTGTTCAGTAAACCTGCGCAATTTTCTTCGAATTCAACGATTTATTTAGGACGAAACATTAACCGAATTGCTGTTATTCAAGAAAAAATTGGTGCTGGTTCCTATATGATGACTCATGAGTACACAATTGATCATCGCTTCGATGAAATTCATTCACGTATTCTTTCTGAATTCTCATGGGATAGCATTGTATTTGAAGGTCGTGCTTCTATTGATACGTTTCTAGCAGAAATAAAACGCCTTGGCTTTATCAATATTCTTACTCTCCCATTCTCGTATACCGACGTTCCAACTTTACACTATGCAAATAAAGTTGGGTTTCATAACGTAGATCATCAATTACAAGAAACTCTTATGAAGAAAGACATGGTGAGACAATGAAAGGAATTGTATATGTTGGACATGGAAGCCGGCTACAAGAAGGTAATGAACAATTCATTCAATTTATTCAATCTGTTATGAAAGAGCGAAACGAAAGAATTCAAAAAATAGCTTTTCTAGAACTAACGACACCTACTATTTCGGATGCAGTTACAGAAACGATAATAGAGGGAGTAACTGAAATAATGATTGTACCTGTTTTATTATTTGCAGCAGCTCACTATAAACGTGATATTCCTTTTGAAATAGAACAACTACAAAAGAAATATCCACAAATAACATTTTCAGTTGTACCTCCTTTTAGTACACATCCACATATGGTGGAACTTGTAGTGAAAAGAATACGTGAAGCTATGCCAATGCAAGGTAGTAGTATTTTACTCGTAGGGCGAGGCAGTAGTGATCCACAACCGATACATGAATTACAACAAATCGGAGCAGCTGTCGAACGAAAACTTGGTATGCCAGTATCCTGTTCCTTTTTAACGAAAGGAACTCCCTCTTTTGCTGCTGAGCTCAAGGCTATAACATCGACTGCGTCCCATGTATATGTCATGCCGTACCTTCTCTTTACCGGATTATTACTTCAAAAAATTAAATTGCATACAAAAAAATATAATCATGTTACGCCCTGTAACTGTCTTCAGTTTGATACATATATGAAACTAACATTATTAGAACGAATGGAGGAATGCATATATGTATAACATGTACCCTCTTATGTTTAATCTACAAAATAAAGTTGTCATTATCATTGGTGGAGGTAAAATTGCATATCGAAAAGCGTCTGGATTAAAAGATACAGGCGCTTTCGTCACTGTTGTCAGCCCAGAAATTTGCGAGGAAATGAAGGAACTTTCTTATATTACTTGGAAGCAAAAAACTTTTAGTAATGATGATATTAAAGATGCTCATCTAATTTATGCAGCTACAAATCAACATGCTGTAAATATGATGGTCAAACAGGCCGCTCATGAGTTCCAGTGGGTTAACGTTGTAAGTGATGGTACAGCATCATCGTTTCACACACCTGGCGTCATACGAAATGATGAATATGTTGTCACTATTTCGACTTCAGGTATGGACCCATCGTTTACGAAGCGTATGAAACAGGAATTAACTTCTGTCCTTCCTAAACTTATAAAAAGACTTTCTCGTACTCATAAAATGTAATCTATCACTTAGCTAAAATAGTAATTAACTGTGAACAAACGTTTTTTAGAGGCGTTTGTTCTTTTTGCTTTAGTTTCGTTTTTTAGGATCAGACAAACAATTGGACAAGAATCTGTGAAGAAAAATAACGGCAACAATTACGGACAAAAAAGCAGTTGCTTGAGAGCAACTGCTTCAATACAGGTTTTATATTGGATATTCATTCAACCAAATTAGCGCTTGTTCATAATCATCAAAAAATCTCACAGATTCTTTCGTATTAGATTGTTGTAAATAATCCATTATCTCCCCCTCTTCAAGGAGAAATGCAATTGCCTTACTGTTATTCAAAATGATTTCATTGAAGAACTTCTCTTTCCATACTTTTTGAACAGAAAAATGATTTGGCGTGTATCCTTTTCTATCCACCAACAATTTGTATTTCCGCCCTTCAGAAATGAATTGCTGACAAACCTGCTCAAAAACATTAAACCATTCATACACATCATCTGTTTTTATATTGCCAACTAGATGGGTAACAATTATATCTCCTGAAACTGTTGTGCTGATATTCTGTTTACTCAACTTGGAATCCCCCTTAGTTACAATTTTGCGGAAAAACCGCATAAAATCAATAAAGAAAAATTTCTTACTTGACACTCCCACCCCACCGCTATCAAACTAAGCTCATGTAACGTCAATTATAAGCGAAATTGTGTCTTTTTTCGCTAAGCTACTTGATTATCAGACATGGTACAATTGTAAACGATACCCAATATATCATAGACTGTTTTCTTCTCATATCTATGGGATTTCCGCCATCATTTACCGCCTCAAATCTATTCGTTTTAACACGTATATTCAAAACAAAATATATGACAAATAAATAACGACAGTTACTGTAATAATGCTGAAAAGTGTTGAAAATAAAACGATTTGTGCATGTAATTCAGGCTCTATTTGATATTCCATAGCAATGGTTGATGTATTTCTTGAAGTAGGAAAAGAACTTGCAATAAATAATGATTGTGCAACAATACCATCGATGTTTAGTATGTATATTACGGCAAGTGCTAATAATGGTCCCATCAGTAACCTTCCAATTAAAGCCCATGTTATGACTCGATGGAAAAAATTAAGTTTAATGTTAGATAATTGTGCCCCTAGCAATATGAGTGCTATTGCAACAAAACCATTCGCAAGCTGATTAAGAGGAATAAAGATAGAATTAGGTATTTGAATTGTAAAAGATTGAAAGAAAACCCCTAATACGAGTGCATGAAATACAGGCAGTCTTAGAAATGATTGAATAATACCTCCGATTGTTTTTGTTGCTGATAGTAAGTTATATATCCCATATGAATAAGTTAAAAGATTCTGGAAAATAACAATAAAAATTTGAATGGAAACCCCCACTGGATTGTGACTGAAAATCAATTGACTTACCGGTAACCCATAATTACCGGAATTCATTAACGAAATGCTATTTTTTAGAGCTGCACTTTCTCCTTTTTCTAACTTTAATATTTTTGAAATGAAATGACTTACTATGATCAGACTCAGACTATAAAGCATTAAATAGTATATTATCTGGAGCAACAAACCTGTTTCTATACGAATATCATATATATTCACAAATACAGCCGCTGGCATTAAGCAATAAGTAATAAGTGTAGATAGCTGCTTTAAGTTAAATTGGAACTTTCTTTGTAAGATTGCACCAATTAGCATCAATATTAATATCGGTAATATTACGTCTAATATAATGAATACAAACATTTAAAACCTCATTCTAAATATATTTTAGTTGGATTAAACGCTTTACTAAATGTGGACACATTTCATTCATCGGAAAACACCCTTAGTTCTCAATAATCAGAAAACTGAAATCGATAATATGAAAATGCTCATCAAAAATTCTTATTTCATTTCCCTCCCCTCTCTTTTCTTTAACATATCAAATATAACTCATAAAGAAAATTATGGATTATTTATACAAATTCATAATTTTATCTTATTGAACTAAACTGTATTCTTTAGTGTAGTACTTTTTTCACAATATCCGTTAGCCTTACCAAAAAATTTGGCCCTAAAAAAATCTGATACTGCAGTTACTATGCGAAGAATACTTACATCAATCCCATACTTGTCGCTTAAACCACCTAACACACCTGATACTTGTTTATCTTGAGTGGACTTATATTTTTTTCATCTAAACATCCCGATTCAATTAAATATTTGCATTCTAAAAATGAGTTCGATCTTTAGAATAGATTTAAGATTTCCTTCACTAATCTACCCTTTAAATGAATAACTTTTGACTTCTATATTTTAAAATAAAATTCCATAAGCCTTCTGTTTTTCATTTTAAAAACACATTCTTATAGAAAACGAGCGTTTATTGAGATATCAATAAAAACATGTTGAAGCCTATTACTAAAAGAACCATCCCAATATACTTTGGGATGGTTCTTTTTCCTTATTAATGATTCTTTAACATCACTAACAATTTCTCTTGGCTATACATCCATACTGTAATGATTAAACAAGCAAGTGCGACTTCTGATAGCGCCATAAATCCAATTGCATAATGACCTGTTAATTGGAATAGTAATGTTAAAATTAGCGGTGGGAAGAATCCTCCTAGTCCACCTAAAGCTGATACGAGACCATTTACAATACCAGCTTGTTCTGAGAAATACATTGGAACGAGTTTGAAGATTGTACCATTACCAATCCCTGCACAAAATGCTACTAGTAAGCAACCAAATGTATACACGTTCATACTTGGCATAAACGATAAAATAATACCTGAAAGTGTTAAACCGATAAATACGAAGATTAATATTTTAAATGGATTAAACTTATCACCGAGCCAACCACCAATCGGGCGCATAATTGTTGCGAGTACGATGAATCCGGCTGTCCGCATACCTGCATCTACTTTCTCTAATCCGAAGTGAGATACTAGAAAGTTTGGTAAGTATACTGTAAATGCGACAAATGATCCGAATGTTAAAAAGTAAAAGATACATAAAAACCAAAGTTTCTCATTTTTATATACACCTTTTATTTGTTCCATTAGTGGTGTATTCACTTTTTTCTCCTTACGATCACCTAATAAAAAGTTCATAAGTGCAAACGCTGCAAGTAAAACTAAATAACATTGTACTGTCGTTCTCCAGCCAACTGAAGTTGCAATGACAGGTGCTAAAAACGAAGTAATTGCTGTTCCGGCGTTACCGACACCGTAAATACCATTTACAAAACCGTGACTCTCTTTCGGAAAGTATTTTGGTAAAGAAGTTACTCCTACAGAGAATACAGCACCACCGATTCCTACAAATAATCCACCAATAATTAAATCCATCATAGAATTGGCAACACTAATATAAAAAACAGGAAATAATAATAGAATAAAACTAATAAAGAATAATTTTCTTGCTCCGAAACGATTCGTCCAATAACCAATTGGAATACGAAGAATAGAGCCTAAAATAACAGGTACTGCTGTGACCATAGAAATTTGTCCCGCAGTTAATGGAATATCCGCTTTAATATAAGGCATTAATGATGATAAAATGACCCATACCATAAAACCGATAATTAGATTAGAAGTTTGTAAACTTAATTGAAAATTAGGACTTTTCATCCTGTTCCCTCCTATGTATGCATAGTTATATTCATTCTCTCCAGCCTAATCACGTCCTAACATGATTAGGCTGAAAAGAATCAACCACCACTTACTGGCGGAATCATTGCTACGATATCGCCAGTTTGAATGATGTCATTCTCATTTGCATACTCTTCATTTATCGCGACCATAATCTCGTTTGAAATTGCTATGTTGTATTTCTTAATGAGTACTTCCTTCAGCTTCGCAACTGTAATATTTTCACAATCTATGTGCAATGACGACTTACTTACTTCTTCCTGTAAATGTGCAAATAATAGCACTTCAATCATATTCTCATCTCCTTTCTAGGCTCACCATTTGCATATGTTACCCTCTCTAACTGATCACCTATCCATGACTCACCATCTTCCCAAAACTCTTTCTTCCAAATTGGAACAATTTGTTTAATACGCTCCATAATATATTCGTTCGCCTCATAGGCAGCTTTCCGGTGTGGTGTAGAAACAGCAACGACAACAGCAAGATCAGAAATTTGTAATGTACCAATGCGATGTGTAATAGCGACATATATCCCCGGCCAATTCTCTCCTACTTCAGTGCCAATTCTCTCAAGCTGTTTCTCCGCCATTGTCTTATAAGCTACATACTCTAAACAAAGTGTACGTCGACCTTTCGTAAATTCTCTAACAGTACCAATAAAAGTAGTAACCGCACCACACTCACGACGAATTACTTTGTTTGTAACTTCTTCAATTGAAATAGGTGTATCAATTACTTCATAATACGTATGTGTCATTTTGCACCTCTTATCTTTATATAAGTTAGCAACCTATTTTTCTATTACTTGTATGATCGAAGCGGCTCTTCCCACGGCCACTCACTTCCGTTGTTTGATTCTAATAACAGTACCGAAACAGTAATTCCAGCTTTAAATCCTCTCGTTCCCCCTGGCAAAACGATAAATGCATTCGCTTCTGCAAGTGAAGAAATTGCGCTAGATTTATCTAAACCAACTGGTGTAACTTGTAATTGCCCATCTACAATTTCCACTCTCCCTCTTATAAAACGAGTAAATGGGTTTGCTTTCGGAAAGTCTTTTTGTAAAATTGCCTCTGCACGATATATGTGCGAATCTTCCCTATGCAAGTATTTTCCAATCACTGGTCTAACATATAATTCACAACCGACATAACAAGCAGAAGGATTACCAGATAGACCAAATAGTAATTTTCCTTCTACCTCAGCTACAGTTGTCACACTTCCTGGTCGCATCGCTATTTTGTCAAAAAGTACATTAGCTCGTAATCTCTCATAGATGGCAGGTAAATAGTCATAGTCTCCTACTGAAACACCACCAGTTGTAATTAATATATCAACTTCTTTTATCGCCTTTTTTACAGTGTTATAACACGTCTCAAAATCGTCAGCGAATTGCCCATAATACTGTACAATCCCCCCTGCTCGTTCAATTTGAGCAGCTATCATATAGGAGTTACTATTTCGAATCTTCCCTGGCTTTAATTTTTCATGTACTTCAAGCAGTTCGCTACCCGTCGTTACAATTCCAATCACTGGTTGTTTTATAACATATACCGTACTATAACCAAACGTAGCAAGAAGTGCTGCTACTCCAGGATTAATAACAGTCCCTTCTTTCACAAGGATAGTATTTTGTTTTACATCTTCACCTTTAAAAGAAATGTTATCACCGGCTGTGAAACAGCGTTTTAATGTCATATAAGTCTTTTCGTTTTTTTCAAATCCTTCCGTTAGTTCTAACATAACAACCGCATTACACCCTCTCGGAATTGCGGCTCCTGTCATAATACGGACAGCTTGAAATGCTTTCACTTCTTCTGTAAAAACAACCCCTGCTCCAATTTCACCAATTACTTCAAACTGAATAGGGTTACTACTACTTGCTTCTTTCGTATCTTCTGATCGAATCGCAAACCCGTCGTACGGAGAGCGATCAAAATGCGGGACATCATGATCTGCAATAACATCTTCTCCAAGCGTTCTTCCGTAACTTTCTATAAGAGAAACCTCTTCTGTTTCACCTTGATGAGCATATTTCATTACTCGTGCAACTGCTTCTGCCACTGGAATCGGTATACGTTTTGCTAACATTCTTTTTCACCTCGTTTTAATAAGGGGGAAACTCTCTCTGTTCATCCTATATATTTTGCGTACAATCGTTTTGCTATTTTCACATCATTTGTCCCATGAATAAATGCCCTACCGTCTGTAAATAAAACAAAACGATATTCATCAATTAGAAATGATAGTAAGTACGGCGTTTTTTGGACATGTACAATTTTTTGTAATCTTTTTTGAATTTCGTTTAAATTTAGAACTCTCTTTATTCCTGAACGGATTTGAACTGTATTCCGTCCGCATAGCACCTCCGTTTTCACCTGTGATTCAAATGTTAAACTTGGGTACGTACGTGTATTTCCGCAAGATGGACATGTACTTTTTTTCTGTTTATTTACTTTTAATGAGAGAAATTGATTGTTCCAAATATCAAATGATAACATTGTTCCTCGTAGCGTCTCGAAATCATCCACCAATATTTTCATTGCTTCTGTCACTTGGTGAGCAACAACCATCTGTACAGCTGGCTGAATAATTCCCGCTGTATCACATGTTACACCGCCCATCGGATGATCCATTAAGCAGCGAAAACATGGTGTTTTTCCTGGAAGACTTGTATACGTTACACCGTAACCTCCAACGCATCCACCGTATATCCAAGGTATATTTTCTTTTTGTGAAATATCATTTATAAGTAGGCGCGTATCGAAGTTGTCAGTGGCATCTATAATGAGATCCACTTCTTTTGTTAACTCTTCTATTTCTTGCATTGTGACATCCATTACAACTGGTACAATTTCCACTTCAGAATTAATCTTTCTTACATGTTCTGCCGCTGCAATTGCTTTTGGTTTGCATTGTTTTGCATCTTCTTCTGTATATAACTGTTGCCGTTGTAAATTACTCCATTCGACATAGTCACGATCGGCAATTGTCAATTTCCCAATTCCCATCCTAGCGAGTGCTTCTGCATTCGCAGCCCCTAGTGCACCCGCACCGATTAGGAGCACATGCTTTTCTCTTATTTTTCTTTGTCCCATTTCACCAATTCCAGAAAACAACACTTGTCTTGAATAACGCTCTTGCATAAGAAATCCTCCTTTCACTATCCACCAATGTAAGACATTTCAACTTTTGGACGTTTACTTGCACTCTCAACCGTTCTTTCATCTGAATATCGATCTGTTCTATATCGCCATGTATGTTGTAAAATTTTTAATAGTGAGGCATCAGAAATATTTTCTCGAAGAAGCGTTCGCAAATCCGTTCCTTTTTCTCCAAATAGGCACGTAAAAAACTTACCATCTGCCGAAATACGTGCTCTCGTACAAGAAGAACAAAATGACTCAGAAACAGAAGTAATAAATCCCACTTCTGCATTACTCCCTACATATCGATACAATTTCGCAACCTCTCCAAAGTAACGAGGCTGAGCGGGCTCAATTGGATATACACGATTAATTTTCTCTATTAATTGTTCCTTCGTAACGACTTGCTCAAAGTTCCATCCGTTCGTACTGCCTACATCCATAAACTCAATGAAACGTAACTGTATTTCTTGTTCTTTAAAATAACGAACCATAGGAAGAATTTTACTATCATTCATCCCTTTTTTTACGACCATATTTACCTTTACTTCTAATCCAGCTTCCTTCGCTGCTTCAATTCCTTTCAGTACAGGTTTCGTACTTACATTTCTTCCATTAATTTTTTGGAAGACATGATCCTCTATTGCATCTAAACTAATATTCACACGCTTTAATCCTGCTTCTTTTAGCGCCTTAGCTTGTTTTGCTAAATGAATTCCGTTTGTTGTGAGTCCAATATCTTGTAAGCCTTCTAGATTTGTAAGTCTTGCAATTAACGTCGATAAGTCTTTACGCAATAAAGGTTCACCGCCAGTAAGCCTAATTTTATTAACTCCCATACTTATAAATAATCTCGCTAACCTTTCTATTTCATCGAACGTTAATAAAAGCTCTTCCTTTAAAAAAGCGTAATCAGGTCCGAACACTTCTGCAGGCATACAGTATGTACACCTAAAATTACAACGATCAATAACTGAAATACGTAAATCTTGAAGTGGCCGCTTTAAAGAATCTTTTATGTTCTCGTGCATCTATATCCCTTCTTTTCTGCTGCAATCCTTAGTAAGCTTTCATTTTTTTATTTGCCTTTATTATAAAAAAGAAGCTACATATTCAATGTGACTTTTCTCACATTACTTTCCCCATTCAAAAATTTTTCACAAATCCGTTCGAATTTTGTTCACATCTTTAATCTCATCTACTTTGTGTATTGAATTTTTCAAACTAAAAACTGAAAATCTCTTCCCCTTACGGTCATTGAAATTTCAATTTATTTTTAAAATAGCTCTTGCATTTTCATCATATTTACACTCAAAATAGGAAATGTATTGCTTATAAGAAGAAAGGTGATCACTGTGGCAAACAGTATGACATTATCTCAAGATTTAAAAGAATTACTTGCATCTGTTGAATATAAAATGCAGATAAAAAAAGGTAGTTTTATTTTTCAAGAAGGTATGGAGGCAACAGAGCTCTATATCATCCACTCAGGAAAAGTACAAATTAGTAAACTAAGTGCTGACGGACAAGAATTAACACTTCGAATTTGTTCAGAATATGACATTATTGGAGAATTAACATTGTTCACGGACAATGCGAAATACTTATTAAATTCAAAATGTCTTGAGGATGTGGAAGTAGGCGTTATAAAGCGTGAAGCGTTAGAAAAAGCATTACTCCAAAAACCTGCACTCGTATTTGAATTTATGAAATGGATTAGTGAACATTTAAGAAGAATGCAAACGAAGTTCCGAGATTTAGTATTACACGGCAAAAAAGGTGCCCTGTATTCTACCCTTATACGAATGACAAATAGTTACGGTATATTAAAAGAAAATGGGATTCTCATCGATTTACCATTAACAAATCAAGAACTTGCTAATTTCTGTGCAACTTCACGTGAAAGTGTAAATCGAATGTTAAATGAATTAAAAAAGCAAGGTACAATTTCAATTCATAAAGGAAAGATTACAATCCACGATTTACAATTTTTAAAATGTGAAATTGCTTGTGAAGATTGCTCTGCTTCTGTTTGTAGCATTGATTAGCATCTTATTTAGATGCTAATCTTTTTTCAATTTAAGCCATTTATTAACGGTTATTCCCTCTGTAAACAAAAACGAGGCCTTCCATATTAGACCTCGTTTCGTTTTAACCATTAGCTCCTATCCGTTTACAGCAGTATTATTTTTTCAATTCATTAGGAATACGTCTTCTGTAAATTACATAACTACGGCTTACATATTTAATTGGGGCACTAAATACATGTACTAGTCTTGTAAATGGCCATACTGCGAATAAACCCATCCCTGCAAGAATATGAATTTTAAACCATACTGGTACTTCCATCATATATTCAACTTTCGGTTGGAAAATAAAGAGGCTTCGGAACCAAGGGCCAATTGTTGTACGATAATCAAATCCTTTTGAATCGATATTTAAAAATGTTGAAGAAAGTCCTGCTAGCATTACGATAAGTAATAAAATAAGCGCAATATAATCTCCCTTTGTACTCGTTGCAATGATACGTTTTACAGTTACGCGGCGGTACGTTAATATAATTAAACCGATGATAGAAGCAACACCTGCCGGAAGCCCAAAACTAATTGCTACTACATGATACATATGCTCAGAAATACCTATTGAACGGTATACAGCTTCTGGAATTAAAATCCCCATAACATGACCGCCAATTACGAACATAATCCCAAAGTGGAATAATAGACTTCCGATTCGGAGCATTTTCTTTTCTAATAGTTCACTAGATTTTGATGTCCATCCAAATTGATCATAGTTGTATCTAAAAATATGTCCACCGATAAAGATTGCAAAAATGATATAGGGAAACAATACCCATAGAAATTGATCCATCATTTTAACAACTCTCCTTTCTAATTTGTCTGTACACCCCATGTATCGATAGCGAGTAGAACAGCCGCAAGAATTGGTTCATACATACTACCTGCTTCTTTTAACTGAACGTGTAATGCTTGTATGTTTTCCTTGTATTTACTCATAATTGGTTCACTGTCTTGCTCATTTGCATTTGCAAAAAACTCAAGCAATAGCGGTAAATAATCAGGTAATTCTTTATCTGTTACTTCAAAACCTGATTTTTTATAATGCTGTTTTAACTCCAGTAATTCAATACCTCTTTCTCTTTGTTCACCAGTGTTCATATAAGTAAGATACATATTTGTTTTCTTACCAAAATCGAATGTATATACGTAACTATCAATCAATTGATCATTCGTTTTATTTAGCGCTTGTTTTATAAATGTTGCAAGTGAAGCTTTAACATCGTCCTGTTCAATCGCTTCAATCTCTTCTAGTAATTCAGTTAAAGCTTCCCTCCACCCTAGTTCAGGATAGGAGAGAAGGAATGAAGAACAAGAAAAAGCAGTTTGTAAACTTTGTTTCATATTTTTCTGCCCCCTTTATTTAAGAAATTGTCATACAAGAGCCTGGACCACCTGCGAATGCTAAACCACAGCTTCCTTGTTCACTATATAAATCTGCAACTTGTTCTCTGTGAGATGTCGGGATAACAAAACGATCTTTATATTTTGCGATAGCAAGAAGACGATACATATCTTCTACATCCTGTTTCGTTAAGCCAAGTTCTTTTAATACAGCTTCATTTGGTTCTTTATTAATTTGCATTGCTCTCATATGCGTTCGCATAACAGCCATTTTTTTCAATGTAAGACGAATATGTGATTCATCTCCTGCAGTGAGTAAATTCGCTAAATATTGAATTGGAATACGCATATTATCAATAGCAGGGAAAATCTCTTCTGCTTGCCAGTTACTACCTTTTCCCTCCACCATATTCATAATTGGGCTAAGCGGCGGGATATACCAAACCATTGGCATTGTACGATACTCTGGGTGAAGAGGTAGAGCAATTTTCCAATCGATAATCATTTTATAGATTGGTGACTGTTGTGCCGCTTTAATCCATTCTTCAGGAATGCCTTGTTTTTTCGCTTCAGCTGCCACTTCTGGATCATTTGGATCTAGGAAAACAGTAAGCTGAGATTCATATAAATCTTTTTCGTCTTCAACAGACGCTGCTTCTTTTACTTTATCAGCGTCATATAGCATTACCCCAATATATCTGATACGTCCTACACATGTTTCTGAACAAATTGTTGGCATACCAGCCTCAATACGTGGGAAACACATTGTACATTTTTCAGCTTTATTCGTTTGCCAGTTAAAATACACTTTTTTATATGGACAAGATGATACGCAGAATCTCCAAGCACGACATGCATTTTGATCCACAAGTACAATCCCGTCTTCTTCACGTTTATACATTGCACCAGATGGACAAGATGATACGCACGATGGATTCATACAATGTTCGCATATGCGTGGTAAATACATCATAAAGACGTTTTCAAAATCTGTTTTAATTTCTTCTTCCATTTTCTTTACGTTCGGATCTTGTAATCCTGTTATATGTCCGCCTGCTAAATCGTCCTCCCAGTTTGGACCCCATTCAATTTTGTCGATAAATTCGCCTGTAATTGCTGATTTCGGACGAGCAACTGGTTGATGTTTACGCTGTGGGCTATTTGTTAATGTTTCATAATCATAATTCCAAGGTTCAAAGTAATCATCAATTGTTGGTTGATCTGGATTGTGGAAAATGTTCATAAGACGTTTCATTTTCGAACCAGATTTCAGCTGAATTTCACCATTTTTCAATTCCCAGCCGCCTTTATATTTATCCTGATCTTCCCATTGTTTCGGGTAACCAATTCCAGGTTTTGTTTCTACGTTATTGAAGTACATATATTCAGCACCTGGACGATTTGTCCAGGTGTTTTTGCACGTTACGCTACAAGTATGGCAGCCGATGCATTTATCTAGGTTCATTACCATTCCGACTTGTGCTTTAATCTTCAAGCCAATCTACCTCCTTCAGTTTGCGAATTACAACGTTTAAATCGCGCTGGTTCCCAGTCGGACCATAATAGTTAAATCCATAACTTAATTGACCGTATCCACCAATCATATGTGTCGGTTTTACGTGAATTCGAGTTGGACTATTATGTGTTCCCCCGCGGTTACTTGTTAATTTCGTACCAGGTACGTTAATGTGACGATCTTGCGCATGGTGCATAAATGCCATTCCTCTCGGTATACGATGCGTTACAACAGCACGCGCTACAACAACACCGTTACGATTAAAGCACTCAATCCAATCATTATCTGCAACACCCGCTTCAGCAGCGTCCTCTTTATTCATCCAAACAGTTGGACCACCTCTAAATAGCGTTAACATCGGTAATGAATCGAAGTACATACTATGAATCGACCACTTATTATGCGGTGTTAAATAGTTTAGTGTAATCTCTTTCCCTTCTACTTCGGGCCGTGATTTACGGAACGGTTTATGTTGCAGAATTGGTTTAAATGTTGCCATCGTTTCACCAAATTCTTTCATCATGTCATGGTCTAAGTAGAAAGATTGTCGACCAGTTATCGTTCTCCAAGGGATAAGACGTTCCACATTTGTTGTAAATGGTGAGTAACGGCGTCCACCTTTTTCAGAACCTGTAAAGGCTGGAGAAGTAATTACTGTTTTTGGCTGTGCTGTAATTTGTTCAAATGTGAAGCATTCTTCTTCACGTTCTTCTGCTAAATCACGTAGTTTTAAATCCGTTTGTTTTTCAAGTGCTTCCCATGCTTTTACAGCCATATGACCATTTGTTGTAGAAGAAAGTGTTAATACTGCCTCAGCAGCATTTATTGCTTCTTTAATGTCTGGGCAACCTTTCGCAATAGTATCCGTTCGAACAACTCCTAATTTGCTCTTTAATTGCTCATACTCTTTTTCTGCTGACCAAGAGATCCCTTTCGTACCAATCGGTTGTTTTCCGGCATTTGGTCCAAGTGCTGTCATTTTGTCATAAATCGTTTTATAATCCCTTTCAACAACATGAATTTGTGGCATCGTTTTACCCGGGATTGGTTCACATTCACCTTTACTCCAATCTTTAATCTTGCCAAGTGGTTGCGCTAATTCTTGCGGTGTATCATGAAGAAGTGGTGTTGCAACAACTTCTTTCATTGGTTCAAGATCTATTTTCTTTGCTAAATCTGACACAGCTTTAGAAAGTGAAGTGAAAATATTCCAGTCAGAGCGTGCTTCCCACGGTGAACCGATTGCTGGATTAAAAGGATGCACAAATGGATGCATATCTGTACTACTTAAATCATGTTTTTCGTACCAAGTTGAAGCTGGTAATACGATATCAGAATACAGTGCTGTTCCAGCCATACGGAAATCTAAATTAATGAGTAAATCAAGCTTCCCTTCTGGCGCTTCTTCATGCCACTTAATTTCTTCTGGTCGTAATGAATCACTGTCGTCATTCATTAACCCGTTTGTTGTACCTAATAAATGTTTTAAGAAATATTCATGTCCTTTACCGGAACTTGAAATTAAGTTCGCACGCCATACGAATAAGTTGCGCGGGAAGTTGTTTTTGTTATCTGGATCTTCAATCGCAAATTTCAGTTCTTTTTCTTTTAATTTTTGTGCAACATATTTTCCGATTTCTTCTTGCGTTGTTGCACCAGCAGCAACAGCCTCCTTATATAATTCAATTCCATTTCTCTCAAATGTCGGATAAGAAGGTAACCAGCCAAGTCGTGCAGCTAATACGTTGTAATCACCATGATGTTGATAACGAGAGTTTCCTTCCACTGGTGATGCTAAATGTCCAACAGGTGTATCTTCATAACGCCATTGATCTGTTACGAAATAGAAGAAGGATGTACCATTTTGTAATTTCGGTGGCCCTTGCCAATCTTTTGCCATCGCGATTGTTTGCCACCCTTCCGCTGGTCGTAATTTTTCTTGACCAACGTAATGCGCCCAACCACCGCCGTTTACTCCTTGTGCTCCGACGAGAAGTACAAGATTTAAAACTGCGCGATAAATCGTATCTGAGTTAAACCAATGGTTAATACCAGCTCCGACAATAATCATTGAGCGACCGTTCGTATCCACAGCATTTTGTGCGAACTCACGAGCGATTTGAATGATTAGCTCTCGTTTCACTCCTGTTATTTTCTCTTGCCATGCAGGTGTAAATGGTACATCATCATTGAAGTCTTTCTGTTCTTGTCCGCCGAGCCCTCGGTTCACACCGTAATTTGCTAACGTTAAGTCGTATACAGTTGTAACGAACACTTCGCCTTCTTCTGTCATAACCTTTTTCACTGGAATTGTACATTCTAATACTTTGTTTCCATCATCAGAGAAGTACGGAATTTGTACAGTTCCAATCGATTCTTCCATTCCAAGTAAAGAAAGACGTGGATCAATCTTTTCACCTGTTTCTTCATCTTCTAAACGCAAGTTCCATTTCTTTTCGTTATCCCAACGTGAGCCCATTGTGCCATGAGGTGTTGCAAAATCATTCGTGTTCTCGTTCCAAAGAACAGGTTTCCATTCTCCTAACTTCGTTTCGCGTCCAATATCAGCAGCGTTTAAGAAACGATCAGCAACGAATTGATCTCCTTTTTGTTTCAATGTGACAAAGAAAGGAAAATCAGTATATTGCTTCGCATACTTTGTGAAATATTCCACTTGATTATCTACGTAAAACTCTTGTAAAATCACATGCCCCATTGCCATCGCAAGTGCACCATCTGTACCTTGTTTCACACTAATCCAATCATCCGCAAACTTTGTAGATTCAGCGAAGTCAGGACTGACAGAAACGACTTTCGTTCCTTTATATCGAACCTCTGCTAAAAAGTGAGCATCTGGTGTTCTCGTCATCGGTACATTTGAACCCCATGTCATAATGTAACCAGAGTTATACCAGTCACTACTTTCTGGTACATCTGTTTGATCACCCCAAATTTGCGGAGAAGCTGGTGGTAAATCTGCGTACCAATCATAGAAACTAAGCATTGGTCCACCCATAAGTTGCATAAAGCGACTACCAGCTGCATGACTTAACATCGACATAGCTGGAATTGGTGAAAAGCCAACATTTCGATCTGGCCCGTATTTAATTACTGTATAAAGTAGAGAAGCTGAAACGAGTTGTAATACTTCATCCCAATTCGCACGAATAAATCCACCTTTACCACGCGCCTGCTTATACTTACATGCTTTTTCAGGGTTTTCCACAATACTTTTCCAAGCATCTAGTGGTGACTCGTTATTTTTTAGTTCCTCTTGCCACATACTCCATAGAACACCACGTACATACGGATATTTCACACGAAGTGGACTATAGATATACCAAGAAAAACTTGCTCCACGTGGACATCCTCGTGGTTCAAAATCTGGCATATCAGGACCTGTCGTTGGATAATTAAGCTCCTGCCCTTCCCAAGTTACAATTCCATCTTTCACATATATATTCCAACTGCATGAACCAGTACAGTTCACACCGTGTGTAGAGCGGATTACTTTATCATGTTGCCATCTCTTTCTGTACACATTTTCCCATTCGCGATCTTCATATGTTTCTTGTGTATGATTATCGTTATATCGATCTATTGGTGAAAAATATTTTAAACGTCTCATTAGTGCTGAAGGTTTTTTCTTCATACTGTTCACTCCTTTAATACGTCTCTCTTACATACCCTTACTATAAGAGAAGTTGTAAAATGCAGATGTGACATTTCGCACAGTTCAAGAGATTGTCAAAAATTCAGTAGAAAATAAGTTTGTGAGAAAACCTTTTGTTCCGTTGTAAAGGTTATGGTTAATCGTAATTATTAGGAGAATAGTATTTTGAGGTATCGACTATTTTGCAAAAGAAAAAGAGTTTTGATATTATTTCAAAACTGCCATAAGGAAAAGAGTATAAATTGTATGTAAAAATATTTTTCCCAATGTTATTATTTTATATCGAGTCTTATTTTACATAAAACTACAAATCATTATTTACTGTATTGCCCTTAGTTACGGAAACAATTATACTAGATGTAATTGAAATAAATAATCTGAATATTCTCAGAATTTAAGTTAGACCTTTACTATCTACATATAGAATTAGAAATATGTCCACTAAATTGATTAGAAAACGATAATAACATTAGGAGGATTACGATGCCCCAGCTTGATTCATTACATCCCACTGTAGAAAAAATAATCAATAATATTGAAAAAATAATGGTCGGAAAACGAAAAGAAACAATCTTAGCTTTGACAGCTCTCTTAGCTGAAGGTCATGTGCTATTAGAAGATGTTCCTGGTGTCGGGAAAACAATGCTAGTACGTGCTCTTTCTAAATCCATTGATGCTGATTATAAGCGAATTCAATTTACACCTGATTTATTGCCGTCAGATGTAACAGGAGTTTCTATTTATAATCCGAAAGAGCTCCAATTTGAGTTCAAGCCTGGACCAATTATGGGGAATTTTGTACTTGCTGATGAAATTAATCGTACATCTCCAAAGACACAATCTGCTTTACTTGAATGTATGGAAGAAGGCAATATTACAATAGATGGCATTACAAGACCTTTACCAAAACCGTTCTTTGTCATGGCTACACAAAATCCGGTCGAATATGAAGGAACATATTCTCTACCAGAAGCTCAGCTCGATCGTTTCTTATTGAAACTAAAAATGGGATATCCTACACCAGAGGAAGAATTTGAAATTTTAAACCGGATGGAAAAAACAAATCCACTCTCTCAATTACAAACCATTACTACAATACAAGAATTACTTTATTTACAACAAAGCGTACGGGTAGTAAGTATGGACAAAGCAATTAAGCATTACATTGTAAAGCTTGTTAATCAGACTCGTACGTACAGTTCTATACAGTTAGGTGCAAGTCCACGTGGCTCGATTGCTTTAATGAAAGCTTCACAAGCTTATGCATTTATCCATGGCAGGAATTATGTTATTCCAGACGATGTTAAATTTTTAGCTCCTTACGTTTTAGCACATAGACTCATTCTAAAAATGGAAGCAAAATTTGAAGGAATAACTGGCGAACAAGTTATCGCAAAAATCGTTGCACGAACTACCGTGCCTACTCAAAGGACGATGAACCCTTGATGAAACGAATGCTGCGAGCGCTATATCACGTTATGAAGTTATTGCTACTCCCTTTATGCCTAGTCTTAACATTTATGTACGCTATGTTTCAAGGCGGGTTTGTCAGTTGGTTTTTGTTTTACAGCATAATTCCCATTGCTCTTTATTCGCTACTACTCCCCTTCTACGCTTTACGGGACGCTGAAGTAAAACGAATAACAAACCAAAATGGATATGTAGTAGGAGAACAATTTGTAAGCACGATTACAATAAAAAGAAAACTTCCTTTCCCCTTACTTTATTTAGTTATAGAAGATGAACTGCCACCACAATTTATAAGTTGTAAACAAACAAAGATGAATAAGGTAGTACTCTTCCCAGGATTGAAACGAAATATTTCGTTTCAATATGTTATTGACACAATCCCTAGAGGCGAGCACACTTTTTCAAGCGTTCGTGTCAAAACTGGCGATTTATTCGGTATGATAGAGAAAGAAGTAACTTTTTCAGTTCCAGATACATTTTTAGTCTATCCCCAGTATGTAGATATAGCATATCGACAATTGGAAAATCATTTCGAACAAGGAGCGCTTTCAGCAAATATAAATTCAGCAAAAGACTCTACAATCTCTGTCGGTGTCAGAGACTATAAACCTGGTGATCGCTTTTCATGGATTGATTGGAAAGCAACTGCACGAACAAACAATATTATGACAAAAGAGTTTGAACAGCAGCGCAGCCATAATGTCATGATATTCATAGACAGAACTGAGTCTCCTCTATTCGAATCAGTCGTCACATTTACTGCCTCTATCGTAAGGGCTGTCTTGAAACAAAATTCACCAGCATCATTCGTGTCTATCGGAAAAGAACAAACTATCTTCCCTTTAGACAATGGAGATACGCAGTTACAACAAATCCTTTGTCATTTAGCAAAAGTGCAAGCAGACAGTGTATTCCCGCTCTCCCAGAGTGTAGACATGGAACTAAGAAAAATTTATGAGCCCGTCACGGTTATACTCGTGACCAGTAATCTTTCTCCCGATATTCAAAAGGCGGCTGATTGTGCTGCTATAAAAAATAGAAAATGTATGGTTTTTGTCGTGAAAGAAAAAGCGAATCAACTTTCACACCGAGAAATCAGTATAATAGAAACTCTAAAAAAACGACAAATATTTGTAAACACGGTTTATGAAAACCGGTATACAAACGTGTTTTTTGAGGTGAGCAAATGATAACATTACAAACAAAATACAAGTGGGATACGAACAGATTCTTTATGCATGCATGTGTATTTCTTCTTTTACTAGAATGGCTAAGACCTCTTATAGGCATTACAAATGTAGGTAGATTAGATATTTTCGTAACATTTATAGGAATTTGCTTCGCTCTCTCTTTTTTTCAGACGAGGTGGCAGATTCCAATAAAAATTGTCACAGTCCTATTTATCATTCATTCCCTATATTATAAAAATGCTTTTATAAATCCATCTTGGCTAACAACATTCTTTTCTGATATGTCTCGAAATTCCTCCCTATTTTTCCAAGGGAATTTACTAGATATTTCTCCAGTTTTTCCGACGGTTTTATTTTTTCTCTCATTTTGGTTTTTGAGTTCTTTCACTTCATTTTGGATTATTCATAAAAAACGTGGGTTTCTATTTCTTGTATTGACTATTATTTATATCGCAACTTTTCATAACTTACATTTATACAATGCAAACTACGCTATTATTCGAACTGTTGTCATCGGATTTTTTATGCTTAGTCTTCTTCAAGTAGAACGAATAAAAGAGCGTGAACACTTACAAAATTATGCTAGGGAAATCTCAAAATTACTTAGACCACTTACAATATTTATTGTATTATTAGTAACCATCGCATACTTTGCTCCAAAATTTGGCCCTCAATGGCCAAACCCAATGGATTTTTTAAAATTCAACACATCTGAAGCAAGTAAAGAACAAAAAGTTTCTACAATTGGGTATGGTTTAGATGACTCGCGATTAGGTGGTCCTTTTAAGGCGGATCCTACAATTGTTTTCACAGCACGAACGCAAAACAAACACTATTGGAGAGTAGAAACAAAAGATTTCTATACAGGAAAAGGCTGGGGAATTTCTGAAAATCCGAAAAAGATTTCTTTTAAAAATAAAAACGACGTCGTAAGCTGGTACGAACAAAATACAAAAACGGAAACGACTGAGGCAACAATTACCATGCAAAAAAGTTACCCTCACCTTACCTATCCAGCAGGATTAGTATCAGTTGAGGCTTCTTCTGATGTATCATACAGTGTTGACCCGTTTTCAGAAAAAATTTATACAATGAATGAAGACTCTTCTACTACTTTACATTCGTATAAAGTAACATATGAGATCCCTGAGTTTTCCATAGAAAACTTGAAAGCTGTAAAAACAAATGAAGGTCAAGAAACAAACCCTTATTTTATGACAAAGTACACACAACTTCCCGAGTCATTACCACAGCGCGTAAAAGACTTGGCTGTCAATCTTACAAATGATAAAGACAACCGATATGATAAAGTATTAGCTATTGAAAATTACTTCACAGACAACTCTTTTACATACGAATCAACGAATGTCTTATTCCCTGCCAAAAGCCAAGATTATGTAGATCAATTCCTTTTCGATACAAAAAGCGGCTACTGTAATAATTTTTCGACGTCTATGATTGTACTACTTCGTTCTGCCGGGATTCCTGCTCGCTGGGTAAAAGGCTATACAGAAGGAACTCTTGACAATACACTTGCCTCTGCAGAAGGTGCGGATGTTTATACAATCACGAACGATAACGCACACTCTTGGGTCGAAGTATATTTCCCAGGATACGGATGGATTCCATTCGAACCAACAAAAGGATTTACCAATCCCTATAATTTTATAAATAATACGCCTGCTCCTATTTCACAAAATAGCGAAGCAAATAATTCTAATAACGAGCAAATACAACAACGAAATAATGAAGCAAAACTTAAAAGTTTAATAGAAAATACAGAAGAAGCTTCTACTAAAAAGGTCACAAATTCTAAAACTAGTTTTTCTTGGTGGTACGTATTCCTCTCTACGATACTAATTAGTATTATAGGATACATTCTCTTCACCACTAGAATGAACTGGATGACATTTCTTATTATTCATTTCTATAAATACCGAAAAAATGATGCTGTTTATCAAAAAGCTTACGGTGCACTTTTAAAACAATTTGCGAGAATTGGCATACCACGGAGTGAAAGTCAAACATTCCGAGAATACGCTCTCCATATCGATACACTTTACAACTCGGCCGATATGCAACAACTTACTGCCAGTTATGAGAACGCTATGTATAAACAGGAGCAGGCTGCAGAAGAATGGAAGAAATCTGTACACTTATGGGAAGTGCTTATGAAAAAAGCAGCTTCTCTACCTAAATCAGATGGCTTTGATACAGTTATTTAATCTTGAAAATGTGAGTTTAAAGAAAACGTCTCAAAGAACTACATTGTTCTTTGAGACGTTTTTTAATAAAGTGAAACTCCTAATTATTCTCCAAGCACCTTCTCAATCTCAACCTCTAAATCTACCGGCTTCGTCTGCGGAGCAAAACGCCCTACTACTTTCCCGTCTTTTCCGATTAAAAACTTTGTAAAATTCCATTTCACTGCTTTCATACCAAGTAAACCTGGTGCTTGTTCTGTCATGTATGTATATAGAGGGTGAGCCTTATCACCTTTCACATCAACCTTTGCAAACATCGGGAAGTTTACACCGTAGTTTAATTCACAAAAACTAGTAATGTCCGCTTCTGTACCTGGTTCTTGTCCCCCGAATTGGTTACAAGGAAATCCGAGTATTTCGAGTCCTTGGTCTTTATATTTATCATATACCTCTTGTAATCCTTTATATTGTGGTGTGAAACCACATTTGCTAGCTACATTGACAATAAGAAGTGCTTTTCCTTTGTAATCTTTTAACGATTTTTCTTCACCTGTAATTGTTTTAGCTGAAAAATCATAAACTGTCATTGTCTTTGCCCCTCTCTTCACTATCATTCTATGTTTATACTATACTACATTCGTGAATATACAGCTCTTATTACGTACTTATAAGTTGTAATGATAGCGCTTTATTTCTGTTCGAAAATTCGACACAAACTACTAGACTTTTATGATGGAAAGTTTTACAATTGAATTGTGAACAAAATGTGACAGTTTATATTCCATTATAAAAGAAAAGGATGGTGTTCATTATGAAAACTGCACAACATGAAACGATTTCAAATCGCGAGTTTTATTTCGTACTATATATGATGTTATTGTATGTTACTGGCTGGGTAATCGATGTAAATGGTTTATTCTTAAGCTCCTACTTTAATTTAGCAGGAGAGATTATGCTTCCATTAGTAGGCGGGATTGTTGGACTGTTCATTATGTCTGTTAATAAACAACAAACGAAATAATAATATTACAAAAAGGCAGAAGACGAGCTTCGTTTTCTGCCTTTTTTCTATTTTAGCGTATAATAAAAACATGCAGTATATAAGGAGTGGTAACTATGAAAAAAGTAGAGCAATTATCTTCTCACCTATATCTTATTGATGATTTCGATTTACAGCATAATGAACGAACAGGTACGTACGTTTTATTAGGTGACGATATTACTTTAATTGAAACTTGTGCAGCCCCTTCTCTTCCGTATATTTTAGACGGCTTACAACAATTACATATTGATTTAAACGATGTTAAAAACATTATCGTTACACATGTGCATTTAGATCACGCTGGCGCAGCTGGTTTAATGATGGAAAAGTGCCCAAATGCTACGTTATATGTGCATTCTCGTGGTGCTCGTCATATGATTGATCCAACAAAACTTATTTTAGGTGCAAAAGCTGTCTACAAAGAAGATTTCGATAAACTCTTTGACCCAATTCTTCCAATTGAAGAAGAACGTGTTCATATTGTACAACATGGTGATATGTTAAAAATTGCAAAAGACCGCACCCTTACATTTTATGATACACCAGGACATGCGAAGCACCATATTAGCATTCACGATTCATTAACAAACGGGATTTTTACTGGTGATACAATTGGAATTTATTATAGAGAACTCGCAGACGTTGATGTAGAGTTATATCTACCATCAACGTCCCCTTCACAATTCCAACCAGATGCGATGATTGCTTCTAAAAATCACATTCAAAGCATGAATGTAGATACTATTTATTTCGGTCATTACGGCGCATCCTCTCATGTTACAGAAGTATACAATCAATTGGAACATTGGCTACCTATTTTCGTTCAGACTGGTAAGGAAGTCTTTGACAAGTATAATGATTTCGATGAAGCGACTAAAGCTTTACAAACTTTGTTAATGGATAAAATCTCTTCTCATCTTACAAAGTTAAACGTTCCATCAGATCATTCCGTTTATAATATTTTACATTTAGATATAGAAATTAGCGCAATGGGCATTATTGATTATTTCACGAAGCAAGAAAAAGCAAACTCCACTATTAACTAACAGTAAAAGAAGAGATATACAACAGTAGTTATTGTATATCTCTTCTTTTTTTGAATATATTTTGAGTAAAGGATGGTGGAATATAATGCAAAAATTGATGCTATACCTCTGCTTCACATTATTTATCGTCTTATTATTATTTGTAGGAGTAAAAATTCAATTTTATTTAGATACAGATGCACAAGTGAACTTTAACGTTTATCCAAGATTATTCTACTTTACACTCTTCCCTCTTATAGTTGGCATTTTATTACGATTCCTTCAATCTATTAATCGCGAAACGAGTAAACAAAACTGGAGCTTTCAACCGGATAAATTTATTGCTATTACAGTGCCTACACTATTCATTTCCTTTTCCCCAGCACTACTCTTTTCACCACTTGCCGAATACCTACCTTATTTAGTTAATATTATTCTAATAAATACAACTTTTGTTACGATTATTAGTTTAATAGCTGGTTATTCCCTTTTAGATTGTTTTATACAAAAGGACAATGCAACGATGAAAAAATATAATTGAATGCTCTATTTAATCGTGCAAGTCAAGGATTGTACTGCCTTGGCTTGTTTTTAGAATACTTATATTCCTGTATAATACAGTTATCGAATAAATTTCGGAGGAATGATACAATGTTTTTTCAATTTTTTCTACTAGCAGTCATTATGTCTTTTATTAGTGGTAGACTCATTGGTACAAAACTAAATCTTTTCAAACAAGCAAGTGCAGCCACTGTAGGTGTTTCACTTACGTCTGCTCTGTATTGGTTTTTATATTTACGTTATCAAGATGAATCGGTTGTCGGTGTTGATAGATATTTTTGGCTAGGAAGCTCATTAATTGTATCGATGCTTTGTTACCTAGTTTTTGAATTATTTGATCCTATTAGACGTGGCGAAATGGATGACGTAGTAACGGAAAGCCGAAATCCTATTTCAAAATTCTTCGCTAAGATTGGTAGACAAAAAAGATATATGCGCGTCTCTTCTATTGCAATAAAACACGGAATGGGAAAATATTTAGCTTTAAAGCGCTCACCAGAAGCAGATCGTAAGCTCGCCACTTCACTTCGAAATACACTAGAAGAATGCGGTGGTGTATTTATTAAATTCGGACAAGTTTTATCAACTCGCTCTGATTTATTACCACCTGTTTTTATTCACGAGTTATCAAACCTTCAGGAAAATGTAACACGTTTATCACAAAAACAAGTTGAAGAAATATTGAAAAAGGAACTACATACACCAAAAGATGAAATCTTCAGCTCCTTTGAAATGGAACCGTTAGCTGCCGCCTCTATTGGCCAAGTACATAAAGCAAAGTTGAAAGAAAACGACCAGGATGTCGTCGTTAAACTACTACGTCCTAATATTTCTGAGACAATTAAACGTGACTTAGATATTTTAATTCACTTTTCTTTATGGATTTCCAACAAATCAACTTGGGCTAAAAATATCGGCTTTCTTGATTTAGCACATGGCTTCTCTATCGCAATGAAAGAAGAAATTGATTTCAAAATTGAGGCTCGTAACTTCGAACAAGTGTCTGATTCACTAAAAAATAGTGAAACGAAAGTAAAAATACCGAAAGTATATAAAAAATACAGTAATTCAAAAATACTTGTGCTTGAATTTTTAGATGGAGTAAGTGTTAAAAGTGGGTCAGCATTATTAAATGAATTACAAATTGATACGAAAAAAGTACAACGGCAACTCTTTGATTGTATTTTAGAGCAAATTTTCTTTAAAGGTATTTTCCATGCAGACCCTCATCCAGGTAATGTGTATATTCTTCGTGATGGCACTCCTGCATTACTTGATTTCGGTTCTGTCGGAAGATTAGGAACCCTACAACAAGATGCATTCAAGCGGCTACTTATTGGCTTTGAGCGCAAAAATTCATATGTCTTGCTTGATGGACTGCTTCAATTAGTTGAAAAGAAACCAAATGTTGATAAAGAAGGATTAGAACAATCTATCAGCCAATTATTAATCCAAAGTACGTACGGCTCTACAAACGGTTCTGAAGAATTTATTCAAGGGTTGTTTCAAATAATCGCTGAGTTTGAATTAGCGTTTTATCCAATGGTTGCAGGGGCTTTCCGCTCTCTAATTACGCTAGAAGGAACGATGCTGCAACTAAATCCCGAATTCAATTTAATGGACGAAGCGAAACGCTTTGCGAAAGATCATGCAGCTAGTTTCATGCCAGTTAACAATTATTCTAGTTTAAAAGAAGCTGCAACAAACGAATTACTCGCTATGTTACCTGCCATGCGACGCATTCCTAGAAAACTAGATGATTTAAGTTCAAAACTAGAAAACGGAGAACTATCCGTTAAGGTTGGCTTTTTCTCTGACGAAACAAATGCATCGTTTATTACTACATTTATCTCACAATTCCTCATTGCGTTTATTGGAACTGCATTTGGTGGGATTTCGGTAGGCGTATTGCATTTAGCAAACAGTGCGACAGAGCCAAATGATCAATTTTTAAGTGTCGTTGGTTACGGTGGTTTATTTATAAGTGCGATATTACTTGTAAGAGTCGCTATTCATGCGGTAAGAAAATTTAAGTAATAATAAAATGAGTATACAATCACGTAGATTGTATACTCATTTTTTATTGTTTACATAATCAATATGTAATAGTTAAACGAAAGAAAGCTTTGAGCTTTTCTACTTATCGCACCTTTTCATCTACATACTCCATAAACTGCTCCGCTTTAATAAATCTTTCTTTGTACGCCTCAGGTACTTCTTCTATTTTTATTGCACCAGTTGATTTTGTCTTCACTCGTACTATTTCATGTGTCATTAAAGCTTCCATATAGCGATCAAACTCTTCTTGCGTTAATACTTCTTTACTAGATTTATGACCATTTAATTTATCAAAGTATGGTTGAAGGCCCATACTTACCTTTTTCATTTCTTCTCTTTTTGCTGGTGATAATCCATCATAATCTATATTACCATTCGAATCTCCGTACGCAAGCTTTGCATTTGTTAATTTTTTTAGTTCTTTTGTAAACTCCTCATATTCCTTCGTGTCCATTTCATCTTTCGCTTCTGATAACTTTGCATTAAAACGCATATACGCTTCTAACGTCATCGCTCCGGCGTGTTTTTTTAAATTCTCAAAAGATCCGTATATACCATCCGCCATAATAGATTGATATGTAAAACCGGTCGTAGGGATTAAAAATGCTGCTGCAAGCACTCCGGCGATAAGACGTTTCTTCACCTTATTTCCCCCGCGATTCATTTTGATTTGAACAATTACTTTTTCTTTTAACTCCGGCGGGGCAACAATCCCCTTCGCTTCTTCTCGTATAGATTCTCTAACTCTACAATCTAAACTCATTTCACATTCCCTACCTCTCCTAAAAAGATTTCTTCTACTTGCTCTTTTTGACGTAGTTTCTTTAATGCCGCATGAATTCTAGACTTCACTGTACCAATTGGAATATGTAATATTTGTGCTACTTCTTCTTGTGAATATTCGTGTAAGTATCTTAAGATAATAACTTGTTTCAATTTATACGGTAATTTATGAATGAGTTCGATTAGTTTTTGGTTTGATATTTTACTTACAACATCGTTAGAAAAATCAATTTGCACTGGCTTTCTTTGCTCTTCTGCTTTTTTTATAATTCGTAGTCGCATCCACCTCTTTCTTCTATAAGAATGAATTTGTTTAATCGCAAGCCCAATTAGCCAAGGGCGAAATGGCTTCTCGCTATCATATTTACGAAGCGATTCATATAGCTGTATGTATACTTCTTGAACGACATCATCTACATCCGTTTTATCTTCAATTAAAAAATGTGCTGTTTTATATACTTCTTGAATCGTTACATCATACAATTCGCTATACGCTTCTTTATTTCCTGATAAAGTTAATCGAATTAAATGTGCGTAATCTATTTCAGCCTTCATATTCCAGCCCTCCTTTGTCTTACACTATATATTGGCAAGTAATTCATATTTCGTTCGATTTTTCCGAAAAAATTTTTTATATAAATTAATATTATGATCCGATGAGTTCATAAGCTTCACTTATAACCACGCATAACTATTATATAATTTTCCAATTTCTGATAAAGATTTAAAATGATTTATATAGTCAAATTTAGGAGGATATATGATGAAAGCTATCGTTGTAACGTCGTTCGGTGGTCCTGAAGTGATGAAATATACAGATTTGGATATACCGGCTATTTCAGAAGATCAAGTTTTAATTCGCGTTGTTGCTACTAGTGTAAATTTCGCTGATATTAAATCACGTTATGGCAAAAAAGGAGATAAAGCACTACCTTTTATTCCAGGAATAGATGCAACTGGTATTGTAGAACGCGTCGGTTCTCATGTGAAAAATATTCAACCTGGACAGCGTGTCATTGCTTTTCCTCAAAATGGATCTTACGCAGAGTACGTTGTTTCAAATGAAAATCTCACTTTCGTTTTACCCCATGAAGTCGACTTTCAAACTGCAGCTGCTTGTCCGATCGTATCTTTCACAAGCTATAATTTACTCGTGAATGTTGCAAGGCTTCAACAAAATGAATCCGTGCTGATTCATGCAGCTGCTGGCGGAATTGGTACTACCGCGATTCAACTTGCAAAACGATTAGGGGCTGGAACAGTTATCGGTACTGTCGGAAGTGAAACGAAAAAAGAAATCGTTTTAGATGCTGGAGCTGATTATGTAATTTGTCATCAAACTGAAGATTTTGTAGAGAAAGTCAATGAGCTGACAAACGGAGAAGGAGTGAATATTATTTTGGACTCTATTTCTGGAACTGTTTCTGAAAGAAGTTTAAACTGCCTTGCTTATTACGGTCGCCTCGTTCATTTCGGTAATGCTAGCGGTGAAATTGGTAACTTTCAAACGAAAGATTTACATGCAAGTTGCCGCTCTATACTCGGTTTTAGCTTTGGAACCACACGAAAAAAGCGTCCTGAACTGCTCCAAGAAACTGCAAATGAAGTTTTCCGTTATTTGCGTGACGGACGTTTACAAATTAAGGCTACGAAATCTTTTCCACTTCAAGATGCAGGGAAAGCACATGAATGGGTCGAAAGTAGAAAAAGTACAGGGAAAGTAATACTAACTGTTCAGTCCTCTTCCTGAAATGAATACTGGAAACAGAGGTGGCATTCATGGGATCACGAATTATGCATGTTATTATCGCTAACGGTATTGCTGAGAAACTATCTATTCACGATAAGACTTCTTTCTTACTTGGAGCTGTAGCCCCTGATGCTGTTCATTCAAAAAAAGAAAAAGGAACCTCACATTTTTATGCCGGTACAACGAAGAACTATACGAGAAGAATAGATTATGATTCATTTTTTCATAAATATGAATCACATATAGATTCCCCATTTGTTTTAGGCTATTATACCCATCTCATTGCCGATGATAATTGGCTAAGTGGATTTTTTCTACCTTGGCTAAAAAATAGAATAGAGAATGACGAAACTATCGCACCCCTGTACTATAACGATTTTAAATTGTTAAATGCAAAGTTGCTTCATCATTACGATCAAGAACAACAGCTTTTCTCTCTTCTCAATCAAGAGGCTCACATTGTGGATATTGAAGAGGTTTCTAAAGAAAACGTTTTAGCTTTTCGAAAGTATCTTTTTGAAGATATGTTGTATCCAAAGCAACATTTGCATGAAGACTTACAAGTATTTACGTTTGACCAAATCGTTGGCTATATTGAGACAGCGATTGAAAAAGGAGTATTTTTTATTAAACAACTCTCTAATGAAAAATCCACTTCAAAAATTTAATCCCCCTCAAATATATTTGAGGGGGATTTTCACATAGCAATATTATTATTGGTTCTTCTCCATAACCGCAAAATAATTCCCTTCGCTATCAGCAAAGTTAAACACTTTACCAGAAGGCATAGTTACCATTTCTCCAACAGTAATATTTTTATTTGTTAAATCTGTATATAATTGATCAAGATTTTCTGAGAAGAACATTAAGGACGGTGTACCAAGATTCAATTCTGGGCTCATTTTAGAAATAACTTCTTTATTATGTAATATAATGCTCGTTTCTGCACCGTTAGTCGGAGCAATTTCAATCCATCTCATTCCTTGCTTGTTATCTTCCTCTGCTACTACATGAAACCCTACCTTTTCCGTCCAAAAATTTACTGCCTCATCTTGATTATTTACATATAACATAATTTGTCCTACTTTATGGATCATTACATTTCCCCCTAATGGTTTTTATATTCTATGTAGCTTTCTACAAATACTATCGTTATTCCTTTTGAGTTGGTATGTACTTCTTTGCAAAATTTATCGACTGACTCATCCCATCCAGTTCATCAAAATAATCATTTCTTTCAATCATGTTATATCCGTCGAATCCAATTTTATCTAATACTTTGAAGAATATATCGAAATCTACTTCACCATTCCCTGCTGCGACTTCAATATACTTACTTGAACTATCGCTTTTCACCTTTGTACAATCTTTAATATGAGTTTGTACTATATAATCTTTTAGTAGTAACAAACCTTCTCCCGGATTTTCATTTACATCACTTATTAAATTTGCTGGGTCAAAGTTAACAGCTAGTCCTTTCGAGTTTGCAGTTTCTAAAAATCGTTTTAATACTATTGCTTTTTCAGATCCCGTCTCAATGGCGAAGAATCCTCCAAATCTGAACGCTAAGTCCCCTATTTCATTACAAACACGTAGCATTTTATCATAGTAGGCACTTTTTTCATCATCTGGAACTTTTCCCATATGAGCTGTTATGATCTTTGCCCCAAGCCCCAAACCTCTGTCAGTAATATATTTAAACTGATCTATTGCACTCTCAGCTTCTATTCCCATAATTCCATTTTCTCCAAAACTAATTGCTAATGATGGAATCTTTATTCCATTAAAAGATAAGCTTTTCTTTAAAGCATTCCATTCTACCATTGAGATATTAGCTAAGTTAAAGTTTTTATTCATAGCATATAATTGAATATATTCTAAATCCCATTCCCTTGCTTTTTGTATTCCTTCGTTTACTTCAATATGTTTCGTATTTAAAAACATTCCTAATTTCCTATCCATATGTGTACCTTCTTTTTATTATTTCGTGTCAGTTTAATATTCGACTTTTTTTATATTATTTCCTCGTATAAACCAAATAAATAAACTACCCTTTTTTCGATACTCCCAGTAGAAGCATATATATGATAGGCACATTAAAAACACTAATACAATTCCCATTATCGCTTGTTTACAAACAAAAAAGACGTAACTACAAATAGTTACGCCTTCCCTATCATTTATCTAGGCTTTTTCTTCCCAGTAAATGCTGGTTTCTTTTTCTTTGGTGCTTTCGGTTTCGTTTCTACAAATGATCCCTTGAACATTTCTTGCTTCGTAAATACGATGCCTAGTTTTTTCGCAAATTGTAGTAATTTACGCTCTTCTTGTGGTGTTACAAGAGACACGACAGTTCCTTCTTTACCCATACGTCCAGTACGTCCTGAGCGGTGAATATATTGGTCTACTGTGTCTGGTAACTCTAAATGAATTACGTGTGTTAAATCGTCAATATCGATACCGCGTGCTGCAATATCAGTAGCAAGTAGAATTTCTAATTTCCCTCCGCGGAAAGCACGCATTGTCGCTTCACGCTCTTGTTTACTTGCTTCTGCATGAAGAGCCGCTGCTTTCATTTTACGGAATTTCAATTTCTCAGTAATTTCATCTAAACGGAATGGGTCGTTTAAGAACGCAACTGCTTTTACATCGCCCATATGCATAATTCTTCTTACGTAATCATTTTTTTCGCGTCGCTCACAAATGATATACGTATGCTCAACTAAGCTTTTTGATTCTGCACGTGTTACACGTACTAATTGTGGTTCCACTGCTAAATCACGTGCCGCATCTTCTGCCGCTTTTGTCATTGTCGCCGAGAAGAATACTAATTGACGATCGCGCATCGTTGATTTAATTACATCTTGCACTGCGCCCATCATTTTTTGCTTTACAATTTGATCAAACTCATCAAATACAATTGTTTTTACTTCATGCATTTTTAGCTTTTTCATACGAATTAATTCTAAAATACGGCCTGGTGAACCGACAATTACTCTTGGGTGTTTCTTTAATTTTTCAACTTGGCGCTTAATATCTGCACCACCAATTAAAGATGCACCTGAAATTTCAGTTCCTGCTGTAAACTTTTGAACCTCTTCATGAATTTGCATTACAAGTTCACGTGTTGGCGCTAAAAAAACAACTTGTGGCTGTTTTACTTCAGGATTAATTTTATGTAAAAGGGGTAATAAGTACGCTAATGTTTTTCCTGTTCCAGTTGGAGATTCAGCTATAACGTCTTGTCCTTCTAAAATAGTTGGAATCGCTTGTTTTTGAATTTCAGTTAACTCTTTAAAACCAGCCTTCTCCCAAGCTTGTTGTAAAAATGGTTGCATATCTTTTATCATTTGTTTTTCTCCTTTATCTCTATTTTTGAAGAAAATGCTGTATTGTTCGCACCGTTTCTATCATGTGTGAAATAACAGCTATTAAATCATCAACATGGTCTTCTGTAATCGCTTTTTGAAATAGAACCTCTACCTTATTATGATATGAAATCGCTTGCTTATTATATTCGTATGAAACTTTCTGCATAATCATTCTTTCTTTTCCCCATATAGAACGCATTAATGTTTCAATTTCTTCGCATTTTACTTCTGGTTGTTCTAACGGGAATGAAAATGCTAGCTTCATCTCACAACCTGGTGTAAACTGAGGCACTTCTAGTATTTCACCAGACAAGTTCTTTGCATCCACAGATAATGAAAATGTTGCTTCTACTAATGGTTCAAACGGTTCTGTTAATTGAAATGAGATATGATATATGCGACTTAATGAAGCAAGATCCATCATATCTTTTCGATCTGTTACAAGAATATCTCCATGTAGATCAAAATCATACACAGCACCTTCTACGATTACTTTTAAATTGTCAAAAGCAGTTGGATCAAACATAATTTCCTCCAAAAAACAGGCGCCTTTCGATGGAAAGGCGCCACTTGATGTATATATAGTTTACAGATAAACGAGATGAATTACAACCTTTTAGAATAAACCTACTGCTTTTCCATCTTCATTTACATCCATTTGAAGTGCTGCTGGCTGTTTTGGAAGACCTGGCATTGTTAACATTGTACCTGTTAACGCAACGATAAAGCCTGCACCGATAGATGGTTTTAGCTCACGAATTGTAACGATAAAGTCAGATGGACGACCTAATTTTGTTGCATCGTCAGAAAGAGAGTATTGTGTTTTCGCCATACAAACTGGTAGATTACTCCAACCTTCTCCTTCATATTGAGCTAATTGCTTACGTGCTTTCGGAGCAAATTCAATATCTTTTGCGCCATATACTTTTTGAGCAATTGTACGAATTTTTTCTTCTAATGGTAATTCTAATTCATAAAGTGGTGCGTAGTTGTTTTCACCTTTTTCGATTTCTTTTAGTACTTTTTCAGCAAGGTCAACTCCGCCTTGGCCACCTTTCTCCCAAACTTCTGTTAAGGATACTGCATAGCCACGCTCATTACACCACTCTTGTAAGTATGTAACTTCTGCATCTGTATCTGTAATGAATTTATTAATTGCAATTACGAAAGGCACACCGAAGCTTTGAATTGTTTCAACATGCTTCTGTAAGTTTTCCATACCTTTTGCTAATGCATCTACATTTTCTTCTTTTAATTGATCTTTTGCAACGCCGCCATGCATTTTAAGCGCACGAATCGTCGCAACAATAACAACTGCTTCTGGTTTAATGCCAGCTGCACGAGCTTTAATATCTAAAAACTTCTCAGCGCCTAAATCAGCACCGAATCCAGCCTCTGTAATAACATAATCACCTAATTTTGCTGCCATTGTTGTAGCGATAACACTGTTACAACCGTGAGCGATATTCGCAAATGGTCCGCCATGAATGATAGCTGGTGTATTTTCTAACGTTTGTACTAAGTTCGGCTTTAATGCGTCTTTTAATAATAGTGTTAACGCACCTTCTACACCTAAATCTTTAACCGTTACAGGTTGATTTGCAAAGTTATAAGCAACTACGATGCGAGATAGACGCGCTTTTAAGTCTTGAATATCTGTTGCAAGGCAGAACACGGCCATAATTTCAGATGCTACTGTAATGTCAAAACCGTCTTCACGTGGTACACCTTGTACAGGTCCACCCAGACCAATTACTACGTTACGAAGGGCACGATCATTTAAGTCAACACAGCGTTTCCAAACAATTTTACGCGTATCAATTCCAAGTGTGTTTCCTTGTTGGATATGATTATCAATAAACGCTGCTAATGCGTTATTGGCAGTTGTGATCGCATGGATATCTCCAGTAAAGTGAAGGTTAATGTCTTCCATTGGTACGACTTGTGAAAAACCGCCACCTGCTGCTCCACCTTTTAATCCCATCGTCGGTCCAAGAGATGGTTCACGAAGTGCAATTACTGTTTTCTTACCAATTTTGTTAAAAGCTTGACCTAAACCAACTGTTACTGTTGATTTACCTTCTCCAGCTGGAGTTGGGTTAATCGCTGTTACTAAAACAACTTTACCGTCTTCCTCATCTTGTAAGCGCTTAAAAATATCAAGAGATAACTTACCTTTATAATGCCCGTATGGCTCTAATTCATCTTCTAAAATATTTAAATCAGCTGCAATTTCTTGAATCTTCTTCATACTCGCTTCTTGTGCGATTTCAATATCGGATTTCACTGTTGTAGTAGTTGTCATATACCCTAGTCCCCCTTTAATTGGTTCTGATGATATTGTATCAGTTTTTTGTATTTTCTGCACTTATTTACCTCCTAAAAATTCTTTCATTTCTTTATACGTTTTTTAACATAAATACCCATAAGAATGTTAACGATTGTTGTAACTCTGTAGGTAGTTGACCTAACATCTTCTCATTTACTCCGCGCTTATATACGCCGATGCCATCTATAACTTTAAAACCTTGTTCTTTCGCTAACTGTTCAAATTCCCAAGGCATCATCGTATTACAAACAACGTCTTTTCCATACAAGCGAGGATAACTGTTCTCTCGTGGCTTTGCTGTCGGCCCTAAAATTGCAATACATGCATATCCATCTTTCTTTAACACACGCTTTATTTCATTTAACGCTCGTAATGGCTCTTCCGTCCATTCTAAAGAATTAATTGCCATAATTGATTCAAATTGCTCATTTTCAAATGGTAATGCAGAAAGATCTCCTTTTATAAAAGATAAATTTGGTCCTTCTCCGCGCTCCTTACCTTTTTGAATCATCACTTCCGATAAATCTACTCCCACTGCTTTATAGCCTGCGCGACTTAATTTATATGTACCGTACCCATCACCACAACCAACATCGAGCACTTGTGCTTCTTTCTTCACGTATTGTTCAAAAAACGGAATAATTGTACTTCTGCTACCACTGTCCCACATCTCTTGACTATTTTGATTCCAAAACTCTGCGCTACTATCCCATTTCTTTTCTGCTGATTCATGCCAATTAAATTTCGTCATACATTCCCCTACCTTCACGCTTTATCACTCATTTCATTCTACGTCATTTTCCAAAATTCCTGTTTTATCTTCATAAGGAGATATACATGCTAATGAAGGAATCTTTATTCTCCAATTTTTGCTTTACTTGGGTTTAACTCATACTCATGTTCTTCTCTTTATGAAAGATACTATAGGTACACCCAATTGAAAGAGAGGGATGTACATGCGAAGAAAGAGAAATCATCATTTTAAAAGTGGTGAAAAAAACGAAGAGTATGCAGCTGAAATATCACCAGCTGGCATTCCAATTAGACATAAGCGTAAAGAAATTGCAAATGAAATAGAAGGTACAAATACCGGTGCAATGGTAGGCTATGTCGCTTTATTTCTTTCGTTATTCTCCATTGCTTTTTATCCAGTTACGCTCGGCTCCCTAGCAATTTTAGTTGGTCTATTAGCTGTCAATTTCGGAGCAAGAACACTTGGATATACAGCAATTGGTTTTGGTAGTTTTTCTGTTTTATTTACTTTACTTTATCCGCTTGCTTTGTCAGCGTTTTAAAAAAACACACCAAGTTATGCTTGGTGTGTTCATTCATGATACAACATAATATGGCCGCATCCACAACAATGTTTCGCTGTAATTTCTTGAAACACTGGATAATTTTCTTCATCTCGATGCTCAATAAATACTTTTTCAAATCGATACATGTTTGGTGCATATGCCCAATCTTGTTTCGTACGTGCATATAACGTTGAGGAAAAAAACTCCTCACCACCGCAAACGATACATGTGTTCTTCATCAATACCCCTCCTATGCTTGTCTTACTTCATCTATATGAACATAAGCATAAAAAAAAGACCTTCTATTACTAGAAAGTCTTCTCTGAAACAAAAAGAAATGTACCAAACATTCCTACTCCGCTATATTCTTTTGAAACACCAGCTTCTGTTTTAAATGTTTGCTTTACAGTCATAAAGAATACACCATTTCGTGCATCTGTACTTTCAAATTGTAGTTTTTCTTTTTTACCATCTACATTTTGCGTGCATTCAAAACTACTCTCATTACAATTCAACGCATACTTATCCTGTACATACACTTTAAAATCTGATTCTTTCGGACAAGTTATAAGTAATATTGCCACGAGAATAATACTTATAATACCCACAATTGTATAATATTTCTTCATTTGTACTCCTTTCAAATGACAAGAAAACTTGACTTCATACGCCAAGTTTTCTTAGTCAACAACCCATTGCCACTCTTGTTCTTTCTTATCAAAAATGAGCCAACCTGTTTCTGTTGCTTCCTCTTTCAATTCATCGATATTATCTAACACCTCATCCGTACTTTCATACGAACCAACTACATATACCGGAATTTCAAGACCTCTTCTTGACTCAATCTTCCCTGCTAGATCTATGTAAAGACCATCTTCCATGAGTGGAATAAGTCCCATAATCAATTCTTTTGAAATCGCTGGGAAAATTTTTGATTTTTGGAAGAAAGAAAAACGTTTCTTACCGAAAGCACCGAGTTTATACGGAATGACTTTACTTAACATTCCTACAAAATCAGCAATTCTACGATAATACACTTTGTTGTACCATCCGTCATCATGTGAAAAATAAACAAATCTATTTTTCAACAGCGGAAAGAATGTTCTTGCAAGTGGTTCTTTTTTGTGAGCCAAATATAATAATTCTGCAATTTCTTTCGGCTCTAATTCATCTAAATCGCTTGCATCATCAAAATCTACCCAACAAAATTCATCAAATTCATCAATCTCTGCTTGAATTAACTTATGTATATTTTCTTCCTCAACATATTCAAATAAAGTATGATAATGAAAATCCGTCCATTCAAAGTTGTGCTTTAAAAGCAACACTTGATGAAGCGGTGAAGGGATGTTACTCGCAAACTCTTTAAACGTAATTCCTGATGTAATAAAACAATGACCTCGACGATTACCATTAATATATATCATATTCTTTACTTGGTCAGATCCTCCAGACAAAGCACCTAGCCACCTTCGTTTTATATGTTTCAATTCTATAGCATATTTTAACATGAAAAATTTTAGAAACATAGAAAAAACTTCAAAAACTATTTACAATTTCATGTGTTTTATTACATAGTGATTACAAGAAAAAACGCCTGCTCATAAGCAGGCGTTTTTAAAGGATTTCATCAGGGTTTTGAGGATGATGATTTCCCTCTTTCTTTTCTTCTTTTTGGAACATCGATTGAATTTTATCAATTGTTTGTGGAGCTAATTCAATCATTTTTTCTGCTAAATGTGTCGCATTTTGTAGATGCAGAATATTTACTCCATCTTTATTCACCACAAGAAATGCTACTGGTGTAATCGAAACACCACCCGCGCTACCGCCACCAAATGCAGGGTTACCGTTCGCTCTTTGTCCATCATTCGTTTGGAAATCAGAACCTCCTGCTCCAAAACCGAACGCTACTTTAGAAACAGTTAACACCACACCACCGTCAGCCGTTTGAACAGGCTCTCCAACAATCGTATTTACATCGACCATTTCTTTTAAATTTTCCATTGCTGCTTTCATTAACCCTTGAATTGGATGATCCACCGTTCATAACCTCCTTTGTCATATCTTTCCTAGTTTTTCCGAAAGTTTGTGAACTAAACATAAAATTTTATATTGATTTCAAAAAACTTAAGTTGTAATATTTAGAAAAATAAAAAAAGAGGTCGATTCGTTATGATGCGAAAATTAACAAAGAAAGATCATGAACAAGTATTCGCTTACCTAAAAGAAGAAGCAGCCCTTAACTTGTTTATTATTGGAGATATTGAAGCTTTCGGTTATGACACAGATTTTCAAGAATTATGGGGAGTATTTAAAGAGAATGGAACATTAAAATCAATTCTACTCCGATTCCACGATTCATTTATACCCTATAGTAAAGAAGAATTTATTACCACTGATTATGAGGCACTTCTTTCCACATATAAGCCGCTTAAACTCTCTGGTAAGTCAACCATTGTAGAAAAGTTTGAAACTGCTCCAAGTCTACAATTAGGCGTCAAAAATGAAATGTATTTTTGTGAATGTCTAAATGACAACAACTTACCTAGCACACCAATTCATGAAACAATTAAACTTGCCTCACTAGATGATATAGAGCGAATTATGAAATTACGAAGTGACATCGCTGAATTTCCGACTACCAATGAATCAGAGAAAATATTAAGGCAGGCTATCGAAACAAATACAGGACGCACATACTATATTGAAAAAGATGGCGTGATCATCGCATCCGCCTCTACTTCCGCTGAAAATTCATTATCCGCTATGGTAGTTGGTGTATGTACACACCCGAATTATCGCGGAAATGGTTACGCTTCACTCATATTACAAAAAATGATCCAAGACTTTACGAAAGAAGACCGAACACTTTGTTTATTTTATAACAATCCAGCTGCTGGACGAATTTATAAACGACTAGGATTTAAAGACATTGGAATGTGGACGATGTATCGATAATAAGAAGTACTCTATAAGAGGAAATAGTTGTAACTTAGCAATAAAAGCAGATTACACAAAAACTTCAAACCGTTGTTATGAAGAAACTACTTGAGGAGCAAGGACTCTAACTAAAAAACGGTATGCATTCAAACTAAATTTAGACACATAAAAGCCCCAATTGTTGCATCTACTCCAGCAATTGGGGCTACCTGTTTATTCTCAAATTCTTTCCGCTACAAATAGAAATATTTATGAAAGATTTATCACACTTATATCACTATTATCTTTACGTGCAAATGCCCTTCTTAATATTACTGCTTCTTATTATACTTTGCTTTAAAATCAATATATTCCTGTCTCGCATCCTGATTATTACCTTGGTGACTATCAAAAGATGTATGTATTTGTGATATATATTCTACTAACTTACCTTCATCATTTCGCTTCTTATAATTTATTACAATACTTACTTCCAATATCTGCTCTGAACCATATTTAGAATCTATATGCAGTACAATCGATCCACCATCATATTCATCATATTGTATTTTCAACTTATCATTAATGATACTCTGAAACTCTAATTCAGTTAATTTGTATCCAACTGTACTAGGTTGATCAAACTTTTTTATATCATCTCCGGGCTTCATCTTTAGTTTCCCTATTCCTTTTAAACGATCAACAATTAAGTTTACGTATGAAACATCCAGATTTGAATCCGGACTTTTCACCTGTCCATTTTTATACATAATATTGGTACGATAAACACCTTCTTTTTTATTATCTTTACTGTCTACTGCTGAAGTAACCGCTTGTGTTGTACTTCCATATAAACTTTTATCTTTCGTATTATATATCCCTTCCGAAGTTTGATAGATTGTTTTTCTATGCTCTCCATCTTCCTTTTGCTCATATGTACTATATATACCTCTTTGTTTCACATACGCATATCCATCATCACTAGCGGACATAACCTTTTTCATGTCACCTTCATCCAAAGCTTTGACAAATGGCTCATACTCTATCTTTTCTTCAAAAAAGCTACATGCTTGTAATAGGCTGATTGCTATTATGATAGGAATCATTTTAGAAACCCTTTTTTTGTTCATTTCATCATCACACTACCCACTCTATATTTTCAATTAGATAACCTACTAATCACTTTTATCACCTTACATAAGTAAATTTTCTTTTCGTAGTTCAAATACTCTCCTATAAATTATTACTTTTTCATCATCAAAACTTACAATACACACTTTCTTTATGCCTTACGTTTCGATTTACTTTTTTTATTTTTCTTTTGATATCTTGGAGTTTCTCTTTTATGTTGCTCCCACGTTTTATTAAATGATGGAAATTTAAATCTGCAATATGCTAATAGCTGAAATTCAGCTGCTCCTATGGCTATCGTATACATTAAAACAGTTCCTATTACATATCCAATAAAAGTGTCAAACGCATAATCATTATGAAAATAAATCAAAATAAGAAGGATTAATGCGTATATTGAAGCCACTTTCATCATAGTTCCTTTTGTTTTACTAAAAAAGGATACGGATCTTTCATCCATACTAAACGCACCTTCACTTGCCAATTTAAATGTATCTATTGTTGTTACAATATGAAAAATTACTGCTCCTAAATATAGCAAACATACATAATTCAATGTACTACGATCCATTGAATTATTAGCTATTTCAGAAACAACTAAAACTGTAAGTAATATAGTAGCCATTTGAAGTGCGTATAATAATACAACAAGTGTTTGTAGCTTTTGAAATTTAAATTGAGCTTTTGGAAATAAATATAGAATGAAAAAAATTACTTGCAGAGCATATAACAACACTTCTAGCTTAACGATTCCTATATTAAGGAGAACCATACAGTACTCCCAACCACCTGATACAATAATAGAAAAAACGGCTATTGAACTATAAAGTATTCCTCCAAACATAAATCCTGTAGCCCCCTCAGGACTTAAACGATCATTACATGTCATCCTAAACTTATATAAATCTTCTTCTTTTATATTCCTCATCCTGGCTCTTCACCTTCTATATGTTTCAATTATTTTGCGCGCACTAAAATTCTATTAATATTTTATTTATTTTTCGTTTTGAATTTCTTATTTCGCTTTCGAATTCTCCCACGCATTCTCTCATTCTCTTCCCATGACATATGAAATGACTTGAATTTAAATCTACAATACATTAATAGCTGAAATTCAGCTGCACCGACAGCAATTGTATACATTAATACAGTACCTACCACATAAAGGACTAAGACATCGAACGCATAATTAGTATGAAAATAAATCAAAACAAGAAGGGTTAGTGTATATAGTGTAGCCCACTTCATCACATTCCCTTTTGTTTTACTAAAAAATGAGGTAGATCTTTCATCCTTACTGAACGCACCTTCACTCGCTTGTTTAAACGTATCGATAGTTGTCACAATGTGAACAATGACTGCTCCTAGGAATAACATACCTACATATATTAATGTAATTCTGTCAATTGAATCCTCAGAAATCCCAGGAAGAATCAACGCTGTGAATGTTATTGTACCTAATTGAAATGCATATAATATTACAACGAGCGTTTGTAACTTTTGAAATTTATAACGTGCTTTTGGAAATGAATATAGAATTAAAAAGATGAATTGTAAGCTATATAAAACAATTTCAATTTTAACAATTGTTTTGTCAAAGAAAGTATTATAATACTCCAAGCCCCCCATAAAAATAAAAAACATAAATACTGAAGTATAAACTATCCCTCCAATAAAGAAAACCATAGCACCCTCAGGGCTTAAACGATCTTTACATGTCATCCTAAACTTATATAAATCTTCTTCTTTTATATTCCACACCCTGACATTTCCCCTTCTATACAGTTTAAATAATTTTCGTGCACTAAAATTCTATTTCACTCTTACTTACTTTTCGTTTTGGATTTTGTATTTCGCTTTCGCATTCTCTCATTCTCTTCCCACGTCATATGAAATGACTTGAATTTGAATCTACAGTACACTAAGAGCTGGAATTCTGCTGCTCCTATTGCTACTGCATACATAACAACATTACACATAACATAACCAAACATTGTGTTTAATGAGTAATTATTATTTATATAAATCAAAACAAGAAGAATTAACACATAAATTACAGCACCTTGTATAACATGTCCCTTTGTTTTACTAAAAAACGAAGCTGATTTGTCTTCACTACTAAATGCACCCTCGCTTGCTTGTTTAAATGTATCAACTGTTGTCACAATATGAACAATAATTCCACCTAATACTAATAGCCCTACATAAACACATGTATTGCGATCAATTGAATGCTCTATCATCCCAGAAAGAACAAATAACATGCATCCGATAGTTCCAAGTTGAAATGCATATAATAATATCACGAGCGTTTGTAATTTTTGAAATTTATAACGAGCTTTAGGGAATAAATATAGTATTAAAAACATTACTTGCAAACCATATAACACTAATTCAATCCTAACAATTACCTTATCAAACAAGGTAGTATAATAATCCATTCCTCCCACAAAAATAATAACCATAAATAATGAAGTATAAAATATCGTTCCGAGCATAAAACCCGCAGCACCTTCAGGACTTAAACGCCCTTGACATGTCATTCGAAACTTATCTAAATCTTCTTCTTTTATATTCCACACCCTGACATTTCACCTTCTATACAGTTTAAATAATTTTCATTCACTTCAATTCTATTTCACTCTTATTTACTTTTCGATTTGGATTTTATATTTCGCTTTCGAATTCTCCCACGCATTCTCTCATTCTCTTCCCATGACATATGAAATGACTTGAATTTAAATCTACAGTACACCAATAGTTGAAATTCTGCCGCTCCGATCGCAACCGCATACATTAAAACAGTTCCTACTCCATACATAACAAAAAAATCAATTGAATAATCATTTTGAAAATACATTAAAATAAGTAGTATTAATATATATATTATAGCCCCCTTTATCATAGCTCCTTTTGTCTTACTAAAAAACGAGGTGGATCTTTCATCACCACTAAATGCACCTTCACTTGCTTGTTTAAATGTATCTAGCGTTGCTGCAATATGGATAATAACTGCTCCTACAACTAGTAGCCCGGTATACATCCTACCAATCGAATTATCAGCCATTTCAGAAATAATTGAAACTACAAATAATATCGTTCCAAGTTGAAACGCATATAGTAATACGATTAGCGTTTGTAACTTTTGAAATGTAAAACATGCTTTCGGAAATAGATATATAATTAAAAATATAATTTGAATACTAAATAACACAATTTCAGTTTTAACAATTGTTCTATCAAAAAAATTGTTGTAGTAATTCAAATCACCTACAAAAATAATAAACATAAATATTGAAATATAAAATATTGTTCCAAGCATAAAACCCGTAGCACCTTCTGGACTTAAACGGCTTCTGCATGTCATCCGAAATGCTTCTAAATCTTCCTCTTTTATATTCCACACCCTGACATTTCCCCTTCTATACAGTTTAAATAATTTTCGTGCACTAAAATTCTATTACATTCTTAATATTTTTAAGTACATAGATCTTTGTACAACTAAATTCAGATAATCTTTTAGGTATATCATTACCATAATCATCTAACCAGAATGCCTTTTGATGGTTCAAGTAGTATTCTTTTTCCTCAAAAGTTCCAAATATTCTTCTTTCAATTAAGTATAACCGTCTTCTTGTCACCTTCATCCAATGCCTTTATTAGACTCTCATACTCTATTTTGATTTACCAAAACTATACGCGCTCAGCAAAACATAACTGTTATCACAGTAACTATTTTTCACTACCCCTTTACTCATATCCTCACAACATTTATCATTCTCAAAATTCAATCAAAATATATTATTTTTAATTTATATACTCTTTTTCATAATTTACATATTCTTTTTTGGAACTTTGATTATTCTCTTCTCTGGTATGATAATATGTTGAAATTTCTTGATTGCGTTTTATAAGCTTATCTTCTTTTCGTTCTTCATAATTTACTGATATTGTTATTTGTATTATTCTCATTTGATCTTCTTTTGTATCATTAGGCGTATTAAATTCGATCATCAATATTGCAGAATCAAATTTATCATATTTTAAATTTAACTTATCATTCATTATGCTTTTAAACTGTAATTCAGTTAAATCATAGCTTATTATGCTCGGTTCACTAGATCTTTTTTTATCTTCACTCGGTTTCAATTTACTAAGTTCATTTAATCCTCTAAACATTAATTTTACATATGAAACATCTATGCCTTGATTCTGGGCTATTGAACGGGATTTTTCATTTTTCAAATTTGTACTATAGACAGTTTCTTTTTTGTAATTTTGATTACTACCAACGTTTTTATCATTTTTTATATCAGTAACAACCTTTTGAGTTGTTTCCCCATATAAGTCGTCTTCTTTCACATTATATACTCCATGGGTTGTTTGATATATTATCCTGCTATGTTCACCATCTTCTTTTTCTTCATAAGTACTTTCGCTAGTCTCTTCTTTCACATATGCATATCCATCATCACTCGCAGACATAACCGTTTTCATATCCCCTTCATCCAATGCCTTTACTAATCTCTCATACTCTATTTTTGTTTCCCCGAAACTGCACGCACTTAGTAAAAACGTTACTGTCATTACAATAACTATTTTTTTAACTAACCTTTTACTCATGCCATAATTACACCTTTCCCCTTATTTTATACATTACTTATTATTCAAATATTGTTTTTCATACTCCTCATATCGGGTTTTAGAAGCTTTATCGTTATCTTCTTTACTATTTAAATAGATTGCCATTTTTTGATCATGCCTTATTAATCGGCCTTCTTTATTCTTTTTTTCATATCCCATTGTGATGCTTATTGTAGTGAATTCCATTGGATTTTCTTTTGAATCTTTCGCCGAACTAAATTCCATTAATAATATTGCTTCATCAAATTTATCGTAGTCCGCCTTTAACTTATCATTAATTATTTCTTGAAATTCCGATTCGGTTAAGTAATATGTTACCTTGGATGACTCACTAAATCTTTTTTTATCTTTTTTGGGTCTTAAACTATCTATTCCCTTTAATCTATTAAATATAAATCGAACATTCGAAACATCCAAATTTTGATCTGGACTTTTTGATTGATTATCTTCATATTTAATACTAGTTCTATATACAATCTCTTCTTTTTTTTGCTCACTATTTAATGAACTAGCAATTTCTTGCAAAGTTGTTCCATAGAACTTTTTTTCTTTAATATTGTATACTCCTCCTGTTGTTTGATATACAACGCTAATGCGATTATCATTTTCCGCCCAAAACGTGCTATCCCTAATCTCTTCTTTTACATAAGCATACCCGCCATCACTCGCAGACATAACCGTCTTCATATCACCTTCATCCAACGCCTTTACTAATCTCTCATACTCTATCTTCGTCTCCCCAAAACCACATCCACTTAATAAATTTGCTATTATTGACAGAACTATCATCATCTTGGCTTTCTTCTTTAACTTCATACTGACACCCCGTTGATTTCTCTAGGCATTTTTAAGTTCATTATGTTTCTTTTTGGAAAGTAATACATTTCACCTTTACTTACTGATATTTACTTACTCATACAGATTATATTGAAGATACTTTAATTTTTAATAGCATCGATTTCTATACAATCCTTAATTGTTTATATATTCTGTTCGAATTTTCAGAAACCAAAACTTATTTTGCTTTCTTTTCCTCTCTCTCTTTATAACGCTTTAAGAATTCCTGACGTTCCCTTTCATGTTCCTCCCACGAAATATAAAATGATGGAAATTTAAATCTACAATAAGCTAATAATTGAAACTCTGCTGCACCTATGGCTACTGCGTACATGATTAGAGTTCCTCCCGCATACAATCCTAAAATATTTTGTGTATAATCATTATGCACATAAATTAAAATGAGAAGAGTTAACACATAAATTAGAGCACACTTAATTGCAGTCCTCTTTGTTTTACTAAAAAATGAAAAGGACTCTTCTCCCGTATTAAATGCCCCTTTACTTGCCTGTCTAAAAGTATCAATAGTCGCTAAAATATGTAAAATGACTGCACCTAAAAATAATAACCCGACATACATTAATGTAACTTGATCAATTGAATAATTTGACGCTCCTGGAATTATCAACATTGTAAATGTTATAGTGCCTAGCTGAAACGCATATAATAGTACCACGAGTGTTTGTAGTTTCTGAAATTTAAATGGCATCTTAGGAAACAAATAAATAATTAAAAAAATTACTTGAAGACTATAAAGCACTAACTCAAGGCTAACAATTATTTTATCAAAGAGAGTCGGGTAATAACTCCAACCAAACCTTATTAACCCTCCAATAAGAAAAAACATTATTAAAGAAATAAAAAACATCGTTCCAAACATAAATCCTGTCGCCCAATCGGGACTTAAGCGATTCTTGCAAGTACTTTTAAATTCATTTAAATCTTCTTCTTTTATATTCCACATATAATTACACCATCTTTTCTAAAATCATGTAATAACTCTATTTTTGTAGACAAACTAAGAGTAAATAAGTGTTTTTGGTATTTCATATTAAACTAGCCTTTTTTACTTTTTTTAACAAACACAAAATACAGCGATAGCATTAGTATTAAGCCTATTCCACAAACCAATACACCTCCATATTCTTTCTGGTATAAAAAAATAAACATAGTAACAATATAGCTCGGTATTGACAAAATAATGAGCCACTTCCCCAGAAACTCTGCTATTTTATATAGAATTAAAAAGATAAACATACTCCCCACAATAATAGGTGCTATTACACTTTCAAATAAACCTTTTTCTTTTTTTACAGCTTTAGAATCTTTATTCAAGATATTACATTCCTCCCTTTACTAGTTAATTTATGAATAATGTATTCATTCTATCTTCAATATAAGTTTACAAGTATCATTTACAACTTTCATTTCAGTTTTTGTTTCGCTTTTGTTCTTTTTCTCTTATTCTTTTTCTATTTGCTATAAATTCTTGGCGTTCCTTTTCATGTTGTTCCCACGTAATATTAAATGATGGGAATTTGAAGCGACAATACACTAACAGGACGAATTCTGCTGATACTACAGCAAATGTATATAATATTATTGTTTGTATCACATAAATTGCCATTTCATCAAATGCATAATTAAGGTTTAAAAAAATAAATACAAGTAGAACTATTACAATGATTGTCATTCCAATCAATAAATATAATTTCGTATTAGTAAAAAACGAGACAGCCTTTCCTTCCAATTTATATCCCCCATGCTTTGCTTTTCTAAAAACATCAATCGTTGCCACAATGTGCATACAGATTGCACCTAATAGTATTAAACCAACATAAACCAGTGTTTTATTATCACATGGAAAATCAAAGATTTCTTCCACCACCATAGCCATAAATGGTAATGTTGCTAACTGAAAAGAATAAAATACAGTCACAATGGTTTGGAGTTTCTGTAATTTAAAAGCAATTTTTTTAGACATGAATAACATTAAAAAAACGAACTCCAAAATATACAATTTCACTTCAGTTTGTACAACCATCTTCTCAAAAGGAGTTAAAGAAATCTTATCACCATTCAGCAAAAAAATTAAAAACATAATAAGCATGGGTATAGAAGTATATGCAAAAACTCCTACATAAAAGATTCTTATATAATCCGGACTTAATCGATTTCTATTTTCAATTTCAAAAAGACCCATATCTTCTTCTCTTATATTCCACATTCAGTTTTTTCACCTTCTATATAGTTTTAAATAATTCTCATACACTTAAATTCTATTTCACCCTTATTTACTTTTCGTTTTGAATTTTTTATTTTGTTTTCGAGTTCTCCCACGCATTCTCTCATTTTCTTCCCAAGTCATATTAAATGATTTAAATTTGAATCTACAGTACACCAATAGCTGGAATTCTGCTGCACCAACGGCTACTGTATATAGTAAAACAGTACCTATTACATATCCAATCAAAGTATCAAACGTATAATCATTATGAAAATAAATCAAAATAAGTAGGATTAATGCGTATATTAAAGCCCCTTTCATCATAGTTTCTTTTGTTTTACTAAAAAAGGAAGCGGATCTTTCATTCATGCTAAATGCACCTTCACTTGCCTGATTAAACGTATCAATCGTTGTCACAATATGAACAATCACTGCTCCTATAAATAAGAAACCTACATATACTAATGTAATCTAACTTTTTAAGTACATTCATCTTTGTGTAACTAAATTTAGATAATCTTTTATGTATAATTACCGTACATAATCAGAATGCTTTTGATAGTTCAAATAGCCTTCTTTCTCCTCAAAAGCTCTAAATATTCTTCTCTCTTTCACTTAAGCATATCCCTCATACTCTATTTTTGTTTCCCCGAAACTGCACTCACTTAGTAAAAACATTACTGTCATCACAATTGTATCAAGATAATATAGCTCTTTAATTTTATCTTCAGAAAGGTGATAACCTCCCATCAACAATATGCTAGGAGGTTATTACAGTTATTTAAAATTTGTTTTTTATTTTAATGGATTCGATTTTTGCAAATAATAATGTTATTTAATTTGAGAGAAGCGAATACTAAAAACATACTGCTTAATAACTCGTAATTAAGTCTTCACCCTCATATCTAGGGTCTTTCTCAACTTTACCATCTTTTGTTTTGATGATTTTTAGTCTACCTAACCACTCTGCTCCGTTATATGTCTCTTCACTTACCCATACATTATGCTTTTTACCATCTACCTCAACTACTAGTGTGGGGTGTGTAAACATGAATTCCTTCTCTACATGCCTACCTACAATTTCTGCATGTAATGATGTACCTTCTTCAACTAGTTTACTATTTTGATACCCTTCGATAATAGGTAATCCAATAAATACAAAGAATATCAGTCCAAATACGATTACTTTCTTCTTTGTACTCCATTTATTCTTTTCTTTCAATTCCTTCTGTCTCGCTTCTCTTTCTTCCCGTTCATCCAAACTCTCATTTAAAGCATCTTCCCATGCCTTAATTTCCGCTTCGATTTCTGCTTCAGCTCTTGCTAGTTTTTCTAGTTGTTCATCGGTTGCTACCATCTCATATGAGTTATCTCCAACCAAACGAATTTCAGTACCATTTTCTTTTACTTTTCGCAAGTCTTTTTCTGTACAATTAAACTCTCGAATGATTTCCCCTTGTGTGTTTACCAATCTAACGTAAATGTTTTTTTTCTCCTTCTTCTTAAACATCTGCACTCCCCCTTATTTGTTTCCTATCATAGATAACCCTATTGCAATTAAGAGAAAGAAAACGATAATAAGGAAAGTCTTCCCTTTGCTTACTTGTGTTGTAGAACCTTCCAAGACAGCCCATATAAAAATTGGGAAAAGAAGAATACCTAGAAGAATATCAACTAACTTTTTGCTACTCTTCTTTAGTGGTTTTTCTTCTACTATCGGTTTTATCTGAACAGCTTCTTTTCTTATTTGTTTCGGTTTCTTTTTCTTGCGTCTATGATTCACCCAACTTACTCCGCCACATTTTAAACTTTAGCTGCAAATTGATCTTCAATTCTTCAAAACAAATCAGCTCCCTTAGAATGATTTATTATTATGAAAAGACTTTTCATAATTCACATAATCTTGCTTCGCTTTCCTCTTTAACTTCATACTGTCACCAGTTACTCTAGGCATTTTTAGTTTCATTACGTTCCCTTATTGTTCTCCTATCATAAATCCTAAAGCATCCTCAGAACTCCAACGATGTTTACATATCATCCTGAATTTATCTGAATCTTCTTTTATATCACACATTCAAGTGTCCCACCTTTAACTACATTCATTTAAATCATGTAGATTAAATATAAAAACCTTCTCATTTTAATGAAAAGAGAAGGTTTTCTTGCTGTTATACATTCATGCCATATTCAAAACTTTCCCTCTTGAAATAACGTATTATAGTTAATCTTTTTAATTTTATTTTCACTATTAATTTAGGCATTTTTACTTTTCTTAAAAAACACCACATATGCAAATAATGACGAGATTAAGAGGAATACACCCGCCCCTATACCCTCATATATTTTAAAATAAACAGCAGCAATTATCACAAATATTGACATTATTATTAGAATCATTGTATATTCTAACGCTTTATATAGATACTATTGTCCTTTCAAAAAAACTTTTCTCTGTTTTCAAAACATCCCGCTCCTTATTCAAAGTAACACCTTCCTCTCTTTACAAATTGACTTTTGAATAAACTTTCCCCTTCAAAATAGCAACAAAGCAAACTATAGCACGTAACTACTACCCATACAGATTGATCCAACTGAAAAATCTCATGTCGAATTATTCAATCAATTACATATAGATCTTAGAATAAAAAACCTCCTCATTCTAACCAGAAGAGAAGGTTCTATTAATCTCAGATATTCTTACATTATAATAATGATTCTTTTTAAGCTATTCCATAGTGCTCTGCTATTGTTTTACACATCTTTTTATATTCCAGCATCCACTCTGCTATTGCTTCTTTCTCTTCGTCAGTGGATTTTTTCTTATATTTAAAATCAATCACTTTCATATCCAAAAATACTTCTTCTTCCATTTCTTCATCTACCGGAATACATTGAATAATAACTTTTGTTGTGTTTGAAACTTGTACAAAAATTTCAAATGTACCAACAAACATAGCAACCGTTCGGGATAATTCTTTATTACTAACATATAAAATCGCTGCAAGTTCTTCTGCAAATTTAGGTATATAAACAATATATCAAGCATTTCAACAGCTATTATGCAATCATCCATCGATACTTTATCCAATATTTTCTGTTCAATTAATCCCCCAGTTTTATCCCCACACTCTTACTGAAAGTACAAAGGTTTTTCTTTTGAAAATAACCACATATGTAGGCTAGGCCCCTTACTACTAAAAATAACAATTAGAACTCTTAATTCAAGAATACCTTTATATTCTTCTATAAAACAAAACTAAAATTAGGGTTTTACTTTTCATATCTTTATTACTAAAAGTACACTAAATTATTATTGTGTATCCACTGCAATTTTTATTTCAACATACTGTAGCTCTTCATCACCGCTAAAAATATGATAAATAGGTGAGACCATATCAAGTTCATTATCTTCCATATACTGAAGAATCTCAGCATATGCATACTCTGTTAATGTTTCAAAATCTCCTGCATATCTTTTCATTAGCATGTTATCAACATAGTAATAACTTCGAAACTTCATTGTTTCTGATTTAGGAATACTACTCTCATATACTGGCATAAATAATTCAATAAACATATCTCCATCTGATGGTACATTTTTCAGGGCATAAAACATTGGACCTTTGACCGTTAAATTCGCTTGCGCAATTTCTGTCAATAAATCTTCTATTACTTTTTCCATATCAGTATAGTGAAAAAAATATTCTCTCGATACAACATTTGTATAAGCAATGCTTTGTTCCTCAACTATCATCGCACTAATTCACCTACTTCAATAATAGGAGCATATATATCCAACCACATATCACCATATACATCTAAACATACGTGATAAAAGCTACTATCTAATTTCATATGATTCTGTTCAGCAAATTCATTTAAAACACGATAAGCGTCTTCAATATCACCGTCTTCATCTGAGAATCTAACACAAAGTGCTTCTTCAATAAGAATTGCATCAATATACTCATAAGATGAATCCCCTTCCATATTTACCCTTCCATTCACTGGGACACAATACATATATTCACCATATTCCGGTTCATTCTCTAATGGTGAATACGTAAAAAGAACAGGTCCTATTGGGTATATATCGTTATGAACTACTTGATTTCTAAGTGCGATGGCTGGTAATAACCAATTATCTTTTTTTACAATTTGAGTGATGCTTATTAAATTTAAAAGCGATAATGCTTTATACTGAACTTTCATAATCTCTACCCCTTATACAGTGATTTATTTATTTCTTCACAAATAGATTCTTCCACGCACATAAAAAAAACAGTTTATGACTATCATTTACAAATCTCATTTCAATTTTTATTTTTCTTTTGTTCTTTTTCTCTGATTCTTTTTCTATTTGCTATAAATTCTTGGCGTTCCTTTTCATGTTGTTCCCACGTAATATTAAATGATGGAAATTTAAAGCGACAATACACCAATAGGACGAATTCTGCTGATGCAACGGCAAATACATATAATATTATTGTTTGTAAAAAATAGAACACCATTGGCTTTAGCGCAAAATGAATACTTGCAAAGATTAATATCAAAAGGACAACTATATAAATAAACATTCCAATTAACATCCAAAGTTTTGTATTAGTAAAAAATGAGGCTGACTCCCCTTCTAACTTATAGCCTCCATATTTTGCTTTTTTAAAAGTATGGATTGTTATTACAATATGAGTAATTATCGCTCCTAATAATAATAGACCTACATAAAATACTGTTAGATTTTCACAAGAATATCCAAATATTGCTTCAATTAATACATACGCATAACCTACCGTTGCAACCTGAAACGAGTTAAAAACAATTACAACGGCTTGTAACTTTTGTAATTTAAATCTTAATTTCGGAAATGAATAGATAATCAAAAAAAGGATTTGCAGAATATATAATGCTAACTCTACAGAAACAATTATTCGTTCAAAAGATTTTGGATAAGCCTCCCAACCAAGTTGTAAAAAACCCAAAACAATAAAAAACATCGGTAATGAAGCATATACAAAGACTCCAACTAAAAATGCCATTACACCATCAGGACTTAATCGGTTTTTATTTGTAACTTTGAAAAAGTCTAAATCTTCTTCTTTTATGTTCCACATTTACTTATCCTACTTTCAAATTTTATATTCATCACCAAAATATTGACTTCAATTTTTTTATAACTGTTACATTCTCTTTCGTAAATTCTTTATAATTTCCAGACTTTAAATTATCGTTCATATTTACCGCCCATTTTACTAATTTCTTTGTTCCGCTAACTACACTTTCGCCTCCCAATCTATCAGATTTTGTGTTTAAACCTACTGAGATTAGAACACCAGCCACTGCGCCTACCGCTCCTCCTGCCAAGGTACCAAGTGGTCCTAGCGCAGTCCCAATCGCCGCTCCAGTTGCTGCTGCTCCCGCTGCATATGCTAAGTCCACACCTGTATCTAATGCAACATCTCTTACATCCTGTAGCTGAAATCCATCATCTTGTGACTTTATAGCATTATCTACAACTGTCAGCCCTGTTCCCATAATTGCCACACTTTTGAAGAGCGTCCCAGTACCTTTGAGTTTTTTAAATGTCTCTGGCCATTTCTTAAAATTGAATTCGTCAATGCTCTTTTGAAATTCGGTCCCAAATGAATCTGTCCATTTATTTTTAAATGCCTTAAAAAAACCTTCTTCCTTCCGAGTCATCATAAAATCTTCACCTGCTTTAAATTCAGGCAATTTATAAATATCTTTTTTTGCTTGTTTTATTACATTTCTTGTTTCGTTGTTGTACTTGACTTTAAATTTATCTTTAAAAATAAATTTAAAAATAGCATCTTCATTTGCATCTGTAGCTAAAAGTTTGGAAGCCGCTACAATATCGGCATCGTTTAAAGTTTTAAATACATATGCCCCTTTTCCTTTTCGAGCATTAACATCAAAATCAACACCAAATCCCAAATTTTTTTTCATGTAAACAAGGCGTAAATAACCAGAAAATAATCCGACTACTCCTTTTTTCGCTTTACCCGTATATCCCGCAATCATTTTAGCTACTCCAACTATAGATGCGAAGGTTCCTTCAGACAGAAGTTTTTCGGTTGTATCACTAGAAAAGTTCCCTTCAGTCTCTTGTATTTGTCTCATAGCACCATCTAATCCGCGTAACATGTCATCAAAATTTTGAAGATCATTTTGTTGACTATTGTAAGCCTCTAGTTTTTCTAACGTATCACTGATTTCTTTTTGACTTTTTTCAACCCCTTCAGAAATTCCTGATGATGAGGGATAATGGATCGGAACAATATCATTAATTGAACTGATAGTCTGTTGTGCTAATTCATTCGATTGATTAAAACTGTTACTATACCCATTAATTTTTTGCTTTACATTATCTAAATAACTCCCATAAATTTTCGTATCTGCATCACTATCAACAGAACTATTAAAATCTTCTATTGCTTTTTCAAATTGCATGCTTAAGCTTTCTGCTGCGACCATACAACCTGAAATAACACTTCCATGAACTCTAGATAAATGGCCTTTAATTCCATCAGCAGCAGCACCTTGAAATGAATTAATCTCACTAAAATCCGCTATCTTTCCTAATAATGATTCAAACTGTTGATTCAACTCAGTGGCACTTGCTTGAAATCTACTTTGAAGTTCTTTTACTTCTTGTAACTCTATATTTTTATCCACGTTTCTCCCTCCCTATTTTGCATGATAATTTGAATCTATCATTCTTAATTGTTTTTCAAGTTGTTCGTCTTTTTCGACTATTTTCTCCCCAGTTTGTTGTATTTTATTTAAGTCATTTTCTAATATCTGTTCGTATCGCTGCACCTTTTGAGATAACTGTTCAATTGCTTCACAATATTGAATCAGCCTAGTCAAATTTGTACGATGTAACTGCATACCATTAAATTTAGTCTTACCTAAATCACTAGCACCACTTTTCAAATCACTTACTTTCGCATCAAATACCCCTTTATTTAATTTAATTTCCCCCATTTATCATTTCCCCGCCTTCTGTACTTCTACTTGAATACTAGCGTCAACCATTGAAACACTTCTACTTAGAGAAAGAATACTAGACTCACATGTAGCGATTTCTCTTTCAAGCCGCCGTATAGCTTGATCGATGTCTTCTTGCACTCTCCCTAGTTCTCCGATAAACTTCCCTAAATTCGAAATGACTTGTTGTTCATATGTTTCTTTAAAAGTAGTTGCTCTTTGCCCTTTCCAACTACTCTCGTTTATTTCTAAAGACTTAAACTGCTCTTGATTTTGTTTAATTGCTTCAAGATTATTTACAAATTTCCCTTTAGCAGTTATTAGCCTTCGTAGTTTCATTTGTAATTCAGCCAATTGCCCTTGTTGATGACTTATACTACTTAATAAACCCGATTTTTGACTATTTAATTCCTCTATCCCCATGCAAATCCCCCCTTAAATAGTTGGCACTTTAATTCTAGTAGCAAAACGATTTTCAACAAAATACCCTTCAAATGGATTTAATTTTGTACTACTTAAATCTTTATTAGATACATCGAAGACCATTTGGCCTGATGATTTTCTAAGTAAAATAACATGAGATTGCGTTTTTATTGTTTTTGAAACTAAGTCGTATCGACTGTCAATTGAATCAACATCACATCCAATTACGAAGTGGATGCCCATAAATGCACCATTTGTTATTAATTCCGCCAAACTATATATATCGCTATCTTCTAAATTACTTAAAATATCATTTACATCTGCAATTACGATTACAATCGGCTTAAATTTCTTAATAAATTCTGCCGGGTTCACTGTTTCACTTGATGCTTCCTGCTCTTCTTTAAACGCCGCTTCTCTCGATTTATAAGCATTTGTAACTTGTTTAATCGTTTTCTCAATTCCTGTTTTTTCAGCTACATATAAAGCAGCGCTCTCTCTATAGTTTGAGAAATTGCGTGTTCTTGTATCAATTAAACCTAGATCAAAGTGTCCACTATCTGCTAACTGTTGAAGGAATTGATGAACTACATTTTCAACTTCATCTTTCTTAATTCCCCCTACAACAATATTAGACGCTTCCGTTAAATCTAATTCGAGAGGCGTAACGTTTTCTGTCTCTACACCAAATGCTAGTTTGCCTGCTTCAATAATTTTTCTTGTTTCTGGCCATGCAATGAATTCCTTGTATTCCAGAACTTCAGGTACCATAGGAATTGCTTTCGGTCTTTCTCCATCCCAGAAGGAATCCATCTCTTTTCCTTCAGCTTGTATATTTTCAATTCGAGTAAGGACATCTTCTCCATTTGTCGGTAAAGCTGTTTGGAAGATTGTTGGTTCGTCAATTTTAACTAAACCACGGCCTGCTAATTCTTCAATTTTTAAGTCTGTTCTTCCTACAATAGCTCTAGATTCTGCCTCATCTATCATATATAGAGCAATTTGTAGTTTAATATTTGTATTTACTTGTACTCTCAATGCATTTTGACGTGTAGCCGTAAGCATTAAATGAATTCCTACTGCTGCCCCTTCACGTACAATTTGTGCAATAATGCGTTCAAAGTCTTCGACAAATCCAGCTTCTCTAACAGCATCATAGTTATCTAACGTAATTAATATTGTTGGTAATACTTCTTTACTAGCTCTCTCATACATTTCAAGACTCGCAACACCATATTTACTTAGCAATTGCTTTCTATCTTTTAATAGGTCTTCTATGCGACGAAGAAATTTCTCGCATTTTTCAACTTGGTCTAATGTAATGATGTCTGCCACATGCGGTAAAGATTTTAATGGCATTAAGCCATTTGTTCCGAAGTCTAATAAATACACATGCAAATGCTCCGGACTATGCTGACGAGCTACATCCATAATGACTGATTGTAAGAATGTTGATTTTCCGTAGCCTGGACTTGAGAAGACCGCTACGTGTCCGTCTTTACTAATATCTAGTGTTAATGGTGTTTGTGATTGTAATTCAGGCTGATCTAGTAGACCAATTGTTGCTTTTAATGGTTTCTTTTCTTTCGTCCATGCTTCTTTGAACTGAATAGCGTGTAAGTCTTGTAAATATACGCTTTCTGGAAGTGGTGGTAACCACGGTCTAGCTAACGCTTCAATTTCATTTATTTCTGCGTAATCGTGAATGTAGTCAATAACAGCATCCAGTTCAGATGGTACGCTTATTACTTCTTTACTGCTACCAAGGCCACTTAAATCTTCACTTAATATTTCATATTGTCCTAGATCATTTATTGCATAGATTGTTGCGTCTAAATGTTCTTTATCCTCTTTGTTTTCTACATAGTCTGCTCCGCTCCAGGCTGATTGGAATAGTTCATAAATTTCATTATTCCCAACTTGTAAGTAAGCACGTCCTGGTAATGTAATTTCAGCAGCATCTGGCGTTTTTAAAATTTCATTACTATCTGACGTATTTTGAACTTTTAATGCTAGTTTGAATTTCGAGTTACTCCAAATTTGATCATCTACAACACCACTCGGTTTTTGCGTAGCTAATATTAAATGGATTCCGAGCGAACGACCGATACGCGCTGTTGAAACTAACTCTTTCATAAACTCTGGTTGTTCTGACTTCAGTTCCGCGAATTCATCACTAATTAAAAATAGATGCGGCATCGGCTCACTTACTAAGTCTTCTTTATACAGTTTTTGATACTGATTAATATGGTTTACATCATTTTCACCAAATAATCGTTGTCTTTTCTGTAATTCAGCTTTAATTGATGCGAGCGCTCTCATACTTTGCGCTCCATCTAAGTTCGTAATTGTTCCTAATAAATGCGGTAAGTTTTTGAATAAATTCGCCATTCCGCCGCCTTTATAGTCAATTAGTAAAAAGGCTACTTCGTACGGGTGGAAATTGACTGCTAGAGATAATATATACGATTGTATAATTTCCGATTTACCTGAACCTGTTGTACCTGCTATTAATCCGTGTGGTCCGTGTGCTTTTTCGTGTAAGTTTAAGTTTACGATATCTTCTTTCCCACGTAATCCAAGTGGTACAGCTAAAGATTTATGCGCTGCATTTTTCTCCCAACGACTTGTGATATTCAGTTCTTTTACTTTTTCAACGCCGTACATTTCTAAAAATGTTACGCTTTCTGGAATACTATTTTTTAAGTTTTGCAAATGATTTAATGGTGCTAATGCCCGTGAAATATCTTCTAAATTGAATCCTTTTGGCACATGATTTAGCTTAAATTGACGGTTAACAAGTTCTCCTTGCTCTAAGATGATGTTCCCTTGTTTTGCATCTCTTATATCTATTACCGTTTTCACATGCTCCGGTAAACTTTGCATAACATCTTGTACAAATACAAGCGATACACCTAATTGACTCGGGTCATCATTAAAGAATTCCATAACAACATGGTCTAATATTAGTTTTTCATCTGTAATGAGAACGACATAGTGCGGTGCAAAGTACATTTTTTCATTAGTAGAACTTTTTTCATCTAGTTTTAATTTTCGTTCTTTCAATATTTGATACAAACTATTTAACACTTGATCACGGCTACGATCATGGTATACAAATCCACGTACATTTATATCGCGAACACTTCCATGAGGTAACCAGCGCATCCAATCCCATTTTTCTTTTTCCTCTTCCGGAAAAATAGTAATAAACTGCAAGTCATAATAGCTATGGAATAAAGCCGTTTGTGCAACTAATAATTGTAATTGCTCTAACACTAAAGAGCGTTGACCAATATAACCGACTGGTCCATTCATTAAATCTGTTACAACTGGTACATCTTCCAATGATAGATAACGCTGTCTTAGTTCACGTGCTATATCAATTAATTCATCTTTCGTTTGACTAAATTCTTCTTCATTAAATTGAATTTCAAAACTCGTATTAGCTTGTCCTGTTCCAACGCTAAATGTTAAGAAATCATGATGTAACATTGTTTTTTCATAAATTCGAGGATTTACTTGAACTGCCATATTACGTATTACTTCTACATTTGGATTGTGATAATGTAATGCGTGACGCTGTTTTTCACTTTCTGCATGTAAATCTTTCGTTTTTTGTTTTATATACTCTCTATAGCTTTTATCTCGTTCAACAATGTCGACTTTATATTGCTTCAAATTTTTAATATACGATGTGACAGAAACAATGATTGTTACTAATGTCATCGCAATCGATGCGATAATAAACATTCCATATTTCATGAAAATAGCAAGTAATACAGTTACGACAATCATGACAAGTGAAGGTGCAATGATTCTTGCTAAATGCTCCGTTGGTTTTGATGGCATACTTGAAGGCTTTGCAATTGTCATTTTCTCTTCTGGTTCACGGTAAATAATACGTGGTGAACGATGATAGTCTGGATAACCACTTTGATAATTCGTTTCTGATTCTACTAAAATAGGTAACTCAGATTTCACTTTATCTTCTGAAGAAAGTACTTGAATGTCTTCACTACCAATCTCCAATAAAATACCATCAAAATATAATACGTCTCCTGATTCCAACATAACGCTATCTTTTAACTTCGTATAATTATGAAATACATCCCCGCCATACACGTTCACTTTAAAAGAATCGTACAACGTTTCGCGAGATAGCATTAAATCGACACTAGTCCCAGTAATAGAAATATCATCGTAATCGTTTTGACTCACTGTAAGAGAATGTTTCGTTCCAATATCAAACACTTTAGTTGTGCCAACAATAGATATAAAGATTTTCAAGCTCACATCTCTTGTTTTCCCAATCTCAATTTCCTTATTAAATTCTATTAACTGCTCCTGTACCATCCAAGCATTTACTTCATTATTCCACTTTAACTCTACTTCTTGTTCTAAACTTGGATTCGTAATATCATTTGTCCACTCTTTTCCAATCGACACTATTGATTGCTCATTTGGATGTAATGTGCACTTATATATTTTGTCTCCATAAGTCAATACTAATAGTTGCTCCATCCGTGTTCACTGCTCCTTTTCAACTGTCTCATCAAGTGCTTACTCTTTTTTCTCCGTGTCCGACAAATTTTTATCGCTTGATGAATTGCCATATTTCTTTTTATATTCATCTAATTGTTGCTCATATGTTTTTAACTTTTGATCACGTTCTTCCCCTGATAAATCTGGATTATTTTTCAGTGATTCAATTTGTTTAACAAGGCCGTACATAATAAGCTGAGGATCATCAAGTGTCTTAGCTAAATCTAATGATTTATCAAAATTACCTTTTCCGTTATACATCCAATACAGCAAATACTTTTCATCACTTTTCAAACTAATGTTTTTCATAATCGATTTCTTTTGAGCTTCACCTAATTTTTCAGATGTAATGTATGCAAATGCTAACTCATATTTAGATGCAATCGGTAATGATTCAAACTCCTCCTCATTCAATTGCGTAATGACTTTGTCATAATCAGTTGCTATGAAACTTGCATTTGCTTCTAACAATTTATTTTGATAAGGAAATTTTATAAAAGTGAAATATATTAAAGGAGCAGCTAAAATAACTGTCGCCGCTATGAAGGAAAAAGCTAAGTATTTAAATGATTTATAGCTTTTTTTAGGTACTAACTGCATATTTTTTTCTGTTTTTGTTTGTTCCTTCTCAAAGCTGTCATCAAGAAACTGCAGTAATGCATCTAAGCTTTCCATTTGAGCAACGGTCTGTTCAAATGTTGTTTCTTTTGCATCTTTTAGTAACCCAGCATACAAATCATCAAAGTTATGTTTTTGGGAGAATAAAGCAATAATTAGACACTTATATTGTGTTAAAAATTGCTCTTCTAATAACGGGGTTGGCGGAACAATATCTCGAATTCCTCTATGTATAATACTTGGTATTAAATTAGCATTAAAAACTATATTGTCTGGATGTAAAAAGAACGTGATTCGTTTATTTAAATATTTACGAAACTGCGCAACATTCCGAAGTAGTCTTAATTTCTCATTTCTTCCAAAACGGCTAAGATCGTCCCACTTATATAATTTTTTATCTACTTGATATAGAAACGCAAACATATCATCCGTTTCTTCTATTGTTAATGGTACAAATTCAGATGATACACCCGTAATTATATCGAATTGACGGAAGTCTTTTATACGTGTTTGAGATTTGGTCATCTCCAATTTCCAATTTTCTTTTTCAATTTGAAATTGATAGTTCATTGCATCAATTTGAATTATTTTTTCCGTCATGTTTATCCTCTTCTCCTTTTCTTTATAACCCGTAATAACTTATTTTCAAATAACTAAAAGTAAAAAATATTCTTTATAAAACTTGCAAAATATCTCCATCTGTTATTTGGTGATCAATTAAACGATCATTATCTGTTAAAACAATTGACTTATTTTTCACTTTAATTACAAAATGTGAACCTTCATGATTATCAATCTTTAGCGTATCTAATAAGTTTTTTAATAAATATTTAATAGATTGATGATTCGGAATACGCAAATCATATGTATTTCCATTCCATTTACTAAAATCTACTGTCACATTGATATGTGTTTGTATTGCCATCGCTTTACCTCCAACTTTTACGAAGAACCGTATAAATACCGATGCAAATAAGTAGAATGCCGCCGCCAAATAATAATATTATTGTTATACTAATTGGCTCTTCATTCATTGTTTCATTACTCGCTACTTCATCTGCACTTTTTCTGACAATGTATTCACTGCTAAATAAACTATTTTTCGTATCTTTAACACTATTATTCTCTTTTGGTTTTGTAAAAAGAGAATCTCGCAAAGCTTCCATATCTTTTTGTTCTTTCTTTTTCTTTTTCTCAATTTCTTCCTCTATATCTTTGTTAAATAACTCAATCGATGCTTTATCTAATTCTGTTTCTTTATGTTCCTTTTTATTTTTTTCTTGGTCGCTTTCTTCAAGTCGATCCACTTTAAACTTAATCTTCCCATCATCACCAAGATAACTGTCAGCCGCGCTCCTTATCGGTAGCGCGACAAACAGTAAAAGGATAGAGAGAAATGATAACTTAGCCACTATGCTCCATTGTTTGATCATTTACTTCTTTTTCCTCCCATTTCTTATGCCATACAAATAGATTACTAACCAATCCAATAATGGCAATTACAAACAATACGACAAAAATAACTTTCCCAGTATCTTTACCACTAATAAAATCATTTAGAAAACTTTCTATATACTGAAGCGGTGAGAATTGACGTATCTTTCCGACAGAGGACATTTGATCTACTTTACTTCCAACTGCCTCAGTTAAAAATAGGTACATGCTTAAAAATACTAATAGTATAAACATACCTACCATTTTTATTTGTCGTAATAAGTAGGTTGAGACCAATACAAACGCCATCATAATAAATGTGATGAACGCAATCCATAGTAAACTTTGATCCTGACCGAACTTTAAAAGACGCCCAGAAATGATACCTATACTAATCCCTTCCACAATTGATATACCGAAAGCTACTACTGTAGTTGGTACATTCATATCAATTAATGAGAATTTCTCTTCAAAATGATCTGATTGCATTCGTTTCTTTTCTTGATTCGCAATTGCGTATGCTGTAAATAATGCAACAATGAAACAAGTTAATACAATTAAGTAAGGTGTAAAAGCATTACCTGCTACAATTACTCCATCATTTTGCTTTTGAACTGGACTAGCTAAAAAGTCATATAGCATTTCATTTTGACGATCTCCAATACGACTATTCGCTAAAATTTTCGTAAAGTTTTTGGAGAATGATTTATCATCTTCCATTTTCTTCGTAAAGTCGTTTAATAATAAATCAGCTTTTGAAACAATTGTCGTTCCGCTGTCTTGAATTTCTTTTGCTTGTCCATTAATTTGATCAAATGTTTTATATACATCGTCTGAAGTTGCTAAACTATGTTTCGAACTTTCGACCAATGACTGACTTTGCATCATTAATGATTTAATACCAGAATCTAACGATAAAACAGCTGTTTGCTCACCAGCATGATTTGTTGTTAATACTTGCTGCTCTTCAACTAGTTTTAAGCTATTCTCACGCCATTTCGCTAAACCTTTTACATACTCTCCTAAATTTTCATTCATACTAGTTGCTTGTTGCGTCGTTCCATTTAATTTCTCCGCTAGTAGCATAGAATTTTGATCCGCACTAGTAATAGATTGTTGATAAGAGTTTATTTTTTGTTTTAAACCTGACATATCTTGCTTTATTTCTGTAGTAATACTTGATGAAACAAGATTTGAAATTAAATCAATTAAGCTTTGTTTATTTAATACGTAGTACAAAGATTGGTCCGTCGCAATTGCATCTAAACTTCCCTCTTCTAACTTAGGACCTACATCTTTCGTTCTTAAATCAATCCCATAATACATTTCGTAAAGGCTCATTAAACCTTGATAACTTTCGACTGTATCTACTGCTTCTTTTATTAATACACTAGATATATTTTTTGTTAATACTTCTGCTTTTTGATGTACTACTTGATTCGTTGTACTTTCAGTAACTTTACCGTTATCTGTTCCCGTTTCGCCTCCTGGATTTCCTCCGGTTCCATTGTCTGTTCCCGTTCCGCCTCCTGGGTTTCCTCCAGTTCCATTGTCTGTTCCCGTTCCGCCTCCTGGGTTTCCTCCAGTTCCGTTGTCTGTTCCCGTTCCGCCTCCTGGGTTTCCTCCAGTTCCGTTGTCTGTTCCCGTTCCGCCTCCTGGGTTTCCTCCAGTTCCGTTGTCTGTTCCCGTTCCGCCTCCTGGGTTTCCTCCAGTTCCGTTGTCTGTTCCCGTTCCGCCTCCTGGGTTTCCTCCAGTTCCGTTATCTGTTCCCGTTCCGCCTCCTGGGTTTCCTCCGGTTCCGTTGTCTGTTCCCGTTCCGCCTCCTGGGTTTCCTCCGGTTCCGTTGTCTGTTCCCGTTCCGCCTCCTGGGTTTCCTCCAGTTCCGTTATCTGTTCCCGTTCCGCCTCCTGGGTTTCCTCCAGTTCCGTTATCTTTCCCTGTTCCGCCTCCTTGGCTTCCTTCATTATTGCCTGTTGTGTTTTCCATTTTTTTGATAATAGGCGTTTTAGCATTGTGTACTAACGGCATTATGCCATACTGTGACTTATGAACCACATTTTCCACCTTGCTATTTTCCGTTTGTGTTCCTTTATCTTCTTTGTTAGGTTTTTCTTTTTCAGGTTTATGAGTCCCACTCAATTCCCACTGCCACATTACAGGAGAGAAAACATCTATATTGATGTTTGGATCTTTTAACTTCACATTCAGATTAATTTTTATATCCCCTTCATTACGAGGAGGTATAGTGATTTCTCCGTTTTTCTCCAGAAACATACTTGTGTAATCCACATCATCAATCTTCAAAGCTTCTGTACTTCCATATAGTTCAAACTCTTCCGGAATACTTATCTTCAAAGTTTGTGCAGATTCCATTTTAATTACTTTCGCAGTATCACTAAATGTAATTCCCTCTGTATAAAGTCTATCCTTTACTTCTTTAATTGCGTTTCCTAAAGATATTTTATTTACAGGATCATAATAAAAATTATTTTCTTGATTATATTTTTTTGTAAATTGAATTACATTTTGCAGTTGTAATTTCGTCGCATCTGGTAAATCACTTTGACCGATTTCTTCCATGTTTAAACTAGGTAATTTCGCAATTAAATTCTCGATTTGTTTCTTTATTCGAACATCTGGTTGTTTCATTAATGTATTTATAAAGATTTCTTGCTTTCCATCATTCGACATTGATTGCTTTAACTTCTTAATTACCGTCTCTTGAATATCACTTTCTAACTTCCCTGCAAGTTCTGTATCATATTCAGACACTTGTTTTTTTACATCTGCTAAATATTTTTGAATCGCTGCAGCATCAGTTAAAATATTCGGTTCTTTCTCTGAAAACGTAAATTGATTTGAAATAATTTTATTAGCGGATTCCAATGCACTTAATTGCTTTAAAGCATCGCCTGTATTCATATCATTCATATATTGATTGAATTGATTTGTGAAATTATTCGCTAACAAATTGTTATCAGTTTGCATTTTTTGAAAGTTATTAAAACCATCTAAGTACGTACTGTTTGATTTATTCCCTTCATCTAACGCTTGACCGAAACCTTTTAAAACATCCTGAAATCCTTTGAAACTATTAACAGAAACACCTGTATAATCTTGTACTGTTTTAAATTGATTTGTGTAATTTGCTAACGGACTATGTATATCTTTTTTATACATAGTTGTTTGAACGTTTCCTTTTTCAATTATTTTACCTATATTATCTTGTGCACCTTGTAGCTTACCGATAATACTCGCAAAATAAACGTCGATTATTTGCTTATTGAAATCTTCTAAAATAACAGAAGCTGTATTTTCTGCCTCAGCTTTCAAATCCTTATTCCCAGTTGCATTTACTTTGTAGTTTAAAGTTAATTTCTCCGGAATCTCTGAATCAATCGCAACTGCTTTCCTAGAAAAATCATTTGGAATAACAATCATCATATTGTAATTATTATTTTTCAATCCATTTTCTGCTACCCCGCGACTAACTACGTACCATTCTTGTTTCGTATTTTTATTTACATTTTTAACAAATTGATCTCCAAACGCTATTTTATTGCCCTCAAATACAGTGCCCTGATCTTCATTTACCAACGCAACTGTCATTTTTGGTGTAGTATTCTCATTAGCTTTCTTAACATTTTGATTTAATGCTAAATAGGAGACCCCTGTTGATAGTACAAGAGCTAAAATAATAAACAACAAGATGCTCCATTTGAACTTTTTCACTACTTATCACTCCTGCGACTGCGAGTCTATCTAATGAAAGACTTCGTATCTTACTCTAGTTTTAAAGTAATTTAGCCATACAACGTATGGTTGCATGGCTAAATTATATATTTCTTTTTATCTGTCTTATTGTAGACCGAAATTACGAGAAAGATCTTCGTCATGTCTAGCAACAGCTTCTGCAGTTTTATTAAGCTGCATATTAATTTCTTGTAATAGCTGTGCGAAGTTTTGTACTTTTGGCTTTAATTGATTGAACTGTTGGTCAAAACCTTCGAAAGCACGACCTTCCCATTCTCCTCTTAATTCATTTTGTAAGTTTTGTAGTTGACGTAAAATGTCCTCAATTTGATTTGCACCTTGTCCATATCGAGTCGCTTTCGATTTAAGCTCCTCTGGTGACATACGAATTTGTCCTGCCATTATTAAATCCCCCTTAAAATTAAAAAATAGTAAAATTAACCAATAATCAATTCTACAAATTGATTATATCAATAATTTAAAAATTTCTAAACAAAAAAATGATATTTTTCCAAAATTTCTCTTTTACTATAATAACGATATATTGTATAATACTAATTTGTTTTTTTAAGCACACTCTAGAAATCTACTATAAAATAAAGGCAAACCATCTATTTTATATATTTATAGGGACTTATTCACTTTAAATCCCAGCGAGAAAGTAGCCACTAAATCATTATTTTCTCCCATTCAGACTATAATACTCACTTCAAAGTCATAATTACCTGCCTTTCAACAAACCCAAACTCTTCGTACATCTCTTTTGCAAAATTCCCAGTAAATACATTCAGCCTAATTTCTGAATATTTCTCCTGTAATTCCTTAATACCAGCTTCCATCAGTTCTCGCGATAATCCTCTCCCGCGATATTCTGGGAAAACGTACAATTCATATATAAATCCAAGTTTTTCACGAGAAAAATAGTCTGTATTTTCCCCTATTAATATCCATCCCATTACTTTATTTGCTTCTTTAACGATTAAATAATATGCTCCTTTTTCTACAATCGGCTTTGTAATTTCAATCGCTTTCTCGGTACTTAATTGACAATTCCCTCTCGTCCCTTCAAAAAGCGATTGCGCCGCATATTTTAATATTTCATTGGTATCTTCTTGATTCGCCTTAATTATCATTTTTCACAACTCCCCTTGAATAATAGGCATTACTATCCCTTGTTCAAGATTCTCCGCTTCCATAACAATTGCCGTTAATCCTTGTTCTGTACTTGTTTCATGGAGCTCTCCCTTCTCCCAAAACACAGCTTGTCCCGCCTCTACCTTTATCTTTTTTTTATTTGCCCCACATACATATCCTGCTCCGTCCACAATAAGAAGCAGTTGAGATACAACTGCTTCATGATTACCGATGATTCCATTCTCGTGTAAATGCATAGCACCGATATGTACATTTCCTTGATGGTTTACTATTTTCGACATTATGAAATTAGATTGAAATACTGATATGTGCTTTCCTACTTTTTCACTAAAATCAAAAATTTTCATTGCTAGTCCTCCTTATACGTATAAAACCATCCTTACTGTCTGCATCATATGTCCTTCAAAGTCTTCTTCAAATTGCTCTAATTCAGCAAAACCTTTCGCTTCATAAAAGCGTTTTCCTTTTTCATTTGCTGCTTCTACATGTATGTACAATTTACGTATCCCATTTAATTCCTTAATCCCTCTTTGTAATAAAGCACTTCCGATCCCTTTTCCTTGCTGATCTGGTAACAAATAAATCGCACCTAATTCCGCTTCGTTTTGTAGTCTAACAGGTGAAAAGTTCGCAAACCCTATTACTTCACCCTCTTCTTCCGCAACGAATAAATGTGTATTTTTAAGACGATATTTCATTTTTTCATCAGAATATGCCTCGTCTAAAAAACTATCTTGAATTTCTCTCGGAATAATGCCTTCATATGTATCATGCCAAGCTATTTTTGCTACTGATTGTACAGCATGAATATCTTCTTGCTTCATTTCTCTAATTATATATGTCATCTCGATGTCTCCATTCTCTTTAAATTATATTCTGCTAATATACTAGAAGAAATGGCAGAACCATTTTCATAATTCACCTTAATTAATTTTAATTTCTCAATTGAAGCTGTTGCAAAATCAAATTTCCCATAAATATATTCCATTACACTTAAAAACTGCTTTGTATGTAATCTATTTGCAATTGTACAATGCGGAACCCATTTTCCCGGTACGTAATATGAATTTGGGTTGTCATGAAAAGTTTTAAAATAATCATGATAAGAATGATGAAGTTTTAACAATTCATCGATAACAGTCGGTGCTAGAAAGACCGTTCCATTAGTAGGAAAAATTCCAACAGAAGGAAAAGTTACTGCATCCATATTTTCTTGAATAGCTATAAACTCCTCTAGTTTCTCCGTATACAAATGAACATCTAACTCATTATAATCAGCTAACGTAATATGAGGTTCTACTCCAGCTAGTTGATTTGTTCCAATTACATTTGTTAATTCATTTTGCATTTCTGTAATTTTATGAGTAAACACACGATCAAATGTAGCAATAATAGCGTACAATCTTTCTCACCCCTTCGTTACACATAGCGCTTCCCATTCTTCACGAATCATGCCCATTCGAATAGAATCGTAGTATGTTCCGTTATAATAACGACACTTTCGCATTCTACCTTCTAAGCTCATTCCTATTTTCTCCGCTACTTTCATCATTCGTTCATTGCCAGACCAAGTCGTGATTCCTACTCTACCAATCTCCATTTTTTCAAATAGCAAATCTCTATATAATGTCAATGCTTCTGTACCGTATCCACCATTCCAGTATGTTGGGTCATAAATCACAAGCCCCATCTCTAACCAACGCGTCGGTTTATATTCCCAATAAAACCCGACTGTCCCAATGATTTGACCGTTATTTTCTATAATTAAATTTGACAGTGGTTCTTCTTGCAAACGAGTTTGCATCTTCTCTTTATAGGAAGAGTATTCTTGCATTGAGAACGGGAAATATGGCGCATCCCATTTCTTCCATTCTGGGCTTTCTTCTTTAAATATGATATTCCATAATGTTTTTATATCTGATTCTTCTATTGTACGAATTGTAACTTTCTTCCCCTTTAATACAACGTTTTGCATAATTCCCTCCTGCATTCCTCTTTATTTCATATATAATTATAATATTTTTTCAGAAAAATCAAAACTAATATCATATATTATATTGTATAATTTTGTTATTAGATACCAATTATTGATTTAGAAAGCTGGTGATTCAGTGAAGAATCGATTTAGTATTGCTTTATTTCTTACTATTATTATGACAAATATTATTCTCTATTTCTTCTTACCATTAAGTATTGTTACGAAATGGGACTTTAATGGAACGCCTACATCAACAATGGATAAAAGCACTTTTGTAATCGTAAATATAATTATATGTTCCTTCTTATTCTTTGTATTTTTAGCTTTATCTAAAGTAGCGAGTAACCAGAAATTTCTCCATTGGATCGGCAACACAATGTTACTATTCTTATTTTTTGTCGATATTGTCATCGCCCTCATCGCTCTTGGCTTTTCACTTCCTCTTGATCTTTTCATATTTTTAGCATTAGGGCTTTTATTTATATTAATAGGTTATTTCAGTTCCAAAATTGATACGACTAAATCAACCGTTTCATTAGAATGGAATGATAAGTACCTTGAAAAAAGAGCTTCAAATATTAGTAGTATTTCAATGATGATAGCAGGTATTTTTTTAGCGATACTTCCTTTTATCGTTTCTGCTCCCTATAGAGGTTATGCTATACTAGCAATTCTTTTAGGAATGACGCTTATCATTCTGCCGAGTACGATTTATTTACTTATTAAAGACAGCAAGCAATCTACTCCTTTAAAAAAATAGGAGGTTATACCCCTCCTATTTCAGCTTAATGTTTTATTTTTCACTTTTTCTATCTCAACTAAAATCCCTTTCCCTATCCAACCCTCTACGCCATCTTTTTTAATTAAATCATATCCTGAACAGCTATCATCAATGAGAGAAACGATATCTCCCTTCCTAACGCTTATTTGCGCACAAGAAATATCGGTTTTCACTGTATATTCACCTGACTCAAGTTGTTTCATATATTCATTTTTTACAGTGAGTAAATTATTCGTTTCCTTTTGTTTACATACGGTGTAATCTTGCATCTTCTCGATAGGCTCTATGTAATAATACGGATATGTCACTCCGCCCTGCATTTCTGAATTCGCATTAAAATCCGCTATTACTTCGTACTCTGGAAAATAGTCTACATATGTATAAGAAAACGTATCGCCGGTTTGTTTCCTCTGAATAATAAATACGTTTAATTGCCCTGCTTCTTTAATTGCATTTCCTCCATCAATTGCAATAATTTTTTTCTCCTTATCAATAACTGGATTGTTAGACGGTGCTTCTTCAGAATAGTTTACGACAGGCCAATGACCAACTATTACATACTTATTTGCTTTATGTGATTTATTAAAAAACTGTGGCATTGCTATCGCATTTTTGCGCTCTGTTTCTTTCCAATCTACTCTATCTTCTAGACCGGCATGCACAAAAATATAATCTTCTGTTTCAATCGCTGTTGGCAACTCTGTTAGCCAATATAGTTCTTGTGAAAATTCACTTAACAATGCTTCTTTCACTTCACGAATTGAAGTGCCCTCATGAACTGAAAAACCTAATCGCTCTAGCCATTCATTAAAAATCGAGTGCTTTCTCATACATAAATAATTAATAAGATCAGGATTTTCATTTAGAAGAGCATCAACTAAAACTTCACAATTCCCTTCAACAACGTGAACCTTTGAATTGTTCTTTACAAGATTCATAACGTAGTTTACTACGCCTACGCTATCTCGTCCTTTCTCGCAAAGATCTCCATTAATAATTAAATAATCTTCATCTTTAAAGTTAACTTTATGTAGTGCTTCTTTTAAAAGATTTAATTCTCCATGAATATCAGATATGACGATAACTCTAGCATCATTAGGGATTGATAGTTTCTTTATTTTTTTCAAGTATAAGCGCTCCAATCATTCTCTTTATTAAATTAAAACAATTCGACAAAATACACTATATAACCTTTTCAAATACATATACCATAACTTACAACCTATTTACGGTTTAATAATAACTTAAAAAATAAGAAGAAGCTGTTCCCAACTTTTGCGGGACAACTTCTTCTTATTTTTTATAATTCTTTATGAAAAGAATAACTCACCTTATCATACCCTTCTCTTTCATAAAAACGATGAGCATCAATTCTTGAAAATGCTGACGTGAGGACGATAGACTCACATTCGTTTTCCTTTCCCCAGTTCTCTATATACGAAAGTAATACTTTCCCATGTCTTTTTGAACGATGTGCTTCTGCTGTTACAAGGTCATATACGAAAACGTGTTTCTTATTATAAAAGTTCGTACAAATTGCTACACCTGCAAGGCTAACAACTTCATCATCCTCATTACGCAGCGAAAATAGTTTATAATTTTCTTCTTTCATATTTCGAAATAAAGAGCTTGTTTCCTCTTTTGAAAGTTTCGTTCTTAATTGCTGTAAAACAGGTAATACGTCATGTAATTGCTCTTCTGTTACTACTTCTTTAACATTCATTTTTAACTCTCCCTTAACTATTTAAATAATTTTCTAAATGTTATATCATTATTATAGAAAGCAACTGCCCTTTACTTAAGTGGCAGTTTAAGTGTTTTTTATAAGGCCAGTTTTAAAGGAGAGTTTTATATGGGTTTTACTATCCCATTGCAATTACAAAGTAACACACCTATTTACTTGCAAATTTACGAATATATAAAAGCTGAAATTATACAAGGGACTATTTCTGTTGGCACACGTCTACCCTCACACAGAAATTTAGCATCACAACTTAATATTAGCCGCATTACTGTTGAATCAGCTTATCAACAGTTATTAGCTGAAGGTTATGCAGAAAGTAAACCGAAACGTGGTATTTTTGTAGCAAATTTCGATATTGACATTATCCCAAATAAAAAACGAAATGCAGCAAAGAAGACGAACAATTTGATAGAAGAAAAATTTGAATATGATTGTAGCCAAGGGCTTATTGATCAAAATGCATTTCCGATTACAAATTGGAAACGAGCATTACAAGAATCCATACTTACATACGAAAATGCACTATTTGCCAAAGAAGATCCTCAAGGTGAATTCGCTCTTCGAGAGCATATATCAATATATTTATATCATTCTCGCGGTGTACATTCTTCACCTGATCAAATTGTGATCGGCGCCGGAACACAGCCACTTCTCTGGCTACTGCTTCAACTGCTTGGCCCTACAAAAGAATACGGCATTGAAAACCCTGGATTTCACCGTATACACGCAATTATTAAAAGCTGTGATAGACAAATTCATCCCATACCATTGGATGAAAAAGGGATTGATATTTCTAGTTTATACAATACAAATTCCAATGTCGCATACGTTACACCATCACACCAATTTCCACTCGGGATTATTATGCCTTTATCTAGAAGATTAGAATTGTTAAAGTGGGCTAATGATTGCAATGGATACATTATTGAAGATGACTATGACGGAGAGTTTCGCTACGCTGGTAAGCCGATTCCTTCTTTACAAAGTCTTGATTCAAATGAACGCGTTATTTATATGGGAACTTTCTCAAAATCTTTTTTACCTTCTTTACGAATGGGATATGTTGTTTTACCACCACACCTTTTAAAGATATACCAAGAACTGCATGGAATTTTCAAACAAACAGTCGCTACAATACAACAACTTGCTTTTGCTAACTTTATACGAAACGGGAATTGGGAACGTCACCTTAATCGGAGTCGTACACTATATAAAAGAAAACATCATACGTTAGTAAAATCCATTACGAAAGAAATGGGGGCTAATGTTCAAATTCTTGGCGAACAGTCCGGACTTCATATTGTTTTATGTGTAAATAACAGTATGAATGAAAATGAACTGATTGAATCCGCTAAAAAACAAAGCGTTAAATTATACCCACTTTCTCCATATGATTTCGTGAATGATTTACGTAAGGAATCATACGTATTACTCGGCTTTGGTAGTATTCCGGAAAATAAAATTGAAACGTTGGCTATATTATTGAAAGACGCTTGGTTTCCTAGTTGCAAGGAAACTTGTTAACAGTGGGTTTAACTTGTAACATGTTAACAATTCAACAAAATAAAAAAGAAGGCTGTTCCAAAATAACTTTTTGGACAGCCTTCTTCTAGTTATTCACCTGACCTAGCTTTCCTTCCCGGACGTTTCACACCAGTCGTTTCTGTTGAATAGGAAGCTTCAATTATAGCGGTTGGATCTACAGAGAGAACGAGATCTTTCATTTTCGGATAAATGAATCGGTTTGTAATGCAATAAATGATTCTCTTATGCTCCCCTAAAAAACCACCTTCTCCATGTAGATACGTAACAGATAGTTGCAATTCTTTCATAAGTAAATCGCCTATTTCTTTATTCTTACCAGAAATAATCATAACGCTCTTACCTTGATTAATACCATCTAGTATAAAATCAATCATCTTCGTAACAATATAGAAAATTGCTAACGAGAACATCGCTTGTTCGATTGAAAATAAAATGGCAACAAAGATGAAAATAACTGCATTTACTGCAAGTAAAAATGTACTAATCGGTACATTAAAGTGTTTATTCATCCAAACTGCTAACATTTCCGAACCGTCAATTGCTCCACCCATTTTAACAACAATCCCAACACCAATTCCAAACAGTACTCCACCATAAAGTACAATTAATAACTCAGAAGTCGTAATTGCTGGAAATGGTTTTAAATAAATTAATCCGAGTGTTGTAACTACATTCGCATAAGATGTACGGATAAAAAACTTCTTTCCCATTACTTTTGCAGTAAATAATAAAATTGGGATATTAATTCCTAAGAACACACCATAAAGCGGCAATCCTGCGACTTTATTTGCCATAATAGCAATAGCCGTTACCCCGCCATCTACTAATCCATTAGGTGCTAAAATAAGCTCTAATGAACCTGCTACTATAATTGAGCCAATTGTTAATAATACGTATTCAAATACTTTCTTCATTCATTACCCCCAAAACTTATATATTTTCTTAGTATTATTTTAACGTAATTTTACTACTAATTCAAAGGTATCGATTTATATACAGAAAAGTTTCACCTTTATCGCTATTTTTATGTAACACATGTAACGCGTAATACTAGAAACACACTTACAAATTAAAAGTAAGTGTGTTTTTAACATCTATTTAATCTTTACGTACGGCTTCATTTTTAATTTGAATATTTCCTCAACTGCCCTTTGATATCCACCAGCATTTCTAAGCGACTCTCCCACTTTACGACTATTTTCCTTAAACGTCACATCATCCATTACTTTCTTTACAGTCTCACGTAACAATTCAGAGGTTAACTCGTTACGATTAAGTGTTATGCCTGCCCCTACTTTAGTCAATCGTTTTGCAACGAATGGCTGATCTCCTGTTACCGGAATTACAACTAATGGAACACCGTAATATAACGCTTCACTCGAACTATTCATACCACCATGTGTCACGAATACATCAGCATGCTGTAAAACTTCTAATTGCGGGACATAATTATACAACTTAAAGTTTTTCGGGATATTTTCAAATTGACTTATATTTATCTTCTTACCAACGACTAATACGACTGTCGCATCAACATCTTTAAACGCTTCAAAACATTTTTCATACAAAGCAGGTTGTTCATTAAAAACTGTTCCCATAGAAATGAAAATCACTTTTTCATTTTTTAAATCTTCGGTAGGAAAACTCCCCACTTCTTTTCGAGTAGCAATTGATGGACCTACAAATTTATACGATTCATCAAATACCTCTGAACGTGGCTGATATTCTTTTGAAGTATATACAATCGTAATATCACCAGGATGGTTCATAATATCATACATACTATTACATTTCATTCCATACTGCTTATTCCATCTTTCCATTCCCGCTAAACAAGATTGATATAATGGATCCATTTCATCTACTTGTCTCGATTCTTGCTCATCATGAAAATTAATGTACTGATTAACAGCAAACGTTGTACAGGATGAAACGCTTGGTAATTGTAAAATATTCGCTATAATACGTCCTACTGGAAAATGATTATCATATATTAAATAATCATATTTTTCTTCTTTTGTTTCTTCTACAATTTGAGTAACAATACGCTCTGATGCTTCAATCATATGAGATAGCATCGTCAAAGGGCTCCCACCTTCATTTACTCGTTCCATAATATTAATTTGAGAGAGAAAATTCTCAAACACTCGGAATTCCGCACCTGTTGCTTCAACCTTCTTTCTATAATCTTCAATACAATAAGAAACAACTGTTTCCCCTCGCTGAATTAACTCACTTACAACAGCTAAAGTCGGATTAATATGACCTTCCCCAGGAAAATTTATTACGAGTACATTTGCCATAACATTCTCTCCTATCCAATTAATATAATAAAATTAACAATTAATTATATTAATTAATTTAAGTCTATTATAAATGAATGCATTCTACTTCTTCATGCTTTTCTCTTCATTTTATTATTGAGAAATATTTTCTATAGTCTACATTATTGTGATTCACAATCTTATAAATGAATGCTTAATTTTACTTTTACTCTTCATAGATTTAAAGATACGAGTCTTACATTCAAGTATTACCACCATTATTTTTAGACAATTCATACAAAAATAGAGAAATATAATATTTTTAATGAGTTTTCACTATAAATGTAAGTATACTGTCTATCTTTTTATCTTTATCCTCATAACACATCATCTGTTATATAATGAATTTATGGAATTTACAGAAAAAGAAGCACATGTCTTTAAAAGTGGTTACGAAACAATTATGTCTATTCCTCACTTAGAAGAATATAGACAGCCTTATCGTTATTTATACCGACTGTTATCTGTGCAAGGTAATGTGGAATTAAAAAAATGGTTAAGTCACCCATCCTATTTTTAAATACGAATGAGAGGGAGTATACAATGGATATTCAGAAAAAGCGTTCTGTAACAGAAAGTGAAATACAGCAAATGAAGGATTTGGCTTATATTTGTGGGCAACAAGACAATCTTGATTACTCTTCAGATTTACATATCAACTTTTTAAAAAATCGAAATGAAGATTATATAAACGATTTTCTTCTTTATAACGGTACTCAATTAATTGGCGCTTTAAATATGTATGATTTCGAAAGACCAACAAAGCTTGAACTAATAGGCTTTGTACATCCTCATTTTAGAAAACAACGTTTCGGAACTATCCTTTTACAAACTGCAATGAAAGAAATACAAAATAGAGAGACAGATGAAGCTCTTCTTATTATTAATGGGGATTCTATTTCTGGGAATGAATTTGTAAAACATATGAAGTTACCATATTTATATAGTGAATATAGTATGGAGTGCAAAACAAACGAAATTCAAAAAACAACAGATAATAATATACAGCTTACTCTTGCAACTTCAGAATCACTTCTTGATCTTATTAAAATTTCTAGTAAAGCTTTTGGTGATTCAGTAGAAAATACGACTGCATGGTTACAAAAAATGATGAATTCATCTTCCCATCAAGTTTACAGTGCCCTTATTGCTGAAAAAGTGATAGGAACAATTACAGTTTCTAAACAAGAGCAATCTACTACACTATCAGGATTCGCCGTTCATCCTTCTTATCAAGGTAAAGGATACGGAAAAGATATTCTTTGTAATATAGTACATACCCTTATTACAGAAGGAGTTTCAACAATTGAATTAGACGTCGAAACAAAAAATATCCACGCTTTAAAACTATATACACAATGTGGTTTTGAAATTAAAACGAGGCATGACTATTATAATTTAATGAATTTTTAGGTGAATACATATGTTAAAAAAACAATTTATTCTAATTATGATATTTTAGCAAACATCTATAATAAACATTGGAGACATTTTGTTTAATACTCCTACCCAGCCTCGTTTTACAAGATGCTCTTCCCTACTCTCGTATATTAGATCTTTGTTGCGGGACTGGTCATCTCTGCCGGTGATAGTTTAATTTAGATGAACTAAAAAGTGTGTTTCACAAAGTTTACTCCGTATTACATAACGAGGGTATATTCGCATTTGATATGAATAAAAAAACTGAATCGAAATGATTCAGTTTTTTCTTAATATATTTACAACTGCAGTTGTTTCGTCATTTTCTTTATAGACACGCGGAATTCTTCTATCTAGCATACATGTAACTTCATAATTTATTGTACCTAACATATCCGCTATTTCTTCTACTGCGATATTTTCTTCACCTTGTTTACCGTAGAATACTACTTCGTCTCCTACTTGTACTGGCATCGCTTTTGAAACATCCAACATTAACTGGTCCATACAAACACGGCCAATAACAGGTACTCGAACCCCGTTAATTAACGCATAGCCTTTATTAGATAATTGACGATTATAACCATCAGCATAACCAATTGGTACAGTCGCAATCCATTCTTCACCAGTTGTTACATACGTATTCCCATAACTTACACCACGATTCTTCTTCGCATGTTTAATATGAGCTACTTTTGATTTTAACGACAACGCAGGCTGTAAAGAAACGACTGAATGATCCACTTCTTTTGACGGATACATACCGTACACTCCTATTCCAACGCGTACCATATTTTGAAATGTGTTACTTAATTCCATTGATCCCGCACTATTTGAACTATGAATATATGGTATTTGAATTCCTAATTCTTTCGCTGTATTAACAGCTTTTTCAAATAAACTTGTTTGCATATTCGTATATGATTTATCGATTTCATCTGCCGTAGAGTAATGCGTAAATATCCCTACTACCTCTACATACTCCATACGGTTTAATTCTTCTAAAAATGGTTTAACTTCTTCTTCTTGTAAACCGATACGACTCATTCCTGTATCAATTTTCACTTGAATTTGTACTTTCTTTTGAAGACGGTTTGCAATTTCATTTATACCATGTAAATCTTCTACTCTATAAACAGTCATCATAACGTCATATTGAATTACATCTTCTACAGCCGCTACTGGTGTGTATCCTAAAATTAAAATCGGCACAGTAATTCCTGCTTCTCTTAATTCTATTGCTTCATCTACAAATGCAACTGCAAGTTGATGTATTCCTGCTTCAATTGCAGCTTTGGCAACTTCAACTGCCCCATGGCCATACCCATTCGCTTTTACAGCAGCCATCATCTTAATTTCTTCATCATTTACATGTTTTTTAAATTCTTTTACATTATGTTTTACAGCATTTAAGTTAATTTCTACAATTGTATCTCTTCCATATTTCAAACTCATTGGTCTAACTCCTAACTCAATAATTGCATTCCATTCTATTTCACGTTTCATATGACCTTTTACAATATAATACTTTTCATTATGCTAGTCAAACTACTAGAATTTTCGGAATTTTGAGTATGATATAATATCCTCAAGAAACTATTATATACGGAGACGAGGAGAATTACAATGTTTGTTCAATCTGCATTGCATCAACTAAAAGTTGCTATTGATACTTCTATTGATATGCTTAACCAATATAGTGAAAACGATTTAAAAATACAACCGATTCACTCAAAACGATCATTATTTGAAATGTGTGCACATCTTTCTCTTATTTGTCATGCTGATTTACTCATTTTAAATAGTATTCCAGAAAAAGAATTACATACCTTTTATATAGAACGTACCCCCGTAACAGTTGCTCACATGCAACAAACGATGATTGAAGGTTACAACCTTCTCTCTAAAACATTTCTTTCCTACTCCCAAATAGAATTAGCAGAAGTTATGACTGCCTATTGGGGTATTTCTTATTCGCGCTTTGAATGGTTACTTGAAATCGTTGCACACTTTTATCATCATCGTGGACAAATTCATATTTTATTATGCGAGCATATGAACGATCCTCGCATTCCTTTATTTGAGTGATTTTCCACTCATTCATTAATTATAAATAGAGAAGCTACAAAACCAATAAAAAGTATCATTCCTAATTTCCCCTCCTAATTGACCTACAAGAGAAACTAAAGACGGAACGGATATAGCAATACCTATTACAAAACAGACACTCATCATTACAAGTAGAGATAGATACGAAACAAAGCCTATTGAACTTAGACTAAAAATAGCAATCAACAATCCTCCTTGAAGAACTTTCCTTACTTCAAACCTCTTTGTTAAACGACCTGCAAGTGGTGAGAGCAACATACCAAACAGCCCTGCTAAGCGAAAATAAAGGATTTGTTCTGCAGTTAAATTGTAAGTAGGAGAGCTCAAATAATTCCCTAAAACAGTATACATATTAACAAAAGCCATTAATAAAACAGGATTTTTCACACTGACTAACTATTAGTTTTAAATAATGCGCAACTTCTTTAAGGCATAAGAAATTCCGCCTTCACTCGCCTTCGTTGTAACGAAATCAGCCCTTCTCTTCAACTCCTCTCCACCATTTCCCATCGCAACTCCTAATCCTACATACTGCAACATCTCAATATCATTTCCACCATCGCCAAAAGCAATGGCTTCTAATTTACTAATGTTTAAATGTTCCAATACTTTTTGAATTGCAGTTAGCTTCGATACTTTACTATCTTCCAATACATTTATAACGTAACCATGAAAACGCTCAAACGTAAGTGCTGGATATCTTTCAATGAATTTTTGAGCTTCTGTATCATCAGCATACAGACATATGCAATACATCTCATCTGATAAGTTTCTAACTTTGTCAGGATACTGCTCTAAATATAAAGTTTCATTTAACGCTCGCATGACACGTTCATCTTTGGAAGCAATATTATTCATTGCAAATTCTTCTGTAAAGTAAGAAACACTGTGACCATGTAATTCAGCAAAATTTGAAATATCATGAACGATTTCGCTTGAAAGTACTGATTTATGTATAACTTCTTTCCCACATTTTATATGTGCACCATTTGCTGAAATAAACGTATTTATACCTAGTTCCTTAAATTGTGAGCATAAACTATATGGTCTTCCAGTTGTAACAACTACGTGAATTCCTTTATCTATTAATCTTTGTACCGCTTCTTTTGTACTTTCGTGCATGCTTCTATCAATCTCACTTAATAACGTACCGTCAACATCGAAAAATACAACTTTGTACATAAGTCTTTACATCCCGTCCAAATGATTCGTATCATTAATGAAATGCACCGTTTTTTGTTCACCCTCAATTTCAATTAAACTTATTCCCGTATCTCCCATTTTGAAATAGTAGTCCATTGAAATTGGCATTTTGAAAAATGCACGTAATAGACTATTAATTACGCCCCCATGGGCAACAATTGCAATTCGGTCATATGTATTCTCTGTCAAGATTTTAGAAAAGATTCCTTCTATTCTCATTCGAAACTCAATAAACGATTCCCCGTTTTCAAAACGATCATGAAGAAACTTTGGCTCTGGATATTTCTTTGCTTCTTCAAATGATAAGCCTGCTTGCACTCCATTATTAAACTCCATTAATTCCTCTTCTAATTGAATTGGACAACCAATTGCTTCTGCTAATGTTTCACCCGTTTCACGAGCGCGTTTTAATGTGCTTGCCCAAATGAAATCTGGTGCAAAATCTTTTTTCACTTTCTGTACAAGTCTTTGTACTTGTTGTCTCCCTTTGTCAGTTAACTCAAAATCAGCTCGACCTTCATGCACATGTAAAATATCAGCTTCTGATTCTCCGTGGCGTATTAGTAGTATTTGCATGTTTCTCTCCCTTTATTTAACATTCATAAAATTCCATTATATCACATTTTAAGATTCCAAAATAAAAAAGGAACGGTCTCCCGTCCCTCATCCATTCGCTTTTTCCGCATCATTCCAATAATATTTACTAAACGCTTCTGTTAACACATCAATTGTGTTGTATAATTCATCTAACGTATTATCAACACCACCAACTTCAATTAACATCGCATTTTTCGATAAATCTTGGTTATAAACGCCATTTCCATCTTTTTTATACTTTGGAAAAATCCCTCTACTTAATCCGTAATAGTTTTCATCTAAATAACTATTGATCGCTCTTGCAATTTTTTCATTTTCAGCACGGCCTTCATTTTCCATCCCAATTATAAAATATAATCTTGCATACGATTTTCCGTTAATTACTTTTGTTGTTACTTTCTTACGCTGATCGTCACGGTGTATATCAATCGGAAACGCAATTTTATTATTTTGTGCTAATGCTTCTTTTACATATTCATGAGACGCTTTATATGACTGATACCATACCCACTTTTTACTCGCTAATAAATCACCCATATTCGTTTTATCATGAACTACCGGAATTCCTTGTCCTTCAAGTTGCTCTTTCATACGTTTCCCCAGTAAAGACACATTTACATCTGGGCTAGATGGATCAGTTGCCCCTGGTAATAATGGAAAGAAGGATTCCCAGCTATGTGTATGATAAATATATACTGCACTTTCACTTTTTTTCGCTCCGTTCTTTTTCTGAACCGGATTATTCTTTTCCGCTTCTGTAACTTTATCTTTTGCTATTTCCCGTTCTTTCGTTACTTCTTCAATCGGTACACTAGATTCATTTGGGATATTTGTCAAGTTTGTCCCTTCCCCAGCTACGATAATATTAGAATAATACTTTGACATACCAGGTACTTCTTTACCGACGAATGTTCTTAAATCTTTAATTTTCAAATCTGTCGCGATAGAGAACATTAAATTCCCAACTGACTCTCTTTTATTCTTCTTAAAATAATCAAATCCGTAATAGCGATTCTCACTTTCTATCATTTGAACAAAACCTTGCATCGATACTTTTCCAAACCATTGATTTGCATAATTCGATTTCATTGTATGTAAAAATGACGTCAAAATCGACGCTATCATAATTACTATTAGCGCATATAAAAGGAGTAACGAAATCAGCTTCTTCCCATGTATTCGAGTTGCATACTTTTTCACTGCATCACCTTCTTTATACATGGATATGTACAAGCTTTTCAGAATATACGCACAAAAAAAGAGAAATGGTATACCATTTCTCTTCCTCACTTTTATTGTTCTTTTCCTGTATCATTTGAAAGTAGTTTCTTCGCTTGTTTTTCTTTAAATATTTCTCCAATTGCCCCAAGAGTACCAAGTGTTTCAATTGCATTAGACGGAATAAAGACTTTATTTGCTGGTCCTTTTGCAACTTCAGCTAATGACTCAAATGATTTGTAAGCAAGTATACGCTCATCCAAATTCGCTTCACGAAGCAATTCAATACGATTTTGTTCTGCTTTTGCAATTTCTTCAATTGCTCGTGCTTCCCCTTGTGCTTCTAATTCTTTTGCTTCTTTTATACCTTCAGCTTCGCGAATACGTGCTTCTTTATCCCCTTCAGCCATCAAGATTTTACTTTGCTTTTCTCCTTCAGCGCGAAGGACTTTATCTTGTTTTGCTGCTTCAGCTTCTAAAATAATCGCACGTTTATTACGCTCAGCCTTCATTTGTTTTTCCATTGATGCTTGCACATCTTTTGGCGGGTTAATATCAACAACTTCGACACGTTCAATACGTACGCCCCATTTTTCTGTTGCTTCATCAAGCGCTAAGCGGATTTCTGTTGAAATTTTTTCACGACCAGATAACGTTTCATCCAGTTCCATTTTACCGATGATTTGACGCATCGTTGCTGAAGTAATATTACGAACACCATATTCATAGTTTGAAATACCATATGTCGCAAGTTCTGGTTCAACAATTTGATAGAAAATAATTGTATCAATTTCTACTTGAACATTATCTTTCGTAATTACCTTTTGCGGTGGTACATTCGTTTGTTGAATGCGTAAGTCATGATATACACGAACACGATCTACAATTGGTATTAAAATATTTAACCCTGGGTGCATTATACGTTGAAACTTACCAAATCTTTCAACAACCCCAACTTTTTGCTGAGGAATAATTTTAATTGTTAATGCGATAAATGTAACTACAATTAGTGCGAATATAATCGTTAACGTTAATGCTACCATATTTATTCACTCTCCTTTTTCACTTGTAATATAGTACTATGCCTCTTTATAACAACGACTTTTTCTCCAGCATCAATTGAAGAATCTGCAATAGCTGTCCAAGTATCTCCATCCACCTTCACAATACCATTCGCTTCATTTGTAATCGCTTGCATAACAATCCCTCTTTTACCAACAAGCATATCTACTGTATCAGTAAAACCTTTTGCTTCTCGAAAGTTTTTTGAAATTCTTTTCGTAAAGAATGTCAAAGTTAAACTTACAATTGCACCAACAGTAACTTGTAACAGTAGTGCATCAGGAGCAAACAAAGCAATAAGACCTCCGACAACAGCTCCAATTCCAAGCCAAAGCATGTAAAATGTAATCGACAACATTTCCGCGATAAATAAAATACCAGCTATTATAAACCAAATTACCCAAGCAGCCATATGCAACCCTCACTTTCTTTCTCATTTTCTATATGTATATGAAGAAAAGAATGGTTTATCCGCCCTTTCTTACACTTGGGCGTTTGCTACAAGCTATTGTACATATTCACTGTTACAATGATCATTAATATAATACTATATCAATATATTCTTCATTATACATGAAAATCCCTTTCAAAAAGTGACAAAAAATTAAATTCTTTAAAAATTTTAATTTTTAAATTACAATTATTACAATTACTAAATACTATTTTTTATAGAGGTGATATTCTTATTGAGAAACCTGTCACTAATCTACTATTTAGGTTCCAAAATATGCATTACTCTCGCTGACATCGTATATGTAATGATTATTACAACTCATATTTATATAGCAACTAAATCAGCTACTATTACTGCTCTTTTTCCATTATTACAAGTTATCACAAATCTAATTGCTAACATCTCTGCACCACTTATAATAAATCGTTTTCCATCTTATACGCTGTTATATACGCTCCAATGGTTGAAAACAGTCTTTTTACTATTATTAATGATTTTGTTCCCGGTCTTATCCACAAACATTATAGCTCTATTAACTTTTATTTTTGTCATTTCATTATGTAGCGGGTGGAGTGCTCCATTATTATACGGTATTCTTCCACGCCTTACACCGAAAGAAAAATTAGTAAAAGTAAATAGTATCTTTTCCTTTTCAACACAAATTGTGCAAGCCGTTGCTTATTCATTTACGAGTATTGTCGTTCTTCTCATTGGCGCTACTTCTACACTCATGATTAATAACATTTTAATGATTTTCGGATGCATTGCATTACATTTTTCATTACGTTCCATACATACTGAAAGAATAGCAGATTCTCCCTCTTCCAAAAGTACTGTTTTATTGGAAGGTTGGAAACTCCTATTTCAAAATCCTTCTCTCCGTACCGTTACATATATGGACTTAATCGAAACTTTCGCAGGGACAATATGGATTGGTGCTATTACGATGGCATACGTTACGACTATCCTTCATAAGGGCGAAGAATGGTGGGGATATATTAATACAAGTTATTATGTTGGCACGTTAATCGGTGGTCTATTAGCATGGAAAATGAGTTCCTATATTCAAAACAATTTAATACGATCTATGTCGATTAGCTCTCTTATATTTAGCATTCTTACATTTTTATATGGTATGACAAGCAGCGGATTTATTGCGCTTTTTCTATGTGTTCTAATGGGACCATGTTATCAAATTAGAGATATTTCCCAAACGACTGTTTTACAATCAAGTGTCGCCCCTTCTTTATTATCAAAAATGTATACAGCACATGGCGCACTTCTTTCAACAGCCTCTGGACTATCTATGCTTAGCATTGGCATTATTACTGATATGTTCGGTGTTCGTACAATTTATATCATCGCTTCTATTCTTATTTTATGTTCCGCTTGTTTATCTTTTAGTTTATTAAAATATCATAAGACAGAGCAGAACGATATTTCAATTTAATCACTAAAACAAAGAGGATAGGGATTCCTGTCCTCTTTGTTTATTCTATTCATGATAAGTTGGGGATTTTTCTATGCTTTGTCGCTTGTTCAAAAGCATAAGCTAATTTAATTAATATCCCTTCACTAAAGGCATTGCTTGCAATGGTAATTCCAAAAGGCCTCCCGCTTTCCATATACCCTGCTGGTATTGCTATAGACGGATAACCCGCTTTCGCACATATAGTAGAACCTATATAGGAAGGAAACAGTATCGCATCAAGATTATATTTTTCCAATGCAAAATCAATGCCTTGTTCTTGAGAAAAATATATATCTTCTAATCTCGCATTTAAATATTCTGGATTTCGTAACGTATTAGGAAAATCTTTTCTTCCCTCTAACTTAGTTTGTCCATATTTTAAAGCTCTTTCTGCTATGTTTTTATTAAACTCCATTAACTCCGAAATAGAATGTACCGGGATAGTAGAAGGTAATTTAGTAAGATAGTTATCTAAACTATGCTTCAGCTCATAAAGCGGAACTCCCCAGCTCCATTCTCTATGAAAAGAAGGAATATCAATATTTTCTACTACTGTCGCTCCTTCATTACGTAATACTTGGATCGTTTCCTTAAACAAGATTTCATCATACTCACCATTTTCGTAATAATCTTTTGGTGCATCGTTAAACACACCAATCTTCGCTCCATTTAAACCATTTGCATCAAGGTAAGATGTATAATCCCGATATGCCCTACCGTCACTTTTGTGAGTAACTACATCTTTCTCATCCACTCCAGTTAAACTCCCTAGCAAAATAGTAGCATCGGTTACCGTTCTAGCAAATGGTCCAGCTGTATCTTGCGAATAAGTAAATGGAATAATTCCTCTACGACTAATTAAACCGACAGTCGGTTTAATACCTACTACAGAATTTTGAACAGCGGGGCTCAAAATAGAAGCATCGGTTTCTGTCCCAACAGATACTACTGTAAAGTTAGCAGCAACTGCTATTGCAGATCCTGTACTAGATCCGCCAACAAACATATGATCCTTGCCCGTTCCATATGGATTGATTGTTTGACCACCTCTTGCACTATATCCAGCCCACATTTCAAAAGACATTGCATTTGCTAATTCTGTCATATTCGTTTTTCCTATTATCACTGCCCCTGCTTCTCGCAGTTTAGTAACGAGAAATGCATCTTCACTGCTTATATTTTGTTCTAGAGCTATTGTACCTGCACTTGTATGCATGAAGTCATTCGTTTCAATATTATCCTTAAGCAAAACAGGTATTCCATGCAATGGTCCCCTTACGCCGTTTGTCTTTCTTTCATAATCTAACGCTTCTGCAATAAAAATAGCATCTGGATTGATTTCTAAAATTGAATTGATTTTCGGCCCGTCTTGATCATACTTTGCAATTCTATAGAGATAATACATCACTAGCTCTTTTGAAGTTAGCTTTCCAGATTCCATTTCATTTTGAATATCTTGAATTGTTAATTCCTTTTTTAAGATTGAATTAAACTGAATTTCCATTTATATTCTCCCTTATATGAACTTTTTTAACATATACCCCTTACTTTTTCAATTTTTCATCTCAACACATCCTAAATTAATATCCCTTTAAAGAAATTCAATACTCTTATTTAAACACCTTTAATTTCCCGAAAAATAAAAAAAGTCTGAAACGGATTAACCTTCGCTTCAGACTCTTACATTACTGTGCGTATACTTCATCTAATAAATGTAAAAACTCACCTTGTTTCCCAGCTAATTCAGGGCATTTTGCAATATCAACCCATTCATAGCAAAATACTAATCCTTTATCTTCCTCACCAGCACTTACAATATGTTCCCAAGTATCCTTTACATCTGTTAGTAAAGTTACATGGAAAAAGTGGCGTTTTTCATACTCCTGTTTTTCTTTCATATGTATAATGTAATCTGCTAAAAACCGCTCTATGCATAAATGACGCAATCCGGATTCTTCCTGTACTTCACGCAATATAGCAGCTTCTAACGTTTCACCTTCATCAACCGTTCCCCCTGGCACTTGAATACCAGCTTCATGTATATCACGATGTTTAAAAACAAGTAATTGCATAACCCCCTCTTGTTCTCTTGTAATATATGCATGTACTTTTTTCTTATATAACATCGTCATTGTACATCTCTCCCCTCAATTGTTCACTCTGTTACTTCTTCAAGCGTCAGTTGATTATCATACAAATATGTAGCTTGTGGATTTCCCACATACCTTACGTGCCATGGTTCATACCGATAGCCCGTAATCGTTTCTTTCGCTTTTGTGTATCGAACCACAAAACCAAATTTATGGGCATTTTCAGAAAGCCACTGACCTTCTTTCGTTTCCCCAAAAACTGTCTCTAACTGAAATTTAGCAGATTGAGACGTAATATCCATAGCTAGTCCAGTTTGATGCTCACTTGTGCCAGGAACCGCGCTAGACATTGCTGTTTTTGCTTCCCCGTCTTGTTTTTTATACATCGTATTTAATGCTTTTTGTCGATCAAAAGATCTAAATCCAGAAACTGCAAAAAGAAAAATACGCTCGTTGTCAGCCTGCTGAAACATATCCTCAAGCGCCCTCGCTGCCTCTTTTCTCATCTTTTTCTTTTCTTGATCACCTTCACTAGAGTAGCGCACTTTCGGAATAACTAAATCTGGCGGTCTATACCCATCTGGTAAACGCCTACTTTTATTTACAAGTACAAGCATTGAATTCGGATTATTAATTACCGCAATATCCCCATCCATATTAGCAATCGTTTCTTTCGCTTTCGGAAATATGCTATTTACACTTACTTCCCGCGCCTGCTTATCCTTATACATTTTATAATTGATTCCTGCTACTCCAACAATAATTATTGCAGCTACAATACCAAGTAGTGCCCATCTTTTTTTCATATAACGACCTCTTATTTTAATAATTTGGCCATTTCATACTCATCGATGCACTTTCCATCGATAATAAGAGCAGCTTTTTTGACACCTTCTTTCTCAAATCCAGCTTTTTTATATAGTGTCTGAGCTCTTGTATTGTGGGCCATTACTGTTAATTCTAAACGCCATACATCATGTAATTTTGCCCACTTCTCAACCTCTTTAAACAATCTCGTCCCAATACCTCGCCCGTTATACTCTTGCAAAATACCAATTACAATGGTTGCCACATGTCTCTTTCTTTGAATGTTATTTCCATTCACTAATATAAAACCTACTATCCTCTCATCTTCAACTGCTACAAATATTGTTGCATATTCATTTTCTATAAATCGATCGATTATTTTTTCTTGTTGCTCAGCTGTAGTTTTTCTTTCTCCTGGTTCATATAACATAAACTTCGTTTCTTCATCTAATTGCTTACTTAATTGTAAAAATGATGCTGCATCTTCTATTTCGATCTCTCTAATCACTTCAATCACCCTACCAGTTTCATAATAAAAAGTTTTCCTTATAAAAAGATTTTCTCTACTTTCTCGAAAATCCCTTTGTAAATCTCCTACTATAAATTGACAAATTTCGATATTACTATAACAACGACAAATTATGTCTATTCTGTGACATCTCACCATTACAAAGAAAAAACGCAAGCATTACACTTACGTTTTTCCAAGATTGAAGTGAGCTAATAATTATCGATAGATGTCCTGGCTAATTCACGTTTCACTTTATCCATTCACTTTATCCATTCACTTTTTCTGCCTGCCAAAAATATTCACCAAATGCTTTAGCAAGTGCATCAATTGATCGATTCAATTCTTCCTCTGTATTATCTACACCACCAACTTCTATTAATATCGCTTGTCCTGATAGGTCTTGATTATAGATTCCATTTCCTGTCTGGAACCCTTTTTGAATGACCCCACGGCTCACTCCTGGATATTTCTTATTAATCGCCTCATGTAAAGCTGTCGCTAATTGTAAGTTTTTTTCATAGTTTTTATTTCCTTTCCCTACTACAAATGCAAGCTTTGCATATGATTTATCTCCAATTGTTTTTGTCGTTACATTCTTTCGGGCACTATCACGATGCAAATCAAAAAAGTATTGAAGATCTTTATTTCCAGCCATAGCTTGCTGCACAATTTCTCGTGACATTTTATACGAACTATTACTGTTTAAACCTTTACTTATTAACTTTTGACCAACATCACTCTTATCGTTAGTAGCCCCAATCCCTTCACCTTCTAGTTGTTCACGGAAACGATCTCCTAATATAGAAATATTCGACACAGAACTCGTTGCTTTATTCGGATTCGGGTCATTCGTTAAGTTAAGTAAAGGTAAATAAGATTCCCAGCTATGTGTATGATAAATAAACGCAACTTGTCTCTTCCCAGTCGTTTGGGACGGCTGTTTTTTCTCTTTATTCGTATCTTGTTTAGGTGCTTGTCCAGTTCCACTAGTCCGTTCCTTCACTACTTCTTCAAGAGGAACACTCGACTCTATCGGTAAGTTAGAATAATTTGTACCCTCACCCGCAATAACAATTTCTGTATCGTACTTACCAAATCCCGGGAGCTCTTTCCCGACAAAACTGCGTACATCATTAAAGCGAATATTTGTAGCCATAGAAAAGAGAAAAGAAGAAATTGAAAAATCTTGATTCAAATTTCGATACTCCTGTGTAAAATAATGATTCTCTTTTCCAAGTACATACATGTAACCATTCATCGATAACTCATTTAACCAATTATATAAATACGTTGACTTTGTCTCTTTCATAGAGGTTACCATCAGACTAATAAGAAAAAAAGTCGCTAGCACTGTAGTAATAACAAATAAAACTAACTTACGCATATTTGTAAACTTCATAAAAAAAAAGCCCCGATTCATACTATCACCTCTCTATTTCAAGTTATGTACAAGCCCTAGAGAATAGACCGTTAAAATTTCGGCTATATTGTTAATGAGGTGAAATGAATTGAAGCTATTAATAGGAATATTACCAATCGCTCTATCATTCATTTTTTATTTGTCCGCTAAGCAACCAAAAATCTCTATTGTGCTACATATTTCTGCGTACTTGGCACTATATGTACTTGGTACAATTATTTCCATTAATATATACGATGTTTTAATACAAGATTTAGTTTTCATGACGAGCATTCATGGAATTTTACTGAATCCATTTTTCCTTATTGCAGGAGCGTATATAGGAACATACACTTTGTACCTACTTTTGTCTCACATTATTATGAAAATAAAAAATGGAGCGTAATGAAATGCAACCACCATTTATCTGTCATACATGCAAAAAAAGAATTGTGAGAAAGAAAGACCTTATTACAGCCACATGGTACTTCCGCTTTTATTTATTTCACAGTGATTGTTTTAAACGACAGCAAGTATTTATCTCACGATTTCTCCCTGTGAATACACTTTTCAATTTCTTTCTTATTATATATGGACTTATTTTTGGCAGTATTCTTATGATTACAGAACCATCTATTATTTGGCTGACTTTCTTTTTTCCTATTTTTTATCGGTTTCTTTCTTATTATTATGTTGAACGTTTTTTCTCTACATAACGCGCAGACTGACCTCTCGGAATACTTAAACATTCCCACTCATTTTCTTTTAACATCTTCCCAATGTAAATAATCTGACCAATATGCAATGCATAATGAGAAATTTGCCTTTCAATTGCTTGCATGACAGTATGTGCTTCACCGCGAATGTATACCGTCTTCAATAAGTGTTCCGGCGTTAAAGTATTCATCGTATTAAAAACATATTTCCATCCTTCTTGCCAAGCTATAAGGGTTTCTTCTTTTGAATGATAGCATCCTTCAAATTCACCATCTCGATTACGATCTGTTTTTTCACCATCAGACGTTAAAAAATCCGTCCATCTAGAACGCATATTACCGTGCAGATGCTTAATAATAATCGCTATACTATTTGTTTCTTCATGAGAAGACCATTGTATTTGTTCATATGATAATTGAGAAAGTGCCCGTTCCCCTTGTTTCTTTGTTGCTTTAAAGTTCGAAATCGCACATTGCAAATATTCTCGTCCGATATCCATATTAGCCCCTACCTTCACCCTAGCTAATTTTTGTTCCATTTGGCAATTCCATATTAGGCTGAAGTAACACAACATCATCAGCTTCAGGAACACCACCAAGCACAAGCACTTCTGATTTGAATCCAGCTACACGCTTTGGTGGAAAGTTTACAACAGCAACGATTTGTTGACCGATTAAATCTTCTGGAATATACCTTTTCGTAATTTGAGCACTTGACTGCTTTATCCCGATTTCTCCAAAATCTATTGCTAGTTTAATCGCTGGTACTCTCGCTTCTTTAAATTCCTCTGCATGTATTACAGTTCCAATTCTCAAATCCAAATTTAAAAAATCTTCAAAATTAGCCATTTATCATTCCCCCCAATTATTACTTAGACAAAATACAAAAATCCCCTTCAAAAAAAGAAAGGTGCCTAAGCACCTTTCTTTTGTAATTCACTTGATTCATTTGATTTATAGAAGAAGAAACCAAGAATCCCGCCAATACATGATGGAATTAACCATCCGATTCCTTCGTTATATAACGGTAACATTTGTAGTACATTAGAAATCGCGTCAATTTTAATTTTCGCACTTTCTAAACCGTTAAAGAAACTAATTAACAATGCACCTAAAATAGCTCCAATATAAATTGTATTACGCTTCCCAATCCACTTATGGAAATACGAAAGTACGATTAATACAATTGCAACTGGATAAATGATCATTAACACAGGTAATGTTACTGCGATTAATTGTGTTAAACCTAGGTTAGATACAATTAAACTAAATACACATACCATTGTTACAATCGTTTTATGCGAAAGTTTTGGGAATAAGTTTGTAAAGAAACCTGCACACGCAGATGTTAACCCAACAGAAGTTGTTAAACAAGCGAGTATAATAACAAGCCCTAATAAAATTTTACCACTCGTCCCATATAGCTCATTTACAACATTCGTTAAAATAAGGCCACCGTTTTCTGAGATACCAAGTGATGTACTTGTTGAACCAAGATAAGCAAGTGATAAATAAATTAACGTTAAACCAAGTACAGCAATAATACCTGATACTACTGTTATTTTTGCAATTTGACTACTCTCTTTTATCCCTTTAGAGCGGATAACTTGTACAACGACAATTCCGAATACGAGCGCGCTAATTGCATCCATCGTTAAATATCCTTGAATAAATCCACCAAAGAAAGCATTTTCTTTGTAAGCAGCTAACGGCGCAGCTGGCTCTCCAATTGGATCAATAATTGCCTTTCCGACAATAACAGCGACAATTAATACTAATAATGGTGTAAGAAACTTTCCGAACCAATCCACTAATTTAGATGGATTTAATGATAAATACCACGTTATTCCGAAGAAAACTATCGTGAAAAGAAATAGCATGTACCACTCTGAAACCATTGCCTCTGATAAAAACGGCTTCATACCCATTTCAAACGAAACAGCTCCAGTACGAGGAATCGCGAAAAATGGTCCAATTGCTAAATAACTAATCAATGGGAAAATAAACGCAAATATAGGGTGGACTCTAGAAGATAGCGCTTTCAAGTCCCCCTCTACAAACGCGACAGCTGTTACAGCTAGTAGGGGTAATCCGACTCCCGTTACAAGGAATCCTATTGTAGCAATCCAAACATTCTCTCCTGCTTGTTGACCTAAAACTGGCGGAAAAATTAAATTTCCTGCTCCTAAAAATAATGCAAATAGCATTAAACCAATTGCTACCGTATCACCTGGCCTTAAACGTCCCTTCATGCTCTTCATTTGCATAGCACTTTTTCATTGTTTATCTCTATATTTTACAATATGCTATGCATCCTCCTCTCTGCTCAAGATGATAAAATATGCCCCTTACAAAGCAGTGTCTTTCTCCATAATTTCTCCATTCCCCTTATTTTTACTCTAATCATTAATACAATTATTATTTTGAATTTTGATTTTTTTGAATTTTCAAATCATTAGAGTGTTATTACGTGGAGTGTAGATGTCAGACCTCTTTGTTTTTATCACACATATAGTAACATATTTATTTGCAAAATAAAAACATATTTTCAAATTGATTTTTTTGAAAATCGAAATTATCTACATTTTTTATTCTCTTACACAAATATTGTTACAATCTCACCTATTATTCAATTGTTATTTTCAAATAACTTTATACACGTAACATACAAAAGCCATCTAATATATAATTAGATGGCTTTTGTTATGTTACTCTATCGTTTCAACTTCACGTGGATTTTTCATCTCTTCCACATACACAACTCTAAATCCGTGATCTTCTAAATCTTTCAATAATGTCTCTAATTCACCGTCGTTAAACTCTTCTCCTAATGTAAACATAATTCTACGAACTAATAAGGCATCATTATCAAAAGTCATCAAACTTTGAATACCAGTGTATTTCTTTAAAACTGTCGATAATTTTTGGATTGCTCCATTATAGTCTTGCGTTCCAATCATGACAGAGTATTTACTAGAGTGAACGCCCCATGCATCCTCTAATAACTCAAAAACTTTTTTATGCGTTAAAATTCCAAGGAAAACCCCTTTTTCGTCAACTACTGATAAATAAGGCAATTTTTTTATTGTAAAAAATACTTTAAAGAAAGATGAATCTTCTCTCACAAATCCTTCTTTATCGTTTAATAATTGTATTACACTCTCATCAAGTGATCCTTTATATTCTAAAATATCTACTTTATATATATTCCCTAAAAATTTCTCTTTTTTTTCATCTAAAACTGGTACACAGCGATACCCCGTTTTATTTAAATGCTCTAACGCTTCCCCAATCGTAATCGAACTTGAGCACAGTAAAACTTCCCTTTTCGGCACGTAATTCCCTTTAATCCTCATAAAAAGCCTCCTTATGTTAAAATACTTTCTGTGCCATAACTATATTATATTTTCAGAAAAAAATAAATAATTTATTTTATTTTTCTGAAAATTATTCATTTTCTTGTCATAATTTATTCATGAATCCTTCACTTGTATATTTTTGCTATCAAATCTTCTCTCTGAATTACTAAATGAAAAATATATTGTAACTTCTTTCAAAAAAAGCTAAAATAAGAATAAGAATTTTCTGAATATTCTAAGAGTAGGTGGTTATATGTCCTTATTACGCTCACATATATGTAAATTTATAATTGGTGTTATTGTTATTTTTGCCATAAGTCCTATTCCAGCTCTTTTTATTACACACAATTACTCTTATCAAAATGGATTTATTAGCATTTTTCAAAACTTCGCACAGCTTTCTTCTATATCAATTCCAAAGGTTGATTGGATGCATGAATCTATCTTTTTCTCAGCAAACCAAATGATACATACTTCTAATCATTCAACACCATTATTCCCTTACATATGGGAAATATATTTTATATCGATTGTTCGTTTTACTTTTACCCTTGCGATCGGATTTTTCATAAGTTTGGGTATCGGCCATTTATTTTTCAAAGTACCTAACTCGTTTAAAAAGTTTACTACTGTATTGAAATGGATACCTTACTCTTTTTGCACTGTAGTATTACAATGTTCAGTCTTATTACTACTTCTATACATCGCACAATTTATAAACCTTCCTTACTACTCATCATTTATCATCGTATGTAGTACTTCCATGATTATCGTTATGCAAGCAGTAAAAAAATGGATTCCTTTCTTAAAAAACACAAATGAATATGAAATAAAACATGATTCTTTTCTTGTGGATACATTGTTTTTGGCGCTTACTTCGAATCATAAATCAATTTTAGGTTCCATTATTCTTTCATTCGTTTTTATGGAATGCGTTTTTCATGCAAATGGACTGTTACAATTTATCGTTCAATTTGGCGGAAATTCACCTATAATTGTTACAATTGGCTTATTACTACTCTATATCCCATATAGCATACTTTCTTTCCTTCAAACACTATGGACCACAAACTACTCCAAGCAACAGTCATACACTTTAACGAGAAGTGTTCCAAAACCTTAATTTAAAATAACCCTCTATAATCTAAAAGTAGGGGGTTATTCCTTTTGTATAGCGGACAAAATAACAGCAAATTCAAAAACTATTACAGAAACATACCAATATTTACCCTTTTCCTTTGACTATTCTTTTCATTTGGATTTATTATAAAAGTATAACATAATTGCAGGAGGTGACATCTTTATTCCAGACCTTGGAATGGAGAACACGCTTGGACATATTAAATATTTTTCTCATCTTTGTACTTATTCTTATTTCTGGCTTTTTCGTTGCATCAGAATTCGCTGTTGTAAAAGTACGAAAAAGTCGAATTGACCAACTTGCAAATGAAGGTAATAAACAAGCTTTAGCTGCAAGAAGCGTCCTATCTAATTTAGATGTTTATTTATCAGCTTGTCAGCTCGGAATTACAATCACTTCTTTAGGGCTTGGTTGGCTTGGTGAACCGACTGTGGAACATATACTACGACCGCTCTTTGAAAAAATTAATATTACTGGAACAATGGCTAACACTTTATCTTTTGTTATTGCTTTTAGTGTTATTACATTTTTCCACGTTGTATTAGGTGAATTAGTTCCAAAGTCTTTCGCAATTCAAAAAGCAGAAGCAATCACACTCAAATTTGCAAGACCGCTTATTTTATTTGATAAAATTATGTATCCATTCATTTGGCTACTCAATAGTACAGCTATATTTTTCACAAAACTACTCGGATTAGAACCTGCGAAGGAAAGTGAACTTGCTCATTCTGAAGAGGAATTGCGACTCATTTTAGGTGAAAGTTTTAAAAGCGGTGAAATAAACCAAACCGAATATAAATATGTAAATAACATTTTTGAATTTGATGATCGAGTTGCGAAAGAAATTATGGTTCCTCGTACCGAAATGATTTGCTTGTCTACTGAAAATACGTTAGAAGAAAATATGGATATCGTCGCTACTGAAAAATATACACGCTATCCAATCATTGAAAAAGATAAAGATGATATCATTGGGATGATCAATACGAAAGAAGTATTCCATGATCAAACGAAAGGTATTTATAAACCACTTGAATCTTATATACATCCTGTTCTAACTGTATTTGAAACAGTTCCAATTCGTAAAACGTTAGTCCACCTTCAAAAAAATCGCGTTCAGATGGCAATCGTTATGGATGAATATGGTGGTACTGCCGGACTTTTAACGATGGAAGATATTCTTGAAGAAATCATTGGAGAAATTCAAGATGAATTCGATGCTGATGAATCACCTATGATTGAAAAGCGTACACCTAAGCTTACTGTTTTAGACGGAAAGGTGCTTATTTCTGAAGTAAATGATATGTTTGGCCTACATATTGATGATAGTGATTTAGATACAATCGGAGGATGGCTTCTCTCTCAAGCAGTTGACTTAAATATTGAAGCTGGCTATTCCATTGAATATGCTGGTTTTCAATTTAAAGTATTAGAACTTGATGGACATCAAGTCAAAAAAGTTGCTGTACATAAACTAGATATTAAAAAGGAGCTATAAAGTGACTGTTTTATTAACAATTTGTATCATTGCCTGTTTCGTTGTTTCATTTCTCGCCTTTATTTATCCAATTATCCCTGGCATACTAGCTGTCTGGGCTGGATATTTGATTTACCATTTCGGTATAAATGGAGGCGAATTAACAACTTCTTTTTGGATTATTCAAGTCATTTTCACTCTTTTCATTTTCGTTGCTGATTTTATTGCAAATGGATATTTCTTAAAAAAATACGGTAGTTCTAAATGGGGTGAACGTGTCGGAATGATTTCTATCATTGTCGGCTCGTTCTTCTTCCCACCATTCGGACTTATTATCATACCGTTCTTATCAGTATTTATAACAGAACTAGTACATAAAAAATCGCCAAAAGATGCTTTTCTAGTTGGAGTCGCTACTGTAGTTGGTTTTTTAAGCAGTACAGTAGCGAAAGCAATTCTCCAAATCATTATGATTATCATCTTCTTGTGTTATATCATCTTTTAACCATCCCGACTTCGGGATGGTTTTTTAATATGCAATACCTACTCGACTATTTTCATATATATTTTTCTTACATAGATCCCATGCAAAGTGTGCTGTATCACCCACTGTAATTTTTGATCCACCCTCTGGCAATATATCTTTTTCAGTTCGATATACCTCTGTCGCCTCACCATCTATTAAATGTGTCGGACAAACAACTGTCCAACATAAATTATTACTATTACTTAGTACCTTATATGCAGCCAAATGATCTTCCGCTGCCGTTGTCGTTTTCCTTTTTGATTCCGTTGATTGAAAACGATATAAATTTAGATCTGTTCTTGCTTTTAAAATACCAGCTGTTCCTATTGTTATGATCCTGCGAATCCCATCTTCTTCCATTTTCTTTATAATTTGTGACATACTCTTCGCTAATGTTCCATTTTGATCCGTTCCAAGTGCACTAATTACTATATCACTTCCTTCTATCGCTTTCTTTATATCATTTTCGTTCAATACATTCCCTTCTATCACTCTTAACCTTTCATGTTGTATTTCTATTCTATTTAAATCACGCGCTAATGCAGTCACTTCAGCTGAATCCTTTAATGCTAAATTAATTATGTTTGAACCTACTCGTCCTGTTGCTCCCAATATACATACTTTCATTTGTTTTCCCCCTCTTTCATTCTCTTTCTATTTTTCAATAATCTCAGTCAATTTACAACAAAAAAACTTCCTCATATATAAGAGGAAGCTTTATTATTACTTTATTTCTTTTCTTTAGAATCAGTAGACTTCTCGGTTCCGCTTGTTTCTTTATCCTTTTTGTCCTCTTGTTGTGTTGTTGTGTCGTCTTCTTTCTTCTTGTCCTCACCTTTACTACAACCTACCATTAATAAAGAACTTGCAAGTGCCATAGCAGTTAATGATTTAACCCATTTGTTCATTTGCGTTTCCTCCTTGTGATAGAATATGTACAACCTCATATTACTCTCTATTTTTAAAGGAGAGATTGAAAAACAGTAAATATACGGTAAATTTTTGTAAATTTTCCGATAACAAAACCGAATTTTAATTTATATATTTCATTTCCAATCGATACACAATAAAACTAGTTTTTTCTCTCAATGGACGTAAAAAAACTAAGGCGCATACCATTTCGCCTTAGTTTCTCATGCAAACTTTTCATTTTCATACAGATGTGTAATCTTATATTCCTTCTTCATAACATATTGCCACACACTATAAGCGTAACGGTTCATTTTCAGGAAACAATTTTCCAAAAATGAGCGAAACTCTGGGTTAGCAACTTCCACTGCAACTTGAGCAAACTTTAAAGCTAATCGTTTCAAATGCGCAATATAACTGGTTGCAATATGAATATCCCCTGTATATTTACTAACTGTTTCCTTTCCCATTTCATGCAAATCAAACTCCATTGTTTCACAGGTTATATGCTGCACATTCTCTCCTTCTTGAAAATTTACTTGTTCATTATATGCTTGTAACATATATGGTAAATGGTGCTGTAATAGATTTTTTAATTCTTCGTCTCTGACCTTTCCAGCATACTCTCCAACCTTGTATATTAGCATATAACTATATTTCATTAATTCTTTCATACAGTCCATTAAAGCGCCTCCCTTCTCTTTTGTCCATATACTATAAATATGATGCTAAAACATTCGCTATTCTCGCTAAAAACCAATCCCATCTACTAATTTTCTCAAAATCTTCTTCAGAAAATCGTTTTGATTTATGAAAGTCTACCTGTAATCGACTCCATACTTCATCAACAACTGTTTTATCATATATGATACAGTTAGACTCACAATTTAAATAAAAACTTCTATTATCAAAATTCGCTGTCCCAATATCAACAATTTCTCCATCAATAATTGTTACTTTCCCATGAAAAAATCCATTTCGATATTGATAAATCTCCGCTCCAGCATGTAACATATCTTTCAAATATGGATAGGCAGCTTGTTTTAACAATATGGCATCACTTTTAAATGGCACGAGAATTTTCACATTAACACCACGATTTAATGCAGCTTTTAACTCTTTCACCATTTCTTTACTTGGTACAAAATATGGTGTAGCGATAATTAAAGACTTTTTAGCCTTTTTTAAAAGTGCCCCATACTTTTCCCATAAGCCTTTTCCATTTGAAAATAAATATTGATATTTCACATTCCCTAATGTAGGTATACTTTCATGTATAGGCATTTTTTCTCCTGTATCTTCTTTCCAATCTTCGGCGAACTTTCTTTCCATATCCGCTGCACCCTCACCATGGATGCGCACGTGATAATCACGCCATGGCCCAAACTTTGGATTTTGTCCAAGGTACTCCTTTCCGATATTAAAACCACCGACGTATGATACCTTTCCATCTATCGTAACAATACGTCTATGATTCCGTTGATGCAAAGAATAGAACACATTTTTCAGTTTCGGTTTTTTACTAAATGTAAACTTCACACCGTTTTCCTTTAATCGGCTAATTACCTTTTTCTTCAGCTTATATCCACCTATCCGATCGACTGACAATTTCACTTCTACTCCGCTAGATGCTTTTTTCTCTAATAACTGTAAAAACTCTTGGCTTATTTCATCTTTTCCTACAATATAAAAATGGATATATATATACTTTTCTGCATCGTTTATATCCTCAAATAATTTTCTATATAACTCTTCACCGTTCGTATATAATTGAAATTCACCTAATCGAACTTGTCCTAATTCATATTCACTAGCCATTTCCTTCCCCATTTCCACATCGATGTTCATCCAAATGAATACACCTATTAAACAAAGGATTATAGCGAAAAAGTGCTTCATGGATAAATTCCTTTCTCCACTTACTGTTATTTCTATATCTTCCCTTTTTTATTACATTATCATTCAAGAAAATATGTCATTGCATGATATATGTCCATATCAAACAATAGCTCATTTGCATATTGTATGTTGTATCTTAAAATAAAAGGAGGAAATAACAATGGGCTTCGCACATGGTAATGGATTTGCGCTATTAGTCGTATTATTTATCCTCTTAATCATCGTCGGTGCTGCTTGCTTCTGCTAAGTAGCTACTGTCATATGATATGTGGATGAAAAAACTATAAAAGCGGACACCTATTTTTAGGTGTCCGCTTTTCATTTTAAAACCATTTCCGACTGCTATAGTAACTTAAATGGCTAAATATTCATCTCAAAAGGTTAACAATGTGGCTACTTTCTTACTCTCTGCCTTACGTATATGACGCTGTTCTGCACGTAACACAGCAATACGATGTAATTCTTTCTCTTCTTCTGTTTCAGGGATAACACGCGGTACTGGAACTGGATTATTTTCCTTACTAAGTGCAACAAAAGTAACGAATGACGTTGCCGCTATACGCTTCTCACCTGAAATTAAATCTTCAGCTACTACCTTCACAAACACTTCCATCGAAGTTCTTCCCGTCCAAATTACGAAAGATTCATAACTAACACAATCTGAAGAACGAACAGGATGTAAGAAATCGACCCAGTCCATAGATGCTGTGACACATTCCTTTCTCGAATGTCTGGATGCTGAAATAGAAGCAACCATATCCATCTCCGCTAATATCTTCCCACCAAATAGCGTGTTATGATCATTTAAATCTGTTGGGAATACTCGGCTCGTTTTGAACACCCTTGACTCATTGGCTGTTTTCCCCTTTACTTCTGTCATTGTTATCACCCCTTTAATGATTTATCCCTAATATTTCAATAATCACTATACTAAATGAACTACACGTTTAATATTAACAACATTCAGAACTTTTAGTCCACAAAAAAGAACCGATTTTATCAATCGGCTCCTCTAAATACATATTGTTCTTTCGGCTGTTCAACTTTATTCCATTTTGTTACTTCTAATACAGGAATATTCGCATGAAACGGCTGATAAAACTCAGTAGTTATCTCTCCTTCTACTTGAATCCAGTCATCATTATTCCACTCTACGCCTTCTGGCTTTTTCACTAACATACCATACACACCAGAATCTGCTACGCAATGTATAATACCGAAACGGAATAAGAAGTATTGTTCTTTTTTAGAAGAATCATCCCTAAAAACAAACCCTTTAAAAGATAATTTTTTCCCAGTAAACTCGCCAGGATAATTATAAATTGTTTCCATACCCTTTAGGAAGTCTTCATCTTTCAAATTAATATTGTCTTTCGTAACAAACTCTTTCTTCCCTTTTTCCATTACACCACGGTATCCTTCTTTCCCGTAATAAATGCTCGTATCAGGTCTTAGAAATTGTCTTGTCATAAATGGATCCTTACTTTCTGCTTGTGCAACAGGAAAGTGAAATCCTTTCGCTTTAACAATATCCGAATCTAACGTCGCAATTGGGAAAAATAACCCTGAGATAATTGGAAAACAAAACAAGGAGTACGAAAATGCTTTTTTCCACCATGTATTCTCATCTTTTGAATGATCATGCCCGCAATGGCTATGGTCACAACTGCAATCATTTTTCTCTTTTTCCTTTTGGTGCTCTTTTTGGAAAACGACGATAATTTGTATAATCGTTAAGAAACCTAAAATAATTGCTGCTGTTGTTGATAAATAGGCATACTTCATATTGATATACTTCGTAATGTTACCGGAAATATGAAGCTGCGCAATTAATATTGTAAAACCTAATAATATATATGCTCGAAACATAACCTACCACCCCATCGCATAAATGAGTAGTGAGCTTGCATAAACAACAAGAGTAACTGTAACTATAACAACAATTACAAATTTAGTTTTAAATGTCGCAAGCATCATAAACATATTTTTAATATCCACCATCGGTCCGTAAACGAGGAACGCGACAAGTGAAGCTGTTGAAAACGTACTTTGGAACGAAGAAGCGATAAATGCATCTGCCTCTGAACAAAGTGATAATATATAAGCAAGTCCCATCATAACAGCTGATGAAGAAAACGGACCTTGTCCAATAGCAAGAAGTGTTGAAGTTTGTACAAACGTTTGTACCGCTGCTGCAATTAACGCACCTAGTACTAAATATTTTCCCATTGAGAAGAATTCCTCAACAGCGTGTGTACATACATCCCACATTTTTTTACGCAGTGGACGCTTATTATTCACTTCTGGGAAGTGATCATCTCTTAATTGATGTTCTTTAAACACAAAGGATAATATAATTCCAACGATAATGGCTACGATAATCGCTACAATAGAACGATACCATACCATGTGCATACTACTCCCAAAGGCAACATAAGTAGCAAATAATACAACTGGATTAATAATAGGTCCAGTTAACATAAATGCAATCCCTGCGTATGGTGGAACGCCTTTTCCAATTAATCGTCTTACAATCGGAACAATTCCACATTCACAACCTGGAAACAACATACCTAAAAAAGTAGCTAATAAAACAGACAGAAATCGGTTCTTCGGCATCCATTTTGCCACCATATCTTCTGTCACGAACATTTGAATGAATCCTGAAATAAATACACCAATGAGCACGAAAGGAAGTGCTTCGATCAATATGGAGATAAAAATTGTATTCATTTGCAGGAATGCTTTCGGTAATTGAAACAATTCCATGATGTATTTCCTCCAACTTTTCATTAACAATATGTAATTTTAACCCCATTTCATTAATTGAACAAGGTTTATATGGCATACATACCCTTTATATACATTACATTGTACAAGTTATATTCTATTCAAAATTTGAGATTTCATAGCAAAAAAGCTGCTCTAGCGTAGTTATATAACTATGCTAGAGCAGCTTTCTTATCGTTAAAAGTAACGTTTCTTCCAAAAAACAAAAGCTAACGTGAAAGATAGTGTTACACATATGATGAGTACAATTACAAAACCGTGGGCTTCCCCTTCAAACGGAACCTTTACGTTCATTCCAAAGAAACTAGAAACCATCGTCGGTAAAGATAAAATGATCGTAATTGACGTTAACAGTTTCATAACACTATTTAAATTATTTGATATAACGGAGCTAAAAGTATTCATCATTCCACTTAAAATGTGACTATATATTTCCGCCATTTCAATAGCCTGTTTATTTTCAATTAATACATCTTCTAATAAATCTTGATCGTCTTCATACATTTTTAAAAATGTACTATTACGCATTAACTTTTGAATTACAATTTTATTAGCCTTTAATGACGTTGTAAAGTATACTAAACTTTTCTCAAGGCCTAACAATGTGAAAATCTCTTTATTTTTCATTGACTGATTTAATTGATGCTCTAAATCAATTGTTTTTCGATTTATTTGCTTTAAGTATCTTAAATAATAAGTAGAAATCGTATATAAGAGCTGAAGTGCAAAGCGCGTCTTCTTAAACGTATAAAATTCTTTAATACGTTGATTAATAAAACGTTCAAAAATTGGATTCTCTTCTAAGCAGATTGTAACAAAACAATCCGGCATCACAATCATACCTATTGGAATCGTGTCATAAATCGAATTTCCTTCTTCATCATGTCTAACTGTCGGAATATCCACGATAATTAAAGTATTATTGTCTTCCTTTTCAATACGAGAGCGTTCTTCATCATCCAAAGGGTCTTTAATGAAATCTAAGTCTACATTTAAAGTTTGTACTAGATATTGAATTTCTTCTTCTGTTGGATGAAGTACATTAATCCAGCACCCCTTTTGCATTTCCTCAATCTCTTGTAGTTTTCCGTTTCGGTCTGTTAAATATATATTTAACATACTATCACCCCGATTCTTTTTACATGTAGGAATCTACCTCTCTTAAATCACAGTTTTTAAACCGCCATTCTCAGCATATGAAACATACGTTTAAATTTCAATAGAAAAATTATTTTGAAAACGTTTTTATAAGAAAAATATTATAAAGTGAAACTTTAATCAGTGGAGGGCTTCATCCTCACTAATTATTAGCCCTTACAAATCGGGCTTTTACGAGTTATCCGCCCCCAACCAAACTTCTTTTCTTTCGCTGAATTGTGCGGTGAGGGTCTCACTGCCCGTTAAAGCGGGATAAACATAGAAAAAGACAGAGTGCTCTCTGCCTTAAAAGCTTATGTTGCCTTTATAACATATTTAGAAAGCATCCACAAGTTAAACCCGACTGAAATCGTATAGCCCGCGTATGTTGAAATGATAAAACTTACATAATCGAAATACGGAAGCAATACAATATTTAAAACTATCTTCACAATAATTCCAATCACTAGTCCTAGCACCGTCTTCTGCTGTTGATTGATTCCTTGTAGCATAGCAGCCGTTACTGTAAAAAGAGAAAATAGTATGCAAGCAGGAGCATAATACTGTAAAATGATTCTCCCCATCTCTGGATCATTTCCAGCACCGAATAAAAGAGTATATACAGGTTTGGCTAACACCATCATTCCAATTGCCGCCGGTACCGTAATTGCTACTACTAATACATTTGTTCTCGTAAAATGTTTGTACAATAGCTTCGTATTTCCTGCTGTATAAGCTTTCGTCATCTCTGGTACGAGAGACATACTAAAAGCTGTCGCAACGGATACCGGGATAAGTACAACCATTTGAACAAGACCAATTATCGCATTAATTTTTTCCGCTTCTCCTTGCATATACCCTATTTGTATAAGTAGTTTATTAATTGTAAATGTATCAATCGTCTGATACAACGGAATTGCTAAGCCCACCACAACAAAAGGAATAGAATATGTAAAGAGCTCCTTATACAATGAGAAAAAAGATTTCGTTGTTTGTGGTATACTTTCCATCTCTTTTTTCTTTAAGTGCCTTCTCCTTCTTATATAATACGCACTTAAAACAGTTAATCCACCTACAGCTCCCATAAATGCACCGAACGTTGAAATACCAACCGCTAGCGAAACAGAAGCTTTTAAAACATATAAAACGACAAAGCTTCCTATTAAAATGGTTAAAACCCGAAAAAATTGCTCTACAACTACACTTAATGCAGAAGGCCCCATCGATTGGAATCCTTGAAAGAAGCCCCTTAATAAACTCATTACTGGCACAAGTATTAACGCAAAACTTACAATTCGAATATTAGTAGTAACCGCTCCTACACTATTCCCCGTTTGATCATTCCCATCGATGACAAGTTTAGCTAAATGCGGAGCTAGCATATATAACGTAAAACACGAAATGACTCCCATTATAAACATAAACACGATTCCACTTTTCAACACTCTCTTAACCGTATGATAATCATTCAGTTGATCATATTTTGATACCATCTTTGAAACAGCTAGCGGTAATCCCATTGTTGCTATACTGAGCATGATGGTATAAGGACGATATGCATATGTGTATAGAACGTAACCACTCGTACCGACCATCGCTGTAAATGGTATAACATATATAAACCCTAACATTTTTGATATCATCGTTGCCATCGTTAAAAATATCGTTCCACGTATAAACGGTGACCCTTTCATCACATTCCTCCGCTACGCTTTATTATTACACATTATGGACAACTCCTTTTCTTTAGAACCGAAACAAACAAAAAAAGCCAATGAAAAATCATTGACTTTAACGCGCTGCTTTTTTCTTTTTGAAATATTTCAAACCAAAGTATAGAGCAATAAAAAGAACAGCTCCTATAATTATGTAATGTGTGTAATCAGATGCATACTCTTTAATTTGTCGCCAATTCCCACCAAGTTTTTCACCTAAGTATATAAATAGAATTGACCATGGAATGATCGCTACAACCGTATAAAGTGTAAATAGTTTTAATGGCATCTTAGCTAGTCCTGCTGGAATAGAGATCGCATGACGTACTACTGGGATAAAGCGCGCAGAAAATATTACGCCTGCTCCATAACGCTTAAACCAACCTTCCGCTATGTCTAAATGATGTTTATTAATAAGTAGATATTTCCCATATTTCTCTACAACCGGACGCCCTCCGTAGTATCCAAGCCAGTATAAAAAGATTTGCGCTAAAGTACCACCAATCGTTCCGGCGATAACTGCACCCACAAAACTAATTTTACCATTCGCTACTAAAAAGCCAGCATACGAAAGTACAATTTCACTCGGGATTACTTCAATCATTAAAGCAAGAGCTACTCCAAAGTAACCTAAGCTTGCAAAAAATTGCAATAACTGATCTATTATGTTTGCTAACATGTTCTTTTTTATCTCCTTTTTTCTTCACATACCCTCCCATTATTACATAAAGGCTGCAATCTGCCAATATCTTCATTTTAACAATATGTACAATTCAAGCAGGATTAATCTATTAATTTCTCTTTCTGCGGGTCTTTCATGTAGGCAAACATCTCTTTAATTTGGTCTTCTGTATTTCTAGCAATTGATAAATTAGGCAATTCATTTTCACCAAAAAACTCCACCTCTTCTGTTTCAATACTAGTTTTCTTTTCTCCACCAATAATCTCGCATCCAATGAAAATCTTATATACATGCGTCGCCGATGGAGATGGTTGATGTTTTTCTTTATCAAATATAGCTAGTAACTTAAAATGATCTACCTCATAACCAGTCTCTTCGAAAACTTCTTTTGCTGCAACTTCGGTTGGCGTGTAACCGACATCAGCCCATCCACCTGGCAATGCCCATTTCCCATCGCTTTTTTCTTTCACAAATAATAACTTTTCATTTTGAAAAACAACCGCTCTTATATCAACTTTAGGTGTTTGATAGCCTGTCTCACTTGCAAATAATTTCTCTACGACTTCCCAATCTGTTTTCGTGTAATGTGACATCATTGAAATAGAAATATCTCGTAATTGCTGGAAACGCTCAATATCATACACATCCTTAGAATACGTTAAACCCGCTTGAGCTATAGATTGTATTTGTTTTACCCAATCAATCCATTTAATCGTCATATATCCGCATCCCCATTCTCTATCAAATATATTACTTCATTTTTATTGATACATCTTTATTATACAAAAAAAAGAGATTGATAACGTTTCAATCTCTTTCAAAATTAATCTAATTCATGTAAGTGGTCTTGTATATACTTTCTTCTTTTATTTATATATTCATAAATCATATCAGCCTCTTGATCAAATGTTTCTAATTTTTCTTTCATGTATGGATCTTGTAGTAAATATGGGCGAATCAATTCACACAACCCTTCTACTTTCGGCCTCATAAACGAAACTGTGAATTGATTTTCTAATATTTCTTCCAAAATACTTCGATACTGCTTTCTAAATACAGGTATGTCTAGCAATCTTGCACTTAACGTATTATACCCTTGAATGCGAATATATTCATGACTAAGTGGTCTCCCTTGTACATCTCGCCCCCAAGTCGCATCATAATCCCACGGTATAACTTCAAATAAATTTGTTTCATCGTTATGATATAGTGCATAGTTATGAACGAAACCATCAAAGTTTTGCGTAAAAATAACTCCTGCTAACCATCGTAAATATTTATCTACATGTAGAAACTTCCCAATTTCTTTTTCATAGGCTTCCCTCGTCAAAGTATTCGCTTGAAATACAAATTCACTCAGTTGTTCTTCACTATTTTCATTCGAATATTTAAATTCATAACCCGCAAAGAGCTCTGTCTTAACATCTTTATCCCGTTCACTCATCAATGAAAAATTCGCATCATCATCTATCGCATAATAAATAGAACCACTCGGTAATCCTCTATTTTTCAAAAAATTTTCATCAACCGATTCTAACTGTAAATACACACCTTGAATTTGACCATTAATTTTTATAAATACATGTTGTGATTTTGGCGAAAGTACACCAATATCATGAAAAAAATCTAAAGATAATTTATTTCGTATGAGAGACGGATCCATAAACTCCGAATTCAAATGAAACTCTTTCGCACCTTGAAATTTTTTAGGCTTATAAAACATAACATGATAAGACTTTTTCTCAAATTCGCGAATATGAGCTCCTCGGTATACGATATCAATATCATACTTCTTTTTTCCATAAGTTAATTTTGCTGGCACTGGACTATCTGACCAAATGTCCTTTTTCAATTCCACTAAGTACATTGGATGAACAAAAAAATCATATGAAGGCAGCATGTTTTCTCATCCCTTCTCAGTTCTCTTCATTCAATGTATGCGCCTTGTCTTGTCCATACATCCGCAATCATCTATTTATATAAAATTACACTCTTGTCCTGTTCAGAAAGATGCCTACATACATATCATGTTAAGGAAAAAGAATACCTTTTCACTTTAATACATGATAAGGAGGATTTCTATGAAACGTGATATTAGAAAAGCTGTTGAAGAAATCAAAAGTGCTGGGATGGAGGATTTCTTACACCAAGATCCAAGTACTTTTGAATGCGATGATGATTGCTCTTCAAAAGTTGAATGTAGCGATGATTGTAATTGCCCAAGAACAAGATGTACTCGTGTGAAACATTGTACTTTCGTTACAAAATGTACTCATGTAAAAAAATGGACATTTGTTACGAAATGTACTCGCGTACGCGTTCAAAAATGGACGTTCGTTACGAAAGTAACGCGTAGAAAAGAATGCGTTTTAGTTACAAAACGTACGCGTAGAAAACATTGTACATTCGTTACAAAATGTGTACGCTTTGAAAAGAAATTTTACTGGACTAAACGATGTTACTGTAAAAAATGCGAGTTCTTCCCTCACGGACACGGTGGCTCTTGCGATGATTCATGTGATCATGGTAAAGACTGTCACGATAGCGGACACAAATGGAATGATTGCAAAGGCGGACATAAATTCCCATCTTGCAAAAATAAGAAATTTGATCACTTCTGGTATAAAAAACGTAACTGCTAGTTTTTATACCACCCAAAAAAGGCCGTTTTGCGGCCTTTTTTACATTTATTGAAAGTGACTTATATCTGCAAATTGTTTCACTTTACCAATACCCTCTTCAAATTCTATTATGCTCAAACTGGCACTATGCATAAATGGATCATCCCACACATTTTCTATTTCAATTCCCGCGAAATGCCCTACAAGTAATTTTGCTGCTGCCGCATGAGAAACAATCAATATGTTTTGTCCTTTATGCTTCTCTAAAAGAAGCTGCATCCCTTCAATTACTCTTTCATAAACGGCCTCAAAATTTTCGCCTGATGTTGACTGAAAAAGATGTGGCTCATTCCAAAACAGATGTACTTCTTCTGGAAATTGCTTTTCTATATCCGCGATTGTTTGTCCTTCCCATATACCCATGTTGATTTCATAGAAATGCTCATCCGCTATAATCGGTATATCACGTTCCCCCTTTATTAACTCTGCCGTATGAAGTGTTCTTTCGCTCGGACTACTATAGATCGCATGGATTGGTAAATCTTTCATTCGATTCCCTAATTGTTTCGCCTGAACTATACCATTTTCAGTTAAAGCAGAATTTTTCCGTCCCTGCATTCGCTTCGCTACATTCCACTCTGTTTCACCATGCCTTGTTACATATATAGTTGTTTTCATTTCTTACTCCCCCTCACCATGTTGGTCGTAATTCCCACGGTTCAACTCTCCCTACAATCCACTCCGCTCGTTTACTTTCAATCCCTTTTATAACTCCATCAGCTATCTCTTCATGAATAAGCCATCTTCCATATGTATCTTCTAAAATAAAACCTAAAATAATTCTATGATAAATACATCGCGTACTCCCTATTTTTTGTGCAGGCATACGTGATGCTTTACTACCTAAAATATGAAATAAACTATATGTTTTAGACGACAAATCTAGTTCTTTACAAATATTTGATAGTACATGCTTTGCACTTGTGTGTACCCATGCAACAACTAATGTGATTGGGCCATTTTTCTTAATTGTACTTTTAATAGCTAGCTTTACATCTTCATCATTATGATAATCTAACGAAAGGCATGTAATATTTTCTGGTGCAGAACTCATTCGCTTAACATTTTCTAATTTCACTTCATCTCGCCCGATAATAGAAACATAAAATCCTTTCTCACAAAGCCACATAGAAACTTTCTTTAGCATTCCTGTTCCACCAATTACAAGTGCATGCAAATGTTATCCCTCCCTAATAAAATGTCATATGAGGTTTCTCATCTCTATAATAATTTAAACGGTCTTGCAGTGTCCCTGAGTGAAACTCAAATTTATGACCGTCAGGATCAACAAAGTATATAGATTCGCAATCTCTTACATCACGTTCTCTTCCTTGTAAAATATGAACATCATTTTCTTCTAATCGCTGTATTAGACATTTAAAGTCTTCTTGTTCAACAGAAAATGCAATGTGCGTATAAGATTGATGAACCTCATTTCTCGGAATATGCGTCTCTTCATTAAGCGCTATCCATACTCCACATATGTTAAAATAAGCCAATTTTCTTCCTTTAACTAATAATTCTCCTTCTAATACTTTTTCATAAAACATAATAGAGTTTTCTAAATTAGATACCGAAAAACAAATATGATTGATTCCCCTTAACAACTATAATTCCTCCTTATACAAATAAAAGATGAGCGAAAATTCACTCACCTTTCATTATACTATTTTTTTGTAATATATGCCCATTTATAACTGAAGTCCCCGCCAAACGTATGGTTAGCAATGCCTTTTACAAACGGCTTCTCTAAATAAGCTGTACTTTGTTGGTACGTAGGAGAAATTGCTGCGTCTTGACCAATTAAGATTTTTTCAGCTTCCGCAAGTGCATTCCAGCGTGCTTTATCATCTTTTAATAGCTCTCCTTTTGATTTCGCTACTAAATCATCATACTTCGGATTAGAATAATCCATTTCATTAAATGAGCTTCCAGTAACAAACATATCAATATAAGTCATTGGATCCGGATAATCAGGACTCCATGCAGATAATGAGAATTCATATTGGAATTTCTTTTCTAAATCTAGCTTCTGCTTGTATGGTTGCTGTTTCAAATTTACTTTAATACCAGGCAAGTTTTTCTCTAGTTCTTCCTTAATAAAGTCGCCTACTTTTTTACGGCTACCGTTATCATCGTTTAGTAATTCAACCGTAATTGTATCTTGACCAAGCTCTTTCTTCGCTTCTTCCCATAATTTTTTTGCTTTCTCTGCATTATCTTTACTATCACGGAAGTTTTTATTTACAGAGCGGAAATCTTTTCCATCCGGACCTGTCGTGAATTTTTCAGGTACTAAGAAATATGCTGGCAATGAACCGTCATTTAAAATGACATCAGCAATTCCTTTTTTATCGTATGCTAAATCAATCGCTTCACGTACTTTTTGGTTTTTAAATGTTACATTTTTTTGGTTAAAACGCAAGAAATATATGCGTGGATCTAACTTCGTTTTAAATTCATCTGGCTTATTCTTTTTATATTTATCAACAAATTCAGAAGTTAAAATAACTCGATCTGCTTGATCACTATCATATAAATTTACTCCCGTGCTTGTTTCCTTCACAATACTTACATTAATTTCGTCTAATTTTACAGTATCTTTATCCCAATAATTAGGATTTTTCTTCAACTGATAATTTTGTTCATGTTTCCATTGACTCATTGTAAATGGTCCATTATATAATAATTTATCTGCTTCTAATCCGTATTTATCTCCTTGCTCTTTCACATATTTTTCATTTAATGGGAAAAATGTAGGGAACGACGTAAGCTCAAGAAAATAAGGTGCTGGTTGCTCTAATTCTACTACCAACGTTTTATCATCCTTCGCTTTAACACCCAATTGATCTGCTGGTAATTCACCTTTATTTACTTTCTGTGCATTTTTCACATCAAATAAAATGAATGCATATTCTGCCGCTAATGCTTTATCTAATGTACGTTGCCATGCATATACAAAATCTTGTGCTCGAACTGGATCACCATTTGACCATTTCGCATCACGTAATTCAAATGTATATGTCTTTTTATCTTCACTAATCTTCACATCTTTTGCCATACCTGGTGTTGGTTTATTATCTTTATCTAGACGATATAAACCTTCCATTGCATTTACAAATACACGGAAAGATACAGAATCTGTTGATTTAGATGTATCCATTGAAGGAATTTCAGCTGTTTCTAGCAAATTTAAAACTTGTTTATCGGCCATTCCCTTATTCGATTCTTTCTTCGTTGTCGAAGCCTTCTCACCATTCCCACATCCTGCAACCAATACACTCGTCGTTAACGCAAGTGCAGCAATTGTTGTTGTCTTTCTCTTCATTCTTCCTTCCCCCAATCTATATGTATAAGTTAAATCCTATATAATATATTTCATTATACAAAAGATTCTGATTATTTTAAATATTTATTTTAACAAACATAGAAAAAAGCGATCGGAAATTTCTTTCCAGCCGCTTTCTTGAATAGCATTTACTTGTAATCCATCCTCTATATCAAATGGATTTTGAACTTTAAATATTTCTTCCATCAGCTTCAAAAACTCTTCTTCAGTTTTAGATTCACCATTAACCATAAGTGAGTATGGTTCCACTTCACCTAATTTATAATCGACAACAAATTGAATCTTCACCTTTTGTCTTGGCGTTCCGGTGTTATACCCTTGGAATTCTACTAATTCTAACCCTTCCGTTCCACGATAATATATCCAACCTGAATTTTGAAAATAATTTTCGAAAGATTCACCTATTGAAAAGAAAGGATATTCATAAAGCGAGCTTGTACGAACCTTTTGAATAACGTCTCGATCAGTCGGAAAAAAGAAATGGCTAAAAAATATGCTAGCAACTGCTAAAATAGTAACAATTGTCGCTCCCATTTTGCTCGTTCCGCCGCTATCATTGATTAGATAGTTTTCAACTGATTTATCTTTTATTTCTCTTGCTTTTATTCGGTATATACGTCTTTCCACAAATTGATAGTATAATCCATTTGCAAAAATCCCCATTCCAAACAGAATAAAAATGAGTAATAAAAACGTAAGAGGCACCATATTAATGATTGGCAACGCTACATTAAATCCCATATAATACGAAAATGCATCACACGCTACTAATAACAACATAAATAAAGCAGCTGGTACATAATACTTACGATATCCTAGCCAGCCTATATTGAAAATAGCAGCCCAACCATTCCAGCTCCACCTAGCAATCCGCTTATTCTCAAGATCCCATTTCCTTTTGTAATACGGATATTGTCTCCCTACATATACTTCCAGTTCTTTATCTATTAACGAGCTACCTTCCTCTTGTTCATTATCCAAGTTTCGCTGACAACTTGCACAATTTAACTGTTCCTCCTCGCAAGGTTGCCCACAATTTATACATTTCAAAACAATCCCTCTTCCCATCCATACGTCATTTCAAAATACCTTCGTGTTTTAATAACCACTCTTTCCTCCATAAACCACCAGCATATCCAACAAGCTTTCCACTCTTTCCTATTACACGGTGACATGGAACAATTATTGAAATTGGATTCCGACTATTTGCCCCTCCTATTGCCCGTACAGCTTTTATATTTCCAACTTTCTCTGCAATATCTAAATATGAAGCACTGACGCCGTATGGAATAGTATAAAGTGCATCCCATACATTTTTTTGAAATGCTGTTCCCTCCGCAGACAGCGGGACCGTAAACTCTTTTCTTTTCCCTTTAAAATATTCATCTAACTCATTTATACATTGTTCTATCATTTCATTTTTATTTTCTTCTTGTCGTTCATCAACAAATATAACAGACGTAATTCCTTCTTGATTCGCTGTAATTTCAAGCAAACCTACTTCGCTTTCATAATAAGCCTGGTACATATGCCATCCTCCAATTCAGTTCATATTAGTCATTGTAACACGAATATACAAAATTTTTCGTATAAGCGTTTTATTAGAGAAACAAAAAAGAGAATGGTAAAATATAAGAAAATTCAATCAAGGAGGCTATTTGATGAATTCCAAGCTTTTTTCACCTTATACAATTAAGAACGTTACACTAAAAAATCGTATCGTTATGTCGCCTATGTGTATGTATTCATCGGGGAATGAGGATGGCAGCGTTACGAATTTTCATCTCATTCATTATGGAACTCGCGCTGCTGGCCAAGTAGGTTTAGTTATGGTTGAAGCAACTGCGGTGTTAGCTGAAGGACGAATTTCTAACAAAGACTTAGGTATTTGGGATGACAACCTAATTGAAGGCTTACATAAAACGACTACTTTTATACATGATAACGGCGCAAAAGCTGCCATTCAACTCGCTCACGCCGGAAGAAAAGCTGAATTAGATACGAATGCTTTCGCTCCTTCTGCAATTCCTTTTAATGATAAGATGAAGATACCAGTAGAAATGAATATACAGCAAATCAAAGAGACTATATTAGCTTTTCAGAGGGCCGCGTTACGTTCAAAACAAGCCGGATTTGATGTTATCGAATTACATGGCGCTCACGGTTACCTTATCAATGAATTCCTATCACCACTTACTAATAAACGAACGGATAAATACGGCGGCTCACCTGAAAACCGCTATCGTTTCTTACGCGAAATTATCGACTCTGTAAATGAAGTTTGGGACGGACCAATATTCGTTCGTATTTCAGCAAATGATTATCACCCTGACGGGCTAACGGTTCAAGATTATGTTCAGTATACAAAGTGGATGAAAGAACAGGGAATAGATTTAATAGATTGTAGTTCTGGCGCAGTTGTACCAGCACATATTGATGTGTATCCCGGTTATCAAGTACAATACGCCAAACATATTAAAGAGCATGCTAACATTGCAACTGGTGCAGTTGGATTGATTACGACTGGGTCACAAGCAGAGCAAATTTTAAATAATAACGAAGCTGATTTAATTTTCATCGGACGTGAGTTACTTCGCAATCCGTACTTCCCGAGAATAGCGGCCAATGAACTTGGCTTTGAATTGCAAGAACCATATCAATACAAGCGAGCACCAGGGAAAATTCATACGAATAAATAAAACCGAGAAGTCATTCTTCTCGGTTTTATTTATTCTATCGTTGTAATTTCATTTGAATTATAAGTATGGATACCCGATTCTTCTCGCAGCGCGGTTATATACATCCCTTTCGCCACATCTTTAGCTGAAATTGGTTTATACTTTTTGAAAGCCCCTTTAAATATAAAAGGAATAATACGAGATAACTTTTCAGCCATTTGTTCGCCGAAACGAAATTCTTGTCGATTTCCTACTAATAATGATGGTCTAAAAATGTGAATACCACCGATTACTAACTTTTGCAATTCTTCTTCCATTTTCCCTTTCACTTGTGAATAAAAGAAAAATGATTTAGGATTCGCTCCCATAGAAGACACGACAAGGAAATTTTGTACCCCTTGTTTTTCAGCTAAACAAGCAGCTCGTAACGTATATTCATAATCTACTTTTTTAAAATTTGCTTTTGTTTTTGCTTTTTTTATTGTTGTTCCTAAGCAACTAAAAACATCATCCACAGCAAAGAACTCTTTATATTCCTCTAATACCGAAAAATCAACTTGTTTCTGCTGTAACTTCTCATGTTGCAATTGCATTGGCTCTCTTACAAAAATAGTAACCGAATCGTAGTAATCTGATTCAAGTAATAGACGCGTTATCTCTTGTCCAACTAAACCACTTGCACCAAGTATTAACGCTGTTCGCTTATTCATATATGCATATACCTCTTATTTTACTTTTCTCTCCTTCAGTAAAATACAACCTTTAGGAGTTTCCTGCTCTTATTTTACCACAAGTAAAACACTATGCGTACGCATAGTGCTTTACTCACTCTTTTTTCTCATCTCTCTCTTGTAATTTCGTTATTGTTGTAGCGTCCCCTAAATTACTTATTAATCTTCTTAAAAAAATTAATACGAAAGATAATGGCAATACTACCGCTAATATTAATAAAATAGCTTCCATTAAGTAACCCAAGCGCTCATCCCCCTCTTTACCTCCTTTTCAATATATGAAAACAGCGTTGTCACATATGCATGCATTTGCAAAAATAATACACCTATATTTGACAACTTTATAACAAAAACAAATCGGAATGATTATTATTTATTGCAACTTTATTAAAGATGTATTATACTAAGTTCGCAAACTAAAACGTAATTATTCCGTTTTGTATTAAAATGATATTTTTCTTCTATAATTGGGGAAAATATATCCGTAAAAAAGAAAAGAGGAGAACTTCATGCCTAAAAGATTGACTATATTTTCATTCTTACTTATTTTTACCTTAATTTTCGCTGGCTGCTCAAATAAAAAAGAAAGTAATGCCAAGAAAGATGGAAAGCTAACAGTTTATACAACGATTTTCCCACTTGCTGATTTCGCAAAGAAAATTGGTGGCGACTATGTAAATGTTGAAGCAATTTACCCACCTGGTGCAGATTCACATACATTTGAACCAAGTCAAAAACAAACAGTACAAGTTGCAAAAGCCGATTTATTTGTTTATAACGGCGCTGAATTAGAACCATTTGCTGAAAAAATGGAAAAAACATTACAAAAAGAAAATGTTAAAATTGTAAATGCATCTAAAGGTATTGAGCTTCGTGCTTCTACTGAAGAAGAGCATCATGATCATGGAGATGGCCATAAAGAAGATGAACATCATCACGATAAAGACCCACATGTTTGGTTAGATCCTACTCTAGCAATGAAACAAGCAGAAAAAATTAAAAATGCACTTGTAGAATTACAACCTGAACATAAAAAAGAATTCGAAAAAAACTTTGCAGCACTTCAAACTAAATTTACTGATTTAGACGATGGATTTAAGGCAGCTGTAGCGAACGCAAAAACGAAAGAAATTTTAGTTTCTCATGCTGCCTATGGTTACTGGGAACAACGATACGGCCTAAAACAAATTCCTATCGCTGGAATTTCAGCTTCTGATGAACCATCTCAAAAGCAGCTTGCTGACATTACAAAAACAGTAAAAGAACATAATCTAAAATATATTTTATTCGAAACGTTCTCTACTCCAAAAGTAGCATCCGTAATTCAAAAAGAAACTGGTACAAAAGTTTTACGCTTAAATCACTTAGCTACTATTTCTGAAGATGATGCAAAAAATAATAAAGATTACTTCACTTTAATGGAAGAAAACGTAAATACATTGAAAGAAGCAACAAACTAATCCATTATATTTTCTAGGCAGCTGAATCTGTTATTCAGCTGCCTATTTATGTATTTATCCTTGACTTGACCAAAATAACAAGTAAAATTATCCATATTAGCTTGAAAGCTATATTAATTTAGAAGGTGAGTTGGAATTATGAATCTTCACATTTGTGAAGTAACAGCAAAAAATTGGCGTTCAGTAGTTGCTTTAGACGTCGCAAAAGATCAGCAACAATTTATTGAAAGTAACGCGTTTTCTTTAGCAGAATCATTATATGAAGGAAACGGAACGTCAGTAGGTTTATATGATGGCGAAACACTTGTAGGATACGCAATGTATGGATGGTATTCAGTAAAACATAAAAGTGTATGGCTCGATCGCTTTATGATTGACCAACAATATCAAGGAAAAGGATACGCAAAACGTTTCCTTCGCTTACTCATTCAATTCTTACAAGAAAAATTTGAATGTAAAATAATTTACTTAAGTTTACATCCAGACAACAAACTTGCAATGGGACTGTATGAATCATTTGGTTTCCGCTTAAATGGGGATATTGATGATGAAGGTCCAGTTGTAGGTGTTGTAATGGAGTTACTAATAGACGAAAATACAAGCCTGTGAAAACAGGCTTTTTATTATACAGTTATCAATTTTTAGTTTCTTTCCCTTATTTAATTCTGTTTTACAATCTAATAGAGTGCTCATAAAAAATAAGCCTACAATTTACGCAGACTTATTTCACACACTCCTCGAAATGTTCTTGGAACCACTCTTTATTAATATCTCTTCCGATAAAAACTACTTCACTTACTCGCTCTTCTCCCTCTTGCCACTCTCTATCGTACGAAGCAGCAAATAACGTATGTACACCTTGGAAAACGATACGTTTATCTACTCCATCTATCGATAAAATTCCTTTGTAACGATATAAATATTCCCCTAGCTCTTGAACGACAGCTGACATCCACTCATTAAGCTTTTGTAAATCCAGCGGACGTTCTTCACGTAATACAAATGATTTCACACCTTCTAAGTGGTTATGTTCTTTATGAGGGTAAATTTGCAACGTATCTTTCGTTTTAAACGTTTGGATTTGTAATAAAGATGGTATATCTACCTCACAGTTAGTCGCCTCAATTAACTTTGCAGTCGGGTTAATTCCTTGAATTTCATGCAAGAGATTTTCTTTCTCATTCTCTTCAATTAAATCTAATTTATTTACTAAAACGACATCAGCAAACGCAATTTGCTCTTTTGCTTCTAATCCTTTTTCAAAATGTTTATGTATATGATAACTATCTACTACCGTTACAACACCGTTAATTTGGTAAGCAGATTGAATGACTGGATCTAAAAAGAATGTTTGAATAATCGGGCCTGGATTTGCAAGGCCAGTCGTTTCAATTACTAAACCATCAAAATCCATTTTCCCTTCCGCTTTTACGTCCAGTAACTGTTTTAAAGCAACGAGTAAATCTTCACGTACAGTACAGCATAAACAGCCATTTGTCATTTCCATAATTTCTTCTTCCACATTCATAATCAACTGATTATCAATGCCAATTTGCCCTATTTCATTTACAATCACCGCTAATTTCTTACCGTGATTTTCTGATAAAATACGATTTAATAATGTCGTTTTCCCAGATCCAAGAAAACCAGTTAATATTGTTACTGGAATCATTTCGTACATCTCCTTCTAGCTATATGTTTCTACATTATAGCATATAGAGAAAATCATTTTTTTAGCAAAACATATTTATTGTTTGTACGCCCCTCTAACTATATAATAATATGTAGTAAGAAAGCCTTTTCAAAATAATAATCATTCATCAAGGGGGTACTTATCATGGAACGAGTTCAAATGGCCGAAACGCTAGAATTTTCTCGTATTATTCAAGGATTTTGGCGTTTAGCAGAATGGAATATGACGAAACAAGAATTACTTTCTTTCATTGAAGATTGTATGGATATGGGAATTACTACTTTTGATCACGCTGATATTTACGGCGCATATACATGTGAAGGGTTATTTGGCGAAGCTTTACAATTAAAGCCTTCCTTACGAGAAAACATGCAAATTATTACAAAGTGTGGAATCGCTCCCCCATCACCGAAATTTCCAGAGCGATATGTGGCTCACTACAATACTAGTGCAGAGCATATTATGCAAAGTGTAGAAGCATCACTTAAAAATTTACATACAGATTATATTGACGTATTACTTATTCATCGTCCCGATCCTTTTATGGATCCAAATGAAGTGGCAAAAGCCTTTTCACAATTAAAACAAGAAGGAAAAGTTCGTCACTTCGGTGTATCTAACTTCTTACCTTCACAATTTAATATGTTAAGTTCGTACTTAGATTTCCCACTTATTACGAACCAGATTGAAGTTTCTGCATTGCAGCTTGAGCATTTTGAAAAAGGAACAATTGACTTATGCCAAGAAAAACGAATCAATCCAATGATTTGGTCACCTCTTGCTGGTGGTGAGATCTTTACTGGTCAATCAGAACGTGCTGTACGTGTACGCGAAACTGTGCAAAAAGTTGCTACTGAGCTAGGTGTTTCTAATATCGATACGGTTATGTATGCTTGGTTACTTGCTCATCCAGCTAATATGATGCCAATCGTTGGCTCAGGTAAATTAGATCGCGTAAAAACGGCTGCTCTTGCTACAAACGTTAACTTAGACCGTCAACAATGGTTTACAATTTTCGAAAGCTCTAATGGGCATCCTGTACCATAATGCATAAAAAGAAGAGCTGTTTTCTTACAGCTCTTCTTTTTCATATGTATTTCTAGTCATGGCAAATACACACATATCCCTTAATCCGTTTCCATCTACCGCAACACTCGCACTTTCTAACGTACCTTCTAACTTAAAGCCTAATTTCTCAGGTATCGCTCTACTCTTCTTATTTAAAGAATCACAACGAATTTCTACACGGTTTGCTTTCAATTCAGAAAAAGCGTAATCCGTTATACCTTTCGCAGCCTCTACCATATAGCCTTTTCCGCTAAACCTTGTATCAATCCAATATCCGATTTCAAATTGAGGTATATCCCAATTAATACGATGTAATCCGGCTGAAGCAATAAATTCACCTGTTTCTTTCGAAAATACTAGTAATCTTAAATCCTCACGTTGCAAAAATTGAATATGTGATTTTCTAATACTTTCTTCTACTTCTTGCTCTGTTTGCTCTTTTTGTGCAAACACCATCCAAGGTTTTAGTTCTTCTATTGAAGCCTGAATTGCATCATATACAACTTTACCATCTCCTGGTTTCGGCATTCGAATAAAAAGCCTGTTAGTATAAAATTCAGAAGGAAAATCGAATAATAACGGATTCACTGTAAACACTCCCTATATTTCTTTTATATATAATAATATCCATCTCAAGTTATATAGTAAAGAATTTTCTGAATTGAAAACCTTTTACTCATTCACTTCCAACGCTACACGAATTCCAGATTCAATCGCACCTTGAATCCATCCGTGATATAGCGTTGTATGATCTCCAGCGAAGAATATTCTCCCCTCTGGTTTGACAATCGCTGGTTGTAGCTCAGATTCTTGACCTGCTTGAAAAAGTGCAAACCCTCCAAGCGCATACGGATCTAATGTCCAGCTTTTTGATATTCCAGATATGAACTCATCATACACTTGACCACCTAATATTGTTGCTAAGTTGTGCAATGCGTAATAAATACGATCACCTTTTGATAAACCATCCCATAACAACGCGTCATAAGACCATGTATAGCTACCTAACATCATAGCCGGTCCTTTCTCCCCAATTCCATAGCTTGGATAATAGGCATAACGAATTGGCAAATCTGTTATAATTCTGCCGCCTAATTGTCCTTGTTCTTCCCAAAATCGGCTTTTAAATTGAATTCCTATTTTCGTCGCAGGCATATAATGTAATTCACGAATTGCTTTCCATTTTTCATGAGATATAGAATCAAACGGATCTACTTCTACAAAACGCATTGTCGAAAACGGAATGGTAACAATAACTAAATCTCCTGTAATACTACTATATTCAAAAGTTTCCTCGTTCCGATAGAAAGCTGTCACACCATTATCGTGTTGATGTAGCTTCATTAATTTTTGATTATATATAATATTCTCTTCTAATTGCGGTAAAAATGACTTTGGCAATCTATCGTTCCCGCCCACAATTTCACAAAATCCGCTCTCCTCTTGCATAATGTATAGAAAGCGTAAAGTCTCTACAAACGATCGTTCCAAAAAACCTTCTAAATCTAATAGAACACCAATCATCTCAATTGTTACTGGCGAAAAGTAAGTATTATACTGATAAGGATGATACTTTAAAAATTGCCCAGTAGAGTATCTTCCAAAATCCTTTACTACAACGTCCCAATTTTTTTCTGGGTTCTTTTTTATAAAATTTATAATGGGCTGTACCGCTAACAATAATAATTCCTCTGACGTTTTTCCAACTTCATTCATTTCCACAGGATATCTTAGAATACTTGGATCTTTTTCATATTGTTTTAACGTCGTTTTCCGTCCATTTACGTATATAATATCCGTCTCATTTCTATTAATAAAAGGTCTCACCTGTAGCCCAAATTTTCTTATATATGTCATCGTTAATGTATGCGAATATGGAATCCTCATTGCTCCAACATCTAAATATAATCCGGTATCTTCCATTCTAACCGTTTCTATACGGCCACCTACCCGGTTATTTGCTTCAAAAATTTTCACATCATGTCCTGCAGCCTTTAATAAAGATGCTGAAACTAATCCAGCCATACCAGCTCCCACTACAATAATTTGTTTTGGATTTGTCGTCTTCTTCAATCCTTTATCTATAACTTTTAACGCTTCATCCATTTCAGTGTTATACATTATATCTTTCTGCACAATTCCACCCCTTACTTCATCAAATGGACGTTAGTGGTTTAGTGCATTTTATTCATACATCCCCATAAACATAACACCATTGCAATTTGAATATTCACTAAAAGTACATAAGAGACAGATTTCATATTTCTTTATGCTTCGTATAATATAGCAACCGCACGAAGGAGTGACTAAAAAATGAAACATACTTATGATTACCACGCTACAAAAAAGCATTTAGAATTAAAGAAACAAAACTTATGTAAAAAACTTAGCAATATGACACTATCTGAAAAAGAACGTGAACAGCTAAAATGTGAAATTGACAACTATGAATATATTTTAAATCTGGTTGAAATGAATCATTATGAACGCGGATTTTCTCATTAAAAGCGGAAATAGGATTATCCGCTTTTCATTTTGAGCATTTCACTACGCATTTTTCATAAGTAAATATATAATAGGATGTACATTAAGATTGAGAGGTATATTCTATGATCAAGTTAAGTGTATTAGACCAATCACCTATTTCAGATGGTAGCACAGCAGCCCAAGCTTTTTCACATACAGTTACGCTTGCACAAGAAGTTGAAAAACTCGGATTCACACGTTTTTGGGTATCCGAACATCATAATTCCGTAAGCTTAGCTGGTTCAAGTCCAGAAATACTTATTTCTCATATTGCCGCGAAAACGGACCGTATTAGAGTCGGTTCAGGTGGTGTTATGTTACCGCATTATAGCCCATATAAAGTTGCTGAGAATTTCCGTGTTCTAGAAGCACTGTATCCGAACCGCATCGATCTCGGTGTTGGTAGAGCTCCTGGTGGTATGCCAATAGCAACTCGCGCACTTCAAGAAGGGAAAATGGTCTCACTTGATCAATATCCAGAACAAATTGCAGACGTTGCAATGTACTTACATGATCAAGTACCAGAAAACCATCACTATGCAAACTTAAAAGCCACTCCAGTTATCCCAACATCTCCTGAAATGTGGATGCTCGGTTCTAGCGGAGAGAGCGCTAAAATTGCTGCAAACAACGGAGCTTCTTTCGCATTTGCGCAATTTATTAATGGCTTTGGAGGCCCTGAAGTTATGAGGGCTTACCAAGAACAATATCAGCCTTCATTTTTAGGAGATAAGCCTAATTCAATCGTTGCCATTTTTGTTATATGCGGAGAAACAAATGAAGAAGCGGAAAAAATTGCTTCTAGTTTAGATTTATCAATCTTATTATTAGAGCAAGGAAAACGAACTACTGGTACACCTTCTATTGAAACTGCTCAAAATTATTCATACAGCGCTTATGATTTATTCCGTATAAAAGAAAATCGTCAACGTATGATTGTTGGTGATCCGTCTTCTGTAAAAGAAAAAATAATAAACTTAAGCAAAGCATACAATACTGACGAATTTATGATTGTCACGATTACTCATCAATTTGAACATAAATTAAAGTCTTATCGCTTATTAGCAAATGCTTTTAATTTATAATTCTAAAAAGAGATGCATCACATATGATGCATCTCTTTTTCTTACTACTTATTGTTTTCATTTCCTATATATTCAATAGCTTCTTTTAATAGCTCTTCAAAGTTAATAGGATAATCATGATCTAAGTCAGGGACAACTTTATACTTATGTTCTATATTCTTCTCTCTTAATAGTTGTACAAATTGCTGCGTGGATTCGAAACAATCTTCATCTTGATCCCCGCATACTATATATCCTTTTATATGTTTATCCTGCAGCACTCTTAGCAACTCATCCCATTCTTCAATCTCGGGAAGCCATGGTGCCATAAAAACAAAACCATCAACCTCTATATCTTTTTGCAAAATCGTATATAAAGCTACTCTTGCCCCTGCAGAAAAACCACCAATGATTACATTTTCTACTGTATGGTTTTCTATAAACTTATTGTAATGCCCTTTTAATTCTTCTTTCCCTCTCTCTATATCATCCCAAACAAATCCATCTGAAAACTGAATTTGTGAAGACTGTGGTAAAGCTAACGTGTAATCTTGTGTCAAAACTGATTTCCAATATGGCTCTACTATTTGAATATTTTCTTGGTCACCGTGCAATGTAAGTAGTAGATTTCCTTCTTTCTTGCTGTATATATATTTCACATCTGGTCTTTCCTTTTTATGTGCTAATTCTTCTCTTTCATTACATAATTGCACCATTGTATGAAATTCTTCAAATTTATGTAGTGATTTTAAATCTTCGTCGGAAATTAAATACTCATTTCCATACCAGAATCCCTTTTCTATAATGGCCTCTCTCATTAAATGTAATGCTTCTTTTTCAAGTCCCGATGCACTTGCGAGTGCATACTTAAAATTATATATTTGCGCCTCATTCCCTATTACACCTGTAGCGTTTTCCATTATATAATTGTACGCTTCAAAACTTCCTTTATTTGCATAACAACGTAACGTTTCATTTAATAATTGAATGTAAGTCATGCTATTTTTCATGTACCAATTCCCCCGAAACCTTTTATAATATTTTTTGCGAATCTTTATACCACTTTGTATAACCCACGCTAACAATACCTTATTCTCAAAATGATGCTTAATAGTTACTCTTCCCTGTCCAATACATTTAGTATAAATAATAATAGACTGAAAAATCAATATTTTAAAAAACAAAAAAAGACAACAATATATGTATTGTTGTTTTCATTACATCTACCCGCTCTTTTGTTTTTTTCTATCTGGTTTACTTGAAACTAAATAATGTTTTTCTGAAATATATAAGTCTCTTTTTAAGCTACGATTTAAGTAAGGTCCTAGCTTCATTCCGCATATGAGGCGATCTTCGCTACCTTCAACAATTGGGAACATTTCTTTTTCTGTTACGTATTGGTCTACTGCTTTTTGTACGACATCAATTTCTTTCACTAGGCTTAAATTTTCTGCTGTATGTTCAAATACCTCAAGCGTTTCCTTCGTTATGAGAAAATCATTTGTTGGAAATGCAGGTAAATACGGTTTTAACAAATCATAATTTACTGTATAATCTTCATTTACTAATACTGTATAAACGATATTAGCATTCGTTTCTAAAAACTGAGCCATCGCTTGTTCTAATTCATCTTTCGTAATTTCCCGCTCTTCTTTTCCAGTTCTGAAAAAGCGAAACATCGCATCGCCTCCTTTTTACTATATTATAGCATAAAAGAAAACTGAAAAATCATAAAAAAACCCATTGAAATAATTTTTCAATGGGTTTCTATTATATTTATCGTTATTTTAAGAATGCACTTAGCATCCATACATGCTGTTCTAATGTTGTATGAATTGCTAACAGCATGTCAGCTGATGTTTCATCACCAGCTTCACCTGCAACTTCCATACCTTCTTTTAATTCTTGAATAAGTGCAGAATAATCATTCACTAATGTTTGCACCATTTCTTCTGCAGATTCTTTGCTTGTCCCTTCGCTGACACTAGATGTTGCGAGATATTCTTTCATTGTCGCTAATGGTTTACCTTCTAAAGCTAAAATACGTTCTGCTAACTCATCAATATACGTTCCAGCCTCATTATAAAACTCTTCAAATTTCTCATGTAATGTAAAGAAGTGTGGCCCTGTCACATACCAGTGATAATTATGTAGTTTAACATATAACACATTCCAGTTTGCTACCTGCTTGTTTAATACTTCAACAACATTTGTTTTCGTACTCATACAATCACTCCTCTTATCATTTTGTAATGTTTATCTTTTAATAACCTAATTACATTTTACCATACATTCCCTTTCCTTTCGAACAATTGGCTTATATGTAACAAAGTTTTAACACCTTTAATGCTTCCCTAATATCATTAAATTCATGTATTTTTTCAAACACTTCATACGTCTAATTGTCCAAGCTCATACATATGCATAATAGTACATCAAGCTCATCATAGTAGAAAGAGGGATAACATGGACAATCAACAATGGCAAGTAGCAAAGAAAGTAGCCGCTACTTATATCGGAACTGTCGTTGGAGCTGGATTTGCTACTGGACGAGAAATTGTTGAATTTTTCACAGTGAATGGATTATACGGGACAATTGGCATATGTGTAAGTGGATTTTTTTTTATTTGGCTTGGCACAAAGATGATGTTACTTTCATCACAAATCGGGGCATTTTCAGCGCAAGAATTTAACAAATATTTATTTGGGGATGTATTTGGGAATGTTGTAAACACATTATTATTACTCGTTTTATTCGGCGTAACGAGCGTTATGTTATCAGGGGCTGGTGCAGTATTTGAAGAGCAACTTCGCTTACCAAGACAACTCGGTATTCTTATTACAGTTATCGCTTGTCTTATTATAAGTAGCCGCGGATTACAAGGTGTTTTTGAAGTAAATACACTTGTCGTACCTATTATGATGATTTTTATTATCGGACTTGCTATTACAACCTTTTTTCACGGTACACCTTCCATTAATAACACTATTCCTGCAGAGAACTGGAATATGAAATGGATTACTAGCCCTATTACATATGTCGCCTTAAATCTTTCTCTCGCCCAAAGTGTTCTCGTCCCATTAGCCAGTGAAGTAAGAGATCGAAAAGCTATTTTTTGGGGTGGGATTTTGGGTGGTGCTGGACTTTCTTTAATTTTATTATGCAGCCATTTAGCAATCTTATCAGTCGATCAATTTTACCAATATAACATCCCAATGGCTGAAGTCATAAGAAGATTTAATGCAACTTTTCACTTCTTTTTCGTTCTCATTATTTTCGGTGAAGTTTTCACAACTTTAGTTGGTAATGTGTTCGGAATGACAAAACAGATGCAATCTATTACTGGGTGGAAAAATAACAATATTATTTTCTTCATTTTACTAATTAGTTATTGCTTTAGCTACATCGGTTACAGTGACTTACTTCACATTCTATATCCTATCATCGGATGGGTAAGTATTGTTATACTGCCAATCATTGCGTTTAAACAACTTCAAAAAACATAAAAAAGCATCCATGTTATTGGATGCTTTTTTATGCTCATTCACAATCATCACATACTTCCCAGTACGGTCCCATTTCTAATGCTAAATATGGCTTTAACTGCAACCGAATCATTCGACTAGGCATGCGCTCTAAAACAAATTGAATACCTTCTTCATCTTCGTCTAATTCAACTTTTGAAATCACAATTCTTTGCATAGTCGTAATGGGAATTCCATCTTTATATAAAGTGATTTTCACCTCATCGTATTCATTAAAATATAATTCGACACTCATTTGATTTTTCAGTATTTCATCAACAATTTTAAATGTATTATTTTGTTCTTGGATTATATATTTCCATCCGCCTCTATCTTCTTTCGGAGCTGTTTGAAATAATGTCTCCAAATCCTCGTATAGCATAAGATAACCCCTCTCTTACTAAAAAACGATGAGTATTTTATATACCCTTTATCTCTATCACTATCCATAGCTATTGTACCATATATCAACGTTCTTACCGTATTCATTTGCTTCATACATACTTATAAAATAACTAATTCTATCTCCATTATTATGTATATTACCTCATTACTCCATACACTCTTACAAGTTCAAATAACGACAGACTTTAATCCATGCAAATATTGTCTACTCTCTGCTTTTATTAGCTCACAGCATTCACACTTTTATATATAGTAAGACTACCACAAATAAAAAAGGAGAGTGACTTATACCACTCCCCTCAAAAGACCTTCCCTATAGCTGCTAAAACTAATACGATTATTAAAATTGCAAATAATAATGAGACAATGAAACTAAAAATAGGTAACGCTTTCTTTTCATTCTTCTTAAATAGTAACTTTAAACTAAGAAAAATATTTACTGGTACAAATATAAAATAAAAATATTTAACAATTTGCACCGAGCTATTCGAAAGTGTTTTTAATATAAACACTTCAATTAGAAAAACAATAAAAAATGAAATACTTAGCCAAAATGAGACGTAACTAAGCCAAGAATGTCTTTTTGTCCCCCAATACACTCCCATAATACTCTCCTTTTATTTGTATTCTATACGTTAATAATTATACACAAAGCTAACAAATACCTCTATTTTTCGACAAACATTATGCAAAATACCATTTTAAACGTCATAAAGGAAGTTTACATCTCCATTTGATTTTACACAATAAAACAGACTACCCTCTATTGGCATAATGCTACTAGGGGATAGTCTGTTCTCTATTAGACTTTAAATCTGTCAATTAGTCCTTGCAACTCTTCAGCCATTTGAGATAACGTGCCTGCTGCAGATCCAATTTCCTCCATCGAAGCTAGCTGTTCTTCAGCTGAAGCCGCAACATTTTGTGTGCTTGTCGCATTATTTTGTGCTGTCATTGCAATTTGTCCTACCGAAATAGATACTTCATTTGCCCCTTTTGACATTCCATTAGCCGTTTCAACCATCGTCTTAATTTGATTAGCTATTTCATTTGTAGATTGTAAGATTTCAGCAAAGTTTTGCTTCGTTTCATTTGCGATAACAAGTCCAGATTGAACTTCCTCATTTACATGATTCATAGATTTGACTGTCTTACCCATATCATCTTGTATTTCACATATTAATTTACTAATTTCACTAGAAGATACGCTAGACTGCTCTGCCAATTTACGCACTTCATCTGCAACAATTGCGAAACCTCTTCCATGCTCACCGGCTCTTGCGGCTTCAATCGCCGCATTTAGAGCTAGAAGGTTTGTTTGATCTGCAATATTTTGAATTACTTCTAAAATATCACCAATTTGTTTTGATTTATTATTTAGTAATTGTATAACTGCATCTGATTGTGAAACCGATTCTGCAATAGACTGCATCTGGTTTACTGTTCTTCCTACTAGTTTCCCACCATCTTCTGCTTTTTCACGAGTATGTGCAGAAGCCGTATTAATAGATGATGAACTATTTGCTACATGTTGAATTCCTTCCGTTACATCAAACAGTAACATAGCGCCATTTTCTACGCTTGTTGTTTGCGTCGTTGCCCCACTTGATATTTCATCCATTGCGATTGTGATTTGCTCAGTCGCTTCACTTGCTTGCCTTACACTTGCAGTTAGCTCTTCTGATGCCGCTGCAACATGCCCAGCTGAATCGTTAATTCTTCCAATTAACGTCCGTAACGAATTCGTCATCTCATTAAAGCCTTTAGCAAGTTGGCCGATTTCATCATTAGAATGGATTTCAATTGTTTGCGTTAAATCCCCTTCGCTTATTTCTTTAGAGGTAACAACTAATCTCTTTAAAGGCTTCGTAATTGAAAGTGTCACAAAATAAATAAGTGCCCCGCCTACTACTAATGAGATAAGCATAACAATTAACATATTATAAAATACAGGTTGAGCAGCTTCAATTACTTCAGTTGCGTACATCGTCCCACCAATTTTCCAACCTGTTTTTACGTTTGTAGCAAATACCATATTCTTTTCACTACCACCATAAGAATATGTAAAAGCACCGTGATTATCTTCATAAATTTTCTTTGCCCAAGAATCAGCTGCTTTATCCCCTGATTTTTCTTGTGGATGAGCAATGATTTTTTGCTTTCCATCTAAAATGAAGGCATATCCTTTTTTACCAATATTGATTAACTTTGTTGTTTTTAATAAATTGTCTAAACTTAAATCTAGCGCAACAACCCCATTTTTATCTTCTGTTTGTTTTGCAATCGTTACGACAATATGTCCATTTCCTTTTGCCTTATATGGCTCGCTAACAACAATACCACCTTGTTTTGCCACTGCATCTTTATACCAAGGTCGTGTTGTTGGATCATAATCTGCTGCCATTTGTATATTTGGTTCCTGTACAAATTTCTTATCATTACCGGCAACATACACTTGTTCAACATCTATATTCAAATTGATATACTGAGATAATGTCTTTCTTAGCTCATCCTGATTATCCCCTTGATACATATTCCCTTGAATTACTCGTGCAAAGTTATTCACATCGTTAAATTTTGCTTCAATCATTTGATTGATTAAATTATCTAATATTTTTATATTATCGTTAGCACTACTCGTAATTTGTGATTCAAAATTCTTTTTAGCAGTTTGATAAGACATGCCCCCGATTATAGAAACGGCTGCAATTAAAATTACAAAGAATGAAATTAATAGCTTTTTTGCTACTTTCATATCACGAAACAAATTTAATAGTTTACCCATTATGAACCTCCTAATTTTCGAATTTAAAAGTTAAATTGAGTTAATTATGAATATTTCCCATTCCTTAATTATTATTTTCATAACCTATTATGGTGAATACTTTGTAAAGTTTAAACAATTAATTTCTCTTTGTCTATATATACGAATAATATTATTATAAAATTTACAAATAGAAAAAACCAAAGGGGCCCCTTTGGTTTTTACATTTTTTTATGTTGTTTAGAAATTTTCTTCCATTTATCACGCTCTGCTCTGGCAAGGATTGCATCTTGTTTCCTCATAAAATACGCCAGTTCTCTTTGTAATTTTTTATAGCTTTTCAAACGATCTATCGTAATAAGTCCGTTTTCAATTGCACTATACACCGCGCATCCTGGTTCATTCTCATGCTTACAATCACGGAAACGACATGTTGTCGCAAATTCTTCAATATCAGAGAATGCTGTTTGAATCGCTTCGCTGCCTTCCCAAAGTTGCAATTCCCTCATGCCAGGCGTATCAATCACGAGAGCGCCACTAGGCAATTGGAATAATTCTCGATGCGTTGTCGTATGCCTCCCCCTACTATCCTCTTCACGTATATCTCCCGTTTTTGCTACATCAATTCCTATTAGAGCATTTAACAAAGTTGACTTTCCTACCCCTGATGACCCAACTAAAGCAATTGTTTTCCCTGAAGAAACGAATTGTTTCAACGAATCAATACCTGTATGCTCTAAACTATCAACAACGAAAATAGGAACACCAATTGCTATAGCTTCCGTTTCTACAATTTTTTGTTCTACATCATTACATATACTACTCTTTGTTAAAACAATAACTGGCATAGCGCCACTTTCATACGCCAATAATAAATAACGTTCCATCCTTCTAACATTAAAATCATGATTAAGTGCATTCACTAAAAATAAATAATCTACATTTGCTGCTATAATCTGTTCTTCTGTTCTTGTTCCAGCCTCTTGTCTTGAGAAAGAACTTCTTCGCTGGAAAATACGATGAATAATCGCTTTCTTTTCATCTTCTATTTTCTTTATATACACCCAATCACCAACTGCTGGATAATCGCCTTTCGTAATCGCTTCATGCCGAAACTTCCCAGACAGTTCTGCCATATATTCACCATCATTACAAATAATGCGATATATATGCTTATGCTCAAGTAAAATACGACCTACTTCATAATTTTTCTCTGTAACTTGTTCTTCAAAAAATGAATCCCAGCCGAAAGATTCTAAAATATTTTGATTCAAATAAATATCCTCCCTAGTTTGTACTAAGTGGAAGGATTGCGAATTACCTTATATAATATCGCCCTTTCCATCCACCTTTGTATTTGGTTGATTATTCATATAAGTTATTTTCGCCATAATACATCACCCCGTTCTTATTTTAATTATTCTCATTATATGGAATTCTCCTATAAAAAGCTACATTATTTTACGTAATTTTCAAATAACTTGTTTTTGAGCATTCTAATTTGTTCTCGATGACTAATTTCATCTTCTAGCACATGAAACCATAGATAGTGCTGGTTATATGCTACACCGTTAGGCCACTTTCTTTCTGACATGAGCCACTCATCACCTTGTTCACTTAAATACTTCAGAGATTCTTCTCGAACACTTTGTAGACGTTGTACATAATACTGTATTTCATGACCACGGATTGCTCTACCCGCTTCCCCTAAATACAGTGCATCTTCCCAGATTTCTAATTCTTCTTTTGTAAAGTCACGATCTTGAAATGAAATAAGCTGATGAACTTTTTCAATAGCTGCTATATGCTTTAATAAGGCACCAATTGAATTTCCGCTGCTTTGAATAATTAAATCTAATTGCTCAACTGATAAATTTTTTACTTCGCCTAATGTTACAGCTCTCGTATGCTCAAGCAGGCTTACTAATTCCCCTATTTTTTTGTATAACCAACTACACTTCTTATTCGATAATCTATATTCATATCACGCACCCCTTTCTGCATTCATATTATTGTAAAAATGATTCATATAATAGACTGAAATATATCTAAATTTTCTGTTACAATTAATTTGAATACAAATTATACCCAAACAAACTTTCTCAATATGCTTATATGAAATATTAAAAGGAATCAATATAAAATAATCGAATCTTATTCACTAAAAGGAGTGGATTCGATGGAGATGTATCAATGGCTAACCGCTGTTCTCGTTGGTGGCATTACCGGCTTCGTTTCCCATCTAATCAATAACCAAGGTAAGTTATTGCTTCCACGCCGTTTGAAAACATTTTTTCATTTTGGATTTTTAACTGATATTTTTACTGGTAGCCTAGCCGCACTTCTTGGGCTCGTTTTATTCGATGTCACCGCAATAAAAGAAATTATAAAAGTATCCATTGTAACTGCTATTTCCGGTCAAACTTTTTTACTACATCAAGCTCTTGGTGGCGAACAGGCTAAAAATACGCAAATTGGGAAAGCTGATGAGAAGATTCAAGAAATTGACAAATTATTGCGACGTTAGTGTATACTTTCTTTTAAAATTATTGTTATAATGAGAAATAAATATTTTCTATTGCGTCGTTTGTCAGGAGAAAGGGTGTTTCGTATGACAAAAAAGAAAATAGAAGATTTCTTAACAAACTCCGAAAAAGAGGAACTGCTAGAAAACTATAAATGTTTACGAGAAGCCCGCACAAAAAGCGAAGCTAACTATTTTGGTGAAGCAGTAAACCATCTATTAAATAAAGCAAAACAACGAATTATTAAAGATGCAGGTATACATGATGAAAATGCTGCAACCGTTCAATCAAAGAGAAAAGCACTGTTTTAGCTACATTAGCTAAAACAGTGCTTTTTATTTAGAATTTTTTTCTTTCCATGCTATATTCTCTCTGCCTTTATCTTTCCATTTTTACAGTTTCAAAAGTCATCTAGACCTAAAGATCAACCTAATAATATTAGCCCACGCAAACCATTTTAATAATAGATAAAATAATTGAACTAGTAATGCTACAAACTAAATAAGTTTATTAAATCGCTTCTTTTAAATCTGAATGCGGATTTGGTCCGTATTGATTGTCATTTTCTTCACTTTCAATGATAAAAAATACAAGTAAAACAACGCTACCAAACGGTACAAAATTTAATAGTTGCCACCATCCCGTTTTCCCAATATCATGTAATCGTCGTGCACCAACCGAAAAACTTGGTATAATCATTACTAACATAAATAGCAACGCAATAATAGCAACTAACACCTCTGAAAATGATGATAAAAATAACAGTAGCCAAAAAATTACGATATTGGATAAACTAAAAATCCAGTACTCTTTTCGCGTAGCTCTACCACTAAAATTCCCATAATTCTTTAGAGCTTTCAAATACCATTGCATTTAAACCTCTCCCTTTTATCCCCAATAAAATTAAAATATGTAATTTTTAACAGATAAGTAGAAATATAACACAATATTTATGTAAAATCCATATTCCCATCTAAATTGCCCTCTATTTAAATAGTTTTTTCCTTCGGCATTTTTCACATTACTTTCACATCTATTTCACAAATATAAGTAGTCCGATATGCTAAACTAAGTATATCCTTTTCCAAGGAACTATATGCCGATATATAAATCCCTATCTTTATAGGGATTTTTATTTTTTGATTCCTCATAACTTTGTTACAATACATTTCTTCTACTATTTCTATACTTTTAGTAACCACTTTAATTAAAAGCACATTCATGTATTCACACTCTTATTAATTCTGATTTGCGAAATATTTATACAAGCTTTATGATGCGATTCCTGTTTCACTATTTTCAGTAAGTTTTTCACTTTTTCTAAACAAAAATAAAGCTCCTATATATAGTAACGCTGTAAAACTACCTATAAGGATAAAATTGTGAGATATTGCAAATAACATTCCAGCTATTGCCGCACCAATCATTTGACCAATGTACATAGAAGCATTTGCAAGCGCGGCTCCTGTTCCTCTTGCTACACTAGATATGTTTTGTAAGTGCCTCATCATTAATACAAACAAAATTCCTGTCCAAAAAAACAAAGCAAAGAACGATAACTCCACCAATACAATGTTCTTTACATGTGGAAGTAATACATATAGCACTGCTGTAAATATAATTCCACCATAGAAAGAAAGGTTATAACCAATTTTATTTACGATTCTAGGACCAAAAATATTACCAGTTAAATTTCCTAACCCTAATACGAGCATAGCTGTACCTACTTCATGAACTTGTAAGCCAAATTGAATGGAAAGCCATACACCAAAAAATGAAAATGCAGCAAAATTTCCGGTTTGAAAAACAAAGTATGCAAAATAAGAAAGTGAAACCTTTGAATCTGTAAGTAATTGTTTATAACGCTGTAAAATCGCTTTTTTATTTCCACCTATATGAACCGACTGTATTTCTGGTAATACAACATAAATAAGAATGACAAGTAGTGCTGATAATATACCAATGAAATAGAATGGGATTGTATAATGTATCGTTGCTAAATAAGCTCCCAGTGGCAGCCCTAAAATTTGAGAGATTGATAACCCTGCTGTTGCAACCCCAATTGCTTTCACAATTTGCTTTTTCTCTATAAGAATCGGAATGGATGCCCACACTTGTGGAGATACAAAAGCTGCACTTACACCTGCTAAAAATCTAAATGTTAGCATCCATAAAAAACTCGGTGCAATTCCACAAAAAAATGTACTTATTGCAAAAAAACTCATACCTAGTACCATCACTTTTTTTCTGTTTAATCCATCTGATATAGGACCAGCAATAAGCGCAAATCCAGCATACCCTAAAGCATACGAACTCACCATCCATCCTGACAACTCAGTTGAAACATGATACACCTGTTGTAATGTCGGCAACAGTGGTGAAATTAAGAAAGTATCTGTACCGATCATAAACATTATCATAAAAAATACAGCTAGTACTCTGTTCATTTAGACCTTCTCCTTATATAAACAGAGGGTACTCTCCCTCTGTTTAACTAATCTTCTAAAATAGATTGGATTTCTTTCATGACCCTTTCATTCAATGCAACGTCTACCGCTTTCACACTTTCTCTTACCTGCTCTGCCCGCTTTCCACCAGGTATAACAGTATCAATTCCTTCTTTATTTAATAACCATGCTAACGCTAAATGAGACACTTCAATATCATTTTCTTTCGCTAGCCCTTTTAACTTATTCACTTTCTTAAAATTACTCTTATATGTATTTTCTTCAAATAGATTTACATTTTGACGCCAATCGACTTCATTTAATTTGAAATCTTCTGTATATTTTCCGCCTAATATTCCAAAAGCAAGAGGCCCATATGGAATAAATGAAATACCCGCTTCTATACAATACGGCAACAGTTCTTCCTCAGCTGTACGTTCTAACATATTGTATGGAGATTGTACAACATCTATATGACCATGTTGATTCGCCTCTTTTAATTGTTCTATGTTTACATTCGATATTCCAATTGAACGAATTTTCCCTTCTTCTTTTAAATGAGTAAGCTCTCCGATTGAATCTATGTAACTTGTTTCAGGATTTGTAAAGTGTAAATAATATAAATCAATATATTCAGTCTGTAATCTTCTTAAGCTATTTTCCACAGCATTCCTTAAGTAACTTGGTTCATTGTTAATATAAGTTTCTCCATTTAACAACGGTTGAATTCCACCTTTTGTAGCAAGTATAAACTCATGACGTTTTCCCTTTAATACTTCTCCTACTAATTCCTCTGATCTACCGAAACCATATGAATCTGCTGTATCAAAAAATGTAATCCCTTGCTGAATAGCTTCTTCTACTAATCGCTTTCCTTCTTCTTCATTCACATCAACATATAAATTATGTCCCCCTACTGCATTTGTACCTAAACCCAGCCTTGAAATATTTAGTCCTGCCTTTTGCAATTTTGTATACTTCATTTTTTCTCCCCCTATATTTCTATTGTTCGAATATTTTCGAACAATAGAAATATACCACTTTATATGTTATAGTGCAAATATCTTAACTTATACAAGTAGGTGAAATATGCGTACACTCTATCATCCAAATCGAGAAGAAATTCAATTTTCTTCTGTCTTATATGCACTTAGCGATCAAATTCGTTTACAAATTGTAAATATGTTACTAGAGAAAAGTGAACAATCTTGTGGTGCTTTAAACATCCCTATTGCGAAATCAACTTTATCTCACCATTTCAAAGTTTTACGTGAGTCAGGTGTTATGTACACGCGCCTTGAAGGAACACAACGTTTCATTTCAATTCGTGAAGAAGATTTAAATGCTAGATTCCCAGGTTTATTACAAGTTGTATTACATGCGACAGAGCCATATTAAAAAAACATTTCATATGAATATGAAATGTTTTTTTAGTATTCTCTATTCTTTTAATAAATCTAATAATCCATTCCCTTCGGATGTACGTTCATACCCTAAAGGTACAGTTCTTTTAATAAGTTGTGCATATATTTCCGGCTCTGATAACTTTCGACCGTATTCTTGCTCACACTGTTTAATGAGCAAGGCAAGCGCTCCAGCAACATGCGGCGTCGCCATGGAAGTTCCACTTAACACTGCATATTTCCCATCTGGATACGTAGATAATATTTCATCACCTGGCGCTACTAGATCAATTTCTTGATTTGAATTACTAAAACATGTGATTTTCCGTTCTAAATTGACAGCGCCGACTTCAATTACTTCCGAGTAAGCACCTGGGTAATCTAGTTCCTCTGTATTATCATTACAATCTCCATTATTCCCAGCAGCACATACGACGAGAACATCCTGCTTTACCGCATTTTGAATTGCTTCATGTAATTCTGGAACATCTTGCGGACCACCAAGTGACATTGAAATAATTCTCACTTTCTCTTGATTCGGCCCTCTCCAATTTACAGCATAATGAATTGCCTCAATAATTTGCTCGTAACTTCCAGAACCATCTCCCGCTAAAACTTTTAATACTAACATTTTAGCAAGTGGTGCAACTCCTAATACACCGACACCATTTTCAGTTGCTGCAATCGTCCCCGCGACATGAGTACCATGTCCGTTATTATCAAGATACACATTTGGATCAGCTTCATAATCTTTTGTGAAATTTCTTCCGCCGATAATACGATCTTTTAAATCTATATGATTAGTATCACACCCTGTATCTAATACGGCAACGACTACATCTTGCCCCTTCACACTCTTTCCCCATACTTGCGGAGCGTGAATCAGTTGTACACCTGGTGGAATTTCATTTACTTGTTCTACAACCTTATTTACGGTAAATGGAATCAATTGTATACCTTTTTGTTTATTCACTGTACTACTCATCGTAATCCCTCCTGAAAATGTATTATTTTCATTTCAGACCACTTTTGAATACGTGTAAATGTAACATTCGTTTTATTCTTTTTGTTTTCCTTCTTTTCAAATATTTCTCAACATCATTTACTAACTCTATACTACTTTTGTATTTCCCCTATGATTTATAGGAAATAACAGCCTGGGTCATTCAACTAATAACCAAAATAAAAGGACCAATTAATGGTCCTCTTACAGTCTTTTAAAAGAATGATATGTAATTTGAAAAATAATATAAATTAAGACTAAACCTCACTCTTGTTTAAAAACTTTTCTATTTCTTTTACTAAATATTCCGCTCCCTCTATCCCAACAGTAATATTTCCATTTGCTAATGATATGTTCTGCTCTGAAACATCACCTGTGATTTGGCAAGCATTGTAAGGTTGATATTTTTGTAAAATGATTTTATCTGCTTCTACAAAAATTTCAAGCGGTGATTTGATTTGTATTCCCAATACATCGCGTAATTCTTTAGGGATAACAATTCGTCCTAATTCGTCTACTTTTCGAATAACTCCTGTTGCTTTCATATTTCTCCCCCCCCTTTCTCTCTATTAATTTTTTTCACCTCGCTTTTTCCATTTTATCACTTTTTGGCAATACTTGCCTCTTTTTAGAAAATTTTGTACTCGAGTTAAAAAAACACATTTAATGCATACGTAATCTCTCTTTCAATTGTTTTACATAACGGGATCTTATAAGTAAGAAGTATACAACTTGAATACCTATGAAAATACTTAATACAACTGTATTTTCTTTAAACAATGAGTACTCAAACATTTGCCCTAACGCCGTTAAGGCTACTGCCCCATGTAATGTTGCAACACCAATTGGAACGAAGAATAAAAGCGCCAATCGAATTGTAACTACCTTCGATAATTCCCTACTCGTCAATCCAACTTTTCGAATCATTTCGAACAAGCGAACATCATCCTCCAAATCGGAGAATAAACGGAAGTAAAGGAAACTTCCTGCGCAAACGAAAAATACTATACCAATAAAGAAACCTACAAATAAAATCGGTCCTGCAATTTGTAAACTTTGGTTTTGTTCGTACTCTTCCGCACTAAACGTTGACTGTTCTTGATACGGTTTAATTTGATGCGTAAGCTCTTTACCAATTTCAATCTCATCTTTCGTTCTTTCAGTTTTATACATATAATCTTTTGTCTCTATAAATCCATCTTGTAATGAATCATATTGATTATTAGAGATTACATAAACATTTCCTCTTAATATTTTCCCCAATGAAGATGAAGTAACTTTTTTCACCTTTAAACTTTCATTCATATTGGGTAAAGTAATTTCTTTTCTTTCTTTCATCGCTGGCCCTGGTATATCAGCTGACAAAAATACAACCTCTTTATTTGCTACAGTATTAAATGGTTCTCCTGTTAACTTTGCATATTCCTTATAATCTGATTCTTTTATAAAAGTGGCGCTTCTTAACGACTGTTCCTCCGTTTTCTTTGTCGAAATATTAGTTTTTGAAGCTGCTATATTATATTTCTTTAATCCTTTGTCAATCATTTGTATATGTTGTGATTCGTTACTATTCCCTTGCTTAGAATGGTAATGAAACGCAATTGGTCTCTCCATTATCCCTTTCGTCATGGATGCGAAGCCGACTAATGTCCCTATTGCGGAAAATGCTACAGTAGAAATAATGGTTACAATAAAGAACATTCTTGCGTTATCTCTCATGCGATACGCTAAATCTGATAACGTAATAATATTAGTCTGTGTCCAATAGAAACGTTTACTTTTTTTACATAATCGAATAATAAAGACACTCAGCTGCTTGTACAACAAATACGTCCCAATAATAACTACCGTTGTAACAGGAATCATCATAATAAATACCATTGCGCCATGCGATAGAAGAGCTCCTACATAGCCAGCACTAAGCAATACTACTGCTAATATTGAAGAAATGATTGATGCTTTCGGTTCCGGTTTTGCCTCTGCTGACCCTCTAAACAACTTCATAATTTTATTTTTACGAATCATTCCTGCACTAAACAATGATATGATCATAAATAATATGAAAAACATAATACTTGTTACAACAATTGCTTTCATCGGTATGTAATAGGATAAGGAGATATCTAGTTTCAATATCATCGGAGCGACAAATAGTAATACCCCTGAAAATAACATACCTGAAAGAATACCAAAAATAATTGCCCCTATTCCAATCATAATATTTTCAAAAAAGATCAGACGCTTTAATTGATATTTCGTCATACCTAGCATCATTAAAATTCCTAGTTCACGCTTTCTCGTTTTTAAAAACATTCCCATCGAATATAAAATAAAGAAGAATGTAAATAAGTAAATAATAGACTGTGCAAAAGACATACTTACGAATACGTACTGACCTAATTCTCCTGCACTTAATGCCGGATGAAACGCAAAAAATGAATACACAAAAAAGGCCATAATTGCAAATGCACTACTCAAAAAATAGGCTGAGTATGTCCGTCTATTTCGGGTTACATTCCGATATGCTAGTTCTCTAATGTTCATATTACTTCTCCGCCCTTCTACTATCTATGTTTTTATATTAGTAAAGTGCGGAAATACCTTCCATCGATTCAAATGACAAAAACCTTACATTTTTGAAAGGTTTAAAAAAATTGCTTATACGTAGTACTTTATTTATAATGACTACATTCATATTCATACACACATCCTATTGTATATTCGTTAGTTTTGCGAAATAATAAAGGATAGAAGTATGTACCATTATACATATAAACTTATTTACCGCTTTAATATGAATAGGAGGAAAACATAATGACATTACAAGAACAGATTATGAAAGCATTACATGTTCAGCCTGTAATTGATCCAAAAGTTGAAATTCGTAAACGAGTTGATTTCTTAAAGGATTATGTAAAAAAAACAGGTGCAAAAGGATTTGTACTTGGTATTAGCGGCGGACAAGACTCTACATTAGCAGGACGCTTAGCACAACTTGCAGTTGAAGAAATTCGTAACGAAGGTGGTAATGCAACGTTTATCGCCGTGCGTCTTCCTTATAAAGTACAAAAAGATGAAGATGATGCACAATTAGCATTACAATTCATTCAAGCAGATCAATCTGTTGCATTTGATATTGCTTCAACTGTTGATGCTTTTTCAAATCAATATGAAAACTTATTGGGTGAATCACTAACAGATTTCAATAAAGGTAACGTGAAAGCACGTATCCGTATGGTTACTCAATATGCAATTGGTGGACAAAAAGGGCTACTTGTTATCGGAACAGATCACGCTGCAGAAGCTGTAACAGGGTTCTTTACAAAATTCGGAGATGGTGGTGCAGATTTATTACCATTAACGGGATTAACGAAGCGCCAAGGACGTGCATTATTACAAGAGTTAGGCGCAGACGAGCGACTGTACTTAAAAATGCCAACAGCTGATTTATTAGATGAAAAACCAGGTCAAGCTGATGAAACAGAGTTAGGTATTACTTATGATCAATTAGATGATTATTTAGAAGGTAAAGCAGTTCCAGCTGACGTTGCAGAGAAAATTGAAAAACGTTACACAGTGAGTGAGCATAAAAGACAAGTACCAGCGTCAATGTTTGATGATTGGTGGAAATAAATTAAACATAAAAAAGAAGCTAATCTTCATTTAGCTTCTTTTTTATATGTTAACGATATACCCCTACTCTTTTCTCCAATAAATCTTGCAGGCAATCTTCATGTTGTTTACAAAATAACGGTGGCATGTCGTCTAACGGGAAAAACTTCAAATCCAACGTTTCATCACCATCTACTTTTTTGTCACCTCCAACTATTGAGAATGAAAAGAACATCACAATTGACTGGGCCTTGTCTCCATTTGGATATGATTGAAAATATTTTGTATACACTCCAATAAGCTCATTTATTTCTACATCATACCCGGTTTCTTCTTTTATTTCCCGGATTGCAGTTTCCGCAGCTGATTCTCCTATCTCCATTGCACCACCTGGAAAGCCCCAAGCGTTAAAGTCTCCTCTTTTTTGCAGTAATACTTCTCCTTCTTTATTAAATACACAACCACCGGCAAAGTTTAAGAAAACATAATCATGTCCTACTTTTTCACGTAATTCTTTTATATAATTCGCCATTCTCATTCCCCTTTTCATACCTCTTCTATCGCTATTTCTTATCTTTTTCAAGCAATTCAATGATTCGATCTAGCTTCTGGTTCATATTAATCACGTGGTGTTTCTTTGCAACGCTGCTTTGTAATACTCTTCTAATAAACAAAGTAAATGATATGAAAAACAAAACGATAAGTCCGATTACTAAACAAGTATATATCAATGTAAAAATATTACTTTCGAACAAGTTCATTCAGCATTCACATCCTCTCCTTTTTATTTTATCACATAATTCCCAATATTTTAAAGTGATCAACAAATATAAAAAGAGCATCTTTTACAGATGCTCTTTCTCATTGCTTAATACGTAAATGTAATTGTCGCCAATGAATAACCAGCCAATGCACTATAAGGCGCTACTTGATAAGACACACGCTTTGCACCTTTTGGCCAATTTATTTCATTTAATACTTTCTTTATATCTTGCATCGTCCCATCCATGGACTGCTTATATCGTACTTCTACTTTTTCTGGTTTGGCTGCAAACTGTTGCTGCAACTTTTGCTTAAATTCATTATAATTTTCTGCTCCGTATTCTGCAGATAAGTATTGTAAATTTGTTTCTTTTAACATCTGCTCATATACGACAGTCTTTGAGCTACCAGCTTTTATTTTATTTGTTAATTCACCAAAATAACTTGTAGTTGCCGCTGGATATTTGCTACGATCCCATTCATGATCTTTACTTAACTGTTCGTCAGACATATTAAAATATGAGTAAGTTACACGCCCTGCTTTATCTGGTACTGGATCATCAAATGTAGTATCTAGGTGATACCATTTGTTTTCAATGTTCACTAAATTCCACGCGTGAGCTTGTCCATTTCCTGTGCCTGTTACAATATGATTTTGAATACCTGCCTCTTTTAACAACTCATACGTTAATAATGTATATCCTTGGCAAACGGCAGAACGATTCGCTAATGCTTCATATGCTGTATACGCTTGATAAGACGTATCATAAGACACATGCTTAACAACGTAATCGTGAATAGCTTTTACTTTCTCATGCTCATCCATCCCTGGTTTTACAATTGATCCAACAATTGATTTCGCCTGAGCTTTTACATATTGAGTTTGTTCTTTTGATTCACGGTATTTTACTTGCAGTGTAAACGTATAGTCCCCTGGCATTCCTTTAATAGAATATCTAGTAGACGCTACATTATATTTTACATACTCATCAGCATCTACAATTTTATTAAACTCACCATACAATTGATCCATAATATTTCTAGCATTTCTATCTTTTGTTTTATATGTGATTGTAATATTTTCTTCTCGATTATCAATCTGTTTTTTTAATTCTTTTCTGAAATCATCTAATAACTTTACATCTGATTGTGCTGTCACTGTAGTCGGATTTGTAGCTGCATAAGATACAGATGATGCTTGTAAGCCTCCCATTACTATAGTTGAACAAAGTGCGGCAGCTGTCACATACTTACTTGTCTTTCCCATCTTGTCACTCCTTATATTCTATAACTATACGAAAAGGTATCGTATAGTTTCAGAGTATACAATACTTTTTCGTATAGGTCATATGAGATTATGCATATTAACTAATTCACATAAAAAGGTTGTTCTTTTTAAAAGAACAACCTTTTTTCATTAGCATGTTTGTAATACACAGCATGTATTTTCAAAACGTTGATTTTTCAAATCTTCATTACTAATACAGAAATATAGCATCCCTAATTCTCCCCAAACCATATTACAATTTTTATGATCTGAATCAATTTGGAATAAAAGAGTCATTTGCTGCGGGTCTACTCCCATATATTCTCCTGTCTCATATAACACTTCTTCTTGTACAGAGAATGGCTCACCAAACATTTGATGGTTATCGTAGTTATCTGGAATTAGCTCTTCAAGTAATTGCAAGAAACGATCTGAATCAGCCTCATCTTCAATGAAAAGTTCTGGTAATTTGTATGTCAGTTCAAAAGTAATTGCACACTGGTTATATTTCGCTTGTATTTCATTTTCTCTTCGTAATTGCTCTACAGGAACATCATAATAAAGTACACGCCCAGCTTCTGTTAGATTCACATTTTCTTCAAAATAATTTTCAATGCAAAAGAAATACAGCATCCCCGTCTTAGGAAGATTGTGATCCATACCAACGTTTTGTAAATCACTTAAGTTAAATTGCGCGATAAATTGTAGTGGATTTCCTTTATGCTTTGGATATTCAAATAAAGCTGGTAGATCAGGAACTCCTCCCATTTTCGAACTACCTATCGCAACAGTTCCCTGCTGCTTTGGCACAACTTTTATACAAGGAAATACAGTATTAATAAGTTCTTCTTTCAAGTGTGTTAGTTCATATTTATCAATTAATACTTCAATTTTTTTATTCATAAATTCTCCTTACATTTACATACTTATTTATATCATAGTACAAAGATTATACTTCATTCTTTACAAAATCAACAAGCCTCCCAAAAACGGGCTTATCCTTCGTACGCGAACAAGTTTAAAAAAGCATACTATACATTGTTCCTACAAACATGATAATTCTTTAGTTCTTCCAGTACATTTTCCCCTCGTTCATTTTTAAATATAAGGAGGAATTCCACATGGGTTACGGATATAGTTGCTGTGGTTACGGATACGGTGGCGGCGGTTGTGGTTACGGAGGTTTCGCTTTATTAATCGTTTTATTTATCCTTCTAATCATCATCGGAGCTAGCTGTTGGGGCGGCTTTGTAGGCTGCTAGTAAACTAAAAAACTATTGTAAAAAAGCACGTACAATACGTGCTTTTTTGCCATTTCTAAATCTTTCATTCGAAAGGAAGTATGTTTAATGAAGATTGATGGTGTTTTTGAAGGAGGCGGTGTGCGCGGTATTGCGCATGTCGGGGCAATTTGCGCGTTAGCCGAAAAAGGTTATGAATGGGAACGTGTAGCTGGTACATCGGCTGGTTCGATTATTGCAGCGCTCCTAGCGGCAGGATATTCTTGTTCAGAGTTAAAAACGATTATAACTGATATTGATTATAATAAATTTACGAAAAGAACTTTTATTGATAGAATTCCTTTTATCGGCAAGGGACTCAGTGCATGGACTACTCTAGGTATATATTCTAATGTATTTATAGAAGAATGGATTGAAGAATTACTTCGAAAAAAAGGTGTTCATTTATTTACTGATTTACCGGATCTAAACAAACTCAAAATCATCGCCTCTGATATTAGTAATGGTAAAATGGTTGTCTTTCCTGACGACTTACCAAACTACGGATTTTTAAATTATCGCTTCTCTATCGCTAAAGCGGTAAGAATGAGTAGTACAATCCCCTTCTTCTTTGAACCGGTAAAATGGAGAACTCCAAAATGGAAACAGCCTTGTTATATGGTTGATGGAGGAATTCTAAGTAATTATCCAATTTGGATCTTCGATTCACCTACCGCTCCTCGCTGGCCGACTTTCGGATTTCATTTTGTAAAAGATGAGATTCAAGCTGATCCTGCTCACTATAACGAGCCTATTTCCATGTTCAAAGGACTATTTAAAACAATGATGCAAGCTCATGATTTACGTCATTTAGATAAGGAATCAAAAGCAAGAACGATTACAATTCCAACAGGAACGATTACAAGTACTAATTTTGAACTGACAAAGGAAGAAAAAGAATGGCTTTACAATTCTGGTTATAACTCTGCTAATAAATTTTTACAAGCTTGGAACTTTAGGCAATATATCGATGAATATAGAAAAGGAAATCAAGATCGAAAGACAAATCGATTTTTTCGTCAACTTGACTCATAATATTATTACTTTGCGTATAAATACGAGAACGTTTAACAACTTAATAATAAATAAGCCTAGTAATTTCTTATATTACTAGACTTATTTATTATTATATAATCTCGTACATTGTTTAAGGATACGTTAACCCTTCGGCTTCCTCTGCAGTAATAACTATGTAACGATTTCCCGTTCTTAATCCTAACAGTTCTGCTTTTTCAATCGCTTCTTGCTTCGTCTCTGCATAAGCAGCTAAATATTTTTCTCCATTGATCATTTGGCAAATTACATATTGTTTCATTACTTTCTCCTCTTACTTTTTCATTAGTTGTGCAAGTTTTTTTATACCTATTTCAATTTCTTCTAACGTTGCGTATGAATACGATAGGCGCAAAAATTGATTTGCACTTCTATCATATAAAGTACCTGGGTTTAATAAAACCTTTTCTTGCAGAGCTTTATCAAATAAACTGCGATATGAAATGGGTACTTTTATATGTACCCATATATAAAATCCCCCTGTTGGTTCATGCCAAGTTGCTATTTCACGAAGATATTTATCTAACATTAGTAACATAAAATCTCTTCGTTTTTTCAATTCACTTCTTACAAAGCGCAAATGCTCATCATATAGACCATTTGTAAACCACTCTGCTGCAATTTTCTGAGATATAGTGCTTGAACCATAATCTGTTTGCATTTTTATGTCTGACAATCTTTGAATTACTGGCTCAGGTCCAACAATCCATCCAATTCTTAACCCTGGACTAATTACTTTGGACATGCTTCCAATATGTAGTACGATTCCATTTTTATCATAGGCTTTTAAAGGTTTCGAACAAGGTGCATCAAACCATAAGTCTTGATACACTGCGTCCTCTATAATAGGTAATCCAATTTCATTACATATTTCCATCACTTCTATTCGTTTCTTCGCATTCATACTAAAGTTCGTTGGATTATGAAAAGACGGGATTGTATATAAAATAGATGCATTAAATTGCTTCTTATATTTTGTAATATATGATGTATTTAAACCGTTCTCATCCATTGGTATTCCAATGAAACGCATTCCTGCGGATTGAAAAACATTAAGCGAGTATAAATAGGATGGTTTCTCTAATAAGATGGATGCCCCTTTTGGAAGAAGCCCCATAGAGATAAGTTGCAGCGCTTGAATTGCTCCTGAAACAATTAATATAGAGTCAGGAGATACACATATACCATGCCCCTTTAAGTATTCGGAAATCTTTTCCCTTAAATAAAAATTTCCTTTCGGCTCTTCATACCCAAGCTTCACATTTGACTTTAAAAGCTTATTCATAATTTCTTTCATCTTTTTCTCAGGTAAGAGACTCGGCGCGAGCTCACCTGTTCCTAATCGAATTACATGTGGATAAAATTCAGCTTGATTAATCTCCTGAATAGCTGGGAGATTCGGATAATGAAGTCCTGTTTCTACATAAGACTGCCAATTAGGCGGGGGTGCGTAAGTTGAAGCATTCTCATTATTATTTACAACAATTGTTCCTTTCCTGCCATTCCCTTCTATGTACCCCTTTGCAACTAGTTCATCGAAAGCCATTACAATTGTGCTTCGATTCACACCAAATGTATGGGCCAAATCTCTTTGTGAAGGTAATTTCGTTCCAACGGTCCATTCTCCATTAACGATCCTTTCTTTTATATACGTTTCTATTTGTTTATACAGAGGAGTCGCTAGAGACATATTCGGTTTCCAAACGAATCTTTCCATTATATCACCTTATATTCTTTTTGGTTGGTAACCTCCCCAACCATATGGATGGATACAAATTTTCATTTCTTCTATACAATATACACTATCATAATGAATTAAAATAGGAGGTAATATGATGAGTGAAGCAATTATTCATGGTATCATTCTTGCATTTGGACTTATCATTCCATTAGGTGTACAAAATGTTTTTGTCTTTAACCAAGGTGCGAGCCAACCAAACATTTGGAGGGCAGCCCCTGTAGTATTAACTGCCTCTATATGTGATACGTTACTCATATTGATTGCAGTGCAAGGTGTCTCCCTTGTACTCCTTACTTTTTCTTGGCTAACTAACTCGTTATATATAATTGGATTTTTCTTTCTCCTATACATGGGCTTTGTTATTTGGAGAAGTAACCCTTCCAACGATGTAAAACAAGAAAAAAGTATGCCCTTAAAAAAGCAAATCCTTTTCGCAGCATCCGTTTCGTTATTAAATCCACATGCTATTTTAGACACAATCGGTGTAATTGGAACAAATTCTATTCAATACATAGGAAGTGAAAAATGGGCTTTCACACTTGCAACTATTATCGTTTCTTGGATTTGGTTTATAAGCTTAGCGTTAGCGGGGAAATTTCTAAAAAGACTAGACTCAACCGGAAAGACAATTTTATTATTAAATAAATTTTCTGGTCTCATCATATGGGGTGTCGCGCTTTATATGTTAAAACAAGTTATTTATTCTTAATGAACGAAAGAGAATTGCATGTTACTCAAAACATCATGCAATTCTCTTACAAATTATGAAGTAGGCTCTGGTTTCTGTTTTACCGTCTTTGCATCCTTTGCTGGTTTAATCCAAATGATTGCTATGATAGCACCAATGGCAGCGAAAATACTTGTCAAATAAAACACTTCATGGTCCGCCCCTTTCATGAAAAAAGAATATAAAGGTGGTCCAGCTGCTACACCGATAAATCGCATTGAACTATAAAATGACGTAACCGTTCCCCTTTGCTCCTTTTCAATTCCTTGTGTAATGAGGGCATCTAAACATGGGAGTGCCATACCAATCCCTATCCCCATAATAACGAGACAAAGAAGTAGTAAATAAATCCCTTTTATAAATAAAGGAATGATGACTGATGCAGCTGCCATTAAAAAACCAATATAAATACACTTCTTCATAACATTTTGATTATCTCCAATTTTTTTACCGGCCATATATGAACTAAGTGACAGTACAAGTAACGGGATAGCAAGCACACACCCTTTCCATATACCATGAATGTCATACTTTGATTCCAGTATAGTCGACAAATAAAAGAGAATTCCGAATAAAATAAGCATAATAATTGCACCTAATGCAAAAATGGCAATTAACCATCTTCCTTTTTCTCGAAACGTAGACAGAATAGATTTTATAAACTCTTTAAGTGGTGGTACTTCTCCTTCTTGTTTCTTTGCCTTTACTAGAACAAGCAACAAAACAATTGATATGACACATAAAACTGGAATCGCCCAAAATGGTAAGAACCATACAATGGCAGCAAGAGCAGATCCTAAAATAGGGCTCAGCACTTTTCCAAATGTATTGGATGTCTCAATAATTCCCAGGCCTGTACTAACTTGTTTTTCGTCTTTGTATAAATCACCAACACACGGTATAACAACCGGCATTGCCCCAGCAGCACCAATACCTTGAATCGCTCTACCGATTAATATCCAAGTGTAGGGATTATCAACTTTCCAAGATACCCAACCAGTTATAGCTCCTCCTATAGCCGCAATCAGCAAACTCGGAACCATTACCATCTTTCGTCCCCATCTATCTGATAAATAACCAGCAATCGGTATAAGTAAAATGGCTACGATAGAGTAAATTGTAATAATCATGGATACTTGAAACGATGAAATATGTAATTTCTTTTCAATTGTCGGCAAGATTGGAATGAGCATTGAATTCCCTAATGTCATGACAAGTGGAACTGATGCAAGCGCAATTAAACAACAGTTTTCTTTTTTTAACATGTTGATTTCGGAACCTTTCATCATATATTTCTTACCATATAATAGCCCTGCTGGAACATAATTTTCATTCCACCAGGGCTATTACATCTTTAATACTTCCCATTCACAACAAAAGAAATTGGGTAAAATATAGTATTACTTCTATTCTTTGAATTCTGTTCACTATATATCCATACCAATTAATTGAAAAAAAAAGAAAGGAAGAATCCTTCCTTTCTCCTATAACCTTATACATTTAGCGAGTATATCCGCCACCAAGCTGTTGTTCTGCCATCGCTACTAGGCGTTTTGTGATTTCACCGCCTACAGAACCGTTTGCACGTGAAGAAGTATCAGCTCCAAGTTGTACACCGAACTCTTGTGCAATTTCATACTTCATTTGATCTAAAGCTGCTTGTGCTCCATGTGATGCTAATTGATTAGAATTACGATTTCTAGCCATTACCAATCACCTCCTTATTTATATATAAATTGTGTTAAATTCAAATTAAAATACATGGAAATTTTTGGTTATTTTTTACCATAAAAAAGAGCCTCTAAACGAGACTCTCACATCATTTCACATTACGAAGTTACTACTTCTAATTTTCTATTTATTAATACTTTCATTTCTTCTTTTAATATCTCTTTTGAATTATGTCCAAACCATTCTAAGGAAGCAAAAAGATCCGTATTTCTCACTTCCTGAATAATCTCATCATAATTTACAATACCTTCAAATAACGGAACCATACCTATACGACTTCCTGCTGCAGCATATACATTATTAGGTTCAAACACATGCAAATAATCCGCTGAAGATATATTCTTAAAATGGTAATGTAGTGTCCACGGCTTTAATCGATGGAAACTGTCTATTGGATCTGCGCCAGACTCCCATATATGAAGAAAATCAAGATTTATTTTTAAATTCGGATGGTTTACTTCTTCTAATAACTCTATAGTAGAAGGCAATGTGTCCGTTAGTGTATTGGGATGTGTTTCTAACAGCACATACATATTGTTCTGAGCAAACACATCACAAATCTTACGTATTCGCTTCACATACTCTTTTCTCTCTTGTTCCGAGAAGTCCTTGCTCCCTTTTTGCCCAGCAAACGTGCGAATTTTATTCGTATTAAACCAATTAGCTAGTACTACAAGTTGTTCACTTTTCTCTATCGTTTTTTCAAAATCTGCTGATAATGATATATCTAAGTAATCACTTATCATCGTAATTTCTAAGTTTTTATCCTTTAGAAAATTCAATTCTCGTTCTGTCGTTTCACGTTCTTGCATGTACAAATTTTGTGCATGCGTCCCCCATAATTCAATTCCTTCAAAACCGTTTTCATATGCAAATTGAACAATATCAGTAAATGAAATTAATTGATGACGAAATGAAATGGTACATAGCGAATATTTCATAGTATTAAACTCCCCTATCTTAAATTCAGTTAGCTTATTAAAGAGTTGCGACAGATTGATTTGTTTTCATACCTTTCCATGATAGAAACTGTCTCTCTAATTCCTTCTTAATTTGCAGTTCAATTGCATTCATTTCATCCAGTTTTTCAATAATCGATACTAGCATACCTTTATTATTCGTCATTGCCATTTTAATTGCACGATACTGTACATTTGTAAATCCTTGTACAATATCCTCTACCCGATCACACCAATAATCAAATTCTTGCTCCGAATATTGCAACGTTTCACGGAAGTATGCAAAGGCATGCTCATAACTATATTTACGAATTGCAAGTACTGGTATTTGTTTTACTGCTGCTACAAGTCCAGAAAGCGCATATCCTTCTTCCTCATTTGCCATTTTTACAATTAAATTTTTCAGTTCCATAGTCAGTTCATTGTCGTTCTTTTTGAATGTTTCTGTGAAATAACTAGCTACTGTTTCTTGCGTTGGCTCCCCAATTCCTTCTATATCAATGAAATAACCTCCACCAAATGGGTTATCTTGAATAGAGTGAAGTACTTTTTCTCTTTCCATATTTCCTTCCCAACGAAAATCAGGATCTAGCATGAACCACTCTTCTTCTTTCTCTGTTTTTGATATCATTAAATAATGTGGAAACGGTTTTTGATGAAATTTATTTTCCCTCTCTGGTAATAGAGACATATCAACCATTACAATGACATAACGATTTTCCGGCTTGTTTTCTACTAATTCTAAAAACGTTTCTACATTGCTATCTTTATCTTTTGCATGATCATACCATTCGTTTACTTTAATACCGTACAATTTTTCAAACCAAAGTAAATAATGATCATGGTTAATGTTTTCAGAGTGATATGAAATAATTCCGCCTTGTGTTATATCAAAATCTCCATCCCATAGTCCAAAATAAAATGGACGAAAATCAATGTCGCTACGCCTTTTTATAATTTCACAAAAACAACTCACTAAACAGTGCACTTTAATTGAAGTCATACTCTCATCCACTTTCCTAAAGGTTAGTTATTCACATTTACTTCCTGTAACGGCTCTAACTCTTCCATAAAATCAAGCAAAGATCCTACAGTAAGAAATGCCTTTGGGTCTACCTCATCCTCTGGAACGCATAGCTTTACATCCATTTCTATGTATACAATAAGCTGTAACATCATTACCGAATCTATATATAAATCTTGATTTAAGCGCATCGTTTCTTCTAAATGCGTTACATTTTTCAGTTCCATTTTTTCTATCATAATTTTTAACACGGCATTCTTTAACGCTTCCCGTCTCATGTTGTAACCTCTCCCATCTCTAGTAACTTTCTACTTACTTTTCCAGTTTTATTTTTAGGAATTTCATTTACACTTTCAATTTCATGCGGAACTTTATAAGAAGGTAAGTGCTGAATACACCATTCTCTTATTTTCACTGGATCAACATGAGAGATCACTTTCGCTTTAACTATTTCGCCCATCACAGGATGTTTCCCCCGATATACAATTGCCTCTTGCACACCTTCCAATCGAAGCATCGTTTCTTCTACCTCTATAGGAAAGACTTTTAATCCTGAGACATTAATTACATCGTCCATACGCCCCATAAAATGAATGCCACGCTCAGATTTATACCCTAAATCCTTCGTGAAAATTTCCTTATCATTCATTTTCACGACGATTTCTTCCGGTGCATTTTCATCTGAACCTATGCTTATACTTGCATGAGGTAGAGAGTTTCCTAAATCTAAATGGCTTTTCATATCATGACATATACTAATACAACCTGCTTCAGAACAACCGTATTGCTGCATCATATATGTTGTCATTTTTTTTAGTTTATAAAATAGTGCTTCTGGCAAAGGCGATCCTGATGTCATAATTTTATGAAACTGGAACGTTCCTAATGGAAAACTCCCCATAATGTGTAACATAAGTGGTACTGCATATATAATATGTTTTTCTGTATTGCGAACTATATTTAATGCGAATTTAGGATTTTTGTTCGTAATGATTACAGGCTTGCTCCCCCTCGTAATTGCTGATAACGTACCACATATTAGTCCGTATGAATGTGAAACAGGAGCCATAACGATTGGCACTTCATCTACTTCACAATTTAAAGCTTCATTATAGGCAGTAATTTCTGTATCAACTTCCGTCCATGCTCTACGAATCAGTTTCGGTTCTCCCGTAGTTCCCGAACTATATTGCAATAAAGAAGGCTCTTCTAGTAAAAAGTTCCCTACTTCTAATTTTGTAAAATCGCCATATTCTCCATATAAAATCCCTACACAATTTGCACGCTTTGCCATTTCAATAGCCGTTTCTTTTGGCGTATCTTCATGTATAAGTAATACTGATGATTTCTTTTCTTTTAAGAAAAACACAAGCGTAATAATATCGAATGGATCTTTCAGACAAAGTGCAAATCTATTTCCTTCTGCTTTTTGAAATTGTTCCATTTCCTCATAAACTTGTAATCTCAATTCAAAATCACTTTTGCTATACTCTTGTTTATTAACGATTAGCATAATTTCCCCCTGTAACAGCTGATTTTTGTTTCATAAGTTGTCTTACTCTATACAATGGATTTGGAACTTCATGAACAAGCGATTCCACATCCATATATAATCGACGTTTCGTTAATTGTTCAGCATAGAATGTAGGTGCATATAATTGAATATTTTCAAATCTACCTTTCAAATGTGGATATATTCTTAAATGATTTTCAATTTCTTCAACAACCATCATCCAAAAATGTTCTTCTTTCAATCCATACTCATCCGCAAGTACGAATGCTAATTCTCCTAAATTAAACAGAAATAGTGCATCTAACACCATCTCTTGCAAACATTCAATGCGATCCATTTCAAAGAAATCATTCATTTTTCCATTCGCATATGTTTTATGCATTTTAGTAAAGTCGGGACATTTGTCAACTTCTTTCAAATATGGACGATAAAACTCAAGCCCTTCATGAAAATCCTTTAACGCAATACGAACAGGCACCCCTTCTTTATGGACTAGAATCATATTTTGTCCATGTGATTCCAGTGCGATGCCATGCTCTACAACAAGATGTATAACTGGTATTATCGCTTTTTGAATAAGTAATTGTAGCCAATCCTTTATTCCATATTTATTCAACCACGCATCAATAATTGGTGTACCATCTTTCTCTTTAGCGTATAAACCATTAAAAGGAATTGCATCCTCTTGTGCATCTAAATACTTGTGAACGCTTTCGCGCCAAATACATCCTAATGAACCATATATAGCTTTCTTATTCATGTCATACGTTACACTTGAAAACTCACTTAACAAGATTAAACGTGCTTCATCCATTAAATAGGCGTCATTACTTACAACATCATTTAACCAATTTGATATTACTGGTGCACTTACAACAGAGTATGGTTTCAGCGTACGAAGTGTTGAAGTGTTGAGTAAATTCATCGATAATTTAACGTACGGTTTCTTTGGACTCTTAATATTTCTTAACGTTCTCATTGACTGTTGCGCGCAATAATCGTCCTCTGATGTTCCTAAATAAATAATAAATTTACCCTGTATATGATCCGCATAATTTGAAATGATGAAATTCTCCCACTGCCATGGGTGAACAGGTATAAACACGTACTGTTTTGGATTACATCCCTTATTACGAATTCGTTCCATAAACTCTTCTAATTTACGATCGCCAATCTCCTCTTTTAAAATGTTGTTATACATCACTTCATTCTCATAACCTACAGTCGCATAATTCTTATGTGCTGCAATCCATATGAGTTTTATTGGCTGCATAAATTCATAACCATATTGAAAATTGTCACGATATTGAAATCCAACACGTGCTTTATAACTAGGATGATATGGATGGCCATCTATTAATTGGCTTTCAAACTCATCGTAAGATTTTTGAGTATATTCTCTCTTATTATTTCTTTCATATTGTGCAATCGTGTCTTTAAATATTGTTTGTTCTAATTCGTGCATAAAAGAATCTAATTTAGCTTGTTCTACACTAGTAACCCGAAAAACTTCTTCTAGAAATTGCGAGACAGACTGTATTTCTTGCTGTTCATCTTGGACTCTTACTATTAATGAGTCTAAAGAAATACGTCCAAATGTCATCCGTTCCCTGCCATAGCATTTGTACGTGACACTTTTGTCTTCTTCATCAAGTCCTTGTATTAGAAAAAGAAGTTGTTCTTCTTTTTCTATGCGAACCGGTGTAATAATCCCCTCATAAATTAACGATTCTACTAATTGACGTAGCACTCTTCTTCGTACTGAAATGTAATCTTCTGATTCGAGCGCCTTCAATACTTTCGTATGATACATGTCCACTCTCATAAAACCCTCCACCTTATGACAAAATACCATTATTTGTATTACGTGAAATTTTAACGTTATTTATGAACGAACAGCCACTTCTCTAACTAGTGGATTATGTACTTGCACATAAATAGCTTGCTCCAATGGATTACTTAACTCATCGACATCGAAAAATCTCGTTAGTAAATTTGCTTTACACGCTAACTTATCTTCGTCCAATAATTCTCTTAAAAATGTAGAAGGTTCCCGGTTATATGGAAGAAATGATTCAAGTACAGACCTTAATTCCGAGAGAAGAATTTCCTCCTTAATTAATCCTGCTGTGCCAAAACCATTAATGAGGCCAAACATATGATTGAAAATTAAGTAGTAACGAAATCTCTCATCCACAATATAGTCGTCATATAAATTTCCAGTACGTTCTCCAATACCAGCTAATTCATTATTAAGCATCTCTTTCATTGAATTACAGAAATAAAATCCTTGATTATCACGGAAATAATATTTGATCGGATAACCATCTTTTAGCTGAACAACGCTATTTTGCTGATGAGCTTCTAATGCAACACCATACTGTAAATACATCCATACCATTGGCTTTAAAGAAATATTCATATATCGTCTAAACCACTCTAAGCTTACTTCTTCACAGCTTTTACTTTCTAAATCTGCTAGGCGATGAATAATATTCGATAACCGCGTACGCTCCCCAGGTATAGCGTCTTGAACTAGCCCAGCAATTAATGTTGCGTCGTTTGCATGTTCACTATAAAAAGGATTCTCACGAATAATCACTTCAAATCCAGATTCTTGTGTTCCATAATTTAATGTAATAAAGGCTGGATCACAAATAAAATCAAATCCTGGAAATCTTTCTCGTACTTCACCAATAGCCGTATTTAACATTTCCTTCCCTTCAAGACCACTCTCAAGTTCTTTCAGTTTATTAATACGCATTGAATTCGTTACTTTCACCGGAAATGAAAACTTAAGCATATACTTCGAATTGGGATGATATAGCGTCCTTAGTGATGATGTTGCCATATAATACTTACCTACAGGACCAATATACTCAAGCAATTCTTGAACTATCCAATCTTGTACGTAAGCTTGATGCAAGAGCCATTCTGCCTGAAGCGGATGAATTGGAATTAATGCATATTGATCTTCCTTACAGTACTTCGCTATAAATTCCTTACTAACCATCTCATCATTACTTAATTCTTCTTTTATAATCATTGTTGTAGAATCTGATAATAATGATTTTTCATTTACTATACTTTTATGTGCCCGAAAATAATGAAGCTGACATTCTCCTTTTAATTCTGGAGAATACATTGCACTTTTCCAATCCAATATCCCCTGTCTACTCTTTGGTGTAGGATGAGTTAAATGCCCAAATAATAAAGACTGCTCCGCTTCTATAAAAGTTGTATGGAAACCGTATAATGCGGATGTATCTTCTATTCTCTCTTTTGTAAATTCCTCAATATTTTGACAACTACGAATGACTCGAAGCATAAGTTCCGCAGGATTCGTTCCTTCTCCGTAGTTGATAGACATCTCTTTTATTAAAAATGTAATAACTGTAACATAATCTGCTGTAATAACAGAATTACTATCTCCAATTTGATAATAAAATTGTTCTCCAAACAAATGGCGATCTGTTGATGATTTATATATAACTTCTCCATACAAAGTAACGTTCTGTGCCGATAGCCGACAACATAAATATGTGGGGACTGTATCTCTATTCAACGTATTACTGAAGATACTCTTCATTCTTTCATCCTCTGTAATCCATTCTCCACTCCCTGTTTCTCTTAAATAACAGTTTAAAAAGCTTTGTAATGTTGCATGTTCTGCGATTTGTTTCGCATGCTGCATGTTGGTCCTCCTCTTTATATTAACGCTATGAGAATTTCATATTACAATTGATAATTGAATATCGTTATCAACTATGATTCTAATTGATAATGATATTCAATTCAATAGTATATTTCAGAATTTTTTTATCTGCTTTAATTTTTATTGTTTTCCCTCTTTTCTTTAATCTAGTTAAAAATACACAAAAAAATACTCAGTTTCAAACTACATACTTACTATTTTTCATTAGTAATCTATCCAAAATGTTTAAACAAAAGAGGTATACCTTAATTGGTATACCTCTTTCAAACATAAAATTTACATAATAATATTATTTATATCTCTCCAGCAATATGCTGTCTCTTCTACCTGTAATCGCTCTAAAAATTTTGTATCAATTTTTTCTGGGTTAAATTTTTCATAAAACTTTTTAGAAGGATTATTCGTAACAACCCAAACTAAAAGTGATTGCATATCATTATTTATACAATCCGATAATAAAGCTTGAAATAACTTTTGTCCTATTTTCATTCCTTGATACTCTTGTAAAAGGTAGATTGCATATAATTCTCCATCACAATTATATGTACCAGTTCTTTCTACTCCCCCATCGATGAATCCAACTATTTCTCCATTTAAATTCTCTGCTACAAATCTAAATTGATGATTACCCTCTTTTTGAAAAATATCTTCCCATTGTTTTTCTCGTTTCTCATATGCTATATTATCTAGAATTTCGTCAGCAAATATCCCTTTATACGTTGCTTTCCAACTATCGACATGCACCTTTGCTATACCTTGTATATCATCCTTTATTGCTCTTCTAATATGTATTCCCATCATTTCTCCCCCTTTATTACTCATCATTATATCAATTTCATTCCTTAAAAATCCAAATAAAAAAGAGTGAATTCACTTCACTCTTTTTTATCACAATTATCTACTTTCCACTTCAACTGAAACTACTCGATCAATCTCTTTCAGGGAACTATATAATTCTGTTGTATATAAATCTTCTGGAGCTAAAATAACCATCTCTAGTTGCTGAAATGCTCCACTATCTATATCTTTAATTTTCACGCGTTTCACATGCATGCCTAAATTTTTAATTTGCTTAAATATACCATCTAACTCATGATGCTCTTTAACAGTAATTTTTATAGATAAATCCTTTTGTCTTAATGAATACGGTCCTGCAATTTTCACAAGTTGCGGAAGTACATTAATCGCTAAAATAATTAAAACCATAGCAACTGTCGCTTGTAAATAAAATCCCGCACCAATTGCGATTCCTAAAGCTGAAGCAGCCCACACCATAGAAGCTGTTGTTAATCCAGAAATAACGTCATTACTTCTTCGTAAAATGACACCTGCGCCAAGAAAACCAATTCCACTAACAATTTGAGCGGCCAGTCGCATCGGATCCATATTTGTATGTCCTGGAACAGAATATACATGCACAGATTCAATTGAAACCATCGTAATTAAACAACTTGCTACAGAAATAACCATACTTGTTTTCACACCAAGTGGTTTATTCTTTAGCTGCCTATCTATCCCGATGAATAATCCTAAAAAGAGTGCTAAACCTAATTTGAGTAAAAATTCATATGACATATTCCTATTCTCCTTACTTTACAATGTTTCCCTTAGAATAACTCACTATAACTCTTTTATGATATCAATTCCAGTCTTTTCTATTCATTTAACGTAAAAAACCGAAAAAACATTTATAACGATGTTTCTCCGGCTTTTTATTACACTTTAGATTCTTCTTTATTTCTGATCTTTAATCTTAATTTCTGCACCTTTGTAGAATGCTAATTTACTGTCATTATACTCTTTTGTAAATTTGTTAAACTGCTCTTTCGACTTTTGTGCTTCCACATTTAATTCATTAACAGTTTTAACTTTTTCACCGATTTCTTTTAATTTCGTTTCTTTTACTTTTAATTTTTCATACAGTTCTTTTTCAGTCGCTAACACTTTCGTGTAATTTTCATTCATCTTTTGGAATGCATCATAACGATTCTTATACGACTCTTCTACTGCTTTTGCTTGTTTTTGTAACTTCTTATCTTCAATCTTCTCTATATTACTTTGAACAGATTTCGTTTCCTTCTGTGCTTTTTCTAGCATTTCTTTCTCACTTTTCAATACTTTTTCACGATCATCTACATTTGCAGTAGCTTGCTCTATTTTCTTCACAACTGCTTCATTATGTTCTTTACCTTCTTGCAAAATTTGAGCATATAATTCTTGCCCTTGTTTCTCTAACTGCTCTAATTTTTTTGCTTCATCCACTAAAGATTTTTCTTGTGTTGCTGCTGTTTCAAAAGCTGTATATAGATTTTCTTCTGGCTTTTCACCGAAACAACCTGTTAAAAGTCCTACTGATAATGCTCCAACTACTGCTACTTTTCCATACTTCAACGTTCATTCCTCCATTACATACGGTTATCATGCCAGAAGTTCACTGGGAAGTGACTCTCTTCATGATAAGCTTCAAACTCATAACCTTTTTCTTTTAGCCCCTTTAAAATTGCTGGCACAGCAGCAACTGATTGCGGGTGAATATCATGCATTAAAATTACTTCTTGTGGTTTTGTTGCGTTTGTTAATACGTTTTGAGCAATTTGTGCTGCAGCTGCATCAACTGGCATTTTATTGTATCTCCAATCTAATGAATCAATTGTCCAATCCCATACTTTAAATCCGCCTTCTACCACTTTATTTCGGAGACCTTCATTCAATCCAGGCATCGAACCATATGGAGGACGTGTTAATTTAGGTGATTTCCCAATAATATTAGCGATTAAACCTTGATCTTCTTTCATCTCATTTACATACTCGCCATTTTTATATAACTTTGCGAAATTATGTGTCATACTATGCATGCCTACATAATGACCCTCAGCATTTTCACGTTTCACTAAATCAGGAAATTCTTTTACATTCGCTCCAATTAAAAAGAACGTCGCCTTCGCATCATGTTGTTTTAGCGTATTTAATAATTCAGCCGTATATTTCCCTGGCCCATCGTCAAATGTAAGATAAGCAACTTTTCTTTCTTTTCCATTAAAACGACTTGGTGCCGTTTTATTCATTTCAACTTTCGGCTGTTCACTTGCAAGCTGCACTACATTTTCTTGTTTCGCAACAGCTTTTGCTGGTGAAGTAATTGATTGAAACATGTAATACCCAATAGCTACTGCGGCAATCGCTATTAAAACGACTACTATTTGTTTAATTTTTAAAGCTTTTTCCATTCTATCGAATTCCTCTCCCTATTAATCTTATATATAAATCGCCCAATATAATTATACATCTATTTATTTTTATTTCACCATATAAATAGATTTTATTTGTATTATAATGGGAGTTTTATCAAAATTGTTGTTCCTATTCCTTCTTTACTTGTAACACTAAGCGCACCGCCATGAAGCTCCACCATTTTTTTAACGATAGCTAAACCAATACCTGCACCTGCAGCATGATTATTAATTTGGTAAAATGATTGCTCAATATATGGTAAATGTTCTTTAGCAATTCCAATCCCTTCGTCTCTTACCTTAATCACTGCTTGTCCTTCTATTTTAGTCGCTTCAATGTGTATTGTGCTTTTTTTATGTGAATACTTAATTGCATTTTGAACAATATTCAAGAAAACTTGCTTTAGCCTATTTCGATCTCCCATCAATTCAATTCGGTCTATAGTAGTAATAAATTGAATTTCCTTCTCTTCCGATTTAGGAGTTAATTGCCAAATCGTCTCCTCTAGTATATCGTACAATTGAACCTTTTGTTTATATAAATTAAAATGATTTGATTGTAATCTTGAAAAATCTAGCAATTCTTCTACTAAATGAATCAATCTATCTGTCTCACCTGAAATAATGCCCATACCTTGCTTTATTTCTTCTTCTGTTAAATGATCTACTGTTTTTAACGTCTCACTCCAACCTTTAATTCCTGTTAAAGGCGTTCGTATTTCGTGCGAAATAGAAGCAATGAATTCATTTTTCATCTGCTCAGCCTTATCTATTTTATAGGCCATATAATTTAAACTATGTGCCAAGTCACCTAATTCTCCAGGATAATCTTCTTTAATTTTTTGCTTTAATGTGCCTTCTGCAATTTGTGAAGAGGCTTGAATAATGGATTCAATTGGCTCAACAAATGAATTTGCCAAACGTCTACTAATTAAGAAGACGACTCCCGAAATAACAATACCTACAGAAATAGTAAACGTAATAATTTCAATAATCTTTTTATTTACATTTGTTAAAACAGTCGTATATTTTAAAACACCAATAGTTTGTCCTTGATGTATAAGTGGGCTTAGCACCTCTAGTTGTTTTTTATTACCTTTCGTAGTAACTTGATTATACATTTCACCTTCTAATAATGATTGTGGAATATTCACTTTACCTTCTACCTTTTCACCACTTGAAGATTGTATAACCGAGCCGTGACGATCGATTAACTGTAATTCTGTTCCTTCTAATTGAAAGCTACTAATTATGTCACCACTATATTCTTGTAATCGAATAAAGTATAGTGAATTGTATTCTGAAAAAAAACGTGTACTCGTTTTCGCATGAGACTCTATATATTGCACAATACCATTATAATAGTATCGATAAATTGAGACTGAAAATACAACTTCAAATAATACAAGCATAAGTGTAATGACCGTCATAAAATATAAAGTCACTTTCCGTTTCATCTCATACTTTCCTTCCACACATATCCTTTTCCCCACACCGTAAGAATAAATTCAGGTTCTGATGGATTACATTCTATCTTTTGACGTAACCGTCTCATATTTACATCTACTACTTTCGTCTCACCTACGTAATTGGTTCCCCAAATCATATTTAAAATTTCATCACGCGAAACTGGCTTTGAAGCCTGATTCATTAAATACTGTAATATCATATACTCTGTAGGTGTTAAATCGACTAATTGTCCATCTTTATACAATCTTTCTTCTATAATATTTAACGAAAATGGACCTGACGTAACAATATTCGTTTTTTCTTCATGTACTTCTATTCTTCTTAATAAAGACTGTATACGTGCAGTTAATACTACTGGACTAAACGGTTTTGCAATATAATCATCCGCACCCATTCCTAGTCCTTGCACCTTATCTTCATCTTGTACACGTGCGGTTAACATAATAATACCCATTTTTTTATTTTCTTTCCTGATAGCCTTACAAACCTCTAAACCATCAATCCCCGGTAACATTACATCCAGCAGTGCTATATCAACAGTTTGTTCACTCAAAATCTGTAACGCTTCTTCTCCAGTAGTAGCTTCTATTACATAAAATCCAGCACGTTTTAAATTTAAAACAATAAAGCTACGGATCGTTAATTCATCTTCTAAAACTAAAATTTTTGACATAATTCCCACCCCCTACTCTTGTTGATAATCCGCTAGCGGTTTTATATATGCTTTCACTTTTTCAAATTCCGATTGCTTCGGTACTGCATATACGTGAGAAGCCGTTTTAATTGCTGCGCTGTAGCCTTTTATATTGAACCATTCTTTCCGCTTAAAAATATGAACTTCAAGCCATATTTTATTTGTTCTTGTATCCAAAAACTTTTGAGAATTTGATTCTTTTTGCTGATCTGGTATTGTAATTTTCCCTATTAACTCTTTAGGGATTTTCACATAATACCCTTTTTCTATATCTATATATCGTTCTTCAATTGGTTTAATTCCAGATTCACTCCACTGTATGTAACGTTCGAAAAGCGGACTATCACCATGTGATTTATCTTCCCAACCTTTTGGGCGTACAGTACGAACAAATTCAATAATGCCGTCTTCATTAACATCTTTACTTTCTACAACATATTCATTAAATAAATCTTCTTTCCCATCCATAGGTAATACTTCATAATGATCCTGATCAAATTTTGCTACATAAGTTATACCTGAATGAGCCCCTGTTCCCGCATCGATTACAACTGCCTTTAATGATTTAGAAATACGACCCATTTGTATTCTTTGAATACTATTTATAAATGGATCGTATGACACTTCAGATAAAGTCTTAAATTGTTCCATGAACTCAACTGTCAGCTTCTCATCTTTTTCAAATGTAACAAGGCTTATATCTTTCAGTCCATTTTCATTTAGATCCTCTATGAATAACTTCGTATAACTTCGATTATATATTTCCTTCATCTCTTCATTTTCTTCCGAAAAAACATACATAACATGTTCTAACGATTCACGATTTACAGAGATTCCGATTAACAACTCTCTCTTCCCGTTCCCTGTAAAATCACCGACTTCAACGATATCTACATCTCCACCATCAAATTTATGTGTGGACTTTATTCTCCAGCCATTTCCGATTTCTTCATATACGGCTAAATATACGCTATGATCTTCATTCGGCAATTTATAAAATAAGATGGCTTCTTTCTTATTATCTTGTTTAAAATTCATTGACCAAATCATCTGTTTATCTTTGTTAGACATTGGAGTAAGTAAGCGATAATTAACAGGTAAATCTTTATCAATTTGTTCCTTTAATTCATTAATCCATTTTTCATTTGTAGGAGCTTCCATTAGACTTGTTGGAGCTTCAGACATTTTACATCCAGTCAATATAAAGATAATTCCCATCATACTTAACCATTTCTGCATATGATATCTTTCCTTACCACAAATTTTGAATATGTCCTTTTACTTTTTTACCTATCCATTATACTCATACATATGAGTATAATTTTTCTAAACTAAAAAATCGTTACAGAAAAGTTACAAATACATTCCAAAAAAAAAGATTGGCAAAAGCCAATCTTTTTTTATTATTCATTTCGGACTGATTTTGGCGTTACACCTAAATGATCATTTAATTTTTTTGAAATATCTTTTACATTTTTTTCATTTGGAATGTAATAATAAATACCACCGATACGTTTATCTGTGCCTTCTATTTGCAATTTTTCCATTTCCAAATTAGATCCTGCCATATTTTTTGTAATGGCAAGCATATCGTCAAATGTTAAGTTCGTTTTCATATTTTTATCAACCGCATCTAGTAAAGAGCCCATCTTGCTAATTGATTGAACAGACATCGCTTTTTTAGCAATTGCTTCTATTACAAGTTGCTGTCTCTGTCCACGCATTGCGTCACTATCAATTTTACGCGTTCTTGCAAGTGCAAGTGCTTGTTCTCCATTTAAATGTTGGTAACCTTTTTCTAAATGGATCATACCAGCTTGGTCTTTACTATCTTGTTCAGTGAAAGTAACTGGTACATCAATATCAATACCACCAATTGAATCGACAATTTGTACGAATGATTCAAAGTTAAACTTCACATAATAATCAACAGGGACATTTAAGAATCTTTCCACCGTATCGCGTGTGCTTTCTACGCCACCAAATACGTGAGCATGAGTAATTTTATCTAATTTTTTTCTAGTTGGAATATAAACACGTGAATCACGTGGAATACTTACTAGCTTAACAGACTTATCATCTTTATTAATTGTTGCTAATAAAAGTGCATCTGTTCGAACTGCTTCGCCATATTGGCTTTTTCTCATTTCACTTCCATCTACACCCATGATTAATATTGAAATATTATCCTTTAAAGGTTCAACTTCTTTATCACGCTTTGATGACTTTTCAATTTTCGCATACGCATCATTTACAACAGCTTTTGCTTTATTATATATAAACGAACCATATCCTACTCCTCCAAAAATAAGTAGGAAAAATGGAATTAATATGAACCATTTTATTGACTTTCTTTTAGAACGCTTTTTATTACTTCTCGTATTTTGTTCTAATTCAGAGCTCATACCCATTCGCCTCTCTTTCTCTTTACCAAGTATAATGTAAGTCTATTTATCTTCATATTGAATTTCCTTTCATTAACCTTACAATTTTGTAAGGTTACTACTAAAACCCAATATGTATTCCATTTCACATTATACTCTCGTACTTATTTTTGGCAAGTCACTATTTACCAATTTCAAAAATTTAGCACTTCGCAACATGCGAATTTATAAATTCATTAACTCTTTCATTTTAAATTAGGATATCTTTTTCCAGATAAACGATATGAATAAAGAGTCCAGCTAATGATAAAACCTCTATGAATACAGTATATTTCACGTTATTATTTCTCAAACGGCGTATACATGCTTTTCTTCCCCTGATTATCAATAAAAGCCGACTTTGCTTTTATTTTCGTTTTTTCTACTTCCATGTCTTCATTTGAGAAGTTCACAATGATTTTAATATTTTTTCCATAAGAAACAGATTGTACTAGCTTATCTTCTGACAAATACGCAAAATTCGTCATCTCTTCTTTTACTGCTTTTTCATGAACTTCATTCCAAACTTTTAGATGCTCTGTAATTTCTTTTTTATGTTTATTCCACTCTACTTCATCTAAATGGTACAACGGAGGAACATTATACAATAATTCAGACAGCATTCGATTTCCAACTTCATCTTTTACCTTTAAACTTCCCCATTCCCAATGATGCGTTGTAATAACGGAATCATTGTATACTAATTTATATAATGGTACTGAATATACTGGGTTTAAATATACTTGTTTATATTCTTCTTTCAATGGTACTTGTTTTGCATATTTTTCAGGCACATTTTGATTTGGTGACCAATATCCACCGACATAATACGGACTTGTTTTATTTTTCCGCATATCTTCATCGTCCCATTTAATAACAGGTGTTTCAATTCCGTGTGCAAATGCAATCGTACTACTAGCAAAATCATTTCCACCTTCAGAACCAACGACCATACCCTTTTCTTGCGCAATGTAGTCCATTCGTTTTAAACGTGCTTTTAAATCTTGCTCTTGTGTCGTTATATGTTTCGCTGAATAGTCATCGTAAATTTCACCTGTCGCATCACAATCAATAAACCATGAATTATATTTAGGACCATTTTGTAATATATCATTCATGCGTTCCTTTACACTAGGCAGCGATAAAGTCGGGTTTAACTTGCGACCTCTGCCTAAAAAGCCTTGCACCTTTTCTCCGTTTTTCTTCGTTACAGTAGCCTCTTCATATAATGATGGGTCATTAAAGGATGCTGTGTTCCAATTTTTATCACTTTTTTCGTGAATGGAATGATATGAATCATACGGACCGACTAAATACCCCATTTCCTTCGCTTTTGTCACGAAATTAGGTTGCATAAATCCTTGTTCCCAGTTCGGCAGACCAATCCACGCTTTTTCTATTCCTACCTCTTTCATTTCCTTTAGTATGTCCGTTCCATCTGCATTACCCCATTTACTTACCTCTTCAACCGCATCACCAAGTAACGACTTTAATAAATGCTTATTTAAGCTATACAATTCTGTGTTCGTTAAGTAACCTACACCTTTCTTTAATAGCACACTAGCTTCCTGATCAACGTTTTGAAAAATATCCTCTTTATAAAATTCCTTCATGGATAATACTTCGTTTATATAACGTAAAATAACATTTTTTTGATACTTATCAATGAAATCTTGTTTACTTACTTGATCTAATACATTCAGTTCCCCAGGCTCTGAACTATTCTTTTGAATAAGTTCTTTTATATGACTAAACAGCGGGCTATTTATTTGCTCCCTTAGTTTTGGCCAATTTATATTATTTTCTGATAGACCATTTTGATTCCAAAAATAAAAATGCGCCGCTCCATATAACTTTTCGATTTCTTTATTTTTTCTAGCCTTTTCTTGTAATGTTTTAAATTCACCTTTTCGAACAATATCATCCTTATACAGTTTAGCAATGCTTACCGCATCATTATTTGTCACATATAATTGAAATCCATATGTTTTATTTTTATTTATGCTCGGAAATTCATGTGTAAAATCAAATCCTATTTTCGGATCCGAATGAAACTTCAATTCATTATTAAACATATTGTTTGCAATATATACAATTGAATATTTCGAACCATTTAATGCGAAAAACTTCATAGAAAATGATTCAGCAAATGAATATGCATCATCCTTTAAAAACTTCTTCCAATTCTCATCATTGCTCGGAATTTGCTTACCCTCCCATAACGGAAGTGTATAATTTTCAGCTTCTACTTTCGGCCATGTAAAGCTTTCTGCACCAGTCGATTCCACTTCAATGTTTAAGTGGTCTTTTTTCTTTTCTAATTTTATTTTTACTTTTTGATCTGGATATTCCCACGATGTACGATCCTTTTCTTTTTTTACATTCGATACCTTCATTTTCGGTAGGGGTCGTGATGCCTGTTCCTTTACCCCCTCATGTTCTACAGTTAATGTGAATGTTTCTGGATTTACATCATAAGTAAAATCTTTATACGTCGATTTCTTTATTTTAGACTCTTGTACAGCATTACTACCTTTTACGTCACAACCGACTAAAGTCGAAAATGGCATAGTTGTTAGAAGACATATCGCTATCATTTTTTTCATCCTCTGCACCTCCACCAATGAATATACAGGTGGTTTGTTACAGGAATGTGGCAAAAAATAATAGAGCTAGCATTTTGCTAGCTCTATTTGGATTATTAAAAGTTGATATGAACAACTATAACTTGCTTAGAAGATATGTAATACAGTAACTGCATTTTTTCTCAACAATTATGAAACTAAACAAATCAAAATTTTAACAAGCATTCTTTAACTGAAAAAATAAGTGTATACAATGTATCCTAAAAGTAGTACTAAAATGATTATCCCTGTACCTTTCCAATTCATACCGCCTGCTATATCAACTGGACTACCTGTTTCCGCTCTATTGAGTCCGTCATGTAAAGAACCCGTAGGATTACTTTTTAATTCACTTTGTCTCATACGCTCTCTTTTTTCTTCTGGTGACTCTTTATTCATTTAATCACCTCCAAAATGAATGCACTCTTTACTTACATTATTCAAAATCAACATTTGTTTTATATTTTTTTCCGAAAAAACCCAATTTAAAATAGGTTTGCAACGTAAAGAAAGCTAGCCATGCCAGCTTTCTTTACGATCCAATATGCTCTTCCTTATTTACAATAATACCTTTATGGTCGATTTCAAGCTCACATACTTTCATATCTGTAAATACTCTCGCTAATTGCTCAGCGATTTCTTGACGTTTCTCATATGGCGTTAATATAAAAATAGATGGTCCCGCACCGCTAAGTGCTGTACCGTACGCACCAAATTCTTTTGCGCATTTACGAATAGATGGTAATAACGGTACGAGTTCTAAACGATATGGCTCGTGAAAATGGTCTCTCTCCATCATTTCACCTACAACTTCCCACCGCTTTTGACATAATGCAGCTACTAATACGTTACTTATCGCACTAGCTTTAACTGCCTCATGAAACGGAAACATCTTTGGTAATACAGATCGACTTTCATCTGTATTTAATTCTTCATTCGGAATAAGAGAAATTACCCCTAACTCCTTGCTCTCAATTCTTACGACGGAAATATCCTTTCCATCAAGTGCTCCGATTACAGTTCCACCTAATATAGAAGCAGCAACATTATCAGGATGTCCTTCAAAATTTGTAGCAATTTGAACTTTTTGATCAGCAGTTAAGTTCAAATTGCCTAGTTGATTCGCAAGTTCTATCCCAGCTACAATCGCTGATGCACTACTTCCTAGCCCTCTTGTTAATGGGATATTACTAGTAACTTCTATTATATGGGGTGATATAGAAGGACAGACTTTACATGCCGTGCTAACGATTAAATTTTTATCGTCTGTCGGAATTGATTCTTCAAAGGAATGGATTACTTGCCATTTATCAGCTTTTTCTTTAACCACCACATCTAAATACAATGACAAAGCTATTCCAACTGAATCAAATCCAGGACCAACATTTGCCGTACTAGCAGGGACACGAACACTTAATGGTATCACGACATAATCACCCCTTTAATATGATCTTTAATCTGTTCTATATCATTTGACAAACTTGCGATGTCTAGTTGATTTGAAGAAATAGCGATATCAGGATCCTTCAAACCATTTCCAGTTACTACTGCAACAACTGTTTCTCCCTTTTTGATTTTTCCAGATTTAACATGTTTAATTACGCCAGCTAATGAAGCATTTGATCCTGGTTCAGCGAAAACTCCTTCAGTTTTTGCTAATAACCTATACGCATGTAAAATTTCTTCATCTGATACCATATCTATTTCACCACAAGACTGCTCGGCAGCCTCTACTGCATACGACCAACTTGCTGGGTTACCGATGCGAATCGCTGTTGCAATTGTTTCAGGTTCTTCAATTACATGCCCTTTTACAATTGCAGCTGCTCCTTCTGCTTCAAAACCATGAATTCTTGGCTTCTTATAACCTTTTTCTTTCTCATATTCACAGAAACCTTTCCAATATGCTGTAATATTCCCTGCGTTCCCAACAGGGATAGCTAGAACATCTGGTGCATTTTGCAATTGGTCACAAATTTCAAATGCTGCCGTTTTTTGTCCTTCAATTCGATAAGGATTCACTGAATTTACTAATGTAATCGGCTCTTCTGCAGCAATATTTCTTACAGCCTTAAGTGCATCATCGAAATTCCCTTCTATTGAAATAATTTCAGCTCCATAAGCGACCGCTTGCGCTAATTTTCCATGCGCAATCTTTCCTTCAGGGATTACGATTATACATTTCATCCCAAGACGTGCCGCATATGCTGCAGCTGATGCTGATGTATTACCTGTTGATGCACAAATGATTGCTTCTGAACCTTCTTCTTTCGCCTTAGCAACTGCCATCACCATACCACGATCTTTAAAAGAACCTGTCGGATTCGCTCCTTCGTACTTACCATATAGCTGAATCCCTAATTGCTTTGATATATTTAATAACGGAATAAGAGGTGTATTTCCTTCCATTAAACTGACATCAGGTGTGTTTTCATTCACCGGTAAATAAGAAGCATATTGTTTCAATAGTCCTTTATACATATTGTTTTTCCTCCTCAATAATGTAGTAACTGTTTATTTCACTTGCGACAGCTTCTATCGCTCCTAAAACTCGTTCGAATTGATACTTGGAAGTTCGATGTGTCACAACAACAACTTCTGCCAGTTCACGGTTTAAAGGTAATTGAATAACTTCTTTTAAACTTACAGAGTAATTAACGAAACATTCTGTTATTTTTTGTAACATCCCAGGCTCATCTCGTAATGAAATACGCAAGAAATATTTCGAAACTACTTCTTCATCACCTTGTAATTCATAAGGAACTGGTTCTTTTAACGCACTTTTATTTTTCGGCACTTGATTCATATTTTTAACGATGGAAATAATATCACTTACTACAGCAGAACCAGTTGGCAACTTTCCAGCTCCAGGTCCGTAAAACATTACTTCTCCTACCGCTTGACCGTGAACATATACTGCATTAAATTCATTATTCACATTTGATAATGGATGCTGGCTCGGTAAAAGCGTCGGTTCTACACTTAAATGAATGGCTGATCCTTGTTTTTCTGCTTTCCCAATTAACTTCATAGTAAATCCTAACTTTTCAGCCATTTGTAAATCTTCTTTTTCGACCTTTCGAATCCCTCTTACTTGCACATCATCTAATGAAACATTCATCGAAAAACCTAAGTTTGCAAGAATTGCTACCTTTCTCGCCGCATCTAGTCCATCTACATCTGCTGTCGGATCCGATTCTGCAAAACCTAATTTTTGCGCTTCCTGTAAAGCCTCTTCATAAGACCATCCATTTTGACTCATTTTTGTTAACATATAATTTGTTGTACCATTTACAATTCCCATTATTTTTTCAATTTGATCTGATGCTAGCCCGTCAGTTAGTCCTCTTAACACTGGAATACCGCCTGCTACGCTCGCTTCATAACATAAATCACAATCATTATCGTTCGCCAGTTGAAGAAGCTCTGCACCGTATACAGCCATTAAATCTTTATTTGCTGTCACGACATGTTTCTTATTTCGTAAAGCCTTAACAATATGCTGCTTCGCTTCTTCAATTCCGCCCATTACCTCTACTACAATATCAATATTCGAATCATTTAGAACTTCATCTGCATGACTTGTTACTGCAATCCCGTCAATACAAACATCGCGTTCTTTTTCCAAATCACGTACAACGACTGTTTTCACTTTCACTTCGTATCCTGTATCAAGAGCGATTTTTTTATAATGTTCTTTCAAAATATGAACAACACCACTTCCGACCGTACCTAAACCTAATACTCCAACATTTATAACGTTATTCATCTTCTAATCTCCTCCTAAAAGTTTAATTGTTACACCTATAAATCACCTTATTCTGCTTTTTTGTCATGCAGGTGGTGGTTATTTCCGTACTTATAAATCGTTTCATGTTACCGCACCTCCCTTCCAAGTAATAAAAAAAACACACCCATCCCTAGGAAAGGGACGAATGTGTTTTCGTGGTTCCACCCTTGTTCCAATCTAGACGTATTTCTCCCTAGATTGCTCAAGTTCAGATAACGGCTGATACCGTCAATAATTACTAGATTACTCGTTCACTATTGAAGTTCAAAGGTGGTAAAATCATTTCTCGTGTTAGGAAGCTCACACCCTTGGCTTCCCTCTCTGTAAACCGTAAAAATGATTTCTTGTCCTTATCGTTACTTTTTCGTTCATGTTTATTTGTTAACTCATTATACTCGCATAAAAAACAAAATCAATACTATTTTTTAATTATTTTAAATTTTCAATCTCTAAATCCGTAAAAAAACACACTCATCCCTAGGAAAGGGACGAATGTGTTTTCGTGGTTCCACCCTTGTTCCAATCTAGACGTATTTCTCCCTAGATTGCTCAAGTTCAGATAACGGCTGATACCGTCAATAATTACTAGATTACTCGTTCACTATTGAAGTTCAAAGGTGGTAAAACCATTTCTCGTGTTAGGAAGCTCACACCCTTGACTTCCCTCTCTGTAAACCGTAAAAATGATTTCGTGTCCTTATCATTACTTTTTCGTTCATGTCTATTTGTTAACTTATTATAGTTATCAACTTTTTAAAAAGCAAGCCTATTTTTACTAACTATTTTCAAAATAATTTTTTATTATATTTCACAATAGCATTATGCAACTGTCACTCAATTTACCTATTTTGTCATTTCTCCAGTTTATAAATCAACGGTTCATATATAAAGTGAAACTTTAATCAGTGGGGATTTTGTTTATCCCCACTGATTATTAGCCTTCACCAATCGGGCTTTTACGGGCAGTTGATCCCCACCTGACTTCTTTGTTTTCGCTGAATTTTGAGGTAGGGGTCTTACCGCCCGTTAATGCGGGATAAATCCCCCATTCTAAAACCCGTACACATCCGCTCTACAAAGCTATATTAATAAAATTTTCAATACAATCTTTTTGTATAACTTTCTTCTAAAGAACGTGCAACATCTTCTTCTGAAGTATTCACTTTCGCATGCTCCAGCAACATTTTTGCTGCTGAAGGTAACTCTTTTTTATTTAACCAAGATTCTGATTCCCACATCTTAGAACGAATAAACGCTTTTGCACAATGAATGTAACACTCTTCTATTTCAACAACAATTCCAAGTAACGGATTGCGTCCATTCGCCTGCATTTCTTTCAAAATTTCTTCGTCGTTTGTAATATACGCTCGGCCATTTATTCTGAGTGTCTCCCCAAGACCTGGAATAAAAAAGATTAGTCCTACACGTGGATTTGAAATAATATTCAAAATGGAGTCTATACGACGATTTCCTGGTCTTTCTGGAATGATAATTTTATTATTATTGAGTACGTATACAAATCCAGGTGCGTCTCCTCTCGGCGAGGCGTCACACTCCCCCAACTTATTTGCAGTAGATAATACTAGAAAAGGAGATTTAGAAAGGAAATCTACACAATGGTGGTCTAATGATGAAATAACTTTTTTCAATGCTCGCTCACTTGGCTGCCCCAATATTTTTCGTAACTCTTCCTCTGTTGAAATAATCGATTTTATTTCCATACGCTCTATCTTCACTTATAATCGCCCCTTTTTCTTTATTTTCCCAAAATTCAATACGAATATTGTATAATAAAATTTGCAGAAAGGGGAATTAAAATGACAGAGTGGTTAACAATATTTGATTCTGAAAGAAATACACTTGGGAAGAAATTACGCGATGAAGTGCATCGTGACGGTGATTGGCACGAAACATTTCACTGTTGGTTTGTAGAAAAAGATGCTAAAGATATATTCTTATATTTCCAGTTACGCTCTAAAAATAAAAAAGAAGCTCCATGTATATGGGATATTACTTCAGCTGGACATATTATGCATGATGAAGATGTACAAATTGGTGGTCTTCGTGAAATTGAGGAAGAATTAGGGCTTTCCTTTCAAACTAATGATTTAACATACAAGGGAATCTTTAAAATAGATTATGAAATTTCAAATCTTACTGATCGCGAGTTTTGTCATATGTATTTTCACAACGTCATCAATCCACTTCCATTCGCACCAGGTGAAGAAGTAGACGATGTGATGAAAGTACATGCAACTTCTTTTCTACAACTATTAAAAGGAGAGATTTCATCTTTAACGACTATTTCAGTCTTAAACAATACACCGATTACGATAACATTTGAAGATATTTATCCGTATGATCTTGCATACTATGAATTTGTTATAGAGCAAGGAAAAGAATTATTAAAAAATAATAGTTTATAAATAAAATAGGACTCCTAGCATAATATTGCGTAGAGTCCTATTTTTTATTATTGTTCAAGGATTTTTAATCTACTCTCTACTTGTATAAATAAACGAATCATTAATAACAGCATAACCACTATAATCACTATTATTGTATGTGGATATCTAAACAGTATACTAATAACACTTCCAATTAACATCATGATAAATCCGTTTTGCTTCATCACTTCTGCACTATACCTGTTACCCGCATCCCATAATTCCTTATTTTTCATAGATCGTTTCGTACGATAACCATATGCCGCATTAATATCGGTCGGTGGATTTTTTTGAAGAATAATTGCCGCAAGTATAAAAATAATACCAATCAATATGCTTATTCCTATGTTTACTAGTGCATCAATCAATTATATCCCCCCCTAACTTACACTTCCATTATACGACACAACCCTTATTTTTCCAATTTATAACACATTCACTTTCTTTCTTTTGATGTCTGGAACATACTTGGAAGTGTTACAAAACGTGCCCCTTTCGTTTTTAACTGCGGAATGATTTTGTCTAGTGCATCAACAGATCCTTGTAAATGCCCACCTGGAGTAGAATGCTGCAGTATGACACTACCTGGAAATGAATTCCCTAACACATTATTTGTAATCGTATCGGCACTTACACCTTTCCAATCAACTGTATCAACACTCCACTGTACAATCATAAAATTTTGCTCAGTTGCCCAATTCAATTGATTTTCAAGTATTTCACCATACGGTGGACGTATAAATTTAGGGGCATAGCCGGCTAAACGTTTTAATATTTCTTCCGTTTTTATAATTTGATTACGGTACTCAGCGTCATTTACTTTCGCTAAATTCGGATGACTGTACGTATGATTACCAATTACATGCCCTTCATTTGCAATACGCTTTACTACATTCGGAAATTTTTCTGCGTTTTCACCAAGTAAGAAAAAAGTAGCTTTTACATTATGTTGTTTTAACTTATCTAATATTTTTGGCGTGAATTCTGAATCTGGTCCATCATCAAATGTAAGAGCTACTTCCGCTTTATTATACGGTCCTGAAAATGCGTACGCATATTTTTCAACCCATGTAAATGGTGTCCACGATCCACGATCATCTGCTTTCATTTGTACTTCATAGCTTTGAGGGATATATGCGTATGGCAATGCGCTTATATAATCTCCATAATAAAATGAGTTATATGGCATATAAGCATACGAAACATCTCGTTCTAGTCCCCATTGATATGGAGCAAACATTTCTGGCGAATAAAAATAATACATGATAAAAAACCTCCCTAAATTTTCATATGTGATTCATCTGCACTTTGTTAGAGAAATTGTTATTCATAAACAAAAATAAGACTGTCCTTAATTAGGAAAGCCTTACTACTTTATATTATTAATAAATTGATGTACTATCTTTTGGCAAAGCTTTCACATGTTTTAAATAGTTCGTCACTTTATCATCCTCATCTTGCGGATATTGATATTCATATGTGTTAGCGATTTCGTTCGCCACTTCCCTAAATAAATCACCCATAACAAAGAATGACTCCCATATATTTTCATATTCTGCATTAGAAAATGTCCTTTTAAATTGCTCCCACATATCTTCTTCAATATATTGCTCGAAATACTTTCCAAGCTTCCCTGTATTAACTGTAAAGTCTGTTTTCATACCAATATGCCATTCTAGCATTACGATGAACATATCTCGCACTGGTCCTTCAAGCATTCCTTTTGCATAAGAAAGTTCCTCTCGCCATAACCCTTTTGCGATATTCGTACTACACCACCAAAATTCATTACAACAATCTAAAAACTCTTTTTCTGTAGGCTTTTTTATTAAGTAATCCTTATCGCTTGCTGGCGGGAATTCTTCCAGACAATTATCTTTATCAAGAAGCAGTTTACTTAAACTATCTTGTCCAACGAACTTTTTTATTAACTCAACTGGAACTAGCGTTAAATCAATCCGATTCCCATCCATGAACTGCATTAAATACGGAAACTTCCCGTCTTCATCTGGTTGAACTAACGACATTTCTTCTGGCATTTGTACTATCATTATTTCTCCAAATCTATGAACCCAATTATGATTAGACGTAAAAGATTGTATATCATTTACAACATACATAATATCATAGTCTTGAAAACAATCTCTTTTCACATTTGGATTTACACGCGATCCATTCATGATAACTGCTCGAATTCTTTCATCCTCTTTTGCTATATTTATAATTACGTCTAACATTTCTTTTTCAGTTCTCATCTACTTATATCCTCCAATTTTTTAATATATAATATAGTGTTATGTATACTGGAGGTCCACGAGCTAATCTCGTTATACACGATACATGTTATAATTTTTGAAACTTCTTTTTCATCCCTTTTTCATCCCTTTTTCCTCCTTACATCACTCTTTTACAACTGCCATCCCTTTCAATTTCCCAATGCTTTCTACCATTTACTTTTAATTATACCGAAAATTCTGTCTCGAATACAAAAAATAAAGAAGGGATATCTCCCCCTTACAGAATAGATATCCCTTCTTTTAAAGCTAAATTTAATTCCTATGGATTAGTAGACCAAAGCCCAGCAGATTTAATAAATGTACGTTTATTTAATTTCAGCTGCGCTACGATAAATTCTGCAATATCTTCTGCTTGCATTACTTTATCAGGGTTTCCATCAGTTAATCCTAAATCTACAGCCATATCAGTTGCTACTGTACTTGGAGTTAAAGCTGTTACACGAATGTTATGTTTGCGAACTTCCATCGCTAACGATTCTGTTAAGCCAAGGACACCAAATTTAGAAGCACTATATGCACTTGTTACAGGTGCGCCTTTTTGTCCTGCTGTAGATGAAATGTTAATGATATCACCAGATTGTTGTTCAATCATGCTCGGTAAAGCTGCACGAGTTGCATAGTATACACCCATTAAGTTTACTTGAATGATTTTTTCCCAATCAGCAACATCTAGTTCTAAAAACTTACCGAATTTAGAAATACCAGCGTTATTAATTAAAATATCGATAGATCCTAAACCATTTTTTAACGTTTCAATCGCAGTTGTTACTTCTTCGTATGAAGAAACATCAGCAGTTGCAATAACAGCTTTTACACCTTCTGCTTCTACTTCTTTCGCTACAGCTTTTAAGTTTTCTTCTGAACGAGCTAATAAGCCTACATTTACGCCTTCTTTCGCTAATGCGATTGCTACAGCGCGACCAATCCCTCTACCTGCTCCTGTAATTAAAGCATTTTTACCTTGTAATAATTCTGCCAAGTATAACACTCCTTAATCATCTCAGTTATGTATTATATTAAAATTGTATCTATGTTTATGTAAAAAGGCAATGATGCACTTTCATGTGCGTAGGTTACTTGTAGGTAACTATAGAAAGGTTTTATTTATAAGTTTCATTTTTTTACCATTATTCATGTAAAATAAAAACAAATCCAGCATAGGAGAGTGTATGAGTATGAAAAGAAAAAAATGGTTCTTGTTACTAACTGCAGTCGGACTATGTATCATATTGTTTGCACTGTACTTTATATTTGGTAACCCACTAAATTATAAAGTAATAGAAAAAGATACTAGCCATTATCTCCATATTAAAAAAGGTTATAAGCAAGAAGAAATACAAAACATAACCGGAAAATATACTCCCCTTTATAATATTGGCTATTATGCAACAGTAGTATATAAAGACGAACCATATTTCACCTACTCTTATACATACGATGATAATAAAAAAATAATACAAGACAACGGTATTTTAGGAAGACATACTGAGTCATTTGAACATCTTAATTTAAACTGGTCGTTGTTTGACCAGTTAGTAGATGGTATTCATACAAACTTGCAAGGAATAGGTTTAAGAGAAAAGAAAGATTATTCTATACGACACGTTCAATTCATTGATATAGATGACGATAAAAACGGTGTGGAAGCATACGTTGACTTTAAGAAAGATAAAGAATCCGATTACTCATATCGTATGAATAGCGAAGGAAAAGCTTATCAATATAATTGCAGTAACGGTAAATGCATTTTTAAAGAGAAATAGTGTTAGAAGGTTCTCCTTCTAACACTATTTCTCTTCATGATTTGGCATACGCACAATAAATTCAGTACCTTTTCCTTCCTCACTCTCAACTTTTATTTCCACATGATGAAGGTCGAGTACTTTCTTTACAATAGCTAAACCTAAGCCACTTCCTCCATAGGCACGATTTCGTGAAGAATCCGCTTTATAAAAACGCTCAAAAATATGTTGTTTCTGTTCTTCTGATATACCAATTCCTGAATCACGGATACGCACTTCCACTACTGTCTCATGTTCCTTTAACTGAATAGTAATCGTACCACCGCTTGGAGTAAATTTAATACTATTATGAATTAAATTAATCCACACTTGACTCATACTTTCTTGGTCAGCAATAACATATACTTTTTCTAAATCTAGTTCTAACTCAATTTCTTTTTCAGCCCAGAGTGGTTCACTATTTAACACAATTTGCTTTAATTGTTGATCTAATCGATAGCTCACTCTTTCTGGTGTATACTCTTCTGATTCTAAAAGAGTTAGCTTTAGTAAATTTTGACTTAGTTTAGATAATCTCGTTGTTTCAGTTTCAATAATGGTCAGATAATGCTTTCTTTTTTCCTCAGAAAGATTATCGTCTTGTAGTGCTCTAGCAAATCCTTTTATAGAAGTTAACGGTGACTGTATTTCATGAGAAACATTCGATACAAACTCTTGTCTCATTTTCTCCATCGTATTCAGTTCATCTGTCATATCATTTATACTTTTTACGAGCACGCCAATTTCACCATCATACTTTTCTTCATTTCTTATTTTTACGGAGAAGTCTCCTTTTGCAATTTTTTGTATCGGTTCAATAATAGTCCAAATCATCGCCTCTCGTTTTGGTCTCATTAATATTCCAATCAATGTCCAAATAAGAATAATAAAGACAAAACCGACCATATCACTAATTAGAAAGGCAACAAACGGCGATACGTTTACGTCAAAAGCATTCAATAAACTAGTTGCTACATAAAATGCGATAGACCAAATGACAGTAAGAAAAGAAAAGAGCGCTAATACCGCTCCAAATACTTTCAGCATCTTCAACTTACTCATTCGTTTTCTTTTTCTCATTTACTTACCTCTAAGCGATACCCTAATCCTCTTATTGTTTTAATACTAAATTTCGACTGCTCTTCTTGAAACTTCTCACGTAATCGATTAATATGAACGTCTAGTGTACGTTCATTCCCTTCAAAATCATATCCCCATATTTCTTCAATTAATTGCTCTCTCGAACAAGTTCTTCCCGATTTAGACCCTAAAGTAAAGAGCAGCTCAAATTCTTTTAACGGTAACGTAACCGTTTGTTCTCCACATGTAACTTCGAATGTTTTACGATTTAATAATACATTTCCAACTTGAATCGATTGCGAAACTGTAATTTGGTAACGTTTCAATAATGCTTTTACTCTCACTACTAGTTCTATAGGATCAAATGGTTTTACAAGATAATCATCTGTCCCAAGGTGAAATCCTTTTACTTTTTGTGATGTTTCTCCTTTGGCAGTTAGCATCAGAACCGGGATATCATAGTATTTTCTTAATTCAAAACATACATCAAATCCATCCATATTTGGCATCATGATATCAAGAATAACCATATCGACTTTTACGTCATCCATTTTCTGAAGTGCATCTACTCCATCAATTGCCTCATATGTTTGAAAACCTTCTCGTTCTAAAAATACAGAAACGAGTTCTCTAATGTGTGGATCGTCGTCTACTATTAAAATTTTAGGTATCAAAGGAACCATTTCCTTTCTACTTAGCATCTAATATATTTTTTAAAAATGAATCATCAGTGGAGTAAAATCCCACTGATGATTCATTTTATAATGCACCCTCTTTAATTTTCAATTGCTGCGTTGCAAACTCACGATACATGTCATGTGTACGTAATAATTCATCATGCGTACCACTACCTGTAAGATTCCCTTTTTCAATAAAGATAATTTTATCTGCATCTACAACAGTAGAAAGTCTATGTGCAATCACTAATGTTGTTCTGCCTTTCATTAAGTTATTTAATGCTTTTTGAACGACAGACTCAGATTTACTATCTAAGCTTGAAGTTGCCTCATCGAGCATAAGAATTTGCGGATTTCGAAGTAACGCTCGGGCAATAGCAATTCGCTGTCTTTGTCCTCCAGAAAGCTTCACACCGCGTTCTCCAACTTCTGTTGCATAACCGTTTGGTAAGTCATGAATAAACGCATCAACATATGCCATTGCAGCTACTTTTTCAATTTCTTCATCCGTTACTTCGCCCTCGACACCATAACAAATATTATCACGAATCGTTCCATCAATTAACGGACTATCTTGTGATACGTAACCGATTTGACGTCGCCATGACTCTAATGAATAACTCGTAATTGATTCTTTTCCTAATTTAATGGCACCACTAGTTGGCTCATAAAAACGTTCCAGTAATGAGAATAACGTTGTTTTCCCACTACCACTTGGTCCTACAATTGCTGTCACTTTTCCAGATTCAATTGTGAAATCAATATTTTTCAAAACTTGCTCTTCTTCGTTATACTCAAAATGTACATTTTCAAGAACAATCGGTTGCTTAGCATTTGTCACTTTCACACCAGTTTCATGATCTTCTACTTCATATTCTAAAATCGTACTAATTCTTTCCGTTGCACCAATTGCCTTTTGGAATTGTGTAAAGAACATAGATAATTGACTCATCGGCATTACAATTTGAACTAAATACAAAATAAACGCTACAAGTTCACCGGTTGTTAATGCACCGCTAGAAACTCGCATCCCGCCATATCCTACGATAATAACAAGTAGTGCCATTAAAACAAACGACATAACTGGCGAAATTAATGCTTGCACTTTCCCTTCTTTCAAACCAAATTGTAATAACTTTTGTATACCTGTGTTACCCGTTTCATATTCTCTTTTTTCTGTATTTGAAGATTTCACTAAACGAATTTCTGATAACACTTGCGTTAACACACTTGTAAAAGATGCCGTTTCATCTTGAAGCGCTTTTGAAATCTTATACATTTTTCGTCCAAGTGGAACTAAAATTAATACAGACAACGGAATAACCGTTAAAAGTAACGCAGTCATTTTCCAATCTAAAACAAATAATACAATTAACGATCCAACAATTGAAATACCACCTGTTAATAAGTTTGACAAATGCTCAGAAATTAACGTTTTCACTACACCTGTATCATTCGTCATACGGCTAATTGTATCACCTGTTCTATTTTGATCGTAATAAGATACCGGCAAGATAAGTACCTTTTTCCACAAACGTTCTCTTAGTCCCGCTACAATCTTCTGCCCAATATAATTTAGTAAATATATAGACAACCCTGCCGCAATAGTTTGCATTACAAAGAAAGCAACTAATCCAACAATTTGTCCTGCACTAATTGAAGAAAGCGAAAAATTATCTACTAATCCTTTTGTAAGCATAGGAATAAATAAACTCGCTCCCGTAGAAAGCAAACTCATTAATAACGCAAAAACTAAAATTCCTTTCGGAGGATTTGTATCTTGAATAAGGCGTAAAAACTGCCTCCAACTCCCTTTTTTCTTCATTTCATTTCTAACTTCCATTCCTGTTCATCTCCTCGTGTTAAACCAAACTGTTCTTTCTAAAATTAGAATACGATACAAATGTAAACTGAATGTAAACACACTTTTTCTATTTTTACAAAATATACATAAAAACTCATCTTTACAACAGATATAAACATCTGATATTATTACCTGGTACTTAATATTATTCTATGTAAATGATAGATAAATAATTTACAACACGATATAAATCTCCAGTTAGTGAAAGGAGTATCCTTTTTGCAAAAAAATATACATTCTGAAAAGGAAACAATTATTTTTATTCATGGATTAGTTGGCAATCGTCGCGCCTTCAAAAAAGAGCAAAAACGATTTTCTGCCTCCTACAACATTATAACTTATGACTTATTAGGTCACGGTGATGATAAAGGAGAAGCAATCGACTTTTCATTACAGCGCCTCGTAGATCAATTATTAAACTTATATGAACAAGAAGGTATTAAAAAAGCACATATTTGTGCGCTAAGTTACGGCTGTTACATCTCTACAATTTTTGCACAAATGCATCCAGAAAAAGTATTAAGTATTTGTCATATTGGAGGACATTACAATAACCCTTCTCGTTTATATAATGTATTTCAAAATTTTTGGGAGAAGCGAGGAGATGAATACTCTAAATGGCTTTCTCAATACGCAAATACTATTTTTCCAAGCGGTATACTAAAAGCAAATCCGTTCGCAGTCATTTCAAGAAATATTTACTACCGTTTCGGATTACAATTACATTCATCCATAATTGCCCAGTCATTACGACATCGGTTAGAATTCGATTTAAAATCTAAATTAAAATCACTTCCTCACCCTATACTATGGGTAATGGGAGAGCATGATCATCTCTATAAATCTTGCCTATTTGATTTAAAATCTATTTTACCCAACGTTTTATATAAGGAAATACCTTTAGCAGGACATGCAGCGAACTTATTTCGTCCTAACTATTTCCATGACTTATATGATCAATTTTTAAATGGAAAGTTAAAATAAAAACTATTACACTTCCAATTTATTTAACTATAAAAAGGCTTCCCAAGTTTCCTTGGAAAGCCTTTTCTCTATACGAAAAGTATATAAAACTACTTTTTCTTAGTATGCTTTTGTGTAACCTAAAAGGTGCTTGCTCCAGTAAGAGTTGCTTACTGAACTAATACGTACGCCAGTTTCAGTTGTTTCAGCACTAATGAACTGTCCGTTTCCTAAGTAAACACCCATGTGAGAAGGTCCTGGTTTATAAGTGTTTTGGAAGTATACTAAATCACCTGGTTGTGGATTGCTAGTTTTTGTTTTAGAGCTCCAGTATCCAGCAACTGTTTGACGTTTGCCTTCATGACCAGTTTTATTTAATACGTAGTGAATGAATCCACTGCAGTCAAAACCAGCAGGTGTTGTACCAGAAGGTCTGTATGGTGAACCATTTAATGATCTAGCGAATCCAGCGATTGAAGATGTATTTCCACCTGTTGTTGGTTGTTGAACGTTATTTGTAACGTTGTTTACTCCACCTTTTACAAACTTAACGAAGTCTGCACTTACGTAACCTGTGCGGCCGTTATGGTTAATTTTGTACCAACCATTTTCAGCGCCAGTAACGTTTAATACTTTACCATTTGTTACTCCACCGATTACAGCGTTGTATGTAGCTGGGCCTGTACGTACTTTTAAAGCACCAGTGTTAACAACATAAGAACCACCAGTTTGAACCGTTGTAGTATTGTTGTTTGTAGTTGGTTGTTTTGTTTCGTTAGATACAGCAGAACCACCTTTTGTTACGAAGTCTTTGCTTACGTATCCAGTTCCACCATTGAAGTTGATTTTAAACCAATCTTGTACTTCACCTACAACTTGTACTGTTTTACCTTTGTTTACAGAACCTAATACTGTATGAGATGTACTTGGGCCTGTACGTACGTTAAGTGAAGAAACGTTTACTGTGTAAGTACCTGTTCCTTGTTGAACAGTCGTTCCTGTTTTGCCACCAGTCGTTACGAAGTCACCACTTACATAACCTGTTTGACCATTTACGTTTACTTTGAACCAACCATTTTCTTGTCCAACTACTTGTAGCACTTGGCCTGATTTCACTTTAGAAATAACGTTATGTCCTGTACCAGCACCTGAACGAACATTTAATACATCAGCAGTTACTGTGTATTTTAATTCAGAAGTTGTTTCTACAGTTTTTGTTTCAGTTACAGTCGTTTGAGTTTGAGTTTGAGTTTGTCCATTAATTTCTTTTAGCGCTTCATTTGAAACTTGTGCATGAGCAGAATCCATTCCTGGAACTGCAACGCCAGCTACAGAAGCTGCTGCTAAACCTGCAATTACTTTTTTCATAAGTTGTCTTTACTTCCTTTCCCTACTATCCTCTTAAAAAAAAACTTAAAACTTTAATACTTTACAATATTATCAAAGTAAAATATTCATCCAGTTCCATTTTTTAGCAAGAGTTTTATTTTTCACACGTAGTTCATTTTAAATGAACAAAGTGAAATCCGTGTGAACTTCATGTGAACTTTATCATTAAACATAGTGTTTTTGCAATGGTTTTTTCAAATTTCTTATATATCACATAAAAATTCGACATTCTATTTAATATTTTAATATAAAATATCCCTTTTCTATCTATTATAAAAAATTCTATTAACCTAATACAAACTCAAGTATGTATTTCCTTATAAAGCTCCTTACATAAAGTATACTTTCATCATGACAAAAATCACTCTATTTATCAATAGTATAATATTTTTAGAAAACTAAATTTCTATACTATCTACAATTTTGAAATAATTTGACGAATTGTAAGATTTATTTCACAAAAGCCATTTCTCCTTTAAAGAAAACACACACTATACCAACTGTTCTCTTTTTCCGATAATGGAATTTATAGGATGTTTATAGTATTATATACATATCTTAATAAAAAAGAATTTTAGCGAACTGATTAAAGTTTCATTTTATAAAATGAAACTTTAATCGGTAAGGGTTTTATACATCCTCCGCTAATTTTTAACCCTCACCACTCGGGCTGCCCGTTAATGCGGATTTTTATTGGAATAAAAAGAGGAGGCATATTTGTGAGAAATATAATAGATGATCCAATACAAAAAAATATAGAGCTATACTATGCTTTTATTCAATTCGTTTCAATGATAACATTACAAAAAGTATCAGCTATTGAAACACGTAAAAATGAATTAAAAAATCAGATGAAAAATGCCGGACAAAAAAACCCTTATTACGTATAAAAAAAGGTGAACAGGTTATATTCCTGTTCACCTTTTTAAATTATTTATAAATTTTCACACGGTCCTCTAGCGGTTGGAATTCTTTTTCACCAGCATGTACTACCGGTTTACCAAATGGCATTTGCGCAATAAGTTTCCAATTCTCTGGAACATCCCACTCTTTTCTCACTTCTTCATCAATCAGCGGATTGTAATGCTGTAACGTAGCACCAAACCCTTCAATTTCTAAAGCTGTCCAAATTGCAAATTGTAACATTCCTGATGATTGCTGAGACCAAGTTGGGAAATTATCTTTATATAATGCAAAGTTAGCTTGAAGGCTTTCCACTACTTCACTGTCTTCAAAATATAAAACCGTTCCATAACCACTTTTAAATGCATTCATTTTTTCTTCAGTAGGTGCAAAGCTATTTTCAGGTACAATTTTTCGTAACGTTTCTTTCGTAATATCCCATAATTTATCATGTTGTTCTCCTAATAAAACAACAACGCGAGCACTTTGAGAATTAAAAGCTGAAGGTGTATGTTTTACAGCATGATAAATCACTTCTTGAATTTTCTCATCAGAAACTACTTGCTCTTTACTAATTGCATAAATAGATCTTCTGTCTTCAATTGCTGAGTAAAAATCTTTTGCCATCATAATTCCCTCCAATTTTCAATTGAGGCTATTTCATATGTATATATCATATTACGCCCCCTCAAACTTATTATTAATAAGCTTATAACTTTATAATATCACAGCAACAAATAAACTCAAATGATAACACTTGTATTTAGAGCCTTTTTCCTTTTTAAAATGAAAATAAAAAGACTGTTTGTTGTTATCTAAAATTAGTAACAACAAACAGTCTTACTTATGTAGCGATCTAGATTCGTATTTTACTTACTTAATTAACTAATCCAAATGCATACGACATTAACTTATTTGTCTCTGTAAAACGTTTTGTTTTACTTGATGTCCCCATGACCACTGTAATAATTCGATTATCGCCTTGCTTTGCAGTCCCAGTAAAACAGTATCCTGCACTATCTGTAAATCCAGTCTTTAGTCCGTCCATTCCTTCTATATATAAACTTTTATTATTTTTATTTAACATGTCGTTTGTGCTTATAACATTAATATTATTAAATGCTAGCTGACTTTGACGTAAGTGAGTCACTTCTAATATTTCCGGATAATCTTTTATAAGATGATATGCCAATTGTGCTACATCACCAGCCGTCATTTTTGTTTCACTTCCATCTGGCTCTTGTAATCCAGAAGCATTTGCAAATTTAGCATGTTCCGACATTTTTAACTGTTTCGCTTTTGCATCCATAAGCTGAACGAAATCTTTCTCCGATTTTGCCATATGTTCTGCTAAAGCCACAGCTGAATTATTAGCTGACTCAATCATTAATGCATGATATAAATCTTTAACAGTTAATGTGTCATTAACTTGTACTGGGATTCTCGCTCCCTCTGTTTGTGCCGCCTTCGCACTTATTTTCACTGGATCTTCCCAGCGAACTTTCCCGTTATGTATACTCTCTAGTAGAAGATACGCTGTCATCATCTTAGACATACTAGCCGGTGCAAAAGCTTCATTTTCATTATATTGATAAATAATATCTCCATCACTCGCATCGATAATCATAGCTGCTTTTGCGTTAATTTCTGGTGGGATGTACTTTGGCGGGACTACTTTTTCAGTAAATCCTGCTTTAGGTAGTTCTGCCACTTGCAAAGGTTGTCCCTCTACATTCGCTACGCTCTTTTGATTTCCTTGGAATAAGAACCAACATATCCCTAAAATAATGACTAATAGGACTGTCATCCTTCCCCATTTTAACCGATTCATTTCAAAACTCCTTTAGCAAACCTTTTATACACTCACATTTAACCTTAACAACAATTCCTTTATATAGTCAAGGTAAAAGGTATATTTATTCATATACAGCAATGATTATTTTAATTTATTTATGTTAAACTTACAATGTTGAAACGTAAGAATATTCAATAATAAAATCTCGTAAATAAAACGAAACTTTAATCAGCCCCACCAATCGGGCTACCCGTCAAATAGCGAGATAAACTACTTAATAGAAGGGATTCATACAAATGCTACTTCCAAAATCATTAAAATCCGGAGACACAGTTGGGATCTACTCCCCTTCTTCACCAGTAACCTACACTTCTCCAAAAAGATTTGAACGAGCAAAATCTTACTTACAACAGAAAGGGTTTCATATATTAGAAGGTTCATTAACAGGTCGATATGATTTTTATCGTTCTGGTAGTATACAAGAGCGTGCTGAGGAACTAAATGTCTTGATAAGAAATCCTAATGTTTCTTGTATTATGTCAACAATTGGTGGGATGAATTCAAATTCAATATTACCTTATATTGATTATGATGCTTTTCTAAATAACCCTAAAATAATGATTGGGTATTCAGATGCAACTGCTTTATTACTAGCAATTTACGCCAAAACAGGCATCCCTACATTTTATGGACCAGCTCTCGTCCCTTCCTTTGGCGAATTTGAACCTTTTGTTGATTGCACATACAAATATTTTGCTGAAACTTTACTACATGATCATTCTCTTCCTTATCATATAAAACAACCATTATTTTGGTCAGATGAATTTATTAATTGGGAAGAAAAGACGAAGGAGAAAGAACTTCGACCAAACAATTGGATTTCAGTAATTGATGGAAAAGCTACTGGGCGTATTATTGGCGGGAATTTAAACACGATACAAGGAATTTTGGGTAGCCCCTATATGCCACATATTCAAGAAGGCGATATTCTCTTTATTGAGGACAGTTCAAAAGATGCAGCTATTATTGAAAGAAGCTTTTCATTACTTAAAATTAACGGTGTGTTCGATAAAATTTCAGGTATCATTCTTGGAAAACACGAGCAATTTGATGATTGTGGTACCAATCGAAAACCTTTTGAAATACTATTAGAAGTACTTCAAAATCAAAGAATTCCTTTTCTAGCTGACTTCGATTGTTGTCATACACATCCAATGATTACTATACCTATCGGTGTTCAAGTAGAGTTGGATGCAACAAATAAAACGATACATATTGTAGAACCTTGGAAAAAATGAATGCATAGCTTCTATTGTTTTACAATAAAAGCCATGATACTATATAATTTGGAATGTGAAAGATTAAACAAAATACGTTCCAATATCTATTATTAGGAAAAGATAGATATAAATATATATTTATATGTAAAAGAGAGTGAATAAATGAAACCAACTATTAAAAATTACGTATTTTTACATGTAGCTTTTTTGATATATTCTATCATTGTGGTTTACATGAAATGGGCAGCTAAGTTTCCCATTGCTTCCATCTCATTTTTTATTGCTTATTTCGGACTAGTTGTACTTTTATTCGGATATGCAATTTTATGGCAACAAGCAATTAAGCATTTTGAAATATCAAAAGCATATTCACATCGCGGAATTATTATACTGTGGTCAATGCTTTGGTCAGTGGTTCTATTTGGAGATACGATACAGTGGAATCATTTACTTGGTGCGACTATTATTATCGTCGGAATTGTGGTGGTGACAAAAGATGAATAGTTATATGTTGTTATTGATCTTTGGAATCGTATTGGCCAATTACTCACAAATTTTATTAAAAAAGGCTACTTTACAGCAATATGATTCTAAATTAAAAGAATATGTAAATCCATATGTAATCATCGGTTACTCTTTATTTGTACTTAACGCAGGATTCAATATTATCGCCTTAAAGGGACTGACAATAAATCAAGTCTCTGCATTAGAATCATTAAGTTATATCATCATATTAATTTTCGGTTGGTATTTTTTAGGTGAAAAAGTAACGAAAAGAAAAGTAATTGGGAATGCTATCATTTTAATGGGTGTTGTGGTGTATTTTATTAAGTAATCACTTATACAAAAAGCTCCGTTTATCACAAACGGAGCTTTTTACTATTGACCTAAATTTTGCACTTTATCTTTCAAATCTCGAACTTGATCTACCGTCTGCATAAGCTCAGAGTTTTTAAATTGCTCTACATCCACTTTCCCTTCTTCTATCTTTGTCATCGCCGTATCAATTAACGTATTTAACTTTTCGTTATATCCGACGATTTGTTGATGAATATCCTTTGCTACATCAGGTGGCGTTAATTCATTGAATGCGGGTATATCTTGTTTAATTTCACTAAGCTTCGTTTCTAATTCTTTTCGAGCCTCGCTATCATTAACGGCCTTTTCTGCTAATGCTGGTGCATCATTTGCAAATGCACTTATTTCATTTACATAGTCTGTCGCCTTTTGAGCATAATCTATGGAGTTCTTTCCTTCTTCCACTATTGAACATCCCATTAAACCAATTGAAACTATAAATACTAATAAAATTGATTTTATTTTCATTTTAGACCCCCTTCGTCTTTATCATTGTCTGTAATTTTCTCTATACATAACTTCTAGCTAAATTGTTTATAACCTTTTTCAAATAGCTATTTATCCTCTTACATGCCCTATTATCGTTACAACATCTATTTCTATATGTACGCTTATAATATCTTCAATTATATCCATATATCCTTGTCCTATAGCTGTTCCATAGTGTAATGTAAGCCCCTTCTTTTCATACACTGACTTTGGCACTGAAAAAATAAATCTCCTCAAGTTTCTTTCATCAGCTGGTTCCATAATTAAAACAATCCCATCCTCATCAAACATATACGCTCGCCCTCCAACTTTACATTCACTATGGCTCAGTATTGCCTTGGTCAGCAAAATTTAAAACATAATAAGTTAAGATACACTCTGCTCTATCATAAAGTGAAACTTTAATTAGCCCTCACCAGTCGAATCTTTATCGGCAAATAGCGGGATAAAAATAAAAAGCATTCATTCTTTTTTGTTAAGAATGAATGCTTTTTAAAAAATCAATTTCTAGCTCTAGCATCTTTTTTTGACGAGGTTTTACTTTCCTTACGGGAATTCCAGCATAAATATACCAATCATCTAAACTCTCTTTTACCATACTCATCGCGCCGACTGCCGTACCTTCTCCTACAATTACATTTGGAAAAATAATAGAATTGGCACCAATAATCACATGTTTTTTTAAAATAACTTTTTCTGCTTTCACATTCCTATATTGATTCGGGACGGTTGGCCCCATTAATGTATTTCCACTGAAATCATCAAGTACTGCATATACGATTGTTTTAGCTGAGATGTTTGCAAAATCATGCATTTCAATCCCAACTTCCCCTCCATATAACGCTGTATACGCTGATATGTGCGAATAACTTCCAATTGTGATTTTACCACTTAAAATGCAAAAATCATCAATTCTTACATGATTGCCAACTGATATAGCACTCGGATTATATATACTTGCTTTTTTACTAACCAATACATTTTTCCCAACAGATAAAAATCCAATTTGCTTTAGTTCTTCTTGACTATAAAAACTATTCATCTACCGACACCACCTTCTGCTCTAAACAGATTACAATTTGCTCTACTAGTTCTTTCGTCATTCCTTCCCATAAAGGTAAACTTACGATTCGTTTTGCTATTTTATTCGTCTTTGTTAAATCTGTAGACTTATAGTTTTTAAAAAGAACTTGTTGGTGGCAAGATGGTGAAAAGTATAATCTAGCTTCTATTTTCTGTTTTTTCAGTTCTTCTATTACTTGTATATTGCGAACTTCTTCTGGACAAATGATAGGCATAAATTGGTGAATAACCGCTTCTGTCTTTTGGACTTTCCACCCTTTTTTCATTAACCCAGTATTTTGTAACAACTGTTTATACCATTCAGAAATACGGCTGCGTTCTTTTAATTTTTGATCCCACTTTTTTATAGTCGCTATCCCAATAGCTGCTGCGTATTCAGACATTTTACAATTAAACCCCATCATCGTACATTCACGATTTTTATCAAATCCGAAATTCCCCATTCTTTTAATACGTTGTATATCTTCTTCGTTTTTACTATATATGAGCCCTCCTTCACCAATTCCGAAAGGCTTTGTTGCATGAAAGCTATATACGATCATTCCACTAAAATCTTGACCGTAATGCATCCCTCCATTCATTAAACCAAATCCCGGCGCCGCATCTACGACAACCGGAATCCCCTTCTTCTCTAATTCTTCATATTTTTCTAAGTTCATCCATGATCCAAAAGTGGCGTACGGGATAACAATCGCAACCTCTTCTTTTAATTCTTCTATTTTATCCAAAAGTACGGTTTTATCCATATACCAATCATCTATTGAAATATCAATAAAGTACGGTTCCAGTCCACACCAAATAGCGGCTAAGGCAGTCGCAGGGAATGTAAAACTAGGCATGAGAGCATACTTTCCCTTTCTTCTTTTCTTTAGTTGAATAGCCGCCATTAACCCTAACGTTGCGTTTGCTACTGTTGTAACAGCTCCCCTGTTTTGAAAAAATGACGACATAATTGTTTCCTCAAAACGTTGATTTATAGGTCCATAATTCGTATATATGTGAGATGTATCAATTTCCTTCAATTCGTCCAAATACTCACTTACAGGTACAGTTGAAGCACGTAAAAAAGGAATATTCTCCATATCTATCTATTCCTTCCTATCATTTTCGGACAATATAGAGCATATCTGTTTCAGATAATCCAAATTTCCTAGCACTTTTCATTCCTTGTTTTTCCGCTATGTTATATAATTCTACCTTAAATCCTGCATTCATTAATCGTTGAATAAATCCCGATTGATTGTAAATTCTCACATGATCTTCTTGACCAAAAGCTAATTTCCTCAATTGTGGTGTTACAATTAATTCATTCTCTATAATAAAATCTACATTCATTACGATCGGTACTTGAATAATTCCCCATCCATTTGGCTTTAACACTCTATATAACTCTCGCATTGCTTTGTCATCATCAGGAACGTGTTCTAACACATGGCTACATAATATTACATCAAAAGTATTACTATCATATGTAATCCTTGTAACATCAATTTCCTTCATTAATGGATCCTTTGGTTCTAAGTCACCACATACATACGTAATATTTTTATACTCGTTAAACCAATCTCTTAACTTCGCTTCAGGTGCAATATGAAGCATTGTATAGTTTCTATTTAACAAGTCCGTTTCCGTTTCAATGTACGCACGATACAATCTTTCACGATCCATCGAATTGCAAACTGGACATATCCCTGTATCTTTATTCCACATCTCAAATTTATATTTCGGAAAATCATAATGCGCTGGCCAAGGTGAAAATTTTTCAAATTGTTGATTGCAATATTGACAATAACAAGATTCTTTCTCAAACATATGAGCAACTAACTTGTTTAACCCTTTTTTTATCTTTTCATTATAAATTTGATCTAGTTCGCCATTTCTTACTGCATCCTTAACTATAAATCCCGCATTTTCTAAACAATAAGATAAACTCTCTTTATACTCACTTTCGGAGCTTAAAAATCCACTATTATATGCATCTATAATTAATTCAATCCACTCTTCAATTGTCATTAAAATAAAATGCATTTGTTTTTGATTTTGTCCACTATGTTGTCTAAAATAACTAAGAGGTTCTTGCATATAAACTACTTTTCCTTTCCTCATCATATCTAGCCAAGTTGCAATGTCATTAATAGCAGAATAAGCCTTTCCTTTAAAATATCCAAACTTCCCGTCAAACAAATCCCGATTAAACAAAACAGTTGTCGGCTCACCAACTACATTTTTTAAGTTTTTTAACATATAATTTCCTAATTCTTTTCCTTCAAAAAGTGTAGTTTCTTTCGCGATTTTCATATTTAATGTTGAAGGTGGTAATATCTCTCCATTCTCATCAATCAGTTCACGATATGACGTCACAAATGAAATATTTTCTAACGTCAAAAAGTATTTCATCATTCTCTCGATCTTTTCATGATGAAATAAATCATCATCTAATAAAAAGTTTATATAGTCCCCATTCGCAAGTTCTACACACTTATTAAAGTTTTCGGCAACTAACGGCGTTTCATTTTTAACATATGTAATACACTCATATTCACGTAAGTACGGTTGAATCATAGCATTGACTTCATTATTTGTACTATCGTCAGAAATAATAATTTCAATATTTTCATATGTTTGATTCAAAGCGCTGTTGAGTGCTAATTCCAAGTAATAAGGTCTATTGTATGCAGGAATAAGTATACTTACTTTCGGTAATGAAGAATTATTATTTATATGTTGTTTTTTCTTTTCTATGTTTATTTTCTTCGCTCTAATTTTTTGGTAATAGTCTAATGTATATAATATCGATGATGGAACTATCCTTCTTGCATAATCTAGAAAATTAGTTATCGCTTTGTCTAACTCTTTTTCGGTGGATAAGAAACCATATTGTTCTCCTGCTATAATACTGTGTGAAAAATCTTCTAACCCATCCATCATTTTATTAGATTCATTTAACTGTTGATCTGGATGTAATCGAAAGTAACTAAGCGTCTCTGCTATATATACTGCTTTTCCTTTACTTAATAAAGATAACCATGAAGCTATATCTACGTTACATAAATACCGCCTCTTATCAAAAATCCCAAACGGTTCTTGTAAATCATTTTTACGAAATAAAACTGTTGTCGGTTCTCCGATATAATTTTTTTGATCCACAATTACCTTATTTCCTAATTCTGTTCCCTCTATAATCGTATCTTCCTCAAATAAACGGACAGTTGAATAAATATGTCGCAGTTCTTTCCCTTTATCATCAATGACTTGCCGATGAGATGTTACAAGCTTAATTTCATTATCTAAATCATTGAAAAAATACTTCATCATTTTTTCAATTTTATTTACATGAAATACATCATCATCCATTAAAAAATTTATATACTCACCGTTCGCTTCATTAAATAACATTAACGCATTTTCAAATTGTCCGAGAGTTGACTTATTCTTTATATAAATAATATTTGAATGGTCACATAAGTATTTTTGTAACACTTTTTCTGTTTCATCATTCGTGCTATCATCTCCAACTATAATTTCTATATTAGGGTATGTTTGTTCTAATACACTACATAACGCCTTTTCAAAGTAACGAGGACGATTATACGTAGGAATTAATACACTTACCAACGGAAGTTGCTCTACCATCTCTTCATTTCTTTCAATACGAGTTCTCATTTTAACTCTCTCACCTCTTCGCATATTATTTATATACGCGACACAAAAATCACATTACTTTAACTGTATGGAGCCTATATACTTTTATGCAAACATGAAACAAAATATCATACTTTTCGTTCCTAAATAAACATATTTAATAACGCGGACATTTTATTTGCACCTTTTTTATTCATATGATCGCTATCATAAAAATCATCATCACAAAATAATGGTGAATCAAATAGATCTATAATTTGAAAAGAATATTGAGTTTGAAAATCATTTATAACTTTATAAAAATCTTCTTTTAATTTCTTACTGCTACAATTGAAATAATGTGAAGTAACAGGGAACACAACAATTAATGGCTTTATATCGTTTTTTAACAGTAATTCTAAATATTTCTTAAAAATCATTTTATTTTCAACTAAAGTATGAGGATACGCCAATTTAGCATGTGAAGCTGCTCTTATTTTCCCGTGTTCTTCAAAAGGAATATGAAGAGAAGTTGTATTCCATTCAGCATTTATCCAAGGCAGCGTCAATGATTCATCTTTTAGTTCGTCTAATAAAATATATTCAAAATGCAAATTAAAAATAGAAAGAAGTGGTTTCGGAGTATTTAGATGTGAGAATCCATCAGTGGGTAGAGGAGAATGAACTACAGTATGATGACCATCTTGAAACAATGGATAATATACTTTGTGAATTCTATATGATTCAGATGATAACGACATATCAAAGTAAAACGAGAAATAGGCTATTCCTATTAAACAATATTGAAATGAATGATTGTTTGATAAAAGTTGTGACGCTATTAAATAATCATAGTATAGATCTTGCGATGGAAGTGTTAATTTTATTGACTTTTTTGAGAGAAGCTCCGTACTTATGCCACAATGTGGATAAGACAAACCGGTAGCAAACAATTCATACGTCGGATCACTCTTTGCTTTTTTCATAGAAATGTATAAAGACATAAGATCCGGATTTATTTGATAGATAGAAATTAATTTATCCTTCCATTCATACATGTATTTTGTTAAATTAATAATTTTTGAACTTTGCACGCCCCTATTTATCAAGTCATTTGTAAGTTTTTCTGCGTCCCCTCTCCAAATGACTATATATTGAAAAGAACTTTCTATACGAACAACATCTGAAACGTCTACAACATGAACTATTGTTTTACATTTATTTTTGTCTAACGTATTTCGAATCCTCTCCCCTGATAACTCATCACTTAAAACAATGATTTTATATTGCTCCTTCATGTACATCCCCTCCACTATATGTATAATATGAAATTCATTTTTAATTCGTAACAATCATATACACCTGCAATCTAACAAAAAAATAGCTCCACCATTAGGCGTAGCTATTTTTACAATTATTGCTTATTCAAATCATATTCCTTTATCTAACTCATAAAGTTTACGATACTTTTCATTTTCTTTCAGAAGTTGTTTATGACTACCTTGCATGACAATTTGGCCACGATCAAGGAATATAACTTCGTCTACATGTTCTATTCCTACAAGATGGTGCGTAATCCAAATAACCGTCTTTTCTTCCGTTGCAGAAAACATTGTTTCGATTAAAGACAATTCTGTTTTTGGATCTAAACCGATAGTCGGTTCATCAAGTACAATAATTGGTGTTTCTTGCATAAGAGTTCTAGCAAAAGCAACCCTTTGTCTTTCCCCACCAGAAAACCGCTTTCCCATTTCATGCATTTTTGTTTGTAATCCGTCTGGAAGAGAAGTAACATGTGAAGCTAATTGTGCTTTCTCTAAAGCTTGCCATATCTCTTCATCCGTCGCCTCCGGTTTGCCAATTCGTACATTATTTCCAATTGTCGTATCAAACAAATGCGGCTTTTGATTTAATACAGAAATATATTTAGATAAAAGATTCGTATGAGCTCGTTCACCATTCAATACAACTTGGCCATTTACTGGGCTTAACGCCCCTGTTAATAATTTTAGTAAAGTAGATTTCCCTGTCCCACTTCTCCCTAAAATAGCAATTTTCTTCCCTGCTTTTATTTGTAATGATACATCTTTTAATACAATCTCATTACTATCTGGATAACTATACGATACGTGAATCAGTTCAATATCTACATGTTTTGGTTCAATATAATCTTTCTCTCCATGCAAATCCGTTTCATCATGTAAAACACTATCACTTTCTACGCCATTAAGACGATGGGTAGATTCTACGTACGACGGTATTCGATCGATGGCATCTGCAATAGGAATAAGCGCGTTTGTTACAGATAAAGTCATTAATACGAAAGCTGCGATAACTGTAGGAGCAATTTGTTCACTTGCCGCTTCATTCCCAGTCCATATGATCATCGAAATAACTACAATACCTACTACTAATTGAATGATACTGTCCCGAATATGATACCAGCGTTTCACTCTCTTTTCGATTTTTAACAACTGATCATTTTGTTTTACATACTCATTAATAAATTCATCTTTACGACCACTTGCTTGCCAATCAGATAATCCAAAAACAGCATCTGTCAGTTGTTGATACAAACGGTTTCTTCCTTGCTTTAAAGTAACATGATGTTTCTTCATCAAAAGTAATGATACAAACGGAAGAAGAAAAACGATAATAGCTAACATACAACCTACAATAAGTGCAAAAACAAAATCAAATGCACCGATAACAAGTACGAAGATACTATAAACAACTAGCGCTAATATGCTAGGAAATATTGTACGTAAATATAGGTTTTGCAAATGCTCTATATCTTCGGATAACACTCCTAACATATCACCCGTTTGAAATCGAGAACGGAAAAATAACGCCTGTGGTTCTACTATTCTATATAGCCTCGTTCTCATTTTTTCTAATATACGTAGTACGACATCATGTCCGACTAGACGCTCTATATAATGAAATACAGCTTGCCCTATACTAAACGCTCTTGTTGCAACAATAGGAACATATACAGCCATTACATTTTCTGGTCTAAGGGCAGATTTTGAGATCAAATAACCTGAAATAAAAAGTAACATCGCTCCTGAACTAACTCCAAGAAGACCAAGGAAAATAGTTAAAGTCATTCTACCTTTATTTTGTTTTATATAAGGTTTAACCCAGTTACTCATTTCTCTCCCCTCTCTTCCCTATGAAAATGTAATGTCTCATTCTCTAAAAGTTCTTCATACGTCCCACTTTCTTTCATTTCCCCTTTATTTAGAATAAGAATATGGTCCATTTGTTTCATCCAATGTAGACGGTGAGTTGCTAAAAATACTAACTTTCCATTAAATAGACGTAACATCGCTTGCTTTATTTCAAATTCGGTTTCAATATCAAGATGTGCCGTAGGCTCATCTAATAAAATGATTGGTTTTTTACTTAAAAGCGCACGCGCCATAGCAACACGCTGTTCTTGTCCGCCACTTAGCATACGTCCACCTTCTCCAATTCTTTCGTGTATCCCATTTGGAAGTGATGTAACGAGTGAACGAAGGCCGACTTCATTAATAACTCTTTCAACTTCTTCATCTGTTGCATTTGTTTCATAAAAACGAATATTATCCTTTAATGAAAGCGGAAAAATATAAGGTTGCTGCGGAATATAAGCAATATTTTTTTGCCAATCTTCACGAGTAGATCCATCAACTTCTACACCATTTACTAAAATCTTTCCACTCGAAGGAGATAAAAAACCTGCTAATACGTCGATTAACGTCGATTTCCCTGCACCACTTTCACCAATAACACCAATAGCACCGTTACCTTCCCAAGTAAAATTAATTCCTTCTAATATAGCCTTTTCAGATTCAGTATTATTAACTTTGATATCTTGTAATTTCAAGCTACTAGAGGCATTCCATACTATATCTTCATTTAAATCTTTCTTTTGTATTCCTTTTTGTTGTTGCAAAATCTCTTCTATTTGCTCCATCGCAATTTGTCCATCTAATGTCGCATGATAATTTGCTCCCACTTGTTTAATCGGCAGAAAATATTCCGGAGCTAAAATCAAAATTGTAAGGGCTGGTAATAGTATAATCGTTCCATCTATTAAACGTATCCCTAATCCAACTGCCACAAACGCAATTGATAAACTCGTAAAGAAATCTAATGCAAAAGAAGAAAGAAAAGCAACTCGCAAAGTACGCATCGTTGCTTTTCTATATCTTTTACTTACTTTTTCAATCTTTCCTTCGTGCTGTTCACTTTTCCCTAAATACTTTAATGTTTCTAAACCTTTTAACGTATCTACAAAATGATTCGAAAGTACACGATATATCTCATACTGACTATCTGCCATTTTTTGCGCTGCTAATCCGAGAAGAATCATAAATATGATCACGATAGGAATCGTTACAACTAAAATGATTCCAGACTCAATATCTAGCGTAAAAACATATAGTACAATTAGACCTGGAACGATACTACTTCTAATCATTTTAGGAATCGTTAATTCAATATATGTTTTAAATTTCTCAATCCCCTCAATTGATAAGGTAACCAGATGACCAGTTCCAACAGTTTGAACATACCTTGGACCTAATGTGAAATATGCCTCTATCAATTGTTTTCTTAGTAACGACCCTGTTTTTTCAGCAAAACGTTCCACTAATATTTGTGATGTTCGAACTACTATGTTACGCGCTGCAAACGCGATACCAAAATAAACAACTTCACTTAATATTGTTTGTACTGTCTCTCCATGAAATAAAAACGTAATAGCTCGTGCTAAAAAGACTGTTTGCGCAATAATACTAAAAGCTTCTAAAATACTAATAATCGTTAACGCTACATATAAAATACGGCTACCGGGATAAGACGGAAGTCCTCTTTTTCTTTTCATTAGTACTCCAAATCGTTGTCTGACTTAACAGGTTGTCTAAATACATAATAACTCCATATTTGACTTCCGATAACGAAAGGCAAAATAGCAATCGCAAAGTAAGTCATAAGTTTTAATGCATAAGCTCCTGATGCTGCGTTGTAAATTGTCAAATCATTCATTGCTCCTAAAGAGCTAATCATAACACGTGGGAACATACCGATAAATACACTCGCACTTAGTAAAATGATCGTTAAACTCGTCATAAAGAAAGCCCAACCATCTCTTCTTCTTTTATTTAATAAAGTGGACACTAATAGTGCTACAAAAGCTCCGATTGGTACCATAATCCATTCTGTTCCATGAGCAGTGAAAATGTCGGTTTTCCATAACCCCACACCAGCAAAAACAAGAAGTGTAAGTAATGAAAATGGTGCAATTTTTATTGCAGCAATTCGTGCACGTTCTCTCAATTTACCAGTTGTACGTATCGTAAGAAATTGTAATCCGTGGACAATACATAGTAGGAGAAACATTACTCCTCCAAGTAACGCAAATGGATGAAGTAATTGCAAGAATCCACCTACAACATTTTTACTCTCATCAATAGGTACACCTACCATAAAGTTTGCAATCGCAACTCCCCAAAGGATAGGAGGTAACATACTTCCAATAAACATCCCCCAATCCCATGCACTCTTCCATTTATGATTATCTATTTTCGCACGAAATTTAAAGGAAACACCTCTTAAAATTAAAGCAAGAAGCATAAATACAAATGGAATATAAAAACCACTAAATAAAGTTGCATACCAGTGCGGAAATGCCGCAAACATGGCTCCACCAGCACAAACAAGCCATACTTCATTCGCGTGCCAGAACGGTCCTATTGTATTTAAGTAAACTCGTTTTTCAAAATCATTCTTTCCTAAAAACCTCGAAACCATTCCTACACCAAAATCGAAACCTTCCAGTACAAAGAATCCAACAAACAAGATTGCAATAACTAAAAACCACAACTCATTAAGAGATAACATACTCTTCCTCCTTATCAAATGGATCATGGCTTTGATAATCCTTTTTCGTTTTCTTATTCGTGTGGCCCTTAATGGTACGAACGAATAAGTACACACAAATTCCACCCATAATTAAATACATTGATGTGAATGAAATAAGTGAGAATAATACTTCACCGAATGTTACATTTGGTGATACAGCATCTTCTGTTTTCATTACACCAAATACTACCCAAGGTTGACGACCCATTTCAGTCATAATCCACCCTACTGTATTACCGATGAACGGAAGAGAAATTGCATACACCATTAATTTTAAATACCACGTTTTTTCAGCTAAACGATCTTTTCTTGATAAGAACCATCCGTAAGCTCCTAGAAGAAGCATGAATGTTCCACTCATTACCATCGCTCTAAAACTCCAAAACATTGTATGCACTGGAGGAATATAATCTCCAGGTCCATATTTTTCCTCATATTGTTTTTGAATTTGATTCATCCCTTCAACTTGACCGCTAAACTTATCATACGATAATAGACTTAGCATATAAGGGATTTGAATTTCAAACGAATTTTCTTTCTTCTCTGTATCAATTTTCGAAAATACTGTAAATGGTGCTGGATCCTCACTTGTATTCCATAGCGCTTCAGCTGCCGCCATCTTCATTGGATGTGTCTTAATTAATTGTTGCGCTTGTGCATGACCAAAGAATAATACAAGCGCCGTTGTAATTGTTCCAACAATGATAGAAATTCGGAAAGATTTTTTAAATACTACAGTTTCTTGTCCTTTTGTAATTTTCCATGCACTTACACCAGCAATAAAGAATGCACCTGTTGCAATTGCCGCTGTAATTGTATGCGGGAATTGTACCCATAGTTGTGGGTTTTGAATAATGGCTAAGAAATCATTCATTTGCGCACGACCATCAGCTGCCATTTCATACCCGACAGGTGACTGCATAAATGCACTTGCAGTTAAAATCCAGAATGCTGATAACATCGTTCCAATTGAAAGGAGCCAAATACACATTAAGTGAATTCGCTTCGGTAATTTGTCCTCACCGAATACCCATAAACCTAGGAATGTAGACTCAATGAAAAATGCCAGTAATCCTTCAATTGCAAGCGAGGGACCAAATACATCACCTACAAAACGTGAATACGTTGACCAGTTCATACCAAACTGAAATTCTTGTAAAATACCTGTTACTACACCTACTGCAAAGTTAATAAGGAATAATTGCGTCCAAAACTTTGCCATCTTCTTATATACCTCTTGCCCTTTTACCACATACAACGTTTGCATGATCGCAATAATAAAAGCTAAACCAATTGACAGCGGAACAAAAAAGTAATGGAAAATCGTTGTTGATGCGAACTGTATTCGTGCCAATTCGAGCGTTTCCATACTAAAATCACTTCCTTCATAGTTTTTATAATAAAAGTTAATTGAGCAATCTTATCAAACTCAATTATTAAGAAATACGAAAAGACAAAAACATTTTGTATGTATTGTCGAAAAATATGAAGTTTCAGTTTTTCAAACTATTGTAATGCTATTTTTTACCTTTTCACTATTTCTGTAGTGTTTTATTCGTTAATCGAATTGTATAATATACCTGCATAGTAAATTCAGGTTATTTTTGACGTATTATTGACATCATTTTGTCTGAAATATGTCTTTTGTCATTTTTTTGAATCAGATTTTTCTCATTAGCAAAATGTGTTTTTTCAATATACTTCTTACTTTTATATCTATAAAACAATCGTTTTTTCTTCATACGCTTGACTTTTACTCGGAAAAATGTCCTCGAAAGCACCCACGATAAATGCTTATTTTTTGTCAAGAGAAAAATGTATTTTCAAAATTCAAACTCGAAATAATGTTATTCAAAAATAGAAAACAACTTCCCTCTTCCTCGACTAAAAGTTCATTTTTTTGTCATTTTTCCAGAACAAATAAAAAAACTGAGAGTCGATTAAACTCTCAGTTTTTTTATTTATTTTGCTGTATGTTTTCTAACGGCTGGTAAAATTTCAGTAGCAATTAATTCAATATTTTTCTCAATTTTATCAAATGGTACACCGCCAAAATCAATTTGTGCCATAAAGCGTTGTTGGCCAAACAATTCATATTGGTAAAGCATTTTCTCAATGATTTGTTGTGGGCTACCAACCATTAAAGCATCACGGTAATCTATTGCATTTGTAAATTGCTGTTTCGGATACCCATCACCGCGCAGTGTAAGCATACCAGCATTAATGTGAGGGTAATATTCACTAAGTGCATCTTGTGAATTTTTTGCCGTATAAAATAAACTCGTTGTCGCAACTGGTAAACTAGCTGGATCAAATCCGCTTTGCTGAGCAGCCTCGCGGTAAGCATCTACTGACACTTTAAAGTTAATTGCTGGACCACCAAGTGTTGTTATCATCATTGGCACACCTGCACGTCCTGCTTTAATTGCACTAGCTGGTGGACCTCCAACTGCACGCCAAATTGGTAAGTTATTATTTTTCGCTCTTGGAATAACCGATGCATGTGCGAGCGGTGCTCTGAACTGTCCATTCCATGTTACATGTTCCTCGTTATTAATTTTTAATAAAAGATCCATCTTCTCTTCAAATAATTCTTCATAATCATTCACGTCATAACCAAGTAAACTATATCCTCCAATACGAGATCCACGACCAGCCACAATTTCTGCACGTCCATTAGAAATCAAGTCAATGGTAGCGAAATCCTCATATACTCGAACTGGATCAGATGTACTTAATATCGTTGCGGAACTTGCAATTTTTATATTTTTCGTAGCTTGCGCGACCGCACCTAAAATAACTGTATGAGCTTGCGTTGTAAAATGTGTTTGGTGACTTTCGCCGACAGCAAACACATCAAGCCCTGCCTCATCTGCTAACTTAGCTGTTTCAATTAGTTCGTGAATTCTTTTCTCTGGCGTAATTTTGTCCCCATTATGTGGATTTAAAACATGATCACCAATTGAATATAATCCAAACTCAATTCCTTTTCTTGTATCTATACGGTATTTTTCCATAGTTACTCTCCCCTTTAATAAAGTAGTATTAGTTTTTTTCTAAAAACGTTGGTAAGTCAAGTTTATCTCCGTATTACCTACACCATCACTTGATTAGTCAATTGATAGTGTAAAAAAAATTACTCTTGCGGTAATTCTTTTTTTTCGCTATGCTTATGAACTTTCGTCATCAGCTCGTATAATATTTTCTGCTCTTCTTCATTTAATACATCATCAAAAAACGAAGATTGAAATGCAAGTTGTTCTGGCAATGCTCTCTCTAAAGCTGCTTCTCCTTGCTCTGTAAGACTAATTGTTTTCGTTTTCCAATCTTGTTTTCGTACAATATATCCTTCTTTTTCAAGACGAGTTAACATTCGAGAAATGCCACCTTGTGTAACAGTTACCTTTTCAGCTAACTCCATTTGTGTTAGTGGTTGATACGTACGTATTTGCAAAAGCACATCAAATTGAGCTGTCGTTAAATCAAAACGTTTTAAAAACTCATTTGACAATTGATTACTTTGGTTCGTAAATCGTATTAAACGTAACCATATTAATGATCCTATCGTATTATCACGCATGTTTGATCACTTCCTATCGTGAATCTTACTATCACTTTACCACTCAAGTGATAGTAATGCAAGAGAAAATCACATTTTTTATATAACTCAACTTACTTTTACTTAACTAAAGGCATCACTCGTGTAGTATTAGTTCTACTTGCCATTCTCTACATCTTCATAAAAAAAGGATTAAGCTCCAACGCCAATCCTTATCATGCATTTATTTTTTGTTTTCAAAACCGTATGTTTGAAATTCACACCATCTAATCTATTATTTTCTTTTATCGTAGCGTAAATTCATTTGAGCATACCGTCTTCATGTAAAACCTGTATAAGTTTGCATAAAAAACCCTTGTTTACACCAATTGGGCTTTTACAGGATATATCATTTAAGTTCTACCTTTACTTCCTCTTTAGACATAACATCAGGTCTATAAATTAATTCAAGATTAGAATCACCTTTTTTCGCTTCAAACGTTATGGCTCCTGTTATCTTACCGTTTGGATCTACATCTTTAATTTTAAAAACGTTTTTATTACTAGTTGAAAATGTATGGTCCACGATACTTCCATCTCCTCTTTCAAGGTAAAAATCTAATGGATTAATTCTAACTTTTTGATTACCAATATTCTCTACTGTAACATGAACAATAACAAACTCATTACCTTTTTCCAGCTTATCATATTCTGCCACTTGTGCTATTTGTACTTTATGGACTGTTAATTTTTGATTTCTAATTTGAGTAGTTTTTTCAACATTATATTCTCTTGTATCTTCATTCTTCGTATTTTCTTTTTTGGCACTACTTTGCTCTTCCTTCTTATTATTTGATACAGTTTTAGCTACTTCTTTCTTCTCATCACATGCCGATAAACTGAAAGCTAACGTCCCTGCTAAAGTGACTGTTGCGATTTTTTTAAACATAAATTCCCTTCCCCCAATGTAAAAATGATAAAAATCCTCAAAAACTATATATTATACTAACAGATAAATGAACAGCATATTGTCGTTATGTGTCGAATGTAATAAGGCTATGTATAAGTATGAAGTCTTACTTTGCTTCATCTCTCAACTGTTCGACATATGATAAAATTTTAACAATAAGACATCCACCTTACTTACGAACTCTTTATTCCCATAACTATGTGTATCATAAATTTTTAAATAAGAAAAAATTAAAATAAAATGATAAAATTAAACAAATCACTAATGTAAAGGTGGGCAGAACATGCATATTTCTAAACAATTTATAAAACCATTCCCTGAATATGAAGACATATTTTATGATGATTTGGAACAACATAAAAAGCACTTTTTACCCATTTGTTCTATAAACTTACAATGTATTGAACCGGAATTGGACGAATGGGTACATATTGTGTCAGCAAAAGAAATCCATGATGGTTGCGTGGGTGATTTCACCAAACCATTTCACACAAATTTTACGAAAGCAGATACATTAGGATTCGATGTCATTAATGGAAAATATAAATTTGAAGCGGATTGGAATTATTTCGAAATCGAACAAAATAATTCTGACATAATAGAACAAGCCTATGAGAGTAATAAAAGAGATTATCAAATCCGTAAAGAGTATTTTCAACGTAATCAAAAAATTTATCCTTATTCTAGCTTAGGAAAAGAAATAACATCTGTAGAAGTATTAGAACAAGAGTTTGTTGAAAAACAAACAAATGGCTGGGGATTAAATTATCCTGTGGTAAATGGTATCCTAGATGATGTTCGTTTTATGACAGAAGAAGGTGAAGAATTATTAGAAGACTGCGATAACGAAGACGAAATTTTTGACTTTACGAATCTTCTATATGTACCAAAAGATGAATATGGACATCCCTTTACATATGTTGGATTTGTTACAGGATATTATTTTCAAGCTTATGGTGCCGATCGTATTTACTTATTCTTTAATAAAGAATTAAGAAAAGCAGTAATTTGTTTTGAATATACATAAGATAATTAAGAAAAGTCCATTTTGAACATTATTACTTGAATCAAAATGGATTTTTTATAAATAATTTATTTCTATTTCAATTCCGCATCTACTGTGAAATGTGTAAAACCTCATATAATGTAATATCCTCTATCTCTTCAATTTCAGGCTTTACTTCATAAAATTCAAACTGACTATATCCCCACTTATCTGGGTTATACACTATTACATTCCCTTTACAATTTTCTGTATTCTGGACATTCTTATTAAAAAAGTTAAATTGAGTTTCAATCAATGAATTCTTTTGAGAAATACTCCCCACGTATTCAACAACATACTTACATTTCTTAAAATCATCACTTAGATTAACAACTAATGGAACACCTATATGTATTTGTTGCCAACCAAACGATTGTAAAATATTATCGTAATACCCTTCAAAGATAAATTTATTCATCCCTTCATGCCCATTCCAAATATATAAAGGTGCATAGCAGTTATAAAAATTCCCGTCTTTCTCCGTTTCCGTAATTAAATAAGCTTTAAAATTTAGTGCTTGGAAACCATCAGTTTTATAACCATTATCCTTTACCCTTTTCTTAATAATTTCCATGTCATAATCCTTTGGCAAAATGACCTTATATTGCATTCCAATCATGTTTATCACTCGCTTTCAATCTTATATACATTATGATAAATCGATAAGTAGCTAACGTAAAATAGGTATAAATTATGTTTGGTATCATTTATAATGATAGTGCATAAGGGGCTGAGATATATGGAAATAAATGATCTTATTATATTCAAAACTGTAGCCAGTGAGGGTTCTATTAGTAAAGCTGCTAAAGAGTTAGGTTATGTTCAACCGAACGTAACTGAAAGAATCAAAAAATTAGAACAAGAATTAGAAACACCCTTACTACATAGAGATAACAAAGGCGTTTCCTTATTACCTTCTGGTGACATTTTATTAGATTACACGAATCAAATATTAACTCTATTAGAAGAAGCGAAAGATAAAATTAAAACAAGTGGGTCTTCTTATATAATCGCGACGTCACAATCGATTTTGACTAATTATTTAAGTAAGCGTATTAAAGAAAATTTCATGAATTATCAAATATATGTAGAAAATAGTAGTCATTTGCCAAAATTACTGCAGCAACAAAAAGTTGATATGGTCATCACTTATGAGGATGATTCTGGTGCAGGTTTTAAAAAAGTATTTACTACTTCAATTTCTATAGGCTTACTAAAAGATCAAGAAAAATGTATCATTGACTATTCAAAGGAACTCTTCTTCGTTAGCAATGACAAAAAGTGCCCTTTTAGAAATAAGACGATACAATTTCTAAAAGAAAATAATTTATCTCAGCGTCAACTTCAACAATTAGATTCTTATTCGCTTATGGAAGAGTTTATTCAGGACGGAAAAGGGATAGCCTTTTTGCCGATTAAAAATGATAAATTGGTACCAATTGAAGATGTTCCAGTTGAAAAATTAGCTGTTCATTTTTTTACAAATCAAAACTCTTTCAAACAAATCCCTGATGAACTATTCGGTTAATAAAAAATCCCTCCTTTATGAATCTAAAAGAGGGATTTTCATATTCTATACAATTGATTTTTCACACATTTTGCTCCACTTCTGCACTTTTCTCCTTCTTATTCCGCTTCATATTCTTCAGTCCCTTAACCGTGCCAACTAATCCTTTCGGGAAAACTAGCAATACGATAATGTACAATAAACCAAGAATAATCGTCCATCGTTCAAAGATCGGATACTCTGTAGCTAGTTCTGATAAATAATATTTTAGAGATTCAATAATTCCAGCTCCTGCAATTGCTCCAATTAACGTTCCAACCCCACCAATCATCGTCATCAATAATGCATTTAATGTCATTTCAATTGAAAATACAGTCGTATTAACAAAACGCAATGTGATAACAAATAAACCACCGCTAATCGCAGCTACTACTCCTGCAACAATGCTAGCAATAATTTTATAATGAAGCACTTTATATCCTAGTGCTTCAACACGTTGCTCATTTTGGGAAATTGCCTTTAATACTTTTCCAATAGAAGATTTGGTGAAAAGACGTAACAGAACAAAAATGATAAGTAAACATATAAGTGTTACATAATAAAACGTAAAACGATCACGGAATACGTCTGGTACACCAAATGTAAAACCATCTCCTCCGTGAGTAAGCCCACGCCATTTTTCAGCAAGTACAAAAAATAACTGTGAAATAGCAAGTGTTAACATTGCATAAAAATGACTTTTCAATCGTAAAGAAAGCAAACCAATTATATAACTAACGATTGCTGAAACGATAATTGCAGCTACTATTCCAATTAAAAAGTTCGTTATTGATACGCCTTGTCGATCAAATAAAAGCGCTACCCCATATGCTCCTATCCCAAAGAACATACAATGACCGAACGATACAATTCCTGTATACCCAAGTAATACATCAAAACTCATTGCAAAAATAGCAAAGATGAAGATTTGAGTGAACAAAATTAACAGGCTCCGTGAATCATTTACGAACGGAAATACACTTAAACAAATGAGCATACATACTCCGAAGTATACTTTAATTCGGTCCGATGTGTTGTTCACCATTTCACCCCTTTTCACCAACAAGTCCAGTTGGCTTCACTATTAAGAAAAATAGTAACATTAACATATTAATTGCAAGTGATAAATCTGGTATAAAATACGCTGTAAAAGCACCAGCTAATCCGACAATTAAAGAAGCAATAGCTGAACCTTGAACGCTTCCTAATCCACCGATAATTACTACTATAAAAGCTAAAATTGCATACTGCATGCCCATCTCGGCGAAAATAACGCCCGAATACGGTGCTAATAAGAATCCTCCCAAAGCTGCCATCCCTGCCCCTAATAAAAAGACGAAAGAAAATATCGCTTTTACATTAATACCAAGCGCTTGAACCATTTCTTTATCCATTACACCTGCACGGATCATAAGACCTATCTTCGTCTTTTTGAGTAATAGTAGTAGTGCAATGTAAATAATTATCCCAATCAAAATAACAAATAGACGATATTTAATTAATATAATACCTCCGAATGTAAAACTTCCTTGTAACCATAACGGTAATTTTGCACTCATAGGGTTTGGCCCCCAAAATATTTTAATACACTCACTAAGAACGAGCATTCCTCCAAGCGTAACGAGCAGCTGTCGAACATGATTTCCATATACCGGCCTAATAAGAAACCTTTCTAAAATAAATCCTAGGAACATTCCCATGGCTACTGCTCCAACTAAAGCTAATATATAACTTCCTGTCACATTAAATAACCAAACACCTGTAAATGCTCCCCATGCAAATAAACCACCGTGTGCAAAGTTTAAAACGCTCATTAAACCGAAAATAAGTGAAAGACCTGATGCTAACAAAAAAATGAGCATCCCTGTTGAAATCCCATTTACAAATAAATTGATTAACACATCCATCCTTTTCACCTCGGATTCATGTTAAGAGATTCCTAAATATTTATGACACATTTCCTTATCCTTTTTTAATTCATTCATAAAACCGTTATGAACAATTCGTCCGTTATCCATAATGTAAAAATAATCGCCAATTTGACTGGCCATCATAAAATTTTGCTCAACAAGTAAAACTGTTGTTTTCTCTTTCATCTTCAAAATAGCTACCATTAATTTCTCCACCATTATCGGGGATAGCCCTTTGCTCGGTTCATCAATAAGTAATAATCCATCACTATTAATAAACGCTCTTGAAATAGCCAACATTTGCTTTTGCCCTCCGCTCAAGAGCCCACTTTTCTTATTCCAAAACTGCTTTAAATCCGGAAATAGTTCCAGCATCCACTCTATTTTCCCTTCTACTTCCTCACCTTTTCCCCTAGCAAGAGCGAAAGTTTCTTCTACTGTCAAATCATGAAAAATACCTTGATTTTCTGGTACATACCCTATTCCTTTCCTTGAAATTAAATGTGTAGGTAATCCACTCACTTTTGCACTATCATAATAAATTTCACCATCTGCAATGCGGTGAAACCCCATCACTGAACGTAATGTCGTTGTTTTCCCTGCCCCATTTCTACCAAACAGTACAGTAATCGTCCCTTTCTCAACAGCAAGAGATACTCCTTGCAAAATATGAAACTGATCTAAATACGTTTCTATATTATTCACTTGTAATAGTGCCACTATATAATCCCCCTAAATAAGCACTTTGTACACGCTCATCTTTCATAATTTCTTCTGGCAATCCTTCAGCCAATAACTCTCCATGAAATAAAACGATAAGATGATCTGACAAACCTAGTATCATATCCATTTTGTGTTCGATAAGTACAATTGTGCTCTCTGGATGTTTCTTAATATTTTCAATCACTTGTAATATAGCAGGGACTTCCTCAACCGAAATACCTGCCGTCGGCTCATCAAGTAATAACACATCCGTTTTTAAAGCTAATAACATCGCAAGTTCTAGCTTCCTTTTCTCTCCATGTGCCAAATCTTTCGCTAATACGTTCTCTTTTTCATGAAGTAATACTGTTTTTAAGAAACGTCTCGCCTCTCCAACTTGTTGCTTTAATTTTGCTGAACTCGGGAAAAAACTATAGTAATCTTGTACGAATGATTGAACACTTAAACGGACATTTTCAAGTACCGTTAATTCTGGGAATATGTTTGTAAGCTGAAAAGAGCGACCGATTCCTAAGCGTGTTCGATCTGAAATCGATAGTTTTGTAATATCTTGCCCTTTAAAATACACTTCACCTGTTGTGGGTGAAATCTGTCCACTTAGTAAATTAAATAACGTTGTCTTCCCCGCACCATTTGGCCCAATAATAGAAATGAGCTTTCCTTTTTGGACAGTTAAATTTACATCTTTAATAACTTGATGTTCACCAAAAGATACACTAAGATTTTTCGTCTCTAGCAAATGTGTCACGAAATCCCTCCCTTTAAAGCCGTGAGTATGAAAGAAATATGTATAAAGAGAGTCCCCCCTCTTTATACAAAAACAACAGAAAATTCAGTCTATTTATTTTGAACTGGTGGTTCTGTTTCTTTCATCGTTAATTCTCGCTCTAACACTGGCACCGGATAATCAACACCGTCTTGCTTTTTCAATGTGATAGAATACAGTGTCTGCATCGCTTGGTGGTCCTTCTCTCTAAACTTCATCTTTCCTTTCGGTGTATCAAATTCCATTCCTTCCATTTTCTTAATCAAGGTATCTACATCTGTATCACCTTTTGTTTTCTTTAAGGCTTCTACAATAGAAATTGCTGCTGACATTCCTCCTGCTGTAAACAAATCTGGCACTGCACCATTAAAACGTTTTTTATGCTCTTCAACTAGCCAATCATTCACTTTATTTTTTGGAAGTGTGTGATAATATACAGAAAAACCTTGCATACCTACTAATGCATCCATTGTTTTTAATGCTGGTATATCTGGCGCACCTGTAGAAATTTTAATACCTTGCGCTTCCACATTCATATCTTTCAACTGTTTCCAAGGTGAATTTGCCCCTGCCCAAACGATAAATAAATAATCTGGTTTTGAACTAATGATATTTTGAATATTCGCTGTAAAATCTGTTGAATTTGTATCCGCGTATTGCTCATTCACAATGTTCGCACCTAATTTTTTCGCACCCGCTTTAAATGCAGCAATCCCTTCACGACCAAAAGCGTTATCTGGGGCAAATGTTGCAATCTTTACATCTTTTTTCGCAATTGCTGCTGCTCCTGCAATCGCATCTTGTGAGGAACTTCTTCCAGTTCTAAAAATATATTTATTCCAGTTCTTCCCGGTAATACTATCCGCAACTGCCGGTTCTACAACCATAATCTTTTCATATTCTGCAGCCAGTGGTAAAACCGCTAACGTATCACTTGAACTAGACGATCCAACTAAAAAATCAACTTTCTCTTCTTCTAATAACTTCGTAGCTTTTTTAACTGCTACATCCGCTTTCGTTTCTGTATCTTCTACAACAAACTTAATCTTTTTCCCATCTACTTTCCCAGTTCCACCAGTTGCATAATCTAACCCTAATTCAAATCCGTTCACTGTTTGTTTTCCATACGATTCTAGCGGTCCTGTTAAAGAAGCAAGGACTCCTACCTTAATCGTTTTTTCATCCTCTGTACTTGTTTTCTTTCCTGAACAAGCTGCCGTTATTAATAACGAACCTAAAACACAACCAGTAAACATTGTTTTTAGCCACTTACGTTTTTTCATCGACATTGTGATCCTCCCCATGCTTTACTTTCTGATAGAATCAAACACGCCAAAATCCCCTGTCCGTAATCATGACTAACTAATTCGATAGATAATGGAAAACTCTTGTAGTACCCTCTACATTCGGCACAAATATATAATCACCTTCCTATGTAATGGAAACGGACATACAATCAATATATATTCTGCAATCCAATTGAAAATACTGTTTCATTTCAGTAATGACCATACAAAAAGACTAACTTATTTTTAAGTTAGTCTTTTCCCCTTAATTAGAGTTAAGTTCTACTTTCTCTAACCCTTCAGCCAATTGTTTCTTATCTAGTCCTTCTCCTATTACTACTAAGTTTGTCGGGAAACCGAAGTCTTGTTCTAATAAAGTTGGTACTCCGAACGAATATTGGAATAGGTGAGGGTATTTATCTCCATGGAATTTCACAAAACCTTTCACTCGATAAATACTATCTGGTAAATTCGAAAGCCATTCATATAATTTGTCTTGATCAATCGGTTTCGTAAATTGATATGTCATTGTTTGTATATGTAAATGCTGTTTGACATGTAGTGTCTCGTGTTCCTCATCATTTGGAAATTCTGCTTCTTCTATATCTTTTAAAGATATATTACAATACTTTGTCTCATACATTTTCGCATGATCATTTATTGCCTTTACTTCTTCAAATACTGTATTCTTATCTTCATCTGTTAGTAAATCTGCTTTATTAACAAGAATGTGACTACCAAATTTCAGTTGCTCATGCAATAGCTGTTGTACATTTGCACTTAATATACTTCGATTTAACCACCTTACTGCATCTAAAACGACTACAATTGATTTCACTTCCAGAAAAGGAGCTAAAATTGGCGAGACACACGCGTCTAACACTTCAATTGGATGCGCAACACCTGTCGTTTCTATATAAATTACATCTGGTCTTTCTTGTTGGTATAACGAATGTAATTGTATTTCAAGCTCTTCTTTTAACGTACAACAAATACATCCTTTAAGAAGTTCTCTTAAAACATTCTCTTTTCCAATAATATCTGTATCTACTGAGTATTCACCAATTTCATTCATTAATACTGCAACTTTTCTATTCTTCTTTTTCTCTGCTAACAATAAATTTTGTAATAATGTTGATTTTCCACTACCTAAAAAACCACCTAATATATGAATCTCCACTTTATTCATTCAACCGACCATCCATTTCTTTACTTCAAATGTATTCAAAGCGTAATAATTACGATTTATATTTATCATTTTATTAAAAGAATGACCATTTGTAAATATAAGAGATTCACTGTTCATTTACTTCATATGCAACTCTAACTCCAGACTCAATCGCCCCTTGCATCCATCCATGTGTTAATGTCGTATGCTCTCCTGCAAAATGTACTTTTCCAGATGGTGGTGTAATATACGGAAATAACTCGAGCTCTTGGCCTGGTTCGAAAGCTGTAAATGCACCGCAAGAATACGGATTTTTACTCCAGCTAAAAGATGTTCCAGTGACAAACTCACTATAGACGATGTCACCGTATATTTCCGCTAAATTTTTTAATGCGTAACGAATACGATCTCTTTGCGGGAGACTATCCCATGTTAACGCCTCATCTGCCCACGTATAACTTGCTATAACGATAGCTGGTCCTGAAGTATGAATGCCATAACTCGGATAGTATGTAAACCGTATCGGTAAATCAGTAATAGATTTACCGCCACACTGTCCCGCTTTCTCCCAAAATCTACTTTTAAACTCTATTGCAATTTTAGTTGCAGCAATATAATTTAATTCACGAATTGCTCTTTTTTTAAAATAAGAGAATAAATAGTATGGCTGAACTTCTACAAATCTTAACGCTGAAAATGGAATTGTAATAATAGCAAAATCACTTGTTATTGTAAATTGCTCTAACGTTTGTTCATGATTTCCTTGTAACATTACTTTATTATCTTCTTGTATAATTTTATCAACCTTATACGGCATTAAAATATGTTCCCTTAATTGTGGTAAGAATGCATTCGATAACTTATCCATTCCACCAGTTATTTCATAATATTTCGTTGTTGAAGTAAAGAAAATCATTTCACGTAATACTTCAATTAAGGACATTCCCATATAAGCTTCCATATCAAGAAGTACCCCAATCATATCTATCGCACCATCTGAATAATACTCCATTAAAAATGAACCAAGCGAATACGTTTTATACTTTTTTTCAACGATAAGCCAGTTTTTATCAGGATCCTTCTTAATGTAATTTAGTATTGGTTCTAATACTTCAATCATTAGCTCTTCTGCCGTTTTTCCTCTTTCTTTATCCAAAACCGGATATTCAAGTACACTTGGATCATTTTCAAACACATTCAATCTCGTTTGAATGTTATTCGTATAAATGATATCTGCAAAAGTTTTATTTATAAAAAGGTTTAAAGGTAGTTTAAATTTATGAATATACGCTAAGGTTAACTTATGGGTGTCAGGGATTCTCATCGGTCCCGCATTAAAATATAAACCCACACTAAATGGTTCCCGAATCGTATACACTCTGCCACCTATTCTGTTATTTGCTTCTATAATCGTTACTTCGTGCCCAGCCTCTTTTAATAAAGAACCTGCAACTAATCCAGAAATCCCTGCACCTGCAATCGTAATCCGTTTTGGGTTATTCTTTTTAACAAGCCCTGCATGAATAATATGAAGCATTTCTTCCATTGCTAATGGATTCCCCATGCCATTTCCCCTTTTACAAAGGATTTTACTGAATTATATTCGGTTCACTGAATTCCTATGTTTTGTTCGCGGATTTGCACGGATACATTTTCAAATACTTGAATATCTTTTATAAAATGTAATAAACTAGATATGACTCTATAGAAGTAAGACGTATTATCTTACATAATAAAATCAATGAAATTGCGAGGAATTTTGAAATGAAAAAAGGTATTAACCGTGTTGTATTAGTAGGAACAGGAGCAGTTGGATGTAGTTATGCTTACTGCATGATTAACCAGGCTGTAGCTGAAGAATTTGTTTTAGTCGATGTAAATGAGGCAAAAGCTGAAGGGGAAGCAATGGACTTAAGTCATGCTGTTCCATTCGCACCAGCTCCAACTAGAGTATGGAAAGGCAGCTACGAAGATTGTAAAGATGCTGACCTTGTAGTTATTACAGCTGGATTACCACAAAAACCAGGCGAAACACGTTTAGATTTAGTTGAGAAAAACGCTAAAATCTTCAAACAAATCGTTCGCAGTATTATGGATAGCGGATTTGATGGCATCTTCTTAATCGCAACAAACCCTGTAGATATTTTAACTTACGTAACTTGGAAAGAATCTGGTTTACCGAAAGAACGTGTAATCGGTTCTGGTACAACGCTTGATTCTGCTCGTTTCCGCTATATGTTAGGTGAGTACTTCGATATTGGTCCACACAACATTCACGCTTATATTATCGGAGAACACGGCGATACTGAACTTCCAGTTTGGAGCCATGTTTCCGTTGGTATCCAAAAACTACAAACACTGCTTGAAAAAGACAACACGTATAATCAAGAAGATTTAGACAAAATTTTCATAAACGTCCGTGATGCAGCTTACCATATTATTGAGCGTAAAGGCGCAACTTATTATGGTATCGGTATGTCACTTCTACGTGTTACAAAAGCAATTTTAAACGACGAAAATAGTGTATTAACTGTATCAGCTTACTTAGAAGGTCAATACGGTCAAAAAGATGTTTATATCGGGGTACCTGCTGTTTTAAATCGCGGCGGTGTTCGTGAAATTTTAGAGGTTGAATTAAGTGAAGATGAAGAATTAAAATTCGACCACTCTGTTCAAGTATTGAAAGAAACAATGGCTCCGGTTCTTTAATTAAGATAAAAAGCAATCCAATTTATTTTGGATTGCTTTTTATTTTCATTATCTCCTATGACTTTTTAGTGATTTTCTATCATTTCTTATTTTTTAATCGCATCCTCATTATTTATATCAAGTACATCTAATAAAAAGATAAAGATTGGTATCCCGATAATAAGCCCCCATATTCCAAGGAAATGCTCTGAGAAGATAAGAATCATAAATGTGTAGAATATTGGTAAATTTGTTTTTGCAGACATAAACTTCGGATTTAAAAAATAACTTTCAAGAGCATGGATTACTGTTATGAATACGAGTATGTATACTACGTACATAACTCCGCCTACGTTGTAAGCAATGATACAAAGTGGAAACAAAGAAATAATCACACCTGCAACAGGAATCAACCCTAGTAAGAAAATCATAACAGCTAATACAAGTAGCTGTGGAAATCCTAAAACGATTAATGCAATGACAGTAAGAATACAATTTACAACGGCAATTAAAAACTGAGCCTCAATTACTTTGCCGAACGATCTTGCAAATCTTTCACCAAAATATGCAATTTCTCCATAAAAGATTTTTAACTTACTATCTTTAAACTTTGATGTAAATGTAATAATACGCTCTTTTTCTAATAAGAAAAATAAGCTTAAAATTAGAGATAATAATATTTGTAAACTTACCTTTCCTATATTTGCTATTGATTGATATATGACGTCTACACCTTGTTCTATATATTTTGATACTTCCATCCCATTAATTGTCGAAAGTGCATATTTAACGATTTCATTATCAGGTGGATTTTGAAAAAACAGTTTAAATTGATAAATTAATTGTGAAATTTGTATCGTCAGCACAGGTAAATATTTATATAATGTTGTGCCTATAAAGGAAACTAGTATTATATATAAACATGCAATAACAATTTTCCGGTTTACTTTCAATTTTCTTGAAATAAAACGTTGAAATCGATCCATTAAAAACGTCAGTATAAACGTAATTAATATTAAATTAATCATACTTTTTAATGCGTATAATACAAGCGCTACTATTATTAAAACGAGAAACCGTTGAAACCCTCTACTTCGAAAGAAACTCTTTACTTCATTCATTAAGAATTAACCTCCCCCTTCAATGGATGGAAATTGAATATATTACATTTTATGAACTCCTATAGACAATCTTTCTTACTAATTGAGAAGAATCCTTTTTTTCTTTTCATATTGTTAGATTCGTTTAACTGGAATCCACCAACATAATTTCGGTGGCAGTTATTTTTCATATAATCTTTTATAAACTAGGTGATTTTCTATTTTTGGACTGCTGTTCATACGCATATCCAATATTGAAAAGCTCTTTTTCACCAAACTGTTTCCCTACAAACACTACACCGATTGGTTCTCCATTTTTATCATATCCAGCAGGAACCGCTAATTCCGGATAACCAGCTACAGCTGATAGAAGGACTTCATCGTTATTAATCATAACTAGAGCATCCAAACCTTTTTCTACTAAATACCTATCTAGCTCTTTTCTTGCATTTTCTTGACTCGTTTGCACTACGTTTTCAAACTCTTTTTTCGTTATAGCAGATTTTTCAGACCCTTCAATTAATGTTTGTCCGTATTTTATTCGTCTTTTACTATCCTTTTTATTAAACGCTATAATCTCTTCTAACGATTTTACCGGTACATTCTTTTGCTGTGAAAGATAGTCGTTTACATTATGCTTGAACTCATATTCTAATGTTTGCAAATTATCTACACCCTCAGCACTTAACTGGATATTATCAGTTAATATCGCACCTGCATCTTGAAGGTCTTTTCTAATTTTTTCTACTACTACTTTTCTATTTTCATCTTGTTGGTCTACAGAAAAAAGAAGCCCTATCTTTTTCCCTTTTAATCCATCTATTGATAAATCCTTTGTATAATCAATTCTTTCTTTATCTTTCATTTTTTCTGTCATAACATCTTTTTCGTCATAACCTATCATTGCATTAAATAACGTTGCTACATCTTTTACTGTTCTTGCCATAGGTCCTGCTGTATCAAGAGTTTCAGCTAATGGAATAATTCCTGTTCTACTTACCATACCTAAAGATGGACGTAACCCAACTACTGATTGCTGCGCCGCTGGTGCAACAATCGATCCCGTCGTTTCTGTTCCAATTGCAAGCGGCGCAAAATCTGCTGCAACTACTGTAGCAGATCCTGAACTTGATCCTGAAGTATCGAATGTAATCGGACCGTACGGGTTTAAATTTTGTCCTTTCTTCCCGCTATACCCGCTTGGCATTGTAAAAGATAAATAGTTCGCCCACTCAGACATATTCGCTTTTCCTAAAACAAATGCTCCTTCTTCTTTCAACTGCTTCACAATTGTTGCGTCTTGATCTGCAATCCAATCTTTTAATACATAAGTTCCTGCACTAGTCGGCATCACTTTTTCCGTCTGTACATTATCTTTTACAACGACAGGAATACCATATAAATTCGAATTTTTGTTTCTACCCCGCTCTTGATCTAACTTTCTTGCTTCTTCCATCGCATTAGGATTTATCTCTGTAACAGAATTTAATGTTATTCCATTTTGATCATGTTCTTGTATTCTAAAGAGATAAATACTCGTTAATTCTTCATATGACAACTTTCCATCATCAATCATTTTTTGAAGCTCATCTACAGTCGCATTTACGACTTCTCTTTCTTTTATCTTTACATTTTCTATATTGATTCCTTTAAGCTGATTATGTATCGGTTGTAGCACTCTTTCTTTATCATATACAATACGCTCAGGTTCCTTTGGAAAATAATTTTTATACACGTAATATCCGCCGGCACACGCTAATAAGACAATGCCTCCAGTGATAGACAGCGTTACCTTTACCCATTTCTTCATGTTGCTTCCTCCACTCTATAAGATGCTTAGCTATACAAAAAAGAGAGTTACCTTTTACTTAACTCTCTCCAATCAAAATGCTAAATGAAAAAATGAAAGATTTCAATCTAATTACTTCTTTTTTTGCATTTGCTTTGCTAACATTTCTTTCACTTGATTATACGTTAATCCTGAATTTTTATTTAAACGCTTTACTTCCTCAACATCAGTACCTACCACTGTATATTTTTTCTCATCATTCATTTTTCTAATTCCCTTCTCACCGTATTATTTCTTATATTTCTTCCCTAAATGCGCATAAATTAACACCACTACAAAAAAGGAAGCTGTTTTTAAGCACAGCTTCCTTCTCGTTACATATTGTATTTCTTAATAAAATTTCACTACATCTTCAGTAGGCAAGAACGTTCTTTCTGCTGGTTGTTCGTTTGGTTCACCAAATGGCATTTGACCTACTAAGCTCCACTCTGCCGGAATGTTCCAAGTTTCTTTCACTTCAGCATCTACGATTGGGTTGTAATGTTGTAATGACGCCCCAATTCCTTCAGCAGATAATAGCATCCACACAGTATGTTGTAACATCGCATTTCCTTGATGAGACCAGAATGGGAACTGATCTTTGTATAATGGGGCATTTTCTTGCATTTTTTCTACAGTTGCTTGATCTTCAAAGAATAGAACTGTTCCTACACCTGCATGGAAGCCTTTTAGTCTTTCTACAGTCGCTTCAAAGTTTTCTGCTGGTACGCGTGCTCTTAGTGTTTCTTTAACGATATCCCAAAACTTTTCATGCTCTCCATCCATTAATACAACCATACGACCACTTTGCATATTGAAAGATGTTGGTGCGTGTAAAGCTGTTTTTAACACTTCTTCAATTCTTTCTTTCGTAATTGCATCGTTTTTTGTTACTTTACGAATTGAACGGCGGTTCACGATTGCTTCTTTTAAGTTTGTTGTAGTTGCTGACATTTTAATTCCTCCAAATGTTTGTTTTATAATTTATTTTGTTATTTCATAACAAGCAAATTAGCAATATCCATCGGTATTACATTGCATACCTTCAAATGAATTTGTTTTATCCTTTTCAATTTCTTTATCAATGACCCTTTCTAGTGTTTCTTTACTAGCAAGCCCTTGAATGACTTCATCTCCAATCATGACAGTTGGAACAGCCATAATATTCGCTTCATCATATGCGTGTTGAATTGCTTCTTGATGCTTTTCTTTATATTTACGAGTTACTAAAGCATCTTTAAATTCCGCCTCAGGAAGTCCTACTTCTACCGCTAATTTTGTTAACACATCAATATCTTCAATGTTTTGCTCTTCTTGGAAAAATGCTGTGAATACGCGGTGATGATACTCATTACCTAGTCCACGTTCTTTCGCAAATTGACATCCTTCGAAAGCTAAATGTGTATATGGATGTGGTGAAACACGTGGCAAGCGCATATCAATTCCTAACTTCTTCGCTGTCGGAAGAATGAAAGCATCCCATGAACCTAATTTTTCTGGTTCATTCCATGGATCTATTTTTGAATATGGACTTGGACGTAATTCAAATGGCATCCATTCAATCTCTACATCTTTCTCTTTCGCTACCTCATCTAATGGACCTTTTGCTAAAAAACAAAACGGACATATAAAATCTGAGTATACTTTCATTTTTACAGTCATAACTTTTACACCTTACCTTATCGTTGTAATCAAATCAGTTACATTAATGATAAAAAAATATAAATATTATTTAAGCATTCATTTTTTCTTGCAAAGTTTCAAACAACTGCCCCATCGTAATATTTCTCAAAACTTCTTCCATCGCGGATTGTGCTTGAATTAAAATAATTTCTAACACCGCTTGAATATTCGCCCCAATTGGACAATCTGGATTCGGTTGCTCGTGAATATGAAATAGCTTGTCTTCTTCGACTACGTTCACTGCATGATACACATCTAACAATGTGATTTCATGTAAATCCTTTAGTAATCCCGCGCCACCCGGTCCACGATTTACGTAAACAAAGCCAGCTTGTTTCAAGTACGACATGATTTTACGAATGACTACTGGATTTGTATTGACACTCTCAGCCATATAGTCTGAAGTACAAAGTGAAGATGGATTGTTTTTCAAAATAGATAAAATATGAACAGCTATGGAAAAGCGGCTACTAATTTTCATCGTAATCACCACCTCGATGTAATCATTATAGTTACAACCAAAAAATAAGTCAATCCTTTTCATAGATTTTTTATAAGTAAATTAAAAAGTGCCCCATTATGATATATGAGACACCCCTTTTTATTCTGCAAATAGCGCTTGAAATTCTTCAATAAATAGCTGTACAGCGATTGAAGAATCCTTTAATGAAGGAACAGCTAAAGCAATTTCTCTCCATACTTGCGGCTCCAATTCTCTCGTTTGCACATTCTGTGGTAAATTCGTTAAAGATAATTCAGCTAATATTGCAATGCCTAATCCTTCTTGAATCATATTTAAAGCTGTAGTAACGGTAGAAATTACATACTCAGCCCGAAGTGGTACGTTGGCTTGTTTAAACATATCAATGATGGGTGGTTCGTATCCGCCCTTACATAATATGATCGGTTCATTCTCCAAATCACGAATTGTAATAGAGTCCTTCTTACAAAGAGGATGATCCTCTCTTAAGATAGCAACCATTTTTCCCTTCGTTAACGGGACAATCTCCATCTCTTTATTAGGCAAAATAACAATTCCTATATCAACAACCCTCGATATTAACCAATCTTCAACTTCTTTAATTGTTCCTTCACAAAGAACGACCTCTAAGCTCGGATACTTCTCCTTAAAATGGTTTATCATTTTCGGTAAGAAATGTGCAGAAGCACTCGGAAAACTCCCAATTCGAATCGTCCCCACTTCGTGTCCTTTCTCCATCGCAACTTCTTGTTCAATCTTCTCTACACCGTTCAAAATCTCTCTAATATGTACAAGAATTCTGTTTCCTACATCCGTAACGAGTAATCCTTGTCGTTTATCACGTATAAGAATCGTAACTCCTAACTCTGACTCAATACTTGAAATGGCATGACTTACAGCTGGCTGCGTCATATTTAACACCCTGGCAGCCTTCGTAAAACTACCTAACTCAATAGTTTTTATTAATACTTGCAGTTGTGTAATAGTCATAACTAATCACTTATACTCCTTATAAAAAAGATTCATTTTATTTATTACATTCGATATCATATCATAGTGAAATGAATAACAACAAGGAGGTCTTACCGTGACACAGCTTTCTCGAACTAAGACGGCCATAATCCTTACCTTTCTCGTTTTCATGTGGGGAATCAATTGGCCTTTATCTAAGTTTGCCCTGCATTATACACCACCCGTTTTATTTGCAGGCGTTCGAACTTTAATTGGAGGATTCATTTTACTCCTTTTCGCTCTACCCAAATATAAAGAATTACATTTAAAAGAAACGTGGCATTTATATGTTATTTCTTCTTTACTTAACATCATTATATTTTACGGGTTACAAACTGTTGGTCTTCAATATATGCCTGCTGGGTTATTTTCCGCCATTGTATTTCTACAACCAGTTTTACTCGGTATTTTCTCGTGGATATGGCTTGAAGAATCAATGTACGGCTTGAAAATTTTCGGGCTTGTTCTTGGATTTATTGGTGTAGGTGTTATTAGCTCAAGCAGTTTAACAGGACATATTTCTGTTATTGGAATCCTTCTCGCGTTAGGATGCGCTATTGGCTGGGCACTTGGCACAGTATTCATTAAGAAGACTGGTCACCGTGTTAATGCCATTTGGATGGTAACAATTCAGCTTCTTATCGGTGGTCTTTGTTTAATCGGATTTGGCTCAGAATTTGAAAGTTGGTCTAGTATTGCTTGGAGTATGCCATTTGTTAGTGTACTACTCTTTATTTCATTCTTTGTTATTGCAATGGGGTGGCTTGCATACTTCACACTCGTTGGAGCTGGTGAAGCGAGTAAAGTAGGGGCTTATACATTCCTTATTCCCCTTATCGCTATTATTGTAAGTTCAATCTTCTTACATGAAGCCATTACAATGAGCTTATTTATTGGCCTATTATTTATTGTTGTGAGCATTTGTTTTGTAAATATAAAGCCGAAAACACTTGCTGTAAGGCAGCAGGTTGAAGTGAAATAAATATGAGAAAGAGCCTACTATTTGTAGGCTCTTTTTTATATCTTATTTTTTACGACGCACTACAAAAACACACGCACCTACCGAAGATACAATTGCCAAAATAGATAAAACAATTGCTATCAACTGCATATTACTAGTACCTTCATTCTTTTCTACATTAGATACTTCACCATGTTCTCCTGTTAATGACGTACCTTTTGCAATTGTAGTAAGTGAATGCGGTTTTTCAGCTTTCTCATCGCCTGTCCATTCAACAATTTCTCCGTCTTTATATTGTTGATATGCATCCCAAGCTATTTTTTGTTCTTTATCCGGATTTTTAGCGACGAAAGTAAATCGCTGGAACTGACCGGGTAAAACCCCTTCTCCTATTGCTTCCCATACTACAGTTTTCACTTTTCCGGCATTATCTTTCTGCTCTTCCATTTTCCACCCTGGCACTGGTTCATACTGTTGGAATTCCACACCAGACGGTATTTTCAGTGTAACTTTTGTTGTTGCTATATTCTTTTCAACTGGTACTTTTATCGTGTAAGTCTCCCAAGAACCGATGTCAGAAGTTGCTGGCTTCACAGTAACGTGCGCACTAACAGGTAACGAAAACATTCCCATTGTAATTGCTGTTGCGATCATTGTTGTTCCTAATTTTTTTATACGTTCCATTTTCAATTAGCTCCTTTTTATCTATCCCTACTCTTTATCCCGCTATTCGCCGGGTAGCCCAATTGATGAGGGCTGCTTAAAGTTTCACTTTATCTGCCACCTACAATAAATTTATAATCCGTATCGAAGCTATCAAGCGATTTCGTTAATCCATGTACTTGTATATTCCAGTTTCCTGTCATGTTAATATACATACCTTCTGCTTCATATTCTCCCGGTGAAACTGCCGAAACTTTAAATGATCCTTTTCCCATATTCATATCTAACGATTGAGTCGTTAATATAATTTGTTCCATATCAGTAACGGGTTGTCCGTTCTCATCCTTTAAAGTAATATGGAATATATTTTGTCCTACTCTATTAGGACTTACATTTAGCGTCATTTCATATCCATTATCTAATTGTTTACTCTCTGTAAAAGGTCCAGTAGGAGGCATCGGTGGTGTTTGTACGTTTGTCATAAAAGCTACGATGACGAAAATGATAATTCCAATGATAAACTCTACTTTCACCGTAGCACCTAATCCTTGCTCCGCTCTCATTTTCCCTTTCACATAATGAATAATTCCCAATATCCCCATGAAAACGAATAAAAGTATCTTTGCTAGTAAAGCTAATCCATACTTCGTATCAAATAACGAGTGGATTGTTGGAATAAAAAATGTACTGTTAAAAAGACCTGTTATTAAAATCACAATGACAGCGCATGTTGCCCACGGTGAAAAACGCTTAATCATATCCCAATACATATTCCATTTGTTATCCTCTTTACGTAACAGAAGAATAGTAGACGATAAACCACCAATCCATAATGAAGCTGCGAATAAATGTAAAAAATCCATAACAACAGCAATATCTTTAAACTTTAAACCATATGCGTGACTATTAAATGCTTTCATAACAAGTATTCCAATAAACAGCACTATTGGAATACTCCATACTTTAAAAGACGATAGCTTCTCACGCCTCATCGCAAAATACGTAACGATTATAAGCGAACTAATGAGAACCATTTGAGTAATCCAAACATAACTAAAAACAGAAAGCTGTAACGTTTCTTTTAATAGTAAAGGATTGAATGCTTCTAGCCATGAAACATCAGCATTTATTTTCGCTTGCAGTGGTAGATTGAATAACAAGCTAGTAAATATCCCTAATAAGGAAATCCATATTATGTTCTTACTCCTTGATCGAACCGAGGTTGCATTCCCTTTATACATAATAAGATTAAAGAATAGCACTCCTATAAATAGTGAGAAACTTGTATATAAAATTCCACGTTCCATGATCATATCAATTTGCGGAACATATCCCATCTCTTCTACTTGTATATCATCTGCTCCAGCTTCCGCTAATCCAATACGGAATGGAATAACTCCTTGAATGGGATGTCCATCAGCTGAAATAGCTTTCCACTGAATAGAGTAGAGACCATTTTTAAGATTCTCTTTCAATCCAGCTTCTAATAGCTTTTTATTTTTTTTATCAATATGAGCATCTTTTAAATCGACCCTTTTACCTGATGTATCTCTCACGTACAATGTATTAAAACTTGAGATTTGTATGTCCTCATCGAACTCGATTTTCACAACAGATGGTGCTTTCTTCAATGTTTCATTTTCAGTAGGGTTTGATTTCACAACGTACGCATGAGCAGATGCACTTTGCGGGATCAATATGATAAGCACACACACAAGTAATAGCCATGTCCCTAATCTTCTCATTACTTTCACACTCATTTCACTTCTTTCTTCCTCATTGCTCTATTTTCATTACTTTAACTTCCAAAGTTTGATTCTGGGCAAAATATTAACCTGATTAAATATAAACTTCTAGAAAGTATAACTCTTTATTTCTCTTCCACCTCTAAACTTCCAATATAATAGTAACTATTATGATAGATGCAACTTACATTTTTAAAGTCGATTGTTATTATATCATAAAATATATTTATGTAAGTTATCAAAGAAGAAAAGTTATCGTGAATCATTTGTGAAGAAAATGTGAAATACATAAATAAAAAGGTATTACGTTATTACGTAACACCTTTAAAAAAATATCCCTCTTCTATTTCTCTTCCGGATAATCACAATACTCGATAATCGTTCCTTCAGTATCCGCTGGGTTAAGATAAATTAACCTTCTACCGTGCTTATTAATGCGTAGTGTATGCTCTAATGTCCGAATACCTTGTTCTTTTAACTCTTCTAGAGCCACATCTAAATCATCGACACGATACGCAACGTGATGAACACCTTTACCTTTTTGTTTAATAAAACGGGCAATTGGAGATGTCGTATTATTCGTCGGTGCAAGTAATTCAATTCTATCTCCATCCACTTCAAGAATGGCTACTTCGCTTTCCACACCAGGAGCTTCACTTACGTAACGATCTATTAAAGTTCCTAGTAACACATTTTCATAAAAACGTATCGTACTATCTATATCACGAACTGCGATTCCGATATGATCAATTGTTTTTTTCATTTTATTTCCCCTACTACTTTATTTTTTCTCATTATTAATAGTAACAAAAAAAGCTATAGAAACAAGTTCTATAACTTTTTTTATTTAACCTATTTTCTTATCCGCTCTAGTTGCTGGTTGAACTTGGTTTTTCACTTTTAAAATGCTAAGTCCATATCCGATAAATCCACCGATAATCGCTGGGAAGATCCAGCCTAATCCTACTTCCTGCATCGGAAGGAATTTAGTGAACACTTGGCTTACTACTTCAATGTTAACTCCAGCTGCACTTAATCCATCGAATAAGCTGATGATAAATGTTACGATTAAGCTCACTTGATAAACTTCAGCTCTTCCTTTGAATAATGAATGGAAGAATGTTAAGAAAATCAATACGATTGCTAGTGGATAAATTGCTGTTAATACTGGAACAGAAACTGCGATTAACTGTGTTAATCCTACATTTGCAACAATTGCACTAAATACACATAGCGTGATTGCAATTGCTTTGTAAGGAACATTTGGGAATAACTTATGGAAGAATGAAGAACATGCTGATACAAGTCCCACACTAGTTGTTAAACAAGCTACTGTAATCATTAATCCTAATAATACTCCGCCATATGATCCGAAATAGTAGTTAGAAACTTTCGCTAATACTTCTCCGCCGTTCTCTAAATGTCCAAGCTTTGCAACACTTGAAGCACCCATATAAGAAAGTGCTGTATAGATAATTGCTAAAATAGATGCTGCAATAATTGTCGCTTTTGCACAAACGACCATAATTTGTGTTTTCGTTTTCGCACCTTTTTCTTTAATAGCATTGATAATGATAATCCCGAATACGAATGATGCAAGCGTATCCATCGTTAAGTATCCTTCTTGGAATCCTTTAAAGAATGCATGTGATGTATAAGCTTCCACTGGTGCTTGCATATCTCCAATCGGATGTATAAAAGCAACGATTACTAAAATACCGATGAAAGTCAACTTAATTGGTGTTAAGATTTTTCCAACAATATCGACAATTTTCGCGGGATTTAGCGAAAAAAAACAAGTGATACTAAAGAATATAATTGTGAAAAGAATTAAAGGTGTAGAACCTACTCCTTCTGGCATAAACGGTTTAAGACCAATTTCATAAGAAACATTTCCTGTTCTCGGTATTGCAAATAACGGACCAATCGCTAAGTATAAAACTGTTGTAAACACAATCCCAAACACTGGGTGAGCACGACTAGCTAACGACTGCAAATCATCTTTACCTGAAAAACCAAATGCTAGCACACCTAGTAATGGTAATCCAACACCAGTTACTAAAAATCCAGCGTTAGCAATCCATACATTCTCTCCTGCTGATTGACCAAGCATCGCTGGGAAAATTAAATTTCCCGCTCCAAAAAATAGTGCAAATAACATTAATCCAATAACTACTATGAACGAAAACGGTACTTTATTCGCCATAATATAACCCCCATTCAAGTTTCCTTATCTCATTTTCCAATTTTAACTAATTGAATTTTCTGAATATTTAATTTAAGTATCAACTATTCTTGAACTCATTATAGTTTGCTATATAATATTTTGCAATACTATTTTCGAACTTTTCTTTTATTTTATAAATATACATTTTTTAACATGAAAAATAGACTAAAAAACCAACATGGTCATCCATGTTGGTTTTTCCATTTACTATCATGAATTAAAATTTTGCTGCTACTTTTTTAACGTTTTCTAGACCTTCTTCAACAATTTGTTGTGAACGATCTGGATATTGATTGTGTCCTTCAATTACAACTGTCTCTGGATTTGTAATTCCCCAGAATCCAAGTACCGTTGTTACGTAATTAACTGCCATTTCCATAGGAGCCATTTGCTCTGAAGAGTAATCTGAACCACGAGCACCTAACACAACTACTTTTTTACCACCAACTAAACCTTCTGGGCCATTCGCTGTATATTTAAACGTTTTTCCAGCTTGAGATAAGTATGAAATATATGTGATTAATGGCGCTGGTACTGTAAAGTTCCATAATGGGAATGCAAATACAACCTTATCAGCTTCTAAAAACTGATTTAAATATTGATCTACTGTAGCAACTGCCTTCTCTTCTTCAGCAGTTAACTCCATGCCTTGGCTACGTTTATATCCACCTGAAATCGCGATATTTCCGTAATAAGGAAGATCTAATGCAAATAAATCTAATTCCGTAATTTCTGTATTTGGATTTGCTTCTTTATAAGTACTTACAAATGTTTCATACATTTTTGAACTAACTGCTTGCTCCGCTGGACGATCGTTTGCTTTTACAAATAATACTTTTGACATTTTTTTATTCCCCTCTACATTCGTATTTTCTTCTTTTTTACCAAATAATGAGCTAAATAGTCCCATTTTCTTCACCTAATCTTTCTTTTCATATTCATTATTCATCATCATAAAAATTCTTATTCTAAGAAAAAGTTCCAATAGATACCTTAAGTTACGCTATCACAACTTTTTGTTATTTAATTACCTTATGTAAGTGATTGTAATATAGTCACTTACTTTAGTCAAGTAACTTCTGATAAAAAATAAAATCTCAAATTAAAAATATTAACTAAAATACAATTGAACACCAAATACATCTTTATTACTTGTATAATAAACTTTGAGAGGAAAATTCATATATAGAAAGGATTTATTCATGAGCACTATAGAAAAGATTCAAACTTTTATTATTCTTTTTGCTGTTACATGCGGCATCGTACTCGGACAATTTAATATGATACATACGTATTCAGACAAATTTATTGTCCCCTTCTTATTTTTCATGCTATATGGATTATTCCTCAGCATTCCATTAAAAGAAATAAAAAACGGATTTCGCAATTTAAAATTTGCTGGAACAAGTCTTACTATTAACTTCTTATGGACACCTTTACTCGCTTGGGGGTTAGGAGCACTATTTCTTTCCGATCATCCAGCACTTTGGGTTGGATTTATAATGTTAATGGTTACTCCATGTACAGATTGGTACTTAATCTTTACTGAAATAGCGAAAGGTAATGTAGCACTTTCTACTGCAATTTTACCTGTAAATTTAATTTTGCAAGTACTGCTCCTTCCCATTTATTTATTTTTATTTGCTGGTGTCATGAAAACTGTAGCGATTTCTGTTTTAGTAGAAAGTATTGTTATCGTAATCGTCTTACCATTTATACTTGCACACGCTACAAAGTTCATTATGAATAAAATGAAAAAAGCTGAAACTCTCGAGAATAAACTCATTCCGTTTTTCAGCTCTGCTCAAATTGTATTTTTAAGTTTAGCAATAGTAGCGATGTTTGCATCACAAGGTAAATATTTACTGCAAAATATGAATGTCGTTTTATTATTACTCGTTCCTGTTCTATTGTTCTTCATCATTAATTTCTTACTAGGACAATTTATCGGGCGCATCATGCATTTATCTTACAAAGATACAGTAAGTCTAAGCTTAACAACGTTAGCAAGAAACTCACCTGTTGCACTCGCTATCGCTGTAACAGCTTTTCCAGACGAGCCTCTTATCGCACTTGCACTCGTTATTGGACCGTTGATTGAGTTACCGGTACTAGCTTTTGTTTCACAAGTTTTGTTGCTTATTAAGAAAAAACGGCAATACGCATAATAAAAACCGTCCCATTTTGGGACGGTTTTTATTATGGAAAGATTACATACAACACTTGCTTCTTATTTATCAATACAAATGAAATTACCGAAACTACAAACGTAATAATACCAATTGTAATAAAGTGAAACTTTAATCATTGGGGGTTTTGTTCATCCCCCAATGATTATTAGCCCTCACCACTCCCGCATTAACAGATCCTTTCTAATTAAAAATGATAGGAAACGTAAATATAACGAAAGCTGCCCAAAGTCCGTATATTGGCAAATACTTCGTAACGGCATCTTGGATAGCTTTTAGTCCTGATTTATTTTGCAAGAAACGCATATAGGCAAACATAATCCAAATGAGATTTGCCCAAATCAGTATGTTTACTCCTAAAACAGCAAGTCTATTAGGTGTAATCCCGTAAGAAGAAAGTCTGAATACTATGGCTGACAATGCGACAGTGTCAATAATAAGCGCCAGAACAATTAAGGAAAAATTTATATAATCTGAAATGTTCTTTTTCTCGTCCGAGTCACTCTCAACGATAGAAAATATAGTAACAGCCAATACGCCAAGCAGTATTCCGTTGAAGGCCATTAGGAAATTGCGATCCAAGAATGGATTTTTCCCGATCCAAATTACCGTTATAAGATAGATAAGCAAGGTAATCAGGACGAGAGGACTAAAAATTTTAGATATGTATGGTGTAATATTTTTAGCAAGCTTAAGATTCATTGATACTAAGTATGCAGTCACAATAGCGAGAGCCGCTGCTCCAAATAAAACAACATTACTAAAATAGAATTCTCCTATATCTAAGTCAACAAAGCTAAATAAACGCATGGTGAATACCGCAAGTATCATTCCGCTCACTGCCATGCTCCCGTAGAGAAGACAATATTCTAAATTAAATTTAATATAGGCTAATCTTGTACTGCCTTTTGAATATTCATTTCCTGTAAATGCAAGCCCTACTAAGACCCATAAAAATATAGGAAGATGTAAATACGCAAGTATGGTACTGTCTTTATAATTTACTGGCAGCGTATTAAGATAATACCCGGAAATTAGGAACAACGCTGCAAGGGAATAAATAATACTTTTTTTCGGAGTATTATTGTAAACAAAATAAGCAGCAATAAAGGGAATTACACCAAAAGCCAAGTTAATTGGAGCAATTGCTTCCTGCTCAACAAAGTGGAAAATGATCCTGGTGCTTATGCCGGCCAGAATAGCTAAAAGGCCCATGAATAAGAAACCTTTTTGAAACAAAGATGTTTTTTCTTTATTTACTTTCTCCTTGAAATGCAACCTTTCATACCAAGCACCTAGAACTTGAGAATCAGGGTTTTGGTCCCATGCTTGTGAGAATGCTTTTTTAAAAGCTTTCGGATCTTTTCTATACATCTTCTCCAACTCATGGGGGTTATCCATATTTTTAACAATCAAATTGTTAATGTTCATAGTTATACCTCCTCTAATTTTAAAAATAAGGTTGTTACCTTTTAACAAAAGCACCTCACTCATTTATTATGATTTTGATTTTAATACAAGTTTTATCGTTTTACAATAAAAAATTATTATTTAAAGGATTTTTTTTATCGTTAAATTTTATATAAAAGAAAAACAAAAGAGCATGACAGTTTTATGTCATGCTCTTTTAACAAATTAATTCTCAAATACAAAATTAATCTTATTATCTTTCCACTCTAATTTCGCATCAAACGTTTTCTCGCCCTTTTTAAAGCCTTTAATTAAATCAGTCTTTTCACCTTTTAAGAGCTTTGTCATATTCTTTTGCGAAATTGTTTTACTTAATATCTTCTTTGAAATGGTGAAATCACATTGCGTTGTATTATAGTTAGAACAACCGTAAAACGTTGACTTATCAATTACATCGCCATCACATTTTTTACAGCTACCAACCTTTTTACCCGTTGTAAATTTCGATCCTTTTCGTTCAATCGATTCAACATGTAGTCCAGTGAAATCCCACTTCTCAGACATTTCCACTGCATCTTCAATAATTTTAGCTGATAGCTTTTTCGTCTGTTCCATAAATGTAGCTGGTGAAGCTGTACCTTCACCAATTTCCGCAAGACGTTGTTCCCATTTCGCAGTCATTTCTGGTGAAGCTAGTATTTTATCACCAATTGCGGTAATTAATACTTTTCCTTTATCAGTCGCATACACTTGGTTTTTCTTTACATCTATATACTTACGGTCTTTCAGCATCGTAATAATACCTGCGCGAGTCGCTTCCGTACCTAAACCTTCTGTTTTCTTTAATACTTTCTCCAGCTCTTCATTCTCTAAATACTTACCAGCTGTTTTCATTAACGTAATAAGTTGTCCTTCTGTATAGCGCTTCGGTGGCTGTGTTTTTCCTTCTTTCACTTTCACCTTTACAACTTTTCCTTCTTCGCCTTCAGCTACAATTGGAAGAATGGTTTCGTCATCTTTATCGTCTTGGAAAATAACTTTACGCCAACCTTCTTGAATTTGCTGTTTTCCTTTTGAAATGAATTCAGCACGTTCATCTACAAGCGTTACAATCGTTGTATAGTCAAAGATTGCAACTTCATAATGAGCTGCAATAAGCCTTCTTACGATCATATCGTATATTTTCTTTTCATCACCTGATAGTCTGCTTGGGTTTGTAACTTGCTCTGTCGGAATAATTGCGTAGTGATCTGTTACTTTCTTTTCATTTACATAACGCTTGTTATTCATAATGGATTCAACCGGAGCCGGTAATAAGCCTTTATATTCATCAAACTGACTCAACTTCTGTAAAATATCAGGGAACGTCGCTGCTTCTCCTTGTGTAACATAGTTAGAATCTGAACGTGGATAAGAAACAATCCCTTTTTGATATAGTGCTTGCGTTATATCAAGCGTCTTTTTCGGTGAAAACTTAAAGGCTTTATTTGCCGTTGCTTGCAGTGATGATAAGTTAAATAAAAGCGGCGGCTGAAACTCTTTACGCTCCGTTTTCATTTCCTTCACAACAGCCGGTTTCCCTTGGCAAAATGCCGCAATTTTATTCGCCATATCAGGATCTTTTAAGCGGGATTCATTATCCTTTTCCCATTTTCCGTCATATTTCTTTCCTTCTATATTAAAGGTTGCAAACACTTCCCAGAAAGGCTCTGACTTAAAGTTTTCAATTTCTTTCTCTCGCTTTACAATCAATGCTAACGTTGGTGTTTGGACACGACCAGCAGAAAATACATCATTCATTCCTTTTTTCTTTAACAAAATACTAAAGACACGTGATGCATTCATACCAACAACCCAGTCAGCGCAAGATCTTGTGTATGCTTCGTAATACGTATTAATTGTATCTGATTCATCAAGTAGATTTTTAAATCCTTGGTAAATAGCTTGCTTCGTTAAAGATGAAATCCATAGACGTTTCATCGGCTTTTGCACGTTACAAAGATTAATAATATTTCGTACGATCAGTTCCCCTTCACGCCCAGCATCTCCTGCGTGAATGATTTCTGTTACCTGTGGATTATGTAACAGCTGTTTCACAACGTTAAATTGCTTATACTTTGACTTTGTTACTTCAAATTGAAAACGTTCTGGAATCATCGGTAATGTATTAAGTGACCATTTTTTCCACTCTGCGTGATAATGCTCTGGATTACATAACTGCGTCAAATGACCAATTGCCCATGTACAGTACGCTCCATTTGGAAATAACTCATTCGCTTCTACCTCTAAATATCCATCTTTCCGGCGATATTTAAACTGTGAAACAAGAGCCAACCCTTGATCTGGTTTCTCGGCAATAATTAATTTCATTTTATAACTCCCTATCTGTATTCCAGTGTTACTTTCATTGTCTATATGTTTAGAAGCGATGATAAAACAACAATCTTATTTATCATTCGCGGTTTGTCTCGCAAATGGGAGACCTATAATATTATACGCTTATTCTTTATGGCTTCACAATAGAAACTCATAATATAACAATTTCTTTCACATGCTTATAATTAAAAAAGACGCCCTAAAAAATCAAACGTCTCTTTGCCTACATCTATGAAATTGTGCAGATAATATGCAGATATTAATAAGCATAAGTACCCTCCATATAAACATATGATGAAATGAACGATAGGACAAGGAGGTATCATAATGTTTGCTTATACGTTAACTACCTTAACACTTTGCTGTACTTCGATTCTTATTACATCCTATATTTCCAAACGTAAGGGTACCCTAATGGAGTATATGGTATTTATTATGTCTTTTAGTATGAGTATCGGTTTAAGTATTGGTTTTTACTTAGGCATTCTCTTTAAGGAGGAATTACTATATTCTACTTTGCTTGGTATTTTAATTAGTGGTTTTATCGGTTTCTCAATCGGTCTACGTTTTCACCTATATACTGCTTTAGAAGGAATGTTCTCTGGATTAATGGCAAGTATGATGGGAGCAATGATTACAGAAATGTTAAACGCTCAACAAGCTCATAGTATATTGTTCATTAGCCTTTTACTTACTATAACGATTACTATGTCCTGTGTGATTCAATTATTATCGGAGAACTTTTCTACTTTTATCCAACAGCGTTTTTTGTTATTACTTTCAATTAGTGTAGTAATTATCGTTGCCGTATTCGCGACATTCCCAAATCATACTCCCTCACCTACATCCGGGCATGATCAACACATACATTAGTACTTGCAACAAAAATGAATAAGCAGCTATCCATAGGATAACTGCTTAATATTACTCTGGCTTATTAGGAATGTTTCGGTTTGGAACATAATCCGATTTGTAATCTGTATATTTTACTTCTGTTACCATCCCAGCTGAAGCATGGTGTAAATCATGACAGTGGAACATCCAATCGCCCGGATTATCTGCTACAAAGGCTACTTCATATTCTTCTCCCGGTTTTAAGTTCAATGTATCTTTCACAATTGGAGAACCTTCTATCGGTTTTCCATCTTTACTCAACACCTGGAAAAAGTGTCCGTGTAAATGCATTGGGTGATCATCCATTTTAGAACGATTTACCAACTTCACTTTTACTAAATCACCCTTTTTTACTTGAATTGGGTCAATATCCGGAAATACCTTTCCGTTAATTGTATATACCATTTCATTTCCATTCATTTGCGTATTTAAGTCCATATTATATGTGGCAGTATACTCTTGATTTAATGTGAAACTACCTAATTTTTTAGTACCATATTTCATTATATCTACTTTCGGTAATTTTTCTTTTTCGTCTGCTTTATCTTTCATCTCTTTGCTGCCATCATACTCAATAACAGCTTTCATTCCTTTTGCACCTTTATTTTTCGAATGGTCTTCAACATACCATTTCCCAGGATTATTAGCAGTAAATTCAATATCATAACGTTCACCCGGTGCGATTGAAATTACTTTATCCTTTATAACTTTTGGATCGTTTATTGGTTGACCATCTGTCGCAATTACTTTTATATCATGGCCATGAACATGTATATCATGTGATAGATAACCAGCATTGACGAGTCTAAGACGAACGTTATCTCCCTTATTCACTTTTAATGGCGCTACTAAATCACCGCTTTTTCCATTGATTGTGAATAAGTCGTACATACTCATATCATGACCTTCCATCTTCATATTTCCATGGTCCATTCCTTCCATATTACTAGAGTCTTTTTTATCACTGCCCATGTTCATATCAGAATGAGCCATGCCGTTCTTATCATCATTCTTTTCCCCATTTTCATTACCTTTAGATTTATTACCTATTTGCCCTTTTGTCATTTCTTTTAACTGCTTATTCATTTCTTCTTTATCTGTAACCCATTCATCCAACATTAATGTGTAATCTTTATCATATTTTTCCTTTGTATCTTCTACAATGAGCGCTCCATACAAACCTCTATCTAATTGATTTACAGAATCTTGATGCGAGTGATACCAGTACGTTCCTGGTACGTTCGCTTCAAATTCGTAAGTGAAACTTTTTCCTGGTTCAACTGCATCTTGTGTCACGCCTGGAATTCCATCCATGTTATTTGGGACAGGATATCCATGCCAATGAATAGATACTGGTGCAGATAATTCATTTTTTAATGTCACTTTCACCTTTTCACCTTTTTTCACCCGAATTTCTGAACCAGGAGATGAGCCATTAAATGTCCAGACTGGAACAATAACACCGTTACTTAATTTTTGCTTTTCTTCTTTCGCTATTAAAGTAACTTCTGGTCCTTTTTCAACTTTCAATGGTGTTGTAGCTGTTTCAGTCTGTAGTGTTTTTTTATCATTCATATTTTTATGATCATTTGTTGTATTTGTCGTCACAGAACAGGCAGCAATTAAAAATATTACAGAGACTGTAATGACTGCTAATACAAATCGCTTCATGGAAAATCCCCCCTTTTTCTTTTTCGAAATCATTATAGAGGTTGATTTTCAAGAAAATAAGGAGATGTAATTAGATCTTACGTAAGCTAATTGGAAGATTACTAAAAGCGGAGACATTACAAGAGGCGAATATTTTAGAAATACATAATGCTTTCCTTGTAGCGACTATATTAGCCGTTCTCGTATTTGTTTTGACGTTATTTCTTAAGAAACAATAACACTGCTATTATTAAATAAGAAAAATGTAGCTAAAATGCTCTTCACAAAAGAACTTAGATTTTTGTATAATAAGAACTAATGTTCTTTACAGACAATGGACTCAAATTACACAAATATATCAAATAGAAGAGGATTGATATACGATGAAAATTGATAGACCAAAAATTTCACCAGAGTTATCTTCAAAGAATTTTCAAGATATTTTTTATGAAGAAGATCCAACATTAGAAGTCTGTGAAATTATAGACTCCACTTTTGAAAATGAATGTGTAGATAGAGTGCGATTGTATGATGCAGTGATAAAGAATTGTAAATTCACTAATACAGACTTTAGCAATATTGATATTACAGATGTTTGTTTTGAAAACTGTGATTTATCAAATGTTAATTTAAGCAATTCTTCTGTTCACAGAGTCGAATTTAAAAATAGTAAATTAATCGGAGTAAATTTCACAGAATCTAGCTTAGGAAATGTTAAATTTGAGAATTCAATTTTGAATTTAGCAGCATTTGGAAATTCTAAACTAGAAAAAATTATATTTAATGAAACTTCATTAAATAATGCAGATTTTTTTGACTGTAAACTTAAAAAAGTTGAATTCCAATTATGTAGTCTTGATGAAGCTAATTTTGATCAGACATCACTGAAGGGGATAGATATTAGTTCTTCTACCTTTGATACACTTACAGTTTCAGTGAACGATTTAAGAGGATGTAAAGTATCAACATATCAAGCTGTTCAGTTTGCTACTTTATTAGGATTAATAATTAAAGATTAGTATTTCGAAGAAAAGAACCCTATCCCGAATCATGGATTTTTTAATTGTCCACGATTCGAGATAAAGTTCAAATAAATTAGTGATGACTCTTTTATTATTTAACTACAGCTTGGTTTCCTTTTACATGTTCATTATTTACACTCATAAATTCTTCAATTTCTTCAACTTCTCTAATGATATCTTTTGACAAGTTTTCATACCCGTCTTTCGTTACAAGAATGTCATCTTCAATACGAATTCCAATTGATTCTCCTTCAATGTAAAGACCAGGTTCAATTGTTATAACCATACCTTCTTCTAACATTCTATCTTTATATGTTCCTACATCATGTGTATCTAAACCAAGGAAATGGCTGACACCATGATAATAGTATTTTGATAACTCTTCATCTTCTTGAATTAAACCAATTGCTTTACACTCTTCTGCCAGTACCTTTTTTGTATGCTCATTTAATGCAGCGAACTTTAATCCTGGCTTAATAAGCGCTGTTGTTTCTTTTAATGCTTTTAATACAATATTATAAATTTGTTTTTGACGACTAGAGAATGTTCCATTTGCCGGGAATGTATAACTAATATCAGCGTTATAGTAGTCTTTTTGAGCACCTAAATCTAGTAATACTAAGTCACCATTTTGAATTTGTGCATCATTATCTTCATAATGAAGAACTGTAGCATTTTTCCCACTCGCCAAAATTGTATTGAACGCATGGTGCTTAATGCCAGATGATTTCAGTGTAAAATCAAATTGAGCTTCTAATTCATACTCCATCATGCCTGCTTTTGCATTTTTTAACACATTGTAAATACCATCTTTCGTTACAGCAATCGCTTCTTTAATAATTTCAATTTCTTCCTCTGTTTTAAATACTCGTAATTCACAAATGTTCGGATATACATTACCAATTGTTACGTGTGGGTATTTTTCTCTTACATGTTTAGCAAATGCTAATGTTTTTGTCTCCGTACCATTCCAATCACGACGTTCTATATCTAAATATAGATGCTTCGCATTTTCTGTAAAAAGTATATTTGACATTGTCTTTTCAAAGCTATCTAAATATACAACTTTCTTTATACCTGAAATTCCCTCTGCTTCTTCGCTAGAAACTGTCTTCCCAACCCATTTTTCCATTACTGGATCTGATTTTTCAATGAAAAGTGTCTCTTCTACACTATTCCCAAACTTTTTCAGCATAAAAATAACATTTGGTTCATCGATTCCCGTTAAGTAGTAAAAATTACGATTCGGTACAAATTTATAATGTGCATCAGCTGACATATGCGGTGCTTGTCCCGCAAATAAAATCGTAACGGATTCATCAGGTAATGTTTTCGTTAGTCTTTCTCTATTTTGAGCGAAAAATGTTGATTTCATAATATCCCCCTAGTGTTCTATGTATGCTTGTAAAGCTAATTGTCCTCTGTTATTCATTTTATTATTGTTATAATTTTTCGTCAATTTTTAACCTTTTAGATGGTGTTGACATAATAAAAATTAAGCGTTAAAATTACTATATATTAGTAAGTAACTAATATAATTAAATCTAACTAGAGGTGAATCAAATGAAAAACATTTTATTCCGTATTAACGAATTGTCAAAAAAAGAAAAAGCAACTGGATTAACAGTTGATGAAAAACAAGAACAACAAATGTTACGTCAAAACTATACAGAAACATTTCGTGGAAGCCTAGATTCCATTTTATTAAACACAAAAATTGTTGATCAAAATGGTCTTAACGTTACACCTGCTGCATTACAAGATGCTCAAATACGTTTAAAATTAAGCAAATGAGTTCCGAGCTAAAGAATTTTAATAAAACATAAACAGAGCTGGATTTCCTATATAGAAATTCCAGCTCTGTTTATTGTCTTTTCTAATTTAGTAAACGAGCGATACATCGCAATTCTCCACGACACAATCATCGCAAATGCAAGTAAGAAAAACATTCCGCTTAACTCTGCCAAATCAATTGATTGGCTTAAATATGACTTTAATGCCACGCGTACAGCTAATAAGCCTACTAAAATAAATATGAATGCTTTTGACGGTTTCATAAATATATGTTCGCCTTTTATTTCGAACTTAGTTGTTTTAATAAGAAAAATAGAGAAAATAAGCCCTATACTAATTGCCTCGACTATTTCTAACGATGTTAATCGAAACTCTGGTAAAAAGTACATCATTGCGCCTGTACTCATAAAAATTGGCGGCAATATAATTTTCTTTTTCGTTACCGGCTTTTTCGCTGCTTTAAAACGTAGAAACATTACCCCAACAGCCATACAAACTGCTACGACACTTGATAAAAGTGCTATCATACTTTCCACTCCTATCTATTTAAATGACTTTTTTAGCAAAATCATAAACCAATAAGTAACTACATGCCGCATTATAGAATTTCTTCATTATATTCCTCCTGCTGTAAACTTTCCATATTCGCTGCAATCATTTTACGCAAAGTTTATGAACGGAATATGAACAAAAAAAACCATTCTGCAATTAATAATTGCAAAATGGCTTTTTAACTTATTTTAAATCGTCAATTGTGAAAGCACCTGGAAGTAATTGCTCAACAGTCACTTCTTTTTCATCACCTTTTACATTCGTTAGTAATACAGGCATTTTCGGATCACAGAATTCAGCAATTACTTGTCTACACGCACCACATGGTGAAATCGGTCCATCAGTTTCTCCTGTAATAACTAAGTAACTAAAATCGCGCTCCCCTTCTGATACCGCTTTAAATATTGCTGTTCTTTCTGCACAGTTACATAAACCATAAGAAGCATTTTCTATATTACAACCAGTATAGATTTTCCCTTCTTTCGTAACTAACGCTGCGCCAACAGGAAATTTAGAATACGGAATATACGCTTTCGATAACATCTTGTTTGCTTCTTCAATATATTTTTTCTTATCCATATTATTTCCCCCTCAAAGTAAATGAAATGATGATTAGTCAGTAATAACTGTATGAACTAATTTAGGAGCCACTGCTGTTTCAGCTATAGAAATATTCTCATAAATTTTTGCTTTTACATCTTCTACATTTTCACGGTTTGCGTAGATTGTTACGAAAGGCTCGCCTTCTTTTACTGCATCGCCAACTTTTTTACGTAACATTAATCCTACTGCTAAATCGATTTCATCTTCCTTCGTTGCACGACCTGCACCAAGTAACATAGCTGCAATACCAATCTCATCTGCAACAATGTTAGAAATAACACCTGAAGTTTTTGCAGGTACATCAATTACATACTTCGCTTGTGGCATTTTTTCTGGATTGTCTACAATTGAGCTATCTCCGCCTTGATTGCTTAAGAACTCTTTAAACTTCTCAGTTGCTTTTCCGTTCTTCATCACTTCAATTAGCATTTCACGAGCTTCTTCTAATGTATTTGCTTTTTTCGCAAGTACGACCATCTGACTTCCTAATACGAGTACTAATTCTGTTAAATCTTCTGGACCTTCACCTTTTAACGTATCAATCGCTTCTTTCACTTCTAGAGCGTTACCAATTGCAAAACCAAGTGGTTGTGACATATCTGAAATAACAGCCATAGTTTGACGTCCTACATTATTTCCGATACGTACCATTGCATGTGCTAATTCTTTTGCATCTTCTTCTGTTTTCATAAATGCACCAGCACCTGTTTTTACATCAAGTACGATTGCGTCAGCACCAGCTGCAATTTTTTTACTCATAATTGAACTTGCGATTAAAGGAATTGAGTTAACAGTTCCTGTTACGTCGCGTAATGCATAAATCTTTTTATCTGCAGGTGTTAAGTTTCCTGTTTGTCCAATAACAGCTACTTTGTCACGGTTTACAATATCAATGAATTGTTCTTTCGTAATTTCAACGTGGAATCCTTCTACCGCTTCTAATTTATCAATTGTTCCGCCTGTATGTCCTAAACCACGACCAGACATTTTTGCTACTGGTACATCTAAAGCAGCTACTAACGGTCCTAATACTAATGTTGTTGTATCACCAACACCGCCAGTTGAATGTTTGTCTACTTTAATTCCTTCAATTGCTGATAAGTCGATCGTTTCTCCAGACTCAACCATCGCCATCGTTAAATCTGCACGTTCGCGATCTGTCATATCTTTAAAGAAGATTGCCATTGCAAGCGCACTCACTTGATAATCAGGAATACTTCCGTCTGTATATCCATTAATAAAGAATTTGATTTCTTCAGTCGTTAATTCTTTGCCGTCACGTTTTTTTGCAATAATATCTACCATTCTCATTACAATCACCATTCCTTTTTATATTATATAAATCTATTAAAATAATAACCCAACGATTGTTGCTGATAAGAAACTTACTAATGTTGCACCGAATAGTAATTTCAAACCAAATCTTGCGACTACATTCCCTTGCTTTTCATTTAAGCTCTTAACTGCCCCTGCAATAATCCCAATTGAAGAGAAGTTTGCAAATGAAACTAAGAATACAGAGATAATCGCTGTCGTTCTATCTGAGAAATTAAAGTTTCCTTGTGCTAAATCTGTCATAGCGACAAATTCATTTGATACTAATTTTGTTGCCATAATATTTCCGGCATTAACTGCTTCATGCCAAGGTACACCCATAATAAATGCAAATGGTGCAAATGCATAACCAAGAATTTCTTGGAATGAAATACCGATTACACCTTTAAATACTGCATTAATAAATGCGATAAGAGCAACGAAACCGACTAACATAGCTGCTACTGTAATCGCAACTTTAAATCCATCAATAATGTATTCCCCTAATACTTCAAAGAAGGTCTTCTTCTCTTCTTCTTGTACTTCTAACATATCTTCTTCCTCAGTAACTTCATATGGGTTAATGATAGAAGCAATGATGAAACCACCGAATAAGTTAAGCACTAAAGCGGTTACAACATATTGTGGTTTTAATAACACCATATATGATCCAACGATAGACATAGAAACTGTAGACATTGCTGATGCACATAATGTATACATTCTTTTCTCTGGCAATAACCCTAGTTGTTTCTTAACTGAAATAAATACTTCAGATTGTCCTAAAATCGCAGATGCAACAGCGTTATATGATTCTAGTTTCCCCATTCCATTTACTTTACTTAATGCTAGACCGATAGATTTCACAATAATAGGTAATACTTTAATATGTTGCAAAATACCTATTAAGGCTGATATAAATACGATTGGCATTAATACACTTAAAAAGAACGAAAACTCTTTTTGATTTACTAATCCACCAAATACGAAATTCACACCGTCAGCGGCATATTTTAATAGCTCTCCAAAACCATCTGCTATTCCGCTAATTAATATATTCCCTACACTTGTATTTAATAATAGAAACCCCAAAATGAATTGTAATATAACCATCGTTATGATTGGACGATATTTGACTTTCTTTCTATCATTACTAGCAAGCCAAGCGATACCTAAAATCAATACGAGGCCAAAAACACCGATTAAGTATTTCATAAGCCGTTTCCTCCCATTCGTATCCGCTTACATTTTTTTCAATTATTAAAGCAATAGATATACTTTAAACGTATATCTATTGCTTTAAGCTTTTATCGATTAGTAGTTATCTGTAGCACCTTTTGCATCATTTAATACGATTGCAACACTAGCACTTGCTCCAACGCGAGAAGCTCCAGCAGCTACCATTTTGTCTGCATCTTCACGTGTACGAACACCGCCAGATGCTTTTACACCAACGTTTGGTCCTACTGTTTTACGCATTAATGCGATATCTTCAGCAGTTGCTCCGCCAGTTGAGAATCCAGTTGAAGTTTTTACGAAATCAGCACCAGCTTTTACTGATAATTCACAAGCACGTACTTTCTCTTCATCTGTTAATAGGCAAGTTTCAATGATTACTTTTACAAGAGCTTTTCCTTTTGCTGCTTGTACTACTTCATAAATGTCTTTTTCAACAAATTCGTTATCGCCATCTTTTAAAGCGCCTACGTTGATTACCATATCAACTTCAGTTGCACCTTTTGCGATAGCATCTTTTGTTTCAAATGCTTTTGTTTCAGTAGTGCTTGCTCCTAATGGGAAACCGATTACAGTACAAACGTCTACATCATGTCCAGCTAGTTCATCAGCCGCTAATTTTACCCATGTTGGGTTAATACAAACAGAAGCGAATTTATATTCCTTTGCTTCTTCGATTACTTTCATAACATCTTCTTTAGTAGTATTAGCTTTTAAAATTGTATGGTCAATTAACTTTGCAATGTTCATTATCTTCACTCCTCATATCTTTTAACAACTTCATTCTAACTCTTAGTTGAACAAATGTAAATACACTTTTGAAATTTTGTTCATTCTTTTTTAAAAAGCATTTTCTTGTAGTAAATAAAGCGCATTCTAACAAAGAACAGTTCCTATATAATCAAATTTTCTATGTTAACAATGGTAGTATGTATCTCCATATCCATAATTATTTTTAAAAAGGCAAATTGTGTTCAAAAAAGACTCCTATCATTCATACATAACAAAATAAAAGGAGTTCTCAAAATTAACATTTTGAGAACTCCTTTTATTTCTAACCTTTTTGATAATGTAACAGTTCTTTTGCTGTATGCTGATCGATAATTAATACATTCGCATACCCGCCACGTAACGCACCATCAATTGCTTTTATTTTTCTATTACCACCTGCAACTAAAATAGAGCGTTTCTTTAATTTCAGTTCCTCTAACTCAATTCCAATGGTACGCTTATTGATTTCTTCGCTACTAATATTTCCGTCTCCATCAAAGAAACGTGAACAAATGTCACCGACCGATTGTTTTTTGAGTAAATTTGTTTCATCCTTATCGAAATAACCTAATCGGAATAATAACGCTTCGTCTCGCACTGTTCCTACAGTAAAAATTGCAATATTCGCTTGTTTTCCCATTTCGATAATGTGATGAATATGTCGATCCTGCTCCACTAATTCTTTTGTCACTGCATTATCAAATATAACTGGAAGAGGTAGATTTCTTGGCGTCGTTTGAAAAGCATCTGCAAATAAAGCTATCGTCTCATTCGCATATGTATTTACACTTGAATGACTAATACCACCTTTTAGCTGGACAACCTCTACCCCTTTTACATGTTGCGGTACGATTTTTCTAGCGATTTCATACATAGTCATGCCCCAGCTTACACCAACAATATCACCGTTTTTAACCGTCTTTTCCATATACTCAGCAGCATATTTACTTATATACTCTGTAATCGTTGCATATTCCGGTACTGGAGAAAATACAACATGTGCCTCTAACAAGTTGTACTTTTCTTTCAGTAAATTCCCAACGTTATCTAAATCCGCAAATGGATCGGCGATGCTAATTTGAACAAACCCTTTTTCTTTCGCGTACTTTAACAATCTAGAAATCGTCGGTCTTGAAATATTTAATTTGTTAGCAATTTCTTGCTGACTATAATCTGATTGATAATATAATCTTGCAACTTCAACGCTTAATTGTTGTTTATCTTTTTCCATAGTAACTCATTACAAATCCCTTCCTGTATTTCCCTTTCGTTACAAGCATTATACAGCTTTATGCAAAAAAATTCGACTACCGGATTTTATCTAACTAAACTTCTATTCCACTTATTATATACAATGAAACCTTATTGTGTAGATTTACAAACCCAATATAGAAACACTTAAAACATATAAATCGGTTTATATGTAATTCTTTATTGCTTTTTCTGTAGTAACGATAACAAAGCCGTTCAATAAGAAACATGAATATCGTCTAAAAAGCTATTCAAATACCCCTCATAAACAAAAGATACTGTTCATAAGGGGTATTTATTCAATTTAAGTTTATAAAAATCGGATGGAAACACTGCAAGTTCTCACTTATTTAGAATAAGTGAAAAGATGATGTTTTATTTGTTCAATAAAATAATGATGGTGTATATTATCGTTAGATACGCGACTTGCCATAATAGCTCCCTCCATTGAAGATGCAAGAAAAGAAGCGAGCGATATAATATCTATATCTTCTTTAAGTTCTTGTTTCTCTATTCCTTCTTTTATGAGAGAAGCCATTAACATTACTGTATCATCATAACCTTTTGCTGCTGCTTTTTGTAATTCTGGAAATACTCCAGTACTTTCAATTGCGCTATTAAGTAATGGACAGCCTCCAGCAATAGGAGGATTATTAGCTGCATCTTGATATACAAGGAAAATTGCAAGGATTTTATCAATTGCTGTCTTTTTATTTTCCATTGCTTTATGAAAATGACTCCACATAATCTCACCACTTTTGTCATAGGCAGCAAGGACAATTTCTTCTTTACTTTTGAATCTACGATAAATAGATCCTTTAGGTAGTTCAGTAGCTGTCATTATATCCTGTATGGATGTGCGAGTTATCCCATTAGTATTAAATAAATATAAAGATGTTTCAATAATTTTTTCTTTAATCTTATCAACTTTAGTCATACTTTGTAATCCTCCTAATAAAAACGAGCTTAATATTCCAGGTGATATTTACCATCTATTTTCTTGAATTTTTTTGTAAGTATAAATAAGTTTGGAACAAAAATATATTATCCATCCCTATATTATGTGAACCTCAAACAATACAGTTTGAAAAGAGGTAATCAAATTGTATTATCTATATCATTCAAATAAATTTTCTGTCAAAATTAACATGTCCAATTATTTAATTCAGTCCTGTTATACAACTAATTTCACCTACAATTGTAGAAGGTGTAAAAATATATAGTTAATTTTAACGTATAGACTATGATTATTATATATAATTTTTATTAATATGTTTAGCTAAAGTGTTTGAACCACCCCACTCTCACTTCATTCTATAAAAGATTAATCATTAATGATTATTGGAATTAAATTGTAACAAAGCAACTGAGATATAAATATATTTGCTTTTTACCATTTTGATTTCGTTAAAAGGGTTTAAAAAACTAGAAACTTGTAGTATCATTAGATTTCGATTCAGACCGAACCGTCCGGTTTTTAATATAAATATATTTAGAAGGAGAACGTTATGCAGAAAGAAAAATCAAAGATTATAGGTAATTTAATTACGGGGGCAATAAAGTGAACTTTATAAAAATGAATAAAAAAGAAATTATTATGCTAATAGTTTATACAATGTTTGCACTACTCCAAATTGGCTTGTTCATATTATTTGGCCTATCACTTTTAACTAACAGTAATTTAGTTGAATCAGAATTTGCTCTTAGTGCCATCGGTTTGACTGTACCTGCTATTGTAGGAATAATTTTCTTTAGGAAAGAAATTATTGAAAGTTTTACTTATTTTAAAGAGAAAACAATTTTGAAAATAGTAAGCATTCCTATGGTGGTTTTACTTATGGTAATTGTGGAAAATTCTATTATGCATTTTCTAAACATAGGTCAGCCAGAGAACCAAGAACAGGTCCTTACAAGGGGCGCAGAGGTGCCTATTATATTCACATTACTTCTATTTGGGATTATAGGGCCAATAATTGAAGAAATCATATTTCGTCATATATTAGTGAATCATTTTTCGGAATATGTTGGTACTGCTATTGCATCCATCGTTTCGATTATAATTTTTGCAGGTCTTCATTCAAATCAACTTTCGGATCTTGCTATATATTTACCTGGCACGGTGATGCTTACTGCGGCTTATCTTATTTCTAATAGATCCCTTGCATATGTTATAGCGATACATATGTTAAACAATTTTATTCCTTTTATTTAATTGCATATGTCATAACAAGACATATGTAATTGAAGGTTTTGATGCAAAAATACTCTATGTTTCTATCGAGTATTTTGGGTACCAGAACCACTTTTTCTAAGGCATAAGAAATCTTATCAAAACTACAACTTATTAGGAGAGTGTCGGTCATGATTGTAACAACAACTTCTGGAATTCAAGGTAAAGAAATTATTGAGTATATTGATATTGTAAATGGTGAAGCTATTATGGGCGCAAACATTGTCCGCGATTTATTCGCTTCAGTTCGTGATGTTGTCGGTGGCCGTGCTGGTGCTTATGAAAGTAAGCTAAAAGACGCTCGTGATATTGCAATGGACGAAATGAAAGAACTTGCAAAACAAAAAGGTGCGAACGCTATCGTTGGTATTGACGTAGATTACGAAGTTGTACGTGATGGAATGTTAATGGTTGCTGTAAGTGGTACAGCTGTACGTATATAAGTAAATTAAAAAACGGTCCTCCCTTGGAATTTATACTTTGAGGAGGGGCCTGGTTCTGTTGCAGATTTTAAAGAATAAAAAGAGATGTTGATAAAGCATTATACGTCGAAAAAACACAGTTTGAGTGTAAACTGTGTTTTTTTATATAGAAGCCTCATCCCTTCACTATCAAGCTAAAATTTTGTGTTAACTTGTAAAAAATGTACATTTTTTACTTTGGGGTAATTTTGAATCCTTAAGCTTATGGGCATGTGCTGGTACCCTCTAATACTGTACAAATTTTTTATAAATGGTTGTAAGGTTCTACGTTTTTGACCATTCTGTACAACGATAACTTTGGTTTATTGATTTCACCTGTAATCTGGTAGCCTATCCTCTGATACAATTTAATGGCAAGTTGGTTCTCTTTCTTTACCGTCAGAGAGCATTTGGCAAAGCCTTGCAGCGAAGCTTGTTCCTCAGCAAACTCAATTAGTCTGGTACCTATCCCTAGTCCTCGACTTTCGGGCAGTAAGGCAATTGTTCCGATGTGAAACTCGTCATCTTCTCCCTCCTTCAAGGTAAACATGGAATAAAGCATTTTGATATTCAGAATGTTATAAACAACAAAACCCAGCTTTCGGAACGAAAGCAGCTGTTTAAAAGTCGGCCAGGCAAGACGATTTAAAACGGATATGGGATAGCAAGTAATCATCCCTAAAGTTTTCCCATCCATTTGAGCTTCATAGGCGTATTGATGACTGAAACGGTTGTTCTCCTGCCGCCATAGCTTACAAAATGTCCAATCGACTGTGTTCTTCTCCTCAGATCCTGCAAGTGGAAACGCCATGTATTCCAATGCCATTACATTTAGCTGGGCGCCGACCATGGATTGATGAACAGCCTTTACAATAGAGATTTTATTCATTATCCTATTGCTCCTTTTCACTTTCTATATTATTAATATTAATTATCATGGATTTGAATCAGTTCACTTCCCTCTCAATTCATCCTTAGCTTTGAAACCATAATAAAATGTATTTAAAACAAGCTCTGCAGCAGATTTTTTAGCCACATTTCCTTCATGTACCTGTTCCCAGGTATGGAAAAGCAGAGCATAAAGCGTATTCAAAATCCATTCGCTGCTAACTGTTTGCTGAAAGTAACCTCTTTGTTGTAGCAATTCAATAACGCGTCTTAAGGGTTCCCTCAGCTTCTCTTCTGCTTCACCTAATTCTTTGTTGTTAAATACAGATGCATCATGACCTAGAAAATAGATTTTGTCACCTAAAGGGATTAACGCTTCAATAAGTTCCGGGATATAGTTTTCGCTTCTTTCCTCATCCAGTGGAATCTGGTTTACAGTATCACTTACCAGTTGTATAGCCCGATGGCCCAAGAACAGCATCAATTTCTCCCTGCTTTCGACGTAGCGATGGAGTGTAGCAATTCCAATTCCCGCATATTCCGCAATTTCATTCATCGAAGCAGTAGGATTTTCAACAAGCAATATAGTAGCTGAATCAAGAATTGCATTAAATCTCGCTTCCTTCAACGCTGACAAGTCTTTCTTCATCGTCAATCTCTCCCTTTTTCTGTATAAAGTCGTCATTTTTGATAGATAAATATATCATTTGATATTATAATAAACAATCTCAAATAAAGTGTCCAGCTGCTGAATGTAGCTTTTCAAAAAGAATTATATTCCTGAAACTGATAGTACTTTGAATGTTTCATTTTTAGCATTTCATTATTTAGATAACGATGAAGAAATTAAATTCTTTAATGTAATAAATACAAGAGCCAAAGGAAATGGTACGAGTTACTTTCTGCATAAAGTTATCGGTTTATTTTAAAATTCACTTCCGGGTATTGGGTTATCAGCCTTTTAAGGGTTGAGCCGTCATCCTTCTGTTTTACATACTGGTCAAAAAATGCCAGGCTGAATTCGTTAATAATACGATGAACTTCCTTTGGATTTTCACCTGGGCTCTGCAACAGAGGTGAGAACAAATGTAAATCGGTAAAGCTTGTATGATCCGTATGAGGAATGACCATTGACATACCACCGCCAGCTAACCCGCGTCCGTATCGCTCCCTCACTTCAAAGGGATCTGCTTCATCAGGCTCTTCTGCATTCATGAGCAGAAATGGTTTTCCAATGCCACTTTCAGGCAAGATTTCACCATACAATGTACCATCCATATTGATAGCTGCTTTGACACGAGAATCTTTTGCAAGTATTTGTGCTGCGGTAGCTCCACCGTAAGAGTGGCCAAACATTCCAATTCGCGAGGTATCCAGTCTTCCTGTAAAGAAACCGGTCTCATCGTTTTCGTTAAGTTTCTCTATCTGATTAAGGACAAAGCTGACATCTTCCTCCCATAATTTTATGTGACTATCTCCTTCATCAGTTAAATTGATGGGCTGTACGTAAGCAGTTCGACCACCTGGAAAGACGGTAGCTGCAGCATCAAAGGTATGATCGATACTTAGAACAATATATCCTTGACTAGCCAACTCCTCAACTTGAAACGTGTTTTGATTACGAAAACCATTAAAACCATGAGAGAAGAGTAATATGGGATAGTGATTCTCTGAGTCTGAGAGTTGTAAATCCATAAACGAATGAGACTTTACCAATTCCATGTGGCTGAATGCAAATGCAGGAATAGACAATGTTTTTTCCAATCCCTTGGAGAGCTCATTTATGTTACGAATATAAGGTTCTGGATCCCCCTTGCTTTTTTCAGCTGCAGGATACCAAATTTGCACCATCAGTTCGCGCCGATCGTTTGGATTTTTTGAATATGGTTCATTTCTCTGATGATCAACCCAATGATATAGCTTCGTACCGACCCTATGTGGACCAGTTGGTTCTTCAAATGAAAATACTGGCATAAGTAAGGGTAGCGCAACTGCTACAGACAAATAGATACATAGTAACGAAGTCTTAACTATGAATATACCCGAACTTCTAAAGCCCTTTTTCCGCCCAGCTAATAAATAGCATAAAATTAAGATAACTGGGGATACATATGCCGGAATCATCTGCCCCCTAAAACCTTCTGCCAATAACTGAACTGTAACCATTACAACGGCAATCAAAGTAGCTAATTTAGACCACTTTTTCGTTTCTCTGCCTATTAACAGTATCCAACTCAATAGACTAAAATTCACTACTATCAAAACAACTTCCCAGAAATTCATTGGCCTATCTCCTTTGCATGCATTTTATTTCTAATTAAAGAGGTAGTTTTCAGCCTAAGCAAAAGCAGATGAAACACCTATATAGTTGCACTAATTATGCTTAGTAACCGTTTCATCCACTCTACTCCTTTATTCAAATTAAAAACTTAAAATGCCCAGCTACCTTTACGGAAAATTGGTTCTACAGTTCCATCTGGTAGAATACCGTCGATGTCCATCTCACTGCTGCCAATCATAAAGTCCTCATGTGTTACTGAAATATTTGCCCCTAACGTTTCAAGTTGATCGTTTTCTAAATCTCTTCCACCCTCTAAGCAAGTTGGATAAGCTTTACCAATCGCTAAATGGTTCGATGCATTTTCATCAAACAATGTATTAAAATATAAAATTCCCGATGCTGAAATTGGTGATTCATGTGGTACAAGTGCTACTTCACCTAAATAGCAAGAGCCTTCATCCACATTAATAAGCTCTTGTAATAAATCGTGTCCTACCTGTGCTCCAGCTTTAACAATTTTTCCTTCTTCAAATGTCAGTTTAAAGCCATCGATAATATTCCCTTGATAAACTAATGGTTTTGTATTGCTTACATAGCCATTTACACCTTGTTTCATCGGTAACGTATAAACCTCTTCTGTCGGCATATTAGCCATAAAGATAGTATCATCAGGAGTTTTACCACCTCCAGTAACCCATTTATGCTGTGGTGCTAATGCAATTGTTAAATCAGTACCTGGCGCTGTATAGTGAAGCTTCATATATTTTTTATTGTTCAGTAGGACCGCACGAGATTCTAAATTTGTTACATGTTCACGCCATTTTTCAATAGTACTGCCTTCACCAATACGAACAGCTTTAAAAATAGCCTCCCATAATGCTGGTACTTGATCCTCAGTTGCTAAATCCGGGAACACCTTCGATGCCCACTTTGGTGAAGGAACTGCTACCATCGACCAAGCTATTGAATCCTTCATTACGGCGTTGCGATTGTTTCTCAGAGCAGCTCCTGCTACCTTTTGATAGGTAGCTAGACGATCAGATGAAATACCTGTAAATTTATCAGGATCTGTAGCATCTATCATTAATAGTGCTCCTTTACGTTCGATCAGCTCATCATTCATTTTGACTATCCACTCTGGGAAGCGATTAAATTCTTCATCTGAGGCATAATCAAAGTAAGCACGTTCCATTTCTTCATCCGAAAAATTAACATGAACACGCCCTGCCCCAGCCTTATAAGCCTCTTTCACAACTATACGGGCGAAATCCAATGCATCCACTGATGTATTGACTAATAAGTATTGCCCTGGTTGAATATTGACACCGATTTTCACCGTAAGTTCTGCATATGCTTGTAATTTTTCTTCAAAAGTCATATTATTTACCTCGCTTTTATTAAATTGGTTTTGAATTCCCCTCACTAACTTACTTTCTGAACAGGTTTTCTCAGAATTTCCATTTCCCATTTTTTATTAGAACATGATAACAACTAATGGATTTTTTCTACTACTCATATATTAAATTTCTAAACTTTGATTCAATTAATATTGATTTGTTTTTCAAAAAATCTAATCGAAGGGTATCAAACACTACATAAAGTTATAGAGTTCTTTATTGTGAAAGCTCACTCAGTTCTTCCCAATCTTTTCAATGCTGCTGTACCTAAAGACTTACCATCAATGGGGCGTTTAACATTCTCAATCACTCCTTTATCTTTACAAAAGCATTTTTGATAGATAAACATATCATTTGACATAAGATTAAATCATTTTAAATGAATTATCAAGCCATAAAATTTAATTTTTAAAAAATTCGGTAAAAAACCATATAAAAATAGATTCTATCAAAGGGAGCGATAACGGAAAAATTTTTACGCACACATGGATACGAAATTACTGCTCAAAAATACCCTCTTACATTTATCTGCAAGGGGGTTTTCTTTTTATTCATTTTGCAAATAAACAAACGTGTTTCCGCTTTACCTATTTTTTCATGTTTACATTATCCTATCTAGATGAAGCTATCTCCTAGAGGTAACGCCACATGCCCATCAAGTTAAGAGTTAAATTGCCCCCATAGAAAGGAAAACTGAATCGGATTGTATGAATAATTATGAAGAGATAGAATTTTCGTTTTGGAGATATTTCAAAAGTTTAGCTTGATGGGTATGTGAATCTCCTCTCTATAACAAATATTTTTTAGTAAATGTTAAAAATTTTACGAGAATGTAATTTTAAAACATTTTAATTTTTCTCAATTGTATAACTTTGTTTTTGAACTATACTTAATTCGTAATCCCAAAATTAGGAAAGGAGCTTTGAGATAGGACATTTATCTTAATTGTTTACTTAGAGGAGTGATTTAAGAAATCAATGAAGGTAATGTGTTTCTAAATTAATCAGGAAGGGAACTTGAAGTGTTACTATGCTTTTTTTACTCATCTAAAAATATCATCAACATTTTTTTATAAGTGTGAATTTAAAAAATCCACTTTCGGCATTAGTGAAAAAACTGATATTTCGTATGTAAGTAATAATGAATTTTAACGAAGGGACTGATCTATATGAACAGAAGAAAGAATTATAGATTACAAAAAACTATAAAGGTGTTTGCAACATCTGCTATTTTAGCAACCACGTTATTTACACCTATTATGTCAAACAATTTAGATGTACATGCTGAAACTGCACAAACTGCAACTCAATTTGAACAAAGAGAGTTTGACCTTCCAGGTACAGGAAGTTTTTGGGATGAAGCAAAAAGAGAAAAAAGAAGTGAGCAAAAAAATTATATGCCAACAGGCATATATGTGAAACCTAATGAACAGGTTACAATTACAGTATCAGGAACGCAAAAGATTAGAGCCATTATTGGGACACATCAATATGATAAAGAATGGGGAAAAGAAATTGATCTTTCACCTGGCTCTAATACCATCTCTTCACCAAACGGCGGCGTATTAGGGTTAGATAATTTTCAAAGCACAGGAACAGTTAAGGTGCAAGTAACGCAAGGCGGTAGCCCTATTCCTTTCTTTGTATTAGGGAAACACACAAAAGCAGACTGGATTGCCATGATGAACAACTATCCAAATGCACATGCAGTACAATTGAAATCAGAACGAGCGGTGCTAACTGTAACTCGTGATAGTGCCAATAAATATATTGTAAATCAAGATCCTGTGCCCCTATTAAATAAATATGATGAAATGATTCGAGCGCAAGACAAGTTAGCAGGGCTATCTGAAACAGATCCTAATCCTTTACATCGTTCAACTCGTCGTATTTGGGCCTTTGTAGAAAATCCTAACGCACAAAGTTGGGGCATGTATGCCAGTTGGGATGGAGCCGTCTTTACGACTGCTGGTGAAGCTATCAAAAGTACTTTAAATGTCAATGAGTTTGGGTGGGGACAAATGCATGAAGCGGGACATGCACGACAACAATATCCATGGACGTGGAATGATTTAAGAGGTATGGGTGAAGTAACTAATAATCTATATTCTTTAGCTGCATTCAAGAAAATATACCCAAATATACCAACACGTTTAGATACAGAGGGAGATTATAATAGAGCTTTTGCGTATTTAAAACAAACAAATAAGGAATATAAAAATATTGACGACCTGTTTGTAAAACTTGTTATGCTTTGGCAACTTCATTTGGCATATGGGGATGATTTTTATCCAAATCTCCACAAATTATATCGTGAGATACCAGAGGATCAACTTCCCAAAACAGACGAGGATAAAATACAGGCATTTATTTACAATACATCGAAAATAGCAAAACAAAATGTACTGCCATTCTTTGATAAATGGGGATTGAAAGCAACACAAGAAACGAGACAAAAAGTAGAAGCTTTAAACAATCCAACATTAATTGCACCTATATGGGAAGCGACGGATGCTAAACCTGTTAAACCACTTGCTGTATTGTCAAAAAAAATAATGAAGGCAAGTGCAAATAGTGAGGAATCAACGGGCTCAGCTAGTAAGGCGATAGATGGAAAAACAGATACATTTTGGCATAGTACTTGGACACCAAATCAATATCCTTACAATTTGACACTAGAACTTGGTGATACACGTACCATTTCACAATTGGCATATCTTCCAAGGCAAGATTGGTCAGAAAATGGCCGTATTTTAACTTACAATATTTATACGAGTGTAGATGGCATTACGTATGACAAAATATCATCAGGAACATGGGAAAATAATAGTGATAAGAAAACGGCAACATTTACCCCAGTTACTGCAAAGTATGTAAAAGTGGAAGTAACGAAAGGACAGAATGGATTTGCTTCAGCAGCTGAAGTAGATATTTTAGGGTATTAATTATTTTCACTTGTAAATGAGTATATGATCACAGGGTGGATTTTGAAATATTTTGAGGATCTGCCCTGTGATATTTTTTGCGTATTTCATGTTCTGTTTTCACTTTATAATTTCTGATAGGAAATAAAGTGAATAAGTTTCAGTTAATACTAATAAAGTAAAAGTCTATAATGATTCTTCAAAAATTTCTTCCTCAAAAAATCTTTTTTGTTTCAACATTTTTCTGACTACTTAGTTTTTCAAACACTGCTTCTTGACCATAATCTCTAAATGTACCTCCAGCAACAGAATCAATTTCTAAATATTTTTCCTTTGAAATCAGATTAGGAGTTAAGGAACCCTTATTCTCACCTCCTACTAAAGACATGTACATAAATATAAGTAGAAATATAACTAATAATCCTAATGTTATTTTCCCTATTTATTGTCTCCTGTTCTAAAAAAACAGTTTCTGTCTATCATACCAACAATAGGGAATGTCCTTTTAGAATTTATAAAAAATATAAAAATACATGACAAACTTATATATAATTGCAAGTTCAACCCTTACAAAAAAACAAGATAAAAAAATAAACAGCAGAACTAGTCCACTGTTTACTTTGCCACACCTTCATGTAATTTTTCTGTATAATCCTTTACATCTTTCCAGCTATCTTTCGCTGTATGTATATCTTCTTTTATAAACGTAAACTCTTCTGGAGTAATTCCTTTTACGTTTTGTAGTAAATTATTATATTTTGCACCTACTGTATACCATTGATTTGATATGTTTTGTAGTGCTGTAATTGCTGCATCAATTGTTTCTGTCATGTTTGTTGTTTTATTTTTTACATCAGTCAAAATTAAGACTTCTGCTTGTGCTCCTGAAATTCTATCTTTTAAATTGGCGATTTCTCTTTCTGCATTTGCGATATCTTTTTTCGCAACCGCAATCATCGGCCCGCCAGCAAGACATGTTATTAGAGCTACGCAAAGTACGCCACCAGCAATGACCATATCATTACTCTTTTTAATCGAATCGTTATATGTATTTATTTGTTGCTCTAGAGCTGGAATACCAGCATTCGTACTTGCCAATATCGATGTTAACTGATTTGTATCCTCTTTGAAACTATTTGTATCTTTCGCCATTCTATCGCGAAAAGCTTTCAAATTTCCTAATAATCCATCTACCTCATTTTGATTCTTTACAATATCCGCATACAACTTTTCTAAATCCGCTTTTAATTTTCCGCTATCCTTTTGATCAATCGCTATTAACATGTCATTATAATACGATTGAAAAGTATTATTGTAATTTATAATATTTTGATCTGTTTTCATAATTTGAGGCTTCATATTATTTAACCAATATGCCGCATTAATTTTTGCATCTCTTTGATGCTGAATCATATTCCCTTTAAATTCACTATTAATCGAACTTATTTTACTTAAATCCGTCTCTTGTTGATTTTGAATTAATTTTGCATATGAATCCATTGCAAATATGCTTGATGTCGTTTGTGCCATTACATCTTGGAATCCTGCTGGTCCAAGAGAATAGTTTTTCACATTTTCTTGTAGCACCGTTACATTTTGTTCTGCTGCAAAAGGATGTAAAGGAAATGCGTTACTCGTTGCCACCCCAGCAATCATTACCGCTAAAAGACATTTTTTATAAAATCGTTTCTGCATATTTTTCACCTATTCTCTTTATAAGGATATCAAAAGCTCCTGCTCACAACTGAACAGGAGCTTCAAATCATTCATCAACACTTAACGCCCTAACGATTCGTATTCGATTATGCTTTTTTCGTATCTACTACTTTAATATCTTCAGCATAAATCTTTTCTGCATAGTCTTTAATGTTTTTCCAGCTATCTTTCGCAATGTTTAAATCTTCTTTAATGAAAACAAGATCGTTTGGACTAATTGAATCCACATTTTGAAGTAAAGAATTGTATTTTGATCCCATTGTATACCATTGGTTTGAAATGTTTTGCAACGCTGTAATTGCAGTATCAATCGTATTTGTTAAATACTCAGTTTGTGTTTTAATGTTCGTTAACCCAGCTACTTCTAATTGAGCAGTTGTAATTTGTCCAGTTATTTTTTGAATTTCAGCTTGTGCATTGTCAAGTTCTTTCTTCGCTAATACGATACCAGCTGTACCACCGCCTACAGCTGCTGCACCACCTGCAATTAATGCGACTCCTAGCGGTGTTCCTGCACCCGTAGCAATAACTACTGCACCACCAATAATTGCAATTGGTCCTAGAGCTGTCGCAACAGATGAACCGATAATAATTGCATTATATTTACTAATTGCTTCATTGTACGTTGTAATTTGATTTTGCAGAAGGGGAATCCCTGCATCTTGACTAGCTAATATAGATGTAATTTGATTTGCATCACCCTTGAAGTTTTGCGTATCCGACGTCATTTTATTTCGGAATTTCTTTAAGTCTTCTACTAACTGATCCACTTGTGCTTTATTTTCATTAATACTACTTGATAATCTAGTTAGGCCTTTCGTAAGAGTCGCTTTATCTTTTGCATCTACCGCAGCAACTAAAGTATCATAATAGTTTTGGAATTTCGTATTGTAGTTAATGATGTTTTGATTCGTTGAAATAAGCTGTGGCTTTAATACATCTAACCATTGCTTCGCATTTCCTCTAGCTGTATCTTGGTGCTGAATCACTTTTCCTTTTAAAGCTGCATCAACAGTCGATACATTTCCAAAGTTAACATTACCTTGTTTAATAATTGTTAAAGCATACAGATCCATTACTAAAGCATTTGAACCTGTTCTTTCCATTGCATCTTTCAAGCCTTCTGGTCCTAATGAATATTCTTCATAGTCATTATAAGCTTTTGCTACCGCATGAACTGGAGCTTGTTTCACTGTACTTTCAGCTGCATACGTATGAGCCGGCATAATATTTCCTGCTGCAAATACTGCCATCAGTGCTGATAGAGCCATTACTTTATAAGGTTTTTTTGTCATTTTTCTTCTCTCCCTATATCGCTAATTATTTTTCTGTTTAATGTACTTCAACGTTTGTAACGTAATCTTCAAATTGATTTGTTTGCTTATTCATTTCATCACTTACTTTTTTAATTTGATTGAAATGTTTTTGAAGTAAACTACTGTCTGTATACGTGCCTTCTTCAACATTCATTTGAATTTGGATCATATTATTATTTAAAACTTTCCAATCCGTTAATAACGTTTCTAAAGTTGTAATTTGACGATCAATTAATTCTGTAAAGCTATTTACTTGATCTTCAACGAATGTAATTTGAGTCGCCTCTGCTTCAGTTTGTGATAACTTTTGAATAAGTGGTAATAACTCTTTTTGCTTTTGTTGAATGCGAAGAGCTGCTTCTCTCGTTTGACTATCTGCAGCATTTACAATTTCATTACTTAAAGTACCGATAGAAACAAAATCAATTGTTTTCGTTTGTGCAGTTTGATTTGTGATTGTAAATACTTGTTTACCGATATTAATAGAACCTTTAATGATTTCTTGAGGTCTATTCAAAATAGTAGTTAGTTCAGCTTGAATTTCTCCTTGAATTCTTTTAATATCTTCTCTTAATTTCACAATATCTCCACTTGATCCTTGTAATGTTTTTATTGCTTCATCGGCTTTAATTGATAAGTTGTTACTATCTTTGTCTAATACGGTTTTAAATCGATTTAACTCTAATAAATCTTGCTCCATACTCTCTTGGATGCTCTGTACTTGCAATTGTAATTTTCCATATGCACTCATAAAATCTGCTTTTGCTTGCTGATCTTCATTTACGTTTCCTGCTAGTTCATAGAGCTTACTATAATAGCTATTAAATCTAGTGCTGTATCTCATCATCTCTTGATTTAAGTCAATTAGCTTCGGATTATATTCATCAATCCACTCTCGTACATTCGCCTTTGCAAACTTTTGATGATTCGTTAAGCTACTCATCGCATTTACCTTAATGTCTGGCTGTTGCAAAATAATTAATCCGTATGCTTGAATAAGCGGTGATTGTGATCCTAACATTCTAATTGAATTGGATAATGTATTTGGAGCAATTACATTTTGCGCATATACTGTTTTCACTTCCGTTTGCCCCTCCTTAGCGTAAGCGCTTACAGGAATGAAGCAACTCGTAGATACTGCTGTAACCAATAACCCTGTAATTAAAGTCTTTTTCACTTTAACTCCTCCTATGTATTAGCAACTATTACTATCGCATTTTATTATTCTATTTTCTTGCCCATAATTTGAGATGGTTAAAATAGAGAACGTTCTCACCGTGATCTATGTATGAACCATCTCTCCCAACTGTTATTGCTACAGTACTTACTTATTGTTATAAAACTTTTCATATGTGTTTAGTATGAATAATATTGTATAAATTTTCTATTTCATCGAAATTCCCACATTCACACAGTGAATATATTACATAAAAATATTATTCATTTTAAACTAAACAACATACGTAAATATGAAATTTCGTTTTGTTTTCATATAAGTTTTGTACTGTAAGGTCATTTAAACACAGCTGTTTATATAACGTAAAGAAGTATTTTCATTCCCTTTATTTTCAAGCTTTCATGTCCTTATTTCAAAATATAATCCGATTCACTTTATCGATTGAAATATCTACATATCACAACAGAAAACACTACTTGCAAATAACCGATAAAATTATATTAATATAATTTTTAAATCCATATGCAATTATGCATAGCATATACACAAAAAGGATAGCTTCATTTTCATGAAACTATCCTTAAAAAATCTTCTTATTTTTTCAAATGATATGGAACTGTCGTAATAACAACATTTCTTTTATAAAGTAAATACGCACGTATGAGTAAACTGGATTGATTATGAAGAATGTTATGCCAACCTTTTTTCGGAATGAACTGTGGTATAACGACCGTAACGCGGTAATTCGATTCACTTGCCTTATATTGCACTGTATCAATGAACTTCGTTAGCGGCTGAATAATACTTCTATAATGAGAATGTAATGTAACAAGCCTTACTTCAGGTTGCCACTTCTTCCATTTCTCTTCAAATTTCTTTTCTTCTTCTCTGTCAAAAGCAACATATACAGCGATAACTTGATCTGCCGAAAGAGACTTCGCATAGTTCAATGAATTTTCTACTACATGCGTCATACCTGCTACAGGAACGACAATTACATTCCCCTCAATCGGAATAAGAGGCTCGCAAGTTTTTAAACTTAATTGATCACCCACTGCATCATAATGCTTCTTAATTCGATGGAATAAGAAGATAATAACTGGTAAGAAAATAAGAATCGACCAAACTTGTGCAAATTTAGTTAAAAAGAACATGCTCATTACGATAAAACTAATAACTGCACCAATTAAATTAACCGTTAATCTTAAAGCCCATCCTTCAGGCTTTTCGCGAAGCCATTTTAATACCATTCCTGTTTGAGAAAGTGTAAATGGAATAAATACACCTACTGCATATAGTGGAATTAAATGTTCTGTTTGTCCTTGGAAAGCTACAATTAAAATAATCGAAGCAACTCCAAGTATAATAATACCGTTTGAGTAACCTAGACGGTCTCCTCTAATCGTAAACATTCTCGGTATGAATTTATCTTTTGCCAGGTTAACCGCTAATAAAGGAAATGCAGAATAACCTGTATTAGCAGCAAGAATTAATATTAAAGCTGTTGTACCTTGTATGAAATAGTACATGAAATTACGTCCAAATGTTTGTTCAGCAATTTGAGAAACAACTGTTACTTCTTTACTCGGAGTCACTCCGTAATAATAGGCTAAAAACACAATTCCTGAAAATAACACAGCAAGTAATGCACCCATTGCAAGCAATGTTTTTGCAGCATTGTTTGGCGCAGGATCTTTAAAGTTCGGAATTGCATTTGAAATTGCTTCAACACCTGTTAAAGCAGAACTACCTGATGCAAATGCTCTTAGTAATAAAAATAAACTAATCCCTGCAACTGGTGTACCAATCGGCGCATGTAAAGTGGGTGAAACATGACCAGTTAAAATATTATATATGCCTACACCAATTAATATAAATAATGCTAAAACGAATAAATAAACAGGATATGCTAAAACGGAAGCTGATTCCGTTACTCCTCTTAAATTTAAGATCGTAATTAATATAACAAATATAACCGCAATAATTACGTTGTGTGCATGTAAGCTAGGAAATGCAGACGTAATTGCATCTGTACCAGCGGACACACTTACCGCAACAGTTAAAATATAGTCAACTAATAAAGATCCTCCAGCAATTAAGCCTGGATTCATCCCTAAATTTTCTTTTGATACAACATACGCTCCCCCGCCATGCGGATAAGCAAAAATAATTTGACGATAAGATAAAATAAGGGCTGTCAATAATACTAATACCCCAACAGCGATCGGAATGGAATACCAATAAGCGATCGCTCCAACACCTGCTAAAGCAATTAAAATTTGCTCTGGACCGTAAGCAACTGATGACAATGCGTCAGAAGATAAAATAGCTAAAGCTTTCGTTTTATTAAGCTTCTGTTCTCCAAGCTCCGTTGATTTTAACGGTCTTCCAATTAAAAATCTTTTAATAGATGAAACCAATGCTGTCCACTCTCCAATAATTTTGTACGAACTTTACTGCTTGTTACAGCCAGTAAACGATTTCCTCAGAAAACAAAAAATGTCTACAAGCCATAGCGAAATAGACTTGTAGACATTATTTTTTTTGTCGCACAAGCTCCACCTTCCTTCTCAATATAACGCTTACGAGGTTAGCTGTCGGATTCGGGCCTATGAGTAGCCCTACCTTTTCAAGGATTCACCCCATCGGATTATGTACTAATCCGTAAAAACGGGTCCCCCGTACCATGCGGTTTCAGCGATTTAGAAAATTGAAACTGTGGATTATAATACTCCTTTATTTTCAAAAAGTAAACAAAAATTTTTAATAAGAAAAAAATTAAAATGATTGCGCATAATCCACTGAGAAATATACATAATGAATACTAAAAAATCCGCAAAGGAGACCCATATGTCTAAAGAAAAGAAGCCTATTTTTTCCGATTCATATTTAGATGCAGTAGCAAATGAAATTAATCAGTTATATGGTAAACGTGAACAGGAAATAAATTTGACAGATAGAACGAAAAGAAATAAATAATTTGTCATACAAAAAATAAAAAAGATAGCAATACACTTATATATTGCTATCTTTTTTATTTTTTCATACATCTAATTCTATTACAGATCTGTTAAAGGTCATCTCTTCATACACCTTTAAATTTTGATATATAGTGCCTAATAATGGTGCCGCTATAGAAAATTGCTCTGCTACATCCAGTAAATATCCTTGCAAGTGCTTCCCTTCAATAAACGAACCCTTTTCCATATCACGTTGCATTGATGACTTCATATCATACGAAATTTTATCAATCGTTTTCATATGTTCCTGGGCAATATTAGCCTTTACTGGAGCTCCTAATACTCTCATGATTTGTACAGATTCCTCAAACACATTACGGATAAAATCACGGCCGCCTTCACTTTCACGGATTGGTCCAATTGGTGCACGCATTAACGTTGTCACACCTGACATTACAGTAATAAATAAATATTTATGCCACATATCTTGCGTAATATTTTCACTTAAAACAAAACTAGATTTCGTACCTGAAAATGCTTTAGAAATATGCTTTACTCTCTCTGAATTTTGAGACTTAATTTCTCCAAACACAAGTCTGTTGGCAGCGCTGGTTTGTACAATTTCTCCTTGATCGTTTAACGTCGTCTCGATAAAGCATAAACCGCCAATTACTTTTTCTTCGCCGAATTCTTTTTGTAATAGCGATAAATGAGCGATACCATTTAACAATGGAATGATTACAGTATTTTCGCCAACAAACGGCTTCAAATCTTGAATTGCCTCGTTTAAGTGATACGCTTTTGTTGAAAATAAAATAACATCAAATGGAGAAGTTCGCTCTTCTTTCGTTATTAATTTCGGTCGGAAGGAAAAATCCCCGTTAACACTTCGGATTACAAGTCCTCTTTCCTCTAATTGTTTTTTCCGTTTACTACGAACAAGAAACGTGACATCTTCTCCCTTCTCGACTAATCTGCCACCAAAAAATCCTCCGACTCCACCAGCGCCTAATACTAAAATCCGCATACAGCATCCCCCTTTTCAAAATACAATTTTATAACTTTTAGTATACATAACATTATACATGTTCCCTGCTAAATAAGCTGAATTTTCACTCTCAATTGAGTATAAAAGAGTGGTTATTTTCAAATAAATTTGGGCATGTTGTTTCTATAGCATATATGGAAAGGACACAATGTAGATGGAGGCAATACAATCAATTGAGGAAAAAGGTGTAGCAACAGCTATATTTCAATTTATATTCCCGTTTTCGTTTAAAGCTGGATATGAACAAGAGATGTTCCCTTTCTTACAAAAAAACGATTTTCGTCCTTTTCGGCTCGATCATCTCGATGATGAAAATACATATTATGGGGAGTTTAAAGTTTCACATCAAAATATGGAAGCATACTATCTTTCATTTACAAATAAAATTCTCTTTCCTCACTCAGAGCATCAAAAGGGCTTGCAACGTTATTCAAAGGACCTTAACTTAACTGGACATTTAACAACAAACCTTATTTCAATTCCATTCAAGATACACTCTATTGATGTCACACTTTGTCCTTATGAACTTGGCTTCTTAACAATTCGAACAGAAGTAAACACTGCTCCAAACATGACTTTATCTGAAGCAATCGAATTCGCTGCTCGCTTCCGTGTACTTGAAACTAAAAATGATACAAATGAGACTATTTGTATTGAATGTAACGGAAAAAAGTATTCCCAAGTTGAAAAATTCATTTTTGGTTATTTATTTCATGGTGTAACTGATTTCTTTGAAAAGAAGAGATTAAGAAGTTCATACTTTCAAACCTTCCCTTTCTTCGAAGACCAAAGAATGTACGTCCAAACTTTATTGTCACTAAAAGAAGGTATGGAGCTTAATGAAGTGGATGTTTATCGTACTTCTAGTCTTTCCGGATTAACAAGTGATGGTAAGCCATATGTGAGCGCAAATAACCTTCCTTACATTCATGACTATTTAAAAAAACACGCTTACCAGAGATGGGCTCCAAATCGTTATTTCATAATGGAAGAACATATTTTTACATGTGTAACAAATGAAGGAGAACGTAAAATCGCTAAACTTGCTAGTCAAATGTACGGAGAATTTTATTACGCTTTATTATTAAACCTATTCCATAAAATTGTTTTATTAAAAATGGCTAACGCCTATGCTGAGCTAAACATTGAACAAGATACTAATGAAATAGAGAAATTAATTTATTCGATCAATTCGTTCACTGCTAATTATTTTTCTTTAGAATTAGTATCCCAATCACAAAGTGAAGATATTTTCTTTCGTTTAAGAAAACTTTTTAATATTGAGGTTCTATACTCGAACGCGAAACAAAATCTTGATAGTTTGTTTAAATATCAAGAAAATGTCGCCTCTAAAAAAGATAGCCTCTTATTATTAATTTTAACGCTCTACTCTGTAGTGGGCCAAATGTTAGGGTTTACTATGATTGACCTTTTAAGAAACACCGATTCAAACAAAATATCGTCACCTCTTGAATTTTTCGCTCTATTAATTGCGATTAGCGGCATTGTCATTTCACTTATTTTAGGAGCCCAAAGTTTATACCAATGGGGTCTACAGCATAAACGAAGAAAAGCTTGGGTAAAACAAACTGTACTTTCTGCCGTTAAAGAGAAAGAAGATAAAAATTAAAAAAGGTTATTTTCAAATTCTTGGCGCGCTGCATTAAGTGAAATTTTTATGAGCGATTTTCCGATTATATCGGCGCAACTCGAAATATATCAGCGATTTTTTTAATATATCGACTTACCGACAAATGACAGGACCGGATAATAAAAAAAGGGTGCTCCAAAATAAAACTTGGAGTACCCCTTTTATTATACGAATTCAGTTTACTTCCCTGCTTCGATTTGCTCTAATGCAGCAGCTACTTGCTCTTCCGTTAATTCATGTTGTATTACGTAGCGGTTACGTGGACTTACACGACATTCATGAGAACATGCACGTAAATATTTCGCTTCGTTTTCTTCAGAACATAAAATTTTCTTATTACATTCTGGATTTGAACAGTTTACATAGCGCTCACAAGGTTCACCTGTAAAGTGGTCTTTACCAACGATAACATGTTCTTTTTGGTTTACTGGTACAGCAATACGCTCATCGAACACGTAACATTGTCCATCCCAAAGCTCACCTTGTACCTCTGGGTCTTTTCCGTACGTTACAATTCCTCCGTGAAGCTGACTTACATCTTCATAGCCTTCACGAACTAACCAACCAGAAAACTTCTCACAACGAATTCCGCCTGTACAATAAGTTAAAATCTTTTTACCTTCAAGTACTTCTTTATTTTCACGAATCCAATCTGGTAATTCACGGAATGATTCGATATCAGGTTTAATCGCACCTTTGAAGTGACCTAAATCAAACTCATAATCATTTCGTGCATCAATGATAACTGTATCTTCTTGTTTCATTGCTTCATAAAAATCTTTTGGCTCTAAATACTTCCCAGTTATTTCGTGTGGGTTAATGTCATCTTCTAGACGAAGTGTAACTAACTCTGGACGAGGACGCACGTGCATTTTCTTGAATGCATGACCATCAGCTTCATCTATTTTAAATACGATACCGTCAAAACGTGGATCATTGTTCATTGCTTCCATGTATTTCTCTGTTTGTTCTACAGTTCCAGAACAAGTTCCGTTAATACCTTCTTTCGCTACAAGAATTCTTCCTTTTAATTCAAGTGAATTACAAAATTCTAAATGCTCTGCCGCGAATTCTTCTGGGTTTTCAATTGTTGTGTACATGTAATATAGTAATACTCTGTATGGTTTTGTAGTTGCCAATGTAATTCTACCACCTATCTAATTTTTAAAATCATGTATAAGTTAACGTTCATATCAAAACATATATAATAAGAAAATGAATCCCATTTTCTTTTCTTTATACTATTTTCTATCAGTTAACAAAAATAAAAAACAAGATTACACATCAAAACACTATGGTTATGTTGTAATCCCAATATATTATATATCATACAAATGCAATTCCATCAATTAATATGCTGGATTATCGGCTTTATGTTCACATAAATTTCAAAATTGACCCTTTAATTTATTATGTTTCCCCACGTCATCACACCATAAACTCCCAATTTATTTTACGTTATCACACCATCCATTGCATAAAGGCATATAATTTGCATTAAGGAAACTTTCGTGTTCAAATGAAATTATCATATAACATATCTAAATGTATTGAAATAATGAGTAAGAATAAATACAATAATTTCATCAAGTTAACATTTTAAAGGGGAAAACTACTATGAATAAAGATATAACAAAAGATGAACATCTCCCTTCTGAAAGTACAACCGTACAATCAGCTCACTTAGCTTTAAGTGGAGAAACAAAAGGCTGGAAAAGACTGTTACCATTTTTAGGACCCGCTTTTATAGCGTCCGTTGCTTATATTGATCCTGGCAACTTTGCTACAAATATCGCAGCTGGTTCACAATATGGATATTTACTATTATGGGTTATACTCGCCTCTAACTTAATGGCTGTATTAATCCAAACTTTATCAGCTAAATTAGGAATTGCTACAGGAAACAATTTACCCGAAATAGCTCGTGAAAACTTTCCAAAGCCTGTGTCTATCGGTTTATGGATACAAGGTGAACTAGTTATTATGGCTACAGATTTAGCGGAATTTATTGGAGCTGCATTGGGGCTTTACTTACTATTTGGAATCCCGATGCTACCTGCCGCTTTAATTACAGCAGCCGGATCATTTATTATCCTTGAATTTCAACGTAGAGGATTTCGTCCACTAGAAGCTATTATTACAGGAATGATTTTCATTGTAGTAATTGCTTTTGGGATTCAAGTTTTTTATGCAAAACCAGAATTAAGTCCCCTTCTTTCAGGACTATTTATTCCAAAATTCCAAGGTGTAGACAGTATATTACTTGCAGCAGGGATTTTAGGTGCGACAGTTATGCCGCATGCAATATACTTGCATTCTGCATTAACACAACGCCGTGTGGTCGGAACAACTGACGAACAAAAGAAAAAGATTTTTCGTTTCGAATTTATCGATATTATTATTGCAATGGTTATTGCTGGAGCAATTAATGCAAGTATGTTAATTGTTGCTGCTGCACTATTCTTTAAAAACGGCTTGCACGTTGAAGATTTAGATGTTGCTTACACTCAATTTACCAACTTAGTAGGTCCTGTATCAGCTGCTTTGTTTGGAATTGGGCTCTTATCAGCAGGACTATCTAGCTCTTCTGTCGGTACAATGTCGGGTGATATTATTATGCAAGGTTTCATTCGCATGCATATTCCGTTATACTTACGCCGATTTATTACAATGATTCCACCATTAGTTATTATCGCTTTAGGTGTAAATCCAACTTACGCTCTAGTCATGAGCCAAGTCGTCTTATCATTCGGTATTGCATTTGCACTAGTGCCACTTATTATGTTTACAAGTAACAAAAAGATTATGGGTGCACTCGTTAACCACCGTATAACAACATTTATCGCTTGGATAATTGCAGCACTCGTTATCGTTTTAAATATCTTCTTACTGTATCAAACATTTGTAGGGTAATGAAAAAAGGGTATTCCAATTTTAATTTGGATTACCCTTTTTGGATGAAATGATTTTCTTCTAGTTACCACTTGTGTATGTCCCTCTTTCCGGCATCATGACACCATTTTCAGTTCGAAAGTAAAGTGGCAATCCTTCCGCAAAAAACATACTTACCTTGGACGGATCTTGCCTTTGATGATGAATATGTAAATGCGGCTCACTTGAACTTCCTGAGTTACCGACTTGAGCAAGAAATTCTCCTTCATTTACATGTTGTCCTTCTCTCACATTAATTGATCCTTTCTTTAAATGGGCAAGAATTAAAAATGTGCCCGTTTCATCTAGTCGTAAATAAATATGATTCCCAGCCATTGACTGAAAATTATCCGATCCCGGAACTAAATCTTGTTCATTATTATTAATTGATACAACCGTCCCAGAAGCTGGTGCCATTACTTTCGCTCCATATATTCCGTAATCCTCTAACTTACTACTTTTCACTTCAGCAGGTGGAATGAGAATATCATATGCCCACCTTTCATTTGGTTTTATAACGTGATAGTTCATTTCTAACCGATCACCACCCCAACCTATTAATGCTCGCTCATTCAAAGGAAAACGAACTACTGCTTTAGGACTCATAGATTGTATATCTGCTGGATAAGCAATTCTACCTATATTAGCAAACCAACCGACAGGCCAAGCTCCAATGATAGAAAACAGAATGATTAAAAATAGCGTTCTATCTATCCGTTTTCTAAAAATGCCTTTCCAAAAAAATATTATTACTGATCCTACCAAAAGGAAAACTGAAATAAAACTAAAAGCCTGAATACTCCACCAAACAAAAACTGATGTAACACCATTAGCTACATAAACTAAGATCCAACTTATAATTAAAAAAGAAACTATAATTACTAATAAAAATTTCTTCCACATGTCGCATCCCTACTCTCATATCCTTTTTCTCAATGATACAAAGTAAAAATTACAACATATAAAAGAAATACTTACGACTTTCTTACTTTTTTATACTGCGGTAATTTCACAGTAAAAACTGTTTCTTTATCGTTACTACGTACAGTGATATCCCCTTGATGGAGATCGGCTATACTTTTTGAAATTGCAAGTCCTATTCCTTTCCCGCCCGTATGAGAACTACGTGATTTTTCACTACGATAAAATTTCTCAAAAACGTAAGGAAGGTCCTCTTTCGGAATGCATTGTCCAAAATTTTTAATTTCTACTTCAACATTCATTGTTTTATTGGAAATTTCAATTGCAATTTCCTTTCCATCTTTTCCATACATAATACTATTACCTATTACATTTTCAAATAGTCTCACTATAAGTGCTACATCAACTTCTACATGCAGCACTTCATCACTTTTAATATAAAAGCTCATATTAGCATCATCTAATTGTGGTACAAAGTCAATCATGATTTGTTCAATTAATGCTTTCATATCTACTTCATCTTTATGTAATTCAATCTCTCTATAATTTATTTGACAGTATTCTAATAAATCATCTATTTGATGTTTTAATTCATAACTTTTTCGCTTTAATATACTTACATACTGTTCACATTCCTCTCCATTCGAATGAAGTTTATTTCCTAACAGGTCCGCATAACCGATTAAAGATGTTACTGGCGTTCGTAAATCATGAGAAATATTACTAATCATTTCATTTTTCATTTCCTGTGATTTTTTTTCATTCTCGATAGACTCTTTTAAGCTTTTCGCCATTCTATTAACATTTGCCGCTAGTTCACCAATCTCGTCATTTTTCAAAATAGGTATATGTATTTCAAAATTACCGTCACTTATTTCCTTCAGGTTCTTGTTAATTTGAGACAACCTTTTCATCAGTGTTTTTGTCATACATGCAAAGTATGTTGTAGTAAAAATCAAAAAAACTATAAAATATAAAAATGAATATTTTTCTTCTAATGCAGTAACATGACTATATATATTTCCAACTAAAATTTGAAACACTATTATACTTACAGTCGCTAACAAGATGCTACATATGAATGCGATAAAAAACTTAGCTCTAATGCCTTGTAATGATTTAATCTTCAATTTTATATCCGACTCCCCAAACATTTTGAATAAACTTCGGTTCTTTTGGATTCTCTTCAATTTTATTTCTCAATCTTGCAATATGAACCATTACTGTATTATTACTTTCATAGGCTCTTTCGTTCCAAACGCTCTCATATATTTCTTCAATTGTGAACACACGATTCCTTGCAGCTGCCATTAAGTGAAAAATATCATATTCAGTTTTCGTAAGATTGATTCTTTCTCCATATAACATTACTGTTCTCGACACTTCATCTATTTCTAAACCTCTAATATTTATTTTCTTTTCCATTACTTGGGGAGCATTTTGATTGAAATATGTATACCTTCTTAATTGAGCTTTCACTCTTGCGATAAATTCAATTGTACTGAACGGCTTCACAATATAATCATCTGCCCCAGTACTAAATCCAATTACCTTATCTACATCCGATGATTTCGCGCTTAAAAACATAATTGGTAAACTATGTTTCTCTCTAATCCTTCTACAAAGTTCTATACCATCCATTTGAGGCATCATAATATCCAAAATAGCAAGTTGAATACTGTTATTATTTATTATTTCTAAAGCCTCTTCTCCGTTATGAGCACTAAAAACTTTAAAACCTTCTTGTTTTAAATTCACATTAATAAATTGAATAATATCTTTATCGTCATCTACAATTAATATCGAATTTTTTTCCATTTCCAAACCTCTTTTTTGAAATATATTCCACATCTAAGTTTATCATAAATCAAATCTACCCTTACACCTTGAATAATCTTTATTTTCAGATTAAATTATATAATAACAAATACATTCTATTTTCATGTGAAAAGGAGCGAAAATATGTTTCCTTTATTAAAAACTGAAAGACTTATTTTAAGAGAACTTACCGAAGAAGATGCACCGCGTATACTACAATGCTTTTCTAATACTAATGTACTGCGCTATTATGGCCAAAAACCGTTACAAGATGTTAATCAAGTGAAACAAATCATTCATAACTTTAAGTTGAGTTACAATGCAAGAAACGGTATAAAATGGGGAATCGAATTAAAAGACAAGAAAGAACTCATCGGTACCATTGGTTTTCACGATTGGTCTTCTGAGCATAAACGAGCCAATATAAGTTATGCCTTTTTGCCTGAACACTGGGGAAAAGGATATGCGACTGAAGCTGTTTCTGAGGTTATATCATACGGTTTCCATACGATTCATTTAAAGCGGATTGGGGCAATTGTATTTCTTGAAAATGAAGCTTCCAATAAAGTGCTATTAAAACTAGGTTTTGAAAAAGAAGGAGTTCTAAAAAATTATATGTATCAAGATGACATTCCCTATGATACGAATTTTTATTCTTTATTAAAATCGGTTTAGTAGAATACATGTGTAAAAAACTTGTTTCAGTACAACAGTTATAGGTAGCGAATTTTTAATGACGGATGCGAAGTACTATACATTATAAAACATTAAAAAAGGGCTGTGAGTAAGCTTTTACTCATAGCCCTTTTTTATGTTCTTTTTCTGTTTTCGCAATGCTTTTGGTACGTATACGCAGAAAGGCTCACTTTCCATATAATCCCCCGTCATTGCATATGCTCTAGAACGAGATCCCCCACAAACATATCGAAACTCACAAACACCACACTTTCCCTTATACTTGTCAGGATTACGAAGATTTTGAAAAACAGGGGAGTTTCGATAGATTTCAGCTAGCGAATTTGTTCTAATATTCCCGGTTTTAATCGTCAATACCCCACTTGGATATGTTTCTCGGTATAAAGTTAAGAAATTAGGAATTTTTCATTACTCTAAAAATACGCTATTTAACTGAAGACTATTAAATTAAGTTTCTTAAAATTATATTTTTAAAGTCTTTCAACATCATTACCTCTTTTCTAAAACCATAAAGAACGTACTATCTGGTAGCGTAACAGCATTCCCAGACTCATCTGTAAACTCGATTTTCTCGCTAAGATGGTTTGTATATCCATCCTGCAAATAGTTCATAGCTTGAACGATATTTACTTTATCTCCAAAGATACCCTTTACGAAGTCCTTATAGTCGTTTGGCGTAAAAATTCCAAACTGCTCCTGCACTTCATGAACAAAGGAATCCTCACCCCAAGTATACGTATATAAGAACTCCATTGCATCATTAACAGGCATTTTGACTGTATTGTCTGCAAGTACCTCATACTGGATTATACGCCCCTTAAATTCTTGGACATACTGCTCTAAGAACTTCATTCCGCCTGCATCTTTAAAACGAATCACCCGCATTAACCTTTTATCTTCGGTCATGATGCCATCACGAATGATAATACGGCCTCCTGGCTTTAACACCTCATAAGCACTCTGCAGCCCCTTTTTAATTACTTCATGATTAAATTTCCTACCTTCATACTCGATATAAGAGAACAGCTCATGAAGGATAGAAGAATATACAATCGTATCAACCGATTCTTTTTCAAATGAGCTGCTTAAATTGATTGCATCCCCTTTAATGACGTTCCAAGAACGCCCCTCGTTCTGCTTCTTCTTTTTCAACGTATCAATCACGTTTTCGGAAATATCGATACCGTAGATTCGTTTATCCTCGGTCTCTTCTTCAATCATGTCTAGCATGACACCACCACCGGCTCCGACATCTACAATCGTATCTCCCTTTATATAATCAAGAATAATTCGTTTATCATCAGCCGAGCTATTCATATGCTCCAGATACACTTCTTCGTTATGGAATCTATCATATGCATCCTTTCGTAACCCGAAGAAATCAAACAGCAGCACATTTGCCCGAGCATGCATCATATCTATCTTTTCTGCCTCTACACAGAAGGTAATTAACGCCTCACCTACAGCAGAAAACCGAAACGACACATACGCAGTCTTCATATCTTCATCGACTTTAACCTGAAAAGAAACATGCGTTGTATTCGGTTTCTCGTTCTCACGGTACTCCCGTAGATACTTCTCAATAACTCGCTTACGATACACGTTGTCCTTTTTTTCGCCTTTGAAATCATAATGTAGCTGCTGCATCAATTTCTCGAAATGTATATGCTGAACTTTTCTAGTGCCTATCTCATTCTTTAACATAACAAAAACTGTCCAAATATCCTCAAAGCTAAGAGCATGCATAGAAGGTTCTACATACCACAAATCCTTATTAGATAGGAATGTTTGAACGTCACTCTTCTCGCTCCCCATAATTATATCTTTTTCAAATGCTGACTCCTTATGTTTTGGCGTGAGTCTATGTATACGAGAAGTAAATGGCTCCATATAACCATCAAACAGACCATCAATTGTAATCTTCACATCGTTCTTCACTTCACTCCACAAAGCTTTTGATACGCCCTCAATAATGCATTGGTTAAGATAGTATAGAATCTCCTTTAACCTAACGTCTCCGTATTCTTCTTTATATGTGTTAATTAAATCAACATGAGAGTCCAAACGAGCCTCCCCGCGTATATACTGCCCGATTAATCCATGTGTTCTAATTAAATCTTGAATAAACAAATACTCAGTAGAGTTTAAGTTTGTCTCTACACGTTCAATAAACTGAATATCACTAAAGATATCAGCAGAACCCTCGTTATGTACCAATAGATTAATCCCTTTTTTCTTCCATTGCTCCCGCTGTTTTAAAGATCCTACCTTTGCAAGCTCACTATACGTTAGTACCTTTTCAATAATACGATATGCTTCTTCATCTAAAGACAGTCCATCCAACACTTGCAGCGTACGGTGTACATAGTACAACACCGCATCTGTTTTTAATGCACCAAGTACTTGTACATTCTCATAATTTTGATGTATCTCCTCTGCCTCAATTAGATGCTTTAACCACGTAGGGATTGAAACAGAACTCCCTTCAATATATGTATTTAGAACTTCAATGCTTTTCAACTTATTTCCCCCCATATATAATCAATATCGGTAGTAAGATCTAGTACACCTTCTCCAAAAAGAGCATCACCTTATGTCCCTTCTCCTAAATACTACTACTTGCTTTTTACCATCTACATCTCTTTCGAATAAAAATGTATCAAACCCAGTCTTTTTATCGTGTAAAAGAGAGTTATAAATTCCGTTACTACCACGCCAAGGTTGTAACATATTTTTTGTTGATCTCTTATTTTAACTTCATTAGGAATTTCGGAAGATCACCTCTTAAATTGATAAACATATGTTGTGACAGAATCAACTGAAAATGGAAACGGCAAGCGGGTGCACTCCACTTACCGTTTTTTCATAGCTTAGTATGTATTTGAATTTCTTTTGCTTTCTCTTTTTCACCCTTCACGCGTACAATTAAATCATATGATCCGGATTTTGAAGCTTCAAAAGAAAGCAAACCTTCTTTTTGAGAAGTGATTTCTTCTTCATAAATAACCTTATCATCTTTTGTAACTTGTAATAAAATCGTACCTTCTTCAACAGCTGCTTCATAAGGGATTTCCACATTTCCTTTTTCAGCTTTAAGTGTTTGTACATCGTAATACCCTTGCAGAGAACCAATTTTTAAAGTCGTTTCGCCATTTTTTTGAACCTTTGTAACTTGTGTCGCTGTATTGCACGCGCTTAACAATACAACAAGAGTGAGAATCATAAATAAACGTAATGATTTCATAGAAATTCCCCTTTTTTATGTATATGTGAATTAAGATTCATTCTTTAACTATTTCAAAAACACCAACACCTAAAAAGAATCACTGCTTTTCTTCAATTTCTTTTTTAAATAATTTTTGAAACTCTAATCATTAAAAACCCTACTTTTTCTTACTTTAATTGTTTCTAAAATATAGAAAAGAACCCCTAAACCAAATATCTTTTCAGCATTAGAAATATTATTACCTAATTTAATAATAGGTACATTTAATCCGAATCTTTCGCTCCATTCCAAAGGCATATATCCTCTTTTACAGTTTATTAATATCCGGTTATCCATTGTACGAAAAGAAGTTTCGAAAAAATCAAATTCAACTTCTACTTCAGAAAGTCTTATCTCTTTTTCATTCATTAAAGAACCACGTACCATTCCAAATCCTTGTATCATATTTTCTTTAAACATACCTACACAATTATAATTTGAGTCATAAATAGCCCAATCATAGTTTTCAACTTCACTATGAAAATATGCAAGAGTTTCCCCATCCTTTGCTTCCAATCCAATAACTTGCTTGTTTTTTAAAAAAGGTAATTTTGAAGAAATTATATCAGTTGAAACCATAGTTGTTCCTACTATATAGGCCCCATCGGGAGTATATAAACCGTAATGTTTATTATTTTGAGGTAATTCTAGTAAAACATAAGTATCAATATCCCAAAACTTCAAATCATTTTTAGCTATATTCTCTTCTAATAAGTTCCCTTTTCTTAATTGCCAAAATCCAATCCCCCCAAAAACAAACGAAGCTATAACCATAAATATTATTTCTCCCCAATTAACATCACCCCAACTATTATACAGACAATATAATCCAAAGAGAAAAATCCCTGTCCCAATTAAACACTTAAACCGCCCCCTTTTTTTATAATACTCAAATAATTCCACACAAACACCTCTATCAATTCATCTTAATACCCCAAATTACCTTTTAAGTATACCAAGGACAAAATATATAACCTAATATTTTTTTATATAATTAAAAACAAACATAGTTACAGAAAGAAAATGCTTGTATGCTGATCTGTACTACATTCCCTTATTCCTTGTATGCTATATTTCTATGCTTCTCTTTACTTAAACAAACTGCTCAATATTATTTGTTGCAACTTCTTATGAATGTGTAACTACAATTTTGCACTTCTCTTCTTTATATGCTAGGAACACCACCAAAGGATTTCCCGGTCCTCTGTAAAAAAACCTTACTTTTAAAAAGTAAGGTTTTTTGTATTTATTCATTAGCAATATAAGCATTCTTATAAGTATAAATACCACCAAATTGATGCTTTTCAATTCCTTTTACATAATCCTTTTGTACATATGCTGAGCCAATATGATAAAGCGGCGCCACCGCAGCATCTTCTAATAATACCTGCTCGGCTTCTCGCAACGCTTTCCATCGATTTTCCGTATCTAGTACAAAATCCGTTTTCGCTTTCTTTATTAATTCATCGTAACGAACATTAGAATAATTCATTTTATTATTCGGATTCCCTGTCGTAAATAACTCTAAATAACTAATTGGGTCTTTATAGTCAGGTCCCCAATTTGCCATAGTTATATCGTAATCACCTATTTGTTCTAACTGTAATTTTTGCTTAAATGGCTGTTGTTTAATTTGTATCGTTAACCCTTGCAAATTCTTCTCTAAATCACCTTTTATATATTCTGCCATACGTATTGCGTTATCTTGTTCGAACGTTAAGAACTCTAGGTTTACTTGTTCTACCCCAAGCTCTTTTTTCGCTTCTTCCCAAAGTTTTTTCGCATTTTGCAAATCATATGAGGAAATATCTCCATTTTCTTTTCTAAAATCTTTACCAGTCACTTCATTTACATGACCAACTGGTACAAGTCCACTTGCAGGTTTTGCTCCGTTATTAATAAAGTGAGCAACGAAATCATCTTTATTTAACGCTAATGAAATAGATTGACGCACCTTTTTATTTGCTAACGCGTTATTTTTTTCATTAAAACGAAGCATAGCAATTCCAGGATCACTCGACATATGTAATTCCTTATTCCCTTTATACTTGTCTACAACTTGCGAATTAATAGGTACTCGATCTAAATCTCCGGCTTCATATAAATTTACAGCTGTCATTGTATCCTTTACGATATGAAAGTTTATTTCGTCTAATTTCACTTTCTTTCGATCCCAATATGTAGCATTCTTCTTTAATTGAAACTCTTGTTCATGCTTCCATTTTTCTAATACAAATGGACCGTTATATATGAGATTACTAGGTTCCAATGCATAATTGTTTCCTTGTTCGTTCAAAAATGATTCATGCTGTGGTAAGTATATAGGTAGTGCTAACAACTGTAAAAAATACGGAACTGGCTGTTCGAGTTCAACTTCTAACGTATAATTATTTATTGCTTTAACCCCAAGTGCATCAAGAGGCATTGTTCCCTTATTAATCTCTTTTGCATTTTTCACATAAAAGAGCATGTATGCATATTGAGATGCCGTTTCAGGATTAATTGCACGTTTCCATGCAAATATAAAATCATTTGCTGTCACACTGTCTCCATTTGACCATTTTGCATCTTTACGCAAATCAAATGTATATTTCTTACCATCTTCACTTCTTTTAAACGATCTTGCTACTGCTGGAATAGGCTGATCTTGATCATTTAATACATATAACCCCTCAAATATATTCTGCATAACGTGGGCTGATGTACCATCCATTGTTTTCGCAGTGTCCAGAGAAGGAATTTCTTCTGATACTGTTACATTTAACACTTGTTTTTTAACCTCTGTATCACTTTTATTCGCTTTATTATTACAAGCTGTTAATAATAAAGATGTAACAAGTGCCATTACCATTAAATGGCTCTTTTTTCGCTTCATGAGTTGTTCTCCTTAAATATAAAATATTATAAAGCGTAATATATTATAGCAGAAATACTAACAGAAAGATGCGACATTCTTTTGAATATTTATTCGTTCAAGAAAAAAGCTATCCTTTTAAAAGGATAGCTTTTTCAACTGCCACATAATTATCTATCTTTGCAAACCTCGTTTATAACGACTTGCTTCAAATATAATACGCTCTTCATCTAACGTTTTACATTCGCCATTCCAAACGACATGTTTTCCGTTAATAATTACATCGCTTATATCTTTTCCACTAGCAGCATATACAAGGTGTGATAACACTTCATCCGCTGGTTGTAGATGCGGCTTATTAGACGGGTCAATCGTAATAAAATCAGCACACTTACCAGCTTCTAGTGACCCTGTTTGTTTCATCCCGATTACTTCCGCAGCTCCTTTTGTCGCAAGAGAAAGAGCTGTTTCAACTGGTAATGCTGTTGCATCTTGGTGAATACCTTTTTGTAATAAAGTCGCTATGCGCATTTCTTCAAACATGTCTAAATTATTGTTAGACGCAACACTATCTGTTGCAATTCCTACTTTTATTCCTGCTTCTAGCATCGCTTTTACATTCGCTATACCAGAACCTAGTTTTAAATTACTATTTGGGTTATGTGCTACTCGAACGTCATTTTCTGCTAAAAATGCACGCTCATCGTCATTTAATACTACACCGTGTGCAATAACTGTTGGGCGTTTAAACAATCCGCAGCTCGCTGCATATTCTACTGGACGTTTTCCATATTGTGCTTCAATATCACGTACTTCACGCTCTGTTTCCGAAAGATGAATATGGACCATCGTTTGATTTTCTACTGCAATACGTGCGCATTCTTCTAACAGTTCTGTAGAACATGTATATGGACTATGCGGTGCAACCATCGTAGTTAACATGCCATTTTCTTTATAGTAACGCTTCACATATTTCTCAGCTTCTTCAATTGCTTTCTTTTCATCCTCTTTCGTTCCGAAGCTAAATAAAGTTCTTGAAACAGCAGCTCGCATTCCACTCCTTGATACCGTTTCCATAATTGCATCTTGATCTACTCCAATTGGATTAAACATGTCAGAAAATGATGTTGTACCACTTTTCACCATTTCAAGTAATCCTAATTCCGTACTAGCAACCGCAATTTGGGGAGTAAACTGACTTTCAAGTGGCCAAATTCTCGTCTCCAGCCATGGTTGTAATAACATATCATCGCCAATACCTCTTAAGAGACTCATTACAACGTGTGTATGTGTGTTTATAAGCCCTGGTAAAACCCACTTTCCTTTCATGTCAATTACTTCATCTACTTCAAAATCATTAGCGAATTCTCCGCTCTTTACATCTATAATTTGATCATTTTCTACAATGATATATCCATTTTCTATCACTTCGTTTTGTTCATTCATCGTTACAATTGTAGCGTTTACATAAGTTGTTTTCAAAAGTATTTCCCCTTTCAACTCTATGAAGTTCCCTTTAATAAGTTACCACCATTATAGTAACTTATTAAAGATTAAGAGTCAAAAGATAATTTTAATTCTTTCGTTATTTTTCCCTTCAAAATGTTATATTGCTTTTCATTTGTATCTGCAAATGCTTCTTCCCGATTTGACTTTTCATCCATATAATTCAATTTCCCATTGAATTGAGTCTCTGTAAAATCAAATCTCTGCCCATCTATAAAGTTATAAAAGTGCCATACCTCTCTTACTTTTGTCTTTTTAATTTCTCCTCCGTATATGTCTTGAACGACAAGAGCTGTAACACCACATTGTCCCTTTGCTGGGTTTTCAATTGTCCACTTTGAACTCGTTTCAATCGACCACGATTTTATTAGTGCTTCATATATTCTTTTTTCCTTTACATCATCCATTCTAATCTTCCCCTACTATTAATAGTTTTACACATCATATTTCAAAAGAGGCAGTACACGACCCTTAAAGACAGTTGATGGTGTCTCTCCTATTAACTGTGCTCCCATTTTCAAGTAATATCCTTTTGCATTCGGATCACTATCAATTGTAAAACTTTTTAATCCTAGTTCATTGGCTTTTTCTATTACATACTCCCAAAGTATTTTCCCGTAACCTTTTCCTTTGTAATGAGGATGAATGTACAAGAAATCGAGAGCTTTATCATTACGTAAAAATGAGAAAAAACCAATCTTCGCATTATCGTTTACTAAAACATATACAAAATTATTTTTTATGTACTCTTCCGTAATTGTTAAATCTTCCTTACAAGCAAGTATGAATTCTTCACTATAATTCCACGTTGCTTTTGAATGCAGTGCGAGTTCACTTAATTCATTTGCTTCACTTAATAATGCTTCTCTTATCTTCATGATTCTTTTTCCTCACTTTCAATATGTACACTACTAAATTGATTCGGAAAGCACTTCAAAAAAACCTTTAATTTCCATAAAATAGAAATTGATTTTATAAATCTTTATTATAATCAGTACGATTTTCAACAATTTTTTTAAAGAAAAAGAACGCCATCCCTAAAAGTTGGCGTTCTCTTTTTCTAAAATTTAATCTTCAAGCTCACTCATTCGTTTTACTATTTCGTACGATACAAACCTATACAGTTTCTACTACCGCTTCAAGCATTGTTCCATTTTTAGCATAGTTCGTATGCCAAGAAAAAGCTTTTTCTAAAATATGAGGAGTTTGTCCACCTCTTATTTTTGCTTCTTCGTAATAAGCTCGTAGCTGTTCACGATACATTGGATGTGCGCAATTCTCAATAATAAGTTCCACTCTTTCTCTTGGCGCAAGTCCCCTTAAGTCGGCATATCCCTGTTCAGTGACGATAACATCTACATCATGTTCAGTATGGTCTACATGAGAAACGAAAGGAACGATACTTGAAATGTTACCACCTTTCGCAATCGATTTAGTAACAAAGATAGCTAGGCGAGCATTTCTTGCAAAATCACCAGACCCACCAATACCATTCATCATTTTTGTACCTAAAACGTGAGTAGAGTTAACATTTCCGTATATATCTAATTCTAATGCAGTATTAATTGAGATTAATCCAAGGCGACGAATAATTTCAGGATGATTGGAAATCTCTTGTGGACGCATCATTAATTTGTCACGATATTTTTCAAAGTTAGAAAATACTTGTTGCATTTTCTCTTCAGAAAGCGTGATAGAACAACAAGAAGCAAAATTGACTTTTCCAGCATCCATAAGATCAAAAACTGCATCTTGTAAAACCTCGGAATATACTTCTAAATCTTCAAATTCTGAATCTAACATTCCATGCAATACGGCGTTAGCCACTGAACCAATTCCTGATTGTAACGGCGCTAAACGATTTGTTAATCGGCCTACTTTGACTTCTTCTCGAAGGAATTCTATTAAATGCTGTGCCATAATAACAGTTTCTTCATCCGGAGGAACAATTGTCGATGGCGAATCCAATTGATTCGTAAACACAATTCCCTTTACTTTTTCAGGATCAATTGGAATACCGATTGTTCCAATTCGGTCATCTGTTTTCACAAGCGGAATTGGAAGCCTCTCCCCTTGTTTACCTGGTTCATATAGATCATGTAGCCCCTCTAATTGCGCGGATTGAGCCATATTCATTTCAATAATAATAGACTTAGCATTTAAGGAAAACGCTAAGGAATTTCCAATTGAAGTGGTTGGAATAATCATTCCGTCCTCTGTAATCGCAACCGCTTCCAAAATAGCGAAATCTATATCCAGAACGTCAGCACGGAGTAACTCTGCTGTATGAGACAAGTGTTGATCCACAAATAAAAAGTCTCCGTTATTAATTCCTTTTCGCATAGTAGCGTCAGCTTGGAAAGGTAATCTTTTCCCTAAAATTCCTGCCTCAGCAAATAATTTGTCTACATCCGATCCTAAAGAAGCCCCAGTATAAACATTTACTTTAAAAGATTCATCATTCTTAACTCGGTTTACAAGCGCAAATGGGACTGCTTTTACATCACCTGCACGTGTAAACCCACTTAAGCCTAAAGTCATTCCACTTTGAATCCAGGAAGCTGCTTCTTCAGGTGTAACTACCCGATCTTTTAGACGTTGATCTCTGATTCTATCTAAATTGTTCTCCATATGTAATCCCTCTCTCATTGAATATTCATAATTATTTTACACATTAACACTATCAAAATAGGGATTTTAGTATACAATGCCGAAAATTCAGACAGAACAGCAAATCTAGGTTCTAAAGCAGAAAAATTTAGAATCCTAGAAGTTTACGGAAATAACTAGCGTATGATTGACTAACTGGTACTCTCTCACCATTATCCATCGAAAGTACAAAAGTAGAATGGGTATCAGGATAAATCGCTTTAATATGATTAACATTTACAATAAACGAACGGTGACATCTAATAAATGAATCTTTCGGAAGCAAGTATTCGAATTCTTGCAGAGAGTATTTATGTGTTCCTGATAACTCTTCTGAATTCACATACGTCTTTTTATCTTTAGCCTCTAAATACATAACCTTTGAAAAAGGAACCGGAATCCAGCCGTCTGTTGTTTTTAAAGTAACAACTGACTTTCCATCCGTTAAAGCTGGATAAATTGCCGTCACGCACCCTTCAAGCTTTCCATTGTTTGAAAATGGTACAGCCATTCCATGATAAGGAATACCAAAAACATCCCGATTCATAAACTCAGATGTTTTTTGATTCATCACCATCGCTTTATGAGCAATCGTTCCTTCCTTTATAGGATCCCCGACACTAATCTTTAAATCAATTCGTTTACTTGGCCGATAGTAAATATATTCTTTCGTATTCGAAACAGCAATTGAAATTTCATCTGAAAATAGTTCCCCAACAACATCTAGTAATAAACCTAACGTTCTATCTTCCATTCTATTAACACCTCATTCACTATTATACTACTATTATGAACGAGCATCTGTTGCTTTATAAAAAGTTTAATTTTAAATTACTTTTAAAATTAGTTTTATTCACTATTACTTCGTTACTACAAAAAACCTCACTTCAGAAAAGTGAGGTTTCCTCTCATACAATATTTTTTTATTTTTTATTAAGTAAAGTGAATTTAAGAATTTATTGCCCCTATTTCTGTATAATAAATAATCCCAAACTACAAACAGTTTGGGATTATCTTTCTCATTTATTATGCGCATCTAACCACGAAATTAAATCTTTAAATACTTCATCCTTATTTACTTCATGAAACATTTCATGTCTACCATTTTCATATAAACGTAGTGTCACGTCTTTCACACCACATTTTTTATAGTTTTCATATACTTCTTTTACACCTTTCCCCATATCGCCAACAGGATCACGATCACCAGAGAATATATGTATTGGAAGATTCTTTGGCGTCTTCTTGTATTCTTCTAGTTTATTTACTTCTAATACACCAGAAAATAATTCTCGGTAAAAACTCGTCGTACAAATGAAACCACATAACGGATCCGCAATATATTTATCAACTTGATTATTATCTGAAGATAACCAATCAAATTTTGTACGATTTGGCTTAAAGTTCGAATTGAAGTTTCCGAAAGATAAAAAGTTTAACATTGGACTTTTCGTTTTTGCCCCACGCAATTTCATTTCGATTGTTGCTACTTTATGACCAATAGCTCCTAAAAGCCCTGGATTTCCACCTGTTCCTGAAATCAGAAATCCATCATATAATTCGCCTCTAAGTTGTACAGCACGTCTTGATAAAAAAGAACCCATACTATGTCCAAGTAAAAACAAAGGACTTGACTGCTCTTCTTTTATCTTTTCTGAAACAAAGATAACATCCGATACAACTTGATTCCAGCCTATATTTGGTTCAAAATGACCATAATCTTCTTCTTTTTTTACTGTTTTCCCATGTCCTTTATGATCATGCGCATAAACACCATACCCTGCTTCCAATAAAGCATCTACAAATTCTGTATACACCCCTGCATGCTCTGTCATGCCATGTGCAATTTGAATAATTCCTCTCGGATCTCCTTCTGGTAACCACTTACGCAAATAAATTTCCGATCCATCCAATGCCGTAACGAAACTTTCCTGTACATTCATTTCGTCAGCCCCCAACTCTATTATGTATAGCTTTAAGAAAATGAATATCCATTCACTTTTCTTATTTTATATTATATGTAATTGCTTTCATTATGACAAATGATGTATTTTTCAGACTTGCTTTTAAACTAATTTCTTGACGAATTCAAAATAAAATTATATAGTTACTTACATAAAGTAACTATATAATTTTTAGGAGGTTCCTACTATTATGATGCCATCATTATTTCTAGCACATGGTTCGCCTATGCTCGCTATTCAAGATACAGACTATACACGATTTTTAAAAACACTTGGAGAAACATATAAACCGAAAGCAATTGTTATTTTCACTGCTCATTGGGAAAGTGAAGTATTAACGATTTCCTCATCAGATAACGAGTATGAAACAATTTATGATTTTGGAGGTTTTCCCCCTGAGTTATACGAAATCAAATATCGTGCGAAAGGCTCTTCTCATATTGCATCTATTTTAGAAACAAAATTTAAGAACAAAGGTATTTCAGTCCATCATAATATGACGAGAGGTTTAGATCATGGTTCATGGACACTCCTGCACCGCATGTATCCAGAAGCAAATATTCCTGTCGTGCAAATATCAGTCAATCCATTCCTTTCTGCAAAAGAACAATTTGAAATTGGAGAAGCACTTAAAGGACTCGGACAAGAAGATATTTTAGTAATCGGGAGTGGCGTTACCGTTCATAATTTACGAGCACTGAAATGGAATCAAACTACACCTGAAAAATGGGCAATTGAATTTGATGATTGGATTATTAAACATATGCAGAATAACGATAAAGATGCATTGTTTAATTGGGAGAAAAATGCTCCTCATGCACAATTAGCAGTACCAAGAGCAGAACATTTTGTTCCTTTATTTATCGCTATGGGAAGTGGTGAAAATAGCGGTGAAGTCATTCACCGTAGTTACGAGCTTGGTACATTAAGTTATCTTTGTGTTCGATTTTAAAGAAAAGGATGAAGCACATGCTGCTTCATCCTTTTTCTTTTTCATTCACTTAGTTAACTAACTTCCAAATGTCGGTTCTCTGATACCTCTTCGTTCTTATTATGAAAATAAACCCAAATACACGCAATAAATAATAGTGAAGATGTAGAGAGGAAAACATATTGGAAACCTGCATGCGCTGCAATTTGTCCCCCGAGCACTGGACCAATCATATTTCCTAAAAACTGAAATGATTGATTATATCCAAATATTCGTCCCGTAACATGGGTTGGTGTATGTTGTTTTAGTAGAGTTTGTACGGAAGGTAATAATCCTGCTTGTGCGATACCTAATAAAAATCGAAGAATTAATAGTTGCCAAGCTGACGTTACAAATGCTTGCGGGATAAAAATAATTCCTGCAGCAAATAACGCTACAACTAACGTTTTTTGAGGACCGATATGATCTGATAATCTTCCTAGTCTTGGTGCTGCCAAAATAACTGCTAATCCTGTCGCTGACATAACTGCACCCGCAATTGTTTCAATATGTGCAGTATGAGGACCTACTAAATTTTTCACGTACAATGTAACAATTGGTTGAACTGACATATTAGCAAGTTGAATAATAAATGTTGTTACAAATAAACTAATAATTAAATGCTTCGCTGGGACCATCGTCCATACTTTTTTCGGCTGTGTTTTTTTTGCTTGAGCAGAGTGATTTTCTTCATGCAGGAAGAAAAAAACGATGAGAAAGGAAAGGAATAAAAAAGCTCCCGTAACAAGAAAGACATGACGCATTCCAATTAACTCAGACAAATAACCGCCAAGTAACGGGCCAAGTAACGAACCGCTCACACCACCAGTTGAAATTGTGGAAATCGCCCAACCTGAATGTTCTTTCGGAGTTTCTGCTGCAATAAATGTCATCGCTGTTGAAAGGAAACCAGATACTGCTCCCATTAAAAATCTTAGTGCGACTAGTTGATACACATCCGTTACAAACCCCATAAGCGTCATAATAATCGCCATACCGAGGCTAGCACGAATAAGCATCAATTTCCGTCCATGTATATCACCAAGCTTTCCCCATATTGGCGATACGATCGCACCCATTAAAAATGTTACACCAAATGCAAGTCCCGACCACTGTGCAATGCTTGAAGTGCCAGTTACTCCTAATTCCTCAATATAAAAAGATAAGAAAGGAATTACTAAACTCATACCGGCTGCAGTGGTAAAACAACCTAGCCAACAAATCATTAAATTCCGTTTCCAGCTGGCCATTTTCACACCTTCTTTCTTTAGATACCCATTCTACACCCTTTCTTGTAAAAAGTTTAGTAATTTGCTTTATATGCAAGATTTACTACAAAACCCGCTATTTTCTAGTAAAAAACACTACATCTCTACATCATTTTCATAATAAAACCAACTCCTCTATATGAAGTTGGTTACTTATTATCTATCGGTATTAAACGAGCATTACAATTTCTCTCGTAAAACTCAATGGGACCTGCTTGTCCAATAATCGCATATTCATATCCATCTTGCTTCATATTATATAAACAATGATGCAATAATTCTTTTCCTACACCTTTCACACGATTTTGTTTCGCTATGTCCATTGGACCAAACAAGCCTTTCTTTCCTCTCACTACATCGTAACAGGCGAAACCAACTATTACTTCCTCCTGCTGTGCAATATAGATAGGTAACTTTTCGTTATATGTCCGAAATCCATAATCAACCGACTGTAACCACCGTTCACCAAATTCATCCACTACAAATCGTGATAACTTATCAAAATCAGAAGGACTAACTCTTCTTACATGACAAAATAATGTATTATAAATAGATTTAAAACTATTTAAATCAACCGCTAAGTCTCTCGGTGCAGCTGTAATACGTAATATATCTTCTTGCATTTGTGTATGTATAAATCCACCAATATTTGTATCTACATGAAATAATGCATACATAACATGTCCTTCATTTACTACTACTTGCTGAAAGCGTTCCATACGTTTCTTCGCTATTTGTAAAATTTCTATCGCCTTATAAGATAGTTTATATTGCCCTATTTTTTTATACTCTTGATTATGTAAATCGAATTGTTTTCGTAACGAAAGTTTTTCTAAAAAATCTGGACCGACTTTGTGAAACAAATACATAAATAACTCAGCGCAAACTCCTGTACCTTCTTTACACATACCTATAAACAGATGGACTGGGTGAATTATGTTATACTCACTCTCTTTTGCTGCAATCTCCAATATTTTATGCACACGTTTTGTAAATTGAAATTCCTCCATATGTGTTTCCATCCTCTACTAATTTACTAACAAACCGTAACCATAAATAATTGAAACAATTACACCCACTACCAATATACCTGGAAGTAAATTTGCCACCTTGATTTTAATAATACTAAGCAAGTTCAATCCAATAGCAGATATCATAATACCGCCCGTAGCCGTCATCTCCACTATAAATTGGTTCATTAATTCTTTCGGGACAAAACTATTAATTTGTGTTGCAAAAACTGCAATACCACCTTCATATAAAACAACTGGAATTGCCGAAAATACTACGCCAATTCCTAGAGTTGTCGTTAATATAATAGAAATAAATCCATCGATAATCGCCTTTGTAAATAAAATATCATGATTTCCGCGAATCCCACTGTCAAGTGCACCAAGTATCCCCATCGCGCCAATTGCAAAAATTAAAGTAGCTGTTACAAAACCTTCTGATATGCTACCTTTCCCTTTCGATCCAACTTTATTTTCTAGCCAATCCCCTAAATGTTTTAACTTTTCTTCTAATTGTAACCATTCTCCAATTACCGTACCAATCACTAAACTCAGTATGACAACAAGAAAGTTTTCACTTTTTAATGCCATTTGAAGCCCAAGCACAGTAACCGCTAAACCGATTGCGTGCATTATCGTCCCTTTCATACTTTCTGGAATCCTACTAAATAATTTACCAAGTAAAGTACCAAATATAATACAAATTCCATTTACAACTGCTCCTAATATAACCATTTCTCATTCTTCACCCTTCGAATTCTTTATTTCTATATTTTGGTTTATACATTGATTTACAGGTTATCTATATGTTAACTTAATATTGAGAATATTAACAAATGTTTTCCACTACATAACCCGCTATTTTTTGTAACTTTAATTACCTTTAATAGATTCAGTGTTAATTTAATTGCGGGATAATATTAAAAGGGAAGGTATATATGAAAACTTTACTAAAACGATTTTTGTTAATAGCCTTTTTCATTACACCGATTGTTTTATTAATCAATTACTCTTTTATTTCAAAAGCAAAAGACAAACCCGATTTGCAAAACAAATCTAGTAAAACCGCTTCAAAAAGCGAAAAGAAAATAGAAGACCAAGAAATCACACTCACCTTCTCTGGTGATACAATGTTTGATTGGCAATTACGTCCTATAATCGAAAAGAATGGGGCTGATTACCCATTCCAACATGTAAAAGAAGAAATAAAAAAAGCTGATATTTCTTTTGTGAATTTAGAGTCGGCATTTACAACGAAAGAAAAGAAAGCACCTGGGCAACTGTTTTGGATTAAAAGTGATCCATCTACACTACAAGCTATTAAAAACACTGGATATGACATCGTAAATATTGGGAATAACCACACACTTGATTATGGGCAAGATGGATTATTAGATACGATTTCTCACGTAGAAAAATTAAAGTTCCCTTACATTGGAGCCGGAAAAAATGCGAAAGATGCATATACAGCACGAGAAATGACCGTAAAAGGGAAAAAGTTTAAATTTCTTTCCTTCGTTCGATTTATGCCTGATTCTAATTGGGTAGCTGGTGAGAATAAACCTGGCGTTGCGAATGGCTATGATTTAAATCTTGTAACAAAAACAATTAAAGAACAAAAGAAAGATGCAGACTATTTAATCGTCTATATGCATTGGGGCGTTGAAAAATCAAATCGTCCGGTAGAATACCAAAAGCAATATGTACCTAAAATGGTTGAAGCAGGAGCTAACGCAATTGTCGGGAGCCATCCACATTGGTTACAAGGGTTTGAGTATTATAATAAAGTTCCTATCGCTTACTCATTAGGTAACTTTTTATTCCCGAGTTATGTGAATGGGAAAAGCGCTGAAACTGGCGTATTAACTTTAACTTTTAAAGGAAAGGATGTCCAAATGTCATTCAATCCTTATATCATTCGCAACAACCAAGTTTCCCCTGTAAATGAAGGAGAAAAGAAAAAAGCTCTTCAATATTTACAAACAATTTCAACTGATGTAGAAATTGATGATACAGGGAAAATAAAAAACAAACGAAACTAGACAGCTCAAGATCTATTTCTCTGTAATATACTTTACAGAATAGGTGATAAACATGCTGAAAGAGTTATTAGAAAATATAAACCTCTTAGAAAACATCTATAAAATGTCTATAGCAATCCTGCTTTTATGTTCCTTTTATTCTGTGAGACTATTTAAAAAAATAAAGCGAGAGAGAAATCTTACTCCTTTTGAATTTACAATGTATGTAATCATTCGTATTGCGATACTCTTTTGGTTAGCTAGCTTTATTCTTCTTGAATTTAATGAGTACCTAGTTTAACTATAAAAAAGATAGAACAAGCACTATATTCCCTCGCTTGTATCTATCTTTTTTATTTACATTCTAACTCTTTCCTTCTATTAAATAAGCAAATCAAACAAAACAGGGTTTTTATTAAGTTCCATAAATTGAATATTATTTTCTTTAAAGCGAGTAATTAATTGCTCATAATCTTCTTTATGTTTTAATTCTACGCCGACTAATGCTGGACCATTTTCTTTATTATGTTTCTTAATATACTCAAAGCGCGTAATGTCATCTTCTGGTCCTAATCCTTTATCAAGAAATTCTCTTAGCGCACCTGAACGCTGCGGAAATTCAATGATAAAGTAATGTTTCAGTCCTTCATAAATGAGCGAACGCTCTTTCATTTCTTGCATTCTATCAATATCATTATTTCCACCACTTAGCGTACATACAACTGTTTTACCTTTTATTTCATCTCTATATAAATCAAGCGCTGCAATAGAGAGTGCACCAGCCGGTTCAGCTACAATCGCATTTTTCTTATACAGTTCTAAAATCGTCGTACAAACTTTCCCCTCTGGTACTAAAATAATATCGTCAATTACATCTTTACAAGTTTCAAATGTTAACTTTCCTACTTTTTTAACAGCTGCCCCATCAACAAAGCTATCTATTTTCTCCAATGCTACATTTTCATTTTGAAGAAAAGCCTCTTTCATAGATGCAGCTCCCATTGGCTCTACACCAATAACCTTTGTAGTAGGACTAACACCTTTTACATATGTACCAACTCCTGATGCTAATCCACCACCGCCAATTGCTGTAAAGATATAATCAACCGGTTTCTCCATATCATGCATAATTTCAACTGCCACTGTCCCTTGACCAGCAACTACATACGGATCATCAAACGGATGAACAAATGTCATTCTATTTTCTTCACAATAACACTGTGCTTCTTGGAAAGAGCTATCGAATGTATCACCAACTAATACAATCTCTGCGAAATCACCACCGAAAAATTGTACTTGTGATACTTTTTGTTTCGGTGTTGTTGTGGGCATAAATATTTTTGACGGAATCTTCAATAAATTACACGTGTAAGCAACTCCTTGCGCATGATTACCAGCACTTGCACAAACAACACCGTTTTGTAACTTTTCTTTCGGTAAACTTTGAATCAAATTGTATGCACCACGAATTTTGAAAGAGCGAATTAATTGTAAGTCTTCTCGTTTTACATAAACGTCACAATCATATTTCTCAGATAAAACTGTATCACGTTGTAACGGTGTTTTAATAACGATATCTTTCATGCAATTATGGGCCATTAAGATATCTTCAATTTTCACTCTCTCCTTTACCTTTTGCACCATTATATATCATCCTTATCTCTTTTAAATTGGCTCAATCAAAATGTGGGATTTTCAGAACAGCCCCTGTATTCGCCGATGTTACCATTTGTGCATAACGTCCAAGCCAGCCAGTTTTCACTTTTGGTTCTGGTCGTTTCCATTCTTTTTTACGCTTTTCTAATTCCTCATCACTCACCCTTACTTCTAGCAAGCGTTCTTCAACATCAATACATACAATATCCCCTTGTTCAAGAAGTGCAATCATCCCGCCCGCTGCTGCTTCTGGTGAAATATGTCCTACTGAAATTCCACGTGAAGCTCCAGAAAAACGTCCATCTGTTAATAATGCAACCTCAGCACCTAATCCCATTCCAGCAATTGCTGATGTTGGGGCTAACATTTCTGGCATACCAGGGCCACCTCTTGGTCCTTCATAACGAATGACAACTACATCTCCTTTTTTCACTTTCCCAAGCATAATGCCCGCAAGTGCCTCATCTTGTGAATTAAAAATAACGCAAGGCCCTTCAAAACGCTTTACCTCTGTTGCACCGCTTTTAATAACCGCTCCATCTTTAGCAAGATTTCCTTTTAATATACGTAAGCCCCCCTCTTCACTATGAGGGTTTTCGAGAGAGTGAATAACCTCCTTATCTTTAATCTCTGCCTCAGCGATATTTTCTCTTAATGTTTGCCCAGTAGCAGTTATTCGATCAAGATGAAGTACTCCTTCTTTCCGGCTCATCTCTTTCAAAATTGCACTAATCCCACCCGCACGATCAATATCTTCCATATGCCAATTTGAGGCTGGACTTACTTTACATAAATGAGGTACACGTCTTGAAACTGCATCAATACGGTTCATATCATAATCTAGTCCTGCCTCTTGTGCGAGTGCTAGCGTATGTAATACTGTATTCGTTGATCCACCCATCGCCATATCAAGTGCAAAAGCATCGTCAATTGCTTCTTCTGTTACAATATCACGCGGCTTAATATCTCTTTCAATTAAAATTTTCAATTTCTCTGCTGCTTGTTTAATTAACTCTTCACGTCTTGGATCAATTGCTAAAATACTCCCGTTACCAGGAAGAGCTAAACCTAATACTTCACATAAACAATTCATAGAGTTCGCGGTAAACATACCCGAACAAGAGCCACAAGATGGACAGCCATGATCTTCAATATCTTTTAATTCTTCTTCTGAAATTTTCCCAGATTGATAAGCTCCTACCCCTTCAAAAACAGAGCTTAAATCAACAACTTCTCCTTTTGACGTTTTTCCAGCCGCCATCGGGCCGCCTGAAACAAACACAGTCGGAATATTAATACGTAGTGCAGCCATCATCATACCTGGTGTAATTTTGTCACAGTTTGGGATACAAATCATGCCGTCAAACCAGTGTGCATTTACAACCGTTTCTACTGAATCTGCAATAATTTCACGACTCGGAAGAGAATAACGCATACCGATATGTCCCATCGCAATACCATCGTCAACTCCAATTGTATTGAATTCGAATGGTACCATACCTGCCGCGCGAACTGCCTCTTTTACAAGTTTCCCAAACTCGTTCAAGTGTTTATGCCCTGGAATAATTTCAATAAAAGAATTACAAATCGCTATGAAAGGTTTATCAAAATCTTCATCTTTCAAACCAGTTGCTTTTAATAAACTACGGTGCGGTGCTTTATCAAAACCTTTTTTAATCATGTCACTTCTCATCTTGTCAAATCCCCTCTTACATATTTTTCATTTATACTCTCTTACTCTATTTCTTTACTAATTCTTTCGGTGCATGAATCCAGCTCATCATTTCACGAAGCTCTGCTCCCACTTTTTCTAATTGATGATTTTGTTCTGCTTTTTTCATTGCGTTATACGTCGGACGCCCTGCTTGATTTTCTAAAATCCATTTCTTCGCAAATTCACCTTGCTGAATTTCTGTCAGAACACGCTTCATTTCCTTCTTCGTTTCATCTGTAACAATTCTCGATCCTGTTACATAATCTCCAAACTCTGCCGTATCTGAAATAGAATGGCGCATAGTCGTTAATCCACCTTCGTACATTAAGTCAACAATTAGCTTTAATTCATGCAAACATTCAAAGTATGCAATTTCAGGACGATATCCACCTTCCGTTAACGTTTCGAACCCGGCCTTCACAAGTGCAGTTACCCCGCCGCAAAGTACAGCTTGCTCACCGAATAAATCCGTTTCGGTTTCTTCTTGGAATGTCGTTTCAATTACCCCCGCACGTGTACACCCTACACCTTTTGCATACGCCAGTGCTACATGTAGCGCTGTTCCCGTCGCATCTTGATGCACTGCGACTAATGCTGGAACACCATTTCCTTCTTGAAATACACGGCGAACGAGATGACCTGGACTTTTTGGCGCGACCATCGCTACATCTACGTAACTTGGCGGATTAATTTGTCCGAAGTGAATGTTAAATCCATGTGAGAAAAGTAACATTTGTCCTTCACGAAGATTCTCTTCTACCTCTGCTTTATACACATGAGCTTGCTGTTCATCTGGCAATAACATTTGTACAACTTGTGCGGTTCGAACCGCTTCTGAAACAGACATTACTTCAAATCCATCCGCTTTCGCTACTTCATACGACTTACCAGGACGAACACCAACTACAACCTCTACACCAGAATCACGTAAATTTTGTGCTTGCGCATGACCTTGTGATCCATAACCAACTACTGCAACAGTTTTTCCTTGTAATAACTCTACATTTGCATCTTTTTCATAATATGTTTTCATATTCCATACACTCCTTATAATTTATTTACTTGCAGAACATCAATTAATTTTTTCAACTGACTAACAAGTAATGTCGCTTCATTTTCAGTACAAACTGCTGTGAGTTTCATTTCAGAAACACCACTAGTATCTCTTTCTTTTAAATGTAAAGAAGAAATATAATAACCACGCCGAGCAAAAATCCCACTTATACGTAATAAGACGCTTGGCTCGTTATGAATAACGAGTGAAAAAGTATGACTCATTCTTCCCACCTCTTCATAATCATTTCGTTATTCCCTTTGTTTGGCGGAACCATCGGAAATACGTTTTCACCTTCTTCTACACAAAAATCAACTACGACAGGACCTTCATAAGCAAATGCTTCTAACATCACTTGTTTTGCCTCGGTTGAATTTGTTGCTCTTAATCCCTTTACTCCATAAGCTTCTGCTACTTTCACAAAATCTGGTGATCCAATTTTTGATTCTGATAAACGATTTTCATAAAACATTTCTTGCCATTGCCTTACCATCCCTAAAAATTTGTTATTTATGATAAATACTTTTACAGGGATGTTATTTTCAGCAATTGTTTGTAGTTCTTGAATGTTCATTTGAAAAGAAGCGTCACCTGCAATACAAATGACAAGTTCTTCTTTTTTAGCTAGCTGAGCACCAATTGCTGCTGGAAAACCAAACCCCATCGTTCCTAATCCTCCAGAGGTAAGGAACGTCCGAGGTTTTCTTGCTTTATAGAAGTGAGCAGCCCACATTTGATGCTGACCTACTTCTGTTGTGACAATCGCTTCACCATTCGTTAATTCACTTACTAAGTTGATCACATGCTGTGGTTTTAACTCAGATTCTTTTTGCTTATAAGAAAGTGGATATTCTTCTTTCCATGTCTTTACTTTCTGAAGCCATTCGTCTGTTTGTGTATAAATAGACATATGTAACAGCATGTGTAACGCTTTTTTTACATCACCAACAATCGGATGTTCTACAGTTACATTTTTATGAAACTCAGAAGAATCAATATCAATATGTACTTTTTTCGAGTTTGGAGAAAAAAGTTCTAATTTTCCTGTTACACGATCATCGAAGCGAACACCTAATGCAAGTAGTAAATCACATTCTGTTACCGCCATATTAGCAGCGTATGTCCCATGCATACCAAGCATCCCTAGAAACAATGAATCATCCGGTGGATATGCACCAATTCCCATTAAAGTTGAAACGACTGGAATACGGTTCTCCCTTGCGAATTCGAAGAGTTCATCGGATCCACCTGAATGAATGACACCTCCTCCAATATAAAGAAGTGGACGCTTAGATTTTGAAATTGCTTTAGCCACCTCTCTAAGTTTCATGCTGTCTGGTACAAATTCTGGTTTATACCCCGGAATATCAACTTCTTCATTAAAGAAACTGGTGACTTTTGCATTTTGAACATCTTTTGGAATATCAATTAATACTGGTCCCGGGCGCCCGCTTTTGGCGATGTAAAAAGCTTCTTGCACAATTCGTGATACATGATTCACATCACGAACCTGGTAATTATGCTTCGTAACAGGTACTGTAATTCCGACAACATCCGCTTCTTGAAATCCATCTTTACCAATTAAAGGCGTTGCAACTTGCCCGGTAATGACAACTAAAGGAATCGAATCCATATAAGCGTCTGCTAAGCCCGTAACTAAATTTGTCGCCCCTGGGCCAGAGGTAGCAAAGACTACCCCGACCTTTCCAGAAGCCCTCGCATATCCTTCAGCCGCATGAATGGCAGCTTGCTCATGACGAGTTAAAACATGTTTCAAACCACTTTCGTATAACGCATCGTATACTGGTAAAATCGCTCCGCCTGGATAGCCGAAAACGGTCGTTACACCCAATTTCTTCAAACATTGAATCACGTGCCCAGCGCCTGTCATTTCTTCATACTGTAACTTCTCATACGCTGTATACTGCTGCTTCATTTCCATTAACTCCTCTCCTTATTTATGCTAAGCTTTCCGTCAGCCTGGGAACACGTACTCCTCTTTCTCTCGTTAATTTTTTAAATTCCACGGTCAATTGTTTCGTTACACTTCCTGGTTTCCCATCTCCAATTTCTCTGGAATCAACTTTTACAACTGGAATTAACTCCGCTGCTGTTCCTGTTAAAAATACTTCATCCGCTACATATACATCATGGCGAGTGAACGGTCTTTCCTCACACGGAATACTCAGTCGCTCACATAGCTCGATAACACTATTTCTCGTAATACCTTCTAATGCTCCTAAATAGGATGGCGGGGTTAATACTTTTCCATCTTTCACAACGAAAACATTATCACCAGAACCTTCACAAACATATCCTTGTTGATTTAACATAAGAGCCTCTAACACTCCTGCTTGTGCTGCTTCAATTTTTACAAGTACGTTATTTAAATAATTCATTGACTTAATACGTGGATCTAACGCATCTGGCGTATTACGTCTTGATGCAACAGATACAACGCTTAGCCCATTATCATAAAATTCTTGTGGGAATAACTTTAATTGTTCTGCAATGATAATTACGCTCGGCTTCACACAACTTCTCGGATCGAGCCCTAAGTCACCTTTTCCTCTTGAGACAATTAAGCGAATGTAAGCATCAGTATATTCGTTTTTTTGGAGTGTATGTAAAACTGCTTCTTCCATTTCTTCTACCGTCATTGGAATTGTTAGTAAAATAGATTTCGCTGATTCATACAATCGTTTCACATGTTCTTTTAAACAAAATACATTTCCTCCGTAACTACGAATCCCTTCAAATACACCGTCTCCGTATAAAAAACCGTGATCATATACTGAAACAACTGCCTTTTCTTTTTCTACAAATTCCCCATTCATGTAAATGTACTGGTTTCCCATCTCACATCGCTCCTCTTTTTTTCTCTATTTTTTGCAATCTATTTCTACATCGATTGCTGAGATGAGTATTTTTAACAGAATATTCAGTATATAAACCTTAAAAATATACTCGTCTCAACAATCGATTACTTACATACTTGTAGCAATCCATTGCTGAGACGAGGGAATCGTGGTACCACTCAGCTTCCTTATACTTCTCACGAAATATAAGCTCTGCAAGTCCAATTAGACTTTTGTTTTTCTATCGGGAACAACCCCGCTACTTTTTACTAGTTTTCAAAAGTAGTGCTCCAAGGTGATTTTCAATGAGTGAATTGTTACCACCCTCACAGCCTCGGGGCAGCTCTCTGAAACAATCTTTATCATTTACTCTCCTCTTCTACGCATTCTCTTCTTCTATTTTTAAAAATAAAAACTCTCGCCTCAGCAATCAACTACTACAATTTAGTAGCTTTGATTGCTGAGGCGAGAGTTTCGCGTTACCACTCAGCTTCCTTATACTTCTCACGAAATATAAGCTTTGTAGGTCCAATCAGACCTCCGTCCTTTTACCGGAGACGATGCCGCCGCCCTCTACTCAGTTTCCCTTTCGCAAGCGATGCTCCGAGGTGATCTTCAATGATTCGATTGTTACTACCCTCACAGCCTTGGAGTAGCTCTCTGAAACGATCATAATCATCTACTTTCCTCTTCTTTGCATATACAACATATAAAGTTAGAAAATTCTTAATTAACTTTTATTTGTTACACGTATTATAGGACGTTGTTCTTTTCGTTGTCAATATGTTTTTTTCAAAAAAATCAAAATTCATTCTATTTATTTTTTCTCAAATCAAAATTGGAATGCATTACTTACATACACTCATATATTACTTAAGTATGTTTGCATTACTACATAAAGAAAAACTTATAAAGTTTATGAGGAGATGAGGAAACTATGTTAAAAGGGAAAGTAGCGTTAGTTACAGGAGCAAGCCGAGGAATTGGACGAGCGATCGCTAAACGTTTAGCAAATGACGGTGCATTGGTTGCTGTTCATTACGGTAGTCGAAAAGATGACGCTGAAGAAACTGTTCATGAAATTCGATCAGATGGTGGCCAAGCTTTTTCTATCGGCGCAAATCTAGAATCCTTACACGGTGTAGAAAACCTTTATAACGCTTTAGATACTGAATTACAAAAGCGCACTGGTGAAACACAATTTGATATTTTAATAAACAATGCTGGCATTGGTCCTGGTGCTTTTATTGAAGAAACGACTGAACAGTTTTTTGATAGAATGGTTTCAGTAAATGCAAAAGCTCCATTCTTTATCATTCAACTAGCACTACCACGTTTACGTGACAATAGCCGAATTATTAATATTTCATCCGCTGCCACCCGCATTTCTTTACCTGATTTTGTTGCATATAGTATGACGAAAGGCGCTATTAATACAATGACTTTTACGCTAGCAAAACAGCTTGGAGCACGAGGAATAACGGTGAATGCAATACTTCCAGGATTTATTAAAACAGATATGAATGCAGAACTCTTGAGCGACCCGATGATGAAGCAGTACGCTACTACTATTTCCGCTTTCAATCGCTTAGGTGAAGTAGAAGACATTGCCGATACTGCTGCATTCCTTGCTTCTCCAGACAGCCGCTGGGTTACTGGACAATTAATTGATGTGAGCGGAGGATCTTGTTTGTAAAAAACATATATTTTCAAATCTTTTTTATTGCGCAATAAAACAATTTATATAATACTATATAAAACATATACATTTAGGAGGATTACAGCAATGTCCGAAAAAACATACGAACTCGCAACCTTCGCAGGCGGTTGCTTTTGGTGCATGGTAAAACCATTTGATGAACTTCCTGGTATTCATAAAGTACTTTCTGGCTATGCAGGAGGTCATGTAGAAAACCCAACATATGAACAAGTAAAAGCTGGAACATCTGGACATTTAGAAGTTGTTCAAATTACATTCGATCCTTCTATTTTTCCTTATCAGAAATTACTAGACTTATATTGGCCACAAATCGATCCAACTGATGATGGCGGACAATTTTTTGACCGTGGTCCATCTTATCGTACCGCTATTTTTTATCATAACGAAACACAAAAAGGGCTTGCTGAAAAATCAAAACAAGCTCTTGCAGAAAGCGGTATGTTTAAAGATCCAATCGTGACTGAAATTCGTCCTGCTGCACCTTTTTACGAAGCAGAGGAATACCACCAACATTTCTATAAAAAGAATCCAGAGAAATATGCTACTGAGCAAAAAGAATCTGGGCGTGAAGACTTTATAAAAGAAAATTGGCAAAAAAAATAATAAAAACGCATCGTGCTTTTTAGTACGTTGCGTTTTTATTTTTGATAAAAGTACCATACAATTAACAGAACAATTGCTGTTAGTGACCAAAGTACTATCTCGTTTTTCACTCTATTCTTTTTCTTAGTCATTTCATTCCCTCCTAATAACTATTAAACATATTCAATTTTTTCTTTGTTTAATTGTCCATCTTATATACGTGAATACATCCTTACAAATTCTAATAGCAAGACCACCAATAATTCCGATTGCAATGGAAATTACTAGCATCTGTCCAAAACTAAAAGAATTTGTGTACATTATGTAGAGAACGATACATATAAGTAAAACATCCGGTAAAGAAAGTAAAAACCTTTTAAGCATTCCTTTATCTCCTCTATACTTTTTAATTTATATCTTCTACTGTAATTTTGAAATAAAATTTGTTCAAAAACTCCATTTACACCCTCATTTTATGAAAAATAATAAGAATCCCTTTTCAAAAGAGATTCTTATTCAGCAGATTTAAGTTTAATTATTTTCTACATATCCTATTCCATAATTACTCCTAAAATAGAATAATATTACTAATGATTTATTGTAAATTGACTATTTGCCAGGTAACCGAATGTCGCGCCAGCTACCTACATCGCATTGGCCAAATTCATTATTACCTACCGCGATCACCGTACCGTCTGATTTTAGTCCGACTGTATGTGCACAACCAGCCGCTATCGCTACAATATCTCTCCAATCACTTACGTTACATTGACCATACTCATTCCAACCCACTGCGACCACGGTACCGTTTGATTTAAGTCCGATTGTATGATTCGTACCAGCCGCTATTGCTACAATATCTCGCCAGCCACTTACATCACACTGGTTATGTTTATCATTCCCCACTGCTGTCATCGTACCGTCTCGTTTAAGACCAACAGTATGAAGATACCCAGCCTTGACCGCTACAATACCTCGCCAGCTACTTACATTGCATTGACCATATCGATTATTCCCCACAGTCGTCAATGTGCCGTCCAATTTAAGACCGACTGTATGCCAGTCACCCGCTGTGACTGCCACAATACCTTGCCAACTGCTTACATTGCATTCTCCTTCTTTATTTCGGCCCACCGCTACTACCGTGCCATCCGATTTCAGGCCAATAGTACGACGCCACCCTGCCGCAACCGCTACAATATTATGCCAATCGTTTACATCACATTGTTCATGCTTATTCCAACCCAGTGCTACCGCAGTACTGTCACATGTAAGACCGATTGTATGAGCATTACCCGTGTTCGTTGCCATATGAACATTGCCCACTGCGACTGCTTCAATATCTCGCCAGCCACTTACATTACATTCCCCTTCTTTATTCCGGCCCACCGCTACTACCGTGCCATCCGATTTCAGGCCAACTGTATGACAACGCCCCGCCGCTATCATATCTTTGGGCCATCGCTTCACTTTTTCTTTCGATAAAAGGTAATCCATGTTTTACCTCCTTGCATATAAGCAACTGTATCATAATAGATATTTTTATCAAATTTCATTATAAATCTACATTTACAAAGAAAGCTTATTTTACTTCTTCAAAAAATAAAAACCTCCAGTTTAAATACTAGAGGTTTTCTCGTTATTTCTTCAATCGCTCAATAAAATCATGTAATTTATCAAGTGACTTCATATTCTGATTGCAAGCTACACCATCTTTGCAAATGTAGTTTCCCTTTTTAACGAAAGTTCCTGGTACATCGCCTTTAATTTCAACTAAAAACATTCCTACTTCTTCATGTCCATGACATAACGAACAAATGCTTTTTTTATTTAAACTTTGGAACGTTCCTTGCAGACCAACAAATTTATTTTTATCATTTTTCGCTATAATAAATTTCCTGCTTGACCCCTTATCAATCCAGCTTAAATAAGATATTTCTTTCATATCCATTTCTTCCATATCAGGAAGTTTTAACTTTTTCGCTTTAGGAAATAATTTTTTTAATGTTTGTGCTGTAACTTCTTGAAACGGAATTACATACGGATTTATTTTCATTAAAAATGATTCTGCATCTTCTCTATTTTGAACTGTTAATACCGTATCAATTAACTCTTTCTGTTCATCCGTTAAATTCTCAAATACATGTATTATCTTTTCAATCGCAAGCGATTTTAACGCTTGAATTACACCTCTATCATTTGCCGTTGCATGCCCGTTTGCTAAAATATAAGCTTGTGATTTTATAAAATTATATTGATCACTTCTAATAAACGCTTCCATCTTTATCACTCCATACAAATTGTTGATCTAGTTTTATTGTATACAATGATTACATTTTTTGATATGTAAAAGATAACTTAGAAACAAACATTACATATATCACTTATTCTCTACCGCTGCATTTCCTGACAAAAGAAGCCATCATCTGTTTTCCATTCCGCATATAATACGTCTTCAAATTTAGTAATTCCTTTTTGCTTTATTTGTTTATAAAGCCATCCTTCATCAAATCCCGCTTCCCTCAAATTATCCTTAACTACTTTTCCATCACTAATTAATGAAATTGGTAAGTATACAGGCTTATGTTTTAAACTTAAATCATTTATAGTAGGAGATTCGTATTTACTTTTTTTCAGAACGCTTATGTTTCCGTTCGGTTCCAATATCATATATTCAACTTCTCGGATTGAAAATATATCTTTTTGTTGCCTAAGCATTTGTTGTAATTGGTTTATATCCAAATGATTTACGCTTAATTGTTCACGATCAATCTTTCCGTTACGAATAATAATTGAAGGATACCCTTCAAAAAACCTTCTTGTTCCTCTTACTTTTTGTGTTATCACTTCTATAGTATAAATTAAAATTACCCAAACAAATACTGAATATAAAATAGACCATACTTTAATTTTAGGATCATATATTGAATTTCCAACGAGCTCACCTAGGACGATTGCAGAAATAAAATCAAATGGCGTTAGCTGAGATATTTGTGTTTTCCCTAATATTTTTGTAGCAATTAATAGAACAAAAAAACCAACTAAAAGCTCTATCGTTATTTGTCCAATATGATTCATATATGTTCACCTTTCTACTTTTCAAGTGCTCTGTATACCATTTAATAAAAAAACGGCACATTTTTTCTATTATCATGCCCGTTCACACCTCATATATCCAATACACATAAAACAAAAAGAGTCTGATTCAAAGTAATATATGAATCAGACTCTTTTCCTCTTATTTAGAATACACAATCTTTTTAATCGTTTCCCCAGAAAGAAAATATTCTTCTGCAAGTTGATGAATAGCAATCCCACTTTTAAACGCTTCTTTAATTGCTTTATTTCTTTCATCTAGTTGTTTTCTTCCGCCAGATCGTGTACCCCATTTATAATGTTTCGTTTCTTGTTTCGGAATGTAAATTGTTTCACCTTGTATATACTTTTGAATTTCAGTAATTAAACTCTCTGGTAAAACAGCATTAGCTTTTACGTATTTCATTTCTGCTCGCCCCTTATTTTTTATGGTTCATTTCAATAAGGTGCAAAGCCAAATATAAAAAATGATACGAGCTCATATAGGCGATTGTATATTACTTGTCTACCTCACGCAAAGTATCGCCATTTCCATACTTGGCTTTGCATGAGACGTTGCAGTGTCTGGCAATTGAATTATAATCGCCATATAAACACCTCCTAATATACCTTTTGCATTTTATTATATGATAAATTCCTTCTCCTTGCATCCACACCCTTCTTAAAGCACGAAATTACTTAGTTTGATATAATACTTTTTAACTGAATTAAAAATCATTGTGAGGTTACATTATGAAGAAAAAAATTATCATTACAATCGTTACACTATTCTTTATTATCACGGCATTATTCGGAACATACAAATTTATGAACGCAAGAAGCTTTCAATTATTTGGAGATTTAACACAACGCGTAGAAACAAATGAAAAAGTGATTGCTTTAACTTTTGATGATGGCCCTACTAACAATGTAAAACAAATATTACCGCTACTAGATAAATACAACGCTAAAGCTACTTTCTTTTTAATTGGAAATGAATTAGAGCAAAATTTATCGTTAGGAGAAGCTATCGCGCAATCTGGGCACCAACTCGGAAACCATACATATTCTCATAATAGAATGGTTTTCAAAACACCTTCTTTTATTAAAGATGAAATAGAAAAAACGAATTCATTAATCCGCCAAACAGGATTTACAGACGAAATTGATTTTAGGCCCCCTAACGGTAAGAAGTTAATAGGGCTGCCATATTATTTAAATAAAAACAATATCGAAACAATCACATGGGATCTTGAGCCCGATACTTTTTATAAATCTGCGGCTGATAAAATTAAATACGTTAATAAAAATGTAAAACCAGGTTCTATCATTTTACTGCACTCTATGTATGATGAGTCAAATGAAAATTTACAAACGATTGAAGTTATTTTAGATTCTTTATCTAAGAAGGGCTATCAGTTCGTAACAGTAAATGAATTGCAAAAAAGAGCAAAATAAAAAGGTAGCGTATCTTTGTATGATACGCTACCTTTCTTTTTATATAATGCCAAGTACATTTAAGAATACGATAATAATCGCAATTGGTGCGATATAACGAAGTAAGAATAACCATAATACGAATAGTTTATAACCTTTATTTTTACTTACACCTAGCTCTTTCATTAATACATCTTTCTTCATTTTTAAAGGAACAAAGATAGAAACTAATAATACACCAAGTGGCATTAATACGTTACTTACTGCATAGTCCGCTAAATCAAAGACTGTCTTCCCGAAAATCTTCAGATCACTTAATATACCGAATGATAATGCTGATGGTACCCCAACAACGAAGATTAATAACCCTACGATTAAGGCCATTTTTTCACGTTTCCCTTTACCTTTTGATGTTAACGATGCAACACTAATTTCTAACATCGAAATTGCTGATGTAATCGTAGCGAAGAAGAATAGTAATAAGAAAACGATGAAGAATAATTTTCCGAATGCCATTTTACTGAAAATAGCTGGCAATACGATAAATAATAGTCCTGGTCCTTGAGATGGTTCCATCCCAAATGCGAACACAACTGGGAAAATTGCAAGTCCTGCAAGTAATGTAATAACAAGAGTTAAGGCTACGATAGAAAATGCTGAACGTGGTAAGCTTTCTTCTTTCGGTAAGTATGAGCTATACGTTACCATAACGGCTACCCCAACAGATAATGAGAAGAACGATTGCCCCATTGCGTATAAAATAACTTCTGATGTTACATGTGAGAAATCAGGTTGTAAGAAGAAACGAACGCCTTCTCCAGCACCATCTAACGTAAGTGCACGAACGATTAATACAAAGAATAAAACGAATAGTGCTGGCATGAAATATTTATTTACTTTTTCAACACCATTTTGTACACCTTTACTTACGATGAAAATAGTAATAAGGATGAATAATAGCTGTGATCCAACTGCTAAATATGGATTGGAAATGATTTCACCAAACGTAGCTTCGTATGCTCCATTTCCTTCCCATAGTCTACCTGTAATTGCATTCCATAAATATAATAAAATCCAGCCTCCTACAACACTGTAGAAAGAAAGTAATATGAAACATGTTACAATTCCTAATTTACCTAACCAAGGCCATAACGTTTTAGGAGCAATCTCTCTATATGCATCGACAGCCTCTTTTTGTGTACTTCTTCCAATAACAAATTCAGCTAATAATAGCGGTAAACCAATTAATAATGTGAAACCGATGAAAATTAGGAAGAACGCTCCGCCTCCTCCAATGCCGGCCATATATGGGAATTTCCAAATCGCCCCAAGACCAATTGCCGAACCTGCTGCAGCTAATACGAAACCTAATTTCGATGTCCATTGCTGTGAATTCATTTGTTAATCTCCTCTCTATCTCTTTTTCTTTGTTACAATTCGGTATTTATATTGTTCTATCAATACTCTTTTCTAATACGTTCACTTCCTCCCTAATAATAAAAAAACGCCCCTACGTAAATACGTAGGGACGACAAAATTATCGCGGTACCACCCTAGTTGTGAAGAACACTAAGAAACCACCTAAATAAAAACGCCCCTACGCAAAAACGTAGGGACGATAAAATATCGCGGTACCACCCTAGTTATGAAGCCACACCAAAGTTAGGACCTAAATAAAAAACGTCCCTACGTAAATACGTAGGGACGATAAATATCGCGGTACCACCCTAGTTGTGAAAAAATCTTCACCACTTTATTTGATAACGGTATAAACTACCGTCTTTCATTTCCTCAAAATATGAGATTTATGAAAGATGCTCCAGGACGAACTTCATGAATAATCTATATACTGATTCACACCAACCATCAGCTCTCTGAAATAGGGAGATATTCACTACTATACCCTTTCATTGCCCAAATATTATTTTCCGAATTGATTACTATCATTTTTATCACACATTAAAAATAGTGTCAACTTATATTTCGAATTTTTATGTATTACAATCTATTTAAAAATTCGAAATATAAGTTTTAGTTTAGAAAACAAGTAGCTTAGTACATAACGAATTCTAACAGGCAATAGAAAAAGAATTACGTATTATTGATACTTATTCAATAATACAAATCATCTAGAAACATAACCTGTCTCTCTGTATTCATTTTTTAAGAGTTTGATGGATACCAAGAAAATTTCGCATCACTATCCAGTGGTCTATTTTTCGTTTCTTCTTTAATTACACGAAACCATTCATTTAGAATTTGATTTTTGGGCAATTGAGCAGCAAGGCTATCTTCCCAAATTATATGTGAGAACCAGGCTTTCGTTTCCCATTCAAACTGCAATTGTGCGAACGAAATTATAGGGTGATCAGCTCCACGAAATTGCTCATTTACTGCATTTGAAACTTCTGGAGCTTGCGGTAACAACTCGTTCTGAATTCTATTTCTTATCGTCTCATTTTCTAGCTGATCCCAGAAATACAATTGCCCATTTATTTGATAAAAAATATCAAATGAAGCCTCACCTTTCTTCAAATTCAATAACACGAAGGCACGTTCCACATCATTGTCAGCCGCTTTTACAGCATTAACAATTATATTTTGTGCCATTGATACCCAGTAACTAGTCGCTTCCTCTACCGGTGATTCAACATACAATTCTTCACTTAATTCATGAAGAGTAGCTTCTTGCTCATTTACTTTTTCAACTTTTTTAAAAAACCTATTAAAAAACCCCATAACTTCCCCCTTATTACTATTTTCTATTTCACAAAATAAAAAATAGATTTTTCTTGCTCATCCACATTTACTCCTGGTGCGTATGTATGAACTTGTTGCAACACTTCTTCTATTAGCAACTCTAACTCCTGCACACTTTTTTCTGGATTCCCTATTAATGTGTCCGCCATACGTTCATATAATTTTTCAGGTTTAATAGTCATTCGTTCCACATTATTAGGCATCCATTTAAACGCTGGATGATGTACGTACATTTTATTCAAACCAAATAAAACACCGAATATGTTCCTTTGTACTTCGCAAATAACGTCATAAAGCATAAGCCAATCTTTCCGTTTTAAAAGCGCCTTTCGATTGTGCCAACGATTACTTAACCATAGATTTTCTGAAATCATCCGTTTTGCTAGTTCATCTGAATATGCCGCTACTTTTTCTTTTAATTCATTCACTTTCCCTTCTCCATACAAACTAACACCATCATGAATGGATGATACAATACATTGTTTTTCATAACTTATATCATATTGATCCACCACATCCGAAATCACTTTCTCTACTGTCTCTGTTAAAAAGTTACTAATCTCTAATTTAATTCCCTCTTTCGTTAAATACGTTTCCGACCATTCTTCTTCCTCATACGGATGATACGATAATATTGTCCCATCAATATGATGAATAGGGGCCCTACGATCCTCATCTTCTGGCGGTGTTGACCATAAAATATGTAATTCTATATCTGAATGTTCATCTTCAAGCTTTCTAGCTACTGAACCCGCTAAAATAATAGCTTCTACTTTCGGATTTTTCCTATAAATCTCTGACATCTCTATCGCTTTCTCTTTTAATCCCATTTCATTTCCCCCTAAAATTGCAGTAATCCCCTATATTTCATTTATCTATTTCGATATTACAGCTTGCATTACCTTTTCAAATTCCTACTTAATCATATTTGTATCCAATAGCGCTGAATAACTTCACCAGTACGAGAAGAAACTACTTCATTTTCTAACACACCTCCAACCTTTTGAATCGTTTTAGCAGAACCGATATTGGATTTATCGCAAGTTATTAATACTTTCTGCAATCCTAATTTTTGCGCTTCAGCTAATGCAAGTTGTAGTTGTTTCGTAGCGTAACCGTGGCGACGTTTATTCGGATGGACACTATATCCAATATGACCGCTTTCCCGTAATAATTCTGGATTTAATCTATGTCTAATATTCACAAAACCTATAAGTTCCCCTTTTTCAAAACTTAAAAACTGACTAGACGGCACTCGATTAGCTAGTAAATTTTCTCCTAGTTCTTGTTTACTCACTTTTTCAAACCATTCATCAAGAGAATCAAAGTTTTGTAAAGAACTACTTCCATGTGGTTGTTCCCCTGAGTGTAAAAACGCTTGTCTATACGCCGTAATATGCTCACTATATTCATGGATTGGTTTTAATAGTTTCATTGTTCTTCTCCCCCTCTTCATTCCATAAAACAAACACCTTAATAGCAGCTACTCACTATTAAGGTGTTTCTATCCTTTTTATTCAAATAACCCCATGCTTAAATAACGTTCACCTGTATCAGGCGCAATACATAAAACTTTTTTACCAACGCCTAGGCGTTTCGCTATCATGATTGCAGCGTAAACAGATGCTCCAGAAGATGGCCCAACTAATAATCCTTCTTGTCTAGCTAAGTTTCTCATTGTCGTTAAAGCCTCTTCATCTGCAATTTGAATAATTTCGTTATACACTTCTGTATTTAAGTTTTTCGGAATAAATCCTGGGCTTGTTCCTACTAGTTTATGAGGACCTGGTACACCACCGGATAAAACGGGAGATCCTTTCGGTTCCACTACTGCAATATATAAGTTTGGCAATTTCTCTTTTAACGTTTCACCAGTCCCTGTAATCGTTCCGCCTGTTCCTGCCGTTGCAACAAAAGCATCAAGCTCTCCATCCATTTGTTCGTAAATTTCAAGTGCAGTCGTATAACGGTGAATATTCGGATTAGCTGGATTTTCAAATTGTTGCGGGATAAAACTATTCGGTATTTGTTTTTGCAGTTCTAACGCCTTCGCAATTGCTCCTGGCATTCTTTGTTCTGCTGGTGTTAAAACTACTTCTGCTCCGTATGCTTTCAATAAATTAATACGCTCTTTTGACATATTATCTGGCATAATTAAAATCGCTTTATACCCTTTAGCTGCTGCATTCATCGCTAAACCAATCCCTGTATTCCCGCTTGTCGGTTCAATAATTGTATCTCCTGGTTTGATGAGACCATTTTCTTCTGCAACGTGAAGTAAATTATAAGCAGCACGGTCTTTCACACTGCGCGATGGATTAAACATTTCTAGTTTCACATACACATCTGCTGCGTCTTCCGGAATAAATTTAGATAATCGGACGACAGGTGTATCTCCTATTAATTCCGTAACGTTTTCACACAATTTCATAGCGCATCCCCTATTCTATCGTTTTCTTATCACTTGGCAGTAACCATGAAGTGAGTCCAATTAATGGTAGACAACTACATAATAGCATAATAAATTGCAGGCTATATATATCTGCTAATTTCCCAAGAACTACAGCACCTAATGCTCCAAGTCCAAATGCAAGACCTACGATTAATCCTGACACCATTCCCACTTTTCCAGGCACAAGCTCTTGTGCATATACAACAATTACACTAAAACTACTTGAACTAATAAAACCGATACATAAAAATAACGGTACGACCCACACAAGTGAGACATGTGGTAATAACAGTGCAAGTGGCGCTGAACCTAACATTGAAAATACGATGATATTTTTCTTACCAAATCGATCTGCTAACGGTCCTCCGAAGAAAGTGCCTAACACACCAGCAATCATAAATGCGAATACGAAATACTGGGCATTTTTTATAGATAAACCGTAATGCTCTATTAAGTAAAATTGATAGAAATTCCCGATACCAGCACCGTACCAAGAGCGTACAAAAGTAAGAAAAACAAGAAGTATAATAACGAATTTAATGTGTGTACTTACAATTGCATTTTCCGCCTCAAGTGCAGCCCTCTTCTTCCTTCTTACAGCACCGGTTGCTAATTCATTTTTGTACCAATTCGATACGAAAATTAATAATGCAATTCCTACTGCTGCAAATGCTGTAAAACCTAATGAACCAATTTGACCGAGTGGAACGAAAATTAGCGCTGTAAAAATAGGAGCTAAAGAATTCCCCGTGTTTCCCCCAACTTGATAAATCGCTTGCGCTAACCCTCGTTTTGCACCTGCCGCCATATACGCAACACGAGCGCCTTCTGGATGAAAGACTGCGGAACCTAAACCAATAAATAAAACAGAAATAATAACAATAATAAAGTTTGGTGCAAACGCGAGTCCAATCATTCCAAGCATACTTGAAAACATGCCGAGTGGTAATAAAAATGGTGACGGCTTCTTATCTGAATACATACCAAACACCGGTTGCATAATCGATGACGTCATATTTAACGCAAACGCAATCCACCCTACTTGCATATAGGATAAATTCATCGTTTTTTCCAAAATAGGAAACAACGCCGGCACAACTGCTTGCATCGAATCATTTAAAAAATGTCCAAAGCTAATCGCAAATAATATTCGATATATTGTCGGTGTTTCTACTGTGTTTTTTTGCGAAACTGCCTGCATATGTGAATCGCTCCTTTCTGTACAAAAAATATATTTATTACAGTAGGTGTAATAAATTCTGACTTTTGAAACATTTCTATTCTATACTGCTTTCATTTCTTTTTCCAGAAATATAACTTAACTCCCGTCATTGGCTTGCATCCTTGTAACTTTCAGCGGTAAAACAGTACAAAAAAAAAAGACAACCCAATCACATACTGGGTTGCCTCTTACATTAAATTGCAAAATGCTTATACTTCTCGTAATCACTCGTCTTACATTCTATTTGTAATTTGGTACCTTCGTTTTCGTAACTCGTAGATAAAACGTGTGCATGATTATTGAAATACGAAACTACCTGTCCTTGATCATATGGAATTAACATTTCACACTTCGTATATTCTTTATAGATGTGTGAGCGAATCATTTCTACAAGTTCTTCAATTCCAACATGTTTCTTCGCTGATAAATAAACGCGATCTTCTTGCACTTTCGGAATTTCAACATCTACCATATCTGATTTATTATAAGCATAGATCGTTGGAATATTTTCTACTCCAATTTTCTTTAACGTTTCATTTGTAATATCAATTAATTGTTCATAATTTGGATTTGCGTAATCTACAACGTGAATAAGTAGGTCTGCTTCCGCTACTTCTTCTAACGTTGAACGGAACGCCTTCACAAGATGATGTGGTAATTTACTTACAAATCCAACTGTATCTGTTAATAAAAATGATTTATTATCTGGCAAATCAATATTTCGTACAGATGTTTCTAACGTCGCGAATAACATATCTTTTTCAAATACTTGTTTTTCTTCTGTACCATTATAAATTTCAAGCATTGCATTCATCGTCGTTGACTTTCCTGCATTCGTATAACCTACTAATGCTACAACAGGTATTTCATTTTTCTTACGCTGCTTTCGCTGCGTTTGACGCTGGGCAACGAGCGCTTCTAAATCTTTATTCAAAACTGAAATTTGTTCTTCAATTTTACGACGGTCTAACTCTAACTTCTTTTCACCGACACCTTTATTTTTCGTACCAACGCCGCCGCTCTGTCTCCCTAACGATTCACGAAGACCGATTAAACGAGGCATCATATACTGAAGGTGTGCTACTTCTACTTGTAGCTGTGCTTCTTTCGTTTTCGCACGTTGCGCAAAAATATCTAAAATTAAAATGGTACGATCAATTACCTTACAATCTAAATCCTCTTCTAAATTTCGAATTTGTGAAGGAGATAATTCATCATTAAAGATAACCATATTCGCATCTATTTCTTGTACATACGCTGCAACTTCTTCAATCTTTCCTTTTCCGATATAATGCGATGGATTTACTCGTTGTAAATTTTGCGTTACTTGCCCAATTACCTCTACATCACAAGCTTCCGCAAGATTTGTTAACTCTTCCATCGAATATGCAAAATCATCTTCATTACCTACATTTACTCCAACTAAAACTGCTCTTTGTAATACTTCTTCCATATATTTATTCCTCCATTTCGATTACGTAAAATAAAAAACACAGGTCGCTGCCTGTGTTTTCGTAAACGGATAAGGGTTCACCAAAGAAATAGAAGAAAGCTATGCTTTCATCCTATTTTATAGTCAAAAAGTCCCAAGATTGTATACGTATCCACAGTAAGTGTTCACTTATACAACCCCATTCTATTTATAAAGGCAAAACAAAAAGAGGGCGTATTCGTCCCTCCCTCTTTTTCACATATAAGCTTAATAAAGGGTTCCTTTAAAATAGGCAGACCAATCCCGTTCACTCTGTACACAGACAGAGCCTTTGAGCGCTATTCAATTATTGGCACAAAGTATTGAGACGTAATCTGATTAAGATCAAAGGAAGCCCCTCCGTTCATTTTAAGTTACATAAAGTGTAGCATAAGTAATTCGCTTTCACAAGGTTTAACAACCTATATCACACGAAAGAAAATCTTTATATTTTTACTTTAATCGTCATTTTTTGCGAGTTTTTCTCACAATAAAAATAACAAAAACAATCATCAATAACAAACCAATGGAAATAATAGCAACTTGCCGCCAATTTAAACCGCTCACCATCTCACCTTTTAAATCCACTTTCTTCGTCGGAACAGACTCTTTTGCAATTTGACTTAAAGCCGCTTTGTCCGCCCCTGCCTCATCCAATCTCTTCGTTCCACTACAACTATTTGTGTGTAATTGTTTTTCTGATCCTCTTTGAGTAGAAAATACTCAGTACTCTCCTCCTTCTACAAAGCGAAACATACAATCACCACCCTTTGTATATACGATAATTTGCGAAGAAGTTGTCCCTTTCCAAATTTTCTTCACTTCAAATAACACTTCAGTTCCAACCCCTGCTTTCCTTCCAACCTCAATTACTTTTCCCTCAAACACTACATCGTTTTTTTGAAATGCATCTTCTGTTGATACTTTAATACAATCACAAGCATAAGATTTCTCTGGAAAAATAATAAGAATAAAGCTATAAATGATAACGACAGGAAACATGTGTAAAATCCTTTTCAAGGAGCTCAACTCCCTTCATTATCAATTTTAGAAACTTCTCGTATATTATTTTTACAGCACTCGCCAAATTCCTTCATAGTAAGTTAAGTATTATCATTTTAATACAACAAAAATCTTTATTGACATTTTTATAACCTGATATTAGTATCAGGTTATAAAAATAAAAGTTAGGAGATGTTCCTATGCATTCTAAATCTCGTATTACTGCAATTGGTACTTATGTTCCAGATCAAATATTGTCTAATAACGATTTAGAAAAGATGGTCCATACGAATGATGAATGGATTGTACAAAGAACAGGAATGAAGGAAAGAAGAATCGCTAGCGGCGAAGAATACTCTTCAAACTTAGCCATTAAAGCAATTGAAAATTTATGTACAACATATAAGAAAAACTTAGAAGATATCGACTGTATCATTGTCGCTACTACTACTGCTGATTACGTTTTCCCTAGTGTTGCTTGCCAAATACAACAATACTTCAACATACCTCATACACTAGCTTTTGATTTAAATGCAACTTGTGCTGGTTTTACATATGGACTACACGTCGGTAATAGCTTAATCACTTCTGGATCACATGAAAAAGTACTTGTCGTAGCGACAGAGACATTATCTAAAGTTACTGATTATACCGATAGAACGACCTGTATTTTATTCGGTGATGGTGCTGGAGCTATTTTATTAGAAAGAGATGAAAACACCCCAAGCTTTATCGCTGCTCACATGGGAACAAACGGTGATGGCGGCATTCATCTATATAGAACAAACTTATCTACTACTATGAATGGCACACCACTGCAAACAAATGAAAAAATCGTTCAAAATGGAAGAGAAGTATATAAATGGGCAACACGCACAGTACCAAAAGGCATAAAAAATTTATTACATACCGTAAATATGCAAGTAGATGATATAGACTGGTTCATACCCCACAGCGCTAACTTACGAATGATCGAATCTATTTGCGAAAAATCTCAAATTCCAATACAAAAAACATTAACGAGCGTGGAATATATGGGGAATACCTCTTCAGTCACCATTCCACTCGCTTTAAATTTAGCTATAAAAGAAGGGAAATTAAATAACGGAGACACACTTTTACTATACGGATTTGGTGGCGGACTTACGCATTTAGGGCTTATTGTAGAGTGGAATTTAATTTAAGTGTATAAAAAGAGGCTCTAGTCAGTAACTAGAACCTCTTTTTCATTTAATTTCTTGCCCCTTTTCGAGACCATATCACAACAGGAATAAGTAATAACGCTAACACGCCTCCAGCCAATGACAATGCCGCATAACTTGAATTCGCTACTACCATACCTGACATTGCCCCACCAGAAGCTCCAGCTAGCGCAATAAAAACATCTATTTTCCCTTGTGTTTTAGCACGTGTAGACGGTGTTGTGGAATCAACGATTTGTGCTGTACCACTTATCAATCCGAGGTTCCATCCTAGCCCAAGTAAAGACAGAGCAACGATTAATAATAATAAAGAATCACTTGGCGCTATCGCAGCTATGACACCCGCTGCAAGTAAAATCACTCCACCAGCTATGCTCATTGTAGTTCGGCCAATTTTATCAATTAACATTCCTGTAACGAGAGATGGAAGATACATTGCACCTACATGAAAACCTATCACAAGTCCTACTGCACTTAAACCGTGACCGTGGTGTCCCATATGAACTGGCGTCATCGTCATAATCGCAACCATCACGATTTGCGTAAGTATCATTACGATTGCTCCAACTGTAATACCTCGTTTATTTTCTTTCGCTTCTTCTATTATTGGTTGTCCTTTATATGTATGTTCCTGTTTATATCTTTCTATTATGTTAGCAATAATCAAAGGATCTGGACGAAGCATAACAAAAAGAACTAGACCCGCCAGTATAAATGCTGCTGCCGATAGTATGAACGGACCTGCAAGTTTAGGAACTCCAATTGAATGAGCAAAACTTCCCATTACCCCTACTAAATTTGGTCCTGCAACTGCACCGAAAGTCGTCATTACCATCGTAATACTAACAGCCGTTGCTCTCTGCTTCTTATCTGCTAAATCTGTACCTGCATAACGAGCTTGTAGATTCGTGGCTGTACCGGCACCATATATGAGTAAAGAAATAAGTAAAAGAATAATGCTGTTCGTTAAAGCTGCCATTACAACACCAATCGCTCCAAATCCACCCACTATAAACCCTGTTGCAAGACCTATCCGGCGTCCATATCGTTGCGAAAGCTTCCCTACTATGAAAGCTGCTAATGCCGATCCTAATGTAAACATAGCAGTTGGTAATCCTGCAAACGCATCTGTTCCAAGCATTTGCTGCGCAAGAAGTGCTCCCACTGTAATACCAGCAGCTAGTCCTGCACCGCCAAACATTTGTGAAATGCTGACGATTATTAACGTTCGTTTGTATAGTTTTTGTTGCTCTTCTTCTGTGTACACATGATTATCTATTAAAGCCCCTGCCTTATCTAGCAATTCCCCATCCTCCTTTTAAAATTAATCCCTCTTGTTAATGTACTATGTATAACGTTACATATTCAATGGCATTTTCCATTCCTTCCTTTCATTCTAAAAAACTTTCTAATCATACTCGACTTATCCCATGCTATATTAAAAATACTACCATTCACAATATGCAAGGAGAAAACAATGAAAAAAAACAGGCTGCTATAGCCTGTTTTTCTTTACGCTTCTTCTACTAATCTTCCCCTTCTCTTTTTACTCAAAGCTTTCCCTTCCCAAAACAACAAACTTACGAAAGCACAAATTAAAATAATTGGCACACTTGCTTTATATAAATCTGTAAAACTCATAGCCATCTGATTCTTGGCATAATGATTCACATCATTTGAAAATGTGAGTACCTCTTTCTTTATACTTTCCTCTTGTTTTTCAACTTCTTTTGTCACTTTCCTCATAACTTCTTCTCTTTTTACATCTCTATATTCTACTGGAACTTTTCTTAATATTTCATCCGTCTTGTCGCGAATCAATTCTTCCTTTTTCTCTTTACTTAATCCCATTGTCATTGCATTTTGTTTCTTATTTATATTCGACTCTAAACTTTGATTCTCTATTTTCTCTTTAGTCATTTGTAAAATTTCAGTTTGCTCAGTACTATTCACATGAATAGTACACACCTTTTCTTCTGCATAACGATATACTTTTTCTTTATTTACAGTTAAATTGTGAGTTAAGTTAGAGACAAATATTGCGACTGCCAATACAATTCCAACTTGTCGTAACATTGATACAACACTTTGAGAAGCAGTTAACAATTCTCCTTCAAACGAAGACGCACTTAAAACTGTAATTGGCCCCACTACTAAACCATATCCAACACCTAATATCATACATGGAATAATAATTTCTATATTTGTTGAATGAACATCAATCATTTGCAACCAATAGTAGGAAAGCCCCATAACAAGAAATCCTGACAAAATAATAGTTACTTTTCCGAGTTTTTTAATTAAAGTTGCTGCAACTGGTGAGACAAAAAATATCATTGCTGAAATAGGTGTCACTAAAAAAGCCGCTTCAATTTCCGTTCGACCCTGTAGTTTCGTCAAGAATGTTGGAAGCAATACAGTAACTCCAATTAAAAATAAATTACTCAATATAACAACGATCGACGCTCCGACAAACATTCGATCTTGAAATAACTTTAAATTCACCATTGGGTTATGAATCTTTCGTTCTACTAAAATAAATAGAATAAGAGAAATAGTGCTAATTGCATAACAAGACAAAGCAATATTACTTTGCCATCCCCATGTATTACCTTTTACTAATATGAGAGTAAATGAAAAAATTGCTGTGCTACTTAATAGTAGTCCTATCCAATCTATTTTTGAGATAATACGTTCTTCATTTTTTATTTGTAGCATGATGCAACATAACACGATTCCTATTATACAAACCGGAACATTAACGAAGAACACCCATCTCCATCCTAAATTTTGCGTAATAATTCCACCTATTACTGGTCCCATAGCAGCTGACAATCCTTGTGTTACTCCTAAAATCGCAAGCGCAACATGCCTCTTAGCTAATGGCATAGCTGATACACCAATTACCATACTTGTTGGAAATAAAATCGCTGCCCCAATACTTTGTATAAAACGAGAAAAAATAAGAAAATCACCTGTATTAGCAAAAGCGCAAAGTACCGATCCACCACCAAAAATCACCAGACCCAGAATATACATCTTTGCTTTTCCAAAGATATCAGCTATCCGCCCTAACGGAATGGCAAGTACTGCAATCGTCATTGTATAAACATTTAATACCCAAGACATCTTTTCTAACGAAGTATTTACACTCGATTGTATTGCCGGTAAAGCTATATTCATAATTGTCGTATCAATCATACAAAGAAAGATACCTAGACACATTAAAAAGACAATCTTAATACCCTTTGATTGCTCCATCTTTATATACCCCTTTATTTATTGTGAACGCGTTTTTCATTCTTCTGTTTTATTGTTTTCTTTCGCCTCTAACTCTTCTAATTTTTTCTTCAAAGTCTCCACTTGTGCACTATACGATGCAATACCTACATCTAGTGAAATTTCTTCGACGAAAGTAATACCTACTCTCCACTTTTCATATTTCAATCGAAGATCTGCAATGTACGCTTCTTTTCTTTCAATTTCATCTTTAATCCATTTTTTTATTGTTACATCATCACTATAGTTACCAAAATACATTCTCATTAAAAAATCCGAACGTAAAACATCCTTCTCTACAGGCGTCTGCATGTATTGATAAAACTCTTCACGTCCTTCATCTGTAATAAAGTACATTTTCTTATTCGGTTTCCCCTCTTGCATGACAACCTCTTTTTTTATTTTCCCTTCATTCTCCAATTGTCGTAACGTTGGATAAATCATTCCAAAACTTCCATCAAAAAAATGAGTAAATACGTCTTCAAACACAATTTTAATATCGTAACCAGACAATTCCTTTTCCATTAATAAACCTAAAACAACATCTCTTCCCTTCAAAGTAAAACCCCCACACATTATATAATCAATAATCATATTAACAATGTTAATATGATTATTGATTATATACCTTATTCTGTTAATTGTAAAATGTTTCTAAATAAAAAAGCCCCAGAATTTGGTTTCACCAATTCACAGGGCCATTTTCTTTTTTACTCTTTCACACCTACATCTTGCAAAACTTCAATATCCTCTTTCATTTCATAATAATAAGAAGGCAATTCTATACCATGTTCTAAGAAATAATCCTCAATGAATGAAATAATAATTTTTAACGTTTTCACACGAGCATACAATTTATCGTTACTTTCAATAATATGCCACTTCGCATTTGGCTTACTTGTTTTTTCAAACATGTCTTCCATCGCTTCAACATATTCATCCCATTTTTCACGATTACGCCAATCTTCGTCTGTAATTTTCCATCTTTTCAAAGGATTTTTCTCTCTATCTTTAAATCTCTTTAACTGTTCCTCTTTACTTATATGGTAGAAGAACTTCCCCATTATGTAATGGTCATCTGTTAGTAGTTTTTCAAAATCATTAATCTCATCATATGCTCTCATCCACTCTTCCTTTGTAGCAAAACCTTCAACACGCTCAACTAACACACGACCGTACCATGAGCGATCAAAAATGGTAATTTGCCCGTACTGTGGAATTTTGCGCCAGAAACGTTGCAAATAATGGTAACGTTTTTCATGAGGTGCAGGCGCTCCAATTGGATCTACTTGGAACCCACGTGGGTCAAGATGTTCCGTCACCCGCTTAATTGCCCCACCTTTACCAGCCGCATCCCATCCTTCCATAACAAGCATAACCGCGATTTTTTCTTCTTTCAAAATTTGTTGTAATGCTAATAAGCGCCTTTGATATTTTTCTAATTTCTTATTGTACTTAGATTTTGATTCAATTTTTTTCGTTAAGTCTACTTTAGCAAGATGTCCATTTTCCATAAAACAAATCCCCCTTGTTGTATGACAATGTTATTTTAACATATTTTTGGTAATTTTTTCATATCCTAAATAGCTGTGTAGAAACATCTCTACACAGCTTCCCTCTCTAATTTCACATATACAAGCACATTTAACTACATTAAAATAAATAATTTATACGGAATTCTTAGTATATTTTTTTTATTAAAACGTAAAAATAGCCCTTTTAAAAGGGGCAGTAATCTAAGTATAGAAAAAACAAATTTATTCTTTCTTACTACATACGTAATTATGCCAGCTATAAGAGTAGTGAATAATATATTAATTCACTACTCACAATAACCACTTTACATTATATGGTATATTAACTCGTAAAAAGAAGATAATAACAAGTAAATCCATTAAAGAATGGGAGCTCTTAAAAAATGAAACGAAAAATATTAACTCTCTTTACGCTTATATGTTTAGCACTACCAATGCAAGCTAGTGCTTACACATTTCAGTCACTGCCGATTGCGTCAAAGTCTAAACAATGGTATGTCGAAATTGATAAATCCCATAATCCAAACAAGCAAGCAATCCAGCCAAAACAAGGTGTATTTGATACGTATAGTTTACTCGTAAAAAACATCGGTCATGATGTATCAAATGTATCTGTGGAAATACTTGATAACAATCCTACCTCTAAAGCTACCTTTAAACCTTCTACACCTAATGAAAACATTTCTAAAAGTCATACAAGCTTTGACTACATGGTATTCCCATTAGACTTTAATAGTCATAATTTTAAAGTTGTGATCACTTGGGAAGAAAAGAATTTCTCTTATAACGGCCATCCGGTAAATGAAGGTAAAAAAATGAAACAAACATTTGTATTTAATGAAGAATAAGTCCTAATTTCTTTAGGGCTTATTCTTCTTTTTTGAAACCTACTTGTATCGCTTCCGTCACTTCTTTTGTGATTTCTATTTTTGTTGCTTCCATACTAATTTTTTTGTGCCAAATGTGTATGGAAGGCTTTTCATTACAAAGATGTTTTATTAATACTAGTTGATTATATGCTAAGTTATTTTCTATATAGGTCTAGCCCTCTTTTCCCATATAATCAATTAAATCGACGAATACTCGGTACAGACAATGCGATTCCAATTGTTAAAATTACTAAACTAGCTAGTGTTATAATAGTTATCTCGCCACCTATGACAGTAGCTAACCAGCCTACAACTACGTATCCTAATGGCAATAAAGCAAAAGAACCCAACATATCAAGGCTTGCCACTCTTCCGAATGCTTCTTCTGGTACAAGCTCCTGTAAACTCGTTTCCCAAATGAGTCCAAATATCATCATGCCAAATCCTTCAATTGCCATTAAGAATATTAAAGCGGGTGCCCAAGAAATGAATGGCATAATTAATAAAGCAATGCCACTCATTAAAACACCTCCATAAGCCAGTAATCCTCTCTTATGCCACAGCTCTTTCCCACCAAATATTAATGCGGCAATTACAGCCCCACCACCAGAAAAGGCCATGCCAAGTCCATACACGTAAGCTTCAAAATGATGATGAACATTAAATAACCATGGAATTAATACGACGATAATACCGGCATAACAAATATTTATAAAAGAAAAAACTAAAATTGTAATCCACAGCCACGGATGACTTTTTAAAACGAAAACACCTTCCATAAACTCTTGTTTGTAATTAAGCTTACTCTTTTCAATGGGTTTTACTTTTTTAAACTTAATTTCTTTTAAAAATAATAAACATAAAAATGATAATAAGTACGTTGCTGCATCTAGTCCGAAACCTATCCCTGCAGATGCAACCGATACGATTAACCCACCAAGTGCTGGCCCAATTAATCGTATACCTTGATTACTCATTTGAGTGAGTGCGTTAGCTGCATTACGAATTTCAGGGACGAATACTTTCGCCCTTACAGCAGAATATGCTGGTTGGAATATCCCTTCCATAAGTCCGTATATGGCAACGAGAATATATAAAATCGTAATTGTTAATAAATCCATAAATATAAGCGATGCAAGTAATAGCATTAATATACAGCGGATTATATCCGTAAATAACATTAACCTAACCCGATCAATTCGGTCTACAATTAAACCCGCAAACGGTAAAGCAAGAATATTAGGTAGCATGTACATTGCCATCGTCATCCCCATTACAACTGTTGAACCAGTTAATGAATACACAACAACTGGAAGTATGACCATAGTTATCGAACTACCTAAGGTCGAGAGTAATTGTCCAATCCATAAAAACTTAAAGTGCGTTGATACTTTAACTGGTAATAATAATTTTCCAATATAACCTAAACTTTTCTCCTTTTGTATTTCCCCTTGCATGTCTCTCCCCTCTTTTCAAATGACTATAGAATACATAATATATGACTGAAAATTTATAATATTATATTTCTAATTATATAAGAAACAATTATGTTATGGTAAAATTATCAAAAAATATAAAGGAGAATACATCATTATGCCTCCAAATCCACATAACATCGAACACCAGATCTATACAATGTGTATGATCCAACGTAACAATGAAATTTTACTCATAAAACGCCCCAACCATCGAGGTTTCCCCGGCTACATCGCTCCTGGCGGCAAAGTAGATTTCCCCGAAAGTATCGTTCAAGCCGCTATAAGGGAAGTAAAAGAAGAAACCGGATTACTTGTTTCGGATTTAAATTTTAAGGGATTAGATGAATATGTAAATCCGAAAGGGAATGTTCGGTACATGGTATTCAACTACTGGACAGACTCATTTGAAGGTGAACTTCTTTTAAACCCACCTGAGGGCAAATTATTATGGATAGCAATCAATACCGCACTAAAGCTTCCTATGCAAACTTGGTTTAAAGAAAGATTCTCATTATTTTTTAAAAAAGGCACTTTTGAAATTCAACGTGTTTGGGATGATGAGCTAGATAAACAAATTTCTATGACAATTACCCATACATAAAAAAGCTTGGAAACCCATCCAAGCCTTTCTTACTTCTGTGCAATTTTTTCAATCTTATAATGAATATGTAAAAATTCAAGTCCAAATAGCCACATGCTATGATGAGCTGTTAACATTTTATCCTTACCCTCTGTAATGATGAAAGTCTCTGCTAACGGTAAACGGATTGTTAAGAACCGAGTATGTAAATAAATCCCCTCATCTCCCTGGCCATTTTCTCTTAACTTACTAGTAATGATTAAATCATGATTATCATTATATAGTTTCAAAATACCAGTCATATTCGAATAAGGTAAAGGTAAGGCGATATTCATATATGTCTCATTCTTATTTGTATGCTTTGAATAAAGAGCTACAAAAATAGATTCACCTGCTTCATTTTTCCTTATCCAAGCCCTTACATTCTCTCTTCCATCTTTCTCATCTATTACACTAATGATAGAGCCATGCATCGTTTCCCAATTGCCGCCCATCCCTAAATGTATTTGTCCTACATGCTTGCTCATTTTCTCATAACAAAATGCAAATAGGCGGAACCAACGAGCCCATTTAATATTTGATTGCAACTCATACTCTGTTGTATTTTCATAAAAACGAATAATACTTAAAGGTACCTTCGTCACGTCAAATGACTCACTATGAAAATCAGTTATTTGATCAACTAAACCGTTGTATTCCTTACTGCCTACTAAATTGCCACTATATAAAAAAGCCTCACCAATTGCCACACTTCCTCTTAATTTACTCATTGGTTTCCCATAGTATTTATAATTCGGAACACTCTTTTCGATCATCCAGCCGACAAATGCCGGTAACGCTACTCCAATTCCGTTGACAACACCGTGAATCCAAACCATTTGAGCAATTGTAATCGTCATTACATGCTTCAAATTTCCGTATGAATATATAAGTGAGAACATAATTGTAACCATGAGTGTACTAGACGAAACGATTAAAAGAATCTTTGCACTGATAGCATTAAATTTTGCTCTCCAAACGTAAAATCCATATCCATAAATGGCACATAAATATAGGAGCACTGCAAAAAATTCAAATATTCTCGAGTATGTAATTCCTATTGCAACTGTCATAGGTGAAATCATGATGATAAACATAATAGCATCATATACTTTACTTCTCTTTTCTCTTTTTCTCCCTATTAAACCAGCTGATAATGGCAATAGAAACGCCGAATAATGAAAATGCGCTGCTGTGAGTAAAACAATGTCAGAGCTAAAATGCATAATTGAAAGTTTTGCTACTGAAGCAAAAAACCAAAAACCACCTAAAAACAAATAAATAAACGCACTATCTATGGCGATTTCTTCTAACGGCTTCCATCCTCTTTCTAGCAATCTACTTACACCAAATAACGCAACAATTCCTGTATATACAAACCAAACTAGCGCAAATACATTGTAATTTGTGACGAAAGCTAGCATTGCACAAATTGCTGCGATTGGATATAAAAACGATACGAATTTATAAAATAATAAATACGATCCATCTCTTTTTCTTTTATCAATAATACAAAGTGACATTGGTATAAATAATAAAACAGACAATAATATAATTGCTTCAACAGGATTTATATTCGACCACTCATATATTAGAAAAACAACATAACAAGCAAGCCCAAATATTATATTTTTCATATCGTTTATTTCCTTTCCACAAATGTTCCCTTATATGAAAAAAGCGAGCCAATTAACGGGTTTCGTACTTGTACATGAATTCGAAAACACTGTAGTGTTGCATCATAACTTTCAACAATTTTTGCTTCACCATACAAAAATTTTGGTAACTGCATTTTTCTTCCAAACATATAAAACCATTGTTTCTTTGAAGAAATATGCATTGCCCCTAACTCATCGATATGAAAATGCAGTGTAGAAACGAGTAAATGTGGTTCGCCAAAATAATCTACAATTTCATTTTTGTTTTCATCAAACTGCATAACTGCATTAAAATATCTTTTCTTATTATGGAAATAAAAAGTACGGTTCCACCTTACTAATTCTTGTCCATATTCATCTCGCTCAGCTATGTTTTGTATCGTAAATGGAATTTCCTCTCCTCGTTCCGAGAAAAACATTCGAAACTTCGATGTAATTTTCAATATAAATTTCACGAAAAAAGAGCCACCGTAAATTTCATCCATTTTTCCTTCCCCTGTAAAACTATTCTCTTCTGTAATCGCATAACGCTTCTGCAATTCAGGATGAAGATTTTTATAGGTATCCCCTAATAATCGTTCATACATATTAGCCATACACTTATCCCTTTCTCGCCCTCTTGCAATTTTTCGCGCTTGGTAAATCGAAACTATTTATATAACCGACAATTGATAACCCCATTAGAAGAACATTTAATGTAATCGGATTAAACGGCCCTGTAAAGCTTGCAATATTCGTAAATCCTGCTGCTAACGTTAAAACTAGTAATACAATAATATGCAGTATAAATAATTTTCGTTTTATTATTGGCAACAGCCATACGACGCCGAAAATTATTTCTAACATCCCAATTATTTTAAGTATACATATACTACTTTCATTTGAACCGATTAATACAGAAAGCATCTTTACTTCTTCTAAATGAGTAAACAGTAGTTTTGGCACTATCCCTTGATATATCCATACAAAAGCAAATAAAAAACATACGAGCCAATACGTCATTGTTCTTCTAATTAGTAACCTAGGATGAAGCCCCTTTTCTAACCATAATTTTAAAGCATCAAAACTCCAAGCAGCCGCCCAACCTAATAACGGCCGAAATATATAGCAATCTATTACATTCCCTACACGACCAAATCTTGTATCATAATCATATTGTGTCTCAAAATGGATGTATTCTTTATTTGGCGTATACTTCCAATAACCACGTCCTATTTGAATAAGAGATAATGTATTATCCGTCCAAAATTTTAAAGAAGAAATTCTTTCACCAGTTTCTTTTCTTATTTCACCTATTGATTCCCCTTCTCCAGCTATTTCAAGCCCAAATCCAATCTTTGTTTTATACAAAAACTTCTGTGGTTCTCCTTCTTTTTTCTCTAAATACGAAATTTCAGTAAAGCGAGCATCCCACACTGTATGTATATGTGGTTCTTGCGTATATTCCCATAATTTTTCCATCGTCGTGTTCATTTTTGTCGCAACATAAATAGGCTGTTTCCTTTTCATTCTCCCCACCTCCTATGCACTATAAGTTTAATGTACATGCAATGAATTTATTTTGCTACATTTTTCACAAACTTCCTCAGAAAAAAGAAAGAATTTTTAAAATATATATAAAACACTTGATTCCCCGAAAAATTTAAATTATTATAAAACAAATGTTACCAACAACTTCATAAATCAAACACTCTCGCCTAAAACGTGAGATAGAGGTTGCGATACTTATGAGTATTCTAATGGAGACACAGAGATGTCTATGAACTTAGATGAAAGGAAGTATTGCCGAAATTGATAAATTTCTCTGCATTTATCAATTGGGGCTGTTTTCGAATAGAAACAGAACTGTCATATGTACAGACGTGTACGTATGAAGAGCTATCTACAAAAAAGAGATATCATTTTTTATGATATTCCTTTTTTGGCGGTTTTTTTATTAGCTCCGTTTTCTGTTTCCCTTTTCCTGTAACAGCACCATCCTCACTTATTTGAGATGGTGTTTTTTGTTTGTCTTTCTGGTAACTACAGGAGTATTGGGATTGATATATTTCCTAATCTATTCTTAAAAATAGACGAAAGAAGGAATTTGTAATGGAAACAATTGTTCAAAAATTTGGTGGCACTTCTGTCGGAAGCGTCGAACGCATTCAACATGTAGCAAATTTAATTATTGAAGAATATGAACGAGGTCATAGCATTGTCTCTGTCGTTTCAGCAATGGGAAAAAGCACAGATGAACTTGTCGCACTCGCTAACGCTATCACAGAAAATCCAAGTAAACGTGAAATGGATATGCTTCTATCTACAGGAGAACAAGTAACTATTTCATTATTAACAATGGCACTGCAAGCAAAAGGCTATCATGCAATTTCATTAACAGGGTGGCAAGCAGGTATCACGACAGAATCTGTACATAGTAGTGCACGGATTACTGACATTCATACAGATCGTATTCAATCTTATCTTGCTGAAGGTACGATTGTTATTGTAGCTGGTTTCCAAGGAGTCAGTGAAGATTTTGAAATTACAACGCTTGGACGAGGCGGTTCTGATACAACTGCTGTCGCATTAGCCGCTGCACTTAAAGCAAAAAAATGTGATATTTATACGGATGTTACAGGCGTATATACGACGGATCCACGAGTTGTAAAAGATGCTTACAAATTAGACGAAATTTCTTATGACGAAATGTTAGAGCTTGCTAATCTCGGTGCTGGCGTATTACACCCGCGCGCCGTTGAGTTTGCTAAAAATCATAACGTAGTTTTAGAAGTTCGCTCAAGTATGGAACAAGAAAACGGAACAATTGTAAAAGGAGAATGTAACATGGAACAACAATCAATCGTTAAAGGTATTGCATTTGAGGATAATATTACACGTGTCACAATTAAAGGACTAGAACAAGGCTCGCTTTCAACAGTTTTCTCTACATTAGCAGCAGCACACATTAATGTAGATATCATCATTCAAAGTATTACAAATGAAGGAACTGTACATCTCTCCTTCTCCATTCACTCGAATGATTTAAGAGAAACTTTAGAAGTTTTGGAACAAAATCAAGAAACTCTTCACTATGAATCTGTAGAACATGAAAATCACTTAGCAAAAGTATCAATCGTAGGATCTGGCATGGTATCTAACCCAGGTGTCGCTGCAAATATGTTCACTACTTTAAAAGAAGAAGATATTCATATTAAAATGGTAAGTACATCAGAAATTAAAGTGTCTGTCGTTATTGACCGCCTTCATTTAGTAACAGGCGTTGAGGCGCTGCATCAATCATTTATGGCGAAAATTGAGCCTTTCGTGCAAATGAGCTAATTTGATATGTTTAGTAACGCTTATAAAAAAAACATATTAATCTACTTCCTTCCTATTAAATAAAAAGCTATTCGTTAACAAGATGCTATATGATATATTAAAAAACACCTTGTCACATTTTCCTATACTGTGACAAGGTGTTTTTGACTGAAAGGAATTTGTAACTACTTAGTAGTATAATTATGAGGATAATTAAATAATAAACTTTTATACATAAGGAGATAAGACTATGGCAAAAAACAAATTACTACGAATGGACAATGTCAGCATCGTTGTAGAATCCCTTGATAACGCAATCTCTTTCTTTGAGGAGATTGGCTTGAATCTCGAAGGTCGAGCAAATGTCGAAGGTGAATGGGCTGGTCGCGTAACTGGACTCGGTTCTCAGTGCGTAGAAATCGCTATGATGGTCACTCCAGATGGCCACAGCCGAATTGAACTTTCGCGATTTCTCACCCCTCCTACTATAGCAGATCACCGAACAGCTCCTGTAAACGCCCTCGGTTATCTACGCGTCATGTTCACTGTCGAGGATATTGACGAAATGGTATCCAAACTCACTAAGCATGGTGCAGAGCTCGTTGGCGAAGTAGTTCAGTACGAGAACTCGTATCGTCTCTGCTACATTCGTGGAGTCGAAGGAATTTTAATCGGTTTGGCGGAAGAACTCGGTAATAAATAAGCAAGTGAAGTTTTATAAAAAAGAGGGAATAGCTATATATTTAAGCTATTCCCTTACTTCTATTAAAACAGATGAATGTTTTCTTTCTTGCAAGCTTCACGTAAATCGTCAGGCCATACAGAAGATTGAACTTCACCGATATGTGCTTTACGTAAGAAGTACATGCACATTCTTGATTGTCCAATGCCACCGCCGATTGTTAATGGTAGTACGTCTTCTAGTATACCTTTATGGAAATCATACTCACGTTTGAAGTCTTCACCAGTTTTCGTTAACTGCTCATCAAGTGATTTACTATCAACACGAATTCCCATTGATGATAACTCAAATGAAGATTGTAGTACTGGGTGCCAGAATAAAATGTCACCGTTTAATTTCCAATCGTCATAATCAGCTGCGCGTCCGTCATGCTTTTCACCTGAACGAAGTGCATCACCAATTCCGATAATGAAGACTGCACCGTGTTCTTTTGCAATTGCATGTTCACGATCTTTCGGTGTTAATTCTGGATATTTATCTTCTAATTCTTGAGAAGTAACGAAAACAATTTCTTCAGGTAAATACTTTCCAAGGAACGGATATTTTTCAAATAAGTGATCTTCTAAATCTTTGAATATTCCATAAATTGTTTGTACTGTTTTTTGTAAGTATTCAACAGTACGCCATTCTTTTTGAACGATTTTTTCCCAATCCCATTGGTCAACATAAATGGAATGCGTTGCATCAAGTTCTTCATCACGACGAATCGCGTTCATGTTTGTATATAAACCTTCACCAGCTTCATATCCGTATTCATGTAATGCAAATCGTTTCCATTTCGCTAGTGAATGAACAATTTCTAATTCTTCTCCTGAATGTAACATATCAAATTCAATTGGACGTTCTACACCGTTTAGGTGATCGTTTAATCCTGATTTTTTCGTTACGAATAATGGTGCAGATACGCGGAATAGTTCAAGGCGTTTTGCTAATTGGTCCTCGAAAAATGTTTTAACTTCCTTAATTGCGATTTGAGTCTCTCTTACTGTCATTAATGATTGATACATGGTGGTTTCCTCCTAAAATGTTTGGATGTTGTGAAAAGAAGCCAACAAAAAAAGCCCTTCTTTCCCAAAAAACTGGGACGAAAGGCTTTGGTTCCGCGGTACCACCCAAATTAGCAACAGAGGTTGCTCACTTATACAATACGGAGATGAAATATCTCGATACTGTTCTTCTTGTAACGGCGAAGTTCCCGGCTAAGTCTACTTTCCTATAAAGGATTTCGGTTAGCAACTCCAGGAGGTTCTTCATAATAGGCTTCGTATCAGGCTCACACCACCCCTGACTCGCTTAAACTACGTCCTACTACTACTCGTCCTTTCATAGTCGTTTTGTTGTCACATCTCTGAAACATTTTATTAATGATTATTCTATACAAAAAATAAAGAAAGTCAACAAAAAGTTTTAAAATGTTTTTCAATTCTTTATTTTACGGCTTTATTGATTGTTGTTAATTTAACATCTTTACTTTTTCTGCCTCGTCAATCCCAAAAATGTTTCACTGACCGAAACTAACGTATACACAACAATTAATGTGATCGTTCGGAATATAGAATCTGCAGTATTTCTTATTATTTTCATTTTCTTTATAATTCCTTTCAGTTTACTTGCAAATTCATGTTATACTATAGCATTCAAGCAGTTTATTTTTACTTAAAGCAATCATAGTCATTTATAAAGAGTATTTTCTAAATCATTGACTATTATCAAATAAGATTTTTATATAACGGAGTGATCATATGAGTAAAACGAAAGCAAAACCGAAAAAAGGTGTAGGACAAGGTACAGGAAGTAAAGGATGGAACCGTTGGCAATCAAGTGCAAAGAAAAAGGCAGCTGCCAAACCCTACAAAAGTAAAGGTACAAAGAAGTAATTTAAATAACATTTGATTTCTTTACTTTGCACAAAACAAAATATAATTATTACAACAAAAAGCTATGCTTTCACATGTGAAAGCATAGCTTTTTCATATTAAATCATTAAAATATCTCTTATTTCTTCCTCCGTAATGGATGCTAATTTTTCTTCTCCTGGCTCAATCACTTCAGCAATTAAATTTTTCTTACTTTCTTGCAGTTCATGCATTTTCTCCTCAATTGTTCCGTGGGCTACTAGCTTTATAACTTGTACTGTATTTTTTTGCCCCATTCGATACGCTCTATCAGCCGCTTGTTGTTCAACAGCTGGATTCCACCATAAATCGTATAATATTACTGTATCTGCACCAGTTAAATTAAGTCCGGTACCACCAGCTTTTAAAGAAATGAGAAATAGATCCCCTTCTCCTTCGTTAAACCGATCGCACAGCTCTACACGATCCTGCGCTGGTGTACTCCCGTCTAAATAAAAGTATGGAATTGCTTGTCGATTTAACTCACGACCAATAATGGAAAGCATCTTCGTAAATTGAGAAAAAATTAATATTCTCTTCCCTGTACTTCTACATTCCTCTAAAATCTCTAACAGTTGTTCAAATTTAGCTGAACTTCCTTTGTAATCATCAACAAATAAAGCAGGATGGCAACAAATTTGTCGCAATCTCGTTAAACCAGCTAAAATTCTAATTTTATTTTTACGTAACGTATCTTTGTCTAAATGCTTTAACGTTTCTTCCCTTAGCTTCGCTAAATAAGCAGCATAAAGACTCTTTTGATCGGGTAATAACTCCGATGATTGTAAGTGCTCTATTTTCTCTGGCAACTCATTTAATACGTCCCCTTTTAATCGTCTTAATACGAATGGTTTCACTCGCTTCGCTATATCTTCACGCCTTAAATCACCGAACTCTTTTCTTCCTGGTAACAATTCTGGGAAGACGACATGGAAGATAGACCATAGCTCTTCTAATGAATTTTCTACAGGTGTACCCGTTAGCCCAAAACGGTATTCAGCTTGAATTGTTTTCACAGCTCTTGCCGTTTGCGTTGTAGGGTTTTTAAACGCCTGCGCTTCATCAAGGAATAGTGTATGAAATGGTCTTGCATACAATCTTATATCTCTTCTCAGTAATGGATATGACGTAATTACAACATCAAATTCCGTTATATCTTTCAAAATTTTCCGGCGCTCTGCTTGAATTCCATCTGCAATAACTGCTCTAATATGCGGGGCGAATTTTTTCAATTCACTAAACCAATTATAAACAAGAGATGATGGTGAAACGACTAATATTGGCAGTTTCTTTTCTCGAATCTCAGTCAAAACAGAATCTATAAAAGCAATGCTTTGCAACGTTTTTCCAAGTCCCATATCATCTGCTAAAATACCGCCAAAACGGTAATGAGCAAGTGTTTTCATCCATTCGAACCCATATACTTGATACTTTCTCATTTCTGCATTTAAAGTATTTGGCACAGCAAACTTTAATTTTTTCGGGTTTTGAATGTTTTCTACTAACTCTTGAACAGAATCATCCAAACTTAAAACATTGCCTTCGTGAAGTCCGTTCATCCATTTTACACTCCGAATAAGCGGAACATTTACCTCTTCTCCATGTAAAAATTCTTTCCGAATACCTGATTCTTTTATAAACTGATTAATTTCATTAAACTCTTTACTCTCTAGCGACAAAAACGAACCGTTCGCCAATCGATAATATTTACGTTTCTCTTCAAGGGCCGCTAATACACCTTTAATTTCTGCTTCTGGTATTCCTTTTATATCAAAACGAAATGACAACCAATCAATTCTTTCTTTTCTTCTCACTCTAATAAGAGGAACTGCATCCCCTTTACTAATTCGCAATTTGATTGCTGTCGTCGCATAAATATCAACTAAACCTTTTAATGTTGGCACGACGTGATATAAAAAGTTATACTCAGCTTCTTCATTATGCATAAAGTAACCGCCTTCTGTTTTTGCAAAGGCACTTTCACTCATAATGTCTAAAATCTCTTTTTCTTTTTTCTCATCACGATTAAAAACAGACGGCTGTCCATCCTCTTCTAGCGGATTAATCATGACGTTCCCATAGTGAAATTCAAGACCTGCTAATAAGCGATTTTTCACGCGGTCTAAATACAATTTTGCTTTTAGCGAAGGTGTTTCAACACGATCCGATATTACTTCATCAATGTGTACAGTTCCGAGCTTCATTAATCCCGGTACAACTTTCGCGACGAAATGTTCCATCTTACTTTCTGGAATATAAAACTGATTACTATTTGAGCGACTCATCATCTTTTGTAATTCAATAAGTCGCATACAATCTTCAATGTGTAAGTGATATAATTTCCCATCGTAAAGTGCATTGTTATACATATCCATAACTTGTACACGATTTAAACCCTCTATATGAAGTGTAAATCCGCCATTATTTCCCTTCGTAAATTCAAAGTGTAACGGCAACAACCCTTTTGAAACTTGTAATCCCTGAAACAGTTGTTCATTTTGTTTCAGCTGTACATATTCAGCTTTAGAAAGTGAAAAGAGCATATCTTTCCATGAAGCTGGTGGTATAAATATCATACTTTCATCTTGTTTCGCGTGTACTTCTAGCGTATCTTCATACATTTTTTCGTTATGATACATTTTAATGAGCTGCTGAATAATCGCATCCGTTTCTTGTTTAAAACTATGTACATCTGGTGTATATGTAAATTCATTTGAGCAATGAAAAGACTCTCTTTTCTCCACCTTAGAAAGAAATTCTCTAATATGATTTATGAAATACACTTTGGCAAGTTTCAATTGAATTCCAAGAAGAGCCCCACCACTTCTCGTAGCAACTGGTGTACATATAAACTCAATATCTAATATTTCACGTGTATCAAAACGGTGTTGTTTACTTTTTGGCCTCAGTGGTTTGTCTGCAAACAGCTGAAACATACCACTTGTCAATTGATCATTTCTGCTACTAGTGGAGCTCATTCCACCTATTTGTTGATTATAGTTTATTTGTATTAATACTGCTGCAACATGTTGACAGTACGTTTGAAAAGACGCTAATGAAGGACAACTACATTTTGCAACAACATCACCCTTTTTGGCTTTTGCTACTGTAACATGGAAATCCTCGTTCCCTTTTACTGTCGCCTCACAAATTTCTTTATTTTCATCGTAATGATCTATTATCACTTTATTTGATTTATAATAGGCTTCACCTCTTTTATATGAGGTCTCTCCGCACACTTCTTTAATAATCGATTTATTCAATGTGAAACTCATCGCTTTGACACTTCCTTAATATAAAACCATTTTCTCTTACTTAACATTTTACATGCTCCACGAGAAAATATAAAATGTTGATTTAACAAAAGAAGATGCTTATTTATAAGCATCTTCTTCACTCTATCTCCATCAACCTCTTCGCCTCAAAATACAACACTTGAATAAACTTCTTCGTATTAATTCGCGTATGACCAGAAGATGCGAGTTCATCTTTCGTCATTTCTGTCATCCGTTTTCTAACTACGGTAAAATCGAAAAATTTTGGAGCATAGCTTTCAAATTTTGGATTTGAAAAGTCTGTTAATCCTAAAGAAGCCAAATGATTTAACGACTGATAAATAGCTCGACGTACTCTTTGTTCAGACGCTTTTTTCTCTTTATCAATATCCGCCTCTAAAGCTAGATCCCCTAATTTCCTTATCGTAATATGATGAAAAATTTCTTTTAACGCAGGAAAGCCAAACTCAAATGTCTGTGCCTTTTCTTGACCATATAAATATTCCAGCATACTAAGTAAATCTTTACTTCCATTCTCTCCCGCAATACCGAGTTCTGATAGTAAAAAGCGTCCTAAATCCCCTATCTTTTTTCCTTCTTGCACTGGTTCAGTACGCAATTGCGGCTTTTCCCACTGAAACACGTTATTCAATGATTTTTGAATATCATGTATAGAACGCTCCAATCTAATACGCTCCATCACTTTGCGTACAACAGATACAACTTCGATTTTGTTTAATGGTTTTGTAATATAATATTCTACACCAAGTGTATATGCCTCACCTATAAGCTGCTTCGATTCCACTTGAGAAATCATAATGATTTTCCCCGTGAAAGTTGACGCAATGTGACGAACTGTTTCAATTCCGTCCCTCATCGGCATCAACAAATCAATAAATAAAATATCTACTTTTTTAAAATTTAGTTGATCCGCTTCAATAAAAGCTCCGTCATCCGCCTCACCAATTACTTCTCCAAGATCTCCATCTTCAATAATTTGCGAAAGCATCGAACGGAAAACTTCATCATCGTCTACGATATAATAAAACAAATCTATTCCCCTTCCTGCTTTAAACTATCCTCTGGTAAACAAACGATAAACTTACATCCTCTTTTATTTTCTCGGTCTTCTAATTTCACTTCTCCGCCTAGCTCTGTTACCATTTCATTTATGTAAGAAAGCCCAATACCAGTTGACGGTGTTCCCGTTTGATCATACTTGGAAGTAAATCCTGGCTTAAATACTAATTTCTTATACTTTTGTGTAATACCAGGCCCATCGTCAATTACTTCAAAAAATATATGCTGATTTCTTTTATATAGCTTAATAATAACGAAACCTTTATCTTCAATTGCTTCAACCGCATTTGCAACTAAGTTATTAAAAATTGATAGCACTGTATACACGTGGTATGCAGCATGCTCACCTTCTATATGTTTAGAAAAACGTATATCCTTTTCTAGCATTTCAGCATACTTCTCGTTTATTCTAACAATCATCTCTGCTAACTCATGTCCTTCTACATATTCAGCCACATTTTTATCTAATAACAGTTTAGATAATCCTGCAAATATCCTTTGATTATCCTTTTTTATTTCATGCACTTCCCCCGCTATTTTCAATGCTGTTTTACTACTTGAATCAGCGCTTACTTGTAAATTTCGATATAGTTGATATGCTTCTTGTGTAATTAACTCCGCATTTTGTAACGTCTTTTTCAAATGAACAGATTCCACATATAAATTAGAAAGATGCATTAACATATTTTCATTTTCTTTTCGAACTTGCGATTCTTTTAATTTCGTTTCATATAAATTCATCATATTTAAAAAACCAAGTGCAAAGAAACTACGAAAAATAGCAATAATAATAAGTTTATTCACTTCAGAAATCGTTATTGTTGTACCTAGTACTAACATGTGATAAAACGCAAGTTCTGACATACTTGCAACAATTTCAATTGAAATTCCAAGGCATCCAATAATGATTGGTTTCTGATGGAACTTATTTACCCTACAAAGCGAAAAAAAACTGCCATAAATAAAATAATAGAAGAACACAGGATAACGCAAATAAAATGATTCTGTCATATGAAATGAACCTTGCATGATCCAGTCAAGACATACTCGGAATAAGACTACAGATATACCAACAAGAATACCTGCAACTCCTGCTGGTACTCTTCTTAAAAATAATAATAAAAAGAAGAATAGCGGTGTACCGAAGCTAACTCGAAACGTATCATTAAAGGGATGAAAGTTCAGCTCCCCAGCAATCGGAACAACGACCATTAATATAATTAAAAGGGACATATCTTTCTTCCATAATTGATTCCAATTCAAAGGTGACACTTCCTATACTTTTTTCAGTAGTAAAAGTGAAAGCCCGCTTATTGTTATAAACGGGCTTGTTTTCTATATTCTAACCTTTTCTACCGCTTTTATTTGGCGATACTCTGGCTTCCACATTGCTTCTTGCACTGCCATCTTGATATCGTTATCACTTAAGTTCACTCTTGCAACACCTTCTGCAACTGCAACTTTCGCTACTTCAATTGCAACCATTTCTGAGATATTACGTAATTCTTCGACCTCTGGTAAAATAGGTGCTCCTGGCTGACTTGTATCTACCATACTTGCAACTGCTTCAGCAGCCGCTGCGAACATTCCATCCGTCATGACGCTTGCTCGTACTACAATTGTTCCAAGACCAAGCCCTGGGAAAATAAGTGCATTATTTGATTGTCCAATCACATACGTTACACCGTTATATGTAACTGGTTCAAATGGACTTCCTGTTGCAACTAACGCTCTTCCTTCTGTCCACTCGATTAAATCTGCTGGTTTTGCTTCAGCAAGTGGCGTTGGATTCGACATCGGTAAAATGATTGGTCTTTCTACGTGAGAAGCCATTTCTTTAATAATCTCTTCTTTAAATGCACCTGCAACAGTAGATGTACCAATTAAAATTGTCGGTTTTACATGTTTCACAACTTCAGCAAGTCCGATCACATCATTTTCTTTCCACTCACTTACTTCTGCTTCTTTTCTTGCGTACGGAATTTGGAAATCAAGAAGATCTTCCATATTATCTGTAACTAACCCGTTACGATCAATACACCAGAAACGCTTATATGATTCTTCTTCAGATACGCCTACGCGAACCATCGCATCTCTAACTTGATCTGCGATACCGATTCCAGCCGTACCAGCACCAAATACAACAACGCGGTGTTCACTTAGCGGTACACCAGAAGCTTTCACTGCCGATAATACTGCCGCAAGTGAAACTGCACCTGTACCTTGAATATCATCATTAAATGTACAAACATCATGACGATATTTATCTAAAATTTTTCGTGCGTTACGAGAGCTAAAGTCTTCCCAATGTAAAAGTGCTTTCGGGAATTGTTTGTTTACCGCTTGTACAAACGTATCAATAAATTCATCGTAAGCTTCACCTGTTATACGAGGGTGACGATTTCCAATATAAAATGGATTGTTTAATAGCTCCTCACGGTTTGTACCTACATCTAAAATTACTGGTAATACACGACTAGGATCGATTCCAACTGCAGCAGTGTAAACAGCTAATTTTCCGATTGCGATGTTAATACCACCAACGCCCCAGTCACCAATTCCTAATATGCCTTCTCCATCTGTTACAACGACTAAATCAATGTTCTCAGCTGTTGCACCGATATTGGTAAATGCTTCTTCGATACCTGATGAATCGTTAATTGATAAATAAACGCCACGTGGTTTACGATATTCATGACTATATCTTTGAATTGCTACACCGACAGTTGGTGTATATACAATCGGTAACATTTCACGTAAATGATCTGTTAATATACGATAAAATAATACTTCATTTCGATCATGTAACGCAGTTAAGTATACATTCTTTAATAAATCATCCGGCTGAGAACTAAATTGTTCGTATGCTCGGCGTGCCTGTTCTTCTAACGTTAAAACCGCTGGCGGTAATAACCCTTTTAAACCTAACTCTTCTCTTTCATTTTGTGTGAAAGCTACCCCTTTATTTAAAAGTGGTGTTGATAATACTTCTGCTCCTCTTAATGTTGTTTCTAATGCACCATTAGAAGCTACTGTAAACTTGCTCATAACATCCCTACCTCTATTCATATATAGCATTTCTATATTGTAAACAAAAAAGAGGGGCTTGTCCCCCCTCTTCTTTTAATTTTTCTTTAAAAGAGTTGCTCCTGCAATCCCTGGGTGTGTCATTTCGAATGGATCTAGAATTAATTCTAAGTCTTCTTGTGACAATACACCATTTTTCACACAAAGTTCTCGAACGGATTGCCCTGTCGCGATTGCTTCTTTCGCAACGCGAGCTGCTGCTTCATAACCGATATGAGGGTTCACGGCTGTAATAATTCCTACACTCTTCTCAACATACTCTTTTAAGCGATCTTCATTCGCTTCAATTCCTTTTAAGCAATTATCTGTAAAGGCACGGAAACCGTTATTCATAATGCTAATTGATTGAAGTAAGTTGAAAACAAGTACTGGTTCCATAACGTTTAATTCTAATTGTCCTGCTTCTGAAGCAAGGCAAATTGTATGGTCGTTACCAATGACTTGGAACGCAATTTGATTAATTACTTCTGGCATAACAGGATTTACTTTCCCTGGCATAATAGATGAACCTGGTTGACGAGCTGGTAGCATAATTTCCGCTAAACCAACGCGTGGACCTGATGCCATTAAGCGAAGGTCATTCGCAATTTTAGACATATTCATCATACATACTTTAAGTGCTGCAGATACTTCTGTGTATGCATCCGTATTTTGCGTTGCATCTACTAAGTCTTCTGCACCAACTAGTGGTAGTTCACTAATTGCAGCTAAATGTTTTACAACTGCTTCAATATATTCTGGGTCTGCATTTAAGCCTGTACCAACTGCAGTTGCTCCCATGTTCACTTCATATAAGTGTTGACGTGATTGCTGAATTCGTTTCATATCACGTTCAAGTACACGAGAGTACGCTTTAAATTCTTGTCCAAGGCGAATTGGCACAGCGTCTTGTAAATGTGTACGACCCATTTTAATAACATGGTCAAACTGTTCTGCTTTTATTTCAAATACATCATGCATATAACCCATCGTTTGTAATAAGCCTTCTAACGCATTTAAAGTTGCGATATGAATCGCCGTTGGGAATGCATCGTTTGTTGATTGCGCCATGTTTACATGACTATTTGGACTAATATAATGATAGTCTCCCTTTTCCATTCCTAATAATTCAAGAGCACGATTGGCAATGACTTCATTTGCATTCATGTTCATTGAAGTACCCGCTCCGCCTTGGATTGGATCTACGATGAAATGATCATGCCATTTTCCATCAAGAATTTCTTGAGCAGCCTCTGCGATCGCACCGCCCTTGTTCAATTCCAATCTTCCTACATCTGTATTCGCAAGCGCTGCTGCTTTTTTTACAATTGCGAACGCTCTAATTAAACCTTCATGGATTTTGTATCCTGTAATTGGGAAATTTTCAACTGCACGCATTGTTTGTACGCCGTAGTATGCATAGTTTGGTACTTCTTTTTCACCTAAAAAATCTTTTTCAATTCGAACACCATTTTTAACTTCAGTTAATGTTGCCATGATTATTCACTCCTTAACGATTTCTTATGCTGCTTTTGTTTCTTTGACTGTTTCTACATATTGTTTTGCTTTCTCATTATCGAATTCGCCTTCCCACTTCGACATAACAATGGCCGCTAATGCATTTCCTAATACATTGACAGATGAGCGAATCATATCTAAAATGCGGTCAATTCCCGCAATTAACGCGATACCTTCTAGTGGTAGCCCCATTGAACCTAACGTTGCTAATACAACAACGAACGATGCACCTGGAACTCCCGCCATACCTTTGGATGTTAACATGAGAACGAATAATAACGTTATTTGCTCCGTTAGTGACATGTGCACACCGTACATTTGTGCAACAAACAATGCCGCTAACGCTTGATAAATAGCCGATCCAGTCAAGTTAAATGTATAACCTGTCGGAATTACGAAAGAGGCAACTGCCTTTGGACAACCGAACTCTTCCATTTTTCTCATTATATTAGGTAAAACAGCTTCTGAACTTGCTGTTGTAAACGAAAGAATCAGTTCTTCTTTTAAAATTTTCATTAATGTAAAAATGTTTACTCCAACCATTCGTGCATTAATACCTAATACAATCACAACGAATAGTATAACAGTTACGTATACAGCTAGCACTAGTTTTCCTAGCGGAAGTAATGTTGCTACACCAAATTTTGCAACCGTAACGGCAATTAATGCGAATACACCAAATGGTGCAAATTTCATAACTTGATTTGTAACCCAAAACATGGCTTCGAGTACGCCTTCAAAGAAGTTAAAGACTGGCTTTCCTTTTTCTCCAATTGCCGCAACTCCTAAGCCGAATAATACTGAGAAGAATATAATCGGTAATAGGTCACCTTGTGCAATCGATTCAAATACGTTTTTCGGTACAATGTGAACAATTGTCTCAGCAAAACCTTTCTTCTCTGTTGCATCTGCAGTTTGTTTATAAGAAGAAATATCACTTTGCTGTAAATTACTCATATCAACACCAGTACCTGGTTGGAATATATTCGCTGCAAGTAATCCCATTAAAATAGCAATCGTCGTAATAATTTCGAAATAAAGAATTGTCTTACCACCCAGTTTCCCAAGCTTCTTCATATCTCCTACACCAGCTACTGCAACAATTAATGCTGAAATAACAATTGGTACTACAATCATCTTAATTAAGTGAATAAATATATCCCCAATTGGTGTGATATAAGAAATCGCCGTTTTATTGCCATAAAAGACTGCCCCTACTACAATCCCTAAAACAAGCGCGACAAAAATTTGTGTTGCTAATCCGAATTTTTTCATTTATGTTCATCCCCTTCATGCGAACGCTTTCAATTTGAATTTATAAAAGCTACTCACACATCTTATAAGCGAACCTACAAAATCATACAAAAACCTACAAGTTCGTCACAAAAAATTCAAATATTTTTCTTCTTTTTTTCATTGACACCATTTTGTTAAAAAACGATAAAATAAACTTGATAAGTAATCAGATTGTTTCGTATAATCAAAAAGATATATACTTAAAACAAATCAAAATGAAAAGGAGTGGATGTTATGAAAAACTATACAAAGCAATTCGTTCTATCTTCTTCTTTTCTTTTTCATTTTCTTAAAAAGGAACAAAGGCATTCGCCTTTGTTCCTTTTTTTATCCTTTTCGGCAAGAAGACTCCCTCCGATTTGTGTTACGGGTGAAACTCAACAATTCAGGTGGAGATGAATTGCCGTCAGAAGGTAGGCTGAACTCTTTTGTTTCGCTCATAATAATTTTTTGAGTGCGAATGTTTGTTTTTTTGTCTTACGATATAATCTGCGTAGATAAGGAGAGGAGGGAATAGATTGTAAGACAACGAAATTGGATAATGCTTATCATTCACCTACTTGAGTCAAAAGGAATTACGATGAAGAACATGTTCGCATGTTGTTTCATTTCGTTCCAAATATGGATTTGTTAAAAAATTTTTAATGAGTCCTCTAAGAAAGACGGTGAAAACAATGGCCAGAAAGAAAGCAGTGAAAGTATTACGTAAACAAAAGAAAAGAGAAATCATACAACGATTCACTCAAAAACAAAATATTGGGCGAGCTTGCTTGACTGCTAAAGAATTCCGCTTACTGCAACGCATGTCACATAGTTCAAAAGCATTGCGAAATGTTGGATTGTACACGATTAAACAAAGTTACTTGAATCATAATAAAATGGCTACTATAAGAGAAGTGGATACTGCCATGCAAGCCGATATGAATTACTGGGGCATTCAATCAAATTCGGTTCAAGCGATTCGTAGAGCCTTGTTTACAGAAGTGAAGAGCTTTTTTAAAGCGTTGGAACAGTGGAAGAAAAAAACTGAGCAGTTCACAGGGCGTCCTAAGTTTCCGAATTATTCTCGTTCCACTGACAAACGAATTATTGAAATCTATCAAGTGCCAAAAGTGGATGAGAACGGGTATTGGATGTTTCCGATGAATGTTGCATTCAGAAAAAAATTCGGTTCTATTAAAATACGTATGCCAAAAAACTTAAGAAATAAAAACATCTCCTACATTGAGATTGTACCAAAGCAAAAAGGTCGGTTCTTTGAGGTGCATTATACATATGAAATGCACGTTTCTCAAATGAAGAAACCACCTACGACCACTAGTAACGCTTTGAGTTGCGATTTAGGTGTAGACAGATTGTTAAGTTGCGTAACCAATACAGGTGATGCCTTCTTAATGGATGGGAAAAAACTAAAATCCATAAATCAATACTTCAACAAAATGATATGTAATCTAGGGCAGAAAAATATGGACAATGGAATTTCAAAACGTATTGTAACGAATAAAATGGCCGCACTTTGGCATAAACGAGAAAGACAAATAAACGGTTATATTGCACAAACAGTAGGTCTGTTGTTCAAAAAAGTGAAAGAATTCGATATAGATACGATTGTTGTAGGGTATAACGCTGGTTGGAAACAAAACTCTCATATGGGGAAAAAGAATAATCAAAAGTTTGTTCAAATCCCATTTCAGAAATTGATTGCAGCGATTGAGAATAAATGTGTAAAAGAAGGCATTCGCTTTTTCAAACAAGAAGAAAGCTATACTTCAAAAGCTAGTTTTCTTGATAAGGATCCGGTTCCAGTTTCGTCTAAGGATGATAAGACGCAATATCGCTTTAGCGGCAAACGAATTACGCGTGGTCTGTATCAAAGTAAAGCAGGAACATGTATCCATGCTGATATTAATGGTGCGCTGAATACATTGAAAAAGTCAGGAGTTGTAGAATTGGATGGCAATCTCAAAGTGAAAACGCCGATTCTATTAGAAGTGCAAAAACGTAAGGCTATTGCTTTGTGCATAGCTTAGTGGGTGCGTCAACCATCCATGTGTACGCGACTTGTCGGGGCTTGTAGCACACGCCGGATTCATCTGAGTGGTGGCTTCTTCCATAAGGGAGAACTGCTCTTTTTCGAAAGGGTGATGCAAGTGGGAAAACAATCGTTCGTTGTCAGTACCAACCAAAAACAGACTCGGGGTGTTACCATAAGGTAGCATGAATGCTAGAGCGTCAAACTGTCTAGCGATAGACGAAAAGACCTAGTGTTCGAACTCAAGCCCCCACTGAAAGGCTTTATCTCAGTGGGGGGGAGTTGACTGCGATCTATATAGGGGGAATTGTTATGAGACCATATAAACGTGTCTTAATTAAATTAAGCGGCGGTGCACTTGCCGATCAAACTGGAAATAGCTTTAACTCCAAACGATTAGAACATATCGCAAACGAAATTTTATCCATTGTTGATTTAGGTATCGAAGTATCCATCGTCATCGGTGGCGGTAACATTTTTAGGGGACATCTAGCTGAAGAGTGGGGAATTGATCGAGTAGAAGCTGATAATATCGGTACGTTAGGTACAATCATTAACAGCTTAATGCTTCGCGGTGTTTTAACAAGTAAAACAAATAGAGAAGTACGCGTTATGACTTCCATTCCATTTAATGCAGTAGCTGAACCATACATTCGCTTGCGTGCAGTCCACCATTTAGATAACGGTTATATCGTTATCTTTGGAGGCGGTAACGGCCAACCGTTCGTGACGACAGATTATCCAAGTGTACAAAGAGCCATCGAGATGAATAGTGATGCCATATTAGTCGCAAAACAAGGGGTCGATGGCGTCTTTACAAGTGATCCAAAGCATAATAAATCAGCAAAAATGTACAGCAAACTAAACTATAATGATGTCGTTAGACAAAATATACAAGTCATGGATCAAGCGGCATTACTGCTTGCCCGGGACTACAATTTACCAGCACACGTCTTTAACTTTGATGAGCCTGGTGTCATGAAGAAAATATGTTTAGGCGAACATGTGGGGACGTTGATCAATGATGATGTTACGATGCTGGTGCATGAAAAATAATGATTTCCCACCAAAAAAGGGTGCCTTTTGTAGGCACCCTTTCCTAATTCATCATCACAAATAGAAGTCAACCAATCCCGCCACTTTCTCCTTACAACGCTCCCAAAAAGATAACTTTTCAAAAAACTCTTTCGTCATTTCTTTCGAATCATGAAAATCCTCTGTTAACGCCTTATTAACTTGTCCTACAATAGGACCACCATAAATATAAAAATTCATTTCATCATTTATATTGAAGCTACGCGAAGTAAAGTTTGTTGTACCAATAACGGTTAATTCATTATCAATAAGCATTAATTTACCATGGAACATTCCTTTTTTATAACCATATACAGTAATCCCATTATTAACAGCTTGACGTATGTATGGATACGCCGCTTCTTTTATAAGAGGTAGATCCGGTTTATATGACCAAAGTATTTTTACTGTAACACCACGCTTTTGCGCCGCGATTAAAGCATTCATAGATTCTTTATTTTTCGCTATAAAATACGGTGTTGCAATTACAATGGAGTGCTGAGCTTGTTTTATGAGCTCTATATATTTTTCAGCAACGTAATGCCCATTGTAACTAGTCATAGTATGTAATGTATTCCCTTTACTAGCTTTATTCGTACTTCTCTTTATCTCTTCTTTCGTATCTCGTTTCCAGTCTAAAGCGAATTGCTGTTCTAAATCTTTTGCTCCTTCTCCTTTAAGTCGTACATGATAATCACGCCAATATCCAAATCGCTTATCTTTCCCTAAGTACTCATCTCCTATATTAAATCCGCCTGTATAGCCAATCTCCCCATCAATCGTCGTAATACGGCGATGATTACGATGATGAAGAGAATAAAAGCCGAATGGTAATTCAGGTTTTCTACTATATGTAAAATGCACACCATTTTCCTGCAATTCATTTTTCATCTTTCTTTCAAATGATAAATCATTAATGCGATCAACGGATAAATAGACGTTTACTCCTTCTTTTGCCTTCTCTTTTAATAAGTTTAAAAAAGTATGGCTACTTTTATCATCCGACAAAATGAAGAAATACGTGTAAATGGAGCTTTTCGCTTCACTTATATCAGTAAATAATTGTTTATAAAAAGACTTCCCTTCTACATATAATTGAAAGTCACTATAATGAGGCGCATACTCTGTCGGCATGTTTTTCCCGGCTTCCATTTTTCTTCCGAGTGTAACGTCAATATGAACCCAAATTAAAATAAAAACGAAAATAGCAATAGCAATAGAAGTAACTCGCAATATTTTTTTAATCATTTTGATTTCCTTCCGATCATTTTCTTTCCACCTTTCTATTTTGTCATTCAAATTTAGATTTCATGCTTCATACAAAAAAGGATGTGACTTAACGTCACATCCTTTTCACATTAAACAAAATTTCTCGCATCATTATTTCTTCCAAACTTATAAATAGCAATTAAGAAGAATGCAATTGCGAAAGCGAATAAAATTAAAATGTTTAAATACAACTCCGAGAATGGTATTCCTTGTTGTAGTTTCGATACTGTGTCTAACAACCAGCGCTGCGGAAGAAAATTAGCTACTTTTTGTACTGCACTTGGCATAATGTCATATGGGAAATAACAACCCGCTAGTAAGCATGTTGGTACAATGACCATGTTTTGCATCGCATTTGCCGATGATGAGTTTTTTGAAAAAGCAACAATTACTAACGACATTCCAATCGCTATTAAAGCAAATATCATCAGTACACCAACCATAACGATGAAGGGCATATTGATATTCGTATGAAAAACATTCGTTAAGAATAGGATTGTAATCATAATTTGTACTGTTAATATAATCATATTTACCCCGACGTTAGATAATATAAATTTCTTTCCATCTATCGGCGTGGATAATAATCTAAAGTACGTTCTATTCTCTTTTTCTTTTAAAATATAGCCTGATAAGTTCACTGCTGAAAATAACATAAACATAATAAGATAACCCATCGTTTGGTTCGTCATATCTTTATTTTTCGAAGTATCTTCTAACGTCTCAGTCTTCACTTTAAATGAACTTTTTTGATATCCTGCGTACATCGTATCAAATGCACTTTGATCTGTTCCTGCTACTTTACTTATCGCTGCTACATTATTAATATAATTGTACAAATATGACTTAATAAACGCTGTTACTTGATCACCTTTAATCGATGAAATTTCAATATTGCTTGGTTTTCCTTCTCGGACACTTTCTGAAAAACCAGACTGTAACGTAATCACTCCATCAAGTTTTTTTGAAGTGAGTTTATCTTCTACTTCAGATTCTTTCACTTTACTTACTTTTACATGATTGATTTCTTCTAAAAATTTCACCGTATCATTTGCTATCGACTCATTTTCTTTATTTATAACTCCGATATTTAACGTCCCTTGCCCCGCATTTCCATATATTGAAAAGGAGATTAACGTTCCTATTATCGGCAAGCTAATAATAATGAGTAACCCTTTTTTATTTTTCAAAAGGACTGATAATGTTTTTTGCATAAGCCATAAAATATCTTTCATACTATAGCCCCTCCCGTCTGCGTAATGCGATAATCGATATGAATAAAAAGAGTGCTGAGATTCCGATATTTAAAGAGATGACTGGTAGTGCCGCCCCTACATCATTTGCATAAATAATTTTCATAACGGCAGTGTTTGCCCACGTTAATGGTGATAAATTCGTAACGAAATTTTCTTCTACTACGAAGTATGCCCCGCCAAAAATAGAAGCTAGTTGTACGATAACTAAAATAATTGCTCTAGATGCTTCACCTGTTTTTGTAATATATCCGATGCCGAGGCCGAAGCTAGTTGCTAAAAGGACTTCTGTTAGTAAAATAAGTAAGACAACTCCAAGATGATCGCCCCAGTTAGCTTGAAAAACAAATTTACTAAATAAAACGACAAGTAGTATGCACAGTGCATTCGCCACCATATTACCCAATATTTTCCCGATAAAAATTTCCGCTTTCGTTATAGGTGCAGCAATGAGACGATCTCCTGTTTTACGTATTCGTTCGCCTCTAATTAAATTACTTGCTCCCATCGCACCATACAAAGCAACCATCGTTGTCATTACAATTGCATAGTAATCCATAGAACCTGGTTTTTTAGTCGCTTGTAATGCCGTTTCTTTAATATACTCATTACGTTCTCCATTCGGAATTATTGTGCTAATTTTACTAGGGTCTACTTTCTCAATCTCAACTACTACATTGTACTTATCAACAAATGTAGTCATCATTCCTTCAACTATGCTACTTTCAATACTACTTCTATCACTTCCGTAAAACTTTACCCCGTCCTTATTCAATTCTACATACGCAGCGTATTTGTTTTGTTTTACTTTTTCTTTTCCATCTACCTCTTCAGAAACTTTCTTAAAGTGAATACCAGATTTACTTACTTCTTTTGCAAATGCTTCAAATGATTGAGAAAACGTACCATTTGCTTCATCTTTGTATATCACTTGTATATCTTTAATAGTATGACTATCGCTATTAAATGCATTACTTAACGCTGTTCCTAACACAAGCATAAGTACAATCGGAAATGCTAACATAAAAACTAAAGTTCTTACGTCTCTAAATTCTCTTTTAATGTGCATAATTGCAATATTGAAGATGTTCAATTGATGAACCTCCCTTTACCTTTTCTTCATTTACCTTTTATTTATCTCGTAAGTTTCTTCCGGTTAAGGTAAGAAATACTGTTTCTAAGTTGGGAGCCTGCTCCTCTAATGAACGAATTTCAATATCATGATTGATACAGTGTTGAATGATTTTATTTAAATTATTTAATCCCGCATCAGAATTCACTTTAATTACGTTTTCTTCAATTTGAACTGCTTTCACACCGTTTATCTCTTTTAATTTTTCTACATCTAAATTCTCTACCGATTTCACTTCAATCCAAATATCTTTCGTGTCAGTAATAATTGCTTTTAACTGTTCTTTCGTACCTTCTGCAATTACTTTACCGTGATCTACTATCGCTATTTTCGTACAAATCTCTTCTACCTCTTCCATGTAGTGACTCGTATAAATAATTGTACTTCCCATTTCATTTAATTTACGTACTGACTGCAAAATGTAGTTTCTTGACTGTGGATCAATTCCAACTGTCGGCTCATCCATAATAATTAACTTCGGTCTATGAGCAATTGCACAAGCGATATTCAGTCTTCGCTTCATCCCACCAGAAAAGTTCTTCGGATAGCTTTTCTGTTTATCACTAAGTCCTACAAATTTAAGAGCTTCCTCTACCCTAGCTTTTAATTCGGCTCCTCGTAACCCGTACAATCCAGCAAAGAATTTCACATTTTCATAGGCAGTTAACTCTTCATAAATCGCAATATCTTGCGGAACAATACCGATATTCATTTTCGCAAATCGATTATGTTTCTTTATATTTTTTCCTAGTATGCTAATCTCACCTTCATTACTTCTTAACAAACCAGCAATCATATTTATCGTTGTACTCTTACCAGCACCATTTGATCCTAAAAAGCCAAATATTTCTCCTTCTTTAATAGATAAAGACATATTATCAACTGCGATGAAATCACCAAATTTTTTCGTTAAATTTTTAATTTCTAATGTATTCATCATTTTCACCCCTATTTCGGTTTCTCTGCTTTTAGTATAAACAAAAAGAATGAACCTGCTCAGTGCAGAAGTTCATTCTTTTCACATGAGAATATTCACTTTTTTCATATGAGATGGTTCATCCTCGTACCATTCTCTTTATATTGGCAACAACATCGTTACTGAAAAACCACTTGTCCCATCTACAATAATTTTTCCGTTTACAGACGCCGTTCGCTCCTCCATCCCCATAATACCGAGACCTTTTTTAACAAGAGCTACCCCTTTTCCGTTATCCTTCACTTGCACCTTAACCATCTTGTTAAGTACATGAATATCTATAGAAATAACTGTCGCATCAGCATATTTCATTGCATTTGTTAGTGCTTCTGTAACATTCTCACCGATAATTTTCCACTGAATGGGAGAAATCATATCTAAGTTCCCTTTGTATACAAAAGGAATATTCACATCATTCTTACCGGCAAATTCCTCTATGAATAATTTCATACGATGAATGCCAATTTGCTCAGTTGGAGGCTTCATATTTTTTAATGTAATGCGAATACTTTCAATTCCATCTTTTGAAATGTGAATTGCATTTTGTAATAACTCCGCAGATTTTTCTTTATCTATTTCCATTAACCTTTTTGCTGCTTCCATTTGAATAAGTGCACCCGTCATCGAGTGACCAATTTTATCATGAATTTCTTGCGATAACCGATTTCTCTCTTCTAGCTTAAATGTGTATTCAGATTGTCTTATGTACTCTTTATTTTCATGTAAGCTTTTCGTAAGTCGTTGCATATCTTTTCGCATCTTATCATTTTGCGATTCAAGCTTTACTACACGCGATATATATCGATCTGCTATAGTTAAAACGAGAAAAGAAAATGCAACAATTAATCCATAAGTCATTCGAATACTTTCATCTGCAATCGTAATTGGGAGCATCATAACAACAAAGCGTGGCCAATTCTTTTCTATGTAATGGAATGTAATTTCGTATAAGTTCAAAGGTAAAAACAAAATAAAAAATGGATGAACCCTCCATGTAAATAACATAATTATGCCAATTGACATACAGATTAATAATTTTTTATACGTATCTTTTTTAAATATAGAAATCATTACGTTTACAGAGAGGTAAATAAGTAAAGTAAATATAACCCAAGGTAAATTTACTACATTTGCGTAAATATAACTAAACACAATATATAAAAAGACAATTAATTTACTTACAGTTAGCCAAAATTCCATATCACTAATCTACTTTCCCTGTTAAGTAATAAATCGCAATTTGTGTGCGATGTTCAAGTCCAGTTTTCCCTAAAACTGACGTAATATAATTTGCAATTGTTCCTTCAGATATAAAAAGCTGTTTCGAAATTTCTTTATTCGAGAAACCTTTTGCAATTAATGCGATAATACTAAGCTCCCTTTCTGTGAAAAGGCTCTTATCAATTTTACATTCTTCCTCTTTACTTTCCATTAAATTAGACTTAATTTTATCGAGGACAACATCTTGCATAACAGTTTGACCGTTATATACTCCTTTTATCGCATCACGAATACGCTCCGGATCGTTATTTTTTAACAAATAACCTTTCGCTCCGTTTTTTACTGCATCCAAAATATATTCATCATCATCAAACGTCGTTAAAATAAGCGGTTTTGTTTTCGTCTCTTCACAAATGAACTTCGTCGCCTCTACCCCGTTCATATTTGGCATGCGAACATCTAAAAGAGCAATATCAACTTCATGCTTTTTACAATATGCTACAGCTTCTTCCCCATCATTTACAGTATCTACTACTTCGAACTCTTCGTATGTATTTAAAATAATTTTCATGCCCTCTCTAATAAAAGAGTTATCATCCGCTATTAATATTTTAATTTTCATGTTTGTTAGTATGGCCCTTCCCCTACTAACATTCACATCCTTTCTCCGTGTAACATTTCCTACTTGCTCATTATATACTTCTCTTTACCATTTTTTCACACCTTTTTTCATCTAGCTCTCCTGCAAAAAATATATTATTCTTTTTTTACAATATGTGTAGGGTGACTTATCATTCTTTACGTCTATATAATAGAATGCGTCAAAAAGGAGGGAGAGACCCATTGAGGAAAAACAATTAATTGAAAAAGCACAGCAAGGAAGCGAGCATGCTTTTCGTATCCTTGTACAAACATATCGTCATTATATTTTTCAAGTTATCTTTTCTATTTTAAGACATGAAGAAGATGCGAAAGATGTTACACAAGAAGTATTCGTAAAAATTCACACCTCTCTCCCAAATTATCAATTTCGCGGATTAAAAACGTGGATGGCGCGTATTGCCACCAATCACGCTATTGATTATAAGAGGAAGAAAGCTAGAGAAAGTGAAGAACTCTCCTTATGTAAAGAAGCTGAGGAAAATATAAAGTCCTCTCATAATATTGAGGCTTTATTATTGACGAAAGAGCAGAAATTACTCATTGCTCAAAAACTGAGAGAACTTCCCGAAAATTACCGTGACGTCGTTCTCGCACATTACTTAGAAGAAAAAAGTTATCAAGAAATTGCTTTACAGGAAAACATCGAAGTAAAAACAGTCGAAATGAAACTGTATCGGGCACGAAAATGGATTAAAAAACATTGGAAGGAGGAAGAGTTTCTATGATGCATTATTCAAAAGAAGATTGGCGCAATTATGCATTAGATTTTATAGAAAACAATAAACGTGAATCTATGGAAGAACATCTTTACGAATGTGATCATTGTTTAACACTTTATATGGAAAGTATTGATGAACAACATGAAAACCTTCCAATGATAAATGATGATTCATTTACGAACGAAGTTATGACGCAAATTAATTTTGAAACGCTACAACCTAATAAAAATATAAAAACAAACTCACTAAAGCGCACAATTATTCACTACATAATTGCGACTGCAGCTACAATTATTTTTATGGTAAGTGGTTTATTCCAATATATTTTTACAGCGACATCAAATTTCGAGAAATCTTCAAAACATAACGAGTCTTCTATCTCACAACAAATTGTAAACAAATCGGTAGATACATCAAAAAAGGACGGAGGTTTAAAGCATGAATAAAAACCCCTTTTTAGCACTTGTATTAGGGCTAATTCCTGGGCTTGGACATTTATACTTAAAAAAGCTAGGACGGTTTATTTTATATAGCGGAGGATCTTTATTTCTATTCTCCTTTGCAGTATTTTGTACCATAGTAGTAAGAGAACGTGATATTGCTTTTCTTTCTCTATTTTTACTAGCTGTTCTATGGGTAATTAACTTACTAGATTTAGTTATCACCATTATAAAACAAACGAAAAAACAAGAAGCTGGAGAATTGATAAATTCCTCTAAAGAGAGCGAACGATTTTATATCATTCTCCTATCCATCATCCCTGGACTTGGCCATTTCCAATTAGGACTTATGCAACGCGGTCTTACGTTTTTAGTCGCTTGCGCTGGCTTAGGCAGCATGATTATATTTGTAACATTATTAACATCTCAAGGAAGTTTCCTTATCTTTCTTATTACGTTACCTGTTTTATGGATTTATAATTTCTTTGACGTTGTTCAGCAACTACAGAAAAAAGAACGCGACGAGCAATTAATTGACCGTACTATTTTCGAAGATTTTGAAGAACATCGAGAGCAAGGAAAGAAAAGTAAAACATTTGCTTCTATTTTAGCGATGTTCCCTGGAGCAGGTCATATGTATTTAGGTTTACAACGCCGTGGTCTTCAGCTTATGGCAGCCTTTTTACTATCTATTTATTTACTCGACTTATTAAGACTTTCTGCGTTTTTATTTTTAGTACCAATCATTTGGTTCTATAGCTTTTTTGATGCGTTACAGCAAACAGCAAAATACGGAAAAGAACGAGTACAAGACGAACCCATTATCGATTATTTTATAAATCATCAAAGATGGATCGGTATCGGATTAATTACACTCGGTGGTTATTATTTATTAAATCAAACAGTCCTTCCTATTTTGAATGATTATTTTGTAACTATATTTAATATTCATCTTAGTGAACTATATTATCGCTATTTCCAGACATCTATCGTTGCGCTCCTTTTAATTGGCGGCGGCTTTAAATTGTTACTTGGAAATAAAGAAAACAAAGGTGGGACAAGCGAATGAGGACTTGGCGTGTTGGAACATTCTCAATGGGGCTTTCTATTATATCGTTAGGGTGCTTTTTACTATTTTCAGTCGTAAAAGGAATTCAAGTATTAGATACACTAACTGCATGGTGGCCAGTTTTACTTATCATACTTGGAGCTGAAGTTTTACTATACCTTCTATTTTCTAAGAAGGAACAATCATTTATTAAATATGATATTTTTAGTATTTTCTTTATCGGTGTTTTAGGAAGCGTCGGAATTGCTTTTTACTGTTTATTATCAACTGGATTACTAGAAGAAGTTCGTCACTCTATTAACACAACGAGGCAAACGAGTAATATTCCAGACGGACAATTTGATATACCTGAATCTATTAAAAAAATCGTAGTAGATGCGGGACATCAACCTCTAACGATAGAGGGAAATAATACAAATCAAATTCATCTTTTGGGAACTTATGAAATGACAACGAAAGCAAATGAAAAACTCAATTTAAAACAAGATGATTTCCTTTCAGTTCAAACGGCTGGAGAAACGATGTATATCACTTTAAAATCATTACCTGTTCAGCATACGTTATTTAATTCAGCACCACAGGTGAAACCAACGCTTGTTCTTCCGCAAAATAAAAATGTGGAAATCCGTGCTTCAAATAACGAACTATCTCTTTATCCAGGTCAATTACAAAATAATTGGTTTGTACAGGAAAGCTCAAGAGTATCTGTCCATCTTGCAAAAGAGAGTGATGTATCTTTAACAGCAGTAACAAATCAAAAAGAAACACACGGAAGCACACCTTGGGAACAAGTAGAAGATTTAACGAAAAACGAAAATACTTCTTCAGAAGAACATCCAGAATTAAACAACCAAGAACATTGGTATAAAAATTCGATTAAAACTGGAAATGGCACGTACAAGTTAAATATTGAGAAAGCTTATAATTTGAATATGAGTGTTCTCGAAAAATAAAAAACCTTCCGCAATTGCGGAAGGTTTTTCTCATATAATCGCTTTAATTCCTTCTAACACTAATCCAATCATAAATCCGCAAACCGCCCCGTTCACTCGGATCCACTGCAAATCTTTACCGACATTATTTTCAATCATTTCGATTAACGTTTTATCATCTAACTTATCAAGATTTTCTTGTACAAGCTTACCGATTTTCGAATGGTTTTTTTCCACAAGTGTAACAACTTGCTTTTGTAACCACTCCTCTATTTTTTGAACAGTTTGTTCATCTTCTTTTATTTTGTTCATTTGTTTTTGTAAAAATGGAATAACATATTTATCAGCAAATTCTTCATTATTTACAAAAGCAACTGCTCTTTGTTGTACTTGCTCTAGCATCTCTTTTATTTTGTCAGTAGCATTCCAATTGGCAATCCATTTTTCTTTCCAATTTTCTAATTCTTGTAGTAACGCTTCATTTTCTTTTACATTTATAATTTCTTGACGAATTTTCGCTAATATAAGTTGTCTCGTGCTATTATCTGCATCTTGTAAGCTGTTAATATTGCTAATAATAAACTTCTGCAAAATGCCGCCAATTTTATCTTCATCTACAATATTCATAAACGATTTCAATGTAAACTGTAAGAATCCATCTACTTTTATATTTTCCATCGCCTTCATACCTAAACTTCCAAGCTGGTAGCGTGCTTCATCTTGCGCTGTCCAATCTTTCACTTTTACTAAAATGTAATCAAGTGTCTTCTCATCATATTCTTGCACAACTAATTGATCAACAAGCACTTGTAAGATGTTACTTGTATTAATTGTATGCAAATATGTTTTTAATTCTTTTTCAATAATAACAGCTAACTTTTCTGTATCTATTGTAACAATTGCTTTCTCTGCAATCGTTACAATCCCCTTTTTCACAGCATCAGACTGCATTTCTCTCTCAGCAATTTGCAGTACCATTTGTGCTAACTGCATCTCTTTTACTTTATTCGTAATACTTTCTTTCGTCAGCCATTCATTTTCTAACGTATTGATGAGCCCTTTCGTTACTCGTTTACGATTTTTAGGTAACAAAGCTGTATGCGGAATTGGTATTCCCATCGGGTGACGGAATAATGCTGTAACTGCGAACCAATCTGCAAGCCCGCCAACTAACCCAGCTTCAAATCCCCCTTGTATAATCTCTCCAGCTATCGTTCCTTGAAAAGGGATAGAAGCCGCAAAGCCGACACCCATAACCCCAAGTGAAATACCCGCTATATATTTAGTCTGTAATGACATCGTATACACATCCTCTTATTATGTAAAATAAAGCTTTTTGTTGTATTTATTCAATATTAGTTATCCTTTATATATACTATAAAGAACTATTGTGAAAATAACAAAGATTTTTATGTACATGAAAAAATGAGGCTACAACTAGCCTCATTTTTCTTATATCGTTAATTCCAAACCTTTCCTATAATATTCATCCATTGTATCGTTTGGAACCATACTTCCACCCGTTCCCCACACAATATGAGTACCTTTTTTCACCTTCTCTGTTAACTGTAGCTTTTGTAAATACTCATCTTCTTTACATACTTTCACTGGCCCTATCATACCTGCTAGTGCAGAAGGCTCTAAATAAATATTCTCCGTATCAGCTAGCTCTTTTAACAATCTATATAACTCTTCATCGCTTACTGTGTAATTCCCACTCAAAAATGGTTCCATCGTTTTACCGACAAATCCAGATGGCCTTCCTACCGCAAGTCCATCCGCATCTGTTACATTATCAATTCCGATATCTTGAACGGAAATTTTGTCATGAAGGCCTGTCATTAAGCCGAGTAACATACAAGGAGAATGTGTTGGCTCTGCAAAGTAACAATGAACATTATCTTTATACAATAACTTTAAACCGAATGCTACTCCGCCAGGTCCTCCTCCTACTCCGCACGGAAGATAAACAAATAAAGGATGATTTTCATCTACTACAACCTCTAACTCTTCTAATTGCTTTTGTAATCGTGATGCTGCTACTGCGTATCCTAAAAATAAATCATGCGAGTTTTCATCGTCTACAAAATAACAGCTAGGATCCGCATCCGCTTGTCTTCTTCCTTCTTCTACTGCTTTGCTATAATCATCTTCATATTCAATAACGTTTACACCTTTACTTCTTAATAAATCTTTCTTCCATTCTTTTGCGTCTGCTGACATATGAACAGTTACATTAAAACCTAGATTCGCACTCATAATCCCTATGCTAAGTCCTAAATTCCCTGTAGAACCTACTGCAATTGAATATTTCGAGAAAAACTCTCTACATGTATCACTATCTAAAACGGAATAATTATCTTCTTCTGTTACCATTCCGTGCTGCAATGCTAGTTGCTCAGCATGTTTCAACACTTCATAAATACCGCCCCTAGCTTTAATTGATCCTGATATTGGAAGATGACTATCACATTTTAATAATAATTCTCCTAAAATAGGTTGCTCATATTTTCTCTCTAAAGCTTCTTTCATAGAAGGTATTTTCACTAAAGGTGATTCGATTATGCCGTTCGCCCCTTTCGTTTCAGGAAAAACTTTCGCAATATATGGTGCAAAACGCTTTAATCTCTCTTCCGCATCTTTTACATTCTCTTCATTAAGTGGTGAATCTTTTATTGCTGTTTCATACTTTTCTATGTTTGGATTTATCCAAAATACTTCTTCTGTTGCAATAAGCTTATTCACTAATGGATATTCTGCTTGTAATGCCCCTATTTCTTTCATTTTGTTTCCTCCTTATATCCTTGTAGCTCACCATACAATAAATTATAATTAAATTAATTTTAATATAGTTTAACACAAATAATCCCATTAAGTTAATTTTAATTTAATTTATTTAAATATAATTTAATAATTATTAAGGAGATTTTCATTATGGAAAATATAGATATTGGTAAAAAAATTGAAAAACAAAGAAAAGAAAAAGGTTTAACTAGTAAAGAACTAGCAAAGATGGCCGATATTACACCATCAATGTTAAGTCAAATTGAGCGCGGGTCCGCTAACCCTTCTATCCAAACATTAAAAGTGCTTGCTAAAGCTCTTGATGTGCCAACATTTAGCTTTTTACTTGAAGATACAAATACAGACGATTTAATTGTACGTTCCCATAAACGAAAGAAAATGATTATTGATAATTTATCATATGAAATGCTTTCACCTGATTTCACTGGAAATTTAGCAACAGCAATTATGACCGTCCCGCCTAATACAGCTTCATCAGAAAATGTGCTAGAACATAAAGGAGAAGAATTAGCATTTGTCTTAGATGGGAAAATCACATTATATTTAAATGAGGAAGAATACGTATTAGAAACTGGCGACAGTGTAAAAATACCTGCTTATTTAAAGCATAAATGGGTGAATCATTTTGAAAAAAACGCGATAGTCCTATTTTCTGTTACTCCGCCGATTTTTTAATATATCAATAAAAACAGGATGATTCTTATAAAGTGAGGATTATCCTGTTTTTATTAAATAAGAAAGTGAAATTTTTGTTAAAAACTTAACAGTTGGACCCAATCCGAACAATCCTCCTAAAAACATATTTACAAGTAAAACTATCCCTCCCATTGATGCTAACGTATCATGAGTCAGATTCATCCCACCACTACCAGAGGCACTTGTAATATTCACATAAAAATAAGAAATATGTAAAAATTAATTAATTTTTCAGAATTTTGTTGAAAAATATGATAAAATCACTCTTATACTTCTTCTATTTTGCTATTATAGAAATAATTAAATTAGGATACTTTTATCGAATGGGGGAATATATAATGAGTGTGTTATTAAAAGGGCATGAACAGATTGTCAACGAATTAAACATTTTATATCAAGTAATGGTAGCGGAGCAATTAATTGAAGCGAAACAATTAAAAGAAAAAATAGAGAAACAGATTAATAAAATTGAAGCTGATCAAACTCTATCGCTTTACTACTCCCTACTAAACTTTAAATATAAGGTCCTAACCGATTGGACAAACATTAAGTATGATACTTTTAGTCAAATTGTTCGTTTAGACAATCCAATAACTGAAGACTTTATTACTTATTATTATCACTTTTTTAAAGCTGAACATGCTACCATTATTGGAAATTATGATGAAGCAAAAAAAGAATACGAAAAAGCTGAATCCCTTTTAAAACATGTACCAGGCGAACTAGAAGAAGCTGAATATAAATATAAATTTGCTATATTTAATCACCATACAAACAAACCACTTACAGCAATCAATTATGCAAATCAAGCTAAAGAGATTTTCTCAAAATATCCACGTTATGAAATTAAAATAGCTCTATGCGAAAACATTTTAGGCTCATGTTCTGTTTATTTAAAACAATTCGAACAAGCCGAAGAGAACTATAATTCAGCAATCAATATTTTACAAAAGCTGAAAGACGATACACTAATCTTAAAAGTTCGAAATAACTTAGGTTGGCTCTACTCTTCTCAAAATCTATCAACCCTTGCTATTAGACATCTTACAATAGTTACAAACAAATTACCTAAACACCTAAAAGCCAATTTTCTACAAGCCAAAGAACATTTTAGTTTAAATGAAAAAGAACTTGCAAACGATTGGGTTCAAAAAGGCTTAGAAATTTGTAATGAATTAAATAATCAAGAATATAAACACCATTTCACTATCTTAAAAACACAACACACTGGTATTCTAGACGACTTAGAAAACGCAATCATTGCAGGCACTACATATTTTAACAGTAAAGAATTATACGATTATGTACAAGAATATTACGAATTATTAGCAGTAGAATTTCATAAAGTGAATAAAATAGAGAAATCTCAAAAATATTTTTTCAAAACTTACGAAGCAAAACAAAAATTATTAACTAAGGAGGCACTAAGATAATGAAAAAGATTAGTTTAGCTATTTTAACCTTTACATGCATACTTGCTTTTGGATTTAATAATTTTACTGAAAGTCAACAAGCAAAACAACTTCCAAAATGGGATACAGATAAACAAGAAACACATGCAGACCTATAGAAACCTAAAAACCCCTAATAAAGGGGTTTTTAGATTTCTACAATATAATGATTTAGCATATGATGAAGAAATATGCTTATAAAAGATAGCCATACAGATACTCTCTGTACATGGCTATCTTTTATTTTTTCGGCACCAACAAAATCCCTAAACTAATAATACAAAAGCTCATTATTTGCTCTGCTGATAGACCAAACAGAACCGAATTTTGTTCACTAACAAGCGAAATAATAATATGAGCAAACCCCTCAATAATTAGAAAAACACTTATATTCTTTCCATTTCCGAGCCTTTCATTTTTCATCCATAACAAGCCCATTATACAAAGAGCAAGGATGATCTCATATACGAAAATAGGATGATATAAAAATTTAGATTCATATATATTCATTCCCCATGGTAGTGTCGTTTGTACACCTACTTCATGATGGAATAGAAAATAAAAGATAATGCACACACACAATCCAAAAGGGAGTACATCAAGTAAAATACGAAGCAAAAATTGTTCCTTTTTACTTTTCCAAAAAATGTATACACTCGCAATTACGCATCCTACTACAATATGTTGCATACTTCCAATAGCTAATATTGCTTGCACCGGCGCCCCAAAAGCCCATACAGGATTTAAAATTGCTGGTGCAAACTTCCATACAAATACGATGATAAGAAAAGCATTTGTTACGGCATCCATCATTTTTTCATATGATACATTTTGATACTTCATCTTTCGTTTCATCAACATAAAACCAAATAGACTTCCAATTATAAGAGATATGGGTTGTAACCTCACAATCCACTCCATCGTCACCAAATCTCCTTTTAATTCTCAATCAATTTCTTAAATTTCTTTTCTAATTGATCTGGTGGTAATACACCTCGTACATGATCTACTATAATTCCATCTTTATTAACAAAAAATGTCGTCGGTAAAGAGAATACTTTATAATCTAGTCCAGCTACTCCGTCCATATCTAGTAGAACAGGAAACTCAAAACCATAACGATTAGCAAATGCGCTTGCTTCTTGTACTGGGTCACTAACAGTTGCATTCACCGCAAAAATTTCAACATCCTTTTTATATTTATCATACATATGAACTAAGTCAGGTGCCTCCATTTCACACGGCCCACACCATGATGCCCAAAAATTAATAATATACGGTTTTCCCTTGGCATCATTTAACGACTGTAACTTTCCGTCTAATCCTTTTAATGTGATGCTAGGTGCTTTAAAACCGACTTGTGGTAATACTTCTTTCTTCTGTAACTCTGCTTGTTTCGCTTTTCTTTCCTTCTCTTCTTTCTTTGAATTATAAAAGTTAACCCCCGCCCAAACGAGTGCCCCTACTAATATAATAGCAATTATTTTCTTCACTTTTCTTCCTCCTCATTTTTAAAAACCTGTAAATCCACCGAATAGACGAATAAAGAATGCTGTAATTTTCGTCATTTGATTTGTATACAATAAAATACCTGTTACAATCATCATTCCACCGCCAATTTTCATCATGACATTGGCATATGTAACAATCCATTTTACCTTCCCAATAAAGAATGCCATCACGAAAAATGGAACCGCAAACCCAAGAGTATACGCTGTAATATAAAGAAGCGCCCCTTCAGGATTCGTCGCGCCAAGCATGAGTACAGCTGAAAATATCGGTCCAACACATGGCGTCCAACCTGCTGCATATGTCATACCGACTAAAATCGAGCGAATATATCCAGTCGATTTACTTCTATACTGCACCTTTTTCTCTGCCATAAGCCACTTAGGCTGAAACAAGCCCGTCATAAATAGCCCCATTAAAACAATAAAAATCCCACCAATTTGTTGAATCAATTTTTGGTTAGATGAAAATGTTATTCCAATCCAGCTTACCGATAAACCTAACGCGTAAAATATAACCGAAAATCCGATCATAAAAAATACTGTATGTATAATCGCTGATTTTTGCATAATTCCACGATTTTCTTTTAAATCTTGGATAGACACACCGGTAATATAAGATAAATAAGATGGATATAGCGGTAAAGAGCACGGTGATATAAATGACAATACTCCCGCCCCAGCCACAAGCCAAATTGTTAAATCTGCTGCATTCATTTTATTCCCCCTTAAACACTACAATGAGTAGTGTTTATTCTTAAAAAAAGAGGCTATATGCACTCTCCGACAATAAGTACAACCGACATACAGAATAAACCTACTGTTACATATACCGAATTCGTATGTAACGGAATAGTAAGCTTAACAACCTTTTCATTTAACACTTGCTCGATTCGTAAATTTATTGCTGTTTTTGCAAATGAAGCTGTAACACATCGATTTTCCATTGTCTTTATTTTAATTAATTTTAATAACGCGCTACCTAACTCAAATGAAGATTCCATTTTTTGCATCGCATATTTATCAGCAGCTAGCTCCTGATACGTATGATATCGCTGTAACAACCCTTTTAATATCGGTATGTACATCATTCCTTCTGCTAATAGCGTAAAACAAAATAATTTTAGCGGATCCCAATTCTTTTGATGATATTCTTCATGGAAAATAATTGCATCTATTTCTTCATCTGAAAATGTTTGAAGCATCCCTTCTGACATGACAACTTTCGGACGAAATAGCCCAATTGTATATGCCGCAACTTCCGTAGTCGGCAATATATATATTTGTTTTCCTTTTCGGACGAAAGGGATAAGTACTTTTTGTAATTTTTTACTATAGAAAAATTGTCGCCAAATTCTTTTGCACACGATTAATACAGTAAGTAGTAATAATCCAGCGATTATAATACGAATCAGCGATAATTCTTTCATATGTTTTTCTAACTGGAACAAGCAAAAATTTGAAAGAAGGAACATCTTATTTTGAAACAGAAATGGATATGTAACGTAATACACTAACATACTGAAAAAGAGGATACTAACAATTACTGCTAACAATACGATTTTACGCATTTGCCATTTCATTTCATTAATCCTCTCTTTTTAACTGACTCAATTTGTCTTCTAACTTTTTTATTAAAGTCGGATCAGCCTGCTCTAACTCATCTAACATATGATTTACAACTAAATCTCCAAATTCCCCCATCAATTCCTGTGTCATTTTCTTCGTTTGATTGGATAAGAATTCTTCTTTTGTTTGTACAGCACGATATATACCACTTCTTTTCACAGTCTGTTTTTCTAAGTGTAATTTCTCTACTAACCTGTTCATAACTGTCATAACAGTGTTAAAATTCACAGGTGATTCTTCACTTAATTTCTGCTGCACTTCTTTAATAGTAATACCATCGCTAGACCAAACAATCTCCATAATTTTCGCTTCAAGCGGTCCAAAGAAATGATTTAACCCGTGCTCATTTAACTTATAGTTTTGAGTAAACATTGTACAACTCCTTTCACACTACGAATTGTAGTATAAATTAAATGAAAGGTCAAACGTAAATGATATATATGAAAATTAACTACCCATAAATACATAGGCTATTCCATTCATTTTAAACCTAATTTTTCTCCAAATGTATCAAAAAGATACTGCTCTAATATTTGTACACTAAACTTCTCATTACGTCCAAGTGCAAATAATTCCCGATCTTTCGCTACGATAGTATCTAACGGAATAGCTACATTATCCACTATTTTTGTAATTTCAATTATATTACTTTTTACATTTACTTCTGTTTTAAATTCAACGTTTTCTAACACTATATGTGAACGTCTTCCTGATGCAAAAAAAGTAAAATTAGGATTTTTAACAACGCCAATTTCAGTCTCTAACGCATATAAATAGTGAAAAATTACATCTCTGTGTCCATCTTTTATTATTTTTTCATCCTTCTCATCGTCTAAGTATTCTTTCAGCTTCGTTGTAAATTCAAATCGAAAATCCACTTTTTTCACTCTCCTTCTTTGTATTTCATATTAAATAAATATATTGAAATAATTTTAACATATTGTAATACAACTTCCTATTAAAAGTAAAAACTGTTTTAAAAAATCGCTATTATTTCCGATACCCTTTTAAAATATAAGTATAAATTCAATATGAATCAATGCGTCATTATATCTATTTAAACATATTTTTTCCATATTTTGAAACATTAGTATGAAATATTATATATCAATGTATGGTTTCTAATGCATTGGTATATATAGTCAGTAGTTTCTTTACTATTCCGATATACTTAAGCTACATTTTCTAATTATTGATTACATTACGGAAGGAATGTAACTCTCTTCTATCGAATTTTTATATAACAAAAATAATTAGGTGGTGCTTTACTATGAAATTAGCTGTCATTGGTGGCGGTGATTTACAAGATTCAAATCACTTGCCTATTAATGAACGCCTTATAGAATTAACAAATAAACAGTACCCAAAAATATTGTTTATTCCAACGGCTAGTCATGATGATGAAAGCTATATAAAATTATTTTTAGACACTTTTGAAAAACAATTACATTGTGAAGTACAAATTTTACGTACTACAACAGATTCACCTTCAAAGTATGAAATAGACGAGATGATTCATTCAGCCGATTTAATTTATTTAGGTGGCGGGAACTATATTCACATGCTTACGCAATGGAAAGAACATAGACTCGATGAAAAATTATTATTGGCTCTGCAGCAAGGAACACTTATTGCTGGTTATAGCGCTGGTGCTATGTGTTGGTTCACGTCTAGTATCCGATCAGATTATGAAGGTTCTGGTTATATAGAGAGTAACGGATGGGGTATTGTTAATAAAAGATTTTGTCCACATTATAATCAATTAAACAGAATGAACGCCTTCCATTCCTTTTTACAAAATCATCAAGGGAATATAGAAGGAATTGCACTGGAGGATAATTGCGCTTTATATATTACAGAGGAATCCTTTGAGATTATCGGTGAACCGGAAAAAGCGTGGGAGTTTTATATGAGTGATAAAACACTCATTAGACAACATTTTGATATAACTTTAAAAAGCTATTTATAAACCTGAACTTACGAAAAAATGTCCCTAAGTCTAATAACTTAGGGACATTTTTCTATTTAACTAACTAATCGTGTAATTCGTTTCTTTTGCCATGAAAGCTTATAATATGCATACTGTAATATTAAGCTGACAATAAATGCTGCTGGATACCCGATCCAAATGCCTTCTATTCCAAGACTTGTATGGTAAGAAAGATAATATGCTACGGGTACTTCTACAAGCCAAATTGAAACAACTCCAATAACAGTTGGCCAAAGTACTGTACCGCTCGCTCGCATTGTCGCACTAATAATTTGTGCATGACCGAAAATTAAATAACTCCATAATGTAATCATAACTAAGCTATGAGCAATTTCAATTGTAGTTTGACTCGTTAAAAATAGTGATAAAATGTCTCTTGAGAATACGTAAATAAGAGATATTAACACACCACCGATGACGTAGTTCATAATAATTCCGGCCTTCACAACTTTCTGTAATCGATCAAATTGATTCGCACCAATCGATTGTGCCGCAAAAATGGAAACTGTAATACCAAGGCTAACTGCTGGCATTTGTACATAACTTGCAACTTGATTCACAACGCCGTAAGCAGCTGTTGCATCCGAACCGTAACGATTTACAAATGCGATTACGGCAATTTCAGATAATGAAACTAATATCATATTAATACTCGCTGGAATACCGAGCCTTAGTAATAGCTTTAATAACTCCCCATCCATTCGAAGGTATTTTCTAACCGTTCCATCTAGTTGTAATGGGTGATTTTTCTTCTTTAAATACACAAGCATGACAATAAACGTAATAACTGTAGATATAACAGATGCATAGGCCGCTCCATACACATCTAATTTCGGAGCTCCTAACCATCCAAAAATAAGAATCGGTAATAAGATCATATTTAGCGCTGTACTTACAATTAAAAAGTAAAATGGCGTTTTAGAATCTCCTGTACCTCTCATAAATGTTGTATATGCGAAATATAAAAATAATACTGGCATCGATATAAATAAAATCCGTGCATAATGTACACTTATTTCAATAATATTTTCTGGCGTTCCCATTAGACGCATAATATCCATCGCAAAAATACTGCCTATTATCGCCAACACAACTCCAATAATAAAGGTAAACGTCAACGTCGTACCAACGATAGCTTTTAAACGATCTTCGTTTTTAGCACCAAACGCCTGACCAATTAAAATAGAGCTTCCTGAACCGATACCAATTACAAATGAAACGAGCAAGAAAAATAATGGGAAGAATGCTGATATAGCCGCTAAATCATTAACTCCAAGCCATCTTCCTACTACTACCATACCAAATAATTGTCCAACTGATTGTAGTACATTACTTAATAATAACGGTACTAAAAACATCGACATCGATTTCCAAATCGGTTTACTCTCACTTTCCAACTTATGTGACTCCGCACCTTCTTTATTGTTATCTGCAGGTGGTTTCAAATTTCATTTCTCCTTTTATTAAACATCTATTTTCAATCTCTATCTCTTTGTATAGTTGTTATAATACTGTGCTTCTATTCATTTTCTTTTCGTATGATTATAACTTCACCCAATATTGACTTCCATCGGCTGTTCGATCTAAAAATCCATATTCGATTAAATATCTTCTTAAAGTTACAAAATCAGGGTATACATTTTCTATCACTGTATTTACTTCTTTTTCAGTATACTTTTTATTACTATCAAACTTCTTCACTAAATGGCGCAATATAATTAATTTACGCTTTTGTTTCTTCGGAAATTTAGAGAGAGGTCCATCTAATCCTTCTGTAAAATGAGCTTTTAATACTTCATCATTTTCTTCTTCCGTAATATTGTATCGATCATCCACCATCGTTGCTGTTCTATGAATTGGCACAAATTTCGTTTGTACTTTTGATTTTTCTTCTGATAATTCCATTAGCGCTAAAAATACTTTTGCTTGCTTCATTTTCTCTCGCAGTGTAAATCGATGATTACGAATTGTTGATGTACTTCCGCCATCCATCTCTTTTACAATTTCTTTATCATTCAGTCCCATATGGAAAAACTGAACCATTTTCTTTTGTAAATCCGTTAAACCAGTAAATTTCTTATCCATATTTAACAAATAATCAAACATAGACGTATGCTCATTTTGAATATGCAATTGGACGAACTTCTCTGCTTCATACAAAATTTGGTTATCTTGATAAATAACACCTTTAATAAATGTTTCACCACAAGCTAAGCAAATGTACTCCTCTTTTTCTTCATCAAACACATACCCTTTCTTTAATTCCTCTATTGACGCATCCCAAAACTTCTCTGAAATATCGCTCATACTAAACACTCCTTCAAAATGTTTATTTAAAACCAAACAAATCAATATATCGTTTATTATCACTTCATCATCTTATCACAACACAAACAAACATTTCAACGTTTCGTTTGCCCATTTTATAAACTTTTATAAAAACATCTAACAAAAGGGTTTAATACAACGAAAAGCGAATATGTTTATACAAATTCATTTTATAGGATGTGAAATAGAACATAAATATTCTTTAAGACCCTTAGTTTACCGTTAAACAAATTGCACAGAATACATATGCGATTAGTGAATATGGAACTGGTATTCACTCATTCCAAAACTTCAGTATTCAATTTTAACTACAAAAAAGATGTTTTCGTATAAGAAAACATCCTTTACTTTTTATATATTCTATTTACAGTCTCTACTAAAACCTTACTTGCTTGTACAAATGTATGCTTTCGATTTCTATCTTCAACAAATTTATTAGCACAACTACTCATAATGATCATACAACTAATTATGACTAACGCTATCTTTCTATTCTTGTAAGTCACTTTATGCCACTCCACTATTACAAAACTTCTTTTGAATTTATCCCATCAAGAAATTTTACATGAATAATAAAACGCGCGAATATGCAATTCTGCATATTCACACGTTTTATCACAATGTTATGATTTAATTTAGTTAAAGAACAAGTATACCGAGGTGACTAACTTGAAATTTAAAGCGAAAAAAAATCCATTCCACGTCATTTTCATTACATTATTTATAATTATTTTTTTCGTTTCGTTATTCTTCCAAAATGAAAATTCTATTTTTTTCACTCTCATGATGCTATTAAATATCGTGAATCTTTCTTCATTCTATTTCTCTCACTACAACATAACGGAATCATCTCTTGTTGTAAAACACGGTTTCATTTTTCATACTGAAATTCCATTTGAAGATATTCGTCACGTTAAATACTCTGGTAAAAAACTTCATTCAAAAAAATGGACTAGACAACAATTAGAAATCCATTACAATTTATTTGACTCAGTGACCACTTTCGTACCACTAGAAGAAGAAAAATTCATTTCACTCTTAAAAGAGAACTGCCCACAGATGAAAGTAATGAATACGCCTGCTAACAAATAATATATTTTGAAGCTTGTAGTATTGCAAGTAGATGAAACATAAAAATGAACATCAAAAAAGCCAAGATTCTATACTAAGAACCTTGGCTTTCTCTATTACTCTTTTGGAGCAATCATTTTCTTTGGATCTACAATTTCATCAAATTGCTCTTCTGTTAGTAGCCCAGATTGCAATGCTGCTTCTTTTAAAGTTAACCCTTCTTTATGAGCATGCTTCGCAATTTTCGCTGCATTTTCATATCCGATATGTGGGTTTAGCGCTGTTACAAGCATTAGTGAACGATTCACATTTTCATTAATTACTTCTTCATCTGCTTCAATACCAACTGCACAATTGTCATTAAACGAAACAATTGCATCCGCTAATAAGTGAGCTGATTGTAAGAAGTTATAAGCAATAACAGGTTTAAATACATTTAACTCAAAGTTACCTTGGCTCGCAGCAAATCCGATTGTTGCATCATTCCCCATCACTTGCGCTACAACCATCGTTAATGCTTCACTTTGCGTTGGATTTACTTTCCCTGGCATAATAGAGCTTCCCGGTTCATTTGCTGGAATAATAATTTCTCCAAGACCACTACGTGGACCACTTGCAAGCCAACGTACATCGTTAGCGATTTTCATTAAATCCGCAGCTAATGCTTTTAATGCACCGTGAGTATATACAACTTCATCATGGCTCGTTAATGCATGGAACTTATTTGGTGCAGAAACAAATTGTTTACCTGTAAATTGACTAATTTCCTCTGATACCATCTCACCAAATTTAGGATGAGCATTGATACCTGTTCCAACCGCAGTTCCACCAATTGCTAACTCTTTCATATATGTATTGCTCTCTGCAATCATACGCTCTGTTTTTTCAAGCATACGGTGCCATCCGCTAATTTCTTGCCCTAAAGTTAACGGCGTTGCATCTTGTAAATGTGTACGACCAATTTTTATAATATGTTCAAATGCAGTTACTTTTTCTGCTAAAGTTTCTTTTAATTTCGTAATTGCTGGTAATACGTGATTTTCTACTGCGATTACACAAGCTACATGAAGCGCCGTTGGAAATGTATCATTTGAACTTTGTGACATGTTCACATCATCATTCGGATGAATATGTACGTCAGATCCCTTCTCTTTCAAAATTTGATTCCCACGATTTGCAATTACTTCATTCACATTCATGTTTGACTGTGTACCACTACCTGTTTGCCATACGACAAGCGGAAAATGTTCATTCCATTTCCCTGCAATCACTTCATCCGCAGCTTCTACAATTGCTTCTGCTTTTTCTTCTGATAGCTTTCCTAATTTTTGATTGCTAAGCGCTGCACTCTTCTTTAAAATTGCAAATGCTTTTACAATTTCAAGTGGCATTTGCTCTGTTCCAATTGGAAAGTTTTCTTTACTACGTTGTGTTTGTGCTGCCCATAATTTATCAGCTGGAACTTTTATTTCTCCTAATGTATCTCTTTCAATTCTGTACTCCATGTTTTCATCCCCTTGAAAATATAATACCTACATCTCTTATAATAACAGACTTTCTCTTAAATGATAAGAATTCTCACTCTTATATATAGATATTCTATATTTATTTTAAAAAATTCCTCTTGACCTAAACTTAAGTTTAGGCTGTATCCTTTCCATTGTAACCTACTATAACACTACTGGAGGAATTCAATATGAAAAAATATGCTTTTATAACAGGTGCAAATAAAGGAATTGGATATGAACTTGTTCGTCAATTAGCAGAAAAAGATTATCACGTATTTTTAGGTGCTCGTAATGAACAACTTGGACAACAAGCCGTAGAATCTTTAAATGTTTCAAACGTTTCCTATATTCAAGTAGATATTTCAAATTCACAATCCATTCAAGAAGCAATAAAGAAAATTTACGAAATGACTGACCACTTACATTTATTAATTAATAACGCAGGCATAGCGCTAGACTTCAATACACTACCTAGTGAATTAAATATTGAAACTTTACGCCAAGGATTTGAAGTTAATTTTTTTGGAACTTTCCAAATGATGCAAGCCTTTTTACCATTATTAAAGAATTCAAGCAACAGTAAAATCATAAATGTAACAACTGACATGGCCTCACTAACAATGTTTGCTAATGGTGAAACACATCCAATTAATACACTAGGATATAATTCTTCCAAAACAGCTATTAATGCTTTAACATTAGCTTTTAGTAAAGAATTTGCCACTAACGGTCCAGAAGTATTTGGGGTAACTCCTGGTTTTACAACTACGGATCTTAATGGAAATTCCCCTGGTGGCCATACAACCACTGAAAGTGCTAAAATTATTATTAAATATGCATTAAGTGAAACAAACTATAATGGTAAAATACTTAACAAAGATGGCATTATACCTTGGTAATAAAAGGATGAATGATATGTATTATACAATTGGGCAAGTCGCCAAAATGCAACATTTAACTATTTCTCAAATACGTTATTACGATAAACAAGGACTGTTTCCTTTTCTGCAAAGAAACGAAAAAGGAGATCGAGTTTTTGATGAAGAAGCACTGAAATATTTAGAAATGATTTTGTGTTTAAAAAACACCAGTATGCCAATTCAAAAAATAAAACAATTTATCGACTGGTCTATGGAAGGAGAATCTACCATCCTTCAAAGGTTAGCATTAATGAAACAACAGGAGACCAATGTCTTACAGCTCATGCAAGACACTGAAAAAAACTTAAAAAAGATACAACAAAAAATTGCTAAATATGAGAATGAAATAACTTCAGCAAATGCTATTAAAAAATAAAAAAATCACCTTCTACATATTGTAGAAGGTGATTTTTATTTTATGATGCTTGCTTTCCTTTATCTGCATCATCTACATACCAGATGAATTTGCCTGTATATCCGTAAATAACTGCTAAAATTAACGATACGAAGCTTAACCACATAAACGGAACGTATGAGAACGTTGCTACACCTAAAATACCAGCCATAAAAATACCATTATCAGACCATGGAACCATACCTGAAGTTAACGTTCCACCTACTTCTGAGTTACGCGCTAATACACGACGGTCTATTTTTAATTTATCATAGCTATCTTCCATAATTTTTGGTGTTAAAATTAGTGATACATACATCGCACAACCAAATATATTAGCTAAGAATGCCACGATTAATGTAGACAATGTTACATTACCTGCAGAATTTAATTTCTTCTCAAATTTTGATACGATTACTTTTAAAACACCTAGTTTTTCAAGTAATCCACCAAATCCTAAACCGAAAATAATAACGGCTACTGAGCCAAGCATGCCGTTAATTCCACCACGGTTTAATAACTTGTCAACAAACTCAACACCAGATTGAATTGAGAATCCGTTATAAGCTGTTCCAATCGCCTCTCCAAAGTTCATCCCTTGGAAAAGAGTTGCCCAAATTGCACCAATTAAAGCTCCCATTGCAATTGTTGGCATAGACGGTTTCTTCATCGCTAATAGAACGATAACAATGACCGCCGGAACAAGCATCCATATTTTAATATCAAATTGCTTTAATAAAGCTTCTTTTAAAAATTCTACTCGATTCAAATCTACATTATCGCCGCCATACATCCAACCAGCTACAGTAAACATAATACTAGTAATAATATAAGCCGGAACATCTAATACGAGCATAGCTCGAACGTGAGCAATAACATCTACTTTCGCCATAGAAGCTGCAAGAACTGTGCTATCAGAAAGTGGTGATAATTTATCGCCGAAATAAGCTCCTGAAAGAACTGCACCAGCAACAAGCGGAAGTGGTAAACCAAGTCCTTCACCAATCGCCATCATAGCAATACCTGCTGTTCCCACTGTTCCCCAAGACGTTCCTGTTGCGATAGAAGTTATAGAACAAATAATTAATGTTGCTAATAGGAATATGCTAGGGTGAATAAATTCTAATCCATAATAGATTAATGTTGGTACTACCCCACCAGCAATCCACGTTCCAATTAAAGCACCTACTGCAACTAAAATCAGTATTGCTTCTAATCCGTTAGAAATCCCTTTCGTAATTGCATCTTGCAATTCTTGATAACGAAATCCTAATCTTAATCCAAGCGCAATTACTAAAAACCATGAAATAAATAGCGCTAATTGAATTGGGAGATCAAAAATCGTTTGGAAGGAAAAGACAACAGCAAGAAATAGTAATAAAAGAACTATGATTTCTAGCATCGATGGTAATCTTACACTTTTCATTTTTTTCTCTCCTTACAAGTCGATAACATGACGTATGTCGTCTTACATGTATGTAATATACAATTAGCGAAGACAAAACAAAATTTTCATATTATTTCGATTTATTTTTCCAGTATAATATATTCACAACCCTTTCTATTGTAAAAGTAGATTACGTTTTTCGCAATGAAAAATATAAAAAATGTTGTATTTTTATTTATCCCGATATTTTCGGCCAATAAGACCTCCGCCTTAAAATTCAGTAAGTGCAAAGCACTTAGGTAAGAAATTAACTACTGTAAAATTCCGAATCGATATGAACATATTAAAGCTTCACTTTATTTACAAGGAACAATCCCATACTAACTTTTTTAATATTTGCTGCAACAAAACTTTTTACAACTATCTTAACTTTTTAATTCACACCATTATTTTCTACGCAAAAAATAGGGCACACATCCTTAAAATGATGTATGCCCTATCTTTATTTATACATATTTTGTATTTCTTCTTTATTTTTAAGTATTTCCTCAAACTTATCACTACAACCCTTCGGAAATAACACTCCCAGTCCATATGAATGCGCAAATTGAAAATGAGGGCACTTCGCTTTTACCTCATCCCAAAACTTATACACGCCGAAATCACCACTTCTAACTTCAATATCATGAAATAATACAATACCGTTTTTCGCGACTTTCGGTAGCCATGTATTATAATCGTGAGAAACAGCTTCATACGTATGATAGCCATCAATATGCAAAAGATTTATCGTTTCATCTTGAAACCGGTCTACAGCATCATCAAAAGTAGATCGAATTAAATTTCCTATATTAAGGTAGTTATCGCTCACTACTTTTTCTACTATTTGAAAAACCCCTTCTCCATATGGACCTGTATGCCCATCTCCAGCCCAAGTATCTACTGCAAAGCATTTAGTCGATAACCCTCCATCTTTTACTCCTTGACAAAAACTGAAGAAAGAAGCACCTAGATGTGTACCTAACTCAACTAAAGTTTCCGGTTTTTCAAATCGTACTAAGTCATATGCAAAATCTAAATGTCCACTCCACGCAGATTGTGACCGAATAATAGGACTAAATGTTTCAAATTCAAATGATGGTTTATGAGTAACCCAGTTCATCGCATAACTCCTTCTGCACATATTTTTAACAAACCAAATTACTCTTATCTTTATTTTTTTATTGCCATGATTATGATTCTATTTCATGAAAATATGAAGAATTTATTCTTTTCTATTGAGGTAAAGCATCATATACATATGGGTCAGTTGGCTTATTAATTTTCTCGATTTTGTTTACTTTTACAAGTGGAAAGACTGTTCCTTTATATGTCGTTTCATCTAATAATCCTGTTATTTTCACCCATGTTTCTTCTGGAATTTTTTCAATATTTTTCCCGGTAACAATCATCCCCCAGACTGATGCATCCGCAATACAACAAGTTATACCATATCGAGCCACTACTGCTTTATTACCCGTCACATCTTTATCCTTATATATAAACCCTAAGAATGTAATTTCTTTCCCTTTAAACCAATTGACATTTTGACCAATTACATTCATTGTTTGAACATAATCCTTATCCTTTACTTGTAGTTTACGCTGTCCTAACATACTTTTTACTACTTGCTCTTCCGTTTTATAAGTCGTTGCTAAATTTGATGTTTCTTCTGGATCAACTGATACTTCTCGCCCATCAAACTTAACCTGTTTCCCCTCTTTTTCGTTTCTTTCTAGACTTCTCGACTGTACACTTTGATTCATACCCCTTTTTCCTGCTAAACTTCCATCAATTGTTACACTTCCAAAGAGAAAAGCACTAACTATCGGAACGACAAATAAAACATATACAAAGAAACTTTTTATCCCTGATTTTGATGTTGTATGATGTTTACAACAATTACAATCATGCTGTTTTTCTCTTCCATCTCTCCAAACTTGTACAATACCAAAAATTAAAATTACTACAAAAGCTATATACGTAAATTTGATCATTTTTGGAGCGATAAAATTATAAATATTCCCTGTTACAAGTAGTTTAAATAAGAGCATTGCTAAACCAATTAAAATAATGCCACGAATATAGCAATGATATGCCTTCTGCTCCTCTTTCCCCATTCTTTCTCACCTCCTATAACATTATGATTTGCAGGATGGTATACACAGATATAATGACAATTCCTATCAAAAAGAATACAAATCTCTTTTGAAAATATGCAAATAGCATTAACGTATTTTTCATATCAAGCATAGGCCCAAACACAAGAAATGCGAGAAGTGCCTTTACCGAGAAAACATGTCCAAAAGATGCCGCTATAAAAGCATCGGCTGCAGAGCAAATTGATAAAACATAACCAAATCCCATCATAATAAAGGGGGCAATTACTTCGTTATGTGCTACTGCATCCAGTACATTCCGATCAAAAAACGTTTGAAATACACTTGCTAAAAAAGCACCAATCAATAAATACTTACCAGTATCAAAAAACTCATCTACAATGTGATTCATAACATCTTTCCAACTCTTTTTATTGCTTGTTTGAACTGAAACCTCTACATCTTTTAAAACATTTCTTTCGCGATAGCAATAATACACAATTAGACCTATGAATAGAGCAACTAAAATTGTTATCCCAAAGCGTGCATATACAACGTAATCATTTTTTGGAAACGCATATACAGTAGATAAAAGAACAACTGGATTCATAATGGGTGCACTCAGTAAAATAACAATGCCTACATGAAGTGGTAACCCCTTTTGAATGAGCCTTCTTACAATTGGTATAATGACACATTCACACATTGGAAAAAGAACTCCCACAAATACTGCCGGAATCATTGCAACAATCGGAGATTTCGGCAGTACTTTTTGAATCATATCTTCCGTCACAAACACTTGAATACATGAAGAAACAATTACCCCTAATAAAATAAAGGGTATTGCTTCAAAAATGATACTTAAAAATACTGTATTCACATTCAACCATTCCTGTGGCATATTTTTGTGCAAATTTGCTAGACTTGTAAAATCTACAAAAAATAATAAAAAGAGAAACATAGCGATAAGAGCTATGCCTACTAATTCTTTTGAAACTCTATTAAAGACCAAGCTTCTCGCCTCCATTTTATTTATATGTAAACATGTGCTTGTCCAAATGCTCCATACTACAGCACAAATTTTATAGTCTATTTCTATTCTTAAATCGTAATCATTATGATTTATTCTTGCTTTTTCTTTTCCTATCGTTTAACATAAAACGTAACCATTACGATTTAAAGGAGAGATCATTTCATGAAAAAAGTACCTATCACTGTATTAAGTGGTTTTTTAGGATCTGGAAAAACTACCTTACTACATCACATTTTGACTAATAAGAATAACTTAAAAGTAGCTGTTATCGTTAATGATATGAGCGAAGTAAACATTGATGCATCTCTTATAAAAAAGGGTGGTTTTTCACGTACGGAGGAAAAACTAGTAGAAATTCAAAATGGCTGTATTTGTTGTACACTACGAGAAGATTTAATGATAGAAGTGAATCGTCTTGTGGAAAATGGTGATATTGACTATATTATTATTGAATCTTCTGGTATAAGTGAGCCTATTCCAGTTGCTCAAACGTTTACTTATACAGACGAAGTTCTTAACATTGATTTAACGAAAAATTGTCGCCTCGATACGATGGTTACAGTTGTAGATGCAAACAGATTTTGGGATGATTTTGCAGATGGAGAAAGTTTATTAGACCGAAAACAAGCAATCGATGAGAATGATACCCGGGAAGTTATTGATTTATTAATAGATCAAATTGAGTTTGCAAACGTAATTATTCTTAATAAGATAGATTTGCTAGAAAAAGAAGATGTGATAGAGCTTCATCATTTACTAAAAAAATTAAATCCTAATGCAAAAGTTCTTGAATCTTCGTTTAGCAAAGTACCATTACAAGAAATTTTAAACACAAATCTATTTAATTATGAAGAAGCCAGTCAATCGGCCGGCTGGATACAAGAATTAAATAGTGACTATCATACACCGGAAACGGAAGAATACGGTATCAATTCCTTTGTTTACCGCCGCAAATATCCTTTCCATCCCGAGCGCCTTATGAATTGGCTAGAAAAATGGCCTTTAGATGTTGTAAGAGCGAAAGGATTCTTCTGGCTGGCATCTCGTAATAATATGATAGGGCTTCTATCTCAAGCAGGTTCCTCTATTACAATTCAAGAAGCCGGTGAATGGATAGCCGCATTACCTGAAACTGAAAGAAATCAAATGATCGCAGAAGAACCAGAAGTATTAAAAAACTGGGACGAGCGATATGGAGATCGAATAACTGAGCTCGTATTTATCGGTATTGATATGAATCGTTCTGTAATTGAACAATCATTAGATGATTGTCTATTAACAGAAAAGGAAATGGGACAAAAGTGGAATACATTTATTGATCCTATCCCGGCTTTTACTTATACTTCATAATAATTAATAAAAGGCTTCAGTAGAATGAAGCCTTTTTACTTTATAGCACTCTTATTTAATAGGTTTGCTTTAATTATAAATACAATTGTACCTAAAACAATTAATATAGCATATACGATACCAACTACATCCCCTATTTTTTCTAAGCCAAGCGGTAATATTATAGTAGCAACTCCAACTATATAAGAAAATGCTCCTGAAAGCTTCGCTAATTTATTTTTATCTCCAACAAACGTTTCTTCTTGATATCCTACTAACAAAAACAACCTCTTTTTCACATGTATTTGATACCCTAAAAAAATGATAAGTAACCCAACAAATAAACAAACTAAAAATCCAGCTAACATATACTCCCCCTCCTCTACAATATTTTACTATACATAAAAAATAAAATTAGAAATTTCAGTTTATTAACGAGTTATTCTGTGATATATTGCATATTGTATTCAATTTATATTTTTAGAAAGGAGAATTTTAAATCATATGGATTCAAATCGATTAAAAGGAATTATAATGGTCATAATCGGTGCTTGTTTATGGGGCTTGTCTGGTACAGCTGCACAACAGCTTTTTCAATATGACAATGTTTCAACCGAATGGTTAGTTACGATCCGTTTACTTATATCTGGAATTATTTTGCTCATTATTTCCTCATTCGGAACGAGAAAAAAAGAGATATTTGGCATTTGGAAACAAAAATCTGATGCTATTAAAATGATTTTGTTTGGTCTATTCGGTATGCTTGCTGTACAGTATACGTATTTCGCTTCAATTAAAGAGGGAAATGCTGCCGTGGCAACATTATTACAATATTTAGCTCCTATATTCATCACTGTATACTTACTTTTCAAATGGAACGTTCGTCCATCAAAAATTGATTTCATTTCAATTACCCTTTCATTAGCAGGCACTTTTCTCTTACTAACAAACGGGTCTGTTCATAACTTGGCTGTTTCTACACCAGCTATTATTTGGGGTATTTTATCTGGATTATCTCTCGCTTTTTATAGTTTATATTCAAAGGAATTGTTAGAAAAATGGTCTTCCTCCGTTATCGTTGGATGGGGCATGATTATTGGGGGTATTGGTGTAACGATTGTACACTTTATTTCTACAAACGAATTCATTTTATTATCAACTATGAAATATGTAAAACTAAGTACCCTACCGCTCATCACATTTGTCGTCATTTTCGGGACACTTATTGCCTTTTATTTATACTTAGACAGCATACGATACCTGACTCCGAAAGAAACAACATTATTTGGTTGCACAGAACCACTCGCAGCTATTATTTCTTCTGTACTTATATTGCACGTGCCATTTCAATCTTTTCAGTTATTAGGCGCTTTTTGTGTCATTGTAATGGTGCTCATCTTAAGCCAAAAGCCGGATGAAGGGAAACAAAAATTAAAGCTTGTTCATGCAAAAAAGGAAAATATACAATGAAAGGATTGAATTCACTATGCCTGTCCCTCAAAATTATAAAAAACCAGGAAGAATTTCAGCAAAATCACTCGTTTTAAATCAACTACAAAATTGGATTATTGAAGGTGTACTGAAGCCCAATGAAAAAATTAATGATGGGGAATTGGCTGAGGCACTAGGAGTAAGCAGAACACCTGTAAGAGAAGCACTTCAAATATTAGAGCTTTCTGGATTAGTGGAAATGGTACCAGGGCAAAAAACAAAAATTGCTCCTATTAAGTTAGACGACGTATCTATCATTTATGAAACGATGGCTGGTCTTCACTCTATTATAGGAAAGCAAGCTCTTCAAAACATTACAGACGCTGATATTCAAATACTTTCTGAAATAAATGATCATTTTCAGCACTCTATAGAGAAAAAAAACGCAAAACAAGCTTTAAAATTAGATATACAATTCCACAATACAATTTCTTCTATTGCTAAAAACCAATATATTGAACCCTTTCTAGAAAATATGCAACTTCACGTTTTACGTCTTGAATATTTGTTTTTCCAAAACTTTGTTCCAGCAAGTCAATCTATTGAAGAACATCACTCTATCATTCAAGCATTACAGAAGCAGGACGAAAAACAAATGGAACAAATAATGACCCAAAACTGGCTCCGTCCCATGAAAGAAATACAAAAAATAATTTCTACGAAATAAAAGGAGAGCTGGTTACACAAAATCGTAACCAGCTCTCCTTTGACTAATCTATATAGCTATGCCTGAACATTTGCATAATCTTCCATATCTTCGTACTCTTTTTCCAATTCCTCTAAAGACAGCTCGTATAATTGTCGGTCGCGAATCTTAAACACACCTGCTCCAATTAACTCATCAATTAAATGCCTCTTACGATTTTCAACAGCAAAACGGAGTTGACTACTCATCTTTTAAAAAACTCCTTTCTACGATCATTGAAAATGATAATCTTTATCAATTACCACTTTTGATTATAAAAGATGACTCTTTATAAGTAAAGTAATTTCATGAAATATTTACCTTGCAAAGTATTTGTGGCCACATTATATATATGTATGCCGTGCGAAAAATGTTATGACACTTTTTCTTATCCTTTTTCTTTCATACTTTGCAAGTTGTCTCATCGTGATGAAATTCACCATCTATTTCTACTTGAATGGTGACATGTTCTACATGAAATTTCTCCTTTAATACATACGTAGCCTCTTTTAATACACTTTGCGTTTCATTCCCTTTAATAATAAGATGACATGTTAATACTTGAAAATCTGATGTGACAGACCATATGTGCAAATCATGAACTTCTTTGACAATCGGAATATTTAATAACGTACTTTTTACCTCTTCAACATTTATGTGCTGTGGTGCACCTTCCATTAATATATGAACCGTATCACGTGTTACACGCCATCCACTAATAATGACTAAAATAGACACAAGAATACTAGCAATCGCATCTGCAGCAGTCCATCCGAAAAATTTAATAAGTAACGCAGCAATAATCGCTCCGACGGAACCCAATAGATCGCCTAGTACGTGCAGGAAAGCACTTCTTAAATTCAAATTACCTTTCACATCTCCGCCTCTCATTAATATCCAAGCTGATAAAATATTAATAAGCAGACCAAGGACTGCAATAATGAGCATCCCATTACTAGCAATCTCAACTGGTTCTTTAAAACGACGGATTGCTTCAATAAAAATGTATACCGAAATGACAATAAGAACGACACCGTTACATAATGCTGCTAACATTTCGACTCGCTTATACCCGTATGTTTTCGCAGTTGTTGCTGTTTTTTCTCCGAGCTTAAACGCAAGTAAACTTAAAGCTAAAGATACTGCATCACTTAGCATATGCCCCGCGTCAGATAGTAGTGCTAAGCTATTTGTTACAAAGCCACCAACAACTTCTGCAATCATAAAACTTGTTGTTAGTAGGAAGGCAATTAGTAATGCCTTTTTATTTTTTGAATGACCATGATCATGCGAATGTCCCATACTTATACTCCTTTAAGTACAATATCTGTATGTTAGTATGAAACAAACTCCCCATCTTTATCCCGAATCAACTGATTGTAAACGCCCGCTTCCTCTGTATACACACTTCGCTACTTTTTAGACAATCCCTTTTTCTCAAATAAAACAAGACTACTTCTTTTTTATTTTCATATTGTTTACTAATGAAAGACTTTTTAAGGAGGTTACTAAAATGAAACGTTTATTTCTCTGTATGGAACGTGAACTTGTTGTAGTTAAAGAACAATATGATAACTATGAAACGACTTACCACTTACAAAATATGCAACCTACCTGTATTGCTGTTGATCCGTTCCGCCCAAACCGTGTATATTGCGGAACATTTGGACGAGGTCTATGGTTAAGCGACGATAGCGGGGATTCATGGAGACCCATTGGAGATTCTTATCGTTACTTTGATTTCCCTAAAGAAGATGGTATTTTGCACTCCTCTATCACTTCCATAACAATAAGCTCAAATGAACAAGTGAACGGATATGGGGTCGTTTATGTCGGCACAGAACCGAGCGCTTTATTTCGCTCTGAAAATGGTGGTGAAACGTGGACTGAACTTAAAAATATGAAATCATTATTATCTTCTTATACGTGGGCTTTCCCGCCTAGACCTTTTACCCATCACGTACGCTGGATTACAGTTGATCCAAACAACCCTAATACAATACACGTTTCAATCGAAGCTGGTGCTGTTATTCAAAGTAATGATAAAGGGCATACATGGATTGATAAAAAATTCGGTGCTCCTATCGATGCTCATCAATTACTTATGCACCCTGAAGCACCAAATCGTCTTTATGCATCATGTGGTGACGGATTTATGGGCGGACCTGATCGTGCATATCTTGAAAGTTATAACAATGGAAACAGCTGGATCTCATGTAGTGAAGGACTTGAACATCATTATTTATACAGCATGGCAATTGATCCAGCTGATTGTGATACGATTCTCGTTTCTGCCGCGCCAAGTGCTGATCTCGCTCATCACCGTATCCCTTATGAATCTTATATTTATCGAAAAACGAAAGATACTCCTTTCCAGCAAGTACAACAAGGACTACCATCTGCAATCGGTACAGTCATTTCGATGTTTGCTACAAACGAAGCCGAACCACATACGTTCTACACGTTAAATAACAATGGCGTCTTTCAATCCAATGATAGCGGCGAATCGTGGGAACAACTAAATATTCCGTGGAAAGATGAATATAAAACGCAGCATCCGCATGCATTGCTCGTTACTAGTTCTTAACGAAAAAGAGACTGCCTAAATGGTTTTAGGCAGTCTCTCTTTTATTTCTTTAAATCAATGACGATATCATCTAACACAATATCTTTACTCTTCGCTTCTTTTTTCGGCACTTCTATTTTCTTCTCTTTTCCATTCACATACTCTACTCCACCATGATTTTCAGGTGTATGAACTCGCAAGTGTACACGAGGTGTAACGATAAGCTTTGTTGCATTTTCGTTTAACTTTTGGAATGTAGAACTCCAACTACTTTTGTGCGGTTCTGCTACTGTACTAGTTCCGCCATTTCCTTCACCAGCATATTTATTTCCTAAATCATCTTTTATTTCTAATTCCACATCAGCGCTATCCCATATACTTCTTAATACTTTAGATTCTTCCTGATTGAAAAAAACGATAAATGACATCGGAGTTACTTCCATTTTGTCTATATTTACTTTTATTAATTCATTTTCAGAAACCCTATTAACCTTTACTTCTTTACTCTCCATTGCTTTTAAACTAAGTGCGAAGTTCCAATTCCCCTTAATTGAATTACCTTTATAATCCAACTCAATCTCTTCCATATTCCACCAAACGTTTGCAACATCTAACCTTTTACTACTATTACCACTCATCGTAGTCATACCTACGTACTTTTTCTCTCCAACTTTTGTTACTTGAGAGCTTCCTCCCCCGCCATTAAACCCCATCACCTGCGGATATCCAAATATATTTGGCTTCTCACCTAAATCTTTATCACTCTCAATAGAGTATGTGATTGTGATTGTTCTACCATCGAACACAGCATCATTAATTGTAACCTTAACCCCATTACTCTCTCTCGTCATATTCAACTCAGTCGAAAATTCTTTATAATTTTCATATAACCCTGTTCTACCATTATCTAATAATCGGAATATGTCACCGACAATTGGCAATCCACCCGCATATGTAGGAAATCCGATACCGAGTGTTGCAACTGATAATCCTACTAAAATAGATGCAGCAGCCACACCTTTTTTCCAACTTTTCATCTTTTTCTTCGTACGTATCGATTGTTTTACATTTCGTTTTACTTTTTCCTTTTCAATTTCAGAAGCCTCAATTTCTTCTAGTTCTTTTTCGTCTATATCAATATCATTTAATAGTTCATAAATGTCTTTCATATTGCACTACCTCCAAAACTAATATTCGTAGCATTTTGTTGTAGTTTCTTTTTCCCACGGTACACTCGATTATCAATTGCTGCCCGAGTTAATCCTAACTTGTCACCTATTTCCTCTGTCTTCATACCAAATAAATATTTCATAATGAACACCTTTTGATCTAGCGGTTCTAATTGATTAATGAGCTTCAATAATTCTTCCCTATCTTCCATAACGATTAATTCGTCTTCTGCTGATTTTTCTGTACTAATATGAAACTCATCTGAAATGATTTCTACCGTTTTAGTCGATTTCCGGTAATAATCAATTGCTTTAAACTTTGCAATCGCTGCAATCCACTTTTTAAAATCACTCGGCTCTCCATGAAATTTATTTGCGTTATTCCAAATGGAAAGAAATATATCGTTTATACATTCCTCTATGAGTCCATCATTTTGAATGGGAAGTAGAACTTTATGCGTGATCCCCTTTATGAGTGGTAAATATGTATCGACAACAAATTCTAACGCGTCTTCTTTTTGCCGCTGTAATCTTTTTATAAAATTTTTCTCATTTGATTTCATGTAGCGATTCCCCTTATTGTTTTGTAAAAGCTTTTACACCCTATATAACGTCTGAGAAAATTTTTTCTCTCATCTTTTTATTTTTTGTATGTAATGGAATACTTTCCCTTAGCCATTGTCTCACATAACTATGCGTTCAAAGAAAATTTTCTCAAGTCTGTAATTTAATTCATGTAGTACACTATTTATATAGTCACTTTTTAACTTAGTGTACATTTTATTTCGTTAATCTACTATTTTAATTTAGGAGATGAGATGTGTATGTGTGGAATTACAGGTTGGGTAGATTGGAAGGAAGACCTTTCAAATCAACATGTTATTTTAAAAAATATGGCAAATAGTATTGAGCATCGTGGTCCAGATGCTGAAGGATTTTGGTTTTCACCTCATGCGGCCTTTGCACACCGGCGTTTAATTGTAATTGATCCAGAAGGCGGGACACAGCCGAAGACATTCCGTGCTGGTGATTATACGTATGCTCTTACCTATAATGGAGAAATTTATAATTTCCGTGAACTTAAAGAGCAGCTTCAAAAATGTGGGCATGCATTTGAAACCCATTCAGATACAGAAGTATTACTACATGCTTATTTAGAATGGAAAGAAGACTGCGTGCGATATTTAAACGGAATTTTCGCTTTTGCCTTATGGGATGATCAGAAGCAACAATTGTTTTTAGCACGAGATCATTTAGGTGTAAAACCACTCTTTTACACAGAAAGAAATGACAGTATTATTTTCGGCTCTGAAATTAAAGCATTATTAGCGCATCCATCTGTCCCTGCTGAACTTGATGCGGGTGGAATAAATGAAATATTTGGATTAGGCTTATTTCGCACTCCAGGATGTGGCGTCTTTAAACATATTCAAGAAGTACGTGCTGGACATTCTATAACATTTACACGTCATAAAAAAGTAGTTACGAAGTATTGGAATTTAGAAAGTAAGTTCCATACAGACTCTATAGAAGATACATCTTCGCATATTTTATCTATTTTACAAGATACAGTAAAAAGACAATTAATTGCCGATGTTCCTCTCGTTTGTATGTTATCAGGCGGATTAGACTCTAGCGGTATTACTGCACTTGCGGGTAAAGAATTTGCTGCGGAAAATAAAACACTTCATACGTATTCCGTTGACTTTGTAAATAGTGCAAAAGATTTCGAGCTGACATTTGCTCGCACTGGTTTAGACGCTCCTTGGGTAAAACGCGTTTCTGAACATGTAGGGACAGCGCATCATGATATTATTGTGAATGCTGAAGAATTAGCAAATCACTTATTCGTTCCCCTTCATGCGAAAGATTTACCGAGTGCTGGTGAAATGGAAACTTCACTATATTTACTATTTTGCGAAATGAAAAAAGATGCGACCGTAGCTTTATCCGGTGAATCGGCTGATGAAGTATTCGGTGGATACCCTTGGTTTCATCAAGAAGAATTACTATATGTAGATAAGTTTCCTTGGCTAACAAATTGGAAAAATACATCTCCTCTTCTACTAAATGAAGTAAGTAACCAATGTAATCTAGAAAACTATATTGATACACGATTCCAAGAAGCGATACTTGAAGTACCTACTCTTGAAGGGGAAAGTAAAAAATCCGCGAAACAACGCCAAATGTTTTATTTATTTTTAACACGATTCCTTCCTTTCTTACTTGACCGTAAAGATCGTATGAGTATGGCTGTTGGATTTGAAGTTCGTGTACCGTTTTGCGATTATAGATTAGTTGAATATTTATGGAATGTTCCTTTCAACATAAAAAGTATTGATAATATTGAAAAAGGCATTTTACGTAGAGCACTACAACCAGCTTTACCTGACGATGTACGTAATAGAAGAAAAAGCGCTTATCCAACTTCACAAGATCCACACTACTTACAAACAATCCGTAATTTAACACTTGATATGTGTAGCAATAAAAACAATCCTATTTTCTCACTTATTAACCATTCCATCTTACTTTCAATTGCTGATCAAAGTAATAAAGAGATTAACAATTTTGAAGCAAGAAGTGCCATGGAGTATATGCTACAAGTAAATGAATGGTTAAAAACATATCACATCCATATTGCTTAACAAAAAGGAGTTCAAGGATAAAAACCTTGAACTCCTTTTATATTAATTAGCACATTGTTTATTATCAGTATCAATAGACCATCCAATAATCGTGGCACAGTCTCTACCTTTCCACTGCAGTACATTTGTTAATACGGGCTCAATCTGCAAGCTATTTCCGTCGTGTAATATTTCTACTAAAGATTGATCATCATCAAACCTTCGTTTGTCACACTCTAAAATACCGTCCGTTGCCATTACAATGTGATTCATTCCTTTTTCTAATCCTCTTACACCTGACGTAAAGCAAGGTGTATTTGCTGCAAAAATATTTTTCCTGCCAATATATTCGTAATTCTTCCGTTTATTTAATCGTCCTTTTCCATTTTTCGTTTTCTCAGAATGGAATAAATACGCGAAACAATCACCAACTGATAACCAATATAAAAATTCGCCTTTTCGTAAACAAATTAAGCAAGCGAGTTCCTCATCATCTTGATCACACTTTTTAATAAATAACTCATCTGTAAATAACGCTAATAAGTACATATGTGTATGATGGAAAGCTAAATGTATTGGATATGAGAATAACTCTTTTAGTTTTTCTTTTCTTTCCGAAATCGCTTCTATTATATAATCTATATTTTTTGTTTTGTGATGTGTATCAAAAATCATAACAAATTCAAATTGTAATTCAGGATCCCACCAAGCCAGCACCGCATCTCCTCGTTCATATGCATCACTCTCTTGATTTCCCCCATATACGCCGACTGAAAGAGGACCACATTTTTCAACATGTATTTCATCTACATACATCTGTTCATGACTAATCCATTTGAATGTATTCACAGCTATCATCCTCTCTCTTGCTAAATGTATACCTTTACACATAGATTACCTTATATTTCAATAAAAATAAACTTTTTCAACATTTTTTATCCAAATAAAAGGGTTTTATTTCTGAAATCACGAATATATCTTACTATATGATATAAAAAGGAGATTTATTATTATGTACAACATTAATCAACATTGGGAGAGCATTTATTATCACTTACGATACGAATACGAGGACAACCTTTCCCACCAAGCAATTCGTATTTTACAAATCGTTTCTCGTGAGAAAGATATAACAATTGGAAAAGTCGCTACTGAGCTTAGTCTTTCTCATAACACAGCATCTGAACATATAAAACGCCTTATTCAAAAGGGTTTCATCGTTAAAGAGAGAAATAAAAAAGATGAAAGAGTGGTAAACCTTACATTAACAATTGAAGGAATTGAAGTATTAGAAAAACATATTTTACTAGATAAAGAAAAGATAAAAATATTAGAATCACAGTTATCAACAGAAGAACAACAATTAATTGAAAAAGCATTTTCCTTATTAGCGAAGGAGGCAAAATATGCATTTCCTCGTTAAAATAATCGTTTCGGCACTTATTATCGGCGTTATCACTGAAGTCGCTAAACATTACAGTACGATAGGTGGCTTTATTGCTGCCCTTCCTCTCGTGAGTTTACTTAGTTTATTTTGGATTTCATTCGAAGGCGGAAATAAACAAGAATTGAGTCAATTTGCTTTAGGGGTATTATATGGATTCCCCGCATCAGCACTACTATTATTTATTGTCTATATTGGTTTAAAAAATTCATTTACACTTAGTACATCTGTCCTACTTGGTATAGGTGTTTGGTGTATCGTTTTTGCTTGTCAAAAATTATTTCAAGCTTAGGAGGAATTAACATTCATAAATTTGTAGAAATAATGGGGCAAAATATAGAAGTACATATAAAAGGAGATGGTAAACAAACTGTAGTCATTCAAACCGGAATGACTTGCTCATTTTATGATTGGTTTCCTATTATAGAAAAGCTTTCAGAGCACTTTACAGTTGTTTCATACCATCGCCCAGGTTACGGAAAAAGTGATTTAGGCAATCAGCCGCGTACAATAAGGCAAGTTACAAAAGAGCTACATATGTTACTAAACAAACTAGCTATTCAAGAACCATTTATTCTAATCGGTCATTCCTATGGAGGATTATGTGCACAACATTTTGCGATGTTACATGAAGATAAGCTGCAAGCACTTATTTTAGTTGATTCTACTTCGATGAACTTACACCGTTTAGATGAACTTCATTTACCAATTTCTGATCAAACTGATTCTGATGATGTTTGGTTTCAAAAATATAATATGTATTCAAAAATGGATGTAGACATACTTTATAACGAACTAAAACCTATTCTCACCGATCAATCAAAACAGCAAATTGAATTCTCTACCTCGCCTTCATTATATAAAGCGACAGCTTCTGAACTATCGGAGTGGAAAAACTGTGCTCTCTCACTAAAAGAGCTATGTAAAACATTAGAAATACCATTAATCGTTATCGGTAGAGATCCTCAATATTCTATTACTCAATTGACTAATGGTGGCATGCCAAAAGAGGAAGCAACACAACTTGAAGCAATGTGGCAAGAACTAATTCACGAACAATTACACCTCTCAACTAACAGCCAATATATTCTTGCCGAACATGCTAGTCACGGTATAGAAAATGATCGACCAGATATTATTATTGAGGCGATTCATTTCTTACAAATAAAAAAAGGAAGCAACTAAAGCTGCTTCCTTACTTATCTATTCATAATCTTCTTCATCATCGATTTCTTCGTAATATGAACTTCCATTACTTACATATATAGGGCCATTCGCAACATCAATACGTAGTACCCACGCCCATGGCACAGCTAAACGTTTATGTATCGCTCGCCAAAAGCTCATTGATTTTCTTTCGTACTCCTGGAACTCCTGAAGTAACTCTTTGTAGGAGGAACCGTCTAACTGAATATTTGCTTCTAACAAACGAGAATGGGCATAGTACTGTAACTCTAGTTCAGCAGCAATTTCCATTTCTTCTTCCGTTGCCATACCAATGATTGTTCCATCTTCTGGTGCAATTTCATATACGTTTTGAACTTCAATAAGCCCTTCTTTCTCTTTCTCAAACATGTAAACAGCCTCCTTTAACATATATTTTTTATGTTACAAAGTCATACTTCTACAATAACTTCTCTCTTTCCTCTTTTTTTGATAAACTTTTACAAAATATTTAACCGATGACCTGTTTTCTCTATTCTTTCAGCAGAAATGAAACGATTTTTATCAAAATTTAATTTATACACATCAGGCATATGAAGTGTTTTCCAAAACTCCAAATCATATTTCGAATTAAAATAATTCATTAGTAATACCATAATATTTCCATGCGTACCTATTACAATATTCTTACCTTCATATTTTTTTAATATATTTTGTATACATATTACAGCGCGCCTTTGTGCGATATCATTCGATTCTCCACCTTCGTATGCAAAACCCCAATCTTCCCACACATTCTGCATAGCATCATTAAAATTTGATACCGGCTCTGTGCTCAATAATCTTTCACGCAAATCTTCTTCTGTTTGTATTGATAATTTATATGTATTCGCAATTCCTTGTACAGTTTGGATTGCTCTTTTGTACGGACTAGAAATAACAACATCAATATGTTTATCTTTTAATAAATGTGTTACATTTTCTGCATCACAGTGCCCTTTTTCAGATAAAGGTCGTTCCCGTTTTTCTTTTGTATATGTAGAATGGGCATGGCGAACGAAATATATTGTTGTCATTTTTTAACCTCCAATCTTATTTTCCATCTATATTCAATAATAAGATTGGAAAATCCTGTATTACAAAAGAGCACTTTTCATAAGTGCCCCTTTGTTTACATAATAAAATTATTTCATTATAATTCATTTCTGAATTCCTCACTTATGACAATATCTCGAATAAAGTAATCCATATTACTTAGAAGTTTTTCAAATGCTTTTTCACTCAAATTGTTCATCATAAAGACAATCTCAATCTTATTCCCTTTTTTATCAGTACCATAGAAACTATTTGTTAATACAAATGCCGTAGAACCACCTTTCTGTCCAGCAAATTCGAATATACCCTCTCCTACGGTTCCTTTAAATATATTCTCAATCTCACCTTGCATTTGTGGTGTAAAATAATTTCTGCTATTTATCTTTTCCAGTAAACTCATGTAATCCTTTGCATTTGCACCTATAAACCGATCTGACCAAATACGCTGAAAGTCCATATCGGCTTTTAAAGATATCTCGCGTTTTGTCCATTCTTTCTCGTCTTTCATCCATTCATGTATTTGCCATACATGCTTAACATATTCATCATTAGACATATTACGTAGCTTGTCCAATGCTTTATTTTGAGGAATATGCAGTTCTTTTTCAACATAGCCCCTCATATATAATGCCCCTGTATACGTTGGATAAAATTCATCGTGACTATTTAAGCCTAACTCTTTCAAACTTTCATTTATCCGCGCTGCTCCAAGCTTGTCCAATAAATATGATGCATTCGCATTCGAACTATAATGGATCATTCCTTTCACTACTTCTTCTAAAGAAGTTTGACCACCCTTCACTAACTCTTTACCTTTTACATCATCTAGCCATGCAGGGTGTGCACCACCATCAGTATTTTTCACATAGTATTTTTCTAATTCTTTCAATGAAATTTTCTCGTCTTTTCTTATTTTCCCTTCAGCTACTTGCTTAGCATATTCAATTGCTATAACGATTTTCGACATACTTGCTAGCGGTAATTTTTCTTTTTCATTTATTGATGTCAATGTTTCACCATTTCTTTTAACAATTAAAGAAGTTGTTTTATCATCCTTATGTTCTTTTATGTAATTTAGCACATAATTAGAGTCTTCTTTGGAATTGACATATTCCTTCACTGAAAAGAAAGCTATACAGCCTACTATAGTAATTCCAGCTATAATTCCAACAACTTTTAATCCCCTCATGATACTCCCCCTAAAATAAACATATTATATATTATACTAAATAAATTTCCCTTTTTAAGTAATAATTAGATTATTTATACAAAAATACTTCTTTTCTTAAACAACAAAAAAAACATGCCTTCATTAGGAAAGCACGTTTTGTGATATTCTTCACATTGTTTAGTTAAAAAATAAATGTTTACTTACCATGATGTAACATTAAATCACTAAGTTCTTCTTCAATGTGATTTAATTTCGCAACGCCTTCTTTCCATTTATGAATATAACGTGAAACCCCAACGAAAAACAAAACAATAATTGTGGAAAGAATAATACCATATACGATTGCTACAGTACTCATAGTTACACTTCCTTATAATTAGTAATGTGGTTATTAGTTATATTTTTATTATAAACCTTTTTCTTTTAAAATACTTCGATTTCAACTTTTTGTAACAAAATTGATTTTTCTAACATTTCGTTCGTGAAAATGGCATATTTTTCACAAATTATACAAAACTTCACCATATGTACTATTACCATATGAGTTATATTATTAAATAGAATAAAGGGGATGATATACTATGACGACTTGGTTTATTGTAATGTTAGTTGTATTTGGAGCATTTAAAATTATCGTTTCTAGCCTTCCTAACACTGTTATTGAATCCATTATTAGCAAGTACGAAACACATCCACAACTTGAAGAAGAGAATGTGACTATTGCAATTCACGGAAATAACGTAGAAGGCGAACAGAAATCAAAAATTATTCATGATTTTAACGAAGGTTTATTTTTAGATCGCTATTATGCACCACCACACAATGAGGGTACGCCTTTAATTATCAATGCAAAACGTGGCAAAAAAGATTTCACATTTTATATTTATAGTCACGAGGAGCATGTTGATGTTGTAAAACAATATAAAAAGAAGGTAGTTGCTTATAGTTTACGCTCTAAAAACCTTCAAAATAGTGATATGTTCGTGTCAGCTGACTTAGCTTAATACTCATATATTTGAAAAAGGAATCCACGAAATATGGATTCCTTTTTTCTCATTTACTGAAAAATAAGCTCTGTCTTCAAACTATCTTTCGGTAACAACCAGCCTTTTTTCTCTAAACTCGCCATTAATAATTCCCTTTGTTTTGTCGCAATACTTTCTTCATTTGTTTTAAATGACACTTCTATTACGAAGTCATCTTCTAATTTTCCTATATTACTTAATGGCCAAATTTCAATATTTGCTTTTATGTTTTCAAACTCTCCTGTATATCGTTTCATTAATACAGGACCGTAAATACGGGAATTTTTTAACATCTCTTCTCCCCAATTTGTATACAACCACTTGTTCATTTTCCCTGGTAATTTTTCTATTAACATGTTTTGAGCAGCTTGTTTATTTGGTAAATCAAGTATTCCATATCCTTTAGCACTGTAACTTTTCTTATTTGAAATGCTTAATGTTTTCTTCTCAAATCCCCAATCTATTTCCGCCTCATAACTATCCGTATTACTATCGAATCCTTCTTTTTTAGCTACTTCTAGTGCATCTTGAATTACACCATTTGGAATAGGATATCTTTTTTTATATGTTAGTTCAAAATCTTTACTAAATTCTTTCTTTCGAATTCTAGCAAACCAACCTTCCTCGCTTAAACTTTTATTCGCAGTATCTAAAAATTGCACTTGTATTCTTTCATATTTTGTACCAGCCTGGAAATGTTCTAACACCTCTTGCTTCATCTCTTTGTTATCACCTAATACTTGTTCTGGCTTCAATAATAACTTTACTTCAAAACTAGGTTTCATTGGACTAGCAGCAAACCCTTCCTTAACGTTATAAAGGAAACAACAAAAGAAAATGCTTACGAATACAAATACTTTTTTCATATACCTATCCCCTTTGCATTTTAAATGACTTCTATACGTTCCATTGCAAGTGAATATACATTTTCATATCCTGCTGTACTTAGCTTTTGTTGTAATCGATCTGTATCCTCTTTCAAAGCGTGCACTAGCACCGTATGTTCTGGTAATAATGTATTTAACATCTCTTTAACGTCTCTTATACTTTGGTGAACTTTATACGGAACTCGATTCACCCTACATGTATTCCTTACATGCTCTTTCATAACTTTTTCTGCAAAACTCCCTTTCGCAATATGCCCAGTAAAAATAACGGCATTCCGTTTTTCATTCCGAAGTTGTTCATAATATAACTGCGCTCGTTTCGTTTGCATATTCGCATCACTCATTACAACTATTCCGTAACTATTTTGCATACTAATGTCATTATCCATCACTATTATGTTTCTTTTTAAACTCTCCATAATCCATTTAAATTCTTCATTATTTTTTATCCAATCTTTATATACGAACATCTCTTCAAATCCAGTCAAAATTTCTTTATCTACTATAAGCGGAAATTCTTTATATCGTTCATATAAATACAATACTATATCTTGCGCCCTACCAAGTTGTGGAAGCGGTAATAATGCTATTCCTTTATTTTGCATAACTCGTTCAATTTCTGCACATAGTTCGTTTACACGTTCATTTTGCGAAACATCATCTGTGTGATAAGCGGCATCCACAATTGCGATTTTTATATTGTGGCCCAATTTCTCAGGTAAATTAGCTCGTAGTATATTAGACTCTGCTGAATAGTCACCTGAATAAAATACGTATGTATTACACATATCAACTAAAAACCAAACAGCTCCTAATACATGGCCACTATATCCCCATTGAAACCGCAATGTAGGGGTAATTTGTACCCATTTATTTGGATTGCTAATCTCATCAATACATACATAATTTAAATCTTTTATATGTTGGTCGCTATAAGGTAAATTCCACCCTTGCAGCACATTATAGTTTCTCCATTTTTCATAATATAACGGCAGTTGCTCCTTCGTATAACGAGTCGTCCAAATTTTTTTCTTATAGCCATACTTCGCTAATAAAGGTAAACCCATCGTATGATCTTCATGAATATGTGATAAAAATACCGCATCTAAAAATGGAGCAGCTTCTCTCTCTATTTTTGGATAACCATCCTCATAAGATCGATTAATACCACAATCAAATACTATTTTCGTCTCTTTATTTTTTACAAAATAGCAGGAGCGACCGTACTCTCCTGCTCCTCCCCATACTTCTACCCTCATCATACTACCCCTTTTCGCTTTTGCTCCATATGTTGTAGCAGTAATAAGCATATTGTTGTAAGTCCAACAGAAACAACGGCCATCGCCATGCCTATAGATACTTCACCCTGTTCAAATTGAGCAAAAATAAACGTTGCTGACGTTTCTACTGATGGAGGTAATACGAGAAGCGATGCTACTAACTCTCTTATCGAAATTGTAAATGTCATCGCCCATCCAGCAAGAATGCCTGGGATAATAAGAGGCAATATTATTTTTCTAAAAATATAAATATAATTTCCAGAAAAAACACTTCCTGCCTGCATGAGAGAATCATCAATTTGTCCGAGTGATGATTTTACATATTGCACCGTGTAAGGTAAAAACAGCACAACATACGTTACGATAACCATGACTGGTGTATTGTAAATTGACATAGGCATATATGGTGAATTCCAAAATAGAATAAGACCTACAACCATAACGATTCCTGGTACCATATTCGGTAACATACCGCACATATCAAGCCATTTTTCAGAGGTTTTTTTCCCCTTTCGAATCATAAGTGCCAAAAAGACTCCAATCATTACCGCAATAATCGCTGTTACGAGTGAAAAAAGAAAACTATTCCATAAAGCCTCTAATCCCGGAGACCCCATTGTAAACAATGCCTCATAATGACTTGTTGTAAAGTTATTTACATGTAAACCGCCGCCTCTTAATTTTGACAAAGAAGCAATAAGTATAGAAAAGTATGGAATTCCAATTGATACGATTAATAAACCAATTACATACATCCATGCTACAACGCGCGTAAATATAGACAAAGTATATCTTTTAGATTTCACACCTTTTCCACTAACTATTGCATATGAATACTTTCGATTCAATACATTTTGCATATACCAAATGAGCATACAAGCACTAAATAATAAAGAAGATAATGCTGTTGCACTACTAAAATCAATTGGCCAACTCGAAATAAATTTATGGATTTCTGATGTTAACACGTGGAATCCTATTCTACGTCCGAATGTAGCCGGTGTTCCAAATTCAGCAATCGTCTTTACAAAAATGAGTAAAGCACCCATTACATAACTTGATACTAATAACGGCAATATTATTTTTCTTAAACGATAGAAAAAACTTCCGCCATGAACTGCTGCAGCTTCTTCTTTACTACTCCCAATCTGAAGTAACGTGTTTTTCAGCATGAAATAAAGGAATGGGAATAAATGCAGACTCATAATTAATACCATACCTCCTAAACTAAAAAACGATGATGAAACTGTCTTTAGCATCGGGAAAAATTGTTCAAAATAGCCGTTAGGTTGCATGAACAAAATCCAGCCCATCGATCCAATATACGGCGGTGTCATAAATGGAATCATAAAAACAATATCTAACTTACTATACTTTCCTACATCTGTTTTGCTCATAATAAATGCCAATGGAAATGCAAATATTGTAGCACCTATTACAACGAGTACACCTAGAAGCATCGAATTTAGAAAAATCCCCGCTAATCCACCACTCTGCATCACTTCAAAAGGCTTTAAAAAATTCCAACTACTATTTTCATATACACTAGAAAATAAAATAAGAAAAAGTGGAATGACGATTAACATCGCCACAAGTAATAACGCTACCGTCATTCCAACTTGTCTTACTGATACGAATCGATTTACCATGGAATCACCATCTTATTGAAATACTTTCTTAAATTGTTTTCCTATTTCATCTTGCTCTTTCTCAACTGTTTTCCAATCAATATTTAATACTGGAATCTCTTCTACATTTGGTCTATTTTCAGCTTTTATATCTGTTCTACCAGGCAATAAATACGCTTTAGAAACTTGTTTTTGTACATCATCGGATAATAAATAATCAATAAACTCTTTTGCACCTTCAACATTTTTACTATCCTTCATAATCCCAGCTGCACGTGGGCTAATAACTGTTCCGCTTTTTGGATATACAATATTAACAGGTTCACCCTTTGCTTTTGCGCTATACGTCATATAATCAACACCCGCAATGACCATATCTTTCGCACCTGTTACAACTGGGTCTAACGCTTCCTGATTTGCTCCTGCTACTGTAACTTCATTTTTCTTAAGCTGCTCAAATAAATTCCATCCATCTTGTCCATTCTTTTTCACGTATCCTGTTACAAAGTCTAAAGCTGAACCTGAAAGTGCTGGATCTGGAAGATTCACTTTCCCTTTCCATTCTCCTTTCGTTATATCGCTCCAATCTTCAGGCGCTGTCTTCACATTTTTTGTATTGTACACAATCCCTAATGCTGAAGCACTATACCCGAAATAATGTCCTTTATCATCTGACCATTCAGAACGCAGCTTATCAGCTTGTTTCGCTTCTTTATAAGCTAACGTTTGACCCTCTTTCTTTAATCCTTCCATCGCTGGTAATGATGCAAGTACGACTACATCAACGACTGGATTTTTCTTTTCAGCTTCCATTCTCGCTAAAATTTTACCAGTTGTCCCTTGAAACATTTCCACCTTTATACCAGTTTTCTTTTCAAAGTCTTTTTGAATTTTTTCTGCTAACCCTTTTGGTCCTGCACTATATACAACAATTTTCTTTTCATTCGTATTTTTACTTTTTGCATCTGCATTACCTGTCTTTGAACTACACCCTGTTACTACAGCCGAAAATAATAAAGTACATACAAATAAAGACTTAAGCGAACTGAATTTCTTCATACGATTCTCCCCCTATATGATGAATACATTTTTTTGGCACATATAACGATACTGGTTTACCGATGCTTAGCTTACTATTGTGATAGGCTGTCCAGATGCCTAAAGTCCCCATATTTACTTTCACTTCATAACGTTCTCCTACATATGTAACGTGCTGAATTTCACCTGTATACATTTCGCACACATCATTTTTTGTCCAACTCACATGCTCTGGACGAATCATTTTTTCACCCTCTACAAGCCAATTCGCCTTACCAACAAATTTGGCAACAAATTCATGAGACGGTTTCACATAAATATCTTCCGGTGTTCCTTTTTGTAATACTTCTCCTTGTTTCATGACAATAATTTGGTCTGACATTGACATTGCTTCTATTTGATCGTGAGTGACATACAGTGCAGTTAAACCAATGGAATGAACGATATCCATAAGCTCTATTCTCATTTCTTCTCGCAAAATTGCATCGAGTGCACTTAGCGGTTCATCAAACAAAATAAAGTGAGGTTTTGTTACAATTGCTCTAGCGAATGCGACACGTTGTTGCTGTCCACCAGAAAGTTCGTGTGGATACCGTTTCTCCATACCTTGCAGGCGAACTCGCTTTATCGCATCTTCTACTTTTTCTCGTAAATGATTCGTTTGCTTTGTAGCCCTTAAACCAAATGCAACATTTTCAAAAACAGTCATGTGCGGCCATAAAGCAAAATCTTGAAATACCATACCGATATTCCGTTCATGAGGAGATGTCTTTATCTTTTTTGTAGCAGAATACATGCACTGGTCTCCAAAATATATTTCTCCTTTATCCGGTTCTTCAAGTCCTGCTATCATTCTAAGCAAAGTCGTTTTCCCACACCCCGAAGGTCCTAAAAGTGTAGTGAATTCCCCTTGTTTCATTACAATCTGCAACGGCTTTAACGCCTGTATTTTTCCAAATGTCTTTTCTAATCCACTAATTGTAATATCCACCGTTTCACCTCTCTCCCCTCATTCTTAACCTGCTTTCATTCTATATGGAAGATTTATACTGAATGTTAATGTACTGTAAAGATTAAATTAAAAAACTTCTAATAAACTATTTATTTCTATAGATTTTTTCTATAGTTAAAATAAAAAAGGCGGCAATTCATAATGAATCTCTTAAAATTAGAAATTGTAGTACTTATTAAGAAATACAAAAAGATTACAATCGTTGCAGAAAAACTTGGCGTTAAACAACCAACTATTACATTTCATATAAAAAGCTTAGAAGAAGAACTCGGTGTGTCTTTATTTGAATTACGTTCTGGAAGGTATTTCTTAACAGAGGCTGGTGAGGCTTTGCACCATTATGCTTATAAAATAGATGCGCTTATGAAAGAAGCTAGACGTGTCACGCAAGAGTTTAAAGATTTTCATAAAGGTGCTATAACAATCGGCGCTAGTTATGTACCAGCGACTTATCTTTTGCCAGAAGTCGTTCATCAATTTCAATGCGAATTTCCCAATATAAAAATAACGCTACTAGTGAAAACAGCCCCTGAAATTCGAATGATGCTAAAAAATCACGAAATCGATCTTGGGATAATTTCCGCTGCTCCATTTGATGAACCACTTTTAAAACAAACGAATATAATGCCCGATACACTTGTTCTTGCCTTTTCCAAAGAACATCATTTTTCAAAGAAAGACAATGTATCGTTACAAAATATCGAAAAGGAACGCATACTATTGCATCGTAATCCATCTACAACGAGAGATTTACTTACACAATGGACGTTGGCGCACAACATTACATTCCAATCTGAAATTGAATTAGACTCATTAGAAACGATGAAACAAATTTTAAAATATGGTAATGGAATTGCCTTTATTTCTAAACTTGCTATCGAGCAAGAAATACAACGAAATGAGCTATGCTATATACCAATCCCTGAATTTGAATTTCAGCGTAATATTTATACGATTCATCATGAGGACAGATGGAATTCTAAAATCATTTCTTTTTTACTACAAAGCATCACTTCATTTACAACAAAAAATTAAAAGGCTGTCGTTATGCACGACAGCCTTTTAAACTATAAATCTATTTATTTTTCTTTGCCTCAATTTTTGCTTGCGCCTCTTCAGCCTTATCTAATGCTTCTGATACTTTCTTCTCTTTTTCTTTCACTTCATCTATACTATCGACAGCTTTAATAAGTTTATCGATTCCTTCTTCTTCTACCTTTCTACGCTTTGCCACTCTTTCATTTACTTTCTCTTCCACATCTTTTGCTTTTTGAAGCATATTCTCTGCATTTGATGTTACAGCTTTTTCAAGTTCATCATCTTTTTTCTTTTGTAACACTTCATTTGCAATGTCTTTCGCTTCTAAATACTTACCGTCTTTTAATGCTGTTGCTCCGTGATCCATTCTCTCAGCAACTTCTTTATATGATTTCGCTTCATTTCCTGATTTCTCTTTTTCTGCTTTTTCGAACCACATTGTTGCATCACTATACTTTTCATCTTTCAATGATTGCATACCTGTTTCAATATATGTGTCATAATTGCTACATCCAGCCATTACGACTAATAGAAAAAGCATAACAAAACTTAATTTTTTCATGCTGTTGTCTCCTTTTCTTTGCAAGCTCACTTTACTTTAACATACATGAAAAAGAGTTTCAAAAACTAAAATACTAATTTAGTCATTTTTATTTTATTAAGTCACATTTCCTTTTAGACAGACACATCCACTTGCTTTTTCATTACATGCTTCTTTACTCCAACTAATACAACTAACAATAAACCTACGCCTAATGTCATCATAACAATGCTAGTTGGCAACATATCTAATAATAATCCATACACAATCATACCGAGCGGTGCGATTGCAGTAGAAATTGTTTCAAGTAAACCGAAAACGCGTCCTAAATAACTTGGATCTGTCGTCTTTTGCAAATGTACTTGCATCGGGATATTTACAACCATCATTGATATACCAGTTAACATCATAAAAGCGATATAGTAAATAAAACTTGCTACTTTCGGGATGGTGACTACTAATGGAAACACTGTACATAAACTCAAGCCCGCAAATAAAAGCAACCCAATATAAACAGAACGAAAGGGATTATTCACTTCTTTACGTACTGATAACGCAATTGCACCAATTAACATCCCAACTGCTAACATTCCCTCTACAACACCGAGTTGCTTCGAAGATAGATGCAAATTTTGAACAATAATATATGGAAGTGAAACGAAAAGTGCACTCGCAAAAAAGTTTACCCCTACTGCAATTTTCATTAAACCATATATTTCATGCTGTCTTTTTACATATGAAAACCCTTCTTTTATACTCGTCAAGAAATGCTCTTTACTTTCAGCCATTTCTTTTTTGTATAAATCAAATACGATAAATAATTGCACAACAACCGCTAAAAAGAATGTAATGCTATTCAATAGGAAAAACGATTTAATTGAAAAGAAACCAAATACAACCCCGCCAATAATCGGTGCTAAAATATTTGATAAAGATGCTGCCGTCTGGTTCAAAGCACTCGCTTTTTGAATACGTCCTTCATCTACTAAACTTGGAATAGATGAAGTTAATGAAACAGAGTAAAAACTCGCACAAATTGATAATAATGCTGCTGAAACATAAATAAACAGAAGTGATGGCCCAAAAGTAGTTGCAAGGATAAACATAATAAACATTGTTAAACTACTTAACAAATCGGTACCGATGACAAGCCATTTTCGATTGACGCGGTCAGCTACAGCACCAGCAATTGGTCCACAGATTAGCCTTGGAATCGATCCACAAATAAGCGTAGTTGCAAACCCCATTCCTGAACCCGTTGTCTTTAATACGTATAATCCCATTGCAAACGTATAAATACCGGCTCCTAGCAAAGACGTCATTTTCCCAATCATCATTAAAATAATATTTCTCGTTGCAATCTTCATTCTTGAATCATGTTGTCCTATACTTATATCCCCCATTTTTGACACTCTCCCCTTAAAAGTTAAATTGTGTTAAACTTATTATATAATTAACTTTCCAATTTTTACAACAAAAAGTTTAATGACATTTAACTTTCTAACTATAAAGGAGCAATTATATGGCTACTCTCGGTGAAAAAATTAAAACGTTACGAAAAGAAAAAAAGCTTACTCAAACTGATCTAGCAGGTTCAGAACTCACAAAAAGTATGCTAAGTCAAATTGAAAATGGAAAAGCTACACCTTCTATGAAAACACTACAATATATCGCTGACAAACTTGAATGTGAAACAAGTTTTTTATTAGAAGATGATGATGTAGAAATTGTAGAACTCATTCAACAAACGGAGAAACTAATAAAAGCAAACAAGTACGATGAAGTATATGAGGTTTTACTACCGATCGTTCAAAAAGAGCTACCTCCCACTTTGAATACTGCTCGTTTATATAAACAGTTTGTAACAGCTGCGGCTAAAATGAAAGATTACAATATTGAATATTACGTTGAAAAGGCTACTTCTATTTTTGAGAAATATACGTTATACCGGGATAGTACGGAAACAAAATTAAAATTATCCTTTACGATATTCACACGTAAAAAATATGCTGAATGTTTACAACTTATAGCTAGTATCCGAAATGACTATGAAGAGAAACATTTAGAAATGGATCTCATTATACATATCGAATTATATTTATATGAAGCAATTATTTTTCTTGCATGTGGTGATTACGAACAATGTGAAAGTGTCATTTTAGATGCACTTGCATTTTCAAAAAAGCATCAAGTGTATTATAAAACAGATGAATTTTATCGTATTTTATCTTATCAAAAAGTAATCACGGCTGATAAAGAACAATATTTACATTACATAAAAAAATCAGAGCAATTCGCCATTTTTACAGAAGATAATTTCTCTGCGGCGGTTATTGATCTTTTAAAAGCTTTCTACTACAACACAATTGCTAATGAATATACAGTTGCATTAGAACATTTAGAACAATTTCGAGAAAAATTAAAAGATGAGCCAATTTTTCAAGATGATGGATCATATTATCTTGAAAAAGGAAAAGCTTTGTATGGTTTAAAACAATACGAAGAAGCTTTAAAAACATTGCAACGCGCTATCATACCAGATTATATAAACCATCCACTTGATCACGCACGACTTACAACAGCTGGGGCATATCGCGCTCTTTGTTATGTGAAACTTAATGATAAAAAAAGAGCTCTTGAAGAAGTAACAGAAGCATATGAAATCGTACAGTCCTATCCTGATTCCATCTTCACTTCATTTATTAAAGAAACATTACAAATAATACAAAAACTTTAAGAATGTCTCTAAATGGTATATTATTCCTCTTTTTTAGCAAAGATAATAATGATGGGAGGAATATAAATGAATATACAACGTGCAATAGAGCTTTCTGTGTCAGCAGAGCAAGCCAATGTCAGTTTTCAAGGCATGCCTGTTATGATTCAACACGTCGATGAAAGCAATGAAACCGCCCGCATATATGAAGTAAAAAACCCAGAACGCGAATTAACTGTTCCAGTTAATAGCTTAGAGGAAATATAAGAAATGCCACTTCTCTTTTGAAGTGGCATTTTTCTTCTTTCAGATTACTTACTATAAATTTCTTCAACCCTTTATTTTACATGAGCTGAAAAAATAAGAATTTTCTACTTCTTTTCTTTTTGTGACCTGCTAAAATACAAACTATGGATTAATTATTCGTACTATACATTAAGGAGGAAAAATAATGGCATCTACTTTAGAAAAAAACAAGCCTTATTATGCAGTTATATTCACTTCTAATTTATCAAATGATACAACAGACTATAATACCGTTGCCGAAGAAATGGAGAAACTTGCAAAGCAACAACCTGGATTTTTAGGTGTAGAAAGTGCACGAGGTAATTCTGGACTCGGAATAACAATTTCTTATTGGGAATCACTTGATGCGATTGAAAATTGGAAGAAGAACACCTTACATAAAGAAGCGAAAAAAAGAGGTCGTGAGCAATGGTATGAAAACTTCCATCTGCGTATTTGCCTTGTTGAGAAAGAATTTAAGTTTCATAGAGGTACTTTATAACTATGAAGGAAAAATTAGCTCTCGTTATTGTTCATGAAATATATGGTGTGAACGACCATATGCATCACGTTACCCAGCACTTTACTTCATCTCATATAGATGTATTCTGTCCTAATCTTCTACAATCACAACACGCATTTCATTATCGTGATGAAGAAAAAGCATATGAACATTTTGTAAATCATATTGGATTTGATGATGGAAAAAAGCAAATTGAAGAATTCATTTCTCATCTTTCTAGTAGTTATACACATATTGGACTTATCGGCTTTAGTGTTGGAGCTACCATCTCATGGCTATGTAGTAACAATCCGAAAATAGATTTTATTATCGGATGTTACGGTTCTCGTATACGCGACTATGTTCATATAAAGCCTACATGCGCTACATTACTTATATTCCCTGAAAAAGAATCTAGTTTTTCAGTATCCTCTTTCATTCACACATTGCAGCAACAAAAGAATCCTTTATTAGAAATCAAACAACTACACGGTGAACATGGATTTCTAAATCCGTACACTGAAAAATATAACGAGCACTCTACAAAACAAGCATACAATTTAATAGATTCATTTCTTGTAAAGTGAAACTTTAATCAGTGGGGGGTTATCCCCCACCTAATCTCTTTTCTTACGTTGAGTTTTAAGGTGTGGGTCTTACTGCCCATGCGTGATAAAAACAATCTTATAAAGGAGACTCAAAATGACGCTGACATTACTCTTACTTGTTTTCATACTCATTGCCTTTATCTCAGCGCTAACTATCATTTTTAAAACCGTAAAAAAAGGGATATTTTTCAACCGCCCCTACTTACAATCTATTATCATTTGCATTTTATTTTTTACAAATTGGATTTTATATGTAACAACTTTTTATGCGTTACTTCCCGAAAAGATTAGTGAGTTCCTATTCCTACCCATTTGGTTTTTCCTTTGTATATTAGGTTTTATCACTTTCTGGCGCGAATGGAGAAACAATCGTGTGTTCTCCATATGTATCGGTTTTCTTTCCTTTATTAGTTTTTTATTTGGGCTGTTTTTGTTAGTTCTTTCGGGGATGTAATAGAAGAAGGAAGAAAAGCCAACTTTCAACTTTTCTTCCTTCTATGTTTACCTTTAGTTTTCACTGTCACTGATTCACAAGGTGTATAATATATTTGAGGTGTCGCCTTATCAACAAACATCATAAACGTAACGAAACCGATAATAAAGAAAATAAACAACGTTAACAAAATTGCTCCTATCGTTAAAAGTATCATAACACCACCCCTATATTTTTCATGTTATTACACTTTTCGCTATTATATGAGCGTAATCCTTTTTAGAAAAAGAAACGTAACAAAATAATCACAACCACTCCCGTTAATACTGTACCTAATAAACTACGAGTATATATCGCTACAAGAAATGTTGGAATTGCTACGATAAGGTAATCCCACTGCATCGTCTCATGCATAAATAAAACTTGTGCTAAAAGCGCTGCTAATATCGCAATTGGTATGTAATTTAACCATTTTAAACCCCATTCAGGAATTTGTAGTTTGCTAAATACGAGTAGAGGTAAAATACGTGGCACGAGTGTAACAGCTCCTGCTGCTAGTAAAAGTAATAATACATCTAATCTCATTTCCATTTTTCAATCACCACTCCAATCGTCGCAGCTAGTAATGTTGCGATAATAACCGCTATACTATCTGGCATAAATAGGTGTGAAACGTATGCGATAATAATCGCTACAATTGCAACACTTAAATGAATTACTAGTTTTGGTTTACTACTTATGAGCTGAAGAACAAATAATCCGATAAACATCGCTGGTAATGCATAATCCATCCCATATGTATGTGGATCTGGTATCCACTCACCAAATAGCCCACCAATAATGGTAGCAAGTATCCAATTTAAATACGCTGTTACGTTAAGCCCAATCATCCATCTTTCACCTAAATATCCTTTTTGCGCTGCATGCTGCACTGCGACGCCGAACGTTTCATCTGTAATTTGCGAACCGATGATTAAGTTTTTAAATAGAGGAATTTTCGTAAAGTACGGTGCAAGCGCTGCGCTCATTAATAAATGGCGTAAATTAACAAAAAATACAGTGAAAATAATTGCGGAAGCAGGAGCACCGGCTGCATACATACCAGCTAATATAAATTGGGCAGAACCTGCATAAATTAAAGTGGACATAAATGCAATTTCAATGATAGAAAAACCTGCTGTTTTTGCAATTACACCAGCTGCTATACCGATGCTCAAATAACCAAATACAGTTGGTAAACAATCTTTTACTCCTTGCTGAAATGTATCATCGCTCTGCAAAGCTACATGTGCCTGAGCTTTACTCATCTCTATCATCCTCCATTCCCTCTAAAGTTCGTTTTCCTGTTACGACATGAACTAAATCTATATTTTCACGCCATAACGTATCTAACTTATCAGCTCCAAATTCCTTTGTGATTTCTTCAACCATAATATCGTGCCGCACATACTCTGTCGCAACGAGAACTAGCGCTGGGTCATACGTTGTAACGGCCCATGAAGTGCTATCATTTGAGAAGTTCGCAATTAATACTTCCTCTCCATCACGAGCAATAACAGTTAAATGACCACCCATTCTCTTTTCAACAACGTGGGGCGTCATATAATTATGGTGAAATGTCGCTCCTATTTTTGTTTCTGGAGCTCCAAATAAGATTGAAAATATATGTACGCCTTCCTCTTCCTTTTGATGAATGTATGGCTCTATTTCATGCACTTGATCTTCCCATACAGAAATCCATAACTCTTCCTTAGCTCTACTAATTATATTGCATATTTCTTTCAAAACACGATCATTTGAGCGAATATGCGAAATTACATCAATCTGTCTTTCTTGTTCTAAACCATTTAATTTCTGGTCTAAAAACTCAAAGGACTTTTCAAAGTCTTTTCGCATTCGATTCATTAATTCGGTAGCTGGTACTGGTACATATTTAACTGGTTCAGAAGGTACAATATGCACCGCTCCTTTATCCATTAACTTACCGAGTACCTCGTAAATCATAGAACGAGGTACTCCTGTTTGTTTACTCACTTCATAGCCTGTTACTGGGGAATGTTTTAACAATCCAATATACGCTTTACATTCATACTGGGAAAATCCTAACTTTTGTAACTCCTTTATAATTTCATCCATCGGTAACCCCTCACAATCTAAATCGCCCTTACTTCAAAACGACGATTTTGCTTCCCTTTACTTTTTACTTTATCAATAACAAGTGTTCCTATTTCACTCGTATTTTTCACATGTGTGCCTCCACAAGCTTGTTCGTCTAAATTTTCAATTGTAACAATGCGGATTTCTTGGATAGTAGTTGGCAGGAGATTTATTGCTGTTTTAATCATTCCTACAGCATTTTCTGCTTCTTCGCGGCTCATATAACGAGTAGAAATTTCTTTATTTTGCTTAATAAGTTTATTCACTTCCTCAACAATTTCTTCTACTTCCACGCTCGATAACTCTTGTAACTCATTAAAATCGATACGTGCTTTATCAGGATAAATTTGATTTCCGGTGCATAGAGCTCCATACTTTTCATAAACAACAGCTCCGATAAGATGCAGTAAAGAGTGATGACGCATTAAATTATGACGTCTTTCCCAATTTATCTCTAATTTAACTGGACCTAATTTTACTTGAGCTTCATCTTTTATATAGTGAACTATTTCTCCTTGCTCCTTCTTTACTTTTTCAACTTCAAATACAGACCCATCTTGTACAATGACACCCGTATCACATTCTTGCCCTCCACCAGTTGGATAAAAAACTGTTTCTTTTACAAATACTTTATTCCCTTCTACTCTTATCACTTCTGTTTCGCAACTCGTTTTGTATGCATCTTCTAAATATAATGCCGTTGTCATACTCCCACCTCTTTAGTAGTTATAGTTATACCTACTAATATAAAAAAGAAGCTCCGTAAAGTCAATTGATAATTCTGAAATTTAAAATTAATAAAAGACTCCTTTATTAGGAGTCCACTATCTCAATATTTCATTCGCTTCTTTTTCATAAATTTTATCAAATGACGTCATAACACGCTGTGATGCTTGAATCATCTTTTGATCTGTCATAAGATCTGCCATCTCTTTCGTCATATCTACATTTGAATTTTCTAGCATATGATTTTTTACTATTCCTGTTCCGTTCGGTAAATTAGCAATGTTTCCTTCTGCTAGTGTAAAGCTTTTGTTTTCACGTTGCACGAGACGTGCATTCGTTTCTGCATCTACTGTTTTTGTTTGCAAACGACCAATATTATTTTGTGTTACTTCATCATATAATGTACCGTCTGCTTGTACAGCAACCTTTGCTCCTTCTGGAATACGAATACGCTCATTATTCTCTCCCATTACGAAAGCACCAGATGACGTTTGTAAATAACGATCACTATTTAATGTGAAACTACCATCTCTCGTTAAAAACGTTTCATCATTTTTAGAAGTAACAAAAAATGATGTTGTGCCGGCCGCGCCGTCATCTAAAAAGAAATCTGTAGCGCTATTTGTCATTTGTATATTTCCTTGTACTAAATTCACATGCGTTGCAGCTGGTACTACAGCGTAATCGACCGAACCGATATTTGTTACCGCCCCATCTCCGCGGCGATATGTGTCTTGTACATCAAATACTTTAGACGTCATATTTTCTGCTTTAAATCCTGTCGTTTGAGCATTTGCAACGTTATTCGAATGAACATTAATGCGCTGCATGTAATTCATCATGCCCATAGAACCTATATAAAGACCGTTCATATTCGTTTGAATAAGGCAAGCGCCTTATTCTTCACCTCTTTTCTACGATGTTTGTAACATTTGTTTTGCTAAATGTTCAGCTGTAGCGATATGTATATTTTTCTTTATGTCTTGGCCATCTGTCATTAATACAATAGGAGCTGATGATACCGCTGGAATTTTCAACAATTCGCCACTACTTGCTGTTTCATCAAATTTCGTAAACACAATACCATCTATATGAATATCTTTAAAGTTTGTAATGATTTCAATCATATCTTTACTTTTCATAGAAGCTGATAACGTTAAACAAATATAATCTGGTTCTACTTGTCCCATCGTTTCAATCATTTCTTCCACTGTTTCTGACGTACGATAATTTTTCCCTGCTGTATCAATTAAAATATAATCGACGCGTGCTTCTTCTTTAAAATACGTAAGCGCTCTTGTCATTGCAGCTTCATCACGTACAGCAATTACTTCCGATCCAATTGTCTTTACGTTATCTTGCAATTGCTGCACTGTCCCTATGCGCGAATGATCGGTCGTTATAAAACCAACTGTTTTGTTCTTACCGTGAAATTGCCATGCCATTTTCGCCAGTGTCGTCGTTTTACCAACGCCAGTTGGACCGATTAATGCAATTGTTTGTACTTCTTTTTCAAAGACGTTTTCCGTATTGAAATGAGATTTCATATCTTCCAATATGTACCTGATAACTTCTTCTTCCGTAATCATCGTTGCATTTTCAAACTTTATTTTTAACTTTTCAGCATATGCATGAATGAAATATTGTTCCACATCGTTTTGTTCTAGCATCCGAATTACTTTTTGAATAATAAACGGTACAGATTCTTGGTTTTCTTTCTTTGTAACCACTTCTTCTTTCTTTAGTGGAACGACTTGTTTCACAACTTTTTTCTTTTTCGTTACTTCCGTTTCTTTCGTCTGTTTCACCACGACAATTCCTTTTTCAAACAGCTTTAATAGTTTCTCTTTTTTTCTTGCCCATTCTTCACTATTTCCTGTTTGCATCGCCGCGTATGACATAGGAGTCGTTACATTTTCTAAATTGTGCAGTACTGATTGAATTCCATTCGCCTTCACAATTTGTTCTGAAGGATCATTCACAACATCCATTAACTGTTCATGAAATTGAGCTGTACCTTCATTCACTTCTTCCTGTTTTTCTTCTGGAAAAGCAACTAACATTTCATAATCCTTTTTCCAAAAAAACGGTATATTTCGTTTTACACTTTCATCGACAACGTAATAATAATCTGTACCATATTGGTCAAATAACTTTCGATACAATTCATTTTTCGAAGCTGCTTTTATTCGCATTAACGCTTCTTTCTTTTCTGTACTTTCCATTACTTCACCCCCTACTATTCAATATAGGCAATTTGATCCACAACAATTTCTGGTGCTAATTCGCTAATACAAAGTACTTGTGCTTCCACTTGATAACGTTCTAGCAGTCTTACAATCGCAAATCTAAAATCTTTTCTACGTGTTAATAACACTGGTTCTCTTCCCATTAAACGTGCTTGTTTAAAGACGCGCTGCACTTGCTCAACGACACGTGTTTCTAAATCTAAATCCCAGTTTAATAAGTAACCTTGATATGAATTATTCACAACATCCGCATCTAACTCGATTGAATCAGAGAAGAGCGCTGCATATATTTTTCCGTCTGGATTTTTCGCATTTTCACAAATAACTTTTGAAATACATTCACGAACAAATGATGTCACACCGTCAACGTGGTTTTGATAAATTTCTTTGCCGTCAATAATACCTTCAATAATTGTTGGTAAATCACGAATAGAAATACCTTCTTTTAGAAGTTGTTTAATAACATTTTGAACGAGTGATAAATCAATTTCTTTCTTCTTAATCTCTTCTAATAGAACGCCATTATCATTTTCAAGCGAATTAATTAAATCTTTTACATGTTGGCGCTGAATTAATTCGTGAAGATTACGTCTAACGACAACATCTAAATGTGTAATTAATATGCTAAGTGGCTCTAACACTTGATAGCCTTTCATTTGTGCATCTTGCACCATATGCTCTAAAATCCAATATCCATCTTCACCGAAAATTGGATCTTTCGCTGGCTCTGCATCTAAATCAGCCATTACGTTTGGCGTTTTCAATGCTAATAAATAACCTGATTTTAAAACACCCTCAGCCGCCTTCGCACCTTTAATTCGAATAATGTAACGTCCGCGTGGTCTAAAACTCGTATTATCTTTAAAGTTAATTCCAGGAACGTTAATACCAAGGTCAGTAATAATTGACTTCCTCATAAGAACAACTTTATCACGCGCTGTTTCCCCGTTAATTTTCTGCTTTACAAGTGCTGCTAAATCTAAACCGAGTTCTACTATAATTGGATATTTATCCGTAAATACTCCAAATGAATCTTCCACTTGTTGCAGTTGCTCATCTTCGCCTTGAATCATTTCTATTTCTTTTTGAAGCTCGTCTTCTTTTTCTTTCTTTATTCGATTTTTATTACGAATGCCTAAGAAGATAATCGTTCCGCCAACGAGTGCGAATGGTAGAAACGGTAGCGGAGTAAAAATACCCATTGCGATAAACAAACCACCGAGCGCATATACAACAACTTCATGTGCTAATAACTCTTTAAAGATTCCTTCCGTTACCGTATCCGGTGAACCATCAAATACACGCGTTACGATAATACCAGTTGAAATCGCAAGCATAAGCGATCCAATTTGGTTTACGATTCCGTCACCGACAGTTAACTGTGTATAATGAAGAGCCGCATCTGCAAAGCTCATTCCTTGCTGCATCATTCCGACAATTAAACCGAAAATAATGTTTACGAATAAAATGACAATCCCGAAAATAACGTCCCCTTTAATGAACTTCCCGGCACCATCCATCGCTCCGTAAAACTCTGTTTCCATATTTAATTTTTTTCGTTTTGCTTGTGCATCTTTTTCTGAAATAATACGCTGGTTTAAATCAGCATCGATAGACATTTGTTTCCCTGGTAAAGAATCAAGTGTAAAACGAGCTGCTACTTCAGCTGTACGCGATGCACCGTTTGCAACGATAAACTGGAATATGATTAATACTGTAAAAATAACGATACCAATTAATAAGTTTCCGCCAATTACGAACTGGCCGAACTCTTCAATAACATGACCGGCATTTCCGTCTGTCAAAATCGCTCGCGTCGTCGAAACGTTAATCGATACGCGGAAAATCCCGATTAATAACAACATCGTCGGAAATGACTTTAATTCATCCCACTCGTTAATACTTGTCGCTCGCATGTAAATAAGTACTGACATACTTAGTAGAAAAACGATAATGATATCAAGTATAAATGGTGGAAGTGGAATTAAGAGCGCCACTACGAATGACGCTGCTAAAAAGATAGAAAAATAGGTTCTTGCAGAATCTATCTTAAACAAAGAGATCTCCTCCAAACGCGCTATTATACTTCAAGTTCGTTCGTCTGAATTAAATAGCGCATAACTTCAATTACAGCTACGTATAAATCTTCTGGAATCGTCTCATCTTCCTCGACTTGATAATATAAAGAACGAGCAAGTGGACGGTTTTCCACCATTGGTATTTCTTGTTCACGGGCAAGCGTTCGTATATATAATGCGAGCTCATCTTCCCCTTTTGCAACGACAATTGGTGCTGCATCAACGTGTTTATTGTAACGAAGTACGACCGAAATATGAGTCGGGTTGTTTACAATAAACGTTGCGCCATCCATCTTCTTCGCAATTGTTCCTTGCAAGATTGCATGCATAAAGTTTTTTCGTTTCCCTTTAACTTGCGGGTCCCCTTCATTATCTTTATGCTCTTGTTTCACTTCTTCTTTTTTCATCTTAATATCTTGCTCGTACTCCCATTTTTGATAAATGAAATCAATAATAGAAAGAACGATTAAAATAATTAAAATTGCTAAGAAAATAAATTTAATTTCCCTAATAATTTCAGTAAGTGATGCAGTCCAGTTAAATCCAATCATACTGACAATTTTCTCTAAATTCTTTTTAAAGAGAACGTAAGCGACGTAACCGATTAATCCCATATAAAACAGTGATTTCAAAATATCTACTAAACTTTTACGACTAAACAGTCTCGTAAAATAGTTTTTCGGATTAATACGTGACGCTTTCGGTTTAATGACTTTAGAAGAAAATAGGAAGCCTACTTGAATCATATAATTGAATAAATGAAAAGCGTATACGAGTATTAATATCGGAGCTGATACTTTCAGTAATAAAATCCCCATTAAATAAAAATACTCGGTTGAATCTGTATTTTTTCCAATTTGATCAAACAGCACCGCTACGGAATTTGCAATCTCATACCCTAGCCAATCTCCGAAGAAATAAACGACAACTGCTAATACGAGAATGGAAAATAAATTATTTAAATCTTTACTCCGGGCAATATTCCCTTCTTCACGCGATTTTTTACGCTTCTGCGGGGTGGCCTTTTCTGTTTTATTATCCTTTGCCATGCGCGTCCCCCTACTTCGTTAAGAAAAAGTTAAATAGTTTCGTATATTCTTCAAGTAATACATCCGTCATATTTTTAAACACATAACCGAGCATCGGTACACTCATCGCAATAAACAAAATACCACATGTAATTTTAATTACGTATGCATTCATAAAAACGTTTAATTGCGGAGCGTTTTTTGCAATTAAAATTAGAACAAAGTTAATGATGAATAAACTTCCCATAAGCGGAAGAGCAATTTCAACCGCTGATGTGATCGCAAATAATAGCGTTGCGAGTAGACTATCTAAGAAACTAGTCGTCAGCAATTTTGAAATCGCCTCTGTATATTGAAACGACTTTAAAATCGTGGCAACGAAATAATTAATGCCGCCAAGTGAAATAAAAATAATGAGAAAAAATATATCAAAAATGGTTGATAGTAAAGTAGACTGTGAGCCCGCATTTACATCAAACAAACTTGCTTGTGATAAACCGATATCAAAGTCTAAAATATGCCCGGCCATTTTCGGAATGTTCCACAGCATTTCTACAATTTTTGAAAGTGATAATCCAATTACAATTTGCGTTCCTGCATAAGCTGCAACGTCCCAAACTGTCTTGATGTGAGAGACATCCACTTGATCAGCCACTGTAATTGAAAGAGCAAGTCCAACAGTAACCTTCGCCATTGCTGGAATGGATCGGCCTGAGAAAAACGGTAAAAAATATAAAAATGAAGTAATGCGACAAAACGCAAAAAACGTTGCCGCCCATAATTCCATATTCATTTCAGTTCACCTATCTTAGTATGAACGCAATAGCGATGGGATTTTATCAAATAAATCTAAAATAAGCATCGTTAACTCTTGGAACATCCACGGACCTAAAATGATAATAACGAGCACAATACTCGCCATTTTCGGTAAAAACGTCAGCGTTTGTTCTTGAATTTGCATCATTGCCATAATAACCGCGATAATAATAACGACAATCAGACTTACAACGGCAATCGGCATTAAAATCATAACCCCTTTATAAAAAAAGGTTTGGAAAATATCTATAATTGGTGACGTATTCATTTATATGACTCCTATCACATAGCATCAAACGCTTCAGGCGACCGTCTTAAACATAATATCGACAATTTTTGTATATCCACCTAAATATACGAAAACGAGTATTTTAAACGGTAAACTTAAAATCATCGGCGGTACCATCATCATCCCGAGGTACATTAAAAGTGTACTAATAATCAAATCTATAAATACAAACGCTAAATAAATGAACATCCCTGTTAGTAAACCTTTTTGAATTTGCGTTAACGTAAAGGATGGTACAAGTGTAAATAAGGAAAGATCTTTCAAATCTTTCGGCAACTCTTCTCCGCGTACTTTCAGCATCATTTTCAAATCATGCTTATACGTATGCTTTGACATATATTCTTTCATAATAGGAGCTGTCGTTTCCGCAGCTTGGCTTACTGTTATTTTCTCTTTCGTCATCGGATCCCACACATCGCTCTTCAGTTGCCCGAGTACAGGCTGCATCGTAAAGAGTGATAAAAATAATGCAAGTCCAACAAGCACTTGGTTTGGTGGTAAATTCATTACCCCAAGTCCTTGACGTGTAATCCCAAGAACGATCATAAAATAAGTAAAATGTGTAAATAATAGAACGATAGAAGAAGATAATGATAAAAGGGTAACGAGCGCAAATAGTTGTACACTTGAATTACTCGTAAACTCTTTTCCATTTTCGAAATTAATAAAACCGTTCGGGGCCGCATACGCTGGATTTACAAAAATAATTGAAAAAACGATAGAAAATACGAAAATAACGGCTAATAATGACAACTGTTTCTTTATTCTCATGATGGATCCTCTACTTTTTTCGTTTCAGTCTTCACCGCGTCTTCTAGTGCTTGTTGAAACTGATTTCCTGTTCCGGTTAATTGCACAGACTGCACACCGTTATTACTAATAACAGTGAACACTTGCTTTCCGTCCACTTCAAATAAAAAGGCACTCGTTTGATGATTTAAATACACGCCGTCTTTTACTTGAATATGGCCATTTTCACCCTGCTTAAAAAACTGCTGTTTGCGCGTCTTTTTCGTCATATAATATGCACCGTAACCGAGCGCACCAAACAGTAAAACGACTTGAAATAAGGTCGTCATATACGACATATGACTCCTCCTCTACTCTTTATCTTGCATTTGACTTTGCGCTTTCATAAGCGCCGCTTGTTTTTTATCAGCTTCAATTTCAGAAATGATAATACCGAATTTCTCGTCCATTACGATTGCTTCACCGATGCCGACTTTCATATTACTTAAATACACATCTACTTTATGTCCTAAGTTTTTCTCTACTTCAAGAACATCGCCAACTTTTAACTGCTTTACATCACCAAGCGTAATAGATGACTTTCCAAGCTTTACACCAAGTTCAATCGAAATATCTGAAACAGTATCGATATGTGCTTTGCCTGCTTCATTTCGCTTTCCTGCAAAATCTTCTAATCCCATTAATGACACGGGAGATACTTCATGCTTCATATGGATCCTCCTACTCTACAAAACTTTTAAATAGGAGCGCCTTACGCGTTCCATCTTTTCCAATAAAACAATTAAATTTATGCTTTCCATCTACATAACCAAGTAATTCATCCGAAACTTTCGTATGAAGCGGAATAATATCGCCTTCTTCAATTTGTTCAATCTCACTCATTGTCATTTTCTGCTCACCAATTGCAACGTGAACAGGTTTGTACACTTGATTTACTTTCATTTCCACTTCAGACGTATACTTTTTACGCTTGTCTGAAGAATGTTCGACAATATTTTCAGACGTTAACTTATCCATAATTTCTTCAACAGATAAGAATGGAATTCCGATACGCACCGTCGTATTCCAAAACTCTGTTTTCATATTTACGTTAAGTAATGAAATGATATCGCTCGCTGTCGTAATCTTTAATGCATTCGGATCTGTTTCTGTCGTTACAAATTTCGGTTCAATCGCAACAACACTTTCAAATGATTGCTCTAAATTTTTACAAAGAAGCAAGAATATATTATCAAGCGTTAAAAACTCAAATGCTGTTAACGGTCTGCGCATCGTAAAGTTACGCTTACTATCTCCGCCAAGCCAACATTCATGAATATAAATAACGAATGCTAAATCAATCTCAATAACAATTTCTCCAAGCTCTGGCAAACCGAGATCAATCACGCAATATAAATAATAATCTTTCGGCATTTTCTCCACATACTCACTCGTAAATGGAACTTGCTCAACCGTTGAAGGCTCTAGTTCAATTGGAATACGCATACGCGCTGATAACGTCTGTGACGTCTGTTTCCCAAACGTAGAAGCAATCGCTTGCAAACTACGTAAATGCTCAACACCGAACTTCTCTGGTCTATTAAAATCATACTCTTGAAATTTCTCTTGCTTTCCTGCTTCTTGTGCGAAAGCTGGCATTTCCTCGCCTTCATTTACCGCCTTCAGCAGGGCATCAATTTGCTCTTGGCTTAATTTTTCGCCACTCATGACAATCCCCTTCCCTACCTTTTCAATTCAACGATTTCAACGTACATCTTTCCATTCTTCGTCAAAATCTTTCCGGTTCCAATCTCTTCATTCTCAAGCATAAGACGCACCGTATTTTTCGTTGAATTTTCAAGACGATACAATGTACCTTTCGTAATATGAAGCAGATCTTCAATTTTCTTTTTCGTATTTCCGATTTCAAAATAAATTGTTAACGGAATATCATCTTGTAATTTCAAATCTAGCCAACTCCCATATCATGTTCACGAAAATTTCATGTTCTCTCTATATATGAAACTTCTTATTTTGAAACGTCGATATTTAATATTTTTTTAATATATCCTTGCGTTTCTTTAAATGGCGGTACGCCTCCGTACTTTCTCACATTACCAGGACCAGCATTATAAGAAGCAAGCGCCAATACTAAGTCGCCGTTATTTTTCTTTAAATAACCGCTTAACTCTTTCACGCCACCTTCAATACTTTCAGCTGGTGAAAATGGATTCTTCACACCCATCTCCTTCACATTCGCTGGCATAAGCTGCATAAGACCCATCGCACCTGCATGTGATACCGTTTTCGGATTAAAATTAGACTCTACTTCAATCATTTTTTGAATTAACGTTTTCGGAATTCCATATGTACGACTTACACGATCAATAATATCCTCATACTTCCCTTCATTGGAAGAACGTATTTTTTGAATATTATACTTCTTCGTTAATCCCCACGTATCAACAGCCTCATTTTTCGTTTCTGGGAAACGTCGTTCAAACTCTTTTTGCGCAACTTGCACTTCATTTGCTGTCTTCGTTTCAGCCTTTTCTTCAAGCTTACTCGCTTCCTCTACTTTATTAATAGTTTCTGCCGGCTTATTAACAACCGCTTCTATTTTCGTAGATTGTACCGGCTGACTCATATCTTCTACTTTTGCCGGCTGCGTAGTAGCCTTCGTCTCCTTCGCAGGCTCACTCTGTAACTTCTCTTGAAAACGACTACTAACGAATGCTTGTGGACTACTTAGCTTTTGCTGAATTTGCCCTTTCTTATATGCAAGCACTTCTTTTACTATATTTCCAACTATCATAATATCACCTTTTCGGTAAACAAAGATAATCTAATATTAGAGTTTTTTTTTAAAGTTTGCAATAATCCTTTTAATAATTATGTAATAAAAAAATGAATATATTGTTAAACTGTTATTTTTTTATATTTATTAATTCGAATTTTTAGTTGACACCCGTTGTGGCAAGGATTACAATAAATCTCGAAATTGATTTTTTCGCATATTACCGTTTTTCAATTTGCAGAAAAGTCAATATAAAAAAATGGGGGTTTCTTAACATGAGAATTAATACAAACATTAACAGCATGCGTACGCAAGAGTACATGCGCCAAAACCAAGCTAAAATGAGCAACGCTATGGACCGTTTATCAAGCGGTAAACGTATCAACAACGCTTCTGACGATGCAGCAGGTCTTGCAATCGCAACTCGTATGCGTGCACGTGAAAACGGTTTAGGAGTAGCAGCTAACAACACACAAGACGGTATGTCTTTAATCCGTACAGCTGACTCAGCTTTAAACTCTGTATCTAACATCTTACTTCGTATGCGTGACCTTGCAAACCAATCTGCAAATGGTACGAACACTGGTGATAACCAAAAAGCATTAGATAAAGAATTTTCTGCATTAAAAGAACAAATCGATTATATTTCTAAAAACACAGAGTTTAACGATAAGAAGTTATTAAATGGTGATAATAAAACTATTGCTATTCAAACTTTAGATAATGCAGATACAAGCAAACAAATTAACATTAACTTAGCAGATTCTTCTACTTCTGCATTAAAAATCGAAAAGTTAACAATTAGTGGTTCAACAGCTATTGCTGGAAAAACAGAAAAAGTTACAATTACTGCTGAAGACATTAAAGCTGCCGAAGAAGACATCAAGGCATTCACTCAAGCTCAAGAAGGTCTAGCAAACTTAGTAAAAGAGGTAAAAGATACTGATGGCTCTGTAAAAACACCAGGTAGTACTCCTGATGACATTAAAAAAGCTGTTACAGCTTTTACAGAATCATTCGAAAAAATGAAAAAATTCATGAATGACGAAGATATCACAAAAGTTGAGGAAAAAATCAAAGCATTTGATGCTGCTAGCCCAGATTTAGACGCGGCTAAGGAAATGGGAACTGCATTTACAGCTGCTATGAAACCTGCTGCAGGAGAAATTACTAAAGCTGCTATGAAACCAAATGCTTCTGATGCAATTAAATCAATCGACGAAGCTCTAGAAACAATTGCTTCTAACCGTGCAACTCTAGGTGCTACATTAAACCGTCTTGACTTTAACGTAAATAACCTGAAGAGCCAATCTTCTTCTATGGCTTCAGCTGCTTCTCAAATCGAAGACGCTGATATGGCGAAAGAAATGTCTGAAATGACTAAGTTCAAAATCTTGAACGAAGCTGGTATCAGCATGCTTTCTCAAGCAAACCAAACTCCACAAATGGTTTCTAAATTATTACAATAAGCCATTTGAGTTAGTTTCCTGAATAAACCTCTCTGCTTGCGGAGAGGTTTATTTTTTATAAAAACTTCCTTTTTTTGATGGAAGAGAGCATCTGCGGTGCATAGAAGCGGTTAGTGCTTATCTTGATCCCCTCTTATGCTAAAACACAAATAGCAAATAAGCATAAGCCTTTTTATCTTTTCATGACCTTTTATTAGCTTTAGAACACTGACTATATCAATCTATAAGGAGTGTCTATTATGCGTATTGGTACGAATGTTTTGAGTATGAATGCTAGGCAGTCGTTGTATGAGAATGAGAAGCGTATGAATGTTGCGATGGAGCATTTGGCGACTGGTAAGAAGTTGAACAACGCTTCTGATAATCCCGCTAATATTGCAATTGTGACTCGTATGCATGCGAGAGCGAGTGGTATGCGTGTGGCGATTCGTAATAATGAGGATGCGATATCGATGCTTCGCACGGCGGAAGCTGCCCTTCAAACTGTGACAAATATTTTACAGCGTATGCGTGATTTAGCCGTTCAATCCTCAAACGGTACAAATTCAAATAAAAACCGTGATTCGCTGAATAAAGAGTTTCAGTCTTTAACAGAACAAATTGGCTATATTGGTGAGACGACTGAGTTTAATGATTTATCTGTATTTGACGGTCAAAACCGCGCTATTACATTAGACGATATCGGTCATACGGTACATATATCAAAATCTATTCCCCCTTCCCCTACACAACATGACATCAAGATTTCAACAGAACAAGAAGCAAGAGCGGCAATCCGTAAAATTGAAGAGGCTTTGCAAAGTGTGTCAATTCATCGTGCCGACCTTGGTGCAATGATAAATCGTTTACAGTTTAATATTGAAAATTTAAATAGCCAAAGTATGGCGTTAACAGATGCTGCATCTCGAATTGAAGACGCAGATATGGCGCAGGAAATGAGTGATTTTTTAAAGTTCAAATTATTAACTGAAGTTGCGCTTAGTATGGTTTCACAAGCAAATCAAATACCGCAAATGGTTTCTAAACTACTACAATCATAAAAATGAATCTTCCTTCTTTGGAACGATTCCATACAAAATAAAAGGGAAATACATAGTTTATATGTATTTCCCTTTTATTTTGTACCCAAATTTTATTACTGTGTTACGGTCATAACTTGTCCGCTACGGTCAACCATTATTTTCATTTTACCGTCTTGTGCATTATATAGCCCTAGTTTATGTAATTCCATTTTACAATCTTGTACGAAAGTTGGTAATTTACGAATTTGATCGATATCAGAACTTGTAATGAAATGAATTAAAAGCTGCGTCATGCCTTTAATGTCTTGTACAAGCTCTTCTTTCTCTCGTTTTAGCCTTTCATTTTCTAGTTGTAACGACTGCAATTCACCTTCTAAGCTACGTGTATTCTTTGCTTCTCTAGAACGCCCTGCTGCCATGCTAGAAAGCTTATAAATACCTTCCATAAACTGATGTAGTTCGTCTTCTTTCCTTTCACTACATTGATTAATTGTTTCAAAGTTATCAACGATACCAGATATAACTGTTACAAGATTTTTTTCATCCTCTTTATGCTGGATTTCTTCTTTTAATTCGTACTCATTTTTTTGTTTTCTTGCAACGATTGTCTCTTTTACTGGTATATATTTTCGCTTTCGTCCTGGTTTTTGTTTTTCGATATTTTCAAACGGTATTTCACGTTTTTTCAATTTATAATACGTATTTTGCAATTGACTTTCTGTTTTTGGAAAAAGATTTAGTTCATTTTTACTTACGTATTTTGAAATATTTAAAATGTTTAAACCGTGACGTTGACAAAATTGATACACTTCATACAGTAGCTCTAGTTCAGACTTCAGCCATGTAATTGCTGATTTTTCATATGCTCGCATCCCGCCATTTTTTTCTATATCTATTTGAAATAATACCATTCTATTATGTAAATCAACTAATTCTTCATACTTTACTTGGAATTCTTTTTCTATTTTTTTAAATTCCACCTCTAGTTGCATATCGTTCATTTTATTATTTGACATGTTTTGTAAAAGACCTAATACATTAATTGCTGTGTGGTGATACATAATCTGTGCCACTCCCCCTCATCCTTTCACAATTCTCATCTGACTCCCATGTCTTTTAAGAAAATAGCAATTTTTACATATCCATATTATAACAGTTCGAAATTATCTGTCAAATAATAAACATACAAAAATGTATAGAAAGTATAAAAATTTGGAAAATGTTTTTTATTAATATGCAAAATTGCATATTAATTACATTTAATTATATTATATGGTATTTTGAATATTTTTTCACCGAAAAAATTTGCGCTACCACGAAATATTAATAAAATAACCATTGAAAATGCGTTTGCTTATATTTTTAAATCAAAAATCTTCAAATGAAGAATTTTCATACATACAGCACCAAACACCCCAGAAACCTTTCATTTTTCTACCAGCTTAAAGTATAGAATACTAAAAAGGAATTAGCCATATGTAGCATTGGCTAATTCCTTCCTCTCTCTAACAGAATAGAGTTATAAACCCAGTCTTCAAATCCTCAATCGAAGTCTCACTTCTTCTTACCTAAAACTACTTCATACCTCTGAACTCACATCGCATGAGACTCTATTAAGCACTGAAAACTTCCTTACATAAGTAGTTCCTCTATTCCTACTAAATAGAAAAATGTTATACACCAGCTCTTCTAGTTACCTATATCTCAACATCGCATAGGGCTCTATTAAGCACTGACCGCTCAACACTTGGCTAGAGCTTCTATTCCGGCTAAATAGAAACTTTTAAAGTACTAACTTATCAACTAAACCAATTAGCTCTTGAATATCTGGCTTACTTACTTGAGCATTTGCTCCTACAGCTTCACCTTTATGGAATAATTCATTTGTAATTAATGAAGAGAAAATAATGACTGGTAAACGATTCATTACTTCACTATCCTTAACCACTTTCGTTAAATGATGTCCATCCATTTTTGGCATTTCAATATCCGTAATTAGCAAGTGAATATGTTCAAACATTTTTTCGCCTTGCTCTTTCGCTAATTTTTCAATTTGTGCTAACGCTTCTGCACCATTGCTGAAGAAGTTCATTTTCGTATATCCAGCTGATGATAATGTTTCTTCTAATATTTGGCGAAGCATCGCTGAATCTTCTGCAATATAAATTACTTTTTCAGCTCGATCCGTTTTTTGTTCTAACCCTGCAATTGATTTATTGTCATAACCAGTGCCGCTAATTTCACATACAATTTTTTCATAATCTAATAGTAAGATGATTTTGCCATCTAGTTTTACAATACCAGATGTCGTTTCTTCTAGTCCCATAGATAATGAAGCTGGTTCATCAATTTGTTCCCACGAAATACGTTGAATACGATGCACTTCATCAACGCGGAAAATAACTTTCATTTGGTTTAATTCTGAGATGATAAATTTCGTTTGATCAAGTGGCTTTGTTGACTTTAAATTAAGAGCCATTGCCAAGTTAATAACAGGTAAAATTTCACCACGTACTTGAACAACACCTTCAACTGCATGATGAGATTCTGGCACAGTTGTAACAGGGAATGGATTAATGATTTCACGTACTTTCATTACATTAATACTAAATAGGTTTTCACCAACAGTGTACGTAACAATCTCTAATTCATTTGTTCCGCTTTCTAATAAAATACTTTGTGCTTGTGACATAAAGGTGTCGCTCCCCTTCCATTAATTCCGTATATCTAATTATTAAGCTTTATAAAAGCGAAAAAGTCAACTACCTATATAAAAAATATAGATAGTCGAACGATTCATTTTATTAAAAAACAATTAATCTTGTATAAACGAAGCAAGTGCCTCTAATAACACTTCTTGTGCTCCTACAACTTCCGTCGGCATTGCTTCCCATTTTTTCGAAAGCTCGGTCTCTACTCTTATTCTCAACTCAGAATTCATTTCTGCTAGCACATATTCTTTCGTTGCTATATCAACATCAAGTAGCGCAAGTGCATATAATTCCGGGTCATTTATTTTTTCGAATAATCGTTTTAATACTACCGGTGCTATATGTTTTAATTTTTCAATATGAATTTCCTTATCCGAAAATAGTAACTCATATTGAATAAACGTAACATTTTCTTTAATCACTTTAAAATAACAATTATTTTTTTTATCATTTACAAAATAACCGTTTGGATCTGCGATAATACTTTCTACTTTACGAATTAAATCTGGCAAACTATTCGCCGCCATTACAGTCCGCTGCTCAACCTCACTCGGCGAAATGAATGTAACGCGATACTTATTTTGCGCCATCCTCCTCACCTCTCCTTTTATAGAAATTCAGTCTAATTGTATACTACAACTACCTTAAATTAACTTAAAACTCTTTTATATTACCACTTCTTACACTACCATACTACTCTAGTAACTCTACATATCTCTGGTCTTACACATCGGTCGGGACTCTATTAGGCACTAACCGCTCCAAAACATCGCCAGGTCCTCTCTCAAAACCTAAAAAGTGCTTTTAAGAACCTTTCAATAACTCTATGTTATTAAACCAAAACGCTATTTGCTGATCCGTAATATTTGGCAACATAACAAAAAACTCACGACACTTCATCTCATCCTTAAACAGTTGATACTTCCAAACGCTATCGCTACCAACACTTATGAAATAAAACTCATGGATACGGCCAATGATTGCTTGTTTTTCACCAAATGAATACGGAGGCACTTGCTTAATTTCAAATTGATCTGGTAAATATACATGCTCTTCTCGTTCTATTTTTAATACTTGCTCGGCAAGTTCACGTTTATTTTCGAAAAAAGGCAATTGTAAAATTCGCTCTTGTCTTGTCATACGAATAAAAAACCCTTTCTACTCCATTACATTTTTTCCTTACGATATATTATCGAATTAAGTTTACAACTTCATTTAATACTTCATCTGAAACTTTAATTACTTTCGCATTTCCTTGGAATCCGCGTTGGTATAACATTAAGTCAACGAATTCTACAGATAAATCTACGTTTGCACCTTCTTGTGCACCACCCCGTACTTTACCTGCACCGTTTTGACCAGATGCACCAAGAGCTAAAATACCTGTTGTATTCGTTGCTGTATAGTTACCATTACCTGTTTTCATTAGTCCGCCTTCGTTCGGGAACATCGCAACAGCTAATTGACCTGCAGATTTCATACTTCCATCAGAATATTTTACCATTACATATCCACCGTCAGCAATGAAGCAATCTTTAACCGTCGCTGCTGCTCTACCATCTACGTCTGTTACTGATAATGTTTTATCTGTTGGATGGTTTGTTAAATGACTTAAGTCTAATTTTATAGAGCCGCCATCAAATGGAATATTGGCTCCTTGCTCTTTCGGATTTGGATTTCCAACAGCATCAAATGTCATATTACCACCTGCACCTGGAACATCTTTAAACTCTGTTTCTTTTTTCGAGTCATTGCGCATTTGTACTTTATATGTATAGTTATGTTCACTCGTTTGTTTAAACTCTACACGCATTGTCCATGTATTTCCCGCATTATCATATACAGGTAAATCTTGTGTAATTTGTTTTTCACCAGTTGGAATATTCCCTTTAATTGTCCCTTTCGATGTTCGAATACCACCAATTGCTGTTCCCATTGGAATTTGCAACGGTCCTGGAATTCCAGATAAATCAACTTCACCAGTTGCCTCATTTGCAGGGTATGCAAACACGTATTGACCTTCAGTATTCGTAATATAGTAATCTGAAGATATCCCAAACGTACCTTTACGAGTAAATTCCATATTTCCGCCTTTTGAATCACCTACAACGAAGAAACCATTACCTTCCATTGCGGCTTGTGTTTTGCCACCTGTTAACGTAATTGTACCATCACTATAATCCGTAACTGTACCACTCATTTTCACACCATTACCAATACTTTTCGGATTTGTTCCTGCGTATTTACCGTCACCTTTTGCACCAATCGAATTGTTATATAGTAAATCATCAAACATTGCTTTTTGTTTTTTATAACCTACTGTTTGTGCATTGGCAATATTATTTGAAGTTACACTTAATGCATTTTGTGTTGCATTCATCCCTGTAATACTTGTATATAACGCTTTAATCATAACGTATGGACACTCCTTATGAATTTGTAGTTTTTACTTCTTCAGTTACTTTTTGATCGTCTTTCTTTGCGTCTTCTGGGTTCGTTTCTCCAATCGGTTTATCAGACACTCTCTCAACGAAACGAAGAGATACAACTTTATTGTTAATAACGAGCTGTACATCGTTATTTTCCGCAAGGCGAACCGTTTCTACTTGACCGGTTACTTTGTTTCCGTCACCGTCAACACCTCTTACGTATTTACCTAAAAACTTCATTCCACCATCAAGTGCTGTTGAATACATCGTTGATTGCAGCTTATCTACTGCTTTCGTCATATTCTGTACTTGTTCCATAAGAGATAACTGTGCTGTCTGATTCATCATTTGATTCATATCCATCGCATTAAATGGATCTTGATGTTGGAAACTTGATAAAAATAATTTTAGGAAATCATCTTTCCCCATTACCCCAGGAGTCTTTTGCGCTCCTGCTGAAACTCCATTACTTTGTTGCACTGGCGATTGTACACCATTAACAGGTACATTACTTTTTTGCGCTCCTGCTTGTAACGGAATATGATTTGTACTCGTTGTATTTAATCCAACTGTTGGCACGCTTTATTCCTCCAATAATCCCGCAAATTCTGTTGATTGTTGTTTTTCATGATTTGTATTTGCTAATTTCTGTTTTTGCCTTTGCTCTTGTTCTCGCTGTTCTTTACGATTTTCATCTTTATCTGAATAGCTAATTTGAATATTGATTTCTTTTTCTTTTAACTTTAATCTCAATTCATCAAAAATGATTTCAACACGTTTTTTCGCATCGTGTTTTTCCATTTCTACGTGAACGTCAATTTGATCTCCGTGTTTTTTCATAAACACTGTTAATGTACCAAGTTTTTCTGGATTTAACTGGAATAAAACACGTTCTTGTTTCACTACAAATTTTTGCAGCGCTTCTACTTGCGCTTCCATTTTCTTTCCTAAGTCAGGTAATGAAACTTTCTCAGCACCACTATTTGATTTCCCTACTTGTTCGGTACTCGTCGTTTTATTTAATAATTCTGCACCTGCAGAGCTCGAATCGTTTAATGCATCAACTTCTGGCAACTCTACCTTTGCATCATCGCTCTCAAGTTTCGGAAGATCTACCTCTTTAGACTCTTCTTGTTCCTTTGCAATATTACAAGTTTCTGTTTCTACAACCTTCAATGCTTGCATCGTTTGCTCTGGCATCTTCATTTTGTCTAATACCATTTGCATTGTATCTTCTAAACATATAGCATTTTTGATATTCATATTTGAAAGAAGTTCTTGTAATTGTTGTAATTCAGCTGCAGGTAATTCATTAAGTTTAATATTGCCATATTCTTTATATAACTCTTGTATTTTTTGTATGTATTGATATAACAATTCCGGCTGCACATGTAATTGCTCAATTGCAACCATTTGCTCAGATACAGCTAATAACAACTGTTCTGTCTCTTTTTTTTCTTCTTTCTTTACAATTGGTTCTTCTTTCGTTACCGATGGTTTAGAAAGGTTATATTCTTTTTTCTCTTCTTTTGGTGCTTCTTCTCGTTTCGTTTTCTCCGTTTTCGGCTGCTTTTTATTTTCGATTCTCATCGTACGATCGAATGAAGAATCTTCATTTTTCGATTGTACTTCTAGCCCTTTTTCTTTTTGCGGAGGTAAACTTTGTTGCACCGGTAATACAGACTGTATCACTACATTCACCTCATCCATTCATACACATTTTCAAATCCAGAAGCATTTTTTCTTCCAGCTTTTCTTGTGCTTTCGCAAGCTTTCTGCAATCTTCTTGATACATCTCATCAATGACACGTTCTTTTTCTTTTACTTGCTCTAAAAGGCTTTCATTTTTTTGAATAAAACCTTCTGTTTTTTTAATTTTTCGATTCCATTCTTCTATTCTTTCAGGTGAAAACGTATGTGAAGAAAGCATGCCAGCCATAATACGTTGCCCAGTTTGTACGACTTTACTACGCGATTTCACAACATATAAATCATATTCTTTTTTTTGTTCTATTTTTCTTTTTTCAGCTGTTAATTCATACACTTCTTTTAAAATATGCTCTTTTTCTTGATTTATTTGCAATTTTATTGTGTCGTACTGCTGTTTATCCACCTGTTTTCATAGCCCCTTCCTATTATAACGTTCTCTTTTTCTATTATATAGTTTTTTTCCAAAAAAATCTGTGAAATATTAAAAAACAAAAAAATAAGACCTCTTGGGCAGAGGCCTTATACTATATGGTGTATCGCTTCAACGATATCATCAAATGGGAAACTATCCGATCGGCCTTGCTTTAAAAATGTATTTATGCCTTCTACTTTATTTTTACATTCAAAAATATAAGCATTTTCTTCATTTTCTTGAATCGTTCCTAACTTAAAATACAATTCATTTTCTTTATAAATTGATAAAATCTTTCTCATTTCATTTGCAAGTTGCCAATGATGTGGTGAAACGATTTCTTCCATAATCCTACTTACTGAATCTAATACTGAAATTGCAGGATAATGACTAAGCGTTGCAAGCTCACGCTTTAATACGATATGTCCATCTAAAATACCACGTGCTAAATCTGGTACAGGACCATTTAAATCGTCCCCATCAACAAGCACCGTATAAATACCTGTTATAGATCCCTTTTGTGTTTTACCGGACCGCTCTAACAGCTTCTTCATATAACTTTCCATTAATAGTGTTTTACCACCAATCGGTAACTCTTTAACAGCAATATCAACACTTCTTCGTGCATCGGCAAAACGAGTAACAGAGTCCATCATAAGTAATACGTTATTACCTTGATCACGGAAGTATTCAGCAATAGACGTTGCGAGTTTCGCTGCACGAAGTTGCATAAGATGACTTTCATCTGACGTCGCTACAACAACGACGCTTTTTCGCATACCTTCCTCGCCTAACTCTTTTCGAATAAAGTCTTTTACTTCCCGGCCACGTTCTCCTACTAAACTAATAACGTTTATATCAGCTTTTGCATTTTTTGCTATCATTCCAAGTAAAGTAGATTTACCAACACCTGACCCAGCAAAAATACCAATCTTTTGACCGATACCAATTGTTAGCATAGAATCAATTGATTTTATTCCTGTTTCAAATACATCGGTAATCTCTTCACGTTCAAATGCATGTATAGGCGGTGCATCTAGTTTTATTTTCTGTAATGGAATGTTTTCAGCTTTCTCATTTAACACTTCACCATTTGCACTTAACACTTTTCCGAGCAAGTGATTACCACGTGGTACAACAACATCTTCTGAAACTAGTGTCACTGAATCTCCATAACATACTTTTTCTGTCTGTTCAAATGGAAGTAGCATATTATTTTCTTTTTCAATGGCAATCACTTCACATAAGACGTTATGTTCTCCAACGAAGCAAACATCTCCGATCTTCGCTTTCGGCCCTTTTGCTACGAAAAACTGTTCTTGTACACTATGAACTTTGCCTACTTTCGTATACAGCGGTGTTTCAATGAACTTATTCCATTTTTCGTTCTCATTCATTAACAGGCGGCTCATACATTTTGCTCCTCAAATAACTTCTCTTCTTCCCATTTCTGACGAAGTTTCGCAAATATAGGTGCAAATTTAAATTCAAAGAACTCTTTCTCTTCTTCCAGAACAAATTCACCAAACTGCAGGGAGAAATCATATTTCCATTCTACTAATTGTAGTAACCAATATTCTTTCGTATTCTCCTTCTCTTCTTGAATACGTTCAAACGTTTCTGGATGTACTGTAATGATTAATTTTTCAAACGAAGTTGGCAATGTTTGCACGATGCCAGTTAAAATAGGTAGCACATCAAGCAATCGTGAATCTACCGCTTGATTCACGATTTTTTCTGCTAAATGAAATGATTGATCCCATAATAACTCTGTCCATTCATATGCTATTTCTTGTTGTTCTTTTTGAAACTGCACACGCGCTGCTTCCATCTGTTCCATTTGTTCATGAATATGCATTTGAAATTGTTCTTTATCTTGTAATAACTGCTGACGCTCTCGTTCTAGCATTTGCTGCTCTTGCCTTAGCTGATTCATTTCCATATGTAATGATTCTTGCTGGGCGCGAAGCTCTGCATGATCTGCTTGTAATTCTTCCTCTTCTATTTGGACTGAAGCTGGTTTTGGAAATTGTAATTCATACGTTTCTTCAGAAAAAGAAACAGAATTCTTCGGAATTCTGTTTTTAAATAAGGACATCCTCTTCACCTCTTTGAACGATAATTCTTCCTTCTTTCTCTAGCTTTTTCACTGTACCAGTGATCGTTTGCTGCGCTTTTTCAGCATCCGTCATCTTAAGCGGTCCTAAGCCATCTAATTCTTCTAGAATCATCTCTTTACGGTTTGAAGACATACATGTAAATAATTTCTCTTTAATTTCTTCTTTTGCAATTTTAAGTGCTTTCGCAAGAACACCGTTATCTGTAATTTCTTCTAATACACGGCGAAGCGCAAGATCTTCAAGACCAAGTAAGTCTTCAAAGACAAACATATTTTCTTTAATTTTCTCAGATAACTCATAATCGACTTCATCCAGTTTTTGAAAGACTGTTTTTTCAACACCTCGTGAAACATTATTTAAAATGTTTACGATTGTTTTCAAGCCATCAGTTTTATTAATTGCACTAAATGCCATATTATTTAATTTCGTTTTTAACAACTCACCAATTTGATTAATTAATTCACCATCAACTTGTTCTAGTTTCGCAATACCCATTACCGTTTCTACTCGCTTATGATCTGGCAATCTCTCAATTAATTGAGACGCAAGTTGCGGTTTAATATAAGAAGCGATAATTGCAATTGTTTGTGGTGACTCATCATTAAGCACTGTAAGAAGTGGTTCTAAATCTGTAAGTGAATTTAAGAATTCAAATGGATTATCTTTGTTATACCAAAGGTCTTCCAATAATTTTTCCAGTTCGTCTTCTGGCATGTTTTTAAATATACGACGAATATACTCTTTATCTGGAGTGACTAAGTTCAATTCTTTTACATTTAGTTCATATAAGAACTCTCCTAGTACATTCTCTAACGTTTCTGGTTTATATACACGAAACTTCGCAATTTCACGAAGTAATACTTCTTTTTCCTCAGCTGTCATATATTCAATGACTTTTGCTGCCACCCCTTCGTCTAATGTACGAATGAGGATGGCAGCTTTTTCTTTGGAGGAGATTTCATCTAACATCGTTGTTCCTCCCTTACTGTCCGTTTAACCATTTTTTAATTACTTTTGCAGTACCTTCTACATGTTCTTTCGTAGCATCCTGCACTTGTTCATCTAACGTTGGTTCTTTCGGTTCTTCTGGTTCAGGTTTTGGCTCTGGCACTATTTTTTCTTCAGGAATTTCCAAGATACTTTCATTACTTGCAGCCACTTCATCTTCTGCTAAGTATTCTTCATATTCCTCTTCTTCTTTCTTTCTCTTACGTCTTGCTAATAAGAACCATACTAGACCACCGATTGCTAATAAGCCAGCTGTAATTCCACCGAATAACCACCAGTTCATACCACTTTTTTCTGGCTCTTTCTCTTTTTCAGCTTTCGGCTGATCGAACTGAACAGTTACAACGTTAACTTGACCATTTATAAAGTTACCGTTCGGATCAGCTTGAAGTCCTGCCGCTGTTCCAATTGCTTCTTTGAAAGTAGTCATATCAATTCTTCGTTTTACTAACGTATCATTATCTACCCATACAACAACATTTGTTTTCGTTAATTCTGGGTGTTTCTTAATTGTTTCAACTGTTTTATCTATTTCATAGTTTTCGATTTTGTTGCCATTTTTATTATCGTAGACAACTTTACCATTTTGATTATTGTTCGTACCGTAGTTTGGCACTTCACCGTTCGCTGTAATACCAGCACCTTGCTTCGTATCTGCCCCTTCTTGCGCAGTAGAGCTTTCTTCTTGCTCTTGTTTACTACGAAGTACACCTTTATCACCATACTTCTCTGACTGACGTGTAACTTCATCGTAGTTTACAGATACTTTCGTATTCACTTTATATTCATTCGGTTTAAACATCGTCATTAACGTTGCATCAATATCTTGCTTTAATTTACCTTCAAGTTGGTGCTGCATCTCTACTTCTTTCTCATAAGAAGAGGAACTACTAGAATGTGCTTCATCTGCTCCTTTTGAGATAACACCTTTTTTACTATCAATAACACTTACTTCTTCTGCTTTCACACCAGGAACCGCTGCACTAATCATTTGCTGTATACCTGCAACTTGATCAGCCGTTAACAATTGTCCACGTTTCACTCCAACCGTAATCGCCGCTGTTCCTTTCGCTTTTTCTTCATCAAAAATCGTCTCTTTTTCAGGCAATGTAATTTGAACATTTGCCGTTTCAACTGTCGCAAAGTTTCTTACAATATCTTGTTCCAATTGCTTCTTCGTACCGACAATTTGCTTCATTTTTTTATCTTGTTCACTTGAACCGAGAGAGCTTTCTAATAAAATTTCTTCACCGCTTTTCGAATTAAACGGTAAGCCCATCCCATTCATTTCTTTTCGAACCCATGGAGCATCATTCTTTTGCACACGAATTGAACCATCGGCCGCTAATTGGTAATCGACACCTAACTTCGATAATTCTGCTGTAATCTCTTGTTTATCTGCATCATTTAAATTTTGATATACAACAACATATTTATCTGGCAAGGTGAAGTATAAAAGTGCTCCTGTTACAATCGCTAAAAGCGCAGCACCGATTACTAACTTATGCCACGTTTTTAACGATTGGATAACATTTTTCATCTTTTCCATTTAAACACACCCGTCCACTTTCCTAAATTTGCATATTAATTAGTGACTTATAATTTTCAATAAGATTATCACGTACGAGAGCAGCCGTTTTCATTTGAGACTCAGCTTTCTTTTGCTGAATTAAAACGTCATGTGTTTCTCCTACCCCTTTAGTTAGTAAATCATATACTGCTGTTTGTGCATTGTTTTGCGTTTGATTCATATCTTCCAATAAATCAATAAACTTTTTCTCCGGAGCTACAGATGTTTGAGAAGTTTTCGGTGCACCAATTGACTGAATTGCTCCAAATGGTTGTGTATGTAACATTGGTTGAATTTTCATATTACGATTTTCCCCCTTATCCTCGGCCGATTTCTAAATCTTTATCAAGCATTTTTTTATTCGCATTTAATACACTCGTATTCGCTTCATACATTTTTTGAGCAACCATTACATTCGTCATTTCAGCAGTTACATCAATATTTGGATAACGTACATATCCTTCTTCATTTGCGTGCGGATGCGTCGGATCATACACTAAATTTTCCGTTTTGTCTGCTTCAATACTTTTTATTTTTACTCCATTAGTAGGAGCCCCATCTAACATACTTGCAAAACTATTGTTTGATTCTAACACCACACTACGACGCTCATATAAATCTGCCCCCGGAGCCGCCGTCGTATTTGCATTTACAATATTGTTAGAAGTAACTTCCATCCACTTTCTCGCTGTCGTTAGCCCTGAGCCACTTGCATTAATTGCCTGAAACATCCGTTGTCTCTCCTTCTACTTTTAACGTCCGCGTGCCGCTTGGTTAATTGCATATTGTGTATTAATTGCGTTAATTGAAATACCGTATAACTGATTTGCTTTCATTAAATCTAGCATTTCTGTCGTTACATCCACACTATTTCCGTCTTTATTCGTTTGCATTGATTTTGTTTGAATCTTTGCATATGTATTTTTCGTATTTACTGTCGGTAAGTGCATTTCATTCGTTTGATATAAATCTGGATTGCTCTTTAAATCAGCCGCATTATTTTTATATAAGGCACTACTTTTATTCATCTGCTCAGCAAATGTTACATCTTGTGCTTTATAGCCAGGTGTATTCGCATTTGCAATATTACTAGAAACAGTATTTCGTTTCGTCACTAAATAATTCATATAATGGCTTACATCACTCACTAAATCTGGCATATTCCACACCCTTCCTTTTCTAACGTAATGATCCACTGATAGAAGTTTCACTTCATTATTTATTTTCTTATATGCGTTTATTAAAATATTTACTATTATGTACCCTTACATATTTTATTCCATTTTTTCATTGTTGTCTTTAGAAAAATACAAAAATATAAAAAAGAATGCAAAAAACTGTATACACATAGTAATCTATAGAACATTTCAATAGATAAACTACAAACTAAAGTCCATTTTTCTATTATTTAGATTACTATTATTTTTTCATCACAGTCATAAAATGAAACCTCAATCAGCGGCGTTCTTTATGTAAACGAAGGAATAGACCCCCTTTTAAAAGGGGAATCTGTTTCCAAACGTTATTATTAATATTTACCGTAAAATGAATTAGCCTTCATTCGCCCATCATTTGTCATAATCATTTCTTCCAAAATCTTTTGCCTATCCCGAATATGCTGAGCTGCCTTAATAATGAACGGGCTTACTTCTGCTGCAACTTGCGCACGCGTTTCTTCATCCAATGTCATCATCCAGCGATTTAACATCTCACTCTTCTCAGCAAACTCTCTGTCTGACACTTGCAATTCACCGATTTCATTAAAACAGCTGACAAACGTCCGATAAATATCATTGTTCATTTTCAAGTGCTCCGCGGTAACCGTCTATTAAATCTTGTAACACTTTCACAATTGCATCAATATCTTTCGCTTCACGCGTTACTTTCATCGTTTGAATTTGAATGCTAATCCAATCATATAAACCATAGAGACTATCATATAAATCTTTCGTAATTTCAGGATTTAATTGAAGTTTTAGTTCTTCAAAAATACGTTCTAATTTTTCAAGAAGTGCGTCCCCTTCTTGTAGTTTAAAAGTATGTAAAAGTTCTTCTAAATTACGAAACTCTACAATACATCTTTCATAAATAAAAATTGTATTTTTAATCGGATTACTCGTCATAATATCATTTTGCATATAACGTTGCCATGCTTGCATACGATCACTTCCTCAACTTTCATTAATCATCACTTTTTTGTTTTGTCATTGCTTTAATTGTTTTTAGTTGGCTATCAAGCGCTGCTAATGTACTCTCTAGCTTTTGATACTTCTTCACAATTTCATCTTGTTTTTGCAAGTTTTGCGTCTCAATATCTTTAATCTTTTTATCTAAATCACTTACACGTGAGTCAATGTTTTTAACTCTCTCGCCGACTACACCTTTATCACCAAATAGTTTATCAAGCGGTTCTTCCATCATTTTTCCTAAACCGTTAGAACTAAAGAAAAATTGCTTCGCTGCATCTGGTTTTTCTTTTAATGCTTGTGTTAATTTTTCATCATTAACTTCCATCGTTCCATCTTGCTTTAATTGAATACCAAATGTGAATAAATAATTGCCATCTTGAGAAAATGTTACGACATTGTTCATTGCCTGACGTACACTTTGCATAATAGCTTGACCTTGAAAAGCTCCACCTTTTCCAGCAAAGATATCTACTGTAGAAACAGCTTTATTATAATCAGCTACCATTTTTTTAATAACATTCGATGCGTCTGTTACGTTTGAGTCATTTACTGTAAACTTTAGATCTATACCTTTTGCTTTTGGATCTGTTGTTGCACCAGCATCTGGCGCTCCTTCTACTTTCGGCTCAGTTACCTTTAACAACTCAATTTTCACACCAGGAAGAGCTTCAATTGTATTAGTAGAACCTTCCCCTTTGATACCATTAATAGTATACATAGCATTTTGTGCTTCATTGATTGTATTGAGCGCTGTGCCATCCGCCTTAGCTAAACCCATATCTTGAAATAGTGTAGATGTGCTCGCCTCAAACTTAATCTGTCCATCTGTTCCCTCTTTTTTCGAGGTCATGAAAATTTTATTTCCAAGTGTATAAGCTGATACGCCATAATCTCCATCATTAATCTTATTAATTAAATCTTTATATGTCATATCAGTTGTTACTTTTAGTTCTTTACCACCTAGTTTTAATGTTTCATCTTTAGGAAGCTTTGCATTTATATCTTTAATTTCATTTGAAGCTATTTGATGACGCTGTGCAAGCTGTGTAATTGTCATATTAAAAGTACCAGCAATCGCACCACCATCTGCTTTTACATTAATATAACCGTCTTGTGATGTTGTTACCTTTTTCTCATTCCCTTTAAAAGCCGCTAAGTTTTTAAAAGTTTGTGTAAAAGAACTAAATTCTGATTTTAAACTTGTATATAGTAGTTTATCATTTGTAAGGTCATTCTTTTCTTTCGTATATGGTGTTTTCCTCATATCTAAAGCATTCATTTCTAATTCGACGAAGTTAGAAGTATCGATCATATTATTTCCGAGGTTCCAAATTTGTTGTCTACCACCAATACCTGTCATCGTTGTTCCTGCCATTTTTCTCACTCCCTATAGATTACATGTAGTCTAAAATACTCGTTTTACTCATCGTACTAACCGCTTTAAGCGTCGCTTCATATGTTGCATTTATATATGCCAAGTCAGAAATTGCGACCGCTAAATCAACATCCTCAATTTCTTTACGGTTTTCTTGAAGCGCTAAGTTTTGCTCACTTAAAATTGTTTTAAACGTCTCCATTGTGTTCATTGTTGAACCAACTTCAGTCGTACGGTTAATGATGCCATCTAAATTTTTCTTGTTTTCTCCTAATAACGGTTGTAACGCTTTTTGGTCACCTTTTTGCATCGCTTCGCTCATCTGTTTTAACGTTTTTATAACCGGTGATAATAATGCTTCTCCATTACGGAATGCTTTTAATTCATAACCATCATTTAGTTGCCAGTTCACATCATTTTTTCCGCCCTGGTACGTACCATCTTCTGTAAATGGTGACTTTTCTGCACTATCACCACCGAAAATATAACGACCTTGCTCTTTCGTATTCGCTAAATATACAACTTGTTTTAAAATTTGATCAATCTCTGCACCGATGGCTTTCAATTCTTTTTCACCATTTGGCTCATTTAATGCCTGTACCGTTAATTGATCTGCTCTCGTTAAAGATTTAAAAATACCTTGTAAAGTATTCTCAGTTTGTGTTAATACATTTTTTGAGTCAGCTAAATCTTTTTGCATTTGTTCAATATTCGCCAATGAATGTTGAATCGCAAATGATTTACTCGCTGCAAGTGGATCTTCACTCATAAGAAGATTTTTCTTCCCTGAAGTTACTTGGTTTCTATGGTATTGTTGTTGCACATTCAAATCCATTAACTGATTCTTTGCCCAGTTTGCATTTTGAAATGTAGATACTCTCATTTCTATCTCCTCCTTATATATTTCCAATCAATTATTATCACTTATCGAATAATCGAAAATAGACTATCAAACACTTCATTCATCGTAGTAATAGCTTTAGAGTTTGCGACGAAATATTTTTGGAAGGCCATTAAATTTACCATTTCCTCTTCCATATTTACACCTTCAACGCTCATTTTTTCTTGTTGAATACCTTCTAGTAAGTCGCCATGAATTTTTTGATAACCATTTACTGCACTTTTATCAGATGCAACACGAACTATAAATTGGTCTAATGCTTGTTTATAAGAAAGCCCTTCTTTATAATCGTCATCTGTAACTGCTGCTAGTTTATTTGCTGTTTCAGCAGACATTTTCATTTTCGAAACATCTTTTTGGAATTCTGGATTTAACTTCATATCCTTCGCATAATCTCCAACGAAGAAATCTTTTCCCATCACTGTATTCACTTGATTTTTCATCGAACTCATTAAGTCTTCGAGATTTTTTTTATATTCAACAATCTTCGCTTTCGTATCAATCGCTGATTTTATCGCCCCGCTAGTTACAGAGATCTCTGAACCGTAAATCTCAACTGACATTGGGTCTTTTTCTTTATTTAATTGAAGTGGATATGTATCTTGTCCATTTACTGTTAAAATACCATTCATTCTAACACTCGCGATATTAGGATTCATAGATTCATAAGATACTTCGATGTTTGCATACTTAGACATCTCTGTAACGATGCGATCTCTTTCGTCTAAAAGTTGATTCGGCACTTGTGTACCTGCTTGTCCAATTTTATGATTCGCTTCTGCTAAACTAGCAGCAAGACGATTAAATTCATTAACATGCGCCTCAATATCTTCTGCTGTCTGTGCTTCCACTGTATCTAAGTTTTTCGCAAGACGATTCACTTGACTTGTGAACTTCCCAGTTTCAGAAATTAATGTATCGTAGTAGTTTGGTTGCTCTGGATTTTTTGCTACTTCACGAAAGGCATTAAAGAAACCGTCCATTAAACTAGATAATGAATTCTTTCCTGTCGTTCCAACCATAGACTCTACACGTGATAAAGTCGAATTCATGTAGTTATAGTAAGAGAGTTGAGATAATTGATCATTAAACTGCTTCGTCTTTACCTCATCAGTAATACGGTCAACACCTAGCGTTTGTACACCGTAACCAATTCTCTGTTCTGGCGTATGACCATTGCTTGCTCCAACAGATCCGTAATTCACCATTTGACGCACATAACCCGGTGTATGAATATTAGACAAGTTTTGTTTCGTTGTTTGTAACCCCATTTGAGCCGCTAACATGCCCGATAGCGGTGTATTATAATCAGATAATCTCATAAAGCTTCACTTCTCCTTTACAATAGTTCGTTCATAAAGATTTGCGAATTATTGTTTCGCTCTAAATTATATTCAGAAACAGAATCCACAATACTTTCTGTAGTTTTTAATAGTACGTTTAAGTAATATTGATTTTTCAAAAGAATCATTTTTACATTCTCTTCTAATTCAGTTACGTTTTTTTGTAATTCTTTCATTTTTTCAATTTCTTCTTGAGAAAAATACGAAAATAACGCACTTACACGAAACGATTCAACTCCTTGTTCTTTACAGAACTGAACAACCATTTCTTCAAATGAGCTTGATAACCCTTTTAAACCATCAATGTACTGCAATTGCTCTACTTGTAACTTTTGAACTGCATTTACATTTTTATTTTTTAAATTCTCATATATTTGCTCTCCAAGCGCTTGAATATTTTCATACGCTTTTTGTATAATAACAAGCTTTTCATATAATTGTATGTACATATAGCTTCCTTCCTTTTACAAGACTAAATTTACAATTAAGCCATGGATTTCTCCAATTTGATTTAACATTTCTAAATGTCCTGTTTTCGTGTTAATTAAATTCATAACATCTTCTAATTCATTCAATCCCATTTCTGCCTGTTTCACAATCGTCATTTTCTGTGAATATCCGTAACGTGGGTGACGAGACATGACATCTTTATACTGCAATACATTATCAACGTAGAAATTCAAAAATGATTTTACTGTATTTTTGTATTCCATTACATTATCAAGCGTTAATTCCATTTCAATTTTCTCTTTAATTTCTCCAATATTATCGACAAACGCTTCCATTTGTTCTAGTAATTTATCTTTTTTCGGATCTGCATGCAAATTATCCGAAAATGCAAGTCCTGTTCTGACATTTGCTTCTTTCGGCATTTGAGTAGCAGGCGGTATATGCGATAAAATTGGATTATGCGAGATAGAACGTAGCATATATATCACCTATTTATTTTTTTATTTCTTCCTAAACTTAATCGTAAAATCCAGTTATTTATAATTATACTCTGAACAGTAATATTTTGCAGTTATTTTTTATAAAAGATATGTTACAATTTAGCATGAGGTGGCACAATTCTATGAATATTTTCCTTTGTGGTTCAAATCAATTAACAGCATTAGATCAAGAAGAAATTAAAAAATTTTTAACTGACTATGCTCACAAACATAAAATTTACATATTATGTTATAAATCTATTGAAAATGAGGTTCTTCGTTTTTTCGTTGAGAATGAAAGACTCGCTCAAAATTTATGCCTTTACACGCTGCAACCATTGCAAGCAATTACAGATGAATTCCAAGAAGTCGTTGATTACTTAAAAAAACACGGAGCCGAATATGTTGCTTTTGATCATCCTTCTGACTCCATTTACCGATCAGATTATATGTTTTTTGTTAAACAAATTATTGAAGACACTGATTTAGTTCTCTGTTTTTATAATGGGGACAAACATACATCTGTCATCCCTGTCGATGTTGCAAAAGAAGCAGGTATTGATGCTGTCATTTATGATTTACCAGGATTACATGAAAAGCAAATGAAAAAAAGCTTTGAACAAAAAATTCGTATGATGTAAAGGGGGAGGCACAATATCATTATTGTGCCCATTGTAAATATGATAATTGAACAAGATTATGATCATTTTATCGCGAGTTTTAAACAACAATTCAATATGGACATCGCTTCATATAAACAAGATAGAATGCGCCGTAGAATCGATGCTTTCATTTCGAGAAAAGGCTTCGAAAACTACACTAATTTTTTAAACAAATTACGCGCTGATCAAAATTTATTTTTAAATTTTATTGACTATATTACAATTAACGTTTCAGAGTTTTTTAGAAATAAAGAACGATGGCAAACTTTAGAGTCGAAAGCACTACCAAAATTACTCGAACAAAATAGCGGAAAATTAAAGGTATGGAGTGCCGCTTGCGCTGCTGGTGAAGAACCGTATACACTCTCTTTAATTTTATCGAAGCATCTTGCTCCATTTCGTTTTGAAATTCAAGCAACAGATCTTGATTTTCATATTTTAGAAACCGCAAAACGCGGTCAATATACAGAACGTTCTTTAAAGGAATTACCTACTGATTTGAAAGAACGTCATTTCACAAAAGAAAATGATCTATATTCATTGCATCAAAACATTAAACAAAACGTCTCGTTTAAACAACATGACCTTTTAATGCAGTCATTCGATACAAATTATGATTTGATTATTTGTCGCAATGTAATGATATATTTCACAGAAGAAGCAAGAGTAAAACTTTACGAAAAATTTAGTCGTTCTTTACGAAAAGGCGGTGTACTATTTGTTGGTAGTACGGAACAAATTTTAACACCCGAGCGTTACAATCTTCAGCGATTTGATACATTCTTCTACGAAAAAATATAAAAGAGGTCGTCACAATGGAGTGACGACCTTTTTACATAACTCGAATTAAAATAATACCGACAATCCATATAAAGAGAAAAAGAAGCGTCATAGACCATTTATGTTCTTGCATCGTTTGTTTCAATGCCTGTGATAATTGTGTCATGTTCATTTCCGCAAGCGCTCTCCATACACTTACATCCCGATCTTTAGCAATGCGGTCTGTAACACTAATTAAAATTGTTTCGTTAGACAATTTCGTTATATAAGCAGTAATAACCGTTACCATCAAATTTATATTTCCTTCTGAAGAATCACTTTCCACTCTAGAGATAAGTGCACTCACATCTAGTAACGGAATATGTACTTTTCTACCAAATGATAGTTGTACTTCAGCGAAATCATATGTTCCATCTAACAAAGGAAGTTCTTTTATATGCGCCTGCTTAACAAGCCCTTGTAGGCTTCTAATTACTTGTTCAAATATTTTTTCTGTTTGCTTACCTTCTCCAGATAACGTATGTAACTTTTTAAAAAGTTGTAACACTGTATCCATCTCTTTAGAAAGCATTTCCTTCATAATCTTTCCATCACTTAAACTTGCAAGTAAAATGCCTATTTCATTATTTTTCGAAATAATTTTAGACTGTCCAGTAAACACTAAATTGCTACGCTTTCGTTCTTTCTGGATTCCATGCTCCGAAATAGCTGCAGGCTGTTTTAATGGTTGTAACGCCTTATCTTCAATTGTCGTACGTTTAATCTCCATTTAAGCGCCTCCACTACTATGAAATAATTAGCCCCATTCTTTATTACTCTTTAAAACTAAAAACAGTACGAATAAACCTGACATGATAGTAAACACATCAGAAGCTTGCACTCCCTGTTCACCTTTTTCTTCTTTCTTGTCTTTCGGTTCTTCTTTTTGTTCTTTCTTTTTAGAGGCAACTTGTTTGTTATTTTTCTCTTTTTGGTCCTTCGCCTTATGTACTTCCTTGTTGTCTTCGAACGGCTCTTTTATAACGTAAGTAAATTCCTCTTTCTCTTTCAACGGTTCTTTTATAAACTTATTTACTTTCTCATCTCGCTTCGGAATTTGAACAACTGGCAAATTTTCTTCTGGAACCGGGTTTTTGACTTTGGAATCTTCTTGCTTCTCATTTTCTTTCTTATCTTCTAATTCATTTTCTAGTTTATTATCTAATTTATCTTCTTTCTCTTCTATCTTTTTATCATCTTCATTTTTTGGCGCCAAAACAGAAATGGTATATTCACTTTCCTCAACAAGTTTATTACCTGCTGCATCTATTATCTCTACAAGTAATTCGTATGGCCCAGCCGGCAATGCTTCTGTTATTTCAAATACTTTTTGCCAATCCATATCATGCTTGTTGTAGTCTAATAAAAACGAAAGCTCTTTATTTTCTTTCCCTTTTAATGTAACGCGCACTTCTTTTACAACCGATTCTATATCTGATGCTTTTACTCGTATATGTATAGAATCTCCCTGTTTTCGTTCAACTAAGTTCTCTTTTACTTCATCAATAGTAACTTTCTGTAACTTTGGCAATTCTTTATCTATAGTTGGCGTTTCATTTTTAATACGAATGAGCGGGACTTTCACTTCATTTTTTATGAGCTCTTCTTTCTCATTCTCTTTGTAACTTTGAACGAGCTGAAGATTCCAATCACCTTGCAAATCAAAATCCCCTGCTTTATAGTTAGCAACCCAGCTCTTCGTTTCTTCATCATACTCAAAAGATAACATTCTTTCTTGCGCATATTGCTCCCCATTTTTTTGTAACTGCAATATCCCTTTCATACTTTGAATGTTTTTCCCATTTGGTTCTACAGCAATTCGCACCTCTTCGCCAACTTTAAGCTCCGGCTTATTTACTGTAATAATTCCCTGTTCTGTTTCTATCTTTCTTTCACTCAATTGTTTATTTACTACTTCTTGTTGTTCTGCTTCTTTTTGTTTCTCCTCTTTTTGTTTCTCCTCTTTTTGTTTCTCTTCATCTTGTTTCGTTTCCACTTGTTCTGACGATTCTTGAGATTCCTTATTTTCTTCTTGTACATTCACTTCATTTATTTTTTGATCTGACTCAATTTGTTCCTCAGCCTGACTTTGCAAGGGGAAGAACAAGCATACATGTATGCTTAGCCAACTCATTAGAAAAAACTTTACGTTTTTCATCTACTAGTTCAAACTCCTATTTCAATGCCTTATAGTGATTTCGTCACTTTTACTCCGAAAAATCCATCTACATTTACAAGTTCACCATACGCCACTAATACATCATTTACATAAATACGAATTGGTTCATCAATATCCTCATCTAGCACAACTGCTTCATTTTCTTGTAAACTTAATATATCTTGAATCGTTTTCACTGTACTTCCAAATACAAATTTCACATTCATTTCTACATTTTGTAGAATGGACGTGTCCATATATACTGGTTCCATTTGTTTTACTTCTTTAAATTCAATAGGTTGCACAACTGGTTCTACAATTTTTTCTTCTTCAATTTCTTCTGTGGCAATCTCTTCTTCTTCCACCATTGGATACAGAAGTCGCCTTACCATTTCTTTCGCTTCAGAAATTGGCAAAATTTGATACATTTTCGATTGAAGCAGATCACCAATTTCAAGATTGAACGTAATTTGAACGAGTTCGTCCACTTCCATTGACTCTCCCAAATACTCCATTTCTTCTTTTAACGTTACAAATTTAACATTTGGCGGCGTCATGTCCATTTTTTCTTGGAACATTTCTGACATCGCCGTAGCAGCATGACCCATCATTTGGTTCATAATTTCTTTAATACCGCTCAGTTCTAATTCAGTAAGCTCTTTTTCCGGATCAACTTCCCCTGTTCCCATCATCATTAAATCTACCATTGTTAAGGCGACATCTTTCGTAAATACGAATACATTCTCATTCTTTAGCCCTTCAACAAAGTCGACATTTAAAATAACAAATGGCACTGGTACTCCATCATAATGACGAACATTGATTGCTTCCACATTTGGTGTACTAATTGTAACTGGCTGATTTAAAAGCGTTGACAATACTGTTGAAGCGGAACCAATTGAAATATTTGCAATTTCACCAAGTACATCTTTCTCTTCTTGTGTTAAATGCTCTTTTTCAACTTGTTCTTCTACAATCTCAGTTTCCACTACTTCTGCTGGTTCGACTGTTTCTTCTACTTCACCAGATAATTGCATTAATTTATTTACCATTTGTTTCGCATGATCAACTGAAACAATTTGTACAAGTTTAGAGTTTACAAGATTATCTATCTTTAAATCAAACGACACTTTAACAATCGTATGATTCCCATCGATTTCAGAAATTTTCTCCATTTCTTCTGATAACTTTACAACTTTAATCGTCGGCGGAGACATATCTACTGTATCTTGGAAGAATTCCGACATAGATGTAGCTGCGAATCCCATCATTTGATTCATCGCTTCTTGTACAGCACTTAGCTCTAATTCGCCAAGTTCTTTTCCGTCCTCCACTTCACCTGTTCCCATCATCATTAAATCAGCAATGGATAATGCAACATCTTGCTTAAGGACAAGAAGGTTTTCCATATCCAATCCTTTTGTAAAATGAATGTTTAATACAACATGTGGAACTTCGACATCTCTTGAATCATATAAATCTACCAACTCTATGCGAGGAGCAGTAATGCTTACTTGCCTATTTAAAATTGTTGATAATACAGTCGAAGCTGAACCAAATGATATATTTGCAATTTCGCCAAGAATATCGCATTCTTGAGGCGTTAAATGCTCATTTTCTTTTTCTAGCACAATCGTGCTCGTATCCCCTTTTGTGTGTTGCTCAGGCATTTTCCCTGCCTCCTCATTTCTGTTTTTCTATCAAATAATATAAACTCTTATTTTATTTTAGCAAACTCATTAGTATAAAACGTTACTATGTATCCCATTATTAGATTCGTAGCAATTAGCCAAAAAGCTCCCCAATTGTATACAAGTGGGGAGCTTTCCTTCATTCCTATTATAAACCTTCTGGGTTTAAAATGAGGACCACTCGTCCATCACCGAGAATCGTCGCACCAGAGAAATAGTTAGAACTCTCTGCAAAGAAGTCACCTAATGACTTTAAGACTATTTCTCTTTGACCGATAATTGTGTTTACAATAAGTCCATAGCTGCGATGTGTATTACGAACAATTAACACAGGAACCATTTGACCATCATATGACGCAAACGCCTCATCTACTGTTTTTTCACCAAATACAGTACTTAAATGTTTCACTTCAATAATTTGATTACGATAATTTAACACATCTTTCCCTTGTAAGGATTGGATGTCTTCTCTCTTAATTCGAATTGCTTCAACGATATTTCCAAGAGGTAAAGCATAACGCTTATCATTCGTTTGAACAAGCATAGATTGAATAATAGACAACGTTAATGGAAGTTCAATTCTAAATGTACTTCCCTTTCCTTCCTCAGAATCAATAATTAAATGTCCACCTAAACTATGAATCGTATGTTTTACAACATCTAATCCGACACCGCGTCCAGAAAGATCTGATACAACTTCAGCTGTACTAAATCCTGGTTGGAAAATAAGATCAAACACTTCACGATCTGTTAATCTATTCGCATCTGCTTCAGTTACAACGCCATTTTTAATCGCTTTTTCTAATACTTTCCCTTTATTAATACCGTTTCCATCATCCGTAATTTGAATAACGACATGATTTCCACTATGAAAGGCTTCTAATTTAATCGTACCTGTCTCATTTTTACCTGCATCACGTCGTTTTTCAACAGTTTCAACACCGTGATCGATTGCATTTCGAATTAAATGAACGAGCGGATCACCGATTTCATCAATAACAATTTTATCTACTTCAGTATCTTCACCTGTAATTTGTAAATCGATTTTTTTCCCTAAATCTTTCGCTAACATACGTACCATACGCGGGAAACGATTGAACACAGTTTCAATCGGCACCATACGCATATTTAATAGTACATTTTGAATATCTTTTGAAATATCGCCTAATCGATTTAAATGTTCAATTAGCTCCTTGTTTTGAATCGTTTGAGCTAATTCATCAATGCGCCCACGTTCAATTACACTTTCTTCAAACATATTCATTAATCTTTCGATTTTCTCTAATTGAACACGAATTGAACGATTCTCCACTTTAGCATTTTTCGTTTTTGTAGTACTTTTAGCTGGCATAGCACTTGAAGGTTGATTCGTTGCCTCTATTGGTGATTCTACCTGCGTAGCCACAGCTGGTTGTAGCTTTTCTTCTACTTGCACAACTTCTTGTGTAACGACTTTTTTAGAAGCTACTTCCTTCGATATAGGTTCTCCTTGCTTTACTTCCACTTTCTCAATTTCAGAAACATGAAGTACTACTTGTTTCAATTCTTCTATACTACAATCCGTATCCATAAATACTGTAAATTCAAATCCGAAAGCATCTGCTTCAATTTCTTCAATACTCGGAGCTGTTTTTTGTATATTCCCTACATTTTGCAATGCTTCAATACACATAATGGCACGTACTGCTTTTAAAATCGCTTGCTGTTCAACTGTTATATGCACTTCATGCGAAACTGCATCATCGTTGTCTATATGATTTTGCTCTATATGTTCCGTAGGAGTTTCTACATTGCCGTTCAATAACGCTTCTAATTTCTGTTTAGTTGAGGCTACATCAATATTGCCCATTCCACCTTGTTGCACATCTGCAACCATCTTCTCCAAATTATCAATGCACTCAAAAATCACATCAATAATATCCGCATTTACAACTATATTTCCATGACGAATTTCATCTAACACATTTTCCATCTTATGCGTTAAATCAGCCATCTCCGTAAATTCCATACTCGCAGACATACCTTTGAATGTATGAGCGGAGCGGAATATTTCTCCCACAACATCCATATCAGCAGGATTTTGCTCTAACACTAGCACATTTTCATTTAGCGACTGTAAATGTTCTTCTGACTCTTCGAAAAATATATTTAATAGATCTGTTTGCATTTTTATCCCCTACCTGTCTAACAAACATTTCATTTATGTATAACAATTTAGTGTTTTATAATGAGAAAAAAGGGGGCCACACGTCGATCTGCTATCACTGTTTTGATTCCTTGTGGCACCCCTTCTATATTAACTATTTGCTACTTTTGTTAAAGCTTCAATTACACGATCGGCTTGGAATGGCTTTACAATAAAGTCTTTTGCCCCGCCCTTAATTGCATCTAATACCATACCTTGTTGTCCCATTGCAGAACAAATAACAACCTTTGCACTTGAATCAATTTTAATAATTTCTTTTAATGCTTCAAGCCCATCCATTTCTGGCATAGTAATATCTAATGTTACAATATCAGGTTGAAGTTCTTTATACTTTTGAATCGCTTCTACCCCATTCTCTGCTTCGCCGATAACTTCAAAGTCAGCATTACTTTTTAATAAGTTTTTAATCATCGTTCGCATAAACATCGCATCGTCTACTACTAAAATTTTATGTGCCATTCTTTTTAATTCTCTCCTTCTATGTATAAATATATCTTAATATTTCACCTTATCATTCTCACTCATTATACAAAATAAAATGATAAAATTTAATATTTTTTTAAAAGAATTTTCGTATTTTTATTATTTTATTATTAAAATAATAATATACTACTCTTTTATATAAATAACAACGCGACGGTTTTTTTCCCAGTTTTGCGGTGAATCATTTGGTACAATTGGCTTTGTGTCTGCATATCCTACCGCAGCTAGCCTTTTATCATCCACATTATACACTTCAATTAAATGGTGAATCATATTTGCCGCTCGTGCTGAAGATAACTCCCAATTAGAAGGGAATTTCTCGTTATGAATAGGTCTACTATCTGTATGTCCCTCTACAACAATTGGGTTAGGTACGGATTGAAAAAATCCAACTAATTGACTTATTATCCCTTTCGCTTCGGGCTTAACGTTTGCATCGCCTGTATCAAATATTAAATTATCTACTATAACGACGCTTACCCCTGTATCCTCCCGATATACATTCACTTGACTAATACCGTTATTATCTACATACGCTTTTAACTTCTTATATAATTCATCCATTCTCTTTTTTGAGATCATTTTTTCATCATTTTTTTCATGTGAAATATCTGGTATTGTATTTTCCATTACTTTTGCATCTACTTGCCCCGTATCACTAAACTTTTCAAGCATCTTTGACAATTTTACTGCATCTTGCTTTGATGTAGCAACTAGTAATACAAAGAAAGTTAATAATAACATCGTTAAATCTGTAAAAGTCGTCATCCAACGAGGCGATCCCTTTTGCGGTCCTTTACTCATCATACCACTCCTTGAAATATTAGGCTGCTCCTTTTACCTTTTTTACCTTTGTTTCGTATACGTATGTATCCAGTTTCAACTTTAATTTAGAAGGGATTTGTCCACGATACAATTCTGAAATTGCTTCTATTACAAACTTCTTCTCTGTATATAAATCTTCAATACCACGATATACTTTTTCCGCAAGAGGGATTGCAATCATATTCGCAAGTACAGACCCATATAATGTCGTTAACATCGCAACTGCCATCCCTGTACCAATTTGCGATGTATCTTGTAAGTTTTGGAGCATAATGATAAGACCAATTAAAGTCCCTATCATGCCCCAAGCTGGAGCAAAATCACCAATTTTATCTAATAATGCTGCTCCTTTTCTTAACTCATACACTTCCGTTTCAATATCTTTCAATAACACTTCTTTTAATTCATCTTCATCGTAACCGCTTAACATTAATCGAATTCCTTTTTGAATAAAAGGATTATCCACTTGCTCTCCATCTACCTCTAAAGAAAGCAAGCCGTGCTTTTTAGACTTTTTCGAAAAATCGACAAACAAATCCGTTAACTGTTCTAAATCTTCTTCTCTTCTATGTAAAACAGTAAAAATGCTTTTCGTATATTTTTTTATTTCTCCAAATCGATATGCCACAACAATTGTCGCTGTTGTTCCCCCTATGACAATTAAAATAGATGAAACATCTAAAAAGTTTTTGAAAGCTTTTATTCCACCGCCGCCAAGCATAATTGCCGCTATCACTATAATGAAACCTACTATAATGCCCACTGGGCTAGAAATATCAAACTTCCTTTTTCTTCTTTGTGGTCTAGCTAATACTTGATTTTTCTCTCCCATATTTCTGCCCTTTCCTTTCCATTTTTATATAACATTTTTTTATTTTAATAATACGTTTTCACATATAACATGTATTATACGCTTATCATCTGTTTATCGCAATATACTCATGAAATTGACACATTTCATTTCTATATTAGAATTATGGTATGAATAAGTGAGGAGGATCACGATGGAACACAACATTTTACAAGTCATTGCATTAGCAGAAAAACTAAAATATGAAATGCGACATAGCTGGCTTTCCAACGGACGTCAAGAAAGTGTTGCCGAACATACATGGCGCATGTCTCTAATGGCCATTTTAGTTGAACCTTATTTGGATCAAAAAGTAAATATTGAGAAATTACTTAAAATGGTTATTATTCACGATCTAGTCGAAGCCGAAGCTGGTGATATCCCTGCATTTGATACAATGAATAGTCATGACTTACAGCTACAAAAACAAAAAAATGAACTAGAAGCTATTTTAAATATTAAACAAACATTAACAGGTTCTCTCGGTGAGGAATTATATGACTTATGGATGGAGTTTGAAGCGAAAGAAACGTACGAAGCAAAAGTTGCTAATGCACTCGATAAACTTGAGGTGAAAATCCAGCATAACGAAGCTGATATTGATACGTGGCTACCAATTGAACATAAAATGACATTCCAAGTAGCAAAGCATACAAACTTTGATTCTTTCCTATCTAAATTACAAAAAATCATTGAACAAGATGGAGAAAAGAAGTTAATTGCTGCCGGCATTGATGTTGAGGCATGCAAGCAATAATGAAATAAGACACTCAACAAGAGTGTCTTATTTCATTATTGTTGATATAGCCTGCTTATAAATAAGCTGTTGTTTTCCATCCACTAAGATTAAAAGTGTAAATTTATCCACTCCAACAACTTCTCCTATTATTCTAACGCCACTCTTTAAGAAAATTGTAACTGTACCTTTTTCTTCTTTTATTTGTTTATACAATTCTTCCTGTAAATGTTCCAATTACTGTCCTCTCCTTTCTGTGAAACATCTTAATATAAAAAACTATAAATTTTTTATTTATGCACTTTGTCTTTTATGTTCATAAACTTATTAATAAGTATATCTAAATCACGACTAAATAACAAAACTTTATCATGATCCAATCCGTGTCTCGCAACAAGTTGAATTAACTCTTTCTTTTTGTTTTCTATTTTATTTTTTAATTGTCCCATCTCCATCTCTATACTAAAACTCCCTTTTCCCATAATATTACTTGTAAAATTATAGTACATATTCTCTCATAAAAAAATAAGAAAATGGTTTTTTTTACAATTTTTTATTTTTTATGCCTAAATTATGAATTACGTAAAGGTTTATTTACAAATCACTAACATGCAATCCTAATGAATCTACAGGCATTTGTCTAATTATAAATGAGACTGGCTCGTTTTCTATACAAAAAACATACTGTATATAGTAGTCCATGAACCATATAGATTAACTTATTAAAAAGGAGGAAAACATATGAGTTATGGTGGAAGTTGCGCTGGTTTCGGCGGTGGATTTGCTTTGCTTATCGTACTATTCATCCTTCTAATCATCATCGGATGTAGCTGTTGGGGTGGCGGCGGATACGGATATTAATATATCCTATCCTTGAAAAATGAACTAAAAACTATAGAAAAACAGCTCAAATATGAGCTGTTTTTTTCATACTTTCGTATGAATTTATATCCCTCTTATTTGCGATTTCAACTAACAAAATATCGTTTAATATGGAGGAAGAAACATTTTACTAAGGAGGATTACAATGATTAAAGGTCTTTACGAAGCACAATTACCTGTTGGACTTCCTACAGAGGAGAAAGTGCATGTAAGCGAATGGAAAAAACAAGTTCAAGCATCATCAATACATAAGGATTAATCTATTTATGTCAGTTTCTTATTCCACACTTCTTAAAACAAATAAAAACTTCAATAAACTATTTTATGGGCAAACATTAAGTGTACTTGGGGATTGGTTCCATACGGTAGCTTTATTAACATTTGTCTACAGCATAACGGAATCGCCGTTTATGATCGCACTTACTTTTATAAGTAAAAGTTTACCACAGCTTCTTCTTAGTCCATTCATAGGCGGAATTGTAGATCGTTTCTCTAAAAAGAATATTATGATTTTTACCGATATTACACGGGGAATTCTAGTCCTTACATACTTACTCGCAGGCTATAAAATTGAGATTATTTTCATTGCTAATATATGTTTATCTTTACTTTCTTGTTTATTTGAACCGGCTAAACAAGCAACCCTAAAAAATATCGTACACCAAAACCATTTCGTAACTGCTAACTCTCTTTCTAGTACAATTACTGGTTTTATGTCTATTATAGGTGCTTCTTTGGGCGGGATACTTACACAATCTTTACATATTGAGTTCGCTTTTTTAGTAAATAGCCTATCATACTTTATTTCAGCCTATTTTATTTATAACATGAGTATTCCTGCTCATGATACTTGTAACAAGAACAAAGCATTTTTCACTGATATAAAAGGTGGTTATACATACATATTACAAACAAAAATCATTTTAACATTAATTCTTGTCTGCATTTCATGGGGCATTATTGGAGGCGCTTATCAACTACTTCTAACGATCTATGCCGAAAAAATTTTCCATACGAACATTGGGATTTTATATACGGTTCAAGGGGCTGGGCTTATGATAGGAAGCCTTCTCGTTAATCTTTATATATCCCATAATAAAGAAAAAATGAAAAAAGTATTCGGTTGGGCCTACTTATTACAAGGAATTTTCTTTCTCGGATTCATTCTATCCGATCAACTTATTATCGGTATCATTACTTTATTCTGTATGCGTATAGCAGGAGGAATCATCGTTCCACTTGATACGACATTACTTCAAACTTACACACACGAAAATATGATAGGTAAAGTTTTTTCATTCCATTATTCTATTTACGGATCTCTTATTCAGTTATCGATGTTTTTTACAGGAGGGCTGTTAGAAATTCTTTCTCCTCAAATGATTGGCAGTTTATTAGCTACATGCTGTATTTTTGTAAGTTTTATATGGCTGTTCTTGTTTTATCGCGGGGATCTCAGTGAATAATTTAATGATAATCAATACATTTTGATTCCATTCATTATTTGTTTCCCCATAATAAAATTGTTTCAAAATGTAAGTCGGATTTTTTAGTTAAAGAGCCTTATATGGCAATACTATTTGAGAAAAAACTAGATATTTATGTTAAAATACAAATGAGTTTGTGAAATATTGCACTTAAATAATAGACTTTAACTAGTTAAACTTGATTAAATAGGAGGGCTGTTTTGAGTATCACATTCATTTTCGTATGTATTATATTAGTGGCTTCTATTCTGCAAGCAAGTACAGGTTTTGGCTTTTCCATAATGGCAACCCCTTTCTTACTTATGTTATTTCTACCACAAGAAGCTATACAAATAAACATTATTTTATCTTTAATTATTTCCATTTCACTCATTTGGAAAATAAGAATGGACGTTGATTTTGTTCTACTGAAAAGGTTTATTTTTGGAAGTATAGTTGGTGTTCCTTTTGGCATTTTAATTTTCATTTCCGTTAACATAAACACTTTTAAATTAGCAGTTAGCATCCTACTCTTACTATTAACATTGTTGCTAATATGCAACGTTAAGGTTAGATCAACACAATCTAGAGATTTCATAGTTGGTGGATTATCTGGTCTTTTAACGACAAGTATCGGTATGCCCGGTCCACCCCTGTTACTTTATTTTACAGGGACTGATACTGAAAAAGAGAAGTTAAGAGCAACTACATTAGCTTTTTATTTGTTTATATATTTCATTAGCCTAGTAACTCAAATACTCTTTACTGGCACAAACAAAACCATTTGGGAATCAAGTTTTTATGCCATTCCAATTGTATTTTTAGGTTTGTTTATAGGTCAAATTATTTTTAAATGGCTTAATCAACGGATTTTTAAAATATTTACGTACATTCTTTTAAGTTGTACAGGGGGTTATCTTCTTATTGAAAGTTTGAACTTGTTATAGAAGATGCTTTAGATTGTGCCATAACAGATATGTTCAAACAAAATTATTGCTGTATTTTCCGGCAGGGTATTCCATATCAAAACTTAAATAACTTTATTGACAGTTTACAATTAGCAATAATCTTTCTTTCATAAGATAAACATTTCAAATCAAATACTAAATAAAACGATAAAAAGCGGCTATTATGCTGCTTTTACTTACTATTGGCATTTCATTCTCATTTTCTATCACTTTTGTAAAAAATTATTAATTTTTATTTCTATGTATATGATAACAAACAAAATACCTAAGTTCAGAAAGAATAAACAACTTTCTGGCCTTAGGTATTTCTCCTTCCCAAAAAGACAAACCTACATCACAGGTTCGCCTCTTTACTCACTTCTTATTTAATCCTTTTTCACTTAAGAACTCTTTCATATGCATTCTTTTTTCTTTAGACATAAATGAACTCATTGATTCCGTCCATGTTACGTTTTTTTGATTTGATGATCTTTCTTTATAATACGCGCTCATCGTTTCGTCGTATTCGTTTAATAATTCATCATATTTCTTTTCATCATATCCATTTTCATGAAGGATAGCTGTTACTGGTAAACGTGGTTTCACTCCATGATCTTCATCTGGTACACCGACTGTCATTCCGAATACAGGATATACTTTATCTGGTAAATGAAGCAATTCACTCACTTCTCTTGGGTTATTACGAATACCACCAATGTAACAAATACCGTATCCTAACGATTCTGCTGCTAGCGCTAAGTTTTGCGCAAAAAGTGAAGCATCTACTGTCGCAACGATAAAATCTTCTACTCCTTCATGCTTTATCTCGGTACCATGTTTTTCACATGCCATTTCAAGTCGTTTTAAATCTGCACAACAAACAAAGAATGCTGCACAGTCTTTCACGTGACGATTTCCGGATAGCTCTGCTAGTTTAATCTTTAGGTCTTGATCTGTTACATATATAACAGAATAAGCCTGTACAAAATGCGAGGACGCAGCATGCTGCGCAGCTTGCACCATTCTTTCTACTACATCTTTCGGAATAGGTTCTTCTTTATATTTACGAACTGAAACGTGTTGCTCCATTTTATGTATCATCTCATTCATGAAAATCACTCCTTTTTCTCTTCCTAATGAAAAATTAACATATCTTTTTCAATATTCACAACTTATAAGCACAAAAAGAGCAATTCTTTTTGAATTGCTCTTTTTAAAACGTTTATTAATACGGTAAATGAAATTATACCGACAGATTTACATCATATTATTTCTTATCTTATTACGCCGTTTTCAAAACTTTAATACCTTTTACGATATTCCAAATGAAGTAGTAAATTCCTACAAGAATGAACACTGCATATGTGATCATCATTCCAATTCCAGCACCGTCAGATTGATTGAATCCTAAACCGAATATTCCTGATATCGCTAATCCTCCGAATAAAATTGCGTACGGGAAAATATGTGACCAAAATGCTTTTTTCGCGTGGTATTTCACTTCATCTTCCGCAACGAAGTACACGATAATTGGTAGTAAAAATGGTGCAAAAAAGATACTAAAGTAACATAGTGAAGATAGTATATTATTTCCTTTCATCCGACTCACCTCTAAATAGTTTTTGTTATCTTCATTATGTCAGGAATCCATTCTAGAAACTATCGCTTTACCTTTCATTAAGATGACATGTTTGTAAGATTTCCCTCAAAAAATCCCACCTGGACTTTCAGACGGGATTTTTTTCTCTATATTCGATTCATAAACCAGTACTGTGTGATTGCTAAATATTCTCGTACATTCGATGGAATGATGATTGGTTTCGGTGTTTTTGCCGGAAGACCTTCTAATTGTAAACCTTGTTTTGCCGCTATTTTTTTCGCTCTAAACATGTGGAAATCGTTTGTTACGATCATTCCTTTTTTCATATTGTCCGGAATTAAAGGTTTTGAGAATTTAATATTTTCATCAGTACTCGTTGACTTATCTTCCATTATAATGCGGTCTTCTGCAATTTTTAATTTCATTAATTCATTTTTCATTGCTAATGCTTCTGAAATATCTTCCCCTTTTCCTTTCCCTCCAGATACAATAGCGATTGCTTTCTCATGTGATTTCAAATACTCAGCTGCTTTATCAATACGATATTGCAATGAGTACGATGGTTTCGTTCCGTTTACTTTCGAGCCCAATACAATTATATAATCAGCTTCATAGGTCGCATTCATTTGCCCATGCTTATAAATGTTATATTGTAAAAATCCCACATAAACGGCGCAAACCATTATAATTCCTATCATATACTTAAGTATTTTTTTCTTTTTCATATCCATATACTCCTATGTTCTTTGCTTCTTTCATGATAATATCCATTTATTTGTTTGTATACAGACAAATTCCAATTCAACCTAATTTATCCTCTAGAAAGTAATATTTATATTTCTTTCGGGAACAGTAAGTACAACTTTGCACGAAGGAGTGTCTCTATTGCTTCTCTTTTTATGTAACGTATCGTTCTTTTTTATTTTATTTTTACTATCACTTAAGATGCTCGGTAAATCAGCTTTAGCACAACTAACTCCTCATGATTTTGGTGCTATTATCTTTTTATCTTATTTAGCTTTTCAGGCCATACCAGTCTCTGGTGCTTTGCAAGCATTTCTCGGTATGGTTATTATCACATGTTTACATTTACTCCTTACAAAATTAAGCCTATTCAACAAACTAAATCGTTTTATTCTCGGACACCCTATCATTTTAATTAAACATGGTGATATTATTTTTGAGAACTTACAAAAAAGTAGATACCCCATTGCAGAACTGCTTTCTAATCTTCGCGTTGCAGGATATCCAAGTGTTCATGAAATTGAATACGCTATTTTAGAAGCGAACGGCGCTATTAGTATTTTACCAAAAAGAGAACTTGTACCATTAACTCCAAAAGATTTAAACATAGAAGTTAAGTATGCTGGATTACCAATTGCACTTATCGTCGATTCACAAATTCAATATGATAACTTAAAGTTAATACATAAAGATGAAAAATGGTTATATAAAGAATTAAAGGAAAAAGGAATTACAAATATTAAAAACGTTGCCTTTGCTTCTGTTCAAGAAACGGATGGATCTTTTGCGATTAGTTTAAAGGAATAAAAAAATCCCCTTAATTGCTTAAGGGGATTTTTTTCATCATATCGCTTCTTTCTCTCCTGCCATATTTAATGGAACAGGATGTTTCATACGATTCATCGTAAATACGATAATCGCTGTCATTACTTCTGCAACTGGCATAACGAGCCAAATTCCGTTTATCCCAAATAATTTCGGCATAATCCATAACAATGGAATAATAAATAGTAATCCTCGGCTCATTATAATAAGTACTGATTTCTTCGTTTGTCGCACTGATTGGAAATACTCTCCATACACAATGTTATAACCTAAAAATACGTATTGGATAAAGAATAAGCTAATACCTGTTAAGGTTAACTCCAATAATTCTGGAGATTGAACATCAAATAAACCAATGATATATTTCCCGAAGAATAATCCGACAATTATCGCAATGCCTCCGAGGACAACTGCAATTTTCACAGCAAACTTCAATCCTTCACGAAGTCTCTCTGATAAATTTGCCCCATAATGGAAACTAGCAATTGGCTGTAATGCTGCTCCAACACCAAAGAATAATAGTAATGTCATTGCATGAATACTATTCACCATCGCATAGGAAGCTACTCCTACTTCTCCTGCATATTGGACGAATGCGATATTAAAACCAATCGTTACGATTGCAACCGTACTTTCTGCTGTAAAACTTGGGAAACCAATCACCATAATTTGTTTGACAGTATCCCATTCAAAATGGAATTTCGTCCACTTTAAAATACTACTTTTTCTAAAGAAATGAGTTAATAATACAAGGAAACCAATCGCTGCCGAAAGAATAGTCGCTGAAGCAGCACCTGTTACGCCCCATCCAAAGATAAAAATAAAGATATAGTCAAACACTATATTTAATACAGCTGTTACAACAAGACCAGCCATTGCTAAATTAGGATTTCCATCATTTCGTATGAATGTACTTAAAATATTTTCTAAAACGTATATCATTCCAAATGTTAATAATACGTGTAAATAGTCTAACGCATATGGTAGAATCACTTCATTTGCACCAAATAAGTATGCTAAATCTTCTATTCTCCATAAGCAAATAGCCGCTAAAACACCTACGATAACAACTGCTACCGTCATGGATTGAGTAAAAATAGACCTTGCTCTCTCTCGTTTATTTTCACCTAATGCAATGGAGTATAACGTTGCCCCGCCCATTCCGATCCATAATGAAATAGAGAAGAAAATCGAAAATGCTGGAATAGCCACGTTCACTCCTGCTAAACCGTTCGCCCCAACTCCTCTACTAATCATGACCGCGTCAATTACAATATTCACTGACATTAATACCATTCCAAGAACGGCTGGTATTAAATAAGAAATAAATAAGCTTTTTATCGGTTTTTCTCTTAATTTTTCTGTTGCTTCCATACTCTAATATGCTCCTTTTTTTCAACTCTCTTTTCTTAGTTTAAACCTTCAAGTAACTTGAAGGTCAAGAGAGAATTAAAAAAACAGGTAACTGACTTATACTAATGAATGTAAATTTGTAATCAATTCAAAGGTGTTCATCTTATTTTTTTACTACAGGAATTTGAATTTCTGTTACTTGCTCCTCTGGATTTTCTGTTACAGACCAATCAATCAATCCAATCTCAATCGAATCTCCATGTACTTCGTAACCTTCTTTATCAATGTATGTAAGTAACTCCTTGTACGTTGCATCTGTTTCTTCATACGGTCCATGATGATAAGAGCAAGCATATAAACCTTCTTTAATTTCATCTGAAGTATGCACTTCATACGGCATATAATCCAAAAGAATAAATACACTGCTATATGCTTGAAACTCATTTTGCATTAATCCTTTTTTCGCAACAGTTACACCAATATCTCCAGAAAATAAACTATCATCCATTTGCCTCATATTTTTTTGTAACGAATGAATGTAGTACTCAAACATATCATCCGTCGTATTTGGAGCAACCGCAATTGCTGTAATTTTTCGCTGCGGAATCTCTTTAATTACCATTTGTTCAACTTTTGCTTTTGTTGCTTTCTTAATTAAATGAATTCTATGCTCCATTTTCGCCAAAGCATACTCAATTTCTCTTTGTTTCTTCAGCATCATCTCTTGTTGTTTTTCCAGTAAATCGAGTGCGTATGCTGGATTTCTTTCATCAATATATTTCTTAATTTCCTTTAACGGAATATTTAACTGGCGTAAAAATTTAATCGTATCTAACAGTGAAAATTGATCGATTGTATAATAACGATAATTCGTTTGAGGATCCACAATGGACGGATGAAAAATTCCTTTTTCATCATAATACCTTAATGTAGATTCTGCGATATTATGCATTTTCGCCATTTCTCCAATTGTAAAACGTTTATTTAATAACATCTTTTATTTCCTTCCATTTCTATTTATTTCATTATATGTTCATTTTCTCTTCAAAACAAAAAAGAATTCCCATACGAGAATTCTTTTTTACTATTAAACCTCTATTATTATAGGAAGAATCATCGGCTTTCGTTTTGTATTTGTATATATATACTTCCCTAATGCTTCTCTTACCTCCCTTTTCAAAATACCCCAGCTATTCACATTCTCTTTCTTTAAATTATTAATCGTAATAACAGCTAATTTATTTAATTCTCTTAGAAATTCTTCTGAATCACGGACATAGACAAATCCACGAGAAATAATATCTGGACCTGAAATTATTTCTCCATCCACTTTATTAAAAGTAATAACTATAACGAGCATTCCATCTTCTGAAAGTTGTTTACGATCACGTAATAATGCATTTCCAACATCTCCAATTCCTAATCCATCTACATATATATTTCCTGCCTGTATTCTTCTAGATTGAATTGCCACTTCATTACTTATATCTACAACATCTCCATTACGTACAATAAAGATATTTTCCTTTTCAATACCAATTGATTCTGCTAACAAACTATGGTGGTGTAGCATTCTAAACTCTCCATGAATTGGAATAAAATATTTTGGCTTCATTAATGTAAGCATTAACTTCAACTCTTCTTGATATGCATGACCGGATACATGCACTCCAGTAGAACTACCTGATCCGTAAATCACCTTTGCTCCTAATGCAAATAAATTATCGATAATTCGAGAAACGTTACGTTCATTTCCTGGGATAGGGGTCGCGGCTATAATAACCGTATCTTCTGGTAAAATATCCACTTGTCTATAGTTTCCACTAGCTAAACGCGCTAAAGCTGCCATTGGTTCTCCTTGACTTCCTGTACAAAGTATTGCAACCTGCTTTGGATCTAAACGATTTACCTCATTTGCTTCAATCAACATACCTTCTGGAATATGTAAATAACCTTTCTCTAGAGCAACCTCTACTACATTTACCATACTTCTCCCTAGCAAAGCTAGTTTTCGATTTGTTTTTATACATGCTTCAACTATTTGCTGAACACGATTCACATTAGAAGCAAACGTAGAAATAATTACTTTTCTATTTGCTTTCATAAATATTTCCTCTATCCGTTCTCCTACTGACCTTTCTGATGGAGTAAAACCTGGGCGTTCTGCATTTGTGCTTTCAGATAATAAAGCTAGTACACCTTCACTTCCTATTTTAGCCATTTTATGAATATCAGGATGTTGATTATTTACTGGTGTTAAATCAAATTTAAAATCACCTGTATGTACTACAGTACCTTCTGGTGTATGAAAAACAATACCGAGACAATCCGGAATACTGTGGTTCGTTTTAAAAAAAGTTGCCTTAATAGAACCACAATCAATTTCTGATTCTGAATGAATAACGATTAATTCCGTATCATTTTGAAGATTGTGTTCCTTTAATTTAATTTCAATTAAACCTAACGTTAACTTTGTTGCATAGATTGGTACATTTAGTTGTTTTAAAAAATATGGTATTCCGCCAATATGGTCCTCATGCCCGTGCGTTACTATTAAACCGCGAATTTTTTCTTTATTTTCTTGCAAATATGTGACGTCTGGAATTATTAAATCAATCCCTAATAAACTTTCATCTGGAAATTTAGATCCACAATCAATGACGACAATATCATTTTCATATTGGATAGCATACATATTTTTTCCTATTTCATTTACTCCACCTAAAGCAACAATAGACAAGTTATTTTTTAATGCCTTCAAATTATAAATCCTCCCTTTCACAGTTATAGTTCGTGAAATAGTATGTAGAATTTATTATTTGTAATGGAAAAGGACTTCATACTATTTTATACATATAAAATTCACACACTACTCTTACACCTATATCCCAATAAGACAGCTTCTTCCTCAAAAAGCTCCCATTTTTTCATTGATTTTTTATAAAATCTATTATATATTAATTACAGGTTCAAATTACGAGTTCAAAAGAACTTGTAATCAGACCCTTTTGTTTAATGGGTTTTACATATTTTCATTAGGCAAATTCCGAGAAATCGTATGATAAAATTAAAAATGACGAGGAGAGGATCAGATGGAATTCGAATTTTTCTTTCAAATTGCACTTATTTTATTAAGTACAAAGCTTGCTGGTGATCTTAGTGTTAGATTAGGTCAACCTTCTGTACTAGGTAAATTAATTGTCGGTATCGTTATCGGTCCAGCTGTATTAGGTTGGATTGAAAATTCAGAGCTTCTAACTCAATTAAGTAATGTCGGAGTTATTCTTTTAATGTTTATGGCTGGACTTGAAACAGACTTAGAAGAATTAAACGCAAATCGTAATTCTTCTTTAGCAGTTGCACTCGGAGGTATCATTCTTCCATTCGTAGGTGGTTACGTTTCCGGTCTTGTGATGGGAATGGAACAAGGAAACGCTGTATTCTTAGGATTACTTCTATGTGCGACAAGTGTTAGTATTTCCGTACAAACACTTCGTGATTTAGGTAAAATGAAAACACGTGAAAGTACAACTATGCTAGGCGCAGCTGTATTTGATGACATTCTTGTTGTTATTTTATTAGCATTTGCAATGAGCTTCTTAGGTACTGATGATGTTAACTTAACAATGGTTATCTTGAAGAAAGTAGTATTCTTCGCTTCTATTATTTTAATCGGATGGAAAGGTGTTCCTGCGATTATGCGCTGGTTATCACCACTGCGCGTATCTGAGTCTATCGTGAGCGCGGCTCTTATCATCTGTTTCTCATTCGCATATTTCGGCGAATTATTAGGAATTGCTGGTATTATCGGTGCTTTCGCTGCTGGTATTGCAATTTCTCAAACAAACTACAAACATGAAGTAGAAAAGAAAGTAGAACCAATTGCTTACGCTATGTTCGTTCCAGTATTCTTCATTAGTATCGGTATGAATATTACATTTGACGGTATCGGCAATCAAATTTGGTTCATCTTAGCATTAACTGTTATCGCTGTATTAACGAAATTAATCGGCTGTGGATTCGGTGCTCGAATGACTGGATTTGACGCTAAGTCTTCTGCAATTATCGGTGCTGGAATGGTTTCTCGTGGTGAAGTTGCACTTATCATCGCAGGAACAGGACTTTCTTCAGGTCTATTGGCACAAGATTACTTTACAGCAATCGTTATTGTCGTTATTTTAACTACAATGATTACACCACCAATGTTAAAATACACTTTTGGTGCAAAAGATAAAGCAATGAAAGCAAGTAAATAAATTTACTATAATAAAAGGAGATTGCTATTTTATAAGATAGCAATCTCCTTTTTGTTTTATCTTTAAACAATCCCGTTCTTTTTTAACCATTTTTCAAAAATAATTCGTGCTTCATCATCATCAATATCATTGCCAAATGAATACACCATAATGCCATAATCATCTATATATTTACCTAGCTTCATTCCCTCCACTTTCTTATAAAAATCGTCTGCCTCATAGTGCGGAATATAAGCATCCCAAACTGGTTCATTTATTCTTTTGTACGCCGTCACTTCTAAATCATATCCGTCTTCATAATATCCGATGTGATAATGTTTGTTAGGATCATATTTCTCCATTAAAAGTCCCCTCCTACTAAACAAGAGCGAGCCTTATATTACAGCTCGCTCCTCTCTCTATTTATTAAATACGCTCCATCGCTGTCTTCAACGTTCCAACAACGAAAGCAATCTCTTCACTTGAAATAACAAGAGGCGGCGCTAATGTTAAAACGTTATTATATCCTGCTGTTGTCATACCGTTTCGTCCTATAATTAAGCCCTTTTCTTTACAAGCATTTACAACACTTGCAATTTTGTCGTTATCAATTGGCTCTTTCGTCTCTTTATCATTTACTAATTCAATTCCAACTAATAGACCTTTTCCTCTAATATTCCCAACAAGCGGATGTTCCCCAATTTCATCTTTTAGTTGCTCTAATAAAAGGGAACCCATTTGCGCAGATCGCTCGATTAAATTTTCATTTTCCATAATCTCTAAGTTTTTAAGTGCTAATGCACAAGCTGCTGGATTTCCACCAAATGTATTAATATGGCGGAAAAATTCATATTCTCCTTTACCTTTAAAAGCCTCATATATTTCTTTTTTCACAGCTGTTGCAGATAATGGTAAATATGCGCTCGTAATGCCCTTTGCCATTGTAATAATATCTGGCTTCACATCATAATTCATAAAACCAAATGCTTTTCCTGTACGACCGAAACCGCAAATTACTTCATCACTAATAAGCAAGGCACCGTGTTTTTGACACGTCTCATGAACAGCTTTCATATAGTCTTGTGGTGGCATTAATATGCCCCCGCCTGTAATAATTGGTTCCATAATAAAAGCGGCAATTGTTTCACTTAATTCCCACGTCATAACACGATCGACTTCTTTCACACATTCTACATCATAAATATGCTGCCCTTCAATTTCAGGCATACGGTAACAATCCGGTGGTGTTACGTGTAAAAAACCTGAAGCAAACGGCTCATACTGATATCTACGCTGCGCTTGTCCCGTCGCTGCCATTGTCGCCATTGTATTCCCGTGATACCCACGGTAACGTGACATAAATTTATAACGATGTGGTTCACCTTTTTGAGCATAGTATTGCCTTGCTATTTTAAAAGCTGTTTCGTTCGCTTCTGAACCACTATTTGAGAAGAAAATAACATACTCTCCCCCAAGCCACTCATTTAACTTTTCAGCAAGCTTTATAGCTGGCTCATGGGATTGTGACATTGGAAAGTATGATAATGTTTGTAATTGCTTATAAGCCGCTTCTGCGAGCTCTTTTCTTCCATATCCACTATTGACACACCAAAGGCCACTCATACCATCTAAATATCTTTTTCCTTGTATATCTTCAACCCAGCACCCTTCAGCTTTTGCCCCTACCATTGTACTATTTGGACTAAAGGGACGCATTCCGTGCCAAACATATTGCTCATCTTTTGCTAATAATTCATCAGTTTGCTTCGTTTTCATCATTACTTCCACCTTCCATAACAACTTATTTTTCACAAAAGCTGCGCTGGTGCCATGATGACTTAAATTTCTCCCTGCTATTTTCATTCCACAAAATTAAGACAAATCCTACTTACAAATCAGTAATATTTACAAGAAAATGACAAAAGAAAAAAGAGCTTTTCTTATCTATCGAAAAGCTCCTCTTTTATTTAATGTGAAGACGCATCGCTAATGCCATGACCAGTATTAGATTTCACTAGAATTTCATCAAATTTCGCTTCATCTTCTTTCTTACTAGATAAAACCGTTCCTAAATATGCTGCAAGAAATCCGAGTGGAATTGAAATAATTCCTGGTGTCGTATATGGGAATAACGCTTCCCCAACAAAAATAGCTTTTCCAGCTACAGGGTTCCAAACATTCGGACTCAACGCTACGAGAACAATTGCTGATACGAGACCTACAATCATACCCGAAATAGCACCCGTTGTATTAAAACGCTTCCAATATATTGTAAATAAAATTACTGGTAGATTTGCACTCGCTGCAACTGCAAATGCTAATGATACTAAAAATGCTACGTTTAATGTTTGGGCAAATAATGCAAGTATGATAGATAGTATCGCTACTCCAATAGATGCATAACGAGCCATGGATACTTGCTCTTTTTCCGTTGATTTTCCTTTACGAATGATTTCATTATAAAAATCATGAGCGAATGCTGATGCTGCTGTTAATACAAGACCTGCCACTACAGCCAAAATGGTTGCAAAAGCAATTGCTGATACGAAAGCAAATAAGAAGTCTCCACCTAACGCTTTGGCTAATAAAGGTGCCGCCATATTACCAGCTGGGTTCGCTTTAATAATCGCTTCATTTCCTACAAACGCTGCCGCACCAAATCCTAAGAAAATCGTCATAATATAAAATGCACCAATTAACCACGTCGCATATACGACAGATTGACGTGCAGTTTTTGCATCACGTACTGTAAAAAAGCGGACAAGTATATGTGGTAATCCAGCTGTACCAAGTACTAGTCCTAAATTTAAAGAAAGTGTATCAAGACCATCCTTATACTTTACACCTGGATTTAAAAATGAATCTTTTAAAGGTGTAGCTGTTTTCATTTGAGCGAACATTTCAGTCACGCTGAAGTTGAATTTTGCGAAAACGATAACAGAAATAATAAACGTACCAGCCATAAGTAATACAGCCTTTACGATTTGTACCCAGCTCGTTGCTGTCATACCTCCAAAAATAACATACACCGTCATAAGTGTTCCAACGATTAATACAGATGTCGTATATTCAATCCCTAATAATAATTTAATAAGTGCACCCGCGCCAACTAATTGTGCAATCATATAAAAGATAGAAATCGTCATCGTATTAAGAGCTGCAACTCCGCGAACTTTTTTCGCATCAAAGCGTGCTGCAATCATATCCGCCAAAGTGTACTTTCCTAAATTTCTAAGCGGTTCTGCAACAAGATATAGTACAACTAGATAAGCAACTAAAAAACCGATACTATAAAAGAATCCATCAAACCCAGTTAATGCGATTGCTCCAGCTATACCGAGAAATGAAGCAGCAGACATGTAATCTCCAGCAATGGCCAGACCATTTTGCCAACCAGTTAATCCCCCTCCAGCCGTATAAAATTCACTCGCATTTTTCGTTTTTTTCGATGCAAAATAGGTTATGACGAGCGTACCAAGAACAATAATTAAAAATAGTGCAAATGCAGTAGTATTCAAGTTCAGCCCCTCCCTTTTTGCATATCTTGCAGAATTTTTCGGGAGATTTCATCAAATGATTCTGCTTTTTTGCTATAAATCATACATAGTGCCCATGTCATGATAAATTGGGAAAAAGCAAATACCCACGCCCATGTAACGTCTCCAAATGCAGGTGTATTAAGCACCTTTGAATACGATGTTAGAATAGGTAATGCGATAAAAAAACTAAAAAAGAAAATACTCATTGGAATGATAAACTTCTTTTTCGTATTTAATAACAATTGAAATTCTTCCGACTGAACGACCTCTGTATAATTCACCTCATTTTGCAACTTACGTGCTGACGTATCGTCTCGTTTCATTAACCGATCCCCTCTCTTACTTGAAATACACTTCCCCCTTGCATACCTAAAGACTAAATTTTATAAATATTCAGAAACTTACATTCATTTTAGACAATCCATGCATTCATGCAAAGATTTTTTGATAGACATTTTTCGGCAATTTCCCCCAAATTTTTAATATACTTTTTCAAAATAAAGTGACACTTTACTTATTTATCCTCATTAAGACAAAAGCAGTGCTTAACGCACTACTTTTGTCTTTTTTTCCTTTTCTAAATTACGAGCCGTTTCGCTTAGCTCAACATCTTTTCCGTCTTTCAGTGTTCCAAATATAAAATCGAATACTGGATTTGAAACACCAAACCAAAACTTTTCATTTTTATAATGGTGTAATATATGTTGTTTTTTTAGCCATCTTCCAAACTTAGTGACGGGACGAATCGGTCTATGAGCAATATAATGTTTCCATTCGTAAACGAGCAGCATAATAATCATTCCGATTCCAAATGAAAGTGTAATAGTAAAACTTTTTGTAATACCATATGCTATAAGTAAATATATAGTAAAACTAGGTATACTAAACCATACAGGTAAAAACAAAAGTTTTAAATCATCTGGATATACGTGGTGATCATAATGCAATCTTCTTAACATTTTTAATAGAAATGTGTTTTTAGGTGGCTTTATATGGAATAAAAAACGATGTGTCATATATTCATTAAGTGTATAGAAAACAATCCCAAACATACATGCTAACATGCCAAACCACGTAAAAAATTGCATTTTTAAAATAATAATGAAAACAAATAGAATGCTATACATAATAACGATATCATGTTGTAAAAAGAACTCTTTCCCCACTTTCTTCATCTTGTTTCCCCCTTTTCCCAAAAAACAGCCGCAACATATCGTTACGACTATTTCTTTTCTATTCTTATTCTATTCACTTTACAAATTTGCCTGCTGTTCTATTGTCGAGAAAAAATTGTTTGGTCCAAATATATTTTGCTTCGGAATAATATGCTCCACTGCAAACACTGTTACTTCTCCTCTTTGCACTTCTCCAATAATGAGCCCAAATATTTCATGATTTACTGCAAACGTCGGTTGCTTTGTTTGTAACAATCTTGCAGCATTATGAAATACCGCTTCATATAGTGGATTTCTATCAGTAATTTCTTTTCGGATTTTTGGCGCTAACGTAATTATAATTTCTTTTCCGTCAATAGTGGTTCGATACATAAAAATCTCCCCTTCAATCTTATGTGAACAACTGTAAAGCTTTGTATGCAAAATGTATAGAGTAACCTACTAAAATAATACCTGCTCCGGCTGTTATGTAGCCAAGCGCTTTTGGTTTTAATAAAGTTCTTCCAAAATGTACAGAAAAAGCAATATTTAAATTCCATAAAATAATACCAACAATAATGCAAAGACTGTACAAAAAAGCTTCTTGTTTCGTTACCTTCGTAAGTAATGAGCTAAGTGTACTTCCGTATATACCAAACCAAAAAACAAGATTTAATGGATTGGATATCGCAATTAAAAATCCTGCCATAAACGATTGCTTAAGGCCACCTACCTCTTCTTTTTTATATTCCATATTCGAGTCGAAAATTCCTTGTTTTACACTTTGAAATCCTAAATAAAATAACAAGAAAAAACCCGTGCAATACATGAAGGCTTGTACATATGTATACATAAACACAGAAGATAAACCGAAATAAATGAGAAGCATAAATAAAACATCTGCAGTCATTCCACCAATTCCAACAACCCAAGCGTGCCAAAACCCACGTTCAATTCCTCGTTTTAACATTTCAATATTAATCGGCCCTACTGGCGCAGCTAATGATATACCTAATACGATTTGCTGTATAATTGCTCCAAACATCGCTCTACCCTTTCTACTCTCTTTACTACTAGTTAATGATGTAATTTGAAAAAATAGACTAGCTTTCATAATAAAATACCCTTTTTTATCCAAAATATACAAAAGAGCCATCTAGGTGATGGCTCTTACTTTTCTATCCTATGAAGAAAAGGACATTTCCCTTTTATTGGCTCTACATCGTCTCCTATGAAATATTGTTTCCATTCACGATGCTCTGGGTCACCATAATGACTAATGTTAGGATGTTTCGGCAATTGATCCCACTTTTCAACTCGCTCACGAACCATTTGTCTTGAATATGCTCCTTTAGGACGATCTCCCTCTAATCCATCAAAAATAGTGCGTGGCTGAAACCCAATAACGAGAGAATTCCCTAAATGTCTAGTTTTTCGTTGTTTATAAGCTGGCGCATTTCCAAATGCGAATATTGGCTCACCACCAAATGAAAATTCCCATAAATAATGGTCTGGATCTTCAGGAATTTGCTTTGGCCATGCTTGATTATCGTTTTCATGTAAATACTGTAACACTTTCCAAAAGGAATCACGGTAATATTCGAGTGGCTGTTCTTCACATTCCGGTTCTACAAAAAGGAAAAAGCCCCTTCTTACAATCGGCCTCTCTTTCATTAACTCTAAAAAAGATAACATTGTATGTGGTAAATGACTCCAATCATTATGAGAAAGAAATGAATAACGAAGTTCATTCTTTTTCAAAGCTGTTAAACCGAAATAACATGGAAAAGTTGGTTCTAACACAACATTTGAAAAAATCTCAAATTCTTTTGCAACCCAATCCGGTATGTCGGTTCTCGTTCTCATTCCTTCATTATCTAATAAGTAAGACTTATTCATTCTTTCACCTCATTATGTATAGCATTCAATTAAGAATATTATATACTCAGCCTGTCCTATACCTATTTAAAAATTTGACTGAAAAATTATTTAAAAATACAAAAAAATAAAATCGCTTACTTGACTAAATTCTCCCAATTCGTGTATATTTAAATTAATCATTTAGCAGAATATTCAAGAATATAGCATTTTTAGTTTATATTATTTTTTTAAAATGAATTTCACTAAATGAAAATAGTAAACGCTTTTAGGAGGAATTGTAACATGCAAGGAAAAGTAAAATGGTTTAACAACGAAAAAGGTTTTGGATTTATCGAAATGGAAGGCGCTGACGATGTATTCGTACATTTCTCTGCTATTCAAGGCGACGGCTACAAAGCTTTAGAAGAAGGTCAAGAAGTATCTTTCGACATTACTGAAGGTAACCGCGGACCTCAAGCTGCTAACGTAGTAAAACTTTAATCCAACATATAACAGGAGGTTACCTTACTTGGTAACCTCCTTTGTTATTCCTTTGTATATTTCCGTTTTACAGAGCAAAAACTATGTGAAATGCGCACTATACAAAGGAGGAATTATTAATGGGATCAGAAGTAAATGATTTTGAAGAAGTGAAATTCCGTGTAGAAACAGCACAAAAAATGGTAGGATCAGCAACAATTTCAATGGATCCAGATACATTAGAACATGCTACTACTGCTGTAGAAGCAGCTCGCTCTCAGCTTGAAATTATGAAATCTGTTGCAACTGATTTAGATGAGCCATTTTTAATGAATGAGGAAAAAAAATTAAATAAATGTGAGCATCAACTAAACGAAGCAAGACACTAAAAAACATCCAGAGAATTTTCTCTGGATGTTTTTTCATGACAACTGTTCCCCATACTTTTTCAATGTTTCTCCCACTGTACATTGCCTTATACAAAATGAATGAGCGTAATACTTACTATTTGTCTTTCGATTATGTTCTCGCAAAAAACATCCTTCACAATACGTTTCTAATAAGTCATTTACCTCTGTAATGAGTTGCTTTTTATCCACCTTTGCACCTCTCTATTCGGTTATTTCTTTATGACTATCAATACTTGTTCCTTCTAATGCTTGCGTAGCTAATTGATGTGCTTCTTTATTTTGTTTTCTAGATATCGGCTCACATATAAGTTTTAATTTCATTTGCTTCGCCTTTTGCTCAATTTGGTCTAAATAATGATTTAAATGTTCATCATAACAAGGCCATTCTCCGGCTAATTGCTGCAGTACCACTTGTGAGTCTCCGCGAAGTGTAACTGCTTCATACCTAATCCCTAGTTCCTCGAGTATATTCATACCGTATAATAATGATGCATATTCCGCTTCATTATTATCATATATACCTTCTATATATGCATTGCGGCGAATGCGGTAGTTTGTATTTCCTTTTTTATAATACACACATATACCAACGCCAGCTTCTTTCGTTTGCACATCATACCCCCCATCAAAATAAACGAGTATTTCTTGGGGCTCTTCCTCTACTTGCTTACTTAACTTTTTCATCTCTTTTAATGACCATTCTGCGTCCATTTCATCGTAAAATAAAAGTTCCTTAGCTCTTCCTGTTTTCTCAAAATCCTCTGCAAATTGAAGTACTTCTTCTATGTTCATATACTCTGTTGTTAATTCCGTCTGCAATCCACGCTTCGTTTTATACAACCAATGAATTTTATATTTCATACTACATTCCCCTTATGTAAGACTTCTTATATATATCCGGCTAATTGAAGCCTCACTTTATTTTATTATATTTTATCTAGAGTCACAGCATTATATTCAATATGATTACATACAAAAAGAGCTATCCCTATAGGAATAGCTCTTTCATCTATTACATAAATCTTTCAAATTGTACTCGCTTATTAATCCAGTACATTACAGGCATACCGATCGCCATGACAACAAATTCACCAATTGCACAAGTTAACCAAGACAACATAAATGGTAAACCCAATGCAAGATGAAGTTCAATTGCAATCATAAACATTGTAATTGTAAAGATAACTGTATTAAAAATCATACGAGCCCAAACACCTTTAATAAATCGCATAGAAATAATCGTTGCAACTAACGCAAGAATAGATTGCCCTACTCCAAACACTAAATCGTAAGCGATCATAGGTGAGAAAAAGAGATTCGTTAAAAATACACCTAATACAATTCCGTAAATTGCTTTCTTGTTAAATACAACGAGATGATTAAACATCTCTGAAATACGAAATTGTACATTCGTAAAGCCAAATGGCTGAATAAGCATAGAAACAGCAATATATAATGCCGCTAAAATACCATTACCGACTAAAGTTCTAATATTCATGACAAAATCTCCTTAGTTTTTTTACGTGGGATGGTTTCGAACCACGTTATTCGTTTTTTAAGCAACAAGATTATATTTTACGTGGTAGCCCCTCTTTCGTCAATAGATTCCTATCATAAACTACCTTTTTCCTTTTAGACAACGTATAATGAAACATATGAAAGATTTAGGAGGTTTCACTTCATGACAGCAACAATTCAAAATGAAAAAGTGATCGTTTCCATTTCTGACAAAGGTGCAGAATTACAGAGCGTTCGCTTAAAAGAAGACAACACAGAATATTTATGGCAAGGTGATTCTACTTATTGGGGACGCCGTGCACCAATTTTGTTCCCAATTGTCGGCCGATTAGTAGATAATACATACTACGTAGACGGTAAACCATATTCATTAACACAACACGGTTTCGCTCGTGATCTTACTTTCTCTGTGAAAGAACAAAGCGAAACAAAAATCACTTATATCGTTACTAGTAATGAAGAAACATTAAAAAAATACCCATACGAATTCGAATTACTCGTTTCTTATGAGCTAAATGGACAAAGCGTTCATATAACATATGAAGTAAACAATCCTACTTCAAAAGAGATGTTCTTCTCAATCGGAGCACATCCTGGATTCAACTTCCCTTTATTGGACGGTGAATCATTTACAGATTATCACTTATCGTTTAATGGTTCGGAACGCTTAGAAACAAGCGTATTAGAAGGACCTTATCTTTCAAACAAAAAGCAATTAATCGCTGAAAATACGACTGAATTGCCACTTACATATGATTTATTCAAAAATGATGCACTTATTTTTGAACATATGAATACGAATGAAATTTCGATTCGTTCTCATAAACATAATAAATTTGTAAAAGTAGAATTTGATGGATTCCCATTTGTTGGCGTATGGACACCAGGGGATAACGCACCTTTCTTATGTATTGAACCTTGGTATGGCATCGCTGATGAAGTAAATCCAGCAAAAGATTTCAAGAACAAAAAGGGAATTCAATCTTTACAAGCGAATGAAACATTTACATGTCGTTACAGCATCACAATCGGATAACTACTCTATCCCCTACTTCAAAAAAATATTTAAGTAGGGGATCATCTTATAATTTGGAGGTTTCTCATTTTGATTGAAGTATATATTGATGGTGCATCAAAAGGAAATCCTGGTCCTTCTGGTGCAGGAGTGTTTATTAAAGGCGTTCAGCCACCTGTACAATTATCAGTACCACTTGGAACAATGTCCAATCATGAAGCAGAATACCGCGCTTTACTTTTAGCATTAAAATATTGCATCGAGCATAATTATAGCACTGTCTCTTTTCGTACAGATTCGCAGCTTGTTGAGCGGGCTGTTGAAAAGGAATACGCAAAAAATAAAATATTTGCACCTCTTTTAGATGAAGCACTGCAGTACATAAAAAACTTCGATCTCTTTTTTATTAAGTGGATTCCAAGTAGTCAAAATAAAGTAGCTGATGAATTAGCTAGAAAAGCTATCTTACAAAATTAACGGGGGTATGAGTGTGAAAAAAGAGTGGATTGCTCCTCTTGCTTTATTATTTGTCTCTTTTATTTGGGGAGCTACGTTTGTTGTCGTTCAAAACGCTATGTCTTTCGTTGGTCCATTTACGTTTAATGGTATTCGCTTTTTATTCGCTGGAATTATTTTATTATTCGTTCAAATTATTTCCTCACAGAAAACTTCAAAACAAGAATTAAAACATAGTAGTTTAGCTGGATTAATGGTTGGGTTCTTCTTATTTGTCGGCTATTTATTACAAACATTTGGCTTACTTTATACAACTTCTTCAAAAGCAGGTTTCTTAACTGGGCTAAGCATTGTTATGGTCCCAATCTTATCATTTATCTTCTTAAAACAAAAAGCCACCATTTTCATCGTACTTGGTATTGCTGTAGCTACAACAGGTTTGTACTTATTAACAGCTGCTAATTCTTTCCAATTAAATATAGGAGATATACTTGTTCTTGGTTGTGCAGTCGCTTTCGCTGCCCATATTCTTATTAACGGCTTCTTTTCTAAAAAAATATCACCTTTATTATTAAGCACATCTCAAGTATTAGCAGTTGGTATATTTTCTTCTATTTGCGCTTTCTTGTTTGAAGATTGGGAAAAGTTATTTTCAGTATCACTATGGACGAATCAATCCTTTTTATTCGCACTCTTTCTAACTGCCCTGTTTGCAACATCTATTGCTTTTTTCATTCAAACATCGGCACAAAAACACACTTCTCCAACGAGAGTAGCAATTATTTTCGCAATGGAGCCCGTTTTTGCTGCATTAACAAGCGTTCTCGTTGCAAATGAACAACTTTCTATTTCTGCTATTATCGGATGTCTATGTATTTTTCTAGGCATGATTTTTGTTGAATTACCTTCCAAAACAAAAAAAGAAGCGCAGGCTGCGTGAAGTTACGCTTGTAACTTCCGCATAAAAGCCTTAGCGCTTTTTTTATCTGTAATTTCTTCCTCTTTCAATCGTTCTAATAACGCAACGAAATAACTACCATCAAACTGCAATTGATGTTTAATTGTGGCTTCTATTGCTGCGTTCACAATCCCATCAGACGCACCAGTATATCCTTGTCCAAACATAATAAACCCTTGTGCTTCCTCTGATAATTTAAATCCTTTCGTATGTAAGAATGAAAGATAATCTTCTACTGTTTGCATGTTATTCCCACCTACTCAAAAATTCTCCATCTCCTATCATACATGTTTTTACACGCTATGAGAATGAAATTTCTTTGACAACTTTGTAAATAAATCTTCTACTTCTCTTACAATGGAGGATTTTCTAACAATCTGAAGGAATATGTACAGTGGAACTTATTTCATATTAAAGGGGAGACACGATGAAACAAGCACTATTAATTATTGACGCTCAGCAAGAATTAATTGATGGAAATGAGCAAGAAAATGAAGTTTTTCGTAAAACCGAGCTATTATCTACACTAAATATAGCCCTGCAGAAAGCAATAGATTCAAATGCTCTTATTGTTTTCGTAAGAGATATCGATGTTGCTTCTGGTAGTGGCGAAGGATTTGAAGTACATAATCAAATTCAAGTACCCCAGTCTGCAATCTTTATTAATAAAGCAGCAACCAATTCATTCTACGGCACTTCTTTACTTGAACTTTTAAAAGAAGAAAACATTAATCATATTGTTATAGGCGGATGTAAAACAGAACATTGCATTGACACTGCCGTTAGGACAGCAACTGTACAAGGATTTGACGTTACATTAATTAAAAACGGGCATTCAACAACTGATTCTAACGTATTGTCTGCAGAGCAAATTATTGGTCATCACAATAAAACTTTACACGGTCATTATAACGTTGATCATTTTTCTATGGTGAGAGATATCGAGGAAGACCTCTTTCAGCCGACTCATGATCAATATCGTGATTAGCGAAAAAGAATCCTTCATTCAGAAGGATTCTTTTTCACCCAAAAATTTGTGCTGCAATGCTATATAACTCATTATTCCTTTTTAATAATTGACCGCTATTTTTCATCATAATTGGTGGTGTATTCACCTTTTTAAAACCAGCAATCTCTAATACTTTCATGAAATCTTTCTTTCCTTCTAGTACATCAATTCTTAATTTACCATTATGCCCTTTTGCTAAATCATGTACAATTCTCATTGCCATCTCATCATTTTTAGCAACAACCGGCCCTATTATCTTATTTTCTGGTGTTTGTATGCTTAAACCGTAACCTAATACATTTTGTTCCTTGTCCTTTACAACGATACACTGTTCACTTTGCATAATTCTTTTCTTTAAAAACTCTTTTCTATTTGTTCCAAACGCATATTCATCTATTTTTATTATTTTTTCTAAATCACCCTCTTCATAATTCATCACATAATCTTCATTTCTTACACAATAATGTTTCGCATTGTATGAGTTACATATGTATTTAGAAACATAACTTACTGCCCTAAATCCTAACTTTTCATATAAAGGTTTCCCTTCATCCGTAGCAATAAGCATAATTGGAGTATGAGCTGATACGCTTTTAACGCACGCTTCCGTTATTATCTTTCCAATCCCTCTCCCCTTATAATCTGGATGTACAATCACCATTCCGATAGATGCTAATTTCTCCCCATATAATATTATTGCTGCGCTAGCAATTAGTTCCTCTTTCTCATTCCAAACACCGTATACAATCCCTGCGTTAAAAATAGTCTCAATTTCTTCTCTATTATAATCCCAACCAATATAAGAAGATAGCGCTACAATGTCGCTTATTTGTTCTTTCCGAAGACGCTCCACTCTAATTTCCAATTCAATCATACTCCATCCCCTTATCTAGACATTTAAATCATTATTACGAAATCAACTTGTACATGTTTCCCTTTATTTGTCACACACATATGTTATTTTGACCAAGACTATATTGTAAATGAGGTGACAACATGCCCATTACGAATCGATTTTCTACCACCACTAACGGCGCACTCGCTATTACAGGTAATACTTTAGGCTTAAGTAAAATCAGCAATCAAAACCGTGCTGGTACAATCGGGGCAATTGGTGCATTCGCAACTACGAATACTGCTTTACAAGTAACTACTTTTCCTGCTGGTACAACATTAAACTATACACAAAATAGTTCTACCGCTATTTTAAATATCCCTGCTGGTAGTACTATTCTTTACGCAGAACTCGTTTGGGGTGGAAACTATTTATCTCGTGATCAAAACATTACGAGTGTATTAGGAAACCCAGTTTCTTTTACAACACCTGTTTCAACATACTCGATTACTCCTTCAGCTGTTACGGCTTCAAATCAAACTTTCGTTTCAAACTCTATTACATTTGGCTTTTACACTCGTTCAGCAGACGTAACAACTCTTATTCAAGCGGGAGGTGCTGGTTCCTATACTACAGGAGCGGTTCCTGGACTTGTAGATCCTATAGATGCTTCTAATGGAACAATTAATTCGGCTGGATGGACGCTTATCGTCGCTTATCAAAACGGGACATTGCCAGCAAGAAACTTAACCATTTATGTAGCTGGTAACCGTGTTTCTGCAGAAACTGGTAGTGCCGATGTATCTGTTTCTGGATTTTTAACACCTTCAGGAGGACCAGTAAGTGGGAGATTATTTTTAAGTTCTACCGAAGGAGATGCAGATTTAACCGGGGATCAAGCTTTATTTGGACCAAATTTCAGTTCATTAAATGCTTTATCTGGACCAAATAATGCCATAAATAATTTCTTCGGTTCTCAAGTTAATAATGCTGCAGGAAACTTAGATACAACTGGGACATTTGGAACGCGAAATCAAAGTGCTTCTACAGGTACAAACATTTCCGCAGGAAGACAGGGCTGGGATATTACTTCTATTGATATTTCTCCTTATTTAACAAACTCACAAGTATCCGCTGCAATCCGTTTAACTACTAACGGAGATGCATATATGTTAAATACAGTCGGCTTACAAATTAATATAAACTCCCCAAATATACAAGCAACGAAAAGCGTAAATAAAAGTGTTGCTGCAATTGGAGATATTCTCACTTATACAGTTACTATCCCTAACACCGGGCTTCTTCCTGCCAATAACGCTATTTTTATAGATAGTCTCCCTAATGGTACTTCTTTTATACCCGGCACTGTAACAGTAGATAACGTACCACAAACAAATGCAAATCCTGCGGCTGGTATATCTCTTGGAACAATTAATAATGGTGCTTCTCGTATAGTAACTTTCCAAGCTACTGTCGTTTCTCTTCCAAGTCAAAATCCTATCTCTAACACTGCTAATATTACATTTCAATATACACCAATCGCCGGAGGAACAACTTTTAATGGTCTTGCAACAAGTAACTCTGCTGGAACACAAATTAACCTTGCAGATATTAATGGAACAAAATCAGTTAACAAACTTTTTACCGATATTGGTGAAACATTAACTTACAGTATTGCCTTAGCTAATATAGGAAATATCGCTGCAACGAATGTGATATATACGGATCCGATTCCTAGCGGGACTACTTTCATTCCAGGGAGTGTAACTGTGAACGGAGTTACTCAAGCTGGCGCAAATCCCGCTAATGGTATAACAATTGGTTCAATTGCCGCAAATTCCACTACTACTATTTCATTCCAAGTGCTCGTTCCTTCTATCCCTCAAACAAACCCAATATTAAATAGTGGAACAACAACATATCAATACATTCCTGTACCTAATCAACCAGCAGTAAGTGGGACTGATACGACAAATATTGTCTCCACTCAAGTGAATAATGCTACTGTAACAATGACGAAAGCAGTAGATAAAAATTTTGCAGATATTGGTGATACACTAACGTACACCGTTTCCTTTACAGGTACAGGTAATACAAATGCGAACAATGTTATTTTTACAGATGTCATCCCTACTGGAACAACTTTCGTTCTAAACAGTTTAACAATAGATGGCACGACACAAGTGGGTGCAAATCCCGCTACCGGCGTGAACATTGGATCCATAACAAGCGGCACAACAAAAAATGTTGCATTTCAAGTAGTAGTAAACACAATACCCACGTCAAATGTCGTATCTAACGGATCAAGCGCTTCTTATCAATACACTGTCAATCCTAGCCAATCACCTGTTACAAAAAATATTTCTTCGAATCTCGTTTCCACTCAAATTAACAATGCGAATGTAACATTAACAAAATCAACAAATAAACAATTTGCTACAATTGGCGAAACAATAAGTTATACAATCCTTATTACAAACAGTGGAAATACAGCCGCTAATAACGTGCAACTAACAGATCCACTTCCAAACGGAACGATATTGACTCCTGGTACTGTAACACTAAACGGAGTTTTACAAAATGTAGATTCTCTCGTTGCTTTACCTATCGGCACAATTCCTGGTGGGGCTACTGTTACCCTTTCTTTCCAAGTAACAGTCATCAATATTACGACCCAAAATCCTATCATTAATAACGCCTTCGCTTCTTATCTATATACTGTAAATCCAAGTTTGCCACCGACTTCAAAAACAGCAAATTCTAATTCTGTTACATCAACAATTAGACTAGCAAATCTCCGTGCTAATAAATCTGTAGATAAAACGTTTGCGGAAGTTGGCGATGTATTAACTTACACCTTCGCTCTTACGAACGATGGGAATGTTGCAGCAAACAATGTATTACTATCTGATTCAATTGCGAATGGAACCGCCTTTGTCCCAAACAGCGTTATAGTTAACAGTGTTACTCAGCCAGGCGTTACACCAGCTAGCATCAATATTGGTAGCATCAATGCTAATACTACAATTACAGCTTCATTCCAAGTAGTAATAACTAGCATTCCAAATCCAAACCCTATTTCAAATAGCGCTTCCATCTCCTATAACTTTATCGTTGATCCAAACGCTTCACCTGTAAGTAAGAACACTACTTCAACTACTACATTTACTCAAGTAAACGATGCAAATGTCATTTCAGCCAAAACAGTGGACCGAGCGTTCGCTACCGTAGGGGATATATTAACTTATACTGTTACTTTGACGAATGCAGGAAGTGTTTCTGCTGATAGTCCTACTTTCGTAGATACGAATCCAGACGGTACTACCTTTATCCCAAACACTTTTCTTATTAATGGTGTACTCCAAAATAACGCAGATCCAAATATAGGTGTTCCACTACCTTCCATTGCTGCTAATGGCTCACTTACTGTCTCTTATCAAGTAACCGTCACCTCTTTACCAACACAAAACCCAACATTAAATTCATCTAGTACACAGTATAGCTTTATTCTAAATCCGGGCGATCCACCAACTATAGAAACATCTGTAAGTAATACTGTAAGTACACAAATTAATTTAGCAAATGTAGTGATTGTCAAAGAAGTAGATTTAACTATCGCCGATGTCGGGCAACCAATCACATATACAATTTCTTTAGCTAATCTTGGCAATACTACAGCAAATAATGTTATTGTTACCGATATAATCCCTAATGGCTCCACTATCGTACCAAATAGTATTTTTATAGGTGGTACTTTACAACAAAGTGCAGACCCTAGTACCGGTCTTCAAGTCGGCTCCATTCCTTCAGGTGGTTTTACAACGATTGTTTTTCAAATAAGTGCAAATGGGCTACCTTCACCAAACCCAATTCAAAACAGCGCTTCACTTCAATATAGCTTTATCGCTGATCCAAACTTACCTGCTCTCGTTAGAAACACTGCTAGCAATATAGTAACTACACAAATTAATACTGCTAATATCGTTGCTACAAAACTCACAAGCACAAACTTCGCTGATGTTGGTGATGTCATACTATATGCAACTATTTTAACAAATAACGGGAATATCTCTGCTGCTAATGTAACGTTTACAGATATCATTCCAGCGGGTACCCTCTTCATTCCTAATACTGTAACGATTAATAATGTCCCTGTAGCTAACGCAAATCCTGCCACTGGCATTTCAATTGGTACGATAGGAGCGAATTCATCACGCACCGTTGCATTTCAAGTTTTTGTACCAACTATCCCTGCTGTAAACCCAATTACAAATCAATCAAGCACAACATTCCAATATACGTATGATCCATCCAAACCTGCTGTGATGCAGATGGTTGCTTCTAACACTGTACAGACAACTATTAATAACGCCTCAATTGCCGCTACTAAATCTGCAGATAAACAGTTTGCTAACGTAAATGATATTATTACGTACACGACTACTTTAACGAATAACGGGAACATACTTGCATCAAATGTAATATTTACAGATGTAATTCCAAACGGAACATCGTTTATTCCTAATAGTGTTACTGTAAATGGGAATACACTTCCTAATGTCAATCCAGCAAGCGGAATTGCAATCGATCCAATAAATCCGAATGCAAATACAATCATCTCATTCCAAGTACAAGTAAATTCTATCCCGAATCCAAATCCAATCCCGAACCAAAATAATACAACGTACCAGTATGTCGTAGATCCTAACTTACCTCCAGCATCTGCCAATACGTTAAGTAACGTAATAACAACTCAAATTAATAACGCTACTATTGTCGCTACTAAGTCTGTGAATACACCGACAGCTGCAATTGGTGATATTGTTACTTATACGATTGCAGTAACAAATACAGGTAATATCCCTGCTAGTGCAACTGTTTTAACAGATGGGCTTGGCGCAGGAGCTTCATTTATCCAAAACTCCGTAACGATCAATAATGTTCCACAACCAGGATTAGATCCATCACTTGGTGTTCACTTGGCAGATATTTCGCCAGGAGATACTGTATTCATTACTTTTCAAGCACAAATTTTAGCGATACCACCTAGTGGCACATTAACAAATAATGCTCTTGTAAATTATGAATATACCGTAAATCCAAACCAATCTCCTGCTGTTGGTAGCACTGTAACAAATCTTACAGTAACTAATAACTAACTATAAAATTATAAAGAAAATGTATATTCGATTTCGATATACTTATCTTTACTTAGTGTAATTTTCTTAATTAAAGTTTTGAAAACCTCATGCATATCTTTTTCTTCATCTAGCATCGAAAAAGCTTTTTTAATCTGTTGCTCTTCTTTATTTCTTTTATTCTGATCCGTTAATTTAAGTAATGCTAACTCTTGCTCTTTAATTTCATTTTCGAAATTAAAATCGCGCTTCGAAAACATTTCTTTATCAATTAACCCTTCTATATACAAATCAATCAACTTCTCTTTTTTCACTTTTAACAACTTAATTTGCTTTTTAATTTCTGTGGATTTATCTTTTCTTTTTTGATGCATTTTTGGATTGAAATGTATCTCTAACTCTTTTTCTTGCTGCTTCAATCTATAGATAATTACCTCTCTTATATCATCATATTTAACTGGATCAAAGTTAACACATCGATTGAATCTTACATAATTACTGCATTTCATATATACCCATTCTTTTTTACTTCCTTTGGCGAACCTACTTGTATACTTAGCTGTAATTGGCCCACCGCAATGCTTACAAAACATCATCCCTCTAAATTCATTTCTTGTATCTTGTTTTGTTTTCTTTTTACTTGTCCTGTCGCTATTAACCGCATTCCATAATTCTTTTGATACAATTGCTGGATAATGGTCTTCTATAATTGTCAATCGCTCTTTTGGAGTGTAAACCCTTTTCTTTTTCCCATCTACTTTTACTGTTTTATAACTATTTAAGACTAAATCCCCTTTATACTTTTGGTTCTTTAAAATCTTTCCTACAGTTGCATGTGACCATAACTGACCAAATTTCGTATATGTTCCTTTATCGTTTAGGATATTTGCTATTTTCTTAAATCCATATCCTTTATGGGATAAATCAAAAATTTCCCTTACAACTTCAGCTTCTTCTTCATTAATAACGAGTTTTTTATCAATTACATGGTATCCTAATCCAGGTTTTCCGATATACTCGCCTCTTCTTGCTTTGGCTTGCATTGCAGCAGAAACAGATACAGATAAAGTTTTAGGTAATTGTGCGGCAAACATGGCAAACATTTCGAATTTAATGTCATTGCCACCTTCATATAAACTATCGTAATTTTCCTCAATTGTAACCAAGCGTATTCCATGACCTATTAAAATTTCTTTAATTTCTAAGGCGTCCCTTAGATCCCTTGCTAAACGGTGTATAGATTTAAATACGACTGTATCCAATTCATTTCGTCTTGCTTTTTCTAATATCAGCTGCATCGCATGACGTTCTAACCAAGCTGTACCAGAAATACCATCGTCAAAATATACTGCATTTGAGTCCCACTCGTATCCGTTTTTTTCTAACCAATATCGACAAATATCAACCTGATTTTGAACAGATGAAACTTGCTCATCTCTATCCGTTGAAACTCGTACATAAACAGCGTACTTCAAAATCTTCACCCACTTTTTTACTAATAATATGATAAGTAAATTATATACAAATTTTTCCCTGTGGGCAATTTCATATTATTCATTTAACCAATCGAACAATAACCCTCGACATTCTTCTCTTCTTTCGGCAACAAATTTACTTTCAAGAATCCTATAAAAATAACCTTCAAAAGTACTTCTAATTTTATTTGCTTTTTGTGCGAAAACAGTCTCTTTGAATGCTTGTATTGCTTGGCTTATCACTTGTTCGATAGGCTTGTCTATTTTTGAACGTTTATAAGCTATTAATACCCGATAATATAGCTTATAAATTTTATCTGCAGATTTGAAAAAAGGAGCAACCACATCTCTGAATTGGCTTGGTACATTTTCTGGTGTGAAGGTTTCATCTAAATCTTCCAATTTATTTTCATTGGATTCCCTTGCTGACGTTTCGTTTACGTTTAATTCGTTTTTTAATTCTTCTAGAGGATGTGATTCAGAAAGTTTAGTTTCCTTGTCCAATTTCACGTCGGAAACCTTTGATTCCGTAGGGGTTTCTCCATCTTGTCGCTGTGACATTTTCGGTAGGACATTCGGTGTGACATTATATTTTTTTAGAAGAACATAGACGTTATGTCCATTCCCCCCACGCAATTTTCCTTCTGTCCGAATTGTTTTATGTCTAGTTACTACTTCGCAATCCTCTAATATTTTCAGTACCCTCCGAACTGTTCGATCACTTATATTCAATGCTTTAGCAATTGTTCCTACCTTTAGGAAAGCTACACCTGGAATTTTACAAGAATGCCTTGCTAAAAATTTCAATACTTTTATTGCTGATTCTGATAATTCATGTGTATGTTTGTATAGAAAAGAGCGTATCACTTCATTCATCTCTTCTACTGATTGGAATGATTGTAGTTCTTTGTATTGTGTGTAATTTGCTGAACTAAGCATCTCCTTACCCCCTAATTATATAAGTACAATAATCATATTAATCACAATTAAAATCATAGAAACTGTGTAGAAACCATAAAACCATACAAGATCTGATTTGCTTTCTAAACCAAAATAATCATTTAATCTTTGCATGTTTGTTCCTCCTTTTGAGTTAAACTATAAAAGTTCAACTATTTAAGTTGAATTATAACTCTCTAAATATTCAACGTCAATAGTTGAACGAAAAAAGTTTTACTAATTTCGATTGATGTTGTAAAATGGGTACAAGATAATTAGTGCTGCGGAGGAGAATAAAATGAAATTCACACTCGGAAATTCTTTAGATGAATTGGGGATCACGAAAAATAAGTTGTCTACAGAATCCCAAGTAAGATACAACACAATTAGTGATTTGGTTAATGGCAACGCTAATGCTGTTCGTTTTGATTCACTTGAAGCTATCATTGACGCTTTGAATACCATTGCTGCAGAAAAAGGAATTAATAAAATTTACAAAATAGACGACGTAATACAATACATAAAAAAGAGCTAATCATTCGAAAATGATCAGCTCTTTTTTCATCATTAAGTAGCAGCGATTACATATACTTTTACAAACACATTATATTTATTTGCCAGTTGTTCTAACTTCTTTTCTCTGTATTTTGTGATTGTAAAGAAATGAATAACTGGCACTTTTCCGTTATGCTTCTGTTTATAAATCTGCGTTAACTCTTCATATTTTTTTAATTTCTCATCGTTTACTATCATTTTCTGAGTACGATCTATTTCTACAGCATGAAGTATTCCGTCCTCATCACGAAATTTCACATCTGGAATTATTTTTTTCTTTTTATTATCTTTTATATATTTAATTTCAGTTTCTACTTGCCAATCATCTGGACAAAATAAATATAGCCAAGCCTCATTACGTAAAATAGCGTGTGCAACTTTACCATGATGTACAACTTTACCTTCACCGAACAACTTATGTCCTAATTGGTTTAAATAATATACATGCTCTTTATTGTAAACTACCTTACTTGTATACGTAGATAAATCTTTCATGATTCGATTTGCATTTCTTATTCCGCCCATTTCATGAATACTCATTAAATGCCTTCTTGTTGCAAACTGTAGCTTTCTAATCGTCGCAAGTATCGTCATTTGACGGTTGATTTGCATATGTGTTTGCATTCTCATGTTTCTCCACCTCATATCCTTTTAAATGCTCCCACATCATCTCGTTACTAATGTAAGGCACTTGTATTTCTGTAAGTCTATCGGTTTTGAAAATTGCACGTCCGGGAATGCTTTTTATCGTTTCTAATCCTGTTTCATCTATAACAACACTTGAGGCCGTTTGAGTTGGTAATCTAAAGCCTAATTTCGCATCACTATTTTGTTTCACTTGGCGTGGTAATGTATCCCCCGTCGGATACTGTGTACAGAAAATCAATCTAAAGCCTAAGGCACCACCTATCCGTGCTATGTGGGATAGCATTTGTTGACACGCTCCCAATAATCTTTGTTGTTCTTTTTTCATACTTTTATCAGGACAAAGTTCGGCTCCTTCGTCTACTATAATGAAGTACCGCTTTTTGATATTTGTTTCTACAACGTTTGTATAATGTCTGTCTTTCATGTATTGCATTTTCTCTTCCATCTTCTCAAGAATGTCCTTTAATACCATAAAGGCTTCTACGGGCTTCTCAGCAATGGAAACTATTTGTTTCAAGTTCTTATACGGTCCAAACTCCAAACCGCCTTTTAAATCAATAATGTATAAATGAATATGTTCTGATTGCGCTAAAATAAGTGAAGTAACTACATTTTTTAGAAACACCGTCTTACCCATTCTGGTGAGACCACCTAGTGTCATATGTGGCGTTTTATCAAAATCATGATAGATAAGCTTTTCTAAACTTTGGCCCATTGGTACATGCCATTTTCCTTGTGTCACTAAATCAGTAGACCATGACCATTTCTTCGGTATATCCCTATGGAACACACGAATATTTAACTTGTAATTATCATAATCAATTCGGACAGGTTTACTTAGCCCTTCAGAGACAACATCCTCGACCTTCTGAATAATTTTACTCGGCATTCCTACAGGCAACCGATATATATAAGTTGTACTTCGATCATCCTCTTTTTGTTCGAGAAAAACTGGATACTGTAATCTGTCCTCTCTACGTATCGCAATTCCGCTTACTTCGAAAAAAACTTGTATTTTCTTTCGATCACTCTCTCTTCCTTTGAGCCCCCCGCCAAATATGGTGAGAATTAAACCTGCGAATGGTACTGATAACAATTCCAACATAAAATCACTCCTTATATCCCTCTTATAGAGGGTATATATCCCTGTTTCAAGGAATACGTGCATACAAGCTAAACTCCTTATGACATAAGGAATAAAAGGTTTCCACATCGTATTCCCTCATAGAAATAAAACGAGAACATAACGTAGAAGGTATAGAAACGAGCCTGTAAGTGTTGTGTACAAGGTGACACGTGGAAGCCAAACTGGAACACTCCCTCCCATTTTTTCAGCTATTTTCATAGCGACTACAGATAATCCTGTTGCAGTCCAAATAACTACCGCTTCTCCTGCGAGTGTCATACCTATTCCTCCTCTTCTTTTTCACGGAATATAATACCTTTTCTCGTAAGGACCGCTTCATAACAGTCCATTAAAGTTTCCCAATTTAAAATGTCTTCTTCCTCACCGTATAGATCCTCTTCGATAACCTGGGATAAACTGAAATATCTTTTATACTCCTTGTTATTAAACACTTCATGATTTTTCATGTGATTCATAATTGATTCCGTTTCTGATTGTGATTTGGATTCGTTATACATTTGACGTAACTCTTTTGAAGGATGTAGATATGGAGTTGTATTTAAGTGGTTATACTGCCAACGCATGTAATCCTCTCCCCTCTTGATGTCCCTAGTTCCACTTGGTATTCCTCGTGGTCTTGATATAGGTATATGAACTAGAAGGAGGGATTTTGCCTGTCCTTTAGAATTTTATTTTTAAAGGTATGTTCAAAAATGTGTTGAACTCTATACAAAAATGAGGTGATATGTTTGCGATGTAAACTAAGAGGTATTTTAGATGAAAACGGTATAAAGTATAGTTTTTTTGCAGAAAAAGTAAATATTCAACGATCTACAATGAGCTTAATACTAAATGAAAAAAGCATACCAACATTACCAGTTGCGATTCGAATAGCAAAAGCTCTTAATATGCATGTCGAAGATATTTGGATTGAAGATGATAAATAAAGAGCATAAGACTAATTACGACAAACAAAAAAATAGTAACCTGTTATGCTGATAACGAAATCTTACATAATTAGTCATGGAGGGTACATTATGAATAAGAAGATCATAATAGGCATGTTATCTTTGTTAGTGATTATAACAATTGTTAGTATCAACATTGTAAAATTAAACGCGGAGAAAAAAGAAGCGGCGGTATTAGAAGCTCAAAAGAAAAGGGATGACAAGTATATAAATGCAGCTACCGAATTCTATATAAGCGCTGAAGCGTTTGAATATGTTTCGGCAAATCAACTTTCCACATACTCAAAATCATGGTCGAACGCTATTAACAATCGAACAGACTTTTCTCTTGCTGTTAATACAGAAATAAAAAACTCAGCAACGATCATTACGGGAATTACCGAAATGTATAATGGCATGGGAGAAAATTTGAAGGTTATTTCAAAAGCAGCAAATGAAAATCCTAAAAAATATAAGGAAACTTATGAGGAGTATAAAGAAGTTTACGGGATTATAACTGCTCTAAATGAACAAGTTAAATCACCTAGTGGTAGTTTGTTAAAGTTTAACGAAAACACTAATACTTTGTTACAAGATTATAAAAAAGTAAAAGGAAATATCGATATAGCTATTCCTAATGAGGTAAAAAAAGAAATTGAAAAGAGGAAAAGAGAAAATCAAGCTGGTCCATCTAATAAATTATAACAATAAGAAAAGAGCCGTCAAATGACAGCTCTTTTTATTGCTATAACTATTCTTTTGTAAAAAATCATTTCACATACACATAGGCTTCATTTGCTGTAATATAGTATGTTTTGCCTTTGCTATTGTGTACCTTATATTGCGGTGATCCATTAACGCTTACTTTTGCATCAATTGTAAATCCAAATCCTGTATCCACAGAACCAGCTACATTTTTATCTTGCCAAGATGGAACGTCATAAAATCGTAAGTTATTAACTTTAGAAACAACGCGCTTACCTACAATAGAGGAATCTACTATACTTTTCTTACTAAACTTCACATAAGTTGGATCATTTTTAATCCATTGTTCCCCGCCAAGGTTTAACCAACCATCCTTTTCGCCCCACACAATATAAGCTTCTGGTTTGTTCAACTGACGAATCGTAGAATAACTTGTATCTGGTCCTTTACGTAAATTAACGTTATATCCTTCGATATAGGCGATTCCATCCGTTACTGCTGTTGGAACCTCTGCTGGTTTAGATGGCTTCTCAGGAACAGAAACATCCACATTAGAGTTATTGTATGCCCGTTGTACATCAGCACGAAATTGAGCTTCTGATACACCGTGGCTGCGCAAGTAATCTAATGGATCTTCATGGTCCGTACCACCAAGATGATGCGTTACATCACTATGCGTCCATAATCCTTTTTCTACTGATAATCCACGGTCACGTAAAATTTTAGCTAGTAACTTCACATATTTGTCATAACTACGTTTAAATTTCTCATAATCCTTCGTTTCGCATAATTCAACATGTACAAATCGTTTGTTTGCTCCCGGCCCTGCGCCATAAGCAATGTATTTCGTATCAGCAATTTGGATTGTTTCGTCCCAATCTACCGCATAATGAACGAATGCTGAACGCCATGTACGAGACTCATATTTTTGAATGTTAATAGCTGGAGCTTCTGGAGTTGCTGTAGAATGTGCTACAACGCCCTCATAAGCACCTACACCGTTACGGTATGGTTGTTTCGGTAAATCAGGAATAATAAGTATTCTATCAGCAAAAGCGCTTGTTGCAAAAGAAACAGCAAGTACTAAAATCATAAGAGACGAAGTAATATGTTTCATTGTCTTTTTCATTTAACATCAACATCCTTTTTTATAATTTTTGTGTGGTCGAATAATCCACTTGCTGACAGTCCAATGATGATTCCTTGAAATACATTTGTTTTGATATCTCCGTCCAAAAATAAAACGCCTAGCACAATACCAAGCGTTAAATTCAATAGCGGAACATATTTTGTTTGCAATCCAATCGTTTTAATAATCTGCGATAGGCCAACTACAATTCCAATTATTACAGCTAAACTAACCACTACATACCACCTCCTTTCAATAAAAGGGTGAGAATGCCCCCAACGATTCCACCAACAATTAGACGTAATATCCAAGTTGTATTTGCACTTATCTTATCTAGCTGTTTGTTGATATTGATAATGTCTTTTTCGTTACCCGTTGTTCGCATCTCCAAACTTCTAATTTCTAATCGAATATCCTTAATATCTTGCTTGATTTCTTGAACATCGCTTCTTACCTCTTGTAAACCTTCCACCTCAATCACCCCATTTCAAAATAAAAAGAGAAGCGAAATCGCTCCTCTTTCTTATAAAAGTCATATTTTATTTACGTTTGTTTTTCTAAATGTAATGCCCCTAAATCATCTACAACTAATTTCCACAAAGATCCATCTGGACTTTTCATAACTATACTTTTACTTGCATCACCAAAAATAAAATTTCCATAAACCGTGTTATCTGATTCTGTATTCACAAACGTTTTAGGATAATCGTCGCCACTCGTAGCGAATATGCGATTGATTCTTATAAACTTATTATCATTGTTTGTACCATAGATAGTAATTTTAAGCTTGTATGTAGCTGCTGATCTTGCAGCCACATGAACCACTGCTGCTGTATTTCCAGTCACATTAGCAATCTGTGTATACTCGCCATTTAATGTAGTTACTCTTTCAACTTTTATGTTTTTTGGTGTTTCTCCCCAAGCAAATGAAAGACCGATTGACTCTACATATGACAATGGATTTGAGCTACAATCTATCTCTATGATAATTGGAGCCTCTTGTGTTGGATCAGACCAGCGACAAGACTGTTCCCTTCTCATACTGAACATTCCCCACATATTTCCGCTCGTTCTAGTTGCCCCTAATGAGGACACTTTATACCGTTTATCCGCCGACAACAATATATCATCTTGATCTCCCACAATCCTCTTATCATTTGGTAACAATGGTGGCATGTTTATATCGTTTGTTTCTTTAATATAATCCGTATAAGGAAGATATGCTTTTCCACCATCTTTAGCACTTGTTAGCATTACCCTCGATATCCCAATCCGCTTATTTGATAGGTTACTTCCCCAACATTTAATTCTAATCTTTGTACACTTATCTACCGCTGCCCATGGTGCTGAAACTGCTATTTCTTGAGAACGATTATTTTTTGTCCAATGGACACCAATCCATTGTTTACTCAAATCATCATACATTTCCATTTCGTAATTTTGTGGTTGACTTCCCCAACTTGACATAACTTGTAAAAATGACGCATACCAAATTGGATCGGTCGCTGTATCAATTTCAATTACAATTGGATTCTCATAAGTAGCGTTCGTACCATCAAATGTAATTCCTGATTCTGTGTCAAATGTAAGAATATCCGCTAACTCACCTGAAACAAGTGGGTGTGTTGAAACTTTTGTTACCTTGTATCCACGTTTATGGCCATTTACAATATAATCATCTTGGTTCCCTAAAAAGTTAGGTCTGCTCGGTAAACTAATCGGCATTGCATTGGTTCTTTTATCTGCTACATAGTTGTTTGGGCTGGGAAAACTGTTTAAGTATCCATTATCAATCCATGCTTCTGTAATTTCAGCGGCCATTGGACTGACAATCTGATTGAATCTTGAAGACTTAGAAAACTCATATGCTGCTTCTGTAGGTTTTAATTTATGAATATCCCAACCAAAAATATCAAAACGATTTGTACCACCTTCACAATAAATCAAACGTTTTGTTCCTGCTTCAGCTTGAAATTGCACTTGGTCAAATAGATTTCCGCCAACATCTCTTGGAACCTTTGAATCTCCTTCTAAATACAAACCGTATTCAAAATTCATAAGCGTAATTTGATGGAAGAAGTTCGCATTCACCCAAGCCATATCGGCCTCTTTTGTTATCTTTGGATCAACACGTAAATGAATACCTTTTTGCATATTTGTAATCGTAATGTTATTGCACTTCACATTATCAATATAGGACATTGGTGTTGTGGCTTCCATTAGGATTCCTGTACCTGTCCAACCTGCTGTAGCTCGTTTCCCAAGGATATTAATATCTTTCAACATATGCGTTTGCTCGTAAAATTGAAAGATATCAGACGCGTTTAAATATATCCCTGCCTTTGTAAATGGTATTTTCATCATCCTTAAATCAATAGTTACCCCTTCCACATACGCTTCAGGTTTCAATTGGATAACATTCACATCCGCTAACGGAACTAATACCGCGTTCGGTGCAAATACCATTTTCACTTTAGGCGGCACTACAAGTGTTTTCGAAATACCATATACACCATCCGGCACGTAAACTGTTTTTATCTTATCGGTATTTGCAAACATCTTTTCAAATGCTCCTATGTCATTAGAGCCGTCACCCTTTGCACCAAAACTGGATAAATCTAATCCCCGTTGATCTACCCTTTCTTGAATTTGCACAACTTGTTGCTGTGCCTGTTGTAATGCCGGAATGTCTACTTTATCAAGTTCTTCAACTAACTTCATTCCTTTATCGATAATTCCTAATTGATTTTTTGATTCGAAATTCTCATCTGCTAAAAAAGATTGTCTTACTTTAAAACTAAAAGGATACGAACTTCCTCTTTGTTTTATTCCATTCTCTTCTCGCTCAATTGAAATTTCACCAAATACTTCTCCCGACTTTGCTAAGGTTTGGGTAACCAACATTAAACTGATTTTACCATTCAATTTATCAATTACTTTCACTTCTTCTTGTTGGAGCACTGTAGTTCGATCTGGTTTTTTAAAAGCTACAATAATGATATCTGTATCTTTTAATACAAAGGGCTTTCCATCCTCTACAACACGAATAATGAGTTCAGAAGTATTTAAACTATTTTGCGAAAACTCAATATTATAGGACTCATTAGGTTTCCGGATATCTACAATTATTTCATATGAATTTTTCAAGTTGCACACTCCTTTCTATAGAAAAAAGACCTGTTTACATACAGGCCTTAATTTCGGATGATGTTTTTAATTTGAGAAAGTTCTCTTTGGAGTAACTTGGTGATATCCATACGTTTCGTGCCAAATGTTACTTTCAAATCCTTCTTATTGGTAGCGGATATTTCTTCCACATTAGTAACCCTAGCATCCATTGATACCCCAATCTTTTCATCTTCACATGTTACGATATCCCCTATTGTCCAATCCTTTTCATATTCCATTCCTGGTTTCTCCGTTATAACACATGCAAACTCAACAATTTCATTGTATTCACTCTCTAGCTTTTGTCGCCCACGATCTGAAAGCATTTGATAAATTTCCGATTCAGGTTTATCTTTTTTATCTTCTGTTTGATTACTTACATCCCTAGCATCAATAAACACTTCTTTTCTTGCTAAACCTTTAGCTTGCTCTGTCGAAACCTCTACAATCCTTCTCTCTTCTCCCTCACCTTGTCCACCAACGTATGCTGTATTTTTATAATTTGATGTATCTTTTACAAATTCACGTTCCAGAACATTTTCTAAAGCAATGGAGAAAATGACAGGTGGATATGTCTGTTGATGCCTTGTTAAGTTTCTCCCAGCAAAAACATCGAAAACAAATTGTCTAGTGGTTTCATCTAGATATACATCCCATCCTAACTCAGAAGCTAAAGATATTTCTTTTAGCTGTTCTGCAAGATTTTTCAAGCGACTTTCAACTTGTATATATCCTCCTCTTTTTTGATTTACCTTTATAACAAGATTCGGAATTAATCGATTTGAATCTGTTGGATATACTGCATGCCTATCCACATAATGTTTCATAACCGTTTCTGCATCTGCATAACGTCTATCATGGGTTGTATTTGGCGGCGGAGTAATGATTCGGTTACCCAAAATCTTTTTTAATTGAAATCCTTTTACCGTTCTTTTATCATTTTTATCTATAGAATAATTTGTAATAATTCCTACACGCTTTTCATCTATTAAAATAAAGTTATCATCAAAAAGACTTATTGCATATTTGGCATCGTTGGAGACTTGTAATTCGAAGGTGCCAACATCTTCCCATGAGCGTCCAAAACTAAGGGATTCATAATCGCTAATTTCGCCAATTTTTTGTAGATCTGGAGTATAGATAATCAATTCTCTTTCCCCTTTCTTATAGATGCGCATATTTTGTCGCATACGAAATTGTAGAAATATCTACCTCTCGATTTGTTGGTACACTTTTACATATCAATTGTCCATCTGACCACATAACAACATGACCAACCCCAAATCCTCCATTATAGTCAATTGTAGTAACAGGTCTATATTGCGGTTCCAGTGGAGCTAGATCACTTGGGATTTGTAAAATAACCATTCCATTGTTTGTGTATCCACTCATAACTGCCCCTCGAAAATGAATGACTCCAAAATCATCTAAGAAGTACGAAACCATCCCGTCTTTCCTCGCTGGTGTCCAGCCATTCCTAAAACCAGGAACCTCCCAATTGCGCTGTTTTTTCTTTGCATATAGCCCTGTTTGTCCCTGTAAATCACAAAAAGTACGCTCATCAGTGATTTGCGTACCATCAATAAATGATTTTCCTTTTATAATTCGAACTTGGGCAATAGGCAACTCATATATAATACCTCCATTGTTCATATTGTCTTGTTGTAATGCTGGAGGTACTGGAAGTGCTGCTACCGCTCCTTTTTTTACAATAAGATTAATACTTCTAGTTGCAAGGTTTAACTGTAAAACAATCCGATCTATACGGTCTAACGTATCATGTGCTGGGTCATGTACTAAAATACGTAACTCCTCAAGGATATACCCTCTCCCATATATCACCGCACATCCTGAGTTCACAGAAGTTTTCATACCATCGGATATAGAATTTATATTCATATTATGCAAATATCCTTTTACAACTCCAGTCCCGAAAAACATATCAAATAATTGAGCAAAATCTTGCGAATTATATAATTTATCTTCGCCATCAAAGAAAAAAGAACGCTCTGCCATGATACGTTCTCACCCCTTTCTTTTATTTTATATCCCTGTATATCTTTCCCTAAAACGAATACTAACCGTAGCGCTCTCCCTTCCTGCATTTGCACTATAATCTAATATATTTAGACCAACCTGTAATCTAAATTCATTCAACCTCACTCCCGGAGCAATCCAGTTGTATGCATTTCTCCTCGTTCCATCTATACCTACAAGTTCAACGGTATTTTGACCATATGCTGTATTGATTTCAAGACGTTCTCCTGCAAGAATATCTCGATTGATTTGTACAGATTTCATCGTTGTAAGATTTGTGATTTTTGGATTTGTACACGGGCCAAAAATATCTATTTTAACAGGCGTTTCCTCATCACCATTATTGATTACCCTTTTCTTTTCACCTTTATATCCAAATTGTACTGTTGGTCTAAATGAAAAAGGGAAGCTGAATTTTGGTGTCCATGATAATAAAGGTACTTCTATATCGCTTTCATTTTTCCAATATGGATCTGAGGTAGTAATATGGAATAATCCTTGTTGTAAAATCAAAAATTGTTCATCTTCTACTCTGTATTTCGGTAGGTTTTCAATAATGATTGTATTTTGAAATGTACCATGTGGCATTTGTACAGTTATTGTAAATGGTCCTGCTTTAGGATTTAATACTCGATTTAACTTTCTGCGCAACTCAAACAACTCTCTTGAATTTGAAGCTTCTATATAAAATTCAAGGGGATATTGCATCCCCTTCATTGTGACCGATCTAGGAGTAAAACCATCTTGCATATATCCTTGAGTTTGAACAATTTCAGCCTCACTTCCTGAAAGGTCAATCGAAGTGAGGACATATGGTGGCAATGGTCCGAATTCAATTTTTTCTAGTCTTTGATTTTCAATTATTACTCGCTTACTCATGATGTCCCTCCCCATGTGAAAGCAACTTCATTTAGAACTCTTTGCTGTTGTCTCATTACTTCAGAAGTATCTTGATTATAAAAATGATTTACAATTTGTGCGGGCTGCCTCGTTTGTTTATCCGGATTATCGTTGTCTGGTCTATACTGGATTACATTAGGATTATCTGATAGAACTTCTCTCCATTTGGACAGTTTCCCAACGTCATATACCGACAACCCTTCAAAACGTTCCATTTGGCGACCGATTTCTCTTACCATGTCACGCATACTTTCTGGAATGTGTGTAATCCAATCGTTTTGCCAATCTCCATCTATAAAAATTGCATTGAAGTATTTTGTTAGCGGATCATCTCCTTGCAAGCTGAAAATTTCCTCAGGCCGAATAGATCGGATGCCATCCATAGCGCCTTCTACTGTGGTTTGCAAAGCATCACGCACTACAGAATATTGACTTTTAATCCCCGTAGCAAGACCTTGCGCCATACGGACCCCTGCAAAGGTCATTCTATTATTGTCGCTATTCAACTGAAGTTCATTTACAAGTGCTTTATTTGCTTTCAGTCCAAGTAAACGACTTTCTTTTTCAGCCATAGGAGCCGATTTTTGAATCCCTACCGCAAAACCTTCACCAAACGGCATACCACCTTGATCTCTTGTAAGTCTAGATGGTGAGTTTACGTTTAATGTGGCTTTTAAAGCTTCGAATGCTGCGTTAGCCAAAGAAGCTGCTCTCGCTCTAACTTGGCCAAAAGCACCATCCATACCATACGCAAAGCCTTGTGCAAAAGAAAGCCCCACTGAGTTTGCAATAATGGAACCAAGTCCACTTAAGCCACCACCTGCAACATTTGCACCACTTCCCTGCGCTGCTCCACGCTTAGAACCTAAATCATTGGCAAATTTATTACCAGCCTTATCTCCACCGCCACCATCTGTTGCATTTCCTAAAGTGCTCTCTACTCCAGATTTCACATTATTTGCTGCACCAACAACATTTCCTCTATTCCCATTTATCAAACGTTGCATAATTAACGTCGAAGAAGCTCCGCCATTTCCATCAGTAGTTGAACCTAGCGTATTTTCAACATTTTGTTTTACTCCTGCGGCGGCTCCATTTACACTTCCTTGATTATTTGCAATAGCACTCCGCATCATGGAAGTGGAATTATTACCACCATTATTGTCCGTTGTACTTCCTAGTTGTTGCTCTACACCTTGTTTAATTCCACTCGCTTCTCCAACAATACTAGGTTTATTTTGAGCCATGAATTGTCTCATCAATAATGTAGACGTCGCTCCGCCATTTCCATCTGTGGTAGAGCCAAGTGTTTGCTCTACACCTAGCTTAACTTCGCTTGCGGCTTGAACAGGTTGACCACCATTTTGACGGATTCCATCTGCTGTTGTTTGCGAGATATTTGCACCTTGTTGTGTTGTATCAACGTTTGTTTTTGCTACAACCATTTGTCTGATTACTTCAAGCGCCTGATCGATACTGAATTGGCCTGTCTGTAATCCTTTTACAAGTGAAGAAATAGTTACTTCACCATTCGGACCAAGATTATATTTTGTTTTGTCTTCGATGCTAACCCCAAGCTTTTGCAATACATCTTGTACACTAAGGAATCCCGTTTCCATTCCTGTTTTTAAAGTGGCCATTATTTTTGTACCATCTTGGGATAAATCTTTTGCCGTTAACTTAGATAAATGTTGCTGAAAAAAAATAAACACAGCGTCTATACCGACTGTGCCTTCTTTCAAACCATTTACAAATTGTGTTGATGTCATTTTACCAAGTGGTCCTAAATCAACTTCTAAGTTCTTTTTGAGATCCAGATTTAATTTTGTAGCAATATCAGATACGTTCATTTGTTTTAAACCATCTGCAAATGTTGTCATAACCTTAATACCTTCTGCTGTTAATGGTTTATTCCCCATTTCAATGCGCATGGTATTAATAAGAGCAACCGCTACATCCTGAACCTTATATTTACCCGTTTTTATACCCTCAACAAATTCTTCGACCTTTACTACGCCTTTTTCCCCTAAATTAACAGCCTTTGTACCATCTTCTAAGGCGTAAGCGATATCACTACCAACTTGTACAGCCTTTTCTCGAGTTGATTGAAATAAGCTATCATAAACAGTATTAGAATTCGCAATTAAAGCCTCACCATATCTTTTTACTTCTTCAGCACTTTTTTGACGTAATTCAGACTCTTTTGCTGATCGTTCTTGGAGTCTTCTAAAGAGATTATCATTCTTACTCTCAATCATTTCTGAATTCTTAACGTATTCGCCAAAACTTCTACCTTGAATGGTGATTTTTTCTTGCTCAGCCTTTGTAATACCCGTTGTTAAGTCCATTTCAATTCCTTTAGACTTTAACACTTCTTGAGCTTGTTGGAGCTGTTGTTTATACCCTTCCGTTATGAGGATAGATTGCTCAGAGTATTTCTTATTAATTTGAGCAATTGCAACTTCTTGACCCTTGGTATCAGCTATTTTACTTTTCGCGAATTCTATTTCTTTTTGTCTCGCTTTATCTAAGTCATTATATAAACTTGTATATTGTTTTCCTAAATCTTTTACTTTTCCTTGTATCGTTTCAACAGACGTATTCTTGTTGAAATTATCCATTGCTTTCGCGATTTTTTGGATCTCATCTACACTTTTAGATGCTGATTTTCCAACTTCGCTATCGATAGATTTCAAAGCCGCTAGAAATACAGACTTATCAGCTGCACTCATCTTATATATCTGTCCATTATATTGTGTAAGTAGGCTTTGAATTTTCTCATTCGCTTTGATAACTGCTTCTTCTTGCGCTTTAAATACTTCCATTTGATCATTAAGAATTTTATCTTTTGCTCTTAATACAGCTGAATCTGTTTCACCCGAAAACCAACTATCTAAATGAGCCTGAAGCTTGCCTTTATCTTTATTTATTGCTTGAATAGCTTCATCCGCTAACTTACCGAATTCATCATGTGCTCGCTGAACAGCTTCTTTCGCTTTATCTCCAGTAAGCACCGGGATTTCATCTAATGTTTTAAAAGCTTTTTCTTTTAAATTTACGTATCCTTCGAGTGCTTTTTTTGTACCTTCACTTACACCCTCACCATATTTACGGCTATCTTCTTCTGCTTGTTTTGCTTTTTTACCTGCTTCAGCAAAAGCAAATCCTAGTGCTCCTAATCCAATTACAACCCCACCAATCGTCGCAACAATTGGGTTCGCTATAATTGCTCCTATAGCAAAAGAAAGCATTCCAAGAGCACTTACTACCCCTAATACTACCGGGGCTAATAATAATGATGTACCATATACTTTTTTCGTACTATCATCTAATCCATTGAACCAATCTGCTACACCTTTAATTGATTCTTTTAGTTCAGGTATGGCTTGTTTAGCGATATCTAAAATCACCTTGCCAAGTGGTTCTAATGCAATTTGTAATTCACGGGTGACGGATTTCCATTGTTTTGCACTTGTATCATAACCGTCAACCATTTTATTCATTGCACCACTATAATCGCCTAACCCTGTTTCCATGTTATTTAGTGATAACATAGTAGTAGCTTCGAGATCTTCCCATTTTGTTCCAAAAAGTGAAACTCCAAGTTGGTTAACTTTAATTTGATCGTCACTTGTCTTAAGTTCATTTAATACAGCATTGAAAACATCTTTTACTGTACCTTTCCCTTTTAAAAACTCTTTCCATACTTTTTGTGTACCTTCTGACATTTGTCCCATAGCATCTGAAGTAGATTTTGAACCATCCTTCACACGGATTTGGAATTCCTTCATTACATCGTTCACATAGTCGAGATTATATGCACCGTTTTTACTACCATTAATAAGGATTGTGAACATTTCTTCAGCACTAAATCCCATTTCATTAAATAACGGCCCATACTCACTTAAATTATCAAACAACTCATTAGAATAGTTTAAACCCTTTGCGGAACCTTGTGCTAATAAATCAAAAGCTTGTTGACCCGACAAACCAAATCGTCCCATTAATTGAGCTGCACCACGAGTTACCTCATTTACATCCGACTCCATTGTTTCGGCTAAAATCTCACTATCACGAGTCACTTGTTTTAATGTTTCATCATCATTTATATCTTTAATATTGCGCTTTACTTTAACTAAAGAATCGCTGACACTAGCTAAATCTTCACCATAGCCTTCACGCCATACTTTTCTTGCTACAGCACTAACTTTTAAGCTTTCTTCCCTTGTTAATCCTAAACCAGCCTGAACCTTCTTGTTTGCCTCTTCAAATTGACCCGCATTTACTACTAAAGCTCCAACTCCTGCCGCTACACCAACTGCCGCTGCACCAAATCCTTGACTAATTCTAGTGCCAGTCTCCTGCATACTATTTCCGACTTCATTCATACGTTCTCGTACTCTTCCAGAAACGTTACTTAGTTGCTCCATTCTTTCTTCTGTATCACCTAATTCATTACGAAAACGATGTAACGCTGCTGAAGCGTTATTAAAGGCTGTATCATTTCGAGAAACTTGTGCAGTTAATCGCTGTAAAGCTTGTGTACCTTGCTTATATTCTTGCTGTAATTGATTATATTGAGCTTGTAAGTCTTTTGTTTCTTGGGCATTTTTCCCGTATGCCTGAGTGCTTTGCTGTATCTCTTGTTCTAATTGTTGCATAGATGTAGCTAACTGCTCACATTTTTGGCGCATCTCTTGTTGTTTTTGTTGCGAAGTCCTCAAAGCTTGCTCATAATGCTTCATTTTTTGCGTTTGCGCTTCAATCTTTTGATTTAGATGGTTTGACTTATTTTGCAATTGATCCATCTCAGAACCAACGCCACGTAACTGTTCTGAAGTGTTTCGAAATTCAGCATCTATTCTTTTCAAACTTCTATTAATACCTGCAATTCCATTTTCAAATTGATCTGTATCCAAACGGACACGACCACCTATTGTATTATCTCCTAGTGCCATTTAAATTCTCACCTACCTTTATAACCATGCTGGAGCTTGATTAGCTGATGTCACGCGATTTGCTTTTTGTTTTCTAGCCATACAGGTAAAGTAAAACGCAATATCCATCTCATTGATTTGATTTTGTGTCATTCCTGCATCCATAAGGACGTTATATATATCAATTACGATGTCCTCGTATTTGAACGTTTTCTTTTCGGCTTCATCTCTAGTTGTTTCATCAACTTTTTTTTCGCATCTTCTACCGTTTCCATTACTTTTATTGCCTCATTTAAACGGCCCATAATTGTTAAACAAATGGAATGTATTGTTAAACTTAAAAACCATACATGTGTACCATCAACAAACTCTTGAGCCGTAAATTGATCTCCATATATACGAGCTATAAAATTAGCTGCTCTCTCAATTGTTTCTTTTGGGACAAGATCCGCTTGTAATTCATCTGCAAATTTAGATGCTTCAAAAGTGGCTGAACCCGGAATAAACTGTGGTAAATGATAATCTTTTTGTCCCTCTGCATTTTGCAATGTAATTTTCATTCGATTTTCCTCCTAAATTAAAATAGGGATAGCATCAGCTACCCCTTCAATTATTATTTTAAGCTGCTGTTGGTGGCGTTGGTACGGCCTTGAACCAGTTCGCTGCAACAGTTGGATCAAAACCAATTTCCTCTTCATCTAAACGATGTCTCCAGTTGCCATCAGAACGTTGAATTGCTTTCCCTTTAATTTTCGCACTTTGGAATGTCGGTTTGTCTTCTGCCGTTTTGTGCTCATCACTTGGAAGCTCAAACTTCATTTTGTAATAGCATACATATAGATTTTTTCCGTTGTCGTAAGGTAAACGATATAGTAATGCTACATAGGGTGGTACATCACTTGTATTATCAACAACTTGACCTTTTACAACCTTTTTACCCAACAACTCCGCGTACACGGATAAAGGTAATGTATCTACTTCTAACTCAATTTCTGTTCCACCAAAAGCACTCGCTGTTGCTGCTGGTCCACCTTCAGCATAAAAAGTTACTGATTCTGCTTTAGGTGCTGCTTTACCACTAACTGTTTTACCAATTCGTTTTGGTGTAGTGTAAGTAAATTTACCATCTGCTGTTTCTGTTAAAATCGCGTAATGTAAATCTCTAAAATCGATTGTCATTGCCATAGTCCTTTTTCCCCCTTAGTTCATGATTTCCGTTACAAAACGAAAACCATACCTATAAATTTTTGTATCCATTTCATAATCTGGATAGGTGCTTAAACGCTGAAAAGACAGCTTTTTCATAGCTGCCTGAACTGCTGTTTTTAGTTGTGTTTTAATCGGTGACATTGACCATATATCCACTTGATACATAACATTTGAGGTTGTTTCCTCATTCTCCGCATAGGATCCTGGAGATGTACTTAGTTCAGAAAATGTAATCCATATAGGTGTATTGTCATTACCTTTTACAAACTGATATATGAACTCTCCACCTAACTCAGAGGTAATAACCGCATCTTTACGCAATACATCGAACACATCTTTATTGAGATTTCTCATCGTCCTGTAACCCTACGCATAAATTCCCGTTCCATTGCTTTCAACACCTCTTTTTCACTCTGAACTAATGTTTTTTCTGCAAATCCTTTATGAGGTGGATTGGGATTTTTGCTCGTTCCCCAGTTTTGGAACTTCATGTAGAAGTGGGCGGAACGATCTGCTTTGTCCCATCCAATATCTATAACATAAGCACCATTCTTTTTCACAATTTTTCCTTCTTCGATAGCATCTCTAGCATGTCTCCCATCCCACCAAGGTTGTTTAGGTGTTGGCTTATTTGGTTCTGGACCAACTGGAGAGTTAAACTCTAACTTCTGTTTAAATACTCCTGCACCCGCTTTTAATGCTTCTTTTGTGATTTTAGGTACGTCTTGACCTAAATTCTCTAATTCGCGAATCCATTCTTCTATTCCAAAGACCTCTAACTCTGCCAATTGGATCGCTCCTCACAGATTAAGCACAAATCTATGTGCTTCTCATCAATATCGATTGCTGATTTAATTTCAAACAGTTTCCCTCGATATCGTACCCGCATATCAGAATGAACACCTTTCCGATATGGAATCGTAAAGTTTATTAATTTAATGACAAACTCTGCATTTCCTTTGAATATTTCAGAATTGAATCCTGAACCTCCCGGTGTTTCAGCTTTTGCCCACGCTTTAGAAAAGACTACCCAACCTGCCGGGAGTGCGTTTCCTTCCTCGTCTTTTCTTTCCGTTTTATGCTCAATCACAATTCTTTTGTCCCTTTTCCCCGGATTCATACGGTTTCCTCACTTAATTGGAGTTGTAACACCATACTATTAATGGTATAACGTACTTTTTCACCTGCTTGACCTGAAAAATCACGATTATCATACCAATTCGTGACTAAAACCAAAGCAATTTTCTGCGCTTGCTTTCTGTTTTCTTCAGTGGCATTGTAATGTTTACCAACTGCTTTTTTCACATAAATCTCAGCATTATCGATTAAAAGATTCAAAATATCGTCTTCTTCTGTATCTTCTTCTTCTAATCTCAGCCACTTTTTAGTTAATTTTATATCTAACAACATAAAACCCCTCCTATTAAGAGGGGAAAAGCCCCTCTACCTATTAAGCAAACGTAATTTCACCAACAACGATTGCTTTTTTATCAACAGATTTAACATCTAAACGTTCACGCACTTTCATACCCACTAAATCTTTACCCCAAAGATCTAGTGCTTCCTCTGAAAACTCAATATAAAGTGCTTCTCTATCAAAGATAGTAATAGCCTCTTTAAAATCACCAAAATAAAGCGGTGCAGTTTTCTTCACTGTATCTGTTTTTAATGTTTTATTACTTACAACGATGATTGGATACTTACCAAACAATAACTTTTGTGTAGGCATTGTTGGATTTGGCTGAAGAATATACTTACCCTCGCTATCCTTCAATTTATCAAGAAAATTAAAGGCATCTTGGTTCATAAGTGCCTTCGATGTTGTTTCAAAAGCCGGATCAAGTTTCACGTTAAAAATATCTTTTAAATCGTCTACTGTTTTAACCGGAACTTTTGTAGTGCCAAAGTTATCGGCTATCGCCTTTAAAATTAAAGCATTACGAGTTGCTTTTGATTTTTTACTTGTCCATTTCTTAATGTAAGCTTGAATATTTTCTGCTGTATCAGCAAGTAATTCTTTAGAAAATTTCAAGATTCCGCCTTTTTTCTTTACGGCATACTGAATATCCTCGAATTTCGGTGCTTCCATTAATGGGAAGTCAGCTGCTTCATCTACGTTATCGAACGGAACATAATCGGCCTCTACTTCGATAACACGAGATCCTGTCAATGTAGAAACAGACTCGACATTCACATAATTTTCAAGTGCCTCAGGACCATTACGACGTAGTTCTTTAATTGCTGTACGAATATCTTTTGGTACAGTTAAGCCGCCATCTGCTGGAATCCCTTCTGTCATAGTAGTAGCATTCAATACTTCTTTTTCATCATCAGACAGTCTATGTTTTCCTACGGCCGCTTTCATTGCGTTAACAAATGCATCATTAGGTTGTACTGTATTTGCTGCTGGTTGAGGAATCGGATCATTTGGAATATTATTCGCTTCTTCTTCATACAAAGCTGAAGCAATATCGAACTCCTTTTGTAAATCCTTGATTTCATTTGTAAGTTGTTCTGCTTCTTCCAGCTTTTTTTGAGCTAAAAGTTCTCGTGCTGCTGCTTTCTTATTCTGAATCTTAGCTAACAATTCTCTTAATTCTTTTGGCATTTTGCTTCCTCCTTAAAATTGAGCAATAAAAAAAGAGTTAGATTAACTCTAGCTCCCTCATCAATTTATTAATTTTTTCTTGTTCATTATTTTGTGGTGGATTTCTCCTTGGTTCTTTAAAAGCTTTTGGTGTATTCTTGTACTCATTAAAAAGATTACTAGTACATGCCACCGCTGTATTTTCTGCTGCTACTTCAATATTAAAATACTCACTAGCTTTCAGGCCATTTAACCATGTCTCATTTTGTACCATGTCTCGTATTACTTCGATATCTACGCCTTCTTTTAGGTTATCTTTATAAACATTGATAATCCCTTCCTCAATTGCGTCTAAATCATCAGCCATCTTTCTAAAATCATTTGCATTCCCATACGTACCGTTCCATGGCTTATGAATCATTAGGTATGCATTAGATGGAACTATCAACTTATCACCTGCAAACGCAATGACTGAAGCAATTGAACCCCCAAGTCCATCAATATGAACCGTTTTGTAACCCTCATGACGTTTAATCATATTGTAGATTGCCATCCCTGCAAAAACTGATCCGCCGCCACTGTTAATATAGATATTTAAGTTTTTTCCTTTAACGGTATCAAGGATACTTCTTACATTCTCAGGATATTGATCTTCATCCTCCCAAGCACCCCACCAAGAAGAGACAATGTCACCATAAAAATAAAGGGATGGCGTATCTTCAGCCTGATTTTTAATCTGTAGCCAATCCATTTTCCTCACCTCCTTTCCCCACAATAGTTAATGGAACATAGTTTCCATTGCACATTAATTCATCACCACCATCTTTACGGGGCAAATCTATAAATTCTCGCGCTTCATTTGGCGTATAAATTGCATTATTCACACCTTTTGACAAGCCTTCCATTTGTATCGCAAAATCAGCACGTAAAATGCCATTCACATTGAATTTACAGCAATACCCACTTTGAAATTCATCGGTAAGAAGAAGTTTATAACTCATTTCTTCCTCATAATGTTTCAAAATATATAAAAGGGTATCTACGTAAAATGAACGCTGCTGCGTTTCAACATTTGCATAGTTACCCTTGTCATAGTTATTCACTTGTGCTGGCTTAATTCCAAATGCTCCGGCAACCTGAAGCGCCGTATACTTATTAATTTCTAAGAATTGAGCATCAGCCATATTCACATTTAATGGAGTAAGCTGAAAACCAATTGGTAATGGTACGATTCTTCCTGCATTACCTAATCCATTACTAAACTCTTCTATTTTCGAAGCCATTCTTTTACCTGCTCCATTATCTAAATCGCCTGTATATTGAACAACTGCTTTCCCCATCAACCCATTTTCAAAGTAATTCTTTAAATATTGCGCACCACTTTGAATATTTTCAATGGACACCTTCAAAATATCTTTAACAGCCAATCCAGAAATGCCATCTAATGACAGTGAAGTTTTGAAATGCATGATTTGATCGTATCTAAATCTATACTGTTTACCAGATTTATTGTCCCCCCAGATATACCAAATTGCGTTTTCTTTTTGAAATATTCCCGCGTTATCGATCCAAATTTGCACTTGTTCACTTGGAAGAATCCACAGGTCTTTTACTTGAACTTTATCAGTGTTGATATATACATATGCATTACCATGATGATTTTTATTCGCCTCAACTGTAGACCAGAATGTACTTGAAGTCATATAGGGATTCGGCCTCATTTTTAAAAGTGTATATAGATTGTGATCTGTCGCTTTTTCAAGCCCTTTATTTGTGTCCTTATACAATTTAAGAGGTAACTTACCGACGCTTTCAGATAAAAGCCTTAGACAAGTGAAATATGTAATTTCACTTAGTTTGTCTTTGCTAATGCTACCAATATCTATACCTAACATTTTTAAAAATTCTAATGAATCTAATGACACTGCATTCTTCATTTCATTTTTATTGGTATTTTTAAACTTACCTAACCACTTCCACATATAAACACCCCCTTTACCATCCAAGTTTTTTCAGATACTCCTCACTTGTATATTGCGAATAATCAGCTTGTCCTTTCATCGCCATTTTATGTGCGTCAATAATAGCGTCAATTGGATCAATACGTTTCTCCTTCAAATTTTTATCAATCTTTATCTCACCAAAACTATTGGATACCGTTTTTGCATTCGCCATACTCCAAGTTAACAATCGATTTTTACGGTTATATTGTACGTTTTTCGCTTCTACTTCCAGTCTAAAATCTACAGTTGCATCATTTAAACTTCTTGCTGACTGTACAATACTTACACTGTGATATCCCAGTTCTTCTAAATCATTCAAAAATGCATCTGCATTGTGCGGATCATAGGCAATAATCTGTATTTTCCAATCATATTCTTCAATCATTCTTTTTAAATAGGCGATGATATATTTATAATCCGTTTTAATACCACCTAGTGTCTCTGTGACAGTCAATAAGCCATCTCTGACCCACATATCATAAGGGGCTTTGTCCGTCTCTATATGCTCCGTTACACGGTTTTTAGGGATAAAACTATGGGAATGAACAAAATATTTCTTTTCATCCTCTTTCATATATGGGAATATTGCCCCTAAACTTGTTAAATCACCGCCACTTGATAAATCAAGACCTATATAGCACTCTTTTCCTATAAAATCCTTTAAATCTAAATCTGAAGCACATTCCTTCCAATGCTCCATATTCATATACTGATTGTCCGTAAATTGCACCCAAATATTTAAATGTTTTGTTAAGAAATTCCGAAGTTCATCTCCACCCCTACGTTTGGCTGTACTTGCCATAGTTTCAAGGGTTTCAATTCCTTCTTCATCTCTTGCTACTAAAGGATTTGCCTTTATCCAATTACTCGAATCCCAAATATCATCATCTTTATCCAATTGAGCAATATATACAAACTGTTTTTCGTCTTCATATACCCCTTCAAGAAGTCTGCAACAATCTTCATACAACTCATAGCAAGGACTATTTAAATCAAATCCTGCCGTTGTGATAACTGATATTAAGCATTCTTTTAATTTAGTTGTTCCACCCTCCAATAATTTATACATTTGATTTGTAGGGTGTTTATGGTATTCATCCACAATACCAAGGTAAGAACGAAATCCATCAATACTTTCCGTATCTCTTCCAAGAGCGCGAATGATTCCATTTGTTACAAGTGCTTCAATCGTATTTTTATATTCTTTTACCTTGAAACATTCACTTAAATCTTCATCTGATTCGATGAACTTAATCATTTCTTTGAGAACTATGTTTGCTTGATCCTGTTTCGTAGCTGTACAGTATACCTGCGCATAATTATAGCCGTCAAAATTGCTATAATATGTCCCTAGTACACCATTCATCAAGGATTTACCATTTTGTCTGCCCACTTGAACATAACTACTTCTAAACCTACGATAGCCCGTTTCTTTATGGACCCAACCATGCAATGACCCGAAAATAAAGGCTTGAAATTCTGCTAAGACGAGCGGTTCTACTTCTTCTCCTTCACCTATCATTAAAGTTTCAGCATACTCAAGTAACCGATCTGCTTTTTCCTCATCAAAATAATAGACGAACGGCGCCAACTTACTTTTTTCTAAATCGTCTAAGTGCCTTTGGCAAGCTAACTTAACGTACTTCCCTGCAATTTCTCGACCTTCTAATACATCAAGTGCATACTGTGTGACTCTATTCATATTACAACCTACATAAACTTATTAAATTTATTTTTAGGCTTTTCATCAGTTTCCTTTGGGACTACTAATCTACATCTTGATGTAATTGTTAGACCTAAATCACTGGAAGCTTGTCTACACTGCTTAAAAAGTTTGTCTTGATTTATAAGTAAGTCTGAATAGACGCCATTAGATATGGTATACCTATTCTCGGATATGATGTTACCTTCCTGATCCTTTTTTACATCTACCACTTCTTCTAGCGGACTAAGCTCAAGCATAGCATTTGTAATTTCTACATACATTTTCCTTGCTATTAAAAATCTTGCTAAAGCATCAACATCAAGATTGGACATAATTTCAATCCTGATTAGTTCATCAGATATTTTTTTAAAGTCTCTTCTCAAATCTTTTGGCAAATAAGAAGGCGCCCTAATTTTATCACTAGGCGCCTTGACTTCTTTTGATTTACGATTTTCAATTTCAGCTTTTGTTAAATGTTTTTTTCCCTTAAGTACAACTAAATCTACAGGTTCCCTCGGTCTAGCCATCCACCTTCCTCCTTTCGGAATTTTCATTTAGGGAGTTTTCGCGAAAAAAAAGACCACCCGGCGACTCGTCGCCCTCCTTAAAAAGTTTTTGATATCCCCCTACCCTATCAAGCTTCTTAACTTCTTCTGTATATTGAACTTCTCTGTCCTAACGTCATACAGCTTATGGACTTTCTGGTGGCATTTCTCGCATAACGAAATCAAATTACTTCTTACTAAAGCTAATCGATCATTTTCTTCTAAAGGTATAATATGATGTACTGTGTTCATTGGTTTAACCTTGTTCTCACTCCAACACAATTGACACAACCCATTGTCTCTATCCTTTATCCTTGCTCTAGTTACTCGCCAAGGCTTTGAGTTATAGAACTTCTGATTGTCTGTATCCGTTCGCTTCACCTTATAATCTCTGTGCCTTTGCTTCCTTCTTTCTTCAGCAATAACAGCACACGCCTCACACATACCTTTCTCCATCGGTACTGTCTTACCACATCTACATATCTTTAGTAACATGTTATATCCTCCATTACATCCACTCCTTATTACCAAAAATAAAAAGCACCCGAACGGATGCTTTACTATCGTTTACTTATTTGTTTTTAATTACGGTATGTGAAGTTTTATGCTTCTCTCAGCTAACAATCACAATAGACAACCTTGTTTGTTAACTGAGAGAAGAGCAAAAGCTCTCCTTAATAACGGTATCATTCAATCAGTACCATCTGCTGGTTTCGGATTTTATATGCCCGTTATTATGAACCGTTTAGAAATTAAGAAACAACATAGTGAGTTATGTTTTCCGCCACTTCTCACAATACAAATATATCACGTGAATTCCAAAACAACCGGCACATATCCTGCCAAAAAGCGGTCACGACTCTGCCACTTATTTTTCCTATCAATATCCTAACTTACTCTTTGCAACTGTTTTACCCAAATCAGTAGTTTTTGGCAACTACTTACTCCCCCTGTTCTTTCTCTAATGAGTTACCCATATCTTGTATTGTGTGTAACTGAGCCATACGCCACAGCCCTTGATATCATTGATTTAAATTAACTTTCTCTTTTGAGTTACACAGTACGAAATTTATGAGTAACTGTATGAATTTAAAAAGAAAAAGCAATGCTTAGATTTTAAACCTAGTCATTGCTTTATCCATTGCATCTTGATTTACACCTATATAACGTAACGTAACCTTCTCTGACGAGTGATTGAATATCTCCATTAGTAATGCTATATTTTTGGTTTGCATGTACATGTGATACCCATAAGTCTTTCTCAATGTATGTGTTCCTATTTCCTCTAAACCAAACTCTGCTGCAGCTATACTCAATATCTTATATGCCATACTACGACCAATAGGACGATTCTTTCCTTGTCTACTTTGCAATAAGTACTCCTCATCTTCTCTTTCTTCAATAAACCATTTCAGTTCTCTTTTCAGTGCTGCAGTAATTTGTATTCGTTTCTGTTTCCCGGTTTTCTTTTCTCTCATAGATATATGACTACCTTTGACATCTCCTACCTTCAATTTCAAAATGTCCGAGATTCTCAGACCTGTATTGATTCCCATAATGAAGAGAATGTAATTACGTAAGCTCTTTTCTTTAAAATAATCTTTTAGCTGCTGTATTTCTTCTGGATCACGTATTGGCTGAACAAAATTCATTATTCATTACCTCCAGTCTCTTCTGTCTCGTAAACTTCTAATCCAAGTGCAAAAGCAAGCTTATAAAACGCTTTAGACTTCCAACGTCGATAAGTACGCTCTGACATTCCAATTTCGTTATAAACCATGTAATCACATACATCCTCTTCTTCTAAATAACGTTTATAAATGATATCCCTTTGGATGATTCCTGCACGCCCATTTCCTAATCGATTTAGAAATTGATTGATACGTAATGACATTATTGCTAGCCATTCTTCTCGTTTACTTTGTTGAATATTTGCTATAGCAACATCTTCTAATGGCTTACCAACTGTATGTGTAGGACCGTGCTCGCGTATTTCATAAGAAGGAGTGACTTTCATTTCTTTACGCATCATCCCGAATTGTCTATGTATACGTACGCTTTCCAACACACCTTCTAATTTCTCTTGTGTCGCTATTCTATCGATTTTTGGTAAGAAAGATAATTGTTTAGTCATGTAAGACCACTCCTTTTTATTTTTAGATTACTTTTGTCTTATTGCTCCACGTCTTCGTTCATAACAAGGTCTATGCATCCCCATTAAATCTTCAATATCACGAGTGCTAAATTTCTCTTTTCGTTTTTTCTTCTTTTTCTTTTTTGCTTGATTCGATTGCTTTTTCCATTCACGTAACTGATCCTTTAACCCCTTCATTTCCCCATCTCCCTTTTCAAAATAAAAAGGACACCTATTCCTAAAACAGCTTTTATTGCTGCTTTAATGAATTGGTGTCCTCTAGTTTTCTAGCCGGACAATATTGATTTTTAATTTACTTTAAAAAACTTGCTTTTGAGTTTTCTTTCCAACTCTCACCTTTGTGCAAATGAATATTCCATGCTTGTTGTGGTGTAAAACCTATCTCTTGCAGCTCTTTTATATTTTGCGGTTTTTCAAAAGTGCACGGCACACTTATTTCTTTAGTGAAGTCAAAATCATAATTACCTGTTTCACCAGAAGAAGTATCAGCCCAATCAACACCACCCTTGATTTCCACTCTTTCTCCATCGGGTGTTTCTAAAAAGAATTTCACACCTTCTACACTCATTCCCATTTTCCTAACCTCACTTTCTATTCAAAGGATTATTTTATTAAGTTTTGATTGTCATATACATTTCCTATTACTTCGAATGACACTGCACTCATTCTCAAATCTTCATCCTCATCTCCAGATGGATCTTTGTAGTAAAACATAGCGTCCTTTTCGTGCCAATCAACTCTGTAGACTAAATCGTTATGACATTTGACAATATCACCTTCGTAAATTGCCTTGCCGTTCTTATCTTCTACGCCTGTATATTGCCCAACTGTTTCAGCTTCAACTCGAACATCTCCCTCTAATTGCCTTTGGACTATAAATGGAACTGACTCCCAAAGACCTAGCATGTCATCAAACATATAACCATCAACATAATAACCATAATGCCACTTCCCTCTTTCATCTCTTCCACGACATTTAATTTTTCTCATTTTCTTATTCCTCCCCTGAATAAAACTCAATATTCCGTCAATACTGTAGATAACCCATTAAGTTACTTTCTCCTTGTTCCCCCTTGGAGATGAGCAGTTAGCTTTTGCTAGCTGCTTTTTTATGCTAATTCTGAAGTAATTAAAACTGTTTGGTTTTTATGACCATTAAAATCATTCAAATAATCTTGTAATTTTTTACCTTTATTTTCTTCTAAATGAGCGACTGCATTTAAAAATTTCCCGAATGCAATTTCTTTTGTAACCTCTGTAATATCACCTTCACTTATAACACTTTGTGTTCCATTACCTGCAACTTCTTTCGCATATACTGTGTAAGCTCTACCTTTTGTTTCCGCCGCTACTAATGCCCAATATTCATGTTTATCAAACTCGAAGTATTTCATATCCATTCCTCTTTTCTACAAAATGAAGTTTTTATTCAATTTCTGCGTTTATGCCATCTTCGCTTAGAAACTCACATAATATTTCTAAGTCTCCACTCGCCACAACCATTTCCCAAGCTTCACCTTCATATCCATACTCTTCTGCGAGAACATTTACAGCATGTTCAAAATTCGTAAAACTAAGTTCTCCGTAATTTATAACCAAACTTCGAACGTTATCCGGTTCTTCCGTTTGTTCCAGTTTTAACTCATCGATAGTTATGTCTTTTTCAACTAGCACCTCTTCTTCGACATATCCATCACGAACACGATCGGCTGCTTGTTCTAATGTTTCTGCTTCTACAATTCCCTCATACACCTTAGTTTCCGTATACGTTACAGTAAATGTTTTCATCATTCATTCTCCTTTTCTAATAAAATAGCGTTTTTGTTTAGTTTTCTTCGTTTTCTTCATCGCTCCACGAACATGCGAATAGATATCGTTCTATATGCACTGACTTAAGAAGACCTTCCTCTGTTAGCTCTATCTCTAACTTTTTTATACCGTTCTTTTCCTGAAGTTCCTTATCAACTTTTACATGTTTTCCATCGAATGTAATCATCTCTCATTCTCCCTTTCTATCTATTTTCTTTAATAAATGCTATTTCTTCGATAAAAATATCAATCGGTAGCACCCAAGAAACGTACTGATTTTTACATCCGTTCCTATTCCATTTGAAAGTTGGGTCTAATCTATTAGGAAACTTCCCATCAGGCTTTCGTATCGTTGAGATTTTGATATTCTTCATTCTCATAAAATTTTCTTCACCTATTTTTGTCATTTGTCTATTTCTTGTATGCCTCATCCGCTTCATTCCTCTCCAAAATAACTATTTTGTTTAAATTTCATGTAATTCGCCAAGATAGGCTGTGACATATCGAATGTGCGCTTCTCTGTTTCTTCTCCCACTCCAAGTTTCCATCCCCGTAATTTGTATGCTTGGAAATCTCTCTTCTAAAAGTTGTACCAGTAGTTGCTTGTTTGTATCATTGTCAGCTAAATGCGCTTCTCTATCTTCCTCTGTGAAAATAAATCCTTTATTGCGCAGTTGTTGTATTTTGTCTTCATCTTCTTCCTTATCCGATACAGGTGTACTGCTAAATGATCTTGAAAGCCTACCTAATTGAAATCCAAACTTTATATCTAATCCGCCCCATTTGCTAAAACTCATTTCCGAAATGTAATTGAATCCAAGTTCATCCCACCACTCATCAACTTTGCGAGTTAAGCCTGCTAATTGCTCTTTTAATCCATCAATCGGCTTCATATTTGCCATCTGTTGTTCCAATTCGCGAATACGTATATTGGCATTACGAATATCTACGTGACGCTCTGCTCTTTCCTTAGCTAAATTAGATTCATAGTTTGTAGCTTTTGCTACATCCGAAATATGGCACTCTGATAAAGAAATTAATGTCCCTTTCATTTCTTCGGTTAATGTATCTTCTGATAACCATTCATGCATTTGTTTTGCTGCAAAGAATAAATCCTTTAATCCTTTTAGCGCTACCGCCTTTTGATCTGCGTTTAAAACAACTAATTTTTCTTGGTTTTCCATTTTTTTATTCCCCTTTACGAATAATCTTTTTTTGTATTACACACAATATCTACGAGTCAGCTACACTCTTTCAAAACGGAGCTTTACCCCTCCGGACTGTTTAGGCACTTGGCAGGTGATTTGGTCAATCATCTGCCATTCCGATTAAAATAACGCTTTTATTAAAAACCGAACATTCAACTTAAACCACAGCTGACATTTCAAACCAAATTCCGAACATTAATATTCGTCACTAATATTATTTGCTTCCATCCAGTTTTCACGTTCTACTTGTGCAATTATTTCTTGCTCTGCCTCAATTTCTAATCGTTCTTGCTCACTCCACTCTCTCAACATCTTTATCCACCTCACTTTTCTACAAAATTCAAATTGTATTAGATTTCCTTCCCATCGTTCTTTATGGCCTTCAGTTGCTCCATTTCCTTCCTTGCCGATTCATCTAACATTCTTCTTTTTTTATCTGCTTTCTTGTTTTCATCAGCTCTAAAACCAAAGTAAAGTAGTGCGCATGTAATAACAGAACCCGCCATATATCCTAAAAAACATCCTAACCAAAACATAAAATTACTCCTCCCTATGCATTAAATTCATAAATTTTTGACTTACTAATGCCCGAAGTTTCTATATTCCATTCTAGTTTTAAAAGAATGCCAGTTGCCCATCAGGTCTTTCTAGCAATGAAACAGGTTCCGGTTCAGGTGTTCTTTTAACTTCTTCTGCTTCTGATAGTTCCTCAAAATTAGCAAACCAATGTATTGGGAAACATCCACATAATTTTTTAAGTTCACGATCATGCCAGAAGAAACAATGATTACCTTTAGGTCTTATAATGTAATCCTTAAGCTGTTTATTTTTATAACCTTTTGTTCGCCAAATCAGTTGCGCTCTATACAGTAAACCTTTATCTAAATTAGGCGTATTAACTTGCGGTTCTGATGTCCAATTTTCTTTTTCCACCACTTGAAATCTCTCTGCTGGATAACAGCCAAAATGTGCTTCTTTCCGATTAAATTTGCTGACGTAGTAATGATTAGGTTTAGCTGGGAATAAAAAATATTCTTCATTTATTCCCAATAGTGCTGAATGATCTACATCTATGCATACACCTTTCATTGCTCAGTACCCGTTATTCTGGCGTTGATGATTTACTTCATTCTTCTTGTAATAGCCTTGTTCGATTTCTTCAAATGTGAATCCTAACTTTCTACCTAATCCTAAGAAGGAATATAGTAACTCTTCGTACAATTCCATATCCTGAGTTGCGCGAAATTCTGATACAGCTTCATATACATTATTAAATTGATCCACTAAGGAACTTGCAGCAAAGACATTTGCTTTATGCTCTAAAAATTCCTTACTATATTCATTAGGATTAAAACCAATACCATTTCCTAACGAAGCTATAAAATGGAATCCATCTACATATTCCATTAAAATAACTTCTTTTCCACTTGGCCCTTTATGGCTCCAATGCTTAAAACATCTTGTTTCATTTGCAAGTTCTCCAACTTCAACTTGTAAAGCAAGAATCATATTGTAAAATAAGTTTTGGCCTTCCAACCCGTGCTTCTTGATGATTCTTGTATCTAATACCTTTTGCAATCCAAATATTCTAATTAAGTTCATCTCTTCCACTCCCTCAATAATTTAATTAAGCAACCCTTTTTTTCGTATCTATTAAACAATTAATCATGTATTCTAAACCGAACCGATCGAGTATTAATGTTGCTATTTCAATCTGATGCCTTCTTAGTTTGTTCGCTATTTCTTCAATGCTGAGCTGCTGCATCCACAAATCCTTAAATAGTTCTATATCGTCCTCATTCCAAATAAAATTTACTTCTTCTAAAGCAATGTAGACGTATGGTGGTATTTCTTTTTTCCTTTTATTTCGAATACTCTTTTCGCCAATTTCCCCTAAACCTATTTTTCGTTTGTGGATTTTAAACTTATCCACTTGATCTAAAATAAGTGCTGCTACTTCTATTTGCTTTCTTTTAAATCTTTTCGAAATCTCTAACAGTGTGTAGTTACTATTCCAAAGTTCCCGGAATTGGATAACCTCTCTTTGATCCCATAAGAAATCCACTTCTTCTAAAGCAATTTGAACTTTAAAAGCCGACATTTCAAACACTCCCTTAAAAAATTAATTAATTTATCTTTTCATTAGAAGTAGTTTTGACATGGACACCCTTACCGTTAACCCAAATTACAACTTGCTCACCAAAACCGCTTTCTGGCGGGTTGAATGAAAGGACTTCACCATCTTTCACCACAAGAAGTTTATTATTTGTAACATCGATTTCTTTCTTCATATGTCCCTCTCCCTTTTACTAACGCATGTACTCGACAACATCAGGTTTAAAGCCACTTCCTAAATAAATCCTTATCGGAATTACTTCTTTTTTATCCCTAGCCGCCTTACACAATTCTTCAGCTGTATCCCAATTAAAAAACTTATCTACAGCTCGTTGGAATCTCCAAATTGCCATTACATATTGTTCAAAGATGTCGTAACGATCATCTTGTTTAGTAGTGCGTGGTAATTCATCCGTTCCCTTTGCATTCTTCGGAACTTGTACGCGTACATCAGCGTATGTAACACGTCCAGTTCCTTTCTTCACATTGGCCTTCATTACATCAAACTCGCAAATCGATGGTTCTACATCGAAAATATTTAATTGCTTAGGCATTTGCCATCCCACTCTTTTGAAGAATGTCCAGCAATTCACTTGCGCCTTCCTTACTCAAAAACATTCGACCTTCCAGCAATTTGATGTTGGATTCAGAAACTTTACCCGTTACAAAGCATGACGTTTCTTGTTTCTTCAAAATAATGTTTTCCCCATCAACATGAAAACCTAATGACGTCCCTTCAGCAATTCCCAAAGTTCTGCGTAACTCAATCGGAATTACTACACGCCCTAAATCATCTACTTTTCTTGCTACACTTGTGTTTTTCATACCTTACTCCCCTTTAGTATTTTTATATTTGTTTAATATCTCATCAAAACGTTTCTTACTATCTTCGTGCTCATCAATTAATGCTTGCTGTGGTTGTTGTATTGGTTCAGATTCTTCTCGATGATGTAACCATTCTGGTACAGCTTCTGTTCGTTTGGCATAACCTTTACCAGTACGTTTATTATTTTGTTGTTGTCTTCGGAATTCCACTTGTGCTGCTTCTACATCTTGAATTGTCTTAAATCCTTGTTGATGCCAATCTTTTAGAATTCCTTTTGTATATGACCAATTACGTTTATTATTTTCTAAAGTGATTTTCATCGCTTCAACTACTAGCGACTGATTAAGATCATCTATCCATTGATTAATTTCTTCTCCCATGAATGGAGATATATGTCCGAAATTCTTCATATAAAAATCGATTGCAAGATTTTCTACTACTAGAGGTCCTTCTTTTTCTTCTTCTTCTTTTTCTTCTTCTTCTTTTTCTTCTTCTTCTTCTTCTTCTTGTCCCCGAATCGTCCCACGGTTCGGGGACGTATCGTTATACGAGTCGTGGATGAACGTTTCAATAAGCTTCTTTATAGATTTTTGCTCTATATGTTTGCAGATTGGAATTAGTAAAGTTATATTCTTCACTTCTTTTAATTCTTTCTTTAGTAAATCCTCAACTGGTTTTCCAGCTTTTTTCAGGTTGTATTTCCCCCAATTTAAAATAACTAATTCTCTGGTTTCGTTATCATATTCTATTAGCTTGTGGTAATCTTCAAAACGTTGCATCAAAGCCTTTACAGCCTCATGTGAATACCCTGTTTCAAAAGCTATTTGTTTTTTGGTTATTTGATATACACCAACTTGTTTCGTTTGTGGATTAGTTAATAAATATAAGAAAAAGAACTTATCTTCTGGTGTAAATTCCTCTTGAACTTTCACATCATTCCAAAACGAAGTGTGTACTTGTCTAAATATCGCCATCTTTTTACCTCCTAGTACAAACATCCATATATGCTTGTTTCATGAAAAGTAAGTAATATGTTATAATAGTGCTGAGTCATTTTTTTACAAACCGTTCTAGGCGTAGGGCGGTTTGTTTTATTTCCAACTAACTCACCTCCTCTGAAAGAGTTAGGAAATGAGTTCTTTCCACAACTTCCGCATTAACACCTTGACTCTTCAATCGCTGAACAATCCCTAAGATTCTTTTACGATCCCTTTCGTGCTCCGCATCGTGCTTTTCTTTCGCTCGATACATTGCGGCAAGTTCCCTCCTTGCAAGGCGAGCTTCCTTTATCCACTTATGTAAGGACTCTTCATCATGTTTCTTTAATGCTGCAATTTGTTTTTGTTCACAGTATTGTAAAAATGAATCTAAAGTTTGTTTATTTTGTATATCCTTTTGTAAAACTGGTGGTGTAATCCTCATGATTCTATCTCCTTTCGTAACTATTCATTTGACCAATATTTGATTACTCCTAAACTTATAAACTTGGAATTATACGTTTTGTATTTGTATAACGATGTACCAAACACATTTGTCCATTCTCTTTCTTAGAAACCAGCCAATTCTCAGGGTTTAAACTATAAGATTTCACATGGATCTTTTCACGTTTGGTTAATTTTTTTCCGTTTTTCATCAAATCACCGCCATTCAAGCTTGTCCATTTTTGATGCGACTTCATTGAATACTCTCAATGAAGTTTAGGAAATTAACTAGCTGCACTTTTCCTTGTGATTTCCAATCCTTTTTTTATGACCTTAACTTCAACGCCATAAAATGACTCGTATACTTCCTTAAATACTTCCTCGATATTTTTTTCGCCATAAGTTTCTTTGATTGTGAACCCTTTATAATTAATTTCTGACATGGCCACCCCGCCTTATGTTCCCCTAGGGAATATTGTTATTAAAAAAAATCGACTTGTTCTTCAAACAAATCAACTACATTCTCTTTTAATACATGCGCCATTCTAGATGCCAAATTATATGATATTTTCTTTTTGTAATTATGATTATTAATTAGCTTGTAACAATAACTGCAAGATATATCTAATGCATCTGCTAATTCTTGATACTTATATCCCGATGCTTGAAATGCCATTTTTAATTTCGTTTCATTGATACTCCCTTTCATGTAATAACTCCTTTCTATACCTGTTTACACTAACTTAACATTCCCTCAGGGAAATTTCAAGGTATTTTTTCCCTTTGAAATTATAAATTTATAGAAAATTCCTCCGATTGATTTTCCCCTTAGGAAATATTATAATAATCCTAACAAACCACTTATCGAGGTGATTACTGTGGAATTTAAAGATCGGTTACGTCTATTACGAAAAGAACGTAATTTAACACAACATGATTTAGGACAAGCTATTGGTGTTACTGCAGGTAGCGTTTCTAAATTTGAAACTGGTTTTAAACCTGCATCCAGAGAAACTGTTGAGCGCGCTGCTGACTTTCTTAATGTTCCTGTTGATTATCTTCTAGGAAGATCTGACTCTCGTGAATTAGATGAAGGGATGGGCCAAAAATACTTGAGCTTAAAAAACCGTCTGGAACAACTACCTGAGGAACATCAGGACATAGTCCTACAAAACATGCTAACAATGATGGAAAGCTTAGAAAAACTGAAAAACACTTCAAAATAGTGATGTGATGCTACTCATCGCTATTTTTTAATGCTTCTTCAATATTAAATGCTTCTTCAATAAATCGATCAAACTCTCCCTCTCCATTTGAACATGAATCTATGTATTTTAAGAATGACTGTAGAATATCTTCTTTTCTCATTTCTATCCCCCTCATCTGCTGTATTCCAATTATACCTTTCCTCTAGGGAAATTTCAGAAAAGTAAATTATTTTTCGCTTTTAATTTTTAGTTTACTAAACAAAAAAAGGATTGAGAACGTCTCAATCCTTTTCTTTCATCAACCACCCGGTTTGATGGTTTCCTGCATATATGATATTTGTTCATTTTTCTTGTAGTTGTCTTGGGTCTGCCCTGTAAATCCGCTCGACACAGTGAATACTGTTAATGCAACTAAGATTGTAGAAATTATTTTTTTCATCAGCAAACGCTCCTTCTCCTATATTCCCTTTAAAACCCACCATTGACTTGATTAATTCTGAGTTATCTCCTCTTTTGAGGATTTCTTTTGCAACCAAACTTGTAAAGAAATAATTTGACTGTAAAAGAAACTTTTGAAAACATTCGTAAATTCCATTTGGGGATGTAGAAACAATCCCTTTAAAATATACGAGAAAATCTTCTTCCTCACCATCGTATAGCGAAGCTTGAAGTAGTTGCAACCTAGAAGTATCTGGAAACGTTTGAAATTGCTTTAACGAACCCTCTGAATCTTCAGGTAATATTTCACCTAAATATATCTTAGCAAAGTCTAGGTTATAACGCACCTCTTTTTCATAAGTTTTATCTCCGACTTGTTTAAATAAAGTATAACTATCTTCAAAATACTTCAAGCTCTTTTCCTTATCTTCACCTAAGTATGACATTCCCAGTATGTATAATGCATCAGATATTGTTTTTTCGCTGATATTAGCTTCGATTATTACATTAGCAAATTTTCTAGCCAAGTCTAGATGATTGTAATGTAAATAAACAGGTGCGAATATCTCTGCTACTCTGTAAATGTAGCACTCTTTAATATAAGATTTTCTATCACTATCTATAGCCTTAACTTGTTGTTCGATTTCCTGAATTAATTCTAACATCAGATTATATTTCTTTAGATGGAAATAATTATAACATTTCATTATATCCACTAAAATATTTAAAACCTTATCCTTCGGTTGTCCGATTTTTTTTAGTTTATCAATAATGTCTGTACCATGTATTTCACCGACTATATATTGATATAAAATCCCATATACAGAAACATATTCTCCAATTGTTCCTGCTTCATCTTTATTTTTTAGAATCAGCTTATGTAGCAACTCTATATTCCTTGTTACACATGCATATTCAAAACTCTGTTTTATCGCTTCTGTCCCATCAAGATCTAAGCACCATTTAGCCATTGTCTCTTTGGAAGTTTTATTTTCATCATTTAGTACATGTGATAACTTGACCAATTGACAAAATCCAATTGTTCCTCTTTTTTTAAATTTGGACATGTATTGTTTGGACACCCCTATTTTTATCGCTACACTAGTTGAAGTCAAATCATCTCTGTCCTCAATTATACTCATAATTTTTTCATGGAATTTCAAGTGACTATCCCCCTTCATTTCAATAAGCATCACAGTTTCCATTATATTTACAGAATATTTTATCACATTAATAAGAACGTGTATTCTATTAACTTCAAATACCATGTTGAGAAAATTTTGTAGTCTAAGATTCAACAATTAGCAATAAAACAACTGTTATAAATTGTTGGTTATTAGTTACCGTAACAAATACAACAGTTACACCAATTATTGACGCTACTTTAGTAATAAATAAAAGCGCTAGTACAACTTTCGCTACAATTGGTGATACAATTACATTCACTTCAGCTGTTACAAACAACGGAAATACTACTGCGAACAACATTATTTTTACTGATACAATTCCAAACGGTACTACCTTTATCCCAAATAGCTTTAAGATAAATGGTGTAACCGTTCCGAATGCAAATCCACAAAACGGTATCAATATTGGTAACTTAAATTCAAATGCATCTGCTACACTCAGTTTTCAAGTAAACATTACAACACTTCCAAACCCTAATCCAATCCTGAATAAATCATCGCTTCAATATAGCTTTATTGTAGATATAAATGAACCGCCAGTTTCACGAACAGTTCAATCTAATAAAACCTTTACACAAGTAAATACTGCTTCTGTTATCGCAACAAAAACTGCAAGCAGTGCTTTTGCTGCTGTTGGAGATACAATTACGTATACAACTACCCTCACCAATAGCGGAAATACTGCCGCAAACACACCTGTTTTTATCGATATATTACCACCTGAACTTTCATTCGTTCCTGATAGCGTACAAATTAATACCATCCCACAACTTGGATTTAGACCAGATAGCGGGATTTCTTTAGACTCAATTCCAGTTGGAGGAACGACAACAATTAGCTTTCAAGCTATCGTTGGCTCAATACCAGTTACAAATCCAACTTTGAACCAGTCTAGCACGACATACTCGATCATTGTTGATCCTACCCAGCCGCCGGTGACAGAAACAGCTACAAGTAATCCAACTTTAGTTCAAATTAACGAAGCGATTATTCAAGCAACGAAAAGTGTGGATCGGCTATTTTCTGACATAGCACCTGGAAATTCATTTTTAACGTATACAGTTTTATTAGAAAATGTAGGAAACACAACTGCTACGAATATCATTTTTACAGATCCGATTCCAAATAACACAGTATTTATAGAAGATAGCGTTCGAGTAGGCGGAGTTTTATTACCTGGAGTAAATCCAGCTAACGGGATACCAATTGGAGATATTATTGCAGGAGATTTTATAAATGTTACCTTCCGTGTGCAAGTAGTTAGCATTCCAAATCCAATTTTCACAATTGGACCAGGCGGACCAAACTCACCGGTTGTAAACGGCGCTTCTATTGATTATAAATTTATGACAGGACCTAATTTACCACTTGTTTCACGAAATACGACATCTAATTCTGTTTCGACACAAATAAATTCTGGGGAAATTGTGGCAATCAAATCTGTAGATAAAACTTTCGCAACGATTGGTGATACAATTTCTTATACAATTACATTAAGTAACCCTGGAAATGTCACTTCACAAAATATAATTTTCACGGATACTTTACCTGATGGGACGACATTCATATCTGGCACTCTTACAAACGATTCTGGTACACAGCAAATCGGAAATCCATCTAACGGGATTCAGATTGGAAATATAAACCCAAATGGAACGGCCGTGATTACTCTCAACGTACTTGCTACAAACATTCCAAGTATAAATCCAATTTCTAATTTTAGTTCTGTACAATTTGCACATGTAGTTGATCCTAGCCAACCTGCCGTAACACAAACGAACGTATCTAATGCTGTTTCGACAACAATTAATAGTGCAATATTAACGACCCAAAAAAGCGTTGATAAATCTATCATTTCTGTTGGAGATACGATTACGTATACAACAACTATTACAAATACAGGAAATACGACTGCAACGAATATAACGTTCACGAGCGCAATTCCAGCTAACACTACCTTTATACCAAACTCAGTCAAAATAAACGGGGTTCAGCAATCTGGTGCGCAACCAGCACTTGGAGTAACTATACCAAATATCGCTCCTGGTGAAACAGTAACCGTTACTTTCCAAGCAAATGTTCTTTCTGTTCCCCCTTCAAGTTCGATTATGGGTAATGACACCATTTTATATTCTTATACTGTCGATCCAAACGGAACTCCTATTACAACTTCTACTTCAACGAATATTGTTACAAACCCGGTACTAGATGCTATGATAACGATGGTAAAATCGGTCGATCAAACAATTGTAACACTAGGTGATACCATTACCTATACAACCATTTTAACGAATAATGGCAATACAAATGCAACGAATATTACTTTCACTGATCTTATTCCAGACGGCACAACGTTCATTCCGAATAGTGTCACAATCAATGGCAGTACACACATCGAACTCGATCCTAATACAGGTATAACAATCGGATCAATTGCTCCTAACAACTCAATATCTATCGCATTTCAAGTTACTGCTACTTCTACACCAAACCAAAATCCTGTAGCCAATTCCGCTACTGCTTCTTACACATTTATCGCTGATCCAAATGCACCGATTGTTTCAAGAAACGTTACTTCAAACACAGTGTTTACTACGATTAATACAGCTAACATTCTTTCATTAAAACAAGTCGATAAATCCTTTAGTCGTATTGGAGACATACTCACTTATACTGTCGTTTTAACAAACAATGGAAACTCATCTGCACAAAATGTTATATTTACAGATACAGTGCCAAGCGTCACTACATTTATTGCAAACACATTTTCTATTAATGGAGTTCCTCAAAGTGGGGCGGATCCATCGAACGGTGTGAATATTGGGACAATAACAGCCGGGACTACAGTAACAGTTTCGTTCCAAGTTACTGTAACATCATTACCAACCCAAAACCCAATTGTAAATTTCTCATCAACATCGTATCAATTAGTCTCACCGCCTGATGCAGAAACTTCAATTAGTAATCCTGTTTCAACCCAAATTAACGAAGCAATATTGTCTATGACGAAAAATGAAAGTGTATCCTTTGCAGATATCGGGCAAACTGCTTTTTATACTACTTCTATTACCAATGTAGGCAATACCGATGCAACTAATATTGTATTCACAGATGCATTACCAAGTGGACTTACATTTGTTCCTAACACATTAACTATCGATGGCGTTTTACAATCTAACGCGGATCCAAATACAGGCGTATTACTTGCAACACTTCCACCAAATGAAATATATAGTATCGTCTTTCAAGTTACAGTAAACAATATTCCCCCTAGTAACCCAGCACCAAATACAGCATCAACGACGTATGAATTTACTGTTGATCCTGTTAATCCTCCCGTTTCAAGTGCAGCTACTTCCAACACTACACTCCTTCAAATAAACAACGCAACTATTATTAGCACCAAAACAGCAGATCTTACTTTTGCGGATGTTGGTAATACAATAACATTTACACTTAACCTTCCTAATACCGGAAATGTGACCGCAACTGATGTAACTATTATCGATATTCTTGATAGCAATTTAAGTTTCGTTCCAAATAGTTTCACAGCTAATGGGCAAACCATTCCAAACGCCGATTTATCAACTGGTGTAAATATTGGTTCCATTAATGGTGGTAATACGGCAATCGTTACATTCCAAGCAACTGTTATTACACTTCCAACACTTAATCCTATCTCTAACTCTGCTTCTACCACATATCATTATGTCGTTGATCCTAGCCAGCCACTTATTACAACTTCCAATCAATCTAATACAACGACCACACAAATTAATAGCGCTATCCTTACTGCACAAAAAAATTCAAATGTATCTACGGTAGATATCGGGCAGGATATTACCTACACCGTTACAATTACAAATAGCGGAAATGTAAGTGCAACAAATGTTATTTTTACCGACCTTATTCCAGACGGAACTTCCTTTGAACCGAATAGCTTTACACTGAACGGAACTAGCATCCAAAATGCAGATATCATTACAGGCGTTCCAATCGGTGGTATCGCGCCAAACGAATCTGTCATCGTAGCATTTAACATTATCGCCAATGAAATTCCGCCTATAAATCCAATTACTAATCAAGCTAGCGTTAGCTTTCAACATATCGTTAATCCAGCTAATCCCCCAGTTTCAAAAAATATTATTTCTAACAACGTTACAACAAAAATTGAAAGTGCTATTTTAAATACTATTAAAATAGGAGATAAAACTTTTGCAACGATTGGTGATACGATTACGTATACAACGACTATTACGAACACAGGCAATATTCCTGCTAACAACGCTATATTCTCAGACCCTTTACCATCGTGGACACAATTTGTTGCAGGATCAGTTATTGTTGATGGCACTCCATTACCATCCGCTTCGATTATTAACGGTGTTGGCATAAATACAATCAATCCAAATCAAACTGTTACAATCATATTCCAAGTACAAATCGTAAGTAATCCAACAACGTTCACACCTGAACTCCAAAACTTAGGATTTGTTAACTTCCAATATAACGTAGGCAATGCATTACTGGCTCAACCTGGCAATGTGGAAACGAATGTCTTCGTTACTTCTATTAATACAGCAATACTTTCAGCTGTAAAAACTGCTAATACAGCCTTTGCAAATATTGGAGATACGATCACTTATACAGTTTTGATTCAAAATAGCGGCAATACAAACGCTACGAATGTAAATTTCTCAGACCCAGTTCCAGCAGGAACAACCTTTGTTGAAAATAGTTTTGCTGTAAATGGAAGTACCATTCCAGGTGCAAATCCAAATAACGGAGTGAATATCGGAACAATTAGCTCGGATAGTTCCTTAACCGTTACTTTCCAAGTCATAGTTACATCAACTCCACCTTCAAATCCGATTACAAACGTAGCATCTATTCAATACACATTCATCGTTGATCCGGCCTCTCCTCCTGTTACAGGCACGATAAATTCTAATAGCGCTTCAACACAAATTAATAACGCGACTGTTACAACTGTTTTACAAGCAAATCGTTCAATTGTGTCTATCGGGGATGTAATTACGTATACAGCAACATTAACGAATACTGGAAACTTCCCTGCAAACTCTGTATTACTCATTAACGGAGTTCCTGAAGGAGCATTATTTGTTCCAAATAGTGTTACGCTCAACGGGATTTCACTTCCAGATGCAAGTCCAACTCTCGGTATTCCCGTTGGTATTATCGCACCAGGTGATTCCGCTACTATTACGTTCCAATTTCTTGCAAGTTCTATCTCGCCGCAAGGAGCAATTATAAATCAAGCACTTACAAGTTACACGTATATTGTCGATCCAAGTCAACCTCCAGTTACAGCAACATCCTCATCTAATACAGTTAATACAGCTGTTGTTGATGCATCATTATCCGCAATTAAAAGTACAGATTCTCTCGTACAATCTACTGACGGTACAATCACTTACACAGTAGTCGTTCAAAATAACGGAAATACTACTGCAAATACAGTTACTTTAACAGATTTGGTCCCAGAAGGAACTGCATTTATTCCGAATAGCGTAACTATTAATAGCGTTTCCGTTCCAGATGCTGATCCTAACGTAGGAATACCATTAAACTCCATCACACCGTCAGAAATCGTCACTGTAACATTCCAGGTTATCGTTCAATCTATTCCAAGCGTGAACCCAATTTCTAATACAGCCCGTATTGACTACACTTTTATCGCCGATCCAACTGCTCCTATCATCTCTCGAACAATTACGTCTAATCCCGCTTTCACACAAATTTCAGATGCGACTATCCTTTCTTTAAAAGGAGTCAATGCACAACAAGCAACAACAGGTGATATTTTGACTTATACGATAACACTAGAAAATACCGGAAATATTCCAGCTACTAATCTCATATTTTCAGATACTATTCCCCAAAATACTACATTCGTAGAAAATAGTTTTACACTTAATGGAACAACTATACTTGGTGCCAATCCAAATGTAGGTGTTACTTTGCCTACCCTAGTAGCAAACGCTACTCATCTTATTTCGTTCCAAATTCTTATTAACGATTCATTCTCGCAAGAATCGATTACAAATCAATCCAATACAACATATACAATCCAACCAGACCCAGGGCAACCGCCTATTAGTGAAACATCTACTAGTAATATCGTCATTACAAATTTCGTGCAAGCTCAATTGACAATTACAAAAACATCCAATCCAACAACTGTAGATATCGGTGGAACTATACTTTATATTTCTGAAGTGAAAAATATCGGTAATGTTGACGCAATAAATATTAATTTCACAGATTCTATTCCAACTGGGACTACATTCGTTCCCGATAGTGTCACAATTAACGGTGTCCTTCAGCCAGGTGTAAATCCTGAAAACGGAATACCAATTGGAACAATTCCAGCAAACAGTTCCAAAACGATACTATTTCAAGTGCAAACAAATAATCCACCGAATGAAACTGAAATTGTAAATCAATCTTCAGCAACTTACCAATATGTAAGTATTCCTACAGCCCCACCAGTAAATCGCTCTGCAAATTCTAACATTGTTACAACATCACTTCAAAATGCAAATATTATTTCTGTTAAAAGTGCGGATGTAAATTTCGTATCAATCGGGCAAATGATTACCTACACAAATACACTTCAAAATATAGGAACCGTTCCGGCTAACAATATCGTGTTCATTGATAACATTCCAGAAGGTACTATATTCATTGAAGATAGCTTAGCAATAAATAATGTAATTCAGCCTGGCGTGAATCCTGAAAACGGAGTAACTCTCGGCACGATACAACCAAATGAAACAGTCACTATTTCATTCCAAGTACAACTTACAAATATACCAGAGGGCAATACAGTCATTAATATTTCAGACACTTCGTACGAATACCAAATTGACCCTAGTTCTCCAATTATTCAGCGTAGATCGTTATCAAATGCAGTAAATACTGAAGTGCGAACGGCAAATGTTAGTGCAATTAAATCCGCTAACAGATCCATTACACGTATCGGTCAAATCATCACATATACAGTCGCAGTTACAAACGCCGGTACAATACCTATTACAAATACTCTCCTACTTGACGCAATTGCTTCTGGCACCACATTCGTTCCAAATAGCATTCTTGTAGATGGCGTACCAAGACCTAACGAAAATCCAATTACCGGTATCAATCTTGATATAATTCTTCCAAATAATACGATTATTGTTACGTTCCAAGTAAGCGTAGTTTCTATACCGCCACAAAATAACATTAATAATATTGCCGTCATTCACTATGAGTATCGACCAGAACCAAGCACACCACCAATTTCAGAAACGACCTCTTCCAATGCTACAAACATACAATTTATTGATGCTATTCTTATTGCTACAAAATCTGCTAATACTGTATTAGCTACTATTGATGAAACCATTGAATATACAGTATTCATTCAAAATAATGGATCGGCTACAACTAATTCCATCTTTTTTACAGATACTATAGCAGATGGAACAGTATTTATTCCAGGAAGTGTAATAGTTAATAATACTGTACTTCCTGCAGCAGATCCGAATATCGGCTTTTCCATTCCTAATGTCGCAGCAGGTCAAATGACTACAATAACATTCCAAGTTTCCGTTACGAATTTACCTACTGTAAATCCAACACCTAATACTGCAAACATTGTCTACGACTTTATTTTCAATCCTGACTTTGCACCAATTCAAAAATCTACTACTTCCAATACTACTTTCGTTCAAATTAATGATGCTGATATCGTTTCACTTAAAACTGTTGATTTAACCTCTGTAACGATTGGTGACATTTTAACTTATACAACAACTTTAACGAATACAGGGAATACGGATGCCACTGCTGTTGTATTTACAGACAATATACCTGATGGAACAACCTTTATTGACGGTAGCGTTTTAGTAAATAACATTCCTCAGCTTAACGCCAATCCAAGTGTAGGTATACTTGTAGGAACGATTGCTCCTAACATTTCTATCCCAGTCACATTTTCTGTTACCGTCGTAGCTCTTCCTACTAGCGGTCATGTTCAAAATCAATCAACTTCTCGTTATACAATTAACGTGGAAGAACAAATATCGACTAGCAATATTACCTTCACTGAAGTTATTTCCGCTAATGTAATTGCGACAAAAACAACACCTATCCAATATGCTGACTTACAAACTATCCTCCCTTATACAATTTCCATCATAAATAACGGAAATATACAAGTCGAAAACATTATTGTTACAGATATCATCCCAGCAAATACGAGCTTTATAGAGAATAGTGTTATCGTGAACGGCAATGCTCGGCCAAATGACAACCCTCTTAACGGTATACAAATTGATAACATTCCGCCTAATACGACAGCAACTATTCTATTCCAAGTACGGGTTACTTCGATTCCACAAACAAATCCAATCTCTAACACGAGTACAGTTGAATACCAATACACGGTACCAGATCGACCACCTATTACCGAAACTATTATTTCATCAGCTGCTTTAACAGAAATTAATCACGCGAATTTGAATAGTAATAAAGCTGTTGATCTTGCATTTGCAACGGTTGGTGATACGTTAACGTATACGATTACACTAAATCAAACCGGTAATGTTGCAGTAAATGATGTAATCATTCAAGATATTATTCCTCAAGGTACTACGTTTATAGAAAATAGCGTCATTGTAAACGGAGAAACTCTTCCAGGAGCGAATCCAGTAAGCGGCATACCAATTGGTACTATAACTATTGGTGGAGATGCTATCGTTTCATTCCAAGTAACTGTGACTTCTATTCCAACACCAAATGAACTAAACAACAACGCAATTACTACTTTTAACTATATAGTCAACCCAAATAACGTACCCGTTACAAATACGACTACAACAAATACCGTCACAACTACTGTCCAAAATGATAATGTCATTGCCATAAAATCTGTTGATGTAACGAATGCCTTACCTGCTCAAACTTTAACGTATACAATTACGATTATGAATAGCGGTAATGTAACGATTGAAGACCTTCTTGCTATAGACACCGTACCAATAGATACGACTTTTGTTGCTGGTAGTGTTACGATTAACGGAATCAATCAGCCTAATGAGAATCCTGAAAATGGTATTACGTTAGGAAATCTTGCTCCTAATGACTCTGTTATTATTACGTTCCAAGTGACAATATCTTCTTCTACTCTTCAACCTACAATTAATAACGATGCTTCTGTTTCCTATACCGTTATCATTGATCCAACAAAACCACCTATTAAAATTACAAAGCAAACAAATACCGTTACAACGACAGTCATTGATCCGATGGTTCGTATTGAAAAAACAACTGACAAATCTATTGTCGTTATAGGAGATATCATTACATTCACATTAGCGGTATTTAATCACTCCCCAATTCCGACAATCAGTACTTCTGTTATAGACACAATTCCAGTTGGTACAACATTTATAGAAAACAGCGTAACAATTAACGGTACTCCCGTTCCAAATGTTCGTCCAGACACTGGTATTAATATCGGCTCTTTACCTGCAGATTCAGTAGCAACTATAACATTCCAAGTTCTCGTAACTTCTATTCCTTCAAATAGTACAATTATAAATTCTGCAACAGTTACCGCTGCCTTTCAATTGACACCACAGGATCCAATTATTACTTTCATTGTTAATTCAAATATCGTTCGTATACCAGTTCAATTTATAACTACAACAGTCACGAAAAATGCTTCCGTCAGCTCAGCTTATTTAAATCAATATTTTGATTACACGGTGCGTATTACAAATACTTCCGAAATTTCACTCTCAAATATTTCTTTACAAGATACCATTCCAGCAGGTTTACAATTTATAAACGGCACTGTCTTTATTAACGGTGAACGCTCTCCACTAGCGAATCCGAATATCGGTTTCCTAGTTGCCACTAATTTAGAGCCAAACGAAACAATTATCGTGTTATTCACAGTACAAGTAATAAGTCCACCTGTTAATAATCAATTTAAAAATACGGCCAATATTTCGTTACAACTTCAAGTCTCGCCTACCGATCCACCAATTACAGTAACCGTTACAAGTAACGAAAATATCGTCACCTTTGTTCCAGAAAATCCAGATGAAACACTTCCAAATTTAAATTGCTTCTTTGACGGTGAACGCTTCATTCGCATTACTCCTCGAAATGTACGAAATTACCTTTGGACTTGGATTTGGTGGAAGTAATTGAAACAAAAAAGAGATTGTAGTTTGGTTGAAACCAAATTACAATCTCTTTTTCATTACCTATATCCCACTACGTTGTAACTCGTCCAAGGATATACAATTAAACAACATCTCAAGTTATCTTAGTCGTAATAAGTTGGCCAGCTTCATTAATAGTAACTTTCCATTTCACTCCACTAGCAGTCTTCATGATTATACCTTTACTTGCCTCTATTTCAATATCTCCAAACATTCTTCCACCAGTTGTCGCTAACCAAGCGTTCCCGTTTTCCATAGAAGACCTTGCAAAAATACGATTAATTCGAAAACGCTTATGATCTTGAGAATAACCACTTAATGTAATTCTAACTTTATATAACTGACTCGCCTTCATATTCGATATAATTGTATCGCCAACATTTAATGGAACATCCAACGCGATAACCCAACTTCCAGTTGCGCTTAATGCATATTCAATTTTAATTTTCTTTGGGCTCTCTCCCCACCCAAAATACATTCCAAAACAATTTAACATTTGTATTGGTTTTTTCATAAAATCCAGTTCAATTACAACTGGATTACTATCTGGAACGTCAATATAGTTTACACTTTGTTCATCTATTAAATTAAAGCAATTTGCGAGATTCCCCCCGTAAGGCACTTTCCCACTTACTTGCTTAATCGTATACTTCTGCTGAGCATTTACTAAAATATCATCTTGATTCCCTATTAAATGTGGTTTATTTAACGTAATCGGTAACTGAATTCGAAGAGATTCTTCATAGGTAGACTTACAAACATTGTACTGTCCTTTATCTACAATAGTTGTAGAAAGTAAATTTGAAAAAAGGTAGTTACGATGCGAATTAGAAGAAAATTCAATGACAATCTGTTCACTACTCATCCGGTACGTATCCCAAATCATACAATCAAATGTATTATACGCACCTGAGCAACGAATTGCTTTTTTCGTTTGTTGTCTACATTGCACTTGAATATCATGAAACGTATTTCCTGAACTTTCATTTGGCAAATCACTATTTCCATCTACTTCAATCCCATACACACATCCATCAATAAATATTGATTGAAATACATTGGCGTTAATCCAGCAAGGTGTATTGATATCATCTATATACTCTGTTTTCAAATATATTGCAGTTTGAAAGTTTTTAATTTGAATAAATTTAACTTGAAAGAAACTAATATAATCCCATGCCTTTTGACAATAAAAATGTATAGCTTTTCCTTTATACGATGGAGTTGTATTTATTATATTTATATTTGATATAACAGATTGATTAGGTACTTCGATTTGTTGTGAACCAGAAACATAAATGACAGCAGATTGAAACAATGAATTTATAACTTGAATAGTACCACCAACAATCGAAGCGTTACTTTGTAGCTCAAACGCATTAAAATCCCCATCAATTTGTAGCGTTACGGTAGGATCTAACTCTAATCTTACGTTTGATTTAATAACAATCGGCTTTACAATTTTGTACGTATTTACCCCTGTAATTCTAACCGTCGAAATTCGATTCGCTACACAATAATCAATAGCTTGCTGAATTGCTAATGAGCTATCATTTCCCGAGTTTGGAACTGCGCCAAAACAATCAATGTGAACGCTACCTTTTGGTGCACAATCTTCTTGGGAAGAAATATATTCTGACAAAATAAATTCACTCCTCATATTACCTTTTTCATATAATATGTGAGTTCTCTCTTAAAAGTTTCTATAATAAAAAAAACAAACGACCTACCCGGTCATTTGTTTAATTCATATATATTTTTCGTTTCTTCTATCATTTTAGTTAACGAGAAATACCTCACTGCTTTCTCTCGTGCTTTCAATCTAATATCATTTACCTTTTCTTCATTCCCTTGTAGTTCTTCAAGTGCATTTGCAAATTCCGATTCGCAATATTCAGATATCAAAACACCTGATTCTCCATCTATTACTGCTTCATGTATTCCACCAACATCTATTGAAACAATTGGTGTCCCTGTAGCCATCGCTTCAATTACTACCATTGGAAACACTTCACGAAAAGATAATAAAAGCAAGGCATCCATATTCCCTATAAACTCATGTGGTTCTGAAATATTTCCTAACATCTTTACACTCTGTTGTAATCCATATTTTTCTATTTCTTTCATAATCGATTCTTTCTCTGGTCCATCACCAGCAATATAAAACATAAAATCATTTCTCTTTTTCAACACATTTGCAATTTTGACAAATAGTTGATGGTTTTTCTCTTTGGATAATCTAGCTAATATCCCTATTTTATATGTAGATTCTTTCTTTTTCTGCTGGAATAAAAACTTTTCAATATCGACGCCGTTATAAATTGTATTTATTTTTTCTTCTGCTACATGAATTGAAATTAAATTATTCTTTTCAAACTCACTTACTGTAATAATATTATTCACATATTTATTCATGAAATAACGAAAAAGAGTTGGCATTTTCTTTTCTAATATCGTTACATTATGTTTCGTATAAACAATTTTTATCTTTTTTTTAATAAACTTTTGAAGTAGAAAAGCATATAATACCATTCGCAAACTATTTGCATGAATAAGTTCTATCTTTCGTTTACAAATTTCGTTTCGTAAATAATAAATATTTCTCAAATGATTCCATCGACTAATTAATATGAAATTTTCTTTTCTAGTAAGAGATTCATATAGTTCTCCATCACCTGCAGCTGTATAAATCTTAAAATCATCATAACGCAAATTACTTTCCAATTTACAGAAATAGCTCTCGGCTCCGCCAGTTATCAATTTATCTGTCATCAACAGTATATTCATAATTGCGTCTTCCCAACTACATTAATTTTATTTTTTTTATAAGCATGATAAGCATACTTACTAAAATAGTAAAAAATTTGCACCGAATTCAATCGTTCTTGTTCCCTTAACAATTTCCAATACCGGAAAGCTGCTCTAATTTTATTTCTAGAAACAGAATTTGTAACAATTCTATATTTTGCTAACACTTGCTGTATCCCTTTTGCTTCATACCCTTCATGTAATAAGTTCAACCATAACGCTGTATCTTCCGGCTGTATACTAGGCATTTCGACATACGGAATTTTTTCACGATCTATCATCACTGTTAAACACCCGATAATTGTATTTCCTACTAAATAATGATAGTCAACAGATTTTGGTACACTCACTTCGCGATTTAATTCATTACCATTTTCATCAATTAAACTATACGACGCATATGAAAAAGCAATATTCATTTCTTCCATAAATAACAATTGTGTCTTCAATTTATGTGGCAACCATATATCATCACTATCTAAAAAGGCAATGTACCTTCCTCTTGCCTCTTTGATCGCTAAATTCCGAGCTTTAGCAGCACCGACATTTTCTTTTAATGATAATAACCTAATTCGTGAGTCTCCTTCTATTATCTCTTTAATTTTTGCGGCAGATTGGTCGGTTGAACAGTCATCAACGATAATCATTTCCCAGTTTTCATACGATTGATTCTGTACAGATGAAATTGTCTCACCTATAAATCGTATACTATTATAAGAAGGTGTTATTACAGAAACATAAGGCGGCTCGTTATGTGCTGATAGACATTTTACCATCTATCTTTCCCCTTCCTTCATATATTGAAATATACTTCACAACAACTGCTAAAAATAAAAAGAACGCTTCGTTAATAATGAGTGACAATGACATCATCTGAAATAAAAATGCAATCATAGTCAATAGAAGATATGGTTTTTCACGAAACAAAGTATGCTGCGCTAACTTGAACATTAATATGAATAAAAACGCGCTATATAGAAGAAAACCAATTGTACCCGATTCAGACAAAATTTCTAAAAATGTATTGTGTACATATAATTTTTCATTAAATTGATACTCATAATAATTCGAAAAGTTAAAAGCACCAATTCCAATATATGGATTAGATAAATAATATTTAAAAGCAGCTTCCCATAATGTAAATCTACCACTTCCATTATCATGGGAAAAATCAGAAATTCGTTTATTTAATATGTCATCTAATTGGCCCCCCATTACACTGTTCGATAAACTAAAAATAACTACACTAAACAATACTAAACTTATAATTATTTTTATTTTTTTAGCGAAACTAGACATACATATATATACAAAAACGACAAGCACAAGCGCTAATATACCCCCCCTTGAAAAGGTTAATAGACTCGTCGTAACACATAAAATTAACCCTAGGATGTTAGTGATATTTTGTAAATTCGTCATATAGTACATAAAAAATATTGTATTATAGAAAATAAAAATGTTAGGATCATCTAGCAATCCAATTAACCGTGGATATCCTCTATCCACTAATAACCCAGCAAAAATTTCTCTCTCTTCTCCACCGTATAAACTAAAATATTGTAAACCGATTATATAGAGTATTAGACTTACAACATTAAATACTACTCCTACATAAGCAATAGATGATTCAAGTACCACTATTTCAGTATTCCCCAATAAATTCCTCATTATAAAATAGCATCCTAAAACGAGTAGCACGCCAAAAATCATACGAATACTAGCATTTAAATACATAGAAAGAATTCCACTTAAACAATAAATGAAATAAAACAGTAAAAATACAACTTCATGAAAATATAACTTTTGAATATGAAAGTTTTTAATTGTTAAACAAAAATATATGACTAAAAAAATCATATATATCTTCAATGAAAATCCAATATATAAATTGTATTTACTTAACATAACAAATAATATTAGAAGAATAATCCATCCCATCGATACTTTCATATTATTTTCCATAGGCTATATCCCCTGTTTCGTAATATAATCCTTTTTGCGTATTTTTCTTATAAAAGAAAGAAGAAGTTTTTTCAGCTCATAATCATATAGGAATATGGCAGCTACTACGATTAGTATATTAAGAACAAGCGCAATTAAATGATATGTATGCAATATATATTGCACTCCAATAAAGGTTACACCAAAATAAATTGTATACGGTATTACAATTTGGAATACAATTTTTTTCTTCACTACACTTACCGCTATGTATCCCACTAAAGCGACGATTTCAAATAAAACCATAGCATATGCCGCTCCTATCACTCCACCAATACTACTAAAGCTATAAAGCATAACCCCACCTATCACCAATGCTACACACTGCACAACAGTCCTCTTATTTTGACATCCACTCGTCGTTAAACCGTCAGCAATGGCAATATTTAAACTTTGTAGCACAATAAGAAATGATAATATTTGGAGTGGTTCTACTGCATTGCTCCATTCTTCATGAAAAAATATAGAAATAAAGTATGGTGCTAAATGATATAAACCGATTGTCATACATATTCCTACAATCGCCATTGATTTAATTTGAAGTAAATTTAATTTCGTATGCTCTTCTATATTATTCTGGTTATAATGCTTAAAGAGCACTGGAAAAAATGCACCTGCAATTACCCCTGGTACTTGATATAAAGCTGCCGGCATCCGGTACGCCACTGCAAAAACACCTACCATACTTAATGGTAATGTATAGTTAAGCAAGATAGGCGCTAATTGTGGCGTACTCATTATTAAAAAACCGCTAATAATAAAGGGAGTTACTTGCCAAAATAACGCTTTATGAATTACGACTTTCATATTCATTTTCGTCTTTCTTCTCATGGTATATATACTGAATAAACCACCAATCATATACCCAAAAGCATATAAGCGAGCCGTTACATACACCGGTAACTCTCCGAAAATACAAAAACATGTAATTATAATGACAACTGATGCTGATACAACTTTTATGAGCGCTATATACTTCATACGTTCCGTCAGTTGAAAATAGGCAATTCCTATGTTTTGCCAAGTTAATCCTATTAACATGAAAAACATTACGTTTATCATCATATAAATTAAATTTTTATCCGCATACATATAATGAATAACAATATAACCGATTATAGAAATAAGAATAAGTAGAATCATCCTTATTTTTATATACGATGATAAAATCTTCTCTAAATCTGCTCCATCCTTTGCCCCTTCTCGAAGAAACGTATTACTAAGTCCTAAGTCTGTAAAAAATAACATAACAAACGTCACTGCTATGGCAACACTAAACATCCCATAATGTTGTGCGTTAAAAAAGTTTGCTAAAACAATTAAACTGACGGCCTGAAGAAGGTTAGCTAAAATCGTACTATAAAATAGATGGATAATATTGTTTAGAATAGATCTACCCATACAAGTTCTCCTTTGCAAGTAACCTACTTACATATGTTGTTTGTTTACATATATATTTATCTTGCACCATTACCGTTCAATACAATTAAAACGGTTTTACATAAAATACGGATGTCCAGCCGAAATGTTTTCATTTCAATATACTCCATGTCCAGCCTCAACTTTTCCTTTGGATCAAGATTATATCCTCCATTTATTTGTGCCCATCCTGTTAATCCTGGTTTTACCATTAAACGATCCTTAAATTCTGGAATAAACGTATCAAACTCATTATAAAAAAACTCTCTCTCTGGTCTAGGGCCTACAAAAGACATATCTCCTCTTAAAATATTTAAAAGTTGTGGTAATTCATCAATTCTCGTTTTTCTTATAAACAATCCAACTTTTGTAATTCTTGAATCATGTTCTTTTGCCCATTGTGGGCCATTTATTTCAGCATCCTTTACCATTGATCTTAATTTAAATACATTAAACTTCTTCCCGTTTATACCTAAACGTTCTTGAAAGTAAATTGGAGCCCCTGATGTTTCTAAAGTAATCATAATACAAAAGAACAACATAATTGGTATCGTTAATAGTAACAATATGATTGAAAATATAATATCAAACAAGCGTTTTACACTTCGATTCAATATGCTAGGCTTTTCTTGAGCCGGAATCGTATACAACTTGGCTTGATTTGTTTCACGAATCATGGATCGTTACCCCCACATTCAAGAATATAAAATTATACCTATTAATTCACATTCTTTCCTATTTATATCCGCTATTACTTTTTGCACTGTACGTAGTGAATCTTTTCGCTTTTTAACTGCTAAGACCATTCCATCGCATTTCTCTGCAATAATGTGCGTAGCAGGAAGATCAAATACTTCAGAAGAATAAAAGAAAATGTAATCAAAATCTTCTTTCCACTTAGCAATCGCATTATCAAATTCATCCATAGCAACTAAGGGCGTCCCTGTGTGTACTGTTTTTTTTGCAGGAATACAATATAAGTATTTAGACAAATTACTAGAAAAAGATTCATAATTGCAGGGGAAAGAGCTTATTATATCGTTTACGGTTATCATGTGATCACTTTGTAATAATACATGTAATTTAGGGTCAGAAAAATTCACATCAATAAGTAACACCTTTTTCTTCATTTCTGCAAACACTAGACCCATATTTACTATAAGTGAGGCAACAACCCCTCTGTCCTTCGTTGAACTAACCGTGAATAGTTGTTTTCCAGATTTTCTCAGCTCGTGATACACCGTATAAAACTGCTCTTTCATCAGATCATCATGCAAATCGAATGGCAGCTGTTTCTTTGTCCTAAACATCGACATGTTCACCTCGATATATAGATGATTGTTTATCAACCTCTGTAGGTTTCTTTTTTCTATTCGATTTCATATTTATGTGACCAATAACAGAGACTGTTGTTATTTTCTCTAAATCTTGTTCCGTGTATATACGTTCATCAAAATAATCTCGAAATACAGCTAAACCTATCCCAACAAAAAAACTAACAATTAAGGAAATAGGAATGATCAGTTGAAATTTTGGAAACAATTTTTCAGCCTGTTCCTGTAACTCAGGATCCGTCAACACTTTCACACCTTGTACATTTGTGTACTGTTGAAAACTTTGTTGTGATTGCTCTGCCAATGTCTTTACAATGTCTTTCACGACTTTCGGATTGGAATCTTTTACTGTAACAGTTACAATTTGTGAGTTGTCCATATTCACCACCGAAATTTTTTGTGCTAATTCATAACTTGATTGCTCTAATCCCAAAGTTTTTTTGACTGTTGAAATAATTAATGGGCTTTTTAAAATATCAACATACGATGTTACTAGCTGCTTATTTTCTTGTGTTTTATTTGTTGAATTTTCCTTATTAAACTCATCTAAATTCCCAACAAGAATTTGCATTGAATATTGATATGACGGCTTTAAAACATACATAGAGATAAGAACTAAAGAAGCGGTTAAACAACACATCGTTAAAATAATCGTTACGAATCTTCTTTTCAATAATTGTTGAAAATCTTTTATACTCATTTCTTGCTTCAATTATTTCACCGCCCTTTTCTGAATAACATCCTGCAAGTCACTCTTTACAGATACCCCTCTCTTCTTTCTATCCACTTGTTTTGTTACATACTTTCCGACTCTGAATGCAAATTTTTCTACATATATATACGAAAGTATTGCAAGTATAAACGAAAATATAAGTGAAAAAATTAAAATAATAGGCAACGGTAATATTTCATGGAACATGTATATAAGGGAAAACAACGATATAATATGGTATAAATAAAGACTGTAAGAAATCTTCCCCAAATATAACAAGTATTTATTGCGTAGCAAGGATGACAAAGTTGATATTGACAAACTTAATATGACAAATAGACTTGCACTTATCGCCACTACGTAGTCTCGAAATATAAAATTATTGAGTACTTTAATTTCTCCAATAAGTCCTTCATACATAAAAAGTAAAATCGCAAATAAAAACCATGCAATTTTCGTGTTTTTAGTACAATTACTATAAAAAACTATTAAATTATTTTTATACTTCGCAACTAGTGCCCCCAATAAAAACAGCACCGTATAATGCAACGTTAATGCATAGCTTGTTAATGTTAAGCCCGAGCGAAACAAAAATAATATTACGACAGAACATATACTAAAACTAAACAATAATAGTAATGAACACCTTAACGTTTTTCGTAAACAAATCATCAAAATTAACGGAAAAATTATTGATATTCGCATTTCATGGACAAGTGACCAAATCACACCGTTATATGCATCTGTATTATATTTCCCAACCAATAAAATATGTTGCGCTATTAAGCTTGGAGAACTTTCAATCGTCCATGAGCGATTAAACCATTCACTTAAATAAGAAATACCATATTCACTAATTGTAGCCTGGCATATAATAGCTATAATTATTGCCACAATATAGGGAATATATATTCTGCATATACGTTTTAAAAGGTATGACCCATAGCTACTATAGGTTTTTTGAATAGATTCATACAAAACAAATCCGCTCAAAACAAAAAAGATAATAACAGATTCGTTACCACTACTAAAAATAAGACGAGCAGGCGTTTCTTTTAATAGATACACAACAAATGGTTTATTATCTTCATAGCTGTAATTTTGAAATGCTGAAAAAATCATTAAATGATGACCGATCATTACTATTAATGAAGAAATCCCTCTTATAGAATCCAATTCCTCGTATCTCTTCATCTTTTTACATCAACTCCTAATGAAATGATAATAATCATTTCAAAGCGACATCTTTATTCATATTCCTCTCCTTTCTTTTCATTCCAATTTTTCATATTAAAATGATTTTATAGTATAAATTTGAGTGTATTGTAACATTTTTTGTAATATTATGAATAGCGAATCTCAAAAATTGGTATATACCAATTTCAACCTCGAAAAATGAGTAATATTGATAGAAAAACACTATAAAAATTTCTTGCATATTTACAAAATTAAAGAGATGAATAGCGTTTTTTCAATATAAAATAAAAAAGATAGCCTACATAGGCTATCTTTTTTTATTTTATTTAATTACTGGCACCACTATATGCTACATGTCGTTTCTCAATTCTCTCTTCAATTTCTTTCATATTTTCTTTATTATTTAATAGTGATTGTTTATTTTCAATTAATAATTGTTTAAAAGATTTTCTCACTTTTTTTCTCATTTTCATTGTCCTCCTTGGGGGATGGTTTATATAAAAGATAAAGAATTATCTGTGTGTCCTTATAATAATTGATTGTTGTGAATTCTATTTGAACTTCATATGAAAATTCCGTTTATTTTCTGACAACTTTGTGAACACGAAAAAAAGACTCTCTAAAACTATGTTGAAATTAATTCACTTCATTATAAAAATTACTATTCCCATCAACTTTTATCATTATATCTTGTCGAAACATTTATATATTTAAAATTGAGTTCGACATAATTTTATTTACTATCATACTGTTTACAAAAACAAAAAGAAGGTGTCACCAAGTCAAATTTCGACTTATGCAACATCCCTCTTTCCAAACTATTTATAGCATATTTATTAATATTTCAGGTCTTCCCCAATTCATTTCTTCACAAACAAATCTAAGTTTTTCTTCATCCATTGTGTGTAATCCCTCTTCTAGTAAACATGAAATTGGAACTTCACAGTGAATTTGTGCTAATTGCAACGAAATATTTAAGTTCTCTAAATCACTTTCAATCTTCGTACGCTGCGCTTTTGTTAATGATTCTACATTTTCTAGTACAGCTGATACTGTTCCGTGCTCTTGAATAAGCTTATACGCTGTTTTTTCACCGATACCTTTTACACCTGGATAATTATCACTTGTATCTCCCATGAAAGCTTTTGCATGGACGATTTGCCACGGCTCTACACCTTTTTCTTCCATGATTTTCTCCGGTGTGTAATATTCGTAATTTCCAATTCCTTTACGCAGAAGCATAACCGTAACGTTCTTATCAACAAGTTGAAGTAAATCTGTATCACCAGTTAAAATATAAACTTCAGCTTCATTGCAGTATTGTTTTGCAAGCGTACCGATACAATCGTCCGCTTCGTAGCCTTTCATACCGATAACTGGAATGGATAATTTCGCAGTCATTTCTTGCACTAAATCAAATTGAGGAATTAATTCTTCTGGTGGCGCTGCACGATTTGCTTTATAATTCGAGAACGATTCTGTTCTAAATGTCGTACTTCCCATATCCCAGCATGTAACGATATGTGTTGGTTCAATCGCTTGCGTAGCTGTTAACAAGTGTTTCATATAACCATGAATCCCATTCGTAGGGGTTCCATCTTGTCGTTTCATAAATTGTCCGTAGACACTTGTTGCGTAAAAAGCACGAAATAATAGTGCCATACCATCAACTAATAATACTTTTTTCATAATTCCTCTCCTATTAAAAAAATAATAACCTCACGTTATCACGTAAGGTTATATAAATAGATTACCATTCTACGTTTTTGCTCAACTTTGTCTATTATACATTGTTTTTGTATATTTAGCACCATTAACACATTAAGACGTTCTACTACAACAAGTATGCAATATGCCTGAATACGTATTTTTTCCAGTAGAAACAACGACAGCCTTTGCACTTCCACTAACGATATGTGAACCTTTAAAACATACATTTTCAAGCTCAAGTGGATTATAATCTTTCATCCGTTTTAATGGAATAAATCGTTTACGTTCAAGGTGATAGCAGCTTTCAAACTTCTCTATACTCGCTTCGTTTCCCGTTAACACAGACTCATTCACTAATAAATCATCTGCATAAATAATACGTACATCAGCTGGCACAGCATCTCCAGCCGAAAGAAAAATCATATCTCCAGGTACAAGTTCTTGCACTGGTATCTCCATCATTTTCAGTTCACTATTTAGCCCTGTACTACTAGAACATTCTACTCTAGATACAGTAATCGTTTCACGTTGTAATTCATCACACACACGTTGTTTTGAAAAACCTGGAATCATGCCACCAAGCTTCATCATGACTTCTGCGAGAAGTGCTCTTTTTGAAGTTAGTTCATTTCGGCCATATACTTGAATACGTTTTTGTGCCTCTTTCATTGATAGTCCGTCTCTTGTTGTTTTAAAATATGCAAATACAGATTTGACATCTCTTGTTGCAATTTCAATTAATAAATCTTTATTTTTTTGGAGCATTGTTTGTTCTTTTATTGATTTTTTACTTAGTTTATATGACGTGTTACCCACAGTTTTGTTTGCATATAACATATTATCGTCTCCTCCTTTACAACATAGGAAGAAACGCTTTGTTTCTCAATTTATCCACTTTACTGTGAAAGTTTCTCGCGTTTTATAAACGCTACATTGTGATAAATATAGAGGGAGGAACAAATCGTTTCCTGCCTACATCATATATTTTTGATTTGAAGTATATGGGTAACGGAACCGAGTCAGAATTTGACATGCTCCTCACCTCCTCGTTTAATTTTATAGTTTATACTATGAAATTACTCATAGCTTGGTAACAAAAAAGACCCCTACCCTTAAGAGAGTAGCGGCCATTACATACACAAATAAACGATTTCTAATATAATTAGAAATCTACGGACCTCTCCCTCACCGAGTTTTAGCACTGTATAGCATAGGTACATTACCAGCTACGTTAAGAAAAACCTTAATTCGATCATTCCTGTTGACCCATTGGCGTCTCTCGACATTTTTGGGCAGTAGCATTTCTCTATACAGGAGCCTCACCTAACAGAGACTTATTTTCATTACATTGAAAATGTTACTCTTATTTAAAATAGATGTCAACCGTAGCCTACAATTTTTTCAAAAGGTATGGCAAACTAACGTATATAAAGTGTAACTTTAATCAGTGGGGGTTTTGTTCATCCCCCACTGATTATTAGCCCTCACCAATCGGGCTTTTACGGAATAAAATAAAAAACTTTACGTTTAAACGTAAAGTTTTTAATAAGTTATACAACCAGCAATTACAATCCCAATTGAAATTGATAAAAACATAAGAAAAAGACCGACTGCTTGATTATCTTCTTCGAGACTTTTGTTTATATTAAAGCGTGGTGTAAGCCACTCAGCTAAATAAAAGACGATAATTTGAGCCAAAATCCCAACTGCTCCCCACGAAATCATATCAAGAAGTGAAATTGAATTAGCTGCTGTCGAATATAAAACAACAGCTAACCCAAGTAATCGTCCTCCAAGCACATAGCTTACCGCCTTATTTCCTTGAGCCATTAACTTAAATTCCTTTACTTTCGTTGTCACTTCCATCAAGAACAGACCTATACATAAAAGGCCGAGTGTTACTACTAAATATAATAAAAAATTAATCATTTTTTCCCCTCCTTTTTATACCTACCGGTAAATAGTACGATTCATTTCCTGTAATCTTTTCTCCCGCACGAATACCGATACTACTCGCTTTTCCAGCAATTAAAAACGAACCAAACACATATGACAGTTTCTCGATCCCTTTTTCTGTTTCCAAGGATACGACTGGCAGTTCGATATACTTTTGAAATATCGGCAGTGACGCTTTATATGTTTGGTGTGCATTTTGAAGCATAATATTTTCGTCTTTATCGCGAATCGTAATTGTATCTCCTTCTCTCCCAAATGAAGGTTTTTGAACGAAAGAACCTTTTCCTAAAAATAAATCTGGTTCTAAATATGTAGGTAACATATATTCTTTAATCCACTGTTGTTCCTCATTTGTATAAAAGGCCTCTTCTTCTGCTAACCCCCAAATAAGACACTGAATTGATTTTGGCTGAAGTAAAAATGCTGACAAAGGATTTATTATAAAAAGCTTTCCGGCTTTTACAAGTTGTAACAGTTCCACACCTACCAAATCTCCTGTTTCAGGATCTTGATCCTCAATTAAATCTTCTATCGGATATGTTTGGCGATATAAAACATCAATCTTCGCCCCATCTTTATCGACTAGAGCATCCTTTGTAATTCTAAGTTCTGACATTGGCACTACTTTATTTTCAACATGGCATAGCTGACTTAAATACATAGTGGTATTCCAATCCTCGATATGTTCATGATGTGCTGTAAAAACAACATTTGGATTATCTAATCCCTTTGTCGCTTCCATTACTGCTTTCGTTACACCAGAAGATAGCAATCGTTCTTGATCCGAGTTTGGATCATCATAGCCTAGATTTCCACATACTTTCCCATTCATTTGAAAACATTCCACAATAAAAGTTGGTGTATCACTATTAAACTCAAGCATTTTGATTTTGTTATCCTCTGTTACAGCAAAATCAAATCGCGAAATTACAGATTCAGGATAGAGCCCTTTCATTCTAATGAAAGATAAACTCGCGGATGGAAAGCCAAGATCTAGAAGCTGTTCGTCACTTAAATTACGCAGCAGTCTAGCAGTCTTAAAAAATATTTTCCCCATTCGTTCAGTCGCTAAGTGTAATTGGTCCAAAGTCTGATTTGTTATAGAAAAAACATGAAACAAACTATACTCACATTCATATAAATCCGACCAAAAATCCGGATATTTCAAATAAAATTCTTTTCGATCCCTTATGTATTGCGACATATTTTAGCCCCCAAATCCTCCCTTTGAACCGCTTCCAATTCCACCTTTAAATTCAGCAGACGATTGATACGATTTAAACGCCGATGAATTTTTAAAAGTGGATTTATTTTGATAGTATCGCCCACCATAGAAATAATGCCCACGATAACCTGAACTACTATCATCACACTGCCATACCCCAAGTTCATCATCCCAATCCCAATCAGAACAACTATTATCATTTGGTTTTGGGGGAAGATCTTGTGCGCAACCAAATAAAGTGCCAGTCATTAAAGACGTTACGACACCACCTACTAGCCATTTCGTTTTTGTCACCTTCGCACTCCCCTTTTTAAATTCTATTCCTATTATATAGGATGGCATGATAAAGTAGAAGAAAAAGGAAGAAGAGGGATTAAATGCGCTTAGAATATCGACTTAATGATGAAACGAAAGGGTATCCTGCTTTATGGAACTACGCCAATATTTCTAATTCTGAAATTATCGCACGCATGACTTGTGAATATTTTATTAAAGAGAAAAATACTTATGTTGTTACTGCAACTTCGGTTGATCCAGACGGAACAGCAGTTATTTATATTCAAAAAGAAGTTTTCGCAAATGACCCTTCAGACCCTACATACTCCTACATCGGTTTTGAAATTAGAGAACTAAGTGAAACGAGTTCAAACATAGTAGATAGTCAAGATGTATGGAACTATGAAGAAATTTTACCATCTCTTCATTCAGATATTATATATATTCAGCGAGACGGCATGTCTATGGAGTTCTCCTTAGATTCAAGAGAGATTGATGAAGACAGAAAGTGCTACATTTATTACGGAAACTTCACAGGTGAATCAAGATAATATTGATATATCTATGCAACAAAAAAACCTTACGTATAAAACGTAAGGTTTTTATATAGCCCCACATATGCCGTTCTCTCTAGATGTCCATAAACCTGCTCTCACAGGTGGATGCTCTCACAAATGTTTGTAACTTCCTTCTTAAAAAGATGGCATGTTAGCTACATTTAAATATTGAACTTCCATATTAAACTTATTGGTTTAAGACATGCATAAGCTACGTACACCGTAGGAATTTTATATAAGGTTAGTTGAAATAAGACCCCCGCACGTGCCGCTCCTCGTAAATGTCCAAAAACCCGCTACTCGCAGGTGGATGCCCTCACAGTTACCGTACATCTTCCTCCACAAGGAAGGCTTGATGATGGTCGCTAAATATTGAGCTTCCGTATAACTAACATCGGTTTTAGACATAAATAAGTTACGCACACCGCAGGATGCATTATTTACTTGTCGTTATATTATCACATTGTTTCTAATGTGTAAAATACAAAGTTTTTCGAGCAATCTCTTGCTTGTGACCTTATTTTAATACAAATTATTTTTGCATGCAAGTGATTAATCTTCTTCTTTTGCAATTTGATTTTCTGGATAAGAAATCCAATCACTCCAGCTACCTGCATACAATTTTACATTTTGGAATCCAGCCAATTTTAATGCAACGATATTTGGACATGCCGTAACACCAGAACCACAATATACAATTGTTTCCTTATCTTTCGACAGATTTTGGAATCGTTCTTGTTGCCCAGCTTCATTCTTAAATTGTCCTGATTGCAACATTCCATCCTTCCAGAAATGGTTTACCGCTGTTGGAATATGTCCTGCTTTATGATCGACAAGTTCCTCTACACCAGCATAACGTTTCGGCTCTCTTGAATCAATTAATGTAACATCCGCACCTGCACGGATATTCTCTCTGACCGTTTCCATCGTTACAAGCATATGATCTTGTATATTAGCTTTGAATGTTTTTCGTATAGCAACAGGAATTTCCGCTGTTGTCGGTAGTCCATTCTCTTTCCAAGCGGGGAAACCACCATCTAATATATATACTTTCTCATGTCCTACATAGTTACATAACCACCATAAACGAGCAGCATTTGCACCGGCTTGACTGTCATACGCAATTACTGTCGTATGCTCATCAATACCAGCCTCCGAAAGCTTGTCTGCAAACTCCTCAATATTTGGTAAAGGATGGCGGCCACCATGTTCTGCTATAGGACTTGATAAATCTAAATTCAAATCAAAATATAACGCATGAGGAATATGTCCTTCTTCATACTTTTCTCTACCCCAATTAGGATTCGCTAAATCAAAACGACAATCGATTATACGGACATTCTCATCTTCTATATGCTCACGTAACCATTCGACTGTAACTATCATCTTTAACGACCTTCTTTCTCTTTCAAACGACTTACATACTCCATAACCATTTCTTCTGTAACATATTTACGCTGCAAGGTAACACCATTTTTTGCAAGATCATTAATTTGCTTCGTTACAACATTAATGACATCAACCGAAAATTCTTTCCCATTTGACGCAAGAGATACGGCAGCTTCAATAGCCGCTTCACGCTGTGCATCTAATTGTAAACATGCTTTTACACTTTCATTTTGTTTACGAGAATGTGCTGTAATTGCTTTATGTACTTCCATCTTCTCTTCCCCCTAAATAGTTATACGTTTTTATTCAATTCCATTGCAAGCCGGATCATATCACGACATACAATCCCATTTTCAATAATCTCTTCTTCATAATGCTTCGAAAAGTAATCAAAATCAATAGAAAAAATACGAAATCCACATTTTTGATATAAAGCAAGTTGTGAAACACTAGAATTGCCTGTACCAACTTCAAGTTTTGACATACCATATCCTTTAGCAGTTTCTACAGCATGCCTTAATAGCTTCTTCCCAATCCCTTTTCCTTGTAAATGCTCTGCAACCGCAATATTCATGATTTCCATCGTCTTTGGCCTTGTTTCCAAAAGAACATATACACCGATAACGCTCCCCCCCTGCTTAGCTACGTATGTTAATCCTCTTTGTACATATGTAGCTATTTGCCGTTCACTTGGATCAGCAAGTAGCAATAAAGACTTCGGTATAGCCTCTTTTGGAATACGTTCTATTACAACAGACATAAAAAATTCCCCCTTCTCTATTGTTCTAAACCCTCCTTGTCTACCATAAGTAATAGAAAGGAGGGATTCACCATGGACAACAATGAGAAAAAATGCAACGTCATCTCTATTGATGGAAAGAAGAAGAAAAGCGACACGTATTCCTATCCAAAATTAGTAGTTGAAAACAAAACATATGAATTTTCTTCATTCGTCTTATGCGGTGAAACACCAGATGGCAGACGACTCGTTCTTACTCATATGATTTCTACCGATGAATTTGCTGGATTTGTAAAATCTTTAGATACTGTACTGCAAAAGAAAATTGAACGAATCTTTTTCTCATAACGACTATATAACATAAATTTCTTTTTCAATCTCTACTAACTGCTTTTGCAATTGTTCTTTACTTTGTTCATATAGAGATACATCGATCGTTTCAGCCAATGCAAACAATATACTTTCATAATAGTTCATCACATCTTGCTGCATCACTTTTTGGAATAAGTTCCACTTCATATCCCACTCTTGCTTATAATGATGAACAAATAAATCTTTTTCATCAGCTACATAGTTTGATACGAACGGTTCTAATACAGATTTAGCGTCTTCTTGCATAAAAGCTTTGTCATTCTTTTCAAAAAAGCTTTTCTCATTTTTAAAATGTGCCAGTGCTTTTTTGAAATCTTTTATTTCAACTGAAGGGAACGGTTCTTTATGTGTAATATCTTTATATTCATACTCCACTATTCCATTCATAGAAATTGATTCATTTTCTACTTTACAGTTCACTACAATTTCGTCCTTTGCACGCTTCATCGCTTCGTCTATCCATTTTTCAAGGCGTAATGATGTCGCACGCATTTCTTGCAATAAATCATGCTGAATAAATGCTACTAATTCCATAACACACTGTTGCAATTGTGTTTTCACATTTCCATCCGTTCGAAGTGACGCCGGATTAATAAATTCAGTAAACACATCGTTATAGCGCAGGAATAGACGCTGTTGCACGTAATAAAGCAACTCTTTCACTTCATTTTGCATCGCCTGTTCTTCAGCAAGTACACTATATGATGAAATGATATGAAGTAGTTGATCACGCTCTGCTTCATATTTTTTCGTTTGCTTCTCTTTCTCTTCATTCCCCTGTTTTGCACCCTTTATCATGTTTACTAAAAGCTGATCTGCCCCTTGCAAAGCACCATATAGAGCATGCACAGAAACAAGCATTAAATCTCTCATCATAAAGGACGTAAATGATTCCTCAAACTTCGTAATCCCAGAGTTTTGTAAAATACCATACTTCTCTTTTTCAACATTCTTTCCTTGTTTCTCTTCAAGCGCACATAAACTTGAAATTGCAAATAAACGCGGATTTCTAATACCGTATTGCAGCAGCTGATCTGCGATATAACCTTTTACCATTTCAAGTTCTTCTTCAGACTCTGCTAAATCCGCCGCATTAATTAAGAAGAACATTTTATCAAGGGCAAAAGTATCCTTTACACGACCAAGCTGAATTAAAAATTCACGGTCAGCACGAGAGAATACATGATTATAATATGTTACAAATAAAATAGCATCTGCGTTTTTAATATACTGGAATGCAACATCCGTATGGCGAGCATTAATAGAATCCGCTCCAGGTGTGTCTACAAGCGCTACTCCCTGCCTTGTTAAAGCACAATCATAATAAAGTTCCATATACTCAACGAAGCATGATTTCTCTTCATTCGCTACATAATCAGAGAACTCTTCTAATGTAACTTGTACTTGTTCTCCTAAATAAGTAGAAACTGCATCATATCCTTTTTGTACCGCTCGTAAAAAGCTAAATGTTGTTTTTTGCTTCCCAGTTGGTGAAGGATATTTCATAACTTTATCAATTTGTGCTAACGCTTCATCTAACGTAGCAATCTCATAATGAAACAGCTTATAAACAGCTTTCATATCTTCTAATAACGCTTGCTTTGATTTAAACTGAACAATTACTGTTCCGTGTGGTTTTTCCTCTGTAACCGGCAAAATTTGATTAATCGTTGCCGTCGTCGGGTTTGGTGATACAGGAAGTACTTTCTCACCGAGTAAGGCATTGGCAAATGATGATTTTCCAGCACTAAATGCCCCGAATAACGCTACTGTAAATTGTTTTGTTTCCACACGTCTTCTTTTCTCTATTACCTCTTGCTGTACATGTTTCAGCGCTGGCAATGGCTCTAATATCGTTTCAGCTTTTTTCACTTTCTCTAATATCCGCTGAATATTTAAAGCCGCCGTTCCTTTCAGCTCTTCTTCATGAACCGCTACGTTATCGCTTACGATTTCCTGCTCTTGTAGTGTAAATTTCTCACTAACAATTTGCTTTTCCCTTTGCAATATCTCATCTATTTGCAGCCCTTCAGGCGTAGCAACATGATCGTGCCAAACATTTCGTAAATAGTCTTCATATGCCTCCAAATTGTTACTGTATTGTAATTGTGTTTCTTTCGCCGTTTGCAACATCGTATATGTTTCAATCTCTTCTTCAATACGAGCAACTGCTTCCCTCACCTTTTGCTTTAAAACGACCGCACTTTTATCAAAAATTTGCTGTGCTTTTATAAAATAACGTTTCTTCAGTTCATTCGCTACATCCGCTGTATAAAGAAGTAAGTAATCACCTGTGAAACCTGCACCTTGTTTAATTACTTCGGCCAACATTTCTGGTCCGAAAGCAATTTCTAACCCATATATGTCTTTCCCAATTTCCTCCGTGAACAATCCTTCTTCTTTTAAGAAGGCTACAATAAATTCCTTCACATGAAAATCAAGCTGCGTTTCAACAGTCTTTTGAAGGGCAGAATAAAACGCCTCTACACGTCTTTGTTTTTCTTGCTCCGTCTTTCCTTTCGCAAATAGCAAACCGACCTTAAATTTTGTTAATTTCGTTTCTAAATATGCATTTGCCAATTCTCTCATTTCAAACGGCATTAAATATGCGTTATCTAATATAGCTTGTAAACCTTTTATAAATTCATTTCTCACATAAGATTCTTTACTTGCCTCACGATTTTTCGCTTCCGTTAACTCTTCCTTCTTTTCAACTACCTCTGAAATAGAAAGTGGTGATGCTAACTCTTCCTCATATTTCAAGAGAGCTTTTTCATTTTCAGAAACAATAAACGAGAAATGTTCTCCCATTAAATATTCTGTTTCTCGCTCCATTCCAGTCCTTACATACTGCTCTTTTTCTTTCATAATAGAAGTAATTAACGCTTCTAAGCTTCTAATTTCATTATGTGGATGGTTCATCATTCGTAATGACGTATAATAAACACCATCTACTTCAATATCCCAGTTAGAGAATGATTGTTTTACACTATCTTTATAATTCTCAAACGATAATTCATTTTCTTTATGTTTATCTATTTGATTTACAACGAGATAAACCGTTTTATTACGTTGTTTCAATTCTTTAACAAATTGTAAATTCACTTCCGATTGGACGTGATTATAATCCATCATATAAAAAATGACATCTGCCAGATGAAGTGTCGACTCTGTCGCTAATTGATGGGCATCATCTGTTGAATCAATCCCTGGTGTATCAACTAACATAACCCCTTCAGGAATCGGCGCGTCGTTTCGATAAATATGAACACCAATTACTTCATCGCCGTCTTTACAAATTTGTTTTAATTCTTCTGCTGAATATGCACCGTCATATTCGTACTGCTCTCCAGATTTAACCGTTACAACAACACGATCCATTCCTTTTTCAATTTTGACAACGTTAGCGCTTGTCGGAATTGGACTTGTCGGTAACAACTGCGCTTTATATAGATGATTCATCATCGTTGATTTCCCTGCAGAGAAGTGACCGCAGAACGCTATCATAAGCTGTTCTTGTTTATATTTTTGAATTACCTCAAACAACTTTAAACTATTCTCTGCATCGCCGTGTTTTTGCCACTCTTCATAAAAACAAACAAGTTTTTTCATACCGTTTGTCTGTACTATGTTTGTCATCCCCTTGTTCCCCTTTATCCAAGATGTATATACTTTTCCCCGCTATTTGCGAGCTCATAACCAGTGAGAGTTACACCTACCCATTGATTACAGTTTCACTTTACTATCATACTAAATTTTCAGCATATTCTCATTAAAAATAAAAAATCCCTTTCATTCTTTTTACAAATGAAAGGGATTTTATGTCATATCACTCATTTTGCTGTTCCTACTCCATTTAAAACATACTTCGCAATAACTGCATATACAGCGACTGTACCTGCTACTAATGCATATACCATACTTACGCACCAACCTTTTTTTGATAATGATTATCACTTTTGAATACAGTTTATCATTAAAGAGAATCATTATCAACACTTTTCATAAAGAAAGCTCCTTATAAGAAGGAGCTTTACTGCCTGTTTTGAAAAAGGTTAAAACTTGTTGTGCACTCTTATTATATCTCATCCTACATAACTTAACAGTTTAAAAAAATGGAAATATCCCCTATCCCCTCCACCTTACATTTCGTATAATAAAAGGGAATTACTTAACAAGGAGGAAAAAAATGACACAAAATCTCACACAAGGCGAGAGGATACACTCCATTGATATTATTAGAGGAATAGCTGTACTAGGTATTTTTCTTGTGAATTGGCCTGTTATCGCCGGGGTTGACTCACGTGATCTTTCAGGAATTTACGAAGGGATAGACAGCTACATTCGCCTATTTTACGATATGTTTATTCAAACGAAATTTTATACAATTTTTTCGTTTTTATTCGGATTAGGTTTTTATATTTTTATGAGTCGTGCTGAAGCGAAAACAGATCATCCAAAAATTTTATTTGTTCGCCGCTTACTTATTTTATTATTATTCGGTTTCTTACATTACGTTCTTTTATGGGACGGAGACATTTTACATACTTATGCGATTGCTGGATTTTTCTTATTTTTATTTTATAAGAGAGAACCTCGTACTATTTTAATATGGGCTATCGTTTTATTGAGTATTTTTCAATTCATTATGCTAATGGCTGGTATTACGGTTGCATTGGTACCAAAGGAAGAGCTAGGTTTTTCCTTACCTATCATGCCATTAGAAGACTGGCTGTCACAAATACAAAATCGTTTCCATGCATTTTACGCTGATGGAATTGGCTTAAATTTACTTATGCTCCCAGAAACAGTTGGGCTGTTTTTACTTGGTTTATACGCCGGCAAAAAGGATATTTTCCGCCGCGCGAAAGAGTTAGATCCAAAGCTTAAAAAATGGCAAATTATTATGTTCCTTTTTACATTACCAATGTGGTTCTTCATGGTTCGTTACTTCTTATCAAAACCATTTTATGAACCAATTTATATGCAGGTCTTTACAATGTTTAGCGGAAAAACGTTATTCATATTCTACATTTTCACACTAATGCGTTTATTACAAAAAGAAAAATGGCAAACGTTATTACGTCCATTCCAATACGTTGGACGAATGGCATTAACAAATTACATCTCGCATACAATTGTTACATTACTTGTATTCGGGCTATTGTTTAAAAATGATTATCTGGCTCCACTATGGGTTGGACCACTATTCTGCATTAGTTTCTACACGTTACAAATCTTTATTAGCCGCTGGTGGCTTTCACATTACCAATACGGACCACTTGAGTACATTTGGCGTCTTGGTACTTACGGGAAAATGATGCCACTTAAAAAGAAAAGCAAGGTCTCATAACGAGACCTTGCTTTTTTACGCTTCTCTTACTGCACTTTGCATAGATACTGGCTCTTCTTCTACTTTCACTTTGCGCTGCGGCACCATATTAAATACGATATTTAAAAGTACTGCTGACGCACTTCCAAGTACAATTCCGTTATCTGTTAAAATACGAATGCTTTCTGGGAGTTGTGAAAATAATGTAGGAACGACTGTTACGCCAAGCCCAATTCCGACAGAACATGCAACGATTAATAAGTTTTCTTGTCTTCCGAAGTCAACGCTACTTAACATTTTAATACCATATGCCATAACCATACCGAACATCGCTAACATCGCACCGCCCAGTACTGATTTCGGAATAATTGTTGTAATAGCTGCGATTTTAGGAATGAAACCAAGTGCGATTAACATACCACCGCAAGTATAAATAATAACGCGATTTCTTACTCCAGTTAATTGAACAAGTCCTACGTTTTGAGAGTATGTTGTATATGGGAACGCGTTGAAAATGCCACCTAACACCATCGCTAATCCTTCTGCGCGATAGCCTTTTGTTAATTCTTTTTCACCGATTTTTTTATTGCAAATATCAGATAATGCAAAGTATACACCCGTTGCTTCTACAATCCCTACACAAGCAACGAGAATCATCGTAATAATTGGTGTTAATTCAAATGTTGGTGTACCAAAGTAAAATGGTTGAATACCGTGGAACCAATCCGCCTCTCCAACCGCTTGCAAACTTACTTTCCCGATAAACGCTGCAACGATAGTACCGAACAATAGACCTAGTAAAATAGAGATTGAACGAATAAATCCATCAAAGAAACGATACATAATGATGATAAATAATAACACACCAAATGCTAATGCTAAATTTTCAAGACTACCGAAATCCTTACTTCCTACTCCTCCAGCCATGTCATTAATTGCTGCTGGAACAAGTGTAACTCCAATTACAGTAACAACAGATCCTGTTACAACAGGTGGAAACAGTTTTACAAGTTTTCCAAATAATTTCGCAAAAATAACAACGAATAACCCAGCAGCAATAATTGCTCCATAAATTGAAGACACACCGTATTGTTTTCCAATCGCAATCATCGGTCCAACGGCTGTAAATGTACAACCAAGTACAACGGGAAGTCCTATACCGAAAAAGCGATTTGATAATGCTTGTAAAATTGTCGCAACGCCGCACATTAATAAATCAATTGAGACTAAATATGTTAACTCTTTTTGATTTAAACCAAGTCCACCGCCCACAATAAGCGGAACGATAATTGCTCCAGCATACATTGCAAGCATATGCTGCATACCAAGCGATGCAATTTTAAATGGATGCTGCTTCATCGTTTATTTCACCTCCGCAGTTTCTTGCTGTACAAATGTAACTGTGCCGTTATCAAGTGATGCAATTTCTGCTAGTGATTCAACACGAACGCCTTGTTCACGAAGCTTCTTTCCTCCATCTTGAAATGCTTTTTCAATAACAATTCCAATCCCTGCAATACTCGCTCCAGCTTGCTCTACTAAACTCATTAAACCTAAAGCAGCCTGACCGTTTGCTAAAAAGTCATCGATGATTAGCACGCGATCATTTTCATCGATATGATTTCGAGATAATGAAATTTCATTTGTTTCTTGTTTTGTAAATGAATATACGTTTGCAACGTACATATTATCTTGTAACGTTAACGATTTACGTTTTCGTGCAAAAATTACTTTTACACCAAGCTCTAATGCAGCCATAACTGCTGGTGCAATGCCTGAAGATTCAATCGTCACGATTTTTGTAATGTTCTCTTCTTTAAAACGTTTAGCAAATTCTTTTCCGATTTCTTGCATAAGTACTGGATCAATTTGATGATTTAAAAAAGCATCTACCTTTAATACGTCACCAGATAAAACCTTTCCTTCGTTCAAAATCTTTTCTTGTAATACTTTCATGTTTGTTCCCCCTCTTATGCAATAAAAAAACTCCAAAAGCCACCACCACTCGTTACAAGTGAGAGACGCGCTTTTGGAGTTTCGCAAAAAAAGAATGCTAAACAAGCAATTATATTCGTCCTCACTCATAGTCAAAGTATTTACGGTACTTCGGTAGAAACTTGCAGGCCATATCCCCGCGATTATATGAGTGTAGCTAACTATTTATTTTATAGAAGGATTATAACGTACTTTTTATGCTTTGAAAAGCATTTATCGAAAAAACACGTACAAATTTTTAAAAACTACTATTTTTGTTCGAGTTTTGCAAACTCTTTCATTTCCAATTACAACTTCGTTAAAATGATTGGCCCATCTTTTGTAATCGCAATTGTATGCTCATATTGAGCTGATAATTTCCCGTCCATCGTTCGTGCAGTCCACCCATTTAAATCTACTTTAGAATATCGCATACCTATATTTACAATCGGTTCAATTGTAATTACCATTCCTTCTTGTAACTGAGGTCCTTGTCCTTGTTTCCCAAAATGAAAAATTGCTGGTTCTTCATGAATCTCTTTACCGATTCCATGTCCCGTAAAGTCTCTTGCAACAGAAAAACCTTCATTTGTTACATAACTTTCAATTGCATAGCCAATATCTCCTACATGATTACCAATTACCGCCTGGTCAATTCCTTTATACAAAGCATTCTCAGCTACTAACAACAACTTTTCTGCTTCATCAGAAACTTTTCCAACTCTATACGTCCAAGCAGAATCTGAAAGACCCCCATTTAAGTTTACTACCGTGTCAATTGTTACAATATCACCCTCAGTTAAAGGAACATCGGCCGGAAACGCATGACACATTTCATCGTTTACAGATGCACATATCGCATATGGATATCCGTTGTACCCTTTCTGCTCAGACGTTGCACCATGCTGTTCTAAATATGCTTCAACAAACGTATTAATTTCTTTTGTAGTAATACCTGGTTTCATCATCTTCGCAATTTCTCTATGACATGAAGCAAGTAATTTTCCCGATTCATGCATTAACTCTATTTCATTTTTCGTTTTAATTATACTCATGCTGTCTCTCCTTACTAAACTTGCTATTTACTATTAAACTTCAATCATACACATCCTCTTCCAAAATTTCAAAACTTCCAATTACAAAAAGTATGATTTATTTCTGCATAAAAAAACAGAAGGAGATTCTTCTGTTTTTTAATCATTTTTACATATATAATTCATTTTCAAAAACTCAAAACAACTACCATTTGTTTTCTGTATAAACGTTCCAACTACTTCAAATCCTGCCCTTTTATACACTTTAATCGCTCTCTCATTAAATATAGCTACTGATAGTGTTATATACTTGCATCCATATTTTTCTTTACTAAAAGCTAGTATAGCGTTTAAGAACTGTAAACCAAATCCGTTCCCAGTTATATTAGGTCTCATTCCAAGACCAATATCAACCGTTCCGTCATTTATTTTACAAACAGTAAAATAACCAATGAGAGTGCCATTTTCCTTCACAGAAAATGTATGATTCCCTCTACTTTCATCATGTAAAAATTCAGCTAAATCTTCTTCATCTGCCTCTATATCGTAAAAGGAATATTTCCCTTCATAATGCCAGTTGTATGCAATTTCTTCTGCTTCTTCTTGCGTCATTACTGTATATGTATAGTCCATTCTCCCATCCCCCTTTAAAAAAGAGCTGCAATTAAGCAGCTCTTTTTTTTACAACTCATAAATCTCTTTATATTTCGCTTCTAAATAATCGGCTAAGTAGTTTGCATTTAAGCCTTCACCTGTTACATCTTCTAAAATTTCAAGCGGCTTTTTCGTTTTACCATATTGGTGAATATGTTCTGTTAACCATTCACGAATCGGTGTTACGTTTCCTTCTTCTAATAATGCATCAAAGTTCGGAATGTCTTTTAACATTCTTTGCTTAAATTGCGCTGCATACATGTAACCAAGCGCATAAGATGGGAAGTATCCAAATGAGCCACCAGCCCAGTGAACATCTTGCAATACACCTTGTGCATCATTTTCCGGACGAATTCCTAAATATGCTTCCATCTTATCATTCCAAGCTGCTGGTAAGTCCTTCACTTGTAATGTACCATCAAATAATTCTTTCTCTAATTCATAACGCACCATAACATGAAGCGGGTATGTAAGCTCATCTGCTTCTATACGAATGAATGACGGCTTCGATTCGTTAATTGCATCATAAAATTCATCGACTGACATATCATCAAATTGACCATTGCTATACTCTTTTAATAAATCATAATTTTTCTTCCAGAATGATTTATTACGGCCGATAAAGTTCTCAAAGAATAATGATTGTGATTCGTGAATACCCATAGATGTACCACTGCAAAGTGGTGTACCTTCAAATTGTTCTGCAATATTTTGTTCATATACTGCATGACCACATTCATGAATCGTTCCAAAAACAGCCATACGAAAATCTTTTTCATCATAGCGTGTCGTAATACGAACATCCCCTCTATTTAATGTAATTTCGAAAGGATGCACTGTTTCATCAAGACGACCTGCTTCAAAGTCATAATTCAATTGCTTTAATAGTTCTAATGTAAAGTTCTTTTGTTTTTCTTTTGAAAATTGTTCCGATAAAGCACTTGTTTTTAATCCTTTTTTAGACTCAGAGATTTCTTTTACAAGCGGCACGATGCGCTCACGAAGTTGACCAAATACGTGATCTAAAACTTCTACTGTAATACCTGGCTCATACATGTCTAATAATGTATTATATTTATATGTTTCATAACCCCAATATGTAATAAATTTCTTTTTAAATTCAACAATTTTTTCTAAGTATGGGCGGAACATTTCGAAATCAGATTTTTCACGAGCTTCTTCCCACACACTCTCTGCTTTCGCTTCTAATTTCACATAAGCCTCATATTCAGCTTGTGGAATTTTTTTATTTCTATCATATTCTTTCCGACACTCTTCAACCATTTTCTTCGTTGTTTCAGAAAGTTTATCTTCACGTATTAAAGCTTCAAGCTCTGTTAAATAGTTTCCCATCTCATCTGAAGTCGACATAGCAAACACTTCTGACGAAAGCATACCAATTACTTCTGAACGCTGATCTACACCTTTTTTGGGTGCACCTGTTCTTAAATCCCAAAACATTAAACTTAATGCTTCTCCGTAATTTTGTATCTTCTTCACGTATGTTAAAAATTGTTTTTCTACTTCATATGTAGCAACTGTCATCGTATAAAAGCCTCCTTTTTCTACCTCAAATTTAATTCGACACAGAAACATAAATTCCTTTTATAATAGAAAAAAAGCTTGGCAAGCGCCAAGCTTTCTCCTTATAATTCTTTACCTTCTACTGGCAGTACATTTTTCACAGCTGCAACTACTTTCTCATCTTCTGAATCAGATAAGAAAATTGATATAGCACCTTTATCTTCACTTGTACGAATTAAACGCCCAATTCCTTGACGAAGTCGTAAAATCATATATGGTACATCTACATCCCAGAATGGATCATTTACGTGCTTACGTTTCGCTTCAAACACAGGATCGTTTGGAGGGAATGGTAAAGACCAAATAATAACGTGCGATAATGATGAACCAGGAATATCTAAACCTTCCCATAAATGAACCGCACAAAGTACAGTCTCTTCTTCATTTTGGAAACGAGAAACGAGCTGGCTAATTTCCTGATCTCCTTCATATAAGAACGGAACCGACATTTGCTCTTTACTTACATACTCTTTGAACGCTGCAAGCTCTTGCGTTGTACGGAATAATACAAGCGTACGTCCATTTGTTTTTTGTATATTTTCAAGTGTATATTGACACTTTCTTTCCCATTCATTTTCTTTCGTATGTGATAGTAAGTTTACTGTCATTTGCTCTTCGTAATCAAACGGTGAAGCAACTGAGAATGACAAGTAATCTTTTACCCCTAGGCTATTAGCTGTGAAAGCGAATGAATCGTTGTTCGATAATGTCGCAGAAGAGAAAATATACGGTATTTTCTTCGAGAATACTTTCTCTTGTAACACTTCTTCAACTGCACGCGGCATAATAACTAACGTGAAGGCACCATCACCTTCTTCACCCCAAGTAATTACATTTTTCTCGTGCATGAACAGACGAAGTGAATGTTCTAATACATCTAAATGCTCATCAACAATATTTAAATCATACGTGTTTACTGTATGCATTTCACTTTCGAATACTAATGCATCTCCAACTTCACCGATTTTTGCATAAAGTCGTTTCGCTTCAGCTGTTACTTTTTCTGTCACAGTAATTTCTAGACGATCAGAACCGGCAATTTCCTTTTTATTCTCTTGTAACACATCAAAGAATCGTTCAGTTTGCCAAATTGTTTCTTCTACTAAATGTGCAAACTCCTCACGAATATCGTTTTGTAGCAATCTCGTTAATAGTTGCTCCATCATCGTTTGCTTTAAACGGTATGTTAAAGCTTTTTGAGCTGCATATTCTACAAGATGTCCTTCATCGAATACAACGCAGCTACTTTCTGGTAATAATGGAATTTGCCCTTCACGCTTACGAGCATCGTACGTCCAAATATGATCCATATAGAAATCTTGAGAACAAATAATTAAATCTGCTGCTTTACGATAATGTTCACGAGAAAGAGTTTGTCCACAACGATGACGAGAATCACAAGTAAAGCAATCTTGGAAGTAATCCCAATTTACTTTTGACCATTCTTCGTCATTTAAAAGTGGAAATTCTTTTCTGTCACCATAGTGAGTAAAGTTTTGCATCGTACCATGATCGAATACAAACTGTGGTAACTCGTAATATACGTCTTCAATTACTTCTGGAGCTCGTCCACTCATAACATCTTCAAGTTTACGTAAGCATAAATAATTATCCATTGATTTTGCAAGCCTTACATCAACAGATAGCCCTAATGCTTCAGATAACTTAGCGATGTCCCCTTCTTCTTTCACAAGCTGCTCAATTAACGTTTCATCTGCACAAGCAATAATAGCTGGTTTCCCAGTATAACGCGCGTAACAAATTGCATATAGAAGATATACAATTGTTTTCCCTGTTCCTACACCAGCTTCTGCGAACATAACTTTCTTTTCTTGGAAAGCGCGTTCTAACTGAAACGCCATAAAAATTTGTTCATCACGCTCTTCAAAGCCTTTTTCCGGAAGGATGTCGTAAAACACATCTCCAATCCACTCATTCAACTTATCATAAAAATTATCTTGTTTTCCTACTTCAAATGGTAATCTCTTCTCAGTAAACATCCTTAGCCTCCAACCAAAAAGTTTTTCTATAAAAAGATAATAGCAACTGCTACGCATATGTGTGCAGCCACTTTCCCCTGTTGCAATACATAGAAATTCACGAAAAAAAATTTTCCTTTCGAAAAAGGAAAATTTTCTTCTATATTAATGACTTTAAATACCGTTTATCAATCGCTGTTTCATGTGAAAGAGCTGACAAATATTCTTCTTGTGCTTTTTGTATTTCATCTACAATCGCACCTTGACTATCCACTTCTTTTCCGAGCTCATCATACGTACGGTGAATAGCTTTTTGAATCATTGATAATTGAAAATTATCCATATGACTTCCTCCTTTACGCATTACATAATAGCCAGTATATGCGCGCTAGAGGAGTTTTATACTATGAATTACGAGGTGGACGTTTTCCGAAGTATTGGTAGTAATCTGTACGGATAAATCCGTTAAACAGCTTACGCTTCTTCGACGCATCTTTTCCGTAACACTTCTCAAATGCTTCGTAGCTTGTTAATACATACGCTGACCATGTATCTAATGGGCGGAATACTTGTCCCATTTCTTTATACAGTTGTTCAACGAGTGCTTTTTCACTTAAACGTTCTCCGTATGGAGGATTCGTTACAACGTAGCCATAATCCTCTTTTGTTGTGAAATCTTTTACTTGCATTTGTTTAAATGTAATTAAATCGCCTAAGCCTACTTCTTCTGCGTTATCTTGAGCAACTCGAATCATACGATGATCAATATCTGATCCAATGATTTGTAATCGTTGATCATAGTTCGCTAAATCTTCAGCTTCTTGACGAGCTTCACGCCAGTTTTGTTTCCCTACCCAGCCCCACTCGTCAGATGCGAAACCACGGTTAAATCCTGGTGCAATGTTTTGTCCAATTAATGCTGCTTCAATCGGAATTGTACCTGATCCACAGAATGGATCAACAAATGGACGATCTGGCTTCCAGTTTGTTAATTTAATTAAAGACGCAGCTAATGTTTCTTTTAACGGAGCTTCCCCTTGATCCATACGGTATCCACGTTTATGAAGCCCAACACCGCTCGCATCAATTGTTAATGTTGCAATATCCTTGAGCATTGCAATCTCGATACGGAATAACGGACCATCTTCTTCAAACCAAGTTGTACGTTTATATGTTGTTTTTAATTTTTCAACGACAGCTTTTTTAACGATACGTTGGCAATCCGAAACACTGAATAATTCAGATTTTAAAGATTTACCGATAACAGGGAATTCACCATTCTCTGGAATATAATCTCCCCAGTTTAATGCTTTTGTTTTTTCAAATAGCTCATCAAATGTCGTTGCTTTAAATTCGCCAACTTTAATTTTTACACGGTCCGCAGTACGTAACCATAAGTTCGTACGACAAATCGCCTTTTCATCTGCTTCAAATGTTACTTTGCTGTTTTCTACTTGACATTCATAACCAAGATCGCGAACTTCTCGGGCAACTAACGCTTCAATACCCATTGCCGCTGTTGCAATTAAAGTAACTTTTCCCATTTGCATTCACCTCTTATGTATATTCAAACAATAATTAATAGCAATTGGTCCTATTAATTATTACATTTTACGAAAAATTTTCTCATTAACCATTTTAACTCATACTTTATAACTTCATACAAATAAAAAGCCCTCCTCTAACAAAGGAGAGCTGAGTTATTTCATAGTTGGTTCATAACGTTCTGTAAGCCATGTTCTGTTCCTTTGTACTACAAACGGCCCACGCCTCGTACTCCGGTGGCAATCATCTATCTACAGGTTATAAAACCTGTCCTTTCCCGTCGTTCATTTCCTTGGAAAAGATTCCCCTACCATTATTTGGGTTTCTCGCTCGTGGGGTTTACCTCGTTCCACTCCTATCATTTCTTCAAGGACTTCGTCACTGTGGCACTTTAAAGGTAGTCAAACCATATCCGAAAGGACTTAGGTTTTTTCCCTGCCGTTAAACCAGCCTTACAGCCAGAATACCCTAGCTTATGAATTGGCTAGGCACGAACACTACAGCCATCTCAGGCCGTGCGAGCATGGACTTTCCTCTACAACGTTGGCGTTGCAGCGATTACCCAAACGTTATGACATCCATTAGTATAGTGGAAACAAAAAGATTTTGCAACGTTTTTTTCTATGTAAAATGCTTAAACCTTTTCCCACCTTACATCATTCGTATAACTTACTTCCAAATACAGCTTTTTCTAAGTTAGATAAGCGTTTTAAAATATCCGTATTCGTGTTGTTATAAACCGGTTGTGCAACTGGTGTTTGTACAGGTTGTTGTGGAACTTGCGTTACTGCTAGTTTTTGTTCCTCTAATTCACGCTTTAAACGAGCATTTTGTTGCTTTAATTGCTCAAACTCTTTGTGGAAAGCTTCATAGTCTTTAATGATCATATCAAGAAACTTGTCTACTTCTTCTTGCTGATAACCTCTCATACCTGTTTTAAATTCTTTTTCTAAAATATCTTTCGCTGTTAATTTAATTTTATCCGAAATCATTTTCTTCACCTCAAATTTTTACCAAAACTTTCATTAACTAAATTTTTTCAGAAACAATGCTTTTTGTCAATCATATATACGAGTACTATATTACATATTACTCTGCATTATTCCACTGTTCCTCTTCTATTATATCTTGTAAATCAGAAAAAAGAATGAAATAACTGTGATAATTTTCTATTTCTCCTTTTTTCTTTGCTGATTCTACAATATATTTGGGACTTCCTGGTTTTTCTTCATCGTATACCGCTAAAAGCGCATCACTTTTTTCAATAAAAAATTGATTTTTTAATTTAAATTGCTCTGGGCTTTCATACTTCCGTTTCGTGATACTATCAACATGGTCTGCTTGAGAAAGAATAAATTCGTAATATTCACGATTATCTTCTTTCCAATTTTCTTCTTGTTCTAAAAACGGAGTGAATACCGCTAATTTTAAATCAGGATATTCTACTTGCATTTCAAAAACAACTTCAGCAGCCCATAATTCTACACCTAATTGGCCGCTTATTATAACCCATTCTAAACCATCTTCTACAAAAGTGATTAATTTACGGTGTAATGCTTTCTTTATACACTCCACTCCTGGATGATCATTTTTAAATATTCCAAGTTCAAATGGCTTATATCCTGTTACTGCAATAACTTTCATATCAACACTCCAATTACAAAAAAAGAACTAGCATTCCGCTAGTTCTAACATATCATTTACTTTTTAAATATTCCACCAACGTTTGGTCCGATATTTGGACCTACTGGTGATACATTGTTTGGTAAAAACGGTGATACATTTGGTCCTGGTCCAAACGGTGATACATTCGGTCCTGGCCCAAATGGAGATATTTGATGACCGTGGTGATGATGATGATGACCATGGCCACACGGTCCACATCCGCCACCGAATCCTGGGTCGATTGGGTCCACAACATTTACATTTGAATTTGTTTGCGGGAAGAAGTTTTGGTTTTTAATTTGTTGATGATGTACATGTGTTGTATGTGTTGGGAAAATGTGTGGCACCACCGTTGTTGAAAAAGAGTGTGTTACGCATTGTTTCGTCGGATGAATGACAGGAGCAGTCGTACAAATAGGTCCTGTAGGCTTATGCCCTCCAAAGCAAGGATGACAATGATGCATAGTTTTTTCTCTCCTCTCTCGTTAAAAAAATCTGATTACACTTTACAGTATGAGAAAAGAGAGAAAGCCGTTTGTTATATATACCCATTTATTACAAGGAAATTTGTCTAGTCCTTTATTTCATTTACATTGTTTTTATAGACAATCCTTCAACATCACTTACCAAAAAAGCCTCCAACTTGCTTTACAATACCTGTCACTTGATTCATCGCATTCATCATTTGTCCAGCTGTATTCATCATTTTATTTACATCATAGTTACCATCTGATGTTTTAAATTGAGAAACAAAACTAGAAAACTGACTTGGCTGTTGTTGCTTTTGCTTACCCTGCGTCGGGTACGGTTGTTTTGGTGGATAAAACATCGCTTGTTGATTAGCATACGGAGATGGTGGTGGCATATAATATTGCGAATTCATATAAGGCTGCTGCTGTGGTTGATTCATGTATGGTTGCTGAGCTTGTGATTGTTGAGCTTGATTCACATAAGGTTGCTGCTGTTGTGGTTGTTGAGCTTGATTCACATAAGGTTGCTGCTGCTGTTGTGGTTGTTGAGCTTGATTCATAAAGGACACTTCAAACGGTTGATAATAATTTTGATTTCCATAATAAGGCTCGAAAGGATACATATTATACCGTAAATATGTATCCGTATTATATTGGTACATATTTTGCTGTGCATATGGATTCGTTTGCTGATATAAGTTAGGTTGTTGAAACATGCATTCTCTCCTCCTTCACATAAGTTTCTACATATATAATATGTACCTATAAAATAATATGTGTGATGGAGTATCTGTCTATTTTTGTCGGAAGTTTAAATTTTTAAAAAATTAAAAAAGAAAACCCTTCCATGCTATGATAATGAAGAAGAAGATTCTCATGGGGGAGGAATCAACATGGTATTAGGGGATTTAAAACAAGCGTTTTCTCAAAAAAAGGGGTATTGCACAGAGAATGCAAATGAATTATTAGACTTTGCGAGACATTGGTATCTCGAAGGAAAAATATGCATATCAGATTATCGAACATTAATAAAAGAATTAGAAATAAACGGCGCAACAAAACCTACAACAATGACAGAAGCATAAAAATAACAAGAGGGCTCTCCCTCTTGTTATTTACATTGCTCAACTATATTTTGCAAAGTATACGAAATGGCTTGGTGTGTTTCAAAGAATCGTTTACCTTTACCTTTATTTACAAAGCATTGCAACACATTCGTTTGTAAATTATCATATACTTGATCAATTTGCTGTACATGTATATATTTTGGCTTTTCTTCTTTAATCCACTTATAAGCTAATTCTTTCCACTTCTTTAATTCCTCATCTACCATATCTACAAACGGTTTCATATCCTTATAAAAGTCGTATTCGGTTAGTTCTCTCTTTTTTACATTCGCTTCATTATTATACTGCATGAGTTTTTCTGAAGACTGTATTAATGCTTCATTCTTCATTTCTTTCCCACCTTATTATGCACTCACTACGACGTTTTGAAATGTCTTTACCCAATTCCCTTTCTCTTCGTGATGCACTAATTTATTTTCCATATGTTCAATATGCATTTCTGTTATTTCTATCTTATTGCATATTTTTTCACTCGCATCCTTTAATGCATGATTCATTCTAATCCCTATATTCATTTCCAGCAAATCGAGAGAACTTAACATTTGATCCATTTTTTTCATTACATCTTCCTTCTGAACCATCGCCATATACAAAACGCCTCCTTCTTTGCTTTTCCTTTGTCATGTAATTTCGCCGAATGATTCACCACTCCTGCCCACATGACAAAACTAGTTGTTATTCGTCAAAGAAATCATTTCGTATGTCATTTATAGAAATGGTAACAATACAAAAAGGAGGTGTATTACAATGGCAAAGAACAAAAATGAAAAAAAGAAAAACCAAAACAAACAACAAAATAAACCCGAGACTGGCAATCCAAAGCTAGATGGTCCAAACTTCCCTGCTACATAAAGCGAGACTTTATTACGAACAGTTAAATTTCAAGTCACCCTTAATCTCCTACTAGCATTACGTTTTGAGATTAAAGTTGTAGCACACATAGCAGGATTGTTTCAAATTAAGAAGTCCCGTCTTCAAAATGGAAGACGGGACTTCTTTTTTATTATATCATGAACTCATCCATCCTTTTAGCAAAACGATTTGCGATAGATAGCCTATAGATTTGTTCTCTCTTTCTTCTATACCATTCTGTTATATTAACTTCCCCTTTAGGTTCTTCAGGTACAAATAGCACATTCATTTTCATATTTGCACAAAACCAATCTCTCATTTTTATTTCTTCATGTAAAATAACAGGATAAATATCTCTAAGTGTTGGCGTATAAGACTTTCGAGTTTCCTTTGCGTAAACTTCATAATCTTCTCTAGACCCAGTATGTGTAGTTTGCAATGCAAACTTATAAAACGAACCATTATAAATTGGATGAAACAATAACCATGCTAATTTTTTTCCTAGTTCTATGCGCTGTTGTAACGTTTCAAATTGATAAACCGAAAATCCATACATTCTCCCTTCAATTGTTGGGAAGATAACTGCACTAATATGAAGTCTTTCTTGTACTTTAAAAAGTGCAGTATGGAATACATGTTTTTTAAAATATGTGTTCTCAATGACTGGTTTTTGAATTTTATTTTGTTCATTTATAATAAGCGCTGTCATAAGCCTATTCATATCTCTTCTTTCCCAGAAAAGTAACCATTCTTTTTCCATAAAAATTGATACGTTGAAATATTGCAACAAATGAAAGAGAGGTGCACGTCTCTTCTTACTTTCCTCATACAATAATAGCTGAGGAAATGCATCTAAAAAAATAATCCAATTAGCCTGTTCGTACAGAATAAATAAATGTTTTTTTACCGTTCTAGGTAAAACAGTAGCATAATATCTCCCTTCTAAATCAGTCATATTCCAGCCCGCATTTCTCGAAACCATACTCGCTAAAAAGGCCCACCTGATTTCACTATTTCTTAAATAATATTCTTGATAAGATTGTGTCCGAGAAATATTGTCCACATTAGCTATTTCTGTTTTCTTTTTAATATTGTGAATGATTGCTTTTTCTTCCTCTGTACAAAAATTTTTTTCTCGATTTTGTTTCATTTTCATATAATCATTCCATGTAAACATAAATAAGTCATCATACCTTTCATCAAAAAGGTCACATCTTTTTTCATTTTTTGATATAATCACCTTTGTAAGTAATTCTTAGCAAGTTGGGGGTGGACACACTATGACCATTCGTTACCCAAATGGAAAAAGGTATAATCAAGCTTCACAACCTCAAAAAACACCTATAAAAACACATACTTATAGTAATAGAGGTATGTCCCTTGAAGAGGAATTGAATGAAACAAATCAATATTACTTAACCCATAATATTGCATGTGTACATAAAAAGCCTACACCTCTTCAAATTGTAAAAGTAGATTACCCCGCTCGAAGTGCTGCAGTGGTAAAAGAAGCGTATTTTAAACAACCTTCTACAACAGATTACAACGGTGTATACAAAGGGAAATACATCGATTTTGAAGCAAAGGAAACAAAAAATAAAACTAGTTTCCCACTTCAAAACTTCCACCTTCATCAAATTGAACATATGAAGCAAGTGGTTGCTCATAATGGAATTGCATTTGTTATTATTAAATTTACACTTTTTGATGAATTTTATTTACTAGATGCAAAACATATTATTGCATTTTGGAATCGTCAAAATACTGGTGGACGCAAGTCGATTACGAAAGAAGAAATAGAAGAGCATGGATCCTTATTATCATGCGGTTATCACCCTCGGATTGACTATATCCGTGTACTAGACATGGTTTATTTTTCGTGATAGAGTCATCACTAAGGCTCTTTTTTCGACTTTTGGGGGAGAGAATGAAAGGTAGGAGAAAGTATAATGTCAGATAATTATCGTTCTCGTACAGAACGAAATCATGTGAAAAATCAAGAGAAAAAAACACATAAAGAAGAAAAACCAAAGAAAAAAGGCTCCTTTTTCAAGAAATTTCTTATAGGTTGTCTACTTCTTGGTATCGTTGGTCTTGTAGCCGGCGTTTCCGCTTTCTTTGTTATGGTAAAGGATGCTCCAAAATTAGACAAAGCCAAACTTGTTAATCCTTTATCAACAAAGTTTCTTGATAAAAACGGGAATTTCTTCTATGAATACGGTGCTGAAAAACGAACACACGTTACTTATGATCAAATTCCAAAAGTAGTTGAAAATGCATTCCTTGCAACTGAGGATTCGCGTTTCTATGATCATAATGGAATTGATTTTAAACGAACTACAAAAGCAGTTATGGAAAATGTCACTGGTGGTTTCGGTTCCCAAGGTGGTAGTACGATTACACAGCAAGTCGTTAAAAACTACTTTCTAACGATGGACAAAACTGCTAAAAGAAAAGTACAAGAATGGTACTTATCTTACAAATTAGAGCAACAATACTCTAAACATGAGATTTTAGAAATGTACTTAAATAAGATTAATTTAGGTAACCGTTCATACGGTATTGCGACAGCAGCGCAAAAATATTATGGTAAAGATTTAAAAGACTTGCAATTACATGAAGCTGCTATGCTCGCTGGTTTACCCCAAGGTCCAAACATTTATGATCCAACAAAAAAGGAAAATGTTGAACGAGCAACAAATCGTCGTAATGTCGTATTATCATTAATGAATCGACATGGTTATATAACAAAAGAAGAAATGAATAACGCCGTTAAGATCCCAGTAACTGAGGGCCTTCAACCGTCTTCAGAAGTAACTGAGATGAAGTATCAAGCATTTTTAGATGCGGTTGTAAAAGAAGTTGAAAAAGAATATCCTGATGTAAATATCGGTTCAGATGGTTTAACGATTCATACAACACTTGATCAAGATGCTCAAGATTACGCTGAAAAAATTATGGATGGTAATCTTATTAAGTATCCAAACGATCAATTCCAAGGATCATTCGTATTTATGGATACACAATCTGGAGAAGTTCGAGCAATTGGTGCTGGACGTAAAGAAAATAAGTCCACTTTCAAAGGTCATAATATGGCAACTGATTTAAAACGCCAAGTTGGTTCAACAATGAAACCAATTTTCGACTACGGTCCAGCGATTGAGAATCTTCAATGGTCTACTTACCATCAATTAAATGACTCTGAATATACTTATTCGGATGGCACAAAGATTAAAAATGCTACAGGGAGTTTTAAAGGTGACGTTTCACTTCGTGAAGCATTGAAGAAGTCATTAAATATCCCGGCTTTAAAGACAGCTCAAACAGTTGGACTTAATAAATCAAAAGAGTTTGCTGAAGGTTTAGGCATGACATTTGAAAATGGAGTACATGAATCTACTGCAATTGGTAGTAACGATAGTTCTCCATTAGCAGTAGCAGGTGCATACGCAACCTTCGGTAATAGTGGTAACTATAATAAACCACACTTCGTAAAAGAAGTAACCTTCCCGGACGGGAAAAAGAAAAGCTTTAAACCGAAAGAACAACGCGCTATGCAAGACTATACAGCTTACATGGTAACTGACGTTCTTCGTGACGTAGTAAAACCTGGTTCTGGTGGTACAGGACCAACAGCATATGTTTCAGGTGTTGACGTAGCGGGTAAAACTGGAACGCAAAACTTTGATGCAAAAGATTTAAAGAAATACGGCATTCCAGCTGATGCAAACAGGGATAGCTGGTTCGCTGGATATACACCACAATATACGATGGCTGTATGGACTGGTTACGTAAAGAATGGTCCAGAAAACTACATTAGTGATCGTTATACTAAAATTGCACAGCAAATGTTCCAAGTAATGATGAGCAAATTCGCTACAGATAAATCACGCTTTGAACGTCCTTCTTCTGTACAAGAAATAAACGGAGAGTTATACGTAAAAGGTGCGAAAAAAGATGCAATTAAACAAATTAAAGTAGATGCCCCTAGTGGTCTGAATGTCACTTTTGATGGCGCTAGCACAGTTACACTAAACTGGTCTGGACCAGCAGAAGTTGATGCATATGCAGCCAGCTATAAAGCAACTGACGGTTCAAGTGGTAGCCTATCAATAAGTGGTACGACAGCTACTCTTGGTGGTATTAAACCAGGTGTTACTTACAGCTTCTCTGTAGTAGCGAAAAAAGGTACTGGCACAAGCCCAGCAGTTGGTGCATCCTTCACTGCGCCTGGCGGAACTCCAGATGCAAAAAAAGCTGAAGAAGAGGCTAAGAAAAAGGCCGATGAAGAAGCTAAGAAAAAAGCTGATGAGGAAGCCCAGAAAAAGGCTAATGAAGATAAAGTAAAACAAGACGAAGCTAAGAAAAAGGCTGAAGAAGAGGCTAAGAAACAACAAGAACAACAGCAAGAACAACAACGTAAACAGCAAGAAGAAGCTCAAAAGAAAGCTGATGAGGAAGCTAGAAGGAAAGCTGAAGAAGAAGCTAAGAAAAAAGCTGAAGAAGAAGCTAAGAAGAAAGCTGAAGAAGAGGCCAAGAAAAAAGCTGAAGAAGAGGCTAAGAAACAACAAGAACAGCAACACCAAAATACCGGAGGAGATACACCTCACGCAGACGGTGCTGTTGTTACAACAGAGTCCTAATATACAAAAAAAGAAGTCCGTTTCTCTTAACGAGAAGCGGACTTCTTTTTTGTTATCATTTTCTTTACATACAGCTTTTCTATTTCGATATACAACTGCGCTAATTGAATATAAGAATGATAATTACTCGGTTTCTTTATAATGAATGAATATCTTTCCATAAAATTAACAGGTTGCACTTTTAATTTATTCGTATTTATTTGCATTTCATTCAAACTATGAACAGGTTGTTCATTTAGCCAATAGACAACCGATAACAAGTGAGCTGCAAAAAGAATCATTGGTCCCTCAGCCTCTTGCTTATTTCTATTTCGAAACAGTATAGCAATGTCTTCATGCTTATTTTTCCATACATTCAACATCGCTGGAATGCTGTTTTCAATTTCCTTCCACGGCTCATACTGTCTTTCAATATCAAATATAAAGTAAGTATTTTGTATTATCTCTTCAAAAGAATTGTCTGTATGATACTTAATTAAATTTACACTTTCTTTAAAAAACGGTAAACAGTGAAATTCTTTCGGTATTTCTATAACTCGCTCCATCCTTTATTTCACCTTCATTCGCTTCTTTCCTTCACGACATACTTCTAACAGTCTGCACTCCTCACATTGCGGTCGTTGTGCTTTACAGTGATAACGTCCAAAGAAAATCATCCGATGATGTGTAACTCCCCACTCATCCATCGGTACTTTCTTCATTAATGTTTTTTCTACTTCTAACACCGAATCTTTCCATCTACAAATCGCTAACCGTTTACTCACTCTTTCTACATGCGTATCAACAGCAATTGCCGGGATGCCATACGCTACCGAAACAACTACATTTGCTGTTTTTCTCCCTACTCCTGGTAATTTCGTCAACTCGTCACGGTCTTCTGGAACTTTTCCATTGTAATCATCCAGCAACATCTGACACAATTTTTGAATGTTTTTTGCTTTATTTCTATACAACCCAATAGAACGTATATCTTGTTGTAACTCTTCCAAAGATACACTTAAATAATCTTCTGGTGTTTTATATTTTTGAAATAAATTTTTCGTCACTTTATTTACAAGTGCATCTGTACATTGTGCAGATAGTGCCACCGCGATTACTAATTCAAAAGGATTCTCATGAATTAATTCACAATGTGCTTCTGGATACATATCCGCCATTGTGTCTAAACAATAGCGAATTTGCGTTTTATTTAACATATACTTCCTCCTATATTACTGCTCCAACCAATTATAAAAAGGCACTTTTCCAGTAAATTTCGTCTCTTGTTTTGTCATTTGTTGTGCTCTTTGTTGATTCGCTCTAAATTTTTGACCTTGATTTTGAGCCTGATCTACCGTTTTAATTCCATTCTTTTTCCACTCAAATAAAATACGATCAATATATCGGAAATTTAGTTTTCCACTCATTACAGCTTCTCTAAGAGCCGCTTGAATTAAATTTGGATGATGTTGATCTTGGTCCTCCCACATTCCTAACGTTTCACATTCGAACGGCGAAAGTGGTCTTCCAAATTCTTTTTCAAATACTGTATATAAATTTACTTGCAGCTGTTTTTTTTCTTTTTGCTCTTCCTCTATTGATTCATCCATTAAGAAATGTAATATTTTTTCCCATAACGGTTGTAAAGAATAACTTTCGCACATCATCGCTTCTGATCTTTGTCCACCTTCTAGCGATAAAAACCCTTTTTGAATCAATGCTTGAATTACTTCCATACATTTCATTTCCGTTATCGTCATCCGTTCAGAAATCTCTGATGGAGTCGGAAACGAATTACCTGATTCTAAAAATGTGTGTACATGAAGTACGACCATAAATTCCGTCTCATTTAAACCTAATTTTTTATAATGCATCATAAGTAATTTTGGAATTGCAATGCTTCCCTGCTCAAACCACTGTAACATCATTTTCTTTTTCATCACCAAACACCTCGCTCTCTAGTATAACACACCTTTAGCTATTTCTTTTTGCCACAATTCGTCAAAAAAACCTCCCTATTAATGGGGAGGTTTTTTATATTACATGAATGAAATATAAAATTAAGCTTGCACTTTACTTTTCATAAATGTATGGATACGCTCTAATGCTTTCTCTACTTGTTCAAGAGATGTCGCATATGATAAGCGAACATTATTTGGAGCACCAAATCCTGTACCTGGTACAAGAGCCACTTTTTCCTCTTCTAATAGAGCTTTTGCCCAATCATCAACTGTTGCATATCCTGATAAAGCTACAGCTTCTTTTACGTTAGGGAATAAGTAAAATGCACCTTGCGGTTTAATGCAAGTAAAGCCAGGGATTTGAATTAATTTATCATAAATGATGTTTAATCTCTCTTCAAAGGCTTGACGCATTGTTTCCACAGGTTCTTGTGAGCCTGCATATGCCGCAATTGCGCCGTATTGAGCGATTGAAGTAGGGTTTGACGTACTATGACTCGCTAAGTTCGTCATCGCTTTAATAAGCTGCTTATTTCCTGCAGCATATCCAATACGCCATCCTGTCATAGAATGAGATTTAGATACACCATTAATAATAAGTGTTTGTTCTTTTAATGCATTAGAAAGCTGGGCAATTGAAGTATATTCTACGCCACCATAAATTAATTTTTCATAAATTTCATCAGAAACGATTAAAATATCATGTTCTAAACATACTTCTCCAAGCTGTTGTAATTCTTCTTTGCTATAAATCATTCCTGTTGGATTGCTCGGTGAATTAATAATAACTGCTTTCGTTTTCTCTGTAATTGCCTCACGCAGCTGCTTTGCTGTAATTTTGTACTCATTGTCTTCTAAACCTTCTACATAAACCGGCTTACCGCCAGCAAGCTTTACTTGCTCTGGATAGCTTACCCAGTAAGGAGTTGGGATGATAACTTCATCTCCCTCATCAAGTAATACTTGGAATAATGTATACAATGCATGCTTTGCACCATTACATACAATAATTTCAGATGGATCATACGCAATACCTTGATCGCGAGTAAATTTCTTCACAATTTCTTGTTTTAACGATTGTAATCCACCTGTTGGTGTATACTTCGTATGCCCTTCTAACATCGCTTTATGTGCAGCATCCATAATATGCTCTGGTGTATTAAAGTCAGGTTCCCCTGCCCCTAATGCAATTACATCATGACCCTCTGCTTTTAATGCTTGTGCCTTTGCTGTAATTTCTAAAGTTGAAGACGGTGTTAAAGCAGCTACTCGCTTTGCTAATTTCATTTGTAGTTCCCCCTACATCTATTTTTCAATGCTATATCGTCTTAAAAATTTTCCATCTTTAAATTCAAGATAGTAATAACTATAACGATTGTCATCATCAATATATGTAACTTCCCATAGTGGTACATCATTTTCAAAGCCTAATTTCACTTTCATAATCTCTTTCGGCTTACTTTTTGATTCCTTACTTTCATTGCCGACTTGCTCTATTGTTCTTTGTATAGCCTCTTTTTCAGAAATACCTTCGCTCTTTTTCCTTACTACAGTATCCCCTTTTTTCTCAGGCACCCAAACGATAAGTTGTTCTCCCTTTTCATCTGTACCTTGCACGACTATATATGCAGATTTTCCGTTGTAATAATCAACAGATTTCACCTTTGTAAGCTTTGCTTTTTCTTTAGCAATTTCTACAAATTTCGACTCTTTTGGAATTTTCTTTCCCATCGCTTTATTATAAACATACGCCCCATATATTCCGCTAGCAACGATAACAATAATGATTGCAAAGATCCACTTTTTCATTGTATCACTACGTTCTGTAAATCGTAAATACAGCTGTTTCTTTATCTTTTTCGTCTAATGCTAGTCCGAACATGAGGTCCTGCTCTTTTAACGTACGATTTAAACTATCAACAATTTTATACAAATCCGACGAATATTTAATACGCGTCGTTGATAGTACTTCGATTTTCTTCTCCATGAAAAAACTCCTCCGTTACACAAAAATTTCTAATTATAGAAGAACGCAATGCGGTTACAATAAGAGTACATTCTTTACAACCCCTGCTTCATCACCCATCTATTATAGCAGGACATGTACAGCAAAAAAAGGTTTCAAGTCGAAAACCAACACATTTTGTATACAAGAAGTAAGAAAAATAAAATTCCTCCTACCCACATTTTTTACGCCTGAAGTTTATAAGTACTTCAGGCGTATTTTTCTTCCATTTTTATTCATTTGGTGGTTCTTCTAATTGTACTAACAATTCTTCTAATGGCCCTTCATAAAGAGGTACGTTAGGAATCGATTGTAGAAATCGTTTTCCATAGGAAGAACTCGTCAAACGACGATCTAACACTACTACCGTTCCTGTATCTGTATTCGTTCGAATTAAGCGGCCGAATCCTTGTTTGAAACGTAATATTGCTTGTGGAAGCGCTAATTTAGCAAATACATCTTCACCTTGATTTTTTAGCCACTCACCTTTCGCTTCCATCATCGGCTGATGAGGAGGTGTAAATGGTAGACGGACTATAACAAGACAACTTAAGGCATCTCCTGGAATATCTATTCCTTCCCAGAAACTGCTCGTCCCTAATAAAATTGATTTGTCGAATTCTTGAAACTTTCGAATTAAGCGGCTTCGACTTCTATTATTCACACTTTGGGTCAGTAATAAATACCCCTCTAATTCATCATTATTTTTTAAATTCGCATACGCTTCTTTTAACATTTCATACGAAGTGAATAAAACGAGCATTCTGCCTTTTGTGGCTTTCGCTATCTTTGCAATATGTTCCGATATAGATTCAATATATCGCTCATTACTTACTTGCTTAATAAAAGGTACATCCGTTGACACCATTAATTTCATCTGTTCATCATAACGAAATGGCGACGGAACCTTTAAAGTATTTGGAGCGAAATCATGTAAACCAAGTTCCTCTTTTATATAATCAAACGTATCGTTAACTGTTAGTGTTGCGGATGTAAAAATAACACTCTTTTTTTCTGTTAAAAATTCATCAGCAAATCTTTCACCAATATGAACAGGCTGTGCATATAGAACTGTTGAATGAATCGTCCCTTTCGTTTCAGTCTCCATCCAAGTTACATACGAATTCTTTTCTAATACGAGTAACTGTAATGATTCTGCCATCTTTCTCAGCAACTCAATTAAATGCATAAATTCACCTGTTACAACATGCATCTCCCATTCTAACTTACTTTGCAATATATCCACTTGCTTCTCAAGAGCAGTTACTACCCTTCTTAATTCATATATAAAACGATTTGTTAATTCGACGATACTATCCCACAACTTACCTTTTTCTAGTTCTGCGTTATACCTATAGATGAGCGGCATATTATTCGTTCCTTGCTCTTGCTTTGTTTGTTTAAATATAAAAGTACGTAACATTTGGAAGAGTTCATCCGCATCAAACTTAAGTTCCTTCAAACTATAACTTATCATACGGAAAGTTGAACGAGATGCTTGCTCTGATTTTTTCATCATTTTATATACTTTGGAGAGTACATCTTCTGTTTCTAGTGTCCCAAGACGAGATATAACCAATTGAAAATACATACAAGAGAACTGTTCACCCAATGTTCTACTCGCGGCTTCTTCAATATGGTGAGCTTCATCAAAAATAATATGTTCGCATGAAGCAAACAACGGTTCTTCACTTGAAAAATCTTGAAATAATAACGCATGATTTGTAATAACGATATCTGCAAATAAAGCTTTATTCTTCGCTCGCTGGTAAAAACAACGACTAAACCAATTACTTTGCATACCGCCTGGACTATACGCATCGCTACAAATACGATTCCAAAGTAACTTTCCGCCCTCAGGAATATTTAATTCGTCTCGATCACCTGTTTCAGTTTGCAATAGCCAAACTAAAATCTTCGCCTTTGTAAGTGCCATATCATAATTTTTTTCTTCCTCTTGCAAAGCATACTCAAATTTATGTAAGCATAAATAATGCTTTCTTCCTTTTAGAAGAGCTGCCTCAAATGAAAATGGCATTATTTTTTGTAATAACGGAATTTCTTTTTCTAATATTTGTTGTTGGAGTTGTACCGTTTGTGTACTTATAATGACAGGTTCTTCTTTTCTCTTTGCAAAATAAAGACTAGGAAGCAAATAAGCGAGAGTCTTTCCTGTTCCTGTACCGGCTTCAATTAGTGAAAAACGAGAATCTCTTAACGCCGTATATATCTCTTTCATCATCAGTTGTTGACTTTCTCTTCTTTCAAACTTTGGCATATGTGATTCCAATTTATCCATCGTTTTATTCAAGAAAGCATCAAACTTTGATGAACACGTTTCTCCAAGGTTTAAGGAATAGTTCCGCTTTTTCAGCGCAATATTTCGATGTATTTCATACTCCGCTATATCTTCTTTACCGTGCATTACTTTCTTTAAAATATTTTCAGAAAGCACATCAGCTATATCGCTTTGGAACACATCACTTAATTCATAAAGCGATTGCAACGTGACAAGTGGTAACTTTTCAATTTCATTTAAAAATTGTAAAAATAATTCCGCTGTTGCAAGAGCATCACTATCCGCACGATGTGGTTGATCGTGCTCTAGTTCATGCTTTTTAGCTAAATCACGTAATTTATAACTATCGGCTGTCGGCAAAAGAATTTGAGCCAATTCAACCGTGTCGATTTTCGGACAATGTATTTCTGTATATCCAGCTTGCCTTAATTCTTCATTTAAAAAATTCCAATCAAAGTGAACATTATGCGCAACGAAAGCCGCACCTTGTAATAGCTCAACAATCATCGGGGCTACATCTTGAAATAACGGGGCTTGTTTTACAAGACTTTCATCAATCCCTGTTAATTCTGTAATAAATGGTGGGATCTCTCTCTTTGGATTAACAAAAGACGAAAAAATCTCCAATATCTCTCCATCTTCTACTACAACAGCTGCAATTTGGGTAATTTTATCCTTCCCATCTTTCCAGGAGTTCCCTGTCGTCTCTAAATCAACAACGACATAACGCTTACTCATATATGTAACACCTCAATTTCTTACCTTTCAAACAACAATAATTTATATAATGTTACTATACCACGTTTTATCTCATCTTAATGAAAAGATGCACAAAAAAGCTATCTCCGCAATGGAGATAGCCTTTCTACTTATAATATCGTACCCGCTTTTTCAGCACCTAACATTTCAATAATTTGATTATTATCGTCTAGTACTGCAATTTTTGGTTCTTGTGTATGAATCTCTTCTTCCGTAACTAGCCCATAACAAATAATAATTACTTTGTCCCCTGGTTGTACAAGTCTTGCCGCCGCACCGTTTAAACAAACAACACCACTACCGCGTTCCCCTTTAATAACGTATGTCTCTAAGCGAGCACCATTATTATTATTTACAATTTGGACTTTTTCGTTTTCTACAATATTTACTGCATCCATTAAGTCTTCATCAATTGTAATACTACCTACATAATTTAAATTTGCCTCCGTTACAGTTGCACGATGTAACTTTGCTCTCATCATTGTGCGAAACATAGATGCTCCCCCTTATTTAACCGTTAATGTTATATTGTCAATTAATCTTACATTTTCAAACTTAACTGCAATAGCTAAAATGATTCTTCCTTCGACTTTCTCTACCATTGTTAATGACGGATATGCATATAAATCCGCATAATCTACAGTGCCTTTCGTATGCGTCTCAATATAATCTTTCACAAGATTTGTAATGATTTCCGGATTACGTTCACCTGCCTCAATTCTTTCTTTCGCTATACATAGGCTGCGGTATAAATGAAGAGCTTCTTCACGTTCATCTTGTGATAGGTACACGTTACGAGAACTTTTCGCTAAACCATCTTCTTCCCTTACAATATCAACTGGTACGATTGTAACTGGAATATTGAAATCAGTTACAAATCCTTCAATTACTGCAACTTGTTGAGCATCTTTCATACCGAAATAAGCACGCGTTGGCACCGTAATATTAAATAGTTTCATCAGTACAGTTGCAACACCAGCGAAATGACCAGGTCTTTGTTGACCGCATAATACGTCCGTGCGCTTCACAACTTCTACTGTTGTTGTTTGTTCTGCTGGATACATTTCTTCTACACTCGGATAAAATAAATAATCTACACCGTTTTCTTTTGCTACATTTTCATCTCTATCAATATCACGAGGATATCGATCTAAATCTTCATTTGGGCCGAATTGTAGCGGGTTTACAAATACACTTAAAACTACAATTTCATTTTCTTCTCTTGCCTTACGTAATAAAGTAGCATGGCCTTCATGTAAATAACCCATTGTTGGAACAAAACCAATACTCTTTCCACTTGCACGAAGTTCGCTTGTAATTTGCTGCATCTCTTGCACTGTAGTTACGATTTTCATTATTGTTTTCCTCCGTATAACGCTAAGCATTCTTCCTCTTTCATTGTGAACGAATGTTTTTCTTCAGGAAATTGCCTTGTCTTTACTTCAGTAACATATTGTGAAATCCCACGCACAATCTCCTCTTGAACAGACGTATATTGCTTCACAAATTTCGGAACACGATTTACGCCGTATGAGATAAGATCATGATAAACAAGCACTTGCCCATCTACTTTTTGTCCTGCACCAATCCCAATTGTTGGTATTGTTAGTTGCTCTGAAATAAGTTCTGCTAACTGCATTGGTACACATTCTAACACAAGCGCTATTGCACCAGCTTCTTCACATTTCTTTGCATCTTCTATTAATTTTTTTGCACTCTCCGCATCTTTTCCTTGCACTTTATATCCACCCAACACTCCTACAGATTGAGGGGTTAAACCTAAATGCGCTACAACAGGAATTCCTGCGTTCGTCAAATATTGAATCGTCGATATAACTTCTCCAGCACCTTCTACCTTCAGTGCGTGTGCCCCGCTCTCTTGAACGATGCGACGTGCATTCACCATCGTTTCTTGTAATGATACGTGATACGACATAAATGGCATATCAGTTACAATAAACGTCTCTTTCGCTCCACGGCGTACAGCTTTCGTATGATGAATCATATCCTCTACTGTTACAGGTACTGTTGAATCGTATCCGAGTACAACCATTCCAAGAGAATCTCCAACTAGAATCATATCAACTTCAGCTTCTTCTGCTAATTTAGCAGATGGATAATCATACGCCGTTAGCATTGTAATCGGCTCACCTTGCTCTTTCATCTTCAAAAAATCTGTTTTTGTTTTCAAAAACTACTCCTCCTTTATGCAGGAGAGAGGAGATGGCCGAAATCATATAAAAAACCCCTCTGACCATAAAAGGGCAGAAGGGTTGTGTGTTAGTCGGCATTATTCATCCCTCTGTCCCAGTCCGTTATTGGATCAAGGCAGAATCCAAGTTATTATTTTTCGTATGACTTCGAATCATGGTGCAGTTCGCTCTGATACTGCCCACATTCGAACTAATTATAGCAAACTACAAAAAGGAATTACTACATTTTTTTGAAAAAATAATTTTTTATTCTTATTACGGTATATGAAATTTAACACGAGAGTATATATGCTATACAGTTTTTATGGAGAATTCAATCCTGAAAAGATACATGTTTTTTCAACGCATGCTAAAAAAGTCCAAGTTAATTTTTTCTGTAATCCATTTAACTGTATAGTATAACTCTTAAACTAATGATGCAGGTTAATTGAGGAAAGTACTTAACAAAGGAGAATTGCAGATGTCTATGAACAGGTGGTTATTTCGATTCAGCAGTTTGCTTGTAATGATTGTATGGTGGATGTCTTTAGGATCCTCCCATGTATTTGCCTCAGTTACTGTCGTAACACCCCCCACCGATTTAACGAAAGTGATTGAGGTTGAACTAAATGATGATTACTTTAATCCAAATGTTATCACGATTCCGCTTGAAGGATCAACAACATTACTATTGAAAAATAAAGGTAAAAACGAGCACACCTTTACAGTGAAAAAACTCGGCATTGACGTCGTAATCGAGTCAGGAAAAGAAAAGCATATTACCGTGAAACCTAAAAATACTGGTACATATGAATTAATATGTCGATACCATCTTCTTAAAGGAATGGCAGGCAAAGTAATCGTCAAATAACATGCCCTGCCAACTAGGCGGAAGATATTTTGAAATGATCTTTAAATATGAAAAAAATTTATTATCATGTTACAAATTCAACTCAAAACTATTGAAATAAAAAGAAGTTCCAAAAGAGGAACTTCTTTTACTTAATTTCAATATCTGCAGAATGAATATGATGTACTTTCCCCTCATGATCCTCCAGAAGTAATACACCATCCTCTGTGATTCCTTTTGCTAACCCCGTAATTGTCTCTCTCATCGTTCGAGCGGTAATTTCTTTCCCGATGCTCACAGCGTAACTTTCCCAAAGAATTTTAATGACAGAGAAACCATTTTGTAAATACTCTTCATATAATTTTTCTAGTTGTAAATAGATTTGTTGCATAAGTTCTGCACGAACAATCGGCTTACCTGATTCAATCGCTAATGAAGTAGCAATGTGCTGAATTTCTTCATCAAAATGTTCTTGCTTTTGATTCGCATTAATACCGATGCCCATAATGACAGCATTAATTTTATCAGGATCCGCTTGCATTTCTGTTAATATACCTACAGCCTTTTTACCTTGAATTAAAATATCATTTGGCCATTTTATTCCTACGTTTACACCCGTGCATTTTTCAATTGCCTGTGCAACACTAACGGCCGCTAACAAAGTAAGTTGCGGTGCATGATGAACTGGGATTGATGGGCGTAAAATAATACTCATCCAAATCCCTGTTCCTTTTGGTGAATGCCATTTTCTGCTTAAACGACCTCTTCCCGCTGTTTGTTCTTCTGCTACAACGACTGTTCCTTCTTCTGCACCTTCATAAGCAAGTTTTGCTGCAATGTGCTGCGTTGATTCAACAGTTTCTTCAAAATACACTGTTCTACCAATCCGCTTCGTTTGTAGCCCTAACTGAATTTCATTAGCGGTCACTTTGTCTGGCTTACTTGCAATTCGGTAACCTAATCGACGCACAGCTTCAAGTTCATATCCCTCACTCCGCAGATCCTCCATATGTTTCCACACAGCAGTTCTTGAACAACCAAGTTTATCACTAATTGTTTGGCCGGATACAAACTCGCCATCCGCTTCAGAAAAAACTTGCAATAACTGCTTTCTTATAGTAGATTGCATCCTTGTAGCCACTCCCTTATACGCTCTTTCTCATTAACTACGTTTCCTTGTACGATTGCTTCTTCGATTTTCTGAAGCATCTCAGCAACCCACGGACCAGGCTTTTTGTTTGCCCAGTTTAATAAATCATTACCAGTCACATTCATTTCTTGACGCTCCTGGATTGGCAATGCATGAAACATTGATTGTACTCGTTCAACAGATGTAGGGTCATAGCGTTCAATCATCGCTTCATATACTCTCTCTGCCATTTCAGCGATATGAATTCCCGTTTTATAAAGAAGGACTGTATCCCAATCCTTCTCCTTTCTAGTACGGATTGTCAATAAAACTGCAACAATATCTTTTATTTTTTTATTCGAAAACTTCCATTGACGTAAAAAGACAGATGGATGTTCTTCTCCGATACAATATAAGAAAAATGCCCACGCCTCAATATCCGTTTCGAAAGAATCCCATTTATACTGCGTAGCTTTTAACAGTCTCTCTTCTGACATTTGTAAATATGGCAAATGAGAAAATAGCTTCGTCTCTACTAATTCTTTGAGACCTTTCACACAATATGTACCAGTTAACAGTTTCTCAAACTCTACTGTAATACGCTCAATTGCTATATGTTCTAGCAAATGCCCATACGTTTCAATCGCTTGCTTCGTTTTCATTTCTAATGAAAAACCTAACGTGCTTACAAACCGAATACCACGCATCATTCGCAGGGCATCTTCTTGAAAACGATCCGCAGCATTTCCAACTGTCACAATTTCTCTCTGTTGAATGGCTTCCTGTCCAGCAAATAAATCGACCATTTTGCCTTCTTCTGTCATAGCAATTGCATTCATCGTGAAATCACGACGTTTTAAATCCTCTTCTAATGAACGAACAAATTGAACACTACTAGGTCTTCGAAAATCTTCATATTCGCTTTCTGTTCGAAAAGTAGTTACCTCATAGGGCTCACCATTTTCTACAACAATTACAGTTCCATGCTCAAGACCAACAGGAACATTTCTTGGGAATATAGCCATCACTTCTTCTGGTAGAGCAGATGTCGCAATATCAATATCTCCAATCGGCCTATCGATAATAAGATCTCGTACGCTCCCACCAACAAAGTAAGCCTCATGTCCTTGTTGCTTTAATGTCTCAATAATAGAACTAGCTTTTTTAAATCTTTCCATTTTTGTCATCCCTTAGTACGTCATAGTAAATCGTTTCATATTGTGAAACAATTTTTTCTGAGCGAAATTGCTCATAAACACTTTCTCTTGCTCGTTCTCCCATATTACGGTGAAGTTCCTCGTCCTTTAATAGCTGAATAGCTTGATTTGCCACTCCTGTTGTATCGCCAACTTCACATAAATATCCTGTTTCCCCGTGTTGAATAACCTCTGGAATACCTCCAACCCGTGTTCCGATACAAGGTACACCACACGCCATTGCTTCTAATAAAACAAGACCAAAACTTTCCTTCTCTGATAGAAGCAACATTAAATCACTCATCGCAAGTAGTTCTGCAACATTATCTTGCTTCCCTAGGAATAAAACGCGATCTTCAATATGTAAATTCTTCACTATCTGTAAAATCGTACAGAATTCTGGTCCGTCTCCAACAAGAAGCAACTTCGCATCTACTTCTTTAACAATTTTAGCAAATGCCTGAACAACATCCTGCACACGTTTCACTTTACGGAAATTCGAAATATGAATAAGTACTTTTTCACTCTCACTTATACCATATTCTTTCTTTAATTGAGACATATTACGCTTGAAATATACACGTTCGTCTATAAAGTTATATACCGTTTGAATTTCTTTACTTGGTTTTACAAGCTCATGTGTTTCGTTAATTAATGAATGCGAGACAGCAGTAACAACATCCGATTGCTCAATACCAAAACGAATTAAATTATTTAACGAAGGGTCGGAACCTAACACAGTAATATCTGTTCCATGTAAGGTTGTAACAATTTTAATACGCTCTCCGATCATTTGTTTTGCTAAATATGCACAAATTGCATGTGGTATTGCGTAATGCACATGTAAAATGTCTAAGTTTTCTCTTTGTGCAACCTCGGCCATTTTACTTGCTAACGCTAAATCGTATGGTGGATATTGAAATACAGAGTATTGATTTACCGTCACTTCATGAAAATAAATGTTTGGATATACTTTATTTAACCGGAATGGTAAACCCGATGTAATAAAGTGAATTTCATGCCCACGTTCCGCCAATTGCTTTCCTAATTCTGTTCCAACAACTCCAGAACCACCTACAGAAGGATAACATGTAATACCTATTTTTAATTTCATTTACATCCCCCTAATAAATCAGCATGTAATAAAACCGGTTTCTTACTCATAAATCCTTCGGCATACAAGACTCCAACTTCTTTTCCAAACATCTTCTCACGAGCAATCACAGTTTCAACGTAACCTTCTGTTAACGGTGTCTTAACACCATCACTCCCTGTTGAAAACTGACTTTCATACGCTTCTAATGCTTCCACCTTTATAGAGAGGTACTCACTTATATCTATACAAAAATTCGGTTTATGAAAACCATTAATCATATAATTATAAAAAGACTCCACACGATGTGGTGAAAGTTCCGGCATATATTTACGGATTCCTGCTGAAAAAATAGCCTCTTCCACAAGCTTTGCACAATTTGCATGATCTGGATGGCGATCTTCATAGTACGGCGCAAAAACTAGTTTTGGTTTATATGTACGGATCACCTTGACAATTTCACGTATATACTCTTCTTTCATATACAAACCACGGTCTGGCATCGCTAAATTCAGCCTCGTTTTTACTCCCATTATACGAGCTGCGACCTTCGCTTCTTCTTTTCTCAACTCTATCGTTCCATTTGAAGAAAGATCAGCTTCTGTTAAATCACAAATACCTACTTCATACCCTTGCTTTGTATATTTAGCGATGGTACCAGCCATGCCGATTTCAACATCATCGGCATGAGCACCAAACGCTAATATATGTAATCCACTCATAATTGTTCCCCTCATTTTCTTAACTTACGATAATCTAAATCTCCTCGCTCTAATGCGTGCATTAACATTTCAGCACTTGCCATATTCGTTGCAAGTGGAATCGCATATACATCACATAAACGAAGTAATGCATTCACATCCGGTTCATGCGGCTGTGCTGTTAATGGATCGCGGAAGAAAATCACCATATCTAAATCGTTCTTTGCAATCATTGCACCAATTTCTTGATCTCCACCAAGAGGGCCAGATTGATATCTTGTTACAACTAATCCAGTCGCTTCCATAATGCGAAGCCCTGTCGTTCCTGTTGCAAATAATTCATGTTGTTCAAAAATTGGTTTATATGCGTATGCAAACGAAACCATATCATTTTTCTTTTTGTCATGTGCGATTAAGGCAATTTTCATCCGTTGTCTCCCCTTTAGTCGATAATATTTTCTAAACCGTACACAAGATGATCAAGGTTCATTACTGTCTCAATTGATAGTTTTACACCTGACATAAATGATGCACGATTGAATGAATCATGACGAACTGTTAACATTTGTCCATCTCCACCAAACATTACTTCTTGGTGTGCAATAAGCCCTGGCAAACGTACACTATGAATGTGAATACCGTCTACATTTGCACCTCGTGCACCTGCTAGTTGCTCTACTTCATTTGGATGACCTTGCTGCTTTGATTCACGATTTTGGCGAATTAACTCTACCGTTTTTACAGCTGTACCAGATGGTGCGTCTAATTTTTGATCATGATGTAATTCAATTACCTCAACATCTTGGAAATATTTCGCTGCCATTTGTGAGAATTTCATCATAAGAACTGCACCAATTGCAAAGTTTGGAGCAATAATTGTTCCTACTGCTTTTTCTTTTGCATTCTCTGTTAAACGTGTCAATTCTTCTTCTGTAAATCCAGTTGTACCAATAACCGAACGAAGTCCACGCTCAACTGCAAGTGTAACGTGTTGTTTCCCCACTTCTGGTGTTGTTAAATCTAACAACACATCTGCTTCTACTTCATCTAAACAAGTATGTAAATCAGCGTAAATCGGCGCATGTAATGCTGGCATGCCAGGTAAATCAGAAATCTTCTCACCACCATGCTTATAATCCACTGCTGCTACTAAATTAAAATGTTCCGTTCTTTCCATAAGAAGGACTGCTTCATGTCCCATACGTCCTCTTGGTCCGGCGATAATTACTTTAATTTCTTTCATTATTCTTTCTCTCCCTCATCAATACGTGTCCAGCGATCTTTATCACGTGTATTAAATTTATTCATTACAATGTTATGTGCTGTCTCTAAATCAATATTTAAACTATTTGCCATACAAATCATAACAAATAATACATCTCCAAGCTCTTCTTCAATACTTCTTTCTTTTTCAGTTGTTTTCTTCGGTTTCTCACCATAATAATGATTTACCTCTCTTGCAAGCTCTCCCATTTCTTCCGTTAAACGAGCCATCATTGCAAGCGGACTGAAATAACCTTCTTTAAACTGACCAATATATGCATCTACTTCTTTCTGCATATCTTTCATCGTTTTTGCTTCCATACTATTCACCTCTAATCCTTCCTCTTTCATGTTAGCCAATTCATCGCGATTTGACAAATATTATTCCCCGCCAAACACCTATTTGCGACCCATTTTTGGATAGACTATAATAAAGTGAAACTTCTTTTGTGATTTTTTTGCAAAAGATTAGTTGAACTAATCGGGTTCCTACGGCTGGTTTGCCTTTCTTCAGAGGTTTATCTCCTACCAGCCGTTGGTACGGGGTAAAGTGAAACTTCTTTTGCGATTTTTGCAAAAGATCAGCCCACACCAATCGGGTTTCTACGGCTGGTTTGCCCCTCTTCTTTGCTTCATCTCCTATCAGCCTTTAGAGCGGGATAAAGTGAAACTTTCTTTTGCACTTTTCACAAAAAATCAGCCCACATCAATCAGGTTCTTACTATTTTCACTAGCAACTAGAAATTACTTATTATTATGTTTTACCGTTTCAGCGGAGCAATGCAATCATTACATAATTAGGGGGATTTCTATATGACATCAAAATTGAAGATGCGAAATATTATTTTTATTTTAATTGGTTCCGCTATATTTTCTTTCGGTATTGTCAATATCAATATTGAAAACCACCTTGCAGAGGGTGGGTTTACTGGTATTACACTATTATTGTATTTTTTATTTAAGTTTGATCCTTCCTACTCAAACTTAATTTTAAATATCCCTATATTTTTTATTGGCTGGAGGTTACTTGGCAGAACGACATTTTTATATACATTAATTGGAACCTTTAGCGTATCTTTATTTCTATGGATTTTCCAGCGTTACGAAGTACTCAACTTACATTTAAACTTGCAAAATGATATGACACTCGCAGCTTTATTCGCCGGGGCATTTATCGGTATCGGCCTTGGAATAATATTTAAATATGGCGGGACTACTGGCGGTGTAGATATTATCGCACGACTAGCGCACAAATATGTTGGCTGGAGTATGGGGAAAACAATGTTTATGTTTGATGCTGTCGTTATCGTCGTCTCTATTCTTACCTATTTATCATACCGTGAGGGCATGTATACGCTAGTTGCTGTTTTTATCGGTGCTAAAGTCATTGATTTTATGCAAGAAGGAGCTTATGCTGCCAAAGGAGCGACTATTATCTCAGAAAAAAACGATGAAATTGCTGCCAAAATTTTATCTGAAATGGAGCGCGGAGCAACCTTTTTAAAAGCTGTTGGATCGTATACAAAAGTGGAACGTAATGTATTGTATTGCGTTGTTGCTAAAAATGAAATCGTGAAATTAAAGAATATCATTACTTCTGTAGATCCTCATGCTTTTGTCGCTGTAAGTGATGTACATGATGTAGTTGGTGAAGGGTTTACGTTAGATGAAAATAAAAACCCTTTACATAATTAAATATAACTAGAAAAGCGCCTTAGCTTTTCTAGTTTTTTATTACAAGTCTTTTAAGCTTCTCAAAATCCTCATGAATAAGCTCCAATAAACTCCGATTATAAAAAATGGAAGCTGGATGAAAAGTCGGAAAAACATGATATTCTTTCTCTGACCATGTAAACTCTGCACTTTGCATATCCTTTAATTTTTGAATGGGCTGTTTTAATAATTGCCCGTGTACATCTGTGATTTTTTTATTTTTTCCTGTTAAACGTTGAAGACCGATATTTCCAAGCGTGACGATAAGCTTCGGATGTATTTTCTCTAATTCATAATCTAACAAAGGCGCATGGGCAACTATTTCTCCCTGATTTGGCGTTCTATTATACTTTTTTTGTATGATTTCACCATTTCGTTCTTTTTTCTCTCGCCATTTATAAGGTCTACTCCGAACAGCGCTCGTAATATATACTTCTTCCCTTGTAACGTGGATATGCTCTAAAAAAACCATTAATTGTTTTCCCGCCCTCCCGCTAAACGGAATCCCATTATGAATTTCTGTTTCACCAGGTGCTTCTCCTAACAACATAAATTTGGGATTTTCAGGACCTTGTCCACTTAAAAAACCTTCTAGTTGATAAGGAGCACTACGCTCTTGTACTTGTTTTACTAAATGGTCTGGATATTTCATTTCCCCCACCACCTTTCCGCATTACTTCTATTATTTCTATTTGCAATACATTATATAATTCAATCCACACAACAAAAAAAGACTATCAAAATTGATAGTCTTTAGTCGTCGCTACGCTGCATACCAGTATACATTAATACGAGACGTAATAATTCAAATACCGCTACAGCTGCAGCTGCTACATATGTTAATGCTGCCGCATTTAATACTTTACGAGCTTGCCCATATTCATCTGTTGATACAATACCTAACGCTTCAATTTGTTGCATTGCGCGCTTTGACGCATCAAACTCAACTGGCAATGTAACGAGCTGGAACACAACACCTGCTGCCATTAAAATGATACCTAATAACAATAGTTTTGACATTGTCGCAAATATACCAATCATAATAAATACCCATGATATATTCGATCCAAAATTAGCCACAGGAACTAACGAATGACGAATACGCATAAAGTTATAATCTTGTGCATCTTGAATTGCGTGTCCTACTTCGTGTGCTGCAACTGCTGTACCAGCAACTGAATGTCCATAATAGTTATCTGTTGATAATCGAACCGTCTTAGCGGTTGGATCATAATGGTCTGATAAATGACCTGGTGTTTCTTCTACAGCTACGTTGTATAATCCATTTTCATCTAAAATTTTTCGAGCCACTTCCGCTCCTGTCATACCTGATGTTGAATAAACTTGTGAATACTTGCTATAGGCACTACGTACTCTTGACTGTGCATACAACGGTATGATCATTATGATCGCGAAGTAAATTAAATAAAACATCATGAACCTCCATTGAAGTTTTAATTATAGTACTTCTCATTCTATTTTCTTCTGCCACTATTGTCAATGAATAAACCTTACAATCCATATCTTTATTTATTGCATTATCTATTTTTAGAATGTACATTACTTTTTCTTTTTTCTCTCTCTCCTTTATACTTTCTCCATCCAACATAAGTTAATGTGAATAAAATAAGTCCCCCAGTAATTGTCATAAACCAAATGAGAGAGGGTGCAATTTCATCTTTTTTTACTGTGTGAAATATCTTTTGCAAATCCCCTTTAATAATCCCTAATTGCATTTGGCCGCCTTTCGTTTTTAACATAACGTTACGAAATTCATCTAAATAAGATAAATGAACATTTACACGCTGGACCTCGTTTTCTGGCAAAGCAATCATTAAGCTTGGATAAATAATATTGAATTCATTTAAAAACGTATTTAACGTTTGTTGAAACTGCCCAGCATCTTCTTTTTCCATCGCTTTTTCCATTTGAGAAAAGGCATCCATTACTTTCCTTTCTCTTTCCATCCAAAGTGGTTGATATTTCGATACTTGTGCATCAACAGCAAGTTGTAATGCCAGCACATTATCAATTTTAGCTTGCTTACCTAAACCTTCTTCAGAGAGCGATTGTTGCGCCTTATCGTAAGCTAAAGAAATAACTCTAACTTGATCTGGTGTTACTTCCTGCTTCTTTTCATTCCCCTTTATTAAAAACTGCTCCGAGAAATGTTGTAATACTTGTACCGCTTTTTCATCTTCATTACGCTTCACTAACTGTAACGAGTCGTCTAACAACCCTGTTAGCTCATTCCACTCTTCAGCATATATACGTAACGGAAACATTATAATTAGAAATGCTATCAATCCAATTAATGTTCTCTTCATCCCGGTCCCCCCTTAACTACTAGTACAAAATATGTTAATTTGGACAAGAATAGAACAGAACTAGACCGAAAAATATATTATCGTTTTACAAAGAAAAAAATTCTCTTTAAGCAGAGAATTTTTTCTGTGACATCCTTTTCTTTTTTACGAGATATCTATATAAGCTGTAACAAAGTATACTCCCACCTAAAATGAATAATAAAATAGCACACGCAGCATGCATAAAGAACTCTTCTGGTAACATTAATATAATTGGATCCTTTTCAGGATCAAAAACCCAATAATCATTACTAAATAAAAGTTTATGGAATAATACAAAACTCTTTTCAAAATTAATAGCAATTGGTAACATAAGCGCTATCGGAAAAATGATTGTTAAAATCGATCCGTGCAGTAAAAACTTTTCATTTTTCTTTTTTAATAAATAAATTCCGCCTATCACTGCAATCATAATTGTCGCATACATCACATATTGAATCTTTACTAAAATATTTTTAACATCTACAAAATGAATACGGCCATTTGTGGACATATCTAATGTGGGCAAATGTAATGCTCCGTCATAAAACGGGGATAAATATGTAATAAGCACATCGTAATTTCTTTTAATTTCATCCTTCGTCATATCCGCTAAATCAGGAATATTTAAAAAATCAATTTCAAAATAATACAACCATTTTCCATATACAACTGCCGTTGTTGCGAGTGCAAAAATAGAAAATGCTATGCTATATGAAACAACTAAAGTAATCAATCGATCCAATATTTTTGTACCACTCTTATTTTTCTCCATGTTCTCCCCCTAAATGTTCTAACCATCATAAAGAAAATTGTTTTCTTTGCTCACGTAAGCAACAATAATATGTAATACATAGTACAGCAATACTTAACCAAAACGTAAAATAACCAATTTCCTCTACAAACAAATGCATAATTCCATATCGCGGCATTTGCCAAAATAAATAATCAATTGCATCGTTATGCAACGTCCACACAGCTGCTACTATAAAATGCCATTTTTTTATACGATAGAATGGAGCATATAAAAATCCTTGTATTGCCATCGCGAAGTGCGAAAGCATTAACATGTAGCCCATAAGGCCTATAGGCCCTTTTACGTAAATCATAATCGCGTTTACAACAACAGCCCAAATACCATATTTTATTAAAGTTACAATCGCTAACGCTTCTATTAATCCCCAGTTTCTCTTTGCCAAAAAAGCAATTAAAACAAAGACAAAAAAGAGAGTCGCCATAGGACTATCTGGTACAAACGGCCAAAATATAGGTGACGTTTCTTTCAATTGATTTCCGTACCATATAAATCCATAAATTGTACCTAATAAGTTAACAATTAATAAAAATAATAATACCGAGCGTTGTCTTAACATTGCATACAAGTACACCAATCCGTATGTCCAACACCTTTCAAGCAAAGTAATTCATTCACTAAATCCTACTCTATTATAACAAACTTCATCCAACTAAATAGAAAAGCTGACTACAAATTTTGTAGTCAGCTTTTTTATTATTTTTTATTATACTTTGCAACGAATTCCGAAAGCTTCTTCAGTTCCTCATCCGTACCTTTAAATACACCTTTAGGCATTGAACCTTTTCCCTCTTTCGCAATTTTAGCAATTTCTTCTGGCTTTAAAGTTAAGTTTTGCAGTGCCGGTGCTGCTGCCCCGCCTTGTAAATTGTCACCATGACATGTTAAACAAGTATTTTTTTGCATTAATTTATAGCCATCATCATTTTTATCAACTGGCGCTGTTTTTACAATTGCTCCTTGTTTTTTTGCAGCTTCCCAGTCGTGGTGTGCTACAGATTCCCAAGTTAAAAAGATAATCGATGCAATTGCTAAAAGCATAAATCCAGTTGCCACAGGACGCTTCAATGGACGTCTTTCTGGACCTCGATCAAGAAATGGAGCTAACAGTAATGCTCCAAACGCAATCCCTGGCATAATAAATGCTCCAATTACAGTAAATGAACCGGAAGCATACGAATACTTTAATAACTGATACAAGAATAAGAAATACCAATCTGGAAGTGGTATATATCCAGCATCTGTTGGGTCCGCCATTCTCTCAAGCGGCGACGGATGCGCCACTGTTAAACATAAATAACCGATTAAAAAAACTGCACCAACCATCCATTCTTTTAACAAGAAGTTCGGCCAAAATGCTTCTGTTTTCCCTGGGTATTCAGAATAGTCTTTTGGAATATTTGGTTTCCGAGCTACTGGTACCCGAGAATCTCCTACAAACTTCATCCCTTTGCCGCGATGCATAATCTCCCTCCTTTAGTTCTTTCCCCTTTAATTTAGCAATCTCTTATAGTGGACCGGAAATACCTTGTTTGCGAATCATGATGAAGTGGAAGGCCATTAAACCTAGAAGTGCTGCTGGTAAGAAGAAGACGTGAATAGCAAAGAAGCGAGTTAATGTTTGAGCGCCAACAATTTCGGAATGACCAGCGAGTAATGTTTTAATATAAGGACCAATGAGCGGTGTTTGCTCTGCAATTTGAATCCCTACTTTTGTAGCAAATAAAGCTTTCATATCCCACGGTAATAAATATCCGGTAAAACCAAGACCTAACATAACAAAGAAAATAAGAACACCAACAATCCAGTTTAACTCACGGGGCTTTTTATACGCACCTTGGAAGAAAACTCTGAGTGTATGTAAAAACATCATTACAATTACGAGACTAGCACCCCAGTGGTGCATACCACGAACAATTTGCCCATAAGCAACTTCATTTTGTAAATAGTAAACTGATTCCCAAGCATTTTTAATATCAGGCACATAATACATCGTCAAAAACATTCCAGATAAAATTTGAATTACAGTAACGAAAAAGGTAAGTCCTCCAAAGCAATAGACGAATGCAGAAAAGTGATGTGCCGGGTTTACATGTTCAGGTACTTCATGATCAGCGATATCACGCCATATTGGTGTAATATCTAATCTTTCATCCACCCAATCATAAATTTTATTTAACATCTACTTTGCACCCCCTCTTGGCTTCGCTTTTCCTAGATACAGCGTTCCATCTTTCACTTTAGACTCGTACACATCAAGCGGAGCAAGGGGTGGCGTACCTTTAATGTTAATCCCATCTTTTGTATAACGACCCCCGTGACATGGGCAAAAGAATTGATTCGGATGTGCTTTGTCCGAATTCCAGTTAACTGTACATCCTAAATGTTTACATACTGGAGAGAACGCAACAATGTCTCCGCTTTCATCTTTATGAACCCAAGCTGATTTTGGTTCTTCAGACTTGTACCAACCATCAACCTGCTTCACTTTAAAATCGAAACGCTTCGGCTCTGTTGTAATATCCTTTACTTGCGCAACAGCAACCATATCCGTTCCCGCTTCTTTTCTTAACACCGGATCAAGCGCAAATCGCGTCATCGGCATTAAAATACCGGCAGCCATAAAGCCTCCTACCCCTGTGAGTGTGTAATTTAAAAATTGTCTTCTTGACACGCGATGTTCTTTCTCGCTCACGAAAATTTCCCCCCTCTATCAGAAATTGTCCCCTCGTGATAAATTATATAAAAAATAAAAACTAGGACACTATCATGATATAATACGCTCATGCACAGGTCAATATCATACTACTCATAATAATAAGAACTTTCTGTTTATTATGAGTTTCCCCATTTCTCTTCCAACATCACCATTATATTTTTTATATGTGCATGAATAACTTCTCTTTTTGCTTGATCACTAAATTGTTCTAATGCTAATGAAGGAAACCAAAACAAATCTCCCTGTAACTCTTGCATATCCTCTTTCCATGAAAAATCACTTGTAACATAAGCAATATGCTTAAAACCTTCACTTCGTAAATGATTTGTCCATTCTTGCAAACGACCTTTTTCATTCTTTTGACTTTCTACCAAATACGTAAACGCAGGCAGTAAAAGCACTCTTCCCTTATACTCTCTTTCCAATTCCGTGCTCAACAATTCGATAAATTCACCTTGTTCTACAACCATTTTCATTTCTTTTGCTGCCGAAATTGATAACAGCGGTATTACTCCTGTATCAACATACTCTCTTGCTTGCTCAAACTGTTCCACATCTTTTACAATCCACTTCAAATTCCTTCCCTCCTTCACTTACAAATGACAGAACTTTCACTTTATATATATTAAACCATACTAAAAGAGGTAAAAAAAGAAAAACTACCCAATATAGGTAGTTTTTCTTGATGAAAGTCTGAAATTTGTAAAAATTTATTAATCCAAATAAATTCTATAAAGTTTTTAACTCTGCCGTTAATCTATGAAACGCTTCCTTATCTTGCTTATCTAACGCTTCATCAATTTGTTTCAAAAGGCGTTCTCTCCTAAACGAAAATACACTTTCTTCCAAAAACCTTTCTGCAAGTAAACGATCTTTTTCATTTACTTCAATATGCTTTGGTAGATATGGGTTTTCTTCTAATACAGCTACATAATTCGCATTTTGAAACGATGATTTAAAGTTGAGTTGAATATAAATATCCTCATCTCGATTTAAACGAATATCATGAAACGATTTTTCAGCATCTGTTGTCATAACATTTTGTTTAAAAAAGTGAAACGGTGTGTCTTTCACACAATTCGCTGACATCACTAAGCCACGCGGACAATATTTTGCATGCTCTACGAAGTGGACTTTATGCATCAATTGGTCGTGACTCATTAAATAATTCAGAATCCATACACATTCACGCTGTTTCAGTTGGTAATTATTCAAAAACCATTTTACAAAATCCTTCTTCTCGTTTACAGAAACAGGGGTATTCATAGCAATTAAGTCCCTCCTCTGTCTTTCTCTTTTCTTTTTAGATTCAAGAAGCGGCATTCAGTTTCCTTCCAACTTATGAAAAATCCTCTAAATTATATAACAACTCTTCAATATGAATTTGTGTCGGGTCTAGTTGTAATAACTGGGTAAATACTTCTTTCGCCTCTTTTCGTTTTCCTTCTTCCAATAAGAAATAACCGTACTCTTCTAAGAAGTCTGGATGATTCTTAAAAGAAGTATATGCACTTTCATAGTGTTTTAATGCATCCGAATACATTTCTAATTGTTTTTTTGCATACGCAAGATCCCAAAGTAGTTGTGTATCTGGTTCTCCACTATCAATAGCACGCTCTACAATTGCAATTAACTCTTCGTACTTTTCTTGTTCTTTTAAGATATATGCATATTTTAATGTTGCACCTAAATGCCCTGGATCTAACTCAAGCGCTTTTTGAAGAACTTCCTCTGCTTCTACTATTTTTCCTAATTTCGCCGCAATGTTCGCTAACTCTACATAAAATGGAACTGAAAGCTCATCTACTTTAATTCCTTCATGAAGCGTTTCATAGCTTTCTTGAAGCATTCCTTCTTTTTCATAGCTTTTCGCTAAATACATGTACAGTGATGCGTACTCAGGGTCTAATTCTTTTAATTCCTGCCAAGCACCAATTGCTCTCTGATATTCTTCACCTTGGTATAATGTGAAGGCATATCCAAATAATGAGTGAATATCTTTTTGTTCCTCTAGGCCTGCTTCATAATAAGAAATCGCTTCTTCCCAGTTTCCGATCGCGCTTAACGTTTCTGCGAGGCGAAGTGCGATCACGACACCACCCATTACTTTATGTTCCGCTAATAGCGATTCATAATAAGTAATTGCCTTTTGTTCTTCACCTTTACTACTATATAATTCTGCTAACCCAAACGTAATAACAGGTTCATCAGGCATCATTTCTTTCGCCTTTAATAGTTTTTGCTCTGCTACATCATCAAAACCTTGCATTTGGAATAAATCTGCAACAAGTAATAACGATTGAACATATAAATCGTCATTTTCTGGAATATCATGAAGCACTTCAATCGCTTCATCTTCTTTATCTAGATCAATATATAATTCTGCTAAAAATACAGTGAATTCACTTTCTTCTGGATACAGTAAACGTAAGTCTTCAGTAATTGCTAATGCCTCATCTGTAAATCCAAGTGTATGATAGTAACGAGCGATATCATACTTCTCTTCATCATTCGCAATTTTTAATTGTTCTTTTAATAATTGTAATCCTTTTTCTGCTTCACCATTTTCAATATATGAAACAGCTTGTTCAAACTTTTGCATAAACGTCTCCTTTAATTCTAAAAAATATTCTTTTCTGTTCATTTATCATAAGCAACTCACTGTTAGAACGCAACCTTTAGAATGAGCATGCTTCTTCTTATACTTCTTCCTACAGAGTAGTTAATTGTTCAAAAGGTTCGGATATGACACCGATACCTTATCATCATCTTCTATTGTACCGCTTTCTTTTATGACCGTGCAAATAACTTCTCTCACTAATTATCAAGCCATACAAACCGTGGTTTACAGAATAACTTAATTAGCAGTCTTCAACCTTTATTTTGAATGCGATAAAAAAGGCTCCTATAATAGGAGCCTTCACAATCTCTTAAGAATATGTTTCTTCTTTCTGTACTTGCTCATTTACAAGCTCTTTCAGTAACTCTATAATTTCATCATTTTCTTCCTTCAAACCGACAGTAATACGAATACCATCATCGATACCAAATGCAGCACCAGAACGAACGATATATCCTTTTTTCATTAATCGTTCGAAAGCTTCATTACCTGGTATACCGAGTTTTAAGAAAATGAAATTTGTTTGAGATGGATAATAGAATACGTTATATTCTTTACAAAATGCATAATACTGATTTAAACCTTCAGCATTCTTTTGCACACAATCTTGTAAAAAAGCTTGATCTTCTAATGCAGCGAGTGCTACAGATTGGGCTACAGTTGATGTATTGAATGGTAACCTAGCTACTTCTAGCTGTCCGATTAACTTCGCATCCCCAATCGCATATCCGATACGAAAAGCAGCTAAACCATATGCTTTTGAAAACGTGCGTAAAACCATAAGATTTTCATACTTTTCAAGAAGTGGTAATGTTTGCGGATAGTCTTCTGCTTCCGCGTATTCATAATATGCTTCGTCCATAATAACGAGAGCCGACTTAGGAACTGATTCTAAAAATGAAAGTAATTTTTGTTTCTCAACATATGTACCTGTTGGATTATTCGGATTACAAATCCATACAATTTTCGTTTTCTCATCTACTTGCTCTAGCATTGCATCTAAATCGTGAATACCATCTTTAAGTGATACTTCACGAACTTCTGCTCCTTCAATAACAGCATGGTGATGATATTGTGAAAACGTAGGATTCGCCATTACAACGTTTGTTCCTTCATGTAGTAACGCTCGGCTAATCATTTGAATGACTTCATCTAATCCACTACCAAATAGTAGTTGTTCTGCTTTTACACCTAAATGTTCCGCTATTTTTGTCCGAAGTTCAAAGGCATATCCATCTGGATAAAGGGCATATTGGCTCGCTAAAGAAGTTAATGCTTCTGTCACACGTGCTGAGCAACCGAATGGATTTTCGTTGGATGCTAATTTCACAATTTTTGATAAACCATATTCTCGTTTTACTTCTTCAATGTTTTTCCCAGGCACATACGCTCTCAAAGTTAACAATTGCTCTTTCACTCTCATTTTTCTTCCCCCAGTCATTTCATTCAATTTGATTACAATACGGTTATAGCCCCTTACTGTAATCTTTTGTCATAACCGTCACTATTACGAGAATACCTCTAAATGAGCACTTCACAGCACTTCGCTATCATTTTAAACCATATCTTTTTGAAATGCCTCTAACGCAATATGAACAGTCTCATCTGAAATAGATACGACATTCACTACCCCATATTCCTGCATAAGCACCATATGAATTGCTCCTGCATTTGCTTTCTTATCTTGTTTCATCAATTGAACGAGGCGCTCTACATTCAAATCTCCTGGCATTTTTGGATAGCCGTATTTCAAGAACCACTGCTTCATATCTTCATAAGCAAGATCAACCTTGTACACTTGCTCACTTAAAAATATGGCGAATAACATTCCAACCGCTACACCGTCACCGTGAGTAATATTTCCATACCCTAGCTCTTTTTCAAGAGCATGTCCTAACGTATGTCCAAAATTCAAATGAGCACGTACACCCTTCTCTGTTTCATCTTGTGACACAACATTTGCCTTTACAGGAATCGCCTTCGTTAATATATGGATTAACTTCTCATCATGAAGATCCGCTAATGTTTGCACTTCTTCTTTTAACCAATGGTATAGCTCCACATCACCGATAAGAGCATGCTTTATCACCTCTGCATAACCTGAACGCCACTCTTTTTCAGGAAGAGACTGTAAAAACGGTGTATGATATACAACTGCTTCTGGCTGATGGAATGCACCAATCATATTTTTACCTAACGGATGGTTAATCGCTACTTTCCCACCCACTGCGCTATCGTGCGCTAATAAAGTTGTCGGAACCTGCACAAAGCGAATACCACGCATAAACGATGCAGCAACAAAACCAGCTAAATCTCCAATCATTCCGCCTCCAAGTGCAAGAATTAAAGAATTTCTATCTAATTTATTTTCAAGAGCTGACGTATGAGCCGCATAGAAATTTTCGAAAGACTTCTCTTTTTCGCCACTTGGTACAACAAACGAAAACACGTGCTGCTCTACTTGTAATGCATCGATAACTGTCTGTAAATGTAGTGATGCAACAGCTTCATCTGAAATAATCATTACGTTAGATACCGCTGGCTGCATATTCTGAACGATCGTTGTTAAGTTTGACAACACTTCTTTACCAACATGTACATCATATTCTTTTGATTTCGTTTGAATATGTATGTTTCCCATTAAAATCCCCTCGCATATTCATTATGTTTCTCAATATTTTCACGAATTAGTTCCATACGATCTAATCCGAATTGTTCTATTAAAGCTGTCGCTAATTCCCAAGCCACAACCGCTTCTGCAACGACACTAGCTGCTGGCACTGCACAACTATCTGAACGTTCAATGCTCGCTGTAAAAGGCTCTTTCGTATCAATATCTACACTTTGAAGAGGTTTATAAAGTGTAGGTATCGGTTTCATCACACCGCGCACAACAATTGGCATTCCAGTCGTCATACCGCCTTCTAATCCACCTGCATTATTTGTTCTTCGTGTATATCCATGCTCCTCATTCCACAGAATTTCATCATGAACTTCACTTCCTGGTCTATGCGCTGCTTCAAAACCAATTCCAATCTCGACACCTTTAAAAGCATTAATACTCATAATTGCAGCTGCTAATTTCGCATCCAGTTTTCGATCATAATGCACGTAGCTACCTACTCCAATTGGCATCCCTTCCACAATTACTTCAACGATTCCACCAATTGAATCACCATTTGCTTTCGCATCATCAATCGCTTTCATCATTTGGTTACCAGCTTCGTCATCTAAGCAACGTACAGGAGATGCTTCGGTAATACTCTTTAATTCTTCAATTGAACTATACGTAATCTCCTTAGCTTGTACACCGCCAATTTCAATTACATGGCCCGCTACTTTAATACCAAGTTCTGCTAACACCTTTTTAGCAACCGCACCAGCAGCAACACGCACCGTCGTTTCGCGCGCTGACGAACGTTCCAGTACATTCCTCATATCTCTATGACCATATTTAATCGCACCATTTAAATCAGCATGCCCAGGCCTTGGTTTTGTCACTTTCCTTTTCATCTCTTTTTCTTCTTGCTCAGTTAAAGGCTCCGCCCCCATAATTTTTGTCCAGTGTGCAAAATCACGATTTTCAACAACAAGTGCAATAGGGGAACCTAATGTTTCTCCATGTCTAACACCACTTAAAATTTGCACTTGATCCGTTTCAATTTGCATGCGTCTACCGCGCCCATATCCCTTTTGCCTTCTAGCTAACTCTTCGTTTATATCATCTGCTACTAAAGACAATCCTGCCGGAACACCTTCTATAATCGTTGTAAGTTGTGGACCATGAGATTCACCAGCTGTAATATATCGCATACATTATTCCTCTTTTCGTATATGTATTTATCTCACTATATTAACTTTTATCATTCTAAAAATATTAAAGAAATTATATCATAAATCGACCATTTTCTTATTCTATATTTCCGATAGTCCTAATTTAAATATCAATATATCATAACAGTTCAAACTTCGTAACTAACTGAAAATAAAAAAAGTGCAAGAAGAATACCCCTATTCTCCTTGCACTTTTTACTATTATCACAGTGATTAAAGCGTTTACAAATTATTTCAAAATAATTAGTAAATCCATTCATTCATTAATTTTGAGTAGTCAACTAATTCTTCTTCTTTAAAGAAAATAGCAATCTCGCGCTCTGCGCTTTCTAAAGAATCAGAACCATGGATAATGTTTTTCGCAACAGTTACACCGAAATCTCCACGAATTGTTCCAGGAGCTGCTTCATGTGGTCTTGTTTTCCCCATCATGTTACGAGCTGTATCTACTACACCTTCACCTTGCCATACCATTGCGAATACAGGTCCAGATGTAATAAAGTCTACTAACTCACCAAAGAAAGGTTTTTCCTTATGCTCAGCGTAGTGTTGTCCAGCAATTTCTGGAGTGACTTGCATTAATTTTGCACCAACTAATTGAAAGCCTTTTTTCTCAAAACGAGCTACAATTTCCCCAATGAAGGCACGTTGTACACCGTCTGGTTTTACCATTAGAAATGTTTTTTCCATAAAAAATCTCTCCACTTCTGAATTATGTATGTAATTGTATATCCCCACACACATATTATCACCCTTATCACAATTGTGCAATAGTTTTGAAATAGAGAGATTATTTTATTTTTTAGAATAAACCTTAAAATTTTCGTTTTCCAATATACTTTGCAACATTTTGTAATGCGTACTTTGCTTTTCCACGTGGGAGTGGTTTTATTATTTCTAAAGCTTTATGTAAATAACGTTCACTAAACGCAAATGCTTGATCAATTGCTGTACTATTTTTTACAGCATCAATAATTTCTTGCATTTCACTTGCTGTTGAATTTTCATGTACAGATGTGATTTTCTGACGAAGTACGGGATCTTCCATCGCATATAAAGCAGGAAGTGTAATATTCCCTTGTAGTAAATCCCCACCAGCAGGTTTTCCAAGTTTCTCTTCTGTAGAAACGAAGTCTAAAATGTCATCAATAATTTGATAAGACATTCCTACAAAATACCCATACCAAAATAGACGATTTACCGTATCACGATTAGCACCAGCAGCAATCGCTCCCAATTGACAACTCGCGGCAATTAATAATGCTGTTTTTCGCTTTATTCTTCTTAAATACGTTCTTAAATTTTGGTCATAATTGTATTTATCTTTAATTTGTTCAATTTCACCTTTACAGACTTCTAAAATAGTATGTGATAACGCTTGATGTGCCTCTGGAATTTCGATATTGGTTATACATTCAAGAGACTTAGCGAACAGATAGTCCCCTGTATACATCGCAATACGATCTCCCCATTTCGCATTCACAGTCGCACTGCCGCGTCGTAAAAATGCAGCATCAATAACATCATCGTGAACAAGAGAAGCCATATGAATAAGTTCTAACGCAACAGCAACATGCTTAATCGCATCTAACTTATAATCTCCAAATTTTCCTGCAAGCAACACAAATACAGGACGAATTCGTTTCCCACCAGCTTCAATAAGCTGTAATGCTGCCTCTTCTACTAATGGCTGTTCAGAAGCGACTGTCTTTTTTAATTCTTTTTCTATCACATTAATATCCGATCGTAAAAAAGAGTACATAAGTTGTAACTTCATATTGTTCACCTTAACCTAAAACTTCTTTTTTCTATTTTGATTCTGGTTTAATTCCTAAATGCATTGCTGCTACCCCAAAAGTAAATGGTTTCACTTGCACACGTTCAAGTCCAGCTTGCTCAAACATTTGAGCCAATTCTTTCATCCCTGGGAACGTACTAGCAGATTCTTGAAGCCATGAATATTCTTTATAACTTTTCGCAAACATCTTTCCAAATAACGGCATGATATATTTAAAGTATAAAATATACCCTTGTCGAAAACCAATCATTGTTGGTTGAGATGTTTCTAAACAGATTACTTTTCCACCTGGTTTTACTACACGCGTCATTTCTTTTAATACGTGCATATAATCCGGTACGTTACGTAAACCAAACCCAATCGTCACATAATCAAACGTATTATCTTCAAACGGAAGTTCCATTGCATTCCCATGTAGAAGTTCTACTTGTTTTAATTGTAACGCCTCTACCTTTTGCTTACCAACAGATAACATATTTTCACTGAAGTCTAAGCCAACAACCTTTCCTTGCTCACCTACGGCTCCAGCTAGCGCAATTGTCCAATCTGCGGTTCCACAGCATACATCAAGCGCTTGACTGCCTGGTTGTACATCCATAATTCGCATCGTTTCTTTCCGCCACGCTTTATGTCTTTGAAAACTAATTACAGAATTCATCACATCGTATTTATCAGAAATCTTTTCAAATACGTCATGTACTCTTTCTTCTTTTGATTGTTGCATGCTCGTACCTTCTTCCAATGTAAAATTGCTTATGTCTTCTATTTATTCCTTAACACAGAATTTATTTCATTTATGTCTGTGTGATTTTCTAAAAATTGTTTTTCTTTCTTTCTCAATTCCTTCATCCAACCATTAATCACTACTTCTGCTTTATCCCCTAAAGCATCTTGCATAGCTTGAAAAACAGGTGAATGTTGCTTATCAGCATACAATTGAATTTCTTTTTGAAGGCGATTTCCACCTAATACGTATGTGATAAATGGCTTCCAATGTGATAACTGAAAATGATCACATGTTTTTTGAAGGAGCGCAGACTCAATCGTTACTATGCTTTTCATTATGTCATCCGTCGTTTCATGCGCTTTTTGGTATAACATAATTTTGTGTTCATTTATCTCTTTAATTCCTTCAGCAAGTGCACGAATTAAAACAATATCACGATTCATAGACAATAAATAATAATATAGTCCACTATAGTAATCGCCTGCAAGTACTGTTAATTGACGACATTTATGGAATTCAATCTCTTCCTCGCCTGCTTTATTTGATACCCTTTCATGCGTATCAAGCGCAATTTGTACGAGCATAATTGTTACTACGTAATGCTCAATTTGTTCTATATGTAAGTTTGCACTCTTTAAAGCACCATATAACAATGCTATCTTTTCTTCATCAATAAATGGTTCTTCAATATAGTTTATAAAATAAGGATGGCGTAATTTCTCCATCAATTTTTCTTTTATACCCGCATACCCTCCGTAGATGTCACACACAAAAAATCACCCTTGTTTTCTAATTCATAAAACTTATTATAACACATACACTCTATTTTCTATAACCAAAACTTGGCTACACCTACCATTCATGTAAGCAATCTTTCTAATCTCACTCTGTCTAGTTAAAACTATATCATTTATTTACTAAAAAAAAAAAGAAAAGCAGTTTCCCGCTTTTCTTTACTTCGTTTTAATAAACGATAAAATTTCACTGCGCGCTGCAGCATCATTTTCAAGCACACCACGCACTGCTGTCGTTACTGTTTTCGCACCTGGTTTTTTCACACCACGCATCGTCATACACATATGTTCTGCTTCTACTACTACCATTACACCATGAGGCTCTAGTACTTCCATAATAGAGTTCGCTACTGTTGATGTAATACGTTCTTGCAGTTGTGGGCGACGTGCAATTGTATCTACGGTACGAGCTAATTTACTTAACCCTGTTACCTTTCCACCTTGCGGAATATATGCAACGTGAGCAACTCCATAGAATGGTACTAAATGATGCTCACACATCGAATAAAATGGTATATCTTTTACTAGTACAAGCTCTTCGTGATCTTCTCCGAATACTTTATGCAAATGCTCTTTCGGATCTTCATGCATACCTGAGAACACTTCTGCGTACATTTTTGCAACACGCTTTGGTGTATCAAGTACTCCCTCACGATTTGGGTCATCCCCAATCGCCTCTAAAATAAGGCGTACTGCATGTTCAATTTGTTCTAAATTAACTTTTGCCATCCGCTAGCCCTCCCGAAAACCTAAAAGTGATACGAACACATTCTAGCATATTTATGTTTTTAAAAGCAAAAAGAAGAGTTCCCAAAAAGGAAACTCTTCTTCCCTGTTAATATGTAAGGATTATTTAACCGCATCTTTTAACGCTTTACCAGGTTTGAATGCAGGTACTTTACTTGCAGCGATTTCAATCTCCTCACCTGTTTGTGGGTTACGACCTTTACGAGCCGCACGCTCACGAACTTCGAAGTTACCGAATCCGATCAGTTGTACTTTATCACCTTGTTTTAAAGCTTCTAAGATAGAATCAAAAACAGCGTCTACTGCTTTTGTTGCGTCCTTTTTAGAAAGGGAACTTGCTTCTGCAACAGCATTGATTAAATCTGTCTTGTTCATGCCATTCACCTCCTCCCAAAGATAAGACTGTATAATGATCATAAAATGAGTCTTACTTTCATTTGTAGGCAATTTTTGCAAATTCTATACTACAAAGATGTAGATAAATCATTATCAACGCCTATATTATACGATTCTCCTTTATAATTCAATATTTTTAAGGAAATTGTTACTCTTAAAATGTGAAAATCTGATGAAACTTGACAATTTACAACAATGTATTAGATAATGACTGTTTATTTTTCTATTTTATAATCAAAAAAAACAAAAAATCCCTCTACAATGAGAGGGATTTTTTCTTATAGTATAATCGCAATTAATCCGCCAGATCCTTCATTAATAATTCTTTCTAGCGTTTCTTTTAATTTATATCTAGCATTTTCTGGCATTAAAGATAATTTCGCCTGAATTCCTTCTCGAACAATCGAGCTAAGTGAACGTCCAAATATATCAGAATTCCAAATTGATAACGGGTCATCTTCAAAATCTTGCATTAAATAACGAACTAATTCTTCACTTTGCTTTTCAGTACCAATAATCGGCTCAAACGTTGACTCTACATCTACTTTAATCATATGAATAGATGGCGCTACCGCTTTTAACTTCACACCAAACCTTGAACCGTGACGAATAATTTCTGGCTCATCTAAGCTCATATCCGCTAATGCAGGTGCTGCTACACCATATCCTGTTTGCTTAACCATACGCAGTGCATCCGCCACTTGATCGTACTCTATTTTCGCATGAGATAAATCGAGCATAAGCTTTAACAAATGATCTTTCCCTCGAATTTCTACTCCTACTACTTCTTTTAAAATCTGATCATATAATTCATCTGGCGCATATAAATCAATCTCCGCCACACCTTGCCCCATATCAATGCCAGCTAGGCTCGCTCGATCAATAAATTCATATTGACTAAACTGCCAAACAACGCGATCCACATCACGAAGACGTTTTATATCCTTCACAGTTTCTTGAACTGCTTCTTGATAACTTTGACGCAACCAATGCCCTTCATTTAGCACCATTACCCAACTCGGAAGGTTCACATTCACTTCTAATACAGGGAATTCAAATAGCGCTTCACGAAGTACATTATATACATCTGTTTCTCTTAAACTCTCCACACTCATTGCAATAACCGGGATATCATATTCTTCTGATAAACTTTGGCGTAATTGCTCTGTATCTGGATGATACGGCTGTACCGTATTAATTATCATAATGAAAGGTTTTCCTACTTCTTTCAACTCATTTACAACGCGTTCTTCTGCCTCTATATAATCTCTTCTTGGAATTTCACCAATTGTTCCATCTGTTGTAATTACAACACCAATTGTTGAATGTTCTTGAATTACTTTACGCGTGCCGATTTCTGCAGCTTCATGGAATGGAATAGGTTCTTCATACCAAGGGGTATTAATCATACGCGGGCCATTCTCATCTTCATAGCCCTTCGCTCCAGGAACCGTATATCCAACACAATCTACTAATCGAATATTCACTTCAAGTCCTTCATCTACTTCGATAGAAACCGCTTGGTTTGGAACAAACTTCGGTTCCGTCGTCATAATTGTACGACCAGCAGCACTTTGAGGCAATTCATCCTGCGCTCTTTGACGGTCAGACTCATTCTCAATATTTGGAATAACTACAAGTTCCATAAATTTTTTAATGAATGTTGATTTCCCTGTTCGAACAGCTCCTACAACTCCAAAATAAATATCACCGCCTGTTCGTTCTGCAATATCTTTAAAAATATCTACCTTTTCCAAGTGATTCCCTCCCTCAAAATTTTTGGGAATAATTCCGCGTTTATAGTCAACTAATACCTTCTCTAACGTTGCCTATAATATCTGATATAATATAATGGTATTCTAGAAGTTCGGACAATATATCATATAATTTTGTCCAATTTCATATGACTATTAAAAAATATCTTTTGTTTGCATCGTAAGTTGTATAACATAAAAAACCTTTCTTCTAGAACTTATTCACTAAAAGAAAGGTTCATGACTTATCATTTTAAAAAAATTGGTTCTCCGTCCTTTACTGTGTACGGTAAAGAATAAGCTGGTACAAACGGGGAACCTTTCGAAAGTATATTTCGAATATCTTCTCCCTCTGTAAACTGCCCTTCATTTTTTTTCAAAGCGTCATATAGGTCGATTCTATAATCAACAAAAACTTCTCCTTTTTCATTAATTACAAAAGGAAGTCCTTTACCAGAATATGGACTTGTCACTTGTGGCACATCTTTATATCCTAGTTTTTTGAAATCCAATTCATATACACCATCTGAAATTACTTTTTTAAAAGGTGGATATTGATGTTCATCACGATACATCCTAAGCTTTAAAGATAGTTCCTGAATTTGTTCAGCCATCCTAACATCAATTAACTTTACTGTCGGATTTGTTTCAACGTCTATTAATACGTATTGATATACTCCTCCACTTTCATACGCATTCCCTGGCGCTTCTTGTATGTAACGCGGGGCAATCTGTTGAAAATCGATTGGATACTTTTGATAAATAGGTGTACTCATATCCCTCGTCTTAATTGGCAATATCCCATCATTTTGCTCCTTAAATGTCACAACAGCTTTTTGAACAACCTGTAGCTGATCTTCATAAGGAACCGCATTTTGCTTCATATTTTCTTTCGGATACAGACACCCCGTTAAAAGGCTCATACAACAAAATATTAAAATAATATGGAATTTTTTCACTAGCATCACCTTTTCATACTAATCTAATTTGCTCCGTATGTAGTATTTTCGAGACCATTCCATTTACTGCTGTACAGGTCCACTAAATACAACAAGAAAAATAACAATTCCTGACACAATCATAAGGGTGTACGCTACTAACGCTGTAATCCCTTTCAAAAATTTATTCTTTATTCTATGTCTACTTAATAAAATAAAACTTACTGCAAAAAACATAAATCCAATTGCCCCTAAAGCCAGCCACATTTTCATAAGCCCTTCTGACATATACACACCCCTTTTTATTAATCTATTTTTATACTATTTTAACAAATTAAAATCTTTAAACAAATACAAAAAGAACATTTTACTACAAATCGCGAGTATGTAACTTTAATCAATAGGTTTTCCAGCATTTCTCACCAATCTAGGCAAAAATAAAACCGAAGCGATTGTATCTCTCGCTTCGGTTGACCAAATATGCCCAAAAACAGCTCTATTCCCATTCTTTCATGGCTATCATATGCAATCTCCAAACTCTTTGTTTCTCATAATTTATTTTTTAAACATTTTGCTTAACGAACCAAAATCTGTTGGCATATTATTATTAATAATCGCTTTTACAATTTGATCCTCTTGCTCTTTCGGCACTTCACGTCCCGCCATAAGAGCCACTTGATGAATTAATTGACGAAGTACAGTTTCATCACGTAAATTCGCATTTTGCACGGATGATGCTAATTTAAAAATATCCTCTTTATTTACTTTCGCTTCCTTCTCAATATTATTAAAAATATTATTATCCATTCTTTTCACCCTCTCCTCAAGTTACTCTTCATCCTATGCAAAAATGAAAAAATGGTGAAAAGACCCAAAAAATAAAAAAGCGACAGAAGTACAAATGTACTTCTGTCGCTTTTCTTTACAGTAAATCAGGTATAGCTTCCACTTCATGTTTTCGAACACGTCCCATCAATGAGCCTACTGCATCTTTTACGTTATTCCCATTGAACAGCACGTCATATAAAGCAGCTGTAATCGGCATTTCAACTTCCATTTTCTCTGCCAATTCATGAGCAGCTTTCGTTGTTCTTACACCTTCCACAACCATACCCATGCTTTCTAACACTTCTTCTAAAGAGTGTCCTTTTCCAAGCATATTTCCAGCGCGCCAATTTCGGCTATGAACACTTGTACAAGTTACAATTAAGTCTCCCATACCAGTTAGACCAGCAAACGTTAACGGATTCCCGCCCATTTTTCTTCCTAAACGAGCAATCTCTGTTAAACCACGTGTCATCAATGCCGCCTTTGCATTATCACCTAATCCAAGACCATCAGTTATACCAGCAGCTAATGCGATAATATTTTTTAACGCACCACCAAGTTCAACTCCAACGATATCTGGATTTGTGTATACACGAAAATAACTATTCATAAATAAATCTTGTACTTCCTCAGCCGCTTCCATACGCTTTGCTGCAGACGTAACTGTTGTCGCTTGTCGTAAACCGACTTCTTCAGCATGACTCGGTCCAGACAGTACAACAACATCTTTAATTAAGTGCTCTGGAATTTCTTCCTCAATCACTTCCGAAATACGTTTTGACGTACCAGGTTCAATTCCTTTGCTCGCATGAATCCAAGTAATTGGTTCAGTAACAATTTCTTTCATCTCTTGTAATACATCTCTGTACGCTTTCGTTGGTACTACTAGCAGTACTGTATTTACATCTACTAATGCTTCTTCTAAAGAAGAGTAGGCTACGATTGTGCTTGGCAATGTAATGCCTGGGAGATATCGACTATTCTCATGTTTCGTATTAATTTCATCCATAAGTTCTGGGCGATTTCCCCAAATACGTACATCATGTCCATTGTCAGCTAATACCATCGCTAACGCTGTTCCCCAGCTACCTGCTCCTACTACTGTGATTTTTGTCATAAAATCACATCCTCTCCATTAGTCTCTTGCTCTAGCGATAATGTGAATCGGCGTTCCTACGAAGCCAAATGATTCACGTAAGCGATTCTTTAAGAAACGCTCATATGAGAAGTGCAATAATTCTGGATCGTTTACAAACACAACAAATGTCGGTGGTTTTACCGCAACTTGTGTTGCATAGAAAATTTTCAGACGGCTACCATTATGAGTTGGCGTCGGATTCATCGCTACCGCATCCATAATTACATCGTTTAATACGTTCGTTTGAATACGGATACTATGACTTTCATTTACCTCATCGATAACCGGTATTAATGTTTGTGTACGTTTTCTCGTTTTTGCAGATAAGAAAACAATTGGTGCGTATTCTAAGAATTGGAAATGAGCACGGATATTTTCTTCAAATGCTTTCATTGTTTTTTCGTCTTTTTTCACTGCATCCCATTTATTTACAACGATAACAACAGCTCGCCCTGAATCATGAGCATATCCAGCGATTTTTTTATCTTGCTCAATAATTCCTTCTTCACCATCTAAAACGACTAAAACAACGTCAGAACGTTCAATCGCTCTTAGCGCACGAAGTACACTATATTTTTCTGTACTTTCATACACTTTTCCTTTTTTACGCATACCAGCTGTATCAATAATTACATAATCTTTTCCATCTTTACTATATGGTGTATCGACAGCATCACGAGTTGTTCCTGCTACATTACTAACAATTACACGCTCTTGACCAAGAAGAGCATTTACAAGTGATGATTTCCCTACGTTTGGACGTCCAATTAAAGAGAAACGAATTGTGTCTTCATCATATCCGTCTTCTTCAATCTTTGGAAAATGTTGTGCAGCTTCGTCTAGCAAGTCACCTAACCCTAATCCGTGTGTACCTGAAATTGGGAATGGTTCGCCAAATCCTAATGCATAAAAGTCATAAATGTCACTGCGCATTTCCGGATTGTCCACTTTATTTACTGCAAGTACAACCGGTTTATTTGAACGATATAAAATTTTTGCAACTTCTTCATCAGCTGCTGTTACACCGTCACGACCGTTTGTCATAAAAATGATAACATCCGCTTCATCAATTGCTACTTCAGCTTGTTGACGAATTTGTGTCAAAAACGGCTCGTCTCCAATATCAATTCCGCCCGTATCAATAATGTTAAATTCATGATTTAACCATTCTCCAGCGCTATAAATACGATCGCGCGTTACACCTGGAATATCTTCTACGATTGAAACTCTTTCTCCAACAATTCTATTGAAAATAGTAGATTTCCCTACGTTCGGGCGACCTACTATCGCTATTACTGGTTTCGGCATATACTTTCATCCTTTCAACTTGCTTCTGTTTATTATGTAAAAAACCCTTCTTTGTGCAAGAAGGGATTTGCATTCCAGAATATTTCTCAACGTATCAAAACACCTCACATTATAACATACGTTGCTAATGTTTCACAATAATATATACATTCTCTTGTAAGCGATGTGCAATACCATCTAAAATTGCTTCTAAATTATTTGCAACAAATTCTAGTTCCTCCGTCGATTCGCAAACGAATAAAGGAGCACCACCTGCAAATTTTTCTGGAGTCGTTGTTATAACTGCCAGAATAACACTTTCTAACATCATCTCTTATCTCCCCTTCCTTTTGGGGCTTCCGATGACATATGGACAGCACTTTCTAACGTTGGTACATTTCCTATGACACCTATCGCTTTCTCTGCATCTTGATCTTGCGGCAGGACAAAAATCCCAACCCTGCCATCCTCTAAATCACGCTTTGCTAACGGTACAAGCGCTGGTGTACCAGAATCTCTATAAATCCCTAACGCTACTGAAACATCGTGTAAAATAGCTTGTCGTTGCCCTAAATTTGAGATTGTAACCATCGCATCAATTGATTTCGGCTTTAAAATAAAACCCATACCATATTTCATAATTTCTTCTTGTCTTGCTGGCAATCCAATATTCATAATGTAAATATTGTCAATATAAAGCCCTGCTCCTTCAAAACGAAGCGGAACGTGCTCAATTTCAACAAGATCATGTAGCCTTTTACCAGACATTAATTTTTTCGCGATAAAAAATGCGATTATAGCCATAATTACTCCTGCAATCCATGAACGGAATCCTATATACGCAAACGTCGTTGCAAACGACGTTAACATTGCCAAATAGTTGCGACTTTCAAAAACCAATGCAATTCCTTCAATGTATGTATTTCCACGCGGTACGAGCTCATACCCATCTAATTGTTGAAGCGTATTTCTTTCCATATTACGTACATCACGAAATTGTGTCGCTGCTAATGTAAGAAATGTAATGGCAGAAAAATCTTTTTTCAAAATAGACGGGATTGCAATCGCTCCTAAAGCAGCTGCAATTAACCCCATTGCAATATGAATAATTTTCCCATGTAGCCTCGTCGGATATTGCCGCGTATCCGTCCGAAGCATTAGCACCCTTGTAACTGTCCCTGCTATTACGCCGCATAAAATGGCTGGTGTATATTCAGTCATGTATTACCCTCGCCTTTCTTTTACGTGTTTTTCTCTTAAACCGTTCCATGTATACTGATGCTTTTGCAATCCAAAACAATATTGCCATGAATAATGTAGAAATGGCGACGATATCAAAAAATGCTAAACTACCGTAATCATATGGAAAATTCAATTTCCTAAAAATAAATGTCACTAGCAGCTCTCCTTGTAACATCCCTACATATAGAGAACATAATCGTAATATGCGATCCCCATGCAATAACACCGATGCATACACAAGAGCACTACTTAGCAGAAACACTCTATCCACCACAATCCAAATCGGATCATATATTTCTAACAGATGAAAACTCGTATATAACATTGCAATAATAAGTGCCGAAAGTAAGCTATACAATTTTTTCCAGACGGAATATAGCGTGATCCCTATAAAAGAAATAATACAAAGTAAAAGAGCATTTACTGATACCACGAATGAGGCAATCGTTACATGTAACGGAGAGCAAATTATAAAAAACAGTATACAAGCGCCTAACTTCCACCGGATAGGGTCCTTTTTCATAAAAAAGGTTACAATGATCCACCCTATCCAAGCTACAAAATAAAAAGTACTTCCATCCATCAACTTCACCTCCTATGTTTTCCATTATGGGAACTTTTTATGAAAGTTAATCCACTTTATTTACGCATAGTTTTTTCTTATAACAGCAACACTTTTAACAAGGAGGTGTTATTCATTATGGGTAAAGATCGCCAAGAACGAAAACTACGAGAATCACGCCGCGTTGAATCCGATCGTGATCAATCACTACAATATCCAGGTGCAACTGGACTTGATACACCAGAACAGGCTCGAAAACAAAACCAGCACTAATTAATACAAAAAGACGGTTTCTATATTGTACGAAACCGTCTTTTACATAATCAGTTTAATGATTTTTATTTATATCAAAATAATATTTCGCATACTATATCCTCCCATTACTTCTTTTTACCTTCACCTATTCCCATTAAAAATTAAGTTCTCTCCAGTAATTCGACAACACACCATCTACATTTTTCAACCCTTTTTCAATTACAATTTTTACGAAATGATATTTTTATATAATACTAATTCCATTCTCCACTTTATATTACGAAAAAGAATAGAACAAAAAAAATCAACCGAATGGTTGATTTTTTATCTCCTACTATAATGCGCAGTATCAATACCACGCTGCATTAACCAATGATATGTTTCACCCTTTACAACAAGAGGTACAGATTGCAACTCTTCTATCGTCTTCGCACCAAGAGCTGTCATTATAAATTTCAAATCTGTATGTAGAAGCTCAATTTCATCTACTAACTTCTCGATACCATCTTGCATTAAAATACGTAAAAAATAACCAGCAAACGCAGTTGTATTCGCCCCTAATGCGATTGCTTTCGCTACGTCAAGCGCTGTTTGTATACCCCCAGATGCAATAAAAGAGAGGTTATTATTTGTAGAGGTTGCTTCAATAATCGAGGTTGCTGTTTGTATGCCCCAGTTATTAAAATAAGAAAGCATTCGCTGTCTTCTTTCGTTTTCAACAGCAGCAAAATTCGTACCACCTTGCCCACCAATATCAATTGCTGTTACACCTACGTTCACTAACTGTTGCATTGTTTCCTTACTCATCCCAAATCCAACTTCTTTTACAATGATAGGAACTTTACTATTTAAAACAATTTTCTCAATGCGCTGAAGTACTCCAGTAAAATCACGGTCTCCTTCTGGCATCGTTAACTCTTGTATGACATTTAAATGAATTTGTAATGCATTCGCTTCAATCATATCAACGGCGCGCTCTGCCTGCTCGATAGTTGCCTCACTACCTAAATTAGCAAAGAAAATACCATTTGGGTTTACCTTTCTAATCACCTTATAAGAAGCAGCTTCACTTTCATCTTTTAACGCCGCCATTTGCGAACCTACAGCCATAGCAAGGTTATGATGTTTCGCTACATATGCTAATTGCTCATTAATATGTAACGTTTTCTCTCCTCCACCACCAGTCATCGCATTGATAAAAATCGGCGAACTTAGTGAAAGTTCGCCGATTTTTGTTTCACATGTTATTGTGTCATAATTTGAATTTGGCAAGCTTTGATGCACAAAATCAATATCATGAAAGCCATGCGTACGAGACTGACCAGTAGAAAGAGCGTATTCAATATGATCTAATTTACGTTTTGCCCTTACCACTTGTACCCCTCATTATTTCTTTAATTTTTTCAGTTGTTCACCAATAATATCACTTAATTGGAAAGTAGCAGAATCAGCATTTGGCTCATACTGACTATAATCTTCAGTTACATTATTTTCCTCAAGCGCTTCTTTTATACTTAAAGAAATACGTTTCTCTGCTACGTGAACTTCAAGTACTTTCACTTTTACTTCTTGTCCCATTTCCAATACTTCATTCGGATTTTTCACGTGACGATTTGCAATTTGAGATACGTGTACAAGCCCTTCAACGCCCGGTAAAATCTCAACGAATGCACCAAATGTAACAAGGCGTTTTACTACTCCCTCACGAATATCTCCAGCTTTTATTTCGCCAGCAACGTTTTCCCAAGGTCCTGGTTGAGCTGCTTTAATTGATAAAGAAATACGTTGTGTATCAGCATCAACAGATAACACCTTTACCTTAACCTTTTGACCTTGCTCTAACACTTCAGAAGGTTGCTCTACACGTTCGTGTGAAATTTGTGAAATGTGAACTAAACCGTCCACTCCACCAACGTTAACGAATGCGCCAAAGTCAGTTAATCGTTGTACTGTTCCTTCAACAACGTCCCCTTCTTTTAATGAAGAAATTGCTTCTTTTTTCTTAGAATCTAGTTCTAATTCTACTACCGCTTTATGCGAAAGGATTACACGATTTTTTTCACGGTCTAATTCAACAATTTTCACCGCTAATGTTTTACCTTTATAGTCAGTAAAGTCTTCTACATAATGTACTTCTACAAGTGAAGCTGGAATAAAACCGCGAACACCAAGGTCCACAACTAATCCGCCATTCACAATATCTTTTACAGTAACATCAAATACATGACCAGAAGTAAATTTCTCTTGTAGTTCTACCCATGCTTTTTCTGCATCAACAGCACGTTTAGATAAGACAAGATCATCTTCTTCTAATTTAATAATTTTCAACTCTAGTGTTTGATCTAATTCTACAACATCGCTTGCTTTTTCAATATGAACGTTAGCTAATTCACTAATTGGAATTACGCCATCTGTTTTGTATCCAACATTTACAAGCACTTGTTTCTCTTCAACCTTCGTTACAGAACCTGTAACAACGTCACCAACTTGTAATTCTTTTGAATCCATAACTTCTTCATTCATTTTCTCTACCATGGAAATACCTCCCTACAGAATTGACAAAGCATTTTTTATGTATATACGAAATGAAAACAAAGTTTTCATTTGCATGTTTAAGAATTTCTCATCACATACTCTTTTTCAATACCATTCACAAGAAAATATATTAAACCTATATAAATAGTATACAGCAAAACCAGCTTGAAAAAAGTATGTTTTGAAATATAATAGCGAATATATTCTGACAGTTTTATTCCTCTTTAACTAACTTCTTACAAATCAGCTCATTTGTCAAGGAAAGAGACTCACAATTCACGTATCCTTTACATTTCTATTTAAACAAAAAAAGAAAGAGGACTATCCCCTTTCTTTATTTCGCAAACACTCCAGAAACAATGCTCATAATTTTTTGGACAACTTCTTCAATTGATAAAGAAGTCGTATCTAATTCCAATGCATCATCAGCCTTTTTTAGTGGAGAAACTTCGCGTTCTGAATCTAATTTATCACGCTGAGCAATTTCTTCTTTTAGCTGCTCTAAATTAGAATCGAAACCTTTATTTAAATTTTCTAAATGTCTTCTTTCCGCTCTTTCTTCAACAGAAGCAAGCATAAAGATTTTCACTTCAGCATCCGGTAATACATGTGTACCAATATCACGGCCGTCCATTACAACGCCGCCTTTTTTCGCTAACTCTTGCTGACGACGTACCATTTCTTCACGAACAAGGCGATGTTTCGCTACAATAGATACTCGATTCGTCACATCAGGTGTACGAATTACTTCAGAAACATCTTGTCCATTTAAAAATACAAGCTGTGTATTTTCTCCTTGCTGAAACTCAATATTTACATTCTTTACAACTTCCATTAACTGCTCTTCATTTTCAATGTCTACTTTTTGTTCAAGGGCTGCATATGTAAGCGTACGGTACATTGCGCCTGTATCAATATAAACGTAAGAAAGTTCCTTCGCAACAACTTTTGCCACTGTACTTTTTCCAGCAGCTGCTGGACCATCTATAGCAATTGAAATTCGTTTATCCATTGTAACACCTCATTTTTTCACTTATAAAACAAAACGAAAAGCAGGTGTTCACCCTGCTTCTTCTCATTTGCTTCACGTCATTAAATCCTCAATTATTGTAGCATAATCCTTCATAGAAGAAAATGAAAACTACCTATTCACCTGCAAGATTTCCACTTTGTTTTTTACCATGACACCCTCATAATAAACAATTTTAGATAAATATTTCACTGATGACTTATGTATAAATAACAATTGCACAACAGAAAGACAAATGAATTGTATTATTAATATACGAATAAAAATTCTCTCCATCTTTTTCACCGGAATTCTTCCCTCCTATACTATATTTGCACATTTCGTTTCATGATTTTATACATCGTACATATAGCAGTTAATTTTATTGTCATTTTCGAGGCATACTTTTATACATTTCCATTGTCGAATTTACTCAAAACATGTTATGTTCTAAATGTATTTTTTTACTTGAAAGGGGTATAAGCATTGAAAAGAATCCTAGTTTTACACACAGGTGGAACAATTGCAATGGAGGAAGATAAAGAAACTGGGGTCGTACAACCAGGTGAAAAAAATCCTCTTTTAAAATTCATTCCTGATTTAGAAGGCGATGTTGATTTAATCGTTGAAGATGTGTTCCACCTACCATCTCCTCATATGACACCGAGCGAAATGTTACAATTACAAGTCATCATTGATGAAAGAGTAAAACAAGACAACATTCATGGCGTAGTCATTACGCATGGCACGGATACATTAGAAGAAACAGCTTATTTCTTAGATTTAACAGTACAAGCAACTATTCCGATCGTAGTGACAGGTGCAATGCGCTCTAGCAATGAGTTAGGTGCTGATGGTCTATATAACTTCTTATCAGCTGTAAAAGTTGCTAGTTGTGATGAAGCTGCAGAAAAAGGTGTTTTAGTCGTATTAAACGACGAAATTCATTGCGCTACAAATGTAACGAAAACACATACAAGTAATGTTGCAACATTCCAAAGCCCACAATACGGACCAATTGGAATGGTAACAAAACGCGGCGTTGTCTTCCATCACGCTTTAGTACATCACGAAACATATACGATAAACAAAGTGTCTAAAAATGTAGTTGTTCTAAAAGCATATGCTGGCATGGATGATACATTATTAGCAGCAATCGAAAATCTTCCTGTAGACGGCATTGTTATCGAAGCTCTTGGACAAGGTAATCTCCCTCCAAGAACACTACCTAGTCTAGAAAGATTATTAAATAGAGGTATTCCTGTCGTATTAGTTTCTCGCTGTTTCAACGGTATCGTTCAAGACGTATATTCGTATGAAGGTGGCGGTAAACACTTAAAAGATATGGGCATTGTATTCACATACGGCTTAAATGCACAAAAAGCACGCATTAAATTACTTGTTGCATTAGAGAATACAAATTCTCATGAATCCATTCAAAATATGTTTATGCACGAATAAAAAGGAGCTGTCGAGGTTTTCCCGACAGCTCCTTTTTATTTTTCTCTTGATGCAATGGTTTGCGCAATCGCATCTCCATGAAATCTTCCGTTCTCGATAAATATTTCATTTGCATTATTTCCAGCAGCAATGACACCTGCAATGAAAATATTTTCAGCATTCGTTTCCATTCTATCCTCTGTATAAATTGGACGTCCTGTTTCTTCATCAATCTGAACACCCATCTTCGTTAAGAAGCTATGATCAGGATGATAACCAGTCATCGCAAATACAAAATCGTTTTTGATTGTAAGAGCTTCACCATCAACTGTAAACGTTAATGTATGCTCAGTAATTTCTTTCACATGAGCCCCAAAATGCATTTGAATTGTACCATTTCGTACTAACGCCTCAAATTCCGGCAAAATCCAAGGCTTTATGCTTGGTGAATACTCACTTCCACGATACAGTACCGTTACACGTGCACCCGATTTAACAAGTTCTAACGCGGCATCTACACTCGAGTTTTTCCCACCTATAACTACTACATCTCGATCAAAATAAGGATGCCCCTCTTTAAAATAGTGAGCTACTTTCTTCAATTCCTCACCTGGAACATTCATATAATTTGGATTATCATAATATCCAGTTGCTACAACAATATATTTCGCTATATATATTTCCTTACTTCCGTCACGCTTTGTCGTCTCAACCTGAAAAGCTTCTCCATCTTTTTGAACTTTCTCCACTCGCTCAAAAGCATTTACACGTACAGATTTACGTCTTACTACTTCACGATAATACGCAAGCGCTTGATTTCGAACTGGCTTACGATTTTCTGTAATAAAAGCTACATCACCAATTTCTAATTTTTCACTAGAAGAGAAAAATGTTTGATGAGTTGGATAATTATAAATGGCATTTACAATGTTTCCTTTTTCAATTACTAACGGATTTATCCCTACCTTTTGCAACGAAATTGCAGCCGCTAATCCGCACGGACCGCCTCCGATTATAATAACTGTTTCTTTCTGCATACTCGTCCACTCCTAGTCTTCTACCAATACACTATTTATAAAAACAAGAAAAAACCTACTTACAGCAGTAGGCACCTATCTTTATTGTATTCATTTTTCATATATTTGTCATCTAAACGAAACGTACATCCGATAGACATCTGCTAAAAACTGCTGAAATTTAATACCTTGTTTCCCTAATACATTCTCAGGATCAATCTTTCTAGCTGGATCAAGCGTTTTATGTGACACGATATCTTTTTTCGGATTTAAGCCAAAGTTTTGGCATAAATACGCATGATACCATGTAAAACGATTATATGCTTCCCAAAAGTTAACATCACCACCATAACAAAGTTCCACTCCAATGGCCGCCTTATTCGCGTCATAGCCATATAAGTCATTATCCGTCGGCACACCATATCGAACATGATACGCAACTTCATTTATAGGAATAATCTCCAATATTGTTTTATCATCTATAAATGTATGCGCCGAAGCTTTCGGTTGTAATTCATTAAAGTAATCTCGATTCCCTATCGCATTGCTTCCAGGATTCCCCGTATCATGGCTTACAATAAATCTCACTTTAGTCAGAGGAATCCCCGGTCGTGAACTTCCATATCCAATATAGTTGCGCTCTATAGGAAACATCGCCATTGCTACCAACTCCCGCTCTAGAAGATTACCTTACTTCCTTATATATGTATTCGGTAGCAATGTCCTTATCGCATATTTCTTACGCGAAGAGAAAATCGAAAATATTTGAAGTGAACACCATAAACAACAAGATACTTACAGCCACTCCATAAAAACCGTAAAACCAAACACAATCTTCTTTCGTATCTAAACCGAAAAATTTATTTACCGATTGTAATAATGTGCCACGCTTGCTTTGTTTGTTTCGTAATACTTCCACTCGCTCTACAACATCTGCTGGCATCATAAATCTTTGGTCTACTGTCATTTTCATCATTTATCTCTCCTTAAAATCATTTCCGTTTTGTTTATCTAAGGAGAGTATAGCACGTTTGTTCGTATAGAACAAGCGTTCTTTTTATTTTTATTTTATTTTTCAGCAAGCCAAGTAAAAATCGAGATTACAACGGCAATAATCGGCCCTACTACAACCACACCAAATACCAAAAACAGTAACCCTTCCCCGAACATCCGAACGGTACTTATTTTTCGAGCTTTCATCGTTCTTGCAAGTTCTCCCTCTAACCTCTTAACCTTCTCTTCTAATTGTTCTACTCGTTCCAGCATTTCATTCTCCATATACAACACCTCATTTAATACTTCAACAAAAAAACGTGATTCCCTCGAAAGGAAATCACGTTTTCTCAAGATATAATATTTTATACCCAACCTCTGAAGCGGCTTGCTTCAGCCATTTTACGAACACCAACCATGTACGCTGCTAAGCGCATGTTCACTTTACGAACTTGTGCTGTTTCATAAATAGAATCAAATGATCTTACCATTACTTTTTCTAAACGTTGTTCTACTTCTTCTTCAGTCCAGTAGTAACCTTGGTTGTTTTGTACCCACTCAAAGTAAGATACTGTTACACCACCAGCACTTGCTAACACGTCTGGAACAAGCAAAATTCCGCGATCTGTTAAAATTTTAGTCGCTTCTAATGTTGTTGGACCATTTGCAGCTTCAACAACGATTTTCGCTTTAATATCATTAGCATTTTCTTCTGTAATTTGGTTCTCAATTGCAGCTGGTACTAAAATATCGCAATCAAGTTCTAACAATTCTTTGTTTGAAATTGTATTGTTAAATAGCTTTGTTACTGTACCGAAGCTATCACGACGGTCTAATAAATAATCAATATCTAATCCGTTTGGATCATGTAACGCGCCGTAAGCATCTGAGATTGCAATAACTTTCGCACCTGCATCATGCATAAATTTAGCTAAGAAGCTACCAGCATTACCGAATCCTTGAACAACAACGCGTGCACCCTTAATATCAATGCCACGTTTTTTAGCAGCTTCGCGAATACAAATTGTTACACCTTTCGCTGTTGCTGTTTCACGTCCATGTGATCCACCTAATACAAGCGGTTTACCTGTAATAAATCCTGGTGAATTAAATTCATCAATACGGCTATACTCATCCATCATCCACGCCATAATTTGAGAGTTTGTGAATACATCTGGAGCTGGAATATCTTTCGTCGGACCTACGATTTGGCTAATTGCTCGTACATAACCGCGGCTTAATCTTTCTAACTCACGGAATGACATTTCACGTGGATCACAGATAATTCCACCCTTACCTCCACCATATGGTAAATCAACAATACCACATTTTAAACTCATCCAGATTGAAAGTGCTTTCACTTCATTTTCTGTTACATTCGGATGGAAGCGAATTCCACCTTTCGTTGGACCAACAGCATCATTATGTTGCGCACGATATCCTGTAAATATTTTAACAGTCCCGTCATCCATACGAACTGGTATTTTCACTGTCATCATACGAATTGGTTCTTTTAATAATTCATATACTTCGTTTGGATAACCCAATTTTTCTAACGCTTCACTAATAACAATTTGTGTTGAATTCAATAGTTCAAAATGTTGTTCCCTTTGTTGTTGTGTTTTTGTTTGAGTTCCCTTTTCGGCTACCATAGTAAGTAAACCCCCTGTAATTTCACTTGTTTAGTAAACCTTCATTGCCTAGTATACACCCTTAAATTTGGAATGCAATAGAAAACGCTAACAAATATATACAAACTATTTTCTGTTGCAAGCGTTTTCACTATTATTATAGTCCTTTTATTACTTTTAGAAAAGTAAAATACTTAAATATTTAAATATTTTTTATTTTCATCAACCACCCTCCCATAAAACTGCATATTTTATTTTCAAAAAGTATGTTCGAGTATTTACAATCATCCCTTCCCTTCTCCAAATAAAAACAAAACCTCAGCTATGTTGTATTAGCTGAGGTTTTGTTTTTTCACAAAGTAATTGTGTATTTGTTCTATCGCGTTAACATCCATTAATTCTTTACCGTACTCCATGATGCGGTAAATGGTTGCTGTAGACGGATTACCGTATTCCGCTAAAATAGCTATAAAATCCGCCTTTAACAATTGAATTTGTTCCTCTTCTTCCACCCAAAGATAGAAGCGCTCATCCCACGTATATAGCTTTCCGCCAGTTACACCAAGGTTATATAAGCGATTCGACAGGTTAATTACGTCATCTAGCGTAGCAAACTCATATAATATATGCTCACTTTCATCTAGAGTCACTTGCATTTCAATAAACTCGTCACGGAACTCATCATCTGTATCCATTTCTTGATTTTCTTTCGTTACAATTACAACCATCCCTTGTGCTTGTAGAGAAAACACTTCAACTGCAATCGGACCATCTGCTTCAAACCCTAATTCCTTATTTGCTTCTTGCATCATATCACGAAATAATTGCTGTACTTTCGGTGCATTTCTCCATAAATCTTCTTTCGTTAATCCTCGTTCAGATAAATCATCAAATGTTAGAAAAATTTTTATCTTATTGTAATTTAATCGTTCCAGCCTCATCTCATACCCTCCCTACGTAACCAATGCATCTAATTTTTATTATATGAAATAGAAAATAGATGGTTCTTTTCGAACAACTATTCCGACATTTTTAACCATCCATCCCATTCTTCTTTCGTATCACCAATTAAGATTGTTTCAATGTCCAACTGGTTTAGAACGCCTAGCTTTCCGATAAATCCAACAGAAAGAGATTCCCTTTTTTCTTGTAATAAATTTATAAAGTTCATCGTCTTTTTCATTTCTTGTTCGTCAGCAAAAGATATAAATACATATTTCGGCTGTATTTCCTCTACCGCTGATAACATACCATCTTCAGCTAAGCTTGTCCTAATATATATCGCCTCATATCCTTTTAAGCGTAAATAAGTTGAAAAAATAAATCCTTTCAATGCATCCTTTTCTAACACAATAACTTTGTGTAAAGAGGAAAACATTGAGGCATTGTGATACACCATCCCTAGACGCGTTTGTAAAAATGATAGTGCATATTGAAATTGCACCATTGAAATCTCATTATTATTTTTTGACGTTAATAATTTGTCTGTCACTCGAAGAACGATACTGGCAACAACCTTTTCTGTTGAATATATACTAAAAGCTTCGTTTAATAATGCAGCAATTGTAATTTCATCAAATTTTAACAAAGCTTGTAGCAAATCGTCCACTAAAACAACTTCTTTATCGAAATGTATCTCTTTTTGAACTGTACTCTGCAAACGATTCTCTTCTAATAACTGAACTGCTTGTCCAATCATCATACCGGAAGAAACTTTTTCCATTAACCATTTTAAAATTTGAATATGCTCTTCTGTATATAAGCGATGCCCAGCTTGATTCCGCTTTGGGGCAATAATTTGATATCGTCTTTCCCATGCACGAAGCGTACTCGGCTGAACTCCAATTATATTCGAAACGGCTTTTATATTATATTTCCCACTAAGAGTTGGCATCATTTCCCTCCGCACAATGTAATGATATGTGTTTGAGCAGGTGCTCGGAAACGAAGTGGTATCAATGTTGTTCCATACCCATTACTAACAAAGAGAATCGTATTCAAATGGTTATATACGCCACCTTTTAAATATTTTTTAGATGGGAATAATCGGATTTGTCCTCCATGCGTATGTCCACTTAACACAAGTGAAATCTGTTCATTTCCAGACATTTTTTTTATTATATCAGGGTTGTGACTAACTAGGATACGAAAACCATCTTCTTTACAATCCGCCAATGCCAAATCTAGACGATCACGGTGCAATCCAACATCATCTATACCGAGCAAACAAATTTTCTCTCCTAATTCAGACTCAAATACCACTCTTGTATTATCTAAAACTTTTACGTTATTTTCTAATAATAACGCATCTAATTCATGATATTCTATCTCATAATCATTGTTTCCCCACACAAAATATACAGGACCTATCTCTCTTAACTTTTGAATATTCGCAGAGATTTTTGATAAAGAGACACCTTTCTCTGCTAAATCTCCTCCGATAATTACGAGATCTACTTTTCCTTTTACTTGTTCAATTAACAAATTCGAAATGACCCTTCTATGAATATCAGAAATAAAAAACACATTTACTTTTTGAAAACTTTTCGGAAATTCTTTAAATACTAAAGTATGTTCCAACACCGTATTACGCATCGCTTCTTTATACATCACAAAAAGTAATAAAATCCCCATGCCTATGAGAGTACTGAATAATATAATCCATATCATATTTTTGACTCCCTCCTCATAAAGATAATCCTAGGCTTTTATAACAAACTGTGATCGCTTAACTCGCTAGCTTTCTTGCTTTGTGGACTTATCTTTTATCGGAATTTTTAATTCTTGACCTGCACTCACTTCATCTTCCTGCAAGTTATTATACTTTTTAATTACTTCAATTCCATTTCCATCTGAAAAATATTGCTTCGCTATACTTTCTAAAGTTTCTCCCTCTTTCACAGTATGCGTTATTACTTTTTCAGAATGTTTCTGCGACTCAGATTTAGCTGAATCAAAGAAGATTACTTCAAACGCACTTTTTCCAGCATTATTACTATCACCCTTCACCTGAATATATTTATCCGTGTACCACAAAATACTAATCGGCAGAAGAATGAATAGAAATGTTAAAACCCGGACGAAAATGTGATTTATTTTAAACTTTTGTTTTTTCTCTTTATTTCTATGAATTTCACTACGCGGCGGTAAACTTTCTTTTTCTTCCACTCGCTCAACTTCTAATTCCTCTTCAAAATCAGGAATTCGTTTCCTCATGTTGTTCACCACCACCTTCCATTTATTTTCTTAATTGGAGTCCCATTATAAAATCAACAAGAAAGTGTGCAAAGATTGTTATAAACAAATTTCCTGTCCATTCAAATACATAACCAAAGACAAAACTAATAAAACAGACGAAACAAAATAAAAATGGCTTTGTTATATAACGAATATGTAACACTGCAAATACGAAGCTCGCAATTACAATTCCAAAATGAGTCTGTACTACACCTCTAAATAAAAATTCTTCTGCAAAACCAATCAAGAACGTAATAACGAGTAAGTGTAGAACGGACATTCCTCGAAACATCTTATCGTTAATACCACCATCATCAAACCATGACTCCGGAAACACTCGCATTGCAACATAATCTAATAACACAATACCAATCGCTAACAAACCACCTATAATAAGTATAGATACTGGTTCCCATTTCCATAAATTAAAGACTTCTTTTACATCTTGAAATAATATATATGCCAGTAAACAGCCAATACCGATAATAATTAACTGTGTTATATATAGATTCAGCCTTATTTCCTGCGGACTCATATCTTCAACATTATGCCTTTGAATGTTCATCATTCCTCCATCTTTTCTAGGCCGAAAAGCTTTTGTAACTCTGTTTCCCAATTATAGTCGAAATCCGATTGTTGCGCTCGTCTTTTTTTATAATCTTCTTTGGTAATACCGCAATAATCGCAGCAATTAATTAACTCTTGCTCTTTCCTATAACCGAACTGTTGCAGCACATATTCACGTCTACACCCTTTAACTTGTATCCATGACTTCATATTTTCTAGCTCACTATATTTATTACGCAACCTTATTTCTACTTCAGCTATTAATCGGTTCATGATTTCATCTGACAAACCTTCTAATAATAATCTTCGTTGTTGTATAATTCCAACCTGTTCGAGATGATAACGAACGAAACGCCAATATTGCTCATTAAATCTTGCTGCATTATAACAAATTTCTTCTACATCTTCTATTGGTAATTCCTTCGTTTGAAATATTCTTTCTTGTAGTAAAGAAAATAAAAATTTTATTTGTGACTTACTTGGCAATTCATCCTCAATGATTGAAATTGGTAAATCATGATCCAACGGACTACATAATAAAATAGCTATACTCGGTTCGCCATCTCTTCCAGCTCTTCCGATTTCTTGTAAGTAAGAGGCTATATTAGTTGGATAATGAAAATGAATAATATATCGCGTATTCGCCTTATTTACCCCCATACCAAATGCACTTGTGCATATTACAAGTTGCAATTGATCGTTCATAAACTGCTGTTGAATTAACATACGCTCTTCATGTTCCATACCACCATGATAAAAAGCTACACCAGTAACACCTTTCCCTCTCAAGTATTCCGTTAACCTTTCTGTCCACGCTCTACTTGAGCAATATACAATCCCCGGCCCTTGTAAATACATCACCTGCTCTAAAAGCGCCTCTTTCTTTTCTTCTATCGTCTCTACAAATTGCACATCCATTGCAATATTAGGACGATCAATAGAGTATACATGTTCCGCGGCACCCTTTAAATTTAAACTATCTGCGATATCCTGCAGTACCCCTTTTGTCGCTGTGGCTGTCAATGCTAATACTGTAGGAGAACCAATATTTTCAATAACTACATTTAGTTTTTTATAGTCCGGTCTAAAATCATAACCCCATTGAGAAATACAATGAGCCTCATCAACAACAAATAATGAAATATGAATTTTCTTCAATTCCCTAATTAATAACTCCGACTGCAACATCTCTGGTGAAACAAAAATAAATTTATATGAAGATAATTTTTTCATCGCTTCTCTTTTTTCATTTAATGTCCGAAAACTATTAAATGCTATCACTCGGTTTTTCACAACATACTTTAATTGTGTCACTTGATCTTCCATTAAAGATAATAACGGTGATACAACAAGCACTGTTCCTTCTCGCATAAGCCCCGGAAACTGATAGCACATAGATTTCCCTCTTCCAGTCGGAAGCATTGCTATCACATCTTTTCCTTCTAATAAATCTGTAATTACTCCTTTTTGACCTGGACGAAATTCAGAATATCCAAACCACTTATATAAATATTCTTCAAGTTTCATTTACACCCTCCATCCGCGCTAATACAAGACGAACTTCAAAATAAGAGATATCTTCTCCAACCGCTTGTTTCAAAACACGTAACTTCCGCGTTTGCAATGCTTCAATTACTTTTATTACTTTGTCTATCTTTTCTTTTTCCATAAACATTTCAATAGAAAAATCTTTTTCTCGCAAAGCAATTTCAACAAAATGATCTTCTATCGTTGCAACCTTTAAATTCCGAATCGTCGCTATTTCTTCTAAAGAACGTCCTTGTCTCCAAAAATTATATGTTTTTTTCGTGGATAAACTAAATAATTCAGCTCTCTCATTTGGATAAGATATAATTTCAGCTAATAGTGGAAATTCATTTTCTTTATCACGAACTTCTTGTATAAAGAAATGTATTGTACCCCAAAATAAAAAATACACCCTGAATATATCTTGTTTCGTAATTTCTGCTAATTGTTGCAATGTACAACCAATGCGTTCATAACCCGTTAATCGATATGTTACAATCGTCGCTTCTATCGTATTACTCTTTTCTAAAAGATTATGTACTTCCGTCCATAGTTTTCTCGCCAACTCACTTCTCTTATATGGCCTTCCTGTTAGAAAACGTTTCACCCACATCATTATTTCTGTATCTTGCTGAATTGGAATAAATCTCGTATTATTCTGTTGTAAATTTGATATGGTTTGAATAATTAATGATAATCTTTTCCAAAATGTTTCACCTAATTCACCATAATGTAAACCATGCAAATGCGCCGGAAAAGCATAAACTTCCTCCCATTTATGTAACTGCATTTTACCCGTAGGTGTTAACACATATGTATTTTCATGTATTTCTTGAATAAAATCCGCTTGCAACAACTTTGCAACTTCACCATCATAGTCATTTCTATTTAATGATTTATATATTCCGAACAAAAAAGAAATTCGGAACATATTTCCATCTTGTAAAGTTTGCGAAGAACGTTTGCCCTTTAGTAAATAATAAATAGAAGAAACGGTTCTTTCACCATTCAATTGTTTTAAACAATGCAACAAAGTATATTGTATTTGCATGACCGCTTCCACCTTCCAATCTTAACTTCATTCTTTTCAGTACAATTACACTATCTACTGTCGCTCATTAAACTTATCATATAAGAACTATATACTTGTATATATTCTATTGTATCAAACGAAATCATATTTACGTATTTTGAAAATCTTATGACATAATTCAAAAATAAGTTGACACTCTAATTGATAAGCATTATCATTATAATTTTATGTTGAAAAGTTTTACAAACCGTTTTACAATAAGGTTATAATTTTTATGGCGAGCTTTTCACATACATATTATCAGGAGGGAAAAAAGATGGCAAAATATACAATCGTTGATAAAGATACTTGTATTGCATGTGGTGCTTGTGGCGCTGCTGCACCAGACATTTATGACTATGATGATGAAGGTATTGCATTTGTAACATTAGATGATAACCAAGGTATCGTTGAAATTCCAGATGTATTAATTGAAGATATGATGGATGCATTCGAAGGCTGTCCAACTGACTCAATTAAAGTTGCTGACGAATCATTCGACGGAGACGCTTTAAAATTCGAATAGTCTTTTATTAACTTCAAAAAACGCCCCTCCTATTGATGAGGGGCGTTTTTTGTATCTAAATTTTATTTTCCTTAATAAAAAACCATTAGTAGTTTCACACTACTAATGGTTTTAGTATATATTATGCATTTTTCATTTTTGCAAACACCCATACTTTCAGGCGTGAGAATAATGCTACAAATACAATTGTTACAACAATCCCTTTAATTAAATTAAATGGTAAGATTGCCGTTACAACCGTTGTTTTTATAGCTTCGCTAGACATAGCTGGTGAATTTAAAAACCAAGTGTACGCCGGGAATATGATGATGTAGTTTAATACACTCATAATAAGTGCCATTGTAATTGTCCCTAGCATTAATCCTGTAGTTAAACTCTTCACAGTACGATACTTTCTAAATAAGAAAGCTGCTGGCCCAATAAATAAACATCCTGCAATAAAGTTTGCAATTTCTCCAACTGGTACTCCCGTTAAACTTCCTTGAATCCCGTAATGTAAAATGTTCTTTATCGCCTCTACAATCACTCCTGCTACTGGTCCAAAGATAATTGCCGCAATTAGAGCTGGTACATCACTAAAATCAATTTTCAAAAATGGCGGAAGCCCTGGGAACGGGAAATCCAACATCATTAGTAAATATGCAATACTACTTAGCATCGCTACACTCACCATCTGCACTACACTGTTTTTTTGTTTCATCTTTCTCTCTCCTTTTCCATCGATCATCTCATGGAAAGTGGAAAGGTTCTGCTATGCCTATTTTTTCATAGAACGAAAAAACCCTTTGTGTTTTACACAAAGGGAGAATTTAAGGCACATCAAACAGACGTTCAAATCCATATCTTTTTTGAACGCTTGAACCTCCATCTTCTCCCATCCAGACTATACTGTCGGCTTTGGAATCACACCAAATCCTGCCTTAACGGCTCGCGGGCTTAGAACAAAATCATAAATAGTTCATCACCGCCGGTCGGGATTTTCACCCTGCCCCGAAGATAGACCGATATTCTATTTTCCCCTTCATTATACAACAACCTCATAACATTGTGAACTAAAAAATTGTAACTTATTTAAAATTAGTTATTTATTTTTCGTAACAACAAATAAATTGCGAGATATTTTACAATACAATCCATATTTTTTATTATTCGGCATTTCTCTTTTGAATTACCTAGTCATATATAATTAAAAGTGATAAGATATTGAATTGTTAAGATAAGAACATTTTCTGAGTTATGGAGGAAATGTCATGAAAAAAGACAAGAGACATTCTATTCGAGAAGCAATGAAAAAAAACTTAAGAAAAGAATACTTTTACTTAAAAAAAGAATTACTTTTCTACTGCCCAATTGATTTAGGCACATTCTCAAACGAGACATACTATGCTACTTTCGATGAAGATGGCATCAGTATTTATCAGTATGATAAAAAAACAGAAAGTAAATTAAAATTGTGTGAGCGTCATCCGTGGAAGAGTTGGAATAAAGTGAAGATTGATCACTATTTGACAACTTCTCAATTTATTTTTCAGGGTGAGCGAAATTGGATCTTATCTCTTTTTCAAAAAGGAAAAGAAGCTCAAAAAATTATTGAAGAGCATACATCTTTACAAACAGAAGTTGTTTCCCGCTCTTTCTTAAAAAAACTTCCTGGTTTTCGTTCTAATACACCACTGAATAAATACATCGGTAGTATTTGTTACACTGCACTTATTGCATTTTTATTAAAATGGATGATTCCATTTCAAGCACCACAAATCGCCCTGTATTCTATCTCGATTGGTTGTATGCTTCTTGGCCTACTTTGTTTGACAATCGGTTTAATTGAACCGACTATCGTACTGTTTCGAACAAAAGAGAAAACAAGAACAAAAGTTTTTTACTTATATAGCTATTTAGCTATTTCTGGATTTATATGTGTCTTTATTTTTTGGTAAAAGAAGCCGTCCCAAAATAAATTTTGGGACGGTTTTCTTTTAGATATAGATGCTCTGATTCACTCAATAGTTCTAGCAAAAGCGCCCATATAATTTCATTTACATTGAATCTTATTTAAGAAGAACATAAATTTGTTCAAAGTTTAATTTTTGAAGCGTTTCCTTTACTTAACATATAATTGTTGATTAGGATAAATTAGCTCTTGCTGCAATCCATTTTTTTCTTTAATTTCCTTAAGTGTCATACTAAATTTCCGTGCAATACTAACTAAAGTATCCCCTTTTTGTACGACATATAATGACGAAGAAACAACTTCATTTCTTTGTTCACTTAAAACAAGCAATGGGTTCATCGCATTCTTTTTCGCCATCGTCCATCTTCCTTGATGAAGTTCTAGATGTAAGTGCGCACCTCGCGATTCTCCCGTGTTCCCTACTTCTCCAATTTTTTCTCCTTTGGAAATATAATCTCCTTGATCCACATATCTCTTATTTAAATGTGCATATACAGCCTCATATTCTCCGTGTTTAATAAATACAACATTTCCATAACTACTTGAATAATAAGACCTCGTTACCTTACCATCTTGGATAGCTGCCACAGGCGTTCCAATCGGCGCAGCTACATCAATACCATAGTGTTTTCCATGCCTTGTCCCAAAATAATCACTTATCTGACCTTCAACAGGCCATGTCCATCGATTTTCTTCTGCATAAACATGTAATTGAGATACAAACAGTATACTCAATAACATGACACCGCATTTTAAAACTTTCATATACATCCTCCGTTTTCTAATTACCACCATACCTTCTCTATTTTGGTATATTACAGAAAAAAGTATACAAAAAAAGAAAGTGAATTACTCCACTTCCTTCTCTTTCTTATCACGAAAAACTACTGCACTACGGTTATACTCCACATCTTTCACTTGTAATCGGGCATTTATTACTCGAGCTATCGCAAACAAATAATCAGATAATCTATTTACATACTTTAATACAACTTCATTTATTTTCACTTCTTTTTGCAATGATACTATAGAGCGTTCTGCTCTCCTTACAACAGTACGTGCAATATGAATAGTAGCCGCTGCCTCGCTACCACCTGGCAAAATAAAGCGTTCTAGTGGCGGGGCTTCTTCTATATATAAATCAATCTTTCTTTCTAAACTTTCAACCATCACAATTGTCACTTTATAAGGAATTTTTTGTTCCACTATTGCCAAGTCTCCTCCGCAATCAAATAGTTCATGTTGAATATTTTCGAGCTCATTGTAAATATCTATAAAAGCCCCGCCTTGAAGCTTAGTCATTGCATATCCAATATGAGAATTTGCCTCGTCTATTGTTCCATACGCTTCCACACGGATATCATCTTTATCAACCCTGCCACCTATTACACTTGTCGTTCCTTTATCTCCTGTTTTTGTATATAATTTCATTTCTTCACAGCACCTCTCTTGTTATTCTTTATTCGAGCAACATAGAAAAAAGTTCTACCATTCTTTATTTAATTGAGTTTACAAAAAAATAAAAAACAGCAGAACTTTATTCATTATCAACTTTAAAAACGCATATCTAAATTATACGATTCGGTAAATATACAGAGAATGTAGTTCCTTCTCCAACAACACTTGATACAGAAATTTTACCATCATGGCCTTGAACAATATTTTTCGCAATCGCAAGCCCGAGTCCTGTTCCACCCTTTTTCCCACGTGTTCTTGCTTTATCAGCTTTATAGAAACGATCAAATAAAAATGGAATATCTTCTTCTGGAATGCCTGCACCCGAATCTTGTACTTCAAAAATAAGACCGTTATTTTTCGTATCAATTACAAGCGTTACATGTCCGCCTGCATTCGTATGACGTATTGCGTTATCAATTAAATTCGTCAATACTTGTTCCATACGATCTGCATCAAACGGGTATTGTTCAATTGGACCTTTGAAATCAACCGTTAACGCGACCTCTTTATCCTTTGCAATCCCTTGGAATTTACGACCAATTTTTTCAACAAACGGATGTATATCCACTTCACCAATATGTAACTCTACATGACCGCTTTCCATACGAGCTAAATCTAACAATTCATTTACAAGTTTACCTAAACGAACAGATTCATCATAAATAATTTGAACAAACTCATCTATTTCCTCTTTCGTTTGCACAATATCATCTAAAATCGCTTCACTATACCCTTGCAGCATGACCATTGGTGTACGAAGTTCATGTGATACATTCGCAATAAAATCTTGACGCATCTTTTCAAGACGACGTTCTTCCGTCATATCTCGCAGCACTGCTACAGCTCCACGAATTTTTGTTTGATTGTAAAGCGGCGTCATAAGAACTACATAGTTTCCTTTTTGTAAATTAATTTCAACAACTTGTTGTTGTTCGCTTTCTACAACGAGATGGAATAATTCCACAAGTTCAGAAGGTAGTTTTTTACTGAGCTCTATCTCTTTTTCTTCTTGCCAAACTTGTAAGAAATGTTCGGCCGGCGGATTGATTACAACGACTTCACCTTCTTGATTTAACGTAATAACCCCATCTGCCATACTACTCAAAATACTTGCTAACTGCTCTTTTTCTTGTTGCAAGGCGTTCATATTAAACTTCAACTGTTTTCCCATTTGATTTAAGGCCGTTGCAAGCTCACCAATCTCATCCTGAGATACCATAGGAGCCTTTGCATCAAACTTCCCACGTGACACTTCAAAAGCAACCTCACGCATTTTACGAAGCGGTGCTGTAATCCGAGTAGATAAGAAGAACGCAAAGAAAGTTGTTAATATAATCGCAATTCCAGCCGATAAGAAAATAAAATCAGTTGTTCTTTCCATACCTTGTATCGGTACTTGTAAAGATTCATATACGAACACTGCACTTTGATTTTTTGATTGCACTGGTTTTCCGACGATCATAATATCATTTTCGGTGTTTTTATTCTTCCTACTATTAGACGCTTTTCTAATATTATTCTTAATTTCTTTTTTGTCTGTAAACACAGCCGCTAATTCTTTATCTTCTTTTAAGTCATCCATTGTAAGAGTGACTAACCCTTCTTGTTTCGGTGAAGAAGAGATTTCTTTACCATCTTCTACAATAATAATCCTTGAAAGTGGGTCAGAGAATTTGTAAGCGATATTCTCAATCGTTTTTACATCGGCACCTTCTTCAATTAACTCTGAAACACTTGTTGCAACTTTTTGAAGCCTAGCTTCACTCATATCAACATAATACGTTCTAAAAAACTGTGAAAGTAAAATCGCAACAAATCCAAGAACAAACGAAACGAGAAGTAATATGGTCATCCATAACTTCCCTACTACACTTCTCCAAAGCATCAGTCGTTCACAACCTCAAATTTGTAACCTACACCCCAAACAGTAACGATCATTTTCGCTGCATCTGGTGATTTTTTGCTTAACTTCTCACGTAAACGCTTTACATGTGTATCAACTGTACGTAAATCTCCGAAGAATTCATATTGCCATACTTCTTTTAACAGTTGCTCACGATCGAATACTTTATCAGGAGCTTTCGCTAAAAATAATAGTAACTCATATTCTTTCGGCGTTAAGTTTACTTCATTACCATCTGCAGTAACACGGTGTGCATCGTTATCAATTGTTAAGTGCGGGAATACAGTAACATCTTTTGTCGTTGTATCTTGTGTAAAGAATGTTGTTGGTACAGCACGACGTAATACCGCTTTCACACGTAGTACGACCTCACGTGGACTAAATGGCTTTACAATATAATCATCTGTTCCAACTTCAAATCCTTGTACTCTATTTACTTCTTCACCTTTTGCTGTCAGCATAATAATTGGTGTCGCTTTCTTCTCACGAACCCCTTTACATACTTCAATGCCATCTTTACCAGGCATCATAAGATCTAATAAGATTAAATCGTAATCATTTTGCAACGCCATTTCTAAAGCTGTATCACCATTATCTGCTTCTTCAATCGTATATTGTTCTCTTTCTAAGTACATTTTCAATAAACGACGAATACGATCCTCATCATCTACAATTAAAATTCTTGATTCATTTTCCATCTCTACCCGCTGCGCACTCTCACCTCAGCGGTTCACACCTACCCTTCTTTAACTATTATGTTGCGCTATTCTCGTTTATTTAAGCAATCTTCTAAATGTTTCACTTCCCACATTATGCTTCACAAGAATAATAAATTTTGTTCAATTTTTTTCCAAAACTATGTATTTTTTTTGAACAGCATATAATGTCCTCGACATCATTTTACAAAATCAACCGCTACTTTGTCATGTTTTTCTCAAAAAAGAAGAAAAGTTGACAAAAATAAAATAGGAAAGTGACATGCACTCCCCTATTTTATTTCTCTATGCATATGAATGTAAACCGGCAATAATTAAGTTTACTACAATAAAGTTAAACATAATGATTGCAAAACCAATTACTGCAAGCCAAGCTGACTTCTCTCCATGCCATCCTTTTGATAGGCGTAAATGTAATACTGCCGCATAAAAGAGCCAAGTGATAAGTGCCCAAACCTCTTTTGGATCCCAGCCCCAAAAACGTGTCCACGCTATTTGTGCCCAAATCATCGCAAAAATTAATGCACCTAATGTGAACACTGGGAATCCAATTGCAATAGATCGATATCCGATTTCATCTAGTAAATCACTATTCGTATTCTTTACTAACGGCTGAAGTGCCGCCGATACTCGCTTCCGTAAAACAAGTCTTAATACAATATACAGTAATGTTCCAACTAACACTGACCAAATAACAGTATTTAATTTTTTCGCATTTACAATCGCTGGAACTTCAACTGCCGGTTCTAATTTATTTTCTGTCAGTAACTTCCCTTCGTGCGGTCCAACTAAAGCCGGAAGATTGTATTTCATTTCCACTTGTTGTTCATTTTTATCAATCCATTGAAACTTCGCTTCATATTTCATACTAGAAAATACCGTTGTTACTCCAATAAATCCAACTGTACAAACAAGTGTAAATACTACCGTCTCTAGCCAAAATGTACGTTTACTTCTCGTCGATTGATCTACATTTTTCAATAAATACATAACACCTGTAATAAAACTAATCGCTAAAATGGCTTGTCCTGCTGCTGCCGTCGTCACGTGAATATGTAACCAATTACTTTTTAAAGATGGAATAAGCGGAGATATTTCCCTCGGAAACATACTTGCATAGGCAATTAATAAAAGCGCAACTGGTAATGCAAATAGTCCGATTATGCTTACACGGTACATAAAATACATGACAATAAATGCTCCTACAAGCATCATGCCGAAAAATGTACCGAATTCAAAAAAGTTACTAACTGGCGCATGTCCTGATGCAATCCACCTTGTAACAAAATATACTGTTTGTGCAATAAACCCTAAAATTGTAATCGTTATTCCTACATTTGCCCATTTATGACCCTTTTCTTTAATTGCTCCCCCGAAAAATAGAGTGGCAATTAAATATAAAATAAATGCGGTAAAGAGAAAGTTACTACTTATTTGCACCATATCGTTTCCCCACCTTAACTAATTTTTTTATCAATTACTTTATCATTTGGCTGTGGAATTGCTGTACCTTCTAGTACTCTTTCAATATCTTTCTTTAAACCGAACCAATTTTTATTTGTATGCCCTGCAATCCACCATTCATCATTAACACGTTGTATCCAAATACGGCGATGATTCCAATACATACCTTGAATGACACCAACCATAAATATAAATCCTCCAATGCCGAGAATCCAAAGCGTTAAATCTTTTCTTACAGTAAGTGCTGTGGCATTTTGCATTTCAACACCTGCAAACGACATTTTATATTTGTTGTTTCCATCTGGTTCTATATTTTGCTGAATACCAACAAAACTCACTTCACCATCTGGTGTTTCAGGTGTAAACATTTTAAATACAAATGCAGGATTGTTTGGTAATTTCGTTTTTGTATTTGGTTTTCCATTCTCATCAAAATAAAAATCAGGAAAATAGCTTAATAGTTCTAGAGAATAACCATTTCCTAAATCATATTTTTCCTTAGGATTCGTTAAATCTACTTTAATTGGTCCCCACTTTTGATTATTTTCTTTATTTTGCAAGTTAAAGGACATACTTTTAAATTCACTTTCTTTATAATCCACTTGATACACTGCAAATTGATCAAATTTCAGTGGTTCATTCACTCGAATTTCCGCTTCTTTTACTTTTTCTAATTTCGGTTTTTGTCCTGCTATATTTTCTCCTACTGCTTTATATAATACGGCATTCGTTTGGAAGTTTTTCGCAATCATTTTATCGCCTACACGATCAATCGCTTCATCAAAAACTTCCTTGTCCTTACTTTTATCATAAACTTCTTTTATAAATTTCTCGTTTTTTAAGTAGTATTGTCCATCCGTCCCTGGTATTTCTTTCGTTTCACCGTCACGTAACCAAAGTGCTTCGTCTACGTACATACTCGGTAAAAAACGAAGCATCGCACCGAATAAAAAGATAATAAGACCGATATGATTTACATATGGACCCCAACGCGAGAAGCGTCCCTTTTCTGCTAAAACGTTTCCGTCTTCCACTTTCACGTTATAGTTTCTTTTCTTTAAATTCTCTTGCACTCTTTCCAGGTCACCTTCTTGCGGTGTACCAGTCCCATATAATCTCTGTCTCTTTAAAAAACTAGGATGTCTTTTTACGCCTTGCTTTTTTAAAGCTTTATAAAGTGGAATAACGCGGTCTAAACTACATATCACAAGTGAAATACCGATAGAAGCAATCAAAATCATATACCACCATGAACCGTATAAATTATTAAACCCTAATTGATAGTATAATTGTCCTAAAAATCCATATTCTTGTTTATAATATTCAGCTGGTGCAATACCTGGAGTTATGTACATTTCTTGCGGAAATATAGTTCCTATCGCTGATGCAGCTAAAGTTATTACGATTAGCCATACACCTACTTTTACAGAAGAGAAAAAGCTCCAAATTTTATCGACTATCGTTTTTGTCTGCGTGAGAGATCTCCGTGCACTCCCCTCATAGCGCATATCCAATAGTTTTGCATTTTCATTGCTTTCAAATGGTTTCCCGCAAGCTTCACAAAAAACGGTTCCTATCGGATTAACATGTCCACATTCACATTTAATTTCTTTCAACACTCTCACCGCCCCTGTATCTATATGTACTATTGTATATTCTAACCTCAAGTTACCGCAATACTCAGAATTTTTAAACCAGAGGCACTATAAACACGCACCCCTTATGTAAAGGCTTTCTTTATTACGGAGTAATTTTCTTTAAATACCCTTCTAACTGTTCTTTCGTTTGTTCCCCTATAATTTGCTCCACTACTTTTCCATCTTTATCAATCAAAAAGCTTGTCGGTAAAGGACCTACTCCATATGTTCCTATAATCTTTTGTCCTTTATCAATGGCAACTGGGAATTTCAAACCATATTGGTTCACAAAGTTCTTTACTGCAATATCCGTTTCATCTGCATCTAACGCTATGATTTCAACGCCTTTTTCTTTATACTTTGGATATAATTCATTCATATAAGGCATTTCTTTTTCACAAGGTTTACACCACGTGCCCCAAAAGTTTAAAAATACACCTTTTCCCTTTAAATCTTTTAGTTCAATTTTCTTTCCTTCTAAATCCGTCACAATAAAGTTAGGTGCTTCTTTTCCGATTTGCATTTTCTCTTTATTAGCAAAGAATCCTTGATAAAGGGTAAATCCTACAGCACCACATAAAATGAGTAGAATAATAACGCGAAATAATAAGCGATTTTTCTTCATATTATCTCTCCTCTCCTCGGTAAATGTTATGTATTATCTTCTGTAAATGTTGTATTGAATAAATCACCAGCAGAGCACTCCACTGGTGAATTTTTAACTCTATAGCTTATCTTGGCTTTGTAGAAGCAAGCGCGCGTAATTGTTTCACCTCATGTGGTGTCAATTCTCTCGCATCACCAGGTCGCAGGCTTCCTACTTCTAAGAAAGCATAACGTTCACGTTTTAATTTCACTACTTTACAGTCTAACGCTTCAAACATACGACGTACTTGACGATTACGTCCTTCATGAATTGTTAATTGTACAATAGCCATCTCTTTACGCTTGTCCCAAGAAATAATTTTCACACGTGCTGGTGCTGTTTTACCGTCTTCTAACGTAACACCGCGTTCTAACATGCGAATTTTCTCACCTGTTAATGGCCCTTTTATTTTTGCAACATATGTTTTTTCAACTTTATATCTAGGATGCATTAATACGTTTGCGAAGTCCCCATCGTTTGTCATTAATAATACGCCAGACGTATCATAATCTAAGCGTCCGATTGGGAATAAACGTTGTGTAATTTCCGGGAAAAAGTCCGTTACAACACTTCTTCCTTTATCGTCTGATACACTTGAAATTACGCCAGTTGGTTTATATAGTAAAAAATAAACAGGTTCTTCTTTTTCAAGAGGGATATTATTTACTTCTACTTTATCTTGAGGAGTTACTTTTGTCCCTAACTCTTTCACTATTTTTCCATTAACTTTCACTTTTCCTTGCTGAATTAATTCCTCAGCCTTTCTTCTCGATGCAATACCTGCTTGCGCAATCACTTTTTGTAATCGTTCCATTTCTTTTTTTCACCTCGAATTTATCTTACCTTACATTAGAAAGACTTGGCAACCGCATACGCTTTACGGCTATTCGCTTCATCTTACTTAAACAACATAGCGATGATAATAAACATATAAAGGTCAAATCATGTTTTTACCCTTTATTATTGTCCATATTTTTCATATTTCTCACAATAAAAGTTCATCATTTTGTCAAAAATACCACATAAAAAAACCACTATTAAGCTACACCTTAATAGTGGTCGTATACGTATTATAAGCGAAATAGCGTAAAAAATGAATAGTATTACTGAAACAATAAAGAAACGAACACAATTGAGCATATAATTCCGATTAAATCTGCAAAAAGTCCTACTTTTAGTGCATCCCCCATTTTTCTAATCCCAACCGCTCCAAAATATACAGTTAAAATATAGAAAGTCGTATCTGTGCTCCCTTGCATCGTAGAAGCCAATCTCCCAATAAACGAATCTGGCCCATATGTTGCAATTAAATCGGTCGTAATACTTAAACCAGCAGAGCCTGAAATAGGGCGTATAAGTGCTAAGGGTACAATTTCTGCTGGAACATGGATCAAATCTAACATTGGCTTCATTACCGATATCATTGCATCTAACGCACCTGAAGACCGGAATATAGAAATAGACACAAGCATTCCAACCATAAACGGTAAGATGGAAATTGCAATTTGAATCCCTTCTTTTCCTCCCTCAACGAACGATTCATACGTCGGCACTTTCTTTATTGTGCCATATAAAAGGATAAAACCAATTACACAAGGGATTACCCATAAGGAAATTGTATTTACAATGCTCATTTTTTCCGCCCCTTTCTACTCCTTCTTCGGTAAAAATAGCGGTCAATCCAAATTGCTCCAATCATAGAAAGTACTTGTGCAATAAATGTTACCCCAACAATTTCAGTAGGATTCGCTGATTCATACGTCATTCGAATGGAAATGACTGTCGTAGGAATTAATGTAATAGCTGATGTATTTAATGCTAGAAACGTCACCATAGAACGGCTCGCCGAATCCTTTCCTCCATTTAACTCTTTCAGTTGTTCCATCGCTTTAATACCAAGAGGGGTCGCTGCATTACCTAGACCAAAAAAGTTTGCCATCATATTTGATAGAATAAATCCCATAGACGGATGATCCTTTGGTATTTCTGGAAACAACCTTTTTACTATCGGCATAAAAAGTGTAACTAATTTTTTTAACAATCCAGCTTCCTCTGCAATTTTCATTAAACCGAGCCAAAATACTAAAACACTAATAAGTCCTATACAAATCGTTACCGCATCTTTTGCTCCGTCAAATACAGCTTTATTCACTTCTTCCATCGTTCCATTTATCATGGCGTATACAATCCCAATGACAGCCATCGCTACCCATACGAGATTAACCATCGTTCCCAACACCTATCATGTAAGAAAAAATTTCTTTCACATTATTCCAGTAAAGTCCCGTTGTAGCTACTAACTTTCGTTTACTATAAAATAAATTCCGTTCTCCAACTTTTTCATTACCAACATAAATGTCTGTCTTCCCAACCTTTACTCCATCCGTAAGTTTTGTACTTTTATCGAGTTCAACTTTTAATACTACGTTCTTTTTTTCTTCTTCAGTTAACGGTACCGAAAAACTATTTTTCGTATAAACATGGTTGGCATACTTCTTTTCATTTATTTCAGCAATTGCTCCTTGTCCTAAAACTTTCGTTTGTTTGAAACGGTCAAAACCTTTATCAAACAAATTCATATGATCATCCCAATCACTAGAGGCACTCAAAGTTACGACAATTAAATCTAGTCCACCTTTTGATGCCGTTGTAACAAGCGTTCGCCCAGCTTTCTTCGTAAAGCCTGTTTTTCCCCCTGTTGCAAATTCATAATAAGACGTTACCAGCTTATGTTTATTTTTCCACGGGTAATCCCAAGAATCTGATTTATATGTTTTGGTTCCAAAGATTTTCTTAAATGTCTCGTTTCCCATTGCATATTTCGTTAATAATGCCATATCGTAAGCCGACGAATAATGTGATCCATCTCCATCTAAGCCATGAGGGTTTGAGAAGTGCGTATCTTTCATTCCAATTTCTTTCGCTTTTTGATTCATTAAATATACGAATCCATCTATACTCCCACCCACACTTTCAGCAATTACTTGCGCTGCGTCATTACCAGATCTAAGCATGAGTCCGTATACTAAATCTTCTAACTTCACTTTTTGTCCAGGCTTTAAATAGATTGCCGATCCTTCCACCCTCACCGCTTCATTACTAACTGATACCATTTCTTTCATCTTCCCTGATTCAGCAGCTAATAAGGCGGTCATAATTTTTGTTATACTAGCAATTTTTTGAGGCTCATGTTCTGCCTTTCCGTATAATACACGACCAGACTGTTGCTCCATTAATACAGCATTTCGAGCACTAACATTGCTGTTTATCTTTGCATATGTAGGAATCGGCATAACGCTTGCATACATCATAAGAAGCGTAATGATTACACAAATTCGTCTCATATTTCCCCCCACGTCCTTTTGGCACTTTTTGTACAAGTGTATGCTTGGCCTTTTAAAATATGAACGAAATCTTCCTTCTACTTCCATTAAAAAAGACGCAGAGAATTTGCGTCTAATATGGTGTCCATTCAATTTGTTTCGCAGTTTCAAACCTTTTTTCTACATCAGGCCAATTTACAACATTCCACCAGTTTTTAATATATTCATCTTTTCGATTTTGGTATTGTAAATAATACGCATGTTCCCAGACATCTAGTACAAGGAGCGGTATCGTATCCCATTGTGTAAATAATTGATGAAGTGTACTTTGCAAAATTTCTAACCTTCCAGACCGGGGTACCCAAACGAGAATTGCCCAGCCTGAACCTTCTACTTTAGAGGCTGCTTCTGTAAAATGTTTTTGGAAACGTAAAAAGCTCCCAAAATCTTGTTCAATTTGTTGTGAAAAAGTTCCTCTTGGACTTCCACCACCGTCTTTTTTCATGTTATTCCAAAATATCGTGTGTAAGTAATGACCTGACCCATGAAAAGCCGCTTCCCTTTCCCAATGCTTAATTAAATCAAATTTATTTGTTTTTCTCGCTTCTTCCATCATCTTCTCTGCTTTATTTAATCCTTCCACGTAACTCCGATGATGTTTATCATGATGTAACATCATAATTTCTTTAGAAATATACGGTTCTAACGCATTATATGGATAAGGTAATGGCGGGAGTGTATGTCCTCCAATTGGGACAGCTCGTTCACTATCCCCTCTTTCATATAATTCATATTCCTCTTCTTCTTGCATAAATACTTCCTGCAAGTGATGCTGAATATGTTCTACATCATCGCTTATTTCATACATAAACTCTGCATCTGTTTCATACTCATGCTCTTTCATACGCTCTAATAACGTCTGAATTTTATAAGCAAGCATATGGACATCATACACTTCCATTGCGCGACTATCTAATACGTGAAGAACACTTTCACACCAATTTTCTACTTCATGAAAGTAATCTGTAAATACACCTTGCTGATTCATGTTGCACCTCCCTAATGCTATCCACTTAACTATATTCAATGAAAATCCCTTATATAACTGTACAAAAGGAAAAGAAGCTAAGTCACCTTAGCTTCTTTTCCTCAATCAATATTTGTGTAACATCTTTGTCTGATAATCCGTCTCATAATATTCTAGTTCTTCACGCATCAATTGAAATTTACCTTCTAAACTCTTCATCACTTGCTCTAAAGATGCAGGTGGTGTTTGTTGAAAAACGATAGAATTTTTCCCTGTATATGCAGACCGACTATTTTCATACCAATGATCACTCTTCGGTGAAAAAAACTCTGCAATTACTTGATGGTAAATCTTATATAAAATTTTTTCAGCTGCTGTTTTTCGAAATGGCTGGCTATTCAACAAAACAAAACATGCATCCTGTCCTTCTTCGCAAAAAACGAGAAGTCGTCTCATTGATGCTAATAACCCTTTATAATATCGCTCATTCCCTGCTGGTGTTTCCTCTAATAAAGAAGGTAACGTATGATAATTTACATAATTGGTTATTAAATTAATAGCATCTTCTAAAAATATAGAAACTTGTTCTGTTTGATTTTCAACCATAAAATTAGACATTTTTTCTCTCTCCTTTGCCATTTCACGCTATTTCTACTCTTTTATTTTTATGTAATTCAGCCAATATTTCTTGTACTTTCGACACCGTTCCCTCATCAAAATATTGTTGAAATTCTTCCATATTATTTAAATACAAACGTTTTTGCGCACGAAGCTCCTTATCTTTCATTAAACAACATATCGCTACAATATCGCGCAAATATATGTTTTGTTCTTCTACTTTATACACTGGATTTCCTTCAAAAGGAGTAATTTCTTGTAAAACTTCTTCAAAATATCGAACGTATAAAACCGAAAAAGTTTTCTCTTTACCATTTAATATATATGTCACTTCAGATCTGTTAAAAAAATCTTCTGATGTATTAGGTTTCTCTTTTTCTAACTCATATCCTACGTAACCTTTTATAATCATATACTCCCCCCTCAACCTTCTTTCACCTTATTCTAACTTAATTTTCTGATAAACAAAATATTCTTTTAAATATACCTATATAAAAAATAGCTCCCCTATACAGGAAATTACCTTTTTATTTTTCTTGAAGTTTGTCATAATAATATTATTGTCTCAGTTTTCTTATACAAGGAGAGTTGTATTTATGTCGTTTTCATGGAAACGTTTCTTACAAATCGGGAAAATTATCTTCCCATTTGTTGTATTAACAATTGTATTCTTTCAAGCAAAAAAAGAATTAGCGGGCATTTCTTTTTTAGAAGCGATTGATACAATTAAAAACATTCCAACTGGAGGAGTCTTTTTAGCAATTACACTTGGTGCATTCGCTGTATCAACAATGTTCTTTTATGACTATGTTATGCTTCGTTACTTAAAAGCTGACATTCCTGTCCAAAAGATTTTCCGTATCTCGTGGATTGCTAATACTTTAAATGGATTTATCGGGTTTGGTGGTCTTGTTGGAGCCGGCGTACGCACAATGCTTTATCGTCCATATATAAAAGAAAATGGAAAACTTATTAAAAGTATCGCTTGGATGACAACTGCCTTTATTAATGGATTAGCCATTCTTTCATTTCTTGGTCTTATCGGAATATTAGACACGAGATTTATTTTGCATGAAAAACCATGGCTATGGCCTGTTCTTATCTTCTTCGCTCTTTTCGTCCCTATATATATCGGATTTTCTAAATTAAAAAATAGAAAAGCGACGCAAACAGAGGAACAAGAAGAAGAGGAGAAAAACCCAACTGTTTTATACTCATTAGTTTCATTAGTCGAATGGGTATCTGCTGGTATTGTTATGTACGTCATATTACTATTATTTGGCATTGAAATCGAATTCCAAAAGTTTTTAGGCGTATATGTTATTGCTGCTTTAGCTGGTGTCGTTAGTCTTGTTCCTGGTGGCCTTGGATCATTTGATCTTGTCTTCTTAACTGGGCTTGGGCAATACGGCATCGATACAGGTGTTTTACTCCCTGCTATGTTATTATATCGTCTCGTCTATTACATCTTGCCCTTCTGCCTTGGTCTCATTTTTGCAGCTTTTGAAATGACAGGAGTAGCCATTAAAAAGTTTGAAGATAAACCTTTTATTGCGCCTGCATTAGAGACAACTGGTGTTATATGGACTTTGCAGCGTGACTTTCTAGGAAAGTTAGGTTCTTGGGCATCTGCTGCTTTAACAGTATTTGCTGGCTTAATGGTTATTTTATCAACCATTCTACCGACAAGTATAAATCGGGCACACGCCTTACATATTCTAGCTCCAAAACATCTTATTCAATTTTCTTTTAGCTTATCGCTAACATTCGGTATTCTCCTCCTCATTCTTTCGCGGGGGATATATTACGGAACAAAACGTTCTTATTATATGACGATTGTATCTTTAATTGGAGCGGCTATTTTTAACACACTAAAAGGAATTGATGTTGAAGAAACTTTTATTTTATTAATCGTACTCGCTGTATTGTATATGCTTCGTAAAAGGTTTGTACGTGAGAAAATGGAAGTCTCACTTTCCGATATTGTAAAAGTTTTTATATTCCTACTTGTAACGTTATATTTATATAAAAACTTAGGTATTTTATTTGCAGGTGCAAAAGAAGCTTTCAAACCTGATTTTGTCGTTCGTAATATTACACAAGTAAAACGAAGTGCATTAGCAGCTGCCTTTTTTGTTCCTACTTTTTTACTAATTGGTTCACTCATTGCAAATCGTTATCGAAATGAATTTCCCGGGCAACCAGCTAATGATAAACGATTACAAAACTTCTTAGATGAACATGGTGGAAATGTACTTAGTCATTTAGGTTTTTTAGGAGATAAACAGTTCTTTTTCAGTAGTGATGGAAAAGCACTCATTCTCTTCTCAATAACTGGAAAACGACTTATTGTACTGGGTGATCCAATTGGGGACCCTTCCTCCTATCGTACTGTATTGCAAGAGTTTTTAGCTGAGGCTGATCGATTTGGATACATTTGTGTATTCTATCAAATTGAAAGTAAATGGATGAGTTTATACCACGATTTTGGTTATAACTTCTTTAAGCTTGGTGAAGAAGCTGTTGTTGATTTAAATACCTTTACAATAACAGGAAAGAAACGCGCTGGCATGCGAGCTACTTTCAACCGTTTTGAAAGAGAAGGCTATACATTCTCTATTCATGAGCCACCTTTCTCCGACGAATTATATGAAGAGTTAAGAAAAGTTTCAGATGCATGGCTTGGTGGAAAAAAAGAGAAAGGTTTTTCACTCGGATACTTCGATCGTGAATATATTAGTCGCGCTCCTATCGCAACATTATCTGATGCGGATGGAAAAATTATTGCATTCACAACATTCATGCCTGTATATCAAAACGGATCATTATCTGTCGATTTAATGCGATATTATCCAGATGCGCCTAGCGGCATTATGGACGCAATTTTCATCCACTTATTCCAGTGGGCAAAAGAAAATGAATACCACTCCTTTAATATCGGTATGGCACCACTTTCAAATGTTGGTTTATCCACACAGTCTTTCTGGTCTGAACGAGTGGCTGCTGCAATCTTTAATAACGTTCGTTATACGTATAGTTTCAGCGGATTACGACATTTTAAAGAAAAATATAAACCAGCATGGAGCGGTAAATATTTAGCATTTAGGAAGAATCATTCTTTACCAATTACAATGCTCTCTGTAACAAAATTAATAGGAAAAAGAAAAAACAGCTAAATTCTTAGCTGCTTTTTCTTTTTTGAACTTGTACAATAAATTCTTTTTCATACTTCTTACCATTTATATAGAAATTCCCCCACATTTTATACGTGCCCTCGGCAGGAAATGTAATTCGGTATTGTAATTGCTCATCCGTATCTACAGGCATAGCGTATAAAAAATTCTCCTTCGTTTCATCCACTATATAGAGTGACTCTACTTCTCCTCTCTCTGAATGCAATTTCAATTTTTCACCCTTTTTCGCTTGAAACTGAAATGTTAACGTAACTGGTTCATTCGGATGTAATGCGCCAAATAAAAGAGAAACTTCATACTCTCCTATTTTTTTTGTAAGTACACTGTCGATTGGAAATTTCACTTTTTTCTTATTGTTCTCCTCTTTCGTTCTACCAAAATTCTTCCTAGCGAATGACTCTACGGACTTATTTTTGTCTTCGTATAAAAATATTGTATATTCTTCGTCTTTTGCTATTTTGGAAGATAACTTATATGACCCGTTCCCTGCAAATGTGGGTTTAATTTGTTGTATGTTTTTTAACTGTCCATCTACAATCACTGCCCGCATTTGATCATTTACACCACGAATTTCATTATTCTTGTTGTTTAACAACTGAAATACAATATCTACTTTCTCATTTCCCTTTCCATTTGAAACATCCCACTTTACTTCCTGAACATCTCCTACAGTCTCTTCGTTTTCTTGATATTTTTTTATGTAAAATCCTCCTGCCACAATAAGTACTAACGCAATAAGCCCAATGACAAGATTTTTCAAAACATCACCTACCATTTTTATTGTCTCTATTCATACAAAACTTCTTAAGATATATATTCTAGATTATGATTTATGAAATCCTCCTATTTTGCACATATTACAAATAATAAAAAGATTTTAATTGAAAGGATTCGTAGTGTATAATGCAAATGATATTGATTTCTATCAATACATTATAAGGAGGACTTTTTTATGAGTGTACATATCGAAGCAAAACAAGGCGAAATCGCTGAATCTATTCTATTACCTGGTGATCCATTACGTGCAAAATATATCGCTGAAACATTTCTAGAGGACGTTACTTGCTATAATAATGTGCGTGGTATGTTAGGTTTCACTGGAACTTATAAAGGAAAACGTGTATCTGTTCAAGGTACAGGTATGGGTGTTCCTTCTATTTCTATTTATGTAAACGAATTAATCCAAAGCTACGGAGTTAAAAATTTAATTCGCGTTGGAACTTGCGGTGCAATTCAAAAAGATGTAAAAGTTCGTGATGTTATTATCGCAATGACGGCTTGTACTGATTCTAATATGAACCGTTTAACATTCCCAGGATTTGATTTTGCACCAGCTGCAAACTTTGACCTTTTAAAGAAAGCTTATGATGCTGGAACTGAAAAAGGATTACACGTTCGTGTCGGTAACGTTTTAACAGCAGATGTGTTTTATCGTGAAAGCATGGACATAGTTAAAAAACTTGGAGATTACGGTGTATTAGCAGTAGAAATGGAAACAACTGCTCTTTACACATTAGCAGCGAAATACGGTGTAAATGCATTATCTGTATTAACAGTTAGCGATCACATCTTCACTGGCGAAGAAACAACATCTGAAGAGCGTCAAACTACATTTAACGAAATGATTGAAATCGCTTTAGATGCAGCAATTCAACAATAATACACTAAAGAACTTGTCATACGTCTGGCGAGTTCTTTTTATGTGACTTTTTATAAATAACTACTTTATAAAGAGACAGATTTCTCCCCTCTACTTTCTTGTAACGTTTGTTATAATGAAGTGAAACTTTAATCAGTGGAGGTTTTTTCCATCCCCCACTGATTATTAGTTGAACCAATCGAATTTAACGGGATAAAGAAATCATTTACAGTATTTCTCATAAGAGGTGACGCAGTGAAAAACAGAAGTATTGTCTTTAAACTATTTTTATTAACATCCACTTTATTTACAATCATATTCCTACTTTTTTTCCTAGGACAATCTCTATTTTTAGAGAAATTTTATATTAATAAGAAAGTAAAAACAGTCCAAACTGCTTTTGAAAAATTCGTAGATAATTATGATAAAAGTGATAAAAGTTATGAGCAGGTTAGAAAACTAAAACAAGAATTTCATGATAAAACAAATGCCGATATGCAGTTTTTGGATTCTAACGGTATTATTAAAAGTGATAACAATTACTATATCGATGTATTTAATCCCAATAATAATAAACAGTATTCCATTCCACTCAACAATCTTTTAACACCAGAAGAATATAATAAATTCGAAAATTTAGGTTTAAAAAAAGATGTAATGATCAATGTTGATGGAGTCGTACAAGAGAATAATATAATCACACCACAAAAATTAGGAACGAATTATAATCAATGGCAGAACGAACATTTCTATTCGGATTTTCAGTCAATTAATGGTAACCCTTCTAAGAACAGACTTGCAAGCCGATACAAATCTACAACTCGAATCGTCTTTACAGGTGTTATAACTAAGTTACAGCTCCCATCCAAAGCGGAGGTTCGTCTTGCAAATGATATTGAAACATTACAAGCCGTTCAATATTTTGCAGATATGATTAGAGAGGGAACTTCTAACTCGAACCAATTAAGTACTTTCATATTAGATGGCGGAGAAAATATAAAAAATAGTATCTTTGTAAAACCGATTATAGAAAATGGAAGGATTACAGAATACGCTTTTGCGATAGCATCTTTGCAGCCTGTTAATGAAGCGATGCTCGTTTTAAAAGATTATTATGTCTATGCCTTAATCATCGTGTTTCTCGTAATTATTTTGTTATCCTTCTACTACTCAAAAATCATTGTTAAGCCATTAATTAAAATAAATCGTGTTACAAAAAAAATGGCTAATTTTGATTTCAGCGAGAAATTACCTGTTACAGCTGACGATGAAATTGGCGGGCTTTCTGGCAGTATCAATACATTATCTGTAAATTTAAAAGATCGAATCGATCGATTAAATGTTGCTAATACAAAGTTACAACAAGATATTGAACGTGAACGTCAATTAGAAAAAACAAGAAAAGAATTCATTTCTGGCGTATCACACGAATTAAAAACACCGCTAAGTGTAATTAGAAGTTTTGCAGAAGGAATTAAAGATGGTGTTAGTAAGGATACTTCGTATTATACTGATGTTATTTTAGAAGAAACAGAAAATATGAACAGGCTGATTGTTGAAATGTTAGAATTAGCAAAGTTGGAATCTGGTACTTACAAACTAGATATGACGACGTTCTCAATCGGTGAATTAACGCAACAAGTCTACACAAAATTATTATTTAGCATGGAAGAAAAACATTTACAAGTGAACATCGATGCAGACCCTTCTATACTTGTTAAAGCAAATCGCAGTCGCATTGAGCAAGTAGTTGTGAACTTACTAAGTAATGCAATCCGTTATACGCCAGAGGGAGAAAAAATACAAGTCTCCATTATAGAAGCAGAAGATACCGTAAAAGTCGAAATCGAGAATACAGGAAACCCTATCCCTGAAGAAAGTCTTGAAAAAATTTGGGATCGCTTCTATCGTCTAGATGCATCACGTAGCCGTCACACTGGAGGTACCGGTCTCGGATTATCTATTGTAAAAAACATTTTAGACCTCCATCATGCCGAATACGGTGTGTATAATACGACTAACAGTGTTGTATTCTATTTCAATTTACAAAAAGTAAAAGAAGTCAAATAATTTGTCTTAATTTCACTAGGAGTTCACATGAAATTCACACTCTCCCTTTATAGTAAGAAACAAGTTAATCCTTTCCTTTACACATATAAAAGAGGAGAGTGCGTGAAATGAAACAAGCAGGACAACCTATTCAAAATGAAAAACAATTAGAAACTATCAAAAATATACTTTTACAATCTTCGAAACGTGATGGCTTATTATTCGTATTAGCTGTAAATTCTGGCTTAAAAGTAAGTGAAATCTTACAATTAAAAGTTAGTGATGTAATTGATGAAAATGAAAATGTTCGCCATTCCATTTTATTTTACAATGAAAAAGTGAAGAAACATAAATGGTTTGCTGTAAATGAAGACTTACAGCACGCAATCGAAGACTACATGAAAGAACGTAAAACTTGGAAACGTAATGAACCATTATTAAAATCTCAAAAAGGAACAAAATCTATTACGAGACAACATGCATGGTACATTTTAAACAAAGCTGCAAAAGAAGTTGGATTAGAAGGGATTAGCTCACATACACTTCGAAAAACTTGGGGTTATTGTGCATACAAATCAGGTGTTGATATTGCATTTTTACAACACTTCTTTGATCACAGTACTCCATCAAAAACTTTAAAGTATATCGGTATTGCTTAATAACTCTTATACATAAAAAAGGTTACCATTTGAAAATTTGGTAACCTTTTTTATATTTCATATTCTCTTTTCTTGTCTCTCCTATACTGTAGTGGTACTCTAATAATAAGGGGGAGAAATTATGAACACACTTACAATTGAATTACCAAAAGAAACGGCTGAAAAACTTGATTTATTAAAACAAGCTTATGAAAAGAAAACAGGTGCTTCTATCTCTGAGAGCACTCTCGTTCAAACACTTATCTCAAAAGAATTTATCCAGGCGATAACTCCTTTTGATTTGCAACAATTCGTCAACGGAAAAGAACAGCATTAATGCTGTTCTTTTTTTATCTCTATTTAAAATATACAAAGTTTTTTATATATTTTTAGAAAAACCATTGACAATGATAATGATAACCATTATCATTTATTATGAAGCCAACAATTGATGAATCAACCAAACGCTCAGTAACATTGTTACCCCTCTTTTTCATATAGAAAGGCACTGTACATTCCCCCTGTTTGTACAGTGCCTTTCTTGTTTATTATCATTCAAAAAAATTTAATTGCTCCGGCTTCGGCTCACCATATGTAATGTTCATCATTTTCATAAGCTGTTTCGCATTATCTGCTGCATCCCCACCTGAATTGTTGTTAAACAGTACGTATATATCCTTTGTTTTCTTTTTTAATTGCTCTAATCGTTCACCCCATTCTTCCAGTTCTTTATTGTTGTAGCGATATAAACAGCGAACTGCTCTCCAGTTTTCCCCTTTATCAAGCCAACCATGAACATTTCGACCGTGAAAACGTATTAATGCCATGTCTGAATTCGTAACCTCTAACACGAGTGGCACAGAACCTATCCCAGCCTGTGGTTCATCACAAATTGTATGAATCCATTTCTCTTGTTCTAGAAACTGTAACGTCCTATCTCTCATTTCTGGATAAAACCATGTTTGATTTCGAAATTCTATTGCACATGGTAAACCTTCCATTTTTTCTTTCGTATATCGAAGAAAATCTACATTTTTCTTTTTACAATCAAACCATGGTGGATATTGAAATAAAATCGTTTTTAATTTACCAGCTTCAATTAAAGGAAGAATAGATTGTTTATATACATCAAACATCTCATCGAACGTAGAAAAAGGAATTTCACCTTTCATATGTCCTGTCATTCCTTGATATGCTTTTACGATAAAAGAAAAATCTTTCGGTGTTTCCATTGCCCATTTTGTATAGTTTCGTGCAGGTTGCATCGCATAAAATGAGCTATCCACTTCTACTATAGGAAAATACTCGCTGTATGTTCGTAATTTATTTCTATTTTCATAGGGATTTATGTATAAAGAATCATGATCTCCCCATCCTGTCACTCCAATAAACAGCACATATACCCCTCCCTTTTTAACTTCATCTTCTATTCACTTTCCAAACACTTTGCATCATGTAGCCTTTTCTTTAAGAGTATCCTTATAAAAATATGATATACTATATGGAAGAATTTTTAAAATGAGGGGTTATTTATTTATGCTTCCAAACGATGCTACTGTATCTCATGAAAAACGAATTGAAGAACTAGAAACTAAAGTACGTTTTTATGAAGAACTTGTGAATCAATTACCACATCATTTCACATACAAAAATCCACATATTGGTTTACGAATAAAGAAAACTAGAACAACCCATTCCATTCAAGAAATACCAAAAGAGAATAAAGAGGCTCATTTTCAACTTACTTGTGATTCATTATTTTTATTTGAACAACTCGAAAAACACTTTGTACATATTTTTGATGCCTTTTCACATCATGTAACTTTTGTCGATAATAAAGGGAATATTACTTTATGTAATCAAGTTGCTGCAGATGATTTCGGTGTAATACGAAATGATATTATCGGAAAACCGATTCAACAATTACTAAACTTGCCGGAAGAAAAAATTAAAGCGATTGAAACATTAAAAACGGGAACAGAACTATATAATGAAGAAGTTTTAGACAAAAACTATGGCATTATAAATAACCGAATTATTCGTGATTATAACGGGGAGATTTTTAGAGTTATTAGTGTCTTTCATTATTTAAATACAGAACGTGATGCAGAGAAGTTTTCGTTAGCAGGGCGAATCGCAGCTGGAATTGCACACGAAGTACGAAATCCTCTTACAACAGTACGAGGATACTTACAATTTTTACAAGAAAGTGTTTCTCCATCTAATAAAGAACTATTTAAAAATTTACTTATTCCTGAATTAGATCGAGCAAATAGTATCATTACAAAATTTTTATCTCTTTCAAAAACACGTGAATTTAAAAGAGAACCCTTTCCCATTAATACATTTTTACGTGAGTATATTCAACAGTTACTAGCTAGCGAAGTCTTTTTACATAACATTTCAATTGATTATAATTTTTCTACCGAATTAGATGATATATTAGTTCATATTGATCGTCATGAACTTGTGCAAGTTTTTTTAAACTTATTCCAGAACGCTGTCGATGCTCAAGGAGAAAAAAAACTTTCTATCCAAATCACTAGTTACCGCCTAGATAATTTTGTTCGTATTACTTTCACTGATAATGGGACTGGTATTCCACCAGCGATTCAAGACTATATCTTTGATCCATTCTTCTCAACAAAAGATTCCGGCACAGGTTTGGGCTTGTCAGTAACGAAAAAAATTATTCAAAATCATAACGGTACATTAAAAATGACTAGTAATGAAGATGGTACTACTTTTACTATTTCAATTCCAATCTTACCTAAAACAGCCCTTGAAAGATTAAATCAATACAAATAAAATCCAATCCACGAACTGCATGTCAATTGTTACATCCTTCAACAATTGACATGCAGTTTTTATGTTGAACTTTTCTTCTTTACATTATATAAAACCTTCTCTATATTTTACTTATTTTTTGCTAGCTGGGCCGATTTCTTATTTTTTTAGAAATGGTAGTTTGTCCAGCACGGATTTAGTAGAAATTTCATTTTAATATATAGTAATGACTATTGATTCTATGAAAGAAAGGAATGAAAAGATGAACAATAAAAATAAAGGAAAAGTATTTTATGGTAATGATTGTTGTGAAGTCAGAACTTGCAGTCACATTAACATCTCTAAGTCCGAACTTACAGAATTCGTTAGACTTCTTCAAGCTCTTGGCCAAGCTATTCAAGCTGTCTTTCAAAACCCTTCTCAAAATAATATCAATAACTTGATCGCTGCCCTAAATAACTTACAAAAATTCCTCAATTGCTTAGATTTATCTCCAGCACAAAAACAAATTGGAAATTCTATTATTGCTAATCTATTAACTATTTTAAGAACAACACCTTTCTCGTGCGGAGCATTGTACGTTGAGCTACAAAGCTTGCTTAATTATTTATTGTATATCGCTAAGTTATTCAAAGTAGATTGTTGTACGATTGACAAACTAGTTAGACTCATAACAGAGATCCAAACTATCCTAGTTCAATACGGATCAGGTTGTCTTGGAGGTGGAGGAGCAACTGGCGCTACTGGCGCTACTGGTGCTACGGGTGCTACTGGGCCTCAAGGACCGGCGGGTGCTACGGGTGCTACCGGGCCTCAAGGACCGGCGGGTGCGCAAGGTGCTACTGGACCTCAAGGACCTCAAGGTGCTCAAGGACCAGCAGGTGTTCAAGGTGCTACTGGACCTCAAGGGCCTCAAGGTATTCAAGGACCAGCGGGTGCTACTGGCGCTACTGGTGCGCAAGGTGCTCAAGGACCAGCAGGTGCTACTGGACCTCAAGGACCTCAAGGTATTCAAGGACCAGCGGGTGCTACTGGCGCTACTGGACCTCAAGGTATCCAAGGACCAGCAGGTGCTACTGGCGCTACTGGTGCGCAAGGTGCTCAAGGACCAGCGGGTGCTACTGGCGCTACTGGACCTCAAGGTATCCAAGGACCAGCAGGTGCTACTGGCGCTACTGGTGCGCAAGGTGCTCAAGGACCAGCGGGTGCTACTGGCGCTACTGGACCTCAAGGACCTCAAGGTATCCAAGGACCAGCGGGTGCTACTGGCGCTACTGGACCTCAAGGACCTCAAGGTATCCAAGGACCAGCAGGTGCTACTGGTGCTACTGGTGCTACTGGTGCTACTGGTGCGCAAGGTGCTACTGGTGCTACTGGCGCTACTGGACCTCAAGGACCTCAAGGTATCCAAGGACCAGCGGGTGCTACTGGCGCTACTGGTGCGCAAGGTGCTCAAGGACCAGCGGGTGCTACTGGCGCTACTGGACCTCAAGGTATCCAAGGACCAGCGGGTGCTACTGGCGCTACTGGACCTCAAGGTATCCAAGGACCAGCAGGTGCTACTGGCGCTACTGGGCCTCAAGGTATTCAAGGACCAGCGGGTGCTACTGGCGCTACTGGACCTCAAGGTATCCAAGGACCAGCAGGTGCTACTGGTGCTACTGGGCCTCAAGGTATTCAAGGACCAGCGGGTGCTACTGGCGCTACTGGACCTCAAGGTATCCAAGGACCAGCAGGTGCTACTGGCGCTACTGGACCAGCGGGTACGCCAATTCCTGTAACGATCGCAGCAATCGGAAACTCCAATGCTCAAACAATATCACCTGGAATGAATATCCAATTCAACCAAGTTTTCGAAATAAATAATATCGATTTCAATGACACTACAGATACTCTAACAGTTTTAGAAACAGGCGTATATGATATTAGTTTCTCAGCATCTACAACTTTCCCAGGATCTTCACCGTTTGGATTCGGTATTTCATTCAACGGCCAACCACCTACTCGTAATTTCTCAACTAACGTTATCGGTAGTGCTGTATCGTTCTCTACAATCGTTACTTTACAAGCTGGTACAACAATTTCTGTACAACCTACAGCAAACACTATTTCTATTCCAAACACGGGCGATACAACTGCAACACTATCTGTATTCCGAATTTACTAATTTTCACTTGAAAAATATATTTATAATAATATGTATCGTTTAACCGTGCATTAAATCTCTCTTTATATAGAAAGGAGCACTTATTTGGGAGGATAAGTGCTCCTTCTTTACGTTTCTTTACCTCAAATTTACTCTATCTTAATCCTCTTTTTGTATGATAAATAATGAAGTCAAAGATATGAAAGAGGGATGAAAATGAGAGTTATGTCACTAATACGCATTTGGTTTGCTCTTATGGTATGCATTATTTTATGTGTAGGATTTTTTTTAACTCTAAAATATTCCACTATATCAAAAGCAGAGAGAAAAACTGTTCCATACAAACTTTTGTATACAAAACAAAGCAACATCCCTTATTCCAATGCAACAAATAATGAAAAAAAAGTTATAAAAGGAATGCTTATTACGAAAGCTTCTAGTTCCGAGGCGTTACTCCAAATTGCTGAAACGATTAAAGATCAGTATACAAATAAAAAAATCGATGAAATTACACTTTCTATCCACAATGAAAATAATGGTAATTACGAAGAAGAATTGCCTTACGAACCTATTAGTAAAGGCAAAATAATCGTCACATACGATTCCGAATCCTTTGGCAGTACGAATATTGTACTTAATGAGTAATATCATGTATCTCAACGGATATGGATTAATAGCTAATTAAGATAGACAAAAATCTCTACCGATTAAAATTTTATTTTGTTTTCATCCAAAAAAAGAGGCGAATTTTTTTATTCGCCTCTTTCTTTTACCAAAATGAAGGAATCCATTCTTTCACTTTATCAAGCCACTCTTGTTGCTCTTGTTTTCGTTGTTGTTCCTCTTCTTTCCTTCTCTTCTCTTCTTCTTTTCTTCGTTTTTCCTCTTCTATTGTAGTCAATTGTTTTTTATAATCAGCCTCAGATATGAGCGATAACTGGAATGCTTTTTGAGCTGGATTTGCGTTTGCTTTTTTCATAATATCCCGGAACATTGTCGTCGTAATTTGACTACCCCCCGGAACATAATGATCGCTATCTGTTTTATCATATCCTACCCAAATCGCACCTACCAAATCTGGCGTGTATCCAACAAACCATGAATCCTTTGCACCGGTGCTCGGGCCATTTACAATTTGAGTAGTTCCTGTCTTACCTGCCGTATCAACATTATTAACTTTCGCCTTTTCGCCCGTTCCCTTTTCGACAACACCTTTTAATAAATATGTCATCTTTTGAGAAATTTTCTCGCTCGTCACTCGTGTCTCTTTCTTATACCACTTTCCAAGCGTTTCACCTTCAGCATTTTGTACCTCCCTAATTGCATGAGCTTCCACTTGGACTCCATCATTTGCAAATGTACTGTATGCTTGAGCCATTACAAATGGAGATGTCCCCACATGCATACCGCCTAAAGCAATCGGATACGTACGATCTTCTGGCACTAATGGGATACCAAATCGCTCTAAAGATTTCAATCCTTTATCTAATCCAATTTGTTCTAATAGCCACACAGCTGAAACATTGTACGACTTTGCCACAGCTTCATACATTGTCACATCACCGTGAAAAGTATGATCGCTATTTTGTGGTTTATATTCTTTAATGTTAAATGGTTCATCTTTTAATATATCGTATACTTCATATCCTTGTTCTAACGCTGGTACATATACAGCCAAAGGCTTTAACGTTGAGCCAGGTTGTCTTTTTAATTGGGTTGCATGGTTAAACTGTAAAAACTGATACGGCCCTCTGCCTCCAACTAGAGCTGGTACACCACCTGTTTTGGGGTTCATAAGAACTACACCCGTTTGCATAAGTTGGTCTGAGCCACTATCTTTGAAATAACTATCATTATTCACAACGTCTTCTACAGCCTGTTGTTTTTTCGGGTCAAGCTCTGTATAAATACGATAACCACCCGCTAAAATTTCATTTTGTGTTAATTCGTACTTTTCCATCGCCTCTCTAACAATATAGTCTACATATTGAGAGTATTTTCCCTTGTATTTATCATCAACGCCACGTTTTAACACAAGTCCGCTCTCTTTTTCTTTATTATACTGCTCGTCAGAAATATACCCTTGCTCTTTCATTAAACTTAATACGACATTACGTCTTTCAATTGACTTGTTAAAGTTTTTATAAGGTGAATACGCAGATGGTGCTTTAATCAAGCCCGCAATCGTTGCAGCTTCTGAAATTGTTAAATCTTTTACATCTTTATCAAAATAAGATTTAGCTGCCCTTTTTATACCCCAAGCACCTTCACCAAAATAAATTTGGTTCATATACATTTCAATGATTTCATCTTTCGTATACGTGCGCTCTATTTTTTTCGTTAAAAAATATTCCTTTATTTTTCGGGAGTATGTGCGGTCTTGTGTCAGAAATACATTTTTCGCAAGTTGTTGTGTTATTGTACTTCCCCCTGCTACAACTTCTCCTGCTGTAATATTTTTAAAAACCGCACTTATAATTCCACTATAATAAATACCATGATGGTTAAAAAATTCCTTATCTTCTACTGCAACAATTGCCTGAACCATAATATCAGGAATATCTTTTCTTTTAACACCTTCTGTTTTCGAAGAAGCTAATTTAGTTGCGACCTCATTATTTGCATCATAAATTAAAGTCGGTTGTGGAACAGCTTGTTTTAATTCAGATATGTCTTGAATGGAAATTATTATATTTACAGCAATAAATAGAGTAACGAATACACTTCCCAATACAATTAATGAATTACGAAGTTTCTTCCTCTTATTGAACCACTCAAGCATTTTTTTAAAATGAGTGTTCTTCAATTTCATTCGTTCACTTCCTTCATTTATTTACACTCTTCTTTTTAAAAGGAAGAATATACCGCCTTTTAAATTTATTATAATAACGTAGTCATTCCTATAGTGTAAAGCTTTTCTTTTGCATTCATACTTTTTGCAAGAAAAGGACATTCTACAAGTAAGATATTCACTATTGGATATTAATATTATTAATAGAACAACGAGAGTTATGTTAAGTTTTTGTAAACTTTTCGATAAAATGTTTTAAAAAACGACAGTTTTTTGTTAGAATTGATTAGCCAATATATTTTACATATATTACTTTTGTGGGGGTAACAATAATGGTCTTTAAATCAAAAAAAGATAAATTTTCTGAAATGTTAATGAATGTTTCCGAAAATTTAAAAGAAGGCGCGCAGTTTTTCGTGGAGTATAAAATTAAAAATGCTAGCGATTTAAAAGAGTTTTCTATGCGCATGAAAGAGTATGAGTCAAAAGGTGACTCATTTATTCACGAAATCATTATGGAGTTAAACAAAGCGTTTATCACTCCGATTGAGCGTGAGGACATCCTACAACTTGCAATGAGTATGGATGATGTATTAGACGGATTAGATCACAGTGCTGGTCTGTTCGAAATGTATTCTATTACAGAAGCTGATGAATACATGATTAAATTCGTAGAAGCAATTAATCAATGTGCGATTGAGATTGCAAACTCTGTTGAATTAATGTCTAACAAAAAATTAGTCGACATTCGTACAAATGCGATTAAAATTAAGGATTATGAATCACAGTGTGATGATATTCGCCGTCATGCGATTAAGAACTTATTCTCTCGTGAAAAAGATCCGATTAAGATTATTCAATTTAAAGAGATTTACGAAGAGCTTGAAGAAGTAGCTGATAGCTGTCAAAGCGTTGCAAACGTATTAGAAACAATTATTATGAAGAACGCGTAAGGAGTTTGATCATGGATACACTCTTGATACTGACCGTTTTAGTAGTCATTTGCGCTTTAGCTTTTGACTTTATCAATGGATTTCACGATACAGCAAACGCTATTGCAACGGCTGTTTCAACGAAAGCTCTAAAGCCTAGACATGCCATTATTATGGCGGCTATTATGAACTTTTTAGGCGCAATGACATTTACAGGTGTAGCAAAAACGATTACAAAAGATATCGTTGATCCATTCGCCTTACAAAATGGTTCTCTTGTAATTTTAGCTGCTTTGCTTGCGGCGATAGCTTGGAACTTAATTACTTGGTACTACGGTATTCCAAGTAGTTCTTCGCATGCAATTATCGGCTCAATCGCAGGTGCAGCAATTGCGGCCGCTGGGATTAGCTCGCTAAATCTTAAAGGATTTATTAAAATTATTGAAGCTTTAATCATTTCACCGATTATCGCTTTCGTTATTGGTTATATCGTATACAGTATTTTTAAAGTAGTATTTAAAAACTTTAACTTAACAAAAACGAATAAGAACTTCCGTATATTCCAGATTTTCACTGCAGCATTACAAGCCTACACACACGGTACGAATGATGCACAAAAAGCAATGGGAATCATTACGATGGCTCTTATGGCTAATAACTATCATACTTCTAGCGATATCCCGTTCTGGGTACAATTATCTTGTGCTATCGCAATGGGGCTTGGTACTTCTGTCGGTGGATGGAAAATTATTAAAACTGTCGGTGGACAAATTATGAAAATTCGTCCTGTAAATGGTGTAGCTGCCGATTTATCATCATCACTTGTTATTTTCGGTGCAACATTCATTCACTTACCGGTTAGTACGACGCACGTTATCTCTTCTTCTATTTTAGGGGTTGGTGCTTCTCACCGTGTGAAAGGGGTAAAATGGGGAACTGCAAAACGTATGTTAATTACATGGGTTATTACACTTCCTATTTCAGCTTCTTTAGCTGCTCTGTTTTACTACCTATTACATTTTGTTTTCTAATCAAAAGTCGTCTTCCTTATTTTTCTAGGAAGACGACTTTTTTGTGAACAAGCCTATTTCTCATTAAAAAGCGTGTATAATAATTGATGGATAAGTTATTTAGAGGAGTTGGCAATTTTGGAATACATCATGTTACTTTTCATCGGACTAATCGCCGGAACAGTCGGCAGCCTAGTTGGGCTTGGAGGCGGAATTATTATTGTTCCGTTATTAATTGGATTACACAGTTTATCACCACAACTTGCAGTAGGGACTTCTATGGTAACAGTCGTTTTCACAGGACTATCTTCCACCCTTACTTACATGAAGCATAAGCGAGTAGATTATAAAAGTGGACTTATTTTATTTATCGGAAGCGGCCCTGGTGGTATTATCGGATCATGGGCAAATAAATTTTTAAACCAAGACACATTTTCTTTATACTTTGGGATTTTCCTTATATTCGTCTCAATTCTACTTATGCTTCGAGACAAATTAAAACCTCTTTCCCTCTCAAATACGTCTGTAATTAAGCGTTCTTTTACAGATAATGATGGAAATACTGTACACTACCAATTCCCACCGTTTCTTGCTATCTTTATCGCTTTTATAGTTGGGTTTATATCTGGATTATTTGGAATTGGTGGCGGTGCCTTACTTGTTCCAGCAATGATGCTTCTTTTTGCATTCCCAGCACATATTGCAGTAGCAACTTCAATGTTCATCGTATTTCTATCAGCAATTGTAAGTTCTGCAACTCACATCTCACTTGGAAATGTCAGCTGGATTTATGCATTAATCCTGATTCCGGGTGCATGGATTGGCGGAAAAATCGGGGCTTACATTAATACAAAACTAAGTGGTAACGCCGTAATTAATTTATTGCGTATTACGTTAATTATTCTTGGAACTAGATTAATCATTATTTCCCTTTTATAACGTATTCTTTTTAGAATGCGTTTTTCTTATACACATGAATATAAAAATCCTCCGAGGAGAACAAATAAAATTAAACAAACACATAATAACATATAATTTGAAATATGTACTTTCTTCAAGTTGACCACTCCTATAACTGCGACTGTTATCTTTATGATAGCGAAAAAATAGTTCACTTGCAGTTACAGAGTGCTAACAATGCAAAATCAATTATTACAAATTTTATCCTTATATTTCATTTCTTTGTATATTCTATCGATTTAATAAAAAAAGATGTCATATTGACATCTTTTTTAGTGAAGAAGTGACCATCCCATGAAGTCTTCATGTACTTGGCACGCCCTCTTATCCTTTCGATCATATAATTCAGCATAACTATCTGTTTCTTCATCATAAGCCATCGTATAAATAATTTGGCCGTCTACTTCAACGGATAAAACGACTCCACCTTTCATCTCTTCTACATGAATGATAGCATTCGCCGGAATTCTCATATCCGTCATTCTCATCGCATCTAACAATATACTAAACCCCCTACAGCGTATTCATTGCTAGTACTATTACACACTAAATAGTATACTACTGTAATAGCATACATTTCGTCAATGAAATTGCTGTTGAAATAGCATATTGTCTATATACATATACGCTAAAATAGAAGAAATAGAAACATATTAATGGGGGGCTAACATTGATTCTACACAAAGGAGATGTACTATTCCGTCAAGGCGAGGACGGTCCTTTATACTTTATAAAAACAGGCTTATTAAAAGTAGTTCGGCTAGAAGAAAACGGAACACCATTTTTATTCAACATTATCGTTCCAGGTGAAACGATACCTCATCATTCTTTAATTTCACCGAAAGAATATCACGGTACAGCTATCGCTTTAATAAAAACAGAAGTGGAACCGATCACTAGTAGTGAATGGTATGAGAGACTTCAAGCAAATCCCGAATCGTATGCTAACATTGCTATGCAATTGCAATCTAAATTAAGAATGATGCAACAACGAATTGATCAATTGACAACCGTCTCCCCGAAAGAACGTCTTCATCGTTTACAAGAATGGTTCACCCTATATTTAGGTGACATTCCTATATATGAAATATTAACACAAACCGAAATTGGCCAACTGATAGGTATACGCCGTGAAACAGTAAACCGTTTATTACGAGAACAAATAAAAAACGAGGTAAAATAAATACCTCGTTTTTTTGCTTATTGTAAGCTTGTTGCTGGGCCGAAAAATTCATAATGAATATGCTCTTGTTTCACACTTAAATCAGTTAGTGCAGCATTTATATGCTTCATAAATGCTACTGGACCACAGAAATAGAACTCTGCTTCAGTTGTCGGAATAATAGTTTTTAACCATTCACTTTCAATGAAACCTTCTTTATCAAAGTTCTTCATTTCTAAATCTTTTTCAGTCGGTGCAGAATAACAAGTATATGCTTTAACTTGTTCATATTCATTTTCTACTGCCTTAACGTGTTCTTTCATTGCATGTGTATTACTATTTATTGCTGCATGAACAAAATATACATTACGTTTTGAGTCTTGTTCAATTAACGTATTTAACATACTCATCATCGGTGTAATCCCCACTCCACCACTAATTAGTACAACTGGTAATGTTGAATCCATATTTAACACGAAATCTCCCGCTGGTGCACTTACTGGTAAAACATCTCCTTCTTTTACATGTCCATGTAAGTAATTAGACACTTTACCGTCTGGTGTATCTACACCTTTTTCTTTTTTTACACTAATACGATAATATTCTTTCCCAGGAGCATCGGATAAACTGTATTGACGATTATGTGTATATGTCTCACCTTCAATATTGATTTGAATCGTTACATATTGACCTGGGATGAATGAAGAAACTTTCCCTCCATCTTCAGGTTTCAAATAAAATGACGTAATAACATCGCTTTCCTTCACTTTTTTTACAATCACAAAGTTGCGGAAGTCTTTCCATCCACCTTCTTTATGTGCAGCTTCTTCATACATCTCTGCTTCAATGCTAATGAATGCATCAGCAATTACACCATATGCTTCTCCCCATGCATTTAAAACTTCATCAGGTGCACCTGCGACCTCTTTAATGGCACGTAGTAAACATGTACCTACAATCGGATAATGCTCAGCTTTAATCCCTAAACTTCTATGCTTATGACCAATTTGTTTTACAACTGGAATAATTGCTTCTAAATTATCAATGTACGTTGCAGCTGCATAAACAGCATTCGCTAACGCTTGTTGTTGTCTTCCCTTTTTCTGATTCGTATGGTTGAAAATATTCAACAATTCCGGATGTTCCGAAAATAAAATTTGATAGAATCTCGTTGTAATTTCAACACCTTTTTCTTGTAATAATGGTACTGTTGACTTTACGATTTCAATTGTTTTTGCACTTAACATTGTATCCCACTCCTCTATTTCCTTAACTGTTTTTAGTTTAACTGAATCTTATAATGCAGATTGTGATTTTAATCACTATTAACACGGTGTTTTTGTGAATAATATATGAACATTGCATTTACAAAAGAAAATAAGCTAACTAGAATTCTAGCTAGCTTATTATTTTGTTTGTATAGCTTGTTCGATTACTTTTATATCTTTCCCATCGCCAAACTCCGTATACCCCCAGATATTCGTTTCACCTCTATATTTATTTACGATAATATCCAAGTCATGATATACACGGTGGGCATACACTACATACTCAATATTTTGAAGTTCCACACCTTTTTTTACAATTTCATAGCTTCTATTTACATCGCGTTTTATTTTTTCATTCTTTATTTCCGTATGTATATTTTTTAAAGATTGTTCTTGTTGTTGAAACCATTGCTTAAATTGATTCCAATCCCCGTCTGTATAATTCTCTGCTTTACCATAATTTAAGAAATTATTATAGCTTTCATGTGTCATTCGAATAAAATCTAGCACTTTTGTCTCTTCTTGCACATCTTCTATTTGAGCTATTGTATTTACCTCAGCAGGCTTATTCGCATAATGTAACAGCACTTTCATAAGACTATAACTCGCAATGATCATCACGATAATAATACCTAATACATTTAACAATTTCTTCATACACAGAACTCCTTCTCTACTAAAAATATTGCAACGTATGACTATACTTGTAACATTCTCTCGTAGAAATATAATTCCTGTATTAATTCTTCCTATCATTTCGACAATATTTTTCTATACATTTCTCGTTGGCAAATGTTCTTGTAAAACAATATATCCTTCATAAGCTGTGTAACCGAGTATAACCATTAATCCGATATAACAAGCAAATACTGTCCATTTCGTTTTCGCATCCACTTTATAATAGTTTTCTTGTTGTTCCTTTTCTGTTTTCCATTCATTTAATTTTCTTTCTGACGCTTCAAATGCTTCCCTTATGTGAATTGTATACTCATCTTTTTCATCTTCATATGGAACATAATCTAACGGTTCGAACTTCGGTAAAAGATACTCTAACACTTCCATTTTTTGAAGTTCACCTATTTGTAACTCTTTTTCTCGTTCTCTTTGTCTTAATGCATTCATCTCATGATGCATCACGTATATAGTCCGATGTACAGCACCCGTTTCTTTTAATTCCTCTTCAAGCCTAGTAACATATTCTTTCATCCCATCAATTTTATGCCCTAATTCCTTAATCGGCTCATCTCTCTTTATTACTCTATATAACTCCATACAACCGATAATAACAATAAATCCTCCCAAAATACTTTTAAAGTAAATTGAATAGCCAAGTAATAAAATAAGGCCTGCTCCCCAAATTTTAGTACTGACAACTGAAATAATTCTCCCACCATCTAGCGGCGAAACGGGAATTAAATTAAAGAAATTAATCATACTTCCAAGCAAAATAACAAGCGCCCAAAATGGCTCTTTCGTCATTATATAAAGCGGTATCGCCGGTAAAAATGACAGAAGTCCGAAAAGCGGCCCCATATAGGCAATGTAAGCTTCATCTTTCGCATTTTTCGGCATCTCTTTCATTCCAATAAGGGCCCCCATAAATGGAATAAAGATTGCTGGCGATGTCGGGATCCCCTTTCTTTTCGCAGCCCATAAATGGCCCATTTCATGAACAAACAACAAATAAATGAGCGCTACTCCAAATTTCCAACCATATAGAACTGCGTATGCGCCAAGCGATAGAAACATACTAAATACCGTTGAAAACTTTGCTAATTTAAAAATTGCAAATACCCACTTTAACTTAGACAGTAAAAATAGACCTACCGCAACAATAATTCCCCATAATCCTTTTTTATTATTTTTCATATTCCTCTCCTTTATCTCTCATTAATGAATCATATTCATTCATCAAAGCTTGTTCTTTTCTCTATTATGACATATTTTTTTCTATTGTTAGAAATAATGTTTATATAATCCATTTTCAGCCAAAAATATAAATAAAAGGAGGTGTACACAAATGAATTTACAATCTCTTATAATAGGTGCTCTATCGTTTTTAGCTTCAACTCTTATTTTTTATACCGTTAGTTACGTATTATTATTAGATTTGTTGCCCAATCACGTATTTATTGCCCTTGTCATCCTTTCCGCTCTTATGATTTCTTTTCTTATTACACGAAAATCAATGAATGAGCCATCTGCAAAAGCAAAGTAATAGAGAGGGGTGCTTTCCCCTCTCTATTATCATTTCCTAGGAAAGGCCATATAGATTTGACGAGTTTACATTCATTCCAATCCGTAAGGGCTAATTAAAGGCTCACTTTATCTTTGAAAATTCATTTTTTCACCATAATCTTTAACAATCTGAATTATATTTTGAAACACACCTATTTTTTCTTTTTCACTGTTTAATATTTTCAAATCATAATTTTCGTAATATGTTTCTAATGATTTTAATTGTGATTGTGAAGCGCTTTTTATCAGAACAGTAGCATGCAATTCATATTGCTTATACCCTTCCTTTACTTTTTCACCTAAAATTATTTCACTCTCTTTTGCTCCAATTAATTTTTGAACTTTTTCTGGAAAATTGAGTTGCAAATAATATTCTTGCTCCTTCACTAACTTATTGTATAGTGATTGTGAAATCGTATACCGTACCGTATAATTCACGTTTTGATCGCCTGTTTTAATATGAAATGCGGTAATCTGTAAATCTTTTTTTGTTACTTCTGTTAAAGGGCTTACCTGCATCTCATCTTCTTTTTGTTCTGAGACATTTGGAAATATATCCAAAAGCTTTTCCGTATCTTTTTCATTCAACATATACATAGCTTTCTTATATTGCACCCATCCTCGTCTATCTTCTCCTCTTAACCATGCATAATAAGTTTCTTTTTTCCCATCTCTACTAATTTGTATTTCATATTCAGGTTCACCGAAGCTTCCTGTTATTTCTTGTTTCTCAGCTTTATTCAAAATGTCTATTACTAACTTCGCTTCTGATTCCTGCAACTTTTTCTCTTTATGTTTTTTTTGTATAACGGTTACCCCTATTGTTTCTTTCACTTCATTCACCGTCTCTTCTACTTTTTTTGTTTCTTTTTTCGGCTCAACTTGACCACAAGCTGCTAGTAACATAACAAACAACAACACCAATACATATTTCCCTTTCAAATTAATCCTCCTCTTACGATAAGAAATCCTTATAATCTTCATACATAAAACAAAAACGTGACATCCTATTAAATACGCTATACTAATCATTGAAAGGAGGTCTTTATCATGTCCATTAATTTTCATGATGAAAATAATAAGTACACATATGCAACAAGAAACGCTCATATTTCTTGGGCTGAAATGGTAAAAAACATTACAGAAATACAAAACAAGCAAATAATTGATATCGGCTGTGGTGGTGGGATTTATACGAAAGAACTCGCTCTTATGGGAGCCAAAAATGTTGTGGGACTTGATTTTTCAAAAGAAATATTACAAGCTGCAAAAGAAAATTGTAACAACTTTTCAAACATTTCATTCATCCATGGTGATGCACATAATATCCCATACCCTAATGAAACATTCGACATAGTTATTTCGCGTGCAGTTATTCATCATTTACAAGACATTCCTACATTTTTACGTGAAGTTTCTCGTATATTAAATAAAAACGGTGTACTTATTTTACAAGATCGAACAATTGAAGATTGTACAATTCCAGGAAGTCCCGAACACATTCGCGGATATTTTTTCTCTCTATTTCCAAAACTTATTGAAATAGAGTCAAAAAGACGTCTAAAAACCAACACTATACAGACAGAATTACAAAAACATTCTCTTCATGTACTTCCCGCACAAACACAATGGGAAATACGAAAAATACATGATTCTGTAGAAGCATTATTGCAAGATTTATCTCCTCGAACAGGTCGATCCATTCTATATGAGTTAACAGATGATGAACTTTCTCAACTTCTACAACATATACAGACCGCATTACAAAACGTCTCTCCTATTATTGAAAGAGATCGATGGACAATTTGGAGCGCCATGAAGTTGTAAGGAAGGAAGCCTCACAAAATAATGTGAGGCTTCCTTTCTTTCATAATCTAATTTTGCAACACTCTTGATATCCTCCACTTCTGGCCTGTGCACTTCCACACTTCGGACATACTAAATATCTAGACTGATTTGTCAATAAACTACCTTTTTGAAAGAGTAAAACTTCTGCTTGTTTAAACGAACGCGAATAATATAACCACATAAAACCAATTATAGCAATAATGCCAAATAATACTCCCATCGCAAGCATTTCAGTCACCTCTTTTGGTTTGTTCTTTCCAGCAAGTGGATTGTTGTATTATTCTCTGTAAATTCAAACAATCCCTTCTTTACTCCTATAAATATCAACTTTCTCTATAAATTTTACAATTCTCCGCAAATTTTTACTCCTATTTTACAATTCATTATTCCTTTTGCAACAACGAATATCACTTTCGATATTTCCATATATAAATATATCTTCCAAAAAACATATTGACTTTCTAAAAAAAACATGCAACAATACTGTCAGAATACTTGAATAAAAATTCATTGACGAGAACGAGTACGTTATAGAACTGTTCCCCAGAGAGTTGGCGATTTGCTGAAAGCCAACGTTCAGTGCGTAACCGAAAATCATCTCCGAGAAGTAGAACCGAATGTTACAGTAAGTTCTTACCGGCCGTCCCCCGTTACAAGGAACACGTATCATGTTGTACGTTGCAAAGCCGTATACATATAGATTTATTTCTACATGTGTAAATTAGGGTCGTATCGCGGGTAAATATAACTCGTCCCTTTCTTTAGGGACGAGTTTTTTGTGTTCTTACAAATGAATGAAAAAGGAGGAAAAACAATGAACACTGTATCAAAAAAACATATTTTTTTCACGGGTCTTATGCTATTTTCTTTATTTTTTGGGGCAGGTAATTTAATTTTCCCTCCCATGCTTGGGCAAAACGCAGGTGAAAACTTTTGGCCAGCAATGATTGGATTTTTACTAACAGGAGTTGGCTTACCACTACTTACTGTTATCGCAATTTCTCTATCAGGAAATGGAATGCAGCAACTTGCAAGTCATGCCCATCCATTATTCGGAATTTTCTTTACAGTAGTTGTATACATTGCCATCGGTCCATCCATGGGCATCCCACGTGTTGCAAATGTCGCTTATGAAATGGGGGTTAGTTCTTTCTTGCCAGAAACAATCCGCTCTAGCAGCCTAGTGCTATTTGTATATACAATCATCTTCTTTACTATCGTATTTTGGCTGAGTTTGAATCCATCTAAACTTGTTGATCGTATTGGGAATGTATTAACACCTATTTTATTACTCTCTATTTTCTTATTATTTGTTAAAAGTGTATTTACACCACTTGGGCAATCAGGACCAGCGATGCAAGAGTATCAAACTTCTCCAATCTTCAAAGGCTTTATGGAAGGCTACTTAACAATGGACACTATTTCAGCACTTGCATTCGGAATTATCGTTGTAAATGCAATTCGCTCTAAAGGTGTGAATGATCGTAAGTCCATTGCCATCGCCACAGCAAAAGCAGGGCTTATTGCCGCTACAGGGCTCGTACTTGTATACGGTGCACTCGGCTGGCTTGGGGCAACTAGCGTCTCGCTCGGATATGCAAAAAATGGCGGACAGCTACTTACTGTTATCGTACAACAATTATTCGGTCCATACGGTTTGCTCCTATTATCTCTTATCGTTACACTCGCTTGTTTAACGACATGCGTTGGACTCGTATCTGCGTGCAGCCAATATTTTTCAACATTATTGACTACATTTTCATACAAAACGTTCGCGAGTATCATTTGCGCATTAGGATTACTAGTTGCCAACTTAGGTTTAACGAAAATTATCGCAATCTCTGTTCCAATTCTACTTGTTGTGTATCCAATTGCGATTGTACTCGTACTACTATCATTACTTCATAAATACTTCGGTGGATATCGCTCTGTTTATGTAGGTGCTTTAATTGGAGCAGCTGTAGTGAGCGTATTTGATGGATTAAAACAAGGTGGTATTTCAGTTTCATTTATCACACCATATTTTGAATTTATCCCTTTATATAATGAAGGAATCGGCTGGCTAATACCAGCATTAGTAGGAGGTCTTATTGGTCTTGCAACGGCTAGGTTAAGCGGTACGAAAAAAGTTCCATTAGTAACCGAATCTCACGAAGTAAAAGCCTCCTAAAAAAACTCCCAAAAGGGAGTTTTTTTACATTTGATACGCAGCATGATTAAAACTGCTTATTTTATAAGCCTTCGTATAATATTCAATATTTGTATCAACTGTTTCTACCTTGACAACATCATAGCGCTCTTCTTGCTTTACTAAAAATAAATAGTATTCCTCTGTTGCCTCAATAATCGCAATTTTATCTGTTTCAACATTATATTGTTCACAAAGCGCTTGTAATGCGTTCACATAATCCCCTAATTTTTTAGACTTATCCATTCCGAATATAGTTTGAACTAACATATACATTCTCCCCTTTATATGTACTGTTAACACCTCAATGATAACGCTTACATTATTTATCGTCAATAAAAACATTCAATTGTTTTAATGCCAAATCTATATTGTATCGAGCCAATAATCAGCGAGGAATTCCCCTCCAATTAAAGCTTCGCATTAACTGCCCGTAAAAGCCCGATTGGTGAGGGCTGATAATCAGTGGGAGAGGAACAACCTCCCCACTGATTAAAGTTTCACTTTATCACTTCGTTAATTGATGCCTAAATGCATAAATAACCGCCTGAGTACGGTCACTTACATTCAATTTATTTAATATATTACTCACATGTGTCTTTACCGTTTTCAGTGCAATAAATAACTCGTCCGCAATCTCTTGATTACTTTTTCCCTCTGCAATTAATAACAAAATCTCAAACTCTCTTTCCGTTAAATCATCATGCAAAGGTTGCTCTTTCTTTTGACGCATACGGGACATCATTTTCCCGGTAACTTTCGGCTCTAATACTGTTTCTCCATCATAAGTAGCTCGTACAGCATCAGCAATATCACTTGCTCTTGATGTTTTTAATAAGTAACTGGTCGCCCCAGCCTCAATAACAGGATACAATTTTTCGTCATCTAAAAAGCTTGTTACAACTACAATTTTTGCTTCTGGCCATTCTTGAATAATAGCACGTGTTGCTTCGACACCATCCATCTCATCCATAACAAGGTCCATTAAAATAATATCCGGTCTTAATTGCAATGCTAATTCTGATCCTTTTCGTCCATTCTCAGCTTCCCCTACTACTTCAATATCTGGCTGTGTAGATAAATATGCCGATACACCCATACGAACCATTTCATGATCATCGACAAGCAATACTTTTATCATACTTCTCCCCCTCTCTCAATCATAATCGGTACTTTTACTTCTATTTGTGTACCTTTGGCCGGGAAACTAAGCACCTTGAGTGTCCCACCAATTTCATGAACACGCTCTTGCATCGATCTTAGGCCATATGAACCTGCCTTATTAACGCCTACTTCAAACCCAACGCCGTCATCAATAATTTTTAAAATCGCATATTGATCAATTTTTCGAAGGCGCACTTCTGTTTTCTTTGCCTTCGCGTGTCGCAACGTGTTTGATAACGCTTCTTGCACAATACGGAATAAATGATCTTCTACACCTTTTTTTAATTCTATTGGCTCAATAAGCCATTCAATTTTCATATGTTGTTTTCGCGATAATTCCGTTAATAATTCCTCTATACCTTCTGTCAGTTTCTTACCTTCCAATTGTACAGGACGTAAATGAAGGAGCAATGCTCTCATTTCTGATTGAGCATTTACAACCATATTTTCAACAAGTTGCAATTGTTTTTTTGTCACCTCTGGAAATTCAGTTATTTGTTCATTAATCGCTGACATCATCATCGACATTGCGAAAAGCTGCTGACTTACTGAATCATGCAACTCCCTTGCTAAACGATGCCTTTCTTGAGAAATCGCTTCTTGTCTCATCTCTTCATTCCAATGAGCTCGTTCATTCGTTACTTTTTGAAAGAGTCCAGCTTGCTCCTCTAATCGACGAGCCAGAACGATTACTTTTCGTTCCACTTCATGAAATTCATCATCTGCAGTAAACGAAACATCGCTCGGAAAATTCCCTCGCTCTACTTCAAATAGAAAAGTATTTAATCCTTGTATACGCTGCTCTATATAATAACCGATTGCATATCCTACAATTCCCCCGATAAGTAAACTTGTAGTCATAATAAACAAGCCAATTGGAACAGAAGCGATGGATTCCTTCCATAATAAATCATACACTTGTTGCTCGCTTTTCCATACATATACAATTGTACAAATGAGTGCGATACTAACTGAGGACAACATAGAATAACGAATATACATCCACGAAATATTTTTTTGTTTCTTCATTATACTTTCCTCACTTCCGTGTCGCCTACGACAAGCGAAGAAATAATTTTAATACGACGAGGAGCCTCTTTATACTGCTCTGTTCTAAATGTAACATTGCGGTTAAACCCTGTCTCTTCATGACCTGGCAAGAGCACACGTCCGACAATAACAGAATGATTTAAAGAAAGTTCAATATCATATGGCACATATAAACGAATATTACCAACGACACCCCGAATAACAATTACCGTTTCCCCTTCTGGAATCATAGCAGTTGTTAAATCTATTTCCACATCACAAGCACCATATTGAACATTAATATCCTCAAGTTCATAAATATGATCCATCATTCGTACATTGCCTACAAACATATTTTTCAAATATGTTTCTGTACGATATATTTGCTTCTCTTCGTCTATAATCCCTTTTTCTTTAATTTCAACCTTCATTGCTTTTTGCTGATGTCCTTGTTGAATCAATTGATAACCAATTAAAGCTAAACAAGCAAATACGACAAGAACAAATGCTGCTGATGAAAATAAGAAAAATAAAAATACGATACCACCAACAAATAAAAATACATTTCCCCGTACATAACGATTCTTTTTACGATAATGCCTTCCAAACATAAGCATAATAAATGCAAAAATGAGACCACCTGGTTCAAAATGTCCAAGTATCATATCAAGAAAAAGACCGAATCCAAATATGATGAGGAGCATCCCCATTAATTGTGTCTTTGAAAAATGTTTCTTCATTTCAGCTCCCCCCTTCTTGTCACATATACATAGAAGAAAAGGCATTGCTTTCCAACACCTTTTCTCCTATCACTATATCATAAGCCTGTTTTATAATATACTACTATTATTTTGTTAACTCTTTCGTTAACGATACATCATTCTTTTCTTTCATTTCACGCTCAAGTTTTGCAATTTTCATATCAAACGTGTCACGCTCATGCTCTTCATTCATACGAGTTTCTAAGTCACGAATATGATCTTCAATCTCTTCAAATCGTAAGAACGGATTATTTTCATCCATTTTATGCATCGCAGTATTCATACGACGATTTGCATGTGCCATATTTTCACGTGCCATTAGTTCCATGCGCTTTGCGTGCATTTCTTTTAATTTATTTTTCATTTCAGAAAGACGACGCTCTAACTCATCAATTTGCTCTACAACACCTGCATACATTTCTTCTAATCGAGTTACTTGCCCTTCATAATAAGCTACCTCTTCTAACGCACGTTCGTGCAATTGTAATTCGTCTGCTTCTTGAGCAATGATAGCTTGCTTTGATCTTTTATTAACGAAATAACGTGCTTGCTCAAGCTCACGAGCAAAATTAGATTTTAATGTTTTATGACGCTCAATTAACTTCTCAATTTTTGTTATTTCACGCTCACTATCACGTAAATATTGGTTTAACATCGCAATTGGATTTTTTCTTTCCTTCTCATCTAACACGTTATGAAAATCAGCTAAAATTGCATCGCGTACACGTCCGAATAAAGATTGTTTCATTATAAATCTTCCTCTCTTCTACTTTATTTATAATTTGATTTATTGTTTTAGTTTTTCATTAATTTGTTCCACTCATCTTCAAAGTTACTATATGGTTTAGAACTTTCTGGAGCAGATTCAACAACTACATCTTTTTCTTTTTTCCACTCACGGTATCCGTAGTATAAAACCACTAAAGCAGCGATACCGATTAATGCTGGCGAATGAGAAAGTGCAATGGATAAACCGATTAAACCAACAATACCCCAAGCTAACTTTCCAAAAAATGATTTAGCTCGCACAAATGATTTATAGCTCCAATATACAACTCCTGCTCCGATTGCGAATCCTACAATACCAGCAAGACTACCAAGAGCAATTAAAGCCAAAATACCGGCTGCGATAAACGCTAGAAATTGTTTCATCTTGTGCTTGCCTCCCTTCGATTTGATACTCTTATCTTAACTATTTTTTCATCTTTCCATAACGAGCTTAAGAACCGTTTTTAACTCAGACTTAAGACCGAGTCATATTCAGCCCTTTACGCAAAAAAACGTGCAGAGTCTATTCTCTGCACGTTTTTTAATTACTAACATTCATATTAAATTAAGCTGTTTTATGATACTCTTTTTTCTCAGCTACTTTCGAAAACCTTGGAAACCCAATTAAAATAGAAACAATCCCACATACTCCAACTAAGATTGGATAAAATGCATATGGCAACAATTCAACCGGAGATAACGCTGCAAATCCTGCTGCCGTTAACATTTGGGCACCGTACGGAATTAATCCTTGCACACAACATGAGAAAAGATCTAATACACTCGCTGATTTACGAGGATCTATTTCATATTGATCTGCAATATTTTTTGCAAGCGGGCCTGTAAAGATAATTGAAATCGTATTATTCGCTGTACACATATTCGTCATACTCACTAAACCAGCAATACCAAATTCCGCTCCTTTTTTCGAACGAATATTACGTGTTAATACATTCATTAAATATTGAATACCACCATTATATTGGATTAATTCAACCATACCGCCAATTAATATAGCAAGTAATACTAACTCCATCATACCGCCCATTCCAGTCGTTACACTTTTAAAGAAACTTTCTAACGTGTAACTTCCATCTATAAGGCCGATAACACCAGATAGTACAGTTCCACCAGTTAATACAATAAGTACATTCCAGCCAAGTAGCGCTGTAATAAGTACTCCTGCGTACGGTAAAATCTTTATCCAATCAAAGCTATGTGCTTTAATCTGCGTGTCACTTCCTGAAGTAACTATTACTAATAGTACAATTGTAATAATAGCCGCTGGTAACACAATTAAAAAGTTCGTTTTAAACTTATCTTTCATTTCTGTTCCTTGTGAACGAACAGCTGCGATTGTTGTATCTGAAATAAATGATAAATTATCACCAAACATCGCTCCGCCAACAACAGTAGCCATTGCAAGCGCAATTGAGATATCAGTTTGACCACTAATACCTACAGCAATCGGCGCTAATGCTGCAATTGTTCCCATTGAAGTTCCCATCGCTAATGAAATAAATGCACCAATAACAAAGATTCCAGCTACGATAAATCCTGGCGGTAAAATAGTTAACGCTAAATTAACAGTTGAGTCTACTCCGCCCATTCCTTTAGCAGTTTCAGAAAACGCACCTGCAAGCACAAAAATTAATACCATAATCATAATATCCGGATTTCCTGCACCTTTAGCGAACCGCTCTACTTTCACATTAAAACTTTCTTTACGATTCATCACTAAAGCGACTCCTACAGCAATTGAAATCGCTACAAGTATCGGCAATTTATAGAAATCACCTGTAATAATTCCAGAACCAATAAATAGCGCCAAAAATATTCCAAGTGGTAATAAAGCTAAACCATTTCCTCTCGTTTCTTTCAAAGTACCATCTCTCCCTAGTTTCAACCTTTTTCTAATGAATAACAAAAGACCTCTTCCGATGAGAAGAGGTCTTATACATCTATAAGAAACACTCTTCTCATCTTTCAAGCACACGCTTGCTGGATTTGGCACAGCACTCTGAAATCGAGTCCGCTGCCGAGGCATCGTAGGGCCAGTCCCTCCGCCTCTCTTTATAAGAAGGTTTCATATTTATTTTTTAATAATAATTTCTTCCCTAACTTTACTCGCTTACAAAACAAAAGTCAATTATTTTTTGTATAGATTTTTTTGGTAATTATACAAAAATTTGAATACAACAATCATTTTAACTTTTCGATTTCTTCTTCCAATATTGAAATCCAATAAAATTCACTATTTTTTATTGTTGCTAATATCCATTTCGTAGTGTGCCATGCTAGCTCATACTCTTCCTTCGTGACATCACCACTTTTATAAGCATCCTCTAGCTCCTCTTCATCTAATACATACACCTTACCGCTAGATAATAATACTACATCTAAATATAAATCATCAAAATACGGTAAACCACGATCGTCTATTTTATATTCTTTCGCCACATCGATATAATATTGCACTAATTTTTTCTGATCATCTAACATAGCGGTAATCGCAAAGTTTTTCCCGTCTATGAAATATTGAATCCACGTATACTGATCTGCTGCAATACAAAGTTCTTCACCATCATATTCTTTACAACTAGGCTCTCTCACCTTTTTTATATCCAGTATTCCGAGCATTCCCTCTTCCACTTGCTTAACCGTATAACTCTTTTCTATTAGTCTCTTCCACGAAGAACCGTCACCATATTTTCGTTTCATTATGTCTGCTCCTCTTCTATATACAGAAAAGCTCCCACATATTATGTGAGAGCTTGTTCATATTATAATTAAGCCGCTTGACCCTTTTCAGAAATCTCTTTTAAATAAGCTTGTCCTTTTTCAGCGTCATATTGACCTTCCCACTTAGACATAACTACAGCTGCTAAAGAGTTTCCTACAACGTTAACTGCTGTACGAGCCATATCTAAAATACGGTCAATACCAGCAATGAACGCTAAGCCTTCAGGTGGAATACCTACTGTACCAAGTGTCGCTAATAATACAACGAATGATACGCCCGGTACACCTGCGATACCTTTTGATGTAACCATTAATACAAGTAATAATGTAATTTGTTGTGTAATAGATAAATCAATACCGTACATTTGCGCCAAGAAAATAGCCGCAATTGCTTGATATAAAGTTGATCCATCTAAGTTAAATGAATAACCAGTCGGAATAACGAAAGATGTAATTGCTTTCGGACAACCGAATTTCTCCATTTTCTCCATGATTTTTGGTAAAACTGTTTCTGAGCTTGCTGTAGAATACGCTAAGATCAGCTCGTCTTTTAAAATCTTAAAGAATTGGAAAATGTTAATTCCAAATATTTTCGCTGTAAGTCCTAAGACAACTACGACGAAGAAGATCATTGCTCCATATACGACAATTAGTAATTTCCCTAATGGAATTAATGAAGCAAGACCAAATGTAGAAACTGTAACACCAATTAGTGCAAATACACCAAATGGTGCAAATTTCATAACTTGGTTTGTTACGTAAAACATTGCGTCAGCCACACCTTGGAAAAATTGAAGAACTGGTCTTCCTCTTTCACCAATTGCTGCTACACCTAAACCAAATAGTACAGAGAAGAAGATAATAGCTAGCATATCTCCGTCAGCTAACGACTTCATAATGTTCGTTGGAACAATATTTACAAATGTATCTGCAAATGAATGACTTTGTACTTGCTCTGTCGTATGTGTATATTTCGAAATATCTGTCTTTGTTAACTGCTCCATATTTACGCCTTTTCCTGGTTGGAAAATATTCGCTATTAATAGACCGACAATAATTGCAATTGTTGTAATGATTTCAAAGTAAATAATTGTTTTTCCGCCTAGTCGACCTAATTTTTTAACATCGCCAACACCAGCAACCCCAACAACAATACTTGCTACAACAATTGGCACAACGATCATTTTAATTAATCGGATGAAAATATCACCAATTGGTTGTAAATAACTCACCACTGCTGGATTGCCAAAGAAAATCGCCCCAACCGCAATACCAAGCGCAAGTCCTATTAATATTTGCCATGCTAGTCCTATTCTTTTCATATTTGTTGTAACCCCCTCTTCGATGTGTCACTCTATCTCTCATTCTATCTCTATAAAACTAAGAAATTAAGAGTATTACATATTATTCGACAATTCACTACATTTTGTCCCTGTTAAAAATCATAAATCAAAAATTTAAATCTGACAACAAAATAACTTTGCCCGAACGCAAATAATTTTCTTGACAAAAAGTAGACCCATGTCAGAAAACCTCACATGAGAACGATTCCTCACTAGTGTTTTATTAGCTTTCCAAGTAATATTTCACCTCATAAAAACGATTACTTTCCTCCTTCATTTTACAGGAAAATTCCAAAATATACCTTTGTTACACATATGAATAAAATGTAAGCACTATGACAAATACAGTTGAAAAATGATAAATTCCGACAAAACTTAGCAATTTTATAAAATTTTCTTTACATTATGATTACAACGATAGACACCCTTCTTCTTATGATATATAACATTCATAGGGAAAGGAGTCAGACAACAATGAAAAAGAAATTTGCAGCGTTTAGTGTTTTAGCAGCAGGAACGATTTTTGCTTCCCCGTTACTTTCACCCGTATACGCTGAAACGAATCAAGATAAATTATCTAACATTCAATCTGAATTAGAAGGCAAACAAAGTGACTTACAAAATAAATCAGTCGAGAAAGAACAAATAGAAAAAGAAATTCAAGAATTACAGAAGAAAATCGATGAATTAACTACTTCCATTAATAAAAATGAGACTGAATTAAACGATACAAAAAAAGAAATTAGCAAAACACAACAAGTAATTACTGACAAAAAGAAACATATAGAACAATTACAAACAAACATAGATACACGTCAGGAAGTTATTAAACAACGATTACAATCTATGCAAGAAAAACCGCGTACAAATATCATTACAGAAGTATTAACAAACTCTACAAACATTGCTGATCTTGTTGATAATATGTACTCCGTAAGTTTAATATTAAACAACGATACAGATATTGTAAAAAAACAAACATCTGATCAAAATGCTGTAACGACAGAAAAAGAGGCTGTTGAGAAAAAAGAACAACAACTGAAAGACTCTGAACAAAAACTAGAACAAAAACAACAAGAATTACAAAATAACCAACAGCAGCAACAAACTCTTATTAACGATCTACATACGAAAGTAGCAAAAGTAGATTCAGAGATTGAAGGATTAGAAGAATCCAAGGGCATTTTAGAAAATCAACGTCAAGCTGTTCAAAAAGCAATTGAAGAAGAAAAACGGGCGGAAGAAGCTCGTAAAGCGGAAGAAGCCCGCCAGGCAGAAGAGGCTCGCAAACAACAAGCTACTAAATCTGCTCAAGCGGCCCCAACACCACATGATACAAATATCGGTGGTTTTATCAAACCAGCAGCTGGATCAAAAACTTCCGGATTTGGTGTACGTTCTTTAGATAACCATAAAGGAATTGACATCGCTGCTTCGGGAACGGTTCCAATTATCGCTGCTGCAGATGGCGTTGTTATTCGCTCAGAATTATCATCTAGTTACGGAAACGTAGTGTATTTATCTCACCGTATAAACGGAAAAACATATACGACAGTATATGCTCATATGAATAGTCGTTCTGTATCGAATGGACAAACTGTAAAACAAGGCGATCAGCTTGGATTTATGGGGAATACGGGCCAATCATACGGACAACATTTACACTTCGAACTTCATCTTGGAGAATGGAATGTCGGCAAGACAAACGCAGTTGACCCATCTCCTTATATCGGATTATAAAAAACCTCGGTGCCTACCGAGGTTTTTCATTTACACTTCACACACTATAGGCATTCTACATAGACTATAACTAAATGCCTATAGTTTACGAGGTGATCCATATGAATACGCAATTACAACAAAAAATAGAAGAAGCTAGAGAAACGTATATTGGCCGGATATTTACATTTGGCGGCTCAGTTTTATTTTTAATCGGTTCATTCCTCGCAGTCACCACAGCCTATAAAGCGTATAATCGTCTATTACATTCATCAACATAAAAAAAGACGGGAGATCCCCGCCTTTTTTTATGCAAACATTTTAAATACACCTATCGCATTTAAAAATACAATTATTACAGTTACCGGAATAACATAACGAAGTAAGAAGAACCAAATGTTAAATAACGTTTTCCCTTTCGTTTCCGTCACTTCTAATTCTTTCATCAACAACTCTTTACTCATTTTATTTGGTACAAATAATGAAATAGCTAGTACTCCTAACGGCAGCAATACGTTACTTACCGAAAAGTCGACTAAATCAAAGAATGTTTTCCCAAATATTTTCACGTCACTCATAATCCCAAATGATAACGCTGATGGAATACCGACTGCAAAAATAAGAATACCAATTAATAATGATGCTGACGGACGCTTCTTCTCATTACCTTTCGCAACAGATGCTACTACAATTTCAAGCATTGAAATTGCTGATGTTAAAGTCGCAAAGAAGAATAAAATTAAAAACATAATAAAGAAAAATTGACCAAATGGTATTTTTGCAAATACTGCTGGAAGGACGATAAACAGTAATCCCGGTCCTTCAGTCGGTTTAACTCCTAATGCGAAAATCGCTGGGAAAATTGCTAATCCTGCAAGTACTGTAACAAAAACAGTTAAACTTACAATAGATGTTGCCGATTTCGCTAAATGTTCCTCTTTCTTTAAATACGAACTATACGTTACCATTACCGAGGCACCTACAGTTAGCGAGAAGAAAGATTGTCCCATCGCATATAAAATTGTATCTGCTGTAAGCTTTGAAAAATCTGGTTTTAAGAAGAACTCTACTCCAGCAAAAGCACCATCGAGTGTTAACGCACGAACAATAATCGCAATAAATAAAATAAATAATAGCGGCATCATGTACTTACTTGCCTTTTCTATACCTTTCTCTACACCTTTACTTACAACAAAAATCGTACAAAGCATAAAGATAAATTGTGCTCCAATCGCACTTAATGGATTTGAAATCGTTTCACCGAACAATTGTCCATAATCAGCTGCACCATTCCAGAAACTTCCTGTCACACTATAATATAAATAAAGTAAAATCCATCCACCTACAACACTATAAAAAGATAGTACACTAAAACAAGTAACAACTCCCATACGACCAATCCAAGGATATAATTTGCTATTTGGCACTAGTACTTTATAAGCTGTAACCGCCTCTTTTTGCGTGCTACGTCCAATAACAAACTCCGCTATTAGAAGAGGCATACCTATAAATAAAGTTAATAGTAAAAATACAAGGAAGAATGCGCCTCCCCCGCCATTACCTGCAACATATGGAAATTTCCATATCGCACCAAGACCTACTGCGGCTCCGGCTGCTGCGAGTACAAAGCCTATTTTCGACGTCCATTGCTGTGTTTCTTTCATCATAATTTCTCCTTTTCTGAATATTTAAACTTTTGTTAATTATACACTTTCATTTCATACTCGCACACCTCCTTTAGAAAATAAAAAAGTCCCCTACACGCAAATATGCATGTAGAGGACGATATATGTAATGTAAATACCGTGGTACCACCTCAATTGGATTGATAAATCCCACTTGTTCAAGTACAGGAATAATTCCGATACTCTATCCTTTTAACGGCGGAACCCGGGTTGCCTACTACAATGTTCAACATACCTCTCGCAAGCCCATTCTGTATATTTTATCGTACCGGGCTCCCACCTAACCCCAGCTCTCTGAACGCATCAAATATACGTACTCTTCTTGCTCATCGATTTCATCTATTGAAGTTACTTGTGATTATAAATTATATTTTTATATTTGTAAAGCGCACTTTATCTTTTATTATTTTAAAACCTTTTCCTCTAACTCACGTAAAAAACTTTCTCTTTTCCCCTCATTTTGCACATATACTGATTTCAACACTTCTTGGAGCAATATATTTCGTTCCCTCTTTTCTAACTGTAAATCTTTTAACTTCAACCTTACTTCATATAAAAAATCTAAATACGATTCATATGTCTCATCATATTTATTTGCAATATCATCTCGAATTTTTTTTGCGAGCTTCGGGCTCGCTCCCCCAGTAGAAACTGCTATATTAAGTAAACCACGATGAATCGCTGCCGGAAAATGAACATTACCACTTTCCGGATTTGTAATAACATTTACTAATTGATTCTCAGCGGCATCTTCAGCAACTTGTTCATTTAATATTGAATCACTACTCGCTGCAACAACTAAAAAAGCACTTTTAATATCACTTTTTTCATATTCTCTTTGGTACCAACGAATTTTCTTTTCTTCCACAAGTTTTACTAAATTCGCATCTAATTCTGGACTTATCACAACTATATCCGCACCCTGTTTGAGTAAAGGAATAATTTTAAATCCTGCAACTTTTCCCCCGCCAATAACAACAACGCGTTTCTCATTAACTCGCACTGTAAGTGGATACATACTGATCTCCTTTCAATAACTCCGTCGTTTTCTGAATTAACATATCTTGAAACGCTTCATTCTTCCCTAAATATGGACTAATTTTTATCTCTTCCACTTCATATTGGCGCACTTCTTTCTCAATATGTTTCATAAGTAAACCTGTAAATAACAAGTAAGGCAGTACAACGATGTTCTTTTCTTTTCGTTCTACAACTTCCTTTAACTTCTCCTCAAATTTTGGCTCTGCAGCCGCTAAATAACAAACTTCTACTTTTTTAACCTTCTCTTTTGTTTGAAATAAAGAAGCAATCCAGTTTATATCTCTTAATACTTCAGGATCACTGCTCCCTCTTGCAACAAGAAGTAACGTCACTTCATTTTTATCTTCCTGTTTGATGCCACTTCCGCTATACACCGATTTAACAAGTGTTTCTGATACACCAAACGGATTACCATAGGTAACTTTAACATCCGAAAATTGATTAGTTAACTTTTCCAATTCAAAAGGGATATCTTTTTTTACATGACCTGCCGCTAATAAAAAAACAGGGATAGCAATAATCTCAGTGGCCCCACGCTTCACACATGTACGAAAACCATCTTCAATAGAAGGATTCGCTAACTCTAAAAAACAAACTTCTTGAATAGTCGCTTCTATACGGCTCATGCACGATGTAATAAATTGAATCGCCTCTTCTTTCGCTGTCTTCAAACGACTTCCATGACATATATATAAGACGGCTTTCATTTTACAACACTCCACTTACTTGATAAGCATTTTCTGTCTGCTTCTCAAACCAATGAATTTTTTCTCTAAAACGGACAACCTCTCCAATTACAATCATACTCGGATTTTGAATTTGCTCTTTTTTCGCAACATCTACAATTGTCCCTAACGTTCCAACAACTGTGCGTTGCATAGACGTCGTCCCCTGCTCAATAATAGCAGCTGGCGTACTTTTATCTTTTCCATGCTTCATAAGTTGCTCACATATGTAGGGCAAATTACTAACCCCCATATATACCGCTAAAGTCTCTACACCTTTCGCTAAACTTTCCCATTTCACTTCTTCTTCAGCACCTTCTTTCCTATGCCCAGTCACAATAGCAAAACTTGCACTTGCATCACGGTGCGTCACTGGAATGCCCGCATAAGCAGGAGCAGCTATTCCAGCTGAAATACCAGGAATGATTTCAAATGGTACACCTTGCTTTGCTAATGCTTCAGCTTCTTCTCCCCCTCTACCAAACACAAATGGATCGCCACCCTTAAGCCTCGTTACAACTTTTCCTTTTTTCGCATACTTAATAAGAAACGTGTTAATTGTCTCTTGCTTCATCGTGTGATAATTCGGGAGTTTTCCACAATAAATTAAATCCGCGTCAGGCTTTGCGTATGAAAGCAGCTCTTTATTCACAAGTCGGTCGTATAAAATAACATCTGCCTTCTCAATACATTTCAACCCTTTAACAGTAATTAAATCTGGATCGCCAGGACCCGCTCCAACAATATAAACCTTCCCCATCATCTCTCCTCATTTCTTCTATTAAAATGAAACTTCCATTCGTATATAAGAATGGAAGTTTTTATTTTTTCGTATTACTGATCTCTACTCATGGATAACAAATGCCCCACCTTTTCGAATCTTCTTTTTTTCAAACAAAGAAATCTCTTTTACCTCTGGCAACGGTAAAAAATGCTTTTCAAGCTCAATCTCCGCAAGCTTAAATGCCTGTTCTTCACTTTGAGCAACAACAACAATCGGAACAATACTATTTACTAACACAGCTTCAAATCGATATAAATCCATATCGTCCCTCCTAAGACGCTATTACTTCTTCTAGCACGTTATTTAACGCTATTTGTAATGTATCTACACCAACACGACCTACAAAATCATAAAATGTTTCGGCTGGTAATTTATTCTCTTTGAAATAACTTATAAATGATGCGAGTACATCAGGTAGATCCTCGCCATCTATTTTTCCTTTTAACTTTTGATTGTAGGCACCGCCATCTAACAATGTTCCACCTACGTATATTTCAAACGCTTCAACAATACCTTTTTCCTTCGTTTTCATTTTCACCCCTTGTAGCCCAATGTCAGCAATTTGACGTTGACCACATGAATTCGGGCAGCCTACCATATGAATTCGAACTGGAACATCGAGTGCAATTTGTGTATCTAAGTATTCTGCAATTTTTCGTAATCTTTCTTTCGTTTCTACTAGTGCAAGATTACAATATTCAATACCGGTACATGAAACCGCATGACCAATAAATGATTTCGGGCTAGCAGATATCGCTTCAAACAGCGGTTCACTAAGTAATCCTTTTACATTTTCCGGAGGAACGTTCGGAATAATGAAGTTTTGCGAGTTACATGTACGAATTTGTCCATTTCCATATTGCTTTGCGATTCTTGCAATCTCAAACATTTCTTCTGCATGTAAACGACCTACCGGTACATTAAAACCTACATATTTTAATCCCTTTTGTTTTTGGTCTTGAACACCATAAAAATAGCCTGCATTCCATCCTTTGAGTGCACTTTCCCCTTTACTTTGTAAAGGCCCTGTATACTCTATTAGTTTCTCTTTAAATTTCTCTGCTCCCCAGTCCGCAACAAGAAATTTCAACCGAGCTAAATGACGTTTTTCACGATATCCAAAATCACGGAATATAGTAGCAATCGCAATCGCCACCGCCTTCACTTCTTCTGGTAAAACGAATACATCTAATTCATCAGCTAAATACGGTCGAGCTGATAATCCTCCACCTACTTTTATATGAAAACCAACTTTTTTCTCACCATCTATTTCTTTCGTTGCAGGCGTAAATGCAACACAGTTAATTTCTGCGTTTGCTGAATTATAAATATTAGAACTAATAGACATTTTAAATTTACGTGGCAAGTTAGAAAACTCTTCATTATGTTGGAAGTAATCATATACTTCTTTTACAATATGCGTTGTATCGAATAGTTCATTTGCATCAATGCCAGCAAGCGGATTACCTGTAATATTCCGCGTTATATCACCACAAGCCCCCGCTGAAGATAACCCAACTCTTGCTAATCTTTTAAAAATATCTGGAATTTGCTGAATTTCTAACCAGTGAAACTGAATCGCCTGTCTCGTCGTAATATCTATTACATTACGTCCATAATCTTCAGCGATAGAAGCAAGTACTTCTGCCTGTGCATTTGTAATAATCCCTGACGGAATATTTACCCGCATCATAAAATAACCAGCTTCTTTCGGTCTTTGTAAATACAAGCCTGCCCATTTAAAGGCATCCCACTCTTCTTTCGGAATAGATTCGAAACCATTTTCCGCATAGTAAGGAATATCATTAAAAATTTCTAAGCCATCTTTTTCTAATTTATTTTTCTCGGTCTGATTTAATTTTTCATTGTTAGCCCATACTTTTTCATAACTCATTGTTTATCCCCCTATATAAAACTACGCTCTTGTAAGTACTTCACGATTTGTTCTGCACATTCTTCAATAGAATATTTGTGCGTTTCTACAATTAATTCCGCTTGCTCTGGCTCTTCATAAGGCGAATCAATACCTGTGAAATCCTTAATATCACCTTTTCTTGCCTTTTTATAAAGTCCTTTCGGATCACGTTTCTCACACTCTTCAATCGGACACTTCACAAAAATTTCAATAAATTCATCTGCCGCTAATAAATCTCTTACTTGTTTGCGGTCTACTCGAAATGGTGAAATAAATGCTGTAAGGACAACTGCTCCTTGGTCTACAAATAACTTTGCCACTTCGCCAATACGTCTTATATTTTCCATGCGATCACTTTCAGAAAATCCTAAGTCTTTATTTAAACCGTGGCGAATGTTATCCCCATCCAGCACATAATTTCCAATATTCTTTTCAAACAGTTTACGAGCGACCGCATTCGCTACTGTAGATTTACCCGAAGCTGATAAACCAGTAAACCAAATTACAAAACTATGATGTCCATTCTTCACTCTTCTCTCATCTTTTGAAACCGAAGCTGTATGCCAAGTAATATTCGTATCCATCTCGTTCTCTCCCTATTCTGTTACTACTTCTTTTTTCAAGCCTTTAATTAGCACTTCCACTACTTCTTTACGACTAAATGTACTTGGCGGAATCTCACCGTTTCTTAATAATTCTCTTACTTTTGTACCCGATAAAATAACATGATCTTCTTTTCCGTGCGGACATGTTTTCGTTGAAGCCATCGCTTCACATTTCGTGCAGTAAAAACTATGCTCAAAGAATAGTGGTGTAATTCCTAACTCTTCTATCGTAAAATTTGTGAAGATTTCTTGCGCTTCATACGTTCCGTAATAATCTCCTACTCCAGCATGATCACGCCCTACTATAAAGTGGGTACATCCAAAATTCTTTCTTACTAACGCATGAAATATCGCTTCCCTTGGTCCTGCGTAACGCATGGCAGCAGGAAATACACTTAAAAAGACACGATTTTTCGGATAATAGTTTTGAAGAAGTACTTCATAGCTTTCCATTCTTACATCAGCAGGAATATCATCCGATTTCGTTTCTCCAACGAGCGGATTTAAAAAGAGACCATCTACAATTTCAAGAGCAGATTTTTGAATATACTCATGGGCACGATGTACCGGGTTTCTCGTTTGAAATCCGACCACTGTTTTCCACCCACGTTTTTTAAATGCTTCCCTCGTTTCAATTGGGTCTAAATGATAAGAAGGAAATTGATTATTTTCAAAGCGTTTTGTTAGAATAATAGTTCCTCCAACGTAAACGTTTGGTCGTTCATATAATTTTTTCACTCCTGGATGAGCCTCATCCGTTGTTTTATATACAAGTAACGCTTCTTTTTCTTTATCTGGTACAAAAATATCTTCTATTTGAATGACACCGTATATATTTCCATTGTTGACAAGCTTTACTTCCTCTCCAGCCTTCAGGCTTTCTGCGACTTTTTCTGTTACCGGTAATGTAATTGGTATACTCCACACACTACCATTTGCTAAACGAAGCGTTTCTACAACAGAATCATAATCTTCCTTCCCTAAAAAACCAGTAAGGGGGCTATATCCACCTGTCGCCAATAGTTCTAAATCACTTAACGCAATATTGTCTAATTTAATTTCTTTTTCAATTTGTGATACGTCATATGTCTCATCTATACGGTTTACTAATTCGTTTACTATGCTCATTTTTCTATATCCTCTCTTAGCTTTATTTCAAGATTCATCTTATTGGTAATGAAGACCACATTCAGTTTTCACTTTTCCAGCCCATCTACCATCTCTTGAATCGCCACCATCCCCTACAGGTAACGTACATTTCTCACACCCAATACTTGGATAGCCAACATCATGCAACGGGTTATACGGCAAGCTATGTTTGTATACATATCGCCAAACTTCTTTCCACGTCCAATGAATGAGTGGACAAACTTTAATAGATTGAAAACGATGATCTTGATTTATAAACTTTGTATGCTTACGTGTTTCTGATTGTTCCCTTCTTAAGCCCGATATCCATGCTTTTTCCACGACTAATGATTTTTCTAAAGGTAAAATTTTTCTAATCTTACAACAAAGATTCGGATTGCTCTCCCACAGTTTTTCACCATGCAACTTCGCCTGTTCATCAAGTGTAAGTTCTGGCTGTTTTTCTATAATATTCAATGAAGGAAATCGTTCCCGCACTTTTCGAATTAATTCATACGTTTCTTGAAAATGAACATTTGTATCCAAAAATACAACTTTAGCAGATGGATTTACTTGGTTTATAATGTGCAGCAATACCATACCTTCCACCCCAAAGCTACATGCGTAGACAACCTCATCTTTATATTCTTTATAAGCCCAATTTAATACTGATAACGCACCTTTTGTTTCATCTTCTTCCGAAAACGAAACAACATTTTCTTCCCACGTTTCATACGTCAACATGTTTTTTCCCCCTGTAAAAGCAAAAAGACGGTTTTAACCTAATGAAAATAGGTTAAAACCGCCTCTAGTTTTTCTAGTCAGCGCTTTTCACTTTAAACGTACTTTTTCACTTTTCTCTAACTGAATTACTTTTCCATCTTGCACAACAATTGTAATTGAACCATATTTCATATCAGCAAGCATCGCTTCAATCTTCTCGGATACTTCATCAAAATGTTCCCGTACACTCACGCGAACAGCCCCCCTTTTTTATTCATAAAAAAAATCTTTCCCATTTCGAAAAGACTGTTCGGTAATATATTTTACCTTATCTTTCAAAATGGATCCCATTTTGCTGGATTTAGCACCTTGCTTTCTATAAGCAGGTTGCCGAGCTTCTTCGGGCCAGTTCCCTCCGCTTCTCTTGATAAGCTTTGTATTTGTATTTTATCACAATTCTGATTTTTTTCAATCCTAGTTTTCCGATATATTTTAATTATTTTATTTTATAAAAAAGGAATTGCCCATTCGAACAACTCCTTTTCCTATTTAGACAAGCTCTTTAATACGTATGCGATCGTTCCCAATAATATTTTCATATGTTTCGCGTTCCACAACTACTTGCGATGTTCCGCCTTTTGCAAAGACAACGGCTGGTCTTCGAATCCGATTGTAATTATTCGCCATCGAGTACCCGTATGCTCCTGTACAGGAAACTGCTAGTAAATCAGAAGCAGCGACTTTCGGTAAATGAATATCCCAAATCAACATGTCTCCACTCTCACAGCATTTCCCGGCAATCGAAACGAGTTCCTCATTCTCATCATTCGCTCGATTCGCTAACATCGCTTCATAACGCGCATTATATAAAGCAGGTCTTAAATTATCTGTCATTCCACCATCGACTGATACATATTTCCGAATACCAGGAATATCTTTCACAGATCCAACTGTATAAATTGTTGTCCCAGCATCACCTACAATGCTACGGCCTGGCTCAATCCATATTTCTGGCAATGGATATTCACATACAGTAAATTGTTCTCTCACTGCACTTGTTACAGCTCGCACATATGTCTCAAGAGTTAATGGTGTATCTGACTCTGTGTAACGTATTCCAAATCCCCCGCCTACATTTAACACTTTTACTACATAGTTTGTTTGCTCTCTCACTTCTTCTAAAAATTGGCGAAGAACTTCAATTGCTCGAACAAAACCAGCTGTTTCAAATATTTGCGACCCAATATGTGAATGGATCCCTAGCACATTATAATTGGATTTTTGTAAAGCCAATCCAATTGCCTGCATTGCTTGACCATTTGAAACACCAAATCCAAATTTCGAATCATCTTGACCTGTTGTAATATATTCATGTGTGTGCGCCTCTACTCCAGGCGTTACACGAATTAATATGTTCACAAATTTCCCATGTTGCATCGCTAAATCGTGTAAAACTTCTAATTCAAAGAAATTATCTACGACAAAACAACCGATATTCGCCTGAAGAGCCATCACTACTTCTTCTTCTGTTTTATTATTTCCATGAAAATGAATACGTGATGCCGGAAATCCTGCTTGGAGCGCAGTATATAATTCTCCCCCAGAAACAACGTCTAATGACATATTCTCTTCACGAGCTACTCGGCACATCTCCATGCACAAGAACGCCTTGCTTGCATATGCTACTTGATAAGAGAAACCACTTTCTTTAAAAGCACGATGAAATGCTCGGCATTTTCCTCGAATAGACTCTTCATCGTATACATAAAGTGGTGTTCCGTATTGCTTTGCTAGCTGCGTCGTATCGCACCCTCCAATTTCTAAGTGTCCTTGCCCATTAATTCGGCTTGTGCCGTGTAAATACATTTAAATTCCTCCCTTATTTCCTCTAAAACTCATAACCCCAATCTTCTATTCATTGCAGCACGCTTTTAGATAGACAAAAAACGCGCGGAACAATGTTCACACGCGTTTCTTATTAGGAAAAATATATATTGAAAAAATAAACGAGTTGTTATCTCCTCAAAATAAGAAACCGCATCAACATCTCCAAATAGCTCTCCATAAAATAAATCTTATGACAGTACTACATTTATTCAATGCAGTCCCAATATATGAATAAGATGGTTATTCTTATATTTCGGCAATAGTCCCTTTCAACCTATGATCACAGATTCCATTAAATCTCCCATAGCTTACTCTTTCCTATCGCGGCCTCTACCTTTGAGAGTAGATGAGGTAAGTCTATTTAATTTTCAAACATCTAATTGTTGCTATTAACAATACCAAAGGACCATTTTATTTGTCAAACAATTTTTTATATTGTTTTTTCACAGTTTAGTTTCGTATCATTTGGTAAGCGCTTTACTGAAATCTTTGTCACTTCCCATTCGCCTTCTTCGTTATTAAATGTAATCGTTACCTTCTCAAATGGTGGAGCAATTTTCCCAGCAACACGTTCATACTTTGTCACTTCAATACTTGCTTGAAATAAATATGTACCGCTATACACTTTTTTTAAACTAATAATTTTAGGACATTGATAAGGTTTCAAACTTCCATATTGTTTTTCAATTGCTTTATTTATTTTTGGAAATAAAACAGAATAAAGTGCATCTTCCATAAGAGGTGCATCATATTGGGCTACCGACACACTCGGTGAAGTAAAAAGTATAACACTACTGCATGCTATAAAATATAATAATTTTCGCATTATAACCTCCGTATTATCACGCGATTCTTTCTGCGTACGATAATTATCATACATAGAAATTCTGTTTTATTGTCTCCCACCACTCTTTTTCTACTCGATTATTATAAAAAAGCCCACAACCTTCTTTTATTTTCGTATAATGATACTCATAGTATAATAATCATAATAACAAAGGACTGTTCGTATATATAAAATGAGTCGTTAAGCAAACTGACTCACAAGAACTGTCATGCTTTTTAGGAGAGGAGTATATTATGCTACAACATCTGTTTCCAAAACTGCGATTTGCACTCGTTGCAGTCGTTTTACTATGGATTAAAACATATATTGTGTACAAGCTAGCATTTGATATTAAAATTGATAATTTCTTTGAAGAATTCATGCTTTTTATCAATCCACTAGCTGCGTTACTTTTATTTTTCGGCTTAGCTTTACTTGCATCTAAGCACCGAAACCGAATTATAATTGGAATCAGTTTTATACTGTCATTTATTTTATTTGGAAACGCAATGTTTTATGGGTTCTATAACGATTTCGTTACTTTCCCGGTTTTATTCCAAACAAACAATATGGCTGATTTAGGGACAAGTATAAAAGAACTCTTTACGTACAAAACATTACTTTTATTTGCAGATGCAATTATTTTAATGTTTATTTCACGTAAATTCCCATCATTTGGCGACAAAACACCACTTTCCCGCTCAGAGAAGCGAACTTTCTTTAGCGGTGTAACAGCTTTATTAGCACTACAAATTGTTGTATCAGTTATTTATAAACCACAAATGTTCTCGCGCTCATTTGACCGTCAAACTGTCGTGAAGAATTTAGGTTTATACACATACCATCTATTTGACATTACGCTTCAATCCAAGTCTTCAGCTGAGCGTGTATTTGCAAGTGGGGATGGGTTTTCTGAAATTAAAAACTATACAGACTCAAAAGACAAACAAGTTGATAAAAACTTATTTGGAGCTGCAAAAGGTAAAAATGTAATTTTAATTTCAATGGAATCTACACAAAACTTTGTTATTAATAAAAAAATAAATGGAAAAGAAATTACACCATTTTTAAATGAATTTATTAAGGATAGTTTCTATTTCGATAACTTCTATCACCAAACTGGACAAGGCAAAACTTCTGATGCTGAATTTATCGTTGAAAACTCACTTTATCCGCTAGATCGTGGTTCTGTATTCTTTACTCATGCAACAAATGAATACACAGCGACACCAGAACAATTAAAGAAATACGGATATTCTTCTGCCGTCTTCCATTCAAACGATAAAACGTTTTGGAATCGGGATGTAATGTATCCTGCGCTTGGATATGATCGTTATTTTAATTTAAATGATTACGCAGGAACGGAGCAAATGTCTGTCGGTTGGGGATTAAAAGATAAAGAGTTCTTTGAACAATCTATTCCAAAGTTAAAATCTTTACCGCAACCGTTCTATACAAAATTTATTACATTAACAAATCATTTTCCATTTCTTCTAAATCCGGAAGATCAATATGTTGATGAATTCAACTCGGAAAGTGGTGTTGTAAACCGCTACTTCCCAACTGTTCGTTACACAGATGAAGCTCTTAAATTATTTATTCAACAATTAAAAGAAGAAGGATTATATGATAATTCCGTTATTGTCATTTATGGTGATCATTACGGTATTTCCGAAAACCATAACGCAGCTATGGCACAGTTCCTAGGAAAAGATACTATTACACCATTCGATTCTATGCAATTACAACGAGTCCCTCTTATTATTCATGTGCCTGGCCAAGAAGGAAAAGTTGTTTCTAAAGTATCCGGTCAAATTGATATTAAGCCAACGCTCCTTCATTTACTTGGTATTAAAACAAATAAATCCGTTGAATTTGGAACTGACTTATTTATTAAAGAGAAAGACCCGCTTATGGTAATGCGTGATGGTAGCTTTGTTTCTGAAGAGTATGTTTATACAAAAAATATGTGCTACAAAAGAAGTACGGGTGAAGAAGCTGACATGACGTTATGTCAGCCGTATATTGAAAAAGCAAAAACAGAATTAAAACTCTCCGATAAATTAATTTATGGAGATTTATTACGCTTCGATCCTAATAATCGATATAAAACCGGAACGATGACAACGAAATTTGAATAGTAAAGGAAGCAACTTTATACAAGTTGCTTCCTCTTTTTATTTTCACTTAATTTTCGAACCATCCTTCTATGAAATCTTTCACAAATTGGTAATTTCTTTCGTATGAGGAATAAATTTATGGTATGATAAAATAAGTAAACTTTCATACACTAATTAAGAATTTATTACAGAAAGCAAGGGATCAGATTTTGTATAGAGCAGCTATTCCAAACTTATTTACGCTCGGAAATTTATATAGCGGATTTTTATCAATCGGCTATGCATCTTTAGGATATTATAAATCAGCTGCTATTTTAGTACTTATCGGGATGATGTTAGATAGTCTTGATGGTCGTGTTGCTCGTTTATTACGTGTTGATTCACAAATGGGAAAAGAGCTCGACTCGCTTGCAGATGTCGTAACATTTGGTGCAGCACCAGCTGTTTTAATGTATTACACATCTTTCTCAAACTACGGAATCATCGGATTATACATAGCGGGATTATTCCCTCTTTTCGGAGCATATCGTTTAGCACGATTTAATGTAACACCATCTTCTACTTCAATGAAATATTTCACTGGAGTACCGATTACAGCAGCGGGAGGGCTTGTTGCTTTCTTAACATTATTTTCACATACCATTCCAAAAATCGTTCTTATTACCGTATTTGTAACGTTCGCATTTTTAATGGTGAGCCGCATTCGTATCCCAAGTTTAAAAGATGTACCAATTCCACGATATAGCATCATTATTACACTATTTTTAGTTGGAATCATTATTACAATGTATCAAACAGGATTTGGAAATTTTTCTGTTTTCTTATTCATTGCCATTCCACTATATATTTTGTACATGTTATCTCAATTCATTAGACAAAGACCGTCTAAAAAAGCGAATAAAGAAAAATAAGAAAACCTTCCGAGTCCGGAAGGTTTCTTTTTATTTTGTAACTAATACCTTTTGATTTACAGGTGTTACTGGCTCTTCGCCGTTTAATACAGCTAAAATATTTCTGACAGCCATTTCAGCCATCGCATCACGAGTTTCAAATGTTGCATTCCCTACGTGTGGAGCAAGTACTACATTCTTTAATTCTTTTAGCTCTTCTGTAATTTTCGGTTCAAATTCAAACACGTCAAGAGCTGCTCCTTCAATTTCATTCGTTTTTAATGCATGAGCAAGTGCTGCTTCATTCATAATTGGTCCACGTGAAGCATTTACAATATACGCTGTTTTCTTCATCATTTTAAACTGCTCTTCATCAATCATATGATGTAATTTCGGATTATAAGCACAGTTAATTGTAATAAAGTCTGCTGTTTGTAATAATTCTTCCAACGTCACATACGTTGCTCCCAGTTCACTTTCAGCTTCAAGCTTACGATTTGGCCCTGTATATAAAACATCCATTCCAAATGCTTTCGCACGTTTTGCAACAGCCTTCCCGATTTCTCCAAGACCTATAATTCCGATTGTCTTACCATGGACTTCTCGTCCTAAGAAAAATAACGGTGCCCATCCGTTAAATCCAGTCGTACGACATAACGTATCCCCTTCAGGAATTCTACGCGCCGCTGCTAAAAGAAGTGCAAATGTTAATTCTGCAGTCGCTTCCGTTGATACTTTCGGTGTATTCGTAACTGCAATTCCTTTTTCGCCCGCATACGTGTAATCAATATTGTCGTAACCAGCACCATAGTTTGCAACAATCTTTAAATGAGGCGCTGCATCAATAACTTCTTTTGGCACCTTTGTCGAAAGTAAACTTAACAATGCATCTTTATCTTTTACACGCTCTGTTAATTCATCTATAGAAATTAACTCCTCTTTATTGTACATTTCTACATTATGATCTTTTAATAGTTCTAATCCAATTTCCGGAATTTTTCCCGCTACTAATATTTTTGCCACTACTAACACCTCTTCTATAGAAAATAAGACATCTCTTATATTTCATTGTAAGAAATCCACATATAAAAACCAAGGAATTTGATTATAGTTTTGAAAATCGACACTTTTCCATGAAAAAAGAGGAGATGCAACTCTCCCCTCTTCTTACGCTTTTTCCTGCGATTCTTTTCCAAGCTTCACATCAATAGTTCCTTCTGCAACCGTATCGCTAATTTGCTCCTCAATAACCGATTGAGATGCAGCATTCGTTTCAGAAGTATAAGCTTGTTGCTGTGCACCTTGTACATTTTGTTTGTTTTGTTGTTTCGCCATTTCTTACCCTCCTTTTCATTCTTTCTTATTTTGAACAAAAAGGACAGTTTTCATCAAAAAATTGCGTTTCATTTTGAATTTGTTACTTCTTCTTCAAGCGACCTCATTACTCTTGCTCGCTTCGTAAATGTTGCAACCTGAGTAACACCGTGAGCTCGTAATGTTTGTACATTTTCTTGTACATAATTCCCTAAATCATTTGGGTAATGGGCATCCGAAGAAATCGTAATTGGAACACCATACTTAGCTAATACTTGTAAATATAGTGGACTTGGGCACATTTCACGAACAGGATAACGATAGTATAATCCTGCATTTATTTCTGTTGCCGTATTCGTTTCTACTAATGCACAGGCAATTTCCTCATAATAAGAAAGCTGTTCATTCTCATCCAATCGATAATTAAATACCTTTATATTATCAAGATGAGCGATAATATCAAATAACTCGGTACGAATCGCACTCTCAACTGTTTTAAAAAACATATCATATAATGCGCGTAGGTCATGCACCTCAAAATATTCTTTCGTATCTGGATTATCAAATCCCCAGCCATTTAGAAAATGAACGGAACCAATTACATAATCAAAGTCTCCTAGCTCTAATAATTCTTTTAACTCTCCTTCACAACCAATAAAATAATCCGCTTCAATTCCAAGTTTAAGTGTGACACCTCTTTTCCCCCATCGTTCTTTCGCCTCTTCAATTGCCTTTGTAAAATCATACAGTGAAACTACCCTTACTTGATCTAACCATTCTTTCTGTATACGACCGAGCTTAGAATCACTAATATCTACATATTTTTCATAATATCCTTTTGCTTCATGAAAACGATATAGATGATCAACAATTCCCACTTCTTTTATTCCTTTTCGCACAGCTTCTTCTAAATATAGATCTATCCATTCTGTTGTAAATGGCCCTTCCTTCACACGCTTTTGCAAACGCTCTTGTGTTTTCATAAGCCAATCAATAGAATGTCTTTCTTGAAGCGGTTCATAACATTCCAACGCTTCATTTATTTTAGCAAGCCATCCTATTGAATACGGTCCTTCTTCTAAGTGAAGATGATAATCTACTTTCATATACATTCCCCCTTATAATGTATCTATTTCCCTTCTATCCCCAACTCTCGAAAGCTTTCCATTTCGTTCTTTCACCTCTCGCATCACATCTTCCAATGCAATATTTTTTTCAGCTAATAAAACGAAACAGTGATAAAATACATCAACCATTTCTTTCACTACTTCTTCTTTATCATTATTTTTACATGCGATAATTACTTCAGCACACTCTTCACCAATCTTCTTTAAAATTTTATCTTCTCCTTTTGAAAATAAATAATTTGTATACGATTCAGGAAGTGGGCTTCCCTTTCGTTCTTCAATTGTTTTATACAGCAACTTAAAGGCATTTTCCATATGTATCCCCCTATATAATTTGATAGTGAAAACATGTCTTCTCTCCCGTATGACAAGCAGGTCCTACTTGTTTCACATTCACAACAATTGAATCTTGATCACAATCTAAATATAAAGATTGCACATATTGAACATTCCCTGATGTTTCCCCCTTATTCCATAACGACTGCCTCGAACGAGAATAAAACCATGTTCTTTTCGTCTCTAACGTTTTTTTATATGCTTCTTCATTCATATAAGCTAGCATTAAAACGTCTTTCGTACCTTCTTCGATGACAATTGCCGGTATTAATCCTTTTGAAAAATTAGGTTTCATAACCGCACCTCAATATTTGCATCTCTTAATTTTCGCTTTACACTCTGCACTGTCGCCTCACCATAATGAAAGATGGATGCCGCTAACGCTGCATCAACCGTTGTCTTTTGAAAAACTTCTATAATATGATCCGTATGACCACAGCCTCCTGATGCGATGACTGGAATAGAAACACTTTTTGAAATTTCTTCTGTTAAACGAAGGTCATATCCGCTTTTCGTTCCATCTGCATCCATACTCGTTAACAAAATTTCACCTGCCCCAAGTTTAACAACACGCTTCGCCCATTCTATGGCATCCATTCCTGTGTCAACTCTTCCGCCGTTGACATATACGTTCCATTTACCTTCTGCTACTTTTCTAGCATCAATTGCCACGACAATACATTGTGATCCAAAGTGTTCTGCCCCTTCTTCTATTAACTTCGGGTTTCGCACTGCCGCTGAATTTATTGAAACTTTGTCTGCCCCAGCTCTTAGTAAATTGTACATATCTTTCACACTTGATATCCCCCCGCCAACCGTAAGAGGAATAAATACTTTTGCTGCTGTTTTTTCTACAACATCTATAATCGTTTTTCTTCCTTCATGAGTCGCCGTAATATCTAAAAATACGATTTCATCTGCCCCTGCCTCGTTATATGCTTCAGCTATTTCAACCGGATCACCGACATCTTGTAATCCTATAAAATTTACACCCTTTACGACTCGCCCTTCTTTCACATCTAGACATGGAATAATTCGTTTCGCTAACATAACTTCGTTACCTGTAATACTTCTTCTAAATCAATCGTTTTCTCGTAAAGCGCCTTTCCAATTATGACACCATATATATTCATATCATTTAACTTTTTCACATCTTGAATAGATGCCACTCCTCCAGAGGCGATGAGACGAATGCCCACACTTTTTTGAAGTATCGCTAATTGTTCAAAATTTGGACCTGCAAGCGTCCCGTCTTTCGAAATGTCTGTAAACACAATCGTTTGAACACCTAAACTTTCCACTTGTTTCGCTAAACTAACGTAAGAAATTTCAGATAGATCAAGCCAACCTCTCGTTGCTACGAAACCATTTTTCGCATCAATTCCAACAATGATTTTCTCTTTATATAGACGAACTGCTTCCTCTAAAAATGACTTATCATAAAGAGCTGCTGTTCCTAAAATCACTTTTTCTACACCTGCTGACAATAACTTCTCCACCGTTACAAGTGAACGAATTCCTCCTCCCACTTGCACAGGAATACGTACCGCCTTGCAGATTTTTTCAATGACGGGCAAATTTAAAGACTCGCCAGCAATTGCACCGTCTAAATCAACAATGTGTAGTATTTCCGCTCCAAGCTTTTCAAATATGATCGCCTGCGCTACTGGATCTTCATTCATCACCGTTTCTTTACTAAACTCTCCTTGATAAAGTCTAACGCATCGTCCTTCTTTTAAATCGATAGCTGGGAAGATTTCCATGCTTCTACCACCCCTTGAAAATTTTTTAATATTTGCATGCCAATTTCGCCACTTTTTTCTGGATGAAACTGTGCACCAAATACATTTCCTTTCGCGACAAACCCTGGTACTTGCATTCCATAATCACTTACTCCGCATACAATTTCATCTGGACAATCCGCGTAATATGAGTGAACATAATACACGAAAGAACCATCCACTAATCCATTCCAAAGCGGAAATTCTCTTTCCTTCCTTAATTCATTCCATCCCATATGAGGAATTTTATACGAAACTTTTAACTTACGAATTTCCCCTGGTAGTAAACCTAACCCGCTACAATCTTTTAGTTCCTCACTTCGTTCAAATAAAAGCTGCATGCCCAAACATATACCGAGGAGTGGTTTTCCTATATCACAAACCTCTTTTAGTACACACACTAAATCTCTTTCTTCTAATACGTCCATCGCTTTCGGAAATGCACCTACTCCCGGTAAAATCACGCCATCGCTTCTCAATATCTCTTTTTTATCACTCGTTACAATGTACTCTGCGCCAATATATTTTAATGCTTGCTCTACACTGCGAATATTCCCCATTCCATAATCTATAATGGCAATCAATTACAACATTCCTTTCGTTGAATTTACACCAGTAATGTTGGCATTTTTTTCGACCGCTTCTCTAAGCGCTCTACCAAAAGCTTTAAATAATGCTTCAATTTTGTGATGTGTATTACTTCCGTATAGAACGCGCGCATGTAATGTAATATTGGCAGCATGTGCAACTGCTCTAAAAAATTCTTCCGTCAATTCTGTATCAAAATCCCCGAGCTTCGGATTTGTTAATTCCCCTTGAAATACACAATATGAGCGTCCACTTATATCAATTGCGACAAATCCTAAAGATTCATCCATCGGTACATACGCAGAACCGTAACGATTAATTCCCTCTTTGTTTTGCAATGCTTCTTTCAAGCAATTTCCGAGTACAATTCCAACATCTTCAACGGTGTGATGTGCATCGACAAATACATCACCTTCTGCTTCAACCTGCAATCCAAATCTTCCATGTCTAGCAAATAAAGTAAGCATATGATCGAAAAAACCAACTCCTGTTTGAATAGATACATTTGTACTTTCATCAAGCTGCAAATTTAATTTAATTTTTGTTTCTGTCGTCTCACGTGCTTGACTGGACTGACGCATTATTTTTCCTCCTCAAACCTTATTTGGATTGCTCTCGCATGTGCATGTAACCCTTCTTTATTTGCAAGCTCTACAATATGATGCTGTACATTTTTTAATGCTTCCTCCGTATAAGAAATAAAACTTGATTTTTTCACGAAATCATCGACTGATAACGGAGAAAAAAATCTTGCCGTTCCGCTCGTTGGTAATACATGATTCGGTCCCGCTAAATAATCCCCGAGCGGTTCAGGTGAATATGGCCCAAGGAAAATAGAGCCTGCATGTTTCACATAATCTAGAGCATTCATTGGTTCTTTTATATGTAACTCTAAATGTTCTGGAGCAATTTCATTTGATAACTTTAGCGCCTCCTCTAAAGAAGGAACGATAAAGATGGCTCCATTTCTATTTATTGATTCACGTGCAATTTCACTTCTTGGTAACGTTTCTAACTGTCTTTCTACCTCTTTTTCTACTTCTTTAGCTAGTTCCATATTCGTTGTAATACAAATCGCCGTTGCTCTCTCATCATGCTCTGCTTGCGATAATAAATCCGCTGCGATATATTTTGCATTACCTGTTTCATCCGCGACAACTACAATTTCTGATGGACCAGCAATCATATCGATATTTACTATTCCGTATACTTCTCGTTTCGCTAGAGCGACGTACAAATTTCCCGGTCCAACTATTTTATCCACTTTCGGAATCGATTCCGTCCCGTATGCTAAAGCAGCAATTGCTTGTGCGCCACCTATCGTATAAATTTCATCTACTCCCGCAAGATCTGCAGCAGCTAATATATGTGGATCAATTCCTCCTTTCCTCGGCGGTGTTACCATTACAATCTTTTTCACACCTGCGAGTTTCGCCGGCAATACATTCATTAATACTGAAGAAGGATATGAGGCTGTCCCACCCGGTACATATACACCTACATTTTCTAACGGCCGAATGAGTTGCCCTCTAATTATCCCTTTACTTTCACAATCGAATATTGAGTGCTTCTTTTGCTTTTCGTGATACGAAACAACGTTTTTCTTCGCCTCTTTTAAAGCTTCTAAAAATGAATTCTCTACAAACATACTCGCTTGCTGTATTTCTTCTTCACTTACACGAAAATTTTTCATCTCTACACCATCAAACTTTTTTGTATAGAAAGATAAAGCCTCATCTTTCCCTTCCCTTACATGTCTAATGATTTCTCTTACACTTCTTTGAACAGTTTCTTCTATTATATTAGCGTTTTCTCTTAGCACTTTTATTTTAGATAATGCCTCCTTAAATTCTTCATAAATGATTTCCATTTTAAATCCTCCTATTTCCCTGATAAGATTTCTTGCTCCATCATATTTATAATGCTGAATATTTCGTCTTTTTTAGTTTTTAAGGCTGCCTTATTTACAATCATCCGAGCCGATATAAAGTACATTTCCTCAAATACAATGAGTCCATTCTCTTGTAATGTTTTTCCTGTTTCAACAATATCTACAATCGCATCTGCCAATCCAAGAAGAGGAGCGATTTCTACAGAACCTTCTATCTTAATAATTTCTACATCCTCTCCCTTATCATGAAAATAAGTAGAAGTAATATGGGGGTATTTCGTAGCGATTCTTTTCTTCCGGTAACTCTTCGGATTATACGTAGGAATAGAAGCAACACAAAACTTACAAATTCCCACTCCTAAATCCAGCATTTCATAAATATCTTTCTCGTTTTCCATTAAAATATCTTTTCCAACGATGCCAATATCAGCTACCCCATGTTCTACATAAGTAGCAACATCAACCGCTTTTACTAAAATAAATGAAACATTTGTATTTTTACTTTGAAATACAAGCTTCCGACCTTTATTTTTGAGCTCGGAACAATCAATTCCAATCTGCTCAAAAAGTGGAATGACATGTTTTTCTAATCTTCCTTTCGTTAACGCAATTTGAATGTTACGCATGAAGCCTCTCCTTCTTTCTGGACTACCCATTTCTCATTCCATACATATTCCACTAAGTATTCATTCTTTGCCTCAACGACCGTTCCTATTTTATTTTTTCTTGCAAATTGAAAGGTATCGCTTAAATTAGAGAATAGAGATAACCAAGCATTTTTCCCATCCTTTCGAAGTAAATTTCGTAACCTTTCTGCTTCCGCTAATCTATTTAACTCATAATGAATCACAATATCAATTTGATTTCGTTCATATGGTTCTTGCTGCTCTTGCAGCGCCTTCACAATTTGATTTACTTGTACCGCGAGTCCAACAGCTGGCAGCATTTCTCCAAAATTCCCAATTAGCTCATCGTATCTTCCGCCACTAACGATTTCTTCTCCAATTTCATATATATATCCTTTGAAAATAACACCCGTATAGTAATCTAAGTGTTGAATCATGCCCAAATCAATTGATATGTAAGAACCATATCCTAACGTTTCAATTGTTTCATACATTTCTTTTACTCTTGCAATTGCCATTTTCATTTCATTACTTGAAGCAAGCTTTTCTGCCTCCTCAATAACTTCTAAATTTCCAAATAGCCTTGGTAATTTCTCAAGTAATCTTACTGTCTCATCGCATCGATCTAATTTCTTTTCTCCGATAAAATTTGAGAGGGCAGCATAATTTTTACTTTCTATATACGTTCTAAGTACTCTTTCTTCTTCATCATGGATGGAGAGCTTTTTTACAATACATTTATATAACTGTACTTGCCCAATCTCAATTGTAAAAGATTGCACATTCAACTTTTGAAGTGCTTGAATGACACTTATTACACATTCAATTTCAGCTCTTACATTATCAATCCCGATAACTTCAATACCACTTTGTACGATTTCATTATATTTTCCAGAATGGGATTCATTCGCTCGAAATACATTCCCGCTATACGTCACTTTAAGTGGCGTATCCCATCTCTGTGTTCCAATCACTCTTGCTAAAGGAATTGTCATATCTGGACGTAAAACGATAATCCTTCCCTTTTCATCAAAAAATTTATACATCTTCTCTTCATCTATCGGTCTATTTTGAAATGCAAAAACATCATAAAATTCAATTGTAGGTGTTCTTATTTCCTCATAACCTCTCTCTAAAAAAGTAAGCCTTAATTTTTGCTCCACTTCTTCAATTAACGTACATTCTTCGAATAAATAATCTCTCGTTCCATTCGGGTTTGCTCGTTTCCATTTTGTCATCTAAATTTTCACACCTTTCCCCTTCTAATGTATGCCTATTTCATTCCCCTAAGCCGAAAATAAAAAGAGCCTTGTAGACAAAATACCTACAAGGCTCTTCAGTAGAGTGTAGGTACAACGGGAATAACCCTTGTACCTACACGTTTTCACGCTAGGTTCAAGGGTTTCATGTATGATGATGTAGTTGTGTAAGCATTGTAATAGATTTTATTGTATTCATAATACTTACTCCCTTTCTCCTCTGATTTTCACATAGTATATAACAGTTAATTTTGAATGTAAATACATTTTTAATATTCCGTCACTTTTTTTAATGTAAAGCCACTTTTCTTTCATACTCTTTTATTTCTTGTTCATATTGCATTGTAATACTAATTTCATCTAAACCATTCAATAACTTCTCTTTCCACATTTTCTCGATTGTAAAATGGAATCTATGCATATTCGTTATAATTATTTCATTTTCTAAATCAACTGTAATTTGTTCCCTCGCATCTGTTTTTGCAAGTTGTTCACGCATATCTTTATCCATTACAATCGGTAACATGCCATTCTTCATACAATTCATATAAAAGATATCGGCAAATCCTCCAGCGATAATAACGCGGAAACCATAATCAGCAAGTGCCCATGGAGCATGTTCTCTAGACGAGCCACATCCAAAATTATCACCTGTGATTAATATGCTGGCTCCTTTTCTTTCTTGTGCATTAAGCGGGAAATTAGGGTTTTCTTGGCGATTATTATCATATCGCCACTCATCAAATAAAAACTTCCCAAACCCAGTTCTTTCAATTCTCTTTAAATATTGCTTCGGAATAATTTGATCTGTATCAATGTTATCATTCATCAGTACTGCGGCAGTACCTTTATGAATACGAAATGGCTCCATCATAACTCTCCTTTCTAATATCAACAAAATGACCATATAACGCAGCCGCTGCCGCCATTGCCGGGCTAACTAAATGCGTTCGTGCTCCCTTTCCTTGTCTTCCTTCAAAATTGCGATTGGACGTAGAGGCACAATGTTCTCCTTCAGGCACTTGATCTGGATTCATACCTAGACACATTGAGCATCCGGGCTCTCTCCATTCAAATCCAGCTTCTTCAAATATGCGATGTAATCCTTTATGCATCGCTGCTTCTCTTACCCTTTGAGATCCAGGTACAACAAGTGCTCGCACACCTTCTTTTACTTTTTTACCTTTCACGACAGATGCAGCAATTTCTAAGTCAGAAAGCCTGGAATTTGTACAAGAGCCAATGAAAACATGTTGAACTGGAATGTCATACGTACTTTGTCCGGGACTCAATCCCATATAAGAAAACGCTCTTTCATCATTTGCATCATGCTTTTCTGGCAATTTCTCATCGATCCGAACACCCATACTAGGATTTGTTCCCCACGTAACGTACGGCGCTAAATTCGTAACATCTACTAGAATATGTAAATCATAAACTGCATCTAAATCTGTATAAAGTTCTGACCATTTTTCCTTAATAGATTCATAGTCTTTCGGTGCATATTTACGCCCTTTTACGTAAGCAAACGTTTTTTCATCTGGTGCAATAATGCCAGCCTTTGCTCCCCCTTCAATTGCCATATTGCAAAGCGTCATCCTCTCTTCCATATCCATAGCATGAATGGCCTCTCCGTAAAATTCCATTACGTAACCTGTTCCAACTGCTACTCCGTACTTTGAAAGAAGGTGTAAAATAATATCTTTCGCATAGACACCTTGCGGTAACTTTCCTTTTAACTCAATGCCCATCGCTTTCGGCTTTCGTTGCCATAACGTTTGCGTTGCCAATACATGTTCCACTTCACTCGTACCAATACCAAACGCTAGTGCGCCAAAAGCACCGTGTGTTGCTGTATGACTATCACCACAAACAATCGTTTTTCCTGGCTGTGTGAGTCCAAGTTCTGGTCCTATTACATGAACGATCCCTTGCTCTTCATCTCCGATATCCGCTAATGGCACCTGAAATTGTTTACAGTTTTGCCGAAGTGTATCTAGTTGCTGCTTCGCAATGCGGTCGGTAATATTCCAAACATCTTTCGTTGGAATATTATGATCCATCGTTGCAAATGTTAAATCTGGTCTGCGGACTGTTCGATTTGTAAGCCGCAAGCCTTCAAAGGCTTGCGGTGACGTTACTTCATGAACAAGATGTAGATCGATATATAATAAATCCAATCCATTTTCATTAGTCGCAACTACATGTCTTTCCCAAAGCTTATCTAGTAACCTTTTTCCCATTATCTTCCTCTCCCTACTAACGCTTGCTCTTCCATTTCTTGAATAACTGCCTTTGTAAATGAAGTTGTCGTTTCAGTCCCCCCGATATCTGCTGTACATTTCCCTGATTTAAGGACTGCAGAAACTGCTTCTTCAATTGCATCTCCTTCTCTCGTTAATCCGAACGATTGCCCAAGCATCATTGCAACAGAACGCATCATCGCAATTGGATTCGCCTTATTTTTCCCCGCAATATCCGGTGCTGATCCGTGAATAGGCTCATATAATGAAGGTCCCTTTTCAGCGTGACTTGCTGATGGAAGCATTCCTAATGATCCAGCTAATACTGAAGCCTCATCACTTAAAATATCACCAAATAAATTTTCCGTTACAATAACGTCAAATCTTCCTGGATTCCGAATTAATTCCATAGCTGCTGCATCTACTAAAATGTGTTCTACTTCCACATTTGGGTAGCGAAGTGCTACTTCTTCTGTCACAGTTCTCCATAATTTACTAGACTCTAAAACATTCGCTTTATCAATAGATGTTACTTTTTTCTTCCGCTTATTTGCTAATTGAAAAGCATACGAAACGATACGTTCAATTTCATGGCGATGATACGTAAGTGTATCTGTCGCCACTTCTTCCGTTCGCTCTTTCGGATAAGAAAAATAAATTCCGCCTGTTAATTCACGAACGACAACGAAATCAATTTCATCAGCGTTTTTTAATGGTGATAAATGTGCAGTTGCACTTTCTACCGTTACAGGGCGAACATTCGCAAATACACCGAGTCCTTTTCTTAATGCTAATAATCCTTTCTCAGGCCTTTCTTTCGCACTATCCCACCTTGGTCCACCTACTGCGCCAAGTAAAACCGCATCACTCGCTAAACAGGCGGCAAGTGTTCGCTGTGGTAATGGTTGCCCAGTTAAATCGATAGCAATACCACCAAAGTACTCATCTTGCAAATGAAAATGATGTCCATATAGCCTTTCTACCATATGCAATACTTCCTTCGCACTCTCCATTACTTCTGGACCGACACCATCACCAGCTAAACAAACGATACGTTTTTCCATTTTTAACACTCCTTTTAACTGAATTTTCAGAACTTTAATTTGATAGGTGAGGAAAGCTTCTCTCACCTATCAATTATTTATTTCACAAGCGCTATAAGAGATTTTAATTTCCCTGCTGCATGGACATAAGCCCTCGCCGACGCTTCCAATACGTCTTGCGCAACTCCGAAACCTGATATTTGGTGACTACCTTCTTTTAATTCAACATGAACGTGAGCAAGTGCATCTTGACCTTGTGTAATAGATTGTATGCGATAATCTGCCAATTCACATTCTAATCCTAAAATTCTTTGAATCGCATTGTATATCGCTTCAATACTACCAGAACCAGTGGCTGCATCTTCATATACATTTCCTTCCTCATCCTTCAGCACAACTGTTGCGCATTGTGTACTATTTGATACGAAATGCACTTGTAATTGCGTAATGTTATATTGCTGGGCTGCAAATGCTGCTTCACCAAGCATAATTGCGCGTAAATCTTCCTCAGTAATTTCCTTTTTACGATCCGCCAATTTTTTAAATGCTTCGAATGCCGCATCTCGCTCTTCATTTGTAAATTCATAACCAAGCTCTTTCATTTTTTCCGTAAACGCATGACGGCCAGAATGTTTCCCAAGTACAAAGAGATTTTGAGATTCTCCTATAAGCGCTGGTTCGATAATTTCATAAGTTGTTACTTCTTTTAAAACCCCATCTTGGTGGATGCCTGATTCATGAGCAAATGCATTCGCTCCAACGATTGCTTTATTTTTCGGTACAACCATACCCGTTAACCTGCTTACTAATGTACTCGTCGCCTTAATTTCTTTTAAAGTCATCGAAGGTTCTGCTTTATAAAAATCTTTTCTAATATGAAGAGCTACTGCAACTTCTTCTAACGCTGCATTCCCTGCTCTTTCTCCAATGCCATTAATCGTTCCTTCTACTTGCACTGCTCCCCCTTCAACCGCAGCTAACGAATTTGCTACCGCCATACCAAGATCATCGTGACAATGACAAGAAAAAATCGCTTTTTCATATGATGGAACGGATTCTTGTAAGTATTTAAAAAGAGAATAATACTCTTCCGGATTTGTATATCCAACTGTATCCGGAATATTAATTACATTCGCTCCTGCTCGAATCGCAATTTCTACTGCTTCAGCTAAAAATGCTCTCGATGTTCTTGTCGCATCTTCTGCAGAAAATTGTACTGTCGGAAATAATGATTTTCCGAGCGTAACCGAGCGATGAATACTATTTAACACATCTTCTTTTGACATACAAAGTTTATATTTCATATGAATATCACTCGTAGCTAGAAATACGTGTAGACGAGGAGATACAGCGCCTCTCACAGCTTCATATGCTCTTCGAATGTCACTTTCTTTCGCTCTAGCTAAACTCATAACCGTAGCGTTTTGAATTGTATTCGCGATGCGTTTTACCGATTGGAAGTCACCTTCGGAAGCTGCCGCGAATCCAGCTTCCATTACATGAATACCAAGCCTCTCTAATTGCCTAGCAATTTGTAACTTCTCTTGTTCATTTAAATTTACTCCTGGTGATTGTTCGCCATCACGAAGCGTTGTATCCATGAACAAAATCTGCTTCATATTATTTAATCCCTACCTTTACTCGCGGCTGTACGAAAGGCATCATTTCACGTAATTTACGTCCTACTACTTCGATTTCATGTTCATTCTCTTTCTCATTTGTCGCGTGGAAATTTGGTCTTCCTGCTTTATGCTCTGCAATCCAGCCTCTTGCAAATGTACCATCTTGAATTTCTGCTAATACTGCCCCCATCGCTTTCTTCGTATCTTCAGTCACAACGCGTGGTCCTGATACGAAGTCTCCCCACTGCGCTGTATCTGAAACTGAATATCTCATATTTTCAAGTCCACCTTCATACATAAGGTCAACGATTAGCTTCAGTTCATGTAAACATTCAAAATATGCAAGTTCAGGCTGGTATCCCGCATCAACTAACGTTTCAAATCCTGCTTTTACAAGTGCAGTTACTCCGCCGCAGAGTACAGCTTGCTCTCCAAATAAATCTGTTTCTGTTTCTTCTTTAAACGTCGTTTCTAATACACCAGCTCTCGTTGCTCCAATTCCGTCAGCATAAGAAAGTGCTTTTTCAGTCGCAACTCCTGTTGCATCTTGATATACTGCAAATAATGCAGGAACAGCCCCTCCCTCGGCGAACGTACGGCGTACGAGATGCCCCGGTCCTTTTGGCGCTACTAGAAATACATCTACATTCGCTGGTGGTTTTACTTGATCAAAGTGAACATTAAATCCATGTGCGAACACGAGAGAGTTTCCAGCCTGTAAATTTGGTGCAATTTCAGCTTCATATACTTCTGGTTGTAATTCATCAGGTAATAGAATCATTACTACATCAGCTTTTTCCGCTGCTTCTGCTACTGTATATACAGAAAACCCATCTTCATTCGCTTTATCCCAAGACTTACCTTTTCTTAAACCTACTACTACATCAAATCCGTTATCACGTAAATTTTGCGCATGCGCATGACCTTGCGAGCCATATCCGATGATTGCTACTTTCTTTTCCTTTAATACATTTACTGTTACATCTTTCTCATAATAAACTTTTGCCATTTTCATTTCCCCCTATATTTAAATGATTATTGAATTAACATAACTTGCTTATCTTGTTTTTTCATACTACGTGTAAATGCTGTTACACCTGTTCTAGCAATTTCTTTTAAACCGTATGGACGAAGTAATTCAATTAACGCTTCTACTTTATCTTGCGTACCTGTTACTTGCACAACTATGGAATCCTTCCCAACATCTATTACAGCGGCTCGAAATGGTTCAATTAAACTATATAATTCTGCCCTCGCTACAGAAGTTGCTACTTTAATAAGAGCAAGCTCTCTAGCAATCATTGCTTCTTCTGTAATATCTGATACTTTCAGAACATCGATTTGCTTATGAAGTTGTTTAATTAACTGCTCAACTTGCTGTTCACTTTCAACGTGTACAACAATCGTCATTCGCGATATATCTGATGATTCTGTATGACCTACTGAAATACTTTCAATATTAAAATGTCTTCGTGTCATAACCCCTGTAATTCGGTTTAACACACCACTTTGATTTCGAACTGTCGCTGTAACAATTCTCTTCACCCTTTTTCCACTCCCTCCATTTGGTGAACACCTTTTCCTGGTGCAACCATCGGCATAACCTTCTCTGATTGAAGTACACGACAATCGATTACGACTGGCTCTTGTAATTCGATCGCATGCTGGATTTGCTTCTTTGCAAGAAGTGGATCGTCAATACGAACACCTTTTATACCATACGCATTCGCAAGAGCGACGAAATCTGGTTGGCATGGCAATAAAGAATGTGAATATCTTTGATTGTAAAATTCATCTTGCCATTGTCTTACCATTCCTAAAGCTTCATTATTTAAAATAAATACTTTAACGGGTAAAGCGTGTTCTTTTAATACACTTAATTCTTGCAGAGTCATTTGAAACCCAGCATCACCAACAATTGCAATAACTAGTTCATCTCTCTTTGCAATTTGCGCACCGATTGCTGCTGGAAATCCGAACCCCATCGTTCCTAATCCGCCAGAAGTTACCCATTTATCTGGATTTTTCAACGGATAGTATTGTGCTGCCCACATTTGATGTTGCCCAACGTCTGTTGTTACAATCGCTTCTCCTTTCGTGATTTCATATAGCATATCAATCGCGTATTGAGGTTTAATACTTTCAGAATTTCGTTTATAAGAGAATGGATACTTTTCTTTTCTACTCTTTAATAAAGAGAGCCATTCATGATGATTTTCTTTCTTTCCTTCTGATTGAAGCAATACTTCTAACGCCCGCTTAGCACTTGCAACAATAGGAATCTCTGTTGGCACATTTTTCCCAATTTCTGCTGGATCAATATCGATATGTGCAACAGTCGCCCCTTTAGCAAAAAAAGCTAAATTCCCAGTAAGACGATCGTCAAATCTCGCACCTATATTAATGAGTAAGTCGCATTCATATAACGCCATATTGGCTGTGTAAGAACCGTGCATTCCCCCCATCCCTAGAAATAGCCCATCATCTGGTGGAAAACCACCCAGTCCAAGTAACGTATGCACAACAGGGATTTCATATTTACGGGCAAAACTTGTCAATTCTTTCGAAGCTTTCGCATGCAGTATACCTGCTCCAGCTAAAATTAACGGTTTTTTTGCGGTTTCAATTGCTTGTAGTAATTTGTTTATTTGAAGTAGATTCGGTTCATAATTAGGGTTATATCCTGGTAAATCCATTTGTACATTGCTACATCGCTCACCTTTCTCGACTACCATATCTTTCGGAAGGTCAATAACGACTGGTCCTGGTCTTCCTGTTTTAGCAATATGAAATGCTTCTTTAATAATTCGAGGTAAATCTGAGGCCTTTCGCACTTGATAGTTATGTTTTGTCACTGGCATCGTAAGTCCCATAATATCCGCCTCTTGAAAAGCATCGCTCCCAATTAACGTTGTTGCTACTTGGCCTGTAAATACAACAAGTGGCAATGAATCAATCATCGCATCCGCTAGACCCGTAATTACATTTGTAGCACCTGGTCCACTCGTTGCAATTACAACCCCTGGGTTCCCTGTAATTCTGGCATACCCTTCAGCAGCGTGAATTGCCCCTTGCTCATGCCTTGTTAAAATATGCGGAATTTCACAATCATACAGTGCATCATAGAGAGGTAAAACGGCACCACCCGGATAACCGAAAATCACTTTTACGCCTTCCTTTTCTAGCGCTTCTAACAATAGCTGTGCACCAGTTGCCAGTTTCTCTTCCGTTTTTGAAGACATTGTTCTTATAAGCCCCCTTTTTCAAACTTTTATACAATAAAAAAATCCTACGTCCACACTCCAGCTATGTGCTGAAGGGACGAAAGATTTCGCGGTACCACCCTTCTTTGCAAGAATACTCTTGCCTCAGTGATCCATAAATGGATCTAGCTAATAACGGAGCTACCGTCTAAGCCTAGACAAATGCTTTAGCTTAGCACTCAAGGGCGATGTTCGTCGACGTGAACCATCGGTTTTCAGCAACCACCGACTCTCTGTGAGGCTTCACAATCAACTACTCCTCCCTATCAACGCTTTCTTATGTTAAAAAAGTTTTTATCCAACTTTATTTTCTTCGTAAATTTTCTCTCCATCTTCTACAACTAACTTACGAAACTCTTCTAATAAACGGTTCGTATGTGGACCTGTTTGCCCTAAGCCAATCGTTCTACCATCTACTGTCGTAACAGCAATAACTTCAGCAGCTGTTCCTGTTAAAAACACTTCATCAGCTACATATACATCATGTCTTGTAAATAACTCTTCTCTTACGTCATATCCAAGTTTTTCGCCGATTTCTAAAATGGCGTTTCGTGTAATACCTTCTAACGCTCCAGCAGAACTTGGTGGTGTAATTAATTTATTTCCTTTAACAATAAACACGTTATCTCCTGAGCCTTCAGCTACATATCCTTGATCATTTAACATAAGTGCTTCTTGTACTCCAGCTAATTTCGCTTCAATACGAACTAAAATATTGTTTAAGTAATTTAAAGATTTTACTTGAGGGGATAAAACATCGGGACGATTTCGGCGCGTTGCAACTGTTACAACTGGAATCCCTTTCTCATAATATTCTTGTGGGAATAAAGATAATTGTTCTGCAATTACTACTACATTCGGCTTCTTACATGAATCGGGATCCAATCCAAGATTTCCTGCTCCTCTTGATACAACAAGGCGAATGTATCCATTAGATAATTTATTTTGTCGAATCGTCTCAACAACAATATTTGTTACTTCATCTAATGAATATGGAATTTCTAAAAGGATTGATTTTGCTGATTCATACAACCGGACAAGGTGCTCTCTCAAACGGAAAACATTACCGCTATAAACTCTAATTCCTTCAAACACTCCATCGCCATATAAATAGCCATGATCATATACTGAAACTTTTGCCTCATCTTTTGGAACAAATTCTCCATTTAAGAAAATCCATTGCTCATTCACTAGAAGCGCCTCCTATGTTCTATGAATTTTTTATTGTTTCCTAGTTTACTCTCCTTTCTAAATAAATCAAGTGAATTTTTAGAAAATTTATAATTTTTAATCGTACGTACTTCTTTACTTATATTGATTTAACAACATTGTTAACGTTTACAAAAAGTCAAAAATTTTTTTCGCCAATTTCCACTAAAAAAATATTTGTTTAAAAGAAGGATTTTCATCAATTGATGCGAATCTATTGTATTCAATAAACGGACGTCCGATTTTATAAATCCGGGAATATATAACGACTTTTGCTGAAAAAGGGGGAAAATAACAAAAATAGCGCTGTCTAAAAATAACATTCATATTTTTCATTTCGTAATCATAATCCTATTTTTAAAAAACAATTTGTCAAAATGAAGGAGGAAATAAATATGGCGTGTGTACAAATTAAAGGAACTAGACAAGAGGTAGTAGAAATGCTGCAATTATTTGATCTAATGGATACGAAAGGTTTTTGTAAATTCGATAATTACGTAGAGGTAGAACCAAATACGCAAGAACATAATCATTTTATTGCTTCAATCGACATCCATTCAAATACTTCTTCTGCCCAAGATACATTAAACGATCAATTCGTTAGTCAAATGCTTACTGGCGTATATAACGACTAAACAAAGATTTACTTCCTACCGTCTTTTCATAAATGCAGTGAACTTGAGCATACTAGCAATTAGATGGTAGGAGGTGAGAATTATGGCTAGAATTGGCGTTGAAAACTCATTAACAGACGTTCAACAAGCTCTTCAGCAACAAGGTCATGAAGTTGTTACACTTAACTCAGAACAGGATGCACAAGGTTGTGATTGTTGCGTTGTAACTGGGCAAGATTCTAATGTGATGGGCATTGCAGATACATCAATTAAAGGATCAGTCATTACAGCTCACGGTTTAACAACGGATGAAATTTGTCAACAAGTTGAAAGTCGCACTTAAAAAATGAAAGAGGACTCCTTTTAAAAGGAGTCCTCTTTTTTATATTCACCTAACGGGAAAGTAACATATACTGGATGAAAGCCCTACCTCTCTCTCATCATTACGGTTCCACTGACCGCTCCTTGATTCACTAGTATACATATATAGCTTACAAATACAATTTATAGGGTTTGTTCACAAAAGTTGTTGATAAAATTACCCGATCTTTCGCAAACTTTTCGTATTGCATTCATAAGAGATATTTACTTTACACTAGCTGTAACCGAGACACGAATTAAAATTCTAACACCAATACAATAACTTGTCAATATTTTTCCGCAAATTAAAAACAGACATTAACGGTTTGTCTGTTTTAGAATGGAGCTTTTTCTTTTATTACATATACAACAAAGCCGCTTACTAACATAAATAAGCCAACTACTAAGTTTTTGATATTAATCATAAATTCCTCTCCCTTATTCCACACATCATATATATTTACATTTCAATTATTCCGATCATCCTAAAGTGCACTTTTTCTAATATATCATAATTCCTAAAAAATGCAAGTTCACTTTTGACGACCATTCACAAATTTATCTACAGTGCTTGGTACAGTATTTAAAGCCTTTTCAATTAAATGTGTACTGCTGTTGAGATGTAATACTTGCACCCCATTAGAACCAACTACTAAAAAAGCTACTGGACTAATGGAAACCCCAGCCCCGCTTCCTCCTCCAAATGGATGCCCTTGTTTGTTCTCTTTATGCTGATTTTGCCCACCGTTATGTTTTTCAGTAATGAAATCCCCTTTAAAATCACTTCCACCAGCTCCAAAACCAAAAGCCACTTGAGATACTGTTAATACTACATTTCCGTCAGCTGTTGAAACCGGGCTCCCAACAATTGTATTTACATCTACCATTTCTTTTAAATTTGTCATTGCCGTTTTCATTAAATTTTCAATTGGATGTTCCATTATGTATTGCACCCTTTCCTCATTATTCCTTTTTATATTTTCCAAAATAGAGGAAGTCATACTAACTTTTCCTATTTCAAGAAAACATTTTCCTCCTTTTAAAAGATACTACTCCCTGTACATGCTCCGGTATAGTGAAACTTTAATCAGTGGGATGTGTACGTAGCTCGACTCTCACAAATAGCGGGATAAAAAAGAAAAAGAGATACATACTACTATTGAACCTTGTTATGAAAGGAGTCATGACTTTGACTGAGAAATTTGATGATTATAAAAGAAAAGATAGAATAGATAGTGATTATAGTGACTATAAAGAAGAGTACGCCGCTGAGGTTGCACCACAACGCATTGATTATGATTACAATGATAAAGACGATAAAGATGTTGTAAAATCGTCCGCTGCTGGATCAACTGCTGGTTTTATCGCTCTTGCGCTATCTATCTTATCGCTATTTACATTTCCAACACTATTTGGTCTTGTTTCTGTTTTACTCGGTATTTACGCTTATAATCGCGGAGCTACTGTAACTGGTGGTATCGCTGCAGTTGTCGGTGGAATTGCTGCACTTATCGCAATTTTATTCCGAGTAGCACTTATTGGTCTATTGTTCTCCCTGTTCTAAAAAAGAAAAAGGTATCTCGCTTAACGCGGGATACCTTATCCTGTAAACACATCTTCCGATGGATATTTTATTTTTTGTTTTGCTGGTCGCGCTAAAGAGAACACAAGTGTTAATGGTCCAATTAATCCGCAGAACATAACAAACATAATAATACATTTTCCGAATGCCGATAGCTTTGCAGTAATTCCCATCGTTAATCCGACTGTGCCAAACGCTGATATTGTCTCAAATAATAATTGAATAAAGCTGAAGTTTTCTGTAAGCATTAATATGAATACCGCTGCTAAAATAAGTATTTGACTGGCAACAGCAATCGCTAAGGCCCTCGTTACTGTTGACATTTTAATTGTACGCTGAAATAAAACAATTTCCTCCTTTTTTCTAAAGAAAGAAAGGACAGATGTAATTAAGATAACAAACGTCGTTAATTTAATTCCTCCACCTGTCGATACACTTCCTGCACCAATAAACATCAAAATCATCGTAAATAATATAGATGATTCTTCCATACCTCCATAGTCAACCGTATTAAATCCAGCTGTCCGCGGAGTAATACCTTGAAAGAAGGAAGCCCATAGTTTTTCATTTAAAGATAAATTCCCTAACGTCTTCACATTATTATATTCCAATACAAAAATCACAATCATTGCTATAATATTTAGCACTACTGTTCCAATAATCATTATTTTTGAGTGAAGTGATAATTTTCGAAAACTGCGGCTATACCATATATCAATTAATACGGTAAAACCAAGTCCCCCAATTACAATTAAAGAGCAAATCCCAATATTAATAATGGGATCCCCTACATATCTTGTTAAATTATCTGGCCATAAAGCAAATCCTGCATTATTATAAGATGCAATTACATGAAAAATACTATAGTATAAACCTTTTCCAAAACCAAACTCTGGAATAAAGCGAAACGATAAAAAGATGACCCCAATAAGTTCAATACAAATCGAAAATATAAAGACACGCTTTACTAATTTTACAAGACCACCTATATTTGTTTGATTAAATGCTTCTCCAATTAATAAACGATGGCGTAATCCGATTTTTTTACCTAGTACCCAAACAATTAAAATGGCAATTGTCATAAGGCCTAGACCACCTGTTTGAATTAAAAACATAATAACAATTTCGCCAAACATCGTAAATGTACTTGCTGTATCCACTACTCCCAAACCAGTTACGGTCGCTGCTGACGTTGCTGTAAAGAAAGCATCTACCCAACTAATATGTACTTTCGTTGCGAATGGTAATTTTAATAACAAACCGCCAACCACAATTAAGCAGAAAAAGCCTAATGCTAATATTTGTGGTGGGTTTAATCGTATAAGACGATTATACAGCCCTTGTTTTTTTGTTACGTCCATATCACTAACTCCCTTATTAAAGTGAAGCTTTCCCCTCATACAATAAAAAGCTTTTTAAAAGCCCTTAAATAATTGGGACAAACCTTATATTCTCATAATATAGTTGAGCATAATCCTTTTTTTCATAGATTACAACTTTTATTTATATTCAGATTCCTTTTCGTTTTATGCCGGAAAACTCTATATCCTAACTCAATATTGCTAGCAATAACAATTTCATATGTACTATTTTTCAAATCCCCATATCTTTCACTCTATGTTCACATAGAGGTCACATCCACCTTTTATAGTATATGTATCGAAGCTGTTCCTCCCTAATTTATAAGACATTCCCCAGTGTCTTTGAATAGCTTCCATCCCTAATTAAATTGACATAAATTGTCCCCTTCCTTGACCATCTTATATATGATGGTCTTATTTTTTTGTCTTTCTATCTTTTATTTAAAACTCCCTCTCTCTTTCACTCTATATTCACACAGAGGTCACATCCACCTTTTATAGTATATGTATCGAAGCTGTTCCTCCCTAATTTATAAGACATTCCCCAGTGTCTTATAGCAGCTTCCATCCCTAATTAAATTGACATAAATTGTCCCCTTCCTTGACCATCTTATATATGATGGTCTTATTTTTTTGTCTTTCTATCTTTTATTTAAAACTCCCCCTCTCTTTCACTCTATGTTCACACAGAGGTCACATCTACCTTTTATAGTATATGTATCGAAGTTGTTCCTCCCTAATTTATAAGACATTCCCCAGTGTCTTTGAACAGCTTCCATCCCTAATTAAATTGACATAAATTGTCCCCTTCCTTGACCATCTTATATATGATGGTCTTATTTTTTTGTCTTTCTATCTTTTATTTAAAACTCCCCCTCTCTTTCACCCCATGTTCACATGAGAGTCACACCTATCTTTTATAGTATATGTATCGAAGTTGTTCCTCCCTAATTTATAAGACATTCCCCAGTGTCTTAAAGCAACTTCCATCCCTAATTAAATTGACATAAATTGTCCCCTTCCCTTGACCATCCTATGTGATGGTCTATTTTATTTTCCAAACACAAAATCGGTCTATCTACACTTAAACAAAAATGAAAAATTCAGAAAATATTGTCAAATTAGGTATTTTTTCGGTATAATTACTTTAGAAAGAAATTTCGCAAAAACAAAAGGGGGGATTTTATTGAAACAAACAAAAGCAATCTTAATCGCATTATTTCTAGGTCTAGTTGTTGGACTCACTCTAAATTTAGCTGCTCCATCTATCTTTGAGCCACTAAATCAATATGTGTTCAACCCAATTGGTCAATTGTTTATTCGACTTATTAAAATGCTAGTTGTTCCTGTTGTGTTCATTTCTATCGTACTTGGTGCTGCCGGCCTTGGAGATCCGAAACAACTTGGAAGAATCGGTTTAAAATCAATTTCATTCTTTCTCGTAACAACTGCGGTTGCCATCTCTATAGCGGTTACATTTGCACTTATTATAAAACCAGGAGCTGGCGGTAATTTTAAAACAGAAGGTCTTAAGTATGAAGGTGCAAAAACTGAAACATCTTTCGTCGACACATTGCTAAATATCGTACCAGATAACCCAGCAAAAGCGATGGCTGACGGAAACATGTTACAAATCATTGCCTTTGCCGTATTGATTGGACTCGGTATAGCTATTTTAGGAAAACGAGTTCAAGGTATCCATTCATTACTTGAACAGGGCAACGAATTAATGATGTATCTTGTTAATCTCGTTATGAAATTAGCCCCAATTGGAACATTCGGTTTGCTCGCTTCATCCGTTGGTAAAATGGGGCTTGCAGGCGTCGCTGCGATGTTCAAGTATATGATTGTCGTTATGTTAGTACTCATTATTCACGGGGTCTTTGTATATGGCGGCTTATTAAAGGTATTAGCAAAAGAAAGTATTGTTCGTTTCTTTAAACATTTCGGACCAGTAATGGCAATTGGATTTAGTACATCTAGCTCTAATGCATCGCTTCCATTTGCAATGAAAACAGCACAAGATAAGCTTGGCGTTCCAAAAGCGATAAGCTCATTTGTACAACCACTAGGGGCAACTATTAATATGGATGGTACTGCCATTATGCAAGGAGTAGCCACTGTATTTATCGCTCAAGTATACGGAGTTGAACTTACATTACCGCAATTAGCTATGGTCGTATTAACTGCTGTACTAGCTAGTATCGGTACTGCTGGTGTACCTGGTGTTGGACTTGTAATGCTTACAATGGTTTTAAATCAAGTAAATCTACCAGTAGAAGGTATCGCTTTAATTATCGGTATTGACCGTATTCTAGATATGTCTAGAACAGCTGTAAACATTTCTGGTGATGCAATTTGCGCAATGATTGTCGCAAAATCAGAAGAAAAATATAATACGGATCAATCGGCAGCATCGTAAATCAAAAAAGGAGTGAATTATTTCACTCCTTTTTTGATTTACTCCCTTTTTTAGAACGATATTCTTTCCCTTTATTATCATTACCAGTTTCAAATTCAGTGCTAAATTCCTGATTAAACTGGCCGGACTTTGGTGATCCTTGATTACCGCTCCCTTTACTACCGTTACGATTCGTCATATTTCTCCCTCCTTCCTTGTATTAGTAGTATGGCGCTCTATCTTTTTTCATACACATTTTATTTATTAACATCTATTACACACGAAAGAAGATCTCCCATCTATAAGGAAGACCTTCTATTTTATCACGTAAGCGTTTTCTTGTTTATAATCACTTAAATAAGTTTTTTGGAAATTGAAATCATTACATTCATTTCATCTTCTGAAAGTGCAGAGAATCTTTCTTGTAAATATTGTTTTTTCGCATCTTCCATTTTCGCAACTAAATCTTTCCCTTGTTCTGTAATCTCTAAATACACAACTCGGCGATCTGATGTAGAACGTGAACGAGTTACAAAACCTTTATTAATTAATTTTTCTGTAACAGCTGTAATATGACTATTCGACACATTTAATTCATTTGCTACACGCGATACCATTTCTTTATTCGTACGATTTAATATTCTTAGGACGATGAATTCATTCCACGGTATGTAACCACCAAATATTTTTCCGATATCATTACGCAACGTGCGAAACATAGCAAACACATTTGTCGATAGTTCTTCCATTAATTGCTCTCGATTTTGAGACAACATTGACAGCTCCTTTTATTTCATTTAGTTAAATAAAAACCTTATTAATAATTTTACATGAAATCTTACTTTTTGTCACCTTATTTTCCCATAATTCGTAGTTTTTTAATATGTATTTCATGATAAAATGAAGTCAACTTCCAGAAAAAGGGGTATTTTAATGCATGAGGAGGATAGGTTCTCAAATCTCAGCCTAAAAGATAAAACAATTATCATTAGTATTATTGCTCTTTTCTCATTATAGTTTTTACATTTATATTTTTTGTATATGTAGGAATCTTTCAAATTACAGGTATAGCGTATAGTTCACGTACTGCTTTACTTCTCTTTTTTTTATTAATCACTTTCTTAGATGGTATTACATTATTTATTTTCAGTTTCTTCAAAGCGCTGCTATATCCATTGACTCAAAACATGTCAAATTGGATTTCTCTCACTCTTTTCTCATTCATTGAAATTACACTAGATTGGTTCGTCATTCATACTGCTGATGATTGGATAGAAAGCGTACAAATGTCCAACTTAACTGAATTATGTGTCGTACTATTCTTTTTTCTATTAAATAAATTATTAAGTGACAAGAAAGAGTAAGAATACAAGCTTTTCTATATAAAAATTGGTACAATGAAAGCAAATCTTACTAAAGAGGTGTTAATTATGAACTTACAACAATGGGCTGATAAAGGTATGTCCTTTGATACATATGTGAATGAAATGCAAGTAAACCAATACGAGCTACTACACATTTACAATAATTTTTTAATTCCAAATGAATTACTTCCTGTATTAGAAGAACGTCAAAATGATGGCTGGCGTGTTATCGTATTAACTGCTGATTGGTGTGGCGATGCTCTTTTATGCGTACCTGTTATGAAACGAATTTCTGAAGTTGCAAATATTGATATGAGTTTATTAATTCGCGATGAAAACTTAGAATTAATGGATCAATATTTAACAAATGGAACAGCACGTGCGATTCCAATCTTTATTTTCATTGATAAAGATGGAAATGAACAAGCTGTTTGGGGACCACGCGCTCCAAAAGTACAAGAATTAGTAACTTCAATGCGCGCTACATTACCTGAAAAAGAAGATCCAACTTTCGAAGAAAAACAAAAAGAAATGTATGCTAATTTCCGTGCTACATTAGCTGATGATACTTCTCTTTGGGAACATGTAATGGAAAACATGATGGAAAAAGTAGTAAAATAAAAACCTGCCGAGCTCGGCAGGTTTTTTTATTACATAATGAAGAAATAGAATACCGCAGCTAAAATGAAACGATAATAAGCGAACGGTGTTAGTTTTACACGAGATAATAATTTCAAGAATGAAACAATTGCAAGCATCGCAACAACGAATGCAGTTACAAATCCTGTTACAAATAGCGTTATATCTGCTGAGCTTAATACATCCCAGCTTTTAATTAAATCTAAGCCACTTGCAGCTACCATCATCGGTACCGCTAAAATGAACGTATATTCAGCTGCCGCTGTATGCGACACGCGAGCTAATAAACCACCACTTATTGTAGAACCAGAACGAGAAAATCCTGGCCAAAGAGCTAAACATTGGAACATTCCAATTGTAAATGCCTGTTTATATGTGATTTCATCTAACGTTCTTGCTGTACTTGGTTTCGAAAACTTCTCAGCAACAATCATTAAAATACCACCGGCTACTAAGCTAATAACAACTGGTCCTGGACCAAATAAAACCTCTTTAATAGTGCTATGGAATAATACGCCAAGTACCCCGGCAGGAATCATCCCGATAATAATATGTAATAAATTTAACGATGGTCCGTCTGTTACTTTACCTATTCCAACTAACGACCATAGACGCTTCCAAAATATAACAACAACTGCTAAAATCGATCCCAATTGGATAACAACTTCAAAAACTTTCGCTCTCTCATCGTCAAATCCAATTAAATGTCCTGTTAAAATCATATGTCCTGTTGATGATACTGGTAGAAACTCTGTTAACCCTTCAACAGCACCCATGATTAAACCAATTAACCAATCAGCCACAAGTAGTGCCTCCTTAATAACAAATAATATGTAATTTTTTCACACCTTATCATAATACCTTATCCCTTTTCAAAGTGCATCCTTTTTTTATTGGCTTCATATGTTATAGGCGCGTATTTCTTTTCTAATCTTTGATTAAATTGTATGATAGTAAGAGTTTGTTTTTTTATACGGAAAGGGGATTTTATGAAAGAAACTACTTCATTCTCACAAAAGTTAAAGCAATTTGTATTACTATTTTTTCCGATTTTCGTAACGCAAATGTCATTATTTGCGATGAGTTTTTTTGATACAACGATGTCAGGACATGCAAGTCCAACTGATTTAGCAGGTGTGGCAATTGGAACAAGTATATGGATTCCAGTTAGTACGGGGTTAACAGGAATTTTAATGGCTACTACTCCCATTGTTGCACAGCTCGTTGGATCCAAGAAAAAAGAGGACGTTCCCCACGTTGTCATACAAGCAGTTTATTTAGCAATTTGTGCTAGCTTCGTTGTTATCCTCATCGGTTTTTTCGTCGTTTCACCTATTTTAAATGGCATGCGCTTAGAAGAACCTGTGGAACGTATTGCAGCTCAATTTTTAAGTATTATCGCAATAGGAATTATACCTTTATTCACTTACACTGTTTTACGTGGATTTATTGATGCATTAGGAAAAACTCGAACAACGATGATTATTACATTATTATCATTACCAATTAATGTAATATTAAATTACCTATTAATTTTTGGTAACTTCGGTTTCCCAAAGCTCGGTGGTGTCGGAGCAGCAATTGCTTCCACTGCAACATATTGGTGCATTTTAATTATTACAGTCATTATTATTCAGACGAAAGAGCCTTTTGCCTCTTTCAACATTTTCAAACAATTATACCGACCTTCTCTTTCGAGTTGGATAGCATTCTTAAAACTTGGCGTCCCTATCGGATTTGCTATCTTTTTTGAAACGAGTATTTTCGCTGCGGTAACGCTCATGATGAGTAATTTTAGTACGACAACTATTGCAGCTCACCAAGCAGCTATGAACTTTGCTTCCTTGTTATATATGACTCCGCTAAGTTTAGCAATGGCAATGACTATTGCGGTTGGATTCGAAGTTGGAGCAAAACGTTACGATAATGCAAAACAATACGGACTGATTGGAATTGGATTAGCCCTTGCCTTTGCTTTATTATATTCGATTCTTCTCTACTTCTTTGATGATCAAATTGCTTCTATTTATACGACAGATGCAAAAGTTCATCATTTAGCAAAAGAATTTCTTATCTTTGCAATTTTATTTCAAATTTCAGATGCAATTGCAACCCCTGTACAAGGAGCTTTGCGTGGTTATAAAGATGTAAATGTTGCTCTAATTATGACTTTAATTGCTTATTGGATAATAGGTCTACCACTAGGTTACATATTAGCGACGTATACAGAATGGGCCGCGAAAGGCTATTGGATCGGTCTTATTATCGGTCTAGCATTTGGCGCTGCCTTCCTACTTATCCGTCTCTTTCAAGTACAACGAAAATATACAACACAAAACAGCCGCTAATAATAAAGCGGCTGTTTTCTTTATGCATATTTTTTCTTGTAACGTATAATATAATGAAAAAGAAAGGTGGGTACATATGGACGACAAAGAAAAAAAGCAATCATTCGATGAAGAATTTGCCCCTGAAATTTCACCTGGATATCGGCAAGATGTACATAAGCCACCTAAATATAAAAACACTTCGTTTTTAATGGGCATTACCATTTTCGCTGCTGTATTACTCATACTTATCATTTTCGTTTATTTTTGATGAAAGGTGGCCTATTATATGAAGAAACAAGATTCCAATCGTTCAAAAAGAACTGTTAAAACACAAAAAGGATATGCAGGAGATTCTGTTCATACTCTTAAACAAGTCGAGCAAGGGAATTTATATATTGCTCAAAAAGAACTTGGTCAACAAAATGAAAATCTTTAAAGGCCCTTTATTCCTTAAGGGTCTTTTTATTCCGCATTAAGTAATACACCCTCAAATGTTCTATTGAGCAATGAATTTCCTTTATTGTACGCGCTGCTTTTGTTCTAGCACCATAAATATATTATTAACCTTTACAATTTTCACTTCATAATTCAATTTCATTTCGCTTCTCTTACTCTTACCATTTTCAGTACCCGCAACGTACGCTACAGCTTGATAAAGAAAACTCTCATTGGTCTCTTCACGTATCTCCTCGTTTGTAAATTTATACTCTAAATCTTGAAAACGATTTGGATAATAATTTCCCATTAATTGTTCATACCCTCTATTTAAAAATAGTTCTTCACCTTTTCGTTTCACATCTTCTTTATTAGTAGACCCAAACACTGATAGTTGCTCGGTCACAAAATGCTCTCCTACCTTTTTCATTTCATTATGAGTTAAGTTTTCTATACTTTTGTTCTTTAACTCCTTATTTAACTCGTACTGATCAATCGGTTTAAAGGTAGCAAAAACCTCCTCTTTATATGACCAAAACAATACAAAAGCGATACATAGAGAAATGATTAACAGTCTTTTTTTCGTAATACTCCCGCCCTTCTTCATAATAATAGATATATTTTAACATATAGAAAGAAAATTCTGATATCATAAAATAGAATAACTTAACTCAGAAACGAGGAACAATTATGGACTCTTACAAACATTATATAAAAGAAGCTTTGCCTAATCTTTCTATACATTCATATAAACAAAATGAAGAAGGATGGGATAATGTAGCAGTTATAGTAAATGATGAGCTACTGTTTCGTTTCCCGCGAAAACAGGAATATGCGATGCGAATTCCGTTAGAAAAAGAACTATGCGCAATTCTCACTCAATCACTACAAGAAATCGAAGTTCCACAATATCACCTAATTTATAAAAATGAATCTGATGAGGTTCCTCTTTGTAGTTACTATACTCTCATTCATGGTGAACCATTAAAAACAGAAACAGTTGCCACGCTGGAGGATCCAAAGCTGAAAGCAATTATTACACAATTAGCTACTTTCCTTGCTGCTCTACATAGTATTCCTCTAAAAAGTGTTACAGCGTTAGGATTCCCTATTGAAAAAACACTTACCTACTGGAAAGAGCTACAAACTAAATTAAATCAGTATGTTACTAACAATCTTACTTCGTTCCAGAAATCAGCCTTAAATCGTTTATTCGAGAATTTCTTTGCCTGTCTAGCTACATCTAAATTTCAAAATACAATCATTCACGCTGATTTTACACATCATCACATTTTATTTAACAAGCAGAACAAACGCATTTCAGGTGTTATCGATTTTGGTGATGCGCAAATTGGCGATCCTGCTTTTGATTTTGCAGGACTATATTATGATTTCGGAGATGAGTTTACTACATCTGTATATGAACAGTACAGTACACTTATTTCTCATCATGATCCATTACTCATTCATCGTATTACTACCTTTTATCAATACAGTCCTTTACTACATAATATTATTTATAACTTTGAGTCAGAGAATGAACTCGAATTCATTACAGGCACAGAACAGCTAAAAACGATATTACAGGGATGAGATTACATTCTCTCCCTATATACTCTCTCCTCATACATCATTAACTTTTTATCCATTTCAACAATAACTTTATACAATTGAAACGCCTGTAAAATTTGCAGTTGAATTTCAAAAGGAGCATTTTGTTCTTTTAACCATTGAAATACTTTTGTTTCATCTTTCATTGATTATTCCTCCCTTTATTCTGCTATTTGTGGGTAGCCCGATTAATGAGGGCTGATAATCAGTGGGTGATTGACAAAACCCCCACTGATTAAAGTTTCACTTTATTAAAATCTGCTACAAATATACCGTAAATGATGAAAAGCTTTTCATGTCAATAACAAAAAAGGATGCAAAGTTGCATCCTTTAATGAACTATATTTTTCTTCTGTTTCGCTTCTGTCTTTACTTCTTCCCCTTGGCATTCACTACGAAACGCACAACTTATACACTCAGAACGAAAATGACGCTCTGTATAATGCTCAGGTTGCTCTAACATTTCTTTCATTCTAGATAAATCAGCCATTCCAGTTATAATATCTTCCTGTTTCGGAATGTACTCATACTTAGTTCCTTCTATTAAATTAACAACTTCAATTTTTCCTGGAAGAACTCCGAAAGCTTTATAACTGAATACTGTCATTAGCTTCTGACAAAGAGCAAGCATTTCCTCATCTGCATCGACAACATACTTTTTAATTACAAACGACTCAGCACTCCACTCACCAACTTCAAATGTCAATGACATGTGGACACCTAACTCTTCCATATATGTTTGAAACTTCTCGTATAAAAACAATGGTGGTGTCTGACTATCATCCTTTTCAACGAACTGTAATAAGTGATCCGTTAGCTTCGCTAATACAATATAGTACTCCGTCTTCGAAGCAAACATATCAATCCTTACTTTTTTCCAATACTTTTCTATTAATATTAAAAGTACAATTTTCGTTTGTTGACCCGCAGGTAGCGTGTAATACTCGTTAATAATTTGATTGACAATCATTTGTGCTATTTGTTGCCATTCAAATGAAGAAGGTTCTCTTCTTTTTATGTGACGAAAATAAAATTTATGCGGACAACGCATAAAATCATACAAATGATAATCTGTCATCGTTTTGATTGAGATTTTCTCATGCACTTGCTCTTCATCTCCCTTCTGCCATTAAGAAAGGTGTTTTACAAATTCAGCTCCAAACTGTAAACATTTTTCTACATCTTCATCTTCTGGCGTTAATTCTACTTTTAGTCCTTCTAACACAACTGCTGCCCCGCGCTCTTGTAGCTTTTCTATTAAAATGTCAACTGCCACTCCGTATTTCGGATAAGCCGAATCACATGATCCGAATACTGCCGCTTTTTTCCCAGTTAAATCAATAGAATCCATTGCATCATAAAAATCTAAGAAATCATCAGGAAGATCGCCATCTCCCCAAGTGTATGCACCTAAAATAATTCCATCATACTGTTCTAATATAGAAGCTTCTGGTGAATCCATAATATCAATAACTTCAATTTCATTTTCTGTTTCACGAATTACGCCGGCAATATGGTCAGCCATTTCCTCTGTATTTCCACTCATACTTGCAAAAATCATTACTAACTTACTCAACTGAACCTCTCCCTTTACTTTGTATCTCTTTTTCTGTTTGAATGCTCTTCTTCTCATCTACATATTCAGACCGAATTACATTTCTTTGCCATTTCATATGCTGATCAACATCTTTATTTTTATCTTTTAATCCCCTCCGCAGAAGGTGAAAATTCTTTCTCATTAACATGTCGCATCCATTCTATTGATAATAATTATCAATTCCAACTATATTTAGATTAATTGACATTGATTATCAATGTCAATAACTATTTTTAAAAAAATGATTAAAATGTACAAGCTTGTCCGTTAGCTATTCATATACTATGAATGAGCATAGTTCTTTCTCAGCCCTCTCTGACGGAAAGAAATAAAAGCAACTGCAATAGAGTGCAGTTGCCTTTTTTTGTTTTTCTATGATTTTAGTAATCTTATAGTCGTCTCTAAAAATAGCTCCACTCCACAAATTAATGCTGATTCATCCAAGTCAAATTTCGGATGATGATGTGGATAACAAGTATATATATTTTCATTACCTGTTCCTAATTTAATGAAACAACCAGGTGCTTTTCTTAAATATGCTGAAAAATCTTCTCCACCCATAGAAGGTTCAAGCTTCACAACACGCTCATTCCCAAACAAATGTAGTGCACTTTCTTCTACTATTTTCGTAATATATTCATCATTAATAACCGGATCATATCCATATCGATACGTATATGTATACGATCCTCCATGTGCTTCTGTAATTCCTTTCACAATTTTCTCGATTTTCCCTTCTGCTTCCACCCTCAATGCTTGATTAAATGAACGAACAGTTCCCATTAAAGTTGCTGTACTAGGAATAATATTGTCAGCCGTTCCCCCATGAAATTGTGTAACTGAAACAACCCTTTGCATAAAAGCACTTGTATTTCTTGATACGATATGTTGTAGATTTGTAATAATCTGTGCTCCGATAGCAATAGGATCTATCGTTTCTTCTGGTCGCGCCGCATGTCCTCCTTTGCCTTGAATCTCAACTGTAAATACGTCTGGAGCTGCCATCATCGGTCCATATGCAATTCCTATCTTTCCACTCTCAAGTCCTGACATAACATGTAAACCTATTACATAATCAACACCGTCCATTACACCTGCCTCAACCATTTCTTGTCCCCCGCCTGGATACACCTCTTCTGCGTGCTGAAAGAATAGACGAATCTCACCTGCAAAATCTTCCTTTATATTTGATAACACCTCTGCTGTGCTTAATAAAATAGCTGCGTGAGCATCGTGCCCACATGCATGCATCATTCCTTTATTCACAGATGTATAAGATTTACTTGTCTCCTCTTGAATTGGCAAAGCGTCTATATCAGCTCGAATCGCAATTACTTTCCCTTGCTTCACACCTCTTTTAATTGCTAGTACACTATATTTCGTCGGTCTCGTTACTTCAAAAGAAGAAAATGAGCATAATGTATCATATATAAATTGCGAAGTTTCTTTTTCATGAAATGATAATTCCGGATACTTATGGAAATGCCTTCTCCATTTCACGATATTTTCTTCCGAAATTAGATTCTTCCACACTCTATTCATGATAATTTCCTCCTTTTCAAAAGAACTAGAAATTTAAAAGTTTACTCCGTCTTAAATGATTAATAAAAACAAACACTGTATTTTTACGTATTCTTATAGTCCACTTTTATGTATTCACACAATCCACTTTCTATTTACATGTCAAACCCATTACAAATTCATGCTGAATGTAATATAATTGCTAAGTTAGGGATTTTCTTTTTTAGTATTTAGTGCTAATATCAGAAAAGAGCCTTTTGACTTATTTTTACCTAAAATGTGGGATTTTGTTTTTTTCACAATAATGTAGGACATGATACCTACAAAGAGCTATTATTTCATTAAGAGAGGGAAAGACATGGAAAGATTAAAAGAGATATGGTCTCGACCACTCACACAATGGGTTGCAAAGACGGTTTATTATCTTGCAATTTTATTTGCATTGCTTTGGTTGTATGGATTCCATGATACAAACACAAGTACATTTATTTACAATGAATTCTAGGGTGGGAACGTTATGAAGTTATTAGAACAAATTGAAAAGTGGGCTGCAGAAACGCCTGATCAAACCGCTTTTGTTTGGCGAGATGCGAAAATTACGTACAAACAATTAAAGGAAGATTCTGATGCGTTAGCACATTGGATTTCTTCTGAGTATCCAGACGATCGTTCACCAATTATGGTGTATGGCCATATGCAACCTGAAATGATTATTAACTTTTTAGGATGTGTAAAAGCTGGACATGCTTACATTCCTGTAGATTTATCTATCCCAGCTGATCGTGTACAACGTATTGCTGAAAATTCTGGTGCGAAATTACTTTTATCGGCAACAGCAGTAACTGTAACTGATTTACCAGTTCGCATCGTAAGTGAAGACAACTTAAAAGATATTTTCTTTACTCATAAAGGGAACACTCCAAATCCTGAACATGCGGTAAAAGGTGATGAGAATTTCTACATTATTTACACATCAGGAAGCACAGGTAATCCGAAGGGGGTTCAGATTACTTATAACTGCCTTGTTAGCTTTACAAAATGGGCTGTAGAAGATTTCAACTTACAAACAGGGCAAGTATTCTTAAACCAAGCACCTTTCTCATTCGATTTATCTGTAATGGATATTTACCCATCATTAGTAACAGGTGGTACACTTTGGGCAATCGATAAAGATATGATTGCGCGTCCAAAAGACTTGTTTGCTTCTTTAGAGCAATCGGATATTCAAGTATGGACTTCCACACCTTCTTTCGCTGAAATGTGTTTAATGGAAGCATCTTTCTCTGAGAGTATGCTACCGAACATGAAAACATTCTTATTCTGCGGCGAAGTGTTACCAAATGAAGTGGCTAGAAAATTAATTGAACGTTTCCCTAAAGCAACAATTATGAATACGTATGGTCCAACAGAAGCTACTGTCGCTGTAACAGGTATTCACGTTACAGAAGAAGTGCTTGATCAATACAAATCACTTCCAGTTGGCTATTGTAAATCAGACTGTCGCCTTCTTATTATGAAAGAAGATGGCACGATCGCACCTGATGGTGAAAAAGGTGAAATCGTAATTGTCGGTCCAAGCGTAAGCGTTGGATATTTAGGAAGCCCTGAATTAACAGAAAAAGCATTTACTATGATTGACGGTGAGCGCGCCTATAAAACAGGCGATGCTGGCTATGTTGAAAATGGTCTTCTATTCTATAATGGTCGTCTTGATTTCCAAATTAAGCTGCATGGTTATCGAATGGAATTAGAAGAAATTGAGCATCACCTTCGTGCGTGTTCTTACGTAGAAGGAGCAGTTATCGTTCCAATTAAAAAAGGTGAGAAATACGATTATTTATTAGCGGTTGTTGTTCCTGGAGAACATTCATTTGAAAAAGAATTCAAATTAACATCTGCAATCAAAAAAGAACTCAATGAGCGATTACCAAACTACATGATTCCACGTAAATTCATGTATCAATCTTCTATTCCAATGACACCAAATGGAAAGGTAGATCGCAAAAAATTATTGAGTGAGGTTACAGCATGACCGCATATGGATCATTTTATTTTTTCGCTATAGTGGGCATTTTATTAATACCTACTATCATAGCTGGATTAAAAGGTAAAATGTTGCGCAAATATAATGCCGTTTTAACATTAGTCATGATTGCTATTATCTTCTCAGATAAACCAAAGCAAGCAATGATGCTAGCTGCATTTATTATTTGGCAATATGTCCTTATTAAAGGCTACTTAATTTTAAGAAAACAAAATAATAGTACATTCACATTTTGCATAGCTGTTATTTTATCGATTTTGCCTCTTATTTTGGCAAAAATCGCGCCGTTTGCATCGTTTTTACCTGAGTTAAAACTTGTTGTTTTCCTAGGTATATCTTACGTAACATTCAGAGCAGTTCAAATGGTATTTGAAGTTCGTGATGGTTTAATTAAAGAGCTTTCTTTCTTTAACTTCTGGGAATTCGTTTTATTCTTCCCTGCAATTTCAACAGGACCTATCGATCGTTACCGAAGATTCCAAAAAGATATTCAAAAGCCACCTAGCGCTGAAGAATATCAAAATTTACTATATACAGGACTAAATCGTATTTTCCAAGGTTTCTTGTATAAATTTATTATTGCTTACTTAATAAAGCAATATTGTATGGATCCAGCATTCGCTCAACACGATACAATATTTTCAAATATGATTTACATGTATAGCTATAGCTTATATCTATTCTTTGATTTTGCTGGTTATAGCTCTTTTGTAATTGGTGTAAGTTATATGATGGGAATTAAAACGCCAGAAAACTTCAATAAGCCATTCCTTAGTCGTAATATTAAAGACTTCTGGAACCGCTGGCACATGAGTTTATCATTCTGGTTCCGTGATTTTATTTACATGCGTTTCGTCTTTTTTGCAACGAAGAAAAAGTTAATTAAGAACCGTTACACTATTTCGTATATCGGGGCATTTTTAAACTTCTTCATTATGGGAATTTGGCACATCCAAGGAAGCGCTGTTGCGCAGTATGTTATTTATGGTCTATACCATGCCGCACTGTTTATTTTATTCGATATTTTTGAACGAAAAAACAAGAAGCATAAGTTTTGGCCAAACAATAAATTTACACACATCCTTGCGATTGTAATTACGTTCCACGTTGTATGTTTCGGTTTCCTAATCTTCTCTGGACACCTTAACAGATACTTTTAATGCACCCTTCTTATTCCATTAAGAAGTTGCACATATAATATATTTCGGATATAAAGGAGATTTTAAAAATGGCAGAATTCAAAGAGCAAGTATTAGATATTTTAGAAGAAGTATGTGAAAACGATATTGTGAAAGAAAACTTAGATGTTCAATTATTTGAAGAAGGTATCCTTGATTCTTTCGCTGTAGTATCTTTATTAGTTGAATTCCAAGAGCGTTTAGATATTGAAGTTTCTATTTCTGATTTTGACCGTGACGAGTGGGCTACACCAAACATGGTTATTAAAAAGTTGGAAGAAATCCGATGAACAAAGCAAAATTTGGTCCGATGCTTTTAGCATTGGCCCTTTTTGCTGTATTCTTACTTATTCCAACGCGCTTCCTACTTCCACTTTTAAGTGATGAAAAAGTAGAACAAGCTGCTACTTCTTTAAAAGAAGAAAAAATTCAAAGTATGATTTTACAGCAAAAGATGTTAGCAGATCCAAAATATCTTCCGATGTACGGTTCATCGGAATTCGCACGTATGGATGCTTTCCATCCATCTAATTATTTTAAAGTAAAGCCTGAAGGATTTACGCCATTCCTTCTTGGACGCGGCGGAACACAAGACCTTGTACATGTATTAAACTTCGCATCTACAATGGATCAATTGAAAGATAAGAAAATGGTATTCGTTCTTTCTCCGCAATGGTTTGTACCACAAGGTATTGACGAAACGCACTTTGCACCTAACTTTTCAAAACAACAAGGTTACCACTTCATTTTCAACAATGATTTAAAACCTGAAATGAAAAAACAAATTGCAAAGCGTTTATTAAACTTTGAGATTGTAAAAAAAGAAACTTTATTAAAAATTTCGCTTGAAGGTATCGCTTATGATGATACGAAGTATAAAGTAAAAGCACTTGCTGCTAAACCTTTCGCTTATATTTATCGTAACATTTTAGATCGTAAAGATTTATTTACAGCTATGTTTAATATTAAACCGCACAAAGAGAAGCTCGATCCTTCATTAAAACAAATGAACTGGGAAGAGGCTCGTAAACATGCGGATCAAACAGGTGCAGCAGAATCTGGATCTAATGAATATGGTATCGAAGATGGTTACTTCAATAGCAAAATTAAGAAAAAATTAAAGCAACGTGAAGGTTACTTAAAAAATGATGCTTATGACCAATCGCCAGAATATGAAGATTTACAAATTGTACTTGATTTATTAAAACAATCTGGTGCAAAACCACTCTTCATTTCTGTTCCTGTCAAAGGTCCTTGGTACGACTACGCTGGCTTCCCGAAAGAACGCCGCGAAGCATACTATAAGAAAGTTCATGAGCAAATTGAAAAAGCTGGTTATCCAATTGCCGACTTCTCAAATCATGAATACGATAAATACTTCTTAAAAGATCATATGCACTTAGGTTGGAAAGGCTGGGTTTACATCGACGAAGCCATCCAACAATTTTATAAAGCAAACTAACGAAAAGACCGCTTGAATTACTCAAGTGGTCTTTTTGTATATATTTTGTAATTGCTCGATTGCATTCGCCGCCTCTTTCATAACTCGCTCCACTACATGCTGAGCTGATTCGATTCGTGCCAATGATGCTGCCTGTCCTGCCCAAAGTGACATATATTCTTCCTTATTTTGCTTCGCTGCCTCTTGGCGTATTTTAGAAGTTAATACGTTTTGCACTGGATATACCGGAAGCCCTTCTTCTTTTCCTTCATGTCTTTCTATAAATTCATTCCGAATACCGCGTGCATATTTCCCGGAAAACGCACGAGTTACAGTTGTGCTCGTATCTGTACTATGCAAAACCGCTTCTTTATACACATCGTGCGTAATACTCTCTTCACTTGTTAAAAAGGCTGATCCCATTTGAACACCTTCTGCTCCTAGTGCCAATGCCGCAACAAGCCCTTGTCCGTTCATTACACCACCTGCTGCGACAATTGGGATATGCGGAATAACCCCTACTAACTGAGGTATTAACGCAAAAGTACCAATCATAGCATCTCGTTCTTTCCCAATAAACGTTCCTCTATGCCCTCCTGCTTCGCTACCTTGCCCAATAATAATATCTACTCCTAGTTCAGCAAGTACTTTCGCTTCCTTCACATGGGTAGCTGTTCCGATAACTTTTATTCCACTTCTTTTTAAATCATTTATTTCTTCTTTTTCTAACGTTTGAAATGCAAAGCTAACGACCGGTACTTTTTCATCTAATAGCACTTGTAATTGTTCCTTATAGCTTTTTGGAAGCTTTAACGTTCCTTCTACTTCTATACCTAATTCTCTATTCACTCCGCTTAGTAATACTTTCGCCTCATTTACCTTCTCTTCTTCTATTTCTATCTCTTTCGTTACAAGTAAATTAACACCGAAAGGCTTATCTGTTAGTTCTCTTATTCTATAAATCGCTTCACGAATTTGTTCTGGGCTCATATAGCCGGCTCCAAGCGTCCCTAATCCTCCACTATTACTTACTGCTGCAACAAGTTCTGGCGTCGTAATCGCGCCTGCCATACCGGCTTGAACAACGGGATACTCAATTTTTAATATGTCTGTTACTCGACTTGTAAACATCATTTCCCCTCCTATTTCCTTTATATCTTCTTTATTTGATAAGCTTTCCCCTGCTTTTGCAAGGGTTGAACTTCATATGAAGCGAATATATTGAAAGAGAAGGAGGCTGAGCTTAATGATTTATCCAAATGCATTAAAACAAGGTGATACAGTAATGATTATTGCACCATCTGGTCCACCTACAATCGAAAGTGTATTAAAAGGTGTGAATGTATTACAAGAGATGGGGTTATCCGTAATAATCGGGAAGAGTGTTTACGAGAAATATGGATTTTTAGCCGGAAGTGATCAAGTTCGGCTTGACGATATACATGAAGCATTTACAAATAATGAAGTGAAGGCAATTTTTTGTGCACGAGGTGGTTATGGAAGTGCTCGTCTTCTTCCTCACATTCAATATGAAGTTATTAGGCAAAATCCAAAAATCTTTTGGGGATATAGCGATATTACAGCTTTACATACTGCTGTTTCACGTTATGCAAAGCTTATAACATTTCATGGTCCGATGATTGAAGAACTAGGAAAAGGTATTGATTCCCTATCTTTATCCTCTTTTAATCAGCTATTCCATCCGTATTCAACCATTTTATCTGCATCAGAATGTATCGTACCTAGCTCTCACAGTACAGTTACAAGTACGTTAGTTGGAGGAAATTTAGCTGTGTTAACAAGTATAATTGGCTCGCCCTACGAGATAATTACGAACAATACACTTTTATTACTTGAAGACATTGGTGAAGAACCGTACCGCATTGACCGTATGTTAAATCAGCTACTTTTATCTGGAAAGTTTAATGAATGCAGGGGCGTTATTTTCACAAGTTGTCACGACTGCACTCCTTCAAAGCCCTCTCAATCTTTGCAAACAATATTATATGAATATTTCGCGCCATATCATATACCTGTCCTATTCGATTTACCAATTGGACATATAAGTCCAAACATCGGTATTCCGCTTGGAGCTACAGCGACAATAAACACGAATAATAAAACAGTCTCTATTTCTTCTGGTATAGCCACTTCATATTCAAATTAAAAAGTAAAAGGAAAAGCGATTACGCTTTTCCTTTTACTTATAATAATTAAAAATTCGTCCAGATGCGATATCTGCAATTTCTTCTGGAATAAATGTTTTACTTATATCAGTGCCAACATTTAATACAGCTGTAGCATCTTTCTCAATGCTACCAAATAACTCTTTCCCACGTATCGTAATAAGGGGCGTTCCTTCTGGCAACACATCTTTTACAAATTCCATTTGTGTAAAGAACGGAACAATCCATCTACCTTCTCCTTGGAAATGACGCAAACGAAGTATTCCTTCTGTTGCCCCGTCCTCTGCTTCTAGTGAACCAGCAACATAAAACTCAGTAGATAAGAGCAATTCATAAAATTCCTTTTGCTTCTGTTTATCATCCCCTGCTACAACAAGTACCTCTTCTAATTTCTTTACTGAAATTTGCTCCATATGATGCCACCCCTATTTTCAAAATGATTGTACTTAGATTATACGAAATATTCTTATTTTTTTCTACATAATTCGCAATTATTTTCTTAAAATAATTTTAACACTTCTTTTGTCGTCACAATCGTAGCAAACTCTTCATGTAAATTTACAAGTGTCATATTGTGAATATCCTCTGCACTATACTCCTTACCATCTAAACCTTTACGGTTAAAAGTAGCCGTTGCATCACTCACTAAATATGTTGTAAATCCTAAATTCCCTGCCATTCGTGTCGTAGTTTCCACGCAATGATTTGTCGTTAATCCTACAACCACTACTGCATTACATTTGTTCTTTCTTAATTGCTCTTCTAAATTTGTCCCAATGAACGCGCTGTTAACGAATTTCTGAATAACCACTTCATCAAGTAGTGGTTGCACTTCTTCTTTAAAGTTTACCGTTTCCGCTCTCTCATAAAACATTGACTGAGCATTTTCTTTATTTACATGTTGAATATGAAAAACTGGTCGTTCCCTTTTTCTCCATTCTTCTAACAAAATTCTCATGTTTTCTTCAGCAAAAATATTATTTCTCTCGCCCCAATCTGGTAATTGAAATGCCTTTTGTACATCGATTATGATAAGTGCTATTTGATTTGTCATCATTTCCCCCTTAATTTGGCTGTAATTGAAATAGAAAACCAAGTTGTTGTGACGCAGTAATAAAGCAAACATAGGCGCAAAGCTCTACAATTTCTTTTTCTGTCCAATATTGTTTTAAAGCGTGAAACATAGTATCATCTATTGCTTTTCGGTCATGAACAAATGTATGCGCAAAAGTAACAGCTACACCAATCTCCTCTGCCTTTTGCACATCATCAGGTCTTCCCTTTGCCATACAGTACGGACATTCATTCCCATACGCTAATGTTCTTCTCACTTGCTCCTTCAACTCTGCTGAAAGAGTTCCTTTATTGTACAGTGTATCTTCTAACGTACTCCACGAGTGTAATATATCCGAATTATGCCCTAATAACTTTTGAAACTTTGTATCTCCTACATTTGATAATGAAATTCTCTCCATCATTTCCCCTCCTATTTCCTTCTGTTTTATTGTAAAATAAATAACGTTCACTTTACATTTCATATGAATCTTAATTTATATTTTCCCTTTACAAAAATCATTATTTTACTGGAGGTATATTTACAAATGCAACTAGACCGTGTTGATCGAAAAATTTTAAATGAATTATATAATGATAGTCGCCTTTCTATGCGTGAATTGGCGAAACGAGTAAACTTATCTGCTCCGTCTACTGCAGAACGTGTTCGTAAACTTGAAAGTGAAGGCGTTATTCAAAAATATACAATCGATATCGACTATAAAAAAGCAGGACTAGTTTTAGATTGTATTTTAGAAATCACTTTAAAAAATGGTGATACAACACGTATGCAACAGTTTATTCAGTCTTATCCATCTGCAAGTTTTTGTTACCGAGTAACAGGAAGCTTATGCTACATTGTAAAAATTTCTGTTCCTTCACTCGTTGAACTTGAAGAATTTATCAATGATGTTTCTTCATATGCAACGACAGTTTCTCATATCGTATTATCAGAAGTATCTCTTACTCCTGATATTGAACATATCTTCCCAGAAGATTAATTTATTTTTATTCATAAATTATAAAAAAACCCCTTACAATAAGAATAAAAATAATATATTATGTATTAAAATACATAATATTCGAGAAAGGGGCTTTACATTGAAAATCTGGTTTTATGAAAAAACGGCACAATTAGATGACTTGCTTGGTATTTGGGACAATGTTCCGACCATCCCGCGAATTGGTGAAAAAGTGGAGATTTTAAAGACAGTCCGCACTGTTACAGATATTAAATATGTAAAGAACGGTAATAATTTTCGTGTAGAAATTATTACAAATTAAAAAGTAGCTCCTAAGAGCTACTTTTTAATTATCTATTATGTGCTTTCTTTATAACGATTTTATCTTCTTCTACAGCTACTGTTACATAATCATTTTCTTCTAACCGAAGCTTATTTACAGCCTCATCTGGTAACTCTATGGCCATCAATCTATCGGTTACGATCACTTGACTATACACTTCATTTTCTTGTGATGAATTCACTACTTTTTGCTCATTTATAAAACGTACTGGTGGCACGCCAACTTCTTTTACTGTACGCCATTGTTTCCAAACATACGGAATTAACCATAGTAATCCAACAACTGTAAGACCGATACCAATCCATAAATTACTTTGCGCTTGTAATTCAGTAATTGAGATTGTACCACTTTCTTCTCCACCGAAAAATTGCATACTTGTTGCAATCAAATTATTTAGAGCGTGCACAGCTATATTCGTCCATATATTTTTTGTCTTTATGTATAAAAGACACATAACGACACCAAACATGAACGCACCAATAACATCAAAATGTCCTAGGCCAAAAATAATTGAAGATATAATTACAGCTTTTTTAATTCCCCATTTATGAGCCATTCGCTGTAAGAAAAATCCCCTAAAAATAACCTCTTCCATAATAGGTGCTAACACACATGCTGAAATGAAAGTAAATATCGTCATATATACGTTACTCGTATTAATAACATTTCCGTCTTCTAGCATAGTAACTAAGAAATTCGGTAACGTATGTGCTAATATGTAAAATTGAATCTGAGATATGCCAACTGAAAAAATCATCCCCATTATCGTTGCTAATACAATTAATCCCCAAGATAAACGTCCTGGCTTATCAAAAAAACTGTTAAATACAATATTATTTTTATTTGTTTTTACGTATAGCCAAAGTAACGGAAATACAAAAAATACAGTTATTTGTGAAATAACCTCCATCGTATTCTCAGAAACATTTGCTAGACCTAATGGTATCATTATAAGGAACACCCCTATAATCATCCATCCAAAAAAGCTACGTAGCCTTATACGTGAAAATGCATAGTGCATATAGAACACCTCCAAAGATAGTAAAAGTAAATGGTCGGATAACTACATTATAATATGAATATAGTTGAAACTCTTCCTATTTTTCTCAATTACTTTCAAACAACATAGCTCTTAAAATACCATATCGCTGTTCTTCAAGTTGCAATCCAAGTGAAATTTATGTAATAAAAATCCCCGTTTTTACAAGCGGGGATTTCTTTTATTATAATACGTCACGTTTTTGGAATAATGCACTTGATGCTACAAGTAACACAACAAAGTATGCAGCTACAAGTAATAATGAAGTTGTAAACGTAAATTCTGTAAATGTTGGTTCCATTCCACCATTGATTAATTTATTACTATCGTAAGCTCTTAAATCCAAATGGTTGAATACTACAAACTTCGCTACACCTTTTGCAAACATTATTAATACCATATTAATTGCACCTTGTAAGAAGAATAGGAACATCGTAATAATTAATGGTAATACAGATTTTCTAAAGACATTTGCTAGGAAAAATGCAAGTGTTGCAAAAAAGAACGGTGAAAGTAGTTGATATAAAGTGGACTTCATAACGATTCCTAATGTTAATTCTGTTTTACTACCATCCATTACAATACCGCCAATAATCATTGCAATTAGCATACCAGCTAATACGATAAATAACATTGCTAATAACACTGTAATATATTTAGAAAATAAAACTGCAAGTCTTTTTCTTGGACGGATTAACAATTGTTTAATTGTACCTTTTTGGAACTCATCAGTAAGAGTACGGGCAGCAAGTGTAATCCCAAAAATCGTTGTAAATAAAACAATTAAGCCAATCTCTGAGTTTGCATAATCTAAATATGATCCCTTAAACTCATCACCTTTTCCCCACTTCAACATTGCTAAAGTACCTAAAATTTCGAGTGCCGCAATGACACCCATTAAAATATACATACCTTTTTTCGCATGCAACTTTAAAAATTCATTTTGAATTAATTTAAACATTACGCTTTCACTCCCCCAGTAATCGCTAAGAACTCATCCTCTAACGTTTTATTTTGAACAGTAACTCCGTATACAAGCACATCAGCATGAACAAGTTTTTTTACAAGTTGCGGAATGTTGTCTTTTGTTACAGATGCTACAATTACATTCCCTTTTGCTTTACCTTTAATGATTTCATTTGCTTTCTGAACTTCATCTACTTCAAACGCTACAACGACTGCCTCATCATGTTTCACTTTTTCATGTAAGTTGTACTCTTGTACAAACTCACCTTGTTTAATAATAACGACGCGATCACACATTAATTCAATTTCACTCAATAAGTGACTTGATACGATTACAGCAATATTCTCTTCTTTCGCTAAACGTTGTAAATAATCACGAATTTGGCGAATACCAGCTGGATCTAATCCATTTGTCGGTTCATCTAAAATTAAGATTTTCGGCTGATGCAGTAATGCCTGTGCAATTCCTAAACGTTGTTTCATACCAAGTGAATATGTTTTCACCTTTTTATGAATCGCATGCTCTAACTCAACAAGCTTTACAATCTCAGCAATGCGCTCTTTACTAATTGGTGTAATGGCCATGTTCGCAAAATGCTTTAAGTTTTGCATTCCTGTCATATAATCATATAGTTCAGGATTTTCTACAATCGCTCCAATTTGCTCTAGTGCCTTTTCACGCTCCGAGCGAATACTATGTCCACAAATTGTAATATCGCCCTCTGTCATTGAAATAAGACCTGTCATCATACGGATCGTCGTCGTCTTACCGCTACCGTTCGGTCCAAGGAATCCGTATACTTCTCCTTCACGAACCTCAAATGATAAACCACGAATAATTTCCGTTCCACCAATCTTTTTTCGAACATTCTCTAACTTTACTACTACGTTTCCCAATGCTGATTCCTCCTTTAGACTTCTAGTTTTTTATCGACTATGTGACCTGTAACTACTAGTAATATAATTGTTAATAAACAATTAAAAAATAGATTTAAAATTGTAACCTCTGTACCAGAATAAAATGATGTATTTAAAAAACCATTTTGATCTATAAATCCAATATTATTTATAGCAAACACATACTTTTCTATTTGCTGAAAAATATACGTTATTCCTCCATTAAATGCGGTAAAAATGACGAATAAAACTAAACAAGCAACTTTATTCATAGATGATTTCACATTTAATAGTTTTACAATTACTATAATGAAATAAATAGAAACTAGCATATTAAGAAAATCTAGTCCCCATAAGAAAATAGATAACATATGATGTAATATTCCATAATTATATAAACTGTGTATTGCTTGCTGAATACCTAAATTAGTTTTTCCATTGTAAATATTTAAAGAAAAATAGTATAGAAAAATGATTCCTATTCCTAGCAAAATCATAAAGAGTAGTACACAGAATAAACTATTTGCACATATATACTTTTTTGCTGAAATAGAAGTATAACGTAGCATAGAGTTTTTTAACATTTTCCGAAAAGACGATATACCTGTTAAAAGAATTGCAAATCCATTTATACCTAGTACGATAAAGAATATAATAATAATTATATCTTGCCTACCTGAAATTCTAACTCCTGAAACTCCTTTCATATTAAATAAAAGAATTAATGAAACTGTAATAAAACCAAAGTAAATAATGGCTATCTTTCTCTTATTACAATTATATAGATAAAGAAAAAGCTGACTCATTTCTCATAGGCCTCCTTAAACAGCTCATGTACTGCTTTACCCTTTTGAAATCGTAGTTCTTCCACATTTTCATGCAATATTATTTCTCCATCTTTCAAAAAGATTACTTCATCGAATATATTTTCGATTTCTCTTATTAAATGAGTCGATATAAGTAGCGTACAATCTTCACGATAAAATTTAAGTATTAACTCAAGTACATGTTCTCTAGAAACAAGATCAATCCCGCCCAATGGCTCATCCAGTACATATAGCTTCGCTTTTCGAGAAAACGTTAAAATAATCTGCAGCTTCTCAACCATACCTTTTGACAATGCTGTAATTTTTTCTTCTAACGGTATTTTAAATTCTGCAATCGTATCTACCGCTTTTTGAATATCGAAGTCTTTATAAAAATCTCGGTAGAAAAATAAAGCGTCTTTTACAGTCATCCAATCATCAAAGATTGGCTTATCGGACATAAATGAAACAATTTCTTTCGTCTGTAACCCTACCTTTTTACCGTCTATTGTAATACTACCTTCAGAAGGGTGTTGCAAGCCTGCAATCATTTTCAATAACGTCGTTTTCCCGCTCCCGTTATCTCCAACAAGCCCAACGATTTTCCCTTCCGTAATCTCTATGTTTAATTCACGGATCACTGCTTTTAATCCGTATCTCTTCCATAAGTTTTCTATTTTCAATAGCTCTGTCATTGGCTCTCCTCCCTCTTATCATGTAATGAAGAACGAAGAATTGTAAGAATTTCTTCTTCTGAAAAACCTAAATTGTCCATTCCATCTATAAAAGAATGAAGTAATTCTTTCGCCATCTCTTTTCGCAGCTCCATAATTTTCTCCCCTTCATTCGTTACATACCGTCCCATTCCTCTACGTGTGACAACAACTCCATCCCGTTCTAGCTCTTGAAATGTACGCTGAATCGTATTTGGATTCACTTGTAATTCACTCGCTAATTCACGGACAGAGGGAATTTTATCACCAGGTAATAAATGTCCTGTTACGATCTCATTTTTTATGTATTCCATTACCTGAATGTAAATTGGTGTATTTGGAGAAAACTCTATTTTCATTTCTTCCCTCCTTTTGTATTAGTGTACTAGTTAAATAATACACCGATACAAAAAGTTTGTAAATACCCATTTAATTACAAAAAAGTTCTATCCGTTAAACGAATAGAACTTCCCAAATATAAATCGCTATACAAAAATAATAGTGTTATGTAAACAAAATTATAAAGAAAAACTGTCTTATCAATGAATAAGACAGTTTTTCTTTATAATCCTATATTAAAAGTTAAACACGAAGTCATCGTCAGCTAACTTTTCAACGTTCGTTGCTTTTACGTAACCATTTCCTTTTACAGAGAAGAAATCATGGTTTTTCGTATCTGTACGTAAACCATTTAAAACGATTGGGTTAATTTCTTCTTCTTCAAACTTCGGCTCAAGTCCTAAGTTCATAAGCCCTTTATTCGCATTGTAACGAACGAAACGATTTACATCTTCTACAAGACCGATAGAAGTGTAAATTTCTTCTGTATAGGCCATTTCAATTTCATATAGTTCCATTAATAACTCTTGTGTTTCTTTTTGCACTTCTTGTTGCTCTTCTGCAGAAAGTTCTGCGAAGATTTGTTGTGCTAAAATACCGACGAATACGCCGTGAATTGACTCATCACGAATTATCAAGTTGATAATCTCACCACTTGCTGTTAGTTTTCCTTGACCAGCTAAGTAAAGTGGATAGAAGAATCCGCTATAGAATAAGTAACTTTCTAAGAACACACTTGCTACCATTGCCATGTATAACTCTTTTTTTGTTACTTCAGGCTTTAATAAACGACGATAGTAACTAGTAATAATACCAGCTTTTTTCTCAAGTAACGGATGATTGTCTACCCAGTCAAAAATATCATCAATCTCTTCTTCTGTAGCTAATGTTGTGAAAATGTGACTATAACTTTTCGCATGTACTTCTTCCATAGCTCCCATGAAAGCTAATACACTTTTCGCTTGTAAATTTTCAAGATGAACCAGTACAAGTGGCATTCCTTCGCCACCTTGTTTCGTATCTAAAAGTGTTAAACCACCTAATACACGCTTATAAGCAATTTGCTCTTCTTTCGATAATTGCACCCAAGTATTTTTGTCAGACGAAACCGCAATTTCTTCTTCTGTCCAAAACTGAGCGATGTTTTGCTTCCAAAACATTAAACTAAAATCATCTTCTTTTTTGTTCCAGTTTACCGCACGCATTAAATCGCCCCTTCTCTAAATATGATAACTAAGCATGAGCAGGGTTCAGAAAACCCTGCTCATCATGTCTCACTTTTTATATTAAACGGTACAAGCCACACACTCTTCCACGCTTAATTTACGTGTTCTCGTATAATACAGACTCTTTAAGCCTTTTTTATGTGCATAGATGTAGTAACGTGCTAATTCACGTGTTGAAATATCACTATTAACGTAAAGAATTGTACTAATTCCTTGGTCAATATGTTCTTGAATTTCTGCGATTAAATCAATTAATTTAAACTGATTCATATCGTAAGAAGATTTATAGTACCAGAACGTATCTTTTGATAAATACGGCATTGGATAATATGTTGTCGCATTCGCATATGTTCTTGATTCGATTTGACTTACGATCGGCATTACGCTTGAAGTTGCATTTTGAACGTAACTGATTGATTGTGTTGGAGCAATGGCAAGACGATATGAGTTGTATAAACCATTCTTCTGCACTTGCTCTTTTAAACTTGTCCAATCTTCTTTTGTTGGAATATGAATTCCTTCAAATAGTTGCTGAACTTTTTCAGTTACTGGGCTGTAATCTGTCGTTTCATACTTTTCGAAGTATGTGCCATTCGCATAATCAGATTTATCGAAGTCCTTAAATGTCTCGCCTTTTTCTGTAGCGATTTCCATACTTTTCTCAATAGAGTAGTAATTTAACATCATAAAGAATGTACGAGCGAATTCTTTCGCTTCTGCACTTTCATAAGCGATTTTATTTTTTGCTAAATATCCGTGTAAGTTCATTGCTCCAAGTCCAACTGAATGAAGCTCGTCATTTGCTTTTTTCACAGTTGGTGCATTCGGAATAATCGTCATATCAGAAACAGCTGTTAAAGCTTCCATTCCCGCATGAACTGCTTCACGAATTTCTTTATTTTCCATTACGTTTACGATATTTAACGATCCTAAGTTACAGTTAATATCACGACGGATAATGTCATCTGTACCGTAATCATTTATTTCTGAAGTTTCTTGAAGCTGGAAGATTTCTGTACATAAGTTCGACATCTTCACAGTTCCAATATCCTTCAATGGATGTTGATTATTTGCATTTGATTTAAACATTAAGTATGGGTAACCAGACTCAAGCTGAATCATAGCGATTTTAATAAGCATATCACGTGCACTAATATCTAGTGGCTTCTTCTTCACTTTCGGATTGCTCATTAATTCATCGTACATTTCATCGATATCAATGTCATCTAAATGCTTTCCGTATTCTTTATACACCGTGTAAGGCGCGAAAACATGGAAAGGTTCGTTTTTCTCAGCAAGCTCAAAGAACTTACTTGGAACGATAATTCCGATTGATAGAGACTGAATACGGCTCTTCTCATCGGCATTTATTTTTTTTGTATCAAGGAATTCAATAATATCCCAATGGAAAATGTTTAAATATACTGCACCGGCACCTTTTCGTTGGCCAAGCTGATTCGCATATGAAAACGAATCTTCAAGCAATTTCATAACAGGTACTACGCCACTTGCAGCGTTGTCGATACCTTTAATTTGCTCACCGCGTGCGCGTAGCTTAGATAAGTTTAAAGCTACTCCCCCGCCGATTTTCGATAATTGCATCGCAGTATTAATGTTAAAGCCGATCGAATTTAAGCTATCGTCCATCTCTAACAAGAAACAAGACACCATTTCTCCTCTTCTGCTTCTTCCCGCATTTAAAAAGGTTGGTGTCGCTGGTTGGTAGTTTTGTTTTACAATCATGCTTGCGAATTGTCTTGCCTTCGAAACATCACCGCGTCCTAAGTATAATGAAACAATTGCTACACGATCTTCATAGCTTTCTAAGTATTGTTTTTGATCATTCGTTTTTAACGCATAATCTTTGTAGAACTTAGATGCTGCCATATAAGATTGGAACTCGAAGTTTTCACCATAAGCGATGTTATATACTTCCTCTACTTCCTCCAAGCTATACTCGTCCAGAACGTTGTAATAGTAATCATGTTCTTTCATATACTCCATTCGCTCTGCCACGCTATTAAAAGGAACGGTATTCTCTCTAGCTTCTTCCATAAAGACTTCTAATGCCTCTTTATCTTTATGAAGCTGATAAAAACCGTCCTGCATTTGCGTGATTTCATTATTCAGTTCAATGTGTCGCAATCTCCCGCACCCTTTCCTTAAAATATTCTACATCGTTATTTGTTCCAGATAACTCAAATTTTGATACAATAGGCACTTCATATTTAGTAGAAATCTTGTCAGCACTTGCACCGAACATGTCTCCCCAGTTACGATTGCCGCTTGCAGATACGCCTTTTAATTTTTCATTATTGCGCTCTAAAAAGTCTAAAACACGTTCTGGTACATTGCCAAAACCTGTTGTATACGTAATAAGAATAAAGTCTTCATCTATTACTAGATCTTCATCAATTTGAACGGCCGGCATATTTAATTTGTGAATGAAACGCTTCACGTTTCCTGTCATAGAATCATATGCAACTAACATTTCCGACCCTCCCTCTCAAATCTATATTCTCTATATGTTGTTCTTGATTTCTCTATATATTGTATTACGTTTCAAAATAAGACACAAGATATATGTATAAATTCTTTCTTTTTTTAACTTTTACTTTTCGACATGATAGCCGTTTTTTTTCAATACAATGACTATGAAACAACATTCTAAAACTCATGTCAATAAAGTGCTTTTCAAAAAAGTTGTCAACGAATTTAACCTTATTTTTAAAAAAGTTAACAATATATTTTGTCATAAAACGTTAGATGCTGAAGAAATATATTTCTCCAGCATCACGCAAAAAAGAACAGATATGAAACTATAATCTGCTCTAAAAAACGATTACATTTATCAAATTTACCTTATTAAATATATTATACATATACTTTCGTTTCTCGTTACATACTAAAAGATAACTATTATAGAAAAAGATTATTATTATGGAACTTCAATTTATTTATGAAAAGTTTATTCAGAGTGCTCAATGCGCAAAATATCTTTTACAAATATATGATGCGGATTTTCATCTTTATCAATCATTGTACATACCGGAGCCTCTTCATCAAAGTATACAATCATTCCTTCTACGTACTGATATGTATGTCGAACTTGTACAGTTACTTTAATTTCTACTGCTTCTTCATATGCTCTTTTTATTTTCTGAAGCATTTTTGCTGAACATTTTCGTTTCTCTGGATACATAACCATTCCCATAAATCGATTGCCGGCTCTATCTTTCCACATATAATCCCAATGTGGTAAAATGCCTTGTTTAAAATCGCCCATAATTCCCCTCTCCTTTATCTTTTATTTATCCCGCATTAAACGTCCGATTGGTGAAAGGCTACTAATCAGTGAGAGATGCCCTGCTGATCAAAATTCCTCTTTATGAACGTGGCGTTTCTGAATATGTATAAATCACTTGCCCGCCTCGCTGTGCGTTACCAATGAAATGCTTAAAGTCTTCTCTATTTACAACAACTTCTCTGAACGTATAAAATACATCTTTCGTAACAACATACTCCTTTATTTCACCATTTTTTAGCTGATCTAAAATTGTATTTGCTAATTCTTTATCCATGTATTTCACCTCTCTGCAATATTTTATTTTATCGTATATTCTATAGGTCAACAACTGTAAATTTATCCCGCTATTTGCAGGTAGTGCGATTGGTGTTGACTACTAATCAGTCGTGGAATGAACAAAAAATCTTACTGATTAACGTTTCACTTTATCTCGTTGTTATGTCATGATTTTATTTTCGTTATTTCGCAAACAATATCGTTTTACTATATGTCCACTAAATATCATATACTAACATAGCTACTTCTCTATATCAAACATTTCGGCATTCAATTATGCAAAGTTCCATACCACTATGCTACAATATACAAATAGAACTAGGAGGGATACTATGATTCGGAAAGCAAAAAAGACAGATGCAATGGCAATAGCTCCTTTATTGTATAATGCTCTGCATGAAATTGCTGAAAAAATCACAGGTAGCACAGATGAAGCAGAAGTATTACTAGGACTTGAGACATGGTTCTCAAAAGAAAATAACCGTCTGAGCTACGAAAACTGTTTTGTCTATGAACAAGACGAGAGTGCAGTTGGAGTTATTGTCGCTTATCACGGTAGTGAAGCAACACAGCTTGACGCACCAATTGTACATCACTTAAGAAAATTACATAAAGATGAATCAATTACGTTAGAAAAAGAAGCTGAGCTTGATGAGTATTACATTGATACACTATCAGTTTCAAGTGCACACGGCGGAAAAGGTATCGGTTCTAAATTAATTGAAGCTGCCGAAATCTATGCAACTGAAAAAGGGCATGAAAAAATCGCTTTACTTGTTAATTTAGAAAACACACGCGCCTATTCACTATACGAAAAGTTAGGTTATAAAAAAGATGAAATTGTTATGCTAGTAGGCGAACCTTATGCTCATCTCGTAAAACCATTAAACGTCAAAATTTCTGTATCTTAAAAAGAAAGCACACGATTTATATAAATCGTGTGCTTTTATGTTAAATTCGTATTTAATATATTTCCATCCATCGCCTCGTGAAACGTATATGTTGTACATCCCCATGGCTTTCTATGCAAAATAGGCGAACCAGACCATCCCATTGCCCTCAGCTCCGTTCCAATCATCGAATTAAAATAATTATGACCTACAAGAGCAATACTTCCATGTACGAGAGCATAACGATGTAATACGTAAGCTGCTTGCCTTGCCCTCTCTCTTACTTCCTTATAAGATTCAACATTTTTATGGTAACCAAGTATCCATAATGCTCGTCCAATACACATCCATACGTTAAGTTTACACTTCAACCATTTTGGCGCATAAAAGCTCGCCGGAACTGCCGCTTCCCTAAAAAGAGAATTTTGTATAAAACATAAAGAATCCATTAATTCAGCTGCTGACTGTACAGCACACTTTTGATCACTCGTTACAATCAATTTCGCTACTTCAACCGCTTCTCTTGTTTCCAATGGTATAGGTTGTTTTTCTGTTATAGTATGTAAGTCATATCCTTTTATCCATTCATGAAAGGATGTAACCGTCATTGGTTCTATAGTACAATCTAAGCGACCATGACGAATAAAAGAAATCTTCATTCTTTTCACTCTCCATTCATCACTTATGAACTCTATTATGCACTAGTTCTAAACATCATACCACGCAAGAAAATAAAGTTATATACCTTTACATCTCCCCACCACTATCATGTGTTATCGAAGCATGGATACCATCCATCCCATCAAAATATGTACTCGTATCATATTGACGAATCTTTTTTAAATGCATATAAGAAAATAAAAATAAAATTAAAGCTATAACACTCCCCACAAATTCAAACATCATTTTACCGCCTCTAATTTCTCCCACTTCAGCAGGTTATTCTACTTTTTCATTATACCTCGATATAAAGATTCTCGCATTTTTGCTATTTTTTTCAAAAAACATGGATTTTCTACATATTTTCTTACAAAAAGTGAATATTTTTCGAATTTTTACTTTGGAAACATTTACAAAGTAGGAAATATGGTTCAAAATAGGAGGAAATAAAAAAAACCAAATTTATTCTTTTTTTGGGAAAACTGTAACAAGGAGAGTTGCTTATGCAGATCGCAGAAACTGGAGATATCATCGAATTTAAAGGTGGAATGCAAGGCCGTGTTCAAAAAGTAAATCAAAACTCTGTTATTGTTGATATAACAATTATGAAGAATTTTAGAGAACTAGATATGGAACCTCTTACAGTTGTAAGTCATAAAAACTATACTGTCATTAATCAAAATGCATAATATAATAGAAAGAAAGGGCCTGTATAGTATACAGGCCCTTTCTTTCTATTAACGATTATCAATTGTTTCCGGATATAGATCGTGGTTCATCATGCGGTAATCAGCCATTTGTTCATACTTCGTCCCTGGGCGCCCGTAGTTGCAGTATGGATCAATTGAAATGCCACCACGTGGTGTGAATTTCCCCCATACCTCAATATAACGTGGATCCATTAATTTAATTAAATCGTTCATAATAACGTTCATGCAATCTTCATGGAAATCACCATGATTGCGGAAACTAAATAAATACAACTTTAAAGATTTACTCTCTACCATTTTTTGCTCTGGAATATAGCTAATATAAATTGTTGCAAAATCTGGTTGTCCTGTTTTCGGGCATAAACTTGTAAATTCAGGACAATTGAATTTTACAAAATAATCACGGTTTGGATGATTATTATCAAATACCTCTAATATTTCTGGGCTATATTCAAATAAATATTTTGTATTTTGATTCCCTAGTAATGTTACATCTTTTAAATCTTCATCTAATCTTCCTGTCATTTTAAACATCCCTTCTCGTTATACGCCGCGCTTATTTCCCCATACTAACGCATGAAGCTGAGGCAATACTTTTGCATCATTCATCTCTTTACAATTTACAGCTTTATCAATCAGCCATTCATACTTATCTAATAATTTTTTTATAAGCATCGCATCATCCACTGTTTTTGTATCATCGTTTCCTACTTGTAAGAAAAATGGTACCTTTGGATAACGTTCGTGCATCTTAACTGCATATTCAAAATCATGATCATCGAATACTACTACTTTTAAACTAATATCTTTTCCTGCTAGTTTCTGAATAATAGCATCTAATCTCTGAAAATCTGTTTTCATCGTTGAACTTGGTGGTTTTGGAGAAATTGTTATCTCATCAATTTGAAGTAACCAATCTTGCCATTTACTCCCTTGCGTTTCAATTGCCGTTCGCATTCCATTTTCTTTTAATATAGAAAGAAGAAACTCAATATTTTTCAATAATGCCGGATTTCCACCTGAAATCGTAACATGAGAAAAATTTTCTCCTCCAATTGCAACAAGCTCATCCCAAATATCTTCTGGTGTCATCTGTCTAATTTGATCTTTAGCTGATCCATCCCACGTAAAAGCAGAATCACACCAAGCACAGCTATAATCACAACCAGCTGTACGGATAAACATTGTCTTTTGCCCTACAACCATTCCTTCACCTTGAATAGTCGGACCGAATATTTCTAAGACAGGGATTTTACTCATCAAGCATCCACTCCCGTCTTACTTCCGCATAACTAGTCGGCGTCTCAAATAAACGAACAAATTCAACGCGGGCTCCTTTATATTCGTTCACTCTATTCTCTTTTGTTAGTGCTTCTGCCATCTTTTCATAAATCCAAACGACCATATTTTCAGCAGTCGTATTCATTGCAGGTAACGTTTCGTTTAAATAACGATGATCTAGATAAATTTCTATTTCATTCTTCCAAATTTCTTTTATATCTCCAAAGTCAATTGCAAGACCTATTTCATTTACATATCCACTAATTCCAAATACAACTTTATATGTGTGACCATGTAAGTTTTTACATTTCCCTTCATAACAGTGTAAATGGTGTGCTGCATCAAATGTAAATTCCTTGCTGACCATTACTCTTTTATTATGGTATTTGAGTTGTTTACGCTGAATATCCTTGTCCATTTTTTGCAAATTCTCTACGATGCGAAATCCAAAAAAGTTATCCATTAGTTGTTCGCTCCTTCGCGTTCTTGTAGGTACGTATCTAATCCTGCTTTACGAAGTTGACATGCTGGACATTCACCGCAACCATCACCAATGATTCCGTTATAACATGTTAATGTTTTTTCTCGAACAAACTCAAATGCTCCAAGTTCATCTGATAATTTCCATGTTTCAGCCTTATCAATCCACATAAGTGGCGTGTGAATGACAAACGGGTAATCCATAGATAAATTTAAAGTAACATTTAACGATTTCACAAACACGTCACGGCAGTCTGGATAACCACTGAAATCAGTTTCACATACACCCGTTACAATATGACGTGCTCCAACTTGTTTTGCTAATACAGCAGCAAATGATAAGAAGAGTAAATTTCGTCCATCTACAAATGTCGATGGCAATTCACCTTCTTCATGTGTAATCTCCATATCCGTTCTCGTTAACGCATTTGGAGCAAGTTGATTTAATAGACTCATATCTAATACCGTATGCTTTATTCCTAGTTCTTTTGCAATTTCCGCTGCACAATCAATTTCTAGCTTATGACGTTGATTGTAATTAAACGTTACAGCTTCTACCTCTGCAAACTGCTCTATTGCCCAAAATAAACATGTCGTACTATCTTGTCCTCCACTAAAAACAACAACTGCTTTTTCTTTTTTCATTTCACTCATTCTCCTTCTCTACTATAAATAAGAAGAAAGAACGTTCTTGAACTGTCACAATAAAAAAACAAAACAATACCTAAGGATATTGTTGTTTCCATAGTTTTTTATAGAGGGAGTTCGCGAACCTCTCCCGCACGGTGCACGGAATTTCTTCTTTCATTGACATAGCTTATTGTAACATATTGTATACTAGCGTAAAAATTTCTGATTTTTCCGCTATTTATTATTTCATTTCTTTCATTTTATAGTATGATTAATTTAATATAAGAAGAGAGGAGGCATCCCACTGAAATCCTTTATTATTTATCTCTTTTTAAATATATTATTCATCCTGATTACAATGCTCGTATATCATTTATTTTGGAATCAAAAAGGGAAACGCTCTCCTAAATTAAATTCAGCTATATTCATTGTACTCTGTTGCCTCGCTACCGTACTCTGTATTACATTTGCAGCAAAAACAAATAATGGTTTTCAATTTGATATGCGCCATATTGTATTAATTGTCGGTACATTAACGGGAGGGCCTATTGCTGGTGGTTCTATCTTAGTTGTATTAAACATATATCGCTTATTATTAGGTGGGGTAGGTGTTTTCCCATCTCTTATCGGTTCTGTTCTTCTATTTATTGTTCTATTATTAACATATAAATTTTTCAATCGAACTTCTAATCGTATAAAAATAACACTTGCTATTATCTACAGTCTCACATACGGATTTAGTTGGATACCCTTCTTCCTTTCAAAGGTTACAAATAAGACTGATTATATACCGCATATTATTGTGTATGAATTATGTTCAATGCTTGGTACGATTCTAATTTTATATTTACTACACATATTACAAACTCAGGTTCGTCTCCAAAATGAACTTATAAATGCTGAAAAGTTTCATTTAATTGGTGAAATGGCAGCGTCTATCTCTCATGAAATTCGCAATCCATTAACTTCAACGAAAGGTTTTTTACAACTGTTACAATCAGATACATGCACTGAGCAGGAACGAAAATTATATATCGACATTGCCATTAATGGCATCGAACAAGCAAATCATGTTCTTACAGATTATTTAACCTTTGCTAAACCAAGCATTGAAAAAGAACAAATATTACAGTTAGAAGAAGAATTACTACATGCATTGTCGCTAATTACACCGCTTGCTAATTTAACAAATGTACGTACTCATTATATAAAGCAAAGCACTTCTTTTTTTATCGCTGGAGAAAAGCAAAAACTAAATCAATGTTTATTAAATATTTTAAAAAATTGCATTGAGGCTATGCCAAAAGGCGGTGATCTTTATTTCACATTAGTTCCTGATCATAAGCATATTCAGTTATATATAAAAGATACAGGAGTCGGTATGGATTCAGAACAAGTAAAACGTCTTGGTTCGCCCTTTTATTCAACGAAAGAAAAAGGTACTGGACTTGGAATGATGGTCGTATTCAGTGTTGTTCAAGCTATGAATGGAAAAATTGATATTATAAGTGAAAAAGGAATCGGTACAACCTTTTTATTAACTTTTCCACTCATACAAAAAACGTGATGAAATACTCATCACGTTTTTTCTGTTCCTTCAACTAATTCAGCAAAAGCTTTCACTTTTCCGTGCGGTTGTTGATTTTCTTTACGTGCTTTCCAGGCGCGCTCTTCTTCTCGCTTCTTCTTAGACATGTTTTTTCAACTCCTTCTTTTCTTTCTTATTTCTCCATGTAGTATTCCAAAATAAGAAAGAAAACTATGCACGTATCAAAAAAGAAGTGGTTTCCCACTTCTTCCACTTTAGCGTTGCAAAATTGCATGTTTCGCCTCTTTTAACTGCGTAAGATGTCTTTGTTCATGCAAATCAAGAAATTGAACCCATTGATACAAATTCAGATCATTAAAAACAGGATGCTTTAATCCATTTTCAAATAGATCTTTTTCATCTATAACACTATGAAGCGCGTGTAATAGTTCTTGGCGTGAATGTTCTAGCAATTGAATTCCTTGCTGTTTTTTCATTAAAGTTTCTGTTGGTTGCATTTGCTGAGGAGCTTCTCGTTTATGTGTGCGATCAAGCGTAAGTTGGAGGTCTTTAAATGGAGTCATGTTTCTTTCATTTTTTTGTAAAGCATATACAAGGGCAGACGTGACAGATTGTTCAACTAAATGCAAGTGGTGTAAAATTTGAATAATACTCCATTTATCACGGCGTGGCTTTACATTCACTTCTGTGTCATTTAACATTTCAATTTCTGATAATAGCGTGCTTCGAGTAGCCTGTAATGAGTTTACTAAACTTTCTAAACTTACATCCATATTAGATTGAAGCATACTTGTTCCCCCCTTTTGTTGGTGAAAAGAGGTGCTCCTTATTAGAAACACCCCTTTAGTATTCTGAATTTTCTTTTATTATCTCATCATTTTCCCATTATGTCGATGTTAAACATGTGAAAAAAAGCGCATGTTTTTTACAATTTTGTGTCGTCAATCGCATGTAACCATGCTTCAATTTCTGTAATAACACTTTTCACACAGCCTTCAGCAAATGGTGATGTTAAATTTGCAACCTCTACTAATTCTAAGAACGATTTACTTCCACCTTGTTGGCACAGATTCACATAATCTTCCCACGCCTCTTGTCTATTATCTCTTGCACGTTTCCAAAATTGTAGCGCACAAATTTGAGCAAGCGTGTAATCAATATAATAGAACGGTGAGCTATAAATATGCCCTTGACGTTGCCAAAAACCACCGCGCTCTAAATAATCATTCTCCTCATAATCACGATGTGGTAAATATTTCTTCTCTATGTTACGCCATGCTGTCTTACGCTCTTCAGGTGATGCTTCAGGATTTTCATATACATAATGTTGATATTCATCAACAGATACACCATAAGGTAAAAACAGAAGTGCTGAACTTAAGTGAGAGAAGTAATATTTATTTGCATCTTCTTCAAAGAATAGCTTCATCCATGGCCATGTAAAGAATTCCATACTCATAGAGTGGATTTCACACGCCTCATATGTTGGCCAATTATATTCTGGAATTTCAAATTTACGACTTTCATATACTTGGAAAGCATGACCTGCTTCATGTGTTAATACATCAATGTCACCAGATGTTCCATTGAAGTTTGAGAAAATAAATGGCGCTTTATAATTCTCAATATATGTACAATATCCGCCACCAGCTTTTCCTTTTTTCGCAACTAAATCTAATAAATCATTATCTAGCATGAAATTGAAAAATTCATCTGTTTCAGCCGATAACTCTTTATACATTGTCTTTCCATGATCAACAATCCAATCCGCATCTCCTTTTGGAGTTGGGTTACCTGTAGCAAACTCAAAGTTTTCGTCGTAATAAGCTAACTTCTCTACACCGATACGTGCTTGTTGTCGCTTTCTTAATTCCGTTGTAACGGGAACGATATAATCTAGCACTTGCTGACGGTAATTAGCCACCATCTCCGCATTATAATCTGTACGGTACATTCTTGCATATCCAAGTTCAACAAAGTTTTTGAAACCTAAAGATTTTGCGATTTTCGTTCTCACTTTAACAAGCTCATCATAAATACGATCTAGTTCTTCCTCATTTCCAGCTAAAAATCCGTAGTATGCTTCACTTGCTGCTTTACGTTCGCTTCTTTCTTTTCCTTGCATAAACGGAATCAGTTGCGATAACGTTCTTTCTTCTCCAGCAAAGTCAATTTTTGCAGATGCTAATAACTGTGTATATTGCGATGATAATTTATTTTCTAATTGTAAATCTTTCACGACTTCATCTGAATATGTTTTTAAATCACATTCTGCTAGAGCAAATAATTGTTTTCCATAATACGCCTCTAATTCTTCACGAAATGGAGAATTAATGAGTGCCTTATAATATTTTGTACCATATCCTTGTACAACTGGAGAGAATTCATCAAAGAAATCCTGCTCCTCCTTATAAAAAGTATCCGTCGTATCAACAGAATGGCGAATGTAACAAAGGTTTCCCATTGTACCAAAATCGTTGCGAATCTCATTAATTGAATGAATGACTTGTTTTTGTTCTTCTACAGTTTTTGCGTTATCAAACTTCTCTAAAGCAACAGTAAATTTCTCTTTTAACTCTTCAATATTTGGGCGTTTATATTCATAGTCTTTAAATGACATGAACGAGCCTCCTCTCCATTACATACCTTTATTATAATTCAATACGTATTCTTGAATTCCCTCTTAATTTTCAACAAATTTCGGCAGTGATTGCCCTGAGCTCATTACAAATAAAAAAGCCTTGGATTTATTTATCCAAAGCTCCTTTGGAACATATTATTTTTCATACTTCCCAATTTTTTTTAATAAATCAAGTAATTCATCTTTTTCATCTTTCGTTAACATTTCAAAAGACTGATGTATAACTTTCTCATGCCCCGGAAAAATAGAAGCAATAAAGTTCTCGCCAGACTCAGTTAATTGCGCGTAAATAACACGTCTGTCATTCGGACATGGAATTCTCTTTACTAATCCCTTTTTCTCCAGCTTATCTACAACATATGTAATGCTGCCACTAGCTATTAAAATACGCTCACCAATTTGCTGAAGTGGTTGACCGCCTTTATGATATAGCAGTTCTAATACAGCAAATTCAGTTGGATTTAACCCGTTACTTTGTATAGATTTATTTGTAGTATCCATAACAGAACGATGTACACGAGATAATGCAATAAATACTTTTAAAGATTGAGAAATATCTTCTCGTTCATTATTTGATGTCATACAACTTTCAACCCTTCACTTAAATTCTCAGCAATAAAAAGAAAATGCCAGTTCATACTTCCTGTGGATTCCGAATGAGCATTCACTCATCCATTTCCTCTCCCCTAATATATTAAGAATCATTCTTGAATAAAAACATGACAATTTTAACATAGTTTATATATAATGATAATAAAAAAAGAAGGAGTACCACATTTGAAAGTCAAATTCCAAAGCATAATTGTATATATATTGCTTGTTATCCTACCGACAATAGGGATTGGTGCTACATTTTATTCGTATCATACATATAAAATGAAACAGGAAAACAAATTATCTGCTCATACAGTTCTCTTTTTATATAGAGATTATTTGGATCATCATCTTGGTGAAGCAATTTCTGCTTTAGACATGCTTGCAAAAGTTGTAGGCACCGAGACTGGTAATATAAATGGTATTAAACAAATTGTACATGATACAGATGGAAACGATGCACGCTTTTCTGGTCTATATTACGCTACACCAGAAGGAGTCATTACAATCGCATCTGAAGATGAATCAAAGCCTATAGATGTTTCAGACCGTAAATATATTCAAGACGCGCTCCAAACTAAAAAAACCACTGTATCATCAGTCATTACTGATCGCATTCTTGGACATAAAGCTATTATGATTGCTGCCCCCATATTTAATAAACAGAAGGAGCTCTCAGGATTATTATTAGCTAGTTTACGCTTTGATTACATTTCATCTTCTTTAAATGCCATTAAACCACAATACCATTTTGAGGTAACTGATAAACATGATGTAGTTTTTCTAACCGATGATAATAACGACACAAGTGATACGCATTCTAATATGCTTACTACCCCACTCCAAAGATTAAATTGGAAGGTCTCTGTTTCTCCATTACCTATTCATCAAAAAACCTTATACCAGTGGGTTGCAATAGAGTGTATAGCTACTTTATTTTTAATGTCTATTTTATTTTTACTTGCTCAATATATGTTGTTAAAACGTCAAACAAAAATTGAAAGGCAACAAAATGAACTACAAAAAATTGAATTAGTTGGAACTTTTGCAGCGAGTACAGCACACGAAATCCGTAATCCTCTTACTGGAATTAAAGGACTCGTCGCTCTATTAAAAGAGAAATATAAAGATGAGCAAGATCAGTTCTACTTTTCCGTAATTGAACAAGAAATAGAGCGAATCAATGAAATTGTAAGTGAATTTCTTATTCTCGGAAAGCCAACCGCCATCATCGAACAAACGTATGATGTAAGAAAAATTCTAAATGAGGTAGCATTAATTATTCAATCTGAGGCGAATTTACATAACATTGTATTCCATTTACATTTGCCAGACCATCCTGTTCATATCCGTTGTTCGAAAGACCATATGAAACAAGTGGTTTTAAACATTACAAAAAATGCAATTGAGGCCATGACTTCTAGTGATACACTAACCATTGTAGTAAAAAACAATGAAACACACGCACAATTGCAGATTATAGATACTGGAAAAGGGATTCCGCAACATATTCAAAAACACCTCTTTCATCCGTTCTTTACTAATAAAGATACTGGAACAGGTCTTGGACTTGTCATATGTAAACGAATTGTAGAGATGTATAATGGGCATATTTTTATTGACAGTACAGAAAACGAAGGAACAACAGTTCATATCGAAATTCCGTTACACATAGTATAATTATCCTTATCCTATAAGGGTAATTATACTTATTTCATAAAACCAGCCACAAGCATTCGCCAAAAATTATTTGATTTTCCTTCATACCCGATTTGGAAAATAGGTATTTTTATAATTGAAAACCATTTCGGTGTTTGTTTTTCTTTATAACATTGATATTGTAAAATAAGCTTGTCCAATTCTTGACTAACTTGAATTGTCTCCCTGCTATTTAGCCCACTTGTTAATCCTAGTTGAATCATTTCTTCACGTTTCATATGAATATCACGTGAAAGCTTTTCTAATGTGTACTTCCTTTTTACAGTAAACATCCATATCCCCCTTATTATACTTCCATGCTCTTAACTTCACTTCTCCATTGACTTTTTTAACTACTTAATCATATGCAAATTTGAAGAATCAGAAATTTTAACATTTTCTCCCTGTAATTTACAAATCTTTACCCTCACTTTGAGAATTATTACAAATTATTCTATCTTTGTAAATACATTCGCAATAATAGACATTTTTTTCATCTTGTTTTTTTATAAATGCTACGTAAACCGTGGATTCTTAATTTTCCACCTACTTTTCTTCGACATTTTTTGTTTAATTTATATAAAAAAGCAAAACATAATGATGATTGATAAAGTGAAACTTTAATCAGTGTTTTTTGTTCAGCCCCCACTGATTATTAGCATTCACCAATCGGGTAGGCAGTGAATCTCCCACCTATCCAGCCCAATGTTGAGGTGGGAGTCTTACTCCCCACAAATAGCGGGATAACAATAGAAAGGAAATATTTATATGCGAAAATATACGATTGCATTATTCATCATTGTTTTGTTTTTACCGTCCTTCTTATTTCCTATTCAAGCAAATGCTCATACGAATAAAGTTGCTATTGTCATTGATGATTTCGGAAATAATATGAAGGGGACTAATCAAATGTTATCACTTCCCATTCCACTCACTGTTGCTGTTATGCCTTTTCTTCCTTCCACAAAAGAAGATGCAATAGCTGCCCATAAGAAAGGCCATGAAGTTATTATACATATGCCAATGGAACCTATAAAAGGTAAAAAAGAATGGCTTGGGCCGAAAGCAATTACAACTGATTTAAGCGATGAAGAAATAAACAACCGACTTGAACAAGCGATTCAAGAAGTACCGCATGCAATTGGAATGAACAATCATATGGGGTCAAAAGTAACAGCGGATGAAAGAATTGTTCGCCTTATACTTGCTGCTTGTAAAAAACACGGTTTATTTTACTTAGATAGTAAAACGAATCCTAATAGTGTCGTCCCAAAAATCGGAAAAGAATTAGGAGTTCCTATTATTGAAAACCAACTATTTTTTGATGATGTGTATACAGCAGGACATATTTCAAAACAAGCCCAATTACTCATCAAAAAAATTCAAGAAAAACCTATTATGGTAGCTATCGGGCATGTGGGCCCTCCAGGTGAAATTACATCACGCGTTATTGAAACTTCTATCCCTAAAATTCGTGAGCATGCAGACTTTATTTTCTTATCTGATCTAGCATTATCCCCGCCCCCTGTTTCAAAATAAAGTTCATTACTCACATAAAGTGAAACTTTAATCAGCCCTCACCAATTGGGCTTTTATGGGCAATCCGTCCCCCCACTTAACTTCTTTACTTGCGCTGAATTTTGAGGCTCGGATTTTACTGCCCACAAATGGCGGGACAAAAAAGTACCTATCTGTATATAACAGATAGGTACTTTTTTTAACTTAAATATAATCTACATGACTCACTCTGAATCCTTTTTTCTCTATTTTTCCGATTAATTGCTTTAATCTTGTTTCATCTAACTCATCTGATATATTTACAATAACGCGGCGGATATATTGATCACCGTTATCTAACGTAAATAGGCCACCGATATTATATGCTTTTAACAATGTCCCAAGCTCTTTAATCGTTCCCTTACAATCTTGTGTTGCAATTGTTAATATATAACCACCTGTTCGCATACCAAATGAATCTTCAATAACATCAAATATATTCGAATGCGTTAACATACCGACAAATTCATTATAATCATTTAGCACGGCTAAAAACGGAAGCCGACGAATTACATAAAAAGCTCTGAAGAATGAATCCTTTTCAAAAATAAATGCATTGGAATCATCAAGCATATCCCCTGCACTTACATGCTCTAATCCGCTATTGCATTTTTTTTCTAATAAATCTACTTTATAAATAATCCCCGTGAATTTCTTCTCATCTTCTGCTAATACCGGGATGGCTCGAAATCCCGTTTCGTTCATCATTTGCAGTGCCTCTTCACCAGAATCATTTATCTTGCAAAATGTTACTTGCTGCTTTGGCAGAAAATGATATTTAACTCGCAAAATATGTTCCTCCTTACATGTCAACATGTAATCTATATATAATAAGGAGACCTATATTTTATGAGTGAAATTATTTTTAAAACGCTTTCATTTGTTTATTAACTTGTAGCCATATCACATCCATTTTTATATAACAGAGCTCCTTGCACCCTTAATCATTAATAACTTTACATGATAGTTCATTAAATATTCTATACCCTCTAGCCATTTTTTCGCTTCTTCTGGCGTTTTTCCCCACACAATCATGCCGTAATTATGAACAAGAACTACTCCTCCACCTTCAATGAAATTCGGAACATTGCTTTCTAATAAATCAGCGAATTTTTTTTCATCTTCTACAATTGGAATTGTCATTTCTGTTATACCTTCTTTTCCGAAAACACGCTCCACACTGCGTTTATCGAACGTTACTTCTCCTTCTTCCCCATATAACTCTGATATTAAATGACTATCTACAGTCTGCACTTGTAAAATACATCCTGCACTACTTTTTTTATAAATATCCGCATGCATAAATGACTCTGCAGCTGGTTTTTCTTCATTTTCAAATACTGACTCGCACATGCAATTTACGACAATAAAATCTTCTTCCGAAAATAGCCCTTTATCTCTTCCCTCAACATTTACTAAAAATGTTAACGGCTCTTTTGACGTACATAGCGATAAGCTAATTTTGGTACCATAAAACCAATCACGAAGTGCCAATTCAGATTTCACATCTTTTAATTCATTCCATTTCTTCAGAAAAAATAACATTTCGTCACCCCCGACATAATATTCATATAAGGTTCGAATCCTTTCTATGTAAAAGGAATATTTTTTGATTATTCTAAAAATTTAATTGAATTATCACATGAGAACGCTTTTTTGTCAATATAGTTTCGTGGTTCTTCTTTAAAATAGGCTATTCATATGTCTATACTCCTATCTATTTCATTTTGCACATAAAAAATACGCTATTCTTTAATTAAAGAATAGCGTATTTTCCTCATTTTTTATTCCGCATTAACGGGCAGCCCGATTGGTGAGGGCTACTAATCAGTAGGGAATGAACAAAACCCCCACTGAATAAAGTTTCACTTCATTTCTTTATTGCATTATACAAAAACTGTGCGTATTGTTCACGTGTTACGAAATTATCTCCTAAAAAATTCCCTTCCCCGTCGCCTTTTGATATTTTATTATCCACTAAAGCTTTCACATATCCTTTCGCCCAATGGCCATTTGGTACATCTTTAAAATTCTCTGCACTATTTTCATTTTCTTTTAACTGAAATACTCTTTGTAGTACTACTGACATTTCATATCGAGTTAATACTCCATCTGGACGGAACATACCATTTCCATAGCCTGTCATAATTCCAGCTTGAACCACTGCATCAATAGCCGTTTCATACATATTTCCTTTCGTATCTGTAAATGCCGTTTTTTGTTCTAGATTATTTTCTAATTTTAAATACCTTTGTATTAGAAGTGCTACTTGTCCACGAGTAATGTTATCACCAAATCCAAATTCACCATTTCCATAGCCTATAAATAATTTTTCTTTCGCTAAGTAATTAATTGCTTCTTCTGACCAATGTCCCTTTGGTACATCTTTAAATTCTACCACTTCTGTTTTCTCATCTTCTTTAGATGTATTACCGTCTTTACTTTCTACTACATTTTGAATAACAGATCCTGTAAAGAAGATTCCTGTATCCGCGAATGGATCTTTCACACCAAATTCATATACTTTCTCACCTGGTGTACTCCATTTCACTACACCATTACTATACGTACCATTATCGCTCTTCAGACGGATTTTCGTAGAAATCTCACCATCTTTTTCATATATAGGTACTTTTACTTCTTTATTTACTTCTGTTTCCTCTAAAAATACTTTTTGATTTTGGACATTAATATAAGCCGTCTTACTTAGTTCTATAACTGGTCGGACATCACGGATTTCATTTGCAACAAAACTTAGAAATACTAATTTTTTTAAATTACTAACTGGTGATAAGTCTGAAATATAATTCGCTTCTAAATCAAGCTTTTGTAAGTTTACTAAACTTGATAATGGAGTAATATCCTTTAACTCATTGTTAGGTAAGTGTAATTGTTTTAACTGTGTCATCTTACTTAGAGGAGTAACATCTTTTATTTCATTTTTCCCGATCCACAATTCTTCTAATTGCTTCATTTGCTCAATGCCAGATAAATCTTTAACTTTATTACGTGTTAATACTAAGTCTGTTAAAGGTAATGAATATAACGCTTTAATATCTTCAATTTGATTACCTGCTAAAGTTAAGTATGTTACATTTTTTAAAGCGCTTAATGGAGCAACGTTCTTAATTTTATTATTTGCTAAATTCAAGTAATCTAGTTGTTCCATTTTCGCTAATGCTGTTACATCTTCTATTTGGTTGCCTGATAGATATAAACTTTTTACATTTTTCATTTCAGTTAGTGGTGCAACGTTTGTAATTTTATTATTACTTAAATCAAGAGATTCTAAATTATCCATCTTAACAAGTGGCGTTACATCTGCAAATTCATTACCACGCAAAGCTAAATGATTTAATTGCTTTAAGTTCGCAAAGAACGACGGGTCTTTTATCTTCGCATTCGCAACTGTTAAAGATTTTAAATTTGGCATATATTTTAATGCACTATAATCAAGTATCTCATTTGTATTTAAAAACAAATCCTTTACTTGTAATAAATCTTCTTTCGTAATTGGTGTATTTAAATCTTTTCTATTAAATACTTTTTTATTAACAAGCTCTCTTAATTTGTTATCTGTTATCATATTTTGATTATCAACTGGATTATCCGTTTCCGTATTTCCTGAATTAGAGTTATCATCTGGTTTCTCTGTTTCTTTGTTACCTACAGTTGGATCTTTAATTTCAAATTGAACTTGATATTTGTGATCATATCCAATAGCTGGAATAAGTATATGCATTTGCATATTGTGCTTCTTCTCAAACTCGCCAATTTCAAATTGAACTACTTTCGTTCCATTCTTCCTCTTATCTTCTGACAAAACCTTCACATCATGAAATACACCAGGCTGGTTTTTATCTTCTATTCTAAGATATTGAAAATAATCGCTATCTTGCATTGTTACAGTGACAATTTTTTTGCCAGCTGCAATCGTTACTTTAGGATCTTTTATATATTGAGAAACCATAGATGGCTCGTCTTTTTGGTCCTTATATATTTTAATTTCAGTATCATACGTGCGATCACTCGCTGCTGCTACCGATTGATTTGCTTCAACTTTTAATGCCGCTAATGCTGGAGTAGAATACGTAGCAAATGGAATTGCTAATGTTGTCGCTACTACTAGCGCCTTCATATAATTTTTTTTCAAAATAATATCCCCTATCATATACAATTTTTATAATTGATAACCCTTATCAATTACCCACAAATAAATGATAATGAATATCATTATCATTGTCAATGAGAATATTACATTAAATTTATATTTTTAAAGATAAAAAATAAAAAGCCCTTTATTCAAAGGGCTTTTTTACCTATCGTATGAAGAATTTCACTTTTTTCCTTCTCATTGATGACACCAATTTTTTGCAAAATATTCGCGTACAATACAAGTTTATTATATATTCGTTCTGACATGTTCTCCCTTCTTTCCTTCGACCAACTTTTTTTGTATTGGTAAATTATATGAAAGAGATGAGAAAATGTGTCCACTTTTTGCATAAATGCAAATCTTTTATTTTACGATTTGCAGACAATAAAACTCCCTCCTAAAAATTAGGCGGGAGTTTAGGCACTTTCACTTTATTTAACAAACTGTCCACTGAATATTATGCTTCATAAGTTCTTCTTCAAAACTATATGGCATTTTTTTATCACAAATTACATGTTGAATACGTGAAAATGCTGCTATACGATAATTCCCTTTCACGCCTACCTTCGTATGATCACATAAAATATATGTCTTCTCAGCTAATTTCATCATCGCCTCTGACAATTTCGCTTTCTCTAATTCAAAGCTGGAAACTCCAAAACTAGGTAATAACCCATCAATCGAAACGAACGCTTTATGAAAATGGAATTGCTGTATTACTTGCTGAGAAATAGACCCTGATACACGCGAATGCTTTGGAGATACTTTTCCACCTATAAATAAAACTTCACCGTGAAACATCTTTTTATTAATAGAAGAAATTAATTGTGTTGCGACTGGAAATGAACTTGTTACAATCGTTAAGTTTTTACGATGAACAAGGTATGGAACCATTTGAAGCGGTGTACTTCCATCATCAATTGCAATGACATCACCATCTTCTACAAATGTCGCTGCTTTATAACCAATTCTTTTCTTCTCTTCTATATGTAACATTTCTCTTTCTAACATTGGCGCCTCTACCCCAGCGCCTGGAAGTTGAACAGCTCCACCATACACTTTTTTCAGCTTCTTTTCACGATCTAATTCTTCTAAATATCGACGAATCGTTTCTGTTGATACAGCAAATTCTCTCGCTAATTCTGAAACCTTTACTTTTCCTTTAAATTCTACCTTTTCAAGAATGGTTCGCTTTCTTTCTTCTCCTACTACAGACATAGATTCACCTCATTTATATCTCCCTCATAAGCTTCCTTGCTTATACAAAGTTATAATTTTCTTTATAAGTAGAAACTTCTTCATGAATATGAATACCGCGCTTTGCTAGTTCATCAAAAATTAATTGTGGATTTTCAAAAGCTTCTTCAGGCGTAACAACACCCACCCTACTTACATTTCCAGTTGCAATTAACTCTGCAGCAATCCCAAATGGAATACCGACGTTTCTCGTATACGCCCTTAATTTTTCCCATCCTACAACAGAACCATCAGATAACGGATGTGTATGATATAACACATGTCTTTGCTTCTCATTATTTTTCATACCTATTACTTCTACATGAAGTGCATAACCATAAAGCTCTGTTTCTTGTCCTTCTTTCGATTGCAATAAATACTGCGAAATACAATCCATAATGCCTATTTCTTTCCCGTTTATTTCAATCTGATCATTACGCAATATGCCGTAATCATATAAAGCACGTACAAGTTGCATATTTTGCTTCGGCCAAGTTCCTCTCGTCTCTATCAGTTTGACACCTTTATTTTCTAGTGCCTTTGCTAACGTAATCGTTTCAGAATGCGGAATGATATACTGCGTTTCCTTACCATAAGGCGCTGGCAATTCTATTTCTCTCGGACGCGCAAACGGAAGTACTTGTTTAAATTCACCATCTTCATACACTGTACGCGATGGTAAATGTGGATCATATTCATATGTCGTTGTCTCTGTAATTGAAGCAGAAAAAGCAATCGGACGATACGAACCGTGACTTACGCGGACAGACTCTACAGTATCCAGTTGATTTGCTGCATGCATTGCCATCATTTGCGTTACACCTGGCGTCATGCCAAACCCAGGCAAACATGTTTTTTCATTTTGAACAAATATAGCATGCGATTCATTTTCTTCACCAAATCCATTTAAGTTCACACCGTGGCAGCCTGCTTCTGCAATACAGCGAGTCGACAATCCGTTTAGCTTTATCGTCGTACCATCCAATACAATGTCATAACCTTTCATTTTTGCAACCGTATCCTCGTGATTCGTTACATCTACTTTTACAAAATCAACACGAGGATCGTTGAGCCATTCTACTACTTTACGGCCTTCTTCCTCGTTAAAATCGGCTACAGTAATCGTCTCAAAAGATGAAAATTGAATTAAATCCAAAATAGCTTCACGACAAATTTTACCTGCTCCACCTAAACAAAATACTTTCACCCAATAACAGCTCCTTTAGCAATACTATCAACTAAGCGATTAATATCTTCTTCATGTACATCACCTATATTTCCAATCCGGAACGTATCTACTTTCGAAATTTTCCCAGGGTAAATAACAAATCCATAGCATTTTAATTCGTTATATAACTGTTGAAACTCGAACTCCCCTTTTGGATAAATGAAAGATGTAATAATAGGAGATTGATATTTCTCATCTACTAGTGGCTTAAATCCGATTTCTCCCATTCTATTCACTAGTAGTTTTTGATTGTTGTAATATCGATTGTAACGTGCTCTTACTCCACCTTCTTTTTCTAACTCAAGTAGCGCTTGATAAAAAGCATGTACAACATGTGTAGGTGAAGTAAAACGCCATTTCCCATTTTGTTTTTCCATCGTTTCCCACTGATCATATAAATCAAGAGATAAAGAGCGTCCTTGCCCTTTACACTTCAATAATTCATCACGTTTTGCGATTACAAATCCGAATCCAGGAACCCCTTGAATACACTTATTCGCACTACTAATTAAAAAATCAATTTGTAAATCAGCAATGTCTATTTCAATCCCGCCGAAACTACTCATCGCATCAACAATTGTAACCTTTCCATACTGCTTTCCTAATTTACATACATCTACAATTGGATTTATAATGCCTGTCGTTGTTTCACAATGAACAACTGCAATATGCGTAATCTCTTTATCTTCTTCCAATAACTTTTCTACTTCTACAATATTAGTAGGTTCCCACTCTTCTGTTTGGCTGACCACTACATCAATCTGTAACATCTCTGCCATTTGTACAATGCGCTTACCGTACGCACCATTTGTACAAACGAGAAGCTTCCCATTTCCCTGAATAACAGAGCCAATTACTGCTTCAACTGAAAACGTACCGCTTCCTTGCATTAACACTGTTGTATATTTCTCTTCTTCCTTCGTCGCTAACGATACAAGTTTAGCTCTTACTTCTTGCACCATCGTATTATATTCAACATCCCACGTACACCAATCGTATAGCATAACTTCTTTTACTGATTTTGTTGTCGTTAATGGTCCTGGTGTTAATAATAAGTAGTGATTTTCATTCATGATCCCGTACCCCTTTTATGAAATAATAAGTTCTTGTTTCTCGATATGTTCCATTACGTTTTCGAGCTCCTGCATCGTTTCAATCGTAAAATGAGCCCCATTTTCAACAAACCGATTACGAACTATTTCTATTTTTTCACGAAGCTCTACCGAATCCATACTCTCCACTTCCTCTTCCGTTAAACCGAGCTCACTACTTCCAAGAATTACACCAACTGTCCACATTCCAGCATTTCTACCTTCTTTCATATCTGATACTGTGTCCCCTACCTTTATCATATGGTTCATCGGATACACACCAAGTTCCATTGCATTTTTATAGCACATCCATGGGTATGGGCGGCCTGCTGGAACATCATCTGGCGTAACAAGAAAATCAGGTTTATATCCTTGTAACGCTGCTTCCTTTGCTACAATTTCCATCATTTCTCTCGTATAGCCCGTTGTTGAACCGATTTTAATGCCTCTCTCACGTAAAGAAGCGATTACTTCTTTTACCTCATCAATCGGCGTAGCATAACTTGGTAAAATAGAAAAGAGAATTTCTTCAAACTCTTCATACATCTCATGGATGTCTGCTTCTGTTGGTAATTGACCGAAGACACGCTTCCACTCATCCGCAATACGAGGCATTTCTGTTAGTGCCCTTACATGATCTATTTTTAATAATCCCATTGGCTTACGTGCTTCTGCTGCTGTAATTTCAACGCCACGTTTTTGAAAAATCTTCATGAATACTTCTAGCGGTGCAAAACATCCGTAATCAACTGTCGTACCTGCCCAATCAAAAATAACTGCTTCTATTTTCATTCAATCCATCACCCTTCTCACTTATCTTTTTTGCCATTGTGACGTTCGGTTACGAAGTGCTTTCGTTCCCCATTCATATACAACTCTTACTACAATATTTGTAACAACAATAAGTACACTCATTGCAGCTGCTGGCGCTACATTTCCTGCATCATCCATATTTACGATTGATACGGCCGCTAGTTTAAAGTCAGCTGCGTATAAGAATACAACCGCTGACACAGTTACCATCGAATTTACGAAATAGTACATGACCATTTCTAAAATTGCTGGTAAACACATTGGTACTGTTACTCGGAAGAATGTTTTATAAAACGGAATACCCATCGACTGCGAAACAAGCTCAAACTCTCGGTCTAATTTCTTTAAGGCAGTCGTTGCCGTGACAAATGTTACAGAATAAAAATGAATGATATTTACTAGTACTAATACAGCAATTGTTCCGTATAAAGAATGAAACGGATTCGTTACTGATAGTCCAAGAATTTGAATCGTTGGTTGACTAAAGAAAAAGACATATCCTAATCCGAGTACTAAACCTGGTATCGCTAACGGCACTATAGAGAAAAAGTAACCTGTTTTTCTGAAAAATTGTAGCTGGTCTATTTTCTCAATTGCATATGCGAATACAAATGTTAAAATCGCCCCAATAACTGCTGTAACTGCTGAAACAATTACGCTATTTTTAAATGCTTCAAGTCCATCTCCTGTTAAACTTGAAAAATTAAAATGCTCAAATGTAAAACTCATATTATATGGCCATACTTTCACACTTGCAGCAATACCAACTGCAACAAATAATAGAATGATCATAAGTGTAATCACACTACAATATATGAATGAGATTACATCTCTTTTCTTATTAGCTATTATTCTGTATGGTACTGCTTTTGAAGATAAGAAATTCGCCTGCTTTCTTTGCGTAATACGATCAACTACAAATGCGAATATAGCTGGGATTAATAAAATCATTCCGACAGTTGCACCCATCGGCATATTTTGCTGTCCAATTACTTGTTTGTATACGTCAGTAGCAAGCACATTATATTGACCACCAACAATTTTTGGTGCCCCAAAATCAGTAAAACTAAGTGTAAACACAACAAACATTGCACTAATTAATCCGTACTTTACACTAGGTAAAGTAACCGTGAAAAATTGCTTTGTTTTACTCGCCCCTAACATATTAGAAGCTTCATATAAACGATAATCAGATCCTTGGAAGGCAATTAGCAATATAAGAAAGGCTTGTGGAAATGTATACATAACTTCAGCTATTACAATTCCTATTGGTCCATATAAAGGGATTTGTATACCTTCAAATAAACCAAACATTCCTTTCGTTACTAGCCCTTGATTACCAAATAAATATGTAAGTGCTATACCGTGCATCATCGTTGGTGCGAACAATGGTAATAACGCTACATACTGAAATACACGCTTTCCAAAAACATTCGTACGGGCAATTGCATATGCGTAAACGAATGCGATTGCAACTGAAATAATTGTTGTTGCGCCCGAAATCCATACTGTATTTTGTAAAGACTGCACTAAAGTTGGTGTTGTGAAATATTTACTGAAATTCGCTAAACCAACGAAAACTCCATCTTTATTATAAAAAGCCTGTGTAAATAGTTGTAATAGCGGTAATACAAGTATGATAAGGAAAGAAAAAATCATACCGATAATTACGAGCCGTTGGATCCATTCCTCTTTCCCTATACTTCTCTTAATCTTTTTTTTCGTACTTTCTACCTTATAGTTTTCTAACATCTCCATCTATACAATGACCTTCTTTCCATATGACAACATATGATTTTCTGAGAAAGAGATTTGAATCGGCTTTCCTTTTCTAATAGCCGTTGCTTCTACTTCTGATGCTAATATATCCACTACAATTTTCTCATTATAAAGGTGTGTGTTTTCTTCTAAGACTCGCACTTCCGTCCGATATACAGATCCGCGAAATTCCATACTTTCCACAACTGTTTTAATACCGTCCTTTTGTACAATTGTTACATGTTCAGGACGAATTGCATGTTCTTCGTTATTTTTCGAAAAGAAATTAATAGAACCAATAAAATCTGCCACAAACGGATTGGCTGGTCTTTGATAAATCTCCTCTGGTGTTCCAATCTGCATAATTTCCGCATGATTCATTACAACAATTTTATCAGCCATCGTTAATGCCTCTTCTTGATCATGCGTTACCATAATCGTCGTTACTCCTATTTTCTCTTGCATATCACGCATTTCCCTACGTAATTTTTCACGCACTTTTGCATCTAAAGCTGATAACGGCTCATCGAGTAACAAAATATCTGGAGACAGAGCGAGCGCACGTGCAAGTGCTACTCGCTGCTGTTGTCCACCAGACATTTGAGCAGGATATTTATCTTTTACATTCAGCAAATCTACAAGTTTTAACGCATCTAGCGCTTTCTCTTTCACTTCTGCTTTCCCATATTTTTTTGTCTTTAAGCCGTATTCAATATTTTCAAGTGCTGTTAAATTCGGAAATAAAGCATACGATTGGAAAACCATTCCGAAGTTTCTCTTTCCAGGAGGCAATGCTGTAATATCTTTTCCATTCACAGCTATACTGCCAGTCGTTGGTTCCTCTAGTCCCGCTAAAATGCGAAGCAACGTCGTTTTCCCACAGCCACTCGGGCCTAATAAACAAACAAACTCATTTTTGTTCACAGTAAAAGAAATATCTTTTAACGCTGTAAATGCATCAAACTGTTTTTGAATGTGTTGAATTGATAAATATTCGCTCATTTTTCTCTCTCCCACTCACTTACTTTTTCGGTTCTGCTTTTTGGCCAAACTCTTTTTCCCATTTTTCTAAAATTTTGTCACGATTTTCTGCTGCCCATTTAAAGTCATTCTTTTTATATAATTTTTCAGTAACATCTTTCGGGAATCCCTCTGGAAGTTTATAATCATTTTTAATTGTCGCAAATCCATTTTTCTCAAAGTATAACTTCATTACATCATCAGTAATTGCCCAATCTAAAAATGCTTGTGCTAATTTATCATTTTTCGCATTATCTTTCTTAATAAGTGCGTTCGCTTCTACTTCCCACCCTAATCCTTCTTTCGGCAGTACAACTTCAACTGGTGCACCTTTTTGTTTCTCTTTTAAAGCACTATAAACCATTGATACACCGACTGGATATTCACCTGCTCCTGCTAATTTCGCTGGTTTTGATCCTGAATGCGTATAACTTGCCATATTATCATGAAGTTTCTTCATGTAATCCCAGCCTTTATCTTCACCCATGATTTGTAGCCATGCAGAAACTGTTAAAAATCCTGTTCCAGATGATGCTGGATGTGGCATAACAAGTGTTCCTTTATACTCTGGTTTCGTTAAATCTTCATATGATTCTGGCATCGGTAAATTTTTCTTCTTTAACTCTTCTTTATTTACAGCAATCCCCGTCATAAATGCAGTATTTCCTACCCATTTTTCAGGTTGCTTATCATCTTTAAATTGCGGAAGAACACGATCTGCTCCTTTTGGAGAGTATCCTTTTAACATATCTTTTTTATCTAAAGCTAATAGACTTGATGCCGCAGTTCCCCATACAACATCTGCTTGTGTATTTTTCCCTTCAGCTAGCAATTTCGCAGTAATAACTCCTGTTGAATCACGTACAATGTTCAATTTCACATCAGGATATTTCTTTTTAAAGGAATCAAGATAAATTGGTACAAGCTCTTCTTCAATTGCTGTGTAAACAGTTAATGATCCAGATAATTTGTCATCTTTCACTTTCGCTCCAGCACTTTCTTCCTTCTTTGCACCACACCCCATTAATAACGAAAATACCATTCCAGTCGCTACAGCTTTAAAGATTGTTTTTTTCACTGTTTCTCTCTCCTTTTACAAATCTTATGTACAACTCAAATATAAACAACTAGTGTAAAAGCAGTATTAAACCAACATTAATCTTTTGTTTGTTGTTTGTTTTTGTGTAATACGTTGCTACTTCTATGTTTTTTCGCATTTTTCTGCTAATAGAAAACACTAAATTTACAAATAATTAAAAAAACCTTTATAATCCCACAAAAAAATGAGGCGTTTGTAAAAAACGCCTCATTTTTGTTTCCCTTTTTTTGAATTACGATTAGCATACTTTGCGCTATTTTCTCCTTCATACTCTAATGCAAATTCTGCATCTGGTAAGCTTTCTTTCGGAGTTTTATTATTATTGATTGCCGCATTTTGTTTCACTTTTCTTTTTACCAATACATTCACCTGCTCTCAAGAAATCACTTTCTACTCTAGTTTGAAACAACTTAAAATAATTATTACTGGCAAGTGTTAACAAGTACATAAGAGGCGTTAGATGGAAATACTACGTATGAAGAAATCATTATAAAAAGGAGCGATAATTTTGAAGAAAAAAGAAAAGATTCAATCACCAATTTTAGACGAAACGCTCCCGCATCAAATGAATTTTCCATCTTTTAAAGGAACAGGAAAAACGATGCAACAACCTTTTGTGAATCAATATGATGTTGTAATTGGAGACAGTAAATATAATTCCGAGAACAGTCCACTTAACAATTGGAGTGATAAAATAGATCCTGCCATTATGGCTGGCGATGAGTGGATCCATCCTACAAATGATATTGGGTGGATTTCAGAAGAAAATCAAGAGTTGCTAAAAAACGAAGCGGATAATAAAAATGAAGCTTTTATGCATCCACAATTTGGAATTAACGACTAAAAAACCATTCTACCTAACGTAGGTAGAATGGTTTCATACTATCCAATAATAATCCGCTCTTTCGGGTATTTATAGCGAGGTGGTTGTTCCCTTCCACCACTAGCTAAAATAAATGTTAAAATACCAACGCGTCCGATAAACATAAGCACAATAAGTACAAGTTTCCCAACAGTTGTTAAATCAGGCGTAACACCTGTTGATAGTCCCGTCGTTCCGAAAGCAGAACAAACTTCAACAATTAAGCTCATAAGCGGTACATTTTCCGTAATAGATAAAATGAATAGCGCAGTAGCACATAACAAAATCCCCATCGTCATAACGACAGATGCTTTCAGTACATCCTCTTCATGTAGCTGACGTTTGAAGACTCTAACTGTTCTACCACCCCTTGCAAAGGTATATAGTGACAATATACTAACAGCAAATGTTGTTGTACGTATTCCGCCCCCAACCGAACTTGGAGATGCCCCTATAAACATTAATATACTCATAAATAAAAGCGTCGGTTGTGACAATTCACGTATATCCATCGTAGCAAGTCCACCACTTCGCGTCGTCACAGATTGGAATAATGTATAAAATACAGTTTCATGCCATGACTTTCCTACTAAAAAATGATTTCTCTCCAGTAAAAAAATCATAATTGTACCAACAACAACGAGTGCAAAAAATGTTGTTGTCGTCAATTTTGTAAATAATGAAAAACGGAATAATTGTTGTCTCCTTTTACTAAGGAATTGTTTCACTTCCATTAGCACAGGGAAACCAATCGCTCCTAAAATAATTAGTAACATATGAATCATTTGAACAATATAATCTTTTTTATAAGGAATTAATGATTGTCCTGTTAAATCAAATCCGCCGTTCGTAGTCGCACTAACAGCTGCAAAGAAACCGTGAAAATAAGCTTCTTTCCAAGTCGGAAAGTAAAGTAAAAATCTTGTACCTAATAGGATTGCTCCAATAAGTTCTATTGAAATAATTACAATCAAAATAGAACGCATCAATTCTACAAGACCCGATAAATTCCCTTGATTATGGTCTGCCATAATTAATCTTCTTCTTTGCAAACCAATCTTTTTCCCCGTAATGATCCAAACAAATGTACCAAGCGCCATAATTCCTAAGCCGCCTAATTGTAGAATAAGGGCTAAAACAATAATTCCTGCTGTAGTAAACGTATCTGAAATCGTAATAACAGACAGTCCCGTAACGCTTACCGCACTAACCGATGTAAAAAGCGCATCTATAAATGTCCATTTCACACCAGGCTTCGTAACAAACGGTAAACTAAGCAATATCACCGATACAACTACTGCTAACAAATAAAACAAAACGATGAGTTGTACAGGACGTAATTTTTGTAAAAACTTTTTTATATCTCTCATTCCATCACTTCGCTACCTTTTTTCTATCGATTAAATAAAGAAAAATCTTTACTTTCTTTATTTGTAAATAACTGCTCAAATAATTTGGCAAAGACCATTCCATATACAGTTCCATTACCTCCATACGGCAATGCGTAAAACAAATTATGTATCTTTTCGTCTTCTTTTAAAATGGGGAGACCATCATGAGTACCACCAAACGCGGCTGCCCAATAGTAGTCTGCCTGTATATTTTTATACTGCGGGAACATCTCTTTTACAATATTAATAAGGATATCACGCTTATGCAATAATTTCGTATCACCAATTGTTTGAATTTGCAGCGCTTCATCTAATCCGCCTACAATAATGCGGTTTCGATACGTTCGAAAATATAAGTAGGGCCGTGCCGTTTCCCAAATTAACGATCGCTCATGCCAGCCTTCAAACTGATCTATTTCATTTGTTACAATTGCATAAGAGGTGTCTACTGTTGTATTTTTTCTTTCTTTCTTTCCAAAAAGCGCTTCATAACCTGTCGCCATAATAATATTCTTTGCTACAATTTGATTTCCTGTTTTCGTGTAACAAATTAAATCATTTTTACGTTTTTTTATATGTATTGCCTCTGTATGTTCATATATATTAGCTCCCATTTGATTTGCTTTATGCAAAAGACTGTGCGCTAATAAATACGGATTCACCTCGGCATCACCGTGTGTATATAATGCCGCTTGTTTTATGAAAGGATAACGTTTCTTAATATCAGATTCTGTAAAATACTCAACAGGAAATCCATAATTCTGTAACGTATTGTACTCCTCTTGTAAAAATGAGACATCCTCACTTTTACTTGCATAATATAAACTACTTCTCGGAATAAAATAGGGATCAATATCGAGAGTAGGTACCACTTTCTCCATTGTCCGTAACGCTTCGTAACACAGTTTATATGCTCGTACCCCTTTTTCTTCACCAAATGTATGGATAAGTGAGGTTAACGATTTATCATGAAGAAACTGTAATACACCTACATTTGCAAATGTACTACCACATGCAATTTCTCTTTTTTCAATAAGCATTACACTCATACCTATTTTCGCTAAAGAATACGCTATATGGGCACCTGCTTCGCCACTTCCGACTACAAGCACATCACATATCATATCATTTCCTAACGGTGGATAACAAGGTACTGAAACTCCTGTATTCCAAAACAACTTACCTGTCATAAGTTTCATAATTATACTCCTAAAATATAAATTTCTCCTTTCTATGTTTTGTTATTTTTCATAAAAAAATCCAACTAACATAGGCTAGTTGGATTTTTTATTTTTAATTAGAACGCTCTTCAAGCCAATTTCCAATCGTCGGATATGTTTGTTTTACAGCTGTTCCACCGTAAACGATAGACATATGCCCTGTTGGTAAACATACATATTGTTTATCTGTGCTAGAAATATGGTCTAGTAATGCTTCTACTTGACATGGCAAAGCGATATGATCACGTTTCCCGGAAATATTTAAGACATTCGCCTTAATATTTGCAAGATCTACCTTTTGTCCGCGAATAACGAGTTCACCCTTAACCAATTTATTATTTTGATAAAAATCACGAATCCACTGTCTGTATGATTCACCTGGGAACGGAATACCATCACCAACCCACTTTTGAACCAATCTCCAGCTTTCGACGAAGCGTTCATTCTCTGAACGATCTACTAGAGCAACATATGGACCAACAAAGTTCGTAATTGGCTTTAACATTTTGTTTCCGAAATCAATCATTTCTGGCGGAATATTTCCAAATGTATCAACCGCTTTATCTAAATTGAAGTATTTCTCATCTAATAAAGGACCATACAATCCTGTTTCAGAGAAATCAAAAGGACTTGTCATGAAAATTAAATTACGAATTGGCATGTGCGGATGAAGCGCTGCATAAATAGAAGTTAGCGTTCCACCCATGCAATAACCAAGTAAAGAAATCTCGTCCGATTTTGCAGTTCGCATTACTTTTTTTACTGCTTTTGCAATATAATCAAACACGAAATCATCAAATTTCAAATGACTATCTTCTAAACCAAATGTGCCCCAATCAAGCATATATACATCAAAACCACGATCCACTAGATATTCCACTAAACTATTTCCAGGAGTTAAATCCATAATATATGGTTTATTAATAAGAGCATATATTAACAGAATTGGAACTCTTTGTGTTTTTTCTTGTTTTGGAATGTAGCGATAAAGCTTCGTCTTATTCTTCGTCCAAATAACCTCTTTCGGCGTTAATCCGACTTGCGGCTCTGGTTCACGTAATAAAATTTCACTCGCCCTTTTCACTCGGCGGTATGCTTTTCGGTACTCTTCTGGGTATAGCTCTAATTGCTTTTCCCATTCTGTTGCGAATGTAGTCATTTTTCTATCTCCTTTTTGGTCGATTTCCTTCTTAAAAAAAAGAAGTGCATTCCTGCTATGGATATGCACTTTTTTCTTACTTCATTACATATATAATCCGCCGTTAATGTTTAATTGTTGACCTGTGATATACGCACCGTCACGGCATAGGTATACTACACCTTTTGCAATTTCATCAGCTTGACCAAAACGTTTTTTCGGGATTTTTGCAACGATTTTTTGACGTACTTCTTCTGGTACTTCTGCTACCATTTCAGTATCAATAAATCCTGGGCAAATAGCATTTACAGTGACATTTGTTTTTGCAAGTTCTAACGCTAATGATTTTGTAAATCCTAACATACCCGCTTTTGCTGCTGAGTAGTTTGTTTGGCCAAATCCACCTGCTTGACCAATAATAGAAGAAATGCTAATAATTCTTCCTTCTTCTGCTTCCGTTATGTATGGAAGAACCGCACTTGTCGTATTAAATACGCTGCTTAAATTCACGTCAATTACGCGCTCCCAATCTTCACGATTTAACTTTTTGAATGTACGGTCTCTTGTAATACCAGCATTATTAACAAGAATATCAACTTTACCAAAATGATTCACAGTTTCTTCTACAAGTCGGTTTGCATCTTCTACTTTAGAAACATCCGCTTGCACTGCATAAACGTCATGTCCGTCTTTTCCTAATTCATTTACTAAATTTTCAGCTGCTTCTTTACTGCTATTATAGTTAATAACTACTTTCGCTCCCTCTTGTGCTAATGCTACTGTAATTGCTTTTCCAATTCCTTTTGCTCCACCTGTTACGATTGCTACTTTTCCATTTAATTGAACCATTTCTTTTCCCCCTTAAATGAATTTGTGAACGATTGTTATGAATCATTTTGGTACTCATACTATAGAGTCCATATATAATTATGTTTCGCTGTTTATACGTGAAAAGAGATTCTCCCTCTCTCTTTTATCTGTTATAAACAAGCGCTTTTATCATTTTTTATTTTCTGGTTTATTCGCAGGCTTTACCTCTTCTTTTACAGGTACTTGTAGTTTAGCTAGTACTGCATTTTGCTTTTCTAGCAATTCTAAAATTTGATCTACTTTTGTTTCAAGCGTACGAATATCTTGTTTTACTTTCGTTACATCACGCTTTAATGTAGGAGCTTGCCCTAAAGAATCTACTTTCTCCTCTAGAAACTCCTCAATGTTATCTACTTTATTTTCTAAGTTAATAACAAGCGTAGCCACTCTTGCGATATCCTCTTTCGTCGGCACATTTACTTGTTCTAAATAGTTTTTTGTCGTATCATTTAATGCTTTTTGATAAAACAAATTCAAATCTAGAACGCTGCCCATCCAAGCAGAATATTCTTCTGTTTTAATTGTTTCATTGAGCGCTTTTCCCCAAAATGTTTCGGTTTGTTCATAAGCATTTTTCCATGCTTGTAGTGGATCGAATTTTTGATCAATCACTTTACCTACACTCCCTTTTTCGTTTTTGAAACAATTCAACCTATTCACTATTTTCTAATATTCTGAATAAAACTTCAAGTCTATATTTTATTTTTTTCTATTTTCTAACAAATGTGTTGACTTTAAAAACAGATAGGTGTAAATTGCACTTATAAGCAAAAAATTCCATCTAACTGATTCATGAGGTGATGCACAATCATGCTACAAAATGAACCAGAACAACGCGAAAGTTTGGAGAGCAACCAAGCGAAACAACCAAACTCCATGCCAAAAAACTTCTTAGTTCCCTTCTTACTTCTCTGTCTAAAAGACTGGAGTCTTCATGGTTACAAACTTATTCAAATGCTAATGGATATCGGCTTTTCTTCTGTTGACCAAGGTAATGTTTATAGAACACTACGCAAATTAGAAAAAGAAAACCTTATTTCTTCTACTTGGGATACAAGCGATGGAGGGCCGGCAAAAAGAATTTATTCTTTAACTGAATATGGAGAGCAATATTTAACAACATGTGCGACTTCTTTTGAACATTATCAAAATATGTTGCGAACGTTTTTCACGTTATACACCAATGCATTCTTTCCATTTTCTACTTCTCCAGAAAAGGATGAAAAGGATTCTTCATCTTCACCTGGTGGTACAGCAGAGTAATCTGCGTTCACAATATGCAAAAAAACATTTGGGGGTCAAACAATGGAAACTAAACCATACGAATTAGTCGATGCATTTTGGAAAAACTGGTCTCAATCACTTTCCCTTTTCTCTTCAGCTGGGAAGCAATTAGAGCAACTTACTTTAGAAACATTAAAACAACAACAAGACGCTTTGCATAAATTAACATCAGGAGTAGATGAACTAGAAAAAGAACTACAACAACTCACTGCTCAGTTCAATAACCAATATACAGATTACGTGAAACAATTAACTGGAAACTCCTTAAATGATCAAATTAACGAGTGGCAGGACAAATGGAAGGAACTTTCTGCTCATATGCATCAGCTTACTGTTTCTCCTACAAAAACATCATTGTCAATTCTTACCCAAACAAGCGGCCAATTTGAAGAAACAACAAAACAATTTATTGAGCAACAACAATTACAACGTGAAGAGGCTCAAAAACAGTTAGAGGGTTTTTTGGAAGAGTTCAAGTCAAAACAGTTGGAACTCGCAAAAAAGTTCGAGGAAAACTCAAAAAATCTATTTACTTCCATCAAGTAAGAAAAATGTGGGAGCTAACCGCAGCACAAACAAAACTCTTTCTTCCTCCTACTACATCAAGATGGCTAACATTTTTCGATATGGAAAAGAAGGAGGACAAAATGAATCCATTTCAAGAAGCACAAACTGTTCCGGAGCTTCGCTATGATGAGATTCAAGTCGGTGATCAAGCATCCCTTACAAAAACAATTACAGATGAAGATGTTATCAATTTTGCAAAATTGACTGGGGATGTGAATCCTATTCACATTTTAGATTCTTTTGCAAAAACGACAATGTTTAAAGAACGTATTGCTCACGGTATGCTCGTTTCGAGTTTTATTTCTACCATCCTTGGAACGAAACTCCCAGGCAAAAATACGATTTATTTATCTCAAAATGTTTCATTCCGTGCCCCTGTCAAAATCGGTGATACACTTCGCGTTGTGGCAGAGGTTATTAAAAAGCGTGATGATAAAAAAATCATTACGCTGCAAACAAACATATATAATCAATCAGATGATATTGTCGTGGAAGGAACAGCGACAATACTAAAAAAAGAGTAGCAAATTTGCTACTCTTTTTTCTATCCAAGAACTTCTAATCGCACCGATTACTTCCGCGTATGAGTACGTCGTTTCCACATAAAATAATGTTACCAGTTTAGATAAGAACTTAGCTGAACTGGACTACTCATAAGGATGTGTATCAACATGGTAAAAACAAACAAATTATTAGTTCCAGGTGCAGAACAAGCACTTGAACAATTTAAATATGAAATTGCACAAGAATTTGGTGTAAGCTTAGGATCTAATACAGCATCTCGTTCTAACGGTTCAGTTGGCGGTGAAGTAACAAAACGTCTTGTTGCTTTAGCTCAACAACAATTACGTGGATAATAATATAACATATGGCTTAGAGGCAGATATTCTCTGCCTCTTTCTATTTTCAACATACATAATGGTGCTTTTTCACATACTAATCAAAACGAAAGGAGCGATCTGTAAAATGAAACGGATTAATATTAGCATGAGCCCTCCCCGCGTTCTTACTTTGTCTTTTCTTGTATTATCAGTTGTCGGCACATGTTTATTAAAACTACCCATTGCTACGACAACGTCCATTTCATGGCTCGATGCCTTATTTACAACCGTTTCCGCTTGTACTGTTACTGGGCTTGGTGTTGTAGATACTGGAAAAGTATTTACTTTGTTTGGACAATGTGTCATTTTAACGCTTATACAAGTTGGCGGGCTTGGCATTATGAGCTTTGCTGTCTTAATTGCGATTATGCTCGGAAGAAAAATCGGTCTTCAAAATCGAATTTTACTGCAACAAGCATTAAATCAAACGAATATCGGCGGCATCATCCGTCTTGCCAAAGCATTATTTTTATTCTCTTTTACAGTCGAATGTATCGCTACTATAATTCTTTCTTTTGAATGGGTACCAAAATATGGGGTTATGAAAGGGATCTATTATAGTTTTTTCCATTCAATCTCAGCCTTTAACAATGCTGGCTTTTCTGTGTGGAGCGATAATTTAATGTCCCATTCTCATAGCATTCTTGTCAATCTCGTCATTTCCTCTCTCATCATCTTAGGTGGAATTGGTTTTACAGTAATCGTAGACATAAAAAGAAAGAAAAACTTTAAAAACCTTACACTACATTCAAAACTTATGCTCTCTTCTACTCTAATCGTCAACATTATTGCTACCCTTTTTATTTTTATATTCGAGTTCCATAACTCCCTTTCTATGAGAGGTTTTACCCCATTTGAAGAAGGATTGGCCTCTTATTTTCAAGCAATTTCAACGCGAACTGCCGGGTTTAATACTGTTGATATTTCTACATTGTCAAAACCTTCTCTCCTATTAATGATGCTCCTTATGTTTATTGGTGCTGGTAGCGCTTCAACTGGTGGTGGGATTAAGTTAACAACATTTTTAATCATATTTTTTGGCGTATTTAAATTTTTACAAGAACAAGAGGATATTGTCGTATTTAAAAAATCCATTAAAGATACTCTCATTGTCAAATCATTAACCATTACTATTATTTCAATTTCATTTATCTTTTTTGCTATTTTAATTTTGAGTATTACTGAGCGAGTTCCTCTATTGATGAGTGCTTTCGAAGTATTTTCAGCATTTGGGACTGTTGGCCTCAGTATGAATTTAACACCCCACTTAACTATAATCGGAAAAGCTATTATTATCTTTATGATGTTTTTCGGGAAAATGGGTCCTTTAACATTGGCTTTTTCATTTGCTCGTAAAAAGAACCTGAAAATAAAATATCCGAATGAAGATATTTTAACAGGTTGACAACCGTATAAATTATCCATATAATGAGAATACAATAACATATCTCCAAAGGGGAGTAGCGTCCAAGAATATTTCTTGGAAACAAAGTCGTCATTACGTAGAACTTAGTTCTTCCGGCTTTGTTGGCATTTTTTATTACATATGTCTAGCAAGACCTTTGCCTATTAACGGCAGAGGTCTTTTTTGCATTCACTTCCAGATTTTTCCAAAGTTAATAGGCAGGAGTATGGGGAAACTAAATAGTGGGGAAATTCTTCACTTATTTAGAACTTATAGAAATGAGAGGAGAATGTACATGGATGTATCATTATTATTGGAGTATGGTTGGGTATTACTCATCCTAATTGCACTTGAAGGGATTTTAGCGGCTGATAACGCTCTTGTTCTTGCAATTATGGTAAAACATTTACCAGAAGAAAAACGAAAGAAAGCACTATTTTATGGATTAGCGGGGGCATTTGTTTTCCGATTTGGATCGTTATTTATGATTTCGTTCTTAGTCGATGTATGGCAAGTGCAAGCAATTGGTGCCATCTACCTTATGTTTATCGCTGGTAATCACTTATTTAAAACATATGTTAAAAAGAATACAGATGAAGAAACAGAAGAAAAAGAAGCAAAGAAAAAACAAGAGAACTTTTGGTGGACTGTATTTAAAGTTGAGGTTGCTGATATCGCCTTCGCAGTTGATTCAATTTTAGCTGCTGTTGCACTAGCAATGACTTTACCAAAAACAGGATTAGGTACAATTGGTAGTCTTGATACTGGGCAATTCGCTGTTATCTTTGTAGGTGGACTTATCGGATTAATCATTATGCGATTTGCAGCAACTGCTTTCGTACAAATCTTAAAACGTAAACCAGGACTTGAAACCGCAGCATTCTTAATTGTAGGTTGGGTTGGTGTGAAGCTAGCAGTTTATACATTAGCACACCCTGCATTAAATGTAATTCCACATTCATTCCCAGAATCCACTCCGTGGAAGCTTACATTCTGGATTGTATTAGTCGGAATCGCAGTTGGTGGTTGGTTCTTCTCAAAAGAAGTAGAAGTAAAAGTAGAAAAGAATTTAGACGAAAAAGCGCTGTAATTACAGCGCTTTTTCTTTTTTCTTTCTTCCTCTCAATGTCCAGAAAAAATTCCATTATACTACCTTTTGTAAACGTTTTCTTAATGTATGTATGTCCTTTTTGTGAAACATTGCACAAACTTATTGAAAGTGAGAACAATTCCATGTACTTTATTCATATAAGGAGTATTTATAGAAGATTTACTAAAGGAGCGTATTACTCATGCTAGAACAAGGACTAGATTATGTTGTCAAACTGGCTAAAAGCAAAAAGAAAATACTAGATACAAACCCAATGCAATATTTCATTCGTGCTGCACTTGCGGGTATTTATATCGGTTTTATTATTGTACTATGTTTTAAATTAGGTAACTTTTTTCACATTGCAGATTCACCAGCAACTTATTTAGCTGCTTCTATGTTTTTCGGGATTGCTCTCGTACTTATTATATATGGCGGTGCTGAATTGTTTACTGGGAACACAATGTACTTTACTGTAGCAACTTTAAGAAAAGAAACAACGATTTCTGATACACTACGTAACTGGGTTGCTTGTTATGCAGGTAACTTAGCCGGCGCGTTATTCTTTGCCTTACTATTTTACGCAACTGGAATTTTTGAAGCAATTGATCACGGTCACTTAATGAATAAAGTCGTTGAAGGAAAGATGAACACACCTACAATGCAGTTATTCTTTAAAGCCATTTTATGTAACTGGCTCGTATGTCTTGCTTGTTTCTTACCTTCTCAGGTTAAAGGTGACACAGCAAAAATAATAGTCATGATGCTACTTGTTTTCACATTCTTCTTATCTGGTTACGAACATAGTATTGCAAACTTATCACTCTTTGCTTTATCTTTAGTTTCACCGCATCCTGAGACAATTTCTTTTTCAGGTGCTATTCATAACTTAATTCCTGTTACAATCGGTAACATTATTGGCGGATCAGTATTTGTCGGTATGGTATACCACTACTTAACAAAGAAAACACCTGAAGTTCAACAGGAAGAAACTGAAATCGCAGTAGCTCAACAAGAAGAGATTATTCCTTTACAAGCACATATGAAACACTAAAAACTCCAAAGTTTTACTTTGGAGTTTTTAGCTTCCCACGTATTTAACAACAAGGTGAGGATTAATTTCTCCTTCTTCCTTTCCCTTATCCATTCTCTGTTTCATCTTGTGCATACCGATGACATCATTCGTATGAAGGTGAATTTCATTTACATATAATCCCTCTGTACAAAAAGCTTCTACAAAATCTAGTCCATTTTTTGCTCCCCAGCCCATATTATAATCAAGGGAAAGAATATTCACATCATAATCCCGAACCATTTGCAAGGCACATTCTACTGTAGTTGCGGACACATACCCGAACGGGCAACTTCTTTGATCATCCATATATACGTTCATTTTCGATTCCCTCTCTAATTTGAATAAACAGCTAATACATAGCACATTGCCCCAAGACTAATAAAAGGACCAAATGGAATTGGCTTTCGTACTTCTATACGTTTTAATCCGATACCAATCCCGAAAAAACAAAGACTAAAACAAGATGCTAAAAATAAAACGATAAAAACTCCCTTCACTCCTACTATAAAACCAAGTAACGAAAGTAGTTTTATATCTCCTCCGCCAAGCCCTTCTGGATATATCTTTTGCATGCAATATAACAAAAGGAATATAACACCACTACCAACTATACTATCTGTCCAAGTAACTAATTGTACAAAAACACTTTCGAGAATGAGTAAAACCGCAAACGAAATTAAAATACAATCAGGAATTAACATATATAAGTAATCTGTAACTGAAATAATAAGAAGTAGCGAAAAAAGGGATAAAATGATAATAAGTTCTCGTTCTATTCCAATCATATACACGGTAAGAAGAAATATACTTCCTGTTATACATTCAAATGCTACATATATAATTGGAATTTTCCTCTTACAATTCGTACAACAGCCTCTTTGTATATAAAATGAAATGATGGGGATTAGTTCTTTTGGCCTTAGCACATATTTGCAATAATAACAATGTGAACGCGGGGTAATAATAGACGCACCTAATGGAACCCTCACCGCAACTAACATAAAAAAAGAACCAAACACCATCCCTGCTAACAGTGCATATAAATAAGTGAACATCCCTTCCTCTCCTTTCCCAAAAAACATAGCAAAAAAAGGAGAGAACTTCTACTTCATATTATCCTTTATTCTACTAAAAAAGCAGGCCATTTTCCGGCCTGCTTTCCCCTCTTTTATACGATGAAATATACTGCTTTTAATGGTCCATGTACTCCGACAACAAGATTCATCTCAATGTCAGCCGAGTTACTTGGCCCTGTAATAAAGTTAATACAAGATGCCGCTGTCTCCCCATTTTCTACGCGTGAGTTCATATCCTGAACTGCTTGTGTAATACGAGGCACAAGTGTTTCACGTGGAATAATAGCAAAATATACAGTCGGTAAAAAGTGTAAAGAACGTCCCTGCCCTTTATGACTTTGTACAACAATTGTACCGGATTCGGCTAATGTATAATCACTAAATGCAATACCAATATTCGCTTTTTCAGCTAAACGCATATTTTCGTCTTTTCTCTCTGGATCCCATACGTTTACTTCAACGTCTCGCTTTGGAAGTTCTTCTTTAAATAAAGATGTTAAACCATATGCATCAAAACGATCATCTGCTGATAATAAAATAGGTCCCCCGCCGTTTTCCATGATTACTTTTTGAAGGTCTTCACCTAAACGGTCATTTGTCGTTTCTACTACAGTTGTATGAATGTTTGTACATTGCTTTTTAAACACTTCTAGTAATTCTTCTTGTGAATAATCTTTTAACGTTTCTATATTCACATTACTTTTCCATACTGGACGCTCTACACCTTCTGTTTTACGTGCGCGCCCAAGTTCTTTTGCAATGTTATCTAGAAAGGCATCACGGTTTTGAATTAATCCTGTCATTATTTATCCCCGCCTTTCTTATGATCTTTATACCAATCACGGAATCGTTCTTTACTTGGAGCTGGGAATTCACGAATATCCGTCCAGTTTTTAAGTGGTCCAACACCTTTTGATACACGATTACCAGATGTAAATGGACTCATTGCCGCTGGTGCCATTTTTGAACCCATTTTATATAAAGCAGCTGAAGAAGCACCCATACTAAACATTTTCATCGCTAGTTTTTCTGCAAGTGGTGCACGACCTTCTTGCTCAACGATGACTTGACGATGTTTTAATAATAAATCATGCAATGGAATTTTTACTGGACAAGCTTCTGTACATGCTCCGCATAAACTAGATGCATAAGGAAGCTCTTTGTAATCATCATATCCACCTAGAAGCGGTGTTAATACCGCACCGATTGGTCCTGAGTAAATCGATCCATATGAATGTCCACCAACGTGACGATATACAGGACATACGTTAACACAAGCAGCGCAACGAATACATTGTAATACGGAACGGAATTCAGATCCAAGAATTTGAGAGCGACCATTATCAACAACCACTAAATGGAATTCTTCAGGTCCATCAACTTCCTCTTCTTGAATTGGTCCTGCTACTGTTACATAACTTGTTAATTTTTGACCTACTGCACTACGACATAGTAAACCAACTAAAACATCTAATTCTTCCATTGTCGGAACCATACGTTCCATACCCATTACCGCAATTTGTGTTTTAGGAATTGACATAACAAGATCTGCATTACCTTCATTCGTTACTAAACAAAGAGATCCAGTATTGGCAACAGCAAAGTTACAACCAGTTACACCAATTTCTGCATCCATAAATTTCTCACGAAGTTGTTTACGAACAAACTTTGTCATTTCATATGGGTCATCAGAATTTTCATAGCCTAGCTTTTCTTTAAATACATCGCGAATTTGCGTTCTATTTTTATGAAGTGCAGGTGCAATAATATGTGAAGGTGGATCATTATCTACTTGCAAGATATACTCTCCTAAGTCACTCTCTAATACTTCACAGCCAATCTCTTCAAGCGCATGGTTCATACTAATTTCTTCTGTTACCATCGACTTTGATTTTACTACTTTTTTCGCTTGTTTCTTTTTGGCAACGTCTTGAATATACTTTGCAGCTTCCTCTTTCGTCTTCGCAAAGTACACGTGTCCGCCTCTTTTTGATACATTTTCACTTAACTGCATTAAGTAATAATCCAGATTTTCTAACGTATGTTGACGAATTTGTTCACCTAGTTCACGCCACTCTTCCCAGTTTCCTAATTCATCTGCAGCTTTTAAGCGATTCGTATATAAACGCGTTTGTGCAGAAGATACTGCTCCGCGCATAAACGAATCTTGAATTCCATCACCAACGCGATCATTAAATTTTTTCTCACTGATTTTCATAGACATAGCTTATGTTCCCCCTTCATGAGCGACTATTCAGTACCTCAGCAATATGCATTACTTTTACTTCTTTTCCTAAACGCTCAATACGTCCGCCAATGTTTAACAAACACCCACAATCTGCACCGATTAAATAATCTGCACCTGTTTCCATGACACTATCTACTTTTTCGTCTACCATTTGCTCAGAAATTGGAGTCATCTTAACTGAAAACGTTCCCCCAAACCCGCAACAATTTTGCACGTTTGGCAAATCTCTCACAGTTAATCCTTTTACATTTGATAATAAAATTCCTGGTGCTTCTTTTACTCCAAGCATACGCGTCATATGACATGATTTATGAATAGTAGCTATCCCTGGTAAACTTGCACCAACATCTGTAACTTTTAAAACATCTACAATAAACTGTGTAAATTCATAAGTTTTATCAGCAACTTTTTGTGCACGTTTAGCCCACTTTGGATCATCTTTGAAAACATGCGGATACTCATGAAACATTGTCGCACAAGAACCAGATGGCGTAACAATATATTCTGCATCTTCGAAAGTTTCAATCATATGTTTCATCGCTTCTTTTGCTGCTTCTACATGGCCGCTATTATAAGCAGGCTGCCCACAACAAACTTGTGCTTCTGGAAATTCAATTTCACAACCTAAACGCTCCAACACTTCAACTGTTGCTTTGCCGACATTTGTTTCAAACATATCGACTAAACAAGTAACAAATAAAGTAACTTTCATAACTATTACTCCCCCTTTTTACAACTTCACCAACAAACATATGGTCATCAGATGACTTAGTAGAGAAGAAATAGGCTCAACCATGGCCTATCCTCTCCCTCTTCTAAAGAAAACGCTTACTTAATCTTTCTCTATTTTATCAGAAAATTAAATTTTTAAAAGATTAAATTACGAATTTATATCGTTTTTACCTGTGACAATATGTTCTACATTTGTTAAATGATCTAGCATTGCTTGCTGCGCTAATTCTACATCTTGTTTTAACACCGCATCATATATAACTTGATGCTCTTCTATAAGTCGTTCTGATGTCGTTTGTTCACCATATAAAATAATGCGTCTTGATTCACCAATTGTTTCAGCAATCATCTCTGAAACATGATTCATGAGTTCAAGCAAAATGTTATTATGCGAAGACTCTGCAATTCCCATATGAAATTGAAAATCGGCTTTTTCGCCAGCCTTTTCATCTCCAATGCTCTTTGCCATTTCATCTAACCAATGTTTCATATTTTGTAAGTTATCTTCCGTACGTTTTGCCGCCGCTACTCGAACTGCCCCCACTTCAAGCACCTTTCGTACTTCTAATAAATTCAAAATATCTTCTTTCTTCATTAATAATCTATTGTTTAATGATTTCGTTAATGAAGAAGAATCGAAGTTCTTCACATATGTACCTTCTCCTTGTTTCATCTCAATTAAGCCCATCGCTCTTAGCGCACTTAGCGCTTCACGAACAGCAGATCTGCCAACTTGAAACTGCTCAGCTAATTGATGCACAGGGAGTAGTTTGTCACCAGGTTTTAACGTACCATTTTTAATCATTGTTAAAATAGCTTCAGATACTTCTTCGTAAATTTTTTTCGGTTTAATAGATTTGTACTCCAGTTAAATCACCTCAGTATCTTCCAAACAACAATTGAAACGATTTATAAGAACTTTGCATCATAACTATTTTAGACCGAATTGATAAGAAGTACAAATGTTTTGTTCATAAAATAGTCAAATTTTCGATATTTATTACATATTAATTTATATTTTTACGTATAAAGTGAAACTTTAATCAGTGGGGTTTTGTTCATCGCCCACTGATTATTAGCTCTCACCAATCGGGCTTTTACGGGCAGCAGGGCCTCCACCTAACTTCTTTGCTTCCGTTGAATTTTGAGGTGAGGGTCTTACTGCCCGGCGAATAGCGGGATAAATATTTTCTTCAATATAAAGAACATGTCCTAAAAATTAGAACATGCTCCCCTCATCCTGTACATTCAGTTTAATAATAACCGTTGTTCCCTTATCTTTTTCACTTTCAATTTTCCACTGTCCACCATGTATATGAACAATTTGTTTCACAATAGCAAGGCCTAAACCTGTTCCACCGTGTTGACGACTTCTCGCTTTATCAACTCGGTAAAAGCGTTCTCCAAGATTCTCCAAATGTTCTATATCAATACCAATTCCTGTATCTTTTATTTTTAATTCACAGTAATCATCGATTTGCTCTAAAGTTATAACGATATTTCCTTTTTGATTTGTATACCGTATCGCATTATCTAACACATTATGAAGCACTTGTTGCATACGATCCTCATCAATCATGACAATGACCTCTGGATTTAAATTGGTTGAAATATGAATTTCCTTTTCTATAAACTTAATCTCATACGTATCTAATACGTCTTCAATCAGCTGTGAAAAAACGATAGGTTGCTTCTTTAACGGAAAGTGCTCACCTTCTAATTGTGCTAAGTCTAACAAGTCATGAACGAGACGCTGCATACGACCTGCTTCTTTATGAATTAGCTGCGTTACTTTTTCCTGCTGCGGTCCCTTTGCAACACCATCTAAAATAGCCTCGCTATACCCTTTTATATAACTAAGTGGTGTTCTAAGTTCATGCGAAACATTTGCTAAAAATTCCTTACGCTTTACATCTTCTGTTTCTAATGAATTTGCCATTTTATTAAATGCTTTTCCTAATCGTCCAATTTCATCCTCTGAAGAAACTGTAATCCGCTCCGAAAAATCTCCCGTAGCCAAATGATTTGCAACCCGCTCCATTTGCGAAAGTGGCTTCGTAATTGCAATTATAATTTTCCTTCCAACCCATATCGTAATTAAAATCATAGCAATTGCTAACGGTGCTAAAATAAGACCCATATCATAGATTAAATCTTTTATACTTTTTAAAGGAATATACGAATAGACAATTCCGACTAATTTTTTATTTTCCAATACAGGGATGACAACCCCCATAATATTACGGTCAAAATGTTCTTCATATCCTATTTTTGTCACAGTTTTCCCGTCTAATAGCGTTTGCCTATCTCCTTCACTTATAAGAGAATGATGATGCACATCAAAAGGCAAACATGCGCTTAAATCACGCGGATTAGACACGAAAATAACGTCTGAACTAGATATTTGATCAAACGATCTTACTTTCTCTTCAAAAGTTGATATTCCTTCACGCTTATCATATTGAGCAGCAAGACTTTTTCCTTCCATTACTAACGAAGCTTTTAAATTATCAACGTATAATTTTTCATACGAGTATAAAGATACGAAATAAAGAAAGGACACTGTTACACATACTGCACATACTACTGTAAGCCAAAGTTTTTGTACCATCGTAAACATACGTTACACCTCAAATTTATAGCCTACACCCCAAACAGTTTGAATGTAGTTTCCACTTTCTCCAAGCTTCAAGCGCATCGTTTTCACATGCGTATCTACCGTTCTTGTACTTCCGGCATAATCATATCCCCATACCTTTTCAAGTAATTGCTCCCGGCTAAATACTTGTCCTGTATGTTGGCAAAGAAAATATAATAAATCAAACTCTTTTACAGTAAGAGAAATCGGCTCACCACCCGCCTCTATTCGTCTACTTTTTTCATTGATAAGAATTGGTCCAAATTGAATCTCTTCTTGCTGTTCTTGCTTTGTATATCTTCTTAGCACAGCTTCCATACGGGCAACCAATTCACCAGGACTAAACGGTTTTACAATATAGTCATCTGCTCCCATACGTAAGCCGTTCACCCTATTCCACTCTTCACCTTTTGCCGTTAAAAATATAATCGGCACATCTGACGTTTTTCTAATTTCTTTACAAACTGAAAGTCCATCCATTTCTGGCATCATTATATCTAATACAACGAAATCATAATGATCCGTTTCTAGTTTTTTAAGAGCCTCTTTTCCATTCTCAGCTTCTCCCCACTCATATCCAAAGTTATCCAAATACATTCCAACAAGCTGTCTCATATCACTTTCATCATCTACAACTAGCACTCTATATTTATTCATTGTCCTTCCCTTCCCTCTCTATGAGTTGAAACGGTCCTTTTCCGACTTTAATTGTTTGTTTTATTTTCAAATTCTTCATATCTATAACGCACACTTCATCACTATCATAACTGGCTACATACCCTTCTGCTCCGCTCTCAAAAAATGCAAATGGATTCGACCCTACTTCTACAGAAGCTATTTCTTTATATGTGCTAATATCAAACTTTCTAAGTGTATTCGACCCATGACTGAGTGCATATACGTACTTACTATCCTTCGTTATATTCACAGGCATGAATGGAGCGTGTAAAGAACGCACCATTTCTCCACTCTGTAAAGAATACACTAACACTTTCTCATTTACTTGATTTCCATCACCATGTCCGCCAATCCATATTTCTTTCCCATCAGGACTAATCGTCGCTCCTGTTGATGCTGGCGGAATCATAAAGGATTGAATAACTTCTTTTTTCTTCGTATCAATTGTCGTTAGTTTCGTATCATAAAAGTTTAGTACAGATAACCGATTCTGATACTCTACCATCGTTATAGGCCCTTTTCCTGTTGAAACATTTCCTGTCTCTTTCCCATTTATCGTAAAGAACCTTACCTTTTGAACATTTTGATCAGCAGCAAATAATTGTTTTTTATCTGCTGATACGACCACATTTACAATGCCCTTTCCAGTTTTATATTTTCCCACTTGCCTTCCTTCCGCTAGTGAATATACATACATATATTCTAATTGCTTACCGTATACAAGTATTTCATCGCCATTTGGAAGCAGTGTGATTCCGGCCATTGGCTCATTTAGTTCCCATGTCGTAATTAACTTTTTATCTTTTTTATCAATAAAACTAATGCTGCCTTCTTTTATATTCGTAGTTATAATAACATTTTTATCTTTAGCAATTGGTGTATATGAACTTCCTTGACACCCTACTAGTAGAAATAAAAAACAGAGAAGAAAAACATACTTTCTCAAAAGATTCCCTCCATCTTCGGATGATTTCGTTATAATTGTAAAATAACAAATAAATGTGTGGAAAGTGTGAAATTTCTCTTTCTTACTCAATTTACATATATAATGTACAACAAATAGAATTTGAGGTGTGTCAATTATGCTATTTCCTGATTTAGCGAATAAAATTGTACGAGAAGTACGCAGACTAATTACAGAAAATATTATTATCATTAATATAGAAGGCGTTATTATCGCAAGTACAGATACAGAAAGAATTGGTCAATTTCATGAAGGTGCACTCCGCTGCGCCAAACAAAAGAAAACCGTCATCATTACAAAAGAAGATGAAAGGCGATTGCAAGGTGTAAAGGCTGGGATGAATCTTCCTTTATTATTTCATGATGAAGTAATTGGTGTCATTGGGATTACAGGAGAACCTGAAAATATTTCACGCTACGGAGAAATATTGCGTAAGATGACCGAATTATTAATTCATGAAAACTACTTTTTAGAGCAACTAGAACTTGAGCACCGTTCTTATGAAGCTTTTGTCTTTGATTGGCTTCAAAATACAGAGTGGTCCCCGAGTTTTCTTGATCGCGCCAAAACACTTGGCATTGATTTATATAAGAAAAAACAACTTATTTTGTTTTCTATTGGCAAAAATGACACGATGCTCCAGCGTAAAATATGGCAACACATACGTAATATTTTAACAAAAGAGCATCTATTTGTTCGTTGGGGAAATGATCGTTTTATTTTATTTACAGCAACGAGCTCAAAAGAGCAAACTTATCAATTTTTAAAACGGTTAAAACAAGACTGCGAAACTTTATTTTCTATTTCTTTATATATCGGGATTGGACAAACAGTTACCTCAAACAATATGAACATATGTTACGAACAAGCATTACGCGCTCTTTCTGTATCATTGGAAACGAAAAAAATTGTATTTAATGAAGATTTACGTTTAGAAATGTGTTTACAAGATATTTCTGCCGAAACGCGTGAACAATTTCTAGAGCGTACCATCGAAAACTTATTATCATTTCCTGAGCTTATACATACTTTGCGCTTATTTATCGATTATAACCAATCTTATAAACAGACGGCTAAACAATTACATATACACATTAACACATTACATTACAGGCTAAAAAAGATTGAAGAACATACAGGACTTGATCCAAAACAATTCAAAGACTTAAACGTTTTATACTTCGCACTCCTCCTATTAGATGATCATACAAAAAAGAACGATAAAACAGATTAATCTTTAGATGATTATACATAGAAAGAATCCCTCGACTTTTTTATCATTATAATGAAAGCACTGTTACCACGTTGTTTATTATAACTAAACACGTTAACAGTTTGAGGGGGATTTCCAATGTTAGAAAAACAAATTATTCATTCATTCGTATCTATTGTTGGCGAAGATAATGTAGATACATCCAATATGGGGCGTTTAACTTATAGTTATGATGCCACTCCAAACTTCCAAGCAATGCCTGATGCAGTCATTGCTCCTCGTAATACAAATGAAGTAGCTGAAGTGTTAAAAGTATGTAACACTCACAAAATTCCTGTGTATGTGCGCGGGTCTGGAACAAATCTTTGCGCAGGAACATGTCCACTTGAAGGCGGTATCGTCCTTATTTTCCGCCATATGAACAATATTTTAGAAATTGATGAAGAAAACTTAACAATTACTGTACAAGCTGGTGTCATTACACTTGATATTATTAAAGCGGTAGAAGAAAAAGGTTTATTTTATCCACCAGATCCAAGCTCGATGAAAATTTCTACAATCGGCGGTAATATTAATGAAAACTCAGGTGGATTACGCGGTTTGAAATACGGCGTAACACGTGATTATGTAATGGGGCTTGAACTTGTCTTACCAAATGGCGATATTATTCGCACTGGTGGTAAATTAGCAAAAGATGTAGCTGGTTACGATTTAACTCGTTTATTTATCGGTTCTGAAGGAACACTTGGCGTGGTAACAGAAGCTATATTAAAACTCGTTCCTATGCCTGAAACAAAGAAAACAATGCTTGCACTATATGAAGATATTAATGAAGCTGCACGTGCTGTTTCTTCTATTATTGCAAATAAAATCATTCCAGCAACACTGGAGTTCTTAGACCAACCGACAATTGAAGTAGTAGAAGAGTTTGCGCAAATCGGTTTACCTACAGATGTAAAAGCAATTTTATTAATTGAACAAGACGGCCCTCCCGAAGTAGTCAATCGAGATATTGAAAACATGGCTAATGTTTGCCGCTCTATGAATGCAGTTGATGTTCGTATTGCAAAAGACGAAACAGAAGCAGATGCGCTTCGTACCGCTCGCCGTAGTGCTCTATCAGCGCTCGCACGATTAAAACCTACTACAATATTAGAAGATGCGACTGTACCACGTTCACAAATCGCTCCGATGGTTGAAGCTATTAATGCCATTGCAAAAAAATATAATATTCCTATTTGTACGTTTGGACACGCTGGTGATGGTAATTTACATCCAACTTGTATGACAGACGCTCGTAATGCAGAAGAAATGCACCGAGCTGAACAAGCTTTTGCTGAAATATTTGCGAAAGCAATTGAACTTGGTGGCACAATTACTGGTGAACATGGTGTTGGTGCAATGAAAGCTCCATATTTAGAAATGAAATTAGGTAAAGAAGGTATTGCAGCTATGCAAGGAATAAAGCAAGCTTTCGATCCAAATAACATTATGAATCCTGGAAAAATGTTCGCGAAAGACACTCGAAAAAGAGTGGTGGTTGAGCAATGACCACATTAAATAAAGAAAATATTCAAAAAGAATTTAAAGAACGATTAAGTGAAGATGAATTACTAAACTGTATGCGATGCGGTTTTTGTTTACCTACTTGTCCTACCTACATTCAATCCGGATATAAAGAGTCACATTCACCACGCGGACGTATCGCATTAATGAAAGCAGTCGTTGATGGTTTAATCGAACCAGATGAAGATGTTGAACATACATTAAACGTTTGTCTTGGTTGCCGTGCTTGTGAACCTGTTTGTCCATCTGGTGTAAATTATGGACATTTATTAGAAGAAGCTCGTGATATTATTAATCAAAATAAAAAATTCTCAGTGCCAGTGAAAGCTGTTCGAAAAGTCGTTTTTGAAGGACTATTCCCCCATCAAAATCGAATGAGAACATTAACTGGACTAATCGGATTTTATCAACGTTCTGGTTTACAAACGCTAACACATAAAACAGGGATTATGAAGTTATTCCCTGAAACACTTGCAACGATGGATCTCGTTTTACCAAAAGTCCCTAAAATGAAAGCCATGAAAGATCGTCCTTCATTTTTACCTGCAGAAAGTACAAAGAAAAAACAAGTTGCATTCTTCACAGGCTGCTTAATGGATACGATGTTTTTAGAAACAAATAACGCAACGATGAAACTTCTTCAATTAGCTGGTTGTGATATCGTTATTCCAAAAACACAAAGTTGCTGCGGTGCATTGCATGGACATGCTGGTGAAAAGAGTGGAGCAAAAGAATTAGCAAAGCGAAATATAAAAGCATTCGAAGATTTAAACATCGACTATATTATTACGAATGCAGGTGGTTGCGGGGCTTATCTCGTAGACTATGATTATCTTTTAAAAGATGATCCGGATTGGGCTGAACGTGCTAAGCAGTTTGTTTCTAAAATTAAAGATATTACTGCTATACTAGTAGAACTAGACTTCCATAAGCGAACTGACTTACGACTCACGCCGCAAGTTATTACGTATCAAGACTCTTGTCATTTACGCAATGTTATGCGCACATCTTCTGAACCTCGTATGTTACTAGAGGCTATCCAAGGTGCAACATATCGAGAAATGAAAGATGCCGACCGCTGCTGTGGCTCTGCTGGTATTTACAATATTGTTCATTCAGAGTTATCAATGGAATTTCTAGATTACAAAATGGACCGTGTGCATGAAACAGAAGCAGCAACCATTGTTACTGCAAATCCAGGTTGTTTATTACAAATGAAATTGGGTATTGAGCGAGAAGGGCTTTCTCATAAAATGAGAGGAATTCACATTGTGGATTTATTATTAGAAGCAATTGAAACTAACTCGTAACATACGTAATAATAGGAAAACGGCTATCTCCTTCGTCTATGTAAAGAGATAGCCGCTTTTTTGTCTGCTACAACATTAAAAATATGTTACTTTATTATAAAAAAGAACAACAGAAACATTACAGTTTTGTAAAAATCAATCCATTATATTCCTCAAAAAAACGTTCAAACCATTGATACAATAGGATTCTTCATTTTCTATTTAGGTAACTTTATCCAAAAACCCCCTCTTAAAACCAAGTATAAAAACACTATAAATTCCTTTTATACTCTATATTTCTCTTATTTTTGCTCCCTTCTTCTCTTAGGATAAATTAGGTAATTTTAAAGTCTATGAATTTTTTTCCATCTTTTTTCTCGCAAATTGTATGCTACGATGAATTTGTCAGTCAGACAGGCTGTCAAAAACAAATCGTGTGAAAACAAATTAAAACTTTATATAGGGGGACACACATCATGAAAAAGCGTGTTTTATTATCTGTAGCTGCTGCAACAGCTCTTACTTTAGGAGTATCTTCTCTAGATGCACAAGCTGCAACAGTACAACCATCTAACGTAAAGGTTCAAAATATTCAGCATTCAAAAGTAATGATGAAACAAATGAGTCAACAAGAATTACAAGCATTCTTACAATCTATGGGAGTTGAATCATTAGCACAATGGCAACAAGGAAACTTCCAACCAAACTGCTTCATTCCTGGTCAACAACCTACTGAAAATGTTGTAACTGAGCAACCAACAGCTAAGCCAGAAACTCAAAAGCCAGTTGAGCAAAAACCTGCCGAGCAAAAGCCTGCTGAAGAAGTTCAAAAACCAGAAGCTCAAAAGCCTGCTGAAAACAACAATACTCAAAAACCTGCTGAACAAAAACCAGCTGAGCAAAAGCCTGCTGAAGAAGCAAAATCTTTAAGCGAGTTTGAACAACGTGTTGTTGAATTAACAAACGCTGAGCGTGCAAAACAAGGCTTACCAGCACTAAAAATCGATACTGAATTAAGCAAAGTAGCACGTATTAAGTCTGAAGATATGCAAAAAAACAACTACTTTGATCATAACAGCCCTACATACGGGTCTCCGTTTGACATGATGAAGAAATTTGGTATTTCTTATACATCTGCAGGCGAAAACATCGCTCAAGGTCAACGTACACCTGAAGAAGTAGTACAAGCTTGGATGAACAGCGCTGGACACCGTGCAAACATCTTAAATAACGGCTTCACTCACATCGGTGTTGGTTATGTAGAAAGCGGCAACTACTGGACACAACAATTTATTACGAAGTAAATAGATTAAAAGAGTCTTCTCATAATGAGAAGACTCTTTTTTAAGTTTCATAGCTTTCTATTATGTATGAATAGAAAATATATAACATAAACAACATAGATCCACAGCTTATTACACTAAGCAATACATAAAATCCCCACTCTAAGTTCAAAAACAATGAAAACAATATGCCACATGCCATCACTTGAAAAATCCGTCTACTCACTAAACAAATTTTTTGTAATTTAATTGGATCTTTTTCTTTTTCTTTGCCTTTTATTTTCTTAAATTCTTTACTCAGCATAAAAAGAAACATACTAATCCCAATCGTTAATCCTGTTTGAAAGGATATCAAATCCCCAAAATTAATAAAGAGAATAAGCGTATGAATAAACAACATAAATAACGTAATTTTCTTTATAAATCCGCCTATAATACCATGCTCTCTTTCATTAAACTTAAATATATTATGTGAAATAATATACAAAAATCCATATGAAAAAATAATAAAACAGGGAATAAATGCTACAACGACTTGTTTACTCATAAACTCGTTTGGCTGACCATTTACATTCCAATGTACTGCCATACGATTTGGTAAATAGGGATAGAGAAATAGAGTAAGTAAAAGACAAGCGAAAAATATTCCCAGTACATACTTATATTTAATCAAGTGATTCTCACCTCTCTTTTCTCTTAACGGCTTCGCTTCTTTTAGAGAAATCCCTGCAAAAATCTACTTTTTTCAAGTTAAAACTTATACTTTACGCATTTTCTTTTTGAAATTCTTTTATTTTATTATTTAACTTTGTAGGAAACGGCACATCAACTTCAATCGCTTCTTTCGTAATTGGATGCAAGAAATGTATCTTCATCGCATGCAATGCTTGACTGGACATATATTTTGTTTGTCCACCATATAATACATCCCCAACTAATGGATTACCATTATGACTCATATGAACACGAATTTGATGTGTTCTACCCGTTTCTAATTGTAACGTTACGAGAGTCGTGTTTTGCTTCTTAAAATACTTTTCTACTTTATAATATGTGATAGCTTGGTCACCTTTTGGAGAAATACGACGCCTTGTAGCATGATGGCGATCCCTTCCGATAGCAGCATCAATCTTTCCTTGTTTCTTCTTTACTTTCCCTTCAACGAGCGCTGCGTACGTTCTTTTAATTTTTCTTTCCATTAATAAGCGATCCATAATTGAACCAGCAATTCTATGCTTAGCAAACACGACACCACCTGTCGTATCTTTATCTAAACGATGAATATGACGCACCTTCGTCTCTAAACCTTGCATTTGAAAATGAAAAGCAACAAGGTTTGCAAGCGTCCCGGTTCCACCTTTTTCAGCAGGGTGTGTGTCCATTTGCTCTGGTTTATTTACGATAAGTACGTGATCATCTTCGTATACTACATGTAATTCACCATATTCTGGATCTACACCGTACTCTTCCTCCGCAAACATATGGACTTGTAACTTATCGTTCTCTCTTAAAAGCTCATTCCATCTTCTTTGTTCCCCGTTAACCGTAACACCTTTTTCCATACGAAGCTGATGTAATAGCTTTTTCGGTATTTCCCATTCTACTTTTAATACCGATTCAATACTTATACCATTCCATTTAGCTGGAACGGTAATTTCACACCATTCACCCTTTTTCTTTGTTTCCATACTGTTTATCACCTTATTTCTATTGATTCTCTCATTGTAACGGAAAACACACTTTGATGCACCGTCAAAAATAGAGGACAGTCTTATAATAGACTGCCCCTCAAGCTCTAAGTCTTTTCATTTCTAACAATACTTCTTCAGCTTTTTGTTCATACGATAAATCCTTAAAGAAATCCGCCAACCTTTTATAATCATTGTAAGCATCTAATAAATCGTCCATCTTTTCTATTTTCATCACTTGTTGTTTTTGTTTCATTTTTACTGGATAGCGATAACCTGATACTTCTTGTATTTTGTAATACTCATCCTCTACTTGAACGACCTTTACAAGTTCTTCCTCTTCTGCATCCATCGTATACCCGTCAAATTCTCTAAGTAGTTCATAAATGATATGAGTCCATTCATCTTTTGGATAAAATCCTTTTTCTAACCGATAACCGACAATGCGATACATATGCCCATCGTTCTCGGCAAACTGTACTGTATCATTTAACTTAAACTTAAAATAACGAAACATTGCCTTCACCTACTTATTATGTAATGTTCTTATCACATACTATTTGCAAAATGTAGGCTTTGCTATTCATAAAAAATGCTCATCATATTGATGAGCATTTTTTACGATGATTTTTCTCGTTTTTTTCGAAATGGTAACCACCAGTTCCAGTCTCCAAATAACTTCATTAAGCTTGGTACGAGCATAAGACGAATAATTGTTGCATCAAGAAATATTGCTAATGCAACGCCAAGACCCATCTGCTTTACTGGTAAAATATCAGTAAATGCGAATGCACCAGTTACAACAATCATTATTAAAGCAGCTGATGTAATGATTCTACTTGTTGAAACGAGCCCTTCTAACGTTGCTTGATCGTTATCTCCTGTTTCTTCATAGAGCTCATGAATACGTGAAATAAGAAATACTTCATAATCCATACTAAGCCCAAATACGAGGCCAAAAATGAAGATTGGTAAGACAAACAGAACCGGACTTGCTTCTAAACCGAAATGACCACCTTCAAATAACCAAACAACAATTCCAATGGTTGCACTTAAACTAAGTATATTCATAACAATTGCCTTAATTGGAATGAGTATAGATCGGAATGCAAATAATAATATAACAAAGGTCGATCCAAATATAACAGACATACCAATTACAACTTTATCTTTAATTTCATCTTCTAATTCTTGTTGAAACGTCGTCATTCCGCCTAGATAATACGTAACATCCGTTTCTTTATAGTTCTTTTTAAAGTCACGTACCCACTGTTTTGCAGTCTCTGTACGTGGTTTTGTTTTCAAAAATATTTCTATCGTCGTCTTATTCCCTTGCGTGTATGCTTCAAATACAGGAGCTAGTTTCGCTGATTCTGGCGACTGCAACATTCCAACAACTTGATCTGCTTTCATTCCAGTTAACCCGTCGTATAAACTTCTTACTTCATGTACTTTCTTATCACCTTTTAACTTTTGAACGACTTCTTCTATCTTTTGTAGACTTTCTTTTTCTTTCATATCTTTTTTCGTCTCTACAACTAACGTAACATCAGCGTGTGTTTTGACAGTTTCATTAAATGCTTCTTCATACTTTTCATATGCAATCCTTGTATCACTCTTTTCAGGTAAAGCTTCAACACCAGGGAACTGCAAATTAGCTGTACGTAACGGTAATAAGCAAATAACAATAAATGTTGTAACAACAATAATCATTGCAATTGGATGTTTCATCACAAATTTTGCAAATTTACGCCATGCTTTTGCCGGCGTATGTGCTACTTGATTCTTTTTTAATATTCTTTTACCGATTAACGATAATAGTGCTGGAAGAAGTGTGAGTGAGAATAAAATACTCATAATGACAACAATCATTCCGCTAATCGCGACAGATTGAATATAATCTATCTTAAAGAAAAACAAACCGGATAACCCAACAAATACGCATAATCCTGAAAATACAATCGCACGTCCTGCCGTTTGATATGTAATTGCTATCGCTTCTTTTACCGTTCGTTTAGCAACTTCCTCTCGAAAACGGTTCACAAATAATAGCGCAAAATCAATAGATAATGCAAGTCCAATCATCGGTGCAACGTTTAACACGAAAATAGATAGTTCTTTATCAACACCGATGAAATACAATATACCCATCGTACTAATAACACTAAGCGCCCCATTCAAAATCGGTAAAATTGATGCCAAAAGGCTACCAAACGAAAATAGTAATACAAGAAACGCAATTGGTAATCCAATCATCTCTGCTACTTTTAAATCATTTTGCGTTCTTTCATTAATCTCTTTATTAATTTTCGGAAACCCTGTAGGTGTTACTTTTAATGCTATATTACTTTCTTTCTCAATCTCATCAGCAAATTGTAATGTCTTTTCCATTCGTTCCTTATTTGTTTTCCCGGAAAATAAAATTGTCGCATAGCCGATGTCATCTTGTAGCATTTCTTTATTTTGGATTGGGTGATGGAAAGATTCATAGTTCTCTTTCTCTTGAACATTCTTTACAATTTCATTTATTCGCTTTTTAAATTCCTCATGCGAAGCATCTTTATTTTTCTCAAAAACGAGCAGCAGCGTATCTTGAGACTTCTTAAAATCTTTATCTAAAATTTCTTTCGTTTTTTGATAGTCGCCTTCCGTTTGGAAACCGTCACCACCTAATACTCCCGGTAGCTTTGGAGCAAAAATCCCAAGTGCGATTGCGAGCAACAGTAACGCTACAATTACTGTATAACGAAACTGATACAAAAAGGCTCCTAACTTCCCCCACTTATCAACTTTATGTACATTTGTCTTCACACATTTTCACCTACTTTACATAATTCAATTGTCACTTATACTGTATCACATCTTGATATAAACAAAAAACGTCTGGAAAAACTATAATAATAGTTTTTCCAGACGTTTTTCTATCTCTCTTTATTAAGCCCTAATCTCTCAGTAAGTAAACGATGGTAGTAAATCGCGATAATTAACAAAATACCACCTACGCAGTACCCAGCTAAAATATCAGTTGGGTAATGTACATTTAAAATGACTCTACTTAATCCAATCGATAGAATTACTATACCCATCAAAATCGTTGTGACACATTTCCCAGCTACGCTTTTCAAATTAGCAGCAATGATATAAGTAAGAAATCCAAATGTCATAATTGATAGCATTGCATGTCCACTAGGAAAACTATATCCAAGTGCATCTAGCGCTTCATTTAATGACGGACGTTCTCTCTTTACAATCTCTTTTATCCCTTTATTCACAAGATGTGTTACTAAAATTCCCATTGGATATACAATCATCGCAGCATAATAACGCTTCTTCCAAAAAACAAGCAAACTTATAACGAGCGTAGCGACTATCCCAATTGCTGATCCCAATTTTGTAAAGTACGAGAAAAATGTAAGAGAACTTTCCGTTTGTAGCCCTCTTACTAATCCACGGACATATGTATCCATCACTGTAACGCCACCTGCATGTACGCGCCAAGCAACAATACCAAATACAGCAAATAACAAACCGATACACATTACCTCATACTGATGTAACTTCTTCTTCAAACGATTTCCTCCTACTATGAAAAAATGCGATTTCTACTTTAGAAACCGCATTTCCTTGCTTATTTACCTTTTGTTTTTAGCTCTGTCCAGTAACGATCATAGTCTTTTAACTTATCGTCTACATCAACAAGCCATTCTGTACGATCTAACTCTTCTTTCGTTAAGAAAATCATGTGATTATCACGGTATTCTTTACTATGAAGAGGATGAGCTTTTTCATTTGGATTACTGTAACCAATTGACTCGTAGTTTTTCACACTTACTTTTTCATCTAGTAAGTAGTTCATAAATTTCTCAGCAAGCTCTTTATGTTTTGCACCTTTTGGAATTGCTAACGTATCAGCCCAAATTGTGCCGCCTTCTTTTGGTACAACATATTCTACATCTTTATTATCTTTTGCGATAAATGCTGCATCTCCAGACCAAACTGTTCCGATCCAAGCATCTTCTGTAATGAATTTTTGTTTAATGTTATCTGTATCAAACGCTAATAAGTTTGGAAGCAGCTTCTTTAAATCATCTGCTGCTGTCTTTAATTGTGCATCGTCTTTCGTACTGTTTGAGAACCCGTGCTTCTTAAGACCCATTCCTAATACTTCACGAGAATCGTTTAGTAACGTTACATGTCCTTTATATTTCTCATTCCATAAGTCAGCCCAGCTTGTAGGTGCTTCTTTCACATACTTTTTATTGTATGCAATCCCTGTTACACCCCAAGTGTACACTAAAGAATATTTATTCTCTGGATCAAACGCAGGTGTTTTAAAATTAGAAACCATGTTTTCGATATTCGGGATATTCTTTTTATCTAACGGTGCTAATAAGTCCATTTTCGCCATTGTTTTAACCATGTAATCAGACGGCTGGATTAAGTCATACTTTGCGCCACCAGCTTGTAATTTCGCAAGCATTTCTTCATTACTTGCGTACTTGTCATAGTTAATTTTCACATTATACTTCTTTTCAAAATCTTTTAGCACTTGCTCATCAAAATTGTCAGCCCAACTATAAATATTTAATTCTTCTTTCTTTTCACCACAACCAGCAAGCACACCAGCAACAAGGCTAAAGCTAATTGCTGCGCCAGCTATTCTTTTCATTAATTTCATCGGTTTATTACCCCCTTGTACTTTCTATATCGTTCGTATTATAAAGGAAGGTGTCCTCCAGAGTTTTCTTCACCATCTGCACCTTTGTTTCGGAAGATTTCAGATAGAACCATTAATCCTACGATAGCAACAATTAAAATTGTAGAAAGAGCATTAATTTCTGGTGATACTCCGCGCTTAACCATACTGTAAATGTATAGTGGCAATGTTGTTGATCCTGGTCCTGATACGAAGAAACTAATTACAAAATCATCAATTGATAATGTGAATGTTAATAATGCTGCCGAAATAACTCCCGGTGCAATTGCTGGGAACGTTACATAACGAAACGTTTGCCAAGGCGTTGCTCCTAGATCATTTGCAGCTTCTTCTAAGTCACGTCCCATACTTGAAAGACGCGCAGCTAAAATAACAACAACAAACGAAATGCTAAATGTAATATGTGCAATAATAATCGTTGTTTGTCCAAGTTCCATTCCTAACTGACTGAAAAGAATTAGTAAAGATAATCCCATTAAAATATCAGGAATTAAAATTGGTAAATATACAAGGCCATTAATAGCCCCTTCGAAACGATATTTATAACGATGTAAAGCAATTGCAAAGAATACACCAAGTACCGTTGTCACAATCGTTGTTATAACTGCAATCGTAATACTATTTACAAATGCATCAATAACATCTTGTTTTTGAAATAAATCTGTATACCAATGGAATGTAAAACCTTCCCACTCCGCATTAATGCGAGAGTCGTTGAAAGAATAGACCATTAAAACCATCATTGGAAAATACAAGAATAACAAAATTAACCAAGAATAAGAAACTAAAAACTTCTTCATCTTTGCCTATTCCCCTCCGTTCTCATTATATTTATATACTTTCGTTGCACGATAATATAAGTAAATTAACAGAACAGAGAATAGAACAACGATAATCGATAACGCAGATCCAAACGGCCAGTCACGTGCACCTAAGAATTGATTTTGAATAACGTTTCCGATTAATGCTACTTTCGATCCGCCCATCACGTCTGATACAACAAACATTCCGATAGAAGAAACGAATACTAAAATAGAACCAGTCGCAATTCCTGACATCGTCATCGGCACTGTTATATTCCAAAATGCCTTTATTGGTGTTGCTCCTAAATCATAAGCCGCTTCTAGCTTACGCTTATCCAGCTGCTCAATTGCTGCATACACTGGTAAAATCATAAATGGTAATAAAGAATAGACCATTCCGAGTATTACAGAAGGAGTATTATATAATAAATTTAACGGTTCACTAATAATGCCCAGCTTTAATAACAACGTATTCACAAGACCTTGTGAACGTAAAATAACAATCCATGCGTATGAACGAACAAGAAAGTTAATCCAAAACGGGATCGTTGCCAATAATAAAAGAATAGAGCGGTATTTGCGGTCAACAATTGTAATTGTATACGCAAACGGATAACCAATTAATAAACATATTACTGTTGTAATAACTGCGATCTTAACAGTTTCCCATAACGTTCCTAAGTACAATGGATCAAATACACGGGATATATTCTCCAGCGTAAATTGCATTTCTACTGTCCCGTAAGCTCCGCGCTGCATGAAGGCGAATCCTAATACGAATACGAGCGGGATTAGGAAGAAAATTAGCAGCCACGCGACTGTAGGTAGTGCGAGTAATTTCCCTTTTTTCAATTTAAGGTCACCTCGTCCTCTTGCTCCCAGCCTACATATACATTATCTCCAATGCTCCACTGCGCTGCCTCTTCAGCAGTTTGATATGCCATTAGTAATTCTGATGTTTTCTCATCACGTACATAAAGCTTCTCCATATTTCCGACAAACTCAATATCTTCAATATGTCCAAGATGGTATTCTTTTAAAATTGGTTCTTCAACCGAACGTACTTTTACATTTTCAGGGCGAATTGCTACATAGCCTTCCCCGTTCTTCACAATATTATTTTCACCGATGAATGTCGCAACGAACAATGTTTTCGGCTTATTATAAATTTCTTTCGGCGTTCCGATTTGTTCGATATGTCCTTTATTCATAACGACAATACGATCGCTCATGCTCATTGCTTCTTCTTGATCGTGCGTTACGTATATGAACGTAATTCCTAAATTACGTTGTAAGTTTTTCAATTCACGTTGCAAGTCTTTTCGTAACTTAAAGTCAAGCGCTCCAAGTGGCTCATCTAATAGTAATACACGCGGATTATTTACAATCGCTCTTGCAATTGCAACACGCTGCTGTTGTCCACCAGAAAGCTTCGCAGGTTTACGATTACGGAACTCAAGTAACTGCGTTAAACGCATTGCCTCTTCAGCACGCTCTTTCTGCTCTGCTGCTGATACTTTCTGCATTTTCATACCAAAACAAATATTCTTCTCTACTGTCATATGTGGGAATAGTGCGTAATGTTGGAACACTAGGTTCATATGACGCTTATATGGCGGCAAATCGTTAATTCTTTCATCATCTAATAAAAGATTCCCTTTAGTTGGAGTTTCAAATCCTGCGATCATACGAAGTAAAGTCGTTTTCCCGCAGCCACTCGGCCCTAAAATTGTTAAAAACTCTCCCTCTTTAATATCTAAAGAAAGAGGTGGGATAATCACTTGATTTCCAAAATGTTTTTCAACTGCTTCAACTTTAATAATCTTTTTCATTTTCCCGTCCTATCTACCTTAAATTTTAAATTTTTATATTCATGAATAAATATTTATGTTCTATAGACTATTTTTTGTTTCGATCCAAACAAAAATGGTTATTTAACAAGCGTTCGTTTCTATTCTTTATGTAGTATGTTTGATTCATTTTCGCATGATACATAACGTCGAACAGAAAAACCCCTTCCATTGCGAAGGGGCTATTATCATACGGCTACGCCTACTGATAAACACCATCATCATTTTAACAACTTTCGTATGAATTTTAAAGCACTTTTTGTAGAAGAGTAACGAATTTTCATGTCGAATGCTGTAGATTGGGCTAAAATGCTTTTATAATGTGAAAAAGTCCGAAAACTTTCTTTCCCATGATAACCCCCTAATCCACTACTTCCAACACCCCCAAAAGGTAAATATGGCGTGGCAAGATGATAGACAACATCATTAATACAGCCTCCACCATATGAAATATTACTCGTCACTTTCTTTTGTACTTCTTTATCTTCAGAAAATACATATAACGCTAACGGCTTCGGATGTTGCTGGATTGTGCCAATTACATCTTCTATGTTGTCGTACTCTATGATTGGTAAAATCGGACCAAAAATTTCGTCTTCCATAACAGTATCTTTCCATGTAATATCCGCTAGTACTGTCGGTTCAATATGTAATGTATCTTTCTTATAGTTTCCACCAATTACGACTTGACCATCTTGTAAAAATCCACATAATCTTTCGAAATGACGCTCACTTACAATACGCACATAATTTTCATTTTGCAAAGGTTCTTTACTATACTGCTCTATAATTTCATGTCGCAGTGCCTCAATTAGCTTTTCTTTCACGGAAGAATGCACATACATATAATCAGGCGCTACACACGTCTGCCCTGCATTTAAAAACTTACCCCAAACAATTCTTCTTGCTGTCATCTCTATCTTTGCATCTTTATGTACAATACAAGGACTTTTCCCGCCAAGTTCTAAAGTGAGCGGCGTCAACTGTTTCGCTGCTGCTTCCATTACAACTTTTCCAACGCCAACACTACCAGTAAAGAAAATATAATCAAATGGTTCCCTCAGCAAAGATGTACTCTCTTCAACGCCACCTTCTACTACCGCTACAAGCTCTTCTGGGAATAATTCATCTAACATTCTCTTAAGCACTTTTGAAACGCTTGGTGTTAACTCTGACGGCTTTAAAACGATTGTATTTCCAGCTGCCAGTGCTCCTACAAGTGGTGCAATTGCTAATTGAAAAGGATAGTTCCACGGTGCAATAATAAGTGTCACACCATACGGTTCTGGCACTACTTTTCCTTTTGATCCAAAATGAGTAAGTGCTGTTCGAACTCGTTTCGGTTTACTCCACGATGACATATGTTTCAATTGAAAGGAAATTTCTTTTAATACATATCCAACTTCCGTTGTAAACGACTCGTGAACTGACTTATTTAAATCTAATTTCAATGCCTGAAATATTTCTTCTTCAAAATGCTGAATGCCTTCATAAAGCTTCTTCAAATTATTCTTTCGCATTTCGATGCTTCTCGTATGCCCTTTTAAAAAATATTCCTTTTGCCTACTTACAATAGAGGAAATACTCATTCACTCACCTTCTCCCACTATTTTTATCCAATTCTTTCATTATTTATATAGACTTCATATATAACAAATTTCTATTCTTAAGGTTACATTATATATGACTTTTTCAGCTATATAAAATTCATTGCTCACAAAAAAACTACCGAAAGAAAATCTCTCGGTAGTTTTACAGTATTAACGATATAAACGAACAGCACCTGCAGAATTATCATCAGCTTGTCCTACTACTTCAAACTTCAGACCAAGCTTCGGTAAAATACGTCCTGCATCTGGAATCTGTTGATTAATATACGTTTTAGAATCATCAAACTTCGGTACACCTGCTAAACCATCATACGTATACGTTCCACGCGTTGGAGATACAACTTTCCAAGCTGGCGTTTTATCGAATGAGAACGCCGCATCTGCGATTTGGAATCGCGTACTACTTTCCACTGTCGGTTTACCATTTAAAGTTCCTACAATTGCTTCTGGATGAGAATCAACTACACCTAGGAAACCGTGTCCTGGATGTACACCTACCCAGTTATCTGTGTAAGCTGAATCTGCATACCATACAACCATACCAGCGTTATATACTGGACCACGTGCAAATTTTAACGCGTTATCTGAACCAGCATAGTTTCTCCACTCAACATAGTAGTTATGGCTTTTCTTCTCTGTTCCGTTAGAAACAGCAAAACCATCTAATTTGAATTGTGGCGTACCTTCTGCGTCATCAGAGAATACTACTTTATCATCTACTGTTAATGAAGCATTATCAAGTAAGAAACCATTTAATGCTAAACCACCATCAGTAATGTAATCAAATGTTAATTTTACTTTCTTACCTTTGAACTGGCTTAAATCATATGATTTGTCAATCCATTTTCCATTTGTCGAATCTGCATTTCCACTATTTGCTTTCTCACCAAGTCTTTCAATTAACGTTTGTTGACCATCTTCCGTTACAGCGTGTACTTCAAGGAAATCATACTCTGCTTCAATTTCATATAATGATTTGAAGTCAAATTTTGCAGTCGTTGCATTTGTTAAATCGAATAGTGGTGTTTCCATCTTCGTATGAAGATCATCACCTTTTGTGCTGTAGTAATACTGTTTTCCGAATGCCGGCTCAATTGTTTTTATATCTTTGTCTGGTAAGTTAACACGAATCATACCTGGACGGTTAGATTTCGTAACACTTTGGTCTAAATATGTTGCTAGGCCGATACCTTTATTTAATTTCTCGTAATCTACTTCTACGATATTTGCCCAGTTACCACCGATTGTTTTTTGGAAAAACTCTTTATTTTGTGGTGATAAGCTCGTTGGTGTTGTACCTGCAATTTTACCAGCCCAGCTTCCGCCACTCATGATAGACCAAGCTTGAATTGGCTCACCAGCACCGCTATATTGTGTATCATACTCATCTGGTAAACCTAAATCATGACCATATTCATGCGCGAATACACCAACTGCTCCATCTTCTGGTTCAATTGTGTAGTCGAACGCTGCCATCTTTCCACCCCAATATGGAACTTTCGCTTGTGTACCTTCAATTGCGAATGGTTTTGGTCCAACTGTCCAGCGATGTGACCAAATTGCATCATCACCTAATTTACCACCACCTGCTTCTTGTCCAACACCTGCATGAATAATCATTAAGTGATCAATTAAACCATCCGGTTGATTTTTATTTCCATCACCATTTACATCATATTGATCAAATTGATCAAACTCTGATAGATCAAGACCGCTATCTACAGCTGCTTTTAATGCATCTTTTACTAAATCACGTGGGCCTTTTGGTCCTTTATTATCATGACCGCCGCTAGCAGCATCTGCACCGTAATCAGCAGCTTTACCAGGAACTGTTAACCATTTTGTAACTGTTCCGTCCACTGTGTAACTACCACCAGATTGCTCTTCGTAATATTGTTTAAACGTTTCAATTTTACTTCCATCATCTAATGTAAACGGCTCGTTGCCGAATAACATTTTTTCATAATGTTCTTTATTAAAATCGTTAGAATACATATATCCAGGCTCTTTGTCGATATTATTATGTTTAAAGTCAGCGTACTCTACAAGTAAAACGAGTACTTTATCTTTACGTACATCACCGTTATAGTCTTTTTGTTTCGCTGGAGAAGTTGGTACTTTACCATTTAGACCGCCTTTAACTGGGCCTGTCGCTGCAGGTGTTCCTGTTGCAGGGTTATCTAATTTTTCTTTCGTGTCTGCTTTCGCATCTTTCACTTTCTTTAAAAAATCAGATGCTTCTTTCGTAAGTTGATCCCCATTTGGTACTTCTTTCCCAGGATTTTCACCCTTTTTGTTCTCTACATACTTTTCGACAGCTTTCTTTGTTTCTTTCTCTGAAGCTGACGAATCAATTACCCCACGTTTTTTTAGCGCATCTGCTAAACGTTCTTCCGGAATTAAGTGATCATCAACTGGGCTCGTAGCTGTTTTATTCGCAGGCGTTTCAGCATATGCAGATTGAGTACCAGCTCCGAATGAAAGGCCTAATACAGCTGTTAAAGCGATTGATGACAAAACTTTGAACGGTTTCTTGTTCATCCCTTATTTCCTCCCCTAATAAATAATATGTATTACAAATTGAATTTTATTAAAAATTCAATATTTTTTCAATATTTAGTCATATTATGTAATATTTTTAATATATTTGTAAAAATTTCATAGTTAGCATACGAATATATCACAATTCAACAATGTTTTCTGAAAATATTGAAAGTTTTTATCGAACAATTTATAATTTCCATAGAGGGAGTTTAATGGGGATTTTATCTTTGTTTCATCTACACAATATTTGATAATTCACTATATAAAACACAAAATCCGATTGCATTATCATGTATTCTGTAGCAGCAATTATGACCGATAATTAGGGAGGAATTACATTTGTACAAAGATAAGACAGACGCACTGGATCAAGAATGGATTGATTTAATACTTGAAGCTCTAGATGCTGGTATCGCCATGCAAGACATCGAGCAATTTTTCCAACGTATGAAGCCATCCAGTCAGGCTCAATAGGTTTGTTCTTTTTAACGAAGTTTATGTTATAATAATGACATCATAAGACAACTACATATTGATAGAAAGGTGCGCAAATATGATTGGAGAACGTATAAAACGCCTTCGTTTACAAAAAGGGATTTCATTAACTGAACTTGCCGAAAAAGCTGGCGTTGCTAAATCTTACATTAGTTCTATAGAACGAAATTTACAAAAAAACCCTTCCATTCAGTTTCTTGAAAAGATCGCAGCAGTTCTACAAATTCCAGTTGATACTTTACTTCATGATGAAACAACAAAGGAAACTAACCTAGACTCCGAATGGACACAACTCGTTAAAGATGCAATGAACTCTGGTGTCTCCAAAGAACAATTTCGTGAATTTCTTGAATTTACAAAGTGGAAGCAAAATCAAAAATAATAATAGAAAGAAGTGCTTACAACCAGCACTTCTTTTTCTTTATAAAAAAAAGCGGGAATACCCGCTTTTTTATTATTTTTCTTCCCCAGCTTCTTGGTTGGCATTGAATGTCCATTCTAAATTCAATGTATCACCTTGGAAGATATTTTGGTCTTTTCCATCATCTACGAATTCAAATTGTACCCATAGATAATCCTCTGTACCAGCTGCTAATCCACCCTTTTCTCCCCACTCAGGAGCAAAGATATCTTTAGCTAAAAGATCTGGATCAACTTTTTGTAAGTCTGCTAAAGTTGTTTCATATACAGGCTCACTTTGTTTATCCCAGTTCCAAAGGAATTTTACTTTAACGTGCTTACCAAAGTCTTCACCAGCATTATCACCTTTTGCATCTTTAACAGTATACTTTGTTGCTAATTTAACGTCTTTAATAGTTAACGAACCGCTGTTTTGTAATAAGAACTCTTTCTTAACAGAATCCCCTGGTTTTAAATCTTTAATATCTACAAGCGTCTTAGGGTTTAATGTAAGGTCTAACGTCCCAGCTGCAAATGTATTGTTTGATACTTCTTTATCGCTAAAGAATGCAAATGTTCCTCCACCAATTAAAGCTAACCCCAATGCTGCTGATGCAACTCCCATACCTAATTTCTTTTTCAGACTCACAATCAATTCCCCCTAGCTTTTTTTTATATTTTTATCACTTATTTTTCAATAAGAGATGTAAAGAAAACTATATTAGCTTAGCTAATATGCGTTCTTTTTTAAAAACCTTATGTTCATTATAACGAACAACTCTATATAAACACAACACATATTTATTAATATTTTCAGTTATTTTTATTTCTCAATATTTTTTAGACTTTTCAGAAAAAAAATGATAATTTATAACTTTTTTCACACTCAAATCATTTAATACTATAAGAAAAAAGAAAAACAAAGAGGTGAGGGCTAACGTTCCCTCACACTCGTATAAATATTACTAGTCTTGCTTATTCGTTCACTCTCTCTTACACCACATTCTTGTTTTCTGGCTGTTTCACTAAAGCAGTTACTCCGCTTTCTTCTGCTCTTCTAGCTTTTTCTGTTCTTCCACTTTCTTTTGCTCTTCTACTTTTTTCTGTTCTTCTACTTTCTTTTGTTCTTCGGCTTTCTTCTGTTCTTCTACTTTCTTTTGTTCTTCGGCTTTCTTTTGTTCCTCTGCTTTCTTTTGTTCTTCGGCTTTCTTTTGTTCTTCTATTTTCTTTTGTTCTTCGGCTTTCTTTTGTTCTTCTACTTTCTTTTGTTCTTCTACTTTCTTCTGTTCCTCTGCTTTCTTTTGTTCTTCTACTTTCTTTTGTCCTTCCGCTTCAATTGCAGCGTTTAATTGTTGCTGAAGAGCTTGAATTTGCTCATCAATAGCTTTCAAGCTAATTTCTTTCTCAATATAGTCACGCTTCTCTTTGATACTGCGAAAGCCTTCATTTACATATATGGACACTTGCTGCATCGACTCATCTTTATTTACCTTTAATTCTTCTTGTATTTGATTGTAAGGAGCTTCTATTTCAGTATATACATTTTGCAGAGCTTCCTTCTCAGCAACAATTTTCTCACGCCCTTGTTGCCATACAGAAATCGCCTGTTTTATTTCTTCAATAGAAGTTGCTTTCGATTTCCCCTTCATCGTTCCATACTCACGCTCAATAAGCTGTTTATGTTTCTCAGATTGCTCTTTTAACGTATTAACTGTTTTCGGAAATATAATTGCTGTAGAAAGCGTCGCTTCTACTTTCGTTTCATGAATGAACGCCGCTTCTGTATGCGTCATAATTTGAGATCCTAAATAAAACGTAATAGAACACATACACGGCAATATAAGCATCTTTTTAAAATTACGCGGTCTTTTCAGCATCTTAATCTCTCCCATCGAACATTACGTTCTTTATACAGAACATTATCTATATTATAGTAAAGAACTATTAAAATTGATAGACAAATACTAGAAAAATAGAAAAAGGGCTATCCATGTGATAGCCCTTTTTATTATTATCTTTCTTCACCTGCTGTTTGTTGTGCATCAAACGTCCAATTTAATTGTAACTTATCGCCTTGGAATTGATTTTGATCTTTTCCATTATCAACGAACTCAAATTTCACTTTGAATTTATCAGATTTACCTGCTGAAATACCTTTTTCATCCCAGAACCAAGCCGATAAATCATTATCTACAGCTGTAAGTGTGTCACCTTTTAATTTATCTAAAGTAGTTTGTTTCACAATTGTCTCATGCTTATCTACATTTTTTAAGAATGTTACTTTAATATGTTTACCAAAATCATCTTTATTATCTTTCTTTACATCTTCTACATTATAATCTGTTTTCAGTAGAACCTTTTTAATATCTAAAGAACCTTTATTTTCTAGTTTAAATTCTTTTTCAATTGTATCCCCAGGTTTTAAATTCGATACGTTAACAACTGTTGATGGATTTAATGCTAAATCCAGTGTTCCAGCCGCAAATGTATTGTTTGACACTTCTTTATCACTGAAAAATGCAAATGTTCCTCCACCAACTAAAGCTGCTCCTAATACTGCTGATGTAATACCCATTCCTAATTTTTTCTTTAAAGTCATGTCCATATCCCCTTAATATATATTTGTTAACTTCCTAAACGGAAAGTATAACCAAACGAACTAGACGGATTGTTCTACTTTTTTATCTTTCTTTTCTCCGTCAATGCTACGAATAGCACCAAAAATAGAAATAGCGGAATAACCAAGCAAAAAGACTCCTGGAATAATAAGAAGTAATGCTGCTCCCGCTTTTGAATTCGCATAATTCAGTAAATAACCAACATATGGAACTGTAATATCTGCATACTTTCCAACTACATTTTCTGCAAGTACTGGCTCTAAATCTGGTCCGTTGTTGTTATCCCCTTTTGTTTCATACATTACTTTTCCATTTGTATCTTTCACACCGATAATACGGTGAGTGATAATTTTTTGATCTTTCTCTTTAAAGGTAATAACATCACCTTTTTGATATTTAGAACCATCTTTGTTTGGTTCTATTGCAATGATTGATCCTGTTAAAAACGTCGGCTCCATTGATCCTGAAAGAACGCTCTTAAATTGATATCCCATCACTGTCGGATCACCACCGCTTGCTTTTGAAGAAATAACTACAAAAGCTAAAAAAACCATCAATGCAAATAAAACAAATGAGATCGCGTTGCTAATTATCTTCCATATTAATTTCATCGTCTCTCTCCCTCTCCGTTGTTTTATATTATTTGAAGTATGCAACATCCACTTTGTTCTTTAACAAGAACACAAGTAAATGATATAACGAACTTTAAGTTATTGCAATAAGAAAATTTACAATTATTAGTTATTTAAAATATAGAAAAAAGACTGTGCCAAAATTTTACACAGTCTTTTTATTAGTAATTTATTTATCTTCTGATTTCATTCCTTTTGTATTTCGGCGCAACACTACATATAAAATTGCTCCAAATAATATAATCGCACCTATCCCAACACTTATTACTTTCACATTTGAGTCTTTTACTTCAGGCATAGTTGTATCTTTTTTAGGCATCGTAAAAGTGACATCTTCTGTTGAAAGAACATTTACCGTCGCAATTGTTTGATTATTTTTCGTAATATCAACTGCACCAACTACCTCACCACGATGTATTCCTTTATGATATAAAGATTCTTTATCTAATGAAGCCGCCCGGAAAATAGTTTTCACATTTTTCCCTTCATCTTTCTTAAGCATAAGCTCCGCACTTTGTTCCAACTCAGAATTAACATCTTTATTTAAATATGTTGTTTTTTGATGCCAATTATGTTTATCAAGCACCATTTGCTTCGTAAATTGACCGAAAGAATATTCCGCCATCTGCTTCAAATCTTCATAAATTTCAGGTCTTTGAGAAGCCATTACTACGCTTATAATACGATTTCCATCTTTCTCATTTAATAAAACAAGTGTATTACGTGCTTCATTCGTAAACCCTGTCTTACCGCCAATGCTATATGGATTTTCAAAAAAATTAGATTTATTAAAAATAGACACCGTCTGCCTAGACGTCGTAACTGTCGTTCTTTTCGTATTCATCGCTTGTAAAATTTCAGGATACTTTTGCACACCCTTCGTAATCATAGCCATATCATACGGCGTCGTATAATGGTTCGGATCATGCAATCCATTCGGTGTTACAAAGTGGCTATCTTTCGCTCCTAATTGCTTCGCTTTCTCATTCATCATATTAGCGAAATTCTCAACACTCCCGCCAATCCGCTCCGCAATCGCATACGACACATCATTCGCACTCAGCACCATTAAAATCATAAGCGCAGTATTTCTATTAATTGTCTCTCCAGGTTGAAACTCAATTTGATAATTACTCTTCTCTTGATCTAATGCTAATTGTGAAAATGTAAATTGATCCTCTGGCTTTGTATGCTCCATGAGTAAAATCGCTGTTAACACCTTCGTCGTACTAGCAGGATATGCTCGGTGATATGCGTTTTTATCATACAAAACATCTCCTGTTTTCGCATCAATTGTCGTTGCAAACTGACTAAAAACATTCGGTCCTTCCGCAGGTGGTGGTGCAACTTGTTCTGGATTTACTCCAATATTCGTCTCAGCACGCAATGTTATGGGCGTCAAAAAAAACGAACAAATAACTGTAATAAAAACCAAAATTTTCTTAAAATTTACCATATGACTCTCCCTTTTCCATTTACTCCTTAACAAAATAATAAATCTACCAATCATATGTAATTTGTATTATATTGGAAGAAATTTCACTATTTTTTACTATATCATACTTTTACGATAAAGAACATAAATATACAATAAAAATAAGAAGGAATTACTCTTTCTTATCCTTCTCATCAATCAACGAATCTATTAACTTTTGACTAGCTTCCTCGGGCGTAATCTCATCTGTTATTCCCATAAACGACCAACCTTTAGAATCAACCCACTCAACAAACTCTTGTAAAAATTCATCATGTGTAACATCCACATCAAGAATCGATCCATTAATCGAAATCGTTCTATTTTTAGACACGCGCATCTTGAACGTTTTTCTTACCATTACAACTTTTCTCCCTCTACTTCTGAATATTTATAAAGTGAAACTTTCATCAACCCTCACGAATCGGACTTTTACGGGCATTCCGACCCGAACCTAACTTCTTTACTTTTGCTGAATTTCGAGGTAAGGGATCTTACTGCCCGCAAATAGCGAGATAAAATAATCATGTATCTCTGTTATACATGATTTTCAGTAAATTGTAAAAAGGATATATTGGCCAATTTAAATAGCAAAAATAAAAATCTCTTACCTACGTAAACGTAATACGACATACAATCGCTCATAAATTATTAAATAAATCCATAAAAATATACACTTTAAAACATAATTGAGTAAGCCATTCTAGTCTTTTGGAAGATATTATCTAAAATAGTATACTAAACGGATAAAGGATATTTGAATAAAGAAACTGAGGCCCTCTATTTAGCTGGATTCTTAAGTTGTAGACTTAAAGACTGATGCCTGAATTCATATTTAATTTCTATTTCTGTACATCATATCGTAAGAAAGAAGGTAGTACTGTGAAAACAACAGAAAATTTTACTGACAGGGCCGATATATATGCAAAATATCGCCCTAGTTATCCTAATGAATATATTGATTACTTGCTTTCAGCTAACCAACTGAAAGGGAATCAGATTGTGGCTGATATTGGTTCAGGTACGGGGATATTTAGCCACCAGCTGCTTGAAAGTGGTTTACATGTTATTGGAGTTGAGCCAAATGATGATATGAGAAAGATGGCTGAGCAATCATTAAAACTATATTCTCGTTTTCAATCCATAAAAGCAACTGCTGAAAATACCACTTTAAAAGAAAATAGTGTAGATTTAGTAACTGTTGCCCAAGCATTTCATTGGTTTGATAAAGAGGCTTTCAAAATCGAATGCCAACGAATTTTAAAACAAAAAGCAAATGTTGCACTTGTTTGGAATAGTAGAGATTTAACTAGTCCACTTATTAAAGAGAATGCAGAAATTTGCCAGAAAACCTGTCCAAACTTTAAAGGCTTTAGCGGTGGAATAGATGAAACTCCAGAAGTATTTAACAACTTTTTTAAAGATGGAAAGTATGATTTTAAAGAATATCAAAATTATTTACTTTTTGATTATGAAGGGTTTTTGGGAAGGAATTTATCAGCATCTTATGCTCCGAAAGAAAATGACGAACAGTATAAAAACTTTATTTTTCTCCTATCAGAGCTATTCGAAAAATACAGTAAAGATGGAAAAATTATTCTCCCGAATTTAACACGAAGCTATCTAGGCAATGTATAAACAGCCTGATACAAAGAGACATTGAACGGAATTAAAACAAGCCTAGCCCCTCCCTGAATGTAGAACGAGGTTAGGCTTGTTTTGCATTTTACCACATCAAATTCAAATGACTTTCGTACAATAAAGTAGAATATATTAGAAAACACCTTAAACTGAGGAGGAACTCAATGGCGCGTTGTACGTATTGTAAAACGAAGTGGAAAGTAAAAGATGTATGGTCGCTTCTCATAACATTTGAAAAAGATTGTCCGTATTGTTTTGGGAGGCAATATCTATCAAAGAAAACAGTGAACGCTATGCCAGAACTTATAAGCTTACCTTTACACTTCTTGTTCCCTTTTCTTGTTGATTTGAGTGATGAAGGTCCTTTGGATTGGTATCGGAAATAATATAACCTCTACATCCAAAGACTACTTTCTACTAAATTCGCTTCTCATCATTATCCCTTCATACATTACTCTCATAATCGCTTATACTTTCCCTTTTAAAGATCCCATAGCTCAACAGGAAGAGTGTCCCCTGACCAAATTTTATCAATTATGACTAAAAAAACAGTGATATATGTATACTGTTAAACATAAAAAATTAGCATTAGGTTCCAATTAAATATTAATTGAAACCCAACACTACTTGTATTCTGTAATTCAGAATACAAGTAGTGTTTTTTATTATGCATTTTTGCATACAGTATTGTTTTCTCTTGTAAATAGATAATAATGGTATATAATAAAACCAACGTTTTACCAATAAAAGGTAATAAAGAGTAGTGGGATAAGCAAATACCCAAAACGTATTAACAGATTTATTCTATGTAAATCATGATACATATATGGAATCAAAACTATGAAATTTTATGTAGAGGTTAGATTACTACAAGATGAAAGATTCATAGCGAATACACTTAAGGAAAAAACGTTCCATTAGATTAATGTGATATCTATCGAACGAATTGAGAATATACTTAGGGGGAATTTCAAGTGAAAACATTTAGTAAAGTATTATTAACAGGAGCTTTAGCTTTAGGCGGTTTAACAGCTATGAACATTGAAACACCAAAAGCACATGCTGACGAATGGGATGGTTGTCATTACATTTGTGGTCCTGGTGAAACGGTGAACGGTGTTACAGTTCAGGTACACTCTACACAAGTTACTTTTGGTAACAGCGTAATTGCAAGAATTACAAATGACCGAGCTGAAGAAATTCATTACAATGTCAGCCTTGAAAAGAAATATGGCGATAGATGGGGAGAATTTGAAACCAACTTCCGTTGGCAAAATCAATGGGTCCCAGCTGGAAGCAATGATGAAATTGCAACTTTCACAGGATATGGCGATGATATTTATGAGGATGGAACATATCGTTATAAAGTCGAAATAAAAGGCGCTGACGGTTCTATTGATACAATTTACACAGCAGGAATGACAGTTACAGGACGATAGCTTATGAACAAGCTCCATTATTTATGATTGTATTTTTGAAAATATCATTGATAATTGCGTTGATATTATTATTAAAATAAGCTCTTCGGGGCTTATTTTTTTATACAAAAATTAGAATATAAATATTCGGAAAATTACATCTTTACACCATTAAAGTTCGTTGCTATTATAGGAATACATCAAATGTTACAATACTCAACAAATTGTACAAATCCTCCGATTACACGAATGAAATGAAAATACATTGCTGATGGTAACATTTATAGTTGGGATCCCGTAGCTCAGCAGGGAGAGCGCCACCTTGACAGGGTGGAGGTCGTGAGTTCGAGCCTCTCCGGGGTCATATGAAAAACCCCTTGATAGTCAAGGGGTTTTCTTTATGTAGCAAATAAATGATTATTATTAAAACTAAATTTTTCCCTACTTCTTTTCTCCATTTTGGAGAAAGACATAAATTATATTAATTATCGCTCTACGTTGTTCGCTAGAACTCGATTCTTTACTCTCTTTTGGGAGCTTTTTAAAATTCTCTTTGAAAAATAGCCTAATACAGCAATTTTTATATTTATTTATATAAATTTCTCAACAAAAAAGATCTACACAGTTTAACTATGCAGATCTTTGTAAATTTAAGTTTAGAAATGAATAGACGAATCCTATTTTTGCCCTAATTTGATTGCCTTTTTGATATTACTAAATGCACCTTTACCATATATTAATACGCCACCGCGGTAAACACGACTCGTTAAACCAATCATCATACATATTGTTGCAATTAGAATTGCTAATGCAAGCGCAATCTCCCATACTGGGATATTGAGGAATCCAATTCGTACAAGCATAACAATAGGAGTGAAGAAAGGTACATAACTAGTAACGGTAACAACCATGCTGCTTGGGTTTGACATTCCATAAATTGCTATATACAAAGCAGCAAGTAACATAAACATCAGCGGCATAACAGCTTGAGAAGATTCCTCTATACGCGTAATGATAGAGCCAAATAGACAAGATAATGAGCCATATAATAAGAATCCTAATGTGAAGAATAGAATCCCATAAAACACTAGAGTTGGAGCAACAGAATTTAAATCAATACTATTTAAAATATCATTTTTCGAATCATTAATTGCTGTTTTATATCCAACAGTTGCGACCAAGCCCCAAATTATGATTTGCGTAATACCAGCCAATAATGTTGAGAATAGCTTCGCATATAAATGTTTGGTAGGCGAAATACTCGAAACAACTAACTCCATAACACGAGAAGATTTCTCTGTTGCAACATCTGTTGCTAATTGTGCAGCATACATTAATATCATTAGATAATTTAGCATGATAAAGACATTAATTAAAATCCCTACACCCTCAGTATGTTCTCCATCTTTAACCTTATCTGAAACCGTTTTGGTATGAATTTCTACTGGCGTTGTTAACACCTTTAATTCATCTTGAGATAGATTCAATTGCTGGGCGAAATTAGAAGATTGTATTTGAGATAAAATCGTTTGAACCTTGCTAACATCTTGCTGATTTACATCCGTCTCAGTTATATACGTAGCCTTTAATTGTTTATTATTCAATTCCTCTACAACGATTGCATATGTATAATCACCATTTTTAACACCTGATTCTGCTTTTTGTTTATCCGTGCTACGTTTAACTTGTATCTTACTATCGACATTTTTAAACACTTGATGAATGGTTGAATATAATTCTTCTTTTTCTGTAACAACAACAACTTGATCCTCCTCGTTCCCTGCAAACAAGTTATAAATCTTGTCAAAATTCATCAATCCTATAATTAACATAGAAACTATTATTGTAATAGCAAAATATGATTTTGATTTCACTTTAGATTTATAGTTTTGTAAAAAAATTGTCCAGAAACTACTCATTTTGTGCACCTACTTTCGCAATAAAGATATCATTTAATGTAGGCTCTTCTACTGCAAACTTTTTAACATACCCTAATTTTGTTATCTCTTTAAATAAAACATGTGACACTTCTTCATATGAAATTTTAAGAGTAACTGCATTTTTACGTTTCTTCATACTTTCTACACCTTTTATTTCTTTCAAATGGTCAAAGTCATGATCGCCAACGATTACAACGTTCTTTTTACCAAAATCACTTTTAATTTTGGCAATGTCACCCTGAACAACAGGTACACCTTTGTGCATAATACAAATGTGTTGGCATAACTCTTCCACATGTTCCATACGATGTGAACTAAAAAGAATTGACGACCCTTGTTTTTGCATATCAAGAACAGCGTCTTTTAACATTTCAACATTTACTGGGTCTAAACCACTAAATGGTTCATCTAAAATTAAGAGTTCAGGCTTATGTATAATCGCTGTTATCAGCTGGATTTTTTGCTGATTCCCTTTAGAAAGTTCTCCTACCTTTTTGTTCAGATGCTCAGTAATATTAAAACGCTCCAGCCAATAGTGAAGTTCTTTTTCTGCATCTTTACTTTTCATGTTCTTTAGTTTTGCAAAAAAGTTAACTTGTTCTTTGACAGTCATTTTCGCATAAAGACCACGTTCTTCCGGTAAATACCCAATTTTATCTGTAACACCATAATTTATAGGTTTACCATTCCATGAAATGGTCCCACTTGATTTCGATAAAAGTCCAAGTATCATTCGAAATGTAGTCGTTTTACCTGCTCCATTCCCGCCCAAGAATCCAAATATTTCACCTTTTGGTATCTCGATATTCAAATTATTCACTGCAACATGCTCGTCAAATTTCTTTGTTAAATCTTTAATTAGTAAACTCATTATCCACACCCTTAATTCCCAAGATGATTTATTTATACAATTGTATATCCATAGTCAACCACAATATTTTGCCCTCTAATGGCATCGCTTTTATCAGACATTAAAAATAAAATGACATTTGTTACATCTGAAATTTCAACAAATTTTCTATATGGAATTTTTTTCAATAACTTATTTCCTTCAAAGGACTTCAAATAACTTTCGTTATTATCGTTGATAATATAGGACGGCGACACACAATTCACCTTAATATCTCTCTGTTGATCTTTCAAAAAATCAATGCTTAAATTTTTTGTTAAGTGAATCAGCGCTGCTTTTGAAGTACCATAAGCAATTCTATCCTCATGTGCCACTATACCATTTTGTGAAGCTACACTTACAATTGAAACGCGGTGTGAAAGTGAGCTATAGATGGACTTGAGTAAAAATACAAAACTCTTAATGTTTATATCAAATGTTTTATCCCACGCTTCATTTGTCACATTATAAAAATTAGATAAAGTATTAACCCCGATTAGGTTGATAACACCATCTATTGTTATATTGTTCTCTTCAAAGTAAGTGGATAAAAATCTAATATCTTCTTCTTGGCTAACATCTAAATTGAAATAGACTTTATTGGTTTCTTTCATTACTTTTTCTTTATACGTTTTATCGATACAGTATATATTTTTTGTATCATCTATTACCGTTTGTAAGTCTTTACCAATATATCCATCTGCGCCTAGTATCAGTATATTACCACTCACATTATTCCTCTCCTTACAACATCGAATACCCAATAAACACCACTTAAAATAACTGTGGCTATGAGAATACAATTTACTAGTCCGAGTAGTAACTCAGAAGATTTTATCTTTTGTCGTTTAAATATAAATTGTTTGAAACTATTCATATAATCTTCTGAATCTATCATTTGATTTATAATCCAATAACCATCTAACTTTAAAAATGGCATCATATTAGTAAAAATAATTATACAATTAGTAATATATATGTATAATATCACGTCAGAACTTGACAAAAGATACATGATTGCTAATAGACTTCCTAAAATCATTTGTCCCATAACACCTGACAACATTATTGCTATTTTTTTTCTCTTATCGAGCGTCCTCATATAGTTAACATTTGTAAAAAATAATAATAAAAAGAAATATCGAATTATTATTCCAAAACGCATTTTGTCAGATCTAATATATTTTCTGTAAGTATAATAATGCGAAAATTCATGGAACGAAACGATAAATAACTGTGCTACGTATATGTATATCAAATGATATACATTAAAGTTCATTGCACCACTATTGAAGATCGTATAACCCTTTTTCACTACTACAGGAAAAGTAATTGCAAAAAATAAAAGTAAACATACGAACAAGTACTTAAAAATCTTAATGTTTTCGATTTTATATAGCGTTTCAAATCCCTTTGTGCTTATACTTAATTTTAGCAACTTAAAATTTAATAGATTGTATTTTTTTTTGCCATGCAAAAATCTTTCTAAACCTTCTACTTTTTCGCTAGTTTCAGTATTATAGCTCCTAAGATACTCTAGTGTATTCTGATCTGCTTGTATCATTCTCTCATTCTTAGGGTTATATATATAAACATAGTCGTCTATGTGGTATTCAAGATTTACATTGCAAACATTTAAGTTATTTACTTCTTTCAAACTAATACCCTCTTTGCAATTATTTTCATAGCTTTTGAAAATGCCTTCGTATCTATTAAAAGGGTAGGAAATAGTGTAATGCCATTACCTTCATCATTATCCATGTAATGATAGACTAAAATACCGAGTTCTTTTAATCCGTTAACTATTTCCATAGTTTTAATTGGATCATTCACAGGGATCGAATACATCCCCCCGATACCCGTGTAACCAATATTTTTCATCTTAAGCGTATTTGTTACTATATTTTCGATTTCTCGAACATTGCTAATAATACTTGTCTCATTTTCTAAAATATATTCTAATGTAATCTTTGCTGATAGTACCCCTAGCAGATTTCCGTTTTGAGTAGAGAAATGCTCGATATGCTTACCTTTGAGAGCGTCTTCAATTTCTTTTGAAATTACGACTGCTCCAAATGGGAGAATTCCATTGTTAATCGATTTGCTCAAAATTAAAATATCTGGAGTCACCCCTAATTCTTTAAAGAAAAAGCGATTGCCCGTTCTATAAAAACCTGTTGCCACCTCATCAAAAATTAGTAGTATGTTGAATTTTTTTAATGTGCTGTGTAGTTTTTTAATAAATTCTTTATTAAAAATATACACTCCGCCTGAACCAATAATAGGTTCAAATAAAAAAGCAGATATATTTTGATGATTTTCCTCTATAAAATTCAACACATGATCTTCATCATCACGATTTTGAGGAGTTTTTACACTTAAGAATCCATCTAGTTTTGGTTGATAATCTTCCGTAATCTTCTCATCTAATCCACTAGCTGATACCCCTGCAAAAAAGGTACCATGATAACTTTTATCATACGTAATAATTTTTTTATCTTTGTTGTTTAAATGTCTTACAACCTTTGTTGCTAACTCTGTTCCTTCCGAACCGCTATTTGTGAAAAAGACTTTAGTATACGCAGAATCTTTTTCATTAATAAACTGTAGCAAGGCATTACTATAATCATTATACAAAGGATGATTGTATGCATGGATATCTAAAAAAGTTAATGATTTTTGTAAATACTCATTAAATTGAGATGAAATTCTTTGGTATAACTCTTCCTTGTATCCCAATGAAACATTCCATAAACCGCTTCTAAGATCTAAATATTTTTTTCCAGTTGTATCTAGTAAAAAACTATCTTTAGCTTCTTCGATTATCATATTATAAAAAGGGGATTGCGTAATATCCCCCATTGGAACAACATAGGTATTATTCTTCACAATTTTCCAACTCCAAGAAATATATATTTTCTCCGCTATATAATATATTTAATTTATAATGTAACTCTTCAGAGACTTTCTCAAAATATTCAATAGTGTGTAGATTTTTCACTGAATATCCCACTTTTTTAACACCATTGCCTTCCATAAATATATTTAAAACATATTTATTTTCTATAATGGCATTACTTACAAAAAACACACTATCATCTGTTTTAAAATTTAAAACTTTATCACAATTTTCTTTTATACACGAAGGTTTAAGGAAATCAAAAATGATGGAGCCATGAATATCCAATAAATCTTTTGTTTTAATTAAAAAACTTTTAAATTGTTCTTCTGAAAATAAAGAAACAGTCGTGGCTGGTATAATAATTTTTGTGAATTTAATACCTTTAATCGTATCCAGGTCCTCTATACCAATATTGAAAATCTTATCCCTGTAACTAGTGTCGATATATTTAATCATTTCCAATTGTGGTTCAATCCCGTAAATATTGACACCTTCTCTAGATAGAACATTAAATACCCGACCATTACCTGATCCTATTTCTAGTACTACATCATCATTATTGATTTTCTCTCTATAGAAATCTAAATCATTTATTTCAAATTTTTCATTTATCGAGCGGTTATAAAAATCAGCAAAGTCGGTATCTGAATAAATATCATCCGAAATTTCCACGTTTCCTCTTTTAACTTTTCGTAAAAAGGGGCCAAATATATACTTACTATGCATGTTCCACCAACCCCTTATATTCATTCATAATTGCATCATATTGATCTTTGAAACGATCTTTTAGGTAGCTTTGGTTATTTTTAAGATCGGCTTCTAAAATTTCAAGGAAAGTTTCATCCGTTTCAAAAACTTTATTAGTGCGGATATTATAAACAAAACAACCTCTATTATTTTGAATTCCAATTAATTTGAATTCAACGATTGAATCTACTACTAGGTCCAGTTTGTTCTTTGTATAAGGCGTAGTAAAAGTAGTTGCCCCACCTTTAAATGATGCTGCCAAATTATACATCATCGGAATGATGTTCTTAATCATCGCCTCTACTTTATCTTGTTCTTCATTATTTTGATATTTTGAAACAATATCAAAGTAATTTAGCTTAATGTTTTTTGAAATTATATATTCTTTCAAGTAATCATTGAAAATCCCGTCAGAATAGACAAACAATCTATTATTTGTACTAGTCTTTGTCATAGTCGCATAATCAAAAATCGCTTTTTTACTTTCTTTGTTATCAATAACCCCTGAATTTTTAAACTTGCTTATTAATTCTTCTAACTCTTCTACATCTAATGACGTCAAATCTTCTTTTTGAAAACTCGGAACAGAATTATTTAATAATATAATGTTTGGTATGTCTTTCAAGTCATTGCTATTTAGTTCAATTTCTTCACTAGATTGATCAATAAAAATTGAACTGTTTACAGCCATGTTATAATACACATCTGGTTCGATATTCTGAATGACATTACAATTTTCTACATAGAGATGTTTTAGCGTTCTTTTATTAATAACAGCTGGATATACGCCTGAAAATAATGTCATTAACCCATTTCTTAAATATTGCATGTGAGACAACTTAGCCTTTTCTTTCTCTAGTTGGAACATATCTTTTAACGGCTGTAACATGTCTATCAATTCAAAATCCCCATGTTTTACTTCTAAATTATCATCGACTATACAAAAATCTGTTTCTTCTAACTCAGTTTCTAAAAATTGAACTAATTTATATATTCTTTGCAAGCTCCCACCAACGAAAAATATATACTTTTGGTATTCTTGAAAGTCTAGATAGTCAACAAAATCAATAAAAGTGTTATTTTCAAAATCAAATTTATCAAAGTGTATATCTTTGGCTTTAGCAGAAAATAGCTCTTTTGCGTTACCTTCATTGATATTTTTAAATAAACCGTTTTCTTCAATTATGCACGAAATTCCAATCATTAGTTCGTCCCCCTGGTTTTCTAGTTGATACCTCTGAAAATTATTATTTTATAAATCATCAATATTTAACTACAGAAATCAAGTTATTATTATTACTTGACCCGCAACAAGAACTGCTCCTGTAGCCCAGTAAATGATGTCAGTTTTTGAATTTAATTCTTCTAATTCAACTTCTTTAAAGTGTAGTTTGTTCATGTTTTAACCTCACGTTTTTCATTAAGAAAATTCTATTTTTACGGCTGAGATCATGTAAGTAAAATTACTCCACCACCAGAAATTAAAGCTCCAACAGCAGCGCCAGTCCAGAATGAATTTAACTCTGCTACTTCAACCTCTTTAAAGTGCAATTTCTTCATACTCTTCACCTCTCGTTTTGAATATAAAAATTCTTACAGGTGAGATCATGTGAATTTTGTTAAAGTAACGAAACAGGCACTTTAAACCAGCGATTATACAGTGAATATTTGGAACATTTTATGTTATAGTGTGTTACTATTTAATTTTTTCGTAATTGTAGTACTCTGCCCACTAAAATGCCAGAAGCTAGCGTTATTGTAGTTGCTAAAGCAATGTTCATATATAAATTACTACTATTAACAAGAACAATTAAACCAAATACTATTAAAGCTGGAATTATAATAAAAAGTAGATTTTTATTCATATCCATCACGTTAAAATCAGTACGCTAGCCACGCCTGCTCCAGCTGCAACTACGCCTGCTCCAATACCTGCTCCAACCCAAAAATCTGTACCATGTGAATTTAATTCCTCTAGCGAAATTTCTTTAAAGAATAATGTTTTCACTTTTTCCGCCTCCTGTTTTAAGCTTCCCAAAAATCTATTTGGATATATAATCAGGTTAGTATGTGCCTATCTCTTCAGCATTGATCGTTCACTACCCTATTAAGTTAAAATAAAACCAATTCCAACTGCTGCGCCTCCACCTACAACCGCGCCACCTGCCATACACCAGCCACAGTTTAATTCTTCACTTTCAATTTCTAAGAATTTTAAATTTAGCATTGTGTTTTCATCTCCTCCCATAAAGTCTTCAGAGGTATCAACTAGAAAATCATCATTATATATAGATATAAAAATACTAAATGAATGAAATTATAGATGGTTTTAATAACTTTTATATCATAGAAATACGGGGTACCATTAAATACCATATATAACTATTTGAGAATAACATGAAATAAAGAAAAACGAATATGCAATGTTGCATATTCGTTTAATAACTTAATATACAAAAAATAGCATGTAATCGTAGGTTACAATATCAAAAGTGATATTAAACACTCAACATTAATCATGTTACAATTAGTACACCAGCTACGGCAGCTCCAGCAGCAACAACACCTGCTCCAATACCTGCTCCAGTCCAGAAATCTGTACCATGTGAATTTAATTCTTCTAATTCAACTTCTTTAAAGAATAATGTTTTCATCTTTTTCGCCTCCTTCCTTAAATTTTTTAGTTTATTACCATCATTATTTTAGATCAAGTTAGTACAAGACCTACTCCAATACCAAATCCAATCGCAAATCCAGCAGCATCTGTATAAGAGTTTACTTCTTCTAACTCAACTTCTTTGAAGTATAATGTATTCATTTGTTTACCTCCTTTTTAAATTATTTACGTTAATATTATTTAAGATCAAGTTAATACTAGACCTACTCCAATACCAAATCCAATCGCAAATCCAGCAGCATCTGTATAAGAGTTTACTTCTTCTAATTCAACTTCTTTGAAGTATAATGTATTCACTTTTTTCACCTCTTTATTACATTTTCAAAATACAATTCTCCACAGCTAAAATCATGTAAGTACAAGGATTGCCCCGCCTGCTAATGCACCTGCGCCAAGACCGTAACCAATCATGTCCCATACGTTTAAATCTTCTAATTCAACCTCTTTAAAAGATAATGTTTTCATGTTTTTCACCTCCTTATTACATTTTCAAAAAACTAATTTTATTAGCTAAAATCATGTAAGTACAAGGATTGCTCCACCTGCTAGTGCACCTGCGCCAAGACCGTAACCAATCATGTCCCATACGTTTAAATCTTCTAATTCAACCTCTTTAAAAGATAATGTTTTCATGTTGTCACCTCCTTTTTTCATACAAATAGCTTATTTGTACAAAAATCAAGTAATAATAAGTACTGCTGCAACACCTGATGCTACACCGACGCCACCCGCTACCGCAATTTTCACATTCCACGGTACTGAGTTTAGTTCTTCTAACTGTACTTCTTTAAAAGTTAGTGTTTTCATGCTTTTCACCTTCTAAAACAATGATATTTTTTATATTATCAAGTTAAAATGACGTAAATTCCAACGCCGCCCATAGCTACCGATTGAGCCCAACTAGTTGCTGAGTTCAATTCTTCTAATTCAACTTCTGTATAGAATAACTGTTTCATATGACGAAACCCCTTTTATTAAGTTAAAAGAATACCAATTCCAACTGCTGCGCCGCCACCTACAACCGCGCCACCTGCCATACACCAACCACAGTTTAATTCTTCATTTTCGATTTCCATGAATTTTAAATTTAACATTATGTTTTCATCTCCTTTCATTATGTCTACTCAATTATTTTTAAAATCACTTATACATACTATATAAATAAACAGAATAAGTGATGTTAGATATGACTATTATTTACTACGTTTCAACTGGCATTGAGGAAAATAAAATATATACCATATCTAACAATTTCAGGATACCATAAGATTACGAAGTATAAATATGCAATACTGCATATTTCAAAAAAAATCCAATTTTTCATAAATTGATTACACATATTGTACACTTCTATTCTACTTTCTCCCTATATATATGTAAGTCCATTTCCTTGGTTGCATTTATTGAAAAAACGGCTTAAGATATCGATATACGATATATCGGAGGTGGTAATAATGAAGACCGCAGTAGAACAATACATCCCATTAACAGAACCACAATACTATATTTTACTGTCATTACTAAAACCTATACATGGTTATGGAATTATGCAAGAGGTTGAAAACCTTACCCATGGAGAAGTCAAACTTGGACCAGGCACATTGTATGGGATTATTAAAAAGCTATTAACCGAAGAACTAATTGATGAGGTAGCATCGATAGATAGAAAGAAGTGTTACGTGCTTACCCCTTTAGGCAAAGAGGTATTAGAACTTGAACTTAAACGATTACAACGCTCTGTTCAAAATGGTTTGAGTTTATTTTATGGAGAGTAACAAAGGAGCTTTACAAAAAAATTAAAATTAATAATGATACGAGATACTCCGTATATACCCATGTAATTTAATATATGTGTCAAAATGAAGAACATCGTAAGTTCGAGCCTCTCCGGGTTCATAAATAGAGAAACCATATCAACCTTCTACGTGATATGGTTTCTCTTCTTTATACAAGTCAATCACTTCCAACCAAACAGCTTCTCCAAAGATGTCACAGTCGCACTCCTTGTCTTTATTTAAATTCAATTTCACAAGTTGCTATCTTATAGTTGCTTGATGACAACTGATATCATTGTTTGTCCATCCCCCCATCAATCCGTAACACAAATAAACCACACTTTACGCTCCCTACTATCTAACACCATCCAAGTAACATCCCACGCAACATCGTAAAACCAATCTGTCCAAGGGCGATAGCTTTCGAACACTTTAATATCTTCGTATCGATCTTGGAACATATATTGACATACATTGACTGCTAATTGTTTTGCGATAACTGGTCGTTCCTTAAACCCTTCATATGCTCCGCCCCACAAAATTTGCGCAGCAATGCTACCATCAAGCATAACTGCCAGCTGCTCTTTAAAACGAAACTTATATTTGTCTGATGTATGTATTTTTAACTCTTCTAAGTTATTGATTATATCTAAAGAGTTGAAGATTCTTCTAAAGAAGTGCTCATGTCCATCTTTCGAATGTGGTATTTCTTTAAAAAAATTTTCGTTATGCACTTTAAAACAGCTTATTATTGCTCCACCAATTAAGTTTTGTTCCTTAAACGTGTTTATAAGTTGCTCAACAGATGAGTTATTCGTGTCTATTTTTTCAAACGTTCCTTCTTTCCATCTCATAACGCCCACTACTCTCTATTAAAAATTTGTTTCTTCATTATAAATAGCAAAATAAAAACCAGCAACTTTAAGGTTGCTGGCTTAGCTCTTATTCATATTCGAAAAAACAATAACAACTGCTCCAAACAAATAATGCCCTACTACCATCCACATACTCCAATCAAAAATCATAAGCAATAACCAAAGTGATATATTCATAGCAGCAAATAATAAATATAAAATCTCTCTTTTGTAGCACTCCTCTATTCATCAAAATGTAAACAGCACCGATAGGAGGAAAAAGACAAATATTTTTCTTAACACCCACGGATACGAAATTACTGTCTGCATATGAATCTCCTTTTCATCATAATACTTGCTTCAAAATCGGCCTCACTACCCTATATTTATCACTATAAGCTTCCTTTATGATTAAAGGCGGGTAATCACTTTTTTCTTCCTCAATCATTGTGAATACTTCTGTTTTCTCTTGTAATGTATTAGATTCTTTATTTTTAGTAGGTTTTTTACTTGTTTTAATTTTCTTTGTTACTTCGCCAAGTTTTTGCCCAACTTCTTCTATTTTGGCAGATTCATTCGTAACATAGTATTCTTGTTCGTCCCATACTAACATAGGTGGCACTTGTTCTCGTTTGTTACATATTATATAAGTAGTACTAGCTACAAGTAGTAGACAAGTTAATAAATAGAAGATAGTTTTTTTATTCATATACTACACTCCTTATCTATCATTTCATTGGATTATATAATATAAGTTATTTATAGTAAATGGATTTAGTGGTAATTTTTAGGTTGAACAATAAAGAAAAAACCTTACCGAAGTAAGGTTTCGTTTTTACATTCTATAGTGACCGACTTATTAAAACAATCATTACAATAATCGCTATAAACATAACAACTAAACAGCCGATCATTTTATAAAATCCTCGTTTCGTTAACGTCCCGCCTTGAACGTCTTTACGAATAAATAAGAATACTGCTAAAAATAATACAAGCCCAATGCCAAAAGCATACATCATTTGCATATGTTAATCTTCCTTTCTCTCTTCCATCTTAATATCTTTTTGCCAAAACAACAAATGAGATAAAGACGGTACTCATCGTAAGTGCCATAAGTATATTCAATAATTCAGTAGCAGATAGTGTAAGTATTTTTAAGTTTAAGCCGATAGAGAAAAGAAGATAATATGCCGTTAATGCAAAAAAGGTTACAAACATTCCTTTATAACGAATAAGTTTCATTCGCTCGTCTTTTTCTTTAAATTGCGGATGCAAGTAGCTTAGACAGAAACACATAATCATCATCCCAAGCAATGGATACGTTATGGCTGGCGGTGCAGAATGCGTCATTATACCTGTTAATATCATAAATCCACTCATAAATAGAAAAATAATCCCCATAATTACAAAGTACTTTTGTGAATAATTCATCCCTATTCCCCCTCTTCTTTTCCTTTATAAATAAATACATGTTCTATTGTTGTCTGAAATGTTTTCGCTATTTCAAATGCTAGCGGAAGTGATGGATCGTATTTCCCTTTTTCAATTGAGATAATGGTTTGTCTGGAAACTCCAAGTTTCTCAGCCAACTTTTCTTGAGATAGTCCAAATTTTTTTCGGTATTCGACCATTTTATTTTCCAAGGAAATTTCTCCCTCCTTCCATATACCGAGTATATATGTAAAGGAAACTTTACGTCAAGTTCCCTTTACATATATTTTGATTATTATTCACGCTATTTATATAGAAGAAACTTTTTTTCAATTTCAGCACGTCTATTTTGAAGCGAAACACGGAACACTGTAAATAACTGTTACTATATCTCCTCACTTCTTTTTTTAAAATTTAATATCTCCATATTTGTTTTATCCTTTTAAAACATTTCATTTATTTCTTTATTTCACGAAATACGTTATTTGTTTTACGGTGTTTTTCGTCATATTTATAGAAACTAACTGTTTATGGAGCATTTTTTATGTTTAGCAACTTTTTTTGTAGAAATCCTTCACTTTCCTTTCAATATTTAACACTATCTAAATAAAGTTTACGATAAATTCATAATTTTTTATTTTTTATACTATATTCCGTTATATTGTTGTATAATATCTATGAAAGCGCTTATTATTTCAATATACATAATTCAAACTAATTTTATCGAAACATTCTAACTATTATACCTATATTTAAATGCAACAATTATAGCTATTAGTATAGGCATACCAAATATATCCACCCCATTTTTCTGTAAAATTACTTTATAACATGAAAGATTAACTTGGGTGATAAGTTATTGTGAATGTTTTTTTACAAAACAGATAAGTAATAGTGTTTGGTATTATGTAAATTATTGTAATAACATAAGAGTAAAGAAAACATTTACATTGATTATTGATTCATTACTTATTGAAAAAGAGCAAAATGCACCTTTGTATGGAAAAGGATTATATGCATTGGGAGGTTTAAACAAATGACGAGGAAGAATACAACGACAAACCCTTGGGCCAAGTTCCACGGTCCGAACCTTGGTTATGTTATTGAACAGTATGATCTTTACGTAACTGGAGCAGGTTCTGTTGATCCGGAATTACAAGAGCTTTTTGAAATTTTTGGAGCTCCTTCGTTTCAAGATGATGTCGTAACAGGGGACAACACAGCAACACATTTTTCTCCTCAAAACACAGGTAACATTGAAAAAATTCTTAAAGTCGTTCAACTTGTTGAGCAGATTCGTTCTTTCGGGCACACGTTGGCTCACATCAACCCGATGGAAGATGCTGCAAATGGACAATCTCTTCTTGAGAAAGCATTGAACGAACTGAGCGACGCTGACTTGAAAGCGATTCCAGCGAAAACAGTATGGCCAGATGCACCAGAAGGTATTCACACTGCACTTGATGTAATTCATAGATTAAAAGACGTTTATACAAAATCTTTAGCTTATGAATTTTCTCATATACAAGATAGTGAAGAACGCGCGTGGTTGCATCAAATGGTGGAATCAAATTCATTGCGTCAACCACTATCAAATAAAAAACGAACTGCTCTTTTAAAACGTTTAACAGCTGTTGAAGGTTTCGAGCAATTCTTGCATAAAACATTCGTTGGGCAAAAACGTTTCTCTATCGAGGGCGTTGATATGCTTGTACCTGTTTTAGATGAAATTGTTCTAGAAGGTGCTAAGAACGGCGTAGAGGATGTCATGATTGGTATGGCTCACCGCGGTCGCCTAAGCGTACTTGCTCACGTATTAGAAAAACCATATAGCCACATGTTTGCTGAGTTCAAACATGCAAAAATAGAAGGCGCAGTGGCTAATTCTGGCTGGACTGGCGATGTGAAATACCACCTAGGTAGAGAACAAGTCGTTAGTAACGAAGAAGTTAGCACTCGCGTGACATTAGCAAATAACCCGAGTCATCTTGAGTTCGTGAATCCTGTAGTAGAAGGTTTCGCACGTGCTGCTCAAGAGAATCGTAAAAAATCTGGTCTTCCAGATCAAGATACTTCAAAATCATTCGTAATTTTAGTTCATGGTGATGCTGCATTCCCTGGTCAAGGTATTGTATCTGAGACACTCAACTTAAGCAGATTGAACGCGTATCAAACAGGGGGAACGATTCATGTTATCGCAAACAATGCAGTTGGTTTTACGACTGATAGCTATGATTCTCGTTCTACGAAATATTCTAGTGACCTTGCAAAAGGTTTCGATATTCCGATTGTTCACGTGAACGCTGATGATCCGGAAGCTTGTCTTGCAGCTGCTAACCTTGCGATTCAATATCGCATGTTGTTCAAAAAAGATTTCTTAATCGATTTAATTGGTTACCGCCGCTACGGTCATAACGAAATGGATGATCCAGCAGTTACGCAACCACAAGTGTACAAAAAAATTAAAAACCATCCAACTGTAAGGGCAATTTATGCAGATCAATTACAAGCTGCTGGTGTTCTAAATGCAGATGAGGTTGAAACAATTACACAGTTTACACAAGAGCAATTAAAATCCGACTATGCACAAGTACCACCAGCTGATACGAGCGACGCAACAATTCACGTTAAAGTACCAGATGTTGTTGCAAAAGGTATTCAACCAATTGATACTGGTGTTGAGATTGACTCACTTCGTGCAATTAATGAAGGTCTACTATCTTGGCCAGAAGGATTTAACGTATATCCGAAAGTGAAGAAAATTCTTGAGCGCCGTAAAGATGCTCTTGAAGAGAACGGTAAAATTGAATGGGCACTTGCTGAATCGTTAGCATTCGCTTCTATTTTACAAGAAGGTACGCCAATTCGTTTAACTGGTCAAGATTCACAGCGTGGTACATTCGCACACCGTCATATCGTATTACACGATACTGATACAAATGAAACATATTCACCGTTACATCGCTTACCAAACATTAATGCATCGTTCTCTGTTCATAACAGTCCGTTATCAGAGGCTGCTGTTGTTGGTTACGAATATGGTTATAACGTATTCGCTCCAGAAACTCTTGTTATGTGGGAAGCGCAATATGGTGACTTCTCAAATACTGCGCAAGCATTATTTGATCAATACGTTTCAGCTGGAAGAGCAAAATGGGGTCAAAAATCTGGCTTAGTTCTTCTATTACCACACGGTTATGAAGGTCAAGGACCAGAGCACTCTAGTGCACGTCCTGAGCGTTTCTTACAGTTAGCTGCTGAGAATAACTGGACAGTTGCAAACTTAACGAGCGCGGCTCAATACTTCCATATCCTGCGTCGTCAAGCATCTATCTTAGGAACAGAAGCTGTTCGACCATTAGTATTGATGACGCCGAAGAGTTTATTACGTCACCCACTTACGCTTTCAACTGCTAGTCAGTTAAGCGAAGGACGTTTCCAACCTGCTTTAGAACAAGAAAACCTTGGCATGAAACCAAATAAAGTAAAACGTCTTGTTTTAAGCACAGGTAAAATGGCGATTGACTTAGCAGCAGAAATCGAGTCGGGTAAACATGAGTACAACTTAGACGAAGTTCATGTCGTTCGTATTGAGCAATTGTACCCATTCCCTGCTGAGAAAGTTCAATCTATTATTAAACGCTTTAAAAACTTAGAAGAAATCATTTGGGTTCAAGAAGAACCTCGTAATATGGGCGCATGGCATTACATGGCTCCAATTCTGTTCGAACTTGCTGGAGATAAAGTGAAAACAGGCTACATTGGACGTCCTGATCGCTCTAGTCCATCTGGCGGCGATCCATTCGCTCACAAAGCTGAGCAAGAGCTAATTGTTGCACATGCTTTAGATGTGAAGTATAACTTCCGTCAAGATAAACAAGAAATTGAAGTTTACAGCAACTAAAAAGTAACAATGAAGGTTTCTAGCTTGTTCCTTGGGCAGAATATCTGCCCAAGGCCAGGCTAACAAATGGAGATTACCGAAGACAAAAGAAGAAAAAACACACCGTTAGGCAAATAAGGGGAGGACATTTAAAATGATCGAAATTAAAGTACCTGAGCTTGCAGAATCTATTACTGAAGGAACTATTTCACAATGGCTTATCAACGTAGGCGACAAAGTTGAGAAAGGTGGCAGCGTTGTTGAGCTTGAAACTGATAAAGTCAATGTAGAAATCATTGCAGAAGATTCAGGTATTGTATCGAAGTTACTAGGCGAACCTGGGGATACAGTTGAAGTTGGCGCAACTATCGCAATTTTAGATGCTAATGGAGCACCAGTTGCAGTAAGTACACCTGCACCGGCTGCTGAGCAACCAAAACAAGAAACAGCTGCTGAAGCACCGAAAGCTGCGGCACCAAGTGCTGAGCAAACTGCAACACTACAAGGGTTACCAAATACAAACCGTCCTATCGCATCACCAGCTGCTAGAAAGATGGCTCGTGAATTAGGAATCGACTTAAACGACGTACGTAGTACAGATCCACTTGGACGCGTGAGACCACATGATGTACAAGCTCATGCTGCAGCACCAAAAGAAGCACCAGCTGCTCCAAAGAGTCCAGCTCCTGCTCCAGTTGCAAAAACGGAATTTGAAAAACCAGTTGAGCGCGTGAAAATGTCCCGCCGCCGTCAAACAATTGCAAAACGTCTTGTAGAAGTTCAACAAACATCTGCAATGTTAACAACATTTAACGAAGTTGATATGAGTGCGATCATGGAATTACGTAAAGAACGCAAAGATGCTTTCGAGAAAAAACATGATGTACGTCTTGGCTTCATGTCATTCTTCACAAAAGCAGTTGTTGCAGCATTAAAACAATTCCCATTATTAAATGCTGAAATTCAAGGTGACGAGCTTATCATTAAAAAATTCTATGATATCGGTATTGCAGTAGCAGCTCCAGATGGATTAGTTGTTCCAGTTGTACGCGATGCTAACCAATTAAACTTCGCTGAAATCGAAAGCGAAATTCGTGAATTAGGTAAAAAAGCACGCGATAACAAACTTTCATTAAAAGAACTACAAGGTGGTACATTTACAATTACAAACGGTGGTGTATTCGGTTCTCTAATGTCAACACCGATCCTAAATAGCCCTCAAGTTGGTATTTTAGGAATGCATAAAATCCAAGTACGCCCAGTTGCAATTGATAACGAGCGTATGGAAAACCGCCCAATGATGTACATTGCTTTATCTTACGATCACCGTATTGTTGATGGTAAAGAAGCAGTTAGCTTCCTTGTTGCTGTTAAAGATATGCTTGAAGATCCAAAGTCATTATTATTAGAAGGTTGATAGATTAAAAATCTATTAAAGGCTGTAGAATGATTCATTCTACAGCCTTTTTTTATTGTGTTCATACGGGACAAATTTCATGACATAAGGTAATAATGTATGCCTAAACGTAAGGAGGATTAAAATGAATAACCTTCCAATTCATGCAAAACTTAAAGTAAATAAGGATACTTTCTTCCTCCCCGATTCAAACGGGGGTGTCTATTTTCGAAATAACGCCAGTTCATTTCGCATGGACGGTGATGGAATTTATGACTGGATTGAAAAATTAATGCCAATGTTTAACGGGAATTATTCTTTAGCAGAAATAACCGATGGCCTCCCTCTCCCCTATCAAAATCGTGTATTTGAAATTGGAGAGATTTTATATGAAAATGGTTTCGTTCGCGATGCAAATCAAGATGCACCTCATGAATTAAACAGTACATTACTCGACAGATATGCTTCACAAATTGAATTTTTAGAAGCTGATTCTCATTCAGGTGCTTTAAAATTTGAAACGTACCGCGGGGCAAATGTCCTTGTACTTGGTTCTGGGGATATGCTTACTTCCTTAGTTTCTTCTTTATTAGAATCTGGTTTACCTACATTTCATTACCTCGTTACAGATCGAGATGAAACAAACTATGACAGAATACATGAGCTAATAGAACGTGCATATGAAGTTGATAACAGTGTACTCCTTCAAGAAATCGATACTACAATTGACCGTCCCTTGCATGAAGTATTCGAACCTTTTGATTGGATTTTATATATTTCTCAAAACGGAGACATTGACGGTTTAAAAACAGTTCACACTATTTGTAGAGAAACGAAAAAGAATTTTATACCAGCTATTTGTTTATCTACACTCGGTATAGCTGGGCCTGTCGTAACGGAAAATCGTGATGAATGCTGGGAATCCGCATGGCATCGACTACATGAAACGACTTTACAAAATGAAAATTCATCTAATTCCTTCTCACCAATTACATCTGCCATGTTAGCAAATGTAATCGTTTTTGAATTATTTAAGCATGTCGCAGATGATTCTTATCGGGAAAAAGAAGCACAATTCTTTTTATTAAACTATGAAACACTTGAAGGAACGTGGCATTCTTTTATAAAACATCCTCTTGCAACTGATGAAAGTTTTACAATTGATACGATAGAAAATCTTTCTGAAAAACTTGAGCATCGGTATGGCCAACATACTTCAACTGATATATTCCGCTTTTTCGACTCATTAACTTCTAAAGAAGCCGGTATATTCCAGGTATGGGATGAACAAGATTCATATCAATTACCGTTATCACAGTGCTATATTCAAGTAGCCACTCCACTATCAGATGGCCCAGCTCCCCTTCTGCCTCTTATGACTTGCAGTGGATTGACTCATAATGAAGCACGCCGAGAAGCCGGTTTAACAGGAATTGAAACATATGTAGCAGAAATCATTCACCGCCTTATTCCTGAACATAACGATATCGGTATCGGTGCTGGAGAAACGATGACAGAAGGATTTTACCGGGCACTACAACAACATTTAAACAATAAACTGTATGAGCGGCAGTCACATATGCTAGAAGAACTTACAACGATTGATTTAACTGATATTCACGATAAACATTGTAGATTTTATTACGATGCTCTTGCTACAATTCATGAAACACCTAAAATTGCAATGAGTGAAGAGATTCTCAGTTTTCCAGTCATTTGGGTTGGTATAAATGATAGATGGTACGGTGCATCTAATATTAATATGACGTTAGCCTTACGGAACGCACTACAACTATCACTGCTCCACATTCAAAGTGAAGAGACTCCTTACAGAGCTAATATCTTGCCTGAATCATCTATTATTTTATATGACACGGATTCTTTTAGAGTGGAAATACAAGCGGAAGAAGAAATTCCAAGTGTGCAATCTTTACAGCTTGCCTTACAGCATTTAGAAGAACATAATTTTTATCCCTTCGTGTTTGATTTAGCAATCGAACCATTTTTGAAAGAAAACTTAGACGGTGTGTATGGGGTATTAATTGCAAAGGAGGACGGTCTATGACTCAAAATATATTGCTTATAGGAGATGGCCTTCTTGCAGACTATGTACATGATCAATTATGCAAACAATATTCCATCATTCGTCAGCATACCCTTCCAGAAGTACTTCCTGAAAATATTCATCTCGCTCTCGTATTACATGACGGATCTCCTTCTACTATTCATCATGACGCTGAGCTAATTTTTCGGTCAAATCATATTTCATGGCTACGTGGTTTTACTTCATTTGGCGAAGGTATTATCGGTCCTTACATTCATCCTCTTACGCCCGGATGTTCCCATTGTTCTGATGGACGCCGTTTTATCGCTGGCTTTGACCAAAAAGAAATGTGGGAACTACAGCGGAAATATGCCTTTAAAGCAGATGATGTAACGAGGCGTGATGTACGTGCCACCCAAAATGGAATGTTACAAATGTGCCATCTTATTTGCGCAGAAACAGAAAAAATATTAACTCATAACCATTCTTCTTTAGAAAATGAACTTATTTTACTAAACTTACAAACATTACAATGTACGCGGCATTCTTTTCTTCCAGATCCTCTCTGTCCTGTATGTAGTAATTTACCTAATGATGCTGCGGATGCTGCGGAAATTTCTTTACAACCGAGTTTAAAAGTAAGCACCGAAACGTATCGCTGCCGTTCCATTCATGAATTAAACACATTTTTAACGAGAGACTATTTAGATTATCGGGTCGGTATGTTGAACGGCAAAATGCAGCATTCATTATTACCATTCGCTGACGTCATTATAAACATGCCATTAATGTTCGGAAATGAAGGTGTTGCAGGCCGAACTCATTCATTTGCAGTGAGTGAAGCAACTGCTATTTTAGAAGGTTTAGAACGATATTGCGGGATGTCGCCTCGCGGGAAAAAGACAAATGTGCATGGTAGTTTTCATGATTTAGAGGAACACGCACTAAATCCCCTCTCGCTCGGTGTACATACAAATGAACATTACAATCGTGATAATTTTCCATTTAAACCGTTTGATCCTGATTATGAGCAAAACTGGGTATGGGGATATTCTTTATCACAAAACAGACCGCTTTTAGTTCCTGAATCAATTGCTTATTATAGCCTCGGTCATCGAGACGCTTTCGTGTATGAAACATCAAATGGATGTGCAATTGGCGGTAGTTTAGAAGAAGCGATTTTTCACGGCATTTTAGAAATTGTAGAGCGTGATGCCTTCTTACTCACTTGGTATGCAGAATTACCTCTTCCCCGCCTTGATCTGAGTTCAGCAAATGATACAGAATTACAATTAATGATTCAGCGGTTACGTACGATTACCGGATATGAATTACACGCTTTTAACGCGACGATGGAACACGGCATCCCTAGCTTATGGGTAATTGCAAAAAATACGCGTGAAAATGGAATGAACGTTGTTTGTGCAGGAGGCGCTCATTTAGATCCTATTCGAGCTTTAAAAAGTGCCATTCAAGAAATAGCAGGCATGTTACTTATAACAGACGATGAGCTCGAGCACAAAAGAGAATACTACGAAAAATGCTTACAAGATCCTTATTTCGTTAATAAAATGGAAGACCATAGTATGCTGTATGGATTGAAAGAAACGGAAGAACGTCTTCACTTCCTTTTACGAGAAGATGCACCGGTGCAAATGTTCCAAGAAATGAATGTATCACAATCATTTGATATGGATTTAACATCCGATCTCCACCAACTTTTAAATCGTTTGCATCAATCTGACCTTGAAGTAATCGTTGTAGATCAAACCGTTCCCCTTATAGAAAAGAACGGACTACACTGTGTAAAAGTTATTATTCCAGGTATGTTACCGATGACGTTCGGACACCATCTTACTCGGGTTACAGGACTGGACCGGGTATATACCATACCGATGACACTTGGATATACAGACGAACCTTTAACAAATGAAAAATTAAATCCACATCCACATCCGTTTCCATAGTAAAGGAGGGATTTCATGCAGCTAAATACTTTTTTACATCATCTCCATTTCTCTATCGATGAAATTATGCCGAATCATGAGGTGGACTGGAAAGACGCACCGCTTCCTTATAAATTATATCGAAATGTACCTAACATCCCGCTCTCCTTAGAAATCCCGTTATCTTTATCGAACTCTTCTACTACACCTACTCTAAATGAGATTGGTCACTACCTTTGGTATTCATTTGGTGTAACACAATTATGTCAGCTAAATAGCGAGAGAAATGTATTACGTAGATCCATTCCTTCAGGCGGTGCTTTATATCCGAATGAATTGTATATCTATTTAAAGATTGACGATTATCCAGACGGCATTTACCATTATGACGCCGCGCATCACCGGCTTATTTTACTTCGCGAAGGAAATTTCGATTCTTATTTAGCAGACGCACTCAGTAATCGCTGTAATATACATGATTGTTTCGGTGCCGCATTCGTATCCACTATGTTTTGGAAAAACTTCTTTAAATACAATAACTTTTCATATCGCCTTCAAGGATTAGATAGCGGGGTTCTCATTGGACAATTACTTGAATGTGCAAAACAGTTCGGTTATACGAACGGCGTATACTTTCAATTTCTAGACCGTGCACTGAACCATTTACTCGGATTGTCAGAAGGTGAAGAAAGTGTGTATGCCGTTATTCCTTTAAGTACAGAGCCAGAAACTAATTGGTTTCACAATGATTACCATGAAAATAAAACAGTTACTTCTCATGAGTTGTTGCAACAAATTCCGCCGCTCGCACATGAACATTTCGTTCGCTCAAAACATGTAGATGAATATCCGATGATAACAAAAATAAATGAAGCTTCTATGATCGAATCGACAGCACACTTCCAAACACTAGCTCATGAAGAGCACTATCAATATCATGAGCATGCTGTACAACTGCCGAAAGTAGAGCGTTTATCTTATGATTTCTTGCAACTTTGCAGAAAACGGTATTCCCCTGATGCTGACTTTACTTTAACGAAATGGGATGCAGCCGAGCTCGCTACTTTACTACAAGAAGCGAGTCTCTCCTTCCCCTATTACAACGATCTTGACGGTAAGTATACAAATGAAAATACAAGCGTCTCCTTATATGGATGTTTTTATAACGTGAAAAATATTAAAAACGGGGCTTACGCTTATAACAGTAAAACACATTCCATACAACCAATTCGATATGGAGACCTTCGCTACTCACTTCAGTCTAGTATGACGATGGATAACGTGAACCTTTTTCAAGTACCACTTTGCTTACATGTAGTCGGAAAGAAAGATTACTATACAAATGCATTAGGCTATAGAGGGTACCGTATTCATCAAATGGAAGCAGGTATACTCGTTCATAAACTCGTTTTTGCAGCGACCGCGATGGGGATGGGCGGGCATCCTTTACTTAGTTTTGATACAAATTCATGTGATCAATTGTACGGAATAGATGCTGGGAATGAAACATCTCTTATTCAAGTTCCAGTTGGGGCATATCGGGCGCGGAATTGGTTAAAAGGGGATTTGCATTGTTAGAAGCACGCCGGTAGACGGCGTGCTTTTTTACTAGATTAACTTAAAAATACTCTTAATTTGTCTAGCAAATAACCAATTTTTCGTACCGTAGTTATCATTTAAACTATCTAAATTGATAGATTGTCCGTTAGCAAACTTTAATTCTAACGTAGTATTTTTGTCATTTGTTTTTAAGTTACTATTTGTAATGGCATCATACTTTAATTTTTCAATCTCAACATATTCGTCTTTTTCTTGTCCAATCACGACATGGTCTTGGAAGAAGAAAAATACTTCTACTTTTTTACCGAAACAAAATACATTTTTCGTATAAATTAATGTCGCGTTATCAAGTCCGACACATACTTCTTTCATTTCTTCCACAACGTGTCCAAAGTCTTCTTCATGTCTTGCATTTGATTCAGCAATCCATTCTTCGATTGTTTTCATGTTAATTGCCATACTGCGCCCCCTGGTTCGTTCATTGCTTCGTTTAAAAAATAAATACTATATGAAAATATAAGCGATACGTAATATGTTTTCAAGGGGAAACGGTATATTCAAAATAAAGTGAAACTTTATTTACTCCCTCATTGTAAAAAAAATAGCACTTTAAAAAGTGCTATTCCGCTCTCCTTGCCGCTTGCTGAATTGGATCCCAAACGCTGTTATATGGTGGGGCATAACTTAAGTCGACATCTTCTAAATCGTGAATGCTCATTTTATTGAAGAGTGCCATTGCGATTACATCAATCCGTTTATCTACACCTTCTTCTCCAATTACTTGTCCGCCTAATAATTGTTTCGTGTCGGAACGGTATAGTAATTTCAAGTAAAGTGGTTTCGCATTTGGATAATAGCCCGCCATATTAGTCGAATCTACTTTGACTGTTTTATACGGGATGTGTAGCCCTTTCGCTTCTTTTTCATTTAATCCTGTTCTTGCAAGCGTCAAATCCATAAATTTAATAATGCCTGTACCTAACGTACCTTTAAATGCTCTTCGTTTATCAAGCATATTCAGTCCAGCAAGTCGGCCTTGTTTATTGGCAGTCGTTCCGAGCGGGATATGATCATGAATTTCCTTTATAACGTGGTAATGTGTTGCGCAATCACCAGCTGCATATACGTCTTGCACATTCGTTTGCATATATGCATTTACTTCAATTGCCCCTTTATGATTCTTACGTATATTTGTCCCTTCAAGAAAATCAGTATTTGGCTTCACTCCTACCGACACTAAAACAAGATCTGCTTTATACGTACCTTTATCCGTTTCAATTGCTTCTACTCGTTCATTCCCTTTAAACGCTTTTACATTTTCATTCGTTAAAATTTCAATATGATGCTTATCTGCTTCTTTATGTATGTACTCTGCCATATCTGCATCATAAATCGTACCGATATGATCATTTCGCTCAATCATTCTTACTTTCTTACCAAGTTCGACGAATGTTTCTGCCATCTCCAGTCCGATTGCGCCACCGCCAATAATCGTTACATCTTCAACTTTATTCGTTTCTAGCGTTTTTAATATGCGCTCAGCATCAGGAATTGTTTTTAAAAGATGAACGCCTTGTAATTCCCGTCCTTCCCATTCTGGCATAACAGGACGCACTCCAGTCGCAATTAACAATCGATCATATGGAAATTCAAAGACATCCTTCGTCTTCGTATGCTCTGCGTATACCATTTTCTTTTCCGTATCTACTTTCGTTACTTCATGTCGTACTTTCGCATCAATTCCGTATTTATCACGAAACGTCTTTACATTACGCGCGATTAACTTTTCCGTTGAAGCGATAGCACCACTAATGACATACGGTAACCCACACTGTGCGTACGAATAAATTTCACCTTTTTCTAGCGTCACAACATTTGCATTTTCATCGTTTCTAACAATTTGCATAGCTGCACTCATACCAGCTGCATCTCCGCCAATAATGACATAGTTCACTTTACCACTCCTTCTTTTTTACATACTCTTTACGTTTTCCATATTTTATAAAAATAACACCTACCTCCATTGTAAAGAAAGAGAATTTTATCTTCAAATTTGGTGCACAAACTTATGTATGAATAGGTAACTGTCGTGTCTTATAAACAACATGTTTAATATGCTATAACAGTTACTATTGAAAGTAGGTGAAATATATGTGCGCCGGCCTTCTCGCCCAGCTTCCAGATGAACCGCAAGAACCAAAAGAACCGAAACCCGCCGTCTCACTTGACCAAGAATTTTCCATTAATGCAACAATATATAGCGCTCGTGCTTGGTTATCTAACGATGATACGTTTGCGCAAGATATTTGGAAAGCTACCCAATTCGCTTCAGCATCACATGCTGGCAAGTCCATCTTTCCAGTCGGTTCTGTTAAAATTATAAACTTCTCTGATGATACAATTACTGTTACTGCTTCACCAGAATCAGATCATGCGCTCAAAATAGTCGTACCACCCCATTCCGAGGCTGCTCTAACGTCTGGTCCTTTATCACATATAGAAGCTAGTACATCAGGAGGATCAAGTAAAGTCACATTTCTCTTTCATATCTTTTTCTCAAGGGATCCTGGTCCAGCTAAATAACGATAGAAAAGGTACAGCAATATACACTGTACCTTTTTCAAGTGCCTATTCTCTTGATTTGATTAGTTCAATATTATAAGTTTCAATATCTGTTAACGTTCCTTTAAAATAAGGATTTTCTCTATACCAAGACTGTTTTGCAAAATACGCTTGCATATCTTTCGTTTGAAAAATATGTCCATGCCTTGCATATATTTCATTTCTAGCAATTTTCAACTGCTCTTTCGATAAATATGTTAAATCTGCACTCGTTAATTTTCGAATATCACTATCTGGAAAGATGAAACCATTATATACATGCCCAGTCGCGGGCGTTGGAGTAACATTATAAACAACTGTTTTTTCTGTACTTTTCTTTTGGAATGGAAGATTATAAGACGAAAGTGTCGTTATCGTCTCTACTTGTGTCGTTTCTCGTCCGCTTTCTCCATTTCGTTCTAAATAAATCGTCGCACTTCCATCAGTCGCTACAGGCCCCCATGTAATTTCTTCTCCTGCCAGCGCTGTAACCGGTTTTTGATTTACGTACAATGTTGCACCAGGCGCGTTCGTTTGAACTGTAATATATTGACCTTGCAACGTTAAATCTATCGTTACGTTATATTGGCTTTGTTTCATAAGTACAACCTTTTCCTCACGAGATAATTTTACATAGTCATTTTTATAATCTGATTGAAACACTTGATTTCCCGGAAGAAATGGCCCATATTGCTTCTCAAACTTTTTGTCATCTGTCTTATCAATTTCTTTTCCATTCATTTTTAACGATACGCCTTTTTCATTTGTAAGCAAAGTTGTATAGTACGTCTTCGCTTTCAATTTATATCGATCAAATATAAAGAAATACTTTCCGTCTTTCGTTAATGAAAAATCAACTCTTTCTATTCCGTCCCGTTGTTTTTCACCTTGTCTCAAATATCCTTTTAATTCATTTACGTAAGATGGATTTTCTTTTATATATGAAAATAGAGGCGTTAAACTCTCTCTCGTTATCATAACCGATGGATCATCTGCCGTAACGATCTCAGCTAATTTCTCTCCATCCCTCTCTTGTAAAATCGTAATCATCCGGTCTACTTGTGCCACCTGCGTATAATACGATGCTCCGTACAAATACAAGCCAATAATCACTATAACAAATAGTGCTAACAGTGTAATGCCAACTTTTGTACCGCCGCTCATGTTCTTCTTTACTACAGGACGTCCCCTCTTCGACCCGCAGTTTTGACAAAATTGCACACCATCTTCAAACTGAGCTCCGCACTTTGGACATACATTCATTCAGTCAACCACCTTTTCATTAGAAGCCAGTTATTCCCTTTGTTAAGGCTTGAATTATCGTACTAATGTAAGACCAAAGTACAATGAACGTTGCAATTCCCATTAAAACATTTGCAATAATAAGTGTGTAAACGAGATCTAATCCGCCATTGTCTAGCTTTAATACGGCTACAGTTATACTAATCCCTATATAAGTTGCAGCTACGGATAATAATATAGGTAAGAAAAAGATTAATAAGAAACTAAAAAGAAAAGAAAGGACTAATATGACAATAGTCGGCGTCGCTATCGTTCCCCATATACCAAATACTTCAAGAAACGAAAAAGACGATTTCATCATCTTACCACTTACAAAAATAATAAATCCGACAAATAAAGTTAAAATTAATAAAAAGAAAAAGACCGTTATAGATTCTCCAAAAAACGTGGGAGTAGATATATCTGGTGCAAATGTTCTCGTAACTGCTGATGCTGCACTCATCATTCTATAAAAAATACATGCTCCTAAAAAACAAATAAGAACAAGACTTACAATTCCATTTCGCACTTCAATAGCGCCGCTTTTCATAATCGCTGTGGGTGCTTGTAATGCATGTTTAAAAAATTGAAAATAGCCGCTCGCGAACCGCTTCGCTTGCTCTACCGTTTCATTTGGCCGAGCTTCCTTTGCTTGTGCCGCACGTACTTGTTCCGGCCCTTCTTCTTGGCCACTACTTGCCACTACTTCTTCCGTTAACGAATGTCCACAATTCCCGCAAAATTTTGCCTCCGCTGCATTTTCTGTATGACATGACGGACATTTCATTCTCTTATCCCTCCTTAAGGATATACCGTATAGGGTGTTACAAATTCAATATATGAATTTGTACATAAAACATGACTACAAGAAAAAGATTCTGAAATCCTTCTTCCGAAAGAAAATATATGTGCTAGTAATCTTGAAAAAAATGCTATTATGAAACAGAATAAATAATATTTTTAACAGATTGGATGACTGGCAATGGAATTGGTAACCTCAATTTTTCAAATACTCCTTACAAGCGTAATCCAATTATTATCTTTAATTGGCGTTATCATTGTAATTGGATTTTTATTAGGATATTTAGAATCTCTCACACGCATGTATTGGTCGAGAGCTTTCGGAAGAAAAGGATTCCTTTTAACGGCTTGGATTGGTGTTCCGATTCACGAACTTGGACATGCCATTATGTGTGTGCTATTTCGTCATAAAATTGTAGGAACGCAGTTTTTCCCAACAGATACAAGTCAAGGTGCTTTAGGATACGTACAACATCAATACAATCAAAAAAGTGTATATCAACGAATTGGGAACTTCTTCATTGGAATTGGTCCTATTATTTCTGGTATTACTGCGTTAATCCTTTTAATGCGCTATTTCGTACCGAATTCATATTTCTTATTTAATACAACTCTCGAAAAAACAATCGCTTCTACTTCTATTAATATAGAAATGGTTCAAAACATGCTCTTGTCGACGTTTGTATTATTGAAAAGCTTATTTACAATAAGTAATTTATTGAATCCTTCCTTTTGGCTATTTTTATTTATCGCCATTTGTATTTCTGCACATATCGCTTTAAGTAAACCAGATATTAAAGGATCAATAGACGGTGTGATCGTCATGTTTATCGTATTATTTTTATTCAACATAATCGCAGGACTATTTCAATACGACAGTAATCAGCTAATTGGACAGGTTATGAAATATAATATGTATCTCATTGCGTTTTCTAGTGTGGCACTGCTGTTCTCTTGTCTTTCTACACTCGTTAGTTTTTCGTTTTATAAAATAAGAAGAGGGCGTTCTTTTTGAACGCCCTCTTCTTGTTAATTATTCCCCTTATAATCACAATGCTCAACAGGCACACGAGCATGCCCTTCTTCATCGGTACACCATGACTGTGATTGGAATGCCAGAAAGATACCAATCCATTCTTCTTCCTTCTCGAAGTGAATGAGTATTCCTCCGTCTTGCCATATGCCATTATCAGCTTTCCATTTCTCTACATTCCCTTGATTCATGTGAATATCATGTATACCGTTTCCTGGTTTGAAATGAAAATAGGAATCTGGTGTATTTTCTTCTGGTCCCCATCTTTCGCCAAACGCGTAAATAATTGCTTTTTCTTCTATCGCTCGCTTTATATAACGTTCTATTTTTTCATTTAAATCATTATCTGCTCCTGCTTTTTCGGGAGGTAAAGGAATCATTTGATTTGAGTCAAATAGATTTCCTCTTATATAATCTAAAGCTACTTTCGGTTCATTGTTTTTTATTTCTGTAAAACCGAATGGTAATGTCGGTAAAATATGAATCGCCTCTGACTTAATATTGTTACTCGCAAAATATAAAACTTCTGATGGATAACTTTGTGACTTTACGTTAATTGCAATACGATAATCTACTCCTGTCTCGCCCTGTAAATGAACTTGATAATGAGGTGTTTTCCCTTTTCCAATCTTTGATTGTATAACTGTACCTTTTAACACACCGTAGTTTTTTAGGGGCATACATTTCATCTCCTATTCATTTAGTAGAAGCTATTCATATTTAAATCATTATCCATTCATAAAAAAAATCCTCCTATGTTAAGAGGATTTTTAATTTCTCAACATATACCAAACAATAACCTCTACCACTACAAGTAAAACCGCACCAAAGATCATTAACGTCGTCTTCTTTAATAGTTCATTTTCACGGTAAGGGATATTACATAAGTAAGCACCTAATGTAATCCGTGATGGACAAGCGATTGTCGCTACTGATGATGCAGTGTTTTGAAGGGTTGTGACATATTGCCACGGGAGTGCTACGTTTTGTGCGGTTTGCATTTGGAGTTTTATAAACATTGCATTTGATCCTGCGTTACTACCTGTTAAAAATCCACCAATAGCGCCAATAAACGGAGCAACGAAAACGAAAAAGGTTCCAAATGTATCACCAGCTGTCTTTGCGAGTAATGAATGCATGCCTGATGCACCCATGAGTTCTGAAATGGCGATAAACATTGTCGTCGTAATCGCAAAAGGAATCCATTGTTTGATCGTTTGTGAGAGTGATTGTTTAATAATATTAGACGGGATGCGGAAGAAAATAATAGTAAATAAGCAAGTCATACCGAGCCAAAATCCTGGTGAATACAGCATTTCTAATTTGTAAGAGTATGATTTCAAATCAAGGACTGCATATGATCTGAACAAGTCATGTAATGCAGGAACGAGGCGAGAAAGTAAAATACAAACTGTTAGAAATATATAAGGGCTAATAATTTTTATAATGGATACTTCTCTCTCCGTTGCAGCCGCATGTTCTGTTATAAGATTTTGCCCACTTTTTCCTTTTAATTTAATGATAAGAAAGCCAAATGTAATCGTAACGATAGAACTTAATATCCCTGCTAGTTCAACACTTACGTACGCATTAGAAAGGTAGATTCCGAGAGAAAATAATAGAAAGAATCCTACTCCTTCTTTCCACTTTTCTATAACCGCTCGCCAGCCGCCAACAACGTGTAAAGAAAGAATAACGAAGTAAGCAAACATCGGAATACTGAATAGCGCTGTATTTGTGCCAAGTGTTGTAAGAGGCATATTTATTAGCTGCGAACCGATAATCGTACCAGTTGCCATTGCGCCCCATGAACTAGCTAGTAAGCCGATGAATGAGAGTAGTACAGCTTGAAGTGGTTTATATCCTAGTGAAAGAAAAATAGGTGCTGCAACCATGAAGCCGATACCGAATCCAGTTACTGATTCAATAAGCGGGCAAATGCCAAAACACATAAGCAGCATTTGTAATAAGCGATCTTGCGTCACTGCTTCTAGAAAACGTGCCACTTGATCGATGTACCCCATTTTGTTCATGAGGTGAAATAAAAAAATACCGAAAAATAAAACGTACCCGACAATAAAACAAATTAACCATCCTTTAATCGTTGCGTGTACAGTTTCACTTATCCCTAATTGAAACGTTGGCGAGAGTAAAACGATTCCAACAGACACAGCATAAGAAATTAACGAAGACCTTAATGACGTTTGTTTAAATAAAAATAAACAAATGAAAATCATCATAATTGGGATAAGTGCCAACAATATGGCCATGTTATCATCTCATTTCGTTTAAAATACAATTTTTAACTATTATATAACAGATGCTATAATTTTCAATTGTTTTTAAAACAGATTCAAAAAAGGAACCAAACGGCTCCTTTTCATTCACTCCCATTTTCTATTATCCTGAAAAACTGTCTGCTTTCCGACTATTTCTTTCAACACAACAAACACAATGTAAGTACATATTGCTTGCAATATAATATTCCAAAATTTCATTAATGTAAATGAATGAATCCGTAGAAATAGTTCGTTTAATAATACAATCGAAACGATACTAAATAATTCTATACTAATCGAAAATAGACATATTTCTAAAATAGACTGTTCTTGAATGCGATTTAAGTTGGAAAAGATGAATACATACCCTAAAAATAGAGCCATTAACTCTATTTTCGTCATGCTAATGAGCCAAGCGTATAATGGTACAGTTAAAAATAGATATAGTAATTTACGTCTTAGCATGCCTTCTCCCCCTCTGAATTATATGTATTTTCTGTATATTTTAACACTTATTACGCAAAACAAAAAGAAGAGACTATGCCTCTTCTTTTTGTTTTGTTGCATATATTAATTCACATATTTCTTCTCGCTTTTCATTTTCTAAAAGCTCAATGACCTTACTTCCAACGACAACTCCGTCGCATATTGTAACCATTTCTTCTACATGTTCTTTTGTTGAGATGCCGAATCCAGCGACTACTGGTAAGTTGACGTGTGATTTTACTTTTTCTAAGTAACTATGAATCTCCTCTTTAAAGTTTTGACGTACTCCCGTTACGCCCGCTACTGTAACAGCATAAACGAACCCTTCTGATTCACTCGTAATTTTTTCAATTCTTTCAATAGGACTCGTTACGGTAACCAGTGGGATGAGCGCAATGTTTACCTCTCGAAGTAACGGCGCAATAATATTTTGTTCTTCATACGGTAAGTCTGGAACGATGATGCCGTCTACACCTGCTTCTATACAGTTCTCAATGAATCTCTCTTTTCCGAATGCAAGTACCGGATTTAAATATGTCATAAGAACAAAAGGCATTTGTACTTCTTTCCTTACCTCTGCTAACGCTTGAAAAATGCCTTTTAATGTTACGCCGCTATCTAGCGCTCGTTTCCCTGCTCTTTGAATCGTTGGGCCATCTGCGACTGGATCTGAAAACGGAATACCAATTTCAACGATGCTTGCTCCAGCCTCATCTAGAAAACGAATTCTTTCTTTTAATTTTTCAAGGCCACCATCTCCGCCCATTACGTACGGAATAAATGCTTTCTTGCCATTTTCAAACGCTGCTTTAATTTTTTCTACTCCCATTTTTTACACCTCTTCCATATAACGTTTTATACTCTCTACATCTTTATCACCACGGCCAGATAAACAAATAACAAGTCCTTCATCTTCCTTCATTTTCGGAGCTAATTTTAATGCGTATGCGACAGCATGCGAGCTTTCTAACGCCGGGATAATACCTTCTTTTTTCGTTAATAATTGAAATGCTTCTAATGCTTCTTCGTCTGTTATCGAATGATAAGAAACGCGGCCAATATCTTTTAGCAAGCTATGTTCTGGACCAACACCTGGATAATCAAGTCCTGCTGAAATAGAGTGTGCTTCTTGAATTTGTCCTTCTTCGTTTTGCAGAAGATACATCATTGATCCGTGGAGAACGCCAACGCTTCCTTTCGTTAAAGTTGCTGCATGCTTTTCTGTATGAACGCCTTTTCCAGCTGCTTCTACGCCGTAAAGAGCAACTTCTTCATCGTGTACGAACGGATAAAACATCCCCATCGCATTACTACCACCGCCAATACAAGCAACGACTGCTTCTGGTAACTTTCCTTCTAACGCCTCATATTGTTTTTTCGTTTCATTTCCAATTACACTTTGGAAATCACGGACAATTTGCGGGAATGGATGTGGTCCGAGAACAGATCCCATAATGTAGTGCGTATCATGCACATGTGAAACCCAGTAACGAAGCGCCTCGTTTACCGCATCTTTTAATGTACCGCTACCTGCCGCTACACTTTCTACTTTCGCTCCGAGTAATTCCATTCGGAACACATTTAATTTTTGACGTCTTACATCTTCTTCTCCCATAAAAATGACGCATTCTAATCCGAGAAGAGCACATACAGTAGCTGTTGCAACTCCGTGTTGTCCAGCTCCTGTTTCAGCGACAACTTTTTTCTTGCCCATTCGCACTGCAAGTAGTGCCTGACCGATTGTATTGTTAATTTTATGAGCTCCTGTATGATTCAAATCTTCACGTTTTAAATAAATCTTTGCACCACCGCAATACTTCGTCATATTTTCAGCATAATATAGCGGTGTTTCTCTTCCGATGTACGTTTTTAAATAATGATTTAATTCCTTTTGAAATGCTTCATCTTGCATCGCTTCTTTATATGCTTCTTCTAGTTCTAGTACAGATTGCATTAACGTTTCTGGAACGTATCGTCCTCCGTATATACCGTAATGTCCTTTTTCATCTGGATATGCGTAGTTCATTTGGAACACTCCTTCGCTTTTATAATAAATTGTTTTATTTTCTCTACATCTTTCTTTCCTTCTGTCTCTACTCCGCTGCTCACATCGACCATATATGGCCGAACATTTCGAATTGCTTCTTCTATATTAAGAGCGTTTAATCCACCAGCTAATATCGTTTTCTTTCGCAATTCTTTTGGCATATCTCTAAGTAGTTCCCATGAAAATGTCTTTCCATTTCCTCCATGAAACTTTTCTTTCGGGCTATCAAATAATATATAATCCGCTTCATACCCTTGGGCGTTTTTCATATCACTCTCTGAAGTTACTCCTAGTGACTTTATAGACGGAATATTCAATCTTCTAATTTGATAATTGTCTTCATCCCCATGTAGTTGTACATGTGTTAACCCGCACTCATCTGCAATTTTCTGGATCACTTCTACTGATTCATTTACGAAAACACCGATTTTTAACACGTTGGCTGGAAGCTCCTGAATGATTTCTTCCGCTCTCTTTGGAGTGATTTCCCGCTTACTTTCTGCAAAAACAAATCCGAGTGCATCTGCGCCATATTCGCACGCACTTTTCGCTGTTTCCACATCAGTGATGCCACAAATTTTCACTTTCATATATTCACCTTACAATCTTCAAAAAAACTACTAATAGAAGATGATGTCATAAGCGCCTCTCCAACTAATACACCTTTGGCTCCAGCTCTTTTAACACGAATAATATCCTCTTTTGAATGAATGCCACTTTCACTAATCCAAAGTAGTTTCTCCTCATTCAATCTTTTTCCAAGCTTTTCAGTTTGGCTTAAATCTACTTCGAACGTTTTTAAATTACGATTATTAATGCCAATAACGTGCGGATTTAATACAATCGCAGTTTCTAATTCCTGTTCATCATGAACTTCAACAATCGCTTCCAATCCTTTTTCTAACACGTAGCTATACAACTCTTTTAACTTCTCTTTCGTTAACGCTGCTACGATTAGTAAAATAATATCTGCTCCCGCTTCATACGCTCTATCGATTTGAATCTTATCGATTATGAAATCTTTACATAAAAGCGGAATGTTACTTTCTTCTCTTGCTGTTTGTAAATCGTGAAACGATCCTTTAAAAAATTGACCATCTGTTAAAACAGATACTGCTCCTGCACCACATTTCTCATATGTTCCCACTTGTTTTCGTACGTCAACGTGTAAATTGATATCTCCTTTTGATGGTGATGCTCGCTTTACTTCTGCAATGACAGTAAACTGCTGTAACGCTTCTACAAGTGAATGTGTCTTTCTTTTTGTTTTTACTGGTGTATATATTTCATATAACTCCGCAACTTCCTTTTTCTTCTGTTCTACAATTTTATCTAAAATCGTCCCCACTTTAGTTCACCCTTTCTAATTTTTCGTTGCTTGCTACAATTAATAAGTTTAATTTGGCTAATGCTTTTCCAGAGTCAATGCTATGTGCCGCGAGTTTAATTCCTTCTTCAATCGTTTCTGTTTTTCCATTTGCGAAAAGAGCTAGACCTGCATTTAATAAAACGGTATCGCGATAAACACTCTTTTCTCCGCTCAATACTTCAAGCGTAATCTTTGCATTTTCTTTTGAATTCCCTCCTCTAATCTCTTCATTTTTCACTCTTGAAAAACCATACTTTTCTGGATCAATACTCATTTCTACTATTTCATTATCTTTTAAAATGACAACATGATTCTCTCCTTGTAATGATGCTTCATCTAAAAATCCACTTCCGTTTACGACAAGCGCTTGTTTTCTTCCCAGCTTCTGTAATACTTGCGCAACTGGTAGTAACATATCTCGTTTATAAATGCCGACAAATTGTGTTTCTAAATTTACCGGATTTGTTAAAGGACCAATTAAATTAAAGATCGTCGGCACGTTTAACTCTTTTCTTATTTTCATAATGCGCCTTAGTGCTGGATGCATCGCTGGTGCAAATAAAAATGCAATGCCGACATGCTCTAGTAAATAATCAATTTCGTTTGGCGTACTGCTAATATTTACACCTAATTCTTCTAATAAGTCCGCACTTCCTGTTTTACTAGAAACAGCTCGATTACCATGTTTTGCAACCTTTACGCCAGCTCCTGCCAGTACAAATGCCGATGTTGTACTAATATTAAACGTTTGGGCACCGTCACCACCCGTTCCGCAATTGTCCATCGCTCCTTGTATATGGTTCGAAAATGGTAGTGCCTTTTCGTGAAGAGCTCGAACAAGGCCGTATATTTCTTCTGCAGTTTCACCTTTCGCTTTCAGTAAGACTAAAAAAGCTGCAATTTCACTTTCCAATATGTTTTCATTTAATAAAAGAAGCCCTGCTCTATACATTTCCTCTTCTGTTAAATGTTTCCCCTCCACTAATTTACGAAGATAGCTATTCATACTCTTTCCTCCTCCTTCACTTCTGTTAAAAAGGCACATATTAACTTTCCGCCTTCTTCTGTCGCGATTGATTCCGGATGAAACTGTAATCCGAAGAGCGGATAATAATTGTGACGGACTGCCATTATTTCTCCATCGTCCATCGCTGTCGCTAGTATGTCAAAACACTTTGGCAAGCTCGTGTGCTCTGCAACAAGGGAATGATAGCGCATCGCCGTTAGCGGCTGTGTAGCGTATGAAAAGATTGACGTTCCGTTATGTTTCACACGTGATGTTTTCCCATGTTTAATACGTTCTGCTCTAACAATGTCTCCTCCAAATGCTGATATAATCGCCTGATGACCAAGGCAAATCCCTAATATGGGAACGTTCTTATAAAAATGGCGGATGACATCGATACAAATGCCAGCATCCTCTGGTTTTCCTGGTCCTGGTGAAAGTACAATTCCTCTTGGATTCATCTCTTCTAGCTGTTCTATCGTTATTTGATCATTTCTTACGACTACAATATCTTCTTCGTATTCACCTAACAGTTGATACAAGTTATAAGTAAATGAATCATAATTATCAATTAGTACAATCATTTCATTACCTCCAATAGTGCTCTCGCTTTATTTAACGTTTCTTCATATTCAGCTACTGGGTCTGAATCATAAACAATTCCCGCTCCTGCCTGAACGTATGCTTTTTCACCCTTTACGACCATCGTTCGAATAGCGAGCGCCATATCAAGATTCCCTGAAAAACTAACGTATCCAACTGCACCCGCGTATACATTTCTTTTTTCATTCTCTAGCTCATTTATAATTTCCATCGCTCTAATTTTCGGAGCTCCCGACACTGTTCCTGCTGGTAGACAATACGCTAATGCATCAAATCCACTCATTTGTTTTCGCAATGTTCCGTAAACTTCAGATACAATGTGCATAACGTGAGAGTATTTTTCTACTTTCATATATTTATCTATCGTAACCGAGCCGATTTCGCTCACTCTACCAATATCGTTTCGCCCAAGATCTACAAGCATCATATGCTCTGCTCGCTCTTTCTCATTGTCTAACAGTTCTTTTGCGATTTCCTCATCTTCCCTCTTCGTTTTCCCTCTCGGTCTTGTACCAGCAATTGGATTCGTCATCACTTTATCCTCCCTTACTGATAGCAAACTTTCTGGCGAAGAACCGAGTACAACATAATCTTGAAAATCGATATAGAACATATATGGTGATGGATTTGCAATTCGAAGTTTTCGATATAACGCGAATGGATCACCAATACATTCACTTTGTAAACGCTGTGACAGTACGACTTGGAATATGTCTCCGGCTCTTATATATTCTTTCGCCATTTCTACCATCCCACAAAACTCTTTTTCCGTTATAGAAGAAGTGAATGATAATGTGGATTGTATTGCATTTACTTCAGTTTCTTCTCCTTGTAGCACTTCCTCTTTGTATAATCGTAGCCTTTCGTATACTTCCTCATAATCTGATGAATCATCTTCCCTGCATACATATACAAACGACAACCTTTGGCGTAAATGATCGTAAACGATAAACTCACGATATAGTAAGAGGTGTACTTCCGGAATATTTAATGGGTCGTGTAAATCCGCTCCAATGTTTTCATACTGCCGAATGACATCATATCCAATATAACCAACTGCTCCTCCGCAAAATGGAAATGGGCTGTCTACTTGTGATGATGCGATTATTTCTTCTAACACTTGTAGTACGTTACCTTGTAACTTTTCTGCCCGGCCGAAAATCGTTCGTTCTACTTCCGTACCAACGCTTTTTACTTCTCCATAAGGATTACATCCTAAGTAAGAATAACGCCCTTTATCTTGATGAAGCTGTGAACTTTCTAATAAAAATTTCTTCTTTCCTTTCATACGTCTATATAAAGAAATTGGCGTAATGCTATCTCCTTCTTCTTCAGTAATTACTAAAAATGTCTTTCTCTCTCTTTTTTGTTTTATAAATTCTTCTTTCGTCATCATGTCCTTCACCTCACTCTGAAAAATAAAAAAGTCCCCTACATATCGAAAATATGTAGAGGACGATAAATATACCGCGGTACCACCTCGTGTTGGATGCAAAAGCATCCCGCTTTGTTCAGGTACAAAATTTATACCTTATCCTTGTAACGGCGGAACCCGGGTTGCCTACTGAATATAATTGTTCAGCATACCTCTCGTAAGCCCATTCCGTATATGGCACCGTACCGGGCTCCCACCTATTCCCGGCTCTCTGTAACGTCTCCAATATACGTACTCTTCTTACTTAAACGATTTCACTTATTTAATTTTTTATACACAAAAAGGGAGTACTCATCCTATAGAAAGGACGGGTACTCCCGTGGTGCCACCTTAATTCGTTACAAATGTAACGCACTTTACCGTATCAAAAACAATACGTGTCTCTTGTATCGATGAGATCATGTCGCCAAAGCCTACTTCTTTCGTTTCGGTTTGGAAGCTCCGAAGCCCATTCCACATCAATTCCATACTGATTCGCACCAACCATCAGCTCTCTGACATGTTCATCATGTGTACTCTTCTTCATCAACGCTTGCATTTTTTTAAGTTGCACTCATTATAGACCTGACTTTTTTCACAAGTCAATACTTTTTTAAAAATTTTATTTTTCTTTCCTTTCAATATTATATTGACAAAACAACCTCTTTTTATGTAAATATAATAAATACTCTATTAAAAATAAGGTTTTTTGTATGAATATTATATATTAAAAAAGTAAAATGACATCAAAAAACGCTTACATTTCTGAAAATTCATATTTCTATATGGATTTTTCAGAATAATCATGATAGATTATAAATATGCATAACGCATCAAAAGACATGACAAAAGGAAGGGGAACTACATGAGTACGCAGATGTTAACTTTAACTTCGATCTCTATCTACATGCTCGGGATGTTAGTAATTGGCTATTTCGCCTACAAACGAACGTCCAACTTAACAGATTATATGCTTGGCGGGCGTACACTAGGCCCCGCAGTAACAGCATTAAGTGCTGGAGCATCCGATATGAGTGGTTGGCTTTTAATGGGATTACCCGGTGCAATGTTTAGCGTTGGATTAAGTAGTAGTTGGATTGCGATCGGCCTAACACTAGGCGCATACGCAAACTGGCTTTATGTCGCTCCTCGCTTACGTACCTACTCAGAAATTGCAAATAACTCTATTACTATCCCAGAATTTTTGGAACACCGTTTCCACGACAAATCTCATATGCTACGTTTAGTATCTGGACTTGTTATTATGATTTTCTTTACTTTCTATGTAGCTTCAGGATTAGTTTCAGGCGCTGTATTATTTGAAAATTCATTTGGCATGAACTATCATGTTGGATTATTCATTGTAGCAGGCGTTGTTGTAGCTTACACATTATTTGGTGGTTTCTTAGCAGTAAGTTGGACAGACTTCGTGCAAGGAATCATTATGGTAGTTGCTCTTATTCTTGTTCCTATCGTAACAATTATGAATTCGAACGGACTTGGACCTGCATTTGATACAATTCGATCTGTAGATCCAACACGTCTAGATATTTTTAAAGGTGCCTCTACTTTAGGAATGATTTCTCTATTTGCATGGGGCCTTGGTTATGTCGGACAACCTCATATTATCGTACGCTTTATGGCAATCGCTTCTGTAAAAGAACTTAAAAGCGCACGAAGAATTGGTATGAGCTGGATGATTTTCTCTGTTGTCGGAGCTATGTTTACTGGTCTTATTGGTATTGCTTACTATTCACAACAAGAGTTAACATTATCTAACCCAGAAACAATTTTCCTTGAACTTGGGAAAATTTTATTCCACCCACTTATTACTGGATTTTTATTAGCCGCAATTTTAGCAGCGATTATGAGTACAATCTCATCTCAGTTACTCGTTACTTCTAGTGCCGTAACGGAAGACTTATATCGCACATTCTTCAAACGTTCTGCCTCTGATAAAGAACTTGTATTTGTCGGTCGTATGGCTGTACTTGTTATTGCATTAGTTGGGTGCGCTTTAGCGTTTAAACAAAATGATACGATTTTAGCTCTTGTTGGATACGCTTGGGCTGGTTTTGGTTCTTCATTCGGACCTGCTATTTTATTAAGCTTATATTGGAAACGTATGACGAAATGGGGCGCGCTTGCTGGTATGATTTCTGGTGCCGCTACTGTTATTATCTGGACTCAATTCAAATTCTTAAAAGATTTCTTATATGAAATGATTCCAGGTTTCGCTATTAGTTTACTAGCCATCGTAATTGTTAGTTTACTAACACAACCTTCAAAAGAAGTTGAAGAGCAATTTGAGGATTTCGAAAAACAACATCGTCATAATTTATAAAAAAATCTCTGCTGTTATCGTAACAGCAGAGATTTTTTACAGTTCGACAATCTTCTTATCAAATTTAACAAATTCTTTATGTTTCGTTAAATTTAACATAACACTACTCCTTTATAGTATGAGTATCAGCACTTATACAGAAAGGGGACTCCAACATGTTAGCAGCTTTCCAGCAACAACAAACACGAAAATTTTCACCTATCACAAATACTTCTGCGTCTTGTTTAAACATGCAACCTAACCCGCCTAAAATTTCAATTGCTCCTTCTGTTATTTCAGTCATCGGTGTTCATATGGAAAAACATAAATTAAAAATAAAAACGGGACAAAACATTGTGTTAGCAGCCTCTACTTTGCCAATACAAGCAACGAATAAAGAGCTTATTTGGTCAAATATGAATTCTGATATCATCACCATATATCCAAAAGGTGACACCGTGACGATTACTGGAAAAAGTGCAGGTAAAGCAGTCGTAATTGTTACAACTGCTGAAGGCAAATTCCGTGACCTATGTGTCATTCACGTACAACCTTATATGACAAACCCAAAGTAAAAGAGTGGCTTCGTAGCCACTCTTTTACTTTGTTTCAATATTTGAGTTTTTACTTTTTACAAGGTTAATAAATTGTTCTTTATTTCTTGGAGAAATAATTTCTGTTTTTATGTGTATCGTAAACAATTTCAAGTCGTTCAAATGATAATGCATGAGCTGCTATTGGATTTTTCGTATTTGAAATTTGTTTTATATCTCGTATAAATATACGTTTTGTAACGAGACCCGATCTAATCGTAATTGTTTCTTTCCCGGCAATATATTTTGCCAAAAATCAACTCCAACTAAACAACATTGCTAATGGAATTGTAAAAAGCAAAAGAAAATATTCTCTCCCTGCAAATATAGGAGCAAAACAGGCACCTACAACAAAAAAAAAATTGGATGTAACCATACATCTTTTTTTGATGGAAATTCCATTTTCCTCCCCCTTCTACACCCGTATTTCCATAAAACAAAAAGAGAAGTATCACAACTTCTCTTTTCTCCCCTAACACTATAATTCCTGTGTATACACCGGCTCGTTTACGACATTTTTTGCTGTACGTTTTTGTTGCTGCAGTAAGAAAACAGAGACACCAAACAATACGAGCATGCTACCGATAATTTGCATTGCATTTAATTTTTCTCCAAGTAAGAAGAACGCAAGTATAGATGCTCCAACAGGTTCTCCTAAAATACTCATTGAAATTGTCGTTGCATTTACATAATTTAATAGCCAGTTATTAATTACATGTGACACTGTCGGCACAACCGCAAGTAAAAGAAAAACAGTCCAATCCCACTTCGTATAACCTGTAAAGGGTACTTGTAATATGACATTATAAATCCCCATAAAAAGACCTGCGAACGCAAAGACTGTAAAGCTATAAATCCAGTGCGATACTTTCTTCACTGTCGTTTGCCCGATAAATAAATAACCGACAACCGCTATTACACTTAGAAAGGATAATATGTCACCATAAATTGCTTGCTTACTTAAACCTAAATCTCCCCAACCAATGCACATTACTCCCAAAATAGCGATTCCCATCGTTGCAATGGCTGAATATGTTGTTCTTTCTTTAAATAGAAAAAAACCTCCAACTAAAGATACGATTGGTTGAAGCGCCAAAATAATTGTTGAACTAGCAACTGTTGTATGCTTTAAAGATTCAAACCATAAAAGAAAATGAAGTGCTAAAAAGAAACCAGATCCAATTAAAAAGCCCCAATCTTTCATTTGAATCCTATTAAATTCCTCTCTTTTTTTCCATACGATAGGCAGCATAATAAGTACGATAATCCATAATCGGTACATACTTAATATTGAAGATGGTGCTGAGGACATCTTTACAAAAACTGCTGCAAAGGAAATAGCAATTATAGAAATAGCCAATGGTAGTGCGATTGATTTTTCTTGTTTCAAATCCTGTCTCCCCTCTCACCTGTCAAAAATCCCACTTCATTATATCCGTTTTCTTTCGTAACTTAAATACTAATTTTTTAGATTCTTCGTACCATTATGGTAAAATAGAAATTAAGGCACCAATTAGTGAATATTTCTTTCCTTTTCACTACAAGCGTCGCTCTTACAATCGTTACAGTAAATTTTTATTTAGGGGGATCTACATGAGTCAAACAATAGGGAGAATTGAAGAAATTTCATTTTATAGCGCATCACTTCAAGAAGATGTTACACTTCTCGTTTATTTACCAGTAAATTACACACCACTGCACAAACATACAGTTGTAATTGCACAAGATGGTAGAGATTATTTTCAGCTCGGTAAAGCGCACCGTGTAATTGAGCGCCTTCGTGAAACCGAAGAAATTGACCGTACAATTATTGTCGGTATTCCATATAAAAATGTACATGATCGTAAAGAAAAATATTTCCCAAATGAAGTGAAAAATGCTGCATATATTCGTTTCCTTGCTCATGAACTTGCACCATATATTGATGAAAATTATCCAACGTATCAAATGGGAAAAGGTCGTGTTTTAATTGGTGATTCTCTTGGCGGAACAGTTTCCTTTATGACTGCACTTATGTATCCGCATACATTCGGTAAAGTCGTTATGCAATCACCATTTGTGGATGAGACAGTGATGAACTTAGCAAAAGAATTCAAAGATCCACAGGCGTTAGAACTGTATCACGTCATCGGTACAGAAGAAACGGCTGTAAAGCGTACTGATGGACAAGTATCTGATTTCGTAGGGCCGAACCGTGAGTTAAATACGCTTCTTACAGATAGAAACTTCATCACGCATTACGAGGAATTTGAAGGCAATCATACTTGGAAATATTGGCAGACTGATTTACCGAAAGCCTTCTCTCATATTCTATCAATGAAATAATAGAGAGCAGTATTCAGAATAATTTGATATAATAGATAAAGAGATTTATTTATCTCAAAATCTAACTAGACTTACAAAGGGAGGAATTGGAACATGAAATTAGGCATTGTAATTTTTCCATCTAAAATGATTCAAGATAAAGCGAACGGATTGCGTAAACGTTATGACCCGCACTACGCATTAGTTCCGCCACATATTACATTGAAAACACCCTTTGAGGCGCAAGATGAACAATTAGAGTCGATTGTAAACGAGTTACATACAATCGCAAGTAAAACGAACCCTTTCACCCTTCATGTTGGGAAAGTTGGTTCTTTCGCACCTGTTAATAACGTCCTTTACTTTAAAGTAGAAAAAACACCTGAACTTACTTTCTTAAATGAAGAAATGCATAGCGGGTTATTCACGCAAGAACGCGAATATGCTTTCGTACCTCATTTAACAATCGGACAAGGCTTATCAGATGCAGAGCATGCTGATGTGTTGGGCCGATTACGTATGAAAGATTTCTATTACGAACAACCAATTGATCGTTTCCATCTTCTATATCAATTAGAAAATGGAACATGGACTGTACACGAAACATTCCGTCTTGGAAAGGGGAACAACTAATTTGCACGCACAGATTGTACAAACGGACGAACAACTAAGAGATGCATTCTCTGTACGTAAACAAGTGTTTGTAAATGAACAACGTGTCTCTGCTGAAGAAGAGTACGATGAGTTTGAAGAAACTTCAACACACGTTGTTATATATGACAATGATGTTCCAGTTGGTGCTGGACGTTTTCGCATCCTTGATGGTATAGGAAAAATGGAACGCATTTGCGTGCTAAATTCCCATCGCAAAAAAGGGATTGGAAAAATTGTTATGGATTCTCTTGAAGCGTATGCAAAAGAAAATTCGCTACCAAAATTGAAACTTCACGCTCAAACACATGCTGAAAATTTCTATAAAAAACTTGGATATGTAACAAGTTCTGATGTATTTATGGAAGCAAATATCCCGCACGTTGTAATGATAAAAAAATTGTAATTTGAAAACAGGAGGTGACCCCTCCTGTTTTTTTACATTGCTATTTTCTTTTTCTTCCGCTAAAGTTAAATGTTGATGCTATAGTTTTGAAGGTGAACATATGACACAAGAAAAATTTTCACAAAAATCGTTAACACACGCTGATATTCCGCGTGCGACATATCATATTCCGAAAACATCTACCCATTTAATTATGGAAGAAGATGTAGACGCGGCTTATTTCCGCGCTCTTGAACAACAAAATGTTTTTTTAAACGAAAAACAATTAGAAGCCGTGCGCACAACAGAAGGTCCTGTTCTTACACTAGCTGGTGCTGGAAGCGGGAAAACATCGGTTTTAACAACTCGCGTTGGTTATTTAGTAAATGTAAAACAAGTTCATCCACGAAATATTTTATTACTTACATTTACACAAAAAGCAGCTGAAGAAATCCGAAGTCGTGTTGCGAAGTTACCAGGTATGAATCATGCAGCAAGTAGCTACGTTGTTGCTGGTACATTCCACTCTGTTTTCTTAAAATTACTTCGTAGTCAAGGTTATAATCAGCAAATTTTAGCAAATGAAAAACATAAACAAATTATGATAAAGAAAATCTTAAAAGAATTGCGTTTAAAAGACGATTATGATGCGGAAACGATGCTCGCGATGATTTCACTTGAGAAAAACAAATTAAATCGTCCGAAAGATGTAAAAGCGAAAACACCAGTGGAACAAGAATTTAAAGAAGTATATGAACGTTTTGAAGAGGTAAAACAACGATACAATTATATTGACTTCGATGACATCTTATTGGAAACATATTACATGTTAGAAAATAATGCTCCTTTACTAACTCAATTACAACAACGTTTTCACTACATTGAAGTAGATGAGTTTCAAGATACATCCTATGCACAATATGAAATTGTAAAATTGTTAGCCACGCCAAGAAATAATTTGTTCATCGCAGGTGATGATGATCAAGCAATTTATGGCTGGCGAGGGGCAAGTCACCAAATTATTTTATCTTTTCCAAAAGAATTTGATAACACAACAATCATTGCACTAAATACGAATTATCGATCCAATCCCTTTATCGTCGGGCTTGGAAATGAAGTTATAAAATTAAATCAAGAACGTTTTGATAAAGAGCTATACTCCGTTCGTGAAGAAGGTGTACAACCTTTTTATGCAAGACCTGCTACCACTCTTGATGAAGCAAATCAAATTTTGCAGCTCATTCAAGAAAAAGTAGATAGCGGTGACCGAAACTATAAAGATTTTTGTTTACTGTATCGCACACATTCTGTAAGTCGTTCGTTACTTGATCAGCTTACCATTCATAAAATCCCGTTTATTAAACACGGGGCGAGCCAATCATTTTATGAACATTCTTTAATTAAGCCTGTATTAGATCATTTAAGACTCGTGATTGAGCCGTTTCGACTAGAATCACTTTCAAACATATTGCCGACGATGTATATCGGACGTGATGATTGTATTTCATTTATTGAACGTGAACAATGGAAATATGGTGAGGGGCGCTTCCCTTCTCTTCTTCATTTCTTACTATTAAATCCAAGCTTAAAACCTTTTCAAGTGAAAAAGGTAAATGAGCGCATCGATTTTATTAAGTTTATTAAAGAATTAGAACCGAAAAAAGCATTAAAAGAAATCATTCATGGTAAAGGAAAATATTTAGAGTACTTACAAAGTAACGATCGTTCTTCCTTTACGATGCATAAAGACATACAAGAAGAAATGTTGGAAGAATTACTGGAGTCTGCAACTCGTTTCACCGATATTCCAGCTTATTTACAATTTATCGACGAGGCGATTCAAGGTCAAAAAGAAATGGAAGCATTAAAAACAATGCCGCAAAAAGATGCCGTTTCACTTATGTCAATCCATAACGCAAAAGGCCTTGAATTTCCATGTGTCTTTTTACTTGGAGCGAGTGATGGAATCCTGCCCCACACTTCTTCTTTAAAAGATGCAAATGATCGTGTTACGGAAACTTCTGAAGCGTTAGAAGAAGAACGCCGATTACTGTATGTCGCCATTACACGTGCGAAAGAAGAACTTTATATTTCTTCTCCGCAATTTTTCAGAGGAAAGAAATTAGATATATCTCGTTTTTTATATACTGTGCGAAAAGATTTACCTGAAAAGACATCCACTAAATAAGGATGTCTTTTTTTTATATCACGTTATGTACATCCCTCCTATATAAATTCCTTGTTTTTATCGTGAGAATTAACGTAATATCAGCCATATTCCACTCATATTGTAATAGTGTATGTCAGAACTCACGAGAAGGAGTGAACATAATGAGCTGCAATTGTAATGAAGATCATCAACATGAGTGTGATTTCAACTGTGTATCGAATGTTGTTCGTTTTATACATGAACTACAAGAATGTGCAACGACAACATGTGGATCTGGTTGCGAAGTTCCATTTTTAGGTGCACATAACAATGCATCAGTAGCGAATACACGTCCTTTTATTTTATACACAAAAACTGGAGAACCTTTTGAAGCATTTGCACCATCTTCAAGCCTTACTAGCTGCAGATCTCCCATTTTCCGCGTAGAAAGTATAGATGATGATGACTGTGCTGTATTGCGTGTATTAACTGTAGTTTTAGGTGATGGTACCGCTGTACCACCTGGTGACGACCCAATCTGTACGTTTTTAGCTGTACCAAATGCAAGACTAATATCAACCTCCACTTGCATTACTGTTGATTTAAGTTGCTTCTGCGCTATTCAATGCTTACGCGATGTTTCTATTTAAAACTAAATAATGAGTTAAGCATGGATTGGGTGGCAGATAATTCTGCCACCCAATCCATGCTTAAAGAGTATTCTTATGTAAATTTCTTAAAATTGGGAACTTGTCTAGAACATAGAACCTGTCCTTTTCATTAACTGAAAGTAGAAACAGATAAAGGAGTGAAAAACATGTTCTCTTCTGATTGCGAATTTACTAAAATCGATTGCGAGGCGAAGCCAGCTAGTACACTACCTGCCTTTGGTTTTGCTTTCAACGCGTCTGCACCTCAGTTTGCTTCACTATTTACACCACTATTATTACCTAGCGTAAGTCCAAACCCAAATATTACTGTTCCTGTAATAAATGATACAGTAAGTGTCGGAGATGGCATTCGAATTCTACGAGCTGGTATTTATCAAATCAGTTATACATTAACAATTAGTCTTGATAACTCACCTGTTGCACCAGAAGCTGGTCGTTTCTTCTTATCATTAAATACACCAGCTAACATTATTCCTGGATCAGGTACAGCAGTTCGTTCTAACGTTATTGGTACTGGTGAAGTAGACGTATCCAGCGGTGTTATTCTTATTAACTTAAATCCTGGTGACTTAATTCAAATTGTGCCAGTTCAGTTAATTGGAACTGTAGACATTCGTGCTGCAGCATTAACAGTTGCACAAATTAGCTAGTAAAAAGCGGTATTTCTAATACAGAAATACCGCTTTTTATATATAATAAAAAACACTCACAGTAGCATGAGTGTTTCATTCTTCATATTGTTTTATTGTGTTCTTCTTTTTCCCACAATTGCATCCCTTTTTCTTCACAAATCCTTGTTGTTGTAATTGTTCTTGATATGCCTGTTGTTGTGCTTGGTGTTGTTGCTGTATATGATACCACTGCTGCAGGTCATATGAATTTTGCCTTGGATTATTGCTCACAGCAAACATCTCCTCTACTGTCAATTCTGTCTATTTACTATATGAACAACTCTTTATTTCCGTTCCCTCATTCTTTTAAACTCCGCTTTTTCTCTTATTATGAAAATATATTATTCTCCCATAAAATATCCTGTAATCGTTTCAATGATTGCTGCTGCTCCTGCAATGGCTAATAATGCAAGTAACGGTTCTGCAACGATAGGAATCCAATTATATAAGACTAATAAAAAAGCACTAACCCATACACCTGTACACCAATAACAGCTTAACAATTCGCCAATCCACTTTCTTAATCCTTTACCTTTCACTTTTGTAAACGTTGATACACTTCCATCCGGCTCCGTAATCTCTAATTCATCAATAAATGGTCTTCGCAAAAAGGCTGTAATTTTATCATAAACAATTAAACGAGTGAGCCTAAAAGCAGCTAACGCAAAAATAAAAAATAAAAGCCAGCTTGTAAACAGCATGATTCCACCTTCCCTTATCCTCTTTCGCCTATTTAAAAAAAAAGGTCTTGAGATTGTGACCAAATCTCCTCGACTCCAATATCTTATTAATGTAAATACAAACAAGAAGATAAGGAGTGACATTAATGAGTTGTAACGAAAATAAACACCATGGCTCTTCTCATTGTGTAGTTGACGTTGTAAAATTCATCAATGAATTACAAGATTGTTCTACAACAACATGTGGATCTGGTTGTGAAATCCCATTCTTAGGTGCACACAATACTGCATCAGTAGCTAATACACGCCCTTTTATTTTATACACAAAAACTGGAGAACCTTTTGAAGCATTTGCACCATCATCAAGCCTTACTAGCTGCCGTTCTCCAATTTTCCGTGTGGAAAGTGTAGATGACGATAGCTGTGCTGTACTACGTGTATTAACTGTAGTTTTAGGTGACAGTTCTCCGGTACCACCTGGTGACGATCCAATTTGTACGTTTTTAGCTGTACCAAATGCAAGATTAATATCTACAACTACTTGTATTACTGTTGATTTAAGCTGTTTCTGTGCGATTCAATGCTTACGCGACGTTTCTATCGTTAAGTAAACTAAAAAACTATTGGGGTGGTAGAAGCTTTCTACCACCTTTACATATTTAAAAACCGGCCATACTAATCGATTGGATATCATCTATAGACAACCTAATATCTCTCATACTATTTTGAGGCATAATAGATACAATGCCATTCCGATACGATATAATCGATCCAACATATGAGACTGTAGCTGTTTTTATTCTGCACCTTACTTTCGGAATGTAATGAGGGCGGTTTAGTAAAAAATGAATTTTTTCATCATTATTCATATCCTTAAATGATTTATTATACGGGACAGTTCTTACTGGTTCTAGTTCTTCCTCTTCTTGTTCTGCGTGTTCTTCTTTTTCTTCTATTTTTTCTACTTTTTCTTCCACTTGCTGCTCTTCTTGTTGTTCTTGCTCTATTACCTCTTCCACAGCACTGCTTACAATATTTTCTTGTTTATTACTTTGCTCTTTTTGATCTTCATTTTCAAAGTTTGTCAGAATAATCCTTTTTATTTTCGGTGCAGCAAGTTCTAAACTTACTTGCGTGATATATAACAACGGTTTTCCAACTGTTGAACTTTTATTTTTATTCTTCACACTCGTCCCTCCCACTTCCATACGTAGCTAAATAAATCGTGTACTATTATAGTTATATTCATCACCTGATAAGAACTTTCGTTAAAAATCGTTCTTTCTCAGAACAAATAAAAAGGACAATCTCATCATTTAGAGATTGTCCTTTAAAATTTAATATTATATTTATCCTAGGATATGATACCCTGAATCAACGTGAATGTTTTCTCCTGTTACACCGCGAGCTAAATCACTGAATAGGAATACTGCTGTATCGCCAACTTCTTCTTGCGTTGTTGTACGACGAAGTGGTGCGCGCTCCTCAATTTCTCTTAAGATTGAGTTGAAATCGCCTACACCTTTTGCAGATAACGTACGAATTGGTCCTGCAGAAATAGCGTTAACACGAATACCGTGTTGACCTAAATCGTTCGCTAAATATTTCACGCTCGCTTCTAATGAAGCTTTCGCAACACCCATAACGTTATAATTTTTCACAACGCGCTCGCCGCCAAGGTATGTTAACGTTAAAATATTTCCGCCTTCTGTCATTACTTTTTTTGCTTCTCTTGCTACAGCTGTTAAAGAGAATGCACTAATATTTTGTGCAAGTAAAAATCCATCGCGAGAAGTATCTACAAATTCACCTTTTAAGTCATCGCGATTTGCAAAAGCAATACAATGTGCTACACCGTGAATAGTACCTACTTCTTGTTTAATTGTTTCAAAGCAAGCTGTAAGTTCCTCATCATTCGTTACATCACAAGGTAATACAAGTGATTCTTGTCCTTCTAATGTGTCCGCTAATTCACGAACGTTTCTTTCTAAACGTTCTCCTGCATATGTGAATATTAATTTTGCACCTGCATTATGCAAAGAGCGAGCTATTCCCCATGCAATACTTCTTTGGTTCGCAACGCCCATAACAACAAATGTTTTCCCTTGTAATAGTTCCATGATATATCCTCCCAGAAATACTTATACTTGTTATTAGTACCTGATACTATAATTATAGTACCATAAAACCGCTTAAAGGCAAACAAAAAAGTCATTAACAGAAATTTGTTAATGACTTTTGGTTTCTATAAAAAACCGCTCTAATCCTTCTTCCCAAGACGGCATTTGTGAAAAACCATTTAATCTTAGCATGTTATGTTGAAAAATAGAATATTTGGGCCTCGCAGCCGCAGCCCCGAATTCTTCCGTTGAAACAGGTAATACATTCACTTTCATATTGGCGTACGAAAATATCTTTTGTGCAAATTCAAACCAAGAGCATGAGCCTCTGTTTGATACGTGGTATGTACCGTATAAAGAAGTATGAATGAGCTTATTAATAACCATATTCAAATCCGCCACATACGTAGGAGAGCCAACTTGATCCGCTACAACAGATATTTCATCTCTTTCTTTTCCTAATCGCATCATCGTTTTCACGAAATTATTCCCATATTTACCATATAGCCACGATGTGCGAACGATAAAATATTTATTATGTAACTCTTTGACGAACTGCTCCCCCGCATACTTAGAGGCCCCATATATATTTATCGGCGCTGGACTATGAAATTCGTCGTATCCATCTGGTCTGGCGCCTTGAAATACATAATCAGTACTAATATAAACTAGCTTCGCCCCTACTAATTGTGAAGCAACCGCTACATTTCGAGCTCCGATTGCATTTATTCTATATGCAAGATCCTGTTCTTTCTCCGCATGATCTACTTTCGTATAGGCAGCACAATGAATAATTATATGTGGTTTTATTTCTTGTACCACTTGTTGTATTCGGGATATATTTGTCACATCTAATAACTTTTTATCAAATGGATATATATCATATTCTTCAGAGTCTAACTCTTCAAATAGTTGCTTTCCTAATTGACCGTTTGCTCCTGTTATGATAACCCTCTCTTTCATTTAACATGCCCCTTACTAATCTTTTAGTGGTTTCCACCATTCCTTATTCTTTTCATACCATTTCACCGTCTCTTGTAATCCTTGTTCAAACGTATATTTCGGTTCCCAATCAAATTCATTCTTCATTTTCTCTGCATCAATCGCATAACGACGATCGTGCCCTAAACGATCTGTAACATATTCAATGTCTTTTTTTGTTTTTCCTAAAAGAGTAATAATTTGTTCCACAACTTCTACATTTGTTTTTTCATTATTTCCACCTATATTATATACTTCTCCGACACGTCCCTTATGCAAAACAACGTCAATCGCACTGCAATGATCCGTTACATGTAACCAATCTCTTACATTTAAACCATCACCATATAACGGTAGTTTTTTTCCTTCTAGTGCATTCGTAACCATTAATGGAATTAATTTTTCAGGATACTGGTACGGTCCATAATTGTTAGAACAACGCGTTACTATAACCGGTAATTGATATGTTTTATAGTAAGATAGAGCTATCATGTCCGCGCTCGCCTTACTTGAAGAATATGGACTATTTGGAGCTAACGGCGTTTTCTCTGTGAACTTCCCTGTTTTTCCTAAAGAGCCATACACTTCATCCGTTGATACTTGCACAAGTTTTATATGCGAATATTTTTTAACTAGTTCTAATAAAGTGACCGTCCCAATTACATTTGTATCATAAAAAGGAATCGGATTTTCAATACTACGGTCCACATGTGATTCAGCTGCAAAATTTACAATCACTTGTACGTCCCGCTCTTTTATAACGTGTTCTAATAGCTCTCCATTTTGAATTTCTCCCTTTACAAAAGAGTAATTCGGGTGATCCAGAAGAGATTTTACGTTATTTAAATTCCCGCTATATGTTAATGCATCGTAATTAATAATTTTATATGTTTCATAACTTTGTAGCATGTAATGAACGAAATTACTTCCAATAAATCCAGCCCCACCTGTTACTAATATATTCATAAACAACGCTCCTACTTAAAAACTATCTTCATATTCCTCTAATAATGGTAATATCTGATCCTTATCGGACAATATAGGATCGGTTACTGGCCAAGGAATTGCTAAATCTTTATCTTCCCAAAGTAATCCTGAGTCATGCTCTGCGCTATAATATTCATCTACTTTATACATAACGATAGTATGCGGAACAAGCGTGCAAAATCCATGCGCAAACCCTTTTGGCACTAGTAATTGCCGATGGTTATCTGCACTTAAAATATATCCTTTCCATTGTTTAAATGTTGGTGATTTTTTTCGTAAATCAACGATAACATCATAAATTGCCCCTTGCATAACTTGAATGAGTTTCGTTTGTGCTTTCGGTTTTTTTTGAAAGTGTAGTCCCCGAATCGTTCCTGCCTTAGCCGAATAAGATACGTTATCCTGTACAAATGAATACGTTATCCCTAATGTTTCTAGCACCTGCTTATTATAACTCTCTGAAAAAAAGCCACGCTCGTCTCCAAACAACCTCGGTTCTAACAATTTTGCATCGGTAAAATTTGTTTCTACAACTTTCATATTCTCACCTATTCTCCGTTAAACTGTTTCCCAAAATTAATATCACGCGCTAACGTATTCGCCTTTTGAAGCGAAGCATGAGTTCCCGCATCAGTCCACCAACCGCTCATTTCATTATAAGTAAGTACCCCTCGTTTTAAATACCAATTATTTATATCTGTAATTTCAAGTTCTCCCCGCGCAGAAGGTTTTAATTCTTTAATATAAGAAAAGACTTTCGAATCATACAAATAAATTCCCGTAACCGCATAAGAACTTTTCGGCTCTTTCGGCTTTTCTTCAATTTCAACTATTTTTCGGTTTTGAATATGTGCTACGCCAAATCTTTCGGGATCTTCTACAGATTGCAATAGCACTTTCGCACCTTCTTCTTGATTTGCAAACTCTTCAACATACGGAAGAATATCATCTGAAAAAATATTATCCCCTAATATAACTACCATACGATCATTCCCGACGAAATCTTCACAAAGCCCTAACGCCTGTGCGATCCCGCCCGCTTTATCTTGCACACGATACGTAAAGGAAACCCCAAATTCATGACCACTCCCTAAAAAGCTAACAACATCCCCCATATGCTCTTTACCTGTAATAATCATAATATCTGTAATATCGCATTGTTTTAGCTTATATACCGCATGATAAATCATTGGATACCGACCAACAGGAAGTAAATGTTTATTCGTTACTTTCGTTATTGGATATAATCTCGATCCAGTACCACCTGCTAAAATAATTCCTTTCACTTTGCATCTCTCCTTTATGATGGAGATAATATATCTTTGTAATGTTCTACAAACACTTTCCGGTACTTCTCATATGTATCCGCATCAAACTCATCCCCGTTGTAATGAATACACCATAAATTTGCTTGATTTGGGATACCAATTAAATAACCAGCCCTTTGAAACTCTAAAGACTGTGACACATCATAAAAGTGAAACCCTTGAAACAAATCTTCTCGCCACGGAATATCATACTGCGTTGCCATGAATAAGCCATCAATTGCCTGAACTGACAAAAATGGTTGATTACCATAAAAAACCTGATCTAAATTTAATAATTGATAATTCTGTCTTCTATACTCAATCACTTTCCCTACTAAATTTTTTCCTTCCCACCATATCCCGTTATTCGGTAAAAACTGAGCCCCAGCGACTCCTATTAAACCAAGCTTTTCATTTTCTTTAAAAAGAGATATAAGTGTAGAAAACATGTCTCGATTAATAAGATATGTATCTTGATGTATATACACTTTGTATTTCGCTGGATATGAAAGGGCTCGGTTGTATGCACTTGCCATACTTTGTGCATCTCGTATCGGAAAAATTTGCACGACATAACCTGGGGGAACAAAAATGTTTCTTATTTGGCTCTCACATTGTTTGAAAAGCTCCTCATTATTTACACAGATAACGACTAATATTGTATGATCTTTCATTTTTGTCCCCCCTTTTATTCTTCCTTATTTACATCTGACATATATTGTTCCACAAATATTTTCCGATACTTTTCATAGTTCGTCATATTCACATCAAAATGATAATGGATACACCAAGCATCACGCTGTACAGGTACACCAACTGTATATCCTGCTTTTCTAAATTCAAATGATTGAGATACATCATAAAAATCAAATCCGTCAAATAAGTCTTCTCGCCACGGAACATCATATTGTGTGGCCATTAATAAACCATCAATACATTCTACAGGAATAAATGTTTTTGATTCATGATACGGTTGTTCTAAACTTGCCATATAAAACAAATCATTCATATAACCAATGACCTTTCCTACAATTCCACGCCCTTCGTTCCATACACCAGTCGGAGGAACATATTGCGCTCCAACCATCCCAATCATACCAAGGTGTTCATGTTCCTCAAATAATTGAAGTAATCCGTATAAAAAAGCCCTATTTATAATAAAAACATCTTGATGTAAATACACTTTATACTTCGCTGGATGCGAAATGGCTTGATTGTATCCACTCGTCATACTTTTCGCATTTCGAATCGGCATAAATTGTACAATATACCCTGGCGGTACTAACAATTGCAATATATGTCGAACGCAGTTTGCATACAATTTCCGATCATTTATACATGTAACAAATAATATTGTTTTGTCTGCAGTACTCATAATTGTGATTTTTCAGCTTCAATAATATACTGAAATACAACTGTCTCAGCCATGAAGCCACTTCCAAGACGATATTTTTTACAAATTCCATATAACTCCTCAATAAGTGGCTCATACATTTTATGATCAACATATACACGATCTACTTTACTAATAACATATCCTGCTTTTAAAAACATTCTTAGCATTTCATTAAATGTAAAGAAACGAATATGTGTTTTATCTAATAAACCATATTCTGTATACGTCCAATTTCCGGCAAGTAAGGGAGCTAATACTGAAATATGAGCAACGTTTGGTATACTTGCTAAAATCACACCATTTTTCTTTATATATGGCTTTACTTTTTCTATCACAGCCCACGGATCAAATAAATGCTCTAATACATCTCCAAATAGGATGCAATCAAATTGTCCCTCCTCATAAGGAAGATCTATTTTTTCTATATCCCCTAAAATAACATGATCTAGTCTTTCTTTCGCTTTTTCTGCCGCCTCTGGAAATGCCTCAATTCCTGATACACGTGTACCATTTTCTTTAATAGCCGCTCCCAATGCACCGCTCGAGCAACCAATATCAAGAACTTCTTTCCATTCCTTTTTTATATGCTTTAATAAATTCGGATTCGCTGCATTATAATAATGCTCGGATTTTTCTTCATATAAAGAACTTTTTTCGCGATTCATTTCACACACTCCTTATGCAAATTGAATTAGAAATATAAATCTCATATGAATTCTATAAAGTGCAGATTTTGTTCATCCCCCAATGATTATTAGCCCACAAATAGCAGTATAAAATCTTTTATCTATATTGGTTACGTTACCGATACTCTAATATATAACCAATCTATTAGAGTTAGAATAAAGATACATCATTTCTAAAAAACGAAACCCATTACACTTTATATGGTTTATCAAAAACCCCCCGAAAATATTTACGGTTATATTCAATTGCAGCATTATTCGGAACATAAGAAGCTGCTAATTCATTGTAATAATACGCTTTATCCTGCTCTCCTAACCTGCTATAACAAATACACATTTGTAAATAGGGTAGCCATGTGTAGCTAGCTGGACTATGGAAAGGACTTTCCGTTGCCATTGGTACTTCCGTTGCAAGTTTAAACCAAAATATCGCTTCATTATATTTTTCTTGTTCCATATATATATATCCTATTCTTGTACAATTCTCTCCTCTAGGGACGTCATACCGAAACGACTTCACACAAGATTCGATTGCCTTCTCCCACATTCCGAGCTTCGCATAGCAATCTCCTAGTTTACCACATGCATAAATTTTTTCTTCATACCATCCTTCGTCTTGATTAAGAAATGTTTCATATAGAAGAACTGCATCATCATATTTTTGGTTATCCGTAGATTCATTTGCGTAATAAAATAAATCTCTCGGACTCAATTCTTCACCTGCAGCTACAGTATTTTGAAAAATTTTCAAATTACGATCTGTTACTTTTTTTTCTTTTTTATGTGTAATAGCAACATTACTACTAAAAACCTCACCAGAAATAGCTAAATACTCATGAACCTTTCCAAACCATTGAAATTGTTTTTCACGCTTTACAAGTCGATTTCTTTTTGTACAATATAAAGGTTTCCCGTTAGAATCCATTGCAAGATGATAAGGCATCGAAACAGCATCAATTTTAGGATCTAATTCTCTTTTTAAAAGTTTCAATGCTTCTTGAGCATCTTCTAATAATACGTCATCTGCATCTAGCCACAATATATACTCTTGCGTCGCTTTTGAAAAAGAAAAATTTCTTGCTGCTGCAAAATCATCAATCCACTGGAAATCATATATGTTAGAAGTGTATTTCTCTACGATTTCTTTCGTTCGATCGACGGAGCCTGTATCAACCACTATAATTTCATCCACAATTTTTTCAACTGTGTCTAAACAACGGGCTATTGTCTCCTCCTCATCTCGAACAATCATACATAAACTAATTGTAATTCCTTGCTTGTTCAACATAATCACCCTCTTCCAAATCAATCATATGTTATACATATACTAAACTTTCCATTTTTTTAAATTGTTCAAGTAGTTTAAGATTTCTTTTCAATAATTCAAATGTCCGTGTCATTTTCTTTCGGTTTTGCATCTACTATATAATGAACGCTTTATGGAGGTGAATTTATGTCAAATAATAATTATTCAAATGGATTAAATCCCGATGAATCTTTATCAGCTAGTGCATTTGACCCTAATCTTGTAGGACCTACATTACCACCGATACCACCGTTTACCCTTCCGACTGGGCCGACCGGGCCGACTGGGCCGACTGGACCTACGGGGCCGACTGTACCTACCGGGCCAACTGGACCGACTGGACCTACGGGGCCGACTGGGCCGACTGGACCTACGGGGCCGACTGGACCGACTGGTGACACTGGGACTACTGGACCTACGGGGCCGACTGGTGACACTGGGGCTACTGGACCTACGGGGCCGACTGGTGACACTGGGGCTACTGGACCTACGGGGCCGACTGGTGACACTGGGGCTACTGGACCTACGGGGCCGACTGGTGACACTGGAGCTACTGGACCTACGGGGCCGACTGGTGACACTGGAGCTACTGGAGCTACTGGACCGACTGGGGCTACTGGACCGACTGGACCGACTGGACCATCAGGACTAGGACTTCCAGCAGGACTATACGCATTTAACTCCGGTGGGATTTCTTTAGATTTAGGAATTAATGATCCAGTACCATTTAATACTGTTGGATCTCAGTTTGGTACAGCAATTTCTCAATTAGATGCTGATACTTTCGTAATTAGTGAAACTGGATTCTATAAAATCACTGTTATCGCTAACACTGCAACTGCAAGTCTATTAGGAGGTCTTACAATCCAAGTGAATGGAGTACCTGTACCAGGTACTGGATCGAGTTTAATCTCACTCGGAGCACCTATCGTTATTCAAGCAATTACGCAAATTACGACAACTCCATCATTAGTTGAAGTAATTGTTACAGGGCTTGGGCTATCATTAGCTCTTGGCACGAGTGCATCCATTATTATTGAAAAGGTTGCTTAATTTTTACTTAGCAGTAAAACTGATATCAGTTTTACTGCTTTTTTCAATTTCAAATTCAATCATGAAACATTCGGTACCTACATAATCATATTGTTGTATGACATTTTGCAGGAGGCACAAATATGGAAAGTAAATCTGCTGTTCAGCTTTATCTCGAATTGCTAAAGAAGACAATTTTATTTGAAATATGGTTAGAATATGAGGCATACTTACCCGCATCTCTACATATTTCGAAAGAACTAGAATTCGAACCAGTTACAGTCCCCCTCCCTTTATTCATTAAGCAATATGCCGAAAACCATAACTTAAAAATTGTAAAACCAAATGTCTCAAAAAGTGAACGTCATGATGGAATGGATTGGCCAAGAGCAGCACATAGCATGATTGGTCGAGAACGTATGAACCAATTACAAGAGGCGATGGAAACCGTTGTTCGTGAAAATATAGAAGGTGATTTTATTGAAACAGGTGTATGGCGCGGAGGATCATGCATTTTTATGAATGGTTTTTTACAAGCAAACAACATTACGGATCGTAATGTGTGGGTTGCAGATTCATTTGAAGGTTTGCCAGCACCGAATCTAGAGCAATATCCAAAAGATTACGGTGATTATTTACACACATTCGATTACTTACGCGTCTCTTTAGAACAAGTACAAGAGAATTTCAAAAAATATGATTTACTAAATGATCAAGTGAAATTTTTAAAAGGTTGGTTTAAAGATACTTTACCAACAGCACCAATTGAAAAAATAGCAATTGCACGGCTTGATGGTGATATGTATGAATCCACCATGGATGGTCTCGTGAACTTATATGATAAAGTTTCTAAAGGTGGCTATATAATTATCGATGACTACGGGCTACCACCATGCGCTGAGGCTGTGACAGACTTTAGAAATCAACGGAATTTAAAAGCCCCTATTACTAAAATTGATGTATTTGGCGTTTATTGGAGAAAAGAATAAAAAAGATTTAATCTATAGGAGATTCCATTTTCACTCATTCTTCTCTTACTTCTGATCCAATTAAGTATTCTTTTTCGGAATCTCCCTACATATAATAATTGTTTTCCTGTGTTCTCTCACTACAAATTGAAAATTTCATTAATAGAGTTACTGCATATTCTCACATAAGAAAGGGGTATACTCATGAGCGAATTTAACAAAGAAATGACTTTACTCCCCCCTCCTGAACTCGTCCAATATGTAGGTGGCGACTTCAAAAAGGTTGGAAAAGAGTTCCTAAAGCATTTTATTCAAATTGGCGCTTTAAAATCAAATGAAAAAGTATTAGATGTAGGCTGCGGTGTCGGCCGAATGGCTGTACCATTAATGAATTACTTAAATGATGATGGAGCGTATTATGGATTTGATTTGTTTAAAGATGGAATTACTTGGTGTCAAAATAACATTTCAACTATGCGTAATAATTTTCACTTTGAACATGTTGACATATACAATCAATTCTATAATCCGGAAGGAAAAGAAGATGCCTCTCAATATCGTTTTCCCTATGAAGACGGAACATTCGATTTTATCTTTTTAACTTCTGTATTTACACATCTTCTCCCAAAAGAATTAGAACATTACGTATCTGAAATTGTACGTGTATTAAAAAAAGACGGGAGATGTTTCATTACATTCTTTCTTATAAACCCTGAATCGTCCTATTATTTAAATGCAGGACAAAGTACATTAGGTTTTTATCATCGAATCGAAAATTGCTACGTTGTAAATAAAGATATTCCGAATTTCGCAGTTGCTTATCCTGAGACAGATATTTGCAATCTATTGAATAAGTACGGCCTAGAAATAATCAATAAGCCGCATTACGGTTTATGGTGCGGCAGACATGAATATACAAGTTACCAAGATATTGTTCTTACAAAAAAAAGCTTCTGAAAGGAAGTTATGTATGATGAATGAAAAAAATCCACCTCTCGTTTCCATCCTTATTCCTACTTATAATCGGCCTCATTATTTCAAAATTGCTCTAGAAAGTGCATTGGCACAAACTTATTCAAATATTGAAATCATCATCGGAGATGATAGTACAAATGATGAAACAGCAACTTTAATACGTGAACAATACTTACCAAATTATAAAAATATAACATACATTCGAAATACCCCTACTCTAGGACAATTTCACAATGACCTTATGCTCATAGAAAAATCAAATGGTGAGTATATAAATTTTTTAATGGACGATGACGTGTTTTATAAGCATAAAATACAAAAAATGATGACCTATTTTGAGCAAGATCCCAATAAAAATCTTGCTCTTGTTACTTCTTATCGAGTACGCATTGATGATCATGGAAATCTAATAGGTGATTCCCATCCAACACAAAGGTTATATAGTGAAGACACCCCATTAAACGGGATATTTTTAGGTAATTGGATGTTAAAGGGCGGACACAACATTATCGGTGAGCCTACAACTACTTTGTTCCGAAAGGAATTGCTCACTGAACCTTTTGGCACCCTTAAAGAGCGACAATATTCTTGTAGTGTTGATATGGCCTCATGGATTTCTTTACTTTCTAAAGGAAATGCAATATACATTTCTGAGCCTTTAAGTCAATTTCGCTACCATGCTGGACAACAAATACACAATAAGCTCCTTCAAGGTTGTGAAGATTTCACACACCTTGTTATAACAGCAAAAGAATATGGCTTTTTACAAAATACTACGGACTATAGAGCAGCTCTACTTAGTGCTTACCAATGGTGTAAAAGTTCCTTAAAATACTATCTTCATCAACTAGATATTTTTCCTGACGCACATGTACGTCTCTCTCATTGTTTGGATATAATTATTAAAGAGCTAAACAATTAAACTACTCTGCAAAATTAAAAGTGTATGGACTATATGTGAATCATTCGTATAGTTCATACATTCTTTCTCATACTATAAAGTGAAACTTTAATCAGCTCTCACCAATCGGGCTTTTACGGCCAGTTGATCCCCCACCTAACTTCTTCGCTTTCGCTGAATTTTGAGGTGGGGGTATTACTGCCCATTAATGCGGGATAAAATCCATTACTATAAAGAGCAGTAGAAAGGAATACCTACATTGAAAGATCCAAATTCTCAATATCAAATAGACTACGTATTACTATTTATTTTATTTGCCATTGGGATTGTTAGTTGTTGTGCTATTGCAAGTGCGCAAGCCTCTTTACCGCCATTTTTACAAAACGTCAATTTTGTACTAAAGCAAATCCAATGGTATTTCATTGGATTTATAGCCATTGGTGTTATTATGATTATCGACTTCGATCGTTATCAAAAAATTGCTTGGTATTTGTACAGCTTTGCAATGGTACTACTTATTGGGCTAGAACTTCAAGTACCAGGTGCCGTTACAATTAAAGGCGCTACCGCTTGGTACAGGCTCCCAGGCATCGGAAATTTTCAGCCTTCTGAAATTATGAAATTGTTTTTAATTATCGTCATTGGACGAATTATAGCAAATCATAATGAGAAATATTTTTCCCAAACGATACATGATGATTTTTTACTACTTGGAAAAATATTTGCGACAAGCTTGCCACCACTACTACTTATTGCAAAAGAACCAGATTTAGGAAACACAATGGTCATTTCAGCGATGCTTGCAGCAATGATACTAGTTTCTGGCATACGATGGCGTTTTATTTTTGGATTAGTTTCAGGTACTTTCGTTGCTGGATCTACATTAATATATATTTTTTTTACTCACACAGATTTCTTTAAAGCACACATTTTAAAAGAATATCAATTAAATCGCTTCTACGGATGGTTAGCACCTTACAAATATGATGCACAAGGCTATCAATTAAGACAAGCATTCTTAGCGACTGGATCCGGAGAAATGCAAGGAAAAGGGTGGGAAAATGGACAAGTATATTTTCCAGAACCACATACAGATTTTATTTTCACTAATGTCGCTGAACAATTTGGATTTCTAGGCGCAAGTGTCATTATTTCTCTTTTTTTCTTACTCATTTTTCGAATGATTCATATTGCTTTAGAAAGTAATGACCCTTTCGGTAGTTACATTTGCGCTGGTACAATCGGAATGTTTACTTTCCAAGTATTCCAAAATATCGGGATGACAATCGGATTACTCCCCATTACAGGGATAACATTACCTCTTATGAGTTACGGAGGAAGTTCACTGCTTACATACATGATTGCGATTGGATTCATTTTAAATGTTCGCTCAAGAACGAAAATCTTTATGTTTAAATGAACAACACAAAAACGCTATATTTTTATCTCTATCCTTTTTCAGATATACTAATGAAAAATACGATGGAGGTTTAAATATGAAATATGACATTATAGGAGATATTCATGGATGCTTCCAAGAGTTTCAAAATTTAACAGAGAAGCTAGGATATAACTGGAGTAGCGGTCTACCGGTTCACCCTGACCAACGTAAACTTGCATTCGTTGGCGATATTACAGACCGTGGTCCTCATTCATTACGTATGATTGAAATTGTATGGGAACTTGTCATACATAAAAAAGAAGCTTATTACGCTCCTGGAAATCACTGTAATAAACTATATCGATTTTTCCTTGGGCGTAATGTAACAGTCGCTCACGGACTTGAAACAACTGTTGCTGAATATGAGGCACTTCCTTCTCATAAGCAAATCATTATAAAAGAAAAGTTTATCACTCTTTATGAACAATCACCCCTCTACCACATACTAGATGAAAAAAGAGTAATCGTATGTCACGCTGGGATTCGGCAAGATTACATAGGAAGACGAGATAAAAAAGTACAAACCTTTGTATTATATGGCGATATTACAGGAGAAAAGCATGCCGATGGCTCACCTGTCCGTCGCGATTGGGCGCAAGAGTACAAGGGGCAAGCTTGGATTGTATATGGACATACACCAGTAGCAGAACCTCGATTCGTCAATCAGACAGTCAATATTGATACTGGTGCTGTATTTGGTGGCAAATTAACCGGATTACGTTATCCTGAAATGGAGACTATCTCTGTTCCTTCTTCTTTACCTTTTGTCGCTGAGAAATTCCGTCCAATTTCATAACTACCTTACTTAGCGAAAGATTACCGTATTATTTAGGCAGATCTCATATAAAACTAGGTAAAGTAATTAAAAAAAGATGCAATAAAGTGCATCTTTTTTTAATTACACTACATATAATGTCGCAGGAGGTGACAGAATGAAGAAAAAATCTTCTAAACAAAAAAGAAAATTTCCCCCTTTATATCTGCCCATGTACGGAATTAACAACTGGTGTAGTATTCGGGCTGCAGCGATAGAAGAACTGGAAGAACAAGAGTCATCAAAAAAAAGCAAAGTAAAACCAACATATGTCTCTTTAGAAAATGCTGTGATGAGCCGCATAATCGATCGCAGAAAAATAAAGATGCAACAAAAAAATAAACAGCTCTCAAATCAAGATGAACAGGTAATACATTCTAATCAAACAGAAGAAAAGACGGAAGAAAATATTTCTGTAGCAATAAATAAAAAAGTGGAACCAGAAATTCCAGCTGCTATTATAAACAAAGTAAAAAAAATAAAAGAGGCATTGGCTTCATCGAATGATATACAAACTGAAAAACCACTCATAATTGAGACACCTACACCTGAAAATACAAAAGTTAAAAGGGGCGGCCGATATGCATATGCGGAAGGGCTTCACTCTCATGCGGAGGGCATGGCAGCACATGCGGAAGGCTTATTAACACACGCAAAAGGTTCTTTCTCTCATGCAGAGGGATCAAACTCAAAAGCAACTGGACATAGTTCGCATAGTGAGGGAAGTGAAACGACAGCAGGCGGAGCTTATTCTCATGCAGAGGGTAAACAGACGATTGCTTTAGGCGAAGCAGCACACGCAGAAGGAACCGCAACTATCGCTAACGGATCCTCTTCTCATGCGGAAGGTCATCATACATCAACAGCTCATTTTGCAGGTAGCCATATTATGGGGCGCTTCGGCACTGCAGAAGAAGCTTATTCTTGGTTTATTGCAAATGGTGTAAGCGACACCGACCATAATATCGGGGCTAAATGGCTTGCCCATAATGGAGAAATGTACATTGAGGGTGCGTCTTACAATGCAAGTGGAACGGATTTTGCACAAATGTTTGAAACCGAAGATCATAAACCTATTGATGTCGGTTATTTCGTTACATTTAGTAGCGAAGAAAAAATTCGGATAGCTACTTCACACGACTCGTTCATTTTAGGAATATCTAGTGCAACCCCTGCCCTTATAGGAAATAGCGGGGCTTTAAGTTGGGAAAAACGTTATAAAACAGATAACTTTGGAAAACGCCAATATGTATGGACGGAAACCGAAGAAATACAACCTCTTTTAAATACAGAATGGGATCCAACTCGCAAATATGTAGCAAGAAAAGATCGCGCCGAGTGGCTTCCTGTCGGATTAATTGGACAAATGTTAGTACGTGATGACGGAACTTGCGAAGCACATGGATTTTGTCTTCCAAATGACAATGGCATTGCTACAAAAGCCGAAAGTGGATTTTTCGTTATAAAGCGTACGGGTGAAAACCAAATTTTAATATTATTCCGCTAAGAAAAAAGGGAACAAAATTCTTTATAATATAAGAATTTTGTTCCCTTTTTAAGTATGCCGCAACACTTCTTGCATATCGCTTGGAAGCTTTATAGTGAAAGACATCTCTTTCTCTAAAATAGGATGATAAAACGTCAAAGATTTACTATGAAGTGCTTGCCGTTTCATTTCATCCCTTCTCCCTCCATATAAGCTATCACCAAGTAATGGATGTCCTATATGAGCCATATGCACACGAATTTGATGCGTTCTTCCTGTCTCAAGCTCAAGCGCTACATGTGTCTTATGATATGTACTATCAATTACTTTAAAATGAGTAACTGCCCTTTGTCCATCCTCACAAACCATTCGCTCAATAATGCTATCAGATTTTCGACCAATTGGTGCATCAATCATTCCTTCTCGTTCTACAATCTTTCCGTGAACAATTGCTTCATACGTTCGTTTCACAGCTTTTTGTTGATGCTGCTTCGATAAAAGGTGATGCACGAAACGATTTTTTGCAATAAGCATAAGCCCCGAAGTATCACGATCTAAACGTGTTACGATGTGCACTGTACTTGCAAGATGCTGCTTATCATAATGAGATAACAGCGCATTGGCAACACTTCCTGCCGGATGTTCTCTAGACGGAATCGTTGACATATTCGCCTCTTTATTAATGATAAGAACCGCGTCATCTTCATATATAATGCATAAAGGAATATCTTCTGCCATCATCCCTTCACTTCTTTCCTCCACTGGAAAAAAGACACGTAATTCTTCACCAGCACGCAACTGATGACGAACACTCGCATGTTGACCATTTACTTCAATTGCTCCGCCATGAAACTTTATATCCGTTAAAGCGGCTTTAGAAATACCTTTCGTTTTCAAAAATTCCCTAACTAAAGTTCCCTCTTCAGCCGGCCCTATATCCCATTTCAATGTAAATCTGTTCAAATATATAACCCTTTCTATTTATCTGCAACAAACGAGTCACGAACTCGTTTCCAGAACGGGAATGGGCGGAAACGAACAAATCGTACTTTCTCGTTTGCGACGCGATACTGGATTGATTTCACATCTTGATGAACCATCGTTAAATGATCCACTGTAATTTGTAAGTTCATTCCTGCAGCTGGCTTTAACACACATGTATGATGCTTCGGCAATACGAGTGGCGATCCTACAGTACGAAATACACGATTGTTAATGGACGCCATTTCTGCAATTTGAATCGCTTCAATAGATGGGTGAATAATTGCTCCGCCAAGCGCTTTATTATACGCGGTACTTCCTGAAGGAGTAGAGATACAAAGGCCATCTCCGCGGAATGTTTCAAAATATTCTCCGCGTATTTCTACTTCTGTTACTAATGTACCTTCTGCACTTTTTACAGTCGCCTCATTCATCGCTAAATACTGTGACTCTTTACTTCCATTCACATAGCGAATAATAACTTCTAAAAGCGGATATTCCACCACTTGGAATGGTGTTTTCGCAATCGCAATTACTAATTTCTCTACTTCTGTCGGTAACCAATCTGCATAGAAACCTAGATGTCCTGTATGTACACCAACAAATGCTGTTTCATCCAATCGATTATAATAACGATGAAACGCATATAAAAGCGTTCCATCTCCCCCAACAGAAATTACAATATCGGGTTCCTTTTCATCCATTATAAATCCAAAATCTAGCAAGTACTCTTTCATCGTGCTTGCCAGTGTATCTGATGATTGATCTCCCTTTGACATAATTGTAAATTTCATCGCCCAACACCCTTTAGTTTATGATTCGGAATCTTTCGTTTCTTGCTTTCTTGAAAAAGCCTTTTGCGCTTCTTGAATTTCAAGACGAATAGAAGACATTTCTTCATCTAATAAAAACGCCGCTTCAGCTGCACGTTGCAATCGTATTTTAATATCTTCAGGAAAACGTCCACTATATTTATAATTTAAAGAATGCTCAATTGTTGCCCAAAAGTTCATTGCTAGCGTGCGTATTTGGATTTCTACCAATACTTTTTGTTCACCTTGAATCGTTTGAACAGGATAACTAATGACAACATGATAAGAACGATAACCGCTATCTTTCTTTTGCGTGACATAATCACGTTCTTCCACGATTTCAAAGTCATTTCGTTTTCGAAGATATTCTACAACAGGCTTAATCTCATCAACAAATTGACACATCATTCTAAGCCCAGCAATATCCTGCATATCTTCTCTCAATCGGTCTAGCGGTACATTTCTCTTCTCCGCTTTATCAATAATACTTGCAACCGACTTTACCCTTCCTGTTACAAACTCAATTGGAGAATGCTCTGTTAACATTGCAAATTGAGTACGCATTCCTTTTAGTTTCACTTTTAGCTCTGCCACCGCTTGGTGGTAAGGTGCTAAAAATTCTTCCCAATTTCGATTCATTTCAACCACCACCAAAATCAATCCATTTGCTTATAGAAATACTTTTTCTACAGCAGTTACTAATTCTTCTCCGTAATTTGCATTACCTTCAATATTTTCAACTAAATATTCTACTTCTTCTTTTAATCCTTCTAATTCCATTTCAATGTCATTCACGCGAACGAACATAACCACATCGTTATTCATCGCTTCATGCATTGCTTCCCAGCATGTGTGCGGAATACTTACATAAATGAAAGATGATTCATTTTCTAAGATATATAAAAATGATAAATTGTCTGAGTCTACAAGTACGTGATTACGCGCACTTAACTCCTTTACCTCTATTTCACTATTTTCCGCACAAAAAATAAGAGCATTCTCTCTCTTTTCTACGCTCTTAACTTGGATTTTATTTTGCATGCTCTAACTCCTCCATCTCAACTTCCTGTCTTACTTAACAGTATTATTGTATCATAACATGGACGCAAACAAATAAAACATTGAACCAAATTTATGAAAAAGCGATAATGTGTAAAGAATTATTTTTCAAAAGGAGATTATACAATGACACAAGAAATTGAAATTGAATTCAAAAATATCGTTACAAAAGAAGAATTCGATACATTATGTAAATCGTTTTCTATTGAAGCATTTACAAAACAAGTGAATCACTACTTTGAAACACCTGACTTCTCGTTAAAAGAAGCTGGCTCTGCACTTCGTATTCGTCATAAAGGAGCAACTTATACGTTAACGTTGAAACAACCTGCAGAAATCGGTTTATTAGAAACGCATCAAGTCGTAACAGAAGACGAAGCAAAAATGATGATGGGAACAAACACAATCATTCAAGGAGCAGTAGTAGATCAATTACACAAATTACAAATTCCTGTTTCTGCTTTAACATATATGGGTAGTTTAACAACAGAAAGAGCAGAAACATTATTTAAAGGCGGAACGCTTGTCTTTGATCATAGTTTCTATTACAATCACGATGATTATGAAATTGAATTTGAAGTACAAGATGAAGAAACAGGAAAAGCTGCATTTATTCATTTATTAACGCAACATAACATACCTGTTCGCCATACAAATAACAAAGTAAAACGCTTTTTCCTTGCCAAACAAAAAAAAGCACGCTAAAGTGAAAATTCCACTAGTGAATATGTTTCACTAGTGGATACATCTCACTAAAAAAGTTTACACCCGTAGAATAAGCAAAGAATCTTTGAGAAAGCTGTTTATTTGCCCTCTCGAACATTCCATTGCTACAATAGATATACATTTCATGGAAAAAGGAGTTTATAAAGGATGAGCAAGCAACCGATGACACCATTTGAAGGAATTGGCGGTGAACAATGCATTGCAATATTAGTAGATACATTTTATTCCTATGTCAGTAAACACCCTGACTTATCTCCCATCTTCCCGGAAGATTTAACAGAAACCGCTAGGAAGCAGAAGCAATTTTTAACACAATATTTAGGTGGTCCTAATTTGTACACTGAAGAACATGGTCATCCTATGTTAAGGGCACGCCATCTTCCGTTTGAGATTACTCCAAAACGAGCAGAGGCTTGGCTATCATGTATGGAGCAAGCAATGGATGATACTGGAGTTCATGGTCATATAAGAGAGTTTGTTTTTGAACGTTTAGCATTAACCGCTCAGCATATGGTTAATACTCCAAACGAAACAGGTGAAGTGTAATGGATAAGCAGGAAGCAAAGCATATAAATATGCCATCTCCTTCCGCATGCGAGCATAAGTCTGTAGAAGCATATTTATTTATTGATCCACTTTGTAAAGATTGCTGGGAAATTGAGCCTTTTATTATTAAACTATGGCTTGAATACGGGAAATACTTCTCTATTCGTCATATCGTAACAGGAAAAGTGGATGGAACGAACGCTTCCTCACACAAATGGAATAAACCTGCTAATATTCGATTTGTGTGGGAAAAGACAACCAGTTTACAAGGTTTTTCATGTGATGGAAAGGTACATATGCAAGAAGCATCATCAACACCATATTTAGTTTCGATGGCAATTAAGGCAGCGGAGTTGCAAGGCCGAAAAGCAGGTTCGAAGTTTTTGCGAAAACTCCAAGAATACATTTTCCTTGAAAATGTATCAAACCCTGACTGCGAACTATTACTTGCATGTGCGAAAGATAGCAATATTGATGTAGAAGAATTTAAAAAAGATCTACATTCTGCTAGTGCAAAAAAAGCTTTCCAGTGTGACTTGAAATTCACGAATGAAATGCATATTACAGAAATACCTTCCCTCGTCTTTTTTCATGCGAACTCAGATGAAGAAGGTATTAAAATCGCTGGAAATTATTCCTACGATGTATACGTACAATTATTGAAAGAACTTGTAAAATGTGAAATTGAGCCAGAACCATTACCACCTTTAGAAGTGTTACTAGAGGCAACACAATTTATATCTTCAAAAGAAGTAGCATTTATTTATGATTGTCCGCAACAAGAAATTGAACGCGAACTAAAAAAATTACAACTGAAACGAAAAGTACAAATGATAGAAGTAAAATGCGAACGTTATTGGAAATGGATAGCAAAAGAAAAAGACCTGGTGTAAACACCAGGTCTTCTTCTTTACGGCTTATAAAAATATTAAAGGGGATGGGAGAAATTTTCACGTTCAAACAAAGGGGTATATGTTTGTATGTGAATTCGTTCACGCTTATTATATTACAAGATTCGACGTCAAATGACAACCCCTTTTGTCGAATTTCACACTTTTGTCACATTCTAAACGTTTTCATTTTTGAATAAGCTATAAAAAAGGTCATTTAGGGGGTTTATTTATGAAAAAATCTTATATTGCTCTTCTCTTTCTAGCTGTCATCGTTTCTTTTTTCTTGTACATCCTCTCTCTACTACAAGCTTTTCCTAAAATTATTGCCTTACCTCTTTTATTCGGAATCATCGTTATCACTCTCTCTTATTTCAATTATAAAAAACGATTCAAAGGGTTTTAATTTTAAAAATCAGTCGTAAAACTATCCTTTCAGTTAGAAAAACAAAGAAATTCACCTTTCTCTCCGACAAATATCGACATTGAATCTATTCAACAAAAAGACGAGGATACAATCCCTCGTCTTTTTTCATTACTTTTCTTCAAATAATAATGCTTCTAATTCATTTAATTTCTCTTCAAATACTTGTAGCGCCTCTTTTACTGGTTCAGGAGATGCCATATCTACTCCTGCTTTTTTCAGCACTTCAATTGGATAATCAGAGCTTCCTGCTTTTAAGAACTCGTTAATATAACGTTCTACTGCTGGTTGTCCTTCTTCTAAAATCTGTTTAGATAGAGCTGTCGCTGCACTAAATCCTGTTGCGTATTGATATACGTAATAGTTGTAGTAGAAGTGTGGAATACGAGACCATTCTAAACCAATCTCTTCGTCGATTACTAAAGCGTCACCGAAATATTTCTTATTTAAATCATAGTAAATTTCCGTTAACATGTCTGGCGTAACAGCATGTCCTTCTTGTACTTTCTTATGAATAATATGTTCAAACTCTGCAAACATCGTTTGACGGAATACAGTACCACGGAACCCTTCTAAATAATGATTTAATAAATATAGACGCTCTTTCTTATCTCCTGTCGTTTTTAATAAATAATCATTTAGAAGCGCTTCATTACAAGTAGATGCCACTTCTGCTACGAAGATGGAATAATCACCATATACGTGCGGTTGTGTTTTTCTTGTATAGTAACTATGCACCGAATGACCAAACTCATGAGCAAGTGTAAATAAATTATTTACATTATCATGCCAGTTCATTAAAATATACGGATTTGTTCCATATGCACCAGATGAATATGCCCCGCTTCGTTTTCCTTTATTCTCATACACATCTACCCAGCGATTTTCATATGCCTCTTTCAAAATATCAACATATTCATCACCAAGTACGTTTAAAGATTTTAATAAAAGGTCTTGCGCTTCTTCGTATTTCACATTCATTTTCACTTCTGGTACAAGTGGTGTATATAAATCATACATATGAAGCTCATCAAGTCCTAGTGCACGCTTACGAATATCGATGTAACGGTGTAATAAATGTAAGTTGTCATTTACTGTTTCAACGAGTTGATCGTATACTGCTTCCGGAATATTATTATTGCTCAGTGCAGCTTGGCGAGCAGAATCATATTTACGAACACGCGCATTGAAATTATTACGTTTTACTGCTCCGCTTAACGTACTTGCGAATGTGTTTTTAAATTTTCCGTACGTTTCATATACAGCTTTAAATGCATCTTTGCGAACACGAGGATCATCACTTTCTAAAAACTGAATGTAACGGCCATGTGTAATTTCTATTTCTTCTCCGTCTTCCCCTTTAATAGATGGGAATTTTAAATCCGCGTTATTCAACATACCGAATGTACTGCTTGATGAACTCATTACTTCAGATGCTTCTGCTAATAAAGCTTCCTCAGCTTCTGATAATACGTGCGGGCGTTGACGTGTAATTTCTTCTAATGCATGTTCATATACACTTAAATCTCTATTTTCCTTCAAGAATGTTTGCAATGTATCTTCTGAAATCGATAAAATTTCAGGCACAATATACGCTGTGCTACTAGATACTTGTGAATATAAATTTGTTGCACGATCATTTAATGCTTGATATACAGAGTTTGTTGTATCTTGATCGTAACGCATATGAGCATATGTATATAACTTACCTAATCGCATTGATATTTCATCTTCATATTGCAATGCCTCAAGTAAATTGTCCGCAGAGTCACCAAGTTTCCCTTTAAATTCAGTTAACTTCGGTAATAGCTCTTTAATAGCTTGGAATTCTTTTTCCCATTCTGCATCCGTTTGGAAAATATCTTCTAATCGCCACGTACTTGCTTCTTCAATCTCGTTGCGATCTGGTAATGCTTTCGCTTTGTTTTGTTCAGACATTCTTTAAGCCCTCCTTTAAATATCTCTACTTAAGTACAATTCGTTTTTTCTTATGTAATTCCTTCACAATCATTCTTTATTATATCCGCTTTTCCTCCTCTCATGTTAAAATTTGCCTCAAATAAAGATAGCGCATGTATTAAGCAAATCTCATCATGTTTCATAATTTCCTCCTCTGTTTTTAACATCACGGCATCCCTTATTTTTCGGTACGTATAAGTTCCCACTTTACGTAAAACACCTATATAGCATAAAAATGTCATATATTCAGTAACTGCCATTTTCCATATGTGCTGCGAAAAGTACGGAAGTATCCGCCTTTTCGTATACCTTTTTACATAACTACACACGTATTGAAGAGAAATACACTCTCCCACTGCAAGCTCCCCTATACACTTCATATATAGAAAAGCTTGCCATATAAATGGGTTTGTTTGAAAAGCAAATGCAGAAGGGAGTGGAACACCAATTTCAGAAGGAAAGCTCGCTGGGGTACATTTAAATTGATATAAGAGGCGTAATAATGACTTATAATTATAATTCCAAATCGGTAAGGCATTTTGGCGAAAGTTTTTCTTTCTCTTCTTCCACTCTTCACCCAGTCTTTCTTTCCCGAAAGGAACAGGAGAAAAAAGCATTTCAAAAGTAGTCGCATCAGTTGGTAAATATATAGTATGTGAGAAAAAAACATTTGTAGAAAAGGGAGTGACAAATGCACATTTCATAAATGATTTTTGTTTCGGACAGAAGAAAATAAGAAGTGGCTGAGGATAAGATTGTAAGGAGAAAGCCATAAGTGAGGAAAATTTCATCCAATATGCAGATTGCTTTTTCAATTGATTTCCACCAACGATCCAAATGACCTGTATACCAGCTTGCCAATACGAATATGTTCTTTTGTACAGCTGCTCTATAGCGAGGTTTGCACATTGGTATTCAATTGCAATTTTTCTACCCGCCCTCTCTACAAAAATATCTGGTCGTTGCTTAATTTCTGGGAGGTAGTACTCTATATCCACCTGAAAGTTTTGACGTTTGAACCATCTATATAACAATTCTTTACCATGCATATGATACTTTGATTCCGCTTCATAAAAGGCAAGACATGAATCCACTTTTTTATGAGCAAAATGCCAACTTTTTTGTTTCCCTAATTTCATTTGCACTTCCTTTCCGCAAGCTACACAAAAGAATCGTTCTTGTTGACGCATACGGCGCAAAAGCTCTTCATTACAATTATAGAGTAAATGAATTTTTTCACCGTTTTCTCTTTTAGCGATAAATATCGTAATCACACCCTTTCAGCTCCTTATATTCTACAATTTGTTACAAATTCCTTTTAAAAAAGAGATGTCCCAATTTCGGACATCTCTTTTTATAATAAAGGTGATAATAATCGGTACGTTGATTCAACAATTCGTCTATGAAGACGTCTTTTATGAAAATGATCACCATGAATTTCACTTGATTCTTCTAAATCATCTTTAAAGTCTTGAACAAGTTTTCGAATGCTATCTGTATCATATAAAAAGGCATTTACTTCAAAATTCAAATGAAAACTTCTCATATCCATATTAGCTGTCCCAATTGAAGCTAAATCAGAATCAACGATGACAATTTTACTATGAAGAAAACCTTTTTCGTATTCATATATCTTTACTCCTGCATCTAAAAGCTCTGGGAAGTACGATCTCGATGCGTAAAAGACAGTACGCTTATCCGGTTTACTCGGCATTAATAAACGAACATCAATACCAGCAAGTGCAGCAACCTTTAATGCGGATAAAATATCATCATCCGGAATAAAATACGGCGTTGCAATCCAAATAGATTTCCGAGCAGAAGCGATCATTGCGAAATATAAATGCTTAATCGTTTCCCACTTATTATCGGGGCCACCTGCAACTAGCTGCACTCCTCCCCAATGATCACCCTCAACTGCTTTTGCTTGTAAATATTCAGGGGCTAGCACAGCCTCTCCAGTCATATAAAACCAGTCTTGAAGGAAAATAAGTTGTAAACTTTGAACCGCTTCACCACGTAAATACAAATGCGTATCTCGCCAAAAGCCAAAATATTTATTTTTCCCTAAATACTCATCACCGATATTTAATCCGCCTACAAATCCTTCGTTCCCATCAATCACAACAATTTTCCTATGATTTCGATAATTAATCTTATCGTTTAAAATCGGAAAGCGCACAGGAAAGAATGGAATCATTTCTACACCTGCATCGTTTAATTCTTCAATATACGATTTCGATAACTTAAAACTTCCAACCGCATCATATAAAAAGCGAACAACAACGCCTTCTTTCGATTTTTGTATTAAAATATCTTTAATTTCTGTTCCTAATTTATCATCACGCACAATGTAATATTCCATATGAATGTGATGTTTCGCTCGTTTTAACCCATTTAAAATAGCCCGAAACGTTTCATCTCCATTTGTTAATGTCCTCGTTTCAGTTTGAAATGAAATATTTAAAGCTCCTAATCGATCCGCTAAACGAAATAACAGTTCTTGATGCTTATGATTGCGTAAAATTCGTTCTTCGTAATCTTCATGCCCTTTATATTGTAAAAACGCCTGTTCATCAAGTAACGCCTTCTTTTGGAACATTCTTTTTCTTCGAAAATTTTGTCCGAATAATAAATAAGCAAAGAAACCAAATACCGGAAAAATCCCTAAAACAATTAACCATGTAAGTGTTTTAGATGGATGTCGATTTTCTAAGAAAATAACGCAACCAATTAAAAACGCAGATACTGTAAATAAAATACTAATAATACCTAAAATCGAAACATCTTTTATCCCAATCACATCTGAATAAAATGCTACATCAATAAACATACGTAACGAAACAAATAATGCGAACAATAGCAGTATAAAGAAAATCAGCTTTAACGTATTTTTCATCTCTTACCTCCTAACTAAGAAAGCTTTCCTATTCTTCATATAAAAAGCCGATTTCATACTACAGAAATCGGCCTACGTTTTAGCAGGAAAATTATTGCGAATCGTTTCAAGCGCATGCTCTTTCACAATTTGTTTTCCATACTCACTTACACGATGAATTGTTAAAGTTGATTCTTCTCCATATTCTAAAATAATACTTAAAATACGATCGATTTCTTCTTCATCATGTAGCACTTCATCGAATTCCACATATACATAATAGCGGTCCTCAAATGAATACAGCTCATCTTTTATATCTTCAAAGATAAGACGATGACTTAATGAAATGACATCTTCAAAATCATTAAATTTAATTAAAAAGCCAAACGTACCATCTTCATTAAAGTTTGTTCCTGTTTGTTCTTCTACCTCTTCGACTAATTCTTGTTGGAATAATGATTCGATGCCTTCATCTAGAGGAATATCTATAATTTTGTCTACCCCTATCGGTAGTTCCAGCTTTTGTCCGTCCTTTGAAAGCTCTGCTTTCGTGACAAGTACTTCAATCCCTTTATCGACTGCTTGCACTTGAATCCATAACGGTCCATCAATAAAGAAATCGTCATGATCACGAGCTTCGTCCATCATCTCCCAAAAGAGCTCTTCACTTCGTTCGCGATCATACCAAATTTCTTCACGATTAAATCCTCTATCCTCTATATCAATGTACGTAATAAAAAATTTCATCGTATGATCATTAATTCTTTCAATATCCAAAATACAACTCTCCCTTCCTGCTTAGAATTGTTATGAAGGGATTCCCCACTCATATGACAAATCAATAGATTCTTGTACTCTCATTTTATGATAAGATTCTCCAGAATGGAAATAAAATCGATTTATTTTACAAAAATAGTTATATGCCTATCTTTACTCGATAAACTACATAAATATATTATTATAGCGATTTCTTACTTACAAAAAATTTGGACATACATTTCCACATTCCCCCGTACACTGTAATAAAGTGAAACTTCTATTAGAAGAGATTATTTAACAACAACTTTCTTCATCACATACATATAGTTCGCTTATTAAAACATCATAAATGGAGGCAGACGAATGGACTTAGAGTTTTTAACATCCGTACTAATGATTGTCGGTATCGATGTTGTATTAGGTGGTGACAATGCAATCGTCATCGCACTAGCTAGCCGAAATTTACCTGAATCGAAACGAAATAAGGCTATTTTGATCGGTACTCTTTTAGCGATTGTACTAAGAATCATCCTTACTATACTAGCTGTCTATTTACTCGACATTCCATTTCTACAATTGATTGGCGGGGTTTTACTTACATTAATTGCAGTCAATTTATTAACCGATAATAGCAACGATCTTTCTTCTATTCAAGGAAAAACAACTTTATTTCAAGCTGTGCGGACAATTGTTTTCGCGGATCTCGTTATGGGGTTTGATAATGTTATTGCCATTGCAGGTGCAGCTCACGGGAGATTTTTACTCGTCATAATCGGCTTACTCATTTCTATCCCGATTATTATTTGGGGCAGCAAACTTATTTTAATACTTATGGAACGATTTCCATTCCTCATTTATTGCGGTGCAGCGATTCTTGCCTATACTGCAGGAAAAATGGTTACACATGAAGACAGACTTGCAACCTTTTTTCATAACAATCCAAGTTTCACTACAAGCATTCCTTATTTGTTCATTTTCACTATTTTATGCATCGGCTTTATCGTACAACAAGTTCGATTACGCAATGTGAAACATTAAAAAAAACCTTCTACTATATAATAGGTAGAAGGTTTTCATATTATTATAATTAATTTACAAGACGTTGTGCTTCACGTAATTGGAACGTTCTTACTGTACGTGGTAAGAAACGACGAATTTCGTCTTCGTTGTAACCAACTTGAAGGCGTTTCTCGTCAATCATAATTGGACGACGTAAAATCCCTGGATAGTCACGAATCATCTTATATAAATCTTGAAGTGGTAAAGACTCTAAGTTTACATTCAATTCTTGGAAAACTTTCGAACGAGTAGAAATAATCTCATCCGTTCCGCTTTCTGTCATACGTAAAATCTCTTTAATTTCCTCAATCGTTAATGGATCTGAGAAAATATTACGTTCTGTATAGGGAATATGATTTTCCTCTAGCCATAATTTCGCCTTTCTACAAGACGTACAGCTTGGAGAACTATATAATGTTACCATACAAAGCTCACTCTCCTTAAAGAGTACAAATTCTGTACTAAATACAGTTTTAATTTCTAACTTCAGCAATTTTTCGCGATAACTTGTCTTATTGAAAAGTACAAAAATCGCATTTCATGTAAGCAACAACTTATAATAAACAACAATTACTTTTAATAAGTAACTTCTATAATCATTATACAATAGATTTTGCAAGAAATATACAGTAAATTTCCTGCTAGTTGAGAAAACTCTTCCGTGCATTTCACTGCTATGTAACATGATTACGCTCACTTCAGCTGTACTTTAACAATAACTTTCAATCCTTTTACTACTCACTTCTCATAGATTTTTCATATAATATATAGTTATTTATCTATAATCTTCCCTATGAAAAAGAGAACGTTTTCTTACTTTTTCTTGATAAATCAATTAAGAAATGTAAGACTATACAAATGAGAATAAAAAGGAACGTTTGTTCTCATTTTAACAAATATCCTCCCTCCTGTCTACACGATTTCTAAAGTAAATTAAATATTTTTCTGACATTTCTTTCTTTTTCATTTTTTATCTCATACAATAAACATACAGACAGGCAAAGGGGGAGTTTTCAAATGATTGCTTTTTTTATTGATTTTATTACGGTTGCTGCCCTCATCATCGGAATAACAGCATTGATTGGTGTCATTACAAATAGCATCGGCGAAAAGCTCTTTGGTGGAAAAGAAAAAATGAAGTTTGTTAACAAAAGTTTGGATGTACAATCTGGCTGGAACCAAGTTGGCGGAAAAGGCATTTATAAGAAACGAACGTATTAAAAAAAAGCAGGCGATCACCTGCTTTTTTTCTTACTTCTCTACTGACGCCCATTTAAAGCTTAAATCGCCGCCATATTTATGGTTATACATATTTTTAATTGAATCTCTTTGTAAATATGCTCTACCACGTTGATATACTGGAACGATCGCAGCATCATCAAGTAACATTTTTTCTGCTTCTAATAAGTTCTTCCAACGAGCATTTACATCGCTTCCATCTTTTTTCGCCTTCATAATGATTTCATCGTATTTTGGATTAGAGTACTTCATCTTATTTTGTGACCCATCTGTTACAAACATATCAAGATATGTAATTGGATCTGGGAAGTCCGCACTCCATCCAGAGAATGACATGACATAATCGCCCGCATCTTCTAATTTTAGTTTTTGTGCGAATGGTTGTTGTTTAATTTTTACTGTTAAACCTGGTAAATTCTTTTCTAATTCACCTTTTAAATATTCACCAGTTTTCTTTGATAACTCTACATCTTCATTTAATAATTCTAATTCGATTTCATTTTTACCAAGTTCTTTTTTACCAGCTTCCCAATATTTCTTCGCTTCTTTCACGTTTGGTTTTACAATATCCCCGTTTACAGCACGGAAATCTTTTTTATCTGGCCCTTTAATGAAGTTATCAGGAATTAATCCTGTTGCTGGCTTAGAACCGTTATTTAATAATGTATCCACGAATGGCTTACGGTCAAAAGCAAGTGAAATTGCTTTACGAATATTTTTATTTGCTAAAGCTGGATCTTTTTGATTTAAACGAAGGAAGAATACAGATGTATCTTCTACTGTTTGGAAATCTGGTTTTCCTTTATATTTATCAATAAACTCCGCTAATAACGACGCTCGATCAATTGCATTTGTTTCATATAAGTTAATTGGCGTAGATGTATCTTTTACAATATTAAAGTTTACTTCTTCAATCTTCACTTCTTTATTGTCCCAATATGACGCGCTCTTTGTCATTTTAAAGCTACGTTCATGTTGCCAATCACTTAATGTAAATGGTCCGTTATAAAGCGTTGTATTCGCTTCCAAACCAAACTTCGTACCTTGCTCTTTCACAAACTTTTCATTCACAGGATAGAAGATTGGATATACCATTAAATCTACAAGGTATGGAATTGAATTATCTAATTCCACTTCTAATGTATAATCATCAATCGCCTTTACCCCTAATTGATCCGGACTCATCTCTTTTTTATTAATTTTCTCTGCATTTTTTATATCATACATAATGTACGCTGATTTCGCAGCTGTATCTGGGTTAATCGCTCTTTGCCATGCGTATACGAAATCTTTTGCCGTCACAGGATCACCATTTGACCATTTTGCGTCTTCACGTAATTTAAATGTATATTTTTTACCATCTTCTGATTTTTGGAATTCCTTCGCTACACCAGGAACTAGCTTATCATCTTTTCCTAAACTGTATAAGCCTTCCATCGTATTACCCATTACTCTTGAAGAAACTGCATCAGCTGATAACGCTGGATCCATCGTTGGAATTTCTTGCGTTTCAATTAAGTTAATAACTTGCTTCGCACCGCTTTTCCCGCTATCCCCTTTTGCGTTCGCTTGCGGTTCATCTTTTTGGTAGCTACATGCCCCTAACATCATGCTCATTGCTACTGTTGATACTACAAAAACTGGCATCTTTTTTTTCATACTTCCACCCTCCATAAAAATGTTAGCCCTTTCATTTTCAAACAGAAAGAAATATATATATGTTCTAATAATTCATATTATACACACAAATATATTTTTTGTATATTTATATTTCTATTTCATTAAAATTTCCTGTTAAAAAATAAATCTTTGTAAACGTTTCATATTGCTGATTATTCTTACTAAAGTGTTAAAAACAATATTTTTTATACTTTTCTAAATTATCAGAGAAAAATGAATTTTATATCTCATAATACTTTATGTATAATTATCCTTTTGTTTTTATCATAAAATAGCACTCTCTTCATAATAAAAATATGTAGGCTAAAATGAGTGCAAAGGTTAAGAAAGTATGTTACGATACATTTTGCTAAAAATAGATATCGGTAAAGAGGGGACGGACATGGCAGCAATTCAGGCAAAAAACGGGCCTACTGAGAAATTAAGTTTATTCTTATTAACATGGCCTATTTTTCTAGAAGTTTTTCTTTTTATGTTAATGGGGATCGCTGATACTTTCATGTTAAGTGCATTATCAGACGATGCTGTATCTGGGGTTGGTGCAGCGAATCAATACCTCCATATCGCTATTTTGGTACTAGAAGTCATCGGGAACGGCGCAGCTATCGTCGTATCTCAATACCTCGGTTCCAAACGCTTTATGGAAGCATCTAAAATATCAGCATTAGCCGTCACATTAAATTTAATAGTTGGGCTCGTTATAAGCACTGGTTTTCTTTTATTTTCGAAACATATGATGCTCGCAATGAACTTACAAGGCGATGTACTAACGTATGCGCAAAACTACTTATCTATCGTCGGAGGAGCCATCTTCCTACAAGCTATTATTAACTCATTAGCCGCAATTATCCGTGTACACGGTTTTACAAAGCAAGCGATGTTTATTTCACTCGGAATGAATATGATTCATATCGCTGGAAACTACGTACTCATTTTCGGGAAATTTGGTTTTCCTGAGCTCGGTGTACAAGGGGCTGCCATTTCTTCTGCTGTCAGCCGACTTATAGCGCTTATTGTTTTCTTCTGGTTACTATACCGCGTTATGGAATATCGTGTGAAATTACAATATTATTTCACCTTATCAAAAGAATATATCGGGAAAATTTTAAAAATCGGGATTCCATCTGCTTTTGAGCAAGTTATGTATCAAGCTTGTCAAATTGTCTTCTTATACTATGCAACATATTTAGGAACGGAATCGTTAGCGGCTAGACAATACGCTACGAACATTTCTATGTTCACTTATTTATTCGCTATTGCAATTGGTATGGGAACAGCCATTATTATTGGCCGCCTCGTTGGTGGTGGCGAAAAAGATGAAGCATACGAACGCTTGTGGAAAAGTGTAAAATGGGCGATTGGTGTAACTTTATGTATGGTCGCTCTCGTTATTACATTCCGTACACAATTAATGGGACTGTTTACAGATAATCCGTACATTATCGGGTTAGGCGCAAGTGTTCTTTTACTAAGTGTACTACTTGAAACGGGACGTACGATGAATATCGTCATCATTAATTCGCTTCGTGCAGCTGGTGATGCAAAATATCCTGTTTTAATCGGTGCATTCTCTATGGTGTTAATGAGTTTACCACTAGGTTACTTTTTCGCCTTTCATTTAGATATGGGGCTCGTTGGTATTTGGCTAGCAATCGCCATCGACGAATGGACACGTGCCATTATTATGTTCTTCCGCTGGAAAAGTAGAGCATGGGAGCGTTATGCACTTGTTAAACCTGAAGAACAAGAGGAGAATGTCTCTGTTCAAGTTCAGTAATTTTGCATATGGATATCACTAATGATACATGAGATTTATATCGGCGATTCTTTAAATATATCGACTGACCGACAAATGTATACAATTCTTTTATATAGTAGAAAAAGAGCCATCCTTCCATAACAGAAGAATGGCTCTTTTTCTTATTGATAAATCTCTTTATATTTCTTGTACTCCGCTTCCGAACATAGTACGAAATGTCCCGGGCGAATTTCACGCATTGTTGGTGCTTCACTACCATAATTATGCTGTGATGGATCATATACGATACGTTTACGATTGCGCTCATAATCTGGATCTGGAAGTGGAATCGCTGATAATAGTGATTTCGTATATGGATGAATTGGATTCGCATATAATTCATCACTTGTTGTTAACTCAACGATTTGGCCACGGTACATTACACCAATACGATCACTAATGTATTTTACCATTGATAAATCATGGGCGATGAATAAGTATGTTAAACCTTTTTCTTTTTGTAACTTTTTCAGTAAGTTTACAACTTGCGCCTGAATCGATACGTCAAGTGCTGAGATCGGCTCATCGGCAATGATAAATTCTGGGTCTACAGCAAGCGCTCGAGCGATACCGATACGCTGACGTTGTCCACCTGAGAATTCGTGTGGGAAACGGTTTGCGTGCTCTTTATTTAAACCAACTGTGTTTAATAGTTCATGAACACGGTCCATGCGCTCTTTTTTACTTTTCGCTAATCCGTGAATATCAATACCTTCTGCGATAATATCCCCTACTGTCATACGAGGATTTAATGATGCGTATGGATCTTGGAAAATCATTTGCATTTTACGGTTGAATTTCTTCAGTTCTGCGCGTGATTTCTTACCATGTACGTTTTCACCATCGAACAATACTTCACCAGCAGTTGCATCATATAAACGAATAATCGTTCTTCCAGTTGTCGATTTACCACAACCTGATTCTCCTACAAGACCAAATGTTTCTCCGCGGTAAATATCAAATGAAATATCATTAACCGCTTTGACAACACCACCACTCACGTCGAAGTGCTGCTTTACATTTTTTACTTCAATTAATTTCTCACGTTGTTTAGTCATGTTGTTCACCTGCTTTCATTTGAAGAATGCGTTTTTCAACGACTGCTGGCGGTTTTACTTCTGGAGCTTGCTCGTGAAGTAACCAAGTTGCCGCATAGTGCGTATCACTTACTTTAAATAAAGGTGGGTCCATTTCAAAATCAATTTTCAGTGCCTGTGGGTTACGTGGTGCAAAAGCATCTCCCTTTGGCGGCTTCAATAAATCTGGAGGCGTTCCAGGGATTGCATATAACTCTTCTTCTGAACCATCTAAACTTGGCATAGATGCGATTAAACCCCAAGTATATGGATGTTTCGGATTGTAGAAAATTTCATCTACAGTTCCAATTTCAACAACTTTACCAGCGTACATAACTGCCACTCGGTCCGCAACGTTTGCTACTACACCTAAGTCATGCGTAATGAAAATGATTGCTGCTTCTGTTTTTTGCTGAATGTCTTTCATAAGTTCTAAAATTTGCGCCTGAATCGTAACGTCTAGCGCTGTTGTCGGCTCATCGGCAATTAATAATTTCGGGTTACAAGCTAACGCCATCGCAATAACTACACGCTGTCTCATACCACCTGAGAATTGGTGAGGATATTGTTTTAAACGAGCTTCTGGATTTGGAATACCTACAAGGTCAATTAATTCTAAAGCAACTTTACGTGCATCTGCTTTACTCATCCCTTGGTGTTTAATTAGACCTTCCATAATTTGATTTCCAATTGTCATCGTTGGGTTTAATGATGTCATTGGATCTTGGAAAATCATCGCGATATCTTTACCGCGTACTTGCTGCATTTCTTTTTCTGTTAATTTCGTTAAGTCACGACCTTCAAATACGATTTCACCATTTTTAATGCGTCCAGGAGGATTCGGAATTAATCCCATTAACGCTTTAGAAGTAACTGATTTCCCTGAACCAGATTCTCCTACAATCGCCAATGTTTCTCCTTTTTTCAAATCAAAAGTAACGCCGCGTACAGCTTGTACTTCACCTGCATGTGTATCAAAGGAGACTTGTAAATCTTTTACCTCTAACAATGTTTTCATCTTTGCCTCTCCCCTCTTTTACTTACGCATTTTTGGATCTAACGCGTCGCGTAATCCGTCTGCCATTAAGTTAAACGCTAAAATTAATATACTGATGACAACCGCAGGGATGAACATCATATGCGGATACGTTTGAATAGATTTATAACCATCATTTACAAGAGAACCTAGTGACGCAAATGGCGGCTGAATTCCTAAACCGATGAAACTTAAGAACGCTTCACCAAACACCGCTGATGGAATTGTAAACATTGTCATTACGATAATAGGTCCCATTACGTTTGGAATTAAATGTTTCACAATTAATTGTGTATTTGTTGCACCTAATGTACGAGATGCTAATACATATTCTTGGTTTTTTAACTTTAAGATTTGTCCACGAACAATACGCGACATCCCTATCCAACCTGTAATCGCCATCGCGAGTGTAATTGACCAAATACCAGATCCCATAATGATTACCATTAAAATAACGATGATTAAGTATGGAATACCGTTAATAATCTCCATAATACGTTGCATAATGTTATCTACTCTACCGCCGTAGAATGCTGAAATACCTCCGTATGCAACCCCAATTACTAAGTCAATTGCTGCTGCTAAAAGAGCGATATATAATGATACGCGTGTACCTTCCCATGTTCTTGTCCATAAGTCACGGCCAAGATCATCTGTACCAAACCAGAAGTACTCTTTAATATCACGTTTTTCATATTGGTCAACACCATATTGATCTGTACCGTCAAATGGTAACCAATGAACATTTTCAATAACTGGAATTTTTGGTGGTAATTTCGCTCGACCTAAATCTTGCTCTTTATACGAGTGTTTACTTACCATCGGTCCAAAAATCGCTAATAGTGCAATGATAACTAATAATACAAGGCCAAGCATCGCACCTTTATGTTGGAATAAACGTCTTCTTACATCTTGCCAAAACGTTAGGCTTGGACGGGCAATGACTTCATTATCAACATTATTTTGATTGGCTTGTTGAAATAAATCTGGAGATAATTTTTGTACATCTTTCATCATTTTTTCCCTCCCGCTAAACGAATACGAGGATCAATAATTCCGTATAAAATATCGACAATGAAAATAACTAAAATGAAGATTGCACTATAGAAAATCGTAGTTCCCATAATAACTGTATAGTCATTTAAAGTAATCGATTTAACGAATTGTTCCCCAAGTCCTGGTACAGCATAAATTTGCTCGATAACAAGTGTTCCTGTAATTAATGCCGCAACCATTGGTCCTAAAATTGTTACAACTGGAATTAACGCATTACGAAGTGCATGTTTGACAATAATAACGCCTTGGCTAATTCCTTTCGCTTTCGCTGTTAAAATGTAATCGGCTTGCATAACTTCAATTAATTCTGCACGAGAGAAACGTGCGATTGTTGCGATAACTCCCATCGATAATGCAATTGTAGGCATTACAGTAAACTCTGGTCCTTTCCAGAATGCTACTGGGAACCAGCCAAGTTTTACCCCTACGAAATATTGCAGTAATGCGGCGAATACGAATGATGGTACCGACATTCCGAGTACCGAAATAACTGTTGCACTATAATCTACCCACGTATTATTACGAAGTGCGGCAACAATACCTAAAATTAAACCGATAAATGTTCCTAATATAATCGCTTGTAAACCTAATTGGGCTGATGGTCCAATACGATCCACAATCATGTCTGTTACTGGGCGGTTATCATATTGGAATGATACCCCTAAATCACCTTTTGCTAGGTTACCTAAGTAACGTGCGTATTGAACTGGTACCGGATCATTCAATCCGTATTTTTCAAGAATGATTTCTTTTTGTGCCGGTGATAGCTTCTCCTGGTTTTTAAGCGGAGAACCCGGAAGTAATTTCATCAAAAAGAAAGTCAGTGTAGTAATTAAAAATAATGTCAAAGCCATGTACACGAAACGTTTTAATACATAACGTCCCATATCAAGCACCTCCCCGTTTTTCTCAAAAGCAATAAGATAGTTTAAAATATTCTTACTTTTATTTTTTTAAAATAAGAGCATATGCCCATCATAGGCATATACCCTTGTAAACGATGGAAAAAAAGATTATTTTTGTTCAACAGATGCCCATTTGTAAGTTAATTTACCACCATAGTTAATTGGGATAATATCTTTTACGGCACCTTTTACTACATACGCTGAACCTTTTTGGAAGATTGGAGTGATAACTGCATCCTCTTTAATTAACATCTTCTCTACTTCTAGAAGGTTGTCCCAGCGAGCTTGTAAATCTTTTGTATCTGTTTTAGCTTTTAGGATTAACTCATCATATTTCTGATTAGAATACCCTGTTTTATTTTGAGAACCATTCGTAACAAACATATCTAAATATGAGATTGGATCTGGGAAATCTGGTCCCCAAATACCAAACGCAATATCATATTGCTGAGAATCTTCTAATTTATTTTTTTGTGCGAATGGTTGCTGTTTAATTTTAATTGATAAACCTGGTAAGTTCTTTTCCATCTCACCTTTTAAGAATTCCCCAACTTTTTTAGCATCTTCATTATCAAAGTTTAAGAATTCTAGTTCGATTTTATCAGTTCCAAGCTCTTTCTTCGCTGTTTCCCAAAGCTTTTTCGCTTCTTTTGGATTTGTTTCAACTAGCTTTCCATTTTCAGCTCGGAAATCTTTTTTATTCGGACCTTCAGCGAAATCTTTTCCAACAAATCCGTAAGCTCCAATTGCACCGTTATTTAAAATAACTTTTGCAATGTTATCACGGTCAAAGGACATTGAAATTGCTTTTCTTAAGTTTTTATTACTTAAGTACTGATTACTTTGGTTAAATCTTAAGTAAGCAACCCCTGCTTCTTTTCTTGTTTGGAACTCTGGGCTTTTTCTAAACTTATCAACAAATTCAGACGTTAAAGCCGCTCGATCAATCGCGTTTGTCTCATATAAATTTACATCAGTTGCTGTATTTTTTACAATATTAAAGTTGATTTCTTCGATTTTAACCGTTTTATTATCCCAATATGAAGGATTCTTCTTGAATTGGAAACTTTGTTCATGTTTCCAATCACTCATAACGAATGGACCGTTATATAATGTTGTATTTGCCTCTAAACCAAATTTATCCCCTTGTGCTTTTACAAAGTTTTCATTTAGTGGGTAAAATACTGGATAAACTGTTAAATCGATAAAGTAAGGAACGGGATTGTCTAATTCTACTTCTAATGTATAATCATCAATCGCTTTTACACCTAATTGGTCAGCAGGTAATTCTTTTTTATGAATTTTCTCTGCATTTTTAATATCGAACATAATGTACGAATACGTTGCTTTTGTATCTGGATTTACTGCTCTTTTCCATGAATACACAAAATCTTTAGCTGTTACAGGTTCCCCATTCGACCATTTCGCATCTTTTCTTAATTTAAATATGTATTTCTTCCCATCATCTAGCTTTTCGACATCTTCTGCAACTCCAGGCATTCTCTTTTGATCTTTGCCAATACGATATAAACCTTCCATCGTATTATTTAATGCTGTAGAAGATGAAGAATCAGATGCCAATGATGCATCCATTGACGGAATTTCAGATAACTCTGTTAAATTAAGAATCTGTTTTCCGTTACTACTACTCGTAGCGTTCTCTTTCCCTTTTGCTTTTGCGTCATCTTTTTGGTAGCTACACGCGCTAAGCAACATACTTGCAGTTAAAGTTGATGCAAGTAATAACGGTATCTTTTTCTTCATGTTGTGTTGCCTCCCCTAATTGCACTTCCTGTACCCTCACTTGTTAAAAAGTAGAATTGAAAGAATAATCTCCAAGTTTCTACAATTTTCATTATACATATAATATAACAATTGTGAATATAGTTTTTTGTTTTTTTGTTAAAATTTTTAATAAAATATTTATATTTTTAATTTTTCGTAAAGGGATACATTAACATTGCTACCATCATCTTAAAATCAGACCTTTAATTGCGTATAATTTTCAAAAAATTAATCCTAGTACTTATTATAGCTTTTATAGTATAATAATTCTAGTAATATTTTGACGGAGGGGAATATTTTGAATAAAGTTTTTTTTCATACTTGTATACTAATTTTTATAGCGATGATTGCTTCTAGTATTGGTGCATTCCTCATTTCATCTCAATTTTTGTTGAACTTTGTCAACATTTTGTTTTATATTGCACTGTTTTTTATTCTTATCGGCGGTTTTTTATACATATTTCAAAATGGTTTTTTCAATGTAACCATTTACGCATTCCAAAGAGTATTTGGTACGAACAAAAAGATTGACTCTTTAATTGAAGAAGTCGAGGAACCTACAGATAAGAAAGAACGTATTTATAAAACATATTCATTCAAATGGACATATCCAATTTGTATTACAGGTATCTTCCTTGGGTTGTTCTCGACCCTCATTAGCTTTACTATTTTGATGTAGTTTGCAAACACTATCCCATATGATATAATAATCAGCAAAACATTTTGTTATAAAACTTTAGTTCTTTCATATTAAAAGAGCTCAAGTAACAATAAATAAATTTATATGTATGCGATGATAAAGAAGAGTACATATTGAGGCAATTTCAGAGAGCTTGTGGTTGGTGTGAACAAGTAATTGTACAGTATGGAATGGGCTTTTGAGCACCAAACCGAACCGAAAGTAGTAGGCTTTGGCGTTATATCCAAACGTTATTATGGATTAGAGAGATTTCACAGTAGTGAAATAATTAGGGTGGTACCACGGTCCATTCGTCCCTATAGTTTTTGGGATGAATGGGCTTTTTTGTTTGCCTTCTCTTCCCCACATCACGCATTCTATTTTAGGAGGAATTACTTATGTCAGTTATCTTTTCTGGTATTCAACCAAGTGGAACGATTACACTTGGAAACTATTTAGGAGCAATGAAGCAGTTTACAGAGCTTCAAAATGAACACGACTGTTATTTCTGTATTGTAAACCAACATGCGATTACAGTACCTCAAGATCCCGTCGGGCTTCGTAAAAACATCCGCAGTCTTGCTGCACTTTATGTAGCATGCGGCATCGATCCTGAAAAAGCTACTTTATTTGTACAATCAGAAGTACCAGCACACGCTCAACTAGGATGGATCATGCAATCTGTTGCTTACGTTGGAGAATTAGAACGTATGACGCAATATAAAGATAAAGCTTCTGGTAGAGATTCAGTTCCAGCTGGATTACTTACGTATCCACCATTAATGGCTGCTGATATTTTACTTTACAACACTGAAATCGTGCCGGTTGGTGATGACCAAAAGCAACATATCGAATTAACACGTGACTTAGCAGAGCGTTTCAACAAACGTTACCGCGAAATCTTCACAATGCCTGAAATTCGCATTCCAAAAGTAGGAGCTCGCGTTATGTCATTAACAGAGCCTACGAAAAAAATGAGTAAATCTGATCCGAATCCAAAATCAATGATTAGTATGCTTGATGAGCCAAAAACAATTGAAAAGAAAATTAAGAGTGCTGTAACTGACTCTGAAGGTATTGTGAAATTTGATAAGGAAAACAAACCTGGTATCTCTAATTTATTAACAATCTACTCTTCATTCTCTGGAAAAACAGTTGAAGAAATCGAAGCAATGTACGAAGGAAAAGGATACGGCGACTTCAAAGGCGACCTAGCGCAAGTAGTCGTAGAAGCTATTCGTCCAATCCAAGACAAATATAACGAACTAATCAACTCACCAGAACTAGACGAAATCCTAGACAAAGGTGCAGAAAAAGCAAACCGCGTTGCATTCAAACAACTACGCAAAGTAGAAAACGCAATGGGACTAAGCAGAAAACGTAGGTAACATATAAAGCGGAGGCAGCTCGTTCAGCTCTGACTGGATAAGGTTCTTTCGCATAGAAGACGCTTTTTGTCTTCTTATGCGGAAGGTTCTTAGACACGAAGAGCTCGCTGCCGGAGCTGGATTTCTACAAAAAGCGGAGGCGACTGCTTAGCCCTGACGGCTAAGGTTCTTCCCCACAGAAGGTCCTTTTTACCTTCTTGTGGGGAAGGTTCTTAGATGCGAAGAGCTCGTTTAGAATGTGAGGGGGATGGAGCTCCTGACGTAGAGGCGCTTTTTGCCTCGCAGGAAGGCGCGAAGCCACCGAACATTCTTGCCGCTGGAACTAGATTTCTACAAAATTAAAAAACCGCCAATTGGCGGTTTTTTAATTTACCTTTTGCTCATTTTCCATTTCCCATAACTTTTCAAAAAATGGCTGTCCTTTTACGAGACGCTCGCATAATTGTTCGTGCTTATCAGACCAGCCTGTTTTCGCTTCATCATACAGCTTAGCCCAAATATCTTCAAATTCCATATGTTGAACCATTCCATATGCTGATGGATCCCACTCTGTGAACCAATAGCGAATTTCTGCTGTGTTTTTCGTTGTATGTAATTGATCTAACGCCATAAATAATAATTGTTTTAGCTGTCTTTCTTTACGAGTCAAGCCATTCATAATGAAAGGCGATGGTGATAAAATATGATGTTCTTTTTCTGTTTCTTCTACTTGGAACTCATACTTTTCTGCTTGTACGTTTTCTACCATCTCATATACCATCTGCTCTTGACGTGGTATAAGTCTACTTTTGCGAATTGGTACATTGTAACCAATTGTGTCAATCGCAATAATTCCTTTTCCATCTGTAACAACAAAGCAATACTCTTGCTGCAAACGTTCATGATTTTTACGAATATAAGCCTTATGATGTACGTCTTCCAGCATTTTTTGCGGAAGCTCTAACAATTCGTTCTCGATGTAATGATATAATGTGGCATCTACTTTTAATAATGGCACTTGATCTAATAGCTCAATCGTATCATCTTTCCGCCATTCGTAAAAATGACAAACGTTATACCCATTCTCTTCACCTTCAAACCAATTTACCCATACATCATGTAGATATAACATTCACTACCCCTCACTTCACTACTGTTTGTACCAATCATTATGTTCATTTTTGCTTAACTTTATTCCACTTGAGGAAATATATTCTAATTATTATTTTTTCTTCTATTAATACTAAAAAAACAGGAAATAGAATTCCTGTTTTTTTATATATGAAATGTATTTGCTTTATTCAATATTTCTTTTGCATCTATAGATAATAAAGAAAGTGTATCTTCTCCTTCCAAAGTTACACAATCTTTGACAATATGAAATCCGAGCGCATAGCCAAGCATCTTCGGATAAGAGTGAAAGCCATTTAATAAGATGTCATGTTCCCTCGTTCCTCGTTTTATACTTATTCTTTCATGTACAACATTTTTCCAATAATAAACAGCCTCTTCTTTTGAAAGATACGCCGTCCACGGTGCATTGTTTTTTTCTGTATACCTTTCTGTTACTGCTTGTTCCGCTAGCCCTTCCATAATCATCGTATCAAGTAATGTATATTCTGTTTCTTTCGTCTCAATTTGATGTAACCTGCATATGTGATGATATTCATGCGCCAATAACACTTTTAATTCTTCTACCGAATTCCGCCCACATACGAATAAGAAAATAACATGACGCATAGATAATCCAGCCCTACCGTTATACTCTTCTTGTACAGTTCGATTATAGGAATCTGATAATAAAATAAAGACAGGGACATCTGGACCTTTTAACCAATTTTTCAGTTTATCATACTCCAGGCTCAATTCTTTCCAAATTTCCTTTTCCTCTAATTCTTTAATTTCCTTTTCTCCGCGCATGATCGGGCGATACATCCCTTTTGAAATTAAAAAGCGATACAACCTTTCTTTTGGCAACGGAATATACTTCGTAAATTTCTCACAAAGTTTTTCTGGCCGTCCATAATATAAATGTAGCCATTCAGCTGTTTCAACAATCCCCATCTTTATCCCTCCTTTTTCTTATGTATATGCTACAGGAGAAAAAGGCGTAAAAATAAATAAGGAGTTTTTTCGCAATCTATTGCGAAAAAACTCCTTATTTCATCGATTATTTATACGATTTAAATACTAACACTGCGTTATGACCACCGAATCCTAATGAGTTACTTAATACTGCATTTACTTCTTGGTGTCTCGCTTGATTTGGTACGTAATCTAAGTCACATTCTGGATCCGGTGTCTCATAGTTAATTGTTGGAGGAATTACTCCGTCTGTAATTGATTTAATAGAGAAAATCGCTTCAACAGCACCAGCTGCTCCTAATAAGTGACCTGTCATTGATTTCGTTGAGCTAATCGCTACTTTATACGCGTGCTCGCCGAAAGTTTCTTTAATTGCCATCGTTTCATATTTTTCATTCGCATCAGTACTTGTACCGTGCGCATTAATGTAATCAATATCTTCTGGCTGTAGGCCTGCATCAGCTAAAGCTTGACGCATTGCACGCACTCCGCCTTCCCCACCAGGAGCAGGCATTGTAATATGGAACGCATCTCCAGTTGCACCATAACCAGCAATTTCCGCGTAAATGTGAGCACCGCGTGCTAATGCGTGCTCTAATTCTTCAAGAATTAGAATACCTGAACCTTCACCCATTACGAAACCGCTACGGTTTTTATCAAATGGACGGCAAGCCGTTGCTGGGTCTTCATTAAATGTTAATGCTTTCGCTGAGCTAAATCCTGCGAATGCCATACTTGTTAGCGGTGCTTCTGCTCCGCCTGTAATCATTGCATCAGCATCACCACGCTGAATTGCTTTAAATGCATCACCAATTGAGTTTGCACCAGATGCACAAGCCGTTACAGAACAAGTGTTAATTCCTTTTGCTCCTGTTGCGATTGATACTTGACCTGCTGCCATATCTGGAATCATCATCGGCACGAAGAATGGGCTCACGCGGCGTGGGCCTTTCTCAGTAAAAATCTTAAATTGTTCTTCGTATGTTTCCATACCGCCAATACCAGATCCAATCCATACACCAATTCGAGGTCCGTTTTCTTCTGTAATTTCAAGCTTTGCATCTGCAACTGCCATTTTCGCTGCTGCTACTGCATATTGTGTAAAGCGATCCATACGGCGCGCTTCTTTTTTATCAATATATTTCTCGACTTCAAAGTCGTTAATTTCCGCTGCTACTTTTGCTGGAAATAGTTCTGGATCAATTCTTGTAAGTCGCCCGATTCCAGATACACCCTTTTTAATGTTTTCCCACGCTGTTTCAACATCTGTTCCGACCGGTGTAACAGCTCCTAGTCCTGTAATTACGACCCTCTTTTTTTCCATACAAAATACACTCCTTTTTTTCTCTCAGTCCTTATTTACCCCAACGAAGAGCGACTGCTCCCCATGTTAATCCGCCGCCAAAACCAACAAGTATAATTAAATCACCGTCTTGAATACGTCCGTTTTGCAATTCCTCTACCATTGCAATCGGAATTGAAGAAGCTGATGTATTACCGAACTTCTCAATCGTCATACTCATTTTTTCTTGTGGTAAATTTAACCTCTCTCTTGCAGATTCCATAATACGAATGTTTGCTTGATGCGGTACTAAGAAATCCACATCTTCTTTCGTAAGACCAGCTTTATCTAAAACGCGAAGACAAGAATCACCAAGTTGACGAACGGCAAATTTAAACACTTCTCTGCCATTCATCATAACATACTCGTCTTGATAAAGGTGCTTGCCGCCACTTCCGTCTGCTCCTAATTCAAAAGATAGAACGCCTTTACCTTCTGAAACAGCTCCCATTACGACAGCACCGGCTCCGTCTCCAAATAGTACTGCTGTATTTCGATCGTTCCAGTCTACAATTTTAGATAGTTTATCACTACCAACTACTAATACATTTTTATACGTTCCTGTTTGAATAAATTGCTGCGCTGTAATCATTCCGTACATAAAACCAGCACATGCTGCACTTAAATCCATTGCGGCTGCATGTTTCGCTCCTATTGCTTCTTGAATTACACAAGCAACTGCTGGAAAAGCACGATCTGGTGTTACTGTTGCTACTAAAATAAGATCGATATCCTCTCCGCTAATTCCTGCATCTTCAAGTGCTTTTTTAGAAGCCTCTACGGCCATATATGAAGTATCTATTGTATCATCGGCAATGCGTCTTTCTGCAATTCCCGTTCTCGTACGAATCCATTCATCGGATGTTTCCATTATTTTCTCTAAATCGTGATTTGTGACTACTTTTTCTGGCACATATCTTCCGATCCCTAAAATGCCCACGTTCACATCGCAGCCCTCCGTTTTATATCAATTATTATGACTTGGTACTAATTTTAAAACATAAATGTATTTTTGTCTAGAATATATTTCGCATAAAACAGAAAGCTAACGCATTATTCACGTTATTTTTCATTAAAAGAAACGGAAACATACCTCTCAAATATAAAAAGACTCAAACCGCTTCTATTTACAGTTCGATCCTCTCTTTCATCTAAAAAGATGCTTTTTATTCTTTATCTGCTTTCCTTCTAAACTAGAGAGTTCTCCTCACTACTTTTCCTTTATCCTCTTCATATCTCTGGTTTTCTCCCAGGCAAGAATAAAAAAGGCCCTGACCGCTTCTATCCACGGTTCGGGCCTCTCTTCCATCTTAAAAAGATGCTTTTTATTCTTTTTATTCTTTATCTGCTTTCCCGAGCTCATAGGCCTCGTTCATAACTTTCATTAACAACTCTAACACCGGCTGTGCCTTCTCCATATCAAGTGCAATTCCATTATCATCTAAAATTGCCTTTGCTTCCGGTAAATGCTTCATTGCGATTTGTAAAAACTGCATGCTTTTTTCGTTCATATTATGCTCTTCCTCTCCATTAAAACTTTCACATACAATAGTGTAACACGCGTACTACCCTTCGTATAACTCTTTATATTTTTTCATGTGTGCCAGTTGCTTATTTAAACCGTATTCTAACGGAGTATTTCTTTTTATTGAAATTACCTCGATAGCCTCATCTCTTACTTCGTTATTATTTTTATTTACTTTATCATCCGCGCGTAAAAGATTCATACCTTTTTCCCATAATGACTGTTTACCACTAAGTAAATTGTATATACCAAGATGCGCCCCGTTCGTTCCATTTTCCCATAAGTATTCACATACATCTTCAACGTAAAGTAAATCATTCCCCTTTTCCTCAATCGTACAACGGCACTCTTTTTCACCTAATTCTGATAAAATAAGCTGATGAAACATCATAAAGGACGGTTGCCACGGTCCATATAATGTTGGAACTCGAAATACACTATATTGTAAATTCCCTTTTTTCAATCCTTCTTCTACTTTCAAAAATAGTCGCTTATTTTCGGATTCATCTGTACTGCCTACTTCAATAGAAGAAATTAAATTTAACTTCACTTTTTGTTCTTCACACATTCTTATAATTCGCTTTAAATATTGTAATATGACTCTTTCATTCCGAAATCCACTTTGCTGATTTGGCTCATATAAGCAAAAGTAAACAGTATCGAATCTCTCTTCCTCAACCGATCTCCATCCCTCTTCATCTCTTATCGAATAATACGTAAATAATGCATTTCGCCCAATTAATAATAACTTCTCTTCATTAATTTTCGTCATACTATCGAATTCATCAAAATCAAGACCATATACTTCCACTTCTTCTGCAATCATTTTATTTACAAGGTGATAACCTACAAACGTAAGTGCACCTACAATTAGCACGCGTTCCATACCACCAACCCTTTCCCTCTGAAACAAATAGCTCCTCATTTATGTATATGGGAGCTTCATAATTCTTCTTCATATTTTTTAAAGAAATCGGTCGTTTGCCTAACCATTTTATATTTCACATCTTGCAGATGGAACAAGACAGAAGTATCACATTGATTTAGTTGCCTCATTTTCTCATATCTACGCAACTGCTGTTTTCTTCCTCTTTTTTCTTGTGTTGATACGAAAATTTTAACAGGTACACAAGATGGAAGAAGCGTAAATGATTTCTTATTTATTTTTGATTCTAATTCTTCTTCTTTGGCATCATACGCCAAACTTAATTCCTTCACGAGTCTCTTGTAAAAAAACTTATGCTCTTTCTCAAACTCCACATATTCTGGTAAATCTAAACACGGATTTAACATAATGACAGAGCGTATACACTCAGGGTATTTGTTCATCATTTCGAGTGCTACAAGTGCTCCCATACCATCTGCCATAATGTGCATTTTCGCATTCAATGTCTCTTTTCTCAACACAACGTCATATAAACGTTTCGCTAGACGAACAGATTGGTCGTTTCCCCAATGTCTTCCGTATAAATTAGAAGAAAAGACTGTGTAGCCTTGCTCAATAAGGCCATGTAAAAAATAAGATCTACCCGCATGCTGTGTCCATAAACTTGTACCATTCTCAATAAAGTAGTTATAATCACCGAGGAGCATAACAGAAAATCCATTTGGCTTCTCCGGTAAATAAATGACACATGGTTCTTTTTCTAAGTAAAAAAAACGTTCCGTAATACTCATTTTTCCCCCGCCTTATTTTCTAAACATATAAAACCACTCTTTTATAATGTATGAACGGAATGCAAATTTGCGTTGAAAAATCTACAAATATTTTTCTATATTCTTTTTTCAATTGTGTTACAATAAGGACAGATTGAACGAATAGAGGTGTAAAATATGCGTTTCATTTGGGCATTAATTTGGTCGTTCTTACTTGTACATATGATGAGCTATGTAATCGGCTCTATGACTGGCGGTACATACGACTTTAACCAAGCGTCTATTTTCTCAGTTGTTCTTGCTGTGTTAGTACTAGCAATTTCAGCTGCAATTCCAAACGAGCCAGTAGAACAACACTAAAAAAAGAGTCCGGATTTTATCCGAACTCTTTTTTATTTTTATTTCACATGAACGACTAACTCGTTATTTTCTACATCAACAACTACGTGACTATTATCAGTAATTGTTCCTGCAATTAATTCTCGTGCTAATTTCGTTTCCACTTGACGCTGTACGTATCGTTTTAATGGACGAGCTCCGTACATTGGGTCGAAACCTGCTTCCACAACAAATTCTTTTGCTGCATCTGTTAATTCTACTGTAATGTGACGGTCAGCTAGACGACCTTGTAGTTCTTTTACAATTTTATCAACAATGCCTTTAATTTCATTCGTTGTAAGAGGTTTGAATAAAATAATTTCATCCACACGGTTTAAAAATTCAGGGCGGAAATGTCCTCTTAATTGCCCCATTACAAGGTCTCTTGATTCCTCTTTAATGGAACCATCTTCTTCTAATCCATCTAGTAAATGAGCAGATCCAATATTTGAAGTCATAATAATAACTGTATTTTTAAAGTCCACTGTACGGCCCTGTGAATCTGTAATGCGTCCATCATCTAACATTTGTAATAAAATGTTGAATACTTCTGGATGTGCTTTTTCAATTTCATCTAATAAAACAACGGAATATGGTTTACGTCTTACCGCTTCTGTTAATTGACCGCCTTCTTCATATCCTACATATCCAGGAGGTGCACCAATTAAGCGAGACACGGCGTGTTTTTCCATATACTCAGACATGTCAATGCGAATCATTTGCTCTTCACTATCGAATAAAGACTGGGCTAACGTTTTTGCAAGTTCTGTTTTACCAACACCTGTTGGTCCTAAGAAGATGAAAGAACCAATCGGGCGGTTCGGATCTTTAATACCAGCGCGAGCACGAAGAACTGCGTCTGACACTAAGCTTACTGCTTCCTCTTGTCCGATGACACGCTCTGATAAGATTTGCTCTAAGCGTAATAATTTCTCGCGTTCACCTTCCACGAGTTTCGCAACAGGAATACCAGTCCAGCGTGAAACAATATCTGCAATTTCTTCTTCACTTACTTCCTCACGTAATAAACGATTTTCTTGTTTATTATGCGCGCCCATTTCTTCCGCTTCTTTTAACTCTTTTTCAATTGCGGGAATTTTCCCGTGACGAAGTTCCGCTGCTTTATTTAAATCGTAATTGCCTTCTGCTTCTTCTAATTCACGACGCAAACGTTCTAAATGTTCACGTAAGTCACGAACTTTGTGAATGTCTTCTTTTTCTTTCTCCCATTTCGCTCTCATGCCACTTGCAACTTCTTTTAAATCCGATAATTCACGTTGCAATGTTTTTAGACGCTCTTGGCTACCACGATCCGTTTCTTTCCCAAGAGCCGCTTCTTCAATTTCCAGCTGCATAATGCGGCGCGTTACTTCATCTAATTCTGTTGGCATAGAATCAATTTCTGTACGAATTGTTGCACACGCTTCATCAACAAGGTCAATTGCTTTATCAGGTAAGAAGCGATCTGAAATATATCGATCTGATAAAACTGACGCTGCTACAATCGCACGGTCATGAATATTTACACCGTGATAAATTTCAAAGCGTTCTTTTAATCCACGTAAAATGGAAATTGTATCTTCAACAGTTGGTTCTTCTGCTAATACTTGTTGGAAACGTCTTTCTAGCGCTGGATCTTTCTCAATATATTTGCGATATTCATCGAGCGTCGTCGCCCCGATACAATGCAGTTCACCGCGCGCAAGCATCGGTTTTAACATATTTCCTGCATCCATGGCTCCCTCTGTTTTACCAGCTCCAACTATTGTATGAAGTTCATCAATGAATAATAAAATGCGTCCTTCACTCTTTTTAATTTCATTTAATACAGCTTGCAGACGCTCTTCGAACTCACCACGGAATTTCGCACCAGCTACGAGTGCACTCATATCTAACGCAAAAATCGTTCTATCTTTCAATCCTTCAGGTACATCCTTTTTCACGATACGCTGTGCTAGCCCTTCAACGATTGCTGTTTTACCAACACCTGGCTCCCCAATTAAAACAGGATTGTTTTTCGTTTTACGTGAAAGAATACGGATTACACGTCGTATTTCACTATCACGGCCGATTACAGGATCAATTTTCCCTGCTCTCACTTCCGCCACTAAATCACGACCATATTTTTCTAACGCTTCATAAGTTGCTTCTGGATTTTGGCTCGTCACTCTTTGATTCCCCCGAACTGTCATTAAAGACTGTAATAAGTTATCTTTCGTAATATGCAATCTTGTAAATAATTGATTTATATCGCCTTTTTCTTCAGAAAAAGCAAGCAATACATGTTCTACTGAAATGTAATCATCCTGCAGTTTTTCTGCTTCTTTTCCTGCTCTTACAAGAAGTTGTTGCAGAGCGCTCGTTACATACAATTTCCCAACTTCTGCACCGCTCCCCGTTACAGAAGGTTTCTTTTTAATTAAACTTTCAGCACCTTGCTTTAATGCTTCTATATCAACATTCATTTTTTGAAATATACGTACTGCTAATCCATCTTGCTCTTCTAATAATGCAAGTAATAGATGAACAGTATCCACCTCTTGGTGATGATGAGATACCGCTAAAGATTGGGCACTCATAATCGCCTCTTGTGTTTTTGTTGTCATTTGATTTAAGTCCATCTTTACAGCCCTCCAAAAGTTTGACTTTCTTTGACCTTTGATTTGATTATACGCCAACTGACTTTTTTATACAATAATTTTGCCTATGTATTTTCAAACTTATTATTTGAAAAAGAAAAAGAGAGCATTCATTATACTGCTAAAAAATACGGTAAATGAAATTACAATGTGTAACGACAAAAAAGCCGCAATAATGATTGCGGCTTCTGTTACGGTTTTCTTTTATATGTCCACTGGCGGTTATGATTCGTGTTATCCGGAAACTTTTCACCGGCAGTTAATTTCACCATTTGCGGATCTTTCACCATACTTCCCGTTTCACCAATTTCTACGTAAATGCCATCATTCGGCGCTTTTTGTCCAGAACGAAACCTGCGATTTTGTCCCATCTTCATTCTCCTTCCATGACGTCTTGCCTCATTAGTATATCCATTTTAAAAGAAAGCTTTTCTGTCATGTTTAGGAAACAGTACTACATCTCATTCTTGTACATATATATGAATGACACAAGCGTAAGCAGGGATTTCTTTCCTACCTGTAGAAAAAAAAAAGAAACCAACCTACTCTAGGCTAGTTTCAAAGGAGAGTCAAACATATACGAGAAGATTACATGTTCATTATATGCCTCATCACACGAGCAATGTAACCCTTTTCACAATTTGTACATAATGAAAGAAACATTGTTTGAACTTTCTAAAAAGATATTGACTTTTCTTAATTTCCAACGATAAATAGTAGACACCACAGCACTTTGAGACGTAAGATGGATATATAGTGAAATTTCCATCTATGGTGATTTCACCGAGTCTAACCTCTTATTTCTGCATATTAAAAACGGAAATACAGATAGATACAAAAAAATTATTATAAGAGGTGAAATTATGAACAAACAACATTTAATCGCATTAGACTTAGACGGCACTTTATTAACAGACAACAAAATAATTTCCACTCGAACGAAACATACAATTGCAAAAGCAAAGGAACAGGGACATATTGTTGTTATTTCAACAGGACGTCCATTCCGTGCTAGTTATGATTACTATAAAGAACTTGATCTTAACACACCTATCGTAAACTTTAACGGCGCTTACGTACATCATCCTCTTGATTCAAACTGGGGAACACATCACTCTCCTCTTGAGCTAGCAACAGCGCAAGAAATTGTCCGAGCTTGCTTTGATTTTGGCGTAAAAAATATATACGCGGAAGTAATGGACGATGTGTATGTTCGTGAAATTGATGAAGATAAAAAACATATTTTCGAATTCGGCTCTCCTAAGATTTTTACGGGAGACTTATTAAATATTTTAAACGATCATCCAACTTGCTTATTAATTGACGCACATGACGAGCATTCTACTGCAATTCGTCAACATTTAACCGATATGCATGCGGAAGTAATCGACCATAGAAAATGGGGCGCACCTTGGCCGATTATTGAAATTGTGAAAAGCGGATTAAATAAAGCAGTTGGATTACAAAAAATTTCTAGTCATTACAACATTCCACAAGAGCGCATTATCGCTTTCGGTGATGAAGATAATGATTTTGAAATGATTGAATTTGCTGGTCACGGCATCGCAATGGGAAATGCCATCCCTGAATTAAAATCACTCGCAAACCATACGACGTTAACGAACGAAGAAGATGGTATTGCTTTATATTTAGAAGAGGTTCTTGGGTTGTAATCTAAAAATTCCCTACTTATAGTTTCCTGCCAAATGTCCATACTATAAGTAGACGCATGAGACATCGCGTCGATTGTTTTCAGCTAAATAAAGGGGGTTTTTCGAATGGGTAAAAAGAACAAATCAAAACGTTTTATCCAACAAGGAGCCGATGCTGTTATGAAGCATGATGCAAGATTCCCGTACAGAGGTACATTAGCTGAGGCAGAAAAAGCAAGAAGTAACTCTTCTTTTGGAGGGGTTTAAATGGGGAACTTACTATTCCAACAAGCTAGAGATGCTGTTGAAAATGCCGTATCTTGTTCAAGCGGTACTGAGCAACAAGATCTCGTGTATAGAGCAAAAAATGCTTTGCAATCCGCTTACGCAAACTCTTCAACTGCTGAAAAAGTTCAGCTCCGTGAAATGCAAGAGCAATTGCAAAACATTACGAATTTACATTAAAAAAGAGGACCAACTTTGGTCCTCTTTAATCTTTCCGAAACAATCCGAACACCCCAACTGTTTGCAGTATATTTGTAAATGCACCTGGGTCCACTTGTTTAATAATCCTCTCTAATTCGTATAACTCATAACGAGTAATAACCATCATTAACATTTCTTTATTTTCATTCGTATAAGCACCTGTTGCTGGTATCGTTGTAATCCCTCTTACTAATCGCGAGTGAATCGCCTTTCTTACATCTGCCCCATTCTTCGTAACAATTAATGCTGTAATCTTTACATGACGAGTATGAATTGCATCAATAATTCTCGTTGATACATATAAAGTCACTAGCGTATATAACGCTTTTTCCCATCCATATACATAGCCAGCAGCGATAATGATAATTGCATTAAAAAAGAAAAAGTATGTACCGACAGGCTTATCTTTTATTTTTGATAAAATCATGGCGATAATATCTAATCCACCTGTAGAAGCACCCCACTTTAAAGCAATCCCTACTCCAATTGCCGAAATAATCCCGCCAAAAATCGCATTTAATATGATATCATTCGAAACCGCTCTAACAGGGATGATTTCTAGAAACAGAGTCATAAATATAACACAAAGAAAACTAAAAAAGGTGAAGGCCTTTCCAACCTTTTTCCACGCTAAAATAACGACAGGAATATTAAATAAGCTAAACAATACTCCCGTAGATATGTGAATCGATAAAAAATCACCTAATATTTGTGATAATAATTGAGACAATCCAGCAAAGCCGCTCGCATACACTTTTGCTGGCGTTAAAAATAAATTCATCCCAATCGCGTTTAATAAACCTGCGATGATTACAACGATTAACTTCTTTATAAGTTCAGTATAATTCAACTTCAAATCCATTTCGAATCCACCTTTACCCTTCATAAATGCACCGCTATACATAGTCTTTACGAAAAAGGAAATGATAAACGTACAACGTTTAGAAATGGAGTTGATACATATGCCACATACGAGTGATAACGACAAAAAAGCACGCGATAATAACGCAAAACGCACACAAAAAAATGAGCAAGAGCAAAAAAATATTCAGCAAGGTAAACGTGCATACTCTAAAAAGACCGATCACCTTTGATTCCATCGTACATCAACAATTATGTTGATGTACTTTTTTACATTTTAAAGGAAAAAACATTAAAAATTCACTTCATGTTCACTTCTATATTCTACAATAGCGATAACATATTCGGATGAGGTGTTGGCATGAGAGGGAAACATATTTTCATTATTACTGCACTAATAAGTATATTGATGCTATCTGCTTGCGGACAAAAGAATGGCTCAGCTACAGTCGCTACAGCAACAGACTCCACCATTACAAAGGATAACTTCGAAAAACAATTGAAAGATCGTTACGGAAAAGACATGCTATACGAAATGATGGCACAAGACGTCATCACAAAAAAATATAAAGTACCTGATGAAGAGGTAAATAAAGAAGTAGAAAAAGTAAAAAAACAATATGGAGATCAATTCAAAAAAGTATTAGAAAATTATGGTTTAAAAGATGAAGAGGATTTCAAAAATCAAATTAAGTTCAAACTTGCTATGAATGAAGCGATTAAGAAAAGCATTACAGAAAAAGATGTAAAAGACCACTATAAGCCAGAAATTAAAGCGAGTCACATTTTAGTAAGTGACGAAAATGAAGCGAAAGAAATAAAGAGTAAACTAGATGCTGGTGCTTCATTTGAAGAATTAGCAAAACAAGAATCACAAGATCTGCTATCAAAAGATAAAGGTGGAGACCTTGGATACTTCAATTCAGGTACAATGGCTCCTGAATTCGAAACCGCTGCCTACAAACTAAATGTTGGACAAATTAGCAATCCCGTAAAATCATCAAACGGTTATCACGTTATTAAATTAACTGATAAAAAAGATTTAAAACCTTACGATGAGGTAAAAAACTCTATTCGCAAAAACTTAGAGGAAGAACGTACTGCTGATCCTGTATTCAGCAAAAAATTGTTACAAGAGGAATTAAAAAAGGCAAATATTAAAATAAATGATAGTGATTTGAAAGATACGTTTACTCTTACGCGTGAGCAGGAGAATTAAAAGGAAGCACGACCTTATTTAAAAATAAGATCGTGCTTTTTAATCTTCCATCACTATTTCTAATTTTTTCTTTATTTTATAATGCTAATGAAAAAATGAATTATTTAAAATAAAAAATGCATCCCGAAACATTAACGATTTATTTCCAAACTTGACAAACTGGATTCCTTTGTTAAATATATGTCCTTTACAAATAGTACAGATTTATTTACATTCCCTTATTTTTCATTTCATCCTTTTAATCTAGTAAAATTATAACGCTTATTTAATATATCATTAATTATTTCTTGATCTTTTGTTACTAAAATTGTACAAAATTCATTACAAGTTATTAAGACAGTTTCCTCATCATTTTTTAATAATATACCTGTTCCACATTCGGAAGTATAGAGTACTTTCTTTGAAGATAAATCTGTATATTTTTCTTCTTCCACTAATAGTTCACACTGAACATTTCCCCTTATCCTCAAAAACTTTTCGAAAACTAGTATATTTTTAGGATTTCCATCGGTTATATTGGGAACATTTCTTCCCACTATTACCTGAAGGTGCTCTACTTCATCTTCAAATTTCATCTCTGACCTAGCAACAGAAACATTTAAATATAAATTATCTTTTAGTTGAATGGCTATTTCTGAACTGATTATAGTATTATCATCTTTTTGCATTATAGGTGTTAAACTTAATATCTTGATCTCCGCTTCTTTCATTAAAGCATCTATAGCTTTTGGATGAACTTGCACCGGAACTATATAATGTGGCATTCCTATCAATCTTCTTCACTCCTAATTAAAATTTCAGTATTATATACTTAAAAATGAATATCTTCGTATATTCTTTTTCTTTTAATATCTAAATTAACTTTCCACGTGCCATCTTTACGTTTTACCATTCTAATTTGAATTCGATTGTCTTTAGTATGTCTTCTAACTGAATTTCCTTTTCTATGATTTATCACCTTTTGCCCTTTTGTATAATGTCTAAAAATACTTTTTGCAACAGCTTTTCCACCTGGCAAATCCTTATTAATTCTTGATTTATGCGCTCTTGCATTTTTTCCTAATAACTTTGTAAAATAAACCGGTTTTGTAATTGTTTTTGTTAGTTTTAATTTTCCTCCGCCAATTGCGCCTATAGCTGCAGCTTTTGCTACCCCTTTCCAACCCTTTCCTGATTTATAAGCTTTATAGCCATCATAAGCTGCAAAACCAGCATTTACTGCAAACCACACCCAATGCCCATCTGGATCCACCATCATCACTGGATTATTATCACCATACGTATACCCATTCTGCGTCACAGGATCATCTTCATCACCCGGATCAGGACACACCGATAAAAACACATCATGTTCTGGATTATAGTATCTCGCAATCAGATAATACATGCCAATTTCTTTATCATACATGTATCCCGCATATCCAAATGGATTGTCTGCTGCGATACCTTTCGTATCACTCTTTAATACGTTACCCCACGAATCCTATTCATACGTTGCTACAGCTTCCCTATTTTGATCTGTCATCGCGACTACGTCACCATGAAGAAGTTGTAGTATACTGTTTGTCTTCGTGATTTCATTGCTCCACGTACACCATTTATTAAATGCATATATTGACGAAGGGCAGTCCCATTTCCATCTATCCCATATAACGGTGGAATACTACCCCTTCCTTAAGAATAATAGATTATTTAAAATAAAAAGTGCATCTCAAAAATTACCTGTTTAATTTTCGAGATGCACTGAATCTATAAAACTTTATATCCCACTCATCATTAAAAAGAATATTAGCAATGAATTAATTTTATAATCCTAGAACGACATGTATAAAATATTACTACTTTCAATACTTGCATTGTCATTCCTTTATTGCAGACCAGCATAGTTTTCAATTAAAGCTTTCCTATACCTTTTTCCTCCATCGCGAAAAATTTCTTTATGGTACTCCTCCGTTTCAATAAGAAAATCAGAAAGAGTCTTCCATATCATGGAATCAATCATCTGCTCTCTATAAATATCTTTTTCACTAATTAACAATGCCACTTCATTATGAACATCGATCACCAATAACACCTTTCCAGAAGAAAATAGTATATACAGTACATAATGATCACGCAGTGATAATCCGAACTCTTTTCCATCCTTTTCTTCCCGCCATGTGATTATGTCCCAATAGTCTTCTGATGATATATTTACATCAAACTTTGCTGCCTTTTTTACATCTTCATCATAATATCCACTCTTAGTAAAAAATAGAAAGGTTCGATATTGAAAGGTTTGTTTTGTACATATATATGCCGTACGCTCTCCTAAAACTTCGCCTATTTGTTTTAACGAATCAAGAAATTCATCTTCATCAAATTCATAGTCACTAAATAACAATACATATTTATCAAGATCACCTCTTACTACATACTCTGGTAAACTTTTTTCCATATCTACTATCTCGGCAATCCTTGTATAAACAGAACTATACTCGTTCTCGGTAAGCTGAAATAAGCTATCTATTTTTTTCAACCTTTTTCCCCTTTCCCTTTAACCTAAACTTAATAACATTATTCTTTTTCTTCTTCCCTCTTGGATAATAATCAGCAGTATTAAAACCACCACTAGATCCATCGCGAGTAGTTATTTTCCTTCCATTTTTAGTGAAATTCCTAATTTGCAAACCATTTTTGTAAAATGTTTCTTGATTCCATCCTGCTTTTCCCAATCTATTGTGTAATTGGCATAGACTTATATTCGCCTGAAAATTAGGCTTGGATTTCTTTGTCGTAATATTAGTAAACTTAAGCTTTGTACCATATTTAAATGTGTTATATGCTAATTTTGCACCTTTATAAGCTGCCCCACCAACTAATCCAGCACCAACAGCTACTGCAGCTGCTTTCCAGCCATTCTTTTTATACGCTTTATAACCATCATAAGCCGCAAAACCTGCGTTCAATGCCATCCAAGCAAAATGACCATCTGGATCGGTCAGCATGACTGGATTATTATCCGCATACGTATACCCATTCATTGTAACCGGGTCATCCTCATCGCCCGGATCAGGATCCACCGATAAAAACACACCATGTTCTGGATTATAGTATCTCGCAATCAGGTAATACATGCCAATCTCTTTATCATACATGTATCCGGCATATCCAAATGGATTGTCTGCTGCGATTCCTTTTGCTTCGCTCTTTAAGACGTTACCCCATGCGTCATATTCATAGCTTGCGACTATTTGTCCATCTTTGTCGGTCATTGCTAGGCGGACACCGTCTTTGTTGTAAACGTATATGCCCCATCCTAACTTTCTATCTGTAAAAAACTTTGCAACAGAGCCATCTGCTTCATTCCATGTGTATAGAAAAGGAAGAAGACATTTTCTCGCCTCTTCCCTTAATTTTATAATCTATTAATGTTTCAATTTGCTCTGTTTCCATTCGTGTTAATCCATAGGCCAATAATAAATTCAAGAGAAAACTATTTACTTACGCAAAAGCACATCAATATCTTCCTTGAATTTCAAAATACAAATTATTAATAAAACAAGTAAAGTAGCTATATTAAGAACATTAAAGATATACCAAAAAAACAACACTCCTATCAGTACATCAGATATAAATCCTTCCCTGACATTTTTTAAATATTGATTGAATTTTTTTGAAGACAGCATAACTTTCTCTAGTATAAATATGGTAATGCCAGCAAGAAAGAAGACTATCTTTTTCAAATCCGAAGGCTGATCTACTAAAACATAAGCTACTATATATATAAATAGCAAATCAATAATTCTGAACCTTTTAAGCATATTATTCACTTTTACCATTTGGCTTTCTTCCATTTCCCTTTTGATTTACCTTCGTCATATTTTAAATACCACTGTTTAGAATTCAATTTTTTTCTATAAGTTAAAGTAATTTTAGTACCCGGTTCTGGGACTGGCTTTATAAATTTTCCCCCAACATACTAGCCCCCTACTATCTCTAAACTCTTCTGTCGACTTGGAGCTTTTATATATTTTAAACCAATGTTCTTAACTACATTACCAGCATTAAAACTGACAACTGCTCTCGCAATTTGTCCTGAATAATAATTAAATTTAGTTTGCTTATAACTTCTTTGGTAATATTCATGCTTACCTTTTTTCCAATATTTATATCCACTTACAACTTTTTTTGCCTTATACCCATCCGGATCCACCATCATCACCGGATTATTATCACCATACGTATACCCATTCATGGTAATTGGGTCATCTTCATCACCCGGATCAGGATCCACCGATAAGAACACACCATGCTCTGGGTTATAGTAACGCGCAATTAGATAATACATGCCAATTTCTTTATCATACATGTATCCCGCATATCCAAATGGATTGTCCGCTGCGATACCTTTTACGTCGCTCTTTAGTACGTTACCCCACGAATCATATTCATACGTTGCTACAACTTCTCTATTTGCATGATAAAAAGCAGCTAGGTATGCCCCCTCTAAATGACATAGTGGATTACATAAACTATCTAATGCTATTGAATGTAATCTAGCATCATTTCGACTCTCTAAACAACTACTCAAATTTCGTCCCAAATCAAAAATTGTAGTAGCAGGAAGGTGTTATTTTAAATAAAAAAGTGTATCCCAAAATTAAACTACCTGTTTAAATTTTGAGATACACTGAATCAACTTTACTTTATTTTTCTTTTTCAAACATACTAGCTAATATTCCACTAATCATCAAAGAGATCACTATTAATACATTCATTGTATTACTAAAGAACGATCTATATGGAGTAAAGGTTGCTATGAATATATATATTAGACTCACTACTAACACCGTTACCACTTTATATTGTTTCTTTTTTAACATAATCGCTAATACAACTAAAATTAAAACAACATTATATACACCAATAAATATCTGTGTCATCTCCATATTACTAATCTACTTCCTCCTTTTCTTAGAATTAGTTTTTTTCGTTCTATACTCCGTATATCCTTTTTTATATCCTTTATAATATCCATCTACATAAACTACCAAGTCCGGGATAAGCCCTATTCCTCCAACAGCTTTACTACCAACAAAAAACGCCCCTTTAGCCGCTGATTTCACTGTATTTTTTATGATTTGCTGTTTTGCAACACGCTGTCCAGGAGATAAGTTTGCAATTTTCTTTTTTGAGTTATTTTTAGATGTTTTCCATCCAAAAGCCCAGCCGACACCAAAAGTAAATGCCTTATTCAATCCATTTCCCATTCCAACAAATCCTGCATAACTATCTCTTACCGCAACCAACCCAGACTTAACTCCCTTAACATGTGCATATGCTGTCCGATTATTATGATACGGCATCGGCGTCGTACCCCAAAAGCGATATGCCCAATGTCCATCCGGATCCACCATCATCACCGGATTATTATCACCATACGTATACCCATTCTGCGTCACTGGATCATCACTATCACCCGGATCTGGATCCACCGATAAGAACACACCATGGTCTGGGTTATAGTATCTTGCAATCAAGTAATACATACCAATCTCTTTATCATACATGTATCCCGCATATCCGAATGGGTTGTCTGCTGCGATTCCTTTTGCTTCGCTCTTTAAGACGTTACCCCATGCATCATATTCATACGTTGCTACAACTTCTTTATCCTGATTCGTCATCGTAACCGGATCATCTTCATCACCCGGATCCAGGATCCACCGATAAGAACACACCATGGTCTGGATTATAATAACGCGCAATCCCTATCTTCAAATTCTTCATTAAAACTAATTCACACTTTAAATCCAATGCTTGTAATCTGCCAATTACTTTTCCCTATTGTCTTGATTAGGAATTACAATAAAGAAATCCACTATGTGTGTTTTATTAAAGTCTATACCTTGTTTATATAACATATTTAATACTTGTCCATCTTCATATTTTAGGAATTTCATTATCATCCCCTCCTTGCTATCAATAAATACAAGCAGTCTTTAATAACTATACCCTTTTATTAGATTCATAGCCTTTGTAATAAATACCATAAGAAATCATTTTATCAAACCCTCCACCAAAAAAGTGATTATTTCGAAAAAAGGAGTTCATCCCCTGTAAATAGTAGGTGATGAACTCCTTTTTCTTTTTAAGTGGACTTTTTCAATGACCTCCTAATTAACTATATATTTTTTTTATTTTACAACACATCTCTTCTACAACTTTTACTTCCATCCCGAATGATGTTTCATACTCCCATTTTTCATTAATCAAATCATTTTTAACAAAAGTAAAGTATACTAAAAATCGATTTTTTTTTAGCTTCACTTTAAATTCTATTTCCTCTTCATCAGCACTTAATACAGCTTCCTTAATATCTTTTCGTAGTAATGCTTCTAGTTCTTCCCCAAATTTAATTATTTCACTCGTCAAAAACATTGGCCCTTTACACTCATAATGAATATTATTCGAGGATACAGCTAAGAAATTCAGTTGTAAATCACGTAAATACAGCTCATCATCATTTGGATACATAGACCCAAATGATACAATGGTTATCTTTTTTTCATCCCCTAAAAACACCAACTCAATTTCTTTTTTTATTTCCACCATTCCACCTTCTTCCAATTTTTATCCTTCTTCGAGCGATGCCCTAGACTAATAATGTTATTTTTTTTAGTTTTTGATACAACAATATGTTTTTTACCTAACGTTTGCACAAATCGGTCATGTGGATTTCTTTTATCTATATGCTTTCTACCAAAACTTCGAACTAATACTGTAGCAGATTTAGACATTTGACGCGCTGGGTTCGCTAAGTGCTCTGTCGCATGAATACTATATTTTAATTTTGCTGCGAAATAGCCAACTCTTCCAACTCCACCTAGTGCAACTACGATAAGTTGGATTAATTGCCTATACCATTTTTTCTTAACTGGCCTCTTTTCCATACATTCACCCCTAATTCGCATCGGTTTTATTCTTACAATTAACAATTTAAAGAATTTCCCGAGGGGGTTCAACATAAAAATGACAATATTGTGACATTTTTTCTAAAAATGTATATTTTCCGACAATTTACCATTTTATATTCTTTTTTCCTTATAAATACAGTAAAATATTTGTAGATTAAACGTTTTATTACACTTTATTTACTTTTTATCTACTTTATAATAAAAAAGAACTATCTCTTCTCTTAAAAATTCAGAGAAAGAATAGTTCTTTTTTCATTTACTTTATTTCTTAAAGTAAGTCCAGCCTTCTTCTTGGTAAACCTTTTCTTCTTTCATCAACTTACCAAGTGCGCGCTTAAATGCAGCTTTACTCATGTTAAAGCGTTCTTTAATATCTTCTGGATGGCTCTTATCCCAAAACGGCATTGCTCCGCCTCGTTCTTCCATATATGCATAAATTACTGCAGCATCATCTTCCATTCCTTCTTCTTTACGAGGAAGAAGTGAAATGTTAATTGTACCGTCATCTTTTACATCAATAATACGTCCCGTTACACGCTGACCGATGCGAACTTGCTCTTTTCTTTCTGTATGATGTAAAAATGCACGGAAATGCTCATCTGTTAATACGAACGAACCAACTTGAAGTGAACGATACACACGTCCATTTACGTTTTTATTACGCATAGATGGTGTCGCATCTACAACGATTTCTTGCATATCACTATCTCTTGCTGGAAGAGCAATTAAACGATCACGATTCGTTAATTTTAACGTACAATATAATTCGTCGCCTACTTCTGGCCATACTGGCATATAAATCGGGAACTCATCAGCTGGAATTAGTATATCTTTTGACACACCAATATCAACAAACACACCTAAACTAGGAATAACTTCTACAACCTTTACCCAGTTCCAATCATAAGTTGTAATAATTGGCTCCTTCATTGTTGCTGAAATACGATTTTGGTGATCAAGGTATAAGAATACGTCAATCGTATCGCCTTCTTCAATTTCTCCAGCTACTTCGTTTTTATGTAGGAAAATTTCTTCTTCTTCATTCCCAACCATATATCCAATTTCCGTTTCGCGTAAAACAGTTACCTGTTCAATCGATCCTATTTGCAAATACATATTTTTTAATTCCCTTCTATATATATAAAATTATCTTTTTTATCATTCCAAACAAAAGTTAATTATAACATGATTTTTCCTGTATTTGTCCAACTGCCCAAAATTCACTATAATAAAATAAGGTTACATGAATATAAGTACGAAAACACTTAAGTCTAGACTCGTTTTCAGCTATACTTTAGTATGTACAGTACATAACAAGATTAGAAATTTATTTGGAGGTGCTAACTATGGCAAAAGATAGTTCTTTTGACATCGTTTCGAAAGTAGAATTACCTGAAGTAACAAACGCAATTAACATCGCATTAAAAGAAATCCAAAACCGATATGACTTTAAAGGAAGTAAAAGTGATATTAAATTAGAAAAAGAAGTACTTGTTTTAACTTCTGATGACGAGTTTAAATTAGAGCAAGTAAAAGACGTTCTTATCTCTAAACTTGTAAAACGTAACGTTCCAATTAAGAACTTAGATTACGGAAAAGTTGAAGCTGCAACTGGCAACACTGTTCGCCAACGCGCAACACTTCAACAAGGTATCGATAAAGATAACGCGAAAAAAATTAACAACATCATTAAAGAAATGAAATTAAAAGTAAAAACACAAGTACAAGATGATCAAGTACGTGTTACAGCGAAAAGCCGTGATGACTTACAAGCAGTAATCGCAGCTGTTCGTAGCGCTGATTTACCAATCGACGTACAGTTCATTAACTACCGCTAAAAAGAAAACTCCTCTTAATTAGAGGAGTTTTTTGTTTTGTAGAGACAATATTCCGAGAACAAACCATAGAAAAATGGTATATGCGGTGAAAATCACTAAGTGAACAGAGTCTAACCATACGAATACTTTACAAGTGAGCACATGATTAAACTAGGCCTTATTGTAGAATTTGTTTTATGCATGTATTTAGCAGACCTTATTGAAAATAAGAAAAATATACCTTAAGACGTTTCCCCTTCAATTTGAATTACTTTTCTTAATAACCACATCCTGGGCCAAAGTCATCTTAAAAATCGCTGTAACTCATAATTCCTCTCCCCGCCAAAACGTAACAATTTATGAGTATAAGAATATTTCCCAACCTTTAATGTAATGTAAAATTAGTAAGGGTCTAAAAAATGTTAATTAAAAAAGAGTTAGAAGTGGTTTTTTGAAGAAATTAATATTATGGTTTTTATTAGCCACATTCTCCCTAAATACTGTAGGATGTTCTAATAATACGAATACACTAACGGATAAATCTAACTGTATCAACAAAGCTTGGTACAAAAAAAATATGTCATGTAATCATTTAAAAAACATTAAATAGTTAATGATAAAGGTCATAAAAAAAAGACACCTCAAAGTGCCTTCCTCCGACTTGAACCATCTCAATCTTAACAATATTTGGATGTAATTAAAAAGAAGCATAAATTGTTAATAAAGATGCAGACTTCAAAATAAAAAGTACACTAAAGCGCTAAGTAAACTCTTATTCAAAAATTTATATTAAGCACTAATATTTTAGAAGCAAGTTTATAAGTATAAAACCTACAGAGATTTCCCCTGTAGGTTTTATTATATTTCAAGTGATTTCCAAATGAATTATGAGTGACTTTTTTCAGTTTGGTTTTCAAAATATTTTTCTTTAACCATTTTTATCAGATTTTCTTTTTCTGTTAGTTCAAATATAAATAATGCTTTTTTCATGTTATTTGCAACATCTTCTTCATTAGGTTGTTTAAGTTTCAATAAATTCCAAGCTTTTCCATAGTATAATTCACCTAGTAAATATAAAGTATTTAGATTAATAGCTAGTTTGATACCCATATCATTGTATTTTACTGCCTCTTCATGTTGATTTGCATGACCTAAAATTTTTGCTAAATTAAAAATAATTTTCAATTTAATTTCTTTATCTCTAGGAAAATCTAACTTATTAAAATTAGTTAAACACCTTCTTAATATATTAATACTTTTTTCATATTCTTTATTTTCCCCATGGAATATAGCAATTGTCTGCATAATATCTATTTCTCTTTCTGATAAAAAATCAGAATTAGTTACAGTTAATTTTAATGCATTATTTAAAAAATCTAAAGCAGTTTTTATTGATTTATCCACCATAAATATAGCAATCGCTTCATGCCATATTAAAAATTGTTTATCTTCTGTTGATTGGAAGTTATTTTCGTTTTTCTCTTTTTTCACTATTTCATAAAGTTCTTTGTATTGTTTTTGCTTTAAGCAATCTTTTATTACGCATTTTACATTTTCTACATATTTTAATTTTTTGTTTTGAGTTAATGCAAATATATTATTTGGGTCAATACCAAGTCTTTCTGATAATTGATATAACAATATACTAGATGGATAAATCACACCTTTTTCTATTTTGCTAATTTGACTTTGCGAACATATTCCATGACATAATTCGGATTGTGATATATTTTTTTTAATTCTAAGCTCTTTAATGGTAATACCCAAATCGTAAAACTCCATTTTCCCACCTACTATTTAGCACTGTATTAGTATAAGAGTATTCTCTAACTTTTAATGTAATGTAAAATTAATATAGTTGCAATTATTGATTGCTTCAAAGATTCTTCCCTATCGGTGCTAACACAAAAAACAGGTTAGGAAGAAAATCCTCTTCCTAACCTAGCCCTCCTCTCACTAGGGACGTTTTCATTCTCACGTCGTTTCTCTTAAGAAATTTCATATCAACAGAATAACACTATTGCCCCGCCGAACAAACTTACAAATACAATAAGAAGACATGAACATAGAGCGAGTAATTTCTCATCTCATCTACGCTTCCTTTTAACTGCAATTAGAAACGCAATAAATAATACATTCACACCAACGATTAAGGAGATAAATAACCAATTCACACCTGTTTCTCCGTTAACTTTATACACGTTTGATTCTTCACGCTTTAAAACGAGATAAAATTTTCCGTTTTCCTCTCTTATAATTTCATCCTGCAACAATCCTCTTAACTCTTGTTTTTCACCAATTGCACTTGCAGGTAAGGAGACTTTTTGTGTTTCTTTCGTATTATTAATTGCTACTAAAGTTACTTCATCTTTATATTTTCGTTTTAGTATACTCATCCCGCTCTTATCATACAGAAGCTCAAACGTACCGCGTCGTAAAGACGGTCTCGCCTGCCTAAGTTCACCTAGTTTTGTTATGTGTTGCATAAACTTTTCGTCTGACTTAAAGTCCATTAATCGTCTATTATCGGGTACACTTCCTCCATCTAACGCAATTTCAGTTCCGTAATAAAAATTCGGAATCCCAGGTGATGTTAACAAATAAGTAAGCGCCAGTTTTAAACGTGATGGCGGATAATACATATTTTCTTTTGCAATACGCGCATATCTTTTTGTTTCTTGATCATCTAAAAACGTAACAAATTCCCCTTCTTTTTTACTCACATCGTATAACGATTTCACCGATACATCCGCTTCGGAAAACGATTCTACGATTTTTTCGTTGTATTCGCTATCCTCCTTTGTCATAATACGAAAATCTTTCTTTATCACTTGCATATCTTTTTGCGCGTTATCCCAAAAGGAACGCGGCTTTTTTTCACTATGTATAACATAACTTCCGTCTAAATCAACTTCTTTTATCCACCATTTCATTGCGTCAATTACCTGTCGTTCGTTTTCTCCAAGCGGAAATTGAAATACAACTTTCATTCCTTTTGCATGAGCTTCTTTTACAAGTTCTTTCACATCATTGTCTGTCCCGAAATGTTCATTTACCTTTTTAAAATTTCGCACGTCTAATCCATCGTATTTTCCACTTTCAAAAAGCGGCGAAAGCATAACGGTAGTAAAACCCATTTCTTTTATGTAATCCAACCTTTTTATAATTCCTCTTATATCCCCGCCTTGATACCCTTCTAAATTACCAACTTCTAATTGTTTGTCATTTTTCGGTTCTCCATTATTGAAGCGATCAATCATAATGGAGTATATAACTTCATCTTTCCACTCTCTTTTTTCGTCTGCAAAAGTATGTATTGGTACAAACAAAACAAAAGCTAAGCAAAAACAAATGAATAGTTTCCTAGTCCGTATTTTTCCCACACGCATCCCCCAAGTTTTTAATTGTAAGAATATTATACCAATTATCCGAGAGAAACGCATATGTCGATTTCAATCCTCACAAAATAATCTATGTTACATTTTCTAACATCATGTATATATTTTTCTGAATTTTTAGTTGATTTTTAGTTCTTTTTCGAATATGATATGAAACATAACAAAACGATGTTATTTTTTCTAACATTATAGGAGGAGAGCTCATGAATATGGGAGATACAGTTTTTATGTTTGTGACGACAGTAATGGTCATGTTGATGACACCAGGATTGGCACTTTTTTATGGAGGTATGGTTCGCAGCAAAAATGTACTCAGTACAACGATGCATAGTTATAGTGCAATGGCTATCGTTTCGATTCAATGGATTGTTATCGGCTATTCTTTATCATTCGGACCAGATTGGCACGGGCTTATCGGTACACTTGATTGGTTCGGTCTAAACGGAGTTACCTACGCACCAAATCCAGACTACTCATCTACTATTCCTCACAATTTATTCATGATGTTTCAACTCATGTTCGCCATTTTAACTCCAGCTTTAATTTCAGGTGCATTTGCTGAAAGAATGCGATTTTCTGCCTTTCTTATTTTTATCCTTTTATGGACAACGATTGTTTACAATCCTGTCGCTCATTGGGTATGGGGCGTCGGCGGGTGGCTAAGGGAACTTGGTGCACTAGACTTCGCTGGCGGAAACGTCGTTCACATCACTTCCGGAGTTGCTGGTCTTGTATTAGCTATTTTCCTCGGAAAACGAAAAAACATAAATGGTTCTTCTCCTCACCATTTGCCATTTACAATGTTAGGCGCAGGCTTATTATGGTTTGGCTGGTTCGGTTTTAACGTCGGCAGCGCATTATCCTTAAACGACGTAGCTTTAACTGCATTTATTAATACAAATATAGCCGCTGCTGCCTCAGCATTAACTTGGATGCTTTCAGAGTGGTTCTTCCAATCAAAACCGACTGCGATGGGAGCTGCTTGTGGCGCCGTTTCCGGTCTAGTCGCTATTACACCAGCTTGCGGGTTCGTTACACCTTTCTCAGCTCTTCTTATCGGAGCAATTGGCGGCGTATTATGCTTCGGAGCGGTCTTTTTCTTAAAAACAAAATTCGGATACGACGATACACTCGATGCATTCGGATGTCACGGCATCGGTGGAACTTGGGGCGGTATTGCGACAGGATTATTTGCAACTACTGCCGTAAACGGCGATGGCGCTAACGGATTATTTTACGGAAACGCCTCGCTGCTGTTGAAACAACTTGTAGCGATCGGCGCAACATATGCGTTCACAATTATAATGACGTATGCCATTATTAAAGCAATCAACTTCTTCCTCCCTGTCCGGGTAGATGAGCACGAGGAACATATGGGACTTGATATTTCGATGCATGGGGAGAAAGCTTATGAGTATACTGAGCGAGTGAACTAAAAAAGAGATGCAATCTATTAGTAATAGATTGCATCTCTTTTTTGCGCACCGGGCAACATACCCCACCTAGTATAACTGGAAATATATTAACGGTTTTTTGGATATATCAACGATTTTTCAAATATATCGATTGTTCCTTTCAATATATCAACGTTTCGACACAAGATATCGATTTACCAACAAATTCCGACATAACGAAACTGAAGAATACCTGCGTGTAACTTTACACATAAAAAAGACGACCGAAACCCAGTCGTCTTTTCCGATTTATTTCGGAGCATTTCCTACATATTGCGTAATATCAACATTTAATGCCTGCGCTAAACGCATACCGTATTCTTGATCTGCACGGAAGAAGTTACAAACAGCTAGTAATTTCGTGCGTTCATTTACGTCTTTCAAGTCATTTGTTAAGTTTGCAATTAAGTTATCTTGCTCTTCTTTAGAGAATGAACGGTAACGCTCACCTGCTTGTTTAAAGTCATTTGGTTTCTCAATTTTTTCACGAGATACATAGCCTTCTACTTTCATAGTTGAATCGCGGTAAGCTGGGTCTTCAACTGGATTTTCAGCATGACGGCTCGGTTCGTAGTTGATTGTAGATGGGTTTTGATTCACTTGCATCGCACCATCACGTTGTTGATTATGAACAGCTGCGTATGGGCAGTTTACAGGAATTTGTAAGTAATTTGCACCAAGACGATAACGCTGTGTATCTGGGTAAGAGAATAAACGACCTTGTAATAATTTATCTTCCGATGGCTCAATACCATTTACAGTGGCACTTGGAGAGAACGCTACTTGTTCTACTTCTGCAAAGAAGTTTTTCGGATTACGATTTAACGTCATTGTCCCTACTTCAATTAACGGGAAGCGATCTTCTGGCCATACTTTCGTTGGATCTAGTGGATCAAAGTCTAAAGAATCCATTTCATCTAATTGCATAACTTGTACGTGTAAATCCCATTTCGGGTGATTTCCTTTTTCGATCGCGTCGAACAAGTCACGAGTAGCATGATTGAAGTCTTTCCCTTGTACCTCTTGCACTTCTTTCGCATTTAAGTTACGTACACCTTGCTGTGGTTTCCAGTGGTATTTAATATAAACAATTTTACCTTCTTCATTAATCCATTTAAATGAATGGACACCGAAACCTTCCATTTCACGATAACTTGCTGGTGTACCGTAATCAGAAAATACCCATGTCATCATATGTGTAGATTCTGGACTTAACGTCATGAAATCCCAGTAACGATCTGGCGTTTGAATATTCGTATCAGGTGCTGGTTTTAAAGAATGTACCATATCAGGGAATTTAATTGCATCACGAATGAAGAAAACTGGTAAATGATTACCTACGATATCGTAGTTTCCTTCTTCTGTATAAAATTTAACAGCGAACCCACGTGGGTCACGTGCTGTTTCAGGAGAACCTTGACCATGAATAACCGTTGAAAAACGAACAAATACAGGTGTTTCAGTTCCTTCATTTTGTAAAAATGCAGCTTTCGTATATTGCTTCATACTATTTTTCGTTACGAATACACCGTGAGCACCTGCACCACGTGCATGCACAACACGCTCCGGAATACGTTCACGATCAAAGTGTGCAAGTTTTTCTACTAAATGATAGTCTTCTAATAATACTGGTCCACGACGACCAGCTGTACGAGAATTTTGGTTGTCTCCAACTGGAGCACCTTGGTTTGTTGTTAAGCGATTATTTGGATTCATCTAGGGGGATCCTCCTCTTTCTTTCATAGTAATTATTATTTGTTTAAAATTATTATAAACTAATTATTATTCAAAACTAGATCTTTGTCAACTATTTCCTTCACTTTTTTGGAAACAATTTCAGCCAAACAGTCGATAAATGCAGATTGCGCATTCGGCATATTTGGTCTAAAATATTTGGCATTTAATTCATCCGTTACAACTTTACATTCATAATCGTTGTCATATAAAACTTCTAAATGCTCCGCTACAAAACCAACTGGGCAATATATGAAAGATTCGTACCCATGCTCTTCATATAAATCTTTCGTTAAATCTTGCACATCTGGACCAATCCACGGATCTGGAGTATTCCCAGCACTTTGCCAACCGATTGTATAGTTTTGAATATTTGCAGCTTCTGCAATTAAATCTGCCGTATGCTTTAGTTGTTCTACATATGGGTCTCCTGCTGCAATAATTTTTTCTGGCAAACTATGCGCTGAAAAAATTACGACTGCTTTCTCTTTATCATCAATTTCTGTAAACGTTTCTTTTATTTGGTCTGCCCAATACGAAATAAACTTCGGTTCATCATACCATTGTTCAATTGATTCAATAACAGGACCACCGATTTCTTTTGAAAGACGAATAGCACGGTCATTATACGCTTTAATGCTAAATGTAGAATAATGCGGCGCTAATACGATACTAATCGTTTGCTCAATCCCATCACGCTTCATTTCTTCTACAGCATCTTCTATAAACGGAGCAGTATGTTTTAAACCTAAGTAACAAGTAAATTCATACTCTGTAAATATATTATTCATTGAATCTGTTAATTTATGCGCCTGTTCTTTCGTAATTTTTGCAAGCGGCGAAATTCCACCAATCGCTTTATAGCGCCCAATTAAATCTTCAAGCGCTTCTTCTGATGGCTTACGCCCGTGACGGATATGTGTATAATACGCCTCTACATCGTCTAATGATTCTGGTGTTCCATACGCCATTACGAGTAAACCTATTTTTTTCTTTTTCATCTATATAACACCTCAATTTTATAAATGAGAATCTTTTTCAAGAACATTTGTTTCCAATTATAACAACTAATAATAAATACGTAAAGATAATTATTCTAAATAAGGATTTTTTCTAATATGATTCTGAATTTTATATGACAATTTATTTAATAAAAAGCGACTTACTTATAAAGTAAGTCGCTTTTCTCCTATTCTTTAATATTTACCCCATATTCTTTAAACCAAACGTGAATTTGTGCTAAATGAGCTAAAAGCTGTGGCCCAGTCATCAATTGACCAAACCATGGTGTTTGAAATGCACTGCCGCCAGACTGAATTAATCCGCTCAACTGCTCTTTATCAAACAGTTCGTGTAAAATTGAACCTTTATCCGTTAATAGATTTTGAAGCCATACTGTTACTGCTTTTGTATAGTGCGGATTGTGCGTTTTCGGATAAGGACTCTTCTTTCTATATAAGATGTCATGTGGAAGTACACCTTCTAACGCTTTACGTAATAGACCTTTTTCGCGGTTTTTATACATTTTCATTTCCCAAGGAATATTCCACGCATATTCGACAAGACGATGATCTGCAAATGGAACACGTACTTCTAAGCTCGCTCCCATACTCATGCGGTCTTTTCTGTCTAATAATGTTGTCATAAACCATATCATATTTAAATAAAATAATTGGCGTCTTTTTGCTTCTAGCGGACTTTCCCCCTCTAAAATAGGAACTTCTTGAATCGACTCTTCATAGCGCCTTTGTACATATTGTTGTAAATTTAATTTATTTCTCCATTCTTTTTTTAGAAGTTGTTCACGTGCCTCTGTAGAACGCATCCACGGAAATGCACTCGATTGTAAATCATCTTCTCTATAAAACCACGGATATCCACCAAATATTTCATCTGCACATTCTCCAGATAAGCCAACGACAAAATCTTGTTTAATTTCTCGGCAAAACCATAATAATGACGAATCGATATCTGCCATACCAGGCAAATCACGAACGAGTACTGCTTCAGTTAAATACTCTGCTAATTTTTCATTCGAAATGACGCAGCGATGATGGGTTGTTTGAAATGTCTCAGTCATTAAATTAATAAACGGAGCATCTGAATTTGGCTGGAATGCATTCGCTTTAAAGTATTTGTCATTATCTTCGTAATCAATAGAATACGTGTGTAATTGCCCTTTTCCCGATCTCTCATATTCTTTCGCTGCAATAGCTGTAATAGCGCTCGAATCTACACCACCCGATAAAAAAGTACATAGTGGTACATCAGAAACAAGCTGTCTTGTAATAGCATCTTGTAATAAAAAGCGCGTTTTCTCTACTGTTTCTTCAAAAGAGTCTTCATGTTTTTTACTTTCTACATTCCAATATCTCCATATACACAAACCGTTCTTTGAAAATGTCATCGCATGACCTGGACGCAATTCTTTTATACCAGCATAAATACCGTGGCCAGGCGTTCTTGACGGTCCGAGCCCGAATATTTCTGATAATCCTTCTAACGTTACTTCCGCCTTCACATCTGGATGCGACAATATCGCTTTTAACTCCGAACCAAATAGTAAGCGTCCGCTATCATATTTATAAAAAAGTGGCTTTACACCTAATCGATCTCTCGCAATAAATACTTGTTCTTTCTGTTCGTCCCATACTGCAAACGCATATATACCGTTTAAATGATCGACACATTCTTCTTTCCATTCAATATAAGAAGCTAATAATACTTCTGTATCAGAATGACCTTTGAACGTATATCCTCTTCTTAATAATTCCTTTCGAATGTCTTCTGTGTTATAAAGTTCACCGTTATAGCAAATGGCGTAATTCGTTTCATCTTTTAAACAAGTCATCGGCTGTTTACCGCCCTCAGGATCCACAACGATTAACCGCTTATGCCCAAATGCGACATTTCCTTTAATCCAAACTTTATTATCATCCGGCCCCCGTTTCGCTAACGTCTCAGCCATCTTCGTAACGACATCTCTTTCTCCTTCTAATGAGCGTTTATAATCCACCCATCCTGTAATCCCGCACATATAAATCATCCTTCCATCTTATTTCTTTTCTCGAACGTGCAGTAATCCCCACCCTGTGAGTGCGGATCAAAAAAATGAAAAACTTGACGATAACCTACTATCCACATATGGAATAGCATTTTCACTCAGTAAAACGTGTTTTATTGTATGCCCACCTATGTCTATATGTGTCTAGTTATAAAGAATGCACGAACTGTCTATAACAGGAATAACTACTTTTCATAAAGGAGAAATCGTGTATGATACAACGTAAACATATTTTATATAATCAGCCCCGTGCTCATACAGTCGGTAATGTAGAATATATAAACAATGAGTGGGTATTCTTTGATGATGAAAATGATGAAGCGTTTTTATTAGAAGATATTGCCGAAGATGGGTTTGAAATTTTGTATAATAACAATTGGCTACCAGCCCGTTTCTATGAACAAGATGTATTACAAATCGCCAACGAGCAACACCATTTGCAAAATGGTGAAATGATACGTATTCGAAAAAAGTTACTTCTTAGCTATAATGAATGGCTGGAGGAATTACCTGACTCTGTCTTCACATTATTAACCGAATCATTGCAATCACTTCACTACTCTTTATATGATTGCATGTATTGTCATAATTATTTATCTTTCTTACCGCAAGAGGAGTCACGCGAAGGAGTAAATATTCTTTTGTTTGATAACGAAGAAATGATCTGTACACTGCAGCACCATTTCGTCCGTCACACTACGTCAAATAAAAATATGTTCCGTTTTACGAAAGTAAATGGAGAAGAGTTGCATATCGATGCGACATAAAGTGAAACTTTAATCAGCGGGGGAGCCCACTGATTATTAGCCTTCACCAATCTGATGTTTACGGGATAAAGTAAAAAACCACCTTATAATCTCCCAAGTCTTTGAGATTATAAGGTGGCTTTATTTTTTATTAGAATACTTTCCAGCCAATCGGTAATTTCAGCCCAAGGTAAAATACTGCTACTAGCGCAACAATAAATAAGCCCCAAACCGCCCCTGTTGGTTTGTTTTTGCTCATTTTCACAAGAACCATTTCCATTCCACCGATAACTAAAATACCAGCTAACATTTTTAAGCCATACCACATGTGCATGCTACCTGTTGCTGTCTTCACAATACTCATGTACAACATGAAGCCTGTCACAATAATAATGATATACATTAGGCGAAGCCCCATATGTACACCTTTCCCTTTTCTTCCTGCTGAATAAAGTGAATACGCAACGAAGAATAAAATTAAACCTAACGCCCATGCTGTAATATGCATATGTACCATCGTATCCCTTACCTCCTCTTTTCACACTTTTTCACTCTATATGATAACATGTTCATTTATTTTCAGGAAATGTTTCGCTTTTTTACATTTAAATGCTATAATATTTAGAGTATTTACAAACTTCTTGTAATAACAAAAGGGGGAACAATCATGATTCAAACTAAGGATATTATCGAACTTACAGACACATACGGAGCAAATAACTATCACCCACTTCCAATCGTTATTTCTAAAGCAGAAGGTGTTTGGGTAGAAGATCCTGAAGGAAACCGCTATATGGACTTATTAAGTGCATATTCTGCAGTAAACCAAGGTCATCGTCACCCGAAAATTATTAACGCTTTAATTGACCAAGCTAATCGTGTTACGTTAACTTCTCGTGCTTTCCATAGCGATCAATTAGGTCCTTGGTACGAAAAAGTTGCGAAACTAACTAATAAAGAAATGGTACTTCCAATGAATACAGGTGCTGAAGCTGTTGAAACTGCAATTAAAACAGTTCGTCGCTGGGCTTATGATGTGAAGAAAGTGGAAGCAAACCGTGCTGAAATCATCGTTTGTGAAGATAACTTCCACGGACGTACAATGGGTTCTGTTTCTATGTCTTCAAATGAAGAGTACAAGCGTGGATTCGGTCCAATGCTTCCTGGCATCGTTGTAATTCCTTACGGTGATTTAGAAGCATTAAAAGCCGCAATTACACCAAACACAGCAGCATTCATTTTAGAGCCAATTCAAGGTGAAGCAGGAATTAATATCCCACCAACTGGTTACTTAAAAGAAGCTTTTGAAGTATGTAAAAAAGAAAACGTTTTATTTGTAGCAGATGAAATCCAAACTGGCTTAGGCCGTACTGGTAAAGTATTTGCTTGTGACTGGGACAATGTAACTCCTGACATGTACATACTTGGTAAAGCACTTGGCGGCGGTGTGTTCCCAATCTCTTGCGTAGCAGCAAACCGCGACATTTTAGGTGTATTTGAGCCAGGTTCTCACGGTTCTACATTCGGTGGTAATCCACTTGCATGTGCTGTTTCTATCGCGGCTCTTGAAGTGTTAGAAGAAGAAAAATTAACAGAGCGTTCTCTTCAATTAGGTGAAAAATTAGTTGGGCAATTAAAAGAGATTGATAACCCAATGATCACTGAAGTTCGTGGTAAAGGTTTATTCATCGGTATCGAATTAAACGAGCCAGCTCGTCCTTACTGTGAACAACTAAAAGCAGCTGGTCTATTATGTAAAGAAACACACGAAAATGTAATTCGTATCGCACCACCTCTAGTAATCTCTGAAGAAGATTTAGAGTGGGCATTCCAAAAAATTAAAGCTGTATTATCGTAATGATAGAGAGGTTGTCCGACATGTTGGGACAACCTCTTTCTTTTTATATTCATTTATATTAAGATGAAATTGTAATTTTCTGTATTTTAAAATCGTAAAGGAGGTGCGACATGCTATTAAGATATGGTAAACATATTAACTATTTAGCTACAGCTTTTATTTTAGTTACATTCTTTGGTTTCCTACTTTCCACAACATGGCTTCATTACTCAACTCCTACTACACTCACACTACTGAAAGCATCATTTTGGACTGCTGTTATTCTTACTATCATTGGTTTTGGACGAGAAAAAAGCACACTTACGGTTATACTATTTGGCATTTGTACACTTGCATTCATTGGTCTTTACACTTTTGCCGTTATCGATTACCTCTATAACCCAAGGCCATAAAAAAAGAGCTATCTTTTAACAAGATAGCTCTTTTCTTTATTTCACTACATTTCGTAAAGTACCAATTCCTTCTACTGTAATGACCACTTCATCACCAGCATGTAAAAACTTCGGTGGTGTAAAACCTTTTCCGACACCAGCCGGCGTTCCTGTTGCGATAATATCACCTGGTTCTAAAGTCATTCCTTTACTTATCGTTGAAATAATTTCTTCTATTGAAAAAATCATTTTATTTGTGTTAGAAGTTTGCCTTACTTCTCCATTTACTACCGTTTCAATGTGTAATGCATTCGGCGCATTAACCACCGATTTATGAATTAAATACGGTCCCATCGGACAAAATGTATCGAAGCTTTTCCCAAGGAAAAACTGTTTATGTTTTCTTTGAATGTCTCGAGCTGTTACATCATTGATAATCGTATAACCAAAAACATGCTCAAGCGCTTTTTCTTTTTTTATTTGCTTCCCTCGCTTACCAATAATGATAGCTAATTCTCCTTCATAATCTAGTTCGTCCGTTGCATGAGGGTGACCATTAATTTGCTCATTTATGCCAATAACTGTTGTTGGGGCTTTCGTAAAGATCATTATATTTTCTGGAATAGACTCTACTCCGCCCATTTCTACCGCATGCTCACGATAGTTTTTTCCAACGCACAAAATATTCTTTCTTGGCCTTGGAATCGGCGCTAATATTTTCACCTCTGTTAACGGATAATACGCCGCTTCCCCGTTCTCTTTTGCCCAATTTACAATTTCACATACTTTCTCAAAGCATTCAGTCCCTCTTTCAATACACTCTAACATTGTAATAGGGATTGTAACCTTTTCCCCTTTTTGTCTTTGCGCTTCTCTTAAGTGTAATACCTTTTCTTCTTCTTCATCTACAATACCTACAAATACCTTTTCTTCTTTCTTCGCCGTTACAAAACGCAATATTTCCACTCTCCATCCTAAAACTCATACCCTTTAATTGTATTCGCATCCGCAAGAAAAAAACCTTCTCATGCACGCTAATTTTTACAATATTCTTCTCATCCCCTATTCGTTACCCCTTTATCATTTGGCATAAAATGTAGAAATTTTACTTTTTTTAGCGAATGCATTTCTTTTTTATGAAGTTTTTGTATAATATGTACTACATATATACTAAAAATTTCATTTAGAGATGGAGCCGATTTCAATGTTTGAGCAAGCGATTGAAAAAAAACGTGAAAAAATGATTTATTTTGCTGAACGCTATGGAATGACTTCTCAAAAAACAGTGGATTGTAGCCAAGAACTGGACAGGCTCTTAAATGTAATTTGTCATGTACATACGGATTTACACCCTAATCAAACGTTCAAAACACACACGCAATAATGCGTGTGTTTCTTTTATTTCAAAAAAATACACATTTTATTGGAAACGCCCATACAATAGTAGAAAAGAAAATTTTAAAAACGAAGGGTGTTTTGTATGCCAGCTATGGTCGGACATATTCGTATCGTCAATATTGGATCAAGTGGTATTTTTCATATTGGAGATGTATTTGCGATTAGGCCTATTAGTTACTCACGTGCTTTCGCCGGGGCCGGCTCTTTCAACGTTGGAGATAATGTTTCTGTCTACAATTATCAAAGTGCAACGACTGTCAACGATTCAGATGTAATCGATCAAGCGATAATTGGCTCAACTTAAAGGAGGCAATTGCATTGAATTTTTATGTAAACCAAAGTATCATCATCAACAGTATTAAAATTGATAGCATTACAACCTCTTCTGTGTTCCAAATTGGTACTGCCGGAAGTATTAAAGCCCTATCTAAATTTTCAAATACGGGCGGATTTACGGAACCGCTTCGCCCATTACAGGCAAAAGGACAAATTATTTCTATCAAACCATCAACTAGTTCTTCTTAAGACATCCTTGTCATAAATATATAGCAGGAATATTTTTACCCTCCCTATTGAAAAGGAGGTTTCACAAATGAATCAAGATATATATACTTACTTACACCAACTTCAACAAGCTCTTCAAACACAACAAGCAGCCATCCTAAATTTAGAAGATCAAGTGCGCCAACTCCAAGAAGAGCTTAACGAATTAAAAAATCGCCCCTCCTCTTCTGTAGGAAAAGTGGAATACAAATTCGATCAATTAAAAGTCGAAAATTTAAATGGTACTTTAAATATTGGTTTAAACCCATTTTCAGCAAAAGGACAACAAATTGAAGATTTTCAAGTGGATACAGAAACATTGAAGGTAAACCCTGAAACCGAAACAAACCCAGACTTTTATCAAGGTATCCTCCAAGAAATGCATCGATACTTAGATGAAGAAGCATATAATCGTATTCTCCATTTTGAACAAGAAGAGAGAACACCGCTTGATGAAATGTATCGACAAATGATGGTGGATGACATAAAAAAACAGATGGAGCATCGACTCCCTTATTATTTATCACAAGCGCAATCATATGAAGGTATTTCAACAGATCCAGATTATTTACGAGATATCATTATTCAGGCAATGAAACAAGATATTGACAAAGCCTTTCTCTCCTTTATTCAGCACATACCGGGAAATTTCCGAAAGGAGTAAGTATGTATGAACCTTAACGTTGTAAACCGTGAGTTAAAAGTCGGACAGATTAAAATGAACGGTGTATCGTCGTCCGCACTCTTTTTAATTGGAGATGCAAATCTCCTCATTCTATCTTCTATTCTCGATACACCATTTGAAACAGTTACAGAGGGTCCATTTGTACCATTAGTAACAGATGTCCCTCCTACTCCAGGTTAAGGAGACTGAAAAATTATGTTGCATCATGTGTCCATTGTCCAAAATGTTTCTATTATTTCTTTAGGGATTACTGCCGTATTTCAAGTTGGAGATGCAAACCAAATGGAATTAAAAAGTAGAGCTATTGCCGTCCACCGTGAAATTCCTTTTTATATACGGGGAGAAGGTCGCTTTGATGCTTTTGAAATCTTTACAGATGAACACATTACAATTCCAAAACGAACGACAGATGTAAAATTAAATATTGTAAATGAATGCCCTTTTATTGAAGTGAATAACGTTGAATTGCGGACACTTTTAAATTCTGGTTGCTTTCAAATTGGAAATGTTGATTATGGTTTTAATAACTCTCGTATTATACAAATCCGCCAATATATTACGGATGAACCTTCCGCACAATAATTCATATAGTAATTAAAAAGCTTAGTAAAGTAGGTGGATGGTATGCCTTCAGTTGTAGGAAATCTCGTCGTGCAAAACAGTAACGGCTCTTTCAACTTAGGAGATTTTTATAACGTATCTCCGAAAGAAAACACGAAAGCCTATAACGGATCTGGAGCTTCCAATGTTGGGTTTGTCGTGAATACGTTTAACGGTGTTAGTGCAACGAATACATTTGATTCTGATGTGGCAGATCAAGATCAGATTGGAACAGCGTAAAAAAAGTAGGAGATATTCTCCTACTTTTTTCTTTTATGTAATTCAAAATTATTAAAATGAAATTTTAATAAGCAAGAGCTTCACTGTCCACAAATAGTGGTATAAACACGTAAGTAGTGAAGAGGCACTATTTCATTTTATTTAAATGATAACCCACTCTCCTCCAAAGCCTTCCTAAGCTTCGGCAAAGACGCAGGTCCCATACCATGCAGTTTTAAAATTTCTTTTTCACTATATTTTGAGAGTTCTTCTACAGTTTGAATTCCACGGTGCTCTAATGCCCTTCTTGCTGGCGCTGAAAGAAGAGAGAGAAAACCTTCTTTTGGTTTTCTCTCTTTCTCACAGACTGGGCAAGTTGGACAATCGCTACTTTTATAGTACTCGTGTCCCTGTTCACAAGTTCTTAACGTTTTTTCCGTTACCATTTTCAAGCCCCTCTATTCTTCAATATTTACAACGTGATTCCCATCAAAGAAGTATAAACATTTCTCTTTTACAGGATGTTGTAAGCTTTTCTCCAGTGCTTTTGCATATAACGAAAGCTGCACTTTATATCGATCTTCTAAAATTGGTTTCGCTTGTTCGAATCCGCCTGGGAATTTCCCTTCAATCGTATCTGTTTTAAAGTCGATTAACGTAATGCCATCTTCCTCTTCAATCATGCAGTCGATAACCCCTTGGACAAGAATCGTTTCTTCACTCTTCCCTTGCCAATCTTGATATGCTTCTTCTGCTGCAAGCATCATCGTAAATGGTACTTCACGCTCAACACTTTTCGCCGCTAATACCCTTTTACCTAAGTCACTGTCAAAGAATGAAATTACTTTTTCAATCGCTATTTCTTCCGCCTGCTCGAATGTTAATAATTCCTTATTTACCATTCCAGCAATTTGCTCTTGAAGAACTTCAACCGTAATCGGCTTCTTCAAATCAACATGCTGCATAACGGCATGGACTGCTGTTCCGCGCTCTGCGTACGTTAACCCTTTTTTCTCCATAAAGCGCGGGCGTGTTTTAATTGGTGCACGTAGTTTTTTAATAAAGGCGTTATCGCTACCTTCTTCAGATTGATAATTTCTCTTTATTTCTGTAACAGATTGCTTCGCACGATGAGATGTCGCATCCTCATATCCGTACTTCCACATTAATCTGTCGTACACTTCTTCTTTCCGTTCACTTTGCAGGGGAACAGCCTTTTTCTCACGAAGTGCTTCTAACAATTCTTGTTTCTCTTCTTGAACTGGCTCTTGTGCAAGTAGTGTGTTACCGTCCACAACTTCTACTTTCCAGCTAGTGTCATATCCGTAAATTTCATCTGGAATACTTCCTTGTCCTAATTCAAGAAGCATTTCACTATCACGGTGTCTATATAATGAAGGTGCAATCCAGTCTAAATAACAAGACGCTCCGGCACGTATGTGATCTGGTAATAACCATTCACTATGTTCCCTCGCATCAAGCCATTTTTCCATTTCCTTATTTGCATCCTTAACTGTTCCGATTAAAATTAACTTCTCTTTCGCACGCGTCAATGCTACGTATAGTACGCGCATTTCTTCCGCAATTAATTCCATTTTCATTTTACGCTTAATCGCAAGCTGTGATAATGTTGTATATTTAATTCGTTTACGCGGATCGATAAATTGCGAACCGAAACCGAAATCTTTATGCAATAAGAAACGTTTCATTAAGTCTTGTGTATTAAAACGACGACCGAGTCCAGCTACAAATACGACCGGGAACTCTAGCCCTTTACTTTTATGAATCGTCATAATGCGAACAACGTCTTCTTGTTCACCTAGGGCTCTCGCCGTACCCATATCATCACCGCGTTCTAAAATACGTTCAATAAAACGTAAGAAGCGGAATAACCCTCTAAATGATGTTGCTTCATATTGTCTTGCACGGTCATATAGTACGCGTAAGTTTGCTTGTCTTTGCTTTCCTGCTGGTAAACCGCCAACGAAGTCGTAATAACCTGTCTCACCGTACACTTTCCAAATTAAATCAGAAAGGGATTGTTGACGGGCAAATTCACGCCATCCTTGCAGTAAGTTATAAAACCACTCTAATTTATCATGAAGTTCTTGCTCCTCTTCAAGCGGTGCCCCTTTTAAGAATGAGCTCATTACTTCATAAAACGAGCCTTTCTTTCCATGAGCACGAAGCGTTGCAAGTTCTTCATCGCTCAACCCAACGATTGGGGAACGAAGTACAGCGGCAAGCGGAATATCTTGCATCGGATTATCAATAACGCGGAATACGTTCATCATAATATTTACTTCCGTCGCTTCAAAATAACCAGTCGCGAGGTCAGCGTATACTGGAATTCCTTGTAATTTTAACTCTTCCATAATTTGCGGGGCCCACGGCATGGAGCGAAGTAAAATAACGAAATCGCGATATTGCACCGGACGCATACTATCATTTTTACGGTCATACACTTCATAACCGGAATCAACCATCGCTTTAATGCGCTGCGCCATAAGGCGAGCTTCAAGCTGTGCTTTTTCGACTTCTGCACCTTCTTCACCGTCTATTACTTCTTCCGTTTGCTGAATACATAATAATTCTGCTGCTACATCTTCACCTTCTGGATAGGTAGCACCTAGCTTTAGTTCAGCGTCAGCATCGTAGTCAATTTCCCCAACTTCTTCGCCCATAATTTGTTTAAAAATAAAGTTCGTACCTGCTAGTACTTCATGACGACTACGGAAGTTTTTCGCTAAGTCAATCTTCATTCCGCCGCCCAATCCTTCTTGTGTGAAACGTTTATACTTTCCTAGGAATAAGCCTGGCTCGGCTAGTCGGAAACGATAAATCGACTGCTTTACGTCACCAACCATGAACAAGTTTCCTTCACTCTCAGAATCTTTCGTTACGAATTTAATAATGGATTCCTGTACAAAGTTCGTGTCTTGATATTCATCGACTAATACTTCAGCAAATTTATTACGATATTGGAGCGCCACTGCTGACGGATTCATTTCACCATTTTCACTTTGTTCACTTAAAATTTGTAAACAGAAATGCTCTAAATCTGTGAAATCGACCATTCCTTTATCTCGCTTCATCGCTTGGAAACGCTCTGTAAATACTTTTACAAGTTGAACAAGCTTTTCTAATACTGGGTGCATATCTTGAAAATCTCGTAAGAAACTTTCAGGTTTGCGGCTAAATAACTCTTCTTGTAATTTCTTCACTTCATCTTTCGCTTTATTACGAAGAGAGTCTACTTGTTTTACAACATCTTCATTGTAATCACTTTTCTTAATACGCTTTAACGTTTGCCACGATACGTTTTGCATCGCTTCATACAAACTTGTCCACGACTCACGAGCAGCTGATGATAGCGTTCCAAGTAAAGCTACATCTGCTTGCAGGGTTTCAATGCGAGGCGCTGGACCGTCAGGAAGCATTGCGAGTTCAGTTGCCTTACGAATATGCTGTTCCGCTGTTTCAAGCTGGAATTTCACATCTTCTAATAAATAAGAAGCATATACTAAATCCTCAATTGTCTTTCCTTCTACGTCATATGCTTCTACTAATTTATCAAGCCATTTTTCCGGATTTGGATGCGCTCTTGATTCTGTATGAAGCGCTAAAATCATACGTTGTAAGTCATCATCACTACGGTCACTCGTATAACGATCAACGAGTTCAAAGAATATCGTATTATCTTCGATGCCATACTCTTCTTCTAATATGTCATCTAGCACTTCTTCTTTTAACAATTCATTTTCTGTTTGATTCGCAATACGGAAACGAGGATCAACATCAAGCATGTAGTAATATCCTCTAATTACTTGTAAACAGAATGAGTGAATTGTTGAAATGGAAGCTTTATTTAATAGGCTCAGCTGCTTTCTTACGTGTTGAGAGCCTGGTTCATCAATTAATACCTTTTCTAACGCTTCTCCGATTCGGTTTTTCATCTCTTGTGCTGCTGCATTCGTAAATGTTACAACGAGCAGGCGGTCGACATCGACTGGGTTCTCTTCATTAATAATCTTTTTAATAATACGTTCAACTAATACTGCTGTTTTACCTGATCCAGCTGCAGCCGCAACTAAAATATCACGTCCGTTAGCTACAACAGCTTTCCACTGGTCATCTGTCCATTGACTACCTTCTGGTTTTTTAGGCCAATTTTCTATCATTCTCCGCCAACCTCCTCTCTTATTTTCTCCATCGCTTCGCTATCTTTCATATCTTTTAACGATCGGAACTGATTATCTTCCAGTGACTCATCAAATTGACAAACAGATTTGAAGTTACAGAACGTACATGCTGCTTTATTCCCCATTTTATAAGGAGCAATATCGATAACACCTTCTGTAATATCTTTTCCGATATTTTCAAACGTATGGTGTACATATTTTTGCAGTACGTTAAACTCTTGCTCACTTGCAATACTTGAACGCGCACTAAAGCTACCGTCTTTTTTCAGGCCAGCAGAAATAATATCTGAGCTTCCTGTTGAAAGTTTGTTATCCATTAAACGAACAACGTCAGCATCTCCTAATACGAGTCCTTTCATTTTAAATTTCTTTAAAATTTCTTTTTCAATTTCAGCTTCCGTTGCGTCACCTTTCATCTCAACGATTGGGTTATGAATATGGAAATACAATACACCAGCTGGTGATGCTGCTTGGCCTTTTTTCATCCACGTCTGTGCATTCGAAGTAACAACATCTAAATACGTTAACATTTGAAGTGCTAATCCGTAATACACTTCCGTTAAATCTAACGCTTTTGAACTTGATTTATAATCAATAATACGTAAGAACGTCCCGTTTTCATCTTCTGCCTTATCAACACGGTCAATACGGCCGACTACTTCCATCTTTACACCATTTGGTAATGAGAATTCCATCGGCGGAAGTGACCCTGTACCTCCCATACCGAACGGCACCTCTAAATCAACTGGTACGAATCCGCTTGACTTCGCATGTTCACGAAGAATGATTGACGTACGGAAAATGATTTGTTGTAGTTTTTGTTTTAAATAGAAATGACGGTTTGAACTTAATAAAATTTGTCGTTGTAATAACGGCGCAATTTCTTCTATTACTAAAACAGAAAGATGCTCACACTCTTTTATGGATAAATCCGCCCAAGTGCGGTTTTCACGCAATAACTTGTCCGCAATTTTCTTTAATGCCGCATGGAATAATTCGCCGATGTCTGGCGCATCAAGCTTGAAAATATCACGCTCTCTAAGCGATAAACCGTGCTGCGCAAAATGAGCGTATGCACAACGATTAAATAGTTCCATACGAGAGACGCTTCCTTTAATTATATCTCCGTATAAATCTCTACTTACTGCTGTACTTAGTTTCTTCGCACGATTTCGATAGAATAAACTTGATAAGACGCGGCTACTTTTTTGTTTCCATTCATCTGAAGTTACGTAGAAATTATATACGTCCCACCAAAAGTCTAAATTCCCTTCAAATCCGTATCGCTTCCACGTTTGTAGTTGCTGCATAACGTAAGATAACGTTACTTCTGGCGTTGCTACATATGAAATTTGTTCTGAACGTGATAAATCATTTACGTCATTCGTAATAAATGAATCTTTCACATTAGGGAACATTCTTTTTATTTTCTTAATAAAGCTAGACGCAAGTAACGTCTTTCCTTCTTCATCTGCAAGCGGGCATGAAATGTATAACTTCTCAGATGCTCTTGTTACCATTTGATACATAACGAACTGTTCTTCTAACAAAGTTTGTCTCGTCGTTGGCGCTAATTCAATCCCTGCCGCACCAAGAACTTCTCTTTCCTCATCAGAAAGCATACCTTCATCCATAGGTGCTGCTGGAATGACACCCTCATTTACACCTATAATAAACGTTGCTCTCACATCAGATAATCTGGAGTGATCAATATTAGCAATTAACACTTGGTCTAATGACGGCGGAATGTTAGCAAATTGAAGTGCCTCAAGACCAGTCGACATAACGTCAGTAAACATAGAAAGAGACATTTTCTCTTCCCCAAGCATCTCTACAAATGTATCAAGAAGGCTCATTACTTCTTCCCATACTTGTTCATGATCTGTCGCAAATAAGAAATCTCCACTTTCTTCTGCACGTATACGTAATTCTTCTAGTTTTTTCGGAACATCCAGTTCTTCTAAAAACAAGTAAACTGCTTCACACATTTGCATAACTGTTCCTGCACGCTTTAACCTTTTTTGCATGCGAATAACAGGTGTTCTTACAACGTCACGTAGCCTATTTATTTTCTCTTCCATTTCACGTTCACTGTCTGTAATCATCCCGTTCGTATCATCAAGAGAACGATAACGGCGATACATCCATGGATCTTCAGCAGTCCATCTCTTTCCTTGTATACCGTACGCTAAACAGTAATTTTCAAATTCATCCATTTCTTCACGCATCGCTTCTTTTCTTACGTCTAATGGATATAACAGCTCTGTTTTCACGCAGCGGAACACCGCATCATAACGCCAATTCCCACTAATAATCTCGAGTGCAGAACGAATACATTCTACTAATGGGTGATGTGACATCGGGCGCTTTTCATCGATGAAGTGCGGGATATTATAATCTGTAAATAACGTTCGCATCACATCGTAATAACTTTCCCCATTACGAAGAAGCACTGCAATATCCCGGTAACGATATTTTTCGTCGGCAACAAGTTTACGAATTTCACGAGCAACACCTTCTACCTCCGCTCGTAAATTCGCAGCTGTACTAATCGTTACACTCGCTTCACCGTTAAATTTTTCATTCGGACGCGCTTCATAATGCGCTTCTAAATGCGCTAATGCCGGAGAATGAAAACGCGGCTGTTCCATAAGTGGAATTGTTTTTTCAATTTCTATTTTCTCTTCACGCGCTACTTGTTTTATTTTTTCATACGTTAACGTCGTTTCATAAAATAAATCGAGTTCATTTACTGGCTGCGCTAACGTTTTTTCATCTATCGTTAACGTGATCGTAACTCTCGCTCCGCAAATCATAAGCTGTCTTACAATCTCTAACTCTTGCGGGGAGAATGAATGAAATCCGTCTATATAAATTTCCGCACCATTTACATATTCAGACTGCGGAAGCTTTTCCACTAGCAATTGCAGGTAGTCTTCTGAATCTAAATATTTTCCAATTAAAGCACGTTCAAAATCATCGTATAACAGCTGTAAATCATACACTTTATTCGCTAGTAACTTTTGTTCGGCACTGCTACTATGCGCATCTAATTGTTGCCACATTTCATATACGTTAGATGGCGTTACATTGTAACGTTTAAACTCTGCAATCATACTACCAAGATGTTCAAAGAAACCGTTTTGCTCCGCTGCTTTTTGGAACACCGATAATCCATCTTTACGAGACTCTACAATTTTACGGAGTAACATATGTACACCAGCTTCATCAATATGAAGACGACTCGCTCCGCCAACTTCTTGCAGTACCTTCCACGCTAATCGTGAAAAACTAAAAACTTGTGCCCGAATAGAACCTCTTACATCCTCACTTCCAATTAACGCCTGCTGCGTCTGGAATGTCATCTGTTCTGGCACAAGATATAATATTGTTTTCCCTCTCGGGCGTTGTTTTAACTCTTCTTGCACTTCGCGTAAACAAAGTGTACTTTTTCCACTTCCCGCTCTACCAATCACAAATCGAAGTGACATGTAACCCCACCTTTCACTTACATAACGAACGTTAGTTTGCTACTATAATTGTATTATAGGACACGAAAAAAGACAAACTGAGTTGTTTGCCTTTTTCTATACTTCTATCTATTATATCAACCTTTTGAAAAATTCGTTTGCACCTCTTGAATTGGCCAATATCGCAAATCAACTTTACCGACGACTGTATCAGCTTTTACAAAGCCAAAGTGTCTACTATCCCAGCTCCCGAGCCGGTTATCACCTACTACAAAAATAAACCCAGGTGGCACCAGTTTTTCTTTCGTTAACTCTTCTAATGTAAAGTCGCCTGTTAGTTGCCTTCCGTTTATCTCTTTCTTATACTTCTCTAAATACGGCTCATCAATAAATTGACCGTTTATATATAACTTATCCTGCTTATATTCAATATGATCTCCAGGTAAACCGATAATCCGCTTTACATAGTCCTCTTTTTTATTCGCATGAAATACCACAACGTCAAATCTGTTCAAGTCCCCAACTTGATAACTCACCTTATTTACAACTAGCATATTGCCATCTTGCAATGTCGGCATCATTGACTTCCCCTCTACAACATACGTTGAAAAGAAAAACGTTCGAAAAAATACAGCTAATAATACACCAATTAAAATTGTTCGTATCCACTCCATGCCTTCTTTTTTCAAAGTTTTCTTCATCTGCTTCTCCCCTTATCCTTTAATACTGAAGCTTTCCTTTACAAAGAAGACTATTCTTAATGTAGTTCTAACTTTACTTCGATTTTCTTACCGACATACCATAAAATAAAAATACCAATCGCTACAATAACTGATTTCACCGGATTATGAATAAATGACATTAAATCATGACCGATATACGTTAAAATAAAAACCATCACAAGTTTTCCGAATGCTAACGCTAGACCAAACTGTTTTACACTAATTCGGGATAAACCAGCGACAACATTTATGAGCGCTGACGGTGTAAACGGAAAACAAAATATAACAAAAATCGGTGCGAATCCTTTCCTTTCAATCCACCCCATTGCTTTTCGTACTCTCTCATGCTTATTTACAAACGAAAAGAAACGACTGCGACCAAAATGGCGGATGATGAAAAAGACAAGTAATGCACCCATTACTGATCCAAGCCATGAATAAAGAAAACCGAGCCAAAAGCCAAATGCAACAGCATTCGCCAGTACAAATACGATAAGCGGTAATGCTGGAATCAACGCCTCTATCATCGGTAAACCAATACCAAGAAGTGGTCCGAACGCTTTATAACTCTCAACAATATGATCCATATTTTCTGGTGAAAAATACTCTTTGATTGTCTGAAAATCCATTCTACACTTTACCCCTTTACTCTAAATACTATCCCTACTGTATCATTGCTTATATGAAAGAGGAAATGGTAGATACGACATATGGAGATGTATTTATTAAAGTTTCCATATCTTTCATAAGAATTCCTTCATTATTTAGCTATGATAATCTATCAATATTCGACAGGACGTGTCATTCGTTTTGTTATTTAGATTGTTTTTTTGATTTTTTCAGTAAATGAAATTACAATGGTGATTTTCTAAATATAACAATTACAACTCGGTTTTTCTAATATATCGCCTTACCTACAAAGACTGATAAAGTGAAACTTTAATCAGTGGGGATTTTGTTGATCCCCCGCTTAACTTCTTTGCTTTCGCTGAATTTTGAGGCGGGGGTCTTACTACCCACAAATAACAGGATAAACAAAAAAGAATGGGGATTCCCCCATCCTTTCACACTTCGCCTTCCTTCACAAAATACACACTCTCATAAGCGGGTCTTAATGTTGATTCCTCTTTTTTATCAACCTCTTTAAAACAAGGACTCCCTTGTTTTTTCCTACGATCTTCATATTCAGTACGTAATTTTGCTGTACGATTTTGTTGATTTTCAAAACTAGTTTTTGATATTTCTAATTTCACAGCAAAGCCATTTATAAATCTAATAATAAGATTTCCATCTTTTAATTCTTTATTACTTTCAATATAAAAATGAGACAACCAAGCGCACTCTTTTCTAGAGTAAGAATAGGTAGGGAAAAAATAAAGTTGATCTGCTGGACTAATCGCAATCGGTGCTTTATGTGTAATATGAGTTAACTCTTTCGTTCCTTCTTTTCTGCCTAAGAAACTAGAGCCATGCTTGCGGCAACTTCTTTCTATAATATCTAGAGGTTTTTGAAATACGAAAAAAGAATCATTCATTTCAACGACTCGCGTAACAATTTTCTTTTCACTTAGAACGACAGGAAGTAAGGCCATCGTATTTTTCGTTACAACATAATTTTCGACATAGCGTTCCACTTTACTTTCCATACTCCATTATCTCCTTTTTTCCATTTATATTAGCAGCTGCATATATAATTTTAGCATCTATGAAAAGGAAATAGCTTACAAGTTCCGCTTTTTTACAATTTTTTATCATTTATCAAACATTTGTTAAATAAAAAAATCACGATATAGTAATGATTTAATTTTAAAGTTATAAAAACAGCATTTATACTACCTATAAATATTTATTATCCCTTCCTATTTTCACATCATGAAAACAATTAACTTTGCTATAATTAAAATGTAAATCCAATATATGGAGGGCCACTATGGAGGAAAAAGAGATCCAACCATCGATTCAAATGAAAAATAGTAGCGTCATTATCGTGAAAAACTCAGCTAGTATTATATTCGGTTTATTTTTCATTCTGCTATTCTTTGCTAAACCGTTTCGTAAATCAAAATGTCCAGAATGTAAAAAACGTGAGAAGAAAAAATCAGGACAAGAACAATAAAAGGCCTTCCTTTATGGAATGCCTTTTTACATTTGTAGTATCATTTTATTTATTCTTCTCCCTAAAAAACAACTATATTTTCTCCCAAGGTTCTCTACATCTTTTTTGATTTGTAATATGGTCCTTATATAAAACATGAGAAAGAGTATTGGTACTTGTTACCCGCTTTTAATTTTTATTAAACACTTCAAATTTGTACATCTTTATCCATCACTAACAATTCGTTAATTAGTTAACTTTGTAATATAAGTTTTGTATATAATGTCATTCAAAAACACAATATATATAAGTAGCTATTTATAATTACATTGCTTTTTATCGAATTCCAAAAAGGAGCTGTATACTATGGACAAAGAAAATCTATTAAGCCAGCAGGTTAATAGCATCCCCTCAGATGCTCTGAATACCCCTAGTAAGGAACAAGAACAACTGTTAGAAACATCATCTCAAAACGTACAAAATTCCAACAACAATGCTAACAAAAAAGATGTTACTCAAGGTCTATCTGGAAAAGATTCCCCTATTTCAATAGAGAATACAAATTTATAGTTATTTACTATCATACGCAGCAAATACTCTTGCTGAACTAATTCTTCTACAGAAACTAATACGCATTCCAGATAATTTTTCACCCGTTGTAACATAGAAAAAGAGATTTAGATATAAAAACAGGCTCTGAAAAAACTTTCCCCACAACAAAAAAAGGATGGCATTAGCCATCCTTTTTTCCATCATCAACTATAAAATTATAGTTTGATTACGTTTTTAGCTTGAGGTCCACGGTTACCTTCTTCGATTTCGAAGCTAACTTTTTGGCCTTCTTCTAGAGATTTGAAACCTTCAGTTTCGATTGCAGAGAAGTGTACGAATACGTCGTTTTCGCCTGGAACTTCGATGAAACCGAAGCCTTTTTCGTTGTTAAACCATTTTACTTGTCCTGTTACTGCCATGATTATTTCCTCCTAAGAAAATACAAATTTTTAATTTTTTAGTCTTCCTGTCTAAAAAAAGAATCCACACATTATCAAATACGAAACATAAACTAGTTCTCACATACTTTTTCTCGTTCGTTTCCAGCACTTGATAACATATGGATTGCTTAATTTAACTATTCAACTGACATCATCATAGCACATTAAAATAAAATGTACAATCTTTTTCGAAAATAGAATTTCTAATTTTTAGTATTTCTTATAAAATATAATTATCTCTATTCTAAATAAGGAGGAGTTTATGACCAATAAAATTCCTAGAAAAACATTAAAAAGAATTGAAGAGGATATTGAAAATAATAATCTTGGAAAAGCAAGGGATAGATTGCATGGCCTCATCTTTACATACCCAAATGAATTACATCTTCGAAAACAACTCGGAGATATTTATTATACATTACAATATCCAGAAATGGCTGGACGTTACTGGTATCTAGAGGAGCATAAAGTGAAACTTTAATCAGTGGGGGTTTTGTTCATTCCCCACTGATTATCAGCCCTCACCAATCGGGCTTTTACGGGCAGTTGATCCCTCACCTAACTTCTTCGCTTTCGCTAAATTTTGAGGTGGGGGTCTTACTGCCCACAAATAGCGGGATAAAACAGACATTATGCATGAATCATGTTTATTATTTGAAAAATCAATGGGAAATAGTCCTCATCATATTGCACGTGCTTTAAAGTTTAAAGGCGATTCTAACCATATAAAAGGTTTGTATAAAGATCAACCTTTATCTTCAGTGCAGAAGAAAGTAGCAGAGGAGTTAATTTATGAGTATAAAGAAACATGGCAAGATAAGCTAGTTCCTTTTTGCTGTCTAGCATTGCTTGCTTCCCTTCTCTTTTCTGCCGTTGTTGGTCTATTTACTATTTGGAATTGGATTTTTTAATCACAGGGGGAATTTTCACATGTCAAACTACGCTAAAGAAGAAAGGCTAACAGGGGGAAACGTCTCAAGCGTATATCGTTCTGAAAATACTGTTCGGCGAGAGTTAAAGCCAGGCAATGAAAAGATTCATAAGTTATTGCAACATTTAGAAAACAAAGGATTTCATTATGCTCCAAAGTTTTTAGGTGTAGATGAAAAGGATAGAGAGATTTTATCCTTTATTGAAGGAGAAGCTGGCAATTATCCTTTAAAAGAATATATGCGATCTAATAATGTATTAAAAGAAATAGCAAAGATGCTCCGCCTTTACCATGATGCTGTAAGTGATTTTCTGTTATTAGATGATTGGAAACCGATGGATCACACGCCAAATAACATTGAGGTTTTATGTCACAATGATTTTGCCATATATAACATTATTTTTAATAATGAGAAGCCAGTAGGGATTATTGATTTCGATGTTGCTGCTCCTGGTCCAAGACTATGGGATATCGCTTATACACTTTATACTTGTGTGCCTTTAAGTAGAGTGTATTATACAGAATCCGGTGAAGCTGTTCATTATGACTCATCGCAACATGCAGATCGCATTAAAGAGAGAATGAATTTGTTCGTTCAGTCCTATGATAAAAATATGGATGAAGATTACTTAGGAATGGTGTTGCTTCGATTAGAAGGATTATGTACATATATGAAACGAAAAGCGCAAGAAGGCGACTTGAATTTCCAAAGAATGATTGATGAAGGACATCTAGAGCATTATGAGAAAGATATGAAGTTTATTCGTAATCATAGGGCTGAGTGGAGTTGATTTAGTAATAAAGAAAAGGAAGTATCGTTTTTTGCCGACAACTCAATCTCTCTTTTCGAATCGTTTAGAAAATAACAAGGGGCACCCTTCAAAAAGGTGCCCTTCCTTTTATTTCGTAAACTGTGCTTCTTCCGTAGATCCTTTTAACGCTGTCGTTGATGAAGTTCCGCCTGTAATCACTTGTGCTACTTCATCAAAGTAACCTGTTCCTACTTCGCGTTGATGACGTGTTGCAGAGTAGCCATGTTTTTCAGCTGCGAATTCTGCTTGTTGTAGTTCAGAGTATGCTGCCATGCCGCGCTCTTTATAGCCACGTGCTAGTTCAAACATACCGTAATTTAATGAATGGAATCCAGCAAGTGTTACGAATTGGAACTTGTAACCGTAAGATGCGATTTCCTTTTGGAAGCTTGCAATTGTTTTTTCATCTAGTTTTTGTTTCCAGTTGAATGAAGGTGAGCAGTTATATGCAAGTAGCTTCCCTGGATGCTCCTTATGAATTGCGTCCGCAAATCGTTTTGCATCTTCTAAATTTGGTTCTGACGTTTCACACCAAACGAGGTCTGCGTACGGTGCATACGCTAAACCGCGCGCAATTGCTTGATCAAGACCTGCATTCGTACGGTAAAACCCTTCTGGTGTTCTTTCTCCTGTAATAAATGCTTTATCAACAGGATCGATATCGCTCGTAATTAAATCAGCTGCATCCGCATCTGTTCTTGCAACGATAATTGTCGGCACTCCCATTACATCTGCTGCAAGGCGTGCAGAAATTAAATTGCGTACTGCTGTTTGCGTTGGTAGTAGTACTTTTCCACCTAAATGGCCACATTTTTTCTCTGAAGATAATTGATCTTCAAAATGCACACCTGATGCACCTGCTTCAATCATACCTTTCATCAGTTCGAATACATTTAATTGACCACCAAATCCAGCTTCTGCATCTGCTACAATCGGTACGAAATAGTCTGTATCATCGCTTCCTTCCATATGCTGAATTTGATCCGCACGTTGAAGCGTTTGATTAATTCGTTTTACTACAGCAGGTACGCTGTTCGCTGGATATAAACTTTGGTCTGGATACATATGTCCAGAAAGGTTTGCATCAGCTGCTACTTGCCAACCACTTAAGTAAATCGCTTTTAACCCAGCTTTTACTTGTTGCATCGCTTGGTTTCCTGTTAATGCGCCAAGTGCGTTAATATAGTCTTCTGTATGAAGCGATGTCCAAAGCTTCTCAGCACCGCGACGCGCTAACGTATGTTCAATATCAATTGACCCGCGCAGGCGAATTACATCTTCTGCCGAATATGGACGTGTGATCCCTTTCCAACGCTCATCTAATTCCCAGCTTTCTTGTAACTTCTCGATTCTTTCGTTTTTCATTTGTTCCATCCCCTTTTCATTTTTTATAAAATTTCATAACCCGGTAATGTTAAAAATGGTACGAATTCATCATTTCGAACGAGATCTGTAAACAACGTTGTCGCCTCTTGGAATCTCCCTTTCTTAAAGGCTTCCTTACCAATCTCTCTTTCTATTTTTGCTAATTCTTCTTCTTTTAGCTCTTCCATTAATTCAAGCGTAATATTACGACCATCATTTAGTTTTCCACCTTCATGACGAATCCATTGCCATACTTGTGCTCTTGAAATTTCAGCTGTTGCCGCATCTTCCATTAAGTTATAAATGGGTGCTGCTCCCCGTCCGCTTAACCAAGATGCAATATATTGAATACCTACGCTAATATTCATGCGAAGGCCCTCTTCTGTAATCGTTCCCACCGGTACCTCTAGTAAATCGTTTTCTGTTACACATATTTCTTCACGTTTTCTAAAAATTTGATTTGGTGTTTTCATAATGTGATTAAACACTTCCATTGCAACCGGTACAAGTCCAGGGTGGGCAACCCAAGTCCCGTCATGACCGTCTAAAGCTTCGCGTTCCTTATCAGCACGCACTTTTTCAAAAGCTGCTTCATTTGCTTCTGGATTATTTTTAATCGGAATTTGTGCCGCCATTCCTCCAATTGCTGGTGCATTACGGCGGTGACATGTTTGAATTACTTTCAAAGAATACGAACGCATAAATGGCGCTGTCATCGTGACTTGTGCTCTATCTGGTAGTAAGAATTTATTATGATTACGGAAACTCTTTAAAAAGCTAAAAATATAATCCCATCTTCCGCAATTTAAGCCAGCAGAATGATCTTTTAGCTCATATAAAATTTCATCCATTTCAAACGAAGCGTGAATCGTTTCCAGTAACACAGTTGCTTTAATCGTTCCGTTTGGAATGCCGATATATTTTTGAGCAAATACGAATACATCATTCCATAATCTCGCTTCTAAATAACTTTCCATTTTCGGTAAGTAAAAGTATGGGCCGCTCCCTTTTGCTAAAAGAGCTTTCGCATTATGGAAAAAATACAAGCCGAAATCTACTAAACTACCCGACATATTTTTCCCATCAACTTGCATATGCTTTTCCTCTAAATGCCATCCTCTTGGACGTACAATGAGTACAGCTGTTTTCTCATTTAATCTATATTCTTTCCCTTTATCATTTTCATGTGAAATCGTTCCCTTTACTGCATCTCGTAAATTGATTTGCCCTTCAACTGCGTTTTCCCAAGTTGGTGCATTCGAATCTTCAAAATCCGCCATAAAAAGATGCGCTCCTGAATTTAAAGCGTTAATGACCATCTTTCTATCTACCGGTCCAGTAATCTCTACGCGGCGATCCTCTAAGTCTTTTGGCAGCTTGGCAATTGTCCAATCCGCTTCACGTATGTGTTTTGTTTCTTCTAGAAACTTCGGAAACTCCCCTGCATCAATTCTCTTTTGTTTTTCTACACGTTTTTGTAAAAGTTCTATGCGGCGCTCATTAAAATTCTCATGTAGTTCCTTCAAAAAACTAAGCACCTCAGGTGTCAATATTTCGTTGTACGCTGGTAACATTTCTCCAACGAGTGTAACCCGTGAAGTTTGCGTCGACATATTAGCATCCCCTTCTTAAACTGTTTTATAACAGATTTGATTTCATGTTTTATATTATATAACAAATCTTCAGAAAAGGAAGTTTTTTTTGAAAATTCATTTCATTTTTTTTTCAAAACGCCATTCTTTCGCGCTTTATTTCATACAAAAAAGGCCGCTGTTATACAACAACGACCTTTTTGTATTATTTTTAAATTTCACTTTGACTAGTTAAACTTTATTACTGCCCTTGTTCCATATCATGCAATATTGCTCTATGTAAAAACTGTGCGTATTGTTCTCTCGTTACCTTCATAGACGGACCGAATTTACCTTCTCCGATTCCCATTGTAATACCATTTGTTTGTACTGCACTAATTGCATTCGTTGCCCATGAATTTGTTGAAACATCATTAAAGTTATGAGATCCCTTTGCCTGTAAGTCAAAAGCATTCGTAAGAACTTGTGCCATTTCCGCACGCGTTAACGTCGCCTTCGGTCTAAAGTTTCCATTCTCGTCTCCCTGGAAAATTCCCATTTCCGTTAAAGCCAATATCTCCTCGATAAAGCTTGTTGAATTTTCATCAATATCTCCATATGGGTTTTCATATTCATCTTGTTCTTCCATATCAAACACACGGTAAATTAAAGCTGCAACTTGCTCACGTGTTACATTATCCCCAAAACCGAATATTCCATCGCCATATCCTAAAATAATTTCTTGTTCCGCTAATTCATGAATTGCCTCATATGCCCAATGCCCTTGTGGTACATCTTTAAATACAATTGTATTTGTTTTTTGCAACGGTGCACTTTCCGCTTTTACACTGTTACTCTCTGCTGAGAATAACACCCCACCCATAATTGTTAATGCTGTAGCTGTTTTTAATAATTTTTTGCTCATCAAATTATCTCCCCAATATGTATATGTTTTTTAAAAATATACAGAATAAATGGTATAGTGACAATATATTTTTCGACACATTTCGTGACGGTTTTGTGAATCATATTAAACATCATGTCTTTTTCATCGGGTTGATTATAAAGCTTGTGTATAACCATAAAAATACATAAATACGAATAATAATTCTTTTTTAAACAAACAAAAAAGCACAAATATTTCTATTTGTGCTTTCATATTTCACTCTACTTCCAATCCTCTTTCAAATGATAATTAATAATCGCATTATTAATAAACTGAGCATATTGTTCTCTAGGTACAGGGCGATTTAATTCATACATGTCATTCCCAGTTCCTCTCACAACATTATTAGATTGTAACGCACTAATTGCATCTTCTGCCCAGTGGCCTTTTGGAATATCTTTAAATGTATGTTTTTGTTTCGTTTCAAAATGAAATGCTCGTTTTAAAATGACAGCCATTTCCGCTCTAGAGATTGGTGCTTTCGGCCTAAAATTCCCTTGGCCATCCCCTGAAAAAACACCACGTTTTGTTAACGCCAAAATTTCCTTTTTAAAAGTTGTTGTACTATCAGAAACATCTTTATATGGATTCGCTACTGGCCCTTCTTCTTTTATCTCAAGTGTTCTGTAAATAGTCCCAGCTACTTGTTCACGTGTTATAAGATCGCCAACACCATACTTCCCGTTTCCATACCCTAATATAATTTTATGATATGCTAAGTCCATAATAGCATCATATGCCCAAAATCCGTATGGAACATCTTCAAACACAATCATTTGTGGATACTCTTCCGCTTTTACAGGCGTCACATTCGTCCCTGCAAATATACCTCCTGCCATTGTCGCAATCATCATTACACCCAATATTTTTTTCTTCATTGTCCTCTCTCCCTATTTCATTCAAATAAAATGAACTTCATTGTTTCAGGAGTATTATTTTTTGGTGAATGTAAGATAAAATGTAAATCTTCTAGAAGAAATATTTCCACTACCTTTCTGCTTTATACTCCCTTCTTTCTTTTTCAAAAAGGAAGTTGTCACATCTAAGGTGTTATATACTAAAACATTCTACAATCTCTTTATAAACTCCTTTTCACTTTATAACTTCCCTTTATTGGCACCTAAAGGAGATACCTAGTGGAGGCTACTATATTCATGGTTTATATTTCAGGGGTAGCATTTTTCGCTGAATTTTGAGGTGGGGGTCTTACTGCCCAGCAAATAACGAGATAAAAAAATCATCCTTTTTTCTTAAAAGAGGATGATTTTTTATCTTTATTAACACTCAAATATGCTACTACTTTTGAAGAGTAAATTGGGCAACTATTTGTTTTAGTTTTCCTGCTGCGTTATGCATATGTTCAATTGAAATCGAAATCTCTTGAACAGATTTTTCTTGCTGTTGAATAGACTCTTTTACCCTATCAGTTCGGTCAGATGATCTTTGAGAAATTTGAGCCATGTCTTCTGCAGAAGCCGAGATTTCCTCACTACTCGCTGCAATTTCATCTGTAGACATAGATACCGTTTGAATTTGCTCAGATACTTGTTGTACTTTTTCTGTAATTGTTCCAAATACTTTTTCTGTATGCATTACTACTTGTGTACCTGCCTGTACCTCATTATCTACTTTCCCCATCATATGTACTGTATGGTTCGTTGTTCCCATAACTTGAGTAATAAGATTCTCAATTTGTTTTGCAGAATCACTAGATTGTTCTGCTAATTTCCGCACTTCATCTGCCACAATTGCAAATCCTCTACCACTTTCACCAGCACGTGCAGCCTCAATTGCGGCGTTTAATGCTAATAAGTTAATCTGGGAGGTAATACCTTGCATAACATCAATGATTTTAACAATTTCTTCTGATTGTTCTTTCATAGTCTCTACTTGTTTCACACCGCTATGTACCGAATTTTGGATTGTATCCATCTGTTGAATCATTTGTTTCATTAATTTGTTACCACTCTCTGCATCTAATGCTGATTGAGCAGATAATTCATTTACAGAGGATGATGTATTGACTATACTCTGCATTCCTTGTGTCAACTCTTCCATCGCACCCGCAGTTTGTTCCATTGCTTGCATTTGACTCTCTGCACCATTTGCGACTTCTTCAATATCCATAGTGATTTTTTTGGCTGCACTACTAGATACTTCTGACGCAGATGCTACTCCGTCTGCATATTGGAATAGAAGCTGAATATTATTCTCTACTTCTTGCATATTTGTTCTTAGCCCTGCAATCATCTCATTAAAATTACTTACTAATACACCTAATTCATCCTTAGCAGTATAATCACCATGTACAGTTAAATCTCCTTCTTTCGCTCTTTCCATCATACGACTAACCGTTTGTAAAGGAGCAACTATAAGCTTGCTAATAATATAACTTACTATACATATAACGATTGTAGTAACTACTACAAGAATGATAAAGGTAATAACGGAACGATCAATCATTTTTTGCGAATCTTTAAATACTTGGTCAGCTAAATTTGAAACATACGATTCTAGATCCACTGCATAACCAGCTAACTCTATTCCCTTCGGTTTTAATTCCTTCTGAAATTCATTTACCATTTGCGGCTCGTTTATTGCCTTTGCCTTTTCAAATAATTTCTTATATGTATCTTTATAACTTGGTAAAGATTTCTTCATCTTCTGAAACAGTTCATCCTCTTGCTTACTTAAATTAAAACCATCATCATATTCTTTTAATAAAGAATCATATTTTTTAAGATCCTTTTCAATATTATTAATTATTCCCTCTTTATTTGCCACTTCATTTTGTGATGCCGTAATTAACTCTAATAAGTTATATTCTAGTGAATTTTGTGTGCGAAGCATTCCTTCTAATAAAATTGCAGAATATTGATAATCATCTACTACAACCTCTGTATCGTGCTTAATCTTATTAATAGAATGAATTGCTACACTGCTTATAATTACCATACCTAAAACTGCTAATGAAATAAGCGCTAATAATTTATATTTCACTTTTAAATTTTGTAAAAAATACATTTTTTCACCTTTATTCCTTTATATATAGATTTTTAGAATTTTATAGCTTATTATTTACAAAATCGCAATAAAAAGCAATGATAAATATTCCCAATATGAAACTTATATCTCTATAAAAAAAAGTAGCATAATAGCTACTCCTTTTTTCTTTGTTTCTCATATTGTTCAAACGTATGAATTCTTTCAAAAATTGGTGGGTGCGTGTATAAGAAAAATTTCACTAACGCAGGCGGATTCACTTGGCTTAAACTTGTTTTTGATAAATATTGAAAAGTTTTCACACCAGATTTTCCGTCCTTCGTCATATTTAAAGCATATTGATCTGCCGCTCTTTCTTCTATACGTGAAACATAGTTTGTTGCTGGTTGTACTGCAAATGAGAGTATAGAAGAAATTAAGAAAAATAAAGGTAAAATGGAGAAACATGCCACTTTTGAAATTTGCAATGTATCTCCCCATTTGCGAATACACATATTTATAATACGACTAATTAAAAACATACCTATAAACGATAGCAATACATAACTTGCAACGCCAAAATATATATGCTTCATAACATAATGCCCCATTTCATGGGCCATGATAAATAAAATCTCTTTATCTTTTAACTGCTTAAGCGTTGTATCCCACATTACAATACGGGCGTTAGGGCCAATTCCTGTTACGTAAGCATTTAATGCATTCGTTTTTTCTGACATATTTACTTCATATACGTGTTTAGCAGGAATATCCGCTTTGTCTGCTATTGCTAAAATTTTCGTTTCTAATTCTTTATTTTTCAGCGTCGAGAAGTCGTTATAAAGCGGATCAATAACGACAGGCTGTATGAATGTTAAAAAGATTGTAAATGGAACAGAGAGTGCCCATCCTGCGAGCCACCATCTCTTCGGAAATTTACGGATAAGCCATAATAGAACGGTAACTACAATTAACATAGTCGCATAACTTTCCCAAAAACCGATAACATGATCTTTTATCCAGCTTTGTGTACTTTGCGTTGAAATGCCGTAATCAACGGACACTTTCCGGCCAATCCATTGCATCGGTAAGGCAAGCACTGTTGTCAGTAATGATAAATAAAAGAAATAAATCGCAACTTGCAAAACACTTATTTTAGTCGTTTCCTTCGACCATTTCTCAAACTTTCTTGAAATACCTAGCACAAGTACAAATAATAAAATAATCCATTCAAGAGGCGTCGCTAAAAAGTATAGTAAATTTTTCACGCGCGAATAATCTTGGCTTAGCGTAAGCTCTCTAGCACTCATAAACGTTTCTGGATCTGCACTCGTTCCCTTATACATGTCCGGAATAAGTTCATGATTCCATCCAAATAAATACCAATATATAAGTAACGCAAATCCAACGTACAAAAAAAGCGACCAACCGATAACCTTCCTCACGCTATTCCCTCCTCTATGCTGCCTGTCTATTATTATTGTAAGTTCATACACGCTAAATTAGAACAAGCTTATTATGTGAATTGCTCGAAATCCTTTTATTTACAAAAAAAACTCTTCTACATAAGAAGAGTTTTGCCTATCTTTAAACACTTTCTTCGGTTCACAATCCGGAATAAGGATCGCACTTGCAAACCAACACGTACCCTACTTGCTTTTTAGATAACATAAAGAGCCTCTTTAAGGAAGTACATCTATTAATAAACTAAAATCTTGTAAAGAGAAAGAACTATATTTCATAATCCCCTGTACAGCTAAAAGTAAAACAAGACCGATCACACACATATAATTAACGCTTTCTTCATTCTTTTTTTCAGTAACGACTCCACCACTTATACATAAAATCCCTAGCAAATGAAGCGCTAAATACATGAAAAAATAAGCTTCCTCCCAGCGCAAAATAACATTCACTGTCGTTATTAACACTAGACTAAGTAAAATCAAATAAAAAAACTTATTTGATGATATCGTTTCATTCATATAATTTTATACATCCCTTTCAAATTTCGAATTAATGATGTTTCAAAGCTATAAAGTAAATGATTGTTTTTATACCATAAAACAAAAGGAAAGCCACCATTACTTTCTCGAATACTTTATGAATCCACATATACTTCTCTTCATTCTTTCTGAAGATGCGCTTCATCATTTCTTCTACAATTAGACCAAATATTAGTAAAACCCCGAACACAATAAGAAGAGAAATAATATTTTCTTTTAAATGAGTACTAGAAAATAAGTACTACTCTGGAAACACAATCGTATCTACTACAGGTTGAAGCCGATTACAAAATGTTTTATCACACATATCTGTAATAGACGTAACATCTATAATGTCTTTTAATATTTTTTCAACCGTCTTCTTCATCTCATTTACTCCCGACTACATCTGAAAAGCTCTTTTCCTGCTCTGCATATATAACTGGCACTTCTTTACTCCAATATTTACGATTAACAAATAAAAAGATAAGTACTAAGTTTAATCCTGTTATAAAAATAATAAGTCCAGGAAAGAATGTCGTATAATTTGAGAAATCGGCAAAACTCATAATTTTTTCTCTACTTATTAGAAAAGACGCACCTATTACAAATGCATTGTTTAACATATGTATTGCAATTGGCATGAGTAAACTTTTCGTACGAATATATACGATTGACAATACGATGCTGAATATGGCTGCACCGAGGAAATCAACATGTAACAACGCAAACAATATTGCTACAACGATGGTCGCTATGCTCGTTCCCCATTTTGTTGCAAAACGTTGAAGTAAAAATCCGCGAAAAACAAATTCCCCAATAATTGGTGCGATGAATACGACCCTAATGACTTGAGATACATATCCTCCAGTACTATCTACAATTGGTTCATGCAGGGCGTTCATAATAAAGTCCGGTGTAATCCATGCAAAACTATACATATACAAAATAAGATACCCGTAACTAAACATGCATAACATAACCGTAATGTATAAAACTTGTACCAAGTTAAATGTTTCATTTTTATTAACAAATAATGAAAATGAAATGTGGTGCTTTCTATACTCATAAGAAATCCATACCATCGGAAGGATATAGAATATAAGGATATTTATAAAAGAAGAATTTTGTATATGAAATATACTTGTTAGCAAATCGCCACTACTTCTCGCTATTAAAATTAATAGTGCAAATACAATTAAAAAATATCTAGCTCGCATCACTTGAAACGGGTTCACACTCATCTCCTCCCCTATGTTACTTTTATCATATCATTTGATTCTTAATTTTTTGCGAAAGAAAACCTTAAAATTTCCTTAAAAATTCCATAAGTTACAAAATGATGATATGATATTCGAGAAAATTAGGAGGGATGTTTATGTACCAAGCAAATATTTTACTCGTTGATGATGAAACAGCAATTTTACAATTACTAACTACCATTCTTGAAAAAGAAGGCTTTTCTCATATTACAACTGCAACATCAGCTGAAATGGCTTTATCTCTAACTAAGCAAAACAATTACGATTTAATTATTTTAGATGTAATGCTTCCTGGACAATCTGGTTTTGATATTTGTCCAATCATTCGCCAACAAACAGATTGTCCAATTTTCTTCCTATCAGCAAAAGCATCTGATTTAGATAAAATATCCGGATTTTCATACGGTGCAGATGATTATATTACGAAACCATTTAATCCATTAGAAGTAGTAGCACGCATGAAAGCACAGCTTCGGAGACATATGAAACAAACCGTACCACACGAACAAAAATCACACTCGATTTCATTTGGAAGATTTGAAATTGATCAGCACTCTGCAGAACTAACAGTAGATGGGCACATTGTCGAATGCTCCGCTCAACTCTTTCAACTACTACTCTTCTTTTGCGAGAATCCGAACTACGTATTTTCGAAAGAGGAAATATACGAAAAAGTTTGGGGAGCACCTGCCTATAATGGCGATGACAACACTGTTATGGTCCACATTCGAAAACTACGTGAAAAAATTGAACATGATCCAAGTAAACCAGAATATATAAAAACCGTTCGCGGGCTTGGTTATAAGTTCGTTACAAAGTAGGGTGACGATATGAATTTTAATAAACGACTTATTATTCAATTTATCATGCAACACGTTTTTGTTTTAGTTACATTACTTATCGCTGTAGTTGCTGCTTTTACTTATTTAATTTTTCTTCTTACTAGTACTTTATACGAACCTAACATTCCAGATTCTGATAGTTTTACAATTTCAAGATACATCTCTTCAGAAGATGGGCATATTTCGTTACAATCTGAAGTGCAAGATTTAATAAAGGAGAAAAATGATTGGCTCCAAGTTGTAGATGAAAACGGAAAAATCCTCTACCACTTTAATACACCAAATGATGTTCCGAATGCTTATACGAAGACATCTTTAGTCGCATATATACAACATCATATCGAAAGTAATTATAAATTTACATATTGGGAAATTGAATTAGAAGAAAAGAAAGTACTTGTTATTTATGGTGGTATGTTAAAAAGCAATGCGTTACTGACAGCAATTCAAAAGGATCACTCCTCTTTAACGATGGATTCGTTCACATTAACAGATCAAGAAAAACAGTTACTGTCTAAAGAAAAAGCAGCACTTCAAATATTTAATCAAAATGGCGAAGAGTTTTTTGCCTATCCAGCTGGAAAGAAAAAAACATTTTCAGCAATACAAATCGCCCTTAATGAAAAAGAACCGTGGAATCATAAAGAAAATACGTCTAGCTTTTACGATGCAAATAGTGGCAACCTTCTCGTTGTAACTGCAAAAAATGAGCACTACTATCCAGGTGACGAAATTGAAGATGTATTTACTAAGAAGTTTCTCATCGGATGTGGATTAATCCTTCTTATCGTATTTGTTTATTTAGTCATTCTTTCTATTTGGTACGGTAATAAATTCGGGAAACCGTTATTACATGCGATGCGCTGGCTTAAAAATATCGCTGGTGGAAAGTATGAAGAACCTATTAGTAAAAAAGGAAAACCCGTCAGGTTCCGGCGATCTGGTAAAGAAAAATGGTCATTCCGTTTGTTTAGAGATGTAACAAGTTCACTAGAACACCTTTCTATTACACTCAAAAAAAATGATGCGATGAGGCAAGTCCTCCAGCAAACACGAGAAGAATGGATTACCGGTCTAACACACGACTTAAAAACACCACTTAGCTCTATATATGGCTACGCATTATTACTCGAATCGAATCAATATAACTGGACTGATCGTGATATTCAGCAATTTGGTAGTGTTATGAAAGAGAAATCTCAATATATGACAACATTAATTGATGATTTAAGCTTAACGTATCAATTAAAAAATAACAGCCTTCCTGCCCAACACGTAAACGTTGAAATCAATCAGTTCGTTCAAAAAGTGTTATTGCAATTTATTAACAATCCAACACTCCAAAATCAAAATATTGAATTCGTACCGAGCTCAAATAAAATTCAATATTTCATTGAAGAAAAATGGTTCCAGCGTATTATCGAAAACTTACTCGTAAATGCTGTAAAACATAATAATGAAACAACTACTGTCATCGTAAAACTATCACAAAACGCTAATTCCTTTACACTCTCCATTTCAGATGACGGAAAAGGAATGGATGAAAAAACGAAAGAACTTCTATTTGAACGATATTACCGCGGAACAAACACAGAAGAAAGCAACATCGGAACTGGACTTGGCCTAGCCATTACAAAACAGCTCGTTCATGCTCATAACGGAACAATTTCCATTGATAGTGCACTCGGAAAAGGAACGACGATTATTCTTGTATTTCCGTTTCGTTCGTAGGAAAGGTGCTGTTTGGTGCCTTTTCTTTTTTGGGGGAGTTCGGCGGTACATGAAATTATATAGACCATCTTTCTGAGTTGTTTTAGCGGTATATGAAATTATATCGGCGATTTTCTAAATATATCGACTTACCGACAAAAACCGACAAATCTAGCAAACCATATGATAAGAGCAACTATTTCATATTTCATAAAAAAGCGAACCACCCACAGTGATTCGCTTCTCCTCTTATTATTTTTTCTTCACCGGTATCCAAAGCTCTACTTGTGCAAACTCACTCTTATCTTCGTGGCAACGCTCATCGTACAGTTCAAACTCCGTAACACCGCAATGTTCATATCCTGAATGCGGAAACCATTCTGAGAATACTGCATTCCAAGTTTGGTGGATAGACGATACCATTTCTTCATGAGGAACTTTCGGCGTTGTAAATACTGCATATGTTGCTGCCGGGAAAGTACGCTTTGCAATTTCATTTGGTACATTTTCAAAGTCTGTAACTTCCATTCCGATAATATAAGTGAAGTCTCCTGTTTCTAAATTAAAATCAGTACATAATCCAAGCTCTACCCATTGGCTCGTATCTTTACGATTCGGAATCGTCGTTCCAAGATCTTTTTGTAAATATTCTTGCCAAAATGCTGGAATGTCTTGATGGTTTTTCCCTTCTTTACTTGTCGTCTTCAGTTCATAACCCGCCACTAAAAATTCTGGTTTATTTACAATACGATATTCCATTTGTATGCCTCCTAAATACGGATTTAATTTTCTTTGCTTTACATTTACTCTGTAATACATCGGTGTTTCGATTTCTTGTTTTCGATATTCACTCGGTGTCATTTGAAATAATTTTTTAAAGGCTCTCGTGAACGTTTCGTGAGATTGAAAGCCATGTTCAAACGCGATATCAATAACTTTTTCATCCGTATGAGAAAGTTGATAAGCTGCCCGGGCTAACCTCCTCTTTCGAACATACTCCATTACCGTATCACCTACTAACGCCTGAAATACACGATGAAAATGAGACTCAGAAAAACCTGCAACCCGCGCTAAATTACGCAGCGTTTGTTTTTCCATTACATCTTCCTCAATATAATCAATTGACCTTTGAATTTGTGTTTCATAGCTTTCCATCTCTGTTCACCCGCCTTATATGTATTATGATAAAAGAGAACGTAATCCAATTCTTGACGTTTTTTACTATAATTCCATAAAAAATTGTAACTTTTTTATATGTATTTCGTTGTTATGTATGAAGGGAGGGAAATGTAGTGAAACGTAAACAATCATTAGAAGAAATTTACTCAGAGCATATGCAAGATTTATTTCGCTATCTTCTCTCCCTAACCGGAGATTCCCACTATGCGGAAGATCTCATGCAAGAAACATTTTACCGAATGCTCGTCCATATTGACTATTATAAAGGAGAAGAAATTAGGCCGTGGTTATTTACAATTGCCTACAATGCCTTTATCGATTGGTATCGAAAAGAAAAAAAGTATAAAACAACTACAGTGGAAGAATTCCATTTACCAAACGTGCCAAGTACAGAACATGAATATTTCGTAAAACATGAGATTGCTAGTTGGTTAGACAGTTTATACGCTCTTCCGCTCGAAAGACGAAATGTCCTACTACTACGAGATTACTATGGATTCTCCTATAAGGAAATAGCAGAAATGACTGGTCTCTCATTAGCGAAAGTGAAAATTGAATTACACAGGGGACGGAAAGACACGAAAAGCATAAAGGAGTGATACGGATGGGTTGTACAGAATTTAAAAAACTATGGAAGAAGTATGAAAATGGAACGCTCACGCATGATGAACAAGAACTGTTAGAAAGTCATATTGAGTCATGTGAAGAGTGTGAAGCTTACTTAGATGAGCTGTTAACAAAAACAGAACCAATTAAGAAAAAGTTACCTCCAAAAAATCTTAAAATTCCTTTTTGGAGAATTAAGTGGAAACATCGTTTACAAACGTTTGGTTTTATATTATCAATTTGCATCGTTATCTATATAATCGGCGGGGTATTATCAGCCTTTTATTTTCAAGCTAATAATGATAAAAGGCTAGAAGAAATTAGAGAGGTTCCTTCGCTTGCACTTGAAGCAACGATCCCAAATAGCCGTGTTATGGGAGGCGGAACAAGTGTAGAAGCTTTTTTCCGTACGAATAGCCAATTTGATTTAGTACGAACCGTCGGTAAAAAAGAAATGCCCCTCGGTACAATAGAAACAAAAAGCTTCTTATCATCTGTAGATGTTACGAAGCGAACTTGGATGAATCCGTTCTATCAACCAAAACTCTTCTTTGTTCATCCAAAAACAGAGCAGGGTGATTATTTAAAGGATTCATCAAAAAAAGTATGGGATACACTTGCAAAAGTACATGATGGAACCGTTGCAGAAGTAGCAATTTCTTTTGATAAAGCTTACACTTTAAAAGAATTAGAACCGCTTTTATATAGCACATTCGAGGCACAAGAACTCCCTCCAACTCCTGTATGGTACGCTTTAGATACAGGACAAGAAAGAAAAAATGTAGATGACTATATCCTACATGGCGGAGAAGCTATAGGGTTTCCAGAACATGTAAGATTCCTCGCTAATGAAACTGACGGACAGAAAACGCAAGAAGACAAAGTAACCGAAATGATGCGCATCCTTTCTATCCATAAAAAAACGGTAAGCAAAATATCAGCGCTTTCTGAGAAAGAACTAAACTTAGATAAACGTTATCAATATGTAAAGGACAACGGTGTAAAAGTATACGGAATTGTTATTACTGGCCCATCGAAAGAGTTATTAAAATTACAAAACTCCCCGCACGTACGTTATGCGACTCTTGGAGATATTGAGATTTGGAATTGGTTTGATCATTAATAAAAAAGAAGTAGCGCTCTAAAAACGATGCGCTACTTCTTTTTTAATTCGAAATCACTTTCACATACATCCCTCTCACCGCTTTTTCATAAGCAATATCACTCATCTGTCTTATGTTTTCTGACACAACAGATGCTGGAATAACTTCACCTTCACGAAGTAACGGAGGATCAATAAGACGGACTTTATTTTTCTGATACAAATCGTAATTGTCTCTATCTTCTTTTACTTTTACATTGGGATGAACCTTTCTTAATAAAGCATGGACTTCTGAATCATTACATTGCTGCAATTTCGAAATAAGCTCATCATCTTCAAGAAGGAAATCATCTGCATGAATAACCTTTTTATGAAGAGCTAACTTTAACGTTTTCACTAACATATCATTTCCGTAAATATTCATTGGTTTCATAAAGAAATCGATTACTTCTTTGTAATACGTTTCTGTAAACCACTCTGCCATTTCGATACTTTGAAGGACCATTTTCCCCTCTACTGCGATAATATCCTCTAAAAATCTATGAACCTCTTCTAAAGAAATATATCCGTATGTATACATATCTCGTAACGTATAATCCACTCGATCTGCACATAATTCGGGCGCTGACCTTTCCAGTAATGTCCACTTCGAATCATCTAATAAAATATCTTCATAGTTATAACCATGCTTCGCAAGGATCGCTGGAATTTCTGAGTTTTTCACAACAGAACTAAATATCTCTTCATGATAACTTTCATCTTCATTATCAAAAACGTAATCAATCACGTGGGAAAAGGCAGTATGCGATACGTCATGCAGTAAACTAGCGATCTGTTCTTCTACTGAACCACCTAGTTTTTTAACTAATAACATAACACCAACTGAATGATCAAAGCGCGTTACATTCCATTTCTCGTTCACTAAGTAACTTGCGCCATTTTGATGAATTCCCTTTAGTCTTTGCATAGACTTACTTGAAATTAATTCTTCTACTACTTGATCCACTTCAAATTCTCCGTATAGTACATCTGATATGATCACTTACAATCCCCCCCCTTTATTTTAATCGAGTCTTATAATCGTATCTCTTTTATGAAATTAGCACCAACATAAATATTTATTGTTATTTGTTTTTATTGAAAAAAATAGAGAGCAATCAGCTCTCTATTTCATAACCCCTATTCAAACGTAACTTCTACCTGCACAATCTCCGACCTACTACCAAGTCTAAGCGGGGGTCCCCAAAATCCAAATCCAGAAGAAACAATTGCGTGGAACGCGCCTTTTTGTGCGTATCCCCAGTCTAGCTCGTACATTCTTCTCGTTACAATATGATTGGGCGCCATTTGTCCGCGGTGCGTATGACCGGATAATAATAAATCTACACCTGCCGCTGCTGCTTGTTTCAACTCAAATGGCTGGTGATCCATTGCGATAACAGGCATCGATTTATCTACCGTACTCATTAATTGTTTAAAGCTTTGACGATCTCGCTCTGTTTTATCTCTTCTTCCAACGAGATAAAAGTCATCTTCAATTGTAATTACTTCATCTAAAAGAATACGAATATCAATCTTATCCATCTCTTGTAAAAACTCTGGAACTGCTCTGCCGTAGTATTCATGGTTTCCTAAAACGCCATATACGCCTAATGGAGCTTTCATTTGTTTCATGATCGATCCCATATTCTTTTGAATGAACACACCTGGATGATCATCGATAATATCACCTGGCAGTAAAATAATATCAGGTTCCATCTCATTTACATGACGAACAAGTCTTTTTAAATGTGAAACGCCAGACAGTTTACCGAAATGCATATCAGAAGCCATCGCAATGCGTAAACTTTTACGCCCCTCTACCTTTTTCGGTATGTGCACCTCGTACTTTCTTACTACCGGACTATACGCATTAAATACTCCGTACGCAAAGATAAAGATAAATGCAGCTATCACAGCCGCTCCTGTCCAAATAATTGCCTCTTCTTTCTCTACTGAAAACTGTAAAAGAAAGACCATAATATTAGCTAATGGCAACAACATAAGTGCATATTGTATGACCGCAAACCAAATCGAACCTATCGTTCGCAGAAATGGCAGAAACTTAAACACTTGCACGAGAATGTACGCATATGAAATAAATGCGACTATGAAAGCATAATATCCCCAAGATTCCCAGCCAAATACCGCATGAAGCCAAACCCATCCGTTCCAGCCGATGTAAAACATAAGTAGTGTGTATATAATTAATATCGTAAATATATTGAGATAACGAAGATTCTTCACAGCCAGCCTCCTTATTGATTTCTTTTATTATAACTTGTTATGCACTTATAACGTAAATATTAAGCACTTCGCTCATCATAGTAAAAACCTATAGTTGTTAGACTTGTATCTAACAACTATAGGCACCATTTATATCAACATTGTTTTTACAAATGCTCTTTATAAAAACTTGTTAATTTTTCAACTGCAATTCTTACTGGTTCTGGTTGGTCGTATAAATCGTAATGACTCGCACCTTCCACAACAAGTAAATCTTTTTTCTCTGAAGCTGCTTTCTCATACAGCTCATGACCATCTTTATAAGAACCGAATGCGCCTTGCTTGCTACCGACAATAATTTGCAGCGGCTGCGTTAATAACGTATCTGCTAAATGGAACGCATCAAAACCAATTACCGATCCCATGCTCGTAAAGTTTAGCTTATTTGGAGAGTTAACACTTTGCCCTCGTGGCGTTGTGTAATACTCAACTGCTTCTACAATATCTATATCGGTCATACCCGCTGCTACTAACTCTTCCTGATTTTTAGGAATCCAATTTGTAATCAGTTCCTCTGCTCCGCGTGCTTCAGCAGTACGTTGTTTACCAATCGCCTCTAACACCCCAATTGGATCAGCTTCACGATTTAATCGGCCAATATTTGCACCAACAACTGTGCCAACTGCTTTAATGCGGCGCTCTGTCATTGCGGCATTTACCGCATAACCACCGCCCGCACAAACGCCTAACACACCGATACGTTCTTCATCTATATAAGAAAGAGTAGTCAAATAATCTACCGCTGAGCGAATATCTTCAACGCGCGCAGCTGGTTCTTCCATATATCTCGGTGCACCTTCACTTTCACCTTGATACGATGCATCAAACGCAAGCGTTACATAGCCTTGTTCTGCTAACTTCTCTGCATATAATCCTGCCGTTTGATCTTTACAGCTACTACCTGGATGCACACAAACAATCGCTGCATTTTGTTTCTTTCCCTCAGCACCTACAGGAATATTTAAAATACCTGCAACTTGTAATCCTCTTGCATAAAAACGGACATTTCTTTTCGTAACTGCCATATATAAAACCACCCTTATCTTATTATTAATTTTACACTTGTGAGAGTTATTACTCACATGTATATTTATAATAAAATGAGTAGAACCTTGTTTCAATGACCACATTTACGCATTTGGGTGATAATACACACATAAAGAAATATGTGTATCAACAACGGAGGAACACGATATGGAGAAAATCGATAGAAGAATTATAAAATCACAAAACGCCATTCAATCGGCATTTATAGAAATGTTAATTACAGATGGATTTGATGAAATTACAGTTAAAAACATTACCGAAAAAGCAAATATCGGAAGAAAAACGTTTTACTTACACTATCTAGATAAGTACAATTTATTAGATAAAATTGTGGACGATCATTTAGACCAATTAAAAGAAATATGCTACGAGAAGCAAAACAAAGAATTTATAGAAGGAACAATCATATGGTTTGAATACTTCAAAGAACACAAACCATTTTTTGCGGCACTATTTAGAAGTAACAGCACCTTATCATTTCAAAAAAAATTACTAACTTTCATCATGGGTGAAATAGAGAAAAAATTAAATACAGACACATCAGTAAATAAAAACATCGATAAACATATCGTCTTAAAATTTTTAGGAACAGCTGTAATGGGCATTTTAGAGTCTTACGTGTTGGATGAAATTGATAGTGATGTTGCGTTTGTTGCGACGCAAGTTGGAGAATTGATTAGGAGGAATATATAAAATGAAACTTTAATCAGTGGGGATTTATTCATCCCCCACCTAACTTCTTTGCTTTCGCTGCATTTTGAGGTGGGGGTCTTACTGCCCAGCAAATAGCGGGATAAAATAAAATCACATCAATTTCCTTAATAAGGATTGATAAAATGCTATTATCGTTATCCTTCAAAACTCATCTATGCAATTATGCATAACCATCCATTCCGTTTTATTTTCATGTTACGATATAAATGTAATACGACATATATCGACAAAGATAAAAGGAAGTGATTGTATGAAACGTTCTAAAACATACTTAAAATATTTAGCATTATCCGCTGTTTTTGCTAGTAGCGCTGTAACTCTTTCAACACCTGCTGCTTATGCTCAAACAACATCGCAAGTTGTAACAGATATCGGGCAAAATGCAAAAACACATACGAGCTATAATACATTTAATAATGACCAAGCTGATAATATGACAATGTCTTTAAAGGTAACTTTTATCGATGACCCAAGCGCTGATAAACAGATTGCCGTTATTAATACAACTGGTAGTTTTCTAAAAGCAAATCCTACTATAAGTGATGCACCTATTGATAACTACCCAATCTCTGGCGCTAGTGCAACATTACGTTATCCTTCACAATATGATGTTGCATTTAACCTTCAAGATAACAGCGCTCGTTTCTTTAACGTAGCACCTACAAATGCTGTAGAAGAAACGACTGTAACATCTAGCGTATCTTATCAACTTGGTGGCTCTGTTAAAGCTTCTGTAACGCCTAATGGCCCTAGCGGTGAAGCTGGTGCAACTGGTCAAGTCACTTGGTCTGACTCTGTAAGCTATAAACAAACTAGTTATAAAACAAATTTAATTGACCAAACAAACAAAAACGTAAAGTGGAACGTATTCTTTAACGGATATAACAATCAAAACTGGGGTATTTACACACGTGACTCCTATCATTCTTTATATGGAAACCAACTGTTCATGTACTCTCGCACATACCTATATGAATCTGATGCAAAAGGTAATTTACTACCGATGGATCAACTTCCAGCATTAACAAATAGCGGTTTCTCTCCTGGTATGATTGCTGTTGTTATCTCTGAAAAAAATACAGATCAATCTAACTTACAGGTCGCTTATACAAAACACGCCGACGACTACCAACTTCGTCCAGGCTACACATTCGGAACTGCAAACTGGGTTGGAAACAACGTAAAAGACGTTGATCAAAAAACATTTAATAAATTATTTACACTAGATTGGAAGAATAAAAAGTTAGTAGAGAAAAAATAAGTAAAAAAAACGAAGGGACTATTTAGACTCTTCGTTTTTTACTTATTCATAATAAGATCCCGCGAGTAATACCGTCGCTATGAAATTCCATGATATATTTTTAGGCATCTCTTCACCTTTATTTTGAAAAGCATCCATTAAAATATCAATGCTTTCATCACTTATAATCAATTTATCCCCTTTTATTTCCTCTTTATAAAAAGACATATTTTCTCTCCTTTACTCTCTTATACATATCCCTTGAAGACTCTCTTTTTCTTTCTATCACACTAAACCACGCACCACTTCTTCTAATAATAAATTCAACCATTCATCCAATTTGTTTTAAAACACTCTAATACACTCAGCTTTCTTTCCATAGTACTATCTCGACATTATACTCATTCTTTAGAAAAGAAAAAGCACTTCTCATTGCTTCATCTACTACAATAAGGCTAGAATAAATTAATCCTCTTTGAGCATCGTCATATCCAATGAAATGTAATACTTCTTTTGTATATAACATGAAATCTTCTAATTCTAATTGCACACCAAAGTCCCAATTTTCATGTGCATACCATACAATAATCTTCTTAGACAATAAACTAGTTAATTCACGTTCAAATTCTTTTATTTCATTGATAACTTGTTCAGCATTTAATTCACTCATAACTTTGATAGGATTCGGTGTTTCATCAATTAAAAAGTTTACTAATGAAGCAATTTTCTTCCCGCTAATAATCTGAAATTCTTTTATAGACGGACATAACATTAAAAACTTTTCTCTAGTAGCCTTTTCCTCTACCTTTTCTCTTAACATTGCAATTTTCTTTAGACGTTCATTCACATTTATCACCTCTAAATTAAAAATATTTATATTCACATTTTTTTTATCTAAATCAATAATAAAAGGTCGATTCTGATTGTCTTTTACTAGCAAAATTACATTTTGTTATAATCCAAACTCATTTTTTTAAATTGATAGGCTTCAACAATAGACTTAAGACTTATTAATTCTTTACATACAATATCTTTCATATATATCAAAAACCTCTCGTTTATTCTAAACATAAAAAATAAGCATCAAACTTCCTTAATATTAATAAGTTTGATGCTTACTCACAATTATTATTTAAAATATTTTTATCAAACCGTAGATAAACGATGTGGATCACAGAAAGTTTCTGTATCAATCTCTTTTTCCAGCCAAAGGTCAAAGAGCGCACTAATATCTCCATCTCCTTGTTCCATCATATACTCTTTTTCTGCTTGATGAATAGGTAATAACCAAAATAAATCAAGCTCCTTTTCTTCAAAAAACTCCATTAGCTCTGGAGACTCTCCTGCCTCAATAACTGCCGGGCTTACTAAAAGCACATTCATTGAAAAATCAGATTCAGCATCCGCATTAGAAATTGTATCCCCATAATCAAACGAGGTCTCATCTATAAATGGATAATGTGCTAATCCAGCAAGCAAATCAATCATTTCCTCATTTTGATTTGCATTTAACCAAATTAATTCTCCTTTAGCACCATTGGTCATATATTCAGCTGACATCCCTAATGTCACATATGTCCATACTGGCCTATCTTCATTTTTCGGGAATTCTAAAACGTATAGCATTCCTTTTTTTAGAGCGGTATTATCTAATTCTACTCTTTTAGCTCCTCTTTCACCCCAGGTATATTCAAGAATCTGACTAGGCTCTCCAAAATGTTCATAGTATTTTTTCTGAATGTCACTTAATTTATTTTTTCGAAAAAAATTCATTTATGCTCTACAACCCTCTTTCTACTATACAACCTTGTTATTAAAGATAGATTTCTTCTTTCCAACTACTGGATTTAGATTGAACTACTATTAGATTTTCACTTTCCCATTTTAATGTACCCAAAAATCTTGCATACACCATTTCATTTCCTACCTCTTCCACCAATAATTGATCTCGAATCTTTAATCCCTTTTCATCATACACTTCACATCGTAGCTGGAAACCTTTAACACGATGAATTCCTTTTAATATCGCTATCTTCTTACGGCTTGGGCTTTTCTTAGGTGTCTTCCCAACTAAAAATATTCCTTCATAGTTTTGCTTCACAATTTCATCTAAAGATTCCTCTATATACCCTTTAACAACAGATGATGAAAGAGTAGAGTTTTCTTCAAGTCCAAGGACAACATATTGGCGTACTAATTTGCAAAACTCTTTGTATTTCTCTTCAACTGAATTTAATGCTAAAAAGTCCATAAAATCATATGGAACATATATACGAATTTCACCCAAAGCTCTATTCACTTCATATGAAATATCAGTGTTTTCGTTAGCTAAACAAAAGACAGTTACTTTTTCAATCTCTCTTAATCCCATCTCAAACTCGCTAACTTTCTTTGAGAAAATTAGCTCGAAAATTCTAATTTCATGTACAAGCAAATAATGTTTTTTAGGACGTTTTTTTTTCCAATCGTAAAACTTTACTTCAAGCAATATAATTCACTCCTTTAAATTTATCACCATGGCATCAGGGACCTATGATACCTTTTATTAATTTATTAAACTGTACTCCTTATTCATTTTACCTTATCTATATTTTTCATATGCTCTACTCACAACGCATGCGGTGACATAACAGCCATAAATACATCACTTCTCTCACCTGGTGCCATATACATTCCTTCTGCATCTAAATATTCAATGGAAAAGGCTGCTAGCTCATACGCCATTTCTTGATCGCATTCAAAAAGTGGATTTATAAAAACCTCACTTCCTGTAATCTTTTGTAAATCTTTCAAACAGTTAGACTTACTTCTTGTATAATCAGCCACATTCTCATTAGCCCAAGACCACATCCAACTGTTACGCTTTCCAGACCAAGACCCTATAAAAACAACACTAAATTCAAGTAATACTTGACCATTTTTTTTAAACTGTAATATACATTGATCTTGATCATACCAATACTCATCAAAGTTATAGATATTATAATCCGAAATGAATTTTTGCTGTTTACTTTCTAATTTGTCATAACACATAACAAGATAATTCTCGAATTGTTCATCCGTCATTGCCAATTATCACACGCTTCCTTCCGTCAAGATTTCCGCTACAAACAATATACCTTATATCTTACTCTCTCAAAACCTATATAAAGTGAAACTTTAATTAGTCCTTACCAATCGGGCTTTTACCGGTATCCCCCCGCCCACATATCATATACGTTTCTATCACTAAGATATCTTAATATATACAAAGAAAGAAGAACTTATATAAGCCCTTCTTTCCATAAATAGTTTCTTTACTCCGTCTAATTTATTTTATCACGATAAATAAATTCAATATTACACAAATGCACCCCAACCATCTGTATATCCACCAAACTCTTCACCCGGTTTATTCAATTCCTTTTGCATCTCTACGATATCCTCATAAATTAAGAACATTTCTTTAGAACAAGTACATGTCCAATCTTCAAATTCTTCATTAAAATCTAATTCACAATTTAAGTCCAATGCTTGTAATCTACCAATTACTTTTTCTCCATTACCTTGATCAGGAATTGCAATAAAGAAATCTACTATGTGTTTTTTATTAAAATCTACACCTTGTTTATATAACATATTTAATACTTGTCCATCTTCATCTTTTGGGAATTTCATTATTTCTCCCCTTTTCTATAGCATATAATAAACCTTCATTTGGAACAAAAAATATTCCATTACTTAAAGTCCTCTTTACCCGTTATTTTTAAGTTTTTTCCATTCTGTATACCTAATATCGATCACTTCTTTTAATTTAAAGTAATTTTCCCAAGTATCTTGCACTTGATATAATGTATCACACTCTAAAAATACATCATCATAATCATCTAAATATAAACCTTTTTCAAAATCAAAATAATCTATTGCAAATTGATTCCCTTCATCATTTAACATGTCATCGCTTAAAACCCCATCCCAGAACATATAAACCTGAGTTCCAGTCATTTTTCTAAGTTTAAATTTATTAATTTCCTCTTCGGTCTCTTCTAAGAATTCATCACTAAATAAATGATTATCAATAATCCAACCTAAGAACATTCCAGTATGTACAAATGCTTGCTCCATCGGTAACTCTTGTGGGAAATCTCCTTCATAATGATATTTAGCTTTATCGTAAACTATTGTTTCGAACAAAATTCTCACTCCTATTTCACATAATATAATTGAGCTCAAATATATTATAATAAAAAGCATCTATCTAGTATTTTATAATAATACTTCTTAATCATTTAACTTATAAAAATAAATTATTCTTTGACACTCCCAATAAAGAGGCAAGCTAACTAAAATCAATGGATTAGTCGCTATCAAAAGCGCGGTCTATCGCTGACGCACAAGATTACCGTGTGTTATCACCACTCTCAGGCACTATCAAACCGAATAAAATTCAATATAGACTTTTCCGCATTACACAATCTGTAAATAAAATCCCCCATAAGTTACATTCAAGGTTTTGTATATAATCATAAAAACTTTGAATGATTCCTTATAGAGGATGCTAATATTTATAATTAATAAAAAACAGAGTCTAATGTTTTTCTAGAAAGGCTAACTAAATATCAACAATTAAACCTACTATAATCATTACAATAAATAACTAAATTCACCTATCTTAAATTCATATTAAAAAGAAAGTTTTCAAATAACTCCAATTGAAATTTATCCCGCGTCTTTAAATACTCTTTCTTCTTTTCAATGATTTGCTCTAACATCTCTTCTTTATTTAATAATAAAGCTAATCCAATAGCATTTTGCGCTCGATATCCCTCAAATGTTGTACCTAGTAATGCAGCTTCGTCATCATCTCTTACACATAAATCAAATACATTTTCTATATCTACATACTTATCAATATATGGAATGAAATATTGTTTGATCTCTTTTAATATATCTATGGTAACAGGCAAAATATCGGTTTTCTTTTCAACACACCATCTTTTTTGCTCCCTATGGACTAAATTCCCTAACTCAACCCCAATCGTATAGGTTTCCTTTTTCTCTTTAATTGTTAAACCTTCATCCCATTGATTTTTCATATTCTCTAATTCGTCAAACCGAATTCCCACATCCACCGTCACATGAAAATCTTCTGGATGATCGATAAAAGCTAAATGCATACTAATTTTTCCTTTATCAAATTTTTTCACAAAACTTTGTTGTGTAATCCTAGTCTTATAACCGTCTTCTTTTAACTCTTCACCTAGATCTTGCAGTAGCTTTAATTTTAATTCTTTTTTGTTCATATGATTCCTTCCGTTCTCTATTTTGATTTATCCCACGAGGATTAGATACATGTCCTATCCTATATATAAAGAAAAAAGAGCCTATATTCGCTCTTCCTTCATACAAACATTTAATAAATGCATCTTTCTAACCACTAACTTTTCTGATGATATATTAATAGCCTCTAAAAGCAAACTGAATATACATGTATGTACCAACACCATAAACAACAAAAGCAACTATAGTAATTAGCCAATTTTCACGAGTTTTTTTTACATACTTCGAGCATGCCCAAAAAAGAAGTAAAATAATTAATTGAATTGCAGTCACTTTTGAGACAGCAATTATAGTAGTTTCTGTAACATATAATATCCACACTCCTAGAGACATACGTATGATTAGAATAATAAACAAAAACCTATTCTTACTAATACTTTCTTTAATATCAAACAGATAATTTTCTTGAAAAAAAACGACCAATGTTAATATAAGACTTAAACTCAAAACTATAATAAACTCTAAAAATTCTAGAAACGCTATCCACATCAACAATTCCCTCTTTCTTTTCCTATAGCATAAGGTTCATTGTAAATTTTTAATGCAGCTATTCTATTTTTACTAGAAAGATTCAACAATCGTTTTGCATTCACATCATACTAATATGTAACATTACCATGCATCTTAAACTACCATTAATTTGTTATCAAGATTATATCGAATTGTTTATAAAATACATATAGAAAAAAGTAGAGCCAACACTAGCTCTTCTGCATCAATACGAAGTATCCCCGCTCATGGAGATACTAATTACTTATATACGTCTCTCCAAAACTCGATGGATTTCCTTTCAAATTTCACTAACGCTTTTATAATTCATCTTCTACATAAAATACTACATTTTGAAAACTGCTTTTAAATTTCTCTATGCTATAGTCGTCATCACTGGCAAACATTAAAATTGATGTATCAAAAAAACCAAACTCCATTAATGATCCTGGCAACGTTAAATTGTACTCATCTTTCCAATACTCTCTGTTTTCTGTAATAATTGGAGTGTCTGGAATACTTTCAAGGAGTTTTTCATTTCCTTTCTCCACAGCAATCACCACTCCAAATATAAGTAAAACTTTATACTCTTTCAAAAAGCTATAAAGATTTTCACCTGAAATATAAAATTTTTCTTGCTCAAATATGGTATCCATCACTTCCGCTCCGCCTTTAAATACGTGCGGCACCATATCTGCAAATATCCAATCATACTTGCTCATATCCTCAAACATAAATGAGAGCATTTCGTTTATATATTCTGAATCATCTGCTACATACAATCTCATAGTATCACCATTTCTTTCCTAGAGAGTACCATACAGTATGTTCTTCTTTTCCTTTTTCCAGTTAAAATAATGTTTTATGAGGAACTACAGGGTGTTCCTTAGTATTTTCGTACTACATAATATTCACCTGTAAAATGTCCCACTATATCAATTCTTTGATATTAAAAACTTGTAAAATATCTTGCTCTAACTTTATTGCATTAAAGTCCGACGTAGCCTTTTCCCCTAACAGTATAATAGATTGAATAATATTTTCAATTATCAATATTTTCTTCGTAGCATAATCTGCAGATAAAACTGTCTCATAGTCAATCCTTAATCGAAAGTCTGCTACTTTACTCTTCTTTTTAAAAAGCTTTCTTTCTTTAAAGAAACCCGCAGCTTCATATTCCGGAGTTATGTTAACTACTATAGGGATTATAGCTATTTCTTCTACTTCGCTACCATAATTATTACTATTTAATTTTTCAAGGTCACTACCGATTTCTGAAATTATATTTATAAATTCCTCAGCAATGTCACCTTCTAATTCACCACTCAAAAAAAAACCTCATAATCACTCATCCTTTTCAATTATTACTTTTATTTAGCGGGGGACGCTTTCTATCTGTTTCATATAATGGATTGATGGTGCCACTCTTTCTCCTACCTTATATATCTTTTTATAGGAATATACTTTTAAATTTTACGTAGAATATATCTTTCAGGCGGGCCGCTCCCCTGCTCAGCTTGAAAATATAATAATTTACTCGGTATGCATGAAATTAAACAAGGTAAACCACACCAAATAACTTTTTCTATTGCACATTCTAATCCCATAAAACTCCCATCAATTTCACTAATAAGGGACATTACGTAACAAGAATCCTTTGCTCCATATTTTTTTAATTGCGTTGATATTCCTTCAGCATACACCATATTTTTTGGGGTAGATTCAAAATACATAGAATTTAAGATAGTGTCATGGTTATGCGCCAAACGCCCTAATGCCTTCACTCTTTTTTTAGGTGAAGTTAGTTCAAAAATAATTCTATCCTGGATTTTTTTTTAAAAAAAACTCCTAACTATGAGTTCTTCATATTCTTTATCCATGTATCTTTTATCCTCCTATATTCTTAAAGTTACCTTTTCTGAAAAATATAAGTGGTGCGACATATATACATATTAATTAACTTTGGATATCTCCAGTATCTCCTTGCGCTAAAAAAATCATTTAATTACCTCTTATTATTTTCATGTTGCATAAATATCGAAATTATTACTAGCAATTGTTAAAAGCGCACCATCATATTGAATAAATGCACACGCCGATGATGGAACTAATTCGATTTGTGGTACAACACATTCTCCCATTAAACACTTCATCAATTTACTTTGATTTATTTCCTCTAGTTTAATACCAACGCTATTTCCTAAACTGATAATAGCAAAAGTATTTTCTATACTTACACCATAAAAATACTTGATTATATATGATACTTCTGTCCTTGGTATAGAATCAAAAACAAAGAAAATGTTCCTTCTTCCCGAATCAAAAACTGTGTAGGAAATGTTTTTAGACTCTATTTCTTCTTTCACATTTTTTTCCTCAGATTTATCTACATGTACAATAAACTGATTAATCCTCTCTTGAACAAGTAAACTTAAATTATCAACATTACGATTATAATCATCAAATAAATCTGTTTCATAAATATCAGTTATATTACTAACACGGTATATATTTGCATCTTCAATACGTTGAACCTTTTCGAATGTAAACTCCATAATACACCTTCTTTTCTCTCAAAGTTATATTTATCCCTATTCCATCCTACTATTCTTATTTAATAATATTAAGTTTATCTATTCCTATTTGTTTTTATAAATCAATAATAATCTAATTCTCCTCACAGAGAATCCGCTTTTCACCTTATAATACGCTACTTGTAGAGTATGCATACCATTCCCTTTTCCATATCTGTTTCGTATAACAGATTAATGTTGTCTCCATTTAAATCAAAATTCCGAATTATAGCCATTTAAATCCCTAGCTTCTTTAAAGTAATTTCTAAATTTATCATCAATATTTATATCGTTACTCAATAACAACATCAAACTGAAATCCCAAAAAACAATTTCAAGTTTTGCTTGAGGGTGCTGAATATTTGGACTTGGTACCCAGAACCCTTCGTTTCCATTTGCATAGGGTTCTACAAGCAAATTATGAATATCAATGTTTATAGACTTATCAAATGCAGATAGTACGCCCCAAATAAATTGAGGATTATATTTCTTTACGAGATTTGAAAGTTCTTCACCTGCTATCCAAACTATTGGATGCGACATTTTAGGATAATCTCGGATAAGTTTCTCTTCCTGATGTGCGACAATCTCTATGTCTGTTATAAGCCAATTAAACTCTTTTTCCCTACCTTGAAATGAGTCAAAAACGGAAGCTAAAACTGTATGTTTAGATCCATGTAAAATGAAGTTCATACAATCCCTCCAATTAGTCACAACCGATAAGTTAGCCTTTTTGAACTTATTATGTGTAGATGATTAAACAAATACCAATGAATACTGTTACTATACACAATATAATAGTTGTTGCAGTATCTAGCAAAATGCTTACGGCTAGGAAAATTATTGATTTAAGAGCAAAAGAAGGCCCTTTTTCTTTCCATTGCCGATAGATTTGTATCATTGCATAAATTAATGGAATCATACCACCTATAATCAGAATAATCCCTATTATTTTCCCCATGTTTCCTCTCCTTTTAAAGATTCGAATCAATAAATATACTATATAATCATACGCCCTCAGAATATATCCTTATATTTTTGGAGTTATTTTACACATACAAAACTCTCTAATCATAACTACGCTCGTATTAAGCGCATTGTTAGAAGTTATATAATCTTTCATTCTGTAATTAACGGAACTTTCCATCTGCTAAAAACGTTGCCATACAGCTTAACATTTTCTAAGGTATTAAATTTCCTAAGATATCAATTAGCTCTTCTAATGCTCTTCCCAAACCGTTTATATTGTCTCGTTCATCAAAACCTTTTTCCATTAATTCATCTACTATAATATCTCTCAATTTATTTATTTTTTCAGTTTCTATCATACTTAAGTCTTCATAAACATTTAACCATAGTAAATGTTTATTTTGTGATTCTAATGTCTGTTTCAATAAAATCTGCATCTCTTTATTTAATTTAAACAACCTTATTTTTTCCTTTCCTTATGTATTTTGAACCTTTAGCAAAAGTTGTAATTACTTTACCTTTTTTATTTAAAACTACTACAGCCTGTTTACTAGTATATTTAGTTCTACCGCACTTTTTCGCCAGTTTTAACAGCATTTAAAATCACCTTAGATGATACTACAGCTTTATTACTACCTCTTACTATAGCAGCCTTTATTGCTTGTTTACCTGCACTTTTCAGCACACTTTGCATCGCTTTTCGATTTCCAACTTTTACTTGGGACGCCTTTACCTTACATTTTATTTTAGATTGTTTCCACCCTTTAGATGCTCCCGTTATAAACGATCCCAATTTACTAACAAAATTCCCTCCACCCATAAAATTAAAACTATAGCTCTCTGCCCAACCCTTTATTCCCGCTTTTACTCCCCTAGAGTTAGCATAAGCTGTTCTGTCATCATAAATCCACAATTGTGTCGTCACCCAAAGACGATATGCCCAATGTCCATCCGGATCCACCATCATCACCATACGTATATCCATTCTTCATCACCCGGATCTGGATCCACCGATAAGAACACACCATGATCTGGATTATAATAACGCGCAATTAGATAATACATGCCAATCTCTTTATCATACATGTATCCCGCATATCCAAATGGATTATCTGCTGCGATACCTTTTGCGTCGCCCTTTCGGACATTTCCCTAAGCATCATATTCATAGTTTGCTACCACTTGTCCATTTTGATCTGTTATCGCTACTACATCGCCACGTGCACGGTAGTGGTAGAATAATAAGACTAATTTATATCTTATATAAACAAAGGCGAAGCCTTCCAAGAGACTCCGCCTTTTCAATGTACACTGAACTTCAACAATTACTAGCTATTACCTAAACATTGTTCTGTTTATGCTTTTTTCAAACCTTACCACCGAACTTATTCTATTACTTGTGTTTCCCATCCGTCATAACTATCACATGTTCCACTATATAAAATCGCTAACTCAGCCATTTGCTTTGTTTCTTCCCAAACATTTTCTTTTGTTGGTATACAATTTTTCCCCACTATAAATACATAGTAACGTAGCCCATCTTCTGAAAGTTGTTCAGATGGTTCATAAATATCATAACCTTTTACATGTAGTACCTCTGCAATTTTCTCTGCAGTCTCTATTGTATCTACTAAAAAGTAATGTTCTAGATAGTGCACTTTCGTTAAATTAGATCCTGCATCCTCCAAAGCTGCTAATGTTTCTATATCCTGATTTTCTCTTTCTTGTCTTTCATGAATTTTTTCTGTCATTTATAAATCTCCCTTAAATCGCTTTATAGTACGGATAAAAGTTGCTATCCTCAGTTATACTCAATTATAAAATTTCTATTAGCGGATATCTCTTCTACAAACTTTTGTTTTTTTTCTAACTTGTATTCCATGCAGAAATCTATTAAATGAGACGTAGACCAAGTCACATTTCGAACTGGATTTCTCCTAGTGTTTTCATTTATTTCTCCCATTATTTCCATATCAAAAATAACCTTAAGAGTATAATCGTCAAATACCATTCCATTAAGCATCAAAGCTGTTAAAATGTTAGCATTATCGATCTCCTCTTTAGTAGGCACTGTTTTCAAATGTAAATCGAATATAACACATAAAGGAAACACGTCTTCCATCAATTCAACAATTTGTCCGAAAAAATATGTTTCATTTGGTAAAGAGATAGAAAATACATCCCCAACTTTCCATTGTTGTTTTTTAGGTCGTTTCCAAGATTCAATGAATTGTTCATACTCTCTTTTATTCTCAAATGTAAATTCTTCGTCTATAAGCTTATTCACCAAAATCGCAACTTGTAACATTGTCTTTCCATTTGTTGAATATATCTCTACACAATCGCTCTCTGAATCAAAACGGACTTTACCTTTTATTCCCGCTTCTTTAACTTGATTTCGTATAAAAACCATTGCATCATAATTTGTCTCTAAATCTAAAAGCCCGGCTAAATCCTCAAAAATGATATATTCTTTTGAACTAAAATCCGGTATAAACATACGAATTTTTCCGACCTGTAACGTGTAATTTAATTTATTAAATAATACTGATTGCATTTATTCACTCCTTCACTAATTAAACATAGTATTGTTTCCATTTTTTCTTAGCGATTTCATGACGTGCATTTTCCAGTTTCCCACCATATTTTTGCGGGCCGCCGAATTTATTAATCATTTTTTGTTCATATCTTCTTGCTTGTCGCCCTGGTTTCGTTCTAAGTAAAATCTGAAAATCATATTTGGCATTATTTTTCTTTGCATGTTCTTTTTGGCGCTTTTCATACCTTTGCATATTCTTCGCTCTACCAACATATTGTTTTCCTGTTGCTTTATTTGTCCTTAGATAAATAACAGCTGTTTTCGCCACTTTACCTGCAACTTTAAGTTTACCACCACCAATTGCACCTTTGGCAGCCGCTTTAGCAATTCCCTTTGCGCCTTTTCCTGATTTATATGCCCCATATCCATCATAAAGTGCAAAACCAGCATTAACAACTAACCAAGCAGCATGCCCATCTGGATCCGTCATCATCGCCGGATTATTATCCGCATACGTATACCCATTCATCGTAACCGGATCATCCTCATCGCCCGGATCAGGATCAACCGATAAGAACACACCATGCTCTGGATTATAATAACGCGCAATCAAGTAGTACGTACCAATCTCTTTATCATACATGTATCCTGCATATCCAAATGGATTGTCTGCTGCGATACCTTTTGCGTCACTCTTTAATACGTTACCCCACGAATCATATTCATACGTTGCTACAACTTCTCTATTTTGATCTGTCAACGCAACGACATCACCACGAGGGTTGTAGTGGTAGTATAACGTTTGTCCTTTTGATTTCATCGCTAGACGCGCGCCACTTGCTGAGTATACATATTGACGAAGAACATTTCCACTACCATCCGTCTCATATAACGGATTAATACTATCTCCATCATAGAAATAACGTGTTACTTGACCATTTACACTCTTTTCAATACGACGACTATCATTATCATATTTATAAGTCGCAAATGCATTGCTTTCGCCTTGTTTTGTGATAGCTACAAGTTGGTCATCTTCGTTCCATGTATACTTGTACTTCCCGTCAGATGTACGATTTCCATTCGCATCATACGTTAACGATTCGTTTCCGAATTTCACAAGCTGATTTCCGTCATTAAATGTTGCTGCTATAGATTTTGTTTCTTTTCCATTCTCTACAACTTTCACACTTGTACGGTTTCCAAAACCATCATATGTGTATGATTTAGTTGTTCCGTTTGGTAGTGCTTCATTTAATAATTGGTTAATCGGGTCATATACAAAGTTTGTCTATCATGATTCTTTTTGCATCACTTTTTAATAAGATTATCCCACACACCATATATGTTTTTACCACTAAGCTACCTTAATATATACAAAGAAAGAAGAGCTTATATAAGCTCTTCTTTCTAAAAATAGTTCTCAAAAAGACATGAATCTTTTTCTATCCCTTCAAAACATCTGGATAATCACTTGATTTCCCATTAAAAAGGTTCAATCCAATGAGCTCCTTCGTTCGCTGTTCTAACAGTAAAAATTCTTCTTCCTTCTTATCATTTAAAACTGTTAGTAGTCCTTCGTTTAGCGGAAAAGAATTAGACCATGGAAGAGATTGAAGCTTATCCTTCCCTATAAAATCAGCAAATGATTTCCCGAAATAATTATATTCAAATATTCCGGGTATTCTATTCTTTATTGTTCCTGTTATATGTTGTCTATCTACCATTTTTTCATCACTGATATATCCGTATATGGCATTAAATTCAACCAATGCTCCTTCAAAAAAACTTAGTATTTCTTTTTGGTATTTAGTAAAAATTTTCTTTGTGAACGATATAGTTAAATAATTGATACTCTTTCCCCTAGAATCTTTCCACCACGCTACATTAAACCAAAAGCCATTTCCTCTCCCAAGCATTCCACCGGCTGTACCCATCATCTCATCTAACTCAAAATCATAGCAACCTGGTTCTTCATGCATCCACATCTTCAAAGCCTGTTCAATTGTAAATACTTTATTAATTGGTTCATATTGTGCCATTTTTGTAAATTTCAATCCCATTTTTTCGATTGCTTCAAAGAAAAATTTTGCATATTCATGCGAAGAAATATCTTCCTTCGTATAAATATCTAATTGTATAGACATAAAAACCTCCATTTTTTAAATTTATAAATATTATCTATAAGTATAATATTTATTTTTTCCATAGCGTACTTTTATTTTCCCACCAGATTTGTTAATCGCATTTATTAACGGCTTGGAAACTTTAGAATGTTTAGAAACTATCAAATCAATCCGCTTACCTGACTTCGCATATTGTTTAAACTGCTTGGAATATGATATCTTTCGGACATCTTTAATTTCTGTAATTCTCCCTTTAGATAAACTATCAGGAATCCGGCCCATTACCTTTTTAGTATTTTTCGCTAATCCAAGCTCTTTTAATACTTTCTTTTCAAAACCTCGACCTCTAGCATATCTATATATATAGTGCCTAGCTTTTTAGCTGCATAGCGAGCTACATGAGGGGCAGCCATTCTCGCTCCAGCCACTACAAGTGGAGCAACAGGTATATTACCATCTGGATCGATTAACATTACTGGATTATTATCTACATACGTATATACATTTTGTGTCACAGGATCATCTTCATCACCTGGATCAGGATCCACCGATAAGAACACACCATGCTCTGGATTATAATAACGCGCAATCAATTAATACATGCCAATTTCTTTATCATACATGTATCCCGCATATCCAAACGGATTATCTGCTGCGATACCTTTTACTTCGCTCTTTAATACGTTACCCCACGAATCATATTCGTACGTTGCTACAACTTCTCTATTTTGATCTGTCATCGCAACTACATCACCACGAGGGTTGTAGTGATAGACGTTTGTCTTTCTGATTCCACTACCCAAAATCCATTTATACATAAAGAAAGAAGAGCAAATAATAGCTCTTCTTTCCACAAATATTTCTTTACCCAGTCTAATTTAGCATATTATCATAAACAAACTCATTATTAGACAAAAGTCCCCCAACCATCTGTATATCCACCAAACGCATCACTTAGGGTACTCAATTCCTTTTGCATCTCTACAATATCCTCATAAATTAAGAACATTTCTTTAGAACAAGTACATGTCCAATCTTCAAATTCTTCATTATAATCTAATTCACACTTTAAGCCCAGCTCTTGTAGTCTGCCAATTATTTTTTCTCCATTACCTTGATCAGGAATTACAATAAAAAAATCTACTATATGTTTTTTATTAAAATCTATCCCTTGCTTGTATAACATATTTAATACTTGTCCATCTTCATCTTTTGGGAATTTCATTTTTTTCCCCTTTCATTATACCTTGTTAAAAGATAACTTTTTATGTGAATAATGTTTCTTATCTGTAAAGCTCACATATTCTATTCCTTCACAAAAATTTAAATCTCCATCGACAACAGTACTACCTACAAAAGAAAAACAATTTAGTTCTTTCAAATTATTTATAATATCTATCAACTCTAAATATCGAATACCGCAAAAACTTCTATACCTTTATAAAGATTAACTTCCAATTGTAAAGATTGTAAGTTTCTAATTTTTTCATTTTCAAATCTAATACGTAGCTAAAATCAGCTATCGATAAATCTTTAAGTTTTTTTGATCGACTTCTAGAAAAGGGCACAGAATATAGATTAAGAATGCTCTTTTTTTATTTCTAGGAACCAATTTTTATACACATCTTTTTCTTCTACTCCTACAATTCTTGAAACTTCTTTCCCTTCTCTAAAATGAATAATTGCAGGTACTCCTTCAAGATTAAATTCATCCCAAGCTTCTATATACTTCCCAGCGTTTAGCACATTCAAAGCGATGGCACCTTCTTTTGCTAACGGCACAACGGTAGGTGTTAGTCTTTTACAATATTGACAATCATCTTTATAAAAATAAACTACTCGTTCTTCTTCCCTCTTTAAATCCTCCTTTAATTGTTCAAAAGAAATTTGTTCATTATAATAGCCTCTGCTTTTTTCACCATCTTTTGACAGGTAATGCAATATACCTACACAGAGGACAAAAAAAGAACATATTACTATCAATTTTTTCATCAAGCACCTCCACTAATTTTAATAACTATAATCAATTAAAAGGAGAGAACATTAATCCTCTCCTTTTAATAACACAGCCACTTTATACATATTAACTTATTACATAATTTTCAATTTAATTATATTACTGCATCATTTTTTGAATCTCTTTAACTCTATCAATTTCTTGTTTCATATCTAATTGTTTCTCCTATTAAATGCTTTTTTCTTTTTAGCTATAGCAGAAAGTCTACCGCCTTGCTTTCTAGAACACTTCAAACATTGCGGGTACAATCTTTGTTTTACTCTTTTTTTCGCAAGAGAGTTGGCAGGTAAATGATCCGGAATCCAATTCCCACTTTTTGTACCTGGTCTTTTTACTCCACAACTATGACAACCATTTTTATTACCTAACTCATTAATTACCTTTCGAGTATTAGCTGAAAAATTACGTGACTTCCCTTTAAATGCTGGAATCGAACCTTTTGCGTATTTACCAGGTCGAATCAGATAGTTCGCACCTTTCAGTGCTCTTTTCGCAGCGCCAATTCGTCCTCCACCTACAAAACCTTTAGCGCTTGCTATTCCAATCCGTTTCCAATTAGCGCCTGATTTATACGCTCCATATCCATCGTAAATCGCAAAACCAGCATTAATTAATAGCGTTGGTGAGTGACCATCCGAATCCGTCATCATCATCGGATTATTATCCGCATACGTATAACCATTTTGTGTGACTGGATCATCTTCATCACCTGGATCTGGATCTATCGATAAGAACACACCATGCTCCGGATTATAGTAACGCGCAATCAGATAATACATACCAATTTCTTTATCATACATGTATCCCGCATATCCAAATGGATTTTCTGCTGCGATACCTTTTACTTCACTCTTTAATACGTTCCCCCACGAATCATATTCATACGTTGCGACAACTTCTCTATTTTGATCTGTCATCGCAACTACGTCACCACGAGGATTATAGTGATAGTATAATGTTTGCCCTTGCGATTTCATAGCCATGCGTAAACCATTTACGGAATACACATATTGGCGAAGTACCTTTCCACTACCGTCCGTCTCATACAATGGGTTAATACTATCTCCATCATAGAAGTAGCGTGTTACTTGACCATTGACATTCTTTTCAATACGACGATTATCCTCATCATACTTATACGTTACGAATGCATTGCTCTCACCTTGTTTTGTGATAGCTACAATCTGATTATCTTCGTTCCATGTATACTTGTACTTTCCATCAGATGTACGATTTCCATTTACATCATACGTTAACGATTCGTTTCCGAATTTTACAAGCTGATTTCCTTCATTAAATGTTGCCGCTATAGATTTTGTTTCTTTTCCATTCTCTACAACTTTCACACTTGTGCGGTTTCCAAATCCATCGTATGTGTAAGATTTACTTGTTCCGTTTGGTAATGCTTCATTTAATAATTGGTTAATCGGGTCGTATACAAAGTTTGTTTCTGTTACTTTTCCGCCCGCACCTTCATACTTAATCTTCGTTCGGTTACCTGCTTGGTCATATTCATATCGCTCCGAAAGTAGAATACTATTTGATGTGCCTACTACTAAATCTTTAATTTTATTCGCATGGTCATAGTTAAAAGTAGAACCTGAACCATTACCAGCTGTGTACGTACGAACATTTCCTTGATCATCATAATCAAATCGATACGTTTGAGACCCATCTGTCACACGAATATTTTGATCTAACGTGTTGTAGTCATACGATACTTTATTTGTGTATCCACCTTGCGTAATCGTTTGTTCTTTTAACTTTTCTGTCTTACTATTTGCTTTGTCATGATATGTCCAGTCAACTTTTCCGCCTCGGCTATCTGTTGCGCTTATAACGCGGTCAGCCTTGTCGTATGTTTTCGTGCGTTCTACGCCGTTGACAAGATCTTTCACTTTCGTAACTTGTCCATTTTGATCACGTTCGAATGTAAATGAATCTTTTCCATTTCGCTTTTCACCAATGACGCGATCTGCAGTATCATAAACAGATTCTAAAATAGAGCCATTTGGCATTTTTGTTTTAATATTATTTGCATTTTCATCATACGTATTTTCAATACGACGGTTTAACGCATCGATATACACTGTATTTTTATTATCTACATCATATTCATATTTGTGTGTTTGCGTTTTCCCGCCAAACATGACAGATTTCTCTGTTGTATTTTCATTATGATCATAACGATAATTTACAGAGGTACCATTTTTTAATGTAACCTTTGTTAATAGATTATCTTTGTTGTAATCATATAATTTTGTATTTCCTTTTTCATCGGTTTCACTCTTTTTATTTCCTGATGCATCGTATGTGAATGTATTTTTCTGTCCTTCTTCATCATACATAGCAACAACATTTCCATCGTTGTCGTACTCATTTTTTATAAGAGCATTTCCTTCTAATAGGCGTATATCATCAAACCAAACTTTTCCTTTATTCTCTCTTCTAAAGAGCAGATAAACTTCCATACGTTTAATTGGTTTAGTGGCAGGGATTACAACCGCACTACGATTCCAATCATTTGTCCCACTTGGGAATTTCGCTTGGAAATTTTCCCCACTACCATCTTGATAATGTACATCTGCCCAAATAGAGTAATCTCGAGAGAGTTTATCTGGTGCAGTATTTTCTACATTTACTGATTTAGACATTCCTGTTAGCGTAATTGGTTCTGCTTTTTTCTGATTTATAGTGATATGCTTGCCATATCCTACATCTGAACCACCATATTGGCTACGCTCTAATACAATAGATGAATGTCCCGTAAAGCTCTCTTGCTGAGAAACATCTTTCGAATCACAGCTTGTTCCATCTCCTCTAATCCAACCTGGCATACAGCCATTTCCCGCCATATTTTCTAAACTACTATTTTCAATTGGGTTAAAGCTAGAAGAAACTTCACCTTTTTCTAGTTGAATCTTATCAAACCATGCGGAACCACTTGAATCTGCTCGATTATAATCAACTTGTAGATATATTCTAACTTTTTTTGTTTGATCTGTTGTCTTAAAGGTTACTTGGCGATTCGTCCAATCTTTCTCGCCCTCTATCCTATTATGACGTGTATCAAACCAGTTATTCCCACTTCCAAGAGGGGTTCCATCTTCTTTTAATAACTGAACATTAAAAAATGCACCAGCGTGAGTTAATGATGTTTTCATCATCCCACTTAATGTGTATGTTGTATTTGGTTCTACTACCACATCTTGAATCGCACTATGGTATCCCCAACCAGCGTTTTGCGCCTTTACTATCATTTGTAAAGATGAAGATCCACCCAATCCACCTGGCGCGAATATTGCATCTTTTTTCAATGATCCATGACTATTAGTCTTCTCTTCATTCCATCTCTCAGTGTTATTCATTTCAAAGCTTGGATTTTGAATCAGGTTTTCTCCTGTTCCCAGCTCTCTAGTTGTTGCAATTGGATTTCCAAACTGATCATACTGCATGAAAGATGATGTATTTGCTGCTTGGTCAGTTTCAGACACTTCTGTATTTGCTGCTTTATAAGCAACTGTTGTTTCACGATTTTCATTATCTGTCGCTTTTATAAGCCCGTTGTCTTTATTGTACTCAAACTTTTCTGTTCCCATTTCATCAGTAACAGAAGTTACATTCCCATTACCATCATAGGTCGCTGTTTCTGTTTGATTTTTCGGGGTAGTTGTTTTTACTAGGTTATTTGCATTATATTCATATGTTGTTGTTAAATTTAGACGCCCAGAATCTTCAACTGTTTTGACTGGGTTTCCAGCATCGTTATACGTATAAACAGTTTTACGCCCTTTAGGATTCGTTAACGTAACTTCTTTCGCATCTGTATTATATGCTAATGTCGTAGCTTTTCCTAATGGATCCGTTACTTTTACTAATCTATTATTCTCGTATGCATATGATGTTTTATATGGTTTGGTATCTGTATGTTGCGGATCATAAATAGATGTTAGTAATCCATTATCATATCCGTATTTATATACTTTTCCTTCTGGTGTTGTAGAAGAAACGAGTAAATCTCCATCATATTTAAATGTAATCGTCTTGCTATCTGGACCGATTACTTTTGCTGCTTTTTTATTATTTCCATCATATTGTACAACTAACTCTTTACCAGAAGCGTTCTTTATTTTTGATAAACGGAATTCATCATCATATTCATAAGTTGTCGTATTTCCGTATTTATCTTTTACATACCCGATTCCTCTTAAATCTGTATGATGATAGAAAGTAACTGTTTGATCTTTATCTTTTACTTCATAACCACCTGATACTTTCTTAATTTCTAAATATACACCAGTTGGTGCTTGGTACGTATTTTCACCAGTTTTAGTAAAGGTAATATCTGCACCATTTGCAGTATGTAGCAGTAAGTTCCCCTCTGCATCTGGCCAAATTTTTTCTTCTAAACTACTGTACCACCCTTTACCAAACAAACCTATATGCCCTAATTGACTATTATAAGTTCTGACTAAGGATGCATCTGGGCCACGACCAGATAAAGTCATATCCGTTTCTTTCATTAAGAAGTTCCCATTAAATGCATTTACTTGTCCGTTTAAAACTGGAATAGATGCCCAGTAATCAAACATTCCCATAAATCCAAAGTCTTGGGAGAATTTAGGTACAAATTCATGCGAAATTTCACTTTCAGCATGTCCGGCTTTACTATACGCTGTTACACGGAACCAATAATTTTTAAAGCCAGCATAAATTCCGCCAGAATTTTTATACACAGGTGATGGATCAACTGCTAATTCTGCACCTTTTTTATCATGATGAAGTAAATATTGGCCTTTTGCAATTTCATCTTTCGTTGGCCAAATTTTCTCATTTTGCGTTGTCCAATTTGTTTTATTTCCTACATCGAACGCTTCGTAATCTTTTCCGTTATAAATCCAAACTTTATAGCCTGCAGCCGCTGGAACTGCATCCCACTTTAATGTGACATATCCTGTTTCTTTATCTGTCGCATTAATGTAGGCCGATCCATCTGGCTTTTTCACTTGTTCTAATGGAATAAATGGAACTATTTCATCTGAAAGTGGACTATCCCCAAACGGATACTCTGCTACAATACGAATCCAGTAGCTACTTCTTCCGCTATAATCCCCGTATGGACCTCCTGACTCGTAAGCATTTTTATATATTTGTCCTGGGTTAGTAGGCGCTTCTGCACCTTTCCCGTCATCATGTATCCAGTAACGCCCTTGTGCAATTTCTTCTGGCGTCGGGAATATCTTTTTATCTTTCGTCGTCCAGCTTGTCACATTCCCAACAGGAATATATTCATAGTCATATCCATTAAAAATGGCAACTTTATAACCTGTTGCTCCTGGAACTGCGTCCCATTGTACATTGAAGTGACCAGAACCACTCCCACTGCCATTTGAGTAAGCTTGTACTCTTGGCTTATTTGGTTTTGCGTAGGAATATTTCACTTCCAAGAATGGTGCATTCGTTCCATTTTCAGCTGCAATGAATTTCTTCCAATGGTTTTGACCATTACCATTTGCATGTAGCTTAAAGCCATTGTTTGTTCTCGCGCCTTCTACCCATGCTTTCACTGTATTCGTTACATTGAACTGGGCCCATTTTCCGCGGCCCACATCAGCGTGTGCAATGTTGTTAGAACCTGGTTTGTTATTCCAGTTTACACTTCCAACATTCCATCCACTTGTTACTTCATCTAACCAAACACCATTTGGTTGATTCGCATAATAATGCCAAACTGCATAGGCATGGAATGTTGCACTTTCAATCTTTGCACCCTTTAAGTTTGAAACATCTGGTTTAATAAATGAAAAATTAGTTCCAGATGCTCCATCATAATATCCAACTTTTAACGTATAAGCATTTTGACCTGAATCCCAAAGTTTTCCCCCTGAATAATTGACAGTTGGATACGCACTTGAAGCGTAAGCATTTTCAAAATTATCCAATTCAATTGAAGGATCTACATATACCGGATATTTTCGCTCTGGTGCTTGTAACCACTGCGGATCTGCAGTAACAGTTAATGTATATGTTTTCTCATCTTTCTTCTCAATATTGTAGCGAACTGCATCTGACGTTACAGCCTCACCTGATTGCTGGTCCACATTGGAATCATCCATATATGGTTTCGGCAATGTGAATACTTTTTCTTTTTTCTCATCTTGGAAGTCGATTGAACCATCTTCCTGTAAGCTAGGTGTTAAATCTGTTTCTAATGCAAATGTAAAAATGTGGTGTCCTGTATACTCACGTAATACAAAATCTTCTTTTACATTTTCATTGAATGTCGTACTCTTTAAATCAATATTTGGGAAGACCCCTTTATACCATACTGTATTATTTTCATGTGTTGCAGTGACTGGTGATGGCTTCATTTCACCTTTTTCACCATTTGCACTTATTAGTTTATACTGAATCGTATGATCTTTTACTTTAAATTGAACGTACTTTCCATCTTGTGTCGCTTTCTCAAACTCTGATTCTAATGTTGTATTTTCCGTTACAATTTTTTCATTTGGTGCTTCTACTAATTTTGGTGAAACCTCTTCTAGCTTTCCATCTTTCTCTGCATGAATCGGTTCCGTATATACCCTCTTTGTAAAAGTACCATCATTGTTATCAAAAACCTTTTCGGTTTCCGTTCTTTCTTCTACAATCTCAGTCGGACTCGCCTGTGCTTTAGCCTTATCCTTCTTTAATTGATCTGGATGTGGAGCTGGTAATTCCTGCTCCTCTTTCTTTTCCACTTCTGGACTTTGTTCTGAATTTGGAGATGGTGTAAACGGCGGTGCCGTTTCTGCCAACCCATTCAGTGGTATAGAAGTAACAATTAATGCAACTACGATAAGTTGTATTAAATACTGATACCACTTCCTTTGTTTCTTACCTTCCATAAACTCACCTCACTGAAATATTTTTAACATATATAATGTTACATATCACAATTTATATAAACCAAAGAGTAAAGTAAATACAGTTTTAAAGTTTTGAAGATTTTGTGCACAAAATACGACAATTTAATAACAATTTTTAAAATTTCATTTCAGATAATTAATTCTGTTATATAATTTAAGATTACAATAATTACATCTATTATTATTTACTAACGACAGAATATGAACATGATTCAACTAAACTTTTACATTCACTTTTGTTCTAGCATTCCAATGAAGCTAATACATTGAGTTTCATTGGAATAGCGTAAATGTGGGTCTTCTAATTGTAATAACTGTGTTTAAGAAAGTAAGAAGAATCTCTTCATTACTACTCGTACCAAATAGTTGTGTGAACACGCTCCGCTATTATATATGCAAACTTCCGACTACATTTCATATGAGAAAAGTTATTACGATAAACAAAGAAAAGGTCTCCTAAAATATCTTTTAGGAGACCTTTTCTTATTAATAGATTTTGTAATTTAAGAGTGAACACTCTTAAATTACAAAATCCTCCGGAATAAACACTTTCACTTCTTTCGGCTGTACGTATACGAAATCACCCGCTTGAATGTTCAGCTGCTTGAACTGTTCTTTCGTAATTTCTGCTTCTAAATATTCATCTGTTCCGTCTCGTTTTAATTCTACATATACGATATTTCCGACTGCGTGAGAATAAGATACTTTTGCCGGGATTGCATCTATGCTTTGTTTCGTACGAGAGATTGATAAGTCATGCGGCCTTACGTAGGCTATTCCGTCTACGTTGGAAACGTGCTTATGCTCTGGTGCTTCTAGTTCGACCGATCCTACATTTAGCTTTCCTTTATGAACGCGGCCGTGAAATAAATTTACATTTCCTAAAAAGTCATATACAAACGGACTTGCTGGGTTTTCATATACTTCTTCCGGTGTTCCCATTTGTTCAATGCAGCCTTCATTCATTACAACGATGCGGTCTGCAACGTCTAACGCCTCTTCTTGATCATGTGTTACGAATACGCTCGTAATTTGAAATTCGTCATGTAATTTTCGGAGCCATCTGCGTAATTCTTTTCTCACCTTCGCATCGAGTGCACCGAACGGTTCATCGAGTAATAAAATTTTCGGTTCGACTGCAAGTGCCCGGGCTAGTGCAATACGTTGACGTTGTCCACCAGATAATTGCGCTGGATAACGTTTAGCAAAGCCATCCATTTTTACGAGCTTTAATAATTCTGTTACCTTTTCTTCTATCGCTTCTGCTGACGGTCTTAAGCTTTTCTTTCTTACTTTTAAACCGAAAGCGACATTCTCAAATACATTCATATGTTTAAAGAGCGCATAGTGCTGAAAGACGAAACCGACTTGCCTGTTTTTCACGTGAATGTCTGTTAAATCTTCTCCATCAAATGAAATAGAGCCTCCATCCGCTTCTTCTAATCCTGCAATAATGCGTAATAACGTCGTTTTCCCAGAACCTGATGGGCCTAATAAGGCAACAAGTTCGCCTTTTGGAATATCCAAATGAATGTCTGCTAGTGCTTGAAATGTACCATATTGCTTTGATACACCTTGAATTTGAATACTCACCGTAATCCCCCTCTTATTGTCGTTTTTCCATTCGCCATTCAATCCAGTTTTTTATAACGAGTGTAAACACTGCAATTAATGACATTAACGTCGCTACTGCAAATGCTGCTGAAAATTGATATTCATTGTACAAAATTTCAATATGGAGCGGCATCGTGTTCGTAATGCCACGCACGTGACCTGATACGACAGAAACGGCTCCAAACTCACCGATAGCACGGGCATTACATAGAATCATGCCGTATAAAAGACCCCATTTTATATTTGGAAGCGTAACGCGCCAAAACATTTTCCAGCCACTTGCGCCAAGTGATAAAGCTGCCTCTTCTTCACTTTTCCCTTGCGCCTGCATAATCGGAATTAATTCACGTGCAACGAACGGGAAGGTTACAAAGATTGTTGCGATAATAATGCCTGGTACAGAGAAAATGAGTTTCACTCCATGTTCAAGTAGCCATTCGCCAAGAGCACCCCTCGGTGTGAAAAGTAAAACGAATACTAATCCTGCGATAACTGGTGACACAGCAAACGGCAGTTCAATAAGAGAGAGTAATACTTGTTTTCCTTTAAACTGAAACTTTGTAATAAGCCATGCCGCTGCGATTCCGAATACCGTATTCAGCGGTACAACGATTAACGCAACGAGAAGCGTTAACCTAATTGCTGAAAATGCTTCTTGATCAGTGATAGCGGCAAAGTATACATCCATCCCTCTTTCAAAGGCTTTTAGAAAAATAGTTATGAGTGGCAGTAATAGAAAGAGAGATAAAAATAAAACTGTAATCGTAATTAATATGCCTGGTACAAGCTTAGATTCTTTTTTAGCTGATACGCTTTTTACTATTTTCTTTTCTAATACTGTTGGTTCCATTTTCTCTCCCCCTATTCACTTTTTAGTTCATGCCTTCTACTCCAGCTTTGAATCATATTAATAAGAAGAAGGAAAAGGAGAGAAATAATAAGCATCACGGTCGCTACAGCTGTTGCCCCCGCGTAATCATATTGTTCTAGTTTCGTCATAATCATCAGTGGTGCAATTTCTGTTTTCATCGGCATATTACCTGCGATGAAAACGACAGATCCGTATTCTCCTAATGCTCTTGCAAATGCGAGTGAAAAACCGGCAAGAAGAGCGGGAAAGATCTCTGGTAAAATGATTTTCACAAATATTTGCAAGCGGGATGCACCTAAACTCGAAGCCGCCTCTTCTACTTCTTTATCAATATTTTGCAGCACTGGTTGCACCATTCGAACGACAAATGGTAAACCGATAAAAGTAAGCGCAACGATAATTCCGAGTGGTGTAAAAGCTACTTTTATATGAAACAGACTAAATATTTTCCCAATCCATCCATTTTCCGCATAAAGCGTTGTAAGTGTAATACCAGCTACAGCTGTCGGAAGTGCAAACGGTAAATCAATAAGTCCATCTAATAGTCGTTTCCCTGGAAATTTGTAGCGTACGAGCACCCAAGCTATTAATAAACCGAAAATGGCATTTACAATAGCAGCTGCAAATGAAGTTGTAAAACTAACTTGATAGGAATGCAACACACGCTCGTTCGTTATAACCCCAGCGAACTTCTTCCAACCTAACTGTGAAGTTTGAATAAATACGATAGAAAGTGGTATAAGTACGAATAAGCTCATGTACAACATTGTAAATCCAAGCGATAATCCAAACCCTGGTAAAATACGTTTCTTCCTCATCCTCTTTCACCTCATCCCCCTTTAGCAGTACGCATTATTTTTGATAAATTTTATCGAACACGCCGCCGTCATTAAAGTGTTTCTCTTGTGCTTTTTTCCAGCCACCAAATAGTTCATCTACCGTAAATAATTGAACTTTCGGAAATTGGGATGTATATTTTTCTGCTACTTTTTCATTACGCGGACGATAAAAGTTTTTTGCCGCAATTTCCTGTCCTTTTTCTGAGTACAAATATTCAAGATACCCTTCTGCTACTTTTTTCGTTCCTTTTTTATCAACGACTTTATCTACAACCGCTACTGGTGGTTCTGCAAGTACACTAATAGAAGGAGTTACAATTTCAAATTTATCTTTTCCAAGCTCTTTTTGGGATAATAGCGCTTCATTTTCCCATGCGATTAATACGTCACCAATTCCTTTTTCAACAAATGTTGTCGTTGCTCCGCGCGCTCCTGAATCTAATACTTCTACGTTTTTATAAATTTGGCTAACAAACTCTTTCGCCTTATCTTCACTATTATTATATTTTTTCAGTGCGTATCCCCACGCCGCTAAATAGTTCCAACGTGCCCCGCCTGATGTTTTTGGGTTTGGTGTAATGACAGACACACCTTTTTTCGTTAAATCATCCCAGTCTTTAATACCTTTCGGGTTTCCTTTTCGAACAAGAAATACAATCGTTGACGTGTATGGAGTGGAATTATTCGCAAGTCGCTTCTGCCAATCTTCTGCTAATTGTTTTTTCTTACTAATCGCATCAATATCATAAGCAAGTGCTAGTGTAACAACGTCTGCTTCTAAGCCATCAATAACAGAGCGCGCTTGACTTCCAGATCCCCCGTGTGATTGTTTTACATTTACTGTTTGCCCATGCTTCTCTTTCCAATACTTCGCAAAATCTTTATTGAAATCTTGATATAACTCCCTCGTTGGATCATAAGAAACATTTAAAAGCTCAACTGTTTTTTTATCTCCACTTCCTTCAGAATTACTAGTGGATGTTGCCGAACCACACCCTGATAAAAGTACAACTGCTGATAATAAAACACCTGTACTTTTCATAAACGCTGTCTTACCCCACTTTTTCATCGTTAAGCCCCCTTAGTTTATACAATAGAAAAAGGCACACAATATATTCACAAATGTGAACATTGTGCGCCTTCAGTTTATCTGATTAGCTTCTAATGTATTGTATTCGATTTCTTTTCATTTTAATTCTGTAATTCATATGTGTCAACTTGGAATTTGAATTTTCTTGCTAAACTAAAATATTGGCATACTTCGAGCCCAATGATTTTTCAAATCAGCAAATTCTTTTGGTAACTTACTATTTTCATTCCATTCTAATTTATATGTATTTACTAACACCGTAGCCATTGATTCACAGTCCACTACTCCATTTTGATTAAAATTACCGTTCTTATCATTTTCAGAGTTCATCCATAATTTCACAAATAAGATATTGCACTCGCCGTAAGCGTTAATCCCTTCTGTTCTATGTATATCTCCTCCTTGTTGGTCATATGAAGCTTTAAATATATGGCACCACAGCTTAATCAATGCACAAAAAAATGAGGCAACCACCTTCAAAGATGGTTGCCTCATTTTTACACTTGCATCGCTTTCTCTCTCAATGCTCTTCTTAACAACTTACCCGTCGTATTCTTCGGTAATTCTATTAAAAACTCAATGCTTTTCGGCACTTTATATTTCGCTAAATGTAACGTACAGTAATGCATTAGTTCTTCTTCTGTTACGTTCGTTTGTTTCAGAACGACGTAAGCTCGCACTGCTTCTCCTAAGTTTTCATCAGGAACACCGATTACAACAACTTCCGCTACTGATTCGTGCGTATATAATACTTCTTCTACTTCACGAGGGTATACGTTATAACCGCCAACTAAGACGATATCTTTTTTACGATCCACGATATAGAAGTAACCTTCTTCATCCATTTTCGCCAAGTCACCTGTATATAGCCAGCCGTCTTTCAATGTCGCAGCTGTATCTTCTGGTGCATTATAGTATCCTTTCATAACGTTAGGTCCGCGAACGATTAATTCACCGACTGCGCCGACAGGTACTTCTTCCCCAAGTTCATTTACAATTTTATTTTCTACATGCCAAATATTTGTGCCAATCGACCCTGGTTTACGAGGACGATCTAGCGGATTGAAACAAGTAACTGGTGAGGCTTCTGATAAACCGTATCCTTCTGAAACAATAACGTTAAAACGTTTTTCAAAGTTTTGTAGAAGAGCAACAGGCATCGATGCGCCACCGGAAATACAAAGACGAAGCGTCTTCACATCTTCTGCGCTTGCTTCTTCAAATAAATATAAATAATTGTACATCGTCGGTACGCCAGCAAAGATCGTTGGTTCGTACGTACGACAAATACGGAATACTTCTTTCGGACTAAATTTCGGTAACATTAAAATCGTTGCCCCGTTCACAATCGGTGCATTTACCGCAACTGTTAAACAGAATACATGGAACATAGGCAGTGCCGCAACAACGCGGTCATCAGCCGTATATTGTAAATACGAAGCCACATCGCTCGCATTACTATATAAATTTTTATGTGTTAACATAGCGCCTTTCGGTTTTCCAGTTGTGCCCGAAGTGTATAGGATAACCGCTACATCTTCTTCATCTAGTTCAGGACCTTCGTAAGTTGTATCTCCAGTCCCCACAAAACTAGTAAACGTTTTCATTTTTTCGGTTTCTGTATGGTTAAAATCTGATGAGGTTTCGCATATGATGATGTTTTCTAATGAAGGAAGTCTTGTTGTAAGAGATTGTATAACAGGTAGAAGGACGTCGAGTACGATGATTGTTTTTACATCTCCATTTTGTAAAATATAATGCATTTCGTCTGCTGTATAAATTGGATTAACTGGAATAACAGTTGCTCCGGCTTTCATTGTTCCGTATAAACCGACCAAAAAATGTGGTGAGTTCCCAACAACTAATGCGACATTGTCCCCTTTTCCAATGCCCATTTCTGCTAAATTGCCAGAAAACCTTGTGACCATTTTGTTTAATTGGTCATATGAGACCGACTGATCCATAAATATATAAGCCGGTTTATCCCCCTTCTTTTTTGCCGTTTCAGCCAAAGATTGAACGAGATTCACAAAAACCCCACCTTTATAAAATTTAGAATATTTAAAAATTCTAAATTAATTATATTAAAAGAAAATTAAAGTGGCAAGTGATATTCTATTAACTGCATATAGACAGACCACCTACTCTTAGTTTACTTTGGAAAAATAAGGGGATTTTATTTGTAAGTAATTTATGAAACTAGACCAGAAATCATTTTAGGATAATATGCATTCATCTTTTCTCTAAGTTTATTAAGTTCCTCTTTATTTAACGTCGTATGCTCGCCGTGCAAGTTAAGAGCGTCCGCTCCATCTTCATGAAAATACACCGTAACATATAATGTCGGTAACCCTGTATTGTCTTCATCTATTGAAAAAACGACATCTGGTGTCTTATTAACAGTGCTGAATGTTTCATTTCTTTTCCACTTCTTATTTTGAAACATGTCTTGTATTTCCTGTATCTTTCGTCTGTTATCTGTATGCGTAAAATATATAACATTATCCTCAGCCGGTTTTCCGATAGACAAAATTGTACGACTTGAGGGCAATCCACTGTTACACGCTGTCATTCCGATGACGAAGCTGAGCAATAATATAACGTACATTACTCTTTTCATTTCGATTCGCCTCCTTTTCATATATATATTCCTTTATAAGAGGCAGATGTCCTGTAAGTATACATTTTGTGGTAAATGGAATTATATCGACAAAACTACAAAAAGAAAGAGGCTGCCTTTATGGCAGCCTCCCTCATTTTTAGAAGAATAAATGTAAGAAATCTTCTGTTGTAATGTTACCGAAGTAGCGTGCGATATCTACGCCTTCTAAAGCTGCAGTGAATGCATCTTTATCGAACTGAACGCCTGTTAGACGCTCTTCGATATCATGAACATCTAGTGAACCGAAGAAGTCGCCGTAAATTTTACATTCTGTTACTGTTCCTTTTTTCACTTCAAGACGAACATCAACTTGTCCAACTGGGAAGCGGTGTGAATGTTGTAAGTTGAACTTCGGTGATTTTCCGTAGTTCCAATCCCAATTTTGGTAACGTTCTTCAGAAAGTTTGTGGATCTCTTTCCAATCATTTTCTGTTAATTCATACGTTGGGATTTCTGTTTCTCCTTCGAAAATTGTTTCTAGAAGAAGTTGTCTAAACTCCTCTGTCGTCATTTCTTCGTTTAGGAACTCTGTAATGTTCGCAACGCGGCTACGGATTGACTTAATTCCTTTTGATTGAATCTTATCCATTTTTACTTTTAACGCTGATACGACGTGATCGATTTCAGAGTCAAATAGTAACGTACCGTGGCTGAACATACGACCTTTCGTTGCGAACTGTGCGTTACCTGAAATTTTTCTACCTTCAGCTAAAATGTCGTTACGACCACTTAGTTCAGCATTTACGCCTAATTTACTAAGCGCTTTCGTTACAGGCTCTGTGAATTTTTTGAAGTTGCTGAAACTGTCTCCATCATCTTTCGTAATAAAACTGAAGTTTAAGTTTCCTAAATCATGATATACTGCGCCTCCGCCTGATAGACGACGAACGACATGAATACCTTTTTCTTTTACGTAATCTGCATTAATTTCTTCTACTGTGTTTTGGTTTTTACCAATGATAATCGAAGGCTCATTAATGTAAAACAGTAAATATGTTTCGTTAATATCTAAATTCTTCAAACAATATTCTTCAATCGCTAAGTTTATTCTAGGGTCTGTAATTCCTTTATTATCAATAAATAACATCGTATCACCTCATGAGTTCCATACGTAGCCACTATGCGCTAGCGTAATGTGACCACTGAAAATTTGTTTTGCTTCTGTTACTAAATCAGATGGGTTGCCTGTATGCGGTAAGTGCGTTAATAAAAGTTCTTTTACATTCGCATCTTTTGCAATACTTGCTACTTCTGTACTATTCATATGCCCTGCTTTTGCAGCCTCTTGATGTGCATACATATTACACTCACAAATGAAAAGATCAGCATCTTTCGTGAATGGAATAAACTCAGGAATATAACTGGAATCAGCGCTGTATACTACGATATCACTACCTGCTGTAATGCGCATCGCAAAGCATGTAACAGGATGAACAGTTTTTAAGAATGAAATCGAGAACGGTCCAATTTGAAGTGTTTCTTCTGGATTGTACGCGATTCCTTTCGTATGCGGTTCATGTGTTAAAGAATGGAAACCATTCTCATCAAACGTATGACCGTATATTGGTAGTTCTGGTAGTTGCCTTGTTGTCGCGCTCGTAATTAATCTCGCATATTGCAATACCCCAATATCTGCAACATGATCGTGATGATAGTGCGATAGTACAACTGCATCTATATCAGACGGTGTTATATATTTTTGAAGCTGTGCTAGTACACCACTACCACAGTCTACAAGTAAACGAAAACCATCGTGTTCAAACAAATACCCCGACGTTGCTTCTCCCGCTTCTGGAAAGCCGCCCCAAAAGCCGACAACAGTCATTTTCATATGTATCCATCCTTTCTAAAACCGAGTAGGAATGCAGTTTTTCTCCGTACTTGAGAAAGTTTTTTACTTACATCCTACATTGTTAACTATAATCCATTTCCTAAACTTTTTCATTAATTTTCAATTTTGTTATAAAACAGTTGTTGACTTTTATTTTTTGTACTAATACAATGATAGTAAGAAATGGAAATGGAGGGATTGACATGATCGATCAACCAATGGAGTTTTTCAGAAATTTACCGACGAAAACTTGTGCGCACTGTGGGAAAGAAATTGATGAGCAACACGAAGCATACCATAACAAATGTGACGATTGCGTTCACGAAGAATAGTAGTTTGTGAACATAAAAAAACCTAGCAGACATAGTCTACTAGGCTAATAACATCTTATCCTTCATCGTTGAACCTTTCACCAAGAGCTCCAGTTCAAACTCATACAATTCTTTTTTCCGATAATTTTTCGTATGGATTTTATCCATCATCAGGTCGACAACTTTTCGGGCCATTTCATCAATTGGCTGTTCAATAGTCGTAATACCTGGTTCTGTAATCTGCGATAATATTTGATTATCAAAACCGATAACAGCGAGATCATCTGGAATGCTCCAGTTATGGCGTTTCGCCTCTGAGATAATTCCAGCTGCTACCTCATCGCCTCCTGCCAAAATCGCGGTAGGATTTTTTTTGTCCTTTAATACTTCATGGAATATTCGTTTTCCATCCTCCCAAGAGAAAGCGTTTTCAAGAAAGTCAATCGCTTCTACTTGGCGGCTCTTCTCAGTTATTGCACGTAAAAAGCCCATTTTTCGCTGCTGGCTAACGACTTTGGTTTCGTTACCACGGCAAAAAATAAGATTACGATATCCTTGATCTAACACATGCTTCGCAGCTATGTATGCTCCTTGCGCATGATCAAACTTCACTGTTGGAATATTTGCTTCCTCAATATATTCATTACACAACACGATTGGACCATGCTGTAAGTATGGCTCTACATCTTCCCACGGATTTTCTAGTGAACATAGAATAATCCCATCTACTTGCTTCGTAGATAATAATTGTAAATACTCCATCTCTTTTTCCGGTAAATATCTTGTTTGACAAATAATCAGTTTATATTTATGTTCAGAAGCAGCAATCTCGATTGCTTCGATAAATCTACTGAAGAAAGGATTTGTAATCCTTGGAACGAGCACCGCAATTGTTTCTGTTTTTTGTTTACGAAGCCTTCTCGCCGCAGAATTAGGAACGAAGCCTAAATGCTTCATTGCTAATTGAACCCTTTTTTTCTTCTCATCTGAAACATATGGATGATTATTAATCACCCTAGAAACCGTTGTCCTTGATAACCCCGCTAATTTCGCCACGTCCTCTATAGTCGACACGAAATTCTCCCCCTTTGCATGAAAACGTTTTCTTAAATTGATTATATAGTATATTATTGGAAACTGCAATATCGGTTGTTATGATTTTACTATATTAATATTATACATAGGTAAAAGTCTGTTAATGCATGGGCAATATACTGCTTTTAGAAATTTACGTTATGTACATTCCTTTTCTTAATACCATATATCCTTTATTCAATATAAAACCCCATCAATACGTCATCTCCATATGATCCATCTTCATACTTTATTTGCTTTCGTTGTCTGCCTTCTTCTACAAAGCCCATACGTTTGTACACTTTAATTGCCCGATCATTAACAGAAACTACACCTAAACAAATTTTCTCTAAACCTTTCTGCCCTTTCGCCCAACTAATAAGAAATTCAATTAATTTCGTGCCGATGCCTTGATTACAATACGCCTCTTTAATCCCCATTCCCATTGTGCCTGCGTGTTGTAACCGTTCTAGTTCATATCGGTTGAAAATTAAAAAGCCAACTACCTTCCCATCTACTTCATACACGATATAAAGATTACCTTTCTCATTACTTTTCCGTATCTTTTCTCTTTCTGCATTCATATCATTCGGTAACTTCTTTGGGGATACTATGAAAAATTTTGTAGTAGTTTCCGATAATATAATTTCTTTTCTAATATTCATAATTGCTTCTGCATCAGTCTCTTTTACTAACCGTATCATTGAATCACCTCGTACTTTTTCTTTTTAAAAATAATATTACAACTATAAAACGGCCAATATGCAATATTACATATTGAGAATCTTTTTACTCTTGATACAATATTCATATATCAAAATAAAAGGAATGTATACAATGAATCCAATCTTAACAGCTGCAAAACAACTATTACATAAAGAAGAAAAAATTTTATCTACTTTAAAATGTTCACTTACTGGCTATATGATTACGCATAAAGTCCCGTATCCTGGCATGTTACTTGCTACTAATCAAAGACTTCTCTTTTTTAGCCAATATAAAAACACATTCATTGCCGAATTTGATTATGAAAAAATTCTATCCATAGAAACGAAGAGAAGAATCTTTGACAAAAAAATAATATTTTACTATGAAGATGAACATATAACGCTTGGATACATTACAAGTTCGAATGTTGAAGCGTTCATAGACTTACTACAAAGAAACAGCAAGACTAGCACAGGCTTATAATCAGCGGGGATCCCCTCGCTGATTCATTATTTTAACTCCTCCCACTTCGTCCAAACTTCTCTCCCGTTTATACAGTACATATTATCCTCTCTATTCATAAACCCCTGTACAATAAATTCACGTCTAATTGTACAAAAATCATCATGATATTGTTTTATAAATGTATTAATTTCTTTTTCTGTATATTGATTTTCAGCATTTAACTTGCTAATTAAATGCTCTAACAATACTAGTTTTTTCTTCTTTTGACCTGGAATCGATTTTAAACGATCCTCTTTATCGAAAAAGTTACGAATGGTCGTATCCCGGAATTTCATTTCACTTTCAGTCATTTTGTTATCCTCCATCACTTTTTTTCTTTATCTTTTCACTTAAAATATCAATAAAGTAATATCCACCCATTAACACATAATAGAACGTAAGTATTCCAAATGCATCTTTCATACTTGTATATACTTCTTTATCAAACAATATAGGTGAAAGGGCATAAACAAGAAAGATTATTAGCGGATTTACGATAAAATAATAAGTAAGATTGCCTTTCATCATATCAACTCCTCTACCCTATGTTTCTCTGTAAATTGTTGTAATTCCTTTTCTTTCGTTTCTATAGCTTTTAGAAAGATTTATAGATGAACTAAGGAAAAGATGCCCTCTATTAAAATAAAAAAGCACCAAAAAGGTGCTTTTTTCTAAGCTTCAATCGATTGATTTTCCGCAATATTTCTAAATTGTCGTTTGTGCATCCAAGTTAAGGATGCAATTGTTCCAAGTGATAATACAACAATGAAAATCATGAGCACCCCTACGTTTTGCCACATGAAGTCAAAGTCTCCGCTTGATACGACTGCTTTCAGTCCTGATACAGAATATGTCATCGGTAACCAAGCATTGAATGGTTGTAAAAACTTCGGAATCAACTCTAACGGGAATGTTCCAGCACTTGTTGTAAGCTGCATAATTAATGTGATGATGGCGATAAAACGGCCTGCATCACCGAATGCTGTTACTAAACATTGAATTAATGCGATAAATGCTAAACTTGTAATGATACTAAAGAGTATGAAGTATGGAATGCTTTGTACTTCTACACCCAATCCGAACAGTAATATAACATCTGCTACTATCGCTTGAATAATACCAACTGATAGTAGTACGCCGAACTTACTAATAAACCAACTAAACCCTGATTTCGGAACGCCGACTGTATCACGTAATGGATATACGATTGATAATAGTAATGCCCCAACGAATAAACCGAGTGATAAGAAGTACGGCGTAAATCCAGTTCCGTAGTTTGGAACTTCCGCCATTTTCTCCGTCTTCACTTTTACAGGACTTGCAAACATATCATACGTTTTATCCGTCCCTTTTACTTCACCAGTTTTTTCTGCTCCTTCGCCAAGTTTCTCTGCAAGTTCACCTGAACCATCGTTTACTTTCACTAGTCCATCAGTTACTTTTCCTGATCCGTCTGCTAGTTTATTTACTCCGTCGATTAGCTGGGTTGAGCCGGTTGACATTTTATTTAGGCCACCATTTAGAGTACCTAAGCCAGTTGTTACTTGATTAGATCCATCTGCTAATTGATTTACGCCACCTGCCATTTGGTTTGCTCCTACAGATAATGTTCCTAAACCATCTGTTACTTGGCTTGAACCATCTGCTAATTGATTTACGCCACCTGCCATTTGGTTTGCTCCTGCAGATAATGTTCCTAAACCACCTGTTACTTGGCTTGAGCCATCTGCTAATTTCGTTACACCTACAGATAATGTCCCTAAACCGCCTGTTACTTGACCAGACCCATCTGCTAATTTGGATACTCCTACAGATAATGTTCCTAAACCGCCTGTTACTTGACCAGACCCATCTGCTAATTGATTTACTCCTGCAGATAATTGACCTAATCCTGCTGTCACTTTTCCAGAGCCACTTTGTAATTGCGTTACTCCATCAATTAATTGAACTGATCCATCTTTTAATTTATCGGCACCTATTTTTGCATTATCTAATCCCTCACCAAATCCATGAAACTTACTAACAAATTCATTTTGTGCGCTCGTTAGTTTCTCAATACCACCTGCTAGAGTTTTTATCCCTGCTGGATTTGGTAAGTTTTTTTGCAACCCATTTGTTGTTTGATGTATTTCGCCCTTTAATTGTTTTACTTCTTCATTTAGTTTATTTGTTCCACCTGCTACTCCGGCAGCCTTTTGCTGAACTGTCGCTGTACTTTTTACAGCACTTGTTATGAACGGTTGTAACTGCTCTTGATATTCTTTTGGTAAACTTTCAATTTGCTTTTGTAAATTCGCTACCTCTTGTGCTGCATTTTTTGCATCTCCTGCTGTTGATTGTGTAAGTTCATTTAACTGATTTACATTCGCCCCAGCTCCATCTATTTTTTCATTTACTGTATTCAATATAGAAGGAACTTTCGACTGCATTTCCTCTAAGCCTGCAGCAGACTTTTGTACGTTACTATTTAACTCTTGCAATCCCTTTTGGATCGCTTGAGAACCTTCCTCTAATTGGCTTTGCCCTTCAACGAGTTTTCCCATACCATTTGATAGGTCCGTTGTTCCTGTTTTTAATTCACCGGATTTACTTACTAATTTGTTCAAGCCACCGGTCACTTTCTCAGATCCATCACGCAACTCACCCGTTTTACTATTTAACGTATTTAAACCGTCTGTTACTTTGCCCGATCCGTCTACTAATTTCCCTATACCTGCATTGCTATTTAATGCATGTAAACCATCTGTTACTTTACCTGATCCATCTACTAGTTTCCCAATACCTGCATTGCTATTTAATGCATGTAAACCATCTGTTACTTTGCCTGACCCATCTACTAATTTCCCTATACCTATCTGCATTTCACCTGTTTTGCTATTTAGTGTATTTAAACCATTTGTTACTTTGCCTGACCCATCTACTAATTTCCCTATACCTACCTGCATTTCACCTGTTTTACTATTTAGCACATTTAAACCGTTTGTTACTTTGCCTGACCCATCTACTAATTTATTAGATCCATCCGCTAATTTCTGAACTCCATCCTTCATCTCCCCAGACTTCCCTTGAAGTGTATGAAGGCCATCCGTCACTTTACTTGAACCATCATGCAATTCACTTGATCCGTCGTGTAGTTTACTTGCCCCTTCTGATCCATCTGCTAATCCTTTTGAGACGTCTTTAATAGAATCGAACATTTTCTCTGCATATGTTTTCGTTAACGTACTTGATACTTCAGTTTTAATCTTTTCAATGGCTGTTCCTCCAATTTGTGAAGATAAGAAGTTTAAACTTTCGTTTGGAATGTACTCTAAGTTTAATGGCTTTGGATTGTCTTTTAGTAACGTTGTAGCGTTACTTGAGAAGTCATCTGGAATGCGCACTAACATGTAATACTTTCTACCTTCCATTCCTTTCTTCGCTTCTTTTTCACTTACGAACTCCCATTTAAAACTTTTATTATCTTTTAAATTATCAACGAGCCCTTTTCCGACCTCAATTGGTTTCCCATCAAATACTGCGCCTTTATCTAAATTGACTACTGCAACTGGTAAGTCATCTAACTGTTTATACGGATCCCAAAAGGCCCACAAAAACATCCCTGCATATAAAATCGGTACGAATAAGACCGCAATAATTGGAATTAATATTTTTTTACTTTTTATAATTTCCGTGAACTCTTTCCGAAGTAACTGATTCCCTTTCATAATTTCTCCCCCTTTTTATAAAATGACCAAAATGTTCATATAGTCATTTTTACCCAAACAAAAAGGCTATACTTGTTCATACATATGCCTTATCCCTGAATTTATTACTATGCAACTTTTTCTTATTATGATTATAATTTTTCTATATCCCCCCTTAACTTAAATATATGACCGCATTGTTCATTTGGTCATTTTTTATAAAATTAAAAGGATTATCTTAGTTTGACAATCCTTTTAATAAATAAAGTTCAAATAACTCTGCAATTTTTTCTTTTTCTAGCGGTTCGTGATTTTTTTCCCAATCAAAAATAAGCGATACATATAGACGCAGCATAATAAATGCTGTAATTTCTGGATCACATTTGCTAATTTCACCTTTTTCAATCGCAATCTTTAAATACGATTGAATAACAGAAACGATTTCCACATCAACTTGTTGCATAACTTCTTGTACTTCTTTCGTTCCCATATCGCGCTCTTCTTGAATTAATTTAATCATGAGCTGATGTTCTTTTCTAAATTCCAAGATGCTATATAATGCTCTATGTACATTTTCAAAAAATGAAACATCTGAACGAATTGCACTTTCTGCAACTTGCTTCATTTCTGTAATTAAATTAGAAATAATTTCACCAAATAGCTCTTCTTTATTTTTGAAAAAAGTATAAATCGTTCCTTTTCCTACATTCGCTAACTTCGCTACTTGATCCATCGTTGTTGCTTTATAACCGAACGCTGAAAAAGACTTTGTTGCAGCTTCAATAATAGAACGTTTTCGATCTATCGCCACATTGTCACCTCCAAAAATGACCAATTGGATAATATAGTCAATCAGTACATCTTTGATATTACCACACGCTTACATTCTATACAAGTTCTCTTTTTATTATTTCCAGTATAAAAAAATTCCAGTCAGTGTATATCATACTGTCCATAGTTTATCAGAAGAAAAGAGAAAAGGAAAAGGTGTTCTTGAGATATACATCTTAAGAACACCTTTTTATTATTTCACCATAGAAAGCATAACCTTCTCTAACTCTTCTTTATTTACATTCTTATCAAATACTGCTTCTCCTTGCTTCTCTAAACTATGATTAATAATGACAATTTGATATGCACTATCTTTCCCTTTTGCTGGAACAATCATCTTCATACCTTGTAAATTACTATCCGAGTGATGAGTAGCGTAGAATATTTGATTCCCTTCTAGTTCGTACTTTTCTATATTTTCAGTCACTATAAACTGGTGGCTAAATGGGTCTTTGCTTTCCCCAAAAACTTGCGATTGAGAAATTGTATAATTTCCTTTTCCGTTCGCATATTCTAATTCAATAGTGAATTCCGGCTTTATCTTAAGATAATAATTCACTCTTTCGTCTTTTTGGGTATATCCTTTAATTGTATAAGTTGGCCTCTTGATTTTGAAATCAACATGTTGCTGCACTTCTTCAACTGTATATGTTAAATACTTCCCTACCTTATCCTCATAAGGAGTTGTTTTATTACGAATTTCTTTTAATTTTTCACGATTTTCTGTACTTAAGCGCTCTTCTTTCACCTCTTTTATATCCCCTTGGAAATTTTCGGGTAAGTTTAATCTAACTAATCCTTTTTTCTCGATCTGTAATACCTCTTTATATAACTGCACATAATTCTCAAACTCTTCCTTTGTCAAAGCTTTTTCAGCATGATATAAAAAGGCTGTTCGGTTTTCATATTGCCAGTTTGACATTCCCCACTCTTTTCTCGCCTTTTCCTCTGTACCAAATAATGTATCTACAGCATTTTGGAAAGCATCCTTTGACTGCTCTACTTTATCCTCTTGCTTTTCTTTTCCTTCCGTTGCACGTGCATTGAATAAAGAAAGGGATGCAATAGCAACTATAGCAATAACTCCAAGTAAAGAAAGACGATACGATTTCTTTTGGAATTTTTTAATCATAACGATTCTCCTTTTTAGTGTTCGTTTATTTCTACTTAAATTTGCTAGGCTTGGTACTTGATAGGAATAGTGTTGTAGAAGGGTAATAATTGTATGTCCGTATGCAATTTGTTCCTCTTTATCTATAAAAGTAAGTGCATATGCATCACAGGCTAATTCTTGATCTTCTCGCATACAAAAATAGGCGTACCAAAGAATCGGATTGAACCAATTTAATAGGATTAAACTGTACATAATCCAATTTACAGCTACATCGTTTCTCTTAATATGAGCTAACTCATGGTAAAAGACATATTGTAATTGTTGCTCATTTAATACTTTCATATGTTTTTTTGATAGTAATACTTTCGGACGAAAGAAACTAAACACAGTTGGGCTCGCAATCTTTCCCGCTAGACGTAACGAAACCGCCTTCTTCATTTTCATAGATTGCTTACAGCGATTAAACACTGTAATGGCCTGTTCATCCGTAATATCCGGTTGTTTCTTTATGTAAGAATATAAACGTCTATTTGTAAGAAACGTGATGACCGCTAATATGATTAACCCAGCTAGCCACACATACAAAGCAAGTTTGTATAAAGAAAATGTAGTCTGTTTTTCCGAACTGACTTTTACTTCCGGTTCGCTAGTTTTTGTCACCATTTTAGAATTTGATTCCAATTCCACTTTACGGTCGCTTTCTATGTTTACTATATTCTCAGTAGCCGGCATATTTTTTGGAATAACTTCCGATACGCTAGAACTATAAGAAAGTAATGAGTAAATGCTATAAGAGCTATCTGGCGACCACGGTAAAAGGAGTCTTATCATTAATACGATCCACAGCATATATTGCCACCGGGGGGTTAATTTATTTCTAAATAGAACTTTTATACATAAAATAAATCCGACTAATATGCTAGCCATAAGTGACGTTTCTATAAGCCAATCAAAAAAATGAGGAAGGTATACATTTATAAGCGTGTTTATCATTTTTATCGATCCTTCCTCTTATTCTCCTCTGTCTTCTCATCTAAAATGCGTTTTAATTCATTAATATCTTCTGAAGATAATTTCTCCTCTTTTAAGAAATTAACAAGTAATGGCTTAAACGCTGCACCGCAAAAACGTTTTAGTAAAGATTTCGTTTCCACTTGCAAATAATTATGTTGTGATACTAACGGATAATAAGCATACATTCGCCCTTTATCTTGATGGTAAGAAACGGCTTCCTTTTGTACTAATCGATTAATTAATGTGCGGATTGTTTTTGGTTTCCAGTCCATTGCATCTTCCAGTTCTTCTATAATTTCATTCGCTGTTTGTGGAGAATTCGACCAAAGTACTTTCATAATTTCTAATTCCGCTTCAGATATTTTAGGTAATTGATTTGTCATCGTATGTTTCACTCCTAAGTATTACATTTGTAATCTATAATTAAGATTACAAATGTAATACTTAATTGTCAACCATATTTTAGAAAAATTAATTTCAGCTAAACCTTACTTCACAACAACAAAATTCCTCTTTTTCAAATAATCAAATAAAAAAACAAGAAAATCTTTACAATTAATAGTAATATAGAAAATAGACAAGTTTATCAAAATAGTGGAGGCTTTTTCAGTCATGATGCGTGCGCTTCGTTTAAATATAAAGCAAGCTTTTTGTAATCGTGTTTCTTTAATTATTATGTTTAGTGGATTTGTTCTTATTTGTATTTATCATTATTATTATGTAATTCGTTATTTAGGAGACGCTGCGAATGGACCTATATCGACGGATATTAAATGGATTGGATTTCGTGGAAATGAAATGGATGTTTATTTATTATTAATGCCAGTTATTGCAAGTCTTCCCTTTAGTACAAGTTATAACTCGGATAAGTCCGATGGTTTTAAACCGTTTGTCAGTAAAGAAATTTCTTTATTTTCTTATTCAGTAACGAAATATATCGTTACATTTTTTTGCGGCGGACTTCTTTATACATTTCCATTCATCTTATCGTTATTATTTTGCAAATTAACCATTCCAGACGGAGTACCAACGGCTGGTTCAGGCATTATAAATGATAACGGGATGTTCGCAAACTTATATGAAACTTCTCCCATCACTTACATTGCTGTATATATCGGAATTAATTTTTTATTTGCAGGTTTGATGGCTCTTTTAGGACTTGCTGCATCTGCATGGTCCCAAAAGGACTATATGGCGCTTCTATTTCCATTTGCAACTACCTCTATTCCTTACGTCCTGCTAAATACGGTACTCCCTACAATAGGCGGAGCACCTATTCATTTATATGATCCAAGGCAGCCGCTGCATGGCATGTCACCATATATTTTGACAATACAATGTGCCTTCTTCCTCTTCGTTAGCTTAATCATGTATATACAAGGAGTAAAACGTGATAGAAAAAAATATAGAAGAAGGTTGCAAAAAAGAGAGCGGTGCAGAAAAGCGTTTCAAGTATAATAAAACCCTAATTTCCTTACTATATTGGAAATTAGGGTTTTATTTACTATTCACTTACGGTGTACCTGCCAATCCCCATAAAATAACAACCGCTACAAAATAAATCGCTTTAATCGCTATTACTAAACATAATGAAACAATTGCATATTTACTTAATTCTCTTCTTGCACCTATTAAAGTGAAAATAACCGCCAAACTAAATGTTATATAAGAAGCTGCTGTATGTATTAAGTTATACGTAATATCTAGATTGCTTGTAAGTCCTGTTATATCAGCTACAAACTGAAGCATGACGATCGTACTAAAAAAAATTGCAAACTGATTCATTACCTTTCCATTTATTTGTAACTGCATGGTTGTCCTCCTTATTAAAAACTAAATATTCGATCAATTTTATCATTAGATTACAAAAAAAGGAATCATCTCTTTATACTATTCTATAACGATGCAAACAAAGAACGCTTAGTTACCTAAGCGTTCCTTTCTTTAAGAAGCTTTCTTCAAATCAATTTGAGCAAGTACTGGGTCATGGTCGCTTACACGTCCGTGCTCTTTCATTATATTTGAGTTTAAGTGCACTGGATCTACAATTGTGTGTGGTGCGATATTATTTGTTACTAAAATATGATCTAACACTTGTGCATTTCCTTCGTGAATGTACGTGTAACGATTCTCTTTTGGCACTGTGTTTAACATATCTTTTAAGATTGTTCCCTCTAGTGTTTTTAGTGGTTTAGAGAATTCGAAATCGTTCATATCACCTAACACGACAACTGGTGCATTCGTATTCTTTTTCTGAATTCCTTGCACGAAATGATTTACCTCTTGTGCTAACTGAATTCGTTTGTCTTCACTTTTTAATACGAGCGGCTGCACTTTTCCAAATGGCGTTGCATCTCCTAGTTTTGAGTTTAAGTGATTTGCAACGACAACAATGTTTTGTCCTTGGAACGTAAATTCTGCCGCTAACGGTTTACGTGTACTTTCAAATAATGGATTTTCGTCTCCAATACGAACAACATTTTTATCAAGTAACTTTGGTACCGTCGCTAATTTCACGCGTGATGGATTATAGAAGAAGCCGACGCGAATATTCGCTCCTGGTGCTCCTCCGTCTTGATTATTGTTTGGAGCGATTTCTACATACTCATACTTCGGTCCACGAATTTCTAGCACTGCATCAATGATACGTTTTGCGCTTAATGACGCATCTGTTGTACCGTCATTAATTGATCCGTTATTATCTTGCATTTCCTCTACACCGATAATATCTGGCATTTTTAAGTTGTATTTAATAGAATACGCTAACGCTTTTACCTTTTCATCTGTTGTTTCTTTTTTATTCGCTGAGAAGTTTTCAATGTTATATGTAGCAACCGTTAACTTATCAAGACGTGGCTGAATATTTGCGCCTACTTGCTTAAATCCACCATCCACTACAGCTGGCAGTTCTGTTATTGGCGAAATACGGAAAGAACCGTAATCATATCCTACTACCCCTGTTATATCTCCAGTGAAAGTATCTCCTACTTTTGCTACATAATCGCGAGGTACTTTTACAGAAAGGCGCTCTGGGTTTAATTGATTTTCATCTAATAGAGGTGTGCCATATTGTGTTACTACTTTATCTCCACCATTTTTTACTGTTACATATAAATTTCCGTTTTTCTGAGGTGTAATAATTTTTGGTGTTGGCATCGTAACACGCATACCTTCTATACTTTCATAAAAGTCGATTGCATCTTCATTTGGATCAAATAAACTAAATGCATCATTATCAATAATCTGGTCTGGGATTTTCACACCGTTTTCCCCAAGTACAATCGGTGCTGGCAAAGATTGATCTTTTGCGATTACAGCAACGCGACTCGCCTTAATTTCTGTCGTCGTTAAGTCTGTTTCAAATCGCTCTGCATATCCTGGTCCAACATATTCTTCTACTACTCCATCAACTTGAATAAGATCTCCTACTGCTACATTCGCATCTTTTTTATATACGTACATACCTTCTGAAGTAGCTGGATCATTATCTGGCTGATTATCTTCTATATAAAAACCATTTTTATCAAGCGCTGTGACAACGCCTTCCACATTGTTTACTTTCTTCCCGTTGTAAGGAGACATATGTGATTTTCCTTGAATGTCATGAATACGAACCTGTTCATTATTTACGATAATAAATGAAAATGTCGAAATTGCTGAAGAAGTAAGTCCTTCTTTTTCTGCGATTGCTTTCACTACACTATTTTCATTCACTATAATTTGTCCATTATAAAGAACACTTTTATTAGTAGGATTAGAGCCATCTAACGTATAGTAAATCGTTGCACCTTCTGTATTCGTCGTTAATGTTACCGCTGTTCCTTTAGCAACTTCTCCGCCGTTCGGTGAAGCTACTACATCGCTAACACGGTTTTGTCCTTCACCTTGAAACTTATAAGCTGTTACTGATTTTAAACCTGGGTTACTAAAATATAATTCAAGAGTCCCAGTCAAACTAACTTTCTTCCCGATATTTTCAGGGTGATCTTTTACATTCACTGCCGTTCTCACATCACCTTTTGGCAACTGAACGGGCATGATTTTGTCTGGATTCGTTTCGTTTGGCGAATCTGCAATTGCTACGTTTGTATCATCAAACTTAGCTGGATCCTTCGTATATTTAGAAGAACTTTGCGTATATCCGACAATATATCCTTCCACAATCCCCTTCGTTTTCCCTTGCTGCTTAAATACTTGAATTGCTTTTTCTACTGACATAGAAGCAGTTTCTTCTGCTTGCGCTAAAGTTCCAGTAAATGAAAGCAATAGCAAGAATGATAAAAAGACGCTTAACAATTTCTTCACAGCCATTTTCCTCTCCCTATTTCATATTTTCTCAGCATTTCTATCATAACAAATGATTCGTTATATAGAACTATTTTTCGACAAATTTTACAAAAGATTTATTTAATTTACAAGCTTTCAAACTATAATACAAAATAATAATTTTACACCTTCTACAAATGCACTCTATAATGTTAGAGAGAGAAAACAGAAAATATCGACATTTGATTGGTATGTAAAATGGATTCATTTGAATAGGAGTGATTGGATGGAAGTGCAAACAGAAACATACCGCGCAGCTATGAATGGAACATTAGAACGTCATTTTTCAGATATGATTGCTGTTATACCAACTAGAATTACAATTGAGCAGTTAAAACAACGGCTAGAAAATATCGCTACTAAAGTTGATGAGTTAAAAATTGTTTATAGTGATGAGACAAGCCTTATTGTTGAGTTACATATGGATGAAACAATCATACCGTATGAACTGCATATTGATGAGGCGAATGACCCAGAAGAATATAAAATGTACAATAGACAAGATTCTACAATTGTAGATCGTAATTTTGAAGATGCGGCTTTCGGTACTGAAATTTTCACTCGTACGCTATTTGTAGGCGATGTACTCGACTGCTTTTTCCAGCAAATACAATTTTTATGGAACCTCGCCCCAGATTTGTTATTTGTAATCGATTCAAGTGCAGCAATGAAAGTGATATCTAGAAACTATATTGAATATCACGTTGAAAATGAATTATTACCTGACATTCCTGACTTATACGTTATTCATTCCGTTTATGAAGACGATAAAGAAGGCGAGCCTACGCAATATTGGTTTCATACACACGGCCTTTTAAGAGCGGGCGTAACTGAAATAGAGTTAATTATTCCAAATCGCATTTCTTCCTACTACGGCATTGGCGATCTCTTTCAAACATTTGCTAATAATGCCGTTGAGAATGGACAAGTCCCTATGAATGAGCCTATCGTTATCGCGCATAGTCAGCAAGGTTCTATACATACAGTCGCTGTTCCGTGGGAGAAAGGATTATCTTATATAGGGCATAAAACGAGTATGGACCAATTATCTTCAATCGAGGATGAAGAAGTGAAATTACAGCCAATAGATGCACAAAATACATTCTTAGGCGGAATGGATGCCCGAGATGAATACCATCAATCTCCATCCGTTCTCTTATTCAAATTTAATACTTCAGAAGAATATATTGAAAGTTTTTTCAAAGAACACGAGGAAGCTACAGGGCTCATGTTCTATAAAACAAATAGTGAAACCGATCGTATGGCTTATAATGCGAAAAATACTTTCGGGTATTTCAGCAACATTTTTCAAATTGAAAAATCCAATGAAGAGTTTCGTTTTCTCGCTAAGTTTGGTGTTTCCTATGAAGAGGGTAAAAGCGAACATATGTGGTTTGAAATGCAACATATTACAGAAGACCTGATTCAAGGAATACTCATCAATGAACCATATTTTATAGAAGATATGAGTGAAGGAAATAGTTATCATTTAGATTTTGATAACTTAACAGATTGGGTTATTTATGCAGGAGATGCTGTTATAAAGCCAAATAACTTATATATGTTTATTGGCGAATAAGTATTTTATATAATAAACGAAACGCCTTCAATATGATTGAAGGCGTTTCTTATAATTTATTGTGCGATTAATTCAGCATCTATTACTTTCTCCAAATGAGATAATACACGCTTTGCAGCTTCCTCACCTTGATTCATACAGTCTGGAAGTCCAGCACCAGCATAGGAGCTACCTGCCAAGTATATACCTGGCAACTCTTTCTCCATAAATGTTGTGAGCTTTTTCATTCGCTCGTTATGACCCACTGTATATTGAGGCATCGCTTCTTTCCAGCGACTTACGATTGTAAACTCTGGATCCTCTGTAATATCCATCGTCTTCCTTAAATCTTCTAGTACGAGCTGAACGAGTTCTTCTTCAGTTTGTTCTACAACCGCTTCATCACCAGCACGTCCAACGTAACAGCGAAGGAGTGTTTTTCCTTCTGGCGTTGTATGTGGCCATTTTTTATGCGTCCACGTACATGCTGTAATGGTGTAATCGCTATTTCGTGATACGACAAATCCTGTACCATTAATATCGCGCTGGATTGCAGACTTTTGGAAAGCAAGTGCCACATTCGCAACGGATGTGGATGGAATATTACGGAAGAAACGAAACTGCTTGTACTGAGCAAACATGGACGGCAATACTTTATGCGAAGTTGCCACTACGATGGCGTCCGCTTCTATTTCTTTTCCGTTACTAAGAGTAATCGTATAACCATCACCCTGTTTCGCAACTTTTTCAATGCGAGTTCCCTTTATTATCGTACCTTCATGCATCTTTGCTTCGAGAGATTTTACGATAGATTCTAAACCTGTTTTCACTGTTTGGAACATTCCCTTTTTCGGTTCAGCTTTCTCTTCTTTCGGAGCGAGCGTACGCATACCGAGTGAAATACTGCGATGTTTCTGCTCAATTTGATACATTTGCGGGAATGTTGACATTAAGCTCATTTCATCAATATCCCCTGCATAAATACCCGATAGTAACGGCTCTATTAAGTTTTCAACCACTTCGTTTCCAAGACGATGTCTGAAAAATTGTCCGAGTGATTGGTCAGATACTGGCTTTGACCTCGGCATTAATAGATCAAAGCCAGCTCTTAGTTTACCAATTGGGGAGAACAGCCCGGAAAATAGAAACGGCGTAATTTGCGTTGGAATTCCCATCATTGATCCATTCGGCATTTTATGTAACCGATTGTTTACAAGGATAAATGATTGACCGGCTTGATTATTTACAAGTTCATCGCCAAGACCTAATTCTTTCACTAATCTAGCTGCACTTTCTTTTCGTGCTAAGAAAGAATCTGGTCCGCGCTCAATTGTAAATCCATCTTTTCGAACGGTTTGAATTTTTCCGCCAAGTTTACCCGATGCTTCTATAAGTAATGTATCAATCGGCAAGTTTTTTTCATGAATATTTTTTTGTAAGTTATACATTGCTGTTAATCCAGTGATGCCTCCGCCGATGATCACAACCTTTTTCCTCAAGCAGGCTCCCCCTTTCTTCTTACAGTACAGATTCTTTTTTCTTTAATACAACATCTGTTAAACAATCAATAAATGCGTCCGATGCATTTGGCATTTCTGGACGATAATATTTCGCGCCAATTTCATCCGTTACAACTTTACACTCAAAGTCGTTGTCATATAAAACTTCTAAATGTTCCGCAACAAATCCAACTGGTGCATATACGAATGAAGTATAACCGTGCTTTTCATTTAGTTCTCTCGTTAAATCTTGTACATCTGGACCAATCCAAGGATCTGGTGTGTTTCCTGCACTTTGCCAGCCTACTGCATAGTTTGCTACTTCAGCTCCGCGCGCGATATAGTCCGCTGTTTCATTTAATTGATCTGGATATGGATCGCCCATTGCAATAATTTTCTCTGGTAAGCTATGTGCAGATACGATTAATACTGCTTTTTCACGCTCTGCATCTGACATACCGTTATATATACCTTTCACTGCATCGACCCAGTACTGGATGAATTTCGGCTCTTTATACCAGCTATCAATGCCATGAATTGTTAAGTTTCCAAGTTTCTCAGCTTCTTCTTGTGCTCGTCCAACGTATGATTTCACGCTAAACGTAGAATAGTGAGGTGCAAGAACAAGCGCGATTGCATCTTGTATTCCGTCGTTATGCATATCTTTCACTGCATCTTCAATAAACGGTTCAATATGTTTTAAGCCAAGATACATATGGTACTCTACTTCATCTTGTACTTCATTTAAACGCTTCTCTAACTTCTTAGCTTGCTCTAATGTAATAGTAGCTAAAGGAGAAATACCACCAATTGCACGGTAACGCTCTGTTAAATCTTCCAGCATTTCAGGACTTGGCTTTCTTCCTCTGCGAATATGTGTATAGTAACGTTCAATATCTTCTTCTTTATATGGCGTTCCGTATGCCATTACAAGCAAACCAATTTTCTTTTTCATACAGCAATGCTCCTTTACTTCGCTAACTGCCCTTTAGAGTATTCATGAATAAATGTAGTTAAACGTTTTAATGTATCTGGATTTACTTCTGGGAATACACCGTGACCTAAGTTAAAGATATAACCCGGCTGTTTCATCCCTTGATCTAAAATACTTTTTACATGTTCTTCAATAACAGACCATGGTGCAAGTAAGAATGAAGGGTCCATATTACCTTGTACCGCCTTATGAACGCCCCGTGCACGTGCTTCTTCAATCGGTAAGCGCCAATCTAAGCCGACTACATCAAGCGGTAAGTCGTGCCACTCATTCACTAAGTGTGCAGCTCCTACGCCGTGCATAATCATTGGAACATCCATCTTACGAACTTCTGCAAAAATACGCTCCATTGCTGGTTTAATAAATACGCGATAATCCGCTACATTTACTGTTCCAACCCAAGAATCGAAAATTTGAACTGCTTTTGCTCCTGCGTTAATTTGCGCTTTTAAATATGTAATAACCATATCTGCTAGTTTATCCATTAAAGCGAACCAAGCTTTCGGCTCTGCATACATGAACGCTTTCGTATTATGGTAGTTACGAGATGGACCGCCTTCAATCATATAGCTCGCTAATGTAAATGGAGCTCCTGAAAAACCGATTAACGGTACGTCTAACATTTCTGTCGTTAATAAACGAATTGTATCTAGTATGTACGGTACGTCATCTTCTGGATTGATTTCCCCTAGTTTTTCTACGTCTTGTAAAGAACGGATTGGGTTATCGATAACTGGGCCAATACCTGATTTAATTTCTACATCCACACCAATTGCAGGTAGTGGTGACATAATATCTTTATAAAGAATTGCTGCGTCTACGTTATACTGATCAACCGGCAATTTTGTAACGTAAGCACATAACTCTGGATTGTGTGTAATTTCAAATAAAGAATACTTTTCTTTAATCTTTCTATATTCCGGCTGTGAACGACCTGCTTGACGCATATACCATGCTGGTACATAATCGGTACGTTCCCCCCTACATGCTTTTAAAAATGTCTCATTTATAGTTCTTACCAAGACCCTTGCTCCCTTCCTTACCAATGCTTCGAATACGTTCGATATTTATCTTTTTTTACTATACAGCTTGTAAAAACAAAATGCATAATATTATGTACGTTGTTCATTAAATTGACACAAACATTCTTAAAAACGCTTACTATTTTCACAACATTCTTATTATAACACAGAGAAAAACTATGGTTTAGCTACTTTTGACTTTTCTCCTTCACGATTCGTTTGTGTATTATATGGTACAACGTAAAAGCTCGGTTTTGAAAATATGTTAACGAACTTTTCCTCATATTCCCCAGCACCATTTACAGTGCTAACATGCGTATGAATTCCGTTCTCCACTCTATAGATTCGGTACATAATTCTGTTATCTGGAAGTGGCGTCCAGCTTAATTTTGCTTTAAATAAACCGAAAGGGCTAAATGATAATTTCATTTTTACATCTTCAATTTTGCGCAGCCGAATCGGAGCGCCGATTGTTTCCACACCTTCAGGCTTCATAAACTTCTCTTTATGTTCTACATTAGCCTTCGTTAAAATTTTCTTAAACAATTTTGTCGCAGATGCACTTTCTCCTTGCAACTGATGCTCCTTATCCGTACGGTCATAACCAATCCAAACAGCGCCTACTAAGTTCGGTGTATAACCAACGAACCACATATCTCTTGCTCCCTTATCGTCATTTGGCAATGAAGTTGTACCCGTTTTTCCAGCTAACGCACCGTTATATACACCAACTCTTGCTGTCCCTTCCTTCACAACTCCTTCTAGCATTTTCGTCATATACCATGCTGTCTGCTTCGAGAAGATTTTTGTCTCTACTTTTGGAGATTCCCCAATGACTGCACCGTGTCTGTTTAATACTTTATCAATAACGTGCGGCTCGATAATATTTCCATTTGCTAAAAATGAACGGTACATTTTTACAAGATCAAATGTTGAAACGCCATTTTTCAATCCGCCAAGCGCTGTACTTAAACCAGCATCTGCAATATGAACATTTCCTTTTTCTAAATATTGCTTTCCTTCTTCTACCCCTAACTCATTTAATAAAGAAACTGCCGGTACATTTGCCGACTCTAAAATCGCATCATACATCGTCATTTCTTTTGAATACTCATGATTATAATTTCGAGGTTCATACCCTTCAAAAGAATTTCTTTCATTCGTTAATAAAGAATACGGATTATACTTTTTCGTTTCTAGTGCTGGTGCATAAACGATAAGTGGTTTTAAAACAGATCCAGGCTGCCTTTTGGCAAAAACACGATTAAATCCTCTCGGGACGTACTTTCTTCCCCCAATCGCCGCTTTAATCCCTCCCGTACGATTATCCATTAATAAGAAAGCACCTTGCGCCCCCTCTTCTTTCCCAGGGAAATTCCTTGCATCTTGAAACTGGTTATATGCTACCTTTTGAATCTTTTCATCCATAGGTACGACAAACGTATATCCTCCGCGAAGTACTTCTTGATGAGACAATCCGTATAAACGAGCGGCTTCATCTATGACCATATCAATATACGGCATATATGCAAGCTCATTCTCATCTAAATTTTTATATAGAGCAATTGTCTTCCCTTGATAACGTACGCTTTCTTCGGCAGTCAAATAGCCTTGTTTATGCATAAGTGACAATACTAAATCACGGCGTTCCTTACTCTTCTCTGGGGAAAAATAAGGTGAATATCCGTTTGGTGACTTCGGAAGGCCTGCAAGCATTGCCCCTTCCTCTACTGTTAAATCCTCAACATTTTTATTAAAATACAACTTTGCTGCCGCTTGAATACCGTAAGCCCCATGACCAAAATAAATATGATTCATATACATTTCAAGAATTTGTTGCTTCGTATATTTTTGCTCTAATTGAAGAGAAATTGCGACTTCCTTCAATTTGCGCGTAAATGTTTTTTCACGAGTTAAAAAGACGTTTTTAGCGAGTTGCTGCGTAATGGTACTACCGCCCTCTACCTTCTCTCCAGCTAACGTATCTTTATAAAGAGCACGGAATATAGACGGATAATCAATCCCTTGATGCTCATAAAAACGAGAATCTTCCACCGCAACAAACGCCTGCTGCACATACTTCGGAATTTGCTCGATCGGTACGAGCTCTCTATTTTCTACGTATAATTTCGTAATTTCTTTCCCTTTCTGGTCAACGATACGTGATGAAGAGTGGAAAACGAGCTGCTTTTCATCCATCATATAGCCACCAGCTAACACGATAAGTTTATAGATTACAATCGCTACTACGAACGTTGCGACGCCGCCTAATAAAGTCCACTTTACTTTCTTCATACATCGTCCTTCTTTCCAAATGATGGTACATTTATTATTTGAAAAAGAAGTATCTTTATGTATATAATCTTCGAAGTTTTTTAAGAGAGTTGATATAATAGAAACAAACTATTAAGGGGGCATTAAAATGAAGGCTATTATTTCATACGAAACACCTCTAGAACAAGCACATTTCACTGCAAAAAATGATGAAAAAAATATGTTTTATAAAGAAAATACAGAAGAATCTGTAGAAGGTTCACTTCAATATGATGTACTAGATGCTGTCGGTGAATTTAAAGGACAACCTGGCTATATCGTTTGTAACAACATTTCTGTCACAGACGAAGGTCGCCCAGTATTTGAAAACCGCTTTAAAAACCGCGCAGGCCTTATTGAAAACGAACCAGGATTCCAAGCAATCCGTGTTCTACGTCCATTAAGTAACGATACATACGTCATCTTAACGATGTGGGAAACAGAGCAAAACTTTAAAGACTGGACAGAATCACGTTCATTCGAAAACGCTCATAAAAAACGTCCCACGCAAGCAGAAGGACAAGCTCAAGCGCATCCACATGCGGAACAGCAAAAGAGTATTTTCTCTCGTCCATCTTTTGTGACTACTTTTGATGTGTTAGTTTAATTAAAACATAATACAACACTAACAGTACGTGAAATTATATTAACGATTTTCCGAATATATCTATCATATCTTTGAATATATCAACGATTTTCCGAATATATCTATCACATCTTGAAATATATCAACGATTTTCCGAATATATCTATCATATCTTGAAATATATCAACGATTCGACTAAAGATATCAATTTAATGACAAAAAGGAAACACCATTACACACCGGTGTTTCCTTTTTCTTTGTACCAATTATATATACGAAGTGAATCTTTTTTTCTCATATGCTTTACTTCATAACCGCGCCCAGCTACCGCTACAAAAGTTGTACATAATTCATCTTTTCTTTGAAAATACGATTGATTATAACCTACTGCTTGAACATGTCTTCTTCGCATTATTCCTGTATATTTCGAAAAATTACGATATACAACCGTTAGTTGATTTTCTCTTAATTCATAACCGCCACTTTTATATCTAGCATACGCAAGTAACGAAAACACGATAAATAACGGTAAAATAACAAACAACGCAATATATTGTTTAAAATATATACTCACGCTGGCAATTAGAACTGTGAGTATGATACTTATTAACCAGCCCATAATGAAATAACGACGCAACGCTGTTTTTGGTAAGTGAACGATCTCCGCTTCGATTTCATATGGTAACTCTAAATATGTGATCAGGTGCTGTACATCTTTTTTCTTCATAAATGGATGCAACATTACTTCGTTACTTGCTGCTCCAATACTTTGAATTGCTTCCACTTCAACAGCACAATAGCCAAACGGCTGGCGAAGCATACCTTCTTTTACAGTAATCGCTTGAATGCGGTGCAATTTTAAGACAAACTCTTTCTTTTCAAATAATCCTTGAACGATACGAATCTCTTCCCCTTTTCGCTCAATTTTAAAGTTTGCATATTTCAACACATATCCAGCCGTGGAAATAATCCACGAAATTGCCATTAAAATTAATGCAATTACAATTAGTTTATAAACACCGTTTCCCATCACATACGCTTCTACTTTACTTGTGAATCCTTCAGGAAGAACAAAATCAAACTTTGTGTAAAGAAGTACCAGTCCAGAGAACACTAGTCCGAACCGACCAGATGTAATCGCTGCGGCTAAAACCTCTTTCGCTGTTAACTGATAAACCGTCTTGCTTTCTTCCTCTTCTATTTCTTCTTTTACAGTAGTTTCTTTCTTATGTAATAAAGAAATTAAATGTTTTGCCTCGTCTTCTTTAATACCAGCCAACATCACTTCTGGTTCATTACCACCACCGGCTACTTCTATATTTAACTTCATAAGTCCGAGCATTTGATAAATGATGTTAGAAGACGTACTAATATTTTGTACACGCTCTTTATTTAAATAGCTTTCCTTCTTTACAAAAACACCGTGCTTTATATGTAAAATATTATTCTCAATCCAGTACACTTTAAAATACCATTTAATTGCTGAAAAAATAGCCATGATGAATAAAACAACCAGAAGAAAAAGATAAAATAAATACCAAGGTTCCACTTGTTCATCAGGTTTAAATAAAACAAGAATAATAAGTGGCAACAAACTCGCAATCCTAATACCTAACAATATCGTAATCGGATGTTGCCTCTTATACATCCTTATCACTCACTTTCGCAAGTTCTCCAATTTGTCTTTTCAGCTGTTCTGCTTCTTCTTTCGTTAAACCTGGAATACTATGAGAAGTTGCGGCTGTTGAAATATGTAATTCTGCTAAATTATACTTTCTCATGATCGGCCCTTGCTCAATCGTTACGTGCTGCACACGGATCATCGGAATAAGTACGCGTTTTACAACAAACATTCCCTTTTGAATCTCAATCTCTTCTTCATTTAATCTGTAACTATAATAGCGTTGACGTAAATTTGGAAACACAAAATAATCAAGGGGAATAAATGTAATAGCTCCTGTTACTAATAGTCCGAACAACCAGCCCCACCAGTTAAAGTTAATCATAAAAAAGAAATACGCAATTACGACTGTTAGTATAACTACCGCCCCAATTAAAGCGTGCATCCTCCACACTTTCAGCATATTAGAATGAATCTCCCTTTCTAACGGCTGCATCTCATCACTCCAATTCTATGAATTTATTACTTATATATTATCAAAAAATAAGGTTTTATATACATTTTTGTAAATTTATAGTCAAATAAAAATAGTTGAATCAAAAGCATATTAAAGAAACACATACCTCAGTTTTGAAAATTATGTATTATAAATTTGAATTATATTGAACTAAAATAAACCTTACATGATTCATGCAAGGTTTATCGTTTTATACACAATATATTTCATTATTGTTGAGATATACTAGCATCGCTTTCAATTTGCTTTTCTTTTTGGCTTAGTTTTTTATCTTTAGATTTTTTTAATGTTAAAGTCATGCCAATAAAAATAAAAAGAATTCCTGTTATTTGCATTAAAGTTGGACGGAATCCAGTAAGTACAGTATCTAATAATATTGCCACTGCCGGATCTAAAAAAACTAATATTGAGATGGTTTTTGTAGATAAATAGCGTAAACTATCAAAAAACAGATAATATACTATCCCTGTGTGAATAAAACCAGTAGCTATAATATATGTCCAATTACTTTGAGTGAGGCCACTAAAAGCATCTAAATCTATAAATGGTATTAAAAGAAATATCCCCAAGAATGTTTGTAAAAATGTCATTGCATACGCACTCATTTTGTTAATCCCTTTACCAAATAAAGTTGTAAATGCATAAAAGAGAGCCGCAAGAAATCCCCATATCATACCTGAAGACATTAATGAGCCGACAGAGAAGCTTCCATCAATACCAGCAATTAATAAAGCTCCTGCAAAACACACAATTATTGAAATGATAGATATGAATGTTAATTTTTCTTTAAAGACGATACTTCCAATTAACAGTACAATTACTGGTGCAAGATGATAAACTGAGATAGCAATGGTAACTGACATATTTTCAAAGGCTTTAAATAAGAAAACCCAATTAAATACTAAGAAAAAACCACATATTAAAACTTGAATAACTTCTTTTCGTTCCCATTTATCTTGTTTATATTGCCCTGTAAGCAACCAGCATACACTTAAAAATATTGTCGCAAAAATACACCTTACAAACACTAATTCAAACGAAGGTAAGTTTGTTTGAACAGAAAAAAATCCAACTGATCCAAAGATAACCATTGATGCTATCATCTTTAAGGCCGGTACCGTTTTCTCTTGCTTAAAACTCTTTTGAAGCAAATTAATCCCCCTCCAATAAAAACTCGGTTTATAGTGAGAAAAACACCAGCCTAAAAAAGGACAGGTGCTTTTCCTCAAAAACACTCAATTGTAATCATTACTATTATCTAAAATATAATCTGGTGAATCAACATACTTTATATACCTTGAATAAGATCTAGCACGGCATTCACTGTACGCATCATCTTCCAAATTATAATAATCTAACTGTGCTTGTGTTAATAAACGATGATTCTCTTCCTCTTGTAAAAAGATTTCATTTGAGATTTCAAGGAATCCTTTAGATTCAAATTCATGTACCTTTTCTTCTATGCTAAACCCATTCATTTTACTAAGAACAAACGTCATTATAAAAACCTCCACACTATTGTATTTTTCTATCTCACCCTATGTTAGAAATGCAATAAGTAACCGAGATTCTTGCTTAATAAAATTTAAAATTATGATATTCAATTAATACACCAAATGAAATATATGTAATTCATTAAAATTATTTATTAAGCAATATTATATATCCTTTTGGTTATTTTTTTAATTATCTGAAGATTTATCAACATTAGTCTTAATATTCGAAATTAAAGAAATGGATTTTTCAGAAAGATAAAACTGCGCGTATTGCAATTATTTATGTATATAACTTTTTTAAAAATTATATTTTAAATATAGCTAGTTTTTTATAAATTTTTTGATATAATTACATACGGGAAAAGGGAAGAATTTTGTCTTCCCTTGTGTTTTTATTTGCATCTAGTACTTTTGCTAGATGCTTTTTTTTATGCTAAAAAAGGTATCCTCAAATACTTTGAGGATACCTTTTCACCTTTATTATCTCTGCTGTTTTCTACCTAATACGAGTAACCCAAAACTCATCATTACAAGAAGTGCTCCCATATATGGTTCCACAGGCATTTTCTGCCCTGTCTTCGGTAATTCTTTTTCAGGCTTTTCCGGATTTGGTGTTCCAGGTTTCTCTGGATCTGGTGTTCCAGGCTTTTCTGGATTCGGTGTCCCTGGCTTTTCTGGATTTGGTGTTCCAGGCTTTTCTGGATTCGGTGTTCCAGGCTTTTCTGGATTCGGTGTTCCAGGCTTTTCTGGATTCGGTGTTCCAGGTTTCTCCGGATCTGGTGTTCCAGGCTTTTCTGGATCTGGTGTTTCTGGACCTGGTGGTGCTAAATGATTCAATTTGTTTAATACTTCTAATTGAACTGCATTTATCATTCCATTTGTAATTTCAAATGGAATTGGATTAGTTAATTTTTCATATCCCTTTGGTGCTTCTACTTCTACTAGTGTGTAGTTACCTACAGATAGATCTGTGATTTTTGCCTTTCCATCTTTATCTGTTGTTACTTTCACTACTACTTTTCCCTTTTCATCATGAACTTCAAACACAGCTCCTGATAAGACTTCCTTGCTTTCAGCGGCCATTTTTGTAATCTCCACTGCACCTTTGTCTAACTGTTCGTTCTCTACTTTCAATGATAAGACTTTTGTCATACCTTTTGTAATTTCGAATGATACTGGTTCCGTTAACTTTTTGTAACCTGGTAAGCTCTTCGTCTCTACTAATTTGTATTTTCCTACTGATAGATCTGAAACGTTTGCTTTTCCTTCTTTATCCGTCGTTACTTTCGCAACTACTTTTCCTTTTGAGTCACGTACTTCAAATACAACATTTTCTAATGGTGCTTTACTGTCTTTATCTATTTTTGTGATTTCTACATTCCCCGTATCTACCATTTCATTTTCTACAGTGAACGCTAAAGATTTTGACATACCTTTTGTAATTTCAAATGGTACAGGCTTTTCTAATTTTTTGTAGCCTGGTAAACTCTCTACTTCTACTAGCTTGTACTTTCCTACTGATAAATCTGAAACTGTTGCTTTTCCAGCTTTATCTGTCGTTACTTTCGTTACTACCTTGCCTTTGTCGTCTTGTACTTCAAAGACTACACCTGCTAACGGTGCCTTATTATCTTTATCTATTTTTGTAATTTCTACTGAACCTTTTTCTAACTGTTCATTCTCTACTTTTAATAATAAGACTTCTGTCATACCCTTTTTAATTTCGAATGATACTGGCTCTGTTAGCTTTTTGTAGCCTGGTAAGCTTTCTACTTCTACTAGTTTGTAATTCCCTACAGATAGATCTGAAATTTTCGCTTTTCCTTCTTTATCTGTTTTTACTTTCGTTACTACTTTGCCTTTGTCGTCTTGTACTTCGAAGACTACGCCTTCTAATACTTTTTGACTATCTTTATCTACTTTTGTAATTTCTACTGAGCCTTTATCTACTAATTCATTCTCTACTTTTAGTGATAAAACTTCTGTCATACCTTTTTTGATTTCGAATGATACTGGTTTCGCTAGTTTTTTATATCCTGGTAAGCTTTCTACCTCTACTAGCTTATATTTTCCTACTGGTAAATCTGAAATTGTTGCTTGTCCTTCTTTATCTGTTGTTACTTTTGTTACTACTTTGCCTTTTTCATCTTGCACTTCGAATGTTACGCCCGCTAATACTGCGCCACTTTCTTTGTCTACTTTTGTAATTTCTACTGAACCTTTATCTAACAGTTCGTTCTCTACTTTCAATGATAAAACTTTCGTCATACCTTTTTTAATTTCAAACGATACTGGTTTTGTTAATTGTTTGTAACCTGGTAAGCTTTCTTTCTCTACTAATTTGTACTTTCCTACAGATAAGTCTGAAATGTTTACTTTTCCATCTTTATCTGTCGTTACTTCTGTTACTACTTTGCCTTGCTCATCTTGTACTTCGAAGACTACGCCTTCTAATACTTTTTGGCTATCTTTATCTACTTTTGTGATTTCTACTGAACCTTTGTCTAACTGTTCATTCTCTACTTTTAATGATAAGACTTCTGTCATACCCTTTTTAATTTCGAATGATACTGGCTCTGTTAGCTTTTTGTAGCCTGGTAAGCTTTCTTTCTCTACTAATTTGTACTTTCCTACAGATAAGTCTGAGATTTTTGCTTTACCATTTTTATCTGTTTTTACTTCTGTTACTACTTTGCCTTTGTCGTCTTGTACTTCGAAGACTACGCCTTCTAATACTTTTTGACTATCTTTATCTACTTTTGTAATTTCTACTGAGCCTTTATCTACTAGTTCATTCTCTACTTTTAGTGATAAGACTTCTGTCATACCTTTTTTGATTTCGAATGATACTGGTTTCGCTAGTTTTTTATATCCTGGTAAGCTTTCTACCTCTACTAGCTTATATTTTCCTACTGGTAAATCTGAAATTGTTGCTTGTCCTTCTTTATCTGTCGTTACTTTTGTTACTATTTTGCCTTTTTCATCTTGCACTTCGAATGTTACGCCCGCTAATACTGCGCCACTTTCTTTGTCCACTTTTGTAATCTCTACTGAACCTTTATCTAACTGTTCGTTCTCTACTTTCAATGATAAAACTTTCGTCATACCTTTTTTGATCTCGAATGATACTGGTTCTGTTAATTGTTTGTAGCCTGGTAAGCTTTCTTTCTCTACTAATTTGTACTTTCCTACAGATAAGTCTGAGATTTTTGCTTTACCATTTTTATCTGTTTGTACTTCTGTTACTACTTTGCCTTGCTCATCTTGTACTTCGAAGACTACGCCTTCTAATACTTTTTGACTATCTTTATCTACTTTTGTTACTTCCACATTTCCCTTGTCTAACATTTCGTTTTCTACTGTTAAAGCAAGAGATTTTGTCATACCTTTTTCAATTTGGAAAGTAATCGGATCTACTAATTGTTTATATCCTTTTGGTGCCTTTACTTCTACTAACTTGTATGTGCCGACTGATAAATTAGTAACTTGTGCTTGTCCTTTTTTATCTGTCGTTATTTTAGCGACTACTTGTCCTGCTTCATCTTGAATCTCAAATACTGCATCAGCTAAAGCATCTTTATTTTCTTTATCTACTTTTGTAATTTCTACATTTCCTGTATCCACTAATTCATTTTCTACAGTCAATTGTAATGCTGTTACTCTACCCTTTTCAATTTCGAATGAAATTGGCTTTTCTAGTGGTTTGTATCCTGCCGGTGTTTCTACTTCTACCAACTCATACTTTCCAATAGATAAATCTGAAACGTTTGCTTTTCCTTCTTTATCCGTTTTTACTTTCGCAACTACTTTTCCTTTTGAATCACGTACTTCAAATACAACATTTTCTAATGGAGCTTTACTATCTTTATCTATTTTTGTTATCTCTACATTCCCTGTATCCACCATTTCATTTTCTACTTTTAATGATAGAACCTCAGTCATGCCTTTTTTAATTTCAAATGATACTGGTTTTTCTAACTTTTTATAACCAGGTAAACTTTCTACCTCTACTAATTCATACTTTCCTACAGGTAAATCTGAAACATTTGCTTTTCCTTCTTTATCTGTCGTTACTTTCGTAACTTCCTTACCCTTTTCATCTTGTACGATGAATGTTACTCCCGCTAACGGTGCTTTATTATCTTTATCTATCTTTGTTATCTCTATATTTCCCGTATCTACCATTTCATTTTCTATTTTTAATGATAAGATCTCGGTCATACCTTTTGTAATTTCAAACGATACTGGCTCTGTTAATTTCTTATAGCCTGGTAAACTTTCTTTCTCTACTAATTTGTACTTTCCTACTGATAGATCTGAGATTTTTGCTTTACCATCTTTATCTGTTTTTACTTCCTTTACTACTGTTCCAGCTTCATCTTGCACTTCAAAGACTACGCCTTTTAATGCTTTTTTGCTGTCTTTATCTATTTTTGTAATTTCTACTGAACCTTTATCTAACTGTTCATTTTCTACTTTCAACGATAGGACTGTTGTCATACCTTTTGTAATTTCGAATGATACTGAATCTGTTAGCTTTTTGTAGCCTGGTAAACTTTTCGTCTCTACTAATTTGTACTTCCCTACTGATAAATCAGAGATTTTTGCTTTACCATCTTTATCTGTTTTTACTTCTGTTACTACTTTGCCTTGCTCATCTTGCACTTCGAAGACTACGCCTTCTAGTACTTTTTGGCTATCTTTATCTATTTTTGTAATTTCTACTGAGCCTTTGTCTAACTGCTCATTTTCTACTTTTATTGCTAAAGCTTTTGTCATACCTTTTTTTATTTCAAATGGTACTGGTTCTGTTAGCTTTTTATAACCTGGTAAGCTTTTTGTCTCTACTAATTTGTACTTTCCTACTGATAGATCTGAAACGTTTGCTTTTCCATCTTTATCTGTTACTACTTTTCTTACTACTTCATCTTTCTCATCTTGGACTTCAAATTCGACACCCGCTAATACTGCTCCGTTTTCTTTGTCCACTTTTGTAATTTCTATATTACCTTTGTCTACCATTGCATTTTCCACTTGTATTGGGAATATGCCGTCCCCTGTTACATTTACTTCGAACTCTGCTTCTTTTAATTGGTAGCCTTCAGGCGCTTTCGTTTCTTTTAAAATATATTTCCCTGGTGCTAACGGTTTAGAGATTGCCTTACCATCTTTATCTGTAACAATATGTTCGACTACTATACCGTCTTTTACTATATCAAACTCTGCATTTGCTAATGGTTTTTCACCATTTTCCGAATCAATTTTCTTTACTTCAATTTGACCCTTTTGCATAGTATTTTTAATTTCAATTGTTTTTGTTTCTCCAGCTTGAAGTGTAACCTCTACTGGTTCTTTTAATTTTTGATATCCTTCTGGTGCTACTGTTTCATAAACTTTATACGTTCCAGGAGCTAAAGTTTGAGGTACTGAAAAACCTTTTTCGTCCGTTTTTAGTTTTGCAACAACTTCATTTGCACTATTTCGAACTTCAAATTCGGCACCTTTTAACCCTTTGTTCAGATCCTCAGAATCTATTTTATGAATCGATACTGTACCGTCTTTTGGAGCTTCAGGCGGCGTAATAGTTACTTCTTTTGATGTTAATGTTTTATCATCAAAATGTAATTCCGCTTTATTAGGAATCTTCTTATCTACGTAAGAAGATAAGTCTGCATTATTTTTAATTTTCGCCTTGATACTAAGATTGATTCTCTGGTCTTCATATGACTTATAGTCAAAATTCTCACCAAACGTAAATGTTACTTCACTTCTTTGCTTATCTATCTTTAACGTCCCTTTAGAAGTAATATCTTGGCCATTTTGATCATACACTTTTGCCTCTAATACTTCTAAAACATCTTCTAAATCATCACGAATTACCATTGATGTGTATTTAGGAGGATCGTTTGGTATATGTGTACCAACTTGGTATTGAATCACTTGATCCATTTGTGTTAGCTGCTCATTCTCTACAAGCTTGCCATTCTCATCAACTATATTTTTTTCAATACTAGGTGGATTATCGTCACCTGAACCGGTTCCTCCCCCACCACTTACGAATACTTGTCCTACTTTTTCTTCAGTTTTAATATTTTTACCTTCTAATTTCACAGTATTTTTATGAGGCTTTGCAGAAGGATTAGTAATCTTTGTTTTATATCTTAAAATATAACCTTTTGAACTGTCTGGAAACTCAATTGTAAATCCAGCCTTTGTTGCATTAATTTTAATGTTAGATAAATCTGCTGGCTTAATATTTGTTGGTGCATAACCATCTTCAAATACAGCCTCTTCTAATACTACGCTGTCTGTAATTAACTCATGCCCAGGTCCTAATGTATCTGTTAATTTAAGATCTTGCATTTCTGTTCCAGTTGCATTTACATATACAAGCCAATCAGCAATCGAAGGATCTTCTTGATTATAAGAACCCCATTTCAATAGATTATCTGTATTGGGCTGTGGCTTCGGTCTCTCTGTCGTATTACTTACATTTACTTCTTTATTGACGATTTGACCATCAACGTTAAATTCTAATGGAATTTCTTTAACACCATCATATGCTTCTAGACCAAAGTAGAATTCTACGAATAAAGAACCTTTAATGTTATTCTTTCCTTCTACGTAATCCCCCATAGTACACGTTAATAGACCCTTTTTCATCTCACATGTACCAACTGTTTTTCCTTCAGCATCTTTTAAAGGAAAACTCATATTCATAAGGTCTTTTCGAAACTCTTTTGGCATATCAATTGTGAATTGATCTCCACTTTTTATTTTTTCTTTAGCTGACCACTTCACTTCTACTTTCATACCATCTGAGGCTTGATACGGTTCAGATGTCGTGCCATCAGTACGGGAAATATTAATTTCGTCCACTGGACTTTTCATCACAGCAGCTTGAATAACTGGAGCCCACACATTCAGCACTGAAAATAATACTAGAAAAACTAATGAAACCATTGAAATATGTCTTTTAGTACTTTTCATTTGCATAGTTCCCTCCTATTTTTTATATTTATATAACAAAAAAAGACCGTCCGGTTGCATCAAAAATGTGCAACCAGACGATCTTAGTAACCAATATGTATTACCGTAGACTCTAAGCTTTGCGGCCTATCCTTTCGAATAGTGTGCTAAAAATATCTTTTATTCTTTTTTTGTTTCATTTTCCTCTTAAACCAAATATTACTATACCGTCTGGACGGTTATAATTCAATACTCTATAAAATTGTTCTATTTTTCTAATAAAAAAAATAATTCACCACTACATTAAAGAAGCAACGGTGAATTATTTTCACATTATATAGTTCGTATATTCTATTTATATGAATTTCTAATAAGAGCTTGAATCACTTTTTCTCTTAACTCGGGGCTTAGTCTTCCAACCCCTAAATATTCCGAATACCATAATCCATCTGCTGCTAATCTAATAATTGTTGCACAAACTGCATCTATCTCATCGTTTTCTATATTCTTTTGCAGTTGCTGAAATGATTGTTGTAATGGCTCAAGTAATTCAGGTTTTAACATGAATGCTGCCATCATACTACTAGATAACTCTTCTGTTCTTCTCTCATTATTTAATCTTTCCTCTACAAAAGAGCGAACCCATCTCCCTTTCTTCTCTGCGTCTTCCGCAACTTTATTGTAAATGGCCCCTTCATAATCCTCTACCCCTCTGACTATCATACCTTCTATTAAAGCTTCTTTATTTGAAAAGTGATACAATAATCCACCTTTACTTACACCCGCCTCTTTTGCCACTGCTTCTAAGGTTAATTTAGCAACCCCTTTACATTGCACAATTTGAGAAGCGGCCGCCAAAATCTTTTGCCGCGTTATGCTTATACTCATTCCTTTTTAAAACCCCATTTCTACTAAATTTATATAAATACGAATCTTATTTTTAATATTGTTGATTACTACTAAGTATTTTCTTTATACAACAAAAGCTTCATTACCTTTGAATTTTTAGTTACTTATTCTATTAAAAATTTCCATATCATTCAATATGATAACATTAAACACACAAAGCTGACTATACATCTATACTTTTGTATTTATTGAAAATATATCCATTGATAAAATTTACCAATTTAGTCCTTCTTATTACCTTATAAGACGGCAGTAATTCTTTCAGCACTAAATAAAAAATGTTATTACTCCCATTGAATTGAGTAATAACATTTCACTTAACAAATTCGCTGCCAACTAGCATCCTTCACATCTTCACTAGTCGGTTTTCTAACTAATCCAATAAAACATTCCTCGCAAGCACCAAATACAATAAAATTTTTCTGTGCTTGTCTTAACGAGACTTCATTTGCACCGCCTTCAAAGTCAGGATTGTTAAACTGTACCTCATCATCTTCCCAGTAACATATATTACAAATTTCATATGTACCTGGTGGTTCTTCTTCTATTGTTCTATACCCGCAGCACGGACATGTATATTTCATTCTGTTACTCCATTATTCATTTCTTTTTTCTCCCATATATTCCGGCCCATAAAGAATGTCACAGCACAAATCATAGTTATCCCCATGAAAAATGTATTAGAATCTTCATATGTAGTTGGAATGCCTACCGTTACGAAAACAATACTAAAAGCTAAAAGTAGATATAATAATAAAGATATAATATAGCTGAGTTTAAATCGTAAAATGATACCTCTAAACAATAGCTCACCAAGTAGACAGCCACCTAAAATAATAGGTACTCCGAAATACAATGTAAGGACTCCCATTTGCGCAGTAGATTGAATTATCTTTCCAATTATGTTCGGCGAAACCAGCTCACTATTGTTTCCCATCCTATCATATAAATCAAGTGCTGTTGCTGAAATAAAGAAACTTAATATAGAAAATGAATACGGTATTAAAAATTTGCTCACTCTCATTCACCTCGCTTTTTTCTTTACATATATTATTCATTATTTTCGCATAAAAAAATAGCCCGTCTTCCGCGAAAGACGAGCCGTTCCACTTAATTCTCACTTAACTTCTTCTTATACCAATCCTGCATTCTCTCCGCATCTTCTACTCTCGTATGCTCTATTTTGTAACTAGATGATGCACTCGAAAACTTATACGTACATAAATCCGCACGGCGCTGGAAATATGATTGTGTCTTCTCCATTGATTGGACGTGTCTTCTTCTAATAAGTCCTGTATATTTTCCGACGCTACGATAGACAAGTGTAATTTGTTCTCCGTTAACACTGTAACCATTTGTTTTAAATGTTGCGTATCCAAGTGTAAAGATAAGGATTGCGAGCGGTAATAATGCCCACATGATGTAATACTTTTCAAAGTATATGCTTATTCCAGTAAGCGGGATTGCGAGCATAGCGAAAAAGATGAAACTATCAATGAGATAACGGCGCAATGCTGCTTTTGGTAACGAAGTAATATTTGCATTCAGTTCGTATGGTAATTGTAAATGCGTGAGTAACTGTTGCACTCGATCTTTTCGAATGATAGGATGCAGTGTAACTTTTTCTTTTTCGTCATCCGTTCCCTTACTTTGAATGACTTCTACTTGCACAGCACAATAACCGAACGGTTGGCGTAAAATACCTTCTTTTATCGTAATCCCTTGAATACGGTGCAATTTTAGTACGAGTTCTTTTTTCTCCAGTAATCCTTGCGAAATACGGACTTCGTCATTTCTTCGATTCACTGTAAAATCTCCATGTTTTAGCGCATAACCAATTGTCGATATAATCCACGAAAGGACGAGCAAAATAGCTATCATCAAAATCCAGCCATATATATCATGTTCCATTACATACGACTTTACGCTATTCTCTATCCATTTCGGAATGTACTCATCTACTTGGTGATACACAAAAAAGATTAATGAGAATAACAATCCAAATTGACCAGATGTAACAGAGGCTATTAAAATCTCTTTCCACGTTAATTTGTATTCTCTCGCTTGTTTTTCCTCTGTAATAATTTCTTTTACTTCTACTTCTTCTAATGTTTTTTCTACTTTCAATTCTGAAGCCGACTCATTTAACATTGCGATAAGCTCTGTCGCTTCTTCTACCGTAATTCCAGCTAAGCTAACTTCTGCTTCATCGCCTCCGCCAGCTGTTTCAATCTGAATTTTTTTCAAACCGAGCATTTGATATAGTACGTTAGAACTTGTATTAATCGTTTGAACACGTTCTTTATTTAAGTAGCTCTCCTTTTTCACAAAGAGACCTTGTTTCACATGTAATACGTTATTTTCAACCCAGTATGTTGTGTAATACCATTTTTCAAACGCTGAAAAGACGGTGAGTAAACCGAATGCAGCGGGAATTAAATACCAAAACGGGAACTTTCCGTTTAAGCTAAACATGAAAATAATGAGTGGTATAAAGTCTGTTATTTTTAACTCTAATAACATCGTGATTGGATGCTGCCTTTTATACATCCTCATCACTCACTTTCGCTAATTCTGCGATTTTCGTTTTCAACATTTCAGCTTCATACATCGTTAAACCTGGGATGCTATGAGAAGTTGCTGCTGTTGAAATGTGTAATTCTGCTAATCCGTATTTTCTCATAATTGGCCCTTGTTCAATCGTTACGTGCTGTACACGAATCATCGGCACTAATACGCGCTTAACAACGAAAAGGCCATGCTGAATTTCAAGTTCTTCTTCATTTAGTTGGTAGCTGTAATAACGTTGACGTAGTTTCGGAAACGTAAAGTAATCAAACGGTGTATATACGATTGTTAATCCGATGAGCACATAGAAAATCCAAGCCCACCAATTAAACTTAATCATAAAGAAAAGATATGCAAAAATGACTATAATACTGATTCCTAGCTCAATTAAAGAACGCGCTTTCCACACCTTGACCATGTCAGGGTGAATTTCATTTTTCAATGAATCCATGTAACCACTCCAAATCTAGTAATCTAATATATGAATACTCTTAATCTACATTTTACATAACTTTACAGAAAATTGAAATTTAATCTTCTTTCTTCTCAGGAATAAAATATCCGAACCAAAGTAGCCAAATGAAACCGATTAACTTCATCCAATTTCCATCCGCTTGAAAAGCTTCAATCATACCTGGTATTTTATAAACCCCAATAAATCCAAGAAAACCGAGCCACCAGTTTTTTTGCATTTTCATTTTTACTCCTCCTTCATTACGTTTTTCACATTTCGAATCCAAATTTCTTTATACTTTAACTGGAATCCCATGAGCATATAGTTGCTCATATTATCGATCACAAGCGCTAGCGTATGAGCATTTTCTTCCGTTTCATGTTGTGACACAACGCCCAGTCTCGCGCCTTTCTTCAATAAATCGTGGAAACCATGCAAAAAATCCTCTTGTATTTCAAATAAACGTTTCTGATACTTTTCATTTCGTGATGCAGTTACGATAAATTCATTGATAACGCGTAGTATTCCTTCTTGCCCTTCATACTCAGAGAGCATATGTAAACCATCTGCGATTAGCTTTTCTGCAAAGTTTTCTTTCGTATACCGCTCTTCATTAAAGTACTTTGTAAAATGATAATCAGAAAAAATCTCTTCAAATAAAAAATCAACTAACGCTTCTTTAGAAGAAAAATGATAGTAAATAGCCGGTTTTGAAATACCTACCTCTTTCGCAATCATGGAAAGACTCATCTTCTCAATGCCGTGTTCTGCCATAAGTTTAAATGATGCCTCTACAATGTTCTGCGATGTTTGTAAATTCTTCGTCATACTGTACCTCACTTATTTTTACTTACCGTTCGGTAAGTAAATTATAAAACAAAACGAAATGATTTTCAATTTAGTTAGCACTACAGAAGGTATTTATTGGAAAATACAGAAAGTTATAAAGTAAAAGCAACATATAACAATAAGGAGGATATCATATGAGACTTGGTGGTAATGGCGGTAGTGGTGGTAATGGCGGCGGTGAAGCGGGACAAGCTGGTAAGAGCGGATTTTCATTAATCATTGTACTTTTTATCGTATTGATTATAGTTGGAATTAGCTATATCGGACTTAGCTTCTAAGAAAAGGCGTCCTACATTACATATGTAGGACGCCTTGTTTTTAATCCCTATTCAGCAATCGCATACGATAGCAATTCATCGTCACTTCTCCAAGCCTTTGCAGTAATTGATAGTTCGCATATGCGCCGACTGGGGCACCGATTACTGGTACGAGCTGAAGCATTTTCGCTAAATCAATATAGTCTCGGTACTCTGTTTGGAACTTTTCCCAGTCCATATGATTTTCTTTTTCTGTATCCCACGTTTCGATTGCTTTCCATATTTCTTTTCTGTGATCATCACTTGAAAAGGCAAGTTGGAAAACGTGAAGGATAAAAAGACGCTCTTCTTGTTTACTCGTATCAAATCCGTACAATGTCGCTGCATCGAATAAAAATTTAATTTTAATTGTAAGTAAAAGCGGAAAGTCAGCAAGACCGAGGAGAATACCACCAGCTCCAGTCCCTGCTCCTTCTGCCGCTGCTATTTTTTTGTACTCATCCATTTTTTTACGAACTTCATCGTCACGTCTTTGCAGTGACCATGTCGTCTCTTTTAGCTTCGGCTTTATAAAGTTTGACCCGGCGCTAATCGTTTGCACCATCATACGAATCGTCTCTGTTAGTACCTTTTGTACTTTCGCCGGAATGAGCTGTTGCACCTTCGTCTGCACTTTTTTGGAGAACCGTGTCATCATAGAAGAATCTTTCATGAATGTAGCTTTCCACTGCTCCAATTCTTTTATAACCTTCTCTTCGTATGTAATCATAGGTTCATTCCTTTCAATTTAAACGCTCAATGCGCTTCGCCCCGTATTGGTAAACGAAACCGATACTAAATAATATGCTTACGATAAGTAAAATTCCTGTCATCATGAAATCTTTCGTTGCTAGTGCAAATATAATTGTAAATATAACGCTACCTGTAATAAGAATTGCATTTAATAAAGTAAGAAAATCTTTCTTCTTCTCTTCTCCGCCTACTGGGTACAAATCAAGCCAAATTTTCATGCGGTGATGTTTCCATAAAGTTAATAGCTGATAACCGATTAAGTATAGGAAGATAAGGCTTACGATAAATCGTCCATATAAAAATGGAATGAAGTAAAGAATAACTCCGCCTAGAGCGAGCAGGCGCACATATAATCCAAAATAGTTACCTGATCTTAAAAATGTTCTCGTATATAAGTATAAATATGTACGCTTTTCGCCGATTATCGAAAGAATGAAATCCAGCCATTTTCGGCGAGATACTCTTTCTTTTAATGCTGGTACATCAACGAACATATTCGCGATGCGGTACAGCAGCATCATCTTCTTACCTTCTTCGGAAATTAAATACTCCCAGTTTAGTGGCTTTCCTTTGACCATTTGATGCATGATAGCAAGGTATAACACCATGAGAAGGACGATTCCACCAATGAAAAGAACTGAAGTACGTTCTACAAGGAAATATACAAATAAACCGTTTAGGATAAAACGAATAAACCAATCAGCCCTTTGTATATTTTGATCTGTTAAAAATGACTTTTCCCACGCTACAAATAAATTCCACGCTTTTACAATGACAAATGCGAGTACGATCCATATGTAGCCAGCTCCTGTTTGCTTCATTTGTTGGAAGTATAACGGAGCAAGCGCGGCTGCTACGATTGCGATTATGTATAACTGAATCATAAATGTAAAAAGAAATGCCTTTGTGAAGTAAGGTTTTAACTTTTCTTCAACTGGCAGTAAGTAAACGAGATCCGCTTCTTTTAATAATGTTTGAATGGATCCAGCCGTTAACACGAGTCCAATTAATACTGCCATTACGAGCGCAGTTGGAAACGAAGTTGTTAACGTTTGTAACCATTGCTGGTAATAATACGCTCCCGCACCGATGATGAACACGAAAATAAATTTCAAATGATCATTAAATACGTATTTACTATATGTACGAACTTCTTTTAGAAAGTGACGAAATCGTTCTTTCCATAACGCTGTGCTATTCATAATCTTCTTCCTTTGTTAGCGCGATGTAAATATCATCTAACGTTGCACCTGGCATATTAAACTGTGATTGCAGTTCAGATAGCGTTCCCTTCGCTCTTACTTCACCTTGATGCAAAATAATGAACGAATCACAATAACGCTCTGCCGTCGCTAAAATATGTGTGCTCATTAAAATACCGGCACCACTCTTTTTCATTTGGTCCATCATTTGAAGAAGGGATTGAATCGCTAACGGATCTAATCCAACGAAAGGTTCATCTACTATGTAAAGAGATGGCTCCACTAAAAATGCGCTCATAATCATTACTTTTTGTTTCATCCCTTTTGAGAAATGAGATGGAAACCATTTTAAACGATTTTTCATACGAAACTCTTGTAGTAGTTGTCCTACACGTTCTTCATATTGTTTTTCATCCACGCCATACGCCATAGCTGTTAATTTCAAATGCTCTTCTAACGTTAATTCATCATATAATACCGGCGTTTCCGGAATAAATGAAAAGCTAGAACGGTACGCTGTCATATCATCACGAATTGTTTTCCCATTAATTGTGACAGTTCCTTTTTTCGGTTCCATTAAACCGATAATATGTTTAATCGTCGTACTTTTACCAGCTCCATTTAAACCGATTAAGCCGACAAGTTCGCCTTTATTAACAGAGAACGAAACGTCTTTTAATACAGGTCGTTTCGTATATCCTCCTGTAACATTTTCTACACGCAATAACTCGCTCATACGACACCACTTTCTTCATTAGTATTCATTCTATATTCATCTTACCAAAAATTATGCTGTACTACATAGTATCCATGTACTCAAAAAAAATTTTTAAATTTATTAGCATATAATTTCCCGAAAGCGGACATCATAATTATTGAAGAAGGAACACATTGAAAAAGCAACCACCAATTGATGAGTACAACAACATAGTGAAGTCATCATGAAATGGGGTGTCCAAGTTGGACAATGAAATTTACACATAACCAGATCATTTGTTTCATTTTCGAAACGGGGTGTCTCTGAAAGAGCATATACTGTTTTAAAAAATAAACAATTTCATTTTAAAAAAGATTGCAATTCATTTCACTTGAAAATGGGGTGTCTACGGCAGAAACTTTAGCCGATTTACCGTGCATTTCTTAAATAAATGAGGTGTCTGCGAAACGTAAATTACGATAATGCTTTTTCAATCCCTCTTCAGAAAACAGGAAGCTGAGTCAGCTTCCTGTTTTTCGTGTTTGTTCTCTTATGTAATTATGGTAAAATACGGCTAAGGATATTTGAAAGGATGAGATCAATGAATCATACAGCAGACAATTGTATTTTTTGTAAAATCATTGACGGGCAAATCCCTTGCTCAAAAGTATACGAAGATGAACATGTGCTTGCATTTTTAGATATTAGTCAAGTAACAAAAGGACATACTCTTGTTATTCCGAAAGTTCACAAACAAGACATTTTTGCGTTAACGCCAGAAATCGCATCACATATTTTTTCTGTCGTTCCAAAAATCGCAAATGCGATTAAAACAGAGTTTAATCCAGTTGGCTTTAACCTACTTAACAATAACGGTGAAAAAGCTGGACAAACTGTGTTCCACTTCCACCTTCATTTAATTCCACGCTACGGTGAAAAAGATGGTTTCGGTGCTGTTTGGAAATCACACCAAAATGAATACACTATGGAAAATTTACAAAACATCGCAAGTACAATTGCAAATAGTGTGAAATAATGACACTATAAGAAGGCGTAATACATAACAAGCCACTTCCCTGAAGTCATCAAATTCCGCATGGCTTGTTTCTTCACCTAAAATGCTCAGGGATGATTGTTTGTGCATAGCACATATAAGAAAGATATGCATATTTTTTCACATCATGAATACGAACAAAAAATAAGGAGGTCTCCTTTTATGTCAAAAGCTAAATCCTTTATTACAGGTGTTATTTGCGGCGGAGCAGTTGCTGGACTAGCCGTTCTTTTCTCAACTCCTTCTTCTGGTAAAGACATGCGCGGCAAGTTAAAAGAAAAAGGAAATGATATTAAAAAGACTTTAGCTGATATTACAGCTGATACGAAATTATTAAAACGTCAAATCGTTGAAACTGCTTCAGAAGGTAAAGAAGTGTTCCAAGAATTAAAAGACGATATGCACGATACACTTTCTAACTGGAAGCAAGATATTTCTCAAAACAAGCGCCATATTGAGAAAGAAATTTTGGACATCCAAAAGTCAATTGAGAAACTGCAAGAAGCTGTTCCAGAAAAAGCGTAAACAAATTCCTGCTTAGTTTTTTGCATATAACAAATATTTTTTATATAAATTGACCTTGACACGGCATATCGTATAGATATGCCGTGTTTTTATGCATTTACAATATATGTTATCAATTAACATGTAAGGACAACGCATGTATTCACGACTCATAAAACGCTTCCATAGTTATGCATGATTTGTATAGAATGTCATTTTGTTAAAAAATTTTCACAATTCTTACAAAAAGACTTTATTAATTTTTATTTTACTGGCATAATAGATAGTAATGAAAAAGAATGTTAAAGTGGGTGAGTAAATGAAAAGTGGAGAAAAAGATTACTCGGTAAAAGAAGCGATGATTTTCAGCCAACGCATTGCTCAATTATCGAAAGCGTTATGGAAATGTGTAGAGAAAGATTGGCAGCAGTGGATTAAACCTTACGATTTAAATATTAATGAACATCATATTTTAACAATCGCTTATCATTTAAAAGGGGCTTCTATTTCTGAGATTGCTAAGTTTGGAGTTATGCACGTATCAACGGCATTTAACTTCTCTAAAAAGCTAGAAGAACGCGGCTATCTTGTATTCTCAAAAAAGGAAGATGATAAACGAAATACGTACATTGAAATTACAGACAAAGGGGAAGAATTACTACTTCGCTTAATGGAGGAGTATGATCCTGAAAATAATTCAGTGTTTAATGGGGCTCTTGCACTTCGTAATTTTTATGGGAAGTTCCCAGAAAATATCGAACTGATTGCAATCCTGCGTAATATTTACGGACAAGACTTTATCGATATTTTTGAGAAATCATTAGAAGATATTGAAGAGAACTTTACAGAATCCGATCAAAAGTTAGTTAAGAAATAATCTATTTATTTTTTCGCAATCATGCTTAAGAATTCATTCATAAGCGGCTTAAATAAACCTTGTTTTGCTAGCGCTTCCGCAGTTTCGTGTACTTCGAGCTGATGTGGAAGCGCTTTTTCAAATTGATCTAACAGCGCATCGAACAAAAGAAGCCCTTCTGCTTTCTCCACTACATATTGCTCGTTCAGTTTTTCACAAAGATTTAGTATACGTTCAATATCTTTTTTACGAGCTTTTTTCTTTATGATCAAAGAATAAAATGGACACTTCTCTTCATCAATCATTTTAAATAGTAGGTCTACATAGTATTCAGCTTGTTCTAATCTTCTAACAACGTCCATTTTCTCCCTCACTTTCTAACACAAAGTCTTCTATTTCTGAATTTTGTAACACGAACAAAATATCGTGTGATACAATATATGTATATGTATTTTAGCCAAAAGGAGGTCTCGCCTCATGACACTTATAACAGTTGTTTTTGTCGCATTTGCACTTCTTGTTATATTTTACACGAATTTCATGACACATACACTGTGTGAACGAAAACAAATAGCTGCGAGCCGCCAGCCCGGTGTCTTTCGGGTTATTAATGTATGTATAACAATTTTATTAATTTCTAGTTATATAGAAATTATATTTCATGGAAAGTGAGGAAGGAAAGCCCCTTCCTCACTTTTTTCCTCTATAAGCAAATTATACCTACAATAACCAATAAAATAAACAGTACAAGTAATAAAATAAGTTGAGAATTCATCCCCATCCCCTCCTCTATTCTGTATATGCGGCATACGCCCAATATGGCACACTTTCAAAATCTGACACGTGCTGGTTAATTTTTCTTTATCAATATGAAAACGGTTCGAAATATGATATATTAAATTTTGTACATATTGCTTATACTATAGAACAAAACATTCATCAAAACTTTATCCTCAGCCTCGGTAAGCCCTGTTAAGCGCGCTTTACCAATATAAAAAAGCAAAAGTATCAGTGAGACTTAATCGGGCTCTTATGAATCAAAATTCATTGGTGTAGGATAAATTAAAAATACATAATAGTAGGAGTGTTTATCGAATGAAGAAAGCTATGCTTGCCTTAGCCGCAACAAGTGTAATCGCATTATCAGCATGTGGAACATCATCATCAGACAAAATTGTTACATCTAAAGCTGGTGACATTACAAAAGAAGAATTTTACAATCAAATGAAGACACAAGCTGGTAAACAAGTACTAAACAACATGGTTATGGAAAAAGTACTTATTAAAAACTACAAAGTAGACGACAAAGAAGTAGATAAAAAGTTCGATGAAACGAAAAAACAAGTTGGTGATCAATTCGATACACTGTTAAAACAACAAGGTCTGAAAGAAGAAACATTTAAAAATATGTTACGTGCTCAATTAGCTCAAGAAAAAGCAATTGAAAAAACAATCACTGATAAAGAATTAAAAGACAACTACAAGCCTGAAATTAAAGCAAGCCACATTCTTGTAAAAGATGAAGCTACTGCGAAAAAGGTAAAAGAAGAACTTGGACAAGGTAAATCTTTCGAAGAGTTAGCGAAACAATACTCTGAAGATACTGGCTCAAAAGAAAAAGGTGGAGACTTAGGATTCTTCGGACCTGGTAAAATGGTTAAAGAATTCGAAGATGCTGCTTATAAACTGAAAAAAGATGAAGTAAGTGAGCCTGTAAAATCACAATTCGGTTACCACATCATTAAAGTTACAGACATTAAAGAGCCAGAAAAATCATTCGAACAATCTAAAGCTGACATCAAAAAAGAACTTGTTGCGAAGAAAGTGCAAGATGGCGCATTCATGAACGATCTTATGATGAAAGAAATCAAAAAAGCTGACGTAAAAGTTGACGATAAAGATTTAAAAGATCTTTTCGAAGAGAAAAAAGCTGACGATAAAAAAGAAGAAAAGAAATAATGAAGTAAAAAAAAGCTTGGGCTTCGGCCCGAGCTTTTTTATGTATCCTCTTCGTTAATGAAAGTTTATTTTTTCATTCGTTTAACTAAAACCATCTTTTATGCATTTCACTTAAAAACATTTCTGTAATTTTAAATCCAGAATTTTCTCCTATAATAGAGTCAATCCCGCAATGCGGACAAACTGCTGTGTTATCATCATCCCACCACTCTGTAATTTTTTCTGGATGAAAAATTTCTAAACAATAGAAACAACCACATATAACATCCTTTTCTAAGTGCTTTCTATTACGAGAACAAAAACGATGCGCTTCCTCAAAATATTTTTGCATCAGTATCCCCCTATTCCTGATTTTCTTCTTTGCTTTACTTACATTCTCCTCAATAAAATTGCAATTCTTCCTTAAAGAAAAACACAAAAAAACCTTGATCCACGCCACGCAGAACCAAGGTTTATCTTATTATCATTGATTAAATTCAAAAACTATGTTAAATTAGTACAGAAACACGTTTTCTAAAACGAAAGGAACGTATTTATCCGTATATTAATTGTACACCAAAACACATCTTCAGTCAACCTCTATTTTTCACTTTTAAAGGAGTGCTTACCGTATGAACAAAAAACTTGATTTAGAGCAAAAAAGATTGGATACCGTAATCGAGACAATTACGGAGCAAATTGATAAACTGGAGAACGAAACTGGCAGACGCCGGGCAGAAGTAATCAATATTCGTAAACACTTTTGGGATGATGTGAAAGTGAACACGGATACTTTTGATGATTATCTTGAAACAGTTATCAACTTAAGACAACAAGCTCAGTCACTAGCTGTCACACAAATTACCCATAAGCACACCTTTAATCGACTTGCCGCACTAAAACGCATGCATAAAGCACCTTATTTCGGACGAATTGATTTCAAAGAAGAAGGAGAATCTGCTGCGGATCAAATTTATATCGGTGTTGCTACACTTACGGATGCTAGCGGAGAAAACTTTCTTATATATGACTGGCGCGCACCTATTTCGAGTGTATACTACGATTATCCACCAGGACCAGCTGAGTACAGTACACCAGGAGGCGTAATCCACGGTAATGTGGAGAAAAAATTACAATACATTATTCAAAATGGCGAGATTGATTCTATGTTCGATACGAGCCTTACAATTGGCGATGAAATCTTGCAACAAGCGCTCGGAAAAGGTACGAACAAACATATGCAAAGTATCGTCGCTACAATTCAGCGTGAACAAAATGAAATTATTCGTCACGATGAAGGCCGACTCCTTATCGTGCAAGGAGCTGCTGGTAGTGGTAAAACGTCAGCTGCCCTGCAGCGAATCGCCTACTTACTATATAAATATCGCGAATGGCTAAAAGCGGATCAAATTATTCTCTTCTCCCCTAACTCTATGTTCAATAGCTACGTTTCTAACGTACTACCTGAACTCGGCGAAGAAAATATGCAGCAAGTGACATTCCAAGAATATTTAAATCATAGACTGAGTAAGTCATTTGACGTTGAAGACCCTTATGAGCAATTAGAATATATGCTAACTGAAACAAATAGCCCTACCTATAAAACGAGAAATGCGAGCATCCGATTTAAAGCATCCACTCAATTTTTCGAGATGATTAGAGCGTACAGACAATCTCTTGAATCTTCAGGTATGCTATTTAGAGGAATGAAATTTAGAGGGAAACTAATCGCCTCAGCTAAAGAAATTACAGAGCAATTTTACAATACAGACTCCTCCCTCCGTTTCAATAATAGAATTGAAAAGTTAACGGATTGGCTAAATAAGCAAATAGATGCACTTGAAAAAGCAGAACTGAAAAAGCCTTGGGTAGAAGAAGAAATTGAACTACTTAGTAAAGACGAATATCAAAAGGCTTATAAATACTTGCAGAAAAAAGGCGAGTTTGACGACAACTCCTTTAATGATTTTGAGAAAGAAACGAAAGTACTCGGACGTATGATTGTCCGTAAAAAAATGAAGCCGCTTCGTAAAGGCGTTCAAACATTGCGTTTCATCAATTTTACAGGCATATATAAACAACTTTTCACAGATGCATCATGGGTTACTGGGGAAAAACCGAAAGAATGGGATGACATTTGCTCATTAACAGTAAACATGCTTGATGAAGGAAAGCTATATTACGAGGATGCGACTCCATTTTTACTTTTAAAAGAATTAATTGAAGGCTTCCAAACGAACAGATCGATTAAACACGTACTCGTAGATGAAGCACAAGATTACTCTCCGTTCCAGTTCGAGTTTTTAAAACGTCTCTTCCCTGCCGCAAAAATGACGGTACTCGGAGACTTTAACCAAGCGATATTTGCCCATGCGAGTGAAACGGTGAATTTCGATACACTTACGAATTTATACGGGCCAGACGAAACAAACGGCATTAACTTAACTCGTAGCTATCGCTCAACAAAACCGATTATTGAATTTACACGTGCTCTCGTACCGGAAGGGAAGAACATTCACGCCTTTGAACGTGACGGCGCGAAACCTACAGTGACGAAAGTAGCTAATCACAACGAACTACACGAACATATTACTGCTAAAGTTGCTGAACTACAAAAAGAGCAGCACAATACGATCGCAATTATATGTAAATCTGCGGCTGAAAGCGCCGCTGCTTACGAAGCACTTAATCATATCGAGAATATTAAACTCGTGAAGAGTAACTCAGCCGAGTATGAGCAAGGCGTCGTCGTGATCCCTGCTTATTTAGCGAAGGGTATCGAATTTGATGCTGTTATTATTTACGATGCTTCTAAAGATGTGTACAGCGATGAGAGCGTTCGTAGATTGTTCTACACTGCTTGTACGCGTGCAATGCATGAATTGCACCTTTATAGCGTTGGTGAGGTTAGTCCTTTTGTGCTTGGGGCTGATTCGGATAGTTTTGAGCTTATAACGAAAACACCTTGATAATCATCAAGGTGTTTTTCTCATTCTAAAAGGAATATCTTTACGTCGATATACACTTAACACAATTCCCATTATAAATGCATGAAACAGAGTTGGTATCAATCCGTAGCTAATAAATGGTAATGATATAGAAACACGTGGTAATATCCCGAGGGTCATGCCAACGTTACAAATAAAATGGATTACAAAAAGAGTCACTCCGCCAACGAGAAGCAATTTACCATAACCATCATTTATTTTATAAGCTATGTTCATTATTCTTACTGCAAAAAGAGAAAGAATCACGACAAGAACTAGCGCAAGTACATATCCATAATAGTAAGTCAAACTTGCAAATACAAAATCAGTATGGGCAGCACGGATAGACTTTATATTTTCATATGTACCGAACCAACCTGCTGAAGACATCGCCTCTTTCAAACGTAAATACCATAGATCATGCTCTGGGTTTAACATTCCTAAAACTCTGGCCATACGGTATTCTTTTACAGCAGACCAGGAAAGTAGATCCCTAATAATCAATGGTACAATAGGTAAAATCGTAATGAGCCATGCCGTTTTCTTTCCTAACTTACTCCACCAAAGCATAACAAATACCATCGTAATGTAGATGAAAACGGGTAAAAGAATTGATATAGTTGAAAATAAATATAAAGAAAATACGTACAACATGAGAAGTTGTATAAACTTTAACCTACTATTATTGAAAAAAGAAGCCCAAGCTAGAAAGAAGAATGGTATCGTCATTAAACAGTCAATTTTGATGGGGCCAATTTTTATTATCGCTTCCCCAATCACGTAACCAGTCGGAAAACATTTTATAGCTAACAAGATAAGTATTCCAATTGTATAAAACAGCCACCCGAGTCTTTCTAGCTTCCGGTAATCAAGCAGCATCATCCCAACAGCTGTTGCAATGCCGAGAATTACAAAAATTACTTTGTTCATTAGTAAATCGTTCGTATGCCCAAGAGCGATTATTGGTAAAAACCCTAACCCCATAGCAGCCACTAATAAAATAACTAAGAACCAATCCACCTTTGGCTTATGAAGTTTGTTAAGTTCCCGGCCAAGTTTAATCGGACTCCCCATTTGTTCAACAGCCTTATCTTCAGCAACTTCCTCACTTAATCCTTTATCCATCCACATATTCTTCGTCTGTTTCAAGTGAAAATCTAGTTCCGTTGCTACTAAGTCCTTCGCTTCTTTTGATTTAATATGGTTCGTAACTTCTTTTAAAAAACGCTCTCCTTTTTTGTTCATTTTTTCTCACCCCTGTACTAAGCCTTTTAATATAAATCGTGCCTTCGTAGCATTTTTCTCTGCCTTTCGCAGCATCTTGTTTCCTTTATCATTTAATTGATAATATTTAGCTCCTGCGTGATCCCAGCTAGATTGGATAAAGCGATTCTGTTCTAGACGATGTAATAAAGTGTATAGAGACCCTTCATCACCTTCGAATTTTTGAATCCCTCTTCCTCTTAGTAACTGCATCAATTCATAACCTGTTTTTTCATTCATAAGAAGTTGTAACACTGCTAAAAGGATATCTCCTTCCTTTTCGGACGATTGCTTAATTTTTTCGCGCACTTGCTTCTGGTGTTGATCAGAAAAACTCAAATGTTTAAACGTTGTGTTCTCCATTGATTTTCGCAAGCCTTTTAATCGATCTTCCATTTGATTATTCCTCCAATCCTTCCTTCAAAAGTTCCTTCGCTTTTTTCAGTCTCGTTTTTATCGTGTTTTCCTTTACGTCTATTACCATAGCAATCTCTTTAATTGATAATTCTTCATAATAAAATAGATAAATGACTTCTCGATATTTTATCGGTAAATTCATTACTGCAGAAGCTAACCTACTATCCTCAGCATTTTGAATGACAGTTTGTTCGACACTATCATTTTGAATCCCAATATACGCAAATTCATCCTCTGTAACGATTACCTTTTTGTTATACCAACTTTTTATATAGTCCTTACATTGATTGATCGCAATTCTCCATAACCACGTTTTCACATTCGATTTCCCTTTGTATGTATGAAGAGATTTATAACATTTCACAAATATATCTTGCGTTACATCCTCCGCAACCTCTTTATTATTCACATATGAATACACAAGCTGTAGGACTTCTTGTCCATACTTGTTCATTATTTCGTCGATAAGGTCCTCCTTATCTTCTATTTCAAACGCTTCTATCGTTAATTCATCCACATCATTTCCTCCTTCCCATATATTAGACGACGCACTGTATGGAAAAGTTTTATAAATACATAAAAAAATACGGATGGTAATGTCCATACCGTTTTTTTATGTATATTTATTTACTTCTTGTCCCCTGACACTAATGCTCTGCTTAAAAACAGGAATTTTCATCCATATATCTTGTTCCCTATTTTAAAACATAATACAATTAAAATGTAACTTAATAAGCTATAACTAGTAGGTGTGGCAATCATCTCTTCCATTTTGAAAAAAGGGGGGAGGTGATAATATGATCGCGATGTTTGTAATTAAATTAGTGTATGGTATCCTAACCGGAGCTGGCGTTGTCATCGGTAGAAGATACGTCGGTCCGTGGCTAATTTCTGTATACAAAAAAGCGAGAACCACCCTGCTTCGTGGAAAAGGTAAGGGCGGTTCTCGGCTAAAACGTTAATGTAATTGTCTTATAACCGCACCTACTACCACCACAATAGCAAGTTAGGTTACAAAGGCAGAAGTTTCTCAGGCTTCTGTCTTCTTTATTTTATGCAAAATTCATACTAAATACTCTATCATCATTGTAACACATTTTATTTATTTTTAGTCAAGAGAAAAAACCACCTAAAGGCTCCCCTTCAGTTGGTTTTCTATTTTACACTAAAGCAGCCGCCTATTCTTGTTGTTCTAGACTTTTTCTAGTTCAGCTGTGCCGCTCTCATCATTTATAGCACCAATAAAGACGGATTATGGACCCGCTTCATAACAGTAGGATTAAACAAGGAACAACACCTATTACGAATATAAAAAATCCTCTCACTACATAGTACCTATGTTTTCAGTGATACTCTATTACCATCAAATTAAATTTGTATAATTTAAACTACAGAATAGCGAGCTAATTTTCAAATATCTTCTTTCGCATAACCCTAAATTTATTATCCAGTTGCATTATGCTTATAAATAAAAGATATCCTACCGACGCACCGAGCATATTTATAGCAATCCGCCACACATCAAAAACATCAGACAAAGTTAGTAAATGTAATATCTCCCAAACAAGAAAGGTCATAACATACCACTTACGAGCTTTCTTATAGTTAGTCACTTTATTAATGAGCACTGGAACGAAAAATCCGAATGGAACTACTAATATTATATGTTGTAAAACACTTAACCAATAAGTTGAGTTTCCCCAAGGACCTGGATGTGCAATAAAATCTTTAACTTGCCAAAGTGTTATTCCAAAAAGTTGTAATAACGTTTCTAAATCAGATATATGTAAAAATTGCTGCCAAAATTCAATGGGATGATAGACAGTCCCACCACCTGTCAAACTGCGAACAGAGTCAAATGTAGAAGTTGAAATAAACGTTCCTAAAAAGACAATAAAACAAATGATTATATAAGGAATACATAAAATTTTTGATAATACCTTTAATGGCCTAGGAACTTCGTATACCGATTTATTAATCTCTACGCCAATAACTTTTGATTCTCCAAAACTTTGAATCGCTTTATAAATCGCTTCTTTTTCATTCATACCTTGTTCCATATATTCTTCTTTCAAGCTGTTCAAGTGATCATACATTTCTAGAAATAACTCATCCTGTTCAATATCACTAAGTTCTGAATAGGCTAAAATAGACTTAATATACTCGTCAAATTCACTCATAAATAACTCCTTTCTGACAAGCTTGAATTAATGCTGTTACACTCTCCCAAGAGTTCACTTTCTTCTGCAATTCTTTTTTCCCTTTATCTGTAATAGTATAGAATTTCCTTTTCATCCCATTCTCAGATTCATTCCAATAAGATTCAAGAAACTCCTTTTTCTCTAATCTCTTTAAAGCAGGATACAAAGTTCCCTGTCCCATACTATACAAATCTTCACTTGCATCCTTTAAACTTTGAGCTATTTCGTATCCGTATGTATCACGTTTTGCAATGATAGAAAGTAATAAAATATCTATACTTCCCTTCAAGATTTCTTTGTCCAACAATACCACCACCTTATATACATAGTATAACAACATATGTCGTTATACAACATAGTTAGAAAAATAACCCCAAAAAAAACCACCTAAAGGCTCCCCTTCAGGTGGTTCTCTATTTTATGCTAACGCAGCTGCCTGTTCTTGTTGATCTACAGGAATTACAGCATCTGTTAATGCTTTTTCTAGTTCAGCTGTATATTTCATTTGTTCTTCTTTGCTCCAGCCTAGTTTCGCAGCCATGTAGTTGATTACTGCTTCTTTCCACTCGTATACCCAGTGGATGTTGAAGAACACAGCGCCTCTGCGGCGTACGAAGAAGTCAACTGGTTTTGCTGTCATTTCGTAATCCATTGCGTATACAAGCGGGATTAGAACGTCTAGTGGCATGTTGTATTCTTTCGCTTCGTCTTTATGTTTTTTCGCTAAATCAAATAGTACGTCAACGTTAGAGCCGTAGAATTTCGCGAATTCTTCTGCTTGTGCTGTTGTTAAACCATATTTCGTACCTTCGCCAGCTTTTTTCGCAACGAATGCTGGGAATCCGTGTGAACCATCTACATGTCCACCAGAGATTGGCATATGTTTCGTGTCGCTCTTCGGATATGCGCTATGACCTTCTTTTTGTAGTAAGTTCGTTACATAGTCTACTACCATTTCAGCCATTTTGCGGTATCCAGTTAATTTACCACCTGCGATTGTAATTAAACCAGATTCAGAAGTCCAAATTTCGTCTTTACGAGAAATTTCAGATGCACTCTTACCTTCTTCGTAAATTAACGGGCGTACACCAGCCCAGCTTGATTCGATGTCTTTCTCTGTAATTTTCACGCTTGGGAACATGTAGTTAATCGCATTAATAATATACGTGCGATCTTCTGTTGTCATTTGTGGTACAGCTGCGTCTTTATCATAGAACGTATCTGTTGTACCTACATATGTTTTTCCGCCGCGTGGAATCGCGAACACCATACGTTTATCTGGTGTATCGAAGTAAATCGCTTGACCTAATGGGAAACGTTTTTGATCAATTACTAAGTGAACACCTTTTGATAACTGAAGTACTTTCCCTTTTTTCGAGTTATCTTTTTCACGAAGTGTATCTACCCAAGGGCCAGCTGCGTTTACAATTTTCTTACCGTAAACTTCGTACACTTCACCGTCTAGTAAATCGATTACACGTACACCGCATACTTTTCCATCTTTATATAAGAAACTGTCTACTTTTGCGTAGTTAACAGCTTTCGCACCATGCTCAATTGCTTCTTTCATTACTTCAATTGTAAGACGCGCATCATCTGTACGATATTCTACGTAGTAACCGCCGCCTTTTAATCCTTCTTTTTTTACAAGAGGCTCTTTGTTTAGCGTTTCTTCACGGTTAAACATCTTTCTGCGCTCGCTTCGTTTTACACCTGCTAAGAAGTCGTATACACGAAGACCAATTGATGTACTAAATGATCCGAACGTACCGCCTGTATGGAACGGAAGTAACATCCACTCTGGTGTTGTTACATGGGGACCGTTCTCATATACGATCGCACGCTCTTTCCCCACCTCTGCTACCATTTTCACTTCAAGTTGTTTTAAATAACGTAGACCACCGTGTACAAGCTTCGTTGAACGACTTGATGTACCTGCTGCAAAGTCCTGCATTTCAAACACAATTGTTGATAACCCGCGTGTTGCTCCATCTAATGCAATACCAGAACCAGTAATACCTCCACCAATTACGATCACATCTAACTCTTGTTTATTTACTCCGTTTAATACGTCTTTACGTTGTTTACTTGAAAATTTCATGGTAATTCCTCCCTTTGATAACGAAAAAAGAGACCACAAACTCCGCTATAGATTTCGCCTCTATAGCGCGTTGTGGTCTCTCCAAATCTCCTACCGAATTATTAACTTGTCACCATTATAACACTGTTTATGATTATTTGAAAGCTTTTGTTGCTTCAATTGCTTTTTTCCATCCAGCATATAGCTCTTCGCTTGTTTTCGCTTCCATCGTTGGTTCAAAGCGTTTGTCCATATGCCACTGTTCTTTAATTTCATCTTGGTTTTTCCAATATCCAACCGCAAGACCAGCTAAGTATGCTGCACCTAGAGCCGTTGTTTCGTTGATTACTGGACGCTCTACAGGAACATCTAAAATATCACTTTGGAACTTCATTAAGAAGTTATTTTTAACTGCTCCGCCATCAACGCGTAATGTTTTCAGCTCAATACCTGAATCTGCTTCCATTGCGCATAATACATCTTTCGTTTGGTAAGCTAAAGATTCTAGCGTTGCACGAATGAAATGCTCTTTCGTCGTACCGCGCGTTACACCAAACATAGCGCCGCGTACTTCACTATCCCAATAAGGTGTTCCTAGTCCAACGAATGCTGGTACAACGTATACACCGTCAGTTGATTCAACGCGACTCGCATACACTTCACTCTCACTTGCATCTTTAAACATGCGCATTCCGTCACGTAACCATTGAATTGCAGAACCCGCTACGAAAATACTTCCTTCTAATGCGTAGTTTACTTTACCATCTATTCCCCATGCAATTGTTGTTAATAGACCGTGCTCAGAAGCTACTGCTTTTTCACCTGTGTTCATTAACATGAAGCAACCAGTTCCGTAAGTATTTTTCGCCATACCTTCACCGAAACAAGCTTGTCCAAATAATGCTGCTTGTTGGTCACCAGCTACACCTGCAATCGGTACATTTTGGCCGAAGAAGTGGTAATCAATTGTTTCTCCGTAAATTTCAGATGATGGACGCACTTCTGGAAGCATGCTCTTTGGTACTGTTAACATTTCTAGAAGCTCATCATCCCACTGTAAGTCGTGAATGTTAAACATTAACGTACGTGATGCGTTTGAGTAATCTGTTACGTGTGCTTTACCACCAGATAGTTTCCATACAAGCCACGAATCAATTGTTCCGAATAATAGATCGCCGTTTTCTGCTTTTTCTCTTGCACCTTCAACGTTATCTAAAATCCATTTTACTTTCGTACCAGAGAAGTATGCATCAATTAAAAGACCTGTTTTTTCGCGAACCATTTCGCTATAACCTTTTTCTTTTAACTCATCACAAATTTCAGCTGTTTGGCGAGATTGCCATACGATTGCGTTGTAAATTGGTTTACTAGTTGTTTTATCCCATACAACCGTTGTTTCACGTTGGTTCGTAATACCGATACCTGCGATTTGTTCTGGTTTTACATCTGCTTCGCTTAAGCAAGTTGCGATAACTGCTAAAATAGATCCCCAAATTTCTTGTGCATTATGCTCTACCCAGCCCGGCTTTGGAAAATGTTGTGTAAACTCTTTTTGAGCTGAATGAACAATTTCACCTTTTTTATTGAAAAGAATTGCGCGTGAGCTTGTTGTTCCTTGGTCTAATGAAAGAATATATTTTTTCATATCGGTTTCCCCCTTATGCTACTTTTCTACTATTTGTATTGCTTCCGCTTTTTTTACTTGTCATATAAGAGATTGCTAGTACAATCACAGTTGCGATAATCACATAAATAAGTGCTGAATTTTGTTTTCCTTCAAATACAACTTGATGGAATAAACCTGCAAGTGATCCACCTAAAATTGGACCAACTACTGGAATCCATGCATACTTCCAGTTTGAACCGCCTTTTCCTGCAATCGGAAGGAAGAAGTGTGCGATACGCGGACCTAAATCACGCGCTGGGTTAATTGCGTATCCTGTTGTCCCACCTAATGATAAACCAATACTTACAATTAAGAAACCTACGATAAATGGATTTAATCCATCTGCAAATTTATTTGCACCAATTGCTAATATACCAAATACTAAAACGAATGTTCCAATCATTTCACTTAAAAGGTTTGCAAATGTGTTCGGAATTGCTGGACCTGTTGCAAATACACCTAACTTTGTTCCTGGATCTTCTGTTTCTTTCCAGTGTGGTAAGTAATGTAAATATACGATAACTGCCCCGATAATTGCCCCAATCATTTGTGCTACGATATAACCTGGTACGTCGCTCCATGGGAACGCTCCCTTAAATGCTAATCCTATCGTTAAAGCTGGATTCAAATGTGCCCCACTAATTGATCCAACCGCATACGCTGCAACCGCTACTGCTAAGCCCCAGCCCATTGTAATAACAATCCAACCTGAATCTTTCGCAAACGATTTCTTTAAACTTACACCAGCACAAACGCCGCCACCAAGTACGATTAACAACGCAGTCCCTATTAACTCTCCTAAAAATGCTGACATAGTATCCCTCCACAATCAATTTAAACGCTTTCAAATGTGATAGAGGTAAAATGAATGGCCATTCGTTTTTGTCAAAAGAAAAAGACCCACAGCTTGCACGCTTCTATATAAATTTATATAGAAACAATGAAATGTGGATCTCTACTTTTCTCCGTCACGTTTATTAACTTGTCTATAATGTTAACCGTAAATGAAAGCGGTGTCAACGAAAAAATTCACATTTTCGTCACTTTTTTTGGTAATGTTTCCATAGTTCACGTTTTGATGTCGTAATTGCTGTCGCACCAGCATTTAATGCTCTTTCCACATCTTCTACAGTGCGAATAAAACCACCTGCTAAAATCGGTACACCAGTACGCTCTTTCACTTCAGCGATAACATCCGTTAATGCTCCAGGAAGTACCTCAATATAATCCGGTTTCGTCTTATCTAAAAGATTGCAGCTCTTCTCCATCGCACTCGAATCGATTAAAAAGATGCGTTGTATTGCCACAACACCTTTTTGCTTCGCCTTCATAATAACGCTCGCCTTTGTTGAAAGTAACCCGTACGGTCTAAACTCCTGACATAAATATTCCGTCGCATGCCCATCACTCTGCAAACCATGAATTAAATCCACATGTAAAAACACCTTTTTACAATATTGCTTCGCAAGTGATATAACACTCTTCAATTGACCGACATGAATATCTAAAATAACGATATATTCATACGAACTATGTAATAGCTTTTCCAAATCTTTAATTTGCCTCACTGCCGGCAAAATCTTCTGTTCATGAAATTCCATTCTAAATGTCCCCTTCTTTATGTCATCCTATCCTTTATAGTACACAATTTAAGTGAAAAGAACAGCCAGTGTTGGGGATTTCTTTCAAATCTTTCCTCTATTTATATATTTTCTTCAACTTATCGGAACCTATACCACCTATAATCATGAATACAAGGGGCAAAAGATTCATTACATATGGCCCATCTGCTACAATTGTAATACTTGCTCCAGCAAACTTATTTAGCATCCATACAACGATTTTTGCAATAAACAAAAATACTCCTATCATAAATAGACTATCCAAAAACACCTTCCATTTTGGATACGCCAATTGCTTACTATCTTCAATTATTTTCTGCGTCAATTCTTCATCACTCCTTAGCAGTTCATCAATTGTAATACCGAACAGATCACTTAAATGAATAATAATTTCAATGCTCGGATAGTTCTTTCCCGTCTCCCATTTCGAAACAGATTGCCTGCTCACATGAAGTTTTTCAGCCAAATCATTTTGCGACCAATTTCTTTTTTCCCTTTCTTCTTTTAAACGCTCACTAAAAATCATACTGTGTTTATCACCTCTCTACGTCTAGTATGGACAAATACATAATGAAGAGTAAAGCGAGTTGTCGTTGCGTTAGCTGTGCAACTTGTGCGTTACACCTAAAAATAAAGCTATGTAGTATGTCGATTTCATATATTTTTCTTCTATAATAATTTCCCGAACAATAATACAACGAACAGATACTAGTTAAGACTAGATTAAGCATAAAAAAATACGCCATCCTTTCTTATCATTCTCCAGAAAGAATAACGCAAATTTTCATTTTTACTCATCATTTTTCGGACTATATGAAAACCCCGGATATTTCACAACAGGCCACTTCTCCTTACGCAGAGAATCCATTACTTGCGGCCCAACATGTATATTACTCTCCACTATTTCTTTAGGAGTCAGTGCCATCCATTGATTTAACGATACATCTTCAAAACGATTGCTTCTGAACATCTCTAAAAACCATAATGTTTCGTCACCTGTATTTTGGATATAATGCCCCGTCGCAAATGGTACATATCCGACATCACCAGCTCTATAATCAAATGTTCGAGCTGTACCATTTCCAAGAAACACAGTCATTCTCGCTTCCCCTGTCAAATAATATTGCCATTCATCATTATTCGGGTGCCAATGAAGTTCTCTCATTCCACCAGGCTCAACCTCAACGAGCGCTGCTGCGATTGTTTTTGAAATAGGAAAATTCGTAGAGTCAACAATTCGAACGCTCCCACCAGGAGTCTTAATCGGTTTTTGTTTTAAAAGCTCGTACTTGAACGTTAAAGGAACTTCTCCTTTCGGCGACTGAACTTCCTGACTCTCAAGCGAACCTGGTACCTCTCCCTGATAAATATACACTTGCTCTGAAGGAATGGAATGAAAAGCACTTTCCGGCACTCCGAAGTTAGCCGATAGCACTTCTTTCGGCGTATGTGCAAACCAATCTGAAATAGCTAAAGTAGATAAATCTGAAAAATGCCCATCATCGAAAACGAGTAGAAATTCACAATGTTCCAATCCTTGAATGGAATGCGGAATACCAGGCGGAAAATACCAAAGATCACCTGGTCCAACATCAGCAATAAAATTCCGTCCATTTTGATCAACAGCCGTTATGCGTGCCCGTCCTAAAAGCATATACGCCCATTCTGCTTCTTTATGCCAATGTAGTTCTCGTACTCCACCGGCCGTTAAACTCATATTTACTCCGGCAATCGTCGTCGAAACCGGTAGTTCCCGAGCAGTAATCTCCCGAGACCACCCGCCTTGTTTCAAAATCATAGAAGTGTCCGAGAATGAAAACTTCAAGTTAGGAACTAACCCTGCATCCGTTATAGGCGGAACAAACATATTCGGATTTTGAATATCCCGCATAACATTACGAGGTCCAGAATCAATCGCACCTGCTCCGTCGCTGCGGATTGGTTGTGGCACATTCCTTCCTGCTTCATTAACAGTACGTTTCTTCATGATTACACTCCTTTTTCATCCGGTTATGAAGTAAAAATCCTCCATCATAGTGTATGAATTGGGCTTTAGATGGTTACAGTTACTATGGAGTTACATCATCTGCCTATCATTATCGTTTTGTTCATTTCTCAACTTATACTAGTATGCTTAGCGCTTAGGAAGACAAAAAATAAACTAGAACTAACAAAAAACCCTGTAAAATTTATTACAGAGTTTTTCACCAATTATTTATTGTTTTACATATCGAATACGAACATTATCGTCCATTTGATAAATTTGTAATGTGTTTCCATAACTAATTCCTAACTCTTCACTTGCACCAACTGCACTTACAAATACCCCTTTAAATACTTTATTTTTAGTTGGTTTTACTACCAATACTCTTCGCTGCTTCTTCAAACAGTTTTGAACCTTCTTGTGCTTTACTTAATGATTGATGCATTTTACTCTCGTCTTCTTGGTCCAATGCATCAAAGAGAAGTTGAAAACAATCCGCATACAGTTCCATCGATTGCTTTATCTTCGCCTGTTCTCCCTGTAACTCAGGGGGCGCTTGTAAATTCTTCAGTTTCTTCGTTGTTGCCTTTGCTCCACCTAAACTTAGTTGTATTTCACTTTTCTTTTGTTTGTATGATTTTACGTCTGAATCTGCTATTCCTTCAATTAATTTCATTGTATCTTCAATTTGAGTAGCACTGTTTATGATATCTGCCTTATACCTTTCAACATCAGAACCAGTTACCTTACCAGTTGAAGAATTAGAAGAGGAACTTTGTTGACTACTTGATGAACTACTGTTTGTACCTTCACCTTTCGCTACAGATAAGCTATCTTCTTTCTTGCTATCAGTTGACTTACTCTCTTTTTCAGTAGCCTTACTCTCTTTCTCTACCTTTTGCGTTTCTTCTTTCTTTGGTTCAGCTTTCTTACCATCAGTTTCAATTGTAATACAACCACTCAATAACATAACTGGTAATGCTAAACTTACTAATTTCTTTGCCTTCATGATTACTACTACCCCTTTAGTTGTAAAATTTAATGTGAAAAAGTTAATATACTTAATTAATAAATTTCCCCCGAGTAATTTATTAGAATCTACTACCCATAGATTTCCTGTATATTCATAATCTTTCCATATATAACATTTTACAAAGAATTACATATTTGGTCAAAAGGATTTATGTAGTCCTTAAAAGAAAATTTTAATCACAAAGAAAAGAAGCTAACAATAAATTGGTAACTTCTCAGCTTAAGGAAAAATAGTATCTTTCCTTATCTTCTAATATCTAGGTTGTGATTGAATATTTGTAAGATGAACATCATACATATCAATGATTTCAAGAAATCTATCAGCTTCACGGAAAACATGGTCTGCTAATAATGGATGAATGATACTCTTTATTTTACATTGCTCAATTAAATCACGTGCTGTTTTCTTAAAATCCCGAAGAGATGCAACTGACACGCGATTTTGATCTAAAAATTGATCTAAAAGAGGAGCTGTTTGGGATTGTGGTTTCATAGATTCTAAGTCAATTGCTTGATACATCAATTCATCAAAATCATTGCTAAAATTCCGTGCTGTATCTACAAGCTTTCTTTCTGATGGATCAAGAAGATGGCCAATAAATTTAGCATGGTCTGCCATAATCCTTAAAAAGAAAACATTTTCTTTAATAATAGCATCAGGAAGAGCATCTAATTTACCTTCATTTAATTGTATTAAACGTTTTCTAAAATAATCAGCTTCCCTACTTGTATGGTCAACTAAAAGTGGAAAGTTATTTTGTCCTGGCAATTTACATGTGAGAATTAATCCTAAAATTTTTCGTTTAAATCCCCAAATATTAGTTGCGGCTTGTTGTACTTCTGCATTAAATCTTTTTATTTGCTCAGGATCTGTTTCATTTGTATAAGAATGCGCTATTTGTTCAATATGTTCAAACAACCGATAAAATTGATTCGCCTCTTCAATTAATTGAGTATCCTCACATCTAAATCCCAATCGAAGAAAAAAAGAATGCTCCTTCATGATTCTAGACCAAAAACGAATTTCATTTAATGAACGTTCAACAAACATTACAGACGTAACACCTGTATCAGGATGTAATGAAGTTTCATCCCTATGCATTGTTAATCCCCCCAGTAAAATCCCCGCTAGTTCCATTCTTATGAAGAAAAATATATATAAATGCCATCAATAAAAGTTTATGATGACTCTCTTATACATGTAAAATTAAACTAATATAACCTTAGCTTGATGAACATATACTGCTCCCCCAGAAGAAAAAAAGCTACCACCTAGCCAAAAATCTCTACTAAGTGGTAACCTTTCAAAATTTCTATTAAAGCAATACAGAATCCTTATCACTATCCTGATTACGTTTCTCACGTTCTTCTTCTAAACGCTTCATATATACTTCGCCTTCTTTTTCAATAAACTCATTATCCATATCTTGCTCTTTTTTCGAAGTATATAAAACCATGTAGCCACTTAGTACAATCCCAACAATTACAAGATAAACCCACCATGGTAAAGTTTCCAAATCACTTCATTCCTTTCCTTAGACAAGCCTTATTAGTTTCACTTTATGAGGAAAGAAGTGGATTTATGCTTAAAATTTTTATTGTGGATGCTTCGCGAAAAATGCTTGTACATATTCCATAAACTCAGTTGGTTCCTGACGAAACGGTGCGTGGTATCCTTTTTCAATAATATGAAACGTACTATTCGCAAATAGCCCATGATACAGTTCACCATTTTTCCAAGAAACACTTTTATCATGTCGTCCCCATATAATTAAAGTCGGCACCTTAATTTTATCAGCTTCCATCGCAATGCGGCGCTCTCTCATTTTCGTAAGCTGATCATAATGCTCTTTATCCTCACGACTATTTTTCACTTCATTTTTATTATACTTCGCAATCTCAGTTACAGTTTGTAAGTCCGTCGATAGCGGTGGTACTTCATAACTTTCTTTTTGCTGGAAAGACTCTATCCCTGTAGAATCCGCCAAGATGAGATGCGTCACTGCATCCGGATATAAATACGCTAAATTAAGGGACATCTCTCCGCCCATTGAATGGCCGAGCACCGCAAACTGATCGTATCCGAGCTTCTTCATTAACTTATAATATAAATTCACTTGCGCAGGAAACGAATACTGAAAATCAACTGGCTTAGAAGAACGCCCAAACCCTAAAATATCAACCGCAATAATCGTATGGTCTCGCGCTAGTTCCGGATAAATATCACTAAACCCATCAGAAGAACCACCAAACCCGTGCAGCATAAGTAAAGGAGGTTTTCCCTCACCAATTTGTTTAAAATAAATCGTCTGCCCATCAATTTGCGCCATACTCTCTTTCGTATTCAGCTTCATCATAACAGTATCTTTCACTTCTCCAACCTTCGCAATCGGCTTATCGACGAAATTACAAACAATTAACAAAACGAGCACAATACCGCTAATCATATAAAACTTAAACCGTTTCAAAGTTCCCGTCTCCTTTCTCTTGTTGCTATTTAAAAGTTTTTACATTTTTTGGTTATTTTATGTTCTCTTTTTAATTGTAACCAATACAGTTACAATTAAACTAAAAAAATATAACTCATTTCTGTCACTAATGGTTATTTTGTAACTATTATAGTTACATATTTAAAGTAAGTCAATTCTTTTCTCTACATGGCCTGAAAATAGAAAAAGGGACTTCATGTTGAAGTCCCTTTCTTTGTTATTATAGTTGGCTTACTCCGCCGTCGCCTTTATTATCTGCTGGTGCTCCTCCTGTGTCGCCAATGTTAATGTAGTCTGGTCTTGCTGGTGCTCCTCCTGTGTCACCAATATTAACGTAGTCTGGTCTTGCTGGTGCCCCTCCTGTGTCACCAATATTTACAGCTTGATTTGTAAAAGAACTATTGAATCCAATTGATAATACCCCTACTAATGCAGTCCCAACAATAGCCAAACGAAATTTCTTCATTATTTTAACGCTCCCTTTTCCAATATATTTTTTTGAGCCTTATTATTCATATAAAAATATTTACTTGCCTTAACATGATCATCAAATTCATAAAATTTCAGTGCTAAAATTTCAGTGTATTCTTGAATACAATCCCATAATCTTTCTCTCTCAAAATAAGAAATTCCTTCTAAAATTACATCTTCAATAATTGATACTGAAGATTTTCCATTGAGTTCTTTCAAAATTTTAAACCTATGTTGAAATTCTTTTTCTCCTAAATCAACACAAATATTTAAACCTTTTTCAACAATTGGATTCGCTAAGTTATATTGTCCTAATTTGTAATGTTCACGTGCTTCTACAAACAAGGCTTTAAAGTGTTCTGGGTAATTTTTGGTCACCTCAGATATATGACGAATCGCTAATTCTGAAAGATTTTGACTAGCATAAAGCCAAGCTAAATTATGCCGAACCATTAGCATATATTTTTTTTGATCTGCTTTTTGCAATACTTCCATAGCAGAATTAAAGTTCTCTTCCGCTAATTCATAGTGATCTATGTCTACACAACATAGTCCAAAAGCATTTTCACATAATCCTACTTTTATTTCATAGCCTGGATATTGTAAAAATGCTGTTTTTGCCCTATTCAAGTAATCTATTGCATGAACTTGGTCATATTTTTGATAATAGAAATTCCCCATCCGATAATTAAACTCCGCATGTTCTATCGGATTGGCAACATATTTCAATAACTTCTCAGCTTGCTCATACTGTTCTTTCGCTTCGTTATAATTTGAAATTAATGTGCAATGAAACCCTTTAAAGAAGTGATAATAATAAGCTAAAAAGCCCTCTATTGGAATTTCGAAAGATTCCACTTTATCAAAACTATCTTCTCTAACTGAAATCCAATCAACCAATGCATCATATCTAAAATTCAACAACGCATGATAAAGCAATACATCCTGATCCACGTCCAACCCACTAATCTTACTTCCAATCCCCTCTTTCATTTCCGTAGCTTTCTCTATATTCTGCTGCAACATTACACGATACCAATCATCTAAAGAATGTTTCATTTGCTCCCGCGTTACTACATCTGCTCCCATACACTCCGCATCCCCTTTTCTCCAAAATTAGTATTTTTATACAATTATCAAAATTGTATATTACCACTCCTTTTCTATGCATTGAAAAATAATTGTCAGAAAATTTAATATTTTAATTAATTATACCAAAGTTTTCCTTTTTGATAACTTGAGAAATAATTGTCAGAAAACTTACTAAGATAAATAAAAAAGCAAGCAGTTCCAGCACTCCGCTAAAACTACTTGCTCTCCTACTTACTATCTCTATTTTTACTCTTTAATAAATTCCTTCGTACTTCTCACTGTATCAATTGGACGAACTAATTTTTCAATTTCTTCACGTTTTGGCTCTAGGAATGGAGGTAAAGATAATTTTTCGCCAAGTGTTTCGTATGGCTCATCTCCCATAAATCCTGGGCCATCTGTTGCAAATTCAAATAAAATTTGTGGTGCAACTCTTGCATATAATGATTCAAAGAAATGACGGTCTACATAACCAGATGAAGGAAGTCCAACGCTACTGATTCTCTCAATCCATTCTTCTAATACAGCGCGATCTTCTACGCGGAATGCAGCATGGTGAACCGTACCAAAACCTTGTCGTGCTTCTGGAAGAACCGTATTATGTTCTACGATGACAGATGCACCATTTCCACCTTTATTCACTTCAAATAAATAGAATTCTCCTTCTTGCGCAACCTCTTTAAATAATAAAACTTTTTCTAACACTTCTTTGAAGAAACTAAAGTTTGCAATCCGGATGAATACAGGCCCTAAACCAGTAATTGCATATTCTAATGGAACTGGTCCGTTTTGCCATGGTGTACCTGATTCGATTCCTTTATCAAGTTCATCTGAGATTAATTGATAGTGTTGATCATCAAAGTCAACGAAAGAAAGAGTTTTCTTACCAAATTGCTCTTTAATTCCTGTATGTTCTACTTCAAGACGGTCAAAACGTTTCACCCAATACTCTAATGCTGCATCGGTCGGAACGCGAAATGAAGTTTTTGAAATTTCATTCGTACCGTGTACTCCTTTTGGAATACCTGGGAAGTCAAAGAATGTCATATCTGTTCCTGCACTACCTTTATCATCTGCAAAGAATAAATGATACGTTTGAATGTCATCTTGGTTTACTGTTTTTTTAACTAAACGCATTCCTAAAACGTGAGTGAAAAACTCATAGTTTTTTTCTGCACTACTTGTAATCGCTGTAACGTGGTGAATTCCTTTTAATTGGTTCATTTTATATTCCTCCAATGGGTTTCATTTATATGTTAAAGTTATATATTTTCTTCTATTACTTCTCTTCAATCGGTGCTAAATTCGCTTCAATTTCTGCACGCTGACCTTCTAAGAATGGTGGTAAATCAAGTTTTTCTCCTAAATGTTCCACATCTCCATCAACTGTAAATCCTGGTCCATCTGTCGCAATTTCAAATAGGATTCCGTTTGATTCGCGGAAATATAAGCTTTTAAAATAGAAACGGTCGATGATTCCTGAAGAATGGAAGCCTCTTTGTTTCACCTGTTCTTCCCAATAAGCAAGCTCTGCATCGTTTTTCACGCGAATTGCTAAATGGTGAATGCTCCCTCGGCCCGGCTTTTCAGTAGGACCATCTAAATATTTCACAACGATTTCTCCAAAAACCTCTCCTTTAATGGACTGGAAAATTGCTTCTTGATCATTTCGGCTAACCTCTGTATAACCAAACATGTCTGTAAGTGTACTCGCCATTTTATCAAGTCTACGAACTGTCATTTCCACAGAACCCATTCCTTGAATTTGATGCTTTGCAGGAACTTCTGATTTCTCCCAAGTTTCCCAGTGCTCTACTTTTTCTCCGTTTGAAACGAGTAGTACTAAGCGAAGACCTTCAGCATCCTCAAATTGCAAAGCAGGACGATTTGCATATGTTGTTATTTCACTATGTTTCACATCAAATTTCTCAAATCGTTCTTTCCAGTAATGTAAGCTTTCCTGTGAAGGAACGAGTAATCCAATTCGAGTAATGGCATTCGTGCCGCGATATGTTCTTCCTACTAATGGAATTTCAAAAAATGATAATTCCGTGCCTGGACTTCCTGTTTTATCTCCATAAAATAAGTGGTACATTGACGGATCATCTTGGTTTACTGTCATTTTCACACGACGTAAGCCAAGCACGTTTTTATAAAAGTGATTATTTTCATTTGCATTTTTCGTAACCATTGAAATGTGATGATGCCCTTTAATTTCATACATTGGTTATTCCTCCGTTTCGTTTTACTAGTCAAGTGATAACTAAAAAAATAACATTTCCCACAACTAATATGGTTTTTAGCTTTTCAATTTATTCTTAATTATGTTTTTGTAAATTCATCTTAGTTTTTACTGTATAAGTTACTTTGTTTTTAATCGAAAACAACTGAGTGTATGTTTTTCATATGACTCAATCGCTTTCGTTACTATCACTTTACACCTCAAGTGATTAAAAAGCAAGAGATTTATCTCAAATTCGAGATATTTTTTGTATCATACTATTTACTTCCTATAAAAATAGCCTCACTAAGCTTTTAAAACTTAATGAGGCCACTTTATTCACACTATTAATTATGGAACGACGGTTTATAAAACGAACGATTATCAAGCGCAAAGACACGCTCTGTATATTCGCCTGGTTTTGTGCGTCCTAATGCGCGGTCCATCATGTTCATTTTTGCATCTAAGTTATCGATGTAATGCAGAATTTCTGCTTCTTTTACTAATGGTGGTTTTGGACTACCCCATTCTGCTTTTCCGTGGTGAGAAAGGACGATGTGTTGAAGAATTAATACTTCTTCTGCATCGATTTGCAATTCGTCTGCCGCTTTACCAATTTCGTTCACCATAATCGAAATGTGGCCTAGTAAATTTCCTTCTAACGTATACGTTGTAGAAATTGGGCCAGATAATTCGATTACTTTACCAAGGTCATGTAAAATAACGCCTGCATATAGTAAGTCTTTATCTAACGATGGGTATAGATTTGAGATAGCTTTCGCTAAATCAAGCATCGATACGACGTGATAAGCTAGTCCAGATACGAACTCGTGATGGTTCTTTGTCGCTGCTGGATAGTCTAAAAATTCGTTTTGATGCTTATTTAATAAATGTCTTGTTAGACGTTGAATGTTCGGGTTTCTCATTTCAAATATGTATTGCGTAATTTTCTCAACCATATCTTCTTTTTTCACTGGTGCTTTTTCTACGAAGTCTGAGATGTCTGTTACTTCATTTTCATTCGCAACACGGATTTGTTTCACACGTAATTGAATACGTCCTTTGTAGTTTAAAATATCTCCAGCTACTTTCACGATTGTTTCCGCTACATATTGTTTCTCAACTTCTGGTGATACGTCCCACAATTTTGCTTCAATATCTCCACTTGGATCTTGTAAGATTACTGTTAAAAACGGCTTTCCATTGCTTGCGATACCTTTTGTCGCTGTTTTAATTAACAAGAAAATATCGACTTGTTCACCAACTTCATACTCTGCAATTTTCTTTTTCATTCGAATTCCTCCACCAAATCAGTTACTTTTAGTATAGCACACTACAACTCATTTTCTTTACGCATATGTGTTAATTTTATAATCTGTTTTTCTGTAAAATAGGCGAGTAAATGCGCATGACATGTAAAGAATATGACTTGTCTATCCTTTGCAATTTCCTTTATAAGTTCAATCGTTCGATTCGTCCTTACCGCGTCAAAGTGCACGAAACTATCATCAATAATAAATGGGTAATCATGCTCAAATGTTTTTGCTAGTGCAAATCTCAGCGATAAATATAACTGCTCCGCTGTCGCTTGGCTTAGTTCATGACTGTAAAAACGCATACCATCGTTACGCTCTACAATAAACGGCTCTGACTCTGACGGTGAAAAGATTTTACTATATCGTCCGCCTGTTAAATAGACGAAATACTCTTCTGACTTTTGTAAAATACGAGGAAGATGTACTTCATGATAATATTGCTTCGTTTTCGTTAACACCGTTTTTGCGGCCGCATAAGCAGCCCACTTCTTCACTTGTTCACGCACTTGCGCTTTTTTCATTTCCCATTCATGCATTAAATCGCCGTACGTACTACCTTCTTCTAAATTCGCAATTTCCATACGATGTTTCGCAATACGCTCTGTCAGTTCTTTCTCTTGCGCCAGACAGTTTTGCACGACTGTCAGTTCTTGCTTTAATTTTCCGTCATAACCGTCAGCTTCGTAATGTTCAGCTAATGATAAACCCGTTAAACGCTGTTCTAACAGATCAATTTGCGGTAATAAACGCCCCACTTGTTTCTCTGCATCTTCACGTTTTTCCGCTAGTTTACCTGCTTCTAAAAACATCTCTTCATCTGTAGACGCTGCAATATGCCATAAACTGTCTCTTTCTACTAGTAATTGCTTTAATTGTTCTTGCATAAACTCATATTCTTCTTGCCATTCCGCCAGTTTTTCTTTTAACTGCTTACAAGTTTGGCGCTTCTCTTTCTCATTTTGCATACGGCTTTGTGCCTCGTGTAGCTTACTATACTCCGCACTACCGATAACAGTTTCTAGTTTATGTTCAAATTGCGAAATCATTTCATATAATGAAGATTTTCGCGTGCCTTGTTTCTCTAATTCACGATATAATTGCTGCATTTTTTCCATACGCTCAAACGCCGGCAATATGTGTGCATACGTATAAAATTCAGGAAACATATAGCGCGTTTTATATGCATCGACTTGTTCTCCCGCCTGGAACGTTTCTCTCTCCCATTCCTCATACGATGAAACGACTTTATCATACGCTCGTTCCAACTGCTGTAACTTATAAGACTCGCGCTCAAATAATTTACGTATCTCTTCATCTTTTTCTAACTGATAGCGAACAGACATCGCTTCTTCACTTTGTCTCCCGCCGGCACTTTGCTGAAGTGTAAGGAGCTCTTCTTGTAATCCATTTGATGGATCTTTATATAAAACAAGGGCGAGAACAATCCCTACAAAAACAATGACACTAATAAATAAGAGCGCTCGGTTATCTATAAATAAGCTTGTGAATAAAACGCCTGTGTTAATAAGAAGTAACAGAAGACAAACTCTTTGCCACTGCTTTTTCTTTTGCTTAGCTGCTCCTGCTTTTTCCTCATACTTGCGCTTCATTCTCTCTGCGCCCATACCGATAAACGCCGCATCTTGGAACGATTTCTCTTTCTCAACTAACACATTTCTCTCTTCATCCACTAACATTTGTTTCTTAATCTGTCTTATATTTTCTTCTTGTTCTTCTAATTGCTCTTGCGCTACTTTAAAACGATCATCGAGCTGTGCTTTTTGCGTTTCTAATTCGCGCGCCTTTTGCACTGTTTGCGTAATTAACTCTTTCGTTGCCAAACTCATATCAAATGAAAGAACTGTTTCCTTTTCAAAAGTAGTACCAATTTGCTGTTCTAGTTCTGCGATTTCTTCTTTTATATTCGTAATATTCCCGCTCATATCACGCATTTCTTGGCGTGCATTTTCGTAAGACATATGCTGCATACGAAGTTCTTCTACATAACTTTCTTTTTGTAAAAACTCTTCATCTATTTGAATCGAGGCAATTTCCGATTGCACTGTCTCAATTTTCTTGTGGAGCGAATCAACTTGTAATTGAAGCGGCTCCATCTTCGCCTTCATTGCTTCATAACGCGCTATTCCGTTTACAGGAAACTGTCCGCTCTCGTTCTCTAACACTTTCTCATGCGCACGTTTTTCAATAACGAGTGGCTCAAGCGCTGCTAATATTTCATAATCTTGCTTTCGCTTTTCTGCACTCTCTTTCTCCACGCGAACAGAAGCAAGCTTCTCTTCACTTTCTTTTAACTGCTCTACTTGTTTTTCATACGTGCCAATTTTTCCTTGCCACTCTTTCATCTTCTCTTCAAGTTTCTTCATCTCTTGCAATGACACGTTAATTTCTGGTTTACGACCACTCGGCTTGAAGCGCTGGTCCATTTCTTTTTCTAGCTTTTTATCTAACTGCAATAGCGCATCACTTCCGACTGCACTTGCCGAAAATAAATAATTGCCAATATCCGCTTCGCCAAGCTGATGAATATTTTGAAGGCCATGCATATCAAATGAAAAGACAGATTCAAATAAACTTTCATTCATCCCGCTTAATATATCGTTTAAAATTTCTTCTCCGCCCGTTTTCCCGTCTTCAAAATAAATGGTCACCTCGCCAGCTGCCGTCTTTGGCAATCGCTCAATTTTCAAACGACTGTACTGCTCTGTTTGCACAGTCATCGCACCGCCATACTTACCACCTTCTTTCGGCTCATAACGGCGCTGTCCTCTCGTCGGAAAACCGAATAAAATACTTTTCATAAATGAGCGAATTGTCGATTTCCCCGCTTCATTTTCACCGTATAACACCGTCAGCAATGAAAGATCCATTTCCACATTTTCTAATTTTCCGTACCCATAAATATGGAGTTTTTCAATTCTCATTTTTTATCCCTCTCTTGCTGGAATAATTGCTCTAAAATAATATTTTCTGCTTCCTTTTGAATCTCTTTCTTCTCTTCTTCTGTAAAAGATTCAATACTATTACGCGCTACAGGAGATGTCCAAATGGTGCGCAATACGCCGTCCATATTGCTAAAAGCTTCTAACTCCTTTAGCACACTACCGACGAAATGATTTTCCGCTTTCAAACGTTCGATTTCCGCAAAAGAAACCGTCTCATTTTTCCACTTCATCGCATATACAAAATCTTTTCGCTCTTCGCCAGATGCTAAAATGTGAAAAATCTCTTCCACGCGCTTTTCGTCACGCAAATAAGGTGAAAGTGGACCTTGTCCTGTGAATACGACAGTTAATAGCGTACCTTCCTCTTCTCTTCGGCATTCATTCATCGCAGTAGATAGGCTCGTCATAAGTTCATCAACAGTTTCAAGTCTATCAATACAAACTTCGATTTCATCCCATACAACATCTGCCGTATGGAAAAATGAACATTGCGTTCCTTGTTTCGTAAGTTCAATAAGGTACGCACCCTTCTCGCCTGTTTCCTTACGATGACGACCTTGTATGTTCCCTGGATAAATAATGCATGGTTCTTCTGATAAAATTTCACGTTTATGTATATGGCCAAGAGCCCAATAATCAAACTGTTTTTCTTTCAACTCACGAATTTGAAACGGTGCATAGCGATTATGCTCTGCATCTCCTTCCACACTTCCGTGAAGCATGCCAATATGAAAAGGCGCATCACTCATTTTCGTATACTGCGCTGTCATATTATCCGTTACCGCTTGCTGCAAATAACTAAAACCATAAATAGAAGCTAATAGCTCACCATTTTTATAAAATGATTTCTCTTCTACATAAGGCTCAGTAAATACATGAACATTTTCCGGAAACTTAATTGCTGCCCAGCTTCCCCCTAAATGATCATGGTTACCGTGAATAATAAAAACAGGGATATCGTACTGCGAAAGTCTCTTCATTTGCTCACGCACAAACACTTGCGCCCTCAAACTTCTCGTCTCCGCATCATACAAATCCCCAGCTAGTAATACGAAATCAACGCGCTCTTGAATCGCTTTATCAACAATACGCTCAAATGATTCAAACGTACTTTGCTTCATTCTCTCCCAAACAGACTGCCCAACATTCATCTCCATCCCTTTAAACGGACTATCCAAATGTAAATCAGCCGCATGTATAAACTTTACTTGTTTCACAAATAACGATCCTTTCTATCTTTCAAAAGTTTCATTTTATTAAAATTAAAATCGCTGAAAACTAATACTCATCGAGAATAAAAATATTCTCGATGAGTAAAGTTTCATTCTATTTTACCACGCAATGTCATATATTTCTTTGCATATTGTAGCGTTTTATGTCAAAATAATTATAAGATTCTGATTTTAATTATTGGAGGGAATTTTCATGGGAGTATACGTTCTAACAGTCTTTGAAAAAGATGGTTCAAAAGCATTAGACGAATCATTCGAGGCGGCAACTGAAAAAGAAGCAAAAGCAAAAGGTGAATCTATCTTACAAGAAAAAGGATTGTATGAAAAAACACATCGCTGTACATCTACTGCAGGTAAGCTCGTTTTATTCCAGCGCTAAAAAAAAGAAGCGTCATCCGCTTCTTTTTCACTCTACTATATCTTCGTCACACCACGTAAACACCACATCTAGAATGCGATTACCGATACGTACGCGTTTATTCCATTTTCCTGTTTGGATCTGATGTTGCAATTCAGCTTTCATCTTTTCCGTCCAGTCGTGAATCGTTTCACTACCGTCGTACGGATATACGCTCGGAAACTCTTTCTGCAGTAGATGCAAGCTCTCTGCATCAAAATGAAAATGGAAGAAGTAGTTTGCTGTAAGCGATGGTTCTTGCAATCGTAAAAAATGATCATCAATTTGCTTTCTATTTCTATAGAAAGTAAAGATATTCACTTTACCGCTAGTAATTTGGTCAATTTGAATTTCGTGCTTCTCTATAATCACGTCTTGTCCACCTCGTTGTATACTATCTTTAGTATATATGTCTTTTGCAACAAAGTTAACCATTTTCGCGCGAAATTCATTTCCTTCATTATAATTCCTGTACCTCCATATGCAATCAGGATAAATAAAAACAAAGTTGAAGGGGAGCGATCACATGTATTTCGGAAGCAAAGGTTGGTATGTAAAAGAACTTAAAAAATTAGGTATCCGTACTTATGAAGGTAAAAAACTAGAATCTTATCGTACGCATGTGTTGTCTAGTTTACTTGAGAGAATGAAGAGAGCTTCGGCTTAATAGAATAGCAAGAAGTAAACCTGAATATTGGTAAATGATAAAAAACACCTCCTAAATTCGCATACTAAGTATGCAAATTAAATGGAGGTGTTTTGATTAGTCTCACTTTTTCAGGGGCGCTTCAGTTTTCATAAAATATTTTTTGTTTCCGCTGAAACGGATACGTTTTAATCTCAGCTGTATCTAAATCTTCATTGAATAAATGAATGGCTATAATTTGTCTACAATCGTAAGTATGGTAATAATATGTTCCAGACTCCATACACATTGCACTTGTATAGATCGTATTATCTAATATACCGTCTTCTGTTATTACTGCCCCCTTAGGAACCTCACAATTCGATAAAATATGAAAAATAGCCGATATCCCCTCTTCTTCGTTCTCTATACTTTGAATGTTTTGTTTGCCATATGCTGCCCGTACAAATCTTGATGGCGGTGTGAAATCTCCAGGAAGTCCCATCGATCCTGAACCTTGGCCAAAAGCACTTAATGGTACATCGCCCCACTCCGTTGGCGCAAATGGCTGCGATTTAAGACCAATATATTGTCTTAAATTTTGTAAATGCCAACTAAACTCCGGACTATTAGTCATCACTCCTATTGGATTGTCATACACTTTTATTCCATCAGCTGTCGGCTCAAGTACAATACATTCTCCCGATTTATCTGCTAAAATCCAATGTAGCGGTGGAGTAACCCCTAAAATTGGTAATGGCACATCTATAAAGGCAATGCTATCAATAGATTTTCTTAATTCTTCAACAGAATTGAACTGCGTGAGGCTCCAAGTCACAAAATCAAATGGTGCTACATTCGTTTTATTGCTATCTACATGACTACTATAAGTAGCGAATCCTGGGAAATAGAGAGTTGCACATGTCATACCAGCTTCATTTACTCCATCTGCCATCATGACCCTTCCTCCAAAATTAATTCCCATTCCGACAACAGCCTTTTTCGTTCGGATTGTTTCACCAGTTATATTGTTCCACTGATAACGCCGAGGAATGATTATTACTTCCTGATTCATATCTAATGTGAAATCCATTGTTCTCGCAAAAAGATGTTGGAAATTTTTAGTTTGTAACGTCAAACTAGTACACATGAAGAAATCTCCCCCATTTCATAGTTATATACACATTTTATAAAATTCTGATAAATACGTAAATTAAAATCTATTTTACTTACCATTGTACAAACCCTATTTATCATTAACAAAATAACCAACCAAACCAAAAATGCTATAATAAACTCAATCAAACTAAGGGGGAACATCTATCTTGCGTGGAAAACACATTCAATTTCATAAGTTTGGCAATCCAAAAGACGTATTACAAGTTGAATATAAAAATATAGAACCACTGAAAGATAATGAAGTTTTCGTCCGTATGCTAGTTAGACCGATTAATCCATCTGACTTAATTCCAATAACCGGAGCGTACGCTCATAGAATTCCGTTACCTAACATACCTGGTTATGAAGGTGTTGGTATTGTAGAAGATGTAGGAGCTTTTGTTTCTAGAGAGCTTATCGGTAAACGTGTGTTACCGTTACGCGGGGAAGGTACTTGGCAAGAATATGTGAAAACATCAGCTGACTTTGTAGTTCCTATTCCTGATTCCATCGATGATTTCACAGCGGCACAAATGTATATTAATCCTCTTACGGCGTGGGTTACATGTACAGAAACGCTAAACTTACAACGTAATGATGTTTTATTAGTGAATGCTTGTGGATCCGCAATTGGTCATCTTTTTGCGCAGTTATCACAAATTTTAAACTTCCGACTCATTGCCGTGACAAGAAATAATAAGCATACAGAGGAGTTACTGCGCCTAGGTGCTGCATATGTAATCGATACTTCCACTACCCCGCTTTATGAAACCGTTATGGAATTAACGAACGGGCTCGGCGCGGATGCTGCAATTGATTCTATCGGGGGACCGGATGGAAATGAATTAGCTTTCTCAGTACATCCAAACGGGCACTTTTTAACGATCGGGCTTCTATCAGGTGTACAAGTTAACTGGGCAGAGATTGTCACGAAAGCAAAAGTGCACGCGAACATATTTCATTTACGACATTGGAATAAAGAAGTGTCACCATATAAATGGCAAGAGACGTTTCGTCATTTAATTCACTTAGTAGAAAATAAGCAATTACGTTTTATGAAAGTACATTCTACATATGACTTAGCGGATGTGAAAACGGCGGTTGATGTTGTGCAATCTGCGGAGAAAACGAAAGGGAAAGTTTTTTTAACGAATTATTAAATTGAGTACATTCAACTATCAATCCATTTAGTAGCATAGAATTTTAAGTAGCTTATGTAATTTAATTAAAAAAGCGAAAGGAGACTCTAACATGTGGTTACTCACGGCAATTGCGCCTGTTTTAATAGTCAGGGGAATTGTAGTATATGTGATTGGTAGCCTTAAACATAAATATAACAACGGTAACTTAGGTAAGAAAAAATCAAAAAACGCTCAAATTTTATTAGACAGTTTAATACCTATGGGAATGCTTGTTGGCTGTATAATCGGTTTAATTTTCGGCATGTTTTTCCCAGATTATTCACTTCTTGCAGTGAGTTTAGGATCTGGAATCGGCTATTTATTGGGGTTTTTCGCCTATGAAATTTATAGCAAGACAGGAAACAACCTCTCATAATCCAAAAAGAATAAGCGGAACAGTACATAGTAGTCATATACAATATGTACTGTCCTTTATTGTTGCATCAACATTATCACCTTACCTTTCGCCTACTATACACCTTTTTTATTGATTTTCCTCTCCTCCACCTTTTGCATATTCGCTTTTTTATTTTCATTGGATCTATATCCAAAGTAAAGTAGCGCACATGTAATAATAGAACCTACAATGTATCCTAAAAAACATCCTAACCAAAACATAGTGTAACCGCCTCCATTCATAATAAATTTTATGTAATATAACTCTTTACATACTCCATCGTTTATTTCTATTAACTATACACTTTCTAAAATTATTCATACCACTCATTCTCTTCGTACCTCAAATAGCAATTTTATTATTTGTCATAAAATTAACACCTTCTTTAAATACAAAAACTTCCATTTACTTGCTTTTTCTTAAGAAATAATATACTACATTTGAAATAAGCGAGCTAGTACATCGGCCCTTCTCTATTTTAACTTTAGTCATAAACAAAAGAAAAATAAAAAACCCCCTCAAAGCATAAACTTCAAGGGGTGAGCCTGTTTTTTATTTACTTATATACGTACAGCTGTACCACTTACAGCAACCATTAACATTCCATCACGAACTACTTCGTAATCTACGTCAACACCAACGATAGCGTTCGCACCTTTTTGTTTTGCAAGTTCTTTCATTTCGTCCATTGCGATATCACGAGCTTCTTTTAGCTTACTTTCATAAGAACCAGCACGACCACCGACAACATCACGAACAGAAGCGAATAAATCGCGGACAATATTTGCACCCATAATAGCTTCACCATTTACAATATCGATATACTCAATAATTTCTTTACCTTGAATTCCAGACGTTGTTGTTACAATCATGACTGACACTCTCCTAATAAGTTGTAGTTTTAATTAGCTTTCTTATGTCTTTATTATGACATGGAACAAACAACTAATCTATTGAATTACCTTACAGGAATGTGACAGTTTTGTAAGAATGAAACGCGCATTATGTTTCATTTTAATAAAGCGCTTTAAAATTAGGATACATAAACGACTCTTTATTTTCTTTCCAGTCCTTTTCTACTTCTTTAAAAGTTGGTCGTCCTAATTCTTTGTTATTTTCATGTTTACGAAACCACTTCTTCACATACTGGTCTCCATTTTTATTTTGAACTGTACAAAGGAAACTATTACTGCTATCCTTTAATATTTTTACAATCACGAAAAGACACCTCTTCCCTTTTAAATAGCATGATAGAACTTGATCTTTTACTATAAGCCCTTCCTCTCTTATAGTCATACGACTCCTCGGCCGCGCCAAATTTGTAAGATCAAAAAACGATATTTACTTTGTTTACATTTTATTTAAAGAAATCAGAGTTATAAGCATGATGCTTATCAAAGATTTTATAGATTTCTAACTTATTATCTAATTTTGCATCTACTAAAATTAATATATTTCCATCGTAAATATATTCTTCATACTTTTTAGCATGTTCTTCTGGAATTCCTAATCCTATAAATGCTCCTATTAAACTTCCAGCTCCTCCGCCAATACCAGCTCCTCCAATAGCTGCTGCGATCGGTCCTGCTGCTACGATTGGACCCATTCCAGAAACGGCAAGTATACCAAGACCTGTTAATAAACCACCGAGTCCGCCTGCTACTCCTCCTGCCACAAGCCCTGTTGCTGAAAAGATATCTGCTTTATGTGCAGTTTCATGATTTACTTTTTCACCCGATTTTTCTTCAAGGTGTTCAATTTCCTTTTGATCTTTCGCAATAGCTGAAATGTTATCTGCTGAGTATCCTTTTTCATTTAATTCATTAATAACGAGTGCCGCATCATCAATTGTTCTAAAAACACCTACTATTTTTCTATCTACATTCATAACTATTAACCTCCTAAAGCTTTATATAATGTATCTTTATTTTTCTTCATTTCTGTATACACTAATCTTCTTATTAACATAACCATTTACGAAAAAAGCGAATAGTAAAAGCACTACAAGTGAACTACTTAACAAGTAAATTAAATCAAATGTTATATTAATCATCATTTCATTCATGTATACCAGGCTCCTTTTTATTTAAAGTAAAAGTATATTTTGATAGACTACTCTACTAAACATAGACATCTTACAATTCATCTTCAGTTAATCTCTTTGTAGTATATGTATACCCTTCCTAACCTTTTCTAAACGTAAAAAACTATAATTATATTTTTTCTTATTTATATGTTTAACATTTTTTTAAACGGGTATGTTTATATTGTTATGCTTACTATATGGAAAGGAATATTACGATGAACGCCATTCACTCTACTACTATTTCTTATAATGAAACACCTACAATAACGCAGATTCATCATTTTTATGCTTTAATGACAACATTTCAAACGAATGTATTTATAAGTAAACACGGAACACTTACTTCTATTAAAAACTTAAGCACTCTAGTATCCTTTTTCCTTACTGTAAAAAAGAGAGATCTTGTATTATTTATTTTTGAAGGAATAGATGCAAAAAGAGCTTTAAGAACACTCTTCCCTTCTTAGAATGTTTGTTATCCTCTATTCCCTCGTTTACTACCTTTCATATATGTTTTTATATTTCAAAATGATTTCCTCTATTAAAAAAGAACCCCCTAATACAATAGGGGGATTTCTAGTTTGACCTTATGAAAACTGATATAATATATATTACGTTTTTCATTCTTTAAAATAGAAAAGTTTTAATAACCTTGAAGGTAGGAATTTTTAATGAACTCGAAAGCAAAATTTAGTATTCGCTACAAAATTATGGCTGGTTATTTAGTTATCATTTTGTTCTTACTTGTTTCTTTCATTATGTTAAACAATGAGATTTCCAGCTTACAAAAATCTCGTAATTTTATTATTGATCACGATTTTAAAGTTCTCAATTTAACGAATCAAGTGGAGAAAGAGTTACTAACAATTGAAAATAAAGCGAAAGGGTTTATCATTTCTAATAACCCTACTTACGTGCAATCCCTTAACTCTGCGGAAAAGGATTACGAAAAACATTATCAAGATCTTTTTGCTTTATTAGAGGATAATCCCTCTCAGCAAGAAAAATTAAAACAGATTAACGAAAACATTACTAGTTGGATTAATAAAGAGATTCACCCACTCATTGCAAATAATAATAGTAATAATGTACAAACAATCGACACGACTCAAATTCAGTCATTACAATCACAGCTAACTAACTTCCGTAACACTGAGGAGCAACTAACGAAAAAAAGAGCTGCACAATTAGATACTGAAAATAATAAATTAGAGATTTGGTTATACAGTTTATTGTTCTTACTTTCTTGTATTTCTATTATCGTTTCACTCTATATTTCGAATGCCATTACAAAAACGATTAAAAATGTAATTCAAGCTATTAAATCCATTTCTTCTAAAGAAAAAATTACGGAAAGAATTCATGTAAATACACATGATGAAATAAAAGATCTTGCTCATACAACAAATCACCTACTAGACGAAATATCAAAAAGAGAGTGGTTACAAACGGAGCTTGCAGAATTAATTTTAATGTATCAAGGTGTATCTTCTATTGAGATGTTAGGTAAAAAAATTCTTAGTGGCATTATACAAAAAACGCAAACTTCTTGCGGTGCATTTTATGTACGTGAAGAATATGAAGAAACTGTCTACTATGTGAAAAAAGCTTCTTTCGCCGATCAAGGTGCTGATATTGGAAAACAATCCATTAAAATGGGTGAAGGTTTCATTGGACAGTCTGCTTTAGAAAAGAAAAGTTTTATTCTGAGGGACATACCTGAAGAGTTTCGTTACGTTACTACTGGATTATTAGAAATACGTCCTAAAAATATACTAGTCATCCCTGTCTTATTTGAAGATGAAGTGATTGCAGTAATGGAGTTAGTAAGTGTAACTGAGATTTCAGATTTACATCAAGATTTAATTCACCAAACTGTTGATAATTTAGGTTTAACAATCCATAGTATTATGGGACGTATGCGAATTCAAACTCTTTTACATGAATCACAAGCAATGACAGAAGAGTTGCAAGTTCAATCAGAAGAATTGCAAACACAAGCGGAAGAACTACAAATGCAAGCCGAAGAATTACGAACAACGAATGAACAATTAGAGTCTAGAACTGAAGAGGCTGAGCAGAAGACAGCTGACTTACAAATTACTAAGTTAGAATTAGAAGAAAAAGCAAGCGAGTTGTTACGTAGCTCAAAATACAAATCAGAATTCCTAGCAAATATGTCACATGAATTACGCACACCATTAAATAGTATTTTACTATTATCTGAAATGTTAAGAGAAAATCATGATAACAATTTATCCGACGATGAGATTGAATTAGCAACTGTCATTCATTCATCAGGGAAAGACTTACTTACTTTAATTAATGACATACTAGATTTATCTAAAGTAGAAGCAGGCAAACTAGACATCATTTTTGAGGCAACGAACATAAGTGACATGGCAGCCAATATGCATCAAAACTTTTTACATATAGCTGCACAAAAAAATGTCGAATTTACTATTGAGGACAGTGATACGATTCCTGATCTGTTTTATACAGATGCAAAACGGATTGAGCAAATTATTAAAAACTTATTATCCAATGCATTTAAATTCACAGAAAAAGGATCCGTTTCTTTACATTTTGATTCGATAGAAACAACCAATTTAAGTCATGATATGCAGTCTATCAGTAAAGATTGGATTACAATTTCAGTAAAAGATACTGGTATTGGTATCGCTAAAGAACAGCATCAACTTATTTTCGAAGCCTTTCAACAGGCAGATGGAGCAACGATTCGAAAGTATGGTGGTACAGGATTAGGTTTATCTATTTGTAAAGAGTTTGCGAGATTATTAGGTGGTTGGATTACGTTAGAGAGTAATGTAGGAGAAGGTAGTACTTTCACGGTATATATTCCTAACCTTCCAAATGGATTACATGATATACAGTTATCCAATTTAGAAGTCGCAGCAACGATAGAAGATGTTATTCCTGCTGAAGTTGTTGAAGAAACTATCGTTACTCCAGAAACAAATAACGTCTTCCAAGAGAAAAACATTTTAATTGTCGATGATGATCATCGAAATATATTTGCGTTACAAAATGCATTAAAAAAACAAAATGCCAACATTATTACTGCCCAAAACGGCATAGAGTGTTTAGAAATACTAAAAAGCAATACAAATATTGACCTTATTTTAATGGATATTATGATGCCGAATATGGACGGTTATGAAACGATGGAAAATATCCGAATGAACTTAGGGTTACATGAAATACCTATTATCGCATTAACTGCTAAAGCAATGCCAAATGATAAGGAAAAATGTTTATCTGCTGGCGCTTCAGATTATATAAGTAAACCATTAAATCTACATCAACTCTATTCGGTAATGAGTGTATGGTTAATAAAATAAGTGAGGTTTAGTTGGAGTGGAAAATAAGTATTATAATTTTGATCCATCAGTAGATACGGATGAGCGCACAAACTTAGAAATTGAATTACTATTGGAAGCGGTATTTAAACTATCAGGATTTGATTTTCGCCAATATGCTCGCACATCTATTTATAGAAGGATTTGTAATCGAATGCAGCTCTCTAATATCCCAACCATTTCAAAATTAATTGAAAAAGTAATTCACGAGGAAGGGGTTTTAGAACAGTTATTAAATGATTTCTCAATTAATGTAACTGAGATGTTCCGTAATCCTGCCTTTTTTAAAGCGCTTAGAGAGCATGTTATTCCTGAATTAAAAAAGCATCCTGAAATTAGAATTTGGCATGCTGGATGCGCAACTGGTGAAGAAGTATTATCAATGTCCATATTACTTCACGAAGAAGGATTAAGTGAAAAGTCGATTATTTACGCAACAGATATGAATACAAATGTGTTAGAAAAAGCAAAACAAGCTATCCTCCCGTTAAATAAAATGCAAACTTATACGAAAAACTATTTACAAGCTGGCGGTACACAAGCATTTTCTAACTATTATTCAACAGATAATCGTTTTGCTTATTTTAATCCATCACTTTTACAAAACATTATTTTTGCACAGCATAATTTAGTAACCGATCAATCTTTTAACGAGTTTCATATTATACTTTGTCGTAACGTCTTAATTTACTTTACAAGTAAACTTCAAAATCAAGTGCAGCAACTATTTTATGAAAGTTTAAGTCACAATGGATTTCTATGTTTAGGAAATAAAGAAACTCTTCGTTTTTCAAATATAATGCCGCATTATACCCAATTTAATCCTAGCGAACAAATTTATCAAAAAATACAATAAAAAGCGTATGAAATCCTCTGTTTGGATTTCATACGCTTTTTATTTCGCATTCGTTTGTATCATAATGAGACACATATCATCTGATTGCGCTTTCTTTTGTTCTTCCTTGTAAAACCCTTCTATCTCGCCTTCTAAATCTCCCCATTTTCTTTCTGTAAAAGTACGTAATTTCTCTTCAGCCTCAAATTCATCATTTGCAATTGCTTCAAGAACACCATCTGTAAACAATAATATTTGAGCGTTCTTCTCAAAAGGTATAACTGTCTTTTTAACTTTTATTTCATCAAAAAATCCTACGGCACAACTCCCGCGATCTAGTTCAACTACATTTGTTTCATCAACTAAAACATATCCAGAAGGATGCCCTGCATTTACATATTCAACTGTTCTATCTTCTGTATTAACAACTAAGTATATCGCCGTAAAATAATAAGGAATATTGTCATTTTCATTATGTAAAAGGGTCATATATTTATTTAATTCTTTAATAACGAGTTCTGGATCAATTAAACATTTAATTGTTTCACGTAATACAGACGAAATAAACATACAAACTAATGAAGCAGATACACCATGTCCCATCACATCTAATAATATAATACCGTAGCGATTTTCATCGATTTTATACCAATAATACATATCTCCAGCTAGTTTAAATGAAGGTAAGTAACTTGCTTCAATTTTTATATGATCTTCTCTTAATGGGCTACTTAATAAGTTTCTTTGTACTTGCGTAGCTAAATCTAGTTCATTCCGAAGATTTTCTTCTTGTTCTTTATGCCAATTTAATTCTGATTTCAAGCGTAACGCTACACGCATACGTGCTAATAGTTCAACTTTATTTATAGGTTTCGTAATATAATCCATTGCCCCCATATCAAGAGCTTCGGCCAATTTATTTGCATCCTCTAAAGCTGTAACAAAAATAATAGGGATATCTTTAAACTTCTCCTCTTTTTGTAATCGTCTACAAACTTCAAGTCCATCAATTTCAGGCATCATAATATCTAATAATATTAAATCAATTTCATTATGCCTGGAAGAATCTTTTCCAAAATGTATGTATTCGAAGAGCTCTTGTGCAGAATTGAGTGATACAAGATCATGATATCCGGCTTGTTTTAAAATCTTCTCAATTACAAATATGTTAACCGGATTATCATCAACAATTAAAATGGACACAAGTTATTTCCCCTTTTCTTATTTAAAATGTAAATCTATTATCATTTTCTATTTTTCTAGTATTACATACTCAGTTACAAAATGAAAATTTCTTACTCAAACATATTTATACAACAAAAGAACAAACCCCTAGAAATAGGAATTTGTTCTTTCACTCTATAAATTTCTACTTTTAATTTAACACCATTGCTTTATCATTTAAAAGACGATCTAATTCTTCCATATGATTTGTTTCATCGGCAATCATATCTTCTAGTTTTACAACTAACTCTGTCATATTTAATTTCGCTGCCTGTTCTTTTCTCGTTTCATAACGCTTAATTGTTTCATATTCTGATTGTCTAGCGGATTCTAACATTTCTCTAACGTCTTCTACTTGTTTCACTCGTAAAGGGATCGTAGTGGGGGTACCACCTAGCGTCTTAATTTTCTCCGCTAAATATAGGGCATGTCCTTGTTCATCACTAATTTCAGATTCAAAGAAAGGTTTTAACACTTGTCTATATATACCAGAAACTGTAGCTGCATTATGGTTATACATAATAATTGCTGCGTATTCTCCTGCTAAATCTTCATTCAATCCTTCGATTAGTTCTTTCACATCGTGTGACATTTTCATATCTCCTCCTATACTTAATAAGTACCCCTTTTCTCATGTTTTAAACATCATTATTTTAAATTTTTTATGTATCTAAAAATGCGGCTTGCTTCAATTTACTTATCGCTTGTCTTTTAATACGAGAAACGTGCATTTGTGAAATACCTAACCGTTCCCCTGTATCTTTTTGATTTAAATTTTCTCTAAATATATAATGAATAACACTCTTTTCCGTATCATTTAATACGTTAAAAATATCCTTTAAAACGAGACGCCTTTCTGTTTCTTCATATCCTTGCTCTACTTCACCTACAGATTCAATTCTCGCTACCGAACTTCCATCAGATGAATTTTCAACTACATCATCTAAGGAAGATACTCGATAATTATTTTTCGCATCCATAATCTCTAGAACTTCCTCTTCCGATAGTCCTAAATGATTTGCAATTTCTATTATCTTCGGTGAACGTTGCAGATGATCTGTTAACTCCTCTATCGCAAGTTTAATTTTTCCGCCTAAATCTTTAATTCGCCTTGGAACGTGAATGCCCCAAGTTTTATCACGTAAATACTTCTTTATTTCGCCTACTATTGTAGGTATTGCAAAAGGCTCAAAGGCATTCCCTATCGAATAATCATACCTTCTTATTGCGCCTAAGAGCCCTAACATGCCTACTTGTATAATATCCTCATGCATCGGTCCGCCTTTTGAATAGCGATATGCAATGGAATAGACAAGATTTTTATAATGCTCAACTAACCTTTCCTGCGCTTCATCACATTGGTTTTGTTGGAAGTCTGCAATTAGTTTAATAACGTCTTCTTTAGTAAGATTCGTAGGTTGAGATTGGATTTCCATCATTCTCCACCTGCTCTCTTTGTATATATTTTGTCATTAAAACTGTCATGCCCTCATCATGCATGATTTGTATATCATCCATTAACGTATTAATTAAATATAAACCTAAACCATTTTCCGGCAAATGTTCTACTGGTTTACTAATATCATACGGACCAACTTTCCTTTTTAAGTTATTAAAATCAAAGCTAACCCCATTATCCGCAACCATAATTTCTAATCGGTTTTCATATAGTCCAAAGACAATTGCAATTTCTCCAACGTCTTCTTTATATGCATGTTGTACAATATTTGTACATGCTTCACTAATAGCAATTTTCATATCTTCTATATCGTCATAAGCAAAGCCCATTCGATTCGCAACACCAGCCATTGTTAAACGAATAATAGCCACATATTCTGCCTTTGCAGGAATTTTCATTTCTATCTTTTCAAATCTCTCCATCATCCCTAGTCACCTTCTTTCTACTTTTTCAAAATCAGAATTCAAATTTAATATTTCCGTTAATCCTGTAATATCGAATAATCTTTTTAATCTTTTAGATACACCGATAAACTCTAGTTTCCCATCATTTTTCTTAACCGCTTTTAATAGCGCTATAAAAACACCTAAACCGGTGCTATCCATATAATCTACGTTATGAAAATCTACTATAATATGAACCTCTTTTTCGCTTGTAATAGGCATAATCTTATTTTTTAAATCTGATGCCGTATATGCATCAATTTCACCATTAAGTTGTACCGTATAACCTACATCATTTTGCAAAATATTTATTGCCAAATTCATCATTTCCGCCCCCTTATCTCGAACTACTACTATGTTAATTACCCATAAAAATTAGTTTTAAACATATTTTTTTATTTTTATTATAAATAAAGTGAAACTTTAATCAGTGGGGGTTTTCTTCATCCCCCACTGATTATTAGTTGAACCAATCGGACTTTTATGGGCAGTTGATCCCCCACCTAATTTCTTTGCTCTGCTAAATTTTGAGGTGGGGGTCTTACTGCCCGTTAAAGCGGGATAAATTTTCTACACCTTTCTCAGCTTAACACGTAAAAAATACTACCAAATGTTTAAACCTTATAAATTTGTGTATATATAATCTATAAACATTATTTTTAGGGGGATCTATCTATGGAAGAGCACAGCTTTAAAAAGGGAGATTTTGTTCAATTTTCTTATCGACACGATCATGCTACAAAATTAGTTGGTTCCATTATTAATATACTAACGAATACAATTGTAGTGGATATAGGTAATAACGAGGACTTATCTCATATAGAACCAAGGCAGGTCGTAAGAATAAATAATTGTGAAAAAGTAACGACGGTTTAATACATAATAAAAAGTGTAATTTCAATGAGTGGGGGCCTTCATCCCCCGCTTATTCCTATGTAGATTACATTAAAAAAAGCATCCAAATTAGTTTAATTGGATGCTTTTTTATGTATATTTATCACTCTATTAACCTTATAGCTATATATAAAAAACTTAAGATTACTATTCATGATCATACTTACGCTTTCCGCAGCATTCTAGAGAAAAATGTTACGATTAAAATAAAGACGATTGCACCTAATAACGCTGGAAGAACAAAGATGCCTCCCCATTCAGGACCCCAATGACCAAATAATGCACTACCTACCCAAGATCCGATTAATCCGGCAATTACATTACCAACTATACCTAAAGGAAAGTCTTTTCCCGTAATCATTCCAGCTAACGCACCAATAAGTCCACCTACAATACACGTAATAATAAGTCCCACAATTAACCCTCCTATATTCGTTTTATATTGTATTTATCAAGCTTTGGTATGTAACCAAAGCTTGATAAACATGTATTATTCTTTATTATCCAACCCATCACTTATCTTTTGTTTCACTTTTCCGACTTTTTCTTTTATCGTTCCCTTCGTCTTGTCCCACTTCCCTTCATTTTTCAACTTTCTATCTTCTGTAACTTCACCAATTCCTTCTTTTACTTGTCCCTTTGCCTTTTCCACTTTACCAGTAATTTGTTCTTTTAGTCCGCTCTCACTCATATTTCCCATCTCCTTTTCGTAATAGATTTATAGATTTACAGGATACAAATTTAAATAGAATACATGCATCTTCTTTCGTGTAACCATTCACCGACTCTTTCTAAATCTTTAACGAATAACAAGATCTTCCCTTCATCTAGCTTTTCTTCGTAGAAGTTTGCTTCTTCCTCATTAAGCCCTAACTCCTGCATCTTATTTCTTAACTGATCTCCCGTTTTTTGAAAGACATTAATAATGCTTGTCCCAAGTCCTTCCTCTTTTATTCCAATCGTGTTCACGTCTGCATTATCTGCGATTCTATCTGTCCTCTCTTTCTCATGTGTTAACACGTAAATATCTTTTTGTTCTATTCCTTTCTTCACTAGATCATTCGCCGCATTCATGACCTCTTTCTCCGTAATAAATTCATATACAAAAGGTTTACTATACTTCGTTTCCATCTTTAACTTCCTCCTTTAAAATGAATTATTTGTTATATTATATGTAGTACACCTATTTTCGAAATGTTAAACATAAAATATGAAAAAAATTATGTGAATTTTAATTTTAATAGAAAATGAACAACATCATTTACCACTTTAAAACATCTTCCCCTTACAATAACTACCTAAATTGACAGAAAATCGTTATAATTAATCTTAAGGAGGGATACTATGAAAAAAATCATATCTATATGCGCACTAACCGCTCTATCTTTCACTTTAATAGGTTGTACAAGCACCTCGGCTACAGATAAAGCTTCACAAGTTAAGCAAGAACATGCACAATATACCTTTCAATTAAACTCCGCAAATATTTCAGACATTGAAATACTGAAAACAACAAATCATACTACTTCCAAATCTCAAACAGATAACGAAGAAATGATACAATCTATCGTTTCAGCAGTTCAAAATGGAACACCTACAACAATTACTTTAGATCAAAAAAAGAGAGAATCTGCACATTCTACTATTACCGTTACATATAAAGATGACTCCAAAGAAGAGTTTCTTGTTTGGGTTGATAATAAGGAACAAATTACAATTGCTAAAGATGAGAAGAAAGATAAGGTAGAAGGTGTGATAGTAAATATTAAAGATGCTAAAATGATGAAGGATTTCTTTTAAAATTCTAGTTAACGTTAAAAAAAGAGTAGGATTACACCCTACTCTTTTGTTTAATCATGCTCAATAAATAGACCTTTATAAAATCTATTTAAGGTCTATTTTTGCTAAATCATGTTGTAAAACATTATTTCCTTCTTGTGGGTTAAATACGATTGCACTAAGACCAAAAACATTTGTAACAACATCTCTATCTTTCGGACGAATGATTCTTACTTCATAAGCAAAGAGTGCTGGAGGAAGAGCTGCTGAACGAAAAGTAACATATCGATTAGGTGGCAATGTTTGTGTTGAAGGGTCTATTAATGGTAACAATACCGGAGAACCCGATGACCAATCAAACATTTCAACTGTTACTCTACGAGTATCATCTGGATCAACATTCATAGCTTCAACAGTAAGAAATAACGTAGCGGAATGTCTACGTAATACACCCGTTGATAAAGTTTCATTATGATGTTCAAAGCATTTTTTTGGAGGGTGACCATATCCATAACTCATACCAATTCCCCCCTTTCATTTACAATTAAGGACAAGTATTCCTTATAATATATAATGCTATTATTCTTTTATTGAAAGGTATAAAAGCGGATTTCTATCTATATTATTAGATATTTTATTTTTCATTTATTCGCTTTTAAAGAATGATATAGACTCTCCTATTTTGCCTTTGAATTCCTTCTAAGAATAAAGTGCAACTTTATTCTGCCCTCATCAATCGAGGTCTTACTCCCCGACAAATAGCGGGATAAATCTATTTTGAAAAGGACCCGCTCCATTCATTCGTAAAAGCATAAAGTAAATGGAATCCGTTAAAACACATGAGTGACCCCTTGGTTTTCCCTTCCTATTAAAAGGAGGAACTGTTATGGGCTTTGGTGGTAGTTGTGGTGGCTGTGGCTTCGCTGGAGGATTTGCTTTATTAGTTGTATTGTTCATTTTATTAATCATCGTTGGAGCTGCTTGCTTCTGCTAAAAACTATCGAAAGGACACTCACGTGAGTGTCCTTTCTTCATGAAAAAGCCCCATGCAATGTGCAGAGGCCATGCTTATCAACTTAAGAATTCAGAATTACCCCAAAACGAGAAAATGAGCTTTTTTATTATAAGTTAGCACAAAATTTCGTTCTGGAGGTACGATAAAATTTTAGCTTGATGACAATGGGACTGAACCCCTAATACTTTATTTTAATAATGACTCTTTTCATGAAACAAAACTCAGTTATCAGTCTAAACCATTTTTTAGATCTAACAATAGCAAGTGTGCTTCTTTACCTTTCAGATAGTCTCTATTATTCTAATTTCTTCATTTCCTTCAGCCGTTCTATATCCTTTTCTGAAGCATTTTGTATTTTATACAGTTCATAGCTACCCTTTATCTCATCTATCACTACAAATTCAACTTCATTCCGAACATAGCTTTTGGTTTTCCCCTTTTTATAACCAATAACATTATCTAATATAGTTTTTCCACTATCTTTTTTATATAAATTATAGCTAACAGGTGGACGGCCAATTACATACTTATTATCAGAAAATCCGACTATATCATCCCTCCCTAATCCTGTCGAAACACTCAAGACAAAAATAATCTGAAATATAGAATAAACAACAATACTGCATAAGAAAAAAAATAAGATTGATTTAAAAAATAACTTTAAAAGTATCTTGCCCAAAAAACATTCCCTCCCATTTCATCTCGGGATAGCAAGAACAAAACGTGAATTTTGTGCGCTAAGGAACCGAAATTTTTAGATTGTTGAACTCAATCCCCCATTAGTTCCATAAGAAAAAGAGTTACCGCAGTAACCCTATTTTTTATAATACACGTCATTGGGAGAAGCAATAGATGAATAAATTCAATCTATGAAATTTCCCACAATCTTTTAACCTCCACCAATTCCTGTCCATTGAATTCCATCCTATATATATCTGGTTTTGATGTCTGTAGTAAAAAATTCAAGTCATACTTACTGTCATAATACCCCATCATCAAAGTCATTATAGCTCCATGAGTGCCTAAGACTACTTTCTGTCCTCGATAGGTGTTTAATAATTCTTTTAAGACTTTTATAGCACGTTTCTGACAGTCGACATTAGACTCTCCCCCCATTAAAGCAAAGTCGGGGGCTAAGAATGACTTTTTTATCAAAGGGAATAATTCTTTATCCGAAATTCGTTCCTCTTCAGCAATAAAAATCCTCTCTTTTAAGTCCTCAAATACTAAAACTTCTTGTCCTATTTGCTTTGCTAACTGCTGAACAGTTAGAATTGAACGATTGTATGGACTTGAGATAACAACGTCGATTCCCTCACCTTGTAATGCATCCGTTATTCGTTGAACATCTAATTTTCCTTTTTCAGTTAATCCTCTTGTTTTTTCTTTTCCAAACTTTGGTGAATCCCCGTGTCTCACCATATATATGAAAGTTTTCATAATTACCTCCATTTTTTCAGTTTTCTGTATAATCACCAACTTATATTAGCATATATATCCAATACAGTCTCCCAAAAAATAACAGAAAACTACAAATTCGAAACAGACCATTATCGTAATGTAAAACAGGAGCGATTAGAGTGCCAACTATATAGAAATATAATCACTATTTACCTATGTTCCTCTACAATGTTTAAAATGCGCCAAATTCTAAAAAAAACTAATTGAATATAAAGCGATAGGTATGATACAAGATCATCCATTTCTCTTATATCAAGTCATACAAAAAGGACTCCTAGAGATTACAAATCTGCTGATTCGCTTGTTATACCTTCTACAGAACAACGGGCGGAAATCTCATCGATATGAGAAGAAGACTGTCTTAGATATCATGGGTGTTATCTATGAAAATAGTGGATTGAGAAAGCAAAAGAAAGCTGCATAAGTAAAAAAATGAAACCCGCTAGGGTCTATTTCGTATGCTTATTTTTAATGAAAACACATATTTTAAGAATTTCTTCGTTTATGTAAATGCAAGTTTATTTTATTTTTAAGCTTAATTTGATGGTTATGTGCGCAGAGATTCAATTGTAACTAATACTTTAATGATGTAGTATTACATTCGCCCCCAAAATGAACTTCGATACTATAAAAAATATAAAGTGTTCATTTAGGTACGGACTTAAAATCTTAGCTGGATAGCAATAACAGGAGATCCTATTCCAGACAAACTAATAAACATCTCAATAATTGCTATTGCAGCAAAGTAAAACAAACTGGACAACCTAGATTTCAAACTGTAAGATTAGATGTTAGTGAAATCGGGCAGCAAAGCATATATAGAAAATAGGTGTTAATGTTGAAAATCAATAAAAAATTTGAACCATTAATTTTTAATATCTTTATGATTTTAGGCATATCTAGCATTATCTCTTTCGTCATGGTTTCAATGAATGTTGGATATACAGCTTTATTTCTCAAATCATGGATAAAAACATGGGGAATTGCTTTCATACTTGCATTTTTAGCTTCTAAATTATTACCCTTTGTAGTTAAAAAGATAATGAAAATCTTCACTTTTGTTGAGAATGATGCTTAAGAATAAAGTGATGTACTGCGTAGGTTCATTCCAATTAAAAGAGTTTATTATCACAAAAACTTAACCTAGTAAAATGTTTCAAATCGAAGGAAGACACCTTAAAGGTTGTCTTTTCTTTATAAGTAAAAAAAGCCCGCCTATTTCCGTAGGCGGGCTTTACCTTTATTACACAATATGAAAGTATACTCTCTTTTTCACTGAAATTTTATGTAATTATACATATTCATGAAAATAGCAGAATTAAAATATGCCAAAATAAAAAATGAGCTAAACCCCCTAAATAGCTATATAGAGATGAAGTTGTTATGACAACATATTTTCCACTTTCAACTTAGTTATCATTAGAATGTTTTTCTAAAAAATCAAGGATCCTAGCATTAACTTCGTTAGAGAACTCACCATTGATTGCGTGAGATGCATTTTTCCAATTAACTATATCAATATCTTTAACGTATTTTTTTCCAGTTTCAACTGCTTTTACCGAATTGTGCATTGTACTTTTTTCAGCTATAAGTGCAAGCACTGGAATATCAATATTTTTTAAGTCTTCTTTACTAAATAAATCAGGCGCTGGCGTTTTCAGTTTATAGTTACGCATACCCGACTCGATTAACTTAGCGATAGGCTCATCGTCACTTGCTTCTGCTCCTCCAGAAACATAGCTTAACATCTTTTCTCTTAAAAACTTAGGGACAATAGGAACAGAAGCTGGAATAGATGCCAGAATCATTTTTATGGATATTTGCGCAAATACAAAGACTGGATCTAATAAACTAGCCGTAGCAATATGCTCAGGATTATATCTGGCCAAGTTCATTGTTGTCCACCCTCCAATGGAGACACCTACGATATGCACTCTTTCTAAACCTAATCCTTCAATTACTTCATTTAACCATTCTGCTTGTTGTTTTTGATTTTCAATCACCTTCGTTTGCACACTCATCCCAGGTTCACCTAGTAAATCTATCGTATAAACAGGCCTTTTTTCTCTTAGACCTTCTAAATTAGGTACCCACATTGGAGTAGATGCACCACGTCCAGGGAGTAAGAGTATTGGTTCCTTATGTTTGTTTTCCTCTTTAGTAAAATAATAAGCACGAATTGTGCCATATTTCGTTTTTATATTTTTCGTATCGTTAGGTTTTGGAAGGAGTGCCATTGATTCATCGTAGGCAATTTGAAAGTCTTCCTTTCCTTTTTCAGATGTAAAGTGACCAACCTTATTATCATGTCTCTTCATTTGAATGCCTCCTTTCTACAAATATATGGATGAACTTTATCTATATATTCATGGTAATTATCCATTGAATTTTTATCTTCTTTAAGGCAAGACTCTCATTTAGAAAAAAGAAAATCGTACGTTTAGATACAATTTGGCAACAAACTAACTGTTTTTTATACATTAATAGACAACTACTGCAAGAATTATAGTTTTTATGTTTTCATTTATCTTTTTAATCAGATGAATGCTTTTTTAGTACATAATAAAGTGAAACTTTAATCAGTGGGGGGTTCATCGACCACTGATTATTAGCTCACACCAATCGGGCTTTTACGGTCAGCCCGCCCCCCACCTAACTTCTTTGCTTCCGCTGAATTTTGAGGTGGGGGTCTTACTACCCGTTAATGCGAGATAAAAAATATAAAAAAATATCCAGAAAAACTGTCACAAAATCCGTTTTTCTGGTTTCTCTATAATACAGGTATCAAATTGAAAGTGAGGTTTAAACGAACATGTTAACCATAGAAAATGAAGAAAGTCATGCTTCTAATATGACCTTTGAAGATTTATTTAAGCAGTACTATGCTTATGCTGTGAAACAGATTATATGGATTGTTAAAGATCAATCTATCGCTGAAGAGTTAGCACAAGAAGTATTTTTACAATTATATCGTAGCGATTGGAAAGGAATTAAAAATATACCTGGATGGTTGATTAAATCTTCTACTTATGTAGCTTATAACCATTTTCGATTTGAAAAAAGGCAGCAAGCGAAGATTGATAAGGAAATACAATACCATGAAGTACAAAATGTATCATCATTAGACGATGATTGGATAAGAAAAGAAGAAATTACAAAGGTCCAAACGACACTAAATAAAATGAATGATCGAGAACGAACCCTTTTACTAATGAAATTCTCTGGTTTTCAATATAAAGAAATTGCAGAAGTACTTCAAATTGAAATATCTTCTATAGGAACATTATTAGTCCGAGCCAAAATGAAATTCCGCAAGATTTATAAACAAATAGAGGAGGCATAACAAATGAAATGTTATGATATCGGGTTTATTCAAACATATATTGATGGAGAACTTTCTCATGATATAAGAAAGGAATTTACAAAGCACCTAGATACATGTGAAGCATGCCAAGATTTATTAGTAGAAATTAGTAAATTAAATCAATGGGAAAACGTAATGCTAGATGAAGAATCTGCAAATTCACCACAAGAAATCAAAATTGATATAGAACAAGCATGGAAAACATTTGAAAGTCGTTCCAAGTTAGACAACGTTTCTAATATAAATTACAAAAAACAACAAAAGAAAGGCATCTTTACAAACATGAGTAAAAAATCAAAATGTTTCATTTATACAGCAGTAGCTGCAGCTGCACTTTTCACAACAGCAATGATTCCACAAGTACAAGTGGCGGCTACAAATGTCGCTTCATATTTTTCTGATGCAATTACAAATGATAAAGTTGTAAATGAAGGAATAAAAGATGAAAATGGTATCACACAAGATATGATGAAGAATGGTAAATATATTCCTATTGATGAAAAAATTACAGATCAAGGTATTACTGTACATCTCAAAGAATTATTTATCGCAGATTCACGTATATCAGTTCATTATAGAATGGAAAAAGCTGACGGAAGTTTAGTACCATTTGAATTTGATACATCAGGATTAGATCTCCAAAGTGATGGTATAATTAATGGACAACAAGAGGAAAACCCTGAGATTAAACATGATGGGAGACTATCATTTATCCATGATGCAGATGATCGTCTTCCTTTTGAACTTGTGGCAGCAGGTCAAAAGGAAGATAAAATAGGCATCCGTGATAATGATAGACCCGAAGGTGTTGCTACATTTGTTATAACTAATGAAGAAAAAGACGTTTTTAAACAGCCTCTTACTTTAGACGTAAATATAACTAGAATTGGAAAAGTAAATGGATCTTGGAAAGCTCAAATTCCAATTGATACTTCACATTTGAAAAATAATACGAATTAACATGAAAAAAAGAATAGAACAATATGTATCTAATTCTCAGTTTATATGTTTTCTTGTTTTCGTTACATTTATTTCGTATATAGTTTTTACTCTATCTTTTATTTATGATTTAAGACCATTATAAGAAAAAGCCCTCTAAAAAAGTAGGAAAATAAATAACCGGTTTCTTAACGTATAAGGAATCGGTTATTTTGTATTTAAAATGCGTCTAAACGTACAAATTTCTTTTTATAAAAAAGAATAGACACCCTAAGGTGCCTTCCTCCGACTTGAACCATCTTAATTTTAATAATATGTATTGGACTCCCGTCCAACTATTATTTTACCACGTTAAGTTGTTTTGTTTATTGAGAAATACAATAATTTATTTATGCTGGCCGTCTGTATGAAATCCTTTTGTAGTCCATGCAACGGTTAACAAGAAGATAATAGCAGTGAAGACACCTAAAAAAAACACTACTTGATCCACATAGATAATGCAGCATTTGTGTCAATGGCTAGAAAGATAAGCATTACTGTGTATCTATTGAATCTCAGTATAGACAATCTCCCAATGGGACTATATTTAAGGGCATTTCATCATTTTTTTGTTCCGTAAAACATTGTACTTCCTAGTGAAGAGAAATTCAGTTTTATTTCTATAACTCGCCCTGTTTCCACTCTTTATTATGGATATCTAATCCTTCTTGGCCAAAGAAATGGAGAATAAATTCTTTTTCATCACTATCAGTTTTTTTAGCTAGTTTAGATCCCTCCATACTTTTCTTTTTTCCTGAACGTAAATAATGAATTTCTTCAAAGTCTTTAACTACAGATTCGAACTCTCCATCATACCATTTGTTCAGAATAGATTCATATTTTGGTCTTTCATCATTATTAATAACATTTAAGTTGTTTTTTAAGTATTGAATGTTTTCTTTCGTCATTTGCCATCGCCCTACATCACGGGTACCGGAAACATGAAGATTATTCCCATTGAATGTGAGTTTTTGTAAAGACATATGTATCATCATATCATTTATAGTTTGCTCGTTTTGGATTTCACCAATCGACTGTGCCGCTTTAGAGAGCTCATCTTCACTTACTACATAACTATCTTTTTGCTGCTTTTGAATGGTTTGAACTTTCGGTTTTTCCTGAACCTTTTCTTCTTGTTTAGGTTTTGATTCAGTTGTAGTCTTCTCATTTGAGCTACAAGCAGCCATTCCCATAAGCAATGTACCGCATGTTAAAGCCATTAGTAACTTTCGGTTCATTTTTTTCCGCCTATCTGCATTAGTTATTTTAAACAGTTTTTTAATGTAAGATTTCTCATCTCATAGTAGCAAAGAATGTATCTATATATTGTCATGTTTTGTCGAAGAATAATAAAAAAGCAACCTAGATCCCATAGGATCTAGGTTGCTTTTAATACGTAAACGTAATCGTCACTAAAGAATACCCTTCTTTCGCATTGTAAGGCTCCGCTTTATAAGAAACTCGATTTGCCCCTTGCGGATAATCGATTTCACCAATTGCCTTTTTCACATCTTGCAGTGCACCATTCATTGATTGCTTGTATAGCACTTCAATTTTCTCTGGTTTTGCACTATAGCGTTGCTGCATTTTATTTTTTAATTCGGTATAGTTATTTGCGATATATTCATTTCCTAAATAGTTTAACTTTGTATCTTTTAATATTTGTTGATATGCAGGCGTTTTCGTACTACCTGCCGCAATTTTGTTTGTCAGTGTACTATAATAATTCGTTGTAGCTTGCGGGTAGTCTCCGCGGTTCCACTCATGATTTCTTGCGATTTGTTCATCTGATAAATTGAAATACGAATACGTTACGCGGCCCTGCTCATCTGGAACCGGATCATCAAATGTTGTATCAAGATGATACCATTTGTTTTCGATTTTCACTAAATTCCAAGCATGAGGTTGTCCGTCCCCAGTTCCTGTCACGAAATGATTTTCAATTCCTGCTTCTTTTAATAATTGATACGTTAATAGTGCGTAACCTTGGCAAACCGCAGAACGATTTACAAGTGCTTCATATGCTGTGTAAGCTTTATAAGACGTATCATAAGAAACATGTTTTACTACGTAATCATGAATCGCCTTCACTTTTTCGTGATCATCCATTCCAACTTGAGTAATAGAAGAAACGATTGCTTTCGCTTGTTTCATGACATATTCCGTCTGTTCTTTCGTTTCACGATATGTAATCTTAAGCGTAAATGTATAATTTCCAGGTGACCCAGAAAGTCCATATGAAACATTTGATCTATTATTATTTGTATACTCATTTTTACTTGCAACTTCTTTATATGCGTTAAAAAGTGTATTCATCACTTCGTTTGTATTATTGTTTTTCGTTTTATATGGAAGTGTAATATTTGTCTCGTATGTATTAATACGCTTTTGTACTTCCTCTTTAAAAGCTGTTAATAATGCCGCATCTCCTGTGTCTTTCACATCGGCATTTTTATATTTCAAAGTTTTATATAAAAACTGTGCATACTGTTCACGTGTTACTGTGCCATACGGTTCAAAATTCCCGTTCCCTGTGCCATCTGCGATTCCATTTGACTGCACTGCACTAATTGCGTTTTCTGCCCAAAATGGATTTGGAACATCCTTAAAGGTATGTTTTTGTTTTGCCGCAAGATGGAAAGCATTTGTAAGAATTTGTGCCATTTCCGCACGACTCACAGAAGCTTTCGGTCTAAATTGGCCATTTTCATCCCCTTTAAAAACTCCTAAATTCGTTAAAGTTAATACCTCTTCTGGGAACATTGTAGAACTTTGATTAATATCACCGTAAGGATTTTTAAACGTAGATCCATCCTTTAATACGTAACGAGTTCCATCATTACTAAACGAACCGCCTTGTTTATTTGGTACTAACACTCGATAAATTAAAGCCGCAACTTGCTCCCTTGTCGCAACATCTCCAAAACCAAATATCCCATTCCCATAACCGGAAATAATATTTTTACTCGCTAAATCTTTAATCGCAGGATATGACCAATGTGATGTCGGCACATCAGAAAAAACACCCACTTCAGCAGCTTTCACACCACTGCCATTTGTATATAACAACGCACCACCAATCAGTGATAATGATGTAATTGATTTTAATAGTTTTGTATACATAATGTCTTCTCCCAATACGTTCTCTATTTTTGTTGGTTTATGTCGAAAAATCTAAAAATATGACAAAATATATTATACAATTAAAAGTTTTCAAGGGATATATTGAATTTTAAAATATGCAAAAATTCATATTAATATATTTTTCCGTATTAATATTATGTTGTTTTGCTTGTGAATATATATAAGTAGTCAAGTCAACACAAATAATAAAAAGACAGCTATCCATTGAACTGACCCCATAAAGTTAGACAGGTCGTTTCATTAGGCAGCCTTTAGGGCATGAGTTCGATATTGTACCGGACTCATGCCTTTTAGTTTTGCCTTAATTCTTTTGTGATTATAATAATCGATATATTTTTCAAATTCTTGTTTAAAGTGTTCTATGCTTTCAAAATCTTTTAGATAAAGAAATTCAGATTTCATAATACCAAAGAAACTTTCAATAACCGCATTATCGTAACAGTTCCCTTTACGAGACATACTTTGCGTAATCTTGCGTTCCTTTAGGGCGTGCCGATACTTCTTCATTTGATAATGCCAGCCTTGATCAGAGTGAATAAGGAGTTCGTCTTCTTCTGTCAATTGTTGAAAAGACTTCTCCAACATCTTCGATACAAGTGAATAGGTTGGTCTTGAATCAATTGTATAAGCGATTATCTCTCCATTAAATAGATCTAACATCGGTGATAAGTAGAGCTTCTCGCCGCATAATTTAAATTCTGTTATGTCTGTAACCCATTTTTCGTTCGGCTTTTCAGCTTTAAAATTACGTTCTAAAATATTTGGCGCAATCTTACCTACTTGTCCTTTATACGAGCGATATTTTTTCATACGAACTAGACTCTTTAAACCTAACTCTTTCATAATTCGTTGAACTTTTTTATGGTTGATTTTATGTCCTTGGTTCATTAACTCATCGCGAATACGGCGATATCCATAACGACCTTGGTGTTCATCGTAAATGTTTTGAATTAAGATCTTTAGCTCTTTATCTTTATCTGGCCGATTAGAATTCTGTATCCAGTAATAATATGTACTTCGTGGGAGTTCTGCTAATTTTAAAAGTGCCTGCACCGGAAATGCTTTCCTTAGTTCATAGATTACTTGCGCCTTATCTTGTTTGGTGATTTTTCCTTGTTTTGAACTAAGGCATTCAACTTTTTTAAATAAGCATTCTCCATACGCAAACGCTCCAATTCAGCTTGTAATGCTTCTACTGACTCTTCTGTTTGTGTTTGTTTCTTAATTGATTTTTGATTGTCCTTAGTCATAGATTGACGCCCCTTTTTCTTCGATTTAAGGGCGTCTACTCCTTTTTGATGTAGCTGAATACGCCATTTTCTAATAAGTCCAGGTGAAGAAATATTAAAAATAACTGCCGTTTCGTTTGGAGACGTCCCATTTTCGAATATATAATTTAGTACGTCTAGTTTATACTGTGCAGAATACGTTGTATAGCCTTTTTCAAAGGCCTGGATTCCATGATATTCAAATTGTTTTATCCACATGCGAACCACTTCGTGATTCGCTCCCAATGATTTCGCAATATCTTTTATACTCTCACTTCCATCTTGATAATGTATTACTGCATTTATTTTGTCTTCTGAAGTAAATTTAGTCATAAAAAAACTACACCTCCAATTGTTAGACTGTGTCTAACAATTGGGGTGTAGTTCACATAGATAACTGTCTTTTTATTGAATCCAATTTAATTATTTTGAAAATCTAGCATACCCCAAGAAATGCTTCTGAGTGTATGGACTGTTTATCTTACTTTTAATTACACCTGTTGTCGTATCCGCTGCATGGATATATTCGCCATTTCCTAAATATATTCCTAAATGAGAAGGACCTTGCTTATATGTATTCTGTAAGAATACTAAATCCCCTGGTTGAGGATCACTTATTTTTGTAACCATTCCCCAGTATCCTGCAACACTTGTTCTCACAATGTTATATCCATTATTTTTAAATACGTAATAAATAAAGCCACTACAATCAAATCCATTTGGTCCTGTCCCAGCTTCAACATACGGCTTTCCAAGTTGTTTTAAAGCTAAATCAATTACTCCAGAAGAACCAGAATCTGTTTGGTTTAGGTTCATCCACTTGTCGCCTTCCCATGTTTTAATCTTCAACCATCCACTAGTTGTCCCATCTATTACTCTAAAATTCTGCGGACTATATAATGCTCCAGCGTTTGCTTTGCCTGAACTAAATGAAGGCTCGTTATACGCATAGAATGATTTTTCTATGAACCTTTCTTCTCCATCTAGATTCAGCCATTTCTCGCCTTCCCATGTTTTAACCTTTAACCATCCATTAGGTGTCCCATCCACAACTCTAAAATTCTGCGGATTATATAATGCTCCAGCGTTTGCTTTGCCTGCATTAAATGAAGCTTCGTTATACGCATAGAATGCTTTGTTTATGAATCTTTCTTCTCCATCTGGATTGATCCACTTATAACCTTCATAAGTACTTACCTTCATCCAGCCATTTTCTTTTTTTTCTACTACTCCCCAATTTTGTGGGTTAAATGGTGCTCCATAATTTGCTTTCTTTGCATTAAATGAAGGCTCATTATATGCATAAATCGTTTTGTTGACGGTAATTTGTTCAGCCGCAGGATTCATCCATTTTTCGCCTTCCCACGTCTTAAGTTTAAGCCAACCATCTGTTGTTCCATCTACTATTCTAAATGTTTGTCGCCCGTACTTCGCTCCAGCATTCGCAACCTTTGATGAGAGAGAAGGTTCATCATATGCATAGAAATCTCCCATGACACGTTCTTCCCCATTTAAGTTAATCCAAACTGGACCTTCCCATGTTTCAATCTTCCACCAGCCATTATCTCTTTTTTCCATGACTCCTACATTTTGAGCACCATACTCTGATCCGCCATTTGTTTTAGCTGAATTAAAAGATGGTTCTTTATACCCATAGAATGATTGATTCACGTATTCTGAACTATTAGCAGCGTGAGTTACCATACTGAATGTCGAGATAGATAGAATAAAAAACAATAAGATTCCTATACTTTTCTTAAACATAAAAATATCCTCCCTTTTATTTTGTCTAATATATAATTTTCGAAGCAAAGAATAGATATATCCTATTTCATTATTTTAATTCTCACTTTTTTACGTCCCCATTCACGTGCTTGCTTTTCTGTAGGAAACAGAACATCAATTTTATTGCCTTTAATAGCCCCACCTGTATCTCCAGCAATTGCATCACCGTATCCTTCAACCCAAACTTTCGTTCCTAGTTTAATAACTTTAGGATCAACTGCAATTAACTTGATGTTAGGATTTTTTCCTATGTCTATTCCAGACGCCGTAATCCTTTCATTTGGTGGACTACCTTCTACACTATATGCAGTAGCTTCCACGTAGAATTCTACGCCTGTATCTTCCGCATTTAAATTCATCCACTTGTCGCCTTCCCATGTTTTAATCTTCAACCACCCACTAGTTGTCCCATCTACAACTCTAAAATTCTGCGGACTATATAATGCTCCAGCGTTTGCTTTGCCTGAGCTAAATGAAGGCTCGTTATACGCATAGAATGATTTGTTTATGAATCTTTCTTCTCCATCTAGATTCAGCCATTTCTCGCCTTCCCATGTTTTAACCTTCAACCATCCACTAGGTGTTCCATCCACAACTCTAAAATTTTGTGGACTATATAATGCTCCAGCGTTTGCTTTAGCTGCATTAAATGAAGCCTCATTATACGCATAGAATGATTTGTTTATGAACCTTTCTTCTCCATCTGGATTGATCCACTTATAACCTTCATAAGTACTTACCTTCATCCAGCCATTTTCTTTTTTTTCTACTACTCCCCAATTTTGCGGGTTAAATGGTGCTTCATAATTTGCTTTCTTTGCATTAAATGAAGGTTCATTATACGCATAGATTGTTTTGTTGACAGTAATTTGTTCAGCCGTAGGATTCATCCACTTGTCGCCTTCCCACGTCTTAAATTTTAGCCAACCATCTGTTGTTCCATCTACTATTCTAAATGTTTGTCGCCCGTACTTCGCTCCAGCATTCGCAACCTTTGATGAAAAAGAAGGTTCATCATATGCATAGAAATCTCCCATGACACGTTCTTCCCCATTTAAGTTAATCCAAACTGGACCTTCCCATGTTTCAATCTTCCACCAACCATTATCTCTTTTTTCCACGACTCCTACATTTTGAGCACCATACTCTGATCCGCCATTTGTTTTAGCTGAATTAAAAGATGGCTCCTTATACCCATAGAATGATTGATTCACATATTCTGAACTACTAGCAGCGTGAGTTACTATACTAAATGTAGAAATAGATAAAATGAAAATTAATAGCAATGATACGCCTTTTTTAAACATATAAACTTTTCACCTCTTCCTTTTTTTAACAGTATATTACCATAAGTACATTAACATAAATTTCTTTATTTATCTATAATTTACCATATTAATTGGTAAACAATTTAGATTATTATATTTCTTTTAAACCCTCTCTATTCAAGGCATAATTGGGTTCAATGTAATAAAAAATACAAGATATGCAATATTGCATATCCTGTATTTTTTATATTAAATTATTAATCTATTCCTTTCTTATACAAAAGTATCTAATTTTTGCTAGTTTCTCTTCTTTTTAAAATAACTATTTTGTTCACTTTTTTGATACATTTACAAAACATTTCTCTGTTATCTTCATTAAGTTCTTTTCTTTTTATAATGTCGTGCGAGATATACTAACACAGGAAGCCCTAGCCCCCTAATCCTAGGGCTTCTTTTTTAATAAGGATTTTATGCATTTTATTATTCCCACCAACTTCCTAAATTTTATATTCAATATATAATTACATCTAGTTTATACTATATTAATGGAACGTCACGTGTTTCAAATACAACATTTTTTGATGACCTTTAATACATAAAATGTTGTTATCAAGTCGGAGTAAAACACCTTTGGGTGTCTTTTCTTTTGTACATTATATCCATTAGGGCTCATTTTTTTTTACAAAGCCCACCCTTTTGCTTCCGACGGCGACGAGGAGTGGTTTTTTTGTTATCTTTTTCTAAAATTTGTTTCCTAAAAACATACGCAAAAACTTTACGTACAATGGTTTTCACAAATTCTTTTAGAAGTTCAAACAAACCTCCATTTAGAGATAGTTTTATTAAATTTTTCACTACTAGCCACAAAAATATCTTATAATCTTTATATAATAAATTAATGTATTAGGAGTAGATAAAATGCCAGTTACACTCGAACTTATTCTTTTCATTCTTATAGCAATTAGTGCTGTTGGCTATTTAATAAAAGAATTTCAAAAAACTAGGAAACGAACACTTGGAATTTCACTAGAATTTTTAGTTCTTTTCTGGTCAATATGGAGAATATCAACTATCATAATCTAATTTATAAAACATAAATTCCTTCGAATGAAGTGAAACTCTAATCAGCGGGGGGGTTTATAGGATAAATTTACCGGTATTTTTACCACAACATTCATGTTAAAATCCCTTGTGAGTACGACATAACTCGACCTTATGAAGCTCCGCAGCTTTTATCGCGGAGCTTTTTTTATTTAAAATAACTATTTTGTTCATTTTTTTGATACATTTACGAAACATTCATATGTTACGTTATATAAGTCCTTTTTTAAATCTTATTCATTCTAGCAAAAAGTCCTAGTCCCCCTAGGGCTTTTTTGCATTCAAACAATGAGTTGTATTTTTTCTCAATAATCGAAACTACTTAACATAGTAAAATAATAATCGGACTGGCATTCAATACCATATTACAATGGATCAAATCGCAAAAAGGCACCTTAGGGTGTCTTTTTTATAGAGAATCAGTTTAAAAACTAAAAATAAAAGAACCTCAATAAATGAGGTTCAAAAAATCTACTATTTTAAATTACCTTCGTAAAAAGCAACTCCATGTTGAACATGTTTTAAATACCACGTAATCGTCCCGCCACAAACATTTTCATTAAAACTATTAGCATATACTCCATTTGAGTAATAAAGAGTTCTTTTGAATTTACCATTAGAATACTCATAAGGAATGGAGCAGGCTGCTTGCTTCGGAGAGCTCACAGCTTTTTGTGTATCAGCTGAAGCTGCACCCATTCCTCCTGTTAATGCAATACCTGTTGCTAACGCTCCTACTACTAATTTCTTGAACATAATAAATCCCCCTTTAATAGTTTTTATAGCTTACAACTTAAATGTATCATTTTTGTAATTTATGTAAATATCTTGAATATGCAGAAATATTTATTTAATTATTGGTAATATTGGAATTTCATTTTATCAAATGGAAAATAGAGGAATTGGAAAGGCATGTGAAAATACAGCTAGGTTTATATTAAATGAAAGTGGTTCAAGTCGGCGGAAGGCACCTTAAGGTGTCTTTTTTGTACATAAAAAAATCTCACCATCTTATAGAAACGATAAGCCCTTTAAAACAATAATTGCAACTATATTAATTTTACATTACATTAAGGTTAGAGAATGTTCTTATATTAATAAAGTGCTAAATAGTAGGTGGAAAAATGGAATTTAACGATTTGGGTATTACCATTAAAGAACTTAGAATTAAAAAAAATATATCACAATCCGAATTATGTCATGGAATATGTTCACAAAGTCAAATTAGCAAGATTGAAAAAGGTATGATTTATCCATCTAGTATATTGTTATATCAATTATCAGAAAGACTTGGCATTGATCCGAATAACATATTTGCACTAACTCAAAACAAAAGATTAAAATATGTAGAAAACGTAAAATACGTAATAAAAGATTGCTTAAAGCAAAAACAATATAAAGAACTTTATGAAATAGTAAAAAAAGAGAAAAACTTAAATAATTTTCAAACAAAAGATGAGAAACAATTTCTAATGTGGCATGAAGCAATTGCTATATTTATGGTGGATAAATCAATAAAAACTGCTTTAGATTTTTTAAATAATGCATTAAAACTGACTTTAACTAATTCTGATTTTTTATCAGAAAGAGAAATAGATATTATGCAAACAATGGCTATATTTTATGCAGAAAATAAAGAATATGAAAAAAGTATTAATATATTCAAAAGATGTTTAACTAATTTTAATAAATTAGATTTTCCTAGAGATAAAGAAATTAAATTAAAACTCATGTTAAATTTAGCAAAATGTTTCGACTTCACATATCAACATGAAGAGGCAATAAAGTATATTGATAAGGGTATCAAATTAGCAATTAATCTAAATACTTTATACTTACTAGGTGAACTATTCTATTTAAAAGGTCAGTGTTTATTAAAAATGAAACAACATAATGTAGAAGATGTTATTTATAACTGGAAAAAAGCATTATTTATATTTGAACTAACAGAAAAAGAATATTATACAAGAATGCTACCAGATGAACTTATTGAAATACAAAATAAAAAACACTCATAATTTCGTAAAAACTACTTACAAAACCCACAGAAAAAATCCCTACAGCTTTTAAACTTAGATCGATAATATTAAAATTAATTTAAGTCGGCGAAAGGCACCTTTAGATGTCTTTTCTTTATTTTTACAAGGACCTGCTCAATTAATTCTTAAAAACATACTGAGAAGCATTGTTTTATTTATCCCATTTTCATTCATACTATATATAAAATTCTTTAATAAATCCACCTCAAACATACTTATATGCATAGGAGTATGTTTGAGGTGAAACTTCTTCAAATACTAGTTCCTTTTATAAACCGTTTTTTGATGTAGATGACATTATTCTCAATACAATAGAATGAATTATGGGAACATATTTAGCAATATATATCAAAAAACATATTAAAAAAACCCTTCACCTTAAGGTAGAAGGGATCTTTTAATTTCTATTTCAAACTACCTAAAATTTCTGTAAAGATAACCCCAAGCATATGTGCACCTGCATCTGGATATCCTAAACTTCTTTCACCAACTACCGCTCCTCTGCCGAATGATCTTTCAACGATAGATTATATGCCTTGAAGTGCTGTTTGCAACATTTCAATTCAGATATACGACAGTAAAGAATACATTATCACAGTGTCAGCAAGCAAAAGTGTATTCTGCATTTCTGAAAACAGTAGATGGCAGATTATGACCTACTGAATCTGCTAAGAAAGAATATACAAGAACATCCTTAACATCCTCTCTATTTCCACTAATGATGACATCAAGGAAATCTTCTACTTGGAATTCTGGAGTAAACAACACAATCTTAGTTGTTCTATTTGGTTCTAAAGAAACAAAAGTACGAGAGATTTCAACTAATTCATTTTGAGTTGGGAAAAAGGTGTTTCGACTTCTCTTAACAGTTACCGTTACATTACTAGTATGACAGCGTGAATCATTGTTTAACATAATGTTGAGAGCAGTTGGAATAATCCCATTTTCAGAAACTGGAACTCGAAACACTCCAGTAGATTTATGAGCCATATAATCACATCCTTCCAAAATAAAATATATTTACAATATATTAAATGCAAAAAACGTTCATTTTGATATGGACAAATTACATGATTAATATATCTATAATAACCCTCGGTATTACTAAGCCAATGTTTTAAAAGATTAACAAATATCGCGAGAACCAATCGAATGTATATTAAAAGTAAAAAGAATAAGTTGTCTAAAAGACCCCCTATTTTGAGCCAATAATGAGACATTATGTTAATCTTATATGTATAGTTGCACAAAATTGAGAAACTTAAGGAGACAGATAAATTTTATGAGAAAATTATCTATATTACTTACTTTCATTCTAGTATTAGTCAGTGTTACGGCTGCTTGCACACAAGATAAAACAGATAGTGCCGTTGAAAATGGTCCAATAGAAGAACCAACCGCAAAAAATGAAAATGAAGAATTAATAAATTTTGAAGAAAAAGAAGATATGAGCCGCTTGGAACAAGGTATTTTATTAGTTGGTGAGAGTGTTAAGGGAGGCTATTACTTGACCGCTGTTCAAAGTGCCTATTTAAATGCTAGCAACGATTCCGTAGTTGTTAATGTCTCTGTAAAAAATGTACGAGGTCAAACGATTGGACTATCAGAATTAAAATATAACTTAAAAGATGAAAAAGACGGAAAGATCTATAAAGGAAAGGTGCTTGATCAAAACCCTTCTGATATACAAGTTAAACCAAATGAAACGGTAGAATTGAAAATAGCTTTTGAAGTACCACGTACCGCAGATGAATATATGTTTTATATTGAAAGCTCTTTAGACCCTCTACAAACATACTGGAAAATTGATAAGCTGCAATCACAAACAAACTAAGTCTAAAATAAGCAAAAAACAATGAAAAATTTAATATAGATACAAATGAATACTATATAAACGTAAGACCATCGATTTAATGAATCGTTGGTCTTTTTCAAAAAATGCCCCATTAAAAACTAAGAGATAAAAAAGAACTAATCTCGAGAAGAGATTAGCTCAATATATCCAAAGCTATTATGGTACATAGTTTTATGAGCAAACGTTATATAATGTTGTATGGGATACATAACCTGTCATCCCTTTATATGTAACTTTTAACCACTGTTTAGAATTACTGTAATGACCTTGAACATATTCACCAGTTACCCATGTTCCAGTAATTTTCGTACCATCATTAAATGTATGTAAGACAGGTGAATCGACAGTATAACCACTGCGCATCTTTGCACCATATACACCTACCGTACCTCCCTTTGCACAAGCTGCTACTACATTTTGATTTTCAGTAGCATTCGTAGCCGCGAAAGCAGAGCCGTTAAATGTAAATAAAGTAAATATAAAAGCTGTTAGTACTGTACAAATAGATAAACGACGTAACAAAATAAATTCCCCCTTTTTTTATAATTTTCTTCTTCACAAATGATTATCTTAAATATTCTAACTATTTTCAATATATTAATGTTGAGAAATATTAGTTGTATTTTTGAAATAAGATTTTATCAAAAATAGTAACAAACTCATATTTTACTGAGAAAGAACCGAAAGAAGTCTTCTACATATCAACTATATAAAAATCCCTCCACCTTAAGGCAGAGGGACTTTCCAATTCCTATTTCAAACTACCTGCAATCTCCGTAAAGATAACCCCAAGTGCATGTGCACCTGCATCTGGATATCCTAAGCTTCTTTCGCCAACTGTACCAGCGCGGCCCATGCGAGCTACGATTTCTTTCGTGTACTCTGCTCCTTTGACCGCTGCTTCTGCTCCTTTTTCAAAGGCAGTTTTTACGTCTACTTCGTTTGAGGCGCTATCTAGCCAAGAGTCTACACATGGAGCAAGTGCGTCAACAAGTGTTTTGTCACCAACTACTGCTCCTCTGCCGAATGATCTTTCACCGATCGATTGTATGCCTTGCAATGCTGCTTGCAGCATTTCAGCGAATTCTTTCACTGTTAACTCACGCTTCTCGGCTGCTGCTTTACTAGCTGCGCGGAATGCACCGCCCCAAATTGGACCAGATGCGCCGCCGCAATGTTCCATAATAATCATCGAACAGCCGTCAAGGAATGATCCGATCGTTACGTTTTCTTGTTCTACAATAGAGTGCCACTCACGTTTTAATTGCTTAAATCCTTTTGCCACACTCATTCCGAAGTCGCCATCACCAGCATGCGTATCCAGCTCACAGAACGGTACTTCATTTTTAATAATAATATCGCTCATTTTATCAACGAGATAAATCATGTTGTTTAATGTAATAACATTATCTTTAATAACAGCGTGCTCTTCCGCAGTTTCTAGTTCAAAAGAAACTTCCTTCTCTTCTGCCTCTTCAAGTACATTCACGTACTCTACACTTTCAACTGGTCCATCTACTTTAAACGCTGGTGTATTACATTCTTTTGATAGTAATGTTTTTAGCTCTTTATCTAACTTCATTACCGTTAAAGACATACCAGCCATATCAATACTTGTCATATAGTTACCGACGAATACTCTATTAATTTTAATGTTTCTTGCAGCTAGTTCTCTCGTAACTGCGTTGTTAAATAAGTAAAGTTCTTGCAGTGGTGTTCCGCCAAAACCGTTAACTAGAATTGCGATTTCCTCGCCATCTTTTACTCCTAAATCTTTTACAAGGTCATTTGTCATACGGTTCGCTAGTTCATCTGCTGACATCATTTTTTCACGCTTAATTCCTGGTTCGCCGTGAATACCTACACCGTATTCCATTTCATCTTCCGCAAGTGTGAAAGTAGGTGATCCACTCGCTGGAACTGTACAAGACGTTAATGCTAAACCGATTGTGCGCACGTTAGCCGCTGCTTTTTCTGCTACAGCTTTCACCGCTCCTAAATCCATACCTGCTTCCGCTGCTGCGCCGGCAATTTTATGAACTAAAATAACGCCCGCAACGCCGCGGCGTCCTACTGTGTACAGGCTATCTTCTACCGCAATATCATCGTCCACCTTTACATAGTCGACTTCAATTCCATCTTCCGTCGCTAAATGCGCACCGTTTTTGAAATTCATAATATCGCCGCTATAATTTTTAATAATTAATAACGTACCTTTTTTACTAGCTGTCTCTTTAATCGCTTGGTATACCTGAATTTGTGAAGGTGACGCAAACACATCTCCGCACACTGCCGCATCTAACATTCCTTTTCCGACTAATCCTGCATGTGCCGGCTCGTGACCACTACCGCCTCCACTAATTAACGTTACTTTATTTTCGTTCATTTCTTTCTTCTTAATCACTTTATATTTTTTCAAAAGCTCAAGCTCTGGATGAGCCATAACCATTCCGTTGCACATTTCCATTACTAATGTTTCTGGTTTGTTTATAATCTTTTTCATTGTAGTTCTCCCTCAATTCCTTTAATATATTGTGATATATTTGAAATCTTCTTCTTACTAACCATGTTAAAATGAAAGCGTTTTATAGTAAACGGACAAAATGGACAATCTGTCTAAAGACACCGCTCTCATTTATAGATAGGATTTTCATATTAATAACATTCTAGGGATGATTCAGATGACCTCTTCTATAATTTCTAAAAAGATAATCGCGAACTCATTGAAGTATTTAATGGAAACAGAGTCGTTTCATAAAATATCAGTGAGCGATATTATGTTACACTGTCAAATGCGTAGGCAAACTTTTTATTATCATTTTAAAGATAAATTTGAACTATTAAGCTGGATTTATAGAGAAGAAACGAAGGAAAACATTATCGACTTTCTCGATTATGAAACGTGGGAAAACATTTTCGATTTATTATTTGATTACTTTTATGAAAATCAAAAATTTTACCGAAATGCTTTTAAAGTCATTGAGCAAAACTCGTTTAATCACTATTTATTTGAGCATACGAAAAACTTATATATGAAGATTATCGATGAACTATCTGTGAGCTGCGGATTCAGCCTTTCTGATGAGACAAAAAATACGATTGCCTCCTTTTATAGTCACGGCTTCGTTGGAACAATAAAAGATTGGATTGAAAGTAAGTGCGAAGTAGATCCTTCCATTATGTCTTCTCTTATGAAAAATATGATAAACAATCAATTACTACTATTACTGGAGCAATCAGCAAAGTAATTAAAGGGTGGCAAAAGCAATGAAAAAGATTATGAATGATGTACAAAATATCGTTCAAGATATGCTGCACGGCTTTTATTTTGAACATAACGACAAAGTAAATTACGATGAAACGAATAACATCATTTATGTAAAAGATATCGAAAAAATGAAGCAAGACGTCGCTATTATAAGTGGCGGTGGTAGCGGACATGAACCTGCTGATATTGGCTATGTAGGAAAAGGTATGCTTACAGCGGCAGTAAACGGAAGCATCTTCACTCCGCCTACAGTGGAACAAATTGCGGCGGCAACTCGCCTTATGCCAAAAGATAAAAGTATACTATTCATTATTAAAAACTTTAAAGATGACGTTGAGAACTTTCTTGCGGCAAAGCAGATCGCTAAAGAAGAAGGAAGAGAAATTGACCACATCATCGTAAATGACGACGTTTCAATTGAAGATGATGCTTCTTTTAATAAAAGAAGACGCGGCGTCGCTGGTACTGTTTTCGTTCAAAAAATACTTGGTGCGGCCGCTCTTGAAGGCCATTCTCTAGAAGAACTAACAACACTTGGCCGCTCTATCACTAAAAACTTACACACATTAGGAGTTGCTCTTTCCCCTGTCAACGATCCAGTAAAAGGAAAAGCTTCATTCACATTAAATGACGATGAAGTGTTTTATGGCGTCGGCATTCACGGAGAAAAAGGTTACCGTAAAGAAGCACTATCCTCTTCTGAAATATTAGCGATCGAACTAATGAACAAACTAAAAAGCATTTATCGCTGGAGAAAAGGAGACAACTTCGCTATCCTCATTAATGGACTCGGCGCAACTCCATTAATGGAACAATACATTTTCGCAAACGACATTCGCCGTTTGTGTGAACTTGAAGGATTGCAAGTGACATTCGTAAAGGTTGGTACACTGTTAACTTCTTTAGATATGAAGGGTGTTTCGCTTAGTTTGCTTAAGGTAGAGGATTTTGATTGGGTGAAGTGGTTGAAGGCTGATGTTAGAGTGGGTAATTGGTAAGTAAAAATTATGATGATAAAAGCCTTTAACTATAACAAGTTAAAGGCTTTTTGCAAATTGAAATATCGTACGGGCATTAACAAGAAATTCGTAATTGCCTCACTGAATGATGACAGGTCTTCCAAATAAAGCTGGATGATAAATTAACATCGCTCCTACAAATGAACATACTAAACAAAAAATAGCCTCGTATTTTATAACTAGAGAAGAGCTGGTATCAAGCTTTTCCCCCTCTCTTTTAAATATCATTTTTAAAGCTCTATATAATAAATACCCAATAATCGCCCCGAGGGTGTTCGTAAATAAATCATCAATATCTGTAATTCTATTATTTAACAATTGATTTAACTCAATTGCCAATGAAAAAAAGAATCCTGCACATACCGTGTTTTTTATTTTTCTAAAATACGGCCAAATCATCGGTAATAAAAAACCGAACGGCATAAACAGTACGATGTTCAAAAGATACGTAGTACTACCTGCCGTATCAAATAGAGTCAAGTTGATTTGACTTACACGAATCCACGTTTCATATCTACTTATATCCCATACAGTTGCAATCTGCGTCACCTTATACACTAACGAAAGGTAGAACAGAAAAACATATACCCATAGAAAATGCCGAATAGATATGTTTCTTTTCGCTTTAAAATAAAATCCAATTTGAAATAAAATACAAAACATAATTGTAAAAAAATAAGTATACAAATAACTCATTAAAACTTCTGTATGCATGTGGAATCCCCTAACTTTACATTTTCATCTATTATTTTAGAATATAGTTTAAGAACCAGTACTTTGTTCATATGTTTAATCTTTTACTTTGTCTTCGAATATAGGGAATATATTAAAAATATAAAATCCCCACTTCTTCATTTTCAGTCTCCTCCTTGATGTAACTTGTTTATAGGATAGGAAAAACTTTTAAAATAAAAAGTGGGGGAAATATAAAATTTTTCTTAAATTTTATGTTAGATTTTATTATTACTCTAATTACTAATCCGCTATTCGTTGTTAGGCAACAGTATGCTTAAACTTAGGTTTCACTTTATCCCTTCTCATCCCTCATACTGTAATACCCTAAATTAATAATAACCAAGAAATACCCACCCATAATTCCAGCAGCGAATGTCCACATGAATTCATGGTGTTCAATTTCATACATAATAATCGCGCCGAGTATTGCGGCTGCGAACCGATTTATCATTCCAAGCATCGGTGCTTTTGCTTTTTTTACAATGCTATCTCCGAACTTTTCAATACGCCTTCCTAAAATCCAGGCGCAGTACATACTCACCAAAAGGCCAATGCTTATCCCTACGAACTGTGCTGAAAAAGGTGTCACAAGCCATCCCAATAACATTATGCCTAGCAAACAATACATTTGTATGTTGAATGATCTTAATGCCATACGAATCATGTTATTCTCCTTTATCTTTCTCATTGTAATCCCGTATCATCAATCCAATCTTCCAGGCTTCAAGCTTTCAGCTATATCTTTTTTAAAATGAGGGAATTTGATTTTGCTTACCATTAAATAAGCGAGTACGCATGTACCAAACGCCACGGAAACTGGATTCTTTAAAAAACATAAAATGAGGAGACACATTGCCGCAAATGGAATCGGCATGCCAATAAAGGTTGGGAGTTTGCTTTGCTTTGTGTTAAATCTTGCAAGCCGAAGCATGCCGCAAATACTGTAAGCAAGCGCGCATATCATCCCGATAGACTGCAAATCTTTTAACGAGGCACTATATGCCAGAATAGACGGTGCCACACCAAAAGTAACTAAATCCGCAAATGAGTCCAACTCTCCACCAATTTCCGAAACAGAATCAAGTTTCCGAGCGACCATACCATCTAAAAAGTCAAACAACATACCTGTAATAATAAAAACTGCTCCCAAATAAATATCGTGAACGAAAACAGCGTAAATAGCTAAAAGCCCACATACAAAATTTGCTATCGTAATCATATTTGGTATGAAACTCATAATACACTTCTCCTCCTTTCTACTAATTGCTTCATCTACGTTCTTACTCATTACAATCAAGATCTTTCTGTTTTTCTTCCAATATGACTTTATTTATTTTCGTTAACGTATCTGTCATTTGCTCTAGGGCGTTTATATCGATTTTAGAAAAATATTTCTCAATTAATACATCATCTAACTCCGACAACCGCTCTATATACTTACTACCGTTTGGACCAAGTGTAAGAAAATACTCCCGTTTATTATTAGGGTTTACTTGTTTTGAAATCATCTTCTGTTTCTCCAATTTAGATAAAACTTGACTAACGGCACTTTTTGATATATTAAAAGTAGTCGCAATGTGATTTGCTGTCGTGTTTTCATTTAAATTAATATGAAATAGCATGCTCTCTTGCTGTCCTGTAAGACCGAACTCATCTTTTAACTCCTGAAATAGTAAAATGTAGAATTCATTATAAGCTCGGTTCATTTCATTAATTACTTCTTTATACGTTCTAGTCATAGCGTTATTCCTCCATGCTTTTATTTCGTTTCGTTTAATAGTTAAGTTTACTTAACTTAACTATAGTATACCGTTATGTTCGTGTAAAGGGAAATATAACGCTACACTTTACTCACAATGATACAAAAAAGAAGACACTCTTCTAAAACAAGTTAAGTCCCTTCTTCCTCACCGCTTCCTTCATCCAAATACCCGATTAATCGTTCTGAATAATCAAAAAGAAAATCAATTAAATTCCATATAGACCCATTACTGGTTAAAATGTTATAATGGAATTACCCTACATAGTTACTCATAGCCAGACTGAGGAACTAGCGTCTTATTAAGTAATGCGCATAACTAAAATAAAAAAGACACTTTACGGTGTCTTTTTTATTTATATTCCTAGGAATCATCTCTTTTATAAACAGACTCTATCAAACAGTAAAGGAGACAAACAGATGGAACATCCTGTTGCAAGAGAATTACGTTTTATACGGGTATGTCTTATCATTTTGATTATTGTCATTGCATTCTGGGATCGTGAGAAAACTGTGGAAATTACTGATCACGGTAGCGACCCTATCTTAAACACCAGCAATATGACCCAAGTTGGTGAGAATACATTTGCATACAAAGACGAATCGAATCAAATTAAAATATTTAAGTTTAATCCAGATACAAATGAAATAAAATTAATAAAAGAGTTTTATGCTAACGAATATTAATTACATGAATTAAATAATTCAAATCTGTAGAAGACACTTTAAAGTGTCTTTTCTTTATGAACTACAAAGTATGAGGACCCAAGCCATTAGCTACAATTACGACTAAGGCTTTTACTATATAAAAAATAAAACATAGTAAGAATAGAATACTCAATTAAATTATTTTTCCCTTCACAAACTACATCCAAAAAGTTGGATAACTTCTTTTACTACTCATATTATTAATGAATAAAGCAATAACTACAATAACAACGGAGCCAATTAAAACTGGTGTTACTAAATAACTCCAACTATTTGCCCCTAAAATTACGATAATCGGATCGGCGCCTGCCGGAGGGTGCGTCGTTCTCGTTAACATCATAACGGCTATTGCCATCCCCACCGCTAAAGCAATTGTCCAATATTCATTCCCAAACAAATGATATATTGATAGACCAATGAAAGTTGAAATCAAATGTCCTCCAATAATATTACGCGGCTGAGATAATGGCGCATTCCAAACTCCAAACGCTAATACACAACTCGCACCAAATGGAGCCATTAATAATTCTGTAGAGGTTATGCTCGTTAAATATGTTAAGGTAAGAATTGTTAAAAATCCCCCTAGTAGTCCCGTTAAAGAGTCCTTTACATTTACTTGTAATGGGCTTCTTCCTTTCCCTTTCATTTTTGTAAAATATCGTACACTTATTGGTTGAGGATCTTTCTGCTTAGTTGCTGTTATATTATCCATCGTTCTCCTCCTTTATTTACCAACAATTATAACCCGGCATAACTAACCTGTAAATATCAATTTAAGGGGTTAGTTCTAAAGTGCAAAAAAAGAATCAACTGTTATAAGTTGATTCTCTAAACTTCTTCAAATTTTCGATCCTGAAATTTTGCTACCTTTTTCCGGTTCCCACATATTTTCATAGAACACCATTTTCGTTTTCCACTCTTATCTATAAATAATAAAACACAGTCAGGATTTGAACACCTTTTAAGAGAAATAAGCTTATTTTCTGCTATTAACGTTAAAGCGTCAAATGCAATTAACGATGCGAGTACATCCTCGATTTCTCCAACTGGGATAGATACTAGCTGCTGTTCAATGATTTTATATGTAAATGGTGCCTTCTCAATTTGTTTTTCTAAATACGTAATAAAATCATTAGAAATTTCTTGCTGATCAGCAATTGCCTCAAACTGTTTTCTCAATACTTCCCTTACCTCTAATATGCTAGATGTAACTTGATCCATTCGCTTCTGAATTCCTATAAGTGTTTTTTCATTCCAAAAAGGAAGATTAACCTTTATTACATGTAGCCATTCTAATACATCTTCATTTGTTATTAATAAATCATAACGTTGTCCACGCCTAACTAGCTCTGTATTTACTAAATCTAATGAGAGATTTCCCGATATAAGCGGGAATTGTTTTGTTTCCTGCATGTACTTATCACCTTCTCTTTAAATAATCATATTCCAAATTAATACAGAAGTACAACTTTTTTATAAACTACAAAGTATGAAGATTAAGGCCTTTAGCCATAATTACGACTAAAGGCTTTTGGTATGTAAGTAAATGAAAAAGGAGCTAATTTTATGGAACATAATAAAAATGGAGTGCTTGCTTTAATTGTTTTATTTGTAGGACTAGCATTTTTTGTTATCGGTATGGTTTATCATTTATGGGGAACGGTTTAAAAATAAATAATAATTCATTTAAGAAAAAGTACTCGTATGAGTACTTTTTTTAATGTCATATAAAAACATTCTAAACTTACTTACATGCATACAATTATCAAAGATAGTTATATAATTGAGAAGGTTTTAAATTATCAATCTATATTTATGTTGATTAGGAAAGGAGCTAAAAATGTTAGAAATCATTTTTGTTGCTGCATTACTTTTATCTAGTATCATTCCCATCTTTATCAAACGGGGTTTGACGAAAAAAAATGGAGTCATTTTACTAATAAATTATACATTATTACTTGCCACTATCATTGTAATTGGTGCAAACTGGCGCATGATTCCCGCCTATTTCTTATTGTTCGTTTTAACATTACAAGTTTTTTTGAAACCAAAAACTACAGCCGTTTCTAAAAAGTTAGTGATGAAAGTTTTAAAAGGTTTAGGAATTATCGTAACTGCTATCGTAATGTTTACATTACCTTTACTTTTTCCGATCATAACACTCCCAGAGCCTACTGGAAAATATACAGTAGGCACGAAAGCTTTTCATTTAATTGATACAAATCGAAAAGAAACAACTGTACCAAATAATCATGGAAATCGTGAGTTAATGATACAAGTATACTATCCTGCCGCAAAAGGATTAGGGAATCCTTCTGCCTATTTTGAGAACATAAACGAACTGGGTGAACAATTGGCAGTAACAAACGGTGCTCCGTATATCGTAACGACACATTTAGGGCTGACAAAAACACATTCTTATCAAAATGCTAAGCCACTTCAAGCTAAAGAAAAATTCCCCCTCCTTTTATTCGGCCATGGGATGGGATTATATGGTCAACAAAATACATTCCAGTTAGAGGAATTAGCTAGTCAAGGCTATGTAGTAATCGCTCTTAATTTCACGGGATATGCAGCAACAACGATTTTCCCTAACGGAAACCGTGTAGACTCTATACCAATTGAAAATACACCTACGGCCTTAAATACCATAGTTCAAAAATGGGAACAGGATACTACTTTTGTTTTAAACGAAGTAATAAAAGGTAATTTCGATAAAAGTTTTAAAACGATCGCAGACTTAATTAACTATGACAAAATTGGAATGTTCGGTCACTCTTTTGGCGGAGCAACTGCCGCACAGATGCTAGTAAAGGATACGCGTATTAAAGCTGCAATTGATATGGATGGCGGATTGTTTGGCGACCCAATGCCTAAAGACGGTCCTCAGAAACCATTCATGTTGATGAATGCTGAGGCGACGATTCATTATATGAAAGAAGCGGAGAATCAAAAGACAACCGGAATCCAAAATGAATTATTGGAAATATCCTATTTAAGAAATAAAACGATTGAAAAACCGGGCGTGTACACAGTGGTAATTCCAAAAACAAACCATACCAGTTTTACAGATTTAGCAGCATTTTCACCTATTATTAATGAACCAGACGAAGATGTAGCCGCAAATTATACACTCATTAATAAACTAGTAACTAGCTTCTTTGATCAAAATTTAAAAGGGATAAACGAAAATCATTTAGAAGAAATTCAGAAGCAATATCCTGAACTTCAGCTCATGAAACACTAATAATCATTCATTTCCCTAGTCATGTAACCCCTCACTACGCTTGAGGGGTTTCTACTTTAACACAATTATAAAAAAGGCCTCATTACTGGGGCTCTCAAAAAATAATACGAATAAATGAATTAAAACAAATAATAGATAATTAAAATAGGAGTCGACAATCGTTATTTTCTTCTTATTTCTAAAGCAATATGGATATATCTTCTTAACTTCATTTGGATTGTACAAGCAAAAGAAGACATCTTAATTGATGTCTTCTTTTTTTATAGTTTTATGAATTTTTTTGAGCAGCTGCTCTCCAATCACGAAAAGATGTTGGGCGTCCAGAAACAGCTCTTTGCTTTGTAACAGATGGTTTTTCTTCAGGAGTCATTGTTTTTTCTTTAAGAGTCGCTGGTTTTTCTTTAAGCGTCACTGACTTTTCTTCAAGAATAGTCACAGCTGTTTGCATTTTCTCTAACTGTTCTTTCAACAATTGTTGTTCAATCTTTAAATCCGTAAGTAAACGTAAAATCATCTCAGAATTAGCCATAAGATCCTCCTTCCCCCAATACACAGAATAAAATACAATATGTAGAAGACAAAATTCCGGTGACAAAAATAAGATCGTCAACTCTTTTTAACTTCCAAAATCCTTTTATTTTTTTAAGGACCTGCTCCATTCACCCTTAAAAACATAAATTAAATTAAATCCATTAATAAATGGTCTTTATGGAAGGAGGAGTTAATATGGGCTATGGAGGTAGTTGTGGTGGAGGCTGTGGTTTCGGCGGCGGATTTGCCTTACTTGTTGTGCTCTTCATCTTATTAATCATTGTTGGCGCTAGCTGTTGGGGCGGCGGATTCGGCTGCTAAGGAGAGGCACTCTTGAGAGTGTCTTTTTTTGATATGTGGCTCGTATACATATTGTTCAAATCTATATATTTTTTAAAAATATAGATTTAAAGCATATTTCTCAATGAATAAAACAATTTAACATGGTAAAATAATAGTTGGATGGGAGTCCAATATATTATTAAAATTAAGATGGTTCAAGTCGAAGGAAGGCACCTTAGGGTGTCTTTTCTTTATGACTTCTATCATCAACAAAGGGTGATACAAACTATTACATATGTTTGTACCACCCTTTATTGATGCGTTTAGACTTCACAGTTGTTGAAGTTTTAGACTTCTCCCTTAGTGTACCCATATTATTAGAACATCCTGTAATCTGTAGACAAAATGTAGCTAATAAAAACAATATTAATAATTTCTTCAATAAATCCTCCTACATGCATAAAACACCATATGTTACAAAACAAACATAACATCAACCCTTTATAAAAACAATATAATCCTCGGTCCTTAAGCTATCTCTTAACATAGGAGTACCGCTACATATTCCTCAAGCTAAGATTTTAAAATATCCTTTACTTAAGGAATTTGTAAGTATCAAGTAAGAAAAACGAGAGCTTTGTTTCGTATAATCAAAATATAAAGTGAAGGAAGAAAGATTATTTCTGGGATTAATATGCATGTGACAAGAGAAGAAAGCTACGTTTTTTTAGAATAATAATATGAGTATGTCCAAGTTTTGGAGATTGCTTGCAAATATTTTGAAGTTTTCGCACCAGAATTCTAATTACCATACCTGTTTTGTACCATCACGTATTGGAGGTTAAAACATGAATAAAAAAAAGAAAATACAAAGATCAGTACTTACCTTTCCCCTACTCTTTTCTTTAGGCGTTTCATCTTTCCCGCTTACAACAACTATTCACGCAGATACACGCGAAGAACAATCTGCTGAAAAGAAACTAGTCTCTTTAACGGAGCGTACATCATTATTTTTTGAATATCTCCAGCAAGGTAAGTATGCAGAGGCACTACAGTTGACGTCTACTGCTTTTCAATCCAAGTTTACAGCAACCACATTACAAAACTGGTGGACACAAAGTGGCTGGAGCGGGATAAAAAGCATGGGAACCCCCGTGATAAAAGAACGAAACTTGGTCCATCAGACGGTAGAAATTCCAGCAGCTACCGAAGGAACTACCATACCGCTACTCCTTAAATTCACACCTGGCGGGAAAGTAGATGAAATTGGAGAAAGGCCACCCGAAGAATCTTATACCATCCCACATCCTAGCTATGATCAACCTGACTCCTATCAAGAACGTGAAATCGTCATTGGAAATTCTACCTATCCGTTACCAGCGACATTAACAGTTCCGAAGCATCAGCGTGGTGAAAAGGTACCCGTCGTTGTTCTTGTGCATGGTGCTGGCATCCATGATCGCGATGCTACCTATTTGGGAACAAAAATCTTACGAGACCTTGCGGTGGGCCTTTCATCCAACGGAATTGCAGTGTTGCGCTATGAAAAACGCACCTTAGAACATGCATTAAAGATGAGTGCAGAACCTGTTACATTAGACCGTGATACTACAGATGATGCCATATATGCAGCAAAGTCAGCAGCGCAGCAGGAAGGCATTGATCCAAATAATATTTTCATTCTCGGACATAGCCAAGGAGCTGGCACAATGCCGCGTATACTGAGCAAAGCGCCTTCCTCACTTGTTCGAGGAAGTATCTTACTCGCACCACCTGCACGCCCTTTGACTGACATTGCCATTGATCAGTATCAATACCTTGGGAAACCACAGGAAGAAATCGATGAACTAAAAAGACAGGCTGCTTTTATTCAGGACCCTACTTTCAATCCTGACCATCCTCCAGCTGGCTACAATTTTGGGTCACCTCATTTTATGTATGATGTTTCTAGGTGGCGTCCAGTTGAAGAGGCAAAATCACGAAAAGAGCCTTTACTCATTCTGCAAGGAGCACGTGATTATCAAGTAACAGTAAAAAATGAATATACAAAATGGCAAGAAGGGCTTGCAAACCGCAGGAATGTTCAGTTCAAAAAATACCCGGAATTGAATCATTTCTTCACGGAGGGTGACGGGGAATTAAGTCTTCCTAGTGAATACGAAATCCCTGCTAACGTTCCCGAATACGTCATCCAGGACATTATTACATGGGTTAACGAGACAAAAAAATAAGAAAACATCAAAAGCCTTCATACAATCATCATTGCGTGAAGGCTTTTTGAAACTAGTGATTTAGACATATCTATTATAATTATATTTTTCTACGCACTAAATAAAAAGCTAAGGACCCCATCATAACAGGTGCAACGAAGTCAAAGAAATATGAAAAAGAAAAAGTAAAAAGAAAAAGAAATGGTATAAGTGTATAGATAACTGCTAGTCCTATAAATAAAGGAATTCCAAATTGAAACTCTCGACATCGTTTAATTTCCCTATATAAAACTTCCCCAAGTAAACAAGCTATGAGAGCTGGTATACTACCATAAGTGACGATAGTTTTTATGAATCCATGTAAAACGTCCGGGTGAATAAAGCTAGGATTAAAAATATATGAAATTAAGAACCATCCAAAAATAAAAGCAAACAGACTTGCAGCATAACTAACTACAAATTTTATCAAAGTAAGCAACGTAATCATCCCCATAATTCCCTAATATTATCTTCATTGTATCATTTTCTCTTAAAAAGACTCCAAAAGGATATACTTGCCCTTCAGTTGTCTTTTTTAACGCTTGTTCAAGACGTATTTTTTGATGTTATGTTGTATAAAAAACTTTTGGGAGCAACCTGTTCGAAAAATTGATAAAGAATAAGCGATTGAAGGATGAAAACAGAAGACTACAAGGAAAACTGTATGAACAAATATAATGAAACAAGGCTCTTACTTTGTAGTGGTATCCACGAAGTAAAAGCCTTGTTTTTTCTACTCATTTTTTATATCAGTCTTGATTTTCCGATGGAAAGGCACAGAAAATCTACTACAGAAGGTGTGATACCTCTAGGATTAACAAATTCTTTAAATTTCTGTATATCCCTCTACTTTTGGAATGTGCCTCTAATTCAGCGCGAACTTGTATTGTATCCGGATCCATTTTTTCTAAAGCATGTTCAGAATATTTACGAACATTGATTTCAAGTTTTTAAAACTCATTTATTGTAACTGTAAAATGTGGTTTGAATTTTACTTCGATTGTTTTGTTTTCTACGCCACCTTGGACATATAATGAGTCATTACGGGTATAGATTCGTTTCGCCGAATGCATCTCGGTTTCAAAGATGCATGTATTTTTATAATACAAATTTAATTCAACAGTTTCCTCGTAATAACACATAATCATTACTAATTCAAAACCTAATTTATCTATTTTATTATATCTATATGCACCTGCACCTGGAATAAAATAATCTTCTGGTTCACTCTCGAATATTTCTAATAATTCATATTCATCATATTGTATATTCAATTTAACAACTCCTTACGTGAATGGGCTCAATCCACTTTATTTATAATATTCACGATTTATTAGGTACAACGGATACAACATCGCCATTATCATTCAATACGACTCTAACATCTTTCCCATCGTATTGCCATAGACCAGGTTTATTTCCGGGTTTTTTAGTAGCATGCTTAATTGTTTCTTCTACTACACTTGGTGTTACACCACGTGGATCAACTTTTTTTAATTCCTCCATGTATTCTTTTGATCCGAATGTGTAACCATTCCTTTCAGCTCTTTCACGTGCACGCTTTGTAAGTTCTGCTCGAACCTGAATTGTATCAGGCGCCATTCTTTCAAGCGCATGTTCAGTATACTTACGTCCATCAATGACGCCGCCAGCATTCCGAAAAAATCACGCTAAGCAAAAAATATAATAAGCTGTCGATATAGACAGCCCTTTAGTCGGGTAAGCGGGGGGCATCGCTGCCCCCAACTCCCCTCAGAACCGTACGTGACAGTTTCCCATCATACGGCTCAAGCCTTCTTTTTATCCGATTTCAGTCCCTTTAGTATAGGCAAGGTAAGTGAACTAATTTTAAGTTTAAATTAGACAATATGAGGTGTTGCGGAACAGGCATGTCTTTTACGACTACCTTTTCCCCGTTTTGTAGTGGAGTTTTGCAGATAGCGCAGCGGTAACCTTGTTTTCTAGCCAGCTTCATTCTATCCATCGTGTTTTCCGTATCAAATACCTTACGGTCTCTTTTTTCCCAGTATTCTTTCAATGTTGGGTCATCAGGACTATTTTTGAATTTCACCATGTTGTGTCTCTCAATCTTAATCCATGACATATGTAAGAGTTGGATATTTGTTTTCGGGCAGGTTGGTGTCCAAGCATTTCCACCATGATGTGGATGCCTGTAATATCTTGCATATATCCATTTCCACGACTTCTTTGGATGGAGCTGTCGAAGATGTTTGCCGATTCTCCAATAGATATAGCTATCCATTGTACCAAAGATTTTCTTAGAAACGACATGTTTCCAGTATTGCCCGTATCCTCTGATAATAGGATTAAGCACTCGGATGATTTCTCCGATGGGTTGACCCCTCATGACACGTAAAGTATCTCCAATTTTCTTCTTCGCTTTCTGTCTACTGCCCTTACTTGGTTTGATGAACAGTTTATTCCCCTGTTCAGTTTGGTACTGCCGAATCAAGAATCCTAGGAACTCAAATCCTTCCTCAATATGTGTAACCTTCGTCTTTTCAGGGCTTAATTCCAATCCCCTGTCCTTTAAGTAGGGACGAAGTCTCATATATACAGAGAGTGCTTGTTCTTTTGTCTCCGTTAAGACCACAAAATCATCTGCGTAACGGATAAGGGTAAATTTGCAAGCAGGATTCATAATATAACTATCATTAGCTTTATAGTTTTTCTTGTAAGTAATTCCCAAGGTTTCTTCCATTCCATGAAGGGCAATGTTAGCGAGAAGTGGCGAGATAATTCCTCCTTGCGGAGTACCTTCTTGCGTTTCCGCGAAAAAGCTTTGCTCCATGTATCCCATCTTGAGCCATCGCTTCAATAGTTTTCTTCCTGGGAAGTAAGAAGTTTGTTTGAGTATCCACTCATGGTTGAGATGATCAAAACAGCCCTGAAAATCTCCTTCAAATATCCATTTCTTCTTTGTGCCCCCGTTGATTCTATTGAAAATGCTTCGTATGGCATCATGGGTACTTCGCTTAGGACGAAACCCGTAAGAAATAGCTTCAAATCTGGCTTCCCACTGTGGTTCAAGGGCATTTCGCACTATATTTTGATATACCCTATCCTTTATAGTTGGGATGCCCAACGGTCGCAATTTTCCGTTTTTCTTCACAATGTATATACGTTTTGCTGGTTTTGGTCGGTGTTGTAGCGTATTTAACTTTTTGAGTTGCTCATAGAGAAGATTTCTTTCTCTGCGACTCAAGGCTGTATGTTCATCAACACCTGCTGTTCGCTTTCCTTTATTCTGCTGTGTTACTCGTCTAATTGATAACAGTAAGTTTGCTTCGCTTCTCATGAGTAAGCGTTGAAGTTTTCTTACCTTTCTTTGTTGCTGTAACTGTTCGGCACGGTAAATTCTTTGTCGTAACTTCGTCACATACATCTGAACTGCTTTCCAGTTTGTATACGAGACGTGCGCCGACGCTCGTTCTGAGGTGTTCATAACTGCACGCTCCTATTCGTCAGAAGATAACTTACAAATGTATTTCCATGTTGAAGACCTATAAGAAGTGGGCTCCCTTTCAGGCTTGTCATGGGTTTGTCCGTAAGGACGACAATATCCGCTCAGTTATACATATTTCTATGCTTTCCTGTTTCCTTTCGGCTAGCGGCTTTTGCTTTCTCTTATATCCTTTACCCTCTGCCACATCGTTTGACTTTACAGTCATCCTACTGCTTGCGCAGATGACATAGGGCTTACCAAGTTTCACATTCCACAGATACGACAGGGTTAGGTGGACTCTTTACTCCGGATAAGTTGCGGGATGCAACGCGGCAGTATTATGAGAATGCCTTTCCTCTTATCAAGACCTGGGTAGAGCTGTACATTATCCCAAGCTAACGATTACGAAGCTTACGAGCCTTCACTCTCGTTCACCGTACCTGTCTTCTCCTAGCGGTATTCCGAGTCATGTACAGACTCTCTGTTTCCACATTTCCTCATGCAACCCACGAGCCCGTTACCAAGTCCGCAGTTTCGGATGGAGATAGACTTTGCATCTAATCTAGTAGCAGAAGCTACCCTGTGGGAATGCGACTTCTTGTCGCACCATAATTATCGTTATTGGAATCAAAATAAGCTTACACATCCAAGCTGTTGATGATAGCTACTATTTGATGATCTGTCCATTTGCCATTAATCCTTATATTTTCTTTCGCTATACCTTCTTTTTTAAATCCCACTTTTTCTAATACACGAATAGATGCTATATTATCAAGCATCGCTCCTGCTTCAATTCTATGTAGCTTTAATTCCCTAAAAGCAAAATCTACAACAAGTTGAAGAGCCTCTGTTGTATAGCCCTTTGTATTATGCTCCTTATCCAAAGTAAAACCCGTATAACAACTTTGGAGGTCTCCCCTAACAATTTGAGTTAATGAAATGTCTCCAATCAGTTTATCATTTTCTCTTAAAAAGATTCCGAAAGGGTATACTTGCCCTTCAGCTTTCTTTTTTAACGCTTGTTCAAGACGTATTTTTTGATGTTCTTCTGTATAAAAAACTTCTGGGAGCAATGGACAAACTCGCTGAAAAAATTCGCGATTTCTAATATGTAAGTTAGCTAACTCGTTAGCATCATCAGTTTTATAAAGCCGAATATAAATGTGCTTCCCTACTAGTTTCATAACATCCCTCCAACCTTTTTATATGTCTAATGAGGAAAAAGTATACCGTATACTATATACAGTTGGATAATATCAGGAAGCATTTTGCACGAAAGAAAAGACACTCTATATGAGTGTCTTTTCCAATAGTTTTTAGCAGAAGCAAGAAGCTCCAACGATGATTAATAAAATGAATAACACAACTAATAAAGCAAAGCCTCCCGAGAAGCCACAACCGCCACAACTACCACCATAACCCATAATAGTTCCTCCTTTAGATAAGAGGGGAAAACTAAGGTTCACTCATGTATTTTAATGGATTCGTTTCATCTTATGTTTTTCCGCATTGATTGAGCAGGTCCTTTCGAAAACTATTCACATATTAACTATATTTTTAAAAATGAATAATTTAACTATATCAATAAATAGATTAATTAATATAATGTATTAATTCTAAAAGAAGGGAGGAATATCCATGCAAGTAGTTTGTTTTAAAATAGTGAGTGGTCAGTATTTCTTGTTTGTAGAAGGTATTCAAATTCCTGTACCAATTCCAGCAGTTGCTGCAGCTTTATTAATTGGTTTAGGAGTAATTCCACTTTGTTCTTAATGTAAGGAATTCGGATCATTCCTATCTTTCCATTGGAAAAGCCTCAAGTATATGAATACTTGAGGCTTTTCTTATAATTGAGAAAGACACTTTAACGTGGCTGAAGATCTCCTGATTTAACTAATGCGGCCGTTACATCATCACCGAAAGTATTGAAACAGAATACTTGCTCGTCTACCTTATCCATTACTGTAGCTTCACCTATCTTGCCACCTTGAAGTTTAATAAAATAGTTATGTTCTTCTAAAATTTTACTAAAATCTCTGTTTGCCCATCTTTCAGTAATTGCTAATAGCTCTTCTTTATTCTTGAAATTGTTTCCGTTTAGAATGTTTCTTACTTTCTCTGCATTCTTTTTGGACATAGGGGTTGCTCCCTTTCCTTCACACGCTTTTACTTTTTGATGAGTCATGCTATGCATAGCTGAAATAACTTCTTCTTCAGTAGAAGTTACTGTAATGTGAAGTTGTGCATTTGAGCCTTTCACTTCTGCTTCATTCGATAGTGTGTCTTCTTTATTAACCTCTGCAAAAACATGGTCCTCACTCTCAAGCGGGACTTCAGCAAACTGTAACATTCCATAAGTCATACCAGTTGCAAGTACTACTCCCCCTATAATAGATGCTAGCCAATACGTTAGCTTTTTGTCCATCTTCATTTCCCCTGTCTTCGTTTAAATATCTTAACTAAAGAGTACCATATTTAATTCCTTTTTATTGAAGTGTCTCTAATTTTTACTATAAAAAACGTATAAATCATTTAATACCAATATAACAACTTCACAATCATGACTATGCCTATTCTCATAACAGGATCTATATACGATGTCACTAAATCATCTGGTGAACTATTAGTTATTAGTACGGCTTTGCATCCTTATTCTCAAAAAGGATAATTATTGTACATACCAATTCTTATGTATGAAGACACCCAAAACAAATGTTACGAAAAAAATATAAAAAAGACATCTTTTCTAGGGAAAGATGTCTTTTTTATATAAACCTTAATGTTCGTTCTGTAAAACCCTCGCTGCCTTTACTCCTTCTTTCTCTTCTTTTAAGAATAACGATACGATAAATGCAACAATAATAAAGATTAACCCAAGTGCAAATGCACCTTGGAACCCTGACGTTAAACCGTTTAACTTCTCTACTGGATCCAGTGGATTTGCGGAGCTTTCCATATACTTAGTTGTTCCTGAAGACATTTTCGAAATAAAGATAGCTGTACCAATTGCACCAGCTACTTGTTGCAACGTACTAAATAGTGCTGTTCCGTGCGGATATAAATCTGGTGTTAATTGATTTAAACCGTATGTTTGTGCTGTCATGACAAACATGAGTCCAACCATTAATACGCTATGCATAATAATAATTTGTACCATTGATGTATCAGGAGTAATGCCTTTAAATAAGAACATTGCAATCCCTACTAACACAATGCCGGGAACGATAATAACTTTCGGACTAAATTTATCAAATAGTTTACCTGCGATTGGTCCCATTATGGCGCTAATAACACTTCCCGGAAGCATGATAATTCCTGATTTAAAAGCTGTAACGAGTAAAACGGTTTGCAGGAACATCGGTAATAAAGTCATTGTTGAAAATAACGACATCATCACAATGACAATTAATCCAACTGATAATGTAAACATCGGAACTTTAAATGCTCGTAATTCTAAAATTGGATTCTCAATTTTCAATTGTCGAACGGCAAAAATACATAATGAGATAAGCCCAACAATTAAAGTGCCATATACTTTTGCATCGGACCATCCTAAATCACCCGATGCACTAAAGCTATACACAAGCCCGCCAAATCCTAATGTCGATAAAAGGATTGATGGGTAATCTACTTTTGGCCTTGTTAACTCTGAAACATTTTGAATGTACTTCATCCCAATCATAATGGAAATGATCACGATAGGAATAACAATATAGAATAACCAGCGCCAATTTAATGAATCCACAATTACTCCAGATAATGTAGGGCCAATTGCCGGAGCTGCCATCATCACGAGTGCGATTAATCCCATTGTCGCACCACGTTTTTCAGGTGGACAAATGATTAAAATCGTATTCATTAATAACGGTGTAATTAACCCCGTCGCTACAGCTTGGACGATACGGCCAATTAATAAAACGGAAAATGTCGGTGCGAATCCCGCAATTAATGTACCGACTAAAAACGTTACCATAGCGATCAAAAACATTTGTCTCGTTGTGAGCCATTGCTGAAGTAACGCTGTAATTGGAACTAAAACCCCAACTACTAACATGTAAGCTGTAGAAAGCCATTGAATCGTTGAAGCGGTTACGTCAAATTCTTTCATTAATACCGTTAACGCATTACCAAGTAATGTTTCATTTAATAATGCAACCATTGCTCCTAAAAGTAATGCAATTAAAATGGGGGTATGTTTCAAATTAGAAGTATCAACTTTGCCACTTGCGGGGCTCTTAGTTGTCATATTCATTTACAGATTCTCCTCCTGTTTCTTACTTAAAAAACTTTAAATACACCAGAACATATGTAATATAATATACATATGTAGATTAAAAAGGGAGAATCAATTTTCAACCACTGTATATTTAATCTACAAAAAAGGAGAATTGTAGATGAATGATAACGAAAAACAACTTGATTTACGTATTAGACGTACACATAAATTACTGTGGGATTCCTTATTTGAATTAATGACGCAATCAAAACAGAAATATAGTACGATCACGATTAACCAAATATGTGACCGTGCAATGGTACACCGAACAACCTTTTATAAACACTTTGAAGATAAAGATGCTTTATTAACATTTGGATTTAAACGATACGGCAAGATGATTGCTGAAATACCGGTTTCAGATCGATTAAGTAAACCATTTCAAGTAATGGAACAATTCCTACATCATGAAGAACTCGGTAAAATATTAGAAACGCAAATGTCTGATGAACAATTTATTACCCGTACACATTATTTAAGTCACGAAACGAGAAAACAAGAAATAGAAGCATTAAATCAACTTTGCAAAAACCATACGATACCAAATGATTTAATCATTGAATTTTATTCAGGGGCAATCACCTCATTAAGCACATGGTGGTTTAAAAATAAAAAAAGCGTTTCTGCTGCTGAAATGGATAGGTACCTCCACCAACTTATTAATCGGGATATTTTTCAGTTTGAAAAGGAATAAGACTACATCTTTTCAATCATGCAATCAAATTGACCACAAAATAGGAATATGATATATTTTCCGTAGAATACTATATAAGTATGACATCAAATAAAATGGCATATAATAAAAAGAAGAGATGCGCTAACATCTCTTCCTTAACTGCTACCGTATAGGGTGGTGGTTATTATACGTTATTATTTTTTACGAAACCCACCCTTTTGCTTCCTACGGCGCGGAGTGGGTTTTTTGTTGTCCTTACCCAGAAGTTGCTTCCGCAAAAAATACGCTGAAACTTCACGTACAGTCGCTTTTACAAATTCTTTTACAAGGTCGAACAAAAACTCCATATTATCACCCCCTTTCCTTCCAAATGGAAAGAAGGGATAACCACCCACCCTCACAATATGCAGTTGACTTTATTTTATCAAATGATTGTAAAGATATTATGTAAACAAAACAAATGAAATTTCACATAGAAAAATATGAGTTTATATTTTTTTCATTCTCTTCACTTAGATTTTCTTTTTAGATGCTATCTTCAAATAAGGTAGCATCTAAAAAATGTTAAAAGGAATTTTTTCCTGGTATCTTCTTATATTCTATGTAGGCATCTTTGACCTTTTCTACGTTCTTTAATTACTTACTGAATATAGTCATACAGATTTTTCGCTAACAATAAACAAGTTACTGTAATGAAAAGAGCACGAACATACCCACTGCCTTTTTTTATAGCGAATTTGGAGCCAACAATCCCTCCAGCAATTTGAGCAATCCCCATTATAAAACCATATGCATAGTTTACTTGCCCTACATACATAAACATCAACAATGCACCAACATTACTTCCTAAATTAAGAAGCTTCGCATTACCTGCTGCTTTTAAAAAATCATACCCAATAAATAAAAGAGAAAACATTAAAAACGAACCTGTTCCAGGACCTAGAAATCCATCATAAAAACCAATAGCAAAAATAAAAAAGGTAAAAATAATGACGTGTCGACCAGACAATTTCTTATGAGTGGAAATACTACCCCAATCCTTTTTGAATATCGTATAAATAGTGACCGCACCAAGCATAATCAGCATCAATGGCTTCAGTACTTCTGGATTCATTAAATGAACGGTCCATGCCCCTATTATGGAACCTATGAAAGTGAGCGGAACTAATTTAAACGCCGATTTCAAATCAAGATTACCAGAACGATAAAACACAATATTACTAGTTGCACTTCCCATTGTCGACGCTAGTTTATTCGTAGCTACTGCACTTGCTGGATTCAGTCCTGTAAATAATAAAGCTGGTAAAGCAATGAGTCCACCACCACCTACAACTGAATCAATAAATGCAGCTAAAAATCCAAAAACAATCAAAATAATTAATATAGATGGGTCTAAATACAAATCCATACTAGTAGCCTCCCCTTTAGTCACTATTGTAATAGTAACTACCAATTTGCTAAATGTAAAGAGTTATTGTAACGTTGAAATATAACAGCAAGCATCGGAGGACGAAAAAGTGGACTACATAGTACAACAGCTTAAAAAAATTGGTTTTAATGAATATGAAGCTAAATCTTATGTATCTCTTGTGAAACAGGGGCCTGTCACAGCCTATCAAGTGAGTAAAGATTCGGGTGTCCCAAGAGCGCGAATTTATGAGATTTTAGGTAACCTTGTAGAAAAAGGAATTGTCATGAAAGAAGAAATAAATGACACCACCCGCTATTCACCTCTACCTGTTGAAATCTTTTTACAGAAGGCGCAATCAGAATGGCAGTCTACTTATGAAGGAATTAGTGATTCATTAAAGAAACTAGAAACTTCTGAGGAAAAAACGGATAATCGAGTAATTACTTTAAAAGACAATAAAACAATCATTAGCTATTGTCAGGCATTAATAAAAAAAGCAGAACGGCGTATTGTCATTTCAATGTGGAATGAGATGTATGAAGCGTTAAAAGAAGATCTATCTGAAGTAGTTGATAAAGTTACAATACAAGGTATTACCCTGCATGTTGAAAATCCCATTAAAAATCTAGAAGCCCACCGCATAACACCTTATACAGAGACCTTGTCTACAGAACATTGGTTTATTGTATCGATAGATTCTAAAGAGATGATTTATGGACCATCACTTGAAGAGCGTAATATTGCTTTTTATACAGATGACCCCGTTCATATATACTTATTAGAGGATTACGTATGGCATGATGTTTTAGTAAATCGACTTGTCCGACGTAGCCAAGATGACTTGCAGCAATGGATTACTGCAGAGAGAAAGTCTTTCTTTATGGGGAAATAAGGAGTATATTGAAAGAATCAAAAAATAAAGCATAAGTGAATGAAATAGAACACTTATGCTTTATTTTATTTGCAAAGTGATACTCCAGTCTTTTCACTATTTTCCCTCCACAAACCGTCCAAACTCCTTCAAAAACCTCAACTTAAAACTCCCCACAGGTCCATTCCGATGCTTCGCCACATGAATCTCCGTCATCTCTTTCTGCTTCGTTTCTTTATCATAATAATCTTCGCGATACATAAGCATAATCACATCCGCATCTTGCTCAATTTGCCCCGTCTCTCTTAAATCTGATAAAAGCGGACGCTTATCTTGCCGCGACTCTACAGAACGAGATAACTGTGATAACGCTACTACACAAACATTTAACTCACGTGCTAATAACTTAAGCTTACGAGAAATCTCACTAATCTCTTGAAATCGATTGCCCTTATGCTTCGGATCACCCGTAATAAGCTGCAAGTAATCTACAATAATTAAAATCTTTTTATCACCGTGCTTCCTCTTTAACTTACGAGTTTGCATCCAAATATCTTGTACCGTAACGCCTGCATTATCGTAAATCTCAAATGGCAACTCACCAATCTCCGCAAACGCCTTACTTACCTTCTCCCAATCTTCCATCGCAAAACGATGCTTCGGATTTTTCAGCCTACCTCCTGACACTTCACCTATGCAAGAAGCCATCCTTTTTAACAATTGCTTACTACTCATCTCTAACGAAAACAATCCAATCGCCGCTCCAGACTTCGCCGCATGCAATCCAACATTTAGCGCAAACGCAGTCTTCCCCATAGAAGGACGCGCACCAAGAACGACAAAATCACCTTCCTGCAATCCGCACGTCATTTTATTTAGCGATGTATAACCAGTCTCAATACCAGTAATCTCTTTCGCATCTTGATGAAGCTCTTCATATAAATTAACTAACGCATCCTTCAAATCAAACTCACATACAGAGTCTTTCTCCTCTAACTCGCAAAGTGCCGTAATCGTCTCACCAATAATTTTCTCACTCTTCTCCGCAATAAGACGCTCTCCCATCTTGTGCCCGAGAACACCAGCCTGATACATTTTCCAGGCACCTCGAACAAGCCCCTCATAATATGAGAAGTTGCTAGTAGTAGGCACACCATCCATTAACCCTATAAAATACTCCATTCCCCCGATCCCCTTCAAAAAATTCGGATCCACTCTAGAAGTGAACGTCACAAGGTCAATCGGTTGCCCCTCTCCTTCCATCTTTCTCATTAACTGAAATATAGACTTATGCACCGGCATCGAAAAATACTGCTCCGTCAAACGGCACTCCTTAATAAGCTCTCCATCAAGTAGTAGAGAACCTAACACCGTCTTTTCCGCCTCCACATTTTGAATACTCATGGACGCCACCCGCGCTCCGCTAAAAAGCGCTGCAACTCTTCCTCAGACGGCGTATTCTTCTCCCACTCCTCACACCTCGCCAAAAACTCCTCCGTCTCCCCCGTACTAACAGACGACCCCTTCTTCCGAAACTTAGCCGTATCTGCCTCAACCTCACACACTTTCGTAAACCCTTTCCCGTGCCAGCCTCTCAAAATGCCCTTCACATAAGCAACCGTCCGCTTATTATTCTCAAACGCAATTTGAAGCGCCTTCAACACAAGCTCCTCTGACAAATCTTCCATCCACGCACTCAGTTCCTCCACCGCAAAAGGAGACAAACTACCGAAATGTTGCTCATAAAAAGAAAACACACGACTTCCCGTTTCTTCCTCTACAACCTCTTCTTCCTCTGTCTCCTCACAAATCGGCTCAACATCATCCACAGTCAAATCATCAGGCATACCGAAATGTGCTAAAAGCATCGGAACATTCAGCTCCTCCTCTACGCACTTCTGAAGAAACATATGTACAAACTCCTTATTCTTCACACCCTTAAGCTCACGAAGCACACACTTCTCCACATTCGTATTCGTCACAGGATTATAACGAAGCCAATTCAAAACGAATAGCTCCCGCGTATCCGCATCATAAAGAATCTTTCCATAATCAACAAAGCGTTGCACAAGCTTATCAACAGTCTCCCGATTATAACCCGTCTCCATCTCAGCTAATCGCTTCGGAAAAGGAAAAATCCCGCACTGCGTCGTCTTCGAACAAGTTAACAAATATACATAAAAATACCGCTCCTCCGGCGTCAAATCCAAAACAAAATCATCCTGCCAAAAATTCACCTGCACAGTACGATACACCGCCATCCTAATTCCTCCCGTCTCCATTCAAAAATGAAATTTTCCTCTTTGTACTATATATAGGAAGGAGGGCTGGGTTTTTGGCGTGTTATTTCAAAAATTTTTTCGACTCCTACTACGGTGTTTGTTGGTGTTTTTGTTTTGTTGTGTTTTTTCTTAGTGATTTATTACTTGGTAGGGGCTTGTAAGGGGCTTAGGAGGGGCTAGTTATCGGTTACTTCGATTAGAAAGACTCGATCTGAAAAGCCACCTCGTTCTTCTGCTTTCTTTTTACGGATGTTGTTGATTTCTTCTAGTGTTGTGCCTTCGTGTTTGGCTAACGCATTCACTAGCTCTAATAAATCAGCTAATTCTTCTACTTTATGTTCTTTACTTTCAGCCTCTAAATACTCAGCTAACTCCTCTTGTGTTTTCTTACTCACTTCTTCTATATATTCTTTTTCATCTAGTATTCTAGTTGTGAATGTTTTTCCATTATTCTCGATAATTTCTGGTATGCGATCTCTTACTAATTTGTTGTAGGTTGGCATTTGAATTCCTCCATGGCTAATATTGTAACTTTTTGATTATATTATACAAGATTTAGTACTTTTCTTTCTATTTGCATACAACAACTACTTAAACAATATATTATAATTCAATAAATAAGGCCATATCAAAAACATACTCTGATGTTAGTTTGATACAGCCTTATCTTGCATATAGATATTACTTTAAAAACTCAAACTTCTTTTTATTATTTCAAAGTAATAATATTATTGAACTTTTAATCTACCTACAAAACATTACTATCCTTTAAATAATCATAGAGCTTATTATCCACCGATTTCTCCATAATCATATTCATCGTAACAACCGGCAGTTCTTTTCCATTTTTATCTTGCATTTCAGTTTGTTCTACACTTGTTTTATCAGGTCTCGCTTTTCCTAAATAGTAAAAGTCGCTTCCCTCGTCATCATCTTTTTTCACAAAAATATGGACGTCAATATTATTTTCTTTAGCATCAATAATCGTCTGTACTTCCTTTGAATTTAATGTTCTATTACTTCTTGTGTACCATTTCAGAACATCTTGATTAAGGAATTCATCACCATAGTTCACACTGGATTCTACCTCATCATTTTTATGGTATGTGATAAATATTGGACAAGTATAGTATTTTGTCTTATAACCATACATAGTTGAACTCTCATCATTGTGCCAATTTAAAAGTTTACACACATCTTTTCTTGAGTATTTTTTATATATAGTCAGGTTACTATCACACTCATAGTTTTTGCTCTTTTCTTTCGCACTTTTAATGATGTCCATAACCATATACTTAAAGTATTCATTTTGTTCTAAACTTTTTCGAATAGAATCATTAAATATAAATGTCTTCTCATCCTGCAGCGTGAGAATTGGTTTTTCTCCATATTTTTTTTGGTTGTTTTGTGAGAAAAACTCTAACTCAAAAATCCGTTGCACAGAAGTAATCGTGTCATCATCTGTTAAACAATTAAATTTTTCAAGTTGTTTTATATACTCATCTTTATCAACTTTTTCTTGCTTTAGTAACAATTCTAATAAAACAATTTCGTTTTTACGTTTTCCGTTCAATACTTCCAATGAAAACATCGTTAAAACTTTATTTTCGTACTCTGTTAATGTAGGAACATCTTCTTTCATTTTCAATAGGAACTGATAATAGTTCGAATATCCTTCTACAAGTACAACTGGATCAATAGAATGGTTTACGATAAAGTCATATAGATATGGAATTCTGCCTATTCTATTTTTCAACTCAGCAAAAGCTTCCTTTAATACTTTCATAGCTGTTAAATTGCTTTCGTTAATTGCTTTAAAGATCTGCTTTTTCGCTATCTCTTCAAAGTTAACTGTTGAAATACCTTTAATATAACTCGTGTCATTTGTATACCTACGTATATTATCTTTATTTTGTGATTTATCTCCAGAAAGGGCAATCGGAATTAAATAGTTATTTTTATAGTTTCCAATAAAATCAATGATCGTAACAAAATCTTTCGAATCGTGTTTTCGAAGTCCACGCCCCAGTTGCTGTATAAAGATAATACTTGATTGAGTTTGTCTTAACATAACAACTTGATTCACACTCGGAATATCAATTCCTTCATTAAATATATCTACCGTTAAAATATAATCAAGTATGCCATTTTCTAATTGATTCACGCGCAATTCTCTTTCCTCTTGGGAATGATCTCCTGTTAATACAAATGTGCGAAAACCTCTATTATTTAAGGCGTGTGATAATTGTTCTGCTTCATCTTTTCGGCTGCAAAACATTAGTCCTGTTACTTTCTCACCAGAAAAACCATAATATTTTACTTTTTCAACTATATGATCTACTCGTTCTTCCGTAACAAGTTTAGATAAAACAGTAGTGTCATCTATCTTTTCACCATTATATTCAAAATCAGTTACTCCAAAATAATGGAAAGGACAAAGCATATCTTCTTCAAGTGCTTCTTGCAAACGAATTTCATAAGCAATATTGTAATCAAATAGCTCATAAATATTAAAGTTGTCTGTACGTTCAGGTGTAGCAGTCATTCCCATTAAAAATTTTGGTTTAAAATAATCAATAACCCTATGATAAGAACTAGCACCCGCTTTATGGACTTCATCTATTAAAATATAATCGAATAGCTCAGGATCAAATTGTTTTAAATTTTCTTCTTTTGAAATGGTTTGGATCGTCGCAAACAAATATTTAGCATTTATTTGTTTATTTGATCCTGATAAAATTCCAAAGTTCTCATCTATTCCACCAAGAATTTTTTGAAAATCTAATTTCGCTTTATTTAATATTTGCTCTCGATGAACAATAAATAGCATACGCTTAGGTGCAAAATTTCTAACATCAAATGCTGAAAGATATGTCTTACCTGTTCCTGTTGCGGAAATAACTAGGCCTTTTTCTTTTCCAGCATCTCGAATAGCTTGTATTTCTTTTAACGCAGCTTGTTGCATTTTATTTGGATTAATTTTCAATGCTTCTTCAATTGAATTATGATATTGACCAGGCAATTCTATAACTCGATCTAGTAACTTATTTTCTGCAACTTGTTCATATATTGTTTCGTAATTTCCAATTAACTCTTCAGTTAATACTTGAGAATGCTCCCAAACTTCTTCAAATTGATTTTTGAAATGCTGAACAATCTCTCCATCTTCATGCGATGTTAACTTAACATTCCATTCATAGTTTACCTTTAAAGCATGTGCAGTCAGATTTGAACTACCAACAATTAATGCACAATGTGTTTTGTTATCAAATATGTATCCCTTTGAATGAAAACCAGATAAGTTTGTTAATCTTACTTCTACATTTTCAAGTTTCATTAATTCTCTAAACACTTTTGGTGTATTAAAATTTAAGAATGTAGATGTTAATATACGCCCTTTAACCCCTTTTTGTTTAAGATCAAGGAAATGTGATTTTAAAGTCGCCAGCCCACTTTCTGTAATAAAAGCCACTGAGAAAATAAAGGATGTACAATTTTCAAGCTCCTCCACCAATGAGCTTAAAACATTTTCATTTTTCTTCGTGTTATTTACTAATAATTGAGGCTTATATATTCCGGGATGATTATGTTTTTGATCAATAAATCCTTTATATAAAGATCCCTCTAATTTTTGAATAAAATTCTCCATATGATCACCATTTATGACAATTTTTTATATTAATTGTATTACTCACTGATTTAAAGCGCAAATTGTTGGTTTGAAATAAAATTTAATCAAAAACACCTCACAAAACGGCATTTTCCGGTAATGAAAAGAATCCATTTTGAAAAAAAAATTGATCAAAATGGATTCTTTATCAGTAGATTTTTGCTTTGATTTTATAATAAAGTTTGATTATTTACTAATGGTGTTACTCAACAATCACGCTCAATTGTGGAAGATCATTACTTAATCCCTATTCAACATAAAGAAACTTTATTTGAACAAGAAGATTTAAAACCTTTAATTTTGTATTAACAGACGTATTCATTTATATATAACTATTAGATTGTAAAGAACTTATATTGCGTAATCATCTCGTTTTAAGATAACTCAGGCAATCCAAGCTCTTTTAAGAACTGATTATGCTTATCCTTCGCCTTGCTAATAGCAACTTCGATTTCATCTAGATTTTTTTTCACATCTGCAAGGTCAATAATTTCTTCTTCCGCAACCGTACTAACATATCTTGAAATGTTTAAGTTGAAATCATTCTTTTCTATTTCGTCCATAGATACACGGCGAGAGTATTTTTTGTCATCTTCTTTTCGATATTTATATGTTTCAACTATTTTGTCGATATGATCTGGCAATAGGACATTTTGCCTTTTACCTCTGTCGTAGTACTCACTTGCGTTGATAAACAGCACGTCATCAAATTTTTTGCACTTTTTAAGCACAAGAATACAAACCGGAATACCTGTTGAAAAAAACAGGTTAGCTGGCAAACCAATAATCGTGTCAATATTCCCATCCTTGAGTAGCTTTGTTCTGATTTTCTCCTCTGCTCCACCACGGAACAGAACACCATGAGGCAAGATGATTGCCATTGTTCCCTCATCACTTAAAAAGTGAAACCCATGAAGTAAAAATGCAAAGTCCGCTGCTGATTTTGGTGCAAGGCCGTAGCTTTTAAAGCGGAAATCCTCTGCCAGAGTATCGTTAGGCTCCCAGCGGTAGCTGAAAGGTGGATTGGCTACTACTGCATCACATTCCAACTTTTTTGCTGGGTTCATTTCAGTGAGCATGTCCCAATCATTTAGCAGTGAATCTCCGTGAAATATTTTAAACTCAGAATCTTTAAGCCCATGTAGAAGCATATTCATACGAGCAAGGTTGTAAGTTGTGATATTCTTTTCCTGTCCGTATATCTGACCAATACTATTAGCACCAAGCTGCTTTCTAACATTAATTAGAAGCGAACCGGATCCGCACGCAAAGTCAAGTATGTTTTTGAGTTGCTCCTTTTTGCCTGTGCTCGGGTCTTGGCTATCAAGTGTAACTATTCGAGAAAGGATGGTTGAAATTTGCTGGGGCGTATAAAACTCTCCTGCTTTTTTACCTGAGCCCGCCGCAAATTGCCCTATTAAGTATTCATATGCATCACCTAAAAGGTCACTTTCATTGGGGAACTCCGATAATCCTTCTGCAATAGCAGTTATTATTGAGCACAGCGTTGTGTTGCGTAATTCATAATTCTTTCCAAGTTTATCAGAGTCGAGGTTAACCTCAGAGAATAATCCGCGAAACGTGCTATCAAAGGATTCGTTTTCTATAAATTTGAAGCCTGCTTGCAAGTTTTTCAAAAGATACTTATTTTGTGTGCGAGCCAATTCATATATATTACTCCAGAGATACTGTGGCTTAATTACAAAATGAACCTTACGTCGCATTTGCTTTTCAAACGTAGCCACTTGATCTAAATTGTTGATATACCAAACAACAAGAGGGGTCATCTTTTTGCTTTCCAACAACACCTCATGTTCCTCGATTACTGAGTTTTTTTCCTTGCTATCCAATTGCTGTTTATTAAAATAGTTTTTTATCTGTTCTTTTAATGCGTTAATAACATCATCCTGATTGGCAGCAATGGTGATTTTTTTTATTTCTTCTTCACATTGTAAATAATCGCTGCCAAGTTCTTTCTTTGCCGCTGCTTCATAATTATCCGAAAGGTAGCGCAGGAAGAGGAAAGACAGCATATAATCACGAAAGTCATCAGCATTCATGGCCCCGCGCAATTTGTCAGCAATTCCCCAAAGTGTGACGCCTAATTGTTTTTGATGTGTTTCATTCATTATTTTCTCCTTTATTCTTCGATAAATAGTTCAGGATTAAATCGATATGATTCCATGAAACCACTTAAAATTTTTCTAAAAACCTCTTTGTTATCTTCAACCATTTCGATTGGCTCAAACATCGTGATGTTTCCATGGCTTAATATGTTCAAGTATCTTGCAAATGCATAATAGTCTTCATCGTCTTCATCACGCTTAATACATTCGATAAAGTCTTTAAATCCATGAAAAGATGCTGCCTTTTCAAGAACGTTCCGCAAAATATTGAAGTGATAAGTGTAGAGTTGACCTGTGTCCGCTGCTTTTTTTAGCTCTTTTATCAATGCAACATGGTAAAGAAATGGAGTATCTGTAGTATCTCGAATGAGATATTCACCCGTTTCCTTATTCTTTGATAATAAATAATCCTTTCCTTTTGTCCTTTTAAACTCATTATACATTACATTGAAAAACAACGAATGATGAGAGGATATAACCACTTTAATATCATCATGGCTTTTTAACAAATAAGCAAGATGACTCGCAACTGCAATGGCATTATTATCATCTAGCGATGAAATAGGGTCATCAATATAGATATACTTCACCCAACTGTAAGCCGGCTCTTGATCCACTACTAATTGAACAATAGCAAGGAAGAAACACCAAACAAAGATATTTTCTTCACCGCGAGAAACTTTTATGTTATCTATTTTTTCAGTCCCCTCACCTATTCTTACTTCCCGTGAAAAACTAATCACCCAGTCTTCATAGTCAATCGAAAAATCAAAATCAGTATACCTTCTTAAAAATGGCCGAATGCGACTTTCCATTTCAAGTTCTCTTAAGCCATCAAAAAAACGAGAATTTTTATTAATATACAACAGTCTATTGGTGTCTCCCTCAAAGTCGTTTTCCCAAGTGAATAAATCTTCTGTGAAAGCATTGTAATATAATGTATCTCGCGTTTTTTCTTCACTTTCAGGAATAGGATGTTTCCCTAAATCTTTAAACGTTCCTGAAAGTCTTGTTTTGCCTGTTCCATTGTATGCAAAAAGAAGAACATACTTCTTGCTTTCGAGAACAGTTCTAAAATGGGCCGACAACGAATTTAAATCTGAAAAAGAAGACATTATAGGTTGAGGACTCATTCACTCACCTCCTCAATAGAAGGGAACAATCCTTGTATTAAGCCTTTTTTGTGTTTCTTTAATGATTCAATTTTTTCTGCTTGTGAGGTTATAAGAGTGTCTATGCTTGAAAAACAATCGGCGATTTTTTCTTGTTCTTCAAATTTAGGCTTATAACATTTCCAATTCTCTATTGTTCCTTTTGTAATATGCAGCAATCCCAGTCCATTTGCAGACTGAGATTTCATTTTCTCTGTCTCTCTATCAAGCAACACGAATAGGAATTTTTGAGCAACATCCTTATTTCTGCTAACTTTCCAAATGTGATAATGGTAAATAACTTTTTCTCCATGCCAAATTTTGGGTCCGAAAGTAGCAGACCAAGCATATAAAAGGTCGCCATTTTCGCAATACTTATTCTCGTCAAGCTCTAAATTAGAATAATACCATGAATTATTAGAAAAAACGTTACCTACACGAAGCACTCTATATTTACCAGATTGTAGGAGTTCATCTTGTTTAAACGCACGACCATTAAAAAATGTTGCCATATCACCGAATGTGCATTCTTCCCACTCCCCGCTATCCCTAAACTCCGGAAATCGCCATTCTGGCACAGTCTTACCATCAGCAGGGAACATCTTCTGCATTAAGCCTTTTTTGTGCGCTTTAAGAGCCTTAAGCTTTTTATCTTCAGCGTTGATCAGACCATCAAGAGAAGAAAGGCAACTGGCGATTTTTTGTTGTTCCTTAAGATTGGGCGTATATATTGGAAACCCTAAGAAAGTATCAACTTGAATACGTTTAGCTCTTCTTCCACCGTCCGCCATTTCACCATACTTTTTATAAAAGTTAGTACGTTGTACATACTCAAGCAAAAATCTTACATTAATATTTTCACTTACATCAAAACAAGGTAAATCAACTGTAGATTCATAGCCATCCAGATAATTGGGGACTATTCCAAAAGCTTGATTTAGGAAGTCAAGTTTACTGTAGATAAATTGCCCTGATTTTCGTCGAAAATATTGCGTGTTTTGGCTACCTTTTAGTGTTTCTTTTTTTTCAAAAACACCTTGTCCCCATAATTTCACAGTAAGTTTCTTTGCAGTATCGCCTTTATTTCCTTTTATTCTACTTTCTTTCAAATACTCACCTATATACTTTTTTTTCCAATCAGCTTCATTATTAAACTCCGGAAACCTAAGCTTTGGCACCAAAGCCACTTTATCTTTTTTACTCATACGCATTCAGCCCCACAATCACACGTCCGCTTGCATGCTTTTTAAGCAGCGGGATTAATTCGTCCATCAATTCTAGTTCTTTTTTTGTCCTGTCTCTCCAGCCAAGCTCTAGCGGCTCTAACAGATCACTTAGTTTTTCACCGTCAAAAATCATGCGCCCTATAATTTCATCTATAAAGGCTTTCAACGATGCAGGTTCAATACCGTGTTTGTTTGCAATTGATTCCATTTCTTTTACTGCTTTTTCTTCCTTGAATTTTTGGTATCCAGCTTTTATTTCCTTTTCATCCAACCCTTTTCCAGATTCCAATGTGCTGATATAAGCAATAATATCTTCACGTTCTTCCATCATATTTGAATTGGAACAAAGTAAACTAATAAGCTGCTCACGGCTCATTTTTTCTTTTTTAGGCACATCGGGTTGTGTATATCTCGAAATTAGAGACATAATGTAGTCATAATCAATAATTGCAGAGGAAAATAGAACGAACTCAAAATCAATCTGTTCAATCACCGGATCTTTATCCCTAATATCTTTGCCCTGCTGTGCTTTTAACATTTGGGCAGTTTCAATATAGACACCACGGAACGCACGCAAAGTGTCTTCCGGCAACAGTTCTTCAATTTTTGCCTCTTGTTCTTCTTTGATATCTGTATATTGGTCAAGCTGTGTTTTAAGGCGCTGCACTTCCTTAAATTTATTGATAAATTCACCTCGTGCGGCGTCGCCCTTAAGGTTGCTTACTTGCTCTGGCTTACATTCTAACCCTTGTGATTCCATAAATTCCTCAAGATCGGCAACTGCTTTATCCAGCTTTTCAACCACAACAGGAGCGGGGTCAACAAGCCAAATTTCTTTTGCCCTACTACTGTTTTCTTTTCCAGAAAACAGTGCAATTGCTTCATCTACATCTTTTTCTTGCCCTCTAAAGTCAAGAATATTTCCGTAAGGCTTTGTGTCGTTCAAAACACGGTTTGTTCTTGAAAATGCTTGAATTAAGCCATGTTGCTTTAAGTTTTTATCAACGTACAAGGTGTTTAGATACTTTGAATCGAATCCTGTTAAAAGCATATCCACCACAATAGTTATATCAATTTTGTTTACCTGCGGATAGTCGGAATTTGGGTACTTTTGGTCTTTGATACGTTTTTGCACATCTTGATAGTATAAATCGAATTCGTTTATGCTGTGATTTGTGCCGTACTGCAAGTTGTAGTCATCAATGATGCTTTTAAGTGCTGCCTTTTTCTTATCGGGCTCTTGTTCGTTATCGGCTTTTTCTTGCTGTAGGTCTTCTTGTAACTGCTTAACATCTTTGTTTCCTTCAGCCGGTGGAGAGAAAACACAGGCAATATTTAACGACTTAAAGCTTGCACCCTCATTCTTTTTGCGTTCCTCTTGTAACGACTTGAAGATCTCAAAGTATTCTATTGCATCGTTGATAGAAGCTGTGGCAAAAATCGCATTGTATCGTCTACCATTAGTAGCGGCATCGTGTTTTGTTAATATTGCTTCGACAATCGCTTTTTTGCTTACAGTGTCAGAGGCTTTTGCTGCTTTTTTGACATCTTCCGGCTTAAAATAATCGATGTGAAAGCGAAGCACATTGCGGTCATCAATGGCATTAGTTATGGTATAGGCATGTAGTTCTTTTTCGAAAACATCTTTTGTTGTGATATAAGAACCAACCGTTCCATCAATTTGTTTATATGTTGCATTTTCTTCAAATATTGGTGTTCCGGTAAAGCCGAAAAGCTGTGCTTTCGGGAAAAAGTTTTTAATTGCTTCATGATTATCGCCAAACTGTGAGCGATGGCATTCGTCAAAAATAATGGCAATACGTTTATCGGTGAGCTGTGCCAAGCGGTCTTTGTAGGTCGGTTCGCCCCTTTTCTTTTTCTCTTGGTTACGCTTGCTATCTTCATTAAGAGCGAGCCCAAGCTTCTGAATTGTGGTAACAATAACTTTGTCACGGTAATCATCCGAAGTAAGCCGTTTAACTAAACTTTCTGTGTTGGTATTCTCTTCAACGCAGCCTTCTTGAAATTTATTAAACTCCAATCGAGTTTGTCTATCTAGGTCTTTTCTATCAACGACGAATAAACACTTCTCAATTTCAGGATTGTCCTTCAATAGTGTTGATGTTTTAAACGATGTAAGTGTTTTTCCACTTCCGGTAGTATGCCATATATATCCGTTGCCACGATTCTGATCGATACAGTCCATTATTGCCTTAACAGCGTAAATCTGATAAGGACGCATAATCATCAATTTCTGCTCACTTACAACAAGTACCATGTAACGGCTAATTAATTGCCCGAGAGTGCATTTTGGCAAAAAGTTGTCAGAAAAATCATGAAGATGGGTAATTTTGTTATTGTCCTCATCTGCCATCTGATAAATTGGCAAAAAGCGCTCGTCTGCATTAAAACCAAAGTGCTCCTTGTGATTGTTGGCAAAATAATATGTGTTACTCTCATTACTCACAATAAAAAGCTGCATAAAGCAAAGCAGCGAGTTTGTATAACCATTGCCGTGGTCGTTTTTATATTCTACAATTTGCTCCATAGCTTTTTTAGGTGTGATTTGCAGTGACTTCAGTTCAACCTGAACAACAGGAACCCCATTGATGAGGATAATAACATCATAACGATGATTGCTGTTATCTGTGTTTATGCGTAGTTGGTTTATCACTTCAAATTCATTTTTACACCAGTCTTTTATATTAACAAGGGTGTATTGCAGCGGCGTGTCATCATCACGCTTAAAAGTGTTAATTTCTCGTAAAGTCCTTGCAGCAGTGAATACATCTGCAGTGATAATACTATCTCTGAGGCGCTCAAATTCAGAATTGCTTAACTTTACACGATTCAGTCTTTCAAAATGTTCTTTGAAATTAGCTTCAAGCGAAGCTTTATCTCTAATATCCTCACGATATATATATTTTAAGTTCCTAAGCTTTTCTATAAAGCCGGCTTCTATTTCCCTTTCAGCTTTCATATCTAATCTCCTCATATTATAGAATAGAAATTCCCTAAGCCCTTTCTATAATTACACAATATCTATTTTGCCTTCAAGAGCAACTCAATCAATTCATTGTTTACATATTTATTTTTACAAAGCTTGATTAGGGCATGTCGAGCAATTTTATTCGGCTTTGTATGATTATTCTCCCACCGATTCATAGATGTAAAACCAACGTGTAGCTCACGAGCAAGTCCCCCTTGAGACAAATACAGCCCCAAACGTACTTTTTTAATCACTTCGCTTAACTCCATTTAGAATCACCTCGCAATTGTACAACCAACCACAATATATTATATCATATGCTATAGCGTTTTTCGGTAAAAAGCTATTGACACAATGCGATGTCTTTAACATCAATTGTTGGAGAAGGGCTATGCATTTGAAAAAGGAGTTGCATACACAGCTCCTTCAATGTTTTAGAATGGTTTTCTATAGACCTTCATGATACGCGTATCGTTTTGGAAAAGCCTTTCGCTTGGGCTATTTTTTCCGGAATATGACCAAGATGTCACTCGTCGCATTTTCCGCGTCGAAGAACTTGAAAATGTGTCCACTTTAATTTCAGATTCTATCACACGATTCCATCGTTAATTTCTTTCTCATGCAATATAGAATAATTCCTTCCACTTTTTAGGGTCAGTGGGATATTTAATACCTAACTCAGTTGCAATGACAATTGTTTCTTCCAATGACAGTAAAGGATATTGCTCCTGGATATCAATAATAAAGTCGTAAAATTCAGTCAAAAAATATTTTCGTCCTAAACGTGATAAAAATTCATGCTGCCTATTTGTCTTTATTCATTTCAAGCGCATAGATCTATCTAACGAAGATACATCTTGAATTTTTAACCATGGTTTATATTCCGAACCACGGCCTTCTTTTGTCCATTTCTAAATTTTAGATGTTCTTTTTCTTTTTGGCATAAAAACACCCCTTTAGACAAAAATATCCAAAGGGGTAAAACGGTATAACTTTCTTTAAAACGATACATCTTTCTTTTAAATCTACACAAATTTATTACAAAAAACTATCCACATAAAACGAATAGTTTCTTGTCAAATTACTTTACAATCGATTCTTTTGATAACTTCTCAATAGTTGGGATATCCGCAGGTGCCCACTCTAAAGCTGCTAGTTCATTTGGGTATAACCATTTAATTGCTACGTGCTCAGTTAAAACCGGACTTCCCTCAACAAGTTTACAATAGAAAGTTTTCAAATGGACAATACCAAAATCATACTCATAGGCTGTATAATCAATTTGCTCACCAATCTGCACGCTACAATGCATTTCTTCATCAATTTCACGCTTTAACGCCTCTTGAGGTGTTTCTCCCTCTTCTATTTTTCCACCTGGAAATTCCCACATAAGAGGTAGCGATTTAGATGGTCCTCTTTGTGCACATAAAATTTTCTCTTCTTGAACAATTACCGCTCCAACAACATAAATATTTTTCTTCATTATGTCCTCCTTAAATCTCACAGAAACTCTATAATTTACGTTTCCACATCTTATAGACTGAAAAATGCCTTTTATATCTTTTAACGACTAATAAATTTTTAATCAGTAAGACAGATTTTGTCTATTCCTATCTAGTACCTTAAATGTAATTAGCCTAACACTCTCATCTCTTTTATATTATATAGAAGTAACTACAAAAATAAAGCATGATTGAATACTTCCCTCTTAAGCCTCTTTTTTCACCATCTCTTTATACCTAAAATTACTCTCCTCCAAAAACCCCCTCGTCTCCCCACTATCCTTATAAAAACTCTCCCAACCCCGCTCCCTCAAAATCCCCTTCCAACTATCACTCTCCACCATCCTCTTAATCACACCATCCCAATAAGCAACCTCTTCCTCCGTCATATCTTTTGGGCCCATAATTCCTTTCCAGTGCTGGAAGATGACGTTGATTCCTTGTTCTTTCCATGTTGGGATTTCTAGTAGGCGGTCTAGTCGTTTTGGTGCGGATACGGCTAGTATTTTTATTTTGCCGGCTTTGTATTGTTTTTCGGCTTCGGATAGGGTCATAGTTGCGGCGCCTATTTGTTTGTTCGTTAGGGCGTTTATGATTTTTTCTTTGTTTTCGTAGACGAAGAATTGTAGTTCGGCAGGGTTTATGCCGAAGGCTTTGCTTACTTGTACGAAGGATAGGTGATCGTCGTTTCCTAGGCCGGGGGCAACGCCGATTTTGAAGTTTTGCTTGTCTTGTTTTAGTTGTTTCATTAGTTCGTTTGCGTTATCTATGGTGCTGTCTTTTGATACGACCACGACTTCCCAGTCCGATGCGAGTGTCGCGAGCGGCGTGAAGTCTTTATATGTTAGTTTACTGTGGCCTAGTAGGTTGTTCGTTATGAGTAAGCTTGAGTTAATCGCCAGTATATGACCGCCTTTTTGTTTCGTATATTTCCATCCGACATCACCGCTGCCACCTACTTTGTTTGTGACTGTGATTGGTTTTGTGAAGATTTTTTCTTCTGTTAGTGTTTTTTGCATTGCCCGTGCTGTTAAGTCCCATCCAGCGCCTTGAACGTTTGGCGCAACGATTTCTAATTTGTCGATGTTCACTTTATTCGTATGGGATTTTTCCGAGGAACAACCCGCTATTACTCCTGTCATGATCCATATACATAGTAATAATCGTTTTTTCATAGTCCTCGTCCTATTCGGTATTTTCGTTCTGGTCGTCCGATAATGCCGTATTTGTACTCTACTGTACATTCGTTTGTCGCTACTAAATATTCTAAGTATCTTCTTGCGGTTGTTCTGGAGGCCCCCATTTGTTCTCCCATTTCTTCTATTGTAATGCCCTCTTCGAATCCTTTTATAATGTCTTTCACTTTTTGCAGTGTTAACGGATCAACACCTGTCGGTAAGTTTTTTATGTCTTGTGTTTGCGAAGTCCCGAAGAAATTATCGATGAGTGCTTGATTTACTTCATTGTTACTATGTAATAGTTGCTTCTTTCTTTTATAGTCTTCAATTGTGCGAACAAATTTTTCTAACGTGACTGGTTTTATAAGGTAATTGCTTACTCCGTTTCGAATTGCTTTTTCTAGCATATAGTTTTCATTCGCCGCTGTTACCATAATGACGTCAACGCTTGGAAAGTCAGCATGGATTTTTGGTAATAAGTCGGTTCCGATCCCATCTGGTAAGTAATTATCTAATAGAAGCAAATCGATTTCTTCTCTTTGTAGTAATTCCATCGTTTCTTTCGCATTCAATGCTTTTCCAATCACTTTTACGTTCTTTATTTTCGATAAAAACTCTTCTTGAATTTGCGCGACGCGGAAATCATCTTCTGCAATTGCAACCTTCAACATATGTCCATCCCCCTGTTTGTCATGTACTTTCTCTCAATGTTTTTTGGAAGGTAAATTGTAAAAATCGCTCCCCCATTTTTCTCGTTTTGAATTTCAATTGTTCCCTCTAGTAGATCTACCATTTCTTTTACGTTTGCTAGTCCGTAACCACGATCAGTTCCTTTCGTTGAAAATCCTTTTTGAAAAATGGTCGTAATTTTTTCTACCGGTATTCCTATCCCACTATCTATCACTTCAAATACAATATCGTGTCCTATATCCGTAACGAAGAAGGAAACTCTCTTCTCCTCTTGCCCACTCACCGCATCAAATGCATTATCGATTATGTTTCCAAGGATCGTAATAAGGTGTGAAACTTTTATATGGTCTGGTAACGGATGAAGCGCACTATCTCCTTCAATATGAAAATCGATTTTCTTCTCAGATGCTGTTCCGATTTTTCCTAATAAAATTGCTTGTACTTTTGCATCATGAATTTGATGGAATAAAATATGGTTTTGGCTTTGATGAATGTTAGATTCTTGTTGGATAAATTCAATCGCTTCCTTGTATTGTCCTAACTGAAGTAATCCTGATAAGACGAAAAGTTTATTTGTAAATTCATGCGTTTGAGCACGTAAGTCCTCTGAATACTTTCTTACCTCAGATATCGTATTCACTAAGTTTTGCAGTTCTGTTTTATCTCTAAAACTACATACAACGCCTACCGTACTATTATTTTCGAGTATCGGTGTCATGTTTAAAATAAACACTTTATCTTGAAACGCGATTTCTTGATCGGTTTCTAGCACTCTTTCCATATTAAAATTCGGTAAAACTTTTGAAATGTGCTGCTGCATATAATCATCATTTACATGAAGCATTTCTTCTGCTGAGGTGTTCATCATCGTAATAAAACCGTTTTGATCAATGGCGATAATCCCTTCTTTTATAGATAGTAGTATCGCGCTTCGTTCCCGGTATAGCGCTGCGATTTCATTCGGCTCTAAACCGAGTGTATCTTTACGAATACTACGTGCTAAAAGAATGCCGCCAACAATTCCAGCTAGTAATACACCTAATGAAAAGAGGATAATTTCTTTCGTTCTACTCAATATGTTAGATTCAATACCTTTTATTAAAAACTCTACTGTCACAACGCCTACGACTTGATCGTAGTCTCCGTTATGAACAATAATAGGTGCCTTTGCCATTAAGGCTGGACCACTTGTACCATTTCCTTCGAGTGTATAATAACCACCAAAAGTAAGTGCCTCATAGTTATACGGGTTGTTACTCTTTGTACCAATCAACTCCGAATTAGAATGTGAATACATAACCCCATAGCGATCTTCCACAATTACATAATCCGCACCAGCTTGCTCACGAACTTGTTCCGCAATGGATTGGATAGTACTTTTATGTTCGTTATTTTGAAAAGCCTCTTTTATAGCTGGCATAAAAGAAAGAGATTTAGCTGTTTGCAGTGCTAACTGTTCCACTTGGTGCTTCGTATCAACGGACTGAATGTAAACAAATATTCCCGCTAACAGGAGAACGACAAATAAAATTAACGTAATAATTAAGCTTACTATTTTCGTTTGCAATGACACTTTGCGTGATTTCTTCATACTTCATATCATTTGATAAAATATTCTAAACTATCAATCTCCTTTTTCTATTATTATGACAAAACGAATAAGGAAGCAACTATTAAAACTCTCCATGTACATAAAGTACAAAAAGAATAAAATTGTCACAATATTGAGATTTTATTCTACAGACAGTACAATTCAACTATAATGAACACGCTTTCATAATTATCATTTTATTTATAAGCAAGAGGAGGAATTATTATGGCTCAAGCAAAATCTAATCGAGTCGCCGGCAATATTTTCAAAGGTTCTGTCGGCAATTTAATTGAATGGTACGACTGGTACGTTTACTCTGCTTTTGCTGTTTATTTTTCAGCAGAGTTCTTTCCTAAAGGCGATCCAACGAGTCAGTTACTAAACACAGCGGCTATTTTCGCAGTTGGATTTTTAATGCGCCCTATCGGAAGTTTATTAATGGGACGCTATGCAGATCGGCACGGACGCCGGGCGGCATTAACCCTCTCCATTACGGTTATGGCCGGTGGTTCTTTAATTATTGCCTGTACACCGAGTTACGAAAGTATCGGTATTATGGCGCCAATTATTTTAGTTCTTGCCCGTTTACTACAAGGATTATCACTTGGTGGAGAGTACGGAACTTCCGCAACGTATTTATCTGAAATGGCTAGTAGTGGACGCCGTGGTTTTTATTCAAGTTTCCAATATGTAACGCTCGTTGCTGGACAGATGGTTGCGTTAGGCGTTCAAATTGTTCTTCAGCAATTACTAAGCGAACCAGATATGAAAGCTTGGGGATGGCGTATTCCATTCATTATTGGAGCGATGGGCGCAGTAGCTGTATTATGGCTTCGCCGCACGATGGATGAGTCGGAGCAGTTCTCAAACATAAAATCACAAAAACGTGAAAGCGCAGGAACCGTTCGCGCGCTTATGAAACATCCGAAAGCAGTATTAACAGTAGTCGGCCTAACATTAGGAGGCACTGTTGCATTTTATACGTACACAACATATTTACAAAAGTTCATGGTAAACACAGTCGGCCTTCCGAAAGAAGTTGTAAGCTGGATTAACTTTGTCGCACTACTTATATTCGTCGTACTTCAGCCAATTGCAGGGCTATTATCCGATAAAATTGGACGCCGCCCACTATTAATGGCATTCGGTATTCTCGGAACATTACTAACAGCACCGATCTTCTTCTTCATGGAAAAAACGACAGAACCAATCGTAGCATTTTTACTCATGATGGTCGGTCTCATTATCGTTACTGGTTACACATCAATTAATGCAATTGTAAAAGCAGAACTCTTCCCAACTGAAATTCGCGCACTCGGCGTAGGTTTACCATATGCACTAACAGTCGCGATATTCGGCGGAACAGCTGAGTTCATCGCATTATGGCTAAAAAGTATCGGAATGGAATCACTCTTCTACTTCTACGTAGCTGGATGTATCGCGATCAGCTTTATTACGTATTGGCGTATGGATGAGTCATCGAAAACTTCGCAGATTGAGGCGGAGCTTGGTGGTGGGGATAAATTAGTTAATAATAAGTCTAGTTAAAATTATGTATTCTAGTATCTTCGTTTATTTGAAAAAGCATAATTCACTAATATGCAATTTAAAAACCTCTACTTATATGTAGAGGTTTTTAAACTTTATAACAAAAAAGATATCCAAATCTACTTCTCTTCTTTTTTGATTATGACATGTATTATTTGTAATAAATCATTATGAAACGAAAAAAGAAGATTATAGGGGTAACATCTCATGTCTATCAACTTAAGAAAAATATATACCTACTTTATAAGATACACCAAGTTCAAGTATTCTCTCATTTCAAGCCTTGAAATGCGGTATAATACTTGAGCCATTTTTTTACACTAAAACTTGAAGCCTGTCTACCATTTACACATATTTCTACATATAGTAAGTAAAGCTATCATTCGAAAACACTAGCGGTTCGTTTCACTTCGTGGTAAATTAAACCAATTGAAACATAAAAATCATTTCCAAAATGAAGATAATAATTTATAAATGTAGTTAACGTTCTATTCTTAGTAAAAAGTTAAACAAGGTGATAATTTAAATCATTTAGAAGTTTTCTATCTAATTATACTAAAGTTGAGTGGTGAAACTAATATGAGCCAATGGCTAAGTAATGATAAAATAGCAGACCATGATTTTGGTGGTTGCATATTAAAATTTTTACTAGGTATGAGTATCATTTTTATACTTATTCTATACCCTATTTATTGGCTGTTTTTTCAAGAAAACGAAAAACCTCTTGTAAAAAATACGTCATCCAACCAAGCAAATCAAATAGAAATTACGGGAATTTCTTATGGACATCTCTCCGATGATAAATACATAAAAATGTACTTTAAAGAAAAAAACAAACTTGTAGAGAAAACAAAAGTAAGGGTAGCTAATTTTAATATAATTAATAGTTCAGACCTCTATGAAATTTCATGGAAAGATAATACTAAAGTTGTAATAGTAATGAAATTTGAATATGAAACGAAAACATTGGAATATGATTTCGAAACTGGAACAATAGGTGGATATATTAATAGTACAAATAATAACTTACTATAGCCTAATTCCAAATATGTAGGATACACCTCCAAAATCATAAAAATCTTTTCATATTATTTCTATTAAAACATCGAAAAGAGGTGGCACTTTGAACAAATGGGCTATATTATCTTTAATATGTGTACCTTATGCTCTTTTAACTATAGTAAATGAACATACATTAGAAATAGGTGGATCAGCGAATATCTTTTGGAAAATTGGTTTATTTGCACCACTTATAGGCGTTTTATTTTCAGCTGGAGCCAGTAAAACTTACCAACGCGTTATGCTTGCCGTATTTAATTTAAGTTACTATTTTGCACTTTACATCTATATGATATACACTTTTTAAAATACTCTTATACTTGTTTTATGAACATATATTTTTGGGAGAAAATCATAAAAATAAAACATACTATTTCTCTTGGTCAAAGACTTTTAACTAACTATACATTTTATAAATATTTCTCCCCATGAATCTAGTAAAATTGTAGTGGAGTTGAATTTTCCTTCAAAATATTTCTTATCCTTTTTATAATTTAATAGTTGGAAAGACTCATAGTTATTAGATGAGCTCTTCAATTCCCAAATTTTCATTTTCCTTCTCCCTTATATTTAATCTATTCATAAATTATTTCGGGCTATTTAATTTTAAGCTGCCATCTAATAAACGTATTCTTATGTCATGTAAAGCTGCAACAGCGTCTGCTTGAGTACCACCATATTCTTTAACTTCTTTTAGTACCTTAGTTACCTCTTTCATATAATCCGTACAATGGTTACCTATATGTAACACTTCAGTAGTCACATATTCATTTACTTTATACGGTAAAAATACTCCATTAGCAGCAGAATCATGGTGTATTCCAAATTCTTTTAATAATTCTTGTGCTTCAATAGCTCTTTTATCATTCCAAGGTGTTAGGTGATGTGCTGCATTAGAATATGGGGGTGGTTCAACCCCTGCATCTTTTCCCCCATGCTTCAATCGCTTTTTCTGCGTTATGAATCCCTCCAAAACCAGGATGTAGTGGCAGCGGAACACCAACAGCTTGACCACCACCAATATGGTGATGGACTAATTTAGTTCCACGTAATCCAGTAAAATCATATTGTAGAAATTCCCATCTAAATCATTAAGGATTTAGATGGGAATTTCCCTATCACATAAGTAATATCATTTCTTATTAAATTTACTGTGTATCAGTTCAAAGAGTTTATTTGCACCAAGTGAAATTGCGCCAATAATAAGAACACCAATAATAAAATAAATCTTTTTAAATAAGTTGTAAGGAGATAAAATAGCAACTACAAGAAGTATTATAATTGCAACGAATGTGACTAATTTTCCAACTTTAAATGCTTGCATATCAGCATTCCTCCTTCTGGATAAAAACAGCCAATATATTCATACATCACAGGTTCTTTAACCATAGGTTTTTGTTTCCTTCCATAAATCACAATACTTAAATTCAATAAACCTCTTTAAAAGGTTTCATGTGTTCTACCCCCATCTTCTATATGCTTCCTTAAATAATAGTACCTATGGAATTCCATAATGAAATGAAACAAAATAAACGAAAGCATGGAGTATACACACATTAATACAATTGCTACCATCTTTTGTGTTGCAAAACCAAGACTGATATTAGCAATGAGTTGACCCAATCCTACAAAAGCCACTACTCCGAAACTAGAGTTTTTTTCGATTATTTTGATTTTTTGATTGATTCCTGAAGTTTTTTAATATGATTTTTATAATAATAATACAAAGCAAAAATATACAAACCAACCGAAAAAATAAAATAGATAGGAGTTTGTAATCCTAACATTCCATATGCAAACTTTTGAGTTATAACCAATAATCCGACTGAACATATGGCGCCATATACTCCTCGAAATAGAGTGTATTGTAACTGTCGTTTCCGAGGATTGATAGCAATCAATATCGCCCACAAATTTAAAAAAATAACTGGAGGAGTTACTATATATACATAGAGTAATCGAAAAGGATTCGCAAAAGCAGGCAAAAGAACAAACACATCCGCCCCCAAAAGGACAAGACCAATTACGTGGACTCTTATTTCATTTACAGGATAAAGAGCCATATAATGTGCAAAAGCTTTCTTATTAAAATCTAGACTTTTTTTCATGTTAATTAAACCACCCTGCTATTGTTGACCAAGCTTTTTTCGAACCTGTTTTCACCATATCCTTAATACTTTCATCTTCACCATCATCATCTAAATCAACATCCCATTTCACACCTTCTGTGAAATATTATTCCCTTCTCGAAAAGAAGATCAACCCATTAATAAGATCTAGGCTTATCAAAAATTTCAAAAAGCCAAAGATTTTGCTGGGATCGAATCTATTGGGACTCACACCATGTGCAAAACCTTCGGCTATTGGTTCTATAAACAAACAAAAGATTTCGCTATGTTGTAAGAAATACTCAATCATAGCACCTCATAAATTACACTTAAAATATATTGGTATCAATAAGGAAGAAAAAGATAATATCTGAGCTACATTTCAAATTTAAAAAATAAAAAGGGCATATCCCTTTCAGAATTGCCCTTTACCTTAAGAGTATATGTCAGCTTATTATTTATTTCTTTTCACAAAATGATGAATCCCTTCAAAGATTACTTCTTTTAGAGCTTCTGCATAATCCGAATAACCTTGTTTCTCTGAAATTATTTCCAATAATCCCTTACATTCCCATCAAGTATTATAGTAACTCCTGGCGTTAGTTCACCAGTTTCTTCATTCTCAAATGTTTCTTTTATCATAATTAATTTATTTTCTTCCATGACCTAATTCTCTCTAACTAAATAGCTTTTATTCTTATCTTCCCAGTATCTATATTCATAGGGTACTTGTTCATCAAATCGCTGTAAATAACCTCTCCAGTTATTCGGAATATATTCTTCAAAAGATATTGATTCCGGATAATTAGAATAAAAAATTAAACGCTCAAAGTCTATTAGGAAACATGGATTATAATCATAATAGGCTTCTTCTCTATTAGTTCTTAGTTCCCTTAAAAATTCTAACCTAATATCTTCTGTAAATCTTTTATATTTTTCTATTCTTTCTAAAAAGTTAGCTATTGTAGTCTCATTTAAAATACTAATGCCTTTTCTTTCCTCTGGATATTCACTAGGAGAATATCCAGCTTGATTATAATCTAAATACCATAAATCCGATTCAGTTATATACCAATTGAGCTTATTTTTATATTTTACACCCACTATAATATTTTCGGCGTATAAAGGCTTAATCATTTAACTCGTTCTCCTCTCTTACTTAATAAGTTTAGTGTTTCATCCATATTCTACCAACCACCAACTAGTGGGGTCAGGTAATTCGTATGCAATACCTTCAAATCCATATTTATCAAAAGTACCCTTGTCAACAATCTTAGGAGCTGTTCTACCTTCGTTAAGTGGATTAGTTTTATAATCCTTCTGAATAAAAACAGCCTATGTAGTTATACAGGTTCTTCAACCATAAGTAGTTGTTTTCTTCCCTAAATTACAACCTTTTTTGTCCCTCCTTTTAAGAGAACAATAGAACCATTTGGTAAAAACTTTTCTTTAGAAAATTGCATAATTCCCCATCCTTGCTTTATCTAAATGTAATTCTATATTCATGATGTTGCTTCTCCCTTTTCTTTTCCGCATTCTTTACTGACTATAGGAGAACCACGATTATATACTTAAAATTCAATACAGACTCTTTAAATGGTTTCATGTGTTCTACCCCCATCTTCTATATGCTTCCTTAAATAATAATACCTATGGAGTTCTATAATGAAATGAAACAACATAAACGAAAGCATGGAATATACACACATTAATACAATTGCTACCATCTTTTGTGTTGCAAAACCAAGACTGATATTAGCAATGAGTTGGCCCAATCCTACAAAAGCCACTACTCCAAAACCAGAGTTTTTTTTCGATGATTTTGATTTTTTGATTGGTTCCTGAAGTTTTTTAATATGATTTTTATAATAATAATTCAAAGCAAAAATATACAAACCAACCGAAAAAATAAAATAGATAGGAGTTTGTAATCCTACCATTCCATATGCAAACTTTTGGGTTATAACTAACAATCCTGCTGAACATACGATGCCAAATACCCCGCGAAATAGAGTGTATTGTAATTGCTGTTTCCTAGGATTTATAACAATCTATATCGCCCGCAAATTACACTTAAATACATTGGTATTAATAAAGAAGAAAAGGATAATATCCTTAATACATTTCTCCTTTAATTTCTTTTAAAATATATATCAACCTATTAAAAAACAAATAAAAGAAGACTAAAAAGCAAATATTAGTCTTCTTTTTTAATTAAAATATTAAAACAAAAAACTTTAATACAAATTCAAACCCATAAATAAAATTTAATTACTTTTCTTACATTATTCTTTTAACATACTTAAAAACTCACTAAAATTATCTGCAACTTCACTAGTTACCGGATTCAACTCTTCTGACTCTTCATGATACCATACCACAACAGATGGTATTTCTTTTTCTCTAAAATCTAAACAAAGAAAATCACCTGCGAATAAAACAGCAAACGGAATAACATTTATCCCTGTTAAATCTTCATCATCCGTTAGACGAGTGTCAATATCAGATAATACAACCTCTATATCATACCAACCATTTTCATCATCATCTTCTGAGTCCTCCAACAAACATAAGAAACGTTCAATTAAAAGTTCGTTTTTTCCATGTGAAAAAACATTAGTAATTGGAATAGAGCCATTATATTTTTTCAAAAAATCTATAAAATCAGTTGGTAATTTTATCTCACAATATTCCTCAAATGATTCAATTAATTCATCATTTGGTGATTGAAGTTCACTACCATTTTTAATCTTCATTTTAATTCCTCCATTTCTTTACCTACCTTTAGATCTATAAGACCAATGCCCTTCACTCCGTCCACCTGGTATTCTATCATCTAACCATTTAAATTGTTGTTCGTCACTTGCCAACCACATTTCCTCTGGTAACTCATCCGATTTAATAATTAAACCAGCTTTCTTAAAATCAGGATATTGTGTACCTAATTTCATAGGAACATCAGGTATTAAACCTTTCTCAATAGCAACCTGCTTAATAATAGCTTTTTGGGGAGCTGTTAATTTTTCTCCATTGCCACGGACTATTAGAATTTACTACTGCAGCCTTATATTCTAATTCAAAATTGAGATATTTTCCCTCTACAGCATCGTCTAAAATCTATATATATTCATCCACTTCATATAAATTTTCTATGAAATCAGATACAATAGCAATCTCTCCCTGTAGACGAATTCTTAATCCACTAAATGGAGCACACCAAAATTCATGTGAACTATCTCTCCACCCATCATCATATCTAAATACCTTTAGATTCTTTTGCAATGACTATTGCTGATAATTATCTAGGAAAAAAGTCTTTAAAACCTGAGATAATGAGAGAAATATGAAATAATAGATAGAGCTGACTTCTACAAGAAGTCAGCTCTATCTATTATTTCAATTCTTTATTTTTTCCTTTTTTAAATTCTTTTTGTTTATCTAGCCAAATATGAATTAAATCTACTAATTCAATCGTTTCTATCTCACAAAAATCTCCCTTACCATCTTCAGCCAAATTGTCTAGGACAGTAGTTGTATCTTTCCGAATTTCTAAACCGCAAATGTTTCCATTTACTACTACGTAATTTTCTTTCCCATTTAAAACACTATGTATTTCTTCTAAAATCCAATCTCCAAACGTAGAAACTTCAACGCCTAAAAAAGTCTCAATAAGTTTAATTTCTTGAGAAAGCCTCATAACTAGTTTTCCATTGGTAAGTACTTCAAATCTATATGGGTATTTCATTACTATTGTACTCCTTTATACTAAAGATAAAATTTATTCGGATGGGAAAGCAGAGATAATTTTCCCATTCCCATCTATATACATGCTAATCCTTATCCCCTCTGAACCTATTCCAGAATATGTGTTACCAAATTCATACGTTCTATTAAATCTCTAAGTTCATAAGAAGCAAATAAATGATTAAAAGATTGTAACCCCTACTATAAGAAATACTATTATTACTAAAGGAAGAATGATAATCATAAAGGATATTATTATTGTTAATAATGCTTTCCATGCTGAAAATTGGTGTGCTTCTCCTAAACATTTTAAGGAAATAATGATTGTCCAAATTGCAATAACTATATCAATTATGGCAAAAATAATAAACAAAATCGTTAAAGTTATGCTACTATCCATTTTCGGTGTCTCACTCGTAAAGTTTTCTATCCCAAACAAGAAAAATGAAGGCAACCAAACTAATATAAGAGAATAAACGTAAGGGATATAAGAATAGGCAACTGCGTAACGTGTTTTTTCAAAGGTACCTTGTCCACCAAGTTTTTTTGCTACCCAATTAAATAACGCTGGTAGCAAAAAATAATAAATTAAGAAAGCAACGAAGGTACCGAATATAACCATTGAGATTATTGAAACTGGACTACTTATTGAATCCCCCACATTTTTAGAAGATGCTCGATCTAAAGTCTGTACGAATGAGCCTAATAAAATGAGTAAAAACACATTCTTAGGTTTGGATATAAAAATTTCTTTCATTGTATCACGTGGTTTTGTCCAAATGGAGAACCAAGGATTAAGTGCACGTTTAAATTGATTTTCTGGAGTTTCCATATAAAAAACATTCCCCTTTCTTAAAACATATTAAATATAAATCCCTAATTATCCCAGTTATCTATATAGAAATATTAAAGCATAAATAGTCGATTATTTAAATGTAAATATTCAATCATTTAATTTCATCTGAAACTTAGGGGGAGTGCTCCTTAACAATTCCCTCCATATTGCCTTGCATTTTTAACTATGGGCTGAGTAGTTACTTTCATTTTTGAGTACCTCGCATTCTTTAATACATTGTATAAACAGTTATAATTTTATCATTTTATACATCTTTTATTGCTATAAGTCTCGTAAATGGCTTCCATAAGAAGAATGCGATTATATACTTGAAATGCAACAAATCCTCTTTAAAAGCCTATACGTATTTTCCCTCCATCTTCTATATGCTTCCGTAAATAATAATACTTATGGAGTTCTATAATCATATAAAACAAAACAAACGAAAACACTGTGCATGCACACATAAATACAATTGCCCCCATCTGTTGTGTTGCAATGCTAAGAATTATATTAGCAATTAACTGCCCCGATCCCGCTGCAATAGCTGCTACTTTTACACCACCAGTTCCTTTCGATGATTTTGATTTTTTTCTTGGTTCCTGAAGTTTTTCAATATGATTTTTATAAAAATAATACAAAGCAACACCATACAAACCAACTGAAAAAATAAAATAGATAGGAGTTTGTAATTGTAACACTTCATAGGCATACTTTTGCGTTATAACCAATAATCCGACTGAACATATGGTGCCATATACTCCCCGAAATAGAGTGTATTGTAATTGTCGTTTCCGAGGATTGATAGCAATCCATATCGCCCACAAATTTAAAAAAATAACTGGAGGAGTTACTATATATACATAGAGTAATTGAAAAGGATTCGCAAAAGCAGGCAAGAGAACAAACACATCTGCCCCCAAAAGGACAAGGACAATTACTTGGACTCTTATTTCATTTACAGGATAAAGAGCCATATAATGTGCAAAAGCTTTCTTATTAAAATCTATACTTTTTTTCATGTTAATTAAACCACCCTGCTATTGTTCCGATCATTAAAAGTTTCATAGCTATTTATTCTCCTTTTTTCTAAATTTATCCATAATATTATGAGCAACTATATTCCATAGTAAAGAAAGTACGGTAACAAAAAGTACAGCTAAAGAAAAATAAATCCTATCCTTCCATGTATCATGTACAATCATGCCCAGTATAATCATTATTAACGCACCAACACATATAACTATTTTTGAAAATTTTTGCATTCTATTATCTCGCTTCCTTCTCAAACTTAAATGAAACTCCTGCGGAATCTATAACCATACCCACCTATTATAATCTCACCTTTGACACTTCTATCATAATCATCTAATACAGGTATATAATCACGTATCTTAATTTTAGTAATTTCCGCTTCATATGTTTGCAATACTATCAACGTTTCAAACGTCCTTTATACATTCCTTATTTAACCCAAAAATATTAAAATATGAATATTATAAAAATTAACTATCTACTTCCCATCAAAATTATGGTAATCCTATTAAACCTGGGGTTACCCCTTCTACCTTTGCCCATTCAAACGAGCACTCAACTAACATTTGATTCTTACACTTAATTTTTAATAAACCCTCTTCTTCTATCGTATTTATTTCAAAATAATCAATTATATTTTCTGTCCCTAAACCTTTTATTGTTAAATTATGAATAGTAAAGAAAGATATCTCTACATAAATTACATCCCACTTATTCCATCGCTTTGGCTTGTTTTCAACATTTTCCTTTGTCATCAATTGAATAACTAAAGTCGGACCATCTCTTTTAAGACGCACCTCTAATAACTCTGATTCTTTCAACTTTGGTATTTTCCCAAAAATACTAATTAACGCTTGTGGATTTAAAAATTTAAATTGATCAATCATTTTTATACTCCCTATTTATTATTTCTCTTCTCAAAATAATAATGATCCTCCATACCATCTACCTGTCCTGTTCTTGTATTGTATTCAGGTCTTACATTATGATGCGGTGGATGATCTCCAACTCCACCTTCTCCAAACTTATGACCCTCTGAATGATCTTGATTGACCTTTTACTTCATATGTAAATTCTCGAGTCATAATAGGCTGTTTATTATCATTTAATATCCTTTTACCATTACTATCTGTTAATGGTACCATCTTTTGACTAATCGGGTGTTGAAATCTAGATATATTTAATTGTCTTTTAATTTCTTTTAAACTAGCTCCCCTAGATTCATGAGAATTTCCCCCCTCAATCTTCTTAACTTTGAGATAATATTAAAAAGACTTATGCGTAATTCACATAAGTCTTACTTTTGTTACTCATAATTAATTATTATTTGTCTTCGCAATCACATAAGCTAGAAAACATTTCTTAAAATAATGAACCAATAATGCACCACTCTAAAAAAGAGAATTGATATCTATTAAATATAATAGTCAGGATTTTCATCCATTTTAATTAAAAATTCTTCTAAAGAATCCGCTATTTTCTCATCTTCAGAGTAAGTAGGACATTGACCTAATTCATTTTCCTCTTTAAATTTAATTGTTAAAAAGTTAAGTTCTGTTACTTCAAAAAACACTAATGAATCATCATCTAGGTTTGGATTATATTCATAAATATCTTGCCTTAAACGGAAATCTGCAACTGAAATCGGGTCCATAAATCTGTTGAAAAACGTTCTTGTATCAGACTTAAAAAACCACAACCTATTTCTTGATAAAAGCGTTTCAGTTCTTTTGGAAGTTCCATTTGTAATAAGCTTTCTGCCTCATCTATCTCATCTTGATATATAGGATAGAAAATAGGTTTTTGTTTAGAACGGACACTTCTGTCTGCTACAACATATTCTTTTAAAAAATTAAACATAATTTTTAATACCCCCCCTATTAAAGAAGGGTTATTTTTAACGCTTCCTCAAGCATTGTATTAAAATCATTATATGTGTTCATTACCGTACCTGATGGTTTATCAAGTTCTAAATAAGTACCGTCTGATAAGCTCTTACAAAACCACGCAATATTTGAATCGCCAAAGAAAAGATACTCTTTTTGAAATTCATTTTCATACCAAATCTTATTCGTGTCTATAAGGCCGCAAATATGTTCATCTTTTTTTGTTTCTAGTAAAGAAGAATCAACTCCGTAAAGTACCAGTCCATCAAAGTCTAAACCATTTACATTTTTAAGAAACTCTTCGTATTCCCTCGGTAAATCAACATTAAATTTCTCTTTTACATGTTCTCTTAATCTTTGAACTTCAGTATCCGTTGCGGGTGTATTCAGCTTATAATTAACACTTTTCAATATATCTCCAATTTCCAAAATCATATTTTTCCACATATAAATTTCACCATTGCTTCAGCTTGAATCAGTTCAAAAATTTCTTTTTCATTTCCCTCATAATTGTTTAACATTCTTAGAATTTTTAAATCCTTTACATCCATGTCACTAACTCCTATCAATTATTTTAGGACTTTCTTTTACATGTTTGCTTCTGAATCCCATACCTCGATAAATTCAAAACCTTTTAAATCACTTTCTAACACTGTATTTCTAAATTCATCTGATACAAAAACGGAAGGAATATGTAATATTTCATTTAAGTAAACTTTAAATATTGTTTGGTTCTTAACCATATTAGGTAAGAATGCGTATTTTTTGAAATCTATTACTAAGCCAGAACGTAGTTTCTTTAGTATAGCTTTCTCATAGTTAATAGCATCTAGTGCATTTAAAACGTTAATTATATAATACACTTCTCCCGTCACATCATGAATTAGGGGAAGAAATTCTACATTATCACCAAGTATAGACTCTAAAAATTTTTTAGCTTTCCCACTAACCATTGGCGTACCAACTTCTCCCCAAAAATGAGGCAAATCACTTTGATTTCCTTCTTCTACACATTTAATACGTATTTCTCCCCATGAATCAGATGCTTTTACTGCCGAGTCAATTTTCCCTTCAAAATACTTTTTAGAATCTTCTTCTAAGTTCAATAGTTGAAAGGATTCATAGTCATCAAATGAACTCTTTAATTCCCAAATCTTCATTTTTACTCTCCTTTGTTATTTTTCTATCCTTCCTTTATCTAAATGTAATTCTATATTCATGATGTTGCTTCTCTCTTTTCCATAGTCTTTACTGACTATAGGAGAACCGCGATTATATACTTAATATTCAATACAGACTCTTTAAAAGGTTTCCTGTGTTCTACCTCAACCTTCAAATAAAGAATATATGTATGATTAAAACTAATTATATTTTTTTACCTTTAAAGGAATAGATATAAAATACAAATCTATAGCATAAATAGTAATCAAAATACCTTTACCTTCATCAGCAAACTTTGATTGATGAAACTTTTCTGAAACTTTTCTTTTTCCCCATTTTTTAGGAAACCATTGAAATCCTGAAAACATATAATTAATCTACCTTTTCATTAAAATTTCGCGAGTTTATTTCTTAACTCTAGCTCTTCAACTGTTTCAAAACCTTTAAAAAATAAACTATCGATTTAATTATGATTAAAAAATACATTGTATTCTTTAGATGCCTTTTTCAATCCAAAAACTATTTTTCTTTTTTCCATGATATTCGAAATTCCCCACCATGTTCTTCCGTTTTAATTTTAACCTTATATGTATCATCCTTAGGCACTTTAATATTTTTTTCGCCTTCGCCACTATTAAACTCTAGTATTGTATTATCATTTGAATCCACAACATAAGCAATTATAGTTCCTTGTTTAGTTTTATCATCAAAAGAAAAAATCCAATTCTCACCTTTTTTAACTTTCCTATCTTGAGTTGCAGATCCAGTAAATTTTCTATAATCTCCAGATATACTACCTGATACACTATCTGAAGAACCATGAACTTTACCACCCACAATAGTTCCCTCTCTTGTAAAACAACCACTAAGAATTACTAAACACAAAACAAATAAAATTGTATTTTCAAAAATTTTCACTATCATTACCCCTTCTACTCCCAATAAAATTTTCACCATTAAACTTATAAAAATAACTATAATAAAAAATTATATCCATTAAGATATATATTTTTATTATAGTTATAAATTCCGAATTATTATTTCGAATCTTCACGCAACTTAATTTCATCCTCATTTATGTAACCAGTAAAAATAACTTCTGATATGTATTCATGGTTAAAAAACATATTATATTCAGTTGAAACATTTCCAATAGGATAATAACAAGCCACATAATCCCAAGTTTCCTTAGTTTTTGAATCTTCCTGTTTTCTACCATATATCATCAAAGGTTGCTCCCATGTTTTAAATTTCACAACCGAACCTATTGGAAGTAGTTCTAATTCTAAATTTTGTACCATCTTAGTTTCCCCTTCTTAAAATAGCCTTTTTTATAAGGAAATAAGTGATAGAAAACAACAAACAAGTACCAATTGTACCAAAAACTGCAACCGAAATGTTACCTGCTAATGTTTCATTTGGATCCAATGCATTAGGTAAAATTGTACCAAAAATTGCAATACAAGCTAATATAATCATAAAATATTTAAATTGTTTCACTTTTTTATTCATACTACTTATCTCCTTTATTCCTTAACATTAACTTCTAAACCAAATCCCCATAAACCTCCATCAGGACCAAATGGTGCATGGAATTTGAATCCATTTTTTCCAGCTTCAAAAGATCCCCCGAGTATTCCAAGCGATGCTGATCCCCCAGTTTGTAACTTTTTATCCATAAATGGAATAGGAATTTTTATAGCACTCTCATATTTTACCAGAGTAGCTTCAGCTCCAAAAACAATATCCTCTTGTTCTATTCCAGCTTGAGCTACTGTAAAACTAACCATTTGGTAATAGTTTCATTGATACTTTTACCCCCTAAATATTAAATGAATTTTTCGAATTATAAATCTACTGTTTTTTCTTATTGTCTATACGTTTATAGATATACTCTACTGTAAAGTATGCAATAACATTGCAAATTAGCAGCAAACCTATAAGTAAAAGTTTATCTTCTAACCGTATAGTAGAAGAAGCCCAATTAACAACATAAACATAATACATACAGTAAAATTCAGAATTCTATTTATTGTACGCATACCTTAATTACTCCAGTCTTATATTAATCCCGTTTTTTTGTAAATTTATCATAAAATTTCTCTTGCGCCCACCGTCCGAATTTTAAAAAACATATTAAACCTGCTCCCAAAATGATGAGAACGATAGTTCCTAATAATTTTTCCCACCAATTGTTGAATGGAGTAATCATTAACCCTATAATAGATACGGATATTACGACATAAACTAAAATATATAATGGTTTATACGATGGTGTTTTCATATCATTTTTTCTCCTCATGTTTTTCAAATTTAAAACTACTTCCCACAGTAACCCCCTCTAAAACAGGAACTGTTATACCAGTTTCTTTTCCAACGCTACCTTTCAAACCTATTGCGCCCAATCCCAAATCACCTTTAATTTTCAGGTCTGTATCTCCAATAATTGGCAACAAATCTGGAAAATGTAGCATACTTACTTCTACTTCATACTTAAGTGTAGAAGCTTCCGATGCTGCTTTTAAGGAGTAATCGTCAATACCTGCTATAACTTCTAATGAGCAAAATATATATTGGTTAATTTCACCAAACACATTGTAATATATTATTCCGAACTTTTAAACACTTTATCTTTCTATTGAATATTCTACTTTTACTTGCTTTACAAGATTTTATGCAAAAAAGACCACCAAAAGGCAGTCTCAAAACTCAATCCTATTCACCATCCCTCACTCCACCGCTTTCTCATACAAATACTTCGCAGCGATAATATCTACTACTGCCAAACCAACTGATTTGAAAATAGTAATCTCTTCATCATTTTCGCGTCAGTTTTTCCACCGCTTAAGATTTGTTCAAGTTCGGCGTGGAGATTACTAGTTTTATCGGAATTTGAAGATCATCTGTTTCTAGATCATATTCAATTAAGCAATCCTACAAATGTCTCTTCTTCCTCATCTATAAAACCTACAAATATAATTTCTTCGATATCCTCATGATTAAATACAAATGTATACTCAGGATTAATGTATCCTTCTGGATAAAAACAGCCAATATAACCATACATCACAGGTTCTTTAACCATAAGTTTTTGTTTTCTTCCATAAATCACAATTTTCTTCGTCCCACCTTTTAATAGAACAATAGAACCATTTGGTAAAAACTTTTCTTTAGAAAATGGCATAACTCTCCATCCTTCCTTTATCTAAATGTAATTCTATATTCATGATGTTGCTTCTCCCTTTTCTTTTCCGTAGTCTTTACTGACTATAAGAGAACTGCGATTATATACTTAATATTCAATACAGACTCTTTAAAAGGTTTCATGTGTTCTACCCCCATCTTCTATATGCTTCCTTAAATAATAGTACCTATGGAGTTCCATAATGAAATGAAACAAAATAAACGAAAGCATGGAGTATACACACATTAATACAATTGCTACCATCTTTTGTGTTGCAAAACCAAGACTGATATTAGCAACGAGTTGACCCAATCCTATAAACGCCACTACTCCGAAACCAGAGTTTTTTTTCGATGATTTTGATTTTTTGATTGGTTCCTGAAGTTTTTTAATATGATTTTTATAATAATAATTCAAAGCAAAAATATACAAACCAACCGAAAAAATAAAATAGATGGGAGTTTGTAATCCTAACATTCCATATGCAAACTTTTGGGTTATAACTAATAATCCTACTGAACATACGATGCCAAATACCCCACGAAATAGAGTGTATTGTAATTGCCGCTTCCTAGGATTTATAACAATCCATATTGCCCATACATTTAAAAAAGCAACTGGTGGAACTATTATGTACATATATATCGGTTGAACAGGATTCGCAAAAGCAGGTAAAAGCACAAATATATCTGCTATCCCAATCACAAGAGTAATTATAGTCGATCTTATATCATTTACAGCATAAAGAGCCATATAATATTCAAAAACTTTTTTATTAAAATCTGTATTTTTTTTCATGTTAATTAAACCACCCTGCTACTGTTGACCAAGTTTTTTTCGCGCTCGTTTTCACCATATCCTTAATACTATCATCTTCACCATCACCATCTAAATCAGCATCCCATTTTACACCTTCTTTGAAATATTATTCCCTTCTCGAAAAGAAGATCAATCCATTAATAAGATCTAGGCTTATCGAAAATTGCAAAAAGCCGGAGATTTTGCCAGTGTAGAATCTATTGGGACCCACACCATGCGCAAAACCTTCGGCTATTGGTTCTATAAACAAACAAAAGATGTTGCTATGTTGCAAGAAATACTTAATCACAGTACACCGCAAATCACATTGACTTATATCGGAATCAATAAAGAAGAGAAAGATAATGTACTAAATACATTTTGTATTTAATTCAATTGTAATAAAAAACTATATTTCCAACAATTTCTCACGTAATATCAATTCATTTTCAGTCATGTAACCTCTGTGTAATTCTTCTACAATCTTATCGCAATTAAAGCATAATACTTTTTCATCACCTAAATAACCAACTGGATAAGGAACACCTACATAGTCAAAATCACGTTTATCTGCTGAAATAACCATTCTTCCGATAATCATAATGATTGGTTCTACACCTTCTAGTTTAACAACTGAGCCAATAGGTAATAGTTTCATTTATTTGCTCTCCTTTTTCTTTTTATATCTGAATATAAATTCTAAAATAATTATAAAAGCAAATCCAATAGATAATTGAATGACTGTAAAAAGGATTTTTTCTTTTGAAGAAGCTTCAGGTAAATTCCATATTACTACAAGGGGAATAAGTACCCCAACAATGGTAAGAATCCTTAACAATTTATTCATATTTTGAATTCCCCTATCACATAGGTAATATCATTTCTTGTTAAATTTACTGTGTACCAGTTCAAAAAATTTATTTGCACCAAGTGAAATTGCACCAATAATAAGAACCCCAATAATAAAATAAATCTTTTTAAATAAACTGTAAGGAGATAAAATAGCAACTACAAGAAGTATTATAATTGCAACGAATGTGACTAATTTTCCAACTTTAAATGCTTGCATATCAGCTTTCCTCTTTCTTTGGTTTTTCAAATTTGATAAATCCTCCAAGGCCAAACTCTTCCCCGAAGTATCCCCCGGTTTCAGCTCCAAGCTTTACTTTATAACCGAATGTACCTAATCCTAATTCCCCTTTTGCTATTACATCATGGTCTCCTATAAATGGAACGAAATCTGGGATATGAAAAAGATTTAACTCTGCTTCATATTTGTTAGCAGTAAGTTCCGATGCAATTTTTAATGTATATTGATCCACACCTGTTGTAAAGTTTGCTTCGCCAAACTTTTGAGTAATGGTTAACTCTTGCGGAGTAAACCTAATAGGTCCAATGGGCCCAATAAAAGTAGTAATTGGAACCTTTATTTTTTTTATTTTAAAGGAGTTTTCTAAAGCAGATCCCTCTATTTTTGCTCCAATAATATTTCCAGCCATTAAATCATCTTTAGCAGCATCAAAAGAAAAAGGCACATTTACATCTATTTTTCCAGATAAAGCTTTCATGTTCCACTCGCTGTTATTACCAAGAGGCTCCTTACCATCAATCACAGAACCTTCTAAAACTCCTCCAACACGATCTCCATCTTTCCATTCTGCTTTACCTGTAAAATATTTAATGTTATCCTTATCATCTTTTTTAGTTCCTGCCTGTGCTATTTTATCAGCTTCATGAGTTCTCTTTTCTGTAATTTTTTGAATAGATGTTGTCCATCCCATGTTCAATACTTGCGTACTAAATGTACCGCTGACAACACTAAATCCCTTCCCACTTTGAACTTCCGCAAGACCTGCAGCAATACTAGTTGCTAATTGAAGTGCTGTACTATAATTATTACTAGAGTTCTGATTGAATTGATACAAATGATCCAGCTTTTCTTGCAGTTTTTGCCTCATAACAATAAAAAGATTTACCATGGCATCCATACCCGGCATTGGCATAGCCTGATTGACAGCTTCCATACTTGTTTTCATTCGGTCAATTTCCCGAATTTGTTCTAATATCTCTTGTTCAATTACATCTGTGGAAGCGACTTGTGATTGAAATTGACTTGGAAAAGCATCATTCTGACGGATTAATTCTTCACACAAATAAATGATTCCTTGTGCCAAAGGTCGAAAGGTTTGTACAAAAAATGCTTTTGCACTGCTATATGTTTGCCCCTGTAACACAGTATCAGTTGCAAAAGCATCAATCGACTGAATTGCTTGTTCCATACCTTGAATGGTGGCCGTACATACAGCATTCATACTTTGAGTTTGACTTCGTACCTCTCCCAAATACATATTTAAACTCATGCATTGACCTCCCTTGCTAATTGTTGTTGTTGATAGGAAAGGGCGTTTTCTAAATCATTAAGGTCTCGTCTTTCTTTAAGCAACGTTTCTTTTTTGTTTTCCAATTCAAATGTGACTTTTCGTTCAATATGTTGTGCATCTTGATACGTATTCATAAAAAATTGGGACATTTCTCTATCACCATGCCAAGTTCCTAAAATTCGATCAAACAAACGACGATTTCGACTTCTACATTCATAAAAATCTGCTTCCGCTTGTTCTTGAGCTTGAATCGCAGATTGATTTCGGTCCTGTTCTTCAAATACATTTCGTAACTTTAGATTTAACTCTTTAATTTTATTTTCAATATCTCGACCCATCTTTTTCCTCCTACTATTTTACTTTACGTAGGTTGTCACATCAGCGAAAAGTATTGTGAAGTTCGTTATCCATTCTCTCAAATTCTTTAGCTACCGAATGTATATTATCAACCGCTTGCTGGAAGGCAGCGGAAAATTGTTTCGTCAAGTCTAAAACTTGCTGATTCGCTTCTTGTGATTTGAAATTAACAGACAACGTTGTACGCGCCGCCTTTGTTATAGAACGACTGGTTGCACTTTGAATCCTATCAGAGGCTGATCCCATTTTCGTAGCAATTTGCGTTGCTGTTTGTAAATTACTTTGAAATTGTCCCATTCTTTCAAACCCTTTCTATAAGTTTTCCAAACGCATCAAAGAAATCTCATTAAATATATATCCCTATCAATCGCTCGCTAGGCATGCAATCAAATGAGCCATACAATATAAGCTGTATGGCTCATTTGAAATGCTTGTTATATAGAGTATGACAATTTTTATTTCAAACCGAAATTACGTGATAATTCTTCATCATGAGAAGCAACAGCCTCTGCAGTTTTATTAAGCTGCATATTAATTTCTTGTAATAGCTGTGCAAAGTTTTGTACCTTTGGCTTTAATTGATTGAACTGTTGGTCAAAACCTTCAAAAGCACGTCCTTCCCATTCTCCTCTTAATTCATTTTGCAAGTTTTGTAGTTGACTTAAAATGTCCTCAATTTGATTTGCACCTTGTCCATATCGAGCCGCTTTCGATTTAAGCTCCTCTGGTGACATACGAATTTGTCCAGCCATTTTCATTTCCCCTTTAATACATAATGAGCAAAATATATATTGGTTAATTTTACTAAACATATTATAATCTATTATTCTGAACTTTAAAACATTTTATCTTTCTATTGAATATTAGAATATGAATATTCAATTCTAATCATTAAATATCCTAATTTTTCTTGCTTTACAAGATTTCATGCGAAAAAGACCACCAAAAGGCAGTCCCTCAAAACTCAATTCTATCCCGCACTCCACTACTTTCTCATACAAATAATTCGCAACGATAATATCTACTACAGCCAAACCAACTGATTTAAAAATAGTAATCTCTTCATCATTTTCGCGTCCGTTTTTCCCCCGCTTAGGATTTGTCCAAGTTCGGCGTGGAGATTGCTAGTTTTATCGGAATTTGAAGATCACCTGTTTCTAGATTCTATTCAATTAAGCAATCCTACAAATGCCTCTTCTTCCTCATCTATAAAACCTACAAATATAATTTCTTCGATATCCTCATGATTAAATACAAATGTATACTCAGGATTAATATATCCTTCTGAATAAAAACAGCCAATATAGTCATACATCACAAGTTCTTTAATCCCAAGTTTTTGTTTTCTTCCATAGTTATTTATGTGAATTCAGCTCGTTTTTTTGTTTTGGGTGAAAAAAATTTTTAACTTGATGGCAATGTGGTGCTGCCCCTATTAGGCAAATTCGACAAAGAAAAGACACCCAAAGGCGCCTTCCTCCGACTTGAACCACCTTAATTTTATTGTGTTGTTATTATATAAGAAAAGAAGACATCGCTTAAGATGTCTTCTTTTACTTGTACACTTGGTGTTAAGAAGGTATTTATTGCTTAAAAACCATAAAAAAAATATAACAATCATCGAGTAAACCTATTATAGCATCAATAAATAGAGTTTTTATATGCATATTTACATATATATAGATTTATTTATGTTTTATCTATATAGTTAAATTGTCTGTTTCTTGTTTTAATTCGTTTGTTTATTTTGAGTGCTCCAGCAATGGAGCCTTTTTTTATGCAATAAAACATTTTCTTAGCATTACTTAGTTGATCTATATTAACTTTACCCTCTTAAATTATATCTATATTTTACCAAATAATTATATAGATAACCAGTTTTTTCTAATAATCTAGTGAATTGATAATTTTAATGTTAGTTGTTAATACCCCATAGAAAAATTCATTATGCAATGAAAATTGAGAAATCAAGAATTATAAAAAACTTATAGTATCTTTTGTAAAGGTATATTTTTAATTTGTATATTAATATGTTATAATTTAATTTCTAAAACTACCAAAAAAGGACTGCCAGTAATGGTGGTCCTTTTTTATATCGGTGAGATTGTACTAGTATGATAGAATAGGATTAACTGTATATTGTGAGGGTGATTGGTTATCCCTTCTTTCCATTTGGAAGGAAAGGGGGTGATATACCTATGGAGTTTTTGTTTGAGCTTTTAAAAGAATTTGTGAAAGCCATTGTACGTGAAGTTTCTGCGTATGTTTTTAGGAAACAAATTTTAGAAAAAGATAACAAAAAACCCACTCCTCGTCGCCGTCCAAAGCAAAAGGGTGGGTTTCGTAAAAAATAAATGATATAACCACCACCCTGACGGTAGCAGTTATTAGAAGAGATGTTAGCGCATCTCTTCTTTTATTATATACACAAGCTATTACTGTAATACTACTACAGTAATTATATCAAACGTACATAAAAAATCAATGAGCACGTAATAGATATAATGTACAGAAGAAAAGAAACCCAAGTGAGTCTTTTTTCAATTTATTACATCCCTAATTGATTGTAAATTGATTTGAATACGTGAATTCACCACGATATTTAATTACAGCTACATAAGTACCACTTGTATAGCTATCTGTGATAGGGGTTTGCCAAATTTCTGTTCCAGGAATAAATTCTGGTTCTATTGTTTGGAATCGTTCTAGGGTACCATTTGTGTGGATTTTAAAAATTTTCATTTGCGCACCAAAATGTTCTCTACCAAAGTGCTGTGCTAAGTAAAATGTATCACCAGTTATTAAATTCCCAATCTTCCAATCTGGTTGATATGTACTTTCCTCTGAATTTTGTAAATCCACAATGGTTTTAAATCCCCAATCATCATTAAGTGGATCTGAGTAAGCTGCAGCTGCTTGTGAGGTAGGCTTACTCATTTCTATTGCAGTAAAACCGCTAAAAGTTAACACCCCAATTAATGCTAATTTTCCTAACTTCATTATTGTTTCCCCCCTATTAATTTTTGTAATTTTTAAAACCAGAAATCATACATACATAATAATATAATTCACTGTATAATATTTCAAATATTTTCTAAAAAAAGTTATAAATACAAAAGAAAGACACCAAAAGGGGCCTTTCTCCGACTTGAACCACTTTAATTTTAATAATATGTATTGGACTCCCATCCGAATATTGTTTTAACGTATTTATCCATATTTTGTTTGCGAAAAAATGAAAAGCATAATATCTTATTACTGCTTGTTCATAGCTTTTATCTGTTATAAACATATTCAGTAGTCATGAAGTCATTAGGGAAGTCGTTGATCACTTTCTTCATAACGTTTAGTTCTTCCTGAGATTTGAGTTCAATACCATTTATATAATCAAATACCTTAGATGGTTCATCTGCTACGTAATTCTGTGTCATGTAATCATCTTGGAAGTCTTTCTTTGCTTTTTCTTTAACGGCATTCATAGCATTTATAAAAAAATTGTACCGTGTAGAATTATTTCACTGTACCAAATATTTGAATTTACTAAACAGTTAGAATGAATACGATTATTTATATAATTGAAAATAAAATTGTTAAACAAATGTTGAGAAATAACAAATTTCAATTTCCATTATATTCTATACTTGCTATTATTTAATGTAAGACTATTCAGAAAAGGAAGGGATTATATGCGTGTTCCAGTGAAGGGGAATGAACAGATTTCAAAATTATTTAATGACTGGTATCAAGCTATACTACAACATCAAAATGTACAAGCAACAAACTTAAAACAAGAAGTTGAAGATAAGCTTTCCAGTATAAAAGAAGATAAAAATTTATTATTATACTATTCATTATTAGACTTTAGATATAAAGTACTAACCGATGGACTTAACATTACAAAAGATAGCTTTAATGAAATTAACTCCTTTGATATACCTGATAGTAGTTTTTTATCCTATTATTATCACTTCTTCAAAGCTATTCACAGCACAATTCTTGCAGACTATAATGAAGCAAAAGAATATTTTGAGAAGGCGAAAAAACTTTTAATGTACGCAATGAATGAAGTAGAAGAAGCTGAATTTAATTACCGTTTAGCTTCATTTTATTATCAAATCTATAAACCGCTTTTAGCTATTGATTACATACGAATAGCTAAAGATATTTTCTCTAAACACACAGGCTATAAAATTAATGTAGCATTATGTGACAATGTTTTTGGATTAGCTTGTATAGATTTAAGGCAATTTGAACAAGCCGAAGAAAGTTTTAACACTGCCATAGATATTCTAAAAAGTAAAAATGAAAGAACATTGTTACTACGTGTTAGAAATAACATCGGACTATTATATGCAAATCAAAATCTATCCTCTTTAGCAATTCGTCACTTATCAGAGGTTACAGAAAATATACCAAATCACTTTAAAGCCCTATATTTACAAGCAGATGAAAATTTAAAATTAGGCGAAACGGCAGTAGCATCTCAACTCATCGAAAAGGGCTTAAACATTTGCAATGAATTAGCAAATAAAGAATATCAATATCGCTTTAAAATCTTAGAAAAATTGAACAACACGTCTAACACTACAGAATTAGAAGCTGTTGTATTAGCAGGAGTTTCATACTTTAAAAAAGAAGAGTTATGGGATTGCATTGAAGAATATGCAGAACGATTAGCGAATAAATTTTATGCAGAGGAACATCATGTGAAGGCTAGTAAATATTTTTATATGAGTAATGAAGCAAAGAAAAAACTATTAGCTAAAGGGGCGTTAAAGTAATGAAAAAGTTTGGATTAACAATAGCAGGTTTAACGTTAGCTGGAATTATGACTTTTGGTATAAGTAACAACTTAGAATTTTCGGCATTAAACAAAGGTGACACACCTGCACCACAAAGACCTGATTTAGCATTTAGTGATGGGCATATCGGTACTTCTCCAGAATATACACATGGAGAAGGGTGGTCTTCATCTTACACACACGGGGAGCCTTTGGGTATAGCTGATGGTGATACTGGTGCACCTACTTACGATCATGGAAGACCGCCTACACCACAAGCTTAATTGTTCCGCAAAGAAAGTCATACTACTTGTATGGCTTTTTCTTTATTTTAGTTACTTAAGCTCTACATTTTTATCTGATTTGCTTTTGCTAGTGTAGAAGAGGGAAAAGGTATAGAAGCATAAAGTGAAACTTTGCCCTCACCAATTGGGCTTTTACGGGCAGCCCGCCCCCACCTAATTTCTTTGCTTTCGCTGAATTTTGAGGTGGGGATCTTACTGCCCGTTAATGCGGGATAAAAGAAAACCGCCTGAAATGATATGTACTTGAATAGTAGTACATAAAAAATACAAATAACAATAAATTAAATATCGTTAAAACAAAAAGGAGATGTCCCAGGCATGGTACTAGGACATCTCCTTTACTTATCTAAATTCTACAAAGCACTATCAATTAAACAACTATTAAATATATCTTCTATCTAAAACATCGTATTATCATTAGCTGCTTCACTTGGAATCTCTTGAATTACATCCCAGTGTTCGACAATCTTTCCATCCTTGATACGAAATATATCCACTATAGCAACTCCCTTATCTTGAGAATTAGTACGAGAATGTACATGAAGAGCAACTGTATCCCCTTCAGCTACTACACGTTTAATCTCTGCAGAGGAATTAGGATTTTTAACAAAATCCTCCTTAAAGAAATCCATGAAGGCTTTTCGTCCATCAGCAACAAAAGGATTATGTTGCTTATAATCTTCGCTAACATATTTAGGGATAATATCGATATTATGTTTGTTAAAAACTTCATTATAGAAATCAACTACCATCTTTTTATTCTTTTCATTTTCTTTTACTTCTTTTGATGCAGAAGCGACATTTTCGCTCTTAATTGAGTTCCCTTTGTTATTACCAGCGGAAGCTTGATATACCAAAGTCGAAACTACTCCTAAAATAAATACAGAAATAATTGTTATGATTAAACTTTTCTCTAATTTCATATATACCTACCTCTTCTACTTAAATAAGTTTTCTTCTATAAAAAGCTTAAAGAAGGAGAAACCTTCCCCAAAATGTAATGTCAGGGGTAATGTTAGAAATTTCATTTATCCTAACCTCCCCCTATACAAGGCATATTAGAAACGATTCATTCTAACTTAATACCTCATTAACAGTTGCACTGTCCACAATTTGAATAAACTTCTTAACCTTATCGTTCTCATCAAACTTATAAAGGTGACAAAAATCTGCTATGAACGATTTCCCTGTAGCTTTATATGTCCCACTATATTTTCCATACACGATAACAGTATTGTTATTAAAAGCATAAATTTCATCTTTAGCGCTATAGTCATCCCATTCTGTGCCAAGACGTTCATGTACGTTTTTCACTACTTCATCTGGACCTATATAAGTACCTGCATATGGAAACCCAGCAGCTTCTGTCCAAGATACATTTTCACTTAAATACGTTTTGAACGCATCCAATTTCCCTTCGCCAGTTAACACATACGTTTCATGTAATAGTTTTTGATATTTATTCATATCATTAACCCCAAGGCATTTCTTTTGTTACAACTTTTGCACTTAATTCTAATACACCTTTATTTGCATAGTCTGGATATGCTGCTTCAAGTTTTGCCACAAAATCTTTTGAAGTTCCACTTTCCTCAGAAGCTTGAACCGCAGTTCTTAGATAATCCATTGTCGCAGTAAGTGCTTGATTATTTAGGGATTTTTCGATTGATCCATGGCTAGGTACAATTATGTCAGCATGTAATGCTTGTAATACTTTCAAGTTCTCAATCCATGCCTCCATCGCCGCTTTTGAGCTAGTATCCGCTAAGAATACATGTATTTCGTTAAATACATCGATACCACCAATTAATACTTTTAGTTCTTTATTAAATAGGCTAGTTCTGTAATGATCTAAGCCTACTAGTTCAAATGTTAACCCCTGAAAATCAATCACTTTTTCTTTAAATACTTGAGGTAATACCACGTTACTTGGTGCATTTTCTCCAAGGGCGTCTTTCCAAACTTTTAATTTCCCTAAGACAGAATGAACGATATGTTCAACAGTAGACTCTGTTGCATACGCTATAGCTTCTGGGTAAACGGCTTTAATGCTCTCTAATCCAAAGTAGTAGTCTGGATCCCCATGAATAATAAAGATTTTATCTAAAGATAAGTTATTTTTTTTCAGATACTCAACAATTTCTTTCGAATCAGACTGAGTAAATTTTGAGTTTATTAAAAATGCATGTCCTGCTTTCTCAACTAATGTTGCTGTGACCATAAAGCTTTTTTCGTCCGAACTAAACACCGTTAATTTCACATCTTTTTGATTTGTATCGATTGTTGTAAACATAGTATGTTATTCTCCTTTTGTTAAAGTTATGAACTAATTATCATATTTTTATCTTGTTCCGATAAAGTGAAACTTTAATCAGTGGGGGTTTTGTTCATCCCCCACTGATTATTAGCCCACACCAATCGGACTTTTACGGACAGTTGATCCCCCACCTAACTTCTTTGCTTCCACTGAATTTTGAGGTGGGGGTCTTACTGCCCGTTAAAGCGGGATAAAATCTCCCACTCCCATTTATCTGAAAGTGTAATAGTACTGGCGAATATTCCGGAGATAAATGTCAGGTAGCTTAAGATAACATGTTTGCTACTATATCCTAAATTTTCTTAATATAAATTTTTAAAACGCGCTTCAATTTTATCCGGCGTCATTACGCCACCACCAATAGGAATAATTTGATTATCCTTTTGTAAAAGTAATGAAGGATAGCTATTAACACCAAGCTGTCGAACTTTATTGAAATCATTTTGGACATCTATTATTGTTTCTTGAGCGTTTAAACGTTCTAATACTTGTTCAGGGTCCAAACCATGCTCGATTGCAATTTTGCGATATGTTTCTGGATCACTCAGACTTTGGCCCTCATAATAAAACGCTTTTTGCATAGCCGAAGTGAATTCTAATAAACGGTCTGGCGCTAATGAGCGTAAAGCTGAAAAACCAATTGCAGCATCTTTCGAATTCATTTTAAAAGTCCCTTCCTCCACCAATTTTTGATAGGAAGGACCAAATTCAGCACCTGTAAGTTGATTAATTCTTTTATTTCCTTCTTCTATATATGAAAAGTTTTTCATTGGTAAATTATCTAAAAATAACCCTCCACATAAAACCGTTAATGGTACTTCAGTGTGGTTTTTGTAAAATCCTTTAATACTTTCTGAAAAACCATAGCACCATCCACAATATGCATCCCATACGTAAATAAGATTATCTTGTTTCGTCTCCATTTAAATCTCCTACCTTTTTTTTATTATCCAGCTCAACTAAATTTTTGGTTTATATAAGTACATCTTTTTATACCTTATTCTTTTTTAGATACCTTACTATATTTCCCCAAAACTAATATTTCCAAAGAAAGATCCACCAAGGTTTTTAACAAAAGATAACGTTTCACCTTATTGCCCCGTAACAGAAAATACTAAAGCTTAGAATATGCATCGATTTGAATGTGTTAGTAACTTTCTACACCGGGTGGCAACGTATGGACCACCATCCTTAATTAAATATATAAATCATATTTTTAGCAGATATTAGTTGTAACTAAATTGATTACATCTTTATGTAACTATTTTAGTTACAACTAATATAGAAGTCAATTCTTTTTTTCGAAAACATTAAATTTCTACATTAATCTACAACTAATCCCACTCTTTACAAAAATATATCAACGATTATTCAATTATATCGATCGTAACTCCGAATATATCAACGTTTCGACACAACATATCGATTTACCGACAAATTTCGAGCGCGTTATCTCCTAAACTAACAACCAATCCCACACCCCAACGCAAAAAAAAAGCACCAGGTCCCCCTAGTGCTCTCCCTCTAAAACAAATGACAAGCCACCTGATGCCCCTTCGCAATCTCAACCATCTTCGGTACTTCCTGCGCGCATTTTTCAGTGGCGAATTTGCATCGCGTTCTAAATTTGCAGCCGGATGGTGAGTTTAGTGGGCTTGGTACTTCTCCCTCTAGGATGATCCGTTCTTTTCCTATGTTTGTTGGATCTGGTTCTGGCATGGATGAGAGTAGTGCTTGTGTGTATGGATGTGCCGGTTTTGTGTATAGGTCTTCGCTGTCGGCAATTTCTACTATGTTTCCTAAGTACATGACTCCGATGCGGTCTGATATGTGCCTTACCATCGATAGGTCATGTGCGATGAATAAGTATGTGACGCCTGTTTCTTCTTGGATGTCTTGCAGCATGTTTACGACTTGTGCTTGGACTGAGACATCGAGTGCTGAGATTGGTTCGTCACATAGGATAAAGTCTGGTTTTACAGATAGTGCGCGCGCGATGCTAATGCGCTGGCGCTGGCCCCCGCTAAATTCGTGCGGGTAGCGATATAAATGTTCTTCTTTTAAGCCTACCTTTTTAAGCAGGTCTAATATGATTTCTTTTTGTTCTTCTTTTTCATAAGATCCATGAATGTTCATTGGCTCACTAATAATTTGGAATACGTTCATTGCCGGGTTTAATGATGCGTATGGATCTTGGAAAATGATTTGCATTCTTTTTCGATATTCTTTTAGTTCACTTTCCTTTAAACTTGCGATATCTTTTCCGTCAAATAAAACGTTACCTGAAGTGACATCGTGTAAGCGAATGATACTTCTTCCTGTCGTTGATTTTCCGCAGCCAGATTCTCCTACTAACCCGAATGTTTCACCCTTTTTAATAGTGAAGCTTAAGTCATCGACTGCTTTTAATTGCTCTGTTTTTCTACCGAATAGTCCTTTTTTAATAGGAAAATACTTTTTTAAGTTCCGAACTTCAATTAAGTTTTCTTCATGCATGGGAATCACCTACCGCCCTATCATTTAACCAGCACATGGAACGCCTTCCGTCTCCAATTTCAAAATATGGCGGACGTTCTTTTTCACAAATGTCCATCGCATGCGGGCAACGCTCTGCGAATGGGCAACCTTGTGGCGGGTTTAATAAGTTTGGCGTTACACCTTGAATAGGAGCGAGTCTTTCTTTTACGCCGTTCGCTATTTTTGGCAAAGAGTTTAATAGCCCTTTCGTATATGGATGATTCGGCGATTGGAAAATATCAAGTACAGGTCCTTCTTCCATAATAAGCCCGCCGTACATAACGATAACGCGCGTACAGTTTTGCGCGACGATTCCTAAGTCATGCGTAATAAGAAGTAACGCCATATTCGTTTCGTTCTTTAAGTTTTTCATTAAATCTAGTATTTGTGCTTGTATCGTTACATCAAGTGCAGTCGTCGGCTCGTCCGCAATAAGAAGGTCAGGGTTGCAAGACATCGCCATTGCGATCATAACTCGCTGCTTCATACCGCCGCTTAGTTCATGCGGATATTGTTTTACCCTTTCTTCTGGCGACGAAAGGCCGACTTGTCTTAACAAGTTAATCGCGATCTGCTCTGCTTCTTTCTTTTTCACTTTTTGATGACGTATAATTACTTCCATCATTTGTTTCCCAATTTTCACGACCGGATTTAGCGCTGACATTGGGTCTTGAGAGATAAGTGAAATTTGATTTCCTCTAATAGAACGTAATTCTTTTTCAGATTTAGAAAGTATGTTTTCATTATGAAAAAGGATTTCCCCTTCTTTCACTTTTCCTGGTGACGTAACGAGAGACATAACAGACTTCGCCATTACACTCTTTCCGCTTCCAGATTCCCCAACGATACCGACTACTTCTCCTTTATTTAAGCGAAATGTAACGCCGCGAACCGCTTCAACTTCGCCACTTTCTATGAAAAAAGAAGTCTTTAAATTTTTCACTTCTAGTAGTTTTTCAGACACGCTTCTCACTCCTTTCACTTAACACTTTAGTTTTCATGTCCGGCTCCTTTTGGTGCGAAAGCTTTCTTCAACGCTTCACCAATTACGTTAAAACTAAGTACCGTTAAAAGGATAAGGAATCCTGGGAAGAGCGTTAAATACCAAGCTTCACCAATATATCCTTGCGCATTGTTTAGCATGCTGCCCCAAGAAGAATCTGGTTCTCTAATACCTAAACCTAAGAAACTAAGTGATGATTCCATTAAAATCGATGTCGCAATCGTTAATGTCGCGGCGATAATAATGGTTGATAAAATGTTAGGAATAATATGTCTTACAATAATCATAAATGATTTTTGTCCTGATACTTTTGCGTATAAAACGTACTCACGCTCTTTTACAGATAACGTTTCTGCCCTTACAATACGGGCGGTGTCCATCCATGTTAGTAATCCGATAATAAGAACTAACGTCGTAATTCCTGGTTTTAAATACGCATTTAATAGTAGCATTAAAAAGAATGATGGAATTGACATAAGCACTTCAACAACTCGCATTAAAAAGTTGTCTAACTTTCCTCCAAAATATCCGCTAATTGTTCCGACTGCGGTCCCGATTGTAATAGAAACAACCATCGCAAGGAAACCGACCGCAAGTGAAACTCGTCCGCCATATAACGCTCTCGTTAAGTAATCCCTTCCGTAATCATCCGTTCCGAAAGGATGACTCATACTCGGTTCTTGTAAGCGATCTGGAATCGACATTTTGCTAGGATCGTACGGCGACACGAATGCGAAAATTGATGCGACCGTTAAAATCGCAAGTATAATAACTCCCATTGCAACAAACTTATTTTTCGTAAAGCTATGTTTTATCGTTTGAAATCTCCTATTATTCATTCCAAATCACCCCCTCATTCGAATGCGCGGATCTACTACGCCATATAAAATATCAGCAATTAAGTTACCGAGAATTAACATGAATGATGATAGTAATGTAATTGCCATGATAATCGGATAATCAAATCTAAAAATAGCATTTACCCCAAGTGAACCAAGACCCGGCCATGAAAATACTGTTTCCGTAATAAACGCTCCGCCTACTAAACTTGGAATCGATAATCCGAAAATTGTAATGATCGGTATTAATACATTTCGAAGTACGTGATTAAATAAAACCGTTTTCTTTGAAGCGCCGTACGCATATTGAATTTGTACATATTCTTCTTCTAATTGCTGAATCGTACTTGAACGAATATATCTCATATAAACAGATACGTTTTGGAACGCTAACACCATGCAAGGTAAAATGCCGTGTTGCACAATATCCCAGACAGAGTCTTTACCAACGGTGCGCATACCCATACTCGGAAGTAGGTTCAATTTTAAAGAGAATAAGTAGACTAATAGTAGTGCAAACCAGAAAACCGGCATAGAAATACCAACGTATGAAATAAAGTTTACAATGCGGTCAAAGAATGAATTCTTTTTCACACCTGTAAATAGTCCAAGCGGTATTGCGATTACGAATGAGACGAGTAAAGATGATCCCATTAACCCAATTGTTGCAGGTAATCTTTCTGTGATAAGTTCCAAAACAGGACGATGATTTTGAAGTGAGTAACCAAAGTTTCCTGTTAAAATGTTTTTTAACCATAAAAAATACTGCACGTAAATTGGTTGATCTAGTCCTAAACTTTTGCGAATACGCTCCACATCAATTGGACTCATATTTGGCGTTACAAAGTTTCGAACCGGATCCCCCGGTGCTAGTTTTATTAATAGAAAAGAAATAATAGAAATAACAAATAAAAGCGGAATTGCATTTAAAAGCCTCTTCGCAATTACTTTATACACAAACTTCCCCCCTCAAGCTAAAGAAGCTGATTTCCACCAGCTTCTTTATTGTTTCTTATTTCACTTCATAAATCTTAGATAGATCTTCAAACATTGTGACAGGAATTGCTTTCGCTTCTTTTAATCCATCAAACTTTTTATCTACTGCAATAACTGCTTTCGGATACGCGATTGGTAGATAAGGTACGTCTTCTCTCGCTGTCTCTTGAATTTTATGGTATAGCTCTGCGCGTTTTGTTTTATCTGTTTCAACTGCAGCTTCTTCCCATAACTTATCGAAATCAGCGTTTTTATATCGTGCATAATTGTATTCAGCATTACTTAAGAATAAGCTCTTATATGAATCTGGCTCAGGTCCCATTATGTAACCACCAAATGTAATATCATATTCTTTATTCTCTTTATCTAAGCCTTTTTCACTTGCCGCACTAGCATCTAATGCATTTAGTTCAACTTCTAAGCCAACTTCTTTTAATTTTTGTTGTGTATATAACGCTAAGCTTTCCATAATTTTATTATTCGTTACATACATCACGCGTACTTTTTCTTTATCTTTCACGCCAGCTTTTGCTAATAAATCTTTCGCTTCTTTTTTATCATACTTATACTCTTTAATATCTTTCGCATAATACATAGCGTCTGGCGTTAAGATTGAATTTGCTGGTTCTGCAAATTCACCTGAAACGAATGCTGAGTTAATCATTTCTTTCTTATCTAACGCATGCGCAATTGCTTGGCGCACTTCTTTTTTCTTCATAAGCTCCGTATTCATGTTATAAGATAAGTAGAATAATCTACCTTCAGGGAATGTCACCATTGAGAAGTTCCCAGTGCTATCTAGTTTCTTAAAGTCTTGCGGCTCAATCATCTTCATGTTGATTTGACCATTTTGCAGTGAAACATTTGCTGTATTACGGTCTTTTACAACACGGTATACGATAGAGTCTAATTTAGCTTTCCCACCTACATAATCATCAAATCGATCTAATGCAACGTACTCATCTGATTTATACTCTTTAAACTTAAACGGTCCTGAACCTACAGGCTGTAAGTTTTTCTTACTCTTCGCTAAATCTGCTTCCCCTTCAAATACATGTTTCGGAATTGGGAAGAAATCATTCATCACACCTTCAAAAGATGCGCTTACTTGTGGTAAAACGAATTGAGTTGTTAACTCATCTACCTTTTTCACCTCAAGCGGCTTTCCTTTAAAAATAAAGTTTTCACGACTTGAGCTATTTTGCTTCTCATCCAAAATAGATTGGAATGTAAATGCTATATCGTCTGATGTAATTTTCTTACCATCATGCCATTTCAAATTATCTTTTAACTTCAGTGTCCAAGTTAATTGATCTTCTGAAGGCGTAAAGCTCTCAGCAAGAACAAACTTTTTCTTACCGTTTTCCATATGATATAGCGGCGCATATAAAGCCTGCTGCACAGTTAATGACACACGATCATTCGCATAAAGCGGATTCATCGTATCTGGATTATCGCTAACACCAATCGTTAACGTTCCTCCATCTTTCGGAGTCCCTGATTTACTAGTGCCCGCTTGCTTCGAATCTTTTTCCCCTGAACAAGCAGCTAATGCAATAAATAATAGTAGGACAAATGGTAATACAAACAACTTCTTCTTCATATTTCGACCCCTCTCGACTATTTACACCTATAAGAAAACTCGGAATTAATACCGAGTTTTCTTATAGGTTTTAAATTACCACTACCCTTATATAAAGTCAAACTTTTTCGCAAAGGTAGAAAGTTTGTAATCTATTAATGCATTCTTGCGATAAACCATATTTATGCGGAGGAGAAAATAAAAAGACCACGAATAAGTAGCCTCATAAAATGAGTTAAAAAACTATCAACTTACAGAAAATCCCTCTAAAATGATTATTTTATATGATCGAAAATGTAGAATGGGATTAAAGACAAAAAACACATTTAGGAGGTTATCATGACATTTGATGAATTGAAAAAAAGACCACCAAAAGGCAGTCTCAAAACTCAATCTTATTCCCTACCCCTTGCTCCAACGCTCTCTCATACAAATACTTCGCAACGATAATATCTACTACCGCCAAACCAACTGATTTGAAAATAGTAATCTCTTCATCATTTTCGCGCCCAGCTTTTTCTCCGCTTATAATTTGACCAAGTTCAGCGTGAATGGCGTTTGCTTTGAATAGACCTTCTTTTATCGGAACTTGAAGGTCTCCTGTTTCGTCTAGTGCTGCTTCTTTTGATTCGACTACTACTTTGTTTGCTTTAGCTATGGCATGTGAGGGTAGTTCTTGCATGCTCGGTCTGAATGAGCCGACGGCGTTTACGTGGACGCCTTTTTGCAAGATTTCTGAGAAGACTGGTGTGGTTGCGTTCGTAGTTGTCACGATGATGTCTGCTTCACGTACTGCTTCATTTGGATCCTTGTAAACGTAAGCAGGTTTACCAAATTTCTCTTGTATATATTGCGCAAATGCATACGCTTTTTCTTCTGTGCGATTGTATAAGATGACTTTTTCGATATCTCTAACCGCAAATATTGCTTCGGCAATTCCTTTCGCTTGTTCACCCGTGCCGATAATGCATAAAGTTTTTGCGTTATGACGAGCTAAATATTTTGTCGCTACTCCTGATAAGGCGCCCGTTCGGATCATCGTTAAGTACGATCCTTCTAGAAGTGCGAGCGGTTCTCCCGTTTGAAAGTCTGATAGCATCACAATCCCATTGATCGTTTTCTTTCCTATCTGTTTATTTTGCGGGACTACCGTTACTATTTTTACTCCAAATGCCTCAAGTCCTTCCGCTACTGAAGGCATAATTAATGCCGTATTTTGCTCGTTCGCAAATGGTAATGAGCCTCTTATTGGTGTAATCGTTCTTTCTGCGGAAAATTCTTTTAAAGCAAGCGCCGCGTATTCAATAACTTCATTCATATTTACTAAGTTTCTTTGTTCGTTCGCGCTTATGACAAGCATATCTTTCCACCCCCTCCTCTTATCCTAACAAAAATCCTCGATTCAAATCATCTCTCGGATCTACAACGAACTGATGAAATCCTGTAATAAAGGCATTCCCCGTTACTTTTGGAACGACAGCTTCATATGTATCTACTGCGGTTACCGACAATACTTCCCCCTCGAATTTCCCGTCAGTAATGCATTCATGGACGAAAATTTCTCCCTTTTGTAAAGCATCTTTTCCAAAAAGAGTTGCGATTCTTGCGGAAGTTCCTGTACCGCAAGGAGAACGATCTACTTGCCCATCAGCAAAGATTGTTACATTTCGTAAAGTTGCATCTTTCTCTTTCGGATCATCTGAGAAAATAACACCGTATATTCCTTTCAATCCTTCTTCAAGTGGATGTTTCACTTCCATTTTGCTCTCTATATAATGTTTAATTTTACCGCCCCACATTTGAATAGCAGATAAATCTTTGAAATCAACTTTCAAACCAAATTCTTTACAGTCTACAACAGCGTAAAATGCTCCTCCAAACGCGATATCTACTTGAAATTCATAGTTATCTATTTTAATAGGAACGTCTTTTTTGTATACAAATGAAGGAACATTTTCAAATGATACAGATTCTACTTCACTCCCGTTATATTTTGCATACGCAATAACTTCTCCGGCTGGGCTATCAATAATGAACTTTTGTTTTTCACCCTTTACTTCCAACATGCCTGTTTCAATTCCAACTGTAATAACAGCGATAATGCCATGACCACACATCGTACTCCATCCTTCATTGTGCATAAATAACACACCAAAATCAGCGTGGGCACTTGCTGGCGGTGTAATGATACAACCGTACATTCCGTGATGCCCTCTCGGTTCATACATCAGAATTTCACGAAGGTAATCCAAATGTTCCATGCAGTAGGCGCGTCTTTCCAGCTGCGTTTCTCCTTTTATTTCTGGCACTCCGCCCGTAATAATTCGAAGTGGTTCCCCAGCTACGTGTGCATCAATCGTTGTATATATTTTACTAACCTTCATTTCTATCTCTCCCCTATACGTTGATACTATTTCCAACGCAAGTATCATGCCAAATCGTATAGCATTACTTTTTTCAAATCCCCTCAGTAATGTGTATTCTTTTTTCAACAAATTCATATACAACTGTCTACTTTTTTATACACGGCTTGGACGTTACGTTATAAAACACCTCGATAACTTTGCAATTTCACTGGTACACACATGCAAAATTCCTTTTATCATTATTATTTTCAATGTAAAGTTACTTCGCTCCCCAACATATACTGTTCAAAAGCAAAAAGGAAGTGATCCCATGTATTACGGAACAAAGGGCTGGTACGTAGCTGAACTAAAAAAATTAGGTGTGCGCTATCATGAAGGAAGAAAACTAGAAAGTTACCGCGGACACATATTACGCAATTTATTAATCGCACAACAAGAAAAATTAAAAGAACAGTAACATTCTAATGTAACGCTATCGACGATTCTCGGAATATATCGGCGATTTGCCATGGAATATCGACTTACCGACAAATTCCGCTAATTCATCTATCTACACCACCAACCAATCACACATCAAACTACAATAGAAAAAGGTCACCCAAACGGGTGACCTTTCTCTTTCTATTCACAAACAAGAATTTGTCTAGTAAATGATCCTTTTCTTGTAATACAGCGATCTGTAATTTCAAATCCTGCTTCATGGATCATGTCATCCATTGTTTCCATCGTGACAACGACTACTTTTTTCGCGATGCGGCGTGCACTTGAAAGAATGGAGAGCTGGTCTTCTGGTGTGGCATGCGTAAATAAGTCATACGGCATATCGATAATGGCAACGTCGTAGTTCTCAGTAATTTCCTCGATTGGACCTTTTGTTACTGTTCCTTCAAATCCGAAATGTGCGATGTTTTTTCTTGTTCCAAGAACTACAAGTGGATTTATATCTCTACCAACGATGTTAATCCCCATAGAAAGTGCTTCTACTACTACTGTTCCAATACCGCAGCACGGGTCAATTGCTCGTACTCCCTCTGGATTTGGTACAGCGATATTTGCAACTGATCTCGCAACACGTGTGCTAAGAGATGTCGAATAACTATGCGGTTTTTTTATGTGATGATACCAAACTGGTTCGCTTTCTACATAGTGCCCGAAGTACCAGCGTCCTCCAAGAGGAACAATCCCGAATACACGCTCTGGATTACGAACATCCGCTTCTCCTTCAATATGCATGCCAAGGTCTCGTTCAATAAGACGTCTTTCTCCATATTCAATTTTATTCTCCCCAACGAGGTCATTGATTTTAACGAAGATAACTTTAAATGTCGCTCCCGCCAAATCAATTTGTTCCACTTGTTTTAAAATGCTTTCTAAGTCGTCCCCTTCATACATAACCTCAACGCGCTCTTTCATAAACGCACTTCTACTCGGGTCAATCTTGACATCACTTTTTAAAATATTAACGTGGGACTCCATTCCAAAGAACGAGCGCATTTCCAAGTAACATAAAGCACGCTCCTCCTCACGAAATGCATACGTATATATACAGGCAGGTGTTTTACTATGATTATTCAATCTATTATCATCCTCTATCGTTTAAAATTGTTATGATTACAATTACTCAAATACTTTTCTTTTGTATATAAAATTAAATGATATCATATGCCGGAAATAAAGAGAAACGTTAATAAATAAAAGAGACTGCCAATGGCAATCTCTTATTATTTATTAACGGAAAGAAGACACGTTGTTACCCATTTCTTCATAGTAATCTAAAATGCCTTGATAAATCGCTTCCGCTGCACGTTGTCTCCATTCTTCAGTAGCTAGTTTTTCACCTTCACCTTTAGCATCGATGAAACCTAGTTCAGCTAAAATAGCAGGCATTGTATTGTATTTCACTACATAGAAGTTTTCTGTCTTTACACCTCTATCATTTGATTGAAGTGCTTGTACTAAACGTTTTTGTACTTTTTCTGCTAGTACACGGCTTTCTTCTGAGTTTGGATTTGTTGCCGATCTGTAGTAGAACGTTTCTGTTCCTTCTACTTGTTCATTAAACCCGTTTGCATGAATACTTACGAAAATATCACCTTTATTTTCTTGTGCAAATTCTACACGTTTTTTCAAAGATTCACCAGGAGTATTTCCCGGACGCGTATCATCATTACGTGTTAATAAAACAGTAAATGGTGTCTTTTGTTCAAATAGTTTTTGTACACGTAAAGATGTATCTAATACAATAGCACTTTCATCCATTTTCACACCAGAATGCCCTGGATCAACTCCACCATGACCTGGATCAATGATAATCGCTTTTCCTTCTAAGAAATTCCCTTGCTTCACTGGATTTAATTGATTTTTATTAACCCATTGGAAACCAGCGCCCATGCGGATACGAATCCAGCTGCCGTTCTCTTCAATAACAGTTACTTGCTGTGCGTTATGTGTTCCCATTACTTTTGACGAAGAAGAAGCTTCTGCATAAGTAGTGAATCCTTCATTAATAACTTCTGTTTTCTCTACTAAAGGTGTCCATTTATCACCGTTACTTGTTGCAATTTTGATCCATCCATCTCGTTCTTCTTTAATTTCTACCGTTTGTGGATTATGCTGATTCGCACTAATCCCAGAACTTAATGATGGTGCGTGATATGTAATGAATTTTCTATCTATGTACATTTTCTTTGTTTCTACTGGACGATCACTATTCTTGCTAAATTTATCTGTTTGCGCAGTAAGCTGAGCTGCTTGTTCACGCGTAATAGAATCATTCGGTTTCCAGCCATTCTCTGTACCTAAAGAAAGTTTTAATTCTACTAAAATATTAACTTCTTCTTTACCCCAATGATTCTCTAAATCAGCGAATTTTGTAGGAACTGGTCCTGTTACTTTGCTTTTCAGATTATATGCTCTTACAAGCATAGCTGCCATTTCAGCACGAGTTACTTTTCCTTCAGGATCAAATACTCCTGGTTCTCGCCCTTTAATAATATTCTCTTTTTCCATGGCTGCAATAAATGAAGCTGCCCAACTATTTTTTGCATCATTATAAGACGGCTTTGCAATTGGATCTACTTTAGCACCAATTGCTGTTGCGATAATCTTTGCTGCCTGGGCACGTGTTAAATTTCCGTATGGCATAAAGTTACCATCTGGCATACCGTTAATTACATTTCTCTCTACTAAATAATAAATTGCGTCTTTCGACCACGCACTATCTGAAACATCAGGAAATTTCTTCGTTTCTGCTAAACTACTAATTGGATGTGCTAGTAAATTTGCTGCTAATAAACCTGCGGCTATTGCTTTGTACTTCATGAAAAATAAATCTCCTCTCAAAACTTCATATTCATACAATTTTTAATCAAGCTAACTAAAAAATATTAACTATTAATTAATTCCTTTCATAGTGTATAACATTATATATCTATAGTAAATACGTTTCCGGCCGTATAACAAAAATCGCATATATATAACTTATAATGAATGTATATAAAAAAACTTTAATCAGCCCTCACCAATCGGGCTTTTACAGGCAGCCCGGTCCCCATCTAACTTTTTTGCTTTCGCTGAATTTTGAGGTAGGGGTCTTACTACTCGGCAAATAGCGGGATAAAAAAGCGATTAGAACATGTCTCCTAATCGCTTTGCCAAATAAAAAGCTGATTAAAAATAATATCTTTAATCAGCTCTCTATTATCTATGAAATTATTCTTCAATTAAATTAGACATTACATATGCATACACTAATGCTTCTGTATGCGCAATAGAACTTTCATGTGTACGTTCAAATGCGTGAGAAGAATCAATACCCGCTCCAATTAAAGCGTGTTTCACATCAAATCCCGCGCGAATCGCAGCTGATGCATCAGATCCGTAGTATGGATAAATATCTACTTTATATTCAATATGATTCGTTTTCGCAAGCTCTACTAAATGTTTACGCAGTGCGTAATGATACGGGCCGCTAGAGTCTTTTGCACAAATAGATACTGTATATTCATCAGATGTTTGTCCATCACCTAACGCTCCCATATCAACTGCTAAGTATTCAACAGTTTCTTCTGGAATGTTAGAGTTACCACCGTATCCAATCTCTTCATTATTAGAAATTAAGAAATGCGTCGTATATGGTAATGTTACGTTTTCATCTTGTAATCTTTTAATTAATTTTAATAAAATCGCAACACTTACTTTGTCATCTAAATGACGTGATTTTATGTATCCACTCTCTGTAATTTGAACGCGCGGATCAAATGAAACGAAGTCTCCTACTTCAATTCCTAATTCGCGTACTTCATCAGCTGAAAATACGCGCTCATCAATACGAACTTCAATATTTTTCTCATCGCGTTTTGCTTCACCTGCATCTTTATATACATGTACAGATGTTTGATGCATTAAAATCGTTCCTGTATACGTCTTGCCACTTGATGTTTCAATTTCGCAATATTCCCCTTCTACAGAGTTCCAGCGAAATCCACCAATCATAGAAAGACTCAGGCGACCATCAGGCTTAATTTCTTTCACCATCGCACCTAACGTATCAACGTGTGCCGTTAATAAGCGGTGCTGCGCATCATTCTTCCCTTTTACCGTTAAAATAAGAGCTCCCTTATTATTACGTTTCGTTTCTACGTTCCACTCACTGACATAGTTTTCAATGAAATTAATAATTTTTGCTGTATTTCCAGATGGACTTGGAATAGAGACAAGCTCCTTAATCAGTTCCATCGTTTCTTTCGCATGATGTGCCATTGTCGTTTCCTCCTCTTTTTCTCTACTATTCAGTATACAAAATTCACCAGAAAACCTCTACTTATATAGCTTAATTTTCTAAATTGTAGTAAAATTCTTTTTAGTATATAAAAGGAGTTATAAAATATGAATATATCAAAAAAATATATACACATTGCACTCATTTGGTTTTTAGCATCATTATTTTGTTTACAAATCTCTTATGCCATTCATACTACTACTTCTATTACAATCGGCTGGATATTAACAGCTATCTTCTTCATTATTAGCTTCATTGCAACAAGAAAGCATAGCGTTACTCAGTAACGCTATGCTTTTCCTATAAAACTATTCTTCTGAAACATCTAATAAATAAATCCCTCTTTCAAATCCACCGCGTTCTATCTCTTTTTGCTTACGAAGGCGTTCCACATCTTCAATCGATGCACCTTCTGCACGCGCTAATGAAATGATAACCTCTAGCGCATCTGCAAGAGAATCTAGTGCATGTTCGCGTTCTTTCATAGAAGCAAATTCACGAATTTCTTCCGTTCCAATTTTCGCTAAAGCTTGTATGTATGCTTGACCTGTTAATTTTTGTGCTGTATACGTTTTTCCAGACATTAAAATCTTCTCTGGAACACGATCTCTTACTAACTTGTTATATGCTGACATCATTCATCCTCCTATATTTAATAACATCCGAGCTCTGCTTTATAGAAAAACCATTTTTTCTTCACGCACGCACTTAACATATCAATTCCTGATCCATGTGCTCTTACATGTGGAAAGAAATAGTGCTCTAAGTCTTCGTCCTTACCATATAGAGTTTGATACTCATCTGGAATCGCTTCTTTTTTCACATCTTTTTCTTTCGTCACCCCGTCAGAAAATGCAACACTTGGATGTCCCTCAAAAAACAACGCAGTCCGAACTGCCAAAGATGGTGTACTATGCAAAGCAGAATATGTAAGCAAAATAATAGTGATAACACCGATCATTTTCTTCATGTATTACTCCTTAAAAAAAGTGCTAACACAATTATACTAAAATGTGTTAGCACTTTCTCCCCTTTATCCCGAATTAACGAGCTAATAATCAGTGAGGAATGGACAAAATCCTCACTTCACTTTATTCCCCTTTAAATGCTGGTAAACGTTTCTCTAAAAACGCAGCAATACCTTCTTTATGATCCGCTGTTTGTCTCATTGCATATTGACCACGCTTTTCTAATTGCAATGTTTGCTCTAAATTAGAGCGATTTACTTCACATAAAATTTGCTTCGTTTGAATCATTGCTTTAATCGGTTTTTGTGACCATTCATTAATTTTTTGCTTCACAGCCGTTTGGAAATCTTCGCCGATTACTTCATCAATTAAGCCGATATCAAGCGCTTCTGTCGCTGATAATTTCTTACCTTCCCAAATAATTTGCTTCGTCATATTTTCACCAACGCGCTTTTGAAGGAAGAAATGACCGCCTCCATCTGGAATTAAAGCGATTCCAATAAAGTTCATCGCAATAACAGATGATATATCCGCCATTACATAATCAGCTGTTAACGCAATACTTAACCCAAGACCTGCAGTTGGTCCATGAATTGCACTAATAACAAGCTTTGGCATCGTATATAACGTCACGACAACTTCAGAAATGGTATTCATAATACCATCAAACTTACTTTCATCATTACTTGAAAGCATCGATTTAATATCCCCACCCGCAGAAAAACCACGGCCGTTCCCGCATAACACAACGATATGCGCAGAACTTTCCGCTACTTCTTTCAACTTTTGTAATAACTCTTTTAAGGTCGGCTCATCTAACGCATTTAACACCTCTGGGCGATTGACCATAACCGTTGCAACGTGGCCTTCATATTTCACAACGACAGATTCTGTTTTACTTGTTATTTCCATTATATATACCCCTCTTTTCTCCATAAAGATTATACTTATATAATTATAGAGAACCATTGAAAAATCCTTCTTTTTTTCTCAATTTTCTGTCTAATAATCTCACAATTTGTACATATACCGTATAAAACATACAATTCCGTTGAAAAATATAGAAATTAAAGTCGGTTTATCCATGCTTTTCATCTATTTACCATTACAATGAAATGGTGTATTCTTAAGTTTGATAAAAAAACAAATATTGAAATTCATTCGCCTTACTATATAAAAAAGGCTTTATACCCATCTTTTGGGTGTTGTAATAAAGGAATGAAGAACTGGAGGAACATATGGTTAATAAGTTGAAACAAACGGATAACTACTTCCCACATTTCCTATTGCTATTCATTGTGTTTCAACCAATTTTAGATTTATTAACATCTTTTTCAATCTATATACTACACATGAGCGCAACAGTTGGAGTTGTAGTCCGTTTCGCCTTTATGCTTCTTGCATTAGGATACCTACTTCTTCATCACAAACAACAAGATGCGAAAAAGTACATCCTCTATTTATGTTTACTCGGAATCGCACTCGCAATCGGTCTTGTAAATAATATGATGGTTAAATCTCCAGTTTCATTTGGAGAAGAAGTTAAATTTATTTTAAAGAGCGTATATCCAATTGTGCTACTGTTTGGATATATTATCGCCTTTAAAGAGCTAAAAAATAAAGAGTATGTATTTCATAAAATCATTACATATTTCTTATATGCAACTTTAATTTTAAGCATCACAATGATTGTCGCAATGCAAACTGGAACGGATTTCCCAAGCTATCCTCACTCAAAAGTCGGTTCAAGAGGTTGGTTCTTCGCTGGAAATGATTTAAGTTCTCTTTTCGCCATTATGTTCCCAATCATTGTCTTATATTCGATTCATAAAACAACTTCTTTCTCGAAAATATATTACTGGATTCCAACAATACTTGCGATGTATGCAAGTATTATGGTCGGAACGAAAGTCGGATATGGCGCAATTGTTATTACATTAGGCGTAGCACTTTTCTTCTCATTCATTGAGTACATGATAAATCGTAAAAAAGAAGGAAAAGGATTCACACATATTGTAAATACCGTTGTTGCCGCTGTTATACTAGGAGGTTTAATTGTTCTTACACCGCATACTCCTATCGCAAAAAATATGGGCATTCACATGCAAATATACGAATACAAAAAATCAGTACAAGAAGAGAAAGATCGAAAAGAAGGAAAAGTAATTAAAGAAGATCCAGAAGATGCAAAAAAACATGCAAAAGGTGAACTTACAGATTCTGAAGTAAAAAGTTTAATTTACAGCGATCGCGACAAATTCTTAAAAACATACAAACAGTACTATAAAGACGCACCGCTTTCACAAAAACTATTCGGAATGGGTTACGCTGGTAACTACACAGATAAAATTAAATTAATTGAAATGGACTTCCATGACCTATTTTTCGCATTTGGAATTGTCGGTTTCCTTATTTACTTAATACCACTTCTATACTTTGGTATTACATTATTCATCCGCATGATCACAAACTTTAAGAAAATCATGACCGTAAAGTATATGCTATTAGCGAGCACACTCATTCTGTCACTTGGCATTGGCTTTATGTCTGGCCACGTATTAACAGCGCCAGCCGTTAGTATTTTCTTCGTTGTTATTCTCGCTTATATCATTGTTGATTTTGAAATTGAATAGAAAGAAGGTGCTACGAAATATTAGTAGCACCTTCTTTTTTATTTAATTAATGTTTTACGTATTCTAAGCTTTCTTTTGCAATATACGCTTCTGTTACAGTAGGATTATCTGAAATAACTTTAACCCACGCTTTTCCATTTATTATTTCTTCACCAGTAACTGTGACAACTACATTTGTATTTAAACGATACAGTCGCTCATTTGATATACTAGGATTCTTTTTCACTTCCACGTTATTCATCACACGTGCAAGTTTGTACTTGTTGTATTCTTTTTTACCTAAATAAGAATCAAAACGGTTCATATGCCCCGCTACTTTTTTACCCCAGTTCGCATCAGATGCATATTTCGCATTTAAACCAGCAGCTTTATCACCTGTATATGTTGCTGTATAACGCCAATGTCCTGGATTTAAATATCCTTCATTCATGTATAATTTTGCTGCATGTTCAATACAATCTTCTTTTGAATTAAATGCTTCCCCGTTACCATATGGGCTATCGTCTGTTGCTTTTAAACCAAATAAATTATTTTTGTCTTTTGCAAGAGCGCTTGTTCCATAATAACTTTCATGAATTGCTAATGAATATAAGAATAATGCATTTACATTATACTTGCTTTCTACTTCTTTAAATTTCTTTCCTAAACCAATTAATGGAGAGTCTGGCTTAATCGATTTCACATAACTATCTAGTTGTTCAGCTGTATAATCTGTTTTCGAACGTAATGATAAATAATTGAAATATTGATAGAAAGTTTCGTCTCCGAATGTCTTTCCATCTACACTATACATTTGCTGTCCTTGCTTCATGAAAGAAGGTGCCACACCATATCTAAATTCTGTATATCCAGGTGAACTTGTATTATATGTATAATATTTATGGTATAAATATCCATCTGATTTCACATAATAAGACGACTGTTTCATTTCATTGGTAGGAATTAAAGTGATTTCATTCTTCTTCACATAACCTGTCAAACCAGAAAGTTGAACTTTCACACGATCTTCGCCAACTTCTAACACTTTCAATTCTGTTCCATACTGAATATACGTATATACTGTTGCTAAATTCTCATCATAAATATTAATGATGTTTTGCCCAGTTATTCTTTTCGCACTTGCAAAACCATCTTTAATCCATAAAAATTCGTTCTCGTATTTTACCGCATTCATACCTTTATTTTGAGCAGCCGTAACCGCTTCTTTATACGTATTATAGCGCTCTACTTCTTGCTCTGTTCCGTTTTCTCTTACATTTGTCACAACATATTTCTTAGTTTCTACAGGATTGCTATTTCCGTTTTTTTCAATCGTCTGAAGCATGCGATCCAACATAGCTGAAGCCATCCCTCTTGTAGCTGATAAATGTGGTCTAAATGTATTATCTTCTGGATACCCTTTAATAATTTGAGTAGCCACCATAACTTGCACATGCTCTTTATAGTTAATACTATCTTTGTCAGTAAAGGTAAGCGGACTTACAGCTACTTTAATATTTTTATAGTCTAACGCTCGCTTTACCATGATCGACATTTCTTCACGTGTAATCACATCATTTGGTGAGAATGTCTCGTTCGTACGACCATTAATAATTTTCGCTCCATATGCTCTACTTACACCATCATATAAACCGTAAGTCTTCGGCACATCCTCGAAATTCGAATCAGCTTTCGGTAAATTTAAAGCCCTTGCTATGAATGTAGCAAACTCTGCTCTTGTTACTAATTTATCAGGCGCATATACATTGTCCCCATACCCCATTAAAACTCCTTTAGTAATAAGTGAGCGCATATTCGTCTCAAACATATGTCCTGTAATATCATCATTTGCCGCATAACTTGAAATAGGAGTTAAAAGTAATGATCCCGTTAATGCCACTGCTGTTATACCTTTTGAAAAAGTCTTCAAGGTTATCCTCCTCGTAATCTACGAATTTATTATCACAAATTTGATTATATAATAATCACAATCATTTTAGCATAATAAATAGGAATTAAAATAAAACGTTTTTTAATTTGAATTTTCATTACATTCAAAACAAAATAAAAGACACTTTACTTTTTTAATAAAGTGCCTTTTTCCATATGATCAATGAGTTTCTTTGTTGCCTGTTTGCCTTGCAACCGAAGCTCATCTATTGTCAATTGTAACTCTTGCTGCACAGTTCCTTGTTGCATTAATTGCTTTTTCGCAATTTCATATAAATATTCAGCACTCCATTCGCCATCCACACTTCCTATAACTGGCTGATTCACTTGACTTAAAAACGAATCAATTTTCGGATCATATGAAATCCCGACCATTGGAGTTTTGGCTACAGCAGAAAAAACTAGTGCATGAAGACGCATACCAATTAGTAATGAACATTGTGATAAAATGAATATTTTCTCATCGATATCCATTTTATATGGAAGCATATACGTCTCTTCTCCCATTAAGTCTACTACTTCACGCGAAGCTTTTTGATCAAATGGCTCATGCATTGGAACAAATAGAATTTGGTATCCTTCTTGCTTTAATTTTTTTAATGCCGCAGCTAATTTTTTTATATAATCTTCTTTTGCATTCCAATAACGCACACTAACCGCGATTACTTTTCCATGTATCGAATGCTTTTGCAACCAATCCGATTGTTTTGTCCGTTTCCATGTTAAAACAGGGTCTGGAACAATTTCAATATCGTTTTTTATGCCAAGTTCTTTTAAATATAAAAACGAATCCTCATCTCGAACTGATACATAGGAAGCTTTTGACAAGTTCCATTTTACTAATAGACGATTATATCCTTTTGTAATTGGACCTATTCCTTGTGAATAAATATAATACGGCTTTTTTAATAATCGAGCGAGTCCCATAATACCCGTATAATATAGAATACTCTTCGTACTTGTCTGATCTTGAAGAAGGCTCCCGCCACCGCTAATAACTCCATCACTGTTTTTGATTGCATGATAAACAGCTTTTATATCCCAGCGATCTACCGATTCTACACCATACATTTCCTTTGTATATTTAGAATCATTTGATAGTACTACTAGTTCTATATCCGGGTTCTCTTTACTTAACGATTCAATAATTGATTGTAGAATCGCCTCGTCTCCAACATTATAAAAACCATAATATCCTGATAAGACTAAACGCACCCTAAATCTCCTCCAAAACTAGGTAACCGTTTATTTCATCTAACATAAACTAGTACCCATTCCTTACCTAAACACTTGATACCCTACATAGTTTCCTCTTTATCAGTTCATATGAATTATAATAAAAAATTAAATTTCTATATTTATCTTTTCAAAAATGGTATTTTGTTTATTGATATCCATTTTAATTTCAAAGCACATACACCATACAAAATGGTTGTAATACTTAATGCTATACCACTGAATAATAACGTCATAATTCTTGAAGATGTAATATTTATCACATTACATAGTTCATACAATCCTAGTCCCAAAATACATGCTATTGCTAGCACACCAAAAAAGCTTTTTAAATGAATAGAATAGGCAATATAGCTTCGAATATACAAATGATTTACAATACAAACCAATACGTAAGTAATGAATGTACTATACGCCGCTCCATCTATGCCAAACTTCTGCACGAACATTATGTTTAACACGACTTTCACACAACTCGCAGCAATAACAATCCATGCAGCTTGTGCAGAACGGTTAATGCCCTGTAAAACACCTATTGATAATACCATAACCGCAGTAAAATACGAACTGCCAATCATAACTGTTAACATACTACTGCCTTTTACATCTGTGAACAATCCGACATTTAACGGTACTGTTAATGCCATCAACCATATTGTTAACGGTGCTGTCAAAACATGCGCTAGTCGATTTGTATTTTGAATTGTTATTTTCGCCAAATTTATATCTCTTTTGGCCAATGCGGAAGTTAAGAGTGGTATTAACGGAAATACAATTGCGCTTGCAAAAATAACAATTATTTGCGTGAATGCAAAACCGCGACTGTATATTCCAAATTGTTCTTGAATTTCTGTTGATGATCCTTGTAATACATGCGGTATTGTAAGCGAGTCTACTAAATTTAAAAGTGGCATTGATAAAGCTCCAATAGCGATTGGGATCGATACCCGCAATATCTTTTTGCCGTTTTCTCTTAAATCTCGGAGCGAATAGGAATTGCTTTTATTGTAGTATGGACTTCTATTATATTTTATACGCAAATATATAAGCGAACTAATGACTCCAAGAAAAGAGCCAACCATCGCACCACTAGTAATAACAGTATTACTCTTATCCCATGATACTAGTATGTAAGCAATTATTAACATAAAAAACACACGTACAAATTGCTCAATGACCTGTGATACCCCTGTTGGTTTCATATCACCGAAACCTTGAAAATACCCTCTATACACCGCCATGTATGGCGCAATGAGTAATGCTAATGAAGTAATAAGCAACGGCATTCTAGTTTCTTGTCCACCAAGCATATTTGCAATTTCAATAGAAAATAATACAATGACTAAACAGCCGAAAACGCCAAATGCTATCCCAATAATTGACGCTGATTTAAATAATTTCGCAATTTCCTTTTGCTTATTTTTTTCGTTCAACTCTGCAATTAGTTTCGAAATTGCAAGTGGAACTCCGGCTACCGATAATGTAAGAGCAATCATATATACAGGAAAAACAAGGCGGAAAATACCGAGCACTTCATCTCCTGCAATATTTTGTAATGGAATTTGAAAAAAACTACCCAGCAATTTCGACAAAAAAGTTGTAATGGTTAAAATTGCTGCTCCTTTTACAAATGTTTTATTCATATTTTTTCTCTTTTCTTTTATACATATACTCTCAAACATATTGTTTTAAACGATAGGAATTCACTTTATCCCATTGGTTATCATAACAAATTTATTATAGGTTGAATACTTGGTTTTTTTTTCAAAATAGAAAAGAGAACCCATTTAAGCCTGTCTCTTCACAATATTTTTTCTAATTCCTTCCATTATGTATGTACACACTATAACCGTTTCTGTTACGCAAAAAGAGCCCTTCCTCCCTATCACTGCGATACATATTACTAAAAACATTATAAAAATATCCCACAACTCTACATTATAATTTATGTAAGATTGTGAGATATTCTAATTACCATCTAAACACTTAAGATTTTCAATTGCTCTTTCTGTTCATCGCTTGCCATTACTGCGATTGTTTTTTCAATACTCGGATGTACTTGCTCAAGCTTTACACTTGCTCCTACTTTATTTGATTGCTCAACAAAATTTAATAAGGCCATAGCTCCTGATACATCCATATAACGCACATCTTTCATACGTAAAATAACCGGTGACTTCACATCTTGTAAAGTAGAGAAAATACGATCTACTGATAGGAAAGAGAGCGGTCCTTGAATTGTGTACGTTTCTTCTTTTTCCTTTACGATAGAAGTTTTACGTTCTTTACATTTCACCATATATATGATGAACGAAAGAATAATACCGAATGCAACAGCAATCATTAAATCGAACTTCACCGTTACAATCATCGTTACGAGCATAACAACGACATCACCTTTAGGAGCGACATGCATCTTTTTCATGCTTCCCCAATCGAACATTCCAATACCAGTTAAAATTAAAATACCTGATAATACAGCAAGTGGAATATATTGTACGACCGAACCAAGACCCATAATAAAAATAAATAAGATAACACTATGCATACATGCCGAAAGTGCCGTTTTACCGCCACTTCTTATATTCACGATAGACCTTACAGTCGCACCTGCACCTGCTAATCCGCCAAACAATCCGCTCATCATATTACCGATCCCTTGTCCGACCAGTTCTTTATTACTTTTATGACGTGTACCTGTCACATTATCCATTACGACCGATGTTAACAACGAGTCAATCGATCCTAATAAAGCAATACTAAGCGCTGGCAAAATAAGTGCTGCTATTCCTGTTCCACTTAAAGATGGAATATGAAGCGTAGGCATCGCTTCTGGAATGGTTCCAATCTTTTCAATTACTTTATTTAGTGAAAGATTTCCGATAATCGGTAACTTTACTGTAAGTCCTTCGAGTAAGGAAGAAAATAAAGGAAGCAAAGCTGTCACACCGACTAGTGCTACTAAACTAGACGGAATCGCCTTAATCCATTTACCAGAAACAATCATTACAATAATCGTTAACACAACAAGTAAAAAACTATTTTGTACGTGCTTTATTTCGCCTAAAATAATGATTAATGCAATACCATTCATAAATCCCGAAACGACAGGATACGGAATATATCGAACGTAAGAACCGAGCTTACATACACCGAATAAAATTTGAAATAACCCTGCCATCATAAAGGCAATAAAACTTGCCTCTAACCCGTGCGTCGCAATAACTCCTGTTGCAATAACGGTAATTGGTCCTGTTGGTCCTGTTACTTGCCCAGGTGTCCCGCCAAATAACGCTGCGAATAAACCTGCAAAAATCGCACCATACAATCCAACAAGCGCTCCCTCAGACGTTCCTGTCGCGGCAATACCAAATGCAATCGCAAGTGGTAACGCAACAATCGCAACAGTAAATCCTGCTAAACATTCCTTTGCTATTTTTTGAAACATAAAAAAAACCACCTTTGTATAAAGTCCATGTTCCATTGTACACCTAAAAAGATACATTCGTTAGCTCACTTTTTACATTCTCGTGACGTAAACGTATTCAATGAAAAGTTTCCCCCTTATCTTTGGAAACAATTGCAACTATGCTATAATGAACAAATTAAATCTTTTACTATATACTTGGAGGCACTATGCTAACTTTTGAAGAAAAATTATCGATTATTGAATCTTTCCCAGAACTAGAAAGAAAGAACGTATCATTAAAACGTGTAAACTTCCACTTTGAAGAAAGTCGTTTAGATAAAAAGAACGTTGTATTTCATTTACACCCAAATGGAAATGGATTTGTATATGCAAGCGGTATTAAAGGTTATAAAACAGATGATAAAGGCATGGTTAACATCCGTGAGTTTTCAGCAGAGGAGTTACGTTCAGTAATTGAGAAATCAATTGACCTTCTATCACAAGAAGAAGTAGTAGCACCTGTAGAACCTGCGAAAGAAGAAGAATGGCAGAACGAAGATGGTCATATTCTTACTCTTATTTCAGAGGATGACATGTGGAACGTGTACGCTGGTGTAAACTTAGACGGTACATTCAACTCTTATCCAGAAGCTGCGGAATACCTTGATGAAGAAGGCTTTTCACGCAAATAAAAATAGAAACCTATTTCATTCAACGACTTTTATAGTAATCAAAGAAGACACTTAAGGTGTCTTTTTTTGTTATATAAACTCCTTTCTCACACTATCTCTATTAATTTTCATAAAATGATTCAGAGGAGGTTTATATGAATACAACTGCTAAATTAATAAATTGGAAAGAACATGGCGATATGATTATTCTAGAATGTGAATTAAATGGAAAACGCTTCGAGATATCAACATATAAACAACGAATATATAATGCACACCTTTTATCAGCTGACGTTTATATTCGTTTAGACTCATCTGATAATATAATTGGAATAAATATTTATAAAAAGTAAGAAAAGCCCCCTATTCCATAGGCGGGCTTTATCTTTATTACACAACATCAGAGTATACTCTCTTTTTTTGATACAGTTTATGTAATTATACATATTCATCAAAAAATACACTGAATGAATATTACATGTAGTAAAATATAACTTGTGGGCACGTTCTATAAAGCAGATTCTTTTAAAAGGCGTAACATATCAATTATTATAGGGGATGTGGCGTCACTTCGATATTGATCTCAAATCTCTTGTCTTTTGTGAACTAACAATCTAGTGTATATAGACGATTCTGCTTTATAGTGTGTGTTTACACTCATAACAAAGGGGTAATGGTAATACGGATAGATTCCGATTCGTATGAAATGAAATGGTTCAAGTCGGAGAAAGGCACCTTAGGGTGTCTTTTCTTTTTGTATTACATCCACTTTGTGTTTCCACCTTATTTCAAATGCGCTAATTAACCTTCACCAAGAAAAAATGAGAATTAACAAAGATATTGTTTCTGCTGTTTAATACAGAAAAATGCAGGATACCCCATAGATATGGGGCATCCTGCATTTTCTATTTTTTCGCACCTTTCAACGACTCCCTCAGTACAAACTTCTGCAACTTCCCGCTCGCATTACGAGGGAGTTCATCTACAAATAAATAATGACGCGGACGTTTATAATCTGCTAGTTCATCACTTTCTTTGCAATACGTTTCTAAATCAGCTTCTGTTATTGTTTCATCTTTCTTCACAATAACTGCCACAACACGCTCTCCCCATAATTCATCTGGCTCACCAAGTACCGCCACATCTAATATACCTGGATGACTATGAAGGAAATCTTCAATTTCACGAGGATAAATATTTACGCCACCGCTAATTACCATATCATCAACGCGATCAGCAACGAATAAATAACCGTCTTTATCAAAATAGCCTAGATCACCAGAATGATACCATCCTTTATACATCGATTTTTTATTCGCTTCTTCACGATTATGATAGCCAGCCATCATAGTTGGGCCGCGTAAAATAATTTCTCCCACTTCATAAGGAGGTAATACATCATCTGGTTCTGCCGGTGCATCCTCGTTCGGTTTCACAATACGAACTTCATGGCTAAAACATGGCGTGCCTGCTGAACCAGCTTTCGTAATTTGATCCTCCTCTACGAGAAATGCAACAACTGGCCCCATTTCTGTCATTCCGTATATTTGAACAAGATCAATATAAAGACGTTCTTTACATTCCTTCACTAACGCCGGTGCCATTGCTGCTCCGCCATATATACCGATTTTCATTGACGTTAAATCATACTGAGCTAAATCTTTTTGCAACAACATATTCCACATCGTCGGCGCTGCAAAGAACGTCGTAATCTTTTCTTCTTGAATCGTATGTAATACTGTTTCTGTATCAAAATGATGCAAAATAACATTCTTTCCGCCAACTTGAATGCGTGGTATGATTCCGGCATTTAATTCACCACAGTGATATAAAGGTGCAACAACAAGCCCAACGCTATCTCTATTATATTTTAGGAAATACGTACAAATCATACTATGCTCAGCCATTTCACGATGGCAATGTAACACGCCTTTCGGATGACCTGTCGTACCGCTCGTATACAGCATAGAACAATAATCCATTTCATCAATTTCGATATTTACTTTCTCAGAAGATGCTTCATTCACTTTTTCATGGTAGGAACTTGCATAGGAAGGTTTATCATTTTCTATAGACCAAAAAGATGTATTTGGAAAATCTCTTTCAATTATAGCAACAGTTGACTCAACTGCTTTTTCAAAGACAACGACTTTCGAGGATGCGTCCTGAAGAATATAAGATACTTCTTTTGCTTTTAAGCGGAAATTAATCGGGTTAAAGATCGCTCCAATTTTCGCACAGGCTAAGTAAACGTTTACAAATTCATGGCAATTATATAAGTAAACAGATACCGTATCTCCCTTTCTTACCCCTTCTTCTAATAGAGCGTGCGCTGTTTTATTTATTTGTTCATCCCACTGTTTATACGTCCAGCGAATATTTTTTTCAGGTTCCACTAACGCCTCTTTATTTGGATACTTACCAACTGATAAATCAAAAATTCTCCCTATCGTCATATACATGCCAACAATTTCCCCCTTTTCTCTTTCATAAATCTATCATTTCGTCCATAAGTAGACATTGTCCTCTAATGATTTGACTAATTTTTCTGATTATTATCGACATAGTTTTACATACGGTACCGCTAGGCGGTAAATGAAATTATATCGGCGATTTTCCAGATATATCGACCGTAACTTGAAATATATCAACCACAACTCAATTTATATCAGCGATTTTTCAAATATATCGACTTACCGACAAAAACTGATAAGATATAATCGGACCGCCCGTTACTGCAGGATAAAAAAGAGGTTGTTCCGACTCGGAACAACCTCTTTCTTCTTATGCAAATAGCTCTTCTAAAATTTTCAGTTTATCTTCTGTATATTTCACAAAGCCATCATTATATGATTTTGGATCTTTCGGATTCGCAAAGTGCGTAATTGCTCCCGTCTTCGGATGAACAAATTTACTTGATGCACCACAACCAAGTCCGATAATTGATTGTACTTCTTCCATAATGACAATGTTGTAAATACTTTCTTGCGTCGGCATTGCATAACCAACATTCTCTAAGTTACCTAAAATATTCTTTTGACGATATAGGTAATATGGTACGTAATTATGCTTTTGCGTCCACTCTTCTGCTTCGTGCATCATCGCTGTAATTTCTTCGCGACCTGCTACTTTATATTTACGTTTGTTTTGCGTCATTTCAGAAGCACGTTTAAATGATAACGTATGAACTGTTAATGATTCTGGCATTAACTTTTCTGTTTCATCTAACGTATGCTTGAAGATATCTAACCCTTCACCAGGAAGACCAATAATTAAGTCCATATTAATATTGTTCATTCCCATTTCACGAGCTAAATGGTATTTCTCAATTGTTTCTTCTACAGTATGATGACGTCCAATTGCTTTTAGTGTCTCTTGATGGTATGACTGTGGATTAATACTAATACGGTCAATGTTCCATTTATTTAACACTTCTAGCTTTGCTGGAGTAATCGTATCTGGGCGACCTGCCTCAACTGTTACTTCACGCACATTTTTCACATCTGGGAACGCTTCATACATTTCTTCATACAGCATATCCATCTCTTCTGCTGTAATACTTGTAGGTGTACCGCCGCCGTAATAAATCGTCGTAACTTTTACACCTTTTTCTTTTAAAAACTTACCAATTTCACGAACTTCATAATGTAAACCACCTAAGAACGAATCAACAGATCCTTGGCGTCCATTAATTGCATAAGCCGGGAATGTACAGTATGCACATTTCGTTGGGCAGAACGGAATACCGATATAAATACTTACTTCTTCTTTCAAACGGTATAAATCCGGAACAACTGCTAATTGGCAATCAACAATGCGCTGAAGAAGTTCAATTTTCTCTTCATGAATTAAATAACTTTCACGAAGTTCTTGATGCGCTTCTTCTTTTGACATACCATTTTGAAGCATTTTGTGAAGAAGTTTCGTCGGACGTACTCCCGTTAAAATACCCCAGCTTTGTTCAATACCAGTTAACTGCTGAAGAACAGAAAGATATACATAAGAAACAACGTGCTTCACTTGCTTCATACGCTCTTTTTCATCTGTGAAAGCAGATAAATCTTTCGAGAATGTTTCTTCATACACATTTCCTGTGCTAACATCCGTCAATTGAGCAGATGCTTTCACATTATCCTCAATGTGTATATCAACGATCAGATTTGCTTCCTCTTGTTCAAATCCAATCGTACTATCTTCAAAAAATAAGCCGCCAATATTTTGTAGCGGACGTAAAAAACGATCATCTTGTAACGTTTTAATTGAAATTAACAACATTATCACCTTTTCATTTGCAAACTCTCTTTAGTTTACTTGAAGGGCGTTTACAGGTCAATACAGAAGGTTTTACCTGTTTCTCTTACATTTTTTCAAATAATTCTTTTTATGAATATTGCTCATGTATATAGACATCATGATTTTCTCTTGTTAAAATTTATTAGTGTTAAAATCGATACATAGTGAAAATACAATATAAAAAGGAGGACTGTTAACACTAGATTCCACAATCTAATGTGTTAAAAACAAATATGAAAAAGAAATTTTATAGTGTTTTAACTCTCTCTCTTGCATTACAAACTGTTCTTGCACCTACTTATTCATTTGCAGAGAGTGCTGAAAAATCTGCCGAAGTATATACGGAGGATCAAGTTTTTAAAAGTATTAAAGAACATGTTAATGAGCATAGTACTCATGAAGAAGATATCGAGGTTACTGGCCAATTCCTACTATACACTTCAAAAAAACATTCATTATATACCGCGAATGATTTAAAAAACAAATCGAATATCGAGATTACAGAACAAGTCGTAACGGCGACAAAGAAAAAAGGAAATGCTTATTACATAACGACGTCAACTGGCGCTGGATGGATAGATAACAATGATAATAGCTTAGAAGTTCAAGAGATTCATAAACTATCTAACCAAAAATTAATCGTAAAAGAAGAAGCTTCCATACATGCACTTCCGTTCCAATCGTTTAAAGAAGAAGGAAAACTAGAGCCACAAGTCATAACTCCTACTGAACAAGCTGGAAATTGGTTTAAAGTCCAAATAAATGAAACAGCAAAATGGATTTATGCACCTTCTGCTACATTTGAAGGTACAAAAGCTTCATTATTAAAAAACAGTCGTACTGCTAAAAATAGTTTATTGAGATCGCCAGAAGCTCTACAAACAAACAATATTTATGGCGTTACATTTAAAGAAATGATTGTCCCAAAAGGAAATGACGATATTCGCCCTGGCTACCCGATGGTGCCTAAATATATTACGATTCACGAAACGGCTAATACAGCGAAAGGTGCTAATGCTCTAAATCATGCAAAATTCTTAGATAATCAAGCACGCGGAACAGCTGATCGCGCCGCATCTTGGCATTTCACAGTAGATGATAAAGAAATTTATCAACATCTTCCGGTAAATGAAGTTGGATGGCATGCTGGAAATAAAACTGGTAACTATGAATCTATCGGAATTGAAATTGCCGTTAATCAAGATGGAAACTATGAAAAAGCGGTAGAAAATGCCCGTAAATTGGCAGCTTATTTAATGAACGACTTAAATATTTCTCTAGATAAGGTCCAAAAACACCAATTTTGGTCAGGAAAAAACTGCCCTGCGTTTATGATTCAACGCGGACAATGGGATGCTTTCTTAAAAGGAACTGAAACATACTATAAAGAAAATCAAAAAAATCCAGTAACTGATGACATTACAGGTGGCTGGTATGAACAAGACATTCGTCAATTAGCAGCTAGAGGCATTATGCAAGGAGAAGGAAACGGCAAGTACTTCCCAGAACGTCTTGTAACGCGTGCTGAATTTGCTACATTAATTACTCGTGCTTTACAATTACCAAGTGGAAATGCTAATTTCACAGACTTAGAACAAGTACACCCATCGTTACGAGACGGTATTAATCGTGCAGCAAGCGCAGGCATAATCCGCGGACGTGGTGATAATACATTTGACCCAAATACTACAATTACACGCGAAGAAGCTGTTATTATGATCGATCGTTCTCTAAAACACGCTGGTATTTTTGCAAAACAAGTTGAACTACCATTCGTAGACCAAAACTTAATTTACGCTAAAGAAGAAGTACAAAGAGTGTATGGATATGGAATTGTAAAAGGTAATGAATTGAATCAATTCGTACCAAAAGGACCATCACAACGTGCTCACGCAGCTGCATTTATAAACAGAATGCTTAGCGTAATTGAAGCTTAACATATTTATCTGTATTAATTTAAAAGGCATCAGAGATTGTATATCTCTGATGCCTTTTATACATCTGTTAACTATTTTTAGCCATGAATCTTAAACGTATTCCTAGTAAGAGGAGCATAAAACCGATGAATGGAACGTAATTCGTATTGTGTCCTGTAGCTGGGAGTTGTTGATTATTAGAAGAACCTTGTCCTTTTTCTGGTAAATTAGGTTTTTCTACTCCCTCACCTGGCTTTTCTGTTCCTTCACCCGGCTTTCCTGTTCCTTCACCTGGTTTTCCTGTTCCTTCATCAGGCTTCTCTGTTCCTTCACCTGGTTTTCCTGTTCCTTCACCTGGTTTTCCTGTTCCTTCACCTGGTTTTCCTGTTCCTTCACCTGGTTTTCCTGTTCCTTCACCTGGTTTTCCTGTTCCTTCACCTGGTTTTCCTGTTCCTTCACCTGGTTTTCCTGTTCCTTCACCTGGTTTTCCTGTTCCTTCACCTGGTTTTCCTGTTCCTTCACCTGGTTTTCCTGTTCCTTCACCTGGTTTTTCCGGATCTTTATCTGTATCTTTTTTATTTGTAATTTGAAGCTTTACAACTTCAATTTTTTCATTAGAAATCGTAAATTTCATTTCCTTATTGGATAAAGTATATCCTTCTGGCGCTTGGATTTCTTTTAAAGTGTAATCTCCTGGTTCTAACTTCTTAGAAGTCGCTTTACCGCTCTTATTTGTTGTTAATGTGTCGATTTTTATTCCGTCTTTCCAAATTTCAAACACTGCGCCTGCTAATGTTTTATTTGTATTATTAGCATCTACCTTTGTAATTTCTAATTGACCTGTAATTTCTTCTTTTACTTTTTCATTCATAACTTCTTGTTTTACTACTTCGTTCGCTACAACATTTACTTCTACTGTTACTTCTAACGCCTTATAACCTTCCGGCGCTTTCGTTTCCTCTAACGTGTACTTTCCTGGCACTAAGTTTTCGAATTTCACAACACCGTCTTTATTCGTTGTTTTCGCTTCGCCAACTACTTGACCAGCTTCATTTTTCAATTTAAATTCTGCACCTGCTAGAACTTTTCCACTCTCTGCATCCTTTTTGGTTACTTGTAAGCTTCCTAGTTCTTTTGCATTTTCTACTTGTACTTCTACTACTTTGTCCGCTTCCACAACGACTTCAATTTCTTCTTTTAGCAATTTATATCCTTGTGGTGCTTTCGTTTCTTTTAATGTGTACTTTCCTGGTTCTAATTTCTGAGAAACTACTTTACCAGTTTTATCTGTTCGTAACGTATCTACTTTTTTACCATCCTTATACACTTCGAATTCTGCATCTGATAATACTTTCGTTTTATCTTGAGCATCTACTTTTACGATTTCGAATTGCCCAAGGCTCTTACCGTTCGTTACTTTTACATCAATAACTTTTTCACCGTCAACTGTTACATGAATTATTTGTTTTGTTAACTCATAACCTTCTGGTGCTTTTGTTTCTTCTAACGTATATTCACCTGGCACAAGTCCGTCTACCTTAACCGTTCCAGACTTATCTGTTGTAATTCCTTCTTTTATAACATTTCCTTTCGCATCTTTCAATGTAAATTCTGCGCCTGCTAAGCGTTTCGTTTGATCTTTATCATCCATTTTAATAATTTGTAGAGAACCTAAGATTTTTTCGTTTTCTGCCTCTACTTTTACTACTTCTTTCTCGTTTTGAATTGTTACTTTCCATTCTTTATTTGAAAGCTTGTAGCCCGCTGGTGCTTTCGTTTCTTTCACTGTGTATTCACCTAGCGGTAATTTTGGTGACATCACTTTTCCACTCTCATCTGTTTTCAGTTCCGCTACCTTTTTACCATCTTTATACACTTCGAATTCTGCACCTGATAACAATCTCGTTTTATCTTCCGCATCTACTTTCACGATTTCGAATTGACCTGTTACTTTTTCATTCATAACTTCTTGTTTTACTACTTCGTTCGCTACAACATTTACTTCTACTGTTACTTCTAACGCCTTATAACCTTTCGGCGCTTTCGTTTCTTCTAACGTATACCTTCCTGGCACTAAGCTTTCGAATTTCACAACGCCGTCTTTATTCGTTGTTTTCGCTTCTCCAACTACTTGACCAGCTTCGTTCTTTAATTTAAATTCCGCACCTGCTAGAACTTTTCCACTCTCTGCATCCTTTTTGATTACTTGTAAGCTTCCTAGTTCTTTTGCGTTTTCTATTTGTACTTCTACTACTTTGTCCGCTTCCACAACGACTTCAATTTCTTCTTTTAGCAATTTATATCCTTGTGGTGCTTTCGTTTCTTTTAATGTGTACTTTCCTGGTTCTAATTTCTGAGAAACTACTTTACCAGTTTTATCTGTTCGTAACGTATCTACTTTTTTACCCTCTTTATACACTTCGAATTCTGCATCTGATAATACCTTCGTTTTATCTTCCGCATCTACTTTCACAATTTCAAATTGACCTGTTACTTTTTCGGGAATCTTTTTATTCACCACATCTACAGTCAATACTTTATTAGCCTCTACATCAACAGAAACTGAACTAGATGATAATTCATACCCTTTCGGTGCTTCTACTTCTTTTAATGTATAGCTTCCAACTGGAAGTCGTTTCGATAAGGCTTCACCTTTATCATCTGTAACAATTGTTTCCACAACTTTCCCATCTTTATCGATAACATCAAATTTTGCACCTGGCAGAAGTTGACCGGATTCACTATCTTTTTTCAATAATTTAAATTGGCCATTCTCTACTTTTTTCGTATTCTTCATAACAAGTTCAATTACGTTTGTATTATCAATTGTTACTTTGACTGGTGTATCAACTTTTATATATCCTTCTGGTGCATTTATTTCTTTTACAAAATAGTCACCAAGTGGTAAATCTTTAACTTCCGCAATACCCTTTTCGTTTGTTGTAACAGTAGCCACAACGTTATTATCTTTGTCTATAACATCAAATTTTGCGTCTTTTAAAACAATATTTCCATCGTTTTCATCAACTTTTTTAATTTGTAAATGTCCTTTTTCAGCTGCTGGTTTATTCCATTTTGGCCAGTTAAATTTAAAGTTATGAACCTCAAAACCATCTCTTTGGTGTAATCCTCCAACATAGGCTTGTCCATTAATAGAACCACCTTTTGTTTCTACAACTGCATTAGGTGCAAACACACTACCTACTACACCATAACCTTTAGTTGTTATCTTTGTAGCATTAGGAAATACCCAAATTACCTTACTAGCTAACTCAGTAAAAGATGAATTAGGGTCGTATGCTTGAGATGTATTAATTAAATCCGTCGCCATCCCAGTATTTCTTGTATCATACAAAATTGCACCGCCACCAAAACTCACTTCTTCTGCATCTGAATAAATAACAATAAAGTCTTTATTCTCTACATTCGGAAGAAAAACGTCTTTTACATCGAATGCTTTCTTTCCCGTCTGGCCTGAAGAGACATAAATATTAGGGTTGTTTACATCTTCACCGATTCCAAAGCTCATATTAGGTTTTGGCTTATCAGTGTGTAGTTTACTTGCATCCCCAATTACACCATCAACGTCTTTTCTAAATTCTTTAAACTTAGCATCAATCTCCGCTTGCTCTTTATAAGAGATACGGTCATATGATGTTTTCATCGCGCCATCTGGGTCACCGTCTTTTGTCATCGCCACTGTTCCATCTTGAATAATTACCTGCCCTGCTCCCGCTTTCGTAAATTGACCGCCTAGTAATAATGATGGATATCCTTCATCTATCCAAGTTGCTCCAGCTAAGTTATTTGCTCCAGTTGCAGCCGCTACGACTGTATAACTTGATGCGTTCATATTTTTCTGAACAGCCATCGCACCTTCAATATCAGCACTCGTTGCACTATGATCCCCAAAAATGATGGCGTTGTAATAAGATACATCACCTAAACCTTTTAACTCTGTTGTAGCTGCCTCTGCTTTAAATGGTAAATGGATTAAAAAATTCATACATATTAGTAATACAACTATTAAACTACTACTTAACTTTTTAATTTTTTGATTAAATGATTTCCTCAAGAAATTCATTCCCCCTTTTAAACTTCCTAAAATCACAAAAAGAAGTACATTTCATATGTACCAGGTCTTACTCACATTAACTTAAAATAATCCATTTAAATACAACAAAGGAACGCTACAACTACTTAATAAAATTACTACAATTCATTTTTGAAATAATACGTGAACTAAACTGTCATGCGGAAATACTTTTACGTATGGGAGCCCAATAAAATTAATCTGAAGAATATTTCATGTGGTGTAACTATTTTGACAACATCCTTCACTTTACATTAGTTTTCTAAAGGATTCAAGTGAATTGTATAGATTTCATACACAATTCACATTTTAAAACGTTTTCATTCATTTTAATAAGCTCAACAAAAAACGTAGCCAAAAAGCTACGTTTTTCTTTTATCGTTTCGGTGTATTTTTATGATTCTTCAAAAACGGAAGCGGGAACTGCTTACGGAAATGCTCTTTAATCATGTACTCTACACCGTTTTCACTATTTGAACGTGTAATCCAATCGGCTGCTTGCTTTAATTCTACAGGCGAGTTCCCCATCGCTACCCCAAGTCCCACGTTTTCAATAACCTCTAAATCTTCCATACTATCTCCAATCGCAACCATTTCATTTAGCGAAATATTTAAATGCTCTCCAAGCAATTGTAACCCGCGTAACTTTGATACATTTTGCGGTAAAATTTCTATTCGTTTTGAATCACATTCAACATACTCTACATCTTGGAACGCTTTTCTTAATGTATTTAGCCCGCGTTCTTTTTCACCTTTAGTTTGGAAAAGAACATCAATTTTTGGCGCCGCTACCGGATGGTCACGAAGCGCGTCACCTAACGAATCTACAAATTGAACTGGATAAAATAAGGGATCTGCGCTTGATAATACAGTGCGCGCAATTAAGTTTGGTGTATTTCTCTCACGATTTCCTATCGAAAACCGTTCATGAGAAATGCGTACGTTACAATCAAAGTGCTCTAACACTTGCACAATGTTAAAAGTCTTCTCTTCAGACAATCTTCTTTGAACGTACGGCTTATCTAACGTTGCTGAAACGAAAGCACCACCATGTGTCACTAATATAGAATCTAATTTTAACGCCTTTGCTACTTTATGAGCGGATTGAAAATTACGACTCGTAAATAACGTAACGTATACATCTTTTCTTTTCACAAATTCAATTGTTTCTCTTAATCCTTTTGCAATTTTTCCATTGTTGTATAGTAGTGTCCCATCTATATTAAGAGCTAGTAAGCGATAAATCATGTCGCACTCCCCCTCTTCGCTGTTGTACTCTATCCATAATTTATGAAATAAATGTAGCAAATAGAACGAGTTAGAATTACTACTGAAAATTTGGTTTACTATATACATATACACTTAGCAAAGGAGATAGTACAATGCAGGCACCTCCTTCTTTTTATGAAGGCGATACGTTAGAAGTCGCAAAAAAATTACTCGGGCAAAAACTTGTTCATATTGTAGACGGAATAAAGCGAAGCGGAATCATTGTAGAAGTAGAAGCATATAAAGGCCCAGATGATAAGGCCGCACATAGTTATGGAGGCAGACGGACAGATCGCACAGAAGTTATGTTTGGTGCACCAGGGCATGCTTACGTATATTTAATTTACGGTATGTATCATTGCTTTAACGTTATTACAGCGCCAGTGGGCACCCCACAAGGTGTTCTCATTCGAGCTCTTGAACCGGTAGATGGAATAGAAGAAATAAAACTAGCGCGCTACAATAAGACCGAAATTACAAAAGCGCAGTACAAAAATTTAACGAACGGTCCTGGCAAACTATGCCGTGCACTTGGCATCACTTTAAAAGAACGCGGTGTATCGTTACAAAGTGATACGTTACATATTGAATTAGTTCCAAAAGAAGAACACATATCATCACAATATAAAATAACAGCAGGACCTCGTATTAATATCGACTATGCAGAAGAAGCTGTACACTATCCGTGGCGTTTTTATTATGAGGGACATCCGTTTGTTTCAAAAAAATAAGCGATATCAACAATTTTTCAAATATATCTATCGTAACTTACAATATATCAACGATTTTTCGAATATATCTATCGTAACTTACAATATATCAACGATTTTTCAAATATATCTATCGTAACTTACAATATATCAACGGTTCGACAAGAAATATAGATTTATCGACAAATAATAACATTACGAATAAAAGAAGACTGTTCCAAAATGGAACAGTCTTTCCCTCTTACTCTGCACCTTCCGCAGTTGCAATATTATCCTCTAAATTTTCTCTTGATAATGCAGCCGCCATAAAATCAGCTGTTTCTGGAAGTGCTAAATGCATATGAGCTTTTTGACAAATTTGGATGGTACAGTTTTCTATAACATAGTCGAAAACATGTCCGCCCCCGCTTCTTTCATCATCAATGTAATGTAAGTGGAATCCAGCTACCCCAATACCTTGCGCATAATCTGGTGTCCAAAATCCAGCAAGCGTACCTTCTGTATTTTCAAATGAAAAGATTGGTTGTGATTTCGTCACTTCAACGAGCGGTGTATACGGTTTTTCTTGTCTTGGAACAGTTCTCGTCCTTACTTCACGAAACGTACCGTCCATTCGAATACCGTAAAACAAGTTTTTACTTGGCATTAATTCATGTAATAACGCTTCAACTTCTTCACGATTCATCGGACGCTCTACCGTATAACTCATTTCTTTTTCAAAAAACGTTACAGTCGCAAATGGCGTTGTTTCTTCTGGCTCTACTTTTTCCGCTGAACCGTCTGAACGTAAATGATAAAATTCATTATCAAATGCAATCATTTCACCATCTAATTGATCAAATGTGCCGATGCCGAAATCACCATGTTTTTTCAAATCTTCAAAGCTAATTACACCATCATATATACCATCTAATAGCGCAAGCATTGTAGATGTTTGATATACTTCATTACTCGTTTTCGTTTTTTTCGCATCAATATCAATTAATTGCGCAACAGTCATCTCAAATCTGCCTCCATTAGTTTAATTGGTTTGGTAATAATTTTTCGCTTAATTTAATGTTGTCACGATAGTCAATTGGAATATCAATAATGACAGGACCATCTGCTGCTAGCGCGGATTTTAACACACCTTCTAATTCATCAGGCGTGTTAACACGAAGACCTAACGCCCCGAAACTTTCCGCATATTTCACAAGATCAACATCGCCAAACTCTGTAGCTGATGTTCTGCCGTATTTCATCATTTGTTGGAATGCAACCATATCATATGTGCCGTCTCTCCAAACAAGATGGACGATTGGAGAATTTAAACGTACCGCCGTTTCTAACTCCATCGCAGAAAATAAGAAACCACCGTCACCTGATACGGAAACTACTTTTTTACCTGGTTCTACTAAAGTAGCTGCGATTGCCCAAGGAAGTGCAACACCTAGCGTTTGCATACCGTTACTAAATAATAATCTACGTGGTTCATAAGAACGGAAACATCTCGCCATCCAAATAGAATGGGAACCGATGTCACATGTAACGGTTGTATCGTCACTAATTAAAGAACGAAGTGTACGAATCACTTGAAGTGGATGCGTAACACCTTCTGAAGGACGATTTGGAACTTCTGCTTGTTCTGATAATTTTGCGCGTAATCGTTCTAATACCGCTTCTGATTTCGTACTTAATACAAGTTTCGGTAATTTCTCCGCGATGCTATTTACCGTTAAAGCAATATCACCAATTAATTCACGCTCTGGCTGGTAATCATGGTCGATATCTGCTTGATGGTCGTCAAGATGAATAATCGTTCTGTCGCCAAGTTTATTCCAGAACTTTGGATCATACTCGATTGGATCATAACCGATAGAAATAACAAGGTCTGCTTCTTCTAGTAAAATATCACCTGGTTGGTTACGGAATAATCCAACGCGGCCGAAGAAATGATCTTCTAACTCACGTGAAATCGCACCAGCTGCTTGATATGTTTCAACGACAGGAAGCTCTGTATCCGCAATTAATTTACGAACAGCTTTCGTCACTTCATTTGTACTTGCTCTCATACCGAGTAAAATAACTGGTAATTTCGCTGCTTTTATTTTTTCTACTACGTATGTAATATCATGTGTGGGAGCGATTCCAAGCTGTGGCTTAGAAAGCGCACCGATAGACTCTACAGTCGTTTCCGCAGTCATAACGTCTTGCGGCAAACTTACTAAAGTTGCTCCTGGATTTGTAGAAGTCGCACTTCGGAATGCATTTGATAATGCTTCTGGCACATTATCAGGATGCTCTACTTCTACGCTATATTTTGTGATTGGTTCGAATAGTGCAGCATTATCCATAGATTGATGCGTACGTTTTAATCGATCCGTACGCGGTACTGCACCAGCTAAAGCAACAACGGGATCACTCTCCGCATTCGCAGTAACAAGACCTGTCGCTAAATTTGATGTCCCTGGTCCTGAAGTTACAAGACATACGCCCGGTTTCCCTGTTAATCTACCAATAGCAGCTGCCATAAATGCTGCATTTTGTTCATGACGACAAACGATTAACTCTGGTCCTCTTTCTTGCAATACATCAAATACAGAGTCAATCTTTGCTCCTGGAATACCGAAAACATGTGTAACACCTTGTTTAATTAAACAATCAACAACAAGATCTGCTCCCTTTGTTTTTGTCTTCACGTCGTTTGCTTTTACACCTGTACTCAAAACTAATCACCCTTTATTTCATAATGTGTGTAATAAAGATTTTAATTTCACCTAGTTAATTAAGCTGGTGAAGTATCATTTATCATTATATTACAAATGCATTATTTTTCCAACAATATGAATTCGACATTATTTTGACAAATTTTAAAGAATGCGCTTACAACCTTTTGTTTATCTTAAAATAACATTTTTATATCTCTTCTAAAAATGTACAAAAATACTTCCACCTATTCACATTATTAATAATTTTATAGTACCTTGCTATTAGTATACCCCTTTCAAAATAACCAATAAAAAATGGCTATTTTGAAAGGGGTTTTTAATGTTTGAGGATGCACTTCATCCGTTTCCTATAAAAAAAGGCCTCCTTAAAGGAGGCCCAAGCAAAAACAACAAACGCAAAATAACAACAAATAATGGACGATAAAATCACTATATTGACAAAGTATAGGATTTTTATCAATTGGAGTAACTCAACCCTAAATTACTCTTTTAACAATGCAATACTAATAACTGATTACAGCAATTTTTTACCGTGTCTTAAAATAATTGACTGTCTTTCAAATAATTATATTTATATTGATTGTTATTAATTAGTATATACTTGAATACGACTATACATCCTAATAAAAGGCAATATATTAAGCTGTTAGTCCTCGCGAGTTTATTTTGCCTTTAATGTAACTATACTATATTCTTCCATTTATATCACCGAACATTCCTCTCGTATTCACGCATTTTTCTTGCGTGAATACCGCAATTTAATAAAGAGCTACATTAAAAATTTATAGTTGGAATAAACCATAGTTCTTTCGCCTTTTGTACTGCTTCCATTCTTGATGAAACTTGTAACTTATGAAATATGTCGGTCAATTTATATTCTACCGATCTTTGACTTAAGTTTAATATTTCGGCAAGCTCTCTATTTGTTTTTCCTTTACCAACTTCAACTAGAATCATCTTCTCTTCATCATTTAAAGAAATTATATTTTTCATTTCGCCTTCTACATTTATATTAGATGCATTTTCTACTATCCTTAACTGTCTTACAAGTTGATGAGAAAGAACTACTTCTTTTTTCACTGCATGGCGGATTGCGTTTACCACTTCTTTCTCAGAAGAAGTTTTACTTAATACACCAAGTACTCCGTTATCTATTAATAAATTATAATGTGCAAGCACATCAAATCCTGTAAAAATAAGAATAGCTGCTTCTGGTTGCACACTAAGTATATATTTAGAAAGCTCTAAACCATTTATTTTTGGCATTTGTAAATCTATTAAATATACATCATACTGTTTATTATGCATAACTTCTCTTATTTCTTCACTATCATGGAAAACATCAGCCTCTATATCATCATATCTTTCAATTAATGCTTTAGTCCCTAGGCCAACTGCAACGTGATCATCTACAACAAGAACAGAAATCATTTTTTCATCCCTTCCACATCTAAAGATTGAATCAATTAATCAATTTTCATACTAACTTTAATCTTTAATCCATTATTCACCTTTGAATCTATTGACATTTCTCCACCTAAACTATGAATTCTAGCTACAATCCCGGATAAACCTAAACTACTATAAGAATGATTTAACTCGTCTAAATCTATCCCCATTCCTATCCCATCATCATCATAAGTTAAATTCAAATATCCATTTTGCTCATATAATCGAATTGTAACTTTAGAAGCTTTTGAATGCTTTAGTGCATTATTTAATAACTCCTGAATAATTCTATAAATTGCTTGTTCATATTCTACATTAGGTAGAATAATATTATCTTGAATTTCATAATAGAAGAAAAATGTAGCTTTAAGATTTACTTGTTTAAATAAATCTAATAATGCTTTTTTCAAACCTAATTCATATAGAAATGGAGGACGTAAGTTATTACATGTTTCACGAATGACATAAATATGATCTAAGACATCTTCATATACTTCGTTAATTATTTTTTTCATATCGACATCTGGAATATCTTTATGATATTCCTCTAATTTCCTAGACAAGCGTATTTGGTCTTGTAATACACCATCATGAATATCACTCGCCAAATTTGTCCGCTCTTTTTCAGACAAATTAAATAGTAACTTTGAAAGCCAAATTGGAGGCTGTTTCGGTTCATTTATCGTTTGCAACTGATTCACTAATTCTTCCACTTGATATGAGCATTCTAATAATAAATCAGCATAACTACACAATGTCTCTAACCATCCAATTTCTTGAATGTTCAAACCTCTCCTATTATTAGACTTACATAACAATATAATCATTGTTTTTGCTGAAATGGACAAAACAAACACAAAATGATCTTCTAATTGTATAATGGAACCAACAGTATATGTCTCTAACTGATATCCATTCAATTGCTTTAGCACATCTTCAGAAACATATCCATCCCCAATAATTTGGAGCGAATTATCCCCTTTACTCACTTCAATACAGCATATTTCTTCTCTTCTTAATACATCATTGATTTCTCTCTTTATGCTAACAATTAAGTTTGAAAACTTATATTCATTTTTTGCCTGATGTAAAAATCTATGTAAACTAAACTGATAATTTTTCTGAGAATGATATAATTTTTTCCTTAATTTAAAATCCAAATAATCCTTTATAAAGCAAGAAAGCATTAACGAAACAAACAAGATACCAGCAAATCGAATAACATCTAATATGTTATCGCTAGTATTGTGGAAAATTAAAATCCCTAGTATAACGATGAAACCCGTTAGACATATCGACAGTAAAGCATAATATTGAACTCTATGAATAACAAAATTATAATCAAATATTTTCCCTTCAATAATCATATAAAAAATGCAAATTGGAACCAATAAAAAAAAGATCGCTGTCGTCTCGACACTTATTATTTCTTTGTAATTTATCAAATTAGGAATTAAAAATAAGAATATAAATGGCATGGCTGATATGATTGTGCTCATAATAATAACTCTTATAAACTTAAAATAATAACTTTTTCTACTTTTAAAATAAAATCTAAACAATACATATACTGTTAATAAAAACAAAACAGAACTTAACAATATAATATAACTCGTCGATAAATCATTATATTTTAAATAAATAAAAATGGTTAAACAAACTAAAATAAACGCTATTATATTTATGTAGATTAATTTTGTTTTTGTTATAAACCTTATCTTCAAGTTTTTCGTAAACATGTCCATAAATTTTATAAAAAAGACAACTGAGTACGTTAAAGAAATAGCAACTACAATATACGCTATTGAATCTTTTCGTAACCCCGCCATAATACTAATGTAACTCATTCCTAAACAATGCAGAAAATAGATTAAATCTTTCGTTCCTGCATTCAAGTATGGAGCACGTATTAAAATATATGTAGCCACAAAAAAACACGTTAGATAAAACACACTTGGTAAAAAAAGATGATAAACCAATTGCTTATCGTACGGATTATACTCTACTTTATATTCTTCTATTGTTCCCCCTTTCTTGATTGTAATTTTCTTTACCCTTTCAGTAGCACCATATAATGAAATATTAGAGTTATCATCAGGGAGAATCCCATCTATTTTTTCAATAATATCCTCGACTGCTAGATCTTGTTCTGCTGCCCAGCTATTTTTCACAATATTATTAATCACCAAATGATTTTCTTGATGCTCTATCTCAATCCCTACCCTAGGATATAACATAATTTCGATTGCAAAATAACTAAATAAACTAAGCGATAGTAACGTTACAATCAATTGATATTCATACTTAAATACTCGAATCACTTTTGTACAAAACTCCTTTTTAACTACAGCAATAACTCCATTTTCTACATTTTGTCATCATAAATTAAAGCATACACATTTCATTTAACGGTTATAAGCACAAAAAATATAGTTATCCTCTGATATAGAATAACTTTCACATTATCATTCATTCAATAAATCTCTACTTTGTTAGTTGTAATACTAATATTATTTATCCTAATTTCAGATTCATTTATAAGTAAAATTCCTACTAGCTGAGAATTTTGATAAAAAATCACTTTCCATTATCACATGTACCAACTTTTTTAATGATATTTCATATTTAAAGTGATATAACTCGATACAACGCCTCACAGTTCACCTTCCTCCTTGTCCTAATATGTAATTTTAAAGAAAAACCTTAGTTAATACTAATGAAAGTTTATTCATATTTCATCAAAAATTGATTACGCTTTACCGAACATGAATTATTCGGATATATAATATAAAACGTACAGTTCCCCTTATTCCAAATATAAGCCTTTTTCTACAACAAAAAAGACGCCCCCATAGGAGCGTCTTCCACTATTACGCTTGTTGTTGCGCGCTATATAATTCTTCAAGTGGCTTCATGATAATTTTGTTAACGTCACCGATTACAACGTTTAGGCGTTGCTCAGTTTCCATTAATTTTGTAATTTTAGCATCTTGTTGAATGCGAGCTACAACTTCTTGTGCTTGTTGGTTGTCTTCTTCAGTGATTTCTTGGCCTTGCATCATTTTCTGTTGTAGGCTAAGTTGCATTGTACGGAACTCATCGAATAAGTTCTTTGAAGCTGTGTCAGCTTGAACTGCTGCGTAGCTCTCTTTTAAAGTTTTGAAGTCTTCGTTTTCAGCGATTGCTTTTTGTAATTCATATGCAACATCATGAATGTTCTTTGTCATTTTATTTTTCCTCCTTTAGAAGGCTAGCGCTTTTCACTCGCACTGCCTTTTACGTGCATTTACATACGCACCTCTTCTTACCATATCAAACTATGCAAGAGATGTGAAGAAATTTCACTTTTATTTCTATGTACTCACCTTATTATCTAAGAAACAATAGTAACAATCCTTGTACGAGCCCGATCATTCCGCCTAATAACGCTCCTAAATACGTAATCATTTTCAATTCATTTTTCGTAATAGACAGAACTAAGTCTTCTAATCTTTCTGTTGAGAATGTAGACACTTCTTGCTGGACAATTTCCGCAAGGTGTAGATTATTTAGTATACTCTCTACATTTTCTGTTCCCCACTTTAAGCCTTTCGTTACTGCACTTGGAACCACTTTTTCAATAATTGTTTCTCGAACTGGTTCACATACTTGCTGAACAGATTGATTTAAAAACTTACTCACTGTTTCCTCTACTTTAACTGCTGACAGCACGGAGCTTACAATCATTTCTTTCTCTACAAATGCTTCTAATTCTTTTACATCTCTTCCTTTTAACTTTTCCCACTCTTTTTGTAGTACGTCAGTTAAAAGCTGCTTTGTAGCATCTTGCCCTAAAAACTTAATAACTTCTGGCTGCACACGATCCACAACACTTACATTTCCTAAAAACATTCCGACTAAGTTAAGTAGCGTTCCGCGAGAAGCAAAGAAATCATCAATCATTTTTGAAAGACGTGCTTTCCCTTCTTCACTTTCAAAAAAGCTAATTCCTCGCTCTAAAATAAACGCCGAGACATTCGGAATCGCATTCTCTACTTTTTCATTTACAGAATGAGGTAAAGCCTGTTCCCATGTATATGTATAATACTCTGCTAAAAATGCATGAATTTTTTCTGTAATAACATGTTCGATTTTTCGAGTCGCTTCTTCTTCTACATACGCTACATTCCATTTTTCTAACATATGTCGCAGTGATTGTTCATTCGTAATTACTTTATCCACTTCCACTTGCGCCCAGTGAATTAAACCTTTTTGAAACTCTTCATTTGTTAGCTTTTTTCCAATTCCTTCTGGTGTTAACAAATGTTCTACAACCATTTTTCCTAATTGAACAGCAAGTTCATCACGACGCTTCGGAATTAACCCTGGTGTAAATGGAACTTGAAACTTTCCGATATAAATAGGACGATGAGGACGAAATAACATTTTTATCGCTAAATGATTCGTGTATCCCCCAATAATTGCTCCGAGTCCTGTCGTCGTTAACATATTTAACCATATATTCATTACAATCAACCTTTCACTTCTCCAAAACTATAGCATATCATCATACGGACAAAAGTATAATGGTATAAAAACGTATTTGCAATATATAGCTTCGCCTATTATGCAAATAGTAGTAAAGGAGTGATTTCGTTGGTTCTCGGCCTTTTAACTTCTAAACTTCATTATGAGCAAACGTATTACACCGAAATCGCTAAACGCGCTCGGCTTTATCATAATGTCGTTGCCCAGTTTACGCCATTTTGTATTGATTCTAAAACAGACCTTGTTTCTGGTCTTATTTACGATACAGATACAGGAAAATGGAAAGAGCAAACATTCCCTATTCCTTCTTATATATATGATCGTTATTCTTTTCACGAGGAAACAGACTTTGAAAAAGCAAAATCAATTATTCACTCTTTGCACAACCGTCCTTCCACTACCTTTTTAAATAACACACTTATTAACTTAAGTGAACTACATGATTTATTTCTTACTAATAAAAAACTGTCTCCTTATATACCCAAATTTGAAGTGGCAACGATACAAAACATTTTCAAACTTTTGTTAAAATCTAAAGATATTATTATACGCCCCACTAATATACATTCTAAAGACAACTTATATCGAGTCGCTTACAAAAATAAAACGTTTCATATCGATACAGTAAATGAAAAATACCATACTTCTCTTTCAATCAAGCGGACAGATGAATTTATATCTTGGTGTAAATCTAACATACGTTCATCACGCTACATAGTGCATACCATGCTACAACCACCAAATCAATTAACATACCCACTCCACATTCGAACTATTTTGCAAAAAAACAAAGAACAAACTTGGAATGTTATAGGTCAATTTATACAAAAAAGTTCATTTCCTAATCAACTTTTACCCTCAGCAACAGACGATGATTCATTGCATTCATTTTCAAAAATTAAATACGTACTATCTAGTACAGGTGTGCAACTATTGCAAGACGCTTTACACGACATTATAAATGAAGTATTCCAAACACTAGATCAGTCTTATTCTTCATTATTCGAACTAGAACTTTCCACAATTATGGATCAAAAAGGCGCAATTTGGCTTATGTATGTCAACACGATTCCTCCTTACGAACAATACATTCGTCATAGTGATTCATTAGCTGAAAAGATATTTCACGGACCACTTAAATTCAGTCGCTTTACACCATAATGAAAGGAGGTAAACCTATTTTGAAAGAGCATATATATACATTAAATATTTCAGATGACCATCCAAATAGCATTACTTTACCTTACGTTTTTTCTATTACACCGCCTATTACATCTCTCTCCTTCGGCATACGTCATATTGCAAGTGAAGAGGTGAAAATTCATTATTCCTTTACTCGCGAAATTATTATCGGAAAGCATATTGCCGAAAAACTTTTACTGCCTCAATCAACTACTATTCATGCATTTACACAAAACCAAACAATTATTTTCGGACCATTAATCGGCATTTTTACAACTGGCTTTAATGATGATTCTTCTAACCCTTTAGGAAATCGTTCAATTGTTCTGAGTGAGTTGTTAACACCACCATTCTCATTACGACCGTTCGTATTCGTCTTTGGGGTTCAACATATACACTGGGAAGAAGAAACGATTGAAGGATATTTCTTTCAAGAGAAACAATGGATAAAGAAAAAAGTCCCTTTACCAAATGTCATTTACGATCGCTTACCGAATCGGCAAGCGGAAAATTATAAACCAATCGTCAGGGCAAAAAGAAAATTAGAACAAGACTACTGCATTCCATGGTTTAACCCAGGTTTTTTCAATAAATGGGAAGTTCATCAACTTCTTACGAAAGACGAATCAATTAAACCCTTATTACCAAATACAGAAGCATTTCAGCATTTTGAACAAGTAGAACGGTTTCTTGGCACGTATAAATCAGTGTACATGAAACCAATACACGGGAGCTTTGGTAGAAATATTCATCAAATATTTTATTCTCAAACAGAGAATTGCTACTACTGTCGTTATCGCGAAAATGAAGAAAATAAACTGAGAAAGTATCAATCATTAGAAACGCTTCTAAACCACGTATTAAAAGGACATGATTTAAAAAAGTTTATCGTACAGCAAGGTATTTCGTTACTTCGCTTCGATGGGCAACCTGTTGATTTCCGCATTCATACAAATAAAAACCATTTCGGTAATTGGATAGTTAGTGCAATCGTCGCCAAAATCGCCGGCAAAGGCAGTTTAACAACGCACGTAAATAGTGGCGGTGATACAAAATTATTACAAGAGCTTTTTCCAGATTCAACGAAACAAGTTCAAATTGAAAATAAATTAAAACATACTGCCTTACAAATAAGTTACGCGCTCGATGAACAAGTAACTGGAAATATTGGAGAAATCGGTTTTGATATCGGTTTAGACACAAAGGAAAATCCGTGGCTCTTTGAAGCCAACTCTAAACCTGGGCGAACTGTATTCCAAGATAAAAAATTAAAAGAGCAAAGTGAACTGACGCGCCAGTTATTTTACGAATATGCCGTCTACTTAACTGAACATTCTTTACGTGATACAAAAGAAAAAATGTCTCAAATAAAATCAGGGGCTTCATCAAACACTGAACATATCCCTTCTCCTATGATTCACTCACAAATACAAAAACAAAAACTTCCACCTAGATAATAAGGTGGAAGTTTTCTATTTACACAAGTTTTACTACAACCTCAGTTTCCACGTTACATACTCTGCAATAAAAAATATGATTGCAATATTCATTTGAATTATTATGCGTTAAACCATCTACTGCACTTAATAATTCTTGATCCATATAGGCACTATAATCGTCTATGTAATCTACAGACTTCCCATAATCTTGGAGTATACTTTGGCAATTTTGACAAGAATATGTTTGTGATTCTAATGCGTTACAAAGCGGGCAAATCCCCATCATGATTCCTCCATACGTTATCGTTTATAAGCCCCTCTTTTTTAGAGTGAAGAGAGCAACCTATCCAGACATAGGAGCGCCCACTCCATCCCTACTTAAAAATAGAACTATGAAGTTGCTACCGATTTCATTTTTATTTCAATAAATCATAAATAAGAAGCTAATAATTAGCCTACAAGTAGCAGGCTACAATGAAAAAATTATATTTAATATCACCCTTAGTTTGGCCTGTTTTCTTAAAAATACAACGATTACTCTTATTTCATAATTTACGAAATCAATACGTTTTTTTGACAAAATTTACAAATTATTATTTTGTATATCTTTCTAGGTAACATCCATACTATGAGTACAAACTTAATTACCGATGGATTAGCGCCAACCGGGGCGATAATCTGGTTCAACTCCAGCTAGTCCAACCAAAAAAACTTTTATAACTCTAAGGAGGATATATTCCTATGGCAAACCAAAATTCTTCAAATCAATTAGTAGTACCAGGTGCAACAGCTGCAATCGATCAAATGAAGTACGAAATCGCTCAAGAATTTGGTGTACAATTAGGAGCAGATTCTACGGCTCGCGCTAACGGTTCAGTTGGTGGAGAAATCACAAAACGTCTAGTTGCAATGGCTGAGCAAAGCCTTGGCGGATTCCACAAATAAATATATATGGCAAAAAGGTCTCAAGGCATATGCCTTGAGACCTTCCTTAATTTATTGCAACATTTGTAAAAACTTCTTCGTGCGTTCTTCTTTTGGATTTGTAAATACTTCTTCTGGTGTACCTTGTTCGACAACGACACCACCATCCATGAAAATAACACGGTTCGCAATTTGATGTGCAAAACGCATTTCGTGCGTTACAATAACCATCGTCATGCCCTCTTTAGCAAGTTCTTTCATTACTTTCAGAACTTCTTGAACGAGTTCAGGATCAAGCGCTGACGTCGGCTCATCAAATAGTAACACTTCCGGCTCCATCGCAAGTGCGCGCGCAATTCCAACGCGCTGTTGTTGTCCGCCTGATAATTGGAACGGATATAAATCCACTTTATCTGCTAAACCAACTTTTTCAAGGAAATAGTTTGCTTTTTTCTTCGCTTCTTCTTTCCCCATCTTTTTCACTGTAACGAGCCCTTCCATTACATTTTGAAGTGCTGTTAAATGCGGGAATAAATTATGGTGCTGGAATACCATACCTGTTTGCGTACGAAGATTAACAATATCTTTCTTCGTTACTTTTTGAGAGAAGTTAAGCTCTTTATTACCGATACGAATATTACCAGCGTTTGGCGTTTCTAATACATTGAGACAACGTAAGAATGTCGTTTTACCAGATCCAGACGGCCCAATAATAACAACAACCTCGCCCTTCTCAACTGTTAAATCTATATGCTTTAGTACGGTATTATCTCCGAAACTTTTTTGTAAGTGCTGAATTGAAATCATAAAAACAAAAACTCCTTTTGTAAAAGGATTATTTTAATGTATAGCGTTCTGAACGCTTTTCTAACATCTGTTGTACGATTGATAATAAGAAACAAATAACCCAGTAAATAAGACCTGCTTCAAAATAAACAATTAAAAACTCGTAGTTCATCGCCGCAATTTCCTGCGCTTTTCGGAACATTTCTGTTACTAAAATTAACGATGCTAATGAAGTATCCTTCACTAAGCTAATAAATGTATTTGAAAGCGGCGGGATTGATACGCGCGTTGCTTGTGGTAAAATAACACGTTTTAATGCTTGTGGATATGTCATCCCAATTGTATAAGCTGCTTCCCACTGCCCTTTCGGAATGGAAAGGATAGAAGCACGAATAATTTCAGATGCATATGCACCGACATTTAATGAAAATCCAACAACTGCTGCTGTATATGGCTCAACTTCAATATTAAGAGTTGGAAGACCATAGAAAATAATAAATAACTGTACAAGAAGTGGTGTTCCGCGAATGATAGATACATAGATACGAGCAATCCATTGTAAAATACGACTACCTGAAATACGTGCGAGCGCTGTTAACGTCGCAAGTATAAGACCGATAATAAATGTAATAAGCGTTAATGGAATTGTTGTAAAAACAGCTTCCTTCAGCATAGGCATGAAGGAAGTCTGCATAATATCTATCCAAGTAGACAATCGATCTGAAACTAATGCACTACTTAGATACATTTTCACCGAACCATTTTTTCGTTATTTTGTCATACGTACCGTCTTTTTTCATATCTTCTAACGCTTTATCTACTTCTTGTACAAGCTTATCGCTACCTTTACGGAATAAGAATCCACTTTGTGAAGCTTCTTTTTCTGTATCTACAATTTTAATTTTTGCATCTTTTTTCGTTTCTAAATAATTTAATACTGATAACTTATCATTAATTGTAAAATCAACGCGTCCTGAAGCTAATAATTCTGCCGCTTGGCTAAATCCTTCTACACCTTCGATTTCTGCACCGTTTTTCTTAGCAATATCTGCATAGTTACTCGTTAAAGATTGTGCTCCTTTTAACCCTTTTACATCAGCAAATGTAGCAGGCTTATCTTTATCTTTTGCGATAACTAATGCCGCTGAAGATGAAATGTATGGTTTAGAGAAATCGTATTTCTTTTGACGATCTTCACGAATACCAACTTCGTTTGCAACCATATCGAAACGTTTTGCATCTAGGCCAGCAAGTAAGCTATCCCATTGTGTTTCTTTAAATACAGGTTTTACACCTAAACGTTTTGCAACTTCTTCTGCTAATTCAACATCGAATCCAGTTAATTTATTGCTTGAATCGTGGAACGTAAATGGTGGATATGTACCTTCTGTACCAATTACAAGTTCACCGCTTTGTTTAATCTTTTGTAACGCGTCTTGACTAGCTGTATCTTTTTTCTCTTCTTTACCGCAGCCGGCTACAATCCCGATCGCTAATGTAGTTACTGCAAGCACTGAAAATAATTTCTTCATGATAGTAATCCTCCAAGTATTCTGATAGGAATTTAAAAACTATATTGATTGTATGCAATCTTGAACAATTTTTCAATGAAAATGTTCTTATTTAGTTTATCCTTTTTCTTCATAATCAAACAAAAGGGAAAAATAACGCTACATACAAAAAATAAGTAACATTTTTTAATATAGCATTTATGGAGAAAAAGGTAAAACAATACTTCTTATTTAACTGTCGTAATTCGCTAAAGAGTCGACATGTTCATCAATAAAAAAGAACTTGTGAAAATCACAAGTTCTCCTCCATGCATATTAAGCACTCTGATTGCCTTCCATTTGCGTTTTATACATATCGTAATAACGCCCCCGCTTTTTCATGAGTTCATCATGAGAGCCTTTTTCTAAAATGGTTCCTCTATCGAGCACAATAATTTGATCTGCGCTTTTAATCGTTGAAAGGCGGTGAGCGATAATAAATGTCGTTCTTCCTTTTTTTACAACTTCTAGTGCTTGTTGAATCATCGCCTCTGTTTCTGTATCAATACTAGACGTTGCTTCATCTAAAATTAAGATAGCTGGATCAAAAGCAAGTGCCCTAGCAAATGAAATAAGCTGACGTTCTCCAGTGGAAAGCGTACTTCCCTTTTCTGTAATTTCTTCATTTATATTATTCGCAAATCTTTCAGCACCAACATCATGCAATGCTTTTATGATACGCTCTTTTGAAATTTTTTCATTTTCTAAGCTTACATTGGAAGCGACCGTCCCGCTAAAAAGAAACGGGTCTTGCAGTACGATTCCCATATGTTCACGGGTTGCTTGTTTCGGCATCTCTTTTACATCGTGACCATCAATCGTAAGCTTTCCTTTTTCAAACTCATAAAATTGAAAGAGTACATTCATGATAGAACTTTTTCCTGATCCAGTATGACCGACAAGTGCCACTGTCTCGCCTTGTTTCGCTTCAAAAGAAATATTTTTTAACACTTCATCTTTTCCATTATAAGAAAATGATACATTATCAAATTTTACATTTCCTTTTAAACGAGGCATACGTTCTTCTTCTACCGGTTCCCCTTTTTCCTCTAACAATTCAAAGACACGTTCTGATGCAACGCGCGCTTGCTCTAAGTTTGCAAGCTGGTTCACCATATTCGTAATTGGCGAGAATAATCGTGTTAAATAATCGACGAACGCATACAGTACCCCAAGTGAAATAATACCTGTAGCACTTAATGACGCACCGCCGAAATACCAAATTACTCCTGTGAAAGCGATATTTCTTAATACGGCTACTAAGTTATGCGAAGTTGCTGCATTTAAATTTAAAATTTTATTTTGATACTTAAAATAATCGCCATTTAATTCTTCAAATTCTTTTTTCGTTTCACGCTCTTGACGAAACGCTTGAATAATTGGCATCCCTTGAATGGATTCATTCACTGTTCCGTTAATATCAGATAAGCGAGAGCGCATTTTATGATTGTATACAGACGCATATTTTCTATAAAGAATCGCCCAAACAATTAAAATTGGGATAATTAATAAACATAATGAAGCGAGCTTCACATCTAATAAAAATAACGCAGCGAATATCCCAATAATATAGATGATACTAGAAACGAATGTTGCCAGCACCGTTACATATAAATCACGAATGGCCTCTGTATCATTCGTCACACGCGAAACAATTTTCCCCGCCGGTAAATGATCAAAGTACCGAATTGGCAACGTTTGAATATGAGAAAAAACATCTTCCCTCATAATTTGAATAATTTTGTTCGCTGCCTTCTGCAAGAAGAACTGCTTTCCGTATGCAAATAATGACACGACTACTAATAAAGCGAAATAGCCACCACCAAGTAATAATAGACGGTTTATTTCTGGTTTATAAAATGCAAACACTTCTTCTTTCGTTAATGCTTTCGCTTTATACACTTGCACCGCCTTACCATTTTGAACGGTAATCATATCCCCTTTTACAGTCCGTGACCCTTCCGCATTTACTTTATTCGGTACAAAATAATATTGAAAACCGACTTGCATTACGCGTACTTCTTTTCCTTTTTTCTCGCCTTGTTCAAAGCGATCACTTCGCTTATAAAAAGCCCCATTATACGAAACAGCATCTTCACTCTGTTCTGTTTCATACCAAGGTTTCTCTATCCCGACGATATGATCGTCAATCATCGTTTTAGCGACGAAAGGACCAGCAAGCTCTGCGATGACGAAAATAAATAACATTAACATCGCAGCAAAAATCGTCCCCTTCACTTTCATCGCGTATTGAAACAACCGTTTTGAAACGCTCATATTTTCACCCCACTATCCGCACTTTCACTTTCACCTTGTTGTCTTTCAAACTGCTCAGCATACCAGCCTCCCTTTTGGATAAGCTGATCATGCGTACCTTCTTCTATAACTGCGCCTTCATCCATAACGAGAATCCAATCCGCATGTTGCACTGCAGATAAACGATGCGTCGTAATAATCGTCGTCTTTCCGCTTCTTTCCGTTCTTATATTTTCAATGATCGCTGCTTCCGTACGAGCATCTACAGCTGATAAAGAATCATCCAAAATTAAAATTTCTGGATTTTGAATAACAGCTCGTGCAATCGAGATCCTTTGTTTTTGCCCTCCTGATAAAGAAACACCTTTCTCTCCAACGAGCGTTTCTAACCCTTCTGGTAAAAACTCTAAATCCTTTTTAAACGCAGCAATTTCAATTGCTTTCTCTAGTTCTTCTTCAGTCGCTTCCCTATTTCCGAATAAAATATTTTCTCGCGCTGTTTTTGAGAACAAAATATGCTCCTGCGGTACATAACCAATCCAGCCGAGTACATTTTCATTCGTCATTTTATCTAAAGTCACATCAGAAACTGCAATATCTCCATCTCCAAGCGGATATTGGCGAAGAAGCTGACGTACAAGCGTCGTTTTCCCGCTTCCTGTTTTTCCGACAACCCCTAGCGTTTCTCCTTGCTTTAATGTGAAAGAAACCTTTTTTAAATTTTCTTCAGTTGATGAAGGATATGAGAAAGACACATCATCAAACTGAATATAATCCGGCTCTTGCACAAGCTTTGGATGTTTCGGATTCTTTACATCTGGCTCATACGCTAACGTTTCATTCACACGGTCAAGCGAAGCATTTCCTCTTTGCATAACATTAATTAATTCCCCAATTGCAAACATCGGCCAAATCATCATCCCTAAATACACGTTAAAAGAAACAAGTTCACCAAGCGTCACCTTTGACTGGAACACAAGGTATGCACCGTACACTAAGCCGATTAAATAACTAAGACCGACAAGCATTTTCACAGTTGGTTGGAATAATGCATCAATCTTTGCTACCTTCATATTTTTTTCGTAGACGTCATCTCCTAAATGATGAAATCTTTCCTCGTCTGCATTCTCTTGTACGTATGCACGAATAACGCGCACACCAGCGATTGATTCAAGCACTTTATCGTTCATATCACCAAACGCATCTTGTGCAACTGTAAATCTTTCATGCAATTTCTTTCCATATATATTCATCGCATACGCCATAATTGGAAGCGGAATAAGCGCTGCAAATGTAAGCTCCCAACTAATTGTAAACCCCATCATAAAGACAATCGTAAGCATATATAAACTAGAATCCACAAGCGTTAATATACCAAAACCAGCTGTCATAGCGATTGCTTTCAAATCATTTGTCGCTCTCGCCATTAAATCACCAGTACGATTTTTTTGATAAAAAGTCGGCGTCATCTTAAGTAAATGCCCCATAAATTTAGAGCGCATCGTTTTCTCAAGTACGAATGCACCGCCAAACAATTGATGTTGCCATACGAAAGTAAGGCCATATCCAACGATCGTAACCCCTATTAAAATAAGAATAGACTGTATAATAGCTTCGTTCGATAACGTTCCTGTTTTTATGTTATCTATCGTAACCCCTAACACTTTCGGGGGAATCACTTCAACTATATTCACAATTAAAAGAGCTCCAATGGCAATACTATATCTCTTCCAGTGCTCCCTAAAAAACCATTTTAGCTTTAGTAATACTGATAACAATGTAACCTCTCCCTTCTCTTTCTCGTTTACCTCTCATTTCTTTATCCACTATCCAGACCTATCACATTTACATTTCGTAACCCATACAATCTCATCACATTTTTCCACCTTCCAAAGTTTTTTATCGGAACTAAACAAGGGAAAATAAACAAAAAAAAGCATACCGCCGCTTGACGATATGCACAGGAATGCATAAAAAGCGTACGTTACGATATACGCAACGTACGCTTCTTATAAGACAAAGATGCCCTATATATCCGTACGGGTTGCGTAATGATATGAATGTTTTCTGCCATTTAACAGAGCTAAGCCCATTACATTTACGATTACAATCATTACGCACACCCCTTTCATTTATTTTCCATTTATAATCTTACAACTTTATTGAGTATTCTGTCAATTATTTTTTCACACTTTAAATAAAAATATATGATACACCATTTTGAAATAAGGGAATGTTCTGTAAGAAAGGGCATACAAAATAAAAAAAGAATAAGAAATCGTTTTCACAAACATTTCATTTGAAAAATGTTATCAAACCCCCTACAATCACCTTATACTCACTCTTACAAGTTGCTATTTTAGGAGGACTAATCATGACAACTAGCAATACGTACAAATTTTATTTAAACGGAGAATGGAGAGAAAGCTCTTCAGGAGAAACAATCGAAATTCCATCTCCATACTTACACGAAGTAATTGGACAAGTACAAGCAATTACTCGCGGAGAAGTAGATGAAGCAATTGCATCTGCAAAAGAAGCTCAAAAATCATGGGCTGAAGCTTCCCTACAAGATCGCGCAAAATACTTATATAAATGGGCTGATGAGCTCGTAAATATGCAGGATGAAATTGCCGATATCATTATGAAAGAAGTCGGTAAAGGATATAAAGATGCGAAGAAAGAAGTTGTTCGTACAGCTGACTTCATTCGTTACACGATCGAAGAAGCTTTACATATGCACGGAGAAAGCATGATGGGCGATAGCTTCCCGGGCGGTACAAAATCTAAGCTTGCGATTATCCAACGCGCACCACTTGGTGTTGTATTAGCAATCGCACCATTTAACTACCCAGTAAACTTATCTGCTGCAAAACTTGCACCAGCATTAATTATGGGTAACGCTGTTATTTTCAAACCAGCAACTCAAGGTGCAATTAGTGGTATTAAAATGGTTGAAGCACTTCATAAAGCTGGCCTTCCAAAAGGTCTTGTAAACGTAGCTACAGGACGCGGTTCTGTAATTGGTGACTACTTAGTAGAACACGAAGGCATCAATATGGTATCGTTCACAGGTGGTACAAACACAGGTAAACATTTAGCGAAAAAAGCTTCAATGATTCCACTTGTATTAGAACTTGGTGGTAAAGATCCTGGTATCGTTCGTGAAGATGCTGACTTACAAGATGCTGCAAACCATATCGTAAGCGGTGCATTCTCTTACTCTGGTCAACGTTGTACAGCTATTAAACGTGTACTTGTACACGAAAACGTAGCGGACGAGCTTGTTAGCTTATTAAAAGCGCAAGTAGCTGAACTATCAGTTGGATCTCCAGAACAAGATAGCACAATCGTTCCATTAATCGACGACAAGTCTGCTGACTTCGTTCAAGGTTTAGTTGACGACGCTGTAGAAAAAGGTGCTACAATCGTTATCGGTAACAAACGTGAGCGTAACTTAATTTACCCAACATTAATCGATCACGTAACAGAAGAGATGAAAGTTGCTTGGGAAGAGCCATTCGGCCCAATCCTTCCAATCATCCGTGTTTCTTCAGATGAACAAGCAATTGAAATTGCTAACAAATCAGAGTTCGGTCTGCAAGCAAGTGTCTTCACTAAAGACATTAACAAAGCATTTGCAATTGCTAACAAAATCGAAACTGGTTCTGTTCAAATTAACGGACGCACAGAGCGCGGCCCTGACCACTTCCCATTCATCGGTGTAAAAGGTTCAGGTATGGGCGCACAAGGTATTCGTAAGAGCCTTGAGTCTATGACACGTGAAAAAGTAACTGTATTAAACTTAGTTTAATCTTATAAAAAGAAGCTGATCTATAAATAGATCAGCTTCTTTTCTATATAAATACTTCCAAAAACGAAGTATTTCATTCTACTTCCGATTTGGTTTTCCAAATCGAACTAAAACATGCCATAATAATTTTAATTCCTGAAGCACTTCTTCATAAGTTCCACGATCACTCCAAGATAATGGATTGCGTTTCAAATCCACTACAGCAGAGCCAATTATATTTGCATCGATACAATGATTCCGTGCAATGCGTCTTGCTAAAGATGGCATTTTTGAACCTCTAAAATCCATCGGAACTTCGTCTACCGCAAGTACAAAACCGATGTGCCAATACAAATCAATAGCATACTTCAGGCAAATTTCTTCTAAAACTTTTCCTACATCCGTACCCTTAAATGAAGGATCTGCGACAAGCGCTTCCACGTCTTCTTTTAGAGAAATCTCTCCATGAATCTGCGCTTCAATATAATGATTAAGGTTACGGGCTGGCTCTTTGCTTACTACATCTATAAACGGCCTTTTCAGGTTAGCCAGTAAATGATTAATTAATATTGTTGGAGTCAAATTTCCTTCACCAATTGCAAAATCTCTTACGAATGTCTCTTCCAAAAGAGCAGCTACAATCATATCAAACTCCTCATAAGTCCCCTTTTCTTTCGGATCTTGATGTGAATCTAAATATGTATATGTAGAACGCGAAGAAACTTTTGGAGATAAGAGAAAATAACAGGAACCAAAACGCGGAGCCGGCCCATCTGGATGTAACATTAAATTTAGCGCTCCGTATTTTGGACGTTGATCATTCGTTACGCCTTCTAATTGATATGCCCCTCCAAATATTCTCTTTTCCCAAAGGTCACGTTCACCACCAGGATAAGCAGATACGCTTCCATTAGATAGCAATGTTTCAAACTGACTTTTATATACTCCTTGCTCAAATAGTGCTTCAGCAACACTTTTCTTACTCGAATCTAGTCTGTCTGGATGAAAGTGTAAAGCAATCCTTGCGTGAGATTTTAAATTAGCGACAGCCTCTTCAAATATTTCATCTGTAATATTAGACATTTTAAGTATATGATTAATCGTTGCTTTAGCCTCACGTTTTTCGTTCTCTGCATATTTTGAAATATACTCCAAAGCAAATAATTGAGATCTTGATAATTCCATAATCAAACCTCTCCTTTAATTAAAATGACCTTAATGATTTCAATTAAAAGCTTATTCTTTCCTTCTTATGAAACGAACCTAATTTATTTAAAAACGTAATTTACTAAATCTTAATTATGCATACACGCATTTTTCATAGGCAAATGTACACATTCTACAGAAATTTGATACCCTAGCCATCGCTCAGCAATATGTTCAAATGATAAAACAGATCCCGTTGTAAAAAAACGATGCTTCGGATTCAGATTGTCAGACAAAATTCCTTTGTGCTGTAAAATGGTACTTAACTCTATCGCCGTTTCTTCTGCAGAACTAATAATCGTTACATCTTCTCCTAGTTCCTTTTTTATATAGGACTCTAAAAGTGGATAATGCGTACATCCAAGAATTAACGTATCTATATCTTCTTTCGTTAATGGAAGTAAAGCTTGTTTCACTTGCTGCGTGACATATGCTGTATCTTCTAATTGATTTTCTACAACTGTGGCTAAAGTCGGGCAAGCATAGCTATGCACTTCCAAATATGTATCCAGCTCGTGTAATGCTTTTTCATACATATTAGATTTTATCGTACCTACAGTTCCAATTACCCCGATTTCCCCTTTCTTTGTTACTTTAATTGCCGCTCTTGCTCCTGGATGTATAACGCCAATAACTGGAATGGAAAGTGCTTCTTGCAGCTCAGTCAATGCAGCAGCTGCAGCAGTATTACATGCTACGACTAGCGCTTTTAATGGAAACTGTTTGAGGAACTCAACCATTTCAAATACGAAAGATTGCACCTCCTCTACACTTCTTGGCCCATACGGGCAACGCTTATTATCACCAATATAATAAATGCTTTCTTTAGGCAATTGTCTTATAATTTCGCTCGCAACTGTTAATCCCCCAACTCCCGAATCTAGCACACCTATTACTGAATGTTTATGACATACAGACATTTACTTCATCCCCTTTTCAATCATCTAGCGCTAATAACATGTATTATATTACGAAAATTCAAATATCACATAACAATCCCTCTTACTTTTAATCACAAACTCTTCTCTATAATCTGATTATTACTATATCCATTGACGTATAAAAATACATTTGTTACTCTTAAAGACGTTAATTTAATATTTAAATCCTCATTCGTATCTCGGTGAGGTAGAGGTTGCAATCATTAAGAGTATCATTTCAGGAGATGTAGTGGCATTGATGAAGGAATGAGAAAGGAATGGTTGCCGAAGTAAGTCGTGTCCACCATGCACGCTTGCTGGGTCTGCATTTAATAAGTGCAGAACTGTCACAAACGTTTCGTTTGTGGAGAGCTATCGAGAGGTATGTCGTGGGTTTCTTATAAGATAGAAAGCATGTAGCGGCAAATTACGTGCTTTTTTTGTTTTGTTTGGGACTTCTCTTCCTGACTCAGGAAGACATACATATCTCCTCGCTTGACTTGGTTATACTAACTTTGGAGGTATTTTCTATGCAACAAAAAAAATGGGGCTTTTGGGTACTAACAGCTTTCGTTGTCGGTAACATGGTTGGCGCTGGTATTTTCATGGTGCCAAGTACGTTGGCACAAACAGCAAGCCCACTCGGTGTCACTTTAGCTTGGTTAACTACAGGGTTCGGTGTTTTAATGCTAGCTCTTGTTTTCGGTAATTTAGCAATTCGTCGTCCTGATTTAACGACAGGGCCACAAAGTCATGCATATGCTTTATTCTCAACACCAAAAAAGAAAAAAATGGCTGGCTTCAGTATGGTATGGGGATATTGGGTTGCAAACTGGGCAAGTAACGTTGCCATCATTACATCATTTGCGGGATATTTATCACTCTTCTTCCCAATTATGAAAGATACGCGACTACTATTTTCAATCGGCTCGTTTAACGTAGAAGTCGGAAAACTAATTACATTTACGATTTGTTCCATCTTACTTTGGGGAACTCATATTATATTAACAAACGGTGTAAGCGGAGCTGGAAAACTAAACTTCTTAGCAACAACAACGAAAGTAACTGGATTCCTTTTATTCATCGTCGTTACGTTATTTGCATTCGAAGCTTCTAAATTTGGACAATGGTATACACCGATGATTGATAAATCAGGGGCATCACACGGTCTTCTTTCACAAGTGAATTTAGCTGCTCTTACAACACTTTGGGCGTTTATCGGAATTGAATCAGCTGTTCTTTTATCAAACCGTGCTGTTTCTCCAAAAACGGTAAAACGCGCAACAGTTGCGGGATTACTTATTACAGTTGCCATCTACTTAGGAATCACAATTTTAACAATGGGTGTACTTCACGTTGATAAATTACAAGCTTCTGAACGTCCATTAGCAGATGCACTAAACGCTGCAATGGGTCACGGCGGCGGGAAACTGATGGCATTACTTGCTCTTACTTCCCTGTTCGGTTCTATCTTAGGCTGGATTTTATTAAGCTCAGAAGTACCTTATCAAGCAGCAAAAGAAGGTTTCTTCCCTTCCTTCTTCACAAAAACAAATAAAAAAGGAAGTCCAATTTACTCATTACGATTAACAAACATTATGTCGCAAGTATTCCTATTCTCAACATTATCAGGAACCATTGCGGAAGCTTATACATTCGTTATTACCGTATCGACACTGGCCTACCTCATTCCATATCTCGTTTCACCAATCTTCCAGTTAAAACTAGTCGCAACTGGTGAAACATATAAAAATGAAATGCGGGCAAGAATTACAGATGGCATAGTCGCAGTTATCGCACTTTGCTACGCACTATGGGTTATTAAAACGGGCGCATCCGATATAAAAACGTTCCTTCTCGGAATTGGTTTATTCGTAATCGGATTTGCTTTCTATCCATTAATGAATCGTGATCAGAAAAAAAATAACGAAAAGAAAAACGGGCAAGTTGCATAACGCAATTTGCTCGTTTTTTCTTTTGTAAAACATATATAATAGAACAAAGAGGTGAAAAACATGTCAATCGAATCGCTATGGAGCAGTCGCTTCCAACAACATATTCAAAATATCATTACATACTTTGCACGTATGATTAACGGTTTACTATATAGCTTTATCTTTATTTCATGCGTTGGTGCATATTATTATGCTCAGTTTCTAAAAGCATCTCCTTCTAAAGGAATATCTTTAATAATTATAACGATTGTACTTACATTCATTATAACGAGATGCCCTATCCGTACATTTATTCAAAAACCTGATGCTGTCTATTTACTAGCACTAGAAGAGAAATTAACATCTTATTTTAAAAAATCTCTTCTATACAATTACATCATGCAGCTTTTCCCATTATTATTTACGTTCCTTATTCTCGTTCCACTTGCTATGCAATCATTGCAATTAACTGTACCTTTTTTATGTACAATCTTTATCGTGTTAATGATTACGAAAGCCTGGAACATGTACATACATTGGATGTGGCGTGATAGTCACGAAAAAAATATATGGCTAATCATTCGTATTACTTGTAACGCCCTAATCATTTACATGCTGTTTTATTCCGCAAATGTTCTCATATTGGGCGGACTACTCTTACTACTTGCTTTCCTACTTCTATATACGAAAAAACAGCCTACAAAACGAATACCGTGGGATTACATAATCGAGCAAGAAGAAAAAATGAACGTTCGTTTTTATCAATTTGCTAGCATTTTCACAGATGTTCCGCAACTGAATAAACAAGTAAATAAAAGAAAATGGCTTACAAATTGGATTGAACCTTTATTACATAAAAAACGAGCAACTTTCTTCTATTTACATACATTAGCATTTTTACGTGGAAATGATTATTTCGGTATATATATTCGCTTAGGATTGATCGGTGCTTTCGCCTTATATTTCATACCAAATATATACGTAAAAGGCTCTATCACTTACATCGTTCTATATATGATCTCTATGCAGCTCCGTTCACTATGGAAATATTTTTCGGGAAATATTATTGTGGCATTATATCCAATCCATACTGAAGAAAGGATGAAGCAATTTCTTCACTTAATCTTTATATTGCTAAGTATTCAACTCATTGTATTTTCGAGTGTTATACTCATTGCTACAGGTCAATTTTTACATATCCTTATCATTATGATTGTCGGGTTACTCGGGATCAAATTTATTATTGTACCAAAAACGAAGCAAAGAATTTCCGCATTTTAACGAAAAGAATTATCTTAAAAGCCAAGGAGAAAATAAACTTTCTCCTTGGCCTTTTTATTTTTCTTCCTCAAACAAGAATCACCAGCACAACCAATGTATTATGATTTTTACATACAAAAATCATAATACATGTTTACGTCCTAATAAAAAGGGTATCTATTAAATTAACAAAGTAAAGGAGGGGCCTATATTGTGAATAAAAAAATGGAGCAATTGAAGCACCATGTTACGGATAATCAACGCAAACATGCTTTAACAACAAACCAAGGAGTAAAAATAGCCGAGGATGAATTTTCTTTAAAGATGGGCTTAAGAGGCCCAACCTTAATGGAGGATTTCCACTTTCGCGAGAAAATGACCCACTTTGATCATGAACGAATTCCTGAAAGGATTGTTCATGCACGCGGAGTTGGCGCTCATGGTTATTTTCAGCTTTATGAATCGTTAGAAGCATATACGAAAGCAGATTTTCTTACTAATCCTTCAAAGAAAACACCTGTATTTGTACGGTTCTCAACCGTTCAAGGTTCTAAAGGATCCAACGACACAGTAAGAGATGTACGCGGATTCGCCACAAAATTTTATACAGATGAAGGAAACTATGATTTAGTGGGTAATAATATGCCCGTATTCTTTATCCAAGATGCTATTAAATTTCCTGATTTTGTCCATGCAGTTAAACCAGAACCACATAATGATATTCCTCAAGGAGCTAGCGCTCATGATACCTTTTGGGACTTTGTTGCGCATAATCCTGAGTCCACTCATATGGTCATGTGGCAAATGAGCGACCGAGCTATTCCGCGTAGTTTACGAATGATGGAAGGTTTTGGAGTTCACACATTTCGACTCATTAACACAGCAGGAAAAGCCCATTTCGTAAAGTTTCACTGGAAACCTACCCTTGGGGTTCATTCATTAGTATGGGATGAAGCTCAAAGGATTGCTGGGAAAAATCCTGATTTTCATCGTCAAGATTTATACGAAGCAATTGAAAAAGGGGATTATCCTGAATGGGAGCTTGGATTACAGTTAATTCCAGAAGAAGATGAACATAAATTTGATTTTGATATTTTAGATCCAACGAAATTATGGCCAGAAGAAGAAGTTCCCGTAAAATTAGTTGGTAAAATGACATTGAACAAAAATGTTGATAACTTCTTTGCTGAAACAGAGCAGGTAGCTTTTCACCCTGGTCATGTCGTACCAGGTATTGATTTTTCAAATGACCCTCTTCTGCAAGGAAGATTATTCTCCTATACAGATACACAATTATCTCGTTTAGGGGGCCCTAATTTCCATCAAATCCCTATCAATCAACCCGTATGTCCTTTTCATAATAATCAACGTGATGGTATGCATCAAATGCAGATTCATCGCGGTCAAACAAGCTATCATCCTAACGGATTAAATAACAATCAACCTGCAACCGTCCAAGCCGAACAAGGAGGATATGAACATTATCAAGAAAAGATTGATGGGCATAAAATTAGAGGTCGTAGTAAAAGCTTTCTTAACTTTTATTCTCAGGCTAAACTTTTCTACAATAGTATGAGCCCTATTGAAAAGCAGCACCTAAAAGAAGCTTTTTGCTTTGAAGTTGGGAAGTGTAAATCAGACATGGTGAAGGCAAATGTAATTGCTCTCCTAAACCACGTCGATCGTCAATTAGCACAAGAAGTCGCTAACATTGTTGGAGCTCCTTTACCTAAAGAAAATCACGAAGTAAATTCAGATGCAAAATCACCTGCACTAAGTATGTCCAATACTATTTTTAAATCTGATTCTAAAAATGTCGCAATTCTATTAAATGGTGACCCAAGCGTCTCCCTTCTGTCCGAATGGATTCAAGCTTTTGCACAGCACCGAATGAACTATAGCATCATAGATAATAAAATTTATCATTTCAATGATTCCATTAAAGTAACTGATACTTATACAACAACAGACTCTTCGCTTTTTGATGCAGTATTAGTGTTTAGTAGTGAGTCTGTCATTCACCCCCCTGTTTTAGAATTTACAGAAACTACTTTTAAACATTTTAAACCGATAGCTCATGTCCTTAGTAATCCTCATGCTTTGGACAATAGTAAAATTAAATTAGATGGAGCAGGAGTTTATAACTTAACAAACACTTCAATTGAATCATTTATAGAAGGTATTGCCCAAGGAAGATTCTGGAACCGATAATATAATATAATATAAGGAGCGGATTAGAATGAGTAAAAAAATTGCTATTTTAATAACGGATTATTTCGAGGACACAGAATACACAGAGCCAGTAGGAGCTTTTAAACAAAAGGGATATGAATTAACAACTATTGAAATGGAAAAAGGGAAAACGGTACACGGTAAACAAGGAAAAAGTGAAGTCGTAATTGATAAAAGTATTGACGATGTTTCTCCAGAAAACTTTGATGCCCTCTTCATACCAGGCGGGTTCTCCCCAGATATACTTCGTGCAGATGAACGTTTTGTTCGCTTTAGTAAAGCATTTATGGATGCGGACAAACCCGTTTTCGCTATTTGTCACGGACCTCAGCTACTCATCACTGCACAAACACTTGAAGGACGTGATGTAACTGGATATAAATCTATTGAAGTCGATTTAAAAAATGCCGGCGGGAACTTTCATGACAAAGAGGTTGTCGTATGTCAAAATCAGCTAGTAACAAGTAGACAGCCAGAGGACATCCCAGCGTTTATTGAAGAATCGTTGCGTATATTAGGATAACTAACCTCCTTTTATTTACATGAAAATAGTTAATCAGTGAGGTTTTATTCATCCCCCACTGATTAATTAGCCCCCACCAACTGGTCGTTTACAGGCAATCCGACCACCACAAATAGCAAGATAAATAAAAAGAGGGGAATCCAAAAGTTCAGTTTTAATAATCTTTTGGATTCCCCCTTTTTCTCGCCCAAAAATTCCTTATCACTTTTCATAGGCAGTTCTCATATAGTGAAAATGACTATATAATTCCTATCCATAAGTTAAATAATGATTTCGCACATATATAAATACAAAAGATGGGAGCCTTATTTATGAATAACAATCCACCTTCAACGCCCCCAAATCCAACGGAAACGAATAATAATGAAGTGAGCTTACAAACGTTACGCGTTATTGGGCTAATTGTACTGATTAGTGGCTACATATTAGTAACGCTTTCTGAAGTAGGCACATTAAAAAATCTTTTGCTACAGCCTAGTACTACTCCAAATTTAGCTGAAGTTGATCCGTTCTAAAAATTATATAAAAAGCGAATCCCAGTATAACTGGTTCGCTTTTTATATAGTTTCATCCAATTTGAGAAACATTTCTCTCATCCTCATACTTCTCTTTCCCTATCGCTTTCATAAATAGTAAAATACTGCTCATACCAACGATAAAGTACAGAGCACTCATGCCCCAAGAGGCAATAAATGAACCTAGCATAACACCTAATGCCCCGTTCATTTTTGCCACTTGAAAGACCATTCCGTTAATCGCCATATAAGAACCTCTTGCCTCATTTGGCACCATATCTGCCATAATAGATTGACGCACTGGCACATACATCATCTCACCTACCGTTTGGAAAAGCCCTGCAATTAATAAAATCCATAAGCTATTGCTCGTTCCGAGTATTGTAAATCCAATTGTATAAATGAATAAACCTACATATAAGATTTTCAAATCGTTGAAGCTTTTCAGCATTTTAATAAGAAGTGCTGAACATAACACAACTAAAATTGTATTCTCTGCAGAAATCCAGCTCAGCATGCGAATCCCTGTTAAATCAAACGTAATACCATTCCCGAATAAAAAGTGCACCGTTTCAAATTCCTTCTGCAAGCGCACACCTAAATAATTATTAATTTGAAACTCTAAAGACAATGTACATATACTCGCTGCACAAAAAATTAAAAATGCTTTATCTTTCATCACGACTTTATAACTATCTGCCATACCTTTTAATACATTTTTCTTCTCTACTGTTTTTCTCACTACATACACTTCTTCCATATATACAGTCATCACATATAAAGTAATAATTGCAACAAGCGTTAATACGATAAACAATTGCAATCTATAGTTTTCAAATAGTAACCCACCAAATATTGCTCCAATCGCAATGGATAAATTAATAGCCCAATAATTAATGCTATACATTACTTTTCGATTTTCAGGTGTACTCACATCAATTAACATCGCCTCTGTCGCAGGATTCATAAGTCCAGATCCTAAACTATTCACTAGCATAAAGATAAATGTTAACCACGGTGAATCTACATAATCCGAATTCGCAACTCCCATACAAGCAATAGAAATGACTTGTATACTTTGACCGATAATCATAACCTTTTTACGCCCAAGCCGATCCCCAACATATCCACCGTATAAACCAATTACTAATGAAGCTATGACATTAATGAGTAGTAAAGCACCAGCAATCGCACTACCTAACTTTATTGAAAAATAAATCGCCATAAATGGAAAAATCATCGTGGACACAGTACGTGTTAAAAACGAAGTTATAATTCTAATTTTTATATTTCGATGCATACTCCAAAATCCCATTGTTTCCTCCTCCTTATGCTTACTTATTTTACTTTGAAAAAAAGGAAGAAAAAGGTTAGAATATTCTAAAGAGTTTCCCCTTTTATAGATAGAAGGAAGTGTATATATGAAAATTATGGACTATTACATTAGACTAAGACTACATGCACAAGATCAAAAACATATACAAAATAGCTTACAAGAATTAGCGGATGTTTTATATTGCAGTACGAAAAACGTAAAGATTTTATTAAAGAAAATGAGCGAGGAACAATTAATTAGCTGGACTCCAGGGCGAGGCCGCGGAAATAAAACGGAAATTCTATTTATACATAATTTCGTAGAAGCGATTGAATCCTATACAGATGAACTGTTAGCGCAAGAAAAATTAAAGGATGTTTTTCTTCTTTTAAAAGAACCTCTACCCCTTGCACTTCAAAAAAAGATAGAAAATAAACTACATCATCATTTTGGATACGAACCTTCAAATGATATGTACGACGTATTAAAGATTCCTATATCGAGAAAGATATTCCCATTAGATCCGGCTTTTGTGGCTGTAACTACAGAGAGCCATCTTACGAGTCAAATTTTTGATACGTTAGTCGTCTATAACGATGTTACTGAAAAAATGGAGCCTCACATTGCGCATACGTGGGAATTAAGTGAAGATGGACTTACGTGGACCTTTTATTTACGAAAAGATATATATTTTCATAACGAAACAATTTTAACTTCTAAAGATGTACAATTTTCATTTGAAAGACTAAAACAAGTTCAATCCCCTTTCGAATGGTTAACAGAAGAAATTATTCAAATTGAAACACCATCACCACTGCAAATTCGATTCCATTTAGCAAAACCAAATTTATTTTTCTTACACTATGTAAGTTCCATGCAGCTCGCAATTTTACCGCGTGATACGAGTATTCAAAATCATCATTATATAGGTACTGGACCTTTCAAACTTGCTCATTACTCTGAAGATAATATCGTACTCGAAGCGTTCACCCATTATTTTAAAGAGCGCGCGTTATTAGACCGTATTGAATTTTGGGGTATTCCTGACCATGTGCAAATAGATGCTGATTATGAACTACCAAACGAAGAGGAAAATGAAAGGCATGATATACAAATAGAAGAAATAGGTTGTATTTATGCTAGCTTCAACTTTAAAAAACCTGGTCCTCATCACGACATTTACTTTCGAAAAGCTTGGAGAGAACTATATGATGTTGAAATGATACTTCGTAACATAGAGGGTAGACGGACAATTGCTGCATCAAGCTTCTTCCCTGATAGAAGCCGCCTTGCAACAAGAAGATCCTACTCTTTAGAAAAGGCAAAAGAGTATTTGAAAAAGAGTACATATAATGGAGAAACGATACATATTTACTTCTTCGCATTTAAAGATAGTGCAAATGATGCATATTTCTTAAAAGAACGATGTGAAAGTTTAGGTATACAAGTAGCGCTTCACCCATTTCCCGTTTCAGATTATATGGATCGCTCTATTGATAAACATGCTGATATTATTTTCATGGGAGAAGTCTTTGCTGCCAATCATGAAATTGCATTCTTAAATGTATTTAAAAATAAAAGTTGCTTCGTAAATCGGTTCATAGACCCGCACTACGAAAAACAAATTAACTGTTTACTAGATACATTTTTACTAGAAGAAAATAAAGAAAAGCGTTATGAACTCATGTATGAGATTGAAGAGTTTTTACAAGCAGAATACATCATTTTATTTAACTATCACGTTTTAAAAAGAAAAACATACCCTTCTTCTTTAAAAAACGTAACAATTGATTCATTCGGTTGGGCAAATTTTGCGAAGTTATGGATACAGCCATCCACGCATTAAAGTGTGAGTTTTTATAAAAGGAGAAGGTACTACATCCTTAGTAGTACCTTCTTCACATACAAATATAAACTATTATTTAATTACTTCATCTAAGTGATCTTTCAAGTTCAATAAATATTGCTCAATATCCGGATTCTTCACCACATCATAACAAGCAAAACTCTTTAACGGACTCATACCGAGAAACTTTTGCACGCGGTGTAAATGACTAAGCGCTGATTCTAAACTTTCTCCTTCAAAGAACTTCGTCTTATCTCCAAATGCTTTTTCAGGTGCATTCCAAGTTGTAGAGAACATATACTCTTTCTCTTTTAATAAACCACCTGTTCCATATTCATCTGCACCTTTAAAGAACAAACCGTATTCATATACTTCATCCATATACGTTTTAAATAAGCCCGGTACACTAAACCAATAAATCGGTGTTTGATAAATAACAACATCGGCCCATAAAAACTTATCTTGTTCTTCTTTAATATTGTAACCATCTTGAATCGTTGTTGTTTTCACATGATGATTCTCGCCTAATACAGTAACCATATAATCTACTAACGTTCTATTTAATCGTCCTTCCTTTGTACCGTATTTTTCATGTCCATTTATAATAAATATATTTTTCATTACTTTTCTCTCCCCTATATGATCTATCCTTCGGCTATTAAGCCGAGTTGCTGCTGTAGTGTAAGATTATCTTCTAAATGCCAATCTTCCGTTATCTTTCCGTCTTTCACATGTAAAATATCAATTGCAAAAAAATTAATTTTCTTACCATTATGCGTTCCTGTAAAAGAAAGACGGGCTGTTACTTTATCACCAACAACTAATAAGTCTTCAATCTCACAATGTATATCAGGCACAACTTTACGAAAATTTTGCGCTGCAAACTTTAATCCTTCAATGCCTTGTGGTCGCCCTTTCGGCAATGTATTATCGAAAAATTTTTCAGTAACAGTCTGCGGAATAAGTTCCTCCTTACCTGTATCCCAAAATGCATAAAAACGCTGCGCCGCATGAACCATTTCTGTCGCTTCTTTTTTACTTAGTGAGGGATCAATTGTCATTGCTTTTGGCCTTGGCATTTCTTTTAATAACTGGACTTCAGTTTTTTGTTCCACACCACATGCTACAAGCACAATACAAATAACAAACAAACTAAGGAATCCAAATAACTTTTTTATCCCCATGGAAATCACCACCTCCTCATATAAATCCTTTATGTTTCGTATTGCTATTGTATATGCACTAACTTCATTTATGGAAGTAGTGATATTTTTTTCATATAGTTACCAAAAGTATAGTTTTGTGATACTATAAAGCAAATTCATCCAAAAAAATTTTATGGAGGCTTGTTCCATGAACAATATAGATCCAGTTGAATTAACGAAAGGTTTACCTGGCATACCTTGTCCTATCGCTAAAACGCTTGATGTAATTAGTACAAAATGGACATTTTTAATCATTCGTGATCTTCTTATCGAAGGAACATTACGCTTTAGTGATTTACAAAAATCAATGGATGGGATTAGTCCAAAAACATTATCGCTTCGACTAAAAGAATTAGAATCGCAAGGCATTATAACGAGAAAAGTATATCCAGAAGTTCCGCCTCGTGTAGAGTACACATTAACGGATAAAGGAAAACAATTAGAGGGGATTTTTATTGAATTAAAACGGTTTGGGTTAAGTTTATAAAACAAAAACCCCTTACAGTCGTAAGGGGCTTCATTACTTCGCAAAACTTTCAGCCAACTGTTTCTCTCTCCACATAAATGTAATAGCGAGACCAACTATTAAAACAACTCCTGAAAATGCATATGGATAATGAATATTCATATCAAATAATATTCCGCCCATCGCTGGTCCTGCGATATTTCCTAAACTCGTATAAGTCGAGTTCATTCCAGCAACGAATCCTTGCTCTTTTCCAGCTGCTTTTGATAAAAACGTCGTTAAAGCTGGACGAAGTAAATCAAATGCTAAGAAAATGAAGCAAGTAACGAGAAGTACAATCCAATAATTAAAGACTACAGTTGAGACGAATGCTAATACTGCACCTACAATTAAACATATTTGAATTAATACTTTCTCACCGAACATGTCTACCAATTTGCCAAACATAAATACTTGCACAACTACCCCAAAGATTGAACTGATTGTAATAATTGCTGCAATATCTTTCGGCGAGAAACCAAATTTATGATCTGAGAATAAGCTAAACACAGTTTCATACGCCGATAATCCGAATGCGAGTACAAATACGATAATAAATGCAATTGCATACATTGGATGTAATGATTTCTTTAAATCACCAATAAAACTTGATTCTTTCGTATTAGAAGAAATCTCTGCAAGTTCTTCTTTCGTTAACGGTTCTTTTAAAATAAAGATTGAAATCACACATGCTATAAAAGCAATTGCTGCTGCAACGAAAAACGGCACACGTATACCGTATTCTGCAATAAATCCGCCGATTCCAGGCCCTATAATGAATCCAGTACTAATAGCCGCAGATAAGTATCCCATCGCCTTTGGACGTTCCTGAATAGATGTAATATCCGCAACATATGCCGTAACACCAGGCATAATAAAAGCAGCACTAATTCCGCCTAATACCCTTGCCACATAAAGCATCCACACATCTTTTCCTAATCCAAAAAGAAGCTCTGAAACACCAAAAATAAATAATCCAATGATTATCATTTTCTTCCTACCGTAAAGATCAACCCATCGGCCTGTAATAGGTGAAGTAATGAGCTGTGCCATTGCAAACACTGCAACGAGATATCCCATCGTCTTCCCTGTTAAATGCATATCATTCATAAAGGACGGCATAACCGGAATGATTAATCCAATCCCTAAAAAAGCGATAAATATATTACTCAAAAGAATAACCAATACCATCTTTTGTTCTTTTATCGGTTTCTTCACTTTTTAACACCTCTTCCCATAAGTTCCTCTCAAAAAATAATACCCAAGAAGCTTTTTCTTTATCCTGCTCTTTGCGGGCTAGTAATGAGTGAGGATGCCTCCACTCATTAGAATTTCACTCTATCCTTCTACACATACATAAGTATTAGGTGAATGACTATCATTCAGTTTTCCTCAAAAATGAACCTACCTTTTCAGACAGGTTCATCTTACTACTTCTTTATATGTAGTGCATGTGTTAAAAAATCTAGTACTTCTGCCTTTTGCAAATCCACTTGCTCATCATCTTTATGATCATATAAATAAACTTGTTCCGCTGCTGATTCAACAAGAGCGATAAATAACTTCGCTGTTCGCTCTGCGTGAACCGAATCACGAATTTCACCGGCTTCTTTCGCCTCACTTAAAAATTCGCTTAACCACATATAAAGAGGCTCATACACAGCTTCCCACTCTTTTATATGTTCAGTAGATGCAAGACCTGCATACATTAAAGCTTGTATTTCACGGTATTCCTCTATAAAGTGAAACACCGCATCGATTACTTGTGCCACTTTATTTGAAAAAGGTACATCTTTTTGTACTTTTTCTTTCACTGCAAGTATCATCTTTTCAACCATCACTTCTGCTATTGCAGGCATAACAGATAGCTTAGAAGGAAAATATAAATAGAAAGTTCCTTGCGCAATGCCAGCTAATTTCACGATATCAGAAATCTTCGTTTTTTCGACGCCCTTTTCCTGAAACACTTCAATAGCTGCATAGACAATTTTCTCTTTTTTATTCATCATCTAAACCCTTTCACACGCATATTGAATGACTGTCACTCATTTTATAAGATAATCGATTGTACTGTCAATGATAGTGAACTCTAAGAGGAAATCATTTTTTTATAATAAAATCTCCTAATAAACAATTAGGAGATAAAAATGCAATATATCTTTAAGAAAGTGCCTTTAATCCTGTCACTCCACATACAATAAGAAACACACTAATGATACGCGCTTTACTTTTCGACTCACCAAACAAGAACATGTTTAACAAAACTGCACCTGCTGTTCCGATACCAATCCAAACCGCATATGCGACACTTACTTGTAAAAATAAGAAGGAAGTATACAAAAATGCGAAGGATGTAGCAAACCCACCGATATAAATTGCACCATTGGCTAATGTCTTATCTTTACTGTACATTTTAAGACCTATCACACCGACTATTTCACTAATTGCAGCACAAAATACGAAAAACCAACCCATCTTTAAGCAGCTCCTTCCACAGTTTCTTCTTTATTATCAGCTAGCTTTAAACCGATAACGCCAGCTACAACCATCACGATAAAAAATAACTTCCCTACACTGAAACTTCCACCGAAAAGAAATACATCCATTAAGAAAGTACCTACCGTACCAGCTCCGGCGAAAACAGCATATACAGTCCCTGTTGCAAGATGTTCACACGCTTTAGAAAGGAAGTGAAAATCAACAGCGATAACTCCTAAAATAATAATCCAATGCCACCAAGTATTGGCTGTATTAAAACCAAACACCCAAAAAATTTCAAAGATACATGTTAATATGACATATAACCAAGCTCTATTTTTCATACCTCTCACCTCTTATGACTGACTATCAGTCATTTTTATTTTAAAAAAATATACTCTTTCATCAATACTATATAAAAACAACTATCATCCTCATTTACCATTGTATTTGTTCCATTTCTAAGCTAACTGCATCCTGTCACATAAAAATGACTGAATGTCATTCATATATATTGTACATGAACATTTTAAAAACTGTCAATGCCGAAAGTTTATTTAAAATTTCTTTCATCTGATTTGTATATTTCTTAATAATCTGTCAATACTGCTAGTAACATAATATTTTCTCCACTCCCCCTTGGAGAGATCCCTTGAATGGAGCAGTTAGCTTTTGCTAGCTGCTCTTTTTTATTTGTCCGCACACTATGATGAAATACTCATAGATCAAATCCATTTTTCATCACATAACAACCATCTATTTATTTTCCAATAAGTTTTTGTATGCACGAATTTTATTCTCAAGCATCTTCTCTGTAACCTCTAAGTTTTCTCTTTGAATCTGAATAGATTTCCTATGATCTTCTAGGAGCTGTAAACGAGCTTCTGTTGTATGCTCCCCTTCTGTATATAATCTAGCGTATTCTCTTATTTTCGCTATTGGCATTTGCGTTTGTTTTAATTTCATTACAAACTGCAACCACTTTATATGTGACTCTTCGTAAAGTCGATTTCCATTTGTATCACGATTTGCAATTAATATATTTTCCTTTTCATAATAACGTAGTGTATGTGTGCTCACGCCTAATAATTTTGCTACCTCGCTAATTGTGTACATACTAAAACTCCCTTCACATGCTTACCCTCATATATTTTATAACCGTATCAAATTTATAAAAAACGTTTGACTTAGAGTATACTCTAACAAATACAATCTAACCATAAATGAATTTGAATTTAGGGGGATTTTATATGAAATACACGGTTATTACTGGCGCAAGTTCCGGAATTGGTTATGCAGCAGCTTTAGCATTTGCATCTCGCGGAAAAAATTTAGTACTTGTAGCTCGAAGACAAGAAGAATTAAACGGATTAAAATTGAAAATTAACGAAATGCATCCTGAGTTGGATGTTGTCATTCGAAAAACTGATTTATCTGTGACTGAAGATGTTTATAAACTTTATGAAAGCCTACAAGCTTTTCAAATTGAAACGTGGATTAACAACGCAGGTTTTGGTAATTTCGCCTCAATTGCTGAACAAAATTTAAATAAAATAGAGACGATGTTGCATGTCAATATAGAAGCACTAACAATACTCTCTTCTCTTTTCGTTCGAGATTATTCAATGATTGATGGAACACAGCTTATTAACGTTTCATCGGGCGGCGGATACACAATTGTTGCTGATGCTGTTACGTATTGCGCTACGAAATTCTATGTAAGTGCATTTACAGAAGGGCTGTCTCACGAACTGAAAGAACAAGGCGCAAAACTGCAAGCAAAAGTTTTAGCTCCTGCTGCAACTGAAACAGAATTTGCGAAGCGTTCATTTGATATTGATGAATTCCAATATGATAATGTTGTACCAAAATTCCACACTGCAAAACAAATGGCACAATTTATGCTCGACCTTTATGATAATGATAAAGTTGTAGGAATTGTCGACGGTTTAACGTATAACTATGAACTTAAAGATCCACTTTATAATTTTGCCGTGAGACAAAAGAATTCAAATTCTTAATAACCTGTCCATTTCTTATGGAAATATATGTTCCCACTATATATGTAAATAATAGTGGGAACTTTTTCTCTATAAAATTTTCATCCAACATACCGCACCATCGCCACTTCATCACAATAATCCACCTTTGGACAATGTCTACAATCAATCCATACTTTCTCTGGCAACGCTTCTTTATTTATAAAATCAAATCCACACTTTTGAAAAAATACTGTTTCATATGTTAAGGAAATTACTCTTCTTACATTTATTTTCGTAGCTTCCTCCATTACATGATTTACGAGCATACGCCCTATCCCTTTCCCTGCATATGTATGCGAAACTACTAACGATCGTATTTCTGCAAGATCTTCTCCTAATACATGCAATCCAGCAACTCCAACAATTCTCTCATCTTCTTTCATAACATATAAACATTGCAAATATTGATAAAGAGACAAAAGAGAACGTGGTAAAACAACTCCCTCTTTTGCATAAACCTCAATAAGACTATAAATTTCTTTCACATCACTCGTCACTGCATTACAGATTTTCATATTACATCCCCTTGCCCCTCAATATTAATATTTATAACTTAAAATGAATTTTAATTCATAATTTTATATAATAATACATCTCTCTTTTCTCCTCGTCAATCAATTTATACAAACAAAAAACCAAGCAATCTAATCGATGCTCGGTTCCTCATTTCGTATCGGCAATACCGTCGAATATTTAATTTCACGAAGTGCTAAACTTGTCTGTATCCTTGTAATACCAAGCTTATTCAACTTTCTAATAAACTGCTCTAGTTCTTTACGATCACGATTTGCAACCTTTAATAAATAATCGTACTCTCCTGTTAAACAGTGACATTCTAACACTTCCGGCATCGATTCTAATTCTTTCTCCAACACTTCCAACTTGTCAAATTGATGAATATTCGTACTCATAAAAATAAAACATAATAAATCAAACCCAAGCTTTTCTTGATTTAAAATCGCAACTTGCTTATCGATGAAACCTTCCCCATCCAATCTTTTTATTCTTGCATGCATCGCAGCCGGTGATAAATTAACGCGACGTGCCAGCTCTGCATTACTTACTTGTGACTCCTTCTGCAATATATCTAAAATTTGTACATCCAAATCATCCAACACTTTAATAACAGACGACTCCATTACAATTCCCCCTTTTTTCTTACCGATGATTATTCGAAAAAACACCTTATACCTTACACAAAACTGAATATCATTCCGTAAATATCATTCGCAACTAAAGATTTTATCGAATTTTCACCATTATACAAAAGAATATATTACATAATAAAGAAAAATGCTAAAATTATTTACAATTCGTATTGATTACAAAAAAGGGGATTTTAGCATGCCTTATTTTTACGTCTTTTTACTATTACTAACGAGCTTATTATGGGGAGGAAATTTTGTCGTTGGAAAATCACTCGTCGATCATGCATCGCCGATGACACTGACAAATTTAAGATGGATGATTGCGATTGTTTGTTTATTACCGATGGTATGGTTTAAAGAAAAGAAAATCCTTCCACCACGTACCGCAATACTTCCTTTAATATTGATGGGAATTTCAGGGGTCGCTCTTTTTAACATCTTTCAATTTTTAGCATTAGAAAAAACATCCGCTACGAATGTAGGTCTTATCTCTACATTGAATGCAATTTCAATCGCATTATTTTCAGTATTATTTCTAAAAGAAAAAGTAAATACACTTCAAATCCTATCCATGATTCTTTCATTCTTCGGGGTTATCCTCGTCCTATTAAAAGGTGATTTCTCGCTTTTATTTTCACTACATTTTAATAGCGGCGATTTATGGATGATTGCAGCAGTTTGTATTTGGGGAATCTATTCTGTTTGTAGTAAATGGGCAACAAAAACAACTACACCACTTATGGCAACGTTGTACTCTGGTATTTTCGGCGTTATTTTATTACTACCGTTTAACATAGGTAGCTTCACTGTTTCAAATATAAATACTTCTTTCATCACATCACTTTTATATACTGGGCTTATTTCGACAGTTCTTTGTATGGTATTTTGGAATATTGGTGTACAAAAATTAGGCGCAACTACATCAGGTATTTTTCTAAACTTCAATCCAATTTTCACAGCCATTTTAGCATTCATATTCCTCGGAGAAGAATTAACGTGGATACAAATTTTAGGGACAATTGTCGTTGTAACAGGGTGTTATTTATTTTCTCATTTCAAAACTGTTGCCGTTCAGCCTGTTAGACCTTTAATGCGAAAACATTCTTAATGAAAAAACATCGTCATCTGGGTTGGCGATGTTTTTATTTACTCTTCATTTCTTTTATATACTGTTTTTCCTCTTCTGGCGATAAACGTTCCGTCGCCTTACCAGTATCTCCACCTTGAAGGCTCCATAAAAAGTTATGCTCCTCAACAGTTTGAGAAAAATCTCCTTTTTCCCATCTATTTATAATAGAAAATAACTTCATTTTATATTGAAAACCTGTACTATTTTCAATATCCCTTTTCACATTAGAAATTTCCTTTTTTGTCATCTCTACAAATCCCCATTTTTCAGAGGATTTTACCTTTTGGTGCACCATTTTATGCATAGTAGAAATAATTTCACCTTCACTAATTTGCGGAGCTTCTTCTGCAGCTTTTTTCTCTTTTTCGTTTGCCGCTCGCTCGATTTGAATATTTTCATTTTCTTTTTCCACATATGCAAGCAATTTCTTTCCGCCAACTATAGACGAGAAAATTACTATAATTGTAATGCATATACCTAAGATCCATTTAAAAAGCATTATCTCTTCATCGCTTCCCTAACAATATGACTATCTACATATTGCTTAAACTTCACGATTTTTCCGTTCTCAAGTTGCCATACATGAACAAATTCTGCTTCAAATGATTTTCCTGTTTCTTTATAAACTCCAGAATACATACCTTCAGCAATAATTGCATCTTTTCCGTTTACTTCATGATATGTATTTACCCTTGCTTTATAATCATCCCATTCTGATCCTAAACGGCTAAATACATTTTCCATTATAGCTTCTACGCCTGTATATGTTCCGCCATACGGGAAACCTTCTGCCTCTGTCCATTCCACTTTTTCAGAGAGGGCTTCTGCTAAATGCTTTGCATTCGAAGAAGCTGATCCTTCATACGTGCTTTGAATAATTTCTAAATTTGATTTAGGCATATTACTTCCTCCCGTTTATTTATTTTTACACAAGATGTAACCTATACAGTTACATATTGTGTAAAAAAATATTTAAATTGTTTCATTCGTAATTCATTAGTTGTAATCATTATAGTTACAATAATTCTTCAAGTCAACAATTTATAAATAAAATTTACTTCGTTTTCATTACTTTCTCTTTTAAGAAACGATCTACATATCCTTCTGCTTTTACTACGAATAAATACGCACCCATTGATAATAATGCAAGATCTAATTCATATCCTGGATTCTTTCCATCTCCTAATAAACCTGCTGCTCCATTTACCTTTACGATAGCTCCAGCTAAAATAAGAGCGAATAACAATCCTACATATCGTACACCTAAACCGATAATTAATAATATACCACCAACTAATTCTACAGTTGCTACGCCGTATGCAAGGCCACCTGGTAAACCGATGCTTGTAAACCATCCTGCTACATTATCGATACCTGATTGAAACTTTGCTAAACCGTGTGCAAAGAACGTAACTCCTAACACGATACGAATAATTAAATTCCCAATATATTGATTCATTTTGAACTCTCCTTTTTGTTTTGTTATGGTGAACTTTTATTTACAAGTCAAAACAATACGGTATTTTATTTCATTCGTCAAATACTTTTTTAAAGAAAACAAAAAACATTATCCGTTTTACGGATAATGTTTTCCTACAAAATAGCGCTAATTCAAGCTTTTATTCTATCGCATAGAAAAAGTTGAAACATTTTTCCAGCGCCAATATAAGGCAGTAAAGAAACGTCCTCTTCCACAACTATTCCAACAACATTCACTTTCTCATCTACAGGTAAATCATGTGTAGCAACTTGCATCTCCCCTGCATATCTACCGTACAATTCATTATCAATTGTAATACTGCCTTTCTTTCTTACAATTGTATGCATCGGCTGTAACACCACTCTATTTCCTTCCCTTGATTCTACAGATCGAATAACATCACGAGCTGGATCTAGTCTATTTGTATGCACTTGCTCCACCACTTTTAATACTTCTTTATCAGTTATAAATGATTTGTAACGCAATGGAATAATCCCTCTACTCGCACTAGCTACTTCTTGCATACTTTCCAAACTTGCGCTTATATCTCCAATCAATACTTTATCAACACCACAATCTTGAACAAGTTCTAAGTACGCTTCAAGCGGGCGCATATTGCGATGTTTTTCTAACGTTGGTAACCCTTCATATAACGGACCTCGTTTTTCCGCATCTCCTGGAATAAATGCCATCGTCTTTATTCTGCACTTCTGTAAATATTGATTTTGTTTTTGTAAGAAGGACTTTGCTAGTCCTGTCTCTAGACGTGGGTAAAAATTATGCCATGCTTCTACATTCTCTACTCGTATACGTTCTTCAAGTAAGCTTTTCCAAAATGACTTTGTAATCGTACTCGCATTTAAAGCTACTTTCATCTTATGAGATACGCTTGCAATTTCTTTTGGCGCAATGCCGTAATCCATTCTTAAACCGGTAATGCCCCAGTCCAATAGCTCTTCCACATTTTCATATGTTAGCCCTAAATGGTGTAACGATTTTGGAGAAACATCAACCATTAGCTCCATTTCATGTGCAAGAGCTTGTTTCCCCAATATTTGAATTAACTCTTTATACGTATTTGGATCATCTTCTGGAATGTGCAGTGATGTAAAAATAGATGTAAACCCATTTTCCTTCGCTACTTTTAGCCACTCTTCTTGTTTCTCTACTCGTTCTTTTGAAAGATAAATGGAAACTCCGATCATATAAATCTCCCTTTCTATTAATAGAAAAAGAGAAAGGAATCCCTTTCTCTATATGTTTTCTGCCATTTCTTCTTTAAATCCGAAGAAGTACGTAAAGATAAATCCGAAAGCATATGCAATTACTAAACCTAAGAAATAGAGTAAATATTTATTGTCAGCAATTAACGGAATTAAAGATAGCCCTGATACGCCAATTCCAAGAGAAGCTGTTTGCATAACTGCTTGGAATGCACCACCGACAGCCGCTCCTAAACAAGCAGTAATAAACGGTTTCCCAAGTGGTAATGTCACCCCGTATAATAACGGCTCACCAATTCCTAAAAAGCCAACTGGCAATCCACCTTTAATTACATTTCGAAGTCGTTTGTTTTTTGTTTTCACATAAATCGCAATTGCTGCGCCCACTTGGCCAGCACCAGCCATTGCGAGCACTGGTAATAAAGGTGTTACGTGTGTTTGATTAATAAATTCCATATGAATTGGTGTTAAACCGTGATGCAATCCGACCATAACGAGAGGTAAAAATGTTCCCGCAAGTACTGCGCCAGCAAATGCTCCGCCAATATTTAAAATAGCATTAATTCCGCTCGTAATACCATCTGATAAGAAACCTGCTAATGGCTGAATGGCTAACATCGTTACGATACTTACAACTAATACAGTAATGAGTGGTGTCACGATAATATCAACTGCGTTTGGCACTGCTTTTCGAACTTGTCTTTCCACTACAACCATAAGCCATGCTGCAAAAATAACTGCAAATAATCCGCCCCGTCCGGGCACTAATGCTTCACCAAACAATTTTACGTTTGCCATCGCCGGGTTGAAAATTAAAATACCAGCAATTGCCCCAAGAACCGGTGTCCCGCCAAATTCTTTCGCTGTATTCCAGCCGACTAAAATTCCTAAGAATGTAAAGATACCGCCGCCAATGAGTAGTAACATTTGTAACCACGTTGCATTTGGATCAGCACCAGCGTTTTTCGCAAAGTTAGCAATCCCGTTTATAATTCCTGACGCAACAAGTCCTGGAATTAACGGAATGAAAATACTTCCTATTTTTCGTAAAAAGTTTTTCACCGGTGTATTATTTTTCTTCTTAATCTCTGATTTCATCTCTTGCCCAATATCTTCAAGGTGATGATCTGCTACCTCACCAATTCGTAGTCCTGTCAAACCTTCCATTTCAGCTGCCACTTTATTTACTGTTCCCGGACCAACGACAACTTGAAGCGTCTCATCTTCTATAACACCCATAACGCCTTCAACTTTTTTCAAAAGGTCCATATTTACTTTACTTTCATCATGAAGCGTTAATCGCAGTCTCGTCATACAATGAGCAATACTACGAATATTTTTTATTCCTCCAAGTTGCTCCGAAATTTCCTTGGCCATTCTCTCTTCTTTCTTCATAATAGAATCCCCCTCCCTATTATTTTATAGTGCTTTCTTCACAAACCCTTTAGCGTATTTTAGTTTCTCCAGTGCTTCCCCATATTCACACTGCAACAACACCATAACAATTGCAGCTTTTACGTTACGTTCTGCCTTTTCATAATACTCTGCCGCTACTTCATAACTAGCGCCTGTTGCTTCCACAATAATTCGTTTTGACCGTTCTACTAACTTTTCATTTGTGGATTGAACATCTACCATTAAGTTTTTATATACTTTTCCTACACCAATCATCGAAGCTGTTGAAATCATATTCAGCACTAATTTTTGTGCTGTACCAGCTTTTAAACGCGTTGATCCTGTTAATATTTCTGCACCTGTTTCTACTTCCACATTTAAATTTGCATATTTACTTATTTCAGCATTTTTATTACAAGAAATACTCGCTGTACTCGCTCCTACGCTCTGTGCGTATTTCAAGCCGCCAATTACGTAAGGAGTTCTGCCACTGGCAGCAATTCCAATCACTGTATCTTTCTCATTTAATCCAATACTTTTTAAATCTTCTTCTGCTAACTCTTCGCGATCTTCGGCACCTTCCACCGCCTTAGTAAACGCTTTCAATCCACCTGCTATAAATCCTTGCACCATTTTATCATCCGTTCCAAATGTCGGCGGACATTCCACTGCATCTAGGATACCTAAACGACCACTCGTACCAGCACCAATGTAAATTAAGCGTCCCTCTTCTTCAAAAGATTTAATAACAGTCTGTACAACCTTTTCAATTTGTTCTATCTCTTTTTCAACTGCTAACGCAACAGTTCGATCTTCTTCATTCATACTTTGCAACACTTCTTTTATGCTCATTTCATCCAGTTTCATTGTTTTCTCATTACGATGTTCTGTCGATAAATTTTCTAACATATTTCCACCCTCTTTGAAATTATATTTCACACTTTTATTATAACTTTAAGAAACTAAAAATCAATAACACTTTCTTATTTTATGAAATAAAATTTCACAACATGACATATTTGTGTCAAAGATAATAAAAAAGATGAGTCTCCTCATCTTTTCTTCTACTTTAACTTCCGTAACCGCAACGCTTCTTCTCGCGTCTCCATAAATTGATCCAATACTTTATTACCAATTCGGTTGAAAGTAATCACATATAAAGCATCAATCATATTCAGTTGCGTCATTCTCGACGCAATACTTGCAATACGATGATCTTGTTCTACATCTGGCATACAAAGACGAATGTCCGCTTCTTTATATAGGGGGGATGATTGATCTAGCTTCGTAATTCCAATAACAGTTGCACCTTGTCTCTTTGCATACTGCGCCATTTCAAGCACATCTCTCGTTCGACCAGATGTTGAAATCGCAACAAATATATCGCCTTCTTTTAAATTCGTCACAAGTGGCAACATCATATGAAAATCAGATAGCATCATCGCTGTAAATCCAAGCCGCGTAAATTTATAAGCCCCGTCCATTGCTGGTGTAGCTGATCCGCCTACTCCGTAAAATATAATTTTGCCCGCATTGACAATACGATCCGCTGCTTTCTCAAGTTCCCTCTTATCTATTGCAGTAACACTCGCCTCAATTGCAGCTTTATTCACATAAGTAACTTTATTAAATAAATCATACGGTCCATCTTCTGTATTCATCACTGAAAAATCGTTAATATTATAATCAGCAATCGTTAATTCACGAACGAGTGCTATCTTAAATGCTTTAAAACTTCCGATTCCAATCGATTTACAAAAGCGAACGACACTCGCTTCACTTGCTCCTGCATTCGTTGACACTTCTTTCGTCGTTAAATTCGGTACAATCTCTGCATTCTCCATTATGTACATGGCAACCTTCTTCTCAGCTGGTGAAAATTGATCCATATTACTTTCAATTTTAAATAGTAATGTTGAAGCTTTCACTATTTAACCTCCACTTCTTACGGTTGCGTTCACTTATTTTCTCTTGCTTCAAGAAGGTAATAACCATCATCGCCAGGAGGATGAAACACATTTACAATGCGATTCCCTTTTTGATAAACAGTTCTTTCCCCCTCTGTCCACTTCTTTTCCCAACCGTTCATCCAAATCGCAACATCAGGTAAAAAAGCAGTATATTTCAGCTTCTGACCGTACTCACCATCTGCTTCTTCCGAAAAAATAGAAACCGGAAAATCTTTCACTTTTGATTCTTTCCATGCAGTAAATGGTATACATACTGCAATAAGTACGATTACACCGATAACCTTCTCCTTCGTAATCTTCACACTTCCCTCTCCTTGTCATATCACATACATAGATTTTACCATAATTACAAACCCTTCATGCTATATGATCATTGCTTTTGGGAATAAAAAAAGAGCTTACCTACATCAGATAAGCCCTTCCTGTCTATACAAAATATTTCTTCAAAAGTGGCGGTGTAATAATCGTCGTCAATATAACAACAATAACAATCGCTGTGAAATTTTCTTTCGCTAATAAATTCGCCGTAAGTCCATTTGCTGCGATGATAAGCGCTACTTCACCACGTGATACCATCCCTGCACCAATACTGATAGAAGATTGGCGATTAAATCCTGTCAGTCTTGCGCCTAAGCCGGATCCGATTAACTTTGTGAAAATCGCAACGAGAGTCATAATAATAATGAACCAAAGCTGACTTCCAATGCCTTGAAATGTAATTTCCATTCCGATACTTACGAAGAATACTGGAACAAATATTGCATAAGCAATCGGTTCAATTTTATGTTCCACTTCATGCTTATACTCTGTTTGAGAAATAGCAATTCCTGCTGCGAATGCTCCAATAATGCCTGCAATTCCCATCATTTCACTGTAATAAGAAAAAGAGAAGCAAATAATAAGAGCTGCACTAATTAACGCTTCTGTTACACGAAGCGGGACAAGCATTTTCATAATCCAAGGAACGACTTTCCAAGCAATAAAAACAATACTTACAAAGAAAATAATTTTCTTTACAATGACCAGTGTTATATTCACATCTTGCGTTCCTAAAAAACTCATTACAAATGCTAATAAAATAACGACAATGACATCATCAAATACGGCAGCACCTAAAATGGTTGTACTTTCTCTCGTATTCATTTTTCCTAGATCACGTAGCGTCTGCACCGTAATACTAACCGATGTTGCGCAAAGTAATAACCCTAAAAAAATGGCATGGGATTGTATTAATCCAAACAGCAATCCTGTTACATAACCACCGATGAAAGGAAAAATAATTCCACCGGCCGCTACTGCAAACGACGATTTCAAATTCCGATTTAACTCTTCTAAATCTGTTTCAAGTCCCGCCATAAACATAAGTAACAAAACACCAATCTCACTCAATTCATCAATCAGTTCAGAACTATTAATAATACCAAGTACAGCCGGACCGATAATAATACCAACAATTAACTTACCAAGTACAGAAGGCTGACCAAGTCTTACACTAATGTCACCAGCTAATTTCGTACAAAGTAAAATGACGACAAGTTCAAAATAAAATAACATAGCATCTGCTCCTACTTTAACTTTAATCAGTGGGTCGTTAACCCCCGTCCATTTCTGCAAGTAGTTTCCCCTATTGATCCGCATTTTATTTGTCATATTTTTATTTGACAAAATATTCTGAATTATATTAAGATTAATCCAGCAATTTTAAAAAACTACATACCATAACTGCACCTCCACTTCCTTACTTACTCTTTTTTAATGGACTCATACTATAGTCGCAGTTATGGAAATGAAAAAACGGGGGGAGAGTCCAAAGTGAAGTCATTATTACGAAAAAAAGCGCTTAGTACTGAATCACCAAAGCAGCTAGCTAGAACATTAACTGCACTCGATTTAACATTTTTAGGAATCGGCGCCGTAATTGGGACAGGGATCTTTGTATTAACAGGTATTGTTGCAGCAAAACATTCTGGTCCTGGTATTATGCTATCATTCCTTATTGCTGCATTTACTTGTGCTTGTGTAGCCTTTTGTTACGCTGAATTTGCTTCTTCTATTCCTGTCTCAGGAAGTGTGTATACTTACGCATACATGACAGTCGGAGAAGTCGTCGCCTTCATCGTCGGATGGTGTTTAATGCTCGAATATTTACTTGCCGTTGCAGCAGTAGCTGTCGGTTGGTCTGGTTATTTGCAATCATTACTACAAGGGTTCAATATACACCTGCCCGCCATAATCGCCTCGGCCCCCGGCGTAGGAAAAGGTGGTCTCATCGATTTACCTGCTGTCTGTATTTTACTTCTTATTACAGGCCTTTTAAGTTTTGGTATACGCGAAAGCGCACGCATTAATAATATTATGGTTCTTATTAAGTTAGCCGTTATTATCGCTTTTATCGTAGCAGGTGCAAAATATGTAAAACCTGAAAACTGGACACCGTTCATCCCATTCGGATACGACGGTATTATTACTGGGGCTGCCACTGTGTTCTTCGCCTTCTTAGGATTTGATGCAATCGCAACAGCTGCAGAAGAAACGAAAAAACCGCAGCGTGACTTACCAATTGGTATTATCGGTTCTCTTCTTATTTGTACTGTTTTATATATGATCGTATCTTTCGTTTTAACAGGTATGGTTCCTTATACGCAATTAGACGTTTCTGATCCAGTTGCATTTGCATTGCATTTCGTTGGTGAGGATACAATTGCAGGACTACTCGCTGTTGGAGCGATGACTGGAATGACAACCGTTCTCTTAGTCGTTATGTATGGACAAGTTCGCGTTTCGTATGCGATGAGCCGTGACGGTTTACTTCCAAAAGCGTTAGCACGTGTAAATAAAAAAGTAAAAATCCCTTTATTAAATACGTGGATTACTGGCGTTGTTGCTGCTTTATTAGCAGGCCTTTTAGACTTACATTTGCTAGCGAATTTAGTAAACATCGGTACGTTAACAGCCTTTACATTCGTTTGCTGCGCAGTACTTATTTTACGAAAAACACACCCTGATTTAAAACGTGGATTCCGTACACCTTTCGTACCTGTATTACCAGTTGTCGCGATTCTTTGCTGCTTATATTTAATGATCAATTTGTCTAAAACAACATGGATTAGCTTTGCAGTTTGGCTTATGGTCGGCTTATGCTTCTATTTCTTCTACTCTAGGAAACATAGTCATTTAGCTATTGAAAAAACAAATGATGAAAAGAAAAAAGCATAACAAAATAGCTCGCCGTTTTAGCGGCGAGCTATCTTTCTGTACTATTATATTTTTTCGTCAACGATTGTAAAATGAAAAATATGCCGATGCAAGCTGTAAACCATGCCCAATTTCCTATTGGCGTTGCGTATTTCACAATTCCAATACCTACAAGCAATAGGAAAATAATCACCTGATATATGAGCTTCCACTTTTGCATATATTCCCTCCTTTACTTCGTTCCCTTCTTTTTATTCTTCCAGGCATTTAAACTATCAAAGAAGAAATTAATAAATAACGTGCCTAAACCCGCTAATAAAAACGTCATTAAAAATAAAACCCATATACTTTTTTCTTTTAAGAAATAATATCCTACAAGGAGCACAACCGCGATCCATACATATTCAAGAATTCTTTTTAGCTTTTTCTGTTCCAAATTATTCGCTCCTTCATTCTATGCTATTTTTAGTATAACAAAAAAGAAGCCTATCATGATAAGCTTCTTTTCTTCTCTCTTACTTGTTTATGCTTTTTTCAACGAGTGAAATCGTATACTCTAATGTACGATTCATCGTTTCTACCTGTGCATCTTTTACTTTTACATCTTTCACTACAGCTTCGGCCACTGTAATTTTTTGACTCAGTGCTTTCACTGAACCGTCCGTTACATTTGCATCTTGCGCTTTTTTCACTACTACTTTTGCAGATTCAATATTGATTTGTAATTTTTCTTTCGGTGTTTTCGGTTGTTCTACTACTTTAGATTGTACAAATGTTACATTAGCTGTTTTTAATTCGTTATATGTTTGAACGATTTGCTCTCCCGTACTTCCTATATTTTCAAACACTTGTTTTGCATTATTATAGCTTTTCTCTAGTTCTTGAAATGCTTCCTTTGAATATTGACCTGGCTTATCACCAAACTCATACGTACCAGCTAACACTTCTTTTACTTTTCCAAGTTCTTCATATAACGCATTTACTTGCTCTAACTTCGTACGGTTAGAAAACTCATTGTACGCTGCTAATACTTCTGAAGAACTTAACGCTTTACTATATAATTTCGCAAGCGCGATTTTACCGTTTAACGGAATACCACCATTGCCGTTACTATCAGGATCCGCTCCAAGTACAAATGGTACATTTGGATGATATACTTTCCCAGTAGCTGGTTGGCTATTTACTTTTTTACCATCGACATAAATAGCTACTTCACTTCCGTTATACGTTCCTGTTAAGTGATATGTTTTGTTTGCTTCTAATTGAACTCCAACACGTTTATAACTGCCGCCAATGTGAGCCCATAATTCAACATAGCCGCTTCCGGTAGACTCAAATCCAATTCCACCGCTCTCTGTATTTTGCAAAATACCTTGTCCACGGATTTGATTCATTGAAAATACCGTTTCTAACGTAAATGTATTTGCTACTTTCTCTTTTTGTGCTGCTGAAAATGGAAGGTATCCAAATGTATTAGATTGTCCGTTTAACTTCATAACATTCTTTTTCAATGCTTTATCATATTCAATAGTCACATTGCCCTTCACATCACCTTTTGTTCCAAATGGTGAATTGTCTTTAAATGTACCATCTGCAAAATTCACATCAAAAACATCAGCCTTTGGCACTTTTACATTCGGATCAATATCATCTTTTTTCGTAGTAATTTCTGCCGTTAACGGCTGCACACTTTCATTACCAAACGAATCAATTGCAACGACTTCAAGTGTATATGTTTTCCCGCCATCTAACCCCGCAAGCGTAAACGTAAGATCTTTCGGCACTGGATCACGATAAAACTCTGAGAATGCTAACAATTTATTTTTTATTTCACCCGTTTGCTTATCTCTAGCCTGCACACGGTAAGAGTGAACAAGGAGGTTGTCCAATGCTTGTGGGAATGTTACTGTTGCCGCATTTTCTGTTACATTTGATACAGCAAGCTTTGCATCCTTAGCAAAGTAAGGCTTTTCTTTATCACGATCTTCTACATGTGTAAATGTGTCTTTCTTTGCTGGTAATTTAATTTTCCAAGGCTCGCCTGTCCAAGAATTCGTATGGAAATCACGACGATTAATCGTTACTTCTTTATCATCTACTTCTACTAATAAACCTTGGCTTAACGTACTAGCTCCTGGCGGGATATTCCCTTGTACTTTACCACCTTCAACTTCCATATAACTTACTGAAGATGTACCAACTGATGTAAAGTCTTTTTGATGTATCGATCTCGGATCATCTAATGGATAATGTGAATGACCTGAAAACGTAATAACTTGTGGGTATTCTTTTAATACTGCATTAATTTTTGCGCTATCTTGTGTTCCCCATTCATGACTACCGTATACTGTCTCTTTAATGTGTTGATGTAAAAATATAAAAATCGGTTTTTCTGGATCATCTTTTTGCGCTTTTGCCATTTCTTCTTTTAACCAATTAATTTGCTTGTCCGAATAATAGCCATGAGTTGTTCCATTCTCTGGAGACATAACAAGGAAGTGATAACCTTTTACCACTTTATGATAATAAATTGATTCCATACCTGTTTTTTCTAAGAAACGCTTCTGTGCGCCCTCTACAGATAAACCGTTCCAATAATCATGGTTACCAAGAGAATTCATTCTCACGGCATCTTTATTTGCATTTTCATTATACACTTGCATGAAACGATCATATTGCTGCACTGATCCTGTATCTGTGAAATCACCTACAATAACAAATGCATCTTGCTTTGGTGCTAGTGTATTAAACTGTTCAATCGCTCTTTTCCAGCGAAACGTATCATCTGTTCCACTGTTTTTAATATGCACATCACTTACAACTGGAAAAACTATCTTCTTCTCACTTGATGCCTTTTCTTGCTTTTTCTCTTCCGCCTTGACTGATGTACTCCATGGAAATGATACGAATGCTAATACAAAAACCATTAATAATCCAATAAGGCCTTTTACTTTTCTTAAAGCATTTCTGTCCACGTGAATCCTCCTCATAATAATTGATTCATTACAAGGGCTATTTTATCTAATACATGTTAATGTCGTTTAAATAACAAATGAACTTTATTAGATTTTTGTAAATATACAGTTAATTAGAAATTAAGTTCAACATTACTCGTACTATTGTATACAACCACCTTTTGTCTAAAAGAGTCTGATCATTCTTTTCCTATGACTATTCACATATAATCTTTTCTATAACACTAATGATAAGTTAAGGTTTAAGCCTATTAGACAATCTTAATTTTTAATATTTCCTTCTTTTTTTAACACATCGGCCATGCTTTTACATTTAATAGTAATAAAAGACAACTTAAAAGGAGGGGTTGTATTGAAGAATAAAAAAAATATCGGCTGTTTCGCTCCTTTATCTATTATTTGTCCAGACCCTTGTCCACCGCCCCCTCCTCCAAATCCAAATTGCGAGCGAGTAACAAATGAATTTGCAGGGAATTTCCTCATAACTAATAACACCATCTCCTCTGCCAAAGATACATCACAATTAATGATACTATGGCAAAGTGATGGGATACTACTTATATCAGGTACTGTCTCGGTTTACAATAGTACTAGCAGCAACGAAGCAATTACAATTCAAATCGTTGGAACAGTAACCAATATTTTCACTGTGTTTCCTGGTAATACAATATCGTACACAGGAAAAGACCTACAGTCGATCAATATTATCAATATAACAAGTAATCCTTCACTATATTTAGAAGGCAAGTACTGTTGCGAATTTACATGTTGCTTATAGAATACCAATTTCATTATTTCCTTAATATAAAAAGCATACCGTTCACGGTATGCTTTTTATGAGATTGGATAACGTACTGTAATACAAAACTCTCCTTGATTAACAGTCGTTCCTGTCGTAGTAATTCGGACAGTAGTAAAATATCGGACAGTGAAAGTACCACTACTTTGTGGTTGTACAGTAATTGTATCAACCACTGTTGCACCTACTAAAAAATCAACTGTAATCGGGTTGGCACCTACATCATACTTCACGTAACCTGAACCATATACTTCTTGCGTGATATTATTTGTATATACAATTTGAGTACCAGCACCTGTAATAGACCAGTCTGTACATACTTGGTCTTGCACAAGTGTTTTATTAGAACAACAAGACAAACTGGAACTTCTCATTCCCATTTCGATCCTCTCCTATTCTGCTATGAAAGTGGATAACGTGTTGTAATACAAAATTCTCCCTGATACGTTCCAGCAGGTGTTGCAGGTAACACAACTTGTATACTATCAAAGCGGCGATACGTAAAAGCAATACTCGTTCCTGGGTTTAATGTTTGTGTATCAATTGTACCCCCAGCAGAATCAAGTACCTCTACAGTAATTGGGCCTGGTCCAACATCATATTTAACAAAGCCAGTACCAATTACGTTTTGGTTAATATTATTTGTATAGAGAACATTATCAATTGCTGTTGCAACTACAGTAGCAGACCACGGACTACACACTTTATCTTGCACATAATTTTTATCTGGACAACAAGTTAATGCTGACCCTGAGCACTCACAAGACATAGTTGTTTCCCCTCTCTCTTTTATATTCCCTATATGTGTATGTCCCTCAGAGTCTTTTGCCTGTACTATTCATCTATTTTCAAAAAATATTCAAATGACTAAATAGATTCCGTTTTATTTCTTTTCTTCATATATTTATAGACAAAGATACTAGCAACGATAAGAATAACGCCTCCTAATATTGGTAGCATATATTGTCCAACAACGTCCGCTGCCTTTTCCCAATGTGGACCTAATTTCATTCCAAAATAAACATACAAAGTCGTTAACGGGAACATTGCTACAAATGTATATATGCTAAATTTCCATATGTTCATTTTCGCCATACCACATGGAACAGAAATAAGCGTTCGAACTCCTGGCACAAAGCGTCCAACAAATGCTACAACCGGTCCATATTTCTCAAAGAAATCATCTGCTTTTTGAATTTGTTCTTCTTTAATGAAGAAGTATTTCCCGTATTTTATTAATAGAGGACGACCACCGTAATAACCGAGTGCATATAACGTTAAAGGTCCTGTCGTTCCGCCGAGGGTTCCGGCTAATACAGCAAGCCAAAAATTCATATCTCCCTCGTACACCCAATACCCAACCATGGGCAAAACTACTTCTGCTGGAATAAATTCAAACGTTAATGCTAACACAACTCCAAAATAAGAAAATTGCTTTAAAAACTCGATTATATCTAAAATAATTTGCTCCATATTTTCTACCCCAACTCCTATCCTACGTTTACGTTATGCTTTTCTTGTAATTGAACTGGCGCCATTTTTACAATTCGGTTCAAAATAAATAATACAATTCCAATATCATCTAAAATACCGATAAACGGTAAGAAGTCTGGAATTAAATCGAGCGGCATCGCAACATAACCAACTAAAAACGCAATAGATAAAATTTTCTTCTTTATTGAAACCTCTTTTGAAGTGAAAAAGTCAAATAGGAATGGAACAAATCGGCGAACATGAAATACAACTCTTAATCTACTAATAAGTTTTTTCATTTTTATATCTCCTCTCTTTGTATACAAAAAGGCCCCTACCAAACATGGTAAGGGTCCTAAAAAAGACAATAAGGGGCCTTTACCATTGCTGGTAAAGGTCTCACTAACAACGAAACGTTGCCAATAAAGCCGAGGGTTTCTCCCTGTAATGACGACTTTACTGTAATAAGTTACTCCCCTTTATATACACAATTTTATACAATCACATTAAAATATTTTGAAGGGCTTGTCAATATATTTTATATCCCACATCCTCCTGCTTAACATTCCGTAAAAACAAAAAACGTATAGGAAATTTCTTACTATCTCATAATATACATAATCATTTTTGAATGAAAGGAGAGGCTTCATTTGCATACCGTATGGAAAGGTGCCCTTTCACTTGGACTATTAAATATAGGAATCAAACTATACAGTGCCGTAGAAGAAAACGATATAAAATTTTTAAGTCTTCATAAAGAATGCTTAACACCTATTAAATATAAAAAATTTGCTCCTGATTGTACGGATGAAGAAATTGATGATAAAGATATTGTAAAAGCCTATGAATACGCACCTCATAAGTACATTATTATGGATGAAAAAGAATTAGCTGAGTTGCAAAAAGCTCACGAACCAAGATCTATTCGTATTATATCTTTTGTCCAAAATAACGAAATTGATTCTGTTCTCTACGATCGTTCTTATTTTATAGGCCCTACCTCAGGACATGAAAAATCATATTTATTATTAAAAGAAGCACTTGAACGTACGAATAAACTTGGTCTTATCCATATTTCCATTAGAAAAAAACAACATTTAGCTATTATCCGTAACTTTGAAGATGGGCTTATATTACAAACTATTCACTACCCTAATGAAATTCGCGATATAACAAATACACCTAACTTACCAAGTAACGAAAATTATCCGATTCAAAAACAAGAACTCACAGCAGCAATCAATTTAATCCACCATCTTACAAATCCTTTTGAACAAGAGATGTATACAGATGAGTATAAAGAAGCCCTTACCGAACTAATCGAAAACAAAATTGAACAACAGGAAAAAACCGAAACAATCTCTCCAACTCCAAACATCATCAATATTATGGAGACATTACAGGCAAGTATTGAACAAGCAAAAATAAAAAGAGAAAATAAAGCAGAAAAAGAGGCCAAATAAAATTGACCTCTTTTCTCTTTAAAGCGGATTACATTTTGGCATCTCAAGTCCAGACGATTGCGCTAATTTTAATAAGTAATAACATTCTTCTCTTGCCATATGATCCGCCATTCTAGCAGATAATGCACTTAATATTTCATTCGATAACTCCAGCTCTTCGACCTCATGGAGAAAATGCGAAAATAATTTTAACTCAAGTGAAACATCTTTTGTAAACTTCTTTAATGCAGGAAAATGATGAAGCTCTGTCCGTAAATACCCCGTCATTTCAACTGCCTTTAAGTAAAATTGTTCAAAGTGCTTCGTAAATTCTTCGCTTTTCTCTTTTAATCTTTTTTCAACAAGATCTAATCCACCAGAAATAGACCCTGCATGGCCAGCCGCATCCGTTAACCAAACGAGATGATAATGTAATTCATGAAAAACAGGCGGAACTTCTCCTTTATTTAAAAATTCTAACACTGTTATATACTCTTCTACTTCGTTTACCATATGATTGATGAAAGTTGGCGTAAAATGAATAGTGATTTTTCCCTCGAGTTGTTTCTGTATAATACTTAATTTAAACGTTCGTATTTCCTTTGCGGCTCGTTCTGCCTCTTTTGAAAACGCAATGAGATTCACATTACGAACTTTATTTAACAGATTCGTAAATGTTTCAACAAAATAAGTGGCCTTTTTTATATCCTCTTTTTCCTTCGGAGCTAATGCATCAAGTAAAAATTGCGAATGATCAGTAAGCACCTTTAGCCAAAATTGATGCTCAAACAATGCACTTTCTTCATAATTCCTCTCCACTAAATCCCCTCCGTTTATTCGTCCTTCTCTATCACTTGAATTTTATATCCATCTGGGTCTTGTACTACAATACTCTTCTCACTTTTGTTTTCTGTATATGCAATTTTATAAAACACTAACCTCTTCTTTAAGTTCTCTATGTTAGAAATTGAAAACATTAGTACATCAACCGAATCCGTAACACTCTTCTCCCGCCCACCCAAACTACGATTCATTACAAAACTAACTCTCATTGAATCAGCATCATACCAAACCCCTGTTACATCTAATTGGGGTCTTTCTAAACTAGGCTTGATTCCTAAAATCCCTTCATAAAAATACAAAGTTTCCTTTAAGTTTTTCACTTCCAATACAATGAATTGTTTCACATTCTCCACATTCATTCCCCCCGTACCTATTACTTTTTTATATGTGTCATAAAGGCCTATTATGTCTGAATACAATACGTAGTGATGAAGAATATAGGGAGGTTTATTAATGGATAAATATATGAAATCATATGTGCCATATCATAGTCCTCAAGATCCTTGTCCTCCTATTGGTAAAAAATATTACTCTACCCCTCCTAATTTATATTTAGGTTTTCAACCGCCAAATTTACCACAATTCTCACCGAAAGAAGCACTACAAAAAGGAACCTTATGGCCTATCTTTTATGATTATTACGAAAATCCTTATAAAAAAGGGCGGTGACTACTGACGTGAACCAGCCACTACCAGAAGAGTATTATCGACTTTTAGAGAATCTCCAAGAATTAGACTTTGTATTAGTTGAACTAACCCTTTACTTAGACACCCACCCAGACGATACAGCAGCTATTAACCAATTTAATGATTTTTCCTATAAACGAAGAGTATTAAAACAACAGATGGAAGAAAAATATGGACCGCTTCAACAGTATGGAAATAGCTATTCTAATGCCCCTTGGGAATGGAGCAAAGGTCCTTGGCCATGGCAAATATAAAGGAGAGAAACTATGTGGATTTATGAAAAAAAATTACAATACCCTGTTAAAGTAGGAACTTGTAATCCAGCACTTGCAAAATTATTAATTGAGCAATACGGTGGTGCAGATGGAGAATTAGCTGCTGCACTACGTTACTTAAATCAGCGTTATACAATCCCGGATAAAGTCATTGGCCTCCTTACCGATATTGGTACAGAAGAATTTGCGCATCTTGAAATGATTGCTACGATGGTTTATAAGCTGACAAAAGATGCGACTCCTGAACAGATGAAGGCAGCTGGTCTCGACCCTCATTACGTCGATCATGACAGCGCACTTCATTACCATAACGCAGCTGGTGTTCCATTTACTGCAACCTATATACAAGCTAAAGGTGATCCAATTGCCGACCTATACGAAGATATTGCGGCTGAAGAAAAAGCGCGTGCCACATATCAATGGCTTATCAACCAATCTGACGATCCCGACATAAATGACAGCTTACGCTTTTTACGCGAACGAGAAATTGTCCATTCACAACGCTTCCGAGAAGCCGTTGAAATTTTAAAAGAAGAACGCGATAGAAAAATATATTTTTAATACACATATCCTAGCGATATGTGTTTTTTTACGTTAAAAGTTAAATCCTCCCTATTAAACATACAAATAGTATATTTATTCGATTTAATGCATTATTTTTTAATTTTTTCAAAATTCCCTATTGCTTTCTAGTCATCAGACCTTTAAAATAATAACAGTTACTCGACAAATTATTTGAATTTTCGACAAAAATACTCATTAGGAGGATTTTCTTTATATGCGTACAACTTTGAAACCAGCGCAAATACTTTCGATTAGTTTATTACTATTCGCAGTTTTCTTCGGTGCTGGTAATATGATTTTCCCGCCCCTTCTTGGTCTTTCTTCCGGAGAAAATATGTGGGTTTCCATTACAGGGTTTATTATTACAGACGTCGGTTTATCTTTACTTGCTATCGTTGCTGTTGCCCTTGCTGGTGGTAGTTTTAACACTTTAGCGAGCCGTGTTCATCCAAAATTCGCAGCAGTATTCGCTATCATTATTTATCTTTCAATCGGCCCACTATTTGTTATTCCACGAACTGGATCTGTATCTTATGAAATTGGGATTGCACCACTTTTCCCAGATCAATGGTATTCTATGTTAGTTTTTAGTGCGATTTTCTTTACAGTCGTTTACTTCTTATCATTAAATCCATCCAAGCTAGTAGATCATATTGGTAAAATATTAACGCCAATTTTACTTGTAATTATTGCAATTATGGCAACAAAAGCGATTCTTTCACCAGGAACGTTTGCAGAGCCTATCGGTGACTATAAAGACATCCCGTTTTTCAAAGGATTTCTTGAAGGATTTTTAACGTTAGATGCAATTGGCGCTCTCGTACTATCAACAATTGTTGTAAATGCAATTCGTCAAAACGGTATACAAGAGAAGAAATCTATCGCGAAATATACAATCATTTGCGGAAGTATCGCTGCTCTATTCTTAACAATTGTTTACTTCTTACTCGGTTATATCGGAGCTTCAAACGGAAACTTGGGACAATTCGAGAACGGTGGTCAACTATTAGCAACTGTTATGTACCAATTCTTTGGGACAAGCGGTAATGTTTTATTAAGTATCGCCATTATCTTCGCTTGTTTAACAACAGCAATTGGTGTTGTAAGTGCATTCGCCAACTATTTCGCAACAGTATTAACAAATGTTTCTTACAAAAAGCTCGTACTATACGTTTGTATCTTTAGTTTCGTTATTTCAAACTTAGGATTAAGCTTATTAATTAAAATCACACTACCTGTATTAATTATTTTGTACCCAATTACAATCATTTTAATTTTCGTATCATTTATCGATAAATATACGAAACGTAAACCTTCTGTCTACATCGGAGCAATGATCGCAGCATTCATTATTAGCTGTATTCATGCACTCGATAATGTGGGAATGATACCAAGTTTTATCGCTAATATCGTACACACGATTCCTTTTTATAACTTAGGAATCGGCTGGATCGTTCCAGCAATAATTGGTGGTATAATCGGATACTTTATTCCGCAAACAGAAGCTGAAGGTGAAGTTTCTGCAAAGTAAAAAGAAGCAAGCATGAAATCCATGCTTGCTTCTTTTTCTCTTCACATCGTATGTTTAAACGTAAACAACTCTTCCTTTGACTGTACAGCAGATTGTTCCTCTTCTACAACTTCCTTCTTTATCTCTCCCCCTAATCGAACTTTCAACATCGCCTCTTCTAGACTTTTTACAATCATATTTCCTGAAAAAATGGTAAGCCCGAAAAATGTAATTGGGACGAGAGGAATCCATGGATGCACTGTTAAAGATCTAAAATAGACTCCAATTAGCCCTGACCATTCATGTGTGTAAGATTCTATTTCTTCTATCGGTCCTAAAAACTTAACCGTTCCGCCAAAGAATATTTCTAGTAACCCTAAGTGCAGTAAAATAGTAAGAGTCTGCGTAAACTGCTGAAAAAATACAAGTATAAACGTCATATAAAGGTGCGGGAAAAGATGCTTTATAACAATATGTCTTCTCGATCCACCTAATATGCGTGCGGCATCAACAAATTCCTCCGTTCGCAATTTACGAACTTCCTTCGCAACATACAGTGCAATAACTGGCATTACAAGCATTACAAGTAAGACAACTTGAAACGAAGCCCTTTCAAAAAAGGTTGTTGTTTCCTCCCCGCTTCCAAATGCATTTGCAGATTGAAGAAAAAAATACGCAATCATAACTGTCGGAATAACTGTAAAACTATCAAAGAAAGCCTCAATTTTTGAAAATCCTCTTTTTATATACGTTCCGAGTACGACACCGAAAAACACACCTATTACCATTCTAAGTGCCGCAATTAAAATAGATATACCAATCGTCCACTTCGCGCCTTCAATAACTAAATGTAAAAGGTCGTATCCTTTCCGATCTGTCCCGAGTAAAAATTGGAATGAAGGTGAAAACGGTGGCACTTGTGGATTTTCATCCGCATCATATTGCAATGTAACTTGTCTAATATGTCCATCATTCCATAACGTATTTCCGATGCTCAAAAGAACTAATAGGAGAAGAAACCCAATGCTTATCCAAAATCTTTTATCACGTTTTATATACGTCCACATATTATAATCTCTCCTTCATCGCAGCCGGAATGAGATAATGAAACAATTTAAATAAAATAAAAATCGGAATATATATAAGAAGCACACTAACGATGAAAACCTCAACTCTAATACCAAAATAAGATTTCAAAAACATAAAAATACCACCCGTATTAAAAATCCATTCTATAATATATAAATTAGATAACATAAAAAAGATATTCGTTTTCGCAAAGAATAATGTACTAAGCAACACATTTCGTAAAATATGACGATTTAAAATATGAAAGCGCCCCAGCCCTTTCGCCTTAGCAAATAGTACATAATCTTTTTCTAGTTCATTTTCAAAACGAAGCACGACCATTTTTACAAACATAATCGTAGTCGGGATGCTCAAACAAAGTATCGGCAATCCTCTAATTGACTCGCCTCCAATTGAAGCAATTTGAAAAGGTAAAAAACCTGTTTGTTTAAAAAACCATATAACTAAAATTTGTGATACTAAAATAAGAAGGATATCTGGAATAGATTCTAGGAAGATAAGAAATGATTTAATTCGATGTTGTATACGCGGTGAACTACTCATAATTACATAAACAATACAAAATGCTACAAATAATGAAATAAAAAAAGCAGCTAAAAAAATAATAATCGTTTCTTTATAATGGACGAACAGCTGCGGAAATAAAAATTTACCTTTCACATATTGCAAATTGGAAATATCCATTAAGTTCACAAACACTTCTTTTAAACTCTGTATGTACTTTGATACATCCAGCTTAAATCCATAAAACAATTTCGGCAGAGCCCCTAACATAATAATCCCCAAAATCGAAATAATAAATTGAATTGTCACTTCCATCCCATTCAGAAAAACTTTTTTGACCACGTTTTCCCTTCTCTCTCTTTATATTTTACTTTATATTTTACTCTCTAATTTTATTCTTAATTTTCTGAATTGTAAATATTCAAACATAAAAAATCACTAGGTTATGATCCTAGTGATTCTTTATGCGCATGCCTTTCTCTTTTTGCAAACGGCATATACAAAATAAAACACCCAATAAGCGCTGCGAGTTCTAATGAAATAATATAGTAAGGATGCGGTCCTAACATATCGAGTAATGAAGCTGTTTCTGGCTTATGAGCTAAAAACATATAATTACCGCCTGTTTTATAATTCACAAACGAAACAAGCGGAATCAATATGTTTAAAAATATCATCGTACGCTTAATAGATTGCAAGGTCGGTCTATAGCCTTCCACCCAAGTCATAAAGAGTGGTGCCCAAATGAGCAATATATGCGCGATAAAATATTCAATGAAACGAAAATGCGGAAAAGCATACTGCAAGTTTGGCGTTAAAATAGCTTGTGATGCACCAATAATTCCCGTGAAAAATACAATCTCATATATGCGGTAACTTTTCGTTACGATCATAATCGACGCTAATAATAAACTAATCGTACATAATTCAAACGGTAATGAAGTAGCTAGCTCAAAAATCCCCGCTTTCCACTCCCACATATGAAGCCCAATTTCACTACCTATAAATAAAAATGCAATTGCATATCGAACCGTTATATTCCACTCACTTTGACGTAATACATCTTGGTATTGATACAGAAAAAATATCCCCACCAACATAATAAATAATATAAGGGCATGTTGCCTTGAGTATGGAATAAATGGTTTTAATGGGTGTGCGCTAAAATAAGCTTCCATCTTCCTTCCTCCTTTCCTCCATACAATATTATTGTAAGAAAGAAACGACGAGTCAATTCATTTGCTTACACTAGGACAACCTCTACCTTACATTTACATATTCATACCTTACAAAACTGTAAGGTTATTGTAAGCTAAAACGATTTGTCAGATTCTTTACCTCTTCTATACTTAATGTAGATACTAAAACGAACGAAAAGGTGATAAATAGATGAAGAAGAAAAATAAAGTGTTAATTACTAGTGTAGTAGCAATCGGAATTGCAGCTGGATCATACTTTGCATTTGCTGGTGGCGGTTCAGATGTAGCAATGGCATATAGCGGATATAAAGTAACCGAAAAACAAATCCAAAACGCGCAAAAATTTGGTGGCGAAGTTATTCCAAATGGAATTGAAACTATTTCATTCGATCCAACAAAAGGAACATATGAATTAGCTGTGAAAAAAGGCGATGAAGTGAAAAAAGGTCAGCTTCTATTTAAATACAATGATCCGACTGCGAAACAAGGTGTAACAGAAGCAGAAATGCAAAAGAAAATCGCACAAAAAGAAGTAACGTTGCTCCAAAAACAAATTGATGTAGCGAAACAAAAATTACAAAAAGATAAAAATGCAGGCCTTCCTGCTGAAGCATTAAAAGCATCAGAAGCCGAAGTTGGGCAATTAGAATCACAAATTGAAATGAAAAAGTTTGAAGTTGAAAAAGCTGATGAAATGATTAAAGCAGCAAAAGAGAAAGTAAACAATCTTTCTGTAACAAGTCCTGCTGATGGCGTAATTGATGATATCGTAAAAACTGCTGACGAAAAAACAGGTATGAGCGGAATTACTCTTCGTCACGCTGGTCAATTTAAAGTAAAAGGTCAAATTTCTGAATATGAGCTTGCTAGTATGAAAGTTGGGCAAGAAGTAACTGTTTCATCAAAAACTGTCGCTGGTAAGACTTGGACAGGAAAAGTAACAGAAATCGGTTCTACACCATTAAAGAGCATGGATGAAAATAAAACTGTTTCTAACTATCAATTCACTGTCACATTAGATAATAGTGACGAATTACAAAACGGCTTCCACGTTTACGTAACAAGTAAATCTGGCGAAGCAACTGGTACAATTGTTCCGAAAAGCAGTATCGTGAAAAAAGGTGACAAAAATGTTGTCTTCGTTGTAAAAGACGGTAAGGCGAAAGAACAAGCAGTTACTGTTGAATTCGAGACTGATAGCGAAGCAAAAGTTTCTGGAGTGAAAAAAGGAGAGGAAATTATCTCTAAACCTGAAAAAGACTTAAAAGATGGTATGGAGGTTGTCGCCCAGTGATTAACTTAAAAGGCATCACGAAATCCTTCCAAAATGGTGCAGAGTCCGTTCAAATATTACACGGAATTGACGTAACACTGAACCAAGGAGAATTCACTTCAATTATGGGACCTTCTGGTTCTGGTAAATCAACACTAATGAACATTATCGGTTGCTTAGATAAACCGACGACAGGTACGTACGAACTAGCCGGTCAAAATATTTCAAACATGACTGAAACAGAACTTGCACACGTACGTAATAAAGAGATCGGATTCGTATTCCAAAACTTCATGTTATTACCGAGACTTACAGCGCTTCAAAATGTAGAACTACCTCTTATTTACGCTGGAGTCGATAAAAAAGAAAGACGCGAGCGCTCATTAGCCGCTTTAACAAAAGTCGGTTTAGCTGATCGCGCTACTCACTTACCGAACGAATTATCCGGTGGTCAAAAGCAACGTGTCGCCGTTGCCCGCGCAATCGTAAATAACCCGAAATTCATTTTAGCCGATGAACCGACGGGAGCACTTGATACGAAAACAAGTACACAAATTATGGACCTCTTTTACGAATTAAATAAACAAGGCTCAACAATCATTATGATTACCCATGACCGTGAAATCGGGGAAGCTGCAGCACGTCAAATTGTAATTCGTGACGGAAATATCGTCCAAGATTGGAGAGGTTAATTTTGAATACGAGTGAAAATATACGCATGGCCCTTTCCTCTATCTTTGCTCATAAAATGCGTTCTATCTTAACGATGTTAGGTATTATTATCGGTATTAGTGCCATTATTACTATCATTTCAATGGGTGATGGTACAAACGCAAAGTTTAAAAAAGAATTAGGCCAAGGAAAAGATAACGAAGTAACGATTTACTACAACAATCCTGATTACGGAACAGATAGTGCCAAAATCACACCTGATATGCTAAACCGTCTGCAAACTGTACCAGGCGTTAAAGATGTGTATCCAGACGTAAGTATGAAAGTAAAAGCATCTGCTGGTTCAAAAGATGTAAATCTTGATTTAAAAGGTGGAACAGGCGCCTTTATGACAGATTCGAAAATAAAATTAGTTCACGGTCGTGAATTAAATGACAGTGAACTAAATCAAGCAATCCCTGCTGTTATATTAAATGAAGAAGCTTTCAACAAATTATTTAGTAGTGGTTGGGAATCAAATCAATACACAGATATAAAAGGAAAGCCGTATAAAATAGTTGGTGTATACGAAACGAAAAATGACTTTGGAATGCCTATGCCTGAAGGTTATACATCACTCGAAAATGCGCCCGTCATTTCAGGAGTAAATGAGTATGACTCTGTAAGATTAACAATGACCTCTCCGACAGAACGTAAAAGTGTAGAAAAACAAGCTGTTTCTGTCTTAAACGAAATGAAAGCTCCTAAATTTGAGCACAAATTCGAAGCACAAGATTTAGGTGAATTTACGAAACAACTAGACGAATCAATCGGTATGATGAAAATGGTATTCGGTGGTATTGCCGCTATCTCCTTACTTGTTGGTGGTATCGGTGTAATGAACATCATGCTCGTATCTGTAACAGAACGTACACGTGAGATTGGTATTCGTAAAGCACTTGGTGCAACACGTGGTAAAGTATTAACACAATTCTTAATCGAATCTTGTATATTAACAGGACTTGGTGGTTTCATCGGATTCATGCTCGGTATTTTCTTCGCTTGGATCGTCTCAATCTTTGCTGGATGGCCACTCGTTGTCTCAAAAGAACTTGGACTTCTTGCAGTAGGTATCTCAATGTTAATCGGTATTATATTCGGTTTACTGCCAGCTAACAAAGCTGCCAAACTGGATCCAATTGAATGTTTACGATATGAATAAACAAAAACGTAGGAGTTTACACTCCCGCGTTTTTTATTTATCTACTAAATTGAGTTTCTTCTATTATATATGTTTCACGTTACAACTACCATTCTAATACTCTTCATTATTTATAGGTACTAAGGCTATTATCTAATTCTATTATTGCAAAAATACTATGTAATAGACGAAAATCAAGGCGTAATTTTTTCCATACTTCGACTGATTTTGTAACAATTATATCGATATTTTATTAAATTTCACCTCATTTATATATTTTCACGCCTAAAAAGATTATCGTTTCATAACTAAATTTCCATTCAAACAGTAAAATAAGCTGTTTTTGTAACGCTATAGATATCATCAAGAAATATTACTGTAACATTATTAACGTTACAGTAATTGAAATACTACTCATTTTGTGTTTCATATGCCCTAATACGCCAAAAAACAACAAGGAAGCGCTATCAGGATATTTATGGAATTGTTACAGAATATTAATGCCCCGTTACGAAAGCTTTGTAATTTTATGTTTTTCGCAAATAAGAAAATAATGGTTGCTATAATGAGGTCAACGAAAACAAATGCAATGGAGGCTATTATGAAAAAATTTATGGGTATAGCAACAGCAGCGGTTTTTGGTCTTGGGATTTTCACAACATCTGCTAAAGCAGAAACAATCGTAACGACTGACGTACTAAACGTACGAGAAAACCCAACTACTGAATCAAAAGTTGTAGGAAAATTATTAGATGGATATAAAGTAAATGTTTTACATACAGAAAATGGTTGGTCAAAAGTTCAATTGAATAGCGGTAAAGAAGCTTTCATAAGCGCTGACTATACAAAAGACACTTACTACGTAACAGCAAACGTATTAAACGTACGTGCTGGGGCAAACACAGACTCAGAGATTCTTGGTAAGTTGAAAAAAGATGATGTAATTGAAACAACACACCAAGTACAAAATGATTGGATTCAATTTGAATATAACGGAAAAACAGCTTATGTTCATGTTCCTTACTTAACAGGTAAAGCACCAGTTAAAGTTCAACCAGTAGCTAAAGTTGAAAAAACGACTACAGTTCAAGATACAGCTAAAGTTCGTGAAGCTGCTAAAGCTCAGGAAGTAGCTGAAACTCAAGCAAAAGCTAAAGCAGTGGAAGCAACTAAAGCTCGCGAAGCAGCTGAAGCCCAAGCAGAAGTTAAAGCTCAAGAAGCGGCTAAAGCTCGTGAAGCAGCTAAGGCTCAAGAAGCAGCTAAAGCTCAGGCAGATGCTGAAGCTCAAGCAGAAGTTAAAGCTCAAGAGGCAGCTAAAGCTCGTGAAGCAGCTAAAGCTCAAGCAGATGCTGAAGCTCAAGCAGCGGCTAAGGCTCAAGAAGCAGCTAAAGCTCGTGAAGCAGCTAAAGCTCAAGAGGCAGCTGAAGCTCGTGAAGCAGCTAAGGCTCAAGAAGCAGCTGAAGCTCGTGAAGCGGCTAAGGCTCAAGAAGCGGCTAAAGCTCAAAAACCAGCTACACAACAACCTGTTGCAAAAGAAACTGAAACAAGTGCACCATCATCTTCTCGTGAGTTACGTGTTGTAGCAACAGCTTACACAGCAGATCCACTTGAAAATGGTTATAAAGCAGGCGACCAAGTAAAATCAGCTTTAGGCCACAACTTAACAGCTAATCCAAACATGAAACTAATTGCAGTTGATCCAAGTGTCATTCCATTAGGTTCAAAAGTATGGGTTGAAGGTTACGGAGTAGCAATTGCTGGTGATACTGGTGGAGCTATTAAAGGAAATAAAATTGATGTTTTAATGCCAGATAAAGGTTCATCAAGTAGCTGGGGACGTAAAACAGTTACAGTTAAAGTATTAAACTAGTTAGTAAAAAAAGAGCCAGTCTCATCGTTGAGACTGGCTCTTTTTTTGCTCTATTAAACTACTGAAAAATAACATAGTAAATGAAATTATATCAACGATTTTTCAAATATATCTATCGTAACCTACAATATATCAACGATTTTTCGAATATATCTATCGTAACTTATAATATATCAACGATTCGACAAGAGATATCGATTTACCGACAAATTTTGACGTTAAAAGTACTTTAATATTAAAAAGGCGGTCCAAAATTTGGAACGCGCCCTATCTTCCCTATTCCACACAAGTAAACTGCGTCCAAGCTCCTACATAATCTAGTAAGAATAACTCCTCTTCCGCAATTGTACCGACGATATTTTTCCGTTCATCTATCGGCATTTCTTTCAGAATGATTTGCAGTTCACCTTTATACTTACCAAATGAATTGTTTCCAATTACAACTTGCCCTCTTTCCTGCAGCACACTTTCACGCACTGGGAAGTCATAATCTTTGTACTTTTTACGTACTTCTGTAGAACGTACCATATACTCTGTTATGTCGCCGCGCCTTACGTGTAATTCTTGCAGCGTAGCTCTCTTCTCTACTTCAGTCGCTTCGTCTACAAAGTGCACTTTTAGCTGTAACATGTAGCGATTTAAGTTTCCTAGTTTCTCTAACTCTTCCTCACTCGCATAAGCATTTCCGATAATGACATCATCAATTAACCCTGTTGCCCATAAATGCTTCGCTTGTACTTCAATTGGTAAATTACGATGCTCTTCTAATGTACATAATCCATCGTTAATATCCCATGGACCGATGTTTGCGACATGTGATGTAATAAAGGCTGCACTGCGAATACCATGCTTTTTAAAGCGTTCACTACAGCGAATGAAATAATCGTATGGAAGACCAGTGAATTTTTGCGGATAAAAATTATGGCAACCAATTAAAGCTGATTTATTCGCTTGATGCGAAAGAATATTTTCTAAGTACGCAATATCGTTACTTACATTTAACTCAATTTTTAAACCGTACGGATTATTCGTCATTTTCGCTTCCGTTAATCCGTCAAAACCTACATCTAAACGAATACCGTCTGCGCCTAATTCTGCGAAAAATGATAGATCGCTATAACTAATACCAAGCTGATCAAACACAGCTGGAGCTACATCTAAAATAACTTCCATATTGTTATCTTTTGCGTGATTGATAATCTCTTTAAATTCAGCTACAATTTCTTCTTTCGGACGATTCACAGATAATAAACAAGTAAATATTCTTGAGAAACCGTGTCGTGCCGCTGCGGAAATATAAGCCATATCTTTTTCTTTCGTTGAATGTTCTGGATAAAGTGAAATTCCTAATTTACGCTCCATGCTTTTGCATCTCCTTCACACGTTGTATTAATGCCATGCTCGTAAATCTATATTTTGCAGATAAACACGTTGCACATAAAATTGTCGGTACAATAATTACGTACGGTGATTGCAATCCTAACATTACATATGCACCCATTGAACAACCGATAAATAAAACTGATACTAGTAGTAACACTAATAAAGATTTACTTTGTACCCATTTCGAATAATGGGCAATACACTGTCCGACCACGAATGTAATTAAGATGATAATTGCTCCGAGCATTCTGTTTTCTCCTCTCCTGCTAATTGTTGTTTCTCATACATTTTGAAGAATGGATAGTAAATAACGAATGAGATGACAAAGTTAACAAGTACAAGTACACCAGCCATAATTGTCCAGTCCGTACTAATTACCGCTGCAATTGGTGCTAACATCGTAAATGGCAGTTTCGCCATCATAAGTGGAATCATACCTGAAACAACTGCAAAATATGATACTGTCGTTGTCACTAACGGTGTAATAACGAACGGAATAATTAGAATTGGGTTCATTACAATCGGTGCCCCAAAAATAATTGGTTCGTTAATATTGAATAAACCTGGTACGAATGATAATCTACCTAACTCTTTTAGGAACTTAGATTTAGAGAACATAAACATAATTACTAAAGCTAACGTTGAGCCTGATCCGCCAATCCATACGAACCATTGAATAAATTGCTCTGTAAATAAGTTTGGTAACTGATGTGCATTTCCTGTAGCCGTGAATACTTCCATATTTTCAAGAATTGCTGAATCCCACATCGGACGAATAATTGGTCCTAAAATCGCTGGTCCATGTATACCGAATGACCAGAAAAACACGATTAAGAATACTGTTAATAAACCACCGAATAAATTATTTCCTACTAATACTGATTTTAATGGTGCGATTAAATATGTGATCGTTGTATTCACATCAAATTTCAAACCGTAGCGAATGCCCCAGAATAAAAGAATAACTGCTAATGTTGGAATTAATGCTGCAAACGAATTTGAAACTGCTGGTGGTACACTATCTGGTAATTTAATCGAGATATTATGCTTAATCATAAAATGATAAATTTCTACTGCAATTAATGCTGTAACAATTGCGCCGAATAAAGACGTTGCACTTAATGTTCCTACTGAAATATATCTCCCTGCATCAATAACACCTGGTACAGCTTTCGTAATTTGAATTGGTTCAACTGATGCTAGTAAAAAGGCGAGTACAGATAATAACCCTGCACTTAACTGATTGAGCTGATAAAAGTTCGCGAGCGAAGCCCCTACACCAAACGCTGCGTATAACGCCATTAGTCCTACTGTAAATCGGAATGGAATATCTAAAATATGGCGAAACGGTGCGATCCATTCCATATATGCATCAATTGGTAAATTTAAAAAGATAACAAAAAATGATCCGACGATCGTTAACGGTAATGTAGAAATAACCCCGTTTCGAATTGCTAATAAATGTCGTTGTCCTGCAATCTTTTGCGTTGTTGGCATAATCTTTTGTTCCATAAAACTCATAAACCCATTCATCAATAGCCCTCCTCTTTCTCTCTACTATAAAAGAACGAAATAAACTTTATAACATTATAATGTTTATATTTAAAAAGATATAATTATGCTAAAGCTAATTGTTCTGCTTGCTTAAGCACCTTCAAACCATCACACATGCCATAATCTCGTTGGTCTATAATCGCAACTGGTATATTGTATGAATTTGCAAGAAACTCTACAGCTGGAAATAAATATTTCACCTGTGGGCCAATTAAAACGACATCGGCTTCCTTAATTTCAAGCTTCACTAGTTCTGAATCAACTGCCTTAATTTTATAATTCTTCCCCTGTTTCTTTGCCTCTTCTTGCATTTTTCTTACGACCATACTCGTTGACATACCTGCTGCACAACATAATAAAATGTACATCTTATACGGTCACTTTCTCTTCTACTCGTTTATGAAGAGCAATAAATTCTTCAGCCAGTTCTTTCACTGTAATTGCATTCATTAAATGATCTTGTGCGTGCACCAACAGTAAACTAATTTCTGCATGATTTCCTCTTGCCTCTTCTTGAATTAAATCCGTTTGAATACGATGCGCTGCTGAAATTTCCTCACTAGCAAGTTTCATCTTTTCACCGGCATTCCCGAAATCTCCTTGTCTTGCAAAAGCAATTGCTTCAAGCGCCGCACTTCTCGCATTGCCACCATGTAAAATTAACGCAAATGGAGTTTGCATATCAGCCATTTTAAATTCCCCCAAGCTATATGTTTTCTATATTTCCATCTTATTATGAAAACGCATACAATTAAACATAAAAAACTTCCGTTATGTAACGGAAGTTTTTATATACTTTTTCAAAATGATAATAAAATCTCTTGAAAATCTTCAATTACCTCGGTCTGAGTAAGTTTCTCTATCGTAGTTTGACTAGACATAATATCATATAAAAAATCATAAAGCCTTTGCAAATCTTCATTATTATTGCGCTTTACACTAAATAAAATAATTACTTGTACTTTTTTATCTCCCCAATCAACAGCCTTTTCAAGTGTGCAAAACATCAAAAAAGTTTCCTCACTTAATAACTGCATCGGATGCGGGATTGCAACTGAATTCCCAACCGCTGTCGGAGACGTATTTTCTCTTTCCATAACAGAAGCATAAAAGTTTTTTGGTACATAGCGTTTCTCAGCAGCTTTCTCACATAAAAACTGAATAACATCCTCTTTCGTAGAAGCACTATAATTTAAAAAGATTAAATCTTCCTTAATATAAGGCTGCACACTAGTATTCACATGCGTAAACAACCGCTGACCAATCGATTTAATCTCTTTATCATCAAATATTGAATTCACTTTTATAACTGGAACAGGCAAGCCACTCGGTATATGAATCGTACTAATAATACAATCTATTTTTTCTTTATAAAGATCTTCTACTTTCAATTGATAATAGCCTGTAATACCTACAATCTCTAATTTATCTCGGAACTGTGATAAAATTTTATATTTTAATAGTTGGGCACTTCCTTGACCAGTCGCACAAACTAATAAGCATCTTTTCTTTTGATTTTGCTCCTGCAAACGGCTCATAGCTCCACCGAAGTGAATTGCAATATAACCAATTTCACTTTCAGGGATCGATTCACCCGTATATTCACCAATGATATCTCCAACGAGAACCGCAATTTCAAAAGCATACGGATAATTCTTTTTCACTTCTGCCAAAAGAGGATTTCTCGTATTTAACTTATACTTCAAACGATTTAATAACGTTTTTAAATGAATACCAAATCCAAATAATAATTCTTCATCATAATAAAAAATAAGATTCCGTTCTTCCGCTACTTTAAAAAGAATATGTTGCATAAATGCATATATATCTTTCCCTAATAGCTCTTCTATATTTTCATAGCGATTTCTCGTTGTAACAGCAGTACTTAATAAATGCATCGTCACATATAATACTTCTTCTTCTGGAAATGAAAATTTTAACGCTTTCTCTAAATCTCCTAAAATCTGCTTCGCAATTGTATATTCTTTCTTTATTATAAGTTCTGATTGCTCCGCATGCAGTCCTTTCATATAATGTTGGCTTTGACAACGCTTTAATGCGATTGCAATATGAATGACTAAATTATCAATTTCTAAATCAGATAAATATATTGTTCCGCCTTCAATATACTTTAATATAATTGAACGAATGAGTGATATATGCGGTAGCGATAAATATGTCTCCGTCTGCTCAAATTGCTCATGAAACGGAGTATGGTCATAACGCGGTAAACCATATTGTGATAAACAAGAACGAATATTAAATTCCTCTCCAACAATACGTATACCATAATACGGTCTCTTCTCAATTTGTAATTTATAGCGACCACATATATCTGTAACATCTTTCATAATTAAATTGACCGTTGATTTGCTCACATACATCTCTTCCGCTAATTCTGAAAGCTTCACATATCCCTCTGTCATTAAAACACGCTGCAGAATGTACGCTATTCTTTCTTCATAAGAAGTTGGGATCTTTTCCGTCTGTTTTTGAAATAGACTCACACAAAAGTCTTCAAATTTCTTCTTTTGTATAATTTCTAATTCGTACCCAGTCCCTCTTTGCGATTCGATTTTCGCTCCATTTTCTTCCAATATATCATTTAATAATTTTATATCCTTTTGAATCGTCTTCGTCGATACATGTAAACGGCCCGCTAAAAAAGCTCGATTTAACATCGATTTCTCTTCTAAAAATTCCTCTAAAATAGAAATTAATCGCTGATGCACCTTTGTCATAGCTCTTCCTCTCGCTCTTTATATATAAAGGGGGAAAAGCTGCTGAAATCAGTAGTTTTTCCCCTTTATATTCTCTCTATTTCTTTAATGTAAATCCGAATTTATCCCATGCTTGTAAATAGTCTAGTAAGAAAATCTCTTCTTCTACAATTCGACCAACTACATTTGTTTTTCCTGTATTCACCATATCTTTTAATGCAATTTGTAATTCGCCTTTATACTGACCATATTGTTCATTATCAATTAATAAATCCCCACGCTTAATTTCACGCGTATTATGAGGTTTAAACTCTTCTTTTTTATATTTCACACGACTTTGTGTAGAACGAATCATATATTCAGATACATCTCCGCGATAAAAATGTGGTTCGTTTAATACGATAATTCTTTCTAGTTCTGTCGTTGTATCATATATTTCTATATCAAATGTTTGTTTCTCTTTATTTAATGCACCTAGTGCTTGTAATTCTTCTTCTGACGCATATGCGTTTGCAATAATAACATCATCAATTAATTCCGTCGCGAATAAATGTTTCGCCTGTGTTGTCATCGGTAATTCACGATGCTGCTCTAATGTACATAACCCTTCTGTTACTGGCCAAGGTCCATATGTTGCATCAAATGATGAAATAAAAGCAGCCGTTCTCATACCGTAATCTTTAAATTGTTTCGAGCATTTAATGAAATGATCGTATGATAACCCTGAATAACGATGCGGATAAAAATTATGACAACCAATTAAATTTTCACGATTTGGTCTATGACTCATAATGTTATCTACATACTTCGTACCATTGCTCATATTAATCTCAATTTTCAAACCATACGGATTATAAGTCATAATTGATTCTTCTAATCCTGAAAAACCAACATCTAAACGAATACCGTACGCACCCAATTCATGGAAGAATGATAAATCATTATACGAAATACCTAATTGTTCAAAAACAGATGGACTAATATCCACTAATACTTGGAACCCTAATGCATTCGCATGTGAGATCGTTTCTTTAAATTCTTCAATAATTTTCTCTTTTTCTCCATCCACAGATAATAAACATGTGAACACACGTGTAAACCCATATTTACTTGCTAATGTTAAATACTCCTTATCTTTCTCTACTGTTGAATGTTCTGGATAAATAGAAATACCTAATCGTCTCATATGTACACGCCTCTTTCTTCATCATATTGTAAACCTTTTCAAATATATGTAGTGAAAAAGTATATATCCCCTTCTTGTTCACTACTCCTTTGAATCCGCTTTCTTTAAAGAAAAAACAATTTCTATCATTCTTAACACCTACAAGTCTATACATCTATACTTTACATCTTTTTTTCATAGTTGTGTAGCCTTTACACAAATTTGTCAGTTTTTCACCTTAAAAATTGTTATCCGTTTTCAAGACACCTTCCTTGACTGTTGCATTGGCCAATACATATACTCGAAAGAAAAGAGAAAATTTTATATAGGGGATGAATATATGGGAGAAGCAATACTCGTAAAACGAGAACCGTTATGGACAAAAGAGTTTGTTGCTTTAATTTTTGCAAACTTATGTATGTTTTTAGGGTTTCAAATGTTAATTCCAACCTTACCTGTTTATGTGAAAGAAATTGGTGGCACAAGTTCAAATATCGGATTTGTTGTCGGTATGTTTACCGTTGCGGCACTTTTTGTTAGACCGCTAACTGGGAACGCCTTGCAAAAATTCAATAAAAAAATCATTTTAATGATCGGTACTGCTATCTGTTTACTCGCTATGGGCAGTTACCTTTTCGCCTCAACTATTTTTCTCTTGCTTGCTGTTCGTATTTTGCACGGAGCTGGTTTCGGTATTACAACGACTACATATGGAACTGTCGTTTCTGATTTAATTCCCTCAGCTCGCCGCGGAGAAGGCATGGGATATTTTGGCCTTTCTGGAACAATTGCAATGGCCCTCGGTCCACTTATCGGACTATGGCTTATGCAAACATATAACTTCACAATTCTTTTTTTATGTGCATTATCGTGCACAATTGTTTCATTAATATTAACGAAACTACTTCAAATCCAAAAAACGAAACAGCCTCCACAACAATCATCTAGTACTTTTCTCGATGGATTTATTGAGCGTAAAGCTTTACTTCCTTCATTATTAATATTATGTATTACATTAATGTACGGAGGAATCGGAAGTTTTATCACACTATTTGCTACAGAAGTCGGCATAGCTGATATTAGTCTCTTCTTTTTATGTAACGCACTAGCAATTGCTGTGACTCGTCCATTCTCTGGAAAGCTATATGATGCGAAAGGCCATACATTCGTCATCATTCCGGGAGTTATTATAACGTTTACAGGTATTATTTTATTGTCGTATACGACGACAATTCCGAGCTTAATTATTGCTGCAGCATGTTACGGAAGTGGTTTTGGAGCGATCCAACCTGCACTACAAGCATGGATGATTGACCGCGTAGCACCGCATCGACGCGGCGTAGCAACTGCTACATTCTTCTCCGCATTTGACCTTGGAATCGGCGCTGGAGCGATTATCTTTGGATTTATTGCTCACTTTACAAACTATGCAACTGTATATCGTTACTCCTCTCTATTACTTATTGCTTTTCTCTTCATTTACATTACAAGCATAAGAAAACAAAAGCATGGCGATAAAAACACGGAAAAAGCTGCTGGATAATTCAGTGGCTTTTTTATCATGTTAAAAGAATTGTTTTCCCTCATTTTGCTGTTCTAAAACTACATGCATTTCCCTACATATTTTTTTTAAGTTCATCAAAAAATATACGATGAACTTGCAGACGCTTTCCTTGATATTCGACTGAACAACATTATTCTAAAAAGTGTGATTTCTTTACAAAATTAAGATTTATACAAGATAAAAACCAATGAAATGCAGTTGTTTCTTTAAGGGATTGTAAACTTTTATTCCCTTTGTAAATTTAGTGTAAATTTTACTAGCAAACCGTTTACAGTGACTCAAGGTTCAGTTAATAATTACATCGTACATGAAATTTAAGGAGTGGAATGCGTGGAATATAATGTTCAAGATATGATCTTCCAGTTCATTGGTGGATTAGGTATTTTCTTATTCGGGATTAAATACATGGGCGATGGACTGCAACAAGCAGCTGGAGATCGTCTTCGCGATATTCTAGATCGTTTTACAACAAACCCACTTATGGGTGTACTAGCAGGTATGTTAGTTACTGTATTAATCCAATCCAGTTCAGGAACAACCGCTTTAACAGTCGGACTTGTAAGTGCCGGATTTATGACATTAAGACAAGCAATCGGTGTTATTATGGGTGCAAACATCGGTACGACAGTTACTGCATTTATTATCGGAATTAAAATCGGAGAATATGCTCTCCCAGTTATGGCAGTTGGAGCAATCTTACTATTCTTCTTTAAAAATAAAAAAGTACATTCTGTAGGTCAAGTTGTATTCGGTTTTGGTATGTTATTCTTCGGTTTAGAATTAATGAGCGCAGGTATGAAACCTCTTCGTTCTTTAGAATCATTCCAAGAATTAACAGTGAGCATGAGTGATAATCCAATTTTAGGAATTGTTGTCGGTACAGTCTTTACTTTAATTGTACAAAGTTCAAGTGCAACAATCGGTATTTTACAAGAACTATTCGGTCAAGGTGCAATCGATTTACAAGCAGCTCTTCCTGTATTATTCGGTGATAACATCGGTACAACAATTACAGCTGTATTAGCAGCAATCGGTACTTCAATTGCAGCAAGACGTGCAGCATTAGTTCACGTTATCTTTAATATTATCGGTACAATTATCTTTACAATTTTATTAATACCATTTACAAGTTTAATTCAATATTTCCAAACATCATTAAACTTGAATCCAGAAATGACTATTGCATTTGCACACGGAACATTTAACGTAACAAATACAATCATTCAATTCCCGTTTATTGCAGTGTTAGCATGGATCGTAACAAAAATTATTCGTGGTGAAGATGCAGCGATTGACTTCAAACCACAACATTTAAATCCAATCTTTATTGAACAATCTCCAGCCATCGCTTTAACTGAAGCTCAAAAAGAGATTATCCGTATGGCTGAGTTCTCATTACATGGATTAAAAGAAGCAAATCAATTTTTAAATACACAAGACAAAAAACACGCAAACATGGCTACTCAATTAGAAGGAGCTATTAACAATTTAGATAAAAAAATTACCGAGTATTTAGTTTTACTATCAGAAAAGCCACTTTCACCTACGGATTCTGAAAAACATTCTGTTTTAGCAGGTGTTGTTGGAGATATTGAACGTGTCGGTGATCATGTAGAAAACCTTGTAGAACTTGTAGATTTCCAAATTTCAAACCGTGTTTCACTATCAGATGAAGCATTAGCTGAATTAAACGAAATGCTTGAGTTAACAATTTCAACACTGCAAGACTCAGTTGAAGCTTTAACAAACTTCGATACTGAACTAGCTCAAACTGTTATTGCCAAAGAACGCAAAATCGACCAAATGGAACGTGTTCTTCGTAAACGTCACGTATTACGTCTAAACGAACGCAGCTGTTCAGGTGATGCAAGTATCATCTTCGTCGATATGGTAAGTAACTTAGAGCGCATTGGCGATCACGCTGTAAATATCGCTGACGGTGTTTTAGGTGAACAAGGAAAAATCAATCTAAAACAATCATTATAATAAGAAAGAGACGCTAACTTAAGCGTCTCTTTTTTCATTATATTTTAACAACTGTTCTTCCTTTTAACTTTCCTTGCAATATAAGTGCAAACTTCTTCTCTAATTCTTCTAATGTACATTCTTCTGTATAAGATAGTAACTCTTTATTTCCCCATTCTTTCGCTAAAAGCGTCCAAACATCTCTTCTCACATCTACTGGGCATTGCACGGAATCTATCCCTAAAAGGCTTATACCTCGTAAAATAAACGGATATACCGTTGTTTGTAGTTCCTGGCCTGCCACATTACCGCATGTCGTTACACAACCACCATACTTTACTGTTTTTAAAGCTGTTTCTAGCATATGTCCACCTACAGTATCGATAACTCCCGCGTATATCCCTTTTAACATCGGTCTTCCTGATTCATCATTCAATTCCGCGCGATGAATCACCTTTTTCGCTCCTAGACGTAGTAGCATATCTTCCTCTTCCATTTTTCCTGTCGCTCCTACTACGTTAAACCCTAGCTTACTTAATATACTAACAGCTACACTCCCTACGCCGCCTGTAGCACCCGTTACTAAAACATCTCCCATACTAGGCTTGACTCCTGCTCCAATAAGCTTATATACCGACAAAGCCGCAGTAAAACCTGCTGTCCCATACATCATACTTTCCTTTAATGACATTCCTTCCGGTAAAGGCACGACCCAAGATGATGGCACGCGAATATATTCTCCGAAACCACCAGAGGTATTCATACCTAAGTCATATCCCGTTACAATAACTTGATCTCCTGCTTTAATGGTAGCATCTTCACTACTCACAACCACTCCTGCAGCATCAATTCCTGGCGTATGAGGATATGTTCTCGTAACACCCTTATTACCAGTAGCTGAAAGAGCATCTTTATAATTTAATGAAGAATAATGAACTTGTATGAATACGTCTCCTTCAGGTAAACTACTTACTTCTCTCTCAACAACTTTTCTTACAAACTGATGATTTTCCTTTTCGTTCACAACGATTGCTCGGAATGATGTATGATTCATTATGCTCTCTCCTTTATCCGTAAAGTTCTTCTTTATTATATAGAAAAACTTAGTAAACCTACTCGTTTCTTCTTGGCTATATTTCAACAAATCTTACTTCTCTATCACTTTCTCACAATACATATTTTCATTTCTACTAAAACAACTTATACTTATTCTACATCTCAAAAATATAATATAGAAAATCTGACTTTTTATAAATATATTGAATTTTTACGAAATGTAAATGTTTTGTAATGTTTTTTTTCGCTAAATTTCATTATAATAAGTGGATATGAGTGTCGTATTTCAATCCAAATGAAGGAGTACAGGAAATGGAGCAAAACCCATCTTTGCAAGAAAATACACGCAATAAACCGAAAAAAAATAAGAAAAAAATAAAAATTATTATAAGCGCTATACTATTCGTTTTATTAATAGGCGGCGGTTATACTTGGTTTTTAGTAAATAAAGCATCTTCTGCTGTTCGAAATGCCGCACACGATTTAGCACGCGGTGATAAATCTGATTTACGTGATAAGGCTGTAAAACCTATTACAAACAATGTCTCTGTTTTAATAATGGGTGTTGATGAAAGCGATGTCCGTGGAAAAGAATATGGTGAAGCTATAAGAACAGACGCGCTTTTACTTGCAACATTTAATAAAGATAGCAAAACTGTTAAACTATTAAGTATCCCACGTGACACATATACTTATATTCCAATAGAAAAGAAAAAAGATAAAATTACACACGCTCATGCATTCGGTTCTGCTAAAAACGGAAAAAATGGTGGACCACAAGCAAGCATTGATGCAGTTGAAAAATTAATGAATGTTCCTGTCGATTATTTTGTAAAATTCAACTTTAAATCATTTATAAAAATCGTCGATGACTTGGGCGGTGTTGAAGTTGATGTACCAGTTGAATTTACTGAGCAAGATAGCAATGATAATGCTGAGGCTATTCACCTAGAAAAAGGTGTTCAAAAGCTAAATGGCGAAGAAGCTCTTGCTCTTGCTAGAACAAGACACATCGATAGTGATGCAATGCGTGGACAACGTCAACAACTCGTTATCGAGGCTATTTTAAAGAAACTAACAAGTGTTGGTTCTGTAACAAAAGTTGGCAACATCATTGATGATATTAACGGCCAATTCGTTACAAACTTAACATTTGATGATATGCTGTCATTCTATAAATATGGATCGGATTCGGAAATTGAGAAATTACAAATCCAAGGTGATGATTGCTATATGGCAAAAGGTGACGATACTTGTAGCAAATCTGCTGGTGGTGGTCGAACTTACTACTACAATCCAGATAAAAAAGAATTAGCTAATGTTACAAATGAACTTCGTACTCATCTTGGACTACCTGCATATACAAAGTTTGACTCAGACTCTGATTCGAAAAAGACAAAAGAATCTAAGTCTGAAAATTCAAGTGAACGCGAATCAAGTAACAATGAAGTGAAAAATAAGAACAAAAATAGCAGTGAAGATACAGAAACATCGTCTAACGACAATGAATAGTAAAGAAGCCGTACTCTATGGAGGTAGAGTACGGCTTCTTTTTATTTCTTCAGAATTAAAAATCAGAACTTTCTAACTATCTTTTTTAATATTTTTAAATTATAATAAATAGTAGCAATCTATTCCAATTATCAGGGGGCTCATACATATGAAAGCTGCAGTAAAACATAACATCTCAGATTTTAAAGACTACTTAAAATCCAACGATATATACATGGAAGAAAATATAGATGAAAATGATGGCTCTGTTCATTTTTCAGTAGGATTAGAGACTGAAGCTGGCGCAAAGATTCAACTTATCGCTGCTTTCCAAAACGAACATCCTACGGTGGATATATACTGCTTCAATGTTGCTCACGTACCTGATGCAACATCAACAAATGATATTTTACATGTCATCAATGAATTAAATACATCTTATCGCTTTGCAAAATTCACATTAAATAAGCAAAATGCAATTGATATTTCAACATCTCTTGCATTCTCAGAACCAAACTTTAATCCAGCACTTGTCTTTGAACATACGAGAATGCTATATAAATTAGCGAATGACGAATATAAAAACTTAATGAAAGTTATTTGGGCATAAATAAAAGGATGGGCTGCAAGCAGCGCCATCCTTTTATTTCGATATCATATCAATCCACATCTTAACAGCAGTGCCGACAATTAAAATCGATAACATATATTGTAGTACTTTTTGATTTATCCTCTTCCCGACTCGCGCTCCAAGTGGCGCAGCAAATATACTTGCAACCGCAATAATTAGAGCTGGAATGATAACTACTTGTCCAGTAATCACTTTTCCAGTCGTAATCCCTACTGAGGAAATAAACGTAATAGCGATAGATGTCGCTATCGTCATGCGCAATGGTAATTTTAAAATAACTAGCATAATAGGAACTAAAAGAAACGCACCTCCAGCTCCAATAATGCCCGAAACACCTCCTACAATAAACGCTAACACACTTGCTAACCATTTATTATACTTAACTGCTCCACTATTATTTTTCTTCGGTACAAACATCATCATAGCTGCAATGGTCGCCAATACTGTATAAACAACATTTACAGCGTGTTCATCTAATAGATTTGCACTAAAACTTCCTATAAAACTTCCTATTAATATACTAGCTCCCATATACACAACTAACATTTTATTCATATCAGTACTTTTCCGATATGCCCAGGCACCTGCAAAAGTTGCAAAGAATACTTGTACCGCTGTAATACCGCTCACTTCATGTGACGTATAGCCAGTAAATCCTAACAATACTGGAATATATAAGATCATCGGATAATTAATAATTGCACCGCCAATTCCAACCATTCCTGATATAAACGATCCTATAAACCCAATTATAAAAAGTAATAATACTCCACTCACCTTACATCCCCCTCCTTCTAAAAAGAAGGTGATTAAATGAATAAGTTTACATTCCCATCCGAAGCATCTGCTAAATATGCCCCTACACCTGCAAACTCTACCCCTTCCATAATCTCTTCCTCTTTTAACCCTAATAAATCTACTGTCATTTGACAAGCGACAAGTTTAATCCCCTGTTCTTTCGCCAAATCGATTAAATCTGGTAAAGGCATCGCATTATGTTTTTTCATAATACCTTTAATCATCTTTGGTCCCATACCTGCAAAATTCATTTTTGATAATCCCATCTTATCCGCACCGCGTGGCATCATTTTTCCAAACACTTTTTCTATAAAAGTTTTCTTTACCTTCACATGCTCATCTTTCCTTAAAGCATTTAATCCCCAGAAAGTATGAAAAATAGTTACCTCTTGATCATACGCCGCTGCACCATTTGCAATAATATAAGCAGCCATTGCTTTATCGTAATCTCCGCTAAATAAAACGATTGTTGTTTTCTTCTGTTGTTCCATATTGTTCTCCCTCCAATTACCTATAGGGGTATTTTTATTTATAAAAATTGTTTCTCCCTATTCTACTTTTCCTTCCCAAGCTAACATACCACCTACCACATTGATTACTTGAAAACCGTAACTTTCTAAAAATTGAACAGCTCTTGCACTTCTCCCGCCTGAACGACAAACGATAATATATTCCTGATTTTTATTTAATTCATGCATACGAAACTCTAATAGTCCTAGTGGAATATTACATGCTTCTGGAATTTTCCCTTCAGCTACTTCTTCTACTTCACGTACATCCACAATATTTACCGCTTCTTTACGCAACAATTTTTCTTCTAATTCTTTTGTAGTCATTTCTTTCATTTTAAATTTCCTCCTCACAAACCATTCATACCACCTGAAACGTTTATTACTTGCTGAAACCCTAGTTTTTTCAATACCTTTGCTGCTTGCTTACTTCTCATTCCACTTTGGCAAATAACGATTACTTCCTTATTCTTATCTAATTGATTCGCCTTACTTGCTAGATCATTTAGGGGGATATTTTGAAAGCCTTTCATATGATTCCCTCTATATTCACCTACTGTACGGACATCAATAAAATACTTCCCCTTTTTCCCCACTATACTTTTCAATTCTTTGCCATTTATATTTTGAACACCTTTCACTGGTAAAAATCGTGAAATAACAAACCATGCAGCAAGTACAATGAAAAGCGTACTTAATATTGTGTTCATATAACCAACCTCTCTATATTTACAAAACTATTGCTTCACTACGCCTTCCTAATCCAAAACTTCAGCACATCGCCTTCTTCTTCAAGCTTTACGATGTCATGGCCACATTTATTTGCCCACGCTGGAATATCCTTAACTGACCCTTTATCCGTTACATGTATTTCTAACACTTCTCCAGTTTGTAGAGCATCCATTGCTCTCTTTGTTCTTACAATCGGCATTGGACAGGCTAAACCTTTCGCATCTAACACTTGTTTTATATTCATCATCAATTCCTCCATTTTTTATTTATTTCATTATTCGTGCACTGCACAACGATTTGGACCAATCTCCATTTCACGCTCTTTATCCACACTCGGGTGAATTTTACCCATATTGGTTTGACGAATTTCTTCATATGCATTTGGCTGAGGTGGTAAGTTTTCTGTTACAACTTTACGGAACTCTCCCTCATCCTCAATATTTAATCCTGCATTATGCTCAAATAAATCTTTTAATTTTGCGCTAACAATACTACTTTCGTTCATTTCACTTATTTTTGAATAATGAGCCGGTAACACAACTAAATTTTGAGATAGCTCTTTATATCGGCTATACAAAGTATTACGTAAATCACTCACCCAATCTTCAGCCTTACCAGCAAGATCAGGACGCCCAATTGAATCTACAAATAAAATATCGCCTGATAATAAATAAGAATCATCTACAATGAATGACGTACTTCCAATCGTATGCCCTGGTGAGTATAACGCGTCAATTTCAATTTTAGTACCCCCCACCGTAATAACAGATCCTTCAACGAGCGGTTCGTATGAGAAAACGACTTCCTCCGCATCTTTTGGCGGTAACCAATACGTACCCCCTACTTTTTCCGCTAACTTACGTCCTCCAGAAATATGGTCTGCATGTAAATGTGTATCCATTACATTCGTAATCGTAACAGCATGCTCTTTCGCAAATTCTTCATATGCCTCGGCTGTCCTTACCGCATCAATAACTGCTGCTTCACCGTTTGAAATAACCATATATGATAAACAACCTTTTCCAAGACGGTTAAACTGATACATACTTCCGCCATCTTTTAAATCTCCCACTTTTATAGGCTTTACATATTCACTCCAAGCCTTCATACCACCAGATAAATAATAAATATTTTCTAATCCAGCCTCTGTTAATTGCTCTGCCACAAATATAGAAGACCCTTCTTTTGCACATACTACTAAAACATCTTTATCTTTAGGTAGTTCACTGACAATATGATCTACACCATCTAACAAGTCAAAATAAGGTTTATTAATAGAAGAAACTTGTTTCCCTTCAATTTTCCAATCTTCATAATCCGCCTCATTACGAACATCTAAAATGAATAACTCTCCGAATAAAACTTTCTCTGCAACATCTTTTGCTTGTAATGCTTTAATATCCATCTCATTACCCCCGTAGGTATATTTTTATTTAAAAAATTTTATTTTTCCACATTCCCTTTCCACTCTAACATGCCTGGGATGACATTTTTCACATTTGCATAACCTTTCTCTTTCAACATGTGGCAAGCTACATCACTACGGTTACCAGTTCGACAAATAACATAAATTTGCTTCATCTTATCTAATACTGCGCTGTCTAATTCACCTAATGGCACCGAAATGGCGGATGGAATATGGCCAAAAGCAAATTCCGCTGCTTCGCGAACATCTAATACAATGCTCTCTTCTCCATGAGACAATATAGACTGTAATTCTGCATTCGTAATTGTATGTGGATATTTCACAACTTCATTCACTTCATGCTCGTTTGCTTTCCTAACATAATGCACCAATACATCACCCTCGTGTTTCGTCCCGATATATTGATGTCCTACTTTACTAGCCCAACTTTTTATATCTACCGTAGATCCTTTATCTGTTGCCTTAACTTCAATCACTTGCCCTGGTGCTAATCCTTCTATCGCCTTCTTCGTTTTCACAATAGGCATCGGACAAGCCAAACCTTTACAATCTAAACTCATATCCACTTTTATACTCATAATCGATTCCTCCACAATTTATATACATATACCTATAGGGGTATATTGAACCGTTTTTGAAAATCTGTCAACACTTACGTTTGACAGATTATCGGCTTTTTACAAGTAATTGAACGGCTTCTTTAATTAACTCTTCATTTGAACCATTTCCACTTTCAAACTGTTCACGCAAACATTGCTCTAAATTCGTTCCAACAACGAGTCCAATTGTACGATCAAGTGCAGAACGAGATGCCGTTAACTGTGTAATAACCTCTCGGCAATCTTTTCCTTCTTCCATCATACGAAGCACACCACGAACTTGACCTTCAATACGTTTCAATCTATTTTTCATATCTTGATTATATTCCATCCTATAATCACCTCATTACCATTATGTCACTATTTATAACCTATGACAATATATTATACCCTGTAGGGTATTTTGTAAACCTCTATTTTTATTTTTCGCCTTATATGTTCGCAAAACAAAAAGTAAAACCTTAATCTATAGGTTTTCATCTTCCACTAAATCTTGAAATAGAAAATGAAAAATATCAATATACAACACGTTCTGGCAATACTGTCCCATACAATTTAAAACCACCATCTACATTCTTTACCTTATATCCCTTTTCCATTAACATACGCGCTGCAACATACCCTCTCATACCAAGTTGACAAGTGATATATATTTCTTTGTCCATTGGCACTTCATCCAATCTATCACGTAATTCATCTAACGGAATATTAATAGAGCCTTTAATCATTCCTTGTTTTAGTTCATTGGGCTCCCGAACATCTATAAGATATCCACCATTGTCAACAATACGATCTATTTCATGCCATTGTACCGTTTCCACAAAACCATCTACTATATTACTTGCGGCATACCCCACCATGTTTACTGGATCTTTTGCAGAAGAATACGGCGGGGCATATGATAATTCTAAATCTGGTAAATCGATTACAGTTAAATTTGCCTTCATTGCCGTTGCAATAACATCGATACGCTTATCTACTCCATCACGCCCTAAAGCCTGTGCTCCGTAAATTTTTCCGCTATCTTTATTAAAAATTAATTTTATTAGCACTGGCGTAGCATTTGGATAGTATCCTGCATGAGAATTTGCCTGTACATGTACTACCTCATAGGGTATATTTAATCGTTTTAATATTTTCTCATTTACTCCAGTCGAAGCAACTGTTAAATCAAAAACTTTAGCCACAGAAGTTCCCATCGTACCTTTATATAAAGACTCCGTATGGCCATGAATAATATCTGCTAACATACGACCTTGACGATTAGCGGGCCACGCTAAAGGAATCATCGTTTCTGTTTCTGTAACAAAATCTTTCACTTCAATCGCATCACCAATTGCATATACATATGGGTCAGATGTTTGAAATTTCTCATTTACCTTTATCGTTCCTTTAACTCCTAATGATAATCCTGCATCTTTCGCTAAACTACTCTCTGGTTGTACACCAATTGCTAAAATAATCATATCTGTTTTTATAACTGAGCCACTTTTTAAACGTACAACAGTCCCATTCTCTTCTAACGCATCTACACCATCTTCAAAAACAAGCTCAACATTGTGCACCTTCATATGCTCATGTACATATGCCGCCATTTCGTAATCAATTGGTGGCATCACTTGATTTGCCATCTCTACAAGAGTAACCTCAATCCCGCGTTCTCTTAAATTCTCAACCATTTCCACTCCAATAAATCCTCCACCAATAACCGTCGCATGACGTGGTTTCTTCTCATCAATATACGCTTTTATACGATCTGTATCAGGTACATTTCGTAACGTAAACAACGCCTTCGCTTCTTCAATGCCCGGAATAGGTGGAACAATTGGTTTCGCCCCTGGTGAAAGAATCAAAACATCATATTCCTCGTTATATGTTTCATCTGTAGTTACATTCTTTATCGTAATTGTTTTCTCTTCTTTATTAATCTTTACAACTTCACTCAATACACGTATATCTAAATTAAAACGTTTTGACATCCTTTCAACAGTTTGTACTAATAACTTTTGTCTTTCTGTAATGACACCGCCAATATAATATGGCAATCCACAGTTTGCGAACGAAATGTATTCACCGCGTTCAACCATAATAATTTCATCTTCCTCACTTAAACGACGAAGCCTTGCAGCTACTGATGCCCCGCCAGCAACTCCGCCTACTACTATAATTTTTCTAGACATATGTCAAACCTCCATACTATTTATTATTTAATTCCCTCATATATCACACATATAAAACCTATACCTGTACGGGTATATAATAAATTATAAAAAATTTAATTTCAATCAATATGTCTTTCACAAATTTGAAACAAAAAAAGAACTTAGATATTTCCAAGTTCTTTACGAATGAATCAATCCATCGTTCTATTATCATACTTCCTATAATCTCTTTGTAAAACTATACTCCATGTTCCCGCCTAGGGCTGCCGCTGTATCACCAGTTTCTCTAAAATCATGTGTATATATTTTTTCAAATGAACCGAAATCTACTTGCTTATAAAATTCAAAACAAGGGAATCCATCATGCTCCCCTTGAATATCAATACTACCATCCTGTTTCACACATACATTTAATACATAATCCACAGGAGGTGCATATACATTTAATGGATTACTTGCACTCGCACTCATTTTGAATTGCACACCTTCAGAATTCCATGTGATATCAGTGCACACAATATTTTCTGTACTTGCTTTCCCTGTTCTTTTACTCACAGAACCATCTGGACTTGTAATCTTCTCGGTCGTAATACCCGTGTTCGCATATGAAAACACTTCTTCTTTATAGAAATCAACTACTACCTCTTGCTCAACTCTAGAGCGCATCGCATTTACCGCATACGGTGTGAATTCACGTGAATCACCTTCGAATTGAATTACTTTTTCTGTTTCCATATCCTTCTTAGCCTCAGTCCAAGACATTGGAATAAATACACTGGCTCTAATTTTCACGATATTAGTCATAAGAAACACCTCTATAATTTTATTTTAGATGCTGAATGCTTATTAAATAAAACAGACCATAATTTCAATCCTAAAACCAATAGATTTCTCTTTTACTTTTCTATTTCCTTCTAAAAAATAGCGCTATATTTATGTTTAGACTGTCGTTTTAAAGCTATATTCCATCTCTCCAGCTAGTGCTGCTGGGGTATCATCCGTTTTTCTGAAATCATGTGTGTATATCAATTCAAACGAACCAAAATCTACTTGTTTATAAAATTCATAGCAAGGGAAACCATCATGTACACCTTCAATATTCACAGTGCCACTTTCATTAGCTCGTATAGTCAAAAAATAATCAGCTGCAGGTGCTGCTGCGTTTAAAGGATTACTTGCACTTGCTCTCATTTCAAATGAAACTTCATCTTCACTCCATACAATATTTGTACATACAATGTTTTCTGTACTTGTTTCTCCCTTTTGATACTCAATTGAGCCATCTGAATTTGTAATCTTCACGGTGACGATACAAGCATCTGCATATGTGAAAATTTCTCTTTTATAAAAATCAATATTCACTTCTTGTTCTAATCTTGAACGCTTTGTGTTCACAGCTTGTGGTGTAAACTCACGTGCATCTCCAGCATATTCAAACACTCTTCCTGTTGCAGGGTCCTTAATAGGTTCCAGCGATGCATACGGTGCAAATACACTCCCTCTAATTTTCACGATATTAACCATGTGAAACCTCCATTGATTCTATATTATATAAATCATTATTTGTTCTACCGACATAATATAGTCAATTTGATTGACTATATTATGTATAGTACAATAGACATTACATATAGTCAACTTAATTGACTACAAGCGCGGAGGTTATATACATGGATCAAACATTTAACGAGTTAGATCTTACATCGCTTTTATCATTATCATTTAGCACATTAATCACTGAGCTACATGACAAATTAAGTGAATTAGGATTTGAAGATATTAGGCCAGCACATGGTTTTATGTTCAAACGCATCCTTCCTAATGGGGCAACTGGTATAGAGCTAGCTGAGTATTTGGGGATTTCCAAACAAGCTGTAAGTAAAATGGTGGATTCTCTTGAGAGTAATGGCTACGTTACACGCAAAACACATCCTACTGATAAAAGAGGTAAAATCATCGTTTTAACCGAACGTGGTTTGTCAGTAATGAAAGTAAAAGAAGAAATAGTAGCTGAAATAGAACAGCGATGGATTGAAAACATAGGTATAGAACGAATGCAAATACTGAAAGAGGATTTAACAACATTCGTTACTAAAGAAAATACAGAGAAATTATCATCAAATATACGACCTGTCTGGTAAACAAAAAACGAATCCATTTTGATTCATCTTCTTCAAAATGGATTCGTTTTCTACAGATGTATTAAAAATCATTAATTTCTTTAAATTTTATTCTACTAAATATATTTTTTACGCGTTATATAATTCCATAACTCTCTTCACAACCAACTCCGCAGTATTCTCCTCCGGTGGTATCAATAAATTCGTAACCGATCCATACACAACAGGGCTTAATTCCACTTCATACCCACCGTATAAGAATTCTTCCTTCGTTGGTAAATAACCAATATATCCATTCGTATATCCACCAAAGAAAGCTAATTCATTTTGAAGATTCTCTTTCACTTCTAATGCCGTTTCCGAAAAAGGTTCCATCGGTAAACCTGAAAACATACCATCATTAACTTGAAATAACTGCACTTCTAAATCAATACTTAACCGCCGAATACCTTGCTCATATTTCTCTAAAACGATAGTAAGCCATTCATCCGTATTCACGCCCCACTGCTTCTCGGCTAATCGAGCCATGCTTCGTATCTCATCAAATTCAGGAATATCCTTCAACTTCATTTGCATCATACTCGAAACTGTCCTTAAATTTACAATTGAGCTATATGTAACTGTTGGCAACATCATTAATACATGTCCACTAAGTAAATAGGCCATTTGTTTTAACGCTTCACTTGAACCGCGGTACTTCGCATTCACATTTCCAGCGGCACCTTGAACGATAATAACAGGGCAGTTCACTATCTGCTCTAAAATCTCTCTCGTCATTCCAGGATAATCCGCTGATAATTCATCACTATCACCTTTTAAAACATTAGGATGCGCAGTACAAAATACTAAAATCCCAGATAACTCCTTCGTTTCAGCATCTCTTATTGCTAACATACCAATTCGCTTATCTACAACACCATCTATATTTGTTCCCATCTTCGCTCTTCCATCACATGTTCTCTCTCTTCGATTTACCCCAATATCACCTGTCGTAACACCCCAGCCAACTTCACATAGCTTCAAGTTGTTATTCGCAGTAATAGCACCATGCACTACATTATTTACTAAAATCGTTTTATACGACTGCACTAGCGGATTATCACCGACTGTCTCTGGACCGGAATGCGTATGAGTATAAACAACCGTTATTCGCTCAAATGGCACATGAAGCCTACTTGCTACTCGCTCACGAATCATATTCGTATCTTCTACTAGCATCCCAATATTATCAATACTTATAAACACAGTCTTCATTTCATCTTTTTCAAATACAAAAACTGTCCCGTAAATACGTTCTTCAACATTATTTATGCCTGTCTCTCTATGATATCCGACAAAATCAATACCTACAGGCGGCGTAATATCAACCTTACATATCCCTACTTTGCTCATTTAAATCACTCCATTTCTCTATGTAACTCCCTTTTTTCAAGAATAGCATATTTAACTTTGTTCCAAATAAAAAGAACGGACACAGTATCCTATGTCCGTTCTTCCCCTCACACATACTTCCGATGCACCATCTTCCCATCATAAGAAAACACAACGCCCTTACTCTCCACAATCGACTCCATATGCACCGTTCTTCCCCATAGCTGATGAAGATATGGTAATACTTTTTCTAAGTATTTTAAATCGAGCTCGATTCCTTCGTAACTATGTTTAATGTATAATTCTCCGTTCTTTAAGTAGTCTCCATCTTCTACTACTAAGTACGGGAACCCACCATTTGTCCGCATATTTACGAGTTGATCACGCACATTCTCCCATTCTTTATCTATTACTTTATATTCTTTTCCTTGGCGCTGGAATAAGTACATATCTTCTCGCATAACAAGATCTTTATTTAAGTAGTTTCTTAGGAACGATACGTCCCATTCAATTTCGCGTACTTCAAACATTTTGTCACGGCCAGATCCTGGTTTTACGCCTCGTCGTTTCATTTCTTCAGTCGGATTATTGTACCGTTCTTCAATATCTTCAAAGATTTTAATACCGAGGTAGTATGGATTAATACTTGTTTTTGATGGCTGTACAACACCTGCATTTAATTTCGCAAATTCAATTGCTTCATCAGAGGTTAAGTCCATTTCACGAAGTATGCGTTGATGCCAGTAGGATGCCCAGCCTTCGTTCATGATTTTCGTTTCAAGCTGTGGCCAAAAATATAACATTTCTTCGCGCATCATCGTTAATATATCACGCTGCCAATCTTCTAACTCACGACTATATTCTTCAATAAAGAGCAGTAAATCTTTCTCTGGTTGTGGTGGAATTTTCTTCTTTTTACGCACATTAGAACGTTCCTGCTTTTTATTGCGATTATCTAAATTCCATAAATCATCGTATTGCGACACCTTTTTCTTTTCTACTTCTTCATCTTCTAAATCATCAATACTCCATGCGAGCTTCGGACGCATAAGCGACGGATCAATATGCTCTTGAATGGCAAGTACGGCATCTAAAAATGTTTCTACCTCTGCCTTTCCGTACTTATGCTCATACGCTTTCACACGGTCCGCTGTTGCCGCCATACTCTCCACCATGTCTCGCTTCGTATTTGAAAAACGAATATTATTTTTGAAGAAATCACAGTGTGCTAAAACGTGCGCTACAATTAATTTGTTTTGAATTAAAGAGTTCGTATCTAATAAAAAGGCGTAACATGGATCAGAGTTAATAACGAGTTCGTATATTTTACTAAGTCCTAAATCGTATTGTAATTTCATTCTGAAAAATTGTTTTCCAAAACTCCAATGTGAAAACCTTGTCGGCATCCCATATGCACCAAATGTATAAATAATTTCCGCTGGACATATTTCATAACGCATCGGATAAAAATCAAGCCCAAATCCAGTCGCAATTTCCGTAATTTCCGCAATCGCATATTGCAGTGCTTTATCATCACTTGCTCTCATTATTTTCCCTCCTTACACTTTCCCTTAAGAAAGTGTATGATGAAAAACAAGCTTTCATGAGGATTGATTGCATAATAAAAAGACACCCCGCAAAAACGAGAATGTCTCATCTATTAACCTTCGATAATCTCCATCTTCTCCGTAATCGGAGTACGAGCTTTTCCTTCTGGTGCTTTATCGAAATAGCCGATATGAAGAATTCCAACGATACGTTGGCCTCTTGTTAAACCGATTCCTTCTATAAATAATGGATTGTAGTTTAATCCGCCTGATTTCCAAACGCAACCTAATCCACGTTCCCAAGCAAGAAGTTGGAAGTTTTGCATAAATGCACATGTTGCAGCGTAATCTTCATCACGTTGAATTTGACGTGGATCTTCATTTATATATACAACGATTTGTGCAGGCGTGCTTAAAAAACGATCTGATAAAATTTTACCGCGTTTCGCTCTTTCTTCTTCCGTGAAAGAGTTTAATACCGCATCTACTAATTTCTTGCGGCCTTCTCCGATGTATAGTTTACAATTCCATGGTTCACGGTGCTTATGATTAGGTGCCCATGTTGCATCGTTTAATAGTTCAATTAATAAATCTTTTTCTACTGCTTTGTCTGTAAATGTACGAACAGAGCGTCTTTCTTTAATCACATTAGCGATGGAAGTATATGTAGTCATATTTATCTCTCCCTTATTTTTATCTATATGTATAAGTTTATCATTAGTATTGATATTGATTTTCAATTTCGATTATACCTTAGTTTTTTACTATTAATCAATGTTTTATGTTGGAAAACTTCTAAAAACGTCATTCCATGCTGTGAATAAAAAAACTTAACTTGTTCACAAGTATTTCACATTTTATGGAAATGATATGTGTACAGTTTTCTACATTATCCATCTAGGAGGAGTTTACATGTACAAAAAAATCGCGGTAAGTATGACTATGGCAGCATTATTATGCGGAGCAATTATCTTCCCCGCTTCCGCTGCCACCCCAAAAGAAGTAACAATGCATCACCATAAACCAATTTCAGATGAAGAAATACAATCGCTAGAAAAACTCGGCTATAACAAACATGAAATTTGGAAAGCTGCTCATATTGCAAGAATTAGTAATAAAGAAATACAAGATGTTTTAGCTTACTATAAGCAAAATAAATCTTGGGAGAAAACAGCCGAGCATTTCGGTATAGATCCAAGTAAGCTGAAAAAGCATCATATGAATAAAGAAACAAAGCAAGCACTGCTACAACAGTTAGCAACTATGCAAAAATCCACACCGGATCAGCTAAAGCAAAAAATGAAAGAATATAACATCAAATTGCGTCATCTTACTGTGTTAACAATCATCTCTCAAAAAAGCAATACTCCTCTTGATGATGTATTAAAGATGAAAAAAGATGGAATGGACATTAAACAAATTGCCGAAAAATTAAATGTAAAAAGAGAAGATATACGAGCGGAAATGATGAAATTAGTGAAGTCTATTAAAGAACAAAAAACAAATTAAAATGCTAAAAAGGAAGAGGCATTCACCACTCTTCCTTTTCTTTATGAACTTTCAATTTTTAAGTATAAATTCCCGTCTTTCCCAAAAACTAACACAAGTAAATGATATATGTTAGGGGTGAGAAAATGTTCGGTTTATCATCTAAAAAATCAAAAAAGACTAATACAAAAACACTTTGTTCTATTCCAGAATTTATACAAACCATGAAAGAATCAAGCGACTTTGTTTCTCATAACGTACTTGAAAATGAAACATTGTGCTTGTTTTATTATAGATCTGTCGTGGAAGCACTTATTATTAAACAATTCATTTTAACTCCTCTAAAAAAGGAATCGGAACAAATCCAAAACATCTCTGATTTATGTAATATCGTCTCTATTGAAGACATTATTATCTCCCCTTCTATTGATGATATTCGTGAGAAATTATTAGGTGGATATATTTTAATACGCTTAAAAAACAATTCGAATCCTGATCAATATGCTTTAATTCGTGCCGAAAGTACTGTTTTAGGAACACGATTATATAACGATACAGAAAATGAGTATAGCGTAATCGGGCCTAAAATCGGTTTCGTTGAAAACCTTGATACAAATATACACTTATTACGCCGAAATATCGTAACGGAGCAACTCATTTTTAAAGAAGTTACCGTCGGATCTATGTCAAAAACGAAAGTAGCAGTTGCTTATATAGAAGGAGTTACAAATGAACAATTCATCAACACCGCAATTCAACGGCTAGAAGACATTGACTTTGATGTCCCATTTGATTCAACTATGATTGAGCAATTTATTAGTGATAATAGCAATTCACCTTTTCCAGTTCTATTACCTACAGAACGATTAGATCGAGCTGTATTTGCATTAATTAACGGGGAAGTTTTAATTTTAACAGATGGCTCTCCATATGCTTTATCAGGACCAACAACGTTACTGGATTTTTTCATTTCACCAGAAGATTATTATTTACCGTGGATGATTGGATCGTTCTTTCGTATTATTCGTTTTTTCGGAGCTATATTTTCTCTTTTTTCCTCCGCTATTTATACAGCGGCTTTAACATATCATTATCAAATGATTCCAGCTGATTTACTAGGTCCTATTATTTTCTCGAGAGCTAACGTACCTTTCCCTCCCATTCTAGAAGCACTCTTTTTAGAAATTACAATTGAATTGCTTCGTGAAGCTGGAGCGCGTTTACCGACAAAAGTCGGACAAACGATTGGTATTGTTGGGGGGATTGTAATTGGCCAAGCATCCGTGGAGGCAGCTTTGACTAGTACAATTTTATTAATTGCAGTTGCTTTATCCGCTCTTGCATCTTTCACAACACCGACCGTAAAGATGTCTTCTACTATCCGGTTATTACGCTTTCCACTTATTCTTTTAGCCGGTGCATTCGGAGGATTAGGTCTTATTGTCGGATTTGTATTTATTTTAGCTCATTTAATTAAATTAAAATCACTTGGATCACCTTATTTATTACCTTTATATCCATTTCGTGGTTTAGGTACAGCAGAAGGTTTTCTTCGATTACCATTTAGTCAAACAGCTCAAAGACCTTCTTTTCTTAGACCAAAATCAAAATGGCGCTATAATCCAAACAAAGCGAAGCAAAAACGTGATGGTGAGAATGAATGAAAAAATTTTTATTGCACCTTATTATAATTATCTTCTTCATTTTACAAACTGGCTGTACACAAACCTATATAGTGGATACGCAGCGTATCATTCATATCGCTGGATTTGACATCACAAAAAACAAAAGATTCCAAGGAACTATTCTATTCCCAGAGTACACACATGGTGTAAAGTCTAAACCAGAAACGCAATCAACATCTGCCCGTTCACTTGAGACAATCGCTTCACGATTAAATGCAAAATCTCCTCACAATGTCGTTGTAGGTCAAATGCGTGTCGTCCTATTTGGAAAAGCTCTAGGAGAACGCGGAATGGGAGAGATTATTACTAACTTACAACGTGACCCAAATATCGGGCGTGATGTACAACTAGCAATTGTAGATGGATCAGCTGAAGAGCTTTTAAATTACGGAAAAAAAAATGGGTCTTTATATATTGCTGATTTACTCGAACAAAATATAAGAAATGAAAACATTCCACAAACCGAATTAAACATTTTTTTATATAATTATTACTCTTCCGTATGTGATGCCTATGTTCCTTATATTAAAATGGACGATAATCATTCTGTCGCTGTCAAAGGGCTTGCCTTTTTAAAAGGCGATAAAGTCGTCATGTATACGGACAAAAGACATTCTGTTTTAGCAAAATTACTTATTAATCCTACGAAAAATGGACGTTACGAAGCAGCGATAAAAAAGGATAAACATAAAGGTATGGTTGTTATACAAAACTTAGCTGGGGAAAATAAGTATAATATAGATCAAACTGGCGACATACCAAAAGTAAAAATCCATTTAAAATTAAATGGATTAATTAAAAACTCTCCTAATTGGATTGATTTAAGAAAAGAAACAAATATCAACTATATAAAAAAACAAATTGAACGAAATGTTGAAAAAGACTGTGAAGATCTAATAAAACAATTTCAAGAAAAGGAAATTGATCCTTTAGGAATACGAGATGAAATTAGAAGCCATACGAGAAAATGGAATATAACACAAATTCGAAATATGTATAAAAATGTAGCGGTGGATGTAAATTTAGATCTTAATATTGTACAATCTGGAATCGGAGAATAGTGAGGTGAAATAAGCAATGAATACAATGAATAAAACAAAGACAGTCTCTCCATATTTTGCATTTATTTTATTGCATTCTCTCCAGATTGGTATAGGAATTCTCGGATATCAACGTGTAATTTTAAAAAACGCTGGTTATGATGCCTGGATTTCTCTTATTATTGCGGGAATTGCAACTCATATTGTGCTGTTTTGTATGTTAAAAATGCTTGAAAAAGACGGAGATTTAATTAGCATTCATACAACAACCTTTGGAAAATGGGTTGGCTCTATATTTTCTGTAATTTTCACTCTTTATTGCTTATTATTTTGCCTTACGGTTCTTCGTACGTATATGGAAGTGATACAAGTTTGGATTTTCCCTACCATTAAGTTATGGAAACTTACGCTTATGTTTTTATTAGTCACTTACTACATTATAAAAGGTGGCTTCCGTTCTGTGACAGGGATATGTTTTTGGGGTATTGTTCTTCCTATTTTCGTTGTATTCTTTTTAATCTATCCAATGAAATATGCTCATTTTCGTAATATTTTACCTATTTTTACACATTCACCTTTTGACATGCTTATATCTGCAAAACAATCCGCATTGGAATTTCTGGGGTTTGAAACAATTCTTATCTTTTATCCCTTTATTGAAAAAGGAAAATCTTTAAAGCGATGGGCCCATGCTGGAATTGCTTTTAGCACCTTAATTTATGTAGTTTTAGCTATCGTATCTTTTATGTATTACAGCGAGGGACAATTAAACCGTACTATTTGGCCTACTTTAACGATGTTAAAAATAATTAAAGTTCCTTTTATCCAGCGCTTTGAATATATTATTATTTTCGTTTGGTTTTTAATTATTTTACCAAACCTCTGCTTAACCATTTGGTCATCATGTCAAACGATGAAGCGTTCCTTTCATATTTCATTTAAATTTACATTACCGTTTTTTATTTTCATCATATTTTCAGCTTCTCTACTTTTCACAAACCGTGAAAGTATCAACACATTAAATACCGTACTATCTCAAGCGGGTTTATATATTGTATACGCTTATATCCCAATTTTATTTTTGTTTCATTCACTAAGATGGTACTTCAAAAATCGTTCAAAAAAAACTTCTCCCTAGGTGTCCCTTAGTCTGATACAATTTGATTAATACATTTATAAAGGGGACAAGCGAATGAAAAAGTATGTATTTTCTTTACTTGCAGTACTAAGCTTAATTCTTGCTGGATGCGGAAGTACTAGTACAAATGACCAAAAATCTTCTGAATCAAAAAAAGAAGAACATGACCACGCATCGCACACTCAGCAAGCTGACATTCAAGAGAAAACAAAAGGAGTCGACACACTTCCTACCTTCCTAGACAAGCTTGATCCACAAATGAAAGATATCTACACTGTCGCTGGACAAAATGCAGAACTATTAGATTGGATTCCATGCTATTGTGGTTGCGGTGAAAGTGTAGGACATAAAAATAATAAAAACTGCTTTATTCGTGAAATTAAAAAGAATGGTGAAGTTGTTTGGGACTCCCATGCAACGACTTGCGTCAATTGCCTAGAAATCGCAGTTGAATCTGCTTCCATGAAACAAAAAGGAAAATCAACGCTTGAAATTCGTAACTATATCGATAATAAATACAAAGAAGGCTATGGCAAACCAACACCTACGCCAATGCCAAAAGCTTAAAAAACGAGGAAACTCCTCGTTTTTTCTTTTCATTCACTTTTTTTCTTAACAAATTCTTTCAAGTGTATTTCCCCTTACTTATCACACACTATATATAACTCTCGGTAAGGAGGGTACACAGTGCAAACATATAACGACTATGATAAAGCTCTCTATTACACGTATTGCTGTAATTGGGATAAATTACTCGTTCTCATGGTTCAAACGAACGATCAATTATTTTCTAAACGTATTGAGCATTTTTTACACGCTTATCAATACAGTAAAGAACTTCCAGAAGTTGATAAACAATTGCAGCTCCTATTTCAATATATTGACCACGCATCCCAAAAGTCGCATGTAGAAGAAGTAGAACAAATTCAAATGTAAAATATAGCGCTATTCTCTTCCGGAGAATGGCGCTTTTTTAAAATGTTTATATCAATAAAAGTTTCTCCTTATAAAACTTTTATTGATAAACATATTTTTTCTTTCTTTTCCATACTACTTCATACTATAATTTAGTATGTAACTATTATAAGAGAGGTATAAAATATGGGACGAGAAAAAAAGCAAGAATATGCTTTACTTACCGCATGGGGAGCTTCTTTTATCGCTACACTAGGAAGTCTGTACTTTTCCGAAATCATGAAATTTGAGCCTTGTGTTCTTTGTTGGTATCAACGTATTTTTATGTATCCATTCGTTTTATGGCTTGGTATCGCTGTAGCAAAGAAAGATTATCGCATTGCAAGTTATTCTTTACCAATCGCAACTATTGGTGCTTGTATTTCTTTATATCACTATGCAATTCAAAAAGTCGCAGCATTTTCAGCTGCTGGGGCAGCTTGTGGACGTGTACCATGTACGGGAGAATACATAAACTGGTTCGGTTTTGTGACAATCCCGTTTTTAGCACTTATCGGCTTTATTACAATCGCTGTTTGTAGCTTTATTGTCATCAAAAACAAATAAGGAGATGAAAGAATGAAAAAAATGCTTATATTTGGTGGTATTATTATCGCCTTGTTTGCGGCAATTTTCGCTGTAACACAAATGGAAGAAAAAAACGCTTCAACTAGCCAAAAAATTGATAATGCTACTGGTAGTCAAACAGATGGTCCTGACTACTACACAAATAAAATTTCTCTTTCAGATCTTCAAAAGAACTTAAAAGAGAAAAAAGAAGAAACAGTATACTTTTATCAAACATCTTGCGTTCATTGCCAAAAATTATCTCCTGTCGTAGTGCCAATGGCTAAAGACTTGAACGTTGATATGAAAGTTATGGATATTGAAAAATTAGATGCTCCTTGGGATGAATATAAAATTCAAGGTACACCAACAATCATTCATTTTAAAGATGGCAAAGAAGTGAGCCGTATTAGCGGTGAACAGCCGAAAGACAAATTAAAAGAATGGCTTGAACAAACGAAAAAGTAATTAGAAAAGGAAACTCCTTCTACACATGAAATGGGCGTAAAATCCCACACTAATGTATAAGGAGGGGGTTTTATGCCAGAAGTAAGATGTTCTGTTTCCAACTGTTCTTTTTGGGGACAAGGTAACTTTTGTCAAGCAAGTGCGATCATCGTTCAGCCTGATGCAGATGAAACTGGTCAAACTGAAAATGATTCATATACAGCTGCTGTTTTAACAAACGAGACGCTAGAAAGTTCTGTAGCAACGAGTGTAGAGACTTGTTGTCATACATTTAAGCCTAGATATTAACAATTATTCCACCTCATATACGTGAGGTGGTCTTTTCTTTCCCTCTTCTTGTTTACGTCATCTCTAATTCTCCCTATAATAAAGTTAACATTTTTATGAATACGAAGGTGAAATACTATGGCTAAAACAATTGCAGATATCGCCAAATTGGCTGGAGTTGCAAAAAGCACAGTCTCTCGTTACTTAAACGGCGGATATGTAAGTGATAAAACAAAACTTAAAATCGAAGGTATTATTCAAGAAACAAATTTCTCTCCCAATACATTTGCTCAAAGTTTAAAAGCAAAAACAACAAATTTAATTGGTGTCATCATCCCCCGATTAGACTCCTTCGCTACAATGAAAACACTTATCGGGATCGATAAAACATTACAGGAAAATAACTATCAAATGCTTGTAGCAAATGCAAATCAAACAACCGGAACTGAAATACAAGCAATTGAAAACTTTATAAAACAAAAGGTAGCTGGCATTATTTTATTAACAAAAACATTGACGAATGAACATCAAAAAATTATGGCTAATTCAAACATCCCTATTTTATTCGTCGGGCAAGAATATAAAGATCAATATTGCCTCGTTCACGATGATTATGATGCAGCTTATGAGTTAGGGGCATACGTTTTATCGCAAGGCCATCGACATATTGCCTATTTAGGGATAGAAAAAGATGATATTTCTGTTGGAATAAATCGAAAAAATGGTTTTCAAAAAGCAATTGAAAATTTAGAACCGACTTGCAACGTTTCATATTACGAAACAACTTTCCGCATAGAAGATGCCATGAAACAAGTACAACATATTTTAGATAATAATTGCCCAACTCTTATCGTATGTGCTACAGATAACATCGCTCTTGGCGCAATGAAAGTCATTCACTCCCACTCTCTTTCTGTACCAGGTGATATTTCTGTAACAGGATTCGGTGGATATGATATTTCAGAAATGGTACACCCTAGTTTAACGACAATTGCGTTTGACTATGAGTATGCTGGAAAGCTTGCTGCCACTTCTCTTTCACAGCTTGTTGAAAACAAAACTATACCAAAAATATTACACTCCCGTTATACATTAAAAATCCAAGAAAGCGTTGACAAAATATAAAGGCGCTCTATAATAAAATTAAAACCGGTTCCACATTTTAAAAACAGGATTTTCAACATCATTTCCCTGTTTTTTATTTTAACTTATTGCGGAACCGGTTCCATAAAAGAGAATTTATAGTAAGGGGGAATTTTTATGGATATGAAACAAATTGCAACTCAAGTAATACAGAATATTGGTGGAAAGGAAAACATTGTTCGTGCCACACATTGTGCGACTCGCCTTCGTCTTATATTAAAGGATGATACGAAAATAAACGCTGCAGAAATCGAAAACATCGATGGAGTAAAAGGTGCTTTTGCAACGACCGAGCAATATCAAATTATTTTTGGAACTGGCATAGTAAACAAAGTATATGATGAATTCTCAAAACTAATTGGAATAGCCGAACTAGATTCTACAACATCAAACGATATACCTAAGAAAAAAATGAATCCTATCGCCCGCCTAGCAAAGACACTATCTAATATTTTTGTTCCAATTATTCCAGCTATCGTTGCAAGCGGTTTACTTATGGGTCTACTCGGAATGTTGAAAGCGTTTAAATTAGTTCCTGGAGATCACTCACTTATCCAATTACTTGATATGTTCTCAAGTGCAGCTTTCATCATTTTACCCATTTTAATTGGAGTTAGTGCCGCTAAAGAATTTGGTGGAAACATTTTCTTAGGTGCAGTTGTTGGTGGTATATTAACTCACCCAAGCTTAACAAATCCTTGGACTCTTTCAAATGCAAAACCCACAGTTTTACATTTCCTTGGTATGGATATTGATATGATTGGCTATCAAGGTACTGTTTTACCTATTTTATTATGTGTATATGTTATGAGTACAATTGAAAAAGAACTTCGAAAACGTGTTCCGAACTCTTTAGATTTATTAGTTACACCATTCTTAACAATTATTATAACTGGCTTTTTATCACTTATTATTATCGGACCAATTGGATATAAAATCGGTGACGGCATTACGTACCTTTTAAATACAATTTATCAATTTGCAGGGCCAGTAGCTGGACTTATATTCGGTGGGTTGTATTCAACAATTGTTCTTACTGGCTTACATCATAGCTTCCACGCTATTGAAGCGGGCTTACTCGCAAATAAAGATATCGGTGTCAATTTCTTACTCCCTATTTGGTCAATGGCGAACGTTGCACAGGGCGGTGCTACTTTAGCTGTCTATTTCAAAACCAAAAACAAAAAAACGAAAGAAATTGCAATTCCAGCAGCAGCTTCAGCATTTTTAGGAATTACAGAACCAGCTATTTTTGGTGTCAATTTAAAACTTGGTAAACCATTTATTGCAGCAGCTATTGGCGGCGCAATTGGAGGCGCTTACGTTGTTTGGATGCAAGTAGCGGCTAATGCATACGGTTTAACAGGTATTCCGATGCTTACAATTGTTGCACCTCTTGGCATGATGAACATGATTCACTATATAATTGGTTTCGCTATTGCAGTTATCACTGCTTTTGTTGCCACATTCATTTTATATAAAGAAAGTAAATAATAACGGGGTGAAAACCTATGTCAAAATATAAAACAATACTGCAATCTAATAAAGACGAATTACATTCTTTATATGAAATTGCAAACCAAGATTCATGGAAACCAATTTATCATATCCACCCACCATTTGGATTAATGAATGATCCTAACGGTGTATCATACTACAATGATGAATATCACGTTTTTTATCAGTGGTATCCATTTGGTCCCATTCATGGAATGAAGCATTGGGGGCATGTGAGGTCAAAAGACCTTATTAACTGGGAGCGTATGCCTGTAGCCATCATCCCTACTGAAAGCTATGAATCACACGGTGCATATTCTGGTAGTGCTATCGTAAAAGATGGCCTTCTTCATCTACTTTATACAGGGAATATAAAAAAGCCTGATGATTCCCGTGATGCAAAACAATGTATGGCAACAATGGATTCACAATATACGATGACGAAATATAGTAATAATCCTGTTATTGATATAATTCCTGACGGATATACAAAACATGTACGTGATCCAAAAGTCTGGAAACATAATGATATGTACTATATGTTACTCGGGGCCCAACGTGAAAATAAAACAGGAACTCTATTACTATACAAATCACAAGACCTATACAATTGGCATTTCCAAGGCGAGATTACAACAAACTTAAAAGAATTCGGATTTATGTGGGAATGCCCCGATTACTTCCAATTATCAGGGAAAGATGTACTTCTCTTTTCACCGCAAGGAATTGAAAAAGACGGAGAAAACTTTCACAATGTATACAATGTCGTTTATGCTATAGGCCATTTCGATATTAAAAATTTATATTTCCATGTTGATTCCTATTACGAAGCTGATAAAGGGTTCGATTTTTATGCCCCTCAAACTTTAGAAGACTCTACTAGTCGTCGCCTATTGTTTGCTTGGGCAGGATCAAGTGAAATCACATATCCTTCTGATGATTATATGTGGGCTCATTGCCTAACACTTCCACGTGAATTAACATTAGAAGATAACATCTTAAAACAAAAACCAGTTTCAGAATTAACAAAACTACGAACAACAAAAAAAGACATTTCAGGAGATATAACAGCCGGATTAAATGTATTATCAACGCTTGATGATGAAGACTCCTATGAATTAATTGTTACACTTAAAACAGAAGATGCAAAACGGTTTGGTCTTTCTCTCTTCCACAATGAGGAGGAATGTTTCCCCATTACATTTAATCGGGAACAAGGTACTATTTCTATAGACAGGGGCAACTTCTACCATCAATTTGGCGGAGAATATGGATTTGAACGCTGTAAAAAAATCGATATTCAAGATACGATAGAACTACAAATATTTGTAGATAAAAGCATCGTGGAAATTTTCTTATACGATGGTTCAACAGTCTTTACGTCCCGAGTTTTTCCTCGAAAAGACATGAAACATCATATCGCAATCTTTTCAGATGCAAAACTAAACTTTACCATCACACAATATAAGCTGAAAAGAGGGATTGTATGAGAAATGTCTTTTGTATAGGTGAACTATTAATTGATTTTGTGTGCCGAAATACTAATGTTTCTTTAGTAAACGGTTCAGATTTCGAAAAAAAAGCTGGTGGAGCACCCGCTAACGTTGCTGCTGCGATTACAAAATTAGGTGGACACGCTACATTTATGGGGCAAGTAGGAAACGACCCATTTGGTGAGTTTCTTGAACAAACTTTACAGCGTGCGCAAGTCGATACATCCATGCTCATAAAAGATAAACAAACAACACTTGCATTCGTATCCATCGATCAAGATGGCGAACGTGATTTTACTTTTATGCGTGGTGCAGATGGTGAATATCAATTCAATAGCATTGATTTATCAAAAATACAAACGAATGATTTAATACATTTCGGTTCAGCGACAGCTTTACTATCAAGCCCATTAAAAGAAACGTATTTTCAGTTGTTACAATATGCGAAAGATAAAGGCCATTTCATTTCTTTTGATCCAAATTATCGAAGTGCACTCATTACAAATACAGAACAATTCTCTCAAGATTGTCTAACCTTTATAAAACATGCACACTTCGTAAAAGTAAGTCAAGAGGAAGCTACTATGCTCTCTAAAGAGAGTGATTTACAACAAGCTGCACTCAAATTATTAAATTATGGCGCAAAAGTAGTAGCTATTACACTTGGAAAAGACGGTACCCTTCTTGCGACAAATGAAGGTCAAACTATTGTCTCTTCTATTTCCATTCAACAAGTCGATACAACTGGTGCTGGTGACGCTTTCGTTGGAGCAATGTTATATCAGATTGCCCAAAGTGAACATACACTTTCGTATCATTTCAAAGACTTAACAGCATTTATCTCCTTTGCAAATAAAGTAGGCGCTATCACATGTACAAATTACGGTGCAATTGCCTCTCTTCCATCATTAACAGATATAAAAGCATACGATTAATCGTATGCTTTTTTTACATTCCTCTCCAAAAATCATGCATAATAAAAAAGTACAAAATAACGAGAACGGCCGTCCCGCATAGGGTAATGCGCCGATATATACTCTTCTCTCCTTCCCTCGCTTTCACAAACGCCCAAATAAATCCGAAGAATAATATTAAATCAACATATGGAACATAAAAAGAAAAGACGAGAAACGCATATAAATACACGATAAATAAACAGGTCGTTACTAAGAAAACTTTAAACGCAAATTCACTTTTCATAATATAACCGCCCCCTATCTGTACTGTATTATATTCAGCAAAATACAATAGTTGCAGTTAAACTCCAAGTATAAATAAGCTACCGTCTATAATACGGTAGCCATTACGGAACATTGTATTTCCGTTTATATATATTACTTAAAATCGAAGAAGGAATTTGCTCGTAACGAACTTTCTCTCCTGTTTCATCTATAATATACGAATTGTTTCCTATATAATATATTCCATCTTTTCGTTTTGAGTACACTGGATATCTTTCATTTGGCAATACCGTTTTCACTTTCGTTAACTGTCCATTTGGTTCTTGCCAATATATATCCGCACGGTCTACTAGCGTAAGTACTCCAATTTGTTCTTCTTCTATTTTTCGACCATTCCAGCTCACAACGCGATAACCAAGCTTATTCGCTTCATATTCGGGGCTCGTATGAAAACGAGAAATGATTACTTTTGTTTGTAATTGTACTCGGTCATATAACCATTGTATATCCCTGTCATGCATACGAATACAGCCATTTGATTCCCTACTTCCAATCGTCCATTCCCGGTTCGTCCCGTGAATTGCATATTCATTCTTATCTAGTCCAAGCCACCTCGTACCAAGAGGGTTATTCGGTGCACCCCCAGGTATTTTTTTTCGATGGTATTCTTTATTTTTAAATTTAGTTATAATACAAAAATTACCTTCAGGCGTAGGTGTACGATCTCTTCCAGTCGTTACTGGAAATGTTTTTGTGTAATTTCCATTTTCAAAAAAAGACAACTGGTTCGTCGTAAGATTTACTAATATTAAATGATCTGTATTAGCAAAAGCACTAACCGGTAGGATGAAAAATAATAGTATGATGAAACATAACTTTTTCAGCTATATCCCCCCTAGCGCTCCCTATAATAAGTGGAATTAACATTACTTTGCTCTTATAAATGAAAACTATCCATTTACAATAACGCCCCCATTTACATGTATCATTTGCCCAGTAACATAGGATGAATCACCAGATGCTAAATATACGTATGCCGGCGCTAACTCATATGGTTGACCAGGCCGTTGCATCGGAACATTGCTCCCAAACTGAGAGACTTTCTTCTCATCAAAGCTCGATGGAATAAGCGGTGTCCAAATCGGGCCTGGTGCAACACCATTTACCCGAATCCCTTTTTGCACTAACGATTGAGAAAGTGATCTTGTAAAAGCTACGATTGCTCCTTTCGTTGCGGAATAATCAATTAACGTTTCATTTCCTTCATATGCAACGATAGATGCCGTATTTATAATGACATCCCCTTTCTTCAAATGAGAAAGGGCTGCTTTCGTAACGTGAAAATAAGAAAAAATATTAATACGAAATGTTTTTTCTAGCTGTTCTGCTGTAATATACTCTAGCCCTTGCTGCGGATATTGCTGTGCAACGTTATTCACTAAAATATTTAAACTACCTAACTGCCGGGCGGTTTCTTCCACAATATCTTTACAATGCTGTTCATTACTCAAATCCCCCGGCAACAATACACACTTTACACCTTCTTTTTCAACACGTTGTTTCGTCTCATTTGCATCTTCTTCCTCATCTAAATAAGCAATCGCAACATTTGCTCCCTCTTTTGCAAAAGCGATGGAAACTGCTCGTCCAATTCCGCTATCTCCTCCCGTAATTAACACATTCTTCCCTTTTAACTTTTCACTTCCTTTATAGTTTGCATCTTCAAACTGCGGAAGGGGGCTCATTAATGATTCAATACCTGGCTGCTTATTTTGATGTTGCGCAGGCATTGTTATAAAGTTTTTTTGCTGTGGCATAGCTGCTTTCAACTCCTTTTCCTTAGCATGTGCACAATAAAAAGCTGAAATTCACACATCGTTTTACGATTAATATTCGAATTTAAGACACAAAATATGAATTGTTATAAACTTTTTATGCAAAACTATTGCAAAATAGATAAAAAACGAATATTATATATAACTGTTGTGAAAATTATTCGTAAACAGAAAGGATGTTTATATGTTTAACCTTTCAAAACATAAAACTTCTATTAAAACTGAAATTATGGCAGGTATTATTACCTTCTTAACAATGGCATATATCATTGTCGTAAACCCTGTTATCCTTGGAGATGCAGGTGTTCCATTTGAACAAGCATTTACAGCAACAATTATCGCTGCTGTTGTCGGAACATTATTTATGGCAATCTTTACAAACTTACCAATCGCAATCGCGCCAGGTATGGGATTAAATGCTTACTTCTCTTACTCTGTTGTAAAAGCGCATGAAGGCATGACTTTCGCAATTGCATTCTCTGCTGTATTCGTAGCAGGTATGATTTTAATTTTGCTATCATTTACATCTTTCCGTACAAAATTAATGGAAGCAATTCCTGAAAACTTAAAACATGCAATTACTGCTGGTATCGGGCTATTTATCGCCTTTATCGGTTTACGTTTAACAGGTATCGTTACAAAAAATGATGCAAACTTAGTTGGACTTGGTGATCTTCACTCTGCTCCAGTACTACTAGCATTAGCTGGACTTGGAATTACAATTGTCCTTATGTCTTTAAATGTAAATGGCGCACTATTTATCGGGATGCTATTAACTGGTATTATCGCTTTCTTCACGGGACAATTATCATTCTCAAACGGTGTTACATCAATGCCTGGTTTACCAGAAGGAATTATCGTTTCAAATCCAATTACTGCTGTATCTGACGTAATTAACTACGGATTATACGGCGTTGTATTCTCATTCTTCCTTGTTACACTATTCGATACAACAGGTACATTACTTGGCGTTGCACAACAAGGTGGATTTATGAAAGACGGAAAGCTTCCAAAAGCAGGACGAGCTCTTCTATCTGACTCATTCTCAGCAACTATTGGTTCTATGTTCGGAACGACACCATCAACAGCTTACATTGAATCATCTGCTGGTGTTGCAGCTGGTGGTCGTACTGGTTTAACAACTGTTACAGTAGCGGTTCTATTCGCACTAGCAGCATTCTTCGGCCCATTAGTAAGTGCTGTTTCTGGTGTATCAGCTATTACTGCACCCTCATTAATTATCGTTGGTAGTCTTATGATGGGTTCAGTTCGCCACATCGATTGGGACGCATTTGATGAAGCATTCCCAGCATTCTTAGTAATCTTAAGCATGCCACTTACATCAAGTATCGCAACAGGTATCGCACTTGGATTTATTTCATACCCACTTATGAAAGTGGCAAAAGGTAAATTCCGTGCTGTTCACCCACTTGTATATGTATTTGGAATTTTGTTTGCTTATCAATTGATATTCTTACCACATTAAAATCCCTCTTCCTGAGGGATTTTTTTATAAATACTGTTTGACAATACCATTCGTTTGTGGAATAATTCAAAATAGTTAAATATCGGATGTCTTATCAAGAGCAGGTGGAGGGATGAGCCCTACGAAGCCCGGCAACCGACCCATTTATGGGCACGGTGCTAATTCTTACAACACATTGTGTTGAAAGATAAGAGTAATATGATAAGGCGTCTTTTCTATATGAAAAGGCGTTTTTTATTTTCACTCCCTCCTCTCTCTTTTTAGTTTAGGAGGGATTTTTTTATGAAAAAATTATGTTCCATCGTACTTATTTTTCTCTTATTTACATTAGCAGCTTGTACAAATGAACAAGATACTATCTCTTCACAAAAGCAACAAACTGTGAGAAAGGCGACTACAACGGTAGAAAATCAATTACAAACAGAAATTCCAAGCCAAATGAAGAAGCCATTAAAAATCGCATTAATTATGCAAATGTCCATCGGAACTTTTTCCTCTCAATATATTGAGGGTGTCAAAAAACAAGTTGAGCTATTTGGCGGCAGTGTACAAGTCTACAATTCTGATAACGATTTAGCAAAAATGGCTGCAAATTTAGATACTGCTATTAACTCAAAAGTGGATGGTATTTTAATTGATCATGGCCGTTCTGAAGCACTAAAACCTGGAGTAGAAAAAGCGTTACAAGCGAACATTCCCGTAGTTGCGTTCGATAACGATCTACGCTTGCCAGGTGTGACAATTATTGATCAAGATGACTATAGTCTTGCATGGAAATCATTAAAAACGTTAGCGGAAGATTTGAATGGACAAGGAAATATCGCAGTTGTATGGGTCGGCGGATTTGCTCCAATGGAACGTCGCAATGTTATCATTGATGCTTTTTATAAACGGTATCCAAATATAAAAGAAGTCGCAAGATTCGGTACTGCTAGTAATAACACGCCACTCGATACACAAACACAAGTAGAAGCTTTACTAAAGAAATATCCGAAAAAAGGCGATTTACAAGCTATTTTCGCTTCGTGGGATGAGTTTGCTAAAGGGACTGTTAAAGCACTTGAACAAGCTGGTCGTACAGATATAAAAGTATATGGCATTGACTTAAGTAATGAGGATTTACAACTCATGCAAAAAGAAAACTCACCTTGGACTGCTACAGCTGCAACTGATCCAGCTGAAGTAGGTAAGGTTCAAGTACGATTTTTATACAAAAAAATTGCTGGTGAACAAACGCCAGATATTTATTCACTAGAACCTTATTTAGTAAAGAAAAGTAGTTTACCAAAAGAAAATATAACAATGGATCAGTTATCAAAATATATAAACGGTTGGGGAGACTCAAAAGATGCATATTCCCCTTGGATGAAAAAATTAGAGAAGGAGAAAAAATGATGACGTTCTCTCTTCAAAACATTACACATTCTTATCATGTCGCTACACCTGTTCTAGAAGATGTTTCTATTCATATTCAAAAAGGAAAAGTACACGCTTTACTAGGCATGAACGGTGCAGGAAAAAGTACTTTACTAAAAATAGCAACTGGTGAAATTCAACCAGTTGTTGGCGATATAAAAATTGATACTCAGTCTGTTTCCTTTACTTCACCGCGCGATGCAAAAAAACATGGCATTTCTTTCGTAACACAAGAAGTAGATCACGGACTTATTCCCGGATTATCTGTATTAGAAAATGTACTAATCGATCATTTAGCAATGCAAAATAAAGTACTATTTTCAAAGTCCAAATTAGTCGCACTTGCTAAACAACATTTGCAAACTGTACAGGTAAATTTAAATGTTTCGGAAGATGTTTCAAACTGTTCATTACATGAAAAACAATTACTTCTTATCGCAAGAGCTTTATCTAACAATACAAATTACCTTTTATTAGATGAACCTACTTCTTCTCTTGGACCAAAAGAAGTTGAAACCTTTGGGAAACTATTAAAAGATTTAACATCAAAAGGAATTGGCATCCTTTTAGTTTCTCATCGTTTATCAGAGATTCGAAATTTCGCGGATGATGTAACTGTATTACATAACGGTCAAGTTGCCCTTTCTGAAACCATTACAACGATTACAGATCAACAAATTGTGGAAGCGATGACTGGAAAACAACTTACACTTCCTATTAATACCGCACCAAAAACCGGGAGCGAGGAACTATTTAAAGTACAAGAGCTTCTATTACACGAAGGTCATTCTCCCCTTTCTCTTACAATACGAAAAGGAGAAACTGTTGTGATATACGGATTAATTGGAAGTGGAAAAACAACACTTGCTGAAACGTTATTTGGTGCTCTTCATACTTATCACGCAGAAATAGACGGTCAAAAACTAACGATTAAAACACCACGAGATGCGATTAAAGCGAAAATCGCACTTGTACCAGAAGAAAGAAGAAAACAAGGCGTATTTCTTTCGGAAGATATTATAAGTCACACAAATTTACATCAATCAGGTTGGAAACGAAAACAAACCGAATTAAATGATGCTACTACAGCAATTTCTTCTTTCGGTATTTCACCAAATGACCCAAAGGCACTTATTCATTCACTTAGCGGTGGAAACCAACAAAAAGTCTCAATTGCAAAGTGGAGTGGATTCAAACCTAATCTATTTCTTTTAGACGAGCCAACTAAAGGTGTAGACATCGCTGCGAAACAAGACATTTTTCAATTCATTCGCAACATTACAGAAAACGGAAGTTCCGTAATTTATTTCACAGGAGAACAAGATGAAGCGTTGCATATCGCTGATCGCATTCTTATACTGGCAAACGGAGAATTTGTAGGTGAATACTTACCAAACGAACTATCTCCTGAACAGCTTTTACATTTATCTGAAGGGAGCTATTCCATTGAATCTCGTTCATAAAACGAAAACTAAGAAACTATATTTACCTACTCATCTTTTTTATCAATTTAGTACAATTGCTATTATTATAGGTGTTACAATTTTTTTCTCTATCGTCAATGATTCTTTTTTAACATATAACAATATTAGTGATATTTTACGTTCTATTTCCATCGTAACGTTACTTGCAATCGGCGTTACCTTTACATTGATTGTAGATGGGTTTGATTTATCAGTCGGCTCCACCGCTAGTTTAGCAACAATTGCAGCTGCTTCTTGTCTCGTTTTATATCGACAAGAACTATTAGTCACACTCCTTGTTCCTATTCTTTGCGGGTTATTAGTTGGATTATTAAATGCACTACTCGTTATCCGAATTAAACTACCCGATTTACTAGCTACATTAAGTATCATGTATATCGTCAATGGACTACACTTAACATTTTCAAAAGGATCTTCAATTTATGAAGGAATGTCCGGTGCAACAGGACATTTTATTCCATCTTTTTTATTTATCGGTCAAGGTTCCGTCTTAGGAATTCCAGTCCCTGTCATTATCATGCTTACTGTCGTTTTAATTGCACATCTATTTTTAGAAAAAACAACGTACGGTCGTTTCTTTTATATGACTGGTGGGAATCGAGAAGCTGCTAGATTAGCCGGTATTCCTACTGATCGTTACCGTGTATATGCTTATATGATTAGTGGTTTACTAGCTTCTATTGGCGGCATTATTCTATGCAGCCGCGTTGGAACAGGACAAGTTTCAGCTGGTGCTCCATTATTAATGGATGCAGTCGCAGCTGCCTATATCGGTTACGCAATGTTCGGTGCCAAAAAACCAAATATAGTCGGAACATTCCTCGGCTCGGTATTAATTGGAATTATATTAAATGGACTCACAATGATGAACGTCCCTTATTATGCACAAGATATCATTAAAGGCAGCATTTTAATTACAGCTTTAGCCTTTTCATTTATTAAAAAGAAGCGTAAATAAAAAGTAGAGCATCGAATTCGATGCTCTACTTTCCCTTTGCAACAATCACACGAACTACTTTCAAAACAAGAAGTAAAAGACCGTTCACTATCGCTGCAACCCCTAAAGAGACCGATATCATCAGCTCTCCCATTCCATTATTCAATACAAACATAGCAGAAGAAATGAAAGCCAAAATAAACAATACTAACGTTGGTATATATTTAATAACAGGCTTCTTATATGACTTTTGTGAAAGAAGAAACGTAATTACCAACGTCATAATGAAAACAAAATATACTACAAATAAGAAAATCACACGAAAGCCTCCACTATTCCTAAACTATGAAAAAGATAACAGCAATTAAAAATTATTAATATTTCTCATTCATCTGTAATTCTTTACTATACTTTTGAATGGAAACTGACGAAACAACCATTACCATTCCTACACTAAATCCAATAAGCTGATCCAGTAGCATCTCATCATGTATGAGCCAGCGAAGTAGAAATACCCCTCCAAAAATAAGCATTGCAGTAAATCCGGTATGCCTAAGTCCTTTATATACATTTTCCATATGTATCACCTCTTCACATAACATTATCCATATTATGCCATACAACCATCAAGTAACCGTATCGTCCTCTGACAATATGCAGCTACCTTTTGATCATGTGTAACAACTAGCACTGTTTTTCCTTCTTTATTAATCTCTTGTAAAATACTCATAATTTTTTCCCCATTTTCTTGATCAAGAGCACCAGTCGGTTCATCAGCAAGTATAATTTTTGTATCTTGTGCTAAAGCCCTTGCTATTGCTGTTCTTTGCTGTTCTCCTCCTGATAACTCGTAAGGATATTTGTTAATATGCCTCTCAAGCCCTACCATTTTCAGCATTTCTTTTGATATTTGCATACGTTTCTTATGAGAAATTCTTCTATATACAAGTGGAAGCATTACATTTTCAATAATCGTATAATCATCGAGTAGCGAAAAGTTTTGAAACACAAATCCAACTTCCGTGTTTCTATACTTATGATAGTTTTGCTTTAATGTACTCGTATCCATTCCATCTAAAAAATACTTTCCAGCAGAGGGGGTATCGATTAAGCCAATAATGTTAAGGAGAGTAGACTTCCCCGAACCAGAGGGGCCCATAATGGCTATCATTTCGCCTTTTTCTATTGTAAGATTAATATCTTTTAAAGCACTAAAATTATTCTTTCCAAAGCCCTTAGCCACATTTGCGAGCTGAATCATCTATAACACCTCTTTCATATATGTATTTTTTATTTTTAGTACATTGAAATAAATGATTGCATATATAACGAGGATCATTACAAGTGATAAAGCACCTATAACAACCAATGATTCTATAGAGACTTTTAACGTTCCAAAGAAAGATACTATACTATTTTCTAGCCCTTTCTGAATTTCAATTACTCCGCTATTCTCCCATTGAAAATACATTATTCCTATACATATCGCTAAAACGAATAGCAACATATACTCAATAATAAATGGAAGACATATTTGAAAAGTGCTTGCACCTAACGCTGATTTAATAGAAATATTTTTACGTTCCATATAAAGTGCTGCCATTGATGTCAATACAATAGATAGAAATGAAAAAAATAAGACTGTACCGCTTAATAATAAGGGGTATGACATATTATCAATACCTTGTTTTTCATTTTCTAACAATTTATTCGGATTTGTAACATAATACGAATAACCCTTACCTTCCGTTACCTTTAATACTTTCTTTTGAAATTCATTTATATTTATCTGCTCCTTTGTTTCTATAATTAACCCATTGTATAAAAGTTCTACACTATAGAACTCTATTTCTTCTGTTCCAATTGGTAAAATCGCCATGTCATCTAATAATGTAATACGATTATCCGATATTTCACCACTTCGAGGATATGTAAATGGTGAATTTTTTTCTAAAAAGCCAATTACTTTTAGCTTCATTTTTCCAGATGGTATAACATCACCAATAGATACCTTTTCTATATAATTAGCCCCTAATATAACAGGTCTAATATCAAATACTGATTTATGAAATTCCGATTCCTCAAAATATCTGCCTTGTGAAATTCGTATATGAAAGTACTTATTAATATCTTTATCAACAATAAGAGTCTTTATCGTTCCATTTTCTTTTTTTAAACTAAGTGAATAGTTACGGAACAAATAATTTGTTTTATTTGTTATTGGTATCGTATTAGATAACCCTTGCATGAAATGTTGATAATCATTTTTTGCTTTTTCTTCGCTAAACAATGTTATATCTTGCGTCGCATAAAGTTCATAAAAATTTTTATGAGTCGATAAATTATTTGCTACCGTCATCATTTTTCGATATCCCGAAAGATTACTAACAAATTCTATTGCTGAAGAAAATGCAATAATTAAAGAAATTACTATAATCAAACTTGGTAATAACCGTTTTTTCACAGACCGTATAGAATCAAATATAAAAAACATGAAGACCTCCTACGTTCTTAAATGTTTTCCGGGATATATATTTATAATGTGCTTGATTGGAATTACAGTAACAAACATTGTAAGAAAAATTATAAAAACAATATTACATACCAATACATATGGTGTTAACGGTTTTAATAAGTATGTCTGAAAATACGTATGAATTGTTCCAGAAAACATTTCTAACACCAGAAAAACCAACAGCATCGCCACTAGAGAAATAAACAAAATTTGAATATATAGTTCGCAGTAAATAGATATATTAGAAGCACCTACTGCTTTTTTTAATGAAATCTCTCTTTCTTTTTTATAAATCCAAAATAAAACCGCAGAAATGCCAGAAACAATTGCAACAAGAATGAATTTATAATAATACTTATTTGCTGGATCTATATGTGTCACATGTAGTTCCTGAAGATCTCGTTCATTCAGTATTTGAACATCTCCCGAAAGCACTTCTTTACTCCTATCCATAAACTTTTTTATTTCGTTATGAATAGATGATGTAGGATTAACAACTGTTAATTGTAATTGTTTACTCGCGATAATACCTTTTTTAGATATAGTAGGTAAGTTTTGAAGTGGAACGTATATACCTGCTACACCGACGTCACTGTCTTTTCTTGATATAGTTCCTATTTTTTTATATGTATCATCAAATTCATATAACTCCTCTACATTCGTTTGATCGCCAACAACCATATTGTTTACATTTTCACGATGAAAATATTGTCCTTCAGAAATATATGGCTTCCAATAATAATCATCTTTTAAGTTCACAGCTATAATCTTTGTTGCCCCTGAACTATTTAATGCTTTTAAATGCTCTACATAAATATCACTTTTAACAAAAATATCTTGTATGAAAGGAATTATCTCTTCCAATTCAGTTGCATTCGCTATCGGAACAGTTAAAATTTGATTCTTCTCTGGAAAACCGATTTGAAAAGCAGATATAAAGTTTCGTTTAGATTCTGTTAAAAGTGCGGCTATTGATATAGAAAGAAAAGAAATAAAAAATGACATAAGGAGAATTAAGAAAAACAGTTTATTGCTTTTTATATTTTTAAAAGCTAGGTACATGTCTGTGCTCCTTTTAAATAAGAAGGAGATGATGAACATCTCCTTATCCAAATATTTATAAAGACAACTGTTTAATGCTTTTTACCACTGTAATCGTAAGTTACCGTTACTATCAAAAGTACCTTTGTGTGTATCTTCTTGATAGTCATTATTCTCATTTGCATAATGCTCCGAGTATAGTCCTTTTGCACCAAAGGCGTTATATGCACCATTACTCACAGTTGCGTTTAATGCTCTTCCAGATTCATGGGACCCTAATTTGTCTGAAGCGCTTTCAATATATGAATTATTTCCATTTGATTTAATAAAAGAAATTGCTACTGAACAACGAGATGCATTTTGATTCGTAGTAGTTTGAGCTCTATAAGATAGTAGGTTACCGCTTTTGTGACCGCTTAGAGTTGGATAGAATGCACTTGTTGAGATTGATGTTGCTAATAATACTAAAGTCGTAATTGAAAAAAGTTTTCCTTTCATTAACAATCACCTCATAAATTTAATATTTTAGTAGCGCTACATCATCATAATATCCTTCAAATAAATTCTCCTCAACAAGAAACCCCGATGTTTTACAAACTCTTTAAACACTTAAACATTCATACATTTTTAAAAAGTAACGTATAAGTAGCAATATAAAAAGGCTGCAGAGAAATTCTTCTCCACAGCCTAATATTTATTTTTGCAAGAACGCCTGCAAATCTGCAAATTGCCTCTTTGCATCTTCATAGCCTTGCTCGTATAAATTTTGTAGTTTTGCTGTATCTTTTTCCATACGATCTACTTGAAGCGGCACTTCTGGGCGAATAACAAATAAATTGCCAGCTTGTTCTTCTTTTTCAATATAGTGAAGTGTTTCATTATACACTTCATAACGATTTAGCATCGTGTTAACAAGGTTCGGATATTTTTTATAAGCTTTCGCTGCAACCCATCCAAACTTTGATTTTTTCTTCGCGTAGCCATGATTTCTCGTTAAAATAACGACTGATTTTTTAAATCCATCTTCCTGTGCTTTACGAACTGGAATTGGATCAGAAATCCCGCCATCTAACAGTTGCTTGCCACGATAATTTACTACTGGTGCAATGAAAGGCAATGAACTAGACGCTTGTAATAAATTTAGCGCATCATCATTCGTGCCTTCTTTTTCAAAATAAACTGATTGCCCTGTTTCACAATCCGTCGTTCCTACAAGGAAACGTTCCGGGCTATTAAAGTATGTTTCAAAATCAAACGGCACATGCTTTTCTGGGATTTCGTGGAAAATGAAATCCATATCAAATAGCTGACGTTTTCTCCATAAGTTTTTATACGATAAATATTTCGGATGTGATGCATAATCAATATTGACCGTTTTATTTCTATTTCTTTGTCTGGAAAGATACGACGCTGCATGACAAGCACCAGCTGATACACCGATTACATATGGAAAATATAAATCTTGTTCCATAAAGTATTCTAATATCCCGCCCGTGTATACACCACGCATACCGCCGCCTTCTAATACTAACCCCGTATTTTCAAGCATGTTACTCTCTCCTCTATATATATTGACTCTTTAATTATTCACCATGTTAAGTATCTTTTTCTATTATATATGAGTTCTTTCAGAAATTATATTTAAAAGACTTGAGAAAAAGGAGTTTTTTCTTCCAATTATATTTCCAAATGACCGGAGACATCCTTTATAAACCTTTGAATAAAGTCTTGCTCTTCTTTCGTATATCCATCTAAAAGTAACAACCACTTTTCTTCAGCTTGCTTATGCAATTTTTCATGAGCTTTATATATTTCATTCCCACTCTCCGTTAAGCTGAAGAAGATTTCTTTTTGATTATCTAACATTTGCATCTTCTCAACGAATTGTTTTTGAAACAACTTTGTACAAATTTTAGAGATTGCTCCCTTCGTCATGCCCATTTCTGTCGTAATTGCCGTTACATTCATCAAACCATTTTTTCCGATACATTCGATTACATGTAACTCAGATAAAGACATACTACTTACGCCTGTCTCACGAAGAAACTTCTCATTTTGTCGTTTTAAATGTTCTTCTTTTTTATGCAAAAGTGTACGAATGTCCGACAGTATTTCCATTTGCTTCGTTGCATGCTTCAATCCGTTCGCCTCCTAAGTTTCCAAAGAAACAATTTAACTATATACCATTTTAAAACCATTTTTTCATCTTTACAAGTAAGAAAATCATGTTAAAATAAATTTAGTTTCCAAGGAAACTAAATTACAAGGAGGTTAACAAGATGAAAAAATCTAAACTAACTTTCATTTTATATGTTGTCTGTATTAGTGCCTTACTCGGTTCCTTCGCTCAAAATATTTACACACCTATCTTACCGATGATTCAAAATTCTTTTCACACTTCTCTTTATCTTGTAAATGTAACAGTTTCACTTTTCACATTCGTTCTTGCAATTATGCAGCTCGTATATGGACCTTTAATTGATACAAAAGGGAGAAAATCTGTCCTTATCCCTAGTTTAGTCATTAGTACAATTGGTTCAATCGGATGTGCTTTTTCGGCAAACATTTATTTATTTCTCTTTTTTAGAGCTGTTCAAGCTATAGGAATAGCGGCTATACCTGTAGTTTCAGCAACGATTATCGGCGATTTATTTGAAGGAAAAGAACGCGGAGAAGCGATGAGCCTATACCAAATGTTACTTGCCCTCGCACCTGCAATGGCTCCTCTCATAGGTGGTTATCTTGGCAGTATAAATGGTCACTTATCTGTATTTCTCTTTTTATCTACACTTGGCATTATCTTATTAATTATAAACATTTCACTACTCCCAGAAACAAGGCCAAATATAATTAAACAATCTAAAGCACAAAAGAATTACTCTCTTATCTTAAAAAATAAAACTGGATTTTCTATTACTCTTATTGGCTTCATTCAATTTTGTATTTACTTTTGCTTTCTCGTTTTTTTACCGAGTATTTTAACAAATTCATTTCATTTAACTGTAAATAAAATTGGTCTTATGTTTGTACCAATGTCTCTTTCTATCATGCTAGGAAGTTTTTGCTACAAGTTTTTGCAAAAACGACTCACAACAAAGCAAGCTTTATTTATTACGAGTTTCTTCAATATTATATGTGTCGTTTTATTCTCTTTCACATATAGCATCAATATCCCATTCATTATTATCGTTACATCTTTGTACGGTTTTAGTATGGGACTTTCTATGCCAACTCACACTACTTTATTAACAGAAGAATTCGTACAAGAACGCGCAACAGCTATCGGTATGTACAACTTCATCCGCTATCTTGGTATGGGCACAGGGCCACTTATAGGTGGATTTCTTTTATTTAACCAAAATTACTTTTGGATTTTCTTCCTAGGCGCAATTATGTTTTTACTTGTAATCTTATATACAATGAAAATGCTAAGTTTTCATTCTGTACAAAAAGCAAAATAGAGCCCCCAAAAAGGTCGGCTCTATTTATCCTCTTTGATCCGCAACAATATGAATATCAATATACTTTGTTTGTCTCATAATTTCATTTACAATAGAGCCTTTTCGTATTTCTTCCCACCTTGTTCTAGCCGATTGTCCAAGTAAAATTTGCGTCACCTGTAATCTTTTTGCCACTTCAATAATAACATCTGCTGGCTTTCTTCCCTTTGCTTCTTCTAATACAAAACTTGCATCAAATTGATTCGTTAGCAACTTCCACTCTTCAATCGTCTGCTTTTTTCCAGCTGAAATAGAATCTATATTTTCCCTCTCAACGTTTAATACGTACAATTCAGCGTTTAACCGATCAGCCATGCGCCATCCCCGTCTTATTAATTTCTCCGCTGTTGAACTGTATTGTACACAAACGAGAATTTTTTCTTTCACTCCGATTGGTTCTATCACTGTTTGACTAATCTTTTCGTCCATATCGTCAGCGACTTCACGAAGCGATAATTCCCTAAGTGCTCCTAAATTATTAAGCGTAAAGAAATTTTGTAAGCTTTGCTGAATTTTTTCTTCTTTATATATCTTTCCGTCTATTAACCTCTTCCGAAGTACTTCCGGTGTTGCATCAACGAGCTGAATTTCATTTGCTTTTTGTAAAATAAAATCTGGAATTCGTTCTCTTACTTTTACATTCGTAATTTGAGCTACAATATCATGAACACTTTCTAAATGTTGAATATTAAAAGCTGATAATACCGATATACCAGCCTCTAACAATTCCTGCACATCCATATAACGTTTTTTATGCTTAGAACCAGGAACATTACTATGCGCAAGTTCATCCACTACGACTACTTGCGGCGCGCGTTTTTTTATTCCTTCCACATCAAGCTCATAAAATACCTTTCCTTTATACTGTATTTCTTTCAAAGGAACTTTTTCTAAATCAGCAATTGCTTCTGCCGTCTCTTTTCTTCCATGCGTTTCAATTAAACCAATTACAATATCAATTCCATCTTTTTTCATTTCCCTTGCATCAAAGAGCATTTTATAACTTTTTCCTACGCCTGGAGCTGCTCCTACATATAACTTTAACTTTCCGCGATTTTGCTGACGAATATATTCTAAATATTCCTCTGGCGTTCGCCTTTGAAACTTCGGTTCATAATCATCTGCATACAAAATAAACACTACCTTTCATTCGAAACAACGCTACCTCAATCCGTTAGATTGAGGTAGCACTGTTACTATTTCATTAATTCCTGTAATGCCAAATTTAGCTTTAAGACGTTTACGCGGGTCTCTCCAAATAAACCAAGCGCAGCACCTTCTGTTTGATCTTTAATCAATTGATTAAGTTTTTCTTTCGGAATATTCGTTAATTTCGATATGCGATCCACCTGCACAGAAGCTGCCTTCGGACTAATATCAGGATCAAGCCCTGAACCTGAATTTGTCACTAAATCAATCGGTACTTCTGTAACTGGAACGCTCGGATTTTGTTTCTTCCACTCTTCAATACTTTTCTCTACTCGTTTCTCTAAATCTGGATTAGATGGTGCATAGTTATTTGAACCAGATGCTTCAGCCTTATATTCAATACTAGAAACACGCCCTTGAAAATAACGTGGATCCGTGAAGTTTTGCCCGATTAATTTAGAACCAATCACTTCATTTTTATCATTATATATTAGACTTCCATCCGCATTATCCTTCATCACGGCTTGTGCAATACCAGTAACAATAAGCGGGTATACAAGTCCGCACAACACTAGAAATGTAAAAGTAATACGGATAATTGGTGATAGTATACTTTGTTTCTTCTCCATCTTTTTCCCCTCTTCCTTATATGAACAAGCCGACAATTATATCAATTACTTTAATTCCAATGAACGGAACGATAACTCCGCCAAGCCCATAAATAAGTAAGTTTCGGCTAAGCAATGCATTAGAACTCATCGGTTTATATGCAATACCTTTCATCGCTAACGGAATGAGTAATGGAATAATAACAGCGTTAAATATTAATGCTGATAAAATCGCTGACAGTGGTGATGTTAATTTCATAATGTTCAATGCCTCCATTTGCGGAATCGCAAGTGTAAACATTGCTGGAATGATTGCAAAATATTTTGCTATATCATTTGCAATACTAAACGTCGTTAAAGCACCTCGCGTCATTAACAATTGCTTACCGATTCCTACAACCTCAATAATTTTCGTTGGATTCGAGTCTAGATCAATCATGTTTGCCGCTTCTTTCGCTGCTGTCGTACCACTGTTCATCGCTAATCCAACGTCCGCCTGTGCTAATGCTGGAGCATCATTTGTACCATCACCTGTCATCGCTACAAGTTTCCCTTTATCTTGCTCTGCTTTAATGACAGCAATTTTATCTTCCGGTTTACACTCGGCAACGAATTCATCTACTCCAGCTTCTTTTGCAATGGTTGCTGCTGTTAACGGATTATCACCTGTACACATAACCGTTTTAATCCCCATTTGGCGTAACTGTTCAAAACGCTCACGCATACCCGGTTTTACTGTATCCTTTAAATAAATTAAACCGTAAATACGATTATCTACTGCAACTACAAGTGGTGTTCCGCCCTCTTTTGAAATTAAGTCTGCTTTTTGATTTACATCTTTCGGAATTGTTCCGCCTTGTGACTCAACCCATTCAATAACGGCACCTACAGCACCTTTTCTCACTTTTGTTCCGTCTTGTAAATCAACACCACTCATTCTCGTTTCTGCTTTAAACGGAACAAACTCACCTTGTTCTGCAAGTTCTCTATTATATGATATAGATTTTCCCTGCACATACTCGATAACAGATCGACCTTCTGGTGTTTCATCTAAAACAGAACTAATAGCGGCCCACTTTCCAACTTGCTCAATCGTTTCATTTCCTACAGGCAATAATGTATGAGCCATTCGGTTCCCAAAAGTAATTGTACCTGTTTTATCTAAAATAATTGTATTAATATCGCCCGCAGCTTCTACTGCTTTCCCTGACATCGCTAGCACGTTAAATTTTGTCACCCGATCCATCCCCGCAATACCAATCGCTGATAGCAAACCACCAATTGTCGTTGGAATTAAACATACTAACAACGCTACAAGTACAGCAGTATCAATTTGAAAACCTAAATAATTTGTAAAAATCGGCAACGTCACAACGACGATTAAGAAAATAAGAGTTAAGCTCGTTAATACTGTATTTAAAGCAATCTCATTCGGCGTTTTTTGACGAGCAGCTCCTTCTACTAAAGAAATCATTTTATCGATAAATGATTCACCAGGATTACTCGTAATGACAATTGTAATTTCATCACTTACGACCATCGTTCCACCTGTTACGGAACAAAAATCACCGCCTGCTTCTTTTATAACAGGAGCTGATTCACCTGTAATTGCAGATTCATCTACAGATGCTAATCCTTTGATTACTTCACCATCACTTGGAATCATTTCTCCTTGTTTTACGATAACAACGTCACCTTTTCTAAGATCAGTTGCTGAAACTTGGACAATGTCTCCATTTTCTTTTACTACATTTGCAAACACATCTTTCTTCGACTGCTTTAAAGAATCGGCTTGCGCTTTACCACGACCTTCTGCTAATGCTTCTGCAAAATTCGCAAATAAAACTGTAAATAATAGAATGAGAGAAACTGTTATATTAAACCATCCTGGTATACTACTAGAACTACTTGGAAGAAAAGATAAAATGAACGTAATGATAAATCCAATTTCCACAACGAACATAATCGGATTCTTTATCATGACTTTCGGATTCAATTTCGCAACGGATTGCTTCATCGCATGTGTTACGATATCACGATCCATCGTTTTCGCTTGTCTAACTTCATCTTCTACAGCATGTATTTGTGACTCATTTAATTGTTTTTCTTTTACTACTACCGGTCTCATCATTTACCCTCCATTACTTCAATGTAAGAAATTCTGCAATTGGACCGAGTACTAACATCGGGAAGAATGTTAATGCACCGACAATTACAATTGTTCCGATGAAGATGCCACCAAATAAACTATTATCTGTACGGAACGTTCCGACTGTTTCTGGCACTACCGTTTTTTCTTTCAATGAAGCTGCCACAGCTAGCATCGTAATTAAACTGAAGTAACGTCCTAAAAACATAACTAAACCAGTCGTAATATTCCAAAACGGTGTATTATCTCCTAATCCTTCAAATCCAGATCCGTTATTCGCAGCTGACGATGTATATTCATATACCACTTGCGTCAAACCGTGGAAACCGGAATGAGAAATAGCATCCGTCCCTAAATTTGTTGAAAGAGCTAATGCCGAAAATCCTAAAATGAGCAATGGATGAAATAAAATCGTGACCGCGATTAATTTCATTTCCTTACCTTCAATCTTTTTACCTAAAAACTCTGGTGTCCGTCCAACCATTAACCCAGATATAAACACCGCGATAATTGCATACATAATAATGTTTACAAAACCTGCTCCAACGCCGCCATACACAGTATTTAACATCATATTTACAAGCGGAACTAAACCGCCAATTGGTGTTAACGTATCATGCATCGTATTAACAGCGCCTGTTTCAGCAGCTGTCGTTACCGTTGCGTATAGTGAAGAAAATACTGTTCCAAATCGTACTTCTTTCCCTTCTGTACTTCCTTGTACATGTTCGATACCCATTCCATTTAATGCCGGGTTCCCGTTTAGTTCAGATGTCGTAATCGTTATAAACCCTAGTAAAAATACCATAAATAGTGACACGAAAAGGATGCGGCCTTGTTTTTTATTTCCGACCATTCGTCCGTACGTAAATGGAAGTGCTGTTGGTAATAACATCATAAGCATCATTTGCAAAATATTACTCATTTGTCCTGGATTTTCGAAAGGATGCGTAGAATTTGCTCCGAAAAATCCACCGCCGTTATTTCCAAGTTCCTTAATGGAAACGAATGATGCAACAGGTCCACGTAAAATACTTTGCTTTGCACCTTCAATCGTTTGTGCTGTAACCGCCCCATCTAACGTTTGTGGTACGCCAAGTGCGACAAAAACTAGTGCCGCAATAAATGCAATAGGAAGAAACACTCTCGTTAACGCTCTCGTAAAATCAACGAAAAAGTTACCAAGTTCTTTTCCAGCAAGTCCTCTTATAAAAGCCATAACGAGCGCTAATGTCGTTGCTGGTGCCGCAAACATTAAAAATGTAATCCCGATTAATTGTGATAAATAGGATAAACCATTTTCACCGCTATAATGCTGTAAATTTGTATCAGCCATAAAACTAATCGCTGTATTAAAAGCGAGCGTAGGCTCCATCCCTTCAATATGTGCTGGATTTAGCGGCAGCACACCTTGTAATCTGAAAATGAAGTATACGACAACGATCATAAATCCATTTAATAAAACTAATGATAATGCGTACTGTTTCCACGTTTGATTGTATGCTTTTACACCCGTAATTTTAAAAATAAGTTTTTCAAAAGGCCCGAATACTTTATCTAACGTTTTGCTACCTTGAAAAGCTTTTTCTAAATAAATCCCCGTTGGCTTTGCTACTAAAATAAACAAGAGCATTGTAATAATGACTGCAACCCAAATCATAATGAATGATTCCCCCTAATTAAAACTTCTCTGGATTTAATAATGCATACACTAAATACACTGTAATTGCTGCGACAATAACCGATAAGACAATCATCATGATTGCTTTCCTTCTTTCACAACTTTATCTGACCAACTTGCAAGACTTGCCATCGATGCAACTAATAAAATAAAAATCCCGACCATTACAACATCTAACATAACTATCCCTCTCTTTTTGTTAAAATTTACCATTTAAATATTAAAAAAGAACACTGAGCTCTACTCAGTGTTCAAAAAATGAACAACAAAAAGTAAACCTCCTCTCTAAACGCTTACGAGGTTAGCTGTCGGATTCGGGCCTAAAGAGTAGCCCTACTTTCAAAACTGAAAGATTCACCCCAAGTGACGATGCACAAAATTGGTTCCCCCGCTCCATTTCTGGAACTCAGCGATTTTAGGTTTTTTTGGAAATTTTATGAATGATTTATGAGAGTAAATATACTCCTCTATATTTCACTTGTAAAGGGGTAAATTACTGAAAATAATAATATTTACATTCATTTAAACGCTTACATTGAAGATTATTACTGTTATTTCATCTATTTTCTTTATTTCTCTTTTCTTTTCTTAAAAATGACCTTTTAAATATGAAATAAAAAAAGCGAATGACATGAAGTGCATAGCTTGTTGCACTCAGCATTCGCTCTTTTTTATTCAACCTTTATTCTCCTCGTAAAAATGCACGTAAATTTCTCCCGCGAATATAAACTTGTGTCAATTCTGCATGTAGCTGCTCATACTCGGTAATATCTACCTCTAAATACAAAGCATCTTTTGATGGTAATATAATATACGGCCCTGGAAAAAGGGGATCGATCTGAACCAATTCTTGAACTCGCTCTACCGATACTGCCCAACGATTTGCTATATCTCCAAGTAATAGTACCTTCATCATTTCTTCCCCCGCCCTATTCAAAAAATAAAAAAGAAATATTATCACAATTTGTAAACACGACAAACTTAGCTCCAATTGTTTCATAGAGCCTCGCTGGATATCGTTTATTCCTTGTAACAACAGTAATAGGTGCTTGAAAAGAAAAGCGAATGTGTTCTGTGAAAAAACTAACGATTGGAAGCTCATCCCCTAGTAAAATCACCTTCTTAATACACTCACAAATACTAGTAAAGTCCTGCTCCTTACTGCAGCTATAAGTCCAATCAAACCCACAATTCCTAACTTCAGCCGCTATCTCTTCATTTGCTGTAAAAATAATTAACTCATGTTGAAATGATACTAAATCTCTTAAACTATTTACCTTACTTTCTTCTCCAACACAAATAAGTGTTAGTTCCATGTACCTCATCCTCCTTAGTATAAAAGAAATCAAACATAGATTGATATTCCCCTATACTAATCAGATCGATGAAGTGATGTATCCATCATGGCACCGTCCTCTCTCAAGACGCTTACGAAGTTAGCTGTCGGATTCGGACTTTGAGAGTAGCCCTACTTTCAAACTTGAAAGATTCACCCCTAGTGACACTGCACAAATTGGTTCCTCCGCTCCATATAATTGGACTCAGCGTTTACAAAAAAATGTATTCTGGCTGATATATTACTCCTGTATTTTGAAAAAGTAAACAGAAAAAAAGCCAGTTATAAAACTGGCTTTTCACTTATCTATACACGCGTTCTATTCACTTTATACGCAAAATGATTCGTCGGTCCATGACCACTACCAATATTCAATGGCTCTTCAATTGCTATACTAATAAATCGTTTTGCTTCTTGAACAGCATCTTCAATTGAGTATCCTTTCGCAAGTCCTGCTGTAACCGCTGAAGCAAATGTACACCCACTTCCATGCGTTTGCTTTGAAGGAATTCGCTCGCTTCTAAACTCAATAAATTCTTCTCCATCAAAGAGGAAATCAATTACTTCATTCCCTTGATATTCTGCATGTCCGCCCTTCATAAGCACATATTTAGCACCTAATTTGTGCAATACTTTTGCAGCTTCCTTACTATCTTCAACATTATGAATCTCCACCCCAGTTAACACTTCTGCTTCTGGGACATTCGGTGTTATAACAGTTGCTACTGGTAATAAATATTCTTTTAATGCTTGAACTGCTTCTTGCTGTAATAATGATGCACCGCCTTTTGCAATCATAACGGGATCTAGCACAATATTATTCCAGCCAAACTTTTTAATTTGTTCTGCAACAATTTGAATTATTTCACTACTAAATAACATTCCTAGTTTCACTGCATCTGGTGTTACATCCGTACCAATTGAATTCAGCTGTTCTGTAATACCTTCTAATGGAACAGGATATACCCCTTGAACGCCAAGCGTGTTTTGAGCAGTAATTGCCGTAATAGCCGTCATTCCGTATACACCAAGCTCTTGGAATGTTTTTAAATCTGCCTGAATTCCAGCACCGCCGCCGCTATCAGACCCTGCAATTGTTAAAGCTTTATTCACTTTCATCCCACTCATCCTTTTCTATCCAAAATAGCGATGATAAATTGTTTTTGCTTCGCTTATATCTTTCGTTCCATGTACGAGCACACGGCCATCTTTAAAGGCTACTAACCTCTTGTCTTCAACAGAAAATGATAGTAAATATGGATTTATATTTAAATCATTTACACGACCTTCCAACAACTCTTTATATTGTTCAAAATTCATTTCATCTTTATGAGGTGGTCTAATTTGAACTGTATTTCGCCCGCATAAAACTGCTGTTTTTGATGTGTTTTCTTTATTTAAATACGGATATAATGCATTCTCTCCGCATGAAGGACAATTATGCTGGCGAAGTTTTTGCACATTCATACATGAATACTCATTCTTCCACATATCAAACGATACAAGCCCATCTCGAAGTGATTCGTAATCTTCTACTAACAGTTTAAGAGCTTCTGTTACTTGATGAGAAACGACAAGAGATACAGCAGGTGATATAATACCCGCTGTATCACATGTTGCCCCGCCAAGCGGAATCGACTGTAATAAACATGATAAACATGGTGTTTTACTAGGAAGGATTGTGTAAGAAAGACCGTAACTACCTACACATGCACCGTAAATCCATGGAATAGAATATTTTTGTGATATATCATTTACAATAAAGCGCGTTTCGAAATTATCAGTCGCATCAATAATTACATCAACATTTATAACAAGTTCTTCTAGCTCTTCAGCTGTTACATCTTGAACGAGAGCTTCTATTGTTACATCACTATTAATCTCTTCTAAACGTTTTTTAGCCGCTATAGCTTTTGGAAGATTATTCTTTACGTCGCTCTCTGCATACAATTGTTGTCTTTGTAAATTACTCCAATCTACATAATCACGGTCAACAATTGTTATCTTGCCAACACCTGCTCTTACAAACATCTCTGCATTTGCACTACCTAATGCACCTGCACCGATAATAAGCACATGCTTTTCTCTTATCTTTTGCTGTCCTTCTTCTCCAATTGGAGAAAATAGTTCTTGGCGAGAATATCGATTATTCAACTACGCTCATTCCTTCTAAAGGACTACTTGCAGTTGCACAACGCTTACGTGCAATGCGACCTGCTTCAAATCCTAAACGGCCTGCTTCAATACTTAATTTCATTGCTTGTGCCATTTTAATAGGATCTTTTGCTCCTGATACAGCTGTATTTAATAACACGCCATCTGCTCCTAATTCCATTGCAAATGCCGCATCAGCTGGGCTACCAATACCGGCATCAACGATAACTGGTACTGTCGCTTGTTCAATAATGAAGCTCAAATTTAATGGATTTACAATACCAAGTCCTGATCCGATTGGAGATGCTCCTGGCATAATCGCATGCACGCCAAGCTCTTGTAATTTACGTGCTAATACAACATCATCAGATGTATACGGAAGTACGATAAATCCTTCTTCCAGTAACATTTCAGATGCCTTTAATGTTTCTACCGGATCAGGTAATAACGTTCTATCATCACCAATAACTTCTACCTTTATCATGTCACAAAGCCCAGAAGCTTTTGCTAATTTTGCAATACGAACAGCCTCTTCAGCGTTTTTTGCTCCTGCTGTATTTGGTAATAACGTATATTTTTTCACATCAAGTTTCTCTAATAAATTAGGTTGCTTTGCATCAAAGATATCCATACGACGTACTGCAAACGTTAAAATTTCAGCTTCAGAAACGTCAATTGCCTTTTGCTGTACGTCAAAATCAGGGAATTTACCTGTTCCTAATAAAAGTCTAGAATGAAATGAAAATGGTCCAATGTTTAACATAATCAACCGCCTCCTACGAAAGTTACAATCTCAATTTGGTCTCCATCAAAAACAGATGTATCTGTATGATCATCTTTTTGTAAAATATCTTTATTACGCTCTACTACAACAATTCTGTTATCTAGCTCTAAATGTGTAAGTAGCTCAGCTACTGTTTTTACACTCGCTGGCACTTCAATTTGGTTACCATTAATTTTTAAATTCAAACTTCCATCCCCTTTCTAAACTCTTCTAGAAAGCAATGAATCTAGCAAATGATTCTATTGCTTTCCTTCTATTAAATCAGCCATATATTGGCCAGAAATAGGACTTAATAAAATACCGTTTCGATAATGGCCCGTGCAAGTATATAAACCTTTTATTTCTTCATGCTCTCCCATATAAGGAGCTTCATGATTCGATTGTGGTCTTAATCCTGCCCACGTGCTTTCCCATTCTGCTTCTTTTAAAGCTGGCAATATTGTATAAGCACGCTCTAATATAGAAGTTATACTTTCTGGCTGCACAGTTTTATTGAACGTATGTGGCTTCATTGTTGCCCCAATTACGTAACGTCCACCGCGCTTTGGAGTAATGTAAAATCTTTCTTGAAAAATAGGTGCTTTTAAAAGTTGTTTTCTACTTCTTACCGCAACCACTTCTCCTTTAACTGGATATGTACCCCAATCGCGGTGAAAATAACTGAGTAACTTCGTGCTCCATGAACCTCCTGCAATAACGACTTTCTCACATGTGACAATACCTTCACTTGTAATAACTCCAGTCACTTTATTATTTTCAATACGGATATCAAATACTTCTGTCTGTTCATATATATCAGCACCGGAAATCGCTGCAGAATGTGCGAATGCTTTCGTAAGCTCTGGTGCAATAACATGACCGTCTTTCGGATAATATACTGCTCCTATAATAGATTCGGATAGATATGGCTCTTTTTCCCGCACATGGTCTCCCGTTAGAAAATAAGAATCTTCACCTGTTTTCTGCTGCCAATCCATAATGTGAAGAATTCTTTCCTTCTCATCTTCATTTTGAGCAATACGATAAATTCCTTTTTCTTCATATCCAATATCAACACCCGTCTTTTCACGTAAAACTGCTGCAAGTTGTGGAAATATAGCTCGGCTTTCTCTAGCAAGTTCAAATAGCGGATCATACGCATCCCATTCTGCCTGAACACCAAGTAAACCAGCAGCTGCTTTTGAAGCTTCCGATGCAATACTTTGCTTCTCCACAATCGCTACTTTATGTCCTCTTTCTGCTAGAAAATGTGCAACTGAACTACCAATTACACCACCACCAATAATCGCTACATCATACTTCTCACACATGTTTTTCCGCCCACTTTCTTATTGATTCCTTATAAGATTTCGCTTTGCTATACGGGTTACTACTACTTACAATTCCAGACATAACTGCTATACCGCTTACACCGTTAGTAAGAACATCCACTGTGTTTTCTGGGGTAATTCCTCCAATTGCTGTAATCGGTATAGATAAACACCTTGCAATGTCTGAAATTTCTTCAAGCCCTCTCGCTGGCACACCTTTTTTACAATCTGTCGGAAATACATGGCCATAAACGAGTGAATCCGCTCCATTTTTAAAAGCTACTATTGCTTCATCTAGCGAATGCACAGAATAACCGACATGCAAATACGAAAACTTTTCTTTCACTGACTTTACATCTGTACTTCGATATCCTAGTTGAACACGAGGAATATTTAATAAAATTGCAATATCAATTCGATCGTTTATGACAATTTTAGAAGCTGGAAAGCCCTCCATTAATAGACTTTCCACACCTTCATATAATTCCTTCGTACTCTTCTCACGCTCACGAATATGCAAATAATCAATCTCACTCTCAATTTGCATCGCTACATTCACTAACTCTTCGAATGGCATATGGCCATTTGAGATTACGTGGAGCTCATTTTTCATATTCATTCGCCTACTTTAAAATATTTTCGAATAATTCATCGGCTGGGACGGTTTCATTCGTCATTCCTTTGTCCTTCAGCCACTTATTTTGTTTCTCCCAAGATTCTTTTGAATCTGATAAGAATGGCTCATCTTTCGTTTCCATCTTCTCTAATAAAATTTTCATACTTTCCTTTTCAACTTCTGGCACAAGTGGGAAGTTTTCTTTTTCTTGATGATTTAATAAAATATTCAATGCTTCATCTGGGTTTTTCTTCATGAAATCATAGCCTTTTTTCGTACCACGTAAGAAAGCTTGCAACGCCTCTTTATCTTTTTTCAACGTTTTATCACCTGTTACAAACACAAGCTCATGATAGTTTGGTACTCCGTAATCAGCTGGATTAAAGTACGCTGGTTCATGGCCTTCATGACGCATAACAGGTACTTCATGGTTAATGTATGCCCCTGTTACCGCATCTACTTTCTTCGTAATTAATGCTGGTACTAAATCAAAGCCAACATCTACTACTTTCACTGTATTAGGATTACCACCAGCTTCTTTTACCATCGTTTTTAAATACATCTCACTTAATGGTGTTCCAGAGTATCCTACTGTTTTTCCTTCTAAATCTTTCGGTGATTGAATGCCCGCTGATTTCAGTGATACAACATGATTTAATGGTGAACGTACGACAGCCCCAATTGATTTCACTGGAATTTGCTCATTCGCTCTCGCCATAACAACATCTGGCTGATAATACAAGCCAACTGTCACCTTCCCTGCTGCTGCTAGCGTTAATGGATCAGTCGGATTAGAAGGGAATTTAATATTTACCTTTACACCTTCTTCTTTAAAGTATCCTTTTTCAATTGCTGCATAGATAAAGCTATGTACCGCATTTGGATACCAATCTAACATGACTGTTATTTCTTTCTCTTTTTTACTTTTGTCTGATGCTGAATTACTCGAACATCCTGCAATTATTGCAATTAATAATGTAAACACAAAGATGCGTTTTAAAAATTTCATGAATGCTTCCTCCAACTAATGAATTTCTTTTCTAATATGGAAATAATTACGACGAAGAAAATAGCTAATAATGATAACAATACAATAGGTGCAAATACGCCAGCTCCATCTAACTGCGTCATCATTCTCTTACTGAAATATCCAAGCCCAGCTTGTGCACCGAGCCATTCTCCAATTGCTGCTCCGATAACACTAAGCGGAACTGCAATTTTTAAAGCTGAGAAAAAATAAGGAAGAGCAGACGGCAACTTTAATTTAAGAAAAATATCTCTTTTTGTTGCTCCATATGTAACTAAGAGCTCCTCCCATTCTTTTTTCGTACTACGCAGTCCATCATACGTATTGACCGCAATTGGGAAAAACGTAATTAAAACTGTGACAACAACCTTACTCCAAATTGTATATCCAAACCATAAAACAAATAGCGGAGCAAGCGCAGTAATTGGAATCGTTTGTGAAGCAACTAATAATGGATAAAATGCTCTTTCCATCCATGTACTCGCATTCATTAACATCGCTAGCCCTACACCTAATACGATAGAGATAACAACACCTATTAAAACGACGTATAACGTTGCAGGTAAATGAACTGTAAATAATATGTCTTTTAGTTTCCATATCTTCATTACAATCGCAGACGGTGACGGTAAAATGTACATCTCATCTACAATTCTTGCTCCTATTTCCCACACAGCTAGTAAAATACTAGAAAGTGTAATAGCAGGAACTAATTCTTTCAATCGGTTCATCACACAAGTACCTGCCTTTGTAACATACTAAGAAGCTCATCTTTCAGCGCTAATACTTCCGGTTTATATAAATCTTTTCGTGTTCTGTTATGATCAAGCGGTACAGTCCGCTCAGTCAAAGTCGTTATCGGCTGCTGTTCCACTACTAAAACTCTGTTTGAAAGAAATAACGCTTCTTCAACATCATGAGTAATGAATAAAATTGTTTTTTCCCACTCTTGCCATTGTTCAAACAACCATTCTTGCAAAGAGGTCTTCGTTAAAGCATCCAACGCACTAAATGGTTCATCTAACAGCAATATCTCCCCGCCTGTTAATAAAGTTCGAATAAAAGATACACGTTGTCTCATCCCACCAGATAAATCTTTCGGATATTTTTGCTCATACCCTTGCAAACCAAATTTATGTAACAGTTCCTTTGCCTTTACTTCTGCTTCTTTCTTCTGTACACCTTGGCACTCTAGCGGCAGGGCAGCATTCTCAATAATTGTTCTCCACGGCAAAAGCATATCTTTTTGCGGCATATATCCTACAGGATGGTTCTTTGTTTCTGTCAGTTCTATCTGTCCAGTACTTACCTTTTCTAGACCTGTAATAAGGCGAAATAAAGTACTTTTTCCACATCCACTCGGTCCGATAATACTGACAAACTCTTTCTCATATATAGAAGCATTTAATTCATGGATGATTGGTTTCTCATCGTAATGAAAAGAAACATTATGAAACTGTAGTATGTTCTTGCTCCTCAAATCCCCACATCTCCTTACGATAGGACATATCCCAGAATAAATATTCAAATCGACTGGAATATAAGAAGATCTCCTCTAATCTTTCTAGTTCTTTCTCAGACTTTCCAACTGCCATTTCATTTAATAAATCTATTAACCAAATACAAAGATTACCGTATTCTTCCGAACTATATCCTTGAATCCACTCACCAAAAAACTCATGATCTCTTGCTCCAGGAATATCATTTAAACGCTTTCCAATTTCCCAATAGCTCCACATACATGGAAGAAGCGCTGCTATTAATTCCGCAAGTGTGCCATTTTGAGATACAGACATCATGTAATTTGTATAAGCTAAATTTTTAGCAGATGGTTTCGCAGACTCTATCTCCTCTATAGAAATTCCAAGTCTTTTTGCATATTGTTTATGGATTGTCATTTCGCCATTTAATATTCCATCAATTTGTTCAGCGAACTTTCCCATTACTTGTGGATTCGTTGCTTTTACAACACCAATCGCATATAACTTTGCATAATCTAGCAGATATAAATAATCTTGAATAATATAATACTGGAATTTATCTTTTTCTAACGTGCCATCTCCCATACCCACTACAAACGGATGATTATGACTCATCTCCCAAACCGGTTGCACAGTTTCTAATAATCTATCGCAAAATTTCATTTCTCTATCCCCTTTCAATATATGTATCTAAATAAAAAACCACTTCTATATATAAGAAGTGGTTACAGCAAATAAAGTTATACATTTATTCGATGTTCCACTTCCCTTCGCTAGTATTACCTAGATCAGGTGTTGTAAGGGTTAAGGATTATTCCTCTCTCAGCAAGTCAAGCACCCCTAGTGGTTTCAATATGAAATTTTCAAATAAAAAAGCCCCGTTTCTATACGCAAAGAAACGGGGACTCATTGTTAGTGTCCGAATTGCTTCCCTACGCTAGCATAATCTAGATCAGGTAATAAAAAGGATCAAAGGCTTACGGCCTACTCTCAGCTGGCAACACCAGCTCTCCTAGCAAACTATAAAATTATCACTGTCAGTATAACACCCTAATAAGACATCATCAACTTTTTTAATTTTCTTAATTGTCAACATAATATCAAAATTATACAATACATACATTCTATTTTAGAAAATAAAACCCCAATTAATTGTATAAAAAGGAATCATTATCCTCAAAAAATTTATTTTTATATTGATTTCATATTACATTTATGTGAATACCCCCACTATATTATATCTTTATACTATAATAAAATTACAACTATACAACTAGAGGAGGTCTCTATTCCATGAATATGAAAGCTACTGCTTTAACAGCAACTACTGTAGCGATTGCTTCTTTACTTCCTTCTATGGGTGAAACAAATGTACAAAAAGCAAACGCTGAACAATTATCTAATATTAAAACTGGGTATGTCAAAGTCGATCAAGTAGCATTACATACAGAAGATAACGTAAAAAGCACATCAATTGATACAATTCGCTTTAATACAAAAGTGAACATCATTGAAACAACTAATGGTTGGTATAAAGTATCTGTTCATAATAAAGTAGGTTATGTACAAAAAGATGCTATTTTACTAAAAAACAAACTTCAATCTAATGATCAATACATCGTTAATGCTAATGCATTAAACGTTCGCTCTGAACCTAATTTAGAATCTTCCATTTTAGATGTATTACCAAATGGTAAGTTTATTACCGTTCAAGAAGATCAAGGCGAATGGTATAAAATATCACATAATGGCCAAACAGGTTACGTACAAAAAGCATTCATCTCTAATGGTTCACAACCCTTAGTAAAAGGAATCACCGTTCAAAATAATACAAAATATACTGTTGCAACACCTAATCTAAATGTACGTAGCACAGCTAGTACAAGTAGCGCTCTACTCGGTTCATTACAAAACGGTACTCAAGTACAAGTAGTAGAAACTGTAGGTACTTGGTATAAAATTCGTTTTGGCACAGGATACGGATATGTAGCAAAACACTATGTAGTACAAAATCAACCACAAGCTAAAACAGATCAGCCTTCATCAATTCCAGCTGCTTTCAAATTCCCCGCTCAAGGAAGAATTAGCTCAACCTTTGATATACGCTGGGAACAAATGCATTATGGTATAGATATTGCCGCTCCAGGAAACGTCTCTATCCAAGCTGCTGCTGCAGGTAAAGTTGTGAAATCTTATTATTCAGCTAGCTATGGCAATGTTGTTTTCATTGCGCATCAAATCAATGGGAAATTATATACAACTGTTTATGCTCATATGAAGGATCGCACTGTACAAGCTGGTGATCAAGTACAGACTGGACAATTAATAGGTCATATGGGAAACACAGGTCATTCATACGGGCAACATCTTCATTTTGAATTACATAATGGAGAATGGAATTTTGAAAAAACAAATGCAGTAAATCCACTGCCATATTTAGTTAGGTAAATTGTATGCCACGCAATATACCTCTTATAATTGAATACGTAGCCTTTTTAGGTTTAATCTGTTGTTTAATCATTTACAATACAAACATTGTATTTTTATCTATTATTATTGCTTTTGTTGCATTAGAAATTATGATGGAATCATTTCAAGTGCAACTAAAACAAAAAATTGCCCATATTTATAATGCTATTTTTCTTTTGAGTGCTCTCATAACAAATATAATTAGTAATGGCTTTTATTTATCTACTGTATTTCCAGTATTCTTTATGGCTGTTTTATTATTTGTAGCTAGATATATTAATGTCCCTTATAACCAAAAACAAAAACAAGAACAAGAAGCTTAGAAAGAGGAGACACTGTGTACCAATCTTTCAAAGATGCTCCAATAAAATACATATTGCATTTGTATAAGAAAGCCAATACTTTTTTTGGTATACAAGGAAGTTATACTGCACAACTTCTCCTATATGGAATGTTGTTTCTTGTCTTAATCACTTTCTCCTTGTTTTACTAACAAAAAAGGATCTCACATAAACTGGAGATCCTTTTTAATTTATATTAATTTTTCATATCGAAAATATTGTTTATCCACAAGCATATTTTTCATAAATAAAGCTCAGATTATATTTTTTCTCTAAGCTCATTCGTTGTTCGTCATCGCACCAATAGAAAAGAATATCATGAATCGTTGCGTAACGCTTATTTTTAAGAAATAGCCTAAAAAATGATGGTAAACAATCATGTAATTGTATAAATATATAATTGCGTAGTGTTTCTTCTTTATATTCAATGCCCTTACAAATATACAGTAATTCTTCACAATAATATGCATGCTGTGGAACTTGTATCATTTCGAAAAATGGCACATAAGATAGTAGCTTTCCAATAAAATGACCATATCGATCCATTACTCCTATCGTCATATGCTCCATCATTTCTTTCATCACATATAAATAATCATCTACATGCGTTGTCTTTAATGGGTCTAAGCGATCGGAAATTTGAGATAATACAGCTCTTTGACATGCTAAAACTGCCTGACTAGGTCCATAATATGATAGGAAATCTGTACACTTACGATATTTCCGTAATAAATCATGTGTATACAAATCATATACAAAAGTATTACAATACATTGCTAAACTCATCATATCACTATTTAATTGCTCTTTTGATAATGATTTCGCTCTCTTGCACATATAAAAGAATGTAAATTCCAATACTTCTTTATGAGATAATAAATGTTTACAATCGGTTATACACTTCTCATTAAATTTAACTCTATCCCAAATTTCAATATCCCTATCTGTCAATTCACCTATACGATATTTAATAATTAAATAATTTAAAGCAACTGATTGCGTCAAAAGATCCCATGTTTCATATTCCAATGAAGTATGAACAAACTCAGCTAATCCTTGCGCTATCATAAAATCATTTGCCTCTTCATACCAACCAATCTCTTGGCATAAGCGAAGAATACGCACTAAAGTTGGAATTTCATCTTTATGAAACTGCGGTAATTTCTTTGCTTTATTCATGCCATATACGATAAATGCCGCTAAATTTTCTTCTTTATAAAATTCTTTCTCTTTCCATACTAATATAGTTCGTTCTTTCCCCTCACCTTTTGGGTGACAAGGTACAAGCAAAGAAAATAATTCAGCGAAATTATTTGGTTCTATATATGTATCTGTAACCAAATTCCAATTTGGATCGCCCTGTACAGCCTTCATATAATTCCCCTTCCCTTTTCATCTATGTAGGAAATATTAATTTATTATCGCACCACTAAAAATTAATATTGTTATATTCAAAATCTCTCATAATACTTATATCTATCAGTATATCATCTTTTCTCTTATTAAAAATTAAGAATAACAAATTTTAAAAAAATGTCGAAATTATTAACCACATACTTATTATATAATGTCTCAGATACATCACGCTAACATATTAGTTTAATCCATATATACTAGAATAATGTATCTGAAATTTATATATAATTTAGCTCTTTATGAGTGACCATTAAACTCTCGGTTAATGAAAGTTTCAATTTACTCTGTACGCTCTGAGATTTCGCTCAAGGCAAATCCAGCTTGATCATCTGCTGATTCCCTTATAGCTAAATCTCCTAGTGCTAACATGCCAATAAGTTGACCACTATCAACTACTGGTAATCGTCTAATTTGATGCTGTGCCATTAGCTCTGTAGCTTTTTCAATAGAATCATTTGGAGAAACTGAGATAATATTTGTTGTCATTACATTTGTAATCTTATTAGATCCAGGATGTTTTTCAGCAATCCCTCGAACGACTAAATCACGATCAGTAACAAGCCCAACAACTTGCTCATTTTCAACAACAGGAATTAATCCAATCGATTCTTCCTTCATTTTTACAGCTGCCTCATATACATTGTCTAGCGGTGTACAATGTACAATATGGGTACTCATTAAGTCTCTCACTCGTGTCATTATGATTTCCTCCTTTTTATACATACCATAGCTTTTCCAAAATTCCTTTATTTATTTCTGGAAAGTAACGTAATAAAAAGGATTAACAAAATAAAAAAGAGCCAGCATAATGCTGACTCTTTTTGGTATGACCCGTACGGGATTCGAACCCGTGTTACCGCCGTGAAAGGGCGGTGTCTTAACCACTTGACCAACGGGCCATGGCTCCGCAGGTAGGACTCGAACCTACGACCGATCGGTTAACAGCCGATAGCTCTACCACTGAGCTACTGCGGAATAATATATGGTGGGCCTAAATGGACTCGAACCATCGACCTCACGCTTATCAGGCGTGCGCTCTAACCAGCTGAGCTATAGGCCCATATACTTTACAGGGGCAGTAGGAATCGAACCCACACTGGAGGTTTTGGAGACCTCAGTTCTACCTTTAAACTATGCCCCTAAATGATGCCGGCTAGAGGACTTGAACCCCCAACCTACTGATTACAAGTCAGTTGCTCTACCAATTGAGCTAAGCCGGCATAAAAAAAATGGTGGCTCGGGACGGAATCGAACCGCCGACACGAGGATTTTCAGTCCTCTGCTCTACCGACTGAGCTACCGAGCCAACATAAATGGCGGTCCCGACCGGGGTCGAACCGGCGATCTCCTGCGTGACAGGCAGGCATGTTAACCACTACACCACGGGACCATTTGGTTGCGGGGACAGGATTTGAACCTGCGACCTTCGGGTTATGAGCCCGACGAGCTACCGTGCTGCTCCACCCCGCGACAATATAAAGTTTTAAAAATGGAGGAGGTAGAGGGATTCGAACCCCCGCGCGACTCTCGCCGCCTGTCGGTTTTCAAGACCGATCCCTTCAGCCGAACTTGGGTATACCTCCATGAAGGAAAAAATAAATATTTTATTATTATATGTCTAAGCCATTAAAGAAAAAATGGAGGAGGTAGAGGGATTCGAACCCCCGCGCGATTCTCACCGCCTGTCGGTTTTCAAGACCGATCCCTTCAGCCGAACTTGGGTATACCTCCGAGACATATATTAAATAAAGTGGAGCCTAGCGGGATCGAACCGCTGACCTCCTGCGTGCAAGGCAGGCGCTCTCCCAGCTGAGCTAAGGCCCCATGTTTTTTGGGAATATCGGGAAGACAGGATTTGAACCTGCGACCCCCTGGTCCCAAACCAGGTGCTCTACCAAGCTGAGCCACTTCCCGTTAATAAAAGCGCGCCCGAGAGGAGTCGAACCCCTAACCTCTTGATCCGTAGTCAAACGCTCTATCCAATTGAGCTACGGGCGCATATGGTGCCGAGGGCGGGGGTCGAACCCGCACGGTGGTCACCCACCGCAGGATTTTAAGTCCTGTGCGTCTGCCTGTTCCGCCACCCCGGCATGTCATATTGAAAATTGGAGCGGAAGACGGGATTCGAACCCGCGACCCCAACCTTGGCAAGGTTGTATTCTACCACTGAACTACTTCCGCAAGACATGTATGAGTTATTTTATTAAAAGTGCGGGTGAAGGGAGTCGAACCCCCACGCCAAAGGCGCTAGATCCTAAGTCTAGTGCGTCTGCCAATTCCGCCACACCCGCATATTTCATTAAAATGGTGAGCCATGAAGGACTCGAACCTTCGACCCTCTGATTAAAAGTCAGATGCTCTACCAACTGAGCTAATGGCTCTTAATGGCTGGGCTAGCTGGATTCGAACCAGCGCATGACGGAGTCAAAGTCCGTTGCCTTACCGCTTGGCTATAGCCCATTAATTAAGAATGGTGGAGGGGGGCAGATTCGAACTGCCGAACCCGAAGGAGCGGATTTACAGTCCGCCGCGTTTAGCCACTTCGCTACCCCTCCGACATATATGGTGGAGGATGACGGGATCGAACCGCCGACCCCCTGCTTGTAAGGCAGGTGCTCTCCCAGCTGAGCTAATCCTCCATTTTGCCTGGCAACGTCCTACTCTCACAGGGACAAGGTCCCAACTACCATCGGCGCTAGAGAGCTTAACTTCCGTGTTCGGTATGGGAACGGGTGTGACCTCTCTGCCATCATTACCAGACTGTATTCATTTAAGACAAGAATCATTTTAACTCATTTGACCTCGAAAGTCAACAAGTTTTTTATATTCTTTCAAAACTAGATAACATTTGCTACATATTATATGGTTAAGTCCTCGATCTATTAGTATTCGTCAGCTCCACATGTCACCATGCTTCCACCTCGAACCTATCAACCTGATCATCTTTCAGGGATCTTACTAGCTTACGCTATGGGAAATCTCATCTTGAGGGGGGCTTCATGCTTAGATGCTTTCAGCACTTATCCCTTCCGCACATAGCTACCCAGCTATGCCCTTGGCAGAACAACTGGTACACCAGCGGTGCGTCCATCCCGGTCCTCTCGTACTAAGGACAGCTCCTCTCAAATTTCCTACGCCCACGACGGATAGGGACCGAACTGTCTCACGACGTTCTGAACCCAGCTCGCGTACCGCTTTAATGGGCGAACAGCCCAACCCTTGGGACCGACTACAGCCCCAGGATGCGATGAGCCGACATCGAGGTGCCAAACCTCCCCGTCGATGTGGACTCTTGGGGGAGATAAGCCTGTTATCCCCGGGGTAGCTTTTATCCGTTGAGCGATGGCCCTTCCATGCGGAACCACCGGATCACTAAGCCCGACTTTCGTCCCTGCTCGACTTGTAGGTCTCGCAGTCAAGCTCCCTTATGCCTTTGCACTCTACGAATGATTTCCAACCATTCTGAGGGAACCTTTGGGCGCCTCCGTTACACTTTAGGAGGCGACCGCCCCAGTCAAACTGCCCACCTGACACTGTCTCCCGGGTCGATAAGACCCGTAGGTTAGAATTTCAATACAGTCAGGGCGGTATCCCACCAGCGCCTCCACCGAAGCTAGCGCTCCGGTTTCAATGGCTCCCGCCTATCCTGTACAAACTGTACCAAAATTCAATATCAGGCTACAGTAAAGCTCCACGGGGTCTTTCCGTCCTGTCGCGGGTAACCTGCATCTTCACAGGTACTATAATTTCACCGAGTCTCTGGTTGAGACAGTGCCCAAATCGTTACACCTTTCGTGCGGGTCGGAACTTACCCGACAAGGAATTTCGCTACCTTAGGACCGTTATAGTTACGGCCGCCGTTTACTGGGGCTTCAGTTCAGAGCTTCGCTTACGCTAACCCCTCTCCTTAACCTTCCAGCACCGGGCAGGTGTCACCCCCTATACTTCGCCTTACGGCTTCGCAGAGAGCTGTGTTTTTGCTAAACAGTCGCTTGGGCCTATTCACTGCGGCTTTCCGTTAAGAAAGCACCCCTTCTCCCGAAGTTACGGGGTCATTTTGCCGAGTTCCTTAACCAGAGTTCTCTCGCACACCTTAGGATTCTCTCCTCGCCTACCTGTGTCGGTTTGCGGTACAGGCACCTTTTATCTCGCTAGAAGCTTTTCTTGGCAGCGGGGAATCAAAGACTTCGCTCCATAAGGAGCTTCCCCATCACAGCTCAGCCTTTACGATAAGCGGATTTGCCTACTTATCAGCCTAACTGCTTGGACGTGCACAACCAATCGCACGCTTCTTCTATCCTTCTGCGTCCCTCCATTGCTCAAACGATAAAGAGGTGGTACAGGAATATCAACCTGTTGTCCATCGCCTACGCCTGTCGGCCTCGGCTTAGGTCCTGACTAACCCTGAGCGGACGAGCCTTCCTCAGGAAACCTTAGGCATTCGGTGGACGGGATTCTCACCCGTCTTTCGCTACTCATACCGGCATTCTCAC
>NZ_CM175007.1:537500-742500 GCF_057924895.1 Bacillus sp. LH1 | reverse complement strand
TTAATGTTACCTATGGTATTAGCAGTTGTATATTCTATATTATCATCCTTAATCGTTGCACTAACAGTTGTTCCACTTATGGCTTTTTTACTACTCAAAAAAACAAAGCATCGAAAGCCAAGTTCTTCATCACGATATGTCGCTACATTAAAGTGGGCTCTTTCTCATAAATTCATTATTCTACTTACTGCATTTTTATTATTTGTAGGATCAATTGCAGCTTATATATTACTACCGAAAGCAAACATAAAATCTGAAGACGACACAATGTTATCTATTAACATGACATTTCCAGCCCATTATAATGCTGAATCTCAAAAACAAAAAGCATTTGATTTTGAAAAGAAATTACTTTCTAATTCAGATATAACAGACGTTATTTTACGAATGGGATCTAGCGCAGAAGATGCACAATGGGGGCAAACAACTAAAAATAACCTCGCTAGTATATTCGTAGTCTTTAAAAAAGGTTCTGATATTGATCAATATATTAAAGAGTTAAAAAAGGAACATAAAACTTTTGAGCCTGCTGAACTTGATTATATAAAAACAAGTTATTCAAGCTCTGGCGGCGGCAATAACTTACAATTTAACGTAACAGCTACTAACGAAGCGGATTTAAAAGAAGCGGCTACTATCGTTGAAACAAAACTAAAAAGCATGGATGATCTTTCTAAAGTAAAAACAAATTTAGAAGACTCTAAGAAAGAATGGCAAATTCATATTGATCAAACAAAGGCTGAACAACTAGGTTTAACACCAGAAATAGCTGCGCAACAAGTAGCATTCCTTATGAAGAAATCACCTATTGGCGAAATTACAATTAATAATGAAAAAGCTACTATTATGATAGAACACAAAAAAGAAAACATTAATAAACAAGAAGATATTTTAAATACAAACATACTATCACCTATTAATGGACCAATACCTTTAAAAGACATTGCAACTATTTCAGAAAAACAAACACAAACAGAAATTTTCCATAAAGACGGAAAAGAAACAATCCAAATTACAGCCGAAGCTTCAAATGAAGATTTGAGTAAAGTAAACACAGCAGTAAATAAAGCGATGACTGACTTAGATTTACCTGGTGGTGCAAAAGTAAATATCGCAGGAGCTACTGAATCTATGCAAGAGAATTTTACAGATTTATTCAAAATTATGGGGATTGCAATCGGGATTGTATATTTAATTATGGTTATCACCTTCGGGCAAGCACGTGCTCCTTTTGCAATCCTATTCTCCTTACCATTAGCTGCTGTCGGTGGTATTTTAGGATTAATCATTTCACGAACACCTGTTGATGTAAATTCCTTGATCGGCGCATTAATGTTAATCGGGATTGTTGTTACAAACGCTATTGTATTAATAGAAAGAGTCCAACAAAATCGGGAACATGGAATGGAAACTAGAGAAGCCTTACTTGAAGCAGGTTCTACTAGACTACGCCCAATTATTATGACAGCTATTACAACAATCGTTGCTATGCTCCCACTCCTATTTGGCCAATCCCAAGCAGGAAGTATGGTATCAAAAAGTTTAGCCGTCGTTGTCATCGGCGGTTTGGCAGTCTCAACTGCTCTTACATTAGTAGTCGTTCCAGTTATGTATGAACTACTAGATAAAATCGGGAGAAAAAGACGCTCCCGTAGGAAAATAAGCACTTCTACAGAAACACCTGATATTTAAAAACAAAAGGCGTTATCTTCACAAATGAAGATAACGCCTTTTCTCTATTTAGTCATATAATCCATCATTTTTTCCACATATTGCTCTATAGGTTTACTAGAATCCACAATAAGGTATTCATTATTTGAAGGTCTTTTACTACCATTTAACCACTTTTTAAAACCTACTTCCGATTCCACCTTTTCAATTTGACTGATCATACGCTTACGTGTTTGCAGTCTCCTATTAATCTCTTCCATATCATTAAGATAACACTCAATATATTTATATTTCACACCATGTTTATTTGATAGTTCAATCCCTTTTTCAACCATTCCCTCATATAAACACGGACTATCCAATATAACACTATGCCCTTGTTCTAAATAAGCATCAATCAATACCCATTCGGCATCATACGCAAGCCCACCAACAATCGTTGATTCAATTCCTTTTACTTTTAATGATTTTAACAACGCGGATTTCAAAACATCATGATCTATAATTACAGCACCTGTTAATTTCGCTATATACTTAGAAACTGTCGATTTTCCTGACCCAGGAAAACCTGACATTTGCAGAAAAAACAAATTAAAGCTCCTCTCTAAATTACATCTGTTCTTCTTTATAATTAATCACAAATTCAACAATCATTACATCCATTCCTTCTATATTAAAATACAAAAGAACCCCCTACCTATAAATAGAGAGTTCTTCTTTATAATTTATGCCGCTTTTACCTTTTTCGTTGTTTTACTTTTTCTTTTCGTTCCTGTAAAGCGCTTGTGTAATATAGATGCTATCAAGCGTGAAATAACATTGAATAGTAATACCATAATAATTAATACAGCTGCAGATTTTGTCGCAATCAACTTCGCATCTGGAATAACTCCTTCAGAATTTAATTTCCAAATGTGAACCGCTAATGTTTCAGCTGGTCTAAACGGATTTAAAGGATGCGCAGGACTTGAGAAATCCGCTGCTGAATTTAAAATCGGGGATGTTAAACCCGCTGTGTAAATTAATGCTGCCGCTTCCCCAAATATACGACCCGCCGCTAAAATAATCCCTGTAATAATTTGTGGTAATGACGATGGGATAATAATACGAGCGATTGTTTGCCACTTCGTTGCACCTAATCCAAGACTTGCCTCTTTTACATTCTGAGGAACTTCTGAAATCGCATTTTCACAAACACGCGTTAAACCTGGTAAATTTAAAATAGTTAAAGCAAGAGCACCACCCATTACTGTGTATCCCCAACCTGTCATTGTAACGAACACTAACAAACCAAATAAACCAACAACAATAGAAGGTAAAGACGCCATCGTCTCTATACATAGACGAACAAAATTTAAAAAACGTCCTTGTTTTGCGTACTCCGCTAAATATATTCCAGCACCTAATCCAAGAGGAATAGATATAATAAGCGTTATAACAAGCATGTAGAAGGAATTGAATAACTGCGGACCAATCCCACCACCAGCTCTTGTATTGCTTGGTTCTCCAAACAAGAAATTAGGATCCCAAAATCCCCATCCCTTTTGTAAAATCTCAAATACTAAGAACACTAGCAAAGCTACAACTAAAGCCGCAACCGCATAAAAGATACCCGTCCAAACTTTATTTACCGTTCTTGCATTCATTATTATCGCTCACCTCTTTGCCCAATCGCTCGAATTACTAAAATAAACAGGAATGAAATAACAAGTAAAATCATCGCTAAAGTCCATAGCGCATTGTTCCAAGCAGTTCCGTTCAATGTATTCGTCATGTCCATTGTTAAAATACCAGTTAACGTCGCTGTCGGACTATATATTCCTTCTGGTAATTTAATCGTATTCCCGATTACCATTTGAACCGCTAACGCTTCACCGAAAGCACGCGCTAAGCCTAAAACAACACCTGTTAAAATCCCTTTTTTCGCAGCAGGAACAATCACTCGGCTAATTGCTTGCCATTTCGTTGATCCTAGACCATAAGAAGCTTCTAAATAATCAAATGGAACAGAACGTATTGCATCAGAAGCGATACTAGCAATAGTAGGTAAAATCATAATACTTAATACAACAATACCTGCAATTAAACTAAAGCCTACTCCCCCAAACGAATCACGTAATAGTGGTACTAAAATCGTAACACCTAATAATCCGTATACAACCGAAGGAATACCAACTAACAATTCTAGAACAGGCTTCAATACTTTATTTCCAAACTTTGGCGAAATTAAATTCATGAATATAGCAAGAGCTATAGCAATTGGTGCACTAATAATAACCGCACCTAACGAAACCACCGTTGAACCTACAATGAAAATTAAAGCCCCGAAGGATCCTTGATCAGCATTTGGATTCCATTTTGTCGATGTTAACATCTCAGTAAATGAGATACCACTTTGTGTAAAAGATTGAATACCTTTACCACAAATAAACGCAATAATAGCTAATGTAATTAAAACAATAAAAATACCACAAAACGTAACAAGTGATCTTCCTATATATTCACTTTTCACGTAATTAATTTGCTTTTTCCCCTTCATCACAGGACAGACCCCACTTCACAGATTGAAATGAACAGGACTGGCCTTGCAGCCAGCCCCATAAAATTTTATTACTTATTTAATTTAGACATTGGAATGTAGCCCATATCTTCTACTTGCTTTTCAAAATCTTTACCTTTTACATAATCGATATAAGCTTTCGTCGCTTCCTTCGCTTCACCTTTTGTTACCATATATTCGTAAGACCAGAATGGATATTTACCAGACGCGATGTTTTCAACTTTCGGTTCAGCACCATCAATTTTCACTGTTTGTAGTGCGCCTTTTTTCTCGCCCACCATGTAAGACATTGCTAAATAACTCACCGAACCAGGAGTAGAGTTAATCGCTTGCTCTACTGCACCGTTAGAATCTTGTGTTGTACCAGTTCCATCATTAATTTTCGCGTCTTTCATAATCGTTTTTTCAAATGTAGCACGTGTACCAGATGAAGCCGGACGATTAATTACATTGATTTTTTCATCTTTTCCGCCTACTTCTTTCCAGTTTGTTACTTTTCCAGTGAAGATATCTTGTACTTGTTGCATTGTTAAGTTATCAACTTTTACATCTTTATTTACGACAAGAGCGAATGCAATACCCGCTACCTTGTTATCTACTAATTCTTTCGCCTTTTCAGCATCTTTTATTTTATCTCCGGACGGAACATCTGAATTACCAATTTGTACTGCACCAGATGCTACTTGGTTAATCCCAGTTCCACTACCGCCACCTTGAACTTGAATAGAAACTTTTGAATTTTTCTCCATGAATTTCTTTCCAGCTTCCTCCGCAAGAGGTAGAAGAGCTGTAGAACCAGCCGCTGCAATCGTACCTGATAATTCTTGTTTTGTATTATCGCTTCCTTTAGCAGTGTCTTTACTAGTTGTATCTTCTGCTTTCCCACAACCAACTAATGCTCCTGCTACCACTAAAGCTGCTAAAGAAAATTTAATACCTTTTTTCATAACCATGTCTTGTACCCCCATTTGGATTATCACTTTTCGAATTCATTTTCTTTCGAACACAAATTCATTGTAGGACAACAATATTATGTGAGTGTTAAGCAATTTTTAATTTTAAGTAAATGACGATAATAATCCTTAAAAGCTAGAAATCCCAACATTTATAGTTAAATAACCAAACAAAAACCACACTAACTACACTGCAATGTAAATATATTCTTAACAATGTAAATTCAATGTAAATGTTTTTCTCTCTTTTTCCCTTTTCGTTAAAGTTACATTTACAATTCCGCTGTATTTTGTAATTTTCACACACCTAATTTATGCACATTAAAAATAATTTCAGTAATATTTTTTAGTACAACTAAATAAATTGGAACAATTCTAAAAATAAATGAATATTTTTAAAGTACTAATTGACAACATAATCCAATGTAGTCTACTATATTACTAACAAAAAGTTTACCTTAGGAAACTTTTTAAACTCAAACTAAAAATATAGAGATGAGGTAACTTTTATGGTATCGGCTAATATAAAACCACTTTCCGAATTTAAAATAGGAGAGTTTGTACAAATTGAGAAGATACAATTAGAAGGAACTATGAAACGACGCTTATTAGATTTGGGATTTATCCCGGGGGCGACGATTAAAGTATTGCAACGCAGTCCACTTGGAGATCCGGTCGCTTATCAAGTGAGTAACACAACTATTGCACTGCGTAAAGAAGAAAGCTCCCTTATTTTCGGGGTATTAATAGGAGATGATTTCAGATGAGCAAACATCGTATCGCTTTAGCTGGTAACCCGAATACAGGGAAAAGTACATTATTTAATACTTTAACAGGCTTAAAACAACATACTGGAAACTGGACGGGAAAAACTGTTTTAAAAGCTGAAGGAGAATATGAACATAACGGAAGTAATTATACATTAATAGATTTACCTGGAACCTACTCACTATACTCAAATTCCGCAGACGAAGAAGTAGCGAGGGATTATATTATATTTGAAAAACCAGAAGTAACTGTAGTTGTTATAGACGCAACTGCTATGGAAAGAAATTTAAATTTAGCACTTCAAGTGATGGAGATGACAAACAATGTAGTCATTTGCATTAACTTAATTGATGAAGCCGAGAAAAAAGGGATTGTTATCGATGAAAAGAAATTAGCAAAATCACTTGGTGTACCTGTCGTTAAAATTTCAGCACGTAACCGAGTAGGTATTGGTCATTTGCTAAATGTTATTGCAAAAGTAGCAAATAAAAAACTAATTCCAACACCAATTAAAATTACTTACAGCGAAAAAATCGAAAATATGATTCAGGAATTAGAACCACAAATTTATAAAGTGTTCGGTGATACGTATCCAGCACGTTGGATTGCGTTACGTATATTAGATGGAGATAAAAATTTCTTAACTACACTTCAAAAACACCATAATGAACCACTTGTAAGGGAGGTCGTAATTAATGGAATCTCACTCAGCCAGTAAAGCTCTTCCATTAGACTATATTATTCAACATGCACAAACACTTTCAAAAGAAGATATACGAGATGATATAGTCGGAGATATTTACCGAACATCTGCAAGCATATGTAAAGAATCTGTCCAATATACAAATACTGATAAATTATATCGTTCCGAAAAACTAGATAAAATTTTCACATCTCCAATCTGGGGATTCCCAATTATGCTCGGTATTTTATCTATTATTTTTTATCTTACAATTGCAGGCGCTAACGTACCATCTGATATGATTGCCGAATTCTTCGGATGGGCCGAAGGATATTTAACATCTTGGTTCCAAGCAGCGCATGCACCTGAATGGTTACATGGCATTTTAATACTTGGTTTGTTCCGTGGTATCGGTGCTGTTATTAGCGTTATGTTACCACCTATGGCAATCTTTTTCCCTATGTTCGCGCTATTAGAAAATTACGGATACTTACCACGTGTCGCGTTTAATATGGACCGCTTATTCAAACGATCCGGCGCACACGGGAAACAATCTTTAACAATGGCAATGGGATTTGGTTGTAATGCAGCAGCCATTATGTCAACACGTATCATTGAATCACCACGTGAACGTATGCTAGCAATTTTAACGAACAACTTCGTTCCTTGTAACGGTCGCTGGCCTATGTTAATTTTAATGGCTTCACTATTTATGGCTGCTGGTTATACAGGCAGTATGCAAACATTGGTTACTGCTGGCGTTGTAGTTGGAATGGTTGTACTTGGTGTTATTATGACATTAACTGTTTCTTGGGTACTATCAAAAACAGCCTTAAAAGGGGTTCCAACTCACTACACACTTGAGTTACCTCCGTACCGCAAGCCAAAAGTTTGGAATACAATTGTTCGCGCAACACTCGATAAATCAATCTACGTTTTAAAACGAGCTATAGTTGTTGCTGCCCCTGCAGCTGCATTAACTTGGTTACTTGCTAACATTTTTATCGGTGACACAAGCTTACTTATGTATTTTGTAAATTTCCTAGATCCATTTGCTAAAATGTTAGGACTTGACGGGTTTATTCTAGCTGCATTCATTCTTGGACTACCTGCTAATGAAATTGTAATCCCAATTTTATTAATGTCTTACTTATCAACTGGGGCTTTAACTGAAATAGATGATTTTAATCAAATTAAAAATCTATTCCTAGAAAATGGTTGGACTTGGTTAACAGCGTTAAACACAATGTTGTTCTCACTTCTTCATTTCCCGTGCGGAACAACACTGGTTAACATATACAAAGAAACAAAAAGTGCAAAATGGACATTCTTATCGTTTGCAATCCCTACCGTTATCGCCATTGTTGTTACATTCCTCTCTACACAATTGGTACATTGGTTAGGGCTTGTATAAAACAAAGCATACATAGAAGGCATCCCCCTTCACATATGCTTTGTCCGAAAGAAACCTGAAAATCATTCAGGTTTCTTTTTTTGTACATCAGTATTCCACGGCTGCGCTCCATACGTTGTGAGTTTTTTATGAATGAAATATATAGCTCCGGGAAGCACCGCCATTAATATTGTGCAACTAATTCCCAATTCAGTAAACAATTTATATCACCTTACTTCACTTTCTTCGGTAAAGCTGAACCTGAATGTTCAATCGTCGGATGAACGTAAACAGTAATTTCAGCATTACTAAAATAATTCTGGCCTTGATCCCAATTCTTACTGATTTTTCTCCACTCTTTATAATTATGCCTCTTATATACCTCTCCTAGTTCTAATACGTCTACCTTATATTTTTTTTGAACAAGCTGTATGGACTTTTCAATACGCTTCTTCATTTCCTTTGAAAGCTCTTTCTTTAAAACCTTTTCATTCATCACTTGTTTTGGTTCATTAAAATGCAGCTCAGCTAATGTCCCTTCTGTAAACACGTGAATATCAAACTTCGGTTTTGTAGCATGTTCCGTAGACACCTTAATCTTCCGACGCAATTTATGAACTTCATATGTAATAAGCTGATTTTTTTTACGAACAGTAAAGAAACCTTCAATTTTTTTACCTATTATATAGTTCATTCCTAATGTTTGTTCTCCACTCAAAGTTCCAACGCACTTATTATCCTTTCCACGGATCAATGCCGCTCCTTCCATTTGTACACCTTGTTTAGTTAACCCTAAGAGAGGTAGTGCAAAACTTCGATCTGCAATCATTTTCCCTTGTACTTCACCAATTCTCGCCGCCTCAATCATTTGAGCGTTTTTCGGAGGATGTTCAGCTAACATATCAATGTACTGCGCCGGTAAGTTTTCAGGTTTTGCACTTTGTTTTAAAATAGATTCTGCATTTTTCTTCGAAACGAACAAACGAATATTTCTTCTCATTTCATGATCACGAAAATATACGTCTAACGTATTTTGCAAAACATACGGATTCGCTAGTAATTCATCCGAAAAAATAATAACTTGTATATGCGGAAAAAATAATGTTCGACTAATTTTCTTAGCAATTATTCTTATTTGCTCAAAGACGCTATCTGCTTTCGCACTTACGTTAATATAATTTTCACTATCTCCGCTCCCTTGTCCACCCTGTTGAGACAATTTACTGGGGAGTACCATCTGATAAGTCCCTTTCATAATTGGATTCACTTTCTTTTCCTTCACAATATCGTAGGCTGCACCTACTACAAATCCTCTTTCTTCTATTTCTTGTAACTCAGAACACCCACTAATAGGTCCAACAAAAAACATAACTATTATAATTTTAAGAAGGTGTTTCATTTCTACCATTCCTTCTTTTTATTTTATATACAATAAAAACCAATAAAGGTGCTAACACGACAAACCCCATATCTATCCAAGCTAAATAAGTTCCATAACTTGATAAAGTATTCAAACTACTAGGTATCATATTCACCATAAAAATAATTGGGGCACTTACGAAAATAAAAATATGTTTCTTCACTTTCGGAAACATAGCACAAAATAATAAAGATGCGACGTCATAATACATTGCTGTAGTGTTATAAATTGTAATAATCCAAGTCGTAAAAAAAATCGCATCAAACCTTTCTAAAAACCCTCCACCAATTTCAATTTCTTTCCCTAATTCAATTGTTGGATATGTCAATCCACGTGTTGTCATATACGTAAAAACACTAATACAAGTTACATAAATTAAAATGTATGACAACACGTTTACCATCACCGCCTTCGCAACTGCCATCGGCGCTTTTTTCGCTGTCTTATCATTCAGTAACACCGCATAAAACAGAGCTACTTCAAATCCAATAAACGTAAAAATAGAATTTTTAACTCCAACAGCGTATTGACTTACTTTCGTTTGAAAAGCTGGTAGTAAATTATTGATTTCCACTAAATTTATATTTAATAAAGAAAGAAGCACTATCGCAATTAAAACAATAGGTAAGAATATAACATTTAACCTTAATAAGGCTGCTCTTGATCCTGCTATGCCATAAATAACAACTAATAAGAAGAAGAAAGACAGTAGTTGTATCGGTGTATCACTAAATAAATACGTTTGAGAAATAACTGAAATCATTCGCGATTCATATGCTGTCAAAGCAGCAAACGTTAATACTAAAATGCTACTAATTGTGTATGCAACAGGCTTCGTCAAATGCGCACTCGTATATTGAACAAAATTTTGTTTTGGAAATAAGATAGCCACCCTCGTCACAAACCAACCTAAAACTGCGCAGATCAATCCACCCAAAAGCAAGATAATCCAACCGTCCGAAAATAAAGTTTGGTTAGCGATATCTCTTGGCATAGACAATGCCCCTATACCAATAATGGTCGATGATACCGCAAACCCAATTTCACGAGATCCAATCTCTTCATCGCCATACTCAAATGGTTTCACTTATTTTCGCTCCTTTGGACGTATTGTAGAATCTTTTGTTTGTAAGTACTCTGGTCTATCTTTCAACATCGATTTTGGCATGCGAATAAATTCTTCTTTCCAATCTTTATAAAATGCAGGAGCAATTGGAGTTGTATACGGTATACCAACACTTGTTAAATTTGTAATATGAATAGCAAGTGCGATCAGAGCTAGAATGATTCCATACAGCCCAAAAGCCGTTGCAGCTAATACAAAGACGAAAAGTAAAATTCGGAACGTAATCGTAATACTATATACAGGAAGCGAAAACGTAGCAATCGCAGTAACTGCAATAATAATAACTAAAAACGGATTTACAATCCCTGCATTTACCGCAGCTTCTCCAATTACAAGACCTCCTACAATCCCTATCGTTTGTCCCATCGGTTTCGGCAATCGGATTCCAGCTTCTCGTATTAATTCCATAGTCAAGGCCATCATTAACGTTTCAATATATGCAGGAAACGGAACACCTTCCCTCGCACCTGCAATTGAATAAGCCAGTTTAGAAGGAATAAGTCCTTGATGATAAGATACAAGTGCTACATACATAGCTGGTAACAAAACCGCAATTATGCCTGAACCCATACGTAAAAATCTTAATAACGTTCCAATCACCCAGCGCTCGTAATGATCTTCTACAGATTGAAAAATATCAACAAACACAAGTGGTGCAATAAGAGCAAACGGGGATCCGTCTACTAAAATTGCCGCCTTCCCTTTCGCTAATGAGGCTATAATATTATCAGGCCTCTCTGTATTCAAAAACTGTGGAAATGGGGATAAATTATTATCCTGAATTAATTGTTCAATCGTACCTGTTTCCAAAACGACATCTGTCACTATTGATTGAAGACGGCGATCTAGCTCTTTTACAATGTGAGGATTAATAATATCTTCTATATATACTAGGGTTACTTCTTTCTGCGATCGCTTCCCCATAATATAAGATTGGAACCTCAACTTTGGATCGCGTAAACTGCGTCGGATTAACATTTTATTCACATTAATATCTTCATTTAATCCAACTCTCGGTCCGCGTATTAAATCTTCTGTCACTGGTGGTTCTAAACTTCGCTTCTCCCAGGCCCTACTATTAATAACGATAGCGGTTTGAATATTATCAATTAATATAACTGTATCTCCCGCTAATATCGCATTCATAATATCTGGAAACTTCGTCTTTACGCCCACTTCTGCGATAGAAATAAAACGATCCAATAACGTTTGAACAACAGCTTCCTCATTTATAATTTCTTCGTATTGCAGTGTGCGAATGACATATTTATAAACATTATCCTTATCTGTCAATCCACATAAAAACACAACCGCACAACGTGTAAAACTCCCAGCAAGAGCAACTTCTCTAATTGTTAAATCATTAGGTGAACCTAACTCATCCCTAATTTCTTTCATAACTTCAAATAAGTTACCTTCAAGCTCTAACAATTTCCCCACCTAGCTTCCTTTTCAACAAGTTTTTAGTTAGATTCCGCTAATAGAAGGAAATATATACAAAAAAAGAGCTATCTCTTTTCAAAGATAGCTCTAATAAAGTAAAACTTTAATCAACCCTCACCAATCGGGCTTTTACGGACAGTTTAATCCCCACCTAACTTCTTTGCTTCCGCTGAATTTTGAGGTGGGGGTCTTACTGCCCGTTAATGCAGGATAAACGAATTACTTTTCTACTATTATAGTGTTTTTCTTTATAAATACACCTTTTGTAAATCCACTAACTACAAACATCACAATTATATTAATTAACAATGCGACTATACCTACATTCAAATCTTTTATATACTGCGGGAAACTCGGAAACATCGTGGCTATAGTTGAACCAGATAAGGTAATATATGCGACCACTAATAGCCCAACTCCCATTCCTGCAATCGCCCCTTGCTTCGTAATAATTTGACGTGGAAACAAGCTACATACAAGTGCAGGGAAAAGTTGTGTAACGATACTGTATCCCATTAATAGAAGTGCTCCTATTGTTTCTCCTCCTTTAAATGTAAATAAAACTGCCACGAGCGTTACTACAGGCACAAATAATTTTGCCATCTTAGCAACTTGTCTATCTGAAGCAGACGGGACTATCGTTCGGTAAATATTTTTTGCTAACAGTGTAGAAGCCGCCATAACAAGCATAGACCCTGGAACCAATGCCGTTAATACTCCCGCACTACCAATAATTCCAATAAACCAAGGATCAAAAGTTTGTAAAGCAAGACGGAATAACGAAAGATCTACATCCGCTCCCTTTAACCCAGGAACTTGCAATATAGCAGCAAATCCTGCAAAAAATACGAAAAGTAAAACTAAAGAATACAATGGCATAATTGCTGCATTTTTACGAAATACTTTTTCATTTTTTGCTGAAAAAGCAGAAGCAAATGTATGAGGCCACATATAAAAACCGAGGGCCGTTAATATAATAGTAGAAACAAACCAAGAAATACTCATTCCTTCTTCAGGTAAAGATAAAAATCCCGGTTTCGCTGCCTCTACAGCCTCAAACATCGGCTGAAATCCTCCATAATAATGATACGGCAAATATATACCTAAAAACATAACGATAAACAGTATCATAATATCCTTCAAAGCAGCCGTCCAAGCCGAACCATGTATACCTGAAACCATTACATATATAGTTATAACAATAGCACCGATCCATACTGCAACAACAGGTGACACCCTTCCGTAAGAAGCTTCTGAAACGATAATTCCCAGTCCTTTTAACTGTAAAACAAGATATGGGATGATGGAAACAACACCAACAATCGAAACAATAAGTCCAAGCGCTTTACTTCTATATTTCTTCGCAAAAAAATCTGACTGTGAAACAAGGTTATGCTCTTTCGCATACTTCCAAATGGGTGGCAATAAAAAATACGATAAAAGATAAGCTAAAGCACCATATCCCAAAATATAAAAGGTAGGTGCTCCTTTACTATACGCCCAGCCGCTTCCCCCTAAAAATGTAAACGTCGTATAAATTTCACCTGCCATAAGGAGAAAAACAAAAATAGTGCCAAATCCTCTTCCTCCAACTGACCATTGTTCTAAATTCATATCTTTTCCATGTTGTGCCCGAATCCCTAAAAATAGTGCGAGAAACAAAAATAAAATAATGATAAGTAATGCAGTCATTTTACATCCTCCTTATTAGCAGGATCAAACACGTACACAAGCCCCATACAAAAAGATGTAATAAACACTGATAATAATACCCAAAATAATAAAAATGGCATCCCTAATACGTAAGGAGTAACTGAATTCGCAAATATTGGCCCAACTACTAAACAAAGAACTGGGATAAGCGCTAGAATGTGTATTTTCTTCATCTCATTCTCCTTTACTTATAAAGTTCATAATGGCTGATACAAAGACTTCCACTCCAATCGGTAATGCATCTTCGTCAATCGTAAAACGAGGGTGATGGTGAGGATATATAATACCTTTCTCTTTATTTCCCGCTCCGATAAAAAAGAATGTCCCCGGTGCCTTTTGTAAAAACGCCGAAAAATCTTCTCCAGCCATCGTCGGCTGTAAACGAACAACTCTATCCCTTCCATAAAGTTGTAATGCCGTTTGTTCAATAAGCTCTGTAGCTTCATAATCATTTACAACTGGTCGATATCCATATTCATATGAAAATGTATATTTCGCTCCGTAAGATTCCGTAATATGCTTCACAATCCGCTCAATCTTCTTCTCTGTTTCACCTCGTAATTCATGTCTTAAACTTCTTACTGTCCCTTCAATCTCAGCTTGCTCTGGTATTACATTATGAGTTGTCCCAGCATGAAATTGCGTAACAGATATTACGAGAGAATCTAATGGATTCGTGAGGCGAGATACAATTTGCTGAAGTTGCGAAACGACTTGTGTTCCGATTGCAATACTATCCACCGTTTCATGAGGGATTCCAGCATGTCCACCTTTTCCCTCTATCTTAATTTTAAAAACATCCGGTGCAGCCATTGCAGGACCATAAATAACACCTATTTTCCCAACCTCTAACGACGCCCAAAGGTGAGCACCAATAATATAATCCACACCTTCCATTACACCTGCAGCAACCATCTCCTCTGCACCACCAGGAAAATTCTCTTCAGCATGTTGGAATAGAAAACGAATCTCCCCTTTAATCTTCTCTCTTTCTTCTACCAACTTATGTACAACCCCAAGTAATATCGCTATATGTCCATCATGACCACATGCATGCATTACACCTTTATATGTAGAAATAAAATCAAACTCATTTTCTTCATGAATAGGAAGAGCATCCATATCGGCTCGAATCGCAACTGTTTTGCCCGGATGTTTACCTACTAGCTTTGCCATCACACTATATTTAGTCGGCCGTGACACTTCTAAATATGGGAATTTCCGAAGTATATCGAACACAAACTGCGATGTTTTCTCTTCTTGAAAAGATAACTCTGGATACTTATGAAAATGCCTTCTCCACTCAACTAACTGATTTTTTGACAAAACAAGTTCCTTTGCAACATCCATTTCTCTTCTCCCCTTCTTCACCAAGTTAAATGTTATTATAACGTGAATCGTTAACTTTTAAAAGAATATTCTGAATTTTCAGTGTTAACAAACCAAAAAGAAAAAGCCATCCCAAAGATGACTTTTTCATTATTATAAAATAGTAATTGCTTGTTTCCCCATTTGCTCCCAAGCTTTCTCAAATTCTGTTCGCGGAACAGCCAAACGTGGATTATTTTTAAGAGGATCATTTACATATACAAAGTTTTGATCATATCCAATTACTACTGCACTATGCTCATAATATGTAATTTTCACTTCGCCTGAACTCGTATTCCATGTTTCAAAACTACTTTCAGCTAGCGGCTTAAACGTCGTATTAATAATGACCCATACCGGAGAGCCAGAACTAATTACTTTATATATATCTTGCATGTCTCTACCTGTTAAATTAATTACTTTTTCAGGAACATATTTTTCTGCTAAATCAAAGATTGGTTTATTGTATACACCATATCCAGGCTCTGCCTTTGTATAAATATTTCCCACAAATCCCTCGTAAGGATTTCCACGCAAACCATTTTGTTCAAATGGAACACGATGAATTTCGCTAGCAAGTTGCATCTTATCTACTTGTACACCTTTATATTGCAGCAACATAGCTAAACTTGTCACTTCACACCCTCTGGGTAATTCTGGTAATTGTTTAATAAACGGAACATCTTCAATCATAGCTGCTTCTTTCATTTCAGATAGAAACTCTAAGCGTAGAACTTGCGCCTTTTGCATGATTTTATCTTTTCCTATAAAAAATGCAGCAGCAAGTATAATCCCAAAAACAAAAAGATATTTTAACTTTTTCATTATAAACAAAACTCCATTAATTATTATTTTACAGATACACCTCTTATCATTGTACCCTTCTTCTTACTAGTTTGCTAGAAAGATCATGTGAATTATCGCTCATAGAATTAATTATAAAAATTCTAATTATTTTTAATAAAAAGAAAAATAAATATACATTTACAGAATATTTTGCTAAAATCAAAATTGTTAACATAGTGAAGATGTCACCATGTTAACAAACATTCTTAGAGTATTTAGTCATAGTTCGTTTTTTTACATACTCCATTCATTTCATAGCAAATAAACCGAGTGTGTGTTGCATCCCCCACTAATGATTAAAAACTCAGAATAAAACGAAGTTCACACATTCAAGAAAATACGGGGTGAGGGGCATATGAATCAACAAATTGAACAAACAGATTTAAAACGAACAATGAAAAGTAGACACCTATTTATGATTGCACTCGGCGGTGTTATCGGAACCGGGTTATTTATGGGATCTGGTCAAATTGTCCATAATGCCGGACCTGGTGGTGCTATTCTCGCATTTTTAGTCGGTGGATTTGTTATGTATTTAACGATGTTATGTCTTGGTGAATTATCCGTCGCTATGCCAGAAGCAGGTTCATTCCAAAGTTATGCAAGCAAATTCATTTCACCTGGTTTTGGATTTGTTGTCGGTTGGATGTATTGGTTAAATTGGGCTGTTACAGTTGGCGTAGAGTTAACAACTGTAAGTATTTTAATGAAACGCTGGTTTCCAGACGTTTCTTCCTGGATTTGGTGCGTTACATTTGCAGCAGCACTCTTCCTCGTAAACGCTTTATCAGCAAAAGCATATGCAGAAGCAGAGTTTTGGTTCGCAAGTGTAAAAGTCGCAACAATTGTTATTTTCATCGTACTTGGCGGCGCTGTTATGTTCGGTCTACTAGACTTTAATGGAAAGCCAGCTCCAATGCTTCATAATTTCACTGAAAATGGCGGGCTATTTCCAAATGGTGCATTAGCTGTTCTTCTTACGATGATTACAGTAAATTACTCCTTCCAAGGAACAGAATTAATCGGAATCGCTTCAGGCGAAAGTGAAAATCCTGAAAAAACAATTCCAAAAGCAATTAAAAACACAATTTGGCGAACTCTCTTCTTCTTCGTCTTAGCGATATCAGTTGTTGTAGGTTTACTCCCATGGCAAGAGGCTAATCTAGTCGAAAGTCCCTTTGTACTTGTATTTGATGTAGCCGGTGTCCCATATGCAGCAGACATTATGAACTTTGTTATTATTACAGCTGTATTATCCGTTGCTAACTCTGGTCTCTACGCAAATTCTCGTATGCTGTGGGCGATGGCAAAACAAGGAATGGCAAGTCCAGCATTTACGAAATTAACTAAAAAAGGTGTACCGCTAAATGCATTAATTTTCAGCCTAATTTTCGCTAGCCTGTCCTTACTAACAAGTGTATTTGCGGCAGATACTGTCTTTCTAGTTTTAACATCTATTGCAGCAATGGCTGCCGTTGTCGTTTGGATGTCAATCGCCGCTTCACAGTTTTTCTTCCGTAGAAATTTCGTGAAAAACGGTGGCAACATAAATGATTTAAAATATCGTACACCGCTCTATCCACTAGTTCCAATCGTAGCGTTTTCGCTGAATTTCATTACATTTGTTAGTTTGGCTTTCATTCCAGATCAAAGAATTGCTCTTTATTGTGGCATTCCATTTATGATTATTTGTTACATTTTATATCAAGTTAAATATAAAAAAATTGTCACACTTGAACAGCCACGAACTGTCATACGAGAAATAAACTAAATATACAAAATATTCAGCTATCTTTCTTATGATAAGATAGCTTTTTTCTATTTCTTGGATATCCTGGTATAACTTTATTTATCTTAAAATTTTCACAATCACGTTTTTCTCTGGAAAATAGTTTACAATGTAATCAAGTTACAAATGATATTCACCTTAAAAAGTGTGCATTTGTGTCTATTTTTTAACAATATATCAAAAACTATTGCCTTCTATAAATTAATAGGTTTATATTGTTTTATTGGCATAGTTTCAATCCAAGGAGAAAGGAGATTTTCAATCGTGCAACTAAAGAAAGCGTTTTGGAAGTTGGCTTCGCTTCTTCCGTTATCATTACTTCTGTTCCTCGGTGGCTGTGATAAAAAACTCGCAGTATTAAATCCGCAAGGACCTGTTGCAAAAGCACAGTATGATTTAATTGTTTGGTCATTCTTGCTTATGTCATTAATTATCGCAATTGTATTCATTCTGTTTACAGTCATCTTGATTCGTTATCGTGAAAAACCAGAGAATATGGACTATGAGCCACCTGAACAACACGGTAACACATTACTAGAAATTATTTGGACGCTTGTTCCTGTTATTATCGTTATCGCATTATCGATTCCAACAGTAAAAGCAACTTATGCTTCGGAAGAGGTTCCGAAAGAGTCCAAACATATTAAACCAGTTGAAATTTATGTTACATCTGCAAACTGGAAATGGTTATTCAGTTACCCAGAGGAAAAAATTGAAACCGTTAACTATTTAAACATCCCAGCTGGTGTACCAATTCAATTCAAACTGACTTCTGTCGGCCCAATGAATGCTTTCTGGGTACCAGAACTTGGTGGTATGAAGTACACAATGGATGGCATGATTATGGATCTTTATTTACAAGCTGATAAGCCAGGTTCTTACCTAGGCCGTAGTGCGAACTTCTCTGGTGAAGGATTCACACACATGGAGTTCGAAGTTGAAGCAAAAACTAAAGAGAAATATGACAAGTGGGTTAAAGAAGTACAAGAAACTGCTCCTAAACTAACAGAAGCTAAGTACAACGAAATTGTTAAACCTGGTGTAGTTGGTCGTATGACATTCTCTAGTCACCACTTAAGTTATGTAGATCCAAAATCACTTGAATATTGTGATTACAACTACTACAAAAACAAAAAATAATAGCTATTATTCCAACAGATTGGAGTGAACACAGTGAAGCTTGATGAATTCTTTGTCACAGGTGACCCGATTATTTACGGTGCAGACGCTTCTATCGTTCTTGTGACATTAGCAATCATTTTCGTACTAACAAAGTATAAAAAATGGAAATGGCTTTGGGACGAATGGTTAACAACTGTTGACCATAAAAAAATCGGAGCTATGTATATTATTTCTGCGGTTATCATGTTATTCCGTGGTGGTATGGATGGTTTAATGATCCGTGCACAGTTAACATTCCCAGAAACAACTTATTTAAACGCTGAACACTATAACGGGATCTTTACAACACATGGTACAGTAATGATTCTTTTCATGGCAATGCCATTCGTTATGGGATTAATGAACCTTGTAGTACCATTACAAATTGGTGCTCGTGACGTTGCATATCCGTTCTTAAATGCTTTAAGTTTCTGGTTATTCTTTGTCGGAGCAATGTTATTCAACATCGCTTTCGTAATCGGTGGTTCTCCAGACGCCGGGTGGACTTCTTACTTCCCAATGGCAGGTACAGAGTTTACTTCGGGCGTAGGAAATAACTACTACGCAATTGCATTACAGATTTCAGGTCTCGGTACGCTAATGACCGGTATTAACTTCCTTGTTACTATCTTAAAAATGCGTACACCTGGTATGACTTTAATGAGAATGCCAATGTTTACTTGGTCAATCTTAATTACAACAATTATCATTATTTTCGCTTTCCCAGTATTAACAGTTGCTCTTGCATTAATGACATTTGACCGTCTATTCGATGCTCACTTCTTTACGATGGCGAGCGGCGGTATGCCAATGTTATGGGCCAACCTGTTCTGGGTATGGGGTCACCCTGAAGTATATATCGTTATTTTACCGGCATTCGGTATTTTCTCTGAAATCATTAGTACATTCTCACGTAAACGTCTATTCGGTTACAGTGCAATGGTATACTCAATGGTTGCAATTTCTTTACTAAGTTTCGTCGTATGGCTTCACCACTTCTTCACGATGGGTGCAGGTCCAGCGGTTAACTCATTCTTCTCGATTTCGACAATGGCGATTTCGATTCCAACCGGGGTTAAGATCTTTAACTGGTTGTTTACACTGTATAAAGGACGTATTCGTTTTACAGTTCCAATGCTTTGGTCATTGGCATTTATTCCAAACTTCGTAGTCGGTGGGGTTACAGGGGTTATGCTTGGAATGGCAGCAGCTGATTATCAATACCATAACAGCTACTTCCTAATCGCTCACTTCCACTACGTATTAATCGCAGGTACAGTATTCGCTATGCTTGCTGGATTCACATTCTGGTATCCAAAAATGACTGGTCATATGTTAAATGAACGCCTAGGTAAATGGACATTCTGGATCTTTATGAGCGGATTCAACATCTGTTTCTTCCCAATGTACTTCTTAGGTTTAGACGGTATGACTCGTCGTATGTACACTTACTCTGAAAGTCTTGGATGGGGATGGCTAAACCAAATCGCATCTGTTGGTGCGGTAATGATGGGTATCGGCTTCCTACTTCTTTGCTACAACGTAATTTGGAGTGCACGTCATGGTGAACGTGACACAACTGGAGATCCATGGGATGGTCGTACACTTGAATGGGCAACTCACTCTCCTGTACAACATTACAACTTCGCGAAGCTTCCTGAAATTAAAGAAGCTGATGCTTTCTGGTACATGAAAAAACGCGGAGAAACAGTTACACCAGCAGCAGAAGATATCAAACCAATTCACATGCCAAGTAACTCTGGTGTGCCTATTATTGCGTCTGGATTCTTCGGTCTTGCAGGTTTCGCATTAGTATTTAGCTGGTTCTGGCTTGCAGCAATCGGTGGTATTGGTATTTTAGCTTGCTTAATCTATCGTTCATTCGATTATGATGAAGGCTACTATATCAGTGTTGATGAAATTAAAAAAACAGAACATATAGCATGAGAGGTGAAATGACATGGCGGCTTTAGATAAAAGCTTACCTTTGGAATATCAATCCGAACAAAGCAGATTGAATATCCTAGGATTCTGGATTTTTCTTGGGGCTGAAATTATGCTGTTCGCAACACTTTTCGCCTCTTATCTAGTCCTTGCTGGTCGTACGGCAGATGGCCCAACACCAGCGCAATTGTTTGAACTTAAAACGCTTTTAATTCAAACATTACTACTTTTAACAAGTAGTTTTACATGCGGTATCGTAATTCATGAAATGCGTAAGCATAACCAAAAAGCGATGCTTGGATGGTTCGTCCTTACATTACTTTTAGGTGCAGGTTTCCTATTCTTCGAGATCGAAGAGTTCATTATGTACATTGGTGAAGGCGCAACAATTCAAACAAGTGCTTTCTTATCTGGATTCTTCGTTCTTCTTGGAACGCATGGAGCCCACGTAACAGGCGGTATCATTTGGGCAATTTGTGTTATTATCCAAATTTTAAAACGAGGTTTAACACCAGTTACAGCTCGTAAAGTATTCATTATCAGCTTATACTGGCATTTCCTTGATCTTGTTTGGGTCTTTATTTACACACTAGTTTACTTGAACGGGATGGTGGCGTAAATGGCTCAAAACAACAATCAAGCAAACGGACATGCGCATAGCGGATTCCCTTGGTCACACGTTTTCGGATTTATTTTATCGCTTGCATTAACGTTTCTAGCGTTATACGTGGCACTTTACACAACATTGCCACTTTCAACAGTCTTAACAACTATTATCATAATGGCTGTTGCGCAAGCATTGTTACAATTAATTATGTTCATGCATTTAAAAGAAGGAGAAGGAAGAGTTCAAATTCTTACAATGATATACAGTTTCTTCGTTGCAACTGCAACAGTTGGTTTAACTGTATGGATCTTCTTCTCAATGTAATGTACATGAAAAAGACTGCTGAGATTCCTCAGCAGTCTTTTTTTATCCCCTCTATTACATCCACATTACGGAATTAACAGCATAATCATGAAAAATATACTTATTATGACAAATGTTAAGAAAAGTCTTTCTTTATGAAATCGAATCCATATGCGTTGCTTTTCTACCTATTATATGGCTAAATAGGTACTATATTTATTTGAAGGGAGAGAACGCAATGGAACATCATACTTCTGTTCTATCACTTATGGTTGTCGTTGCAATCGCGTTTTTCGTTCCCCTTTTGTTACAACGCTTTAAATTAAAAGCACTTCCTGTGGTCGTTGCAGAAATTATTGCAGGAATCTTTGTAGGTAAAAGTGGGTTTAATATTATTGAGCCAGATATATGGCTTCAAGTTTTATCAACATTAGGATTTATCTTCCTCATGTTCTTAAGCGGTTTAGAAATTGATTTTTCTATCTTTAAACAAAAAGGGAAAAAAAATACGACAAACGAACCAAATACATTTCAGGCAGCAAGCATTATCTTCTTATTTATTTTCATCTTATCTTATGCCCTATCATTACTATTCGTATGGCTAGGATTCGTAGATAATGCAATGTTCATGACTTTAATTATTTCAACTATTTCTTTAGGTGTTGTTGTACCAACATTAAAAGAGAATAACTTAGGAAAAACAGCAATTGGGCAAATCATTTTATTAGTCGCTGTTATTGCGGATTTAGTTACAATGATTTTACTCGCTGTATTCGTCGGATTAAATTCCGAAAGCGGCCAAAGCATGTGGCTTCTTCTTCTTCTATTCGGCGCTGGTATTGTTATTTACTTCGTTGCAAAACGTTTTAAAAACATTCCATACTTAGATAGTTTAAAAGCTGGTAGTGTACAAATTGATACACGAGCTGTTTTTGCACTCATTTTAATCTTAGTTGGGTTATCGGAATCTGTTGGAGCAGAAAATATTTTAGGCGCCTTCTTAGCAGGTGTACTTGTATCGTTATTATCACCAAATGAAGATATGGTGGAAAAACTTGATTCTATCGGCTATGGTTTCTTCATCCCTATTTTCTTCGTAATGGTTGGTGTAAATCTAGAGGTGTGGTCTATTTTCAAAGAACCTTCTAGCATGCTAATGATTCCAATCTTAATTGTAGGACTCTTTATTTCGAAACTCTTACCATCACTCGTCTTAAGAAAATGGTATCCACGTAATATCGTACTTGGAAGTGCAATCTTATTAACATCGACACTTTCTTTAGTTATTGCGGCTGCACAAATTGGTGAAAAACTGGAGATCATCAGTCCAAGTTTATCTGCCTCTCTTATTTTAAGCGCAGTTATTACTTGTATTTTTGCACCTATATTGTTTAAAAAAATGTTCCCAAAAGTAGAAACACCAAAACCAAAAGTAGCTATTATTGGCGCGAGCAGAATTACCCTTCCGTTATCACTAGATTTAAAACGAGAAGATTATGACGTAACGCTATATATGATGCGTCAAAACAAAATAAATGATGAAGAAGCGACATCACATGACTTCCCTATCGTGAAATTAGATGACATCACAATCGCATCATTAACTGAACAAACAGCATTTGATGCAGATCGCGTCGTTGTTGCAACAAGTGATGATGAACAAAACTTATTATTGGCAGAACATGCAAAAGAGCTAGGTGTTGAACATGTTATTGCAAGTGTAGAAGATCCACTTCTACAAGAAAAAGCAACGCAAGAACATATCGCTGTATTCTCAACAATTAACTCTACACGTATTTTATTACGTGCGCTTATTGATAAACCTAGTCTCGTTCGCTTAATTACAACAGCAAACGAAACAGTCCGTGAAGTTGAACTACGGAGCAATAAATATAACGGCGTTGCACTTCGTCGCCTTCCGTTTTTAGGTGATGTACTAGTCATTCAAATTTATCGTGGAAATAAAGCATTAATCCCACATGGGGATACAAGACTACAACACGGTGATACATTACTTGTAACAGGCTCAAAAGAACATATCGATACACTAAAAAACATATTAGAATAAAAAAATGCCCCTCACATAATTGAGGGGCATTTTTTCCATTTCATATGGTAAAATGTTACTATCACATATTATGGGGATGGATTACATTATGTCTATTATAACTTTAGCTCTCTTATTATTAGCCGAAATACTCGTTGCCATTATTCTCATCGGTGTTAGTATTGAGATTTGTAGTTACGGATGGAAAAAATCGAATGGAATAAAATATTCTTGCCTCCTACTTTCACTCCTTCTCGGAACTGCTAGCATACTCGGACTTCTCGCCGCACCTGCCTATTTCTTTATACAATTAACAGAAAAAGCGTTATAAGAAAGGATGTTAATATGATTACCGTGAAAAATATTGAGGGATCTGAAACTTACGTATTACGTCAAAAAATTTTACGCCCCAATCAAACATTAGCAGATTGTAAATACCCTTCCGATTATGAAACAGACACCTTCCACTTAGGCGCATTTATAAACGATCAACTTATTAGTATCGCTTCTTTCTCAAAGGAAATGCATCCCGACTTACAAGCAGGTATGCATTATCGTCTACGAGGAATGGCCACATTGCCTGAGTTTCGAAACAACCACGCTGGAAGCTCCTTAATTCAGAAAGCAGAACAAATCTTACAAGAGCGTCAAGCAAATATGCTATGGTGTAATGGCCGAATTACTGTAGCTGACTATTACAAGCGCTTAGGCTTCCAAGAACATGGTGAAATCTTTGAAATTGAACCAATTGGCCTTCATAAAGTACTGTATAAAAGAATATAAGAAAAGCTTTCCGCAATACGGGAAAGCTTTTCTTATATTTCAATCTTCACTTTTTATCTTTTTCATATATATGTATATAAACAGACTAGGAACTAAAAAACAAGCAAACATAATAAATCCTGTCATACTAATTTCCTTTATCGAAATATCTGGTGTTACAACGATACAAATAGCTAAAATCCCAATAACAATACTTACAGGAATTAATAATAGTTTCATGAAATAGCTACGTGATACTCCCCCTGTATGCTCATACACTTCCACTGAATTTTTCAGATTTAAAAAGTTAATAACTACAATCCCACCCATAAATACCATTAATAAATCCGAAACACTTTCATATCCTGCATCTTGCAAAACGTAGCGATAAAAAACAATACCTAGTATGAAAATATTTTGTAAGATGAAAACTAATCTAATATGTTTTAACCCCTCAATCATTAAACGTTCATCTTTCACAATTTTCATCGAATCACTCCTTTTCCTCCCAAAACAAATCATTCAAAGTTTTATCTACTGCATAACAAATTTTCAAACATAAATCTAAAGACGGATTGTATTTGCCCTTCTCAATTAAACTAATCGTTTGCCTTGTAACGCCTACTTTTTCTGCTAATTGTTGCTGTGTTAAATCTAACTGAACACGCGCGACTTTTATTTTACTTACAGCCATTCATGTTCCCCCTCCATCCATATTGTAACATATATATTCCATTAAGTAATTTATATTTTGCGTGACTGATTATAGTTTCACTTTATTATACACAAAAAAGGAGCCCCTCATAAGAAGCCCCCTCTCCTATATTATAAGAATAAATGACATCCAAATAAAATTGTAAATAAGTAGAGTAACGGATGCACTTCCATCCCTTTCCCTTTCACAATTTTCAAGACTGGATACACTAAAAATCCAATTGCAATTCCATTCGCAATACTAGATGTTAACGGAATACCTATAAAAATTAAAAATGCTGGTAACGCATCTTCAAATTCATTCCAATTAATATCTCGAATGCTTTGTGCCATTAAACTACCTACTATAATTAATGAAGGAGCTGTAATAGCGGCTACACTTGATAAAGAAGCAATAACAGGACTAAAAAATGCCGTTATAATTGTTAGACCAACAACTACAATCCCTGTTAACCCAGTTTTACCACCTGCAGCAATACCTGCTGACGATTCAATCGTCGCTGCTGTTGGGCTTGTTCCAAAGATAGAACCTGTAGTCCCGCCAATTGCATCTGCAATAAACGCTTTACCAAAACGCTTCTCTGTATTGTCTGTAATTAAACCTGCTTGTTTAATTAAACCAAGTAATGCACCTGTTGTATCGAATAAAAGTACAAGTAAAAATGAAAATACAACGCCGTATAATCCGTATTCAATTACATCTGAAAAGGCATTGATTGGGTTTGAAACGATGATACCCTCTGGTAAATGAGGCATCGCCACAATTTTATCAGCAAACTTCAATTGCCCTGTAAAGAAGGCAATAATTCCTGTCACAATCATACTAATAAATAATGCACCGCTCACACGCAATGTCATTAATACCGCCGCTAATATTAAACCAATTAAAGTTAAAATAACAGCTGGAGAATGAAAATCACCAATCGTAACTAAATTAGACGGATGATCCACGATAATTCCAGAAAGGCGCAATCCAATAAAAGCAATAAATAGTCCAATTCCACCTGCAATTGCATGCTTTAAACTATCAGGAATTGCTAAAATTAACTTTTGCCTAAACGAAGTAAAAGATAATAAAAGAAAAATAATCCCCGTTACAAATACAGCTGAAAAGGCAACTACATATGTAATCCCTTCTGCCTTCTGTACAACAGAATAAGCAAAATATGCATTCATTCCCATAGCTGGAGCAATAACAATCGGGTAATTCGCGAAAATCGCCATACCTACTGTTCCAACAACGGTTGCAATAATTGTTGCTGTAAACGCTTGGTCAAATGGTACACCTGCATCAGATAATATTTTTGGATTGATGACAAGAATATACGCAAATGTAAAAAAAGTTGTGATGCCAGCTAAAAACTCTTGCTTCACAGAAGTGTTATATTTTTGTAATTGAAACATGCTTATGTACCCTTCCTACACCTGAATTATTATCACACATTCTTTTTCTTACTAGTATGTGAGAAAATATAATACTTAATCTTAACAATCAATAAAAAGAAGAGTCAATATATTCCCTAATAGTTAGAATTTTAAGTTTAAGTCTGACAAGTACAGATGTAGTACAGTTCATTATGATTATTTTTGTAGCATAACAGATAGAAATGTTTTATAATTTGAAATAGTTAAATATTTAGTAAACGCATTCAAATATCGTTCACTCTACAAGGGGGATTCTTCTTATGCAGCACACAAACAAATCTGGAACTTTAAATCGTGGTTTAAAAGAACGACATATTACTTTAATGTCACTGGGTTCAGCTATTGGCGTTGGGCTATTTTTAGGATCCGCTTCCGCCATTAAACTAGCAGGTCCTTCTATTTTGCTAGGCTATATGATTGCCGGTCTCGTTATTTTTTTCATTATGCGAGCGCTTGGGGAAATGGCAATTGAACAACCTGTTGCTGGTTCTTTTAGTAAATATGCATATGATTATATTGGACCACTCGCTGGTTATATTACTGGTTGGAATTACTGGTTCTTATGGGTTGTTACTTGTATGGCTGAAATTACAGCAGCTGGTATTTACATGCAGTACTGGTTCCCAGATATCCCGCGCTGGACTTGGGCATTACTTGCTCTATTATTAATGAGCGCTTTTAACTTCTTATCGGTAAAAGTATTTGGAGAACTTGAGTTTTGGTTTGCTCTCATTAAAATTGTCACAATTATCTGTATGATAGTAGTCGGAGCTGGTATTATTTTATTCGGATTCGGAAACGGTGGTATCGCTACTGGTATTTCAAATCTTTGGTCACATGGTGGCTGGTTCCCAAATGGATTTTCTGGGTTACTACTCTCCATGCAGATGGTACTATTCGCTTATTTAGGCGTTGAATTAATCGGTGTTACAGCCGGTGAGGCTCAAAATCCGAAGAAAACACTCGCAAAGGCAATCGATAACGTATTTTGGAGAATTCTACTCTTTTACGTTGGGGCATTATTCGTTATGATGGCAATTTATCCATGGAACGAACTTGGTGAGAAAGGCAGTCCATTCGTATTAACATTCCAACAAATTGGTATCGCAAAAGCAGCAGGTATTATTAACTTTGTCGTATTAACAGCAGCTCTTTCTTCTTGTAACGGTGGTTTATTTAGTACAGGCCGTATGCTATATACATTAGCTCAGCAGAAAAAAGCTCCTGAAAGATTTGGTCGTTTAAATAAAAATGGCATTCCAAGCCAAGGAATTGTAGCAACTGCTATCGTTTTACTAATTGGTGTTATATTAAACTATCTCGTACCTGCAAAGGTATTTACATGGCTTACTAGCATTTCAACTTTCGGTGCAATTTGGACTTGGGGAATTATATTAGTCGCTCAAATTAAATTCCGTAAAAGCTTGCCTACTCAAAATAAACAAAAGTTATCGTATAAAATGCCTTTATACCCATTAAGCTCATATTTCTCACTCGTTTTCCTTGTATTAGTATTAGGTATAATGGCCTATTCAGAAGATACACGAATTGCATTGATTGTCGGCCCAATTTGGCTTATCGGCTTAGCAATCGTATATTACATGAAAGGGTTTCATAAGATTGATGAAACACCTAACTCAAAAATTAGTTAAGCAAAACATCCCTTCCTTATTACTTGGAAGGGATGTTTTTATATCTATATAAATATTTCTCAACAAAATTCACGGTATTTTTACAATTTTTTAATATTTTTTATGTTTTCCGTCTTTATTTTTACAGAAAAATAAATTACATTATTAAAGCACATATATTTATTATTAGGGGGATTCTTCTATGAAGAATAAAAAATGGATTACATTTTCTTTAGCAACAGCAATTACACTAAGTATAGGGACCTCGTTCATATCGTCTACTTATGCCGAAAGCTCTGTAGACCCAGCTCCTGAAATTGCTGCAAAAGTTGTAAATCAAAACAATGGGAAAAAAGTATTATTCGATAATACACACGGTCAAACTGCTGGGACAGCTGACTGGGTTATTGACGGCGGCTTTTCTGACTTCGGAAACGGCATTGCAAAAAACGGATATCACGTAAAGGAACTTCGTAAATCAACACCTATTACGTACGAAGACTTAAAAGATTACAATGTATTTATCGTTCCAGAAGCTAATATTCCTTACAAAAAATCTGAGCAGGACGCTATGTTACAATATGTAAAAAATGGTGGTAGTATCTTCTTTATTGCTGATCATTACAATGCAGATCGTAATAAAAATCGCTGGGACTCTTCTGAAGTATTTAATGGATATAGACGCGGTGCTTGGGATAATCCAGCAAAAGGAATGTCTAATGAAGAAGCTAATTCACAAGCTATGCAAGGAGTAGAAAGCTCTGATTGGCTCTCTGACAACTTCGGTATTCGCTTCCGCTACAATGCACTTGGTGATGTTTCAGCGAAAACAATTGTATCGCCTGAACAATCTTTCGGAATTACAAAAGGTGTTTCGTCTGTAGCAATGCATGCTGGTTCTACTCTAGCAATTACAAACCCAAAACTAGCAAAAGGACTTGTTTACCTTCCAGAAAATCCATCAAAATGGAATAACGCTGTTGATAGTGGCGTTTATAATGGCGGTGGTATTGCAGAAGGCCCATATGCTGCTATCGCAAAAGTAGGACTTGGAAAAGCTGCCTTTATTGGTGACTCTTCTCCTGTTGAAGATGCTACGCCAAAATACGTTCGTGAAGATTCTGGCCAAACAAAGAAAACTTACGATGGTTATAAAGAAGAAAACGATGCGATTTTATTAGAAAACATCGTAAATTGGTTATCAAATAAAGAGACATTTACAAGTTTAGATCAAGTAAATGGTTTACAACTTGATTCACCTACAGCTCTACAAACATTTGAACAGCCAAGCTTATCAACAGAACCACAACCTGAACCTTGGAGTGCACCAAATGCAGGTTATCAATGGTTTAATACAAATACTTTTAAACCAGGTTCATACGGTTATAACGGTGCGGTAACAACAAGCGACTACGTCGTTACACACCCTAGCATTCTACCAAACAATGAAATTTTTCAAATGAAGATTCAAGTAAATAACTTACTACCTAATACAACGTATAACAACTATTCTTTAGGTATCTTCACTACTGGTGGAACACAAGTGGCTAAAGTACAAAATGCAAACGGCACTTGGCCATCTACTTTCGGATATAGTAGTGCATTTTCTTTCACAACAAACAGCTTAGGCTCTGCTGAGAAAGTTGTAAATGTACAGATTGATTCAAATACAACTGGACAAGCAACGCTTCGTCTACGCCAAAATACAACAACGAAATATAATGAAACTGTAACGATTAATAAGAAATAATAAAAAAGGCAATCCATACATGGATTGCCTTCTTCTCACTTCTCTTCCTTCGAGAAAAACATTCTTGAAATAACGATACCTATACTACCGACGATTAGGAATAACACCGCCCTAATCATCATCGATACCTCTGGTAAGTCAAGTAAGAATAACTTCCCTACCGTTACGACTAAAACGACTAAACCAGCATATAATATTTCATCCATATTTCTATTTCTTCCAAACCAAACCGCAAATAATGCATATACCATCCATAATAACGATACTGATACACTAATTACGCTTCCATCTGCAGATAAAACTTCACCGATTCTCGTAATTGTAATAAATACAATTATCATAAACCAATAGAGCACTATAGAATACATATATTTGCCGAAGCTCGCTAATACTTCTTTCGCTTCTCTCATGCAATAATAGAACGTTCCTATTAAAATAAGATGAGCAACAAAGCCTGCCGAAATAAATTGATCAAACGGGCTAAAAATAGTCTGTATCATTCCAATTGCGTAAACCGTCGCACTAACATACAATTTTATCTGTTGTTTTACTTTAATAGAAGTGACCATGCCGAGGAAACCTTGTAACAATAGTACAATCGCTGCATTCACTAAACTATACTCATATAAAATTGCTAAACTAAATGCTCCCATTGCGAAACCAAATAAGAGATTTGTAAATGTAGAATGTCTATTTTTCCTATATTCACATACGAACATAGCGGCATGCACGAGTGCACTAATAATTAATCCCCATGTTGTAAAATCAGGTATTTTTGAAATAGCTAGTATAAAGAACACTGCATTCGCACTAAATATCGCCAAACGTGGTTCTAGTATAAAACTTCTCTCCGTAAACATATGCCAAAATAATAGTAAATGAATCAAACCATATACAATCGTTAACTGTATTTGCAAGTTCTCTACTAACATTGACATAACAGCAAAGAAAACGAAAAGGACAATGGCAGCAACAGCGTAAGAAATCATATATAAGTATTTATAACGATTTTTCAACGCATACCATAATAAACTAAGTGTTAATACTGTCTCATATCCAAAGAAAATATAAGGATTAGGAGTCGTACTATTTAACAAGAATGGTACGAAGAACGCACCGACCGCTACGAAAATAGTGAGATATTCCGATTGATATCTTTTCGCTAAATAAATCCCTAAAATAACCCATGCAATATTACAGAGAAACGCGACACTTGCCGGAATAAATCCATATAAATAATGTGCTGCAAACGTCGTTAGAACAATCCCGGTAATACTTCCTCCAGCTAATACTAATCCTAACGCTTGCCGCTCTCTTTTAATTTGAATATCTCCTATATAATACAACCCGATAGATAATGCGATACCAAACACAATTCGTATCGCTGGTGTTAATAAACCAGCATCTACCCCTGCTTTAAATAACCAGATCACTCCAAGCAACATAATACCGACAAATACACGCGGTAACCACGTCTGACAAAACTTAATAATATTAAATGGCTCTGGTTTAAAAGCCGATATATCTACTTGTTTTAACTCAGGTTCTTGCAAAGGCTCTTTTATCTTAACTATTTCTTCTTTTGGCTTTTCCTCCATTACCGTTTCAATATATTCTTTCTTGTTCTTACTAACATGTTGCTGAGCGTTCTCTACTTCTATTTCCCTTTGCTTCACTTTTAATTCAGCAAGTGCTTCTTGAATTGTTTCAATTGCCGTTTCGAGTGCTTCTATTTTCTTATCCAAATCCTTCTTCATACGCTACCCCCTTATTCGTACCTCTCATTAAACCTATATATTACCAATTATCTTTATCATACTCTTAGTCTATTCATTTTCAATAGTATTTTTTCCAAAAAAAGAAAGATGCCTTCCCAAAATAGGAAAACACCTTTTTACTCATTTATTCTTATTTAGAACAATGCTAACGACGACACCAACACACACGCCTATAATAGCTGGAACTATCCACCCAACACCTTCTGTATAAAATGGAATGTATTTTAATACTGACGTCCACTGATTCATCATTACATTTTTATTTAAAATATCAATTGCACTAAATATTGCTACAAACCAAACAGTTACTGCATATACGTATGCATACTTCCCAATATACTGATGGAATAACCCTAGAATAATAAGCGTTAATGCAATTGGATAAATAAATCCAAGAATTGGTACTGATACTTTTAAAATTTGCGTTAATCCTAAATTAGCTAAGATCATACTAACAACGCTTACTATAAATGCCCACACTTTATAAGATACTTTCGGAAATGCACTCGCAAAAAATTGACTACAAGACGTAACAAGTCCAATTGAAACACATAAACAAGCGATAGTAAAAATAAGACCTAATAAAACGACTCCGCCCTGTCCAAATAATGTAATCATAACTTGTGCTAACACTTTCGCACCGTTATCAAATGTTCCTAATGAGCCACTAATTGCCCCCACATATCCAAGGATGACATAAATAATAGATAATAATAGTCCTGCCCCAATTCCAGCAATACTCATATATTTCGCTAAACCTTTATCATCTTCAATACCCTTTGTACGTAATGCATTTGCAATAACAATTCCAAAGATTAAAGCAGCTAACGCATCCATTGTTAAATATCCATCTAAAAACCCTTGAAACATAGGAGCTTGGCCATAGTTCCCTATTGGTTCTTTCATATCTCCTACTGTTGTAAACATACTCTTTATAAAAATAAGTGCAATCATACATAATAATAACGGCGTCAAGACTTTTCCAAACAACCCCATTAGTTTAGATGGTGATAAACTTAACCAGTAAACAATACTAAAGAAAATAACTGTGTAAAACAATAATACTCCGCTTCCTGCTTCAGGGAATAACTGACCTGGCCCCATTTCAAAGGCTAAACTTCCCGCACGTGGTATACCAAGCCCAGGTCCAATAAATACATACACGATACATGGAAAAATAATTGCAAATGAAGAATGAACTCTACCCGCTAACGTTTGAAAACTTCCTGCTTTTGCAATAGAGATAACACCTAATATAGGAAGACCTGTTGCTGATATAATAAATCCTACTAATGAAATCCACACATGTTCTCCTGCTTCATATCCAAGAAAAGGTGGGAATATAAGATTCCCTGCTCCAAAGAACATCGAAAATAACATAAGACTAATAAGTAAAATTTCTTTTTTCTGTAACAATTTCATTTCTTTCTCCTTCTTTAATTTCATCTCTTATGAAATCAATTCCACATATAAAAAAAGTACAATAACCCGCTTCCTTACAAAGAAAACATAGTCCATAGTCTATCACAAAAGAAACACCCCTTCTATAGCTATTCCCTTTTTCCAATTTCTTCTGAAAAATCAACCTTTATTGACTTATAATAGTTAATAAGGTAAAATATTAAATGTACAAAATTATTAACTTTGTTTTTGTTTGTGTCAGGAGGAAAATAACATGGAATCAGCGATACAACTAGAAAGAGAACAACAAAGAAAAAAGAAACATCCTCCAGGTTTATACTTACTCTTCTTTACAGAAATGTGGGAAAGATTTAGTTACTATGGATTACGAGGATTATTAACATTATATTTAACGACAGCTTTAGTAAGCGGTGGTCTTGGGTTTAGTCCCGCATGGGCACTCTCTATTTACGGATTTTACACTGGAGCCTGTTATTTCACACCAATGATTGGTGGATACTTAACAGATCGTTTTCTAGGTAGACGAAAAGCGATCACAATTGGTGGTATAACAATGGCAATCGGTAACCTTACACTATTTGCCTTGCAAAACCAATTAGGCCTATACCTCGGATTAGCGCTTATTATTATCGGTAACGGATTCTTCAAACCGAACATCTCTACACTGGTTGGGGAATTATACGAAGAGAACGATCCAAAACGTGATAGTGCATTTACCATTTTCTATATGGGTATTAACGTCGGGTCATTTTTAGCTCCACTCGTTTGCGGATTTTTATCAGAAAATTTATTCAAAACAACAGTTGATGGCGTTGTACATTACGGATTCCGTTACGGTTTCTTAGCCGCTTCAATCGGAATGATTATTGGACAAATTTTATTTACAACACTATCAAATCGCTTCCTTGGTAATATCGGTAAAAAACCAACTCGCGATTTACAAACAGCTGCTGGACAACCATCAGTAGGAGATACACCATTAACAAAAAAAGAAAAACAACGTACCGCAGTTATCGTCATTTTAACATGCTTCGTTGTCTTCTTCTGGGCTGGCTTTGAACAAGCTGGTAGCTCATTAACATTATATACAAACAAATTTGTAGACCGCTCTGTGTTCGGATGGGAAGTTCCAACATCTTGGTTCCAATCGGTCAATCCATTATTTATTATTTTGCTTGCTCCAGTCATTTCTGCATTATGGGCAAAACTTGCAACTCGCAAGCGCGGTGATTTAAAAATCCCAACTAAAATGGGACTTGGGATGATCTTGCTCGGTATCGGTTATATCATTCTCGTTATCGCTACATTAAAAACAGGTAGTGATGAACATAACATTACAGAAAAAGCAAACTTACTATTTATCGTCTTTACGTATCTTTTCCATACGTTAGGTGAGCTATTCTTATCACCTGTCGGACTATCAATGGTTAGTGCGCTTGCTCCGGTAAAATTAGCATCTTTACTAATGGGTGTATGGCTAGCAAGTTCAGGTATCGCCAACATTTTAGGCGGACAACTTGCAAGCTTCACAACTTCACTTGGATACGCTGAAGTATTCACAGTTATTGGCGCTGTGGCAATTGTATTAGGTTGTGTTTTATTATTAATTTCTAAGAAATTAGTGAAATGGATGGATTAAAAAAGATGAGGAATTTCTCCTCATCTTTTTTTATGCTGTTTTACCTTTTTCGATTGCTTGTTCGTACAGCTCTTTATGTTCTTTATATTCACTTGGTACGAAACTCTTATAGAAGAATGAGAACCAGCTGTCTCCCTTTTTATACCCTTCTTCTCGAATTTCCGCTGCTTTTTTATTCGATTTAAATCCTTCAGTAAACCATTTCTTTAACAGTTCCTTTCTTTCATACTTAGCAGGAACTTTTAAATCATAGTTTTCAAATGCATACTTATAGCCAGCTTTTTCTACTGCCTTTTTTGTAGATTTATAGCCTTTTTCATACGCTGTTTCATATGCCTTCACGTATACTTCTTTCTCTCTATTTCCAGGATTCTTTTCAACTAATTCTTTCCCTGTCTTTTCCCCTAATTCAGCTTGCTCTTTTTCAATTTTTTCTACTCTTTCTTTATTCCCTACTTTGAACCCGTCTGCAAAGTTTACCTTAAACTCTGGAGCAACTTGACTATCGTCCATCGTCTCTTGCGCTAAACCTTGTTCTTTTCCTTTTTCAAAATGCGTTTTCTTCTGCTCTTCTAAAGACCATGCGGCTGCATAAGTCGCTTTAAACGCTTGTTTATATGCATCAGATTTTCCAGCTACATGCACTTCTGCATCATTTTTTCCTGCTTTAAAATCAGTTTCTCCATTCTTTTGACCTTCAAGTTGACCTTTTTCAATATCAGCTTGGCGCTGCGCTTCCTCTTGTTTACGTGCCTCTTCAGCTTTACGCTGTGCTTCTGCATTACGTTGTTTTTCAGCCTCAGCCTCAGCGTTACGCTGTGCTTCTGCAGCACGTTGTTTTTCAACCTCAGTATTGCGCTGTGCTTCTGCTTGTCTCTCAGCTTCTACAGCACTATTATTATTCTGGCTAGGAGCTGGGCTCGTTGCACCACTACTAGAAGCTGGTTTATTGTGATAATGATATTCCCCGTACTGTAATCCCCATTTCTCACAATTTGTACGACACGTATGTCCGCCATTAGCATCTGTACGCCCTGGATGCGCATAAGCTGAAATTGGAGTTACCAATAACGCTATACTCGTTGTTAAAAGAAGTTTCTTCACCTGTTGTCTCACTCTTGTCCCTCCCAAAATATAGAATTCTAACTTTATTATACATAAATAGAAGAATATTTAAATACAAACCAAAATATTCTATTATTTCTCAACATTAGTAAAAAAGAAGGTGAACTCTTTAAAGAGTTCACCTTCTTTTTTTACTTCTTCGCCTTCGTTCCTACTAAATCACCAGCAACAACATAACGCTTAGAATTATCCTTTACAGATACACATGTAATAAGTGTTATCTCATCTTTCCCATGATCCTCTACAACTTCCCACTTATCAGGAGTTACTTCAGATACACCAGTAACCGCATACTCATATTCATTTTCATTGTCATACAAATAAATTTTATCGCCTTTTTTCAAAGAAGCTATATCACTAAATAAAACACCTTTTTTAGACATGTTATGTCCTGCTAGTGCGTAATTCCCTTTTCCCATAACTTGATTCTCTTTTACTGTCGCTGCACCTGATAATAAGTTTTTTTCAGTAGAAGCTTTCAAAACAGGCAGTTCTACTGAAACACTTGGAATCGAAATACGACCAATTACTTGTTTCTTATCTAATGATGCATTCGCTACTTCCGCCAAGTCTGGTTGATTAATTTTGGAAGCATCTACAAATTCCGTCTCATGCTTTTCATAATCCATCTTTTGAACAGCCTGCACATTTTCAGTCTGTTTCTTTTCAGCCTGATATCCATCATAAAATGGCTTTCCAATTAACACGCCACCTACAACAAATAGAAGGATTGCTACTATACTATAAATTCTTTGCTTATTCATATACAATTCCTTTCCCTTACAAAATCTTACTCTATATAAAATGATAAAATAATATCGCCATATGTACAAGTATTAGCTAAAAAGAAACCTTCTTGCCGGTGCAAGAAGGTTTCTTTTTAAGCTAATTTATTTCTGTATAGTGATACGTGAAATACTGTCATTTGAATAAAGAAAATCGAAAATATAATATATAATGGGTATCCAGGAAGATATTCATTAATAATAGGCGAAAAAGTTAAAAATCCAACTGCACAAGGTAACACAAACCATAACGATACAAATGTTGTTCGGCAAGCTTTATCCGTAATCGCTTTTTCACGTTCATCTTCTAGTGGAAATAATAATGGATACATCCAAAAAGATAAATTCTTATATTTTTTCTTTTGAATTCTATAAAAAATTGTAACTATAATTGCTCCAATAAATAATAAAATGAATGGTACTCCATTAAACCATACTTCAAATGGGAATTTCTCGTTTTTAATTATATCTGCTAACTCTGTAATAACACTATAAAATTCAACAAATGTCCAGCATGCTAGTGCAGTATAGAGTACATTTATAATATAAGAAAAACCAATTCTATTCATCCTCTTCCCCCTCCTTATTTAAAACAAACACGTCTTCCATCTTTAACTGGAATACATCACAAATCGTCAATGCTAGTAACAATGAAGGAACGTAATCCCCTTTTTCAATTGCTGCAATTGTTTGTCTCGTCACTCCAACCTTTTCTGCTAATACACTTTGTGAAAAATTAAAACGAGCTCTTAATTCTTTTACTCTGTTTAAAATAGTCAAATTTACCACCTCTCACCGTTATTGTATGCTACCCTTAACAAAATGTAAACTCAACCTAACATTATTCTTACAAAAAAATCCAACTTTACGTATTGTAAAGTTGGATTACGTTTTAGTTTAAAATTGTAAGCTTAACATTTTTTCTGCCCCACTTACTAGATGAAGCTTTATCTGGCATTAAAACATCAATTTTGTGACCTTTAATCGCGCCACCAGTATCTGCTGCAATTGCTTCTCCGTATCCTTCAACATATACACGAGAACCTAATGGGATAACAGATGGGTCCACCGCAATCAACTTCATTCCTGGGTTTGCAGTTAGATTATAGCCTCCCCATGCAGAATATACTTGTTGACCTGGTGCATAGCCATTTTCACCTGGATCTGCTGTATAAGCTGTTGCATGTACATAAAGTTCTTTCCCACCAGCAGTTGGCTTAGAAGATGGTTCAGGTTGTGCAGGTTTTGCAGGTTCTACCTTCGAATTATTATTAGCAACTGGTTCAGCTGGTTTATTAGCTTTTTCTTGCTTTTGCTTTTCAGCAATTTCCGCTTGTGCTTTCGCTAAAGCTTCTTGCTCTGCTTTTGCAGCCGCTTCTGCTTTTGCACGCTCTTCCGCCGCAATTCTTGCTGCTTCTTGTTCACGAGCAATTGTTTCTTGTACTGCCTTCATATTTGATTCAATTTTAGCTTTTTCTTCCGCTGCTAAATTAAGTTGACTTGCAACCTCATTATATTTAGCTTGAACTGTTTGTAAGTTATCTTGACGTTTTTTCAAGTTATCTTGCAGTTCAGCTTGCGCTTTTGCTAATTTTTGTTTGTCTACTACTAAAGATGCTTCTTTTTCGTCAATTGTTTTCTTATCTTCTTCAATTTGACGAAGATCTTGTTCTTGTAGACGTAAAATTTCTTTATCAGCTTCTAGAATAGTAGAAACTGCGTTCATACGTTGTAAGAAGTCTGCAAAGTTTTTTGACTCTACTACAACTTCTACTACTAAACTTGTATTTGAGCTGTTTTGAACAGAAACCATACGTTTTCTCATAATATCTTTACGAGCAAGGACTTTATCCTCTAAAACGACAATTTCTTCCTTTTTTTGTTCAATCTGCTTATGTGTTTCATCGATTTTACGTTGAATAGCAGCTTGATCCTCTTTATTTTTTGCAATTGTATTATTTAAATTATGTAGTTCGTTTTCGATACCTTTAATTTCTTTACTAACAGCTTGCTTCTCTTGCTCTTTCTTTTGCATTTCTGCATCGTTTTGTTGCAATTGCTGTTGCATGTTGTTAAGTTTCTCGTCGTTTGACTCTGCTTTAACAGCGACTGTACTAGAAAGACCAATAATTCCTGCTAATACTAGACAGCTGATTCGCTTAAAATAGTTCATAATCCGACTCCCTTCTTATACAGTTATACATGATTTATTTTACAGTTTGTTTACAAAACGATTAAATACAGTTTATTTTTCGTGACGAAAAAAAGAGAATTATGAATAAAATGTAATAGATTCTTAAATATTTAACAATTCCTATATTTAAAAAATACAAAAGATGCTAAAATCCAAATATAGAGAAAATATAACTTTCGAAGGCGGTTGAAATAAATACATGTTTACTCAAAAAAAATCACTCCAACATACAATTGCTCAATTAGAAGAGCGTATACAAGAATTAGAAGCAGAATTAAAACAAAAAGATATTGAAAAACAAGAGACTATTTCTACTATCCACGATCGTGTACAAAGCGTTGTCCAAGAGCATCAACTTGTAAATAACCAACACAATACACTTCAAAATTTAGTTCAACAATTAAGTTCATGTTTCGAAAATGTTTCAACACGTACGACACATTCCAATGAGTTAAATAATGAAATGTTGCAAAAGGAACAAAGCTTAATTCAGTCTATTGCAGAAATTATTGACTGCTCTAATGAAGGAAAAGAATCCGTTCACCGCTTACTTATTGTAATTAATAAATTAGGTGAACAATCCCAACGCACGTCTAATAGTATGAATCATCTAAGCGAACGCTCAAAGGAAATCGAGCAAATTGTAGAAGTCATTCAAAACATTGCAGCACAAACAAATTTACTTGCTTTAAATGCGAGTATTGAAGCCGCACGTGCTGGAGAACACGGTAAAGGATTCGCTGTCGTTGCCAATGAAGTAAGAAAACTAGCAGAAAGTACAGCAGAAAGTACAAAAAACATAGGCAACTTAACGAAAAAAATTCAAGAAGAAATTGAAAAAGCATATGATAACACAAAAGATAATTTACATTTAGTTGATGAAGGTGTAGAAATGAGCGCCGATACAAATGCTAGAATTGAAAATATTTTAGTTATGATTCAAACGTTACAAAATGGTGCTACAAATGTTATTAAGGCTATCGAAAACCAAAAGTCTTGTAATGATGACATATTACGAGAATTCGCTAACACACAACAAATGTTCCAAAAATTAAATACTACTATTATGAATCATATTCATGATGCTGAAAAAGTCGATGTTCAATTGTCTAAAAGTCTTCAAGAAACAGTAACTTCTTAATTAAAAATAAAAATCCCTTATACTGCTATAAGGGATTTTTATTTTATTTTGAATATTTATTTCTTTTCAATATTCATCCATATCTTTGTTATAATGGAAAAGTTGTTTCTTTCAACTAATAAACAAGGAGGTTATTATGGAACAATTTTACTACGTTTTAAAATATTTAATTCTCGGTCTGTTCCAAGGACTAACAGAACCAATTCCGATTTCTTCAAGTGGTCATCTCGTTTTAGCACAACATTTGCTAGGACTAAAAATAGAAGGGTTTAGCTTCGAACTACTTGTTAATTCAGCTTCATTATTAGCTGTATTACTTATTTATAGAAATGATTTAATTCGTCTAACGAAGAATGGTCTCTCTTATATATTTACAAGAGCAGAAGACGCAAAATCAGATTTCTTCTTTATTATTTATCTTGTTATTGCAACCATTCCAGCAGGTGTTATTGGTGTTTTATTTAAAGATTACATCGATCAGTACTTAAAAGGTGTGAAGATGGTTGGGATTTCCCTTCTTATTACTGCTGTCGGCCTTTGGATTATTAGAAATTTACGCGGTCGTAAAAATGATGGCGACCTTTCTATGAAAGATGCAATCATCGTCGGATTAGCACAAGCTTGCGCACTGATTCCCGGAATAAGCCGATCTGGTGCCACAATCGTAGCAGCAATGTTACTTGGTATGAAGCAAGAAACAGCACTTCGCTTCTCATTCTTACTATACATTCCTGTTAGCTTAGGTGGCTTATTGTTAAGCATTACAGACATTGCAAATGATCCAAATCTAGACACATTATTCGTACCATATGTCGTTGCATTCATCGCAACATTTATCATGACGTATATTTCACTAAAATGGTTTATGAACATTATGGCAAAAGGAAATTTAAAATATTTCTCTTTCTATTGTATTATCGTAGGTGTACTTACTCTTATTTTCTTATAAAGTAAAACTTACAAATTGAAAGCGAGTCATCTAGTGTAATAGAATGACTCGCTTTTTTATACCTCTATTAAGTTAAAATCTATTATTTACTTAGAATTTTCTGAATAGTATAATATTATTTAAGTTTACTATTACAGTAATTCTATCTTTCCTACTATTATCGTAAAAGAGGTGTTTATATGTTTATAGTTACTAAACTCATTCACATTAAGTACGAATATGAAAATGAGCTACTTTATGGGCTTAAACAATATTATCCTTCCCCTGGAACGAACGGTTGTATTAACATAGAGTTTTCACATGTTCATCGTACAAATGATAAGGCAGAATATATGATTCGTCTGTTATGGAAAACACAACAAGATTACCATACATGGCTTTCTCAAAGAGAAGGCCATGTAACTTTGAAGCACAAAATACAAGGCTATATACTTTCTTCCAAATCAAATGCTACCTATGTGCATTAACCCTTCTCTTTTTATTCCTTACGAGGGGCAAAATGATAAAGTGAAACTTTAATCCTCACCAATTGTGCTTCCCACAAATAGCGGGATAAAGAGCCCTCTTACTTTTCATACTGTAAGAGGGCTTCTCTTATGCATACACTTTCTTCTCTTGACAATACAAACGAATAACATGTTTATTTTGTTGAAATACATCATGCGTCAGACGAATAATAATAAAGTTTCTTTTTGTTTGATCATCATGAACAAAAATCTGTTCTCCCTCCTGAAAACGCCATGCACTTTCAAAAGTCGTAATATGATCCCCACTTACAGAAAAAAGTTCATATCGCATCTCTTGTACCCTCTCTCAACTTACATAATCATAATATCCTCATATTAAATTTATTATAACTTAATTCCTATAAAATTAGTAATTATTTCTATTTCGAAAGATTTTAACTTTGTATTTAAATATTTTTAGCGCTATAATGATAAACGAATTTTCATTGAAAGGAGTTTTACTTTGACTGCATATTTATTTCCAGTAAAAACAGCATTTATTTTATTCCCCTTTTTAGCAATGTTTCTTTTAATCCCTTTTTTAATATTTAATTATCGAAAATACGGTTATTTAAATAAATGGCGCTCATTTATTTTATACTCATTATTACTTTACTTATTAAATGCCTATTTTCTTGTTATTTTGCCGTTACCACAAACGTTTGATACTTGTAGCCTACAACCAGCTAATACACAACACATGCAACTCTCACCATTTTATTTCATACAAGAGATTAGTAGTCATACATCGGCAGTTTTAACGAAACCAGCTACTTATTTCTACTTATTAAAAGAGTCTGCGTTTTTACAAGTTGCATTTAATGTTCTATTAACTGTTCCATTCGGTATTTACTTACGTTATTATTTCCGACGTAGTTTCTTACAAACAATTTGCATTTCCTTTTTCCTTTCACTATTTTTCGAGCTAACACAAGTGACTGGATTATACGGTATATACAATTGTGCATACCGATTATTTGATATCGATGATTTGTTTTTAAATACATTAGGTGGCGTAATTGGTTTTATCATTGCACCAATATTTACGTACTTCCTTCCGAAGACAAACGAGTTAGATAGTCATATTGATTTGGAAACGAAACCAGTCGGATTCATTCGTCGCCTTATCGCGATGCAAATTGATTGGATTTTCTTATCTATCGTCGTACCTGTCGTTAAAAACAAAGGAAATTCTTTCTTCGTTTCTAATATGCAATCTTACACGAATATGTATGAACTCATTTTCATTACGTGTTCAATCCTTATTTATTTTATTCTTATTCCATACTTTACAAATGGAAAAACAATTGGGAAAGCATTGCTTCGCATTCATCTGAAAGGAAAATCAGATCGTATTACATTAAAAGAACTATTTATTCGCTACGGTATATTTTATTTTGCGTTAGGCGGAATCAATTATATTCTTTCTAGTAGCTCTATGTTAAATCATACAGAACCTTTAGTATTACTCGTTACATTGTTATTCCTATTTATCATTAACGGCCTATTCATTATTCATGTTTTACTGCATGTATTTAGCCGTGATAAACTACTATTTTATGAACATATTAGTCATACAAGAAATGCAATTACACTAAAAAAAGCTGACAAATAATTATTTGTCAGCTTTTTTATATACATAATGTGAAACTTTAATCAGTGGGGGTCTTACTGCCCAGCAAATAGCGGGATAAATAACTTTTCTGCATAAGGATTAAAAAACATTCCAAGTTCATCTAGAGACTTCCTCGCCTGTAAAAACGAATGAAATTCTGGATATATATCTTGTAATTGCTCATACGATAATGTATGCATTTTCCCCCAATGCGGACGCCCTTCATACTTCAGAAAAATTTTTTCCACTTCGCCAAAGTAAGCAGCATATTTCATACCTTTATACATATGAACAGCGATATACGCTGAATCTCTTCCATAGGCTGGACTAAGCCATATATCATCACCTTTCACATAGCGGCATTCGATCGGGAAGTGCACCTTATACTTTTTCTTTTCAATAAGATTTGAGATTTCTTCTACAACCGTCCTCATATACTTTGAAGGAATGCTATACTCCATTTCATAAAATGGTACCGTACGTGATGTAGCAAATACTTCATAGCTCGGTCCAATTATTTTTGTGTTTGGTACAGCCTTAGCTGATAATCGACTCACTCCTTTACTTATAGAAGGAAACCATTTACACCCTTTAGATAGCAAAGAGAACATCCTATTTTCAAGTAACTCCACCTTTAGTTTATGCCATTTCAAATCACTGCCTGTATGCGTTGTTTCGTTCGTAAGTTTTACTTGTACTTCATCAGAATAAGGAAAAACAAAAAATTCAAAGTGACGATGCTTCTTATACTCTTCTAGTTTATTCATTACAGTAGATAATGACTGTTTTTCACTTTCATAAACGAGTGAATACGCTGGAATAACCTTCAATTTTATCTTTACAATGATACCTAACATTCCAAGTGACAACTGAAACGCTCTCCAATATTCTACGTTCTCAGCTTCCGAACAAACTATACTCTCACCATTAGATAAAACGGCCGTAATCTCTATAACTTGTGTTGATAAACTCCCAAAGGTAATACCCGTTCCATGAGTCCCCGTACTAATCGCTCCTGCAATAGATTGTGAATCAATATCCCCTAAATTTTCTTGCGCATAACCTTTTTCCTCAAGTAACTTCCCTAAATCATATAACTTTGTTCCTGCCCACACTTCAGCGACCATCTTCTCTTCATCAATATTCACAATGCCCTTCAATTCATCTAAAGAAACTAAAACTTCTTCGGTTTGCACAAGGGGTGTAAACGAGTGTCCTGAACCAACAACACGAATTTTCCGCCCCTTTTTTCGTGCAAGCCCCACTACTTCTACTACATCTTGTATACTTTCTGGATACATCGTATAATGCGGCGTTCCTTCTACATTCCCTGTCCAATTCCTCCACTTTTGTCCCTTTATAGAAAGCATTGGCCATCCCCCCGATATGTTGAATACTCCCCAACAATCTCTCCTTTTTTGACACGATACAAAAAAGGAAAGCGCTCACATAATTCACCAGCCTTACTATGACGAAACAAAATGGACTCTCCTATATCCACTCGTTCCTCGCCGCTATAAAAAATTGGCGTTTGTACCTCGCCAGCACCTTCTAAAGCTAATAGTTTTGCACCCTTCGGTCTCCAAACTTCAGGCTCTTTATCTTTTCCAACTGCTCCTGAAGCAATATATCCACCACCTAGGCAAGTGTAAATAAACGGGACTGGTTTACGCACAACTGGTAAAGCAAATCCGACCGCTGGATGAAATTTCACCTCTTTATAATAATCAAACAGCTTCGGAGAATAAAAAGCAGAACCTATTGTAATCTCTGAAACTGAATTATCTTTCTCAGTTGTTTTTATGCTTCCTGTTCCGCCTCCATTTACAAACCTTAGCTCAATACCAAGTTTTTGTATTGCTTTTACAATATATTCTCTTCTTTCTTTCACTTCTAGCACTGATTTCTGCTTTAAATACGAAATCACTTTACTTTTCAGCCATTGATTCGGTATATGGTCTCCCACCCCAGCAATTTGAGCTTCATAACCCATCACACCATCTAACATTAAATATGATGACCTTCTCACCTTTTCTACTACTTTCAACGCATCCTGCACATTTTTTACTGGGGATCTTTGTACACCAAAATGAAATTGAAAGAAACGACTACTCATATCAATATCCAAACAAACACGAAAACATCCTTTAGATTTCTCAGCAATTTTTTCTAAATACACAATATGCTCTTCACAATCCACCATACAAGTTATAATGAAACCTTTCTTTGTTAGCAAACTAATTTCACACAAAGCTCTTTCATCATAAGCAGGATATCCGAGCAATAAATCATTAAATCCTTGTTCTATTAAAAATAAAACCTCTCTAGGTGAAAAGCACATAATACCTTGAAATCGATCATTTGCAGCTAAAATCTTTTGCATAATCGGAACAGAACGTAACGATTTACTCGCTATACGAATCTTCTTATTTCCACTTAACTCTATAATCGATTGAATATTTCTATCTAAAGCCACTTCATCCAAAAATGCACACGGTAATGGAACTTCTTTAAAAATTCCTCGATCCACATTTTTCTCTCCTCTTTTCAATATGTCTTATACATATTGGAAAGAAAGTATGATTTTCCTGTTTGCAAATAAAAAAAGTTTCTTCTTTACGAAGAAACTTTTTGAAACTACTTCATAGAAATAGTCGCCTCTACTGGATAATGATCAGAGTAATCATTATACGTATATTTTTGGAACCATGATGTAACAGTCCATTGTGGAGATTTCGGCTGTAACACCTTATTCTCTATATACGATGGGTTCGCATGGTCTTTGCTTGCAATAATATAATCTAAATATTCGGCAGTACTATCAGGGAAATTATATTTTGCAATACTGTTTGTCGTTGCATCCCAAGTCGCTGTATGTCCAGTATAAGATGGTACAGAAGCGTTCAATGTTTTAAACATAGATGCATACTCTGAATCATTATTGTTCTCTGCATTTATCTTATTTACGTTCATATCACCACCAATTAACACATACTCATTATTTGGTATATTTTTATTTTTAATAAAATCTTGAATTTCTTTTAATTGGTTCGTACGTACAGATGCTGGTGAAGTTTTTCCGCACATACTATCTTCAGCCTGCAAATGCGTCCCAATCACGTGAACGAAACGATCATTTTTCTTAATTTTCGTGTATACAAATCCTTTATTCGATAAATTATCTGGCCCGCATCCTTTTGCAAATACATATTGAATCTTTTCAGCGATTGGCCATTTGCTCACAATCGCAACGCCACCATCTTCAGGAGTTGAAGATGAATAGTTTCCTAACGTTTTATCCCATTCACTTCCACTACTACGACCTAATACTGCTGTTTGATTTGGATATTCTTTCTTCAAATTCCCTAATAAACGATCTGAAGCGCTATTATCAAACACTTCATTTAATATAACTACATCTTGATTCTTTATATAATCTGCCGCCCCGATTAAATCAGCACGCTCAGTTTGTCCCCAGTTCGGATATAAGTTTGTTGATAGCATATATACATTATGCGTCATCACTTTTAATGTATCATTTTGATTTGTAGACACTTCTGCTTGAGCTGACGTTCCGCTATATAAAGCTCCTAAACCAACACCTAAGCTAAGTACACCTTTTAGCAATTTACCTTTCACGTTTCATACCTCCATGTATTGTATAGTGATAAAAAGGCCAAATACTCTATTCTGAGATTTGACCTTTTTTAAATACTTAACGATTTCCGTACGTATCAAACCAAAGCTGAATATATCCAGCAGTAACACGTTGTGCATCCATTAAACGCTTACCTGTCATTGGTGTAACTTCAGCGCGCCATTTATCTGCATATTCTTGTGATACAGCAGCTCTCACGAACCAATCTTTCGTATTATCATTTACAATGCCAGCGTAATCTTGTTTCGCAACTACTGCCGCTCCATGAATCCAATCTTCTGGATTCGTACCTTTCCAGTTCCAATATCCATTTCCATCCGTTACTTTATAATTATCTTTTATCGTATCTACAAAGTTTTCATATTTAGAATGGAATCCTTGTGGATACGATAGATTCGTAAAGTTTGCCGCATGCATCGGTTGGTTTACATCCCCTAAATAATGAAGAGATAATCCTAAATAGAAGAACGCTTGTTTCATATCTTTATTTTTATAAGACTCACCAGCTAATTTAAAATATTTAGCTCCTGTTTCCTTTGCTTGCTTTGCATACGGAATATAAGTTTTCCCATTGTCAGGGTCATAGAAATGTGAAGCAAATGTGCTATTATCATAATAAGGATTTTCATAGTCAGCAGCATAAATACCGTTCTCTAACTCAGTACGCCATTCATTTAATAGTGCAACTCGATCTTGTTTTACAAGTGTTGTATTACGAGACATAATATCAATTGCACGGTTTACAATCCATAAATGAGAATTCACGCCTTCTTTATGTTTATCTTCAGCAGACCAGCGCGGAATAACTCCAAATCTCTGTCCCCCATCATTTTCATGAGCAAATGCAACACTTTGTAATGGAGCAACTAATGTAATAGCTGCCGCTAAAGCAAGTACTTTCTTTTTCATATAAAATCCTCCATTTTATAATTGAATTATTGTAAACATTTTGTTAGGATCCTATGATGTCGTCCGGTTAACCTATGACTAGAATATCCCACCTTTCATGAAATTTCTATCAATAAATTAAAATATGCAAATGTTCATATCATTATAACTTTATACACAGTGAATATAATGAATGAATACACTTTCATTTTAATAAACTATTATTAAGGCTTGTCTAAACTAATGTAAAAAAAAAGTAAAGCATCTGAATGCTTTACTCTTTTTTTCTATTCGATAATATACTTGGCAATTGTACATTAACTGCTAACTTATGAATAAATCCAAACACTAGTCCAATCCCAATAAATATGTATAAGATTGTAAATATCTTTCCGAAATCAGTTTGCGGACTAAAATTCCCATCACCGACAGTCGTCAACGTGACCACACTAAAATATAAAGCGTCAATAGGACGTAATCCTTCAACTGTACTATAAAAAATCGTACCCGATATTAAAGTCAAAATTGTTAATACAAATAATACTTGAAATTCTTTATCTTTCCACGCTCGTAAACAGGCTCTTAACATTCGCTTTAAAGTTAACAAAAATGAAAGCATTAGATTCTCCCTTCCAAACAAAAATACATTGAGTCAAAGGAAAGTCTATCACCTTTCAGTATAGAAAAAAAGTAGCCCTCTTCTATTTCTAGAAAAGGGCTACTCTATTCGATTCTATCTTATTTAGGTGAAACAAGAATTTTCACTTGTGTTTTATCTTTTACAAGTGCTTCAAATCCTTCTTCAACAACTTGATCGACTGTAATTTTTTTCGTAATTAATTTCTCTGCTTGAATTTGACCAGAGCTAATTAATTTAATAACGGCTGGGAAGATGTGACGGTATCCTAAAATACCAATAACTTCTTTTTCTTTTAATACTAAATTATTTGGAGTAATTGTTGCGTCTTTTTCCCATACACTAACAATTACAGTTTGTCCTTCGAAGCTTGTACTTTCAATCGCTTGGCGTAGTACAACTTCAACACCTGTTACTTCAAAGCTAACATTTACACCTAAACCATTTGTTAAGTTACGAATTTCAGCTAACACATCTTGAGTTGCTGGATTTAATACATAATCCGCACCTGCTAATTTCGCTAACTCTTGACGTTCTTTAGAAAGTTCAACTGCAATAACAGGAGTTGCTCCTGCTGCTTTAGCTGCTTGGATAACAAGAAGTCCAATTGGACCGCAACCAAATACAGCTACAGCTTCCCCTTCTTTTAATTTACTTTGACGTACTGCATGAACTGCTACTGCTGCTGGTTCTACAAGCGCACCTTGTTCATACGTCATTTCATCTGGAATGTGATGAACCATATCTTCTGGTACTACTGTATATTCAGAGAAACCGCCGCCTTCTCCGCCAAGACCGTGGAAAACAAGTTGTTCACAAACATTGTAATGTCCATGTTTACAAGCTTCACATTTACCACAAGAATAAATTGGCTCTACAACAACGCGGTCTCCCACTTTATGAGATGTAACTCCTTCACCAATCTCTATTACCTCACCACTAAACTCATGACCTAAAATAACAGGTGCTTTCACATGTGTTAATGGATGTTCTTCTGTTGGAATAAAAATAGGCCCTGCTAAATATTCATGCAAGTCTGTCCCACAAATACCACACCATTTAACTTTGATTTTCACTGTTCCTGGTTTTACTGTTGGTTCTGGTACTTCTTCTACTCGTACATCACGTTGATTATGCCAAAGTAGTGCTTTCATTTTATACATCCCTCTCTATGTATATACTTAACCTGGTGAAGTTTACAATTCTATTATAATACTTCTATCCATATATTTCAAAAAAACAATCACATCCCCACTAATTTTTTACAAATAACGTTCAATATTTTGTCACTTTGTACTTTTTTCCACATCTGTTAATTCAATTTCATTGCAGGTGAAATTAGCATTGTGCCATAATAGCATAGGAGAGGTGAATATCGCTTGAAATATTTTATTTACTTTATCGTTATCGTGGCATTTTTAGATACATTTTCACAATTACCTATTATGAGTACTTTCGCTCAAAGCCTTGGAGGAACTCCTCTTATTATCGGGCTAGTTGTCGGTATGTACTCATTCGCTAATATGATCGGTAATATTATTGCTGGAGCCGCTGTCGATAAATTTGGTGCAAAAAAAATCCTTTATATAAGCATGGGAATTACGAGTTTCATAGTCTTGTTATACACCGTTGTTCAAAGTGGTGAACAACTATTAGTTGTGCGCTTTATGCATGGATTTAGTGATGGCTTTTTAATTCCTGCTGCCTTTACATTTTTATCAAAACAAACAAATGCAAAAAGACAAGGAAAAGCAATGGCTCTATCTGGTGCTGCTGTTGGAACAGCCGCAATCGTAGGACCTGCTTTCAGCGGTATTATGAAAGCAACAGCTGGCGTAGAGTGGGTCTTCATTACTATTTCTATTTTAATGGCTCTTGGTACGATCGTATCTCTATTCTTCTTACCAAATAACGTATCAAGAAAAGATACATCAAGAACACAAATGATGAACAAAGAAGATATGGTTGAACTTTTAAAATCAGAACCGTTATTACAAGCATATATTGGTGCTTTCACATTAATGTTTTCACAAGGAATTGTCACTTATATGTTACCAGTAAAAGTTGAGGCATTAGCGCTTAAAGCATCTACAACAGGCATGATGTTAAGTGTATTTGGTATAACTGCTATCCTCTTCTTCTTGCTTCCAACAAATCGTATTTATGATCGATTTAATCGTTCGAAACTAATGCTAATCGGAATTGCAGTTATGGCATTCGCATTATCTTTACTCGGATTATTTGCTACAAAAGGTATGCTCTTTATCGTAATGATGATTTATGGAATTGGATTCGCAATCCTCTTTCCGTCTATTAACGCTTTACTTGTTGAAAATACTACAGACGATAATCGCGGAAAGGCATTCGGATTATTTTATGCCTTCTTCTCATTAGGAGTTGTTGCTGGCTCCTTTACAGTCGGCGCAATCGGAGCATCACCTAGCATCAGCTTCATTATCGGGACAGCATTTTTATTAACATTTGCTGGGATGATTTATGTAAGAAGCAAAGTAAAAAAGACAATGATGGGATAATCCATCGTTGTCTTTTTTACTTTGCATATTTATATAATCCATAATACAATGGAAGCGTTGGAATAATGCCAATTAATTTAAATATAAAAGGTAATGGCTCATCTCGCTCTTCATATAAACGAAAAACAAAAACTGCAGTTAAAGTCCAACTGACGCTAAACAAGAAGATACATTTCCAAACAATCGAGGTTAATATTTGTATATCAAATACAAAACCAAAGAGCCCTATCGAATAGAACTCTTTTTGCCCAATATATTACTTTTGTGTATAACCAAATAACAATGTAAATAAATTGAGCCGTAAAGGCAATAATACATCTCTTCTTTTAAACAGAAAGTTTATAAATACTGACGATACTTCGACAATTTCCTCGGAAATATTTCCTTTCCCCACATAATTTGATACAGTACACATGAATAAACACTTGTATTACATAAAGTGAAACTTTAATCAGTGGGGGTTTTGTTCCTCCCCACTGATTATTAGTTGAACCAATCGGGCTTTTACGGGCAGTTGATCTCCCAACTAACTTCTTTACTTCCACTGAATTTTGAGGTGGGGATCTTACTGACCGTTAATGCGGGATAAACTAAAATAATAACTTACTGTACAAATTAAAAAGCACACTCTTCATATGAAGAATGTGCTTTTATGTTATTAACGTTTAATCCAAACAGCGCCTGCCGATTTATCTTCTGCCTGTCCAACAACTTGGAATTTAAGTCCAAGGTTTGGAACTTTTCTTCCTGCGTCTGCAATTTGCTTGTTACTATATACTTTTGAATCATCAAAAGTTGTAACACCTTGTAATCCAGAATAGTTAAACTGACCACGTGTTAATGAATTTACACTCCATGCTGGTGTTTTATCAAATGAAAATGCTGCATCTGCAATTTGCATGCCTGTATTACCGTATGCTGGTTTTCCGTTTAAATTACCAACTAGCGCTTCTGGATGAGAATCTACAACACCAAGGAATCCTTCACCTGGATGCACCCCAACCCAGTTATCTTTGAAACTATCATCTGCATACCAAACGACAAGACCTGTATTATACACTGGACCTTTTCCTGCTTTTAAACCATTATCTGATCCCGCATAATTTCTCCACTCTAAGTAGTAATAATGAGCTTTCTTCTCTGTCCCATCAGAAACAACAAAACCATTTAAATTCATTTTAGACTGTCCTTCTGCATCATCAAAAAATACAACTTGTCCATCAACAGTTACATTTACATTGTCTATCGCAAAACCTTTATATGTTACAGCCGGATCTGTAATATAGTCGAATTGTAGTTTCACTTTTTTGCCTTTAAATTGACTTAAATCATATGATTTATCAATCCATTTCCCATCTGTTGTATCTTTATCTCCTTGGACTACTTTTTCCCCAAGTCTATCAATTAATGTTTTCGTTCCATCTTCTGTTACTACATGTACTTCGACGAAATCGCACTCTGCTTCTAACTCATAATTTGCTTTATAATCGAATTTTGCATTTGTTCCCTTTGTTAAATCAAAGAATGGTGTCTCTAACGTTGTATGCATATCATCGCCTCTTGTACTATAATATGCATGCTTTCCAAACTCCGGTTTAATCGTTTCAACACTTTTACCTGGTAAGTTAACACGTACAACGCCTGGACGATTTGATTTCGTAACACTTTGATCAATATAGGTAGGAACTCCCACACCACTCTTAATTTTATCGTAATCTACTTCTAATATTTTTGCCCAGTTACCACCCATATTCTTTTGTAAGAAGTCTTTATTTTGTGGTGAAAAACTAGTCGGCTCTGTTCCTGCGATTTTCCCTGTCCAACTACCTCCACTCATTAATGACCAAGCTTCGACTGGTGAACCATTTCCAGTATATTTCGTGTCATATTCATCTGGTAATCCAAGATCATGTCCAAATTCATGTGCAAACACACCTACAGCTCCATCTTCTGGTTCAATTGTGTAATCATGTGCTGCTACTTTACCACCAAAGTAATCTACCTTTGATTTCGTACCTTCAATCGCTACTGGATCTACTGCTAATTTTGAACGATGTGACCAGATCGCATCATCACCTAATTTACCGCCACCAGCTTCTTGCCCAACACCAGCATGGATTACCATTAAATGATCAATTACACCGTCAGGTTCATTTTGATTCCCGTCCCCGTTTGTATCATATCTATCAAATTGATCAAACTGAGATAAATCTAGTCCTTTCTCAGCAGCTGCATGCAAAGCTTCTTTCACTAAATCACGTGCACCCTTTGGACCTTTATTATCGTGACCACTGCTACCATCAGCTCCATAATCAGATGCTTTTCCTGGAACAGTTAGCCACTCCGTTACATATCCATCTGTCGTATAACTACCACCAGACTGCTCTTCATAGTATTGTTTAAACGTTTTTACTTTTGAACCATCAAATAAAGTATACGGCTCATTACCGAACAACATCTTTTGATAATGTTCTCTACTAAAGTCTTCCGAATACATATAACCTGGTGTTTGATCAATATTATTATGTTTATAATCACTAAATTCAACGAGTAACACTAATACTTTATCCGATCGAACAGATCCCTTATATGGAGCTTGCTTTGCTTTTGAAGTTGGAACTTGCCCATTCAATTGCTTTTTATTTGGTTCTGGCTTTTGCTCAAGGCTAACATTTTTTTCAGCCTTTTTTACATTTTCCTTTTCTTCCATCTTTTTCTCTTTTACTTTTTTTGTGAAATCAGATGTTTCTTGTGAGTGAGCATCTGGAAGAATTTCTTTATTCGCCTGATCTCCTTGTTTCTTTTCAATATATTGCTCAACAGCTTTTTTCGTCTCTTCTTTAGAAGATGCTGGATTAATTGTTCCTCTTTCTTTCAGAGCTTCCGCTAAACGATCTTCTTGAATTAAATTGTAATCAATTGGTGTTGTAGATACACTATCTTTCTCTTTTGCTACCGTTTCTGCATATGCTAACGGAGCACTCATTACAGATGTACATCCGATAATTGCCGCAATTGCTAATGATGACAACACTTTAAATGGTGCTTTTCTTCTCATTCCATTTCTCCCCTTTATAAAACTTAAAATTCAGATAAATCGGTGCATTTTTGTCCAAATCTCTGTTTACTACCCTCCCTATATAAAAAGACATAATTCTATAAACATTAAGCTTTTTGTTATAGAATCATGCCCTCCAGTTTTCTGGTCAGACCCTCTATCTTTTTATCTCTTGGTTCAATTAATAATCAGTGGGGGGATGAACAAAGCCCCCACTGATTAAAGTTTCACTTTATGTCGAAATATTAAAAATAAAGAGTTATGTGATATATATTAAATATCTTATATAACAAATTTAAAAGACAATATGCAAAATTGCATGAAAATTCTTTTAAATAAAAAAGAATCCTAGTCAATTAAACTAGGATTCTTGCTTTTCTATTATTTCTCTTGTGTTTTTTCCCAATCAGCTAAGAATTTCTCAATTCCTTGATCTGTTAATGGGTGCTTCACTAATGAAGCAATTACGTTTGCTGGGATTGTTGCAATATGTGCACCGTTTAATGCTGCGTCAGTTACGTGAACGCTGTGACGTACAGATGCTGCGATGATTTCTGTTTCGATACCATGAATTGCAAAGATTTCTGCGATTTGACGAATTAAATCCATACCGTTATGACCGATATCATCTAAACGACCTAAGAATGGTGAAACGTACGTTGCACCAGCACGAGCAGCAAGTAATGCTTGAACTGCTGAGAATACTAATGTAACGTTTGTACGAATTCCTAAATCAGAGAACGCTTTTACTGCTTTTAAACCTTCTGTTGTCATTGGAACTTTTACAACAACGTTTGGAGCAATCTTCGCTAATTCTTTTCCTTCTTCAATCATTTTATCAGCTTCTAAGCTAATTACTTCTGCACTTACAGGTCCTTCTACAACGTTGCAAATTTCACGAATGCGCTCGTGGAAATCTACGCCTTCTTTTGCTACAAGTGATGGATTTGTCGTTACTCCAGCTAATACGCCTAATTCATTTGCCTCTTTAATTTCGTTAATGTTTGCTGTATCAATAAAGAATTTCATTTGTTGTTCTTCCTTCCTAATTTTCATTTTATATTTATTTATTTTTCTTAATAAGCTCTAATTCAATCGGAATAGATTTGTCCACTTTTTTACCTTGTGTTATCTCTTTTGCTGTTTGCATCGCCTTCTCTCCGATTAATTCTGGTTTTTGAGCGACTGTTGCAGCCATACGCCCATCGTTAACCGCTTTCACAGCATCTTCTGTTGCATCAAATCCAACAACTACTACATCTGTTTTTCCAGCAGACTTCAATGCTTCAAGTGCACCTAATGCCATCTCGTCGTTATGAGCAAACACGGCTTTAATATCGCTATTTGCTTGCAAAATGTTTTCCATAACAGATAATCCTTTCGCTCTATCAAAATCAGCCGCTTGTTTGGCAACTACTTTTAAAGACTTATCGGCTACGTTATGGAATCCTTTCCCACGTTCACGAGCAGCAGACGATCCAGGGATTCCTTCTAACTCAGCAACGTTTGCTCCTTCGCCGACTAATTCACGAATGTAATCACTAGCCATTTGACCACCTTCGATATTATTAGATGCAATGTGAGAAACAACCTTACCTGAATTCGCAACGCGGTCTACTGTAATAACAGGAACATTTGCTGCGTTTGCTGCACTTACTGCTGAAGCAACAGCATCTGAATCGGTCGGATTAATAACAACTACATCGACACCCTTTTGAATTAAATCTTCAACATCGTTCGTTTGCTTTGCTGCATCATTTTGCGCATCAACAGCAATCAATTCGATGCCACTATCTTTCGCTTTCTTTTCTGCCCCCTTTTTCAAAGTTACAAAGAAGGGATTATTTAAAGTTGAAACAGAGAATCCAACTTTAATAGTTTTATTTCGACCTTTATCGCTAGAATCCTTTGCCCATTCTGGCGGTTCCATTGAACAACCAGCAGTAATGACCATAATACATGCAACGAGTATAAGTAACCATTTCTTCATGAACTGTCCCTCCATTACGCTTCTTTTCTACGATCAATTAATACAGCTAATAAGATTACAAGTCCTTTTACAACTTGTTGGAAGAAAGAAGATACACCTAATAAATTTAAACCGTTATTTAGTACACCGATAATAAGTACACCGATGAATGTACCAACAATCCATCCTCTTCCCCCAGAAAGACTTGTTCCACCTAATACAACTGCTGCAATTGCATCTAATTCATAAGAAGTACCTGCAGTCGGCTGTGCAGAATCTAATCGCGATGTTAAGACAATACCTGCAAGCGCTGCCAAAATTCCGGAAAGACCGTAAATCATTACTTTAATTCTCGTAACATTAATACCTGATAGTGCTGCTGCTTCTTCATTTCCACCAATTGCAAATGTACGGCGACCAAATGTCGTTTTCTTCAAAATGAAGTACAGTACTGCGAAAGCGATCATCATTGTAACAGCGGGTACCGGAATACCAAGAAAATAACCGCGGCCAAACATTTGGAACATTAAATGATCACCAAGACCAGTGATCGGACGTCCGTCCATATAAACAAGCGTCAACCCACGAAAAATAGTCATTGTTGCTAAAGTTGCAATAAATGGAGCTACTTTTCCTTTCGCAATGATGATACCGTTTACAATTCCCATTACAAGGCCTGCTAATAGTCCAACTACCATTGCAAGGAACGGATCCATGCCACTTGCCATCATTCCAGCAACAAGTGCACTTGATAATGCTAAAATAGAACCTACCGATAAGTCAATACCCCCTGTTAAAATTACGAAGGTCATTCCAAATGCAATAAGCGCATTAATCGATACTTGACGCAGTATATTAAATAAATTTGGAATTTCAATGAACGCTGGATTTAAAGCTGTAATTACGACGATAATTAATACTAAACCGATTAAAGAACCGAGTTGTTGTAATACATTCCCCTTCTTAGCCATCCTTACTCTCCCCCTGTAGCTAGTGCCATAATAGACTCTTGTGATGCCTCATCTTTCCCTAAAATTCCGCCGACTTTTCCTTCATGAATAACAAGAACTCGATCACTCATCCCTAAAACTTCCGGAAGCTCAGATGATACCATAATAACGGCATCGCCTTGCTCTGTAAGCTTATTCATAATAGAGTAAATTTCTTTTTTCGCTCCAACATCGACACCTCTTGTTGGCTCATCTAAAATGAGTAATTGCGGATGAATGCCTAGCCATTTTGCGATTACAATCTTTTGCTGATTTCCACCAGAAAGAGATTTCACTGCCTGCTCTCCGCTAGATGCTTTCACATTAAGAAGCTTCATCATATCCTCTGTAAACTGTTGTTCTAGCTCATTGCTTAGAACACTTCCCTTTGAAAGATTTTCTAAATTCGGTAAAGCTAAATTTTCTCGAATTGAAAAATCTAACACTAATCCTTCAGACTTTCTATCTTCTGTAATGAAAGCAATTCTTTGTCTAATTGCATCTATTGGACTATCAATCTTTACTTCTTGTCCATTTATAAAAATTTGTCCAGAGTCTAAAGGTTCATAACCAAATATCGCTTTCATAATATCAGTGCGACCAGCCCCCATCAAACCAGCTACACCAAGGATTTCACCTTTCCTCACTTGAAACGAAACATTTTCAAATTTCCCTTTCTTCGTTCCATTACGCATTTCAAAAATGACATCACCAATTTGACTATTTCGCTCTGGGTAACGTTCACCAATGCTGCGCCCCACCATCATACTCACTACTTCATCAAATGATGTTTCTGGAATTAATCTCTTTCCCACGTATTCTCCATCACGCAAAATCGTAATAGCATCACATATTGAGAAAATCTCTTCCATACGATGCGAAATGTACACGAATGAAACACCTTCTTTACGTAACTTATTGATTACTGTAAAGAGCGTTTCGATTTCACGATCCGTCAGTGCCGCAGTAGGTTCATCCATAATAATAACGCTCGCGTTTGTCATTAATGCTTTCGCAATTTCGATAATTTGCTGTTGTCCAACCGATAATTCCTCTGCTAACATAGCGCCTCTTACATGCAGCCCTAGCTCTGCTAGTTGCTGCTGCGCAATCGCGTTCATTTGTCGAGTGCGTAAAATACCTGTTTTCCCATACATTAACTCTTTACCGAGAAACATATTTTCAGCTACTGTTAAATTCGGCAATATGTTTAGTTCTTGATGTATAAATGCGATGCCGTACTCTTCAGCTTCTTTCGCATTTTTAAAGGTGCGCTCTTGCCCATCAATCTTGATTGTCCCACCATCTTTTTTGTATACACCTGTTAAAATCTTCATGAGCGTTGATTTACCCGCTCCATTTTCCCCCATCAATGCATGGACTTCTCCTGTTTCAATCATAAACTGTGCATTCTTCAAAACAGGATTGCCATTGAACGCCTTTGAAATGTTTTTCATTTCAATATGCATTCCCATCACTTCCCTTTATTAAAAAATCACGCCTGCATGTAAAATTACATTTGCATAAGGCGTAGCCTCGCCTGTACGAATAATTGCCTTCGCTTTCTTTGTATGCTCTTTAAATTGTTCATGAGATACATACTCAAATGCTGGCTCTATTAATTTCCGTTCGATCTCTTTATTTACTTCCGCATTATTTATAATGACTTCTTCTGCTAACGTCACTTTTTCGATTGCCATATCATCAGCTACAACTTGTAACACCTCTAAAAAACTCGGTTTTCCAATCTCAACAGCTAAATCAATTCGTTTTACTCCGTCAGGAATTGGTAAACCGCAATCAGCAATTACAACCGTATCTGTATGCCCAAGTGAAGCAAGGACTGCCGCGATTTCACTGTTTAATACACCATGCTTTTTCATCCAACAATCACCTGCACTTCACGCACTCGATCTCTCGTTGGCATACCGCCCTGTGCCCCAAGTTTCGTTACAGAAAGACCACCGGCAATATTCGCGAAACGAATTGCTTTTTGAAGTGTCTTCCCTTCAGAAAGTGCAACTGCTAACGCACCATTAAATGTATCACCAGCTCCAGTTGTATCCACTACATCAACAGCAATGCTAGGAACATGTACAATCTCTGTTCCATTATGGAAACGAACACCGTTAGAACCTTCTGTCATCAATAATTTATTTGGATACTTCGCCAATAAATCTTCAATTGGTGATGTAAAATCATCTAATACGATGCGGCACTCATGTTCATTTGGCGTAATATAAGTTGCTTTTTCTAAAATTTCTTCTGATAAAACTTGTGCTGGCGCTGGATTCAACATAACAGGAATATTATGTTCCTCACAAATAGCCAATACATATTTTACTGTTTCAAGTGGAATTTCTAGTTGAAGAACAACCATATCCGCTTTTACAAGAAGGTCTTTGGAGCGATCTACAACTGACTTATTTACAAGAGCATTTGCCCCTTGTACGACAACAATACTGTTATCTTCTTCTGCTAAAACGATATGAGCAATTCCTGTCGTTCTATCTGTAACCGGTACCACATAATCGATAAAAATGCGTTCGTTCTCTAAATTTTTTCTAACTACTGTTCCATAATCATCATTTCCTACCGCTCCAACCATTGCTACATTTGCTCCTAACCTAGCTGCAGCAACTGCTTGGTTTGCCCCTTTCCCTCCTGGGATTGTATGAAACGCTTCACCAATTACTGTTTCTCCTGCTTTCGGCCGTTTTTTTGAAACAGCCACTAAGTCCATTGAAATGCTTCCTACTACTGCAATATTTGGCATCTGTTTCATCTCCTTACTTCGTTGTATTTCGTTCTATAATTTCAATTGGCAAACGATAGTGTTTCTCTTCTAATGTATTTCCTTCCATTTGCTCTAACAACAACTCTGTTGCAATTTTCCCCATTTCATATATCGGTTGTGCAACTGTTGTAATAGATGGATACATCATTTCCGTTAAAGAAATGCCATCAAATCCGATAATTTGTAAATCATCTGGAATGGCAATCCCCTTTTGAAGTGCAGCCTTTACAATACCAATCGCAATTAAATCATTCCCAGCAACAATACCATCAATATGCGGGTATTCTTCTAATAATTCCATCGCTACACGCTCACTATTTGCTGGCTCAAACGTACTCTCCGCAATCATATACGAAAGATTATTTTGCGTAATAACGTCTACAAAACCTTCAAAACGTTCATTTGCAGTACTCACATCACGTGGTCCGCGAATATGTGCAATATGTTTACATCCTTTATCTAGTAACAACTTTGTCGCAGCCTGACTTCCTGCATAGTTATCTGCATATACAGTAGGAATACGCTCATTAAACATACGGTCAATCGCAACAACCGGAACAGATAAATTCATGTAATTAACACTATTTTGTGGATTCGTTGCTACAATAAATCCATCTACATTATTTTGTCTAAGTACATCAATGTATTGTTTCTCTTTTTCTAAACTTTCATCAGAGTTACAAAGAACAACTGTGTAACCTTGTTTATGTGCTACATCTTCTACGGCACGTGCAACTTCTGGAAAGAACGGATTCACGATATTCGGAACAACTAAGCCAATTAAACGAGACTTTTTATTATACAGTGAACGCGCTACTGTACTAGGCTTATAATCTAACATCTCTATTGCACGCTCTACCTTTTTTAATGTATCTTCATGAACATATCCATTTTTATTTAGAACTCTGGAAACGGTCGCAACAGATACTCCCGCTAATTTCGCAACGTCTTTAATCGTACTCATTCTCTTTTCTCCTCATTTCATGTAACCGTTTACAGAAAATAATATAACGTATTTCTAAAAATACGTCAATCATTTCTCACTAAAAAGCTTTTAAGGTTATACTCAAAAAAGCACCGCCATAAGGCGATGCTTCTTCATTACGAGTATGATACAGTTTTTTCTTTTTCTTCAACAGCAGGCTCTTCAGCATCTTTTTTACGATCTGATAGTTTAATTTTTTGTAAGAAAATCGTAAAGATGGCACCTACTACGATAAATACTAATCCTGTTAAGAATACAGTATGAAGCGAGTCTACTAAAGAGTTTTTCAAAATAGGTACAATGCTGTTAGCAAACGCTTCTGGCATTTGTTTTAATGCCTCTGGGCTAAATAGCATCGAATATAAACCTTGTGGATCTGTGTGAATCATATCTTTAAATTTCGTTACCATTTGTCCCGCTTCTTTCGGGAATGTATCTAATACAGGTACTAATTTATTTGTTAACGTTGTACCTGAAGTGTTATTCATAATTGATCCTAAAATTGTAATACCAAATGTTCCACCAATTTGACGGAAGAACTGACTTGATGACGTTACGACACCAAGGTCTTTTTTCGGGAAGCTTTCTTGTAACGCTAATGTTAATGTCGGCATTACAAGACCCATTCCTAAACCGATAACCATCATATAAGAAGTAGCTGTAAGCTTCGTTGTGTGCATATCCATCGTTGTTAATAACCAAAAACCACCGGCCATAATAAGCATACCTGCGATAATTTGTGGTTTTACACCAACTTTTAATACAAGTTGCCCACCGATAATACTCATTACAATCATTGTAATCATCATTGGAGTCATAATTGTTCCTGATTCAGCAGCACTTACTCCTACAATACCTTGCATGAAGAATGGTACGAACATAATCGCGCCGAACATTCCAATACTCATAAAGAATCCAATCGCATTCAGTATTGTAAATGTGCGATTTTTAAAGAAATGCATTGGTAAAATCGGCTCTTCAGCTTTCGTTTCAACAATAACAAAGCTAACGATACCAATTACAGCTAGTGCGAATAAACCGATAATTTGCCAAGAATCCCATGCATAATCTTTTCCGCCAAACGTTAGCGCAAGTAATAAACTTACAACACCTAGAATCATCGTAAAGATTCCAGCGATATCAATTTTAATTGGTCCTGTTTGTTTATGTGATTTTAATCCCATTGCAATAAAGATTGTTGCTAAAATACCAACCGGTAAGTTAATGTAGAATACCCATCTCCAGTTCACTGCATCTACAATCCAACCACCAACTTGCGGTCCAATTACAGAAGCAAGACCGTATAACGCACCAAAAATACCTTGCCATTTCGCACGTTCTTTTCCCGTGAACATATCTCCAATAATAATCATAGCCATTGGCATCATAATACCGCCACCAAGACCTTGAATACCACGGAAAATAATTAATTCTGTCATACCATTCGCCATACCACATAACGCCGAACCAATCATGAAAATAACTAGCCCTGTTATATATACGTTACGACGACCAAGTAAATCCGCTAATTTACCTGCAATTGGTACAACTGTCGTTGATGTTAACATATAAGCTGTCGTTAACCATGTCATTAAACTTAATCCGCCTAGGTCACCGACGATACGTGGCATTGCTGTACCAACAATTGTTCCATCTAATGCAGCAAATAGCATCGCGATTACTAAACCGATTAACAACAACTTTCTATTTTGATTTTCTTGTTGCTCCATGTAATCTCCTCAATTCCTCTTAGTTATTCTCTTTTTTCTCTTGTGTCCCGCAAATAATGGTTTCTAACTTCTCAAAGAGACGTAATAAATCTTCTCTTTCTTGCAACTCTAAATGTGAAAAGTATTTTGCAATATGCTCGTTGCGAGCTGTCATTGCCTCTTCTACTCTAGCTTTCCCCTTTTTCGTTAACTCGATGATGACAACACGACGGTCATCTTTGTCGTGATAGCGTTCTACAAGTTCTTGATCGATTAGACGATCAATCATCACTGTAATTGCGCTAGGCTTCACATACATCTTTTTTGCTAATGTTGTCGCTCTTGAAGCCCCATAATGATCTAAAATCTTTAAAATATAAAACTGCGGTGGTGTAAGTCCTGTTGCTTGCATTTGTTCTAATAACTCCGTCTGCATTTTCTTTCCAATCGAAAAGGCAAGAGCTTGAATTTTATCGATATGCGTCATATCATTTGGCATGTTATCCACCTCTTATTTAAACAATAAAATATTTAACGTATTTAAATATTAATCCCGCGAACAAAATCCGTCAATACTTTTATTCATAAAAACGTTTACATTTTTGTCACAAAGTTGTATAATTTTCGACGAAGTTAATATTGACAGTCACGGAGAAACGGAGTACACGGCTATGAATCATAAAAAAGGAAACTTTTTTATATTTCATGGCCTTTTTATATTCTCTGTCTTAAAACGCTTCGAATTAATTAGGGGAGGATTTTCATTTTATGTTTTTCACACAATTATTTAAACCTGCGCCCCACGCGGAACGCTTACCAGCTGATCGCGTTGATAGCGAATACCGTAAATTACGTTTACAAGTATTCTTAGGTATCTTCATCGGTTATGCAGGCTACTACTTTGTTCGAAAAAACTTTTCACTAGCAATGCCATACTTAATCGAGCAAGGCTTTAGTAAAGGGGAACTTGGGGTTATCCTTTCAGCAGTTTCTATTGCTTACGGATTAAGTAAATTTCTTATGGGTATCGTATCCGATCGTTGTAATCCTCGCTACTTTTTAGCAGCTGGGCTATTTTTATCAGGTATCATTAATATTATTTTCGGCTCATTTTCTTTCATTACAACGAGCATTATACTTATGTTTGTACTTCAGTTTTTAAATGGATGGGTACAAGGTATGGGATGGCCTCCTTGTGGTCGTACGATGGTTCACTGGTTCTCTATTAGCGAACGTGGTACAAAAATGTCTATTTGGAACGTCGCTCATAATGTTGGCGGAGCGCTTATGCCTTCCCTTGTAACATTAGGCTTATACTTCTTCGCAGATGACTGGAAAAGTATTTTTTACTTCCCAGGTATTCTTTCAATTTTAGTTGGTATTTATGTATTAATTACGATGAAAGATACACCTCAATCTTGTGGACTACCTTCTATTGAAGAACATACTGGGGAATATCCACCAGATGAAAAAGTAAAAGATCGCGAACGCGAACTTTCAGTAAAGGAAATTTTATTTAAATACGTATTAAACAATAAGTTTTTATGGTACATCGCTATTGCGAACGTTTTCGTATATTTCGTACGTTACGGCGTTGTAGACTGGGCTCCTACTTATTTAGTAGAAGAAAAAAGCTTTACTCATAGTAGCTCACGTACTGCTTACGCTCTATATGAATGGGCTGGTATTCCAGGTACACTTCTTTGCGGATGGATGAGTGATAAACTATTTAAAGGACGTCGTGCACCTGCTGGTATTCTATTTATGGTTGGTGTATTTATCGCAGTTCTTGTTTACTGGTTAAACCCTCCTGGTAATCCAATGGTTGATAGTATCGCACTTGTCGCAATTGGATTTTTAATTTACGGACCGGTTATGTTAATTGGTCTACACGCTCTAGATTTAGCACCAAAGAAAGCTGCTGGAACTGCAGCAGGCTTAACTGGATTCTTCGGTTACTTAGGCGGAGCAGCTTTCGCTAGTGCAGCTATGGGCTTTATCGTAGATGCATTCGGATGGGATGGCGGATTCATCTTATTACTTGCATCTTGCGTACTTGCAATGTTCTTCCTTGCTCTTACTTTAAATACAGGGTCAGTAAAATCAAAACAAGCTTAAATAATATATAACAAGCATAAAAATAGCTCTTAGCATTTACATACATGCTAAGAGCTATTTTTTATTTTCATTGCTGTTCCTACTAATGATAACAACCCATTCCTTCCCTACTATAAGATTAAAAGATTTGATGAAACACCTTTATTAAAACGGCTAACGTAACAGATGCAGCAAATCCCCCTAAACAAATAAGACTGACACCTTGGCTATATGACAAATTTTGAAATGATTTCATTACTTCCATCCTCCCTATCTCCCCTTTGATACTTTTATTTTACCAATGGGAAAAATTTCATAACATCGATTTCTCTAACAACTAACTTACAAATTTGTAAGTTAACATCTTTTCAACTTATATATCTAGTATTTCCACAAATAAGAGTCATTTATACATAAAAAAAGACCTCAGTTATACTAAGGTCTTCGTTACATTCTATTTCATTTTACAATCATCACTGGACATTTCACACGCTTTGCTATTTTATGACTTACACTTCCCAGCACCATTTCTTGCAGTGTATTGAGCCCTCTACTTCCAGCAATGACAAGATCTATATCTCCTGTATTCACATATTGAACAATTGTATCTCCAGGATCACCATGTAATATCGTAATTGTATAAGAAATGTTCTCTTTCTTTAATAAACCTTCAATCTCTTTTAATTTATCTTTTCGACTAGCTGATATTGTTTCTAAATCTGTTTGACCTTGTATAATATCTGATTTTGCCGTTCTATTATCTACTACGTACACAACTTCAACATTTGTTTCTTCGCTACATTTTGCAATATATGTTGCATGTTCCGCTGCTCGAAGTGCATGTTCAGAACCGTCACATGCTAATATAATTTGTTTGTACATATGCTGAATCCCCTTTTCGTTATCCTACTCGTATTATATAATAAAGCCCCCTAAAAAGGAGGCTTTTAACTAGCAATTCTTTTATTATAAGTAGCTAAATTTGCAACAAGTTTTGAGCTACGTTCATTTAATCCTGTTATACTTACTTTCACGCCACTTTGTTCATATTTCATAATAACTTTATCAATTGATGCCACTGCCGAATCATCCCATACGTGCGCATGAGTAAAGTTCATTTCGATTTCTTTTATATCTTCATCCAATGAAAAAGCATTTATAAAATCTGCTGTAGATGCAAAGAAGAGTTGACCGTGAATTTCGTATATTTTCTTATTTTCAATATATAAATGTTTCACGTGAATCTTTGCCATATTGAATACAAATAAAACCGCACTAATTACTGTTCCGATAATTACACCTAATCCCAAATTATGAGTGATAAGAACGACCACGACTGTTACGATCATGACGAATGCGTTCCCTTTTGGCACTTTATGAATCGTTGCTACAGAGTTCCAATCAAACGTTCCGATTGAAACCATAATCATAACTGCAACTAAAGCTGCCATCGGAATATGAACGACATAATCTCCTAAAACGAATAGTAATACGATTAAAAATCCGCCCGCTACAAATGTTGATAGGCGACCTCGTCCACCTGATTTAATATTAATAACAGATTGACCGATCATTGCACAACCTGCCATTCCTCCGAAGAAACCAGCAACAATGTTTGCGATCCCTTGTCCACGTGCCTCTTTATGCTTATTACTTTCCGTATGCGTCATATCATCTAAAACTGAAGCTGTTAATAATGATTCTAGTAAACCGATAATTGCAAGCATAACTGCATAAGGTAAAATAATCCCTAATGTCTCAAGTGTAAAAGGCACGTCAGGAATACTAAAGAACGGTAATTCTTTCGGCAGGCTTCCCATATCTCCTACTGTTTTCAACTGTAATCCGCTCATAAGTGCAATACTCGTCACAATAATAATTGAAATAAGCGTAGAAGGTACAGCCGTTGTAATACGTGGAAATAAATATATAATTGCAAGTCCTAATACAACGAGTGCATACATTTGCCAAGTTGCATTTTTAAAATGTGGCAATTGCGCTGTAAAAACTAAAATTCCAAGTGAATTTAAAAAACCACTCATAACAGATTTCGGAACAAACTTCATAAATGAGCTCAGTTTGAACACGCCAAAAATAATCTGGACAATACCTGTTAATATTGTTGTAGCAAATAAATATTGCAAACCATGATCTTTAACAAGCGTTACCATTAATAATGCCATTGCACCTGTTGCAGCTGAAATCATTCCAGTTCTTCCGCCAACAAATGAAATGGTAACTGCAATACAAAAGGCTGCGTATAGTCCAACTGTCGGATCCACGCCTGCAATAACAGAGAAGGCTATCGCTTCAGGGATTAACGCTAAAGCAACGACAATTCCTGATAACACGTCCCCTTTCACATTAGAAAACCAGTCATTTTTTATCGTTTGAAACAAAATATCACTCCTCTACTCCTTTATAATTTGATTTTCTCCATAAGAAAATCTAGCCGACTGCACGAAAGCTATTATATAACGAGTAGAAGATTTTTTGCTATGTAAAAGTTTCCTAAAAATGATATTACCTTCGTAGCTTCTTTTTTAGGAAACTTTAAATATACTATCACCTATTGTTGATTTAACGTACAATGATTTCGGATTCTACAGTATGTCAAATGAAGAAAACTTTGTTTGGATGGATGAAAAATGCACATGTAATTTAGTTCATTTAAAGTTCTATAGATATTTCCACTTCATATATGAGGTTTAGTTTGGATAGTTTAGGGTTAGAGGAGTTTATACTAATTTAATGAAAATAGTAAGAGCACTCTTTCGAGTGCTCATTTTATGCAGATACAGTTGCTTTATCCTTACGGAATATACCCATTAACCCACCGATTAATAGTAATACGCCTGGTAATAAGTAAATTATAGAAATACAAATAAATCCACCGATAGCAGCCACAGTCATCATAATACCGCCAACCTTCGCTTTACTTCTTACCATAACAGATCCAACAATTCCTAAGATTGATAGAGCCACAGCTCCCCAACCTAAACCAATAACAGTATTTGCTCCATCAGCTTCAAAAGCAGCTCCCATACCGCCGATCAATAAAGCAACAAATGCACAAATAATACCAAAAATACCTCCAATAAGACCTAATACAAATTCAGCTGTTCTTTTCATTTCAATCTCTCCTTATTTAGCAACTTCAAATTCAAATTTCACTGATTTCTCGTCAAATGTAAATGTAGGTTTAAATGTACCAACAAACTTATCGCCTTCTGGTACATCAAATAACATTTTGTTTGTAATTTGGTTACCTGGCGCAATATTTTCATTTATAAACGTATTTTCCCCACCAAAGTACTCTTTGAATTGGTTGCCGTTAGTATCAGCAATTTTTAATTCAGAAGTTCCAAAATATATATCTTTTTTGCCATTATTTTTAGCGTTAAAAGCGATTTCTAGTACTTTCCCTTTTTCAGCTTTTACGTATTCGTTAGGCTCAACGAATTTAGCTGAACTGAAAGTAAGTTGTAGACCATTAACTTCTACAGTATCTCCAATTTTATAAATCTTGCTTTCAGCTTTTTCCTTTTTATCTTTCTTTTCAACCTGTTTAGGAGCATCGTTTTTACTCACTTCTTTAACTTCAGTTTCACCACAAGCAGATAAACTAAAAGCAAGTGCACCTGTTAAAGCAATAGTACCCAATTTTTTATACATTCTTTTTCCTCCGATTATGTAAAATGTAAGATTTTCGAAACTATCATAACAGAAACAGTTACAACTTTTTTGTCATATTTTGTCGAGGAAAATAAAAAAAGACGCTATATCAGTAGCATCTTTTCTCATTTCATTAATGTCCACCGTGTCCTTGACCACTTTCCTGAACAATTTCTAACCTCTCATCTAGTATTCCTTGTGTTTCAAATGAAATATCACTCGTACTTCCTAATAAGAAACCGTGATTATATGGTCCAAGTGTTGGATCATCTTTAAACTTCGGCTGAATGCTTGCAAGGAAGTCATACACTGGTTGTGAAGCTTTACCTTCTTCTAATAATACAGCAGGTGCGTGTTTACCCATATGTGAAAAAGGTGCCCCAGCAACTGCTAAATCTGGTGTTTTGCTTGAAACAAATGATAAACCGTGACCAGGTTTTGTGAATCCCCAGCCAAATTTTGTTTTTTCATCTTTAAACTTAGCGAACGCAATCGAGTTTTCTGTAGGGGTCTCTCCACTAATACGCGTTACTTTCCCGTATTTGCTTAGCTCTTTTTCTACTTCTTTTGAAACAATTTTTTCTGGCCCTAATACATATATATTTGCTTTATCTTTTCTCATTTTTAATGCCTCTATTGTCGCTTCTGGCACCTTATCTTTTTCTGTATATAAAAGCGGTTCTGGCATATGAGAAATCCAGTTTACAGCTGGTGTTGTATATAAACGTCCTTCTTCTTCAGACGAACCAATAATAACACTATTTGGGTAGCTTCCTGTTATATCGGCATACTCCTTATCAACATCCTTCGCAAATATAGCTGGATCTGTTTCTTTTATTTGTTTTACTTTATAACCTTTTAATTGCTCAAGCGCGCTAGTACCTACATCCCCCATCACCATAATTTGTGTTCCATCTTTCGTTCCGATTGGATTTAATCGTTTTATTTCTTTTAACGTCATTTCCGGTATCTTTTCTTTTTCTATAAATAAAATCGGCCCGTTATTCGGATGATGAATAAGGTCTGCACTCGCAATACCTAATTGCCACTCGCTTGCTGGTACTAAAATAACAGCACCTGGCTGGTTCTCCTTATGAGTTGCTGGCCATATCGTTTGTGAAGTTAATACTGCCATTTGCAAAGGGTCGTTTGTGTTTAATCTCGTTACATTTTTTAAACTTGTCGTTAATAAATCATTAGATGCACCTTGGTTCATTTCTTTTGGCGCCGTTACCTCCTGATTCATTTTCATTTCCTTTTGCTCTGTTTTCTTCTCTTTTGTAGATTCATGGTTTTTATGGTCTGTATTCGTTTGTCCGCATGCAGCAAGACCAACTACTGTAATTATTGTTATCCCAAAAATTCGGGTCATTTTTTTCACTATACCGCCTCCGTATTAATCATTTTTGAGCCAATATGATTACCTAAAATGTAATTTCAACTCCACAATAACAAGCAATTCTGAAGAAATTATGCAGACACATCATAATCTGCACCATTTCTTCATGATTTTGCATTACACTTTAAGTAACGATTATAAATATGGGGGGCTCTCTATGATTGATATACTGCTCGTAGACGATGAACCGAGAATGCTTGAATTATTAACGCTTTATCTTACACCAATTGGATATAACTGCGTATGTGCGACTTCAGGAGAAGAAGCTATTTTACATATAGAAAATCGAAACTTTAAATTTGTTTTACTCGATATTATGATGCCAAAGATGGACGGATGGGAAACGTGCAAAAAAATCCGATCTTTTAGTAACATTCCTATTATTATGGTTACAGCTCGTGATCAAACAGTAGATGTCGTTCAAGGATTAAAAATTGGAGCCGATGATTACGTAACGAAACCTTTCCATGAAGAAGAACTTTTCGCAAGAATTGAAGCCGTTTTAAGACGTACAAATGAACATAAACAAATCCAATATCACGGTATTGTATGGGATGAAACAAAACACTTCGTTTCTGTCCATAATGAAGAACTCCTTCTCACACCAATTGAATTTTCTTTACTCGGATTATTTTTACGCCATGTGAACTACGTATTAAACCGTGATCAGCTCATCGAACGAATTTGGGGGTTAAACACAAATACAGAAGATCGCACAGTCGATTCACATATTCGTAATTTACGTGATAAATTGCGAAAAGCAAATTTCCCTATTGATCATCATTTAAAAACCGTGTATGGAATAGGTTATCGATGGATTGATACTGAACAGTAAGGGGCAAAACGATGAAACGAATTTCAATTCAATTCGGATTTTATTTTTTAATTGTTACACTTTTAATTGAAAGTGTTCTCTTTATTTTGCTCTATTATAGTCTTGTAAACACTAGAGTAAATGAAGAAATGACAGCTTTATTAAAGCGAGGAAATAGTCATCGAGATGTACTTGAAAAATATTACGATGAGCAAACCATCTCTCACGTAGCATTAATGGAATCTGAAGCTGAAACAACTGTCGTTATTACAAATGCAAATAAAGAAATACTAGCTAAATCTAACGAAATAAACACGACTATAAACGATCATATTAGTAAAATGCAAACTCGAACAGACCATAATGGAGCGATTATAGAAAATCATTGGAAAACATCTAATTATATATGTACAGTTAGCCCCATTGTAGTAGATGGAAAACATGAAGGCTATGTGTACATGTTTCTTGGAACAGAATCAATTGAAAAGTTAGTTAATGGATTAACAAAACAATTCATTATTGCTGGTGCCATCACATTTCTACTCACAGTCATCACAATTTTCCTATTATCACGTTTATTAACAAAACCATTGTTACACATGAAACATGCAACTGAAAAAATGAGTAAAGGCGATTTGTCCGTTTCGTTAACGACTACTCGTAATGATGAAATTGGTGAACTGGCATCATCTATTCAAACGCTCGCAAATGATTTGCATTATATGAAAACAGAGCGAAGTGAATTTCTAGCAAGTGTTGCTCACGAATTACGAACACCATTAACATACGTAAGAGGTTATGCTGACATTGCTTTAAAAGAAAGTACCCCTCCTGAACAACGTTTGCGATATTTATCAATTATAAAAGACGAGTCTGATTACATTACGAACTTAGTTCAAGATTTATTTTCACTTGCACAAATGGAACAACATAACTTTTCTATTCAAGTAAAGGAAGTGCATTTACACACCTTCTTTACTCGCATAGCTGAAAAAGTAAACGCCATGTATAAAGAAAGATATATTAAAGTTTCTTTCTCTTGTCCTCCTACACTGCTAGTAAACTTAGATGAACAGCGATTTGAACAAGTTATAGTAAACATTTTAAATAACGCTTATAGACATTCAAAAGAACATTCTAATATAAACATTTCTATTACAGAAGAACATAAACGTATCTCCATTACAATTGAAGATGAAGGCGAAGGTATTCCACCTGAAGACCTCCCTCACATTTTTGACCGCTTTTACCGTGTCGATAAAGCAAGAACACGATCTACAGGCGGAACTGGTTTAGGGCTATCTATCGTAAAAGAAATTGTAGAACTACACGGCGGAAATATTACTGTAACGAGCGAAGTCGATTACGGGTCTTGCTTTATAATTTCATTACCATCCATAAAAAAACACGACTATCATCAATAGTCGTGTTTTTTTATCACTTTACTTTATAATATAAATTTACAAATTGCCCAAAACGTTTCGTATCCATCAAAGTTAAATTAATTTCTGGGTTCTTGTCTTGAAATAACGGAACTCCAGAACCTAATATATGCGGTGTAATCGTAACAACATATTCATCAATTAGATTATTCTTAAAGAATTCTCTCAGTAGCTCTCCTCCACCAACCATCCATATTTTAGACCCTTCTTGTGCTTTTAACCTTTTTGTAAACTCCACTACATCTTCATTTACAAATTCCATGTTTCCGTCTGAACCTTTTTCTGAACGAGAAAAAACATAACATGCTTTATCTAAGTACGGGAATGTTTCCGTATGCTCTACTACATAATCGTACGTTTTCTTTCCCATAATTATTGTATCAATCGTTTCGTACATTTCTGTATAACCGTTATCTCCCTCTCCTTCCGTTTCCATTAACCACTCTAAATCATCATTTTCTTTCGCAATATATCCATCTAAGCTCGCCGCAATAAATAAAACTATTTCACGTGACATATCTTTTCCTCCTTGTATCTCATCTTGATAACATATGATGTAAACAATATACTAACAATAAAACATGACAATTTATGTCACGTTAAAAAGAAAAGGTGATACATTTGTCAAAAGCTAAACGCTTATTAGATATTCTTATATTTGCTTCTGCCAAAAAGACATTTACAGCGCAAGAAATAGCTGATGAATTTAATATCTCCGTTCGTACTGTCCATAGATACATTTTAGATTTAAGTGATATGGGGTTGCCCATTTACGCAGAACAAGGTCGTAACGGCGGCTATAAAGTATTAACGAATAGAGTAATTCCGCCTATTTTATTTACGGAAGAAGAAGCAGTCTCTATCTTTTTTGCTTTTCAATCTTTAAGTTACTATCGCGACTTACCTTTTAACACAGAAATCAATTCCGTTACACATAAACTGTATAGCTCCCTACAACATGATGCGAAAGTGAAAGTTGATAAAATACGTTCTTATATCGCCTTTTGGAATCCGAAGAGAACAATTGAGACCCCACTTTTAAACGAAGTGTTAACAGCGGCTATTGAAAATAAAAATTTACACTTTCAATACGAATCTAAATCAGGGATAAAAACAAAACATGTTCATCCGATTGGTGTATATGCTCACGACGGGTTATGGTACTTACCGTCCTATGACTTCGGTAGAAAAAAAGTATTACTGTATCGCATCGATCGTATTCTTTCCATATTATCAACGGAAGAAAATGAGGATACATTCATGAATTTAGAAGAGTGGTTTGCCTCTAACTCTAACGTAGTACACATCCCTACTCAGTTACATGTTTTACTGACAACAGAAGGCGTACGCCAATGTAAAAGCGTTCCTTATCTTGAGGAATTCGTTATAGTAAACGAGGATGGGACAGGATATATACACTCAACAATTGATAAAGGTGAGATTAACTTTATTACTCCTTTATTTTATAGACTTGGAAAAGATGCAAAAGTGTTAGAACCGAAAGAATTGATAGATAGTTTACGTATACGTGCGAAAGAAATTTTACATATGTATGAAGACGAAAAAAGCTGCTAGATGTAAGCAGCTTTTTAGTCTCTTTGTTACTATTGACGAATATCAATCCACCAACGATATTCCGCATTCATATTTTCAGTGCCACCATTCCCTCTGTAATGGAAAGCATCCAAAAAGATTGAATCTAGTTTATCCTCATCTACAAAATAACCTAAGTTAACCTTCACCGTTTGTCCTGGTGTGATACTGCCAATATTATAAAAGCTTTTCCCGTCTCCGTGAGGTTCCAAGTAATCAACTTCACCCGTCATAATACGCGTTGCGTCCATTCCCTCTTCTTTAGCGTAGTTCCATGCATTCCCTTCAAATTTAAGCTGTTTTATGGATGGATGCATATAGATTTCTTCTGTCGACTTTTTACCAATATTTTTCACTGTTGTTGTTAAATAGACAAATTTAACATTAACTAATTTCGAATCTACTAATGTATCAATTGAATCTTTACCATTCCCTAATTTATATTCATCTCGTCTGTACGATAGTAATTTTCCCATCTGATCTAAAGCCTTATTCTTGCTTAATATCTCTAGGCCAAGTTCATTAAAATTCTCTTGTTTAAAATCTTTAATTGAATCAAAGACTTCAACTTTTTCTATCACATATTCAATTTGGCTGTTATCCATAGATATCGTTACTGGAACCTTTTGTCCTATATGAAATAGTCGTTTACTATCTTTTTTCAATGGAATCACCTTATTTTCTTTCGGTTCAGCTGCTTTGGTAAAGCGATTTTCATCATAATCTGCTATATATGATGCCTTTTCTTTTGACGTAGGCTCAAGTGAAATACTCCCTAACACATCTATCATTTGTTCTTCGTTTACATCGGATCCAATATAACTTTCTAACATAATCCCTTCTTTCTCAAAAAAGAGAAAGACCTTTCTGTCAAACATTACGTTGTTGTTTCCAGTTTCTTTATGGACAATTACTGCTTTCCTGCCATTTATCTCTTTTTCTTCATAACTTTTTGAATATAAAGTTTGAAAATCCGCATTTTCTCCCACTCTCGAAAGAACAAATGAAAACCCGCCCATTGCGTCGTTATCTTTAAATGAATATTTCATAGCACTATCATCAATTGCTTCCATATTTTCTGGCAATTTACCAATCTTCAACTTATACCACTGATTACTCTTTTTCGAATCCTTATTTGTTAAGGAAACATTTACTTCGTAATTTTGTTTTTGAACAATCATATTATAGACTTTCACTGCACCAAAAACAGTTGTTGGCATACCAATTAATAAACAGGCAGCAGCGATTAACATACGATGTCTTTTACGCTTTTTCTGTGGTCGCTCGCCTCTCAGCTTCATTTCTTCCATAAACAATTTCTTTTTGCGCGTATATGTATGTGAAAATTCATGTTGTTCTTCGGATTTATCAAAATCATCTAAAGCAATTTTTTCAGCAAGTTCATATATTTCTTTGGAGTTCTTTGAATTCGTCATGTTGTATACCTCCTATCATATTTTGGACTCGTTTTCGAGCGCGTTCAAACTGCTTGCGGACATTAGCCTCCGTAATCCCCATTACACTTGAAATTTCTTGATACGTTAAGTTATAGAAGACTTTGTACTTAAACACCTGTCTGTTAGATTCATTTAACTCTTTTAGCAATGTATCAATTTGAACCTCAGACATTTTACGTTTTTCCCACTCTTCAATATTTTCATCTACTGCTTCTATTGATTCTCTTTCATATTCTTCTAAAAATGTTTCATGTCGTTTATTTTTCCGGTAACTATCAATCGCCTTGTTTTTCGCGACCCTCAAAATATAGCGTTTAAGCTCTTCAGTGCTCAAGCTATGGAGCTTTTCCAAGTTCTTATAAAGAGTAATAAACGTCTCTTGAACCGCATCTTCAGCCTGTTGAATATTATTTAAAATAGAATAAGCTACATAATAAATTTTTTGTTCATACAACTCATATAGCTCTTCCATCTTTTCATAATCTTTGTTTGTAACTTTCATATAATTCCTCCTCTCACTCTATATAACGAATGAGCACTGTAACTTTGTGACACTGCAAAATCTTTTTATAGATAAAATTTAATAATAGAATAAACAAAAGCCCAATTTCTCTATTTTAACTAAGAAATCGGGCTTTTGTTTATTCGAATTTTCCTGACTGTTTCATAAAGAACATTCCTCTTATGCCTTTTCAGTCAGCAACACTTGCTCTATCTCTTCTTTTAACAACGTCTTTATTTCTTCCAAATTATGATTCTTCTTTTCTCCCGATTGTACCGTATAAAACTCAGCAAATGAACGCTCTTTATATCTCGGTACAACATGCATATGATAGTGCGTAAGTTCATTAAAGATTCCACCATTTTGACAAATCGTAATTCCGTCAGGTTTATATAATACCTTAATCGCTTTTGCAATCAGCTTAGAAGCATCCATAATGGATTTTGCTACAACATCATCTAATTCGTCTACTTCTACAACATGTTGCTTTGGCACAATTAAAGTATGTCCTGTATAGAAAGGTTCATGATCTAAAAAACATGTTACATAGTCATCTTCATATATTTTATATATTTTTTCCTCTTCATTTGCTAATTTACAACCTAAACATTCCATCATACTTTCTCCCTTTATTAAAAACATAAAAACGTGAGAGCCGTATTCTCACGTTTTTATGTTTCATTTTATTAGTTCAATTGTTTCCGTAACCTTTATACTATCTTTTACAGATTGAACAATCGTACAATTTTTCACTGCAAGTTGCAGCGCCTTGTCCAGCTGCTCTTCTGTAATGTTTTCTGCTTTAATTTTATAGTGCAAATGAACACTTTCAACTGGCTTCGATAAAGCTTCACTTCTACCAATTTCAGTTTCGATTGTAAACGTATCATATGTAATACGTTTCTTTTCTAAAATTGTTCGAAAGACAATTGCACTACATCCTGCGATAGAAGAAATGAGTAATTGTAACGGTGAATACCCGTTTTCTTTTCCAATCGCTAATTGACCATACGATAAATCTGCTTCTATATCATCGTGTTTGATTGTTAGTTTCATTTGTTTTTTCCATCTCCACTTTCATCGGTTTCTGCCGTTTCTTACTAATATAATAATATATATAGCAGAAAATGATAAATGGAATACCACAGTATAACGCCATTCTTTGTTCAGGAATAAACGCTAAACTAATAACAACAATGCTATTTGTAATTAAGGCTAAAATCGGGACAATTGGGTATAGTGGTGTTCTATACTTTAAGTCCTCTAACTTTCCTCCGCCTTTTATATACTGACTTCTAAAGCGAAGTTGCGATAGAGCAATAATGATCCAACTTGAAACAGCCGATAAACCAGCTATCGATAATAAATACATGTATACTGTATCTTCTGCAAGGAAACTTGTGAATAGAGATAATCCAGCTACCGCAATCGTTACGACTAGCGCTGTAATTGGAATACCACGCTTATTTACTTTCTGGAAGGAAGTTGGTGCCATTCCCTCATTTGCAAGTGACCATAGTATACGCGTCGCTGCATATAATCCAGAGTTCGCTACAGATAATAACGCAGTAATAATAACGAAGTTCATAATATCAGCTGCGTATGGAATACCAATTTTATCAAATACGACTACGAATGGACTTTCAATTACGCCTGCTTCTTTCCAAGAAATTAATCCTACTAAAATCGTCATTGTTAAAATGAAGAATAACATAATGCGCCATACTGTATTACGAATCGCACGTGGAATTGTTTTTTCTGGATTTTCACTTTCTCCCGCTGCAATTCCGATTAACTCTGTTCCTTGGAACGAGAAGTTAACTGTAATCATTGTAAGTAATACGGCAGCTAGTCCATTCGGGAAAAGTCCACCATCGCTTACAAAGTTAGAGAAAAGAGGTGCTGCTTCTTTTCCGTCATATGATATAAATCCTAATAATGCACTACCACCAAGCACAACAAATGCAAGAATTGTAATTACTTTAATACTAGAGAACCAAAATTCTAATTCAGCATAACTTTTCGCCGAAATTGCGTTTGAAGCATATAAAATAACGCCGAATACAAGGCACCATACCCAAACATCAACATTTGGAAACCATCTTTTCATCATTAAACCGATTGACGTTAATTCTAGACCCACTGTTACTGCCCAGCCGAGCCAGTATAACCAGCCAATCATAAAGCCCGTTCCTGGTCCAATAAACTTCGTCGCATACTTTTGGAAAGATCCTGAAACCGGCATCGCTACCGTTAACTCTCCAAGACAAAGCATTGTTAAATACATAATAAATCCGCCTACTAAATATGAAAGGATGGCTCCCCCTGGTCCAGCCTGATTAATGGTGTAACCTGAACCTAAGAAGAAACCAGTTCCGATTACACCACCAAGTGCGATCATAAATAAATGTCTACTCTTCATCGTACGATGTAATTTCTCATTCGTTGGTTGCTGCATCTAAATCCTCCCCCTACCATACCCCTATATCCTGTTAAAATTTTCTGATAATAAAAATATACACGAAAGCGATTACATTTTCTATATAAAATTAAAACTTTTCTGATAAAACAATATAAAAATCGAATTATTGCAAGATTTAGATTCTATTTAGAGGAAAATAAGGAGAAACAAGGAAAAAACCCTTACATATATTGTAAGAGTCAACGGAGTTCTAATCTTCTCGATAAAATTGATAAACTATAATTTACGATAAAGTACATACAAGCTACTACTATAAACGTCGGAATCATGTAATTCACATTTTGTCCGCTAATAATTTGAGCATTATGCATAAGCTCAGGGAGTGATATAACAACCGCTAGCGACGTATCCTTCAGCAATGAAATAAATTGACTGACAAGCGGCGGAACCATTCTCCTTAATGCTTGTGGCAAAATAATATGCCAAAGCGCTTGAACATACGTTAATCCCGAAGATCTTGCCGCTTCAACCTGCCCTTTTTCAATAGACAATAGACCACTTCTAACAATTTCAGATATCATTGCTGCCTCAAATATTGTTAAAGCAACAATTGCAGCTGTTATAATTTCTAATTTCAAGCCTGCTTCTGGAAGTGCAAAATACGTGAAAAATATAATTAACAGTAGTGGTAAGTTTCGAATCACTTCAACTATAACTCCTAATACTTGTGAGACGAAAGGTATTTTCGTGTAGCGCAATATACCGATTACACTTCCAATAATAAAACTAAGTACAATTGCTATGAGCGCTACCTCTAATGTTATAAGTAATCCTTTTAATAAAAATAGAATATGATCTCCTGTAATTGCTCCCTTGAAATCCATTTACACCGCCTCCTTTGCTAAGCGTTTTTCTAAATAACGCACTAGCATACTGAGCGGAATTGTTAATATTAAATAAAACATTCCGACAAATATATAGACATCGAACGTAACAAATGTCTTCGTTGAAATTAAATCTCCTTGATACATTAAATCCATACCAGCGATAATTCCGAGTATGGAAGAGTTTTTTACTAAATTGAGAAATTGATTTCCTAAAGGAGGGATTACGATTTTCATCGCCTGGGGTAAAACAATATAATACATTCCCTGTACATACGTTAATCCTGAGGAACGTGCTGCTTCCATTTGACCTTTTGCAACGGATAAAATACCAGCGCGAATTACTTCTGCAATAAAAGCTGCCGTATATACCGTAAGCGTAACTGTTCCTGCTACAAAACCATTTAAAGTAATTCCTATTACAGGTAAAGCAAAATAGAATATAAATGCAATTAATACAAGTGGAATATTTCTTACAAACTCCACAAAAGCTGATCCTATCCAATTTAAAATGCGAATAGGTGCAATACGCATTACTGCCAAAATTACTCCTAAAATAAAACTACCTATCAATGCAATTACACTAGACATAACTGTATATTTAAACCCTTCTAAATACATATCAATGTTATTCGTTAATATAGAAAAATCAGGCACATATTCTCCCCTCTTTCTTTACAAGAAGAGGATGAGTACTCTCATCCTCTCACTTTTACTATCTACTTTTCTGGTTTTTGTCCAATCCACTTCTCATATAATTTGTCATACTCCCCGCTTGCTTTCATGTCTTTAATTAAAGTATTAATCTCTTTCGTTAAATCATCTGCCCCTTTTTGCACTGCAATTCCATACGGTTCATCTGTGAAAATTTTTCCTACTACTTCATAATTAGAATCTTGTTTTGCCATTCCGTAAAGGATCGCATTATCTGTCGTTAACACATCACCTTTACCTGCCTTTAACGCTGTAAATGCCTCACTGTAATTTTCAAATTCTAATACAGTCGCTTCCGGTGACTTTTGACGAATATTATTTGTCGATGTTGAACCTTTTACGGCTAACACCTTCACACCCTTTTTCACATCATCAATACTTTTAATTTCGCTCCCTTTTTTCACGAGTAACGATTGCCCTGCTTTAAAATATACATCTGAAAAATCGACCTCTTTTTTACGTTCTTCCGTAATTGTCATTGTTGCGATAATTGCATCAATGTCACCATTTTTCAGTAGTGGAATACGCGTTTTAGACGTTACTTCTTTCAGCTCTAGCTTCTTTTCATCTCCGAGAATTTTTTTGGCAAGCGCCTTTGCAACATCAACATCAAATCCTTCTACCTGCCCTGTGGAAGGGTTTTTCAATCCAAATAAGTTCGTATCATTCTTCACCCCAACTACTAGTTTCCCGCGCTTCTTAATTTGCTCAACGGCCCCGCCTTGCTTCGTATTCGTTTCTTTCGCCTCATCTTTTTTACTTCCGCATCCAGCAACAACAAGCACGAATAAACATGAAAATACGATTAAAGTAAATAACTTTTTCATTTTAAGCATGAAATTCCTCCTCTAATGATTTAGTACCCGACTTAAAAATAAACGGGCTCTTTCTTGTTCAGGGTTTGCAAAAAAGTTCGCCGGTGTTGTATCTTCAATAATTTGGCCATCATCCATAAATAAGATCCTATCTGCTACCTCTCTAGCAAATCCCATTTCATGCGTGACAACGACCATCGTCATCCCTTCTTTAGCTAGCGTTTTCATAACATCAAGTACTTCCCCGATCATCTCTGGATCAAGAGCAGACGTAGGCTCATCGAATAGCATAATTTCCGGCTGCATCGCAAGTCCTCTAGCAATTGCCACCCGTTGCTGTTGTCCACCAGATAATTGATGTGGATATACACTGGCCTTTTCAGGGATTCCTACTTTCTCTAAATAAAACATCGCCGTTTTCTCAGCTTCCTCTTTTGAAATTTTATTTACTTTAATAGGTGCTAGTGTAATATTTTGAAGAACAGTTTTATGTGGATATAAATAAAAATGTTGAAAGACCATTCCAATATTTCGCCGCAAGTCATTCATGTCCGTTTTTTTATTGTGTACCTCTGTATTTTGTACAATTAATTCTCCATCTGTAATTGCCTCTAATTGATTTATACATCGAAGCAATGTACTTTTTCCTGATCCTGAAGGCCCGACAACAACTACTACTTCACCTTTTTTCACTTGCACATTAATATTTTTCAAAACTTGAAAGTTACCATAATATTTATTTACATTACGAAATTCTATCAACATACTCCCCCTTCCCCTAACAATGCATGTACATTCTTTTTATATTCAAAAATAGTCCCAAAAATAACTTTTAGCTTCAATTTGTCCATAAAAAAAGCAAAGGGTTTCCCCTTTGCTTCTTCATTTTTATTCGATTAAGATACTTCTTCTTTCTTATCTTTCCCGTATTCATGCTCCCAAAAATCAGCATTTTTAATTCCTAATGGCCCTGGATCGAATACTGGATCTTTTCCTTCTTTTTTCTGTTTTTCATAATCCTTTAATGCGACTAATGCAGGTTTTTGTAACAATAAAATCGCAATGATATTTACCCATGCCATAATTCCTACCCCAATGTCGCCTAAAGCCCAAGCCGTTGCTGCTGTTTTTATACAACCGTAGAATACAGCTCCTAAAAATACAAATTTTAATACCATAGACATCCAAGGACGGTCTTTATCACGATTTAAGTACGCGATATTCGTTTCTGCAATGTAGTAATACGCCATAATTGTTGTAAACGCGAAGAATAATAACGAGATTGCAACGAAACCATTTCCAAATCCAGGGAAAACAGATTCTACCGCCGCCTGTGTATATCCTGGTCCTGGCTGAGCGCCGTTTAGTTTATTAACGATAAAATTTTTTCCGCTTGCATCAAATACGTTATACATGCCTGTAATAATCATCATAAATGCTGTTGCTGAACAAACAAATAATGTATCAATGTAAACGGAAAATGCTTGTACTAACCCTTGCTTAGCTGGATGTGATACTTCGGCTGCAGCTGCTGCGTGTGGTCCAGTCCCTTGTCCTGCTTCATTGGAATAAATACCACGTTTTACCCCCCAAGAGATTGCTAAACCGATAATACCACCGAAAGCAGCTTCTAATGCAAATGCACTTCTTATAATTAACATAAATGCTTCTGGCAATTTTTCAATATTCATAGCAACAATGACGCAAGCTACTAAAATATAGCCTATTGCCATAAACGGTACGACAACTTGCGCTACGTTAACAATTCGCTTTACTCCACCGAAAATGATAAGAGCTAATACGACAACTAATATAGCCCCTGATACGGTAGTATTAATACCAAAAGCCGTTTCTAAACTTACAGCAATACTATTTGCTTGCACGCCCGGTAATAAAAGCCCAGTTGCAAGAATTGTCGCTGCAACGAATACTAAAGCATACCATTTCACACCTAGACCTTTTTCGATGTAATAAGCAGGTCCACCACGAAACTGCCCTTGATGTTTCGTCTTATATATTTGCGCGAGTGTTGATTCTACATAAGCTGATCCTGCCCCTAAAAAGGCTACTGCCCACATCCAAAATACAGCTCCTGGTCCACCGAATGCAACCGCTGTTGCTACCCCAGCGATATTCCCTGTTCCAACACGTCCTGATAACGAAAGTGCTAACGCTTGGAATGAAGAAACACCAGCTTCTGATTTTTCCCCTTGAAATGTCAGCTTCACCATTTCTCCTACATGTCTTACTTGTAAAAACTTCGTTCGAATAGAAAAATATAAACCTACTCCTAAACATAAATAAACAAGTGCTGGACTCCAAACAATATTATTTAACCAATTTACGAAAGCTTCCAACATTCCCCCTCCTTTTTTATAAAGAATATTCAGAATATATATAAAATTATAAGTGTATACCGAATCTAGGACAATATTATTTTAATAAAGTAAACATATTTTTGTATAAAAAAACAAAGTATATATTTGTTTTATATACTTTGTTTTGAACTAAATGTATTATATATTCACAATTGCTTCTCTTTTAATAATTCTTTCGTATAGCTCTTCTGATAATTTCAAGAAGTTATCAGGCATATCTTTCCCTTTAAACTTCTTTTGAAGCGTTCCATATAAACCTATATCACGTAAACGTAAAAATAGTGGTAACGATTCATACCAACTATCCGCCAGCCTGTGCTCATACTCATATCCTTTTCGTAACACTTGTAACTGTTTACGAGCAAAATCTGTCTTCTCTTCTGCTGTCCACGGTGTAAATAGAACAGAGTAGTATAAAACCATCGCTAAATCATGTATAAAGTAATTATAAGCAGCATCATCAAAATCAAAGATTGTTAGCTCTTTACCATCATAATGAAAATTACCTTGATGAATATCACCGTGCATAAGACCGAACGTTTCTCTTTCAACTGGAAGAGCCTTAATTTCATCCATTAATACTGCTGCAATCTCTTTCACTTGACCATCTTCTAATTCATTAACAATTCCACTTTCGTCTTCTTCCCACGTATCACGGTAGTCTGTTTTAGGATAATCCATTGTAAGGCGATGCAGTTGCCCAATCGCTTTTCCCCACGCTTCAAAATAAGCATCTCCCCAATAAGGCGATTCTGCTCCTTTTACTTGCTCACCTTTTGCATATATAAATAAAGAAGCGAAAAAGAAAGTCCCATCCTCTGCTACGATTTCTTCTACGAGATTTCGAGACGTTGAATAAAGAGGTCCTGCTACCTTTGCCCCATTCTCCGCAACATATCGTAAAAAATCTAGTTCAGCCTCTACCTCTTGTTTAGAACGATGAGAAGAATGTGTTAAACGTAATACATAATCTTCATCATTATCACCCTTCGCCTTAAAAATATAATTCTCAAAATCTCCAAGTGGCTTTTCTTCTACTGTTACATGAAACAAATTCACTGCTCTTTTTAAAATCTCTTTCGTAAAAACACGTTCTACAGCTATTTCCATATATATCCCTCCTATATATCTTCTTAATTCGACACAAATGTTAGAAGTACTGCTATGAAATTGAATAATGCGTGGGCAATCATAGCTGATAAAATAGAATTTGTTTTCTCATATAACCATGCAAATACTACCCCACTCAAAAAATTCACCAGTAATGTGTTATATGTAGGGATATGGACAACGGTAAATATTATGGAACTAATAAACATACCGCCCCACATGCCATATCTATCACGAAAAAATGTATAAAAAACACCTCGATATAAAATCTCTTCATAGATTGGTGATATAATTGCTGCTCCAATTACCACGATACAGAATGAATAGATTGATTTATCATTTTGGACCGTCTCCGTCTTACTATTTTCAAAGGAAATACCCATTTTCTCCATTATCACTAATACAGCAATACTAGCTACAATTAAGAAAATAACCGCTCCAACTGTCCATAAAAGATCTTTCCATGAAAGCTTCCGAATTCCAATATCTTTCCACGAGAGTTTATATCTTTTGATACAAAAAAGATAAACTACAGTAGTAAATATCACTGCCATTATAAAGCCCATTAATACTCCAGCATATAGTGAGTTACCTATTATTTCTAAAATATATTTATAAAAAAGAGATTCAACAGTTACTAGAACAATAACAAATACAAACATAAATAAATATAAAATTTCTTTCCATCCCCACATATCCCTCAAAGTCATTTATATCATCCCCTATACCCTATTTTCTATAGTATAAAAGATGACGTAACGTAACTTTCAAGCTACTTTGTCAAAAATAATCCAAGCATAAATTTCTCACAAAAAGCAAAAATTAACAGAAGTAACTTTATCTAAAAGAGGTGGAAATTATGACAGAGAAAAAAGAACAACAAGAGAGTACGGGCCAAAAGCATATGTTTCCATCACTCCCTGAGAACATTAATTACATTGAAAATAAACTTTCTCATTCTGATGATATAAAAAAATTAGATGTCCCATTTCAAAACGGAAAAGGAACAATCTTATATATCGAATCTTTAGCAGACCCAAATCTAATTCATCAATTAGCTCTTGAGCCATTATTAACGCGATCGGATTTATCTTTAGATAAAGCTTTTTCTACATTAAATATGAAAAAAGAAACGAATTTAAATTATGGTGTGCAGCTTTTATTACAAGGTAAATCCTTATATTTTCATGAACACGTCGACAGTTTTTTTATTTTCGAAACAGCTTTATCTTTAAAGCGAGATATAGCAGAGCCTGATAATGAAGGGATTGTGCGCGGTCCACATACTGGTTTTGTAGAGGATCTAGCAACTAATTTAGCTTCGATTCGTAAGCTCATAAAAAGTCCAAATATCGTCGTTAAATATTTCACACTTGGTGAAGAAATGCATACGAAAGTGGCAATTGCTTATATGCAAAACATAGCGAATGACGATTTAGTTACAGAAGTAAAAAGAAGGTTAGAAACGATTAAGACAGATGCACTTATGCCTCCGGGATATATACAAGAATTTATAGAGGATACGTCTTTCTCACCATTTCCACAACAATTAAATACAGAGCGACCAGATAGAACTGTCGCTAATTTAATGGAAGGCCGAGTTGCTATTTTATCTGACGGAGATCCAACAGCACTTATCGTTCCTGTTACGTTATTCGCTTTCTATCAATCACCAGATGATTATAATAACCGCTGGATTGTTGGATCTTTCGTCCGAATGATTCGCTTAGTGAGTTTCTTAATTGCTTTTCTCTTACCAGCTATATATATCGCAACCGTAGCCTTTCATCCTGATGTATTGCCGCTTGAACTTGTGTATACAATTAAAGCTTCATTAGAGAAAGTACCACTTCCTCCTATTTTTGAAGCTCTCTTAATGGAGCTAATTTTCGAGTTATTACGGGAAGCTGGTATTCGCTTGCCAAGCCGAGTTGGACAAACAATCGGTATTGTAGGTGGTTTAGTAATTGGTGATGCGATTGTAAAAGCTGGACTCGTTTCTTACACAATGATTATCGTTGTAGCTTTAACTGCCATCTCATCTTTTCTCGTTCCATCAAACGATATGAGTTCAGCAGTTCGAATTCTTCGTTTTCCATTAATGATTCTTGCTGCTATATTCGGATACGTCGGAATATCATTCGGTCTAATTATAACTTTCGTTCACCTATGTCAGCTTCATTCTTTTCATACACCATATCTTTCTCCTGTTGCACCAATGCGGATTAAAGATATGAAAGATTCTTTTGTAAGACTACCAATTTGGTCATTTTGGGAACGACCACATGATCCAAAACCGAAAAAAATGCAGCGCCAACATGTAACGAGAGAGGATGAGGACGGTGACAAACACGCAAAGTAAAATTTCGCTCGTTCAATTTACCTTTTTCGTTATTCAATGCCAAATTGGAGTGGGTATACTTTCCCTGCCTAACCGTCTTCACCCAATAGCAAAAGGTGGTGGATGGATTTCCGCGCTCATCGCCGGGCTTGCGATTCAGCTTATTATTTTACTAATGTGGCTTTTCTTAAAACGATTCCCTGATGCAGATATGTATGAAAGTGTTTGTATGCTATTTGGTAATAAGTTTGGAAAACTATTAGGCTTTGCTTATGTTTTTTATTTTACTCTTATCGGTATGACAGTTATGTTAAATGCTTGTAATGTCATTAAAGTGTGGGTTTTACAAGCGACCCCTTGGTACGCAATTCTCTTACTATTTACGATAGCTTGCTGCTATATAGCCTATAATACATTTAAAGTCATCGTACGATTTTATGTCATGGCTTCTATTCTCATTTTGCCCATGGCTCTTTTAATTGCCCTAGGGCTTTCTCGAGCTGATTTCTCTTATATTTTTCCCATTACAGAAGCCGGCTGGTGGAATATAATTCAAGCATCCAAGGAAACAATTACAGCCATGTATGGTTTTGAAATCATTCTTATCGCTTTCCCAAAAGTAAACGGGAGTTCTGTGGCAAAACTGAAGGCAATTTCTATCGCTAACGGATTTGTAACTCTTTTTTATACTTTTACTGTTTGGATTTGCTATATCGTATTTAGCCCAAAACAAATCGAGCTTATTCCAGAACCAGTTGCTTACTTATTACGCTCCTTACATATCGGGATTATAGACCGGACGGATTTACTATTCATACCAATATGGATGATAACAGTTGTGGCTTCTATTGCTAGTTATTATTGCGCTGCTTCAATCGGAGTTGGGCATATATTCAATCTTGCTAATCATAAAAAAGCTGTTCCAATCGTCGGTATTATTGCTTTTAGTGTAGCCTTATTTATAGATACACCTGAAGAATTAAAAGTAATTTCAACTTTCACTGATAAGTTCACGTATATTTTCATCGTTGTCCTCCCTCTTTTATTTCTACTTTATTCAGTAATAAGAAATAAGAAAGGAGAACAGTATGTTCCAAAAAAGAGTTAAATTACTTTTTATATTATGTACTAGTTCCCTCCTTTCTGGCTGTTGGGATCAAGAGCCATTAAGAGAAGCCAGATTAGCTTATAGCATTGGTTATGATATTACGGAAGAGAATAAACTTCAGCAAACGCTTGAACTCGTAAAAAGTTCAAGCGGCGAGCAATCTTCATTCGAAAATGAAATACATTCAGCAAACGGGCATAACATAAGGGATACAAGCGATGCCCTAAAAAAAAATGTGACTGGGAATATTCGCTATTTTAAATATGGCGTTCAATTACTCGGAACCAAAATCCTAAAAAAAGGTATATTACCTTATTTAGATGTCAGCTTTCGGGACCCAACAAACCCAACTGCTTTAGTAAAACTTATTGCAGTAGATGGTGAAACATCCGAGATACTAGAAAAAAAGAAAGTAGGAAATTTACTAATTGGAGATTTTCTAAAGAAAAAAGTGAAAAGTTTAGAAGATATGAGTGTGTTTCCAAAAGAAACTTTAGAAACAGCTGCTACAAAAATGTTAGATCCCGGTAAAGACTTTACCCTCCCTTCTATAAAAATAAAAGGAAAAGAAGTGATTACAAACGGTCTAGCTTTATTTAATAATGATAAATTAACTGGGCATTTACCTTTGAAACAATCTGTTTTATTCGTATTATTAACTGGAAAAATGGGAACAAGTGCCCGTATAACCCAAAAGCTTACTAGCGATGAATCAGAGAAAACATCTGATTATTTAACAATGGAAATTAGCAATCGAAAGTTAAAACGCGACTTAAAAATAACAACAGATAAAAAAGGAAATGTTTATGCTCACATTAAGCTCCAATTAAAAGTTATAGCGCTTGAAGCTCCGAGAGATAATCTTTACAAAATGGATGAAAGAAAAAAACTAAATAAAGAATTGTCTACACAACTTACGAAAGAAGCTAAAAAGATAACGAAAAAGTTACAAAAAGCAAACTGTGATGCTTTCGGTATCGGCAGACACCTTATCGCCTATCACCCTGACTTATGGAAGAAGAAAAATTGGAATAAAGATTATGCAAAAGTAAAATTCAAACCTGAGGTAGAGGTAAACATTTTGTACAGTGGTGTCCTAAAATAAAAGGTTGTATGCCCATGCGGCATACAACCTTTTATTTCGTATATCGATACACAATTGATTCATATGGTCTTAAGCTAAGTTTTGTAATATCCTTGCTAGCATCTTTATAATTCGACAGTAGTACTTCTTGTTTCATTCCATCTAATTGAACGTGCGCTGGTACAGAGTACGTTATTTCTTCTCCATAGAAGTTATTTATAACAAGTAGTACTTCACTTTCTGTAGTACGAGTATATGCCCAAATTTTAGGGTCATTTTTATCCAAAATAGCATATTCTCCTTCTGTAATTACATCATATGTTTTTCTAAGTTCTATTAACTTTTTATAATGATAAAATACGGACTCTTTATCTTCTAATGCCTTCTCTACGTTTATTTCTTTAAAGTTTTCAGCCGCTGAAATCCAAGGTGTACTTGTTGTAAAACCACTGTTCATCTCTTCATTCCACTGCATCGGAGTGCGAGAGTTGTCACGAGATTTTTGCTTTAAAATCCCGATAATCTCTTCTTTTGATAGCCCTTCTTTTAGCTTTATATCGTATATATTTAACGATTCCACATCACGATATTGCTCGATGGACTCAAATTTAGGATTCGTCATACCGATTTCTTCCCCTTGATAAATATAAGGCGTTCCTTGCAGCATGTGCATGGCTGTCGCTAACATTTTTGCAGATTCGTTTCGGTACTTTCCATCATCACCAAAGCGTGACACGATGCGAGGCTGGTCATGATTACACCAAAATAACGCATTCCATCCTCCGCCTTTTTGCATTTCAATTTGCCAGCTAGACATAATCTCTTTTAATTTAATAAAATCAAACTCTGCTTTCGTCCACTTATCACCATTCGGATAATCTACTTTTAAATGATGGAAACTAAACGTCATGCTTAATTCATTACGCTCAGGATTAGAATATTTAATACAATGATCAATTGTCGTAGATGACATTTCTCCAACTGTAATTACATCTTTTCCTGCAAAAACATTTCGGTTCATCTCTTGTAAATATTCATGAACACGCGGACCATCTGTATAATACTTGCGTCCATCACTTGTCGCAGTACTACCTTCATCGTTTAAGAAATATTGGTCTTTTGAAATTAAGTTAATGACATCTAATCGGAATCCTGTTACTCCTTTATCCAGCCAAAAACGCATCATATCATATACTTCTTCACGAAGTTTTTCATTTTCCCAATTTAAATCAGCTTGTGTTTCATCAAATAAATGTAAATAATATTGCTCCGTCTTCTCATCATATTTCCAAGCAGATCCACCAAACTTAGACTGCCAATTATTTTTTTCATCACGCCAAATATAGTAATTACGATATGGACTATTTTTATCTTCCTTCGCTTCTTTAAACCACTTATGTTCAGTCGAACTATGATTTACAACAATATCAAGCATAATCTCAATGTTACGTACTTTCGCTTCTGCTAAAAGTTCTTCAAACTCTTCCATCGTTCCGTAAGATGGATCAATGCTGTAGTAATCACTTACATCATATCCATTATCATTTTGTGGTGATTGGTATATCGGTGTTAACCATATATAATCCACTCCGAGTTCTTTTAAATAATCTAGTTTCTCTGTAACACCTTTTATATCCCCGGTTTCTCTATTGTAATAACTATTAAAGCTCTTCGGATAAATTTGATAGACTACACTTTTATGCCAATCCTTCATGTTTAACTTCCTCCTATTTCTGTTTGACTCTTTTTGCAAATAACCATGTTAAAGTAAACGGGATTACAACTGCAATAATCATTCCTACAATAAACATTGGAATCGATTTCGGAATGATAGAAATAAATGCTGGCAATCCGCCAATTCCGATAGCAGGCGCTAATACACCATTTAATGTAATGAATATCGCTGCCACAGCAGATCCTATAATCGCTGCATAGAACGGGAACTTATTTCGTAAATTCACCCCAAACATCGCTGGTTCTGTAATACCGAAGTATGCTGAAATGGCTGATGTTGATGCCATACTTTTATCATTTTGATTTTTAGAAATCCAGAACATCGCAAGTGCCGCACTACCTTGCGCAATGTTAGAAAGAGCGATCATCGGCCAAATAAATGTCCCGCCATGTTGTGCAATCAATTGTAAATCAATTGCAATAAACATATGATGCATACCTGTAATTACAAGCGGTGCATATAACGCTCCAAATAATACTGCTCCAACTACTGGTACTGTTTCATATACACCTACTAATCCTACTGTTAATAAATCTCCAATATGACGTGTAACCGGACCGATAATTCCTAGTGCTAACACACCTGTCACAACGATTGTTGTAATTGGTACAACTAATAATTGAATTGCATTTGGTACATGTTTCTTTAAGAAAATTTCCACTTTACTTAATACAAATGCTGCTACTAAAACAGGTAAAATTTGTCCTTGATATCCTACCTTCTCAATTTGGAATAGTCCTAAAATATTGAAGTACTCAATCTTTTGACCCTCTAAACCAGTCGCTGCTTTTCCATAGTCCCAAGCGTTTAATAAGGCCGGGTGCACAAGCATTAATCCCATAACAATCCCTAGTATTGGACTACCACCAAAACGCTTCGTTGCTGACCAACCGACAAGTGCTGGTAAGAATACGAATGCTGTATTGGCCATCATATTAATTAAATCCCAAAGCCCGCCTAAGTTCGGATAAACATCTAATAAATTTTTCCCATCAAAAAATAAGTCCTTTGCGCCTAATAGATTGTTAATACCCATTAGTAAACCAGCTGTTACGATCGCTGGTAATATCGGCATAAATACATCCGAAAATATTTTTACAAACTTTTGAGCTGGATTTAACTTCTGATTTCCAGAGTCTTTTACGTCCGCTACAGTCGATTCTTTCATACCTGCAAGCGTTATCAATTCAGCGTAAACACGATCTACATCCCCTGGACCAATTACAACTTGAAATATACCAGCGTTATGAAACGCTCCTTTCACTAATGAAACAGACTGTAATTTATCATTATCTATTTTACTTTCATCTTTTAAAGCGATACGGAGCCTCGTCACACAATGTGCAGCTTGTTCAATATTGTCTTTCCCACCAATATACTGCAACACTTCCTCTGCTGTTTTACGATAGTCTTTCCCCATATTCCCGTCCCTCTTTTCTTTTTTTGATACCGTTTACAATTACATATTAACTCGTATATATAAGTTAGTCAATACTCGTATATACGAGTTTGTGTTTTTTTTATAAAAAAAGAGATGAAACAATATTTTGTTCCACCTCTTTACTTCCTGCGTGCCACATCCGAAAAGTGAAAAATATCTAAACGGTGGCGTGATTCTGTATATTCAAACTGACTTCCATCATACAAATGTGTAAAGTTTTTCACAACGACAACATAGTCTGTTCCATTTAAATCTAAATACTTTCTGTCATCCTCTGTACATGGCTGTACTTCTATTACCCTCTGCGAATAACTAATATGTAGCCCAAGCTCTTTCTCGATGTATTTATAAATCGATGCAGTTGCAATTTCTTTCGTTAATCCTGGAATAAACTCAGATACAAAATGATTTATATCTAAAATTACTTTTTCTCCATCAATATTTCGTACACGTTTAATATGGTCAATCTCTGTTTTTTCTTTTACATTTAATAATTTCGCAATGTCTTTTGTGGCTTTTTCTTTGTCCATTTCCACAACTTCCGTAATACAATGACGTCCTAAACGTTCATTTTCTTCTTGGAAACTTACAATACCGCCAAAATTAAATTCAATATTTTTTCGCTTTAAAACAAAAACACCTTTTCCATGAATTTTTTGCACATATCCACGCTCTTGCAGTAAATCTACAGCTTTTCTTACCGTGCCTCGGCTTGCCTCATACTGCTTCATTAATTCTGTTTCTGATGGGATTTTGCATCCCTCTTTTAATTGTTTATTATCAATAGATTTACTGATTTCTGTATAAATTTGTTCATACTTACTCATCATCTACAATAGCCCCTTGTCACCTTCTAATTCTATATGTATTATAACATGCTTCACTCTTCTGCCAATCTCTCACTTATTTTCCAGTACAAGAAAAATATAGGTAAATATTTAATCTTTAAAACGTATTTTTATAAAAATTTTTATATTTTTCTTTTCATTCAAAAAAACATGTAGTATACTAACTTCAAAATCAGAGGAGAAAGGGAGCAAAGAACTATGCTTACTTATACAACAACTGTAGTTACATTTGCACAAAAACATCATCATCATACGTAACCCTTGAAACCTAGCGGAAAAATTACGCGTAGGTACAAGGGTTATTCCCGTTGTACCTACGCTTTGGCGAAAGAGCCATGTAGGTATTTTTTTATCTACATGGCTCTTTTTTTATTGTCAAAAAGCTAGTAAAAAATGATGTTTAAGCAAAACTTACTACAAAGGAGTTAACAAAAATGGAAACGAAAAAATGGGGATTATGGGTTTTAACAGCATTTGTTATCGGGAATATGGTTGGCGGTGGCGTATTTATGCTTCCAGCAAATTTAGCACAAGTATCAGGGCCAATGGGTTCTACACTCGCATGGAGTATTACAGGCCTTGGCGTATTTATGATTGCACTTGTATTTGGAAATTTAGCGATTCGGAAACCAGAATTAAAAGCTGGACCACAAAGCTATGCTCAAGCGATGTTTCCTTCAAAAAAAGCTGGTAAAGTTGCAGGATATAGTATGGCATGGGGATATTGGGCTGCTAACTGGGCTGCAACAGCATCTGTTATTATTTCCTTTGCTGGATATTTATCAACATTCTTTCCAGTTTTACAAAGTAAGCAAATTCTTTTTTCAATAAATGGATTTTCACTGGAACTCGGAAAAGGATTAACTTTCCTCGTATGTAGCCTTATGCTTTGGGGAATTCAATATATTCTTTCTCAAAATATTGATCGAGCTGGAAACATGAATCTACTTGCTACCATTGCAAAAATTATTGGATTTACAATGTTTATTGTAATTACATTATTCATTTTCAACGCATCTAATTTCGGAGACGGTCAAACCTTTATGAATGAAGCAGGACAATCAATCTCATTAGGTGGACAAATCAATTCAGCTGCTATTGCAACACTCTGGGCATTTATCGGTATTGAATCAGCAGTTATGCTTTCTAATCGTGCAAAATCACAGCGCGATGTAAAAAAAGCTACGATTTTCGGATTAATTATCGCTCTTCTTATTTACATGTCAATTACTTTACTTACAATGGGAGCTCTTCCGCAAGATGCTTTAAAAGAGTCTCAAAAACCATTAGTAGACGCATTAAATTTAGCAATTGGAAATAAAGGTGCATATATAATGGCTTTACTCGCTCTTATATCTTTATTTGGATCTACAGTTGGCTGGATTGTTGTTAGTTCAGAGGTACCTTACCAGGCAGCAAAAAATGGACTTTTCCCTAAGTTTTTCGGGAAAACAAATAAAAAAGGTAGTCCTGCAAAATCATTATTGATTACAAATGTAATGACGCAAATTTTCTTATTTTCAACGATTTCTGGTACTGTTTCAGAAGCGTATAGTTTCGCTATCGTCGTAGCAACATTAGCCTATTTAATTCCATACCTTGTTTCTACCTTGTACCAATTAAAATTAGTTATTACAGGAGAAACGTATGATATACTGCCAGGATCTCGAGTAAAAGATGGAATCATTACTACATTGGCGTTGGTATACTCCATTTGGGTTATCAAAACGGGAACTGCTGATTTAAAAACGTTCTTCTTAGGAATTGGATTGTTCGTATTAGGTCTTATTCTTTATCCAGTACTAATGAAAGACTCACAAAAAACGGATTAAATAAAGAGAAGCTGCTGGCTTCTCTTTTTTATTAAAAATCTGTAATTAACTTTTCTTTTAGCTCTCCTACAGATAAAGGTTTCGCATAATAAAATCCCTGTACATAATCACAGCTCATTGATTGTAACAAACTCTCTTGCTCTACTGTTTCTACTCCTTCAGCAACTACTGCTAAATTTAAACTATGAGCAATTTCAATAACGGATTTTACAATCGTTCGTTCTGGTTGTGCGTGATCATAATGAAATTCACGAATAAAATTACGATCAATTTTTACAATATCCAGTGGTAGTTGTTTTAAATAATATAAGGAAGAATAGCCAGTTCCGAAATCATCCAAAGCAATTAAAACACCCATATTTCTTAATTCTTGTAATGTAGCAATAATATAATCAAAATGGCGAACTGCAATACTTTCCGTTATTTCTAATATTAAACGGTTCGGAGGAAAACCAGTTCTCTTTAAAATGCTACGTACTGATAAAATAAAACGTTTCTGCATTAATTGTTGTATAGATAAATTCACAGATAACTTTAGTCCTTCTTGATAATTCGGCAATGTTTTAAACAAGCGACATGATTTTTCTAATACCCAGTCTCCTAGTTTTATAATAAGTCCAGACTCTTCAGCTACAGGGATAAATTCGCTTGGTGAAATAGGTCCGTCTTCTGTCATACAACGTACTAGAGCTTCTATACCAGAATATCTCTTCGTTTTCAAATCAATAATAGGCTGCAATGCTACATCTAACTCTTCATCACGAATTGCCTTTTGCAAAGCAAACTCAACTTTCATTCTACGATTTATTTTCGCGCGTAGCTCATCTGTAAAGAAACACGCAGCGTTTCTCCCCTGTTCTTTTGCACTATACATAGCTAAGTCAGAGTTTTTCAATAACGTTTCCACATCTTGTCCGTCTTGTGGATAAGAACAAAGTCCTAGACTAGCTGAAATGTATACTTCATGGCCTTCCAGCATAAATGGTGCCTGAAAACATGACAACACAGATGTCGCTAACTGACTCATATCATCTTGTCTATGATTTTTTGTTAACAGCACAAATTCGTCGCCACCTAGCCTAGCCAGAACATCTTTCTCTCCTAGTACATAATGCAACCTTGAAGCAACTTCACTTAAAAGTAAATCCCCTATCATATGACCTAATGTATCATTTACTAATTTAAAACGGTCCAAATCAAAGTAAATCATACCAAATTCTTTTTTATCTGCAATCAATTCGTTAACGGTCGTTATTAATTGTAAACGGTTAGGCAAACTCGTTAAAGCATCATGATAGGCAAGTTCCCTATAACGACTTTCACTTAGCCGCAATCTATGTTCCGCTTCTTTTCTACTACTAATATCATTTCGAATTGCGATAAACTGGTATGGCTCTCCTTTTTCATTTAAAAATGGAACAATTGTTGTTTTGACCCAATAATATGTACCATCTTTTGCTCGATTCCGAATCTCACCTGTCCATACTTTCCCATTCAAAATACGCTTCCATAAGTCTTGAAAAAAGGTTTTTGGATGATGTCCTGAATTTAAAATACGGTGATCTTTTCCAATTAATTCTTCTCTTTTGTATTTAGAGATTTCACAAAATTTATCATTTACATATGTAATAAGACCTTTTCGATCTGTAATTGCAACAATTGAAGACTCATCTAATGCTAACTTTAAATCTCGCAATGAAGAGTCATATAATGCATGACCTCTCTGTTCTAGCATGCGCATCTCTCCTTGCTTCTATCTGACTAAAACACAACCTGTTTCTCTTCATAGAAATAGAGATATTTCATTTTCTAATACTAGCCCATTACATAAATTATCTTTTTGAATAGACCGATTAAAATAACATAATATTATTTGTAATAAAAAGCAATATTATACCGTTCTAATTATAAATAGTAGCTTCTCATCTCCCTAATTATTTCGTACCTTATTATACTGCAATCCCTTTAAGTGGCTCTATGCAAGCCTTGTTTCCAACTAATACCACTCACATCTGATCTCTTTGTTTTTAATAACGAAATAGAAATTAGAACATACTACATAACTATTCACGAATAATAATATAAAACTCTACATCAATGTATATGTTTTTGAATTACAATAACAAAATATTAACATATTTTCACCTTAATTTTGGAAGTATTTTATAAATAAATACCGTATTAAACTAAAAAAGAGGATAGCCTCTTTTTTAGTTTAATACGAATATGGTATTTGCTGATAACCTGGGTATGGCATTGGATACGTTACAGGGTATGGCGACGGATAAGCTACTGGATATGGAGCCGGATAATACCCTCCACTTGTTGCACCTGTTAATGCACCAGCTGTTAGTCCGCCTAACACTCCTCCTGCAAAGCTTCCAGGGAAAAATCCGCCTCCCCATGAACTACCACCACCCCAGCCCCATCCGCCTCCGTGATGATGATGGTGATCATAGTGATTGTGTCCTCCATGGTGATGATGTCCACCGTTATGATTGTGCCCACCATGATTGTGTCCTCCATGATGATTTCGATAATACAATCCATTATTTTCTATATAATTCATGTTTCTCCGCTCCTTTTCGATTTTTTCATTTTCATATGCGTTAAGAGTGGGATAAAAAATGGGATAGTACACTGTATGTAGGACAAATGCGGAAAGTATAGGTGAAATGTCTATATTTTGTAAAAAAAGCAAAACACCTTATAATAAAGATGTCATATTACATCTTCTATTTAAGAAGTCTATATTGAAAAAAGATTAGGGGAATTATATAGAAATGAAGAAGCCTATCGTTCAATTACTATTAATATTTACAATTGTATCTATCGTTCTGTTCCTATTAAATACATCGTATATCTCGTTATATACATTTGTCGGTGCTCTATGGTCCATCACAATCGTAGGAATTTCATTCGTTATTTTTATAGAAAATAGATCTCCACAAAGTACATTAGCATGGTTTTTAGTATTAGCACTTCTTCCTATTATAGGTGTGCTATTATACGCTATTTTCGGGCGCAGCCGCTGGAGAAGAAAAAAACATCTCCATCGTTCAGAAGAACAAAGAAAATTATTCCGTGAAATATTAGAAGGAAGAAGACTAGAGTTATTACTCACAGTCCCACTAAATGAACGTTCCATACATTTAACAGAAGTCATACAAAAATTTGGAGGCGGTCCTGCTGCAGATAAAACAACTACAAAACTTTTAACAAACGGAGATCAAACATTTTCAGAAATTTTGCGAGCTATAGAGCAAGCAAAACATCATATACATATTCAATACTACATTTATAAATCTGATGAAATTGGTACAAAAGTTCGAGATGCTTTAATACAAAAAGCAAAAGATGGTGTTATTGTACGCTTCCTTTATGATGGCCTTGGAAGTAATACGTTAAGACGACGATTTTTGCAACCTATGAAAGAAGCTGGGATTGAAATTGTAGAATTTGACCCTATTTTTTCAGCTTGGTTACTTGAAACTGTCAATTATCGTAACCATCGAAAAATTGTTATTGTAGATGGCGAAATTGGTTTTACCGGAGGACTCAATGTCGGTGATGAATATCTTGGCCGTTCCAAGAAATTTCCTGTTTGGCGTGATAGTCATTTAAAAATAGAAGGAAAAGCATTATATAAATTACAAGCAATCTTTCTAGAAGACTGGCTCTATGCCTCTAGTGGTTTAAATACTTATTCCTGGGATCAATTCATGAATAGACAATACTTCCCAGGTAAAGAGATTTCAAATGCAGAAGGTGCTGTTCAAATCGTAGCAAGCGGACCAAGCTCCGATGATAAAAGTATTCGTAATACATTATTAGCTGTTATGGGCTCTGCAAAAAAATCCATTTGGATCGCTACACCCTACTTTATTCCAGATCAAGAAACTTTAACATTATTACGCTTAAGTGCAATTGCCGGAATAGATGTACGGATTTTATATCCAGGTAAAAGTGATAGCATCATTAGTGATCAAGCATCTCAATCCTATTTCACTCCGCTTTTAAAAGCTGGTGCTTCTATTTACAGTTATAAAGATGGTTTTATGCATGCAAAAATTGTACTCGTTGATGATACAATTGCAACTATTGGAACAGCGAACATGGATGTACGTAGCTTTGAATTGAATTACGAAATTATTAGTGTACTTTATGAATCAAAAACAGTTCACGATATTAAACGTGATTTTGAAGAAGATTTTAAACATTCAACTGAAATTAAATGGAACTCTTTCCAAAAAAGAAGTATAAAAAAACGCATATTGGAGTCTTTCATGAGGCTCATTTCTCCTTTACTGTAGGCAATCAACTTCATCTTGATTGCTTTTTCTTTTCCCTTTATCCTCCTTCCTTTTCTTTGCATACCATATTAAAACAAGTTATCATAAGATGTATTACTTTATGAAAATAATGTTAGGTGGGAAATACATGTTAGAACAATTTCATATACATGCTGATTTAAAACAACAGCTTTCTACGATTCATGAAAAGAATAAGCAAGAAGCTGGTGAAAACGCACATTTAATCGGAACGAAAATATATAAAGCGTCTGATAATAGCATTATTGAAGATGCGATTACAGCACTTCTTCTTGGCAAGAACATTCTATTAAAAGGACCGACTGGTAGTGGTAAAACAGTACTAGCGGAAACTCTTTCTTCTTTATTCCAAAAACCAATGCATAGCATTAACTGCTCTGTCGACTTAGATGTAGAGGGTATTTTAGGATACAACACACTACAAACGAAAGATGGTGCATCTGAAGTTTCATTCGTTAACGGTCCTCTTATGAAAGCAATGAAGAACGGTCACTTCCTATATATTGACGAAATCAATATGGCAAAACCTGAAACGTTACCACTTCTTCACGGCGCATTAGATTACCGTAAAATGATTACAAACCCATTTACACAAGAGGTTGTATACGGTGATGACGAATACCGTGTAATTGCTGCGATTAACGAAGGTTACGTTGGAACAAGTGAACTAAACGAAGCGTTAAAAAACCGTTTTGTTATTATTGAAGTTCCTTACATTCAAGGTGATACATTAAAAGAATTATTATTAGCAGAATCAAAATTAAAAGATGTTGCAACAATTGAAAAGTTCGTTGCCTTTGCAAGCGACCTTATGCCTTTAGCTCGCGATGGACGTGTAAGTGAAGAAGCGGCAAGTATTCGTGGCATTATCGACGCATGTGATTTAGGTGTATATATTCCTGTTATGCGAGCGATTGAACGAAGCATAATTGCAAAACTTAATGATGAAACAGAACAAATGACTGTCCGTGAATTAGCAGAAAGTTATTTCTTTGAGGGATAATTTATGAGACAAATTTTTAGTGACAAAAAAATTGATGCGTCGCTGTTTCTACAAATGGAAAACTTAATGTATGCCCTTCTAAAAGAAGACGATGCCTATCTTGAATATGGCTATAAAGCATACTACGACGAAATTGAAAAGAAAGTTGTCATTAGTCACTTTTGGGATGATCGAAAAGAAGAAGATACAGTAATCGGATTAAAAAGCGAAGTGTTCTTAAAAGCACTTGGTAATAAACATTACTCGGACATGACTTTAATTCGTTCTTATGCGATTGAATTGCAAGAATCGCCCCTAAAAAAGTTTTTAACACAATTATTTGTTCTATTAGAAGATTTACGCGTTGAGGAAATTGTAAAGAACTTACGTCCTGGCACGAAGCATGTTTTTAAAAGAAGAAAAGAAATGTATCGCAATTACTTTAGCTCACAAAATGAAATCAATCGCGTTCGTAACTATCACGGTGATCGTCTATTTTGCCTATGCTATCTTTCATTAACGAGCGATAAATATGAAATGTTTAATAATGAATATTTCGAACAAATTGAAGCTATTTTGCATGAAACATTCCAAGCTCGTAATACGGAAGATATTATGTATATCGTCGAGAAAATTCGCTACCGCTTAGAGGAGCTTCTTGAAAGTGATATGCTTAACAACTATTTCGGACATGCACCGCTTTATTTATCTGTTCTTGCAGACGAAAAGAACTGTCGCGTCGAAGATTTAGCAAATGATGATACGCAGCTTATAGATGACGATGAAAATAAAAACAAAATGGATGAAAGTTTCTCCACATGGCATCGTGAAAATAAAAATAACGAAAACGAGAACTTTTTACGCTTTGAATTAGAAAGCGGAACAAAAACAAACATGATGGGCGATACTGCTCGTGAATCAGAAGATGGCGACCAAGCACTTGGTTCTGTACAAGGTACTTCTCAAAAAAGTACACAATCCAACTTTGATGGCGCTGATACAGAAGAAGCAAGGGCTTCACACGCTTCTAGTCAAAATGATGGTGCATATGGTAAATATAACACTGGCGCTTCTCATACATTTAAAGAAGCACGTAAACCAAATCCTGATGAGAAAAAGGATTACCAAGCTATCAAATCAGTCGTTAATAAAGATGTAAAAGAATTAAAGAAAATTATCGAAAAAACGATTGAAAATAAAACGAATGCAAATAGTGATAAATATTACGGAAGACTTCGTAAGAAATTCCTTCGTATTTATACTGAAAAGCAGCCTCGCATGTTTTATAAAAAAGGGCAAGAATCACAAGAGCTCGACGTTGCATTCCAACTGTTAGTTGACTGTTCTGGTTCTATGTATAACAAAATGGAAGAAACGAAGAAGAGTGTTGTACTATTCCATGAAGCTTTAAAATCTTTAAAAATCCCGCACGCTATTAGCGGATTTTGGGAAGATGCCTCTAGCGCTAAACCTGAAGATAAGCCGAACGTTATCCATGAAGTTGTAAATTATAAAAACTCAACGTTACCAAACGTTGGTCCAGAAATTATGCAACTTCGTGAAGAAGAAGATAACCGCGACGGATATATTATTCGTATCGTTTCTGAAAAGCTTGCCAAAAGACCTGAGAAACATAAATTCTTACTAGTCTTCACAGACGGTGAGCCTTCTGCGCTAGACTATCAACAAGACGGAATTTTAGATACGCATGAAGCTGTTAAACTCGCGCGTAAAAGTGGTATGGAAGTAATCGGTATCTTCATCGAAGAAGGCGAAGCGAAAGAAGCAACTTATCAATTGATGAAAAACATTTATAACCATCACTTCTTAGTTGCAAATCACGCTGAAGATTTACGACTGAAGATTAAACCATTACTGAAAAAATTATTACTGAAGACGATTGAATAGAAAATAGGAGCCTTGTGGCTCCTGTTTTTTCGTTCAATTACTTTGTTTCTGGTTGAAACTTGTATGGAATGGCTACTTCTAACAAATATTCAAATCCTCCGTCATAGTATGGGAAGCGCTCATTCGCAATTGTTCGATCCACCCACTCTACTGCAGAAATTTCACCTTCATCTTCCGCAATAAGTTCACCTTTTTCTACATTCGCTCGGAATGTAAAAAATAGCGCATGATTCCCTGATTCTTCAAAGAATTTTTCATTGATCGCAACAAGTCCACCTAACGTAGCAGTTAAACCTGTCTCTTCTTTCACTTCTCTTATTAGTGCTTCCTCTAATATTTCACCTTTTTCCACAGCCCCACCTGGCAATGACCAAACGTTTTGTTCTACATTATGTACCATTAATATTTTATCTGTTTCTTCGTCATGTATTAGTGCATATACGACATCAACTCTTTGCATAAGACTTCTCTCCTTCCAAAAATGAGGAAGAGCCGATTCCTAAGAATCGACTCTTCCTATTAATTCATCACTAACTCAGCTGTGAGCTTTTTTTTTAACTTAGCCAGCATGTCAGTTGTCATTTTGTCTAAATCGTATTCTGCTTTAAAGCCCCACTCTTTCATTGCTGCTGTTGCATCAATAGAGTTTGGCCAGCTATCAGCGATTGTTTGACGAGCTGGATCTACTGCATAATCCATTGTAAACGTCGGAATGTGTTTACGAATTGACGCTGCAATTTGCTCTGGCTCGAAGCTCATTGCTGTAATGTTAAATGCATTTCTATGCACTAGCTTACTTGGATCAGCTTCCATTAATGAAATGATCGCTTGTAAAGCATCAGGCATATACATCATGTCCATATATGTTCCTTCAGCAATGTATGAGGTGTATGCACCTTTTTTAATCGCCTCATAATAAATTTCAACTGCATAATCAGTCGTTCCGCCTCCTGGAGGCGCTACGTAAGAAATTAAACCTGGGAAACGGACACCGCGCGTATCTACGCCAAATTTTTGATGATAATAATCACACAGTAATTCTCCTGCCACTTTGTTTACCCCATACATCGTAGTAGGACGCTGAATTGTATCTTGCGGTGTATTATCTTTTGGCGTTGATGGACCAAATGCACCGATAGAACTTGGCGTGAAGAACTTACAGTTTAATTCACGAGCTGCTTCTAGAGCATTTACAAGTCCACCCATATTTAAATTCCATGCAAATAACGGATTTTTTTCTGCTGTTGCTGAAAGTAAAGCTGCTAAATGAATAATTGTATCTACTTCATTACGCTTTGCGATATCATGTAGTTTTTGTCCATCTGTTACATCTAACGTTTCAAATGGACCAGACGTTACTACTTCACTATCTGTTTCACGAATATCTGTTGCAATAACATTTGATGCGCCGTATACATCACGAAGTTTCATTACTAGTTCAGAACCAATTTGCCCTAAAGAACCGGTTACTAGAATTTTTTTCATTTTCCCCACTCCTCATTTGCAAGCTATTCAAAAGATGTCGTTACTTAAATGATGCCCATTTCTTTTCCTACTTTTTCATACTTAAGAATTGCTTCATCTAACATTTCTTTCGTATGAGCTGCTGTAGGCATATTACGAACGCGCCCTGTTCCTTTTGCTACAGTTGGGAACACGATAGATTTTGCGTATACACCTTCTTCATTTAGACGTTTACTAAATTCTTGTGTTAATACTTCGTCCCCAATAATACAAGGTGTAATTGGCGTTTCACTTTCCCCAATGTTAAAGCCAAGTTCTTTTAATCCTTGTTTCAAGTAGCGGCCATTTTCCCATAAGCGATCGTGTAACTCTGTGCTTTCCATTAAGATTTCAATTGATCTCATGCAAGCTGCTGCATCAGCTGGTGTTAATGCTGTAGAGAATAAGAATGGACGTGAACGAACTTTTAACCAGTCAATTAAGTTTTGTTTCCCTGCTACATATCCACCAATTACCCCAATTGCTTTTGATAATGTACCAATTTGGAAATCAACTTTATCAGAAAGACCGAAGTGCTTTACAGTTCCTGCACCTTTTCCAAGTACACCTGAACCGTGTGCATCATCTACGTATGTCATTAAATCTAACTCTTCTGCAATCTCAACAATTTCTGGTAGTTTTGCAACATCTCCATCCATCGAAAAGACACCGTCTGTAATTACCATTAATTTATTGTAAAGACCTGATTCTTTCGCCGCGATTGCTTTTTGGCGTAAATCTTCCATATCAGAATGTTTATAAACAATAATTTTTGCTTTTGATAGACGACTACCGTCAATAATAGATGCATGATTTAATTCGTCTGAAAGAATCGCATCATTTTTATCCATAACAGCTGAAATCGCTGCCATATTACAGTTAAATCCTGATTGATAAGCAATTGCTGCTTCTGTATGTTTAAACTTTGCAATTGTTTCTTCTAACTTAATATGCAAATCTAAAGTACCGTTAATTGTACGAACAGCCCCTGCCCCAACACCGTACTTATGAATAGCACCAATTGCTGCTTCTTGCAAACGGCTATCTGTTGCTAATCCCAGATAGTTGTTTGAAGATAAGTTAATATATTCTTTTCCGCCAATTGTAATGATCGGTCCATTTGAACTCTCAAGCGGATCAATTACGTTATAAAGCCCCTTTGATTTTAAATCCTCTAAATTTTCTTCTAAAAATTTCGCAAGTGTTTTACTAGACATCGTGAAGCCTCCCATCGTTCATGTAAGCGGATTATTGTCTTAATAGTTCTAATAATCCCTCTACTAGCTTAACACGTTTTCAGAATTTATTATAGAAAAATAGTTTAAAGTAACCGCTTACATTTTTAGATTATATATGATTCATTACAATAAATCTATCATTTACTTTTCATATTTGATAGAATTAAAAAAATATTTCGGGAGGTTTCAAACATGGCATTTACAGAATCTGATGTATACAATAACACAGCATTTTTCGAACAATATATGAAACGAAGATACCGAGAAAATAGCCCAAATGAATCCATTGAAAAACCAGTATTCTTTCAGCTCATTGGTCATGTGCAAGGAAAACAAATTCTCGATTTAGGCTGTGGTGATGCTAAGTTTGGCGCGGAATTATTAGAGAAGGGATGCTACTCTTACACCGGCATTGAAGGCTCCGAACTTATGTATGAAAAAGCTAAAAAACAACTAGAAAATAAAAATGGATCTGTTCATTTTTTAAACCTCAAAGATTATACCTACCCCTCTTCCACTTTTGATTTAGTAACATCTAGACTCGCCTTACATTATATTGAACATCTTGATACTATTTTTAAAAATGTATTTCAAACTTTAAAAACAAATGGCACCTTTACCTTTAGCGTTCAACATCCCGTTATTACTTCTTCATTTGAAAGCTTACAAACAAGTGGTAAAAGAACGAGTTGGCTCGTCGATGATTATTTTAAACTAGGCAAACGGGTTGAACCATGGATTGAGCAAGAAGTTATTAAATATCATCGTACAACAGAAGAGTATTTCACATTATTACAGCAAGCCGGATTTACCATTACATCATTAAAAGAAGCTACACCAAATCCAACCTATTTTCAAGATGAAGAAGAGTATAAACGTCACTTACGTATTCCTCTCTTCCTCTTATTTTCTTGTACCAAATAAAAAAAACGATGAATCACTCATCGTTTTTTTATCTCATTGCCTGAGCAACTTCTTTAACTACACGTCTTCCTCTTCCGTGAGGGATACAAAGCGGTGTTCCAAACAACGGATCCGTACTAATTTGACACTCCATTCGGAATACATCACGTACTAGTTTCTCATCTACCACTTCTTCAGGTTTACCTTGTGCATATATTTGTTTATCTTGAATTGCTACAATGTTATCTGCATAGCGGCATGCTAAATTCAGATCATGTAATACCATAACAATTGTTCTTTGTTCTGTTTCATTTAATTCGAATAATAAATCTAGCACTTCAATTTGGTGAGTCATATCTAAGTATGTAGTTGGCTCATCCAGTAAAATGATATCTGTATCTTGTGCAAGTGTCATTGCGATCCAAGCACGTTGACGCTGCCCACCTGAAAGAGCATGCACATCACGCTCAGCAAATTCTGTCATACCTGTTGCTGCAAGTGCCTTCTGTACCATTTCCTCATCTTTTTCTGACCACTGTTTCAGCCATGTTTGATATGGATAGCGTCCTTGTTTTACAAGTTGCAATACTGTAAGCCCTTCTGGTGCTTGCGGTCCTTGCGGTAAAATTGCCATTTGACGAGCAATTTGCTTCGTTTGCATACTTTGAATAGCTTGATTATCTAACAAAATGTCACCAGTTGTTGGCTTTAATAATCTAGCTAGTGAACGTAATAAAGTTGATTTCCCGCAACCGTTGGAACCGATAAAGATTGTAATTTCACCTTTTGGAATTTCTAAATTCAACTCATCAATAATAATTGTTTCACCATAAGACAACGTCAAGCGTTTCGTCTCCAATGCTTTTTGCATATTCATCTCCCTTTATGAATTCCGACTTTTATAAAGTAAATAAATAAAATAAGGTGCACCAATTGCTGATGTAAATACCCCTGCTGGAATTTCAAGTGGTGTGAAAATTGTACGCCCTATTAAATCTGCAGCAAGTACTAGAATTGCACCGACAATAGCTGCAACTGGGAGCAATGCACCGTATAAAGAACCAACTAGCCTTCGTGAAATATGAGGTGCCATTAAACCGACAAATCCAATCCCTCCGGCGAAGGCAACTGCTCCCCCAATTAAAGCCGTACTAAGTAATAACATGAATACGCGTGACTTCGTTAAAGGAACACCAAGTCCTACCGCAATATCATCCCCTAGCTCTTGCGCATTTAAATGTCTAGCAGCTATAAATGATATTACCGTTAAAATGAGAACCCACGGTGCAAGTACCATAACATTTTGCCAAGAAGAGCCATAAACGGTACCCGTAATCCATACATTCGCTTGGCTCGCTTGATAAATTGGTGCTAACAACATAAATAATGTTGTTGCCGCCTTCGTTAATGCCCAAAATCCAACACCAATTAAAACGAGAATAATTGGTGATAATCCATCATTTTTCCATGCAAATAAGTATACAAAAACCGCTACAATCGTTGCTCCTGCAAAAGCTGCTAACGGCATATAATGAATGCTTACAGTTAGCGCATTATTTTTATCACTAAATAGCGCTAAAAATAATACAACTGCAACACTTGCCCCGCCCGTAATCCCGATGATATCAGGAGAAGCAAGTGGATTTCGAACGAGCCCTTGTAAAATACAGCCCGCTACTGCAAGCGCAATTCCTACGAGGATAGCAATTAAAATACGTGGCATACGAAACTTATTTACAACCATATTTGACATCGCATCGCCATTTCCAGTAATTGCTTGCCATACGTCATAAGGAGCAATTTTCATGTCCCCCATACCTGCGCTCGCAAAGAATAATCCTACTAAAACAACTAGTAAACTTAACAAGACGAGACAAGCTCGTTTATACATTAAAAACGAGAGCTCACCTTTTCCTATACGAAACGGAATATATTTCTTCATTTGCTAAGCCCTCTCTTACGTGCAATATAAATAAAGAATGGAGCTCCAATAAATGCTGTCATAACTCCTACTGGTACTTCTTGTGGCATAATGACATATCTTGCTGCTATATCAGCCAATATTAGTAGTATTGCACCTAACAATCCGCTATAAGGCACTCTCCATCTGTGGTCAACTCCAACAAGAAATCTCGCAAAATGCGGAGTAATAATTCCAATAAATCCAATTGGGCCAGCAACCGCAACTGAACCACCAGACAACAGTACAATAATAAGTAACACGAATGATTTCATTAAAATTGTTCGTTGTCCAAGTCCTTTCGCGACGTCTTCTCCCATCATCAATGTATTTACTTTCCCTGCCATCATAAGAGATGCAATCCATCCTATTAATAAATATGGGAATACAGATTGTAAAATTTCTAACTTTCTCCCTTGCACAGATCCAGCAAGCCAAAATAATACCTCTTCAAGTGCTTTTTCATTTAACACAAGTAATCCTTGTGTTAATGATGAAAATAATGCACTAATTGCGACCCCTGCTAACGTTAACTTAAGAGGAGTAGTCCCTTCTTTTCCTAAAGAACTAGAAGCAAATACAAGTACAGCTGCAACCGCCGCTCCTAAAAAGGCAATCCATGTGAAAGCTGATAATGATGTTACTGAAAAGATTACAATTGCTACAACTATAAAGAACGCAGCACCTGAATTTAATCCAATAAAATCTGGAGAAGCAAGTGGATTCTTAGTTAAAGTTTGCATAAGACAACCAGCAATGGCTAAACTAGCACCAACACTAGCTGCAATTAACGCCCTAGGCAGACGTACATTTTGAATAATAATATGTTCATTGGAACCGTTAAAATGGAAAAAAGCATCCAATGCTAGTTTCCAACTCGTATTTGTATATCCGAAAATAATACTTCCCCAAATACAAATAACGACTGCAATGATTCCAACAAATAATCCAATCCATTTTGCTCGATTTGTTTTTAATAACATGCAGCGTTTCCCCTTCAATGTATAATGATACGTTGTTAGTGTATTTCAACTTAATTCTCATTGTCAACGGAAATGAGAATTATTTTCACCCATATGTATTGACAATCAAAAGATAAAGGCTTAATATCATGCTTGCTATTGAAAAATATTCTCAACATATAGGGGGTACATAATGAATTTCATGCGGAAGAAATCGTTTACAGTATTTGTATTTTTACTAGCATTTTCAATGCTTTTAAGCGCTTGTGGAAAATCAAATAACAAAGAAGAATCTACAAAAGAAGATAATAAAAAAGAAGTGGTTACTGTAGAACATGCAATGGGTAAAACAGAAGTTCCTGCTAATCCAAAACGTGTAGTTATCTTAACAAATGAAGGAACTGAAGCTTTACTTGAATTAGGTGTGAAACCAGTTGGTGCTGTAAAGTCTTGGACTGGTGACCCATGGTATCCACATATTAAGGATAAAATGAAAGATGTAAAAGTTGTTGGTGATGAAGGACAAGTTAACGTTGAAACAATCGCTTCTTTAAAACCAGACTTAATTATCGGTAACAAAATGCGCCACGAAAAAGTGTACGAACAATTAAAAGCAATTGCACCTACTGTGTTCTCAGAAACATTACGTGGTGAATGGAAAGATAACTTCAAATTTTATGCAAAAGCATTAAATAAAGAAAAAGAAGGTCAAAAAGTTGTAGCTGATTACGAATCACGTATGAAAGATTTAAAAGGCAAACTTGGCGATAAAGTAAATCAAGAAATCTCTATGGTTCGTTTCATGCCTGGTGATGTTCGTATTTATCATGGCGATACATTCTCTGGTGTTATTTTAAAAGAACTTGGATTTAAACGTCCTGGAGATCAAAACAAAGATGATTTTGCAGAGCGTAACGTATCTAAAGAGCGTATTTCTGCTATGGATGGTGACGTATTATTCTACTTCACATTCGATAAAGGAAATGAGAAAAAAGGATCTGAACTAGAAAAAGAATATATAAACGATCCTCTATTTAAAAATTTAAATGCCGTAAAGAATGGTAAAGCATACAAAGTCGACGATGTTATTTGGAATACAGCTGGCGGTGTAATTGCTGCTAACCTATTACTAGATGACATCGAAAAGCGCTTTGTTAAATAATACACCTCTAGTCAGCACCCTCCTATGGTGCTGACTATTTTCTATTTCACTGAAGTGTCACATTATTTCATTTTGTATTTTTATTCCCAATATGTTATATTATAAAAGTAAATAGAATATATTTTCTCTATATCAGAATAAATATTTTAATCTAAATTTTCTGATTAATCACTATTTTATTTTCTTTTAGAATTCAATTATTACATTTGAAAACGCTTATCATCTCGTTTTCAGGGCAAAATACAGTAACGGTCGAAGAAAAATAGAACTTTTTTAGAAATTTTCTTTCTATTTCCATATAATTCTATTGACTTCTAAATATTTTGTAAACTAAAATGATTACATAAATATCCGTTATACAGGATTAGGGGGAAACAAAAATGGATGCAGCTTTAAAATTAGACAAAGCTGGAGAGCAACAATCACCAAAAAAACATCCACCAGGGTTATACTTGTTGTTCTTTACAGAGGCATGGGAAAGATTTAGTTATTACGGAATGCGTGGCTTATTAGTTCTTTATTTAACAACGAGCTTAGTAAGCGGCGGTTTAGGATTTGATAAAGCAGTTGCAGTTCAAATTTACGGTATTTTCACAATGTTAGTATACTTCACACCTATTATTGGTGGTTGGTTAACTGACCATTTCATTACGAAGCGACATGCCATTACTATTGGTGGTATCATCATGGCAATTGGTAACTTTGTATTATTCTCAATGAACACAAAAACTGGACTTTTCTTAGGATTAGGATTATTGGTTATTGGTAACGGATTCTTCAAACCAAATATTTCGACTTTATTAGGTCAATTATATAGCGAAAATGATTCTCGTCGTGATAGTGCCTTCACTATCTTCTACATGGGGATTAACTTAGGAGCTCTTATCGCTCCATTCATTTGCGGTTACTTTGCAGATTATAGATACGGTTTCTTAACAGCTTGTATCGGTATGATTATTGGGCAGCTTGCCTTTAATTTCTTAGCACCTCGTTACTTAGGGTCTATCGGAACAACTGTTGTAGGTAAACAATCTAAAGAAAAAAATGCAAAAGCAATTGAGAAAAAACCTTTAACAACACAAGAGAAAAAACGTACTGCTGCAATTTTAATTTTAACTTGTTTCGTAGTATTCTTCTGGGCAGGATTTGAGCAAGCTGGTAGTTCTTTAACACTTTACACAGATAAGTTCGTCGATCGTACAATTGGTGGATTTACAATTCCAACACCTTGGTTCCAATCTGTAAACCCACTATTCATTATCTTACTAGCATTACCTGTTTCTGCGTTATGGATTAAGCTTTCAAAAACAAAAAATGGCGATTTGAAAATCCCAACAAAAATGGCATTAGGCATGATTTTACTAGGGATTGGATATTTAGTTCTAACTTTAGCTGTTTTAAAAACTGGTAGCGATGAAGGTAACATTACAATGAAAGCAAACTTACTATTCATTGTATTCACTTACATGTTCCACACAATCGGTGAGTTATTCTTATCACCAATCGGATTATCTATGGTAAGTGCAATTGCTCCTGTTAAATTAGCATCATTATTAATGGGTGTATGGTTAGCTGGTACTGGCTTCGCAAACTTATTAGCAGGACAATTAGCTGCTTTCACTCAATCTTTAGGATATTTAGAAGTATTCGCAAGTATCGGTATTATCGTAATTGTACTGGGATTAGTACTTCTTATGTTCTCTAAGAAAATTGCACATATGATGGAATAACAAAAAGACGCTTCTCAATTGAGAAGCGTCTTTTTTATTATTTCTCCTCTAAAGCTGTCACGTCCACATGAACGCTCTCACCAGGATTAGATACATCATACACTTGAGCACTCCCCTTCTGCTCATCACAGCTCTCAATCCATACTGGTACGCCCTCATATGTAACGTCAATTCTACTTGAAGAAGATAAAATTTGTTTCACACGTTTCACATCCATACTACTATCCCTCCTTTTGCTTACTACACTCCTTTCTATTTTTTCTTTTCCTTTTAGAATATATTCCGTAAGGCAGCATGTTGATTGATAGTCATTTCTTCCTCACATGCTAATATTTACTCTCTCACTACCTTTCTGACAAATAAAAAAAGACGTATATTCCATACGTCTTTTTCCATAATATTCAAATTTTAAGAAAATAATGTTTTTACTACCGCACTTACTTTATCATTATGGATTTGATAATACACTTCTAATCCTCGTCTTTCAAAGCGCACTACTTTATTTTGCTTTAACTTCGTTAAATGTTGTGAAACCGTTGATTGCGGAATTTCTAATACTTCCTGTAGTTGTGTTACATTACATGTTCCTCTTTGCATAAGTTCCATTACTAGACGTAGACGAAGTGGGTGAGCTAACGCTCTTAACATTTGTACATCTTCTTCTGAAATACGACATTCGAATTGATTTTGGCTCATAAAGTTCCCCTCATTTTCGTTTTTATTTGCGTTTTTATGTTCTTTTTATTTATTTATATATCTGTTCTTATATTTCCTGTTACGACATAACTTTATCAACCTATAAAGCCGAAAAATTTTTCCATCTTTATCAGCAAAAATTCAGGAAAAAATCCTTGCTGATTTTGAATATTATACTATATGATATAACGAAAAAGCAAAATAATGGCCTACGAATACTTTGCTTGCAAACGTTGTTTTATCAAGCTTTTTGTTATATTTTCACCTCATTGAAACGTACAGTAACGGTATTGTAAAATATCGTCTATAATTGATAACCTATCGTAATGTAGTTGAACTATAATTAACCTCTTTGTTACGCTAAAAGGAATTTTCAGTAAAAAGAGATGATGTGATATTAAAAGTTTGTTTCTAATTTTTTATTCGTATTGCAAGCGGTTGGACTGTTGTGCAAAACTTCCTATTTAAATCCACTCACCAATCCTCCCTCACACTAGATCAAATAGGACAGATAGGTGCATATATTAAAATTTATACTCGATATAAAAGACGGCATCTAATATACACTTATAGGAAACACGCCATCTGAATAAGCAAAATAATATGCAAATAGTTTATACAGCACACTTAAATTCATTTGAGTGTGTTTTTTGTCTACTTTATGAACAAAGCTTTTCTTTTAACACTATTATGGAATAATTATACTTTTTTACGTTGACAATAGTGTTGAAGGAGAATATACTAAGCATGTAAGTTGATTGTGAATAGTTTCACAAATAATGTGAATTTCTTCACATATAATAGATAGGAGTTGTCATTATTATGAGTACTTGGACACAAATTTATGACCCATTAAACAATATTTGGTTATCTGCACTAATCGCAGCACTTCCAATCTTTTGTTTCATCATTTGTTTAATGGGATTCAAAATGAAAAGTTACATGGCTGGTCTTTATAGTGTGATTGTCGCTATTATCCTTGCAATATTTGTTTATAAAATGCCAGCAACAGTAGCTGTAGCATCTGCTGGATTCGGTGTTTTATCTGGATTTTATCCAATTTGTACTATCGTTATCGCCGCAATTTTCCTTTACAAATTAACTGTTAAAACAGAGCAATTCAATATTATTCGCGATAGTATTTCAAGCATTACAAATGATCAACGTTTACAAGTATTATTAATCGCTTATTCTTTCGGTGCTTTCTTAGAAGGTGCAGCTGGTCTAGGGGTTCCAGTTGCTATTACAGCCGCACTACTTGTAGGTATGGGCTTTAATCCATTAAAAGCAGCAGGTATTTGTTTAGTAGCTAATATTGCTGGTGGTGCTATGGGTGCTATGGGTATTCCAGTTACAGTGCCAGCACAATTAACTCAACTTGACGCATTAACTATTGGTCGTCAAACTGTTCTTATTTTACCTTTCATTAGTATTATTTTACCTTTCTTACTTGTTTCAATGGTCGATGGAATTAAAGGTATTAAAGAAACTTGGCAAGGTATTCTTGTAAGTGGTGTTTCTTTCGCTATTACTCAATTCGCTGTGACTTACTTCTTAGGTGCAGAACTTACTAATATTTTCGCAGCAGTTGTAAGTATGATTGCTCTTGCATTATTCTTACGTGTTTGGCAACCAAAATCTTCTACTAAAGAAGAAAAACAAGAAACTAAAGCATCACATACATTCAATCAAATTTTATACGCTTGGTCTCCATTCGTATTCTTAACTGCATTTGTAACAATCTTTAACTTAAAACCGATTAAAGCTTTATTTGCTCCAGATGGTGCGTTAGCAAACTTAGTATTTAACATTCAGTTCCCTGGTCTTCATAATGCTGTTATGAAAACTACACCAATTACAAAAGCTGATACACCTTTCGCAGCTGTTTTCAAATTTGATGTATTCTCTTCTACAACTACTGCGATTGTACTAGCAATTATCGTTTCACTTATCGTTTACCGCGTAAAAGGTAAAATGGTTAAAGAATTAATGATTGAAACAATGAAAGAATTAAAAGCTCCAGTATATACAATTTGTAGCGTTATCGCTTTAGCTTACGTAGAAAACTACTCTGGTATGTCATCTACACTTGGACTTGCATTCTCTTCTACTGGTAATGCATTCCCAGTTCTTTCTCCAATCTTAGGATGGATTGGCGTATTCATTACAGGTTCAGTAGTTTCAAGTGGTTCTTTATTCGCACCACTTCAAGCAGTAACAGCAGACCAGTTAAACATCGTTCCTTCTACACTCGTTGCCTTAAACGTAGTAGGTGGTACAATGGCAAAAATGGTTTCACCACAATCTGTAGCAGTTGCTTGTGCCGCAGTTGGACTAGTTGGTAAAGAATCTGCTCTATTTAAGACAGCAATGAAATACAGTTTAATCTTCTTAGCTGTTATTAGCTTACTTCAATTAAACGCTGTATTTAATATCTTTTAAAAATAAAACACCGATCCAAGTGGATCGGTGTTTTTCACATTACATTTTTTTATTTTTTAATAAAGAAGCTCCAGCAATTTCAGGGTGAGTCATTTCGAATGGATCTAAAATAATATCCAATTCCTCTTCTGTCAGTACACCATGTTCTAAACATAACTCCCTAACAGATTTCCCTGTTTCAATTGCTTCACGTGCAATACGAGATGCTACTTCATAACCAATATGAGGATTAACTGCTGTAATAATTCCAACACTTTTCTCAACATATTGCTTCAGCAATTCTTCATTTGCCGTAATTCCTTCAATACAATATTCACGGAATACACGGAATCCATTATTCATAATACTAATAGATTGAATTAAATTAAATACAAGCACAGGCTCCATTACGTTTAACTCTAATTGTCCTGCTTCTGATGCTAAGCAAATTGTATGATCGTTTCCGATTACTTGGAATGCGACTTGGTTAATCACTTCTGCCATAACTGGATTTACTTTTCCTGGCATAATCGATGAACCTGGCTGACGTGCTGGCAATTGAATTTCAGCTAACCCAACACGTGGACCAGACGCCATAATACGAAGATCGTTTGCAATTTTAGACATGTTCATCATACATACTTTAAGTGCTGCAGATACCTCTGTGTATGCATCTGTATTTTGCGTTGCATCAACTAAATGCTCTGCACCAACAAGTGGGAATCCACTAAACGTTCTTAAATGTTTTACCACTTGTTCAATATACATAGGATTTGCATTTAATCCTGTACCAACAGCTGTCGCGCCCATATTCACTTCATATAAATGTTGACGAGACTGTTTAATTCTTTTTATATCACGCGCAAGCACTCGGCTATACGCTTCAAATTCTTGTCCAAGGCGAATTGGAACTGCATCTTGTAAATGTGTGCGTCCCATTTTAATAACATGATCAAACTCTTTTGCTTTTTTACGAAAAGCAGAATGAAGTTCTTCCATTGTAATAAGAAGCTTTTCTAACATCATAAGAGTTGCAATATGAATCCCTGTTGGAAACGCATCGTTCGTTGATTGGGCCATGTTCACATGAGTGTTTGGGCTAATTTTCGCATACGCCCCTTTTTCATATCCCATACGTTCTAACGCTCTATTCGCAATTACTTCATTTGTATTCATATTAATAGAAGTTCCGGCTCCACCTTGAATAGGGTCCACGATAAATTGATCATGAAACTTTCCATCAACAATTTCTTGCGCTGCTTCTGCAATTTCATGTCCAATGTCTTTAGCTAAGTAACCAGTATCTATATTCGCAAGCGCCGCCGCTTTTTTCACAATTGCCATTGCTGTAATGAGTGATGGATGAATGCGATATCCTGTAATTGGGAAGTTTTCTACGGCACGTAATGTTTGTACACCATAATAAGCTACACTTGGTACTTCTTTTTCACCTAAAAAATCTTTTTCTATACGTATATCCTTCGTTGCTATCATTTTTATCACCTATACTTTTTCATTCTAAATCCTTATCCAAAAAATCCGCCCTCTAAAAACACGAGTATCATTCAGAAGAATTTTTCAGTATCCACCTTCACTATATAGCACCTTTTTTGAAAGCGCAAACATTTATTTTTCTGTATATCCTTTTTATTAAAGTTTATAGAAAATCATTCTTCTACTTTCCTTATTTCCACTCGTTTAATTTGATGCATATCCTTTTCAAGGACTTTAAAATAAAAACCGTGTTTCTCAATAATATCTCCTTCAGCAACGATTTGTTTTTGTACCATAATCCAGCCACCAATTGTATCTACATCATCAGCAATTAAATGTATGCCAAGCAAATCATTTACTTCACTAATAAGCACTTTTCCCTCTACGATTTTATAACCTTCACTTATATGCTCTATAGGAGGATTCTCATCTTCATCGTATTCATCTCGAATTTCTCCAACAATTTCTTCTAAAATATCTTCTAGTGTAACAATCCCAGCTGTACCACCATATTCATCATACAATACAGCTAATGGAATGTGTTTTCTTTGCATTTGTAATAGTAAATCATGAATTGGAATATTTTCTAGCACTTCAATAACTGGCCTTGTATATGGCATAATTGAGCACTCTTCATCCCGATTACCATCCATATAACGAATAAATAAATCTTTTACATTAACCATCCCAATAATTTCATCTTTATCTTCACCAAATACAGGATATCTCGTATACTTTTCTTGCGCGATTACTTTAATATGTGTTTCAAATGGTTCGTCCTCATATAAGCCTACAACTTCCGTACGAGGTACCATAATTTCTTTTGCTACTCTATTATCAAATTCAAAAATATTATTTACATATTTAAATTCCCTTTGGTTAATCTCTCCGCTCTCATAGCTCTCAGATAAGATTAACCTTAATTCTTCTTCTGAATGAGCTACTTCATGTTCAGAAGCTGGATGTAATCCGAATAAACCAGTTACAACCCTCGCTGAACCATTCAAAGCCCAAATAAACGGATACATAACTCGGTAAAAATAAATAAGTGGTTTCGATAACAATAAGCTAACTTGTTCTGCTTTTTGTATAGCAAATGTCTTTGGAGCAAGTTCCCCAATGACAACATGTAAAAATGTAATTACTGCAAAGGCAATAATAAATGAAACTGTACTGGAAATTGCAGGTGAGAATTTTAATTTTAAAAACAACGGCTCGAGTAAATGTTTAATGGTTGGTTCCCCTAACCACCCAAGCCCTAAAGCAGTAATTGTAATACCTAGCTGACAGGCCGATAAATATTCATCTAAATTTGAAGTTACCTTTTTAGCTGCCAGTGCACCTCGTCTTTTTTCGCTAACGAGTTGATCAATACGACTGCTACGTACCTTAATAATTGCAAATTCAACAGCCACAAAAAATGCTGTTAACCCAATAAGAATGACTACCATCAATAATTTTAAAATATCCACATATGCTCTTTAGCTTTCTTAGCTAAAGTTACACCTCCTTTTAAAAAGAAGTTTCACTTTAGTTTCTTCAATTATTGGAAAGCAACTCTATATAAAATCCACCAATTTTCAAACCTCATACAATTCTAAAGGTAAACCATCAGGATCTTGGAAAAAGACGAATTTCTTCCCCGTTATTTCATCAATACGGATCGGTTCCGTCTCAACACCACATTGGTTTAAATGCTTCACAGCTTCTTCTATATTTGTAACAGCAAATGCTAAATGTCTAAGACCGGCTGCTTCTGGAAAACTTTTACGCTCAGGCGGATTTGGAAATGAAAATAATTCGATTTGATACTCTTCTCCTACACATAAATCTAATTTATAAGAATCTCGTTCCTTTCTATATACTTCATTTATCTCTTTAAACCCTAATATCCTAGTATAAAAATCCTTTGACGTCTCATAATTCGAACAAATAATTGCAACGTGATGCACTCTACATATATTCATGCTCTCTCTATTCCTTTCTTTACCAAAGATGCATATTCTCCCTTGAAATGAAAAACATATATAGCAGAATATCTCTTTTAGGGGGGCTTACCATGAAATTCATTACTTTTTTCGTCGGACTAATTGTTGTTTTCTTGCTCGCTTATATTGCTAGCAATAATAAGAAGCATATTAAATTTAAACCAATTTTTATCATGCTTATTATACAGTTAATTTTAACCTATTTACTATTAAATACAGAAATCGGCCTCATACTTATTAGAATCATTTCCAGTTTGTTTACCAAGCTACTCGAGTATGCTGCTGATGGAATAAATTTCGTATTTGGTGGTCTTGCAAATAAAGGTGAAATGCCATTTTTCCTTACTGTATTATTACCAATCGTCTTTATTTCTGTTTTAATTGGTATATTACAACATTTCAAAATATTACCATTTTTTATTCGTTGGATCGGGTACTTTCTTAGTAAAATAAATGGTCTTGGTAAATTAGAATCTTACAACGCTATCGCCTCTGCCATTGTCGGCCAATCAGAAGTTTTTATTACAGTGAAAAAACAATTAGCTCAAATTCCAAAACACCGTCTTTATACACTTTGTGCCTCTGCTATGTCAACCGTATCTATGTCTATCGTAGGTGCCTATATGACAATGATTGAACCTAAATATGTAGTAACTGCACTCGTTCTCAATTTATTTAGCGGTTTTATTATCATACTCATCATTAACCCTTACGACGTTAAAGATGACGAAGATATTTTAGAAATCAAAGGTGAAAAACAAAGCTTTTTTGAAATGCTTGGAGAATACATTCTTGATGGTTTTCGTGTAGCCATTGTTGTCGGCGCTATGCTCATCGGATTCGTCGCATTAATTAGTTGTATTAATGACCTGTTCCTCATTATATTCGGTATTACGTTCCAACAATTAATCGGCTATGTATTTGCACCTATCGCATTCCTTATCGGTGTACCCAGTTCTGAAATTGTCGCGGCTGGCAGCATTATGGCAACGAAGCTTGTAACGAATGAATTTGTCGCAATGATGGACCTTAGTAAAATTTCTAATAGCCTTTCTCCCCGTACAGTTGGTATTATTTCTGTTTTCCTTGTATCTTTTGCCAATTTTTCTTCCATTGGTATTATTTCAGGTGCGGTAAAAGGACTAAACGAAGAACAAGGAAACGTTGTTGCGAGGTTTGGCCTTAAATTACTATATGGAGCTACTCTCGTTAGTATTTTATCTGCAATTATCGTAAGCATTATGTTGTAATTAGGTAAAATTTTATCATTTTCTTATCCCTATCTTTTGTATACAATAACGAATAGGTGTCTTATAAATAATCAAGACATCTATTTTTTATACATGTACAATCGCTTTTATTTAGCGTAAAATATTTTTTATGTGTTTGAATACACTTCTAAATGTATACACTTTGATAGTTTTAAAGGAGAAAAAATGATGAAATCCGACACGAACAACAATACGCGAGCCAAAAAAGGACGCTCAAAGAAAAAACGCCTACTTTGGTTCCTTCTTATTCCATTACTAATTGTAGCACTTGGAGCAGGAGGCTACTCCTTCCATATATACAGTAAAGCAAAGTCCGTCTTAAATAACGCTTATGCTGAACTAGGTCGAGGAGATAAGTCCAGTAAACGTGAAAAAGCTGTTAAACCTATGACCGACAATATTTCCGTACTAATTATGGGTGTTGATGAAAGTGATATTAGGGAAAAAGGTTATGGAAAAGCAACTCGAACAGATGCGTTATTACTTGCAACAATTAATAAAAACGATAAATCCGTTAAACTTGTAAGCATTCCACGTGACTCACGCGTCTACATTAAATCACGTGATAAATACGATAAAATCACACATGCGCACGTATTCGGTGGTGTAGACAGCACAATTGATACGGTAGAGAACTTTTTAGATGTTCCAGTTGACTACTATGTAAAATTCAATTTTAAATCCTTTATTAAAATTGTTGATTCTCTTGGTGGTATTACTGTAGACGTTCCAGTTGAGTTCACAGAGCAAAATAGTAAAGATGAAGCAGATGCCATTCATCTAAAAAAAGGACGTCAACATTTAAATGGAGAAGAGGCACTGGCACTAGCTAGAACTCGTCATATCGATAGTGATTATATGCGTGGTCAACGTCAACAGCTTGTATTAGAGGCCATTGCTGAAAAGGCACTATCTCTTAATTCCATTAATAAAATCGGTGGCCTACTAGACGCTGTCGATAAAGATTTAAAAACTAATTTAACTTTTGATGATATGATGACAATTACAAAAAATTCAATGGATTCAAATTTAAAAATGGAAAAAATGCAAGTAGAGGGTACAGATAAATATATAGGTGGTATTTATTATTACGTTCCAAATGAAAAAAGCGTCGATACTATTTCAACTACCCTTCAAAAACATCTCGGTGTTACGAATAAAAATGAACATAAAAAATTATAATAAAAAGGCTGCTAGATCTTTCTAGACAGCCTTTTTATTATATTTTTCAACATATTTTTCATACACATTGTGACAAGAAGTGACAATTATTACAGCGGTGTAACATTTTTTATGAAAACATTACACACACAGTGAAAATAATAGTATACTAGTACGTACATAATGTTATTTTCATCATTTTTATACAAAAAATGTAATACATATATTTATACATAAATTTCTGGGGGGAAATAAATGAAGCTAAGTAAAATACTGATTGGTTCTGCAATTGCTGGGGGCATATTACTTTGTGTAGGCGGTGTTGGGGGATATCAATATGTATCCAAATTAAATAATCAATTAGATACTACTGCATTACCAAATACTACATTTGAAGGTATTTCTCTCGACGGAAAAAATAAGAAGGATATTCAAGCAATTATTAATCAAAAGGTAACTGAGTTAGATCAAAAATCCCTTACCTACATATTCCAAAACGATAAACAAACTTACACATGGAAAGATTTAGGGATAAATTATAAAGAGAAAGATATTATTGACAAAATCTTCAAAGAACAAGAAGGAAACGTAATGAATCGTTACAAAATGCGTAAGCAAGCTGAAAACGGTGAATTAAAACGTGACTATAAATTAACACCACAATTAAATGCAACAGCTTATGAAACCTTTATAAAAGATAAATATAATGAAACATTAAAAAATCCTGTTAACGCAGAATTAAGTATTGAAGGCTCAACAGTAAATATTAGTCAAAGCCAAAACGGAGAAAAAATTGATAAAGGGAAACTAAGCGGTTTAACAAATGAAGCTATTACTACTGGTAAATCAGATGTTACATTACCAGTTACATTCATAAAACCAGAACGTTCTACAGAAGACATACAGAAAATGGGTATTAAAGAAGTCATTGCTGAATATTCTACTCCAATGGCTGGCCGTAACGGAAATCAATCATTTAACGTAAATAAGTCAGCTAATACTTTAAGTGGGGTTATTGTCGCACCTGATGAAACATTTAGTTTTAACGGTCGCGTTGGCGTAACTGATGCTGCACATGGTTATAAATCTGCAGCAGTATATTCACAAGGTAAAGTAATACAAAGTGCAGGCGGAGGAGTTTGCCAAGTCAGTAGTACATTATACAGTGCAGCTTTAAGGGCAGATTTAGGCATTGTTTCTCGAAGCAATCATTCTATGCCAGTAAATTATTTACCACTTGGACAAGATGCAGCAGTAGCAGATTATGGTCCAGATTTAAAATTTAAAAATAATACAGGCAATCATATTTATATTCAAGCATTTTCAAATGGAGGTAGTATTACTACACGCATTTTCGGTACAAATACTGGTAAAAATGTTGAAGTTTCTTCTCAAGTAATTAGTAGAACTAGTGATAAAATCACCGCGGTTACGTATAAAAAAGTAACACAAAACGGGGAAGTAATATCAAATGGACAAATTTCAAAAAGCGTATATAAAAGCGCTCCAAAAGAATAGATAATATCAACCGAATAGCATAAAGAAAAAGGCGTGATTTAATCACGCCTTTTTCTTTTGCAGTAATAGTAAAAAAGTTTCAAGATGGTCTTTCGTTTCTTCTAAAGACCACATACGATTTCCTTGCTTCGCAGCTAATACACACGCCTCTTCCCACGCGTTCTTTTTCTTCATATTTATTAATTCATCACGTAATTTCAAAACAATTTCTTCGTCTTCTTGTTCAATAAACTCTTCCATCACGCTTACTATTTCATCCTCATGAATACTTAACGTACAGTACGATTTAAGAAAGTATTGTAATGTCGTATACATAATGTACTCCCCCTTCTTATTTATCAGATGGATAAGAAGTAATAATCTTAAACCCTAATTCTCCTGACTTATCTCTTGCTAAAACAGTAACAGTTTTTACTAACTTGTCTTTTACACTCATATTTTTCTTTATTACCGTTTTTCCAACAGGAAATGAATGAGTTGTATTTAATACGAGACGAGCCTCTTTAGAATTTTTTAACCAATCTTGAATTTCCTTGTCATGTTGCTTCAAGCTATCTTTTACAGCTTTCGTCGCTGTTTCTTTATCATAGTATGTACTTGCGGCTGACACTTTATCTGTCTTCAAGCGATTCTTCAAATCCTCTTCTGACTTGCCTACATGTCTTTCAATCGTATGACCATTTTTAGGTGGTCCTTCCATTTCATCTAAAATATTATCACTAATTTTTTCTACCGATGTAGCTTGATTCCCTGTCTGTTTCTCTGTTTTTTGTTCTTTTCCTGCACATCCGCTTAAGATCAGCATTAATGCCAATAAACTACTGAAGAAAAGACTACTTATTCGTTTCATCATATCACCTCTTCCATGATTATTATCGCAACTTCACTAAAAGTCAATTTCACAACGAAAAAATCTATCAGTTTTCATTTTTTTATCTATTTTTCCATATTTACTCCAGCAATTTCATCAGCCCTCTATTTTTCGCCTTTTATAATATATACCCCCTCTATTTTTCGGTTATTTCCCAGATAAAATCACCGATAACGTAACTATAAAACTCTTTTATACAAAGGTTTTTATAGTATTTTTAAAAATATTTTAAAATACCCCTATTTTTATATACCCAATACCCATATAAGGTATAAAACACCCTTCTTATCAACGTTTTTCTACATTATGTAAATTTACCCTTGCCTATACAAACGAAATGTGGTGTAATGCAAAAAAAGATAAAGGATTTTAAACAATGGCTGAAACGATTCAAAATTTCTTAACAGAATACTATTCAATCGCAATTCCACTTAGTATCTTAATTAACATCATCATTAGTCTTTTAGGTTTTATCCCTAGTATTTTTTTAACCGCCATTAATATACAGCTCTTTGGCGTAACAAATGGTACTGTTATTTCGATCGTAGGCGAAGCATTAGGGGCTATTATCTCGTTTTATATTTACCGCATGGGCCTTCAAAAGTTCACTCACGATAAAGTAAATAAATATCCAAAGGTAGAGCGTCTTCTTTATGTAGAAGGTAGAGAGGCCTTTCTACTCGTTCTATCGTTTCGCTTGATACCTTTCATCCCATCAAGTATCGTGACTTTATTTGCGGCTCTAGGTAAGATGTCATTACTCTCCTTCAGTATTGCCAGCACAATAGGGAAAATACCGGCATTGTTAATCGAAGTATATTCTGCCTATCATGTCATGAACGGAACAAATGAAGCAAAGTGGATTGTGACAATTGCAGGTTGTATCGGATTATATTATTTGTGGAAAAAATGGAGAAAAAAATAAAGAAGGAGCATAGGCTCCTTCTTTATTTTTGAGGTATTTTATTAATAGCTATCCTTTAAATCCTTAGTTAATACCAACAGCACTAAATGATTGCTTAACTGCTGCTACTTCCGCAGAAGTCGCACCATATAAATCAGCTGCAGCTTGTACTGCACCAGCACGAGCTTGGCTAAATGTAGTAGATTGCGTGAAATATTGTGTATTTGCACGGTAATAAATTGCACCTAACTTATCTTTACCAATGCCCGTTACAGTTACACCCGAATGCGTACCACCATTTGCTAATAAATAAGCTTGTTTGTTAATGATACCACTGTTTGTATGAACCCCACCGTTATCACTAGTACCAGTGTAACGCTTAGAATAATGGTCTGGATCACCGTATTTCGCTGGATCACTCATAGAGCGAAGCGCATCTCCTGCTTTACCAGGCGTATAAATATCTTCACCAATCTCCCAATCCGGGTTACGGTTATCATAGAATTCTACTAAAGTACCAAAAATATCAGAAATTGCTTCATTTAGCGCTCCTGATTCATTTTGATAAATTAAGTCCGAGCTATTTTCAGTAACAGCATGCGTTAATTCGTGACCAATTACATCAATTCCACCAGATAATGAAGTGAATGTTACACCATCACCATCTCCGTATACCATTTGTGAGCCATTCCAGAATGCATTATTATACTTACTTCCGTAATGAACTGTCGATTTTAACGGAGCTCCTGCATCATTAATAGAGTTTCTGTTAAATGTAGCTTTATAATAATCATATGTTCTACCTGCATAGTAATGAGCATCTACTGCTGCTGCATCATACGCTGCATTGAAAACATTATCTGCATCTACCCATAAAGTTCCTGGCAATGTAGTACGATTTTTCGCATCATATGTGAAAATTGTTGCCCCGCGCGTATTATCTTGCAAGTAGTAAGATGAACCAGATAACGTTGTATTAAGTGATTTTGTATCTCCTAATACACCTTTACCAGTTCCTACTTTATTTGTTCCTGTTACAGGTTTTACTACTGCTTTCGCATCCTGTTTAGGAGCCTCTTGCTTAACTGGTGATTTATCTTCATTTGTTACATGATCCAATTTATTATATTTATTTAATACTTTACCGCTGTCTGCTTCAATGAAATAGTAGTAGTTTCCTGGACTTGGATCTAAGAAGTTTAGATTTACAACGTATGCATATGTTGTTTCTTCACCATTTTGATATACATATAAGTCCGCTTTTGGTTCTACCTCATATTTCGGTGTTACCCCTAAATCTTGCTGCGCGATTTCAATCGCTTTTGCGCCTTCAATCTTATTTTTATTTTTCAACTTTTCCTTCTTGTCTAAATCAGGTGCAACTGTTCCAGACAATACTTTTAAAGAACCGTCTTTACTTACGTGAGCTACTTGAGTAGAACCCCATACAGGTACTCCTTCGTAAACTTGTTGCATACGTACTACTGTTGAATCAGTTACAGCATCTTTCTTCACTTGTTTCACTTTGAAAGAATCTTGCGCACTCTTTTCCCCTAGCTTGTAATCACCTTTTGCTGCATTTAAGTAATCAAACACAACAGATTCCGCTTTCTTACCAGTCGCTCCAGTTAGATCACCAGAAATAAACTCAGGTGACTGTACTGTCTCATTGTACTTCTTCGTAGAGAGTACATTTTTAGAATCCGCAAATGCAGAGCCTGTCCCTCCAAATGTTGTAACTGCCATTCCTGTCGCTAACACTAACGCTAAACTTTTCTTTTTCATGAACCTTCCCCCTAATAAAAAATTTTTTTGAAAAAGAGTAGTTTTATATTAGCATTATGTTTCCACTATTAATATACTAAAAATTCAAATAATTATTTTCTCAAGTTTTGTAGAATTTTGAGGAACAAATATTGAAAAACCCCTTTCCGGTTGGAAAGGGGTTTCAATTATGAATTAATTTGTTGAACTGTTTTAGCTTCTTGGCCAAGAGTATCTGGCTTCCACGCATACTGAATATCCAATACCACCGCCGCAATCGCCATAACTACAAATGTTCCTGCAATTAACTTTTTCATACTATTTCTCCTCCTTATTCTTCTAATAAGTTTATCGCTAACTTATAGTAGCGATTACTTTCTTTAAAATCTGAACATTCTTCTAAGTATTCAGCTAGTTCTAAGTATATTTTCTTTAAATCTTTTATATTTTCCTCTGCTTTAAAGAAAGGAACTACTTCTATTTCTAGAAATTTTTTATAAACATCTCTTTCTTCAAAATACTTATATCGTAAACTTAATAATAAATATAGCATCCCTTTATATCTATCATCTTTCCTTGCGGCAATGATGCCTTTTTCAATCCATTTAGCCGCTTCCTCGATTTCTCCTAATTGAATACACTGTAACGAAAGCTCATACATAGCATCAATATAGTTCATATCCTCTTCTTTTTTATACTTTAAACATTCTATATAATACTCTTTTGCCTTGGTATAATTTTTTTGACGATAATACAGGTAACCAATATTATTCAAAGCAATAGATAGAATATTATCTTTATCAGCAAAAGAAGTCGCTTCCCTTATGATATGATTATAAATTTCCATAGCTTCGTTATATTGTTTTTTTCTAGTGTAACTAAAAGCAATTAAAAACTTGCAATTAATTATATTTCTAAATTTATATTCACTTTTAAAGCCTTCTAATGCCACGTTAGCAAAGTATAATGTCATGTGGTCTATTTCCATCTGACTATAAGTTAGCGCTAAATTATAATATATTCCTGTTTCATAATAACCTAACTCTTTCGCCATCGCTTCTGTCTTTAACAAGTATTCTAATGCTTGTGTATATTTGTACTGCACAGAATATAACAACGCCTTATTATACGTATATAACATCTTCTGAAAAGGTGAGTATTTCTTATATACCTTTTTCAACTTATCCAATTCTTCCTCTACAGCAGGTAAATCTCGCTTCATCATTAAATACCGCGTATAAAGTAACTTATAATAATTTATAATTTCAAAATCCAACACATGCTTCATTTCACCTTGCAACTCTTCATATATACGTTCTACTTGTTGCTTGTCTAAATGAACTAGTGCATTTAACCATTCATCTAGCTTCCCCTTCACATCTTCTTCTACATCTCTCAAATCCGTCACAGCAATTTCTAGTCTTGTGCAGAGCAATTGTAGAATTTCTTCTGATGCTTCGATCTTTCCATTTTCGATCTTACTTAAGTATGAGACAGAACAAATGCCCTGACATAATTCTTCTTGTGTCATTTTTTGCTGGAGCCGTTTATAAAAGACTTGTTTGCCTATTTTTTCTAATGTTTGTTGCATTGTCCTCCTCCATTCTCATTACCCCCATTACTCTAATAATACATAAAATTTGGAGAAATATAAATTGATAAATATAAATTTTCTAAAAAATATGCATAATTTCATTTTTTTCTCTCTTGACTTCACATCAATATCTCTTCTTTGCTACGAATGGTGAAAAATTGGTATACTATAACCAAATTATGGAGGTGTTCTTGCGATGACTCATTATAAAGACGATAGTTATGCCTTACATACAGACCTATATCAAATCAACATGGCTTATACATATTGGAAAGATGGTATTCATAATCGCCGTTCTGTTTTTGATTTATATTTTCGAAAGCTTCCATTTGAGAACGGCTACGCTGTTTTTGCTGGCCTTGAGAAAATTGTAGAGTACATAGAAAATTTCAGTTTTACTGAAAGCGATATCGCTTACTTAGCAGAATTACAATTCGAAGAAGAATTCCTTCATTATTTACAAAATATGAAATTCACTGGGACGATTCGCAGTATGCAAGAAGGTGAAGTTGTATTTAATAACGAGCCTTTATTACGTGTTGATGCACCACTTGGTGAAGCACAAATTATTGAGACTGCCCTCTTAAATATTGTGAATTACCAAACATTAATTGCCACAAAAGCAGCACGTATGAAACATGCTGCAAGTAATGATGAGCTTTTAGAGTTCGGCACAAGACGTGCCCATGAGTTCGATGCTGCCCTTTGGGGGACGCGTGCTGCCTTTATTGGTGGTTTCTCCTCTACAAGCAACGTTCGTGCTGGGAAACGCTTTGGGATTCCTGTAGCTGGCACACACGCTCACTCTTTCGTTCAAGCATATCGCGATGAATACGTCGCGTTTAAAAAATACGCTGAAACTCATAAAAAGTGCGTCTTTCTCGTTGATACATATGACACATTGAAATCTGGTGTTCCAAATGCGATTCGTGTTGCAAAAGAATTTGGGGATCGTATTGATTTCTATGGCATACGTCTTGATAGTGGTGATATGGCTTATTTATCGAAAAAGGCACGAAAACTACTAGATGAAGCAGGGTTTACAAATACAAAAATTATCGCTTCTAGCGATTTAGATGAATACACAATTATGCACCTTAAATCTCAAGGAGCAAAAATTGACGTATGGGGCGTTGGAACGAAATTAATTACGTCCTTTGAGCAACCTGCATTGGGGGCTGTTTACAAACTCGTTGCGATTGAAGATACTGACGGAAAATTAAATGATACAATTAAAATTTCATCTAACCCTGAAAAAATTACCACTCCAGGACTGAAACGAATTTATCGTATTATCAATCGGGTTAACGATCATGCAGAAGGCGATTATATTGCGTTAGATTCTGAAGAACCAGGAAAAGAAGAGCGCTTAAAAATGTTCCATCCAGTTCACACATATATAAGTAAATTCGTAACAAACTTTGAAGCCCGTGAACTGCATAAAGACATTTTCGTTAACGGTGAAAGAACATATGAACTACCAAGTATATTAGATATTCAAAAATATAATGAACAGAGCCTCTCTCTATTTTGGGAAGAATATATGCGAACTTTAAACCCTGAAGAATACCCTGTCGATTTAAGCCAAGAGTGCTGGGATCATAAAATGAATTACATTCAAACAGTTCGAGAACAAGTTGAAAAAAACATACAAAAGTAAACAGAGAAGTTTCCCCTTCTCTGTTTTTTCAATACTATATGGATATTTGTAAAAAATATATTAAAATAATAAGACGAATGTGTTTTATTTGTAAATTTTAATATTATACTATTTTAAAGTCAAATAATATTTGATATTATTTTATTGAGTCAATTTCAACAAAATCACCAATAAAAAAGAGGACGCGGTTCGCGTCCTCTTTTTTATAAATCTTTCACTCGTAATACACGCATTGCATTTAACACTGCAAGTAGTGTCACACCAACATCTGAGAAAACAGCTTCCCACATTGTTGCAATACCAAAGGCACCAAGTAATAAAACGATCCCTTTTACACCTAGAGCAAAGATGATATTTTGCCACACTATACTTCTTGTGCGTTTTGCAATTTTTACAGCTGTCGCAATTTTTGAAGGCTCATCAGTCATAATAACGATGTCTGCCGCTTCAATTGCTGCATCTGACCCTAAACCACCCATCGCAATACCAACGTCTGCACGGGCTAATACTGGTGTATCGTTAATACCGTCACCAACGAAGGCAATTTTTTCTTTTCCGTGCTTCGCTGCATCAATTTTTTCAATCTCTTCTACTTTTTGTTGCGGTAGTAATTCCGCATGAACTTCATCTAAGCCTAATTCTTTACCAACAGCTTCACCAACTGGTTTTGCATCACCAGTTAACATTACTGTCTTTTTAATACCTAGTTCTTTTAACTTTTGAATCGCTTGTTTCGAATCCTCTTTTACCTCATCAGAGATAACAATATAACCTGCATACCTTCCATCTACAGCAACGTGAACTAATGTACCTACTGTTTCTGGTTGCTTAAATTCAATATTTTCTTTTCTCATTAATTTTGCATTACCTGCAAAAATTTCTTTTCCTTGTACTTTTACGACTGTACCGTGACCAGAAATTTCGTTATAATCATCGATTATTTTTTCATCAATTGATTTTCCATATGCCTTTCGAATAGATTGGGCAATTGGATGGTTAGAATATACTTCAGCAAATGCCGCATACTCTAATAACTCTTCACTTGTAGTGCCTTCGCTCGGTTCCATTTTTGTAACTTTGAAAACACCTTTTGTTAATGTTCCTGTTTTGTCAAAAACAATATATTTCACATCATTTAAAGCTTCTAAATAGTTACTACCTTTTACTAACACACCACTTTTAGATGCACCACCAATACCTCCAAAGAATCCAAGAGGAATGGATACAACTAACGCACATGGACAAGAGATTACTAAGAACACTAAAGCTCTATAAATCCACTCAGAGAATGTAGCTCCTTCTAAAATAAGTGGTGGAATAAACGCCATGATTGCCGCTGTAATAACTACAACTGGAGTGTAGTAACGTGCAAACTTCGTAATAAAGTTTTCCGTTGGTGCTTTTTTACTGCTTGCATTTTGAACTAAATCTAAAATTTTCGATACAGTTGATTCACCGAATTCTTTTGTAACTTCAATTGTCAACACACCGTTTTGGTTCACAAAGCCACTTAATACATCATTTCCAACTTCAACTTCACGTGGTACAGATTCACCTGTTAATGCTGAAGTATCTACCATCGATGTTCCTTCAATTACTTTTCCGTCTAACGGCACTTTCTCACCTGGCTTAACGATAATATAATCGCCAATTTGTACATCTTCTGGTGATACTTGTTTCGTTTCATTTCCAACCTTTACATTCGCATAATCAGGACGAATATCCATTAATGAAGTAATTGATTTTCGAGAGCGGTTTACCGCAATGCTTTGGAATAGTTCTCCTACTTGATAAAATAGCATTACTGCTACAGCTTCTGAGTATTGTTGAATTGCAAAAGCTCCTACAGTTGCAATTGCCATTAAGAAGTTTTCATCAAATACTTGGCCACGAGTTATGTTTCTTACCGCTCTCCAAACGATATCTCCACCTATTAATAAATAAGCAAGGACGAATAACGGAATTGTTACCATTTGTGGTAAGCCCGCTAATGCAGCAATTGCTGTCAAAATTCCGCCGACCACTAATCTCCCTACCATCTTTTTCACATTTGCTTCACCATGATCATGACTATGCCCGTGGTCATGACCGTTCTTCTCTTCACGAACAACTTTCACGTCTGGCTCTAACTTTTGAACGACATTTGTTATATTTGCTACAGTCGCTTCTAGTTCTCTTTTATTCGCAACTTCTACTCGTAGTTTCTTCGATACGAAATCAACAGTTGCTTCTGAGACAGCTGGCATTTCCTTAACTTTATTTTCAATTTTCATTGCACAGTTCGCGCAATCTAAACCTTCTAATATAAATACTTCTTTAGCAATTTTATTTTTTTGTTCTTCTTGCACTTTAATATGCGGTTCTAATTTTGTAACGAGTTGTTTTGCTTCCGTAACAACTTCGTTTTCTTTATTTTGTGCCGTTTCTAAAATCATTGTCTTTGTTGCAAAGTTTACAGAGCAAGAATTTACTCCTTCTATACTCCCAACACCTTTTTCAATTTTCATTGCACAGTTTGCACAATCTAAACCTTCTAACATCAGTTTCTTTTTCACTAACGCTTCAGCCATCGTTCTCCCTCCTCGCGTTCTTTTTATTCTTCTTCGTTTACGTGTTCAAACGCTTGCTCGAAGATATGAATTACGTGCTGGTCAGCTAACGAATAATAAACAACCTTTCCTTCTTTACGATTCTTCACAAGTTTCGCTTGCTTTAACACACGAAGCTGATGCGAAATAGATGATTGTGTCATTCCTAATAAATAAGCTAAATCACAAACGCACATTTCAGCTTCAAATAGCGCATGTAATATTCTCGTACGTGTACGGTCACCTAATACTTTAAATAGTTCTGCTACTTTACTTAAACTTTCATCAGTTGGAATTGTTTGTTTTACTTGCTCTACAACTTCTTCATGAATTATCGTTTGAGAACATGTCTCTTGTGGTGTTTCTACTTTATTTCCAGCCATTATAGCTCACCTCTTTAATTGAACATATGAACAATCATTCATATATCTTATACTCTTATTATATGAGCGCCTACTCATATGTGTCAATGAAATCTGAATTTTTTTTATGAACATTCCGTTCACATTTTAATAAGTCGTATACATATTTTCCGCACCCTCTATATTCTCATACAAAAAAGGATGCACAATTCGCACACCCTTTTTCATATTCCGACATAAAAATTCAACAAAGTAATATACATTCCCTTTATTTCAAGAAAAGAAAAAGCCTTGCGCGCTCCCTAGACGCACAAGGCTTACTATACTTATATCCCTTTTAATTAAGCTTTTAATTAGCTTGTTCTAAATTATCCTGCGAACTTCCATCGTCTTTTAAATGACTATGTTTTTTCGAATAAACAAAGTATACAACTACTCCAATTGCTAACCAAGCACCGAAGTACATCCATGTTTTTAATGGTAGATTTACCATTAAGAATAGACAACATGCAATCGAAATAATCGGCAAGATCGGTACAAGTGGTACCATAAATCCACGTTGTAATTTTGGATGTGTTTTACGAAGAATAATAACTGACACACCAACCATCGCAAATGTTAACAACGCTCCAATATTCGCTAAATTCGACAATTCTTTTAAATCGATAAATCCAGCAATTAAAGCACTACCAATTCCTGTTAACCAAACTGTAAATGTTGGCGCTTCTGTCTTTTTATTAATTTTCGCGAAAGATTCTGGCAATAAACCGTCACGGCTCATCGCAAAGAATACACGTGTCGTTGCATAAATGTAAGCAAAAATTACTGCCATAATACCAATTACAGCTCCAATTGCGATTACACCTGCTACTTTATCTTGTCCTACAACTTCTAACACATATGCCATAGCTTCTGGTACATCTAATTCTTTATAAGAAACCATACCCGTCATAACGAGACAAACTACAACATAAATGATTGTACAAATGACTAACGAAGCGATAATACCAATCGGTAGATCACGTTGCGGATTTTTTACCTCTTCAGCAGAAGTTGCTAATGCATCAAATCCTAAGAAAGCAAAGAATACTGCTGCTCCCCCCGCGAAAACTCCACTTAAACCGTACGGTGCAAATGGTATCCAGTTTTCTGGTTTCACGTAGAATACACCAACTGCAATGAATAAAACAACGATACCAATTTTAATTAATACCATTATGTTATTCACGCGTTTACTTTCTTTCGTACCTCTTGATAATAACCAAGTTATAACTAATGTAACGATAACTGCTGGTAAATTCACCATACCACCTTGAGACGGAATCGTTAGCAGTGCTTTTGGAATTTCAAGCCCTAATCCACTCACTAAGTTATGGAAGTAACCAGTCCATCCGCCAGCTACTGCGGCAGTCGTTACAACATATACGGATAGTAATGTCCATCCCATTAAATGAGCTACAAACTCACCAATTGTTGCATATGAGTATGTGTACACACTACCTGAAACAGGAAGTGTAGAAGCCACCTCTGCGTAACATAATGCTGCAAATCCACAAACGATGGCTGCAATCATGAATGAAAAAATAACTGCTGGACCAGCATCTCTTGCTGCTACTAATCCAGTTAATACTAGAACTCCTGTACCAATTATCGCACCAATCCCTAGCATTGTTAGGTCAAATGCCCCTAGCGTTTTCGTCAAAGTTTTACTTTTACTTTCCCCTAACAATTGCGTAACGGATTTCTTTTTAAATAGGTTGGCCACGATGTATGCCCCCTTTTGCCAAGAAGAGCTAAGAGATCTTCACTCTTAGCTCTTATCATGTTGTTTTATATATTGTTCGATTTTGTTTTGTATAATGCTTCTATTAGCAAGATACTGTTTCTGCTTCTAATAATTCTTTAGCACCTTTGTACTCTACACCGTGAGCTTCTGCAACTGCTTCGAATGTTACATAGCCATCTAATGTGTTAATACCTTTTAGTAATGCAGAGTTGCCTAGGCAAGCTTCTTTGTAGCCTTTGTTAGCAATTTGTACTGCATATGGTACTGTTACGTTTGTTAATGCAAGAGTTGATGTACGTGGAACCGCACCTGGCATGTTTGCAACTGCATAATGAACAACGCCGTGTTTTTCGTAAGTTGGGTTATCATGAGTTGTAATACGGTCAGTTGTTTCGAAAATACCACCTTGGTCAATCGCGATATCTACAACAACAGAACCTGGTTCCATTGATTTAATCATTTCTTCTGTTACAAGTTTTGGAGCTTTTGCACCTGGGATTAATACTGCACCGATTACAAGATCAGACTCTTTAACAGCTTCTGCAATATTGTAAGGATTAGACATTAAAGTTTTTACTTGGTTTCCGAAAATGTCATCTAATTGACGAAGACGTTCTGCACTTAAGTCGATGATTGTTACATCCGCACCTAGTCCAACTGCAATTTTAGCAGCATTTGTACCAGCTTGTCCACCACCGATGATTGTTACTTTACCACGTTTAACCCCTGGAACACCTGCAAGTAAGATACCTTTACCGCCTTTGTTTTTCTCAAGGAATTGTGCACCAATTTGTGCAGCCATACGACCAGCTACTTCACTCATAGGTGCAAGTAATGGTAATGAACGGTTTTCTAATTGTACTGTTTCATATGCGATAGAAACAACTTTTTTCTCGATTAAAGCTTTTGTTAATTCTGGCTCCGGAGCTAAGTGTAAGTATGTGAACAAGATTAAGCCTTCACTGAAGTGTTTGTATTCGCTTTCAATTGGTTCCTTAACTTTCATAACCATTTCCATATTCCAAGCTTCTTCAGCTGTATCAACAATTTTTGCTCCCGCTTCAACATACTGAGCATCTGTGAAACCAGACCCTAAACCTGCACCCTTTTGAATGAATACTTCGTGATTGTTACGAATTAAATGTACAACACCTGCTGGTGTCATTGCCACACGGTTTTCGTTGTTTTTAATTTCTGCTGGTACCCCATGCCCATCAACTTAAGAATTTTCACTACCCCCAAGTGACAAAAAACGTTATTCTTTCTAAAAAGCTAGCTAGAAAGGGTGACATTTTTTATGAATCTTTCGATTCAAGATGAATTACAACTATTTTCTGAAGAACTGTATCGTCATTTAACCCCTTCTCTTTTGGAAGAACTCGCAAAAGAATTAGGTTTTGTAAAAAGAAAACGAAAGTTTTCTGGAAATGAATTAGCTACCATATGTATTTGGGTAAGTCAACGTACAGCGAGTGACTCGCTTGTTCGACTATGCAGTCAATTACATGCGGCCACAGGCACTCTTATGAGTCCAGAAGGACTCAATAAACGCTTTGATAAAAAAGCGGTTGAATTTTTGAAATATATTTTTTCGGCATTATGGAAAAGTAAAATCTGTGAAACATCGGCCATTTCAAGCGCGGCGCTCACGTATTTTCAACGAATTCGTATTTTAGATGCGACGATTTTCCAAGTACCAAAACATTTAGCCCATGTATATCCTGGATCAGGTGGTTGTGCACAAACAGCGGGTATCAAGATTCAATTAGAATATGACTTACATAGCGGACAGTTTCTAAACTTTCAGATAGGTCCAGGAAAAAATAATGATAAGACCTTTGGAACAGAATGCTTAGACACATTACGTCCAAGCGATTTATGTATCCGTGATTTAGGTTATTTTTCATTAGAAGACTTAGATCAAATGGATCAACGAGGTGCTTATTATATATCCAGATTAAAATTAAACCATACCGTGTATGTAAAAAATCCGTTTCCAGAATACTTTCGAAACGGAACCGTAAAAAAGCAATCACAGTATATCCAAGTTGATTTAGAACATATTATGAACAATTTAAAACCCGGTCAAACATACGAAATAAAAGAAGCTTACATTGGAAAGAATCAAAAACTATTCACACGTGTAATTATCTATCGTTTAACAGACAAACAGATACAGGAACGTAGAAAAAAACAAAGTTACACTGAAAGTAAAAAGGGTATTACATTTTCAGAAAAGAGTAAACGATTAACGGGTATCAACATATATGTCTCAAATACGCCTGAAGGAGTTGTTCCGATGGAACAAATACATGACTTTTACTCCCTTCGCTGGCAAATAGAAATTATTTTTAAAACGTGGAAATCCTTATTTCAAATTCATCATTGGCAAACTATCAAAAAAGAGCGATTAGAATGTCATGTGTATGGAAGACTTATTGCCATCTTTATCTGTTCTTCTACGATGTTTAAGATGCGTAAACTTCTTTTGCAAAAGAACAAAAGAGAATTAAGTGAATATAAAGCCATTGGGATGATTCAAGATCATGTATCGCTGTTATATCAAGCGATACAGAGAAACACCCAAAATCTAACAAAGATTTTAATCCGTTTGTTCGACCTCCTACAGAAGAATGGACGGAAATCTCATCGATATGAGAAGAAAACTATCTTTGATATTATGGGTGTTGTCTATGAGTATAATGGGTTTGGAAAACAAAAGAAAGCTGCATAATTTTTAAAATGAAACTCGTTAGAGTTTATTTGGTGTGTGTACTTTTCAATACCAAAAGTACATTACGTGTTTTTTAGTTTGTTTGAACGAAAGTTCATTTTGTTTTCGTTCTTAAGTTGATGGGCATGTGCTGGTACCCCAATACGCATAATGAAATGCCCCCTTATAATTAACAGAAAAAAGAGATTCTTTTTTCTTTTTGTAATAATTAATAACTTATGTCCTTATTCTAGCATAACTTAAAAGTTATGAAAACGCTAACATATCATTTTCCTAAAGTTTTTATATTTAGAATAGTGTAAATATAAAAAACATTGATTCTATTAGGGATTTCGTGTCATTCCATTATCTTTCACTCTATTTTTATTATACTGCTTCAAAATAAACAGCAATCATTTATTATTTGACAATAATTTAACAATGTAAGAAACCTAAGCGATAACGTATACATATACAGTTATTACTTTACTCAATACTTTAGAGATATATTCTTTTCACACAAAAACAGCTGCTAGCATTTAGCTAGCAGCTGGGTAACTTATAAATAACTTAGAAAATAAATCATCTGTCGTTTCAGTAATTTTATCAAACAGATCACTTTCTTCCGCTTCTTGCTCTTTTAACATCTTAATTGTTTCACGTGCATCTTCAGGGTAATCGGTTATGATACCATCTACGTTTAACTTATAATATGCCTTTAAATTTTCCATATCATTTACTGTCCATACGTAAATTGGTTTGTTTAACTTCCTTGCTTCTTTTACTAATTTCTTATTTAACATATATTCTTCTGCTACGTAAAAGTCAGCCTTCACATTCTTTAAGTTAGCTCTACTTGCATACAGTATATACCCTACTTTTATATCTGGATTTGCACGCTTAAACTCTTTAATAAGTGGATAGTGTAACGTTTGAATTACACATTGCTTCTCAAATTCATTATCTTTAATCGTTTTTAAGACTTTGTTTACAAAATCTTTTTCGCCCCCATGAAGCTTCACTTCTATATTAAGTTTGATTTTGCCATTTGCTAGCTTAATGATTTCATCAAGTGTACTTATTTGTCCTGAAAGTCCATCTTGACTAAGGGTAAGCTGCCTTAACTCAGCCATCGTTAAATCTGACACATGTACATTGGCATTTGCGAGACGTTTCAGCTTCAAATCATGTATAACCGCTAGCTCACCGTCTTTCGTTTGTAATACATCTATTTCAGCGTAGTCTGCTTTTGCATCAATAGCACCTTGCACAGCTTCTTTCGTATTTTCTACGCCTTTTGATATATACCCGCGGTGCGCCATAATAATCGGTTCTTTATACGAATTTGAAATAAACGTTACAATGAAGGCAACGACCATTCCCGCAGTAATAATTCCTACAATGTATACGCCAATGAATTTCCAACGATGTTTTTGGAAGAAACATTTATCTGCTTTCGTTTTCGAATAATCTAATCCTTCTTCTAATAAAACATCCTCAACTGGAACCTTTTGTAAGTATAATCGCGTAATCGCCATAATATAAAATGGCGTCACGATAAAGCTGAATAAATACAATGTACTCGTTAAAAATACAGAAATCGTTGATTCAGCTAATAATGCAAATGTTCCTTTCGGGTTTGTAAATTCATAAACACCCCATAGGCACAATAAATACATTCCTAAAAACACGACATATACAATTCCAATTGAGATAAAAAATCCTACTAAAAAGAATAGTACTTTAAAAAAGCTTTCCTTTACTAAAGTTGCACTTTTACGTGCTGCCACGCGAAATGGTTTTTGCTCTAAAACAACAATAGGTAGAACGAAAATCCATCGAAGATTCAAATACGCGACTACAGCAAAGAACGTGTAATAACCAACTTGTCCCATCGTTGTCTTAAACAGTTCTCCTGTAATAAAGTTAGGAATTTGAATTTGCGGGATTAATGCCGTTTCATATCCCATATTTAAAAGAGGCAACAATACGACAGCATATAAAATAAATCCTGGTAAGCAATATGTGAAAAGAGTAGGTAAATACGTTACCGTTTTATATAAAATCGGACGTAATTTCACCTTCTGTCTTTTATGAGCGAAATACGAAATAATAATAAGCACCGCAAATTCTGTAAAGATAAGAAACAGTGCTAACAATGATAAAATTACGATTGCTAAGATGCCATAAGGCGTCTTTAAAAATGCTAATAATTCATCATTTGTCGCATTTGCATAACCACCAAAATACAATAACTTATTAAAAATAATCCCAAATAGTGGAACAAACACAATCGCTGCTAATAATTTATAAGCAAGTTGAAAAGTTAATACATTCCAAAAGGCAAATTTAACTGTTTGAAAGGAATGTCTCATTACTCCTGGTATAGATAGTTTTTTACGGTGTTGCATATATTCCTCCAAATTCTAAAACGGTATTTGAGATGGATTCCATATTTCCAGTTCTAATCCATCTTTTTAATAATAATATATTCCGCTTAACATGAACACACTTATACATATAATGAAAAAAGTGATGGCTACTTCCCATCACTTTTTCATTTATTCTATTTTTTCTCTAGCCCTTGTCCAAATGCTTTCAAGAAGCTAAAACCGAATGTAATAGCTCTATTGATATCTGGATCTTTTAATACTTTAAAGAAATCCATCACTTTTGTTTTTTTACCACTATTTAATTCATCTGTTGCAAATTGCAATCCTGTAACTAAACTTGACGTAATTTGCTTCGTTATTTCTGGGTCAACTGAAGATAACGCTTCTCCTGCCCCCATCATATTGTTTAACGCATTTTTAACGGGTTCACGATTTAATTGCTCCACAGCGATTTTTGAAACATCTTCCTTCGCAGCAAGTAAACTAATTGCCGCATCTAATATACCAGCCTTCTGCAACTGTGCTAAAAGCTGCATCGTTTCTTCTACTGCTTCACGATTATTAGATAGCTCATTTAGAAGTTCATCTGCTACTTGCTGTTTCTGTTCTTCCTCTGTTACAACTTTCTTTTTAATTACAGTAATTTCTTTCGCCACTATCTCCGCCCCCTAGTCCACAAGTGATACGTATTGTTTTCTTTGCCATTTTTGCTGGATTTCAACACCGTTTTGCGGATTACGCTTTTTATCTCTCGGGTTTGAAGATGGTAACGGACGATTCCCTTTTTCACGTAGTACACGCATCTTTACCATCGTTTGTTTGTACGCTGGTGTACACGTATAAAGATCTGTCGCCGTTCCAGTTAAAATATTGATTGCCTCTTCATTTACCGTTGCATGCATCGGTAAATATAGCTCTTTCCCCGTTACACGATCTGTAACAAGTGCCTGTACTTTAATTTTCCCAAATGGTGATGCTAATTCTACAAGACCACCATCTTTCACATTGCGCTCTAGGGCAAGTTCAGGCGAGATTTCAACGAACACTTCAGATACTTTAGATAAAATACCAGCCGATTTATTCGTCATATTCCCTTCGTGGAAATGTTCTAACATACGACCATTATTTAAAAGTAAATCATACTCATCTGGCGCTACAACTGGTGGTACCCATTCATCTAATGATAGACGAGCTAGTTTATCCGGGAAGTTAAATCCGTCCACATATAATAGCGGTGTATCGCTACCATCATGGCTACCCCAACATAAACTATTCCATCCTTCTAAACGATCGTATGTTGCCTGAGAATATAAAGGTGCAAGCGATGCAATTTCATCCATGATTTCACTTGGACTTTCATAATTCCAGTCCCCGCCAAGCGCACGAGCTACTTTTTGTAAAATCCACCAGTCTGGCTTTGAATCACCAAGCGGCTTCAATACTTCATATAATCTTTGAATACGGCGCTCTGTATTCGTAAATGTTCCCTCTTTTTCTAAGCTTGGTGCTGCCGGTAAAATAACATCAGCAAAACGAGCTGTTTTCGATAAGAACATATCTTGAACAACAAGGAAATCTAAATTTGCTAAAATATGTTGTACATGGTTGGCATTCGAATCTACTAAAGCCATTTCTTCACCCATAACATACATACCACGCAGTTTTCCTTCATCTGCCGCAAGTAACATTGCAATATTATTTAAGCCTGGTGCTTTCGGAATTGTAGTACCGTATGCTTTTTCAAATTTCGCACGGAGCGCATCATCTGAAACCGCTTGGTAACCTGGAAGCCAGTTTGGTAATGTTGCCATATCACAAGCGCCTTGTACGTTATTATGTCCGCGTAATGGGTATGCTCCTGCACCAGGACGACGATAGTTACCTGTAACAAGCAATAGATTTGAAATTGCTGCTGAAGTTGTACTTCCTCCAGTATTTTGCGTTACACCCATTCCCCAAAGTACACAAGTACCATCTGCTTCATATACCATACGAGCCATTTCTTTCAGATTTCCTTTCGAAATCCCCGTAATTTCTTCTGTATAATCAAGCGTATACTTTTCTACCATTTTGCTATATTCATCAAAATTCTTCACATTTTCAGCTATGAACTTTTTATCGTGCCAATCTTGATCAATAATATATTTCGTAATACCAGCGAGCCATACATAATCAGTTCCTTGGCGCGGATGAATGAATAAATCCGCACGCTCTGCCATTTCATGTTTACGAAGGTCCGCCACAATTAATTTTTGGTCATGTAATTTATGAGCACGTTTTACACGCGTTGCAAGTACAGGATGTCCTTCTGTCGGATTTGCTCCAACGATAATGACAAGGCCTGCTTCCGCAATATCTTTCACTGTTCCAGCGTCCCCGCCCATACCGACAGTTTTAAATAAACCGTCTGTTGCTGGAGATTGACAATAACGGGAACAGTTGTCTACATTATTCGTTCCATATATTTGACGGGCTAGTTTTTGCATAAGATAATTTTCTTCATTCGTTACTTTCGAAGAAGAAATAAACCCAAATGCATCACTTCCATATTCTGATTTAATATGCTGCATATTGGATGCAACAACTTCAAGAGCCTCTTCCCATGAAGCTTCAACAAACATATCCCCTTGGCGAATTAATGGCTTTGTAATACGATCTTCACTGTTTACAAAATCCCATCCAAATTTGCCTTTTACACATGTTGAAATACCGTTAACCGGCGCATCTGAAACAGGCTGCACTTTCAAAATGTGGCGGTCTTTCGTCCATACTTCAAATGAACAACCTACACCACAAAATGTACAAACTGTTTTTGTTTTATTCACTTTCGTCTTACGCATCGCAGCCTCTACTTCTGAAACTGCTAAAATACTACTATATCCCGGCTCTACATCCTTTACAAAATCAATCATCGGATCTAACACATCCGGTTTCAATCCTGTCATGAATCCAGCTTCACCTAACATTGATTTCTCCATCAACGCATTACATGGACATACTGTTACACATTGCCCGCAACTTACACAAGATGAGTCATTTATACTTACACCATTGTCCCATATAACACGTGGACGGTCTAAGCTCCAGTCTATCGATATAGTTTCATTCACTTGTAAGTTTTGACATACTTCTACACACTGTCCACAAGCAATACATTGATTTGGATCATATCGATAAAACGGATGTGACATATCCACTTCACACGCACTTACTTTTGGCTCATACGGATATTTCTGTTCCTCAATTCCCATCATATGTACTGTATTGTGGACTTTACAGTTACCATTATTGTTATCACAAACGGTACAATACAGTAGATGATTCTCTAATATTCGATCCATTGCCTCAGTCTGTGCCTCTTTTGCACGCTGGGACTGTCTTTCGATATGCATACCGTTCTCTAATTTCGTTGAACAAGCACGCAATAACTTTCCATTTACTTCTACAATACACGTATCACAAGTTTGAATTGGATCTACTTCTGGTACATGACAAATTTGAGGATGTTCCAAATTACTCTCGTTAAATAATTGTAGTATCGTCTTTTCACCTGATGCAGAAAATTCTTTACCATCGACGGTTACACGGACTGTCTGTTCTGCCATAGTTTCCCCTCTCCTTACAACCAACTGTACAACACAATCATGAATCCGTTTTCAAAATCGCATTACTGTACATATTTTTGAAACGCTCTACCCAAATACTTTCTTATGAAGTCGATTCTAGATGTTATAAGGTATAACTACGAAAGCTTGAAAATATCACTATTCTACAGTTCTATTATATCGTACATATACAATAATAACCAAAATAATCTGTGATCTTCTTGTTAATAGGTGTTTTTATTTTTCCCATTGTTTTATGATAAATGTGGGAGAGAAATACATATAAAAGGGGAATTAAATATGGGGCCTACGCAAGAGACTTATACAATTGTACGTTATCAATCTGGTACATTTTCAAAACAACTGGATGAGATTGTTACAGAATCTCCTATTACTATTAAATTGAATGGTGAAGAATATGTAACAGTCGTATGCACACCAAATTATATTGAAGATATGGTAATTGGTTTTTTAATTTCTGAGGGGATTATTTCTTCCTATAACGATGTTGAAGAACTATGGGTTCAAAAAGATAACGGAATTGTCCATGTAAAATCATCAAAAGTGAATCCGCTCTATCAAACTTTATATAATAAACGATACGTCACTTCTTGCTGCGGAAAAGGTAGACAAGGTTTTATTTTCGTAAACGATGCAGCAAAAGCAAAAGACTTACATGATATACATGTAAAAATTACTCCTGAAGAATGTTTTTACTTAATGAATACGTTACAACAATCTTCCACTACCTTTCGCCAAACCGGCGGTGTTCACAATACCGCGCTCTGTGATCGAAACAAAATCCTCCTATCAAGAATGGATATTGGCAGACATAATGCATTAGATAAAATATATGGTCATTGTTTACGCAACGATATATCTGTTAAAGGAAAAATTATCGCATTTAGCGGACGTATTTCATCTGAAATTTTACTCAAAGTTTCAAAAATCGGATGTGAAATTGTTCTATCTAAATCTGCCCCAACAAAACTAGCATTGCAACTCGCTCACGATTTAGGCATTACAGTCGTAGGATTTATCAGAAATGAATCCTGCAATATTTACACACATCCACATCGAATTGATGGTTATCAATCGAATAACTAAAATAACTCCTCAATTGAGGAGTTATTTTAGTTATGAAAATGTAATATATTAAAGACTTGAATAGTTAATAAAGTTAATATATAATTTCATTACATATTAAAAAACAAAACATTGTAGCATATATCTTTTCATTCTTTTACAAATTAAAAGAGACTGCTAACAAAACACATACACACTCTTATAAAAGTAATGGATTTATTTTATTTGAAATCGACCAAGGAGGTTACAACTATGGAAATTCGCTTATTAACGACAGAGGACGCAGAAATATATTTAAAAGTTTGTATGGAAGGTTTAACGAAGAACCCGGAAGCTTTTAGCTCTTCCTATGAAGATGTTTTGAAACATGAGGATCCTGTAGCTGCTATGGCAAAACGATTAAGCAATCCGGATAAGTATACTCTAGGGGTCTTCAAAGATGATGATTTAATCGGCATTGCTACTTTAGAAACAAAGCCTTTTATTAAACAAGAACATAAAGCAAAAATCGGTTCCGTTTTCGTTTCCCCAAAAGCGCGTGGCCTTGGAGCAGGACGAGCTCTTATTAAAGCAATTATTGAAAATGCCGATAAATTACATGTAGAACAACTTATGCTCGATGTTGTAGTTGGTAACGCTGGTGCCAAAAAATTATATGAATCATTAGGTTTCCAAACTTACGGCGTACAAGAGCGTTCATTAAAACATAACGGTCAATATTGGGACGAGGAACATATGGTTCTGTTCTTAAATGATTAATACTTCAATATAGTTTTCCAAAAGCATCTTTTTATTAAGAAAGATGCTTTTTTCATTACAACAATGTAATCTTCATGTCACCTTTATCGATCGTACCAAACCTTTCCATTCATTATACTAAAAATATAAAGTGAAACTTTACTCAGTGGGGAACTACATCCCACGCTGATCGCATGTACTTGATATGTAGAGGAGAATGTGACATGAAACAAAACAAACGAGCTATGCTTTTAATATTTACTACAGCAATTGTAACTTCTGGATTAGCAATTTTACCTTGGTTTATTATATGAACACTCCCCCTAACAATGAAAAAAGCTGATTGCTTCTTAAGAAGCAATCAGCTTTTTTTATATTATAAAATCCCCAAAATTTTATTTACGCAACTTATAATAATAACCATAGATACGGCAACGCACATGACAACCGTATTACGATCTTGCTTTTCTTTTTTTGAAATTTCTTCTTTTGAATTCATGTGTATGATCTCCTTTTAAAAAAAGTGTGAGATAGGAAATTTTTCTTATCCGATGCGAGGTGAATACGAAAACCCTCTCTATCTCACATACACAATAGAATGGAATTGTCATTTTATAAATAAAATGACATGACGTTATGTCGCAACATAGGGTATTTTGTGTCGCTACGTTTTCTATTATAAAAAATAGTTGTGCAAAACTAGTGCATTTTTTATGTCAATTACTCTGAGCGAAAAAATCAGCCCTCCATTCAATCACATAAAAAGAGTTTTTTATTATTTTCATGTAAACTATACAAGTAGAATGAACAGTTTGGGGTGCACAAGATTATGGTAAAAATTTTATTAGTAGACGATGAAGAACGTATGTTACGATTATTAGATCTGTTCTTAAGCCCTCGCGGCTATTTTTGTATGAAAGCTACCTCTGGCCTTGAAGCACTAAAATTAATCGAACAAAAAGAATTCGATATTATTTTATTAGATGTTATGATGCCAAGTATGGATGGATGGGATACTTGCTATCAAATTCGTCAAATTTCCAACGTTCCTATCATTATGTTAACAGCTCGCAACCAAAACTACGATATGGTGAAAGGCCTCACGATGGGCGCAGATGATTATATTACAAAACCATTTGATGAGCATGTATTAGTCGCACGAATCGAGGCTATATTACGCCGTACAAAAAAAGATGGCTTTGTTAGTTTCAATGGTATTGAGTGGGATAAAACGAAACATACTGTCACAGTTTATGATGAAAAAATCTCATTAACTCCTATCGAATTTTCGTTACTCGGACTATTTTTACAAAATACAAACCGTGCTTATAGCCGAGATGATTTAATCGAAAAAATTTGGGGCTATGAAACAGATATCGAATATAGAACAATTGATTCACACATTCGTAATATCCGTGATAAACTACGCAAAAAAGGATTTCCTATTGAAGATTACCTAGAAACGGTCTATAAAGTCGGATATAAATGGAAAAGTGAATAATTACTTCGGTCAGTGGGAAATCGTATACCACTGACTCTTTATTATGAATAAGGTATGGTGAAAAAATGAGTAAACTTTCCCTTAAAATTGGGACATACTTTTTAATATTAGCTTTATGTATTGAAACAATTGCTTTCGTATCTTTTTATAAAAGCCTTTCAAAAATGCGTATTGTAGAGGAAACAGATGCTCTTTTAGAGAAAGGTAATCGCTATAGTAAAAAAATTAAAAGCCGCGAGAGACGGGATGAATATTATAAAGAAATGAAACACGCTGAACATAATAAAAATCCTAAACGTCCTGTGTACCCTGAGTTCGATATTACGAATGAGGCTGCACACTTAGTTGAATCGGAATCAATTTCTAACTCCGATATAGCTATCATTATTACTGACCATAACGGCAAAATTATTTCCACCTCAGAACCCGTAACAAAAGATATGCAAAAACAACTTACTTGTAAAACAGAAACTGTCCCAGACGGCGGATTGGTCGTTGAAAGGAACTGGAAAAAATCAAAGTTCATCACAACAGTAAGCCCACTTAACACAACAAAGTTTCAAGGAAAGCTATATATGTTATTAAAAACATCTTTCCTAGAAAATATGTTACTTAAACTCATGAACCAATTTCTTATCATTAGCGTTTTAACAATTATTTTAACAACAATTTCTGTCTTTGTTTTTTCACGCGTTATTACAGAACCACTTGTAAAAATGAAGAGAGCTACAGAAAAAATGTCAAAATTAAACAAGCCAATTCAATTAGGTATTAAACGAAATGATGAACTCGGAAGTTTAGCAAAAACAATTGAAGATTTATCGAGTGAACTTACGTATATGAAAAAAGAGCGCAATGAATTTCTCGCTAGTGTCGCTCATGAACTATTAACTCCATTGACCTATATGAAAGGTTATGCGAAGGTAGCAAAGAGAGACTCTTTAACAAAAGAGGAGCGAGAAGAATACTTACAAATTATTGAGGATGAAACGGATAGTGTAACCGATCTCGTCCAAGATTTATTTATGCTTGTACAATTAGAACAACACCAATTTGTTATAAAAAAACAAAAAGTGCTTCTTCAGCCATTTTTAGAACGAATGGTAGAAAAAACAAAAACAACATTAACAAATAAGCAAATGCAACTTCATGTATATTGCAAAGATGATTTAGAAGTTTGTATAGACGAAAGACGTATGGAACAAGTTATGTTAAATTTATTACACAACGCTTATCAACATTCGCCAGAAAACACAGCCATTACGATACGTGTACTCATGGAAACAGATTCTTTTACAATAAGTGTACAAGATGAAGGTGAAGGTATTCCTGAAGAAGATATCCCGCATATATTTGACCGTTTTTATCGTGTCGATAAATCTAGAACACGAGCTACAGGCGGAAAAGGTATCGGGCTAGCTGTTGCAAAGGAAATTGTAGAATTGCATAACGGTTCTATTCTAGTAACAAGCCAATTAGGAGCGGGAACAAACTTTATAATCGAGCTACCTTTTGAATAATATGCGTGTGAAAACACCAGTAGCAGTAAACACTACTGGTGTTATTTTGTTCATAAAAACAGCTCATATAAGCTAAGCTTTTGAAATTATTCTTATTTCAATATAAAATAAAGGTACATTTGCAAAGATTTGGAGGGTGATATAATTGGATATCCATGTATTAACAAAAGACGAAGCAGAAATTTACTTAGAACTTCGCGTAGAAGGATTAAAGCAAAACCCTGAAGCATTCAGCTCTTCTTATGAAGATATTATTAATAAAGAGTGTGCGATTGAATATAAAGCACAAAAATTAGCACAAGATGAAAACTATACGCTAGGTGCATTTAAAGATGGAAAATTAATCGGGGTTGCAACACTGGAAACGAAACCATATGTAAAACAAGAACATAAAGCTAAAATCGGTTCTGTATATGTATCTCCAAAAGCGCGCGGACTTGGAGCAGGAAAAGCACTTATTAAAGAATGTCTTGAGCTTGCTAAATCTTTAGAAGTAGAACAAGTTATGCTTGATGTTGTTGTTGGCAACGATGGAGCGAAAAAACTTTATGAATCATTAGGTTTTAAAACATTCGGTGTACAAGAACGTTCATTAAAATATAACGGACAATATTGGGACGAAGAGCATATGGTCTTATTCTTAGATGAAAATAAATAATAAAAAACATCCTCATGTTTGGAGGATGTTTTTTACTTTCTTGTAAACCATGCCGTGTGTAATAATTGAATCGCTTTCGCAATTTCTTCCTCTGATAATATCGCAAACCCAAGTAAAACTACATTCTCAGGCGCCGTACCGTCTTTATAGTACGTAGACACAGGATATATTTTGATACTATGTTTCGCAGCTTCTTGAATTAATTCTTCTTCCCGCATTCTATTATGCACTTTTAATAAAATGTGTAATCCCGAATCTTCTCCTATCACTTCAACACGATTAGAGAAATATTTCTCTATTTCAAAAACAAGTCGATCTCTCTTCTTTCGGTAGACGACACGCATTTTATGAATATGTTTTTCCCAATAGCCTTCATTTAAAAATCTTCTAATCACTTCTTGGTCCATTCTTGAAACACTTTGTGTATAAAATAAATATTGCTGTTGATACTTTTTAATTAATTTCTTCGGCAACACCATATAGCTCATCCGTAGCGATGGTAATAATGCTTTAGATAGCGTCCCCATATAAATAACTTTCCCCTCTGTATCTAACCCTTGCAGCGCCGGTATAGGCTTTCCAGAATAGCGAAATTCACTATCATAATCATCTTCAATAATATACCTGCTCTCTTCTTTCTTGGCCCATTGTAAAAGCTGCATCCTTCTCGTAATAGGCATAATCATTCCATACGGAAACTGATGGGAAGGTGTAACAAATACAACATTCGCATTGCTATTTTCTAAATCCGCAATACAAATTCCATCTCTATCTAAAGATAACATTTGGACTCTTGCTTCTCCCTGTTCAAAAACAACCATCTTTCTATGATACCCTGGGTTTTCAACTGCATAATTGCTTCCCTTTAACAATTGAAACAATAGTTTCACTAATATTTGTGTTCCCGCTCCTAATACAATTTGACTAGCTGAACAACGTACACCTCTAGATTCATACAAATAATTCGTAATCTCTTCTCTTAAGCTCGCTTCTCCTTGAGGGTGTCCTAGAAAGAGAAGTTCGTTATTATGCGGCTGCCATATTTCATTTACAATTTTCCGATACATATTGAATGGAAAAGCATTTGTATCAATTCCTGTTTGTGTAAAATCAAATTTATAACTCTTCTCCTGAAACGGTACTTCTTCTATTCTATCTCCGCTATCCTCTATATGAACCATTTGCTCAATCTTGCATACAAAATAACCTTTTCTCGATATCGACTCAATATAACCTTCTGCCAGTAATTGTTCGTACGCTGCCTCTACTGTATTTTTACTTACTTGTAAATGTATCGCTAACTTTCGCTTAGCCGGTAATTTCGTAAAAGGGACAATCGATCCATCTTTAATTTCTTTTTTTATATACTCATACAATTGCACATACAATGCCTTTTTACTATTCATATTTAAATTAGGCGTTAATTCTAACATAATATCTGACCCCTTAATAAAACTAAAATCTGATACTTTTTACAGTACCAGAAGTTATATATAATTCCTTTTATCATGTCACACATAAAAAATCAAATACTGGAGAGGAGAAACATGATAATGAACAATGGTAGACGTATCGGACTCATTATGATTATTACAGGGGCTACATTATGGGGATTATCTGGTCCAATGATTCAGTGGCTATTTCAACATACTAATGTATCCTCAATTGATTTTTTAACAATTCGATTGTTGCTTGCAGGAATATTTATTTTGTCTTTCTTACTTATAAAGAAACAAAACATATTTCAAATTTGGAAACACCCTAGATATTCTATACAACTTATTATTTTCTCTATTCTCGGCATGCTCGGTGCGCAATACGCCTTTATCGAAACGGTTCATATTAGTAATGCAGTCACAGCAACGCTATTTCAATTTCTAGGTCCTGTTCTTATTACCATGTATGTTGCATTTGAACAAAGAAAATTCCCTGCTTCCATGCAACTATTCGCAATTATAGCCGCGCTAATAGGAACATACTTTATTATTACAAATGGCTCAATTGAAAATATTGTTTTATCCAAAGAAGCTATTATTTTTGGACTATTAACAGCAATCGGATTTGCATTTTATACCCTTCATCCGGCTTCTCTCATTAAAGAATGCGGGACAACTGTAGTAATTGGTTGGGGGATGTTAATCGGAGGAATTGCACTACTTATTTATAATCGTTCATTCGGGTGGAATCAATTTTCACAAACCCTTACACTAAAAACTTTTTCTATGCTTATTCTTATCATTATTAGTGGTACCCTTTCTTTCCTTCTATATATCGGTAGTCTTAAATATTTAGCAGCAACAGAAACAAGCATTTTATCTAGCATTGAACCCCTTGTAGCTGCCATCGTTTCAATCACTTGGCTAAATGAATCTTTTGGAACATATCAATTATTAGGCGGCGTATGTATCGTTCTGTCCGTTATTTTTTTGACGATGCCTCAAAAAGAAACCGAACCAACCTATACAACGGAACAAATATAAAATGAAACTTTAATTAGTGGGGACTATCTCCCACTAATTATTAACCTACACCAATCGGGCTTTTACGGGATAAAAATGTCAAAAGAGGTCGTACAAAACTTACGACCTCTTTTTATACTTTAAAGGAATTGTCCCGCCTTCTAGCAAATACAATTACACTAACAATAAAAACTAGGAGTGTGGCACCATGAAAAAAATCGGAACTATGCTACTTCTCTCCTTCCTCATCACTGGATGCACACAAACGCAACCGGATTCAAAAGAACAAAAAAAAGACGTAATAGCAACGTCATCCACTCAAGTGAACGCACCTTCCTTCTTTCACCTTAGTGTTTTAAAAGATGTAAATTGGGAAGAAACACCTTCTTTCGTAGAAGGAAAAATGCCTTTAAAAGGCATCGAAGGTAAAGTCGCAATGGCTGATAGTCCTATTATCGCAAATGAACAAAATGAAATAATGTGGCACTTTCTAGATTCTGAAATACCAACTGGAAAATTGTCTATTATTGCGCTAAAACAAGGATCTGTAACTCCGACACAAGTACTCTTTCAAAAAGAAACTTCCAAACAAACTTGGACTACTTCAAATACAATCGATTCTACTACAAACGAACTCCCTCTCACTATGTCACTACCTTCATCTGGATTATGGTTATTAAATATATATGTGAATGAAAAATATTATGATCAGTTTGTAATCACTGCTGAGTAAAGTGACAAAAATAAACCACTTTCTTACAACAATGTAATTTCTACGTCATGTACTTCGATAGTTGAATTATCTCTCTTCTCTTATACTTAAAGTAAGAAATGAAACGAGGAGAGATGAGAGATGAGAGATGAAAAAAATGATAGAAGTGATCGTAGCAGTAACTGAGGTTTTAGTGAATGGTAAACAAGTTGCAATGGAATTAAATAAATAATGAAGAAACATAAATAATTCTACACTTCTTCATTATTTTGATTTCTTATCTCAAAAAAGCAGTGCCTTTTAGGCACTGCTTTTCGCTATTAATAACGTGGTATTTTCGTAATTTGTGCCACGCCTGAATCAATAGCTGCTTTCGCTACTGCTTCTGCAACACTTGGAACAACTCTTTTATCTAATGGATTCGGGATTACATAATTCGCATTACGTTCTTCATCAGTAATGATGTTAGCGATCCCATATGCTGCCGCTAATTTCATCTCTTCTGTAATATCAGTTGCGCGCACATCTAACGCACCGCGGAATATTCCGGGAAACGCCAATACATTATTTACTTGATTCGCATAATCCGAGCGTCCAGTTCCTACTACAGCTGCCCCAGCCTCTAATGCATCCTCAGGGAAGATTTCTGGAATTGGATTCGCCATTGCAAACACAATTGCTTTCTCATTCATCGTCTGTACAAGTTCTTTCGTTAATACGTTAGGAGCAGATACGCCAATAAAAATATCAGCTTGGTGAATTGCTTCTTTTAACGTTCCACGCACATGTTCACGATTTGTCTTTTTTGAAACTTCAATTTGTGCTTCGTTCATCCATGTTTCACCTTCACAAACAATACCTTCTAGGCTAACTAACGTAATGTGCTTTGCACCAGCCTTTAATAATAATTTTCCAATTGCAATTCCTGCCGAACCCGCACCGTTAATAACGATTTTCACATTATCCATTTGTTTGCTAACAACTTTTAATGCATTAATAACAGCTGCTAAAACGACAATAGCTGTTCCATGTTGATCATCATGGAATACAGGAATATTCGTTTCTTCTTTTAATCGTTTTTCAATTTCAAAACAACGCGGTGCTGCAATATCTTCTAAATTAATCCCTGCAAATGTAGGCTCTAAATTTTTTACAAGGGTAACGATTTCATCTACATCCGTTGTGCCTAAACATAATGGGAAAGCATCTACATTCGCAAACTTCTTAAACAAAATACTTTTTCCTTCCATAACAGGCATAGCCGCTTTCGGTCCAATGTTTCCTAAACCGAGTACCGCTGTTCCATCTGAAACAACTGCCACCATATTGCCACGTGCTGTATAGTCATACACTGTTTCTTCATCTGCCGCAATTGCTTTACACGACTCCGCTACACCTGGTGTATACGTCAGGCTTAAATCATCCGCTGAATTTACCTCCACTTTACTTGTAATTTCAATTTTCCCTACTAATTCTTTATGCAATAACAATGATCTTTCATTAATTTGATTTGCTAACATACTTATAATCTCCCCTTAATTTGACAAGCTAGCTATATGAATATAGCTAGCTTGTTTGATCATGAAAACATTTTTAATAATATTGTCGCCGTTACAACCATTGCCGCCCCACCTAAACGAGTTGAAATTTGCGCGAACGGCATTAATTCCATACGATTTGAAGCCGATAAAATAGCAACATCTCCAGTTCCGCCTAAACCGCTATGACATCCAGTTACAATCGCCGATTCAACTGGATACATCTTCATCACTTTCCCTACAAGAAAACCTGATGCTACCATTGTAAGAACAACCGATGCGCACACAACAACATATCCTACTGAAAGAACTGCTGCTACGTCTTTTAACGGAATATATAGCAATCCTAATCCAACCATTAAAGGCCAAGTTAAATTCTTCGAAATAAATTTATATAAATGGAATGCTCCTTGCTCCATTTTTGCTGGCATTAATTTAAAGTATTTCACAAGTGCTGCTGAAAAAATCATAATGATTGCCCCAGGAATACCGATGAACTTAGAAGCAAATCCTCCAAAGATGAAGAACGTACACGCAATTAATAAACCTGCTCCCATTAATGAGAAGTCAATTGGCTTCTCTGTATTTTGTTCTTTTAATAATTCTGCTTGATTGTCTGTTTTCACTAATACACCGTTACCACTAAGCTCCGGTTTCTTCTCACCTAAACGCTTCATATACCCTGCACTTACAATTGCGAACATATTTCCAATAATAGCTGCTGGAATAAGCTGTGATACAAACGTCGCTGATGATTCATTTAAAATATCACTATAAGCTAGCGACAATGGTAAAATCCCTTCCCCGATACCACCACTCACAATTGGTACGATGATAAAGAAGAATGTGTGCTTCATTTCAAATCCAAATAATGAACCGACCAATAACCCTACTGCTACAGAAGCTAACGTCCCTACTACTAAAGGAATAAACATACGAACGAAACCTTGTACTAACACTTTACGGTTCATTCCTAAAATACTTCCGACTACTAAACAAGAAATATATAAATATAAAAAGTTCGATTTTTTCATTAACATAGTCGCAGCTTCCATTGAAGCTGGATTCATCCAGTTAAAAAATACAAGTAATGATGGAATAAATAACGAAAGTATTGCTGGACCACCGATATTTTTTAAAATTGGAATTCTCATCCCAATATCGCCTAAGAAAATCCCCATGATCATAATAACTGCAAATCCACCAATCATATCTGCTGGCAATTTATTATATACAGATGCCCCATAAATAATAGCAGCCAATACTACATATAACGGTAAAGGTATAACACCGATTTTTACATTCATAATTTTAGAAGCGAAAGATTCTCTTTGTACTTCATTTCCTTCAGAAAATGATACCGCTTCCACATTCTTTTGAATTCCCATATGGCACCCCCTCGTTTTCTTAATAACAATATTAAAACGCTTTCAATAGTAAAAATAGTTTTTGTAAGTTTTGTAATTGATTTTGTAATTAAAAAAAGTATAAGCGACTTATATTAAGTCGCTTATACGTAAAACTCTATTTTCTTTTGATCAACACATCTTAATTTACTTACAGGTCTGCCCACATGTTGGTACATCATTTCGTTTTCTAACACTCCAATGTCAGTCAAAAACATTACATATTTTCGAATAGAAACTCTTGAAATTCCAACTAATTGTGCCATTTCATCTGTTGTAAACACTCTTCCATTCAACGACTCGATCTTCTGCCAAATTAATTGCAACGTTTGCTTCGTTAACCCTTTCGGAAGCTCTTTCGTGACAGTAGGCTCCCTTTTTTCTTTTTGTAAAATTAACGAATCTAATTCCGATTGACTAATTTTTTGTTGTTCTTTCATGAAAGTAAGTTTTTCTCGATATATAGTTAATGCCTCTTTAAATCGTTCAAATGTAAATGGTTTAATTAAATAATCTACTACACCATATTGTAATGCTTTTTTAATACTTCCCATATCATGTACAGCTGAAATCATTATAATATCAATTTCTTTTTCTTGGTTCCGGATATACATTAAAAGCTCAAAACCAGTCTCTTCAGGCATAAAAATATCAAGTAATACTAAATCTACTCGTGATTTCTCTAATATTTCGATCGCCGACTTTACTGAGTTAACTGCTTGAACAAGTTCAAATCCTCCTACTTGCTCTAAATAATGCGTATTTAGCATTGCTACCATCGGGTCATCTTCTACAATTAAAACTTTAATCATATTTGCCTCTCATCCCTACCTTTAGGTATTTCAATTGTTATCGTTGTTCCCTTACCTACTAATGAATGCATATGAATTTCCCCATTTATTCGCTGTATACTTTCTTTTACAAGATACAAACCATAACCGCGGTTATCTCCCTTTGTGGAATAACCTTTCGTAAATAATTGCTCTATTTCTTTTTCTTGTATACCTTTTCCCGTATCTTGTACTGTAATAGTTAGTATATCCCCATGTTGTATCTTAACTTCAACTCGCTTCTTTTCACAATTCGTAACTGCCTCTAATGCATTATCAATTAAATTTCCGACAATCGTAATAAGTTCATGAGTAATACTTTCATCATCTATTTCCGGCATATAAGAATCTTCACTTATAATTAATTTTATATTTTTCTCTCTAGCATAGCTGAGCTTACCTAGTAAAAAACCAGCAAATACTGGACTTTTTATTCTTTTCATAACTCCACCAATTTCATATTGATGCTCTGATACCATGCCGCTTATATACTTCTGTAATTCTTCATACTGCTTCATATGTGTAAGCCCTAATACGACATGCATCTTATTCATAAACTCATGAGATTGTGCCCGTAATGCTTCTGCATATAGTCTAATACCAGTTAGTTCCTCTGCTAGTTTTCTAATCTCTGTTTTATCACGAAATGTTGCAATTGCACCAACTATTTCTCCTTTTACATATAAAGGAACTCGATTCGTCACAATCGTAATTCCATAAATATTTTGTTCTTCGTTTAATTGTACTTCTCCCGTTTGCAATACTTCTTTTATACGTGAATTTGGCATATACAACTCAACATCTTTACCGATAAAATCTTCTTCAAGTCCGCTTTTTTTAAATAGACGTTTCGCTTCATTATTAATTAATGTTACTCTAGCCTCTTTATCTACAGCAATAATACCTTCCTTTACAGATTGTAGCATCGTATTTCTTTCTTCAAGAATTTTTGCTATCCTGTGCGGCTCAAGACCGAATAAACTTTTCTTTATATGTCTAGCTAGCAATATTGCTCCTATAATTCCGACTAATACACCAACTCCGACACCAATATAAATGATATGTCTACTTTCCTTAACTCTCTCTTTTACATTATCTGCTGAAATACCAACAGCCACAGCTCCAAGTTGTTCACCTGTTTCAGAAAATATTGGTACAAACACTCGCATGGAAATACCTAAAGTTCCTTCTGCTAACGATACATGTTCTTTTCCTTTCAATGCAGGCCCTTCATCTCCCCCAATAAAATGATGCCCTATTTTTTGAGGATTTGGATGTGACTTTCTTATTCCATTCATGTCCATAACTACAATAAACTGAACACCTGTGTTTTGTAATATTCTATTTGTATACGTTTGGATTGCAGAGGTATCTGCTTTCCCAACCAAACCATCGATTACAATCGAATCATTCGCCACAATGTGTGCAATTGTTTTTGCCTTCTCTGCTTGGCTATCCTCCGTCGTCCGTTCTACATTATGACTAATTAATATATCTGTCACAAGTAAAGAAAAAATTACAACTGTACAAACTAACAATGTAATCGTTTTCCATAAATTCCATAGTCTTTTTCTTTTTTTCATCCCGTTAATGACTCCCCTAATTGCTGAATAGAAAAATAAGTAAGGTGATATTATTTTCACCTTACTTATCTGCTGTTATTATACTTTAAATTTACTAGTCATCGCTTGTAGTTCTTCTGCCATCTCAGCTAAGTTTTGCGAAGCTGAACTAATTTCCTCCATGGAATTAACCTGTTCTTCTGTTGAAGCTGCAACACTTTGCATACTAGCTGTATTTTCTTCTGCAGCAGCTGCAATTTCATCAATAGCATTTGTCACTTCATTTGCATCCCCAGCAATTCTCTTCGTTGTTTCTACCATTTGATTAACTTGAGAAACAATATGTGTAGTAGAACTTAAAATTTCCGTAAAACTTACTTTCGTTTTTGTTACAACATCAAGGCCCTGTTGAACTTCTCCATTCACATTATCCATCGCCTTAACAGTATGTTCAATATCCGCCTTAATTTCTGCAATTAAATTTGCAATCTCTCCAGATGACTCTCCTGATTGCTCTGCTAATTTTCTAACCTCATCTGCTACAATAGCAAATCCTCGCCCCTGTTCACCTGCTCTTGCTGCTTCAATAGCCGCATTTAAAGCTAATAAGTTTGTTTGAGTTGCGATGTTTTGAATTGCTTCAGAAATAGCTCCTACTTGCTTTGATTTCTCATCAAGCAGTTTAATAATAGCATCTGACTCGGATACCGACCTAGAAATAGACTGCATTTGTTTTGCAGTTTGTTCAACTAAATCTTCTCCCTCTTCAGCTCTTTCTCGCGCATGTAATGAGGAAATAGAAATTGACTCTGCGCTTCCAGTTACATCTTGAATTGCTGTATTTACTTGTTGCAATGTAGCCGCACCTTCTTCAACACCTTGACTTTGTGATTCAGCCCCACCTGATACTTGTTCCATTGCAATTGTAATTTGATCTGTCGCATCATTTGCTTGCTGTACGCTCGCTGTTAACTCTTCTGCCGATGCTGCAACATGTTCTGCTGAAAAGCTAATTTGGGTAATAACATCTTGTAAAGACGTAGACATTTCATTAAATGAATTCCCTAATTTCCCTATGTCATCCTTGGAATGGATTGTAATTTTCTCTGTTAAATCTCCCTTACTAATTTTATATGCCGATTCAGCTATTTTTCGTAATGGCCTTGTAATAGACTTTGTAATGAAATAAATTAATATACTACCAAATGCAATAGCGATAGCAATGACAATCAAAGTCTTATAAAACACTGGACTGGCAGCTTGGGTAATTTCTTCATCGAACATAACACCAACTACTTTCCAGCCCGTTTTCTCATTTGTTGCAAAGATTAAATTCTTTTTATCATCTTGTTCTGTATAAGACACATTTCCTTGTTTATCTTCATAAATTGGTTTAATCCAAGGATCAGTAACTTTTGCACCTGGTTTTCTAGATGGATGACTAACAATTTTCTTATTTTGATCTAAAATAACTGCATAACCTTTTTCACCAATGTTAATCATTTTGGAAATTTTTAAGATGTTATCTAAATTTAAATTAATTCCTATAACACCTTTACCATCTTTTACTTCTTTCGCAATCGTCACTACCATATTTTTTGTAGATGCTGACTGATATGGCGCAGTAACAATTACTTTCCCTTTATTTTCATGTGCTTCTTTATACCAAGATCTATCTGTTGGATTATACCCATCAGCCATTTGAATAAATGGTTCTCTTATAAACTTTCCCGTCTCTGTTCCAATATAAATACCTTCTACTTCTGGATGAAGCTTTATATATTGTGCTAACTTCGTTCTTACTATTTCTTCTTGTCCATTTAGATATGTATCCTCTGTTAAGATGTCTGCAAAGTACGTCGCATCAACAAATTTCTCTTCTATATTTTGAGAAATAACAGTATTTAAAATCGAAATATTCTCCTTTGCCTTATCTGTCATTTGATGCTCAAAATTTGTTTTGGCAGTTTGATATGAAACACCACCGATAATAATTCCTGGTATAGTTAAAATAATAAAAAATGAAATGATTAATTTTTTATTGATACTCATACATTTAACCCAGTTAAATATTTTTTGCATAATAAGCCTCCTTTATGTAATGTGGATACTTGTGTCATTTTATACAATTAATATATATAAAACAATATATAATGATAACATGTAATTTTTTCGTCAATTATGCATTTTTGCATATCCACTCCTTATACGTATTTTAATCATAAAAATAAGAGAACTTTAGCATTATATATGCTAAAGTTCTCTTATTTCTTAACAGCTTCTACTCTATAAAACTTCTCTTATAATCCTCAAATCTTTACCCTTCGCCTTATAGTCATATTACTAAAACTCTTCGTCCTAATTTATTTAGCGCTCTTTACATAACTAATTGCCTGACTTCCCATTTGTACCCATGCCTGTTCAAAGGTTTCTCTCGGTACTTTTACATCTAAGCTATCCTCAAGTGGATCTCGAATATATACAGATTCCTGATCATACCCAATAAGTACAACACAATGTTCATTATACGTAATAGAAACATCTCCACTATTTGTTTCCCATGTAGTAAATTCAGCTTCATCTAATGGTGCAAATGTTGCATTTGTGATCATGACTACAGGTTGCCCTGCTTTTATACTCTTATAAATTTCTTCTATATTCTTCCCTGTTAAGTCTACAGCTTTATTAGGTAAATATTTTTCCGCTAACTGAAAAAGTGGCCCATGATATACACCATATCCCGATTCAGAAAATGTATAAATATTACCTACAAATCCTTCATTCGGATTCCCGCGCACACCATCGTCTATAAAATCAACTTTTTTTATTTCATTTGCTAATGTCATCTTATCCACTGAAACACCAGCGTATTGTAACATCATCGCTAAGCTCGTCACTTCACAGCCTCTATCCAATTCTGGTAACTGCTGAATTAAGGGAACATTTGCTAAGATGACTTTTTCATCGTTATTACTAAACTCCGTTTCTTTTCCTCTTTGTATATTTGAGAATGTTAACTTCTCTACATACTTTGGAATTCCATTTGTATATACACTCCATATTGCTGCACCTAGTAAAGCTGTACATATATACCACTTCAATTTTCTTATCGCTTTCACACCCTTATTAATTCGTTAAATAAGAATAAAATGCGTCAGCATCCGTTCGTACCATCGGTACAAAATTTAGTTCTTTTCCTTTTTCAGGCTGATCTTTTTTTATCTTTTCCGCTAACTCTTGAATATTCATATTCATTTTATCCATATTAAGCTCATCTGCCATTTGTAGCACCTTTTGTTCATTAATTTCTCTTAATATTTGATATATATCTTTACCATACAAATCAATATGATGTTTTTTTGCTTCTTCTTGTACTTTTTGTTCGTACACTTCTTGTGCTAACTCTTCAATTTCTTTTCCTTTTTGAGAAATATCTAACTTTCCTGCTTCTTCTCTTACTTTCTTTCCGTAGATTTCTTCCGCGATGTCTTCGATTTCTTTTCCATCTGTCGAAATACCTAATTTATCTGCTTCATCTTTAATTTTAATCGCATTAATTTGAGTAATTAAATCTACAATTGATGTATTCTCTATAGATATACCTAGCTTTAACGCTTCTTGCTTTACTTTTGTTTCATAGATTTCTTCTGACAGCATCCCAACATCTTTTCCTTCAATCGATATGCCTAACTGCTCTGCTTCCCTTCCTACTTCTGTTTCATGAATTTCTTTTTCTAGTGTAATTTGTTCTTTTCCTTCCGTTTCAATACCTAGTTTCTCTGCTTTTTCTTCTGTATGCACTGCATGTATCTTACCATTGTTCAATTGTTCTTTACTGCGCTGCGTGTAATCTGTCTTTCCTTTTTGTGTTTCAGAAGGAGAGGCCCCCCCTAATATACTTAAACTCATTACTCCAATAGTGAATACCGTCATCATTTTCTTTTTCAAAATTAATTCCTCCCTCTTATACTTTCTTTCCCATCATTCCCCTAGTTTTTTTAATACTATACATACATCTCATCGCTGCTTGAGATAACATTATGATTGATAAACCCCACTCACATACACCTAATCTCTTCTTCATGTAACGAACTTTCTTTATGCCATACATAATATAAATAGTTTCTTAACTTTCCCTTAAAAAAAGACGACCTTGTAAAAACAAGGTCGTCTTCTTACTTATATTTTTTGATTTTTAGGGAAAATCACTTCAAAACAAGTGCCATCTCCCCATTTGCTCTCTACTGATATTTTTCCGTAATGCTTTTCTACAATCCAATTTGCGATTGAAAGACCTAATCCAGCTCCTTCTGACGTACTTCTTGCTTTATCCCCTTGATAAAAACGATCAAATAATTTCGGAATATCTTCTTCTTTCACTCCTATCCCGTCATCTTTCACCTGTATGCGAATTGAACTACTCGTTTGCGTGCAATCAATTTGAATATGCCCACCTTCGTTTGTATACTTCATCGCATTATCTAACAGTATGACCATCATTTGATGAATCCGCTCTCTATCCCCCATAAAAGATACACCACGTTCTACTTTTAGCATCATTTCTTTTTCTTGATAAGAAGCAATCTCTTTATATGGAGCTACTATTTCTTCTAACAATTTATCAAGTTCAAATATTTTCTTATCCATCTCAATTTGATTAGAATCAGAACGTGCTAGCAATAATAAATTACTAACGAGTTTCGATAACCGCCTACATTCTTTTGAAATTGTAGAAATATCCATCGCTTTTTCTTCTATCGTAGCGGATGGTGACTGGAATAAAACATCCGTTTTTGATTGAATAACTGCAAGTGGTGTCCTGAGTTCATGTGATGCATCAGAAACGAATTGTTGCTGTTTCTCCCATGAACTTTGAATAGGTACAAGTGCTCTACCAGCTAGGAAAAAGCCAATACCTATCGCACAGAGGCTTCCTATGCTACAACCTATAACAAGAATTAAAAATAAAGTATTTAACATTCCTTCTTCCGCTGTTATATCTCGCACGATTTGAACTATTTCTCCATCTTTTTGAAGCGAAAATGCTCTAAAATATCGTCCTTGTACTTCAATATCTTGTAACTCCTCTAATTTTTCGGGAGAAAAACTTTCCAAATTCTCTTCAAAAATAGAACGGAATTTACGGTTATCGCCCTCTATTTTCACTATTTTCCCATTCCAAGTTATTCTAGTTACTCGCGGATCTCCAATTTGGATATTCTCCATGCGTTTTCTTGGTGGTACTTTAACATCTAATTTTTCTCTATACTGAGCTATCATTTTTATAGATTGATCTACTTCACTATAAATACGCTTGTATGTGTACGAATAAATAATACTGCCTAATATACCTATTAATAGAATAAATACTAATGAGTTCACTATAGTCAAACGAATGCGTGTTTTTTGAAACATACTTCCTTTTTTCATTGTTCTTTTAATATATATCCAATACCTCGAACGGTTTGAATATCTTTCTGATAACCGAATGGCTCTAATTTTTTACGTAAATGATGCACATACACTTCTACAATCGCTACTGTCGTATCTGAATCAAATCCCCAAACACGATCAAAAATTTGTTCACGCATTAAAATCTTTCCGCTATTTTGAACAAGGTACTCTAGAAGCTCATATTGTTTTAATGATAACTTCATACCTTTTCCATCTACTTGAACATCTTTATCTTTTCCGAACAATTCAATGCCTTTATAGCGAATTGTTTGCTGCGTTGTTAAACTACCACTTCTGCGTAGTAAAGCACGAATTCTCGCTTTTAATTCAGGGGCCTGAAATGGCTTAACAATATAGTCATCTCCACCAAAGTCCAATCCCTTCACCCGATCTTCTAAAGAATCTCTCGCTGTCAAAAACAGGACTGGTGTTTCAATCTTTTCATCTCGTATTTTTTGAATCACTTCAAATCCGTCCATCCCTGGCATCATCACATCCAGCAAAATTGCATCATATATATTTTGAAGAGCTAAAAACAATCCATCTTCTCCATTTATTGCCGTATCTACTTCAAATTCATCACGTAAAATTTGTACGATAGACTCTAATAACGAAGCATTATCTTCTACTACAAGTAAACGCATGCTCTCACCTTCCATCAAATAGTTCAATTCTATTTATTATTACATTTCTTCTCTTCATAACAAAAGAATGTAGTTACATTACGTAATTTCATTTTTAACTATTTCCTTCTAAAATTTTGAAGTTTTATTATAAAAACTTTGTCTTAAATTTAGCTTAATAAAAAATTGAAAGAAATAAGATTCCTCTTATCTCTTTCAATTTTTTATTACATATACCTTTTTACTCGGCAACTCTAAACAATTTAGCTGACCGCCATACACAGCCCCGCCATCAATCCCAATAATACGATTACTACCAAAATACACTCCGCAATCCTCACTACCATGAAGCGTTTTTGTTTCCGTATGCCCAAATACAATAACCTTTTCACCGCTATATCCATTATGAAATTCATTACGGATCCACATTAATGTATATGGTTCAGATTCAGAAACTCGTTTCATCGGTTCAACCCCAGCATGTACAAATATATACTCTTCTGTTTCAATGTAATGATCTAATTCTTGAATAAACTTTATATGTTCCTCTAATACACGAGAGTGTAAAATCGGTTTTTGGAAGTCTTTCTCATTAACCGCAATATCTTCTTCTACAAATCCATAGCTATATAATGTCTTATCTCCACCATTTCTTTTTACCCAATGGTTCCATGAACGTTCCTCATTTGTCGTTAACGCCTTAATCATCATATCTTCATGATTTCCTTTTAAAATGAGTGCTCCATCTTTTTTCAATTCTCTTACCTTTTCAATTACAGCACGCGCATTTGGACCACGATCTACATAATCTCCCAGTAAGATTAATTGATCCTGTTTCGCATCATATTGAGCTTCTTCCAATAAATGTTCGAACTTTTCTATCTCTCCATGAATATCACTAATAACAAGAATTCTTTTCATATTATCCCCCCTCTTTCTAATTATAGTTCAAAACGACAGAAAGTTCAGAATTGAAATCCCGCATTAACGGGCAGTAAGCCCCCCACTGATTACAGTTTCACTTTATTACAAACTAAACTATTATCCTTACAACAATGTAAGTCTCTTGTCATCCAATTCGATAGTTGTAATTACTGTATTTCCTTATACTGAGAGTAAGAAATGAAACAAAAAATAAGGAGAGATGAGAGATGAAAAAAGTAATGGAAGTTGTAGTAGCGGTAGTAGAGGTTTTCGTAAATGGTAAACAAGTCGCAATGGAGTTAAATAAATAATGAAAAGGACAACATTCACTCTAGACCCTTTACTCATATAAAAGAGATAAGACTTCATCATTTCTTTGATCCCTTATCTCCCTATAAAGAAAGCCGTATCCCTTTTAAGGATACGGCTTTCTCTTATTTTTGACTCGTACGAGCTGAAATGCTAATTGCTCTATCTGTTGCTTTGGCAGCTTCATCTAACGCTTCTTTACTATTCTTCCCGTCATACATCGCTTCTAATGCTTTTACAACTGCATCTCGTGATTCTGGGAATACACTAATTAAAGCCCCTTGTGTTGCTGGAGATTGCTTCGTCGCTTGCAATTGATCTACTGTTACTTTCAACTGTGGATATTTTTCATATTGCTCTTTTACTAATGGCTCATTATATGCATCTGGATTAATTGAGAAATAACCTGTTGCAGTATGCCATTTTGCTTGTACGTCTGGCTTCGTTAAATATTTCATAAAGTCCCAAGCACCTTGTTGCGTTTCTTCTGAAACCATATTCGTCATCCATAATGATGCTCCACCAATAACAACACCATTTTGTTTCGAATCCTCAGGATACGGAATATATGAAACACCTACATTAAACTTAGATGCATCGATTAAATCACGAACACCTGCTGAAGAATCTAAATACATAGCAACTTGTCCAGATTGGAACGCGGCACGAATATCATCCCAACTTGCTCCATACTTTCCAAGTGCGCCAGCTTTATTTAAATCATCTAACATTCCAAATACTTTCTGTCCTTCTTTACCGTTAAATACCGCCTTCTTTGCAGCATCTTTACGGCCGTTTTCGTTATCTACATATAAAGCACCTTGTGTCGCTAACAATTCTTCAAAGAACCAACCGTAGTTAAGCATGGAGAATCCATATTGTTTTACATTTTCGCCTTCTTTAATCGTTAACTTTTTCGCTGCTTCTTGTAATTCCGCATATGTTTTTGGAGCTTTCTCTGGATCTAAGCCCGCCTTTGCAAAAGCATCTTTATTATAAATTAATACTGGTGTAGATGAATTAAATGGCATAGAATACATTTTTCCATCAACTGAATAATAATTTGTAATTGCTTTTTCTAATTTTGACGTATCGTACTTATCTTTTTTTATCCAGCTATCAATTGGTGTGATTTTTTTGCTATCAATCATATATTTCGTTGTAATTTCACTCGATTGAACAAGAGCTGGCGCTTCTTTCGTTGCAGACATCGTTCTAAATTTCGTTAAAGACTCTTCATATGTCCCTTGGAACTCTGCCTTTATCTCATATTTATTTTGCGACTTATTATAGTCTGCAACAAGACCATCTAATACTCCTTGTGTTTTTCCACCCATCGCATGCCAGAAGCGAATTACAGTTTTATCACCATTTTTTTCAACTGGTGCTACTTTTGCCTGTACTTCAGGTTTTCCCTCTGTTTTACTATTTGAACAAGCTGCACTAGATAATGCCATTGTTGCTACCATTAATAGAGCAGCACCTTTTTTAACTAGACTCATTTAAATCTCACCTTCTCTTAGTTATTTAATTGCACCTTTTGTTAATCCTTGTTGTAATTGCTTTTGTCCTAAAAATAGTAAAATCAATGTTGGAATAACGATAACCGTAACACCGGCCATTACGCTTCCCCAATCAGTTGCAACTTCTTGAGACTGAAGCTGCTTTACACCGATTTGCACTGTTCTTACTTTTTCATCAGTGGTCACTAAAAGTGGCCATAAATACATATTCCATGTTGTTAAAAAGCTATATACTCCAAGCGTAATAAAACTCGTTTTACAATACGGTATTACAACGCTGAATAAAAATCTTATATTTCCAATCCCTTCAATAAAAGCAGCTTCTTTCAGTTCATTCGGGAGTGTCATAAAATGTTGACGTAACAAGAAAATACCGAAAGCTGTTGCAAAAAACGGCACTGTCATCCCGGCGAAACTATTGATCCAGCCAAAGTTTTGAATCGTTAAAAAGTTAGGCACCATCGTTGCTTCCCACGGAATAAGCATCGTTGAAATAAACAGGAAGAAAATTAAGTTTCTCCCTTTAAACTGAAGAAAAACAAAAGCATAAGCTGCTAAACTTGATACGATAAGTTGTCCAATCATAACGACTGTCGATACAATTAAACTGTTATATAAGTATGTAAAAATCGGTACTTTCTGAAAAATATTAATGAAATTATCAAAAGTAAACTGGGTCGGAAATAACCTTCTCATTTGAATATCGTCTGGTGTCATAAAGCTTATTAAAAATACATACAGTACAGGAAAAAATACCATCACTGCACTAATAATGAGTAGCATGTATAATAGGAAATTTTGTTTCCACTGTTTAACAATCATTTATAATGCACCTTTCTCTCAGCAAACTTAAATTGAAGTAATGTAGCAACGAAAATGAAAACAAATAATACCATCGCTTGTGCACTTGCTGTTCCAAATTGATGATTCACAAACGCCTCTTTGTAAATCGAGTACACAATTAAATTCGTTGCATCATTTGGTCCACCGTGCGTTAAAATATCAATTTGTCCAAAGCTTTGGAACGCACTAATTAATGTTACTGTTACAATAAAGAATAAAGTTGGTGATAGCATCGGTAATGTAACACGGCGAAGCTTATATAAATAACTAGCACCATCTATAGATGCACTCTCATATAAAGACGTATCAATATTTTGTAAACCACCTAATATAACTAAAAATGCAAAACCTGTATTCACCCAAACTGTTGTAACTGATACAGAGAATAGTGCCCAGTCCGGACTCGTTAACCATGCGATTGCAGGAAGGTTCATAGAGGCTAATATATTATTAAATAATCCTACACTTGGATGAAATAAAAATAGCCAAATCACTGCACTAGCAGCTACTGATATTCCCATCGTCGAAGAAAAAAGAACTCGGAATAACCCAATACCTCTTACCTTTCCATTTGCAATCAATGCAAGAAACAAAGCAAATATAATACTCGTAGGAACTGTATATAAAACAAATAATAAAGTTGATTTTATACTTTTGTAGAAGGCTGGATCAGAGAATAAATATTGATAATTTTCTAAGCCAACGAAAAGATTAGCTTCTCCATGTATATCGGTTAAATAAAAACTATAATAAATCGTCCTAAACAATGGATAGAACAGAAAAATCGAAAATAGCAAAATAGATGGCGCCAAAAACAATAATCCTATTCTTAAATCTTTCGTTCTCTCCCATAATTTTTTCTTTTTTGACACCTTTGTTTGAACTGGTAACTTACTTACTTCGATCATTATTTCGCCACCACTTTCAACTCTTCTTCACCTACCACTTTTAAGCGTTCATTCGTGTTTTCGTTAAAGAAGCATAACTTTTCTTGCGAGAATAATAATTTTACTTTGTCACCTTTGTTCAGGAGTAACTGTCCGATAACTTTCGCACTCCAAGTTGTTCCATTTACCGCAAAGTTCAATATAGATTCATTCCCTAATACTTCTACAGATTGCAACGTCACTTCTTGTCCCTCCTCAGACAGTGCAATATGCTCAGGGCGCATGCCTATGCGAATTGTTCCTTCTGGTAATTGCTTTAACTGTCTAATAGATAATGGAATTTGCAATTGTCCTATATGTAATACACCTTTTTCTTTATTTACTTCCCCATCATTTATATTCATAGAAGGAGAACCTATAAAGCTTGCAACAAATTCGTTTGCTGGTTCGTTATATATGTTAAGTGGTGTTCCAACTTGCTGTATACTTCCTTTATTTAAAACCATGATACGATCACCCATAGTCATCGCTTCTATTTGATCGTGGGTAACGTAAATCATCGTAATTCCTAATCGCTGCTGAATTTCTCTAATTTCAATTCTCATTTGCGCACGTAATTTCGCATCCAAATTCGAAAGTGGTTCATCCATTAAACAGATTGGCGCTTGACTCACAATTGCCCTGGCAAGTGCAACACGCTGTCTTTGTCCGCCTGATAATTGGCCTGGTTTCATTTTCACATACTCTTTCAGTCCTACCATTTCAATAGCTTCCATTAATCGCTTTTGTCGCTCTTCTTTTTGTACTTTTCTTACCTTAAGTCCAAATAAAATATTTTCTTCTACAGATAAGTGTGGATATAATGCATAATTTTGAAATACCATTGATAGATTACGGTCTTTCGGCTCTAGATCATTTGCAACACGTTCATTAATAATTAAATCTCCTGAAGAAATCTCTTCTAAGCCAGCGATCATTCGTAATAATGTGCTTTTCCCGCATCCCGAAGGTCCAACTAAAACAAAAAATTCACCCTTCTTAATATGAACCGATACGCCTTTAACCGCTGTCTCTTCTGCATTTTTATATACCTTTGAAACATTTTTCAATTCAATCACAAGGTTGCACTCCTTTTTTCTTCTTGTATCCATACTTCATAATGACTTGTTGAAATCGCACTTGCTCCTGCACGAATTGCAATTTCCGCATCTTCTCGCGTTTGAATCAGCCCTCCTGCAATAATAGGAAACTCTATTTCCTCTACTAGCTGCTTAATAATAGAAGGCATAATCCCCGGCATAATCTCTACTGCATTTGGTTTAGTCGTTTTACAATTTTCAATTGATTTAGTAAGAGATAAAGTATCTACAATAAAAATACGTTGAATTGTTTTCAATCCAATTTTATTAGCATTTCGAATTGTTGAACCCTTTGTTGAAATAATACCTTGTGCCCCGATAACATCTTGAATATACAAAAGCGCTTCCTCTGTATTCGTATTTAAGCCTTGTATAAAATCACAATGAAGAAATACATCATGTCCATGTTTCTGCAATTCATATACACGCTCTGGTAATTCCAGCATTGAACCAGTCATAAGAAAAACTGTTTTCGGCAATTTTTTGTATGCTTTGTATCCTTTCCAATCCTTTATCATCGCAATATAAGGTTCTTTAAACATTTATTCCACCTAACTGTTCTATTTTTATCCAAACTAAAAACACCTACTTACATAGAACGCCTTTCTCCTTATTTGAACTCTAGGGAATAGAGCACACCTAAGAAAGTGGCACATTATATGTAAGTGGGTGTTCTCAAATGTTCTCTACCCTAGTTATTTTGTTACCTTTACTATATTACGCATTTATTAAGTCAGTTTTGATAGATTGTTAATTAGGTGTTAATCGAATGTTAATATTCACCATATCATTATTTACATTAATCTAGATATTAAAATATAAATAAATAGAACGAAACAATACTTAAAATTCAATCAATATGTAAATTCATTCCATAGTTAATGATTTTTAGTTTGCTTGCCACTGCTTGCAAACTAAAGTTATCCCAAGCAGTACTATAAAGTGGAATGCGCCTTTTCTCTTGTATTGATATGGCCCAGGCTGTAACAACATCAGTACCATATCCGTTCCCTTGAAACTCCGCTAAAGTTTCCACACTTGCCTCAGCAGCTACGGGCGTACTTCTGGCACTGCAACAAACAGAAACTACTTTTTCATTTTTTACAATTGCCAAATAAGGTTGCCTCCTTATTTACTCCATTTACCATCCATTCATAATCTATTTTTCATGTTCAAAATAAAAATCCCATTCAAATACACATTACTGAATCCATCATACTAACTGATTTCTTCATTCTGTCTATCTAAATGGGATTATTTTTCGTTTTTTACTCTACTGGTTGTTGTGGCTGTACTACTTCATTCGCTCCAGCTACCCTCAACATATTTACAATATCTTTAAAACCTCTTTTTTCAGCGTATTGCAGTGGCGTCAGATGTTCCTTGTTAGCCATGTTTACATCTGCACCGTGATCAATAAGTAATTGAATTACTTTCTTATGGTTTTCACTACCATTTCCTAATACAATTGCTTCTAATAACGCTGTTCCACCACGTTCATTTTTATAATTCACATCAATATCTGTATGCTCTAATAATTCTTTAACAACCTCTACATGGCCACGCTCAGATGCAGAAATAAGTGCTGTCCCACCTGACCTAGTCGTTTCTTTCGTATTAACTCCTGCATTAATTAATACTTTTACAATATCCGTATATCCTTCTCTACTTGCATAAAGAAGTGGATTACTTTTTTTCTCATCTTTAATTTCAATATTAGCACCTGCACCAATTAATGCTTTAACTGTCTCTACATGATTTTGGTACGTCGCTGCAAGGACAGGCGTTTCTCCGTTGTCACCTTCTACGTTTATATTCGCTCCATCCTGAATCAACTTCATAGCTGTCTCTGTATCTCCAAGAGTAGCTGAAAGTAACAACTGTTTGTCCATTAAATTTATACTTTTCTCTTCTTTAGATTCTTCCTGTTCTTTATGCTTCTCTTTTTTCTTCTCATTTTTCACATGAACCGGTTTCGATTCTGGTTCTTCTTGCTTATCGCAAGCCACTACCGTCATTAAAAGTCCTAATAAAATACATAATAAAATTTTTTGTTTTCTCACAACTACAGCTCCTATGAAAGATAATGTTTTCTTAACCATTCCTCCATCACATACAATAACTCTTCTTGAGTACATTTATCCATAAGCCCTTTAGATTCCTTCTTTAATCGGATTATCTTAAGCTTATACTATGTTTCTCAACCTATTGAAATGATACGCCTGATGGCCCCATCATTAACATTATGAAGCAATTAGTTTAGCACGTTTTTACCGCATTTGTATACATTTCTAAAAAGTACATAAATGATTGCTTTAGGTTACTATATTCCATTGTAACCGTTCTGCTAAAAATTTTACACCTTTTCTATATTTGCACCTGAGTAATAATAGAAAAAGACAACTACATAGTTGTCTTTTTCTATTAATGATGTCCACCATGATTTCCTGCTTTCGGTTTCCCCATCATCTCTTTATTCATTTCCCATTTATGCTCTGCTAGCTCTTTATACGAAAGAACTTTCCCCTTATAGTTAGATACAAAGCTCTCTGCATCTTTTTTATTTTTAAATGAAATGACATTATAAGCCATCGGTGTCGTTATTGTTTTATCATATACGTAAGTAGCGTCTTCTAACGAAATCCAATCTTTCGAATCATAATCTCGGACAAATTTCTCTTTCGTCTTTTCATCTGAGTTGATCTCCATCCATTTATACATACAACCGATATCATCAAACTTTAACGCTTTTCCATTTTCTAAAATAATTTCTGTTGCAAATTGATTATCTGTTACCCCAATTTGGCAAATATCACATTTATCATGTTTCTCATCAATGGCAACAGCTGCTGTTTCCTTTTTCCCACACCCGACTACCGTAAATACGAAACATAAACATATAGCAAGTACGACATATTTTACTTTCATCAATATTCCTCCCTAGAAACCGTATACTCCACGAAAAGAATACCAAAAGGTTGTGTGAGATTTGTGAAAAAACAATGTGCTTTTTGTAATATAGGAAACAAAAAAAGATGTGTAGTTATTTCTACACATCTCTCATCACTCGCAACCTGTAATTAACAAATCATCTTCTAATTTAACTAATAATGTATCCGCACTAATTTCCTGTCCAACTTCTACATTTACCAATCTTATATTTCCACTAATCCCGACTGCAATTTTTTTAAGCTCACCGTCATTTTTTCGGATCATCAGTAATTTTTCCCATTCATATACGTAAGAAGATTCATTGATAAAAATCTCCTCTACTTTTCCTTCATAAGAGCTATAAATCTCTTCAATTCTCGTTTTCATATAACATCTACTCCCTATTTCACACTTCACTATTTTCATCTTATTCTACCATTCTTACGAGAAGCAGCTTACTTTTTAAAAATTCAAATTAACTACCGTGAACAAAATGAACAAAATAAAAATTATGCTTCTAATGATGTTATTTTTCAAATTATTTACCATTTGAATAGATGCTTTTATTATAAATAAAAAACCTTTTTCTGAATTTTTATTCTATTTTGAAAGCGCAATCATTTTTTTGAGGGGGAAATTACATGTTAGCACTACTTGGATTTGCGATGGTATTTGTCTTTATGTTTTTAATTATGACGAAACGTATGTCAGCGCTAGTAGCATTAATATTAATTCCGAGTGTTTTTGCATTAATTGGCGGATTCTATGCCGATATGGGACCTATGATGTTAGAGGGGATCCAAAAATTAGCACCTACTGGTATTATGCTTATGTTCGCTATTTTATATTTTGGGATTATGATTGATAGCGGTTTATTCGATCCTGTCATTAGTAAGATTTTAAAATTTGTAAAAGGAGATCCTTTAAAAATCGTTGTCGGAACGGCTATATTGACTATTATCGTTTCTCTAGATGGTGATGGTACAACAACATACATGATTACAGTTTCCGCAATGTATCCACTATATAAGCGCCTTGGAATGAACCCCCTCATATTAGCTGGAGTTGTTATGTTAGGGGCAGGGGTAACAAATCTTACACCTTGGGGTGGACCCACAGCTCGTGTTATGAGCGCACTTGGGCTTGAGGCTTCCGAATTATTTACACCTCTTATTCCAGGAATGATTGCTGGTGCAATTTGGGTTGTTTTCGTTGCCTACTATCTTGGAAAAAAAGAAAGAAAACGTTTAGGAATTATGGATGTACAGTATTTAAAACAAATGCAAACAATGGATGAGCAAGCTGCAACTGTCGAAGCAGCAGTGCATAAACGCCCTAAACTTCTATGGATTAACTTTTTATTAACCGCCACATTACTTGTCTGTCTCATACTAGAAGTTATGCCATTACCTGTTTTATTTACAGTCGCTTTTGCTATCGCTGTTATGATTAACTATCCAAACTTAGAGCAACAGAAAGAACGTATTGCTTCTCATGCTGGGAATGTATTAGCAGTTGTTTCTCTCGTATTTGCTGCCGGTATTTTCACTGGTATTTTATCTGGAACAAAAATGGTAGATGCAATGGCTAACAGTGTAGTAACTCTTATACCAGATGCACTTGGACCACAATTGCCAATTATTACAGCACTTCTCAGTATGCCATTCACATTTTTCATGTCTAATGATGCATTTTACTTCGGGGTATTACCTATTTTGACGAAAGCTGCTGCTACTTACGGAATTAGTGCAGCTGAAATGGGACGCGCTTCCTTACTTGGGCAACCCGTTCACTTATTAAGTCCTCTTGTCGCTTCCACTTATTTATTGGTCGGAATGGCAAAAGTTGATTTCGGTGAACATCAACGCTTCACTTTATTGTGGGCCGTTGGAACGACAATGGTTATGTTAATTACCGGAATTGTAATTGGGATTATTCCAATATAAGATGCAAAAAAACAGTAGAAGGAATAAAATCCTCTACTGTTTTTTATTATGAAGAAACAAGAAAATAACGTCTCTCGGGTCTCCCAACACTTCCATATATTAGCTCTGCGTGAACTTTCTTCCCAGATATCAAATACTCTAAATAACGCCTTGCCGTTGATCGGCTTACGCCTACCATTGAACTTAGCACCTCTGCTGTAATCCCTTCTTCATTAACTGTTAACATATGCTTTTTTATTTTCGCTAAAGTTAAAGGATCTATCCCTTTCGGGGCATATTCTATTTGATCTCCCTTCACCCCTCTTTGAGACCATAAATATTCAATTTGCTCCGTAGATAATTGATTATTTTTCTTTAACTGTATAATCTTTTTTTGATAGCCTTCCAGACTTGCTTTAAATCGATCAAACATTAGTGGCTTTACGATATAATCTGTTACTCCGCCCCGCAGGGCGTGCCTCACTACATCTGTTTCCGATGCCGCTGTAATCATAATAATATCTGTATCGTGCAAATGATGCCTAATATATGTGACAAGTTCCGTTCCTTGCATATCAGGTAAGTACACATCTAATAAAACAAGCTGTGGCTTCACAAGCTCTAGCCATTCTTTCGCTTGTTCTCCAGTCGTTGCCGTTCCAATTACTTTAAATCCCTCAATTTTCTCAGTAAAACGACGATGAATGTCAGCAATCCGAATATCATCTTCTACAATTAATACTTCAATCTCCTCACCCATTACTATTCGCCTCTCTCTTTCGGTAGTGCAATAATAAATAACGCACCACCTAAATCCCCTTTTTCAATTGCAATACTTCCATTTAAATCTTCTACTAACTCTTTCACTTTTGCTAATCCATATCCTCGCTCTCCTCCTTCTTTCGTCGAAAAGCCTTTATAGAATATGCTAGTAATTATTTCATCATGAATCCCTTGCCCTGAATCTTCCACTTCAATTAATATTTCTTCTCCAATATCAGTTACAAACATCCTTACTTTCTTATCATTCTCTTCATTTTTTTCAATTGCTTCAAATGCATTCGTAATTAAATTTCCTAAAATAGAAACGACATAATTACTCTCAATATGTGGACTTAATTTTTCTAAACCACTTTCTCTATCTAGCATAAAATCAATCTTCAACTCTCGTGCTCTATTATAAAATCCAATTAAAATTCCACCTAGCCATGGATTTTGAATCCGCTTCATAATAAATTGAACAAAATCTTGATATACCGCTGTTTCCTTATGAATAAGCTCTAAAGCATCTTCGTATGATTCTAATTGAATAAGACCTGAAAGCGTATACAATAAATTATTATATTCGTGCGCTTGCGCTCGTAATGCCTCTGTATATTGCTTCGTCTGAGATAATTCTGCTGTTAACTGATCCATTTCAGATTTCAAACGTAAGCTCGATACAACACCAGTTACTTTATTCTTTACTTTAATAGGTAGACGGTTCGCAATAACAGCCTGTCCTTTTATATTTAATTGGCGATCAAACTGTTCTTCACCAGTTTGAAGTACATCTAGTATCGTTGAATTAGGAATTACATTTAAAATAAATTCCCCAATAATATTTTGTTGTTTATCTAGCGAAAGAATATCATAAGCTGCTTGATTGACTAAACTAATCATGCCATTTTTATCGATTACAATAATCCCTTCACGTACAGATTGAATCACTGTACTATGCTCTTCATATAAAGATGAAATTTCTTCTGGCTCCATCCCGAACATCATTCTTTTTATACTTGCCGCTAAATATATAGAGCCGATTACTCCAATTAATAGCCCTATTATTGTAATCCAAAATACACGCTTTCCATACACTTCTACCGCTCCATGAATATCAGCCATTGAAAATCCAACAGACACCACACCAATGATTTCATTTTCCTGATTACGGATTGGAACTTTTCCGCGTAATGAAGGGCCTAATGATCCAGTTGCTTTCGAAACATATGATTTTCCTTCTAATAAAACGCCTTTATTATCTCCGCCAACCATTTTTTCTCCTATTTTATCTCGCTCAGGATGCGCATAACGAATCCCCTCTTTGTTTCCAACTACAATGAAGTCAGCCTCTGTATCCATTCGAATTTTTTCTGCGATTGGCTGAATAATAGAAGCTGGATTTTCTTTTTGAAAAGCTTCCTGAATTTCTGGTATCGCGGCAACTGTTTTCGCAACATGTAAAGCCCGTTTCCCAATTTGCTCTTCTACCGTTTCAGATAATATGTAATAAAATAAATAACTCGTTAGCAGAAGTACCACTAAAATAAGTGTACTAATAGTTAATGTAATTCTCGGTTGGAGTTTTAATTTTTTTAATTTCAAAACCATTCCCCTAACATGATTAAAGATAGAATTTAAAGAATATACAGTCTCTTTAATTATACTTAATCATAACACGGTTACTCTATATTTCTTTCTTTTTCTCTTCATAAAAAAAGAAACGAAGTAAAATTATTACCTCGTTTCTTAATATTTGTTATTACACTTTAAACTTACTAATCATCTCTTGTAATTCTTCTGCCATTTGTGATAAATGGACTGCTGCTGCATTTATTTCATCTACTGAAGCTAATTGTTCTTCTGAAGAACCAGCAATATTTTGAACGCTTGCTGCATTTTCTTCAATTGTGGCTGCAATTTCATTAATAGATGCACTTACTTGTTTTGCATCTACCGTCATTTGTTTTGCTACATCTACCATGCTATCAATTTGTACAACTGTATCATTTGTAGACTTCAATATTTCGGCAAAGCTTTGCTTCGTTTCATTTGCAACTACAAGTCCTGATTGTACTTCTGCTCCAACTTGATTCATAGAGCTTACTGTTTCTTTTATATCAAATTGAATCTCTTTCACTAGTTTCCCAATTTCCGTAGAAGACTGTCCTGATTGTTCTGCTAGCTTTCGCACTTCATCTGCTACAATTGCAAATCCTCTTCCTTGCTCTCCAGCTCTCGCAGCCTCAATTGCCGCATTTAACGCTAATAAATTTGTCTGTTCTGCAATATGTTGAATCACTTCAAGGATTGCTCCAATTTGTTTCGACTTATCGTCTAACAAACCAATGATTTTGTCTGACTGTGAAACAGACTCATGAATTAATTGCATTTGATTCACAGTTTGTTCAACTAACTTCCCACCATTTTCAGCTTTTTTCTTCGTATACATAGAGGCTGTAGATACTAATGAAGAACTATCTGCAACACGCTGAATTCCTTCTGTAACTTCTTCTAACAATGTTGCTCCTTCTTCAACTTCTTTCGTTTGTATTTCTGCACCACTTGATACTTGCTCTATCGCCTGTGTAATTTGTTCCGTTGCTTCGCTTGTCTGCTTCATACTAGCTGTTAATTCTTCTGAAGATGCCGCTACATGACTTGCTGAAGTGTTTATATTGGAAATGACACTTTGTAACGATGCAGCCATCTCGTTAAAACTTTCTCCTAGCTGTCCAATTTCATCTTTAGAATGAACTGTAATTGATTCTGTTAAATCACCTTCACTAATCTTCTTCGATGATATGACAAGTTGTTTTAACGGTTTAATAATAGACGCAATTATGAAGTAAATTACAATCCCACCGATTATTAGTGAAATTCCAAGAACAGTTACTGTTTTATAGAAAATAGGTTCAGCCGCTTCGATAATTTCTTTGGAAGGCATAATTCCTGCTATTTTCCACCCAGTTTTCTTATTCGTTTTAAAAGTGATATTGCGATCTTCACCATCTAATGAATAATGAAAATCCCCAGCTTCCTGTTTATACAATTCTTTACTAAGTTTCTCTTCTAATTTCTCTCCTGGCTTCATTTTCGGGTGCGCTACTACATTTTTATCTTGATCAAATATCGCTACATATCCTTCCTTACCAATATTAACCATCTTGGAAGTAGTAACAATATTATTAATGATTAAGTCAATCCCAAGAACTCCACTTTTATCCTCGTTTTGTTTTGCTAGTGTAATAACAATATTCCCTGTCGTTTTTGACTTATATGGAGCAGTTACAATTACCTCTCCACTTTTCTTCACGGCCTCTTTATACCAATCTCTTTCTGTAGGATTATATCCATCTGGCATCTGAATAGCTGGTGATTGAATGAACTGTCCATTACCAGATCCTGTATAGATTGCTTCCATTTCTGGATGCAGTTTATTGTATTCTTCTAGTTTATTTTGTATGTTTTGAATTTGATCTGCGTGGTAACTTGATTGTGTGAATAATTTCGTAAAATAAGTTGCATCTACTTTTTTACTATCCAATTCTTTATTAATTACATTATCCAAAATTTTTATATTATCTTTCGCCGAGTTTAAAATCGTTTCATTAAAATTCGTCTTCGCCTGTTGATAAGACGTCCAACCAATTACAATACTTGGAAGAATTAAAATAATAATAAATGATACAAGTAACTTTGTTTTTAAACTACTACTCCTTAAATTCCCTTGAAACATACTTCTACCCCTCCATACCGTTTTAAATGTAATTAATTAACATTTAATCTTTCTATAAAAATAATACGATTTAAATGTATCAATGAGACTCTCTATCTTTTTATACATCTAAAGAATTGATACATATCTTTTTCATTCTATATAAATTAAATAATTAAAACAATGTATAAAAATGTATATTATTCGAAATATTATAATTCATAGGAGAACCTCTAGTATTTCACTTACTAGAGGTTCTTTCCACCTTACTATTCTTTATCTACTTCTTTTTTCTTATCTTCTACTACAGATACAACAGGTTTATCACTTGATAATTGTTGCACTGCTCCTTTTCCTGCAAATCCTTCTAATAGCTCTTTTAAGTCAATTCCAGAAGAAGCCTTTAACGTTTCTTGCATCGTTGCCATTAAATCAGTCGCATAGCCCGCAACTTTTCCGGCCCCGCTATTTTTACCACCGCCGCCTGTATCGACAACTGTGATTTTATCAATATTACTAAGCGGACTTGCAACTTCCTTCGCATAACTTGGAAGCATTTTAAGAACCATATCCATAATTGCCGCTTGACCATATAATTCAAATGCTTCAGCAATTTTTTGTTTCGCTTCTGCTTCTGCTAAACCTTTTAATCTAATAACATCTGCTTCTGCTGTACCTTGCGCTTTTTGTACTTCCGCTTTCGCTTGACCTTGCGCTTTTTCGATTTCCGCCTTCGCTAAACCTTCCACACGTACTTCTTCCGCACGAGCTCTCGCTTCAGCTTCAATCTTATATTGATCCGCATCTGCCTTTTTAATTTGTTTTACTTTTTCTGCTTCTGCTGATTGCTCAACAGCATAACGATCTGCATCTGCTTTTTTCTTAACTTCTGCATCGTATTGCTTTTCACGACGCGCAATCTCTTTTTCTTCTAACTCGATTTGCTTTTCACGCTCAATGATTTTAACGCGCATTTGCTCTTCTGTAACACCTTGTTGTGCTTTCGCTTGTTGTAATTCGTAAGAAAGATCCGCATCTGCACGTGCTTGCTCTTGTTCTCTCTTATAGGACTGTACTTTTAATTCTTTATGTTTTTCAGCTTCAGCGATTTGTGCATCACGTTGATATTCTGCTTCTTTTGCCTCTTTTTCAGCACGTGCTTTTTCAATACGTGCTTCTTTTTCACGCTCTGCATTTGCAATTGTTGCATCACGCTTAACTGTCGCAATTTGCGGCTGACCAAGCGCATCTAAGTATCCGTTTTTATCCATTATTTCTTTAATTGTGAAAGAAACAATGCGAAGTCCCATCTTCTTTAAATCTGTAGAAGCTACTTCATGTACCTTTTGAGCAAATTGCTCTCTATTACTATACGCATCCTCTACTGTCATAGAAGATAAGATTGCACGTAAGTGACCTTCTAAAACCTCTTTTGCTTCTACTTTTAACTCTTCTGTTTCTTTTCCTAAATATTGCTCAGCTGCAGTAGATACTTCTTCAATTGTAGAACCTACTTTAATAATAGAAACACCATTTACTGTAACTGGAACACCTTGCTTCGTATACGTATCACGTGTACCAACTTCTAATTTGTAGTTTAATAGGCTTAAAGGCTCTGCTCTTTGCATAATTGGAACTACGAAAGTACCGCCCCCGCGGATAATCTTAATCTTCTTTCCATCATCAGTGGTAACAACATTCTTTCCTCCACCAAGCCAGTTCCCTGTAACAATTAATGCTTCATCTGGACCAACCGTACGATACTTCGTAATGAATACTAAAATGAGTAGAATTAAAATTGCCAGTAAAACTCCACCGATAATTAATGGAATCGTCATGTAAATTCCCCCTTATAATTTTGGTTTTTTTAAAGAATAAGCGATGTTTTGTACAAGTAAAACACCATCTTGGACTCCCTCGATAATAACCTCTGTTCCTTGCGAAATATCTTTTTTTCCAACAGTTTTAGCTGGGATTGCATTACTTCCAAATTGGGATAAAATTAATACTTCACCAAATCCTTCTGTAGGAATTGTCGTAATGACTTCTCCTTTGCAACCGATAAATTCATCCATACGTTGCATCGTATTTTGTTCTGCTTCTGCAATCGGTTTTAAAATTAGTATTTTCATGATGAAAACACCGATAAAAGATATAGCAAATGCAGCCCCGAAAATAGTAATACTATTAAAGGAAAATAAGTACTCTCCTATATAACTAAGCCCACATAACATGGCGAAGAAACTAAGTAATAAAGTAACAACGGATACAGATCCGCCCCCAAAACTAAATATCGATTCAAATATATCTCCAAAGAAGATATAAATAACAGTGAGTATAGTAGCAATAATAAATCCATATAAATAAATTGCTTCAAGTGGATAACCAAACAAGACCATTTCTTATCCCCCTTTCTTAAACAATCCCTTTTTTGTTATGTGTATGCCCCACCTCTTTCAAAGATTATAGTTCTTAATTTTCAGTTATTTAATCTTTAAAGAAAAGCCTGTAAAACAGGCCCCTAAAAAAGAACAGGAGAAACCTATTGTGACAGGCTCCTCCTAGAAAATAACCGATATATTATATATCTATATAATATACTATTTTCCACAAAAAGTAAAGTTAAACATACATTGGAAAATCACTTATTTTACTGACAATTCGTATGTTCCATCGCCATTATCATATTTATATACATACAAGTAATACTTACCTGGTTTTGCATTAAATTTTGCTTCTATATGATTCCCATTAGCTTGACCGTAAGCTGCATAATTTTGCATATCTGATTCATGGTGAAGTACCCATGTCATCCCAATTCCATACTCATTTAAAACAGAAATGTCGATATCTTTCGCTGATGCTACATTAAATGTATAAACATCAGTGTGGTCCCCGCCAATAAGACTACCTTTTATCGTACTATTTAGCCCGATACGATTTGCTTCCTCTGGACGATTATTTGGTTCTGATTCTGTTAAACTTCCATCTTTAATCGTAACAGTTGTTTCGCTTCTGCTCTCTTTTCCCTTATCATCTTTTACTCTTAACGATACTTTATAAGAACCTTCTCTTTCATATACATGTACTGGATTCACTTCTGCACTTGTGCTTCCATCTCCAAATTCCCATAAATAAGAAACAATTTTTCCATCTTCATCGTTTGAGCCATCACTTTTAAATTGAATTCCCTCTTTTACAAGACCGCTATAAGGGCCATTTATATTAACCGTTGGAGCTTTATTTTCTCCATCATCTTTTGCGATTCCATGGAAGACTACATCATATTCAAATTCATTTGAGCTATTCACACGATAATTGACGAAGTATGCTGTAACAGTTTTGTAGCCACTCCATTCTTTTTGCGCCAATTGTTCTAAAGATTCATTTACTCTTTTACTCATTGCTTTCCAATCTTCTGATTCACCTTTTGTGACACTACCTGTATACGTACCTTCTAATGTAAATGTATTAAAGAATTGAGAATTATGTTTTGTCATTTTTGTATCATTCATAGGCAACGTATCACTAATTTCTTTTTTCACTTCAGTTAACGATTTCGGTGCATGTTCAGCTAAATAATCATCTGCTACTTCCGGTACATTATATTTATCTTGATTATCAATTAACTGCTGCATATACTCTTGATACTCTTTATTTAACTTAGGATCTTTACTTAGATTTTCACGATATGCATCATAATTTTTCACGTCATTCGCACGAATCAAATCTTGAATTTTATCAAATGTTTCAAACTGATGCGTATATAAGTAAGACTGCAATGCGAACGAGTAATTATAGAAATCCCAAGAACCGTATTTAGCAAATAGTGTACGCTCTGCTGTATAACGGCTTGCAGGATCAGATGATAATCCGCTAATTATACTCTTTCTTGGTACAACGTTATTCGTACGAGTAGATCCTGCGAAAAACTCTGCATTTCCTTCTTGGAACCAAGTTAGCCTTTCATTTTGATACATATCTCCTCTTCCAAATAAACCAGGAACTTCATATCTCCCTTGCAGATAATGAGTAAATTCATGACGGAATAACTCTTCTAAACTATAAATACTTTGCTCTGGTGTACGCTCATATGTAAAGAATGTACCTGTCTCTTCAATATAAATTCCACCGTTGTTTGTTTCATATCCATACAATTGTCTATTTAACTGATATTCATCTGGACTATTATAAATTACGATCGTTAATACATCATCCGCATTTCCTGGCTCTAACGCTTTGTCATTTCCAATTACACGGTGATACTGTGCCTTTACTTCCTTCGCAGCCCAATATAGTCTCTTAATTTTTTCTTCTGATACTTTATCTCCTGTTTTGAACACAATTGATCCATCGTCGAATGTATACGTTTTTGGTAAGTATTGCTCTTTTCCTTCTTTACGTATTTTCTCTAAATCTACTGTATTCCCGCTATAATCTTTACCATTATAATTTGTTGTAATTTGTTCTACCGCAACAAAATACGGTTCACTTAAGCGCGGGTACATATGCATTGCTTGTGTAACAACCTCTAATCCTTTATTTGGATTGCTATGAAACTTCCCTAAACGGCTAGCAAAATAAATTCCATTATTAACGAGCCATTTATTTTCTGACGTTACTTCATTTAGAAGAGCAATACGATTTATTTCATTAATAAACCCATCTACTTTTCCATACCACATCGTTTCATTCGCTTCTTTACGAGCCTCAGTTAAGTACGACTGTATATCATAGTCAATACCTTGCATAATATCGTATATTGCTTGTCCCTTCATTCGATCATTTACATAAGTAGTATAATTATCATTGTATTGCTTTAAAATATTCGATGCGTATTGAACCGTTTCAACATCGCTTGAAGCATTACTAATTAATTTACCGTATGCAGATACGACTGTATCTTGTTCAACTGTACCAAGCTTAAAGTTTGGATTTTTTGCGATTGCTTTTAAAGCAGGTAAACATTTATCCTGGAAGCTTCTTTCATTTAAGTCGCTTAATTCACTATTATAAAATGCAAGATAAAAAGCTGAACGCAGCACTTCAGTAAACGTTTGAATTCCTTTTGAATCATCTTTCGTAAATGTACTACCTCTATGAGCTAATTCATCTATAATGACTTGCATTTTTCCTTTATCTTTATAAAAAGCCTTTGCATCTTCATTAAACTGGAATAAGTCTGTAATTTGGTGCCATTTAATACTGCCTAACGTTTCAACTAATTCTTGGTCATTCATTTTGTTTAAATCAGCCATTGAATAGCTTTCTTTAACCTGCTTTACTGCAGTTTTCTTCGTAATAGATGCTGGTCGCTGTGAAAAATCTCCTACTTTTAAACGTTCTTGAAATGATAAAGTTTCATCAACTTTTGAAATATGTCCAACTTCATCTACCGACTTTTCAATTCCAACCGGTTTCGTTTTTAACACGTTATACGGTACTTTTTCTTCCGCTGCTGCATGAGTTTGAAGTGCGCCTAACGATAAAGCCATTGTACTAATGCTAAGCATCACTTTATTGATCTTTGATTTCTTGTTCATATCCTGACCCCCTATTTTAATATTCCATTCAAGAATTTAACATAAAATCTGGATGTAACAATATAAAATGCAATATTTCATATTATTTCTTCCTATAATTTGTACATATCGTGAACGCATTGCTCTTTACCTCCCTAAAACAAATTGCATCCTTTCACATTATAAAAAGGGAATTTTTTGACAATTAAAAACTTAATTGTTATGATTATTATAATTGTTAACTTTATTAAATAATGGTGGGATTCTATGATAAAAAAAGAAAACAGTGTATTTTATATCTCCTTCTTGCTAACAACATTATTCATTATATGGGGAATTACCCCAGCAAGTTGGATACAAGGCTACGATTTACAAAGTGTTACATCTTCTTTAAACTCATTTATCCTCAATAAATTTGGATGGTTTTACTCTCTACTTATGACTACAATGATTATTTTGGCTGCTTATTTAGCATTTTCCAAGTACGGTTCTATTCGTCTCGGTAAAGATGGAGAAAAGCCAAAATATAATTATCCATCTTGGCTATCCATGTTGTTTGGGGCAGGAATGGGAATTGGACTCCTCTTTTATGGAATCGCTGAACCGATTTCACATTTTACAGATCCGTTAACAGGAAAAGCAGGTACAGAAGAAAGCGCCAAACTCGCTATGCAATATTCATTTTTCCACTGGGGACTCTTTCCGTGGTCACTATACGCAATGGTCGCTTTAACAATTGCATATTTCACATTCCGCAAACAAAAAGGTAGCACTATCGGGGCTACAGTTACTCCATTATTTAATCGATCGAAAAATTCCCGTATTGGAAAAACAGTTGATATTTTAGCTGTTTTAGCCACAGTGTTTGGCATTGTACCATCTGTTGGGATTGGTGCTCAACAAATTGCTGGAGGATTAAGCTATTTATTCCCTTCCATTCATAACACTTTACTTACCCAGCTCGTACTTATAGCTATCTTCGCTGTTTTATATTTAACAAGTGCACAAACTGGCTTAGATCGTGGGATTAAATATTTGAGTAACTTGAATTTCTCTCTTGCAGGTATTTTACTCATCTCTTTCTTACTTTTAGGGCCAACCGTATTTATTATGAAATATTTCACATCTACACTCGGTTCTTATATTGGAGCTTTGCCTAGTATGGGATTAAATTTAGGAGCATTTAATGAAAAATCTTCTTCTTGGATTGAAAACTGGACTATTTTCTATTGGGGATGGTGGATTTCTTGGTCTCCATTCGTCGGCACATTTATCGCACGTATTTCTAAAGGGCGTACAATAAAAGAATTTATTTTTGGAGTTGTATTAGTCCCAACTCTTATCTGTACATTTTGGTTTGCAGTATTTGGTGGTACCGCAATTCATATGGAAATGTTCCAATCGCTTGGAATAGCTGATGAAATTGCAAAAAATGGTACAGAGATTGGATTATTTGCTGTTATTTCACATCTACCATTCTCTACATTTTTAACGATTATCGGGTTAATTTTAGTAGCCACATTTTTCGTTACTTCTGCTGATTCAGCAACATTTGTTGTTTCCATGCAAACGAGTAACGGAAGCTTATCACCGAAAAATAGTTTAAAACTTATATGGGGATTAACAATCGCGATCATTGCAGCTCTTTTATTACAAGCTGGAGGATTAAATGCACTACAAATCGCAGCTATCATCGCAGCACTACCATTTTCTATCGTAGTCATTCTTATGGTCATTTCGCTCTTTAAGGAGCTGCGAAAAGAAGATGTTAATTTGCAAACAAAAGAAGTATCTCAAAAAATAAAAAAGGTTATGTAACGATTAGCACCTCAAATTACTTCTGAATCCGTAACAACTGAGGGAAAAGTAGATTAATAAAACCCATTCGTATGAAATATAATTTTCATACGAATGGGTTTTCACTCTATTATATAGTGTTGTAAACATGCCTTCTCCTCAAATCCTACTTTCTTGTATAATTTCATCGCACGATCATTATTCGTATTCAAACATAATTCTATCTCCTTCATTCCTTGGAAGGAAATAATATACTGAATTGCCTTTTGTAATAACCGCTCTCCGACACCTTTTCTTCTACTATTTTCAGCGGTTGCAATAAATTCGATATTCGCTTCTTGAAACTCTGGATTTACTTCCACATATACATAACCTTCTAACTTATCATTCTTCATACTTACAAATAATTTATTCGTATTACTTAAACGTTCAATAATTTCGTTTCCGTCATAATACGTATTAGAAAACACATGATTGTGTAAAGCGATAAACTGCTCAAACACTTGTGGTAAAGCCTCTTCTACATTACATATAATACGGTGCTCCACAATATTATTTAAAACGAGAATACTATGTCGACCTTGTTCTTTTGCATGTAAATTCCTCATTAAACGGGCACAATTATTATTTTCCACATGATAAAAACCATAAAATCTCTCAATATGAAAAGGCACCTTTTCTATAAGTTCCTTCCACATATGTAAAGCAACTTCTTCCCAATTCTCTGCGATAATAAACGGCCCCCATATCTCTGCACATTTCTTTACTTCATCCATATCAAATCCTAATAAACCTATTAAATTATTATTCTCATAAGTAGCAACAAAAGATTGTTCCCAGCCTATATCTGAAAAATCATGAATAATTGTCTGTAACAACTCCTCTTTCTCATCTCCACAATAGCCAACATGATGAGTAGCATCTTTATTCATATTCGCAATAAATGCTGCCACCTCTTCAATTTTCAAAATAGAACTGACATACATAACCTCTCCTCCTTCACTAATATATTCACACCTTTTCTATTTATATCCTTCTAAAAAAGACATCACCATAAGCATATTTCAAAATGAAATCGCCATGATAATGTCTTCTCAAAAACTCATATAATCATCTTACGTTATAATAAGATAAAACGTTTTTTATTTCTTAAATAATCTCTTTCTAAATACAAACATACTCAGTGCTGAAAGAACTAACGCTATGCCTGAAAGTAATGTTGATGTATTCTCTTGTCCACCTGTTGCTCCTAATGATTTCTTACTTTCTTCTTGCTTATTAACAGCTAGTTTATTTTCTTTCACAACTTGATTATTCACGTTTTGTTCTTGGACTACTGCTGATTGATTTACCGCGTCTTTTGAACCTTCAATTTCTTTTCCTGTTTCTTTTACCTCCGCTTTCGATCCTTCAACTCCTGTTGTTGGCTCGTCCACTTCCTCTTTCGCTTCTTCAACTTCTTTCGTTGGCTCTTTTACTTCCTCTTTTACTTCTTTTACCGGTTCTTTTTCTTCTTCTTTTGTTTCTTCAACTTCTTTCGTTGGTTCTTTTACTTCTTCTTTTACCTCTTCAACTTCTTTTGTTGGCTCTTTTACTTCTTCTTTCGCTTCTTCAACTTCTTTTACCGGTTCTTTCACTTCTTCTTTTGTTTCTTCAACTTCTTTTGTTGGCTCTTTTACTTCTTCTTTCGCTTCTTCAACTTCTTTTGTTGGTTCTTTCACTTCTTCTTTTGTTTCTTCAACTTCTTTTACCGGCTCTTTCACTTCTTCTTTTGTTTCTTCAATTTCTTTTACCGGCTCTTTTTCTTCTTCTTTTTCCACTATATTCTGTATAACTGTTCCGTTAAACCTGATGCTAATTTCATCAGAATCTAAATCAAATTTATACACCTTTTCACCTAGGGTATTCCATTTTATTACTCCGTTATTAAACGTCCCTCCCTCACTTGCCAATTGAATATTTTCAATACTTTCTCCTTCTAAATCATATACAGGAACTTGAATTTCTTCGTTTATTTTTGCATCATTTAAAATGATATTTTGTCTTCCAACATCAATTGTAAACCACTGACCTAATTGTATTAACGGCCTTACATCACGAATCTCATTCCCAGCTAGATTTAAGCTAAATAAGTTTAGCATGGAACCAATAACCGTTACATCTTTAATATGATTGTCCGCAAGATTTAACCACTGTAAATTTTCCAATGAAGATAGTGGTGTTATATCTTCAATTTGATTATGAGATATATTCACATTATTCAATTGTTTCAAGTTTGAGATGAACTCAATATTTTTCAGGCCTACTCCTTCTAAAGTAAGTTTTTCTAAATTCGTCATGTATTCTAAACCTGTTATATCTTTTATCTCATTTCCTTTTTCTTTAAGTATCTCTAATTTTTTAATCTGTAATAAATCTTCTTTTGTGATAGGAGCGTTTACATTCTCTCTACCTAAATTCTCTTTATTAATATGTTGTTGTAAAGTTTTATCGAGAATTACATTTTCCTTTTGTTCATTATTCTCTTTTATTGTTTCCTTGATTTCGTCTAATCTTTCAACAACATTTTGAATTACTGTTCCATTAAACTTAATACGATTCTCTTCTGGATTTATATCCAACATAAATTCATATGTTTTTTCACCGGTAGTCCCCCATTTAACAGAACCATTATTAACGATCCCCTCTTCACTCTTCAATTGAATAGTATCAAGTGCCTCTCCTTGTAAATTATAAATAGGTATTTTAACTTCCTTATCTTTTTCTACATCATCTAAAAAAATTTTTTGTCTTTGAATATCGATATACATTCTTTTTCCTAATTCTTGAACTGGTCTAACATCACGAATTTCATTTGAACCTAGTTTTAAATCATATAAACCTGTTAATTGACTAAGTGGCGTTATATCTGAAATATAGTTTTCTTCTAGATTTAATTTCTGTAACCCTGACAATTTTGATAATGGCGTAAGATCTACTAATTCATTTTTGGAAAGCCCTAATTCAATTAATTTATTCATCCCATTAATATGTTCAACATTACTCAATCCATTATTGCTTATTTCAAATGTCTTTAAATTCTTTAATTGGTGAACTCCTTCAAGACCTGCATTACTAATTTGATTATTTGCTACCGTCAAAGTCCTTAAAGATTTCACTGTAAATAATGGTTTAATATCTTTTATATAATTACTATTTAAATCTAGCATTTTAATCTTCTTCATTTGGCTTAATGGGCTTAAATCTGAGATTTTATTGTTTCTCAAAGTTAAAAACTCAATATGCTCTAACGTAGCCAAAGGTCCAATATCTTCAAGTTCACCATAGGTTATACTTAATGATTTCAATTGTCTCAAGTCCGAGATAAATTTTATATTTTTTAACTTAACTTCTTCCAACGTTAAGTTTTCTAAGTTCGTCATATATTCTAGACCACTTACGTCTTTTATTCCTTTACTTTTAGCTTCAACGACTATTAAGGATTTAACTTTTAATAAATCTTCCTTAGTTATTGGATTATCTAGATTCTCTCTATTCAAGTTATATTTATTAATATGCCTTTGTAATTGCTTATCTACTATTACATTTGCATCTTGTTGATCCACTTTATCCTCTTTATTTTCCTTTTGTGCTTCTGGAACATCTTTATCTAAATTCAATGTATTTACTTCAAACTGTACTTGGTACTTATTGTCATAGGCCATTGTTGGAATATAAATATGCATTCGCATATTATACCTTTTTCCTAATTCCCCTACTTCAAACTGAATCACTTTCGTTCCATTTTTCTTTTTGTCTTCTGATATTACTTTCACATCATGAAACACACCTGGAGTGTGAATATCCTCTGTCTTCAAGTATTGAAAGAAATCACTATCACTTAACGTTGCTGTTACAATTTTCTTTCCATTCTCAATTGTTAATTTCGGATCCTTTATATAAACAGCTGCCATAGACTCTTCATTCGTTTTATCTTTATACGCTTTAATAACAGCGTCATATGTACCATCTTCTAAACCTTGTCCAGTTTTATTCGCCTCAATTGCTACTGCCGCTAAAGCAGGTGTTGAATACACAGCAAACGGAAGTGATAACGCCGCCGCTATAATCATTGCATTTATACGTTTTCTTTTATTTTGTTTCAACTTTACATCTCCTCCGAAATATATAATTCAAAATGTAATCATTTCTCGAATAAATGATAATGATTTTCATTATCATTGTCAACTGAAAAAATAAAAAGTTTACAAAAAAAGAACCTCTTTAAAAGAGGTTATGCCATTTTCTCACCTGATTCTTCTCTAAAAAAGCTTTTCATCGCATGAAATACGTCTGCTTTTTGCTTTAAAATATAGTATCTAAAGTTTTCATCTTTAATATTTTTATAGGCTGACATGAGTGTACTGTGGCGGTTGTACTGATTCACTTCCCCATACCCAAACATATTACACTTCTTCATTAGCTCTTCAACAAGTTTTACACATCTAGCATTATCTGATGTTAAATTATCACCATCTGAAAAATGGAATGGATAAATATTATAGCGGTCAGGTGAATATTTATTATCGATAAGTTCTAATGCTTTTTTATATACGGAAGAACATATTGTTCCGCCACTTTCTCCTTTTGAGAAAAATTCTTCTTCTGTAACGACTTTCGCTTCTGTATGATGAGCAATAAATTCAATATCAACTGTTTCATACTTTGTGCGTAAAAATCTTGTCATCCAGAAAAAGAAGCTACGTGCCATATATTTCTCCCATATTCCCATCGATCCACTCGTATCCATCATCGCTAATACAACAGCTTTTGAATCTGGCTTTAATACTTCATTCCAAGTGCGGAACTTTAAGTCTTCTTGATGAATTGGATGAAAAGATGCTTTACCACCCATCGCATTTCGTTTATATGCGGATATCATTGTTCGTTTCTTATCGATATTTCCCCATAATCCTGTTTTTCTAATGTCATTAAATTCAACATGTTCAATCCGGTTTTCATCCATTTCTTTTCTCTTTAAATTAGGAAGTTCTAACTCTCTGAAAAACGCTTGCTCTAATTCTAAAATAGAGACTTCAGCTTCATAGTAATCTTCCCCAGCTGCATCTCCTGCTCCTTGCCCTTTTCCTGGCCCTTTTTGTTTTTGACCACCTGATCCATCTCTCGCAACGACATCACCAACTTTGCTGTCACCGTTTCCTTGCCCAACATGTTTATTTTTATCATAATTGTATCTAATCTTATATTCATCTAGAGAACGAATTGGTATTTTTACAACATCCTTGCCATTAGACATAACTATACTTTCTTCTGTTACAAGATCGGGTAAATTATTCTTAATTGCCTCTTGTACTTTTTCTTGATGGCGCTGTTGGTCGTCATATCCTTTGCGATGGAGGGACCAGTTTTCCTGTGAAATCGTATAATTTGGTTGATTTTCTTCGCCCATTCCTTTCCCTCCTTACTGTAATTGTCTTCCTGTATGAACAGCAATCTATAAATTTTGTTCTGTAATATGCAAGCTAGAATATTTGAAAGGTAACTGCCCACAGAAAATCATCCCATAAACATTTATAACGTTTTTCATACAATACCCCGAGCATCCTAAACAAAATTTTGCCACTCACATAAATAGAAAGAAATATTCAGCCACTGATAAGAAAGAAACACAATGCATTGTTGCACACATTTTTACTTTGCAACATATTGTATTGTGTTGGCTTTTTTCGTATGAATGGTTGGTTACTCTATCATATGCATATTGTAAAAATAATTGACAATAAATTCATAAAATTGCATCTTAATTTATTACATTTGGACAAGGTATGACACTTTATACACATATGAACGGATAATAAAACGCTGTCCCGCAAAATACAAGAGACAGCGTTTTGTTATCAAACTATCTGTTTAACAAGCTACCTACATAGCGTAGTAATTCATTTGCTGAAGAAGAATTATAACCATGCTCATCAATTAAACGCGCAACAACATCATTGATTTTCTTAAGCTGATTTTCGTCCGGCGTTTTCGTTGATGTTGTAATTTTCACTATATCTTTTAAATCAGCAAATAGTTTTTTCTGAATCGCTTCACGAAGACGTTCATGTGAATTATAATCAAAGCGTTTTCCTTTACGGGCATAAGCAGAAATGCGAATTAAAATCTCTTCACGGAACGCTTTCTTAGCATTTTCTGAAATTCCAATTTGCTCTTCAATTGAGCGCATTAATTTTTCATCTGGACTCATTTCTTCTCCTGTTAACGGATCACGTAATTTCGATTTATTGCAGTACGCCTCAACGTTATCTAAGTAATTATCCATAAGCGTCTTAGCTGATTCTTCATATGAATAAACAAACGCTTTTTGTACTTCTTTCTTCGCGATTTCATCGTATTCTTTTCTCGCTAATGAGATGAAGTTCATGTAACGTTCACGGTCTTCATTACTAATGGATGGATGCTGATCTAGCCCATCTTTTAAAGATCTAAGTACATCTAACGCGTTAATAGATGGTACCTCTTTTCGAATGATTGTAGACGAAATTCGGTTAATGACATAACGAGGATCAATACCCTTCATACCTTCATCTTGATATTCGCGTTGTAATTCTTCTACATCAATCGCATTATAACCTTCTACCGTTTCTCCATCATACAAACGCATCTTTTTAATTAAATCAATATCCGGACGCTTCGGATCTTTTAAACGAGTTAAAATAGTGAACATTGCTGCAACGCGAAGTGTGTGTGGTGCAATGTGAACATTCGATACATCACTTTCACGAATCATTTTTTCATAAATATGTTCTTCTTCACTTACTCGTAAATTATAAGGAACTGGCATTACAATAATTCTTGAGTGCAATGCTTCATTTTTCTTATTTGCTATAAATGAGCGATACTCTGTTTCATTCGTATGCGCTACAATTAATTCATCTGCTGAAATAAGCGCAAATCTTCCCGCTTTGAAATTCCCTTCTTGCGTAAGCGATAATAAGTGCCATAAAAACTTCTCATCGCATTTTAACATCTCTTGGAACTCCATCATTCCTCGGTTTGCCTTATTTAATTCTCCATCAAATCGATACGCACGCGGATCTGATTCTGAACCATATTCTGCAATCGTAGAAAAGTCCAGACTACCTGTTAAATCTGCAATATCCTGTGATTTTGGATCAGACGGGCTAAATGTACCAATCCCTGTACGGCGATCTTCAGAGAAGAAAATACGCTCTACAACTACATCCTCAATTCTTGATCCGTATTCTTGCTCTAAACGCATGACATTTAGTGGTGATAAATTCCCTTCAATTCTAACCCCATACTCATCAAAGAAATCATCTCGTAAATGATGTGGAATTAAATGCAGTGGATCCTCGTGCATTGGGCATCCTTTAATTGCAAAAATTGCTCCGCGATCTGTTCTTGAATATGTTTCTAATCCTCGTTTCAACATTGTAACTAACGTTGATTTCCCTCCACTAACAGGACCCATTAATAATAAAATTCTTTTTCTAACATCTAATCGTTTTGCAGATGGATGAAAATATTCCTCTACAAGACGTTCTAGAGCATCCTCTAATCCAAAGAGCTGATTACTAAAGAAGTTATACTTTCTTCTACCATCAACTTCTTCAATTCCAGCGTCTTTTATCATATTGTAAATGCGAGAGTGTGCTGTTTGAGCCACCCATGGTCTTTCTTTCACAAGCTCCAAATACTCCGCAAACGTACCTTCCCATTGTAAACGTTCTTCTGCTGCTCGATGCTGTTCAATCTTTTTTAGAATATCCATTATAGCTCCTCCCCCATCTCCTTGTTCAATCGGATTATTATAAAAGGTATGCTAGGATGTCCTTAAACATTCTTTAAATCAAAACGAAATATATAATAGCACGCTAAAATTCTCTCCAAAATTCAAAGAAAATTCTGTATAATATAGGTATTAACATTTTTACACTGCTATTCATTATAAATAAATTCTTTTCTTCTAAGAACCTTACATACATTTTGGATAATAAATAAAACTCATAAACCGAAAACAGTAAGGAGGATATTAGTATGAAATTATTATTAATTTTAGGTGTATCACTCACATTTCTTACAGCTATTTTTACATCCGGTTACAATGACAAACCAGGTACACATAAAAAATGATGTGCTTTTAGCACATCATTTTTTTATTTATAATACATATTTTCCATATCATATTTGGATAGTGGTCGGCTATAATAATAACCTTGTACAAGCTTCACATTCTTTTCTTTCAAAAACTGTATTTGCTCCTTTTTTTCTACTCCTTCTGCAATTATATTCAATTCTAAAGTATGAGCTAAATGAATAATTGCAGCTGTAATATTCGTATCACGTTCATCTATATGTATACCTTCCATAAAAGAACGATCAATTTTTAAAGTATCAATTGGATATGTTTTTAAATAACTTAAAGATGAATAGCCTGTTCCAAAATCATCTAAATGAATCTTTAAATTTTGTTCTTTTAATTGTAGTAACACTCTCTTTGATATATCTTTATGTATAAGAGCTCCTTCTGTAACCTCTATCGCTAATAAATGAGCTGATACATTGTACTTATTTAAAGCCCGTGTAATCATCTCTATTAATGTAATAGAACGAAAGTGTCTAGCTGAAATATTAACCGCAATTGGGACCACTTCATATCCTTTATTTAACCATTCGCGCAGTTGCTGACACACTTGATTTACTACCCATTCATCGAGCTTAATAATAAATCCTGTTCTTTCTGCCAACGGAATAAATTGGTTTGGAGAAACAAATCCTAATTCCTTATTCTCCCACCTTATTAAAGCTTCCATACTAGCTATTTTTTTCGTTTCAATATTAATTTGTGGCTGATAATATAAGAAAAATTCATTTTTTTCTATAGCACGATGTAACTGGTTTTCTATTATAAACCTTTGTTCACGCTCACAGTCTAATCCACTACAATAAAAATGATAATGTCCTTTTCCTTTTTCTTTTGCTTTTTCTAAAGCAGCATCGACCCTCTGAAATAGTATTTTTTCATCTTCTCCATCTGCTGGAGCCATTACAATTCCAATTGATGCACTTAAATATACATCTTCTTCTTCGATTACAAAATATTCACTAATATTTTTCAGTATGCTTTTTGCAACTTCCTCTACATATTCTTTCGTTATATTTTCTATCAACATAACAAATTGATCATCGTGTTCTCTAAATAAGTGCATACCTTCTATTTTTAGATTGCTTAAACATTCTGTAACTTTTTGTAATACTTTATCTCCCTCTTTATGACCAAATGTATCATTAATACGATGAAACTCATCTAAATCTATAAATACAAGCGCAAAATTTACACTCTCATTTAAAAAAGTATTTAACTTATTTGTACATGAAATTCTATTCATTAATCCCGTTAACTGGTCATAGTAAGCTAAATATTCTGTTCGCATTTCGTTTAATACTTGCCTTGTAACATCTCTCGTAACAATATAAATCCCAACAATTTCACCGTTCACAATAATCGGGATAGTTCTCAAAGAAATATATAGCTCGTACCCTTCTTTATGAACATATTTCTTTGAAACAATTTGTTTTGCTTTTCCTTGCATCGATCCCTTAAATATAATTTGAAAATCTTTTTCATATTCTTTATTAATGAATTCAAAAATAAATTTATTATTTAATTCCTCATACCGGTATCCAAATATTTCATACGTTGCCGGATTTGCATATGTAACTCTCCCTATAGAATCTATAGATATAATTGAGTCATTATTATATTCCAGTAACGACTTAAATAACATTTGTTTTTCCTCTATCTTTGTCTTCTCCTCAATTTGAGCTGTAATATCTCTTGTAATACAAATAACAAATTGACATATTCCTTCTTCGTCGCAGACAGGATTAAGTGAAGATTCATAATGTATCTCACCTTTTGGTAAATTGACTACATCACAAAAGGTGTGTGCTTTCGCTTCTCTCACTACTTTTGCATATTGCCTTTGCAATATCCCCGCTATATCTTTTGGTAATACTTCTGCAAAAGTTTTTCCATAGCACTCTTCGCTTAACCTAGCATAATCCATTCCTATTTTATTCACATACATATATTGAAACGTTTCATTATCAATAACTTTCAATATGAATACTAAATCTTGAATAGCATGTAATAATCCTTGTCTAATTAAATCCATATCTATCATACTTAAAAAGGTATTTTGATTACTATATTCTTCCTTCATATTTATCTCAACCCGTCTTATCTATTTTTAATCATATATCCCATTCTATATGATTATGTCCTCTCTTTTAAATGTATGATTATATATTATTTTTATTTTATAAAAAAAAGTCGCCATATGGCGACTTTTAATAAACGATTTCTAAATCTAATCCAGGGTAATTTTGTTGACGGAACGCTTCATAAATTAAAATTGCTGCTGTATTAGATAAATTTAATGAACGTACTTTATCTGTCATTGGAATACGTAAACAATGATCAAAGTTTTCTTCGATTACATTAGCTGGTAAGCCGTTTGTTTCTCTTCCAAATACAAAATAGTAATCCTTCTCACGCTTGCTATAGTCAAACGCTGTATGAGCTTTCTCGCCATACTTTGTTAAATAGAAGAATTCACCGTCTTTATTTTTTTCATAAAATTCTTCAATTGAATCATAATACGTAATTTTTACGTGCTGCCAATAATCTAATCCTGCACGCTTTAACATTTTATCATCCGTTGAAAATCCAAGCGGTCTAATCAAATGTAATTCTGTTCCAGTTGCTGCACAAGTACGAGCAATATTCCCTGTATTTGCTGGAATTTCTGGCTGATATAAAACAACATGTACTCCCACGCGATATTCACCTCTGTTTTTTGTCTACTACGTATTATACCACTTGAGCGAAAAATCTCTACCCATTAATAATATGAAAGAATTTATATTTCATTTGTGGTGTATATTTACTAGAGTCTTCATAGTTCCAATAACGTCGACGGCTATTCGCTGAATGTGCATTTACAAGCGGCATACCATCTGCATCTTTTGCTACTACAATCGTCGTATGATTCCATCTTCCGTCATCCTCGAAATCATAAGCAATGACATCTCCAAGAATAAGTTCTTCTGGCCTCTCTACCGCCTCTGCTCGAAGTCCTGTTGTAGCACCTGACAAATACCAATAAAAAGAATGTGCAACAGCCCAGCTCCAACTCCACTGATTCTCCCTTTGCCACCATCCTTTACGAATATTAGGATACCCGTTCATAGGTACTTCTCCAGTATGAAGACATTGAGAAATGAAATTCGTACAATTATCAGGGAAATTACGATACATAGGATTCCGGTCATCCCACCAACGCTCTGCATATTTCACTGCCTCTAAACGATTATACTGATAAGAACCGTACTTCTCTTTCGTAATATCCCTTTCTAATGTCTCACCCATTCTAATTTCTTCTGACACTTCAATAGCAGAATCGCCTATAATTCGACTATTATTTAAACAAACTCTTCGTTTTAATTGTTCCTCTTCAATATAAAATAATTCTTTATGCTTAATTAAATATTTAAAATGTATTTGATAATCAATTTCTTGATGGTCATTACTATTTAATTGTCTAATGAAAGAAACATCCGCAGTTGCTTTCACTATATGTGCACTACGCCTTTGAAACAATTGTTTCTTTCTCAGTGCCATTTGTAGTAAATCCTCAGCAATACCATCCACATTCGTTCTTTTCTCCGTTATATATGCTAAAAATTGTTGTACTTGGTTTTCAATCTTCGTTTTTACAACCATTCTGTCTCCCTCCCATATTACAATATGAAAAAGGGAAATATTATCTACTCTTTTTTCTGTGCTAACAATTCAAGCCCGCGATTCATTTCATGAAGCACTTCTTCATCTTTCTCACGTTCCATCGCTTTCTCAATCGCTTCGCCTACTCCATCTCCGCCAATTTTCCCAAGTGCCCATGCTGCCGTTCCGCGTAGTACCGGTCTTGGGTCATCTTTCATAACACCAATTAAATCTGGAATTGCCGATGCTTCTTTAAAATGTGCTAATGCTAAAATCGCATTTCTTTGCAGTGGTTTTTTCCCTCTCCATGACCCTGACATAATCCCATATTTCTCTTTAAAATCACGATTACTAATTGTTAAAAGTGGCGTTAATAATGGTTTAACTAGCTCAGGATCCGGCTCCATCTCAGGATGATTATGAAAATCCATTCCTTTGTTTTTCGGACAAACAGTCTGACACGTATCACATCCATATATGCGATTTCCTATTTTATCGCGATATTCTTCAGGTAGGAATCCTTTCGTTTGTGTTAAAAACGCAATGCACTTCTTCGAATCTAACTGTCCCCCCTGTATTAAAGCACCGGTAGGGCAAATATCGATACATTTCGTACAGCCTCCGCATTGATCTTCTATCGGCTTATCTGGCGGGAATGGAACATTTGTAATCATTTCCCCTAAGTATACGTACGAACCAAATTCAGGTGTAATAATAGAGCAGTTTTTACCGCTCCATCCAATACCAGCACGCTCTGATACAGCTCGATCACTTAATTCACCTGTATCAACCATGGACTTCACTTCTATATCGGGAAGTTTTTCAATTAAATATGCCTCTAATTTTTGCAAACGATCTCGTAAAACAAGATGATAATCTTGTCCCCAAGAAGCACGACAAAAAATCCCACGGCGTTCTCCACGCTTACTTAATGGTGCATTTTTTAATTTTGAAGGATATGCTAAAGCAATCGCAATAATTGATTTAGCACCCGGTAATAACAGTTGCGGATTCGTTCTCTTCTCTATATCAGGCTCTTCAAATCCAGATTGATAATTTAATTGTTGTTGCTGGATTAAGCGCTGCTTTAATTCCTCAAAAGGAGAAGCGCTCGCAAAGCCTATTTTATCTATGCCAATTGTTTTACTATACGCAATTACATCTTGCTTTAATTGTTCAAAATCCACTCTTAATCGCCTCCTCAGATGAATCCACCCCTTATGTAACCACTCTATTGGTTAGTAATTCACGTTTGGAATACTATCATTTACTTCTATTTTCGCATGTAATTATATTTTTCAAACATTAAAAAACGCAATGCCTCGTTTATCTCGGAAACGAAACACTGCGTTGATCACAATTTATAGAAAAACTTTTAATAAAATTTGGAGCGGGTGAAGAGAATCGAACTCTCGACCAGAGCTTGGAAGGCTCTTGTTTTACCACTAAACTACACCCGCAAATATGAATTACATATAAGATATTAGAATAACTTATGTAAAATAGTATAGCATGTAAAAAAAGTAGAGGCAAGAATTTTATCGAAAAAAGTCGAAAAAGTGATGAGAGACCTCATCACTTTTTCAATTCTTTATCAATTGCCTTCTTCATACTATCAAAATCAGGATTTGCAAGATTTCCGTTTACATATACAGAAGGAGCACCTTGAACTTTTAATTTTTGAGCACGATCTGAATCTTTACTTACTTTTTCTTTAATGTCTTTACTGTGTAAATCTTTCTTAAATTGCTCTACATCAACTTTTGGAAGTTTCTCTTTCACAATGCTAAGAAGCAAATCTTCTGTAATCCATTCTTCCGTATCTTTCTTTTGATTTTGATAAATCTCATCATAGAAAATCCAGAATGAATCTTTATCTTGTTTATAAATTGCTTCACCAGCTGCTGCACCTAAATCTGAGTCTTTTCCGATAAATGGGAAGTTAATAAAATATAACTGCACTTTGCCTTTATCAATATACTCTTCTTTTAATCGAGGTAATACTGTTACATCCCAAGTACGACAAGCAGGACATTTAAAGTCTCCAAATTCAACTACCTTAACTGGAGCATCATCTTTCCCTAAAGATTGTTGCGTAGAATAAGCAAACATCTCATTCCCTTTATCTTTTTTGTCATTTATGATGCTATACGCAATTGTTCCAATTACAATCAATACTGCGATAGAAAAAACTATACCAAGAGCCATGAGTTTATTTGATTTCATATACATTCCTCTTTAAATTCATATTCTGTATACAGCATTGTACACAATACACATAATATCAACACTTATATACGTCACGCAATGAACACGCTCACATAAATTACAAAAACACAATAATTGTGACGATATTGTGTCACAATTTGTCACAATTTATTCAAAAAAAAGAAGCTCCTCTATAGGAACTTCTCTTAACTTACTGCTTTTTTACGCGCGCTATTTAACATCGACTGCTCTATTTTTATATCATGACGAATTACCAATTTCTCACTAACTGCTTGAACATACTCATCATGGCTTATATAGCCTTCTTTCTCCATTAGTCTCAAAACGACATTACGTCTCTCTACTGCTTTATCATAATTTTGGGCAGGTGAGTAATAAGCAGGTGCTTTTACTACAGCAGCCATCATTGCACTTTCAGCCAACGTTAATTGGTTCACCTTTTTACCGAAGTAAAGGTTTGCTGCTTTTTCAATTCCCCATGCTCCTTCTCCATAATAAATATTACTTACATATAATTTTAATATTTCATCCTTCGTAAATGTGCGTTCAATTTTTTTCGTATAAAAAATCTCTTTCCACTTCCGAGAAAATGTACGTTCATTCGTTAAAAAGGCATTTTTAGATAGCTGCTGTGTAATTGTGCTTCCTCCTTGCACGACACCACCAGCCTTTATATTCTCAACAGAGGCCCTAATAATTGCTATATAATCTAAACCGTTATGATGATAAAATCTTTTATCTTCTGTCGCAATAAATGCATGTGTTAATGATTCTGGCACCTCTAACTTAGCCGGTACATGTAATTTACTAATATCACTTTTCTCAATCATTACATTTCCAATGAATAATAACGTACAACTTAACAATAATAATAATATAATGGCTTTATAAAAAAGTTTAGTCATTGGATTTAATGCAACTTTTTGATGATAGTTCACCCTAGATAATACTCGTTCTTTCATCTTGAACACCTCTTTTCCACACAGCATATAACTCTTACTTTAAGAATACATTGTTGTAAAAAAATATCCCATCGATTTCTCTTACACGTACCTTACATCATTGTAAGGTATAAAGTGAAACTTTAATCGGTCCTCATTAATCAAGCTTACTGCCCAGCAAATAGTGGGATAAAAAAGTATTGTATCACAGTCTTTTTTTATCTACTATTCATCTGAAATATTGAATATAGGTTATGTTAAAGTACGAATAACCAATAAAAGAGAAACCCTTAAGACTATTATATTTTCACTTTACACTTTAATTATATCATCTACAAATATATATACTTTTGACTATCTAGTAATCTAAATGTATATAACATATAGATTTATTATACAGAACAAACGTTCCCGAAATCAATACTAGTGCTATTATTATTTTGACCTTTTTCTTAAACAGTATACAAAAAAAGAGTAGTGATTCGAATGTATCTCAAATCGGCTACTCTTTTCTTTACAATCTTCCTATTAAATTATACGGCTGTACTTCCCACGTTTCATACGGAATAAAATGTGTTGCTCTCATTGCATCAAGCGTTCTGGATTTCATATGAGGACGCGTTATATACTCATCTATGTTCTCTTCATTTAAATCAACAAATTTAGCCTCTTGTATTTCTTCAGGTTGAATTTTTATTTCACCACTTATATATGCTACTTTAAAAACGACAGCTAGAATATGCATAGAAGTATTATAATAAACGCCTGTAATTCCGATAGGCTTCACCGTTAACCCTGTTTCCTCTTTTATTTCCCTACAGACAGCTTGATCGAGCGCTTCGCCTTCTTCTACCTGTCCTCCTGGCAACTCCCACGTATCAGCTCGCCAGTGCACTTTTGTTAATAACACTTCATTTTTTTCATTTGTTAAATAACCTGCTACAGCAACGATATGCTTTGGTGTCTTATGTTCCATATTAAGCCTCCTAGAGATAATGAATATTTTATATATCCCTATAATCATATTCCCTACCTACAACAAAATACCTTTAATACTTCATCACCTTAATTAACTTCATAAAAAAGACCCTATCCGCTAAGCGAAAAGGGTCATCTATCGTATTACTCTCCTAAGTCTACGTTGTGATAAACTTGTTGAACATCTTCTAAATCTTCTAATGCATCAACCATTTTCTCAAATTGTTCTTGAGCATCTTCAGGAAGTGTTACATCACTTTGTGCAAGCATTGTTAATTCTGCAACTGTAAACTCCTCAACGCCAGCACCTTTAAGTGCAGATTGTACTGCATGAAATTGATCTGGTTCAGCATACACGATAACAGAATCTTCTTCTTCTAGAATGTCACGTGCATCTACATCTGCTTCCATTAAAATTTCAAGAACTTCATCTGATGTTTTACCTTCAAGGCCGATAACAGCTGTCGCATCAAACATGTAAGCTACAGAACCGTTCACACCCATATTACCACTGTTTTTGCTAAATGCAGCTCGTACATCTGCTGCAGTACGGTTTACGTTATTTGTAAGTGTATCTACAATAACCATAGCTCCATTTGGTCCGAATCCTTCATAACGAAGCTCGTCATAATTTTCTTCTGAACCGCCTTTTGCTTTTTCAACTGCACGATCAATAATTGTTCTTGGAACATTGTATGTTTTCGCACGCTCTAATACAACTCTTAGTGCTTGGTTTGATTCTGGATCTGGCTCGCCTTGTTTTGCTGCCACATAAATTTCACGCCCAAATTTCGCGTATATACGGCTTGTATTTGCATCTTTTGATGCTTTTTTGTCTTTAATATTGTTCCATTTACGGCCCATACTTTCCACTCTCTTTCCCGTTTTAAATCTACATAAAAATATTAATATGAAATATAATGTGTGTTCAACACATTTTTAAAAGAAATATAAAAAGTTCATTTTTGATTCATATTACAGACATAATATAAATCACTATCATTTTGTTCTTTCGACAAGTTATATTATACATGAATTCCTACGTTTATTACGAATTTTAGAAGCACATAGTATAATTTAACAAAAAGACTCTAACATTTCTGTTACAGTCTTTTTATATTGCCAATAAAGATTTCCATATTATTCCCATAATTGTTTTCTATTGTTGTATAATAAAAATAGGAAAAAATTTGAAGAAAAGATGGAGGGTGAATTATGACACATTCCAAAGACAAAAAATCACATGCTTTTAAAGGAATAGGAGAGAAGTTAAACCCAACTATCTATCAAGTGAGATTCATGAAATTAGATGAACCAATTCGATTTGAGTCGTTTCCTGAATTAAAGGAATTAGGAGACTGGTTGAGTACTTCAACGCACATGTGGTCATGCCACTCAACTATGTACAAATACAACAGAGAAGAGTTTGAAAAGAAGTTCTTAGAAATTACGAAATTAACAGCTGATCATGTACTAATATCTACTGGTGGCGTCGGATTTAACTTCATGTCACCAGGTTGGAGAAATTCTTTATAAAATAATGAAATTATATAAAGGGATAAAAATTTATCCCTTTATTGTTTTGTAGCTTTCCCCAAATGTATCGCATGTACTAAATGAATAAGTTTACCTTAATCATTTATAACCATTTCACCAACACACCATTTTTGCTTATTTTATAGTATGATGAAAACATAAAAAGACTCTACACATTTGGTGTAGAGTCTTTTATTACGCCGTTCATGATACCGATGGTCGGGGTCGAACCGACACTCCCGAAGGAACACGATTTTGAGTCGTGCGCGTCTGCCAATTCCGCCACATCGGCACAAAAGAAAAGGCGGCAACCGGATTTGAACCGGTGATAAAGGTTTTGCAGACCTCTGCCTTACCACTTGGCTATGCCGCCATATTAAATTTTATTGGAGCGGAAGACGGGATTCGAACCCGCGACCCCAACCTTGGCAAGGTTGTATTCTACCACTGAACTACTTCCGCAAAAATGGCTGGGCTAGCTGGATTCGAACCAGCGCATGACGGAGTCAAAGTCCGTTGCCTTACCGCTTGGCTATAGCCCATCGAATTCTTACTTAATTATATGTAAGTATCCATTAGATTATTTGTAATTTTTAAAATAAAAATGGGGCGACTGATGGGAATCGAACCCACGAATGCCGGAGCCACAATCCGGTGCGTTAACCACTTCGCCACAACCGCCATGTTGTGTAAATATATTTGGCAGGGGCAGTAGGAATCGAACCCACACTGGAGGTTTTGGAGACCTCAGTTCTACCTTTAAACTATGCCCCTATGTAAATGGTGGAGGGGGGCAGATTCGAACTGCCGAACCCGAAGGAGCGGATTTACAGTCCGCCGCGTTTAGCCACTTCGCTACCCCTCCGAAACTTACATGGTGCCGGCTAGAGGACTTGAACCCCCAACCTACTGATTACAAGTCAGTTGCTCTACCAATTGAGCTAAGCCGGCGTATTTTATTAAAATAAATGGTGGCTCGGGACGGAATCGAACCGCCGACACGAGGATTTTCAGTCCTCTGCTCTACCGACTGAGCTACCGAGCCTTATTAAAATGGCGGTCCCGACCGGGGTCGAACCGGCGATCTCCTGCGTGACAGGCAGGCATGTTAACCACTACACCACGGGACCATTTGGTTGCGGGGACAGGATTTGAACCTGCGACCTTCGGGTTATGAGCCCGACGAGCTACCGTGCTGCTCCACCCCGCGATAATACTATTCATATAAAATTTATATGGTGGAGGATGACGGGATCGAACCGCCGACCCCCTGCTTGTAAGGCAGGTGCTCTCCCAGCTGAGCTAATCCTCCAAAGTGGTGACCCGTACGGGATTCGAACCCGTGTTACCGCCGTGAAAGGGCGGTGTCTTAACCACTTGACCAACGGGCCAAATATTATAAATCCTATGGCGGAGAGCAAGGGATTCGAACCCTTGATACGCTTGTGACGTATACACGATTTCCAATCGTGCTCCTTCGGCCAACTCGGACAGCTCTCCAATGGCTCCGCAGGTAGGAATCGAACCTACGACCGATCGGTTAACAGCCGATAGCTCTACCGCTGAGCTACTGCGGAATAATATTGCCTGGCAACGTCCTACTCTCACAGGGACAAGGTCCCAACTACCATCGGCGCTAGAGAGCTTAACTTCCGTGTTCGGTATGGGAACGGGTGTGACCTCTCTGCCATCATTACCAGACATTATTCTTTTGAGACAATCATTATTATAACTTATTTACTTTAAAAGTCAACAAGTTTTTTATGTTCTCTCAAAACTAGATAACATTGCTACATATTATATGGTTAAGTCCTCGATCTATTAGTATTCGTCAGCTCCACATGTCACCATGCTTCCACCTCGAACCTATCAACCTGATCATCTTTCAGGGATCTTACTAGCTTACGCTATGGGAAATCTCATCTTGAGGGGGGCTTCATGCTTAGATGCTTTCAGCACTTATCCCTTCCGCACATAGCTACCCAGCTATGCCCTTGGCAGAACAACTGGTACACCAGCGGTGCGTCCATCCCGGTCCTCTCGTACTAAGGACAGCTCCTCTCAAATTTCCTACGCCCACGACGGATAGGGACCGAACTGTCTCACGACGTTCTGAACCCAGCTCGCGTACCGCTTTAATGGGCGAACAGCCCAACCCTTGGGACCGACTACAGCCCCAGGATGCGATGAGCCGACATCGAGGTGCCAAACCTCCCCGTCGATGTGGACTCTTGGGGGAGATAAGCCTGTTATCCCCGGGGTAGCTTTTATCCGTTGAGCGATGGCCCTTCCATGCGGAACCACCGGATCACTAAGCCCGACTTTCGTCCCTGCTCGACTTGTAGGTCTCGCAGTCAAGCTCCCTTATGCCTTTGCACTCTACGAATGATTTCCAACCATTCTGAGGGAACCTTTGGGCGCCTCCGTTACACTTTAGGAGGCGACCGCCCCAGTCAAACTGCCCACCTGACACTGTCTCCCGGGTCGATAAGACCCGTAGGTTAGAATTTCAATACAGTCAGGGCGGTATCCCACCAGCGCCTCCACCGAAGCTAGCGCTCCGGTTTCAATGGCTCCCGCCTATCCTGTACAAACTGTACCAAAATTCAATATCAGGCTACAGTAAAGCTCCACGGGGTCTTTCCGTCCTGTCGCGGGTAACCTGCATCTTCACAGGTACTATAATTTCACCGAGTCTCTGGTTGAGACAGTGCCCAAATCGTTACACCTTTCGTGCGGGTCGGAACTTACCCGACAAGGAATTTCGCTACCTTAGGACCGTTATAGTTACGGCCGCCGTTTACTGGGGCTTCAGTTCAGAGCTTCGCTTACGCTAACCCCTCTCCTTAACCTTCCAGCACCGGGCAGGTGTCACCCCCTATACTTCGCCTTACGGCTTCGCAGAGAGCTGTGTTTTTGCTAAACAGTCGCTTGGGCCTATTCACTGCGGCTTTCCGTTAAGAAAGCACCCCTTCTCCCGAAGTTACGGGGTCATTTTGCCGAGTTCCTTAACCAGAGTTCTCTCGCACACCTTAGGATTCTCTCCTCGCCTACCTGTGTCGGTTTGCGGTACAGGCACCTTTTATCTCGCTAGAAGCTTTTCTTGGCAGCGGGGAATCAAAGACTTCGCTCCATAAGGAGCTTCCCCATCACAGCTCAGCCTTTACGATAAGCGGATTTGCCTACTTATCAGCCTAACTGCTTGGACGTGCACAACCAATCGCACGCTTCTTCTATCCTTCTGCGTCCCTCCATTGCTCAAACGATAAAGAGGTGGTACAGGAATATCAACCTGTTGTCCATCGCCTACGCCTGTCGGCCTCGGCTTAGGTCCTGACTAACCCTGAGCGGACGAGCCTTCCTCAGGAAACCTTAGGCATTCGGTGGACGGGATTCTCACCCGTCTTTCGCTACTCATACCGGCATTCTCACTTCTAAGCACTCCACCAGTCCTTCCGGTCTGACTTCACTGTCCTTAGAACGCTCCCCTACCACTGATACCATTGGTATCAATCCGCAGCTTC
>NZ_CM175007.1:320000-532500 GCF_057924895.1 Bacillus sp. LH1 | reverse complement strand
CACTTCCACTTTATGTAAGGCAGTAAAATATGTATAGACACTTGCCTTGTTTCTGCATATTTTATCTCCAATGTAGATTTATTTTATATAAGAAAGAACATCCTCAATATGTCCTTTCACTTTCACTTTACGCCACTCTTTTACAAGTTCACCGTCTTTATTAATAAGGAATGTAGAACGCTCGATTCCCATATACTCTTTCCCAAAGTTCTTTTTTAACTTCCAAACATCGTATAACTCTGCTACTTTATGATCTTCATCTACTAAAAGTGTAAATGGCAATTCATGTTTCTCAATGAATTTCAAATGTCTATTCGCTGAATCAGGACTTACTCCAAGAATAACCGTATCCTTCTCTTGAAATACTCCATACGCATCACGAAAATCACATGCTTCAGTTGTACACCCTGGCGTCATATCTTTCGGATAAAAATAGAGAACTACATTTTTACCGCGGAAATCAGCTAGGCGAACTTCTTCTCCGTTACTTCCCTCTAATGTAAATTCTGGTGCCATTTCTCCTACTGTAATCATAGTTATCACTCCTACTCTTTTCCTTTACTATAACAAATGCTTCCTTATTTTTCATTGTCTATTACAGACCTCATCACAAAAGCAAAAGGGAGTGTATATCCAATTAGCGCTTCTGCGATTGCAATCCATCGCCCAATTCCAATCGGAGATATGTCACCATATCCAACAGACAATAAAGTAACTGCGCTAAAATATAAACAAACTTCGACGAGTTGAAAAGAATGAGCGTTCAAACTTTCTCCGTCCTCTTTCAAAACTGCGAAACCCATTTCCTCTAATACAACGTAACTTAATCCAAATGCGATTAGTACTGTTGTATAGATTAAAAATAATGTGGCCAAATTATAGAGCGAAAAAAAACGCGTTGAATCCGAATAGGAACTCCATAATAATTGGACACTTTTCAAAATAGCGATTGCTGCAATTAATAGAATAAATCCCCATAACATGTCCTCCACCTCATTTTATATGTATGAGGTGGAGAACTGATTTATCCCTTAGAAACGAACAAGCTTCTATAATTAATTACCCGCGCCACGATACCTTTTTACCCCTTGGTTCCAGAGGGTGATTGCAATCGTAAAACAGATAACACCAACAATTGGCGTCGCAAATGCATAACTATTCCATTCTGTTTTTCTTAAAAAGTATGCCGCTGGATATACTCCAACAAACGCAAACGGTAAAACAAACGTTAAAATGAAACGAATTACACGATTATAAATATTAACAGGATAGCGCCCGTAATTACCTATGTTATACATAAGAGGCATAATTGAACTTTTCGCATCCGACCAAAAACCAAGGCTCGCCAGCGTAACAAATATCCCTCCATATACAAGTGCTCCTCCTCCTACCATCAATATAAATAAGAAGAAATCATACCAGTAAAAAGATAATTGTAACTCCACAGCTGCATATCCCATTACAACAATCCCTGTAATAGCTCCAATTAAAGATTCAAGTTCCATTCTTTCTAATATAATTTGAAATAGGCTATGGATCGGCCGCGTTAATACACGATCCATCTCCCCTTTAATAATGTATCGATCATTAAAATCCCATATATTAAAGAAAGCTGAAAAGATGGCAAATGGTACTAAAAAGAAACCATAAATAAAGATTACTTCTTCTCGACTCCATCCCTTCAATGCTTGTGTATGCCCAAATACAACGAGAATAAATATTAAATTAACTGCTTGAAGCGATAAATCAGAAAGTAAACCAACGATAAAATCGCCTCGATACTCCAATTTTGTTTTTATATATTGACTTGCATATTGTAAAAATAAGTTTATATATAGCATCTCATTATCCCCCTTGTACAATTAGACGTTTTCTCGCCGTTCTCCACATGAGTACAATTGGAATAATAAGTACAATCGCCCAAATCACTTGAAATACTAAAGCCTCATACAACTTACTCCCCTGTATACCTTCAGAAAAAATCATACTTGGAATATAACTAATAGCCTGAAACGGTAAAAACATCATTGCTTTTTGGGCCCATAGCGGATAAAAACTAATTGGTAATAATAGACCTGAAAATAAATCAATAACAACGCGTTTTGCATACATAATCCCACTATTATTAAATAGGAAAAACGTAAGCATTCCCGTCATTAAATTAATTTGTGTATTAATAATAAAACTAAATATTAAAGATAAGAAGAAATATAACCAAGTTTGAAAATTTGTTGTAATTTGCAACGAAAATAATAACGTAACGATAACCATGCCTGGAATGGAAAAGAAGGCAAAACGGAATATTCCCTCGCCAAGACCTTGCATAACTTTCATTCCCAAATAGTTATACGGACGAATTAATTCTACAGCCACACGTCCTTCTTGAATCTCCATCGCAATTTCCCTATCTATATTATTAAAATAGAAGGCACGTGCCATCCACGCGATTGCGATATACGTGGTCATTTGCGAAATAGATAAACTTTCAATATTCTCTTTTCCACTATAAATTGCTTGCCATAAAAAATAGTAAGCACCGATATTAATGGTATAAATTAAAATCCCGCTATAGTAATTTGTACGATACGCAAGCATCATTAAAAAGCGAATTCGAATCATTTCAATATACTTACCCATGCGTAATACCTTCTTCATAAATGTTACGAATAATTTCCTCTGTAGACACTTCGTTAATTTTTAAATCTTTAATTTGAAAGGCTTGTACTACTTTAGAAATAAGCATTGAAATAATAACTTCTTCATTCGGAATTTTTGCAACCCATGCATTTTCCTCTTTTGCTTTCGACCAAACGACATGATTATCTGGCATAACCATTGATAAAGCCTGATAGGAAACTGGTGCAACAAACTGAAAGTGAATTTCCTTCTCCGCTCCCCACTGCGTACGAAGATTATTTAAAGAACCGTCATACATAATATTTCCTTCATCCAGCATGATAACGCGCTCACATAAAGCTTCAATATCAGTAATATCGTGTGTTGTTAATAAAATTGTTGTTTTATAACGTTCATTCATTTCTTTTAAAAATTCACGTATTTTCAATTTCACAAGTACATCTAACCCAATTGTTGGCTCATCTAAAAATAATAACGGTGGATTATGAATTAAGGCTGCCGCTAATTCACAACGCATCCTTTGACCAAGAGATAATTTTCGAACTGGTTTATCTAATAAGGGCCCTATATCTAACGTTTCAATTACGTGCTCCATATGCTCCTTATACTGAGCGTCTGATACACCATACACTTTCTTTAATAAACGAAACGATTCTTGTACTGCAATATCCCACCAAAGTTGCGAACGCTGTCCAAAAACAACACCAATTGTTCTTACAAATTCTTCTCTTTGTTTATGTGGGTTCATTCCATTTACTGTGATTTGCCCTGATGTCGGAGTTAAAATCCCCGTAAGCATTTTAATTGTTGTTGATTTACCAGCACCGTTCTCACCGATATAACCAACCATTTCACCTTGCTTTACAGTAAAAGATACATCATTTACTGCTGGTACTATTTTATAATTACGATTTAATAAATCGCGAAATGCACCCTTTAAGCCCGGACGACTTGAATAGGCTGTAAACTCTTTACGTAACCCTTGTACCTCAATTACCGATTTCATAATCGGACCCCCCTCCTAAATGTCACAACGAATAGTTTACCCAACTGCCTTCGCTATCACAAACAATACGTCTTTTCGAAAAACATGTTAGAATAATACATAGATTTTTGTAAGGAGATGAATTGTAGTGAATTTCACAAAGTCAGAAGCATTACATAAAGAAGCTTTAGAGCATATCGTTGGCGGTGTTAACAGTCCTTCTCGTTCTTTTAAAGCAGTTGGCGGCGGCGCTCCTGTTGCTATGGAACGTGGGAAAGGCGCTTATTTCTGGGATGTAGACGGAAATAAATATATCGATTATTTAGCAGCATACGGTCCTATTATTACTGGACATGCTCATCCGCATATAACAAAAGCAATTACAACAGCTGCTGAAAATGGGGTACTTTATGGAACACCAACAGCGCTAGAGGTAAAATTCGCAAAAATGTTAAAAGAAGCAATGCCTGCATTAGATAAAGTCCGTTTCGTAAACTCTGGTACAGAAGCAGTGATGACAACGATTCGTGTTGCTCGTGCTTATACAGGTCGCACAAAAATCATGAAATTTGCTGGTTGTTACCACGGTCATTCTGATTTAGTACTTGTGGCAGCTGGATCTGGCCCTTCTACTTTAGGAACTCCTGACTCAGCTGGCGTACCACAAAGTATCGCACAAGAAGTTATTACCGTTCCATTTAACAATGTAGAAACTTTAAAAGAAGCTTTAGATAAATGGGGTCATGAAGTAGCAGCTATCCTTGTAGAACCGATCGTTGGAAACTTCGGTATTGTAGAGCCTAAACCTGGATTCCTTGAAAAAGTGAATGAACTTGTTCACGAAGCTGGCGCACTAGTAATTTATGATGAAGTTATTACTGCTTTTCGCTTTATGTACGGCGGTGCTCAAGACTTACTTGGTGTTACACCTGACTTAACAGCGCTTGGTAAAGTTATTGGCGGTGGCTTACCAATCGGTGCTTACGGTGGTAAGAAAGAAATTATGGAACAAGTTGCTCCGCTTGGACCTGCATACCAAGCTGGTACAATGGCAGGAAACCCTGCTTCTATGGCATCAGGTATCGCTTGTCTAGAAGTACTTCAACAAGAAGGGCTTTATGAGAAGTTAGATGAACTTGGTGCAATGCTTGAAAAAGGAATTTTAGAGCAAGCAGCGAAACATAATATCGACATTACATTAAATCGTCTAAAAGGGGCTTTAACTGTATACTTCACAACTAATACAATTGAAGATTACGATGCCGCACAAGATACAGACGGTGAAATGTTCGGTAAATTCTTCAAGCTTATGCTTCAAGAAGGAGTTAACTTAGCACCTTCTAAATACGAGGCATGGTTCTTAACTACAGAACATACAAAAGAAGATATTGAATATACAATCGAAGCTGTCGGCAGAGCATTTGCTGCCCTAGCAGACAATAAATAATCCCGTCATTAAAAGGAAAAAAGAAAGCTCACCTTTCTTTTTTCCTTTTTTCTATTTCATAAATTACGTATTAATAGTATAATTATTCATAATTATCTGTTTTATATTCTTTTACAGCATTACTATCTCTGTGTACAAGGTGATTTGCGCCTTAAATAGTAAGATTATTCTAACTTTTACAAGAGGGGGGATTGACGGATGCTCAATAAAAAAAATACATGGACACCGTCTTTATTTCGAGATTATAGAAATGCAGAACATGATGCGTGTGGAATCGTTTCCGTTATGGAGAAACGAAAAATTGCTACAAAAGAAAACATTGACCTTTGCATACAATCACTCGTCAAAATGAATCATAGAGCTGGTTTCATTAATGGCGAGGGCGATGGCATCGGCATTCACATTGATATACCAAAAACACTTTGGAATGAAAAACTAAAAAGTAGCGGATATAATCCAACGATTGTGGATCATCCCCACTTTATCGTTGGACATTTTTTTCTAAATAAAAAAGAAAACATTACTGCCTTAAAAGATTATATTCGTACGCAATTAAACAACAAAAACTTTACTATTATTTTCGAAAGTGACGATGCAACAAACTCAGATGCGCTCGGTCCACTTGGTAAACAAGAAGAACCTTTATTTTGGCAAGTTGCCCTTATCGCAGAAAACGAAATTATAAATATTGAGCAAACATTATTTTCTGTCACAATAAAAATAGAGGAAAACGAAGCAATTCATGTTGCTTCATTAAGTCATGATCATGTTGTATATAAAGTTCTAGGTGCTGGTGATACGCTTGTTGCCTACTATAATGATTTACAACATCCGCTTATCGCTTCAACTATGACATTAGGACATAACCGCTACTCTACTAATACATTATCTAATTTTTTTCGTGTACAACCATTTAGCATTCTCGGACATAATGGTGAAATTAACACAATTGCGAAATTACGCGATCAAGCTGAAATGATTGATGTACCACTTACTGCAGGAGGCAGTGACTCTCAAGATTTAAACCGCACCTTAGAAACCCTACTTGTTCAATACGGCTACAGCTTATTTGAAGCAATGGAAATTCTATTCCCACCAATTATTAATGAAATTAAACTTTATGAAACACCTTTACAAGATTTATATACGTATATACGTGAAGCATGGGGACATTTTGCACAAGGACCAGCTGGCATCATTTCCCGTTTTAAAGATGAAGCTGTTTTCAGCGTTGATTCCCTTGGATTACGCCCAGTATGGAAAGTAGAGACAGAGAGCTCTTATATTTTCTCTTCTGAACCTGGAGTTGTATCACCAACTAAATATGTAGCAGAACCAAAACCACTCGCTCCTGGAGAAAAAGTCGGATTAAAATGGAATGAACAAGATGAACTTGTTCTTTATGAATATGACAAATATCAAATCCAAGTATATAACCGTTTTAAAAAGCGAATTGATACTACCAATTACCATTTAAATTTATCTATCCCTGAAACGAAAAAAATCCAAGGGCTATGTGATTCTGTTCAAGTTGAAACGAAACAATACGTCGCTTTCGGATGGGACCGAGAACATATTCAACTTCTTGAACAGATGGCAACAAAAGGCGTTGAGCCAATACGCTCACTTGGGCATGACTCACCACTTGCCGCACTCGATACTGATAGACGAAATATCGCTGACTTTATTAAAGAAAGTGTAGCTGTTGTTACAAACCCTGCAATTGACCGTGACCGTGAAATTGAACACTTCTCTACACGTACTGTACTTGGAGAGCGTCCAAGTTTATTAAGCGGCGCAAAACGGCCATTTGTAGTTGAAATGCTTTCACCAATTATTTTAGAAGGCAGCGTGGCACAACCTATTGCAGAGGAATTACACACAATTACGTACGAACAACTCATAGAGCTATTTAAGACTCATAACTCTATCGCCACAATCTCTGCTACATTCAGCTCGTCAGAAACTCTGCAATGCGCATTAAGCCGCATTAGTTCTGAAGCGATAGCTGCTGTTAACAATGGCGCTTCCCTACTAGTATTAGATGACGCCAAAGCCCATCTAAATGAACGATTGTGGATTGATCCACATTTAGTTACTGCTAAAGTACATCAAGCATTAAGTGAAAATAAATTACGCCGCAATTGTTCTCTCGTTATACGTTCTGGTGCTCTTCGCTCCTTACATGACATTGTCACGCTATATGGATTAGGAGCAGATGGTATCAATCCATATTTATTATTCGCGACTGTAAATGATGGAACAAAAACACCAATTACGAATCTATATAATGCACTTAATAAAGGATTAGAAAAAGTCATTTCAACAATTGGAATTCATGAGTTACGTGGTTACGGACGTCTCTATTCATCTATTGGATTACATGAAGAAATCGCAAATATATTACAGATTACAAATTTCTTCGGTTCAAATGATTTAGCCTTTTCACTTGAATCACTTGTTGAAGATGCAAAAATACGAGCAGAGGATTATAACAATCCTAAAATTAGAATGCGAAAATCATTTCATATATTCCCGCGAATTTGGAAAGCAATCGGCGATGTTGCAAAAGGAAATTCTTATGATGATTACCGTGACAAGTTAAGTGAACTAGAAGAGAATAATCCAATCGCAATCAGACACCTTGTTCAAACGAAACAAACAAAACATGTCGTTCCAACTGAAGAAGTATCTATCGGCATCAAAAATCATAATTTACCATTTATTATTAGTTCTATGTCATTTGGTTCTCAAAACGAAATTGCCTTTCGCGCATATGCAGAAGCAGCCGATCAGCTAAATATGATTAGCTTGAACGGTGAAGGCGGCGAAATTAAAGATATGATTGGAAAATATCCACATACACGTGGACAACAAGTAGCATCTGGGCGATTTGGAGTAAATGCCGAACTACTAAACTCATCAAACTTAATTGAAATCAAAATCGGTCAAGGCGCAAAGCCTGGGGAAGGTGGGCATTTACCTGGTTCAAAAGTGACAGCCAAAATCGCTGAAGCACGTAATGCGACAATCGGCTCAGATTTAATTTCGCCTTCTAATAACCATGATATTTATTCAATTGAAGATTTAGCTCAAATGATTACAGAAATTAAAACAGCTAATCAACTTGCCAAAGTAGCCGTGAAAGTCCCTGTTGTTCCTAATATCGGAACAATTGCTGTCGGTATCGCCAAAGCTGGCGCTGATTTTATTAACATTAGCGGATTCGATGGCGGAACAGGCGCTGCACGTATTCACGCATTGCAGCATGTAGGTCTCCCTGTAGAAATTGGTGTTAAAGCCGCTCACAACGCTTTATTAGAAGCAAGCATGAGACATAAAGTAGAGATTTGGGCAGATGGTGGTATTCGAAGTGTAAATGATGCCTTGAAAATCATGCTCCTCGGAGCAAACCGTATTGGATTTGGCACACTATCAATGATTGCAATCGGCTGTACTACTTGCCGTGGGTGCCATCTAGATACTTGCCATGTTGGAATTGCGACACAAATCGAGTCTGAAGCACAAGCAAAAGAACATGGGTTACGCCGCTTCGTCCCACGCGAATTAGAAAGCGCAGTTGCTGGCCTGCTAAATTTATTCACCTCTTTCGGTGTAGAACTAAAACGATTAACAGGACAGCTTGGTTATACAAATTTACAAGCAATTGTTGGGCGTTCTGATTTATTAGAGCAAGTTCGAGGCGAAAATTTATTAAACTTACGTAATTTACTACAAATAATAGAACATCCATCTGTTACAACAACAGAAGGCGTACCGGAAAAACAATTTAAGACAGTTCATTCCGCTGACTCAAAAGAATTGGTAGGCGTTGGTGTAGAGCAACGCGTTATGGGTGGTCTAGAATCATGTTATCGCGTTCGCAGTAAACTATATGAAGCTACTCAACTTGAACCACTTACATTAAAGTATACGGATGGTTCTATTCCCGGAAATGGGTTAGGTGCTTACAATAGTGAAAATTTATTTATACACGTAAATGGCGGCGCACAAGATGGCATTGGTAAAACTTCCTTTGGTGGTGGGATTTATATAACGAAATCAAAAGGAAAAGACGGAGTATATTATAACGGTTCTGTCGGAAAAGGATTTGGATATGGTGCACAAAAAGGGGCACTATACGTACAAGGGAACGCTGATGCTCGCGCTGGCATTCGCCTTTCTGGGGCAGACATGATAATTGGAGGTAGAATAACAAAACCACTCCGTGAAAAAGAGCAAGGAAATATAGGTGCATACTCCAATATTAAAGGTTTTGCTTTTGAATATATGACAAACGGGCGAGCGCTTGTTTTAGGTGACCCTGGTCCATGGATTTGCGCTGGCATGACTGGCGGTGTTGTTTATTTGCGTCGTGATTCAAACTTAGGCTTAACAGAACAGGCCTTAAAAAGAAGAATCGCAAAAGGCGCAAATGTTACATTACAACCAATTAGTAAAAATGGTTTGAAAGATGTAACTGAATTATTGCTAGACTATATTCGTGTACTAAACGAGCACGAGCAATATGAGGAAGTTGCTTTGTTAACACCATTATTAGATGATATACAGAACAAGTTTTTTGAGATTATCCCGAAAAAAGAACAGGCAGATCCATCTATCTCAACAGAGTAAAATGAGTAATTTTCATTATTAAGAAAAAATTGACGAAGTACGCTTCTCATAGTAATCTATAGTAACAATTTGAGACCTGCTGAAATTCAGCAGGTTTTTTTACTAAAAACTGATGTTTAAAAGGAATTAGGAAAAATTATAAAGTGAAACTTTAATTAGCCTACACCAATCGGACGTTTACCGGCATCCAGCTTCTGAATTTTGAGGCGTGAATCTTACTACTCACAATTAGCGGGATAAAATGAACACTAATTTCTTTTAACGTCACTAAAATATCACTTGCTAACATATTGTAATGAATGTATAGTATCATGTTGTACATTCATTATGACAAGAGAAAGGATCTTATTAAGGGTATGAAACTTGGTGCTCGCATTTTAAAAACGGGTATTGCCATCACGTTAGCTTTATTTGCTTGTATTTTACTTCAATTACCGAGTCCGGTATTTGCGGGAATTTCAGCTATCTTTGCTGTTCAACCGTCTGTATACCGTTCTTATTTAACAGCACTTGAACAAATTCAAGCAAATGTAATTGGTGCGATATTTGCTATCGCATTTGCTACTGCTTTTGGACATAATCCTTTTATTATTGGATTAACATGTATATTAGTAATTGCTCTTACATTACAATTACGATTAGAAAACACAATATCAATTGCTTTAGTAACAGTTATCGCCATTATGGAGTATCAAGGCGAAGATTTCTTTAGTTTTGCCTTACTTCGATTTGCGACGATTATGATTGGTATTATTGCGGCTTCACTTGTAAATTTAGTATTTATGCCGCCAAAATATGAAACAAAACTTTATCATCGTATCGTTGATAATACAGAAGAAATTGTAAAATGGATTCGAATGAATAGCAGGCAGGCTTCTGATTTTACAACGCTAAAAACTGATATTGATCGTATGAAAGAAAAAATGATCAAACTAAACCATTACTATTTGCTGTATAAAGAAGAAAGAAGCTACACGAAAAAAGTAAAGTTCGCAAAAATTCGTAAGCTCGTTTTATTCAGACAAATGTTAGCGACAACAAGCCGTGCTTTAAGTACGTTAAAATCATTACACCGTACTGAAAATGAACTGCGCTATATGCCGGAAGAATTTCAGGAATCTATCCAAAACGAACTTGACTCATTAACGCATTATCATGAACAAGTTTTATTAAAATTTATTGGTAAAGCAAAAAAACAACAATCAGTCGAAATGCTTGATGAAGTTGAAACAGGTAAACAAGAATTAATTGATATCTTTATGGAATATCAAAATAAAGACGATGAAGAAGCATATAAAACATGGTTACATCTCTTCCCTCTTATTTCTTCCATCATTAACTATAGTGAAGAAGTAGAGCATTTAGATTTGCTTGTAGATAGCTTCTACACATACCATAAACCAGAAAAAGAACTCCAAATCGATGATAAAAAAGAAGACGAATAAAAAAACAGCTCCTTTTATGCTAAAGGAGCTGTTTCTGTTATATGTTGAAGTTGATATAAATTGTAATAAAATCCTCTTTTTTGCATTAACTCTTCATGAGAACCAGTCTCTTTAATCTCACCGTCTTCAATGTAAATAATCGTATCAACATGCGTAATCGTCGCTAATCGATGTGCAATTATAATCGTTGTCCGGTCAGCAGCTAACGTCTGAAGCGCCTCTTGAATATACCTTTCATTTTCTAAATCTAATGCTGAAGTTGCTTCATCTAATATAAGTACCGAAGGATTCTTTAGAAACACTCGTGCAATTGCCACGCGTTGTCTTTGCCCGCCCGATAGCTTCACACCACGTTCTCCAACGACAGTATTATAACCATCTGGTAAGTCTATAATAAAATCATGAATTTGCGCAGCTTTAGCAGCTGCAATCACCTCTTTCTCTGTAGCCTTCGGATTTCCATATAAAATATTAGCTCCAATTGTATCGCTAAACAATAAATTATCTTGCAGTACAATTCCAATATGACTACGCAAATTTCTCATATTATACTTTCTTACATCTATGCCATCTACATAAACCGTGCCTTCAGAAACATCATAGAAACGCGGGATCAAACTAGCAAGAGATGACTTTCCTCCCCCACTTGCTCCTACAAGCGCTACTTTCTCTCCAGGCTGCATAGTTAATGACAAGTTGTGTAATATCTCTTTTTCATCTACATTATAACGAAAAGAAACATTGTCAAATACAATTTCTCCATTTAATTTTTTCGTTTGTACCGCATTTGGCACATTAACAATATCGTATTTTTCATCTAACAGTTCAAACACACGGTCCATCGATGCAAAAGATTGTGTTAATGTTGTAGATGAATTAACAAGGCGGCGAAGCGGACTATATAAACTATCCATATATCCAACAAAAGCTACCATCGTTCCTAGCGTTAACTGTCCTTGAATTACTTCATATGCTGCAAAACCAATCACAAGTAACGGACCTAAATCGGTTAACGTATTTACTGCCGAAAATGTTCTTGCCGTCCAACTTGTATGGGTTAATGCTTTCGTTAAAAATTCATTATTTCTTTTTTCAAACTGCTTCCCCTCATACTCTTCTAACGCAAAGCTACGTGTCACTTGCATTCCTTGAATACGTTCATGCAAATACCCTTGCATCGTCGCTAACGCTTGTGAACGCTCTTTCGTCAATTTCCGAAGACGTCCGAAAAAATATTTCACTGCAATTACATAAATAGGTAAAATCAATAACGCAACAAATGTTAATTTTATATTCATAGAAAACATAACAATGATAGCAATAGCAATTGTTGCAGTATCTAACCAGACGTTCATCAAACCAGTAATTACAAAATCTTTCGTTTGTTCTACATCATGGATGACACGCGAAATAATCTCCCCTGTTTTTGTATTGGAGTAATAACGTAAACTTAACTTTTGTAAGTGACCGAAAATATGCTTCCGCAAATCATACAGTATTGTATTTGCGATACGTTGGGCGAAATATTGACGATAATATTCAATCGGTGGTCTTAATACCGCAAAAATAAAGAAAGCAATTCCAATCGCTGTTATTAATTGAGATGTTTTATCTTGAAGTGAGCCAGCGCCTTGAATTACATCATCGATAATATACTTTAATAACCACGGCATAATAAGTGGGATACCGAACTTAACTAGTCCAATAATAATTGTAATAGCAATAAGCCACCGATATGGTTTAACAAATTGTAAATATCTTTTTATGCCTTGCACATAATCCCCCCTCTAATAGGACAAACCTGCCGGGAAGCCCCCTGCAGGTTTGTTTTAATTTCTGTACATTAAATATCGTTCATACCACATATCTACGAAATCTGGTGCAAATGGACCTTTTCTTTGATGAATCCACTGTGTTAAATGTGCTACATTTCGTTTTAAAATTGTATCAATAACAGGTGGATACTGCATAATTTCACTATGTTTTTCATACTCATCTTCATCTAGAAGCGTATATGTCATATCTGGATATACTTTAATATCTAAATCATAATCAATATACTTTAATGCTTCAGGATCATACGCAAAAGGTGAGCTTAAATTACAATAATAATATACGCCATCTTCCCTAAGCATCCCAATCACATTAAACCAATAGTTGGCATGAAAATAGCAAATTGCTGGTTCACGAGTAATCCATGTTCGGCCATCCGATTCTGTAACTACTGTACGATCATTCGCTCCGATTACAAGACTCTGTGTCCCTTTTAAAATTGTTGTTTCTTCCCACATTCTATGAATGGAGCCATTATGTTTATAACTATGTATTTGTACTTTTTCTCCTTCTTTGGGAAATCCCATATATGCTCCCTTCTTTCAACTGCAAATGCCCTTTGAACGGCATTCACTTTTTTTCTATTATAACTTTTTTGTCGAAATTTTAAAACTAAAGGGATAAGACTCTATTTTTCAAACTGAATATGTAGGAGGTTTATCGTTGAATACTATGCCCCACCGCTTCTTAGGAGATAAAAGGATTGTACTGTATTATTTATAAGCGAGGACATGTAATAGAAAAAGCCCTTCTCTATTTCCATACAAAGAAGGACTTTTCACCTAAAGATAACAATATATCTTATCCTAAATTTGAAATCATTTTTTCAGTTGCAAAAGATTGAATTACACTATTCGTTTGCTCTTCAAATTTCTCATGTAACATCTTCAACGCTACTTCTGTTCTATATATTTCCTGGCGGATAAAATGCAGTTCTTTTTTATCGCACGTATCTTTTTCATTCATTTCAATTTGTTGATACTTCTCTAGATGTGCTTGTAACTTTAACAATTCATCCATCGTTTCTAATTGCTCCCCTACCAACTTATCAAAATCGTTCATTACTTACCCCCTTTTGGACTTATTCATCAGTTATTATTCCTAATTACATAATTCTAATTGTTAACTTCCTTCTCCTTTGACTACATTTGTTGACTTATTAGAAGTTATGTCGTTCGCTTTCTTTTCATTACAACGATCCACGCAAAAAGAAAACACTTCTCCCGAATTAGAGAAGTGTTTTTCTTTCATTACTGATTTGAGCTAGAAGATTGTGATTGTTTTGCAGCTGACTTAGCATTTTGTTTTTTCACAGCATGCACGTCTGTTTCAGTTGCAAATTCTGTACCATAACTAGCGTTTGCACTTTGTGCACCAGAAGCTTGTGCTTTCTTTGCTTCTGATTGTGCGTTTGCTTGTTTTACTGCTTGTACATTTGTTTCAGTAGCAAATTCTGTACCATAACTAGCATTTGTACTTTGAATGCTAGCACCAGAAGTTGCCTTGTTATAACCTTGTTGTTTTTTACTCATCTTTCTCACCTCCACAATCAATAATGTAACCAATTCACTTAGAAGCTATCCGTAATTTTCTTTTGAATAATTTCCGCATATATCTTTTGTTACTTATTCAAACTATAAGAAATGGAGGTGGAAATATGTATATAGGACGCGATATGACTGAACTAACGATGATTTCAAAAAATGAATGGAAAGAAGATGAATTAGCTTATTTTCATCACTCACTACAACAGGTTCTGCCTTATTTAAATGTAGAAGGGCAGAGTATTTACAAAGAAATTGTAGTAGAAATTGAATCAAGAGGCGGCTTACAAGAAGGTGAAGCTAGTTGGACTCATGGGACAAAAATTTCTTACGATTAAAAAAGTGTTCCCTAGATTGGGAACACTTTTTTATTTATTGCATTGTAATTTTCTCCACACAATTTTCATAAATAGTACGGTGTGATTTTGAGAAAGGTAATTGCTCAAATACCTCTTTCGATACAAATTTTAATGTATCTGTATCAACAATATTACCGGTTACTTTTCCGTAAAATACAAATATATCCCAAGTACGATGTGTAAACGTATGTTGTACATTCATTGCGTATTCATCAATAGAAACCTCGAGCTCAAATTTTTCTTTCATATAATCTATAAGCTGTTCCTTCTGATTTCGAATACCTTCTCCAAGTTCAGCATTAGGAAACTCCCACATGTTAGCTAACAAACCTGTACTTGGACGTTTATTAATAACGTAACGACCGTCTTCAGTTTGAAGTACGCCTGCAACAATAGGTACCATTTTAGGAGCTTTCGCTTTACTTTTTACTGGTAATTCTTTTTGAACACCTTCAGCATATCCTCTGCAATGCTCACGCACAGGACAAAGTAAGCACGATGGATTTTTAGGAATACAAATCAATGCACCTAATTCCATCAATCCTTGATTAAAATAAGATGGGTTTTCTACTGAAATAATTTCACGCACAATCTCTTCAAAAACTTTTCGAGTCTTTGGTTTTGCAATATCATCCCATACTGATAAAATACGAGATAATACACGCATAACATTTCCATCAACTGCCGGCTCTGGTATACCATATGCGATACTTAAAATAGCACCTTTTGTATATGGTCCTACTCCTTTTAACTTTTCAATTTTCTTTACATCACTTGGTACAACCCCGCCGTATACTTCTTTTACCTCTTTTACTGCCGCATGTAAATTACGTGCTCTAGAATAATATCCTAAACCTTCCCATGCTTTTAATACTTCTTCATCATCTGCGTTCGCTAACGCTTCAAGTGTAGGAAACTTCCCCATAAAATTTGCGTAATATGGTTTTACAGCTTCTACTCTTGTTTGCTGCAACATAATTTCAGAAACCCAAACACGGTATGGATCTTTATTCTTTCTCCACGGTAAGTCACGCTGTTCTTCTTCAAACCAACCAATTAAATCATTTTGAAACTGCTCTATATTAAAATTGTTTAGTATTTCAAGTGTCAAACTTGATCCCCCTCATTTTTTTGCATATAAGTACTATTATAAAGATTTTAGGAAAAAATTTAAGTAAGATGACATAGGAAATAGAAGGCAAAGGACTTGAGGTATCGAATAAAAAGAGTTACATTAATAAAAAACGGAGGTGGATTTCTATGGACACAGCCACTCACCTTGTTATGGGTATCACTTTAGGTAGCTTAGCAACATTAGATCCAGCCATAGCACAAAGTGATATTGGCCCCCAAGCTGTTATGCTTGCTACAATTGCTGGTTCCAACATTCCTGACATTGACACAGTTCTAAAATTGCGTAATAACGCTAAATATATAAGAAATCATCGTGGGATTACTCATTCTATTCCAGCGGTAATTCTTTGGTCATTCCTTATAAGTGGCATCTCTTTCGCCTTCTTTTCAGAAGCTCCATATCTTCATCTACTACTTTGGTCATTTATTGCCGTCTTTCTTCACGTCTTTGTAGATATTTTCAACGCCTATGGTACACAAGCATTACGACCTTTCACAAAAAAATGGGTCGCACTTGGCATAATTAATACATTCGATACCGTAATTTTCTTTATCCATATACTTGCAATTGCTTGCATGCTCGTCGGTTCTCATAAGGGATATACAGCTTTAGCGGCATATATATTAATGATTGTTTACTATATCGGACGGATTATGATGCACAGAAATATAAGAAGCGTTGTACACAAACGTTTCAAAAATGTCGAAAAGATTATCATTTCTCCTTCTTACCGATTTTATCATTACCATTTAGCAGTCGTTACGGCTGATTATTACTACGTTGCGAGATGGCACCGTGGTAACATCATGATATATGACAAGTTCGATCGGGTACCGTTCCCAGACAACAATATTATGCGAGCAGCTAAACAAGATGAAAACATCTCAGCCTTCCTATCTTTCTCTCCTGTATATCGCTGGGATATTTTTGATCATGACCATTATTATGAAGTACGATTCATTGATTTACGATATCGAAGTAAAGATTATTATCCATTTGTTGCAATCGTTCAGCTCGACCACAATTTAAATATTATTAATTCCTATACAGGATGGATCTTTAGTGAAGAAAAGCTTCGAAAAAAACTGGAATTACTTCCACATTAAAAAAAGCGACTTAAGTCGCTTTTTTTAATGTTTCAAATGATCTTCTTGATTAATTAAATGACTATACTTCGGATTATTTGTCCGCATTTCATGAAGGCGTACACCATGATTATTAATCCATGATCGTACCACTTGTTCCGTCATTTCATCGCCTTGATAACGACCTGATTTTGCATAAGTTGTTTGAAAATCTTCCCATAGTAACTCAACCCACGCACGAGCTTGTGCGTAAGAAAGCTTGTCATTCTTGTCTAATAATTCTTTCGTTAATGTTTCATAAATATCATTCATATTATAATCTCCTTTTACCTATTTATCCCTTCATTTCTAAAGGATAGTTTCTTCAATTTTGCACATTCTATAATTGATACTTCTTAAAAAGGTATCAACCGATAATGAGGAGGGCGTTCGCAATGGGTAAACAAGCCGAATTTTGGTCTGAGTCAAAAAACAACAGCAAAATCGACGGTCAACCGAAAGCGAAATCACGCTTCGCTTCGAAACGACCTAACGGCACAATTAACACGCACCCACAAGAACGTATGCGTGCTGCAAATCAGCAGGAAGAGTAGTACAAATTAAATTAACTTCCTACACGAGGTGATAAAGATGAGCTACCGTGATCGCTTAGATAGTCGTTCTGAATTATTTAACCATACGTGGACTCGTCCAAAACATGCGAAAGCGCAAGTTAACGGACAGACGCAACAAACCCAGTCTCTCATTATATTGGCAAATGAATGTAAAAAACGCCAATTTTAGAATCTCCTATCTCCTTTAACGCCTACCAAAGATGAAAACCAGAGAGATATGTGCTCTCTGGTTTTTATTTTTCTTGCAATAAGGAAATTGGTATGCCAATCTCTTCATTATCATTTTGCTTATATCCCCAAGCAAATACCCCATTGAAATACGTAATTTTAAATAATACACCAGGTTCTTCTACTAATTCATATGTTTCACCAATATGGAACTTGTTTATATCCGTCATATAAGCACGAGCCATTGCCATTTTTCTCATTAATACATCAAATTCATTGACAATCCCAAGCTGCTCAGCTTTTACTGCTTGCTCCTTCAAAGCGCCAATTTCTTCCCTTAGCTCATGCGGTGTCATTTCACTGTAGCGTTTTGGCATATTCATCTTATTCTCCTCATTCCTCTTCGCGTTTCATTTGCAAAAATATCTCGATTTCATCAATAGAGAATCCTTTTCGATATAACGCTTGTTTCATCTTGTTTTCAAATGTCCATCCATCATGCTTCTTATATTTCTCATAATATTTATTCCCATGATAGTGTAACGCTTCTTGTTGCTTTTCGTCATCTTTTTCGTCTTTCAATTCTTCCAAACAAATTTGAATTACTTCTCTAGAATATCCTTTTCGAACAAGCATCTCATCTAACTTTAGTTTCATTTGTAAAAAAGAATGTTTTTGATAAGATTTTTTCTTCTTCTCTATGAGAAACAAGGCATTCTCAATTTGCTTTTCCTTCGGATATTCTTGTAAACTATGTGTAATAATTAAATCCTGAACACCTTTATTTAATAACTCTCTTTTAATAACAGTTGGACCTTTTCGATTCACATTACTTTGCGTTCGCGTATATAAAACAGCATACTCTTTATCATTAATATATCGGTCATGTAATAATTTCGAAACGACTTCAGAGATGATGGCCTGTCCCACTTCTTTTTTTCGTAAAAAATCTTCTATTTCTTGTTTTGTTCTCATTTGATAGGATAAATAGGAGATTGCTTGTAAATATGCTTTTTGTACTTCTTCATTGTACAAAATATTCCCTAACTCGATTTCATCAATTTCTAAGCCCTTTTGTAATCCATGTTTTATTAAGATTACTTGATCCACACTAAATCCGTACTCTTCGCCTTGACCTTTATCAATATAAATATTAAATCGTTCTTTCGATCGTTTTTGTACTTCTATTTTTGTAATGACAGCCATACTCTCACCTCTCTATTATTTTAACATAGTCGAGGAACATTTTTTCTTTTCAAGAATATATATAATGAGGAGGAAATACTTGTGAAAATCGCAATTTCTGGTGGTACAGGCTTTATCGGTAAATCCCTTTCTACTTTTTTTATTCAAAAAGGATATACTGTTTACATTCTCACACGAAAAAAAACTACTGAAACTTCCGACCCTAACCTTCAGTATGTTCAATGGACACCAGATTTACAAACCTTCCCCCTCTCTTCTATTGATGTAGTTATTAATCTAGCCGGAGAGTCTATTAATAGTAGATGGACAAAGCAACAAAAGAAAGCCATTTTAAACAGTAGAATTCAAACAACAAAAGGACTCATTAAACAATTGCAGGGACTCCATACAAAGCCACACACATTTATTAACGCAAGTGCTATTGGATACTACGGAACATCTGAAATAGAGTCTTTTACAGAACAGCATGAGACTCCTGGAAATGACTTTTTAGCAAATACAGTATATTCATGGGAACAAGAAGCATCTAAAGCACGTTCTCTCGGAATACGAACAATCTACGCAAGATTTGGAGTCGTATTAGGCGCAAATGGAGGAGCTCTTCCAAAAATGCTACTTCCCTATCAATTCTATATCGGCGGCACCATTGGTTCTGGGAAGCAATGGTTATCATGGATTCATATAGACGACGTCGTTCGTATGATGGATTTCATCATACACAAAAAAGAAATTGATGGTCCTCTTAATATGACAGCACCAACACCCATAAGAATGAAGGAATTTGGAGAAAACATTGCAACTATAATGAACAAGCCTCATTGGTTGCCTGTACCTTCATTTATCATTCAAACTTTATTAGGTGAAATGAGCATACTTGTACTAGAAGGGCAACGTGTATTACCCATTAAGGCAATTGAACATGGATACCAATACACATTTCCGGCAATAGACCATGCATTACAAAATATACTTTCGCATACAATGTAGTACTTCTAAAACACAATTTTACATGGGCTCTTTCAAAACTTTCATTTTCTAGGATCCGAAGCATTACCATACAAATAACCTTTCAGTTACTTTCCCTTAACTTCCATTAGCATTATAAAGTAACAGAAATGAGGTACCTATGAAAATATTGCTCAAACAAGCCATTGTATACCCTATTACATCTCAAAAGTTTCAAGGCGATGTACTCGTTACAGGAGAGCGAATTACCGAGGTCAAACCTTTTATTCAACCTACTCAAGATATGACCGTTATAGATGCACGAGCACTCCATCTCTTACCTGGCTTTATTGATGTCCATACTCACCTTGGTCTCTATGATGAAGGCACTGGTTGGGCTGGAAATGATGCCAATGAAACATCTGAAGTTTCAACACCACATATTCGTTCTTTAGATGGGATCCACCCTTTGGATATCGCCTTTCAAGACGCTGTACAAAACGGAATTACAACCGTCCACGTTATGCCTGGCAGTCAAAATATTATCGGGGGGACTACTTGTGTAATAAAAACAGCTGGAACTTGTATTGATCATATGATTATTCAAGAACCTGCTGGTTTAAAGATTGCCTTTGGAGAAAATCCTAAAAAAGTCCATAGTAATGGAACAAAAGAATCCATTACACGTATGGGGATTATGGGGTTACTTCGGGAATCATTCTATGAAGCACAACACTACGGGCACGAAGCTGATTTTCGAATGCTTCCTATTTTAAAAGCATTACGTCGTGAAATACCCGTACGTATCCACGCTCACCGAGCAGATGATATTAGTTCTGCGCTACGCTTTGCAACGGAATTCAACCTCGATCTACGTATTGAACATTGTACAGAAGGACACTTTCTTGTTGAAGAGCTTTCGAAACATAATTTGAAGGTTTCAGTTGGTCCCACTCTGACACGTCGTTCTAAAATCGAACTAAAAAACAAGACATGGGATACTTACCATATATTATCTAAAAATGGTGTGGAAGTTTCTATAACAACAGATCATCCTTATACACCCATTCAATATTTAAATATTTGTGCCGCTGTCGCAGTAAGAGAAGGATTAGACGAGAAAACAGCACTAGAAGGAATTACCATATTCCCAGCGCGAAATTTGCGTTTAGAGGATAGAATTGGAAGCATCGAGGTTGGAAAAGACGCCGATCTCGTGTTATGGACTCATCATCCTTTCCATTATTTAGCCAAGCCTGTACTAACTATGATTGATGGAAAAATAATTTACAAAAAAAATAAAAAAAACTAGTTTATTTTTTTGACTAGATAAAGTATTATACGATTATAAACTGAATGAAACCATAATCAATTTGTGTCGTGATTATCATTTTCAAATTGATGAATGGGGAAGGCAAATGGTGCGCCACCAGCGTTAGAAACTGGTTCTAGTGGGTTCGATTCCCACCCCGAAATTTTTTAAAGATTGATATAAAAATTTCGAGGGTGGGGTGTTTTTTCGTCATGCTACCCTCGTGTGAGGAGGAGTTAGTATGTTGAAAAAACGCGACTTACACGACAGCCACGTTCTATACGAGTTAATGGTGGATCCAGCTGTCTTCCCTTTTGTGCGTCAAAAGGCTTATTCTTATGAAGAATATTTATTCTTAACAAAACAAACGATTGAAGCTGAAGAGCGTGGTGAATTAATTTCACGCACAATTTTAGATGAATGGGGTAACCCTATCGGAACAATTACTTTATTTGATGTGCAAGAAAAAGCTGGATTTCTCGGGACATGGCTTGGCAAACCATATCATGGAAAAGGCTATAATAAATTGGCAAAAGATTCATTTTTTAGTGAACTTTTCTATGAATTAGATATTGAAACAATTTTCATGCGTATTCGTAAAATAAATATTCGTTCTATTAAAGCTGCAGAAAAACTGCAATATGTGAATCTAGCAAACGAAACAAGAAAAGCCGTATATGATGAAATTAACGCAAACGAAGAAGTATATAACTTATATGAAATTCCAAAAGATCAATACACACTTGCTACAATGCGAGATACAACCTTCCAAGATGCTCATCAATTAAAAGAAGCATAATCTAAATTTTCTGAAATGATAATCAATCATTAACATTTTCCATATGCGTATATCCCCTCATGTCTTTGGAAACGATAAATAGTAACTTTAAGACACGAGGTGATTTGTAATGGATAAAAAGAAACGTGATAAAGCAAAAAACACATTATCTAGTACACAAGAAGTTCTCTATCAACGCGAATTTCAAAAAGCAGATCGTGCAGCAGGATATCGCTCGAAAAGCATTTAAAGTGAAAATGAATAATTAGAAGTTTCCCCCCTAATTATTCATTTTCATTACATAATTTTCTCGATTGATAAAAGTAAGCAAAAAGCCCCTTATACATAAGGGGCTTTTTTTGCTGTGGACAACTTTATCCACAAAACCAACAGAATTGTTAGTAATTTTCAAAAACATTTAATATTTTTCTATATTAAAGCATATATCAGCTGTTTTAATTGTGGATATTTTTCTAAAAATTGTGGACAATGTGGATATAGTTGTTAATATTCCGACTTTACTGTTTAATGAAAGCGCAATCCTTTTGTGGATAACTGGCTGAATTTTCTTTGAAAATAATAAAGAACCCTCTTTACATATACAAAGAGGGTTTCATATTAAGTAAAAGATTGTGCAAGAGCAGGTGATTTAATAGGTATATGACGCGGTTCTGCATGATTTTCTGCCAAAATTGCATCTACAATATGACCAGCTGGCTCTGGAAGATAGATGCTTTTCATTGCTTCTTTCATTTGAAGAAGCTTCACATCATCTTGTAATAATGCCTCTGTTTTTGCAAAAACCTCACTATCATCGCGAATGACAACTGCTGCTCCCTTTCTTTCAAAGTACATCGCATTTTCATTTTCTTGTCCTGGAACAGGCTTATATAAAATGACAGGTACTTGCAACGCTGCTGCTTCACTTAATGTTATTCCGCCTGGCTTCGTAATCATACAAGAAGTAACACGGAATAATTCATCAATATTTTCAACATACCCAAACACTTTTAATGCATCGGAATTTTGCTTCTGTAAACTTAATAAATCCTGTTTTAAAGCTTCATTTTTCCCACAAACAACAACTACTTGTAAATTAGGCACTGACATAAATGATTGGCATAGTTCTTTTACATTTCCTAATACCCCATGAGCACCTGCTACAATTAGTAAAATCTTTTTATTCTTACATAACTGATATTTAGTATATATGATTTCTGGATTTACCTTTAACTCAAAACTACTCCGAATTGGAATTCCTGTTTCAACAATTTGTTCCGCAGGTACACCGATATCAACCATCAATTCTTTCACATGATCCGTTGCAACAAAATAACGATCTACTTCTCGATGAATCCATATTTTGTGCACGCAAAAATCCGTTAATACGTTATAGACAGGAATTGAAATACCTGTTTGTTTCTTCAATTCTGGTACAGCGATAATTGGAAATGTATTAATTACAATATCTGGTTTCTCCACCTGTAATAGTGTTTTCAAACGTTTTCTTCCAAAGTTCGCATACCAAGATGCTATTTTCTTATCATAAATTTTTTCTACCCCGTAATAAAACAAACGATATAATTCTTTTCCTATTGTATAACTTTTTAAATATAGATATTTTGTAATGTCAGTTATAAATGGATGTGATTCTCCAAACAAGTCGCATACAATAACATCTTCAATTCCTTTTTGGCGAAATGTTTGTTCTAATGTTTTTGCTACTTGCACATGACCATTACCGTAATGTGCAGTTAATATTAAAACCTTGGGGTTTTTTATCAAACAAATCCACTCCTAGCTTTTTGTTTCTCCATATTGCATATACGACAATAGGAAAAACATTTTCCTTAAAAATTACATAAACAGATTCTAATAATTCCCTTTCAGCTATGTACCTGTCGTGGATATGCAAAGCATATAAGATTGACCCCTTAATCCTATCTGTGCTCATATCTTTACATTATACTTTCCTATAAGAGCTTTCGCAATAACTTACAAATGTTCTCTATTCCATGATACTCACTCTTTTACTTCTTAATTCTTTTTACTATTTTGATTTCCCTTTACAATTATGTAAATTTCTCCATTTATTCCGTACAAAATTATGGATATTCTACTTTCAGTATACTCTTTTATCAATATATACTCTAGATTTTATTGTAAAGAAAGCAAAAAGCCTAATCCAATATTTGGATTAGACCGCTTGTAAAATATATTTAGCATGTTCTACATTTTTCTCAGTAGGTGGTTCTACATTTGCGAGTGGATACTTGTGTCCAAGCGCCTCCCATTTATATACACCAAGCTTATGATATGGTAACACTTCAACTTTTTGAACATTAGACAGACTTTGAATAAAGCTAGATAGTTTTTGTAGATCCTCTTCATTATCCGTAACACCAGGAACTAATACGTGTCGTACCCAAATCGGTTTATTCTTATCCGATAAATAACGAGCAAATTGTAAAATATGTTCATTTGGTTTCCCTGTTAATTTACGATGCTTTTTGGAATCGATATGTTTCAGATCCAATAAAACTAAATCTGTATAATCCATTAAAATATCTAGCTTATTTTGGAATTCTGGTTCCTCAGAATAACAACCACCAGAAGAATCGATTGTTGTATGGATACCAGCCGCTTTACACTTTTTAAACAACTCAATTAAAAAGTCTAGCTGTAATAATGGCTCTCCACCGCTAACTGTTATACCGCCTCCGGAAGCTTCAATAAATGGAAGGTAACATGTCACATCCTGCATCACTTCTTCAACTGTTATTTCTTTACCTTTACCGATTTCCCACGTATCAGCATTATGACAATATTGACAACGTAATAAACACCCTTGTGTAAATATGACATAACGAATCCCCGGGCCATCAACAGTACCACAAGACTCTACAGAATGTATTCTTCCTTTTACCATGTTACTTCCTCCTTTATTGAAACAGCCTCCCTTCGCTATATATTAAGAGCGAAGGGACACCTTTTTTCATTTACATGCTTTCATGCATTGTACGGTTAATTACATCAATTTGTTGTTCACGAGTTAATTTAATAAAGTTTACAGCATAACCAGATACACGAATTGTTAATTGTGGATACTTCTCAGGATGTTCCATTGCATCCATTAATGTTTCACGGTTAAATACGTTAATATTTAAGTGGTGCCCTTCTTTTACTGCATAGCCATCAAGCATTGATACTAAATTACGTACTTGTACATCATCTTCTTTACCAAGTGCTTTCGGAATAATAGAGAATGTATTAGAAATACCATCTTGTGCATCTTCATATGGTAATTTAGCCACAGATAATAATGAAGCTAATGCACCTTTTGTATCGCGTCCATGCATTGGGTTCGCACCTGGTGCAAATGGTTCTCCAGTACGGCGGCCATCTGGAGTATTACCAGTTTTCTTACCGTAAACAACGTTAGATGTGATTGTTAAGATTGACATTGTATGAACAGAGTTTCTGTATGTTTTATGTTTACGAAGTTTATTCATAAATGTTTTTACAAGATTTACAGCAATCTCATCTACACGATCATCATTGTTACCGTATTTAGGGAAATCTCCTTCAATCTCGAAGTCAACTGCAATACCATTTTCATCACGAATTGGTTTTACTTTTGCGTACTTAATTGCACTTAATGAATCTGCTACTACAGATAGACCAGCGATACCTGTTGCCATTGTACGAAGAACGTTTGTATCATGAAGTGCCATTTCAATACGTTCATAGCTATATTTATCATGCATGTAATGGATAACATTTAATGTGTTTAAATATAGACCCGCTAACCATTCCATTGTCATATCAAACTTATGCATAACTTCTTCATAATTTAATACTTCAGAAGTAATTGGTGCGTACTCAGGACCAACTTGTGCTTTTGACTTTTCATCTTTGCCACCGTTAATCGCATATAATAATGCTTTGGCTAAGTTTGCACGAGCTCCGAAGAACTGCATTTGTTTACCGATTCTCATTGCAGATACGCAACATGCAATACCGTAATCATCGCCGTATTCAGGACGCATAATGTCATCATTCTCATATTGAATTGCTGATGTTTTAATAGACATTTTCGCACAGTAGTTTTTAAAGTTCTCTGGTAATTGTTTAGACCAAAGAACAGTTAAGTTTGGTTCTGGAGCTGGTCCTAAATTATCTAATGTATGCAAGAAACGGAATGAGTTCTTTGTTACTAATGGACGACCATCTAATGCCATACCACCGATAGATTCAGTTACCCAAGTTGGGTCACCAGAGAATAATTCATTATAATCAGGTGTTCTTGCGAATTTCACAAGACGTAATTTCATAATGAAGTGATCGACAATTTCTTGTACTTCTTCTTCTGTTAAAGTACCATTTGCTAAATCTCTTTCAATGTAAATATCTAAGAATGTAGAAGTACGTCCAAGACTCATTGCAGCTCCGTTTTGTTCTTTAATCGCTGCAAGGTATGCGAAGTATAACCATTGGAATGCTTCTTGTGCATTTGTTGCTGGCTTAGAAATATCGAAGCCATGAGAAGCAGCCATTTCTTTTAACTCTTGAAGTGCACGCATTTGCTCAGATAACTCTTCGCGTAAACGCATTGTATCTTCGCTCATTACACCACCAGTTAAATTCAAATCAGCTTTTTTCGCTTCAATTAAATGATCAATACCATATAACGCTACTCGGCGATAGTCACCGATAATACGTCCACGTCCGTATGCATCTGGAAGACCAGTAATAACACCTGATTTACGTGCATTTCTCATTTCTGGTGTGTATGCATCAAATACACCTTGGTTATGAGTTTTTCTCCACTCTCTAAAAATACGACTAAGTTCTTTATCCATTTCGTATCCATAAGATTCACAAGCTTGTTCTGCCATACGAATACCACCATATGGTTGTAAAGAACGTTTAAATGGTTTATCAGTTTGGAAACCGACTACTTTTTCAATATCTTTATTTAAGTATCCTGGGTCATGTGATGTAATAGAAGAAACAATTTTTGTATCCATATCAAGAACGCCACCGTTTTCACGTTCTTTCGTTGTTAAATCCATTACTTGATCCCAAAGTTGTTTCGTTGCTTCAGTTGCTTCTGCTAAGAAAGATTCGTCCCCTTCGAAAACGTTTACATTATTTAAAATGAAATCGCGAACATCAATCTCTGCTTTCCATTTTTCACCTTTAAAGTTTTCCCATGCGTTTTTAACATTTTCTAATACTTGAGTCATCCTAATCTCCTCCATTTTTGATTAGTACAGGACTAAGATTTTTTATATAACAGCTTACACACTTAGAATACTACTTTTTTACGAAAGTGAACGAAATAGTTGTGACATGTTTGTGAAATGTTGAGCAAACTACTATATATATAGTGTTAACTTCATTTAAAAGTCTTTAAAATTAACCCTTTCCTTAATTGTATTTTTTTGGTATCCTTATATACGAGTCCTATTTTGTAATATAAGAACAATACCCATTGTAGAGCTGTAATACTCTTATCTCCTAATCTGTTATAGTTTTTATAACAGAACAAAAAAGTGTACACATGTTGTACACTTTTTTTGTTACTTCTATAAAACATCTCTTTTTCTATTGCCATCATAGAATCCGCCACGATTGTCTGTTAATGCAATTATTTGATCTAGTCCTTCTATATGATCACCTATAATTCGAAGTACAGCTGGTGGATGACCTATTTTAGCAAAATGTTCACTGGGACGAATACGGTTCATCTTATCGACCTCAACACGACTTACACATGCAACTTCAAATCCTGAAAGAATAGCTTTCACTTGGGCTACACACGGCGCCAGTAAAGATCTATACCCAATTTCTTTCAAACACTTACGGCTAAACGCATTCGGTACAGCGATAAGAGAGCCTACGCCTAGATCTTTTCTATCACAAGCTAAATTTAATGCATATTTAAATGCAGTTACAAGATGAAGCGGTACTCTTAAATCTAAATAATGATTTAGATCATTTAATGCAACATCTGTTCCATCTGCAATAGCTTTCGCAAAAGGATATAGCTCACTCGCTGGAATAACAAAATCGCCATCTATAAATAACACAATTTCTCCTTTTGCAAAATACGTTCCAAGTGAGCGCCCCACATCATTTCCGAGTGCTTCTTTATATACAATTGTCGTTGCCCCTTTGTCTTTTGCAATTTTTTTCGTTTTATCTGACGAACCATTTACGACAACGATAATTTCGAAGGGTTCAATTTTGCGAAGCTCTTCTATAACGTTTCCAATTGTTTTCTCTTCATCTTGTACGGGAATAACAACCGATAGTTGCTTTCCTTTATAGAAATCAGATGTAACACCCCACCCTTGATAAAACTCTTCAAAACTTAAAGTATGATAGACACTATCCCTTTTCCTATTTCCATCATAATATCCTCCGCGCTCATCACTGCTTAATATCCGTTCTGCTACTGCTTCTATATGATCACCTATCATTCTTTTTTCAGATTGGGAAAGATTTGTCCCATATGCAGCATGCTGGAATGGACGAAATTTATTCGGCGTAATAACGTCAATAGCACAATGACGACTAATTCTCCATTTACTTTGAACTAGGCGTAAATGAGCCACAATAGGATTAACAAAACATTCATATCCGATGCTTTGAACGACTTCTTTCGTCAGCGCATGAGGTACATCTAATAAAGAATTCATTTTTAATTCTTCACGCTCTAACATTGCATTTAATATTTGGCGCCATACTGTAATAGAAGTGGTTTTTTGCCTTTTTAAAAATAATGCATCCAAATTATTTAAAACTACATCTGCCTGATCGTATAAAATCGGATTAAGGAATAATTTTAATTTTGAAGTTGGAATAGCAAAATCACCATCTATAAATAGTAATACATCACCTATCGCATGTTTTGCGCCGACTGCACGTCCAACATCGTTCCCTAGTAGCTCTGTATGCTTGATTACTTTACACCCTAAACGATCTGCAACATCTTCTGTTCCATCATTACAACCGTTTGCTACTACAATGATTTCTACTGGATTTAATGGTCTTACCGATTGAATAACGTCTGAAATCGTATCGACCTCATTACATGCAGGAATAATAACAGATAATGACTTAGCCATTGTTTTGTTCACGAAACCACTTAATTGTTTCCTTCAATCCGTTTTCCCACGTTACTTTCGCCTGAAATTGAACAAGCTCTTTTAATTTTGTTACATCTGGTCTTCTATTTGGAATTTCTTCAAAACCATGAGGATATACTTCTTCAAAAGGCACTTGGACAATCTTCGAAGAAGAATTCGTTAATTTTTTAATTACTTCTGCTACTTCTTTTATGCTCTTTTCATTCTCAGAACCTATATTAATAATCTCACCATTTACCTTCTCATCCATTGCCCGAATCGTTGCCTCTACCGCATCACTTACATACGTAAAACAACGTGTCTGCTTTCCATCTCCATATACGAGAATGTCTTCTCCTTGCAGTGCCGCGCGGATAAATCGCGGGATTACTCCTGCATATGGACCATCTTTCGCTCTTGGACCATAAATATTAAAGTATCGAACAATCGTTACTGGTAACCCTTCTAATGCGTACCCTAAACATAATGTCTCTTCCAACGTTTTACAAACTGCATAACTCCAACGAATTTTAGATGTTGCCCCGTACAATCGATCTCCCTCTTCAGAGAAAGGCGGCTTGGCCTTACCATATACTTCTGAAGTAGAAGCAAAAACTACTTTCTTCTTTCCTTTTAACGCTGCTTGTAAAACATTTCTTGTCCCATCAAAATTCGTTTCTATGAGCTCTATACTTTTTTCCATTGTTGTTTTCACACCTAAAATTGCTGCTAAATGAAACACGACATCATGCTGATCTACTAATTCATAAATAGAATTTTTATCTAAAACACTTATTGGAATAACACGGATTTCTTTCATTAACTCTTTATGGTACTTATTTTTACCTTTATAAAAGTTATCCACAACAGTGACCTCATAACCTCTTCTTATCAACTCTTCAGCTAAATGCGACCCGATAAATCCGGCCCCACCTGTAATTAAACATTTCTTACTCATTTACTCACCTTCTTTACAATCCCGCGTGTATCTATTACTCGATCCATTCCTTTAAAAAGCTTCCAATCAATATTAGAATGATCCGTTAAAATTAAAATACAATCCGCTTTTTTAACTTTTTCTTCATCTAAAGAAACAGATTGGTACACCTTATCTCCAATTTCTGCGGAAGAAATATAAGGATCATGATATTCTATCTCGTATCCTTGATTTCTTAATAATTGAATAATCGGTAACGCTGGTGATTCTCTCAAATCATTTACATCTTTTTTATACGCAATCCCTACAATTAACACCGTTGCAGGTAATTGCACCACACTTTTTACTTTGCGGACCATTTTCTCTGGCATTTCTTCATTAATTATATGTGCAGCCTCAATTAATTGACTAATTGCCCCATTCTTTTTTATTCTCCATTGAAAATATAAAGGGTCTACGGGAATACAGTGTCCCCCTATCCCTGGCCCTGGCCAATACGGAGTAAACCCAAATGGTTTTGTAGATGCCGCTTCAATGGCCTCATAAAAATCAATGCCTAAACTTTCACATAGTGTGTTTAGTTCATTTACTAAAGAAATGTTAACTAAGCGCTGAATATTTTCAAATAGCTTGCACATCTCTGCTACTTTCGGAGAGCTAACAGGTACAACTTCGTCAAAAATGGTACTATATAAATCCTGTACCTTTTGTTTACACTTTTCTGTTTGTCCACTAATAACTTTTGGAATAGCTTGAACTGAATATTGACTATTTGCTGGATCAATTCTCTCAGGGGAATATCCGATATAGAAATCTTCCCCTACCTTTTTACCATTTTGAGAAATAATAGGTAGGATGACTTCTTCAAGTGTGCCTGGATATGTGGAGCTTTCAAAAATGAAGGTTTGTCCTTTTTGAAGGTTTTGTTGTATATAATGCGAAGCTGAAATGAGGGCACTTAAGTCTGGTTCTCTTTGTTCATTAATTGGAGTCGGGACAGTGACAATAACATAATCACTATTTTGAAAATCAGCAATGCCTTGATCCGGTGTATTTACTGTTAATTTTTTTTTCGTCAATAAACTTTGTAACTCTTTAGAAGAAACATCCGGAATATAACTTTCTCCTTTTATAATTGAGTCTATTTTCCTAATATCTTTATCTAATCCAAGTACTGTATGCCCTCTTTCTGCAAAATGTACCGCTAAAGGAAGGCCAACATACCCTAGCCCAATAATAGCTACTTTACTACTATTCATTTGTATTCTCTTCTTCCCTTCTCAATTGTTGAATTACATCTCTATCTCTATCTCCATCTGTAAAACCACCACGTTCGTCCGTACATTGTAATAAATACGCAACCGCTTCAAGTTGATCACCGAAAATACGATCAAACGCTGAAATACGCCCATTTACAAATTCGTGTTGCTCTGGACGTATGCGATTTGTTTTTATAACATCTACTAACTCTACTGTTGTAATAGAGAATCCTTCTAAAATAGCTTTCACTTGTGCTAATGGCGGAATGATAAGGGAATCATATCCTATTTTCTCTATTACCTTCTTATGAATGGCATGTGGTACAGCAGTTAGTGAGTTATTCCATAAATCTGGTCGTTTCGCTATCAAATTCACAAAGTATTTTCCCATACTAATTGGATCTGCTGGATGAAACATATCTAATAAGCATTGTAAATCATTTAACACCACGTCATTTCCATCTTCAACAGCATGTAAAAATAGAGTGAGTTTTTTTGCTGGAATAACAAGATCACTATCAACGAATAAACAAATATCTGCCGTAGCATGCATGGCACCTATTGCTCGTGCTACATTATGTCCAAGCGCCTTCGTAAATTCAACAACAATAACATTCTCTAGCTTTGCCTGTTTAACAGTCTCAACATCTGCTCCATTCGCGACAACTATAATTTCATCTACACCTGCTTCTTTCACTTCTTTTATAACAGACCTTATGGTTATTTTCTCTTCTGATACTGGGATAATGGCACTATATTTCGCTTTATTCTTTTGTAATAAAACTGGTTTATACTTTCCTACAAACTCTCTATCTCTATTGTTCTCTGAAAAACCACCGCGTTTACCATATGTTTCGATTACGTATTGTAAAGCTCGCAAATGATCACCCATAATACGACTAGTCGCTTTCGGATAAGGAGAGCCAGGTGATGTACCAGTATGCACAGGTCGAACTTTATTTGTGTAGATGACATCAACTGAAGCCATATCAGAAATATCTACTCCTCTAGACATCGCCATCGCTTGAAATAATGCTGGATCTGCTAAATTCCACCACCCCAGTTTTTCAATCACTTTACGACTTATCGCATGTGGTATTGCAATTAAAGATCCTACAACAAACTCTTTCTTGTTCAAATAACGATTTAACATATATTTTCCAACCGTCGTATAATGCGGTCTCATCTTCAAGTAAACGGACCATGTTAAATTATTTAAAACAATCTCATGCCCTTGTCGTATTCCTTTAATAAAATTGTATAATTCTTCACTTTTCATGACGATATCACCATCTAAAAACAAAACAATCTCACCTTTTGCTTCTCTAGCACCAATTGCCCGTCCCACATCATTACCAAGAGAATCTCTATAATAAATCACACGGCAATTATGCTGTAATGCTATTTCCTTCGTCCCATCTGTAGATCCATTATCTACTATGATAACTTCATATGGTTCGAGTTTTCTTACCTCTACTAAAACTTTTGATAAAGTACTTGCTTCATTATGCACTGGAATAACAACTGACACTCTCATACTTGTATCACTCTTACCCTTCCAAGCGAACATAAGCAATAATAGGAATACGCACAACTACATCTTCTGGTGGTCCATAAGAAGGAGAAGTACGAACAATTACTGCCCCATCCGTCACAGATAAAAGAACGCCTGCAATGATTTCTACAGCTGTCACAACTTGCACTAGTTCGCCAACATGGTTACGTAATTCATCAGTAAATAACATATATAAGTCTCCTTTCTTACGCTTCTTTAATTGATATAATACTTATAAATGGTAATAAAACCTCTGTTCCTATTCCTTCTTGCAATGTTAAGAAGTCATCACCAACTGCTACAATAACACCTGTTAATTGTCCAACTGTCACCGTAATTTCTACGTTTTTACCTAAATACTGCTTTGCAATTTCTTTAAAAGGTGATGTATTGCATTCTTTTAAAATGTTACAAATAATAGATTGAAATCTACTTGATTCAATAACTTCTTCCGTAGCTTGCTTAGAGTTTCTTTGAATAAATCTCGCGAAGTTTTGTGAAAATAAAAGTCTTTCCACAGCAGGCAATAACTTATTATCTAAAAAATAATCTAATTGTCTATTAAACAATCTTGATAATTTATGCCAATATTTTCTGAACAGACACATACACTTCTCCTCCTATTATTTTTAGATTATAAAATTTTACATCCATACATCTTAATGTATACAAAATGGATATTTTTGTGATAGGTAAGACATACATTTTCTAAAAGAAATATTTGTTTCAGAGCATAAAAAAAACTATCCAAAAGGATAGTTTCTTACACTTCAATATTCCGCAATATCGAATAAATGTCATTATTCACTTTACCAAATGATTTAATATTATTTTGAATGTTAGATAATAAAACAACATATACACTACCATTTTTACTAAATCCGTTTAAGCAATTCCAACCTGGCATTACACCATGATTCGAATAGCTTCCTGGGTCTACGTACCATCCAAACCCGTAATCCTTTTTTCCACCCGTAAACATTTGATCGTAACTCTCTTTTGAAATTAATTTTCCAGAGTATAACGCCTCATTAAATAAATATAAATCATGTGCACTCGTATATATATCACCACAACCATAAAGTTGTGACATGCTTGGAATATTAGGTGTTGTCATATTATTATTTACTATTTTATAACCCGTTGATGGGAATCTTGTTTGTTCTAACGCTGTGCCAAAGCCAGAATGTTTCATACCCGCAGTAGCAAAAATATGTTGTTTAATATATTCTTCGAGTGACTGCCCACTTACCTTCTCTGCAATATAAGCAAGTATAGAGTAGTTCGAATCAGAATACTTCCACTTCTCTCCCGGACCACCAATACGCTTTTGATTTCCTATCCGCTTTATCAGTTCTTCATGAGAAATATCTTCTTTTCCCTGCTCATATTCGGGAATCCCTGATGTATGTGTTAATAGATGTTTTAGCTGAATATTATTACCTTGTGGAAAATCTGGAATATACTTCGCAACAGTATCTTCTACTTGTAATTTATTTTGATCTTTCAATTGCATAATAGCAGTTGCTACAAACGCCTTTGAAATAGAACCAATATAAAAAGTCGTCTCTGAATTATTCGGTACTTGCTGCTCTTTATTTGCCATACCGTACCCTTTATTCAGAAGAACTTTTCCGTTCTTCACAATAACAGCTGTCCCGCTAAATCCTGCGTTTTGTAAATACTGGTCCAATTGAGCGTTTTCATTAATTTCTTGAGGTGGTCCTTCAGCAGGTTTCTCCGCTGCTTGCGCTTGCTTCATTTGTTCTTCCTGCTCTTTTTGTTTTTGCTTCTGTACTTCTTGTTTCTTTTTTTCTTCTTTCTTTTTTAACTCTTCTTGTTTCTTCATTTCTGCTGCCGCTTTTAAAGTTTCTTCTTTCTTATTATGCGCAACAATTTTTGTATACATGAAATATACAAGTGATAATAGTAAGACGAGAATGATTGTTCTTTTTATGTATACAATCGGCCGATGTGCTTTCCCATTCGCATTATTTTTTTCCTGATCCATAATTGCTTTTTTCCCCTTACTCACCAATAATTTAATTCCTCTACTAAAGATTCGTTTTAGTAGATTATGGATAATCCATTCTATATCATCCCTACTTTATCACGCACTGCACATATTACCAACCTATATGTACAAAAAAGAAAAAGAAAATTTACAAAAGTAAGATTCCCGTTAAATTATTAACAAAAAAAAGAGGATATCCTCTAAAAAATTGATGTTATCAATCTTTTGGGACATCCTCTTATCTCATTATTTATACGTGTTTTTTCATATCATCGGCAACAGATTCAACATTTGTACCTACGATAACTTGTACACTAGTATTACTTAATTTCATAACACCTTTTGCACCAGCACGTTTTAATGCTGCTTCATTTACTTGACCAGCATCTTTTACTTGTAAGCGTAGACGTGTTGCACAGTTATCAATAACTGTTAAGTTTTCTTTTCCGCCTAAAGCTGCTACGTAAGTTTCACCAATTGAACCTGCAACTGGTGCATCACCATCTTCAACTAACTCATCGTCATCTTCACGACCAGGAGTTTTTAAATCGAACTTCTTAATTAAGAAGTAGAATACTATGAAATAAATTGCTGCGTAAATTAAACCGATACCTGCTAGTAAGACTGGTTTTGTTGCAATACCGAAGTTTAAAGCATAATCGATTGCACCGGCACTAAATGAGAAACCATCATGAATGCCAAGTGATGTTGTAATGAATAAAGAAAGACCTGTTAGTACAGCATGAATACCATATAATACTGGTGATAAGAACATGAATGAGAATTCAATAGGCTCTGTAATACCAGTTAAGAATGAAGTTAATGCTAGACCAGCTAACATACCAGTAACTGCTTTACGCTTTTCTGGTTTAGCAGCTGCAATCATTGCGAAACATGCTGCTGGTAAACCGAACATCATAACTGGGAAGAAACCAGTCATAAACATACCTGCTGTTTTGTCACCTGCAAGGAAACGAGCAATATCACCATTAACAACATTACCTGCTGCATTTGTAAAGTCCCCAAATACAAACCAGAAGTATGTGTTCATTACGTGGTGTAAACCAATTGGGATTAATAAACGGTTTAATAAACCAAATAATCCTGAACCAATTGCACCTAAATTAACAATTCCATGAGCTAATGCATCAATACCATTTTGAATTGTTGGCCAAATTTGTGCAAATAGAATTCCTAATATCAGCATCACAACTGATGTAACAATTGGAACGAAACGTTTTCCAGCAAAGAAACCTAACCATTCTGGAAGTTTAATCTTATGGAATTTATTATAAAGAAGTCCTGCTATAACACCAACAATAATACCACCTAAAACTTTCATATCTACTTTAGTCGATAATTCAGCAGCCTTAGATACTTGTGTCATTGTATCCGCAAGCTTAGATGGATCTACATTTGCGCTATTACCTATTAAATCTTGGACTTTACCTAATTTACCTTGTAATTCAGCAGTTGAATACCCTTTGCTAAGTGCATCAATACTATTTTTCATAACAAGATAACCAATTGCACCTGCAAGACCTGCTGCACCACTACCATCCACTGAAAGACCGATTGCAATACCAATTGCAAAAATAAGTGCTAAGTTATCAAAAACTGCTGCGCCGGCCTGTGCCATAACAGGAATATCAAATACATCTGGTTGCCCTAAACGAAGCAATAATCCTGCTGCTGGTAGTACTGCGATCGGAAGCATTAAAGCTTTACCAATACGTTGTAAAAACTGCAACATTTTAATTCCCCCTAATTTAATTTATGAAATCGTTATCATTATAAGTACGCTTTAGAAAACGCTTTCTATTACATAACCATAATAACATATAGTTGTATAGATGTGTAGTTTTTATTTCCGAACTTTTTATGGATAAATCTCCTATTTCCAAACTGTTATATAAAAGGAAAATTCTCCTTTTTAAAATACAGAATACTCGAAACGAAAGACCTATTATAGCACATTGAACTTTCGTTTTATCATTCCACTTTTTCATGTTATTATTTATTTCCGAGCATATCGGGAAAAGTAAACTTAGTTAATTCAAAATAGGAGCGTTGGTACTATGCAGTGCATTGAAACAAACAACTTACAACAGTTGTTAGAACAAGTAAAACCATATACAAAAAAAGGAAAACTTGCTACTTATATCCCCGAACTAGGAAATGCAAATCCAGACGATTTAGGGATTGCCATTTTCCATAAAGAAACAGAATATATCCATGCAGGCAACTCACAAACACTATTTACTCTTCAAAGTATTTCCAAAGTAATTACACTTGCCCTTGCCCTTTTAGACCGTGGTGAAGAATATGTATTTTCTAAAGTTGGAATGGAACCAACGGGTGACCCATTTAATTCTATTATTAAGTTAGAAACGACAAGTCCGTCCAAACCCCTTAATCCAATGATAAATGCAGGAGCATTAGCTATTACAAGCATGTTAGCAGGAAAAGATAACGAGGAAAAAATGGAACGTATTCTTCATTTTGTACGTGAAATAACAGATAATCCTACTATTAATTATTCCTCTAAAGTTGCCGATTCAGAACTAGAGACAGCTTACCTAAACCGTTCACTTTGTTATTATATGAAACAAAACGGAATTATCGATTGTGATATTGAAGAACTTATGGATTTATATACTCGTCAATGCGCAGTTGAAGTAAACTGCATCGATTTAGCACGTATCGGCTTAATTTTTGCAATGGATGGATATGATCCATATAAAAAGAAACAAATCATCCCTAAACATATTACAAAAATTTGCAAAACATTTATGGTCACATGTGGTATGTATAACGAATCTGGTGAATTTGCAATTCGTGTTGGTATTCCTGCAAAAAGCGGTGTAGCCGGTGGTATTTTTGGCTGCGTAAAAGGAGACATGGGAATCGGTATTTTCGGACCAGCTTTAGATGCAAACGGAAATAGTATTGCTGGTTTTAAAATTCTTGAACTTCTTTCTGCTCAAGAAGGTTGGAGCATTTTTTAATCGCGAGTTATCCTGCTATACTAGCAGGATTTTTTATTTCGCCAAAACCTCAATTTTGTGAGTTATCAATCTTCTTATAAAAACAGTGCTGAAAGTTTCTCTATATCATGCATATTTGTTCCCCCCTCCTGAATAATATAGTACAACCTAGCGCTATATGTGGAGGTGTGAAAGATGAAACTAATATTTCAAATGGGAAAACAACCTGTTCTTGAAAAAACAATCCTTCTTTTTATATTGAGTATTGTAGAAAGCTTGAAGTTAAAAGTTGTTTCACTCGACGAAGCTCACCGATACATATTCAATTTAGAAGTACTTGAATTATTAATGGATCGGAACATCGATGATCAAGTACTTGAACTTATTCATTTCGGGATGGGACTTGAAGACATTTATCATGTGCTTCCTGAAGAACTTGAGCATACGATTGAGGAATTAAAATGGCTTTGCATTCAAGTATTAAGTGAGTACAGTATGCATGAAGAATCGGAACAATTAATTGAAGATATACGGTAAAAAAGCACCTATGTAGGTGCTTTTAATGTTTTTTTAAACTATTTTTATACGCCTCAATATTTACTGGTAGCTCTTCCTCTTCCAAAGTATGTTCATTTACATCTTTATGAATGAACGCACCTTTAGGTGGTTGATGATCATGCCCTTTTTTCTTATGATCAAATGCTTTCCCGCGCCCCATACAAATCCCCCTTTCTTAAAAGAAATCCGTATTAGTATGGAGAAAAGTACGTCGATATATGCAATCCCTTGCTGTATTTCCAAGGAAATACTCGAACCTTGTTTTCTACTCTCCTTACAACAACTGATCAATCCCAATAAGAATTAATAACACTCCTGCGATAACTGTCGCCCATTTCCCTAAGTATTCTGCTAAAAATCGTTTTCCTACATACGCAAAACCACTAATACAAATAAAACTAAACACCCCAGAAATAGTCGCTGTCAGCCAAAGATTTAAATTTGTTATCCCAGCATCAAATCCACCTGCAATATTATTAATAGACAACGCAATCCCTAATACAATTGCTTCTGAAAAACTAATTGTTTTAGAACCATCAAAATCTGCTTTTTCTGGATCACGTAAAATTCCCATAAGTACATTACCATCTTTAGAGCCTACGGTATTTCTTTGCCCCAAGAAAGGCTGACACAAAATAAACACCCCGATTATCCCTAAAACTATCGCTCCAATCAGGTTTGCTGTAAACTCTGAAATAAATAACGCAATCCAGTTCCCAAAAAATCCAGCTAATAAAGTAAATAAAAACCCAAAAAATGCGATGATAAAATTGTTGAACCACGAAATTCTAATTTTACGAATGCCATATGCAATCCCAACACCTGCATTATCTAAATTAGAAGCAATCCCGATTAAAAAAATTGAAAATAGACCTGCCGTACTCATAAATAGCCACCCCTTTTCCTCACTTTTCCATGCATCTTATGAAAATGTTGAGCAACTGTGCCTGTCTGTTTCATATACATGTAATAAATGCTCAACATTTTTTCAACAATAAAAAGGAGTGCCTTCGCTATGCCTAAAGAAAATCCAAATGAGCGGCTTAGTAGATTAATAAAAAAACTTTTAAAAGAACGTGCCTTATCTATGCGCCAACTCGGAATGCTTACAAATATTGATCCCGCAACAATCTCAAGAATTATGAATGGTAAACAACCGCCAAAACAAAAACACCTACAAAAATTCGCAGAATGTCTACAAGTTCCACCCCAATTGTTATTTGATGAAATGTATCCTGATTCTCCTCACATTAATAAAGAAAAGACGGATATGTACACATCTCTTGATACCATTCAGCAAACTCTGCAATCCTCTAACTTATTCGATTTCGATTACACTACAACTCGCGTAAAACAAGAACTCGAAAATTACGAACGCTATGCCCAGACAACAGAAGGCGAAAAACGTATTCATGACAGTTTTGCAAGCAAATTAGAGCAAATTGATAGTGCTGGTCCTTTTATTGAACAATTAACAGATATGTATCAACAATTTTGTAATGAAACCATTTCAAAAGAAGAACGTGCAGTTCTTGGGAGCGCATTACTTTATTTCATATTATCGACAGATATTATTCCCGACTATCTCTTTCCAATTGGCTATTTAGATGATGCGATTGCCGTTGAATTAGCGAAAGAGAAATTAATTGAACTAAAACGAAAGACATAGAAAAATAAAGAACTATTTCAGTTGTTTATATTCAACACTGAAATAGTTCAATAAAAAATCGTACAAGTATACATACTCGTACGATTTTACTGTACAAATCTATTTTTCCGTGTGGCACCATTCATATATAAATGCTGTTATCACTTTTGTAAATTCAATTAACTGTTCAACTTCAACTTTCTCATTTACAGAATGTGCTTCTTCTAATGTACCTGGTCCATATATAATCGCTGGAATATGAAATTCACTAAACCAACCACCATCCGTTACCGTTGCAGACATATCTAAAATTGCATTTTTAGAAAGAATTGATTCATGTACTGAGCTAAGCGTTTTTACAGCTGTATGTTCACTATCTATTTCTAAAGAAGGGAAAATTTCGCCACGATCCACAATCATTGATTCTCCGCCCCACTTAAATTGTGGTGGATTTTCACTTAGCCATGGATCGGCAGCTGCTACTTTACCGATATACTCTTCAATTTCTTTTATTATTTGTTCATGTGTTTCATTCGGATAAAAGTGCACTGTTATCCATAACCGGCACTCATCCGCAATAAAAGCTGCATGTCTTCCACCCTCAATAACAGCTGGATTAATTGTTGTTGTTCCAGACGGATAGCCTTCATATGTTTTCATAACTGCCCAATGACGCTCTAATTCTTGCAAACTTTGCACAATTTTCATCATTTTTTCAATTGCACTCGCTCCAAATAAACGTCCTCCAGCATGAATCATTTGCCTACGCGTTGCATCATGAAACGTTTGAGGGCTTTTCACAGTAATCCAGCCAGTAATTACGCCGCCCTGTCCTTGCATATGTAAATTACTCGTATCCACTACGACTGCAAAATCAGCATCATAACCTCTTTTGCAGCATTGAAGTGTACCAGCTTCTCCAACTTCTTCTCCAATTACGGATTGAAAGATTAAATCTCCAGGTAATTCAATACCAGCTTCTTGTAATAGCTGAATAGCAAATAGCGCTCCAGCTAGTCCCCCTTTCATATCAGCTGCACCACGTCCAACTAACCAACCATCTTTTATAAATGGCTCAAACGGATTTGTTTCCCACGCCTCATCTGCCGATACTTCAGCTACATCCATATGTCCATTAATAATAAGACTTTTATATGAGTCACTTTTTGCCCCTTTTTTCACACCAACAACGTTCGGATCATTAGGATATACATCCCATTTATCAATACTAAAATTTAGTTTTCTTAAAAAATCTGCAACAAATTCTTGCGCTTCATTTGTATTTCTCGCTGGTGGTGCTGGTGTTTCAAAACGAATTAATGTTTTTGTAAGTTCTAACAATTCCTCTTTCCTTGAATCTATTTGTTTTAACAACTGCGAAACTTCTGGATTCATCGCTAATTCCCCTTTGCATACATAGTATGTTTCCAGCTTTATTTTCACAAAAAAAGAGACTGTTTACAAATCTTACAGTCTCCAAATTAATTCATATTATAAGCTCTCTACTTCCGTCGTATTTGTCTTTTCAATATGTTCTACTTTACGTGCCTTATTTCTTGTCGCACGGTAAAACAGTAAACAAACAATCATAAATGGAATACCACAATACAATGCCATTCTTTGTTCTGGAATAAAGGCCATTCCAACGATTACTGTTAAATTTAATACTAATGCAAGAAGTGGTACAAATGGATACAATGGTGTTTTAAATTTCAATTCTTTCACATCCCCGCCCTGCTTTATGTATGACCTTCTAGCTAATAAGTTAGATAGAGCAATAGATGCCCAAACTAATATCGCCCCGAACCCGGCAATAGAAAGTAGCCATAAATAAACTGTATCTTCCGCATAAATACCTGATAGTAATGAAAGGCAGCCTACAATTGTACTTACAATCAATGCATAAATAGGAACACCGTTTTTAGATAACTTACCAAAAATCGGACTAATCATTCCTTGATTAGACATAGACCATAGCATACGAGAAGTTGCATATAACCCTGAATTCGCAACGGATAGCACTGCTGTAATGATAACAAAATTTATAATATCTGCTGCATAAGGAATACCAATTTTATCAAATACAACTACAAATGGACTTTCAATTACTCCCGCTTGTTGCCAAGGGAATAGTCCAGCAAGAATAAAAATAGATAGTACAAAGAAAACAAGTATACGCCAAACTGTATTGTTAATTGCCTTCGGGATTGTTTTCTCTGGATTTTCACTCTCACCTGCTGCAATACCAACTAATTCTGTTCCTTGGAAAGAAAAATTAACTGCAATCATCGTAATTAAAATGGCTGATAATCCATTGGGGAACAATCCACCATAATCAGTAAAACTAGAGAACATCGGTGCTGGTTCATTTCCTTTCATATCTAGAAAACCAAACATTGCTGCCCCGCCCAAAATAATAAATGCAATAATCGTAATTACTTTAATACTTGCAAACCAAAATTCAACTTCCGCAAAACTTCTTGAAGATAACGCATTAATAGCAAAGAGGAGTACTGCAAACACTACGCACCAAATCCATGAAGGTACATCAGGAAACCATCGTTTCATTAAAATACTAACTGCAATTAGTTCAATCCCTATCGTAGCTGACCAGTTTAACCATGACATCCATCCAACTACATAACCCGCTGCAGGGGAAATATGCTTCGTAGCATACGTTTGATAAGATCCTGCGTCAGGCATTGCAACAGCTAACTCTCCAAGACAGAGCATCGTTAAATACATAACAAATCCTCCAACAAGATATGCTACAATCGCTCCTCCAGGCCCAGCTTCATGAATTGTATACCCAGATCCTAAAAAAAGACCGGTACCAATAACGCCTCCAAGTGCAATCATAAATATGTGCCTGCTTTTCAATTCTCTTTTTAATCCTTGATTTTGATTCATCATATAAATCCCCCCTTTTCACTTTGTAAACCCATTTAATGTAAGCGTTTTTAAAATTATTCACCGTAAAAATAATGATTTAAAAGAGCAAAAATACACGTCACTTACATTAATCACTGCCTGTTACTAAAAGGTCATCCCTTACTGTTATTAATAACTTTTGATCAGCAATAGCTTGTCCTTCTACTACTTCTAATGATTCAATATAACCACTGATCCCTATCTTAATTTCTACTTTCTGTTTATCTATTGTTTCAATTAATGCTAATTTCTCCCACTCGTATACGTAAGAACTTTCCGTAACAAATAACTTCTCTACTTTCCCGTAACAAGGACTATACACGCATTCTATAACCGTCTTCACTTTATACACTCCTCCTTCTTATTAGTTGGTACTGAAACGTTGCATATCCCTCCTTTAGATATATCAATTATTATTTATGCAAAATGCGTACCAATCTCCAATTCCTATTTAAAATGAAGGTTTCTCAAAAAAAAAACTTCATAACCGCAAAATTTTTCTATCATTTCAGAGATTTTAAAAGGAAAATAGCAAAAAATTTTTGCGATTTTATAAGAATTTTAATAAAATTATAAAAAGTCAGTCTTCATAGGGTGGAATGAGGAGAAGATAATCTATGCGTACAGAAGAAATTAATTTAAAACAGATCATTGAAATGAATATGCTATATGAAACTTTACTCAATGAACTCGACATCGGAATTCATATTATTAACGAGGAAAGTAAGACGATTATCTATAACCGCAAAATGATGGAAATTGAATCAATGGAGCGCTCAGATGTGCTATATAAAAGTCCTTTAGAAGTATTCGCATTTGAGGAAAATAAAAATAGTACTCTTATAGAGGCATTAAAATTTGGAAAAACAAAGAAAAATATAAAACAAACGTATTTTAACAATAAAGGACAAGAAATTACAACGATTAACGATACTTTCCCTATAATAGAAAATGGAAAAATTAAAGGCGCTATTGAAATATCAAAAGAAATTAGTAACTTAAAGCAAACGATAAAAATAGGTCCTTCTCGAAAACAAAGTACTAAATTTACCTTTGATCACATAATTGGTGATTCTGAAGCCATTCAATCAATCATTACAGAAGGAAAAAGAGTAATTCGTACATCTTCCTCCATACTTCTAGTAGGAGAAACAGGCACTGGTAAAGAACTATTTGCACAAAGCATCCATAATGAAAGTCAGCGTTCAACAAAACCCTTTATTTCACAAAACTGTGCCGCTATACCTGATACCTTAATGGAAAGCCTACTATTTGGCACAAATCGAGGTGCCTTTACAGGAGCAATAGATAAATCAGGCTTATTCGAAGAAGCAAACGGAGGAACTTTGTTATTAGATGAAATCAATTCATTAAGCCCAATACTTCAAGCTAAGTTGCTGCGGGCTATACAAGAAAAAACAATACGAAGAATCGGAGGTACACACGAAAAAGAAATTGATGTTCGCATTATAGCAACTATCAATGAAGATCCCTTTGAAGCCATCGCACATAATCGATTAAGAGAAGACTTATATTACCGATTAAGCGTCGTTACTTTATGTCTTCCGCCTTTACGTGAAAGAAAAGAAGATATTCCAGCTCTTGTTCAGCACTTTATTGAAAAATATAATACTCAATTCGGGCTCAACGTAACCGATGTAGATGTAAATGTAAGAGAATTTTTCTATGCCTACGATTGGCCTGGAAACGTACGGGAGTTGGAACATATAATTGAAGGTTCCATGAACTTGATAGAAGATGAAACTATCATTACAGCGTTTCATCTTCCTACTCGCTTTCGCGAACGAATAAAAACAGAATTCAATATGCAACATGCACTAACTACTCACAATACTGATGCACCTAAAACTTTAAAACACACAATAGAAAAAATGGAAAAGAACTACATTAACCAAATTCTTAAAGAGAATCATGGCAACATCTCACAAGCTGCAAAATTTTTAGGATTAAGTAGGCAAAACTTACAATATCGAATTAAAAAACTGCATTTACACATATGAAATAAACATGTCTCCAAGTGTAAAAATGACTTGGTAAAATATGTTATAATAAACATATAACATGCTAGAAAGGGGCTATATATATGAGTAATGATAAAAAATTAAAGTTATTACAATACTTATACTTTTTCCCTGCCATGCTCTGTATGATGTTATTCATTAATGCCGATGTAAGCAGCTCTCCTTATGCAAAGCTATTAGGAACAATTTTTGGCTCCTTTGCAGCTATTATGCTTGCTGCTTTTTGGAATTTGAAGATACGTATAAAAAACGAAAAATCTTCTTAATACTAAAAAAATCGAGCTACTTAGCCCGATTTTTTTATTTGCCATTAAAACTCAACATTCTCTAAATACAACCCACTTGCCTCAGCAAGACAATTAATTTGATTGCGCTGCTTTTCCTCTAAAATGTTTGGAATTGCTTCAGCATCTAATTGTCCTAATCCAACTTCAATTAATGCCCCGACAATTTTTCTTACCATATTATGAAGGAAGCCGTTACCACTTACTCTAATTTGTACAAACCCTGCCTCTTCCATCACATCAAGTGTATATACTTCTCGAACCATAGATTTTTTCTTTGATTTCGCATTTGAAAAAGCAGTAAAGTCATGTGAACCAACTAAATGTTTTGCAGCTGCTTTCATGCTTTTCACATTTAATTTTTTATTCACATGCATGCTGTATTTACGCATAAATGGATTTGTATGCTCTTCATTCCAAATTTTATACAGATATGTTTTTGCTTTAGAATTGTAACGAGCATGGAAACGATCATGTACTTCTTCCACATTCGTAATGCTAATATCGTTAGGTAAATATTGATTTAAATATTTTTTCACTTTATGTTCCACTAACTTCTCATCACTTTGAAAGTTAGCAACTTGATTCAAAGCATGTACACCAGCGTCTGTTCTACTACAACCGATAATTTCAATTTCTTTTCCGACCATTTCAGATATGACACTTTCGATTTTTCCTTGAATTGTATTATCGTTATTACCAAGACGTTGCCATCCTTTAAAACGTGCGCCGTCGTACTGAATCGTTAATTTATAATTATGCATAATATTCTCCTTCATAGAAAATATTCCCTCATACCATGAGGGAATATTAATAAACTTTACTTTCTAACAAGCTTCACTACATTTTCTACGTGAGCTGTATGCGGGAACATATCAACTGGTTGCACATACTCCACTTCATAGCTCTTCATTAATGCTTGTACATCACGTGCTAATGAAGAAGGATTACAAGACACGTACACAACTTGTTTCGGCTTCACTTTTAAAATTGTTTCCAGTAATTTATCATCGCAACCTGTACGTGGTGGGTCGACAACAATTACATCTGGACGCCATCCTTCTTTTACCCATTTCGGTAACCATTGTTCAGCTTTACCTGCTTCATATTTCGTATTTGTAAATCCGTGACGCTTTGCATTTTTTCTTGCATCTGCAATTGCTTCTGGAATTACATCCATACCACGTACTTCCGCTGCATCATTTGCAAGCCAAAGACCGATTGTACCAACACCACAGTACGCATCCACAATCTTCTCGTTTCCTGTTAACGCAGCTGCTTTTTTCGCTTCATTATACAAAACAACTGTTTGCTCTGGATTCAACTGGAAGAATGCACGTGCTGATAATTCAAATGATAAATCGCCAAGTGTTTCTTGAATGACTTCTTTTCCAGCTAATTTAAATGTCTTGTCGCCAAAAATAACAGATGTTTTACGCCAGTTTACATTTTGCATAATTGATTTAACCGCTGGCATCTGTTTTTGTACTTCTGCAATAAATTGTTCTTTATTTGGTAATTCTTCTTTTGTTGTAATAAGTGTAACTTGTACTTCCCCTGTTTGAACTGCAGTACGTGTTACAATTGTGCGTACTAAACCTTTTTGTTTTTTCTCATTGTAAATAGAAACATTTAATTTTTCTAAAATACGTCTTACAACTTTTGTCGCTTCATTCGTTGCTTTATGTTGAATCATACAGTGAGCGATATCAATTAACTGATGTGAGTTTTGTTTATACAGCCCTGTAATAACCTTTTCGTCTTTACGCCCCACTTGTAATTGACTCTTATTACGATAATGCCATGGATTTTCCATGCCAAGCGTTGGGCGAATTTTCTCTTCCATACTATTTTTCATGTACTTCTCAAATGCTTGTACAACGATATCACGCTTTTGATTCAATTGTTCTTTATAATCTAAATGTTGCAGCTGACAACCGCCACACTCCTCATATACTGGACACGGTGCTTTCACACGATGCGGTGAAGCTTTACGAACTTTTTTCACTTTCGCTTCAGCGAAGCCACGCTGAATTTTCGTTGTTTCTGCAACAACTTCTTCTCCTGGTAATGCCCCTGGAATAAAAACAACTTGTCTCTTAAAATAACCAACGCCTTCTCCGTTAATCCCAAGACGTTTAATTGTCACAGGAAACGTTTGACCAACTTCCAACTTACTCTCATGTTGCTTTTGTATCATTATTACACCTCTACTCTATACTTTTCCATAAATATAACGCTGCATAACTGCAGTATGGTTCACACTCTTGTTTCACTTTTTCTAAAAATGCATCATCAGGTTTATCATCTAATTGAAATATACCTTGCACTGCACGCTGAATCCCAATGTCCGCTTTCGGGAACATATTTTTCCGTCCAAGCCCAAACATTAAAAAGTTTTGCACTGTCCATGCACCAATTCCCCTAATTGGCAACAATTGTGCTGAAATGTCTTCTTCCGTCCCATTTTCTATACTCGCTAAATTTAATGTACCACTGACAATACTTCGACCTAATCCTACTATATATTCAGCCTTTCGCTGACTAAACTTCTGCTCTCTCAATTCTTCTATTGAAATATTTGCTACTATTTCCGGAGTGGGGAAAAAGAATACACCGTTCTTCTCTGTTCCATACCGTTTCACAAATTGTTCTGTTAACACAGTAGCAAATTTCAAATTTATTTGTTGGTGAATGATACAGCGAAGCAGACAAGCAAAATAATCAAATTCTAAAATAATTGGAGTATAAGCATATGTTTCAAATAGTGGACGTAATGATGTGTTTAAAAAATGATTTTGTATATCTTGAAACGGTTCATTCCAATGAAAAATGGCCCTCATTCGTTTCATGATTTTCTCTGGATCTCCTGTCTGACTAGAAATCCAAAACTGTGGATTTTGAACAGTACCAATCCCTTGTAAGCGAACAACAACCTGTTCCTCGTCTATACAAAGCGGGATATAAATAACTTTCTCATCTAATTGAATGACGTTAAGAGGATCAAAAGCTAAACGTTTTAATACTTCTTCAAAATGATACGGATACTCTAACGTAACATGCTCGCTCCACATACGTTTCCCCATCCTTTTTACACATCATTATAGCATGAGAAAACCGTAAGCATACATGCTTACGGTTGATTGCCTTTTACTAAGTCATCTAGACTTTTAAAATGATACCCTTTCTCGCGCAAATCATCAATGATTTTTGCAAGTGCTTCTGCATTATCTTTTGATATTGCATGAAGTAATAAAATAGATCCTGGATGAATCATCGTCATAACATTATTATGCGCATATTGCCATCCTCTTTGCTGATCCACTTTCCAATCCAAAAATGCAAGTGACCAAAATACATTATAATAGCCCATTTCTTTCGTAAGAGCTAACGTTCTTTCACTAAATACACCGCGCGGAGGACGTACATATTTCACTTCTTTTTGCCCAGTTACTTTTTTAATTTCTTCCGTTACACTCGTTAATTCTTCACGAAGTTTCTCATCATTTACCGCTGTAAAATCAGGATGACTCCAAGAATGGTTTCCAATAATGTGTCCTTCATCCTTCATTCTTAACAATAAATCTTTTTGCGTTTTAATGTAATGCCCCGTTACAAAGAAAGTTGCTGGTACTTTTTTCTCTTTTAATACATCTAATATTTTCCCTGTGTATCCATTCTCATATCCATTATCAAATGTTAAATAAATATCTTTTTTCTTCGTATCTCCTAAATAAAACCCGCCATTTTTTTGTAGTAAATCTGTATATAACTTTCCTGCATCTGGTACTGTTTCATTTTTAGGACGCGGGATTCCCCAGTTATGTGGAGTATTTGTATAAGCCAGTGCTGAAACTGGAACAAGTGCCATCATAATTGAAAAAATGAGACCGATATATAACCATTTATATTTCATAAATAGTCTCCTTTCCATATATAATCGTACTTGTAGTTTCTGTTGCTACGCATTCTTTCATGCTGAACATGTTTTTCTATATATACCAAAAAAATGCATCTCGAATCATTCGAGATGCATTTTTTATTTACTTAAATACTGGCTCTTTAAAGCTAGCTAATTTTTCAAGTGATGTTTTATCAACATCTGCATGTAAGCTATTACCATGCGAGTCCATCGTTACAACTGCTTTAAACCCGTCGATACGTAAATGCCACATTGCTTCTGGAATACCAAATTGTAAGAAATCAACATCTTTCACTTCTTTAATACATTCAGCATAATATTGCGCTGCACCACCGATTGCGTTTAAATATACACCGCCGTGTTCTTCTAAAGCCGCTAATGTTTTCGCACCCATACCGCCTTTTCCAATGACAGCGCGAATACCAAATTTCTTCATAATATCGCCTTGGTACGGTTCTTCACGAATACTTGTCGTTGGACCTGCCGCTTTAATTTGCCAATTGTCATTTTCATCTTTCACAACAACTGGACCACAGTGGTAAATAATTTGTCCATTTAAATCTACTGGACAATCATTATCCATTAAATGCTTATGGATTGCGTCACGACCTGTATACATCATGCCATTAATTGTTACAACATCACCAACGCGAAGTTCACGAATTTGCTCTTCTGTAATTGGTGCTTGTAATACAATCTCACGTTGCTCTGTTTTTTCTTGTACTTCATGCTGAAGTGTATCTTCACCTTCTTGATATAGCCAATCCATAATGTCTCCTGTTTCAGGATGGATTTTCACACCAAGGCGACGATATGCCCAGCAATTATACGCAACAGATACATAGAAACTAGCTGGCAAACGATTATAGACGCCAATTTTACAACCAAGTAAAGTTGTTTCTCCGCCAAATCCCATCGTACCAATGCCAAGCTTATTCGCATTTTCTAATACGTACTCTTCAAGATGTTGTAACTCTGGTACTGGATTGACATCATCTAATGTACGGAATAATTGATTTTTTGCCAATTCATAACCTGATGTGCGGTCTCCCCCGATACCAACACCAATTACACCAGCGCTACATCCTTGCCCTTGTGCTTGATATACTGCATGAAGAAGGCATTTACGAATCCCTTCTAAATCACGGCCAGCTCGTCCAAGTCCTTCTAGTTCACACGGTAAGCTATATTGAATATTTTTATTCTCACAGCCACCACCTTTTAGGATTAAACGTGCATCAATATAATCTTTTTCCCATTGTTCAAACTTAATCACCGGTGTACCTGGTCCTAAATTATTTCCACTATTATCTCCAAAAAGAGAATCAACAGAATTGGGACGAAGTTTACCATCTTTTGTCGCCCGCTCAAGCGCATTATAGATAGCTTCCTTCAACTTTAATTGATTCACACCAACTGGTGTATAAATTTTAAACGTTGGCATCCCTGTATCTTGGCAAATCGGCGAGATGTTATCATCAGCCATTTTAATATTATTTGTAATTGTGCCAAGTGCCATCGCAGAACGAGTCCCTGCATTTTCTCGCTCTTTCGCTTGTTGAATCGCACGACGAACATCTTTCGGTAAGTTCGTTGACGTTTCAACAATTAGTTGATACATGCTTTCTTGAAGCTTTTCCATTGTTACTTCCCCCTCAATTGTGAACGCTACCAAAACGTTATGAGCTGAAAATTCAATTGTTATGCTCTTTAGCTATTTATTTGTTTCACGCTATTAGAGCATAAATGAAATTTTTCACAACTTGATTATACCTCTTTTTCTATCGTCCTTCTATTACCCGAACAGAAAAAGGCTACCAAATTGGAATTGGTAGCCTTTTTAATATATTATTCGTCTTTTTTAAATTGCTCACATTTTAATTCTAATTCATCTAACATTGCAAGAAGACGATCTACATCTTCTAATTCAACTTCTTCAGGTTCAATTGTATCAATTACTTCAATGAACATATTTAAACGTTCTTTTAAATATACTAATTGTGTATCTTTATCTTGAATTGCTTTTCCCATGAAGGCACTCTCCTTTTAATTCGAGTTGCTTTTATTATACCGCAAAAACGATTGCTATGGGCATGAAATTTCATCAATTTTGTCACAGTCATCCACTATAATGTAAGCCCTCTCTCTTTCCATGCTAAAAAGTTTCACTTTATAAAAAGCACATATTCTTCTATTATAGAGAATGGACAAATTGTTATTTCAATAGTCAAAGGAGTATTTCATATGACGATATCACAAAAAATGAAGCCGATTACTCCTTCTTACGATCCATGGGAAGCGTATATGGACCTTGAAGAGTACGGCAAACTACTATTAACAAATGTTGAATTTACAACGACGACGTTATGCAACATGCGCTGTGAGCATTGCGCTGTTGGTTACACGTTACAGCCGAAAGACCCAAATCCGCTTCCGATGGATCTTTTATTAAAACGATTAGATGAGATTCCTCATTTACGTTCTTTAAGTATTACTGGCGGCGAACCTATGCTTTCAAAAAAATCCGTCGACAACTATGTAACACCACTCTTAAAATATGCCCATGAACGAGGCGTTCGCACTCAAATCAACTCTAACTTAACTATAGATTTAGCACGTTACGAACAGATTATTCCTTATTTAGACGTATTGCATATATCTCATAACTGGGGAACAATTGATGACTTCGTTGAAGGCGGATTTGCAATGATGGAGCGTAAGCCTACTTACGAACAACGTGCAAAATTATTTGAAAGAATGATTACAAATAGTAAGGCTCTATCAGATGCAGGTGTACTTGTATCGGCCGAAACAATGCTAAACAAAAGAACTCTACCACATATTGAACATATTCACCGCCAAATCGTCGAAGAGATGGGCTGTAAACGTCATGAAGTTCATCCAATGTATCCAAGTGACTTCGCGAGTAATCTAGAGATTTTAACAAAAGCTGAAATTCGTGATGCGATTGAACATTTACTAGAAATTCGCGATGAAAATGTATGGATGCTATTTGGAACTTTACCTTTCTATGCTTGTAGCGATGACGAAAAAGACATAGCTACATTTAAAAAATTGCAAGAGAGCAAAAATGTAACTGTTCGTAATGATCCAGATGGCCGTTCTCGTTTAAATGTAAATATTTTCGATGGAAATATTATTGTAACGGACTTTGGTGATGTTCCACTTCTAGGAAACATACAAACACACACATTACAAGAAGCGTATGAAAAATGGAGCACTTCAAAAACAGCAAAATCATTAAGCTGCCACTGTCCTGCAGTAAAATGTCTTGGACCAAATGTTCTTGTAAAAAACAGCTACTATCCGACAGAAGATTTCTTATCAAAAACAGCAAACATTACATTATAAAAAAAACGTCAGCTTATAAGCTGACGTTTTTTATGTTATTGCGAGTGAGAAGAAGAAATAAATTTAAAAAACAAATGATCATGAATTGGAATTGCCGCTCCAATTCCTTGAGAAGTAATATTTTTCACAACAAGTCTTTTTTGATTTCCCTTTAATACAAGATACACTTCTCCAAATGTTACTTTTCCCTTTTCATTTACTGCTGGTGTATAAGCGTATAAATATCCAAGTTGACTCGGACTAATATTATACACACGCTCATGTCCAGTACCATAACCAATAGTTGTCTTAAACGAAAGAGGTAATTGTACTTTTTCAAGTGCTTTGAGAAGCATCATTTTTTTCACATCTGCAGCATCTTTCATATCTGCTGTTAAATCGCCTTCAACCGTCTTTTGTGTTTCTTGCTTATAGCGAAGTGGATATAAACGGTCTCCTCCGCGATTATCATACACATTTCGATTCACTTGTTTATATTCCCAATTAATCGATGTGTCTACTGATTCATAATGTAAGGCCCATTGACCTAAATAAATTTTTGCCCGATACCCTACTGCAAGTGGCGCATTTGAAATTGTCGTTTCATTAAACATCCGAATTAAGTCTGGATTTTCAATTTTAATATTAGCCGTTTTCAATAGCTCTTGAGCAAATTTACTTGGTTGTAAACGTGGCAAATCTTGCGCATCATTTGGAAATGTATTGTCTTTTGAAATATTTAAAACAGATGAAGGCATTTTTGTTCCTACTGTTGTCTTTGCAAAACTCATGTTAGGAAATAATAAAATAAACGAGACCATAGTTGAAAGACATATGCTGTATACTCGTTTCACCTGTCTGGCTCCTTCCTATGTAGGTATATATACTACTTCGTTTATTGTTTTCTCTGAGCGCAATTGTTATGCCTATTTTTCATAATAAATAAAAACCAATTCCCATAATGACATACGCCGCTAGTAAAGTGCCTCCTTCAAACCAGTTTGTATCTCCATCATTGGAAATCGCAATCGTTAAGAAAACGGCTGTAATCATAGACACAAGTTCTGGTATGGTAAATACTAAAGGCATCCTTTGCGCGAAGAACATAGATAGTAATACTAATACAGGAGCAACAAACATGGCGATTTGTAATGTAGAGCCTATTGCAATTTCAACTGCAATATTTACTTTATTTTTATAAGCCATAATAATTGCAGACGCATGTTCCGCTGCATTCCCAACAATTGCAACGATAATAACCCCTATAAATAACTCTGACCAGCCAAATGACTTTGCAACAGTTTCAAAAGTATGCACGAGTGCCTCTGACACATAAGCTACCGCTAGTGTTGCTATCGCTAAAATAAGTAGCGCCTTCCCTTTCGACCACTCTGGCTCTTCTTCATGCGCTACTTCGTCACTTTTATGTTGATATACACCACGGTGCGTAACTAACTTAAATAGTAATGCAGCAAGGTACATGATAATCATAATAATAGAAACACCTATACTTAATTGATACGTCTTGCCAGCGTCCATCTTCATTGAAAAGATCTCTGGAATAACAAAGGCCACAACAACAGCAAATATTAATAAAGCTGAATTATGCCTTGCATCATATACATTAAAACTTTGTCTTTTGTATTTAAGACCTCCAACAAAGAAGGATAACCCTCCTACTAATAATAAATTTCCAAGTACAGATCCCGTTAAAGAAGCTAACACCACTTCAATTAACCCTGCTTGAAGTGCAAAAATTGAAATGATAAGTTCAACAGCATTACCGAAAGTAGCATTTAATAATCCGCCTATTCTAGGACCAGAAACAATTGCTAGACTCTCTGTTGCTCTACCCATAAAACCAGCTAATGCGATAATCGTAACACAATACACAGCGAACATAATTGTTTCTGGCCAATGAAGTGTTTTTCCAAGTACAGATAGTGGTACACCTATAAGCGCTACTATAAGAAATATTTTATTAAACATGTTTTTCATCCTTCCATCGTATGTATTTCTCCTCAATATTATTATTATTCTTCTCCTAACTTGTCCGATTTCATCACAATTACGTTTAAAAAATCGGATTGAAGAAAACAGTATGAAAGATATTTAAATTATCTTGTTTAAACAGACAGAATTATAAATTGTGAAAAGGGGTTAAAATTATGCACTTAAAAGAAAAAATCGCAACTATTATTCAAGGTCAACGTACTGGTGTATTATCTACAGTACGAAATGAGAAACCTCATAGCGCCTTTATGATGTTTTTCCATGAAGATTTTGTACTGTATGTTGCAACAGATCGACAATCAAAAAAGATAACAGATATTGAACAAAATCCTAATGTCCATGTACTACTCGGACGAGAAGGGAAAAAATTAGATGAAGATTATATTGAAGTTGAAGGATTGGCTTCAATTGAGGAAGACTCGACATTAAAAAACAAGTTTTGGAATAATAGCTTAAAACGTTGGTTACTCGGCCCTGAAGACCCTAATTACGTATTGATAAAAATCAACCCCGACACAATTTATTACATCGATGGTGCTGGTACGACGGAGCCTGAGTTTTTACGACTATAAAATAAAACAAGCCCCCCTTAGGTGGGCTTGTTTTGTCGAAAAGTTCTTTTGAAAAAAACAATAAAATAGGTGGAACTTTCTAAAGATTCTGTTATATAATAGCATTAACTTAAATAAACTGTATTAAAACAGATTGAGAGGAGAAATAAAATTGATGAAGAGAGAAGAACGCAAAAACATGATTGAGTTTATTGAAAAGAAAAAAGGGATTGAGCGTGACGAATTACTGTTTATGACAGACGATGAAGTAGAACATATTTATAATGTAACGTACTTTTTATATGAGGAAATTGCAGAGTAGTATAATAATCCCCACCTTATTAAAAATATAAGGTGGGGATTATTTCGCTATTTAGCCCACTATTTACAGGCAGTAAAACTCCCACCTTAAAATTCAGGTGGAGCAAGAAGTTAAGTTGAAGTCGTGCTTCCTATAAGCTCAATTGCTTCAACTTTATACATGAGAATCATTTTCATGTATAATACTGTAAGATTGGAGGAATTTTACTATGAGTTCGTGGCTCTTATTTGCACTATTATCAGCAATTGCTGCTGCCCTTGTATCGATTTTTGGAAAGTTTGGTTTAGACGGCATCGATGCAAACGTTGCAACAACAATTCGATCTATTATTATGGCATTATTTATGATAGGCGTTATTATCATACAAGGTAAATTTCAAAATATCGGCGACGTACTGCTAAATAAAAAAGCACTGCTATTTATCACATTAAGTGGGATTGCAGGTGCTTCTTCATGGCTATTTTATTTTCTTGCCCTCAAAACAGGAAAGGTTTCACAAGTAGCTCCTGTCGATAAATTAAGCGTCGTATTTTCTATCATTCTCGCTATGATTATCCTCGGTGAAAAGTTAAACTTTATGACCGGCGTTGGTGTAGTCTTTATTACAGCTGGTGTATTATTTATTGCTTTCAGCTAAAAAAACCGCTATTAGCGGTTTTTCTTTTTCTTTATGTACAACCATACAAAACATGTAACAACTGCTGAAATTAATAAAATCCATATTCCATAATGATGTAAACTATACTCAACGAAGCGCCACTTCTCGCCTAACTTCCAGCCAAGCCCAATAAAAACACTTATCCAAATGAGCGCACCACCGTAAGCGTACAAACAAAAACGCCAAAGTGTCAAATTTGATACCCCAGCAAAATATGCTGTTAAATGACGTACGCCCGGTATAAAATAACCAATCATTAAAAGAAATGGCCCATATTTTTCAAATAAAATATGTGTTTTTTCAATGTGATGTTCTTTAATTCTAATTTTCGGCCCATATTTCTTTAAAACAGGGAGCCCAAGTTTTAAACCTAATATGTAGCTTAACGTGATCCCTAACATCGCACCAGCCAGCCCACTTAAAAAAGCAGCAGTTCCTGACATAACTCCTTTTGAAACATTATAACCAACAAAGGTCAATAAAAACTCGTCTGGTATCGGTAATCCGACAATCCCACCAGCCAAAGCTATAACAATTCCAAAATAGCCATAATGCGCGATTAACTCGCCAATATGTTGTTCCATTCGGAAGACACATCCTATGCACGGTCGTTATTCCACATTGTACCCTTTCTATCTTTAAGGCAAACATGGTATACATATTCACTATACATTGTTTTTATAATGAACTCTACTTCTATTCTTTCCTTTAACAGAGATAAAGAAAAACTTTACTCAGTGGGAGTTTTGTTCATCCTCTACTAATTATTAACCTATGCCAATCTTGCTTTTACAGACATCCCGACTCCACATAACTCACTTACATTCACCAATTTTGAGATTAGATTCTTATTGCCCGCAAATAACCCGATAAAAAATAAAAATTCATATGCGTGTTTTTTTGTTACAATAAAGGAAAGTTACTTTTCGCAACGGTTTAACTCTCAAGAAAAATGATATATCTAGCAAAAACATAGTTTGGTCTATATAATGCAACTTCTACCTATTAAAAGAACATACACCCTTTTACATACAACATCATTTTTCTAAATTATACAGGGGGGAACGAACATGACCATTGAAAATCAATTTATTCAAAAAGTTTACTATAAAACATTTTTAACAGAAGAAACTTCTACTCCTGCATCGGAAGTACTCGGTGAAGCATATATAAATGAATCTAAAAATGAATTCTCCAACATTTCTAATATTCGATTTGCTCAAGGTGAATTTTATTATCAAAATAAAGATTTTGAAGCAGCTATATTTAAATGGGAAAAAGTAAATAATGCTCTTGCACTTTGGGCGACAAAAAATATTGCAGATGCTTATTTTGAACTAGGATTCTTACCAAAGGCAGAAGAAATTTATCAATCTATTCAAACGGAAGATACGACTCTTACGATGGAGGTTTCCTTACAACTTCTTTCTCTTTATATCGAACAAGATCGTTTAGGACTTGCTTTTAAGACGATTAGTGAAGCTGTTGCATTCCAACCGGATTACCCAAATATTACTGCAATTGCACGTTCTTTCTATGAAAAACAAGAAGATTGGAACAACGCTATCGAACTAGCTGTTCAAGAAGGTATCCGAACACAATCTTTACACTGGTTTGATACGTTAATAACTTACATAAACAAAGGATTTACAAAAAATATTAAGCCTGAATATTTCTATGAGTCTTTAAAAGCTCTATATGCTGTTGATCAAGCTCAATTTAAAGAACTTGTTATTGCTCTTTGGAATAGCTATCAACATGAATCCTTATACCTTCCTTGGATTCAAAGTATTAATCATTTATTCTTGCATATTGAAACAGACAATAATGACGATTGGAATGAAATCTCTACTCGCTACCAAGAAACATACTTTGCATTAATTACCGGAAATCATTTTATGCATGAATTAAACGGACTTGTACCAAATTTATTAACAAATTGGTTCAGTTTAACGAAAGCAAAAGATTCTCTAGTTGTCTCTGCAGCAGTGTTAGCATGGAATGAAGTCTCACCTACAACTTTAGAATCATTACTCGTAAAAAGTGCTGGATCCTTACTTTCTAATACATCAGCTGAAGCAGATGTAAATATGGAAACAGTTTCTCATTTATTCGAAACAATCGCTGTATGGGCTGAGAAAAATGATGTAGATTTAAGTCATCAATTTACGCTACTCGTCCATGAACTATGTGATTTAAATGTCACACCAATACTAATAGCTGGAACTAGTGACCATGATAAAACATCATTTGTTAATTCAATATTGGGAGAGAACATCTTAACTGAAACTTTAACAACTCCTATTCTATTTAAAGACGCTAGTCAAACTGAAATAACAGAATTTACCGAGTTAGATATAAGAAATATCCCTAACCTTGATGAATTCCATCAAATAACGGCTACATCTGCTCAGTCAGAACTTGAGAAAAAATGTATAGAAATTAAGCTACCAAGTAGGTTTTTAAGAAAAAATAAGTTTACATTTCTTATTACACCATCTATTCAAGGACAATTGGATAAAAACAATGCATACTTTGAATACTTACAAGCAGCAGATAGCCTTGTATACGTATTAAATTCTTCTTCACCATTGCATAGTCAAGAAATTGATACGTTAATTTATTTACGTGAACAAGTACCAAACTTACAAATTCACTTCGTATCACACACAAATAATACGACTACTGATGAAAAACTAATTAGTAAACTTAAAGTACATTTTCCAGATGCACAATTCTTCCCATACTCTCCTTCGCAAGAGAGTAGCCAGCAACTTGGAGATGTAACAGAATCTATTCTTTCTAATCTTGCAAAACGCGATATAGAAAAAGAACGTATAGAAAAGCTAATATGGTTTACGCAAAAGACAATTGCTTATCTCATAAATGAACGTGTGGAATTAGAAAATACATTAGTAAAATCCGTACGCTGGAATAAACACATCTCAGTGAAACTTACTGGATTTATTAATAACCTTACTGCTCTTGAAAAAGATAAAATTCGTTCTATTACCGAATCCTATCTTTTAACGAAAGAAGAAATTACACGAGATATACATTCTCAAATTCCTGAATTATTACAGAGCTGCTCTGATCTTGTTCAAGAAGATAGTGATTTCAAATTAGTTCATGAAGAATTAAATGCTGCAATGAATGAACGAGTTCAAAAGCATGTACAACAGGTACTTCTTCCTAAATTTACTGGGTCTATTCAAGAATGGATTGAAACAGCACATAATGAATTTATTCAAGCTCAAGCTTATTTAGATGAAATGAGTGAAACGTTTAATAAATTATATAAAGAAGAACGTATGAAACTTCCTTGCGATTTCAAATTATTAGATGATTGGAATCGAGATGTTGTACGAATGACAAATCGAATTACAGTAACGAACATCAATATTTTATTACGCTTTACACCGACACAGTTTTTCTTAAAAAGTGCCGGAAAATTATTTGGTAATATGCAAAAAAACCAATCTATGCTCGCCAACAAATATAAACAATATATTGAAACAGAAGACTATACAGAAATTGCTCACACAATTTCAAAACAATTCTTCCTTCAATTTGAAGTATTTGAAGGTGCATTAGAACGTGATATCATGATGTTCTTCAAAGATCCACTTAATATATTGAAACAAAATGTAGATGCAGCTCAACTTGAGATAAAGGAAGACGAGCAAACATTAGCAACGCTAAGAAGCAATCCAGAAACATATCATGATCCTTTGGCATTATTTAAACTACAATTGCTACAACATAAATTCGTTTTAAGTACTACAAAGAAACATGAAGATATTTTTGTATCAAACGAATCTCCTACTGTTTAACAAAAAAAACCAAGCAAACTAAAATTTGCTTGGTTTTTTACTTTATTATTTTCATATGTTCAAACGGATAATAAATGCCTGCTAACTTTCCTAACACATCTTCTCTATCAATAAAACCTAAACCATTTCTACTATCTTTACTTATTAAGCGATTATCTCCCATAACAAAAATCTTATTTTCGGGAACTGTAATTGGTCCAAAGTCCTCTGTTAAATTCATAAGTTTTTTTTCTGCTTGTTTTTTATTACTATCCAAATACTCTTCATCTTTCACTTCAGAATTTACATATAATTGATCATTTCTCATCTCAATTATATCTCCAGATAATCCAATCACTCTTTTGACATAAAAATTATCTGTTTTCACAACAATAATATCTTCTCTCCCATAGCTTTCAAATTGTTTTGCTAACTTATTAACAATTACCTTATCTCCATCTTGCAACGTTGGCCTCATAGATGCTCCTTTTACAGTCGTAGGGAAAAACACAAAAATTTTCGCCAAAAACACCAATAAACATGCAATTGCAATAGTTCCAAAGAATTCACGCCAACGTTTTTTCTTTTGCATCATTTCACCATCTCATCATCTTTTTACTTTTATTATAAATAATACAACCGATATTTTTCTACAAAATTCTGAATTATAAAATTATAATATTAGAAATTTCAAAATGGTAATACTGATCAAATTAAACAAGCAAAAAAGATACTCTCAAAATAGTCTATTCACTATTTTGAGAGTATCTTTTTATAATCCCACATATACAATACACATTTGAGCAGCTACATATGTAAACCAAATCCAAAGTGGCTCATACTTCAATTTACGCCCTCCGATATCTGTCACGCCAATAATAAAATCAGAAATCACAAACAGTAAACCACCAAACGCTGGTATCCACCATATTCCTGTATTTTCATAATATAAGGCGAATGCAAAGCAAGCCATTCCTCCAACCCACAATCCGTAAATTAGAGCTCCTATCGTAAACAATTTATCCTGTTTATCATTTCGGATAAAGAAGAACCATCCTACAATTAGAAAGAGCCCATATACGAGTAAGCCAATCCAAAAACCATTCCACGAAATTCCTGTTTGCAAAAATGCTTTTACATAAAAACAATGAGCAAGAGCGAAAGTAACCATCCCACCAATTAACCTGTGACCAATTGGAATCAGCCCAGCCATAAACAAATCTCCCACAGTCGATAAAGTCATACCAAGTGCAACCCACGTACTATACTCTACAGATGGATCTTGTAACCATATCCAAATTGCACTACCTGTTAAAGAAAAACTAAGAATAAGACGGATTGCTAAAGGTAACGGCATATTATCTTTCGTTCTTTTTGTCTGCCGCATTGCATAAATTGCACCAATTAAAAAAAGAAGTATTTGCCCAATTAACACCACGTAAAGTAGATTCATAATATGTTCTCCTCAATAAATGCTTTTTGTATCTTTTTTCGTTACACTTAGTCTATTATCCTTTTTCTATAAAAAAGAAGAACAGTACTGTTCTTCCATTGTAATCGCTTTTCTGCTTTCTATGCTACTTGTTTTTCTTTCTCTATTTTTTGCTTAGCTGGCGTCCGATTTACCACAATAATTCCCGCGGCTACACATGCTAAACCGAGTAACACAAATGAATGAATTGCTTCACCTAAAATCATGCTCGATAATAACACACCAAATACGGGTATAAAGAACATATACATAGATACTTTTCCAACCTTATTGTACTTCATAATTGTATTCCAAATGCAAAAACCAGCTGCAGATAAGAAAGATAAATAAATCAGCATAAGTAGTGCATGTAGACTAAATGTAAATGGCATTACTCCAACTTGTAAAGCCCCTATACATAATAATCCTATAGAACCAAACATCATTTGGTATGCTGTCATATAGCCAACATCTAACGTTTTACTACCTTCTTTCGCTAATATGTTTCCATATGAATACAGCATTGCTGCACTAAGAAGTAATAAGCTTCCGATTCCAAAATGAAATGATAAGCTACCATCACTCGGCACATTTACTAAAACGACGCCACAAAAGCCAATCGATACGCCAATTATTTTTCTCATATTGAGGGCATCATCTTTATATAAAAAATGGGCGAGTAAAATTTGAAAGAATGATGATGTCCCTGAAATGATAGCTCCTTCAATTCCCGAACTATAACTCATTCCAATGTAAAAACAGATATATTGAAGAAACGTTTGGAATAAACCAATTTGTATTAACTGTTTCCCCGTTCCTTTTTTGAAGCTCATATCTTTTCCTAACACTTTAAAGAATAATAAGAGCATGACTCCAGATAACAAGAAGCGATAACCGGCAAATAATATTTGTTCTCCAACTTCTTGTGGTTGAATTCCAAGTTCAGCATAACTTAACTTAATAAAAGGAAATGCGCTTCCCCATAAAAAAGTTGCTACTATTGCAGCAATAAATACGCCAATCGGATGGGTAAAAAATTTCTCTGTCTTCACTTGTTGTCTTCCTTTCCGACCTTTTTATGAACAATATTCATATATACCAAAGGAATTGCGAAAACACAAGTTTTCCGTTTATACTTGAAACAAAACCGTACCATCTCATAAAAACATATGATATACTATAGAATAATTACAACATAATAACTATTAAAAACAGATTCAACAGAAATGCTGCTATCCATTATGGATGGCAGCTTTCGTCGTTTTATAGGGGTTTCGATTTTGATTATTTTTCTCAATAAGAATTCGGAAGGAGCGAGTAGTAATGAACTCAGAAGTAAAAACGTTACACGCAAAAGAAACAATTTCTCATCCCTCTTTATGGGACACATTAAAAAAACATTATGAACTTGTATTTGCAGTAGCATCTGGTATTTTTATTTTAGTTGGTTGGTTATTTACAAAGAACGATGCAATGAATGTAGGTATTACTTGCTATATCCTTGCTTATATAGTTGGTGGATATGCAAAAGCAAAAGAAGGAATTGAAGATACGATTGAAGAAAAAGAGCTAAATGTTGAAATGCTAATGCTCTTTGCAGCTATTGGTGCTGCAATTATTGGCTACTGGGCAGAAGGGGCTATTTTAATCTTCATCTTTGCACTCAGCGGTGCTATGGAATCTTATACGTTAAGTAAGAGCCAAAAAGAAATTTCCGCTCTTCTTGACTTACAGCCTGAAGAAGCATTACGTATTTCCACCGGAACTGAGGAACGTGTTCCTGTTGGAGAGTTACAAATTAACGACATTATTTTAATTAAACCCGGTGAACGTGTTCCTGCTGACGGTACGATTCATAACGGTGAAACAAATATCGATGAGGCAGCAATCACAGGAGAACCTATTCCAAATGAGAAAAGACATGGCGATGAAGTATTTGCAGGTACTGTAAATTTACGTGGTGCTATCGAAGTTAAAATTACGAAGCCGAGCGATCAAACATTATTCCAAAAGATTATCCGTCTCGTCCAAAGTGCACAAAGTGAAAAATCACCATCACAACTATTCATTGAAAAGTTTGAAGGAACATACGTAAAAGGTGTACTACTCGTTGTTGCGCTTATGATGTTCGTTCCTCATTTCTTACTTGACTGGAGCTGGAATGAAACGTTTTATCGCGCTATGATCTTACTTGTAGTCGCATCTCCTTGTGCGCTCGTAGCTGCCATTACACCAGCTACGTTATCAGCCATTTCTAACGGAGCGAGAAACGGTATTCTCTTTAAAGGCGGTATACATTTAGAACGCCTTGCTTCTGTGAAAGCAATCGCGTTTGATAAAACAGGAACATTAACAGAAGGTAAACCTACCGTAACAGATGTATATGTTCGAGAAAATATAACAGAAAAAGAAGTACTTTATATTACAGCATCAATTGAAAGTCACTCTACACATCCTTTAGCTGAATCCATTGTTAAATATGCACAACATGCGTACGACATTACTTTAAAAAAACCAGAAAAGGTTGAAGATGTAACTGGTTTTGGTCTAAAAGGAATATTGGAAAACAACGCTTATAAAATAGGTAAAGCTGATTTTATCGGTGAAGAAACAAAGACATTTCATAATGGTATTTCTGCCTCACTTGAAAAAGAAGGTAAAACTGTCGTTTATATTAGTGATGAGGGAGGCATTCTTGGACTTATCGCTTTAAAAGATACGCTTCGCCAAGAAACAATAGCTGCTATTCGTGATTTACAAAGCATTGGTGTCGAAGCAATTATGATTACTGGAGATAATGAAGAAACGGCAAAAGCAATTGCCTCTGAAAGTAATATAAAGGAATATTACGCATCATGCTTACCAGAAACAAAAGTTGAAACGATTAAAAAGTTAAAAGAAAAATACGGTACAGTAGCAATGGTTGGAGACGGTATAAATGATGCACCTGCCCTAGCTACTGCTAGCATTGGTGTCGCAATGGGAGAAGGAACAGATGTAGCTTTAGAAACTGCAGATGTTGTACTGATGAAGAACGAACTATCTCGCCTTTCCCAAGCAATTCGTTTATCAAAACAAATGAACCGTATTGTGAAGCAAAACGTAATCTTTTCGCTAGCCGTTATTGCCATGCTAATTTGTTCAAACTTCTTGCAATTTTTAGCTCTTCCATTCGGTGTTATTGGTCATGAAGGAAGTACGATTCTTGTCATTTTGAATGGCTTACGATTACTAAAAGGAAGCAAATAAAACGGGTCCCTCATAGAGGACCCGTTTTTTTTAGTGATAGCTATTATGACCGTTCGCACTGCTACTCGTTTTATGCTTTGGATGCGAACTGCTCTTTTGTTTATTATTACTTTTATTATTATGGTTCTTTTTATTATTACTCATGAAATATCCCCCCTGTTCCTTTTTATTATGGAACAAGAACTCATTATTCATTACGGGAATTATTGTCACCGGTTCTATAATGGTGGAGTAAACCATTAATTTCACCGCCAAGTAAAATTACCCATCCAGTTAAATAAAACCATAACATTAAAATAATGATACCACCGAGACCACCATATGTATTGGCGTAATTCGCAAACTTATCTACATAATAAGCAAATGAGTAAGACACCACAATCCATCCTACAGTAGCAAATAACGCCCCTGAAATAACTTCTCTTCTTTTTAACTTTCGATCTGGTGCAAATGTATATAAGAAACTAAACAAAGCAAATAGTACGAAGAAACTCGCTACTAATCGTGTAATGCTCCATACGAAAGAAAAACTATCTGATAAACCGAGTGCTTTAAACACTGCTGCTCCAATAACTTGTCCGAATACCGGAACAATTAACGCAAAGACAATCATAAAAATAATAGCTAATGTAAACACAATTGATAACGCTCTTGTTGTAATAAAAGAACGTGTTTCCTTTACGTCATAAGCGCGGTTAAAAGCATTCATAACCGCATTAACACCATTTGAGGCAAACCATAACATGGATAATAAACCAAATGATAATAAACCACCATTTTGCTGGTTTACAACTTTATCTACATTTACCTCAATTAAGTTCATTGCATCATCTGGTACATAAACCTCTAATAAACTAAGCACATCCTCTGTTTGAATGGGAATAAATCCAAGAAGCGTAATTAAGAAAACGAGCCCAGGAAAAATTGCAAGCAAGAAGAAATAAGCGAGCTGTGCTGCCAAGCCCGCTACATCATCGCGCATCGTCCGGTCATATAAATCTTTACCAAACGAATAAGTACGATTTCTTCTCACCTTTTCTAAAATTTTTCTCATATATGTTTAAACGCTTTTCTTCTCTTCTTTATCTTGCTTTAACTCAATGTACGCTTCAGTTTTTTTTTCCACTGCATTTGAGTCTTTTATAAATAATTCACGCGCTTCTTTCATACCACCATCTTCAGCAACTACTGGCTCTTCTTCTGCTTTCAGCTCATCTACCTTTGGAGATACAGCTTGAATTTCAATCGTTTCTGGCTTTTCTTCTGGCTCAACTTTTTTCTTACTAAAAATTTCTTTCGTTTCTTTTAACGTCTCTACAACAGATGGCGTTAATTTTTTAATTTCTGCTACTTTCGCTTTTACCACATTGAAATCAGCAAGTTCGCGTCCTTTATCTGTAACAGTTTGCACTTTTTCTTTGATCTTTGCATTTTCACCAATTTCAATCATCTTTGTTTTTGCTTTTTCTGCTGTATTTTTTACTTTTTCACGGTTTTCTTTCTTTAACATGGATACAGCTACACCTGCAGCTACACCAATCGCAATGTTTCGAGCAATATTATTTTTCTTTGCCATATTCCTTCACCCTTTCATTTCTTATGTTAGAAAGTATTTCTTTCTAAGCTTCCTCATATTCCTTGTTCATTTCGAATGAAAGCTAATAGCTTTGCACACCCTTCTGTTACAAGGTCATATACTTCTTGGAAATTCCCTGTATAGTAAGGGTCAGGAACGTCTGTCCAGCCACCGTCTGGAACAAAGTCGGACAGCCTACCAATATAGCCTCCAGTTTTACCTAAACTTTTTAAATCTGCTATATTCTTGTTGTCCATGGCAATAATATAATCAAACTTTGTTAAGTCTTCTTTTTCTACTTGCCTTGCTTTAATTCCTTCAAAAGTGACTGCATTTTCTTTTAAAATTTTTTGTGTTCCTTTATGTGGCGGATGACCAACATGCCAATCTCCAGTTCCTGCAGAATCAATGACAATTTTCTCTTCAAGTCCCTCTTTTACGACAAGATTTCGAAAAATCGCTTCTGCCATCGGAGAACGGCAAATGTTCCCAAGACAAACAAACAATACTTGAACCATATTTTTGTTTCTTCCCTTCTTGGTGCATTTCTTCATATATACTTATAGTATAAACAACCAATTATTAAATATAAAGGAAATCCCTACTAATTTAATGGGATTGAAAAGATTCATTAACGAAAATGATAAAAAATGTTAAGATAGCCTTATGTTATTTTAAAGGGGGACACTTCGGTGGATTTATCCGTAAAGTCAGAAGAAAACGTTGAATACATGGTCGAAGCTATTAAAGAAAAATTACGTATGGTTAATGCTGGAGCGATGAGAGCTGCTAGTTTTAACGAAGAAATGTACGAAGATTTACGTGACATTTATGATCATGTTATGAAACGTGAAACATTCAGCATTAGTGAAATGCAAGCTATTACAGAAGAATTAGGTACATTAATTAAAAAGTAAAAAAGCCTCTCTTATTATGAGGCTCTTTTTTATTTCCAACAAATTCATGACAACTCTTCTCTTTCCCTCAACCAACTGTAAAATATTGTACAATAGAAGTAGAACCTCACCTTAGATTTTTTCTCCATACATACTACTCACAAATAATAGCAACACTACCATTGCTAACTGTTTTTACTGGAGGTGCTTACTTATGAGCAATTGGTACAGTAAGACGAAAGATCAAACATTGATTGACCTAGAAACAAACGAACAAAACGGTTTAACAGATGAGATTGTAAGTGAACGTTTAAAGCAATACGGTTCTAATGAATTAGCTACAAAACAAAAACGCACTTTATGGCAGCGTATTTTCGCCCAAATTAATGACGTCCTCGTATATGTCCTTATTATTGCTGCCCTTATTTCTGCCTTTGTAGGTGAATGGGCGGATGCCAGTATTATCGCGCTTGTTGTAGTTTTAAATGCTGTTATCGGTGTTGTCCAAGAATCGAAAGCAGAACAAGCTTTAGAGGCATTGAAAAAGATGGCAACACCTAAAGCTATCGTCAAGAGAAATGGTGAACTAAAAGAAATTCCATCTGAGCACGTCGTTCCAGGGGATATCGTTATGCTCGACGCCGGACGATATATCCCATGCGATTTACGCCTTATTGAAACCGCAAATTTAAAAGTTGAAGAATCTGCTCTAACTGGCGAATCTGTCCCTGTTGATAAAGATGCAATCTACCACCCTTCCATGCAAAGTGATGAGCAAGTACCACTCGGCGATCAAAAAAACATGGCATTTATGTCCACTCTTGTAACATACGGAAGAGGCGTCGGTGTTGCTGTTGAAACTGGAATGAACTCACAAATTGGTAAGATTGCTACCCTTTTACATGAAGCAGACGATGATATGACACCACTTCAAAAAAGCTTAGCACAAGTCGGAAAATATTTAGGCTTTGTCGCTGTAGCTATTTGTATAGTTATGTTCCTCATCGGTTTTTTACAAGGCCGGGATACGTTAGAAATGTTTATGACTGCTATTAGTTTAGCCGTTGCAGCTATTCCAGAAGGCTTGCCAGCTATCGTTTCCATCGTTCTTGCAATTGGTGTGCAACGTATGATTAAACAAAACGTTATCATTCGGAAACTACCAGCTGTTGAAGCCCTCGGTTCTGTCACAATTATTTGTTCAGATAAAACAGGTACGTTAACGCAAAATAAAATGACCGTTACTCACTTTTATAGTGATAACACATACGATCGCTTAGAAAGTTTAAATGTAAATAATGATGCGCAACGTCTATTGTTAGAAAATATGGTGCTATGTAATGATGCTTCTTACACTAACGAATCACAAACGGGAGACCCGACTGAAATTGCACTTCTCGTTGCTGGAACCACTTTTAACATGCAAAAAGATCATTTAGAAAAAATACATGAACGTGTTAACGAAGTACCTTTCGATTCAGATCGTAAAATGATGTCAACCGTACATACATACGATGAAGGCTACTATAGCATGACGAAAGGCGCTATTGATAAACTCTTACCTCGATGTACCCATATTTTTAAAAACGGCAAAATCGAGATTTTAACTGATTCTGATAAAAATCAAATATTAGAAGCTGCCGGAGCAATGTCTCAAGAAGCTTTAAGAGTACTTTCATTCGCATTTAAACAATACAATTCAAACAATGTGGATATAAACCATCTTGAAGAAAATCTTATCTTTATTGGTCTTGTCGGTATGATTGATCCACCACGAACTGAAGTGAAAGATTCAATTACAGAATGTAAAAAAGCCGGTATTCGCACAGTTATGATTACTGGTGACCATAAAGATACCGCCTTTGCAATTGCCAAAGAACTTGGCATTGCTGAAGAAATATCGGAAATTATGATTGGAACTGAATTAGATAACGTTTCTGATACAGAACTAGCTAGCAAAATTAATCATTTAAATGTATTCGCTAGAGTCTCTCCTGAGCATAAAGTGAAAATTGTAAAGGCATTACGCGCGAAAGGAAATATCGTTTCTATGACTGGTGACGGTGTCAATGATGCACCATCTTTAAAGCAAGCTGATGTTGGCGTAGCGATGGGCATTACAGGAACAGACGTTGCAAAAGGGGCAGCAGATGTCGTGTTAACAGATGATAATTTCTCATCTATCGTGAAAGCCGTTGAAGAAGGTAGAAATATTTATCGCAACATAAAAAAATCAATTCTCTTCCTACTCTCTTGTAACTTCGGAGAAATTATCGCTTTATTTTTAGCCATTTTACTCGGCTGGGCAACACCACTACGACCTATTCACATTTTGTGGGTGAATTTAATTACAGATACACTGCCTGCATTATCACTTGGGGTTGATCCTGAAGACCCAGATGTGATGAAGGAAAAACCACGACATGCAAAAGAAAGCTTATTTAGCGGCAGCGTTCCTTTCCTGATTTTCAATGGAGTTATCATTGGACTTTTAACGCTAATAGCTTTTATCGCCGGAGCAAAATTCTATACTGGAGATACAAATTTATTTCCTCTTTTCCCAGAGCGAATTGATGACGATGCTCTATTACACGCTCAAACGATGGCATTTGTCGTTCTTAGTTTTTCTCAGCTCGTTCATTCATTTAACTTGCGTTCAAGAACGAAATCGATTTTTTCAATTGGGATCTTTACAAATAAATATTTAGTCTTCTCCCTCCTTATCGGTGTTCTTATGCAAGTTTGTATCATCTCCATCCCGCCCCTTGCAAATATATTCGGTGTACATGCATTAACGATGCGAGATTGGGGATTTGTTCTCTTATTAAGTATCATTCCGCTTGTTGTGAATGAAATCATTAAATTAGTGAAGAAAAACTAAAAGGCAATGAGGAATATTCCTCATTGCCTTTTCATTTATCCTGCTATTTTCCGTGCAGTAAAACTCCCACCTCAAAATTCAGTTTGAGCAAAGAAGTTAGGTGATGGATTAACTGCCCATAAGTGTCCAATTGGTGAAGGCTAATAATCGGTGGTGATGAACAAAACCCCACTGATTAAAGTTTCACTTTATCCTTGTAATTCTTTTTTGATATTCTCTGTTAATGTAGCCATACGCTTGCGGCTTTCTTCACGCTCACGTTTATTTTGTTCTTCAATTTGTTGTGTTTCTTGCATACCTCTTGAAATAATGTTCCAAGTTTCCTCAAGTGTTTCCATCTTAATACTAGAAGAACCTGATAATCTCGCTACTTCTACACTTTGCGTTGCGATATTTTGTGCATTTTTCTTAAGTAATTCATTTGTACGGCGATCCAGTTCAGCCATAGAATCTGCAACAAGCTTTTGGCGCTTGGCATTTACCGCTTGAATGATACCATTTTTAAAGATAGGAATCGTTGTAATAAATGCTGTATTGATTTTACCAATTAATTTATTATTACCACGTTGAATCATACGAATTTGTGGTGCTGTAAGTAACGCAACCATACGTGCTTTTTCTAAATCGTCAATACGCTGTTCTAAAATTTCAACAGAGTTTTTAAGCGACTCTAATTCAATACCTGCTAATTGATCATTATTACGTACACGCTCTTCATACATCGGAACTAACTCTGTATTTAAACGCTCTAATAACATTTCTCCTGCTACTACGTACTTCTCTAAGTCTAAATAATATTTTAAGTTTTGCTCATACAAGCCATCTAACGTACCAATTGATTTTTTCATCTCATCTTGGTACTTCGTAATTTCCACATAAACTTTATCAATTTCGCGGCCCATCGTTTGATATTTACTAAAGATTTGTTCTATCATTTTATCCGCTTTTTTGAACATACGTGAGAAGAAACCACTTTTTTCTTCCGCAAAGTCTTTACTATCAAATCGGTCCATAATTTTACCAAGCTGTTTTAATAATTCACCAGAATCTTCTATCTTTGATAATGACATTGTATGTAAAATTTGATCAGCAAAACGTGAAATTTCCATAGAAGGTTCTTTTCCAAGTTCAATTAATTCTAATTGATCTTTAATATCTACCGCATTATAAATACGTTGTACATCCGCATCTTGTCTAAGTTGTAAGCGAACATCTTGTGCTGTTTGTTCATTTAATTCTGTTTTCGGATCTAGTACGACTGGGTTATTCATATGGTATTCTCCCTTTCCTTATAAAAATGGACGAAATAGTCCTTTTATTGTTTGTGATAAATTTTTATAGGCTGATGAACCATGAAACTCAAGATCGAAATTAACCTCTTCAAGCCAATGTGAATCAAATGCCCCCGCTTCAATATACGGTTCAATATCGTTTCTTCCCGTTGGATTGAAATGGAATACATCTACTCCAATTTGATTCAAAAATAGTAATAAAACAGCGTCAGAACGAGTTAATTCTCCGCTCTTCTCATTATTAAATATAACAATTTTCGGTACATCTTGTGAATAATCAAATTTCTCAAGCTGTTCTAAAATATTCGGTGGTATTTGAGAAAGTTGTGCGAAAACATATAGCGCTACATCTTGTTTCGTCTCTTTCGCAATTGGTTTGCACATTTCACTTTCGCACGTATGGATAATCGCCTCTGCAATCCCATGCTGTAAACCTTCCGGTAAACGCTTATGCGGCCACCAATGGCTATTCATAATTAGATCAGGATGCAATTTTCCAGCTCGGTCCAATGCATCTCGATAATGATATTGGAAGTTTGCTTTTTGCTCTTTCGTAAATGGGAATGTATTAATTAGTAAACTGTTATCAAATGATGTAACAGCCTTTAATCGTTGAAAATATTCTTTATCATTCTTTGAAACGCCTGATATTTTCGCAAATAAAGAAGGAATATAAATATGTTTATTTTCAACAAAGAATGTTGGGCGTACAAATGCCTTTTCTTTCGTAATTAAAAAGAGTTCATCATATGTCGTTTTTAACGTACGTGCTACAGGTGTATAGGAACGGAATTGCCACGGCTTGTACAGCAGTGAATTATCGTGGTGAAGTACTTGTTCAATTTCTTTCGAAGCTTGATACGCTACTGTTGCAACACGCTCACGGCGACGATCAGGGAATGGTTCAAGCGAAATGCGACTTGAATGAGATACAACAAAAGTTCTTCCCTCTTCATCAATATTTTCAAATCCATCTTTTCCTTCTGGGTGATAATAAAGCACATCACAACCGAGCATAATAAGAAAGTATAAGAAATATATACGGCTTTCCTGTGCATCACCGTACCAAATGATACGCGGCATTTGTTTCTTATAATTAATCGTAGAGAACCACTTCGCTACGTAATTTTCGCTTAGTTTAATTATGTCGATTAAGAAACGACGGAAGCCTTCTGTCTTTAACGACTGATTATGTTGCTTCTCATATAATTTCAATAGTGAAATAAACGTCGTATGTATGTAATGCTGTAAATCAGGATTGTCTACTTTCGGTAAAAGTTGTTTCCCAGATAAGTGTGCAACTAGCCTATTTACTGTCAGACCATTTGGTGCTTCTTGATGTAATCCGAACACTTCTTGAATATGACGAAGCTTTTCCGAATCAATCACTTTGTTTAAATTTTGTTCGTGTAAAACTTCGATTCCTTTCGCTTCACTATAATCAAACAGTTCATTAAAATATTCATCTACATCATTAGGAACGCCAAGGATTCGACATGCTATATAACTAAATTTCATCTCATTCTCTGTCAGCTCATATTGTGGGCGTTTTTCTAAAAGCGTTTCAAATTGCTTTAAATCTGATTCGTCTTTTAATGCATATGGTTGAAGTGTAAAACGTGAAAACACAACAGTTCACCTCCAAAAACATTTACGTTTTTTCTAAGTCCTTCTTCTATTATAAACTATTTTTGGTTATAAAAAATGGGCGCTCGCAAAACGAGCAAACCCATTTCAATTATTTATTGTCTTCTTTAGTAGCTGCAACTTCTTCTCTAGCTTGTCCAGAATTCTTCATGTAGTGAAGTATAAATGTTGCTCCAAATGCTACAACTAAAATAATAAAGAATAGTGTATGACTAATCTCAATCTCGATTAAAGACAGTAACATTTTTGCTGCAATAATTAAGATTAAAATGTATGCTGTCGTTTCAAGCTCTGGAATACGCTCTAACAATTTTAAGAATACACCAGCAATACCACGCATCATTAAAATACCTAGCATTCCGCCTAATAGTAAAATCCAAACTTCATTAGATACACCAAATGCAGCAAGTACGCTATCTACAGAGAATGCGATATCCATTAATTCAACCATCGCAACTGTTCCCCAGAAGACACCAAACATTCTAAAGAGAATACTATTTTGATTCATACCGTGAGCTTCGTCTTCTTCACTTGCACCTTTACGCTTATCAATAAAGTATTTTACTGATAACCAAGCAAGGTAAAGTGCACCAAGAAGTTTTACCCACCATAATTTAATTAAGAACATTCCGATTCCAATCGCAATAAAGCGGAACACATAAGCTCCAATAAGTCCATAGAATAATGCTTTTTTACGTTTTTCTTCCGGAAGATGTTTTACCATTACCGCTAACACAAGTGCGTTATCAGCAGATAATAATCCTTCAAGTACAACAAGTGTACCAATTAATCCCCAAGATACTGGATCCTGCAACACTTTAATCCACATGTCCAAGTCGAAAAACTGAGCATACGTATCAAGGATTCCTTGCAAAATACTCATCTTACCTTTATCCCCTATTCTTTGCTAGATTTATAGAAAGGTCAAAAAAAGGAAACGAATATCGTTTCCTTTCTATGCATCCAAGCCATACGCTCTTACAAGCGCACCTAAACCACCTTGGAATCCACTTCCTACTGCATTAAACTTCCACTGTCCATTATGACGGTATAATTCACAAAAGACAACTGCTGTTTCGATGGAGAAATCTTCCCCTAAATCAAAACGAAGAACTTCTTCACTCGTTTCTTCATTCGCTAAACGAACAAACGCATTTCCTACTTGCCCAAAATTTTGACTACGGCCTTCTGCATCATAAATCGTAACTGTAATAGCAATTCTGTGCACATCTGCTGGAACTTTCTTCAAATCCACAACAAGTTGCTCATCGTCACCTTCACCTTCACCTGTACGGTTATCTCCTGTATGTAAAACAGATCCACAAGGAGACTGTAAATTATTATAGAAGATAAAATCAGTTTCCTTCGTACATTTTCCGTTTGCATCTAATAAAAAGGCAGATGCATCTAAATCGAAATCGGCTCCGCCGTCATAAGATTTAATATCCCATCCAAGACCAATTACTGCTTTTGTTAAACCAGGGCTTGTCTTACCTAAATCGATTTTCTGGCCTTTTTGTAATTGAATAACCATCTATATTCACCTCTATATTTTTATCTTTAAAAATATATCCATCAGTAAACATACATTTCACCGATGGATATATAAATCAAATCTATTACTCTACATCTAAACCAAAGTTATTACATAGAGACGCTAATCCACCTTGGAATCCACTTCCGATTGCATTGAATTTCCAATCACCTGCATGACGATATAATTCACCTACTACTACGGCTGTTTCAATAGAGAAATCTTCTCCTAAATCGTAACGAATTAATTCTGCATTCTTTTCTTCATCAAGAATACGTACGAAAGAATTAGAAACTTGTCCGAAGTTTTGGCTACGGCCTTCTCCATCATAAATTGTAATTGTGAAACAAATACGTTCGATGTGAGCAGGAACATTTTTCAAATCTACTTTAATCGCTTCGTCATCGCCTTCACCTTCACCAGTGCGGTTATCTCCTAAATGCTCTACAGCACCATTCGCACCTTTTGGATTATTATAGAAAACGAAATCTTCAGCTCCTGAAACTTTACCATTCGCGCCTACTAAGAAAATACTAACATCTAAGTCGAAATCGTTTTGTCCGTCATAACGATTCGTGTCCCAACCAAGTCCTACAAGAACTTTCGAAAGACCTGGATTCGTTTTTGTTAAGTCTACCTTTTGTCCCTTTTTCAATGAAATTGATGCCATATACAATTCCTCCTCGGTTATTTTATTGATAACGTGATACAATCTCACTTAAGTTTTTATCTTGCGTGCCTTCTCCAACTGCTGAAAACTTCCATTCACTTCCGTGACGATACATTTCACCTGCAATTAGAGTTGTTTTGCCAGCATAATTATCCGATAAATTATAGCGTGCTAATTCTTCACCAGTTTGCGGGTTTTGAATACGAATATATGCATTACGAATCATCCCGAAATCTTGACGACGATTTACACAGTCATAAATATTTACAACGAATACTAAACGATTAATACGGCTTGGAACTTTATGTAATTCTACGAAAATTGTTTCGTCATCACCAGCGCCTTCACCTGTTAAATTATCTCCTGAATGAATAATACTACCACAAGTAGAAAGTTTATTTCCGAAGTAAACTAAATCATTTTTGTTTAAAAAACGATTTCCTTCTAACATAACAACAGATGCATCACAATCTACATTTGGTTTACTTCCAAATAATGAAGACAGAAATCCACCTGATTGCCCAATTGGATCCCAGCCTAAGCCAACCTGTAGTTTTGCTACTTTTGGTTGTCCTTTCGTTAAATCGATCTTTTGACCTTTTTCTAAAATAATAGGCATGAAGTTTCTCCCTTTCTACAAAGCATTTTCCGAATCGGAAAATATTGTATTCTTCTCTTATATTGTAGCATTATTTACCTAGCGATAAAAAGGATAAATTCTCAGTTATATGAAAACATTCATATAATTTACTTATGATGATGTAAGAAGTGGTAAATAGCACCAATCATTCCTGCACAATTACCGTTTTGCGCAAGTTCAATCTCACAATTATTATAAATCTCTTGATTTAAGTATTTACTGACCTCTTCTTTTACTTCTTTTAAAAACTCATTTCCTCTATCGGTAATTCCTCCACCAATAATAATCGTTTCTGGATTAAAAATATAAGCAAGATTACTAATTCCGATTGCCAAATGTTTAAAGAAAATCCCAACTGCTTGAGCAACTTCCCGATCTCCTTTATCATACAACTCGAAAATTCTTTTCCCATTCCACTTGCCTTTGCCTTTATATTTGCTTACAAGTCGAATTAATCCTGAAATCGAAGCAACCTCTTCAAACGTTTTTTCTTCTATTAACATATTCCCCCATTCACCAGCACTAAATGAATGTCCTCGGTACAATTTTCCATCTATAAAAATTGCTCCCCCAATCCCTGTTCCAAGGGTGAGCATAATAAAGTTATCTTTCTCTCTTCCACTACCATTCCACTTTTCTCCAAACGCTGCACAATTCACATCATTGTCAATCGATACTGGAACTTTTAATATCTCTTGCAATCTATCAATAATAGGAATAGTACTATATCCCGGAATATGATCCGCACCTCCCGTCACAATTCCTTTATTAATATCAACAATTCCCGCAGTGCTAATACCGATTCCGGTAATAGTATGTTCATTCATTATTTTTTTGGATACATATATAAGTTTTTGAATAATTTGTTCTCCGCCTAAATGAATTTCTGTTGCAACTGTTTGACGCTTTAATACTCTCCCTATTTCTGAAACAATACCATACTTAATTTGCGTACCGCCAATATCAAACGCTATATACTCTTTCATCTGCTGCCACTTCCTCTACCGTTATGAATGTAAATTCTCCCCCTCTACTATTTGTAGGAAATCTACATTAACTCTTTTCTGCTTTGACAAATACACCACCTTTTTCTATATATAGTTTTTTTTGCATAAAACTCTTTTTCCTAAGAAATATTACAAAGGGATGTATTTTAGATGGAACATTAATTTCTTAGGAGGAAAACCATGACGAAAATCTTCATTTTAGCATCAACACTCTCTTTATCTTTTTTTAGCGGTTTAAATATCGGTAATGCTACAACTGAAAATTTCCAACCATTAACAAACGCCATTGTACAAAATAGCGATCATTTTGCAGAAGGAAACTCAAAGGATAATAATATACCTCCAGGAAATAACGGTTCTCAGGACGATACTGGTTCTGGTGACAATGGTTCTGGCGGTAACGGTTCTGGTGGCAATGGTTCCGGCGGTAACGGTTCTGGTGGCAGTGGCTCTGGTGGCAATGGTTCCGGCGGTAACGGTTCTGGTGACAACGGTTCCGGCGGTAACGGTTCTGGTGGCAATGGTTCTGGCGGTAACGGTTCTGGTGGTAGTGGCTCTGACGGCAGCGGTTCCGGTGGCAATGGTTCTGGTGGCAACGGCTCTGGCGACAGTGGCTCTGGTGACAACGGTTCTGGCGGTAACGGTTCTGGTGGTAGTGGCTCTGACGGCAGCGGTTCCGGTGGCAATGGTTCTGGTGGCAACGGTTCTGGCGGCAGTGGCTCTGGTGACAACGGTTCTGGCGGTAATGGTTCCGGCGGTAACGGTTCTGGCGGTAACGGTTCTGGTGGCAATGGTTCTGGCGGCAACGGCTCTAGTGGCAATGGTTCTGGCGGTAACGGTTCTGGCGGCAATGGCTCTGGTGGCAATGGTTCTGGCGGTAACGGTTCTGGTGGTAACGGTTCTGGCGGCAATGGCTCTCAAGGCGGCAATCGTGTTAAAGGTGATAGCAGTTCTCAAGGGGGTAATGGCTCTCAAGGTGGCAATCGTGTTAAAGGCGATAGCAATTCTCAGGAGGGCAACGGTTCTCAAGGGGGTAATGTAAAAGATAATACGAAAAAACAAGGTGATAAATTACCTAATACTGCAACGCATTACCCTATATCTATTTTAATGGGGCTTTCAACATTCCTAATTGGTATGTTACTGTTTATTCGTCGTAAAAACGTAAAATAAGAACAACATCCTTCCATCTAAAAAGTACATGAAATACTGTATAAAATTAAAAAGGACTTTGGATTACATTTTATTATGCAGCCCAAAGTCCTTTTATCACCTATCAGAAAAAGTATTAATACGCTTTTCCCCAATACACCATTTGTTTAGCTTCTTTACCACAACAAATACATTCTTCAGCTAAATGCTCTTGCTCAAAAGGCATACAACGTGAAGATACGCCAACTTCTTCTTTTAGTTTTTCTTCACAAGCTAATTCCCCGCACCACATTGCCTTAATAAAGCCTTGCTTTTCATCAGCTATTTTTTTCATCTCTTCGAAATTTGTCGCAACATACGTATTCTCATCGCGAAATGCTTTTGCTTTATTAAATAAAGCAATATGAATTTCTTCAAGTAATGCTGGAATACGTTCTTCTAATTGATCCATTGGTACAAACTCTTTTTCCTTCGTATCTCTTCTTACAAGTACAACTTGATTCTTTTCAATATCTTTAGGGCCAACTTCTAATCGAATTGGAATCCCCTTCATTTCATACTCATTAAATTTCCAGCCTGGTGTTTTATTACTAGCATCTATTTTTACTCGTGCAACCTTTTGAATATGTGCTTGTAACTCTGTTGCTTTTGCTAAAACTCCTTCTTTATGCTGAGCAATTGGTACAATAACAACTTGCACTGGAGCGACTTTTGGTGGCATTACAAGTCCATTATTATCACTATGAACCATTATTAGCCCGCCTATCATTCTTGTTGATACACCCCAAGATGTTTGGTGCACATATTGCCACTTACCGTTACGATCTAAAAACTTAATATCAAATGCTTCTGAGAAATTCGTCCCAAAGTTATGAGAGGTTCCTGTTTGAAGTGCTTTTCCATCATGCATTAAACTTTCAATTGTATAAGTTGCCTTTGCTCCAGCAAACTTCTCTTTTTCTGTTTTTTGTCCTTTAATAACTGGTATTGCTAAATAATCCTCACAGAAAGAAGCATATAAGTTTAAAATATTTAATGTTTCAGCCTGCGATTCTTCTGCCGTTTCATGGATTGTATGACCCTCTTGCCATAAAAATTCAGTCGTACGAAGGAACGGCCTAGTTGTCTTCTCCCAACGAACTACTGAACACCACTGATTATATAACTTTGGCAAATCATTATAGGATTGCACAATTTTTGAAAAGTGCTCACAGAATAAAGTTTCAGATGTAGGACGTACACAAAGTCTTTCCGCTAACTTTTCATCTCCACCATGCGTAACCCATGCTACTTCAGGAGCAAATCCTTCAACATGATCCTTCTCTTTTTGCAATAAACTCTCTGGGATAAACATTGGCATATATACATTTTCATGGCCAGTTTCTTTTAACTTCTCATCCATCACCTTCTGCATATTCTCCCATAAGGCATAACCATACGGACGTAAAATCATGCATCCTTTTACACTTGAATAATCAACAAGTTCGGCTTTTTTTACAATATCGGTATACCACTGCGCAAAGTCCTCTTCCATCTTCGTAATGGCTTGCACTTGTTCTTTTGCCATAGTCAGTCTTCCTCCTTCTAGAAAATACAAAAAAGCCCGCGTCCCTAAATAGGGACCGAGCTTTGTCGGCGTTACCACCCTGATTCATGCACAAAAATTGCGCATGCTCTCTTTTTGATAACGGGAAATTCCCGCTGCATATGCAGAACTCAAAGGCAGGTTCCATATTGCCTTTTTAAGAATCTTTCAGCCTGACGGATTCTCTCTCTGCTAAAAAGGTTGAACATGTACTAGTCCTTTTTCATCGTTATAACGAAATAAATTTGTTGATTATCATAATACAAATTCTTTTTTAAAACAATAGCTAATTTTCTTATTTTTATATATTCTTTTCATTTTTTGCAGTTTTATACGTAGCTTTTCCGCGTAATTTTCACAAGTTGATGTGCAATCATACCGATAAGTGTACCAAGTAGGACGAAGAAACCAATAAATCCATATCCCATTCCTTCCCACCCACCAATAACAATCATTGTAACGGGAAAGGACGCTAAGCAAAGAAGTATTAAACTAAGTGCAAATATAATATCGAACTGTTTGTCTGGAAACCGTTTCTTTAGTAAATATGAAATAGCAAATACAAGGATAATCGTGATTCCGCCAATGATGTAAAAGATACCAAATCCATCTAACCAATCCATAGTGTTTCCTCCTTCCATAGATTCCCTTATACTTAATTATATGTTTAATTTTTCTGAAAATAAATAATAAATTTTCACATAAAAATATATTTTTATTACTAGGTATTAATAGTAATATATAAGAATAGGTTTTATATAATCAGGAGGGAACTTTATGGATAAAGCATTAACAAACCATGTCATTATTTTATCATTCGACTGTTTATCAGCTTTAGATTTTCCTATACTACAAAAACTACCTCATTTCCAATCTCTAATAAAAAAGGGCACGGTTGTCGAAAAAGTAGAACCAATTTATCCTTCTGTAACATATCCAAGCCACTCAACAATCGTAACCGGTAATTACCCTAACAAGCACGGTGTTGTTAGCAATACGTTACTTCAACCAGGGCGTGAATCACCTGATTGGCATTGGTACCGAAAATCAATAAAAGGAACAACATTGTATGATGAAGCGCGCAAAGCAAATTTAACGACAGCTGCCCTTCTATGGCCTGTTACTGGAAGAGCGAACATCGATTACAATTTACCAGAAATTTTTCCAAATAGACCTTGGCAAAATCAAGTGTTAGTTTCCTTATTTAGCGGTAGCCCACTATACCAATTAGATTTAAATCGTCGTTTCGGCTATATAAGAAATGGTTTATCACAACCAGAGCTGGATGATTTCGTCCTCGCCTCTGCTGTGCATACAATCCAGACGAAAAAGCCTAATATCATGTTCGTACATTTCACCGATCTAGACACACAAAGACACTATCACGGCTTTGAATCTAACGAAACAATAGCTGCTATCCAGAGACACGACGAACGTCTAGGGAAAATTATTCAAGCACTAAAAGAAAGTGACTTATACGAAGAAAGTACAATTATTGCCCTTGGTGATCATAGCGCTTTAAGTGAAAACAAATCCATACAATTAAATGTGCTATTCCATCAAAGAGGACTTATATCTCTTAATAAAAAAAGAAAATTAGTAGACTGGAAAGCCTATTGCCAAAGTTGCGACGGCTCTGCCTATGTATATGTAAAGGACAAAAATGATACGGATACAATTCGGGAGGTACAACTACTCCTTGAAGAGCTACTTCAAAATAAACAAAACGGAATTGAATTTATACTTCATGATGAAGCTGCGAAAGACTGCGGTGCAGACGGTAATTGTTTATTCATGTTAGAAGCACGAGAAGGGTATTATTTCACTGAAAACTATACAGGAGATTTTATAAAAGAAATTACCGAAAAAGATGTTACGCCTAGTAAAAAATATACATTTGGTACGCATGGATACTCTCCAACAAAACCTAACTATGAAACAATTTTTATCGCTGCTGGGAAAGGAATAAAAAGTGGCGTTACCGTCCCGTATATGAGACTTATTGATGAAGGTCCAACTATCGCTAGACTACTCGGTTTACACTTAGGTGAAACAGACGGAGCAATTGTAGAGGATTTACTCCAATTGTAAAGAACAGTGTATATATGTAAAAGTTATGTAAATTTCATCACTGTTTCTCTTTTTATAATTTTTATTTTTGTACACTGTTAGTAAAACAAATTTAAGGGGGAACATTATATGAAAAAAATGTCCAGACAAGAAAAAAGCTGGATATTATACGATTGGGCGAACTCCGTATACTCGCTCGTCATTACAACTGCATTATTTCCAATTTACTTTAAAGCAGCTGCAAAAGAAGCTGGACTATCTGGGGCAACTTCAACAGCATATTGGGGATATGCAAACTCATTCGCAACACTTTTAATTTCTATACTTGCTCCTATTCTTGGCACAGTTGCTGATTATAAAGGATTTAAAAAACGTTTTTTCACATTCTTCTTTGGACTCGGTATCGTATTTACAAGTATGTTAGCAGTCGTTCCAACCTCTCAGTGGTACTTATTGCTAGGGTGCTATATGCTCGCCTTAATCGGCTTTGCTGGAGCAAATATTTTCTATGATGCATTTTTAGTAGACGTCACTTCTGAAGATAGAATGGACCGAATTTCTACAAGAGGATTTGCATTAGGTTATATCGGGAGTACAATTCCTTTTATCGGTTGTATCGCTCTTATTATTCTTTCCCAAAAAGGAACTATTCCCTTATCGGTCGGCATTGCTAGTCAAATTTCCTTTGCAATAACAGCTCTTTGGTGGGGATTATTTACAATTCCAATGCTAAAAAACGTAGAGCAAACACACTATATTGAGCGTCATCCAAGACCTATTAGAATGAGCTTCAAACGTCTTGCTGATACTTTTAAAAATATTAAAGAATATAAAACTGTATTTATGTTTCTAATCGCTTACTTTTTCTATATTGACGGAGTCGACACAATTATTACTATGTCTACCGCTTACGGAACCGATCTCGGTATTAGTGCAACGAATCTATTAATCATATTATTTGTAACACAAATTGTCGCTTGTCCATTTGCTTTACTATACGGAAAATTATCTGAAACATTTACTGGTAAAAAAATGTTATATGTCGGTATCATTATTTATATCATTATTTGCACATATGCTTATTTTTTAAAAACGACACTTGATTTTTGGATTTTAGCAATGTTAGTTGCTACATCTCAAGGTGGTATTCAAGCACTAAGTCGTTCATACTTTGCAAAACTAGTACCTAAAGAATCTGCTAATGAATTCTTCGGATTTTATAATATATTTGGCAAGTTTGCCGCAATTATGGGTCCGGTATTAGTCGGTGTTACAACCCAATTAACAGGAAAAACAAACGCTGGTGTTCTTAGTATTATTGTTCTGTTTATTATCGGAGGATTCTTACTAACTAGAGTTCCAGAAAATAATACATCCGTTACACCACCTAGTCCAAAGACTAAAACGCTATAAGAAAAGATCCTCTTCTCATAAGAAGAGGATCTTTTTTATTTTTAAAGGTGCGACTTATAATGAACGACTCTACTGCTTGTACAAAAATAATTTATCAACAGTTGTTCCTAATACTTCAGCTAAACGGAATGCTAACGCTAAACTTGGATCATATTTATTATTCTCAATTGCATTTATCGTTTGTCTAGAAACCTTACATTTATCAGCTAATGCGCCTTGTGAAATATTATTTTCAGTGCGTAATTCATAGATTTGATTTTTCACACCATTGCTCCTAACCTGTAAAATCGTTTTTACAACATCAGTATATAATTGGCTCATATAGTTGTCAAAAGTTCCTCAAAGAAAAAGGGAGCAATATTGCTCCCTTACAATAGTTATTTCGAAGCTAACGAATTTGTTAGTGCCTCTTTATTAGCAACATCTTCTTTTTTTATTTGCATACGTAGAACTGGCCCTATCGCTAATAAAATAAGTGCCATTGCTATACAAAACACAGTAACTAGTGAAGTTAGTTCCTTTAATCCTCCAGCTAGTGAAGTTCCAATTAGCATTGCCCCCATAAACAGTGGTAAAATCGTCCCATTTACTCTTCCAACCATATTTTCTGGTACAAGTTGAATCATAAGCGTACCGACAACAATATTAACACAAGCTAAACAAATACCTGTTCCAAACCTCATGAAACTAGTAATCCAAAATGATGTAGATAGCCCTTCTACTAAAAATGACATTGCTAATATGCCCATACCGAATACAAACATTTTTTTCGGATTCACTTTTGAAGCGAAAATTGCAGCAACAATACCACCAATTAACATACCTATTCCATCAGCTGCAGCTAAATATTGAACTGCTTCCTTTTCCATTCCAAGGCGTTCTATTACAAGAAACACCTCTAATGGAGTTGTTAATCCAACAGCTAAGCCTATAATGGTGAAAGTGATCGTAATCATACGTAAATTTTTCGTATGAAGAACATACTTCCAACCTTCTTTTATATCATTTTTTAATGAATCTCTCGCCACTTGCTCTTTTTCAACCCATTTTGGTAAAAATGAAAGGGCGATAGCAGATAACAAAAATAAAATGATTAAGCTATATAGTGACGTAAATAAACCAAGTTGTGTATACACAAGCGATCCTACCACTGGTCCAAAAATTAGAAATAATGACTGTAATGTTTGGTTAAATGCAATCGCATTTGCTACCTGTTCTTCTTTTACATAGCGCTTAAATATACGCGAAGATGAGGGCTGAGAAAACTGACCTACAATCGCGGAAATGAGTGTTGCAAAAAATATAGCCTGCCAATAATCCAGCTTTAACAACAGGACAATTCCTATAATAGACAGTACACTCAACACATCTCCAGTGACCATTGTTCTTTTCGGATTCCAGCGATCAGCTAGCGCACCACCGATAAACGAGAAAATAAAAATAGGTGCATATTCCATAACTGATAACAAAGAAACAGAAACCGGATCATTATTCGTTCGCTCCATTATAAAATACAAAAGAGCCATATTTCTGATCCAAATTGCAAATTGTTGTAAAATATCAGACGCCATAACGAGCATAAATGCTCGGTTTTTAAATAAAGCGTTCATTTTCATTCCCCTTTCACAAACCGACCGTTCAGTCTAATTTATTTTGTAAGAAAAGCAACTGACCTATTATTCAGCTGCCATTCCTTTTAACAATACATCTATTGCCTTTTTATAAATACGCTTCAACTCTTTATAATCTAGCTCGTAGTAAAGTACTCCAAGCCCTGATAATAATCCATTCACAATATACATAAGATCACGAGTATTATCTTCACGGAACTCTCCAGACTGTATACCTGCTTCAATTAATTTCTCAAACATAACATATGATTCTCTAGTTAAAGCTAATAGTTCCTCCAAAATCTCTTTACTTACAACTTGACTCATAGAGAATTCCTCTATGGCATTTGAAATTGGTTGCTGTATGTCCTCTACATGATATTCCGCGAGACCATATAGTTTTTCAGTACTAGTGCTATACAACTTCTCTTTTTCATTCCATTTTTCAAGCCAATCATACGTATGCTGTTTCACTACAAATAAAAATAATTCTTCTTTACTTTTAAAGTGATAATAAATACTTCCTTTACTTCGCTCTGTAATTTCACAAATCTCTTCCATAGATGTAGCTGCGTAGCCCTTCTGTGAAAATAGACTTTCTGCTTTGTATGCAATTTCTTTCTTTATCTCTTCTGCGCTTCTTCTCATATTCACACCTCTTTAAACCGACCGTTCAGTCTAATAATAACAAATCAAAAACCTCTATCGCAAGAGGCTATATTCCTTATTTAAGAAAACGTACTTTCAAACCAAGTTCGAATCATATGTATTGTTCCAAATTTAAATGCTAATTTAACAAGAAATACGCCTCCCGCAGCTAATAAAAATAACACTACTTTCCCCTTATTTTTCACTTTCGGTTCCCTTTTCATTTCCATTCCCCTTAGTATGTTAAAAATATTAATCAAACGTTTGTTTAACTGTGTTTATGTATATGTAAGCCGACTAATCAAACGTTTGTTTAAAAAGAAATACGCCTATATAAGGCGCATTTTCATCAATCCCCACCGCCACCGCAGCTTCCTCCGCTATCTCCCCCAAAAGAGCCTCCACAATCATGTGAACCGCCATCATGCGAGCTATCATTATCCGATCCAGCAAAGAAAAATAATGGTGATGAGCTGTTAGATGAATTATGTATGTTATTTTGTTTCGCCAAGTTCACCTTCTTTTTGTTCGATCGAACTGCTGTTACGATTATTCCAACTACAACAAATAATAGTATGACAATAATAAATCCCATATAAAAGCCTCCCCTATTCCTCGAATAATTGAATGATTCTCTCTAGATTTTCAAGTGAAATGAAGCGTGATTCACGAAGAATTTCTTTTCCATTATGAAATAATAAAATTGTTGGCCCTGTAAATACTCCATATCGCCCCGCAATCTCTTGCATGTCTTGTAGTAATATCTCTATTTTCTCTACGTAATCATAATTCTCTAATACGCAATTTACTTTTCTTAGCATAACATCACAAACACCACAATTTTCCGTTTTAATAAACAGAAGTACCAATTGTTGTTCTTCGATATAGGTCGCTAATTCTTCTATCGTTTTAAATGTAGTCATCTTATCCCTCTTAGCGTAATTTACGAAATAATTTGCCTTGATACATACGAAAAGCTGAACTATCTTTAATCTTTCTCTTTTCCATTACCTGCTGAAAACGAAGAGTTTTTGCTGTAAACTCTTCTCGTAATTTCTTTCTCTCTTCTTCATCATAACAGCAAGCAATTAGATCCTCTATTTTTAATATATCTTTTTGTAGTTCCATTTCTGGTGGAATCATTCCCGCATTTTTTTAAATTTTATAACTCATTCTAAGTTCTGGAGGTACCATTGAAAGATCTTCTAATTGTAGTGGTTTTCCTTTTCCCGGAAGATAATCAAGATCACCATTCCGTATTGCTTGTCGAATTTTTTCTTCAGCAATGTTCAAAAACACATCCACACTATTCCCTCCTTTACATATTTTTACTATTATTTTACATGATATTTCCTGATCTTTCTACGTCTTTAATAATTGGCTCCATACAATTTTTTCTCAAATTTATTTATAATGAGCTTTTTCTTCCCATACCAATCTTTAGTTTTCATATATAGTTTGTATTCAAGCCTTTTTGTATTGAGAAAGTCTTTTTCAACTTAATAAAGCGTTTACACTAAATCTTACATTTGTTACGATTTAATCACCCCCAGCTCCCTTGTATAGACTTCGTGATGTCTGATCATTTTATCTAGATGTTTCATACGTCTAGATTCATTTTGGTTTATTGGCGTATGCCTTTAAATATATCTTTTATTTTGAAAGGAGAAATGGCTATGAGGTCTCAAAAATTCACACTGCTATTACTATCTCTACTACTTTTCTTACCTCTTTTTCTCACAAATTTTATTACTCCAAATCTCGCATTAGCAGATTCACCAAAGCAAAGTCAAAAAATTGTTGGGTACTTTCCTTCGTGGGGCGTTTACGGACGTAATTATCAAGTTGCTGACATTGATGCATCAAAGCTTACTCACCTTAACTATGCTTTCGCGGATATTTGTTGGAATGGAAAACATGGAAACCCTTCTACTCATCCTGATAATCCAAATAAACAAACGTGGAACTGTAAAGAATCTGGTGTACCATTGCAAAATAAAGAGGTTCCTAATGGTACTCTCGTACTCGGTGAACCATGGGCTGATGTTACCAAATCGTATCCTGGCTCAGGGACAACTTGGGAAGATTGCGATAAATATGCCCGTTGCGGAAATTTCGGGGAACTAAAACGATTAAAAGCTAAATATCCTCACTTAAAAACAATTATTTCCGTTGGTGGCTGGACTTGGTCTAACCGCTTTTCTGATATGGCCGCTGATGAAAAAACAAGAAAAGTATTTGCTGAATCTACAGTAGCTTTTCTTCGCGCATATGGGTTTGATGGCGTAGATTTAGACTGGGAATATCCGGGCGTTGAAACGATTCCTGGTGGTAGTTATCGTCCTGAAGATAAACAAAATTTCACTCTCCTTCTTCAAGATGTCCGAAATGCTTTGAATAAAGCAGGTGCTGAAGATGGCAAACAATATTTACTAACAATCGCTTCAGGCGCAAGCCAACGCTACGCTGATCATACAGAGCTAAAGAAAATTTCTCAAATACTCGATTGGATTAATATTATGACATATGATTTCCACGGCGGATGGGAAGCTACTTCTAATCATAATGCAGCTCTATATAAGGATCCAAATGACCCAGCAGCAAATACGAATTTTTACGTAGATGGTGCTATAAATGTTTATACAAATGAAGGTGTTCCAGTCGATAAACTAGTATTAGGCGTACCCTTTTACGGACGTGGCTGGAAAAGTTGTGGCAAAGAAAATAACGGACAATATCAACCTTGCAAACCAGGTAGTGATGGGAAACTTGCTTCTAAAGGTACTTGGGATGATTATTCTACCGGTGACACAGGTGTGTATGATTACGGTGATTTAGCAGCCAATTACGTTAATAAAAATGGTTTTGTACGCTACTGGAATGACACAGCTAAAGTACCTTATTTATATAATGCAACTACAGGCACATTTATTAGCTACGATGACAATGAATCTATGAAATACAAAACAGACTATATAAAGACGAAAGGTTTAAGTGGAGCAATGTTTTGGGAACTAAGCGGAGATTGCCGTACAAGTCCAAAATATAGTTGCAGTGGTCCAAAATTACTTGATACGCTAGTAAAAGAATTACTTGGTGGACCTATTAGTCAAAAAGATACTGAGCCACCAACGAATGTTAAAAACGTTGTAGTTACGAATAAAAATTCAAACTCAGTTCAATTAAACTGGACTGCATCTACTGATAACGTAGGAGTTATGGAATATGAAATTACTGCTGGAGAAGAGAAATGGAGTACAACAACAAATAGCATTACAATTAAAAACTTAAAACCTAATACGGAATACACATTTTCAATAATTGCCAAAGATGCTGCTGGAAATAAATCACAACCTACCGCTCTTACTGTCAAAACGGATGAAGCTAATACGACACCTCCTGATGGAAATGGTACTGCTACATTTTCAGTCACTTCGAATTGGGGCAGCGGTTATAACTTCTCGATTATAATCAAAAATAATGGAACGACTCCTATTAAAAATTGGAAATTAGAATTTGATTATAGCGGTAATTTAACACAAGTTTGGGATTCTAAAATTAGTAGTAAAACAAATAATCATTATGTAATTACGAACGCAGGATGGAATGGTGAAATTCCTCCTGGTGGATCTATTACAATTGGCGGTGCAGGAACAGGTAATCCTGCCGAACTTTTAAATACCGTCATTAGCGAAAACTAGACGTAATATCCATTAATTAATTCACTAAAGTTTGAATTTAGGTTTGAGCAATACCTCCTAAATTCAAACTTTTAATTTTACGAAAAATCAAAAATATCATAATAACCTATTATAATTATATTTAATTTCTAATATGAAGTTTATATGAAGTTCATTTGAATTTTACATGAATTTCCTTTAATTTCTATTGTCTTCCTATAATATCCATATTATCCTTTACATAAAGGAATTATTTTCATTCCATTTTGAACTATCTATATATATAAAGAAAGATAGTCACCTGTTAGGGAAAGGCTTTCGTATTATAAATATAACAAAAGAAAAAGCACGCTTATAAGCGCACCATAAGAGTGCTTCTTCATACAATTCTCATGTAAGAGTTCTCGAAAATCATGTTAATCACAAAGAAAAGGCATTAGCTCCTAAAAGCTAATGCCTTTTCTTTATTCATATTGTTCAGTATTCCAATCTTCTATATTCCATACTTTTGTTATCCACGATTCATAGAAAGAAGGTTCATGTGAGACAATTAAAACCGTTCCTTTGTATTGTTGTAACGCTTCCTGTAAAGCCATCTTAGTTTCTACATCCAAATGATTAGTCGGTTCGTCTAAAATTAAAACATCAGCTTTTTCTATTTTTTCATATAAGGAGCTAACACACTTAAAATCTCTTCTTTATCCTTTTTTAATTCGAGTGATGTTAACATATCCATCGTTCTCGGCCTAGGTAATTTCACTTGTACCTCGCCAACTATTGACGCTGGTCTTTGAGATAAAATAAATACGCGATCTGAAAGCAAGATTGCCTCATCTAAGTCATGTGTCACCATAACGATTGTTTGCTTTTCTTGATGCCAAGAGTTTAAAAGCCAGCTATGTACTTCCATTTTTGTAAATGCATCTAATTTACCAAAAGGCTCATCCAGCAGCATAATTGGCTTTTCACATAAATATGTGCGCAGAAAACTAATTCTTTGACGCATACCACCAGATAATTCATCTGGATAATGGTCTGCATATTCATCTAGTTGGAACTGCTTTAATGCTTCCATTCCTTCTGTCAGCCTTTGTTTTTTCGGCTTTCCTTCAATTTCTAACGGAAGAACGATATTTTGCAAAGCTGATCGCCACGGTAGTAATAAATCTTGTTGTGGCATATAACTAACAACATCTTGCTCTTGTACTTGCTTATCGTTATACGTTACGTTCCCGCTTGTTGGTTTTTCAACATTTGCAATCATGTTTAATAATGTGCTTTTCCCGCAACCACTTGGTCCTACAAAGGAAACAAACTCTCCCTCTTGTATAGAGGCACTAATATTCTCTAATACATTCTTTCCGTCAAAAGATTTCACTATATTTTTTATTTGTAATCCGCTCATTTTTCACTTGGAAGGAATTCATTTGTAAAAGCATCTTTTACATCGATTTTCTTTTTAATAACTTTGTTGTCATATAAGAAATTCATGTAATTCGTCCAAATTTCTTCCTTCTGTACTCCCCATGCTTTAGCATCATCTTGATACTTCGTACTTAACCATTTTTGGCTTTCTTGAACTAAATCTTTATTTACATCTGGAACAGCTTTAATTAAAATATCAGCAGCCTCTTTCGGTTCCTTAATTGCAAAATTATAACCTTCTGTCGTTGCACTCATAAACTTTTTCACAAAGTCTTTATCTTGCTTCGTATGTTTTTCACTCGTAATAATAACAGGACTATAGAAATCAAGCGCTGGATCTAAGTCCTTCACCATAATCGTATTTAACTCTTTTCCTTGGCGCTTCGCTTCAATACCATCCCAACCGTAATAAATCCATTCGAAATCTGCATCACGACCGATTGATTTAAAGAAATCTGTTTGTCCTAAGATGATTTTTTCAACTTTATTAAAATCAGCTTGATGTTTATCCATAATCGTCTTTAATGTCGCTTCTTCCGCTGGTCCTCCCCAGCCGCCGTAACGTTTACCTTCAAAATCTTTCGGTGACGTCATATTATCTTTCTTAAGCGATGCAAACGCTGAAGTGTTATGCTGAATAATCGCTCCTACAGATACAACAGGAATTCCTTCCACACGAGCTAACGTTACATTTTCTTGTGCGCTTATTGCGAAGTCTGCTTTTCCTGATGCTATCATTTGCTCTGCTGTTACATTGTCACCTGGTTGAATAATTTCTACATCTAATCCTTGCTTTTTGTAATAATCTTTCGTTTGCGCTACATACAAGCCAGTATGATTCGTATTTGGAAACCAATCTAATACTACTTTTACTTTTTGATCTTTACTTGCACTTTCTTCTTTCTTCGCCGGATTACATCCAGCCACACCTACCGCTACTAAGGCAGCTAACATAACTTTCAAACCTTTTTTCATTTTCTGCCGTCCTTTCTATATATCCATGGTGCTGTTATTCTTGCCATAAACTCTACGATAAAATACAGGCATAATGTCACCATAACGATGATTGCTGCAACACCAAATACTCGGGCAGTCAAAAAGGATTTTGTAGCCCTCGTAAGCATAACGCCTAATCCTTCACTTGCACCGAGCCATTCTCCGATAATTGCCCCCATTACGCTATATGTAACTGCAATTTTTAAACCTGAGAAAAAGTATGGAAGCACTGCTGGAAATTTTACTTTCTGGTAAACTTGCCATTTTGTCGCCTTCATTGTTTGTAACAGTTTCAACATGTTTTTATCTACTGTTTGAAAACCTTCTAAAATACTAAGCGCAATTGGGAAGAAACAAACGAGTATTACGACCATTACTTTCGGCAACATCCCATATCCAAACCAAATAATAAATAGCGGTGCAAGTACAACAATTGGAATTGTTTGCGAAATAACGAGCAATGGATTTATTAAAATACGAAATAACGGTATAACGTCCATAATAATTGCGATGCTCGTCCCCAATAAAATTGCAAAGAATAGTCCAATTATAACTTCCTGCAGTGTTTGCATCGTATTTGGTAATAGTAAATCTTTCATCCCAATTAATTCTTGAACAATGGCAGAAGGCTTTGGTAAAATCCACGGTTCGATTTTAAATAATGAAACAGATCCTTCCCATATCGCAATGAGAAGGATAAGCCAAATAGTTGTAATAAGTTTAGATTGCTTCTGGTTTTGCATATTCATCACGGTACTTCCAAACCTTTTCATCTATCGTTACACCAGTGCTTGGACGATAATGGATTTTAATAGAAGTAATCACTTCTTCTGCTCCAGCATCGACGCAAGCTTGTTGCGCACGTTTAACGACATCAAGAAGTACATCTAATTCTCCTTCCAAAGTTGTTTCCATTGCCCCTACTTCATAACGAACTCCCGATTGTTGCACAACTTCAATTGCTTTATCGACAACAGAATATACATCTTTCGTTTTTGCTTGTGGTACTACTGAAAATGACATTGTAACTTGTTGTGACATAATAAAATCCCCCTTATAAAAATAAATTTCAAAAATAAGAAAAGGCTTTCCTACTGCGTAGGAAAGCCTTGTATGCAAGTTATTACAGAATAACATATGCTACATCACTTTAAGTAACTCCCTACGCTGGCATTATCCAGATCAGGTTGAGGGTCGATGTTTACTTACATCCTCTCAGCCAATTGGCTCCCCGGTCCTTAATTCGTTTTCATTGTAGCATGATTTATTTTATTGAACAAACAAAAGCATGCATAATCATTTCATTATTTTTGGAAAATAACCAACTTTTTCACCATGAGCTAATAACTGCTGAATAAATTCTTTATTAATTGCTGGTACTATCAATTCTTTTTTCTTAATCCATTTATTCGTTCTACGCGTACCCATTACAATTTCAGATTGCTGCGCTCCATCTCCTGCAACTTGAGAAGCAATTAACTCTGCTATTACTTCATTTCCCTTCGCTAATGCAAGTCCGGTATTTACATATTCTGAAAGTGGAACCATTTCAAGATTGTATCCACACTCTCCAATTAGCTGTATAAATTGTTCAAACTCAATTTGATGTGGATGACAAATATGTAACGTCTCTCCTATAATTTGCGCATCTTGCAAATACGATACAATTGATTTACTAGCAAAATCAATTGGTGTGAAATCAACTTTCCACTTCACATTTGGTGCTTTCCCAATTAATAGCATTGTTTTAATAAGACGATAAAATGCGTTTCCTTCAATATTTTGTTGGAACGAACCTGTTTCTGAATGACATGCTAAATTACCTGCACGATAAATATTTCCACGCAAACCATTTTTCATTGCTTCACGAACAATGTTTTCCGCTTGTAGTTTACTATTTGAATATACATTCTCTAAGTCTACACTGTAATTAAAATCACCAGTTTTCATGTATGTATCCCATTGATCTACCGCTAATTCTAACGGGATACCAATTGTAGAAATAAAATGGAATGTAGCACCTTTCTCCGCTAATGTTAGCATACGGCTAGTTCCTTGGACATTTATATTTTCAAATTGTTTTACATCTCCAAAATGTCTTACATCTGCACCGCAATGAATTATCGTATCCATCTTAGAACTGATGAACATAAATTCTTCTTCGCTCATCCCAAGATACTCTTCTCCAAGATCACCAGCTACGGCCTGTATACGCTGTAACCATTCTTCACATATATCATTAAAGTAGCCTGTTAATGTATCTATAATTCTTTGCTGCACATCTTTAGTTGGTCTTACTAAACAATAAATAGTAGCAGATGTATCTCTCAACAATTCATATAATATGTGTGATCCTAAATAACCAGTAGCTCCTGTTAAAAAGACATTTGAAATCTGGTTTTCTTCCAAAACGTTTGCATACGTGATAGTATCTGGTTCGTGAATCACTTTATATTCACGAAATACTTCTTCTTTCTCTACTTTTACTTCTCGCTCAATTCGAGCTAATCCATATATCGTTCTTTCTTTAAAGAAATCTTGAATTGTTAAATGTGAGAAATCTTCTTTTAACAATGTTAAGACTCGTAATACTTTTAATGAATGTCCACCAATTGTAAAGAAATCATCATGCACTCCAACTTTTGAAATTCCTAATACTTCCGCCCAGGCGTTCGCTATTTGTTTTTCTGCTTTATTAGAAGGTGCAACATATTCTTGTAGCCGAACCGGTTCATACTTTTCTTCTAACTGAGCTAACTTCTTAACATCAATCTTTTTATTAGGTGTAAGTGGTAATTCATTAATATAAATTAGTTTAGATGGCACCATATAATCTGGTAATTGCTCTTGTAACTGATAAACTAATTCTGGTATTTCTTTTTTATTTAAAGTTGTATAGAACGCGATTAAATATTGGCTACCTTCCTTACTCTTCTTAGCAAAAACAGCATTTTCTTTTATATTATGATTTTGAGAAATTTTACTTTGGATTTCGCCTAGTTCAATACGATGTCCTCTAATTTTTACTTGATCATCTTTCCGATGTAAAAACTCTATATTTCCATCCTCTAGCAACTTAACGATATCACCTGTTTTATATATATTAACTATAGGATTAAAAGGGTTCGGAATAAAAGCTTCAATTGTTTTATTAGGCTTATTAAAATACCCTTTTGCTAATCCCACTGAATCTATATATAATTCACCAGGTACACCAATTGGACAAAGATTCATATTCTCATCCAAAATCATAACTTGATAATTAGCACATGGTTTACCAATGGGAATACTCGCAACATCCTCATTTAACTGACTAGGTATTTTATAGGTTGTCGTCACTACAGTACATTCTGTCGGTCCGTATACATTATGAATTTCAACATTTGTACCTATTCTTTCTCTCCACAATTTAATAACCTCTACAGGCAACATTTCACCGCCAATCGCAATTCTTTTTAGGGAAGCTAGCTTATATATATCTTCTTCTGCTAAATAAGTTGCTACTTGTCGAACAAAAATTGTTGCTAATGCCAAGATTGAAGTTGCTTTCACTTTATAGATTGCATTTGCAAATGCTTCTACAGACAATCGCTCTTCCTCTAATAGTACATATAAGTTTCCTCCACAGAATAAAGAAGCAAATGACTCCCATACAGAAGCATCGAAACTAAATGAAGGAAATTGGGCAAATACATCCTCTTCTGTCAATTCATATTGCTTTTTCATCCAAGTATACAGATTAACAACGCCTCTATGAGCTAACATCGTTCCCTTTGGATTCCCTGTTGAACCAGATGTATAAATCATATAAGCTACATCATCATAATGAATAGACAACTTTACATCTGTATCTTCATAAGTTTCACTATCATACATTGAAACTGTTTGAACCCCATCACATGTTATAGGCGTCTCTTTCATCAATATAACTTTCGCTTGGCTATCTTGAATAATGTACTGTATTCTACTTTCCGGATAATCTGGATCAATCGGAACATACGCTGCACCAGCTTTTAATATAGCTACCATACTTACTACTGTGTCTATGCTACGTTTCATAAATATTCCAACATAGTCTCCTAATTGGACGCCGTTTTTAATTAACATATGAGCTATTTGATTACTTTTTTTATTTAGCTCCTCATAAGTTAAAGTACCTTCCCTTGAAGATAAAGCTATACGATTTGGAAATTGAGTAACAGTATTATAGAACATATCGACGATACTTTTCTCAGGATATACTGCTGTCGTATCATTCACTTGACTATAAAGTGCCATCTCGGCCTCTGTAATAACATTAAAATTATTTATATGATTATTATTATTTTGTGATTTATTAATTAAAACACCTTGTATTTGTTGTGCATAACGAGTAATTGTTGTCTCTTTCCAATTAACACTATTAAATATTATTTCTACACTTTGCATATTTTTACTAAATACAAATTGTAATGTATTCGTGTCTTTTAGCTCATAATATGTTTCACCAATAATAATAGGTGACATTTCATATAACGTATTACCGTTTTGAAACTCTTCTATTTCTTCCTCATTCATTTCTTTAATTTGCTCCAGTTGCTCTTCAATTTGTAAATTTAAACTTTCATAGGAGAGAAAATTAGAAACTTCAATAGTAATCGGAAATAAACTTCCTCTTACATGATAAAGCACGACAATATGTTTTTCTTTAGAAATATGATATAACCACGTTGCAGTCGCTCCTATTAAATCTACAATGTGAGTCAAATTTGAAAACAGTTCCGTTTTCCTTTTTATCCTAAGTTCTGTTCCTTGCACATCTTTAGGTATTTTAATACTTCCTTCTACTTTTCCTAAAAATTCTTTTACCATCTCACTATAAGAAATTGCTAATTTCATATTTATGTAAATTCCTCTCTTAAATATAATAAAGGTGTGAAAATTCACACCTTTTTTATCCCTTATTAAAGGGCAGATTCGTTCAATTCATAATCAGTAGCGGAGATACCCCCTTGATTAGAATTGAACTTTCTCCTTATTCGCTTTTAAACTCACCAATAAGCTCTTGTAATTCCTGAGAGAGCCAACTTAAAGAAGTCGCTAATTCTGCAATATCTTGTACTGATATTTCTTGCTCTTTCATGCTTTCTTCAACATTACTACTGCTGTTGGCATAAGTATTTGCAATATGTGATAATTCATTTACGACTTGAACGATATTCTGGCTATTTTGTAAAATATCACTCGAATTACCCGAAACAGCTTTTACTTGATCTGTAACAGATTGCGCTGATTTGGAGATTTTTTCGAAGAAATCTCCACTACTTTGAACAAGTGAAATTCCAGTTTCTACTTCTTTTGAACCTTTTTGCATGGAAACTACAGCATCTTCTGTCTCAGCTTGTGTTTCACCAATTAATTTCGCTATATCTTTTGCAGACGCTTCAGTTTGTTCTGCTAATTTTCGTACTTCATCAGCAACAACTGCAAACCCTCTTCCAGCTGCTCCAGCACGTGAAGCCTCAATAGAAGCATTTAAAGCTAATAAATTTGTTTGATTTGAAATACCTGTAATTACAGTTACGATATCACTAATTTCTTTTGACCTTGTTTCTAACGAATAAATGATGGAAGATAAATCTTGTACTGCATTTTGAATTAAACTCATTTGATTAATAATTTGTCCAATCACTTCATTACCTTCAATTGAATGTTGCTCCATACCTTCAGAAGCAACCGCAACTTGTTTCGCAGCCCCAGTTATCTCTTCTACCTTATCTTCCATTCCATGTACAATCCCTAAACATTGTTGTACTGAAGTTTTTTGAGACTGTGCCCCTACTCTTAAACCTTCAATAGAACTTGCAATCTCTTGAACTGCCATGCTGTTTTCCTCTGTACTCGCCGACAATTCTTGTGAAGAAGAAGAAACTTGCTCAGCTGTTTGCCTTACTTTATCTATAATCCCTTTAAACTTTTCAATCGTGTTATTGAAATAAACATTAATAATTCCAATATCATCTGGTCTTTCTTTTAATTTAATACTCAAGTCACCTTCACCAATTTTACGTAACCCTTCTCGTAAATCTTTTAATGGAGCTAGCGAGTGACGCACGATAAAGAATTGAGTAATAGTCGCAATTGCTAATGAAATAATGATAAAGAGTAAACCCTGTATCATAAACTTCTCTTTTGTAATAGGAACAATGGAAGCATCTAAGTCAGCGGCAACAATTGCAATAATATTGTTTTCTCCATCTGTAATTGGTTCTAATATTGTCACCCACGAACCTATTTCATCTTCATATACTTCTGTCATTTGAGCCTTTTTCGTATCAATCACTTTATCGTATGCCTTCATCCAATGAGCGGGTTGTTCATAATAATCTCCCGGCTTTATAGGAAACGCATTTGTTAACTCTGTAGTCAAACCAACGAGTTGTAATTCTCGCTTTTCATTCGGCTTTGCTCCTGTAACATACGTTTGTCCAACGCTTTTCAATTCTTTTGATACTTCATCTAATTTCTCTGTTAACTTTTCTTTTTTCACTTTTTCGGCTGTAGGATCTTTCGCCATGTCTCTAACTAATTCTACATCCAGTTTTTTCAATACTATTTCTCCTGTTTCAATAGACTGCCTTTCAAATAAAGACATCATACTATTTTGAAACATATTGAAACTTAATGCACCCATACTTCCAACAAGTGTCAAAATAACTAATACGGTTAATAAGACGTTCTTTTGAAGGAACGATAACTTATGCCAATATTTTTTCATTAATATCCACCTTCCTTAATCAACACAAACAAAAAAACAAAATATATGGATATTTTGTTTGAAAATGTTTCTCAATATGTTCGAGAATAAAAAAAAGCCAATGTAAAAGCATTGGCCAAGACCAACCCTATCCGTCCGGTAACTGGCTAGCGTAGCCTTTCGACCTTAGCTCCTGTAGTTTTGCGTCCTCATGTTTCCATCAGTTTGCCTTTCTCGCTGAACGAGTTGAACGATATGGGAGTTCTATGAGAATTAATTTATTCTCTTTCAAAGATTACAACATATAAATCAAAATGTCTACTTATTTAGAGATATAAATACAAATTTTTAATGCATTGCTTTTTCGAAATAATTTCAAAAAGTACGTGAATGTTACTTTTTTTGTGTTATATAATAAAAAATGTATAAATAACAAGGATTTCTTCGGGTATTTATTTAATTTTCATTCAAATTAAACTATTCGAATATATCTTAACTAATGAATTTCGGAGGTAGTTTATCATGTTTTGGCTACAATTTCTTACCTTGTTACTCTGTATTTTTATTGGTGCACGCCTAGGCGGAGTTGGTTTAGGAGTAATGGGTGGAGTTGGTATGGCAATACTCGTTTTTGTCTTCCACCTACAACCAACCGCGCCTCCTATCGATGTAATGCTTATGATTTTGGCAGTAATTACAGCTGCTGGTGCTTTGCAAGCTGCTGGAGGAATGGACTATCTTGTTCATCTAGCTGAAAAGGCATTACGAAAAAATCCAAAGCGTATTACTTTTTTTGCTCCAATTGTTACTTATTTATTCACACTATGTGCAGGTACTGGTCACGTTGCCTATTCTGTACTTCCTGTTATTGCAGAAGTCTCTCGTGAATCAGGGATTAGACCGGAACGCCCAATGTCGATTGCCGTAATCGCTTCTCAACAAGCAATTACAGCTAGTCCAATTTCAGCTGCCACAGTTGCTCTTTTAGCAATGTTAGCTGACTATAAAATCACCTTATTAGATATTTTAAAAGTAAGTATCCCTTCTACTTTCATCGCTTGTATGATAGCTGCATTCGTTGCTAGTAAGATGGGAAAAGAATTAAATGAAGACCCTGAATACTTAAAACGATTAAAAGAAGGAATGATTCCTAAGCTTGAAGAGAAAAAAGCATTTGTAGGTGTAAAGGGCGCAAAATTATCAGTTATCCTTTTCCTAGTAGGAACCTTCCTTGTTGTACTTCTTGGTTCATTTGAAGCACTTCGTCCAGGATGGATAGTTGATGGGAAGTTAGCTCGTCTTTCCATGCCGAACACAATTGAGATGGTTATGTTAACTATCGCGGCTCTTATTATTATTTTCTGTAAACCAAATGTAGAAAGCATTGTGTCTGGTAACGTCTTTAAAGCAGGAGCAACAGCAGTTGTTGCTATTTTCGGTATCGCTTGGATGGGAGATACTTTCTTTAACGGAAACTTAAATATGATTCAAGGATCCATTCAGCATTTAGTAACAAGTGCACCTTGGCTATTTGCCATCGCACTATTCATTCTATCTATTTTACTGTACAGCCAAGCTGCAACAGTACGTGCCTTAATGCCACTTGGACTATCTCTTGGCATTCCACCAGCGCTACTGATTGCTATGTTCCCTGCAGTAAATGGATATTTCTTCATTCCAAACTATGGAACAATCGTTGCTGCTATTAACTTTGACCGTACTGGTACAACAGGTATCGGTAAATACGTATTAAATCATAGTTTTATGATTCCTGGCTTAATCGCAACATTTACTTCTATCGGAATTGGAATGCTCTTAATTTCAATTATGTTTTAAAGAAAAAGCACAAACCTTTATTTAAAAAGGTTTGTGCTTTTTTAATCAAATGTTTGTTTAAATTTTTGGGCAGTCTATTTCTCCATGTAGCACTTAAAATACTACACGTCCTTCCCTACAAACTTCTCTTTACTTCTTCAGCTAATTTTCTCGTACTTTCATACGCAGATTCAGCTAAACTAATTGCTGAAATAACTGAAACACCGTCCGCACCCGCTTCTATAACTGCCGCTGTATTTTCAATTGTAATCCCACCAATACCAACGATTGGCACTGTAATTCCTTGTTCTCTAAAATAGGCTAATCCTTTCGTTCCTTGAACCGCTTTCGTATCTTTTTTCGTACTCGTTGGGAAAATAGGTCCAACGCCTAAATAATCTGCTCCATTTTCGATTGCAAAGCGTGCTTCTTCAATTGTATGAGCAGATACGCCGATAATTTTATCTCCCATTTTTTCACGAACAGATGTAATTCCTTCATCATCTTGTCCGACATGAACACCATCTGCATCTAATTCAATGGCTAATTCTACATCATCATTTACAATGAAAGGAACACTATATTCATTACAAAGCGTCTGCAATTCTTTTGCAAAGCGCACTCTATCTTCTCCGATTAAAGAACCTTCCCCCTTCTCGCGAAACTGAAAAATTGTCACTCCACCATCTAACGCTTCTTTCAATACAGCTAAAGGATCCCTCGTGCAGTTATTACTTCCCATAATAAAATACACTTGCAATAGCTTAGACATTTTATCTATTTCAATGCGTGCCATTTCTTTCACTCCCTCTTACTCTAACTCCTCAATCTTTCCATACTTCTCAATATCACTAGAAGTAGTATTCGCTAACTGATTTAAAAATTCAATTTGGAAACTACCAGGTCCCTTTTCCACAGTCTTAGCAGCTGCCAGTTCCGAAGCTACACCATAAAACGTTAATGCTGCTACTGCTGCTTTTACATAATCTTTTTCCACTGCTACAAATGCTCCTATTACAGAAGTTAGTAAACAACCTGTTCCCGTAACTTTCGTTAAAATAGGGTGACCATTTCGAATAACAATAGTTCTCTCTCCATCTGTAACAACATCTTCTTTTCCAGTAATGACCGCAACTGTATTTAGTTCATCTGCTGCCTGCCTTGCAATACTTACAACATTGCCATTTCCAGTACCAGCGTCTACCCCTTTAATTTCCCATCTCTCATTAATAACGTTCGCTATTTCAGCTGCATTTCCGCGAATACTCGCTAATTCAATTTCAGCCGGAATATGTCTCGCAACTTCTGTCCGATACGATGTTGCTCCTGCACCAACTGGATCAAACAGTACTGGTACATTGTTCACATTTGCTGATTTACCGGCAAGTAACATCGCTTCTACTTCTTCAGGACGAAGTGTTCCCATATTTAATACTAACGCTCCAGCAATGCTAGCCATTTCTGCCACTTCTTCTTTTGCATACGCCATTACAGGCGATGCCCCAAGTGCCAACAAACCGTTAGCAGTAAAATTTGTTACAACAACATTTGTAATATTATGAACAAGCGGATTAGATTCTCTCACCAAATCCACTACTTTACTAATTTCTTTCATATTCATCCTTTTCATCTCCTAACTATAATGATGGGAGATACACAAAAAGACACTTTGCGCGTACGCAAAGTGCCTGAATATGTGCTTTTACACTCTCCCTACGCTGGCATTATCCAACAGGTTCAAATGGTCAATGACGGACTAGTAGCCATACTCTCAGTTTGTATCCACAAACTCCCATGTGTTTCTTATTCATCTACTTCAAAGTCTACTCTTATTCTAGTAAAATAACAAGTTCTTTACTTTTCTATTTGATATAGAGGCAACTGATAAAGTGAAACTTTAATCAGTTGGGATTTTGTTAACTCCATTAAAAACAGCTGAAATATGGAGCGAAACTGAATCTCAAGAAGATGTATGCTATATTTAACTTATGGAAATTTGAAAGGATGTTTTTAATATGTCAAAAAGCGTTGTAATCGCTGAAAAACCTTCCGTTGCACGAGATATTGCTCGTGTACTGAAGTGTGATAAAAAAGGAAACGGCTATCTTGAGGGTAATAAATATATTGTAACTTGGGCTTTAGGTCATCTCGTTACATTAGCAGATCCAGAAAGTTATGATGTGAAATATAAAAAGTGGAATTTAGAAGATTTACCGATGCTACCTGAGCGTTTGAAATTAACGGTTATTAAACAAACTGGTAAACAATTTAATGCTGTAAAAAGTCAGCTACTTAGAAAAGATGTAAATGAAATTATTGTGGCAACAGACGCTGGACGTGAAGGGGAATTAGTCGCACGCTGGATTATCGATAAAGTTAAGCTAAATAAACCAATCAAACGTTTATGGATTTCTTCTGTAACCGATAAAGCAATTAAAGATGGTTTTGCAAATTTAAAACCAGGTAAAGCCTATGACAATTTATACGCTTCAGCAGTTGCGCGTTCAGAAGCTGACTGGTATATCGGTCTTAATGCAACTCGTGCTTTAACGACTCGCTTTAATGCCCAGTTAAATTGCGGCCGTGTACAAACCCCTACTGTTGCTATGATTGCTAGTCGTGAGGATGAAATAAAGAACTTCAAAGCACAAACTTACTACGGCATCGAAGCTCAAACAATGGAGAAGCTCAAACTTACTTGGCAAGATGCAAATGGCAATAGCCGTAGTTTTAATAAAGAAAAAATCGATGGTATTGTAAAACGTTTAGATAAACAAAATGCTACTGTTGTGGAAATTGATAAGAAACAGAAGAAGTCATTCTCTCCTGGTCTTTACGATTTAACTGAATTGCAACGTGATGCGAATAAAAAGTTCGGTTACTCTGCTAAAGAAACATTAAATATTATGCAAAAATTGTATGAACAGCATAAAGTACTAACGTACCCTCGTACAGATTCACGCTACATTTCATCTGATATCGTTGGAACACTTCCAGAACGTCTAAAAGCATGTGGTGTTGGAGAATACCGTCCCTTCGCACATAAAGTATTACAAAAGCCTATCAAACCTAACAAATCATTTGTTGATGATAGTAAAGTAAGCGATCATCATGCGATTATTCCAACAGAAGGATACGTTAACTTCTCAGCATTCACAGATAAAGAACGCAAAATTTATGATTTAGTTGTAAAACGTTTCTTAGCTGTGTTATTCCCGGCATTCGAATATGAGCAACTAACGTTACGCACAAAGGTTGGCAATGAAACGTTCATTGCGCGCGGAAAAACAATTCTACATGCCGGTTGGAAAGAAGTATATGAAAATCGCTTTGAAGATGATGATGTAACTGATGACGTAAAAGAGCAACTTCTACCTCACATTGAGAAAGGCGATACATTAGCTGTAAAGTTAATTATGCAAACATCAGGTCAAACAAAAGCACCTGCACGATTTAACGAAGCGACTTTACTTTCAGCAATGGAGAATCCTACAAAATATATGGATACGCAAAATAAACAACTTGCTGATACGTTAAAATCGACTGGTGGATTAGGTACTGTAGCGACACGTGCAGACATTATCGACAAGCTATTCAATTCATTCTTAATTGAAAAACGCGGTAAAGATATTCACATTACTTCAAAAGGTCGCCAGTTACTTGATTTAGTACCAGAAGAATTAAAATCTCCTACACTAACTGGTGAATGGGAACAAAAACTTGAGGCTATCGCAAAAGGTAAATTGAAAAAAGAAGTATTCATTTCTGAAATGAAGAACTATACGAAAGAAATCGTTTCTGAAATTAAATCAAGCGATAAAAAATATAAACATGACAACATTTCAACGAAGTCTTGTCCAGATTGCGGTAAACCAATGCTAGAAGTAAACGGCAAAAAGGGAAAAATGCTCGTATGCCAAGATCGTGAATGTGGTCATCGTAAAAATGTATCTCGTACAACAAACGCTCGCTGTCCGCAATGTAAGAAGAAACTAGAATTACGTGGTGAGGGTGCAGGACAAATCTTTGCATGTAAATGTGGCTATCGCGAGAAATTATCAACATTCCAAGAAAGACGTAAAAAAGAATCTGGAAACAAAGCTGATAAGCGCGACGTTCAAAAATATATGAAACAACAGAACAAAGAAGAAGAACCATTAAACAACCCGTTCGCAGAAGCATTAAAAAAATTAAAATTTGATTAAACAAAAAGGTTCCTACCTCTATCGGTAGGAACCTTTTATTTTAGTGAATGATTTTACTTCCTTTTGCATTCTCAACAAATTTTTCACTTGATTTGTTAATTGGTGTTTTCAGTAATAACGCAGCCACAATCATAACTACTACGAAAGCACTTAACACAAGTAAATCTCGCGTTACGATATCCCAAAGCATTCCGCCAACTGTTTCACGAATTGCGCTAATTGCGTATGTGAATGGTAAGAACGGATAAATCGCTTGGAAGAACGCTGGTGTCATTTGGATTGGGAATGTTCCGCCCGATCCTGCTACTTGTAGTACAAGTAAAATGATCGCCATCGATTTCCCAACGTTTCCGAAAATAGAAACGAGTGAGTATACGATACAAACGAAGACTCCACCAATAAATAAACTAAATAACACAAACCAGAACTTATCGACTACGTACGTACCGAGTAAGAATATATCTCCCATCGATACGATAAACGCTTGTGAAAGACCTATCGTTAAGAATGTTAATAAACGTCCGAAGTAAATTTCATGGCTCTTATAATTCGCGCCCTCTTCGTGTACTTCTACCGTTAATAATGAAACCATTAATAATGCGCCTACCCATAATGCAAGCACTGTATAGAATGGTGACATCGCTGAACCGTAATTCGGCATCGCAAATAATTTATTTTCTTTTAAATTTACTGGATTCGCAAAGTAATCGCTTTGCTTTTCAACATCATTTTTCAATAAACGTATGATGTCTTTTAAATCCTCTTCAGATTCAAAATCACGAATTTTATCTGCTAATTCTTTAATCTTTTTCTCAGTCTCCGGCATTTCAGCTTTAATGTCTGCTAATTTCTTTTTACCATCTACTAAACCTTTTGATGAATCTTCTAGTAATTTTTTAACATCTGGAAGCTTTTTGTCTGCATCATTTAAAATTTGAGTTGTATTTTTCGACATCTCTTTTGTACGAGCTATTGCTGTATTGAAATTAGGTACAATTTCTGAATCATACGTCGATAATACATCTGTTAATTGAGCTGATCCGCCCTTCGCAGCGTTGTTAATACTTTCAATTACATCTTTTGTAGGTTTCTGGCCATTGTTAAGAAGTGTAATCCCCTTATTCGTTGCATCTACACCTTTTTGCAGACTACTTTTCGCTTTGTTTAATTTTGCGATTCCATTATTAAGGTTTTTATCACTATTTACATCCGCTAAAACCTTATTTGTACTTTCTAGAACTGGAATCATATCATCAATTAAACCGATTCCAGATTGGAATTGACCATTTAAGCTATTTAAAGCTACTTTCGTTGAATCTAAACCGTTAATACCTCTATTTTGTACATCTTCTTTTGCTTTCTGTAAATCTGCTTTTGCACCCTCAATACCATTTTTTACTTTATCGTAATCTGCTTTTGCATTATCATATACTGCATTTGCATCAACTTTAGCTTGATCGACTGTGCTAACTGCTTTTTTATAATCTGCTACAAACGTTTCATTATAATCTTTTTCAGCTTGATCAATTAATCCATTTGCTGCATCTAATTTTTGATTCGCTACATCTGTTACATCTTTCTTTACTTCTTGTCCTTTGCCAATAACATTTACAATATCTTTAATACCGTTATTTGCATTTTCCATACCTTTTTTAACATTAGTTAAGTGATCCACTCGCCCTTTGAAAAAGCTTTGACCAAAATCAGTAGTCGCCGATTTTTGAAGTTCAGTAAAGAAATTAATAAGATATGAAATACCATCTGTACTAGTTTGTAATCGTTCTGATACCGCATTTAAATCTCTCTTTGCTTGTTCTGGATCAAACTGACCATTTTGCAATCCATTTAAAACACTTTTCCCATAAGCTGTTCCTGCACGTGATGAACTTAAAACATTATTTACTGTTTGATTAATATTTTGCGCTATACTCTTATAACCATCACTATTCAACTTAGAAAGATCTGGTCTCGCTGGGAATTCAGGTAATCCATTCATTCCAGACAAGTCAGGAATATTTAGTTCTACACCTGGATTCATTAAAAAGTCAGTAAATGCAGCTGCACTATCCATAACGCCTTTTGCTGCTACTAAATCATTTCTTATCGTTCCTGGAGCGTTTTTTAATGTTTGATCTTGTCTTGCAAAGAACTTATCTAAATTCGCCAATGCTTCCTGCCCATCATTTATTACACTCTCTACAACAGGTAAATCTTTTTGCGCCACTTTCACAACATCTTCTGCTCGAGTTGCATCATCTAACGCCTTATCCATAAGTGTATTCATTTCTGGGAACTGCGCTTCTAACTTAAATACAAGATCTTTTACTTTTTCGATACTTGGTAAGTTTGTTTCTAAATCGATTCCAAGGTCATTGAAAATTTTAAAAATCTCACCGTTTGCTGTTTTAACAAAGTTTTTACTAATTTCTTCCGTAATACCTGATGCACCTTTTGCTGTAATTTTCGGTGCAATCGCATTTACCTTTTCATTTACATAGTAATCCAGTTCTGGTTTCTGTGGATTTTCATCCAGAACAGTTGCAATTTTTTCAGAGAAGTCTTTTGGGATTGTAATGCTTGCATAGTAATCCCCGCGTTCAACTCCGTAAATTGCCTGCTTTTCGTCTACAAACTTCCAACCAAGATTTTTGTTTTTCTTCAGAGAATCTACAATCTCGTCCCCGATATTGATATCTTTCCCTCTTAAATTAGAGCCTGCATCTTGGTTAGAAACTGCAATGGGAACCTCTTTTGTATTTCCATATGGATCCCAAGAAGCTTTAATGTTAAACCATGCATATAACGATGGTAAAATCATTAATCCTAAAACAATAACAATTGCAGCCCAATGTTTGGCTACATTCCGTAAATCTGTCTTATAAATACGCCAAATCTGTTTCATAGAAGTTATCACCTAATTATATATTTTTCCTTCTTTAGAAAATGATACATACATTTTGCAATTATATCACTTTCTACATCGTGTATTAACCAAAAACGTACTATTTTTTCCCATTAACTTTCACTTACTTCATTATATAACGAAGTGAGTCAAAGTATGAATACAAAATGACCAAATCGGTTTTACATTCAATAATAACAAATATATATGAAATGTCATAAAAAATACAAGTATTTTCTCTTGGAAATACTTGTATTCCTAAAAAAAATCCTCACAGCTTTTATTCTCTGTGAGGATTTCTTCTATTATATATCCAATTGAACCTCTACACCGAAATGATCTGAAATTACATTTCTGTTTGTACCATTAAAAATAACTTTTGAAGAATGAACTTTTTTACTTTGGTTACACAATATTAGATCGATTCGCAAATTATGTTTATTTTCATCCCAACCAGCAATCTCACCTTGGACAGTCGTTCCTTCATCCTTCTCTATTGCTAATTCATATGTGTCATACAACCCTTTTTGCATCATATACTCATAACCTTCGCCTTTCAATCGAGCATTGTTATTAAAATCCCCCATTAAGAAGGCGAGCTTATTGCTATCTACACGCTCCATCAAACGATCGACTTGACCTTTGAATGACTCTTCTTCATCATTCCACCAACCGAGATGACAAGAGTAAAACGTTATATCCTTACCATTATAAGCAATTGTTGTACTTACAATTTTACGCGTTTTCCAATACGTTGTATCCTCGTTTTCTGAAATGAAGAACGTATCTTCTTTTATAATATTATGCTTCGTTATAATTGCTAATCCTTCTTCGTACACATCATAACCAATATGAGAGAAATCCCAAGTAATATTGTAATCTTTTACATGTAGCGCTTTTAACTCTTCTAATAGTAAAAGTCCAAAATTATCTTTTTTCTTGTTACCGCATACATTTTCAGCTTGTATGGACTGACTTACTTCTTGCAATGCGATGACATCGTACTCTTCTTCTTGAATTACTGTAGCAAGGTATTGTATCTTTTCTATTTGATTCTCTTCTTGCCAAGAATGACAGTTTAAAGTTAGCAATTTCATATTATTACGCACCTAACATATCTTGAATGTCTGACTTTAATACGTCAGCTTTCGGACCATATACCGCTTGTACACCTTTGTCTTTTACAATAAGCCCTAAAGCACCATTTTGTTTCCACTGTGCTTCTGGTGCAACAACATCTAAATCTTTTACTGTTACACGTAAACGTGTCATACAAGCATCTACGTCAGCAATATTTTCTTTTCCACCTAATAAATCGATAACTTTTGTTGCTAATGAACCGTCTTGTACATTTCCTGTTCCTTCTGATGCCTCATCTTCATTATCAATATAGTTACCTGCACGCCCTGGTGTTGGTAAATTGAATTTTTTAATTAAGAAATTAAATAGTGTAAAGTTAAGACCGAAGAACACTAATGAAACAATAACAAAGTTGATTAAGTCTCTTGTTAAACCTGCGTTAACCATCATTGGCGTACGAGTAATTAACTCAATAAATCCAAATGCATGAACACGTAAGTTAATTAAATCAGCTAGCGCGAATGCAAGTCCTGTTGTAATAGCATATACAACATATAATACTGGAGCAATAAACATGAACATGAATTCAATTGGTTCTGTTACACCTGTTAAGAATACTGCTAATGCTGCTGATAAAAACATTGGTTTATATTTTGCACGCTTTTCTTTATCAACGTTACGGAACATCGCAAATGCAATTCCCATTAAAGCTGCTGTTGAGCCGATAACTTGTCCAGCTTTGAAACGAGCTGGTACAACATTATTTAATAAATCGTTATATGCCTTCGTATCTCCATTTGCTAATAAATTATTTAAATCTGTAATCCATGCAAGCCATAATGGATCTTGTCCTGCTACAACTTGTCCAACTTTTGAACCAGTTAGCATCGTATATGTTCCGCCTAGCTCTGTATAGTTCATCGGAATCGTTAACATATGGTGTAAACCAAATGGTAATAATAAACGCTCTAACGTTCCATATACAAACGGTGCAACAACTGGTGCACTATCTTTTGAAGCTGCAATCCAGCGACCAAATTCATTTAACCCACTTTGGATGAATGGCCATAGAAGTGATAATACAATCGCAGTAACTGTAGACCAAAGAATTACAACGAATGGTACAAATCGTTTTCCATTAAAGAATGCTAATGCCTGTGGCAGTTTATTATAGTTATAATATTTGTTATATAAAGTAGCTCCTAAGAAACCTGTGATAATCCCTACGAACACTCCCATGTTTAATGCAGGTGCACCAAGTACAGAAGTAAAGTAATCTTTTACAATTAAATCTCCCGCTATTACTGAAGAAACTTTCGCTTTTGAATCCGCTAACATTTCAGCGTTTACCCCAAATATAGCTCCTGTAATTCGGTTTGTTAAGACGAATGCTAATAGCGCTGCAAATGCACCACCCGCGCGATCTTTCGCCCAAGATCCCCCAATTGCTACTGCGAATAAGATGTGTAGATTTGTAATGATTGCCCAACCGATGTCTTCCATTACGCGAGCGATTGTATGAACTGCGTTAACATCCCCAGCAGACATACCAATTAACTTACCGATGGAAATCATTAAACCAGCTGCTGGCATTACGGCTACAACAACTAATAACGCTTTCCCGAACTTTTGCCAAAAATCAAAAGACGTAATTTTCATCTGTTCTTCCTCCCCTTTATTTATAAAAACATAATGATTTAAATTATAATTTCTGTTCCCTTTATGAAAACGATTCCTTATGTTACTTTATTTTTATCTTTACGCAACCGTTTTCATAAATCTATTTTAATAAAAGCGTTTTCACTTTGCAATAGAAATTTATTTTTTTTCATAAAAAAAGATGCTCAAAGAGCATCCTTTTTTATTATGAAATGCGATAAACCCTTGTTTCATAAGGCTTTAAAGCAATTGTTGTTACTTCTTCATGTTCCGCAACTTCATAGTTATTTAAAAGCAAACGTTTGCGTTCTAGTGCAAATGAACCCTCATTATACACAGCTTCCTCTTTTGAGATATTACTAATTACAATGACTTTTTCATCCTGTAACGTACGTGTATATGCATAAATTTGTGGATCGTCTTCTAAAAGTAAATCATACGTACCATAGTTCAGTACATCGTGCTCTTTTTTCAGGGCAATCATTTTCTTATAGAAATTGAAAATAGACTTTTCTTCATTTTTTTGCTTTTCAACATTAATTTCTTTGTAATTTGGATTCATGCTAAACCAAGGTGTACTTGTTGTGAAACCAGCATTCATCTCATCATTCCACTGCATAGGTGTACGTGAATTATCGCGGCAAGAAGCCCATATAATCTCCATCATATCTTGATGTGGTACGCCCTCTGCAATTTTCTCGCGATATAAATTTTTAATTGCTACATCATCGTAATCTTCAATATTTGGTAACTGAACATTTGTCATACCAATTTCTTGGCCTTGATAAATAAAAGGTGTACCGTGCATAAAGAAATACATCGCCCCTAGAGCTGTTGCACTTTCACGCCAATATTGTTTATCATCTCCCCATGTTGAAACGATACGTGGTTTATCGTGATTCTCAATATATAAAGCGTTCCATCCTTTATTTTCTAATCCTTTTTGCCATTTCGTTAATACTTTTTTCAATCCTACAACATCAAGGTCTTTCTTCTTCTCTGCATCCCATAAACTTAAATGTTCAAATTGGAATACCATATTGAACTTACCTTGCTCTTCTCCAACCCAAAGCTCAGCATCTTCAATCTTAACACCATTTGCTTCACCAACAGTCATAATATCGTACTTAGAGAATGTATTTTCTTTTAGCTCTTCTAATAAAGGTTGAATACCTTTCACATTCATATGTTTATCAAAAGATGGCACATATTTTAACCCTTTTGGATTTGGCATATCCTTGAGGCCTTCTTCTTTTTTAATATGACTGATCGCATCAACGCGGAAACCATCAATACCTTTATCAAGCCACCAATTAACCGTATCGTATAGTACTTCGCGAACTTCTTTATTCTCCCAGTTTAAATCTGGTTGTTTACGTGAGAATAAATGTAAATAATATTGTTCTGTTTCTTCATCATATTCCCATGCCGAACCATTAAAAATACTTTCCCAGTTGTTTGGCTCCGCACCATCTTTACCATCATGCCAAATATACCAATCACGCTTCGGATTATCTTTAGATGAACGTGATTCAATAAACCATGGATGTTCATCACTCGTATGATTAATAACTAAATCAATAATAAGCTTCATATCACGCTTATGAACTTCATCTAGTAAAGCATCAAAGTCTGCCATTGTACCAAACTCATCCATAATATCTTGATAATCACTAATATCATAACCATTATCATCATTAGGCGACTTATACATTGGACAAATCCAAATTACATCTATACCTAAATCTTTTAAATAATCCAGTTTTGCAATAATACCTTGTAAATCTCCAATACCATCACCATTTGAATCCATAAAGCTTCGTGGATAAATTTGATAAGCAACCGCTTCTTTCCACCATGTCTTATTCATAGTCATTCTCTCCTTTTGCATCCCATCGGAAATTTTATGCAAACGTTTTCGTAACACTATCATAACAAAATATGAACAGTTTGCAACTGTTTTCATTGAACTCTATGTAGATTCTTTATTCTTATGCTTTATTTATTTCTCACAAAGGTAAATCTCATTCTTCACCTCTCCTTGTCCACGCATATTACAGACATTTTTCATATATTAATAAAAAACTCTGATTATTTTAGAAAGGAGTAATAAATTGAAGCAAACAAAATTAACAGGTCGTATCGTTGTTCCCACAGATCCTGACTACGACGTAGCCCGAATGAATTTAAATTTAAGTATTCCAAAACTCCCTTGTATTATTGTTTTTTGTCAAAATAACAAGGATGTCTGTAACGCCTTAAAATGGGCACGTGAACGTCATATACCATTTCGGTTAAGAAGTGGACGTCATAGCTATGAAAATTTTTCTCTTTTAAATAGAGGACTTATTATTGATGTGAGTGAAATGCATCGCATTACTGTTAATACAGAGAAATTAACAGCAACAATTGAGGCTGGTGCAAATCTTGGCACTGTTTATAAAGAACTTTGGAATTACGGTGTTACAATTCCTGCTGGTACAAGTGCAAGCGTTGGAGTTGTTGGATTAGCACTTGGCGGTGGTATTGGTATGCTTTCGCGCTTATTTGGATTAACATGTGATCAATTAATGGAAGTGGAAATGGTACAAGCGTGTGGAAAATTTGGTGCAAAACTCATTCGTGCAAATGAACAAGAAAACTCTAACCTTTTTTGGGCATGCCGTGGTGGCGGTGGTGGAAACTTCGGAATTGTCACTTCCTTAACTTTTCGAGTCCACCCGATAAAAAATGTATCAATTTTCTCAATTACATGGGAATGGGAAGACTTTATTGCTGCATTTCAAGCGTGGCAAAACTGGGCACCTTATATAGATGAACGTCTCACTTCATCGATCGAATTATTCGCCAAGCAACGAAATAAAATTGAAGCACAAGGCGAGTTTGTCGGTTCTCCCTCTGAACTCCATTCCCTATTATCCCCTCTTCTTGAAACTGGTAGCCCCTCTCTCTTTATAGAAGAAGTTCCTTATATAAAGGCTGTTGAATTTTTTAATGGAGGTAACATCCCTGAAAATTTTAAGCGCTCTGGTTCCTATGTCTATAAACCTATTCCCCTTAAAGGCATTCAAATCATGCAATCCTTTCTTTCTCATGCACCAAATAAAGATGCTAGTATTTGGCATCAATCGCTCATAGGTGCTGTTGAAAATATTTCGCCGAATGAAACGGCTTATTTTCATCGTAAAGCAATTATCGCTCAAGAATACATTACCTCTTGGAAATGCGATGATGAAGAAAATCGAAATATACGCTGGGTTAAAGGTTTACGAGAAAGCTTAGATCCTTATACACTAGGTGACTATGTGAACTGGCCCGATATCGACATTAAAAATTGGCAAACTAGTTATTATGGCTCTAACTTTCACAGATTACGTAAAGTAAAAACTATGTATGATCCTTGTGATGTTTTTCATTTCCAACAAAGTATTCCTCCTTTTCATACGTGAAAAAAGGGGATAACATAAAAAAATCATCCAATATACCGTTACCTCGCAGTATGTTGGATGATTCAAGTTGATTTTCTATATCGTTTCAAATTCTTGCTCCTACTCATAAACTTTTACTTACAGATTAATTGTATTTCGTATCATTTTCATGCAATGAATGTAATTTAATATTTGGTACTTTATCTTTTTCAATACCTCTATTATAAGAAACAGGAACTTGAAATTCAAATTGCTTTGTCTCATGTTTTTGTAAATAGACTGGTTTCGGTACTGGATAGCTTTTTGAATTCTCGTTTGCATTATCATATAAAACAACTTTTAATGCTTGTGAATGATTACGATAATTTTTTAAAGTAACAATGCACTTCGGTTGGATATTCTCTCCATTTTTCTCCATTCTACACTGGCTATCTTCTTTTTTATATTCTATTGCTTCTACCCCTGTTTTTCCTGCATAATACCATGTTTTATTCAATGTCTGGAGGATTGTATTTAAAATAAACGGCATCATTACAATCAAAATACTAGTACCTACTACTTTTATTTTATTCATTTTTCTAAATGTACTAGACTCCTTTTTTCCTAGCCATTTTAAAAATAATATAAATGCAATTACATGTAGTATGAAAGAAACAATCAATATATTTGAGACTTTATAATCCATATAAACATACGTATGTATCGGAATCTTATAGACATTGAATAGTTTTTCCCCAATTAATTCATTATCATTTGGAATTTTTAATAATAACAAAACCCCTATACTGTAACAAATAGCTACTAATCGATCATACTCAATACGAATCATTCTTTCTCCCCTTCACTTTGTATTTTATTATCGATTTTAGCTATTATTACCATACTATACAATCTTTTTATAGAGGATAACGTAAAAAAGTTCCTTATAAATATATAAAGAACCTTATTAATATACAATATGAATTAAAAAATCAATATACAATTTTCACATAGAGATTTCTTCAAAATATGTTGGATCATGTATTGTAATTTTTTTATCTAAAATTGTAACAATGCTATCATTTTTTAATTGTTTTAATACGCTGCTAACTGTCTCTCGAGATGTTCCAGATATTTTGGATATTTCAATTGTTGTAAGTGGACATGAAATTACAATCTTTTCTCCACTCTGTTCTCCTAAATCCTGCATTAAATAATTTAACGTTTGGATAACACGATCTTGTGCATTAGGAATTGTAATATTTTGCACTCGATTTTCGTTCAATTTTAATATAGATGATAATTGCTGAACAACGTACATCAATTGTGTTCTGCTGGACTTTACCATATCTTCAAAGATTACCGTTGGAATATAATATACCTCCACATCCGTCATTGCTTCTGCTGTATAGTTATATCCTCTGTCTGTAAACATACCACCATAAGGAAAAATAGAATACCGCTTTACATAGTCATCGTATAATAAGTTCCCATTTTGATTAACCCGCTCTAACTTTACAAAACCATCTAACATGAAGTAAATTCTTTCCCTTGAATCCCCTTCTAAAAATAAAAATTGACCTTTTTTATAAGTTCGCCAATAAACAAACTCTGTTAAGCCTTTCAATTTTTTTTCTGTTAAATGAGCAAATAATTCGAACTGCTTTAAGTCTTTCACTACGTTCCGTCTATTCATAAAATTCCCTCTCTCTTGCTGTATGTTGGAGCGAAAAATCAAGAAAGCGTATTCAATTTGAATTTTATCATAATTAACTTGTATATTCAGATTTCATCATGAAAACTTTATGAACAATGAGTACAAAAAATATTAATAAATAAAAAGAATGAAGTTATTAACCTCATTCTTTTTTTACTACTAAGTAGCGTACATAATAATTTAAACATACATGCATACATTCTGTTTTGAAATAATAGTACCGGCTTTTTCTTCTAGTGCTTCATATACTTTTTCTAAAGACGTAATAATCGTTTTTCTTTTTGGATTTGTATTAACAAAATTAATAGCAGCTTCGATTTTTGGAAGCATGCTTCCCGCAGCAAATTGTTGTTCTTCAATATATTCTTCTAATTGATTCACTGTGACATGCTCTAATTTTTTTTGATTCGGTTGATTATAATTTACATACACATAATCAACTGCAGTTAAAATAACGAGCGTATCGGCATCTACTAATTCTGCTAATTTCTGCGCAGCGAAATCTTTATCGATAACCGCTTCAGTTCCTTTTAACCCTTCTTCAGAATCAATTACTGGAATTCCACCTCCGCCCACAGCTATCACTATGTTTCCATCTTCGACCAAAGAATTAATCACTTTATGTTCATGAATACTTACAGGCTTCGGTGATGGAACAACACGTCTCCATCCTCTACCAGCATCTTCTTTAAACACTGCTTTTGTTTCATCCATTAATTTTCTGGCCTCTTCTTCTGTATAAAAAGGACCAATTGGTTTAGTTGGATTTTTAAATGCCTCATCTTTTTTATCCACAACAACACGTGTTATAACCGTTGCTACATCTTTGTTTATATTCCGTTTTTTCAATGCCTTTTCAATTGCATTTTCCAGCCAATATCCAATCATCCCTTGGCTCATTGCCCCACAAGTATCTAATGGCATTGCAGGTGTCTTTTCCGTTTCTGCAGCTTTTTGCTGTAATAAAATATTCCCCACTTGTGGGCCATTTCCATGCGCAATTACTATATCCACATCATTTTCCATTATTTTCACAAGTTGTTCTGCCGTTTTTTCCAACGCTTCTTGCTGCGCTCCCGCAGTAGCTTCTCCAGACTGTATCGCATTTCCCCCTAGTGCAACTACAATTTTTCTTCGTGCCATATTCCAGCCCTCCAGTTGATTTCGCTTTCACAGCGCTTTATAAAGTAATACTGCCTGTAATTAATCCATAAATCGCAAAGAATGCTAAAGCACCAATTGCTACGGATGATGCTAATTCCACTCGAGTAAATATTTGCTTCGAACTCTTTTGCTTTTGAACATTGTAAAAAATAAAAATACCTGGCGCATATAAAGTCATTGTTAATAATAAATACTCTAAACCGGCTGCATAAACTAACCACACGCCATAAATACTTGCGATCAAGCCAATTATTATATTTTTATTTCGATCTGCTTCTTCAGACTTTAAGCTATGCTTCAGTTGATAAAATGCTGAAAAAGCATATGGGATTAAAATAGCTGAAGATGCTAAAGAGAATGCAAAGTTATACGCCTGATCAGAAACGACGAATGTTAACAAGAATATTTGTATTAAACCATTTGTTATCCATAATGAATTTACTGGAGCCTTATTTTTATTTTCTTTTGCGAACCATTTTGGAAATACTCCATCTTTAGCCGCTAAATATGGAATTTCAGAAGCGAGCAAAGTCCAACCTAACCAAGCACCTAATACAGAGATGACTAAACCTAAATTAATAAAGATAGCACCCCATTTTCCAACAACACTTTCAAACAAATAAGCCATAGCCGGATTTTTCAAACCTGCAATGTCTGCTTGCTGCATAAGTCCAAGAGACAATAATGTGATTAAAATGTAAATGATGAGTGTACCAATTAAGCCAATAACGGTTGCTTTCCCTACATCACTTCTATTTTTTGCTCGACTGGATAAAACAACAGCCCCTTCTACCCCAATAAATACCCATAAAGTTACAAGCATTGTACTTTTAACTTGGCTGCCAACTGCTCCCCATGAAAAAGAACCAGTTTGCCCCCAAAATCCATCTAAGAACGTATCAATATGAAACGCAAAGATTCCTATGACAATAAATACAAATACAGGTACTAATTTTGCGATTGTAGTTACTAAATTCACAAGGGCTGCTGATTGAACTCCACGTAAAATTAACATGTGAACACACCACAATAATACGCTTGCACCAATAATGGATTCTACATTTTGACCGCCTTCAAAGATCGGGAAGAAATATCCTAATGAAGAAAACAATAATGTACCGTAAGCTACATTCCCAAGCCAAGCAGATAGCCAGTATCCCCACGCACTATTAAACCCCATAAAATTACCAAACCCTGCTTTTGCATAGCTAAAAATACCACCATCTAAATCTGGCCGTTTTACAGTTAGATTTTGAAAAGATAATCCGAGTGCAATCATCCCAATTCCTGTTATAACCCAGCCAATAATAATGGCTCCAGCACCAGCACCTTTTGCCATATCACTCGCTAAATTAAAGGCTCCACCGCCAATCATAGACCCAACTACAAGAGCCGTTAGTGTAAACAACCCTAATTTCTTATCTTCACCCATTCCACTCACCTCTCTTTAATTGCAATAACAATACAAAAGCAATAGTGAATGATCGTGTCTAAAGGAGGAGAAAGAAGAAAGGAAGACTCCCTTTCTTCTTTACTCCATGTTTCCTAAAGTAGCTGCCATAACCGCTTTAATTGTATGCATTCTATTTTCAGCTTGATCAAATACTTTTGAATGTTTACTGCGGAATACTTCGTCAGTTACCTCCATTTCTTTCAACCCATATTTCTCATAAACTTCTTCGCCATACATCGTTTCAACATCATGAAATGCAGGTAAACAATGTAAGAAAATCACGTTTTCATTCCCTGTTGCTTTAATCATTTTCATATTTACTTGATAAGGTTTCAATAACTCGACACGTTCAGCAAATTTTTCTTCTTCCCCCATAGACACCCATACATCTGTATAAATTACATCTGCATTCGCAACAGCTTCTTCCACATTACTTGTTATCATTACTTGTTCATTATATTTTTTTGCTAAATCAATTACTTCTTGTGCAGGCCATAAAGATTCTGGTGTGCAAATACATACATCCATTCCAACGATTGCTCCACCAACTAGTAAGCTATTAGCAACATTATTTCGCCCATCGCCAACGTAAACGAGCTTCACATTTTTCAATTTCCCTATATGTTCTCTAATTGTTAATAAATCTGCTAGTGTTTGTGTTGGATGCCACATATCTGTTAATCCATTCCAAACTGGCACACCAGAATTTTGTGCTAAAGATTCTACAGTTTCATGATTAAATCCACGAAACTCAATTCCGTCAAACATACGCCCTAACACTTTTGCTGTATCCTCTACAGATTCTTTTTTCCCAAGTTGAATATCACCTTTCCCTAAATATTCAGGATTTGCCCCTAAATCTGTACATGCTACTGTAAATGCACAACGCGTACGAGTAGAAGTTTTTTCAAATAAGAGCGCTACATTTTTACCTTCTAAATAATGATGCGGGATACCATTTTTCTTTTTCTCTTTTAATTCTGCTGCCAAATCTAGAAAATATAACAATTCTTCTTGTGTAAAATCTTTTTCTGCTAGAAAGCTTCTTCCTTTTAAATTTTGTCTAGTCATTAACATAATTCATCCCTACTTTCTCCGTTATTTATACTAAATATCTTTACGAACAATTGGCATACTCATGCAACGTGGACCCCCACGACCACGAGATAATTCCGAACTTAGCACCTCAATCACTTCTATACCGTGTTCACGTAATAACGTATTAGATACATAGTTGCGATCATATGTAACAACTACACCTGGCGCAATTGCTAATGTGTTCGAGCCATCATTCCATTGTTCACGAGCAGAAGCAATTACATCTCCTCCTCCACATGGAATAAGAACTAATTCACTTAAGCCTAATACCTCTTTTAATGCTTCCATTAAAGAAGTACGATGTGTAATTTTAAGAGTTTCCTCATCTGATCCTTTTTCTAAAATATAAATATTCATATTCCCTTTTGGCCCTTGAATGGCTGGGTGAATTGTAAACTTGTCATAATCAACCATTGTAAATACTGTATCTAAATGCATAAATGCTCGACATTTTGGAATTTCTATTGCTAACACTTTCTTAATTTTATTTTGTCGGCTAAAGAGATTTTTAGCTAAACGTTCAATTGCTTTAGCTGAAGTACGAGCAGATACTCCAATCGCAATTGTTTCTTCATTTAAAATTAGCTCGTCGCCACCTTCAATCGGAAATTTATAATCACGATCTAACCAGATTGGTACATTATGTTTTGCAAATCTTGGATGATATTTAATGATGTACTCCATGAATAATGATTCACGTCTACGCGCTGGTTCTCTCATCTTATTTATCGTTAAGCCATCGCCCACGCTAGCTGCTGGATCACGAGTAAAATATAAATTAGGCATTGGATCTAAGTAAAACGGATAGTGATCTTCCATTAATTCATATAAATGTGTCTTCTTACTTGTTTCAATTTCGTTTTTCCGTACACCGCCCATAATTTTTTGAATTAATTCTTCATTTGAAAAGGAAAGTAAATATTCTTTTAAAGTTTGATGTGCAACATTTACGTCGGCCTGTCCTTCTTTTAAAATACGATCAACAAATTCTTCTCGAAGTTTTTTATCTACTAACGCCTCCGCGGCTAGTTTTTCTAAATAAAGAACTTCAACACCCCGATTGCGTAACGTTTGTGCAAAATAATCATGCTCTTTTTGAATAATTGGTAAGTATGGAATATCGTCAAATAATAATTGTTGCAAATAATCTGGCGTCAAGTTTTCCACTTCTTTACCCGGTCGTTTTAATAAAACCGTTTGTAATTCCCCAATTTCTGAAGTAACATGTATCGGATGTTTCATTTGTTGTACCTCCTTTTAAATATGTTTGATGTCTTACAAGTACATAATAAATGCTCTGTACTTTCATCTTTGTGAAAGCATCCACATTATCATTGTGAAATATTAAACAAGTTATTTTTTTAAAATCATACGAATATGTATTTTTATAACAAACTATCTTGCTTTCTCAATAAAAAATACATATATTACGCATATATGTTGAATATTTAACTTCCGTATTTAAACAAAAATCCTGTTTTTAATTTTATTAAAAACAGGATTTTTGCATCTAAATAATTAAATTTAATCTTTCTTCTATAATCTCCCTATCTGATTTCGACTGTGAAATTATAAGGCATGTATCATTTCCACATATACATCCTATTTTTTCTTTCCAATCTAACTCATCAAATAAAACACCAATAACATGTGCATTACCAGGTAATGTTTTAATAACCATTAATTGATCTACACAATCAATTTTTAAAACAACTTCTCGTAATTTTTTCTTTAACTTTATATCAGTTTGTAAATGCTCTTCTGAGAAAACTTTATATATCATTAATCCTTCTTGAGAAGGTACCTTCGTTAAGTTTAACTCACGAATATCGCGAGAAACCGTAGCTTGTGTTACTAATACATCTTTTTTTGCTAACAATTCTACTAATCTTTCTTGCTTATCTATTTCATACTCCTTTACAAATTGTTTAATTAACCGTTGTCTTTTTTCTTTTTTCATAAAAGACACCCCTTTTAATATTATAGCTCGCTATAATTTTCATCCGAAAGGGACAGAAAAGAATGTTGCGGAAACGTTCATAGTTTAACTGTAAATATTAAATCAAGCTAAATAAAAAAGAGAAGAACAATATTCTGTTCTTCCTTTTACATTGAAAATCGTTCAATTGTTTGTTTCAAATCAGTTGCTTGCTTCTCTAAATCCTTTAATAATTGATCGATTACTATCATATTTTTAGATTGTTGTAGCGTCACACGTGCTACTTCTTGCGAACCAGCTGACGTTTCTTCAGCAATTGCTGCTACAGCTTTTGTTTGTGCTCCTGTTTGATGAATATGGCTCACTTGTTCATTCATATAACTACTAATTTGCTGAGTTGCATCGGCTACTTCCATAACACTTGATGACATTTCTTTTAAAATTAATTCCGTAGCTTCCCCACGTTTCGCCTCTTCTTTAGCTATTTTCACTTGTTCTGTCATTTTCATTGCAACTTGTTGTACTTCATCTTGCATATTCCGTAATAACTGCGATATGTTTCTTGCAGAATGATCACTTTCATCAGCAAGTTTACGTACTTCTTCCGCAACAACCGCAAAGCCTCTTCCATGCTCTCCTGCGCGAGCTGCCTCAATAGAAGCATTTAGTGCTAATAAATTCGTTTGGCTAGCAATCGCACTCACAACAGACACAATATGTTCTACTTGTTTCATTCGTTCTTCTAACTTCTGTACATTTTGCATTGAATCTTCATTTTCTTTTGCCAATGTTTGAATACCTTGAATTAAAGACGTAAAGACACGAGTACTATGCCCTAAAGCTTCAACCATTTCTGAAGACAATGTATCAGACTGCTTCGCTTTTTCTTCTACTTCACTTGCAATAGAAGTCGTTGTATCAACAGCAGAAACAATTGCTTGAATTGATGCCGCTGATTGCTCAGCGCCTGAAGAAATCTCTGCAAGTGTCTCAGATACACCTTGCGCTTGTCTCGTTGCTTCGCCTGTTTGTTTTCTAATCTGCTGTACTTGATTATTTGTATACGAAAATGTTGTATCAATATTTTTTACCATGCCCCTTAAGTTTCCTAACATCATATTAAATGCAACACTTAAAGATTTAATTTCATCATCTGTCTTCGGTAATGGAACATCTTCACGAATATCACCCTCAGCTGCTTTTCTTGCCGCTTCCTCTAACTTGCGAAGCGGTTTAATTAAAAATACGGCTGCTCCATATGCTAAAATTCCAGACCATACTACCCCTAATAACATAACGATAATATTATATACAGTTTGACTTACATAACTTTGAAAATAATCGTATATCACGTAAATAAAAAATATACTTGTTGAATATGTAATGAAAGCTAAAACTGTAGTGAATAGCATAAGTTGTGTACGTAATCCAAAAGAAAATGTTTTTCTTTCTTTTTCCATCTTCCCTTTCCCCCTTTTTATAAGCAATATAAATACTACCTATATATTATTATCCATATTTTCATTATAGAAGGATATAGAGATTTTAAAAATCATTATTTCTTTGAATATCAAATTGCACGAAAAAAATAAAGGATTCTGACAATTTATGACTAATAACAGAAATACAGGGCAACATTTGTAAAATATATTTTTAACTGGGGGTTTTGTATGATTCAAGTTCGAAATCTAGTAAAATCATTCGGTTCACTTGATGTGTTAAAAGGAATTGATTTAGAAGTAAAAGAAAAAGAAGTTGTTGTTTTAATTGGTGCCAGTGGTTCTGGTAAAAGTACATTACTTCGCTGTCTTAACTTTTTAGAAATGTACGATGAAGGCGAAATTCACTTACAAGGTGAGCGAATTGATCCAAAGCATTCAAATTTAAATAAAGTCCGTGAAAATGTCGGTATGGTTTTTCAGCACTTTAACCTCTTTCCTCATATGACCTCACTAGAAAACATCATAGAAGCACCTATTCACGTAAAAAAATTAGAGAAAGCAAATGCACAGGATATTGGAAATCAACTTCTCCAAAAAGTCGGCCTTCAAGATAAAGCGGATGTAACTCCTCATCTTCTTTCAGGTGGTCAAAAACAGCGCATTGCCATTGCACGAGCTCTTGCAATGAGCCCTAAGATTATGCTATTTGATGAGCCTACCTCAGCTTTAGACCCTGAACTTGTTGGAGAAGTATTGCAAGTTATGAAAGAACTTGCTGAAGAAGGGATGACAATGGTTATTGTTACTCATGAAATGAATTTCGCAAAAGATGTAGCTGATCGCGTCATCTTTATGGACGATGGAAAGATTGTAGAAGATGCTCCGCCAGTACAATTCTTTTCAGCTCCATCACATGAACGGGCAAAACAATTTTTACGCAACGTTTTATAATGTAACTTTTGTTTCAAACGAAAAGGAATACATTCATACGGTGCACAACTAATCATCCAAATAAAATATTTCAATAACATACTAAAAAACCATCCGTATGATCAATATATAGGAGGGGTTTTATGAAAAGAAAACTATTAACCATTGTTGCGAGCATTACACTATGTACATCCTTCATACTAGGAGCTTGTAGCAAAGAAAGCTCTACTACTTCATCAAATAGTGAAAAAGAATTTCGCTATGCGATGAGTGGATTATACAAACCTTTTAACTATAAAGAAAATGACGGCAAACTTGTCGGCTTTGATGTAGAAATCGGTGAAGCTCTTGCTAAAAAGATGAACATGAAGGCTACGCCCGTTACAAACCCATGGGAAACGCTGATTCAAGGTCTTCAAGCGAAGAAATATGATGTAATACTGGGTAGTATGGCAATTACAGAGGAGCGCTTAAAAGCTGTTAGTTTCTCAAATCCGTACTATCGATCTGGCGCCCAAATTTTTGTGGCTAAAAAGAATACCGCTATCTCTTCTCCAGAAGATTTAAAAGGTAAGAAAATTGGTGTTGTAAAAGCTAGTACCTTTAAAAATCTTGTTGCAAAATATACAGATCAAATCACAGAATATGACAGCGATATTACTGCTCTTATGGACTTAGAGCCTGGGCGTGTTGACGCAGTAATTACGGATCAAATGGTTGGTCTACGTATGATAAAAGAAGGAAAATCGAAGATAAAAGAAGCCGGAAAACCATTAAATCTTGATGAAATGGGAATTGCTATTCGCAAAGATGATAAAGAAATGGTTGAGAAAGTAAATAAAGCGTTAGATGAAATCATTAAAGATGGTACGTATGAAAAGATCAGTAAAAAATGGTTCGGGCGTAATATTCTCGGTGAAGAGGAAAAAACGAAGTAAGTTAGCCATTCAAAAGATTCATAAACAATGCCCCACTGATTAAATGTTCATTTTATGTGGGGCATTTCATTCTCTACTAAAATCTATACAATATGAGGTGAAACGCATGTTTGAAATTTTTATCTCTTCCTATCCCACACTCTTAAAGGCTACTATTGTCACATTACAATTAACATTAACTTCCCTAGTACTCGGTTCATTAATTGGATTATTATTCGCTTTCTTTCGAATCTCTAACAATAAAGTTTTAAATAGTATCGCTCATGTCTACATTGCTATTATTCGTGGTACACCTTTAATTGTTCAAATTGCCATTCTCTATTTTGGAATTACATCCGTTGTTGTTTTCACCCCTTTTTGGGCAGGTGCAATCGCTTTAGCAATTCATAACGGAGCATATATTACGGAAATTTTCCGTGGATCTATTCAATCCGTTGACCGGGGACAATTAGAAGCAGCTCGCTCTTTAGGCATGCCTTATCCTTTAGCTATGCGACGAATTATATTACCACAAGCATTTCGTCTGTCTCTTCCTCCTCTAGGAAACCAATTTATTATCGGATTAAAAGATTCTTCACTTGTTGCTTATGTAGGAATGTCCGAATTATGGGGTTCAGGTTTATCAATTGCAGCAGGTAATTTCCAACAATTAGATACTTACATAATCGTTGGTGCATACTATCTCATACTTGTTCTTCTATTTACTTATTTTGTTAATCTTTTAGAAAAACGACTACAACGAAAAGAAACTAACTCCGTCCAAGTCCATAAAAGGAACAAAAAGGAAGTTTCTTTATAAGAAAAAGCAAGCCTGAGATGGCTTGCTTTTTCATTGCAAAAATATATTAATTTTTACTGATTTACTTTTTTAATACTCTTTTCTTCTTCTATATGTTCCTCACGATATGAAATATTATGAGGATCTAGTCCATTTCCTAAAGAACCATAGAAATGCTCTCTATGCGGATCCACTAATTCACTTCCTTGATAATACACACGTGGTGTATTCCATAGCGCTGCCAAAGCTTTTGTCATCGGCATCTCATGATAGCGTTCCGGCCACATTTCTTTAATCTTCTCTTTTACTAACGGATAGTATTTAGAACTCATAGCGGGAAACAGATGATGTTCTGTATGATATGAGAAATTGAAATGTAAAACGTCTACCCAGCGCGGCACTGTTACTGACAAACAGTTTGCTAACGGATCATTTACTGGAACAATTGGATTTAAGCGGTGATTTGTTGCGATATATGCCATTACAATAAAGTTAGCAATTAACAACGGAATGACATATGCAAATAACCATTTTCCAGGTCCCATAATAAACAATAAACTAATCCAAACTGTCCAAGGCAAAAGAAGTTGAAGCCATACAGATTTTTGATTGGATGACTTGAACTCTTTTATAAAATGAAAGAACATTCGAGTCGAATGCAATGTAAATTGAATTGTTAGTGACAGAAAACTAAAGAATGAACGTACATGTAAAGGCATACGATATACCCAACTCAAAAACTTACTCTTCTTAAGTTTCTCAAGTGTCGGCCATGCATCTGGATCATTCTCTTCATGCTGTGTATGAACATGATGCGTTGCATTATGCCACTTTCTCCAAAGCTTTGGCCCTGTTGATAATGGCATAAATGCAATCGCGCCTAAGAAGTCACGAAGCCATGCCTTTCTTACAACAGTTCCATGTAAAATTTCATGCCCTAAAAATCCTAGTGAAGCAAAACATAATCCAAGAACAATCGCAATTCCTAGATTCGCCCACACATTCAATTCAAATACACCAATCGATATTAATCCCGCCAATGCCACAAGCAAATAAGCCAGTCCACCAAATAAACGAGTAGGCACTGGTTTAAATGCTTTTTTCGGCAAATGTGGTGATACACGTGCTGCATACCACCCAAACGTATGAAGCTCCTTCATCCTTTTGCTCCTTTCTTATGCCGCGCCTTGCGCAACTTACATATATCAATTCTTGCTTCCAGATTGATTTTACTAGATGATCCAAAAAGCATCTACTATAAGGAAAATATACTCACTCTATCGTCACTTATTTTTCGCTTTTATTATCAATGAAAAACATTTCTCTTTTTACTCTCTATCAACCTTTCCACATGATGAATCATAACAATAGAATTTCTATATTGTCAACACCTTTTATGACCTAGTAATAAAATGTGGTTATATTTTTATAATCATACTTTATTTCACTAAAGAAAATGTATAGATTCCATAAGGATTTACCCACTATATATAGACATTTTCTTAAACGCCATAGACTCTATCTCATTCAATAACTCCCTATGTAATCAACAAACAGAATCACTTGAATTTAGTTTTATATAAATCCTACTACATCATAATGCCCCACCTAATTAATTATATTAAAATAATTTATAACCTCTTTTAATAAAAATAGACTACTTCTAAAACAACACACATGAATTTCATATAATATGGAAATATTAAAAGGAAAATTGTTCTAAAATCAGGAGGTTTCCGCAATGACAAGTGATACATTTCCACAACTGCCGCTATCTTATTGGATTGAATCTACTCAGTTTCCTACTTTCCCTCGTTTATCCGAAAATATAAAGACGAAAGTTGCTATTATCGGTGCTGGTATTACAGGTATTACTACTGCCTATTTACTTGCAAAAGAAGGCATCGATGTTGTTTTAATTGATTCTGGTCGTATTTTAAATGGAACGACTGGGCATACAACAGCGAAAGTAACAGCACAACATGATCTTATTTATGATGAATTAATAAATCATTTCGGTGTAGAAAAGGCCCGGCTTTACTATGAATCAAATAATCAGGCTCTACAATTCATAAATAAAACTGTTCAAACATATAAAATCGACTGTAATTTCTCAAATGAAGATTCATATTTATATACAACTACTGATAACGGATTAAGAAATTTATCGAAAGAATATGAAGCTTATCAAAAATTAAATATACCTTGTGACTATGTTCAATCTCTATCGATTCCTATTCCAGTACAATCTGCGCTTGTAATGAAAAATCAAGCACAATTCCATCCCCTTCTTTATTTAAAAACACTTTTAGAAAAGTTTGTGGAGATGGGCGGAAAGGTCTACGAACAAACAACAGCTATGGATGTGGAAAAGGGCGATTATTCACAAATAATTACAAAAGAGGGCCATCATATCACTTGTGAATATGTCGTCTCTTGTTCACATTTTCCTTTTTATGATGCGAATAGCTTTTTCTTTACGCGAATGTACGCAGAACGCTCCTACGCTCTTGCAATAAAAGCAAAAACGGAGTATCCAGGTGGCATGTATTTAAGTATTGATGATCCAAAGCGCTCCTTACGCTATATAACAAACAATGGAGTAAAATTAATTTTGATTGGCGGAGAGAGTCATAAAACAGGTCAGGGAATAAATACGATGCTTCATTATGAAGCACTCTATTCTTTTGCTGAAGCCACTTTTGGAATAGATGAAGTTCCTTATAGATGGTCAGCACAAGATTTAATTACTCTAGATAAGCTTCCTTATATCGGACATATTAACGAAAGAAATCCAAATATATTTGTTGCAACTGGATATCGCAAATGGGGAATGACAACTGGAACTGCTGCCGCTCACCTACTGAAGGACTCCATCCTAAAAGTTCACAGTCCCTATAAAGAACTGTATGCACCATCACGCTTCCATGCAAATCCAGATATAAAAACGTTCCTCTCCCAAAACATTGATGTTGCGAAACATTTAATTGCAGGAAAGATTGAAACCGCATTACGTAAGCCAGAAGATCTCGAAGTTGGTGAAGGATCTGTCGTACATGTTAACGGTAAACGAGCAGGTGCTTATAAGGACAAAGAAGGAAAATTACATATCGTCGATACAACTTGTACACATCTCGGCTGTGAAGTTGAATGGAATAATGGTGATTGTACTTGGGATTGCCCTTGCCATGGTTCTCGTTTTTCAATTGAGGGAGACGTTCTTGAAGGCCCAGCAGATCAACCGTTAAAACGAGTTGATAATGAGTAAACAAATAAAGAAGTTCAACAAAATTACTGTTGAACTTCTTTATTTGTTATAAACCCTTTTCAGATAAAATTCGACACAAGGAGGAAAATATTAACATTAAATAAAATAATATATTCATCTACAAATTAAAAGGGGTGAATATTATGCAACCTTCAGCTCCACCTCATCTAGAATCTACAGAAACTATCTTTCCAAGCTCTATTACAAAACTTGTTGTTTTTATTTGTTGGCTAGCCATTTTAGCTGATGGATATGATTTAGGTATTTACGGTGCCGTTCTACCAAAGCTCCTAGAAGACAAAAGCTGGGCGCTATCACCAGCGCATGCTGGTACAATTGCAAGCTATGCTTTATTTGGGATGTTTATTGGGGCTATTCTAGTTGGAACGATTACAGATCTAATTGGGCGTAAATGGACGCTTATATGCTGTTTAGCACTTTTTTCTATCACAATGGGTTTAGCGGCTATCGCTCCTTCTCCTGAGTTATTTGGATTATCTCGATTTATAGGAGGAATCGGATTAGGCGGTGTTATCCCAACAGCTTCAGCACTTACTGTTGAATATTCACCAAAAAAAAGGCAATCTTTTATTTATGCTCTTATGTTTACTGGCTATCCTTTAGGTATCGTGTTAGGTGCTATTTTGTCCATGCTTATGTTAGAAGATTTCGGATGGAGAATTATGTTTGGTATCGGAATGATTCCACTACTCCTCATCCCTTTCATTATTCGCTATTTACCCGAGTCCATTCAATTTTTATTATCACGTAATCACCAAGAAGAAGTGAACCAAATTCTTAATCGTTTTCAAATTGAATTTCATGTAAAAGATAAAACTCATCAAGACCCATCTACTATACGAAAGAAAAATGGATTTTTCACTTTATTCTCAAAAGAATACATAAAAGCAACGCTACTTTTTTGGATCACTTATATAATGGGAATGTTTTTAATATATGGTTTAAACACTTGGTTACCACAGATGATGCGCCAGGCAGGATATCCTCTTGGGTCTAGTCTGTCATTTCTACTTATGCTAAATATTACCGCAGCTATCGGCGCACTATTCGCTGGAGCAATTGCTGATCGTATAGGAGCAAAAATTGTTATTAGCATCTCTTATCTTATGGCAGCCATATGTATCGGACTATTAACAATCAAACCATCTGTTACAATCATTTATCTTTTAATTGGCCTTGCTGGTATTGGATCAGTCGGTATTACTCAAATATTAAATGCATATGTAACACAATACTTCCCATCACATATCCGAGCTACCTCCTTAGGCTGGGGACTGGGGCTTGGCCGAGTTGGTGCAATTGCTGGCCCAATTCTCGTCGGTATTATTATGACAATGCAATATGACTTAGCATGGAATTTTTACTTATTCTCCTTTGCAGGTCTTATCGCAGCTATATCTGTTTTCTTCATTCCTACAAAATAAAAAGAGCACAAACTTACTTGTGCTCTTTTTCATATGCTTCAAACAACATATCTCGAAACAATGTATTTAAACTCTCAATATCGATTCCTGATCCCTTTTCAATTCCTTTTACATATTGCTGATAGTAATGAATTTGTTCTTCTAAAAATTGATTTAGCACCTTAATTTTCAATCCAACATCTAATTCAGTACCTGCTTTTTTCTTTATTAACAACTTTTCAATTTCATCTAATACGCTACGTTCTAATGATAATTCTGTAATTAATCGATCAAATTCTACAGGAGGTAAAGTCGTTTTCTCTTCTAGCCACTTACAAGCTAAAATGGGACGTAATACATAAAAGTACTTTTTCAGCTTTACATTCTCACCTTGCAAAAATTCACGATAATTTTTCGAAGCCATATGTAAATAATGATATATCGTTGCTTTTGGATCAAAATTCTTCTCACTCATCTGTTGAAGTAGTTCTGGAAAATTAGAGTTTTTCGAATAAAAAATTGGTGATCGAATCCACTCAAGTAAAGCAGGATTCGACTTCGCGAATAGTTGCAACGCCTTTTTAATATCCCAACCACTTATATCTAAATCATCACTAATTGGATATTCAATTACATCTCGTTTGTCATGAATTGATAAATACCATTCTACCGGATGTATATAAACGAACCTAACATCATAATCGCTATCTTTCGATGGAAACCCCCAAGCACGACTCCCTGATTCCACCGCAAATAAAATTTTTACATCATTCTCTTTTTCAATTCTTTCTAACTCCAACTCGATTTTCTCTCTCATTTCATAACATCTCCATTTTTTGATTATTTCCTTGGAAATTCGACAATACACTATTAATTTTACTACATACTAAAAAAACTGTCAGAAATTACTGACAGCCTAATGAAACGTCTATTGTTGCTTTTCAATTACAGTAGCAGCAATTCGTTCAAACTCTTTTTGAATCTCCTCTTTATATGCATCTACTATTGAAAAATCCATAGCAGCAATATAAATTCGTTCTAATTTATCACGAATCGATTTTGCTTTCGCTAAGAAAGACATCGCCTCATTCATTTTTGCTTTATATTGAATGGAAACATCACGAATTTCCTTCGCATATTTCTCATCCGTCCCTGGCGTAACAATAAGGGCATACATATCAATAATTTCATCACCCTCGCGACTTGGAAAATATTCATGTGGTGCGGTGCTATCAAAAATTGCAAAACCTAATTCTCTTACGATAACCATATCAAGACTATTCGGGTCAAATCCGCAATGATATACTTCAACTTCAAACCCTTTTTCTTCAGCTGCCTTAGCTAACTTTTTGAGCATCGTTGATTTTCCAGAACCTGGGCGCCCTTTTATAAAATAACGATGTGGTAACCCTTCTGTTAAATTAGGAACAAAATCAACTGCTCCTTTCGGTGTAGCAGCTCCTAAAAAACGATGTTTTACAAGCGATTGTCTCCCGCTTTTATCTGCAAATAATTTCTGGATTAGCTGATTGGTTAGTTCATTTGCTTTATTAAAATCTATATTATCAATATATATCTTCTCCCACTCATCATGTATAACCAATGCCTCTTTAAAACGTGCGTAAGCAGACTGAAAAGCTTTGCTTGCTTCTGAAACAAATCTTTCAATTTCTAACTTCTGCTTTCTTAGTTTATCTGAGTCCCAAGCAATTCCTAAATTTATATACTCTTCAACAACTCCTGGCATTTTTGGCTCAATAACATGCGGCGATGTCCCATCAACAATTCCTACTTTTAATTTTGGGATAATTACACCATCAACCGATTTATTATCAGAAGAACAATGTAAAAATTCAATATCATATCCTTTTTCAATCCATTCACGACCTATTGCCTTTATTAAAGAAGATTTTCCCGTTCCTGGGCCACCCTTTAAGATAAATAATCTGTCTAATCCTTTTAAATTCTCTTCGTATAAATTGTGAAATCCCCTAGCTGTATTACCACCAGCATAATAATTTAATACATTTCCTGTCACTGCACTCACTCCTTCGCAGCATTCTATTTACATAAGCTACAATATGCGAGCAGCTTTATTTGGGTGAATACCTATTTTGTATTGCACGCAAAAAGGAAATGAATTACAATTTAACTATCGGAAAATTCCGATTTTAAAAACTGAATACTTCTTTATCAAGAGAGGCAGAGGGACCGGCCCTTTGAAGCCCAGCAACCTCAGTTTATACAAACTGAATAGGTGCTAATTCCTGCAAAATGCAATGCATTTTGGAAGATAAAACTCAACTAGCATGTAAAGCTCATCTTTCTTGATACTGAAGGATGAGCTTTTTATTATTTGAAAAACATATATTGGAGGTATGTAAAATGAAAGTAATTGATTTATCACAAACATTTGAAAATAATATGTCTCAATTTCCTGGAACACCTAAAATACAACTAGAAGCTGTTACAAGTGTTGAAGAATCAGGATATCAAGTTACAGATTTTCATTCTGTCGTTCATGTTGGCACGCATTGTGATGCTCCTGCGCATTTTATTTCAGGCGCAACGACCATCGATCAATTACCGCTGGATCAATTTGTAGGTGAAGCTGTTCTTATAGATGTAACACATATTCAAGAGCGAAAATTACCTAAGACAGTATTGCATAATACTGACATAAAAGAAGGTGATATTGTTATTTTTCATTCTAATCTATCCACAAAATGGAATACAGAAGCTTATGAGAAGGAAGCATTTTATCTTTCTGAAGAATTAGCTAAAGAACTAGTGCGATTAAAAGTAAAATCTATCGGTTTAGATTTCATTTCTCCTGATGAAGTCACAACAGAAACATCACCGATTCATCACATATTACTAGGGAATGATATTTACTTAATTGAAAACTTAACAAATCTAGATGCTATCGAAGCAAAACGTTTCTTTTTCTCAGCAGCACCTTTAAAAATTAAAAATAGTGACGGTGCTTTCGCAAGAGCATTTGCTGTTATTTTTTAAACATAGCCTATAAAAAAAGCAAAGGCCACTACTGGTCTTTGCTTCTATATTTTCTATTTAAATTAAGAAAGAATTGTTCCACACGAGGACGCACCCAAGCTAAACAATCTATCTCTTTCTTCTTTGTGCAAGCTATCTCTTCTCCATCTACCATTTCAACAAGTTCTAGTTCTAACAGTTGCCTCGTGAATGCTAACATATTCACTTCTTCGGATGGATACTCTTCTTTTAATTTCTCCTCAATTTCCCCCAATAAAAAACCGTCACGCATCATTGCCAATGCATCAATCCAAAGTGGCGGCATTTCATATTTTTCTCCTGTAATTGTATCTTTTACAATATAATTCTTTTGCTCTTTTCGAAATTGAATCGTGTGTAAACATACAGTCGAATTTAATGTTAATTCCATCATACCACCTCTTTCATAATATCTGCATAGAAAAAAGGATGCGTGTGCACCCCTTCTTATCTTTTCATAACACTACTGAACCGCTACATGAGCAATCAATCTCATGTCGATATTTTCCTCCATTATAAACGAAGTATTTTATAAAAAAAACCCTTCTTGAAACATTTTATAAAATGTTTATATTTACACAACAAGAACACTTTTCTGAAAAATCTTTTCTCCCAATACATTAAAAGGTCGGCAAAAAAATTTCTACTTTCGTTCCTACTCCTACACTACTTTGGATCGTGATACTCCCTTGATGTTCCTTAATAATTTTATATGTAATCATTAATCCAAGTCCTGTACCAGTCTCCTTTGTTGTGTAAAACGCCTTGCCAATTTTTTCTAACTTCTCATTCTCTATACCAAATCCTTGGTCTTCAACAGAAATACACAAATGTCCTTGCGTTTTTTGATATGCACGGATATGAATTTCTCCACCCTCTGGCATTGATTCTATTCCATTTTTAATGATATTTAATAACACTTGTTTTAATTGCTTATCATCACCGTTTATAGCCGGTAAATTCCCATCTACTTGTAAATGACATTTAACTCTATATTGCGTTGCATAACTTTCCATTAGATGCACAACATATAGAATGATGTCTCGTATATTACACCTTTCATAATTTGTTGGCTTTGGTTTTCCTAACAACATCAATTCACTAACAAATCCATTGACTCTTTCAATTTCTTGTAGCATAATGTCGTAGCTCATCGTATCAGTTGGATTTCTTTCTTTTTGCATTTGCGTAAACCCTTTTAACGCTGTTAACGGATTTCGAATTTCATGAGCAATTGTTGTAGACATAGTCCCAATCACAGCTAAATTTTCCGTCTCTTTCATATTGTTCATCATTTCAACCACTGTTCTTACATAAGATTGAAATCGTTTTAATAAAGAATGTGAAATAATGAAATAAAATACACATAAAACAAGTGGAATTATCACTTTTAAATCTTGTAATAGCAATGTGAAAAATACGTACTTTCCAATTACACTAAAGGACACTAAATAAAAGTATTTTCTATTCACGAAAACTGGGGCAAATAAAATTAATAACATTTCTACCATACTGCCATGTTCAAAAGGTCTATCCGTTCGCAAATAAATCATTAAATTATTCACAAGATTGATAAACATGTACCCAAATAAAAATAAATATTTTACAGAATATACATACCCTCTTTTTTGAAGATATATAGAAATAGGAAATAATGCTATTACAAATATAGGCACACCTATCCCAAGACTACCTTCTGGCCAACCTACCGCTGTTCCACTAATATTCATAGCAGGATATACAAAATAATATATAGCGTCATATAAAAAGAATATAATATAAAATAATAATATAAATACCTTTAAGGCTCTTCTTTCTTCATAAATCAAGCTCTTGTATTTATTCATATAAAAACTCCCCTTGATCGATACAAAAAACTTTTATTGTTATCTCCTTAAAGTATAAGTATGAAATTGCTTTCAGGGCAATATTTAACCTTATAATACTGAAAGGAAGGAGATCTCTCCTTCCTTTTGGTAACAACTTACATCCATCTTACCCTGTCATGTAACAATCCATCCGTAAAATTATTATGCCCTATTACAAAATCCTTCATATATAAATTTAAATACTCACCGTACTTACTTTCTGTATTTAATAACAACTCCTCAACGTAATAAGCACCTTGTTCAAATTGATCTAAAAGTAAACTGGACAAGCCCGCATAAATCCCGCACCCTACCTGAAAATACGTTGCATTCGTTTTATATTTACGAAAAACTTGGCTACTATTCATCACATTATACATATATGTCTCACTATTTTCATAAACGAGTAACACACCGACCAAGTCCTCTCCAGCAACCTCTTCTTCCGCTGGATTAAACACTTTACGATTCCAGTTCCATAAATCTTCTACTTGATCTAAGTTCTGTCTAATTATATTTGTTGTATACTCATTAATTCGGTAAAGAAAACCAACTTCCATATTAAAGTTTTTCCCTAAAATTAATACTTCCTCATGTGGCATTAAACAACCATAGAATTCTTTTTCTCCTAACTTCACTTTATACTCTGAAGCATATACATCTTCATAAAAGTAAAGAGGACGATGATGGCTCATATACATCGGATAACTCCAGATTGCTTCATCTAAAAATCGCTCTACTGCCCATGAAGCATAAAGTGTATGTGGCTTTATAAGTGCTGTATCATTCAAAAATGACGTGTCATGTTCTACAATATAACATGCTCTTGGCCTTTCATTTGGTCGTTCCTTCATAAGCTCAACAACCATCCATTGAACAACACCTGGATTCATACCTGAACCTATAATCGCTTTTGTATTTGTAAATTTCTCTTTCTCCTTCTCAAACCTTGTATATCTTTCCGTAAGCTGAAAGCCAATTAAGCTATCGTCCTGATCTACTGCCTCATTTTCCAAGGCTGAGTTAATATAACAAATTCCTAGTTCATTACAGCAGCTTAATACTCTAATTGTATCTGCCCCTGAAACATCAATCACAACACTCGTTCTTTTTTCTTTTAAATGTTGTTTAAATTCCACTACATTTTGAAGGTTTATTTCATATAAATATAATTGACCTTTCAGATTCGAAAACAACTCATCATAATAAGTCCTATCTTTTTGTTTTATATCCACCAAATGAAATTTGGCATTCTTTAATACTTCATAAATTGGATCTTTTTCATTTGCTATCGCTTGATTTAAAATTGCTAAAACTGCTTTTGCTGCTCCACCAGCACTACCAAGCAATGTAATTGATAACGAATTCGGAAACTGCTCCACAAACAAAACCCCTTTAATAAATTAGTTGAGCAGCTCCTCCTCAAAAAATAAATTGAATATATAATAAGATAGCTCGTACACAATGTTTATAAGTTAGTGCAAAGTTACCTTTTAAAAAATCACACTATACTATGCTTATATTCAATTCATTTTCCCCTCATCTCCAAATTAAACTAAAACAAATAGGCTCGACCTTTTCTTCTGCATATAAAAGAAAAAGCCAGCCCTTTCAACTAGCTTACGGACAATGGACAGATTTTACATGTTGAATATTTACATACATTTTCGCATCACGTGCTTTTGATATTTCAATATGACCTTCATCAATTTTCGCCATTTTTCCAATTTTATTGGACTCCTCACCTAAATCAAACACCATAATTTTCCCAGCCATTTTAATAAGCTGTTCTTCAAACGTTCGAGCTAACGTAATATTTAACGGATTCACGGGGAGTTCATTTTTATTGAGGGCATAAGGCACTTGATTTTCTTTATACGGAATTAACCATTTCAAGTGTTTTAAAGATATATATACAGTTTTATAAACTGGACTATAAAAAACAATATAATCGTTCATCACACTTGTAACATAACCATGTATTGGAGCATTTCCGGCTACATAAATTTCCGTAAAAATCCCTTTAGATGTACTTAATACTTTCCTCAAAGAAATTGAAGGAGACTCTCTCTTAATTACAGAATCCACATCTGGTTTTGAGATTTCTTCATCATTTGATCTTAAAAACTTATAATATTGTACATGATATAAAGATATATATACGTAGTCTTGTCCATTGTAAAGAACAACGATATCATTTCCTACATCAATTAATACACCTTTAAATCTTTTTTCACCGATTAATTTAACATATATATTTTCTCCAATACTTTTGTTTAACTCATTCATCTATATCCTCCTTCCTACGAATTTCTTCTTATCTGTCTTCCATTTCTAAAAAAATAATCAGGGCAAAGTTCTGTTTTAATAGTAAGTAATTCCTTTTCATACTATCGAAATAAGAAATTGTTCTTCTCTTTCCCTCATAATGCCCCTCTTATTTATTAAACATTATTCATCTTCATTCTTTTTACATTTAACTACTTGACTCACACTCTTAATATGAGACTTAATTACATAAATAACTTCATCACCGTTTACTAGTGTAATACAGCCATGGTGTACCTCACTTAATAAACCTTCCACACACTCTGGACCGCCACGATTAATTTTTACCCACTTATACTTCAAGTCTTTTAATATATCTAAAAAAGTATCCTCATCAGAGCAGAAACATGAACTATAGCAATCGCCACATTTACTTTCTTTCACTTTCTTCACTAGACTCTTCACATGTTTCAACTGATAATATACTAATTCACCATGAGGTAACTGTAACGTTAGATAATCTTTTCCTAACGATACGAGCTCACCAACTCGACTTTCTGGTCCACGAAGGTTTACTTTTACAGTCTCACCAACTAAACATTTAATTTGGTCACAGCATAATACATTCTCCAATTTCGTATCCCCCTTTCTTATTATCTTCCTCTACTTGATTGTCTTTGTGCACGAGCACGACCTGAATTATCGCTACTTTCCTTACTATCGTCGCTCTCATCGCTCTCTCCGCATGCTAAAGCATTATAGTTAACACTTTTAATATGCTTTATTGCAATTAATATAATTTCTTCTTTTACGATTAATGTTACGAAGTCACAAGAAACATCTTGCAAAATGCCTTCCACTTTCTCTGGACCGCCGCGATTAATTTTCACCCAGCAATATTTGAAACTTTCAAGTAGTGCTTCAAAATCTTCTGCACAGGCGCAATCTTCCCACTCACAATCACTTGATCCACATTCTTTCGCATTTTTTGTAATACTTTTTAGATGTTTAAGTTGATAGTAATAAAGCTCACCTTTTTCATTCTTCAATACGAAGTAGTCCTGACATACTGATATTATTGTTCCTTTTTGAGATTCTGGACCACCCCTGTTTACTCTCACAAAAGATCCAATTAAGTCTTTCAAAAAATCACAATGAAATAAACTCACGAGAAAACCCCTTCCATTAATTTATAAGCTTTTGCACTGATAGTATATGTATCTGTACAGGTTACGTTCTCTATGTTTGTCCTAGCTAGAAAAAAATATGCTTTTAACATGGTAGACTACTACCTATCAAAATTTGAAGAAAGGCTAAGAACTCCTTATGTTTTTGATATCTTCAAACAAAAAACCCCTTATGAAGATACATTTCTGCATATCTTCATAAGGGATTTCCCATAGTTTAATCTTCGTCTTTAACATCCATATCTTCTGGAATTGGTTCGTTCAATATTTCTTCCACTAATTGCTTATATTTCTCCATTTGTTCTAAATGCGTATTGAATTGTTCTTTATTTACTAAATATTGCTCTCCATCGAATAGCGCACGAATTTTCTTTTGCTGAATTAACTCTTCAATATACGATTTTGGTAAATTCAAATACTCCGCAGTCTCTTCTATTGTTATATACAATGCGTTCATTCCTTTATTATTTTTTCATCTATACTGTATCTTACTTTACTTTATTTTTGTAAACAAATAAAAAAGATTTTGTAAATGCAGTTCAAAAAGCAGGTAGATGCATTCCATATATTGTATAGTATTATATAGTAAGAATTTTTTAAATATAGAATGGTATTACCCATTTACACAAAGGAGAGTTAACATATGGCTACTCGTCACATCATTACAATGTTAGAAAAAACACTGCAAGTTGAAACAGAAAACACAATTTCTCATTTGAATGTATCTTTATCTGATCGTTTTCTTTCTCAAAGCACAGCAATACATGAAAACAATTGTTATCATACAATTGGTGAATGGTACAAAAATCATTTCTTATTCCAACAAGATGATTTCCTTTGGGCTAAATATGCCTTCTATGACGCATATTGTGAAGCCATCCAAAAACAAGGTCATCTTACAAAACGCGTCCGTCAAATATTAGAATCATTGGCTCGAAAACACGGAAAACAGTATATTGCTTCTATACTAAATATGCCATTTCCTAATAAACGCGCTAAAGGGACAGCGTAATTTAGTCATGTTCTGTGTAAGCAAAACATAGCTAAATTGTTTTCTAGGATGCTTTACCAATAAAATGTTCATATCATATGAACTGATGAAACCGGTGTCATTATAATGATAGAAAATATAGTAAACAGGAAAACCCCCACGTACATCTCTCATTCACTTGAATAGAGAAATACGTGGGGGTATACTTGTTCCTTATTATTTCATCATCTGCTTAATCAGTTCGCGATTTCTCTTCTTAAATACTTCATTATGAGAAGAAACCATTCCGTACTCACTTGCATCTGGTTGGATAAATTGTTTTGCTTTATTCACAGCATTTCCAGCATCTTGGAATGCACCTGCAATTAAGTGTAGTTTCCCTTCGTGCTTTAAAATATCTCCAGCAGCATATAATCCATCTACTGAAGACTCACTATTTGCATTACCTGCAATATAATAATTATCTATAATTGCAACGTCTAACTCACTATTTTCTAATAATGTAATGTCGCGTTCATATCCATGATTAATAATAACTTCATCAATAGGTAAATGAGAAACCTCACCTGTTTCATGATTTGTTAATTCTACATATTCGATCGCTTCATGATTATCACCGGCAATTAATTTTGTAATCGATGTATTAAAGAAACACTCCGCTGAGCTGTTCATAAGTTGTTTTACTTGTGCTTCATGACCAGATAATTCTTCTTTTCTATAAGTTACATACACTTTTTTCGCAATTGGTTCCAATTCATTTGCCCAATCAACAGCAGAATTGCCTCCACCGGAAATAATAACTGTTTTACCTTTGAAACGCTTTAAAGATTTAACTGTATAATTTAAATTCGATACTTCAAATCGCTCAGCACCTTCAATAGATAACTTTTGCGGTTTCAATATACCACTTCCTGTTGCGACGATAACTGTTTTTGAAAAGTGTTCTTCGCCAGTACTTGTTTTTAATGTAAAAGTACCATCTTGATTACGAATAATCGATTCTACTTTTGTATCTAATACAACTTCCGGCTTAAATGTTAACCCTTGCTGTACAAGTTGTTCAATTAACTTATCACCTGTAACTGGCAATAGTCCTCCTACATCCCAAATCATTTTTTCCGGATACACATGTATTTTTCCACCTAAATGTGGTTGAAATTCTATTATTTTCGTTCTCATTTCTCTGAGTCCACTATAAAAAGCTGAATAAAGCCCTGCAGGTCCTCCGCCTATCACGGTTACATCAAACAATTCTTCTCGATTCATTCGTGCTCACTCCTCAGCTATTAATCGTTGATTATCATTCTCAATAAAATATAACCTGTTTCCGCAAAATTTACAATCAAAATTACTATTGACAATACACCTATATAAAATTATATTATTTAAAGAATCAATAGTGATAATCATTATCATTTTGTTAATAATTAGCAAATTTGAGATTACATCTTCTTTCATTAATATGGTTATTACTATATTATAAAATCTCATATTCAAGATTTTTAATAAATTATTTTGCATTACCACTACTATTTCAAAAAGATTGCAGTTAAACAAATTATTGTATACACATATCATCTATGTTAAAGGAGAAAGACGATGAAAAAGTTATTTATTTCACTAACAGTCCTTTTCGTTCTTGTTATGAGCGCTTGTAGCAATAGCTCTACAGACAAAAAGAACGATGCAAAAGGTAGCAAATCAGAAACAATTACATACCAATCTGAAGATGGTAAAAAAGTAGAAGTTCCTGCAAATCCAAAACGCGTTGTTGTATTATCATCATTCGCTGGTAACGTAATGTCATTAGGTGTAAATCTTGTTGGGGTAGATTCATGGTCTAAACAAAACCCACGTTTTGATAGCAAACTTAAAGATGTTGCTGAAGTATCTGATGAAAATGTTGAAAAAATCGCTGAACTAAATCCAGATTTAATCATCGGTTTATCAAATGTTAAAAATGTCGATAAGTTAAAGAAAATCGCGCCTACTGTAACATACACTTACGGAAAAGTTGATTACTTAACACAGCATTTAGAAATCGGTAAGTTATTAAATAAAGAAAAAGAAGCAAAAACTTGGGTTGATGACTTCAAGAAACGTGCACAAGAAGCTGGTAAAGAAATTAAAGCAAAAATCGGTGAAGACGCAACAGTTTCTGTTGTAGAAAACTTCAACAAACAGCTTTATGTATACGGCGAGAACTGGGGCCGTGGAACAGAAATCCTGTACCAAGAAATGAAATTAAAAATGCCTGAAAAAGTAAAAGAAAAAGCATTAAAAGAAGGTTACTACGCATTATCTACTGAGGTATTACCTGAATTTGCTGGTGATTACTTAATCGTAAGTAAAAACAAAGATACTGATAACTCATTCCAAGAGACAGAATCATATAAAAACATCCCAGCAGTAAAAAATAATCGCGTATATGAAGCAAACATGATGGAATTCTATTTCAATGATCCACTTACATTAGATTTCCAACTAGACTTCTTCAAGAAGAGCTTTCTTGGTAAATAATACAAACATGAGGAATTCTTAATTTAAGAATTCCTCTTCCTTTATTCTATGAACAGAAAAGATGTGAAACGAATGACAAAAGATCATGACAATCCACGTTCTATAGCTTTTACATACAAACTAATTTTAAGCTTAATTGCATTCTTTCTTATTTTTATGGTTGCAATGGTATTAGGTGCTGCAGATACTTCGATAAAAGATGTATGGTTAGCACTCACTTCCTCCGCTAAAGGAGACAAAATATCTATTATTCGAGAAATACGTTTACCACGTGAAGTTGCTGCTATTTTTGTAGGAGCTGGATTAGCCGTTTCTGGGGCAATTATGCAAGGATTAACACGAAATCCACTTGCGGATCCTGGATTATTAGGGCTATCTGGTGGAGCAAATGCTGCGCTTGCACTGACACTTGCTTTCAACCCTTCCATCAGCTATCTTTACTTAACATTAGCTTGCTTTATCGGTGCTGCAATTGGCGCAATTATGGTATTTGGAATTGGTATGGTGAAAAAAGGCGGCCTTTCTCCTCTTCGAATTGTATTAGCGGGCGCTGCAGTTTCAGCATTTCTACTCGCAATTTCAGAAGGAATCGGCATTTACTTTAAAATTTCACAAGATGTATCACTTTGGACTGCTGGGGGCGTAATTGGAACAACTTGGAGCCAATTAAAAATTATTATTCCGGTCATTTCAATTAGTATCTTTATCGCTATCTTACTAGCAAAAAAATTGACAGTTCTTAGTTTCAGTGAGGAAGTGGCTATTGGACTAGGTCAAAAAATTATTGTTATTAAAACTATTTTATTTATCATTATTATCTTACTTGCAGGTGCATCTGTAGCTCTTGTTGGAAATATGGCATTCATCGGCTTAATGGTACCTCACATGGTACGCCCAATTGTCGGTCCAGATTACCGATTTGTTATACCGATGTCAGCAATTGCTGGAGCTTCCTTTATGCTACTTGCAGATACAATCGGACGTACTATTAACGCTCCATACGAAACACCAGTTGCGGCAATTGTCGCGATTGTAGGGTTACCATTCTTCCTATTCATTGTACGTAAAGGAGGAAAAACATTCTCATGATGCAATCTATTTTAAGAAAACAGCGTCTCATTATACTCGCTTTACTTATAGTAATCATCACAACCATTGTAGTTGGAATGGGACTTGGTTCAGCATCTTTATCTTATGATCGACTACTCCCAACATTAATGGGGCAAGGGACTTTTAAAGAGGAGTTTGTTTTATACTCTTTAAGACTACCTAGAATTGTCATTACATTATTAGCTGGTATGGCTCTCGCTTTATCAGGGGCTATTCTGCAAGGAATTACCCGAAATGATTTAGCTGAACCTGGTATTCTTGGTATTAACTCTGGGGCTGGTGTTGCTGTTGCTATTTTCTTTTTATACTTTCCAATAGACGTAGGTTCATTTCTTTACTTACTACCTGTCGTTGGATTTATTGGGGCATTTCTGACAGCTGTTCTAATTTACGTGTTTTCATATAGTAAATCAACTGGACTTCAACCAATACGATTAACATTAACTGGTATCGGTTTTGCATTTGCACTATCTGGAGCGATGATTGTCCTTATTTCATCCGCTGATCGTATGAAAGTGGACTTTATCTCAAAATGGATTGCCGGAAATATTTGGGGAGATGACTGGATTTTCGTTTTAGCAATGCTCCCATGGTTAATCGTATTCATTCCGTTTGTTTTCTATAAAGCAAATCGATTAAACATTTTAGCATTAAACGAACCAGTCGCAATTGGCGTTGGAATTGAAATTGAAAAAGAACGCAGGTACTTATTAGTTGCAGCCGTTGCACTTGCAGCCGCAGCTGTTTCCGTAACAGGAGGAATTAGCTTTATCGGATTAATGGCTCCTCATATCGCGAAATCTTTAGTAGGTCCAAGACATCAAATCTTCATGCCTATCGCCCTTTTAATCGGCGGATGGCTATTATTATTAGCAGATACAATCGGACGAAATATCGTTGATCCTAATGGCATTCCAGCAGGTATTGTCGTTGCTTTAATTGGGGCTCCTTACTTTATGTATTTGTTGCTTAAAAAAGCTTAAAAAACACCCTCAAGATTTCTTGAGGGTGTTTTTGTTTCATTCTACTGCTGCCCATACCCTTCAAACTTCTTCGCCAAATTCTCCATCTCATCTTCTGGCAATAGCTTTGGTTCCCCAATGCTTTTCGTTTGATAATAAATTTGAGCACAAAACTCAATCTCTTCTGCAACAGTAAACGCCATTTTTATATTATTTGCACCAGCAATTAAACCGTGATTTGCAAGTAAAACAGCACGGCGATCAATCATGCCTTCAAAAGCAGCCTCCGCTAATTGCTTCGTACCAAATGTTTCATACGGTGCACAGCGCACATTCGGTCCTGCGAAAGCAATTAAATACGATACAGCAGGAAGCTCCCATCCTAATGATGCAATCGTCTTCGCGTAAGGAGAGTGTGTATGCACAAGCGCATTTATATCTTCACGCTTCCTATAGTAAATAAGGTGCATATCTAATTCACTTGATGGTTTTCTCTCTCCTTCTACTACTTCACCATCTAGGTTTAATATAACTACATCTTCAGGCTTTGTTTCATAATACTCTAAACCACTTGGGCTAATCGCAACAAGACCTTGTTCACGATTAAAGATACTAATATTACCGCCCGTTCCCTTTGTTAAACCACTAGAAATCATTTTCTTTCCATACGCTACAATTTCTTCTCTTTCTTTTTGTAATAACATATACATCCCCCTAAGTATGAAGCTTATGATGACTGACTTTTACATTTATCTACTTATTGAAATAGCTTTTTTAAATTCTCCGTAAACGGTGCCTTTACAATCCCTTTTTCTGTAATAATCGCTGTTACATTTTCATGTGGAGTAACATCAAATGCTGGATTATATACTTTACTTTCTTTCGGAGCAGAATATTGTCCGAAGCGATTAATCACTTCAGAAGCATCTCTTTCTTCAATCGGAATTTCTTTTCCTGTCGATGTCTTTAAATCAATTGTCGGTGTTGGCGCTGCTACATAAAACGGAATGTTGTAGTACTTAGCTAAAATAGATACGCCTAATGTGCCAATTTTATTTGCTACATCACCATTTGCTGCCACACGATCACATCCAACAATTACCGCATCAATCTTCCCTTGTGACATGACCATAGCTGCCATATTATCTGTAATAACAGTAACGTCAATGCCTGCTCGCTGCAGTTCTAATGCTGTTAACGTTGAACCTTGTAATCTAGGGCGTGTTTCATCAGAATAGATTTTTAAGTCCCATCCTTTTTCTTTCGCTAAGTACATGGGAGCTGTCGCGGTACCATACTTAGTTGTCGCTAACGCACCAGCATTACAATGTGTTAATACTCCCATTCCATCATGGAATAATGTTAATGCATGTTCTCCAATTTGACGGTTAATTTCTTCATCTTCTCTATGAATCTCTTTTGCCTCTTCTAGTAATCTATTTTTCAGCTGTGAGATTGATAAATGAATATTATCTGTCGCTACACTTTCCATTCTTTCAAGTGCCCAAAATAAATTTACGGCAGTCGGTCTTGATGTTGCCAAGTATGTACATACCTTTCTTACTTCATCCATAAATCCCTCTTCCGTACTTTCAGCAAATTCCTTTATCCCTAAATACACTCCATAAGCAGCTGAAACACCAATCGCGGGTGCACCTCGTACTTTCATTACTTGAATCGCATCCCACACACTTTCAGCTGTTTTAAAAGATTCATAGACAATTTCATTTGGTAATAACGTTTGATCTAACAAAACTAAAGCATCATCTTTCCACTGAATTGGTATTAATTGCTCTTCCATCATATTCTCCCCTTACTTCGCGTAGTGCATTGACTGTTCTTTTAACGTTTCTACAAAACTTGTGCCCGTTCTATATTGATTCGCTCGTAAAATAAAACCCTTCGCTACTTGAAGACAAATTCGCTCCGCTCTAGCACGTGCTTCCTCATTCCCAATACAAGTAATATCTTTTACTTTCGCTAATCCAACAATACGGCGAATTAATTCCAGACCTGTCACTGCAGCTGTATCCTCTAATACAGATTGCAAATAGACTTCGCTAAAGCCTTCTTCCCTCGCCATAATCTCGGTCACATGAATATCCCAAGCACCTAAAAACTTCTGCTTAAATAAATCAATTACCTCTACCATCGTAGTTTGTAACCAATCCATATACGTATCTTTCTCAGCTCCAGGTGACATCGTTGCATCTGCATTCACCCAAGCAAACATTAAATTCGCCATTACATTCCCAACGTCATATCCCATAGGTCCATAAAAAGCAAACTCAGGATCAATAACCTTTGTAGAATCATCTCTTACAAAAACAGAACCAGTATGTAAATCACCATGAAGTAATGCCTGTGCATTCGTCATAAAAGAAAATTTACGTTTCGCTACTTCCATACGAAGCTCTTTATCACTATAAATATGTTCCCTAATCCATCCCTCATTTAACGGAAATAACTCATTACGCTTATTATGATTTGTAAATGGTTCTGAATATACGAGGTCCTCTGTAATCTCACATAATTCAGGATTTATATAATTCTTCACAAGTTCCTTCTTCTCTTTATGATTCATTACAACATCCGATGTTAACAAAAGTGTATTTACCATAAAAGTAGTTAAATCATCCGCAAGCCTCGGAAATATTTGATGATTTATAAGTGCTGTACGTAATATTGTGTGATCCGATAAATCTTCCATTACGCAACAATTCATCACACTATCAAATAAATACACCTTAGGAACAAGTCCAGGTGCTAACTCATCCTCTAACTGCAAAACATCTGATTCTATACGAATACGATTCGTCGACAACTTAAACTCATCTGAAATGCGAGCTGTATCCCCAGCTTGCTTTACGATGACAGACATGTTCTCTTTTTCATCCCAAACGCGGAACACATAATTTAAATTGCCATCACCTATTTCTTTACACTGTAACCCCTTTGCATGTTCAAACTTAGATAATTTCTCTTTCACATATGCAATCACATCTTTAGCTTCCATTAAAAAATACTTTGTGAACTTAGACATGGTTTCCCCTCCACACCAATTGTAAGCGTTTTCTAAAAGCTATAAAAAATAATAGGTTGAATTTTTTCATCCTATAAATATGTATTCTTCTTTTTGAAAGGTATATCTAGGTTTTATTATATCTCGTTAGCACTTTGAGTCAATATTTCTAACTATCAGCGTAATATACTTCCTAATTATATATTCGCGATGACAAAAATTGTTCAAAAAGATTTCGATTCATTTTATTTTATTTATCGCACAATTCTTTGTAAAATAGAAGTAAGCAGTTCCTTTTCAAATACATAACTTCTAAGAAATATTTCCTTCCTAAGAATTTACACTTACACCATATCTCTAACATACACACTACTCTTTCAAACAATCATTGAAAATTTATAAACTTAAAGTTACCTTTCCATTCTCTGTTAGCCTTAATTGAGAATAAATATTAATTAAATCGGTATAAAGTTGGTTTATTCTCTTGACAAAATAACCACTTCTATATGATAATTAATATCGAATTAGAATTATTATAGTTAATTAAAAAATATATTTTATGAGCACACTATTTTTTGATGCTCAAAACCAACATTTAGGAGGAATTTTAATATGTTATTAATCGGCACAGAAGTAAAACCGTTTAAAGCTAATGCTTACCATAATGGAGAATTTATCCAAGTTACTGACGAAAGTTTAAAAGGAAAATGGAGTGTAGTTTGTTTCTACCCAGCTGACTTCACATTCGTTTGTCCAACTGAACTTGAAGACTTACAAAACCAATACGCAACTCTAAAAGACTTAGGCGTTGAAGTATACTCTGTATCTACAGACACTCACTTCACTCACAAAGCATGGCATGATAGCTCAGAAACTATCGGCAAAATCGAGTACATCATGATTGGTGACCCAACTCGCACAATCACTACAAACTTCAACGTTTTAATGGAAGAAGAAGGTCTTGCTGCTCGTGGTACATTCATCATCGATCCAGACGGCGTTATCCAATCTATGGAAATCAATGCTGACGGTATCGGCCGTGACGCAAGCATTCTTGTTAACAAAATTAAAGCTGCTCAATACGTACGTAACAACCCAGGTGAAGTTTGCCCAGCTAAATGGCAAGAGGGTTCTGCAACACTTAAACCAAGCCTTGACCTTGTAGGCAAAATCTAAGGAGTTCGATCAAAATGATACTAGATGCAGATATAAAAACACAACTATCCCAATACCTTCAATTAATGGAGAACGATATTTTACTTAAAGTAAGCGCAGGAGACGATAACGTATCTAAAGATATGTTATCTCTAGTAGACGAATTAGCTACTATGTCATCTAAGATTACAGTAGAAAAAGTTGAATTAGAGAGAACACCAAGCTTTAGCGTAAACCGCCCTGGTGAAAACACTGGTGTCGTATTCGCTGGTATTCCATTAGGACACGAATTTACATCATTAGTGTTAGCTTTACTACAAGTAAGTGGACGCGCTCCAAAAGTTGAACAAAAATTAATCGATCAAATTAAAAACATTCAAGGCGAATATCATTTTGAATCTTATATCAGCCTAAGTTGTCATAACTGTCCTGATGTTGTACAAGCTCTTAACGTAATGAGCGTTCTTAACCCTGGTATTACACATACTATGATTGATGGCGCTGCATTCAAAGAGGAAGTAGAAAGCAAAGACATTATGGCAGTACCAACTGTTTACCTAAACGGCGAATCTTTCGGAAGCGGTCGTATGACACTTGAAGAAATTTTAGCTAAAATGGGTAACGGTCCAGATGCATCAGAGCTTTCTGATAAAGATCCATACGATGTTCTTGTTGTTGGTGGCGGCCCTGCTGGTGCAAGTGCAGCAATTTACGCAGCACGTAAAGGCATCCGCACTGGTATCGTTGCTGAGCGCTTCGGTGGTCAAGTAATGGATACTATGGGCATTGAGAACTTCATCAGCGTGAAAAAGACTGAAGGTCCTAAGCTAGTAGCAAGCCTTGAAGAGCACGTAAAAGAATACGACATCGATGTAATGAATCTACAACGTGCGAAACGTTTAGAGAAAAAAGAACTTATTGAAGTGGAACTTGAAAACGGCGCTATTCTGAAAAGTAAGAGCGTAATCGTTTCTACAGGTGCTCGCTGGCGTAATGTTGGCGTACCAGGTGAAGCTGAGTTCAAAAATAAAGGTGTAGCATATTGCCCACACTGTGACGGTCCATTATTCACTGGAAAAGACGTAGCAGTTATCGGCGGAGGTAACTCTGGTATTGAAGCAGCTATCGACTTAGCAGGTATCGTTAAGCACGTAACTGTTCTTGAATTCATGCCAGAATTAAAAGCTGATGCTGTATTACAAGAGCGTCTTAACAGCTTACCAAACGTAACTGTTCTGAAAAACGTTCAAACGAAAGAAATCACTGGTACTGATAAAGTAAACGGTATTTCTTACATCGATCGTGAAACTGAAGAAGTTCATCACGTTGAATTACAAGGTGTATTCGTACAAATCGGTCTTGTGCCAAACACAGACTGGTTAGGCGAAACAGTTGAACGCGTTCGCGGTGAAATCGTAACAGACAAGCACGGCGCTACAAACGTACCAGGAGTGTTTGCTGCAGGTGACTGTACAAATAATCCGTACAAACAAATCATCATCTCTATGGGTTCAGGTGCAAACGCAGCTTTAGGTGCATTTGATTACTTAATCCGTAACTAATAAAAAAACAGGTGCCTTGGCACCTGTTTTTTTATTACCCTAATGTATAAACTAAAAACCTCTCATTCCCATTCTTCTCATAAGCACCTGGCAATCTAACTTCTTTCTTCAGCTCAAACGCAGTCTGATTTTCTAAGAAGAAAATATAGTCCTCAGAAGGATAATATAAAATAATATCCACTTCTCTCCCCGTTTCTTCTACTGAAAGCAAAATGTTATTTACTACATTCATAAACACTTGCACAGAAAATGGATTAAAGAAATAAAACCTATTATCATGTGGATCAATCTCATATTCCTGCGCTAAACAACATTGGAATTGAATTTTCCCCTTACTGTTTCGTGCCTTTCGTGCATAACGATCTCGATTATCCATCGCTTCTTTATAAAACTCTTCATTCATTTCAATTCCAACTGCTGAAGCACCACATTTATGATGCATATAAAAGTTTAATCGCCCTTTTCCGCACCCAAAGTCTACAATTCGGTCGCTACTTCGTATTTCATATTGATTCAATAACTCATCTAACCCGCTATACGGTGTCGGTTCATAGCGATGATAATGCATAGACTTGTTAAACCCTTTTTGCTCACCGACTGTTTTTATATGTAAAACTGCATCGTAATATTGTTCGTTCATTCGTTTTCTCCTATTAAAAAATGGTACTTATTATTATACACCATGTACTGGAGGCTCATTTTTCATCAAATTAATAGGTACGTGAAATTATATCAACGATTTTCTCAATATATCTATCATAACTTCAAATATATCAACGATTTTCCCAATATATCTATCATAACTCAAAATATATCAACGGTTTTTCAAATATATCGATTTGCCGACAATTCACGACAAAAAAAACAGGAGCTCTCTAGCCCCTGTCTTCTAACACTTTCAATACAGTTTGTTTCAATATTTCTACCCCATCCATAATACAACTATGATCAAACCTCATATACGGATGGTGTAATCCAGGTTGTAGGTCTGCTCCTAGTCCAAGCATGACAGCTTTTAAATGTGGTCTTTTCACTGTATAGTAATGGAAATCATCGCTTCCTGTCGTATAGAGAGGCCCTGTGCATCTCTCTTCCCCATACACTTCGAGAATACCTTTACGCATAAAGCGCTCTGCTTCTTCGGAAACCTCTGCTCCTGGTGCAAGATCCATCCATTCGTATGAAGTTTTCGACCCCATCGATGCAGCTGATTCTATTACATGCTCAATCTTTTTCTTTAATTCTTCTAATAGTATATTACTCTCAGCTCTTACATCTAAACTGAAATGACCATTTCCCGGAATGATATTTAAATTATCACCACCTGCTTGGCATCTCGTCATTTTTACTGAATAGGAACTTTGCGGTGGCAGCCAAATATTTTTCAAACCGATATTAATCATGGAAATGACATCAATTGCATTCACACCTTGGTGTGGTCTTGCCCCGTGTGCATCCTCCCCATGAATCATACCCTCTAAAAATCCTGCTGCTCCATGGCGAATAGATGGGGCTGCTTGTTTCAAAGATAGTTCTTCAATTGGTCTTAGATGGACGCCAAATAAGAAATCAGCATCATCTACAGCACCTTTCTCCACCATCTTCAAAGCACCATTCCCCTTCTCTTCTGCCGGCTGAAAAATAAATCTAACCGTACCACTTTTCCATCTCATATTTTTCAATTGTAAAATAAGTCCCATTACAATGGTCATATGAGCATCATGGCCACATGAATGGTTCGCTTTAAATTCTCCATTTACTTCTTGCCAAAGTGCATCCATATCAGCACGAATCGCAATAACTGGATTCCCGCCTCCAATCTCAGCAATTACACCTGGACAATCATCAAATGTTCTATATGAAATTCCTTCTTCTTTTAAAAAGTCAGTAATATACGCTGTCGTTTCATATTCTTTCCAACTTACTTCAGGGTTTTCGTGTAAATGCTGAAAAATCTCCGTTAAGCGCTCTTGTAGTTCTAATGTTTTCAACGTTCCAGTCTCCTTCCCACATTACAAACGATCCGGGTTAATTATACTTATGAAAAACAGATGTTTTTATGAACATATTGAATTTTAAGAAAAAAGTCAATTATTTATTTTTAAATACTTAAAAAGCTTACTCTGCACTTATATTACAAACTAAACAAACAACTAGAACATTCCTTATTTTCTGTTTTTTATGTTGACGCTTACATAAACTTTTAGTTATCATAACCTAATAAACGTCTATTTTACGACAATTCTAAAAATACAAACAAACATACGTAACAAGGAGGAACTTTATGAAAAAAGAAATACCTTTTGGAATAGCGATTATCCCTATTATCATTACCGTTGCAGTTATGATGGTTACAATTGTTGTATTAAAACAAACTCCTCACGTTCCACTTATTATTGGTACAACCGTTGCTTCTATTGTCGCTTGGCGTTATGGTTACAAATGGAATGATCTTGAAGAAGCAATGTATAAAGGGATTCGTCTTGCATTACCTGCTATCGTCATTATTATTCTTGTTGGCTTAACAATTGGTGCTTGGATTGGCGGTGGAATCGTCGCAACGATGATTTATTACGGTTTAAAACTTTTAACTCCATCACTATTTTTAGTTTCCATTACCGTCATTTGTTCTATCGTTGCATTAGCAATTGGTAGCTCTTGGTCTACAATGGGAACAATTGGTGTTGCTGGAATGGGAATTGGCCTAAGTATGGGAATCCCAGCTCCAATGGTTGCTGGTGCCATTATTTCAGGCTCTTATTTTGGCGATAAAATGTCACCGCTTTCAGATACCACTAACTTAGCCGCAGGATTATCAAATACAGATTTATTCGCACACATTCGTCACATGTTATTTACTACAGTTCCAGGTTTAATTATTACTCTTATCGTCTACGCGGTCTTAGGAAGAAGCTTCGGCGCTAACAATATTGATGCGAAGAGTATCGATCAAACGTTACAAGTATTGCAACAAAACTTTGTTATCTCACCTTTCCTACTCATTATACCCGTAGTCGTTATGGTATTGGTCGCTAAAAAGGTCCCTGCTATACCAGCGATTCTCGTCGGTATTATTTTAGGATTTTTATCACAAGTCTTTATTCAAGGTGGTTCTGTCTCAGCATCTGTCGGTGCACTCCAAGCTGGATTTGTTATAGACACTGGAAACAAGCTAGTAGACGAACTATTTAACCGCGGTGGCTTAGATTCGATGATGAATACAGTCTCGATGACAATTGTCGCTATGACTTTCGGAGGAGTATTAGAACATACAGGTATTCTTCGCTCAATTGTAAATCAAATTTTAAAGTTAGCGAAATCAGCAAAAGGGCTTATCGCTTCTACTATCGCATCTTGTTTTGCAACAAACCTTACTTGCTCTGAACAATATATTTCAATTGTTGTCCCTTCAAGAATGTACGCAAATGCATACACAGAAAAAGGACTACATTCAAAAAACTTATCCAGAGCATTAGAAGATGGCGGAACATTAACTTCTGTCTTCGTTCCTTGGAATACGTGCGGTGTATTTATTCTCGCTACACTTGGCGTAGGTGCATTTGAATATGCCCCTTATGCTATTTTGAATTTCATCGTACCTATTATCTCAATCATTTATGGTATAACAGGCTTCACAATTGTAAAACTATCAGACATTGAAAAAGCAGAACTACTAAAGAAACAAAAAGCTCAACTAGAAGCTTAAAAATAGCGGTAAATTCAGTTCATATAGTGCGCGAGGTCGCCCTTGTTGATAGGGCATTTCCTCGCCGCAAATATGAGCATACCCGTAATCAACTAATTTCTTTAACAACCTTTCTGTCGATCTTCGAGTCACTTGTAAATACTCAGAAAGGTCAGCTGCTGTAAACTTCAATGACGGGTGCGATTGACTAAATTGAATGATTTTTGACAAGTTGGCCGGACTAAGCTTTGTTTCCTTCGCTATTTTCATTAGTTCCGGATTATCATTTTTCAAACTTTGTACTCTCTGTTCTTTCGGGAACGGACCAAACAAATCTTTATCACTTGTTAGTATATAAAAACAACGATCTATTAGATTATTCTTTGCAAAACTTTGAGCGATTTTTGCATTTTGCTCCGCTTCTTTCACGGTTTTTCCATAACCAAATCCAATAGCTATCGTTCCTTCTATGCTCGCAAACAAGTTATCTATCGCATTTGTTTTAATAATCGATTCGATATCACCACGAGTTGTATACAAAATGCATGTCATTTCATCCACTTGTTTAAATGAACCACGTAGTTCTTTTGAAATGACATCTAGTTTTTCAAGCAAACTCGTTCGTAATTCTAAGGAAGAAATAATACAAGCACCAACAGTAGCTGAATAGCTTTTTGCTAACTCAGCTTTTATTTTTGCATCTTTTAGCCCATGTATAATGGATTGTGTTGGATCAATCATACGCTCTGAAGGAACACCTATTTTTTGAAGCTCGTCGTAAACAGCGTGAATACTAGTTAAAGCTAAATGAGCCTCTCCAGATTGATATTTAGCTACATGAAAATCGATAACTCTATTTATCTCATCTTTACTCCACAGCATATTTTCATAATCCAACACTTGCGGGCTTTCTTTTATACCGATATCATGGAACACATTTGTAATAAACGAGCGGTCTACTAAATCGATGGAAATGTTATGTGGTTGAATACTTTGATGATACATGATAGAAAGAATTGAAGATGCGACAGTTGTCTCGTCTTGCTGTAAGTATGTACTTGGAATTCGTAATTGTTCTCTTATTTCTTTTGCCATATAATAAGGTAAAGCACCTGAGAAAAAGATGACATCACAAGGCTTTAAACACTTTAATAGTTCAGAAGATTCCGCCGGATGAAGGTAAATATATGGATCAATTTCTATTCCTTCTAATTTTTGAGCAATAGGAAAAAGGTTCTCCATAAACTCCTTTGAACCGACAACTGCAATTTTTATCATCATTTTCTCTAACTCCTTATCATTAATTAACGACTATTTAACGTCAACTATATCAAATGTATAAAACTATTGTAAACAGGAAGGGGTTTCTATTCAATGAAAATTACAGCTATTCATCTTTACGCAATTCGTTTACCGCTTCGCAATCCGTTTGTTATTAGTTATGGCTCTTATTCTGATATGCCCTCTATTATCGTCAAAATGGAAACAGATGAAGGTATTATCGGTTACGGTGAAGGCGTTGCTGATGATCACGTCACAGGTGAATCATGGGAAAGTACTTTCTATACTTTAAAACATACGCTAACCCCTGCTCTAATCGGGCAAAATCCAATGAATATCGAAAAAATACACGACATGATGGACAATACAATTTACGGTGTTCCAACAGCGAAAGCCGCAATTGATATTGCTTGTTTTGATATAATGGGCAAAAAACTAAATCAACCTGTATATCAATTAATTGGCGGGCGCTACCATGAAGAATTCCCTGTCACTCACGTTTTAAGTATTGCCGATCCAGAAAACATGGCTGAAGAAGCTGCTTCTATGATTCAAAAAGGTTACCAATCTTTCAAAATGAAAGTTGGTACGAATGTAAAAGAAGATGTGAAACGTATTGAAGCTGTACGAGAACGTGTAGGAAATGACATCGCTATTCGCGTTGATGTAAACCAAGGCTGGAAAAATAGCGCAAACACATTAACAGCACTTCGTTCATTAGGACATTTAAACATTGACTGGATTGAACAACCTGTTATCGCGGACGATATTGATGCCATGGCTCATATCCGTTCTAAGACAGACCTCCCGCTTATGATTGATGAAGGCTTAAAAAGTTCTCGTGAAATGCGCCAAATTATTAAATTAGAAGCTGCTGATAAAGTAAATATAAAACTAATGAAATGCGGCGGCATATATCCAGCTGTAAAGCTCGCTCATCAAGCAGAAATGGCAGGCATTGAATGCCAAGTGGGATCAATGGTCGAATCATCTGTTGCCTCTTCCGCAGGTTTCCATGTCGCTTTCTCAAAGAAAATCATTACGAGCGTAGAGCTAACAGGGCCATTAAAATTCACAAAAGACATCGGAAACTTACATTACGACGTACCATTCATTCGCTTAAACGAAAAGCCTGGACTCGGCATTGAAATAAACGAAGATACATTACAAGAACTAGCCGTCTTTCAAGACGTTGTACGCTAAAGGAGGACTATCATATGACGGTTCTATACGAAGGAACATTAAAACAAAATAACAATCCATTTCACGTTACATTACTATCACTAGAGCACATCGAGCAAATCTTATCACTACAAAACATTGTAGTTGAAGCACTAGAAGATAAAAGTCGTTTACAACCACTCTCACAAGAAGAATTTCAATACATTCTAGAAGGAAACGGCATGATGATCGGTGCTTTTATCGAAAACAAACTCATCGCATTTCGTGCTCTACTCGTCCCTCCTATCGACGATGAACATTTAGGGCTTGATATTGGTCTATCAGAAAGTGAACTGCACCGCGTCATCTATCAAGAAATCTCAAACGTTCATCCGAACTGCCGAGGAAATGGTATGCAAAAAATATTAGCAAACGTCATCATGGACGAATTGCAAAAAGAAGATAGCAAATATGATTATGTATGCTGCACCGTTGCTCCTTTTAACATCCCGAGTTTGAAGGATAAGTTTGCGCAAGGGATGGCGATTGCTGCGCTAAAGGAGAAGTATGGTGGTAGTCTGCGGTATGTTTTTGTGAAGAAATTGCGCGGAGATAAAGAAAGCGATTGGACGGATATTCAAAGTATTCTAATGAGTGATGCTAGTGGACAGCAGGCTTTGCTTTCGGAGGGGTATCGTGGGTATGAGATGGAGAAAACAGCAGATACTTTCATTGTGAAGTTTGGGCGATAATCTATATGGTCGAAAAGAGGAGATGTCTGCTGTGACCTCTTCTCTTTTCGATTTGTTGAACAATCCTGTGGTAAATGAAATTATATCAACGATTTTTCGAATATATCTATCATAACTTACAATATATCAACGATTTTTAAAATATATCTATCAAAACTCACAATATATCAACGATTCGACAAGAAATATCGATTTACAGACAAAAATCGATATCCCTTCCTAAACCGTCATCTTCCAACTAGATAACGCTAACCAATTCTCCATTTCTTTATAATCAGGCATTATCTTCCCGACAAGACGCCAAAAAGATCGATCATGATTTAAATGAACCATATGACACATTTCATGAACAACTACATAGTCAATTACTCGCTGTGGTGCCATTGCTAGCTTCCAATTGAATGTTAGTTGTAAATTCGAATCGCAAGTACCCCAAGTACGACTACTATCTGTAATACGAATAGAACGTGGTTTTGTTTTGAAATTACTTTGATGCGCTTTAATACTCTTCTCTACTAAAGATTTACACTGCTTATAATAAAATCGTTTTAAAGCTTGTTGTATTTTCTCATCCTTAAGCTCTTTCACATAAATATGTAACTTATCCCCTTCAAAAATCGCATTGTCTTGCTCAATGCTTGCATCTTGGGAAATCTGTATCGGATACGTATTCCCTAAATACAAAAAGCCCTCTCCTTGATCATAATCTTTTTCCTGTGGTCCATGCGCTCGCTCCGCCATTTCCTTACGTGTTGTCTGAATCCAATCCCACTTCTCCTCTAGCAACTGGACTAAGTATTCAACAGGTGTTCCTTTCGGAGCCTGTACTTCCACATTTCCATACGAATCCACAAAAAGACGCACGGACTTTTTCTTCTTATAAGTTATATGAAAATTAATTGTCTCACCTAAATATGTATGTACCATTTCATCACCTAGCATAGTATTTTTACAAATAAAAAAGAGTAGGATACGAACGTCCTACTCTACCTATTATATCATTTACCGCTTTAGCAAGCTTATTATCCTCTATACTTTACACCTAATCCTTTAATGAAATTCCTTGCGTATCTATCGCCGCACTCTTTGTAATTTTTATGGCCTTTTTTTCTTAACAGAGCGCCTAACTCTCCTTTTGTTACCGTAACGCCTACGCTATCTAATATATCAAGCACATCTTCACTCGTTAATGAAAGTGCGATTTTCATTTTCTTTAGAAGAAGGTTATTGGCACTCTCTTTGCTTTGTACAGGTGCAGGCTGCCCTGGTTTCGGATCTTGCTTTCCTCTTTTTAAAGTAATAAATCCATTTAAAAATGCCTCTAACATCATCATATCGCATGTTTTTACGTACTCATCTTCAGCTACCTCATCATTTTCAGCTTCATGCTGAGGAGCTCTCTTTATTTTGGTAAGCATATCAACTACGTCTTCTTTCGTTACTTCCATCCCGCCAAGTTTAAAGATTTCTACCATATCTATGTCTTTTATATCTAAAGCGTATCTTACTCTTTTTAATATATCGTTGTTGCTCATTGCCATTGGGTTTCCTCCTGAAATGTTGATTATAGTAATGCTTTTAGCATGTGTAAATGAATGTTGTTAAGTTACTACTTTAACATTTTAGGGGGAGGTTTTGTAGTCTTAACCAAATTTATGATTATAGAGGCTATACTACAATCCAAGCAATAATTTAATTCTATAGAAGGGTTACAGTAACTTTTCGGTTCATTTTTTCTTAGTTCATTAGATCTACATTCTATTTTATATTTGTTAACTATAAAAGCAGTGCATTGATTCCTCAAATACACTGCTCGTCTCTTACATTGTTATATTTCTTCTATACAAACTAGAGTTTATGGGTTTCGATGAATTTTATCCATATAGGAGACTATTGCATATCATAAATTAGCCACTTTCCGTCAACTTTCTTCAAATCAATAGTAATATTGTCAGGATTAGGGCCGTATAAAGGTTTTGGAGAGATATCTATCGTAACTTTTAATTTTGCTCTATCTCCAACTTTTCTTTCTTCTATATTTAATATATCTATTGACGCATTTTTTGGAATTCCAATACGTTTTCCAGCTTCTACATCCCAAGGGAGACTCGGATGTATATACTCACCTGCCTTGTTTAAATCTCTTGATTCAAGAGCTTTAAAAAAGCCTTTTACTGTTTCTTGTGGACTATTATTTTGAATTAGAACGTTAACTAATATAACTATAAACACAATCCCAATTATCCACACGTACCAAGGAGATTTTTTTGCAATTCTTATTAATTTTATGTTTTTATCATTTCTATTTTGGGGCGTAATATCGTTATGGAATTCTCCATTATCAAATAGTTCTTCTGATTCATCCAAATTTATTCTCTCTGTACCACAACTAGTACAGTACTTATTTGTTTTCAATAATTTCTTATTACATGCTGTACAATTCATTATTTTATTTCTCCCTGCCCTATTATTAAAATCAAATCCCCAAAGTTTCACATATTAATTTTCTATTATTTTCAATTTTTTTGATGTAGTAGCATTAAAATTACCTGATGAATCCAATTCTGTATGATAAATGTACGTTTTGACTCTAAAATTTTTATGTGGAAACTTTTTATTTACAGCACTTACCACTAAATTGTTAATTTCATTTCCGATTTTCACAGCTTCTTCTACCGTAGACTTATTATCAACTCGAACTTTTATCGGAAAATCAGCTGTATAATACATATTTGGATTATCATACAGCGTTGCTTGAAATAAAAATGGGGCTAATCCGGTTTGTTCAATAAGTAAATCCTTCGTATCATAAACTTTTATATTTGCAATATTCTTTCCTACTTCCGATCCTGCCTCTGCATCAAAGGGTTCTAATTTCTCGTTAGCAACACTTGTTTCATTTCCTACCGCCTTACCCTTATAATTCATTTCAATAAATTTCACATTACCATCCCGGTCACAATCCAACCAAACAGTACCTTCTTTATTTTTGAAAGCCCCATCCACACTTACAGATATGCTACCGCCCCCAGTTCCTGAAAACTTCTCAATCTGCACACTTTCCGCATCATTTCCTCGAACATCATATTTTGCATACCCTTCCGCCTCAGTGCCTTCTGATTCAATTTTAGTACCTAACATAATATCAAGACCTAATAATTTGAAGGCATCCTTATACTTCAAATCTTTTGGCTCTAATAATTCAATCTTAATATGATTAATAATTTTCCCATCACTTTCAAATGTATATTTAGCATAATTATCTACATATAACCATCTAGTTTCCTCTTTTGTTCTTGGGGATGAAAGCGTTCTCTCTAAATCTTCAAGTCGATAAGTTTTTTTTAGGTACATTGCTATTCCACTTAAATTTGAAGTCGAAATATCATTGCTCTCATTCGTCATAATTTTCTTCTCATCTTGCTTAACATTTTGGCTTACTTCTTTTGTTGGTACTGATTCTGTTGATTTTTGACAACCCGATGTAATTAATCCTGCTGTAAGTAAAGCTATTAATACTTTCTTCATAATTTCCCTCCAATTAAAATAAAAAAATTTTGGTAGCTCCTATAAGAAAAAATCTTCAAATCAGAAGAAAATTCCACAGTACTCTAAAATTATTATCGAATATTTAAAAATAACTATTATTCAAAAGATCTTCATACCAATACTAAATAATTAACTTTATAAATTATGTCGAAAGAAGTCGAAAAACAATATTTTTATAATCGGAAATTTAGATTTAATTTTCCGCTGTTAAATTAATTAATTTGAACATAAAATAGGACCTCCTTACATGCACTCTGCATGTAAGGAGGTCCTATTTAGATAAAAATCATACATTTTCTTAACTTGATGGCCATGCTCAAATAAAGAGATTTTTTATTTCTGTCTATTATTCAGATTACATTTCATACCTCGATAGAGCCTAATGTACTCTACTCCAGCTCTTATCATTTTTCTCCTTACGAGTATTCGTTAGTTCATTATATTCTCAAAGACTTCTTTTTTCAGCAAGCAGACTGTATCAACAAAAAAAGTTACATTCACAAAAAAACTCAAAACTAAATAAAATAACTACCCACAAATTAATACAATCCATTTCCCTCTATCTTCAAAGTATTACACCGTCTCACTATCCTGAGCCACACCAACACTTGCCTCAAACTTATCCAACAACCCACGCACTTCATCCGTCGATTTCGTACTCATCAATTGATTTCTCAATTCAGCAGCTCCAGGGAAGCCTTTTACATAAATTTTGAAGAAGCGGTGAAGCCCTGTGATTGAGCGTGGCAGTACTTCTGCATATTGATCTTGTAAATCAAGTTGTAGTCTTAAAAGATCTAGGTGCTCTTTACTGCTATGTTCCCTTGGCTCTTTTTCAAACGCAAATGGATTTTTGAAGATGCCTCGTCCGATCATTACACCATCAATGCCGTATTTTTCAGCAAGTTCCAGCCCCATTTTACGATCAAGGATGTCTCCATTGATTGTTATTAACGTATTTGGTGCAATGCGGTCACGTAATTTTTTAATTTCCGGAATTAGTTCCCAGTGCGCATCTACTTGGCTCATTTCTTCTCTTGTGCGTAAATGAATAGAAAGGTTTGCAATATCTTGTTTGAAAATGTGCGTTAACCAATCTTCCCATTCGCTTAACTCTTTAAAGCCAAGTCGTGTTTTTACGCTGACAGGTAGTCCGCCCGCTTTTGCTGCTTGGATAAGTTCTGCTGCAACGTCTGGACGTAGAATAAGGCCACTACCTTTTCCTCTTGATGCAACGTTCGGTACTGGGCAACCCATGTTAATATCGATGCCTTTAAATCCTAGTTCTGCCATACCAATACTCATTTGACGGAAGTATTCGGGATTGTCTCCCCAAATATGTGCCACCATCGGCTGTTCGTCTTCTGTAAAAATTAAACGGCCACGTACACTTTTCATACCTTCTGGATGACAATAGCTATCCGAGTTTGTAAACTCTGTGAAGAATACGTCCGGACGACCTGCTTCACTTACTACGTGACGGAAAACAACGTCTGTCACATCTTCCATTGGTGCAAGTACGAAAAATGGTCGTGGTAATTCACGCCAAAAATTATCTATCATTTCAAATTCAAATCCTCTCACTATGAATACAATTTCAAAATCTCAATTTATAATTTGTGAAAATCAGCAATATTTATTTTAACTAAAATCGCTTACGAATGGTATTTTTGTAAACCAAAAAGCAGGTGGTATAGATTTCCCCTATATCAACTGCTTTCCTATTATACCAACTTAAGCCAAGCCACACACTCTACGTGAGTCGTATGCGGGAACATATCAACAGGTTGTACTTCCTGTGTTTTATATCCGCCTTCTTCTAGTACTTTTAAATCACGTGCTAATGTTGCTGGGTTACACGATACGTATACGACGCGGTTTGGCTTCATGTCGATGATTGTATTTAGTAATGCTTCGTCACAGCCTTTACGCGGTGGGTCTACGACCATTGTGTCGGCGATTACGCCTTCTTTGTACCATTTTGGAATGACTACTTCTGCTTCTCCTACGCCAAATTCAGCGTTTGTCATGTTGTTTAGTGCTGCGTTTCGGTTTGCGTCTTCGATTGCTTCTGGGACGATTTCAACGCCGTACACTTTTTTCGCTTTTTGCGCTAGGAATAACGAGATTGATCCGATTCCGCAATAGGCATCGATTACTGTTTCGTTACCATTTAATTTTGCGTATTCTAACGTTTTATCGTAAAGCACTTTCGTTTGCTCTGGGTTTACTTGATAGAATGAACGTGCTGAAATCGCAAATTTAATGTCACCGATAAAGTCATAAATGTATTCTGATCCGTACAGTACTGTCGTTTTGTCTCCGAAAATTACATTCGTACGCTTCGTATTTACGTTTTGAACAATTGATTTTACTTCTGGGAATTTCGCTGCAATTTCTTCAATAATTGCTTTTTTGTTCGGCAATTCTGCTGTACGCGTAATGAAGACAAGCATAATTTCCCCTGTTACTTGTCCGTAACGAGCCATTACGTGACGAAGTGTTCCTTTGTTACGCTCTTCGTTGTACGCAGTGATACCGTGCTTTTCACAAATACGTTTTACTTCTTGGATTAATGTATCGTTTTCTTCTGCCTGAATTAAGCATGATTCCATATTAATGATGTCATGCGTTCCTTGGCGATAAAAACCAGCTACAAGTCCGCCTTCACGTTCTCCGATTGGTACTTGTGCTTTATTACGGTATACCCACGGATTCTTCATGCCAAGTACAGGATGAACAGGAACATCAGCTAGTCCTCCGATACGCTGCATAACGTCACGTACTTGTTTTTCTTTCGCTTGTAATTGTCCTTCATAAGTTAAGTGCTGAAGCTGACAACCGCCGCACTGATTATATACTGGGCATTCAGCATCTTTACGATATGGGCTTTCTGTATGAAGCTTCATTAAACGGCCAAATGCGAAGTTTTTCTTCACTTTAATAATTTTAATTTGCGCTTCTTCACCTGGTAATCCGTTTTTAACGAAAATAGGATAGCCCTTTACTTTCGCAACACCGGCACCATCATGTGTTAAATCTTCAAATACTACATCTATAAACTCGTTTTTCTCAACTGGTGGCGTCATTTTAGTACTCATTTTCCGACCTCTCTTTTTCATAACACTGCGTTACATTTTATCATACTTATATGGTCTTTTTCTATTGGAAGAAAAAAAGCTATTGACGATACTTCTCTGTTAATGTTACGCTACTACTAATTTAATACGGACGATGTTACCTCATATATACTTGATAATATGGATCGAGAGTTTCTACCCGGCAACCTTAAATTGCTGGACTATGGGGAAAACTAATGAATATTAGCCTATGCGCAAAAAAGGACTCATATTGATTAGCTTTCTCTCATAGATGAAAGTGAATCCATATGGGTCTTTTTTTATTTTTATTTTTCTAAAAGGTCAGACATCTTACGTATGACATAAAACCTCGTTCTTTTATTTTTAGTAATATAACGAGCGTTTTATGTACAAACTTTATACGAACTTCTGAAAGGGGCAACTACATGCAATATGTAATGAGCATTATCGGTATTCTTGCCGTGTTAGGTTTATGTTTTGCTTTGTCAAACAACAAAAGTAAAATCAACTTCCGTGCAATTGCAATTATGATTGGTTTCCAAATTTTAATCGGTTGGTTTATGTTTGCTACAAAGATTGGTCAACAAATCATTATTTTCATTAGTAAAGTTTTCAACAAACTAATTAAACTTGGTACGACAGGTGTCGATTTTCTCTTTAATGGAATTCACAGAGATTTTGTCTTTTTCTTAAACGTATTATTAATTATCGTATTTTTCTCAGCACTACTTTCAATCTTTAGTTATTTAGGTGTTTTACCATTCATCGTTCGCGTTGTCGGCGGTGCTATTTCAAAAATTACTGGTTTACCACGTGTTGAGTCATTCCACGCAGTAAACTCTGTATTCTTCGGTTCAAGTGAAGCGTTAATCGTTATTAAAAACGATTTACAGCATTTCAATAAAAACCGTATGTTTATCATTTGTTGTTCTGCGATGAGCTCCGTTTCTGCTTCTGTTACAGCATCATACGTAATGATGTTAGATGCAAAATACGTACTGGCAGCTCTTCCGCTAAACTTATTCTCAAGCTTAATCGTTTGTTCGTTATTAACACCAGTTGATACGAAGAAAGAAGATGAAGTGATTCAGAAATTTGATAGAACTCTATTCGGAGACAGCTTTATCGGCGCAATGATTAACGGTGCGCTTGATGGTTTAAAAGTAGCTGGTATCGTTGCCGCATTAATGATCGCCTTTATCGGTGTGATGGAAGTTGTAAACTACGTAATTAGTGCAGCTTCAGGCGCAATGGGACATGCTGTTACTTTACAACAAATCTTCGGTTACGTACTTTCTCCATTCGCATTCTTAATGGGTATTCCAACTCAAGATATTATCCCAGCTGGTGGTATTATGGGTACGAAGATTGTTTTAAATGAGTTTGTAGCAATCCTTGATTTAAAAGACACAGCTACAACATTAGCTCCACGTACAGTTGGAATCGTTACAGTATTCTTAATTAGCTTCGCAAGTATTAGCCAAATTGGTGCAATCGTTGGTACAATCCGTGCCCTTTCTGAAAAACAAGGAAGCGTTGTTTCTAAATTTGGTTGGAAAATGCTATTTGCATCAACACTTGCTTCTATTTTATCTGCGACAATCGCTGGATTGTTTATTTAATAAAAAATCACCTTTGCTTAGACAGCAAGGTGATTTTTTTATTATCATCATTTAAGAAACTGAAGAAAACTCTAATGCCTCTTCCTTATTAATAATTTCCCCCTTATATTTACCTTTCACCGAAATATCAATAATTGATTTATTTTCTGCTTCCATTTTCCCTAAAGAAAATATATATATTAAATCATCTTTTTTTAACATCCATTGTTTTCCGTGCCAAGGACCAGTTAACTTCTGTTCTGGTGACGCCAGTATTTCTCCAAAATATTCACATTCGCCTAGAGATGTTTTTACTGTATTCTTCTTCGTATTAATAACTACATATTTAAGGAGCTTTATACTTTCACTTGAAAAAATCTCTACTTCATGATCATTTTTTTTCTTAAATTTCAGCTTTCCATCTTTTGTATTAACCAATTTACTTTGATCAATTGCATTTAGTACAAACTCATACTCTTCTTTTGTAACACCGAAATTAGGGTGATATGGAAAACTTTTTTTCTCTGCATGTTCTTCTACATATTTTAAATACCATTCCATATTACTCGCTAGATGCTCTCTCATTCTTTGACCAATACTCCCTACCTTTTTAAGAGTATCTGGTTCCATCTCTAGTGTCATAATATCCGCCGTCACTTCCGCATTCATAAGATGCGATGGAATATACTCTTCCACGCTATTCGCTTTACTCACTTCACTTTGACAACCAACTATAAATAGCGATATGAAAAAGATATATATTATTTTTTTATATTTCATTTCTATTCTCCACTCCATACATTATTCTTACTTAGTTTTATAGCGGTTTTCATTATAGTATAAAATCTTTATATTTTAATAAAATACATATCCTTATGCAAAATTGCATATTAATATGTATTCTTCTTACTTTAAAATTAGCTTAAATCACTTTCCAAATTATACAAATAACAAGTTAAAAATGTTATAATTTTCAAAAAACCATTGGAGGATATTATGAAAGCTCACGCTATTTTCGATTTCTTACATTTACTAGTCTTAACGCTGAAAAGCTATTATGTATGGGGAATGCCTATCTATGTCTTCATTATTCCTCTTATCTTTGTAGTCGGTTATATTATTATTAATTCTAATAAGAAACAAAAAAACACATCTATTCAAAGTCACTAATCTATTACCTTAATAGCCTCCTAAAAATCATATTCCCCTCATTTTCTTCAAATGATATGATGAACAAGGGTATATCCCCACCACTCTTATAGCGGTGGGGATTTTAATGTCAATATGCAACATACTACACAATAGAAGGTGATTTTTATGAGAAAATACGCAGCAATTGCTTTATGTACGTCTGCCATTCTAGCAGGCTGCAATACTAGCAATGTAAGCCAAGAACCTAAAAAAGAGAAAAAGGTTCAAGAAGTAGCTATACAAAAAGAGGCTCTACAAGAACAAGGTAAAATTTCTTATACTCCCATCACACACGAATCTACAAACACAAGTATTCATATTACAGACTTAAAAGATTCTTTAAATGAAGTACAATATAAAATTTGGCGCACAGCTGATGGAAAGGAACGTGCTAAATCTTTTTCTTCTAAAGAAAAGGAGAAACAATTTACAATTCCTTTTGACATAAAAGAATTTGAAGGAAAACGCGGTGAGTTCCAAATTGAAGCAACAGGAATGAAAGAAGATGGGAAAACAATCCCGCTTACGAAATCTACTATTACTTTCGAACAAAAGGTTCCTGTTCTTATGTATCACGCAATCGATGATTATCATGGTCAAGGTATTAAAGACTTATTCGTATCACCAGCTAACTTTGAAGCACAAATGAAACATTTAAAAGACAATGGTTATACGCTTTTAACGTTTGAACGCTGGGGTGATATAAATAAAGTAAATAAGCCGATTTTCGTTACATTTGATGACGGTATGAAAAATAATATGAATGCATTTCGCGTTTTACAAAAGCTAAAAGATGATACTTTTAAACCGGCAGCAACAGAATATATGATTGTTGATAACGTTGATGTAGAAGGAGCATTGTCTACTTCTGAAATAAAAGAAATGGTTGATTCCGGCATTTTCTCGGTGCAATCTCATACTGCAACACATGCAGACTTACCGAAAATTACAAACTATGAGGAAGAGTTAAAAGGTTCAAAAGAAAAGCTAGAAAAAATAACAGGTAAGCCTGTTATCGCGATTGCTTATCCATTCGGTCATGTAGATGATAAGGTTGTTACAGAAACGAAGAAGTATTATCAATTTGCGACGACGACAAAGCCTGGGCAATTCATTACGAAGGGTGAACCTGATGAATTGTTAAAGATGAAGCGCGTTCGTATACACCATACAACGACTGTAGAGCAGTTTGCTTCTTCAATTAAGTAAATATAAGGGCTCAATACATTTTGAGCTCTCTTTTTACTTTATATTTATATATATTTTTAGAATTTTCTTGTATTATATATAGTAAGAAATCTTTCAAATTAAAGGAGATTATACATATGTCATTTGAACAAACGTTAGAGAAATATGCTGCTCTTGCAGTTAATGTTGGTGTTAATATTCAACCTGGACAAACTTTATCAATTAGTGCACCTCTTGAAGCTGTACAATTTGTACGCCTCGTTACAGAAAAAGCATATAAATCTGGTGCAAAACACGTATATGTAGATTGGAATGATGAGACGTTAACACGCTTAAAGTTCGATCTAGCTCCTGAAGAAGCTTTCGCTGAATTTCCATCTTGGAAAGCACATGCTCGTGAAGAATTAGCAAAAGAAGGCGCTGCATTTATGTCTATCTATGCAGAAAACCCTGATTTATTAAAAGGTGTAGAAGCATCGCGTATTGCAACAGCTCATAAAGTAGCTGGAGAAGCAATGAAAGTATACCGTGATTACGTACAAGCAGATAAAGTAAGTTGGTGTGTCATTTCTGTTCCTACGAAAGAATGGGCTGCAAAAGTATTCCCTGACGTAGCGCCAGAAGAACAAGAAGCAAAGTTATGGGATGCTATTTTCAAAGCTACTCGTGCTGATTTAGAAAATCCTGTAGAAGCATGGAAAGAACATGATGAAACATTACATACAAAAGTGGATTACTTAAACGAAAAGCATTATAAAGCTCTTCACTATACAGGTCCTGGAACAGATTTAACAATCGAACTTCCAGAAAAACATGTATGGGCTGGTGCTGGTAGCTTAAATGAAAAGAACGTACCATTTATGGCTAATATTCCAACTGAAGAAGTATTTACAATGCCACTTAAAACAGGTGTAAACGGCCAAGTTTCTAGTACAAAACCGTTAGTATTTGCAGGTAATATTATCGATAATTTCACGTTAACATTTGAAAACGGGCGTATCGTAGACTATAAAGCTGAAGCTGGTGAAGAAGCTTTAAAACATTTAGTAGAAACAGATGAAGGTTCTCACTTCTTAGGAGAAGTAGCTTTAGTACCTCATGACTCACCAATTTCAAACACAAATGTTTTATTCTACAATACACTATTTGACGAAAATGCATCTTGCCACCTTGCAATCGGAAATGCTTATGCATTTAACTTAGTTGGCGGAAAAACAATGTCTAAAGAAGAACTTGCTGAAAACGGCGCAAATGCTAGTATCACACACAACGACTTCATGATTGGATCAGCTGAGCTTGATATTGACGGTATTACTGCTGATGGCAGACATGAGCCTATCTTCCGTAAAGGTAACTGGGCGTTTTAAATTTATTACCATAAAGAAACACATTGGATAATCCAATGTGTTTCTTTATTTATTTGGTTTCAATTCAAATTTTATCGTTCTATTTTCATGCGTAAACTCCGGTCTATACGTAGCGATATACGTATTTTCTTTCGCTACGTCAAATAGCATGATATCTTGAATTTTTTCATCTGGTGCTAACTTTTTACTAATAAAGCTATCAGGGTTATTATATTCTTTAAATCTTGTACCTTTCTTATCGGTAATCTCAAATTCATAAAATGCAAAAGGTATTTCCTTTTTACTATTATTTTCTACTTTGAAAATAATCCCCAAAATCTCCTCTTTCTTTTTATTCTCATCATAATCCGGATATCCTAATTTAACTGAATCGATAGTTACTTGCAAACCATCTACGTCTACTGTCTCCCCTATTTTATACACTTTATCTTGAACATCTTCTTGTTTACTTTCATTACTATCTTTAGTCTCAGTGCAAGCACTTAAACTAAAAGCTATGCCAAAAATTAAAACAATTTGACTTACCTTTTTTAACATACTCTTTCCTCCACATAAGACAATATTTCATATGTATCATAACAAAACGCTTTACTCTTTCTTGTCATATTTTGTCGTATTAATTGCTAACTGCACAAATAGAAAAAAGCTATCTTCTACAAAAGATAGCTTTCATGATGCCGATGAAACCTTAAGCCCAATGACACCCAAAACAATAAAAAGAATACAAAATGCTTGAAATAAACTAATATGCTCTTTAAAAAAGTACACACTAATGATTGTAATAAGTAATGTTCCAACGCCAGACCAAATAGCATAAGCAATACTTAAATGAATCTTTTTCACAACGATGGCAAACACGCTGAAACAAATCCCATAAAACACGAAAATCAGTACACTTGGAACGAGCTTTGTTAAACCATTTGATAGTTTCATCGCAATTGTTCCAGCTACTTCAAAAATAATTGTAACAAGTAATAATAGCCAATATACCATACTAGAATCTCCTTCTCTGTTACCTTATAGAGATTCTAGTATACTACTTATAGTCCCAATGAAATATATTTAATTTCTAAATATTCCTCGATGCCGAAATGGCCTCCTTCACGACCGATACCACTTTCTTTAAATCCACCAAATGGTGCTTGTGCAACTGATGGAAGTCCATCGTTTAGACCGATAATACCGTACTCTAACGCTTCACTAATTTGGAATGCTTGGCTAATGTCTTTCGTGAAAATATACGCAGCTAAACCGTATGGTGTATTGTTTGCACGTTCGATTACTTCATCAACTGTTTTAAATTTCGCAACTGGTGCCACTGGCCCAAATGTTTCTTCATTCATACAAAGCATCGTATCATTTGCCAACCCAATTACAGTCGGTTGAATGAAATGTCCCTCTAACTCTGCGACCTTTTGACCACCATATAAAACTGTTCCACCTTTTTGAATAGCATCTTCAATATGTTCTTGTACTTTTGAAACTGCATTCTCATCAATAAGTGGCCCGACAGTCGTTCCGTCACCGAAACCGTCTCCTACTTTCAACCGCCCTACTGCCTTTTGGAACTTCTCTACAAATACTTCGTATACTTCTTCTTGAACGAATACTCGGTTTGTACATATACACGTTTGTCCTGCATTACGGAATTTCGAACCAATCACCGCTTCTACTGCTTTATCTAAATCTGCATCATTCATTACGATAAACGGAGCGTGTCCCCCTAACTCAAGCGAAACTTTTTTCATCGTTTGCGCCGCACTAGCCATTAACTCTTTCCCGATTTCCGTTGACCCTGTAAAGGACACTTTTCGAACGCGACCATCTTCCATCCATGTATCAGCAATTGCTTTTGCACTACCTGTTATGATATTGATTACACCCTTTGGAATATCTGCTTCATGGGCTAATTCAGCTAATTTCAATGCAGTTAATGGCGTTTGACTTGCCGGTTTCACAACGGCTGTACAGCCTGCTGCAAGCGCTGGGGCTACCTTTCTCGTAATCATAGCAGCTGGGAAGTTCCAAGGTGTAATAGCTGCCATAACGCCAACTGGTTGCTTCATAACTAAAATGCGCTTATTCGGATGAGCAGCAGGAATCATTTCACCATATACGCGTTTCCCCTCTTCTGCATACCATTCAACAAAACTGTTTGCATAATTTACTTCACCAAGCGCTTCTGCAAACGGCTTCCCTTGTTCCTTCGTCATAATCGCTGCGATCTCTTCTTTATTTTCATCAATAAGCGTAAACCACTTTTTTAACTTCGTTGCACGATCTGCTGCCGTTAACTTAGACCACGTTTTAAAAGCTTCATGTGCAGCATCAACAGCTTGCTTTGCCTCTGTTACTCCGCCTTTTGGTACAGTTGCAAATATTTCCTTCGTCGCAGGATTATTTACTTCAATTTGTTCTTGTAGTGTAATCCACTCACCATTTATATACATCGCCTTTTTATCTATACTTACGAAAGTCGCCTTTTTATCCAATGTTTTCTTCCTCCTCTATGAACTTCTTAATTTTTCTAGTAGCAGCAGATTGACTAATTTGCAAAAACTCAGCCACTTTATAACTTGATCCATACGTTTTATACGCTTTAAGAATTATATTTCTCTCTACCTCTTCCAGCATTTTATAAAGGCTTTGCCCCGATTGTTCAACTGCAGCCTCTTGCATAGAGAGTGGCAAATCCTCTACCGTTACAACATCATCAACAGTAATAACAATTCTCTCAATTACATTCTCTATTTCTCTATTGTTCCCTTCCCACGGATATCCAACAAACATTTGTAACGTACTCGGCGCTAGTTTCACATCACGTCCGTACTTTTTATTAAAGTGCTGCAAGTAATGATAAATAAGCGGCAAAATATCTTCTGTTCTTTCCCTAAGCGGGGGAATTGCAATTGGAATGACATTCAAACGATAGTATAAATCTTTCCGAAATGTTCCTTGTTTCACCATCTCGCTTAAATCTCTATTTGTTGCCGCCACAATTCGAACATCTACTTTTTTTAATTCTCTTCCGCCTATAGGACGAAATGTTTTTTCTTGCAATACTTGCAAAAGCTTCGCTTGAATTTCAAGCGGCATTTCACCGATTTCATCTAAAAAAAGAGTTCCTTTATGCGCGGATTCTAATAGTCCCTTTTTCCCTTCACGATTCGCACCTGTAAAAGATCCACCTGAATATCCAAAAAGCTCCGATTCAATTAAATTAGTTGGTAATGCCGCACAATTAATTTCATAGAAACTTTCATGCTTACGGTGACTCACTTCATGTAAATGGCGTACTAATCGACTTTTTCCTACTCCAGTCTCGCCTAAAACGAGAACAGTACTATCCACTACAGATACTTTTTTGATTGTATCGACTATTTTTTGCATAGCTAGACTTTTAAAAATAAGTCCTTCATGCTCATATGTTTCTCTTAATTCTTTTTTATATGTTTTTAGCTGATTATCCATTTCCTCTACCTTTTGACGTAATTGATAGAGTTCAGTAAGGTCGCGAGAATAACTAATCACTCTTCTTAAATTTCCCTCATCATCAAAAACAGGCCTTGTACGAACGTGTAAATACTCTCCTGATTTTGTAGTTTGAACGAGTTCAATTGGCCTCTTTTTTTCAATCACTTCTAATGTCGCTGATGGATAAAAGATTCCATCCTTTTGTAGTTCTTTTACATGCTTACCAACTAACTCTTCTGCAGCTAGTTGGTAGTGCCTTTCACATGTACTATTTACACGTACAACGATCCCTTGCTCATCTGTAACAAAAATTTCGTCAAACGCATATTCAAATACATCTTTTAAATCCATTAACACTCGTTCCTTTTCTGCAACCATCCTAGCCACCCCTAACTTCAAATCCATCGATCCACTTCACTACCTTTATTATAAAGTGAATTTTCTGTATTTAATATAGAGTCAGCTAGAATGTTTGCTATTTATACTTCAGTTTTTAAACGCGAGCGATGTTTGTTTGCTCATAACAAGCTTGCAATGATTCTTCAATTATTGTTAAACCTTCTTCAAGTTGCTCATCTGTAATAACTAAAGGCATTAACACACGGATAACATTTCCATATGTCCCTGCTGATAATAACAGTAACCCACGCTTATTTGCTTCTGCACATAGATTAGCCGTTAACGTTTTGTCAGGTGCTTTCGTCTTACGATCTTGAACGACCTCAAATGCACACATTGCGCCTAACCCACGCACATCACCGATGCAATGATATTTATTTTTCATCTCTTCGAATCGGTTCATTACGACTTTTCCTAATTCTATCGCTCTATCATTTAATTTCTCATTTTCTATTACATCGAGAACAGCTAATGCAGCCGCACATCCTAATGGACTTCCTGCATACGTTCCACCAAGTTCACCTGGTGCAGACTCATTCATAATTTCTTTACGTCCAATGACACCACTTATCGGTACACCAGCACCTAATGATTTAGACACTGTAATTAAATCTGGAACGACATCATAGTGATCAATTGCAAAATATTTTCCTGTACGACTAAAGCCTGTTTGTATTTCATCCGCTACAAATAAGATGCCGTTCTCTGAACAAATGCGGCGTACTTCTTGAACAAATTTCTTACTTGGGACGATAAATCCACCTTCCCCTTGAACAGGTTCCATTACAACAGCTGCAATTGTTTCTGGTGCTACTTCCGATATGAAGAAGTTCTTAAACTCTTCAATAATAAAATCATCATACTGCTCTTCCGTTAATCCCTCTGGGCGACGGTATTCGTATGGAAATGGCGCTTTATATACTTCTGGAGCAAAGGGACCAAACCCAAATTTATATGGCTTCACTTTACTTGTCATCGTCATTGTCATTAATGTACGCCCGTGGAAACCTTTAGAAAATGCGATAATACCAGGTCTCTTCGTATATTTACGAGCGATTTTCACCGCGTTCTCAACTGCTTCTGCACCACTATTTAAAAACAGGACTTGCTTATCGAAACTTCCTGGTGCCAATGCCGCAAGCTTTTCTGCTAATTCAATATATGGCTCATACATCATGATGTTAAATCCAGTATGAATGTATTGATCGACTTGTTTATGGAGCGCTTCTTTAACCGTTGGATGACAATGCCCTACGTTAATTGTCCCGATTGCTCCTGCAAAATCAATGTACTGATTGCCATCAACATCTGTTACAAGAGCACCATTGGCAGATTGTACAAACGTTGGGATGCCGTTACTTACTCCTTTTGGTACTATATTTTGACGGCGTTCTAATAAAGATGCCGCTTTCGGTCCTGGAATTTGTTCATTTACTTTAGCAAATTTTTTTGTGTTCATTGCGTACCCCATCCTTTTCTTTACATTGTTTTCTCTTTTTATTGCAAAATATATGCCAACTTTCTTTTCTAGCATTTATCCTATATTCTTTGTATCCAGGCATAAAAAATAAGTCTATAAAGACTCATTAAGAGTCTTTATAGACTTATTTTCCTTACACATTAGACTTTTCTTTCTCCCAGAAAAACTCACCCGATTGAGAAATAAACTCTCCAACAGAATCTAACACTAAATCAGCAAGTGGTTCTAATGTTGGACGGTCTCCTGTACCAGATAGCACCCCAATTGCATAGCAATCGCCATTTTTAGCTAAATGTAAATCAGTTGGCGTATCTCCAACAACCGCAACCTCACATGATTCTAAATTAAATTTCTCACAAAACACTTCTATAATCTTTTTATCTGGTTTTTGCGCAGGGAATGTATCCGAGGCTATAATATAATCAAAAAAGTTCTCCAACTTATATTGTTTTAAAAATAATTCTGTTGGTGCGAAATCATCCGCCGTGACAACCCCTAATATAAATCCTTTATCTTTTAATGCCTGTAACACTTTCGGTAAGTCTGCTGTCATTTTCATATGCGAACGATGCTCATACATAAGGGAAAATAACTTCTCACTTACCCACTGATGCATCTCTTCTTCTCTAGCAGACTCAATATAATTACAAAGCCCCTTCGCTACATCAAGGCTTGTTCCAGCAGCTATTGCACTCCTTGGATTAACAAATGCTCCCTCTACACCAATCTCTTCTAATAAGGTCTGCCGCATTGTACTTGGTAAATGATATAAACTTATACATTCAGCTACAAGTTCTTCAGCTACTTTTATCCATATTGAATGAAAATCCATTAATGTCCCATCTTTATCAAATAATATCGCCTTTACCTTCTCCATAGCATCCTACCTCTCGTTTCTTATCTCCTCCAGTGTATCAATAAAATATGGATGTAAAATAAAAGAATTGTAAAAATACCATAAAAATCAAACTAACTCCCAATTTACAATTCATTTTAACAAAGTAAAAAAGGATGCCTTTACAGGGCATCCTCTTGATGTTCAGGAACAAATAGTTCTAAACAATGATATATATTTTCGAATTCCATCGGTGCATCTCCACCATACTCACCATCTAAATTAATCATTAGTTTATCTGGTGAATGTACTTTAATGCGGTTCGCTTGTGTATATAACACTTTTGGATTATTAATATGTTCACCACGTTGTGCTTGTGTTGCTGCTTTAATTAAATCAGCGATAGAACCTTTTTTCAGTACTAATAGGTCAAATAACCCATCGTTAATAGATGCATACGGTGCTACCTTTTCAAATCCACCTACTGAACGAGTATTCGTAATTAAAAACATCGTAATTTCTTCTTGTAGTAACTTTCCATCATACTCAATTTCAACATACGTCGGATGCAATGATGGTAACATCTCGATACCTTTTAGGTAATAAGCAAGCTGCCCTAATACTGTCTTTAACTTACTCGGTACTTCGTATGTTAATTCTGTAATACGACCGCCACCAGCGATGTTAATAAAATATGTATCGTTCGCTCTACCAAGGTCTAATGGCACTGTTTTTCCTTCGCAAATAATATCTGCTGCCTCTTCAATAGAACGAGGTACACCAATTGCACGTGCAAAGTCATTTGTCGTTCCAACTGGAATAATTCCAAATTTCGGACGGAATTCATGCCCAACTAAACCGTTTACTACTTCATTTAACGTACCGTCGCCACCAGCCGCAATAACAACATCAAACTTACGATCCGCAGCTTGCCTCGCCGCCACAGTAGCGTCTCCAGGACCCGTTGTCGCATGACAAGATGTCTCATAGCCAGCTTGTTCTAATTTTTGTAATACTTCTGGTAAGCTCTTCTTAAATAGCTCACGCCCAGAAGTAGGATTATAAATAATTCTTGCTCGCTTCATCATTTATTAGCACAGGAAATTTCTTTATGTATCGAAAAAGAACATACTGAACTTCTATTCAGTATTCCCATGCCTACCTCCTCTCATCTTGCTATCCTTCTTTTATCCCGCTCAAACAGGCAGTAAGAACCCGATTCGTGTAGTCCATCAAAAGTAAATATTCATTTCAATGGTTTTTTATTTGACCCCAAAATTTATCCCGCTATTTGCGGGCAGTAAATGCCCGATTGGTGAGGGCTAATAATCAGTGTTGGATGAACCTCCCACTGATTAAAGTTTCACTTTATTTCTATCCATTCTTCCATAAAAATTTACATATAACGAATAATAACTATCTATTATTTCATGAGATGAAAAAAACCTCTATGTTTAGATTTATCATTATTCCCACCTTTTTGCAACTATCATACCATAGTTGCTATACAAACATTTTTCCACTTTTGACAGTTAATCAAACGTTTGTTTAAACGATTTTGTCTCATTTAAACAAACGTTTGATTAACCTAGAAAAACACCCATGTACGGGTGTTTTTCTGCTTAATCTTTAAAAGTTACTACTATTATCGCTTATTAATCTCTTCAAGTAAGATTTTGTTAACAAGCGGTGGATTTGCTTGTCCTTTTGTAGCTTTCATAATTTGACCAACTAAGAAGCCAATTGCACGGTCTTTACCGTTTTTAAAGTCTTCGATAGATTGCTCATTATTATCAAGAATTTCTGTTACAACTTTACGAAGTGTACCCTCGTCAGAAATTTGAACAAGACCTTTCGCTTTAACGATTTCTTCTGGGTCTCCACCTTTTTCAATTAATTCATTAAATACTTTCTTCGCGATTTTAGAAGAAATTGTACCTTTTTCAATTAATTGAACCATTTTAGATAAACCAGCAGGCGTTAATGCAACGTCTTTTAATTCTTTTTGTTGTTTGTTTAAGTATGCAAGTACTTCACCCATTAACCAGTTCGATGTTAATTTCGCATCAGCACCGTCTGCAACAGTTGCTTCAAAGAAATCAGACATCTCTTTCGTTAATGTTAACACGTGTGCATCATAAGCTGGTAAGCCTAGTTCTGCAACGTAGCGAGCTTTACGTGCATCTGGAAGTTCTGGAATAGAAGCTCGAACTGCTTCTTTCCACTCATCATCAATGTAAAGTTCAACTAAGTCTGGCTCCGGGAAGTAACGGTAATCGTCAGATCCTTCTTTCACACGCATTAAGATTGTTTTCTTCGTTGCTTCATCATAACGACGTGTTTCTTGTTGGATGATACCACCAGATAACAGTTCTTTTTCTTGGCGCACTTGCTCGTGCTCAAGACCTTTTTGTACGTAAGTGAATGAGTTTAAGTTTTTCAGTTCCGCTTTTGTACCGAACTTCTCTTGTCCAACTGGACGAAGAGAAATGTTCGCATCACAACGTAAGGAACCTTCTTCCATCTTACAATCAGATACACCAGTGTATTGAATGATTGATTTTAACTTCTCTAAGTATGCATATGCTTCTTCTGGCGTACGCATATCTGGCTCAGATACGATCTCGATTAAAGGCATACCTTGACGGTTGTAGTCTACTAATGAACCATCAGCTGTATGCGTTGATTTACCAGCATCTTCTTCTAAATGAAGACGTGTAATACCGATACGTTTCTTTTTACCGTCTACTTCGATTTCAATCCAACCATTTTCACCAATTGGCTTATCAAATTGAGAGATTTGGTAAGCTTTCGGGTTATCTGGATAGAAATAGTTTTTACGGTCAAACTTCGTTTCCGTTGCGATTTCACAGTTTAATGCCATTGCAGCTTTCATCGCAAAGTTAACTGCTTCTTTATTTAAAGTAGGAAGTACCCCTGGGTATCCTAAGTCAATTACACTTGTTTGTGTATTTGGCTCCGCTCCGAATTCTGTTGGACTCGCAGAGAAAATTTTCGAATTTGTTTTTAACTCAACGTGAACCTCTAAACCAATAATTGTTTCTAAATTCATCTATGCTCGCCTCCTTACAGACTTGCTTTTTTTGTATGATAGTCTGTTGCTTGCTCAAACGCATGTGCAACGCGGTAAATTGTCGCTTCATCGAAGTGTTTACCAATGATTTGTAGACCAAGTGGCATGTTGTTAGCACCGAATCCACATGGAACTGAAATCGCTGGAACACCCGCTAAGTTTACTGGGATTGTTAAAATGTCATTTGCATACATTGTCATTGGATCGTCAACTTTTTCTCCCACTTTAAATGCCGGAGTTGGTGTTGTTGGTCCAATAATAACATCATAGTTAGCAAATACATTTTCAAAGTCGTTCTTAATTAATGTACGTACTTGTTGTGCTTTTTTGTAATATGCATCATAGTAACCAGAGCTAAGAGCAAATGTACCAAGCATAATACGACGTTTAACTTCATCACCGAAACCTTCACTACGTGTGTTTTTGTAAAGATCTAATAAGTTATTTACATTATCAGAACGAACACCGTAACGCACGCCATCAAAGCGTGAAAGGTTAGCAGATGCTTCAGAAGAAGATAGTAAGTAATACGTTGCTAGAGCGTATTTAGAGTGTGGAAGAGATACTTCCTCCCAAGTTGCGCCCATACCTTCTAATACTTTTAAAGCAGCTAGTACTGACTCACGAGCTTCTTCGCCAACACCTTCGCCTAAGTATTCTTTCGGTACAGCAATGCGTAAACCTTTAACATCGCCTGTTAAACCAGCTAAATAGTTTCCAACTTCAACGTTTGCAGAAGTTGCATCCATGCGGTCAATACCTGAAATAGCTTGTAATAAGTATGCATTGTCTTCTACTGTACGTGTAATCGGTCCGATTTGGTCAAGTGAAGATGCGAATGCTACTAATCCGTAACGAGATACGCGTCCGTAAGTTGGTTTTAAACCTACAACACCGCAATATGCAGCTGGCTGACGGATAGAACCACCCGTATCAGAACCTAGAGAGAATAGTACTTCTCCTGCTGCTACAGCTGCTGCAGAACCACCACTAGATCCGCCTGGAACGTAATCTAAGTTCCATGGGTTTTTCGTAGCGTAGAATCCTGAGTTTTCATTTGAAGAACCCATTGCGAACTCGTCCATGTTTAATTTACCGATTGTAATTGTGTCAGCAGCTTTTAGCTTTTGCACAACTGTCGCATCATAAATTGGATCGAAGTTTGCTAATATTTTGCTTGCACAAGTTGTACGAAGACCGTTAGTTACAATGTTATCTTTTACACCAATTGGCATACCGAATAATAAACCATTATCTTCAGCGCCGATTTTTGCATCTAATTCTTTCGCTTTTGCGCGTGCATTTTCTTCATCTAATGTAAGAAAGGCTTTTACGTTATCTTCAACATCCGCAATACGTTTGTAAGATTCTTCTACTAAATCCGTAACGGAAATTTCTTTGTTGTTTAACTTCTTATGTAACTCTGATACTGAATGATCAAATAATGACATCGAAATTCCCCTCCTCTATTCTAATACTGCTGGAACACGGATTTGATTATCTTTGTGATCCGGTGCATTTTTTAATACTTCTTCAACTGGTAAACCTTTTTCTGGTACATCTTCACGCATAACATTTTTCATAGTTAATACATGAGTTGTTGGTTTTACATCTGTTGTATCTAATTCATTTAACTGTTCTGCAAATGTAACAATTGCATCTAGTTGTTTTTGAAATTTTTCTGCTTCTTGATCAGTAATTGCAAGACGTGCTAAATGTGCTACGTGCTTTACATTCTCAACGGAAATTCTTGACACGGCTAGGCCACCTCCATAATATATCGTTCAATCTACAATACTATTGATGATACCAAATTTTCAGTACTTCAAGCAAGTCAACACAGAGTACTTACGCCATTTTTACATAAAAAAAGAAAGGCAAATGCCTTTCTTTACAATTTACTCTTTATCTAACGGTTTATTTTTTGGAAATCTCTCGTTATCTTCTTCATTATCACGAATTGTTTTTTGTAATACAAAACAAGACATCGTTAAAAATAATGTTCCAATTAAATAGTATCCTTTTACACTAAGCGTTTCATCTAACGTATAAATCCCAATTAGCATACCTGAAAGCGCACAAACAAATGAAGTCCATGCTAAAAATGTGAACGCTTGCGTATTACGTCTTCTCATCGTTCTCCCCCTCGTTAGCTGTATACCCATTATAGATAAGTATATTTACCATGATGGATTTTTATGTAAATTCTAGTTTTATATTTATAAATCTATCATAAAAGAATACTATTTTAAAGAAAGTTTTCTGTCTAATCTGAAAAAATAATTAAAATCATTGACAATTTTTTCTATTCTACATAAAATAAAAATAAATATTACGAACCTCGAAATATACGGGAGTGGAATTAATTGTTGCAATATGAACATTTTTTAGACTTACTGCTAGATAACGCCAAGAAACTTTTCTATCCTGAAGAATGGGTAAGCCTAGATTTAACACTTTCTAAAACAGAAGTATTTTGTTTACTTTGGATGGAACGAAATACAGATATTACAATGACGAAAATTGCTGACCTTCTTGATATACCGATGAGTACAACGACGGGCGTTGTAAATCGTCTTGTAAAAAAGGGATATATTGAGCGCTACCGTGATGAAAACGACCGACGTATTGTATTAATTCGGTTAACAGAAAACGGCGTAATGCTCGTTCAAGAAGTAAAACAAAATGCAGCCCACTACTTTAGCTTAGTGACAGAAGCATTGTCAGAAGAAGAAAAAGCATTCTTACTACAAACCTTCCAAAAGATTATGAATCACATTGCTACGTCACAGCAAAAAACAGAAGAAAAAGTTTCTACACCTAAAATGAAAAACATTCCGATTGAATAAAACCCTATCTGGGTTTTTATTCAATCATTTACTTCGAGACTCGTAATATTCGATATTCGAAACAAAGGAGATATGAATGATGAGAATTATTTTGTATACAGGTAAAGGCGGCGTAGGAAAAACTAGCATTTCAGCAGCAACAGCAATTCAAAGCGCAAAAAAAGGATTAAAAACTTTAGTCATGAGTACAGATCCCGCTCATAGTTTAGGAGATTCATTTGGTATAAAGCTATCTTCTGAGCCATTAGAAATTCGTGAAAATTTGTGGGCACAAGAAATTAATACGATTTATGAGATGGAAAAAGGATGGGGAAAATTACAGAAATATATTACACTACTCTTCACTTCCAAAGCAGCCGATGATATTACAACAGAAGAATTAACGATGTTTCCTGGTATGGAAGATTTAATTAGCTTACTTCGCGTACTCGATTATTATAAACAAAACACATATGATGTTATCATTATTGATTGTGCTCCAACAGGAGAAACATTAGCAATGCTAAGCTTTCCAGACATGCTCGGCTGGTGGATGGAAAAATTGTTTCCTATTAAAAGAAAAGTTTTAAAAGTCGTTCGTCCTGTAGCTCAACCACTCCTTGGTGTCCCTCTTCCAACCGATGATATTATGGACGAATTAACAAATACACTTGAACAGCTCGGAGAAATGAGAGATATTTTATCAAACCGAGAAGTAACAAGTATCCGCATCGTTGTAAATCCTGAAAAAATGGTCATTAAAGAAGCTCAGCGTAGCTTTACTTATTTAAATTTATACGATTATAACGTAGATGCCATTATGATTAATCGCGTCATCCCTAACACCGTCACCGATCCTTATTTTCAAGCATGGAAAGATACGCAAAAGAAATATAAAACATTAATTCAAAATAGTTTTGATCCACTTCCTATTTACGAAGCTCCAATGTTTGAACAAGAAGTTGTTGGTTTACCCATGTTAGAGCGTGTAGGAGATGCTTTATTTAAAACTGATCATTGTCCTACTGAAGTGAAATTTAACGGCCGCACACAATATATAAGAAAAGATGGCGATGATTATATTTTCATTCTTTCTATTCCCTTCTCAAACAAAAGTGAACTTTCATTAAATCAAAAAGGTGATGAGCTAATTATTCGAGCTGGCTCTGTGAAACGAAATATTACATTGCCAAAAACGTTAACACACCTTTCTATTCAAGGGGCAAAATTTGAAGAAGATATACTAAACATTCGGTTTGGAGGTGTAGTGCATGCATGAGGAACTACTACGAAGGGTAATTCGTACAAAAGTAAAAGTCGGGATGCATATATTAGATGAGCTACCCAATCCAATCCAGCAATCAGCTAAGCAAATATTAAATATTTTGCAAGAGGAGCTAACTGCTTATCCGAAAGAACGAGATCATCATGAAGTTAATTTAAAAAATATCATAATTGAATAACTATCTCTGTATAGAGGGCCTTTTTTAGGCTTTCTATACCTTATTGGAGTGATGTAAGTTGATGAAAAAGCATTCCACTACTATACTCTGGATCATTCCCTTATTATTTTTCATTCATAACCTTGAAGAAGCTTTCCAAATGCCACAATATCTTGCTAATCAATTTTCAATCCGTCTTATAACTAGCCAACAATTTTTCATTGCCATTTCCGTATTAACAATCTTTGTATTACTTATCGTCTTTCTATATCAACTTAACTTCTTGTCTTCTATATGCTGGATTATTTTTATACAAGGGGCCATCTTCTTTAACTCTGTTCAACATATTATTTTGTTTTTCATTTATCGCTCCTATAACCCCGGCGTAATATCAGCATTTTTCATTACTCTCTTTTCTATTTTCTTTTTTTTATCCAAAAAACACTTAATTCATCAAAAGCAATTCGTAATTACACTCCTTTTCAGCTTATTTTCTTATCCCATTATAATTTGGATTACCTTACTGTTCGCTAGCTATTTTCATTCATAAAAAAAGACCAGGAAAACTCCTGGTCCATTACTCTACTTAACAAACATTGGATTCTACGTTATACAAAATTGGAAGGTACAGAATTAGGGTTTGTTTGTTAAGTTTATATGTTGAACGAACTAACAGCGGAGGGGTTCCTTCTGTTAGTCCATTAAACCCAATCATTATTTTACGATTTTTTCAAGCTCCTCAAGTGAAAGATCTACTGAAATTGAACCATCATTTGTTTCTTTCTTAATTGCATCTGTTACTTCTTTTGAATGGTATAATTCAATTACTTTTTTCAGTGTTGGATCATCTTTATCTTTCGTACGAGCTGCGAAAATATTAATATAAGGCTTCGCATTTTCATTCTTTGGATCTTCTAAGAAAATAGGATCCTTCGCTGGATCTAATCCAGCTTGACCAGCAACACCGTTATTAATAACTGATGCCGCTACATCTTTTAACACACGAGGTGTTTGCTGTGCGATAACCGGTGTAATTTTTAATTTCTTCGGATTTTCAGCAATACCACTTGGATCTCCAAATAGACCAAAATCCTTTTTCAGCTTTAATAATCCAGCTGCATCAAGAAGTTTTAATGCACGTGCTTGGTTCGTTGGATCGTTTGGAATTGCAATTTCTGAACCATCTGGGATTTCATTTGATTTCTTATATTTTTCAGAGTATAAACCCATTGGTGCAATTTGTGTTGTACCAACAGCTGTAATATCTAACTTATGTTCCTTTTTAAATTGCTCTAAGAACGCAATATGCTGGAATGAGTTTAGTTCAATATCTCCATCAGCTAACGCTTTATTTGGCGTTGTGTAATCAGAGAACTCAATCAGTTTAACTTTAATCCCTTCTTTTTCAGCTTTTCCCTTTACAATTTCCCAAGCGTTTCCATCCGTTCCAGTTACACCAATGCGAACTGTTTTCTCTTTTGCTCCTGCATCCGAGCAGCCACTTAACGCCGAAATCCCTACAATCGCTGATAATGCAAATGCTAAAATTTTCTTCATTTTCTTTTCCTCTCTTCCTTTTTATGATCTACGTAACAAGACTTTCGCAAAGTAATTTCCTAAATTTTGAGCTATCTGTACGAGAATAATAAGTAACACGACCGTTACGAACATAACTGATGTATCAAAACGTTGATAACCATATGTCATTGCTAAATCACCAAGACCGCCACCACCGACAAGCCCAGCAACTGCAGAAAATTCAATTAAACCAACTGTCATAAATGTGACACCTAAGATTAATGGTGCTAACGCTTCTGGTACAAGGATTTCAAAAACAATTCTAATTGGCGAGGCGCCCATTGCTTGCGCTGCTTCAATTACTCCTTTCGGAACGGAAACAAGGTTTGTTTCAACCATTCTAGCAATACCAATTGATGCGACTAACGTCATCGGGAAAATTGCCGCTGCTGTTCCAATCGTCGTTCCGATAACACTTCTTGTTAGTGGACTTAAGGCTACTAAAAAGATAATGAATGGTACCGGACGAATTGTATTAATTATGATGTTAAGAATAGAAAAGACCCATTTATTTTCTAAAAAGTTTCCTTTTCTCGTTACATATAAAAGTAAACCTAGAGGTATACCAAGAATTGTAGCAAATATAAGGGTTACAATTACCATTAAGAGGGTATCCCCCGTCGCATCTAGTATGCGCGGCCAAAATATACTCCAATCAACTCGCATGAGCTTCTACCTCCTTCAGCTGCACTTGCAGTCTTAGATGTTGTAATGCTTTTTGAATTTCCCTCTGCTCACCTTGCAACTCTACAAGAAGATTTCCAAATAGCACATTTTGAAGTTCAATAATATTTCCGTACAGTACATTTACATCGACGTTATAGTTTTTTGCGATATATGATAGTACCGGCTGTCCTGTCTCCTCACCAGTAAATGTTAGACGATAAATTTGACCACCATTTTGAATTTTCGCTAGAACACTTTCCGGTAAATGATCATTAATGACAGAACGTACAAAGTTTTGAGTCGTCTTTGTTTTTGGTTGCGTGAAAACATCAAACAGTTTTCCTTCTTCAATAACTTTTCCCTTCTCCATTACAGCTACACGGTGACAAATTTCTTTCACAACATGCATTTCATGTGTAATAAGAAGAATTGTTAAATTGTATTCTCTATTTACTTTCTTTAATAAGTTTAGAATTTCTGTCGTTGTTTCTGGATCTAAGGCTGATGTTGCCTCATCACATATAAGAATATCTGGCGATGTCGCAAGTGCTCTAGCAATGCCCACACGCTGCTTTTGTCCACCTGATAGCTGCTCTGGGTAATAGTTTGCTTTATCTTCTAACCCTACAAACTTCAGCAGTTCATTTACTCTTTCTTTTATCTCATTCTTTGGTACTTTCGCTAACTTTAATGGATAAGCAATATTTCCAAATACTGTTCTTGAATTAAATAAATTAAAACTTTGGAAAATCATTCCAATTCTTTGTCTCAGTTTACGTAATTCTTTCGTCGATAATGATGTAATATCTTTATCATCTATTGAAATCGTTCCTGCCGTCGGTCTCTCTAACATATTTACTAAGCGTAATAACGTACTCTTTCCAGCGCCACTAAAACCAATAATGCCAAAAATTTCGCCTTTCTCAACTGATAATGTTACATCCTCCACCGCATGAACAGATTGCCCAGCTGATTCATACACTTTACTTACATTGTTAAAAGAAATCATTTTTTCCCCTCCTATATGCTGTAAAAACTTGAAGTAGAGCTTTCGAGGTAAAATAAAAAGTGCTCTCCTTCTTATCAACCATAAAGATAAGAAGGAGAGCACTTATATGTACTCGTTCACATCTTCTCATCTTCCAAGCCTTTATATGGCTTGCTGGAGTTAGCACGGTATTAAAAAAACCCGTTGCTGAGGTATCGTAGGGCCAGTCCCTCCACCTCTCTGGATAAGAATGTATCGATTTAATTGTCGTTTAATTAATTCTCATTATAGAACTCAGAATAATAAGAGTCAATACATTTTTTAGAAAAATATTAATTATTCCTTTATTAAAATTTTCAGATGAAAATTCATGAGAAAATAGTAACTTTCAAGGTTATTTAAAATTCTTCTTCCTCATATTTTTAAACAGGAGAATCTTCTCTACGAATTGAATAAATTTATTTGAATATGAAACTCGGAGGAAGATAAATATATGAAAACAGCTCTTTTACTCATCGATATTCAAAACGATTATTTTCCAAATGGAAAGATGGAATTGCGTAATCCAGTAGAAGCAAGCGAATATGCTAATCAGTTATTACAACACTTTAGAACAAACAGCGAACCTATTTTTCATATCCAACACGTAGCTATAAAAGATGACGCTACTTTTTTCCTACCTAATACAGAAGGTGTACATATTCACGAAAGCGTACGTCCACTTAGAGAAGAAACAGTTATAGTCAAACATTATCCAAATAGCTTCCGAGAAACTAATCTTCTAGAGCAATTAAAACGTTTAAATATTGAACATGTCGTTGTATGTGGGATGATGACTCATATGTGTATCGATGCTACAGTAAGGGCTGCATTCGATTTTGGCTTTCAATGTACCGTTATACATGATGCTTGTGCTACAAAAGACCTGTCTTTTAAGAACGCTACTATACCAGCTGTTTACATTCACAATACAATTTTAGCTAGTTTAAATGGCGTATATGCAAATGTAATAAGCACGCAAGAATTTTTAGCTACATAAAAAAACACTCCTTTCAGTGAGCAAAACCGAAAGGAGTGTTCCTTGTCGAACCATAGATTTTCTTTCAAATTGTATTATACAGGAAATTCTCAAAATGAATACTAAAAAATATGACTAATAAGTCAACTTTTCTCATCATTTTATTTCTGTTCACATGTTTATCCCGCTATTAATAGGTTTTAGCTCATTCCCTTCGAACGATGGTAATATATAGGATTTCAATTTTAAAAGGAGCTCTTCACATTCTGTGAAGAGCTCCTCTACTATTTCTTATAAAGTTTCAGAAGTAGTTTTTGCTTGCATGTGAAGTGCTAAGTAATCAGGTCCACCAGCTTTAGAGTCTGTACCAGACATGTTAAAGCCACCGAATGGTTGGTAACCTACGATTGCACCAGTACATCCACGGTTGAAGTATAAGTTACCAACGTGGAAGTCTTCGCGTGCTTTTTCAATATGGTCACGGTTGTTAGTAATAACAGCACCTGTTAAACCGTATTCCGTATTATTTGCAATTGCAAGTGCATGATCGAAGTCTTTCGCTTTACAGAATGCTACTACTGGTCCGAAGATTTCTTCTTTCATTAAGCGAGCATCTTCTGCAACGTCAGCAACGATTGTTGGTTGGATGAACCAACCTTTAGAATCGTCTCCTTCGCCACCTGCTAAGATTCTACCTTCTTCTTTACCAATTGCAACATAGCTCATTACTTTATCGAATGCAGCTTGGTCATTAACAGGACCCATGTTTGTACCTAATACTGCTGGGTTAGCAACTGTTAATTCTTTTGTTAATTCAACAGCACGATTTAATACATGATCATATACATCTTCATGGATTACTGCACGAGAACATGCAGAACATTTTTGTCCTGAGAATCCGAATGCTGATGCAACGATAGACTTAGCTGCTAATTCAAGATCTGCTTCTTTATCAACAACGATTGTATCTTTACCGCCCATTTCAGCGATAACGCGTTTTAACCAAATTTGTCCTGGGTTTACTTTCGCTGCACGCTCATAGATGCGGATACCTACATCACGAGATCCCGTGAAGCTTACGAAACGTGTACGAGGATGATCTACTAAGTAGTCACCAACTTCAGAACCGTTACCTGGAACGAAGTTTACTACGCCAGCTGGTAAGCCAGCTTCTTCTAATACTTCCATAAATTTCGCTGCTACTACAGGAGTTGTACTAGCTGGTTTTAGTAATACTGTGTTACCAGAAACTAAAGCAGCTGTTGTCATACCTGCCATAATTGCGAATGGGAAGTTCCAAGGAGAAATGATAACACCTACTCCTAATGGAATGTAAGAGAAACGATTATATTCAATTGGACGGCTTTCTACTGGAATACCGTCTTTTAATTTTAACATTTGACGACCATAATATTCCATAAAGTCGATTGCTTCTGCTGTATCAGCATCTGCCTCATTCCATGGCTTACCTGCTTCTTTTACAAGAATAGCAGAGAATTCATGTTTTCTGCGACGAACGATTGCTGCAGCACGGAATAAAATGTCTGCACGCATTTCTGGCTTTGATTTTCTCCAAGTTTGGAATGTTTCATCCGCTACTTGCATTGCTTTTTCAGCTAACTCACGGCTTGCTTTTGAAACACGACCAACAAGTTCCTCTTTATTTGCAGGGTTTACAGAAACAATTTTGTCTTCTGTAGTGATTTTTTCTCCCCCAATAATTAATGGATAGTCTTGTCCAAGATAAGATTCTACTTTCTTTAAACCTTCTTCAAACGCTAATTTGTTAGCCTCCACTGAAAAATCTGTAAATGGCTCATGTTTGTATGCTACTACCATTTTTTTTAGCCTCCCCTTAGAAAAACGTTTACATTTTACAACATTATTCTACACGATAATTTAGATTTATTCAAATATTCCTAGACTTATATTTTAAAAATTAATAAATTTTTAAAATATAATAAAAAAAAGAGATTCATACATGCGTATGAATCTACAAAATATGAGTATATTCCAAAACATTTTTCCCGATCAATAATATAGTAACTAATAAAAACAAAGTCCTTACATATCCAACACCTTTTTGAACCGCAAACTTCGATCCAAAATAAGCACCTAAGATCATTGATAATCCCATGATAATACCGTATTCAAAATGAATTATATCTAAAAATAAAAAAGTAATTAAAGATACAATATTACTAACAAAGTTCAAAAGTTTTCCAGATGCTGCCGCTTGAATAAAATCCAAGCCAATTAATAAAAATGCAAAAATTAAAAACGACCCTGTCCCTGGTCCAAAAAATCCATCATAAAATCCTATCATTAAAATAGCAAAGAAAAATATTAATGTTTTTCTTTGCGTCATCTTCTTATAGGTAGACACACTTCCCCAATTCTTTTTTGCAATAATATAAATAGCAATAAATACCAACATTACAAGTACTAATGGGCGTAAAATATCCGGTGGAATAAATTTTACTACTAAAGCACCTGCAACAGCTCCAACAATAGTTAACGGGATTAACTTTCCTACAATTTTAAAATCAACTTTTCCTGATCGAATAAAATACATCGCACTCGTAAACGTCCCCATTGTTGCCGCTAATTTATTCGTTGCAATTGCCGAAGCTGGCGATAAGCCAACAAACATAAGCGCAGGAAGCGAAATTAACCCTCCTCCTCCAACAACGGAATCAATAAAAGCTGCTAAAAAACCGAATGCAATTAATAAAATAATGACTTGAAAACTTAATTCTTCCATGAGCTTTACCCCTTACCCCTATTTTTTACAACATTTTAAATTATAACAAAATTACATAAGAAAAAAAGCTGTTCCATAGAGGAACAGCCTTCATATTTAATCTAAAATCTTCACAAGTGGTTCATCTTGTTTTGCTTCACGTATAATAATAGCTTCTGGGCGTTCTACAGATTTAATCGTTACTTGTACTTTCATATAATTCGGGAAGTATTCCATAACAAGCCCTGCCACATATTGTGTAAAACCAACTATTTCAGCTTTTCCATTAAACTGGACAGGAATATCAAGCTTCATTTCTCTTAATTCATCATCTCTATACATACCAGTACCAATAACAGCTGTATAGTCGCCTTGGAAATAATCGCTTAGTTTTGCCTTAAAGTTGGATACTCTTGCAAGGTCTTCACGTTTATTATCTGTTTTCGCTTGCTCTGATGGGAACAAATAATATTTTTCATTAATTTGTTGCCAATCTTCAACCGTTTCACTACCTTTTTCAGCATTTGCATAAGAAACAAAGTTACCTGGCACGAGCGAAGACTTTGGAGCTTGGCGATAAATCGCAAATGTTATTGGAATATTTTTGGTTTCAGGTTCTTTTTGATGTATGACTTTCAAAATTTCTTGCGCCATTTTTTTCCCTTCAGCTAACATCTTTTCATCCGGGATTGCAGCTTCACGTGGATAACCATGCTCTTCGTTAAAATATTGAACAGAATTCATTGCTAATCCAACTACCATACCAACGCGTTCCTCGCCGTTATCGCCTTTTTTCACATAATAATCATGCTCTAAAATATTTGAAATATATATTGGATTTTTTTTATTTTTCACTTCTAGTGATTCGGATCCTGTTCCTAATGCAGGGTTTAATCCTATATTAGGAAATTTAACTGCATCTTTTTTTAATTTGTCCTCTAGTTCCTTTTGTTCAGCATCTGTACGTTTTCTTTTAACAAGCATCTGTATAGTTTGAGTATCTAGAGCTTTTCCGCCTTTTAAAAAATTATCTTTCGTACTAAATGATTCTTTTGCAATTCGCATTAACCCTGTTTCAAATTCATCTATATCAAGACGACTATTTAACCCTTGCACCACTAAACCACGTGCATTTCCACCATCAAATGGAATAGTCGTCTTATAATATTCATCCGAAATAGCGTATTTTGGAACAACTGATTGTTCTTTTGCTTTCCCCGATTTCTCAGCCACTTTTTCATCTTTGTCGGCACCTGCACTACACCCACTTACAAGTAGGCCAAGGCTTAATACCGCTAATGCTATTTTTTTCATGGTAAGTTTGCACCTCTTACTTATTTAGCTCTTGTAAGAACCTCTCTTCATTCCAAACCTCAACATTATGTTTCTCCGCTTGTGCTAATTTCGAACCAGCCGCTTCACCTGCAACAACTAAATCCGTACTCTTACTAACACTTCCCGTTACTTTTCCACCTAATGCCTCAATCTTCTTCTTCGCTTCACTTCGTCCCATAACTTCTAGCTTACCTGTTAAAACAACCGTTTTTCCTGCGAAGTAAGATTCAACATTTTGTAAATCTGCAATTTTTATACCTTTGTATGTCATATTCACGCCATACTCTTTAAACTGCTGTAATAACTCTAATACATCTTCATTATCAAAATATGTCACAACAGATTGAGCCATTTTTTCGCCAATTTCATTAATTGCTTTTAGTTCTTCTTCCGTTGCTTTTACAAGCTCATCCATCGTTTCAAAGTGCTCTGCAAATGTACGTGCTGCTTTCGCTCCAACGTGGCGAATTCCAAGACCAAATAATAATCGCTCTAACGAGTTTTCTTTAGAATTTTCAATTGCTTGTATTAAGTTTGTCGCTGATTTTTCACCAAAACGTTCTAACTGTAATAATTGCTCTTTCGTCAATGCATATAAATCAGCAAATGTACGAATGTAATCAGCATCAAAGAGTTGTGTAATGACACGTTCTCCAAGTCCATCAATATTCATTGCATTTCTTGAAACGAAATGGATTAACCCTTCTCGAATTTGAGCAGGACAAGTTGGATTTATACAACGAAGTGCTACTTCTTCTTCTAAACGAACAAGTTCACTCTCACATGCTGGACAATGAGTTGGCATGCGGTATTCTTCTTCCTCACCAGTACGCTTATCAAAAATAACGTTCACAACTTCAGGAATAATATCTCCAGCCTTCTTCACAACAACGTAGTCACCAATTCGAATGTCTTTTTCACGAATTAAATCCTCGTTATGTAAAGAAGCACGACGAACAATCGTACCAGCAACTCTCACTGGCTCTAGTTCTGCAGTCGGTGTTACAACTCCTGTTCGGCCAACACTTAATTCAATGCCTGTTAATCTCGTTACAACTTCTTCAGCCGGGAATTTATAAGCAATCGCCCATCTTGGACTCTTCGCTGTAGTTCCTAGACTTTCTTGAAGGGCAACATCATCTACTTTTATAACGATTCCATCAATCTCATAATCAAGATGCGGACGTTTTTCTTGCCATTCTTCTACATAAGCTATAACTTCTTCAATTGTTTCACATGTACGGCGATTTGGATTTGTCTTAAATCCAAGTTCACCTAAGAAATCAAGCGATTCACTATGTGATGGAATTGTTTTTTCTTCTACATTCGCAAGACCATACACAAACATAGATAAGTTACGCTTCGCTGCAATTTTCGGATCAAGTTGACGTATTGAACCTGCTGCTGCATTACGCGGATTCGCAAATACATCTTCTCCATTTTGCTCTTTTTCTTCATTTAGTTTAACGAATGAACGCTTCGGCATATAAGCTTCGCCTCGTGCTTCTAACGTTACTTCTTCATTTAAACGAAGTGGGATAGCTTTAATCGTTTTTAAATTTTGAGTAATATCTTCACCCGTTACACCATCACCACGTGTCGCCCCTTGAATGAAGCGTCCTTTTTCATAATGAAGCGAAACGGCAAGCCCGTCAATTTTTAATTCACATATATATCTTACATTCGCACCATCAATTCCTTGACGTACTCTTCTGTCGAAATCACGTAAATCTCCTTCGTTAAATGCATTTCCTAAACTTAACATTGGTGACTTATGTGTTACTTTTTCAAATATATCAAGAACAGTCCCCCCAACGCGAACGGAGGGAGAATCTTCACTCATAAACTCTGGGTTCTCTGCTTCTAATTTTATAAGCTCCTGCATATTACGGTCATATTCCGCATCAGAAACAGAAGGATTGTCTAATACGTGATATTGATAGTTAAATGTATTTAATAAATCACGCAGTTCTTCTATACGTTTTTTTGCTATCTCTTTTGACATATCCTCATTCCTTTCTATTGTTTCGTCACAGGTGCAAATTTTGCTAACAAACGTTTAACACCAATTGGGCTTGGGAATGCAATATCTAATTCTTTTGCATCACCTTCACCTTTTACACTTACAACTGTACCGACTCCCCATTTTTGGTGGGAAGCTTTATCTCCTACTGCCCAGCCAATTTGTTCGCCGCCTGTCGTCTTAGCTGCAGGGCGCGCGAAAGCTGAACGAGAGCGTGTTGTCGTTGTGATTGTCGTTTTGCCGCTACTTGCCGTTCTGCCTTTTGCACCAAACGATGTTTCACGCTTTGGCGCTGTTTCATTTAATGATTCCACTAGTTCTGTCGGGATTTCTGTAATGAATCGAGACGCAGCGTTCATACTTGTTCTACCAAATAAAGTACGCATTTGCGCGTTAGATAAATATAGCTCTTCTTCTGCACGGGTAATACCTACATAAGCAAGACGACGTTCTTCTTGCATTTCATCCTCTTCCATAAGAGAACGAGTATGAGGGAATATCCCCTCCTCTAAGCCAACAATAAAGACAACCGGGAACTCTAATCCTTTCGCTGAGTGCATCGTCATTAAAATAACTTCTTCACCAGCAGTTGGGTCTTCATCTACACGATCAATATCAGCAACAAGTGCTAAATCTGTTAAGAATGCAACAAGGCTCTTATCTTCGCTTTGAGATTCAAATGTTTGCGTAACAGATAAGAACTCGTCTAAGTTTTCTAAACGACCTTCCGCTTCTAAAGAACGTTCATTTTTCAACATATCGCGATAGCCTGTTTTTTCAATAACTTCTTCTACTAATTCTGTAACAGATAAATACTCTTGCATATTTACCCAGTTATTTAATAAATTCGCAAATTCTTTTACTGCCTTTGTAATTTTTGCACTTACTCCAACATGCTCAATTTCATCAAATACAGCAGTTAATGAAATTCCGTTTTGCACACCGTAATTAATAATTTTATCGATAGAAGTCGCACCAATACCACGCTTTGGCATGTTAATAATACGTGCAAAACTAATTTCATCATCTGGATTACCGATTAAACGTAAGTACGCCAAAATATCTTTAATCTCTTTACGATCGTAGAACTTCGTACCTCCGACAATTTTGTACGGAATGTTAGATTTAAGGAAAATCTCCTCGACCATACGAGACTGAGCATTCGTACGATATAACACTGCAAAATCAGTATATTTTCGTTTCCCCATTTGAATATCGTCACGAATTTTTTTCGCAACAAAATACGCTTCGTCCTTTTCAGTTGCAGCACGATAATACGAGATTTTACTTCCAACTTGATTGTCTGTCCATAATTTCTTCGGCTTACGATTCGTATTTTTTTCAATAACAGCATTCGCTGCATTTAAAATATTTTGTGACGAACGATAGTTTTGTTCTAACAAAATTACTTGTGCATTCTCATAGTCTTTTTCGAACGACAAAATGTTAGAAATATCTGCACCACGCCAGCGATAAATAGACTGGTCAGAGTCACCTACAACGCAAAGATTTTTAAAACGCGCTGCCAAATGTTTAACAAGAAGATATTGCGCTTTGTTCGTATCTTGATACTCATCAACGTGAATATATTGGAACTTACGCTGATAAAACTCTAATACTTCTGGAACACGTTCAAATAACTGAATCGTGGTCATAATTAAATCATCAAAGTCTAATGAATTATTTTTCAAAAGACGTTTTTGATACTCTGTGTATACATCGCTCGTTAATTTTTCATATGGATCAGCCATTGTAATTTTTTTTGCATATTTATCCGCAGATAACAGTTCATTTTTCGCATTACTAATACCCGCTAAAATAGAGCGCGGCTCAAATTTCTTCGGATCAATATTGCGCTCTTTCATAATTTTTTTGACTACAGTTAGCTGATCGCCTGAATCTAAGATTGTAAAGTTACGATTAATACCAATACGATCGATATCCCGTCGTAAAATACGTACACACATAGAGTGGAACGTCGAAATCCAAATATCTTCTGCTTCTGGTCCCACAAGTGTATCAATACGCTCACGCATTTCACGAGCTGCTTTATTTGTGAAGGTAATAGCTAGTACATTCCATGGTGCTACACCTTTTTCACCAAGTAAATACGCAATACGATGTGTTAACACACGTGTCTTACCACTACCTGCACCTGCCATTAATAGAAGTGGTCCATTCGTTGTTTGTACTGCTTTTTGTTGCTGTGGATTTAAACCGTTTAATAACTTATCTGTCATACTCATATACGCCTGCACCTACTCTCCTTTTACTGCTTTAACTGTTTTTAACGCCGATTTTATATCATCATAAATAATATTTCCAACAACTACTGTATCAGCATATTGTGCCATTTCTTTCGCCTGTTCTGCATTAGAAATACCACCGCCATAATATAACTTAGCTTGTTTCAATTCTGCTTTTACATTTTTAACAAGTTCAACATCTCCATACGTACCGCTATATTCTAAATAAAATATCGGTAAACGTAATAGCTTGTCTGCTAAACGAGCATATGCAATAACGTCATCTTCTGTTACATCACATTTCGCTTCTGTAAGCTGGGCTACTTTCGCTTCTGGATTTAAAACACAATACCCTTCCATAAAAATTTCGTCCCAGTCCATAATATCCCCAAATTCTTTCAATGCCTCATGATGAACACCTGTTACCCATTCTACTTTTCGGCTATTTAAAACACTTGGGATGTAATAAAAATCAAATCCTGGTGTAATTGCTTCTACATCAGAAACCTCTAATACACAAGGAACTGCATATCTACGAATGCTAACTAGCATGTGTAATACGTTATCAATTGTAACTCCATCACTTCCGCCTACAATAACCGCATCAGTTCCAGACTCACAAATCATTTCTAAATGTTCATCGCTTAACTCCTTATTTGGATCAAGCTTAAATACATGTTTCCATCCGGAAATATCGTACATGAAAACACCCTTCCTTTTCTCTAGTTATATATATTTCTGTTCAAAATAACAGTTTATTTTCATCATTATTGTTTTAACTTCATCTTAAATATTTGTTTAAAACGGAGAATTAAGTTTGGAATTACCTCTTCCATATTTTTTAAACTAGAGGATTTAATTTTGAAGTTCCTTTTATGCATTCTTTCATTATAACAAAAAAAGTTACTTACACACACGCACATTCCAACATCTTTTTCCACGTCAAATGTTGGATTACATATCCCAAAAATCAAACGGGATACTAATAAAAGAAATAGTATTATCTATTTCAACTTTCATAAAAAGGAGTGTTTTTCTAATGAAGCAAAATATCGGGACAATAAACGCTCTAATTCGAATTACACTTGGGCTCGTCCTCTTCGGATGTAGTGCAACTAAACTTGTACGCAAGCCGTGGTGCACTTGGTCTAACATTTTTCTATGGATTGGTGCAATGAAAGTTGCAGAAGGAATTGTTCGTTTCTGCCCTGTTGTTGAAATGTGGAAATTCGGAAAATACATGAACATGGGGGCATTTAAAATGCCTAGCATGAATTTTGCTGAAAAAGGACATGCTAAAGAAGAAGTGAATCAAACTTCCACTCATGACAAGCCAGAGTCAAAAGGAAGTTATGACGCTTCTGACAAAGAGATTGAGTCAGCGATTGAAGATATAATCCTGGCAAAACCGCTTTGAATCATTTGTCACGATGTAAGATGCTCTCAAAGGGACTTAGCTGCTGCAGTGGGCGGTTAAGTCTTCTTTATTTTACCATAAAACAGAACGTATATTCTCTTTTTGAACCTTAAAATGTATATAAAAGATATCAACCAATAAAATTCAGAAAATTAGATGCATACCTCTTGCTTAAAATGATATAAAAGTGATATCATTTTTATATCAGGAGGCGATCATATGAAAGAAAAACAAGTATTTTATGTAAATGGTTTTCTCGGTATTATTGGAATTTTGATTTTAGCTGCTATCGGTGTATTTTTCCTTGCACAAGAAATTTTCATAGGAGCGGCACTAACTATTATATTAGCCGCAGTTCTCGCTACAGGTATCGGTATTGTTCAACCGAATCAAGCAAAGGTTATTACGTTCTTCGGTAATTATTTAGGAACAATTCGTCAAAACGGTTTATTTTTAACGATTCCGTTCGCATTCCGTCAAACTGTATCTTTACGTGTTGAAAACTTTAACAGTAAAAAATTAAAAGTAAATGACGTTGATGGAAATCCAATTGAAATTGCAGCTGTTATCGTATATAAAGTTGTTGATTCTGCAAAAGCAATGTTTGGTGTTGAACATTATGATCGATTTGTAGAAATTCAAAGCGAAACGGCAATCCGCCATGTTGCAACAAAATATCCTTATGACAATTTCCAAGATGAAACCTGCGTTACGTTACGCGGAAATACTGAAGAAATCTCTGAAGAATTAAAACGTGAGTTAGAGGCGCGTCTTGAAATTGCTGGTGTAGAAGTATTAGAAACTCGTTTAACGCACTTAGCTTACGCAACAGAAATTGCCCATGCAATGCTACAACGCCAGCAAGCAAAAGCAGTATTAGCTGCTAGAAAAGAAATTGTTGAAGGTGCTGTGAAGATGGCGAAAGATTCCATCCATATGTTAGATGAAGAAGGCGTACTAGAACTCGATGACGAGCGTAAAGCAAATATGGTAAACAACTTATTAGTTGCCATCGTTTCAGATAAAGGTGCGCAGCCAGTTATTAATACAGGAAGCCTATACTAAGGGCTATAAGTAATTATGGCTAAAAAGAAAAGCTTTCCATTACGTATTGATCCTGAATTACACGCAGTCATCGAAAAATGGGCAAATGATGAATTTCGTAGCGTCAATGCACACATCGAGTATTTACTTCGAGAAATGGCAAAGCAAAAAGGGAAATTAAAAAAAGATAAAGATGCATAAAAAATCCCGCTGATTCCTCAGCGGGATTTTTACATATTAACTTTTCGTCATCTCATGCCCAATTGCACGATATCCTATATCACTTCGATAAAATAGACCATCACTCTCAATTTTACCGATTTCTTTATATACTTTATCTTTTGCTTCTTGTAAACTATTTGCCTTACAAGCAACAAATAATACACGGCCACCGTTCGTTACAAAGTCCCCATGTTTCATTGCTGTACCTGCATGGAAAACAATCACATCTTGCAGTGCATCTAGTCCACTAATAATATCACCTTTTTTATATGCTTCTGGATATCCTTTAGAAGCAAGTACAACACCGATTACAGCTTCTTCTGACCATTGGAACGTTAGTTCACTTTCATCTAATACAGCGTTACATACGTCAACTAAATCATTTTCTAAGCGAGGTAATACAACTTCTGTTTCAGGATCACCGAAGCGTGCATTAAATTCAATTACCTTCGGACCATCATTTGTTAAAATAAGACCTGCGTATAAAATACCTGTAAACGAACGGTTTTCTGCAATCATCGCCTTAGCAGTTGGATGTAATACGGTTTGAATCGCTTCTTGAACTGCTGATTCTGGAATTTGTGGTACTGGAGAATATGCACCCATTCCGCCCGTATTTGGACCTTTATCACCATCAAAAGCTCTTTTATGATCTTGGGCGATTACCATTGGATGTACAGTTGTTCCATTCACGAATGCCATTAATGAAAATTCTTGTCCATCTAAAAACTCTTCAATAACGACCTTCTTACTTGCCGCGCCGAATTTCACATCTTGTAGCATTTCTTTCACAGCTTGTAATGCCTCTTCAAGCGTCATTGCTACCGTTACCCCTTTACCCGCAGCTAGGCCGTCAGCTTTAATAACGATTGGTGCACCAACTTTTTGAATGTACTGTACTGCTTCTTCATAATCTGTAAAAGTTTCGTACGCCGCAGTTGGAATATCATACTTTTTCATAAGCTCTTTTGTAAAAGCTTTACTACCTTCAATAACAGCAGCCGCTTTATTCGGACCAAATACGCGAAGTCCCTCTTCTTTAAAACGATCAACAATTCCATTCATAAGCGGAATTTCTGGTCCAACGAAAGTTAACTCAACATTATTCTCTTTTGCAAATAAAACTAATGCATCAAAATCATTTTCATCAATATCAACTGGTGTTGCAACATCTCTCATACCTTCATTACCTGGTGCTACATATACCTTTTCTACTTTTTCAGATTGTGCAAACTTCCAAGCTAAAGCATGCTCACGCCCACCGCGGCCAATTACTAAAACATTCATATTTCATCCCCCAATAATTAAATAAGTACAAACTAGAAGCTATGCTCCTAGTTTGCTTTTTCATATCAATAAAAGGTTATCTCGACCGGACTTTTTAAACATCCATATCAATAAAGGTTTAAAAAGGAGGATTAAGAGAACCGAGCAGGTCTAGGCGCATTTGCCAGGAGGACACGGAGTGTAGTTTTCCTACATGAGTACCGCACTGGCGATGCAACGACGACATGCGAAGGTTATCTTGACCGGACTTTTTAAACATCCATATCAATAAAGGTTTAAAAAGGAGGATCAAGAGCACCGAGCAGGTCTAGGCGCATTTGCCAGGAGGACACGGAGTGTAGCTTTCCTACATGAGTACCGCACTGGCGATGCAACGACGACATGCGAAGGTTATCTTGACCGGACTTTTTAAACATCCATCTCAATAAAGGTTTAAAAAGGAGGATTAAGAGAACCGAGCAGGTCTAGGCGCATTTGCCAGGAGGACACGGAGTGTAGCTTTCCTACATGAGTACCGCACTAGCGATGCAACGACGACATGCGAAGGTTATCTTAACCGGACTTTTTAAACATCCTCTATTAGTGTTTGAAATGACGTACGCCAGTGAACACCATAGCAATCCCATAAGTATCTGCCACTTTAATAGAATCTTCATCACGGATTGATCCGCCTGGTTGAATGATTGCTGTAATTCCTGCTTTTGCTGCTTCTTCTAATGTATCTGGCATTGGGAAGAAAGCATCAGATGCAAGTGCGCTACCTTGTGCTTTTTCACCAGCTTGTGTAATTGCGATTTTTGCAGAACCTACACGGTTCATCTGTCCCGCACCGACGCCAATTGTCATGTCATCTTTCGCTAAAACAATTGCGTTTGATTTCACATGTTTTACAACTTTCCAAGCTAATTTTAAATCTTTCCATTCTTGCTCTGAAGGTTCACGTTTCGTTGGAATTGAAATTGTACTTTCATCTAATGATAACGTATCTTCTTCTTGAACGAGAAGTCCACCTTGTACAGAAGTTAGTTTTTTGCTTGCACTTGTCGCTTTTTCAATATTTATAGTTAATAAACGTAAGTTCTTCTTACTTTGTAACACTTCTAAAGCTTCTTGCGAGAACGAAGGTGCGATAACAATTTCTAAGAAAATTTCATGTAACTTTTCTGCTGTAGCTTTATCAATTTCACGATTTGCTGCAATAATACCGCCGAAAATTGATACTGGATCTGCTTCATAAGCGCGAGTATATGCTTCGTGAATATCAGTTCCTACTCCAACACCACATGGATTCATATGTTTTACTGCTACTACTGCTGGTTCTGTAAATTCTTTTACGATGCTAAGTGCTGCGTCTGCATCATTAATATTGTTATACGATAATTCTTTACCGTGTAATTGTTCTGCGTATGCAACAGAAGAAGTTGCTGCGAATGGCGCTTTATAGAAAGTTGCCTTTTGATGTGGGTTCTCGCCATAACGTAAGTCTTGCTTTTTCTCAAATGTCACAGTTAATGTTTCTGGACTTTCTTCACCCATTTGCTCTATTAAGTAGTTAGAAATTAACGCATCATACGCTGCTGTATGACGGAATACTTTCGCTGCTAGTTTACGTTTTGTTTCCTCTGCTACTTCACCGTTCTCTTTCAGTTCTGCTAACACAATATCATAATCTACTGGATCTACAATTACAGATACGAATTTATGATTTTTCGCAGCAGAGCGAATCATTGTCGGGCCACCGATATCAATATTTTCAATTGCATCAGCAAATGTTACATCAGGCTTAGCGATTGTTTCTTTAAATGGGTATAAGTTAACAACAACAAAGTCAATTGGCTCCATACCTAATTCATTCATTTGTGTTACATGTGTTTCATTATCACGAACTGCTAATAGACCACCATGAATATTTGGATGTAACGTTTTCACACGGCCATCCATAATTTCAGGGAAACCAGTTACTTCAGAAATACCAATTACTTGTAAACCGTTTTCTTCTAATAACTTTTTCGTACCACCTGTTGAAATAACTTCAATCCCTTGTTCTAGTAACCCTTTAACAAATTCTACTACTCCTGTTTTATCTGAAACACTTACTAATGCACGCTTTTTCATTTATCCTTCACCCCTGGTTGTATGTTAGTTAACAGTTGATTCTTTCACAGACTGAACAATTTGATTCACTGTATTTACGTATAATTTATGTTCAACTTGTTGAATTTTCTTTTGTAAACTTTCTCTCGTATCCCCTTCAGAAACAACCACTGCTTCTTGCGCAATAATTGGCCCTGTATCCATACCTGCATCTACATAATGAATTGTTACTCCAGTTACTTTCACACCTGCTTCTAACGCTTGACCGACAGCATCTTTACCCGGAAAGCTCGGTAGTAATGATGGATGAATATTAATAATCTTCCCGCCGTATGCTTCTAGTAACGTCGGCCCGATTAACCGCATATATCCAGCTAAAATAACATAATCAATTTCATATTCTTCTAGCTTCTTTAATATCTCTTTTTCAAATGCTTCTTTTGACTCATATGCTTTCGCTGAAAAAGCAAAACACGGAATATGATGATAATTTGCCCGTCCAACAGCGCGTGCTTCTGGTTTATCACATACTAATAAACTAATTTCTGCATCCAATCTTTTTTCTTCTACCGCATTAACGAGAGATTGAAAGTTAGATCCGCTTCCAGAAGCAAAAACTGCTAATCTACTCATAGTGCTGTGCCCCCATTAAAAGTAACGCCAGCTCCTTGTATAGTACGTCCAATAATACGAGCCATTTCTCCTTGCTCTTCAAGAAGACGAACAACATCTTTTGCATCTTCTTCCTTCACTGCTACTACCATACCAATACCCATGTTAAAAATATTGAACATTTCTTTTTCTTCCAGTTTTCCAACTTCTTGAAGCAAACTAAAGATCGGCTGAATTTCCCAAGATCCTAGTTCAATCTCGGCACCGATTCCTTCTGGCAACATGCGTGGAATATTTTCAATAAATCCACCACCTGTAATATGCGCCATACCGTATACTTCATGTTTCTTCAATAGTTCTAAAATAGGTTTGACATAAATTTTCGTTGGTTTTAATAATTCTTCACCAAGAGGTAGTTCTAAGCGGCCATAAATACGCTCTAAAGATAGTTCCCCATCTTCTAGTAACACTTTTCGTACTAAAGAGTAACCATTGCTATGAATACCGCTAGATGCTAAGCCAATTAGCACGTGACCAGCTTCAATCTTTTCACCTGTTACAATTTTCTTTTTATCAACAATCCCAACTGTAAAACCAGCTAAATCATATTCTTCCGTAGAATACATTCCTGGCATTTCAGCTGTTTCTCCACCGATTAATGCACAACCAGCTTGGCGACAGCCCTCTGATATACCTTTGACGATGTTTTCAATTTTACTAGGTTCAGCTTTACCACAAGCAATATAATCAAGGAAGAAAAGCGGCTCTGCTCCTTGGACAACAATATCATTTACACACATTGCTACTGCATCAATACCAATTGTGTCATGTTTATCTGCCATAAAAGCGAGCATCAATTTCGTTCCCACGCCATCTGTTCCAGATACTAATACAGGTTCTTCTAATGCAAATTTTGATAGATCAAACATACCTCCAAAACCGCCTAAACCGCCTAGTACTTCTTTTCTCATAGTTGTTTGTACGTGTTTTTTCATGCGAGATACCGCTTCATATCCAGCTTCAATATCTACTCCTGCTTGCTTATATGCATTCGCCATCGTTATTTACACCTCGTCTTTTAATTTCTCCCCATCCAGGGCGGGCTATTTTAAGAAAGGAGCTAGCTTCTACATCAAAAGAAGTAGAAGCTTGTTTCACTTTTCTTATTTCATACTTTCTAAAAGCTCTTGCTCATAATCATAAAGAGCTGTTGGATAGTCCCCATTAAAGTAAGCCATGCATAGGCCACCATATTTCCCTTCATATGGACGTCCAATTGCATCTACTAATCCATCTTCGCTTAAAAATGTTAAAGAATCTGCTCCGATCATTTCACGGATTTCTTCTACTGTATGATTTGCTGCAATTAATTCTTTTCTCGTTTGAATATCAATGCCATAGAAACATGGATATTTCAGAGGTGGTGAAGCAATTCTTACGTGAACTTCTGTCGCTCCAGCTTCACGAAGCATACGAACAATTCGTTTACTTGTCGTTCCTCTTACGATAGAGTCATCAATCATAACAACTCGTTTCCCTTCAACTACACCTCTTACTGCGGAAAGTTTCATCTTAACCCCTTGCTCGCGCAGTTCTTGAGAAGGTTGAATAAACGTACGTCCAACGTAACGATTTTTAATTAATCCTAACTCATATGGAATACCTGTCGCCTCCGCATAGCCAATCGCAGCTGAAATACTAGAGTCTGGTACACCAGTAACAACATCTGCTTCAATAGGAGCTTCTGCCGCTAAACGTTTCCCCATATTCTTACGTGCTGCATGAACGTTAACGCCTGCAATATTAGAATCTGGTCGTGCAAAGTAAATGTATTCCATACTACAAATTGCATGTTCTACATCGTTTGTGAAACGATCTACGTGAATTCCTTCATCATTAATGATAAGTAATTCACCCGGTTCTACATCACGAATGTATGTTGCACCTACTACATCAAAAGCACATGTTTCAGATGCTACAACGTAAGCATCCCCCATCTTTCCAATTGAAAGCGGACGGAACCCATTCGGATCTAATGCAACGATCATTTCATTTCCAGTTAGTAAAAGATACGCAAACGCACCTTTCACTTTGTTTAAAGCTTCTTTTACACTTTCAATTAAAGAATCTTTCGTACTACGTTTAATAAGATGTAAAAGTACTTCTGTATCTGAACTAGTTTGAAAAATACTGCCCTCTGCTTCTAATTCACGACGAAGCATTTTTGCGTTAATTAAATTTCCGTTATGAGCTAACGCCATACTATGATCGGAAAAACGGAACAACAATGGTTGAACGTTAGCAACTTCACTTCCACCAGCTGTTGCATATCGTACATGTCCGATCGCTGATTTTCCATTTAATCCTTCTAGCTCACCTCTTGAAAACACTTCTGATATTAAACCTAACCCCTTGTGACCGACGATTTTTTCCCCATTATTTACGACAATGCCTGCGCCTTCTTGCCCACGGTGCTGTAAACTGTGCAATCCGTAGTATGAAACTTGTGCTGCATTTTCATGCCCCCAAATTCCGAAAACGCCACATTCTTCGTTTAACCCCTTTATTTCAGCAAGCATGGGATTGCCCCTTTCCAAGCCTTTCTCATTTCATCTACATTTGCTGTAAGTAATACTTCATTTTCTTCATTATGAATTGTTACTTCATTTGTACTTGTTACTTCTCCAACTTGGATTGCTTCTACCACTTTCTCAAACGCCTCTTTATTTTCACGTTTTACAGTTATCACGAAGCGAGACTGTGATTCAGCGAATAATGCAGCTGTTGCTTCTCCATCTAATTTCACAGTAGCACCTAAGCCTTTAGCACCAATTGCACTTTCTGAAATCGCAACTGCTAAACCACCTTCAGCAACATCATGTGCAGATTGAACAAGACCAGCTTGAATTGCTTCTAATACTTGTTTTTGGCGTTTTAATTCTACATCTAAATCGATACTTGGTGATTGACCGAAAATTTTGCCGTGAATCATTTTCTGTAATTCACTTCCGCCAAACTCAGCTTTCGTCTCACCAATTACATACACTACATCACCAGCTTGCTTAAACTCTTGTGTTGTTACATGTTTTAAGTCATGCACAAGTCCGACCATCCCAACAGTTGGTGTTGGATATACAGCTTCACCACTACGCTCGTTATACATCGATACGTTTCCGCCGATAACTGGTGTTTGTAATGTGCGACAAGCTTCACTCATACCGTCTACTGATTTCTCAATTTGCCAGAAGATTTCTGGTTTTTCTGGGTTACCGAAGTTTAAGCAATCTGTAATTGCAAGTGGCTCTCCGCCAGAACATACGATATTACGCGCTGCCTCTGCTACTGCAATTTTACCGCCCATCTCTGGGTCTAGATAAATGTAGCGAGAGTTACAATCTGTCGTCATTGCTAATCCTTTTTCTGTACCGCGTACACGTACAACTGCAGCATCTGAACCTGGCGTAACAACTGTGCTTGTGCGAACTTGGTAATCGTATTGATCGTATACCCACTCTTTACTTGCAATTGTTGGTTGCTGTAATAAAGCGAATAACGTTTCTTTATAATTTTCTACTTTTGGCGTTTCCATTTTCATTGCTTGGAATTCAGCAAAGTATGCTGCTTCTTTTGATGGCTTATGATAAATTGGTGCTTCTTCTGCTAAAGCATCTGCTGGAACTTCAGCTACCTTTTCACCTTTATGGAATAAACGAAGCATTTTATCTTCTGTTACTTTCCCCATCGTAACCGCTGCAAGACCATACTTCTCAAATAAATCTACTATTTCTTGTTCTCTACCTTTTTTCACGACAATTAACATACGCTCTTGTGATTCAGATAGCATCATTTCATATGGTGTCATTCCTGTTTCACGCTGTGGTACATCATCTAAGTACATTTCAATACCCATTCCTGCTTTACTTGCCATTTCTGCAGATGATGATGTTAAACCAGCCGCACCCATATCTTGAATTCCAACAAGTGCATCAGATTGAATTAATTCTAAACACGCTTCAATAAGAAGTTTTTCCATAAATGGATCCCCTACTTGAACCGCTGGACGTTTCGCTTCTGAGCTTTCAGATAGTTCTTCTGACGCGAATGTTGCACCGTGAATACCGTCACGACCAGTTGATGCTCCTACGTACATTACTGTGTTACCAGCACCATGTGCTTGCCCTTTTTTAATGTCTTCGTGGTTAATCAAACCTACGCACATTGCATTTACAAGTGGATTTCCTTCATAACATGGATCAAATTGTACTTCGCCGCCAACAGTCGGAATACCGATGCAGTTACCGTATCCTGCAATTCCTGCTACTACTTCTTCGAATAAATATTTCACACGTGGTGACTGTAATTCACCGAAACGAAGTGAGTTTAATAGAGCTACCGGACGTGCTCCCATAGAGAATACGTCACGAATAATACCACCAACACCTGTTGCAGCTCCTTGATATGGTTCAATAGCTGAAGGATGGTTATGACTTTCCATTTTAAATACAACTGCTTGATTATCACCAATATCTACAATTCCAGCACCTTCCCCAGGCCCTTGTAGAACACGCTCACCTGTTGTTGGGAATTTTCGAAGCACTGGTTTTGAATTTTTATAACTACAATGTTCAGACCACATTACAGAGAATAACCCTGTTTCTGTATAATTTGGCAGACGACCTAAAATCTTTTCAACCATGGCAAACTCTTCGTCTGTTAACCCCATTTCCGCATATATACGCTCTTCTTTAATTTGTGTTGGATTTGGTTCAAGCATTAACGACATATGTTTCCCTCCACTGTTTTAAGATAGATTGAAAGACTTTTAACCCTTCAGCACCGCCAAGTAATTCATCTACAGCACGCTCTGGGTGCGGCATCATACCAAGTACATTTCCTTTTTCATTTACAATACCAGCAATATCTGAAACGCTACCGTTAGGGTTTTCTACGTAACGGAATGCGATTTGATTGTTCTCTTCTAATTGTTTAAGAGTCGCTTCATCACAATAGTAATTCCCCTCACCATGCGCGATTGGAATATTAATTATTTCATCTTTTTCATATTGTGATGTAAACATCGTTTCATTATTTTCAACACGTAACTGAACAGTGCGACACATAAATTTTAAGTTTTCGTTTCTTATTAATGCTCCTGGTAGTAATCCTGATTCAACAAGAATCTGGAATCCATTACATACACCTAAAATCGGCTTTCCTTGCTCAGCAGCTTTTTGCACTGCTTTCATTGCATTAGCAAAGCGAGAGATAGCACCGCAGCGTAAGTAGTCACCATAAGAAAATCCACCTGGTAGTAGAATTGCATCATATTCATCTAAATTCTCTGTATCGTGCCAAACGTAATCTACTTCTTCGCCAAGCTCATCTTTAATTGCATGGAACATATCGACATCACAGTTCGAACCCGGAAATACTATTACGGCAAATTTCACTGTGCGACAACCTCCTCAACTTCATAACGGAAGTCTTCCATTACAACGTTCGCTAATAGTTTTTCACACATTTCTTTTACCTTGCTATCTAAATCAGATACAGATTTATCAATTGTTAGTTCCATGTACTTTCCGATTCGAACGTCTTGTACTTCTGTGAATGAAAGACTATGAAGTGCTCCTTTTACTGCTGTTCCTTGTGGATCTAATACGCTTTCTCTTAATGTTACATATACCTTAACTTTATACATGTGAAATTCCCCCTAAACGTTTTAAAATCTCTTCATAAGCATCTGTTAAATTTCCAAGATCACGACGGAATACGTCTTTATCAAACTTTTCATTGCTCGTTTCATCCCATAAACGGCAAGTATCTGGTGAAATTTCATCCGCTAAAATGATTTCTCCTTCTTCCGTTACACCAAACTCTAATTTGAAATCTACTAATCTTACACGACAGCTTGCGAAATGATCAATCAACACTTGATTGATTTGTAGAGCCATATCTCGTAATACACTTACTTGCTCTGGCGATGCAACGTTTAATACACGAATATGATCTTCCGTTACAAGCGGATCTCCTAAATCATCATCTTTGAAGTAAAATTCTACGATTGGTTCTGCAAGTACAGTTCCCTCTTCCATTCCTAATCGTTTTGAAAGACTTCCTGCAATTACATTTCTTGTGACAACTTCTAAAGGAATAATACTCACTTTTTTAACAAGTTGTTCTGTCTCAGATAACTTCTCAACAAAATGTGTTTTAATTCCCACTTCTTGTAACTTTCTGAACAATAAAGTTGTAATTTCATTGTTCAAACGACCTTTTCCTGTAATCGTCTCTTTTTTCTCCCCATTGAAAGCAGTCGCACTATCTTTGTACTCTACCCAAACCATATCTGCTGATTCTGTACGATAAATTCTTTTTGCCTTACCTTCATACAGCAATTCTAGCTTTTGCATTTCGCAAGCCCCCTGTAGTTTGAAAAATGTGAATAATATTTTTATAAAGAATGGCACAGAATGACTCTATTCTGTGCCATATGAAATTTTACGCTTCGTTTAATCCAAGGCGTTCAAAGATTGTATCAACGTGTTGCATATGATGCTCATAGTTGAAGCATTCATTAATTTCTTCTTGTGTTAACTTGCTTGTAATACGCTCATCAGCTTCTACAAGCTCTTTAAATTGTACTTGTGTTTCCCAAGCTTCCATCGCTTTAGGCTGTACGATATCATAAGCTTCTTCACGTACCATACCTTTGTCGATTAGTGTAAGCATTACGCGCTGAGAATAAATTAAGCCGTATGTTCTTGTCATATTACGTTTCATATTCTCTGGGTATACAGTTAAGTTTTTAACAATATTACCAAAGCGATTTAACATGTAATTTAATGCGATTGTAGCATCTGGTAAAATTACGCGTTCTGCCGAAGAGTGAGAAATGTCACGCTCATGCCATAATGGAACATTTTCGTAAGCTGTCATCATATAACCGCGGATAACACGAGCTAAACCAGTCATATTTTCAGAACCAATTGGATTACGTTTATGTGGCATTGCAGAAGAACCCTTTTGACCTTTTGCGAAAGCTTCTTCAACTTCACGTGTTTCACTCTTTTGTAAACCACGAATCTCAACTGCCATCTTTTCGATAGATGTTGCAATTAGTGCAAGTGTTGACATGTAGTGTGCGTGACGATCACGTTGCAATGTTTGTGTTGAAATTGGTGCTGCTTCTAATCCTAAATTTTCACAAACATATTTTTCTACGAATGGATCGATATTTGCATATGTACCAACCGCACCAGATAGTTTACCAACACGAACTGTATCAGCAGCTTGTTTGAAACGCTCTACGTTACGTTTCATCTCTTCATACCAAAGACCAAGTTTTAAACCAAATGTCGTTGGTTCTGCATGAACACCGTGTGTTCTTCCCATCATGATTGTGTATTTATGCTCTTTCGCTTTGTTAGCTAAAATGCTTACAAAGTTCTCTAAGTCTTTTAATATAATTTCATTCGCTTGTTTTAAGATGTAAGATAATGCTGTATCTACTACATCTGTAGATGTTAAACCGTAATGAACCCATTTACGTTCTTCGCCTAATGCTGGCGTTTCTGATACAGCACGAGTGAATGCAACTACGTCATGACGTGTTTCTTTTTCAATTTCATAAATACGATCAATATCAAATGATGCATGTTCACGAATTTTTTTAACATCTTCTTTTGGAATATCGCCAAGCTCAGCCCATGCTTCACAAGCTAAAATCTCAACTTCTAACCACGCTTTAAATTTGTTCTCTTCCGTCCAAATCGCACCCATTTCAGGGCGTGTATAACGACTAATCATCTTTTTCCCTCCAACAGTTGTTCTTGATGGTCCCAAATATGCAAACTCTTCGCTTTTTCTAGAGCGACTTCAATATTATCATTTAAAATATTAACATGCCCCATTTTCCGCTGTGCTTTTGCTTCTTCTTTTCCATACAAGTGTAAATAGCACCCGGTTAATCTATTCACTTGTCTTAGGACCCCTTCTATATGTTCGCCTAAAATGTTTACCATGACAACTGGTTTTAACAAATTTGTTTCTCCTAGAGGTAAATTACAGATTGCTCGAATATGTTGACCAAATTGACTCGTTTCACATGCATCCTGTGTATAGTGTCCTGAATTGTGAGGTCTTGGCGCTAATTCATTAATATAAATCTCACCATTATCTGTAGCAAACATCTCTACAGCTAGTGTTCCCACAAGTTCTAATTCATCCGCAAGTACCTTTGCATACGCAATTGCTTTTTGAGAAAGCTCTTCTGTAATGCGAGCTGGAACGATAGATTCATGTAAAATGTTATTTACATGAATATTTTCTGCTACTGGAAACACTTTTGTTTCACCACTTACACTACGAATCACAATAACTGATACTTCTTTTTCAAAAGGCACCCATTTCTCTAAAATACATTCTGCTTTATCCACAAGATTTCTTGCTGCCTCAACATCAGCTTCACTTCTTAAAACAACTTGTCCTTTCCCATCATATCCACCTGTCGTCGTTTTTAAGACGGAAGGGAATGATAACCCAGCAATTGCTTCTGTAAGCTGATCTTGATTTTGAACTAATCTATACGTTGCTACTGGTAACCCAGCCTTCTCAATCGCATTCTTTTCTGTAAAACGATTTTGTGTTGTATTTAACAACTGACTACCTTGTGGTAAGTACGCATGTTTTTCAAGCCATTGTAAACATCTATAATCAATATTCTCAAATTCATATGTGACAACATCACTTATCTCTGCTAAATGCTGAATTGCTTTTAAATCATCATATGGTGCAACAATTTCAATATCAGCAACTTGTGCACATGGCGAATGCTTTGTAGGATCTAAAACAGCAATTTTATATCCCATCTCCTTAGCTGCCAATGCCATCATTCTTCCTAGCTGGCCGCCTCCAATAATACCGATTGTTTTTCCAGGTAAAATGATTCTCGTCATACTAGCTCACTACCTTCACGCACATCTTTTTCAATCGCTTCTCGTCTCAATTCTAATGCATCATGTATATCATCATGAAATGATCCAAGTATTTGTGCGGCAAGTAATCCAGCATTCGTTGAACCGGCTTTACCAATTGCAACAGTTGCAACTGGAACACCTCCTGGCATTTGGGCGATGGATAATAATGAATCTAAGCCGTTTAATGCTTTTGATTGAACTGGAACTCCAATTACAGGAAGATTTGTCTTCGCTGCAACCATCCCTGGTAAATGTGCTGCTCCACCAGCTCCAGCAATAATAACTTTCAATCCACGTTCACGAGCCGTCTCTGCATATTCAAACATATAATCCGGAGTCCGATGAGCGGATACAACTTTTTTCTCATACGGTATATTTAATTCATCTAAAATGTCACAAGCATATTTCATTGTTTCCCAGTCTGACGTACTTCCCATTATGACTCCAACTAGTGATTTCATATTAGAATCCCCCCGATTCAAATAAAAAAAGCCTGAAATAGAACAGTTTCTCTTTTACTATGAGAGAAAGCGCTCTACTCAGGCATACGTATCCCTTGTGAATAGAAAAATACCGAGTGACTTTCCCTCATAGTCTAACGAATAACGGTCGTTAGGTAGAGACTTGCAGGCCATATCCCCGCGATTATATGAGGTCTTATATTATTGTTTCTATGGCTATATTAACAATATTTCATAAACAATGTCAATAAATAATCGAATGTTTTTTTATTAGCAGTCAATAACGTTCGTGTTTTAGTTATATTCAAAAGAAGAATTGCAACTATATACAAGAAGAAAAGGGAATTAGAATATATATTTCTAGAGATCTATTTTATGTATTTATCGTTTAAATAGCACTTCAGTATGTTTTTAATCAAAATATATACACTCTTGTATTATTATAACGATTTAATTTCTAAGGAGGATAACTGTTAAAGAAAGAACTTGGCTATTATCCTATTTATTTTTCTCTATTGCAGTAATTTCTGTAATTATTAAATATTTATTTATAGCATCTCATTATTTAAAATATATACTTATGATAGAAATAATGTGTCCTATTTTAAGTATTACTTTAGCGACATTAGGAAAATCAGAAACACAAAAAATCATTACTATTATTTTAAAGAGTCTCTACTTCATTCTTTTTTCGTCTGTAGCTTTATTAAATTTACGGATTATAGCATTCGGTAAATAAAAATAAACACAAAAAAACCTAAGTCAAAATAACTTAGGTTCTTGCTTGGCGACGTCCTACTCTCACAGGGACAAGGTCCCAACTACCATCGGCGCTAGAGAGCTTAACTTCCGTGTTCGGTATGGGAACGGGTGTGACCTCTCTGCCATCATCACCAAACTATGAAGGCATATTCCTTCAAAACTAGATAACATTGCTACATATTATATGGTTAAGTCCTCGATCTATTAGTATTCGTCAGCTCCACATGTCACCATGCTTCCACCTCGAACCTATCAACCTGATCATCTTTCAGGGATCTTACTAGCTTACGCTATGGGAAATCTCATCTTGAGGGGGGCTTCATGCTTAGATGCTTTCAGCACTTATCCCTTCCGCACATAGCTACCCAGCTATGCCCTTGGCAGAACAACTGGTACACCAGCGGTGCGTCCATCCCGGTCCTCTCGTACTAAGGACAGCTCCTCTCAAATTTCCTACGCCCACGACGGATAGGGACCGAACTGTCTCACGACGTTCTGAACCCAGCTCGCGTACCGCTTTAATGGGCGAACAGCCCAACCCTTGGGACCGACTACAGCCCCAGGATGCGATGAGCCGACATCGAGGTGCCAAACCTCCCCGTCGATGTGGACTCTTGGGGGAGATAAGCCTGTTATCCCCGGGGTAGCTTTTATCCGTTGAGCGATGGCCCTTCCATGCGGAACCACCGGATCACTAAGCCCGACTTTCGTCCCTGCTCGACTTGTAGGTCTCGCAGTCAAGCTCCCTTATGCCTTTGCACTCTACGAATGATTTCCAACCATTCTGAGGGAACCTTTGGGCGCCTCCGTTACACTTTAGGAGGCGACCGCCCCAGTCAAACTGCCCACCTGACACTGTCTCCCGGGTCGATAAGACCCGTAGGTTAGAATTTCAATACAGTCAGGGCGGTATCCCACCAGCGCCTCCACCGAAGCTAGCGCTCCGGTTTCAATGGCTCCCGCCTATCCTGTACAAACTGTACCAAAATTCAATATCAGGCTACAGTAAAGCTCCACGGGGTCTTTCCGTCCTGTCGCGGGTAACCTGCATCTTCACAGGTACTATAATTTCACCGAGTCTCTGGTTGAGACAGTGCCCAAATCGTTACACCTTTCGTGCGGGTCGGAACTTACCCGACAAGGAATTTCGCTACCTTAGGACCGTTATAGTTACGGCCGCCGTTTACTGGGGCTTCAGTTCAGAGCTTCGCTTACGCTAACCCCTCTCCTTAACCTTCCAGCACCGGGCAGGTGTCACCCCCTATACTTCGCCTTACGGCTTCGCAGAGAGCTGTGTTTTTGCTAAACAGTCGCTTGGGCCTATTCACTGCGGCTTTCCGTTAAGAAAGCACCCCTTCTCCCGAAGTTACGGGGTCATTTTGCCGAGTTCCTTAACCAGAGTTCTCTCGCAC
>NZ_CM175007.1:312500-315000 GCF_057924895.1 Bacillus sp. LH1 | reverse complement strand
TTAGCAAAACTGTGTAGAAAGCAAATAGAAAAGTACTTAATAATATTAGTATATCTCCTATTAAGGACACTTCTTGATTAGCACTTTTAGATGGAATCGTGATAAAGAGTACTCCTATAGCACCCAATATAATTCCTATCCAATAATTCAATCGAATTTCCTCTTTTAAAAAGAGTGCTGAAAAAAGAATTGTAACCAATGGTAACGCAGCATCTATAATACTCACATGTAATCCACTGGTTAAAGAAATGCCGTAGGATGTAAACATAAAATAACCAGCTACACCGGTAAAAGCTAACAAACTCATTCTTTTCCATGGAACTTTTTTATGTACAACTGATTTTTGTAGTTCCTTAAATGAGAATATCATACAAATTCCACCTGCAAAGAAAAGACGAATAAATAACAAAGTAAACGGCTGAATAGATTCTAACGCCCATTTTGTTGGCGCAATGGCTGTGCCCCATAATATAACAGCCACTAATAACATGCATATTTCTTTCATAATTCCCCACACCCATCAAAAATATATGTTAACTACCTTAATTATAGATTTTTTCTAATGTAAAATCCTTTAAAAGCACAAAAGGTTATGTAAGATCACAAACATTCTTTTTACATCTGGACTATATTCTTGAAAAGGTAATTCTTACCTTTAAATTAAAAATAATAAAAATAAACACAAAAAAACCTAAGTCAAAATGACTTAGGTTCTTGCTTGGCGACGTCCTACTCTCACAGGGACAAGGTCCCAACTACCATCGGCGCTAGAGAGCTTAACTTCCGTGTTCGGTATGGGAACGGGTGTGACCTCTCTGCCATCATCACCAAACTATGAAGGCATATTCCTTCAAAACTAGATAACATTGCTACATATTATATGGTTAAGTCCTCGATCTATTAGTATTCGTCAGCTCCACATGTCACCATGCTTCCACCTCGAACCTATCAACCTGATCATCTTTCAGGGATCTTACTAGCTTACGCTATGGGAAATCTCATCTTGAGGGGGGCTTCATGCTTAGATGCTTTCAGCACTTATCCCTTCCGCACATAGCTACCCAGCTATGCCCTTGGCAGAACAACTGGTACACCAGCGGTGCGTCCATCCCGGTCCTCTCGTACTAAGGACAGCTCCTCTCAAATTTCCTACGCCCACGACGGATAGGGACCGAACTGTCTCACGACGTTCTGAACCCAGCTCGCGTACCGCTTTAATGGGCGAACAGCCCAACCCTTGGGACCGACTACAGCCCCAGGATGCGATGAGCCGACATCGAGGTGCCAAACCTCCCCGTCGATGTGGACTCTTGGGGGAGATAAGCCTGTTATCCCCGGGGTAGCTTTTATCCGTTGAGCGATGGCCCTTCCATGCGGAACCACCGGATCACTAAGCCCGACTTTCGTCCCTGCTCGACTTGTAGGTCTCGCAGTCAAGCTCCCTTATGCCTTTGCACTCTACGAATGATTTCCAACCATTCTGAGGGAACCTTTGGGCGCCTCCGTTACACTTTAGGAGGCGACCGCCCCAGTCAAACTGCCCACCTGACACTGTCTCCCGGGTCGATAAGACCCGTAGGTTAGAATTTCAATACAGTCAGGGCGGTATCCCACCAGCGCCTCCACCGAAGCTAGCGCTCCGGTTTCAATGGCTCCCGCCTATCCTGTACAAACTGTACCAAAATTCAATATCAGGCTACAGTAAAGCTCCACGGGGTCTTTCCGTCCTGTCGCGGGTAACCTGCATCTTCACAGGTACTATAATTTCACCGAGTCTCTGGTTGAGACAGTGCCCAAATCGTTACACCTTTCGTGCGGGTCGGAACTTACCCGACAAGGAATTTCGCTACCTTAGGACCGTTATAGTTACGGCCGCCGTTTACTGGGGCTTCAGTTCAGAGCTTCGCTTACGCTAACCCCTCTCCTTAACCTTCCAGCACCGGGCAGGTGTCACCCCCTATACTTCGCCTTACGGCTTCGCAGAGAGCTGTGTTTTTGCTAAACAGTCGCTTGGGCCTATTCACTGCGGCTTTCCGTTAAGAAAGCACCCCTTCTCCCGAAGTTACGGGGTCATTTTGCCGAGTTCCTTAACCAGAGTTCTCTCGCACACCTTAGGATTCTCTCCTCGCCTACCTGTGTCGGTTTGCGGTACAGGCACCTTTTATCTCGCTAGAAGCTTTTCTTGGCAGCGGGGAATCAAAGACTTCGCTCCATAAGGAGCTTCCCCATCACAGCTCAGCCTACGCGATAAGCGGATTTGCCTACTTATCAGCCTAACTGCTTGGACGTGCACAACCAATCGCACGCTTCTTCTATCCTTCTGCGTCCCTCCATTGCTCAAACGATAAAGAGGTGGTACAGGAATATCAACCTGTTGTCCATCGCCTACGCCTGTCGGCCTCGGCTTAGGTCCTGACTAACCCTGAGCGGACGAGCCTTCCTCAGGAAACCTTAGGCATTCGGTGGACGGGATTCTCACCCGTCTTTCGCTACTCATACC
>NZ_CM175007.1:300000-307500 GCF_057924895.1 Bacillus sp. LH1 | reverse complement strand
AATGTATTGGCTAATCATTATTTAAATTACACAAATGATATCGATAAAGAAAAATGGAAAGGCCCCTATTTTCGAAAAGGCGTCGAAGAAATACAAGATACGTTACTTATCAAAAACACTATACCTAATGTTTCAAGTGTAGTTTTTAAAAATATAGATATGAAGAAAACAGAAAAACAGTTAGAGAAGTTCAAAATAGCTGGTGATTGGTTTTTCTATGTTTCTCTTCTTACAGAGGGAGATATTTACTTCAATCCATCCCCCTTAAACTATCATAGACGACATTTAAATAGCGTAACGAGAACAGAAGATTCATACTCCCATTACAATGAAGTTGTACAAATGCAAAATTTCATTAAAGAAAGATTTACTATCGACGACATTTCTAAAATGAAAATGTATACATATAGAAAGCATCTTAAAGCATACTTAAAAATTTAAACATGTGCTTTCTATGCCATCAATATCTCTAGTAAGTTGCTACTATTACTTAAGGGAGGAATACTCTTTGAAAGACTTTATAGAGGAACATAAAGATTTAATTTCTCAAATCGCACACAACTATAATGTAAATGCAAGTATCCATCCTGAGGATCATATCTTTCAGTTCATTGTCACTAATCCCGTCTTCCCATCAAAAAAAGAAGCGATAGATTACTACTTTAAAGATGGGCAAAACTCAGCACAAATACTCTTAAACTTAATTACTTCCCTTTATCCTCCTACAGGCAATCCAATTAAATTGTTAGAATTTGCATCCGGATACGGCTGCGTAACACGTCATTTATTAAATCTACAAGCGAATTTGAGTATAACCGCTTGCGATATACACGAAGAGGCTATTTCCTTTATTGAAAACAAATTAAATAATTCTTCTATATTATCTCATCCTGAGCCTGAACAGTTAAAATTGGACTCCTCTACGTACGATATCGTTTTTTGTCTATCCTTTTTCTCTCATATGCCTGATACAACTTGGTTTCGTTGGCTGCAAACATTATATAACGCTGTTTCACCTGGTGGTTTATTCATTTTCACAACCCATGGCTATCAAAGCAAAAAATACTTCGGGTTTCCAAATTTAAATGAAAAGGGCTATTGGTTTCTCTCTTCTAGTGAACAATTCGATTTAGATGTGAATCAATACGGACAAACGATAGTTAGTCCCTCTTACGTGTGTGACAAAATTAAATTATTACCCCATAACCCAATTATCAAAAAGTATACTGAAGGATTTTGGTGGGAACATCAAGACCTTTGGGTTATAGAAAAAGAAGCAAAATAATAACCCACGCTCTGCTTATACAAGTAGAGTGTGGGTTATTATTTTTTACTATATAAGAACTCTTCAATCCATAGCTTATTTAATCTAATCCCATGTTTAAAATCTATTTTAGGTTCCCAATTCAATTCTTGTTTTATCTTATCAATATTTAAAATGATTTTTTGAACGTTCTCTTGTTTTTGTTTGTAACAGATAAAATCCACTTTTCTTTCTGTTATTTTCTCTAATTCCACTATAATTCGTTTTAAAGAAAGACCTTTGCCACTCCCTATATTGTATACGCAAGATTTCAATTGATTTAATTGTGCTAGTTGTATAGTAATTTCAACTAAATCATCGATATAAATATAATCTCTAATAATCTCCTCTGGATTCCCATATATATGAATCCTTTCATTACTGAGATGCTGGTACAAAAAACAATTTATCGCCCCTACTTTTTTTAAGGGGTTTTGGTATTTTCCATACGGATTAGAATATCTACATACAACATAATCTATTCCATATTTTCTCTTATAAAAATACAAATAATTCTCCAGCGAAACTTTTGTTATTCCATACGGGGAAAGTGGTCTTAATGGATGTTTCTCATCAATAGGCAAATATTCAGGTTCACCATAAACTGTGCCTCCCGAAGAAGCTAATATAATTTTTTTAATACGAAAATCTTTAACACTTTCCATGAAATTAAGAAAAAATAGACTGCTATTAATATCACCGAAAACATCTTCAATTGAAGTTGCTACGTTAGACGTCGCAGCTAAATAAATAATAATATCTATATTCACTAAAGCCTTATATATATCCTCAACATTTTTTAAATCACCTTTAATAAATTCAACTTCACTTACAATATTTTGAGGAAAATTATTTATATGTCTGGAAAATACTTTTACATTTTGCCCCTGTTTCAATAAACCCAATGCGAGGTTGATACCAATGAAACTATTTCCACCTACTATTAAATAATTATTCTTCCTCATAATATCATCTCTCTAGTAATAAATTTTTCCCGTCTCCAAACCTAAAAATATACACAAATAAACTGGATCATTTCGATTATTCATCTTCTTATCATTGTATGTTTGTTATAAATTTTCATTATCTTTATTTTCTATTTTCATTTTAGAATAGCTTCCTTATTCAGGTTGACTGCAAAAACACTCATAATATTTACTCATCCCCATGAATATATTTAATAAACAATCCTCACTTGTTTAACCCATAAAAAAACGTCTACATACACAAATTTCCCAAAAAGGAGTGCTGAACTCATGAAAAATATAAATCAAGAACTTTTAAATCATGTAATTCTACATAAAGATCGAATTCCACATTACCATAAAGACTTTCCGATTATACTATTTTGGAGTCATAGAAGCGGATGCACCGCGTTAGCTAATTGGTTCTTTTTTCAAATCGGATTATTTACTGAAGCAAAGAAATACAATGACTTTATTCATTACTATGAGTTCTGGGTGTATAAGAACAATACAAATTACATACCCGAGTTACAAAATGGTCTTCTAGAGGGTAAAAAGGATGTTTGTAAACTTGTGCGAAATCCCTATACAAGGGCTGTCAGCTCATTTCTATTACTTGCTGACAACCCATATGCTAGCCCTCAATGGGAAAGTATCCGTCATTATTTTTATAATGACAAATATAGTAATCAAGGAATATCATTTAAACAATTTTTATATTACGTTCAGGCATTCAGCTCCAATTCTCTAGCGCTAGATATACATTTTAGTCAACAATACGTCCCTGGTGAAGAAAACTTCATCCAATGTTATATTCCTTTAGAAGATTTTAATACACAAATCACCAAACTAGAACACACGTACGATTTGATAAAATCCCCTTTAGCACTTCTTACAAATTCAGATCATCATCGCGCACACAAGATGATTTATGCAGGGAGCTATGCAGAACTTAGCATTACAGATACAGACTTCCCACGATTTCCAACATACGAAAGCTTTTATGATAAAGAAACTATGGATTTAGTTACAGAAATATACGCACAGGATTTTGAAATGTACCCATACACGAAAGGGATATTTTAAGTCTATACATTTTCCCATGAATAAAAGCTGATGCATCGCATAGCATAAAGTGAAACTTTAATTCGATTGGGGGTTCTCTTCAACTGATTATTCCCTTCTCCTAATCGCAATTTTAAAAAATACCTAACTTTCACCCATTCCCCCTTTGATTTCGCTGATTGTTGACGTGTATCATAATTTCCATAAATAGATTGCATTTAACATAGGAGGGATGTCGTGTGGAAATCAATTTGAAACACAATAATGGGTACTGCGTTATTTGCGAAAAGAAAGCTACATTTATAGAGCATAATGATTGGCTTAGAGATCATTATTTATGTTCTACATGTAACTCTATACCAAGGCAGCGAGCTTTAATCCATGCTTTGCATACATTTTTTCCAAAATGGGATTCCTATAGTATCCACGAATCCTCTCCTGGAGGAATTACAACTCAGCTACTATTAAAAAACTGTAAAAACTATACTTATTCTCAATACTTTAAAAATTATCCTCTTGGCCAATACTTTCAAGGTATTAGATGTGAGAACTTAGAAGACATGACTTTTGAAGATGAATCTTTTGATTTATTCATTACTCAAGACGTTTTTGAGCATGTAATGACGCCAAACAAAGCCTTTAAAGAAATAGAACGAGTATTAAAACCTGGCGGCGCTCATGTATTTACTGTCCCTTGGTATCATACACTCACAAAAACTGTGCAAAGAGCAAGAATGAATCAAGAAGTGATTGAATATATTGAAGAGCCCATTTATCATGGAAACCCTATTGATGAGAATGGATCTTTAGTAACGTTCGATTGGGGGCAGGATATGATTGAATATATTTATACACACGCAAACATGTATACCATTGTTTATTTACAAAAGGATAGATCACTAGGGTTAGATGCTGAATTTTTACATGTTTTTATTAGTAAAAAGCAAGAAAATAAAGTTTAATCACTATATAATTCGGAGGTTTAACAAATGAATAAATTTAAGTTAGGAAGTGATTTTGATCATCTTGTTAATTCACTATCTGATGTCGAACTTCTAAATTTATTTATACAAAGTTGTTCACAAACAACGATAAATGGGGTTCCCGTACCTAGGTTTCCTCCTGAAGAAATTCAAAAACAATTTGTAGGTGCTTCCTATGAACATGCTCTTTACGAAGCATATTTGTTTTATAGACATATAAAAGAATACGCCCAAAATTTAGGGGTTCCCTTGAATAAAGAAAGTAAAGTTTTAGACTTCGGCTGCGGATGGGGAAGAATTATACGCTTCTTATTTAAAGATGCCTCTGATCAAAATTTACTTGGCATTGATGTCGATCCTGCGATGATCACACTTTGTAATGAAACACTAGGAAGAGGGATATATAAAACAGCAAGTCCACATCCCCCTGTAGAATTTATTAGTGACAATTCATTAGATATCATATTCGCTTATTCTGTATTCTCACATTTATCCGAAGCAACTGCCGAAAATTGGGTAAAAGAATTTTCAAGAGTTCTTCGCCCTGGTGGAATCTTCATCGCAACAACACAAGCGCGCTATTTTCTTGATTTTTGTCAACAATTCCAAGAACATCCTGAATTAATTCAAACAGGATGGCATAAAACTTTATCTCAAGCTTTTCCAGATATACATCGCGCCATCTCGGATTATGAAAACGGCAAATTTGTTCACAGTCCTACTGGTGCAGGAGATGTTAGAAATAGTAGTTTTTACGGAGAAACTGTTATACCTAGGACTTATATTGAAAATCATTATGAGAAATATTTAAAGCTACAAGACTTTTTTGATGATGTAAATCGATTACCACAGGCCCTCTTTGTCCTTCAAAAAATTTAATTCCTTTCATTCAACGTAATAAATTTCATGACGAAAAGCACTTTCTATTTCAGCTATATATCAAATTACCTAATACTCTCTTATTAAGTAAGCTTAAAAAAATCCAATACATACCATAAAAAGACAGTAAACAGATAACATATCTCTTGTTTTAAAATTGCTTCACCAAATCAAGAATAACTTCCCAACACTTGAACTACGAAAAACATGAGGGGGATATAACTTGAAAATAATCGCTTTTTACTTACCACAATTCCATCAAATTAAAGAAAATGATCGATGGTGGGGGAAAGGATTTACTGAATGGACAAATACTAAAAGTGCACAACCTTTATTTTCAGGACATTATCAACCTAGGGAACCTTATCAAGATTTTTATTACGACTTAACTACCCCCTCCGTAAGAAAGTGGCAAGCGGAAATCGCTAAAGCATACGGTATATATGGTTTTTGTTATTATCATTACTGGTTTAAGGGAAAAAGACTATTAGAAACACCCTTTAATGAGGTACTAAAGATGAAGGAACCTGACTTCCCTTTTTGTCTTTCTTGGGCAAATGAACCATGGACAAAATCTTGGGATGGTCTCGATAAACATATATTAATGCCTCAAGACTACGGAGATATATCTGATTGGAAGGAACACTTTGATTATTTATTACAGGCTTTCCAAGATGAGAGATATATTTATATAGATGATAAACCTCTATTCATTATTTATCGTCCAGGACATATTCCTGATTGTGAAAAAATGCTTAATTACTGGAATGCATTAGCGCGAGAAAATGGTTTAAAAGGTATATACTTTGCTGAAACATTAAACAGTTTTCCACTACCTAATATAAATGGATTCGATGCCAGCATTCAGTTTGAACCTTTCTATACAATTGCCCATGATAGCTCTTCAGACATAAATAAGGTAATATATGATTCTGATATGCAATTAAATGTTTGGGACTACGATAAAGTATGGATGTATATATTACAACGATCGCTCCCAAAGAAAAAAACATTTCCCGGGGCTTTTGTTGATTGGGATAATACTGCACGACGTAAAAACGCAAATAGCAGCATCTTTGTAGGTTCTACCCCTGAAAAGTTCACCATATATTTAAGCAAGCAAATTCATCGTACTTACTCTTTTTATAACAGCGAGTTTTTATTTATTAACGCATGGAACGAGTGGGCGGAAGGAACTTACTTAGAGCCAGATAAAAAATATGGATTTTCTTATTTAGAAGGGGTTAAAAATGCAATTGATAGAGGTATGAAAGCATACAAAAAAGACGAGTCATTCTGACTCGTCTTAAGCTTGCTTGGCGACGTCCTACTCTCACAGGGACAAGGTCCCAACTACCATCGGCGCTAGAGAGCTTAACTTCCGTGTTCGGTATGGGAACGGGTGTGACCTCTCTGCCATCATCACCAAACTATGAAGGCATATTCCTTCAAAACTAGATAACATTGCTACATATTATATGGTTAAGTCCTCGATCTATTAGTATTCGTCAGCTCCACATGTCACCATGCTTCCACCTCGAACCTATCAACCTGATCATCTTTCAGGGATCTTACTAGCTTACGCTATGGGAAATCTCATCTTGAGGGGGGCTTCATGCTTAGATGCTTTCAGCACTTATCCCTTCCGCACATAGCTACCCAGCTATGCCCTTGGCAGAACAACTGGTACACCAGCGGTGCGTCCATCCCGGTCCTCTCGTACTAAGGACAGCTCCTCTCAAATTTCCTACGCCCACGACGGATAGGGACCGAACTGTCTCACGACGTTCTGAACCCAGCTCGCGTACCGCTTTAATGGGCGAACAGCCCAACCCTTGGGACCGACTACAGCCCCAGGATGCGATGAGCCGACATCGAGGTGCCAAACCTCCCCGTCGATGTGGACTCTTGGGGGAGATAAGCCTGTTATCCCCGGGGTAGCTTTTATCCGTTGAGCGATGGCCCTTCCATGCGGAACCACCGGATCACTAAGCCCGACTTTCGTCCCTGCTCGACTTGTAGGTCTCGCAGTCAAGCTCCCTTATGCCTTTGCACTCTACGAATGATTTCCAACCATTCTGAGGGAACCTTTGGGCGCCTCCGTTACACTTTAGGAGGCGACCGCCCCAGTCAAACTGCCCACCTGACACTGTCTCCCGGGTCGATAAGACCCGTAGGTTAGAATTTCAATACAGTCAGGGCGGTATCCCACCAGCGCCTCCACCGAAGCTAGCGCTCCGGTTTCAATGGCTCCCGCCTATCCTGTACAAACTGTACCAAAATTCAATATCAGGCTACAGTAAAG
>NZ_CM175007.1:290000-295000 GCF_057924895.1 Bacillus sp. LH1 | reverse complement strand
ATTTCATTACAACTTATCATTTGCGGGATTTTAAACATACAAATGGATCCAAGAATAACAACGTCTTTATTTATTATCCTTATCTTAATTACAATTTATCTCTTCTTTTCAAGAATACAATTCATTCAACATCGCAAAGCAATGGATACTAAATTAAGTCGTGTACTAAAAGGAAACTTACAAACGAGATTATTCACAAGCAATGACCACTCATTACATAATATCGTTTTTTCAATAAACGAGCTAATAGGTAAATTAGAGCAGGTTCAAATTGAAGCCAAAAGATCCGAGGAATCCAGAAAACAACTTTTGTCTAGTATCTCCCACGATATACGAACACCACTCACCTCCATTATCGGATATATAGATGCTTTGAAAGACGGAGTTGCTGCTTCTGAAATAGAAAAACAAGAATATCTTAAAATACTCTATATGAAATCAAATAACTTAAAGCACCTAGTTGATGAAATATTCAATATGGCGAAGCTAGACGCTAATGAATTTCCACTAAAAGAAGAAGAACTCGACTTTTCTGAAGTTACTAGAGAAGTTTTGATTGAATTTTTACCTGAGCTCTCAAAACATAACATCGAACTGCAAATTCTCATACCAGAATCTACTTGTCCTATCATCGCAGATCATCTAAGCATTATGCGGATTATCGGTAATTTAATGAAAAATGCAATTTATTACGGAAAGGATGGGAAAACAATAGGAGTCGAATTGCTAGAAGCTGATGCAGAATACGAACTTCACATTTGGGATCAAGGCCCTGGTATTCCAAAACATGATTTACAAAACGTATTTGAGCGAATGTACCGAAGCGAACAATCAAGAAACTCTTCATTTGGTGGTAGCGGTCTCGGGCTTTCTATTTCCAAAGCGCTTGTTGAGAAAAACGGTGGACATATATGGGTTGAAAGTACTCCATGGAAACGAACTACTTTTGGCTTTTCTATTCCAAAGCACAATACTTTTAAGAAATAGTTAAGAAATGATTAATATGCAGTTAAGCCTTCCTTTTTATGATGTAAGTAAGAACTTATAGAAAGCAGGTGTCTCCTATAAATACAATTATAAAAACGACTAACCTTACTAAAGTATATGGCAATCAAAAATCAGTAGATAATTTAAATATTAATGTTCAACAAGGGGAGATTTATGGCTTCATAGGCCGCAACGGTGCTGGTAAAACAACAACCATTCGTATGCTACTTAGTCTTATAAAGCCTACAAGTGGAACGATTGAAATATTCGGAGAGAACTTATTCCAAAATCAAAAAGATATTTTAAGCAGAATTGGTTCTATAGTTGAAGTTCCAGGATTTTATGAAAACTTAACTGCAAAAGAAAACCTATTAATTAATGCAAAAATAATTGGGGTTCACAAAAAGAATGCTATCGAAGAAGCATTAGAAATAGTAGGCTTGCAGCATGAGACAAAAAAGTTAGTAGGAAAGTATTCTTTAGGAATGAAGCAACGCTTAGGAATTGCACGTGCTCTTCTCCATTATCCTGAGCTACTCATATTAGATGAACCAACTAACGGACTAGACCCTATTGGTATTAAAGAAATGCGAAAACTTATTCATTCTTTAGCTCAAGAAAGAAATATAACAATACTCATTTCTAGTCACATATTAGCCGAGGTAGAACAGTTAGTCGATCGTATCGGAATTATTCATGAAGGAAAGTTACTAGAAGAAGTTTCTCTTGATACGCTGCGCAAAGCAAACCGTAAGTACATAGAGTTTCAAGTGAATAATGACGATAAAGCTGTGATGTTATTAGAAAATCATCTTCAAATTTTTGATTATGAAGTACATGATGAAGGAAATATTCGTATTTACTCTCATTTTGGACAACAAGGATACATAAACAGAACATTTGTTCTTGATGATATTGAAGTATTAAAAATGATGATAAGCGAAGATAGACTAGAAGATTATTTCACCAAACTAGTTGGAGGTGGAACAATTGGTTAATCTACTCTATACAGAACTCTTAAAGCTAAAACGCTCTAATATGTTTTTAATTAGCATTATTGGTGCTGGTGTCGCACCTTTCTTAGTTGTAGTAGCCTCTTATATACATATAAAAACAAAACAGCCAACTCCAACTATTTGGTTCCATCAATTATTCACTGACGTTAACTTATATACTACTTTAGTTATAGGATTCCCCTTATATGGAGTAGTGGTTGCTTATTTGCTTACCCGCGAATATACAGAAGATACACTGAAAAATTTACTAACTATCCCCGTGTCGCGCATTAGCTTTATTATAAGTAAATTCATCATTCTCTTTCTTTGGATTATGATGCTAACTTTAGTCGCTTGGGCACTTACTTTAATATTAGGGCTATTGGGGAACTTCCCTGGTTTTAACATTTCTTTACTTTTAGGTTCTTTCCTAGAATTTTTAATATGTGGTGGACTTCTCTTTCTATTGTCTTCACCTATTGTGCTACTAACTCTTGTAATGAAGAGCTATGTACCACCCATTATATTAACAGTCATTATTACAATGACTAATCTTATGCTCGTAAACTCCAAGCATAAAGATTTATTTCCGTGGACCGCTACTCTAGATATCGCAAATAACGAATTACAACCGACATATCCACCAGAGTATTCTTATATCATCATTGCAGTAACGACAATTTCCGGATTTATTGCAACACTATTCTATTTTAAAAAAGTAGACATTCATTAATGTATAGGAGTGAAACTATGAGCGATATCATTATTGCCTTCATACTCGGTATTGTAGAAGGATTAGCTGAATTTTTACCTATATCTTCTACTGGCCACCTTATATTAGTCGGGCATTTATTAGGCTTTGAGGGAGAAAGAGCAAAAACGTTTGAAATTGTTATTCAGCTAGGCGCAATTTTAGCTATTGCAATTTTATATCATAAACGTCTCGTTTCTTTATGTAATATTAAACCTCTTATACAGAAAGAAAAAAAATTCAACGCGTTCCATGTATTTCTTGGCGTATTTCCGGCAGTGGTTGCTGGCTTGCTACTACATGATATTATTAAAACATACTTATTCCAGCCATACACTGTTGTGATTGGACTTGTAGCAGGGGCAATTCTTATGATCTTTGCAGAAGTAAAAAAGAAAGAGGCAGCAGCCTATTCACTGGACGATTTAACATACCGCCAAGCTTTAACAATCGGATTATTTCAGTGCTTAGCGGTATACCCTGGCTTCTCTAGAGCTGGCTCTACTATCTCTGGAGGTCTATTAGCAAAAGTAAATTATAAGACTGCATCTGAATTCTCTTTTCTAATAGCTCTTCCTGTAATGATTGGGGCAACAGGCTTAGACTTACTAAAAAGTTGGAAGTATTTAAGTGTCGATGACATCCCTATGTTCGCGGTAGGATTCATTACCTCTTTTATAGTAGCGATGCTAGCAGTAGTAACTTTTCTAAAGCTTTTAGAGAAGATAGGTTTAAAACCTTTTGCATACTACCGTATTTTGTTGGCTATCTTATTTACGCTTTTCGTATTGCTATAGATTCATATAAGTCACATATTATTAAACTGATATTCAATTTAGAATATCGGTTTTTTTATCTATTTCAACTCTAGTATTACTCACTTCAATATGGCATAGTGATAATAAACTACCATTCATAATCTGAACGTTCTTTAAGTAACTATGTCCTTTATCATAAAATGCAATTGGAAAATTAAAGATCCCATATATGTACAGAACATATTTACAAACTATATTCACTCCACATAGTATCTTTTTAATTTGCAAAACACTGATACAAATTAAAAATAAGTACAAAGGCATAACAAATAAATAAATTTCCTAGGAATTATAAAGAGATTAAATATTAATTAGAGTGAGGTGACGATAAAAATGAATCAATTAGCACAGACATATTGGGATACTTATTGGGGAAACAACAAAAAACCAGAATCTGTTACAGCTTGGCAATTTGGGGATGCCCCTAATTATCTTGCACAACTAGTAATTGACGGTATTAAAACAGCTACATGCTCCGGTCACATTTTTTATGAATTAGAAAATGAATCGCTACCGACTACTAATGATTATAGTATTATACTCAATAGTAATGATGAACCTGTAGCTATTATTAAGACAATAGAAGTAACTGTAACACCAATGAATGAAGTAAGCGAAGAATTCGCTATCGCTGAAGGCGAAGGAGATCGTACTTATAATTACTGGAGAGACACCCATGTTCGTTTTTTTACAAAGGAACTAAATGAGATTGGTCTTAATTTCTCTGAAGATATGTTACTCGTCTGTGAGCGTTTTGAACTTGTTGATGTGAACAATAAAGTGAAATTTTAATAAACTGAGATTTACCAGCCATTCTTATTTTTATAAATACAAAAAAGACGAGTCATTCTGACTCGTCTTAAGCTTGCTTGGCGACGTCCTACTCTCACAGGGACAAGGTCCCAACTACCATCGGCGCTAGAGAGCTTAACTTCCGTGTTCGGTATGGGAACGGGTGTGACCTCTCTGCCATCATCACCAAACTATGAAGGCATATTCCTTCAAAACTAGATAACATTGCTACATATTATATGGTTAAGTCCTCGATCTATTAGTATTCGTCAGCTCCACATGTCACCATGCTTCCACCTCGAACCTATCAACCTGATCATCTTTCAGGGATCTTACTAGCTTACGCTATGGGAAATCTCATCTTGAGGGGGGCTTCATGCTTAGATGCTTTCAGCACTTATCCCTTCCGCACATAGCTACCCAGCTATGCCCTTGGCAGAACAACTGGTACACCAGCGGTGCGTCCATCCCGGTCCTCTCGTACTAAGGACAGCTCCTCTCAAATTTCCTACGCCCACGACGGATAGGGACCGAACTGTCTCACGACGTTCTGAACCCAGCTCGCGTACCGCTTTAATGGGCGAACAGCCCAACCCTTGGGACCGACTACAGCCCCAGGATGCGATGAGCCGACATCGAGGTGCCAAACCTCCCCGT
>NZ_CM175007.1:282500-285000 GCF_057924895.1 Bacillus sp. LH1 | reverse complement strand
CTTAAACCCATACTAGCTGCATGATTTCCTAACTGTACGTTATTACGCTTAGCTTCTTCAATACTAATTCCATACTTTGATGCAAGTACTTCATTAATACTTGTTCCAGAATAGATTGGAGCATTTTGGTCTAATTCAAAACTTTTAAACTCAACTTCAACATCCTTCTTATGTGGAAATTGTTCTAAAGCCATCTCTAATCTACGTTTCCCAATATAGCAAAATGGACATACAAAATCCGACCATACTTCAATTTTCATAAAAAACACCTCATTAACATTTAGTTTTCAATCATTGTAGCACTGAGATTAAGGAATTCAAAAGTTTTTGCTCTATCTCCTTCATATAGTACATACAAAAACACACTTATAGCAGAATACCTAATTAACAAAAAAAAACGATAATCAAAAGGATTAACTATTATCCCTCCGATTATCGTCTATATATATGCAACAACTTTAATTATGCCGGAATATACTTCCCTACGAACTTCCATACAGTATTCCAATATTTATTCGAATCTACTTTCTCCGCTTCTCCATGTCCAGCACCTGGAACAATTAATTTCTCTTTTTCTACTTTTGCAGCATTATATACTTCATCTAACATTTCAAAAGGAACGAATGTATCAGCATCCCCATGAATGAACAGCATAGGTGTTTTACTTTTCGCTACTTGTTTTACAGCTGAAGCCTCTTCTAAATCGTAACCAGCTCTTAATTTAGTAACCATATTTGCCGCATTCATAACAGGAAACTTCGGTAAATGGAATAAATCTTTTAGTTGATAAGTAAATTCATCAATAACAGTTGAGTATCCACAATCTTCAATAATAACTTTAACATTAGAAGGTAAATCTTCTCCTGAAGTCATCATTACAGTTGCCCCGCCCATTGAAACACCAAATAGAGCTATTTCAGCATTAGGGTCTTTCTTCAAGATTTGTTGAATCCAAATCAAAACATCTTTACGATCATGCCAACCCATACCAACATAATCCCCTTCACTATTTCCGTGTCCACGAAGGTCTGGTGCTATGACATTATAGCCTTGTTCATAAAAGTTACGAACATATTTCGTCATTTCTGATGCTCTACCATTGTATCCATGAACTACAATTGCCCATTTATGACTGGATGGTTCATTCATATATTCATAACCTTTTAAATTTAATTTATCGAAAGAACGTATAGTTAATGTGTTAGGTTTATACTTCGATACGAAGTTTGCATTCTTTTCTTCATTTGCAGCCAATACATCTCCCGACGCATTTACCGTTTCTACTAAATGAGGATTATCTTGCAAAAATTCTTTTTCTTGTTTCGCATTTAACGCGTAGTTATAAAAATAATTCCCAACTAACATATACACGATTACTAGCAGGACTAAGACTACTATAGTAATTATACTTATCTTTTTCATATTATCTCCTTTTCTAACTTAAATCTTCTTATATTAAAGTACATCAAAAACAACTGTACTATTTTAACACACTGATGAATCCTATCTTTAAGAAATAAAATAGAAAATCTTAAATTACATATAAAGAATCACGAAAGAAATTGAATAAAACTTATATAGCTACGTACTCAAAAACCTTTTTGAAAAGCGAGAAGCACTTCAAAATATTTAGCTTTGAAAAGAAGTTATAAAACACAAAAAAGACGAGTCATTCTGACTCGTCTTAAAGTTGCTTGGCGACGTCCTACTCTCACAGGGACAAGGTCCCAACTACCATCGGCGCTAGAGAGCTTAACTTCCGTGTTCGGTATGGGAACGGGTGTGACCTCTCTGCCATCATCACCAAACTATGAAGGCATATTCCTTCAAAACTAGATAACATTGCTACATATTATATGGTTAAGTCCTCGATCTATTAGTATTCGTCAGCTCCACATGTCACCATGCTTCCACCTCGAACCTATCAACCTGATCATCTTTCAGGGATCTTACTAGCTTACGCTATGGGAAATCTCATCTTGAGGGGGGCTTCATGCTTAGATGCTTTCAGCACTTATCCCTTCCGCACATAGCTACCCAGCTATGCCCTTGGCAGAACAACTGGTACACCAGCGGTGCGTCCATCCCGGTCCTCTCGTACTAAGGACAGCTCCTCTCAAATTTCCTACGCCCACGACGGATAGGGACCGAACTGTCTCACGACGTTCTGAACCCAGCTCGCGTACCGCTTTAATGGGCGAACAGCCCAACCCTTGGGACCGACTACAGCCCCAGGATGCGATGAGCCGACATCGAGGTGCCAAACCTCCCCGTCGATGTGGACTCTTGGGGGAGATAAGCCTGTTATCCCCGGGGTAGCTTTTATCCGTTGAGCGATGGCCCTTCCATGCGGAACCACCGGATCACTAAGCCCGACTTTCGTCCCTGCTCGACTTGTAGGTCTCGCAGTCAAGCTCCCTTATGCCTTTGCACTCTACGAATGATTTCCAACCATTCTGAGGGAACCTTTGGGCGCCTCCGTTACACTTTAGGAGGCGAC
>NZ_CM175007.1:260000-277500 GCF_057924895.1 Bacillus sp. LH1 | reverse complement strand
ATTATTAATATTCTCCGTTAAAGCTGCAATCTCATCTTCACCTTTTTTCTCAATGCGGTAGGCTAAGTTACCTCTTTCTATTTCCTTTACGCCTTGTGCCATTGCTTCAATCTGCTTCATCTTTCTCTTTGTTATATAGAAGAAAGAGAAAATGAATACAAGTACACCAATTAAAAATGGGAATGGTCCTTCTTGCGTATCATATATTACCTCTCCCTCTGGAATTCCACTAACAAACATGTACAAATTCTTTCCTTCAATAGTAATAGGTGAAAAAGATATAAACTCTTTTCTTGTACTTTCAAATACATTTCTACCATCTGTATAATTAATCGCGAATGATGCTGCATTACGAATCGTATTATGCAAATCGATTTGCTCTTCTTGCGCTTGCTTTGTTTTATATAAAACTTTACCACTTTCATCAGTAACCAATATCTTCAAAGCTCTAGACCCTTGCTCTAAATTTTGGTTCTCCATTTCGATCATATTTGATATAGCTTCTAATTTATTTTCATGAACCGAACTATTTGCCGCTCCTTGAGCTTGGTGATTAATTTGTTCCATACCAGCCCGATAATCGATAGTTGCTTGACGATTCGCATTCTCAAAAAACGGTGCTGCTGCCTTTGCTGACAAAACTCCTAATAACGCACAAGCAGCAAAAGTAGTAATCAATTGAATCCTTATACTCTTTCGTACGCTCTTTACTAATTTCTCAATTAATTGTCTTATTTTCCTTATATAAGTAAACGGATTAAATATCTTTTTCAATCTTATACCCCACTCCCCATACTGTTTTTATATATCTAGGTTTCCTTGGATTCTCCTCAATCTTTTCACGCACTTTTCGAATATGCACCATTACAGTATTATCAGACTGGAAAGATCGTTCGTTCCACACCTTTTCATAAATTTGCTCCGCACTAAACACCATACCTGGATTTCTAGCTAGCAATTCTAAAATTGAAAATTCCCTCGGAGTTAGTTTCACTTCTTCTCCCTCTACAATAACTTTATGGGTCGAGATGTTGATTTTCATCTCCCCAATTTCTAACTCGTCCTCATTTTGAATAGCGAAACCATTCATTTTCATATAACGGCGTAACTGAGATTTAATTCGTGCAATTAGCTCTAACGGATTAAACGGCTTCGTTACATAATCATCTGCCCCTGTTGTTAATCCTAAAATCTTATCCATATCTTGCGTTTTGGCAGAAAGCATAATAATAGGCATTTCTTTCGCTTCCCTTACCTTCATACACATATGAATACCATCCACTTTCGGCATCATAATATCTAATACGACTAGATGTACTTCATTTTCTTCCAATAGACGTAATCCTTCTTCTCCGTCTCCTGCTTGTAATACTTTATATCCTTCATTCTTTAAATAGATTGTAATTAAATTCCGAATTTCTTTTTCATCATCTACGACAAGTATTGTTTCGTGTGCCACAATATCTCCCCCATCACTTTTTTAATCCCTAACTTCTATTATAGGAAAACTTCTGAAGAAAAACGCTCGGAAATCCTTAAGATTTTCTGAAGACGCAAAAAAGGTCTAGACTCCCCTTAAGTCTAGACCTTTAAAAAAACCCCTTTTATTTACGAACGTAGATGAAATATAGTACGAATAAAACTCCCATAACATACATAATCGGATGAACCTCTTTACGACGACCACTCACAACCATTGTAATTGGATAGAAGATAAATCCAATCGCAATCCCAGTTGCGATACTATACGTAAGTGGCATAGAGATAATTGTAAAGAATGCTGGCACTGCAATCTCGAATTTCTTCCAATCAATTTCCCCTAAGGAAGAAACCATCAAGATTCCTACAATAATTAAAGCCGGCGCCGTTACAGCTGGCGTTACAACACTTAGTAATGGCGAGAAGAATAGTGCCAGTAAAAAGAATCCTGCTGTTACAACTGCTGTAAATCCAGAACGTCCTCCTGCTGCTACCCCTGCAGACGATTCAATGTAAGACGTTGTTGTTGATGTACCAAGAATCGCACCAATTACAGTTGCAATCGCATCTGCAAATAACGCTTTTCCGGCACGTGGTAATTTATTGTTCTTCATTAATCCTGCTTGATTCGCAACCGCTACAAGCGTACCTGCTGTATCAAAGAAATCGATAAAGAAGAACGTTATAATAACAATCCCCATTTGAACTGTGAAAATATCTCCGAAGTGCGTTAACGCCACGCCGAACGTTGGTTCTAGACTCGGTATTGCTCCCACCACAGCTTTCGGAGTATCAATTAATCCTGTTGCTACTCCTAAGATCGCTGTAAGAATCATACCGTAAAATACTGCACCATTAATTTTCTTAATCATGAAGATGATCGTAGTAACAACCCCGAAGATTGCTAGTAACGTTGTACCCTTTGTTAAGTCCCCCAACCCAACAAGAACTGCATCATTTTTCACGATAATTCCGGCATTTTGGAATCCAAGAAATGCAATGAACAATCCGATACCTGCTGCTACTGCAAACTTTAACTCCGATGGAATTGCATTGATGATTTTTTCACGAATACCTGAAGCAGTAAGAATAATAAAGATAATACCTGACATTAATGTTCCGGCAATTGCTGTTTGCCATGGAATCCCCATCGTTAACACTGCTGTATAAGCAAAGAACGCGTTAATTCCCATACCTGGCGCTAAAGCAATTGGATACTTCGCGAAAATACCCATAATTAACGAACCGATCGCTGCCGCTAATGCCGTAGCAACGAATACTGCACCTGGATCCATCCCTGTACCTGCTGGTAACCCTTTAACATTTCCAAGCGACAGCGTAGCAGGATTGACAAATAGTACATAAGCCATAGATAGAAATGTCGTTAACCCTGCTATGAACTCAGTCTTATAATTCGTACCGAGCTCATCAAACTGAAAATAGCGTTTCATCCTACGTTTCCCCCGTTATATGATTACTCGCCGCATTTCTCCTAGCCCTCTTTTATCCCGAGAAATAAAAAAGGCTTCCATTGCATATATACATGGAAGCGTTCTATGAATAAAGATAAGATTCCCCTCACCTTTATAAAAACGCCTCGTAGTCAAGCCATTTACGGTAGCTAGGTAGAAACTTTCGGGCCATATCCCCGATATTATACGACGGCTATAATATTCACTTTTTGTTTGAATTACATAATCATATTAACTCGACGAAGTAGTTTTGTCAATTTAAAAACGAACGTTTTTATAAACTTTTATAGTTTTGTTCGTATTAACACCAAAATAAAAAAGATCCACCTATGCATAAGCAATAGATGGACCTTTTTATAAATACTATTCCCACTCAATAGTTGCTGGTGGCTTACTCGTTACATCATACACGATACGGTTAACGTGTTTTACTTCGTTTACGATACGTACAGAGATTTTCTCTAATACGTCCCAAGGGATACGTGCCCAGTCAGCTGTCATACCGTCGATAGATGTTACCGCACGGATACCTACTGTGTAATCGTAAGTACGCTCGTCACCCATAACACCTACGCTACGCATACCAGGAAGCGCAGTGAAGTATTGCCAGATTTCACGGTCTAAGCCCGCTTTAATAATTTCTTCACGTAAAATCGCATCAGATTCACGAACGATTTCTAATTTCTCTTCTGTGATTTCACCTAATACACGAATACCAAGACCCGGTCCTGGGAATGGTTGACGCCATACGATTTCATCAGGAATTCCTAATTCAGATCCTAATACACGTACTTCGTCTTTAAATAACGTGTTTAAAGGCTCAATTAATTTGAACTGCATGTCTTCTGGAAGTCCACCAACGTTATGGTGAGATTTAATTGTTTGCGCAGTTGCTGTACCACTCTCAACGATATCTGTGTAAAGTGTACCTTGCGCTAAGAAGTCCATACCTTGTAATTTTGACGCTTCATCATCAAATACGTAAATGAATTCGTTACCGATGATTTTACGTTTTTGTTCTGGATCTTCTACACCTTTTAACTTGTCCATGAAGCGGTCTCTTGCATCCACTTTAATAACGTTCATATGGAAGCCTTCGCTAAATGTTTTCATAACGCCTTCTGCTTCACCTTTACGAAGTAAACCGTGGTCAACGAAAATACATGTTAATTGATCACCAATTGCTTTATGAATTAATACTGCTACAACAGAAGAGTCTACACCGCCACTAAGTGCGCATAGTACTTTTTTGTCTCCAACAGTTTCACGAATCTTTTCTAATTCTACTTCAATAAAGTTCTCCATGTTCCATCCTTCAGAACAACCACATACACCGAATACGAAGTTTTTAATTAAATCGTTACCGTGCTCAGAGTGACGTACTTCTGGGTGGAATTGTACACCGTATAAGTTTTTCGCTTCATTGCTCATACCAGCAATTGGGCAAGACTCACTTGTTGCATCTACTACGAATCCTTCAGGTAAACCAGTTACTAAGTCGCCATGGCTCATCCATACAACTTGCTCTTCTGGAAGGTTCGCATATAATTTTGATTCGTTCTCTACTTTAAGAACAGCTTTTCCGTACTCACGGTGATTTGCACGCTCTACTTTACCACCGAATTGTTGCGTCATAAGCTGCATACCGTAACAAATACCGAAGATTGGTAAACCTAGTTCAAAGATTTTTTCATCACAATGTAATGCACCTTCACCGTATACGCTATTTGGCCCACCAGAGAAAATAATCCCTTTTGGATTCATTGCTTTAATTTCTTCTGCAGTAATTGTATGTGGATGAAGTTCACTGTATACACCGAACTCACGAATTCGACGTGCTATTAACTGATTGTATTGACTTCCAAAATCTAAAACGATAATTGTATCGTGTTGTTTCTTCAAAATAATCACCCCAACGTTAGTTCTCGTATATAAATATTTTCACCAATTTGGCGAAAAGCATTACCAATATAATAAAAAAAGCCAGTCCTCCGCCTCTAGTCTCATAACAAAGAAAAGGCAGGGGTCTGGCTTTATAAAGAAAGATAGTCTCCGCTCTTTATAAATATAAGACACACTGCCTTCATAGTCAGGTTGTTTACGGTAACCCGGTAGAGACTCTCAAACCATATCATTGAGGATATATGAAGGATCGTTTTATATTATCTTCCTAGATTCTAACAATGAAGTATCAATATGGTCAAGAGAGAAAGCGACAAAATTCTACAGAAATTCATTTCCTTTTCTAAAAAACATAAAAAAACATCCATTTCTATATAGAAATGGATGTTTTTTAGGACAAACGGAATTACATCATTCCGCCCATACCGCCCATGCCCATGCCGCCCATGTCAGGCATTGCTGGTGCATTTGGTTCTGGCTTGTCAGCTACTACAGCTTCAGTTGTTAAGAACATAGCTGCAACAGATGCTGCGTTTTGAAGTGCAGAACGAGTTACTTTAGCTGGATCTACGATACCAGAATCAAGCATGTTAACCCATTCGCCAGTAGCTGCGTTGAAACCAACGCCTACTTTTTCGCCTTTTAGACGCTCTACAACTACAGATCCTTCTAGACCAGCGTTGATTGCGATTTGACGAACTGGCTCTTCTAGTGCGCGAAGTACGATGTTGATACCTGTTGCTTCGTCGCCTTCAGCTACGATAGAAGCTACTTTTGTGTATACGTTCATAAGTGAAGTACCACCACCTGCAACGATACCTTCTTCTACTGCTGCACGAGTTGAGTTAAGTGCATCTTCAATGCGAAGTTTGCGCTCTTTTAACTCAGTTTCAGTTGCTGCACCTACTTTAATTACTGCTACGCCACCTGCTAGTTTAGCAAGACGCTCTTGTAATTTTTCGCGATCGAATTCAGAAGTTGTTTCTTCTAATTGCGCACGGATTTGACCGATGCGAGCTTCGATTTGTTCTGTGCTTCCTACACCTTCAACTACAGTTGTGTTTTCTTTTGTAACAACAACTTTACCAGCGCGTCCTAAAGATTCAACTGTAGCAGATTTTAAGTCACGGCCTAATTCTTCAGTGATCACTTCGCCACCAGTTAAGATTGCGATATCTTCTAGCATTGCTTTACGACGGTCACCAAATCCAGGAGCTTTAACAGCTACTACATTGAATGTACCACGAAGTTTGTTCACTACTAATGTAGCTAATGCTTCGCCTTCTACATCTTCAGCAATGATAAGAAGTGGTTTACCTTGTTGTACCACTTGCTCTAATACTGGTAAGATTTCTTGAATGTTAGAAATCTTTTTGTCAGTAATTAAGATATATGGGTTATCAAGAACTGCTTCCATTTTGTCAGAATCAGTAATCATGTAAGGAGATGCATAGCCACGATCAAATTGCATACCTTCTACTACGTCTAATTCTGTTGTAAATCCTTTAGACTCTTCTAAAGTAATAACGCCGTCGTTACCAACGCGCTCCATTGCTTCAGCGATTAATTGACCTACTTCTTCGTCAGCTGCAGAAATAGCAGCTACTTGTGCGATAGAAGATTTGCCTTCGATTGGTTTAGAAATCGTTTTTAATTCTTCAATTGCAGCAGTAACAGCTTTTTCGATACCTTTACGAAGACCCATTGGGTTCGCACCAGCTGTTACGTTTTTAAGACCTTCACGAATCATAGCTTGCGCTAATACAGTTGCAGTTGTTGTTCCGTCACCAGCTACGTCATTTGTTTTGCTAGCAACTTCTGCTACTAATTTCGCACCCATGTTTTCGAATGCATCTTCTAATTCGATTTCTTTTGCGATTGTTACACCATCATTTGTAATAAGTGGTGAACCAAATTTTTTCTCAAGTACAACGTTACGACCTTTTGGTCCAAGCGTAACTTTTACTGCGTTTGCAAGAGTGTCGACACCGCGAAGCATCGAACGACGTGCTTCTTCACTAAATTTAATATCTTTTGCCATAATAATTGACCCCCTTGGATTTTTTAAGATTTATATAATTAACCGATAACTGCTAAAATGTCACTTTCACGTAAAATCAAGTAGTCTGTACCTTCATATTTCACTTCAGTACCTGCATATTTTGAGAAGATGATAAGATCACCTGCTGCTACCTCTAAAGCAACACGCTCACCATTCTCAAGCACTCGACCAGTACCTACTGCAACAACTTTACCCTCTTGTGGTTTTTCTTTTGCAGTATCTGGTAATACGATACCACTTGCTGTTTTTTCTTCTGCTTGAACAAGCTCAATTACAACGCGATCACCTAATGGCTTTAGCATGAACAATAACCTCCTCATTTTGTTATGTAAATTTCTTTTATTAGCACTCAAGTCATCCGAGTGCTAACACACTTATAATAATAAATAATCTCAATTTCTTTTGCAAGTAAAAAAATCATAATTTTTTCGCAAATCACTATATAAACTTTCTATATACAATACTGCCTTTACTATATGAATCGTTGTTTCCACTGCTCGTATGTTACAATATGAAAGGACACCCTAAGTTGTTTTCGCTACACATACAACTTTCTCCTGTCTTCTATTATAATTTCAAATAAGGATTTACGAAAAAAACATAATTCAAGAGGTTTATATCGTAGGTAGCATATTTACATGTTATCCTAACTTATCTCATACACTATAGTTAGAAAGGATGGTTAAACCATTTGAAGAAACAATACTGGTGGATTATCGTTACATACATTTTAATGCAGTTATCTGGCGTTGTTGGATTACCACTTCTCCTAAAAACAGGACTCTATGATAATAGAGGATTTACCATTGAGGAAAAAGGACAAATCATAACAGGACACTGGGCAATTATTAGCTTCTTTGTTGCATTATGTATCGTACTTTGGTTACTTAGAACAGATATTCGTGACAGGCATTTAGATGCAATGCGCTCTTCTGTTCCAGCTACTATTGGATGGATTTTTATCGGGTTCTTCTTAGCTTTCTTTTCACAAATAGTTGCCGGTATGATCGAGATGCAGCTGCTAGGAATTAAACAAGGTTCAGAAAATACAATGAAACTTATGGAAATTGCAAGAACGACACCTTGGTTCCTTATTGTTGTTTCTATAATTGGACCTATCTTAGAAGAAATCGTATTTAGAAAAATTCTATTCGGCACGCTTTATAAGAAGTTTAACTTCTTTATCGCAGCTATCATTAGTTCGCTTGTATTCGCAGCAATTCATTTTGATTTTACTCACTTATTGGTATACACTGCTATGGGGCTCGTATTCGCCTTCTTATATGTGAAGACGAAACGTATTATCGTTCCGATTGCAGCTCATGTTGCGATGAATACATTAGTCGCTATTGGGCAAATTTTTATGAGCAATGAACAAATTCAAGAAATGATTAAAGAAGCTGAAAAAATGCAAGGCTTTATCGGAGGATTTTTTGTATGAGAAACTCACCATTGTTCATGGCTGCACTATACTTCCTTCTTGGATGTATCTTTACACGCTTCGCCATTACGAACGTGACAGATACAATCTGGAATATGTGGACAATACTATTTGCAGTTATGGCAACAATTGATTTTAATTTGGCACTTCGCCTTATATTAGTTAAATTCACAAAGAAGAAACAATAATAAAACGCAGAGGTCGCTTCCTCTGCGTTTTATTGTGGATAGTTTTTCAAAAAGTAAACTAATGTTTGTAACTCTACAGCTAAGTCAATATGATGAATTCTAATATTCTCTGATACGTTTAATCGCGCTGGTGTGAAATTCAAAATACCGTGCACGCTTGTTTCAGCTAATCTATCTGCTACAGCTTGTGCTACTGTAGCCGGTACTGTTAATATTGCCACTTGTATATCATTTGATAATCTCTCTTCTAATTCATCTAAATGATATACAGGAATGCCCCCGATTTCTGTTCCAACTTTCTCTTCACTAACATCAAATGCCATTTCAATTTTTGTATTATTGTTTTTCGTGAAATTATAATGTAAGAAAGCGGTCCCTAAATTACCTACTCCAATAAGTGCTACACGTGTTATATCATCTTGATCAAGTGTTTCGCGGAAAAATGATAATAAATAATTTACGTTATATCCATATCCCTTTTTCCCTAACGCTCCAAAATACGAAAAATCTCTTCGTATTGTTGCGGAATCTACTTTTACTGCCTCACTCAATTCGGCCGATGAAACACGCTGCTTACCAGAAAGAGATAAGTTTTGGATAAATCGATAGTATAGAGGCAATCTTTTAGCAGTGGCTTGTGGAATCTTTTGCTGATCCATATGACCTCTCCTCTCTTCCTATCTTTATTCATATACTTTAATCAAATACAGAAGTTTAGCACTCATTAAATTCCTTGTATAATAAAGAGAAGAAGTATTCTCTCTTTATTTTAAACTATACACTATTTTTAGTATGATTGAGAAATATAAACATGGCAAAGTTAAGAAATTATTTGAGGTGAAAACATTGATTTTATTACAAGTAAACGCGCTTTCGAAATTATACGGTGCAGAAACGATTCTTGCAAACATAAAATTGGAAGTACAAACAAAAGATCGTATCGCATTAGTTGGAAGGAATGGAGCAGGAAAATCTACATTATTAAAAATTATCGCTGGTGAATTATCTCATGATGGTGGCGAAATTATAAAACCGAAAGATGTCTCAATCGGATATTTAGCTCAAAATACTGGACTAGAAACGTCTTTAACAATTTGGGATGAAATGCTAACCGTCTTTACCCACTTACAGCAAATGGAGACAAAACTTCGAAGGCTTGAGCAAGAAATGGGAAAAGAAGAAAACTTTTCAAACGAAGCTACATATGAAAGATTGTTAGCTGATTATGACCAACTACAACTCAATTATAAAGATCAAGGTGGATATCAATATGAAGCGGATATTCGCTCCATTTTAAGCGGCCTTGGCTTCCCAGTTGAAACGCACCAGACGACGATCTCTACTTTAAGCGGCGGGCAAAAAACAAGATTAGCTCTCGGGAAATTATTATTAACAAAACCAGACTTACTTATTTTGGACGAGCCTACAAACCATTTAGACATCGAAACATTAACATGGCTTGAGCAATATTTGCAAGGTTATCCTGGCGCAATATTAATCGTCTCACATGACCGTTATTTCTTAGACAAACTCGTTACACAAGTATATGAAATTTCGAATAAAGAAAGCAGACGATTTGTTGGTAACTACAGTAAATATTTAGACTTAAAATCAGCATTATATGAGCAAGAAATGAAACGTTACGAAAAACAACAAGATGAAATCGCAAAACTTGAGGACTTCGTTCAAAAGAATATAGCTCGCGCTTCTACAACGAAACGTGCTCAAAGTCGCCGTAAACAACTAGACAGAATGGAATTATTAACGAGACCATTAGGGGATTCTAAGTCAGCATCATTCCACTTCGATATTGAAAAACAAAGTGGAAATGATGTTTTACAAGTAAATGATGCAACCATCGGCTATGATGGAAACCCTATAATTGAACATGTAACTATGCGCTTAACTCGCGGAGATAGTGTTGCTTTAGTTGGTCCAAACGGAATTGGGAAATCCACATTGTTAAAATCCATTGTGAATAAGTTACCACTATTAAATGGTGATGTTTCTTTCGGATCAAATGTATCTGTTGGTTATTATGATCAAGAACAAGCAAACTTAACATCTTCTAAACGGGTTTTAAATGAACTATGGGATGAATATCCACTGCAACCGGAAAAAGAAATCCGTACTATACTTGGGAATTTTTTATTCACAGGAGATGATGTACTGAAACCAGTATCTTCCCTTAGTGGTGGACAAAAAGCTCGATTAGCTCTTGCAAAACTTATGATGCAAAAGTCAAATTTGTTAATTCTAGATGAGCCTACGAACCACCTTGATTTAAATAGTAAAGAGATTTTGGAGAATGCTTTAATTGATTACCCAGGGACTCTTCTATTCGTCTCACATGACCGCTACTTTATTAACCGTGTAACAACAACTGTGGTTGAGTTATCAACAGAAGGTGCACAGGAATATTTAGGGGATTACGATTACTACGTTGAAAAGAAAAATGAAATGATTGAACGTGCAGAACTTGAACAGCAAGAAAGTGACGTTCCTGTTCAAAAGGTGATTGCACAAGAGAAATTAAATTATTTAGAAGAAAAAGAGCGTAAAAAACTAGAGCGTCAACGCACTAGAAAAATTGAAGAGCTAGAACAAAGTATAGTGGAATTAGAAGAAGAAATTGCTACGTTAGAAGATCAACTTTGCTTACCAGAAATATATGCAGATTATGAAAAAGCTAGTGAAATTACAACTAAAAAGCAAACGCTACAAGAACAACTTGAAACTTGTATGGCAGAATGGGAAGAGCTGCATGTATAAGCATATTTAAATAAGGAAGATGTCTCATAAGTCAGGATTTTTGACTATGTGACATCTTTTTTTAGTACTTAAACAATTTTTTGAATATATCTATCGTAACTTAGAATATACTAACGATTTTTTAAATATATCTATTGTAACCCTATATATATTAACAATTCGACACGAAATATCTTTTTAACGACAAAGATTGACAATATTAGCATCTTCTATAATGGGGAGATGTTTCAAAATGTTTTTCGGGGATATCTTCTTGCTTTTTATTTCCCGAAAAAGAACAAATTCAAAGGTCTGACATCAACCTATTTATCCACAAGTTTATACACATATCCACCTTTATAAAATAAACATCAAAATAACTTTTCCACATTATCCACAGTCAGTAAAAAAGTTATCAACATTTTATATACACAATAAAACCCACATTATCAACAGATAATATGGGTTTTATCCACAACCTGTGGTTAATTATGTGTATAACTATGCTTCAATATCTAATCCTGGATTTGCATTTAAGGCTAATGTTGCACGCTTACCTTGTTCATAAGCAATTGTCCCTGCCGCTGCAATCATCGCTGCATTATCTGTGCATAAAGATAGCGGCGGAATAATTAATTCAATGTTTTCTTTTTGTGCAAATTCCTCTTCTAATCGCGCACGAAGTCCTTTATTAGCAGCTACTCCACCAGCAAGAAGTAATTGCTTTACATTATAAGCTTCTGCTGCACGAGCTGCTTTCGTTACAAGTACATCTATTACACTTTCTTGGAAACTTGCCGCTAAATCTTCTGGTGCAATTTCTATACCGCGCTGTTTTGCGTTATGCACAGTGTTGATAACTGCTGATTTCAATCCACTAAAGCTAAAATCATACGAATCCGGTTCTAGCCATGCACGAGGCAAATCAATTGTCGGTTCTCCTTCATGTGCAAGGCGATCAATATGAGGACCACCTGGATATGGCATAGATAACGTACGAGCTACTTTATCATATGCTTCTCCAGCTGCATCGTCTCGTGTTTCACCAATTACTTCGAATGAACCATGTTCTTTCATATAAACAAGTTCTGTATGCCCACCAGATACAACAAGTGATAATAACGGGAATTGAACTTCTTTTACTAAACGGTTCGCATAAATATGACCAGCAATATGATGAACACCGACTAACGGAATATCATGTGCAAACGCTACTGCCTTCGCTGCATTTACTCCAATTAGAAGTGCTCCTACTAAACCAGGACCTTCTGTTACAGCAATTGCATCAATATCATCAAATGTGATATTTGCTTCCTTTAAAGCTTCTTCTAACACAACTGTAATTTCTTCTACATGATGGCGTGATGCAATCTCTGGTACAACGCCGCCAAAACGTTTATGACTTTCAATTTGTGATGCAACGACATTCGCAATAATTTCCGTTCCATTTTTAACAACTGCTACTGCTGTTTCATCACAACTTGTTTCAATACCAAGTATAATCGTATTTTTTTCCATTATATATTCACCCACATTACGAGACCATCTTCCTGATTGTCTGCATAGTATCGTTTACGAATCCCACCATTTTGAAATCCGTATTTTCTGTATAACTGCTTTGCTACTTCATTTGATACACGTACTTCAAGTGTCATTGTTTTTACCCCTAGTTCTTTCGCTTCAGAAATAACTGCTTTCAATAGGGCATCTCCTAACTTTTGACCTCGGTATTCTGGCAAAATAGCTATATTTGTTATATGTGATTCATCAATAATTATCCACAATCCACAATACCCGACTACACGACCATCTTTTTCTAACACAATATAATGTGCATGTTCATTCATCGTTAATTCACGGTGAAAGGCATCTGCAGTCCAAGGAGTTGAAAAAGACGCTTCTTCAATAGCTACAATTTGAGCAATATCATCAAGCTCCATCTTTCTAAATATCATATCCATCTTCTGCAAGCTCCTACTTGTTTTGACTTTCTAACCACTTTGTTTCAGCTTCAGCTAAACGAAGATAGCTTGGAACAAACGTATGCACATCTTGTTCTTCTTTTTGTAATCCTAAGAATGCTAGCTCACTTGGTCTTGGGTTATTTTTAGTAAATGGAGCGAATACAGCTTGATCACCTAAATGTTCTATAATTGTTTCTTTATGCAATTTAACATCGTTACCGATAAATAAAACAGGCTGTCCTTTATCTTTTAACATTTGCAACCAGTCTACAATAAGAATAATTCGGTCTTCTTCTATTGAAGTTAACTGCTCTCCTTCATATGTATATAACCCAGTATAAATTTGCCCACGTCTTCCATCAAATAAAGGACAAATTAACCCGTTAAAGTTAGCACCGTTTGCAGCTACTACCTCTAAACTTGATACACCTACAATTGGTATTTGAAGTGACCAAGCTAATGTTTTCGCCGCTGTCACGCCTATACGAACACCTGTATAGGATCCAGGTCCAGCAGCTACAACGATTTTAGTTAATTCCTTCGGTTTTACACCGCATTCTTTTAACAGTTTCTCTACAGCTGGCATAAGACGTACAGAATGGTTTTTTGTTAAATTTGTAATGATTTCCCCAATTACGTTTTCTTCCTCAATAAGGGATACACCCATTACGTAATTTGAAGTATCAATTGCTAGTACTTTCATCTTGTAATAGCTCCTCACATAATCTAATATAGCGATCTCCAATTGGCTCGAGTATAATTTTTCTTGTGTCATCTCCAGCATGGAATAAACTAATTTGTAACTTTTCATTCGGTAAATATGCTTCTATTAAATGAGCCCATTCTACTACCGTAATTCCTTCACCGTAGAAATATTCATCAAAGCCTAAGTCCTCTTCACTTTCTGCTAAGCGATACACGTCCATATGATATAGCGGTAATCTTCCTTTATATTCTTTAATGATATTAAAGGTAGGACTATTTACAACTCTTTTCACTCCAAGACCTTTTGCTAGTCCCTTTGTAAAAGTCGTCTTACCAGCTCCAAGATCTCCTTCTAAAATAATTACGTCTTGTGCCTCTACGAGCTCACCTAGTTTTTCTGATAACCTTTGTGTTTCCTCAGAAGATTTTGTTGTTACTTCATATTTACTCACAGACTTCACCTACTTTACTCACAATGTTCTCTGCTCTTTATTATACAGGTTTTGAATATATAAAAAAGTCCTTAGGAGTTGTCCTAAGGATAGTTTGACTGTCTTTATTAGTTTTTTGTTAAAACAAATAAAAAAATACGAAACAACTTGTTTCGTTCTTTTCTTTATATGAAATGGCGGTCCCGACCGGGGTCGAACCGGCGATCTCCTGCGTGACAGGCAGGCATGTTAACCACTACACCACGGGACCATTTGGTTGCGGGGACAGGATTTGAACCTGCGACCTTCGGGTTATGAGCCCGACGAGCTACCGTGCTGCTCCACCCCGCGACAATATAAATAGCTTGGCGACGTCCTACTCTCACAGGGACAAGGTCCCAACTACCATCGGCGCTAGAGAGCTTAACTTCCGTGTTCGGTATGGGAACGGGTGTGACCTCTCTGCCATCATCACCAAACTATTGAAGGTATATTCCTTCAAAACTAGATAACATTTGCTACATATTATATGGTTAAGTCCTCGATCTATTAGTATTCGTCAGCTCCACATGTCACCATGCTTCCACCTCGAACCTATCAACCTGATCATCTTTCAGGGATCTTACTAGCTTACGCTATGGGAAATCTCATCTTGAGGGGGGCTTCATGCTTAGATGCTTTCAGCACTTATCCCTTCCGCACATAGCTACCCAGCTATGCCCTTGGCAGAACAACTGGTACACCAGCGGTGCGTCCATCCCGGTCCTCTCGTACTAAGGACAGCTCCTCTCAAATTTCCTACGCCCACGACGGATAGGGACCGAACTGTCTCACGACGTTCTGAACCCAGCTCGCGTACCGCTTTAATGGGCGAACAGCCCAACCCTTGGGACCGACTACAGCCCCAGGATGCGATGAGCCGACATCGAGGTGCCAAACCTCCCCGTCGATGTGGACTCTTGGGGGAGATAAGCCTGTTATCCCCGGGGTAGCTTTTATCCGTTGAGCGATGGCCCTTCCATGCGGAACCACCGGATCACTAAGCCCGACTTTCGTCCCTGCTCGACTTGTAGGTCTCGCAGTCAAGCTCCCTTATGCCTTTGCACTCTACGAATGATTTCCAACCATTCTGAGGGAACCTTTGGGCGCCTCCGTTACACTTTAGGAGGCGACCGCCCCAGTCAAACTGCCCACCTGACACTGTCTCCCGGGTCGATAAGACCCGTAGGTTAGAATTTCAATACAGTCAGGGCGGTATCCCACCAGCGCCTCCACCGAAGCTAGCGCTCCGGTTTCAATGGCTCCCGCCTATCCTGTACAAACTGTACCAAAATTCAATATCAGGCTACAGTAAAGCTCCACGGGGTCTTTCCGTCCTGTCGCGGGTAACCTGCATCTTCACAGGTACTATAATTTCACCGAGTCTCTGGTTGAGACAGTGCCCAAATCGTTACACCTTTCGTGCGGGTCGGAACTTACCCGACAAGGAATTTCGCTACCTTAGGACCGTTATAGTTACGGCCGCCGTTTACTGGGGCTTCAGTTCAGAGCTTCGCTTACGCTAACCCCTCTCCTTAACCTTCCAGCACCGGGCAGGTGTCACCCCCTATACTTCGCCTTACGGCTTCGCAGAGAGCTGTGTTTTTGCTAAACAGTCGCTTGGGCCTATTCACTGCGGCTTTCCGTTAAGAAAGCACCCCTTCTCCCGAAGTTACGGGGTCATTTTGCCGAGTTCCTTAACCAGAGTTCTCTCGCACACCTTAGGATTCTCTCCTCGCCTACCTGTGTCGGTTTGCGGTACAGGCACCTTTTATCTCGCTAGAAGCTTTTCTTGGCAGCGGGGAATCAAAGACTTCGCTCCATAAGGAGCTTCCCCATCACAGCTCAGCCTTTACGATAAGCGGATTTGCCTACTTATCAGCCTAACTGCTTGGACGTGCACAACCAATCGCACGCTTCTTCTATCCTTCTGCGTCCCTCCATTGCTCAAACGATAAAGAGGTGGTACAGGAATATCAACCTGTTGTCCATCGCCTACGCCTGTCGGCCTCGGCTTAGGTCCTGACTAACCCTGAGCGGACGAGCCTTCCTCAGGAAACCTTAGGCATTCGGTGGACGGGATTCTCACCCGTCTTTCGCTACTCATACCGGCATTCTCACTTCTAAGCACTCCACCAGTCCTTCCGGTCTGACTTCACTGTCCTTAGAACGCTCCCCTACCACTGATACCATTGGTATCAATCCGCAGCTTCGGTGGTGTATTTAGCCCCGGTACATTTTCGGCGCAGAGTCACTCGACTAGTGAGCTATTACGCACTCTTTAAATGGTGGCTGCTTCTAAGCCAACATCCTAGTTGTCTAAGCAACTCCACATCCTTTTCCACTTAATACACACTTTGGGACCTTAGCTGGCGGTCTGGGCTGTTTCCCTTTTGACTACGGATCTTATCACTCGCAGTCTGACTCCTAAGGATAAGTCATTGGCATTCGGAGTTTGACTGAATTCGGTAATCCGATGAGGACCCCTAGTCCAATCAGTGCTCTACCTCCAAGACTCTTACACTTAAGGCTAGCCCTAAAGCTATTTCGGGGAGAACCAGCTATCTCCAGGTTCGATTGGAATTTCTCCGCTACCCACACCTCATCCCCGCACTTTTCAACGTGCGTGGGTTCGGGCCTCCATTCAGTGTTACCTGAACTTCACCCTGGACATGGGTAGATCACCTGGTTTCGGGTCTACGACCACGTACTAAACGCCCTATTCAGACTCGCTTTCGCTGCGGCTCCGCCTCTTCAGCTTAACCTCGCACGGGATCGTAACTCGCCGGTTCATTCTACAAAAGGCACGCCATCACCCGTTAACGGGCTCTGACTATTTGTAGGCACACGGTTTCAGGATCTCTTTCACTCCCCTTCCGGGGTGCTTTTCACCTTTCCCTCACGGTACTGGTTCACTATCGATCACTAGGGAGTATTTAGCCTTGGGAGATGGTCCTCCCAGATTCCGACGGAATTTCACGTGTTCCGCCGTACTCAGGATACATTCAAGAGAGAACGAAGTTTCGACTACGGGGTTGTTACCCTCTACGACGGACCTTTCCAGGT
>NZ_CM175007.1:155000-257500 GCF_057924895.1 Bacillus sp. LH1 | reverse complement strand
AGCGCGTCTGCCGTTCCGCCACGACCGCGCGGAAAAAACAAAAGTGAGCCATGAAGGACTCGAACCTTCGACCCTCTGATTAAAAGTCAGATGCTCTACCAACTGAGCTAATGGCTCGTAAATGGCTGGGCTAGCTGGATTCGAACCAGCGCATGACGGAGTCAAAGTCCGTTGCCTTACCGCTTGGCTATAGCCCATCGAAATAATTATCTTCTTTTCAAAGACAAATGTTATTGTAACATAATGTCCAATAAAAAACAACTGCTATATAGCAGAAGTTAAAATGGCGGTCCCGACCGGGGTCGAACCGGCGATCTCCTGCGTGACAGGCAGGCATGTTAACCACTACACCACGGGACCATTTGGTTGCGGGGACAGGATTTGAACCTGCGACCTTCGGGTTATGAGCCCGACGAGCTACCGTGCTGCTCCACCCCGCGACAATACTATTCATATAAAATTATATGGTGGAGGATGACGGGATCGAACCGCCGACCCCCTGCTTGTAAGGCAGGTGCTCTCCCAGCTGAGCTAATCCTCCGAAGTGGTGACCCGTACGGGATTCGAACCCGTGTTACCGCCGTGAAAGGGCGGTGTCTTAACCACTTGACCAACGGGCCAATATGTATGGCAGAGAAGAAGGGATTCGAACCCTCGCACCGCGTTAGCGATCTACTCCCTTAGCAGGGGAGCCCCTTGAGCCACTTGGGTACTTCTCTGTATGGCTCCGCAGGTAGGACTCGAACCTACGACCGATCGGTTAACAGCCGATAGCTCTACCACTGAGCTACTGCGGAATAATGAAGACAATTTGTATCTTATAAAAATTCTCTCTGTAAGTCAAGAAGTTTTTAACAACATCTTGTTCAAACGTGACATGTTTATAATATACTGGATTGCGTTTTTACTGTCAAGATGTTTTCGATATCGGTTTGAGTTTCCCTTTACACTTTCCACAGACATATCTTTTTATATTTATTTGACGCCTTCTTACATATTGAAGTGAACACTCCATACATTCATACTTATAAATCTTTTTTTCCTTCTCTTCATTAATCATTCGTTTACAAAAACGTGGTGCATCAACTTTCTTTAACAACTCACGAAAATCCCTGTCCCTGTGCTTATACCCTCTTCCTGCAATATGTAAGTGATAATGACAAAGCTCATGTTTAATAATCCCGACTAACTCTTCTTCACCATACAATTCGTAATATCGATAATTCAGTTCGATATTATGACTCTTCAATAAATAACGCCCACCAGTTGTACGTAATCTATTATTAAACACCGCTTTATGTAAGAACGGCATCTCAAAGTATTGTAGTGACACTTCTTCCACTAGTCGCTGAATTTCTTGCTCATCCACTCTCATTCCTCCTAAACAAAAAAATATTTTTACACTTTTCTCCCTTCTTATACATATATTAAATAGTACATATACCCATCCTCATGTAAGAAGCGTGGTTTCTAAAAACAAAACATGAATAGAAATCCACTCACCAACCTCTCATCAATAGCATTTTAGATTTTTGAGAGCAGGATTAAACAAGGAGGGATTCCTATGCCTACGTGGCTAAAAAAACAAATGCAACGTGCATATTTCGAAAAAAACCGGTATCAAATTAAGTTATTAAATGAATGCTGGTTTTATTATAGCAAAATACATCAAAGCTCATAATCCATTACACTTTTTATTTCATAAAAAAAGAGCAGTTTCATCTGCTCTCTTCTCTTACTATTCAATCGGCAACATAGATAGTGCAACGCGTCCTTTTTTTGTATCAATATCATCTACCCATACTTTTACAATTTGCCCTACTGATACAACATCTAACGGATGCTTTACAAACTGTTTGCTAAGTTTAGAAATATGTACTAAACCATCTTGCTTTACACCAACATCAACAAAAGCACCAAAATCAACAACGTTACGAACTGTTCCTTCTAGTTCCATACCACGTTTTAAATCTTCTAATTTCAAAATCCCTTTTTTCAAAAGTGGTTTAGGCAACTCATCCCTCATATCTCGTTCAGGACTAATAAGCGCATCTATAATATCAACTAACGTCGGCTCCCCAACTCCTGTTTCTTGAGATAACTTAGAAATCTCTACTTCTTCCAATCTCTTTTGTAATTGCGGTTGTCCTACGTCATCTATCGATAACCCTAGACTCTTCAATAACAATTCAACATTTTTATATTGCTCTGGATGAATACCTGTTCGATCTAATGGATTCGCTCCTTCTAGTATACGTAAGAAACCTATACATTGTTCATAAGTCTTTGCACCTAAACGTGGGATTTTCTTTAATTCCGTGCGCTTCGTGAATTTCCCATCTTCTTCTCTCTTTGCTACAATATTTTTCGCAACAGTTTTCGATAAACCTGAAACATATTGTAACAATGCAACCGAAGCCGTATTTACATTAACCCCAACTTGGTTAACAGCTGTTTCTACTACAAATGTTAATGACTCATTCAGTCTCTTTTGAGATACATCATGTTGGTATTGTCCAACCCCAACTGATTTAGGATCAATTTTCACAAGTTCAGCAAGTGGATCTTGCAGACGTCTCCCAATAGAAACGGCACTTCTCTCTTCAACTTGTAAATTTGGGAATTCCTCACGGGCTAAATCAGAAGCTGAATATACACTAGCACCCGCTTCATTTACAATAATATAAAAGACATCTCGATTCACACTTTGTAATACATCTACTATAAACTCTTCTGTTTCTCTAGATGCTGTCCCATTACCAATTGCAATCATTTCAACTTGATATTTATCTATAATAGAAAGAACTTTCGTTTTTGCATCATCATATTTACGAACAGGTGGATGCGGATAAATAACATCGATATGTAGTACTTTCCCCGTATCATCTACTACAGACAATTTACAACCAGTTCTATATGCCGGATCTACCGCTAGCACGACTTTCCCTTTCATCGGAGGTTGTAATAATAAGTTACGTAAGTTCTCAGAGAAAATATGTATTGCTTGTTCTTCAGCTGTTTCTGTTAATTCTTTACGAATCTCTCTTTCGATTGAAGATTGAATTAATCGTTTATAACCATCTTCAATCGCTAATTGTACATAATGTGCACTTTTCGAATCGTTATCACGAATTACTTTCTTATTTAAGAAGGTTACTATCTCATCTACTGGTGGAACAACAGCAACTCTCAATATATCTTCTTTCTCGCCACGATTCATTGCTAATACACGATGTGGTACTACTTTTTGCAATGGTTCTTCATAACTGTAATACATTTCATATATATTCTTTTCATCTTTTTCTTCATCTTTCACGGAAGAAGACATAACACCTTTTCTAAAAGTAACATTTCGAATCCAACTACGATACGCAGCTTCATCTGAAACCATTTCTGCAATAATGTCTTGTGCACCTTGTAAAGCTTCTTCTGCAGATTGCACTTCTTTCTCTACATTAATAAATTCCACTGCCTTTTTAGCCGGATCTTCTTTCTTATATAACAATAACCATTCAGCTAATGGTTCTAATCCTTTTTCTTTAGCAACTGTCGCTTTCGTTCTTCTTTTCTCTTTATATGGACGATATAGATCTTCTACTTCTTGCAACTTTGTAGCTTTAACAATTTGCTGTCGTAGCTCTTCTGTCAGTTTCCCCTTCTCATCAATAAGACGAAGAACTTCTTCCTTCCTATCTTCAAGTTGCATCATATATTGCCATCTCTCTAAAATCGTACGAATTTGCACCTCATCTAAAGAGCCTGTCCATTCTTTTCGGTAACGAGCAATAAATGGAACTGTGTTACCTTCTTCTGTTAATTGAATAACATGACGAACTTGCTTTTCGGTAAAGCCTAATTCTTTCACTAACATTTTCATTAACGCTTGTCGATTATCTACCATTTCCATATACAACCGTAACCTCCTCTATAATAAAAAAAGTTGCCCTTCAAAGAGAGCAACTTAAACTGCCGATTTAAAAATCTATTAGTCCTAAACTAATTTGTAGCGCTTCATCTACACGAATCATCATCACTTCATCTAAGTGAGTGATTTTGTCCGTTAAGCGCTGCTTATCGATTGTTCGAATCTGCTCAAGTAAAATAACAGAATCTCTCTCAAAACCGTACTTTTTCGCATCAATTTCCACATGAGTGGGTAATTTCGCTTTTTGAATCTGTGCAGTAATAGCCGCTACAATCACCGTTGGACTAAAACGATTTCCGATGTCATTTTGAATGACAAGAACCGGACGAACGCCTCCTTGCTCAGAACCAACAACTGGGGAAAGGTCTGCAAAATACACGTCGCCGCGTTTTACAATCAAAATATTACCCCCCGCTAACTAAGCGTTCTACTGTATGAGCTGCTTCATACTCTGCTAAGAAAGCTTCAGATGCAATACCAAGATTAATTTTTCCCATTTCAATGTACCCACGTCGCATTGATTCATGTTGGTAGCGTTTCTTCGTCTTATGTTGACGCAATAACAATTGTGTTGCCTGGCAAATTAGTTCATGGCGATTCTTATTCTCTTGTTTTCCAATTCCGTCCAATTCCGTTACCATTTGCTTTGGCAACCGAACCACGATTTCAGTAGTTACACTTGATTCGGACACAAAAATACACCTCCACCGTCAACTACACACCCAAATATATATATGACACCTATTGTAATAATACCATTGTATGGAGCCTGTTGCAAAGACTTCCTTATTCCTTGCTTATGTTTTCCAATTCACAAACAAAACATTCATCTTCTTAAATTTTTTATCTCATAACTAACTAAAAACAATAGAACTCCTCTTCAAAACTTACGTGCAACTTATATAAAAAATGATTATAAGTAAAAAGCTTCTCATCAAAAAGAGCTTATTATCCAGCAATGAACAGTCACTCCAATGACAAGAAGCAATCATACTACCTTCTATATATTGTTCAAGTAATTAATTATCTCTACAACCTTACCATTCCGTATAAATATTCTCGGCACACGGAAACTGATCGTTGCAATAATTTCATAATTAATAGTCCCTGAGTATTCCGCAACCTCTGTAGCGCTAATATACTCATCTCCTTGCCTTCCAATAAGCGTAACTTTCGTACCAAGTGGCACTTCACAAGGAAGATGAATCATGAACTGATCCATTGTTACTCGCCCTACAATCGGTACCCTTTTACCATTTATAAGCACTTCAAATCCTTGTAACCTCCTAAGCCACCCATCTGCATAGCCAATCGCTACAGTCGCAATCCATTCTTCAGTTTTCGTTCGGTAGGTGACGTTATAACTAATTCCATCACCTTTAATTACCTGTTTAATATGAGCGACTTTCGTATGAAGTGATAGCGCCGGTTCTAATTCAAATGGTAAAAAAGGACGTATTTCTACAGAAGGAGATAATCCATACATTGCAATCCCAATTCGCACTGCATTAAATGTAATCCCTTGAAAACGTAACGTCGCAGCACTATTAGCTGTATGAACAAACTTAGGATCCACTCCGAATTCTTTCAACCAACTTAACTGCTCTAAGAACGTGTTATATTGCTTATCAAAATACGAAGTCTCAACTTCATCTGCCGTTGCAAAATGCGTGTATACTCCTTCTAACTCTAAAAACGGTGCACCCTCTAAACTCTTTAAAAATTCTTTTAGCTCTTTTCTTTCACGTATTCCAATTCTCCCCATACCACTATCAAAGTTAATATGGAATTTCATTACAGATGAACCATCCCAAAGTTTAATTGCTTCGTCCACCCATTCTTTTTGAAAAACCGTTAGCGCTACATCATTTTCAGCAGCTACATTTACATCACGCGGCGGCGAGGGACCTAACACTAAAATCGGCTCAGTAATACCAGCCCTCCGAAGCACTAAAGCTTCATCTAAAAAAGCAACAGCTAACCTTGTTGCACCTGCTTCTAATGCCGTTTTAGCCACCGGTACATAATCGTGCCCATATGCGTTTGCTTTAACTACAGCAAAAATCTCTACATTACTTGGGATGAACTCTTTAATATGTGTAACGTTGTTATAAATGGCATCTAAATCCACTTCCACCCAAGTGTCACGGTAAAATGGTGCTTCTTCCATAAATACACTTCCTTATACACGATATGCGAAGCTTATTCTTTTATATGCTTCTTTTATGAAATCCACCTTCAAACTAAGAAAAGACGTGGTGCACATATATCACCACGTCTAAGAAGTTTACTTCACCTGCTTCGCTGTAACTGAACGAGCAACCATTAACAGCTCCTTCGGCTCTAAACCTTTAGACACGAGCATATATTCTACTCCGTTATGCGACCACGTTACAGAGTCTTTCGTTAATGCACCAATCGTAAACCCAAGATCAACTGGTTCTCCACTTACACTTACCGCTGATGATGCCTCTGCAACTTTTGCCTTTTCTTGTATTAAAGTAAAGGATTTCTTATTTCCAGTGTATGTGAGTATCGCACGCTTGCCACTGTCTGTCTTCAACTCTTTTTCATCTTGCAGAGTCATACCTTGTGGTGTATCAAGTGGATACAAAATAGCAAACGGTTTGTCTTCTTTCGCTGTTGTTTGAACATCTACCTGCGCTCTAGACATATTTTGTTTCGTATCAAATGCACCTTTATCAAATTTCGCATCGAATTTCACTTTAGAGAAATCTACTTTCACAAGAACATTTTGATCATTATCCATTAACTTCACTGAAACTGGAGTCAAGTCGCTCTTATTCAATGTAATCTCTTGTCTCGGCAACATATTTTGATGTTGATAGTTTGTTTTTGTTTTAAAAATATAATACTTATCTGTTTTCTCAAAAGTAAGGTTTTTCTTGTCCTGCAAAATATCTCTTACAAGTGATTCATATAAATAAGCCTGGCTACTATTTTGCGGCCAATCACTTTGAAAACGGAAGCTCTTATTAAGTGCTGGCGTTAATACAAATACACCTTCTTCATTTCTCAAAATAATTTGGCTCTGATCTTTTTTTGCATTTTTTAAATTCACACGATAAAAAGACGGTTCCTTATGCCAAATCTCTACGTTATACTCTTGAGGCTCATTGCCTGTTTTAATAGATAATTTTGCCTCAGCTTGATAACTTTTCATCCCTTTTACTTTTGATTCTAAATCTCTCACGACATCATCTTGCTTCTTTTCCATACAACCCGCCAACACAAAAACGGTCAACAAACCGACAAGAACTAAAAACAGACGCCTTTTCATCAATTCAGCCCCTTTGCCCCTATAAATGAATGGAAGATGTACCTTCCTTATCGCTACCTCAAATATATGAGACAAAGATATAAAATATGCAGACTAGCGTGACAAGCTTTCTAAAACAACTTGAGCAACAGCAAATTCCTTACTATGACTAATTGATAAATGAACAATATACTCTGTACTTGTAATCAGAATTGGCTTACCTCTTTCATCATTTTTAACTTCAATATCTAAAAAACTCACTTCTTTTCCGATACCAGTACCTACAGCTTTTGAATACGCCTCTTTCGCTGCAAACCTTCCAGCTACAAACTCTGTAAGGCGACTTCCTTTCAGCTCCATAGCAACATTACGTTCATTTTCCGTTAAAATACGTTCCATAAATTTAAGCTTTCCATCTAGCATTTTTTCAATACGATTTAATTCAATAATATCGATACCAATCCCTATAATCATTTCAAAATCCCCTTCTTCTATTTAACTTTCTTCTTTCATATTGATAAGAATAACAGAGAATCTTTCTGATGCAAAAGGGGTGATAGTAACCGTATGCTAATAAGATCCACTCATATTTCTTTACAACCGACTATCCTTACCTTACTGCTTATTCATTTAGTCATGATGATATTAGGCGACTTTTTTCTCTTACCACTGGCAGCCTCTAATGAATATATCGCGAAAGGAGAATGGTGGCGTGTCATAACTTCTCTTCTCGTACACGTAGACTTACAACATTTTCTTTCTAATAGTATTTTTTTGTTTGCTCTTGGTTCTTCTATCGAAAAGCAACTCGGACACTTTTCTTTTTTTATTCTATTTTTTCTCTCTGGAATTTCTGGAAATATTTCTTCTTATATTATTATGCCGCTTGAATATATTCACGCAGGTGCATCAGGTGGTATTTTCGGACTATTAGGTGCACAGTTATTTTTATTGTACAATCGATACCGCTCTTCAAAACCAAAAGAAATTGCCATTTTCTCAATTATGATACTTCTATTACTACTATTTACTTTCTTTAACCCTTCTGCCAATCCGATCAGTCATTTAACAGGTTTAATAACCGGTGGCATTTTAACCCCTTTTTTAACAAAAAAAAACGATGGTGCAAAGCTTATTTAATATAAAAGCTTGCACCATCGATAATTTCTACATCTACTTGTTCACTTAAATCTCTCATTAATTGAAATAAAGACTCATCCTTCATCTTCGCCTCAATCATACAATCAATTTGCGGAACACTTCCCTTTATCCTTCTTAAAAAAGATAAAAATGCGTCTACATTAATATAATCTGCATGAGCTCTTGGATCTTTTCCCTCTCTAGGGCTAGAGATATGCATTTTAATCGGCAACAAAGACGTTTCCCACGTATGAACAACACGTGCCCAATCTTCAAACCAATCTTCTTGCTCATTATTCATCATATGGTGATGCAAGTCAAATACGACGGGAATATCTAATTTTTCTCCTAAATATAATGTTTCCTCTAACGTAAAGGTTGTATCATCATTTTCTAATATAATCATTTCTTGAATACCCCTTGGGACATTCGACCAATTCTCTATAAAGCGCTCTAATGCAAGTTCTTTATCTTTATATCCTCCTCCAACATGCAGTACACATCGTTGCTTATGTTCAATCCCCATGCCTTTTAATAATTTTTTGTGCATCTGCAATGTTTTTACAGATTGTTTAAAAACACTCTCTTCAGGTGAATTTAGTACAACAAAATGATCTGGATGGAAATCAATTCTCATATTCATATGAACTGCATATTCACCTAGTTTTTTTAAATTTTCTTTTAACGGACGAATATAGTTCCACTCTAGCAATTCCTCATGATTCGCTAAAGGAATGAGCTTTGAACTGAGCCGAAAGAAAGATATGTCATGCCCTTTATTATGCTTTAATAAACGTAAACAATTTTCTAAATTGGAATTAGCAATTCTTTCAAGCTTACGAATTGCAGCATCACGATCATCTAATTTCTGAAACTGTGCATACGTCATCGTTTGAGATGGAGATGCATTCTTCAAATGCACACTCATCGCAACGTAACCAAGCCTTACAAGCATATAACAGCCCCTTTTCTATCATAACTATTATGTAGTATGCACAATTATAGAAATAAAAAAAAGAGAATGCCCACAAAGGGCATTCTCTTTTTTTATTAAGCTTGTGGACGGCTATGATGTTTTCTTTCGCCGCGTCCATTTGAAGAACCAGGGCGACCTTGGCCTTCACCTCTACGACCACGACTACCACCATCACGATTACGATCGCGGTTACCATCACGATTGCGATCACGGTTTCCGTCACGATTACGTCCATCACGGTTACGGTCACGATTACGTCCATCGCCACCGCCGCGTCCATCACGACTACGATTACGGTTACCATCACGGTATCCGCCTCCGTTACCGCCGCGTTTTTTAGAACCGCCGCCTCTTGAAACAACAGGTGGTTCTGATGTTAAAGCGATCGGAGTTGTATCCGGCTCTTTAGTCATCATTTTTAAAGCAGCAGCTACTACTGTTACAGAGTCATTTTCTTCTAACATTTCTTCTGCAATACGCTTGTAGTATGCTAAGTTTTCATTTTCAATTGTGCTTTGAAGCTTTTCAGCGATTAAACGTTGTTGACCTTCTAATGCCTCGTCAAGTGTCGGTGCATCCATACGGTCCATTTTACGTTTTGTTGTACGCTCGATATTTTTTAATTGTCCTGATTCACGTGGTGTTACAAATAGCATTGCAATACCTTTTTTACCTGCACGACCAGTACGACCGATACGGTGAACGTATGATTCTGGATCTTGTGGAATATCGAAGTTATATACGTGCGTTACGCCTGAAATATCAAGACCACGCGCAGCAACGTCTGTTGCAACAAGAACTTCAATAGAACCTTCTTTAAATTTACGTAATACAGACATACGTTTCGCCTGAGTTAAATCACCGTGAATACCTTCTGCAGCATAACCACGTAAGTTTAATGCTTCTGATAATTCATCAACACGACGCTTTGTACGACCAAATACGATTGCAAGCTCTGGAGATTGAATATCTAATAAGCGTGTTAACACGTCAAACTTTTTCTTTTCTTGCACTTCTAAATAGAACTGCTGAATGTTTGGCATTGTTACTTCTTTTGCTTTTACTTTAATGTGTTGAGGCTCAGTCATGAAACGCTCAGCAATACGGCGGATTGGATCCGGCATTGTCGCTGAGAATAGTAATGTTTGATGTGTTTCTGGCACATCTGTTAAAATTGCTTCAATGTCTTCAATGAAGCCCATGTTTAACATTTCATCTGCTTCGTCAAGAACAACTGTCTCTACGTTTTGCAGACGAAGTGTTTTACGGTTAATATGATCTAAAATACGACCCGGCGTACCAACAATAATGTGTGGGTGTTTTTTTAGAGCACGAATTTGGCGGTTAATATCTTGACCACCATAAATCGGTAAAATACGAACGCGTTTATGCTTACCAATTTTGTATAATTCTTCTCCAACTTGAATTGCTAATTCACGCGTTGGCGCGATAACAATACCTTGAACCGATTCTTTATGTGTATCCACTTTATCTAATAGTGGTAATCCGAATGCTGCTGTTTTCCCTGTACCTGTTTGCGCTTGCCCAATAATATCTTTACCTTGCAATGCATGTGGAATTGTTTCAGCTTGAATTGGTGTAGCCTCTTCAAAGCCCATACTTTCAACAGATTGCAGTAAAGAATCACTTAATCCTAATTCTCGAAATGTTGTCAATGTTACTTCTCCTTTTCTATCCTATACTTATCATTTAAAAAAAGGCGTTTTCCGAATTTGCGGAAAAGCCCTTTTCCTGAATGCTCACGTATATAAACGGGCGTATATTCTTCACGAAAATACTTCTAAACGTTATTACACTTTATCAATTATAAGTTTTGTATGTGTAAAAAGCAAACCCAACTGTTACCTTATTTTCATATTCAGAGTTTTTTTCTTCACTTTTATTTTTTTATATTTACTGTAAGCGCTTATTATAAGTTTCTTCTATTTTCGTAACTATCATCCCTATTTATATACACCAATTATTTCAACATCGTAATTACTTCTTCTAATTTCATACCGCGAGATGCTTTTATTAATACAACATCTTTCACATCGACTACTGCTTGTAAATCTTTTACTAACTCTTCTTTATTATCATACGCCTTTACACGTTCATTAGGGAAATTAATTTTTGCTCCTTCAGCAATTTGAGCCCCTAATCTACCGTATGTGAATACATGTGAGATTTTTGCTGGATCGATTAATTTTCCTACCTCATAATGGAACTGTACTTCTTGATCTCCAAGTTCTAACATATCACCGAGCACAACGATTTTTTTAGCAAAACCATCTAAACCATTCATTAAATGGAATGCTGCTTCCATAGCCGTCGGGCTTGCATTATAAGCATCGTTGATAATTGTTAAACCACTATTTGTTTTCACAATTTCCATACGCATGCCCGTCATTTGAAGTGTTACTAAACCTTCTTTCATCTCTTCCCACGTTACACCAAAATGTTTCGCAATTGCCATTGAAGCAAGTGTATTATACACATTATGTTTTCCTAACACCGGTAAGTAGAATGAAATATTTTCATCTCTATTCATTTTGAAATGTGTCCCAGTTGCTTGTAATGTTACAGTCGTTGGATAATAATCGTTTGCTCTTGCATCACCAAACGTAACCGTTTCTGCTGCTAAATTCATTCCAGGAACACGATTCGTTAATAAAGGCTCATCTCCGTTATATACGAACACGCCACCTTCTTGTAATCCTGTAACAATTTCTAATTTCGCTTCAGCAATTGCCTCACGAGATCCTAAATCCATTAAATGTGCCTCACCAATATTTGTAATGATAGCTGCATTAGGACGAGCTAACTTAGATAAGAATTCAATTTCGCCTCGGCTTGACATACCCATCTCTAATACTGCTACTTCTGTATTTTCTTCTAAGTTTAAAATGGTAAGAGGTAATCCGATATGGTTATTGAAGTTCCCTTCTGTTTTTTGCACTTTGAATTTAGTCGCAAGAAGACTTGTTACAATATCTTTCGTAGATGTTTTACCGTTACTACCCGTTACACCTACAACTTTAACATCCAATTGATCGCGATAGTTTTTCGCTAACATTTGCAATGCCGATAGCGTGTCTTCTACAAAAATAACCGGAAGATTCTCAGGTGGATTCGCTACATCTTTCATCCATAATGTAGCCACAGCTCCATTTTCAACAGCTTTATCTACAAAAGCATGTCCATCGAAGCGCTCCCCTTGAATCGGAACATACAAGTTTCCTTTTTCAATTTTTCTCGTATCAATAGACACGCCTTGAATAGTAATTCCCTCATATTGCTCTGCTAATTCAGTACCATTTACCATCTGTTCCACTTGCTTTAACATTCGCTTTATCATATATAAACGCTCCTTACATAGAGGAAGCACTATTCCTATGAATAGTGCTTCCTCCTTTTTTGTTAGATTGTATATTTAATTTTTTGTTTTTCTTCGTGACGTTCAATCGCTAAACGAATTAGCTCTTCGATTAATTCTGGATACGGTAACCCAGTATGTTGCCATAATAGAGGGAACATACTGAACGGTGTAAATCCTGGCATTGTGTTTACTTCGTTAATATACACTTCTCCATCTTTCGTTAAAAAGAAATCAGCTCGCGTTAAACCTGCACCGTCTAATGATTGGAATGCAATAATCGCATCACGCTTAATTACATTAGATTCTTCTTCTGTCATTTCAGCTGGAATAATTAGCGCCGTATCACCATCGATATATTTCGACTTATAATCATAGAAGTCCTTTTTCGGAACGATTTCACCTACAACTGAACATTTCGGCTCATCATTACCTAGTACCCCAACTTCTACTTCACGACCTACAATATTTTCTTCTACAATAATTTTGCGATCAAATTGGAATGCCTCTACAAATGCATCCTCAAGTTCTTCACGATTTTTACACTTATTAATACCAACACTTGAACCAAGGTTCGCTGGTTTTACGAAGCAAGGATATCCTAACTTATCTTCTACTTTAGAATAAGCTTCCTCACGATTTTTTTCCCATGCACTACGAATGAAGGATGCATATTTTGCTTGTTTTAAACCAGCCTCTGCAAAGATGTTTTTCATAACAACTTTATCCATACCAGCAGATGATGCTAGAACACCATTTCCTACATAAGGGATATTCATTAATTCTAATAGTCCTTGAACCGTTCCATCTTCACCGTTTGGTCCATGTAGTAATGGGAAAATAACGTCAATAGCGTTCTCCTCAGAAGCTGCAGATGGGATAATTTCTGTACTTAATGATAACGGAGAAATCGCATTTTCTGCACCGCTCATTTTTAAAGCTTCAACATCTGTTACTTCGCCTTCAATACGCTCACCACGTACCCATTGACCTTGTTCTGTAATATAAATTGGATGAATCTCGAATTTATCTTGATTTAACGCTTTAATAGCAGCAAGAGCCGTCTGTAGCGAAACTTGATGCTCAGCTGATTTTCCACCATATAATAAACCTAATTTAATTTTCGTCAATGAAATCACCCTAACCAATTGTTTTCATTTTTCTATTTTAGCACTTTTTATAAAAATAGGTAGTTCCTATTTGAAATAAAATGTAACTTCCATAAATAATTAAATAACATCACTTATTGGTTTTTCATTTCATTTTCTATATAGCTACACAAAATAAAATGGCAATCTAATCTAGTTATGTACCTAAAATATGTAGAAATCCCCTTTTTTGTGTATGTCATCTATTCACTAAGAAGATTGTTTGGTTAGTGTGTCTTTTTGCCTTTGCTCAACAAGACGATCTAAAGAAACATATACAATACCTGCAACTACACATCCTACAGCTAAAATTGTAAATAGAAAGTGACCAAGTAATCGATCTAATAAAAAACCGCCCAAAAGTGGACCAAATGCGCTTCCTGTAATCCACTGCAAACTTGCAGCTCCCATATAAGTCCCTCTCAAATGCTCAGGGGCCAAATTTGCTACAAATGTCATCTGTACAGGCGACATAATCATTTCACCTAACGTATATAAAGCATAAACGAACAGTAGTGTTATTAAAATAATTGTAGCATTTGTATTAAATTCTCCAAACCACTTCGGTAACCACCCTATAAAAAATAATCCAATCCCGAATAAACATGCACCATATAACATCGTCTTCCCGACCGGTTTATCCGTAGCCCATTTTGAAATTTGAAACTGGAATAAAACAACTAATAGTCCGTTTAACGCCATTAAATATGGATATGGATTATTCGTTCCAAAAATACGCTTCATTTCATTATCAAAATGTAGTGGCAACATGCCTTCCGTTTGAGAAAACCCCATCGAAATGATAATACCTGCTAATAAGTAAATCATTAATGCCTTATCTCGCATTACAATTTTCCAAACTGCCCCAGATTCCTTTTCTTTATGTTCTTCCTTATCTGTCCTCTTTGGCATCGTCTCTTGAATAAGAAGTAATACAAGTAACGCATAAAATAGCATTGTAGAAGAGGCAATAATAAACACAAGGTTCTTTGACAACACAACTACTGATGCTCCCATTATCGGACCAATCGCAGCACCTATATTGTGTCCCATTCGTAATAAACCATATGCCTCTGTTCTTTTTTCTGGTGCCGTTACATCCGCGACCATAGCTGATGCAGCTGGGTGAAATAAAGAATTACTCAACCCTAAAAAAATAGATAAAATTGCATATGGAATAAACCCTTCTATAAATAGAAAACCGAGCATTAATAATGCATTACTTGCCATAGAAAATATCATAATAGGCTTTCTTCCATATATGTCAGCAATTCTCCCTCCTATAAGTGATCCAAAACTTGCAGCAATTGGAGAAAGCGCCATAATAACCCCAACTTCCAACAACGAATCTACCTTATCTTTTAAATATAATGCAAAAAAAGGCATTAACATCATCATTGCAATTCCATTTAACGTCTCTCCAATAAATCGAATCCATACGTTACGGTCCATCTCCCTTAACTCACGCCACGTATTTTTCATCATTTCACCCCTTTAGTTAGCCAACAATTATCTTATAATAAGTTCAGAAAAATGTAAATTTTCAAATAAAAAAATCCATTCTAACAGAATTAGAATGGATTTTTTCGCTTATAAATTTGCAACATCTTCTTCTTTTTTACTATTATTTAAAGCACTATGTTTTCGGCTATATAAGAAGTAAACCGCTATACCAATAACCATCCATATCCCAAAACTAATCCATGCTGTCCCCGATAATTGAAGCATTAAGTATAAACAGAAGATCACTGTTAATGCTGGTAAAAATGGTACAAGCGGAGCCTTAAATGCCCTTGGTAAGTCTGGATGTGTTCTTCTCATTACGATTACCGCAACAGCTACGAGTGCAAATGCTGACAATGTCCCCATATTTACAAGATGTGCTAAAACATTTAAATCTATTAATCCTGAAATCAGTGCCGCAATAATTCCCGTTGTCCATGTATTTAAAAATGGCGTTTTAAATTTCGGATGAACTTTAGCAAGACGCTTCGGCAGTAAACCATCTCGGCTCATCGCATAAGAAACACGAACTTGCCCATACATCATAACTAGCATTACTGTTGTAATTCCTGTAATTGCTCCTACTGAAATTACCCCCGCTAAACCATCTTGTCCAATAAATTGAAGTGCAAAAGCAACTGGATCTGATATATTTAGCTGTCCGTATGGAACAATTCCTGTCAAAATAAGCGAAACAACGATATAAAGAACTGTACAAATTAATAACGATGCAATAATACCAATTGGTAAATCACGTTGCGGACGTTTCACTTCTTCTGCCGCTGTTGAAACTGCATCAAATCCTATAAATGCGAAGAATACTGTAGCCGCTCCAGCCATTACACCATCTAAACCAAATGGCATAAAAGGCGTCCAGTTTTCAGGTTTCACATAATTAAAACCAGCAAAGATAAAAATAAGAACAACTGCTATTTTAATAAATACCATAATATTATTTACTCGTGCACTTTCACGAACACCCCTAGATAAAAGAACTGTCATCACTAAAATAATTAGAACTGCAGGTAGATCAATTATTCCACCCTTACCTGTACCAGGAGCCGAGGAGAGAATAGTCGGAATATGAATTCCAAACCCCTTTAATAAAGATTGAAAATATGCAGACCAACCGTTCGCTACAGCAGATGTAGCAAGTAAATATTCCAGCATTAAGTCCCAGCCAATTAAAAATGCGAATACTTCCCCCATCGTCGCGTATGTATACGTATACACACTGCCCGAGACAGGAACTGAAGAAGCAAATTCAGCATAACAAAATGCAGCAAAGGCACAAGCTAGAGCGGCAATCGCAAATGATAATATAATAGCTGGCCCAGAATGTTTCGCTGCCACAACACCCGTTAGAACAAAAATACCAGTTCCAACAATTGCTCCGATTCCAAGCATAGTTAAATCTAGCGCGCCCAATGTTCTTGCTAACGTTTTTTGCTTACTTTCTTGCATTAACTTTGCAATTGGCTTCTTTTGAAAAATTTGCTTCATCTTTCACTCCTCCAAGTTTTAAATTTTCTGAAAATTTTTAATTCGCTTTTTTATTTTACTCATTACGCTTTTCCTAGTCAATACTTTTGTCGAAACAAGTAGAAATTCTTCTGAATATGCACAATCCTTATTATTCTTTCTATATATCTTTCCATTATTTTTTTGGTATTATTATACATGTCGATTCCGTGAAAAAGGCATGCCCCCTTATTGAGAGCATGCCTTTTTTACTTATTTCACAGTATATGAACCTTGTTCAATCCAGCTATACATATACTTTTCATCTTCTGTTTCATGTGCTTGTTTTACAATACGAAGCGGACGGAATGTGTCTATCATAACAGCTAATTCAAGCGTCTCTTTCTTCCCTATACTTGCCTCTGTTTTCCCCGGATGCGGTCCATGGGGAATCCCGCTCGGATGAAGTGTAATAGAACCTTCTTCCACACCTTTGCGACTCATAAAGTTTCCTTCTACATAGTAAAGAACTTCATCACTATTAACATTACTATGATAATATGGTGCCGGAATTGACTCTGGATGATAATCGTATAAACGTGGTACGAAAGAGCAAATAACAAAATTATGTCCTTCAAATGTTTGATGTACTGGCGGTGGCTGATGAATGCGCCCTGTAATTGGTTCAAAATCCTCTACATTAAATACCCACGGATATAAATAGCCATCCCATCCCACAACATCTAACGGGTGGTGTCCTAAAACATGTTTATGCATATAGCCTCTTGATTTTGTCATTACGACAAACTCGCCTTTTTCATCATATGTCTCTAATTTTTCTGGACCACGAAGATCTCTTTCACAAAACGGACTATGCTCTAACAATTGTCCGTATTCATTTCGATAACGACGCGGCGTTGTAATTTGGCTATTCGCCTCTACAACAAGAAACTTAGTCTCTCCTTCATCTGGAATAACACGATAAATCGTTCCAATTGGAATCGTTACATAGTCGCCTTTTCTATAGTGAATCGTTCCAAACATCGTTTCAATTTTCCCTGTTCCATAATGAACAAATAACATTTCGTCGCCATCACCATTACGATAGAAATAATCCATTTTTTCTGTTGGACTCACTACTCCAATTAATAAATCTTCATTTCCAAGTATGAAATTCCGTCCACTTATTGCATCACCACTTTTTTTACTTTCTTTCGTTCGAAAGTGGCGATGAGAAAGAGCAACATCCTCTTCATACTGCAACTGACAAGAATGCGATAATGCAGAATGACCTACTTCTGTCGGCATATAATGATGATACAAAATAGACTGCGTACCAGAAAAACCTTTTGTTCCCATTACCTGTTCACGATAAAGCGATCCATCTTTTTTACGAAATTGTACATGTCGTTTATGAGGTAGTTCTCCCATGTGACGATAAAACATGCCCATCACCCGCTTCCTTTTCTTTTTTGATTGTATTACGTAGTGTACCTAAACCAGTAATCGACAGTTCTACAACATCTCCATCTTGTAGCCACTCTTCTGTACCCAGTTCTAAAATACATCCTGTTCCTACTGTCCCAGAACCAATCACATCTCCTGGATATAACGTAACGTCCTCTGAAGCACGTTCAATCATTTCAGCAAATGTATAGTAAATATCTTGGAAGTTTCCTTTTGATAATAGTTTTCCATTTACATGAGCAGTCATTTCTAAATTATATCGATCACCATTACGATAAACGTCTAATTCCTCTTTCGTAACAAGATGTGCTCCTAAAGAAGTTGCAAAGTCTTTTCCTTTCGCTGGACCGAGACCTACTTTCATTTCTGTTGCTTGTAAGTCTCTCGCACTCCAGTCGTTCATAATGCAATAACCAAAAATATATTCCTCTGCTTGCTCACGAGAAATATTTCGCCCTTCTCTTCCTATTACGCAAGCAATCTCCAACTCATAATCAAGCTTTTTAGACTTTTTCGGACCAATTACAAAATCACTGGAACCAATTACAGCACGATGATTAGTAAAATAAAAAACCGGAATATCATACCATTCAGGCACAACATCTAATCCTCTTCGTCCGCGAGCTGTTTTTACATGTTGTTCAAATGCGTAAAAATCTCGAATACTACTCGGATTAGGAAGAGCAGCTGTCAATTGTACTTCTTCTAAAGCATATATACCCTTATTTGGATTCTTAATATTCCGCACTACTTCTACATACTCATCCGCTTTCTCTAAAAAAGCAATCATAGAAGAAGGGATTTTCCCTTCACTAGCAAGATTCATATCTATTACTTTGTCACCTTCAAGCCATCCAGCCCGTAGTTCTTTTGAAGGAAGACGAAATGTAACAAATTTCATCCTGATTCCTCCTTATAAAAATGAAATTTCCACCAGCAAAGGGACTTTTGCTGGTGGATACAAATCTTATAAGTTTCCGCGACGCTCTTGTTCTCTTTCAATTGATTCGAATAACGCTTTAAAGTTTCCTTCACCAAATCCACGAGAACCTTTACGTTGAATGATTTCAATAAATAAAGTCGGGCGATCTACAATTGGTTTCGTAAAGATTTGTAGTAAGTAACCTTCATCATCACGATCTACTAAAATCTTTAATTCTTTTAACTTATCAATTTCTTCATCGATTTTTCCAACTCGTGCAGTTAACTCATCATAATAAGTATCAGGTGTATCTAAAAACTCCACCCCATTTGCACGAAGCGCTTCAACTGTTTTAACAATATCACTTGTTAATAAAGCAAGATGTTGTACACCAGCTCCATTATAGAATTCTAGATACTCTTGAATTTGTGACTTTCTCTTTCCATCTGCTGGTTCGTTAATAGGAAACTTAATACGACTTCCATTCGTCATAACTTTCGACATTAACGCCGAATACTCTGTACTAATATCGTCATCATCAAAATGAATCATTTGTTTAAAGCCCATAACATTCTCGTAATAACTAACCCACTCTTCCATTTTTTCAACATTACCAACTACATGATCAACAGCAATTAAACCAGACTCTTCAAATGGAATATTAAATTCTACCTTTTGGAATCCTGGCATAAATGCCCCTTTATAATTTTTACGCTCTACAAGCGTATGAATTGTATCACCATACGTACCAATAACTGCTTTTTTCAATGTACCGTCCTCATCTGTTAATTCCTGCGGTGGAGCAATTGCGACGGCACCACGTTTCACTGCTTCTGAGTATGCTTTATCAACATCATCAACAAGTAGTGCCACATCCTTCACGCCATCACCATGAGTCTTTACAAACTCTGCAATACGATTTTCACTACTTAAAGCTCCAGACACAACGAAACGCATATTTTTTTGCACAAGAACATAAGATACCTTTTCACGGTTTCCAGTTTCTAATCCAGAGTAAGCCACAATTTTGAATCCGAACGCTCTCGCAAGATAATAACTCGATTGCTTTGCATTCCCTACGTAAAATTCCAAATGATCTACATCACGTACTGGAAAAAAGTCCTCCATTTGTGCAGCTAGCGTATCCATAGATTTTTGTTTCATAATATCTTCATCCCCCTGTAAATAGATTAAATGGTCCATACTTAAAACCAACCGAAAACGCTTCCAACGTTAATTAATAGAAATTAGTTAGCAAGCTAACAAATTCTGACCTTTAAAATTTTCTATCTTTTCTGTCAAATTCCTCTTTTTTTCTTACATATAAAATTCGACTTTTTTCTCTTTGAAATAAAGCGGGATTTTATTCAGTGGATTTTTGATTATTCGTTGAATCAAGTTTCAACCGCAACGTTTAATTAGCCATGCATGCTGGATAATGAGGTAACTTTAATACTTGAGGGGATATAAGAAGAATATAAAAAAGACTCCAACATATTAACTACTTACTAATACGTTAGAGTCTTTATTTTTTTTGAATGATTGTATTTATATATCTCATACTAATACATTTGCAAGGAATAGAATAAATGATGTTAATATTACCGCTCCCCCTAAGGATCCTAATAAATCTGTTTTTGTTACTTGAAACACTTGTTCACTGTTCATATCCCTCATTCTCCTTCCTTTTTTGTTTGATTTAAAACTTCTATTATACTAATACGCTTGATAGAAATACGATTAACGCTGTTAATACTACTGCTCCACTTGCTGATCCTACGAAGTCACCTTTTGTTACTTGTAATACTTGCTCTTTCATATCTTTCATTCTCCCTTCCTTTTCTTTTGTTACAAAGCTTCTATTATACTAATACGCTTGATAGAAATACGATTAACGCTGTTAATACTACTGCTCCACTTGCTGATCCTACGAAGTCACCTTTGGTTACTTGTAATACTTGCTCTTTCATATCTTTCATTCTCCCTTCCTTTTCTTTTGTTACAAAGCTTCTATTATACTAATACGCTTGATAGAAATACGATTAATGCTGTTAATACTACCGCTCCACTTGCTGATCCTACGAAATCACCTTTTGTTACTTGTAATACTTGCTCTTTCATACCTTTCATTCTCCCTTCCTTTTCTTTTGTTACAAGGCTTCTATTATACTAATACGCTTGATAGAAATACGATTAATGCTGTTAATACTACCGCTCCACTTGCTGATCCTACGAAATCACCTTTTGTTACTTGTAATACTTGCTCTTTCATATCATTTATCCTCCCTTTTTATAAGTTATCTATATGTAATTTCTAAGAAATGTTTATTTCATAGTTTTTATGTTAACGTTACATTAAATTTGATAACGTAACGTTTGTAACATTAATGTAACATAACTATTATTACGTTGCAATATAATTACGTAAAATTTATTACACTTTTTTTACGTTTTTTTATAATAACCCTCAAAAACCTTTATTTAATGCGTTTTTCGCTTAGTTCACGTTTGTAACATTCGTGTAACATTACAGTCATAAAGTGAAATGTCGTCATATTCCTCTCTATTTTTGTTACAAATCGTTTATTTAGTGACACTAAACCTATCTAATCTTTACTTACTTTTAATATGAGATAAAATACCGTCTTTCCAAGATAAGTTTATATGTTTCCTCTATATAACTATGTATAATAAAAACAAAGAGGTGGTCATTTTGAAATTAATCGCATTAGATATGGATGGTACACTACTATCATCTAATCTTGAAATCTCCAAAGAAAACCTACAAGCAATCCAAACTGCACAAGAAGCTGGTCATATTGTAATGATCTGTTCTGGTCGTGCGAAAGAGGATGCTTTAAAGCTATTGGAAGAATATAAATTATCTCTTCCAGTCGGAGCAAGCAATGGGGCTATTGTTTATGTGGATGGAAAAGTAATTAACTCGCGTTGTATACAAAACGACAAAGTTTACAAACTTGCAAAATTACTAGAATCTGAAGGTTTCCCATATAAGCTATATACGAATAAAGGAGTTTATTCTCCATATACATGGCAAGATCAAGTGATGCAAGCATTCGAAGAAAATAAGCATGCGCTTGATGTTACATTAGAGGAGCTTGAACGAATTACAGAAAAGCAAAAGAAATCGAACCTAATTACTGATTTCAAAAAAATAGAAGATGTTGTAAATAACCAAGAACTAGAAATATCTAAATTCTTCATTTTAACGTTTAATGCAGCGCATCGCGCACAACTATTAAGTATATTACAAGAAGATGCTGATATTATGGTTACAGCATCGGCTCCTACTAACTTAGAAATTATGGATAAGAATGGACATAAAGGAAACGGGATACAGCAGATGGCAGCTCATTTTAATATCCCTATTGAAGATACAGTTGCTATTGGTGATAATTTTAATGATGTACCGATGTTAGAAGTAGCAGGCTTATCTGTTGCAATGGGCAACGCTGAAGAAGATGTAAAAAAGCTATGTGATGTTGTAACACTAACAAACAATGAACATGGTGTTGCTCACGCAATCGAGCAATTTGTATTGAAACAAACTTCATCTATTAAATAAAAAAAGGACTCTTTCAATTTGAAAGAGTCCTTTTTTATACGTGATGACAAGCAACAAAATGCTCTGCACCAACATTACGGAATTCTGGTACTATTTTTTTACAAACATCCGTTGCAAATGGGCAACGTGTATGAAAACGACAGCCCGAAGGTGGATTTGCTGGACTTGGAATATCCCCTTCTAGTATAATTCGCTCTCGCTTCACTGTTGGATCTGGTATTGGAACAGCTGATAACAATGCTTTCGTATAAGGATGTAGCGGATTGGTAAATAACTCATCACGCGGTGCTGTCTCCACAATCGTACCTAAATACATAATTCCGATTTTCGTACATAAATGTTCTACTACACTTAAATCATGCGAAATGAATAAATAAGATAATCCCTTTTTCTCTTGTAACTCACTAAATAAATTAATAATTTGTGCTTGGATAGATACATCTAGTGCCGCCACAGGTTCATCAGCTACAATAAATTCCGGATTTAATACCATAGCTCTTGCGATTACGATACGCTGACGTTGTCCACCAGAAAACTCATGGGGATACCGGTCAATATGATAAGGAGCTAATCCACATAACTCCAATACTTCAATTACCTTTTCAAGAACATTTTCTTTCGTCGCTAATCCGTGGGCCAACATTGGCTCTCCAAGCGCTTCTCCAATTCTCATTCTCGGATTTAATGAGCTAAATGGATCTTGGAAAACGAGCTGCATATTAGGGCGATGTTTTCTTAATTCATCCTTGGATAAAGAATGAACATCTTTCCCTTTAAACTTCACTTCTCCCTCCGTTTTTTGAACGAGGCGTAAAATTGTTTTTCCTATTGTTGTTTTTCCGCTCCCTGATTCGCCAACGAGACCAAACACTTCACCTTTATTAATAGTAAAACTTACTCCATCAACCGCTTTTACATGCCCAATTGTTCTACTAAATACGCCACCCTTAATTGGAAAATATGTCTTTAGATTTTTCACCTCTAATAATGGTTCACTCATTGTTCCGCACGCTCCTCATATAACCAGCAAGCTACTTTATGATTTTCATCATTTACATTTAGATTTGGGGCTTCTTTTTCACATATTTCCATACAATGCTCACAACGCCCACTAAAGTAGCAAAACTCACCTAAACCAACTAAATTCGGAACTTGCCCTGGAATAGAATATAGTTTATCTATTCGTTTTCCCATTACTGGTTTTGATTTCAATAATCCTTTCGTATAAGGATGTTTTGGATTTTGGAATATCTCTAGTACTGGGGCTTCTTCGATAACTTTCCCGCCATACATAACGACAACATAATCAGCCATTTCCGCTACGACACCTAAGTCATGTGTAATTAATAAAATCGACGTTTTAAATTCTTCTTTCACTTGTCTTAGTAGATCCAATATTTGAGCCTGAATAGTAACATCAAGAGCTGTTGTTGGTTCATCCGCAATTAATAACTTAGGATTACAACTAAGTGCAACAGCAATCATAATACGTTGTAACATCCCGCCGCTCAGTTCATGCGGATAAGAATGGACGATTTCATCAGCGCGGGCTATGCCAACTTTACGAATTAACTCAATTGCCTTCTTATATGCTTCATTTTTACTAAGTAATTCATGCTCCCTTAACGTTTCTACAATTTGCTCTCCTACAGTGAAGACGGGGTTTAGCGATGTCATCGGTTCTTGGAAAATCATCGCAATATCATTCCCTCGTAAACTACGAAGCTCTTTCTCTTTCATTCCTAAAAGACTTTTTCCTTCATATAAAATATCTCCACCTACTACACTGCCTGATTCAGCAATAAGTCCCATAATAGATAACGCCGTTACACTTTTTCCGCAACCAGATTCACCTACAACACAAACAGTTTCACCTTCTCGAACAGAAAAACTAACATGATTCACAGCTTTTACTGTCCCTTCTTCTGTCTGAAAGTGTGTTTGTAAATCTTTCAGCTCTACTACCGCTTTACTCATATCTCCTCACCTACCGTCTCATCTTTGGATCTAATGCATCACGAAGTGCATCACCAAGTAAATTAATTGATACAACTGTTATAAAGATTGCAAAACCAGGCGGAATCCATAACCATGGACGCTTTTGGAAATCGATTAATGAGTTAGCTGCGCTAATCATGTTCCCCCATGATGGTGTAGGTGGAACGACTCCAAGACCTAAGTAACTTAGTGCGGATTCTCCCAAAATAGAACCTGCAACACCTAATGTAGATACGACAATTAAAATGGGTAAAACATTAGGTATTAAGTGATATATAATTTTCCGGTAATCTTTTATTCCTAACACATCCGCAGCTTGCATAAATGCTTGCTCCCTAAGTGATAAAATTTGCCCTCTTACAAGGCGTGCAAGCCCTGGCCAACCTACTAAACTTAAAATAATCATAATGACATACAAACGATAATCAGACGGTACTTTCCACTCTGATAAAATCGCACCCATTATAATAAGTAACGGTAATCCTGGCATCGACATTAAAATATCTGCAAGTCGCATAATAATATTGTCCACAATACCACGATAAAAACCTGCAATCGCTCCTAATAAAGCTCCAAGTATAACCGATAAAACCATTGAAGCTAAACCAATGGTTAATGAAATACGTCCCGCTTGCATAAGCCTTGTTAAAATATCTCTTCCTAATTGATCTGTACCAAGCCAATGAGAAAAACTAGGTGGTTTGTTAATGAGCGCAACTTGTATTTTTCCTGATGCATATGGAGAAAAGAACGGACCGATAAAACAAAATAAAAACATAAAAATTAATACATAAAACCCTACAAGTGCCATCTTATTTTTCTTTATCTTTTTAAAAGCTTGTCGCCATGGTGATGATTCATTTCTTCTCTTTTTTTCTTTTTTTTCTGTAATTACTGTAACAGTCTCCATTTCTTTCCCCCCTTACTTCAACCGAATTCTTGGATCAACAACTGCATATACGATATCTGCTAAAAAGTTTGAAACGATTGTTAAACAAGAAAGAAACATCGTAAATGCCATCAATACTGTATAGTCACGGAAATTTAATGCTTCTAATTGAATATTACCAATCCCTGGCCAGTTAAAAATTTGTTCAATAATAATTGCCCCAGAAAACAATCCAGGTAATTCAAATGCTAATAACGTAATTGCCGGTAAAATTGCATTTTTTAATGCATGCTTATAAATAACCGTCTTCTCCTTCAAACCTTTCGCTCTTGCTGTTCGTATGTAATCTTGTCTTACAACCTCTAACATACTTGTTCTAAAATAACGAGTTAGCGAGCCGACCCCAAGAAGTGTCAAAATAAATACTGGTAAAATCATATGTTTTGCAACTTCTATCACGTAAGCAACTCCTGTTGAATTACTGCCAACATCAATCATTCCACCTATCGGTAATAACTTAAAGTCAACCGCAAACACCTTAATTAAAAACAAACCGATAAAGAATGAAGGGAATGACATTGCTGCAAAAACACCGATTGTTACAAGTTTATCGAATAAAGAATGTTGCTTCGTCGCCGAGAATACACCGATAATAAGTGCAATTAGCCAAATAAAAAACAATGCAATAATTGCTACACTAAAAGAATTCCAAATAAATTTATTTAATAATGACGTTACAGGCTCTTGATATTGAAGCGAGAAGCCAAAGTCCCCTTGCAATGCATTACCTAACCAATGAAAATAACGCTCAACAATTGGTTTGTTCAACCCATATAACTCCCTCAGTTCAGCTGCTCTTTCCGGTGTAATTTTCGGGTTTGAATCAATATAATCCCCAGGAAGAAGTGCGAACAGGACGAAGATAATAATTGATGTACCAAGCAGTGTAGGAATCATTTGTAACAACCTACGAACAATATATGTTTTCACCCTTTTTCTCTCCAATCTTATGCTTAAAATAGAAGAACATTTTTTCAAAGCGGCACATTACTAACCGAATGAAAAAATGTCTTCTACTTATACATTCTTATCGTTATTTTTCAAATGATAATACTGGTAAGTTTGCACTAATACTGTTGTACTTTTCAGGATCAATTCCTTTTATATTCCCGTTATAACCAGTAATTGTTCTACGGTAGTTTAATAGAATTACTGGTGGATCATCACTTAATTCTTTATACAATTCTTTATAAATAGGTTTACGCTTTTCAATATCTACAGTTTCAATACCTTTTTGAATTAGCTCATCTACTTTTGCATTCTTATAACCAAGACTAGTTTCATTTGCAGTAGACAAATATTCACCAGCTGTTTCACTCGGATCACTTGTAATCGGTGTCGAAACAGAAGCTAAATCATAATCCCCTTTGTTTACCTTAGAAAGCATCGTATTAAAGTCCATAAATTCAGGATTAAACTCTACACCTATTTCTTTATAATTCTCTTTCGCAATCGGAATTAATAAATCACTATCTTTAGCCGAACTTGGACCGAAATAAGAAAGTTTTAATTTTTGACCATCTTTTTCACGAATTCCATCCGAACCAACTTTCCACCCTGCTTCATCTAATAATTTTTTCGCTTTTTCTTTATCGTATTCGTATTTATTAACTCCTTCTTCCGTATAAGCCCAAGAAGTTGGATGAATTGGTACATTGGCTACTGTACCGTATCCTTTTAACGCTGTATCAACATATTTTTTGCGGTCTAATCCGTAAATAAGTGCTTGGCGAACCTTTTTATCCTTTAAATAAGGCTTATTATTATTCATATAAATATAACTAAATGACGGTGCTGTTTCGATTTGGATATTGGCGAATTCTAAAGCCTTAGCCTGTTCAAGAACCTCATCACCAGTACCTAAGCCAGTATGGTCAACTTCTCCTGTTTGGAATAACTGAAGCTTCGTATCACCAGAAGTAATTTTATAAATGAAGTTTTGAATTTTTGGTTTACCCGCATAATAATTTTCGTTTGCTACAAAACGAACTTCTTGACCTGGAATATACTTTTCAAATTTATATGGACCCGCAGCTAATGGCTTTCCATATAAATCTTTTAAGTAATCTAAGCTTGTATTTTGCTTATAATCTTTTCCATAATAAGCTTTTGATAGTACTGTACCTCCTAAAACAAATATAGCTTGTGAATTCACTTTTTCAGTTGTAATTTTAATTGTTTGTGGATCAACAACTTGAATACCTTCAATTGAAGTTGCTTTTCCTTCCTTATATTCTTTACCACCTTTAACCGCATATTGAGAGATATCTACTTCACCTTCATATGCCTTATCATGTAAAAGCGTCAATGTGAAAGCTACATCATCCGCCGTTAATGGCGATCCATCACTAAATTTCAAATCTTTACGTAAATGGAATGTATATGTTAACTGATCAGAAGAAACGTCCCACTTCTCAGCTAATTCCGGAATTGGTTTCCCTTGTTTATCGGTTGATACAAGAGATGCAAAAATAACTGAAGTTACGTTTCCATCCCAACCATTTTGTTGGAAGTATGGCAAAAATACGCCGCCTGGCTTACTAATACCAACTACTAACGTATCTTTTCTATTCTTCGCTTTGTCTGGCACTTTCGTTTTATCTGTCGCAGCGATCTTTTCAATTTTCACATTTTTTAAATCCTGCTGTTTAACCGGCTCCGTAGAAGCCGCGTCCTCCTGTCCCCCACAAGCAGACAACACAAGCGAACTACTCATTAATACCGAAAATACACCAGCCCATTTTTTTGTCTTTTTCTTCATTGTCCCCACCCTAACTTTTTATGATTATACCCTCTGAACGAATTACCTTATGTATGCCTCCCACAGCAACATTTATAGCCAATCGGAAAAGTCGGTTTTAATCATAAAAAAATAGATGTTTTTGAGGGGTAACAATCTTATTCCGACCTTTCCGGTAGACTTTATGGTTATTAGCTTATATCGTTCATTATGTTTTGTCAATTCTTTCTAAATAAATATTTTGAGAATTTTTCCAAAATTATCACTCTACATTTATACTTTAAGAAAACTCAGCTATAATTCGTATTAAAAAACTTAAAAATCTACTTCTATTCCTTCAACATGAAACATAGAATACTAATAAACAATTACCAAAAAGGGGGCGAAAATATGGACAACCTATTCCAATACGTCCTGCACTACGTATTATTAACAATTATGATAGTCGGAGCGTTATTACTATTCCCGTTCTTCCCAAAGTTCGTCCTCTTTTTAGCTTTTTTTATCATGCTCGGGATCGCTATTATAATTTCAACGAGAGAAGATGCCACGCAAAAAGAGAGCAGGGTTCAGCGCGTAAAGCTGTAACTTTGCTCTCTTTTCGTTTTCATTCACTAGTCTCTTTTATACATATTTATCCCGCTATTTGCCGGGCAGTAAGAACCCCACCTCAAAATTCAGCGAAAGCAAAAGAAGTTAGGTCGGGGTCGGGCTGCCCGTAAAAGCCCTCACTTTATCTCTCGGGAAATAATTAGCCTTTGTTTTTGTGATTACTCCTATTGAAAAGCCACTAATGACATTTATTTTTCACCTTATCATTTCATACGCTTCACAAGCTATGCAAATTGAGGAACACGGATTTATCTAAGTTACTGTTTCACGTGAAACACATCGCTTCATTTAATCTTTAAATCAAAATATCATTATGAAAAAGCCACTTCCTCCAACAAAACTGAAAGGAAGTGGCTTTCTACTCTTTACTCCACAATATTCTCTAACTCACTATATAACTTCGCTCGTAACAACTCTTTCATCGTTTTTTCCTCATATAATTTTTCAAGTCTTTCAACATCAGCTACATGTTCCATTTCACATTCTATTGCATATATATCTTCTTCTACATGCATTAACTCATTTTCAATCTCTTCAAGATTCCTAGCTTTTTTCTCTTTTACTGGAACCATTTCAACACTCTTTCTCCCTTGGCGTTTTTGCTTTATTACTTGCTTCTCAAGCTTTTCTTCCCATTTTTGACGAGCCCATGCATAGTTTCCTGCAAACTCAAATAATTTACATTCATCAATCCAGTACGTCTTTTCAAATAACTTATTTAAAAAATAACGATCATGTGAAACAGCTAGGATTGTTCCATTATATTGCTCAAGGGCTTCCTCTAAAACTTCCCTTGATTCAATATCAAGATGGTTTGTCGGCTCATCTAAAATTAGAAAATTGATGTCTTGATACATAAGTTGCGCAAGTCTTAACCTCATTTTTTCTCCACCGCTCAGTTGCGTTACTTTCTTAAATACTGCTGGACCATAAAATAAAAACTTAGCCAATATATGTCTTGCTTCTCCTTCTGTTACAGCTACATACTCTCTAAACGCTTCCAATACATTACTCTTCACATTTCCATACGTATGCTGTGATAAATAACCAATTTTGACACTACTACCAATTCGAATTTCACCAACGTCTGGATTTATTTCTTCTAATAGTAGTTTTAATAATGTAGTCTTTCCTGTACCATTACGACCAACGATAGCCGCACGCTCTTGAAAACGAACATGTAAATTCGCTTGTTCAAATAAAGGTCGTCCAGCAAAACCTTTACTCACTTCTTTCATTACAACAACATCTTTCCCGCTTCTCTCTTGCCCTTCAAACTGAAGACCCATCTGTTTTCGTTCTAAAATTGGCCTCTTTAATTTCTCTATACGTTCTAACGCACGTTCCATATTTCTCGCTCTTTTATGCAATCCTTCATTCGGAGGGTTCGCTTGATTTGCCCATTCACGTAGACGCTTAATCGCTTCTTTCATTTTCTTTATTTTCTTTTGTTGCTCCTGATAAGCTTGAAACTCTTGAAGTAGTCTTTCTTCCTTCTCCTCAACGAACTGAGAATAATTCGTATGGTACACGTGAATCTCTCCATCTTCCAAATCAAAAATTTTCGTTACAACTTCATCAAGGAAATAGCGATCATGTGAAATAACTATAACTGTTCCAGTGTATTCTTTTAAAAATTGCTCTAACCATTCAACTGCAAATAAATCTAAATGATTTGTTGGTTCATCTAATAGAAGTAAATCTGGTTTCTGCAATAGCATATATGCAAGGCTTACTTTCGTCTGTTCTCCTCCACTTAATTCCGTAAATACTCTTGAAAATAAGTCTGTCACTTGTAAGCCATTTGCTACCTTCATTATATTTGCCTCGATTTCATAACCACCGAGAAATGCAAATTTTTCTTGAATGACTCCGTACCTCTCCATTAGCTTTTCCAAAGCAGATTGTTCCTGTTCCACCGCCATATTTTTTTCTAAAGCATGCATTTCTTTTTCTAATTCCTTTTCTACTTTAAAAGCAGAACTCAATACATCATATACAGTCATAACCTCATCAAACTTCGGAATTTGTGCGACATGACCAATACGTGTACCTTTCTTCATATGAATGGCTCCTGCATCCAAACTCTCCATTCCAGTTAGAAGCCCAAAGATTGTTGTCTTCCCACTACCGTTACGACCAACTAATCCAACACGTTCACCATTCTTTATTTCAAGCGATATATTTTCAAATATGGTGTTTCCACCAAAAGATTTCGTTACATTATTTACACTACAAATAGTCATTTTCCGTACTCCTTTCAATATAAAAAACCATGAGAAAGAAACATTCCCCATGGTTTTTCGGCATAGAAAAAGGAAGCCAAATAGCTCCCTTTTCACACGTTTATTAAAAATGGGTGAAGAGATTTCTATCGTTCAATAGTCACTATGCAATTGTTAAAAAAGGGCATACGTATCCCGTTAACAACTACATCATGAAAAATCGCACGACAAAAATAGATAAAATCTAAAAATTTGGCACGTGCAGCTAAAGAACGTTTCATCTCATTCACCCCTTTCGTACGGAATTTAATACTTACTTCTTTATTATACTTTCCAATTTCATGTTTGAATAGTCATTTTTCTGAAAATAATGAAGATAGACTAAACATTTCAATAAGTGACATCAAATCTTACAAAACTGTTATGTTCACGTAATGGAAAGCGATAGTACGAAAAGATGCCTCCCTATACAATAAAGATGTAAACAAGCGAGACAAACAAAAGGAGGAAACAAACATGATGAAAGAAATCGTAAAAGCAATCTTTGAGGTATTAGTGAACGGACAAGCAGTTGTAAAAGAACTAAATGAACTATAAAAAGGAGTGAAGAAATATGATGAACATGGTGAAAATGATTTTACACGCTTTAGTCGATGCAAAAGCAGTTAGCCAAGAATTAAACCAACAATAAAAAGGGGTATATGAATATGAAGAAAGCCATTATTATAATTGCAAGCACAGCAATTACCTTATACACAATAAAAAAGAGAAAAAAGAAAAATAATGAAAATGTTCTATATTATCCATACACACTATTAGAGAAAAAATAAAAGACAAGGTACCCTATCGTAATGAGGATATCTTGTCTTTTATTTTTCCCCTATTCCTTTAGAGGATTTCCTTCTCCTTTTCCCGAATGTATTAAGCGGGATTTTTACACATATTTTAAAGGGGCATATATACAAATGGATACACAACAACTATATTTTTTAAACGATATCGGTAAACAAAAACCAGAAAGTATTCGGAATAGAAGCGCTGCATGTCCATTTTGCAATAAAGAACAATTAACGGATATTTTAGCAACTGATGGTTCTATTATTTGGTTAAAAAATAAATTTCCTACATTACAAGATACATTTCAAACAGTGTTAATCGAAACCGATAATTGCGAAGATCATATCGCAACATATACAGAAGAACATATGAGAAAATTAATGCAATTTTCTATTCAACATTGGTTACACTTACAGAAGAACAAGGAGTTCGCATCTGTGATTTTATATAAAAATCACGGTCCATTTTCAGGTGGAAGTTTGCATCATGCACACATGCAAATTATCGGAATGAAATATGTAGATTATCTTGAAAATATTGAAGAAGAAAATTTCCAAGGGTTAATTGTTCAAAAAAATGAATGCATTGAGCTTAATATTTCAGAGCGTCCCATTATTGGCTTCACTGAATTCAATATAATCATTGATAACATTTCATATATAGATGAAATGGCAAATTACATTCAGCAAACTGTACGTTACATACTGACAGATTTCCATAAAGGATGCAGTAGTTATAACTTATTCTTCTATTACTTAAATGGAAAAATCATTTGTAAAGTTGTTCCTAGGTTTGTCGTTTCACCGCTGTATGTAGGATATAAAATACCGCAAGTTTCTACAAAACTAGAAGACGTAAAAATACAACTAGCGGAGTATTTCACAAAATGACACGATTATCAAAAAAAATAGAGTAGGTATCAAAACCTACTCTTTTATTACACCTTTATTTCGATAGTACACATCTTCTAATCCGATGTTATACTTCATGTTATTATCCGTCCACTCTGGCCCTAAATTCCCTGGCCATCCAGATGTATTCGCTATATATTTCAGTAATGCAAAATCAGTCAAACCTTTTTGCACCCCACGCTTATATCCTTTCATTAAATGCGGCATTGCAATTTGCGCATTTGTACGTGGATCTTTCAGCTCATCATCAGTTAAATGCTCTGGTGCAAGCCCGCCGCCGCGGTGTAGTTGAAACAATCCGAATGAAGTTCCATTATCTCCAACACTTCTTGGATTTAATCGACTTTCATGCTCGGCAATTGCAAGAGGTATCCATTCTGGAAGATTTACTTTCTTCGCTTCCTCTATAATGATTTGTTTCATCTGTTTTGCTTCTTCTGAATCAACATAGCTTGTTCCATTCACTAGCTTATCCATTCCTTCAGACTTTCCTTGGAAATATAAATATACTCCAAGAACAACTAAAAATCCTACAAAGAATTTCTTCACTACCTCTACCTCTTTCTCCGCTGAAATTTGTCCCCTTTCAGCCTTCCCTTTACAATTACCTACATTCTATTACTCTTTTATCATAGCAAATAACTATACATATTATCATCATGCTTTAGACCGATTTTGTGAAAAAACAGCTGGTAAATACGTGCAAAAATGTAACTTTCATAGACTATAACGCATTTATTGTATATAATTGTAAACTGAACTCTATATATAGAATAGGAGCATACAAAATGAAAAAATGCCTAACACTCTTGTTCAGCATTTTACTACTCATCCCTACCTACACCTCTGCACAAACATCATCAAAACCAAAAGTACTTGTTTTGTATAGTACACAAGACGATAAATTTTCAAATAATGTCCAAATCCTTAATACTCAATTAGGACATTTTACAAATGATATAACCGTAAAAAACTTAAAAGAAGCAACTTCAATTAATAACGTATCCTCCTATACACATATTGTTTATATCGGTGAAACAAAAGAAGCGTTTTCTGATGAAACGAAACAATTTCTAGAAAACTTCTCCGGCCCTGTATTAGTATTAGGACAAAATGTTGAACAATTATCTAAGCGTTTTTCTTTCATTACTTTGAATAGTGATGATATACGAGTTAATAAAATTGAATATCCAGACAAGAAGCTAAAAAATACCTTAGAGGAGGAACGATTAATTCAATCATTTGATACGAATGGAACTGTGCTTGCTAACGCCTTAAGCTCAAATAACACTAACCCACTAATCGTTCAGCATGAAACATCTTATTATGTTGCAACACCTAACCTCTTTGACTGGATGTCTCATTACGTCGGTGAAATGTTATTTTCTTATTTCAGCCAAAAACCAACGAAAAATAAAGTTGAAGCTTATTTACGCCTTGAGGATGTTCACCCCGCAGCAGATATAAATCAATTGAAAGAAATTGCTGAATTACTAAAAGAGAAAAAGATGCCTTACATGATTACTGTTATTCCGGTATATAAAGATCCAGATACAGGAAAGATAATACATTTAAAAGATAAACCAGAACTAGTTAATCTTTTACGCTCTATGCAAGATGATGGTGCAGCAATTATTATGCATGGTTATACTCACCAATTTTATGACAGTGAAACAGGTGAAGGCTTTGAATTTTGGGATGTAAAAACAGATCAACCAATTCGCCAACCGAAGCATGAAAAACCGAAGACAAAAGATGACTTTCCAAATATAGAGTCATATAACCAATATGTAAAAAAAGGGGAAGAATTCGAGGAAAAATATACGAAAGATCATATCGAAAAAGGAATTCAAGAACTTGTAGATGCTAAACTATATCCTGTTGCCTTTGAAGCACCTCATTACACGATGTCTCAAAAAGGATATGAAATATTATCAAGGTACTTTTCAACTTATGTAGGACAGCTACAGTTAAATGATACAACTTGGAAATCCATGCACTCACCATATTATACAAGTACTCCATCATTTTTACATGGAATGAAACTATTGCCTGAAACAGTCGGATTTATTGAAGAAGATACGCCACAAACTACTGCTAAAATGAAAGAGCGTGCTCTATCTGTTTCTAAATTATCTGATGGAGTTATTGGTGCATTCTATCATCCTTACTTAGGTGCGAAACCATTAAAAGAAGTGTTAAAGGATCTAGAAAGTATTCCAAATATAGAATGGATTGATTTACAAAAGGAAAAGAATGAAGTAAAAATGAAAGATATTCATATTACGACGAATAAAGACGGCATTCACGTTGAAAAACCAACCAGTGCGAATGACATAATTGATTATATAAAGCAATATGGCTTCTTCCTTATACTGGGGTTCGTTATCATTGTCTTTCTTTTATTATTAAAACGTGCGAAAAAATTAGAATCCTAATACAAAACCACCGAGCGGACCGCTTGGTGGTTTTTTGTCCTATATCAAACCGTGGCATTTTATTAAATAAATTCAACTTTTACTTCTTCCGTTACATGATTAAAACTATAATTCTCCTATCCTTTCAAATAAAATCGACTTGTATTTTCATGTATTGTTTCTGCGACCTTATCAATGGATATGTTTTTTATAGAACTAATTTCCTTTAATACCTCTCGAATCATTCTTGGGTGCGTTATAACATCTTCTTGAAATTCCCACGGACCATCTGTTTCTACCATCATATATTCAAGCGGATAATACGAAACAATTTTTCTAATCTTCTCCTTATGTAAAACATCCGGTGTAATCGAAATATAATAACCATTTCTCATCATCCGTTTCATTGTTTCATCGCTTCCTTTAAACCAATGGAAGTGTGCACGTGAAACTTTATATTTCTCTAGCAAATCACATACAATGTCAGCATCTTCATAAACTGCGTGTAATACAATCGGCAAATTATACTTACTAGCTAGTTCTATAAATTTTTTCAATACAGCTATGTATGGATCTGCAGCAATTCTTTCATCTTCTTTTCTCAAATAATAGGGCAAACCTACTTCACCAATCGCAACAATTTCCTCTGCGTTCTGTTCAATAAGTTGATAAATCTGTTCACACTCTTCTTTATGAATCTGTTGCTCTGGATGAAACCCTATCGCTGGATATATAAAGGGATACTTCTTCGCTAAAGATAACGTTTCCTTACAAGATTGATAATTCATAAATACCGCAATAAGCCCCTTTATTTCCTTACTATTTTCCACCTCTTTTAGCAATCTGCTCTTCTCTTCATCCTTATATTGATCAACATGTATATGACTATCAATCCATTTCATCTTTATGCCCCCATAAAAAAACAAGAAAGGACTTCCTTTCTTGTTTTAGCATCTATATTATTTAACAATTAAGTTTGTTATGATATCAAATAATCCAATACACACTACGGCAACAGTAAAGTAGCTACAGAAATCTTTAATTGGTAACTTCACTACTTCTTCTTTACGCATCCCATTTTTCTCCCTTCTTACTAGATCCCTAATTATTTTTCTATCTGTATCTATTATGCAAAAAATATGACAAATTTACTATCGAATTAACTTACGTAAACCTTACAATGTTGTAAGGTTTAAAAAAAGATCCCCATCTTTATTCAGATGAGGATTATTAAAAATTAGTTGGTTTTTCATTCTTCATTACAAACAGAAAGTAATACATTGAGACTTTCTAGTTACACTATATGAAAATTACTATCTTTTAACTATCGAATTACATTACAGAAGGCTTACATGTTTGTAAGTTATGTGTAATGTAATTCGATAGTTCCCCTTACTTATATTTCGTACAATAAAGTTAGAAAGTAAGCCAAATAAGAAGAACACTCACATAACCAAATTACATTGCTAGTAGCTACTCTTCTTATACCTTTCACCCATGCTACTACAATGTACCCCCTTCCCCTTTATATAATAAAAAAGCCTTAGTCTATATGGACTAAGGCTTTTTTGTTAATCTCAAAAATACCCTTACCCAGTATTTTTATTTTCGACAAAAAATAGCCGGGGGTATATTTCACTATCTCATCGTTAAAAGTTTGCTCTTCGCATTTATAGGAATATTTGCAACCTCAATCTCTTCAATCGATTCACCGTAACGTCCTTTTGCAAAAACCTTTAATGCTTCATCTCTCTTTAACATATGCTTAACCGTTTTCTTTATTTTCTGCTCTCTACCACGTTCATCGAATGCAATAAATTCATATTCATACCACTCATCACCAATATGCTGACCAATTGTATTCACAACCGTATAGTATTCTTTCGTCTTATAAAATGGATTATATTTATCGATAACTGGTCCAAGTTTCGTAGGCAGTAACATTACTACTATCACTATCATCGCTATTATAGTAGTGATCATTTTTTTCTTCATAATAAACATTCCTCCTCTGCAGGATATATATACATCCATTTTAAAAAGGGGGAATAAAATCTACTATTGAATCTCATTACATTACACTTACATTTTTGTAAGAATTAAAAAAGGTGAACGAATTTACTCGTTCACCTTTTAGCTTGCTTTAAAGCCACCGCCAAGTACATCACGTACATCATGTATAACAACGAAAGCATCTTCATCTACCCGGCTAATAACTTGTTTTAACTTAACAAGCTCTTGTTTATTAATAACAACATATAAAACTTCTTTATTTTTACCAGTATATCCGCCGCGCCCTTCTAATACAGTAACACCGCGTGTCATATTTTTCGTAATAGCTTCACGAATTAAATCTGGTTGATTCGAAATAATCGTAACAGCCGTTTTTGTGTCCATTCCTTCTACAATGAAATCAATCACCTTCGCTCCAATGAACACAGCCACAAGTGTATACATCGCCTTTTCTTGCCCTATTATAAATACAGAACCAGCAATTACAACAATATCAATAATTAGTACGCCTTTACCTACACTCCAACCTAAATATTGATTTGCTAACTGAGCTAAGATTGCTGATCCTCCCGATGTACCTCCGGCTTTGAACATACAACCTAATCCAATTCCCACAAATAAACCAGCAAATAAAGCTGCTAATAATGTATCACTATTTACATGATACTCAATATGTTCTGTAACGTATAAAAACAAAGATGTTTCTACAATCCCTAAAATTGTATAAATCATTGTTTTCTTATCAAAAAATTTATAACCAACAGCTAGTAAAATTGCATTTATAGCAAAGTTCACAATTCCTGGTGACCAATCAAATAAGTAGTACGTAACAACCGTTAAACCAATAATTCCACCTTCCGATAAACGGTTTGGAATTGCAAAGTAATTAATACCAATTGCGAATAATAATGAACCAATTGTAATTAGTGTTATTTCCTTTATACGTTGATTAACCATAGTTCATACCCTCCCCCCATTTGACATTGTATCACTATCTCCTAGAGGTTTAGAAGTGGTTTTTATTCCGCATTTTCCCTCTTGAAAATTGAAATATTATGTTTAAACAGAGGGTTGATTAATTATTCATATTTGCTCTAACTGCACGGACAAATCGCTCCACATTCCCTTTCTGAATATACTTAGCGCGAATGGTTTCATGACTACAAGTAAATTCAAAATACGGATGAAAATCTATGCTATCTATATACAAATATGAATACTCTTTAAATGTTGAAGAATAGTACGGAAATTTCCCGTAAAAAAGGAGACGTCTAGTAGTGGCAACAAAAACCCCATGTTGATACGATAATATAAAATTATCCTTCTCAAATATCCCTACCACAAAAGCCAGAATCTTTTCATCATCATCTACATACTTTTTCATACTCGATAAAAGTTCATTCATGCATATTCCTCCAAATTCTATTCACTGCATTAACACTTGAAAAGAATCCATGGATTATTACAGACCGGTTTAACTCCTTTATAAAGTATGAAACGCGTTTCCTGTCAAAGATATTTCAAAAAAATAATCCGTTATGCGATTATACACATAACGGATTACGATTAAACTGTAGAGCGTTCCACAAGTTCGTATGGAATTTCCAGCTTTTCTTGTTCAGAACTCTCGTCATTCACTTTTCTATGCAACATTTCAAAAGCAGTTTTCCCTATCTCCTTTAAATTTTGATCAATAGTTGTCAATTGTAACACTTGCGAGATAGGTTGATTATCAAAGCCAATAATCGCTAAATCCTCAGGAACTTGAATCCCTAATTTTTCAACCTCTGTCATAACCCCAATCGCAACTTCATCACCTGCTACTATTAATGCTTCAGGAAGATCCTGCATCTCTTTTAACTTATGAGCCACTTTTACACCATCTTCTAGTGTAAAACATTCTGTAAAAATCCATTCTTCATTAACCTCTTCGTCTATAGATTGCAATTGCTGTTTATAAACATCAAAACGCTTTTGACTACTCGGCCCTAATTTTCTTCCCGTACAATAACCAATTTTTTTATAACCTTTCTCAATCAAATAATCCATTCCTAATTGAAAGGCCGCTGAATGATTCGTATATACACTTGAGATGTTTGAAATATCATTGTCTTCACAAGCAATTATTGCGCCGTAAGAAGCATACGGTTCTATCGTTTCCCAATCATTTGCACGTGAACAAATAATAAGACCATCCAATTGTTTTGTTTTTAACATATGTAAACTTTTCATTTCTTCTTTTTTATTATAATTCGTTTGGCAAAGTAGCACCCTGTAATTATGCGCTAACGCAGCCTCCATCATTCCGCTCACCATCGCATCAAAACACGGATGATTAATATACGGTAAAATCACACCAACAATATTCGTTTTTCCTTTTGATAAATGAACAGCATTTGCGTTTTGCGAGTAATTCAATTTCTCAACTATCTCTATAACCGCTTTTCTTTTTTCTTCACTTACATATGGGTGATCATTCAACACTCTCGAAACAGTCGTAACTGAAACTCCCGCCATCTTTGCAATATCTTTAATATTAGCCATACACTCACCTCTACCTTTAACTTAATGAATCTCATGAACATATGTCAAATCTTCTTATCATTACACCTTCATTCGTTTCTCTTACAAAAGTGTAATTTTTCTGTAAGCTAATTCGATAGTGACTTTCCGCAACATTTCATACAATTAAGTCAGAAACAAGGTAACAACTATTCGAAAAGGAGCGGATTAATATGATGAACAAAATAAAAACGAACAATTTCTTACATACAATGGGCATGGTATTTTCCGCTCTTATCGACGCAAAAGCTGTTGCTTCTACATTAAACAAGTAAGGAGAATGTATTATGAATAACATCACTTTTAACAAATTAGATTTTTTAGGACTAGCTAGTGGCTCGATTCTTCTTACTGCTTTTATTTACGCCGCTACGCTTGTATAACTTTGTGTCCCCTTTCCCCTTTATTATAAATAGTAATAGAAAAGACGACCGTCTATGCCCGGTCGTCTTTTCTTATTTTTGATTTGATTGCAAAGCTTCTTTTAACTCCTCAAACTTCTCATTTAATTGATCCGTCATCATTTTCATAGCGGTTTTTCGATCTATTTGTTCTCCAGCCTCAATTTGAATTGGATCTCCAAAAATCAATTGTGCCTTTTTCCCCTTTATTAATTCTTTTACACTTGATGGACCAACATAAGCTGCTGGTACTAACGGAACATTGGAACGCATCGCAATTGTCACAGCACCCGCTTTTAATGAAACATCTTCCGCTGATCTTGTTCCACTCGGAAAAATCCCTACTACCTTTCCTTCTTTTAATAAACGTGATGGGATTTTAAGTGTACTTGGTCCTGGATTCGCACGATCTACAGGGAATGCATTTACATTTTTAAAGAACCAATTTTTGAATTTCCCTTCAAATAATTCTTTTTTGGCCATGTAATGAATTTGAGTTGGATACATCCCTGTAGCTAACATTAATACATCCATAAAACTTGTATGTGTACATGCAACAACATAGGGTCCACCTTCTGGTAGCTTTTCTCTTCCTTGTACTTCTACTTTCCCAGCTGTTTTAAATATATATTTCAACAAAAATGTAATTGGTTTATACATTTATTTCGTTCCTTTCTAAACATCCGAAGTATAATCATATTCTTATAATAATTATAACACTAAGTTTTAGGAGTTGGTAATAAAATTAAGGATGAATTGTTAAATTTCAATTCTTACAAAAGTGTAATTTTCTTGTAAGCTAATTCGATAGTTACTTCTTACTATATTTCATACAATTAAGTCAGAAACAGGGCAACAATTATTCGAAAAGGAGTGGATCAATATGATGAACAAAATGAAAACGAACAATTTCTTAAATACAATGGGCATGGTATTATCGGCTCTTTTCGATGCAAAAGCTGTTGCTTCTGCATTAAACAAGTAAGGAGAATGTATTATGAATAACATTACTTTTAACAAATTAGATTTTTTAGGATTAGCTAGCGGCTCTCTTCTTCTTACTGCTTTCATTTACGCTGCTACGCTTGTATAACTTTGTGTCCCCTTTCCCCTTTATATAGAAAAAGACGACCGTCTATGCCCGGTCGTCTTTTTAATTTTTTCTTTCTTTCAATTCTTTTAAAAGCTGTATCAGCTCAACTTGTTGTTTTATCTTTTTACGACCATTTCGATTAATTGCTGCAAGCTCACAGGCAACTCCGACGGCGAAGAAAAACAATAAACTTTCTAACATGTGAAATCCTCCATTTGCCTATTAAACAGCTTGACGTAATTGTTCTTCTTGTAAAACTCTCTTATTTATATTTTCTTCTTTTCTCTGGCAAACGTTATTGCGAATAAGCGCTGCAATAACAAGTACAGTCCCTATAATATCAAACATTGTGATTTGATACCCTTGCATCATCATAATAGCTAAAGTCGTAATTGGTACAAAATTAATAAATAAAATCCCATTAATGGATGATAAAATCTTCACACCATAGTTCCAAGCAAGTAGCGCTACAATACCTGGCAATGTCATCATGAATAACAAATCATATTTCACAATAGAAATCGTTCCCATACTCGGAACTGAAATATATCCAAGCGACGTAATAATTACCGTTATAATTCCTGTAACAGTCGTACCGAATACACACGTCAACGTAGAATAACGTAATGTTGACCAATCACTACAAGTTTGACCACCCATCGTATAAATAACCCACCCTACAACACCAATAAATATAAATGCTAATGGGAACATATTATCTTTCAATGTTACAAAGAAACTCATGTCACCTTTTGTAATAACAAACACAGCTCCTACAAAAGCAATAACCATACTCGTTATCATATACTTCTTCGGTTTTATATGCTTATATCCCCATAAAATACAAATAGAAATCATCGGCATAAGTGCTTCCATAATGGAAGCTACCATTACACCCGACTTACCCATTAACATTTGCCCTAAAAATATGAGGACATTATATACTGTAAATGCCATCGTTCCAAAAAAGACGAGTAACTTTCCTCTTCCCTCTAAACAAAATGCCTGTTTTCCTTCTTTCACTAACAACAATACAATCAGCATTATCGCCACTGCTCCATAGCGAATAAGCGAAAAATAAAATGGATCTATGTATTCTAGCGCATGATCAGCAACTGGAAACATCGCTCCCCATGACATACTCGCAATTAAACACGCCAAAGCCCCTATTATCATTTGACCTCTTCTCACCGCAATCCCCCGTTTCTTTCTATTTGCACAAAGAAAATTGTAAAAGAAAAAATATATCACGTAAAATGATTCAAAATGATGTTAACTATCATTTATAATGATAGTTAACATCAAGGGGGATTACAAAATGGAATTAAGAGACTTACAAATCTTTAAAAGCGTTGCCGATCAGGGTAGTGTAAGTAGCGCAGCAAAGGAATTAAATTATGTACAATCAAATGTAACTGCACGTATTAAACAACTAGAAAACGAATTAAAAACCCCACTCTTTTACCGCCATAAACGAGGAATGACTTTAACAGCTGAAGGAAGAAAAATGCTCGTTTATGTTAGTAAAATTTTGCAAGATGTCGACGAACTAAAACAAGTATTTTTAGATAGCGAAACACCTTCTGGTATATTAAAAATCGGTACAGTCGAAACAGTAAGTACACTGCCTACCATTTTATCTTCTTACTATAAAAGCTATCCGAATGTCGATTTATCATTACAAGCGGGTCTAACAGAAGAATTAATTAGAGAAGTACTTGATCATCAATTAGATGGCGCCTTTATATCAGGTCCTATTAAACATCCACTAATCGAACAATACGATGTTAGTACAGAGAAATTAATGCTTATAACACAAAATAAAGCCTTTCATATAGAGGAATTTACAACAACGCCTCTACTCGTTTTTAACCAAGGATGTGGATACCGCTCCAAACTAGAACGTTGGCTTAAAGACGAAGGTTTGCTACCAAAAAGAATTATGGAATTCAATATATTAGAGACAATATTAAACAGTGTTGCACTCGGTCTCGGAATTACACTCGTACCACAGTCTGCTGTCCATCATCTTTCTAAAGCAGGTAAGGTACATTGTCATGCAATCCCTGAAAAATACGGCAGTATTTCAACGGTTTTCATACGCCGTAAAGATAGCTATATGACGAATTCAATGCGTAGTTTTTTAAAAACTATTGAAGACCATCATCATATCAATATGCTGTGAAAGACATTCTTACATGAATGTCTTTTTTTCTTACAAAAGTGTAAGTCTTTCGTAAGCTAATTCGATAGTTGGAAGTATCCATATTCCCTATAATTAAGACATAAGCAGGGCAACAACTATTCGAAAAGGAGCGGATACGCATGATGAACAATATGAAATCAAATAAATTTTTAAATACAATGGGCATGGTGCTATCCGCACTTGTCGATGCAAAAGCTGTTGCAACTACATTAAACAAATAAGGAGAGATTATAATGAACAACATTACTTTCAACAAATCAGACTTTATCGGACTTGCAAGTGGAGCTACTCTTCTTACGGCTTTCATTTATACACTTGCTCAAGGTCTTATTTAACACTTTGTTTCCCCAAACCCCTTTATATATAGAAAAAGCTGCTCGTCTTATAGACAAGCAGCTTTTTAGTTTGTCCCGCTTTAATGGGCAGTAAGACCCCCACCTCAAAATTCAGCGAAAGCAAAGAAATTAGGTGGGGGTCGGGCTGCCCATAAAAGTCCGATTGGTGAAGGCTAATAATCAGTGGGGGATGAAGAACCCCCACACTGATTAAAGTTTCACTTTATTTCATATACAATTTGACCTGTTTTCGTAATATCATATCCGCCAATCGCATTTAATTCATTATGAAATTCTTCCGATTGCAGAATGTCTTTCACAACTTCAATCAGCTCTTCATTTTCTTTATTCTTCAAAATTACTAAATCATACTGTTCTTTCATGATTGGAATAAAGTCCACATTTACAATTTGCGAAAACTTTTCTGAACCTACTCCTACATCAGCTTTTCCATTTGCAACTTGCGTGGCAACACCAAGATGATTCGATTCTTCCCATTCATATCCACTAATATCAGCTTTATTTAATTTTCGGATTCGTAATTGTTCATCCACTAACACTCTAATACCAGAACCCTTTTCTCGATTCACAAACTTTATAGTGGACCCGGATATGTCAGCCCATGTCTTTATTTTCTTCGGATTTCCTTTTTGAACATAAAACCCTACATTTCTGGACAATAAATTAATCATAAGACATGGCTGTCCTACTAAAATACGTTTTACGTAAGGAATATTATATGTACCCGTTTCACCATCAAACAAATGCAAACTAACGATACTTCCTTCTCCTTGATACATTTTCACTAAACTCGTTAAGCTACCTTGATACGCTCTTAAAACATTAGAACTTGGCAAACGATTTTCTATACGTTTAGCTAACATATCTAACGTTAGTTCTTGACCACTAATAATACACGTGTTCAAGATACTACTACCATCGTTTTTCACAGGATTAACTTGTACTTTCCCTGTTTTCATTTGCTTTATATATTGATCTAAATCTGCTGCATCAATGCGCATCTGTCTACCAACTCTATAAGAAGGAAGTTCTCCTTTTTTAATTAAGTCGTATACAGTTAATTTTGATACTTTTAATCGCTTTGCTACTTCTTCCGTTGTGTAGGAATGATGATCCATAGACGATTCCTCACTTTCTTCTTTCATTGTAACAAAGAAAAGAATATTTCTCCTATTTTTTAAAAATAGACATATGTTCAAATTACATTCAATTATAACTAGTTATATTTAGTTATATTTAGTTATAATTAGATGTGTCAAAATGAAAGGGGATTTTTTTATGAATAAATTTATATTACGTTCCATCGGGGCACTTATACTTTCTTTCCTTCTTATATTTAGCGCTGCTTGTACAAGTTGGGAAAAGCATACAAAGTCAGCTGCTAAAGAGGATAAAACAGTTGAACTGACTATCTCAGCTGCTGCAAGCTTACAAGATGCATTAAAAGAAATCGAAAAACAATATAAAGAAAAAGAGCCAAATATCAAACTTTCTTTTAACTTCGGTGCTTCTGGAGCACTTCAACAACAAATTGAACAAGGTGCACCTGCTGATTTATTCTTCTCAGCAGCAGAAGATAAATTCCAAACCCTTGTAAAAAAAGGATTCATTAATGAAAAAGAGGGGAAAAATCTTCTTGGAAATGAACTAGTTCTAGTCATCCCTAAAGATAGTTCTCTTACAAAATTTCAAGATTTAAAAGATGAGAAAATCAAAAAAATTGCACTTGGTACACCTGAATCTGTACCTGCTGGCAAATATGCAAAGGCTTCTCTAACACACGAAAACCTTTGGAATGATGTTCAAAATAAAGTCGTATTTACAAAAGATGTTCGCCAAGTGTTAACATATGTAGAAACAGGGAATGTCGATGCTGGTATCGTATACAAAACAGATGCTCTCATTTCGGATAAAGTAAAGATTGGTGAGACAGCAGCAGCTACTTCTCATGAGCCAATCCACTATCCTTTAGGTGTTATAAAGGAATCTAAACATAAGAAAGAGGCGACTTCATTTTATGAGTATTTGCAGTCAAAAGATGCACAATCTATCTTTAAAAAATATGGATTTACAGTCCTGTCGTAATTACTATGAGCATTGATGCTATTTTATCGCCTGTCTTTCTATCTTTAAGAGTAGCTGCATGCGCCACTATTCTCGTTACAATTTTAGGGACAATTGTCGGGCGAGCACTAGCTCGCTCCTCATGGCGATATAAAGTACTATTAGAAACCATATTTTTATTACCAATGGTACTTCCACCAACTGTTATCGGCTTCTTTCTCATTATCATCTTTGGAAACAACAGCCCGATCGGAAAGTGGGTTGAATCATTATTTCAGCAGTCTATTATGTTCACATCTACTGCTGCGATCATTGCTTCTACAGTTGTTGCATTTCCGCTTATGTACCAATCAGCGAAAACGGGATTTTCTATCGCAAATGTACAAATTGAAGAAAGTGCTCGTGACCTTGGCGCAAGTGAATATCAAGTTTTTCTGCACGTTACACTTCCGCTCGCATTTCCTGCCTTACTAAGCGGGATGATTTTGAGCTTTGTCCGCGCGCTCGGTGAATTTGGTGCTACACTTATGTTTGCCGGGAACATTCCTGGTAAAACACAGACAATCCCAACTGCAATTTACATGGCTATTGATGCAAGTAATATGCAACTCGCATGGACACTTGTAGTTATTACTATCGGTATGTCACTCGTATTTCTACTATGTATTCAACTTATTAATAAAAGAATTACTAACTCTTAAAGCAGCTTTTTTCGAAGCTGCTTCTTTATTTCTTAGGAAATAAAATATACCACCGGGAAATAACTGAATTTTACCTCTTATTAAAATATACATTTTATTTGAATTCACTTTCTAAAATAGGCAATTTCCTGTTATTATATGGAGGTGTTTCAAAAAATGAAGAAATGAAAACGCATTTATATCGTGAATTCTTCATCCTGTTTTAGCGATCGGTAATCTTCTACTCTATTAGTGGGGCATTACCGATCGTTAGAACGATATGTAACTATATTGGTATAGCAAACCGAAGGGAGTCTTGTAATGGACATTTTATTAGCGCTTCTTCCTGCAATTGCATGGGGAAACATCTTATTAGTAAGCGTAAAAATGGGCGGTGGTGCATATAGCCAAACGGTAGGTATGACAATCGGTGCTCTATTCTTCGCAACAATTATGTATGTATTTACTCAACCAGCTTTAACAATGACAATCTTAATTGTTGGTTTTATTTCAGGTTTATTCTGGGCTTTAGGACAAGTAAACCAATTAAAAACAGTTGAAAAACTAGGTGTTTCAACTACTGTAACGATTTCTACTGGTATGCAACTTGTTGCAACTTCTATCTTTGGGGTTATCGCTTTCCGTGAGTGGACTACTACTACAACGATCATTCTGGGAACGATTGCAATCCTATTAATCGTAGTTGGTGTTGTATTCACATCATTAGATGATAAAGAAAATGCTCAGCCACCTGGACAATTGAAAAAAGGACTTCTTACTTTAATTGTTTCTACTTTCGGCTATCTTGTATATGTAATTATTATTCGTTGGTATAATATCGATGGTTGGTCTGCTATTTTACCACAAGCAGTTGGTATGTTTGTTGGTGCGGTTGTACTGACGTCTAAACATAAACCATTTAACAAATATGCAATCCGTAATGCTTTGTCTGGTTTACTATGGGGAACTGGAAACTTATTCTTACTTCTTTCATTACCACGTGTTGGAGTAGCAACAAGCTTCCCATTATCTCAAACTGGAATCATTATCTCAACATTCGGTGCGATTGTATTCTTAGGTGAAAAGAAAACAAAACGTCAATTGATCTTTATTGCACTAGGTAGTGTTTTAATTATCGGCGGCGCTGTATTACTTGGTATGACAAAAGCATAATCTTATATTCTATTAGTAAACCCCTGAAGCATATGTACTTCAGGGGTTTTTTAATTCTAATTATTTTCTAGATATAATTATTTGTATGTTCTTGCCCCTTATAATTGCTCTTCCACTCTAGCAAACCAGCTACACATATAAAGAGATTAATAATAGCTAATATTAGCATGACGTATAAACCAGTAGAAATATAAATTACAATGCTAACTACGTTATATAAAATCCATAAATGCCAGTTTTCTAATATTTTTCGACTTAACATAAATTGAGCCACTAGTCCCAATACGGCATTTAAAGCGTCTAAATATGGACTTGTTGACTCTAAATAACGGACTTGATAATAACCCCAACCAATCCAAGCAACTAAAATAAAACTTATATAAAAAGTCCACCCTTTCAAATCTAAACGAACTGTTGCTTTTACCTCGCCCTCCCCACTTCGTGCAATCCAATAATACCAACCATATACATTAAATATAAATTGAAAAGCGGCTAATACTGCCATTGCATATAAACCTTGTGTAATAAAAATGTATAGAAATACCGCAACAGTAATCATGCCAAATAAAAAGTTGGATACTTTTTCTCTCGCTAATAACCAAACATTAATGATTCCCATAATTGATGCGAAAATTTCAATATAACTCGATTGAATATACAATCCAACTAATACACAAATAATACTAGAAACAAGTAAAAAAAGTGGACTTCTAACCATATTTATCTCTCCCCAGATGTGTAATAAATTCCCTATCACCAGTATAAGGAATAGCTCTTTCCTTTACCATGAATTTCCGCCTTCTCATTATCCATTCCATCTACGGTAAGTCTTTTCTTTTTACAAAATTCTCTTAAAGATGATATCGTTTTTATAACATATCTCTACTAGAAAGGAATAAAGGATATGCTAACTAAACATCGAATTTTATTTATTGGTGCCGGTCGTATGGCAGAAGCTATATTTTCCGGATTACTTAAAACAAGCAAAGAGTACATCGAAGAAATTATCGTCTCTAACCGAAGCAACATAGAAAAGCTAAAACAGTTACAACATCAATATAATGTGTCTACTACAACAGATTGGAAACAGCATGTTACATCTGTTGATACGGTTGTTTTAGCAATGCCACCTTCGGCTCATGAAGAGTTATTAGCTGAGCTATCTCCGTTAATATCAAATCAACTAGTCGTAACAGTAGCAGCTGGCATTGGACCATCTTATTTAGAAGCTAGACTCCCAAAAGGCACGCCTGTTGCTTGGATTATGCCTAATACAGCTGCTGAAATTGGAAAGTCTATCTCCTTATATACAATGGGACAATCAGTAAACGAGATACATCAAGAAACCCTGCAACTACTTTTAAAAGGTATTGGTACTTCGCAACTTTGTACTGAGGAAGAAGTTCATCAGCTTACTGCAGTTACTGGAAGTGCACCAGCCTTCCTTTATTACTTTGCTGAAAGCTTAATTGAAGCAACAAAAAGTTATGGAGTTGATGAAGAAACCGCAAAACATCTTGTCATTCAAATGATTTCTGGCTCTGCTTCTATGCTTGAACAAACGCAAAATCCAGCTAACCTTCGCGAACAAGTAACAACGCCAGGTGGTTCCACAGCTGAAGGTCTCAAAATTTTATACGAATATAATTTTTCAGAGGCAATTCAAAAAGCAGTAGAAGCAACAAACAAAAAAGCTAGGGGGAAATAATATGATTTTAACAAGTTTAAAAGACTATACAACATTACATAACGGTGTAAAAATGCCTTGGTTTGGTTTAGGTGTTTTTAAAGTAGAAGATGGTTCAGAAGTAATTGATTCTGTAAAAGCAGCAATTAAAAATGGCTACCGCAGCATCGATACTGCAGCAATCTATCAAAATGAAGAAGGCGTTGGGCAAGCGATTCGTGAATCCGGTGTTTCACGTGAAGAATTATTTATTACCTCAAAAGTATGGAATAGCGATCAAGGATATGAAACAACGCTTCAAGCATTTGAAACTACATTAGAGAAATTAGGTCTAGAATATTTAGATTTATATTTAGTACATTGGCCTGTAAAAGGGAAATATACTGAATCATGGAAAGCATTAGAAACACTTTATAAAGATGGCCGTGTTCGCGCTATCGGTGTGAGTAATTTCCACATTCACCACTTACAAGACGTATTTGAAATTGCTGAAATTAAGCCAATGGTCAACCAAGTGGAATACCACCCACGTTTAGCACAAGAAGAGTTACATGCATTCTGTAAAGAACATAATATCCAGCTTGAAGCTTGGTCACCATTAATGCAAGGACAACTACTAGATAATCCAACGTTACAAGAAATTGCGACAAAATATAATAAATCAACTGCGCAAATTATTTTACGTTGGGATTTACAAAACGAAGTTGTAACAATTCCCAAATCAATTAAAGAACATCGCATTATTGAAAATGCAAACATCTTCGACTTTGAATTAAGTGCTGATGATATGAAAGCAATTCAAGCTTTAAATGAAGATCGTCGCGTTGGTCCAGATCCAGATAACTTTAACTTCTAGTAGAAAAACCACTGCCATATGCAGTGGTTTTTCTATTTAATAAAACTGAAAATTTAAACTATATTTCATTTAGTTGACACTTCATTATTCAAGGTGTAAGATTTTGAATTATCAAAGAAACACAAAAATTAATAAAATTTATTCGTTTACTCATTGTATCAAGAGAGGTGGAGGGACTGGCCCTTTGAAACCTCGGCAACAGGTTCATTTTGAATACTGTGCCACTTCCTGCAAGCTTTATGCTTGAAAGATAGAATGAGGGACTTCGTTTATATACGGGTGCATAACTTGTACGTAAAAATCCCTCTTTCTCAATATGAAAAGAGGGATTTTTTATTTTTCATTTCCCTCATCATCATCCAAACTTAATTATTTAGGAGGAAAATCAAATGAAAAAGAAGTTTGTACCCGGTATTGCATCAGTTGTAGGAGTAAGTATTTTATTAACTGGTTGCGGTAGTTATAAAAACGAAGCAAGCGGAGCAAATGCAAAAGACGAGGCACCTAGTAAACAGGTTTTAAACTTATCTTCACCTACTGAAATACGAACAATGGATACGGCTCGTGCTACAGATACTGATTCTGGTCAAGTAATGAGAAACGTATTTGAAGGTTTGTATAATCTTGGTGAAGGTAACAAACCTGTTCCTGGTGTTGCAAAATCTCATGAAGTAAGTGGCGATAAAACGAAATACACATTCCATTTGCGAGATTCAAAATGGTCAAACGGCACTCCTGTTACAGCTAAAGATTTTGTGTTCGCTTGGCAACGTGCCGTAGATCCAGCAACAGCCTCTGAATATGCATTTTTATTCTTTGATATTAAAAACGCAACAAAAATTAACAACAAAGAACTTCCAGCCGACCAACTTGGTGTAAAAGCAGTTGATGACCATACGTTTGAGGTAGAATTAGAGCGTCCTGTTCCTTATTTTATTAGCTTAACAGCGTTCCCAACATTTCTACCAATTAATGAGGAATTCTTTAAAGTACAAGGTGATAAGTACGCTTTAGAAGATAATACAATCTTGTACAATGGAGCTTTTACACTAAGCGATTGGAAGCACGAACAAAGCTTTAAATTTAAGAAGAACCCTACCTATTGGGATAAAGATACTGTCAAACTAGAAGAAATCAATTTTAATGTCGTAAAAGAAAAATCAACAGAAGTAAATTTATTCGAGTCAAAACAATTAGATCGTATAAAACTAACATCTGACTTCGTCGATAAATATAAAAAGGATGCTAACTTTAAAGAACGTCCAAACGTAGGCGTACAATTTTTACGTATGAATCAACAAAACAAAGTACTTCAAAACGTTTCTGCACGCCAAGCAATTGATCAAACAATTGATAGAAAATCCTTTGTAAATACGTTATTAAATGATGGCTCTACACCAACATTTGGTCTCGTTCCAAAAAACTTTGCAAAAGGACCTGAAGGAAAAGACTTCCGTACTGCAAACGGCGATTTAACAAAAGTTGATACAAAATCTGCACAAGAGTTATGGAAAAAAGCTAAACAAGAGCTTGGTTCTGAAAAGATAACATTAGAATTATTAACGAGTGATGCTGACCTTGATAAGAAAACTGGTGAATTCTTAAAAGGACAACTAGAAAAGAATCTAGATGGATTAACAGTAAATATAAAACCTCAGCCGCGTAAGCAACAAGTTTCGCTTTTATTAAAAGGTGACTACGAAATCGGAATTGATGGCTGGAGCCCTGACTTTGCGGATCCAATTACATTCCTTGAGCTATTTACAACGAATAACCCTTATAACTTAGATCATTACTCTAATAAGGAATTCGATGAAACAATAGCAAAAGTGAAAACAACTTTAGCTGGTGATGAAAAAGCTCGCTGGGAAGCATTACTAGCATCCGAGAAAATATTATTTAAAGACTCTGTTATCGCTCCTCTTTACCAAAAAGGCGAATCTTATTTAGAACGTTCTTATGTGAAAGGAATTGTGCAAGTAGACTTTGCAGGTCAATTAAACTTCAAGTGGGCAAAAATTGAAAAATAAAGTGAAACTTTAATAAGTGGGGGTTTCTTCATCCCCACTTATTATTAGCCCACACCAATTGTTTTTTTAGCAAAATATATTAAAAATAGGTTCTCTCACACATGAGAATCTGCTTTTTTAATATATTATTCTGAGAAATTAACAATCTATTTTTATTATTGACATATAGTTCTTTTCAGCGTTAATATTCTAAATAATCAAAGAAACAAAATATTTCACCATCAAAATATAATGTCTACTACGTTGAAACATATAACGATAGATTATAGTTCGACATGTATATACATATAGAACACCTGATTACCTATAAACAAATATTTATAATAGGTTTTATCTCCTTCTATAGCTACTTCAAGACACGGACATTATGACGTTACGAACAACACATTTAGGGAGGAACGAACAATGAAGAAAAAAGTTGTACCTGTTGTTGCATCTGTTTTAGGGGCAAGTCTATTACTAACTGCTTGCGGGGGAAATAAAGATAATGCAAGCGGAGCGAAAGCAAACGATAAAGCACCTGATAAACAGGCAATTAACTTATCATTCGCTTCAGAAATTCCAACAATGGATGTTGCAAAAGCAACGGATGGGGAATCCATGAACGTAATGCGTAATGTTTTTGAAGGGCTATATGCAATGGGAGAAGATAATAAACCGGTTCCTGGTGTCGCTGAGTCGGTTGACATTAGTCCCGATAAAACAAAATATACATTCCATCTCCGTGATTCAAAATGGTCAAACGGTACTCCTGTTACAGCAAAGGACTTTGCCTTCGCTTGGCAACGTGCCGTAAATCCTGATACAGCAGCTGAATACGCATTCTTATTCTTCGATATAAAGAATGCGAAACAAATAAACCAAAAACAATTGCCAATTGATCAACTAGGGGTCAAAGCTGTTGATGATAAAACGTTAGAAGTACAACTAGACCGTCCTGTTCCCTACTTCTTAAGCTTAACTACATTCTCAACATTCTTACCAATTAATGAAGAGTACTTAAAGTCTCAAGGCGATAAATATGGTTTAGAAACAAATCATTTAATTTATAACGGTGCTTTCACATTAGATAACTGGAAACATGAACAAAGCTTCCAATTGAAGAAAAATCCTAACTATTGGGATGCTAAAACTGTAAAATTAGAAGAAATCAACTTCAATGTCGTTAAAGATAAGTCTACAGAAGTGAACTTATATGATTCAGGACAAATTGATCGTGTTGCTTTAACTGCAGAGTTTGTTGATAAATATAAGAGCGATCCAAACTTCAAAGAACGCGCTGAAGTCGGTATTCAATTCTTACGATTAAATCAGAAAAATGAAACATTAAAAAATCAACATGCACGCCTTGCTATTAACGGCGCAATGAATAAAAAAGCTTACGTAGAAACAATCTTAAATAACGGCGCTGTTCCAGCTGAAGGAATGGTTCCTGCGAAATTTGCAAAGAGCCCAGAAGGCAATGACTTCCGTAAAGAAAATGGAAATCTAGTCAAGGATGATGTGAAAACAGCGAAAGAAAACTGGAAAAAAGCAAAACAAGAACTTGGTACTGACAAAGTAACAATCGAACTATTAACAAGTGACAACGCTTTAGCTAAAAAGACTGGTGAATATTTAAAAGGTGAATTAGAAAAGAACCTAGATGGATTAAAAGTGAATTTAAAACCACAACCACGTAAACAACAGCTAAAACTACTATTAAGTGGTGACTATGAAATTGGTATTGACGGCTGGGGCCCTGACTTCGCTGATCCAATTACATTCTTAGATTTATTTACAACAGATAGTGCTTATAACTTCGATAAATACTCTAACAAAGAGTACGATGAGCTAATTCATAAAGTGAAAACAGATTTAGCTGGCGATGAAAAAGCACGCTTTGAAGCAATGAAGCAAGCTGAAAAAATTCTATTACAAGACGGCGCTGTCGCTCCTTTATACCAACAAGGCCGTTCTTACTTACAACGCTCTTTCATTAAAGGACTTGTAACAACTGACTTCGGTGGTGAGTTTAACTACAAGTGGACAGAAGTTACAAAATAATAAGTGCTAATAAAAAGGTATCCCACCGAGGATACCTTTTTATTTTATACTTCTTTAACTACAGAGCTTCTTCTTCCCTTTACCATTCCTTTTATAGCTAAAGTCATCACTGCTACTGATTGTGTAACCAATACAATAACTAATAATGAAATAATATTTCTCTCTAAACTAACTCCTCCAAATATTATTGTATAATAGCCATTCGCTGCATATGTTGCAGGAAATAATTCACTAATTGTTTGATATGTTTTAGAAAGCATTTCATGTGGCACAGTTACAACCATTTGTGTTAATGAAAGAAAGGCGAAAAAGACTATTGTCAATAATCCTCTTTTCCTTCTTTTTGCATTGAACCAAAACTCATCATAAATATAAACACAAACATCAAATATGTTCTCCACGTCAAAGAAGGTATATGCCCTGACCAAAGATAGCTAACTAAATAATTAATTCCCATAATACAAGACGATATTACTAAACTAATACTTATTAGTTTTACATATTTGAGCATATCTTTTCTCCTTGTTTTTATTTTTCTACTTCTTCAAACTGTAGATTCACCGGATCTTCTAAAAGTGTTTCATAAAAGTTCTCTGCCAAATCTGTTGAAGGGATTTTTTCATCTACTTCATCAAATCGAATACTATCTAGCCACACACAACCTTCTCCTGATAATAAAACACCAAATGCAATACCAAGTGCTTCTTCTTTTATATCTAATACAACCGAGTACGATTGCCAGTTATTCGTATTTTTAATGGGGCGATTTTGCATATTATCCATAGCGAGCGGTTCTGTATCTTTTCCATCTACTCGCATCCACAATCCTGCCCAATCTCTTACATTTTCACTCTTAATAAATGCTGTAAAACGTAATCTCTTCCCTACATATTTATCCGCTCGGAACATTTGCATTAATGTTGAAAATCCTCCATGCGTAACATTCTCTTTTGCTTTTATGTATGCAGATACTTTTCCTTGATGGACAACTTCATAATCTAAACCCATCTCATATTCAGCAGGATGACTTCCACTTAAGATCCATCCTTTCGGTATACCTTTTTGCATTGAAACACCCTCTCTTTCTATATAAAATGACTGAAAGTACTTTCGATATTTCTTTGGTGGTAATTGAAACATTCTTTTAAAAGCTCTCGTAAATGCCTCTTGTGAGGAAAAACCGTATTGCACTGCAATATCAATAACAGCTCTCTCCGTTGACACTAAAACTTGCGCAGCATGAGTTAACCTTCTCTTTCGAATATAATCTGTTACACTCATCCCAACATATCTTTGAAAGATGCGATGAAAATGGTACATCGATACTGCACTGTGGGATGCCACTCTTTCTGTTGTAAGCTCCTCATGTAAGTGATTCTCTATATATTCAATTGATTTTTTTATTATCTCTTTATATTCTTCATGCATTTTAGCCCCTCCCTCACAACTTCAATTTACCATATACATACAAATCGTTTTTGATTTAAATTGCGGATTAGTCCTTGTGACTGCAGGATAATAATTTATTTTCAACACATACATAATTACATGTTTTTGGGAAAAACTTGTATAGAACGAATTTACATAAGGAGGAATTTATAATGAGAATTCTACTATCAGTTTTATTAGCTCTTATGCTAGTACCTGCATTAACAGGATGTAAAGCTCCTGCCAAAGAAGACACAACTTCTAATAAAAAGACGACTGAAGAAGCAAAAAATGAGGCTCCTGCAGATTTAAAACTAAACTTCAATGAATTCGATTTAAAGGCAGACTACCAAGATACAAAGAAAGACTACGAAGCAGACTATAAAAATGTAGCAGCTGACAAGAAAATGGAAGCAAAAATTGAAGATCATAAAGCAGATGTAAAATTAACAGGAGACGAGGCTATCACAAAATTAAGCCCACTTCTACAAGAATTAAAATTTGATAAAGATACTCCTGACCAAGAAGTAATCGATCAAGTAGTGAACGTGTTCAAACTTGATAAAGACTATCAAAAATTCGATTTAGAAGTTGTCTTCTCTGATGGAACGAAAAAAGAATATAAAAGAGAAATAAAATAAAGAAGTAGGCGGTTGCCTACTTCTTTATTTTTGCATATCTTAAATCTGGTTTAGATCCAACATAATATTGAAGTCCAGATACCGTTTGTTTTTGTAAATAGGAATCCGACGGGAATATAATTGGAATTAATGGTGAATCTGTAAACATAATATCTTCCGCTTTATGCAATAAATCAAAACGCTTATCTTCATTTTGTTCTACTTCTGCTTCCTTCACTAAAGCATCAAATTCTTTATTATGCCATTTTGCATAATTGTTTGGACCATCACCTGCATATAAATCTAATTTAGTAATTGGGTCTAATAGAGAACCGCCCCATCCCATATAAGCTAATTGGAAATCACTTTGCTTATATGTGTCGATGTAACTCTTCCACTCTTTATTTTCTAATTTAATATCTACGCCAAGATTTTTCTTAAACATTTCTTGCATTGCTTCTGCTACTTTTTTATGTTGTGTATCTGTAGTGAATTTTAATGTTACTTCAGGTAATGTAGACCAGCCTTGTTCTTTCATACCTTCTTCTAATAATTTTTTCGCTTCTGCTGGATCAAATTTAACGTAACCACCTTTTTCTTTACGGAAATCACGCCCACTTTGTGTTTTTGCTCCTTCTGGAACGAATGCATTTGCTTCTTGTGCATTGTTTTTATACAGTTTTTCAACAATAAACTTACGATCAACTGCTAATGAGAATGCTTTACGTACTTTCGCATTTGTGAACGGCTCTTTTTCTACGTTAAACGAATAAATATAAGATGAAAATCCTGCAACACGTTTATATTCTTTATTTCCTTTTTCTTTCTCAATCATTTCTTGCGGTAAACTACTTAGTAAATCTAATTCTTTTGATTTGTATAATTGGTACGCTGTTTTAGAATCTGGAATAATACGAAACTCAATTTCTTTTAATGTTACCTTTTTATCATAGTATTCTTTATTTTTTTGTACCGTAATAGCCTGATTATGCTTCCATTCTTTTAATGTGAATGGTCCGTTCGTAATTAACTCTTTTGGATCTGTTTTTAATTTATTATTATCATCAATTGATTTTTTTGATAATGGAATGAATAATGAGCTTGCTAATTTTTGTTTAATGGAAGACACTGGGTGCTCAAGTGTTACCTTTAATGTTTGAGGATCAACAACTTGAATACCAACTTGTCCTTCTTCACCTTTTCCAGTATTGTATGCCTCTGCCCCTTTAATAAAATACATTTCTGTCGCATTCATAGAACCCGTTTTCGGATTTAATAATCGCTTCCATGCAAATTCAAAATCATTTGCTGTAATAGGAGAACCATCTGACCATTTAATATCTTTCTTTAAATGAATTGTATACTCAGTTCCATCAGCATTTACTTCTTCTTTCTCTGCTAATTCATTTTGATATTTTCCATCACTATCTTGCGTATATAAGCTTGAGAATAAATGTCCAATTACATAACCTGAAGTACTATCTGTCGCAATAGCGGAATCAAGTGTATATGGATCGCTACCAATATTCGTTACTAATCGATCTCCTTCTCCCTTACCAGCACTCGCCTTTTGCGTCTCTTTCTTACCGCAAGCGACAGAAGTAATTGCTAAAACAGTCATAATGACAAACAGTAAAAACTTCTTCATCCTACATTCTCCTTTAACCTGAAATTTTTGGTGTTGATGCCAATAGTGTTTTTGTATAAGAATGTTGTGGATTACGGAATACTTCGTCCGTATTTCCAAATTCAACAAGTTCTCCTTTGTATAAGACAGCTACTTTTTCACATAAATAGTGAACCATCGGTAAATCGTGCGCGATAAATAAATATGTATAACCTTGTTCCTTTTGAATTTTTTGCAGCAAGTGCACAATTTGGATTTGAAGCGAAACATCTAATGCCGAAATTGGTTCATCAAGAATTAATACTTCCGGCTCACACAATAACGCTCTTGCAATAGCAATTCGTTGACGTTGTCCTCCGCTAAATTCGTGCGGATAGCGATCAATATATCGTCTATCTAACCCAACACGCTCTAGCGCATCACCTGCTACTTTATCTTTCAATCCTTTATCACCTAAACCAAATGAAATATAGCCTTCCGTTACGCTATCGCGTACTTTCCAGCGCGGATTTAATGCTGCTGTGGAATCTTGAAAAATAAACTGTACTTTCTGTAAGAAATCACGTTTATGAGTTGCCTTCAACTTGTGAACGACTTGACCGTTATAATCAATTTCACCAGACGTTGGGCTCTCAATCCCAGCTATGAGCTTACCAAGTGTTGTTTTTCCTGAACCACTTTCTCCAATAATGCCAAGCGTTGTTCCTTTCGGGATAGAAAGTGATATGTCTTTTAACGCTGCGATTTCTTTATTTTTACTTCCATACGTTTTCGTTACTTGCTTTACAGTAATTAAATCTGTCGTCATGAGGCATTCACCTTCTCTTTTGCTTTCGCTTTATTATGCTCCAGAACATGTTGCCAGCAATGTGAACTATGCTCCTTGGAATATGTTGTTCTCTCTGGGAAACGATGAATACATTCTTTTATCGCTACTGGACAACGATTTACAAAAGGACAACCAAAGCTATTTAACGTCTCAATGGAAGGTGTCGTCCCTTCTATTGCACGTAATACTTTTTCAGAATCATCCATATTCGGAATTGCTTGTAATAAGCTTTTTGTGTATGGATGTTTAGGGGAACCTATCACTTCCTCTATCGTTCCTTTTTCAACAACACGTCCTCCATACATCACAACTACTCGATCCGCTACTTCACGTACAAGTGCTAAATCGTGCGTAATTAGTAAAATACTCGTATTTTGCTTTTCCTTTCTTTCCTTTAATAACTCCATAATTTGCTTTTGAATTGTTACATCTAATGCTGTCGTAGGTTCATCCGCAATAACGAGTTTGGGGTGGCAGGCAAATGCGATTGCTAAACAAATACGTTGCCTCATGCCTCCGCTTAATTGATGTGGGTACTGTTCAAAGCGTTTCTCTGCTTCATGTATCCCTAAATCATTTAATAAGTTAATCGCAATTTCTTTTGCTTCTTTTTTCGATTTCTTTTCGTGTTGCAAAATCACCTCTGTAATTTGCCTTCCCACCTTCATCGTCGGATTTAAAGATGAAAGTGGGTCTTGAAAGATAAACGACATATCTTTCCCTCGAATTTGATTCCATTCTGATTCTTGTAGATTCGTTAATTCCTTTGATTCAAAAGATATATTTCCATCATCAATATGAATTGATTCTTGATTTAAGCCGATAATAGATTGTGCTGTAACACTTTTCCCTGAACCACTTTCTCCTACAAGTGCAACTATTTCACCTTCGCTAATAGAAAAGGAAACATGCTTCACAATTGCTTGGTTACTATTCTCTTTTTCAACGGCTAACGTTACGTTTTCTAAAGATAAGAGCTGTCCCATGTTTTTTCTCCTTTCGATTCCGTTTTACGATTTTTGGATCAATTGCATCTTGTAAACCATCACCAATCGCATTAAATGCGAACATAATGAGCGCAATCATGATTGCTGGGAAGAATAGCTGCCACCATTCTCCACTCAATAATGTCCCAAGTGCATCATTCGTCATCGTCCCCCAGCTTGCTGCCGGTGATTGCACTCCTAGTCCGATAAAGCTTAAAAATGATTCTGAGAAAATAGCTGCGGGAATTGTAAATGATAAATTTACGATAATAATGCCCGTTAAGTTCGGAATTAAATGCCCGTATATAATTTTCATATGGGATGTACCTAATCGCTCCGCTGCAATAACAAACTCTCTTTGTTTTAAAGATAAGACTTGCGCCCTAACGAGACGTGCCATACCAATCCATCCTGTTAATGCAAGGGCGATGATAATGGTAAAAAGACCTGGTTTCATAACAATTAATAGTAAAATAACAATTAATAAATACGGGATACCGTATAACACTTCGATTCCTCGTATAATCCACTCATCAATTAATGTCCCAAGGCGATTGCGCCCTCTCACATATCCACTAAATCCTCCGATTAGCACACCAAGTCCTATATCAAGAGCAGCTGCCACTAATCCAACTGTTAATGAAATTTTCCCGCCAGCCCAAGTACGTGCCCATATATCTCTTCCCAAATCATCTGTTCCGAACCAATGCTCACTACTAGGTGGTAAGTTTGTTGCCTCTTTTACTTGTTCACTCGCAGTAAATGGCGTTAAACTTTCACCAACAAGTGAGAAAACAATAATGAGTAATAACGTCACTGATCCTAAAACTGCGATTGGATTCGATACAAACTTACGAAACACTTCTTTCTTTCGGCTAATCTTTTGCTGATCTTTATTTATCGTTAATTCTTTCTTCTCTTCATTTGTTAATAACTGGTCATTAATTTCATAAGCTCCCATCTAAACATCCCCCTCCTTACGTAATAGAACGAATACGTGGATCAACAATACGATGAATAATATCTGTAATAAAAATACATACAATTAAAAGTGCACTATAAAAAATGGTTGTTCCCATAATCACTGGATAATCTCGATTAAAAATACTATCTACAAAATATTTTCCGAGACCAGGAATTGAAAAAATCTTTTCAATAACGAAAGTACCTGTTAAAAGTCCCGCCATTAATGGTCCAACAAATGTAAGTACCGGAACAATTGCATTTCGAAGAGCATGTCTTATAATAATCTTCTTAATCGGTATACCTTTCGCTCTCGCTAACTTAATATAATCACTCTGCAGTACTTCGATCATATTAGAGCGAACAAATCTTGTAATCACTGCGATTGGTCCTAACGCTAATGCAAAGGATGGCAATACCGTATGTTCAAATGTACCCCAAGAAGCTGCTGGTAAGAGCTCGAATTGAATAGCCAATACTTGTATAAATAGTGGTGCTAAAATAAAGCTCGGAATAGAAATACCGAGGATGGCAAGTAAACTTACACCGTAATCAATTACCTTCCCATGATAGAGAGCAGCAAATGTACCTGCAGCAATTCCGACTAGCAATGAAATAATAAGTGCTTGTAAACCAATAATTGCTGATGGACCAAAACCAGTTGTTATAATTTCTGATACACCTTGCCCGGTTGATTGAACAGATTCACCAAAATCAAAATGAACTACGCCGTCTAAATAAGCAACATATTGATTCCATAACGGTTCATCAAGGTGATACTTCGCTCTCATGTTTTGGATCACTTCTTCAGGAAAGATTTTTGCATCTGATGAAAATGGATCCCCCGGAATAATATGCATAATTAGAAATGTCACCGTCGTAATAACCCATAGCGTGAACACCATAACTGATAATTTTTTAATTACATACACCCCAATAACCCCCTAAACACATATATTTACTTAGTTTTATAAACGTACTTTTTCCATTACTCCCTTTTCTCTTTTTAGAATACAAAAAGCCTTGATCTTAAAAAATAAGATCAAGGCTTAATAAACAAAGGCCCATCACTTATCTTTCAAGACTTGCTTGCTGGAATTAGCACGGTGTTCCTATTACAGAACCCGCTGCTGAGGTGTCATAGGGCCAGTCCCTCTACCTCTCTGGATAAGTAAATTGCTATATTATTATTTGGTTCAAATTGTATATTTCGAATTATAATTCTGAAAAAATGAAAAGTCAATCAAATTGGATATATTTAGAAAAATCAGTTTTTAATACTTTTATTTATCTATATCGTATTTCGCTTATAATAAAAAAAGATATGAAAGGAGTTATAAGATGGACCCCTTACTTCTAGCTACTATAGGATTACCCTTAACAATCGTTATACTTGTCATCATCGGCTTCTACAAACTCTTCATCAAAAAGAAAAGTATCACTTCTTTTTATACCCCTTTCGATAATATTACCGGGCAAACTATTTCCGAATTTCACGAAGAACAGAAGATATTAGTATCCGAGGATGAAGATGGAGATAGCAAGAAGAAAAAATAACCTTGCATAGGCAAGGTTATTTTTTCGTTTCTGCTTGAAAACGTTTATAGTATGTCGATGCTGTTGCAAAATTAATTTCTATATCACGAATCAACGATGAATCTTCTTCTTTCGCTAACTTCTGTAATTTTTTCATTGCTTGTTCCGATTCATTCAAGAAACCGACATATACCTCATGTTCTTGCTCTTTCGACTTCGGAACACGAATTTCTTTTCGTATATGATCAATATCTTCTAACATGCTCGTTGTTACCTTTTGCACATCTTCTTTATATGTAGCAGTCGTTATTTCCTTACCGCCCTTTTCTTTTGCCACTTCAAATAACTGCAGTGCGTTATTAATTTCTTTATTCATTTTCAAATCGTATTTTTCATGTACTGCACGGTATTCTTTCATTTCTTCTGTTTGTTCTGTAGATTGCTCTACCTTTTCTTTCGGTTCTTTCGTATCCTTATTTCCATTACATCCTGCTAGAAGGATCATACTTCCCATTACAGCAATACCCAAAACCTTCTTCATCTCTTCTTCTCCTTTTATCTACAGCTACTACTCATTATAGTTTCTTTTATCTCCACTTGTTATTATACCGAGAACGCCCTACTTTTTACACTTAAGACGACATCGTAATATATATACCAACATGTTTGTCACAGTATCGTCACTTTATACAAATAACTTTTGCACTGCTTTACTACAGCACCTTACAAAACTATATGAGGTATTTCAAAGAAATGAAAAAAGAACTGATTCAAATATTCCCTTTGAATCAGTTCTTTTTTGTTAAGCCTCTAAATTTTGTCTTGCTTGCAGTTCAAACTGCTTTTCACTTCTTCTAGCCATAAATAAATAGCATAGTACCGCACCAACTTCACAAAGAGCTATTACAACACCCATCGGTAATGCTGTATTACTTCCACCAATACCTACTAGCGGTGCAACAAGTGCTCCTGAAATGAACTGTAATAAACCTAATAAAGCTGATGCTGTTCCTGCAGCTTGTTTTTGATTTCTCATCGCTAATGAGAACCCAGTTGTTGAGACAACCCCAACACTTGATACGACAAGGAATAACGAGCATAAAACACCAATTAACCCTATTCCTAGTAAGATTGTCAGTAGTAAAGATAAACCACCAACAGCTGCAATAATGATACCAGAGACAAATAATGTCTTCTCATTCACTTTCCCCGCTAAACGACCCGTAACCTGACTAGCAATAATAATACCGATACCGTTGATTGCAAAGAATAAACTAAACTGCTGTGGTGATGCTCCGTATATGTTCTGCAACACAAATGGTGAGCCCGAAATGTATGCAAACATTGCCGCTGTTACTAATCCTTGTGACAATGCATATCCCATAAACAGACGGTCCTTTAACAATTTTCCGTACGTCGCCAAAGTCCCTGACAAACCACCTGTTTCTCTTTCTTCAGGAGGTAATGTTTCACGTAATACAAAAATAGCTGAGATTAACATGAATACGCTAATTGCTCCAAGAACGATGAAAACACCGCGCCACGTTGTAAACTGTAATAATTGCCCCCCAATAATCGGTGCCAAAATAGGTGCTGCTCCGTTTACTAACATAAGCAGTGAGAAAAACTTCGTCATTTCAGAACCTGAATACATATCACGTACCATCGCACGTGATATAACAATCCCGGCTGATCCTGAAGCTCCTTGTAGGAAGCGCAATAACACTAATGTCCAAATAGATGGCGCAACAGCACAAAGTAAAGAAGAAGCAACATAAATAATAAGAGCAATAATAAGAGGTTTGCGTCTTCCGTAAATATCACTAATTGAGCCAACAAATAATTGTCCTACTGACAGCCCAAGCAAACAAGCTGTTAATGTAAGCTGCGCGAGGGATGCACCTGTTTGCAAGTCATCCGTTAACTTCGGTAATGAAGGCAAATACATATCAATAGATAATGGCCCAATCGCCGTAAGTGTTCCTAATACAAGAATCATCCATAACCTGTTTGCCTTTACAGGTTTATATATTTCGTGATTAACTTCATTCACTTTTCAATTCACCCTTTCCTATACAAACTGAATCGTAACAATTATAGTTACATCATAAACATACGTCAAGTACAGCGCATTTTCCTCTTTCATAATGTAAAAAAAGCGATAGAAATTCTATCGCTTTACTTTTTCACATTGCTATTCGTAAATTTAGATACTGAGGACATCATCTCTCCCGTATCTAAATATGTAATTTGAATTGGGTCTCCTACTTCTGTAAACATAGCATATGGGAATTTCTTCACCGGTATCATAAATACCTTTTGTTCATTCTCTAAAAGTACGTACACGATTGTATTTTCACCTGATTTTTCTTTATATACACGTTGTACAATACCTTCTTTTTGCGCTTCTTTTCCTGTTGAGGTTGGTCTAAATGTATCACCATTACCGCTCATTACGTTTTTATAATTCTCAAGCGCTTCTTTCTGCGAAGAACCTGTCGCAAATATTTTTGCATTAGCAGCATATACAACTGTATGTGCACGTACTAGGCCTCCGTCATCAACAACCGGAATAATCCAAGCTGGTTTACCGTATACGTTATAAATGACAGGCATTGTCCCATGCCATTTCTCTCTCTTAAAGGAATTATCTACTACTTCTGTAGCTGCTGAACCATCCATAATCCCCTTTACTTCTTTTCCATTATAGTAATATAGCTTGCCTGTGCGTGCATCTACTAATGAATAGCCTAGGGCTGAATCTACTCCTTCTTTTGGAGAAGTAAAGTCTGTAAAATAATACAGTGTTCCATCTTTACCAAAGATCGGGGTCACGCCTTCTTTCGTTCCCCACTCAGTCGGAATTTTCATATCTGTTTGTGAGAATTTCGTATTCCAAAATCCGTGAATATATTTACCAAAGTACGTATTTAACGTAGATGCAGTCTCATGATTTAATACACCATCAACAAATTTAGGTGCCTTTCCTTTATCATATCTTTTCACTTCACCTGTTTGTGCATCTACTAAGACAACACCTTCTACCTCAAATCCAGATCTTCCTGAAATAAATTCACCATACGTCATTGTATAATATGGTTTTCCTTTATCATCAACCTCAAATTTAGGTTTTCCTTTAAAGATTAAATTTGGTTCTGCTTGCCTTACCACACGCTCTAAATTATTACCAAAAAACATGCTTGGCACATATTTCATTTTATAACCGAGGTGCAGTTTCGCTTCCGCATCAGGATTCGTACCTGACATCGTTACATACCCTGGAATTGTCTCAGCTTTACGCGCTTTAAAAAATCCTGAAACTTCAATCGGCGCTACATATAAAGCCTCGCCGTTTACCATTTGTGGCGTTAATTCTCCTAGCTCAAAATAAGCTACTTTTGGAATATCACCAAATACTTTTTTCATCTTATTCTCCGCTGTCTTTGGCGGCACTGTAAACGGCTGGTCATTTTCAGTAAATGGCTCTGAAATATCTTTCTCTACCTTAACAACAGAATCATATTTCTTTTGCGAGATTACTATATCATGCAAATAACCAAAGTAGCCGTAACTTGCGAGTAAAATAAACATTAGAAGTCCTTTTAATGTGCCTTCTAATTTCCCTATTTGATCTTGTGAAAATAAAACAAGCCCAATTAAAATTGCTACTGCAACAGAATAATGAGTAAGAATCGAGTCTACCCGATCATCAATTAGCCAAAAGTATTCATAGATTGCAATACCTATCCAAAATAAAACAGGAATAACTAAAATAGATGATTTCTTACCCTTTACAACCTTCTTATCTCCCTTCTTATCCACTGCTCGAAGCTTACTACTACTTCTTGTCCATGGAATCAAAAACAAAGTAAGAATAGCTAAAACTACAAATTTCATCAAAGGCACTGTCCCCTTTTCTTTTGTATTCCCTTTTAGTATAACAAATAAAGGGTATTAAGGTGAAAATAGGAATAGTTATATTTTTTTACTACTTAATACAATCCCGCTCACTACATATAGAATAGATGCAATATAAAAAATTGTACCAATCGTAAAGAAATCTACTAAATATCCCGTGGCAATAACCGCTACTGCTCCGCCAATGGATGTCCACACATGGTATTTTCCAATCTCATAACCAGCCTTTTCCTGCGCAACCTTTCGTGCTAACGAAGTCTTCTCAGTATTACGCTGCACAGCACCTAAAATGCCCATTACAATTTGAAGAATATATACATGCCATACTTCCGTGGCAATCGGAAAGCAAAGCATTAAGATTGCCATGGACCAAGCGTATATGATTAATAATTTTTTATCACCTACTTGATCAGATATCTTTCCCACTAGTGGATATACAAGTGCTGATGTTAAAGCAAATAAGCCATACGCCCAGCCAAATTGCGAGAAGCTATTTCCAACGTTTCGAAGCAATAATATATAAAAAGGAAATACCATACTTCCTGCCATCATGATGATACTTTGCGAAGCCACAAATCTTCTATATGTCATTTCGTATACTCCCTATAAAATAAATTCACAAATCTCTCTTCTGAATCTACTTCCTTCTTTTTCTTGAGAAATTCTTCAATACGAGGATATGCCCTCTTTAACTGCTCTTTCGTTGGATAAGAATAGTACGGCAAATAGTAACTACCGTTATGCTTTAAAGTAACATCAATCATCTTCCGAATGACATCCTCTGTTTTCTTTATCTCACTCTCTGAGCGTCCCTGGTTAATCAAAAGAACCAGCGCAAACATATCATCTTTCGCATAGGACAAAACTGCATTTTCATTCTTTTCCACGTAACGAATCGTAATGTTGAGTAAATTAAACTCTTCTTCATTTAATACGTTACGTAAATCATCTATATACTCCGTGAAAGCATCTATAGGCACAAAGTATTCTTGTAACACTTCGGTCCTATTTGGATTTTCATATTCCATAAAAGCACTATCTGATCTCATAACATTATTACGCGTCTCATACTTTCCATCTGTACGTTCAAAATAACCTCTTTGTATATCCCAAAATGTATTCTTTCCCCAATCACTATAACGTGATAACCCAAGTAAAAATTTCGGTACCGCTATAATATTTTCTTCCTTTAATTCACTGTACTCTTCTCTCATATTTTGATTTTGTGCCAAAATATAATCTGTCACATACATCTCTTTTAAAAATGAATTTGGAGCAACAGAAATACGCGCTAAGTGCATACGAACATTTTCATCTCTTTTCACTTTCTCTTTGAAATAAGATACGTATTCTTTATAATCTATCATTCTCGTGTGCATTTCATATAATTCATCATCTGTTAACTTCAGCGTCACATCTAAAATAACTCCAAATAAACCGTAACCCCCAATGACATATGGAAATAACTCTGCATTTTCTTCTCTACTTACATTACGTACCGTGCCATCTGCCATTAACAATCTAAATGAATCTACTGTATCAATTAGTGCCTCATGACGAATATCACGCCCGTGTACATTTACACTTAATGAACCACCAACAGTAAAAATATTTTGAGACTGCATGACCTGTACCGCAAGGCCATATGGATTTATTTTCTTCTGAATATCATTCCACGTGACACCACTTTGAACTGTAATCTGCTTCTTCTCTGGATCAAATTCTAATATTTTATTATATCCTTTCATATCGAGCATCGTGCCATTTGGATAATATGTCTGTCCTCCTTGGCTATGTTGCATGCCTGCAATGGAAATTTTCTGTCCTGAAACTTTTGCATCTCGCACTAATTTTATTAACGAGTGCTCTTCCGTAGCACTTTCAACACGTTTTATTTTTGTCGGAAGCAATTTACCTACATCACTCATAATAGGATGATCAATTTGTTTTTTATACGTATGTACAGACGTTGCAAGCAAAACCGTATATGCAACAATGACCACTACTATCTTTCTTTTTTTCAAAGGACACTCTCCTTATTAGCAACAAAAAGAGATACCTGTTCTTTCAGGTACCTCTCTTGACAGTGATTACTTTGCTGCTGGCAATTGTATTGGATCAAATTTATCATACGATGTAAACTTCGCATCCGTAATAATGTGCGCTTTATCCTCACCATTGCTACTCATAACCATATCTATCTTTGCTGATTCATATTTAAAATCTTTTGTAATAATATATTCTCCATCTATTTCTTCTATCTTTGCATTTTGGCCTTGTAGCATTTGTTTCTGCTTTTCATCCATACTAGCTAACATACTCTCTGTCTCTTGCCCTTTTAATGCAAACTTCAGCTTATAATTATCTCCACTTTTCTCCATCTTCACTTTATTTAAAATTTCCGATGGAATCTCTAAATTATCTACCATTCCTTGAGTCGCATTCATTCCGTTAGCATTTAATTGTTCCTCTGGTACAGACATAACTTCACCCGTATTAGGATTTTTCAACTGACCAGCAATTTTGCCACCCACATCATAAACAACAACCTCTGTACCAGAAACATTCATTTCAGAACGAGAATTTTTTTTCTTCGGCTCTAATTGCATTTTGGCCTTTATTACATTCATCTCTGTTCCTTCAGCCTTTATTCCCACATCATATGTCATCGTTACATTTTCTTCGTTTTTAAAAGCTTCATTCGCTTTATTAAAAACATCCTTCGCTGTTAATTCCTTTTCTTTCTGCACAGCTTCTTTTTTCGGTTCATCAGTCTTTTTTGCTTTCTCATTACTACACCCTACTCCTAGACCGACTGCAAGTACTAAACTTGAAATTAAAATAATTTTTTTCATAACGTCCCCTCCTTCCCAAAAATAATATCATCTCTTTTCCTATGAAATCTATATAATTCGTAATATTCTTCTTTAAATTTATTTCCTATATAGCAACATGTTTGAGAAAAAGTTTAAATATGATGTAAATAATAACAACTCATTTCAGGAGGTCATTATGAAAGCTATTATTTGCACAAAGTATGGACCACCTAATGTTCTCCAACTTCAAAATATAGAAAAGCCTAAACCTAAAAAAAATGAAGTATTAGTTAAAATTCACGCAACAAGTGTATCGACTGGAGATTGTAGAATACGTGGCTTTAATAGCCCCCTCTTATTTTGGATTCCTATGCGGATCATATTAGGTTTCAGAAAACCGAGAAAACCTATACTTGGCGTAGAGTTATCCGGTGAAATCGAAGACATTGGAACAGATGTAACACAATTTAAAAAAGGAGATCAAGTTTTTGCATTAACAGAACTAAACCTTGGTGGTTATGCCGAATACACATGCGTGCATGAAAGTGGATTAATAGCATTAAAACCTACCAATGTGACATATGAAGAAGCTGCCGTTATTCCTTTTGGCGGAACTTCAGCATTGCACTTCCTTAGAAAAGGACAGATAAAAAAAGGGCAACGAGTACTTATATACGGCGCCTCTGGGTCAGTAGGGACAGCTGCCGTACAACTTGCGAAATACTTCGGGGCGACTGTCACAGCCATTTGTAGTAGTTCGAATTTCGATTTAGTAACAGCTTTAGGGGCAGACAACGTAATTGATTATATGAAAGAAGATTTTACTAAGCGGGGCGAGCACTATGATATTATATTTGATGCAGTTGGAAAATATAATAAGTCTCTTTGTACAGATGCATTAATGCCTAATGGAAAATATGTATCTGTGAACGGAATGATGGCAAAAGTCAGTAAAGAAGATATGAACCTACTAAAACAACTAGCTGAAACAGAAAAGCTAAAGCCTGTTATTGATAGAACTTACCGATTAGAAGAAATTGCTGAAGCTCATATATATGTAGAAAAAGGACATAAAAAGGGGAACGTTTCGATTACCTTAAAATAAAATATATTCTGAAAATATCATTGACAATTCTTTTTGTACGATTTACTATTAGTACCATATTCAAAACTACATACACATACTCTTATCAAGAGTGGCGGAGGGACTGGCCCGATGATGCCCGGCAACCGAGCTTATGACGTATAAGCTAAGGTGCTAATTCCTGCAAAACGAGTTTTCGTTTTGGAAGATAAGAGAGGAATCTATTTCGTCTATTCGGCACCTCTCTTATTTTTTGGGAGGTGCTTTTTATTTTGGAACGTATATGAAGGGGGATTTATAGATGAAAAAGGTATTATTAAGCATTGTAAGCGGAGCAGTATTATTATTAGGCGCATGTAGTGTGAGTTCAGATAAAGAGGTAAAAGAATTAGACGAGAAAAAGATTACTGTCGGTGTAACAGGTGGACCACATGAACAAATTTTTGAAAAGGTAAAAGAAGTTGCAGCAAAAGATGGCCTCGAAATTGATATAAAAGTATTTAATGATTATGTAGCGCCAAACGTATCATTAGATGAAAAAAGCCTTGATGTAAATAGCTACCAAACGAAATCGTATTTAGATGTATTTAAAGCTGAACGCAATATGAAATTAGCTGAAGTATTTTCAACAGTAACATTCCCTATGGGTGTATATTCTAAAGATATAAAAGATGTAAAAGACTTAAAAGAGGGCGATGCAATTGCTGTACCAAATGACCCAACGAATGAACTTCGAGCTTTAAAATTATTTGAAAAAGCAGGGGTTTTAAAAGTTGATCCAAAGGCTACAGAAAAAGCGACTGCAAAAGATGTAATTGAAAATCCAAAAAAATTAAAGATTGTCGAATTAGAGGCATCTCAATTACCAACGCAACTAAGTGAAGTGAAAGCAGCTGCAATTAACACAAACTTTGCATTAGGTGCAAAATTAAGTCCAGCGAAAGATTCTATTTTCCGCGAAGGAAAAGATTCACCCTATGTGAACTGGGTTGTTGTTCGTACTGAAAATAAAGATGATGCCGTTGTAAATAAATTAAAGAAAGCTTATCAATCTAAAGAAGTAAAAGAGTTTATCGAGAAAAAATTTGATGGTTCAGTTTTACCATCTTGGTAGGAGCTGACGATAATGATTGAATTAAAAAACATATCCAAAGTATTTACAACAAAAAAAGGGAATGTTGAGGCTCTTAAGTCTACTTCCCTTAAAGTAGAAAAAGGCGAGGTATTTGGAATCATTGGGTATAGTGGCGCTGGTAAAAGTACATTGATTCGATGTGTAAATTTATTAGAAAAACCAACGACAGGAAATATCATTGTAAACGAACAAGACTTAACAACGTTATCGACAAAAGAACTAGCAAAAGCGAGACAAAAAATCGGAATGATCTTTCAAGGATTCAATTTACTTAAAACTGTTACCGTTTATGAAAATATCGCATTACCGTTACGGCTTGCTGGCATTCCAAAAGCAGAAATTGAAAAAAGAGTAGAAAAGTATTTACGCATTGTCGATCTTTTTAATAGAAAAGATGCGTATCCAAGCGAACTTTCTGGTGGTCAAAAACAGCGTGTCGCAATTGCTCGTGCGCTATCACATGAACCTGAAGTGTTATTAAGTGATGAAGCAACGAGCGCATTAGATCCAGAAACAACCGATTCTATCCTTGATTTGCTATTAAAGATTAACGAAGAAATCGGAATTACGATTTTACTCATTACACATGAAATGAATGTCATCCAGCGTATATGTGACCGCGTTGCTGTTATGGAACATGGATCTGTAGTCGAAAGTGGGACTGTAAAAGATATTTTCACAAACCCACAACATGTAACAACGAAGAAATTTGTAAATAGCGCATTTGCAGCGAAAATTCCAGAAAAGGTACAGAAAGAACTACAAAGTACTGGAGAAATTGTAACACTTTCATTTATTGGCACTACTTCAGGGGAACCTGCCTTAGCCGTTGCCACAAAACGGTTCCAAGTATATCCGAATATTTTATCCGGTAATATTACGCAGTTAAAACATGAAGCATATGGGAAACTAGTCGTTCATATGCAAGGGGAACAAAATGAAATCCACCGTGCTTTATCATTTTTACAAGAGCAAGGAATCATCGTAGAAGGAGGTAGAACAGATTATGGGAAACAAGTCCTTTTTGGATGAATGGGGTAAAGTCATATGGGAAGCCACAATCCAAACCTTTCAAATGACATCTATTTCATTACTCATCTCGATCCTTATTGCACTGCCACTTGGTGTTACACTTGTTTTAACGAGACCTGGTGGACAGCATGAAAATAAAATCATCTATCCTATTCTTAATACGGTTATTAATGTTATTCGCTCTCTTCCATTTATCATTCTATTATTCTTCATTTTACCTTTTACAAAGTTTCTAATGGGAACATCCATTGGCGTACAAGGTGTTATCGTACCGCTTGTCGTCTTCACAGCCCCTTATATCGCACGTTTAATGGAGACAGCTTTACTAGAAGTCGATCGCGGTGTCATTGAAGCCTACCAAGCGATGGGAGTCTCTACTATAAAAATCATTTGGCACGTCCTGGTTAAAGAAGCTCGTCCCTCCCTTGTACTTGGATTAACAATCGCAACGATTGGCTTAATCGGCGCAACAGCAATGGCTGGTCTTGTAGGCGCTGGTGGGCTAGGGGACTTAGCATATCGCTTCGGACATTTACGCTATGAACCTGAAGTAATGTATGCAACTGTCTTTATTTTAATTATCCTCGTTCAAGGATTACAGTCTTTAGGGAATGGTGTTGCACGAAGATTGAAGAAAGATTAAAAAAAGAAGGTATCTCACCAAGGTGAGATACCTTCTTTTTTATCTTTTAAATCCACCTTCTGAATGAATAACTTGCCCAGTAATCCACTCAGCTTCTTCACTTACTAGAAATTTAATGAGTCTAGCTGCATCCTTTGGCTCACCAATTCTGCCAAAAGGAAACATCGGCTTTAACCCTTGTTTTATCTCTTCAGTCATCCATCCTGTATCAGTTGGTCCTGGATTAATTGCATTCACTGTTATTCCTAAATGAGCTACCTCTGCTGACAACGTACTAGTAAGAGCATCAATAGCTCCCTTCGTTGTTGCATACGCTAGTTCTCCTACCATAGGACCTTGAAATTGCCCCGAAGTCATATTCACAATTCTACCACCAGATTTTTTATCAAATCCTCGGGCAAATTGACTACTGAGCAATGTAGTCGCACGAATATTCACCATATAATGCTTATCTAATTCTTCAGCAGTCAACGTAGAGAAATCATTATTCGTAGAATATGCTGCATTATTAATTAATATATGAGGGTACCCTAATTGTTCAGTAACTTTATTTATAAGCTCTTTCGGTGCATCATTCTGAGTTAAATCTAACTCCATGCTTGATACTCTAACACCGTTTTGTAATAGCTCTTCTTCTAATTGTATTTGTTCATTTTTCTCAACGCCCCATGGCATCTCTTTATCATAATCCGTCCAATACGTAAAAAATATATCGTATCCTGATTCAGCCAATTCTTTGCAAATTGCTGCGCCTATACCGTCTAGACGACTTACCCCTGTAATAACTGCTACTTTATTTTTTAATTGGTTCATCATATACTCCTCCAAGTTTAAAGGACGCATATTTTATATAAGAGATATAAACTTTCCCACAAAAAAGACAGATACATAAAATAGGCACCTATCCTTATAAAAGGGATGTACAAGCCAAATATGCATTCCTTGAATGATTTACAGATAACTAAATAAACCCTCGCTTATGAGAGAAAAATTCATCTATCTAGTTTCTAATCATTACAAGTTCATCCACATATTGAGTCTTTGCCTCCTTTTGATATATCTCTATTATTAGTCTATCAAAAAAGATGAAATGTTACAAAAAATAAAACAATTACTCAAAACATATATTCGTTCACATTTCCTCTATTGTGAATTTATTCACAATATATATATAATAAACATGTAAATACAATATTGGAGGGATTTCAATGGTTATCAATTTTTTAAGAACTGATAAACGTGCTACTTTCATATTATTACTTTTACGGCTTTACATAGGGTATACATGGCTCGCTGCTGGGATAGGCAAAGTCTTCGGACAATCTTTTGACGCAAGTGGCTTTCTAAAGGGTGCTATTGCTCAAGCATCAGGTGACCACCCTGCAGTACAAAGTTGGTGGGCAGATTTTCTTCAACATTTTGTCCTTCCAAACGCAGACCTATTTAGCTTTTTAGTTCAATGGGGAGAAATTTTAGTAGGTCTAGGTTTAATTTTAGGCGGATTAACAAAAACAGCTGCATTTTTCGGAATCATAATGAATCTTTCATTTTTATTAAGTGGAACCGTTAGTGTAAACCCAAACCTGCTTATTTTGACTATGTTCATTTTAGTTGCAGGGCAGAACGCTGGACGTATTGGATTAGATGGCTATGTTTTCCCTAAACTTTTCCGTAAAAACAACCACGGAACATATAAATTAAGTAAAACTGCATAGTAACAGTTTACTTTTAAAATATAAATAAGAAAAAGAGCCTGAATATAGGCTCTTTTTCTTATTTCTCCTAATTTAAACTTTTAACGAGCCACGAAAACCTCTGGCAGCATAGTAAGAGTCTGCTCCATTATGGTACACGAAAACATGTCCAAAGCGATAATCGCAAAATAAAGCACCACCGAGTTCTCGAATATCTGAAGGTGTTTGTACCCAACTTGATGATTTCATGTCAAAATCGCCAAGTTGTTGCAATTCCCGATACTGTTCTTCCGTTAATAATTCAATGCCCATAGCATTGGCAACATCAATAACGTTATTTTCTGGTTTATGTTTTTTTCTTGATTCTAACGCTTCAAGATCATAACAAAGACTTCTGCGGCCTTTAGGACTCTCCTTTGAACAATCATAGAAAGTATATTCGTCCTTTTCTTCATCATAACCAACAACATCCGGTTCACCACCAGTTACTTCCATTTCGTTAAGTGACCACATTTTTTCATTATTAGTAGTCAGCTTCGCTTCAACTTTAGCCCATTCAAGACCTTCATGGCGGTTCATGTTTTTCTCAAAACGAGCTTGCAATACTTTCAATAACTCTTCACGTTTTTCTACTAGTAAGTCATTTTTATTTCCTGTCATATTAGTCCTCCCTGATTTATGTACTGATAGTAGTTTAAGTATATATTTTATAATAAATCATCTCAATATGAAGACCGTTTCAACCTTATGTCTTGTACAAACATCCCTTACAAAGTCCTAAAACCCTCCATACTCTCTCCAAGAATATAGTGTGAAAACCACATCAAGTTCTGCTTCATAATAGCCACATGAACTCCTGGTTGGTCAGAACTATATGCCATTCCTTTAAATATAATTAATTCTGTATCAACTTCCATATCCATTAATCCTTGATATAGATCATATGCATTTGTAATTGGAATTCTTGCATCCTTTTCCCCATGTTGAATTAAGGTAGGCGTACAAGCTGATTTAATATACGTCATAGGTGATGTCTTCGTATATATCTCTGGATCATTCCATGGAGTATTTCCTAAATACATTCTAATAAAGTAAGGTATATCTGTATTTACATAATGGGTACTCCAGTTAGTTATTCCACCGCCAACTGAAATAGCTTTAAACCGACTACTAAACGTAGAACAGAAAGCTGATACATATCCACCGTTGCTCCATCCCATAACTCCTACTCTATCCTTGTCTACCATCCCTTTTTCTACTAGTTCATCCACTCCAGATATAACATCATCGTAGTCAGCAATCCCCTGTTTTCTATAGTTAGCTTTTAAAAATTCATTACCATAACCTGAACTTCCTCTGTAATTTGGTTCTAAAACGATAAAGCCTTTTTCAACAAACTGTTCAATCGGATATTTCTCATTGAAGCAGTCTGAAAATATCGGAAAAGATGCCCAAGCCGGACCGCCGTGAATTACTACTAATAAAGGATATTTTTTATTAGTGTCCAACTCTACTGGCGTTGATAAAACACCTTCTATTTCAAGACCATCGCTACTTTTCCATGAGATGATTTCCCTGTTACTTCTAAGTTTCCCTTTGAAAAAGCTATTTTCATCCGTTATTTTTTTATCGTCTAAATAGATTTCAAAGGTTTCATTTGTTATAGCCTTATTGTAGGATATATGTTTGCCATCCTTTGTTATAGAAGCATCCATTATAAAGCCATCTACTTTTTCGCTTAATATTTCCACAGTGCCATCTTCGGCTAGCAATCCAATAAGATAATTCGTTTTATTCTGCCACCTAATTAAAACCCCTTTAGCTGTCCACTGTAATGGCATAACCGTACTATCAAAATCTGTTAAAGGTTGAATTAGCTCTCCGGTATTTATATCATATATCTCTAACGTACTATCTTGTATATGGTTTCTATAGTAACCCTTCTCTCTTATGCTTGCTGTGTAACATATTTCACTGCCGTCAGGAGAAAAGCAAACACTCCCTCCCAACAACTTATCCACATTCAGCTTTTGTAGCTCTCCAGCTTTAATATGGAGTATGTATAGATCTCCATTTATATAATCTGCCATATTTGAGCTTGGTGTCGCCATAAATACAACCTTTTTACCATCATTTGAAATATCAAATTCATGGATATGAAAATCCTTACCATCCGTTAATTGATAAACAACTCTGTTCTCGTGTTCATCTGTATCACTTTGTATCACCTTCTCTATTTCAATGTAATATAAACAATTATTCTGGTGTTCCTTACCTATATGTTGAAAATCTCCATATAGATCCTTACGTTTCTTTATCTCCTCACATTCTTTTGACTGCGTAACATAATAAAGACCCTTGCCAGTAGGACCCCATTTGAATGTACTGACTCCTTCTTTCTCATCGGTAATTTGAACCTCTCTATAACCATCTAGTGACTTAACAAATATCTGATTTTTCCCATCACCAACTGGACTAAGATATGCGATACACCTAGCATCTGGAGACCATAATGGGTGTGTACTATCTATATCACCATTTGATAATGGGTAACTCTGCTTCTTATCTTTTTCATATATCCATACATGATTCCTATATGTATTGTCTTTCCAATCAGCCGTCTTCTTAACAAATGCTACGTTTTTACCATCATCACTTATGTTTGTACTTGATACGGTTGGCAATGAAATAATCTCTTCTATACTTAGATATGTTTTTTCATTCACTTTCATCAATATCCCCCCTTGAAATGTCCATAAATCTCTCGTCTCTTTTTGCCGTAATAAAGGAAATTGTTCACGAATACTTAAAATGATAACGGAAAATTCAGATAAATAAAGGTGAAGTCGATAAAGTAAAACTTTAATTTATGGAGTTCTATCCACTTACCAATTCTAGATGTTCTTTTTCGACACAAAAACACCCCTTTTAGATACAAATTTGTAAATTTATTTTAAAGCTATAACTATATATTGGTTTGGAATAAAATTTGATAAAAATGAAGTCACAAATCTTTATTTAACAACAAAAAAATTCATTTTGAAAAAACGATTGATCAAAATAGAATCACTCTTTTTAACTAAGTATGAGATTTTTATAAAAAAATTTTAATCAAAACTCACTTAGAATCTTTACTTGAAGGAATAAAGCTTCGCATCTTTTTTGTGAACATCGTTAAACTAAGATAAATTTTGACCGTATCTGTAATTAATTGTAAAATATTATACATAGAAAGGTATTATAAAATAAATATAGAAGGGGTATGTTTTTTAGTTTTAAAGGGGCTAAAGCACATCTATTTTATGTTTTGAAAGGGAGAATTGAAAAATCATATGAAGAATTTCAAAAAGAGTACAGGTAAAATTTTACTAGCATCTGGATTAGTAGTTTCTATGTCAGCTTGTAGTGTAACAAATTTATTTGGAGAAAAAGAAAAAACAAATGCTGAATCTGGTAAACAAGAAAGTAAAGAAACTAAGACAGAAGGTAAATCATCTGAAACAAAGGAAAAATCAACTAACTCAAAAGAAGAAAGTAAAGATGTTAAGATGATTATGGTTTTGCCTGAGGATTACCCACAACTTATGGTAGACATTGAAGAAGACTTATTAAGACGTCTAGATTACTATGATGCTTCTGTGAGGGATAATAAAAAGGGAAGTAAGTCAAATGAAGAGGTACGAGATAGTATTAAAGACTTAGATAAAGTATTTAATAAAATAGAGCGTATAGATGCACCAGGAAAATACAAGGAAGATCATAAGGAAATTGTAAAAGCTGTTCAAAAGTTAAAAGAATCTTTCAAAGAAGTATCGAAGTTATTTGATTACTCTAAAACACTTAAAGATACGGATGATGCAATCATAGATAAAGCAAACAATAAATTAGATGAAGCAAAACGCATTTGGAAACCTGTATTTAATAAGTTAAAAGCGGAAGCTAAGGGTGGTTCAACAACTACTTCTACAACAAGTGGTACTAGTTCTTCTAACTCACCGAGTTTATCTAGTGGTAATACAGTTAAAACATACAGTACCCAAGATAAAACTGGTATATTCAAAGGAAAAATTGATACACCAGACGAGGATTCCGCTAAGTTTAAGAATGTACAGAACAACTATAAAGACGGTACAGAGCTTGTAGGTAATTGGGGTATTGATTACGGAGACGGAGTCAAAACTACGTTAGTCCTAAAAGCAGATAAGACATTTGAAACATATGCAAATGGTTCTTATCCAAATAAAGATAATTACTTAACAGGAACATACCAAGCAGACGTTTCTTCCCATCAGTTAACGCTAATGGTGGAAAAAGGAACTCAAAATGGTCAAGAAGTGAAATTGGAAAGACCTATTTATTCATCATATGAGGTTAAAAATTTAGATGGTAAAGCGTTACAGATTTTCCACATAGACGAACAAGTAACAATTTGTTATGTAAAACAATAAATAACTAAAAAAACTCTGTAAAATGATTTTTACAGAGTTTTTTCTTAGTTTTAATTTATTTCAAACGTATAACTATATTGTTATAAGACAAAAAAGTTGGGAACTTTAAGGTCTTAGAGTCTGCAATCTATCGTTTTAAATTATGTATCATAAAAATAAAAGTTGGGAACTGCGTTTTTTTCTGCAATACAAAAAAGTCGGGGACCAGCACATAAAAAAGAAGAGAATTTACAAATGATCAATATAAAAATAACCCCTTATCCAACATCTGTAAAAGTGATAAAATAAATGTTATTGATATTTTTTAATGTATTAAGGGGGAAAATGCGTTGGGGACAAATACACATAAAAAGGATACAACTTTAGAAAATTTAGAATTTGCTACAGAGAAATTTGATCCATACATAAAAACTATTAGAGAGGCTATGCCAAAAGTAAGTGATGCTCATGACCATTATCTATTAGATTTAAAAAAGAAAAAAGGCACTAAAAGCTATGCATTGTTAAAAGAGATGTGGTCTTGGAGACAACTATTATGGGGAATTCCAGTAGGAGCAATTACATGGTTTTTCACTTTAGACGTGGTATTAGGTTTTTGTTTTCTTACACCATGTTTGCTTCTTTTAATTTGGTTCCTATTTAATAAGTACATAGAAGAAAAGACTCTTCAAGACATGACTGATGAAAGCAAAAAAGATTATTTTCATTATTATGCATACGCAAATCAACGCCGAGAATATGAAGTGATTTCTCCATACCTTTCATCAGGAAACACATTTAAGTTCAAACAAGCTTTCGAATTGCTAAAAGAATGGGACAAGGACATCGAAAATAAAAATACTTTAATATTAAAGCTAGAAAAAAACTTAAAAGAAATGGCTAATGATTCAGAGAACCTTCCAATTCATGCTCAGCAAGAAGTTGATTTTTCAAACATACTATACAATAAATTACAGGATATTATTGCTGATAAATATAATGGAACCAAATTAACCTTTTCGACATTAAGGTTTCTCGGTGATTATTCCATTTATCGACTAGAAGAGGATAAGCTAGAACAAGAATATTATACGAGAGTGAATCCTAATTTTCCTAAAACGGTTAATACAAGTGATAGCACATGTAAGAACATGTCATATATAAAAATATTGACATCAGATTTCGCATGGGAGTATGACCAAAAAAACACGATTTCGTTTATAGCGACTATTGGAGAAATTGTGTATATTTACTCAATCTTGATTGATAGTCGTAATGAGCATGTGTTGAATAGACAAACAAAAAATGGTAAAATGAACATAGACAAACTTTCGCGAGCTGTTACAACAGCCTTCCAATTGTACTCTTTAAAAGAAAATAAAATAAAGAGAGGCTGATTATCATGACTAAATTAATAGTCGATGTAAACAACAGAAAAATGAGAGCTGATACTAAAGTATATAGTAGCAGCGTACTAGAACAAGTTAAAAAACAAAGACAAGAACAGAATCGAAAACGCCTGGGTGAATTGCATCGAGAGATAAATAAATTAGTTCGTTCTAAATAAAGGCGAGGAAAATTAATTTTCCTCGCCCTTTATTTTATATTTATTTTCCATATATTCTAAGTGTTTCTTCAATTTATAAAAATCATCAAATAAAACATTGAGGTTTTCTTTGAGTTTTTCTGACTCCATTTCTAATATACTACCCTTCGTTTGTTCAGATCGCAGCTTTCTTAAATGCACTGGATAAATTTCCATTTTCACCCTCCCCTTTTATTCTTTTTACTAATATACCCTGCCTATATAAATAGTATGTTATTTTTTTAAATTCTCCTCTTTAAACATTGTATATTTACTCATTAAATTCATTTTTTAAAAATTTCAGATGTTTTTTATTGTGTCATATTCATTGACTTTTAACGAAATTAACCTTTTTACTTCATTTGAAACGGTTGACCGAAGTCCTGCTTTTCTGTATATTTGCCATTCAAGAATTGCCTCTCCCTCCTGTTTCAATTTTTCAATTGTGAATTCAACTCGCCTTTTTTGGAAGGACACTGTATCCTCTGATACTTTACGGATATATTCCATAGTTTTTGGTATCTTATCTGCTTTTTTCTGTAATAACGATAATTCGTCTATTTTCCTTCCGATTGAAGTTACCGTAATTTTTATTGGTTTATCGGCATCCTTATCCCAATTACCTACTACTTTCTGCACTTGATTTAACAATTCTATATCCCGTTTCTTCCAGTTTACTCGTTGATTTGGGGTTTGAATTCTTTTCTTTGTAGGGGAAAATTCATTAAGCCAATCACGATCATTGCGATATAAAAAAGCATACACATCAGGAGCTATTTTCCGCAACTCTGTTTTTGATTTTCTAGGATATTCCTCCTGAAGTTCAAGCCACTTATTTTTCCTTTGAGATAATTGGGTTTGGAAATGCTCCAAAGACTCATTTACGCTTTTTTTATCAACTTTCGGAAGTTTCCATGGCACTTTTAACCCCGATCCAGCAGCATATTTTTTGATGGTAGCTCGGTCTGCCCGCATTTCCTTCGCTATATCTGTAAGGGTGTTTCCTTCATTAACCAGTTCCGTCAGCTTTTCCATCCAAACATGACCATAATCTTTTATTGTACCAATGCGGTAACAATCCTCCTTATTTTTATCAGGTCCTCTTCGTGAAAAAACAAAACCACAATCACAGCGAAATGTTCCAACTGGGTTTCCAGTATCATAACACCTTGTAATCGTTAAATCTGTTACAACAGGCTTATGATAATTTGGACATACAACATTTAAGCATAGCCAAGGTCCTTTTCCGAATGAACCATGTTCCTTTTCACCAAACAAATCCTCCAAACTTGTTTCCAAAAACAACATCACTAATATATGCCGAATAGGATGAAAGGACTTCCGATGTTTTTGGAAGATCATTGTTAGCCAATCCGATTCCTCTAAGAAAACAAGCGACTGTAAAAGATCCAAGAAGCGGTCGGAGAATTTTGCACCAAAACTCTGGTATAGCCTGTCCCGTTTTATAAATCCGTTGACACTTGCATAACCCATTTGTTTTAACAGTTCCAAATATTTATTTCGAATAGTATTATCTGTATTTTGAAGATAGGTATTGTTTAAAAGAGATTCAGTTACCTTAGCAACTTTAATAAGTAATTGAACCTCTTCTTTATTTATCCCATCAAGATTAATCTTCTTTCTTTGAACATAAGGGGTAGCGACAACAAACTCATGTTGGTTTTGGGCTTTTACAGAAACAGTCGTTTTCTCCAATGCTGTTTCATGTTTCGGACATATAAAAACACCTGGAGCTTGATGAACCCTTCGCCAATACGTTTCTCCATAAGTGTCCATATCCTCTTTAATACAATTACTGCATACCCAAAGATTTGTTTTTAATTTCACATTACTTGCAGCAACACCGATACGGGTATGAATCGTGCTTCCATCACTGTCCAACATTGATTCTCTTACTTGCTCTGCCTGTTTCGGAAGTGAAAAAGTGGCATAGTAAGGATACATCGTATTATTATTAATCAATTGACTGGCATCCCAATAAGAACCGAGCTGACCTAATAAAATATTTAGGTTAGCTGGTAAGTCCCAAACGGAACGAACTGTTCGTTTTCCGAACAGTTCTTCAGTCGTCATTTTTGGACTCGTATTTCCAGACCATACATGATACCTTGCCAATACACTATATAGCAATTCATCGGGATACGGAGTGGGGAACCAATGTAGCATTTTCTTTACCCTCCCAGAACTCATTTAATGGTTGTTTAATGATATCTTTATCTAAAAAATATTCGTGGACCGATTGCTTCTTCTTTCTTGCTTCTTGAAGCAAGAGAACCAAATAATTTTCGCTTGATAAAATAGCTTTCTTTTTCTTGTCTTTTCTTTCTTCCTTCTTTTCGTCCTTATTAATAAGAAGTTTTATCACTTCTTTTAGCACCGTTGGTTTTCCAAGGTTTCCCCCTATTTTGTTAAACACTTTCCTTACGGCACTTTGGACCTCTTTTGGATCAAAATCCATAGCTAAAAGTTGCAGTGTCACTTCTTCCAAAAGAGACTGTTCCTTTTTATGACACTTTTGCCTTTGTAACTTCTTTTGAATTCTTATCTTCTTCTGCATATCAATAGAGGCTTTATACTTTTCGACTTCCTCGTCTATATCAATGGGACGAATATCTTCGTATTTAGCAATCTCACTTGGAATACCTGATTTTAATGCTTCCAACATTGGTTTAACAAGCCGTAAGCTGTCACTTGCCACTTTCTTGATGATTTGTTTCGTTATTTTTTCTTCTCCCGATGCGATTGCTCGTATTTGTGAAAGCATGAAGAGCTTTATGGAAATATCTAAAACTCCCTGACTTTCTTCATAGAGAAAATCACTTAATTCATTTGTTAGTTCCGTAAAATTCAGAGTCCATTGATACTCCCACATACCTTCCACAAATAAATCCCAAGATTCGTCTTTCGGCATCTGTGACCAGACCATATCACCTTGTCCACTTCCTCGTCTTGCTTGACGAAACTCACTTTGTAAAATAGAAATGGCTTTATTCGTCCCGACCATCAAAACAGGAATGCCAATGGTATTAACGAGTGTTACGAAGAAGTTTAGCATTTTATCGGAACCACCGCTTTTGCTGAGACTAAGATGCTGAATCTCATCGATGATAAGAAGCCCGATACCATGTCGGCTTGCAAGGTGAGCCATTCGCTGCATCATTAAATCGGTGGTATTTTTTTGTGACCCGAATTTATTTAAATAATTGGAACCGAGTAAACGATCCAATTCTGAAAAGAAGCTCATACATAATCCTTTCAGTGAACCGTCGAATGGACAATCTAACTTCATCCAACAAATCTGTGTAAACTGAAATGGTCTTCTTTGGTATTCTTGATGCCTGATGATTTGCGGGTAAAAGGATAATACCCTTTCAATTGCGGTCGTTTTTCCAATACCCGATAAGCCGATAATGGTGAACCCTGCCGCTGTCCGTTTGGCTTCTGTTTGATAATTTTTAATAAACTTTCCTTCTTTTATTGCCTTGTAACTTTCATGGACCCTCATGACTTCTTCTTTCTTCATAGGGTTTCGGTGCAAATATCCTTGTCGAATTGCTCTTGAAATCCGTTGTTCAAGGTCGAGATGTTTTTCAAAAGGCTGAAAGTATTGAAACAATCTTTGAATACAATGGAATCGATAACTTGGATTTAATTTCCGTTCTTTTTCATTAAACGGCGGAAAAACTGATATTTGTTCAATTACTTCATCCTCTGTAAAAATGGGAGGAAGGGCTTCGATTAAAGGGTTTGACTCATAATCCTGTACTATCTGGTCGCTGTAAATAGCATCTACAATGTCTTCACCGTAAAGTATCTGTGATTCATTTGCCGCTAATCCTTGCACGATTCAACTTCTCCTTTTGTTTTTGACGTAATAATTCAATCGTGGAAACACTCTTTTTAGGAGTTGTTTCCTCAACAATCTCTTTTGTTTCCATCGGTTGATTAAACTGCTGAGCATCTGAAAGTAAAAAAGCTTCTTCCTTTCGCCTTGCTTCCTTTTCCATTAAACGATTCCCACGAATACCTTTAACCTTTTGGTTGTTGCTTATTTCTACTTTTTCTTTATCCAAAGATTTTTTCGCTTTTTGAACAATGTGTTCAATGTCGCTAACTAAATCCACACTTTGTTGAAGTTCTTCGTGTGCAAACGATTGTTCTTTTAACAATTCGGAATTAAAGTAATACTCCACTTCTTCAATAGTTTTGCCACTGTATTTCTTATGATGGTCAAGCAGTGTTGCCATCTCATAGTTTCTACCGTCTTCACTTGGCAAGTAGATGTGTGACATGTCTCTTGGGTCGTAGCAAATCGGAATTTGCCAACTTTTTTCTCTTGCCTCCCCAAACCAATTTTCTTTTAAAGCTGTTTCGCTACTGAAACGCATCTTCTTAAACTCGATTCCTTTATACGTTACTCTTGCTTTTGCTGTCGGAAGAAGATGAAGTTTTACAATATTCTCTGAATAAGAACGAAGTTTTCCTGAACGATTTTTAATTCCCCAGTTCCACAATTCACGGGGAATAAAGGATACTTCATCCTCAATCATCATTTCATCTTGGTTGTAATTTTTTAACCAATGATGATTGTTATGATGAAGTACACATTTAATGATGACACTTGTAAACTCTTCTAGTGTTAAAGTGGCATCCAATCGGTAATCCCTATCACCTCTTACTTTAACAGTCGTATCCACAGTCCCAGGCAAAAATGGCTTCACTTTTGTATTGATAATCCGAAAATGTTGCTCGACAATCCCTTTCCAATCAGCTCTGTATGGTGGTGTATTTTCCACTTTTATATGAAAAGCGTTGATTAGTCGCTCCACGTTGTACCCTTCTAATTCGCCCCGGTCAGCTAAAAGAGTTTGAGGAAGATAATGACAATCCCATTCTTCTTTCGTTACATCAATACCGTATTTCTTACAATACGAAACTTTATCGCTTGCAGTATTGGCAAGAGCCATCATCGCTCCAAACCACGATGGTCCTTCAAGACCTACATAAAGCCCAACAACCATTCGACTGAAAACATCGATGACGACATAAATGATGGGACGACCGATGATCCAGTTTCGATTAAAGGAACTAACGAGATAAACATCAGCAACAGTCGCATCAATTTGATACTTAGTTCCAGGTCCATATAAATCACCTACGGATGTCCCCAGAACTGCCCGATGGTTTAATTCGTATTTTCGGTTTCCTTTTCTTTTCCGAAGCTTTTCTTCTGCTTTATAGTTCTTTTCATACCAAAATTTAAATTGTCTTAGAGTTGGAAGCTTGTCTTGTTCAAGGAGGATAGGCTTTTTTACGCCATTTTCATAACGATGACTTGCTACAAAAAAGGTTTCCATCATTAATTTATAGGTCGTAGCAAGCGGATTTTTTTTAGCAGTATGATAAAATCTCTGCACACTTATCCCAAAAACTCGTTTGATTTCATCCGTGATGATAATCCCTTCACCAATGACGTTTTCAAACTTTCGCCGTCTCCCGTTCTTTTTATCTTTGTAGGTCTTTTCTTTTCCTTTTCCTCCAGACTCCCTATAATCAGGCAGCAAGGCGTTTTTGACTTTCCCTCTTTGCCAATATTGGACCAAATATTTATAAAACAACCGTTTGTTTTTCCCTGTTTTAGCAATTGCCTCTCTTATGAGACGACCTCTTTTATCACTTTCGTATATATCTGGTTCCTGTGAAGCTATGCTTTTGATGCATTTCCAGCGTTCATCCCGTAATTGTTTACTTTTCTCTGAAAGTTGTTCCTCGTCTTGATAGATAAAACCGTAAGGATCACTTTTAATTAACGATAACAATTGTTCTGTGTGTAATTGCTGTAAATCAGAGATTTTCCGCTTAATTGGTATTGTGCTTTTCTTTTCCATATCAATGGTGTAGCAAATGACATTTCCTTCATCAATCCAAATGATTCTTTCTAATCGTTTTTTACCATACGCTTCTTCGATACTAATAATGTCATTGATTACAAACATTACATTCCTTCTTTCTTATATAGAATCAAGATTAAATACATCCTCCACCCAAAGATGGGTGTAAATTTTCTTCGTTATATCAACAGATACTTCTTTTCGAGCGATCAAATATTTAAGGATGTCTAAACTTGTTCCATTTTCAAGTTGAAAGGTTTTATCAAATTCTGTCACCATTTCGATAATGGAAGTGTTATATTTTTTGATAAATGACTTTAACTGTTGGGTGTAGGTATTAATTGTAGAGACAGGCAAATCCTCAATTTCAAAATATGAAGAATGGAGCCATTCCACATTTGCAACCATATCCTTCGGAATCTCCTTTTCGGTGATGATTCCCCAGTCAATTCCGCGACTTTCCCAATATGAACGTTCAATTTCAAATTTTTCTATAATCCGCTCATTTTCCAATTCTTTAGATGGTTTTACAGTTCGAGCGACATGCTTTTTACCTGTCGAGCCTTTTATAGTTATAAGAAAATCAGTTGTCATCACAATAGGGATTTGTGATTTCGGATCAGTCGGATGTTTAATTCCTTTTTCATCTGCAATGTGCCAGGTATCTTCGCGGGTTAGCGGAAACTGCTCTCTTATATCGACAACAATGTTGTTCCATTCCAACACATAGAAGTAATCACGTTCCAATTTGGATAAAAATTGGTGGATGCGATTTGTTTTCCACCCTTTTCCCCTAGTAGCCAGTCCATTGGACGGGAAATCCTGAATATTAATCCATGGTTTATAATCCTCTCCAGTCCCTTGCCCTCGACCTTCTTTTTCCATTTCGGCAATTTTCTTTTCTGTTAATTCAGTTTTCCTCTTGGACATAGTTGTCACCCTTTGCTGAAAGTTTCCATGCTCCTATCATAAACAGGAGTTTTCCGCCTTACATGTTATAAAATTTTCCATTTTCGTTTTTTACCAAAAAAATATTTTTTATGAAAAATATTTTTAAAAAGTATCTTTTTCTTTATTTTTCATTTCAATTTCGCTTAAATTTTTGAGATGAATTTATTTTCCAGTAATTTACATATTACATTTTTCTATCATTATGAACAAACAACGTCATTTATAAACCACCTTAATTAAAAAAACGACCTGTTAATTTACCAAACAGATCATTTTTTATTGGATGCAATTTTTAAAAATCCATTAAAATGATGCAGATTTTCAAAAAATTTATCCCTGTTTTCGCTTTTACAGTATTCAATAGAATAGTAAAACAATGCTTTTATTTCAATTAGAATTTCTTCTTCCTCTAAATGTTTGATGGCTTCGGGGGAAAGTGTTCGATCCTCTGTTACCTTAAGGAGTAATTGTCGCCAGTTTTTTGGCATCCTTACATTGTTGTTATGTAATACATTCATAGCTCCGTTAGTTGATAGCTCATCAAATGTTATTAAGTAGGCTTCGAATGATTCAATTTTAGGATCTTTTCCAGAAACAAATTCATCAACACGCCGTTTAAGTTCGGATGGTTTTACATTTTTGCTGTATTTTCTCCTTAAAACTGATCGCAGCCTTTTTAAATATTCCTCATATTCACCCTGTTCCAATCTGCTAATTGTATTTCGAACATTATCGACATACATATTTCCCTCTCCCTTATTTCTCTCTTTTTAAAGTGATTTCCGATTTTTCAGAATAAATACTCATCCCCTAGATTTTTCTATCTTAATAAAAATAATAATTATGTCATTTTTCTACAACTTTCAAAAATATGTTGTTCTCTTTTGTTGAATGGTTTAAGTTATTGTCAGAGGAGGGAATTATATGGAATTTAATGAACATATTTGGGAATGGTCATTAGGGCTTCCTAAATGGCAAAATGATTTAATCAGAAAGCTCTATCAAAAATCTGAGCTGGAAAATGAAGACATAAACGAAGTAATAGATAATATCCTTTATGAGAACGGGTTTTCTGAGAGGATTTTAAACATCACTCCTTTAGAAAAAAATCATATCCCTAATAAGAACCCTAAAGATACTATTAAGATTACTGCATTAAAAAACCTCAATAATATTGCCGCTATTGAACCGGAGCATGGGCTTAAATTCTTACCAGATGGGCTAACGGTTGTATACGGTGAAAATTCCGCTGGCAAATCTAGTTATGCTAAGGTGTTAAAGCAGGCTTGCCGAGCTGTGGATGATAAAACAAAGATCCATCCAAATATTTATAAAACCATCGATTCAACAAGCACAGCCGACATTTATGTACAGCAAAATGGTAAAGAAGCCATTATAAATAGAGTGGTAAATACCGCGCCTGAGCAGCAGTTAACATCTATTAGTATTTTCGACACTGATTGTGCGAGAATTTATGCAGAATCTGAAAACGAAGTTGTATTTATTCCAACTGAATTTAAAATCTTCGATGATCTTGCTAGACATCAAACTGAAATAAAACAAAAGTTATTACAGGTAAAAGATAATTTTTTAGAAACACTACCTTCATTCCATGAGTTAACTAGCCCTTCTAATGCCAAAAGGTTTGTTGAATCCATTTCTTACAAAACGAAGGAAAATGACATTCAACAGAATTGTACCTTTACAGAACAAGATCAGGAACGGCTTAATCAGATTTCAAAAGATTTAAATGTTCTTATAGATTCAAATCCTATTAAGTTGATACATGAGCTTCAAAGGAACATAAACGATATTACAAACTTAAAAAACAACCTCCAACAAATTCATAACCAATTATCTTTTGAAAAGGTTAAAGAGTTTGTTTCGTTACATCGAAGATACCTTGATTCGAAAGCAACACTGGAAGTTTTAACTCGTGAAGCGTTCGTAGAACAACCTTTAGATGGTGTTGGCAGTAACCCTTGGAAAAAACTCTGGCACACCGCCAAGCAATATCATGAAATGGTTTATCCTGAACAATCATTTCCTTATGTCGATAATGAAGCGAGATGTTTGTTGTGCCAACAAGAATTAAAGGAAGAAGCTAAAATGCGCTTAACGGGTTTTGAGGAATTCGTTAATGACAGTATCAGTCAAGAGACAGCTCAGTTACACGCTCAAAGACACGATTTAATAGTTAAATTAAAATCTTTACCATTCACAAAAGTGACAGATTCCTCTGTTCGTACCTTCTTTTCTCATGATTCGCCTGAATTGGATATGAAAGTGAAATTATTCATCCAATCAGCAATAAAAATTAATACGCTATTACAAAACGCCGAGGACGATAAGTACCTGTCCTTAGAGGATATTTCAGAAGTTAAATTACCGCCGCTAAAAGAAATTGAACATTGGTTAGAGATTAAAAACAGTGAATTGGAGCATTTAAAAACACTAGCCAAGCAAGACAATTCAGCAGAATTATTAGCAGAACAAAACGAGTTGGTTTCAAAAGAAAAAATATTTAAAAGGATAGATGATGTCCATCGTTTAGTAAAAATTCATCAGAAAGTCGTCAAGATTGATAAAGCAATAAAATCGCTGGATACAACAAAATTGACAAGAAAATATAACGAATTATCTAGTTCATTGTTGCTCGACAAGTTTAAGAGTGAAATTGAAAAAGAACTAAAGCAACTAAGAAGGGAACACATTTTATTCAAGCTAAATAGCAGAGGGGTAAAAGGTAAAACCACGATAAAACTTGCTTTGGATTCCAGCCCGAAAATAAACATTAACGAAATCCTAAGCGAAGGAGAACAAAAGACATTATCAATAGCCTTTTTCCTTGCTGAAATTTCTTCTATACCATCAAATGGAGGAATCATACTGGATGATCCGGTCTCCTCTTTAGATCACAGTAGGAGAGAGTATGTAGCTCATCGATTGATACAGGAAGCAAAAAAACGGCAAGTCATTATTTTTACACATGACATCGTGTTCCTACATACCTTACAAAAACATGCTAATTTACAAAACGTGAACGCATCTTATTGTTCTGTAAGGAGAAACGGTAATAGAGCAGGGATTGCAAAAACAGAAATGCCATGGATAACCCTATCAACCAATAAAAGAATTAAATACTTGAGAAATGAACTACCAAAGTTAAAAAAGTTAGAAAGCCAATTAGATCCTGATATGTATATCCCAAACGTGAAAACATGGTACATGCTACTTAGGGAATCATGGGAACGAGCAGTTGAAGAACTGTTATTAAACGGTGTTGTCGAACGGTTCAATCCAAGTGTACAAACGCAAAGACTTAGTAAGATTAAATTCACAGATGAGATTGTCCAACTCGTAACAGAAGGCATGACACAGACATCCACGTATGTACATGATGAATCTCATGCTATCGGTCGAATAATCCCAAGTAATGAAGAAATGATTGAAGACCTTAATAAACTGGACCTGTTCAGTAAATCGTTTAAATAATAAACAAGGAACCTTTCGCTATTTTATTTGTTAGGAAATTCATATAAAGGTGTTGAAAAAGTTGTTCAGAGGTCAAGATTTAGTAGAAAAACTGGGCTATGAAAGATGGGTTTTGAGAGAATCTGTTTTAGCTGTTGAAAAAGGATATGGGATAACGTCTGATTCAACTGTGACATTTCAATTAGACGGTTTAAAGACTCATAAATTAGAAATGTATGCGGAGTTCGGCTCGAGCAAAAGAATTGAAGTTCTCGAAAATTTAAGCCCTTTACTTTTTGTTACATGTTATAAAGCTCTCGATATGATTTTTGAATGGATATTAGAAGAAAATGAGAGTAATGTTCCATTTCAGTTCGCTAAAAAAATAAAGTTATATGAACATTCGAATGGATTATCAGAATTTAAATATCCTACATCTCTCATTAACGAACAGCCGCTTATACAGGTATTTTTTAAGCTTTATAAGAAGCTTGCAATTTATAGAAATAAAATAATTCATGGTAACTGGGGCACCAATGTCTGTGGAGACCTATACTTTTCGTTTGAGGACCGAAACAAGCATTATGAGCTAAATGTTAGTTTTAAAGACATATTGTATTTATCTGAAGCTGTCTCCTTACTGACAGATGAATTAATTGCCCGATCTGTGGATAGTGAGTCTGTTTATATGACAATAAAGTTTTTGGTTGATAAACTAGAACACTTACATGGGGATCCTCTGTTTAATATCTCCAAACCCAAACATTATAAAGTGGAGTATGAATTGGGTGATAAAAATTTTATTGATATTGAAGAAATCCGAAACTATTTAATTAAACAAAGTTCTGGGATGCCAATATCTTTCCACTTATTGATATTATCAAAAACCAATAAATGGATGTTACCTTGGAATGTAATTAGAGATTTGAATTGTATTGATCTAAGTGATGATTGGACAAAATACAAATTATAAATATTCAGGTGAATCTGCTAATAAGATAGAAAAAAGCATGGCATTCGCCATGCTTTTTTCTTACTATTTTAGTTCCCGACTTTTTTGTTCGGTTCCTAACTTTTTTGTCTGGTTTCTGACTTTTTTGTTCAGTTCCCGACTTTTTTGTATTTCAACATATATTTATTAACCTACCAATCTCCTACTCAACAGTAACAGACTTAGCTAAGTTACGTGGCTTATCAACGTCACACTCGCGGTGAAGCGCTGCGTAGTATGAGATAAGTTGTAATGGAATAACTGCTACTAGCGGTGCTAGCGCTTCGTGTACAGCTGGTAATACGAAGCTGTCACCTTCCATTTCTAAGCCTTTCATTGAGATGATACATGGGTTAGCCCCGCGTGCTACTACTTCTTTCACGTTACCACGAATTCCAAGGTTTACGTGCTCTTGTGTAGCAAGTGCGATAACTGGTGTACCATTTTCAATTAAAGCGATTGTACCGTGTTTTAACTCTCCTCCAGCGAATCCTTCTGCTTGGATGTAAGAGATTTCTTTTAGTTTTAACGCACCTTCTAATCCTACGTAGAAGTCTACGCTACGGCCGATGAAGAAACAGTTACGCGTTGTTGCTAAAAATTGTTTTGCTAATGCGTCCATTTCTTCTTTTTGATCACAAAGTTCTATCATTGCATTTGCTACAAGTCCTAGTTCGTGTGTTAAATCGAAATCAAGAACTTCACCTTTTGCTTTAGCAATATCAGCCGCTAAAATTGAAAGTACTGCAAGCTGTGCTGTGTAAGCTTTCGTTGATGCAACTGCAATTTCTGGTCCAGCGTATAACGGAAGTGTATAATCAGCTTCACGAGAAAGCGTAGAACCAGGCACGTTTGTAATTGTTAATGCTTTATGGCCCATTTCATTTGTTTGCACAAGTACTGCACGGCTATCAGCTGTTTCACCACTTTGTGAAATGTAAATGAAGAATGGTCTTTCTGTTAATAATGGCATGTTGTAAGAGAATTCACTTGCCACGTGTACTTCAACTGGCATTTTTGCAAACTTCTCGATAAATTGTTTTCCAACAAGACCTGCATGATAACTCGTTCCACATGCAATGATGTAAATACGATCGCTATCTAAAATCGCATTGCGGATGTCTTGATTTAATTCAATTTCGCCATTTTCATCTTGATACTTTTGAATTATATTACGGATTACAAGTGGTTGCTCATCGATTTCTTTAAGCATGAAATGAGGATATGTTCCCTTTTCAATATCACTTGCGTCTAATTCCGCTGTAAACGGTGCACGTTCAATCGTTTCACCTTGTAAGTTTTTAATTGTAATACTTTCTTTCGTTACGATTACGATTTCTTTATCCATTAGCTCAATAAATTGATCTGTAACTTGTAACATCGCCATAGCGTCGCTTGCCACAACATTAAAGTTGTCACCAACACCTACTAATAGCGGGCTTTTGTTTTTAGCAACATAAATCATGTTTGGATTTTCAGCATCAAGTAATCCGATTGCATAAGAGCCATGTAAAAGAGATAGCGTATTACGGAACGCTTCTTCTACACTTAATCCTGTGCTCACTTGTTGTTCCATAAGCTGTACGATAACCTCTGTATCTGTTTCACTTACGAACGTTACATCTTGTAAATATTCCTTTTTCACTAATTCATAGTTTTCAATTACACCGTTATGAACTAATGTAAAGCGTTTTGATGTACTTTGATGCGGATGCGCGTTTACTTTACTTGGAACACCGTGTGTAGCCCAGCGTGTGTGTCCGATACCCACGCTTGCTGCTACGTTCTCATCTACGATTTCACGAAGTTTTGCGATACGGCCTTTTTCTTTGTATACAACAACACCGTTCTCTGCTTGTACTGCAATACCTGCTGAATCATATCCACGATATTCTAGCTTTTCTAAACCTTTTAATAAAATTTCCTTTGCATCTTGCTCTCCAATAAATCCTACGATTCCACACATGTTTAGTCGCCGTTACAAATGCTTACACTGCTCTGCGAACATGTAACGACATAGTCCGATACCATTTTTATTTATACTAAAAAACGGATTACATATTGCTAGCCCTGTAAGCTTGTAACGGCTTTCACCTTCCTCTCGATTGGGTTTAAGTCCGTATATACTTATACAGCTAGTTTTCATCCGTTCCTCTTCTCTCATCACACTTTCACCTTTGTCCACTAAGTCACCTTAATGATTTAAGTAAAAGCTTGCGGTTGTGATGAACAACCGGGAGTCATCCGCCGAAATCTCGATAAACCCCACCTCGTCAACTACACTATTTGTAGTTCTGGCGCTTTTATAATTTACAATATTTCCTTTGAGAAAAAGAACAAGACCATCTTATAACAAACATGGATAAACCGTCAATGAAATTTTTTTCATCGTCTATAAAACATATGAAAAAGGAGCACTTTTTGTGCTCCTTTTTCATATAAATTCAGCTAATTATTCAGCGCCAACTTCGGCTTTCACAACTTCTACAATGCGATGTACATATGCATCACAAACTTCTTGTGTTGGTGCTTCTGCCATTACACGAATAAGTGGCTCTGTTCCAGATGGACGAACAAGAATACGGCCATCACCGTTCATTTCTTCCTCTACAACACGAATAATTTCTTTAATTTTTTCATTTTCTAATGCTAATTTTTTATCTGTTACACGAACGTTTACTAACAATTGTGGGAATTTCGTCATTTCTCCTGCAAGCTCAGATAATGGCTTTTTCGTCATTTTCATGATGTTTACAAGTTGAAGTGCACTTAACATTCCATCACCAGTTGTAATGTAATCAAGTAAGATAATATGGCCTGATTGTTCTCCACCTAGGTTGTAACCCCCACGCTTCATTTCTTCCATTACGTAGCGGTCACCAACTGCTGTTTTATCACTTGTAATATTATTTGCTTCAAGTGCCTTGTAAAAACCTAAGTTACTCATAACAGTTGAAACAACTGTATTATGTTTTAATTGACCAGTTTCTTTCATATATTTCGCACAAATGAACATAATTTGATCACCGTCAACGATGTTTCCTTTTTCGTCTACAGCAATTAAACGGTCGCCATCGCCATCAAAAGCAAGTCCGATATCCGCACCTTTTTCTTTTACCAATTCAGCTAAGCCTTCTGGATGTGTAGATCCTACACCCTCATTAATATTCATACCGTTTGGAGAAGTTCCCATTGTTGAAATATCAGCTTCTAGGTCTGCAAATAAGTATGGAGCTAGAGAAGAAGTTGCACCATGTGCACAATCTAAAGCGATATGTAGGCCAGAGAAATCTTCTTCAACAGTTTGTTTAATGTACTGTAAATATTTTTGTCCACCTTCAAAGTAATCGCTCACTTGTCCAAGATTAGTACCTGTCGGACGTGGTAGTTCATCAACTTCTTTGTCTAATAAAGCTTCAATCTCAGCTTCTTGCTCATCTGTTAATTTAAAGCCGTCTGAACCAAAGAATTTAATACCGTTATCTTGTACTGGATTATGAGATGCAGAAATCATAACACCCGCTTGTGCATCTAGTGCTTTTGTTAAATAAGCAACGCCCGGTGTAGAAATAACGCCAAGGCGCATTACTTCTGCTCCAGTTGATAATAGACCTGCTACTAAAGCTCCTTCTAACATATGACCAGATACACGTGTATCACGACCGATAATTACTTTTGGACGATCTGTATCTTTTGTTAATACATAACCACCAAAACGTCCAATTTTGAAAGCTAATTCAGGTGTTAACTCCTTATTTGCAACTCCGCGTACTCCATCTGTACCAAAATATTTACCCATTATGATTCGCTCCTTTTTCTTGCTCTTTTTGATTATCTACTGTTGGTTCTTGACTCGTTTCTTTATCTTTATCTTGATTTTGATTTTGGTTTTGATTCTTTTCCTGTTCTTTTTCTGAATCAGGTTCAGGATTTTTTGGTTTCTCATTTTGATTTTCTTGATCCGTATTTGAATCCGGTTGTTGACCATTACCCTGTACTTCTTTATCTGGTTTTTCTTTCTTCACAATAGTAACTTTAGCACTTTTTTGTTTTGGCTCTATTGAAATATTACCAGGACCGCTCACTTGAATGGAAATATCTTTCGTCCCTGAGGATACATTTTGCAGATTAATTACCGCTGTTATTTGAGCAGCTGTTATTTTATCTACTATACTTGCTTCTCCTGAAATATCAACACTTATCTTTCCATCTTGCGGCGAAAGTAGCTGAGCAGTAACATCTTTAGACGGTCCATTTTTCTGGATTGGGATACCATCAATCGTTTTTGTTTTCGTTTGTTTTGTTTTTTGCACTCCCACCGAAACCTTCACTTGATTCGGTTTTGCACTTGTTACACCCTTGGGTAATAAAACAGAGGCATCGAATGTTGTAGACTCTGTCAATTGACTAAGATCTACTTCGACCCCCTCTAGCGATTGTATATTATCCAAAATATCTTTTGGACCAGCTATCGTTACTTCTCTCGGTTCAACACTGATATTTGTAACCGCCAATCCTTCTGCTAAACTCCCCTTCTTCGTATACGTTACAGGAACAGTTTTTTCAGTATTATTGGCTGTAGTTTGCGTTGCCACATTCAACGTTACACTAATCTTAGATGGACTTGTTCTTACATTTAAACGTTTTCCTTCTTTATTGTATAATGTAACTTCGGGCGTTTTTGTAACAGTTTTATTAACACCTTTTAAATCAACATACGCTTTGGCAGAGGAAATGCTTTCAATTTCTTCTTTCGTCCCAACTACCTCAACAGTATCCGGTTTAAGGCTTGATTTTTCTAGAGTAGCCCCCGCTGGCATCTGATCCTCATTTGATAATTTCAGATCTACATGAACATATTTTCTCGCCTTTTCATGAAGAGTAACTTTAATTGTTGATGGCTGAACTGTTCCTTTCACATCATCTGGAAGCCCGTTCGTTTTTAAAGAAATCTCATAAGTTCCTTTTGGACTATCTCGCAAATCAACCGGTATGTCAAATTGTTTTTTTGCTTTTGCTGTAGCAACTGATGCTTTTGGGCCTTCTAATTTTACTTTAACGCCCTCTGCCGGAATACCACTTACAATATATTTCTCCTCATCATACTTAAGATTAATAGCATAATTAGTTAATGTTTCTTTCGTATCATTTGCAAAAGGTAATATACCTGATGTCGTATTTTTTTCAGTTAACGTCGCTGACATAAAAAGCATACACGCCAATAGTAATGAGATCCCTTTTAAAAACCAATGATTCTCCATTAACTTATCCATGACGCTTTCTCCTCCAATTCCATAAAGACGAAGAAGTCGTTTTTTCGTTTCCACTAAATTCAGCTAATAACATATCTTTCAGCTGTTCTGTCTTCAAATCACGATGCAACTTACCATTTTTCGTTAAAGAAATTTGACCAGTTTCTTCAGACACAACTACTGTAATACTATCAGTAACTTCACTAACTCCCATTGCAGCACGATGTCTAGTTCCTAATTCTTTAGAAATAAACGGACTTTCTGATAATGGAAGATAGCATGCTGCTGCTTTAATTGTACTTCCTTGCATAATTACCGCTCCGTCATGAAGAGGTGTATTTGGAATAAAAATATTAATAAGTAATTCCGATGATACGTTTGCATTAAGCGGAATACCCGTTTCCACATAATCACCCATACCGGTCTCTTTTGACAAAGTAATTAATGCACCAATTCTACGTTTCCCCATATATTCGGTTGCTTTTGCTATCGCTGTTGCAACCATTTCAGGTTCATCATCCTCATGCGTTCCAACACGCGAAAATAAACTCCCGCGCCCTAGCTGCTCAAGTGCTCTTCGCAATTCTGGCTGAAAGATAATAATAACGGCTAAAAATCCCCACGTTAATACTTGTTCAGTTAGCCAAGATAGCGTACGCAATTCAAGGAAAATACTGATCATCTTAACGACGATAATAACTGTAATCCCTTTTAAAAGTTGAACAGCTTTCGTCCCTCGGATTATAAGAATTAGCTTATATATAATAAACCATACAATGGCAATATCTAATGCCGTACTAAGATATTTCAAAATGGTCGTATCTTCAAAAGGCATGCTATCCCTTCCTCCTACTTACGAGCAATTCTATCCATATATTGAAATATTGTTTTATGCTCTATCTGTATGTATTTCCAACAACTAGTTAATTATACCATACATGAAACAAACGACAATTACAAACAACCCCCTTTAGCTCAAATTGGTAAGATGTCAAACATTTTTATTGTACAGTATAATATAAATCATTATTATACGCTTATTTTCAAATAAAAAAAGCAACTTCTCAGTTGCTTTTCTTACATTTATTTTAGTTTTTCACCGAATAAAGAACCCATTAAAGCAACTGCTGTTGTTGCCGTTCTATTTCTCTCATCTAAAATCGTATTTACCTCAACAAATTCAGCAGATGTGATAATATCAGCTTCTGCTAACATTTCCATCGCCAAATGACTTTCACGATAAGATAGACCGCCAATTACAGGCGTTCCAACACCTGGTGCATCATGAGGATCAAGACCATCTAAATCTAATGATAAGTGTACACCATCGGTATGAGATAAATATGCGATTGTTTCTTCCATCACAGCCGTCATCCCCATACGATCAATTTCATGCATTGAGAACACTTTAATACCTTCATTGCGAATGAAATCTTTTTCTCCTTCATCCAATGCACGCGCACCGATAATTACGACATTCTCTTTTTTCACCTTTGGATATGCTCCGTATAAATCTACAAGTGAAGAATGTCCATAACCTAAACTTGCTGCAAGTGACATACCATGAATATTTCCAGATGGTGAAGTTTCCTCTGTATTTAAATCACCGTGTGCATCATACCAAATAACGCCTAAGTTTTTATAATGTTTTGCTACACCAGCTAATGTACCGATAGCAATACTATGGTCACCACCTAATACAAGTGGAAAACGACCTTCTTCTATAATATGATCCACCTTACTTGCTAATTCATTACATACAGTTGCAACTTGTGTAAGGTTTCTTAATTTTGTATTTTCATCTATCTCTTTTTCTCTCTCTATACATATATCTCCCATATCTTTAACGTCATATCCAATTTCTTCAATTCTTTCAATTACCCCTGCATAACGGATCGCGCTCGGTCCCATATCAACTCCACGACGCATCTGTCCTAAATCCATTGGAACTCCAATAACTGAGATTTCTTTTTTCATAGATAGTATCCCCCTTTTATGCCTTCACTAAATATTTTAAATCTTTTATATAGTCTGACTCAACTCGACATTTTTCTGTATGGATATACAATTTATTCACTTATATTCACGTTGAAAACCAAATTTTAAGACTATTCTATGTATAAAGTTAACTTAATGAAACAATCGCAATCACTATTATTAAATAATAATAATAAAACACTCCTATATTTAGAAGTGTTTTTCTGATGCTATTTTCCATACTGTTGCAATATTCTTCGTTGTCATTTCAATATTTTCTTCTGCTACTTTATATGCTTCTTCTAGTGTCATCGGTCTCGTTGTGATACTAAATACCGCATCTATTCCTTTCTCGTACACAGCTGAACAATCAGATGATACAGACCCTCCAATAGCAATTACAGGCACAGAAAAACGTTTTGCACGCCCCGCAACACCCACAGGAGCCTTTCCATATGCAGTTTGTTTATCTATTCTACCTTCACCAGTTATAATAAGATGTGCATCTTCTATATGTTTATCGAAATTTGTATAATCTAATACAATTTCAATGCCCCTACGCAAGTCTCCCTTTAACACTGAAATAACAGCCGCTCCCATTCCTCCCGCTGCCCCTGCACCAGGTATTTCAGATACATCAAAAGATACATATCGTTTAAGCATATTCGCATAATGTTGTAAATTCTCATCTAGCTCTTTCATCATCTCGATATTTGCACCCTTTTGTCTCCCAAATACGAAAGATGCTCCCTGCATTCCGACTAATGGATTATCCACATCACATGCCGCTTCTATCTTTACCCCCTTTAAGCGTGGGTCCATTCGTGAAAAATCAATAGTAACAATCGAGTGTAATGTGCCTCCAGATGGATCTATTACTTCACCCTTACCATTTATAAACCTTACTCCTAAAGCCTCTAACATACCTGCCCCGCCATCATTTGTAGCACTTCCTCCAAGTCCTAAAATTATGTACTCCACTCCTTGATCTAGCGCATGTAATATAAGTTCTCCTGTTCCTTTTGTCGTTGTAATAAGTGGGTTGCGCTTTTCAACTGGAACGTGCTGTAATCCTGATGCTGCTGCCATTTCAATAAACGCTGTCTTTTTATCTTTAGAAATGCCATAAAAAGCTTGTATACCTTCTCTAAGCGGTCCTGTCACACTAATTGATATAATTCTCCCCCCTGTAGCATCAACAAGTGATTCAACCGTCCCTTCTCCTCCATCTCCAATTGGTATTTTCACATACTCTGCATTAGGAAAAATTGCTCTAAAACCTCTTTCAATAGCTCCACATACTTCTATAGCTTTTAGGCTTTCTTTATATGAATCAGATGCAATAACAACTTTCACAATTATCTCCCCATCCCTTATTTTTACGTTTTCTTCATTTTAAACGACAAGTATAAAAGTTGTCTTTTTAAACACAAAAAAAGCTTACATCGTATGATGTAAGCTTTTTTATTTAGATGGAGCCTAGCGGGATCGAACCGCTGACCTCCTGCGTGCAAGGCAGGCGCTCTCCCAGCTGAGCTAAGGCCCCTTATTAATTAAGCGGAAGACGGGATTCGAACCCGCGACCCCAACCTTGGCAAGGTTGTATTCTACCACTGAACTACTTCCGCAAAAATGATGAGCCATGAAGGACTCGAACCTTCGACCCTCTGATTAAAAGTCAGATGCTCTACCAACTGAGCTAATGGCTCGTAAATGGCTGGGCTAGCTGGATTCGAACCAGCGCATGACGGAGTCAAAGTCCGTTGCCTTACCGCTTGGCTATAGCCCATTAATATTTACTAGTATGGTTATCTTTTCAAAAAAATAAACCCTCTCAGGTTATTTTAAAGAAAATGGTGGAGGGGGGCAGATTCGAACTGCCGAACCCGAAGGAGCGGATTTACAGTCCGCCGCGTTTAGCCACTTCGCTACCCCTCCGACATTTTAAATATATATGGTGGAGGATGACGGGATCGAACCGCCGACCCCCTGCTTGTAAGGCAGGTGCTCTCCCAGCTGAGCTAATCCTCCAAAAGTGGTGACCCGTACGGGATTCGAACCCGTGTTACCGCCGTGAAAGGGCGGTGTCTTAACCACTTGACCAACGGGCCAAAAAAGTTTTAAACCTATTCCCAAGCTTCCAACCGGGCTTGAACCGGTGACCTCTTCCTTACCATGGAAGTGCTCTACCAGCTGAGCTATGGAAGCATAATGGCTCCGCAGGTAGGACTCGAACCTACGACCGATCGGTTAACAGCCGATAGCTCTACCACTGAGCTACTGCGGAATAATATTAGCCTGGCAACGTCCTACTCTCACAGGGACAAGGTCCCAACTACCATCGGCGCTAGAGAGCTTAACTTCCGTGTTCGGTATGGGAACGGGTGTGACCTCTCTGCCATCATTACCAGACTTTTATCATTATAAACATTTCTTTCGAAATGTCAAGAAGAAATTTTAATATATATTCCTTCAAAACTAGATAACATTTGCTACATATTATATGGTTAAGTCCTCGATCTATTAGTATTCGTCAGCTCCACATGTCACCATGCTTCCACCTCGAACCTATCAACCTGATCATCTTTCAGGGATCTTACTAGCTTACGCTATGGGAAATCTCATCTTGAGGGGGGCTTCATGCTTAGATGCTTTCAGCACTTATCCCTTCCGCACATAGCTACCCAGCTATGCCCTTGGCAGAACAACTGGTACACCAGCGGTGCGTCCATCCCGGTCCTCTCGTACTAAGGACAGCTCCTCTCAAATTTCCTACGCCCACGACGGATAGGGACCGAACTGTCTCACGACGTTCTGAACCCAGCTCGCGTACCGCTTTAATGGGCGAACAGCCCAACCCTTGGGACCGACTACAGCCCCAGGATGCGATGAGCCGACATCGAGGTGCCAAACCTCCCCGTCGATGTGGACTCTTGGGGGAGATAAGCCTGTTATCCCCGGGGTAGCTTTTATCCGTTGA
>NZ_CM175007.1:90000-150000 GCF_057924895.1 Bacillus sp. LH1 | reverse complement strand
AGAAATTAAGAATGCAACCTTCTTCCTTTCTGCTGCATGGGCCGAAAGACACCCCGATATTGTAGAGCGAATCATGAAAGATGGACACGAAATCGGTAGTATGGGGTACAATTACACATCCTATACTTCTCTAGAGACAAATGAAATAAGACGAGACCTTTTACGAGCACAAGATGTTTTTACGAAACTTGGTGTAAAACAAGTCAAGCTGTTACGTCCACCTAGTGGCGAATTTAACAAAGCAACCCTTAAAATCGCAGAATCACTTGGATACACCGTCGTACATTGGAGTAATAATTCAAACGATTGGAAAAACCCAGGTGTAAATAACATCGTTTCCACTGTCTCTAATAATTTGAAAGGTGGAGATATCGTGTTATTACACGCATCCGATTCTGCCCTTCAAACAAATAGAGCTTTACCGCTGCTCCTGCAAAAAATAAAAAGTGATGGATATGAGCAAATATCCGTTTCACAACTTATTTCCAACACAAGTACGAAAAGTGAAGATGTGAAGTAGCTTCTTCCCTACTACTCTTCACGCATAAAAAGCTCTACTACCTTTCAAGAAGGTGGTAGAGCTTTTTTAATCATACCATTTACAACATTATAACTGATGTTGTATAAAACCTCTCTATTAAGCTGATTTACTTGTTTTTCCGATTAAACGATGTAATACAAGTAATTGATATGCATTACATAACAATAGCGGTATAACCATTAAATATAACCAATCTGTATCATTAATCCGAAGCGCCGGTACCCATTCAAGGATCGTTACAACAACCATAAAGAACAGAGCTGGCACAAATGCTTTTTTATTTGTTTCTTTACTTTTTACATAAGCAACAATTGCTCCAAACACAAATAACATTCCAGCAACAAGTATATTATTCCCTAACGAGACTTCCCCATTTGCAATAAGTACAGATCTTAAATACACAAAATCAAATAATACGAATGCAATAAAGAAGAGCTGGACTGCATTCCATAAAGAAGATGAGCGAAACATCCCTAGTCCAAAACGGTGAATTGTTAAATATGCAAAGAATCCCATTTGACTTATAACACTAAAAATAAATCCTACACCCATCAGCCAGAAAGATACTGCTAAAATCTCCTTACCGTCGAAATTTTGAAAAAATTCATTGTACTTGTCCCACTCCAAAACAAAACCAATAATAACTGTGCTAATCCCACCAAGAAACAACGTCGTTAAAAATAGTCGTACCCACTTGCGGCTATTCACAACACATCCCCCATTATCCTTATATTTCTAATTAAATTGTATCAATGACAATTTCAAAAAGCTAGCCATGTTCATGTATAAATTCCTTAAAGATATTTATATTAAAAAGAGAGAACTGTGCTGAAAGGAGTTCCAACTTATGAAACGGATGCTATTCATTTTCGTTTCTTCTTTTCTACTTATCGCACTTGCAGCATGCGCACAAGGAAAAGAAACGAAATCCGAACTAGATTACGATCAAACAAAGAAAATGATTGTTGATATTTTAAAAACAGATCAAGGTAAGAAAGCTATTCAAGATGTATTAACTGATGAAAAAATGAAACAAGCACTCATACTAGATGAAACAGTAGTAAAGAAAACGATTGAAGATGCCATGGTATCCGATAAAGGGCAACAATTCTGGGAAAAGCTCTTTAAAGATCCTGAGTTCTCATCAAAATTTGCTAAAAGTATGGGGAAAGAACAAACTCAATTAATGAAAACCTTATTAAAAGACCCTGAATACCAAGCAGGCGTTATAGAAATTATGAAAAATCCTGAAGTAGAAAAAATGATGTTACAAACAATGAAGAGTAAAGAATACCGTCAATATCTACAACAAGTACTAACAGAAACTGCTGAAAGTCCACTCTTCCAAGCCAAGATGATTGATATCATTAGTAAAGGTGTGCAAAAAGCTGAAAAAGGCGGATCTGGTAAGAAAGAAGCAGGCGGTGACGGTGGTTCTCAAGGCGAGAAGAAGGAAGAACAGTAAAAAATAATAACTATAATAACGAGTGGACAATTTATATATTGTCCACTCGTTATTACTTTATCTTGCTATTAACAGACAAAATGGCCCCCTCTAATTAAGCGAAAGGTTTACTAGCAACAAAAGCCTTATTGTTGTCAGTAACAGGTGAACCCCACTGATTAAAGTTTCACTTTATTTTTGTGTAACAGCTGTTTTATCAATTACTGTTTCAGCTATTTTACTATAAATAATGCCCGTTGTATGTGTATCTTCATATACTGAAGGAGCAAAGTCTTCTTTATTCCAATCGGGTTGTTGCAGTGGAATACGACCAAGAACATTCGTTTGTAATTCGGTAGCTAACTTATCTCCCCCGCCTTTTCCAAATACATATTCTTTCTCACCAGTTACCTTACTTTCAAAATATGCCATATTCTCAACAACACCAAGAATACTATGTTCAGTGCGCAATGCCATCGCTCCAGCACGCGCTGCTACAAACGCAGCTGTTGGATGAGGCGTCGTTACAATAATCTCTTTGCAAGATGGCAACATTGAGTGCACATCTAACGCAACATCACCTGTGCCTGGTGGCAAATCTAGTACTAAATAATCTAAATCGCCCCATTCTACTTCTGTGAAGAAGTGGTTTAACATTTTCCCAAGCATAGGTCCTCTCCAAATAACTGGTGCATTATCCTCTACAAAGAAGCCCATTGAGATTACCTTTACACCTAAACGTTCCACCGGAATTATCTTGTCACCTCTTACGATAGGACGTTTTTCTATCCCCATCATGTCTGGCACACTAAAACCGTAAATGTCCGCATCAATAATACCAACTTTTTTTCCTAAACGAGCTAAAGCAACTGCAAGGTTAACGGAAACAGTTGATTTTCCCACGCCACCTTTTCCACTCGCTACTGCTAAGAATGTTGTTTTTGAATTAGGTGACAATAAAGATTCACTTTGCTCTTCTTCTTGTTCCGGTGCAAACTGAGCTAATTCCTCTTCTGTAAATTCTGCAAAACGAAGTCCAACTGTTGCTGCCCCAAGTTCTTTTACTAACTTTACAATTCCAGACTGCAACTGCATTTGTTCCGCTGTACCGGTTTTTACGATTGCAATTTTAACACTCACATGTTCCTTCTCTGGCTTGACTGTTACCTCTTTAATTGCACTTGTTTCTTTTAATGTTTTATGTAAAAACGGATCTACAATCCCTTCTAACGCTTCAACCACTTGCTCTTTCGTTACCATAATTAGCCCAGCCCCCTGTATGAAAAATAACGTAATGTTAATTGAATTTATCTCTGCGTATTCTTGAAATAAATGCGTTTACATTTCCAGTATAACATATTTTCCGAAAACTTCGTTAACGAGAGAAGCTCAAAAAAATCCTCCTTATTCTGGAGGATTTCCTTTTTCCGTGAAATAACGTAATATACCACGGTATATTGCAGCTGCTACCTTTTGCTGATATTTCTCCGAATTTAACATATACCTTTCGTTCACATTCGATAAAAAGCCGGCTTCAATTAAAGCACCTGGTGTTTTAGAATACTTTAATAAATACACATGCGAAATTGTCTTAGCAGAACGATTCGTGTTCTCTAAACTTGTTCTCAATTCAGCCTGTATAAATTTTGCAGCACGTTCATTTTCAATCGAAGAGCGGTAATAGAACGTTTGTGCGCCTTTCGATCCACTACTAGTTAAAGCATTTAAATGAATACTTGCAAAAAAGTCTACATCAGGTTTATTGATGATTTCTACACGTTTTTTTAAATCCTCTGCTTTACGTCTACTATATGACTTTGTATCTTTGTTAGCTAAATCATAATCTCCCTCACGCGTTAAAATAACTAGTGCACCTTGTTCTTGTAAATAGTCTTGTACCTTTTTTGTAATTTCAAGCGTAATATCCTTTTCTATAATATCCTTTCCACCAACAGCCCCTCCATCTGGTCCACCATGCCCAGCATCTAATACAATTACTTTCCCTGATAAGGGTAAATTCCAAGCTCGCCACGATTTTGTAATTTGAAATTCTTGCTTGACTAAAAAAAACAATACAACCGCAGCGAGTGCAAAAGAGATAATTCGAATTCTCTTCATACCTTTCCTCCTCCAGCTAGTCCCTCTAATTACTTATATGGGACAAGAGGAAAGTTTATGCTTGTCTTAATGAAGCTTTAATCGATATCTTCTTTCACCTTTTTCATACCCTTCTTGCCACCACAATCCTATAAACTGCTGACAAGATTCAAAAAGTAATTCCTCATCTTTCAACTTTATTTCTCGCATAGTCATACTCGTTAAAAATTGAAATAGCGTTTCAGTTAATTGTTGTTCTTCTTCTAAAGCTCTATATTTCACATCAAAAAACGATTCACCATAATAACCAAATTTACTGTATCTCGCTCCTAATAAATAAGATTCTATCCCTAATTCAATACAGTAATCTTCATACTGACGATGAAGCTCTTGCATTTGAAAGGCATCACGAATATTTGAACGCAATGTTTTTAATGATAATTCCCGCAACATCTTCCGCTCGTATTTTAACTGCTTTTCTTTTTGTTTTTCTTGTAAGCTGACAATGACATTCATAGTACTTATAAACCTCCCTAATACGTATTAGTCTAAACTTCTAAAGAAGAAGCATACGCGCGGCGGTAGCACTAAAATATTCCAAGCTATAAAAATTGCAAAAGAGGAATGAAACATAAAAAACCCCAACCAAAATGGTTGGGGTTTGTAGTTCGCAAAAATTAACGTTTTGAGAACTGAGGTGCACGACGTGCGCCTTTAAGACCGTATTTTTTACGCTCTTTCATACGTGCGTCACGAGTTAATAGACCTGCACGTTTTAGTGTTAGACGGTATTCTGGATCAGCTTTTAATAAAGCGCGAGAAATACCGTGACGAATAGCACCAGCTTGACCAGTGTATCCACCACCATTTACGTTTACAAGTACATCGTAGTTACCTAAAGTTTCTGTTGCAACTAGAGGTTGTTTCACTACTTCACGTAATGCAGCAAATGGGATATAGTTTTCAAAATCACGACCGTTAATGATAACGCGTCCTTCGCCTGGAACTAGGCGTACGCGCGCTACTGAACTCTTACGACGTCCAGTGCCATAGTATTGAACCTGTGCCAAAGTAAGCCCTCCTTTAATTAATTATCCGCGAAGTTCGTAAACTTCTGGTTTTTGTGCTTGGTGTGGATGCTCTGCTCCAGCATACACGTTAAGTTTCTTAGAAACTTGACGGCCTAAGCGTCCTTTTGGAAGCATGCCTTTAATTGCAAGCTCTAACATTTGTACAGGGTAGTTTGTACGCATTTCAAGAGCTGTTCTTTGCTTAAGTCCACCTGGGTGGTTAGTGTGACGGTAGTAAATTTTATCGTTTAATTTATTACCTGTTAAATGAATTTTCTCAGCGTTAATAATAATTACATGATCACCCGTGTCAACGTGTGGTGTAAATGTAGGTTTGTTTTTACCACGTAAAATGGATGCTACTTCACTAGCAAGGCGACCTAAAGTTTGACCTTCAGCATCAACCACATACCATTTACGCTCAACTTCGTTAGCTTTTGCCATAAAAGTCGTACGCATGTGTTTCCCTCCTCGTTATCTTTTCCATAGAAAAAATCTATTGTTTATCTTAAACACGATTTCCTTCCGGGGCTAATCGTGGTTTTAGAAACAATACCATATGTTATGATATACTTTTGAGTTTCTAATGTCAAGCAAATGTTACACCAGGATTAGTTGTTATAGTTTACCTCCCACAAGTAAAGCCCATGACCTGGAGCCATCTTTCCAGCAAACTGACGATTTTGTTTCGCTAAAATCTCTGGAATGCTATCAGGATCAAGCTTTCCTTGCCCTACGCTAAGTAACGTACCAACAATAATTCTGACCATATTATATAAAAATCCATTACCTACAAAACGAAAAATTATTTCATCATCTTGTTCAATTAACTCGATTTCATAAATTGTTCGCACTTTATCTTTTTTGTCAGTTTTTGCCGAACAAAAAGAAGTAAAATCATGCGTTCCAATAAAATAAGGAATTGCTTTTCTTATAGAGTTGATTTCGAGCGGGTATGGATATTGATATACGTAATTTCTACGGAATACATCCGCAGTCTTTGATAATAATACACGATAACGATATTCTTTTTTCTCAACACCGTAACGTGCATGAAATTCTTCTGTTTTTTTCTCTACTTGCCTAATAACAATATCATCTGGCAACATTGTGTTTAAAGCATTACTCCATTGCCACTCTTCAAGAGACAAAGGAGTATCAAAGTGTATTACTTGTCCTTTTGCATGAACTGTAGAATCTGTTCTACCAGATGCCTGAACACGAACAAGTTCTCCCTTATGCAATTTCTGCAATGCTTTTTCTATCTCCTGTTGAACAGTACGATGGTTCGGCTGAATTTGATAACCACAAAAATGCATGCCATCATATGCAACCGTACATTTTATTCTATCCATTTCTCTATTCTCCATTACGATCGCACCCATGCCAAAATACAAGCTAAACAAAATAAGCTGACAATCGTTACTGTATCGCTTGTTTTCCAGCGTAGTTGCCTAAATTTAGTACGTCCTTCACCACTTTGATATCCACGAGCTTCCATCGCAATGGCTAAGTCCTCTGCACGCTTAAAAGCGCTGATAAACAGAGGAACGAGCAGTGAAATAATAGCTTTCATTCTATCTTTTATCGGTCCCCCGGCAAAATCAATACCACGTGACGCTTGTGCTTTCATTATTTTACTCGTTTCATCCATTAATGTCGGGATAAAACGAAGAGAAATTGACATCATTAATGCGATTTCATGAACAGGAACCTTTATACGCTTCAACGGCTTTAATAACGTCTCCAAACCATCTGTAATTTCAATAGGTGTCGTCGTTAACGTTAATAATGTCGTCATTAAAATAATAACGAAGAATCGTACAGAAATGTATATCCCTTGCTCTAATCCTTTTTCATATATCGAAAACCAACCAAGCTGGAATAGTACATCCCCCTCTTTATTTGTAAAAATATGCAGGAAAAATGTAAAAAGAAAAATCCATAAAATTGGTTTTAAGCCCGAAAGTACATAACGAATCGGCACTTTTGCAAAAAATAAAGCAATGAGTGCATATAAAAATAAAAATCCATATGAAATCGCATTATTTGCTAAGAAAACAACAAATACATATAAAAAGACAATCAGCAGCTTCGTACGTGGATCAAGTTGATGAATAAGTGAATTCCCCGGGATATATCTCCCAATAATCAACTGCTGCATGATTCATGACCACCTTTTCGTAACACCTGCACAACTTCATGAGTAAGATCCTCTAAAGATAAGGTAGCCTTTGGAATTGAAATACCAAACTTCTCTTCAATTGCACGTTTATACTTTAATGACATAGGAAGATCCACACCAATTTTCTCTAGTTCATCAGCATGTGAAAATACTTCCTCTGCACTTCCTTGCAAAAAGACCGTTCCTTTATGCATAACTACAATCTGCTCCGCATACTGAGCAGCATCCTCCATATTATGCGTTACAAGGATGACTGTAAGACCCTTCTCCTTGTGCAGCTTATAAAACATCTCCATAAGTTCGTTCTGCCCTTTTGGATCTAGTCCTGCTGTAGGTTCATCTAATACAAGCACTTCAGGTTCCATTGCCAGTACACCCGCTATAGCAACACGTCTCATTTGTCCACCACTTAATTCGAACGGAGAACGTGTTAACAGTTCTGGTTCTAGCCCTACAAGTTCAATTGCCTTTCTAGCCTTTTGCCTTGCTTCGTCTACAGATACTCCAAAATTAGTAGGGCCGAAACAAATATCTTTCTCCACAGTCTCTTCAAACAACTGATGTTCTGGAAATTGAAAGACAACCCCTACTTTTTTACGTAGTGGCTTTAGCTTTTTTTCTTTCTTTCCTGCCGAAATCAAATGTTCACCAATTTGAACTGTACCATTTGTCGGCTGCAATAAACCATTTAAATGTTGAATCATCGTCGACTTTCCTGAACCAGTATGACCGATAATGGCATAATAGCCCCCACTTGGAAACGACACGTCTACATCATAAAGTGCGCGTCTTTCAAATGGAGTTTTATATTGATAACGATGTTCTACTTTTTGGAATGTAATCTCCAAAGTTCGTTCACCAAGCTTTCCATTGTAAGATGCGTATTTTGCAAGAGAATTTCATTTCTTTTTAATAATTCTGCTATTTTCACCGAAAACGGTACATCTAAGCCAATTTCTTGGAGCATATGAGAGGATTTGAAAATTTTTTCTGGAGTCCCTTCCTCTAATATTTCTCCCTTATTTAAAATAATGACACGATCTGACTGTGCCGCTTCTTCTAAATCGTGCGTAATTGATAACACGGTAATACCTTTTTGAGTAACAAGTTGTCTAACCGTTTCTACTACTTCACGTCTCCCTTGAGGGTCTAACATTGACGTTGCTTCATCTAATATTAAAATAGATGGTTGAAGTGCTAAAACGCCTGCTATTGCCACTCGCTGCTTTTGCCCACCAGATAAGGAATGAGGCTCATCATTAAGAAAATCTTCCATACGGACAAGTTGCAAGGCCTGTTCTAATCTTTCAATCATTTGTTCTCTCGGCATTCCGATATTCTCCAAGCCAAATACAACATCATCTTGCACTGTCGTTCCAACAAATTGATTATCTGGATTTTGAAATACCATTCCAATTTGTTTTCGAACATCCCATACCGTTTCCTCTGATAAAACCATTGTATCATTTACTGTAATAGTCCCTGCTTCTGGCAAAAACAAACCATTCAATAATTTTGCAAGTGTAGACTTTCCTGAACCGTTTTGTCCAATAATAGATACCCATTCTCCCTCATATAAGGAAAATGAAACATCTTTTAATGCATAAGTGGCTGCCCCAGGATATTGAAATGATATATTTTCTATCCGAAGTTTCTCTTTTTTCAATAGAAGGCACCCTTTCCTTCGCCAAGTTAGCCTATTTTTATATTTAAAAAAAAGGGCCATGACCAGTTTCTTGAAAAGAACTGTCCTGCCCTTTTAATTATCATTATACTAACTCGATAATTACCATTGGTGCTGCGTCTCCGCGACGTGGACCAATTTTTGCAATACGAGTGTATCCGCCTTGGCGCTCAGCATAGCGTGGAGCTACATCAGCGAATAGTTTTTGAAGTGCATCTTGACCAGTCTCAGCGTTAGCTACTTCATTGCGAATGAAAGCTGCTGCTTGACGACGAGCATGAAGATCTCCGCGTTTACCTAAAGTGATCATTTTTTCCACTACAGAACGAAGTTCTTTTGCACGAGTTTCTGTCGTTTGGATGCGCTCGTTGATAATTAAATCAGTAGCTAAATCACGTAACATAGCTTTACGTTGCGCACTTGTACGGCCTAATTTTCTGTATGCCATTCGTAGTTCCCTCCTTTGTTGATGGGTTTAAATCCTCAGTCGTCTTTACGTAAACCTAAACCTAATTCCTCAAGTTTATGTTTAACTTCTTCTAAGGATTTACGTCCTAAGTTACGAACTTTCATCATATCTTCTTCTGTTTTGTTCGCAAGCTCTTGTACAGTATTAATTCCTGCACGTTTTAGGCAATTATAAGAACGAACAGAAAGGTCTAGTTCTTCGATAGTCATCTCAAGAACTTTCTCTTTTTGATCTTCTTCCTTCTCGACCATAATCTCAGCATTTTGTGCTTCATCAGTTAAACCAACAAAGATATTTAAATGCTCAGTTAAGATTTTGGCACCTAAAGAGATAGCTTCTTTTGGCCCGATGCTTCCATCCGTCCATACATCAAGCGTAAGCTTATCATAATTAGCCACTTGTCCGACACGTGTCTTTTCCACTTGGTAAGTCACACGTGATACTGGAGTATAAATAGAATCAATAGGAATTACTCCTATTGGTTGATCTTCGCTTTTATTTGCATCAGCTGGCGTATACCCACGGCCACGCTTTGCAGTTAAACGCACGCGGAAATGCGCATCTTTTGCTAACGTTGCAATGTGTAAATCTGGATTTAAGATTTCTACATCACTATCGTGAGTAATATCAGCAGCTGTGACAATACCTTCGCCCTGTACATCAATTTCCAACGTCTTCTCTTCTTCAGAGTAGATTTTAAGAGCTAACTTTTTCAAGTTTAAGATGATCGTCGTAACGTCTTCTACTACGCCCTCAACTGTTGAAAATTCATGTAATACGCCATCGATTTGGATAGCAGTAACAGCGGCACCAGGGAGTGAGGATAAAAGAATACGACGTAAGGAGTTACCCAAAGTAGTACCATATCCACGCTCAAGCGGTTCAATTACGAATTTACCATATTTAGCATCTTCGTTAAGTTCAACCGTTTCGATTTTCGGCTTTTCGATTTCAATCATTAACTAAACCCTCCTTCAAAACGTCGAAACCCCGGTTAAACAAAGGTATAACCCCTGTCTAACCGAAAGTCCCCCTTAGGCAGTTCCCGATTGTGCACAACAAGCGATGTTTCTGTACGAAATTTCTCGATAATGCATCATATCCATTATAGACAAAAGGGAAAATTCTATACAGAAAAATTACACACGACGACGTTTTGGTGGACGACATCCATTATGAGGAACTGGAGTAACATCTCTAATTGCTGTTACTTCTAGACCTGCAGCTTGAAGAGCACGAATTGCAGCTTCACGACCAGCACCAGGACCTTTAACAGTAACCTCTAAAGTTTTTAAACCGTGTTCCATTGCAGCTTTAGCAGCAGTTTCAGCAGCCATTTGCGCAGCGAATGGAGTAGATTTACGAGATCCACGGAAACCAAGTGCACCAGCACTAGACCAAGAAAGTGCGTTACCGTGAGTATCTGTAAGTGTTACGATTGTGTTGTTGAAAGTAGAACGAATATGAGCTATACCAGCTTCAATATTCTTTTTCACACGTTTTTTACGAGTGTTTGTTTTACGTGCCATTGTTAGTTCAACCTCCTTTACTTATTATTTCTTTTTATTTGCTACTGTACGACGTGGACCTTTACGTGTACGAGCATTGTTTTTAGAGTTTTGACCACGAACTGGTAAACCACGACGGTGACGAAGACCACGGTAAGAACCGATCTCCATTAGACGTTTGATGTTAAGAGATACTTCACGACGAAGGTCTCCCTCAACTTTAATACGATCGATGATATCACGGATACGTCCTAATTCGTCTTCCGTTAAATCACGAACTCGTGTTTCTTCAGAAATACCTGCTTCAGCAAGAATTTTTTCAGCAGTTGTGCGACCAATGCCGAATACGTAAGTTAAAGAAATAACAACGCGTTTGTCTCGAGGAATATCTACACCTGCGATACGTGCCATTACGAATGCACCTCCTTCTGATTAACCTTGTTTTTGTTTATGTTTAGGGTTTTCACAAATAACCATTACTTTTCCACGTCTACGAATAACTTTACATTTTTCGCAGATTGGTTTAACTGACGGTCTTACTTTCATGTCTCGAACCTCCTTAAAGATTACGGAGTGCTATATTATTTAAAACGGTACGTAATACGACCACGATTTAAATCGTACGGAGATAATTCTACCGTAACTTTGTCTCCTGGTAAAATACGAATGAAGTTCATACGGATTTTACCAGAAACGTGAGCCAATACGACATGCCCATTCTCTAATTCTACTTTGAACATAGCATTTGGCAACGTTTCAAGAACGGTACCTTCGACTTCAATTACATCATCTTTAGCCATTCAATAGTTCTCCCTTCTTCAAATCAGTAACATTTTACACTGCTCTGAAATCCCGGAGAGCCAGCTACTTATAAAGTGGTAAGGATTTCGTATCCTGCTTCTGTAAGAGCAATCGTGTGCTCAAAATGGGCACACCATTTACCATCTACCGTTACCACTGTCCAGTCATCAGATAGTGTTTTTACATATCGTCTTCCTTGATTCACCATCGGCTCAACACAGATGACCATTCCCGGCTTTAATCTAGGGCCTCTATTTGGTGGACCATAGTGCGGGATTTGAGGGTCCTCATGTAAGTCTTGCCCGATTCCGTGACCAACATACTCCCTAACGATCGAGAATCCATTCTCTTCAGCATGGGTTTGAACCGCATGTGAGATATTTGATAATCTCTCGCCTGGTTTTACTTGTTCTAGACCAAGATACAACGATTTTTCTGTGACATCAAGTAGCTTTTGAACAGATTCAGAAATGTTTCCAACTGGATACGTCCATGCAGAATCTCCATGGTACCCATTGTATTTCGCACCAATATCGATACTGATGATATCGCCCTCTTTGAGCTTGCGCTTCCCTGGAATTCCGTGTACAAGCTCTTCATTTACAGAAGCACATATGCTCCCCGGAAATCCGTTGTATCCTTTAAAAGATGGCGTAGCACCATATTTTTGAATCGTCTTTTCCGCTATTTGATCGAGCTCTTTCGTTGTAATTCCTGGAGTAATGTGCTGTTTCAACTCTTGATGAGTCAAAGCAACGATCCTGCCAGCTTCTCGCATGATTTCTATCTCGCGAGGAGTTTTGCAGATTATCATTACGCTAAGCCTCCGATGAGAACATCGATATCAGCAAATACTTTATTGATATCTTGCTCACCATTAATGCTTTGTAAGTAACCAAGCTCTTCGTAGAAATCAAGCAAAGGTTTTGTTTGCTTAATATTTACATCTAAACGATTTGCTACAGTTTCTTCATTGTCATCAGAGCGTTGATATAATTCGCCACCACATTTATCGCACACATCAGCTTTTGCTGGTGGATTGAATTCTAAGTGGTAAGTCGCACCGCACTCTTTACAAATGCGACGGCCTGTAAGGCGTTTTAATAACAACCCTGAATCCACATTAATGTTTAAAACATAGTCGATTTTTTTGCCAAGATCTTTCATAATTTCTTCAAGAGCTGATGCTTGTGCAACAGTTCGTGGGAAACCGTCTAGTAAGAAACCTCTTACGCAGTCGTCTTGACTTAAACGTTCACGAACGATTCCGATTGTAACTTCATCTGGAACAAGTGCACCTTTATCAATAAAAGATTTTGCTTGTAGACCCATTTCAGTTTCAGCCTTCATAGCTGCACGGAACATGTCTCCTGTTGAAATGTGAGGGATGTTATACTTGGCAACAATCTGTTCGGCTTGTGTACCTTTACCAGCACCAGGAAGCCCCATTAAAATTAAGTTCATCCTTGTTCCCCCTCAGAGTACATGAGCATGTAGGGAAGACAATTCTTCCCACTTACTCACTGCTTGATAAACCCTTTGTAATGGCGTTTTACCAGTTGGCTTTCTAGCTGCTTCATTGTTTCTAAAGCAACGCCGACAACGATTAACATACTCGTTCCACCGATCTGTGCAGATGGAGGAAGATTTCCCAATTTCGTAAAGATAACTGGTAAGATTGCAATCGCTGCTAGGAAAATTGATCCTACAAAGGTCAAACGATACAAGATTTTTGTTAGATATTGTTCCGTATTCTTACCCGGACGAATACCTGGAACATATCCACCTTGCTTGTTTAGATTCTCTGACATTTGCTCTGGATTAACCTGAACAAATGCATAGAAATATGTGAAGGCTACAATGAGCGCAACATATATGATCATTCCCACTGGGTGAGAATAGTTAAAGTTTGCAATAATCCACTGCGATACATCATGTTTCGGGAAGAACTGTGCAATAGTCGGAGGCGTAATTAAGAATGAAACAGCAAAAATTACTGGAATAACACCAGCACTATTTACCTTAAGCGGTAAATGTGTGTTTTGTGCTCCAGCATAACCACCATTTCCTCCTGTTACACGCTTCGCATATTGAATTGGGATCTTTCTAACAGCCTGTTGAATGAAAATAACACCCACAATAACTGCTAGCACAGCTAGTAAAATCAATGCAACTTTAACGATACTCATGAACAATTGATCTCCGATATTTTGAAACTGTTGCTGATACACTTGAGATATAACACTTGGGATCGCTGCGGCAATACCGCCAAAGATAAGGATGGAAATACCATTACCTACACCTTTAGCTGTAATCTGTTCACCTAACCACATTAAAAATGCAGTACCAGCAGTCAGTACCGTAGCAATGTATAAATAAGTGCTCCAACCTGGATTCAAAATTAATTGTCCACCTACCATACCGTTAAAACCGATTGACATACCAAACCCCTGAATAAACGCAAGAACAATTGTAAAGTAACGCGTGAATTGCGTTAATTTACGACGGCCCATTTCACCTTGCTTCGACCATTCCGAAAATTTAGGAACAACATCCATCTGCAATAATTGCACGATGATGGATGCTGTAATATACGGCATGATTCCCATCGCAAAGATGGAGAAGTTTTTCAAGGCTCCACCGCCAAATGTATTTAGAATACCTAAAGCATTTAATTGATCTTGTGCCTTCAGTACGTCTCCATTTGTAAATGGCACGGGGATAAACGTGCCAATCCTGAATACGATTAACATCGCTAAAGTGAATAATATTTTACGTCTTATCTCAGCAACGCGCATAAAGTTGGAGATTGTACGAAACATTAGATCACCTCAACTGATCCGCCAGCTGCTTCAATTGCTTCTTTAGCACTTGAAGAGAACTTGTGCGCTTTAACAGTTAGTTTTTTCTCTACTGCTCCGCTTGCAAGAACTTTAACACCGTCGTTTAACTTGCTGATAACGCCAGTTTCCAGCAATAATTCAGGTGTTACTTCTGTACCATCTTCAAAACGATTTAACGTTGATAAGTTTACAATAGCAAACTCTTTACGGTTAATGTTTGTGAAGCCGCGTTTTGGTAAACGACGGAATAATGGAGTTTGACCACCTTCGAAGCCAAGACGAACACCGCCGCCAGAACGTGCGTTTTGTCCTTTATGACCTTTACCAGCAGTTTTACCGTTACCAGAACCGATACCACGACCGACACGGTTACGTACTTTACGAGAACCTTCTGCAGGTTTTAATTCATGAAGTTTCATTCCCAGGCACCTCCTTATATTAATGAGTTATCCTTAAGCTTCTTTTACAGTTACAAGGTGAGAAACTTTGTTGATCATACCAAGAATAGCAGGAGTTTCTTCCTTAACTACAGTTGAATTCAACTTTTTAAGACCTAAAGCTTCTACCGTCGCACGTTGATCTTGTGGACGACCAATTACACTACGAGTGAGGGTAATTTCTAACTTTTTCGCCATTTGTTTTCCCTCCTTAACCTAGTAGCTCTTCTACAGATTTACCGCGTAATTTTGCAACATCTTCAGCGCGCTTAAGTTCGCTTAATCCGTTCACAGTAGCGCGAATCATGTTGATTGGTGTGTTAGAACCAAGAGATTTCGAAAGAATATCTTGTACACCAGCTAATTCAAGGACCGCACGAACAGGTCCACCAGCAATAACACCAGTACCCTCAGCAGCAGGTTTTAAGAATACTTCACCAGCGCCAAAATGACCGTTGATTGTGTGTGGAATTGTTGTACCAACTAATGGTACAGCGATTAAGTTTTTCTTAGCGTCTTCGATAGCTTTACGGATTGCGTCTGGTACCTCTTGTGCTTTACCAGTACCGAATCCAACATGACCGTTTTTATCGCCAACTACAACTAGTGCAGCAAAGCGGAAACGACGACCACCCTTAACAACTTTCGCGACACGATTTATCGTAACTACACGTTCTTCAAGTTCTAATTTACTTGGGTCAATGCGATGCATCAATTTTCCCTCCTTTGACCATTAAAATTGTAATCCAGCCTCACGAGCAGCTTCAGCTAGAGCTTTAACACGGCCATGGTATAAGTAACCACCGCGATCAAATACTACTTCTTTAACGCCTTTCTCTACAGCACGCTTAGCAACTGATTCTCCAACTTTCGTAGCAGCTTCAATATTGCTAGTACCGTTAAGAGCAAGGTCTTTATCAAGAGTAGATGCACTTACTAACGTTACACCATTCACATCATCAATAACTTGAGCGTAAATATGTTGGTTAGAACGGAACACGTTTAAACGTGGACGCTCTGCAGTACCAGTAAGTTTAGCACGTACACGTGCATGTCTTTTCTTACGAGTCGCATTTTTATCAGCTTTAGTGATCATTCTTGTCACTCCTTTCTCTCACCTAACGGGTTTACTTAGCAGTTTTACCTTCTTTACGACGAACAACTTCGCCTTCGTAACGAATACCTTTACCTTTGTAAGGCTCAGGAGCACGTACAGCACGGATGTTAGCAGCGAATTCGCCAACACGTTGCTTGTCGATACCTTTAATTACGATCTTAGTTGGTGCAGGTACTTCAACTTCAAGACCTGCTTCCGGAGTCATTTCTACTGGATGAGAATAACCTACGCTTAATACAAGTTTATCACCTTGTTTTTGAGCACGGTAACCAACACCGACTAATTCAAGTCCGCGTGCGAAACCTTCAGTTACACCTTCAACCATGTTTCCGATTAAAGCACGAGTTGTACCGTGTAATGCACGGTGTTCCTTCTGTTCAGATGGACGCTCAACTGTTAATGTATTCTCTTCAATTTTGATAAGCATATCAGCATTGAAAGTACGAGTTAATTCACCTTTAGGGCCTTTTACTGTTACAGTATTGTCTTCTGCAACTGTAATAGTAACACCTGCAGGGATTTCAAGAATCTTTTTACCAATACGAGACATGTGGTCACACCTCCGTTCGTTTTAAATATATATTACCAAACGTATGCTACTACTTCTCCACCAGTTTGTAATTGACGAGCGTCTTTGTCTGTCATTACTCCCTTAGATGTAGAAACAAGAGCGATACCTAATCCGTTAAGTACACGTGGTACTTCGTCAGCTTTAGCGTAAACGCGTAAGCCAGGTTTACTGATACGTTTTAATCCAGTGATTACACGTTCATTGTTTGCACCATATTTCAGGAAAATACGAAGGATACCTTGTTTGTTATCCTCGATGTATTCTACATCACGAATGAAACCTTCACGTTTTAAAAGTTCAGCGATCTCTTTTTTGATTTTAGAAGCAGGAACCTCTAATTTCTCATGACGTACCATGTTCGCATTACGGATGCGAGTAAGCATGTCTGCAATTGGATCTGTCATCACCATGTGTTTTACCTCCTTCCCATTTGTGGGTTTTACCAACTAGCTTTTTTAACACCAGGAATTTGACCTTTATATGCAAGTTCACGGAAACAAATACGGCAAAGTTTAAATTTGCGGTATACAGAATGCGGACGACCGCAGCGTTCGCAACGTGTATACTCTTGTACTTTAAACTTAGGAGTACGCTTTTGTTTCGCTATCATAGATTTTTTAGCCACGTTTTCGCCTCCTCTACTTAGCGTTGGCTTCCATTATTTTTGGAATGGCATACCGAATTGTGTTAAAAGTTCACGAGCTTCTTCATCAGTTTTCGCTGTAGTAACGATTACGATGTCCATACCGCGGACTTTGCTTACTTTATCATAATCAATCTCAGGGAAAATAAGTTGCTCTTTAACACCTAATGTATAGTTTCCACGACCATCGAATGATTTCTTAGAAACACCACGGAAATCACGTACACGTGGTAAAGAAACTGATACTAATTTGTCGAAGAACTCATACATTTGCTCGCCGCGTAAAGTTACTTTCGCACCGATTGGCATACCTTCACGAAGACGGAAACCAGCGATTGATTTTTTAGCACGAGTTACAACAGGTTTTTGACCTGTGATTTGTGTTAATTCTTCTACTGCGTTGTCTAACGCTTTTGAGTTAGATACCGCGTCACCAACACCAGTGTTGATTACGATCTTTTCGATTTTTGGTACCTGCATTACAGATTTATAGTTAAACTTGCTCACTAGAGCAGGAGTAATTTCCTTTTGGAACTTCTCTTTAAGGCGATTCAATGAAGTGACCTCCTTTCTTAAGAAAATTATTTATCTAATAATTCACCAGATTTTTTTGCAATACGAACTTTTTTACCATCTTCTACTTTGAAGCCTACGCGAGTAGGTTCACCTGTTTTCGGATCTAAAATCATAACGTTAGAAACGTGAATAGGTGCTTCTTTAGTAATAATTCCACCTTGTGGATTTAATTGAGATGGCTTAGAGTGCTTCTTAACGATATTGACACCCTCAACGATAACACGGTTTTGCTTTGGGAAAGCCACAAGGATAACGCCTTGTTTTCCTTTGTCTTTACCAGTGATTACCTGTACTTTATCACCTTTTTTTACATGCATCTTAATTCTGCACCTCCTTAGCAAGGCAATACCTTAAATTATAGAACTTCTGGAGCTAAAGAAACGATCTTCATGAAGTTGCTATCACGTAATTCACGAGCTACTGGTCCGAAGATACGAGTACCACGTGGGCTCTTATCGTCTTTAATGATAACCGCTGCGTTTTCATCAAATTTGATGTAAGAACCGTCCGGACGACGAGCTCCGCTCTTCGTACGTACTACTACTGCTTTAACAACGTCACCTTTTTTAACAACGCCACCTGGTGTTGCTTGTTTTACCGTAGCAACGATAATGTCACCAATGTTAGCATATTTACGACCAGAGCCGCCTAATACTTTAATTGTTAAAAGTTCACGTGCACCAGAGTTGTCAGCAACTTTCAAACGAGATTCTTGTTGGATCATGTTATGAAACCTCCCTTCGGACTAAAAATTCCGATTCGTCTATTTAGATAATAACCGCTTCTTCAACGATTTCAACTAAACGGAAACGCTTAGTAGCAGAAAGCGGGCGAGTTTCCATGATTTTAACGATATCGCCAAGTTTCGCTTGGTTTTGCTCATCATGGGCTTTGTACTTCTTAGAATACTTAACACGTTTTCCGTACAAGGAATGAGTTTTGTAAGTTTCAACTAAAACTGTAATCGTTTTGTCCATTTTGTCAGACACTACACGACCAGTATAAACTTTGCGTTGGTTACGTTCGCTCACTATGCAAACCTCCCCTCAATTTATCGATTAATTCCGATCTCTCTTTCACGAACTACAGTTTTCATACGAGCAATTGCTTTACGCACTTCACGAATGCGAGTTGGATTCTCTAATTGTCCTGTAGCAAGTTGGAAGCGAAGATTAAACAACTCTTCCTTTAAAGCTTTAACTTTTGTTTCGATTTCGGCAGTGGTTAATTCACGAATATCATTAGTTTTCATTAGATTCACCACCATTTTCTTCACGTTTTACGAATTTACATTTCACAGGTAACTTGTGAGCTGCAAGACGTAATGCTTCGCGTGCTACCTCTTCAGATACACCCGCGATTTCGAACATAATTTTCCCAGGTTTTACTACTGCTACCCAGCCTTCTGGTGCCCCTTTACCGGAACCCATACGTACTTCTAGAGGTTTTGCAGTGTAAGGTTTAGAAGGGAAAATTTTAATCCATACTTTACCGCCACGTTTCATGTAACGAGTCATTGCACGACGAGCAGCTTCGATTTGACGGTTTGTAATCCATGAAGCAGCTTGTGCTTGTAAACCGAATTCACCGAAAGCAATTTCAGTTCCACCTTTAGCACGACCACGCATTTTACCACGATGCTCTCTACGATATTTTACGCGTTTTGGCATTAACATATTATTTTCCTCCTTCCTCAGAAGCTTTCTTTTTTGTAGGAAGGACTTCTCCACGGTAGATCCATACTTTTACGCCTAATTTACCGTATGTTGTATCAGCTTCAACTGCTGCATAGTCAATATCAGCGCGAAGTGTATGAAGTGGAACAGTTCCTTCACTGTAAGATTCTGCACGAGCGATATCAGCTCCGCCAAGACGACCAGAAACCTGTGTTTTAATACCTTTAGCACCTGCACGCATAGCACGTTGAATAACTTGCTTTTGTGCACGACGGAATGATACACGGTTTTCTAATTGACGAGCGATGTTTTCGCCTACTAATTTAGCGTTAAGATCAGCTCTCTTAACTTCTAAAATGTTGATGTGTACACGCTTGCCTGTTAATTGGTTAAGAGCTTTACGAAGTGCTTCAACTTCAGTACCACCTTTACCAATTACCATACCAGGTTTTGCAGTGTGAATTGTAACATTTACACGATTTGCTGCACGTTCGATTTCTACTTTAGCAACAGCAGAATCTTTTAAGCGTACATTAATGTACTCACGGATTTTGATGTCTTCATGTAATAATGTAGCGTAATCTTTCTCAGCGAACCAACGAGATTCCCAGTCACGGATAACGCCGACACGAAGACCAATTGGATTAACCTTTTGACCCATCGATTATCCCTCCTTCTTTTCTGATACCACAACTGTGATGTGGCTTGTGCGTTTGTTAATTTGGCTTGCACGACCCATTGCACGTGGACGGAAACGTTTTAACGTTGGACCTTCGTCAACGAAAACTTTTTCTACAACTAGGTTGTTAATGTCCATCTCATAATTGTGCTCTGCATTTGCGATTGCAGATTTTAAAACTTTTTCTACAACTGGAGAAGCAGTTTTTGGTGTGTGGTTAAGGATAGCAATCGCTTCACCCACTTGCTTACCTCGGATTAAGTCTACTACTAAACGAACTTTACGAGGAGCAATACGAACTGTTCTCGCTACTGCTTTAGCTTGCATTGAAGTGCCTCCTCTCATTATCTTCTAGTTTTCTTATCGTCAGCAAGGTGACCTTTGTACGTACGAGTTGGTGCGAATTCACCTAACTTATGGCCAACCATATCCTCAGTGATGTACACAGGTACGTGTTTACGACCATCATATACAGCGATTGTGTGTCCGATGAACTGAGGGAAGATTGTTGAACGGCGAGACCAAGTTTTAACAACTTGTTTTTGCTCAGATGCAACTAATTTTTCCATTTTGCTCATTAAGTGATCATCGACAAATGGTCCTTTTTTTAAGCTACGAGCCATTTTGGTGCCTCCCTTCGTGATTGGCGTACGGTTCTAGAAATGAACCGTACTACAATCCCATTATTTTTTACGACGACGAACGATAAATTTGTCAGACGCTTTGTTTTTCTTACGAGTCTTGAATCCAAGAGTTGGTTTACCCCATGGAGACATTGGAGACTTACGTCCGATTGGAGAACGTCCTTCACCACCACCGTGTGGGTGATCAACAGGGTTCATTACAGAACCACGAACTGTTGGGCGTTTACCTAACCAGCGAGAGCGACCTGCTTTACCGATTTTGATAAGTTCGTGTTGTTCGTTACCTACTTGACCGATTGAAGCGCGACAAGCAGATAATACAAGACGTACTTCACCAGAAGTTAAACGTACAAGTACGTATTTACCTTCTTTACCAAGTACTTGAGCAGATGTACCAGCAGAACGAACTAATTGTCCGCCACGACCAGGCTTAAGCTCGATGTTATGAACAACAGTACCTACTGGAATGTTGATTAATGGTAATGCGTTACCGATTTTAATGTCAGCTTCTGGGCCAGACATAACTTCCATACCTACTTCTAAAGATTTAGGAGCAAGAATGTAACGTTTTTCACCGTCAACGTAGTTAATTAATGCGATATTCGCAGAGCGGTTTGGATCGTATTCGATCGTAGCAACGCGTCCTGGAATTCCATCTTTGTTACGCTTAAAGTCGATGATACGGTATTGACGCTTATGTCCGCCACCTTGATGACGTACAGTGATTTTACCTTGGTTATTACGACCAGCCTTCTTGCTTAAAGGAGCAAGTAATGACTTTTCGGGTCTATCAGTCGTGATTTCAGCGAAATCATTCGTAGTCATATTACGACGACCGTTAGTAGTTGGATTATACTTTTTGATTCCCATCTCAATTTCCCTCCTTCTTTAGTAAGAATTAAACGCCTTGGAAGATTTCGATTTCTTTGCTGTCAGCAGTTAGCTTAACGATTGCTTTACGACGACGGCTAGTAAAACCAGCGTGACGACCAACGCGTTTTGCTTTCGGCTTGTAGTTCATGATGTTCACTTTTTCTACTTTAACACCAAAGATCGCTTCAAGAGCATCTTTAACTTCTGTTTTATTAGATTTAACGTCCACATCGAACGTGTATTTTTTTTCAGCCATCATTTCCATAGAACGTTCAGTGATAACTGGGCGCTTAATGATATCACGAGGATCTCTCATTATGCAAGCACCTCCTCTACTTTTTCCACTGCCGCTTTTGTCATGATTAGCTTATCATGATGAAGCACGTCTAAAACGTTTACGCCATCAGCAGTGATTACTGTTACTCCAGGGATATTGCGAGCAGATAACTCTACAGATTCGTTTGCATCAGCAGTTACGATAAGAGCTTTCTTCTCAACAGTTAATCCTTTAAGTACTGCTAGCATGTCTTTTGTTTTTGGTGCATTTAACACTAGGTCTTCAAGAACTACAATGTTGTTCTCAACTACTTTAGTAGCTAATGCAGATTTGATTGCTAAACGACGAACTTTCTTAGGAAGTTTGTACGCATAGCTTCTTGGTGTAGGTCCGAATACCGTACCACCACCACGCCATTGAGGAGAGCGGATAGACCCTTGACGAGCACGTCCAGTTCCTTTTTGACGCCATGGTTTACGACCACCACCGCGAACTTCAGAGCGAGTTTTTACTTTGTGTGTACCTTGACGTAAAGATGCACGTTGCATCATTACAGCTTCGAAAAGTACAGCTTCATTTGGTTCGATACCGAAAATAGCTTCAGCTAATTCGATTTCACCAACCTGTGAACCAGTTTGGTTATATACAGTAACTTTTGGCATTGGAATTCCTCCTTCCTATTGTGAATTATTTGCTAACCTTCACAGCGCCTTGAACAACTACAAGAGATTTCTTAGCACCTGGAACGTTACCTTTTACTAGTAATAAGTTGCGCTCAGTGTCAACTTGAACGATTTCTAAGTTTTGGATAGTAACTTGGTCTCCACCCATACGTCCAGCAAGTTTTTTGCCTTTGAATACACGGTTCGGAGCAACTGGGCCCATTGAACCTGGACGACGGTGATAGCGAGAACCATGAGACATAGGTCCGCGAGATTGTCCGTGGCGTTTGATAACACCTTGGAAACCTTTACCTTTAGAAATTCCTGTTACATCAACGATTTCACCTGTAGCGAATACGTCAACTTTTACCTCTTGACCAACCTCTAATCCGTCCACGTCTGCATCGCGGATTTCGCGAATGAAGCGCTTAGGAGTTGTAGATGCTTTAGCAGTGTGGCCTTGTTCAGGTTTGTTAGTTAACTTTTCACGTTTATCTTCAAATCCTAACTGGATTGCATTGTAGCCATCAGTTTCAGTTGTTTTCTTTTGAAGAACAACGTTTGGATTAGCAGCGATAACTGTTACTGGGATTAACTCACCGTTCTCAGCAAATACTTGAGTCATACCGATCTTTCTTCCTAAGATTCCTTTGGTCATGAGTTACACCTCCTACATTTTTAAGTTATATAAATTATAGTTTGATTTCGATATCTACACCAGATGGTAAGTCTAAACGCATTAATGAATCTACTGTTTGTGGAGTAGGACTCACGATGTCGATTAGACGTTTGTGCGTGCGCATTTCGAATTGCTCACGAGAATCTTTGTACTTATGAACAGCACGAAGAATTGTGTAAACAGTTTTTTCAGTTGGTAATGGGATCGGACCAGAAACTGTTGCCCCAGAACGCTTAGCTGTTTCTACAATTTTCTCAGCTGACTGATCAAGAATACGGTGATCGTAAGCTTTTAAACGGATACGAATTTTTTCTTTTGCCATTATTTTCCCTCCTTCGTTCGCCTATTTCTAAAATAGACCTTCTCCATGGAAATTTCCCCACACCATGCCATGGCAAAGCGGCCGGGTGTGTCAGCAACCTTCCACTTCATCGCAGTCAAAGACCAACATTGTCTATTATACAATGTTATTCGTCTAGATGCAAGCATCTTTTTGTTTGCATCTGCTTTTCTCTACTTTTGCTATTATACATGGCACTTTAAAGAATTTCAAGTTTTCATCTAACAGAATTCATTTTACAGTTTCTGGATTATCTTTTGTCGTTTTTATAATACTATAGAAGAAACTCGTCAAAACAAAAAACACCCTCTTCTTCCTTATATAAACGCAAATAAAAAACCTAAGGGAAAATCCCTTAGGTTTTTTTATATCAGTTAAGATTACTCAACGATAGTAGCAACTACACCGTAACCTACTGTACGTCCACCTTCACGAATAGAGAATTTAGTTCCCTCTTCGATAGCGATTGGAGCGATAAGTTCGATAGTCATTTCGATGTTGTCACCAGGCATTACCATTTCAGTACCTTCTGGTAATTGGATGATACCAGTTACGTCAGTTGTACGGAAGTAGAACTGAGGACGGTAGTTAGCGAAGAATGGAGTGTGACGTCCACCTTCTTCTTTAGATAATACGAAAACTTCAGCTTTGAATTTAGCGTGAGCTTTTACAGAACCGCTTTTTGCAAGTACTTGTCCACGTTGGATGTCTTCACGAGCAACCCCACGAAGTAAAGCACCGATGTTGTCTCCAGCTTGAGCTTGGTCAAGAAGTTTACGGAACATCTCTACACCAGTTACAGTTGTAGAAGCATTTTCTTCAGCAAGACCGATGATTTCTACTACGTCACCAACTTTAACGATACCGCGCTCAACACGACCAGTAGCAACTGTACCACGACCTGTGATAGAGAATACGTCCTCTACAGGCATTAAGAATGGTTTGTCAGTTTCACGTTCTGGAGTTGGGATGTAAGCATCAACTTCAGCCATTAATTCAATGATTTTTGCTTCCCAATCAGCTTCTCCTTGAAGAGCTTTAAGAGCAGAACCTTTGATTACAGGAATGTCGTCGCCTGGGAATCCGTATTCAGATAATAGGTCGCGAACTTCCATTTCTACTAATTCTAATAATTCTTCGTCATCTACCATGTCGCATTTGTTTAAGAATACAACGATGTAAGGAACACCTACTTGACGAGAAAGAAGGATGTGCTCACGTGTTTGAGGCATTGGGCCATCAGCAGCAGATACTACTAAGATACCGCCGTCCATTTGAGCAGCACCAGTGATCATGTTTTTAACATAGTCAGCGTGACCTGGGCAGTCAACGTGTGCATAGTGACGAGTTTCAGTTTCGTACTCAACGTGTGCAGTTGAGATTGTGATACCGCGCTCTCTTTCTTCTGGAGCAGCATCGATTTGATCGTATCCGCGTGCTTCAGCACCACCAGCTTTTGCAAGAACTGTAGTGATCGCAGCAGTTAATGTAGTTTTACCATGGTCAACGTGGCCGATTGTACCGATGTTAACATGGGGTTTAGAACGTTCGAATTTAGCTTTAGCCATTCTAAATTCCTCCTTAGTTTATATAGGTTATTTTATATTTAGACTAGAAAGTGAAACTTACGTCCCACTTTCTAAGCTTACATAAGTAGTTATACTTGAACAATCGATAAAAATCAATTATTCACCTTTATTTTTTTTGATAATTTCTTCAGAAACAGACTTTGGTACTTCTTCATAGTGGTCAAACACCATAGAGAATGTTCCGCGTCCTTGAGTGTTAGAACGTAATGACGTTGCATAACCGAACATTTCAGAAAGTGGAACCATAGCGCGAACAACTTGTGCGTTACCGCGAGCTTCCATACCTTCTACACGTCCACGACGAGATGTTACGTCACCCATAATGTCACCCATGTACTCTTCAGGAATTACAACTTCAACTTTCATCATTGGCTCAAGAATTACTGGGCTACATTTAGAAACCGCAGCTTTAAGTGCCATAGATGCAGCGATTTTGAACGCCATCTCAGATGAATCGACATCATGGTAAGATCCGTCAACTAATGCAGCTTTAATGTCAACTAGTGGATAACCAGCTAGTACACCATTTTTAAGTGCATCTTCAAGACCTGCTCCAACAGCTGGGATGTATTCACGAGGAACTACACCACCGACGATCTTGTTTTCGAATTCGAATCCTTTACCTTCTTCGTTAGGTTCAAACTCAATCCAAACGTGACCGAATTGTCCACGACCACCAGATTGACGAGCGAACTTACCTTCAACTTTCGCAGCAGCGCGGAAAGTCTCACGGTATGCTACCTGAGGAGCACCAACGTTTGCTTCCACTTTGAATTCACGGCGCATACGGTCAACGATGATATCAAGGTGAAGTTCACCCATACCAGCGATGATAGTTTGGCCAGTTTCTTGGTCAGTGTGAGCACGGAATGTTGGATCTTCTTCAGAAAGCTTAGATAATGCTGTACCCATTTTATCTTGGTCAGCTTTAGATTTTGGTTCGATAGCTACAGAGATAACTGGCTCTGGGAATTCCATAGACTCAAGGATAACAAGGCTCTTCTCGTCACAAAGAGTATCACCAGTAGTAGTATCTTTTAAACCTACAGCAGCAGCGATATCACCAGCGTAAACTGTTGAAATCTCTTCACGGCTGTTAGCGTGCATTTGTAGGATACGACCTACACGCTCACGCTTACCTTTAGTTGAGTTTTTCACGTATGATCCAGAGTTTAACACACCAGAGTACACACGGAAGAACGTTAACTTACCAACATAAGGGTCAGTCATGATTTTGAATGCTAAAGCTGCGAATGGTTCTTCATCGCTAGACTTACGTTCTACTTCTTCATCTGTATCCGGTAGAGTACCTTTAATAGCAGGTACATCTAGTGGAGATGGAAGGTAGTCGATAACTGCGTCTAACAGAATTTGAACACCTTTGTTTTTGAATGCAGAACCACAGATTACTGGGAAGAATTCTACAGAAGTTGTAGCCTTACGGATACCAGCTTTAAGCTCTTCTACAGTGATTTCTTCACCTTCTAGGTACTTCATCATCATTTCTTCATCAAGCTCAGCTACCGCTTCAATAAGTTTTCCACGGTATTCTTCAGCTAATTCTTTGTGCTCTTCAGGAATTTCAACACGTTGAATGTCTGTTCCTAAATCGTTACCGTACATGTAAGCACACTCTTCAACAAGGTCAATGATACCATTGAACTCATCTTCAGCACCGATTGGTAACTGAATTGGATGTGCGTTTGCTTGTAAACGATCGTGGATTGTTCCTACAGAGTATAAGAAATCTGCACCGATCTTATCCATTTTGTTAACGAATACGATACGAGGTACGCCGTAAGTAGTAGCCTGACGCCAAACAGTTTCTGTTTGTGGTTCTACACCAGATTGCGCATCAAGTACTGCTACAGCGCCATCAAGTACGCGTAAAGAACGTTCTACTTCTACTGTGAAATCTACGTGTCCTGGAGTATCAATGATGTTTACACGATGACCTTTCCATTGTGCTGTAGTTGCAGCAGAAGTAATTGTGATACCACGCTCTTGCTCTTGCTCCATCCAGTCCATCTGAGATGCACCTTCGTGAGTTTCACCGATTTTATGAATACGTCCTGTGTAGTACAGAATACGCTCAGTTGCTGTTGTTTTACCAGCATCGATGTGAGCCATGATACCAATATTACGAGTGTTTTCTAAAGAGAACTCTCTTGCCATTTGGTGTCTTGCTCCTTCCATATATGGATTGGATTTTTTTATTTTAAGTAGCAAAAAAGCCACTTTATATTGTTACACATGTCAGTATGTCCAGTACTCTCATTATGTAAAACGAGCGCCCGATGAAAGGGAGAGGCATTCTCCCTCTCCACACTTCCATAAGCGACAAATAAAGCGGTTTATGCTTACATTTATTTTACGTTGAATCCTACCAACGGTAATGAGCAAATGCTTTGTTAGCTTCTGCCATTTTATGAGTGTCTTCACGTTTCTTAACAGATGCACCAGCGTTGTTAGCTGCATCTAAGATTTCGTTAGCAAGACGCTCTTCCATAGTTTTTTCACCACGAAGACGAGCGTAGTTTACTAACCAACGAAGACCTAAAGTTGTACGGCGTTCTGGACGAACCTCAACTGGAACTTGGTAGTTAGCACCACCAACACGACGAGCGCGTACTTCAAGAACAGGCATGATGTTCTTAAGAGCTTGCTCGAATACTTCCATTGGCTCTTTACCAGTACGTTCGTTTACGATATCGAACGCATTATAAAGAATTGTTTGAGATTTACCTTTTTTACCGTCAACCATCATTTTGTTGATAAGGCGTGTTACTAGCTTCGAATTGTACATTGGATCTGGTAACACGTCACGTTTCGCAACAGGTCCTTTACGAGGCATATTGAGTTCCTCCTTTCATTTTAAAGTTATTATTTTTTAGCAGGTTTTGGTCTCTTAGTACCATATTTAGAACGTCCTTGCATACGTTTGTCAACACCAGCTGTGTCAAGCGCACCACGAACGATGTGGTAACGTACCCCCGGTAAATCCTTTACACGACCACCGCGAATTAATACTACGCTATGCTCTTGTAGGTTATGACCGATACCTGGGATGTAAGCTGTAACCTCGATACCGTTTGTTAAACGTACACGAGCGTATTTACGTAACGCTGAGTTAGGTTTCTTTGGAGTCATTGTACCAACACGAGTACATACACCACGTTTTTGAGGTGCAGAGATATCAGTTGATTTTTTCTTTAAAGAGTTAAAACCTTTGTTTAACGCAGGTGATTTAGATTTCCATACTTTATCAGTACGACCATTTCTCACTAATTGGTTAATAGTAGGCATTTGATTATCCTCCCTTCGCATGTTTGTATGACCACATATCCAGGTGGTTCATTATTAGTTGAAAACAAAGTTTTTGCAAGGAAGAGCAAATGCTCTCTCCTCACAAAAACAGTTTTAACTTATTATTCCTATTGCTGAAGCTCCCACTTGAATCCCCGAAGCTTTACCAAGCTTACGAACTGATTCAACTTTTGTTATGGGCACGTTATATTGCATTGCAATACGAATGATAGCATGGGTTAACCGCATGTCAGCATCCTCTGCGATGACAACTTCTTTAACTGTACCATTTTTGATTGCTTCCAATGTGCGTTTATGACCAACGACTACATTTTCAGCAGTTGATACTTTTTGATAAGACATATAAATATCCTCCAAAGCATCGTTCAGGAGCAACCTTGATTATAGTAACATTTTGACTCATACAATGTCAACTAAGATTAATTGTTTTTATACAAAATTTATGACGGAAAATTTTACTGTTCCACATAAACCTCATCGTTTTCTACGTTCATGTCATCTTGTGTTGTTTTTACAAGATCCACTTTGCGATAACGATTCATACCTGTTCCAGCAGGAACAAGTTTACCGATAATAACATTTTCTTTTAATCCTAGAAGTTCATCGCGTTTACCCTTAATTGCTGCATCAGTTAAGACACGAGTTGTTTCTTGGAACGATGCTGCAGATAAGAATGAATCTGTTTCAAGTGAAGCTTTTGTAATACCAAGTAGAACAGGTCTAGCTGTTGCTGGTTGCTTACCTTGCAGTAAGACCTTAGCATTCGCATCAGTAAACTGATGGATATCTAGTAATGTTCCTGGTAATACATCTGTTTCACCTGCATCACTTACACGAACTTTACGTAACATTTGACGTACCATTACCTCTACGTGTTTGTCACCAATTTCTACCCCTTGCATACGGTATACTTTTTGAACTTCACGTAATAAGTATTCTTGAACCGCCGTAATGTCCGTTACTTTTAGTAATTCTTTCGGATCAATAGAACCTTCTGTTAACTCTTTACCGTGGCTAATTGGCTGTCCTGGAGTTACTTTCAGACGAGCACCGTAAGGAATAGCATACGTACGAGCTTCAACTTCACCCTGTACAACTACTTCTTGGCGATCTTTAACGTCGTTGATCGCTGCGATAACACCGTCGATTTCACTGATAACTGCCTGACCTTTCGGATTACGAGCTTCGAAGATCTCTTGGATACGAGGTAAACCTTGAGTAATATCATCTCCGGCAACCCCACCTGTATGGAATGTACGCATCGTTAACTGTGTACCTGGCTCACCGATAGATTGAGCTGCGATAATACCTACCGCTTCTCCTACTTCTACGTCTGTTCCAGTTGCTAAGTTACGACCGTAACACTTCTTACATACACCGTGGCGAGTGTTACACGTAAACGCTGAACGAATGTTTACAGTTTCAACACCCGAATTTTCAACGATATGAGCGATATCTTCAGTAATTAATTGATTTTCAGCAACTAATACTTCACCTGTTTCAGGATGTTTTACAGTTTTTCTTGCAAAACGTCCAACAAGACGATCATATAATGACTCGATAACTTCATTACCCTCTTTAATCGCACCAATTAATAAACCGCGATCTGTTCCACAATCATCTTCACGAACGATTACATCTTGTGCAACGTCAACAAGACGACGTGTTAAGTAACCAGAATCGGCAGTTTTAAGTGCTGTATCGGCAAGACCTTTACGCGCACCATGCGTAGAGATGAAGTACTCAAGTACTGTTAAACCTTCACGGAAACTCGATTTGATTGGAAGTTCGATGATACGACCAGATGGATTGGCCATAAGACCACGCATACCAGCAAGCTGAGTAAAGTTAGATGCGTTACCACGGGCACCTGAGTCACTCATCATGAAGATTGGGTTGCGTTTATTCAAGGATTTCATCAGTTTTCCTTGGATAACATCTTTTGCATTACTCCAAATAGAGATAACGCGATCGTAACGTTCTTCTTCCGTGATTAAACCGCGACGGAATTGTTTAATTACATTATCTACTTTTGCTTGTGCTTCGTGGAGAATTTCATCTTTTTCGCCTAATACAAGAATGTCAGATACCCCAACTGTAATACCAGCTTTTGTAGAGTACTTGAATCCTAAGTTTTTCATACGGTCAAGCATGCGAGACGTTTCTGTAATTTGGAAACGTTTGAACACTTCCGCAATGATGTTACCAAGGATCTTCTTACTAAATGGCGCCACTTCTTCGCGACTAGCAATAATTTCTTTAATGTTCGCACCTTTTTCAACGAAATATTTCGCTGGTGTTTCTTTTTCAAGGTTTGAATTTGTTGGTTCATTAATATAAGGGAACGACTCTGGTAAGATTTCGTTAAATATTAATTTACCAACTGTTGTTAATAGAAGCATACTCTTTTGCTCTTCAGTAAATGTTGCGTTGTTTACTGCACTTGCAGCTACTGCAACACGTGTATGAAGATGAACATATCCATTTTGATATGCAAGCAATGCTTCGTTTGCATCTTTGAAGACCATACCTTCACCGATTGCACCTTCACGCTCAAGTGTTAAGTAATAGTTACCTAATACCATATCCTGAGATGGAGTAACAACTGGTTTACCGTCTTTCGGGTTCAAGATGTTTTGTGCCGCTAACATAAGAAGACGAGCTTCAGCTTGAGCTTCTGATGATAAAGGTACGTGAACGGCCATTTGGTCACCGTCAAAGTCCGCGTTGTATGCAGTACATACAAGTGGGTGAAGACGGATTGCGCGACCTTCTACTAATGTAGGTTCAAACGCCTGGATACCAAGACGGTGAAGTGTTGGTGCGCGGTTTAGAAGTACTGGATGTTCTTTAATCACAGACTCTAAAACGTCCCAAACTTCAGGTTGTACACGCTCGATTTTACGTTTCGCACTCTTAATGTTATGTGCTAATCCTTTTTCAACTAACTCTTTCATTACGAAAGGTTTGAACAGTTCAAGCGCCATTTCTTTTGGCAATCCACATTGATACATCTTTAAGTTCGGTCCTACAACGATTACAGAACGACCAGAGTAGTCAACACGTTTACCTAATAAGTTTTGACGGAAACGTCCTTGTTTACCTTTAAGCATGTGAGATAGTGATTTTAATGGACGGTTACCTGGCCCAGTAACTGGACGGCCACGACGACCATTATCGATTAATGCGTCTACAGCTTCTTGTAACATACGTTTTTCGTTTTGAACAATGATGCTTGGTGCACCTAAGTCCAATAGACGTTTTAAACGGTTGTTACGGTTAATTACACGACGGTATAAGTCGTTTAAGTCAGAAGTAGCAAAACGTCCACCGTCTAACTGTACCATTGGGCGTAGTTCTGGTGGGATTACTGGTAGAACATCTAAGATCATCCAAGACGGTTCATTTCCAGAGTTACGGAATGCTTCTAATACTTCTAGACGTTTAATAGCACGAGTACGGCGTTGTCCTTGTGCTGTTTTTAATTCTTCTTTTAAGAAGTCTACTTCTTTATCTAAATCGATGTCTTGTAGTAGCTTTTTAATTGCTTCTGCACCCATAGCAGCTTGGAATGTGCTACCATATCGATCACGATATGCACGGTATTCTTTTTCAGAAAGTAATTGCTTCTTATCAAGTGGTGTATCTCCACTTTCTGTTACAACATAAGAAGCGAAATAAATTACTTCTTCAAGCGCGCGAGGGGACATGTCTAAGACAAGTCCCATGCGGCTCGGGATACCTTTGAAATACCAAATATGAGATACAGGAGCAGCTAATTCGATATGACCCATACGTTCACGACGTACTTTTGCACGCGTTACTTCAACGCCACATCGATCACAAACTACACCTTTATAACGTACACGTTTGTATTTTCCGCAATGACATTCCCAGTCCTTTTGTGGTCCGAAAATACGCTCACAGAATAAGCCATCTTTTTCAGGCTTTAACGTACGATAGTTAATAGTTTCTGGTTTCTTAACTTCACCGTATGACCAAGAACGAATCTTGTCAGGTGAAGCAAGTCCAATCTTCATATATTCAAAGTTATTTACATCTATCAAGGGGCCTACCTCCCTTTTAGTCTACAGGTTATCCCAATTATTCCTTAGTTGTCTCAACTTCGACATTCAATTTATCTGCTGATTGATGATCATCGTCATCTTCTGTATCACGCATTTCAATTTCTGTATCGTCGCTAGACATCATTTTAACGTCCATACCTAAACTTTGCAGCTCTTTAATCAATACTTTGAATGATTCAGGAACGCCTGGTTCTGGAACATTTTCGCCTTTAACAATTGCTTCATAAGTCTTAACACGTCCAACAACATCATCAGACTTCACTGTTAAGATTTCTTGAAGAGTATAAGCAGCACCGTAAGCTTCAAGTGCCCAAACCTCCATCTCACCGAAACGCTGTCCACCGAACTGAGCTTTACCTCCAAGAGGTTGCTGCGTTACAAGTGAGTATGGTCCAGTAGAACGAGCATGAAGTTTATCGTCAACCATGTGCGCAAGTTTGATCATATACATGACACCAACAGATACGCGGTTATCGAATGGTTCACCAGTACGTCCGTCATACAGGATTGTTTTCGCGTCATTTGCCATACCAGCTTCTTCAATTGTGCCCCAAACATCTTCCTCACGAGCACCATCGAATACTGGTGTTGCAATGTGAATGCCAAGGTATCTTGCTGCCATACCAAGATGAAGCTCTAATACCTGACCGATATTCATACGAGATGGTACCCCTAATGGGTTTAACATGATATCGATTGGCGTACCGTCTGGTAGGTAAGGCATATCTTCTTCTGGTAAAATACGAGAAATAACACCTTTGTTACCGTGACGTCCGGCCATCTTGTCACCTTCAGAAATTTTACGTTTTTGAACGATATATGCACGTACAAGTTGATTCACGCCTGGTGGCAATTCATCGCCATCTTCACGGTTGAATACTTTTACGTCTAAGATAATACCGCCACCACCGTGTGGTACACGTAGTGATGTATCACGTACTTCACGCGCTTTTTCTCCAAAGATAGCATGTAATAGACGTTCTTCAGCTGTTAATTCTGTTACACCTTTAGGTGTTACTTTACCAACAAGTAAATCTCCATCTTTTACTTCAGCACCAACGCGAATGATACCGCGCTCGTCAAGGTTACGTAATGCGTCTTCCCCAACGTTTGGAATGTCACGTGTAATTTCTTCTGGTCCAAGCTTCGTATCACGAGCTTCTGATTCATATTCTTCAATATGAATAGAAGTGTACACATCATCTTTTACAAGGCGCTCACTCATGATGATCGCATCCTCGTAGTTATAACCGTCCCAAGTCATGAAGCCAACAAGCACGTTACGTCCAAGTGCTAGTTCACCTAATTCCATAGAAGGACCATCCGCAAGGATTTCACCTTTTACAACTTCATTTCCAACACTTACGATTGGACGTTGGTTGTAACAAGTTCCTTGGTTAGAACGAATGAATTTTTGCATTTTGTAGCGATCTAAGTCGCCTTTTACTATTTGACCGTCAACTTCTACATAGCGACGTACCCAAACTTCACGTGCTTCTACGCGCTCAACAACACCAGGATGTTTACAGATTACTGCAGCACCTGAGTCTTTTGCTGATACGTACTCCATACCTGTACCTACAATCGGAGATTCCGGATTCATTAACGGAACCGCCTGACGTTGCATGTTCGCTCCCATAAGTGCGCGGTTAGAGTCATCGTTTTCTAAGAACGGAATACAAGCTGTCGCTGCCGACACTACTTGTTTTGGAGATACATCCATGTAGTCGATGCGTTCTCTATTTGTGACAATGTTTTCACCACGGAAACGAGCTACGATATCTTCACTTAGGAATTCACCTTCGTCAGATAATTTCATATTCGCTTGGGCTACAACATAGTTATCTTCTTCATCTGCTGTTAAGTAATCAACATGCCCTGTTACAAGACCAGTTTCTGGGTCAACACGACGGTATGGTGTTTCAATGAAACCAAACTCATTTACTTTCGCGAACGAAGATAATGAGTTAATCAAACCGATGTTTGGTCCCTCTGGTGTTTCAATCGGACACATACGACCGTAGTGAGAGTAATGAACGTCACGCACTTCAAAGCCTGCGCGCTCACGCGTTAAACCACCAGGTCCTAATGCAGATAGTCTTCGTTTGTGAGTTAACTCTGCTAATGGGTTTGTTTGGTCCATAAACTGAGATAACTGAGAACTTCCGAAGAACTCTTTAATAGATGCAATAACAGGACGAATATTAATTAGTGCCTGTGGTGTAATTGCATTTGTATCTTGGATCGACATTCTCTCACGAACAACACGTTCCATACGAGAAAGACCGATACGGAATTGATTTTGTAACAGTTCTCCAACAGAACGCAGACGACGGTTTCCTAAATGGTCAATATCATCTGTATCCCCTACTTTGTATAGTAGGTTGAAGAAGTAACTGATAGAAGCAAGGATATCACCTGGTGTGATGTGTTTCACATCACGAGTAATGTTTGCATTACCAATTACATTAATTACGCGTTCGCCTTCCGACTCAGGAGCATAAATCTTAATAGATTGCAGCTCAACATCGCCTTCTACCACTCCACCCATTGGTTTCGCTGTTTTGAATCCAATGTTTTTCTCTAAGTAAGGTAAAATGCGATCAAGTGTACGACGATCTAAGATTGTTCCTTCTGCCGCTAAAATTTCACCAGTTTCTGGATCCACTAATGTTTCAGCTAAACGTTGATTAAACAATCTGTTTTTAATGTGTAACTTCTTGTTGATCTTATAGCGACCTACATTTGCTAAATCGTAGCGCTTTGGATCAAAGAAACGAGACACAAGTAAGCTCTTAGCATTTTCTACTGTTGGTGGTTCACCAGGACGTAGACGCTCATAAATTTCAAGCAATGCTTTTTCTGTGCTATCTGTGTTGTCTTTTTCTAATGTGTTGCTTAAGTATTCGTTATCACCTAAAAGCTCGGTGATTTCTTGATCAGAGCCAAACCCTAATGCGCGTAACAAAACAGTTACAGGAAGTTTACGCGTACGGTCAATACGCACATATACAACATCCTTAGCATCTGTCTCATACTCTAACCAAGCTCCGCGGTTTGGAATTACAGTAGCAGTAAAACCACGTTTTCCGTTTTTATCCACTTTGCCACTATAGTATACGCTTGGAGAGCGAACTAACTGGGAAACGATAACACGTTCTGCACCGTTAATTACGAATGTTCCAGTCTCTGTCATGAGTGGGAAATCTCCCATGAACACATCTTGTTCTTTTACTTCACCAGTTTCCTTGTTGATTAGACGCACTTTTACACGAAGTGGTGCTGCATACGTCACATCACGCTCTTTGCATTCGTCTACAGAGTATTTAGGTTCACCTAAGCTGTAGTCGATAAATTCAAGCGATAGATTTCCCGTAAAGTCTTCAATCGGAGAAATGTCTTGGAACATTTCTCGCAAACCCTCATCAAGAAACCACTGATAAGAAGAGGTTTGAATTTCGATAAGATTTGGTAACTCTAATACTTCACTAATACGGGCATAACTTCTTCGTTGGCGGTGGCGTCCGTATTGAACTAGTTGACCTGTCAACTGCTTCACCCCTCAAATCATGAGTATTATAAATGCACAAAAAAATTTGTGCAAAATCACAAATAAATACAACTACTGCTATTAGCGTAGTCTCTTTCTCTTAAAGATAAATACGTTGAGTCTTTCTACCTGCTCAAAAAAGAAAAATGGCTTCTATAAGAAAACCATCATTCTGTTTCATAATCTGCTGATTTTACTATCTTTTCCAAGAGAAACAAAAATATACATCTTTCTCAACGCAGAAAATCATATATTGGCATTGTATAATGTTAACATAGCCAAAAATAACCGTCAACGTTTTTTTGATTTTATGATATAATATCCTTTTTTCTTTTCTACAACCTCAACCTCAGAAAATACTTCTTCTAGTTTTTTTAGCGCAGACGGTGCACCTTGTTTCTTTTGAATAACAATCCAAAGTTCTCCACCTGGAACTAAATACTCCACAGCTTTTTCTAAAATCTCATGTACGATATCTTTACCCGCACGAATTGGAGGGTTAGATAGAATAGCAGCATACTTACCATCTACATTTTCATAGACGCTACTTTGAAAAATACGTATATTCTCGATTTTGTTATTAGCGGCGTTTTCTTTCGCAAGCCCAAGTGCCCTCTCATTCACATCCACCATGTGAACTTCACGACCTTGAAACTCTTTCGCTAACGACAAACCAATAGGACCGTATCCGCAACCTACGTCTAATATATTACCTTTAATATCTGGCATTTGAAACGCTTCAATTAAAAGACGGGAACCAAAGTCCACTTCGTTTTTCGAGAACACCCCATGGTCAGATAAGAAAGTAAATCGAGATCCACGAAGGTCAAACTCCCATCGCTTACGATCACTTTTACTAGAAGGGTCGTTAGAAAAATAATGGTCTGCCATATGGCCACCTCTTTTCTTTACAGTTAAAAAAAAAGCTCGCATGAGAGCGAGCTTTTTTTAAAGCATCAAAAGTTAATTACTTAACTTCTACAGCAGCGCCAACTTCTTCAAGTTTAGCTTTGATTTCTTCAGCTTCTTCTTTAGCAGCAGCTTCTTTGATTACTTTTGGAGTGTTGTCAACTAATTCTTTAGCTTCTTTTAAGCCAAGACCAGTGATTTCACGAACAACTTTGATAACTTTGATTTTTTGTGCACCAGCGCTAGTTAGTTCCACATCAAATTCAGTTTTCTCAGCAGCAGCTTCTCCAGCGCCACCAGCAACAGCTACAGGAGCAGCAGCAGTTACGCCGAATTCTTCCTCGATAGCTTTTACTAAGTCGTTAAGTTCTAATACAGTCATAGATTTAACTGCTTCAATGATTTGTTCTTTAGTCATTGTAAATATCCTCCCTTAAATAGGTTTGTATTGTTTTATCGATAATACGTAATTATCTTTTAAAAAATTAAGCGCCTTGCTCTTCCTTTTGGTCTGCAACTGCTTTAGTAGCAAGTGCAAGGTTACGGATTGGAGCTTGAAGAACGCTAAGAAGCATAGAAAGTAAGCCTTCACGTGATGGAAGAGTAGCGATTGCTTTAACCTCATCAAGTGTTACAAGTTTACCTTCGATTACGCCCGCTTTAATTTCTAAAGCTTCATGATCTTTAGCGAAGTCGTTTAATACTTTCGCAGGAGCAACTACATCCTCGTTACTGAACGCGATTGCGTTTGGTCCTGTTAAGAATTCATTTAACTCAGCCATTTCAGCAGATTCTGCAGCACGACGAGTTAGAGAGTTTTTGTAAACTTTGAACTCAACGCCAGCTTCACGTAATTGCTTACGTAATTCTGTTGCTTCAGAAACTGTTAAACCACGGTAGTCAACAACGATTGTAGATTTACTAGCGCGAAGTTTGTCCGCGATTTCAGTTACAACTTGTTGTTTAGTTTCGATTACTTTGCTCATGTTATTACACCTCCTGTAGATTATATAGAAGATGTACCGAAAGTGCACTAAAAACCTCCATGCCCAACTTGTAGACATGGAGGCATATAGTCACAGAAAAAAGATTCCGCTTCGTATATTAACACCTAGGTAGGAAATTAAGTCTATTGACACCTACTGTCTACGGTACACTAATTAAATTCACAACATAAATGATTATATTAAAACTTCTTTATGAAGTCAACTTCCAAAATTTACGCTAATGTAGAAACGTCTACACGTACGCCAGGTCCCATTGTAGAAGCAACTGTTACGTTCTTCATGTAAGTACCTTTTGCAGCAGCTGGCTTAACTTTTTGTAAAGTGTCAGCAATTGTTTTGAAGTTTTCTACTAATTTAGCATCTTCGAAAGATACTTTACCGATTGGAACGTGGATGTTACCAGCTTTATCAACGCGGTATTCAACTTTACCAGCTTTGATTTCGTTAACAGCTTTAGTTACATCGAAAGTAACTGTTCCAGTTTTAGGGTTTGGCATTAAACCTTTAGGTCCTAATACGCGACCAAGTTTACCAACTTCACCCATCATGTCAGGAGTTGCTACTACTACATCGAAATCGAACCAACCTTGTTGGATTTTACCGATGTAATCAGTATCGCCTACGAAGTCAGCTCCAGCAGCTTCAGCTTCTTTAGCTTTTTCACCTTTAGCAAATACTAATACACGTTGTACTTTACCAGTACCGTGTGGAAGAACAACTGCGCCACGGATTTGTTGGTCAGCTTTCTTAGGGTCAACACCTAAACGGAATGCAGCTTCTACAGTTGCATCAAATTTAGCTGTGTTTGTTTTCTTTACTAATTCTACTGCTTCTGTTGCAGAGTAAGCAGCTGCACGATCAACAAGCTTTGCAGCTTCTACGTACTTTTTACCTCTTTTAGCCATTTTTATTTCCTCCTCGAATGTGGTTTTAGCGGAATAACCTCCCACGTTTACGCCTGTTTTCAGGTATAACCTGAGGATGAGCGCCATCCATTTATTTAAAAACGATAATCATTTACGATAATAAAGGTTGCGAATTGGAATTCCAGACCCGCAACCTTTTTTAAAACAAATCGAATTAGTCTTCGATAACGATGCCCATACTGCGTGCAGTACCTTCAACCATACGCATTGCAGCTTCTACGCTAGCAGCGTTTAGGTCAGGCATTTTAGTTTCAGCGATTTCGCGTACTTTATCACGCTTAACAGTTGCCACTTTATTACGGTTTGGTTCACCAGAACCAGACTCAATACCAGCTACTTTCTTAAGAAGAACAGCAGCAGGAGGAGTTTTAGTAATGAAAGTGAATGAACGGTCCTCAAATACCGTAATTTCAACAGGGATGATAAGACCAGCTTGATCTGCTGTACGAGCGTTAAACTCTTTACAGAAGCCCATGATGTTAACACCTGCTTGTCCTAATGCTGGACCAACTGGTGGAGCTGGGTTAGCTTTACCTGCAGGAATTTGAAGCTTTACCATTTTAATTACCTTTTTAGCCACGAGACACACCTCCTTAAGTCCGTGATGTGGTCAATTGGACAGTGATTTGCCCTCCCACGTCATATTTTATCTGTAAGGATAAAATCTTTCAAAAAACGTCTCCGATAACGAAGACGTACTGACTTAAAAGATATTATCACTTTTTACAATTCATTTCAAGTTTCATTTTATAATTTTTCAATTTGATGGAAGTCAAGTTCAACTGGAGTCTCGCGACCAAACATGTCCACAAGCACGCTAACCTTTTTCTTCTCCACATCAATTTCTTCAATAGCACCTGTATAATCTGCGAATGGCCCCTCATTTACACGTACTGTCTCATGAAGTTCAAAGTCGAAATCAACCACTTCGTTGTCCATTCCCATATGTTTCATAATGGTAACAACTTCCTCTTCTAATAGAGGTGATGGTTTAGATCCAGAACCAGAAGAACCAACGAACCCAGTTACACCCGGCGTGTTACGTACAACATACCAAGAGTCATCAGTCATGATTAATTCTACTAATACATAACCTGGGAACACTTTTCTTTTCATTAATTTTTCTTTTCCGTTTTTCATTTCTACTTCTACTTCTTCCGGGACAACAACACGGAAAATTTTATCTTGCATACCCATTGATTCTACACGTTTCTCTAGGTTTGCTTTTACTTTATTTTCATATCCAGAATAAGTATGGACAACATACCAACTTTTTTCCATTCATTTAGGACGAGCGTCCTTCCCTCCCTGACGTACATTTTTTTGCGCAAATGAAAAAACCCGTTCACCGGGCTTTTACACAGTTCTTATAAATAACATTATATCATGGATAAGTGCTTCTTATTCAAGAATTAACCAAGAATTAACCGAATTAAAGAAGAAATGCCCATATCAACTACTGCGAAGAAAATCGCAAAGAACACAACTGTAGCAACAACAGTCGCTGTTGAGCGGAGTAATTCATCTTTTTTAGGCCAACTTACTTTTTTCATTTCGCGACCTACATCGCCGAAAAAGTTCGTTAAACGCATCTGCGGGACCTCCAGTGTATTATTTCAATTATTTATTTTGTTTCCTTGTGAACTGTATGCTGATTGCATGTTTTACAAAACTTTTTTATTTCAAGTCGCTCTATTGAGCTCGTATCTTTCATAGTAGAGTAGTTTCGATTTTTACACTCTTCACATGAGAGTACAACTTTTTTCCTCATTAGTTACACCAACCTTGTAACATTATGTCCCTAAAAATGTATCATACAATAAAAGACAATGTCAATGACATGCATTTTGTACTCTCTACAAAAGAAAACAGGTGATTTATTTTACACCTGTAGCACTTGTTACTTCTTATGAATTTAAAGTTGTACTTTCTCTCATTTCCATATATCGTTCCAATTTTCTCTTTACTCTTTGTAAAGCGTTATCAATAGATTTCACATGCCTGTTTAACTGTTCTGAAATCTCTTGATAAGAACGACCATCTAAATATAAAGAAAGCACTTTCCTTTCTAAATCGCTTAATAATTCAGATATTTTTGATTCTATGTCTGTATATTCTTCCTGGCTAATGATCATCTCTTCAGGATCAGTCACCTTCGCTTCAGAAATAACATCCAATAACGTTCGATCAGATTCCTCATCGTAAATCGGCTTATCTAAAGACACATACGAATTTAAAGGAATATGTTTTTGTCTTGTTGCCGTTTTAATAGCGGTAATAATTTGTCGAGTGATACATAGTTCAGCAAATGCTTTGAATGAAGACAGCTTGTCCTCTTTATAATCACGAATTGCTTTAAACAACCCTATCATACCTTCTTGAACAATGTCTTCTCGATCGGCACCCACTAAAAAGTAAGATCTTGATTTCGCACGAACAAAGTTCTTATACTTGTGAATTAAATATTCTAGAGCGTCAGTATTACCTTTTCGAACTAACTCAACGATTGCCTCATCCTCTAAATCACGAAATGTAACGTCGCCTATACTTACGAAGCCTGCTTCCACCTTGATCCCTCCGACCGCTATTTATTTAGCAATATTATACAGTAAAAAGATAAAGAGCGTCAATGCTTCAACGCTCTCCTCTTCTTAATTTTTCTAATTTTTCTGTAATATCTTTACTAAATATCTTTCGCATGGCGGGCTGCTGTTCTTTCGTGTCTTTTGTGCGCCTTCTTACTTGTTGTTCCATCGCTTGTACTTCCAACTCTAATTCACGCGCAGATTTTCGAAGGGCACCTTGCCCAAATATAACCCATTGTTCTGTATAATCCGAAGTCGCAACATATATTTGTGTATTTATATTTCTAAGCTCTATCGCAAGTTGCTCTATCTTTTCGTCTGCAGTTTGATTCTTTCGTGTGAATATTACTTCTACACGAGATTGTTTCATCTTTTTTTCAATACCATGGACTGTATAGGCATCAAAGACTATCATCACTTTTGTACCTGTATAACCTTGATAATCCGCCATCTTATCAATAAGCGCATCTCTTGATGATTGTAAATCTACATCCCGCAGTTTCTTCAAATCTCCCCAAGCTCCGATAATGTTGTAACCGTCAACGATTAAAATATCGTTCATTTTTTATTTACCAATTTCGTGACGTTTACGATATACCTCATACATTAACAAACTTGCGGCTACTGAAGCATTTAAGGATGTAACTTTACCAACCATCGGTAAAGTGATTAAGAAATCACACTTTTCACCAATAATACGACTCATACCTTTTCCTTCACTACCAATTACTAACCCAATCGGCATTGTACCATCTAAATTACGGTAATCCGTTTTCCCTTTAGCATCTGTACCAGCAATCCAAAGTCCACGCTCTTTTAATTCATCAATTGTACGAGATAAGTTTGTTACGCGCGCAACAGGAATGTATTCAATCGCTCCTGTTGATGCTTTCGCAACTGATGCTGTAAGTCCCACAGCTCTTCTCTTCGGAATAATAATTCCATGAGCTCCTGTTGCATCAGCAGTACGCATAATAGAACCTAGGTTATGCGGATCTTCAATCTCATCTAAAATCAAGAAGAATGGATCTTCATTACGTTTTTCTGCCACTTTGAATAAATCTTCTAACTCTGCATACTGATATGCAGCTACTTGAGCAATTACACCTTGATGATTACCCTCAACTAATTGATCTAACTTTTTCTTTGGTGCATGTTGTAAAATAATCTTATTTTCTTTCGCTAACGCTAGTACAATTTGTACTTGTCCTTTGGCAGCACCTTCTGCGATCCAAATTTTATTAATATCTCTCCCTGATCTTAACGCTTCAATTACAGGGTTACGTCCGATAATATATTCACTAGTCATGATGATGTGCCCCCTTCCTTTTCTTCTAAAACTGCAATTGCCTTATATACAATTTCGTCTAATCTTTCACGATTATTTAATAAATGATGATAACCAATTAGCGCTTCAAAGGCTGTACTATGTCGATATGTTTGTACATCCGTATTTTTCGGAACTGTACCTGAATTTGCATTACGCCCTCTTCTTAATACCGCCTCTTCTTCCTCTGTCAAAAATGCCGTCTCTAATAAATGATAAACAACTTTCGCCTGTGCTTTTGCTGAAACAAAGCTCGTCCCTAAGCGGTGTAATTGATTAGGGCGAACTTTTCCTTTTTGAAGGAGGTGATAGCGGATATATTGTTCATATACCGCATCACCCATATACGCTAACGCCAAGCTGTTTAATTGCTTTGCATCGATCATCCTTATCCTCTTTTCCATCTTGTACCTTGAGCGGTATCTTCTAAAATAATATTACGTTCTTTTAAATCGTCACGAATTTGATCAGACAATGCAAAATCACGATTTTTACGAGCTTCAATGCGCTTTTGGATAAGCTCTTCAATTTCTTCATCCAGTAATTCTTCTTTTGATAATTCTAATCCTAAAATATCAAATAACGTTTCCAGTTGTTTTACGTATGCTTCAATCACAACTTTAGATGTATGCTCTTCAAGTAAATATTGATTTGCATGATTTGCTACGTTGTATAATTCGGTAATTGCATTTGCAGTGTTAAAGTCATCATTCATTGCCTCTTCAAATGCAGTCTGGAATTTCTCTATTTCAGCTAACCATTTCTCATTATGATCCGTTAAATCCGTACTACTCTCCATACGATGCTTTAAGTTTCCATAAGCTGTTTTAATTCTTTCCAGTCCATTATTCGTACTTTGTAATAACTCTTCACTAAAGTTAATCGGGTGACGATAGTGTACTGATAACATAAAGAATCTAATTAACTGCGGGTCGTATTGCTTAATAATATCGTGAACTAAAATAAAGTTACCAAGCGATTTAGACATCTTCTCATTATTAATATTAATATATCCATTATGCATCCAGTAACGTGCAAACGTTTTTCCAGTCAATGCCTCTGACTGCGCAATTTCATTTTCATGATGTGGGAAAGCCAAGTCTTGACCACCAGCATGAATGTCAATTGTATCCCCTAAGTACTTACGCGCCATTGCTGAGCATTCAATATGCCATCCTGGACGTCCTTGCCCCCAAGGGCTTTCCCAGAAGATTTCTCCTTCTTTCGCAGCTTTCCATAAAGCAAAATCAAGAGGGTCTTGTTTCTTTTCCCCTACCTCAATACGAGCACCGTGACGTAAATCTGCGATTGGTTGATGTGATAATTTACCGTAACCTTCGAATTCCTTCGTCTTAAAGTACACATCACCCTCTGATTCATATGCATACCCTTTATTCACAAGTTCTTGAATAAATTCAATAATGATATCCATATTTTCTGTTACACGAGGATGAACTGTTGCGTGTTTGCAACCTAGTGCTGTTACATCTTCAAAGTACGCTTCAACAAAACGATCAGCAATTGTCGGTACATCTTCACCTAATTCATTTGCCGCTTTAATTAATTTATCATCTACATCCGTAAAGTTAGATACATATTGCACATCGTATCCTTTGTATTCTAAATAACGACGCACTGTATCGAATACCATAGGAGGCCTTGCATTCCCAATATGAATGTAGTTATAAACTGTAGGTCCGCATACATACATCTTTACCTTATTTTCTTCTAATGGAACAAACTCTTCTTTTTGACGTGTTAACGTATTATAAATGTGAATAGTCATTTTTATCCTTCCTTTCTACCTTTAATTCCAATTGTTTCTTCAATTTATCAAGTTCTACTTCCATAGCCTTTAATTTATCAAAAATCGGATCCGGAAGGTCAGAGTGATTTAATTCTTGACCAATCTTTACTCCATTTTGAATAACGACACGGCCAGGTATACCTACAACTGTAGAATGTGCAGGAACTTCTTTTAATACGACAGACCCTGCTCCGATTTTAGAATTCTCTCCCACAGTAATAGAACCAAGAACTTTAGCACCCGTCGCAATTAATACATTATCCTGAATTGTTGGATGCCTCTTTCCTTTTTCTTTTCCTGTACCACCTAATGTAACCCCTTGATAAATCGTTACATTATCACCAATTTCACAAGTTTCTCCGATTACAACTCCCATTCCATGATCTATGAAAAAACGTCGACCAATTGTTGCTCCTGGATGGATCTCAATGCCAGTAAAAAAGCGGCTCACTTGTGAAACAAAACGTGCAAGAAAGAAAAAATTTCTTTTATAAAAAGCATGTGCAATTCGATGGGCCCAAACTGCATGTAATCCAGAGTAAGTTAAAATGACTTCGAAATAACCTCTTGCCGCTGGATCCTGTTCAAAAACGACTTCAATATCTTCCCGAAGCCTCTTAAACATCGGTGTTCCCTCCCCTTTATGGGCTGCTTTTTTGTCGAGCGAACTAACTCCCCTAACTCATCACTTCTCCCCTAATTCTTTATATAAGGAGATAAATTCTATATTCATACCTATTTACACGGTATAAAAAAAAGGCGTCTCTGTCATATTGACAGAGACGCCTTTTAAGCGCGGTTCCACTCTGTTTAGGCTTAAAAAAGCCTCAAACTCATCCATGATAACGGTGTAAACCGCTTCTGCTTACTTTGCGGCCTAAGACATCCCACGAAGCAATTCGCTGTTCAGCAGAAGACTCGAAGGGGCATTTCAAAAATCCGCTTATAAACCACTCCCAGCCTAAAGGTGGTTCTCTCTGTAAAAAGCCTGATTTTCTACTTCTCCTTCTCGTCGCTTTTCCTTATTAGGTTTTAGGTATACTTATTATATTTCTAAACCTAGAAAATGTTAACCAATTACTTTTTGAAGACGATTTAAAACTTTTTCTTTTCCAAGAAGTGCAATAGCATTCGGAAGCTCTGGACCATGCGTTTGTCCTGTAGTTGCAACACGGATTGGCATAAATAAATTTTTACCTTTATGTCCTGTTTCCTTTTGAACTGCTTTAATCGCTGCCTTAATTGCTGCTGGCTCCATTGCTTCTAGAGCTTCTATTTGACCAGCAAATGCACGAAGTACTTCAGGTACTTGTTCACCATTTAATACTTCTTGTCCTTCTTCTTCATAATCAACATGATCTTTAAAGAACATTTCAGAAAGCTCTACAATTTCAGCTCCAAAACTCATTTGTTCATGGTATAAAGCAATTACATCACGAATCCAAGCTTGGTCTTGTTCGCTTAAAGTTTCTCCCACACGTCCAGCTTTCACTAAATGCGGTAAGCTTAACTCTACAACCGTATCTAAATCTTGCTTTTTCATATACTGGTTGTTCATCCATTTTAGTTTTTGAGAATCAAATAATGCAGGTGATTTTGATAAACGAGCTGCATCGAACATTTTGATAAACTCATCTTTAGAGAAGATTTCTTCTTCTCCTACCGGAGACCAACCTAGTAGTGCAATAAAGTTAAAGATTGCTTCTGGAAGATACCCAAGCTCTTTATATTGCTCAATAAATTGAATAATAGATTCATCACGCTTACTTAACTTTTTACGACTTTCATTAACAATTAGAGTCATATGACCGAATTGTGGAATATCCCAGCCGAAAGCTTCATAAATCATCATTTGTTTCGGTGTATTTGAAATATGATCATCACCACGAAGTACATGTGTAATTTCCATTAGATGATCATCTACTGCTACTGCAAAGTTATAAGTTGGAATTCCATCCTTTTTCACAATAACAAAATCACCGAAATCATTTGAATGAAACGCAACTTCATCTTTTACAATATCTTTGAATGTGTAGTCACGATCAGCTGGTACACGGAAACGAATACTTGGAATACGTCCCTCAGCTTCAAATTCTTTCACTTGTTCTTCAGTTAATTCACGGTGGTTACCTGCGTAACGAGGTGTTTCACCGCGAGCGATTTGTCCTTCACGCTCTGCTTCTAGCTCTTCTTCTGTCATATAACATTTATAAGCTAGACCACGCTCTAATAAATCTTCATATAATTTTTTATAAATATCTAAACGCTCTGTTTGGCGATATGGTCCAAATTCACCACCAACATCAACACCTTCATCCCAGTCCATACCGAGCCATTTCAAGTATTTTAATTGGCTTTCTTCTCCACCAGCCACGTTACGTTTTACATCAGTATCTTCAATACGAATAATAAATTTGCCATCTAAATGACGAGCAAATAAATAATTAAATAATGCCGTACGCGCATTTCCGATATGTAAGTGTCCTGTTGGACTTGGCGCGTAGCGCACTCTCACTTGCTTTTCCATAATTGGTACACCTTCCATTCTTAATGTCAACACATTCTATAATTGTACACCAAAAAAATGTGATTATCCATCTTACGAATTAAAAACCATTATTTTTTCTGTAATAAAACAACCGCTTGAGAAGCAATCCCTTCTTCTCTACCTGTAAATCCTAATTTTTCTGTTGTTGTTGCCTTTACATTAATGTTATCGATAGACGTTTCTAACAGTTCACTAATGCGCTTACGCATACTCTCAATATGTGGTGCCATTTTTGGTTTTTGAGCAATAATTGTACAATCTAAATTTCCTAACTCGTAACCTTGTTCACGCACAAATTCCCAAACTTTTTGTAACAATACAGCTGAATCTGCATCTTTAAAAGCTGGGTCTGTATCAGGAAAATGCTTTCCGATATCTCCTGCTGCAATCGCACCTAAACATGCATCAGCAATCGTATGTAACAATACATCTGCATCTGAATGGCCGATTAATCCTTTCTCGTGTGGAATTGTAATTCCACCGATAATCAACGGTCGCCCTTCCGCAAATTCATGTACATCAAAACCTTGTCCAATTCGAAACATCCTTACTTCCTCCTTAAGCTAAACTACTGAGCTTTATGACTCTATATTATATCGCTATCCTTATAAAGAAAAGCCCGGCTGTTGCCGAGCTTTTCTTTATTAACACGTCATCAATGTTATTTCTTTTGAACACGTAGGAAACTTTCAGCAATTAATAGATCTTCCGGAGTCGTCACTTTAATATTATAGTAACTCCCCTCTACTACACCTACTTGCTTCCCAACACGTTCTACAAGACTTGCATCATCTGTGCCAAGAAAACAACTTTGCTTTGCGCTTCTATGAGCTTCTAGCAAAAGAGAAACAGAGAATCCTTGTGGTGTTTGTACAGCGTTAAGTTGAGATCGCTCTACCGTTTCTACAACAACACCCTGCTCTACTTTCTTAACAGTATCTTTTACTGGCACTGCACAAATGGAAGCTCCATATTTTTCTGCTGCAGTTAATACATCGCGAATCACTTTATTCGTTACGAACGGGCGCGCCCCGTCATGCACAAGAACATATTCGACACCACTCGCATACTGAAGTGCGTTATAGACGCTATCTTGTCTTTCGGCTCCACCCTGAATGAATTGTACGTGCTTTTCAATCTGGTACTTCTGCATTAACTCTTCAAAATACGGGCGTTCTTCTTCGTTAATTGCCATAATAATACTTTTGCACGCTTTATCTTTTTCAAAAGCACGCAATGTGTGCACAATAATTGGTACTTCATCTATAAGTAAAAATAACTTATTTTTACCAGCACCCATTCGTTTTCCTTGGCCCGCTGCCGGAATAATTAATGTATACATATTAATAATCCTCTACTTATAATGCTTTTTCTAGCAATTTACGTTTTGCGAAAATCATACGACCAGCCGATGTTTGTAATACGCTAGTAACAAGTACGTCAAGTTGTGAACCCACATACTCTCTACCATCTTCTACTACAATCATCGTACCATCATCTAAGTATGCAACACCTTGATTTTGTTCTTTACCATCTTTCACAACATAAACACTTAATTCTTCACCAGGGAGTACGACTGGTTTAATCGCATTAGCTAAATCATTAATGTTTAACACCGTAACCCCTTGTAATTCAGAAACTTTGTTTAAATTGAAATCGTTTGTTACTACAGTTCCACCAGTGATTTTTGCCAACTTTACAAGCTTGCTATCTACTTCTTGGATATCATCGAAATCGCCTTCATAAATTTCTACCGGAATTGGCATCTCCTTTTGAATACGATTTAAAATGTCTAGCCCTCTGCGGCCACGATTACGCTTTAAAGCATCTGAAGAATCGGCAATATGCTGAAGCTCTTCTAATACGAATTGCGGAATGACAATTGTTCCTTCTAAAAACTTTGTTTGGCAAATATCTGCAATACGTCCGTCAATAATTACACTCGTATCGAGAATTTTCCAATGAGTCGTAGATTTTTCTGCTTCGACCTCTACCTCTTCATTCTCACTATTGTTTTTCTTCTTACCTCCGCGTTGGGGTAATGTAAATAATCCTAGCAATTCATTCCTCTTTTTAAATCCTACTTGGAATCCTAAATATCCAAGTAAAAGGGTGAAGAACACTTGCAACACCGTACTAATAACTGGAATTGTAAATTCACGAATTGGTATCAAAATTAAATATGCAACAATAAGACCAGAGATTAATCCTAATGTACCAAATAAAACATCTGCTACAGGCGCCTTTACCAGAGCCTCTTCAATATGCTTAATAAGTTGAACAATATAATCTACAAGCCAAAATGTTGTTAAAAATAAAATAATTGCACCAATAATTGCACGAACATACGATCCTTCCAACAAAGGAACCGCACCGATATCTAATACATTAATAATTTTTGGGATTAAGTAAATCCCTAACGCTCCCCCGATCACTAAAAAGAAGAGCTGTACAATCCGTTTTAACATCCAACCACCTCCTACTCATTATTAACCATTGTTTCGCTAATCAAAACGCCGAATGCAAAAGCGGACGTGTTTTTTTGTAAATAGTTTTATTTACCAATATATCATATCATATACCAAAAATGTTCTAGTGTCGTTATATTATAGAATCAATGTAATATTCTTAATTGTGTCTACTCATATAGAGATGCTCTTGAATTCTTTTTAGACCTTCTCGTATTTTCTTCGCTCTCACTTCTCCAATTCCTTCCACATCATCCAATTCATTAATAGTTGCTCGGCAAACACCTTGCAATGTTTTAAATCGATTAATTAAATTCTCGATAATAAGTGGCGGAACACGAGAAATCTTGCTTGTGATTCGGTACCCTCTAGGTGTCACACTTTCTTCTAAACTTGTTTGTCCTGGATAGCCAAGCAATTTAACTAAATCACTATCCTCTAAAAGTTGTGTATTTGCAAGATCTTGTAACTTTTTCAAGATTTGATGATGGTCTTGTGTTTTCTCCTGGTGATAATCTTTAATTAACAATGCTGCCTCTGCCTCTAAATCAGCTAGTAATTCTGTAAGCTGTAAACGAATTAACCTACCTTCTGTTCCTAACTCATGAATATAGCTCAATATTTCATTTTTAATACGCAGCACCATTTCAACACTATGTAAAACGTGAACCACCTCGGACATTGTAACGACCTCTTCAAATTCTAGAATACCCAAATTCGTAATGCCGTCATTCCATACAGCCTTATATTTTTCTAGCGTTTGAATTGCTTGATTTGCCTTCGTTAAAATGACACCTATATCTTTTAATGTATAACGTAAGTTCCCTTGATATAGCGTAATTACATTACGTCTTTGTGAAATGGCCACAACAAGGCTGCCCGTCTGCTTTGCTACACGCTCTGCTGTTCGGTGACGCATACCTGTTTCAATAGAATCAATAGATGAATCTGGAACTAACTGTGCGTTTGCAATTAAAATTTTACTTCCAGTTTCATTTAAAATAAGTGCTCCATCCATTTTTGCTAATTCATATAAACTAGCAGGAGAGAATGCGCAATTAATATGAAAACCACCATCAACAATGCTTTTAATCTGCTCATTATACCCAAGAACAATTAGTCCCCCCGTTTGTGCGCGAAGTACATTATCTATCCCTTCGCGCAGTGGTGTTCCTGGGGCCACGAGCTGTAAAATGTTAATCATACTTTTGACACGTTGCTTATTTTCTTCCATAGCCTAGCCTCCTAATGTCAAACGAAGCGCTTCTCCCAAATTAGAAACACCTACAACCTCAATCCCCTCTGGAATTGTCCATCCCCCTAAATTTTTTCTAGGAATGATAGCACGTTGAAATCCTAATTTAGCTGCTTCTTGTACACGTTGTTCAATTCTTGATACTCTTCTTATTTCTCCAGTTAATCCAACTTCTCCTATTACCGCATCAGTTGGTGCCGTAGATTTATCTCTAAAACTTGAAGCTATACTTAAGGCGACAGCTAAATCAATTGCCGGTTCGTCTAATTTCAAACCACCAGCTACTTTTAAATACGCATCTTGATTTTGTAATAGTAAACCTGTTCTTTTCTCTAGTACCGCCATAATAAGCGAGACACGATTATGATCAATTCCTGTCGCCATTCTTCGAGGATTTCCAAAACTAGTAGGGGAAATTAATGCCTGTATTTCTACTAAAACTGGTCTTGTTCCTTCCATTGAGGCAACTACTGTTGAACCTGCAACTCCAACTGGTCTTTCCTCAAGGAAAATTTCAGAAGGATTTAAGACTTCTGCAAGGCCAAGTTCTTTCATTTCAAAGATACCCATTTCATTCGTAGAACCAAAACGATTCTTTACAGCTCGTAAAATACGATATGTATGGTGTCGATCTCCTTCAAAGTAAAGAACTGCATCGACCATATGTTCTAGCATACGCGGTCCCGCAATTGCACCTTCTTTTGTCACATGTCCTACGATGAAAATTGGGATTCCCTTTGTTTTTGCAAGTTTCATTAATTCTGCTGTACATTCACGTACTTGCGCCACACTACCAGGAGCTGATGTCACCTCAGGTAAATGTATCGTTTGAATAGAATCAATAACAACAAAAGCAGGATTCATCTCTTCAATATGTGCTGCAATACGCTGTAAATCTGTCTCTGATACAACAAATAGATTACTACCATTTACATGTAAACGATCTGCACGAAGTTTAATCTGCTTTGCTGACTCCTCACCTGATATATACAATACATCATATGAAGCATCTGCTAATTGCGAGGAAATCTGTAATAATAACGTTGATTTTCCAATCCCAGGGTCCCCACCAATAAGTACTAAAGATCCATCTACAATTCCGCCACCTAGTACACGGTTAAACTCTTGAAATTTTGTTTCAATACGTGCCTCAGACTTTGTTTCTACTTCTGTAAGACGTCTTGGTTTTGTTACTTCTGTTTGAATTGCATTTGCATAATTTAGGCGTCTGGATGATACAACGGGTTCCATCTCTTCAACAAGCGAATTCCATTGACCACACCCTGGACATTTACCCATATATTTTGGTGATTGATAACCACACTCTTGACATGTGAATTTTGTTTTCTTTTTAGCCATATCTTTTTATATTTCACTTCGCTTTCATCTATAAACATTTGACCTTCTCGTACAAGAAAGAGGGCTATCTCGTAGCCCTCTTAGTTTGTCTATACTTATTTTACCTTTTCAGCACTATGAATGACAAATGTTTCCCCTTCTACATCAAAGATAACTTTTTGACCTTTCTCAATAGCACCTTTTAAAAGTTCTTCCGATAGTCTATCTTCTACATGCTTCTGAATTGCTCTACGTAGTGGACGAGCACCATATTCACGATCAAACCCTTTATCAGCAATAGCTGCAATCGCTCCTTCTGTTAAGTGCAATTCAATTTCTTGTTCTTTTAAGCGATTCACTAACTGATTTACCATAAGAGTCACAATTTCTTGAATATGTTTTTTCTCAAGCATATGGAATACGATAATTTCATCAATACGGTTTAAGAATTCTGGACGAAATGCCTTTTTCAGCTCATCCATTACTTTACCTTTCATATCCGAATAATCACGGCTTTCATCTTGTACGTTAAATCCAAGATGTTTGTTACGTTTTAACGCCTCAGCACCAACGTTAGACGTCATAATAACAATCGTATTACGGAAATCAACTGTACGTCCTTTAGAATCAGTTAAACGACCATCTTCCAATACCTGTAGTAGAATATTAAATACATCAGGATGTGCCTTCTCTACTTCATCTAATAGGACAACTGAATAAGGCTTACGACGAACCTTCTCTGTTAATTGTCCGCCTTCTTCATACCCAACATATCCTGGAGGAGAACCAACTAAGCGAGAAGTTGAATGTTTCTCCATATACTCAGACATATCAATGCGAATCATTGCATCCTCATCACCGAACATAGATTCTGCCAATGCTCTTGCTAATTCTGTTTTACCTACACCTGTTGGCCCTAAGAAAATAAATGAACCAATTGGACGTTTCGGATCTTTCAATCCTGCTCTTGCACGACGAACAGCTTTCGCTACAGCCACTACAGCTTCATCCTGACCGATGACACGATCATGAAGAATGGATTCTAAGTTTAATAATTTATCAGTCTCTGTTTGTGCAAGTTTAGAAACAGGGATACGTGTCCATGTAGAAACGACATTTGCAATATCTTCTACCGTAACCTCTGAATTTTCTTTTCCTTGTTGCTCTTTCCACTGACGTTTTGTATCTTCCAATTTCTCACGTAAGCGTTGTTCCATATCACGTAAGGAAGCAGCCTTTTCAAACTCTTGACTTTGTACAGCCGCATCTTTTTCTTTTCGAATTTCCTCAAGCTTCACTTCAAGCTCTTTTAAGTTTGGTGGTGTTGTATAAGAACGCAAGCGAACTTTTGAAGCAGCTTCATCAATTAAATCAATTGCTTTATCCGGTAAGAAACGATCCGTAATATAACGATCAGAAAGTTTTACAGCTGCATCAATTGCATCATCTGTAATAGACACACGGTGATGCGCCTCATAACGATCGCGTAACCCTTTCAAGATTTGAGTTGATTCTTCTAGACTCGGCTCATCAACATGAATTGGCTGGAAACGTCTCTCTAAAGCTGCATCCTTTTCAATATATTTACGATACTCATCTAAAGTTGTCGCACCAATACATTGTAATTCTCCGCGTGCTAAAGATGGTTTTAAAATATTCGATGCATCGATTGCACCTTCTGCTCCACCTGCACCGATTAATGTATGAAGTTCATCAATAAATAGAATAATATTCCCTGCTTGACGTATTTCATCCATTACTTTCTTTAAACGATCTTCAAACTCACCACGATATTTCGTCCCAGCTACCACTGTCCCCATATCTAGTGTCATAACACGCTTATCTCTTAACGTTTCAGGAACTTCATTATTTACGATTTGCTGTGCTAACCCTTCAGCAATTGCTGTTTTACCTACACCAGGCTCTCCAATTAACACTGGATTGTTTTTTGTTCTACGGCTTAACACTTCAATTACACGTTGAATTTCTTTACTACGTCCAATAACAGGATCCAAACGATTCTCACGTGCAACAACTGTTAAGTCGCGCGCTAAACTGTCTAGTGTCGGTGTATTTGCATTTGTCGATGAACCACCTTGGTGACCTGAACTTGCTTCGTTACTTCCAAGAAGTTGTAACACTTGTTGTCTTGCTTTGTTGAGGCTTACACCTAAATTATTTAATACACGTGCCGCTACACCTTCACCTTCACGGATTAAGCCAAGTAAAATATGTTCTGTTCCAACGTAAGAATGTCCTAGCTTACGCGCTTCATCCATAGACAATTCAATAACTTTTTTAGCACGAGGTGTATAATGTACAGTTTGAGAAGCTTCTGTTCCACGTCCAATTAACGCTTCTACCTCTTTTTGCACTTTCTCCGGGCTCAATCCAAGAGCAATTAACGCTTTTGCTGCAATTCCTTCACCTTCGCGTACAAGCCCAAGTAAAATATGTTCTGTTCCAATGTTATTATGCCCAATGCGAATTGCTTCCTCTTGAGATAAAGCTAATACTTTCTGTGCTCTTTCTGTAAATCTTCCAAACATCATAGAAATCGCCTCCTACTTGCGCTTAGTTTTTTTCAATACGTAATCGCTCACGGATTAAGGTTGCTCTTCGATAATCTCTTTCTTCTGGTCCTAAAGGTCCTCCTGCATATTGTTGTAAAATACCAGGTTGCGTAAGAACCATTAGCTCAGTCAAAATATTTCTCGATATACCTTTTATATATCCTAGATCAATACCGAGTCGTACATCCGATAAGCAAGTTGCCGCTTCTGCAGATTGAATTAAACGACTGTTTGCTAGTATACCGTAAGAACGATAAACCTTATCTTCAAGCTCAATGCTCGAATTTTGTACAATTAATTCTCTGGCCAATTTTTCTTGTTGTATAATTTGCTGCATGACACTCTTTAAATCTGCAATAATATCTTCTTCGGATTTCCCTAACGTCATTTGATTTGATACTTGAAATATATTACCTAACGCTTCGCTACCTTCACCGTATATTCCTCTTACTACTAAACCTAATTTTTGAATTACTTGTATAATACGGCTAATTCTTTTTGTTAAAACCAGCCCTGGTAAATGAATCATTACAGAAGCTCTTAATCCTGTACCAACGTTAGTAGGACAACTCGTAATATATCCAAGTGATTCATCAAAAGCATATTCAACCTCTTTCTCAATCCAATTATCTATTTGATTGGCGCTTTGAAGAGCCTTTGATAACTGTAGTCCTGGAAATAGGCACTGAATCCTAATGTGGTCTTCCTCATTAAGCATCACACTAATGTGTTCGCTTTCTGATAACAGACATGCTCCATATTCGGTCCCTGCTAGATTTGGACTAATTAAATGCTTTTCGACTAAAACTCTCCTTTGAAGAGGAGTTAGTTCATTCATTTTTAATAGTCCAAACTTCCCAAAGGGCTCTACCGCTTTATTTATAAATTTCTTTTTAAATAATTCTTGAACCTTTTGAGCTTCCTCTTCGTTTTGCATAGTAGAAAATTGATATTGCTTAAAATTACGAGCCAAACGAATTCGACTACTTAAAACAATATCAGAATCAGGGCCATCCCCCTTCATCCATGGACTAATCGCTTCATTCATAATTTTGTCCAGTGACATAGAACTACTCCCCCTCTCTATGCTCACTAAGCTGAGTTTCAAGCCCTCGAATTTCATCTCTTACCTCAGCAGCTTTCTCAAACTCCTCATTCTGTACATATTGTTTCAGAATAAGTTTTAGTTCATCTAATTCTTTCTTTAAGTGGATATTTCCTTCCATTCGTTCCGGAATTTTTCCACAATGTTCTGTATGTCCACCATGAAGTCGCTTTAACAATGGGTTTAAGTGTCCTTTAAATGTATCGTAACAAGAAGCACAACCAAAGCGTCCCACTTTTGTAAAATGTTCATATGTCATCTTACAATCTGGACATCTTACTGTATTTGTATTTGAAAACCCGTTTTTTCCTTCTCCAAACATTGTTGATTCACCGTGTAATAAACCAGCAAATACATCATGAAATGAAAAGTTAGACTGTGATGATTGAAAGAAAGACGTATAGCCACTTTGCTCCGCACATTGCTCACAAAGATGAACTTCCGCCTTCTTCTCGTTGATTACTTTTGTATAATGTAAAGTTGCTGGTCTTATATTACAGTTTTGACAAGTCATCAATATCCCCACCTTTACAACAGGAACGATCTACCTCATGATACTTTTCATACATTACTAGATTGTCCTCTTTCCTTAATCCACTCAGATAAAAGTACATGCTCTTTTTCAAAACTTCTACAATATTTAACTGCCCTATCTTAATTATCATTCTTTTACAAAAGCTGTATTTATTTATATTTCAGTGTTCTTAACATTGCGCATAATATTCGAGCCCTAAGTTCATCTCGAGAAGGAATATCCATTGATAATACAGAACGATCTAGTACACTTAACATTAATTTTGCTTCACGGCCTGTTATGATTCCCTCTTCTAATAAACGTATAATCATACTCTCTGCATTCCCTTGTGCAACGCTATGATCAATCATATGAAGCATTTGATCAATAATGTCTATATCATCATGCAGTTTGACTTTTATAATGCGAATGTAACCTCCTCCACCACGTTTACTTTCTACTACAAATCCTCTTTCTAATGTAAAACGGGTATTGATTACATAATTGATTTGAGATGGTACGCACTCGAATCGATCCGCAATCTCATTTCTTTTGATTTCAATCACATTATTATTACTTAAGTCAATAACTTGCTTTAGATATTGCTCAATGATATCAGATATATTTCTCATTTATCCGCCACCTTTATTGACTTTGACTATCTTTGACTTTAATTATATACGTATTAATAAAATTTGCAACTCTTTTGCTTATTCACTATCCTAGCCACATTCCCCTGCATTTAATCAAAATAGTAATTATTTAAGCATATTTTTTTAATTACTATGGATTATAAAAGAAAACACGAAAAAACACGAGTCATTTGACTCGTGTTTAGTTGCTTGGCGACGTCCTACTCTCACAGGGACAAGGTCCCAACTACCATCGGCGCTAGAGAGCTTAACTTCCGTGTTCGGTATGGGAACGGGTGTGACCTCTCTGCCATCATCACCAAACTATGAAGGCATATTCCTTCAAAACTAGATAACATTTGCTACATATTATATGGTTAAGTCCTCGATCTATTAGTATTCGTCAGCTCCACATGTCACCATGCTTCCACCTCGAACCTATCAACCTGATCATCTTTCAGGGATCTTACTAGCTTACGCTATGGGAAATCTCATCTTGAGGGGGGCTTCATGCTTAGATGCTTTCAGCACTTATCCCTTCCGCACATAGCTACCCAGCTATGCCCTTGGCAGAACAACTGGTACACCAGCGGTGCGTCCATCCCGGTCCTCTCGTACTAAGGACAGCTCCTCTCAAATTTCCTACGCCCACGACGGATAGGGACCGAACTGTCTCACGACGTTCTGAACCCAGCTCGCGTACCGCTTTAATGGGCGAACAGCCCAACCCTTGGGACCGACTACAGCCCCAGGATGCGATGAGCCGACATCGAGGTGCCAAACCTCCCCGTCGATGTGGACTCTTGGGGGAGATAAGCCTGTTATCCCCGGGGTAGCTTTTATCCGTTGAGCGATGGCCCTTCCATGCGGAACCACCGGATCACTAAGCCCGACTTTCGTCCCTGCTCGACTTGTAGGTCTCGCAGTCAAGCTCCCTTATGCCTTTGCACTCTACGAATGATTTCCAACCATTCTGAGGGAACCTTTGGGCGCCTCCGTTACACTTTAGGAGGCGACCGCCCCAGTCAAACTGCCCACCTGACACTGTCTCCCGGGTCGATAAGACCCGTAGGTTAGAATTTCAATACAGTCAGGGCGGTATCCCACCAGCGCCTCCACCGAAGCTAGCGCTCCGGTTTCAATGGCTCCCGCCTATCCTGTACAAACTGTACCAAAATTCAATATCAGGCTACAGTAAAGCTCCACGGGGTCTTTCCGTCCTGTCGCGGGTAACCTGCATCTTCACAGGTACTATAATTTCACCGAGTCTCTGGTTGAGACAGTGCCCAAATCGTTACACCTTTCGTGCGGGTCGGAACTTACCCGACAAGGAATTTCGCTACCTTAGGACCGTTATAGTTACGGCCGCCGTTTACTGGGGCTTCAGTTCAGAGCTTCGCTTACGCTAACCCCTCTCCTTAACCTTCCAGCACCGGGCAGGTGTCACCCCCTATACTTCGCCTTACGGCTTCGCAGAGAGCTGTGTTTTTGCTAAACAGTCGCTTGGGCCTATTCACTGCGGCTTTCCGTTAAGAAAGCACCCCTTCTCCCGAAGTTACGGGGTCATTTTGCCGAGTTCCTTAACCAGAGTTCTCTCGCACACCTTAGGATTCTCTCCTCGCCTACCTGTGTCGGTTTGCGGTACAGGCACCTTTTATCTCGCTAGAAGCTTTTCTTGGCAGCGGGGAATCAAAGACTTCGCTCCATAAGGAGCTTCCCCATCACAGCTCAGCCTTTACGATAAGCGGATTTGCCTACTTATCAGCCTAACTGCTTGGACGTGCACAACCAATCGCACGCTTCTTCTATCCTTCTGCGTCCCTCCATTGCTCAAACGATAAAGAGGTGGTACAGGAATATCAACCTGTTGTCCATCGCCTACGCCTGTCGGCCTCGGCTTAGGTCCTGACTAACCCTGAGCGGACGAGCCTTCCTCAGGAAACCTTAGGCATTCGGTGGACGGGATTCTCACCCGTCTTTCGCTACTCATACCGGCATTCTCACTTCTAAGCACTCCACCAGTCCTTCCGGTCTGACTTCACTGTCCTTAGAACGCTCCCCTACCACTGATACCATTGGTATCAATCCGCAGCTTCGGTGGTGTATTTAGCCCCGGTACATTTTCGGCGCAGAGTCACTCGACTAGTGAGCTATTACGCACTCTTTAAATGGTGGCTGCTTCTAAGCCAACATCCTAGTTGTCTAAGCAACTCCACATCCTTTTCCACTTAATACACACTTTGGGACCTTAGCTGGCGGTCTGGGCTGTTTCCCTTTTGACTACGGATCTTATCACTCGCAGTCTGACTCCTAAGGATAAGTCATTGGCATTCGGAGTTTGACTGAATTCGGTAATCCGATGAGGACCCCTAGTCCAATCAGTGCTCTACCTCCAAGACTCTTACACTTAAGGCTAGCCCTAAAGCTATTTCGGGGAGAACCAGCTATCTCCAGGTTCGATTGGAATTTCTCCGCTACCCACACCTCATCCCCGCACTTTTCAACGTGCGTGGGTTCGGGCCTCCATTCAGTGTTACCTGAACTTCACCCTGGACATGGGTAGATCACCTGGTTTCGGGTCTACGACCACGTACTAAACGCCCTATTCAGACTCGCTTTCGCTGCGGCTCCGCCTC
>NZ_CM175007.1:85000-87500 GCF_057924895.1 Bacillus sp. LH1 | reverse complement strand
AAGGCCCCAAACAAGTATCGGGAAGACAGGATTTGAACCTGCGACCCCCTGGTCCCAAACCAGGTGCTCTACCAAGCTGAGCCACTTCCCGAAAGAAAACGCGCCCGAGAGGAGTCGAACCCCTAACCTCTTGATCCGTAGTCAAACGCTCTATCCAATTGAGCTACGGGCGCATATGGTGCCGAGGGCGGGGGTCGAACCCGCACGGTGGTCACCCACCGCAGGATTTTAAGTCCTGTGCGTCTGCCTGTTCCGCCACCCCGGCATGTCATATTGAAAATTGGAGCGGAAGACGGGATTCGAACCCGCGACCCCAACCTTGGCAAGGTTGTATTCTACCACTGAACTACTTCCGCAAGACATGTTTGAGATATTTTATTAAAAGTGCGGGTGAAGGGAGTCGAACCCCCACGCCAAAGGCGCTAGATCCTAAGTCTAGTGCGTCTGCCAATTCCGCCACACCCGCATATTAATTAAAATGGTGAGCCATGAAGGACTCGAACCTTCGACCCTCTGATTAAAAGTCAGATGCTCTACCAACTGAGCTAATGGCTCTTACAATAAAAACTGGTGCCGACTAGAGGACTTGAACCCCCAACCTACTGATTACAAGTCAGTTGCTCTACCAATTGAGCTAAGTCGGCTAAATGGTGGAGGATGACGGGATCGAACCGCCGACCCCCTGCTTGTAAGGCAGGTGCTCTCCCAGCTGAGCTAATCCTCCGGATTGCCTGGCAACGTCCTACTCTCACAGGGACAAGGTCCCAACTACCATCGGCGCTAGAGAGCTTAACTTCCGTGTTCGGTATGGGAACGGGTGTGACCTCTCTGCCATCATTACCAGACTGTATTCATTTAAGACAAGAATCATTGTAACTCATTTAACTTTTAAAGTCAATAAGTTTTTTATATTCTTTCAAAACTAGATAACATTGCTTCATATTATATGGTTAAGTCCTCGATCTATTAGTATTCGTCAGCTCCACATGTCACCATGCTTCCACCTCGAACCTATCAACCTGATCATCTTTCAGGGATCTTACTAGCTTACGCTATGGGAAATCTCATCTTGAGGGGGGCTTCATGCTTAGATGCTTTCAGCACTTATCCCTTCCGCACATAGCTACCCAGCTATGCCCTTGGCAGAACAACTGGTACACCAGCGGTGCGTCCATCCCGGTCCTCTCGTACTAAGGACAGCTCCTCTCAAATTTCCTACGCCCACGACGGATAGGGACCGAACTGTCTCACGACGTTCTGAACCCAGCTCGCGTACCGCTTTAATGGGCGAACAGCCCAACCCTTGGGACCGACTACAGCCCCAGGATGCGATGAGCCGACATCGAGGTGCCAAACCTCCCCGTCGATGTGGACTCTTGGGGGAGATAAGCCTGTTATCCCCGGGGTAGCTTTTATCCGTTGAGCGATGGCCCTTCCATGCGGAACCACCGGATCACTAAGCCCGACTTTCGTCCCTGCTCGACTTGTAGGTCTCGCAGTCAAGCTCCCTTATGCCTTTGCACTCTACGAATGATTTCCAACCATTCTGAGGGAACCTTTGGGCGCCTCCGTTACACTTTAGGAGGCGACCGCCCCAGTCAAACTGCCCACCTGACACTGTCTCCCGGGTCGATAAGACCCGTAGGTTAGAATTTCAATACAGTCAGGGCGGTATCCCACCAGCGCCTCCACCGAAGCTAGCGCTCCGGTTTCAATGGCTCCCGCCTATCCTGTACAAACTGTACCAAAATTCAATATCAGGCTACAGTAAAGCTCCACGGGGTCTTTCCGTCCTGTCGCGGGTAACCTGCATCTTCACAGGTACTATAATTTCACCGAGTCTCTGGTTGAGACAGTGCCCAAATCGTTACACCTTTCGTGCGGGTCGGAACTTACCCGACAAGGAATTTCGCTACCTTAGGACCGTTATAGTTACGGCCGCCGTTTACTGGGGCTTCAGTTCAGAGCTTCGCTTACGCTAACCCCTCTCCTTAACCTTCCAGCACCGGGCAGGTGTCACCCCCTATACTTCGCCTTACGGCTTCGCAGAGAGCTGTGTTTTTGCTAAACAGTCGCTTGGGCCTATTCACTGCGGCTTTCCGTTAAGAAAGCACCCCTTCTCCCGAAGTTACGGGGTCATTTTGCCGAGTTCCTTAACCAGAGTTCTCTCGCACACCTTAGGATTCTCTCCTCGCCTACCTGTGTCGGTTTGCGGTACAGGCACCTTTTATCTCGCTAGAAGCTTTTCTTGGCAGCGGGGAATCAAAGACTTCGCTCCATAAGGAGCTTCCCCATCACAGCTCAGCCTACGCGATAAGCGGATTTGCCTACTTATCAGCCTAACTGCTTGGACGTGCACAACCAATCGCACGCTTCTTCTATCCTTCTGCGTCCCTCCATTGCTCAAACGATAAAGAGGTGGTACAGGAATATCAACCTGTTGTCCATCGCCTACGCCTGTCGGCCTCGGCTTAGGTCCTGACTAACCCTGAGCGGACGA
>NZ_CM175007.1:32500-80000 GCF_057924895.1 Bacillus sp. LH1 | reverse complement strand
TCAACTAGAAAAACTGCCAGCAACTAACTGGCAGCTCTTCTTTCTTTCACGTAATTATAGGAAGTGTATAGAAGAATGTCAATCTCCTATGTCCATTATTAACCAACGTAAATTGTTTGTTGTTTCGCTTCCACTTCTTCTACAAATGTACCTAACACATTCGCAAGGTCTTCCCGTGTGTTACAAGCATTAATACCATTACGTACACTCGCATTACCACGAACACCTTTTAAATACCAAGCTGCATGTTTTCTCATCTCTCTTACAGCGACACTTTCGTTCTTTAAGTCAATAAGACGATCTAGATGTAACATACATACATCAATTTTCTCGCGCACTGTTGGTTCCGGCATTAATTCACCTGTCTCCAAATACTTTACCGTACGATAAATCATCCACGGATCTCCAAGAGCCGCACGACCAATCATAACACCATCTACACCAATTTCATCAAGCATACGCTTTGCATCTTGCGGCGTTGCGACATCACCATTTCCGATAACCGGGATATTTACAGATTGTTTTACTTGTTTAATAATATCCCAATCCGCTTTTCCTTCATACATTTGCACTCGTGTACGTCCGTGAACCGCCACAGCTTGGCCACCAGCACGCTCAACAGCCCTAGCATTTTCTATTGCGAAAATATGTTCTTCATCCCAACCGATACGCATTTTAACTGTAACCGGCTTTTCTACAGCATCTACAACCGCTGCTACCATTTCATATATTTTATTCGGATCTAAAAGCCACCTTGCCCCCGCATCACATTTAACGATTTTCGGCACTGGACAACCCATATTAATATCAATTATGTCTGCTGTCGTATATTTATCTACATATTTCGCAGCATCTACAAGAGTTTCTTTCTCTCCACCAAAAATTTGTAAACTTAATGGCTTTTCTCTCTCGTCGATATATAACATATCTAATGTTCTTTTATTATTAAGTAATATTGCCTTATCACTTACCATTTCAGCACAAACTAAGCCGGCACCAAATTCTTTTACTGTTAAACGGAATGCAGAGTTACACACTCCCGCCATCGGTGCTAGTACAACCGGATTTTTCATCTCGATATTTGCAATCTTTAACAATCAACCTACTCCTTCCTGTACAATCACTTTGGCATTAATTCCTCTATCGAAACATTTAATGCCTTAGCAACTTCTACTACAAAATCTTGAGAAGGCGATCTATTCCCTCTCTCAACCTCACCTAAAACAGATACAGATACCCCTAGTTCTTTAGCAAAACCTTCTTGTGTATAGCCTTTTAGCTTTCGAAAAGCACGAATGCGTCTTCCCCATTTTTCTGCTTCCATACCGTTACTCCCTCTCGCCTTTTCATTTCTTCTACTTGTGAACGTGAAATATTTTGTTTTATGTCTTGATTAATCTCTAACAACGGAACGATAACAAAAGCTCTTTCAAACATCCGCGGATGCGGAACAATAAGATTCTCTGCTTCAATATTCTCTTGATTATAAAGTAAAATGTCAAGGTCGATAGTCCTCGGCCCCCACCTAATTTCCCTTTTTCTTCCTAGGTCATTTTCTACTTTTTGTGTTACTTTCAATAACTCTTGTGGTGATAAATTGGTAGAAATTTTTATAACTAAATTTAAAAAGCAACTTTGGTCAGTATAGCCAACTGGCTCAGTTTCATATACAGATGAAATATCATCAACCTGAATATAAGGATTTTTATTTAAAAACTGAATCGCTTCAGTTAGATACGTATAACGCTCTCCAATATTTGACCCTAATGCAATGTAAGCTATATTGTTCATGGACGTTCTCTCGTAATTTCTACTGCTACAGCACGATAATGACCCGGTATCGGTGGATCCGGCTTAATTACCTTAATTGTACAGCGTGAAATACTTTCATATTGTTTTAATATATCTGCAGCAATATTTTCAGCGATACTCTCCACAAGCTTATACTTTCTATCCTCAACAACTTTTCTACATAATTCGAAAAGCTCTCCATAATTGACCGAATGCTCTAAGTCATCACTTTCCCCTGCACGCTTTAAATCTAACTCCACCGTTAAGTCAACTTTAAATCTCTGACCTAATTTATTCTCCTCTGGGAACACACCATGATAACCATAAAACTCCATATCATGGATATAAATTTTATCCAATTACCTTACCCCCTTACCAATCATCGCATCCATCATTTTAGCCATACGCGCCATTTCTTTCACATCATGGACACGAACAAACTCACAGCCCTTTTCAATACCAAGACAAACGGTAGCTCCTGTTCCCTCAAGGCGTTCCTCCACTGGCAAATCTAATACGTGCCCAATAAAGGACTTTCTCGAAGTACCTAAGAGAACTGGATAACCTAGCACATTTAACTGTTCTAAATTACGCATCGCCTCTAAGTTCTGCTCAGGTGTTTTAGCAAAACCGATACCTGGATCTAAAATAATATTCTCATCTGGCACACCAGCATTTTTAGCAATTTTAATACTGTCATACAAATCAGCAATCATATCCGCCATTAAATTACGATAATTCATATTATCGCGGTTATGCATTAAAATGATGGGTACATCATAATGAGCTGCGACTTCAGCAATTTTTGGCTCCGCCTTCGCTCCCCAAATATCATTAATAATATGAGCACCAGCCTCAATTGCTTGCTTTGCAACTTCAGCTTTATATGTATCGATAGATATAGGCAATTTTACTTCTTTTGAAACTGCTTGAATTATCGGGACAACTCGCTTTATTTCTTTTTCTACTGATACTTTAGCAAAACCTGGGCGAGTAGATTCGCCACCAATATCAATAATATGAGCACCTTGACCTTGCATTTCTTTTGCGTGACGTACCGCAGCATCTACCTCGTTGTAACTCCCACCATCAGAAAACGAATCTGGTGTTACATTTAAAATCCCCATAATTAATGTTTTTTCATTTAAATTCAATGTATATTCGCCGCAGCGCAAATCATAATCCCACTTCAAACTACACATCTCCTCTTCGTAATTCATTTCTGCTCCATAATTTCTCTCTTTGCATTCCATAAAGGTACATTAAACTTTTTGTAACCACTCCTACTTTACCCGGGAAATCCTGCGCTTCTATACGATAAAGCGGAACAATTTCTTGAATGGAGTTTGTTACGAAGACTTCATCCGCTGAAAGTAGCTCATCTTTTGTAAAGAAACCTTCCTTTACTTCTATATTTAATTCTTCAGCACTCTTTATAATAAACGCACGAGTGATACCATTTAAAATCCCTGTCTCTAACGAAGGTGTATATAAAACATCACCTTTCACAAAAAATAGATTCGAAACAATGCCCTCTGCAACATAACCTGCTTCAGTGAGGAAAATACCTTCCTTACTCACAACATTTCCAATTTCACGCTTCCCTAAAATATTATTTAAATAGTGATGAGACTTCAGGCGAAATGTCCCTTCCGGTGTATTTCGCACTTGTTTTAGAATAACACCTTCTTTTTCCACTACATCCCCTGGAGCTGTTAAAGGTTTTATAAAAACAATAACAGAAGGCTCTTCATACATTTCCGTTTGTAATCCTATTTCATCTATACCCGCCGATACATTAAAACGTACATATGCATGCTTCAATTCATTCTTAGCGAGTAAATCTTTCAAAATAAGCATCACATCATTTTTTGTCATTGTCCATTTAATTTGCAATGTATCCAGCGCCTCTATTAAACGGTTATAATGATCATCCAATAAGAAAGGATGACCATTATAAATACGAAACGTTTCAAAAACTCCAAGACCATATAAATAACCATGATCATAAGGAGAAATTCTCGCTTCACTTGCTTCTACATACTGACCATTTACGTAAATTAACATAATGTCGCACTTGGACTGTATTTACGAATGAAATTCTGCAACAGCTCTTTCCCATGAGAAGTCATAATAGATTCTGGATGGAATTGCACACCCTCTATCGGTAATGTCTTATGACGAAGTGCCATAATTTCCCCTTCCTCTGTCCAAGATGTTACCTCTAAGCAATCGGGTAACGTCTCTTTCTTAACAATAAGGGAATGATAGCGCGTCGCAGTAAACGGATTAGGAATATCCGAAAAAATCGTCTTTCCATCATGATGCATAAGCGACGTTTTTCCATGCATTAATCGGTCTGCACGGACAACCTCTCCACCAAACACTTGTGCAATGGATTGATGCCCTAGACAAACACCAAAAATCGGAATCTTTCCAGCAAAGTATTTAATAACTTCCATACTAATCCCAGCTTCATTAGGACTACATGGGCCTGGAGAAATCATTAGAAAATCTGGTTTCATATTCTCAATATCTGAAATAGTCACTTCATCGTTACGTTTAACAACGAGCTCTTGTCCAAGTTCTCCAAGAAACTGCACTAAATTAAATGTAAAAGAATCATAATTATCAATCATTAATATCATTTCTCTCACCTAACCGTTTCTTCACTACGTTCTTTTGCACGCCATAAAGCAATCGCCTTTTTTAACGACTCTTTATATTCATTTTCCGGATTTGAATCAATTACAATTCCCGCCCCTGCTTGTACATGAGCTTTTCCATCTTTAGCAAGAAGTGTTCTAATTACAATATTCAATTCTGTATCTCCAGAATAACCAATCCAACCGATTGAACCTGTATAAATCCCTCTTCGAACAGGTTCTAATTCCTCAATAATTTCCATCGTACGTATTTTTGGGGCACCAGTAATTGTTCCCCCAGGGAATACAGCCTTCACTAAATCAAAAGCATCTTTATCTTCTTCCACCTCACCACGCACATTAGAAACAATATGCATAACATGTGAGTATTTCTCAATTACCATAAATTCATCTACTTCTACAGTGCCATATTTACAAACACGTCCTAAATCATTTCTTTCTAAATCCACAAGCATTACATGCTCTGCTCTTTCTTTTTCGTTCTCAATTAATTCTCTTGCTAATTCTTCATCCTCTTGCTCATCCGCGCCTCTAGATCTCGTTCCAGCAATTGGTCTTGTACTTACTTCAGTTCCTTGTTTCTTAATTAACAACTCTGGCGATCCACTAACGATTTGAAAATCCCCAAGCTCCAGGTAACCCATATATGGAGATGGATTAATTTCACGAAGACTTGTATAAATTTCTAGTGGGTGTGTCTGTAACGTTCTTTCTTGTCTCGTCGACAAGTTTACTTGGAACACATCACCCGCTCCAATATATTCTTGAATACATTCAACTGCCTTCATAAAGCCAGCTTCAGTAAAAGCAACTGCTTCACTTTTCTTTTCAGGACTTTCAAAGGGCACGGTCACTTCAGGCGCTTCTGTCATCCAAAGACTCTTCCACTCATTTAGCCGTTCTTTCGCCTCTTCATATTTATCTACATAATGCGTAATAACCCATAACACTTGTTCTTTTTGATCATAGACAAATACGTCATCAAATAATAAAAAGAAGATGTCAGGTATATCAATATCATCTTCCGCAAGAGAAGGCAGCTTTTCAATATAACGGATACAGTCATAACTGAAATAGCCAATTGCACCACCTTGAAAAGGCGGATACTCTGGGTTATAGTCCGTCTTCCATTGTTCCATATATTCTTGCATTAAATCTAACGGATTCCCTCGTTTTATTGTTTCCTTACCACTTTCACTTATATGTAACATTTCACCCTTCCCTCGGATTACCGCTACTGGGTTCAGCCCTACAATGTTATAACGACCGCCACGGCCGCTTTCTAACAAAATATGTTGCGATTTACCCTGAGAAAGAAATTTATATTGCTTAAAGAAATCTAACTGATATGGAATAGAAAGCGCTAAAGATTTTCTTCGTTGCATATCAACACCCCGTCTTCTTTTATCCCACCCTCTTAGATAAACCAGCTCAAACTACATAAGTTATTTATATAGAGATTGATTATACTCGAAGGCTAGTGAAAATAATTTAATTATACTACCTCTTATTTTACATGAAGTTTTCTAGTCATTCACTCTTTTCCTATTTCCAATCCCAAAAGAAAAAGCACCCTTTTTCAAGGATGCTTTTTCAATCGCGTTTAATTAGGATTCAAATTGATAAAGTGGTGTACTTAAATAACGTTCACCGTTACTCGGGATAATAACAAGTACCTTTTTCCCTTTACCTAACTTTTTCGCAACCTCTGTTGCTGCATAAATAACTGCGCCTGAAGAGATACCAACTAAAATACCTTCCTCTTTAGCCACTCTTCTCGCATATTCAAATGCTTGCTCTGTTTTCACTTGAATAATTTCATCATATACTTCTACATCCAACGTCTCCGGAACAAATCCCGCCCCAATTCCTTGGATTTTATGTGGACCTGGCTTCCCACCAGATAATACTGGTGAATCTGCAGGTTCTACTGCATAAATTTTAATATCTTTATACGCTTCCTTCAGTACTTCACCAGCACCAGTAATCGTTCCACCTGTACCAATACCTGCAATAAACGCATCTAATTGGTCGCCCATTTGTTCAATAATTTCTGGACCTGTTGTTAAACGGTGAATTTCTGGATTCGATTGGTTTTTGAACTGTTGTGGTATAAAGTAGCCATGTTCTTTTGCTAATTCAGTCGCTTTACGAATTGCTCCACCCATTCCTTCAGGCCCTGGAGTCAATACTAATTCCGCACCGTAAGCACGTAATAAATTACGACGCTCAATACTCATTGTTTCTGGCATTACTAAGATTGCATTATATCCTTTAGCAGCCGCTACCATCGCTAAACCAATTCCTGTGTTACCACTTGTCGGCTCAATGATTGTATCGCCCTCTTTTAATAATCCCTTTTTTTCAGCATCTTCAATCATAGCTAATGCGATACGATCTTTAACACTACTCCCCGGATTCATAAATTCTAATTTTAAGTATATATCTGCGCTGTCTGATTCTACGATGCGGTTCAACTTAACGATCGGCGTTTTCCCGATTAATTCTGAAACTGATTGTGCCACTCGCATTCCTGTCACTCCTAACACCGAGTATTTTTATTGGTTTTATCTATATTTAGATTTTGTCAGAAAATTCCCTGTTTGTCAATTCATTTGGAGGATTGCTCCTCTTAATTCCCTTATTACAAATTCTCGATTAAATTTGTAATATCTTCTTTAGAGAACTTGTATCGTTCATTACAGAAATGACAGTGAACTTCTGTCTCTTCCTCTTCTTCACGAACTTGCTCTAACTCTGTTTTACCTAAACTAATTAATACACTCTCAATACGCTCGCGTGAGCATGTGCAATTAAATTGAACATCCATTGTTTCTAATACTTTTACTTTATCTTCTCCAAGAACTGCATATAGTAGCTCTTCCGGAGAAAGACCTTGTTCAATCAACGTTGATACAGGTGGAATCTTTTGTAAACGGTCTTCAATAAATGAAATCGTTTCATCTTGCGCACCCGGCATAATTTGAAGGATGAATCCACCTGCCGCTAATATGCTATCATCTCCATTTACAAGAACACCAACACCTACGGAAGAAGGCGTTTGTTCAGAAACTGCAAAATAATACGTAAAGTCTTCTCCTAATTCTCCTGAAACGATTGGAGATTGACCAATAAACGGCTCACGCATTCCAATATCTTTAATTACAGTTACAAACCCCTCTGTACCTACTGCTTGATATACACGTAACTTCCCTTGTTCTGTTCCTTCAAAATCAACATGCGGATTCGTTACATAACCACGTACATCTCCATTTGCATGAGCATCTACTAAGATAGGGCCAATTGGACCATTACCTTCTACCTTAATCGTTAACTTTTGCTCACCCTTTAACATTGCGCCCATCATTGTACCCGCAGTCAAAGAACGCCCTAGTGCCGCTGAAGCTGTTCTCCATGTATCATGACGTCTTTGCGCCTCACTTACTGTATTTGTTGTACGCACACTATACGCACGCACTTCTCCATCAAATGCTAACGCTTTTACTAAATAATCTTTCATACGTATTTATTCACCTTTCTCATGCTGTAAATTTGCATTACGTTCATATAACATATACAAACCTTTTAACGTTAAAAACGGATCTACAATATCAATTACATTCGATTCTTCGGAAATTAATTTTGCCAATCCACCTGTTGCAATAACTTTAGGTTCTTGTCTAGCTTCTTCTTTCATACGCTTAACAATACCTTCCACTTGTCCAACATAACCATAAAGAATACCAGATTGCATCGCACTTACTGTATTTTTCCCAACAACACTGCTTGGTTTTGTAATTTCGATACGAGGAAGTTTTGCTGCTCTGCTATATAAAGCCTCTGCTGAAATCATAATTCCTGGCGTAATAACTCCACCCATATAATGTTTTTCTTCGTTAATATAACAATATGTAGTAGCCGTACCAAAATCAACAATAATGAGCGGACTTCCATATAAGTGGATTCCTGCTACTGCATTTACAATTCGGTCTGCGCCTACTTCACGCGGATTTTCATATTTAATATTTAGTCCTGTTTTTATCCCAGGCCCTACTACAAGCGGTTTAATTTTAAAATATTTTTCACACATGCGCTCTAAAGCAAACATAATTGGTGGTACGACTGAAGACACAATAATACCTTTCACATCTTCAAACGAAAGACCCTCATGCTCAAGCAATTGCTTTACAAGCATTCCATATTCATCTTCTGTCTTATGACGATCTGTTTCCATGCGCCAATGCTGACGAAGTTCCCCCTCTTCAAACACACCTAGTACAGCATTTGTGTTCCCTACATCCAATACAAAAATCATATTCTCACCACTTATCTTATTTAATCTATATTTGTGCAGTATGTATAAAACTTATAAAAACATCATATCACACATACTTATATAATCAGCTTTCCTATCCTCATCATTTTACAAAAAGATTGCTCTCTATTTCAATTTTTAATACTAGTTTTACTTAAATTACTTTATCCACTAAGTTCTCAATAGTAATTAACAAAGATTTTAACAAACAAAAAAGGAGTGACGATAGTCACTCCTTCACTTCTTACTTATCTTCTTTATCTTCATCGTCTTTCTTCATGTTGATGTTTACTTTCACATCATCTGAAGATGTTGGACGTTCTGGCAATCTGCCGTAATCACATAAATGATTGATTTGCTCTGCATCTAACGTTTCTACTTCAAGTAACGTTTGTGCGATAATATCTAGTTTATCACGGTTTTCAGTAAGAATTTGTTTTGCACGAGCATAACATTCTTTCATAATTGATTGCATTTCCATATCGATTTCATGTGCAATCGCATCACTATAGTTTTGTTCTGAGTGGAAGTCTCTTCCTAAGAACACTTGACCACCTTGCGAGCTACCAAATTGCATCGGTCCAAGTTTGTCACTCATACCAAATTCCGTAACCATACGTCTTGCAATACCAGTCGCACGTTGGAAGTCATTATGAGCACCTGTACTCACTTCACCAAATACAATCTCCTCAGCTACTCGGCCACCAAGTAAACCAGTGATTTTATCAAGTAACTCTGGTTTCGTCATGAAGTAACGATCTTCTTTCGGAAGCATTACCGCATATCCACCAGCCTGACCACGAGGGACAATTGTTACTTTATGAACGACATCTGCTTCATCAAGAACAACACCAATTACAGTATGACCTGCTTCATGGAAAGCAACGATATTACGTTCTTTTTCAGAGATAACACGACTTTTCTTAGCTGGACCTGCAATAACACGATCCGTCGCTTCATCGATATCACTCATATCAATTTTCTTCTTATCTTGACGTGCAGCTACTAAAGCAGCTTCGTTTAATAAGTTTTCAAGATCCGCACCAGAGAATCCTGGTGTACGAGTCGCAATTGCTCTTAAATTAATATGCTCATCAAGTGGTTTATTACGCGCATGTACTTTCAGTACAGCTTCACGGCCATTTACATCTGGACGATCTACTGTAATTTGACGGTCAAAACGACCTGGACGTAATAACGCTGGGTCAAGAATGTCTGGACGGTTTGTCGCAGCAACGATAATAATACCTTCGTTTGCACCGAATCCATCCATTTCAACAAGTAATTGGTTCAATGTTTGCTCACGCTCATCATGACCACCACCAAGACCTGCGCCACGTTGACGACCTACTGCATCAATTTCATCAATGAAAATGATACAAGGAGCATTTTTCTTTGCATTTTCAAATAAATCACGTACACGTGATGCACCGACACCGACAAACATCTCTACGAAGTCAGAACCACTGATAGAGAAGAATGGAACGCCAGCCTCACCTGCAACAGCACGTGCTAATAAAGTTTTACCTGTACCTGGAGGTCCAACTAATAGGACACCCTTTGGAATACGAGCACCAACTTCAGAGAACTTACGAGGGTCTTTCAAGAATTCAACTACCTCAACAAGTTCTTGTTTCTCTTCATCCGCACCAGCAACATCTCTGAAACGAACTTTTTTCTTTTCATCATTATATAACTTCGCCTTACTTTTCCCGAAGTTCATAACACGGCTACCGCCGCCTTGAGCTTGGTTTAATAAGAAGAAGAATAAAATGAAGATGATGACAAATGGAATGATTGAAGTAAAGAATGTTACCCAAGCACTTGTTTCTTCTGCTGGTTGATACTTAACTTCAGCACCTTTCGCTTTATCATTAATTTTCTTTTGTAATTCCTCAGTATTTGGTGCATAAGTAACAAATTGTTCTCCTTGGCTAGAGTTATTAAATTGTCCTTTTACCTCAAATACACCATTTTTCGGTTGAAGTTGCACATTACGCACTTCACCGCTTTCTAGTTTAGTAATGAATTTGTCGTAGCTAACTGATGTCGTTTTTTGTGTCGAACCATTAAAATAGCTCACGATTCCAATTACTACTAAGAATATCAGTAAATAAAAGATGGTATTACGGAAGATACGATTCATTCCTAACCTCCTCTCACGGCATAAACACTATAGTAAATCGTAACATAGAAAAACTTTCCTATACAATTGTGAAGCCTATATTTAATTAATTTGAGTAAACGCTTGGTTTTAATACGCCTACATAAGGAAGATTACGGTATTGCTCTTTATAATCTAATCCATATCCTACTACAAATTCATGTGGAACAGTAAATCCAACATAATCCGCTTTCAGATCAACCTTACGGCCTGTTGGCTTATCTAATAATGTAACAATTTTTACAGACTTCGCTTTACGATATTTGAATAAGTCTACTAAGTAGCTTAGTGTAAGACCACTATCAATAATATCTTCGACGATTAAAATATCGCGACCTTCTACAGAAGTATCAAGATCTTTTAAAATTTTCACTTCGCCTGTTGAAACTGTAGAGTGACCGTAACTAGATACAGCCATAAAATCCATTTCAAGATATGTATCTGTTCTCTTTAATAAATCTGCCATGAATGGCATTGCGCCTTTTAATACACCAATTGCAAGAGGTACTGTGTTTTTATAATCCTCTGCAATAATTGCACCTAGTTCGCGCACCTTTTCTTGTATTTGCTCTTCAGAAATTAATACTTTTTCGATATCTTGATTCATCATTTCATTATCCTCCCGGAAGACTCCTTGCTTTTGTAGTGAATAATCATATATTTATCCTTCTTTGCCATCTCTTTCGAAATTGCAAATGCAGATCGTTTCAACAAGGGTACCCAAATAATAGTCCCACTTGCATCACAAACGACCGGCCATTCTTCTCTTTTTTCTTTCGGTACTTTCGCTTCGATAAAAATAGCTTTTATCTTTTTCGTGCCATTCATACCTTGTATTGACATGCGATCTCCATTTTCTCTAGAACGAATACGAAGTGGATATGATATATCATTATACTTAGCAACAAATACTGTTTCATTCATGTTACTTGGTATATCTTCGCTCACCTCTGTTACAAATTCATCCCCGTTCAATAGCGTAATGGTCCCGGGTACTAATAAATCTTGTGAAAAAGGAGAGACAATTTCTTGTTTAAATCTAAAGCTACACTCCTCGTATGAACGAACAATTTTCAAATCACCCGGAAAATCAAGTGAACCTGAAGGTTGTGTCCGCTTAAAAAACTCAATCAACTTGTCAATATGTATAGAAGAAAGAGAAGATGGAATCTTATATTCATAAAGATAGTTTAATATTAGTTGAATCCCTCTTCTTTGTAAAGGCATAGACATGGATTCAAAGGCAGGAATTGATAAGCTAATTTGTTTATCACTTTTTTTTGTAATTACTTTATTCATTTTCTCAAAAGCTAATTCCTGCAAATAAGCCTCATCCTCTTGCATCTGCACGCTAAATTTTTGGAATTTCTCATGCATTTGTGGATTTTCTTCTTTCAAATGAGGAAGGACATATTTACGTAATCGATTCCTTGTATATACTTCCTTTTTATTACTCGGATCTATACGTGGCATTAAATTTAGCTTATTACAGTAATCAACAATTTCTTCCTTCGTTACGCCAAGTAACGGCCTAATTAAATATCCATTATGAAAAGGACGCTTCACTGCAATTCCTGCATATCCTTTCGGAGTACTCCCTCTTACAAGACGCATTAAAATTGTCTCGACTTGATCATCTCCATGATGTCCAAGAGCAACATATCTCGCATCATATTTCTTCATTATTCTTTCCAAAAATGCATATCTGCATTCTCTCGCAGCAACCTGTGCATTCATTCCGTATTGCTGTTGATATTGTGATACATTAATCCTTATCGTTTCACAAATAATTCCCAGTTCTTCACAAAGGCCCTGCACAAACTGTAAATCCTCATAAGATTCATCACCTCTAAACATATGATCCACATGAGCAACTACAATTTCCAACTGTTTTTCCGCTCTTTTTTCTAATAAATAATATAAAAGCGCTAACGAGTCAGGACCACCAGAAACTCCCACAACAATTGTTGAATCATTCTTTAATACATCATGCTGCTTTACAAAGTCATCTACTTTTTCAACAAATGTATCTTTCAACTTCGCAATCACCTTTCATTAAACAAGAACAGCAACCTTAGTCACCTTGTCTACAATGGTACAACTTTTACAAACATTGTGCAAAAAAAAGATATACAAAAATTACATTTTTATCTTACATCCTCCGTGTATATTCACAAAATTAATAACATTACCTTTTCCCACAAAAAAACCTAGGTATTCACCTAGGTTTTTAAAATCAAATTATAGATAAACATTCCACTTATATTTTACTGCGCCTGCATTCCTACAATCGGAATCGTAGCCCACTTCGGCATATTTTTCTTCACTTTTGCCACTACAATAGTCATATCATCATTTATATAACCATCACAAGAGCGAATCACTTCTTCCATAATGATATCAGCAATTTCTTGCGGGTCTTCGGTTTGCAATTCTTTAATTTTTCGTTTCATCCACAATTCATGATTCTCCACATGCTGTGCTCCTTCAAAAATCCCATCGCTCATCATAATAAGAATATCGCCCGTTTTTAATTGTTCACCCACCACATCAACTTCAACATCTTCGATGATTCCCATCGGCAAATTACTTGCTTCAATTTTCAAAATATTATTTGCGCGTTTAACAAAACTCGGCGTTGATCCAATCTTTAAAAACCTTGCACTCGCATCCCGCAAATCTACCATAGCTAAATCTAATGTCGTAAACATTTCTTCTGTCGTTCTCAAAGAAAGAATTGAATTGATAGACTTAATTGCTATTTCTTCATCAATGCCTGATTGGAGTATTTTTTGTAATAATTTCACCGTTTCCTTACTTTCCATATGAGCTCTTTGTCCATTACCCATACCATCACTAATCGCAAGTGCATATTTACCAACACTTAAATCCATCATCGCATAAGAGTCACCCGACACAAATCCACCGCCTTTTGCAGCTGTAGCCAATCCTGTATCAAGAGAATACGTCTTCGCCGAACCAAATGATATTAAACTATGGCCATTTGGATAAGAAGACTTTTCTTCATGTTTAACGACAATATTTTCTTTAAGGATATCTGAAAGCATCGGTGCAACTAACTTTTCACACTCACCATGTTCATTAGATGCAACTGGAATTAACATTTCAATATCAATACTTCCTCTATCTAAACAATAAATATCAACATGCTCTACTTCGACACCAAAATCTCGGAACGCTTGCATAATCTGTTCTTCCTGCACTTGATGATTTTCACGCTCTCGTTGTATCTCCTTAGCAAAATCCTCCATAACCTTTGATACACCTAATAGTTGCTCCGCTACTATTCTACGATTTTCCTTCATTTGTTTTCGTAATTTTTGTCCCTCATAGAAGTGATCTAATTCACCGGCTACTAAATCCGTCACTTTTTTCCCTCTCACACAATGCTTGTCCCACTCACGAACTAATTTACGATTATGTTGCAGGGTTCCTTCTTCCGTTTCATTCATTATTTGTTTCATATAATCGTACGTTTTATCAAAATTCACTACCCAGCATTGATCCTTTTTAAAGCATGTTTGACATGTTTTCGCAGTAATTGTACTCAAAAACAAATCTGCTTCTGTCTCTTTATCTTCTTCCTCTACATACCCATATACAGAAAAGCTATTAGATAAAGCAGCAAATACATTTGCAAATTGGTTGATTTTATTTGCTGTAACATCACGCATCCTTCTTAAATATTGTTGTTGATCTTGCGAATGCTCTTGTGTACCTGGCATAAATTTAGCAATACGATCCAAAACAAGCTTCGGTGTTAATAAGAAGATAACAATCGCTACACCTGACTCAATTAAAGTTGTTACAATATTTGTCTGTTTGTCTACATATAATGTAATTAAGCTTGTCCCAATTAATAAACCTAAACTAACACCTAAACGCTTTCCTTCTTTTAACAATCCACCAAGCAATCCAGAAAAAGCAAGAAGGCTAAGCTGAGACAAGCTAGACACATTTGCTAAACTTAATATTAGTCCTGTTACAACCCCCACTGTAGACCCTGTGGCAGCACCCGCAATAAATGCAAATACTAGCACTAAATACCTTGTAAAAATATGTTGAATAGAAGCATCATATACAAACCAATCTGTTGTACCCGTTAAAACAGATGCTAGTAATATAATCAAACAAACAATTTCTTCCGTCTCTAATGCCTGTTGTTTTCCTTTCCTTTCCACTAAAAGTGGGACACTTTGTAAAAATATCATAGTTAATACAAAACTAAGCCCAGCCTCAATGGTACTAACGAGTAAATCGTACATGGTGACAGTTTGTTGTGCAAAATATACAACAACTAAGTGTGCGGTTAATGCGGAGATAAATACTTGAAATGGAACAAGTCCAACAGTTTTACGTGTAAATCGACTAAAGAAGATATTATAAATGAAGAAGGTAAAGATAGATGCAAAGGTAAAAAACAAATTATCTATCGATACTGAAAGAGCTCCTCCCATTAGAGCTAAAAATGCTAGCGGCATCTTATCCCGCTTCATAACATAAACAGCAGCAAAAAATGGCAGTGCAAACGGTAAAATATTTGTTAATATATATGCTCGTCCCAAAAGAAAACCAATAACAACAATAATAAATCCCCATCTAAAGAAAACTTGCTCAAATTTCATTCGCAACTTACTCGTCCACTTTATTCCATCAAGCTGACTCTCATTCATTGCCAATGCACTTGTATTCATAGTATTCCTTCCTGCTTTAGGCATATTTTTAACACCACCTGCATAGTTTAATTACTGTCATTATAAAAGATGATTGTTGGTTTTTTTGTCAAAACAACAGTTTTCACTTTTATAATCGTTCGACTTTTTATTCGAAATAACTCTACAGATATACAGGGTATGTAAGTTATTTTCGAGATTTTAATTAAACATTCAGAAAATATAGGGTGATTTTGTAGAAGTGTTGTATATCTTAATTTATTTAACAAAAAAAGATCATGCAAATTTGCATGATCTTTTTAGATGACCCGTACGGGATTCGAACCCGTGTTACCGCCGTGAAAGGGCGGTGTCTTAACCACTTGACCAACGGGCCGTTAAATTAAATATAGCGGCGGAGGGGATCGAACCCCCGACCTCACGGGTATGAACCGTACGCTCTAGCCAGCTGAGCTACACCGCCATGTCGTCTTATTTAACGGACAATTAGTATCTTACATCAGATACTAATTAAAGTCAACACATCTCAAAAACTTTTTTGAAAATATTTTTTACATATAAAAAAGCACCCTGAGACATTACTCTGGGTACCTCTCTATATGTTAAAAACTAAACGTCCTTATTATCCGCGACGCGCGCCACGGCCACCACGTTTAGACTCTGTGTTACGCTTTAAAGAAGTTAAACGATCTTCGCTATCTTTTAAGAAGCGTGCCATCTTTTGCTCAAATGTTTCTTTCGGAGCTCGGTCGTTACCGCCACCGCGATTATCTCTGTTGAAAGAGCGATTATTACGTTGTGGACGTCCAGAACGTTGTTGATCACCACCGCGTTGGTATTCACCACGTGGACGATCTCCTTCTGTTTTTTCACGTTCTTTCGCTTTTTTGATAGATAAACCAATCTTTCCATCTTTTTCAACATTAATAACTTTTACTTCTACTTGGTCGCCCACTTTTAAGTGATCGTTAATATCTTTTACATAGTTATCAGCAACTTCACTAATATGAACAAGACCCGTTAAGCCCTCTGGCAGCTCCACAAAAGCCCCAAAATTTGTAATACCTGTTACTTTACCCTGTAACTTGCTGCCTACCTCGATTGACATAAAAAAAATGCTCCTCCTTAGTGGTTAAAAAGTCAAATTTTACTTTATTATATATAATCCTAAAATATAGTGTCAATAAGACATACTCTACTTAGAAACAGGAAAAATTATCTCCCCTTTACCAGAGAAGAAATAATCCCTTCTAGCAATCTTTAATACGTACTCTTCATCATTTAACTTTTGAACTTCGTCTTTTAGACTTTTTTCTTTATTCGTTAATGAATCCAGTTCTTTTTTCATGTCCTTAACTTTTGCTTCTTTTGCTTTAATGGAACTGTTTTGTTGATAAAACGTTACACTAATACTCGCAATAATTGTAAAAGTAAAGACAAGAAAAACCGCTAAACGGCGATAAAGTCGCTTCCTGTTCTCATCCGTTTGTATTATATGCTCTTTAACAGGATTTGGACTCTGTTTTTCGATTGTTCTTTGTCTCAGTTCCCTCATTTCCGAGGTCCCCCTAACTTCTTTTTTATATGCTCCCATAGTTGGAAGATATGTCCCTTCAATTTTGCTATATATTGCAGGAACCCTATATGTTTCACTATAAAAAGTTTAACACGATTAGGGAGAAGTTTCCATATGAGCGAAGCAATAAATCGAACAGGCCAGAAAAAAACTTTCCATATGAAAAGTAATATCCAAATCACCATTTTCCATAACACATGTCCAATTGAAAGCAGTATACGAAATAAGAATAATATAAATGCAATAAATAGCTGCGCTATAATAATAACAGGTTTTATCATGAGTAGCTGTATAATTCGAACAAAAAAATATGTTGTTTGCATAAAAATATAGATGAGAAAATTTAACAGCTTCATGTATAGTGCCTTCAATAAGCTTTGATATGCCGCAAAACCACATAATAATGCCAAAAACACATATATACGTAGCTCAGCTTCATTTACGAGAAGCAATACATAAAAGACGAATAATGCTTGGACAATCCAAAATAATATATCATGTATAAATACAAGCCAACGTTTACGTTCTTGGCGCTTTAAAAAACGTTGATATGTATCTAAAGACGCTCCAATCCAAGCACCCATTCCAATCATTGAAAGCATTGTATACAACTGAATTGTTAAGCTCATTTAAACAACTTACTAAAGAAACCTTTAGTTTTTTCCCCTTGATTTTCATCAATATACAGCATCTCATTAACTTTCCCTTTAATCGACACAATACCTTTTTCCACATCTAAATTTTTCATTTGTAAATTTTGACCACGAATCGTTAAAAAACCCATTACGGTCTCTAGTAAAAACTCTTCGCTATCAAAACTCTCTACCTGCTTCACACCGGTAATATCAATTATACGCCTGCCACGCATAATAATGTCATGCTCTACAGAAACATTTTGTTGATTAGAAGACGTAGGTGAGTAACCATTATTCACGTAAATCCCCCCATAGGTTTTTACTAGCTAATAGTAATGTATGAGGGGATACATGATTTTAGAACAAGCCTTCTTCCGCTTTTACTTTTTCTTCACGAACTAAGCTATACATATTTGCTGCATCTTCTTTTTTAGTTGTTTCTTTTAATTCATTTATTTTCACAGTCACTATTTTTTGACCAAAACGAATTGTTAATTCATCAGCTACTTTCACATCAGAACTCGCTTTTGCCACTTGGCCATTAATAGATATTCTTCCTTGATCAGCTACTTCTTTCGCTAATGTTCTTCTTTTAATTAAACGTGATACTTTTAAAAACTTATCTAGACGCATATCAAATCCCCCTATTAACGCTCTGTTTGTTTCGCTTCTTCCCATAAAACATCTAACTGTTCTAATGATAAATCTTTCATCTCTTTATTCATTTCAGCTACTTTTGCCTCCATGTATAAAAAACGACCAGTAAATTTCTCATTAGTTGAACGTAACGCCTCTTCTGGATCTATTTTGTAATGACGAGCTATATTAACAAATGCAAATAGTAAATCACCAAACTCACCCAGCATCTTTTCCTCATCCATATTTGTAACCTCTTGTTGGAACTCTTGCCATTCTTCCAAAGCTTTCTCTATCATCGGTTGCACATCAACCCAATCAAATCCAACCTTACCAGCTTTCTTCTGAATTTCATAGGCGCGTAGTAACTGCGGCAAACTTTTTGGAACGCCATTTAAAACAGATTCTTTCACGAATCCTTTTTCTTGTTTTTTAATTTCTTCCCAATTTGCAATCACTTCATCAGCGCTGTTTACATCTGTATTTCCAAACACATGCGGATGACGACGAACCATTTTCTCAGATAGAGTTCGAATGATATCATCTATAGAGAACCAACCTTCATCTTCTCCGATTTGAGCATGAAGCATAACTTGTAATAATATATCACCTAATTCTTCTACTAAGTGATCATCATCCTCTTCATCGATTGCTTCCAACACTTCATAAGCTTCCTCAATTAAATATTTCTTTAATGATTGATGTGTTTGCTTTTTATCCCACGGACAACCATTTGGACCACGAAGTTCCGCAATAATTTCTCTAAGAACATCAAACTGTTGATACAAGGACGCACGCTCCTGAACTGGCGGCACGTACACACTCGTTAAATTATTCAATTCCGTTTCATGATCTAACATGTACAACGGTACCTTCTTTACTTGTTCAAATGAAGTTCCTGCAGCTGTTACGATATACACTTCATAATCATCTGGTAACATCTCCATTAATGTTAATTTCACATCAGATGCAACGAATGCATCATATACTTGGCAAAAGATTAAATGTTGACGCAGTTCTAATTGCCCTCTTTCAAATGATGTAGCATCAAGTAATTGGAATCCTTCAATCGGATCAATCTTTAGACTTGCAAACATAGGATCAAGGAAACTTTGTCCACCCTCAATTCGCACTTCAACATTTGAAACTTCTCCTTTTTCTAACAGTAGCTGAACTGTTCTTTCTGCTACAAGTGGATGCCCGGGAACAGCATAGATAATTTCTGTACCTTCAGCTTGTTCTAGCAATTTATTCGCAATTGTTTCATATACAATTTCAAACGTATCATGCGCTTCATATACAGCATCAAAAGACGTATATTGTACGCCTTCTTTCTCCAATTCTTCTATAACTGGATGTTCCTTCGTTCTAACAAACAGATGGTCTGCTTCTTTTATTTTTCGATATACACCCATCGTTAGCTGATCTAATTCACCAGCTCCTAAACCTAAAATAGTAATGATTCCACTCACAACCAGTCACCTCTATCCACTCTTCTTCAATGAACCTTCTTTTTTCTCTTGTTTCATAACGGTTCCTAATTCTTTTTTTGTAAATACACGTAATTTCAAAATAAAAAACATATATGTCAATCCGCCGATGGCTACACCTAACAACGCTTCAAGCGTCGCGCTTCCTCTATGTTCCGTATTAATTACTAATCCAGACATCTGTAACACACGTGTGAACATCATTAATACAAACCCCATACAGATACCACTAATTACTATCCCTAACATATTTCGCTTATTGATAAGTGACCCTGATACAGCTCTCGTAAGCAACAAACTATTTAATCCAGAGATTATAATTAACGCACATAAAGTCGCAAAAGCTGCACCTTTCACACCAAAATAAGGCATGAATATATAATTTAACGCTAACTTTAAGCAACCTCCAAATACAACAAATAACGCTGGCTTAAACGTTTGCCCTAATCCTTGTAAAATAGAAGCTGTCGTAATTGACAATGAACTAAATAAAATAGATAACGATAAAATAGATAAAACATCTGATCCATCACTGTTTTCAAACAACATAATATTGGTAGGTTGAATAATACAAGTTAGTCCAATAGCTGCTGCAAGTCCAATAACAAATGTTATTTTCATTGCTAACTTTACCTTTTCTTGAATAAAGGAAAGATCTCCTCTTTCCTTCGCCGCTGTAATAATCGGAATAAGTGACAACGAGAAAGAAGTCGTCACAACAGTACCTAATTGCATTAGCGGAATACTTCTATCATAAACACCCTTTAATACCTTTGCATTTTCAGCCTGTTCTCCCGCACCAATAAGTAAGCTGTAAAAGGACACTGAATCAGCCATCTGTATAAAAATAAGCACTAAATTACTAACACAAATCGCTAACCCCTGCCAAAAAAGGATTTTAACTATCTTCCTTTTACCCTTAATTCTCGCTGCACTTTTGAAGAATATAGAACGAAAATCTTGACGCATATACAATATAAGTACAATAATCCCAATAAGTCCACCCGCAATTGAGCCTAACATAGCCCCTGCACCAACTGTATATAAATCAAATCCGTGAGCAATTAGGAATAGCGATAAAAATACAATAATAGAAACTCGAATTGTTTGTTCTATTACTTGCGAAACAGCCGTTGGCATCATATTATTGAATCCTTGAAAATACCCTCTTGCTACAGACAAAAATGGCATCAATAAGAATGAAAATGAAATAACACGTAGTAACTTATCTAAGTGTATATCGCCCATAGCTACCGCAATTGTTTCGGCCCCAAAAAACAATGTAAAGAAGCCTATAAAACCAATCCCTAATAAGAACCAAAAAGATACACAAATAATTTCTTCTGCTTCTTTTTGTTTTCCCCGCTCTAGTCGTTCTGCAACCATTTTCGAAATGATAACAGGAAATCCATAAGTAGCTAAAATTAAACAAAATCCATAAAACGGGTAAATTTGTTGGTAAATATAAAACCCAATATCCCCCGCTATATTTTGATATGGAATACGGTAAAAAGCGCTTAATACTTTTGTAACGAAACTTGCAATCGTTAATATAATAGCCCCACGCCAAAAGGCTTGATACTTCTTCGCTTCCATACAAGAAAACTCCTTTTTCTATTCTCACCTCTCGTATTATATCATAAAGAAAAGAACAAACTCCCTTACCAACACGGGTAATAATGAGTTCCTAAATGTTAAAAATATTCAACGAAAAAAGGTAGCAAAGTGCTACCTTCATTCAATATACATATATCTCCAAATAATTGATTTCTCAAAAAGAAAGATCATAATTAGGAAAGATTGCTACTTCTAAAATCAATATACCCTTACTGTTCCATTTGTTTCGCTAAGAAACTGGCAGCAGTATTAACCGCTTTATGCTCGATCTCGCTTATAATGGCTTCTTTTGAAAAAATAATGACGGCTCCAATCGGATCTCCGTTTGCAACAATCGGTCCAACTGTATAAGAATGAACCTTTTCTGTTACACCATCAATAATGGAAATATCACTTTCATCCGTCATAATAACAGACTTTCGTTCTTCCATCGTTTTTTCAATTAGATCGCCAACACTTTTATTTAAGTATTCTTTTTTCGATACGCCTGATACTGCGATGATAGAATCTCGATCACACACAAGCACATTATGTCCTAAGCTGTCATATAAAGCATCAGCATATTCTTTTGCAAAATCACCTAGCTCACTAATTGGAGAATATTTCTTTAAAATTACCTCTCCATCGCGATCAACAAATATTTCTAGTGGGTCTCCTTCTCGAATACGTAAAGTTCTACGAATTTCCTTCGGGATTACTACCCTGCCTAAATCATCAATTCGACGTACGATTCCAGTTGCTTTCATTCTAATGCTGCCTCACTTTCTACTGATGATCAAAGTGGTGAATTTACCTGTTCATGTAAAAATCACCAACTGTTAGACATAGTATTTTACACATTAGTTCTTCTATGCACGTCGAATTGTATTTTTTTATCTTATTTTAGGCATTTATTACTTCTTTTTTTACATCTGGTAAGCCTTTTAATAAATTTTCAGCAATTGTTAACCACTTCGATGTCTCTAAGCCATTTGTTTTCATAACAATTTTCAATTGTGATCCTTCCATTCCTAAACCGATCATACGTCCAAAACTATTTCCGAGCATGAATAATTTTCCACCATCAATATTTTGACTTGCTTGTTCAGAAAACAGGAATGTTACTTCAAATTTATTCTGCTTAATTAATTCAATTTGTTCTTTCATTGCCAACACTTTAATATTTGCAATTTGTAATAAATAACCAACTTCTTGTGGATAATCGCCAAATCTATCGATCATTTCTTCCTGCAATTCTTCAATATCCTCAATTGCAGAAACACCTCTAAATTGTTTATACATCATAATTTTTTGCTTACTATCTGAAATATAAGCATCTGGTAAATATGCATCTACCTCTAAGTCAATTTCAACATTAACTATATTTTCAGCCCCATCTGTTCCTCTACGCTGTTCAATTGCATCTTTTAACATTTGCGAATATAGATCAAATCCGACAGAATCAATAAATCCATGCTGTTCTGCCCCTAACAAATTACCTGCTCCACGAATAGATAAATCTCTCATCGCAATTTTGAAACCAGATCCAAGTTCCGTGAACTCTTTAATTGCTTGTAGACGCTTCTCTGCAACCTCTGACAGCACTTTGTCACGTTTATACGCAAAGTATGCATACGCAACACGATTAGAACGTCCAACACGCCCACGAAGCTGATACAACTGTGATAATCCCATACGATCTGCATCAAATACAATTAACGTATTTACATTCGGAATATCTACACCCGTCTCAATAATTGTTGTACTTACAAGAACATCATGCTGTCCTTCTAAAAATGATAGCATAACAGACTCTAATTCGCTTTCGTTCATTTTCCCATGTGCGTACGTTACGCGGGCATCTGGAACTAACATCGAAATTTCATCTGCTTTTCTTTCAATATCCTCTACACGGTTATATAGGAAGTAAACTTGACCACCTCTTGCAAGCTCTCGCTCTATTGCCTCTCGCATTAACGCTGGATTATACTCGACTACATACGTTTGGACTGGGAAACGATTTTCTGGTGGTGTCTCAATAACAGATAAGTCGCGCACACCAAGCATAGACATATGAAGCGTCCGCGGAATCGGAGTTGCCGTTAATGTTAATACGTCAACATTTGCCTTCAATTGTTTAATTTTTTCTTTATGTGTTACACCAAATCTTTGTTCTTCATCAATAATAAGAAGCCCTAAATCTTTATACGTAACATCTTTAGATAAAATACGATGTGTTCCGATTACGATATCTACTGTTCCATCCTTTAAGCCCTTAATTGTTTCATTTTGTTGTTTTCTCGTACGGAATCTACTTAATAAGCCTATATTGATCGGATAATCTTGAAAACGCTCTCGAATTGTTTCATAGTGTTGCTGCGCAAGAATCGTTGTCGGTACTAAAATTGCAACTTGTTTTTCATCCATAATTGCTTTAAATGCCGCACGAATAGCCACTTCAGTCTTTCCATACCCTACGTCACCACAAAGGAGCCTATCCATCGGGCGTCCGCGTTCCATATCTTTTTTAATCTCGTCAATAGAACGTAACTGATCCTCTGTCTCTTGATATGGGAAAGAGGATTCGAACTCTTGTTGTTCTGCCGTATCTGGCGTATATGCATAGCCTTTTGAAGCTTCGCGCTCAGCATATAGTTTAATTAGGTCATCCGCAATGTCTTGTACAGATTTTTCAACTTTCGTTTTAACCTTTTTCCAATCATTACCGCCTAATTTATAAACTTTCGGATCCTTACCTTCAGATCCTACATATTTTTGGACTTGATCAATTTGTTCAATTGGAACGTATAGCTTATCATTACCTTGATATTTAATATTTAAATAATCTTTGTGAACACCATTAATCTCTAATGTCTCAATACCTAAAAATTTACCTATACCATGATTTACGTGAACTACATAATCTCCAACTTTTAATTCCGAATAACTTTTAATACGTTCAGCATTCGATAACTTTTGTTTACGTTGTGATTTTTTAACTTTCTTATGAAAAAGCTCCTTTTCAGTAATGACAACAAGCTTTTGCATCGGCATTTCAAATCCTGCATGTAAATCACCTACAGCAATTTGTAACCTTCCAGGCAATAAGATATCTGTACCTTCTACAATATCTGCCTCAATATCATAATCACTTAAAATATGTTGTAATTTTTTCACACGTTCATCATCTGTTCCAAGTACAACAGTCGTAAAATGCCCTTCATTCCATCTATCAATTTCTGTTTTTAACAAATTCATCTGTCCATGGAAATCTTGCATTGTTTTACATGTTACATTAACAATATTTTGCGGATGTGTGTGTGCGATATGACGCAAGAATAACGTTAAATATACAAAACTTCTTTTTTTATGATGAAGAAACCCCTCGAATGGGTGAGAGAAAGATAAATCTTGAATAATTGTTCCTTCACCAAGAAGCGATATATACCATTCCGCCTCTTCTGTTTCAAGATGCGATGCTGTTTCTTGAATACGGGAAATCTCGTCTAAAATTACAACACCGTCTTCTGGTAAATAATCTATCAGACTAGCAGGTTCTTTATAGAAAATAGATAAGTATTTAAACATCTGTTCTATACTTTGCCCGTTTTTCAACATCTCAATTTCATGACTTACCGTCTCAAGCACTGTAGTCTTTAGTTTATCATCAGAAAGTTTTTGCATCGTCTTAGTTAAACCTTCTTCAAGATGCTGAATTCCTGATTTTAATTCTTCCTGTGAAAATAAAAACTCTGTTGCCGGACCAAACCTAACGCTTTCTTTTTTACCTTGAGAACGCTGTTCATCCACATCAAATAATCGAATAGAATCGACTTCTGTATCAAAGAATTCAATACGAAATGGTAGTTCTTCAGTTAAAGGATAAATATCTAATATTCCCCCACGCAAACTGAACTCCCCTGGAGCTTCTACCATCGACTTACGTTCATAGCCAATATGATGTAAAGTATGCAAGAGCGCATCTAAATCAATCTCTTGCCCTAGATTGATTTCAACTTGCTTTTGCTTCCACAATTCTTTTATTGGTAAAAATCTACGCAATCCTGCCACTGGCGCTACAATGATTCCATTCTCTCCCGCAGCCAAGCGATTTAACACTTCTATACGTTGCGCCTTCAATTCTGGACTTGCAACCCCAATTTCCGATGCTATCAGTTCATTCACTGGATATAGCCACACATCTTTTTCACCAAGTAATGCCACTAAATCTTCATGTACTTTTTGTGCTTGGTATAAGTTATGTGTCACGATTAATTGTGATTTTTTTGTTTTTTTATATAAAGCCGCCATTAATAACGAACGAGAAGACGTTGCCATCCCTGATATAAGTTGTTCTTTTAACCCATCTTCTAATCCATTAATAACTGATTGTATCTCTTCATTTTTATAAAATTGCTCTAATAAACCTATCATTTTTAAAACTCCTCTCAACATAAAGAGCAAGTCATTCTATTTTATGCAAATATTTTGGAAAAGGAAAACAGAAAAATGCTTTGGACATGCCAAAGCGACAACATTTTATTGCAGAAATTTTTCATACTCATAATACTCAGGATAAGATGCGAGCGTTTCTTGACACGATTCACAAATCGTTTTTATATATATATTTCCATTCTCATGAAAATGAATCATTTCTACTACTTCTTGCTCTGTTAGTTGAAATAAAACGTCGCTATATACTTTTTCTGCGTTAATGGAGCCTACATTACCTCCGCAGTGTCTGCAATAATAATACCCTTCCATACTAGCCTCCTAAAAATTCAATTACTACTAGTATGGGTAAAACAAAAGAGAAATATTCCCAATCTCATTTTTAACTATTGAAAGTATTCATGATTTGGAGAAAAGGCTTATTTAGCCACTCTTCACATGCATCCGCTGCTTTTTCAATAGAATGGTTAACATCCGGAATCTCTTCAGATGTAAAGCGTCCTAATACATAATCGACTACCTTCATTCCATTTTTCGGGCGATCGATTCCCATACGGATACGTTGAAATTCTTGTGTTCCTAGGTGCGAAATCGTTGACTTTACACCATTATGTCCACCAGCACTACCTTTCATGCGAAGACGCAATTTACCTACAGGAATGTCCAAATCGTCGTACATAACAACGAAGTCCTCAACATCAATTTTATAATAATCCATGAGTGGACGAATACTTTCCCCAGATAAGTTCATGTATGTTAGCGGCTTTAATAAGATTACCTTTTCTCCATTAACAAACCCTGCACCAAATACACCTTTAAATTTTTGTTCATTCAAAGAAATGTTCCAACGCTTCGCAAGTTCATCAATGGCCATAAATCCAATATTATGCCTTGTTAATTCATATTCTCTACCTGGGTTCCCAAGTCCTACTATCAATTTCATTCTTGTACCACTACTTTCTTTTTTCGATACGAAAAGACGTAACCAATTTTGGTTACGTCTCATTCTATCCAATTAATTGAATAATACACTCACAGATTCTTCTTCGTATACACGAATGATTGCTTCTCCGATTAATGGAGCAACTGAAAGTTCATGTACTTTGTCGATTTTCTTCTCTTCTGGTAATACGATAGAGTTCGTTACAACTAACTCTTTAATATTTGAATTTTGAATACGCTCAATTGCTGGACCAGATAATACTGGGTGTGTACAGCAAGCATATACTTCAGAAGCACCGTTCTCAACAAGAGCGTTTGCTGCTAATGTAATTGTACCAGCTGTATCAATGATGTCATCAATTAAAATCGCTGTTTTACCTTCAATATTACCGATAATGTTCATTACCTCTGATACGTTCGGGCGAGGACGACGCTTATCAATAATAGCGATTGGCGCTTTTAGACGATCTGCCATTTTTCTTGCACGAGTTACACCACCATGGTCAGGAGACACGATTACGATATCTTTAAGACCTTTTGTTTCAAAGTAATCTGAAAGAATCGGTACACCCATTAAGTGGTCGATTGGGATATCAAAGAATCCTTGAATTTGTGGAGCATGTAAATCTAGAGTGATTACACGAGTTGCACCTGCTGTTTCAAGCAAGTTTGCTACAAGTTTCGATGTAATTGGTTCACGAGAACGCGCTTTACGGTCTTGACGCGCATAACCATAGTAAGGAATAACAATATTAATTGTTTTCGCAGATGCACGTTTTAATGCATCAATCATAATAAGTAATTCCATGATATGTTCGTTTACTGGGAAGCTTGTAGATTGAATAATGAATACATCGCAACCACGGATACTTTCTTCAATGTTAATTTGAACTTCTCCATCACTAAAACGATCAACAGAACATTTTCCTAGCCCTACTCCAATATGCTTTGCAATCTGCTCAGCAAGTTCCTTATTAGAGTTTAAAGAGAATACTTTCAAATTAGAATTTAGATATTGAGTCGACATCTAGATTAACCCTCCACATTATGATTTTTTCTTATTCAGCAATTGATCAACATAGTCTTCTTTGTTAACTTGACGTGCACGTGCTACCGATAATGCTTTTGATGGAACATTCTCTGTAATTGTAGAGCCTGCTGCCACATAAGCACCATCTTCAACTGTTACTGGAGCAACAAGGTTTGAATTACATCCAATAAATACCCCATTACCAATCACAGTTTTGAATTTATTCTTACCGTCATAGTTCACCGTAATTGAACCACAACCAAGATTCACGTCTTCTCCAACTTGTGCATCCCCGATATAACTCAAGTGTGAAGCTTTACTTCTATTACCAAAGACAGTTTTTTTGATTTCCACGAAGTTTCCAACGCGTACTTCGTCTCCAATAACTGAATCTGGGCGAATATGTGCAAATGGACCAACCGATACTTCTGTACCAAGCTTACTATCATGTACAGTAGATTGTCGAATTGTCGTACGATCTCCAATTTCACTATCGCGAATTACTGTATGCGGTCCAATTTCACAATCAGAGCCAATTACAGTGTCCCCCTCAATAATTGTTCCTGGATGAAGAACTGTATCACTACCGATAACTGCATCAGCAGAAATATAAGTGTTACTTGGATCAATAATTGTAACACCGTTTACCATGTTCTTTCGGTTGATACGGTTTTTCATAATAATTTCCGCTTGCGATAGAGCGACTCTGTCGTTAACACCTAACGTTTCGTCGAACTGCTCTGTTTGATAAGCTGATACGATATGACCTTCATTTTTTAAAATCTCAATAACATCTGGAAGGTAATATTCACCTTGCACGTTATCATTTGAAACTTTAGAAAGTGAAGCAAATAAAGCCTTATTATCAAAACAATACGTACCTGTATTGATTTCTTTAATAGCTAATTCTTTCTCATTTGCATCTTTATGCTCAACAATCTTTTCAACATGACCATTCTCATTACGAACAATACGGCCATATCCAGCAGGCTCTTCTATGTATGCTGTTAGCACCGTCGCCATTGCTCCTGCTTCTTTATGTTGCTGAAGTAATGCTTCCATTGTTTCAGCAGTTATTAGAGGCGTATCACCACAAATAACTAAAGTTGTTCCTTCTTCATTTGCAAGTACACTTGCAGCTTGATCTACAGCATGTGCTGTACCAAGTTGTTCTGCTTGTAATGCAAATTCACTTACGTTCCCTAGCTGTTCTTGTACCATTTCAGCACCATGTCCAACAACCGTTACAAGTTTCTGCAATCCTAATTGAGATACTTGATCGACTACGTGTTGTACCATAGGTTTTCCACATACAGGATGCAGCACTTTGTATAGCTTAGACTTCATACGTGTGCCTTTACCTGCAGCTAGAATCACTGCAAATCTGTTTGACATATAGACCCTCCATCGCAACCTATTTATCCATTAAAGATATTATCCTAAATCATCATATATTTCAAGAAACACATTTTAACTATTAAATTTTACCATAATTCTTATAAGATGTTTTACTCTTTAGTATCTTTTTTAAGAAATAAGCTATACTATTTAAAATGATTTTGAAAAAATTAGTAGTTTCTTCTTTTTATGTTAATAAATTATGCAGTTTCCAAATATAAAGCAAAAAAAAACAAACCCCTGTAAATGCTTACAGGAGTTTGCTACAAAATTATAAGGCTTTTTGTCAAAAGCCCTTTTCATTCGAATTTTACGAAGCACCCGCTTCTTCAAACTCAACCTCTTCTAACTCGCCTAAACGATGATACTCTGTTAAAACCGCATCTTGAATTTTAGAGCGTGTACCAGAATTAATTGGATGTGCAATGTCACGGAACTCTCCATCTGGAGTACGTTTACTTGGCATTGCTACAAATAATCCATTATTACCATCAATTACACGAATATCATGAACAACAAATTCATGGTCTAGAGTAATAGAGGCAATTGCTCTCATGCGGCCTTCTGTGTTTACGCGGCGTAATCTTACGTCAGTCACTTCCATCTTGTGTTCACCACCCTTTTCTAAATAAGCGATATATTTGTATAAATTCCACAAATTTTCTATTTTCCCTTTAATTTTTTAAAAATTTTTAAGATAAAAATTTTTAAAGTAGTTGAATATAGAGATTAGTGGAGGTTATCGCTTACAAAAGGTTACTTAACTAGGGCGATTACTTCAATTTCAACGGAAACATCTTTCGGTAATTTTGCTACTTGCACACAAGATCGAGCTGGTTTATGAGTAGAGAAATAAGAGCTATACACTTCATTCACAGCATTAAAATCATCCATGTCCTTTAAAAATACTGTTGTTTTTACGACTGTATCAAATGAAGCACCTGCTTCCTCTAATACCGCTTGTAAATTTTGAAATACTTGTTCTGTTTGTACTGTTACATCTCCTGTTACAAGCTCCCCATTTGCCGTCAATGGAATTTGTCCTGAGCTATAGAACATGTTATTTACAATAATCCCCTGTGAATAAGGTCCAATTGCTTGTGGTGCCTTGCTTGTTTGAACAACTTTCATACTTTTCACCCTTTTATTATTTATTTTACTCTTTAAAAATAGTGTACGAAAGGCAGTTTGTCCATCTATTTTATAATCTATAAATAAAATAAAAAAAGATAGAGCTATCTGCTCTATCTTTTATTCCGCCTCTACAAGCCCTTCATCAAATGGCGCAAGAGAATAATTCCCTTTTTCCACTTGAATCGTTTTTTCTTTCACATCAACTTCCGATAGACGAATTAATGATACAAAATTATTAATTAGTCGTTCTTCAATATCTGTGGATTCTACTAATACACCAATACCAACAACATTAGCCTTGAACTCTTCTAACATACTCATCATACCTTGAATTGTTCCGCCAGCTTTCATGAAGTCATCAATAATTAAAACATTCGACCCTTCTGGAAGACTGCGTTTTGCTAACGTCATCGTTTGAATTCGTTTAGAAGAACCCGACACATAGTTAATACTAACAGTCGGACCTTCTGTTACCTTATTATCTTTCCTTGCAATTACAACTGGTACATCTAAGTAATTTGCCACTGCATAAGCAAGTGGAATCCCCTTCGTTGCCACCGTCATAACTGCATCAATTGGTTGCCTAGCAAAAACAGAAGCAAACAAACGACCTGCGCCATTAATATGGCGAGGATTACTCAATAAATCTGTCATGTATAAGTAACCGCCAGGCAAAATACGATCTGGGTTTTCAAATAAGCCACAAAGCTCATCAATAATTAGATCTGCCTCTTCTTCACTTATATACGGTATATATTTCACTCCTCCTGCTGCTCCTGGTATCGTTTGCAATGTGCCGACCCCTTGTTGTTCAAACGTTTGCTTAATAATAACTAAATCTTCACTAATGGAAGACTTAGCCGATTGATACCTTTCAGCAAAAAAAGTGAGAGATACTAGCTGACGAGGGTTTTGTAGCAAGTAATAAGTCATATCGACTAATCTTGTACTTCTTCTAATTTTCATACTCTCACCTCAAATCACGAATATTCTAAACAAATCATAACGTATTATACGTCTTTATTCAAGCGTTTCTCGCTCTCCTAATAAACGTACCGCATAGACTTGTTCACAAAATCCTTTTAATCCGTTATAAATGCGATGCATTCGTGAATCATGGTGTACAAGTCCAAATACAGTTGGACCACTTCCACTCATTAATACAGCATCCGCTCCAAATCGCTTCATCTGTGATTTAATACGGGCAACTTCAGGATGCATTCCAAATGTTACATCTTCTAAAACGTTACCAACAGTATCACAAATTCCTTTATAATCACCAGAATTTATGACATCAACCATTTTATCTACATTCGGATGTGTAACTCGATTTAACTTTAAATTTCCATACACATCAGCAGTAGATACACCTATATGTGGTTTCGCTAAAATAACCCAACAAGAAGGCGGAGTCTTTATATGCTCAATTTTCTCTCCTCTTCCAGTGGCAATTGCTGTGCCTCCGTATACACAGAACGATACATCTGATCCAATTTCTGCGCCAAGCTCTGCTAACTCATCAATTGTAAGCCCTAAATTCCATAATTTATTAAGACCACGTAATGTGGCTGCTGCATCACTACTTCCACCTGCTAATCCAGCTGCTACTGGAATCGTTTTTTCAATAGTAATAGATACACCTTTTTTTACATTAAACTTCTCTTTTAATAATTTCGCTGCCTGATAAGCTAAATTTCGTTGGTCGTCTGGGACATACCGATTATGGGATAAAATTTCAATACGGTCTTCTGCTAATTCCGTTAGTTCTAGACGATCTGCTAAATCAATGGTTGTCATAATCATTTTCACTTCATGATATCCGTCTTGTCTTTTTCCCAGTACATCTAACGACAGATTAATCTTTGCTGGTGCTTTCACTAGTAGCTTCAATCTATTCACCCACTCTATGTACTCAATCTTTTATCGTTTATTTTACCATAAATTTATAGTAAGACGATGACACTTCCCTAATTATAACGAAAAGCATTCAGAATGAAACTACTTATGTAAAATGATGGCACCTTTTAGAGTACAAAAAGCCGAGGAATGTCTCCTCGGCTACCGTAGCATAGAAAGTATCTTACAACTACTGGTTTCGTTTCATTAATTGCTGTTCTGCAATTTCTATAGCACGTTTCACCATGTTACCAGCATCTTTCGCACGAATTCCGCCCCATCCTTCTTTCTGAACAACATCATAAAAGCCAAGCTCTTTTGCTAGCTCTTCTTTAAATTGGTTTGACATGACACCTCTTCGTCTACTCAATGCAGAGTCCCTCCTTATTTTGCTACGGTATAGTTAGTATGCAAAATAATATAGCTTTTCATTTATGGGAATATATGTAATGATATACGGATTATAAAATGACCTCATTATGAGGGTCTCCATAAAATGTTAACTCTACTGTCTCTGTTAAAACATCTGCATAACTATAAGATACACGTTGCAACGCATCTTCTTGTTGATCTAATTGTACAACAAAAACGGAACGGTATGTTTCTGCTAGTACACCTGATTGCTCCACAGTTTTTCTTCTTCCACTATTTGCTTTTAACATAAGTCGCTGTCCAAGATGGTGATCTAATTCGCTTTTAATTTCATCTAAACGTTTTGACATATACTTCGCTACACCTCGCTGTAATTTAGATTGAACACTTAAAGCACGATATATCTATCCTAATTATTAACCGCGATTCACAGCTAATATCATCCTGCGTTTGAATAGATAGAAGAAATACTATATTGTAAAAGTATCATTACGTAGTCTGCACGTTCTTACCTCTTTTTATCCAAATTCATTTAAATCCTTCCATACAAAAAAGCAAGATACATATGTATCCTGCTTACTCTTCGTAATGTTGAAAAGGTAATCCCGTTCGTAAAATCCCTCTCGTTTCAATTCCACCTAGTCCCTTTTCACCAGTAATTGTATTACGTACGACATCCCATACATTGACTCTCTCCATAAATGAAGTAAAACTAATTTTACCAACTACATATACAGGATCTAGTGCATGAATATTAATTCTAGATGGTGAACTAGCGAAATTGGCCCCTGCACGAATTAGTGCCTCAAAATGTGATTGACATGCCCCAGCAAAAATAACAAGTTGATCCAATGATGGATATTTTTTTCGCACTTCACGAACAGCCTGTACAAAATGTCTTGAATGCCTATATGCCGCTAAATCTCCCTTCACTCCTTTTGATTTTGTATATGCATCATGCCCTGTAATAACGAGAATGTCTGGGCGAAAGTGATCTATTAAGTCTACTACTTTTTCATGCATCTCCGTTTCTTTACAATGAATACCTTGAACAGGAACGCCAATTTTATTATATAAATCTAAGCACTTGCGCAAATATAAAGGGTCTCCATCTATATGCAATACACGTCCCGGCATTTGAAAATAATTCACCTCACTTGTGTATCCACCAGTTGAAGTATGTTCATGCCTTTGTTTCATCAGTACATAATCTTGTTGAAACAAACGATACGTGCGCTCCATTGTTTCTTTCTCACGCTTCACCCTTTTTTTATGTTCTCTTTGATCTATACTAATTAAATCTTCAAGTGGCGCATCCGCCACCAGTCTAATTTCCTCTCCAAACAATATAGCTATCTCGCCTTTTATTTCTATAATACGAAAAAGAATATCCCTCTTATGAGAATATCGTTCCACTAATTCTCCAACATGTAAAACCATTCTCCTACCTCCAAACTCATTAGGCCATCTTACCTGTTTTTAAAGTATGAATTTAAAGAGAGAAAGGTGACAAAAGGGACAGTTCAACTTGAACTGTCCCTTTCATATTCTTATGATAATTTATGAAGAACTAATGCATTACTTAATGTTGCAAACTCTTCAATAGATAGCGTTTCGCCTCTTCGCTTTGGATCAATTCCTACTTCTGTTAAAATTCGATCCAATAATTCCTTATCTTTCGGGAAACCATTTAAATTATTTGATAAATTATTCATCAAAGTTTTACGGCGCTGTGCGAAACTTGCTCGTACTACTTCAAAGAAGAATGTTTCATCTGTCACCTCTACAACCGGTTTCGGACGCTTTAGAAGGCGAATAATTGCAGAATCAACATTTGGCTGTGGTACAAACACTGTACGCGGTACAGTCATAACTGTTTCAACTTCTGTATAATACTGAATAGCAATCGATAAAGAACCATACTCTTTCGTTCCAGGTTTAGCAGCTAAACGATCTCCAACTTCTTTTTGCATCATAACAACAAATCCACGAACTGGTAACTTTTCTTCAAGCAATTTAAATAAAATTGGCGTTGTAATATAGTATGGTAAGTTAGCTACTACCATTACATCTTGCCCTTCTTCAAATTGCTCATTAAATACTTCATGTACATCTGCTTTTAGTACGTCTTTATTAATAACTGTAACGTTACCATATGGCGCTAACGTCTCATCTAAAATTGGTAATAGTCTTTGATCAATTTCAAAAGCCACTACTTTTTTAGCACGCTTTGCTAATTGCTCTGTTAATGCACCAATACCTGGTCCAATTTCAATTGCACCACTTTCTGAACCAATTTCTGCATGATCGACAATACGATTTAATACATTTGTATCAATTAAAAAGTTTTGTCCTAAACTTTTTTTGAATGAAAATCCATACTTTTCAACAATGTCTTTTGTACGATTTGGCGTTGCGATATCCTTCATTTTTTTTCCTCCTGTATTACTTGCTTATAAGCTTCTGCAAATGATTCCTTTGAAACTTGAAACATCTGTAATCGTTTATGTAACTGTTTTGCATTTGTATAACCAATCTTTAATAGCTTACCCATTCTTTCTCTGCGGCTCTTTGCCATTTCTCCGCCCACTAAGCCTGCATCGACTAAATCACTCCAACTAATTTCACTTGTGTAAGCTTCCATTTCTTCATGTATATTCTCTAGAGCGCGGCGAATCGACTCATTAGAAGCGTGTTCGATCCCAACACCCTTTTTCCTTTTAGCAAGCGCTTCTTCCTTCGGTAAAAAGGCATGCTTACAGCCAGGAACCTTGTCAGAAATAATTTTTCGAATACGCTCTCCAGGATAATCCGGATCTGTGAAAATAATAACGCCCCTTTTTTGCTGCGCTAATTTAACTTGCTCAATAACATGATCACCGATTGCTGAACCGTTCGTTTCAATTGTATCCGCATCAACAGCACGCTTAATCGCAACTGTATCATCTTTACCTTCTACAACGATAATCTCTTTTATTTTCATGCTTGCCTCCACACTCATTTCGTCTCTACTTAGTAAAACAAAAAAATGACGACTTTTCCATTATTATTTTCCCCATTCTTATATTTTAAAAAATAGAATAGAAAAATCTTTGTTCTCTGTCCTTATTGTAACACTTCATCATTCACATTTATTTTCTTCATCACTTCTACTAGTTTTTCTCAAAATAAAAAAGAACAGGTTTCCCCATTCTTTTTTATTCAACACCAAATAAAACTTTTGCATTTTTAGTTGTCATTTCTGCTACTTCCTCATAAGAAATTCCTTTTAAATTCGCAATTTCTTCTGCCACGAGTTTTACATAACTCGGTTCATTTCGTTTCCCTCGAAATGGATGCGGTGTTAAATACGGACAATCCGTCTCTATTAACAATTTCTCTAATGGAATCTCCGTAGCAACCTCTTTCGGCTTCTTAGCGTTTTTAAATGTAACTGGTCCACCTAACGAAATTAAAAAGTTCATATCAACACATCGCTCTGCTACCTCTACGCTGCCGCTAAAGCAATGCATAATGCCTCCTACTTCAGCTGCATTCTCTTCTTCTAGAATATCAACAATATCTTGAGTCGCATCGCGGTTATGTATAATAATCGGCAATTTTACTTTTTTCGCTAATGCAATTTGTTTACGGAATACTTCTTTCTGTATTTCTTTTGGAGACTTATCCCAGTGATAATCTAAGCCCATTTCTCCAAGTGCAACGACTTTAGGATGAGAAGCAAGTTCTTCTAACCAAGCTAAATGTTCTTCTGTCATGTCGATTGCATCAACTGGGTGCCACCCAACCGCAGCGTAAATAAAATCATAGGCTTCAGCTAATTCCATCGCCTTTTTTATCGTTACTTCATCAAAACCAACAACAACTGTATAAGTAACTCCCGCTTCTTTCATTCGGGCAATAACCTCTTGCAAATCTCCTTCGAATTGCTCTGCATTCAAATGTGAATGTGTATCAAACAACATAATACATAACTCCTTTTATATTGAAATCAAGTTTATTCTACAAAAATAAGTTCTTTAATAACTTAACGATAACAATACTACAATCTTAATGCAAAAATAGAGAGTGTAAAAAGAAAAAAGACGCTTCACACATGTTACACGTGAAACATCTCTTTTCTTGTCTTAATTACTTGATTTTTGTACCATTTGGTAGATTTTGGTCAATTGATGCTAATGACAATACGCCATTCTCTTCACCCGCTAAAATCATACCTTGCGATAATTCACCGCGTAATTTTACAGGTTTTAAGTTTGTTACACAAATAACCTTTTTACCTTTTAAGTCTTCCGGCGAATAGAATTTTGCAATTCCAGAAACAACTTGACGCTTTTCTGTACCTAAGTCTAGTTGAATTTTTAACAGCTTGTCTGCTTTTTTCACAGGTTCAGCAGATAGTACTTCAGCTACGCGTAATTCTACTTTAAAGAAATCATCAATTGTAATTTCTTCTACCTTCGGTTCTTCTTCTTTTTTCTCTTCTACTTTAGGAGCAGAGCTTTTCATTTGTTCTTTAATGTACTCTACTTCCACTTCCATTTCTAAACGAGGGAAAATTGGGTTTCCTTTTTCTACTTTTGTTCCAGCTGGAATGCAGCCAATTGTAGATAGACTTTCCCAAGATTTATGAGCTTCATCAGTAAGGCCAAGCTGAGCAAACATCTTGCTTGGTGCTACTGTTAAGAATGGCATAAGCATAATACCTGTTTGACGAAGTACTTCTGCTAAATGAGCCATTACAGAGGCTAACTTTTCACGATCATTCTCATCTTTTGCTAATACCCATGGTTGTGTTTCATCAATATATTTATTCGTACGACTAACTAGTTGCCAAATAGATCCTAACGCTACAGAGAACTCCATATTCTCCATTGCTTCTTCTACTTTTTTCAAAGTATCTTGTGCAAACGCTACTAACGTTTCATCAAATTCCGTCACATTTGCTTTAAATGCAGGGATTTCTCCGTTAAAGTACTTATCAATCATAGCTACTGTACGATTTAATAAATTACCTAAGTCATTTGCTAAGTCGAAATTAATACGCTCCACAAATCCTTCTGGTGTAAATACGCCATCAGATCCAAATGGAACTTCACGAAGTAGGTAATAACGTAATGCATCTAATCCGTAACGATCGATTAATGTAACTGGATCTACTACGTTTCCTTTTGACTTACTCATCTTTCCATCCTTCATTAAAATCCAGCCATGAGCAAAGACTTTCTTCGGAAGAGGTAAATCTAATGCCATTAAAATTATCGGCCAATAAATTGTATGGAAACGAACAATTTCTTTCCCAACTAAATGCACATCTGCAGGCCAGAATTTTTTATATTTCTCTTCATTTGCTGTTCCATAACCTAACGCCGTAATATAGTTAGATAATGCGTCAACCCATACGTAAATAACGTGTTTTGGGTTACCAGGAACACGAACTCCCCAGTCAAATGAAGTACGAGAAACTGCTAAATCTTCTAATCCCGGTTTAATAAAATTATTAATCATTTCATTTTTACGAGACTCCGGCTGAATGAAATGTGGATTATCTTCATAGAACTTTAATAGTCTGTCGACATATTTACCCATTCTAAAGAAATAAGATTCTTCACGAACAAGTTCTACATCATGACCACTATCTGGGCTTTTTCCTCCAACTACTTTGTCGCCTTCCATAATTGGCTCTACTAATTGATGCTCTGTATAGAACGTCTCATCTTGTACAGAATACCAACCTTCATATTCATCAAGATAAATGTCACCTTGATCTACTAATTGTTTAAAGATTTTTTCGACAACATCTTTATGACGATCTTCAGTTGTACGAATAAAATCATCATAAGAAATATCCATCTTCTCCCAAAGCTCTTTAATTCCTGCAACAATGTTATCAACATATGCCTGTGGCGTAATATTTAACTCTTCTGCTTTCTTTTGGATCTTCTGTCCATGTTCATCAGTTCCTGTTAAATAATGCACATTATAACCTTGCATACGCTTATATCGTGCCATCGCATCTCCTGCTACTGTCGTATAAGCATGTCCAATGTGTAATTTTCCACTTGGATAATAAATTGGGGTAGTAATATAAAAGGACTTATTTTCCTCTGTCATTGTTTTGGACCTCCCGAATAACCTCATATGTATTTATAAACAGTATATCAAAAACTCATATATAAAGTGAAACTTTAATCAGTAGGGTTTTTGTTCCTCCCCACTAATTATTAGCCTACGTTAATTGGGCTTTTACGAGCAGCCCAAATCTAACTTATCTTCTTTACGCCAACCTAATTTTCAATTTAGATCTTAATGCTCAATATCTTTATCATCTATTGCTCATATTTCAAAAAAATATACAATATCCACTTTTAATTTATTATTTTTTCAGAAAATAATGTAAATAATTGTGGAATTTCCTCTCAATCTATTATATATAAGAAATAAGAAATCTATAAATCTTTTTAAAAAATATAGAATTTAAGAATTGACGGAAATGTAAATGATTGGTATCATATGTCCATAGGGTATTTTGTCGAAAAATGAAGAATCTAAAAATAGACTCGAAACTTATAAACTATTTATTTAGGAGGAAAAAAATTATGAAATCTACTGGTATTGTTCGTAAAGTTGATGAATTAGGTCGTGTAGTAATTCCAATCGAATTACGCCGTACTTTAGGTATTGCAGAAAAGGACGCTCTTGAAATCTATGTTGATGACGAAAAAATCATCTTAAAGAAATATAAACCAAACATGACTTGCCAAGTAACTGGTGAAGTATCTGACGGTAACCTTTCTTTAGCTGAAGGTAAAATCATCTTAAGCAAAGAAGGCGCTGAGCAAATCTTAAACGAACTTCAAGATTATATCGAAACAGCAAAATAAGCTTCTCAATTATGAGAAGCTTATTTTTTATCGACATGATAGATTTGATATACATCTCTTTTCGACAAATCTCGATCTTTAGCGACTGTTTTAATCGCTTCTTTTGAATTCATACTTTTTTCATTTATATAATATTCAATATGATCATATACCGAAAGAGATTCCCACCATTGTTCTTCTGGAGCAGGTTCTTCTGTTGAACCAGCTACTAAAATACAAAACTCACCACGTACTTCATTTTGCTTCGTCCACTCAATTGCTTCTTCGATTGTTCCTCGAATAAATTCCTCAAATTTTTTCGTTAACTCTCGACATAATACAATCTCTCTATTTCCCAACACTTCCTGCATCGAAATTAAAGTATCATCTAAACGATGAGGTGCTTCATAAAACATCATTGTAGTTTGTACATAACGAAGCTTTTCTAACTCCATCTTCCGTTCCTTTTTGTTTCTCTGCAAGAAACCATAGAAATAAAACTGCTTTGTTTCAAGACCGGATGCAATTAATGCTGTAAGGGCTGCATTTGCTCCAGGAAGCGGAATTACATGATATTGCTCAGCTACTGCCTCAACGACAATATCGTAACCTGGATCAGAAATACACGGCATACCAGCGTCACTAACAAGTGCTACATTCTTTCCATCCTCTAATTTCTCTAATAGTTTCTTCCCACTTACTTCTTTATTGTGCTCATGATAACTCGTGACAGGTGTTTCAATTTCAAAATAATTACAAAGTTTTTTCGTTTGTCTCGTATCTTCAGCAGCAATTAAATCAACTTCTTTTAAAATTCGGATTGCACGAAATGTCATATCTTCTAGATTTCCAATAGGAGTTGGTACTAAATATAAAACTCCCTTTTCATTTTGTTGAAAGCTTTTTTGTTGCCACATAGCGTTCTCCTTTTTGCATATATGCCTCTTTTTGTTTTCTCGTTAATTGCTTAAAGTAATACTCCGCTTGCATAGCTGTACGCTTATCATCGTGGGTCTCTACATATTTTAAAACGACAGGAAGCCTGACGCGTGTATACTTAGCCCCTTTGCCGCTATTATGAGTCTGAATTCTCTTTTCTATATGGTTTGTATATCCAGCATAATAACTTCCATCAGAGCACTCTACCACATAAAAAAAGTGCTTATTCTTCTCCATATAAAATTGAACGTAGCTCCTTTGTATATTCGTTATTGTTCTCATATACAACGAGAGGCGGTAAAATTTTCAAATCTGCATTTCCATCCTTAATTCCTTCAATTAACAATGTATTTGCTTCTTTTCCAACCTTAGGATAAACAAATTGCACACGCTTTGGTTCAATTTTATATTTACGCATTAATGTGACAATGTCTAGTAATCGCCCTGGACGATGTACAAACGCTACTTTCCCACCTTGTTTTACTAACTGACTACTTGCAGATACAACATCTTCTAATGTACACATAATTTCATGACGAGCTATCGCTAAATGTTCATTCATATTTTTCTCTGAAGTTTGAGGTGTTTGAAAATATGGTGGATTACATGTAACAACATCATATTGATGACGTCCAAGTTTCTCTGGCATATCTTTCAAATCTCCATGTATGAGGTGAATTCTTTCTTCCAACCCATTGTATTGAACACTTCTTACTCCCATATCATATAAGCGTTCTTGAATTTCCACACCAGTAATATTTCCTTTTGTTCTTGTACTTAATAGAAGGGGAACAACCGCGTTACCTGTACACAAATCAAGTAAATTCCCCTTTTGAATTGGTACCCATGCAAAATCTGCGAGTAAAACGGCATCTAAAGAAAAATTAAATACTGATGGGCTTTGTATAATCTTCATGTCTTGTGCTAATAAGTAATCTAAACGTTCATCTTCATATAAATTCATATACTGCTCCTTTTCTTACCCTTAACCTACCCTATTTCATGTATAAAAAATTACCTTTCCAATTATAATTGGAAAGGTAATTTTACTTTTTATTTAAGAATGAAAGACAGAACAAACAATCTCCCTCTTTACGTACACTTCCATAATGTAGATTGCAAATATGAAAACCTTCTTGATATAGTCTCGCTAAATTGTCATAGCCTTCACCAATATCTGTTTTCGGCTTTACTTCTTTACGTTTTTGAGTTTTTTGTTTTTCTTTATTCTGCACTTCTTCAAAACGGTGTCGCAAATTGTTATTTTCCATTTTTATATGCTGGTTTTCTTCCAACAACTCTGCAAGATGCTGTTTTAACTCTCCCAACTGTTTATATAAATGTCCAATTTGCTCTTCCATACTAGAAACCGATTCAAAAATATCTTTTTTCTCCACAAGCACCCACCTCATTAATCTGTGGTTTGACTCGAAACGACCCCTTTATTCACTAACTCATCTAACGTATATTCTACTATCCGTTCCTTGTCTACTAGTTCCACTTGAATTAATCTTTCTAAAATATTTAATCCGATAACACGGCCAGTACCATGCGGGGTTTGTATACGTTGATCTAAATCAGGAAGTTGTTCCTTTGCTGCCTCATATTCATCATTCTCATATTTTAAGCAACACATTAAGCGACCACATAAACCAGAGATTTTTGCAGGATTTAATGATAAATTTTGATCCTTTGCCATTTTAATGGATACAGGTTCAAAATCCCCTAAAAAAGTAGAACAACAAAGCATACGACCACATGGACCAATACCACCTAGCATCTTCGCTTCATCACGAACACCAATTTGTCTTAGTTCAATTCTTGTTCTAAAAATTGCGGCTAAGTCCTTCACTAGTTCGCGGAAATCGATCCGACCATCCGCAGTAAAATAGAAAATAATCTTATTACGATCGAATGTATACTCTACATCTACAAGTTTCATATCAAGATTATGCTCTACTACCTTTTGTTGACAGACTTGATATGCTTCTTTGGCAGCATGTTTGTTCTCTTCAACAATGGTACGATCATTTTCATTTGCAATACGAATAACCTTTTTTAGCGGTAATACAACGTCGTTTTCATCAACTTGTTTTTTGGTAATAACTACTTTTCCGTATTCAATACCTCTTACCGTTTCTACAATGACAAACTCATTTTCAGAGATATCGAACTGGTTTGGATCAAAGTAATATACCTTTCCGGCCTTCTTAAAGCGAACACCTACTACATCATACAAAACGGTCATCCCTCCTGCAACCGCAACACTAACTGTTCGAACACAAGCTGCGCATTTACATTAGCGTTGATTCTATTTTTTGCCTCTAATATATTAAAGAGAGCTGATACAATGCGCTTCTGAGCATAGGAAAACGATTCAAACATCTCTTTCTGCTCATGAAAAACAAGACGATCTTCTTCTCCAAGTTGAACATATAATAAATCCTTATAAATAAGGAGTAACATATCTAAACCTTGCTGTAATTGTTCTTTCTCTCCAAAGTGTTTTCCCCATTTTTCTTGTACAAAAAAAATAGAGGTTTTATCTTTTTCGAGCGCTTCACATAATTTTATCACTAAAGCTCGTGCTTGTGCAAACCATTCATCACTACATAAAGCTAAAGCTTCATCAAAACTATTTGTAAGTTGAGCAGCAAGTGTCGATAAAGATGCTGTAATCCCTTCATCCTGTAATCTTCTAATTAAAGATTCCGTAGGTAACGGTCTAAACGTAACAACTTGGCAGCGAGATAAAATCGTATTTAAAATTTGATGACTTTGTTCAGTAAGTAAAATAGCAGTTGTATCACTACTTGGTTCTTCTAAAAATTTCAAAAGTGTATTTGCCGCATTTGCTGTCATACGATCTGCGTGCTCAATAATATATATTTTTTTATTTGCCTCTAATCCTGTTTTGGAAAACTCTTCTTGTAAATCATGAATTTGCTGCTTCTTAATAGATAATCCGTCTGGTTTTACAATATGTAAGTTAGGGTGGTTACCTGAATCAATTCGCTTACAGTTTGTACATACATGGCAGGGCTCTACTCCATTCCGCTCAGAACAGAGGAAACTCTTTGCCATTTGAATTGCTGTCGCAAACTTTCCTGTCCCTTTCCCTCCCTCTAACAAGTAAGCGTGGGATATACGCTCTTTTGCAATGCTATTCATCAACATTTTTACACCGATGGGTTGTATAGCAGAAAGCTGCTCCCACGTCTTCGTCATAATGCATACCTCACTTATTTCATTCTTTCCTTCTATTATAACAATTTATCTTCTATAATCTGAACAACTTCTTCTATAAGTTTTTCCATCGGTTGATCAGCATTTACCAATACAATACGATCCGAGAAACGTTCTACAACTTGTAAATACCCTTCGCGCACACTTTTATGGAAAGAGATATCTTCCATATCTAGTCGATTTACTTCACGTCCTGCATCTTTTTCAATCCGAGCCAAACCAACCTCAGGCTCAATGTCTAGATAAATTGTTAAACTAGGCATACAGTCCTCTGTTGCGAAACGATTTATTTCAAATACCTTATCCATACCCAATCCTCTTGCATAGCCTTGGTATGCTAAAGAGCTATCTATAAAACGATCACATAACACGAGGTAGTTCTCATTAAGTGCTGGCATAACTTTTTCTACTAAATGTTGTCTGCGCGCAGCAGCATAAAGAAGCGCTTCTGTACGTGCTTCCATCATCGTATATTCTTGTTTATGTAAAATCGTCCTAATGTCCTCAGAAATTGCAATACCGCCTGGTTCCCTTGTCGCCATTACCTTCTGTGCTTTTTGTTCAAAATATGGCAATAAGCTTTTAATTAACGTTGTTTTACCTGAACCTTCTGGGCCCTCAATTGTTACAAATAATCCCTTCATCCTAAAACCTACTTTCTATATCATACACTTTCATATATTTCGTATTACCTTGAAAACGAGCTCCTGCTCTTTCTAAATACATAATTTGCTCTTTATGCTCTGAAGTAATTCTCTCTCCATACATAATTAATGGAATTCCAGGTGGATACGGAATCACCATTTCCGCCGCTATCATTCCAACAGCCTCTTCTATAGATACTATCTTTGTTTCATATCCGTCTAGTTGTTTATACGTATACGGTAAAAGAGAGAATTCACCATTATAAGTATAACGAATAGATTCCCTCTTGTCTTTCACCTCATAATGTTGCAATGCTACTCGGATCATCTCTATAACCTTCATATATCCCTCATTTACTTGTAAGGGTAAAATAAATAGGACATTGTATGGATCAGCCATCTCTGTATATATACCGACCTTTTCAAATACAGACTGTAATTCGTACCCTGATAACTGACAACGAGTTTGTACGGTGACCTTTAACTCATCTTGCAACGGATATTCTAAAATGGCGATTTGGGGAATAGAACGTAATTGTTCCTTAAATCTTCGTAAAAACTCAACAATTTCACTGTGACCTTCTTCTTTTATACGCGCCATTGTAAAGCGTGCTATATCCAAGGAAGCCATAATTGGATACGATGGACTACTAGATTGTAGCATACTTAAATAAGTAGTAACCTTATCTTCGTCTACTAAATGACTATTTATATGTAAATAGGAACCCATTGTCATTGCGGGTAATGTTTTATGTGCAGAATGAACTACAATATCTGCACCATATGTTAATGCTGACTTCGGAAATGGTTCTCCCAAACATAGATGTGCCCCATGTGCCTCATCTACCAAAACAGGGATTTTATGTGCATGTGCAAAAGCAATGCTTGCCTCTAGATCCATCCCCATACCATAATAATTAGGATGCGTTAAAATAAGTGCTTTCGCATTTGGATACTTTCCAATTGCGTTCTTAATAATTTCATTACGAACTCCCACTGGTACGTTATAAGCTTCATCAATCCATGGATCTAAAAAAATGGGATTTGCTCCTGCAAGTTTTAAACCATTAATAATTGATTTATGACAATTTCTTTGTACAAGAACAATATCATGTTCCCCGCAACAAGACAAAATCATTGCTAAGTTCCCGACTGTTGAACCATTAATTAAAAAATAACTTCTCTTTGTATTATAAACTTCAGCCAATAATTGTTGTGCCTCATCTATACATTCAAACGGACTATGCAAATCATCTAGTCCTGCTAATTCAGTTACATCAATAGATAGAATACCTTTAAACTCTCTTATTGCCTCCTGAGGGAAGTTTAAACCATTCTTATGACCAGGAACATGAAAGGATAACGGCCCTCTTTCTTTAAACTCTATTAACGCCTCATATAAAGGCATACGATTTTGATTCATCTACATCTCTTCCTTATTATTCATTCTCTATCTATTATACAGAACAAAAAAAATAATAGGCATATGCCTATTTAAAAATATGATACTTCTAATTTTCGAAGCTGCTTTAAATAATATATATATTTCGGATCATCTGTCTCTGTATTCACCATATCCTTTTCACATTCATGGCATATTAAATTATTATAAACATATATACCTTCTTTTCTTTTTGTCTCACAAACAATACAAACTTCACTTTGTAATTTCATAATCTTCCCTCCCTATTTAAGTGAACCTATTTTATACTTCTAATCCTTAACAATTTACAGAAAAATATACACCCATCTTTTATATAATATGATTAACTCTTGGGCAACGTGTTTGTATTTCCATTACTTCTTTCCCATTCTTTTTAACAATACAAAAAAACACAAGTCAAATGACTTGTGTTTTTAGTTGCTTGGCGACGTCCTACTCTCACAGGGACAAGGTCCCAACTACCATCGGCGCTAGAGAGCTTAACTTCCGTGTTCGGTATGGGAACGGGTGTGACCTCTCTGCCATCATCACCAAACTATGAAGGCATATTCCTTCAAAACTAGATAACATTTGCTACATATTATATGGTTAAGTCCTCGATCTATTAGTATTCGTCAGCTCCACATGTCACCATGCTTCCACCTCGAACCTATCAACCTGATCATCTTTCAGGGATCTTACTAGCTTACGCTATGGGAAATCTCATCTTGAGGGGGGCTTCATGCTTAGATGCTTTCAGCACTTATCCCTTCCGCACATAGCTACCCAGCTATGCCCTTGGCAGAACAACTGGTACACCAGCGGTGCGTCCATCCCGGTCCTCTCGTACTAAGGACAGCTCCTCTCAAATTTCCTACGCCCACGACGGATAGGGACCGAACTGTCTCACGACGTTCTGAACCCAGCTCGCGTACCGCTTTAATGGGCGAACAGCCCAACCCTTGGGACCGACTACAGCCCCAGGATGCGATGAGCCGACATCGAGGTGCCAAACCTCCCCGTCGATGTGGACTCTTGGGGGAGATAAGCCTGTTATCCCCGGGGTAGCTTTTATCCGTTGAGCGATGGCCCTTCCATGCGGAACCACCGGATCACTAAGCCCGACTTTCGTCCCTGCTCGACTTGTAGGTCTCGCAGTCAAGCTCCCTTATGCCTTTGCACTCTACGAATGATTTCCAACCATTCTGAGGGAACCTTTGGGCGCCTCCGTTACACTTTAGGAGGCGACCGCCCCAGTCAAACTGCCCACCTGACACTGTCTCCCGGGTCGATAAGACCCGTAGGTTAGAATTTCAATACAGTCAGGGCGGTATCCCACCAGCGCCTCCACCGAAGCTAGCGCTCCGGTTTCAATGGCTCCCGCCTATCCTGTACAAACTGTACCAAAATTCAATATCAGGCTACAGTAAAGCTCCACGGGGTCTTTCCGTCCTGTCGCGGGTAACCTGCATCTTCACAGGTACTATAATTTCACCGAGTCTCTGGTTGAGACAGTGCCCAAATCGTTACACCTTTCGTGCGGGTCGGAACTTACCCGACAAGGAATTTCGCTACCTTAGGACCGTTATAGTTACGGC
>NZ_CM175007.1:12500-27500 GCF_057924895.1 Bacillus sp. LH1 | reverse complement strand
AAATCGCACCACGTAACACATGATATACACCTTGATACTCTTTCATTTTTTCCATCGCGATTACATCTTTCGGTTCTTGCACGACACAAACAACTGATTGATCTCGATGTGAATCATTACAAATATAACAAGGATCACGATCAGTAATATGTCCGCATACAGAACAGTACGCTAAATCTCGCTTCGCATTTACAAGTGCTTTCGCGAAACCTAACACATCATCTTCTTTCATATCTAATACGAAAAATGCCAATCGAACCGCTGTTTTCGGTCCGATACCTGGCAACTTCATAAAACTATCGATTAGTTTTGATATTGGTTCTGGATAATGCATGTATCAATATCCTCCTAGAACATTCCACCTGGTAAGTTTAAGCCTTTTGTAAATTTACCCATTGTAGAGTTTGAAAGCTCATCAGCCTTTTTAAGTGCATCATTTGTTGCAGCTAATACTAAGTCTTGTAACATTTCGATATCTTCTGGATCTACAACTTCCTCTTTAATCTTCACTTCAAGAATTTGCTTGTGACCATTTGCAATAACTGTAATCATTCCGCCGCCAGCTGTACCTTCAACTGTTTTTTCACCAAGCTCTTCTTGTGCTTTCGCCATGTCCTTTTGCATCTTTTGCATTTGTTTCATCATGTTATTCATATTTCCCATTCCGCCACGCATCATAATTAATTCCTCCTAATTATTATTACTCTTTTATTTCAATGAGTTCTTGCCCTACTAACTTCACTGCCTCTTCTATAAGAGGGTCTTCCTTTTTCTCCGGGCTTTCTTCAGACTCTCCACCTTCACGTTGTAAAAAGTCTTCACGGATTTTACCCCATTCACTTTTTGGAATGGCAATCATATTTAACCTTTTACTTAGCAATTCAAATAAAGCTTGTTCTACTGTATCCATAGCTTCTCGATTTTCGCTCGCCATCTTACAGTGAATCTCATATTGAAATGCTAAAACGTAAGTGTCATCTGAAGCTGCCACTGGTTCACTATTTTCAAGTAAAACGGCAAACGCTACTTTGTTATATGATTTGAGTCTTCCTAACAACTCACCCCATACAGCTTTTAATTGTTCTAAATCTTGACGCTTCGCTTGTTTTAATACTTCATTTACACGTCCGACAGGAATTTTCATACTTCCTGTTCGTACCGGTTTTGGTGTTGCACGTGTCTCTCTTACTTCCTGTTGTACACCAGCTGGCACACCGTTCTTTTTGACTTGCTCTAACTCTTTCTCCAGTTGCTGCATCCTGTTCATAATTGCTTGCAAACGATCTGTACCATTTGCTTGCATCATAAACTGTTGACACAATTGCACCATAACAACTTCTAAGAAAATACGCGGATGATTTGTCCACTTCATTTCCTGTTGTCCCTTACTAAGGGTATGAATAATCTCATAGATCACTTCCGGTTGCATTTCTTCACTCAACTTACGGAATTGATCATCTACAATTACTCGTTCCAACATATGTTCTAGTTGTGGTGAAGTTTGATATAAAAGCATATCACGATAATAGTAAATGAAATCCTCCATAAAACGAACTGGATCCTTCCCTTTACTCATCATTTCATCTATGATTTGCAATGCTCTTGATACATCATTTTCACGTATGCACTCTACTAAATTGCCTAAGTATTGCTGAGAAACAGATCCTGTTACGGCCAATACATCTTCTGTCGTAACAATCTCATCACTATAAGATATAGCCTGATCAATAAGACTAAGCGCGTCACGCATACCACCTTCGGCAGCACGCGCAACAATTTGTAATGCTTCACCTTCCACTTGCGTACCTTCATTTGTCACGACCGTTGATAATCTCTCAACAATATCATTCACTGATATTTTTCGGAATTCAAAGCGCTGACAACGTGAAATGATTGTAGGTGGGATCTTATGAGGTTCTGTTGTCGCCAAAATAAAGATAACATGTCCTGGCGGCTCTTCTAAGGTTTTTAAAAGCGCATTGAATGCACCCATAGAAAGCATGTGAACTTCATCAATAATGTATACTTTATATTCTACAGCACTTGGAGCGTATTTTACTTTATCTCTAATATCTCGAATTTCATCTACACCGTTATTTGAAGCCGCATCAATTTCTAATACATCTGAAATGGATCCTTGTGTGATTCCTAAACAAGAAGGACATTCATTACAAGGTTCAGCTACCGGAGCATGTTCACAGTTAATTGCTTTTGCAAATACTTTTGCAATTGTCGTTTTTCCTGTTCCCCTCGGGCCAGAAAATAAATAAGCATGTGAAACTTTCTCTTGAAGAAGGGCATTTTGCAACGTTTTTGTCACGTGCTTTTGACCGACTACATCTTCGAACTTTTGCGGTCTCCATGTTCGGTATAACGCTTGGTATGACACGAAAATACGGCCTCCCTCAAAGGTTATTATCTCATTTATTATAACCCATTCTGTTTATAGATTCCAAAAGTTATTTTCTATACAAAAAACTCACCTTTGTATTAAGGTGAGTTTTGTATACATATATAACTGCCGTGCACCCTCCGTCGATTACGTACCATAAGCGTTACTCAAGCAGTTAGCTCGGTTCAGGCACTCCTGCGGCACACGAGAAGACCCGCTTATTGCTGCTTCCTTCCGGACCTGACAAGGTTCACGGGGTCCCGTTGCGCAGGACCCAAACGTCAACACCACTTACTTAAGGCAGACCTTACAGCAACATAACCTCGAGAGGGGATTCGGCCTCGCTAGAGCGGATTGCGAGTATAGGGCACCGCTACCTCCCCGCTTAGCACGGCAAAGTTAAAACCAATATTCGGTTGCCTTCATTAAAGGCATTATCAGTATAACTTGTTTCTTTAGAAAATGCAAATACGTTAGTTCCCAGTATTCTTCTCTAATTTTTTTATTGCTTTTCTTTTTTTACGAAGCTCTCTAAAAAAGTTTGTTAACAACGTACCGCATTCTTCCTCTAGTACCCCAGATACTACTTCACATTGATGATTGAAGCGTTCATCCGTTAAAAGATTCATCAATGTCCCTGCACATCCGCCCTTCGGGTCACTTGCACCATATACAACTCGCTTCACTCGTGATAAAACAATTCCACCCGCACACATTGGACAAGGTTCTAATGTTACATACAATGTTGCATCTTCTAAACGCCATGTCCCTAATTTTTTACATGCATCATCTATCGCTAGCAACTCAGCATGAGCTATTGATCTTTGCTCAGTTTCCCTTAAATTATGGGCAACACTAATTACCTCACCATCTAACACTATAACTGCTCCAATTGGTACTTCCTGTATTTCCTCTGCCTTTTTAGCTTCTTCTATCGCTAATTGCATAAAATAAATATCTTGATTTTGTTCCATAACATAGTCCTTTCATTACAAATAAAGTACACTTATTTCCATTTACTACACAGGGGATAACTTTTACAAATTCAATCCACCCTAAAAGAAAAAAGAGAGGGGATTACATATGAAAAATACCGCCTTGCTCATTATCGATATGATTAATGACTTTCAATTTTCCCACGGACCCATTCTAGCTAAAAAATGCGAAACTATAACAAACCCTATTTTACAATTAAAGAAAAAAATGAAATCCTTCGGCTATCCTATAATTTACGTTAATGACCATTATCAACTTTGGAGATCTGATATCGACCAACTTATTACTCATTGCACAAATGAATATAGCGAAAATATAATCCATAAGATTGCTCCAAGTTTTGATGAGTACATTTTTATTAAACCACATTATTCCGCTTTTTATGAAACACCTTTAAATTCATTACTAGGTTATTTAAAAATAGAAAATCTAATATTAACAGGGGTTGCCGGAAATATATGTATCCTATTCACAGCTAATGATGCTCATATGAGAAATTATAAATTGTATGTACCACAGGATTGTATCGCCTCTAACAACGACCAAGATAATATACATGCTTTAAAAATAATGGAAACTACATTGAAAGCAAATATAACATCATCAACCAAAATAAAATTTAATTAATACATATATCTATTTTCTAACTTTTTATATCAAATTAACCCGCTCGCTTCCCTCTTGTGCTACAATAATTCTGTTTTGTGTTTTTAGTAGTCACGGTAAATCACTGATTGAAAGGAGGAAACAGCGTGACCGGAGTACCATTTATCACGGTTGAAGGACCAATTGGTGTTGGAAAAACTTCACTTGCGAAGGAAATTTCAACTCACATGCAACTCCACTTACTAAAAGAGATTGTTGATGAAAATCCCTTTTTAGGAAAGTTCTATGAAGACATCGACGAATGGAGTTTTCAAACAGAGATGTTCTTTCTTTGTAATAGATACAAACAATTAGAAGACATTAACATAAAGTACTTGAATCAAAGGAAACCAGTAGTAGCGGATTACCATATCTTTAAAAATTTAATTTTTGCATCCCGCACATTAAAAGACTCTCAATATGACAAATACATGCAAATTTATCATATCCTTACACAAGATATGCCTGTGCCAAATGTCATTGTTTATTTAACAGCTAGCCTAGAAACATTGCAAAAACGAATCGCCATGCGCGGAAGAGAATTTGAAAAAAACATGGATCCAAATTACTTACTACAGCTCACAAAAGATTATGAAACAGCAATGGATGCTTTTAAAAAAGATCATCCGGAAATACCAGTATTGAAATTTAATGGCGACGATATGGATTTTGTAAAAAATCCTGATGATTTAAACGTTATCCTATCTGCCCTTCAAAATACTCTCTTAAAGGAGTCGAAATAATAATGAATTTAAGGCAAAAATATGATATACCCAATGACGCAGTAATCACTATCGCCGGAACAGTAGGTGTGGGTAAATCAACTATGACAACTGCATTAGCTAATGCTTTAGGTTATCGCACATCATTTGAAAAAGTAGATTCCAATCCATATTTGGACAAGTTCTATGCGGACTTCACTCGCTGGAGCTTCCACCTACAAGTGTACTTTTTAGCAGAACGATTTAAAGAACAAAAAAGAATTTTTGAATATGGTGGCGGTTTTGTTCAAGATCGTTCCATTTACGAAGACACTGGAATTTTCGCAAAGATGCATCATGAAAAAGGAACAATGACGGAAACTGATTATGAAACATACAAAGGTTTATTTGACGCTATGGTCATGACTCCTTACTTCCCTCATCCAGACTTATTAATTTACTTAGAAGGTTCTTTCGATGATATTGTCGATCGTATTCAAGAACGCGGGCGCCCAATGGAACAGCAAACACCAATTGAGTACTGGAAAGAAATGCATGGACGTTATGAAAACTGGATTAACAACTTTAATTCATGCCCTGTATTACGCTTAAATATTAATGAGTACGATATTTTAAAAGATGGTGATTCAATCGAACCAATCATAAAAAAAATTGGCCATTTTTTAAAACAAACACGTAAACTTGTAAAATAAAAAACCCGTGCATATGCACGGGTTTTCCTATTAAATTACTTCTTCTTTGTTGGAGCAATAATTTCACTCTCAGGTTTTCCTGCGTTAATGCGCTGACGAACAGTACTTGTACTAATATCGTATGCTTCAGCAATCTCTTTAACAGTCATTTCTTTCCCGTTAATTACTGCCGTTAATACTTTACCTGTACGTTTTGGAGCTGCTTCTTTCTTTACAGCTGCTTTTTTAACTTGTTTTGGCGCCTCTACTTTACTCGTAGCTGGTTTTACATCACAAGTACAACCACAAAGTTTACGGAATGTATCATCACTAATAATGCGTGATACGTTTGCACCACTGTTTAAAATTCTATTGTTCTTACAGACAGGACATTGTACATAATATAAAGTTTTTCCATCTAAAGGAAACGTTTGTATAATAAGATCCATGTTGACTCCTTTCATATCTATGAAGATAATCATCGGAATATGAGTGTGTAATAAGGACAAAATTACCTTACACCATACTTTATGATTGGTTTTAAAATAAAAACTCGTTACGTGTTGGTAACGAGTTCTCCAATCTCCACTTATATGCGCTGTTGTCAATTATATCTGGAGGAGGTAGAGGGATTCGAACCCCCGCGCGACTCTCGCCGCCTGTCGGTTTTCAAGACCGATCCCTTCAGCCAGACTTGGGTATACCTCCATATTGACATCAAATATAATATCAAAAGAAAAACAGTTAGTCAACCCTACTAAAATAAATTATGAGGAAAGGAAAATTTTACTTTCCCCTTCCTACATTACAGTACTGACAACGCTCATAATTACCAATCACTCATACCGATGAATGTTTAAATTTACTTAATAACTGTTTTTCCTCCCATATAAGGGCGAAGAACTTCTGGAATTATAATTGTACCATCTTCTTGTTGGTAGTTCTCTAAAATAGCTGCAACCGTACGTCCAATTGCAAGACCAGATCCATTTAATGTATGAACATGTTCTGGTTTTCCATTTGGTTCACGGCGGAAACGGATATTTGCACGTCTCGCTTGGAAAGCTTCAAAATTACTACAAGAAGAAATTTCACGATATGTGCCATAGCTTGGAATCCATACTTCAATATCGTATTTCTTCGCTGCTGTAAATCCTAAATCGCCTGTGCACATGCTCATAACGCGATATGGCAACTCTAATAATTGTAACACGCGTTCTGCATCATTTGTTAACTTTTCTAACTCTTCATAAGAATCTTCTGGTTTTACGAACTTCACAAGCTCTACTTTATTGAACTGATGCTGGCGAATTAAACCACGTGTATCACGCCCAGCTGAACCTGCTTCAGAACGGAAGCAAGAGCTAAATGCAGCATATCTTATAGGCAATTGCTCTTTATTTAAAATCTCATCACGATGCATATTCGTTACAGGTACTTCAGCTGTTGGAATTAAGAAGTAATCTTCACTTTCAATACGGAATGCATCTTCTTCAAACTTTGGAAGTTGTCCTGTTCCTGTCATACTTGCACGGTTTACCATATATGGAGGTAATACTTCTTCATATCCATGCTCATCAGTATGAAGATCAAGCATAAAGCTAATTAAAGCACGCTCTAATCTTGCACCAGCACCTTTGTAAAATACGAAGCGGCTTCCTGTTACTTTCCCAGCGCGTTCAAAATCTAAAATTCCTAAATCAGTAGCAAGATCCCAATGTGGTTTTGGCTCATAAGTAAATTCTTTCACTTCTCCCCAAGTACGTGCTACTACATTATCATCCTCTGTTTCACCAACTGGAGCAGATTCATGAGGGATATTTGGAATAGATAACATTAATCTTTCTAAGTCTTCTTCAACTGTACGAAGTTCGTTATCAAGATCCTTTACTTTTTCTCCAACTTCACGCATTTCTAAAATTAGAGCTTCTGCATCTTTCTTTTCGCGCTTTAATACAGAAATTTGTTGAGATACTTCGTTACGTTTACTTTTTAATTCTTCTGTCTGAACAAGTAGTTCTCTTCTTCTCGTATCAAGTTCTTCAAAACGTCCGAAATCAGTTAAATCTTCGCCTCTATGCTGTAATTTCGCTTTTACTTCTTCAAAGTTTGTACGTAAAAATTTAATATCAAGCATTATATACTCCTCCTTTTATTTTATAAAACACAAAAAACTCCCGTCCCTATATAAAGGGACGGGAGTTAACCCGCGTTGCCACCCTAGTTGAAAGCATTACCGCTTTCCTCTCAAGTAGAAATAACGGCTCTTCACCGGGAATGCTTACTAATCCAAAAGATATTCCACATTCCATTCCAGGATGGATTCACAAACTGTTTCTATCGATTTCCACCAACCATCGACTCTCTATAAGAAACGACATTTGTTACTATTTCCTATCAACACGCTTATTTTATAAAATTGTTACCATCAATTTACTATAATCTTATACAAGTTGCAAGTTACTTATACAACTTTTTTCATTTTCGCTTCTTTTACCATTTCAACAAAGTATGCTGTCACACGATGATCATCTGTTAATTCCGGATGGAATGAAGCAGCTAAAAACTGATCTTGTCTTACCGCTACCATTCGGTCACCATGCTTAGAAAGCACTTCAACATTATCAGCTACTTCTACAACATACGGCGCACGGATAAATACACCAACGAAGTCTTCACCCACGCCTTCAATTGAAAGCGCAGCCTCAAAACTATCCTTTTGGCGTCCGAACGCATTGCGCTCAACTGTAATATCCATAGCACCAATATGTGCTTCTTCATAGCCAATAAGTGTTTTCGCAAGAAGAATCATCCCTGCACATGTACCAAACATTGGTTTACCAGACTTTGCAAATGTACGAAGTGGTTCCATGAAAGCATACTTATCAATAAGACGGCGCATTGTTGTACTTTCACCGCCCGGTAAAATAAGACCATCAATCTCTTCAAGTTGCTCTATACGCTTTACAACAACAGCTTCTGCACCACTTGCTTCAACTGATTTTACATGCTCACGAACTGCACCTTGAAGACCTAGTACACCGATTTTCACCATTTTAAAGTTCTCCTTTAATTACCATCCACGCTCTTGCATGCGTTGTTCTGGTAATAACGTTGAAATTTCGACACCCTTCATTGCATTACCTAATCCTTTAGAAAGGCTTGCAATTAGTTCGTAATCTTCATAATGAGTCGTTGCTTCAACGATTGCACGTGCAAATTTCTCTGGGTTTTCTGATTTGAAGATACCAGATCCAACAAATACCCCATCAGCACCAAGTTGCATCATTAATGCTGCATCTGCTGGTGTTGCTACACCACCTGCCGCAAAGTTTACAACTGGTAAGCGACCAAGACGTTTAATTTCAAGTAATACTTCGTAAGGAGCGCCAGTATTTTTTGCATATGTCATTAACTCATCTTCACGTAGACTCGCAACTTGACGGATTTCTGCATTGACTTGGCGCATATGACGCACTGCCTCTACAATGTTTCCTGTTCCTGGTTCACCTTTTGTACGAAGCATAGATGCACCTTCTGCAATACGACGTGCAGCTTCTCCGATATCACGGCAACCACATACAAATGGAACTGTGTAATCACGTTTATTTAAATGGTATACTTCATCAGCAGGAGTTAATACTTCACTCTCATCGATATAGTCTACCCCTAATGATTCTAATACACGTGCTTCTACAAGGTGACCGATACGGCATTTTGCCATAACCGGAATTGACACCGCACCCATAACTTCTTCAACAATTGTTGGGTCTGCCATACGAGAAACGCCACCTGCTGCACGAATATCTGCTGGTACACGCTCTAATGCCATAACGGCAACTGCGCCTGCCTCTTCTGCAATTTTTGCTTGTTCAGCGTTAACTACGTCCATAATAACGCCGCCTTTTTGCATTTCTGCCATTCCACGTTTTACACGTTCTGTCCCTGTTACATTTGTCATGTACAAAAACCCCCCTAGGTGAATTGCTTTCCCCCGTTAAAGGCGAAAATTAAGAATACTCTTACATTCTACCACTAACTATCAGATGCTTGTCTACTACTTTTTCATAAAGTCGGTATGAAAAATAGGAATAAAAAAAAGCTCCTATCGTGAGGAGCTTTTAAAACCAACCTTTTACTGTATCAACAGCACTATTCCACATACCACTAAAGAATGAACCAATTCCGCGCATAGCACGAGTAAACCAGTTTGCTTCTTCTACTTCAGATGTCGTTACAAGATCCACTTGCAGTGACTTACCAGTTAAAAATCCAGGGTCGTTTGTATCTTTTGGCGTAATTACCATTTGACCAAGCGCAGCTCCCTTTTTAATAGGTGCTTCTTGTCCCTTACTTGATTCTTTTAATTCTGTTTTATAAACATCTTTACTTCCTTTTGGCACTGGAAGTGAAATAGCTTGTTTCGTTTGAACTGCTACATCTTTATCTTTCGCATTTTCTACTCTTACTGTTTCTTGTCCTTTTACTGAAGAACCTTTTTTATACATTTGTTTCACTTCAAAGTTAGCAAATCCATAATCATATAACTTCTTTGTTTCATCAAAACGTGCTGTATGAGAACTTGTTTTAATAACTACAGAAATAAAACGCATTCCGTTTCTTTCAACCGTACCAGTGAAGCAATCTCCTGCTTCTGGAGTTGAGCCTGTTTTTAGGCCATCTACGCCATCATATTCTTTAACTAAGCCCTTTAACATCCAGTTCCAGTTCGACATTCCAAACTTCTCTTTTTCTGGACGGAATTCTTTTTTAGGGATTTTTGCTGTATCTAACACTTTTGGATAATCTTTAATTAAATGTTGTGCTAAAGTTGCAACATCCTTTGCAGACATTTTATTTTCTTCATCCGCTGTTGTTCCTTCAGGATGCATTCCCTTTAAATCTTTATTCGTTAAACCTGTAGAATTGACAAATTTATAATTTTTTAACCCTAGTTCTTTCGATTTGTCATTCATCATTTTTACGAAGTCTACTTCTTTACCTGCAATTGCTTCTGCTAATGCAATTGTTGCACCATTTGCAGAAAAGATTGCCATTGCTTCGTATAACTCTTTTACTGTATAAGAGCCACCATTTTCTAATGCAACATTTGATAATGAAGCATCTTGTGAAACCTTATATGCATATTCAGAAACCTTAATTTTCTGGTCCCACTTAAGTTTTCCTTTATCCACTGCTTCGTGAACTAAATATTCACTCATCATCTTTGTCATACTAGCAATGGATAATAATTCATCTGCATTCTTTTGATATAAAATTTTCCCAGAATTCGCTTCTACTAAAATTGCCGCACCTGCTTCAATGTTTAAAGCGGCTCCTGTTTCAGCTGATGCATTGCTATATGGCATAAAAATGCTACAAGCTAGTGTAAGCACTGTTACCAAAGCAATGAATCTTTTGCAAAACATACCTTTCACTTTTGCTACCCCCAATATCTATGTACTCACATAACCGTTATTCTAACATAATCAAAAAAAAATAGACAGAGATATCAAATCTCTGTCTATTTGTATATAAGACATTATAATGAGTAGTTTGGAGCCTCTTTTGTAATTTGTACGTGATGAGGATGACTTTCACGTAAGCCAGCACCTGACATACGAATGAATTGTGCATTTTCGCGTAAGAATTCTAAATCCTGTGCTCCGCAATATCCCATACCTGCACGTAAGCCACCAACTAATTGGTGAACTGTATCTGCTAAAGGTCCTTTATATGGCACTCGTCCTTCAATACCTTCTGGGACAAGCTTTTTATTACCTTCTTGGAAGTAACGATCTTTACTTCCTTTTTCCATCGCACCGACAGAACCCATACCACGATACACTTTAAATTGACGACCTTGGTAAATTTCAGTTTCTCCAGGGCTTTCTGCAACACCTGCAAACATGCTACCTAGCATAACAACATGTGCTCCTGCCGCTAAAGCTTTCACCATATCACCAGAGTACTTAATACCACCATCAGCAATAACTGGAATACCGTGTTTACGAGCTTCTGTTGCACAATCATAAACTGCAGTTAATTGTGGTACACCAACACCGGCTACAACGCGTGTTGTACAAATAGAACCTGGTCCAATACCAACTTTAACTACGTTTGCACCAGCTTCAATTAATGCTTTCGTTGCTTCAGCAGTAGCAACATTTCCAGCGATAATATTTAGTGATGGGTATTTAGCACGAACTTCTTTTACCTTATCAATAACACCTTTAGAATGTCCATGTGCTGTATCAAGTACAATTGCATCTACACTAGCTTTTACTAATGCATCGATGCGAAGCATAGCATCCGCTGTTACACCAACTGCTGCTCCAACTAATAAGCGTCCTTGCTTATCCTTAGCAGAGTTTGGGAATTCAATTACTTTTTCAATATCTTTTATTGTAATAAGCCCTTGTAATACACCGTTATTATCAACAAGAGGGAGTTTTTCAATTTTATACTTTTGTAGGATCTTTTCAGCTTCTTCCAGTGTAGTACCAACTGGAGCTGTAATTAATTGTTCTTTTGTCATTACGTCAGAAATTTTGATTGAGTAGTCTTGGATGAAGCGCATATCACGGTTTGTAATAATACCAACTAATTTTCGCTCATCTAAATTATTTACAACCGGTACACCTGAGATACGATATTTTCCCATAAGATGTTCTGCATCATATACTTGATGTTCTGGAGTTAAGAAGAAAGGATCTGAAATAACGCCGCTTTCAGAGCGCTTTACTTTATCAACTTGCTCTGCTTGTTGCTCAATAGACATATTCTTATGAATAATTCCTAAACCACCTTGGCGAGCCATTGCAATAGCCATGTCAGCTTCTGTTACTGTATCCATTCCTGCACTAATTAACGGGATGTTTAGCTGTAAGCTTTCAGATAAAACTGTTTTAACACTTACTTCTCTTGGTAATATATCTGACCTAGCTGGTACAAGTAATACATCATCAAAAGTCAAACCTTCTTTAACAAATTTAGATTCCCACATAATTGTTCCCCCTATGATACCAGAAATTATTATTAGTAGCTTATCAATTGGTTAAAATACTGTCAAGGACGTATATATATGTTAGAATTTTTAGACAATAAAAGGAGCGTAATATATGCATCAAACATCTTGTACTTGGCAGCAGTTAAGTTTCTTTTTTTCATCTCAAAACGTACAACGTTATCTTGCCCGTTGTTATGAAAAATCCTCTATTCAGGATGCAGAAAAAAAAAGTTTTGAAAATTGTTATCCCTTTATTTATTACTTAGAACACGGGAAAAATTATTATGAATTATATAAGACAGCTCCATTTTCCATTCAACCAATGTTGTTATTTTATGGAATTAGTCAACTGTTTAAAGCATGCCTACTAACTATTGACCCTAACTATCCTGAATCCACTACTGTTTTAGCTCATGGCGTTACAACTCGCAAACGAAAAAAACAAGGGTATCAATTTTTAGAAGATGAGGTGAAGGTACAAAAAAACGGATTGTTTACTCATGTTGCAGAACAACTGTTTCACATGAAACACTTAGAAGCAGAAAAATTTAACATGTTAGAACTAATGGGAAATATTCCAGAATTACAAAATTTATTTCGTTATAGTCAAAAAGGATCAACTTTATATAAAATTGATTCAACAATTAAAAATGAGCTCTCCTTTTCAGTCAACCTACTAGATCGATTACATATGACTAAAGAGAGATTTTCTCGTTACATTGAAACATCTTGTAAGCATTTATCAATACAACACGTACCTGAGAAGACTAATGAATCGAATTTACTTTTTACAGCGCCTATTCAATCATGGAATCCTATGTACAGTACTCCTTTATACTATGAACATCTTACTAATACTTATTATTTGCCACTTACGACTGACCCTAGAAATCCTAAGCCAATATTACCTGAACTCCTCATTCATTATTTATTGCTCTATAATTTAAGCATGATTTCTAGATATGAAACAGATTGGTGGTATGACTTACTTGGAAGTTATGGTTCTGAAGATTATCCATTTATTTATCAATTTCTAAGTATTTCTGCTCAAAAAATCCCTTACTATATTTCAAATTTTTTATTAATGGAACCAAATCTATTTCATGGGAAATAAAAAAACACAAGTCAAATGACTTGTGTTTTTAGTTGCTTGGCGACGTCCTACTCTCACAGGGACAAGGTCCCAACTACCATCGGCGCTAGAGAGCTTAACTTCCGTGTTCGGTATGGGAACGGGTGTGACCTCTCTGCCATCATCACCAAACTATGAAGGCATATTCCTTCAAAACTAGATAACATTTGCTACATATTATATGGTTAAGTCCTCGATCTATTAGTATTCGTCAGCTCCACATGTCACCATGCTTCCACCTCGAACCTATCAACCTGATCATCTTTCAGGGATCTTACTAGCTTACGCTATGGGAAATCTCATCTTGAGGGGGGCTTCATGCTTAGATGCTTTCAGCACTTATCCCTTCCGCACATAGCTACCCAGCTATGCCCTTGGCAGAACAACTGGTACACCAGCGGTGCGTCCATCCCGGTCCTCTCGTACTAAGGACAGCTCCTCTCAAATTTCCTACGCCCACGACGGATAGGGACCGAACTGTCTCACGACGTTCTGAACCCAGCTCGCGTACCGCTTTAATGGGCGAACAGCCCAACCCTTGGGACCGACTACAGCCCCAGGATGCGATGAGCCGACATCGAGGTGCCAAACCTCCCCGTCGATGTGGACTCTTGGGGGAGATAAGCCTGTTATCCCCGGGGTAGCTTTTATCCGTTGAGCGATGGCCCTTCCATGCGGAACCACCGGATCACTAAGCCCGACTTTCGTCCCTGCTCGACTTGTAGGTCTCGCAGTCAAGCTCCCTTATGCCTTTGCACTCTACGAATGATTTCCAACCATTCTGAGGGAACCTTTGGGCGCCTCCGTTACACTTTAGGAGGCGACCGCCCCAGTCAAACTGCCCACCTGACACTGTCTCCCGGGTCGATAAGACCCGTAGGTTAGAATTTCAATACAGTCAGGGCGGTATCCCACCAGCGCCTCCACCGAAGCTAGCGCTCCGGTTTCAATGGCTCCCGCCTATCCTGTACAAACTGTACCAAAATTCAATATCAGGCTACAGTAAAGCTCCACGGGGTCTTTCCGTCCTGTCGCGGGTAACCTGCATCTTCACAGGTACTATAATTTCACCGAGTCTCTGGTTGAGACAGTGCCCAAATCGTTACACCTTTCGTGCGGGTCGGAACTTACCCGACAAGGAATTTCGCTACCTTAGGACCGTTATAGTTACGGCCGCCGTTTACTGGGGCTTCAGTTCAGAGCTTCGCTTACGCTAACCCCTCTCCTTAACCTTCCAGCACCGGGCAGGTGTCACCCCCTATACTTCGCCTTACGGCTTCGCAGAGAGCTGTGTTTTTGCTAAACAGTCGCTTGGGCCTATTCACTGCGGCTTTCCGTTAAGAAAGCACCCCTTCTCCCGAAGTTACGGGGTCATTTTGCCGAGTTCCTTAACCAGAGTTCTCTCGCACACCTTAGGATTCTCTCCTCGCCTA
>NZ_CM175007.1:0-7500 GCF_057924895.1 Bacillus sp. LH1 | reverse complement strand
ATCCAGTTAAGCGTTGCAGACGCATATCTAAAATCGCTTGCGCTTGTTTCTCACTTAAACCAAAACGTTCCATTAAGCCTTGCTTTGCAATATCTGCCGTTTTTGAACTACGAATTAACGTAATAACTTCATCAAGATGATCTAAAGCTATTCGTAATCCTTCTAAAATATGAGCACGTGCTTCTGCTTTTTCTAATTCATAAGCAGTACGTCTACGAATTACTACCTTCTGATGCTCTAAATAATGATATAGATTTTGTTTTAAATTTAGTACTTGTGGCTCCCCATTTACAAGAGACAACATATTAATACCGAAACTTGTTTGAAGCGCTGTATGTTTATATAGATTGTTTAATAGTACGTTTGCATTAGCATCACGACGTACTTCCATGACAATACGCATACCATTACGATCTGATTCATCACGTAAATCTGTAATACCTTCAATTTTCTTATCGCGAACTAATTCTGCGATTTTTTCAATTAATCGCGCCTTATTAACTTGATAAGGTAGTTCAGTTACGATAATAGATTGTTTACCGTTTGACTTCTCTTCAATTTCAACCTTAGCACGAAGCATAATGGAACCGCGACCTGTTTCATAAGCTCTTCGAATTCCACTTCTTCCTAAAATTAAACCTGCCGTCGGAAAGTCTGGACCAGGAATATATTCCATCAATTCTGCGATAGTAATATCAGGATTATGACTTAATGCCAGCACACCATCAATTACTTCGCCAAGCTGATGCGGCGGTATATTTGTTGCCATACCAACAGCAATACCTGTTGTACCGTTTACTAATAAATTAGGGAAACGCGCTGGTAGTACTATCGGTTCTCTTTCGGAACCATCATAGTTATCTTGATAATCAATTGTATTTTTTGAAATATCACGTATTAATTCCATAGAAATCTTAGACATTCTTGCCTCTGTATAACGCATTGCTGCTGCTGAATCTCCATCTACAGAACCGAAGTTACCATGCCCATCTACAAGCATATAACGTTGACTAAAATCTTGCGCCATACGTACCATTGTTTCATAAACGGCTGAATCACCATGAGGGTGATACTTACCGATTACTTCACCGACAATACGTGCTGATTTCTTATACGCTTTATCAGCTGTAATTCCTAAATCATTCATCGCATATAAAACCCTACGATGCACAGGTTTTAATCCATCACGAACATCTGGTAATGCACGAGATACGATAACACTCATTGCGTAATCTAAAAATGAGGTACGCATTTCATGACTAATATTAATTTCTCGAATTCGTGCTTGTTGTTGATTGTCTGACATCAACGAGCACCTCCTCTTACATTTCCGTTACACATACATTGATTTATATGTAGAAGACAGGAATACTTAGATTCCTGTCATTACTCATTTAAATATCAAGGTTCTTCACGTATTTTGCATTCTCTTGGATAAAGTTACGACGCGGTTCTACTTTATCACCCATTAAAATTTCAAACGTTTCGTCTGCTTCTATTGCATCTTGAAGAGAAACTTGAAGTAACGAACGTACTTCTGGATCCATTGTCGTCTCCCATAGCTGAGTTGGATTCATCTCCCCAAGACCTTTATAACGTTGAATTCCTGGTTTTGGCTGGGCTGGTAGCTCAGCTAAGATTTTTTCAAGTTCCTTATCGTTGTAAGCATATTGAATTTTTTTACCTTGTTGTATTTTAAACAATGGCGGCTGTGCAATATAGATATAACCACACTCAATTATTTGACGCATATAACGATAGAAGAACGTTAATAATAGGGTACGAATATGTGCACCATCAACATCGGCATCGGTCATAATAATAACTTTATGATAGCGTGCTTTTTCAATATCGAAGTCTCCACCAATATTTGTACCGATTGCCGTAATAATTGTACGAACTTCATCATTTGATAAAATCTTATCTAAGCGCGCCTTTTCCACATTAATAATTTTACCCTTCAGCGGTAAAATTGCTTGGAAATGACGATCGCGTCCTTGTTTTGCAGATCCACCCGCAGAGTCACCCTCTACGATGTAAATTTCACTAATTGCTGGATCTTTCGAAGAGCAATCAGCTAATTTACCAGGTAAACTTGAAACTTCTAACGCACTCTTTCGACGTGTCAATTCACGCGCTTTTTTCGCAGCTACACGTGCACGTGCAGCCATCGTACCTTTTTCTACAATTTTTCGCGCTACATTAGGATTTTCTAGTAAGAACTTTTCAAATGCCTCTGAGAATACAGACTCTGTAATTGTTCTCGCTTCACTATTCCCAAGTTTTGTCTTCGTTTGTCCTTCAAATTGTGGATTTGGATGCTTGATTGATACAATTGCTGTTAAACCTTCACGAACATCCTCACCAGTTAAATTACTGTCCGCATCTTTTAAAATGCTATTTTTACGACCATAGTCGTTGATTACACGAGTTAAAGCTGTTTTAAAACCTACCTCATGTGTACCACCTTCATACGTATGGATGTTATTCGTAAATGAGTAAATATTATTTGTGTATCCTTCGTTATATTGAAGAGAAACCTCAACCTGAATACCATCTTTTGAACCTTCTACGTACACAGGCTCTTCATGAATCGGTTGTTTTGAGCGATTTAAATGCTCAACGTATGATTTAATTCCACCTTCGTAATGGAATTCTTTCTTTTGCTTATGTTCACGTTTATCTTCAATTGTTAATTTAATATTACGATTTAAAAACGCTAATTCACGCATACGAGTTGCTAGCGTATCAAAATCGTATACTGTTGTTTCTTGGAAAATTTCCGGATCTGGTTTAAATCGAGTTATTGTTCCTGTTTGATCGGTGTCACCAATGACTTTTAAATCCGCAACCGGAATACCTCTTTCGTATTTTTGGTAATGGATTTTACCTTCACGATGTACAAATACTTCTAATTCTGTTGATAGAGCATTTACAACCGATGCCCCAACACCATGTAAACCACCAGAAACTTTATAACCGCCACCGCCAAATTTACCACCGGCGTGGAGAACAGTCATAATAACTTCTACAGCTGGACGTCCCATTTTTTCTTGTATACCAACCGGAATACCACGCCCATTATCCGTTACACGAATACTATTATCTTCTTCGATACTAACATTAATTTCATCACAATAACCTGCAAGTGCTTCATCAATACTATTATCTACGATTTCCCAAACAAGATGGTGAAGCCCTTTTCCACTTGTAGATCCAATATACATACCAGGGCGTTTCCGAACTGCCTCTAGTCCTTCAAGCACCTGTATCTGACTTTCATCATATGCATTTTCTTGCATTTGCTTTTGTTCCATTGACACAAAGATCACCTACTTTTCCATTTAAACAGGGGTTATTCCCTATCTATTTCACAATCTACAGTGCCGTTCGTTACATGAATTGTTTTCGCTTCTTTTAATGTTTCGTGTTCAATTCCGTCGACACTCGTCGTTGTAACAAATGTTTGCACTTTTCCTTGAATTGTATTTAAAAGATGTGATTGACGATAATCATCTAATTCTGATAAAACATCATCCAACAAAAGGATTGGATATTCTTTAACCTCTGAATAAATCAATTCAATTTCAGCTAATTTTAGGGATAGTGCGGTCGTTCGTTGTTGTCCTTGCGAACCAAAGACTTGAACATTTTTACTATTAACGAAGAATTGTAAATCGTCACGATGAGGACCAATTAAAGTCGTACCACGGAAAATTTCACGTTGTTTCACAGATTGAAAACTTTCATAGTATACTTCTTTTATTTTCGACAAATCCATTGATTCTGATACATCTACACTTGGTTTATAGACAATTTCTAACTCTTCTAATCCACGGCTTATACCTCGATGAATTGGAGCTGCCCATTCCTGTAGCAAATGCAAAAATTCAAAACGTTTTTGCAGTATTTTCGCACCATGCTCAATTAGTTGAAGTGTAAATACATCCAACATCGTTTCCTCATTCTTACTATTCCCTTGCATTTTTTTCAACAAGTGATTTCGTTGCGTGAGCACCTTTTGATATTGACTTAATTCATACAAATATACAGGAGCTATTTGTCCTAATTCCATATCTAAAAAGCGTCTTCTTACTTGAGGGCTTCCTTTTACAAGATTTAAATCTTCTGGGGCAAACATGACAACGTTCATCACGCCAATATATTGACTTAACTTTTGCTGTTCAAGTTGATTTAATTTTGCCTTTTTACCTTTTTTCGAAATATTTAATTCCAAAGACAAAGAACTGTTTCTTTTTTGTAATTTCCCTTTTATTTGACCAAAATCTTCATCCCAGCGGATAAGTTCGCGATCATTAGAGGTTCTATGAGATTTCGCCATCGCTAAAACATAAATAGCTTCCATCAAATTTGTTTTCCCTTGCGCATTTTCGCCGATAATTACATTTACCTTATCTTCAAAGGAAAGCTCTAATTTTTCATAATTGCGATAGTTTTTTAATTGTATTTCTGAAATAAACAAAGGGCTCCCCCTTTATGCCTGAACTTGGAAAGTTCCGCTTCCTGGAATTTCAATAACATCATTCGCATATAGTTTGCGACCTCTTCTATTTTCAAGTTCGTTGTTCACGTACACTTCATATTCTTGTAAAAACCATTTTACAGCGCCACCTGTATCAATTACATCAGCTAACTTTAAAAATTGTCCTAGTGTAATATACTCTGTTGAAATTTTAATACGTTTCATAAAATCGCTCACTTTCTGAAAGTGTTCATTCTTTCATTGTACTAAATAAACTAGCATTAGGAAAGTAATACCCAAAAATCAAATAAGGGCCACTAGCATCTTTAAACTAGCAACCCTTATTCCTTACCTAGTAAGTACGAACCGGTAAAATTAATTGAATAATTGAATCATCATTTACTGTACGAATTAAGAACGGTCTCATCGCCCCAGTAAAGCTAACTTTAATCTCTGTACTATCCAAAGCTTTCAATGCATCCATCATATATTTTGCACTAAAAGATATTTTTAACTCTTCTCCATCTACTTTTTCGCATTGTACTTCTTCAACAACTTTTCCGATTTCTGGTGAATTCGAAGAAATCTCTAGCATTTCTTGCTCTAAAGTTGATAATTTAACAACGTTATTGCGGCCATCTCTTGCTAATAGTGAAGCGCGATCAATTGCTTGTAGGAATTCTTTTGTATTCACAAAAATATCCGTTTTACTCTCTGCCGGAATTAAACGTGTCGTATCAGGATAATTCCCTTCTAACAATCTTGAGAAGAATAATAAATGTTTTGTACGGAATAATACTTGATACTCCGTAATAACGATATCTACCATTTCTTCAGACTCATCTAAAATTTTACTTAATTCATTTAAGCTCTTACCTGGGATAACAACATTAGCTTGGAATTCATCTGCAATGTTATGTCCTTCAATTTTTGCTTTTCGAAGTGCCAGCCTATGACTATCTGTTGCAATACAAGTTAACTCGCTGTTATATACCTTCCAGTTTACACCTGTCAAGATTGGTCTTGTTTCAGAAGTAGAAACTGCAAATACAGTTTGTCTGATCATATGTTTAAGTAAATCTGTTGGTATCTTAAATACATGATGTTCTTCAATCTGTGGCAATAACGGATATTCTGCAGAATCTAAACCATTTAAGTTAAACTCTGATTTTCCAGATTTTATTTTTGTCATAAAATGATTTTCTACAGAAATTTCGACAGTGTCTTTAGGTAGTTTTTTTACGATCTCACTAAAATATTTTGCCTGTAAAACAATGCTTCCTGATTGAGCTATTTCTACGATTTCTTTTCCATCTTCTTCGACTGGAATAAACGATTCAATTGAAATATCAGCATCGCTTCCTGTTAATGTAACTCCTTCTTCAGTTGCTACAACTTTAATTCCCGTAAGAATTGGGATTGTTGTACGAGAAGAAACTGCCTTCATTACATCTTGTACACCTCTTACAAGATAGTCTTTTTGTATTGTAAAACGCATAAAGAAAAACCTCCGGTAAGTATAAGATTTTATTTAATTAATAAAGATAAAAAATAGTAGTAATAGTAATAGGGCTTGTGGATATGTGGATAACCCCGCTAAAGGATGTAAAAACAGTCTATCTACATGTGGATAGACTGTGCGTAAAACAAGGTAAGTTATTCACACTATTCAGCTACTACTTTAAAATACCATTAATTTCTTCAACTTGCTTTTGTAATTGCGTATCGGTTTTTAGTAGTTTAGAGATTTTTTCATGGGCATGGATAACTGTTGTATGATCACGTCCACCAAATTCTTCACCTATTTTTGGTAAAGAGGAATCTGTAAGTTCGCGCGATAAATACATTGCAATTTGGCGAGGAAACGCAACTGATTTTGTACGTTTTTTCGCTTTAAAATCTTCTAATTTCACTTGATAAACGTCCCCGACAGCTTTTTGAATATCATAAATAGAGATAATTTTCGGCTTAGAATTTGGAATAATATCTTTAAGTGCTTCAGCTGCTAAATCAGCATTAATATCTTTATTAATTAAAGATGAATAAGCTACAACTCGGATAAGTGCACCTTCTAATTCACGAATATTTGAATCAATTTGATTTGCGATATAAAGCATAACTTCATTTGGTATATCAAGCCCTTCAGCTTTTGCTTTTTTGCGTAAAATCGCAATTCGTGTCTCTAAATCTGGCGGCGTAATGTCTGTAATAAGTCCCCATTCAAAGCGGGAACGAAGACGATCTTCTAAAGTTGGAATTTCTTTTGGTGGTCGGTCACTAGAAATTACAATTTGTTTACTTTCTTCGTGTAATGCATTAAATGTATGGAAAAACTCTTCTTGAGTCTGTTCTTTTCCAGCAAGAAATTGAATATCATCTATCAATAAAACATCTACGTTACGATATTTATTACGAAAATCAACAGCTTTATTATCACGAATAGAGTTAATAAATTCATTTGTAAATTTTTCTGATGATAAATATACAACTTTTGCATTTGGATTATGTTCAATTACATAATGACCAATTGCGTGCATTAAATGTGTCTTTCCAAGTCCAACTCCCCCGTAAATAAAGAGTGGATTATACGCTTTAGCTGGCGCCTCAGCTACAGCTAATGAAGCTGCATGGGCAAAACGGTTACCAGAGCCAATAACAAATGTATCGAATGTATATTTTGGATTTAACATGCTCTGTGGTAAATGAGCTGAATCATCTTGTGCTGGATTCGGCTTAACTGGAGGCAGATCAATGTCCTCTTCAGCTTGACTTTGGGGAATAATAAAGCGAATTGCTAATTTTGCCCCTGTTAAATCGTATAGTGTTTCTGAAATTAGTTCGGAGTAATGAGATTCTAGCCAGTCACGAGCAAATTCATTCGGAGCTGTAATCGTTAATACGTCTTTCTTCAAGTTATGAGCCGTTGTGGATTTTAACCATGTCTCATAACTAGGCTTGCTTACCTTTTTTTCTAATTCTTTTAAGGCACTATTCCATAAATCAGAGATATTTTCCAA